>NZ_CP123381.1:0-5267972 GCF_029866425.1 Gordonia sp. SMJS1 | reverse complement strand
GGGGCTGGCCTCCTGGTCCGGAAAACTACCAGCGTTCACGAGAGCGGTGGCATCTGCGCCGGAGTCCCCGTCTCTCCACAGGGTTATCCACACCTGTGTACAAAGGTGACGAACTGGGGACTTCGGTCGGAGCCAGGTCCTCGAGGATCTACCTCGACGGGAGGGGTGGCCGACGCTGTGAGTGAACGTAACAGAGGTCGGGGAGGGCCACAAAGCGATCAGGACGTTTGACTCGATTCTGCTGACAATCTTGCTTTCGTGGCCCAGAACACACTGGTCGCGAACGGTCACCGAGAACGGACGTTGTCGTTTGATTTGGACGCCCGGTGTCAGTAGTCTCGACTGGTCATCCAGGTTGCGGATTTGCGCGGCGAACTTCCGTGTTCGCCGAGTCATCACCGACACCAGTTCGGCACCGTCCTGGATCAACAGACCAACGACAACATGTGGGTCATGCCCGGGTAACCGGCGTGCCCACAGGGAGCACAAGGAGTCACCGTGGCCAAGGGCAAGCGTACTTTCCAGCCGAACAATCGTCGTCGCGCGCGCGTGCACGGATTCCGTCTGCGCATGCGGACCCGCGCCGGACGTGCGATCGTCAGCGGCCGTCGTTCCAAGGGCCGCGCGAAGCTCACCGCCTGATCGTCGGCTCTCACCGGGTCCCGCACGGGGCCCGGTCAGCTGTTCGATGACTGCGCCCCTTCATCGGATCTCACGGGGATCCGACTTCTCTCGCACCCTCAAGTCCGGTGCGCGGGTGAACAGTCGTGACTTCGTCGTCCATCTCGCGATGGTCGGTCGTGAATGGCCCGACCCCCGCAGCCTTCGACGGGACGTGGCGATGTCCGGTGGTCCCTGGTTCGGTCTCGTGGTCAGCAAATCCGTCGGCAATGCGGTGACGCGCCATCTCGTCGCCCGCCGACTGCGCGCGGCATTCGCCGGCGCATCGCATCTGCTTCCCGACGAGACCTATGTGGTCGTCCGTGCCCGCCGAAGCGCGGCCGAGCGATCCAGCGACGAGCTCGCCGACCAGCTCCGCGACGCGTTCACCAGTCGTCGTGTCCTCGCCCTGTCCGAGGCCGTCGCGGCGTCGGCCGACGGAGCGGGACCGCGGTGATGGGCAACACCGACACCACGCCGTCACCTGAGACCGAGGCGGATTCGACGACTCCGCACGCGGCCTCGAGCGGAACCGGCGCGCGCCTGTGGCGCGGAGTCCGCCTCCTCCCCCGCCGCACCGTCATCTTCCTCATCGAGCTGTACCGCACCTGGGTGTCGCCGATGCGTCTGCCGTCCTGCCGGTTCGAACCCACCTGCTCGGGATATGCGGTCGAGGCACTGGACCGGCACGGCTTCCTCTACGGCTCGGTGCTGTCGGTCATCCGGCTCGCGAAGTGCGGGCCCTGGCACAAACCCGGTTACGACCCGGTTCCCGAACGCGGCTTCGGCGAACTGTGCCGCGACCTGTGGCGCTCGGCGACCGGCACACACCGACCTCGAAACCATCAGCACGCGTCCGGCGAGACGCGTGCTCTGTGAGTACAACAAGTGAGGGGTAACTGACCCGTGCTCGACTTCATCTATTACCCGGTCTCCGGGATCATGTGGGTCTGGCATTGGCTCTTCAGCCATGTCACACCGAACTCCCCCGGTGGCGACGGCATCGCCTGGGCCCTGTCGGTGGTGTTCCTCGTGTTCACCCTGCGTGCGATTCTCTACAAGCCCTTCGTGAAGCAGATCCGCACCACGAAGAAGATGCAGGAGATCAACCCGCAGCTCCAGGCGATCCGTAAGAAGTACGCCAAGGATCGGGTCAAGATGACCGAGGAGATGCAGAAGCTGCAGAAGGAGCACGGGTTCAACCCGATGCTCGGCTGCCTGCCGATGCTGCTCCAGATCCCGGTCTTCATCGGTCTGTTCCACGTGCTGCGCTCGTTCAACCGTATGGGCACCGGCATGGGTCAGCTCGGCATGAGTGCGGCAGAGACCCGGTCCCAGGGCAACTACGTGTTCAGCGCCGAACAGGTGCAGAACTTCCTCGACGCCCGCCTCTTCGGTGTCCCGCTGTCGTCCTACCTCGTCGAGCCGGCGACCGAGTTCCAGGCCTTCGTCGAGCCCGGCTCCCCCATCGACTTCACGCGCCCGCAGATCGCGTTCGTCGTCATCCCCATGATGATCGTCGCCTCCATCGCGACGCACCTGAACTCGCGTGCGTCGGTTGCCCGTCAGCCCGAAGCGGCGCTGGAGAATCCGCAGACCCGGATGATGAACAACCTCGCGCTGTACGTCTTCCCGATCGGCATCCTCGTGACCGGTCCGTTCTTCCCGGTCGCCATCCTCCTGTACTGGATGAGCAACAACATCTGGACCTACGGTCAGCAGCACATCGTCTTCGGGCACATCGCCAAGGAAGAGGAAGAGGCCAAGCTCCTCAAGCAGGAGAAGCTGAAGGCCAATGCGCCGAAGCCGGGCGCGCGACCCGACCGGAAGAAGAAGCCCGCGGCGACGAACACCAACGGCGCCGACTCGACGAACGTCTCCCTCTCGAAGGACGGATCGTCGGACAAGGCCGGGACCGACGGTGTCGACGCAGATGCATCGCCCGACGAGTCGACGACCGCCGCAGCGGACACCGGGGCGGGAGCCAAACCCAAGCCGGGTCAGAAGCCCACACGCCCCGGCGCCGGCGCCGCACCGGGCAAGAAGCAGAACCACAACCGCGGAAGCCGTTCGACGGCCAAACGCGGAAACAAACGCGGTGGCAAACGATGACCGCCCCAGACTTGTTCGATGAAGCACAGAAGTTAGGTGAATGAGATGACAGCAGAGACTGCAACTCAAGCCGGTACGGACGCCGAGACCACGGCGGGATCCCAGACCGAGGACCAGGCCGATACGTCTTCGTCGGCCGCCGGCGACGACGGTGCGGTGGCGGAGAACGCCGTCACGGAAGCGGTGCATAGCGACGCCGATGATGACGCCGCGGACGAGACCGACGTCGACGACGACTCCGATGACGACGACTCCGATGACGACGACTCGGATGAGGACGAAGACAACGAAGACCGTCTGGTCGAAGAAGGCGAGATCGCCGGCGACTACCTCGAGCAGCTGCTCGACGTCCTCGACTTCGATGGTGACATCGACCTGGATGTGGATGGCGACCGAGCAGTCGTCAGCATCGATGGCGGCGACGACCTGACGAAGCTCGTCGGGCGCAAGGGTGAGGTCCTCGACGCGCTCCAGGAGCTGACCCGCCTTGCGGTCCAGCAGGCGACAGGTGAACGCAGCCGCCTGATGCTCGACATCGCCCGTTGGCGGGCTGATCGCCGCGATCGACTGGCTCGCCTCGGTCGTGAGGTCGCCGAGCGAGTCCTGTCGTCCGGCGAGCGCGAAGCGCTGGATCCGATGACTCCGTTCGAGCGGAAGATCGTGCACGACGCGGTCGCGGTCGTCGACGGCGTCGTCAGCGAGAGCGAGGGTGCAGAGCCGAAACGTCGCGTGGTGGTCCTCCCCTCGTAGCAAGTACTCCCCTCCCCCACGGAGGTGAACAGGCCCCGACCGTCTCGGTCGGGGCCTGCTTCGTCTCCGGGTAGTGCTTGGTTGTGTGCCGCGATAGCGGGTGGCGTTTCGTCGGCGTTGCGCGCTGTGGGCTACTTACACGGTTGTTGTTTCACGTGAAACACGAGGCTTGTCCGTGGAGGCGGTCAGCAGAACGGATGCGCGCCGGGGTGCTGTTGAGCGATCGGGTTGACGGCCGCCGCGCCTTGCGACTCGGGTCGAGTTGTAGTTCCCAGGAGGTGGCCGGCGGAATCCGTCGGTTCCCTCGCTCCCCCGCGTCCTGCGGCCGCCTCAGCCGGCCACGTTGCTGCACATGGCGGTAGCGCCAACTCGCACCATGGACGTCCTCATAGCGCGGTGGATGCCTACGCGTACCGGGCGCGACGAGAAAGCTCGAAGCCGTTCATTGCCCGGCCCGGGTCGACGCGCGGTCGGTTGAGCGTGGGCAGAGTTGCCAGTCTTGGCGGGCGGTGTGACGCCGGGGCAGTTCTGGGTGTTGGCAACGTGGACGGCGGCGGAGAATCTCCGGCGGGTTGGCATACCCGCGCCACGGGTCGCCACTGGCGAACGACACCGCGCGCTGCTCGGTTCCGGATACAGAGCGAACGAATTGTCACGTGACGCTTCCGTCGGGCACCAGAGTGTCAATCAGATCGGGTCGTCATCAGACCCTTCGAGGCTCGCTTCGCTCGCACCTCAGGGAGCTGGGTGGCGCAGGGCTCGCCCGTCAGTATCTTCAGCCTGGCGGCCGTTGTGGACCACGGAAGAACACTCGTGAACATCCGAGTCCGTGCTCCCGTGATCCGACAGATCGACCTGCCCCCTGCCCCCAGAGGAGCGTCCGGAGTTTACGGAGGGCGCGTCGCCCCCTGTTCCCTGAGGAGCGTCCGGGGCTTGCGGAGGGCGCGTCGCCCCCTGTTCCCTGAGGAGCGTCCGGGGCTTGCGGAGGGCGCGTCGCCCCCTGTTCCCTGAGGAGGCCGGGGCTTGCGGAGGCCGTCACGAAGGGTCTTCGCAACCCGGCCCACCAAGACCCTTCGTGACGCTCGCAGGCTCGCTCCTCAGGGAGCGGGTGGTGCCGCTCGCAAGCTCGCTCCTCAGGGAGCGGGTGGTGCCGCTCGCCAGGTCGCTCCTCAGGGAGCAGGTGGTGCCGCTCGCAAGCTCGCTCCTCGGGGAGAGGGAGGTGACGCTCGCAAGCTCGCTCCTCAGGGAGCGGGTGGTGCCGCTCGCCAGGTCGCTCCTCGGTATCTGCGGCCTGGCGGCCGTCGTGGGCTACGAGGGAACTACCGCTCCCTGAGGGGGCCGGAGCTTGCGGAGGCCGTCACGAAGGGTCCTGGCGAGATGCGTCGCGAATCTATCGAGGCTCGTCGACCTCGACCGCGCTTCTTCGTCGCTCGCTGGGCCTGGCGGCCTGTGCTTCTGGTACCCCAAGGGTCAGGGGTCTCGAGTATCGCTCGGACCAGGGAGCGGGAGGGGACGTAAGCGACGCAGATGTCGATCGCGGGTTCGACGGGACGTTGCGCTCAGTTCCGCCGGTTTGTCGTCGAATCACATCGATGTGTTTCACGTGAAACATCGCGCTAGGACCCGATGTGCACCGACCTGCCAGAGGGTTGGGTTTCACGTGAAACACTGTCTAGGTATCCCACTCGAACGGAGGCGAAGTGCCGTCTGACGCACAACCCGGGCACGAGCACGATCTTGATGCGTTGGCGGTTCCGCCAGACATCGCGACTGATGTCTTCGGTGAGCGGGTGGCGCTGGCGGTGGACTACTGGCGCGTCCTCGCCACCGACGGGATCGACCACGGACTCATGGGGCCGCGAGAGGTCCCGCGACTGTGGGATCGTCACATCCTCAACTGCGGCGTACTCGGTGAGCTCATCTCCGACGGATCGCGCGTGATCGACATCGGCAGCGGTGCCGGCCTCCCCGGCATCCCCCTCGCCATTGCACGTCCGGATCTCTCGATCACGCTCATCGAACCGCTACTCCGGCGCAGTACCTTCCTGGACCGTGCTGCTGCCGCGCTCTCGTTGGACAACGTGATCGTGATCCGAGGGCGAGCGGAAGAGAAGGCGGTACGCGCCGTCGTCGAGCCCGCCGATGTGGTGACGTCGCGAGCAGTCGCGCCGCTCGAACGGTTGGCGAAATGGTCCGCTCCCCTGGTCCGTCCCGGAGGCCAGATGATCGCGATCAAGGGGTCGTCAGCCGCCGAAGAGATCGAACGCGATCGGGCGGTGGTCGGGCGCTCTGGGATCACAGAACTGACGGTTCACACGTGTGGCGATCGCGTTCTCGAGACGCCGACGACCGTGATCGTGGGAACGAAGACCGAGCGGTCGCGCGGTGGCCGTTCCGGACGGCGCTGAGGAGGCGATCGGATTGGTGTGGAGTCCGCGGAGGGCGCAGAATAGGAAGCGTTCTGTCGGCACCCCCGAAGGTGCTGCAATGGACGCTTCCGCGACCGTAGGGTCGGCAGCTACAGCCGCCGGCGGTACGGACGCGAGTCCGTACGAGGTCGGTCAAAGGAGTCCACGCGTGGTCGATCAAGACCCGAATGTTCACGTGAAACTGCGGCAGGGGGTCACCCCGGAGTTGACGGCCAGCCCTTCGCCGACACCCCAATCGCCATGGCCGCCGAGCGCGCGAGTCAGGTACTGACTCCCGGGGGTGCGGGGCAACTACCCAAACCGCCGCATACACGGATCATGACCGTCGCCAATCAGAAGGGCGGCGTCGGGAAGACCACGACGACCGTCAACCTTGCGGCGGGACTCGCGCTGCGCGGTCTTCGCGTTCTGGTTGTCGATCTCGACCCCCAGGGCAACGCCAGTACCGCGCTCGGCATCGATCATCGCGCAGAGGACATCGCATCGGTGTACGAGTTGTTGCTCGGTGAAGTGACCCTCGAGGAAGCGATCCAGGAGTCGCCCAGCCAGCGCGGCCTGTTCTGCGTGCCTGCGACTCTCGATCTGGCCGGCGCCGAGATCGAACTCGTGTCGCTGGTGGCCCGCGAGAATCGGTTGCGTAATGCGCTCGCCGACGATGTGCTTGCCAAGTACCAGATCGACTACGTGTTCATCGACTGTCCCCCATCACTGGGTCTGCTGACCGTCAACGCGATGGTGGCAGCCCGTGAGGTTCTCATCCCGATCCAGTGCGAGTATTACGCACTCGAGGGCGTCGGACAGCTGCTGCGCAATATCGAACTCGTACAGGCGCACCTCAACCGTGAGCTCCACGTCTCCACGATCGTGCTGACGATGTACGACGGCAGGACGAAACTGGCCGACCAGGTGGCCGAAGAAGTGCGGCGTCACTTCGGCGACAAGGTGCTGAGCACGATCATCCCGCGGAGCGTCAAGGTGTCCGAGGCCCCCGGCTACGGGATGACGATCATCGAGTATGACCCCGGCTCTCGCGGCGCAATGAGTTACCTCGATGCCGCACGCGAACTGGCGTTGCGGGCTGCCGAGGGGGCGCCGGCGTGATCCGGTATCGCCTCGGTTCACGTGACACGCCGACTCACGACCATCATCGCGAAAGGGAGCACCAATGAGTCAACGAGACGCCGCTCAGCGCCGGGGTGGACTCGGACGAGGGCTCGCGGCGCTGATTCCGACGGGGCCTGCCGACGACCAATCGGGCGCCCCGCGCCTCGGCAACGCCGCAGCGGATGTCGTCATCGGCAAGGGTCCGACGACAGCTGATGATGGCGTCAAGACCTCGTCGACTGCCGCTACGCAGGCGACCGGGACGCAACCTCTCAGCCCGGAAGAGGCGGGCGCGGTGTACCGCGAGTTGCCCCCGAAGGAGATCCAGCCGAATCCCAGTCAGCCCAGAACTGTCTTCGATGACGAGGCGATGGCGGAGCTCGTGCACTCGATTCGAGAGTTCGGGCTGATGCAGCCCATCGTGGTGCGCCGACTCAAGCAGCCCACCGCGGATGGGATCGCCTATCAGATCGTCATGGGTGAGCGCCGGTGGCGGGCAAGCCAGGAGGCAGGGCTCGAGGCCATCCCCGCGATTGTGCGGGAGACGCCTGACGGTGACATGCTGCGCGATGCGTTGTTGGAGAACATCCACCGTGCGCAGCTCAACCCACTCGAAGAAGCGGCGGCCTATCAGCAGCTGCTCGAGGAGTTCGGTGTGACGCACGAGGAGCTCGCCTCTCGCCTCGGCCGTTCTCGCCCGCTGATCAGCAACATGATCCGGTTGCTCAAACTCCCGATTCCGGTGCAACGCCGGGTCGCGGCGGGGGTGCTGTCGGCCGGCCATGCCCGCGCTCTCCTGTCCCTCGAGACCGGAAGCGACGCTCAGGAAGCTCTCGCGGCGCGGATCGTCGCCGAAGGGTTGTCGGTGCGGGCGACTGAAGAAGCTGTCACGCTCGCCAATCGTGGCGACGGTCCGGAAGCGAAATCTCCGTCGGCACCGAAACGCCGTCCGATGCAGATGCCAGGCCTCCAGGATCTCGCGGAGAGACTGTCCGACAGTCTGGACACCAGGGTTACAGTCAGTCTAGGGAAAAGAAAAGGCAAGATCGTGGTGGAGTTCGGCTCGGTCGACGACCTGGAACGCATTGTCCAGTTCATCGATCCGAAGAAGTGAATTTCGGCGCGGGATTTCCGGTACCACCTAGACGCGGAAGTAATGTCACAGTGACGATTGAGGTAGCCAGCGGGCGCTCATGCAGCGAAAGCTGTTGTTGCGCTGCTACATTCGGCATCCGTGGAACTCTCGACCGGGGCGCACCGACATGAGTGTGTCCGTCACTCGGTTGGAACTGGGATCCTTCGCGTCGCTCCCCCACCACACCCGCAATTGCGTCTTCTGGGAAGTCGAGCCCGTGGCGCAGACAAGCCGCGGCACGGTACCGGGCCCCGGCGATCTCGAACCCTACGAAAGCGAGTTCGACAAGGAGGCGTGGATCTCGGGTCTTCTCCTCGATTGGGGTGCGTGCGGGCAGGTCGCGATCGAGTCGAGCACGAACACTGTCATCGGTACAGCCTTCTACGCGCCGCCCAATCGTGTTCCGCGGTCGCAGCACTTCCCTACGTCGCCGGTGAGCCACGACGCCGTGCTGCTCACCAGCATCCGTACCGAGCCCGGCCACGACGAAGTAGCCACCATCCTGCTGGACGCGGTGCTGGGCGACCTGATCCGACGAGGCGTCCGGGCGGTCGAATCGTTCGGTCTGGTACGGAACGGGTCCGGCGCGGATCCTTTCGTGCTCGCCGGGAGCGCGGGCGGAGTGGCCGACGATCTCGAGCTCTGGTCGGATGAGGCGATCGTCGAAGTCGCGCGTGAGATCCTCGACGACCCCCAGGGCGACCTCTGCACGAACTGTATGAATGACGCGTCGTTTCTGAAAGATTCCGGGTTCGACGTCGTGTCGTCGCACCAGAGGTTCCCGCGTTTCCGACTGGAGCTCGACGAAGGGCTCGGCTGGAAGGTCGAGGTGGAGAGTGCGCTGCAGAAACTGGTGGTGATGGCCGAGATGGATCTGGCCGGTCGGCAGCGGACGGCGGTCCCGGTGGGAACCGGGCCGCAGCGGATCAGCGGGAGCTGTTCTCCGCGGCCAGCAGATCCGCGAAAGTATAAGTGCCCGTAGGACGATCGTCCTGATCGAGCAGGTACAGTCGCTTCACCGCCACTACGATGGCGTCGGCGATGACGTTGCGCCAATCCGAATCAGCAAGCACTGCAGCGTCGTTCGGGTTCGTGATGTAACCGACGTCGATGAGGGCCACGGGCATCTTGGTGAGCCGGAGAACGTCCCATGTGCGCTCGTGGGTCCGGCAGTCCGACAACGGCGTGCGTGCCGCGATCTCCCGCTGGATGAAGCCGGCGAGGTTGCGCCCGATCGTCGAGTACGAGTCGTTGTTGCCGAAGTAGAACGACGCGACACCATTGGCGCGCGCGTTCCGGTAATGGCCGCAGCGGAGCGAGATCATCAGGTCGGCGTCCATCAGATTCGCGACGCGAGCGCGCTCGTCGTCCCCGGGACGTCCCCGACCGTCATGCGACAGGAACGTCTGCATTCCGGCGGCCGCCATCCGGCCTTCGAGACGAGCACCGAGGTCCCACAGCAGTTCCGACTCGCGGTCGGCGACCTCACTCGTCGACAGGGCATGGAGTCCACCGGAGCCGGGGTCGATGAGGATCCGCTTTCCGGACAACTGCGGTCCGGAACGACGGACGTGCTCTTCTTCGCGGATCGCGTACGGCGAACCGCCGGTCACTCTCGTGCCGAGGCGTTCCAGTGAACGCAGGGTGGCCGGACCGCAGATGCCGTCGGAAGCGAGACCGTATTCACTCTGGTAAAGGCAGACTGCGTTATGAGTGGTCAGGCCGAAGATGCCGTCGACCAGCGACGTGAAGTAACCGAGGTTCTGCAGCCGGCTCTGCAGGGTGGCGACATCGTCGCCGACCATGGGCGCCGACAGCTGATACGAGAGCACTCGAGCGCCGAGTCGGTAGGACGCCTCGCGCAGGACGCGGTAGGTGGCCGGACCGACGATGCCGTCGACGATCAGGCCGCGCTCCTGTTGAAACGCACGGACGGCCCGGTCACACGCCTCGTCGAAGACGGCTTCGGGTGGATTCCACCCGTTCGCCGGCCCACCGTGTGTGGCGCTGGAGGATCCATCGTCGGGCAACAGACCACGTCCGACGAGGATGGCGCGGATCTCGGCCACCGCCGAGCCGTGATCACCAAGTCGGAACAATGGCATCTGGTCACCCCTCGTACGAATCGCGGCAGGTGCGGCTCTGCGCGATGTCCGATGTAGCCAAGTGGTACACCGGTGAAACGTCAGCCTGCATTCTCGCAGCTGGACTTCACTACACCAAACTGCACGGAGCCGAATCGGTGTGATCCCGCGTGCAGGGGTCTCCGGTCGAGACCACGGCCGACACTACCAACGCAAACAGTCCGCGGGTGGAACGGCAACGTCGTTCACCCGTCGGACTGTCGCGTCGATGTGCGTGAAATCGCAGGTCGTCAGGCCGACTGGCCGACGACCGAGTCGAGCTCACGAAGCAGGGCGGCCTTGCCCTTGGCGCCGACGATCGTCTTCACCGGCTGACCCTTGTCGAACAGGATCATCGTCGGGATGGACATGATCTGGAAGTCACGCGCGGTCGACGGGCTCTCGTCGACATCGAGCTTGGCGACCGTCAGCTTGTCGCCGTGGTCGCGAGCGATCTCCTCGAGAACCGGAGCGACCATGCGGCAGGGACCGCACCAGGTGGCCCAGAAGTCCACCAGAACCGGCTTGTCGGCGCCGAGAACGGCGTCCTTGAACGTGGTGTCGGTGACGGCAACGGTGTGTGCACCCATGATCTGATCTCCTTGGTCGGACCGGGCCGGGTGGCCCAGGTGGTAAGTGGTTGACGGTTCAGGCGGGTGCCTGAACAGCGTCGATCTCGGAAACGGAGGCCGCCTCGGCATCGTCCACGCTGAGGTCGGCTGCCTCACCCTGCTCGGCCAGCCAACGCTCGGCGTCGATGGCCGCCGAACAACCACTGCCCGCGGCGGTGATGGCCTGTCGGTAGGTGTGGTCCACGAGGTCCCCGGAAGCGAACACGCCGGGAAGAGAAGTGAGGGTCGTACGTCCCTGGACCAGGACGTAACCCTCGGGATCCAGGTCGACCTGCCCGCGGACCAACTCGCTGCGCGGATCGTGGCCGATCGCGACGAACATGCCGGTCACATCGAGGGTGCTGACCTCGCCGGTGCGCGTGTCCTCGACCTTCAGGCCCGACACCGAACCGTCGCCGACCACGGACTGCACCGCGGCATTGGTGACGAAACGGATCTTGTCGTTGGCACGTGCGCGCTCGAGCATGATCTTCGACGCCCGGAACTCGTCACGACGGTGGACCAGCGTGACACTTCGCGCGAACTTGGTCAGAAACGTGGCCTCTTCCATCGCGGAGTCGCCGCCGCCGATGACGGCGATGTCCTGGTCCTTGAAGAAGAAACCGTCACAGGTGGCACAGGCCGACACACCGCGGCCGAGGAGCTGCTGCTCCCCCTCGATGCCGAGATAGCGCGCCGCCGCGCCCATGGCGAGGATGACGGCGCGGGCCCGGTAGATCTCCCCGCCGACCTCGACCTCCTTGATCCGGCCGGTCAGCCGAACGGTGCCCACGTCCTCCATGCGCAGGTCGGCGCCGAAGCGGATGGCCTGCTCACGCATCTCGTCCATCAACACCGGACCCTGGATACCGGTCTGGAAACCGGGGAAGTTCTCCACCTCGGTGGTCGTCATCAGGGCGCCACCGAACTGGGTGCCCTCGAAGACGATTGGAGATAGCTCGGCGCGTGCGGCGTAGATCGCTGCGGTGTACCCGGCAGGACCAGATCCGATGATGATCAACTCGTGGATCTGCTGGGTCTCTGGCTGGCTCACTTGTCCTCCGTGCTGTGGGTTTAGCGAGACCCGCCCAGTCCAGGCGGGTCACGGCTGCTTCAACACCAGAGTAGGCGGAGATGTTCCCGCGGACGCGACGCGTGCCCCGGCCGGTCGGCGCAACCCTGGGCCTCGCGACGTGCCGGTCACCCGCCGACGATGCCCCGTGAGATCAGCGCCGGATTTCCCAGGTCACAGTCGAGGCCGACGATCAGCGCGTCGAAACGTCCTGCCACGCCCGTCGACAAGAGAATCGCGGCGGCCCCGGTGCCGTCGACGAGGATGCGACCGGAACCCACGATCACCACCTCGACCGGTACCAGGTGCGCGGCGGTGCAGCGGCGGAGCGCCTCCACGGAACCGAACGGTGCCCCGTCGGTACGACCGAGGACCGAGAGTGCGGTCGCGACGCCCGCGGGACCCGCCGGGGTCGGGACCGACGACGACTGGGCGCGCGGTGTCTGCCCGGGACCGGTCGCATCGGGCGCCGACACCAGCCGCAGTATTCCGACCGTTCCGACCGCGACGATGATGACCGCGGCGGCAGCCAGTAACAGACGGCCGGCCAATCGACGGTCGTCGCGCGATCGGGAGCGGGCGGGTCGACGCCCTCGGCGTGCAACCGAGATGTCGACCGGTGCGGGATCCCGGCCGAGCGCGGCGAGGGTGGTCGCGACGTCGGCGCGGACCTGGTCGGGAACGGGCGCGGGCGCCGGACGGGCGGAGCGCAGATCGTCGGAGGTGTGATCCAGCACGGCCAGGATCGATTGCGCGGCAACATCATCGACGATGCGGGAACGGATGTGTGCGGCTGTCCGGTCGGGCAGTGCACCGGCGTGCAGGTCGGCGAGGATCTCCGCCGAATACGGCGGGTCCGGTAGATCGCCGGTCTCGTGGTCGTCTGGTCCCCGAGGGGTCATGGTGTCAGTCTTCCATTCCGGGGGATGGCGGGCGTTCGTTGAGTTCGGCTCGGTTCGGCGTGGTTCACGAGCGGAGTCGGGTCAGAGGAGGTGGCCTCCTGGTCGCGATCCGTCGGATACTTGGACGCGGCCCGCCCCGGTTCGGTTCCCCCCGGCCGCGATCTGTCGGGAACGGGATGGACCAGTCGGGGTGATGACGGGTCAGCCGCTCCGCAGATGTCCGAGGACCTGGGCGAGTTTGAGGCGGCCGCGAGCGCATCGACTCTTGATCGTGCCCTCGGCGACACCGAGGATCTCGGCCGCTTCGGCGACCGTGTAACCCTCGATGTCGACGGCGACGATGGCCGCTCGTTGCCCTTCGGGGAGGACGTGCAATGCACGCCCGATCGACACCGACAGGTCGACGGCGGCGATGTCGTCGGTGGTGTCGGCGATGGAGACCACGTCCCATTCCGGCAGCGGCACGGTTCTGCGGACCTTGTTCCGTCGGATGCGATCGAGGCCGGCGTTCACGACGATCCGGTGCAGCCAACTCGTCACCTTGGCATCGGACCGGAAGTCGTGTGCGGTCCGATGCGCGGCGAAGAGGGCGTCCTGCAACGCGTCTGCGGCATCCTCGGGATTCTGGCTGGTCCGCAGCGCCACCGACCATAGGTAATCGAGATGGCGGCTGATGAGATCGGAGAAGGCGTGTGGGTCGCCGGCGAGGTGAGCGTGCAGAAGCTGCTCGTCGCTACGCGTGTCGATCGCGTCGTTCCCCCCGGGCATGGGCTGAGAGTAGTGGAGCCGACACCGCGTCATCCGTTGGAGCGACGGCTGTGCACAGCTGTCGCCGGATGACGGATCTGTCCTCAGGCCGGCCGGTCAGGACTCCAGGCGGGCGCGCACCGCAGCCATCCGCGTTCGCAACTCACTCTCGTCGATGACCCCGCGGTCGAGCAGTGTGTGTGCCAGGGCGACCAGTTGGTTCTCAGGGTAGGGCAGGTCGGCGTAGATGGTCGCCGACAGCCGGTCCTCCTCGTCGCGTCGTTCGACGACGCCGGGGGTACCCGCGTTCACCGCGGTGGCATCGGCGACCCGGTCGAGCGCATCGCAGAGACCGTCGAGGCTCGTCTTCCACGGTGGAACAGGGTTCTCCACACCGTATTTCGCGGCCATCCGGTGCCACACCTGGTTCCGGTCGACGATCTCCTCGAGTGGTCCGTGGGATGATCCGGTGCGTCCGTCCTCGGTCATCGGCTACTCCCCCGCCGGGTGGACGGCCGGACGGATGGTCGAGACGACGTTGGTGGTGACACCCGGTCTGGGGAGCGCGACTCCGATGAGGCAGTCGCGGGTGATGATCTCCGACAGCTGCTGCTCGGTCCATCCGTCGGTGCCTGCCGGGCGCTGCGGCATCACCATGAAGCGGTGCTTCTGATTGGAGTCCTGCACGCGTACGGAGACACCCTCCGGGAGCTGGAGTCCGAACTCGGACAGCACCTGTCGCGGCCACCGCACCATCCGGCGACGGTAGTTCGGCGTTCGGTACCACTCGGGCGAGTTCCCCAGGATCGGGCGCGGATAGCACGAGCACAGCGCACACACGATCACGTGATGGATCGTGGGGGTGTCGGCGAGGATCTCGAAAGCCGTGAAATCGCTGGGTGTTCCGAAACCGGTCGGTTCGAGCCAGTCGACGCCGACCTCTTTGCTGGCGGCCATCGGGTCGTCGAGTGCCAACCGCTCGAACTCGGGGTCGAGCCAGGCCCGGGCGACGAGCGTCGCCGCGGGCGTCGGCCCGATCTGTTCGGCGAACTCGGTGAAGCGGCGGTGCTCCTCGGCGGTGAAGAGTCCCTTTTCGATGCACAGCTCGCGCAGCGCGATCTCGAGTACCTCGAAGTCGGTGATCTCGTCGACCATCGGCTTGACCGTCCGGTCGTGGTCGTGGTGATCGTCGCTCATCGGCGGTCGTCCTCTCCGCCGGCGGATTCGAGCCAGCGTTCGGGGATCTCGGTCTGCAGGGTGTCGTCGGCGGGCCCGGTGTACCCGTGCCAGAGGTCGCCCATGGTGAACCGGACCACGTAGAACCACTCCGGTTGGGCGTCGGAGAGACCCCAGGTCTCGTCCTCGGGCGCTGGGCTCTCGTAGGCGACGGCCGCGACCTCGCCGACCGCGCCCCGGACGTATTCCGGTGTCCGCGTGTACAACAGGACGGGCAGCTCGCGGACCCGGACCCGGTCCCCGATGCCGAACGCGGCGTCGCCCGCCCGCCCGGCGTAGATCTGCGGGTCGCCGATTCCGATCGCGTGCCGATGGTGTGTGTTCCGCGGGACGTCGGATCCGTCGCCGACGCTGCGCGGGCGGGCCTCGAGACGCCGGCCGTCCAGTCCGCCCGCGTATCGCTCCCGGACCTCGAGCATGCGTTCACTGAGCTCGCCGAGCGCGATGTGGTGCTTCTCGACGAGAATTCTGGCGACCGCCAGCAACCAGCGTCCGTAATACGGGATTCCGAGGTAGACCGCGCGACCGACGTCGACGTTGCCGATCCGACGCCGCTCTTCGGACAACCAGATCCCGCGCCAGGCGAGCACCTCACACATGACATAGGTCATGTGCTCCCATTCCTCGTACGCCTTGCCCTCGTAGGTGATCGGTGCGTCGGGCTCACCCCCGACGTCGTGCACCGGCTTCATGTAGGCGACGAAGCGATCGTGGTCGAGAAGATCGGGCGTCGGGGCATCCGGCAGCTCGGGATACGAGGAGTGCAGTCGCGCAACGAGTTCGAGTTGTCTCGCACGTTCTTCGGCAGTGCTCACCGGACACCTCCCGGACCTTTGTCCGACGGTTGCAGCGCAGTTGCAGGAGAACTTACACGCCGACCACGGGGTTCAGGAGCGTTTTCGGCACGCCCTTGCTCCCCGATCCGAACGAACGACAGCCGCGAGCGCATCAACCCTAATGGGGGTGGATCGGCGTCCTGCAGGGGATGCTGGTTTGTGTGAGCCTTCCCGGCCGGTGACCACTCCGAGACCCTGAAACGGTGTCGGATTTCTACACGAAGACCGTGGCCCGGCCGGGTAAGGATCACCCGCTAGAACGCTTCTGGGATGTCGTGCCCCCTGAACCATGTGGGGTGAGCACTGATCCATTAGGCCGCGTCAAGGGTGATCACCCCAAGGTTCACACCGACGATCGATCGAGACGACCGAAGACGAGGTGAACGACCGACATGATCTGTGTGGGCAACGACTGGGCGTCGGATCATCACGACGTGTGCGTGATGGATGAACACGGCACCACCCTGGCCACCCGCCGACTACCCGAGAACGCGGCCGGCGTGACGGCGATGCATGACCTGCTCGCCCGGTTCGCCCACGACCCCTCTGAGGTGGTGGTGGGGATCGAAACCGATCACGGCATGTGGGTCGCCGCCCTGGTCGCCGCGGGCTATCAGGTGTATGCGATCAACCCGTTGTCGGTGTCGCGGTACCGCGACCGCCACCATGTCGGGGGCACCAAATCCGATAAGGCTGACGCGAAAACGCTGGCTGATCTGGTGCGGACCGACCGGCACAATCATCGATTGGTCGCCGCCGACACCGTCGAGGTCAAGGCGATCACGGTGATGGCCCGTACGCATCAGAATCTGGTGTGGGCGCGCTCAGCACAACAGAACGTGTTGCGCGCTCAACTGGGCGCCTACTATCCGGCCGCGGTCGATGCCTTCGGCGGCGACCTCGCCCACAAAGACTGCCTGGCGGTGTTGCGTCGCGCTCCCACCCCACGACAGGGAGCGGCACTGACGGTCGCGGCGATCCGATCAGCTCTGAAAAAGGGTGGCCGCCAACGCAATACCGATACCCGTGCCCGCGAGATCCAGCAGGCCCTGCGTGGGGGCGGTCATCTGAGCGCACCGGAGGCACTTACCGCAGCGTATGCGGCGACCGTGACCGTGACGGTGAACATGCTGACGACGCTCAACACCCAAATTGATCAACTGGAAACCAGTATGGCCCAGTCTTTTAGAGCGCATCCGGACGCCGAGATCTACCTGTCCATGCCCGGAGTCGGTGACATCACCGGCGCCCGGATGCTTGGCGAGTTCGGGGACGACCCCGAACGCTATGCCACCGCCAAGTCTCGCAGAAACTATGCCGGCACCTCACCACGGACCATCGCCTCAGGCAAAGGGCACGTCGTGCTGGCCCGCCATATCCGCAACACCCGCCTCAACACCGCGGCCATGGCGATGGCGCAAAGCGCGCTGACCGGCAGTCCCGGCGCCCGCGTCTACTACGACAGCCTGCGAGATCAGAAGAAGTCCCACCCCCAAGCCTTGCGTGCGCTCGCCAACCGGCTCATCGGCATCCTCCACGGCTGCCTCAAACACCGCACCCTCTACAACGAACACACCGCCTGGAACCACCGCGCCAACCTCGCCGCTTGACACCTTGCACCCCTGGGATGTCTTCGTGGCTCGTCGCTTGCGCTCCTCGCACCTCAGGGAGCAGAGGGAGGGCATCGTCTTGACCCCACACAGCAGCGGTTCTGTAGTTCTTGCGGATACGGGAGCAGCCTCGAAGGGTCAGGTCAGAAGCCGGCCGTAGGCGGCGACGAAGAGCTCCACACAGACGTCGAGGATCTCGTCGAGCGCGTAGCGTTCCGCGTCGGCCTCCCCGGCACCGGCGACGTACCAGTCGACGAGAAGCTGGGTGACTCCCCCGACCAGGCCCACCGACGCCAGCCGTTCGCGGTCCGACGTCGGTCGCGAGCCACGAGCGAGTGCCAGGATGAGCGCGGCCCAGTCGTGGATCGCGCGCATGCGGACCCGCTCGATCTCCGGGGACACCCCCACCACTTCGACGAGCATCACACGCGCGCGCCGGGGATCGTCGGCGAGGCAGGACATGAACGCGCCGAGAGCCGCCCGGGTGACCTCTGGAACACGCTCAGCAGCAACGCCTTCCGCCGAGTCCGATGATCCGGGGACGGCGCCGGCGATCTCCGCTGCGGCATCGACGGTCGCCGCCCGGACGAAGTCGACGCAGTCGTCGTACACGGCGACGAGCAGGGCGGCGCGGTCGGTGAAGGACTCGTAGAAGTATCGCTGCGTCAGCCCGGCGAGGTCGCAGATCCCCTTCACCGACACGTTCGCGTATCCGTCGGTTCCGAAGGCGTCGAGCCCGGCCGCGATCAGAGCGGCTCGACGGCGTTCTCTCCGCTGCGTCGGATCGGCCCCGCCATAGCGTCGCCCGGGCGGGGTCGGCGTCGACGGGGTCGGGTCCGGCACGGCTGTCACGCGAGCTCCCTCCCGGGTCTTTACATCAGATCTTCTGACACGTTACCTTGTCAGAAGTAAGTGACATGGCGTCGTGTCAGATATCGCTGTGAGGGGACAATCGTGCTGGAGTTCTTGCCGGAGCCGATGCGTGAGCCGACGGTGCTCGCGATCCCGTTCTTCGTCACCCTGCTGGCCATCGAGTGGTTCGCCGCGGCCAAACTCGAGCACGATGACACCGAGACAGCGCCGCCGGGCGCCTACGACTCGCGGGACGCGCGTTCGAGCGTCTCGATGGGACTGGTGTCGATCGCGACCAGCGCCTTCTGGAAATTCCTCGGACTCCTGCTGTACAGCGTGCTGTTCGCCTATGTCGCCCTGTGGCAGCTGCCCGCGGACGAGTGGTACACGTGGATGATCGCCTTCCTGGGCGTGGACTTCCTCTTCTACTGGAGTCATCGCGTCTCGCATCGGGTCCGCCTGGTGTGGGCGACCCATCAGGCCCATCACTCCAGCGAGTACTTCAACTTCGCGACGGCGCTGCGGCAGAAGTGGAACATCAGCGCCGCGGTGCTGATGTGGATCCCCCTACCGCTCCTCGGCATCCCGCCCGCCCTGGTGTTCGCCGCCTACTCGCTGAATCTCATCTACCAGTTCTGGATTCACACCGAACGGATCGGAAAACTCTGGGCACCCGTCGAATTCGTACTCAACACACCGTCGCACCATCGGGTGCACCACGGCTGCGACCCGGAGTACCTCGACCGCAACTACGGCGGGGTCTTCATCCTGTGGGACCGGATGTTCGGCACGTTCGCTCCGGAGATCCGCCGGCCCCGTTACGGCCTGACCAAACCGGTGGACACATACAACATCCTGCGACTGCAGACGCACGAATATGCGGCGATCGCGCGGGATGTGCGCGGTGCGTCGACGTGGCGCGCCCGCCTCGGCTACGTCTTCGGGCCGCCGGGATGGACGCCACGCGACCTGGTCGGAGAGCAGGTGGCGGGGACGACTGGCGCATCCTCGGAACGCATCTGACGGAGCGGCCTCAAGGGCGAGGTCGGTCGGGCGCCATATGCGGTCACTGTGCCGATCGTCGTGACGAGTGAGATGAGCGCGGTCTGGATGCCGAGCACCGCCCGTCTGATCGCCAAAATAATGAGTCAGACCTCAACTCACGCAATCTGGTTCGTGCATCTGAGCCTGCCGCGAACAGGTATCCGAGCCTTGCTGCCCCACCGTCGCCCCGAGAACGGCGAAGCGCCCGAGGCCCCCGGGTCGGTCCTACCCTTATCGCGTGTCAGGCTGTCGCGTGAGTACCGCGGGTTGGCCGAGGGACCCGTCACGGTCAGATACGAGCGCGCGGTATCAGGATGGCGTATGCCAGTTTCCTCAATTGCCCGTCGGTGCCCGGCCGAGAGCGGAGCTCGGGGGACGAGATCACGTGGCCGGCGAACCCGGCCAGAGCCTGCTCCAGAGCCTTGGCATCGGCCTGTGACAGGCTGGGCGTACGCACGCGGATGGCAGTGGTCCACTCGGCGGAGTAGTCCGAGGTGATGCGGCCGAGAGAGATCTGGTCTGCTTCCGGCAGATACACCGCGTCCCGAACTGCCACGGCCAGCACCCGCCCATTGGGGCCCAGCGAGTAGTCGACGAACACGCGCAGGAGCACGTCGAGCGTGTCACCGGCGGCGGCTCCGTCGAGTGCCGCGATCGACGTCCACAACAAGCCTTCGATGCCTCGACGGATGACCGTCCACAAGATCTCCGTCTTCCCTGCGTGCTCGTGATAGACGGTCGCCACCGAGACGCCCGCGTGGGCGGCGATCTCGTCGATACGGACGTTCCGGAAGCCGCGTACGAAGAACAACTCGGTCGCGACGTCGAGTATTCGTTCGCGTCGGGCGATCGGACTTCGGCGTGATCGTGCGTCATCTGTCCCCACCACAACCGGAGCCGTGGCCAGGTCACAGTCGAGAATCGAGTCCGTGAGCGCTCGCTGGACCTGCATGAGCCGCTTGGCCGACAGTGAGCCACGCATCCGGGCCGTGCTCGAGTACACACTGAGGACAGCGGTCGCGAGTAGCTCCGCGCCCGCCGGGTCGACCGCGGGTCGGGCGGCGCTGATCTTCGCCGCCAGCGTGTCCACGAGTCCCCCGAAGGAGCGATTCAACTCGGACAGGCCCGATCGCTCCAGGTGCAATCGTTCACGGTTCCAGAGGATGGAGACATCTCGATGCGCGGTCATGTCACCCAATGCGTCGAAGAACAACCCGATTTGCTCCTCGGGAGTGCCACCGCGCTCCTGCGCATCGGCCATGAACCGGCTGACGGTCCGCACCTGCGCGGTCAACGCCTGCGCGAGGATGTCCTGCTTGGACGGAAAATGTCGGTACAACGCAGGCCCGGTCAGTCCGACCGTCGCACCGATCTGTTCCATGCTCACGTTGCGATAGCCGAACTCCTGAAACAGGCGTGTCGCCTCTCGGACCAGGTGTTCGAGCCGGAGTTCGGGCAGTCGAGCGCTCTTCGCACTCGCGGCGTCTGCGGATTTCGACACTGGTGTCGAGGGCAGCGGTACAGGAGACCGCGCCGATGGTTCCGCGTCATGCCCCGCTCGTACCCGCCTGCCGTCGTCGTTCATACTCGTTGGTCGTAACTCGGACCTCGAGTTGCACGCGCCGATAATCGCGGGGCGCGGTCAGGTGCTCGACCGGTGCGTCAGCCGGCCATCGTGACGCGCGCGATCTCGGCCTGATAGCCGCTTCCCGAACTCGGCAGGCTCGTGAGCCAGACCATGACGTAGCGGGTGGTCGGCGGCTGGGCGATCGGAATCGTGGTGGACGCCTGGTCCACCTGACCCGACGCCACCGTCGTCGTCCGGGCGAACGCCGGACGCGCCGACGGCGACGTACGGATCTCGACGCTGATCCCGGGCGTCGGACTCTCGATGGTGACCGACCGCACCGGGCGTTCCGCTCCGAGGTCGAACATGAGGCCCAGCCCCGGCTTGAGCCCGCCGAAGTCCGGACGCCCGCGATAGTTGTCGGTCTGCCACGGCGGGGCGGCGCCGGTGATCACGTTGCGTACGTTCGCCGAGTTGTCCGGTGTCTGCGCGGAGAAGTCGACGACCGAGACCGACTGCAGCGCAATGGGTTGCGGGGCCGCCGGGGCCGCGGGCGTCGGCGGCGGCTGGGCGCCGGGCGGAGGCGAGGGCTCGGTCGTGGTGAGGATCGAGTCGATGTCGCTCGAGCCGCTGCTGCCGCCGAAGATGTTGGTGGCACCCACGATCAGCGCGATGACGATGAACAGCGCGAGGAGTCCGGCGCCGATGAGCAACGCCACGTTGCGGCGCGGTGGCTTCTCGTCGCCGCCGGCACCCAGTCGGGGCGCCACGCTCACCGGCGGCGGGGCGTCGGCGTCGGTGATGGCCGGCAACATGTCGGTGTTCAGGTCGACGACCGTGGCCTGATCGAGCACGTGCTGCACCGTCGCCGCGGTACGGATCCCGCGCGAACCGTCGAGCGCGCGCGCCGCGACCGCCGAGATCTCGAACGGGATGTCGGGCTTGCTGAGCCGCGGCTCGACCGGTTGTCCGTCCTCACCGGGCGTGGCCACGGGGATCCCACCCACGGACTCGGTGGAGTCGGCGGTGGTGATCAGCCGGGACCCGTCCGCGGGATCGAGCGCCCAGCGGTTGAGCAGGAGCGCGTACAGCACGGCCCCGAGGCCGCGGACATCGGACGCCTTGTCGTCCCCGGCGAGGGTGCCGGGGAACGCCAGCACGGCATTGCCGTCGTGGCTGATACGGATGCGGTCGGGATGGTCGATGGACAGCGCGCCACCGGAGCGGTGGGCGATCTCGGCGGCCGCGGCGAGTGAACGCACCGCCCGCGCGGCGCCGATCGGCGACGGTCCCGACCCGGCGACATCCGCCAGGGACGATCCGGGCACCCATTCGGCGACGACGATGCCGCCCGACGATCCGCGGACGACGTCGAGGACCCGTGCCACCCCGTCGGAATTGATCTGGCCCAGGCGCAGGGTGCGCGACAGCACGGCCTGCGGTCCCTGATCGGACATCTTGGCGGCCTGACCACGCTCGGGCGGCGGTGCGAGTTGCTCGGCGTCGACGAAGGTCAGCGCGACCTCACGGTCGAGGTTGATGTCCTGGGCCCGCCAGAACTGCAGACCGCGGGTGCCGCCGTGCTGCTCGAGCAGTCGGTACCGGCCGCCGGCGACCGCAGCGCCGGGGATGAGGCGCGGTCCGCGGCGGCGTGGGCTCGCCGCGCTGTCGGCCGCACCGGTCTCGGCGGCGGGAGTCGGGGTCGGTGGAGTGGGTGCGTCGCCGGCTCGGGGCTCGGCGGGCGGCCCGGTGGCAGCAGTGGTGTCGACCTCACTGTCACTCACGCGACGGACTCCTCTCCTGCGGTATCTGATGTCGCGCGGTACCGGCGCGCGTTCGGGGATGGGGCGCACATCCCGGGTCGCGCCGATCGCGCCACCGGAGTGTACGGAGTACGACTGCCACGTCGCGGTACCTCTGTCGAAGCGGCGCAGCACCTGTACCTGACCAGAGTACGGGAGCGATTCGTCGCCGGTGACGCGCGGAAACTGAACTGTGATCGCCGGTGACTGTTCACGTTCGGGCTGCGGCGGCGGGGCGAGCGCCGGGATGAACCGGCCGAGCAGACGGCGTACGGCCAGCCCGATCGCGACGACATCCGGTACGCGGGCCGCGGCGAGACCGGCGTAGGTCACCGCGAGCACCACCGCGGCGGTCAGCCCGAGGTAGAGGACCGACCCCACCTTGCCCAGCCAGCCGATCATGTCGTCGAGGCCGGTGAGTTTCGCGACCGCCCACACGGTGGCGGAGACCCCGATCGAGACGGCCAGGGTCACGACGGACGTGCGTGCCACATCCGAGAGCCGGGCCCCGCGAAGTCGGCTGCGGAGCAGGAAGTGACCGACGACGGCACCGACCAGATAGCCCAACCCGTTGGACAACGCGAGCCAGCGCACGACGAGTTCGGGATCGTCGAAGAGCACCGGCCCCAGGTACGACGACACCACCTTCACCACGGTGATGCCCAGGGCGATGAACGTCGGGGTCCACGCGTCCTCGCGGGCGTAGAACACGCGCAGCTGGACGAGGGTCATCGAGTACGGGATGAGGGTGAACGCACCCCACGACAGCACCGAACCCAGCTGCGACGCGGAGGCGGCGTCGAACTTGCCGAAGTTGAACACGGCGATGGCGATGGCCGGTCCGAAGAACGTCATGAACGACACGACCGGCACGAGGGCGACCATCGTCAGTCGCGTCGCAAGGGACAGATCGTCGACGACCGCCTTGGTGTCGTCGGCGGTGGCGTTGCGCGACAGTCGCGGCATGATCGCGGTCAGGATGGTCACGCCCAGCACGCCGTACGGAAGCTGCAACAACTGCCAGTGGGTGAAGTAGATGCTGACGCCCGACGCGTCGGCCGACGATGCGATCCGGTAGGTGACGATCAGGCCGACCTGGAGCAGCGCCACATACGCGACGATCGCGACGGCCATGTTCCCGAACTGGCGCAGGCGCGCGTCGATCCCCCACTGCAGGCGCAGCCGCACCCCCGACTTGCGGAGGAACGGCACCAGTATCAGCGCCTGGAGCACGACACCGGTCGTGCAGCCGATGCCGAGCACCAGGAGCTGCGGATCGGACATCCGGACGGGGTTGAGGGTGATCTCGCCGGGCACCACCGCGTAGAGCACGAGCGTGGTGATCTGCACGACGTTGTTCAGGACGGGCGCCCATGCACCCGGCTTGAAGTAGCCGCGCAGGTTGAGGATCGCGATGAACAACGCGGACAGGCCGTAGAACAGGATCTCCGGCAGCAGCAGGTAGGCGAGCGCGGTGGACAGCTCGCGATTGACCTGCCCGTCCCCCAGGTTCAGATAGGTGAGCAGCGGTGCCGCGATCACCGCCACGACCGTCGCGGTCCCGAGGACGACGACGGTGATGGTGAAGATCCGGTTGATGAAACCCTCGCCGCCGTCGTCGTCCTCGGCTTCGGCCCGGGCGAGCAGCGGGATGACGATCGCGGTCAGCACGGCGCCGAGGACGACCTCGGCGATCATGTTCGGCAACACGTCGGCCGCCTGGAACGCCGAGGCGATGGCAGGGCCGAGCATCGCGAGGATGAGCACGGTCCGCAGGAAGCCGGTGATGCGACTGAACAGGGTGGCGATCGCGATCGACCCGCTGGTGCGCAGGATGCTCGAGTCCGAGTCCCGCGCCAGACCGGTCGACGACGCTTTCCCGTCGGGCGCTTTGCCCTCGGGCGCTTTCTCGTCGGGTGCCTTCTGGACGGACACCGCGCCGGCGGCCACCGGACCGTTCGACGGTCGGCGGGGGTCGGACGCGGTCATGACCCGCGTGTTGTTCTGGGCCGGTGACACGTCCGGCCGGGCCGGCGGGGGGGCCGGTGGAGTAGGTGCCGATGGCGCGGGCGGACGCGGGGCCGAGGGTGCCCGCCCGCCCGATCGCGGCGGCGCGGGTCGTGGGGCCGCAGACCGCGCGTCGGGCGATCGTGGTTCGGCAGGCCGTGGCGCAGTGGGTCCCGGATCCGGGGACCCGGGCGGGATCCGCGTCGGAGGGACCCGGCCACCCGGAACCCGGTTCGGCGGAATCCGCCGGGGTGCGGCGCGCTCGGGACGCTGGGGCGGCACCGGGCCGGGTGTCCCCGACCGCGGCGCACGCGGCTCATCGTTCCAGGTCACGTCGCTAGGGCCGCCGTCCTCGGGTCGTCTGATGTCGGTCATGGAGGGTCATCGCCCGGTTCCTCGCCGTACGTCCGACCCTCGCTCTGCAGGGTACGGCGTCGCTCCTGATACCCGCTTCCGGCAAGCATTCGCTCGAGTTCGTCGGGTTCGGGACGGTCGGCGTCGGCGGGATCGGGCTGGCCGCGGAAACGATGCCAGAGGCGACGCGCGGTGAGCAGGACCAGCGCTGCCGCAGCGATGATCGTGATGTAGAACAGCGGCTTGCCGTACGCGTTGGTGTGCACCGACAGGCTGATCGGCTGGCCCAGTGGCACGCCGGTGACCGTCGACAACCGGATCTGCACACTGATCGCCTCGGAGGCGTCGCCCTGGGTGGGCAGTTGGATCTGCCGGGTTCCGCGCGCCGGGATCTCGATCACCCCGAGGTCGCCGATCTCGATGCCCGCCGGCTCCGACGTGGTGATCCGGGCACGCACCGGGAGCGCGAGGTCGTTGCTCACGACCAGCAGCAGCGGACTCCGCTCGGAAGCCAGCGTGTAACGACCGCCGGGATCGAGGATGGTGACCGACTGCGACATCCGGTACAGGGTCGACGCGACCGCGTCGATGCGTTCGGTCTGCGCGCGCCGCAGGTGGGTGTAGACGGCCGACCCCTGGGCATCCGGGGAGCGGATCGCCCGGAGCTGGTCCTCGCGCAGCGGCGACATGTACCGCTCGGGGGTGGCGGCGACATCCGCCGAGCGCACCAGGGCGCCCTCGAACTGCCAGCTGTCCTCGACATTGCGTCGTATCGATCCGGTCGCGTCGCTCGTCAGCACCGAGCCCACCTCGCCCACCGGACCGACCCCGGGCGGGTCGATCAGCCGCGCCTGCTCGGGCGCGGAATTGAGGTCGGCGGCCAGCGTCGACAGCGGAGCCGGTGTCGCGGCACCCGATTCGAGGAGCAGCCGTGCGGTGGTGAACAGGGCCTCGGCGTCGGCGGACGTGGGCGACCAGTACGTCGGGGGCATCAGGAACGCCGATCTGCCGACGACCGGGTCGGGCGACGGGCGTGCCCCGGGTGCGGTCGGACCTGGTTCCGGCGCGGCGATCGCGGGATAGGCGAGGGCACCGATCGCGCTCTGGCGCCTGCTTCCCTCGGACTCGTCGGACAGGTCGACGCGCTGACTCGGAGGCGTCAGAGCGGGGGTGGACGGCGCCGTACCGAGCGCGGCGAACGAGGCGGTCACAGGTGCGTCGTAGGTCTGGGCGGCGAGGTCACCGATCCGGTAGCGGCCGGCGGCGTCGCGGCGACCGACCGGCGCGACGGAGTTCGACGACACCGCGGTCGCGGTCATCTCGGCCTCGGTGAGGGCGGCGGCGCCGTCGGCGTCGATCGCCCCCAGGGCGGGGATCGAGAGACCGCGCACGCTCCGGACGCCGAGCACGGTGTCGATGATGTCGGCCGGTGACCGCAGCGCGGCCTCGGTGAGGCCGGTGTTGCCGATCCGGGTCAGGGAGGTCAGATCGGCCTGCGCGTACGGCAGGGCCACCACGCACATCCGCTGCGCGATCCATCGCAGGCCGGTGAGCCAGCGACCGGCGGCGTCCACGCCGCTACCGGGCCGGGTCGTCGACCTCGGATCGGCGGGATTGTCGGACACCTCGTACCCCAGCGACATCGCGCGCACCGTGACGACGAGGTCGGGGTCGATCGCCAGGCACATGCTGTCGGCGAGCTTCTCCGAACCGGGCAGTGCGCTCGGTTCCGGGTTCTCCGGTGTCTCGGATGGCGGCGTGTCCGATGTCACCGAATCCGATTGTGCGGGTGGGGGTTCCCCGACGACCCGCTGCAGCGCGGCGAGTAGCTCGGCGAGTCTGCCGCCGTCGGCGAGCGACCGCGCCATGTTCTCGTTGATCAACCGGACCGGTTCGGTGTTGCCGCCCAGCACACCCGGCGCGAGCTGCGGCGGGGCGGCCAACGGCCACACCATCGTCATGCGTGCCGGACTGGACAGGTTCGCCGACACCGACCCGTCCGGCCCGAGCCCGACGACCGGGTCGGCGTCGGAGTACTCGGTGGACGGGTCGACGTAACCGGCGGCCCGGGTGTCGTCGGGCGGTAGGGACAACACCGGCAGCAGCATCCGCGATCCCGCGACCTGCGCGGTGTTGCCGTACTCCGGGGTGCCGTTGACGTTGACCTGCATCGGGTACACGCCGGGCTGGGAGATGGCCAGGCCCTGGCCGTCGGGACCGTTGTTGGCCGAGAGTGCCATCGACATGCGGAAGCCGACGCTCTCGCCGGGGGCGAGCGAGTCGGACAGCGCCTCGAAGGGGCCGGCCACGGCGACGGCCGGATCGTCGTCGGCGAGGTCGGTACGCAGGCCCGCGGCCGACGCCACCGGATCGCCGCGCTCGAGCCGGATGGTCAGGTCGGTGATGGACCGGTCGCCGACGTTGTCGACGCGTCCGCTGACGGTGACCACCGGCCGGCTGGTCGTGGTCACGATGTTCGGGGTCATCGAATCGATGACGATGCGGGCGAAGCGGCTCGGTGACCGGTCCGACGCGCCGGACCCGGCGTCGGAATCGCTGGTGGCCGTCTCCGGCGCCGCCGACGCCGGTCCCACCGCGCCGGACAGGACCATCAGACCGAGAACGGCCAGGACCACGGCCGAGGCCAGCGTCACGAGCGCGCCGGACCGCAGCGCATGCGAGAAGGCGAGAGAACGAGACGAACGGGGCTCGGCGGCGGACGGGCGCGGCTCAGCCATCGCCGGCCGCGGGCCGTCGTGGACGGCGCCGGCGCCGGCGCGGACGAACCGGGGGCGGTGGCTCGTTGCGGCGCTGGTTGCGCGCGGCGGCGGCTTTCTCATAGGCGTTGGGTTCGGTGCGGATGCTGTCGGCCTCGGACTGGGCCAGCCGGGTGGGGTCGGCGGCGAGTTCGGCGATCACACCCCGGGCCATCCGGGCGAGTCGCCGCTCGTCAGAGTACGTGAGCCGACGCGGGAGCTCGTGTAACGGCACCCAGGCCACCTCGGACACCTCGTAGTCGGCGTCGGACAGCTCGCCGCCCGTGCACCGCAGCAGGTAATGATGCACGGTCTTGTGGATCCGACGACCTTCGCTGACGAACCAGTAGTCGATCTTGCCGAGCGGGGCCACCACCGTGCCCTGGATCCCGGTCTCCTCCTCGACCTCGCGGATGGCGGTCTGCTCGGCGGTCTCGCCGGTTTCGATGTGTCCCTTGGGCAGCGACCACATGGTGCGGCCGCGACGGTCGACGCGACCGATGAGCGCGGCCGACAACTGGTCGACGGGGAGGTCGAGGTCGGAGATGACGAGCCCCCCTGCCGAGGTCTCGCGCACGGTGCGGAGTTTCTCGTTGCCCGCGCGGTCAGGGTGGGCGCGCTCGGCAGCCGGGCGTTCGGACGCACGGTCCGCCCGCGCCGTGCGCCGTCGACCCTTCGACGCCTTGCCGCCGGCCTGGGTCAGACCGGTCTTGGTCAGCTTGGCGCTGACGGCGACCATGTCCGACGGCTTCGGCGGGGTGACGCGGGGTCGCGCACGATCGGGATCGACCGGGAGCTTGTCGACGGGCTCGGCCTCGACCGGATCCGGGCACGCGGGATCGGCGGCCCGGGCGCGGGCGAGGTCATTGGGAGTCGGGTGATGAGTGCTGGGTGCCGGTTCGGAGGCCGGGTTGGGCGAGCCGGGTTTGTGGCCCGGCCGCGAGCCCGCCTGGCCGGGAGTCGGCTGCTTGTTCTTGGGTTGGGCATGACCGCTCTGTTTGTGCCCGTGCGGATTGTGCGCCGTCGAGGTGTGCGCGGGCGCCGCACCTCGGTTCTCGGACTTGCGCCGGCCCCGGCGGCGTCGGCCGCGTCGGGCACGACGCCCCTGGCCGGAGGGATTCTGCTCGCCTTGTCCGCCACCCTCACCGTGCGCACCCGACGAGACGCCGCTGACGTCTGAAGGGTTGGTCGAGGAATCGGTGGACATTCCACGATGCTAGCGGCTGGTCACCTGCAGTTTGTCCGGACGCCTCCGAGGGCGCGTAGGTTGTGGATTCGCGGTGTCGCGAGTGCGCCGGGGGTGTATGAGTCGTCGCCGACGAGCTGTGCGGCGTCGTCGTCGCGGGTCACGACGGTAGGGTGGCAAGCCGTGAACGACACTTCCTCGTCCGGTGCGGCGGCGTCTGGGCCATTCCGGAATGGGGCAGCCCAGCCGGACCAGGTGCACTCGGCGGACCCGGAACGGCGCACCCGCCTGCTCGCCGCCGCGGCGATCGCACTGCGCGACCTCGACGACGTCCTCGTGCCCCTCGGCAAGCTGTTCGAGACCGCCGGCCACGAGCTGTACCTGGTGGGCGGCTCGGTGCGCGACGCGGTTCTCGGGCGTCTGGGCAACGACCTCGACTTCACGACCGATGCGCGCCCGGAAACGGTGTCGCAGCTCCTCCGCGGCTGGGCCGACGCGTTCTGGGACGTCGGCATCGAGTTCGGCACGGTCGGGGTCCGCAAGGGCGACCACCTGATCGAGATCACGACGTTTCGCGCGGACTCATATGACCAGGTCAGCCGCAATCCCGAGGTCACCTTCGGCAAGACCCTCGACGACGACCTGATCCGACGGGACTTCACCGTCAACGCGATGGCGGTCCGGATCGGCTCGGCGGGCGCCCAGGACTTCCGGGACCCGCTCGACGGGATGACCGCCCTGCTGGCCGGGGTCATCGACACCCCCGCCACGCCTGCACAGTCCTTCGGCGACGACCCCCTGCGCATGCTGCGCGCCGTGCGGTTCGTCTCTCAGCTGGGATTCCGGCTCGCGCCGCGCGTGTGGCAGGCGATCACCGACATGAACGGCGAGATCGAACGCATCACCGTCGAACGCATCCGCACCGAGCTGGACAAACTGATCTGCGGCGAGTTCCCGATCGAGGCGATCGACGCCATGGTCGAGACCGGTCTGGCCGAGCGGGTGCTGCCCGAGGTGCCCGGCATGAAGCTCACCATCGACGAGCACCACCAGCACAAGGACGTCTACCAGCACTCCCTGACCGTGCTCCGCCAGGCCATCGATCTCGAGGACGGCGATCCGGACCTGGTGCTGCGCTGGGCGGCCCTGTTGCACGACATCGGCAAACCCGCGACGCGGCGGCACGAACCGGGGGGTGGCGTCAGCTTTCATCACCACGAGGTCGTGGGCGCGAAGATGGTGCGCAAACGGATGCGGGCACTCAAGTATCCGAAGGCGGTGGTGTCCGACGTGGCGCAGCTGGTCTTCCTGCACCTGCGCTTCCACGGTTACGGAGACGGCGCGTGGACCGACTCGGCCGTCCGCCGGTACGTCACCGATGCCGGTCCCCTACTCGACAAGCTGAACAAGCTGGTGCGCGCCGACTGCACCACCCGCAACAAGCGGCGCGCCCGGCGGCTGCAGCAGAACTACGACAGTCTCGAGCAGCGGATCGCCGACCTACAGGCGGCCGAGGATCTCGAGAAGGTCCGGCCCGACCTCGACGGCAACGCGATCATGGAACTCCTCGGCGTGCCGCCCGGTCCGATCGTCGGACAGGCGTGGCGTCATCTGAAGGAGCTACGCCTGGACCGTGGACCGCTCAGCCGCGACGAAGCCGAGGATGCCCTTCGCGAATGGTGGGCGGCGCGCAGCGGTCAGTGAGGACTGCGAGACGCCCCGGGCGTTTCAGCTCGCCGGCGCGAACACCTCGATCGCGTGCGGTACCGCCTCGAAGACCGCCGGCAGCTCGCCGACGAGGTCACCGTCGACCGACACGAGGGCCGGCGGATCGCAGTACAGCTCGACCTCCGCGCCGCGCATGGTCCGGACGTTCGGACTGTCGATGTGCTTGCCCGAGAACACCTTCGGGAAGACGCGCGCAATCGTCCAACGTGCCAGCCGCGGTGGGTTGAGCGCGAGGGTCACGTCGAGCCGGCCGTCGGTGATCGACGCCTGCGGCGTGATCTTCATGCCACCGCCGTACGACGTGGTGTTGCCGATCGCGGCGAAGATGAGGTCGGATTCGACGGCCTGGTCGTCGACGCGGACCTGGTAGTGACGCGACCGCAGAGCGAGTAGTTCGAGGAGCGCCGCGATCGTGTACCGGGACTGTCCGCGCGGCCGGCGCATGTCGATGGCCCGCGCGGTGACCGCGGCGTCGAACCCGGTGGCGGCGACCGTGCTGAACAGCGCGGTCTGCCCGTCCGGGAAGCTGACCCGGCCGAGGTCGATGGGTCGCCGGTGGCCGGCCAGGATGACCTCGACGGCGTCGGCCGGATCCAGTGGGATGCCGAGGTTGCGGGCGAAGTCGTTCCCGCTCCCGGCCGGGACGACGGCCAGCGGCTTGCCCGACCCGATCGTGGCCTCCACCGTCAGACGCACCGTGCCGTCGCCCCCCACGACGACGAGGACGTCGGTGTCCCCCCGGGCAGCCTTGCCGGCGAGATCGGCGGCGTCGGCGATGTCCTCGCCGACGATGATCTCCACCTCCACGCCGCGGGCACGCAGCAGTTCTGCGGCGTCGTGGGCGACGCGCAGGCCCGTTCCGTGCCGTGCGTACGGACTGGCCACGAGTGTGGCGTGTTCGATAGTCATATGAGTCGGCCCCCCGCCGTTCAAGTGATCCGTTACAGTGTTACACATCATGGCAATCCGTAACGAGGAGATCGGGGATCTCGTTCTGGATGCGGCACGGAGCTGTCTGCTGCGTAGCGGCGGACGCAAGGTGACTGTCTCCGAGGTGGCCCGACAAGCAGGTGTCAGTCGACCGACGGTGTACCGCCGGTGGCCCGACATCAACGAGATCATCCGCGGGCTGTTGACCCGCGAGGTCCTGGGAGTCGTCGAGGACGCGATCGGCGGACGAGGCGAACCCGCCGATCTGGATGCGCTGGTCGATCGGGTGGTCGCGGTCGTCGGCGCGCTCCGCGACGACGAACTGATCGCCTCGCTGTGGCGCGAGCAGCGAGACTTCATGGCGCCGTACGTCTTCGAGCGTCTCGGTACGAGTCAGCAAGGGGCGCTCGCGATTCTCTCGGACATGCTGTCGCAGGCCCAGGAACGGCGCCACGTCCGGGCGGGTGACGCCAAACGGATGGCGGCGATGGTGCTGCTGATCGCGCAGTCGTTCCTCCAGTCCGGGGCACTGGTCTCCGACATCATCGCCGAGGGCTGGAGCACCGAGTTGCACGAGATGCTGGCCGGGTATCTGCGTCCGGCCGGCGCGGGCGTCGACGGATGACGTCGTGAGCGCCGGTCCCGCGGTGCGACTCTGATGGCGACCCTGTCCGCCGACACCCGCCGTCGTGCGCTCGACCGTCTGACGTCCGGCGATCCCCTGGATCTGCTGGTCATCGGCGGCGGTGTGACCGGCGCCGGGGTGGCGCTCGACGCCGCGACCCGTGGCCTGCGCGTCGCGCTCGTCGAGAAGGACGACCTCGCGGCCGGAACCTCGCGCTGGAGCAGCAAACTCGTCCACGGTGGTCTCCGTTACCTGGCCAGGGGTGATCTGCGGATCGCGCGCGAAAGTGCCGTCGAACGTCATCATCTGATGACCGCCATCGCTCCGCATCTGATCGCTCCCCTCCGCCAGATCATCCCCGACCGTGGCGGCAGGCAGACCTCGATCATCCGGTTGGGCCTCCGCGCGGGAGATGTGCTCCGACGCAACGCCGGTACCCCCGACTCGCTGTTGCCGCCGCCGACCCGGGTGTCGGCGCTGGAGACCCTCGCCCGCTTCCCGGCGGTGTCGCCCCACGGTCTGCGCGGCGGTATCTCCACCGCCGACGGTCAGCTCGTCGACGACGCTCGGCTCGTCGTCGCCCTCGCACGTACGGCGGCTGGCTACGGCGCATCCGTCTGCACCCGGGTGCGGGCCGAGCGCGTGGACGGCCGCGGGGCCTCCCTCACCGATCAGTTGACCGGTGAGAGCTTCGACGTCGGTGCGCGGATGGTCGTCAACGCCACCGGCGTCTGGTCCGGCGGCATCGATGATGCCCTCGCCGTACATCCCAGTCGCGGAACGCATCTCGTCGTCGACGCGGCGCGGTTGGGATTCCCCGACGCCGCGCTGATGACCCCGCTCGGCACCTCGGTGTCGCGGTTCGTTTTCGTGATCCCCGCGCAGCTGGGGCGCGTCTACGTCGGCCTCACCGATGTCGCGGCGCCGGGGCCGATCCCAGACGTCCCGATGCCGGACGAGTCGGAGATCGACTTCCTGCTCGACGCCGTGAATCCCGCTCTCGCACGACCGTTGGATCGCTCGGACATCATCGGCACGTTCGCGGGTCTGCGACCGTTGGTCGACACCCGCGGCGGCGGCCGCGACTCCGAGGCCCTCGCCGACGTCTCGCGGCAGCACCACGTCGGCGTCCGCGGCGATGGTCTCGTCAACGTCCTCGGCGGCAAGCTCACCACCTACCGGCGCATGGCCCAGGACGCCGTCGACGCCGCGCTCGCGACCACCGACCTCACCGCCGGGGACTGTGTCACGACCACGACCCCGCTGGTCGGAGCCCTGCGGAGTCCGCGCGAGCAGGGATTGCCGGCTTCGCTCGTGCAGCGGTTCGGCGGGGAGGCGCCGGCGGTGGTGGACGCCGCCGTTCTCCCCGGTCCCCTGGATCCGATCGTCCCCGGCATCGATGTCACCCGCGCCGAAATGGAGTTCGCGATCACGCACGAGGGTGCCCTCGACGCCGACGACATCCTGCACCGGCGCACGCGGATCGGCCTCGTGCGAGTCGACGCCGACGCGGCACGGCCGGAGATCGAGGCGATCATCGGCGAACTCCTGGGGTGAGGCGGCCTGGTCAGTACCCCATGGTGCGCAGGGCGTCTGCGACGCGGTCGAGTTCGGACCGGCGTACGTCGAGGTGCGGGCTGATCCGGAGCACCGGATGCTCGGTCGCCAGCGGGGCGCGCCAGGTGTCCGCGGCGGTGACCAGGACACCGAGTGACAGCAGTTTGTCGCGGGCCGCGGCGACGTCGTCGAACTGCCATCCGGGCGGCGGTGCGAGGGTGATGATCGCCGACGGCTCGTCGAGCGGTTCGAGGACCTCCCAGCTCGCGATGCCGTGGAGTCGTTCGCGGGTGACCCGGCCGATCTTCGCGAGTTCGCGGAAGACGCGCTGCTGGCCGATCTCGAGCAACTCGCGGACCGCGACACCGAGTCCGAGGCGCCCGGCGATGAATGCCTCGGAACCGTCGATTCGTACCGGCCGCAACGAGTCTCGACGCACCGCGACGAACCCGACGCCACGCGGGCCGGTGAGCCACTTGCGGCTGGTGCCGTAGACGACGTCGGCACCGGTGACGGTGGGGACGTGACCGACCGACTGCGCCATGTCCACCACGACGGGCACACCGGCCCGATGCGCGAGTTCGACGATCCGCGTGACCGGCTGCACCACACCGGACATCGAGCCGATGTGGCAGACGTGGATGAAGTCGGGCTGCTCGAACTGCAGCATGTTCTCGAGCGCGTCGGTGTCGACGTGACCGTAGACGTCCCCGTCGGGCATGGTCCGTACCGCGTACCCGCGGCGCTCGAACTCCTCGAGGTTGGGGCCGAATTCGTTCTTCGCCACCCACACGGTCGATGTGACGGGCAGGCTCCAGTTGGTGAGGAGGGCGCGCAGAGCGGCGCGGGCGCTCTCACGGAAGACCACCTCGTCGCCGGTGTGTCCGATCAGGGCAGCGAGATTCCTTGTGTCGCGCGCGATCTCCTCGGCGCGGTCGTCGGCGGCGACATACGACCCGCGTTCGGTCTCCCGCCAGAGGTGCGCGGTCATCGCGCCGATCAGTGCGTAGGACGAGCGGCCCGCCGAAGCAGAGTCGAGGTGTGCCAGGGCTGGTTCGACCCGGGCCGCATGCCACTGCTCGCCGAGATCGCTGACGTACATGGGCCACAACCTACCGGGTGGTCGAGGTGTCCACACCCATCGGGAACCGCACAGCGGGAACCCGGGCGCTGGGAGCCGATCGATGGGAACCGGATTGGGCCCCGCTGCGTCCAAGACCTCATGGACCCGGCGATCGAGTACTTCTTCGGGACCGGCGACGGTCCGACGACGCGCTGGTCCGGGACCGCCGACCTCGCGCTCGGGGATCCGCGGTCCGATGTCCTGGACGCGATCGGGCTCGACTTCGACGGCGACGGCCGTCGCGATGACGCGATGTGGGACACCGACGCCGACGGTGTCGCCGACGTCGCCGCGCTCGACACCGACGACGACGGCGAGCCCGACGCCTTCTACCGCGACTCCGGTGCCGGTCTGTGGGACCGGCCCGTCGCGCGAGCCGACCTCGTCGGCGAACAACTACCGCGGCGCGACGTCCCCGAGCGGACTCCGCAACCCCCGCCGGCGCGGGTCACCCGGGTCGACCTCGACGACGACGGCGACCCCGACGTCGAGATCGTCGGCGCCGACCGGGGCGGCCGGATCGTCGGCGAACGACTCTACGTCGACTCCGACGGGGACGGCAGCCACGATGTGATGCTGGTGGACCTGGATGCGAACGGCGTGGCCGACGCCGCCTACGACAACCGGGACCCGCGGTTCACGCGGCGGGGTCGGTGACGGTGTGCCGCAGCGTCGTGGGCTCGGCGGACCAGTGCCCACGCGGATGCAGGAGGCGCACCACGAGCATTCCGAGCAGGTACAGCACCACCCCGAGCACGACGAGCCCGACCGCCCGGCCGTCGTCGGGGATCGCGAGCGCCGCGACGGTCACCGCACCCACGTAGGCGATGTTGAACACCGCGTCCTGCACCGAGAACACCTGTCCACGCACCGCGTCGTCCACGTCGACCTGCATCGCCACGTCGCCACACAGCTTGGCGATCTGGCCGATGAGTCCGAGTACGAACGCCGACCCGCAGATCACCGCGAATTCGAAGCTGAGCACGGACAGCTCGGCGAACGCGCCGACGGCCAGTGCGGCGAGCAGCGTCACGTACCGGCCCACCCGTGCCACCGCGATCGGCGTGATGACCGCGGCGAGAAGCGCCCCCGCGCCGGTGAAACCGATGACCACGCTGACGCGGTCGACCCCGTCGCCGGGACCCATCTGGCGCGTCAGCACCAGGATCATCAGCGTGTTCATCCCGAAGACCAGCCGGTGGGCCCCGATCGCCGACAACGCGGCGGCCACGGTCTTGTGGTGGACGACGGCGCGGGCACCGTGCCAGAGTCCGACCGAGACCGCGTGCACGGCCGAACGACCAGGGTCGTCGGGCTCGTCGGGACCGAGTTGCAGCGGACGGAACCGATGCGCCAGCCCGCCGGAGACGACGGCCAGCACGATCCCGGCGATCATCGTGAGGGCACTGCCCACGTTGTCGTCGCCGAAGATCGCGCGGAGTCCCAGAGTGATGCCGAGACCGACGGTGAGCATCGCGCCGCCCAACGTGGTGAACAACGCATTGGTGGCGACCAGCACCTCACGCCGCGCGACGTGCGGCAGTCCGGCCGACAGTCCGGCCGCCACGAACCGGCTCGCACCCGTCGCGGCGAGGGCGGAGATCAGCACCACGACATCAGGTGCGCCGGAGGCGACGGCCAGTGCGACGAGCCCGATGATCAGCCCGCGCAGCAGGTTCGCGTACAGGAGGACGTTGCGTCGATCCCAGTGGTCGAGCAACGCGCCCGCGAACGGGCCGATGAGCGAATACGGCAGCAGCAGCACCGCGAGGCCACCGGCCACCGCGAGCGGATCCGCATGGCGCTCGGGGTTGAACAGGATGCTGCCGACCAGCGCGGCCTGGAAGATCCCGTCGGTGATCTGACTGGACAACCGGACCGACAACAACCGGCCTAGTCCCGGCGAGGAACGGAGGGAGTGGACGAACACCGACCACCCGCGTTGGTCACGGGTCACCTGGGTGCTGTTCACCGATCCAGCCTACCGAGCTGACGATGGACGTCGTCGGCCACGGACGTGCGATGATGGTCGGGTGGCCGGAGGTGAAGACGCAGACGATCCCACACCGGAATCCCGCCCCGGAGAACACTCGGCGGACAGCGGTGGTGGTGCGCGTATGCCCGGCGTCCCCTGGGATGCCGACCCCACGCCGCGGGTGCGCCCGGGCACCGCGCTGATCGCCTCGACCGATCTCATCGAACCCACCTTCGCCCGAACCGTCATCTACGTCATCGAGCACAACGAGTCGGGCAGTCTCGGGGTCATCCTCAACCGGATGAGCCAGACCGCCGTGCACAACCTCCTGCCGCAGTGGACCGACATCGCAGCCTCGCCGCGCGCCCTCTATGTGGGCGGGCCGGTGAACCAGGAGGCGGCGCTGTGCCTGGGGGTGGTGAAACCCGGCATCGACATCGACGACGTGCCCGCCCTGCGTCCGGTCGACGGCCGGGTCGTCCTGGTCGATCTCGACGCCGACCCCGAGCCCCTCGCCGAGGTCCTCGAGGGTGTCCGGATCTTCGCGGGCTACAGCGGATGGGGCATCGGGCAACTCGACGATGAGCTCGACCAGTTCAGCTGGATGGTCGCCTCGGCACTCCCCCGCGACCTGCTCGCGCCGCCGGCATCGGACGTGTGGTTCGACGTCCTGCGCAGGCAGGCCTGGCCGAAACCTCTCCTCGCGACCCACCCGATCGATCTCAGCGTGAACTGAGTCCGTCCGTCCGGACGGTGATGCTGAGCATTGCCTGAGACACCCGGTGATCCACGTCACCCGCGGGGTGTTAGGTTGTGGACGCTTGATCAATTTTTCGCTGGACAAACCGTGAATTGTTCCAGCGCATGACATGCGGGGGTGTGCATGAGCGGGTCGAAGAGTGCGCGGGTTCTGGCCGGGGTGATCCTCGCGGTGGTCGCGCTGGTGGCGCCCATCGCCGTGGCGGGCGCTGCCCCGGTCGGACCCACCGGCGGCGCCGACGGGGCGCGATGGGCGGCGAGCCACGACGGCCCGCAACCCTATGCCGGCGTCAATGTCACCTGGGATGTGCCGATCCGGATGAGCGACGGCACGGTTCTCCGGGCCAACGTGTACCGCCCGGCCGACGCTCGCGAGCGTCCCACGTCGACGAAGACGCCGGTCATCGTCAACATGACGCCCTACACCAAGCTCATCACCACCGTCGGTTCCGCGGTGATGCAGAACCCGGTGCTCGAGCCCTACCTGCTGCAGATCGCGCGGTCGATCAACCTGTCCGGCACCCCCATCGACGGCATCAACGACATCGCGCACACCATCCGCGACGGCGGCGCGAAGACCTTCCTCGTCGACTTCGATCTCGTGCGCAGCGGCTACACGCAGGTCGTCGTGGATGTGCGTGGCACCGGTTTCTCGCAGGGAGTCTGGGACGTCTTCCAGTCGCGGGAACAGCGCGACACCATCGAGGTCATCGACTGGGCGTCGAAGCAGCGGTGGTCCAACGGCAAGGTTGGGATGTCGGGTGTGTCGTACTCGGCGATCAACCAGATCCAGGCCGCGAACAAGAACCCGAAGGCACTCAAGGCGATCTTCCCGGTCGAGCCGGGCGGCGACCTCATCCGCGACATCGTCGCGCCTGGCGGCGCTCTGGGTGTCGGCTTCCTCCCGCTGTGGCTGACGCTGGTCAACACCACCAAGATGATCCCGAACGTCGCGTCGATGCTGAACGGCACCTTCGACTGGAAGTGGTTGGCGGACCGGATCTCCGACCCGTTCACCTTCTACCCACAGCTGTTCGCCGCACTGCTCACCCCCGACATCCCGTCGGTGCCGCCGAACCTGAAGGCGTTGCTGGACAACGATTCCGAGCCGAGGTCGTCGTGGCTCGACCATGCCGACCGCATCACCACGCCGACGTTCATCTACGGCGGGTGGTTCGACCTCTTCACCAACAGTGAAGTCCGGATGTACAACAAGATCCCGCTGCCGCCGGGCCAGAAGCAACTCATCATGGGCGACGGTTATCACCTGACGATCGGCGGCGGCCAGGAGGGCAGGCGCAACACCCCACCCCGGTTGGACGTCTTGCAGAAGGCGTGGTTCGACAAGTGGCTCAAGGGAATCGACAACGGTGTCGACGCCTACGGGCCCGTCAACCTCAAGCAGGTCGGCGACTCGTGGATCACCGCGCAGCAGTTCCCGCGCGCCGGGATGGAACGCCAGCGGCTCTACCTCAGCGACCGGCGCAGCGGTACCGCGGCACATGCGGTCCGTGACGGCAGCCTGACCCCGGCCGCTCCCGCATCTCGTGCCCGGATGACCATCGCGCCCGGACTGGCACCGATGTGTTCACGCGACGCTGCGCAGCAACTGGCCGGTGCCCTCGCGATCTTCCCGTTCTGTGCCGACGACGCCCGCATCTCCGAGCGTGCCGCGTTGTCCTTCACCACTCCCCCGATGACCACGACGCGCAGCGTGTCCGGGTACGCCAACGTGCGGTTGAACACCGTGCTCGACGCCACCGACGGATACTGGACCGCCACCCTGAACGACGTCGCCCCCGACGGGACGTCGAAGGTCCTGACCTCCGGCCAGGTGATGGCGTCGTTGCGCGGATACGACGACGCGAGGTCGCAGTTCGCGCCCAACGGCGACGTCATCGATCCGTTCTACGAGCTCACGTTGGCGTCACGCCAGCGCGTCGTGCCGGGCCGCCCGGTGAGTGTCGACATCGGTCTGCTGCCGACCGAGGCACTCATCAAACCGGGCCACCGCCTGCGGATCGACGTGTTCGCGATGAACTTCCCGCGCGGTCTGCCGTTGCGTCCGCTGCTGAACGAGTCCGGACTCCGGCCGCAACACATCCAGCTCGACCCGAACCGGCCGAGCTTCGTGAACCTACCGTTGTCGACCCCGGTGGGACCCCCTGCTCCCTGAGGAGCGCCCGGAGCTTGCGGAGGGCGCGTCACGAAGGGTCTTCGCAACCCGACTCACCAGGACCCTTCGTGACGCTCGCAAGCTCGCTCCTCAGGGAGCGGGTGGTGACGCCCGCGAGCTCGCTCTCAGTATCTACGGCTTGGCGGTCGTGGACTACGAAGGAACCCGTTGTGTCGGAGCGGGCCCAACCTCCGCTCCCTGAGGAGGCCGGAGCTTGCGGAGGCCGTCACGAAGGGTCCTGGCGAGATGACGTCGCCAACCCTTCGAGGCCCGTCGACCTCGACGCGCTCCTTCGTCGCTTGCTCGACCCGGCGGCCAACGCTCCTCGCACCTCAGTATCTGCGGCCTGGCTGCCGTCGTGGGGTCGAAAGAACTGCATCGTTGCCGCCCTATCTTGAAGCGCAATCTCTGCCGAACTTGCGCTACTCGCGTGCACTGTGGCGCCGCATTCTCGTGACCGACGAACTCCAACTCGACTCCTAGACTTCGATCGAAGTCCATCGGTCGAGTTGAAGTCTGCCGGTCGCGGACCCGGCGCCCTCCGTTGTTATCTGCTCTACCCGCAGGCCGCTTTCCAGACCCGGAACCGCTGACCTGGCGTTCTCTCGGATCAGGGAGCCGGGGTGGGCGCCCCGGCCGCTTCGGCGTCGTCCGCCTCGCGTCCGTACCGGGTCGCCAACCACGAGCAGATCATGAGCTGGATCTGGTGGAAGATCATCAGCGGCAGCACGATGAGGCCGACGGTGGTGCCGGTGAACAGGACGGTCGCCATGGGCAGGCCGGTGGCCAGGCTCTTCTTGGTGCCGCAGAACTGGATGGCGATCGTGTCGGCGCGGTCGAAGCCGAGCCGCTTCGGGAGCCAGCCGGTGATCGCGAGCATCACGATGACGAGCAGCAGCGAGATGACGGTCACGGCGATCACCTGACCCACCTCCACCGACGACCAGATGCCCTGGACGACGCCTTCACTGAACGCGACGTAGACGACGAGCACGATGGCGCCGCGGTCGGCGAGCTTGGTGATCTTCGCGTGCCGGGTGAAGAACGGGCCGACCCACCGGCGGGCGAGCTGCCCGAGCAGGAACGGCACCAGGATCTGCGCGACGATCTTCAGGACCGACGTCGCGTCGATGCTGATGTCGCCGGCGTTCTGCATCAGCGCGACCACCAGCAGCGGGGTCAGGAAGACGCCGAGGATGTTCGACGTGGATGCGCTGACGATCGCCCCGGCGATGTTGCCTCTGGCCATCGAGGTGAAAGCGATCGATGACTGCACCGTCGACGGGACCAGGCATAGAAAGAGCAGTCCGGCATAGAGGTCTTCGCCGATCAACGGCTCGACGACCGGTTTCAGCGCCAGTCCCACGATCGGGAAGACGACGAACGTGAACGCGAGGATCGTGACGTGCAGTCGCCAGTGCCGGAGACCTTCGAGCGCCTCGCGTGGGTGCAGCCGTGTGCCGTACAGGAAAAACAGTGCGGCGATCGCGACGATCACCACCCAGTCGAGTGCCTCCGCCGCCGCGCCGCGAACCGGCAGGAATGCGGCCACCGCGACGGCGATGCAGATGGCCAGGATGAAGCCGTCGATCGGAGAACGATCGAGAAGCTTCTTGAGAGTACGCATGGATGTGCCCCGAGATCAGTGGTGTGAGACGACGCCGGCCGGCTCAGGCCTGGGCCGAGTCGCCTGCGCAGACGCCGCGCAACGAGCAGGCACCGCAGCTGCTGGTGCCGCAGTCGGCCGCCGGGTCCGAGGGGTTCTCGTCGGCGGCATGGCCGTGGGCGTCGCCGCCGGAACAGCAGGAACAGCCCTCGTCGTCGGCGGGTACGGCTGCAGCGGCGCGTACACCGATGCCGCTGACCAGTCCGACCACCACGAGCGCGGCCACCAGCGCGACGAGTCCGAAGCCCAGTGCCCACCCGCCCGGGACGGCAATGGTCGCGATGGCCCCCAGCGTGAGGATCACCGACGCGCCGAGGGTGCCCGGTCCGGCGATGCGGTTGGCGATGCGGAAAGCCTCGTCGGATCGCATGGTCTCCGCGGAGCGAACGCCGATCCAACGATTGCGCGGGAGGGTGCCGCGGAGTCCGCGGATTCCTACCACCGCCCAGAGTCCGGCCAGCACGAAGAGCAGTACGGCAACGGCGACGGACACGGCATTCACGACCCACAGCATACGACCGTGCGTCGTACCGAAGTGAATCGGCATCTGACGAGCCGGTGCCGCCCACGGCGGAGGCGACCGGATTGGGGGCGGCGACGGACAGGATTTACCCTGGTCGCGTGACTTCAGCCGAGAAGACGAGCGGCGACACCGCCGGCACGACCGCCCACCGCTACACGGCGGCGGTCGCCGGCGAGATCGAGCAGCGCTGGCAGCAGACCTGGTCCGACGAGCACGCCTACGAGGCGCCGAATCCCGTCGGGCCGCTCGCCGGTGACCTGTCCGCCTTCGGCGGCGGGGACGCCGACAAGCTCTTTGTGCAGGACATGTTCCCCTACCCGTCCGGCGCAGGCCTGCATGTCGGCCACCCGCTCGGCTTCATCGCGAGCGATGTCTTCGCGCGCTACCAGCGGATGACCGGCAAGAACGTGCTGCACACGATGGGCTTCGACTCGTTCGGGCTGCCCGCCGAGCAGTACGCGGTGCAGACCGGCACCCATCCGCGCGCCACCACCGAGCAGAACATCGAGCGCTACCTGGGCCAGATCCGACGGCTCGGGCTGGGCCACGACGAGCGCCGTCGGGTGGCCACCACGGACGTGGACTTCTACCGGTGGACACAGTGGATCTTCCTGCAGATCTACAACGCCTGGTACGACACCGACCAGGGCAAGGCTCGGCGCATCTCCGAGCTGGTCGACGAATTCGCTTCGGGTGCACGAGCATTGGGTGGAAAGCACGAGGGGCGCAGCTGGGCCGACCTCTCCCCCGCCGAGCGCACCGAGATCCTCGACGACCATCGCCTGGTGTACCTGAGTGATTCACTGGTCAACTGGTGCCCGGGGCTGGGCACCGTGCTGGCCAACGAGGAGGTCACCGCCGACGGCCGCAGCGACCGCGGCAACTACCCGGTGTTCCGGAAGCATCTGCGGCAGTGGATGATGCGGATCACCGCGTACTCCGACCGCTTGCTCGACGACCTGGATCTGCTGGACTGGCCGGAGAAGGTCAAGACCATGCAGCGCAACTGGATCGGACGCTCGCGCGGTGCGCAGGTGCGCTTCGACGTGCCCGGCGTCGGCGGCATCGAGGTGTTCACCACCCGTCCCGACACCCTGTTCGGCGCCACCTACATGGTTCTCGCGCCCGAGCATCCGCTCGTCGGCGACCTCATCACCGGAGCATGGCCCGAGGGCACCGATGATCGCTGGACCCGCGGCGGGGCCGACCCCGCGGCCGCGATCGCGGAGTACCGCGCGTCGATCGCCGCGAAGTCCGACCTCGAGCGCCAGGAGAACAAGGAGAAGACGGGCGTCTTCACCGGCAGCTTCGCCGTCAATCCCGTGAACGGAGAGCAGGTTCCGGTCTTCGTCGCCGACTACGTCCTCATGGGCTACGGCACCGGCGCGATCATGGCGGTCCCGGCCCACGACGCCCGCGACCATGAGTTCGCGACGGTGTTCGGACTGCCGATCCGCGAGGTGATCGGCTCCGACACCGACATCGCCACCGAGGCGTACGTGGGCGACGGTCCCCTGGTGAACTCCGGGTTCCTCGACGGTCGCAACGTCGAGGACGCGAAGGCGGCGATCGTCGAACGTCTCGAGGCCGACGGGGTGGGCACCGGGAGAATCCAATACAAGTTGCGCGACTGGCTGTTCGCCCGTCAGCGTTACTGGGGGGAACCCTTCCCGATCGTCTACGACGCCGCCGGTCAGCCCCATGCACTGCCGGAATCAATGCTGCCGGTGGAGCTCCCGGAGGTCGACGACTATGCGCCGGTGTCCTTCGACCCCGACGACGCGGACAGCGAGCCGTCGCCTCCGCTGGCGAAGGCCGCCGAGTGGATGACGGTGGAGCTCGACCTGGGCGACGGTGTGCAGACCTACACCCGGGACGCCAACGTGATGCCCCAGTGGGCGGGCAGTTCGTGGTACCAGCTGCGCTACATCGACCCCACCAACTCGGAAACCCTGTGCGCCAAGGAGAACGAGGCGTACTGGATGGGCCCCCGGCCGGCACTGCACGGCGAGAACGACCCGGGTGGTCTTGACCTCTACATCGGTGGTGTCGAGCACGCGGTACTGCACCTGCTGTACTCGCGGTTCTGGCACAAGGTCCTCTTCGACCTCGGATACGTCACGAGTCGCGAACCGTACCGAAAGCTGTTCAACCAGGGCATGATCCAGGCGTACGCCTACACCGACTCGCGCGGCATCTATGTGCCCGCCGAAGAGGTCACCGAAGAGAACGGCGAGTTCTTCTACAACGGTGAGAAGGTTCGCCGGGAGTACGGCAAGATGGGCAAGTCCCTGAAGAACTCGGTGGCGCCCGACGACATCTGCCGCGACTACGGTGCCGACACGCTGCGCGTCTACGAGATGTTCATGGGTCCGCTCGACCAGTCACGGCCGTGGGCCACCAAGGACGTGGTGGGGTCGCAGCGATTCCTGCAGCGCATCTGGCGACTCGTCGTCGACGAGGAGTCCGGTGCGCTGCGCGTCGCCGACACCGCGCTCGACGACGACACGAAACGGTTGCTGCACAAGACGATCGCCGGCGTCCGCGAGGACTACGACGCGTTGCGCAACAACACGGCGGTCGCCAAGCTCACGGTGCTGACCAACCACCTCACCAAGAACTTCGAGAAGACCGGCGCTCCGCGGGAGGCCGTCGAGGCGCTGGTGATCATGCTGGCTCCCCTGGCGCCGCACATCGCCGAGGAGCTGTGGCATCGGCTGGGTCGGAACACCCTGGTGGTGCGGACCGCATTCCCGGTCGCCGATGAGGAGTGGCTGGTCGAGGACACCGTCGAGATCCCGGTTCAGGTCAAGGGCAAGGTCCGCAGTCGGATCACCGTCCCGGCCGACGCCGACGAAGAGACCCTGCGTGCCGCCGCGCTCGCCGACGAGAAGATCGTCGCGCTCCTCGACGGCGCCGAACCCCGCAAGGTCATCGTGGTACCCGGTCGGATGGTGAACATCGTTCCCTGACGGCACCTCTCTGCTCTTTGATCCGAGAGGGCCGTACTCATGCTCCCCGCGTGGCTGGGTCGTGACCCCCTCTGCTCTGCTCCCCGCGTGGTTGGGTCGTGACCCCCTCTGTTCCCCGCGGGGCTCGGGCGTAACACCCCCCGCTCCCTGAGGAGCGAGCTTGCGAGCGTCACGAAGGGTCCTGGTGAGATGCCTGGCAGACCCTTCGTTACGCGCCCTCCGCAAGCTCCGGGCGCTCCTCAGGGAGCAATGGGGTGCGGTTCTCCCAGGTCAGAGGGCGGAGCGGTTGCCATCTACTTCGGCGGCAACTTCCGCGCGTAGTTCGAACCGATCGCAATCCAGCGGGAGAGCTGGCGGTCGGTGGCTATGCCGGCGTCGTCGACGCGTAGCCATCCCCGGAGCTCGCGTTCCGACATCACCATCGGCCGGGTGTGCGGGTACTCGAGGAGGCTCTCGGTCTCCTCGGGTGCGACGCGCACCATGATCCCGCCCTTGCCGCTGGCGGCGACGGCCATGTTGCCGTTGATCAGAAAGGCCAGCCCGCCGAACATGCGCTTCTCGTCGAGGCCGCACTCGGTCGCCAGCAGAGCACGGATGCGGTAGGCCAGTTCCTCGTCGTACGCCACCGGTCCACATTATTCGGCTTCGGTCACGAACCGGGACTTGGCAACGAACTTACTGCGCAGTAAGGTACTGCCATGGCGATCAACCTGGAGCTCCCGAAGAAGTTCGATTCGACGGTCGAGCGCACCCACATGGCTGCCGAGCACCTCTTCCGGCCGATCTCGCGCAAGTACGACCAGGCCGAGCACGAGTACCCGGTCGAACTCGACGAACTGGCGAAGCTCGCCAAGCAGAGTCGCTCCACGGAGAAGTCCGCCGACGCCGAGAAGTCCGCCTCCGACGCTCCGTCGGTGAACGGCGCGAACATGCGCGGCCTCCTGTCGGCTCTGGAGATGAGCTGGGGCGACGTGGGCCTGCTGCTCTCCATTCCCGGTCAGGGCCTGGGCAATGCCGCGATCGCGGCCGTGGCGAACCCCGAGCAGCTCGAACGCTTCGGCGACGTATGGGCGGCGATGGCCATCACCGAACCGAGCTTCGGTTCCGATTCGGCGGCGGTCTCCACGACCGCGACCCTCGATGGCGACGAGTACATCCTGAACGGCGAGAAGATCTTCGTGACCGCGGGATCGCGCGCCGACCACGTCGTCGTGTGGGCGACCATCGACAAGAGCGTCGGACGCGCGGCCATCAAGAGCTTCGTCGTGCCGATGACCACCGAGGGCGTCACCGTGGCCCGCCTCGAGCACAAGCTGGGCATCAAGGCCTCCGACACGGCCGTCATCCGGTTCGAGAACGCGCGGGTCCCCGCCGAGAACCTGCTCGGCTCGCCGGAGATCGACACCAAGAAGGCCTTCGGCGGGGTCATGCAGACCTTCGACAACACTCGTCCGGTGGTCGCCGCGATGGCCATCGGGCTCGGTCGCGCCTCCCTGGAGGAGCTGCGTCGGATGCTGGAGGAAGCGGGTCACGAGATCGACTACGACCGTCCCGCGTCGTCGCAGCACGCCACCGTCGCCGAGTTCATCCGCCTCGAATCCGATTGGGAGGCCTCGTGGTTGCACACGGTGCGGGCGGCGTGGATGGCAGACAACAAGCAGCCCAACTCGACCGAGGCATCGATGTCGAAGGCGAAAGCCGGTCGGACCGTCACCGACATCACCAACAAGACCGTCGAGATCGGTTCCACGGCAGGCTATTCCGAGACGTCACTGGTGGAGAAGTGGGCGCGTGACTCGAAGATCCTCGACATCTTCGAGGGCACACAGCAGATCCAGCAGCTGATCATCGCCCGGCGCATGTTGGGGAAGAGCTCGACCGATCTGACGTAGTCCGGGTGTCGTCGAACGTCCTCAGACCTGCGCGATGAGCCACGCCGCGATCGTCTCGGCATTGTCGCGGTCGGTGGCCACGCCCGCATGCCCGGTGAACCGGTCGGAATACGTGACGCGCACCCCGGCGCGCCGATAGGTCTGCACCAGACCGGACACCAGCGGTTGCGGCGACACGGTGTCGACGGTGCCCGAGTCGATGCGGACCGGTAGCCCTCGAGCAAAACGCAGACGGTCGACGTCGTTGTCGCGCAGCACTTTCAACAATGCGGCCTTCATCTCGTCGCCGCGCGGTCCCAGGAGCTGGGCCGGCGCGAGGCCGCCGAACGAGTCCGGTGAGGTCAGGTCGGCGTAGCAGCGGGCCTCGACCTGCGGACGGAGCCTGCTCGCCGCCGCGCTGAGCCCGCCGTTGGACATCAGCTCGTCGAACTCGGGATCGGCTGCGGCCGCGCCATATCCGATGAGAGCGGCCAATCCCATCAGTTCGTTGATCGCGGGACCGGACACCGGAACGTGGGACGCCCCATCGAGGAGCGCGGCCACCTGCGTCGGCGGTGCGAGTGCCGACACCGCGCGGAGTCGGAGGTCACCCCATTCCGATGACGGCCGCGCCGCGGCGGCCAAGGCGGCGACGGCGCCCTCGGAATGCCCGGCCACGACGACGTCGCGGCCGATCCGTCGGTCGTGATCCGCGACGGCCAGCGCCATGTCGACCGTCGATCGCGCCAGCGAGTCGCCGATGAGATACGGGTGCGGCCCGGGCCCGCCGATGCCCTCGAAGTCGGGCCGCGCCACGGCGAATCCGGCGTCGAGCAACCGGCCGACGATGCCGTCACCTGACGTCATGCGGGGAAGTTCGGAATGACCGGCCCGGGCTCGCGACGGCGCGCATCGGTCTGCAGCGCCGACCGTCATGTGATTCCACACGGCGAGCGGCCAACCCCCGGCGGGCGGCCGCGTCGACGGTGTGAGCAGCGTGCCGGTCATCTCCGTCGGGAGACCGCGGATGGACGTCGAGCTGTATCGCACGCGCAATGTCGAACCCGCTTGGGGGAGTGCGATGACCGGGTCCGTCACGGTCTCGGAGTCGACGATGCGCGGGACCACGTGAACACCGGCCGGCGAATCCGGCCCCGGACCTCCCGCCCTGGCGGGAGCTTGCACGGTCAGGGCCGTGGCGAAGGTCAACGCGACTCCGACGACTGCGGCGAGAAGCCGTCGGCCGCCGATCGATCTCTTGTCCTTCGCAAGCAGGGTAGGCAACGTCACCCGTAGCAGAGTAACCGGGATCCGGGTGCGCCGCGCCGCCTCTGCGGGTCGCAGCACAGATCAGCGCAGGAGACGTTGGCGCAGTGCGGCTTCGCGCGCGAGCCGTTCGGCGTCGCGGCGGCGGCGCTCGGCCATGATCGCCGACAACACGTCTTCGAACGGGGCGCCGGGCGGGGGAGCGGGTGCGACGAACGGCGCGACGTCGAACACGATCCTCCGGGCGGCATGGGCTCTCGGCTCGGGCTTCATGCCGTGGCGGCCGTTGAGGAACTGGCGGATGATCACCGCGAGTGGGTCGGGGAGGGCGGCCATGTCGGCGGACACGGCCCACGAGTGCAGGCCGGGTGGCATCTCGATGGGTGCCTGCTCGACGAGCCGGTGGCGGTCGCGGATGACGTAGGTCCCGGCGAGCAGGTCGCCCAGGCGCTTGCTCTTGCGCGAGATGGCCGCCGAGATCAGCGCTGGGAGTCCCAGGCACGCATACAGTTCGACGAAGCCGACGAGTGCTCGGGTCAGGGAGTGGCGGAACCCGGTCGGGCCCGCGTCATCGCGGACTGTTCGGAGGCCCAGGACGAGGTGTCCCACGGTCTTCCCCGGGGTCACGGTCTCCAGCAGCGTCGGGAGTGCGACGACGGCGACGATCGGGATCAGGGTGTTGATGGTTCCCCGCCACGCCTCGCTGGCCTCGCCGGCGACCTTGAACGACATCCACCACAGGAACAACCACAGTCCGAACCCCAGCAGGACGTCGATGATGCCGGAGAGAATCCGGTAGCCGAGGTTCGCCGGCGGGAGTGCGAGAGCGACCGCCTCGCCGGAGACGAGGTCGTTGCGTCCGACGCCGACTGTCGTCGTGGCGCCCGCGCCCCACGCGACCGGACCGGGTCGGCCGGCGACGGGTGCACCCGGGCCCGCGGGGCCCGAGGCGGCACTGGACGAGACATCACGCCTCACCCTACGACGCAATTCGTCGACAGGGCATCGGGAACTCACAGCCCCGACGTCCGCTGAATGACACGTGCCGCGGAGGTGAGAATGCCCGATACGCTGGCCGAGTGGATCTCGACGCCTATGTGTCCGCGCACCGCGCGACGTGGGAGCGGCTCGATGCGCTCTCGCGGCGCCGCCGACTCACCGGTGCCGAGGCCGACGAGATGATCGACACCTACCAGCGGGTGGCCACCCACCTGTCGGTCATCCGCTCGACGGCGCCCGATGCCTCGCTGGTGGCATACCTGTCGGGCCTCCTGGCCCGCGCCCGCGGTCGCGCCACCGGAACCCGGGTCAGCACGCCGGCGACGGTGATCGAGTTCTTCACCCGATCGTTCCCCGCGGCCCTGTACCGGATGCGCTGGTGGTGGCTCTCGGTGATGGGCGGGTCCCTCGGTGCGGCCGTGATCATGACGTGGTGGGTGCTGGCCCACCCGCGGATCGAGAGTTCGTTCGCATCGCCCGCGGAGATCGAGCGTCTCGTCACCAACGACTTCGAGAACTACTACAGCGAATACGAGGCGACGTCGTTCGCCGCTCGCGTGTGGACCAACAACTTCTGGCTGGCCGCGCTGTGTATCGCGTTAGGGCTCTTCGGGTTCCCCGTGATCTGGATGCTCTACACGAACATCCTCAATCTGGTGGTCGTGGCGTCGATCATGATCCGGCACGGTCGTGGTGACCTGTTCTTCGGACTGATCCTGCCGCACGGAATGCTCGAACTGACCTGCTTGTTCGTCGCTGCGGGCGTGGGCCTGCGGATCTTCTGGGCCTGGGTGGCCCCGGGGAATCGAACGCGTGCAACGGCTCTCGGGGAGGAGGGCCGGGCAGCGGTCGGTGTCGCGCTGGGTCTGGTCGTCGTGCTGCTGCTGTGCGGGGTCATCGAAGCGTTCGTCACGCCGTCCCCGCTGCCGACCTGGGCCCGGATCGGGATCGGCGTGACGGCGTGGACGCTCTTCATGTCGTACGTCTTCGTCGCCGGTCGCCGCGCGTACGAGTACGGCGACACCGGCGATCTCGACGAGGCAGCTCGCGGGCTCACCGTCCCGACGGCGAGATAGCGGCCCGTCGACGTCGAACCGGAATGGAACGACGCCTACGATCACCGGAAAGGGTCGACGACGACGAAGGGGAACACTCTGATGGCCACTCGCAAGGGATCACTGGACGCTGTCTCGCTGCTGGGCGGGGGACTGGCCGCCACCGGGGTTGCGCACTTCATCAAGCCCGAGATCTTCGCCCCGATCACCGAGCCGGTGTTCCCCGACGACACCACCACCTGGACCTACCGCAACGGTGCCTGCGAGACCGCCATCGGCCTCGCACTGGTGTCGCCGCGGACCCGCCGGCTGGGCCTGGCCGGGCTGGCCGGTTACGTCGGGTTCCTCGGTTACCGGGCGGCTCTCGCGAAGAAGTGACCGTGGGGCGGAGGTGACGCCGCAGAGTGCGGGATCAGAACCGTCCGAACTCCGCCATCGCGTCGGCGAGGGTCATGCCGTTGCGGATGGCGGCACGGACGTCGATCTCCTTCTCCGTCATGGTCTCCGCTGCCTCGAGCACGACGTCGGCGATCCCGGCGGGGATGACGATGACACCGTCGTCGTCGCCGAGGACGAAGTCGCCGGGCTCGATGACGACCGGTTGCCCGGATGCGCCCGGCATGGTGACGGGTTGCTGCCACGTCTCGACGCGCCAACGGCCGCTGGTCTGCACCGAGGTCGGATAGCAGGAGAACGTCGTGAAACCGATCTCGTGGAGCCATCTCTTGTCGCGCACACCGCCGTCGACCACTGCGCCGACGGAGCCCCGCTGCATCATGCCGATCGCGACGAGTTCACCGAAGTAACAGACGCCCCGGCCGTTCCCCTGCCACACGGAGACCTCGTCCGGGCCGATCTGGCTGCACGCCTGCGCTTTCAGCGGGTCCCGTCCCGGGGCGGCGCTCATCGCGCCCGAGATGGTGAACGCCCACCCGGCCAGCCGTTCGCGTCCGGCCACACACCTGATGTCGGTGGCGAGCGCCTGATCACGGTGGCCCAGGTCGTCGAGGACGTCGGCGACGTTCGCGACGTCGACGGCGAGGAAGCGGGAGCGAATGAGTGCGCGGTCGGTGGTGGTGCGCATGGGCGTCGGCGGCTGACTTTCGGTGAGGGCGGGCGAGAAGCGCGGGACGAACTGCGGTCGCATCAGGTGTCCTGACGCGTTCGCATCCGCAGGCGGCGGAACGCGGTGAACAGGACGACGACGGCCAGGACTCCGTAGAGGACCCAGGTGATCGCGCTGCCCACCAGCACACTCGGATCGCCGCCGCTCGACATCATCGCGTTGCGCAGGCTGGTCTCGGCAAGGGGGCCGAGGACGACGCCGATCATGACGGGGGCGAGCGGGAAACCGTAGCGTCGCAGCAGATATCCGACGAAGGCGATGGCGATGACCAGGATGAGGTCGGTGATCGCGGCCGAGGTCGCGTAGACACCGAGCACGCAGAACACCGCGATCCCCGCGTAGAGGTAGTGCCTGGGGATCAGCAGCAGTTTCGCCCAGATGGCGGCGAACGGCATGTTGAGGATCAGCAGCATGACCAGGCCGATGAACAGGCTGGCGATGAGCGTCCAGACGAGATCGGCGTTGCGTTCGAAGAGCAGGGGGCCGGGCTGCAGGCCGTACTGCTGGAATGCGGCCAGCATGATCGCCGCCGTGGCGGAGGTGGGCAGACCCATCGCGAGCAGGGCTCCCATCGCGGTGCCCGACGTCGCGTTGCCCGCCGCCTCCGGACCGGCGACACCGCGGATGGCGCCGTGGCCGAACTGGGGGTCGGGTCGTTTGCGGTCGAGACGACGCTCGGTTCCGTAGGCGAGGAACGTCGGCACCTCTGCGCCGCCGACCGGGATGACGCCAAAGGGGACGCCGAAACCGGTGCCGCGCAACCACGCCGGGAGCGCCTCGCGGAACTCGGCGCGCTTGAGGAAGGGCCGTCCGATGACGGCGTCGGCGTCCGGCGCACGTGTGCGATGGATGCGGGAGGCGACGTAGAGGACCTCGCCCAGGGCCAGGGTGCCGACGGTGATGACGATGATGCTGATGCCGTCGAACAACTCCGGCGCCCCCATCGTGAAGCGCTGGGTGCCCGAGATCCCGTCGATCCCGACGACCGCAAGGATCAGCCCGATGAGGAGTCCGGTCAGACCCTTGATGACGGAGTCGGAGACCACCGAGGCAATCGCGATGAAGGCGAAGACGGCGAGGGCGAAGTATTCGGCGGGACCGAACTGGATGGCGAGATCGGCGAGCTTGGGTGCGAAGAACACGACGATGGTCGTCGCGATCATGCCGCCGATGAAGGCGCCGATCGCGGCGGTGGCGAGGGCCTGGGCGGCCCGCCCGCGTTTGGCCATCCGATGACCCTCGAATGATGTTGCGATGGCGGTGGACCCGCCGGGCGTGTTCATCAGGATGCCCATGGTCGAGTCACCGAACAGGCCGCCGAAGTACACGCCGGCGAACATGATGAACGCGGCGGTGGGGTCGAGGGTGAAGGTCACCGGCAGCAGCAGTGCGACGGCCATCGCCGAACCGAGGCCCGGGAGCACACCCACTGCGGTGCCCAGCAGCGCGCCGATGAAGACCCAGAGCAGGTTCATCGGGGTGAGCGCCTGGGAGAAACCTTCCAACAGGAGTGAGACGTTGTCCATCAGAACAGACCTCCCAGGATGCCGGCGGGGAGGTTCAGCCCGAGACCCGCCGAGAAGAACGCCTGCACCGCACAGGAGACGACGAGCGACACCGCGATGTCGAGGACCGGACGGGTGGAACCCATGGCATAGGCGACGATCCAGAAGAGCAGCGCGGCGGACAGAATCCAACCGAGCGGAACCAGCAGCGCGGTGAAGGCGATGAGCCCGGCCAGGACGAGACCCAGTGCACGCCAATCACTCTGCGTTCGCCACTGACCGGTCGCGGGCGGCACGATGTCGGGGTCGGGCTCGTCGGGGTGACGCAGGGTCTGCACGGTCAGCAGTCCGGCGATCACGTACGCGCAGATCGTCAGGATGATTGGGAAGAACGCGGGTCCGGGAGTCGCTGCGCTGCCCGGGATGTCCATCCCGATGATGCCCGCGGTCAGGTAGACGGCAAGTGCGAGCATCAGGCCCGCGACGACCAGACCGCTTCGTCCGGTGAGCGGTCGGCGCGCGCGGTCCGATCCGTGTCCGTCGTCGAGCGTCGTGCCGGCGGGCTGTACCGCCGCATTGTCAGTCGTCATGATGGGCTGCCTTCACTGCCAGTACGGGGACCTCGGCGTCGATGAGAATGCGCTGTGCGTTCGAGCCGAGCAGGAGTTTCCCGACGCGGGACCGGCGGCGCAGTCCGACGACGATGAGATCGGCGGCCAGTTCTTCTGAGACGTCGATGAGTTCGGCGGCCGGATCGGAATCCTCGCGACGATGGCCGAGCCAGCGAATCGCGGTGTTGTTGCCGGCATTCTCGACAGGGGCGAAGTCGGGCTCGGGAATGCCACCGTCGTCGTCGACAGCGGGGGTCTCCATATCGAAGACGATCAGTTGAGAGCTCTCGTTGCGCGCGAGGCGCCGGCCGTGTTCGAAGGCCGCTCGACCTTCGGGGGTGTGGGCGAAAGCGACAAGGATGGGCATGGGTTCTCCGTGATGTCGTGTGGGGCAGGGGTTGTGCAGTGCGGGTTCGCCGACAGGCGGTCGGTCAGTACCCGAGGTCGGCCCAGATGCCGCGGACGAACTCCGATTGCTGGTCGATGACCTGGTTGAATCCGGTACCCGGCGTGAACGTGTCGGACCAGTTGTTGCGCTGCAGTGCATCTCGCCACTCGGGTGATTCGACGACCTCGGTGACGATCGCCTCGAGTTCGGTGCGCTGGTCATCGGTGATGCCCGGCGGTGCGACCACCCCGCGCCAGTTGGTGAGGGTGACGTCGTAACCCAGTTCGGACAGGGTCGGCAGATCGATGGCCGGGACCGGCTCGGGAGCCGAGATCGCCAGTGCGCGTAGATTTCCGGCGGTGATCTGGTCGACGAAGTCCTCGTAACCACTGACCGAGGCCTTGATCGTCCCGGACATGAGTGAGGTCGCCAGTTCGCCACCACCGGAGTAGGCGATGTAGTTGACCGCGGCGGGGTCGATACCGTTCTCCCGAGCCATCTGGCTGATGATCATCTGGTCGACGCTGCCCAGCGAACCGCCACCGAACGTGAAGTTCTTGGGGTCCTTCTTCCATTCGGCCATCAGCTCTTCGATGGTCGTGATCGGAGAATCAGCCGGCACGACGACGACGTCGTAATCGTCGGCGAGCCGCGCGATGGGGGTGACGTCTCCGAGATCCACGTCGGACCCGTTGATGTTGATCGCGCCCAGCATCGTGATGCCCATGACCATGATCGTGGTGGCGTCGCCGGTCATCCCCGCGAACTGGCTGAGTCCGATCGTGCCGCCGGCACCGGGGATGTTGACGACCTGCGAGTTGTTGACGATGTTCTGGGCTCGCAGCGCCTGCTGCATCTCGCGCGCCGCACCGTCCCAACCTCCACCGGCGGCCGCGGGCGCGATCAGGGTCAGTTGCGATCGCGCGTCGGCGCCGCCCTCGCTACCGGCCGCGTCGACGACGCCGACGACGACGATCGCTGCGGCGACCAGTGCGCCGAGTGCTTTGACGAGCGTGGGAACACGTTTCGGCGGACGAGACGTGCGGGACAGCTCTGTCGATTCGTCGGTGCCGGGGGATGGTGCGGTCATGCGGTCCTCGTTTTCGTTCGGGGTCGGGTCCCGAGGCCGAGAGCTACCAACATCGTCTGACTCGATTCTGCTGCGGATGTGAGGACAACCACGTCGGTGGTCACATCGGAAGTGTTGGCGTAACCGTCGTCACAGTCACGCTTGGGCGCATAAGTATCGTTTTGCGCTTTTCGCGCGCACTCGGCGTCGCACAGTTATAGATTATAACCTATGGCCGTGACGCAGGACACAGGGGTTGGAAAAGTGGCAGCGGCCAGGTCAACCGGCGACGGGGTCCGCGGTGAGCGCATCGATGGCACGACGTCCGAGACTGTTGCCGATGTGCTCGCGCATCACCGCGTCGGCACGCTCGGCGTCACCGTCGGCGACGGCCTCCATGATCGCCCGGTGCTCGGCGGTGACCCGCGACCGGTCGTCGGGTGAATCGCCCCGGTGGGAGAGGCCGATGACTCGGTAACGATCTGCTTTGTCCCAGAGTCGTTCGAGGATGTCGATGAGAACGGGGTTGCCCGACGCGCGGTACACCGTGCGATGGAATTCCCGGTGTCGGACAAGGGCATCGACATCGGACGCACTGGCAATAGGCGAGAGGCGATCGAAGGCATTGCTGATGGCGGCGATGTCGGCCGCCGTTCGCGTCCGCGCGGCGAGCGCCGCCGCGAGCGGGTCCAGGTTCTCCCGTACCTGGTAGAGGTGGCGCGCCTCATTTGCCGATACGGGGGTCACCCGCGCGTCTCGGTGGGCCTCGAGTTCGACCATGCCCTCGGCGGACAGCCGGCGGATCGCCTCGCGGAGGGGAGTCGTGCTGACGCCGATCTCGGCCGCCAGCTTGGCCTGGGGGATCACCGCGCCGGCCGGCAGGACCCCGGTCAGAATTCGCCGTTGGAGCTCGGCGTATGCGTAATCGTTCTTGGTGAACATCCCGCCTGGTGTGGTCATGGCGGCCTCCCGGCAGTGGTCATGGGACGTCGAGATCCGGCAGCGCCGGACGCCGCGATGATAGCACCGGTGACGTAAGTTATAGGTTATAACCTATGGTGGGACCCATGAGTGGAGCTGAACGCCGCGCGCAACCCGATCTGCCGGTCGTCGATGTCGAGCGGCGGGTCGGGTCCGACGTGTACCGGCAGTGGCCCACGGTGGTCCGTCTACTCGCCGAGAACGTGACTCGCCATGCCGACGCCGAGACGCGCGATCGAGCCCTGGACGACATGACCCGCTGGCTTCGCGCCGGCACCAGCGACGCCGAGATCCCGTATGTGCCGGGCCGGTTGCTGATGCACGACACCACCAGCACGCCCGCCCTCGTCGACATCGCCGCGATGCGTGACGCGGTTGCCGCCCGAGGTGGGGATCCGACGGCGTTGAGTCCCCGCCTGCCGGTGGAGGTCTCGGTGGACCATTCGCTCGCGGTCGAGTCGTTCGCGCGCCGCGATGCCGCCGCGGCCAATCTCGCCCACGACATGCGTCGCAACGCGGAGCGGTATCGCTTCCTGGCCTGGGCGTCGACGACGATGGACACCGTGCACATCAACCCGCCGGGTACCGGGATCATGCACACGATCAACCTCGAACAGCTCGCCACCGTGGTGACGGTGGAGAAGGTCGGTGGCGTCGACCACGCGGTTCCGGACATGATGCTCGGTACGGACAGCCACACGCCCATGATCAACGGGCTGGGTGTATTGGGCTGGGGCATAGGAGGTCTGGAAGCCGAGACGGTGATGTTCGGCATGCCGACCACACTGCGGATCCCCGACGTTGTGGGAGTCCGCCTCACCGGGACGCTCTCCGCGGGTGTGCTGGCCACAGACCTTGCGTTGGTGGTCACGCACCGTCTGCGCGAGCTCGGGGTCACGGGTGAGTTCGTCGAGTTCTACGGACCGGGCGTATCGGCACTGACGGTGGGCGCACGGGCGGTGATTGCCAACATGGCCCCGGAATACGGTGCCACCACCGGGTTCTTCCCCGTCGACGCACAGACCGTCCGATACCTGGCCGACACCGGACGTGCCGCAGAACACTGCGAGCTCGTCGAGTCGGTGACACGACGGCTCGGGCTGTGGTTCGACCCCGACGCCGAGCCGCGTTTCACCCGCATGATCGACATCGACCTGGGTGCGGTGGTCCCGTCGGTGGCCGGTCCGCGTCGTCCGCAGGACCTGGTTACGGTGACCGAGTTGCCGGCGACCTTCGACGCCGAGGGACCGGCGCAGTGCGACGACGGCGTCGACATGCCGGCGTTCCCCGTCGCCATCGCGTCGATCACGAGCTGTACCAACACCTCTGACCCGCGCCTCCTCATCGCCGCGGGTTTGGTCGCCCGCCGCGCACGGGAGCGAGGGATGCGGGTGCCGGAGTATGTGAAGACCTCCCTCGCGCCGGGTTCGCCCTCTGCCGCCGGCGTGCTCGAGCGGGCCGGTCTCACCGACGACCTGTCCGCGGTCGGTTTCGACATCGTCGGATTCGGTTGTGCCACCTGCATCGGCAACTCGGGTCCGCTGCCGGCGGAGATCACCGCGGTGGCCGAGGCGCGCACCCGGAAGCCGGTGGCTGTTCTCAGTGGCAACCGCAACTTCCCCGGCCGCGTCCACCCGGACCTCGAACTGGGTCTGCTGATGTCGCCGCCGATGGTGATCGTCTTCGCCCTTGCCGGTGACGCGGCCATCGATCCCACCTCGGAGCCGATCGGCGTCGACGCCGACGGACACGACGTGCTGCTCGCTGATCTGTGGCCCGCCCCTGACGAAATCGATGCTCTGACGGATTCGTCGCGGCGGCCGCGCGATGTCGTCGACGACTTCGCGTCGGCATCCCGCAATCCCGCGTGGGACGCACTCGATGTACCGGATGGGCCGCTGTTTCCCTGGGACCCGTCGTCGACGGCCCTGCGGCGTCCTCCTTTTGCCGATGACGGCTACGCGCACACCATGCTCGGGGAGTACACCGCGCATCCCCTGCTCGTGCTCGGCGACGACATCACCACCGACCACATCTCCCCGGCCGGGGCGATCAAGCCCGACAGCCCGACCGGTCGATACCTCGTGGAGCGAGGCGCGGAACCGGGCGACCTGAACGTCTACGCGTCCCGGCGCGGCAATTGGGAAGCCATGCTGAGGGGCGGCTTTCAGAACAAGAACGTCCGCAACGCGCTCGCACCGGATGCGGCTCCCGCGCACACCGTGCATGCGCCCACGGGCGAGGTCGTGTCCCTTCCGGAGGCCGCGGGCCGGTACGCCGACGACGGCGACGAGGTGGTGATCGTGGCCGGGGAACGGTACGGCATGGGCAGTTCACGCGACTGGGCGGCCAAGCTGGTGCGCCTGCTCGGAGTGCGGGCCGTGCTCGCGCGCAGTTTCGAACGAATTCATCGGTCCAACCTGATCGGTGTCGGCGTCCTGCCGTTGCTCATCCCCGCTGACGTCGACGGCGGGCTGCAGGACCTCCGGCCCGGAGACCGACTGCACGTCAACGGGACTGCCGACGCCGTCGACCGCGGGACGGTGGCGGTCGTCGTCCGGCGGGTCGACGGTTCCGAGTTGCGTTTCGACGCGCGGGTGGCCGCCGAGACCGATCTGGACCGTCGGCTTCTCCGACGCGGCGGAGTCATCCCCAGCATCCTCGACGAGCAACTCGTGCGGTGACCTCGCGGGCCAAGGGCGCCGGCAACGCCTACCTGCCAGCGAATTCACAGTGATCGGTCAACCCCCTCATAACCTGCGGGTTCAGTCTCGATACATGAGAAAGAACAAGCACATCTCCTCGGTCCCGCTCGTCGTCCTCGACGACCCCGCCGCCATCGATCACGCGTACGACCTGTTCCGTCACGACATCCCGCTGGCTGTCGTCAGCAGTGAGTACTCCGCGGTGCTGCCGTTCATGCTCGGCAACAACGGGCACACCGCGGCATTCGTCGCCGACGTCGACGACCCCGACCAGCTCGCGGAGGCGATCGTGATCATCGAACGTCGCTTCGGTCGGGTCGGCTCGGTGATCCGCTACGCGGCCGACATCCCGGCGGTGGCGGTGTGAGTGTCGTGGAGGAGTGAGATCGGACCGGCGGCGGTCCTCGAGAAGGTCATGACGTTCGGCTTCTTGCGTGGCTTCGCGCTGCCTCCGATCGCGTGCACGCGCGGCTCGCGGAGGGGCCAGTATTGCGGCGAGTCGGGTGGTGGTGCGCCGCGGAATGTCCCCTGTCGCAACGGTGTGCGGTGAGGGCTTTCCTGCGCGGCTGCTCGAACCGGATACGGCGCGGGTTCGGAGGTAGGTCGTCGAGGGTTTCGAGGGAACCGCTGCCGTCACCCGCTGTCGGGGTGCCCGGCCAGGGCTGGCCGAGGCGTGGACGGACGTGGTCTGTCGCGGCGCCGGCAAACCCGCCAGGGATCGAGGTGTCATTGCGACGTGGTGAGGAATACAAGGATGGCGGCCAGGGTGATGAGGTAGGCAAGGGCCCACCGTAGGTCGTGGTGCGGGGTGGGCGGGGTGTAACGGTGAAATGTGAGGCTGCGAGAGGTCATGACTGCGAGTTCGATCCAAGTGGTGGGATTGGGGTTGTGCGACAACAAGAGTCGTCGCAGGGCCGACGCTCGTCCCGAAACGCCACCCTGAGCTCGAGGCGTCCAAGTCACTACGCCTCGGGAGGCGTGGCCCGGCCGTAGAGGTGTGTGACGCGGTCAGCGCCGTCGAGCGGAAGCCAGCTGCTGTCGAGGCATGCTGTGGCGGCCGCGGGCACCCATGCTGGCGGTCAATGCCGGGCCGGGCGTGCGTCGTTGCTGGTCATGGGTGCCGGGTGTGGCTGGTACCGGTGTTTCGGATTGATCCGGGTGGAGACGTGGCCGGCCCATGACGTGGGTCCACCAGTGCTGCAGCGGGCTGGGGTCGGGCCAGACGATCGGGTGAAGTTCAGGGGCGGGGGCCGACATCGGTTGGGTCCTTCCTGGGTCATGTCGTCGGAACGTGCCGGGGGTGAACGTCGTGTTCCTAGATAGCACTCGTCTGGGTGAATCGCCACCCGATGCCGAAAGCGGACTACTGCTCTGCTCTTGGGGCGAGTGCTGTTGTGCCGGTGGAGGACTGAGTGCGTTGATCATCGAAAAGATGCTTGGCACTCACTGGCGTTGAGTGCTAATCTGATGGCGCGCAGTGATGGTTGATGTGGTGCCGTCAGCGTGGCGGCACCCGTGGATCAAGGAGGTGTTTGCGATGCTGGGTATCGATCCGTTCTCCATGGTTGATGACTGGGCTCGAGGACTTCTCACCGGCGAGTCCGGCGCTGGCCGACGTACACCGCGATTCATGCCGATCGATGTGTACAAGGTCGACGACCACTATTCGTTGATTGCCGACCTGCCTGGTGCTGATCCTGGTTCGATCGATCTCAACGTCGACAACGGGGTGTTGACCTTGTCGGCGCATCGCAGCGCACTCTCGGATGAGGGTGTGCAGTGGTTGGCCAACGAGCGTTTCGCCGGCACCTATCGTCGGCAGATCACTCTGGGTGAGGGTGTCGATCCGGCGAAGATCTCTGCTGCCTATGACAACGGTGTGCTCACGGTGACGATCCCGGTGGCCGAGAGAGCCAAGCCTCGCAAGGTGGCCATCGAGCATTCCGGCGACGGACGTCAGGAGATCACCGCCGGCTCCGAGGCGGCCTCGGGCTGACTGACCGGGGAGGTGGTTCGTCACTGTCACCCCAGTACCGGGAGGTCTGAGATGATGATGGGCTGCGTCACGGCTGCGTCGCCAGCCGGATGTGTCGACGTGATCGACGCCGAAGACACCTGGCTGGCCGCTGAAATCGATGCTGTCTTCGCGCAGGTCGGCGATCCGCAACAGGTGCTACCTACCCTCACGTGCGGGGTCGCCACCGTTCGGCGCCGGGTACCTGGTTCAAGCCGAACCGCCGCTCGCATCGCGCACCTGCGGCCGCGACACCGAGTGGTGAGGCGAGGTGGGCGGCAGCGTGGCCCGCCCACCTCGATCTGAGAGCTTCTGAAAGACGCCTGCGTCCGGGAGCCGGAGGGGTTGGCGGTCTCGGGCTCCGGGCGATCGCAGACAGAAATGGACAAGGATGACACCCGCCGTCCTCCCCGGCGGCCGAGTGCCATCCTTGTCCATATTCAGTTCGACTGATGGACCTTTGCGGATCGCTGATACTGCCGTGATCGCTGTCACGCATCGAGCGTGGCGTGGCATGACCCGAGTGAGGTGGGCGGCCCAGGTTCATTCGGGTGTCTCATGACGAGCCCGACACTTTTGAACAGCCCGACAGTCGATGCTGCTCGCTAGTTGTCTTGGTTAGTGGCACAGTCGCATACGTTGTCACAGATTGAGTGCACTCTGAGCGTCCGCGTCGCGCCGAAGCTGTGATCGATCGGCTCCTCGAATGCCATGCCAGCAAGATGTTCGTGATCATGGTCAGTGTCGGGAACATAGTGATGCATCGGACGCGAAAAGCAGCAACGAGTGACTGTGCAGGTGGTAGCGGAGCGTGCCGGTTGCTCTCGACTGTCGGTGTCCGTCGTCTCGCCTCGAGAGCAGAGGATGAAGGCTGTCTGTCAAGACCAACTTCACAACGTCTCGGGCGACGCGCGACACAGCTGTGGGAATGCAACGACACCGGTGCCAGCGGAGACACCTCGCGTGGTCGGCGCCGCCGGCATACACAAGATTGAAAACGATTGTCGAGCAGTCACTGTCATGACGAAGACCATCAATCGCGCCGGTCAGAGCAACCCTCGCGACTTGAGTAACAGATAGTGATCGGCGAGCTTGGCGGCCAGCTTGTCCGGTGGGGCATCCACCACGTCGACGCCGAGCCGGCCCACCGCGGTGGCGGTTCGGTCCCGCAGGGTGAGTGTGCGTGCCGCGGCCGCCGCATCGTAGATTTGCGCGGCGTCGGCGCGCTTGGTGAGCATGGCGTCGAGGGCGGGGTCGGCGACGGAGCCGATGATGACCTTGTAGCGCTGCGCCAGCACTGCCAGCGGGGGCAGCAGCGACTCCTCGACAGCTGCGGGTTCGAGGGGTGTGAGCAGGACCAGCAGCGCGCGCTGCCGCCCGATCTTGGCGACCTCGGCACCGAGCAGGGGCCAATCCGCCTCCAGGAGAGCGGGTTGGAGGTCGGCCATTGCGGTGACGAGGCTGTTGAGCAGCATGGTGCGGCCGACACCGACCACCCGTCGATGGACCCGGCGGTCACCGGCGATGAGATCGACCCGATCGCCGGCGTGCGACGCGAGCGCGGCCAGCAGCAACGCGGCGTCCATCGCGGCGTCGAGGCGCGGGGTGTCGCCCACCCGCCCGGCCGACGTCCGAGATGTGTCCAGGACGATGACGATGTGCCGATCCTTCTCCGGCTGCCAAGTCCGCACCACGGTCGAACGACGCCGGGCGGTGGCCCGCCAGTCGATGCTGCGGACATCGTCACCCTCGACATAGTCACGCAGGGAATCGAATTCGGTTCCCTGACCACGTACGCGCACCGCCGACCGACCGTCGAGCTGACGCAGGTGGGCCAACCGTGACGGCAGCAACCGCCGCGAGTCGAAGGGCGGGAGTGCGCGGACACGGCCCGGCAGCGGCACCGACCGCTGGCGTCCGGCGATGCCGAGGGGACCCACCCGACGGACGGCGACTCGGACCGCGAGTCGGTCACCGCGTCGGGTGGGGGTGAGAGTCGTTGTCACCGAGCGGGTCTCCGCGCGGGGGATGCTGACGCGGTGGGTGTTCGACGAGGCACCCGCCGACGGCTGCCAGCCGTCGCGCAGCACTCCGCGGAACGTCTGAGAGCCGTGGTTGGTGACCGCGATCGAACACGTCGTGCTCTGGCCGAGCCGGATCGGGCCGGGTCCCGACCGCGACATGGTGATCGATTTCGTGGACCCTGCCAGCGCGATGTCGAGGCACACGACCAGGACACAGAACAGCGCCCACAGCACGGGCACGAAGTAGTTCGGCCATATCAGGATGGGCACCGCACCGAGCAGCACCAGGATCAGAAAGCGGCCCGTGAGGAACATCAGCGGGGGACGGGCACCGAGTTGATCGCGGCGTCGAGCACCGAACCCACCGACACTCCTTCGAGTTCGGCCTCTGGGCGCAACGAGAGGCGGTGCGCGAGCGTCGACTGGGCGAGCGCCTGCACGTCGTCGGGGGTTACGAAGTCGCGGCCGTTCAGCCACGCCCATGCCCGGCTCGTGCCGAGCAATGCGGTGGCGCCGCGTGGACTGACGCCGAGGGCCAGTGACGGCGAGAATCGGGTGGCCCGGGCGATGTCGACGATGTAGGCGGTGACCTGCGGGGCGACCGTCACCCGGCGGACCTGCTCGGCGCCGGTCTCGATGTCGGCGGCCGAGGCGACCGGACGGAGGCCGGCGGCGGACAGATCCCGCGGATCGAATCCGGATGCGTGCCGCGTCAGGACGGTGATCTCGTCGTCGCGAGGGGGGAGCGGCAGGGTGACCTTCAGCAGGAAGCGGTCGAGCTGGGCTTCGGGCAACGGGTAGGTGCCCTCGTACTCGACCGGGTTCTGCGTCGCCGCGACGAGGAACGGGCTCGGCAGCGGTCGGGGATCCCCGTCGACGGTGACCTGTCGCTCCTCCATCGCCTCGAGCAACGATGCCTGGGTCTTCGGCGGCGTGCGGTTGATCTCGTCCGCCAGCAAGAGATTGGTGAACACCGGTCCCTCGCGGAACGTGAATTCGGAGCTGGCGGAATCGAACACGAGCGAGCCGGTGACATCACCGGGCATGAGGTCAGGCGTGAACTGCACGCGCTTGGTCTCGACGTCGAGCGCGGCCGCCACCGACCGGACGAGCAGCGTCTTGGCGACGCCGGGAACGCCTTCGAGCAGGATGTGTCCACGGCAGAGCAGCGCGATCAGGATGCCCGCCACCGCCGGGTCCTGGCCGACGACGGCCTTCCCGACCTCGCCGCGGACGGCCCCGAGTGCATCGCGGGCGCGGTTCGGCCCTCCGCCGGGTCGGTGGTCGGTGTGGTCCGGTGGTGGCCCGGCCGGTGCCTTGGCGAACGGGTCCGCGTGTGAGTATGCGTCCGGGGCGAACGGACCGGGGCCTGGGTTGCGCGACGGGTCGACGGTCATGGCGTGTGTCGGACTTCCTTCTCGAGGTTGGTCAGTTCGGCGGTGAAATGCACGAGCTGGGTGTCGGTGGTGGGGAGCGGACCGGACAGCAGCGACCGGACCTCGCCCAGATCACGGTGCGTAGCCCCCACCACGGCGAGGACGATCGCCGACACCATCGGGTCCGAGTTCTCGGTCGACGCGACGACGGTGTCCCAGTCGGGTCGCGACAGTGCGTCGGTGGCACGGGCGGCGTCGAACGGAAGTCCCAGATACGACGCCAGCGAACCCAGCGTGTGGATGCGCAGCGCCGCCGCGGCGCGCGCGTCGGCACGGGCGCGGTGGTACATCCGGCCCCGCGCCCGGGTGGTCTCGACCGCCTTGACGACCGCCGGGAGCGGCTCGGTGACCAGCGAGCCGAATCGCCGGCCCCGCCACAACATCAGGGCCAGAACCGCGAAGACGGTCAACACGATCAGCGGCCCGACCGCGGCCGGGATGTCGGACTCCTCCTCCTCGGTCGCGACTTGATCGGTGAAGAAGGGCACGTACCAGAGGATCTCGTCGGACCTCGCGAATATCCGCACGGCGACGCCGGCGTTGTCCTGCTGTGCCAGGTGCTCGTTGGTGAGCATTGTGCCACTGATGACGACGAATTCGGGACGGTCGGCGGTGCGGGGGACCACGACCAGATTCGATGTCCCGTCGGACGTGAAGCAGGCCGTGGCCGCGGGCGAGGTCGGTGAGTATCCGAACGGACTGAAGTCGACGACGTCGGTCTCGTCGATGCCGGGCGTGCGGCAACCCGCGGGGACCGCTGCCGGGCCGGCGCCGTAACCGGACGTGACGGGCAGGTCGAGCGCGGTGAGCACGGTGGTGTCCGGCGCGATCAGGATCACGCGGTCGGCGTCCTGCACGCGCTCTCGGAACTGTTGTGTCGTACCGGGATTGAGCGATGAGGTCGAGCTCGCCACCACCGTGGTCCCGCGGCCGGGACGTGGGGCGTCGGTGAACTCCGCGAGGCCGCGCACCTGCCGGAGGTCGGTCCCGTGGTCGTCGAGGATCTGAGCGAGAGCGCGCGATCCGGTGGGCTGGGCGTTGTCGGGGTCGTAGCTGACGCCGGGACCGGGCGTGCCCTGCACCCCGGTGAGTGCCGTGACACCGAGGAGTCCGACGCCGGCGACCACGACGACCACCACCAGCACGATGGTCACCCAGATCCACGCCGGCGTCTTGCTCTTCCCGGGCGCCGGTCGCATCGGCGTCGACGAGACGGGTCCGGGTGGCGTCGCCTGCACGGTGTCGGTCATCGGGGCACCGCCAGTCGCCTCGACCGGACCGAGTCCTCGTCGACCGGCCGTGCGGACGAGACCCCGCGCTCGATGTCGAGGACCGCGCGCGCGGATTCGGCCGATGCGTGTCGGTCGCCGTAGGCGATGGCGTCGAACATGTCTGTCGCCGTCTGCAATCCGGAGTCGTAGGTGGGAAAGCGGGGTCCGAGGTCGACAGCGACCTCGTGGGCGGTCAGGGACGGCTCATCGGCCAGCAGGCCGCGCTCGATACCGCGACGGGCCACGGCACGCACGGCGGCGAGCACGCACTCGTCGTACCGGCCTGCGGCGAAGGCGGCGTCGGCGTCGGACCGGAAGTCGGCCGCGGACCGGGCCGGACCTGTCAGCACCGACCCCGTTGGCGGGCCAGCGCTGGTGCGAGGAATTCGTGGGTTGCGTCGGAGATGCCGGACGACCGCGACGACGAGCCCGAGGACGAGGGCGATCGCCACGACGATCACGATGCCCCGAAGGGTGTCGGAGCCGCCGAACCAGCTGAAGACGTTGTCGGCGATCCACTCCCAGAGCCGCTCACCGAAGCGGTCGAACCACGACGGTTCGGGCGGTTGATACTCGGAGTCGGACAGCTCCTCCTCGGCCCACCGGCGTGCTTCGTCGTTGCCGGGGTCCAATGGCGCAGCGAGAACTCCGATCACCGGTCGCCCTGTCCGGAGAAGAACGGCGTCGGGGCCGCCTCGGCGCGTGCATCGTCGTAGAGGACGGCCGGGACGACGGTCAGTACCGGTTGCACGACCATCGACGCCACGACGATGCCAATCACCGCGACGACGGTCTCGGTGCCACGGGCGTCCCCGTCGGCGAACCACACGCCGGCGATCGATCCGAGAAGATCGAAGGGGTACATCATCGTCGTCATCGCGACCCACGCCAGCACGACCATGACCGCCAGGATGCCGAAGGTCCGCCAGAACCGCTCCGCCGACAACGACCCCGAGCGGGCGATCGCGCCTCGCACGGAGAGGCCGTCGACCACGATCGCAGGCGCCGTGAACACCGTGCGTACCAGCAGCCACGTCACCGGGATGAGCGCGACGAGGAAGAGGAGGAGACTCCCGGCGATCAGTACGATTCCGTCGGAGCTGACTCCCAGACCGAGGAGTGCGATGCCCGGGGTGAACGCCGCCGCGACGGCGAGTCCCAGGAGGGCGGTCCACCCCGACAGTCGGGCGAGGGACCGGCGACCCGCGCGCAGGGCGTCGTCGAGCGTCGGTACGGACCCGGCGCGCAGGCGGGCCAGGGGACGGGCGGCGAGACCGCTGAGTGCGCCCGTCATGACGGCCCACTGCGCAAAGACAGTGAGGACGAACGCGGTGACCGGTGCCAGGCTCGCCCAGTCGTCCGGGTCGTCGAGGGTCGGTTCGGCGCTCACCAGCCACCAGGTGATGAGCGCGACTGGTGCCGCCGCCGCGCCCCAGCTCACGCCGACGAGGCCCAGGAAGACACGCGGTGCCGCGAACGTGGTCGAGAAGATCTGTTGCAGCAGTGCGCTGACGGGCGTCGGCCGTCGTGGCGGCATCCACCCCGCCCACCCGTTCCCCGGAAGGGGAGCACTCGAGCCAGGTGGGGTCGACATCGCCGAACCCCATTGCGGCTGCGGTCCGGGCACGGTAGGCGGCCGCGGTGTGGGTGGACCCTGCGGCGGTCCCGCATCTGGCACCGGGCTCCACTCGTCGGAGACGACGGGCGGCTGCCACGGGGGCTCGCCGGACGGTGGTGGAGGTACGCGCGGCGGCTCGGTCATCGAGAGGTGCACCGGCCTTTCCGCACGCGGGGAAACTGTGCGGCGAACGTATCAAACAACTCCGACCGGGCACCGAAATCATCCACCGGTTGACGGACGCCGTGCTACCGTGCCGAATTAGAACACGTTCTACTTTTCTGGAGGATTCATGACCGTGGAACAAGCCGGGCTCGCGGAGAAGATCGACGCGGCCGTCGACGCCTATATCGAGCTGCTCAACTCGGGTACCGCAGAGCAGATCGCCGACCTCTACGCCGCGGACGCGACCGTCGAAGACCCCATCGGCGCGGACATCCGCGACACCCGCGAGCAGCTGGTGGAGTTCTACTCGGTGATCACCGGTATGGACGAGCGCACCGCGACGCTCAAGTGGAAGAAGATCGCCGGCGACACCGCGGTCTTCGAGTTCACCCTGGTCACCAAGACCGCCGGACTCGCCTTCGAGATCACCCCCGTCGACATCATGGTCTTCGACGCCGAGGGCAAGGTGTCGACGATGCGCGCGGTCTGGCAGCAGTCGGATCTCAAACAGCTCTGACCGCGATCCCTCCGCTCCTGACAGAGCCCGGAGCTTGCGGAGGGCGCGTCAGCCTTGCTCCCTGAGGTGCGAGGAGCGCAAGCGACGAGCCACGAAGGGCCTGGTGGACGGCGGTTTCTAGCGATCCCCCAGACGTCTTGCGGGCCCTTCGTGGCTCGCTTCGCTCGCACCTCAGGGAGCAGAGAATACGGACGCTCAGGAAGGGTCAGCCCCGCCCCGTCGGCCTCAGCACGATTTCTTCGGGGTGGGCGTCGGCCGGGGTGGAGATGGCGTGCACGACTGCTCGGGCGACGGTCGCGGGACGCAGGAACCGCGACCCGTCGTACTCGTCTCCTTCGATGGCGACGATGTCGCGCTGCATGTCGGTGTCGATGCGGCCGGGGAAGACGGACGTCACCCGGAGGGTCGGTTCCTCGACACGCAACCCGTCGGCGAGCGCTCGCGCCGCGAACTTGCTTGCTGCATAGGGGGTCCATCCGGGGTTGACCCGACGTCCCGCGCCCGAGTTGATGAACACGACGTGGCCGGCGGCCGCTCGTAACGCGGGGAGCAGCAACCGCGTCAGTTCGGCAGCGGCGACGACATTCACCTCGAGGACATGACGCCATTCCTCGACGGGGGTCTCGCCGACGGGCTCGAGGCTGCTGGACACCCCCGCATTGTGGACGAGGACGTCGAGTTCGGTGATCGCCTCCACGGCGGCCTCGACCTCGTCGTAGTCGGTCAGATCGGCAGCGAAGGTGCTCGCGCCGTCGAGTTCGGTCGCCAGCCGATCGAGTTCGGGGGAGGGGCGTCCGCCGAGCAGGAGGTCGTGGGTCGGCGCGAGCTGGCGGGCGATCTCGGCTCCGAGGCCGCGGCTCGCCCCGGTGATCAACGCGGTGGGCACCTCTCGACCCTACTGCGAATTCGTGGGCGGCAGCCCCGTCGGGCTCGATGAGCAGACGCCGACGTCGCGGGGCACAATCGTCGACGTGGCCCGGTACGGATTCACCCCAACGCAGCTGTCGGCACGTGCCGCGTACCTGCTTCGAGGCAATGACCTGGGCACGATGACAAGCGCTGCGCCCAAGTTGTATCCGCACATGTGGAGCTGGGATGCGGCGTTCGTCACGGTCGGTCTCGCGCCGTTGTCGGTGGAGCGGGCCGTCATCGAGATGGACACCCTGCTGTCGGCGCAGTGGCGCAACGGGATGATTCCGCACATCGTCTTCGCGAACGGCCGCGACGGCTACTTCCCGGGGCCGGCTCGCTGGGAGTGCGCCCGCCTCGCCGAGTGCGCGCCCGACTTCCCCGACACGTCCGGTATCACCCAGCCGCCGGTGCATGCGATCGCGGTGCAGCGGATCCTCGACCACTCCCGACGCCACGGTCGCACCACGCGCGCCGTCGCCAACGAGTTCATCGACCGGCGATGGAGTTCGCTGGTGCGGTGGCACCGGTGGCTGGCACACGCGCGAGACCCCAACGGGCGCGGGCGGATCACTATCTTCCACGGCTGGGAGTCGGGGATGGACAACTCGCCACGCTGGGATTCCGCGTACGCCAACGTGATCCCCGGGGTCGACCTTCCGCCTTACCAGCGCGCCGACCTCGATCACGTCGACGATTTCTCGATGCGGCCCACCGACCTCGAGTACGACCGTTACATCTGGCTGGTCGAACAGATGAAGCGCGCCAATTACGACGACGCGCTGCTCCCGAAGGTGATGAGCTTCGCCGTCGAGGACGTCTTCGTCTCCGCCATCTTCGCCGTCGCCTGCGATGTATTGGCGACGATCGGTGAGGACTACTCCAAACCGCGGTCGGATGTCCGAGATCTCCGCGCGTGGGCCGATCGATTCCGGGCCGGGGTCGTGTCCGCCGCCAACGACCGGAACGGTGCCGCAAGGGATTTCGACCTGCGAGCCAACTCGTGGATCAACACCGAGACGATCGCGGTGTTCGCGCCGCTGCTGTGCGGCGGCCTCTCCCGGGACCGCGAACGCGCGCTGCTGCGACTCTTCGACGGTCCGCGGTACTGCGGCCACCCGGATCTGCGGTATGCGGTCCCGCCGTCGACGTCACCGATCTCGGCCGACTTCCGCCCGCGCGAGTACTGGCGCGGGCCCGTCTGGCCGGTGATGACCTGGCTCTTCAGCTGGGCGTTCGCCCGCCGTGGCTGGACCGAGCGGTCGGCGCGCCTGCGCGAGGAAGGGCTTCGCCAAGCCACCGACGGGACGTTTGCCGAGTACTACGAGCCGTTCACCGGGGAGCCGCTCGGCAGCATGCAGCAGAGCTGGACCGCGGCGTCGGTGCTCGACTGGCTCGACTAGAGCTCCCGCATCCGACGGCACACGTCGTCGTAGACGTCCACCAGCGGCCGGGGCGTCCCCGACGACCCGGGACGCTCGTTGATCTCTACCCACTCCTCGAAGGCGCACTGCACCTCGAGATTGGCGATCTCCAGGATCATCCGGAGCTGGCCCCGCGTCCGAGCCGAGCTGCGGTCGCCGAGGGCCTCGGGCCGTCGGCGTGACTTGTCGGCGTAGCGGCCGAGGGCGGCACGGCTCAGGGTGGGTGTCGCGAGTACGAGTTTCTGCACGCGCATGAAATGGGCGGACACGTCGTCGCTGCGATCACCGAACCCCTCCAGGAGCTGCCGGTAGACGCCCTCGATGTCGGCGAGCGACAGGGCATCGGGGTCGATGCCGGCCAGATGGTCGTCGAGTGCCTGGTCGAAACCGAAGCGGTCGAAGAGCACGCACTCTTCCTTGGTCGGGAAGTACCGGAAGAACGTGCGCGGTGAGACCCCGGCGGCAGCGGCGATCTCGTCGACCGTCGTCTCGTCGAATCCGTTGCGCTCGAACAGTTCCACTGCGGCCTCGTGGATCTCCAGGCGCGTCGCATCTCGACGGCGGGCCCGCAACCCGCCGGTCTCGGAGGGTTCCGGCATGGGTCGAGACTAGCGGTCGACCCGCCGATATGTCAGTCGGTGCCACTCTGGCAGGCGCTGCCACTTTCCGGTAGCGTCGCCGTGTGATCGACCCGGACCCCCACAGCGATGAGAGAACGACAGTGACCGAGAACGCCGCCCTCCCGGGCACCGACAACCGCACCGACACCGGCACGGATCGCAGCGCCGTGCTGCTCATCGGGGTCCTGCTGGTCGCGGCCTTCGTGGTGATCCTGAACGAGACGATCCTGAGCGTCGCATTGCCCACCCTGATGGCCGACCTCGAGATCACCGCCGCCACCGCGCAATGGCTCACCAGCGGGTTCCTGCTGACGATGGCGATCGTCATCCCGATCACCGGCTACCGATGCAGCGATTCACCCTGCGGTCGATCTACATCGCGGCGATGACGTTGTTCACGATCGGCACCCTCGCCGCCGCCCTCGCGCCGGGCTTCGAACTCCTGATCGTCGCCCGCGTGGTGCAGGCGTCCGGCACCGCGCTCATGGTCCCGCTGCTGATGACGACGATCCTGAACGTCGTCCCGGAGCAGAATCGTGGCCGCACGATGGGACTGGTCTCCATCGTCATCGCCGTCGCGCCGGCCGTCGGTCCGACGGTGTCCGGCCTGATCCTGCAATCCCTCAGTTGGCGAGCCATGTTCTGGATCGTGCTGCCCATCGCGATCGGTGCGCTGATCCTCGGCGGGGTGTTCGTCCGCAACGTCACCGAACGTCGGCCCGCGCAGCTCGACCTCATCTCGGTCCCGTTGTCGGCTCTCGGCTTCGGCGGTGTCGTCTACGGTCTCAGCAGCATCGGGGAGTCGGCGGGTGGGCACGCCCCGATCCCACCGTGGGTGCCACTCGTCATCGGCGCCGTCGCGCTCGCGTTGTTCGTCGTGCGACAGCTCAAACTCGCCGACCGCGGCTTGGCACTGCTCGACCTGCGGACCTTCGCGATCGCACCGTTCCGCTTGGCCGTCGTGCTGATGGCCGGGTTCATGCTGACGCTCTTCGGCGCGCTCATCCTGCTTCCCCTTTTCCTACAGAACGTGATGGGCAAGGACGTCCTGACCACCGGCCTCGTGCTCCTGCCCGGTGGCCTGGTGATGGGTCTGCTGGCGCCCTTCGTCGGTGCATTGTTCGACAAGGTCGGTGCACGACCACTGGTGCTACCGGGCACCTTGGCCGTCAGTGCCGGCACGTGGCTGCTCACCACGCTCGACGCCGGGTCGTCGTTGGGCATGGTGATCGCGGCTCACGTGATCCTCAGTGCTGGTATCGCTTTCGGTCTGACGCCGCTCATGACCTCAGCGCTGGGATTGCTGAGTCCCGAGCTGTACTCGCACGGCAGCGCGACCGTCAGCACCATCCAGCAGGTCGCGGGAGCGGCAGGCACCGCGCTGTTCATCACGCTGATGTCCCGGGGTACACAGTCGGCCATCGACGACGGGGTGAAGCCGCTGCAGGCGGGGGCCGACGGCATTCACCTGGCCTTCGTCGTCGCGGCCTGCCTGTCACTCGTGCTCATCGCAGCGGCCGCGCTCGTCCGTGGCCGAACGGGTGCGCCGGCGGCCCGGGCCGCCGAGTCGGCCTAGCCGCTCGACCGTCGGCCCGGCCGGCTCACCGGGTCCGGTAATCCAGCAGACCGGACCAGAACTCGTCGGGGATCTCGTCGCCGGCGCGCAGCACCTGCGCCAAGCCGGCGGCCATGAAGACGCCGAGCAGACCGAGCCATAGCCCGGACACCGAGATCGCCACCCAGGCGATCACGACAGCGGCAGGCCACGGGTCGAGGATCAACGAGACCGGCGCGAAGAAGAAGCCCGCCCCGATGAACCACGAGGACAGGGCGCGGTCGCACCGCATGACCGCGGTCAGCCACCGCGGACTCGAGCCCGTGGGCGCGAGGAGAGCAGCGGGTCTTCTGCCGACGGCGGTCGGTCGGTCGGTCATCGGACACCTCCTCTGCGGATCGTCGTGATCCTAGTGTCGGCGTCAGACATCGTGAGAGCCACTACCTCTCAGGTAGTCGCCGCACCCGGGCCGATGTCGTGTGCGAGTGCCACCGCATCGTCGGGTCAGGCCGTCGTCCGGTGCTCTTCGTTCGGGTGCGCGTGCGGAAAGCCGATGGATTGCAGTCGATTCAGTGCATGGGTACGGGCCCGGTGCTGGTTGCCCGGCGGCGGCACGTAGACACCCGCCCAGATCCCGGTCAGGTGAGTCGGATCGTCGAGGGCGAGGCGGGCGCAGCGCGAACGGATCGGACAGCGGACGCACCCGTCGACAGCGTGCCGATTGGCCAGGCTCCGGGCACCGGCGGCCTGCTCTGGGAACCAGGCGTCCGGGTTCGAGGTACACGTGGGTCGCATGTCAGGCACTCCGCCGACATCGCGCGCACTTCGTGCACGACCTGTCGTGCTGGTTGCGCCGGCAACCGTCACCCACTGACGCCGATGGCCCATTGATCCCTCCGATCAAACTGAGAACGTATGTTGTCAGAGTCTGGTCGAAGGTGCAACACTGATCGCGAATCACGTTGCGGCGCGGTCGCAGTCGTGCCGAGCAGGCCCGCGGAGTCGAGTCATGAGACGGCGCCCGGCTGGGTTCTCAACCGGGCGCCTGGGCCGGGTCGCTCGCATGCGGCGGAACCGGCTTGCCGACCGCGGTACCCGACCGACCAGGGGCCGAAACGGTGCGCACCTGCGGGTCGATGTCTGCGTGCCCGACCGATCACCCTGTCCGGGACGGGCCGGTTCCGTAGCACGCCATTACAGTGCCGTCACACCTACGAAACACGACGCTTGTTTCATAACAGGGGACAAAGTCCACTACGGGGAGTCGCGCCGATGGGTCGCGGACCCCGGATGTCGTCGACGTACCGCCGCCCGCGAGTACGCCCAGATCGAACCTGTGAAGGAGCATCGTGACCATCGAGAGTGCCAAGGCCCTGGAGTTCCGCGTGACCAGCGGCGGATACGAGGATCTGCCGAAGATGCCCGAGGCGGAGTACCCGGGCACCGAGGGCTTCATCGGAGACGTCTACGAGAACCCGGACGGAAGCCCCATGTGCAGCGGGTACTTCGAGCTGCGCCACACCGACGAGCCGCTGTACTACGAGTACGAATACGACAAGATGAAGGTCGTGCTCGAAGGCGAGTTCCTCCTGGAGAACAGGGAGACCGGGCAGAAGACCGTGGCCAAGGCCAAGGACGCGATCTTCTTCCCGAAGGGGTCCAAGATCTACTTCAGCACCCCCGACTACGCGCTCGCCTTCTACACCGGGTTGCGCGACGCCACCCTCCTCTGAGTCGCTGCCATGTCGCAGATCGACTTCTCCAGCGTGCCGACGTGGGCACGTCCAGGCGTACCGATCGAGGCGACGACGCCCCCACCGACCGGCAACTCGTACGTGCTGGTCGGTGTCGGGGATGTCGCCGAGACCCTGGCTCGCTGGGAGTCATCACTACCTCCGCGTGCCACCACACGTATCCACGGGGATACCGACTCGGTCGCCGCCCAGCTCGGCAGCACCCTCGCCGAAGCCGTTGTCGGCGTGCGAGTCTGGATAGCAGCGGAGCCTGGATCGGCACTGACACTGCGCGCGGTCGCGCTCGGTGCCGGACTCGAGGACGACGAGATCGCCGTCGTCCCGGTGACTTCCGCGCCGCAGTCGGTCGTGCAGATCTTCTGCGCACACTGCCGATCGGTCACCCGCGCGGCCGCGGCCGTCGATGACATCGTCGGGTGCGTCGGTTGCCGTCGCGACCTGCTCGTGTACCACCACGTCTCGCGTCGAACCGGACAATATCTGGGTTTCATGGCCGACGCCGAGACCGCCCAGTCGGCCTGTCCGGGAACCGGACCAGGCGAGGTACCCACCCTCACGAAGGATCCCTCATGAACACCGGAGTGGCCGACATGAGCAGCCCCGAGTCCGTCGTGCGTCCCGGAGCCGGCGCGACGACGCTGGAACTCGTCGTCACGGCTGTCGACGCCCCCGCCCGAGACATCCGCGCGATCACCTTTTCCGACCCCGGCGGCAACGTGCTGCCCGGTTACATCCCGGGCAGTCACGTCGTCGTGCACGGGGGTGCCTTCACCAACGCCTACAGCCTGACCGGCGACGGCGCGCATCCGTTGCACTACTCGATCTCGGTGCTCCGACTCGATGACGGCAAGGGCGGATCGCGTTGGTTGCACGACGAACTCGAGGTCGGCGCAACGGTGTCGGTGGGGTTGCCGCGCAGCGCGTTCGCTCCGGTCGCCCGGGCGCGTAAACATCTCCTGATCGCCGGCGGGATCGGGATCACGCCGATGATGTCCCACCTTCGGTCGGCGGCTCGCTGGCGCCGGGATGTGCAACTGCTGTATGTCTTCCGTGATTCGGCGGCCGCCCACCTCGACGAGGTCACCGCACTCGCCGGACCCCGTGCCGAACTGTTCACCGACCGGCACTCTTTCGCCGATCGCCTCGCACAGACCCTGCGTACCCAGCCGATCGGTACCCACCTGTACGTATGCGGTCCGGCGGCGATGATCGACGCGGTCACTGCTGCGGCGGTGGACGCCGGCTGGCCGGAATCGCGGATTCATCTCGAGCGGTTCGGGATCGACGCTCTCGACGCCGGCGACCCCTTCCGTGTGGAGCTGACCGCTTCCGGGCGGACGGTCGATGTACCGGCGGGGACGAGCATGCTCGAGGCTCTCGAGAACGAGGGCATCGTCGTGCCGAATCTCTGCCGGCAAGGCGTGTGCGGTGAGTGCCGCATCCCGCTCGCCGGCGGTATCCCGGTCCACCGCGATCTCTACCTCACCCCCGAGGAGAAGGACGCGGGCAACGCCATCATGCCGTGCGTCTCGCGCGCTTCGGCCGCCAGCACCCTGGAGGTTCCCCTGTGACAGACACTCTCGACCCGGGCGGAGCGACGACGACGGTCGCGCCAGATCTCCTCGCGGGCTTCCCGTTCCCGTTCCCCGAGGACCGCTATCGTTACAGCACGAATGTCGAGCCGGCCCGGACCCCGGTGACCACGGCGGCCGGCGAGTGGGGGACGTCGGTTGTCGACATCGATTCGGAGTACCGCACCGAGATCGATCAGCGCGCGGTGATCCTGGCCGCCGATCCCACCCGCCATGCTGTGTTGCCGCATATGGTCCCGGCCGCGTGGGACGCGATGTTGACCGTCATGGGTGAGCTCGCCGCGACCTGTCCCGGGTTCCGGCTCGCGTCGACCGGACCCGACACCTGGTTGTGGCACAACGAAATCCTCGGGATCGAGCAACACTTCCGATACGGTGACCCGGCGTCACTTCCCGAGGAACCGTTGCGCTACATCAGCTCTCAGGTCCAGGAGGACATCGCCCTTCTGGATCAGCGCAATGGGCAACTCCACGTCGATGCCGGGGTCGTCACCTTCGCGGCCGATTGGAGTTTCGGGTTCGACGTCGGGATGAGCTTCCTCGAGATCCACGGACCGGTGCCGCGCATCCACCCCGAAGGCGTCATCACCCGTGCGCACGAGTTCCTCAAGCGCCTCCAACCTCATCAGCCGTATCGACGAACCAACTGGACGTTGACGATCGACCGCAGGCTCGACGTCTCGACCGAGATCTATCACAAGTGGGGACCGGACCGGGAGGTCATCCAACAGGTCCCCGACGACGAGTTCGGCAGGCGGGTACACCTCCGCGTCGAAGTGCAACACCTCATCCGGCTGCCGGATTCGGGTGCGGTGATGTTCCTCATCCGGACGTACATGCTTCCGCTCGAGCAACTCGCCACCGTCGAGGTCTGGCGCCGACGCACCGCGGAGGTGTTGGCCGAATTGCCCGGTGACATGGCCGATTACAAGGGCATCATCAAGTTCCGGGATCGTGCGGCGCAGTGGCTGCGCGCGGCCGCACCGGCGACGCAGGAGACCACCGGGGCCGGCATGCCGCGGTGGCCCGCCTCGCCCCCGGCCGTCGACACCACCGGGGCGGCGTTCCTCGTGGTGGCGATCGGCGACGATCCGGCAGCCGCGCACGTGTCACGGAACTGGGTGGCGGCCGCCGAGGCCGCCGGAGGGACGCGGTTGGTGGTCCTGGACTCACTGGGCGACGCGGTCGACAGATCGGCGTTGCAGTCTGCTCTGGACGAGTGCCGCACCGGTACCCGAGTCCTGGTCACCGGCGGGCAGTACGACGTCATGACGGCACTCGCCATGGCGCGTAACGCGGGGGCGGTGGCGGCCGAACTGTCGTGCTATGTCACGCACACCCGCGACCTACCGCTCTACTGCGCGCATTGCCGCGAGACCTTTCGCGCCGAGGCCGTTGTCGGCGGCGTCGTCGCGTGCCCCGGTTGCGCTCGGGATCTCGAGGTGCACGAACACCATTCACCGGTGATGGGCAGCTTCCTGGCCTCTGCGGTCGGCGGCGACGAATGACCGCGGTCGCCGTAGGGCAGTACCCGGCCCACCTTCATCCGGCCTATGCCACCGGTCCGCGACCGATGCGTGTCATGTCCGTGCGACAACTCACGGACGAGGTCACGCATTTCCGGTTCGGCCCCGTCGACGACGCCCACGCGGTCCTGACCGCGTACCAGCCGGGCAGCCATCTCATCATCTCGGCCGGCGGACAGCGGAATGCCTACTCGCTCGTCGACGACGGGATGTACCCGACCAGCTACGGCATCTCGGTGTTGCGACGTGGTGCGGGCGGTGGTTCGGATTGGTTGCACGACAACCTCGTCGTCGATGCCGTCATCGAGATCGAGGGTCCGCGTTCGATGTTCCCGCCGGTGCTCGATCAGCGCGGCGCATTGCTGATCGCGGGCGGAATCGGGGTCACTCCGGTGCTGTCGCACGCCCGTGCCCTCGCTCGGGACGGGCGTCGGGCCGACATCGTCTACTCCTATCGGCGTGGATGCGGTGCGCACACCGAGGACCTGCGGGCGCTCGCCATGCAACCCTCCGTGACGCTGCACGAGGTGTCCGGGGCCGCGGCCACCATGCGGGTGATCGCTGAGCGATTGCGGGCGCAGCCGCTCGGAACGCACGCCTATGCCTGTGGTCCCACGTCACTCCTGGAGGCGTACACGCGGCTCGCGGAGGACGCCGGATGGCCCAGCGCGCGAGTACATCTCGAACGTTTCACCGCCCCCGAACAGGATCCCGGCGATCCCTTCACCGTGACGGTGGCGTCTTCGGGCCTCCGCATCGACGTGCCACCGGGTGTGTCGCTGCTGCAGCGGTTGCTCGACAACGGCGTCCCGGTGCCGAGTCTGTGCCGCCAAGGCGTGTGCGGCGAATGCCGAATCCCGGTGCGAAGCGGCCGAATCGAGCACCGCGACTTCGTACTGACCGACGACGAGAAGACCGTGGGCGACGCCATGCTGTGTTGTGTCTCGCGCGGTCAGGACATCGAGGTGGACCTGTGAGCATCGAATCGTTCCCGACCCGTCGGGTCGACCACCTGGCGAACCTGCCGTGGCCGTTTCCGGACGAAATGGAGGAGTTCTCCTACAGCGTGAACGTCGAACCGGCACGCATCCCGCGTCCGACCCGGGCCGGCGAATGGGGCAGGCACCTCGTCGATCTCGGCGGCGCCGAGTATCCGGAGATCATGGCCGAGCGACGGCGGATCCTCGACGCCGATCCGACACGCGTCCGTGTGCGCCCGGGGATGGAACTGGCCTCCTGGGATCTGCTGTTGTACTACCTGCGCGATCTCGGTCACGCCTACCCCGCGGCGATGGAGCTCACCGAACACGCTGACGGTCGATTCCGTTGGTGCAACCGGCTTCTGGGTACGGATCAGGAGTTCGTCCTGGGTGATCCGGCCACCCTTCCCTACGGCCCCATGGAATTCCTGGCGCGTGAGGTACCCGACGACCTGCTGCTCGTCACCGAACGCGACGGGCACCTGTACTTCGACGCCGGCGTGGTCACCTTCGCCGCCGCGTGGTCGGTGTCCTTCGACGTCGGGATGGACATGTACGAGATCCACGCGCCCGTTCCCCGCATGCTCCGCGAAGGCATCGTCGCCCGCGCCGAACAGTTCCTGCGGAGGCTACCCGCAGACCAGGTGTACCGCAGGGTGAACTGGACGCTGTCGGCGTCGGACTCCCACAAACTCGACGTCAGCCTCGAGGAGCTGCCGGAGTGGGCGGCCGACGTCGCGGGCATGATCGCCGACGGCGATTTCGGTCGCGCGCGACTGCGCATCGAGCTGGAACACTTCGTCCGGTTGCCGATGTCGGGTGCGGTGACGTTCAATATCCGGACATTCATGGCCTCGCTCGAGGACGTGAAGCGCATACCCGAGTGGGCCGGTCAATTGGCGACCGTCATCGAGACGCTCGGCGAGGACATCGCCGCCTACAAGGGTTTTCTCGACTATCGCGACAACGTCGTCGCATACCTCCGCGGTCAAAGTCGCCCGTGAGCCCTGGTCCCGTAACACCCGACTTCTCGTAGAGTCCCAGAACCGAAAGATCGCTCATGGAACCCATACTCGCCGCCAATGCCGACCTGGCATGGATGCTGGCGGCCTTCGTCTTCGTCCTGCTGATGTTCCCGGGCCTGGCCTTCTTCTACGGAGGCATGGTCGGATCGAAGAACGTCCTCAACATCATGACGATGGTCATGTCCACCCTGGCGATCACGGCGGTCCTGTACGTCGTGATCGGGCACGGCCTGGTGTCCGGTCCGTCGGTGGGCGGGTGGGGCCTCATCGGCAACCCGACCGACTACATCGGCCTGACCAACTGGCTCACCGACGACGCTTCCGGCGCCACCCAGACGCTCTACTTCGCAGCCTGGTTCATCCTGTTCGCGGCCATCACGATCGCGATCGTCGCCAGCGGCGCGGCGGGCCGGATGAAGTTCTCGGCGTGGCTGGTCTTCGCGCCGATCTGGCTCATCGTGGTGTACTTCCCGGTCGCCCACTGGGTCTTCGCGGCCGACGTCGACGACAACTACAGCGGCGGTTTCCTGCTGAACGATCTCGAGATCGTCGACTACGCAGGCGGCACCGCCGTCCACATGAATGCCGGTGTCGCGGCCCTTGCCCTCGCGGTGGTGCTCGGTGCGCGCAAGCGGCGGATGGAGCGCCCGCACAACGTGCCGATGACGATCATGGGCGGCGGCATCCTGTTCTTCGGCTGGTTCGGGTTCAACGGCAGTTGCGCGCTCGGCGCCAACTTCCTCGCGCAGGCCGTCATCCTGAACACACTGCTGGCCGGTTCGGCGGGCATGATCGGGTTCGCGATCATCGAGAAGTGGCGCGAGGGGCACGTCACCTCGCTCGGCATGATCACCGGCACCGTCGCGGGCCTCGTCGGGATCACCCCCGCGGCCAGCAGCATGGCACCGCTCGGTGCGCTGCTCGTGGGCATCTTCGCCGCGGCGGTCGTGGCGTTCCTGCTGAGCTTCAAGAGCAAGCTCAAGATCGACGAGACGCTGGATGCCTTCGCCGTGCACGGCATCGGCGGGATCGTCGGAACCATCTGCATCGTGCTCTTCGCCACCGAGGCCGCGCCGGCCGGTGTCCAGGGGATCTTGTTCGGCGGTCCGGTGGACATCGTCTGGCGTGAGCTCGCCGGCATCGTCATCACCTGCACGTACTCGTTCGTGATGACCTGGCTGATCGCCAAGGGACTCGACAAGCTCATCGGCATGCGCGTCGACGAGGAGACCGAGATGGTCGGCCTCGACACCGCGGTCCACGCGGAGACGGCGTACGAGATCCCCGCCGCCTCGGTCGGTCACGCCGGCGGACTCGCGACCATGTCGCCGGCCCGCGCCGCGGACAAGGTGGAGGAGGCGATGCCGCCGTCGACTCCGGCCTCGGCGCCACCGGCCGGGGTCTGATCCATACCGGTCATCGGTTGGCAACTGCTCGGGGGTTCACCGTTCGACGGTGGGCCCCCGAGCGCTGTGCGTCCGAGGACGTGGAAAACGTTGCCGGACAGATTGACACCCACCGCTCACGGAGTCGAAACAGGGACGAAACATCCACCAGGTCTACTAATAGTAGACAATGGTTCACGCGAGTGGACATGCGGAACGAAAGCCCTTAGAGTCGACCCCGGAGCACATGATGACAACCACCGAGACAACGACCGGCGAACTCGCCGATCTCTGCTCGACGCACGGCACCAAGTTCATCCTCGCGATGTTCGTCGACCTCCGCGGCAAGCCCTGCGCCAAACTGGTGCCGGTGGAAGCGGTGGACGAATTGGCCACCGAGGGCGTAGGTTTCGCCGGATATGCGGTCGGCGCGATCGGCCAGGAGCCGAAGGATCCCGATCTCATCGCTATCCCCGATGTCCGGTCCTTCCTGCCCATCCCGTTCATCAAGGAGGGCCTCGCGGTCGTCCAGTGTGATCCCCATGTCGAGGGCAAGCCGTGGCCGTTCGCGCCCCGGAACATCCTCAAGGCGCTCATCGCGCAGACCGCGGACGCGGGTTTCGAGCCGTGGGTCGGGGCCGAGGTCGAGTACTTCCTCCTGAAACGGGCCGCCGACGGCTCGCTGGTGACCGCCGACGCCGCCGATGATTCCGACCAGCCGTGCTACGACGTCCGCGGTCTCACCCGGATGTACGACCACCTCACCACCGTGTCCACCGCGATGAACCAACTCGGCTGGAGCAACTACGCCAACGACCACGAGGACGGGAACGGCCAGTTCGAGCAGAACTTCGCCTACTCCGACGCGCTCACGACCGCCGACCGCGTCGTCACGCTCCGGTACCTGCTCTCCGCCCTGGCTGCGGAGAAGGGCATGATCGCGACCTTCATGCCGAAACCCTTCGCAGAGCGCACCGGGTCGGGTCTGCACTTCCACCTGTCCCTTACGCAGGCGGGCGACCCGGTGTTCCCGCAGGTCACCGACGACGAGCGAGGACTGGGGTTGTCGGAGACGGCGTACGGGTTCATCGGTGGGATTCTGGAACACGCACCCGCGCTCCAAGCCGTGATCGCACCGACGGTCAACTCCTACAAGCGAACCGGTGCGACGGCGACGCGCTCGGGTGCGTCCTGGGCTCCGCGGCGGGCGACCTACGGCGGCAACGACCGCACCCACTACATCCGGGTGCCCGATGAGCAGCGCGTGGAGCTCCGTGGCGGTGACGGGTCGGCGAATCCGTACCTGGCCGTCGCCGCGCTGCTCGGTGCGGGACTCGACGGCATCAAGCGGAGTCTGGACCCGGGCGCCGTCGGCAACTGCCCCGGCCACATCGCCGAACTCCCGCTCACCCTCCTGCACGCGGTGGAGGCGCTGGAGGCCGACGGGGTCGTCGCCGGCACGCTCGACGCCGCGCTTCCCGAGGACTGGCCCGAGGACGAGCAGCGGGTCTCGGCATACTTCGCCGGACTCAAACGCGACGAGTTCTTCGACTGGCACGCGGCGGTCACGCCGTGGGAGGTCGACAAGTACCTGACGGCGTTCTGACCGTCCTTCCCCCAGAACACAAGATCTCTCAACGAGATTCATCGATCGACGTAAGGAACTGATCATGTGCGGAATCGTCGGGCTGCACCTGCGCAACCCTGACCTTCACCCCCGGTTGGGCGAGATGCTCGCCGGGATGCTCGGCGAGATGCAAGACCGTGGCGCGGATTCGGCGGGTATCGCCGTCTACGGCAACCCCACGTGGGCACCGCCCGGACACGGCTGCATCTCCCTCCTCGAACTCGACGTTCTTCCCGACGAGGTGTCCACGACGCTGGGTGCGGCCCTCGGCGTGCCGGTCGCCGCACAGACGATCGACGTGACGCTGGTGGCCTCCGCCCCCGCGCCGGCCGAGGAGCTGCTGGCCGCCGCCCGGGCCGCATACCCGCAGGCCCTGGTGGCCGGTTTCGGGTCGGACCTGACCGTCCTCAAGGGCGTCGGCGCACCCCGTGACCTGACCGAATCCTGGGGCCTGGCCGCGGCGTCGGGATGGCAGGGCGTCGGGCACACCCGGATGGCGACCGAATCGGCGGTCACCTCCTCGGGCGCACATCCGTTTGCGGTCGGCCCCGAACAGTGCCTGGTCCACAACGGTTCGTTTGCGAATCACGCGACCATCCGGCGTGAACTGCGCGCTGCCGGAGTGGAGTTCGACAGTGAGAACGACACGGAGTGGGGGCGCGCTTCGTCGCACACCAGCTTGCGGCGGGCAAGGACGTGGAAACAGCACTGAAAGAGGTCTGCGCGAACTTCGACGGTTTCTACACGTTGCTGGTGTCGAATCGCGATTCGTTCGCGGTGGTCCGTGACGCCATCGCATGCAAACCGGCCGTGATCGCCGAGACCGACGACTGGGTGGCGATGGCGAGTGAGTACCGCGCACTGGCCAAACTGCCCGGCGTGGAGAACGCCCGCATCTGGGAGCCCGAGCCGGAGGTCGTCTACGCATGGACTCGATGACCGCCGAGTTTCCCTCCACCCCTCCCGTTCCCGCCTCGAACGACACGGCGAAAGCTGAGACGATGAACCCCAATCACACCTTCGACCTCGCCGAAACCCCGTTGCGCGAGATCAATTCGATGCTGCACGGGGACATCTCCGGCGAGATCGTCATCGACAACCCGGCCGGAGCCCACAGCGTGGCCGCGGGCGTCAACCTCCCGGTGAAGATCACGATCAACGGACATGTCGGCTACTACGCGGCCGGCATGAATCAGCAGGCCGAGGTCACGATCAACGGAAACGCCGGAACCGGCGTCGCCGAGAACATGATGAGCGGCAGTGTGATCGTGAAGGGCAACGCCTCCCAGTCGGCCGGCGCCACCGCCCACGGCGGGCTCCTCGTCGTCGAGGGTGATGCCGCGGCGCGCTGCGGCATCTCGATGAAGGGCGTCGACATCGTCGTCGGTGGAAACGTCGGCCACAACAGCGCTTTCATGGCGCAGGCGGGGCGTCTGGTCGTCCGCGGGGACGCCGGCGACGGTCTCGGTGACTCGATCTATGAGACCCGCATCTACGTGCGCGGCGAGGTCGCCTCGCTGGGTGCCGATTGCATCGCCAAACCGATGCGCGCCGAGCACCTCGAGGAACTGGCCGGATTGCTCAAGGCCGCCGGTTTCGGCGACGACGACCCCCGCGACTACACCCGCTACGGCTCTGCCCGCGAGCTCTACCACTTCAAGGTCGACAACACCTCCGCGTACTGAGCCGTCCTCCGCTCCCTGAGGAGCGCCCGGAGCTTGCGGAGGACACGCAACCCCCCGCTCCCTGAGGTGCGAGGAGCGTTAGCGCGGCCGACCACCTGCTCCCTGAGGTGCGAGGAGCGTTAGCGACGAGCCACGAAGGGCCGCAACGTCGCACAACCACACGACGAAAGAGAACCACCATGACCGACAACCTGAGCGTCGAACAGCGCGGCCTGCGCGAGTCGGCCACGTTCGACCGCACCACCATCGCCGCGATCCAGCGCGCGGCCGAGACCGGCATCTACGACATCCGTGGCTGGGGCGCCAAGCGCAAGCTGCCGCACTTCGACGATCTGCTGTTCCTCGGCGCGTCGATGTCCCGCTACCCCCTCGAGGGTTATCGCGAGCGCTGCGACACCGACGTCGTCCTCGGCTCGCGAAATGCGAAGTACCCGTTGCATCTCTCCACCCCGGTGACGATCGCCGGGATGAGCTTCGGCGCGCTGTCGGCCGGGGCGAAGGAAGCGCTGGGGCGCGGCGCCTCGGAGGTCGGTACCTCCACCACCACCGGTGACGGCGGGATGACGCCCGAAGAGCGGGGTCAGTCCAAACACCTCGTCTACCAATACCTTCCGTCGCGATACGGGATGAACCCCGACGACCTGCGCAAGGCCGACGCGATCGAGATCGTGCTCGGTCAGGGTGCCAAACCGGGCGGCGGGGGAATGCTGCTGGGACAGAAGATCTCCGAACGCGTGGCTGGGATGCGGACCTTGCCACAGGGTATCGACCAGCGCAGCGCGTGCCGTCACCCCGACTGGACCGGACCGGACGACCTGGCGATCAAGATCAGCGAGTTGCGCGAGATCACCGACTGGGAGAAGCCGATCTATGTGAAGGTCGGCGCCACCCGCACGTATTACGACGTGAAACTCGCGGTGCATTCCGGCGCCGACGTCGTCGTGGTCGACGGCATGCAGGGCGGAACGGCAGCGACCCAGGACGTCTTCATCGAACACGTCGGCATCCCGACCCTCGCTGCCATCCCGCAGGCGGTGCAGGCCCTGCAGGAGTTGGGCGTTCATAGGGAGGTCCAACTCATCGTGTCGGGCGGAATCCGCAACGGCGCCGATGTCGCGAAGGCGATGGCCCTCGGTGCCGACGCCGTCGCCATCGGCACCGCTGCGCTGATCGCGTTGGGCGACAACGATCCCCGATACGCCGCGGAGTACGAGGCGCTGGGATCGGCAGCCGGTTTCTACGACGACTTCCAGGACGGGCGTGATCCCGCGGGCATCAGCACGCAGGACCCGGAACTCTCGGCGCGTTTCGACCCAGTCCTCGGCGGAAAGCGCCTGGCGAACTTCTTGCGCGTGATGACGATGGAGGCCCAGACGATCGCCCGTGCGTGCGGCAAAGCGCACCTGCAGCATCTGGAGCCCGAAGATCTCGTCGCCATCTCGATCGAGGCGTCGGCGATGGCCCGCGTTCCGCTCGCCGGGACGAGTTGGATTCCGGGGGCGGGCCTGTGAGCACCGAGACCGCCTCGGTCGTCATCGTCGGTGGCGGCCTCGAGGGCGTGGCGGCCGCCTGGGCCTTGGGACAACGCGGCATCACCGATGTGATCGTCTGCGAGCGGGACACCGTCGGCGGCGGGATGACGGGCAAGTCTTCGGGAATCGTGCGGTGCCACTACGGCGTCGGTTCGCTGGCGGCGATGGCCGCGGTCGGACTCGAGGTCTTCGAGAAGGCGGAGGAGATTTTCGGCTCCGACATCGGATTCCGTCAGACCGGATATGTCGTCGGCGTCGGCGAGCCGAATGTCGAGAACATGCGCAAGAGCCTCGCGGCGCAACGTGCGGTCGGCGTGCAGACCGAGGAGATCGACGCCGCCGATGTCGCCGCGATGTGGCCCACCGCCGACCTCGAACCCTTCGCGGCCTTCGGTTGGGAAGAGCGCGGCGGCTACGGGGACGCGTATCAGACCGCGCAGGCCTTCGCGGCCTCGGCGCGGGCAACAGGAATCCGAATTCGTCAGGGCACCAACGTCGCCGGCCTGATCGGCGACGCCGACCGGGTGACGGGAGTCCGACTCGCGGACGGTTCGACGATCTCCGCGGACACCGTGGTCGTCGCCACCGGTGTCTGGTCCAAACCGTTCCTCGCGCCCTACGGGGTCGACATCCCGATCGAGGTGCACCGCGAACAGATCGTGATGATTCACCCCGGTGAGGACCTCGGCGAGGTGCCGGTCTTCTCCGATCTGGTGTCGCTGCAGTACGTCCGACCGGACGTCCGGGGCGAGATTCTGTTCGGCAACAGCGATCTCGCGGCGCTCGACATAGCGAATCCCGACGACTACCGGAACCGCGCGGACTCGGACTTCATCGACCTCACCGTCGACAAGGTCGGCACCCGGTTCCCCGGGTTCACCGATCCGGCCATCACCACGAGCTACGCCGGGTGCTACGACGTCACACCCGACTGGAATCCGATCATCTCCAGCGGACCACTGGACGGGCTCGTCCTGGCGGCCGGGTTCAGCGGCCATGGGTTCAAGATCTCGCCGGCGGTCGGCCGGTTGATCGCCGACCTCGTCGTCGACGGACGCAGCGCGGACCCGCGTATTCCGGAGTCGGACTTCCGGTTCACGCGGTTCGCCGAAGGCGACCTGCTGACGACGCGCTTCCCGTATGTGGGAGCCGGCGAGATGCGCTGACCGGGACGCCGGATGATCCGAGGCCGTGGCCGTCGACAAGGGTGGAATCGTGTGTCAACTGTCAGGAAACGTTGTTTCTCACTATGCTGGCGGCGTGACGGACGACCCATTGATCCGGAATCAGTCCGGCACCGCGCGAGAGAGACCTGTCGACCAGTCGGTCGAGGAGCTGGAGCTCGAGACGGCGATCGCGCACAACGTGCGGCGCCTGCGACGTCAGCAGGGACTGTCGGTGGGGGACATGGCCACTCGCGTCGGCATCTCCAAGGCGATGCTGTCGAAGATCGAGAACGCCCAGACCTCGTGCAGTCTCAGCACGCTCGCTCGCCTGGCCAACGGCTTCGACGTGTCGGTCACCTCGCTGTTCCGCGGCGCCGAGATGGAGCGGTCGGCGGTGTTCGTCAAAGCGGGCGAGGGCTCGGAGATCGTGCGCGAGGGGTCCCGGGAGGGTCACGAGTACGAGCTGCTCGGGTCGCTGCGCGGTGAGCACAAACGCCTGGAATGTCTCCTCGTCACCTTGACGGAGAAGTCGGTGACCCAGCCGTTGTTCCAGCATGCGGGAACCGAGTTCCTGTACGTCCTCGAGGGCGTGATGGACTACGCCCACAGTCGCTCGGTGTACCGGATGCACCCGGGCGACTCGCTACAGCTCGACGGCGAGGGCGCGCATGGACCCGTCGAACTCGTCGAGCTGCCGGTGCGCTTCCTGTCCGTGATCGCGTTCCCGGATTCGGCCGTGTGACAGCCCGATTCAGGTTCGCGACCGGCTGAGGTCGAAGTCGTAGCGCGAGGTCGGCACCACGTCGAGGTGGCGGTCCGCGCCGAAGCGGGACACGCTCTCGAGCATCAGGGTCATCCGACGCTCGAGTTCCCGCTGGTCACCGCCGCTTCCGTAGAACGCGTGGATGTCGCTGACCGCCGCCATCGGGAACAGTTCCTCGACGATGGCCGCGACCGGCGGGATGTCCTCGGTCAACGGTCGTTCGACGATGTTCTGGACGTAACCGAACGTGGCCTGGGTGTCGATGGCGACCTGGGTGTGATCGTCCAACCAGCGGCGCAACCACTCGGCGTGGTCGAGTTCGTCGGGTCGCCGCAAGAACGCGACGTTGGACAGCGCGTCGATCCGCGTCCCGTCCGCGGGCAGTTCCGGATCCAGCGGTGTCCGCGCGGTGACCGCCCAGGCGGCGATCGGTCCGTCGAGCACGTGGTTGACGACGGCGAGGACGGGCCCGGGGTCGGGCGCCCAGAACGAGAGCACGGCGCCGATCGGCGGGTCTAGTTCGTCGATGCGCATGGCCCCGGAGACCGCGTCGTCGCTGAGGTTGACCTGCATGCGCGTTGCCCCCGCTGCCATACAGCGCTCGACGAGATCGTCGGCGTCGGCACGGGTCGGCCCGCCGCCCCGGATGGCGACGATCACCTTCGAATCCGTCATCCCGCGGACGGTACCGGGCGTTCCGCGCGCCGGTCGCCGATTCGCAGATCCACCGCCGTCTCACCAAGACCCTTCGTGACGCGGCCTCCGCAAGCTCCGGCCGCTCCTCAGGGAGCGAGGGGTCGCTCCTCGGTATCCGCGGCCTGTCGGCCGTCGTGGACTACGAAGAACCCGTTGTGCATGGGGCGAGCCCTATTACTGCTCCCTGAGCCTGGATATTTCACTGATGTTGCTGGTGTTCGGCGTGTGATACGCGAAAGTGCCTGTCTGCCTTGTGATTATTGATTCACCACAAACAAATAGTCACAAGAAGAAAGGCACCTCGCAGGTGAAGAATAACGTGTATCCCGAGTTGATTGTCGACCCCACGCGCACTGAGTCGGTGGTGACAACCTCGGGAGCGGTGTTGCTGACGAAAACCGTGCAGGTCTGCGGCCTGGGCGCCGCCCTGACCGCGGCAATGGCGCCATGGCGAACGACAGCCACGGTCCATGATCCGGCCAAGATCGTGCTGGATCTGGCGATGACCTTGGCGACCGGTGGTGACTGTGTGGCCGATGTGGCCACAGTCCGTGCTCAACCACAGTTGTATGGGCAGGTGGCCTCTGATCCCACGATCTCGCGGGTGATCACCCGACTCGCTGCTGATGTCGAGGCGGTCAGTACCGCGATCGGTGCGGCTCGCGCCGCCGCGCGGGAACGGGTGTGGGACATCGCCCGCCCACTGGAAGGCGCCGCGGGCAGCGTCGATGGCGGGCTGGTGACCGTCGATCTCGATGCCACGACCGTGACGGCCGGATCGGCCAAAGAACAGGCCCAGAAAACGTATAAACGGGTGTTCGGGCATTCCCCGATGTGTTCGTTCGTCGACCACGGCGCCTACGGCACCGGGGAAACACTGAACCTGGACCTGCGGCGTGGGGGCGCCTCCCCCAAGGGTGCGGACATGCACATCGCCGCCACCGAAAGGGCGGTGGCGCAGTTGCCCGCTGCCGAACGCGCCCACGTGCTCATCCGTACCGATTCGGCCGGGTGTGCCAAAGAGTTCCTGGCCTACCTGGCCGAGCAGAATCTGCAGTACTCGGTCGGGTTCACCATCACCGAACTGGTCAAAGAAGCCCTAGACGTGCTGCCCGAGGCTGCCTGGGTCACCGCGGTCAACAACGCCGACGCCGATCCGCGAGCTGATGCCCAGGTCGCCGAGATCACCCGCTACCTACCGCCGGCCACCCGTGCCGCAGAACCCGGCTACAAGTCCTGGCCATCGGGGATGCGGCTGATCGTGCGCCGCGAATATCCCCACAACGGAGCCCAACACCTCATCACCGATATCGAGGGCCGCCGCTACACCGTGTTCGCCACCAACACCCGCGGCCGCGGCTGGACACTGCCGATCCTGGAACTGCGTCACCGTCAACGTGCCCGCGCCGAAGACCGTATCCGCTGCCTCAAAGACACCGGCATGGCCAACCTACCGTTCGACTCATTCGCCAAAAACCAACTGTGGCTCGACATCGTCGCCCTAGCCTCCGACCTACTCGCCTGGACTCAAACCCTCGGCTACACCCGCCACGACCCCATCCGCCGCTGGGAACCCAAACGCCTACGCCACCGCCTACTCACCGTCGCCGGCAAAATCATCACCCACGCCCGCACCACCACCCTGCGACTACCCACCGACTGGCCCTACAACCACCACATACGCCACGGCTGGCAACGCCTCACCGCCTAACCAGCCCCCTGTCACACGCACCCGGTCACCGCAGCCCCCACCCCCACCAGGAACTGAGAACAACCAGCGAACCGAACGCTGGCGACCCACCCTGCCCACACACCAACACCAACCCCACAACCCCACACCGACCGTTGATCGACGAAAACCCAGCCACCCATGAAAGATTCAGGCTGAGGTGCGAGGAGCGATAGCGACGAGCCACGAAGGGCCTGGTGAGACACGTTGCGGAGCCCTTCGTGGCTCGCTTCGCTCGCACCTCAGGGAGCATAGAATTCGGGCGCCCAGGAGGGTTCGCTCGGTGGTCCACGACGGCCGTCCGGCCGCTCCTCAGGGAGCGGAGGCGTCGCGCTCGTCGCACCTCGGGGAGCGGGAGGGGGCCGTGCTCCTTGCGCCTGTGCTCAAGGAGCGTGAAGCTGCGTGCGCGGGAGCCTCAGAACTCCTCGGCCCCGATGAGGGCGGCATCGTCGGCGACCTTGTGGTCGTGGGCGACCTTGGCCAACGACACCGCGCCGAGGGCGACGACGCAGTATCCGGTGGCGAACCACCACGGTGTCGCCTCCGAGCCGGTCCACTTCGCGAGGTAGGCGACGAGCACGGCCGCGATCGCGGCGCCCATCCAGCGGAGGAAGCTGAACCCGGCACTCGAGACCGAGCGCGGGGTGTCGCCGCCGACGGCCGACATCGCGACGTCGGTGAAGAGGGTGTTGAGCACGCCCGAGGGGAAGCCGGAGAGGATGACGGCCAGGCCGATCAGCCAGATCTGTCCGGTGAACGTGCCGATCCCGGCCAGCACCATGACCAGTCCGTATGTCGAGATGGCAACCATGACACCGGCCTTCTCACCGACGACCCGAGCGAGCAGCGGCGCGACGAAGACTCCGGCGACCGCGGTGAGTAGACCCCAGCCGAAGAAGACGAGTCCGGCGTAGATGGGTCGCAGGCCCATCGCGATCGGCGCCCAGGCGATCACGGTGAAGAGGGCGCCCGTGTAGAAGGCGGAACCGACGGACGTGACGAACAGGGTGCGGTTGCGCAGGACCTTGATCGGGTCGACGATCCGGACCCGCACTCGTTCGGACCGGGGGCCGTCGGCGGGAAGCATGAACGCGCACAGGATGGCTCCGGCCAGCATCAGCAGGGCGGTACCGGCAAACGGTGCGCGCCAGGTCCATTCACCGAGCGTCGCACCCAGGAGCGGTCCGACGGCCAGCCCGATGCCCAGGGCGGCCTCGTACATCATGATGGCGCTGTTGCGGTTGCCCACCGCCGATTGGACGATGAAAGCCAGTGCGGTGGCGAGGAACAGTGCGTTGCCGAGACCCCAGATCACCCGGTAGGCGATGAGCTGGTCGATGTTGTCGGCGAAGGCCGAGACGCCGGCTGCGACGACGATGAGTCCCAGCCCGACGGTGAGTGTGCGTCGCGGCCCGAAACGGTATGCGACCCAACCGGTCAGCAGCATCGCGACGCACTGGACGCCGACGTAGACACCGAACAGGAGCGTGAGCTTCTCCGGTGGGGCGTTCAGCGCTTCGGCGATGCTGTGCAGGATCGGGTCGACGAGGCCGATGCCCATGAAGGCGATGACGGCGGCGAAGGCGGTGATCCACACCGCGCGCGGTTGGGCACGCAGGGAGGCGAGCATCGACGGTTCGGTTGCGGTGGTGTCGCGCGCAACCGCGGCGATGTCGCCCGGGGTGTGTTCGGTGACGGTCATTGATTCCTCTGCCAGATCAGGCGGACGGCCGGCGGTGTCCGAACCGCGACCGGGCCGCTCACGCACTCGCCGGGCGGGCGGGGTGCGATACCGGGTGATTGTCGAGCTGGTCGCGCAGGGCCTGCAGGGCCGGCCCGGCCGCGGCGATGGCTTCGCGCTGCTGATCGTCGAGTGCGGCGAGCGCACCGGTCAGGATGACGTCACGCTCCTCGCGGATCTGTCGCACGAGGGTGCGCCCGTGGTCGGTGAGGCCGACGAGCACGGCTCGGCGGTCGTCTGGATCAGGTCTGCGTTCGACCAGGTCGTGCTTGGTGAGTCCGTCGATCACCGACGTCGCTGTCGGCATGCGGATGGATTCGCGGGTGGCGAATTCACCCATCCGCATCGGCCCGTGATCGGCGAGGACGCTCAGGGCGGAGGTCTGCGCCGCGGTCAGCTCGACCGACGGTGCGCGACGACGAAGGGCCAGGTAGAGCCTGGTGATCGTCGGCCGCAGGGTCTGGGCGAGCTGGGCGGGGTCGGAAGCGGACACGTTTAGAGAGTCTAATACTTAGGAATTCGAAGTATTAGGGCGGGAGCCTGTGACGCTGCGCACGAATGTGCGACTCCACTCGTCAGACGGTCAGTGGTGCCCCACGACTCCGAAGAAGGCGATCAGGTCCTGGCGTGCAGTCGCGACGCCGTCGGGCCGGCCGTCGATCTCGCTGAGCAGTCCGCGCTGGAAGATGCCGTCGAGCGCGATGTAGGCGACCGCCGGTGTCACCGCGGGCTGCGTCCCCGACAACTCGCAGAATCTCTCCACCACGCGCCAGATCATCTCTTCGCGCCGGTGCTCGATCTCGATCACGTCCGCGCGGAAGGAGTCGTCGAACATGCTCTGGTTGCGCAGGTCGTACCAGAGCCGATGAATGGCTGCCTCGGAGTGCATGCCTTCGAAGAAGGTGTCGGCGAACTCGTCGCGCAACTGGTCCGCGGTCGCCGCGTGGGCCACGACCTCGTCGTAGCGGGTGACGCAGACGGCCTCGTACTGCCGGACCGCGTGGGCGATGAGGTCGAGCTTGTCGGTGAAGTAGTAGTGCAAGACCCCGTGCGAGTACTCGGAGTTCTGCGCGATCTCGCGCAGGCTCGTCCGCGCGTACCCCAGTTCGGCCAGCGTCGTCAGAGTCGCCATGGCCAGCTCGTCGCGCTTGGCCTGGAACTTGTCTCGTGCGCGGGCCTCGATGCGGGCCTGTCGGTCGACGACCTGTGTCATCTCGCCGTCCTTGCCGGGGGATTCCCTTGCTCGGGGAGTGATGGAGTTCGAGACCCGAGTGTACCCACCCGGCCGAGTTCGACGCTTGTCGGCGCCGGCCGGGCGGGCACCGGGTGAGGCCTCGATCCGGTCAGCTGAATGCGCCCCGGACCTCGGTCTTCAGGATCTTGCCGACCTTGGACCGTGGCAGCTCGGTCCAGATCTCGATCTCCTTCGGCGCCTTGACGCTGCCGATCCGTTCCTTGACGAAGGCGATGAGCTCCTCGGTGTCGGCGTCGTACCCCGCACGCAGTTCGACGGCGGCCGTCACTCGTTCGCCCCATTTGGGATCGGGCAGCCCGATGACGGCCGAGTCCTTCACCGCCGGATGGGCCAGCAACGCCTGTTCCACCTCGGCCGAGTACACGTTGAACCCGCCGGTGATGATCATGTCCTTGGCGCGGTCGACGACGAAGAGATAGCCGTCGTCGTCGAGGTAGCCGATGTCGCCGGTGTGATGCCAGCCGTGCGCGCTCACTTCGGCTGTGGCCGTGGGGTTCTCGTGATAACCGTCCATCACGAGCGGTCCCCGCACGACGATCTCCCCGCGCTCGCTGTGACTCAGCAGCGACCCGTCCTCGGCCATGATCGCGACCGTGGTCAGCGGTGTCGGCCGACCGGCCGATCCGAACCGCTCGGTGGCCATCGACCCGTCGTCGTGGAAGTGCTCGGCGGGCGCGAGGGTGGCGATCATGTTCGGCGCCTCCGTCTGCCCGAACAACTGGCCGAGCACCGGTCCGATACGCGTCAGTGCTTCTTCCAGCCGCGTGGGCGACATCGGCGCCGCGCCGTACCACAGACATCGCAGCGAGCTCAGATCCCGACTGTCGAGGTCGGGATGGTCGAGCACCCCGTAGATCACCGTCGGCGGGAGGAAGGCGTGAGTGATGCGATGCCGCTCGATCAGCGCCAGGAACTCCCCGATGTCAGGTGCCGCCATGATCACGACCTCACCGCCGAGGCTGAGGATGGGGAATGTCAGCACCCCCGCCGAGTGGGTCAGCGGGGCGAGCGCCAGATACCGGGGGCGCTCACCGAACGGGTAGCTCATCAACGCCAGTGCCGTCGAGGTCATCATGTTGTCCTCGGTGAGCCGCACCCCCTTCGGTCGGCCGGTCGTCCCGCCGGTACCGGCGAGCATGCACAGGCCGCCAACTGGTCGTCGGCGTTCGTCCGGCTCGGCCCGATGTTCGTCGAGCCAGGCGTCGAACGGCGTCGCCCAGTCGACGTCGCCGTCCAGACAGATCAACCGGTCCAGTTGCGGGAGCTGATCTTTGATCTTCTCGACCAGGCCGGCGAACTTCGCCTGGAAGAACAGCAGCCGGCACCCGAAGAGATCGAACAGCTGTCGGTTCTCCTCGGCCTCGTTGCGCGGATTGACCGGGCACCACACGGCACCCGCACGCGAGATGCCGAAGACGCACGTCAAGGCCAGCGGATCGTTGGCCGACAGGACGGCGACTCGGTCGCCGGCCTCGATCCCGTTGTGCTGCAACGCGCCCGCGATGGCGGTCGACCGATCCTGGACCTCGCCGTAGGTCGAGGTGACCCCGCCGGCGGTGAGGCACGGCGCGTCGCGCCCCAGCGAGGCGCCCTTGTCGAGGTACTCCGAGAGTCGCATGTCGTCCTCAGCGGTGCACGGTGACGATCGGGTCCAGGACCAGACCGAAAGCGCGAAGTGTGCCGAGCAATTCGCGATGGCCGAACGCCTGGCAGCTCGAGACGAAGCCGACACGGCGGGGGCGGGCCTGGAGGAGTTCGTTCGCGGCGTGCGCGTTGAGCAGGGCGGTCTGCTTGTAGTTGGAGTTGCCGTGAATCACGCAGTGCGCGCGGCCGAGCGGACCGGAGGCGTACACCGAGTCCAGCGAGGTGTTCAGGCGCGGGTTCTCACGCGGGGGCATCTCGCTGCGGATGGCGGCCGACTGCTCGTCGATGATCCGGTACTTCTCCTCCTCGGACTTGCCCTCCATCTGTTCGAGCGCGGCGGCCACCAGAACCGGAACGCCCTGCATCAGTGGCCGATTGAAGACGCCGCCGAGTGCCTTGGCGGTGGCCACGCGCGGGTCGTTCTTGAACCACACCGGGTGTGACGTACCGCCCCAGGGCAGAGCGAGACCGAGGTCGTGCTGACCGGGCACGCTGACCGTGTACAGACCCGCGTCCGCCGGCCATTCGACGTACTCGTTCTCCTCGAGGTAGTACGCCTTCGCGAATGCGGCATTGGTGAGGATCGTGTTGGTCGACGCGACGGTCGGGTGGCCCTTCCAGAACACCTGGATGTCGAGGGTGTCCAGTCCGGGGTTCTCCAGGCAGATGTTCGCGGCGATCTCGCCGATCGAGTACATCTGCGCCAGGCCCGGCGTCAAGACCAGTTCGCGAGAGGCGAATTCGGCTCCGTACTGCGCCTCGGCATCGATCATCCAGTTCTGTTCACCGTTGGTGTCGGTGTAGTGGGCCCCGATCTCCAGGCACGCCTGGACGACCTCGTGACCGTAGCGGGCGAACGGCCCGACCGTGTTCAGTACGATGTCGGCGCCGCGGAAGGCCTCGGTCAGCGCCTCGACCGTGTGCTCGACCTCGACGATGTCGTACGCGACCGTGTCGATGCCCGGCACCGCCTCGACGGCGCTCTTCAGCCGGGCGTGGTCGCGGCCCGCGGCCAGGAACGGAATGTTGTACTCGCGCAGGTACTCACAGATCAGTCGGCCGGTGTATCCGGACGCTCCGTAGACGACGACGCGTTTGTCAGTGGGCATGGTGGGACTCCTCGTGTCTGGTTCGGGTGTTCGATGCGGGTGTTCGGGAAAAGCGTTGAGGCGGTGGACGTCGGCGGGATCACATTCCCATGCCGCCGTCGACCGGGAGGCCCGCGCCGGTGATGAACTTCGCGGCGTCGGAGACGAGGAAGACCACGGCGTCGGCCATATCGTCGACCTGTCCGAGTCGGCCCAGGGGTGTCAGCTCCGCGACCGCCTGGGCAGCCGCCTCCGGGGATTCGAACAGCCCCAGGGCCGCGGTCTCGACGGCGAGCTTGTTGCCCATCGCGGTCGGGGTGAGTGCGGGATAGATCGAGTTGACGCGCACTCCGTAGCCGAGCTTGCCGGATTCGGCGGCCGCCACCCGGGTGAGGCGGTCGATACCCGACTTCGTCGCGGAGTAGACGCTGATGCCGGGGAAAGCGATTGTCGCAGCGACGGATGCGATGTTCACGACGGCTCCGCCCCTGCCTGCGATGCCGCCGGGACGCATCGCGCGGAACGCGTGCTTGATGCCGAGGGCAGTACCGAGCACGTTGACGTCCAGCATCTTCGACGCCTCGCCGGCGTCGAGATCGACCAGGAGGTTCGTCACCTCGATGCCGGCGTTGTTCACGACGATGTCGAGCCCGCCCAGCGACTCGACGGTCGACGCCACGGCCGACTCCCAGGCTGCGTCGTCGGTCACGTCGAGCGCGACGAACTCGGCCTTCGCGCCTTGTGCCCGAAGCGTTTCGACCGTCTGCCGACCGCCGTCGGAGTTCACGTCGCCGATCGCGACGGACGCGCCCGCTGCGGCGAGCGCCTCGGCCATCCCGGCACCGAGACCCTGTGCGCCACCGGTGACCAGTGCCGTCCGCCCGGTCAGGTCATAACTCGTCATCGTTCCACCTCCGTGAGACCGCCTCGACCGAGGCGGAGAAGCAAGACACAGTCGAGACGACATGTGCTGCACGCCACACTAGGCCTGGGTCTTGACAGTCGTCAAGAAAAACCTTGACGACTGTCACGATCGGGGTGCGGGCCACGAAAGATCCAGGTCAACGGCTCGGTGCCGCTGGACAGTCCTGGTGGGAGATGCGAACACCCCCGAGCCGGGCGGCAGTGGCCAGGACTCGAGGGTGCTCGGATAACGAGGTGTGGTCAGACGCCGATCTCGCCTCCGTTGTCCCGCCACACGGCGACGACGGAGGGCCGGGGCTGCGACTGTCCGCCGTCGGGCCAGTGCGACGCCGGGTTGTCCGCGGAGTGGTCGTCGAGTTCGCCGGGATGCTGAACCGCGATCAAGACACGATTGGTGTCGATGATCGGGCCGCAGGTCTCGCCACCCTTGGGCACGGTCAGGAACTGCTTGGTCTCCCCGCGTCGATCGCCGTCCAGGGCGACCGCGAACAACCCGTCGTTGCTGTCGAGTGCGTTGCCGTCCGTGGAGATCCACAGATTGCCATGGGGATCGAACGCGACGTTGTCGGGGCAGGAGATCGGACTGACCTTGGTCTTGTCGAACCCGCCGTAGTAGGTGTCGGCAGCAGCCGGGTCGCCGCACACCAGCAGGAGTTCCCAGGTGAACTCGGTGCCGGTGTGGTCGTCGGTCATCTCCAGGACCTGACCGTTCTTGTTCTCGTTGCGGGGGTTCACCGCATCGGCAGGCGCTTCTCCATCGGTGCCGCGATCATCGTTGTTCGTCAGCGCGCAGTAGACCTTGCCGGACTTCGGATTCGGTTCGATGTCCTCGGGCCGGTCCATCTTGGTCGCGCCGACGGTGTCGGCGGCCTGCCGGGTGAACACCGCGACCTCGGCGGGGGACATGCCGGGGATGTACGAGCGTGCCGAACCGTCGGCATTGACCGTCAGCAGCGGCTTCCAGGACCCCTTCCCGGCGAATTTTCCTGAGGCGGGCGGGGTTCCGGTGCCGTCCACCGGGTCGGGGGAGTCCCCGGTGAAGGTGGCGACGTAGAGCGTGCCTTCGTCGAGGATGCCCATGTTGTGGTCGCGGGCCGTCTTCGACAGGCCGGACTTCATCTTGCGGCTGGAGACGAACTTGTAGATGTACTCGAACCTCTCGTCGTCACCGCTGTAGGCGACGACGGTGTCCTTGTCCGGCCCGCTCCCGACCACGTAGATGTTCGCCGATTCGTGCTTGAACCGGCCCATCGAACTGTGCTTCACCGGAACAGAATTCGGGTCGTGCGGATCCACCTCGACGATGTAACCGAAGCGATTCCCCTCGTTCGGCTCGACCGCCAGGTCGAAGCGCTTGTCGAACCGTCCCCAGTAGTGCTCGTCGCCGTCGTCCTCGAAGGAGTAGCGCTCGAGCCGCTCCTTGGCCTTGGCGTCGGTGACGGCGCTCGGGTTCGCGAAGTAGTTGTTGAAGTTCTCCTCCCCGGAGAGCATCGTGCCCCACGGGGTGAGACCTCCGGAACAGTTGGCGAAGGTGCCCAGGACAGTGGTGCCCGCCGGGTCCGCGGCCGTCTTGACGAACTCGCTGCCCGCGGCCGGGCCGGTGAGGCGGAACGGGCTCGAGGCAGTCAGACGTCGGTTCCGAGGGCCCACAACGGTTTTGAGAGCTCCGCTGCCGGATTGCGCGGCGACCTCGACGACCGCGATGCCGACCGACGCCATGGCGATGCGGGCCTGCTGCTCGGTGGGTTCGCCTTCCTTGTAGCCGGCGAACATGAAGGGCTCGGTCGGATACTCCAGGTTGGCGACCAGGTAGTGGTGATCGGCGACGCCGTCGACCGGGATCAGGCCGGCGAAGTCGTTGTTGAAGCCGAACTGCCCGGCCTGCGCCTCGGGCGTCTGATTGGCGAAGTCGAACTCGGGAGCGCCGGGCAGGATCGGGTCGCCCCACCTAATCACCACCTCCTGGCGGTACCCGTCCGGGATCACCACGGCGTCCTCGGTGTTCGGCGCGACGGCGGCGAAGTTCATGCCCGGCATCGCATCTCCGGATGCCGCACCGCTCGACGACGAGGCCGACCCTGACGACCCGGAATCACCGCACGCCGCGAGGAGCGAGGTCGCACCGACGGCCACCGCTGCACCGGCCGAGGTCTTGAGAACGCTTCGACGCGAGACCGCGGTGCGCACGACGTCCCGGAAGTAGTTGTTGTCGCTGGTGTTCCCGGGATCGTGGCGGCACGCGTCGCCGCACTTATAGCGGCAGGTCACGTTGGCGCGGGACGAACGTCCGGCATCCTCACCGGTGGACATGAACAGCTGCAACGGAATACGCACACGGGCTCCTCTGAAAACATGGTCGCGCCACGGGGCCGGCGCACGACGAGGAGCACGTTAGGAGGATGAAACGAACCGATGGCTACCCGAGCGTTAACGGCAGCCCAACACCCCTGTTGGTTCCACGTGGAACATCACGCGGCCGTGTCGATCCGGCCCGCTCGCTGCGCTCCCGGCGCCGTGCTGATTCGGCCCGCTCGTTGCGCTCCCGGCGCCGTGCTGATTCGGCCCGCTCGCTGCGCTCCCGGCGCCGTGCTGATTCGGCCCGCTCGCTGCGCTTCCGGCGCCGGGGCCTAGAACCGCCCGCCGGTTCCGATCCGGCCCGAGGACCCGGAGCCGCCGAAGGAACCGGGGCTGCGTCCGCCGCTTCCGAAACCGCCCCCGCCGAAACCCCCGCCGAAACCGCCGCCACCGAAGCCGCCCCCGCGTCCCGCGACGGTGCCGCGTAGAAAGCTGTCGACGAGGATTCCGCCGAGGACCGCACCGGCGGTGGACGAGCCGCCCGGATGTCGCTGTTGCGACTGCCAGTCGACGACGTCGGTCTGAGCGGCCATGAGCGCCTGGTCGGCCAGGGAACCGGCGCGACGTGCGGTCGCGGTCGCCACCGGTGCATCGGTGGCAGCGGCGTCCGTCGCGGACTGCAGAAGCCGCTGCGCTTCCGCCAGTCGGGTCCGTGCCGTGGACTGCACGGCCCCCCGCCGGGTGCCGATGAAGTCGGCGGCCGCTGTCACCTTGGCCTCCGCCGATTCGAGTGCCGCGGTGAGGACCTGTGCTCGACGGATGCGTTCGGCAGCGGCGTCCCGGGCCGCGGCGAGTGCGTCGTCGAGATCGGCATCGGCGTCGACGAGCGCCGTGAAGGTACCCAGCGGATCGGCGTCGAAGTTGCTGCGGGCATTCGCGACCGCGGCGCTCGCGACCTCGATCGCAGTCACCAGCGAGGTCCCGCCGGTCTGTGCCAGGGCGTTGGCCTCGGCCAGTTCGTCGTCCACCTCGGCGATGAGCGTCGGCATTCGCGAGCGGGCGACGGCGATGTTCGCATCTGCGTGATCGATGGCGTCGAGCAGCGTGGTCGCCTGCTCGATCGATCCCTCGGCCGACCTGATCGCAGCGACGGCCGGTCCCTGCTGACCCACCGGTGCGGCGATGGCGGCGCGCCCCTGATCCGCGGTCGCCTCGGCGAAGTCGATCTGGGCTCGGGCAAGATCGACGTTGTCGAGGATGGAGGTCAACGTGGCCTCGCCGTGCTTGCCGATGAGCTCGGTCAGCTGCTGCGTCGCCGTCTCCAGACGGGCGCGTAGACCGATGAGTTGCTGGGTGATGGCGTCGAATCGCGAGTCCGCATTGATGAGGAGGTTGCGCATCGCGTCGAAGTTCTCGACGTGGTCGTCCAGCGTGCTGTCGATCTCGGTGCAGGTGGTGATGATCTGGACGAGCATCGAGCGTCGTTCGTCGTCGGTCTCGGGAACGTTGTCATCGAGACGCTGGCGCAGCCCGAACGCCCGTCCGAGCGCCTGTTCGGCGTGCCGCACGGTGTCGGTGAACGGAGCCGTCTCGGCCTCACCGAACTCGCCGACCGCCAAGTCCAGCTCCTCCTTGCTGGTACGGATGGCGTTGTCGAGGTCGGTGAGCACCTCACGCGACCACGGGTCGAGCACCTCGACGGGTTGCGCGGCCAACTGGTCGACGGTCAGTTCCTGCTCGCGCAGGGTCTCGACGCTGTCGTCGATACGACGCTGCCTGCGGCGTCGGGAGTAGAGGTACGCGCCGCCGCCGCCGAGGACGGCCACGCCGCCGACGACGCCGGCTGCGATCAGGCCGGTGTGGTTCGGATCGAGTGCGCCGGACAGCCCGTTGACCGCCGCCAGGCCCGCACCTGCCCAGTTCGCCTCACGCAACTGCGGGACGACGTCGTCGTTGGCCACTTCTTCGAGAGTCGATTGATCGAGACCGCCCACACTGTCCGGTGCGAAGAACCGATACGCCCGGTCCTCGGTGGCGACGGCGAGCAGGGCGTCATGGTCACCCAGCTCGCTGGCGGCAGCGGTCCGATCCGCCCATTCCTCGCTGGTCAGACCGTCGAAATCGCGGACGTACACGATCCACATCTGGACCGCGTGGGCGTTGTAGAGCGAATCGATGGCCGTCTCGAGTTCGGTGCGCTGCGCCGGGGAGATCGCGTCGGCGGAGTCGACGACGTAGTTCGGCAGCCGGGTGGGCGGCTCCGCCGACGCCGCGCCGGGAGACGCCAGGGCCATGAGGACGCCCAGCAGTCCCGTCAGCGCGACCGCCGAAGCCGCGCGTGTCAGCAGTTCCCGAAGTGCCGGCACTCGATGCATGATCACAAACCTAGCCGTGCGGGCGTGCGGTGTCGTCGACGCCTTCGGGGGAGTGTCGGCACCCGGGCGCGGATGCGCCCGGGTGCTACGCGGTCAGTTCCGCGAGTCGCGCCACCGGCACAGCGCCTCGAGTGCGGTGAGGTCGTAGTTGGGGCCGGTCACACCGACGGTCAGCAGCGTGACGCCCTCGTCGGCGAGTGCATCCGCATCGCGCAGCAGCGCGTCGGTGTCCCCGTCGAACTGCACGCCCGACGACCGCTCGATGGTCTCGGGATCTCGACCCACGGCGGCGCAGTGCTCGGCGAGCACCTTGGACTTGTGCCGGTACTGCTCGACGTCGTTGAAGCCGTGCCAGACGTCGCCGTGCTCGGCGATGTAGCGCAGCGTCTTCTTCTCGCCGCTGCCGCCGATGAGGATCGGGATGTCGCGGGTGGGAACCGGATTCAGCTTGGCCAGCCGCGACTTGATCCGCGGGAGGGCGGCACCGAAATCGTTCAACCGGGAACCGACGGTGCCGAAGTCGTAGCCGTACTCGTCGTAGTCCTTCTGGAACCAGCCGGCTCCGACACCCAGGATCAGGCGGCCGCCGCTGATGTGGTCGACCGTGCGGGCCATGTCGGCGAGCAACTCCGGATTGCGGTAGGAGTTGCAGGTCACCAGCGCGCCGATCTCCACGCGCGACGTCTGCTCGGCCCAGGCGCCGAGCATCGTCCAGCACTCGAAGTGCTCGCCCTCGGGGGCGCCGTAGAGCGGATAGAAGTGATCCCAGTTGAACGCGATGTCGACGCCCGTGTCCTCGGCGCGGCGGACCGCGTCACGGATCAGCGAGTACTCGGGTGCGTGCTGGGGCTGGATCTGGACACCGATGCGAATGGGGAAGGCCATGCCGACCAGTCTGCCCGCTGACGGCGGAATCGTCGACGGACGTGGTGGCAGCGCACTGGTGGTGCCGCGTCGACATCGGCGGTACGAAGTAGCGGTGAGCATCAGACCGGTCGCGCCGCCGCTCGACGAACTACGTCGTCGTACGAGCGCGAAGTGGAGCACGCACCCCGACGACGTACTACCGCTGTTCATCGCGGAGATGGACTATCCGCTCGCACCGGTGGTCGCCGACGCCATCGTCGACCGGGTACGTGCGTCCGACATCGGTTACGCGGCGACCTCGGGTTCGGCAGGGGAGGCCTTCGCCGGGTTCGCAGACCGTCGGTGGGGGTGGCGGGTGGATCCGGCTGACGTCAGCTCGACGACCGACGTGAGCGTCGTCATCGTCGAGAGTCTGCGCGTCGCGATCAGTCCCGGCGACGGCGTCGTCCTGATGCCGCCGGTCTATCCGCCGTTCTTCGAACTCGTCCCCGAGGCCGGCGGTCGTGTGCTCGAGGTGCCCCTCCTCGAGGAACGCGGGTCGTCGTCGACTGCCTGGCGGATGGATCTGGCGGGCATCGAACGCGCCCTCGCCGCCGGCGCCCGGGCGGTCCTACTGTGCCACCCGCACAATCCGCTCGGCCTCGTCCACGACGCCACCGACCTCGCGCGATTGGCCGACTTGGCCGCGGCACATGGCGCGACCGTCGTCAGTGACGAGATCCATGCGCCCCTGGTCCACCCCGGCGTGGAGTTCGTTCCGTTCCTCGCGGTGAGCGACACGGCGCGTGACGTCGGCGTGGCCGCACATTCGGCGAGCAAAGCCTTCAATCTCGCCGGTGCCAAGTGCGCGCTCACGGTAGTCGCGTCGGATCGGGGCCGGGCTCTGATCACGCGGCAACCCGACGAGGTGCGCTATCGCACGAGCATTCTGGGCCGCGCTGCGACCGAAGCGGCATTGGTGCACGGTGACGAGTGGCTCGACGCCACCCTCGAGGTCATCGGCGAAAGCTTCGATCTCCTCGAACAGCTTCTCGCGCAGCATCTCCCGTCGGTCCGGTACACGCGGCCGGAGGCGTCGTATCTCGCGTGGCTCGACTTCCGCGAGACCGGGCTGGGCGACGACCCCGGGCTCGTCATTCTCGAACGGGGGCGCGTTGCATTGCATTACGGACCGGCCTTCGGTGGACCGGGGGCGGGGTTCGCCCGTCTCAACGTCGCGTGCTCGGCCGACGTGCTCACCGAGGCCATCCGGCGGATCGCGGGCGTGGTGCACTGACCCGGGGTCTCCCTCCACCATCACTTCTTGCCGGATCGGCAACCGTCCTTGCCGCTCACGACGGTGCGTGCCACAGTCGAAGGCATGACCACCGAGAACAGCCATCGCCCCGAGGCCGCGACCGAGTCCCGGGGGAGCAACGATCCGGGAACCGCCGAAGGGTGGGACGAGCGGTACCGCAGCGCGGACCGTCTGTGGACCTCCGACGTCAACCCCGCGCTCGTCGCCGAGGTGTCGGACATCGAACCGGGCACCGCGCTCGACGTCGGGTCGGGTGAGGGTGCCGACGCCCGATGGCTCGCCGATCGCGGATGGCAGGTCACGGCCCTCGACATCTCGCAGGTCGCGGTGGATCGGGCCCGTGAGATCGACCCGCGGCCGTCGATCACGTGGTTGCGTGCAGACGTGATCGCCGATGACGTCCCGGCGGCCGGCGTCGACCTCGTGACGCTGCACTACTTTCCGATCCCGAAGGAGGGTTTGGACGCCGCGCGGCGGCTGGTCGAAGCCGTCGGCCCCGGCGGGTCCCTGCTCGTCGTGGCACACGCCCCCGAGGGTGTGCGTGCACATGGCTTCGACCCTGATGCCTACGTCCAACCCGCTGATTTCGCGGGACTGCTCGGCGACGGTTGGGAAATCGTCACCGACGAGACGCGGGCACGTGGACGGGCCGCAGGAGGAGGTCACCACACCCACGACGTGGTGTTCCGGGCGCGGAGACTGGCCGCCTGAGATCCCCTTGCGTTTTGTCCCGGTAGCCGGGACAAAACGCAATCGGATCTGCGTTGCCCGGCGATTGTGATCGGACGGTCCGCAATTGAGTGCACATCTGTACACTCGGGGCATGACCGCCACGACCACGCGTGAGTCCGAGCTGCGGGCCCTCACCGATCTCGGGCTGTACGAGGCCGGCGCTGCGACGCGCGGCGTCGGAGCGATGCACCGCGTCATCGCCGGGGGCGTCTTCCGGATGCTCCGGCCTGTCCTGGGGAGTTCCGTCGACACCGCGCGGATGGTGCATGACGCCGTCAGCGAGGGGACGTACAACTCGATCACCGCTGCCCTCGACGCCGGCCGGTCGGCTGCGGACCATGTGCCCTGGTCGGAGGGCCGCGCGCCCTCGCACACCCCTCGAGGCGCGGTGCTCCTCGGCATCCTCAACGGTCTCATCGGCGATGAACTGGACACCGCGGACTCGCCCCTCACGGCCGACATGTCGATCCGCGTCGACGGCCGGCCGGTCTCCCTCGACGTCGAGTCGCTCCGCGATGGCTTCCCCGACGCGGGTGGACACGTCGTCGTGTTCCTGCACGGCCTGATGGAGTCGGAGTTCGCGTGGTCGCTCAGACCGAAGCAGACTGGGCCCGCTCGCTCCGCTCCCGGCGCCCGCCGAACTGGGCCCGCTCGCTCCGCTCCCGGCGCCCGGCAACCGACCTACGGCGAGCGGCTGACCCACGACATCGGCGCCACCGAGGTCCAGGTCCGTTACAACACCGGTCGCCACATCAGCGAGAACGGCCGCGCCCTCGCCGACCTTCTCGACGCACTCGTCCTGCTCTGGCCGACGCCGGTGACACGACTGACCCTCATCGGGCATTCGATGGGTGGGTTGGTTGTCCGAAGTGCTTGCCACGCAGCCGATCAGCGCGGCGACTACTGGACGGGCCTGGTGTCGGAGACGGTGTGCCTCGGCACGCCGCACCTCGGGGCTCCACTCGCTCGCGGTGTCCACCTGGCCACGAATGCGCTGAACCGGACGCCGGTCACCCGCCCGATCGGCTCATTGTTGCGTCGTCGGAGTGCCGGGGTGCGAGACCTGTTCCACGGCAGCCTGACCGATGACGACTGGATAGGTCACGACCCGGACGCGTGGTCACAGCCGCCCGGCGCCGACGTGCCGCTGCTGGCGGGCGCTCGCCATCTCTTCGTCACCGCGACGATCACCCGCGACCCCGACCACCCGGTCGGGCGTCTGCTGGGTGACGGCCTGGTGCTCGCGCCGAGTGGGCGCGGGCAGCACACGCGGCAGCGTCGCGGGCTGAAGTTCCAGGAGGGGTTCCACATCGGCAACGCGCACCATTTCACCCTGCTGAACAGCGACGCGATCTACGACTGGCTGCTCGGTCACCTCACCCCGCGAAAGGCCTTGCCGTCCGGTCGGTCGTCGTGAGGGGGCTCGCGGATTCGTCGGCGCGGCGGCGTTCGGTTCAGTGCGGACGGCGCTGCCGGTAGCGACCGCGCGCGGCGAGTACGCCGACGACCCAGCCGACGAGAAAGACCACGGCCAGGATGAACCACAGCGGGGACTCGACACTCACCCAGAACAGGTCGATGCGCACCGTGGTCCGGTTCTGCACGATGAAGACCACCGCGAGAACGGTCAGTCCGAGTGCAATCCATTGCGGCAGAGACACCTTCGACAGCGCGGACGATTTCCCAGTGGTGGGTTTCGGGGTGCCACGGTCTTTGGCCATGCCAGAGACTGTAGGCGCATTCGACGGCGGTCACCGGAGATCCCGTTGCGATTTGTCCCGCAATCCGGGACAAACCGCAACCTGACGCCGGCACCGGGGTTCAAGGGGTCCAGCGGGACCGGTACCGCGCTCAGCGGCAGACCGCCCCTTGCGACGCCGAGGTGACGAGCTTGGAGTACTTCGCCAGCACGCCGCGCGTGTACCGCGGGGGCAGGGGAGTGAACTCCTGTGCGCGCGAAGCGAGTTCGTCGTCGTCGACGAGGAGGTCGAGGAGACCGCGGCCGACGTCGAGCCGAATCCGGTCGCCGTCGCGGACCAGAGCGATCGGTCCGCCGTCGACGGCCTCCGGCGCGATGTGACCCACGCACAGACCGGTGGTGCCGCCGGAGAACCGGCCGTCGGTCATCAACAGCACGTCCTTGCCGAGACCCGCGCCCTTGATGGCGCCGGTGATCGCGAGCATCTCCCGCATGCCCGGTCCGCCCTTCGGGCCTTCGTACCGGATGACGACGACGTCCCCGGCGGTGATCGTGCCGTCTTCGAGTGCGTCCATCGCGGCGCGTTCGCGGTCGAAAACCCGTGCCGTTCCCTCGAAGACGTCGGAGTCGAAGCCGGCGGACTTCACCACCGCGCCCTCTGGTGCGAGCGATCCCTTGAGGATCGTGATGCCGCCGGTGGGATGGATGGGGGACTTCGTGGCCCGCAGAACCTGGCCGTCCGGGTCCGGCGGCGCGATGTGCGCCAGGTTCTCGGCGACCGTCGATCCGGTCACCGTCAGGCAGTCGCCGTGCAGGAGGCCCGCGTCGAGGAGTGCCTTCATCACCACCGGCACACCGCCGATGCGATCGACGTCGGTCATCACGTGCCGGCCGAACGGCTTGACGTCGGCGAGGTGCGGAACCCGGCTGCCGACGCTGATGAAGTCGTCGAGCGACAGTTCGACCTCGGCCTCGTTGGCGATGGCGAGGAGGTGGAGCACGGCATTGGTCGAGCCGCCGAACGCCATCACCACGGCGATCGCGTTCTCGAAGGCCTCGCGGGTCATGATGTCGCGCGCGGTGATACCGCGGCGCAGCATCTCGACGACGGCGACCCCGCTCTGGCGGGCGAACTGGTCGCGGCGCTTGTCCGGGGCCGGGGGCGCGGCACTGCCCGGGATCGACATCCCGAGTGCCTCGGCCGCGCTGGCCATCGTGTTGGCGGTGTACATGCCGCCGCACGCACCCTCACCCGGGCAGATCGCGCGCTCGATGGTGTCGACGTCCTCCCGGCTCATCAGTCCCCGCGAGCACGCGCCGACCGCCTCGAAGGCGTCGATGATGGTCACCTGACGCTCTTTGCCGTCGGACAGCGTCGCGTATCCGGGCAGCGTCGACCCGGCGTAGAGGAACACCGACGCGAGGTCGAGCCGGGCCGCGGCCATCAGCATGCCGGGCAGGGACTTGTCACAACCGGCCAGCAGGACCGAACCGTCCAACCGCTCGGCGCTCATGACGGTTTCGACGCTGTCGGCGATCACCTCACGGGACACCAGCGAGAAGTGCATGCCCTCGTGACCCATCGAGATGCCGTCGGAGACCGAGATGGTGCCGAACTCGAGCGGATACCCGCCGCCCTCGTGCACACCTTCTTTGACCGCCTTGGCCAGCCGGTCGAGCGACAGGTTGCAGGGCGTGATCTCGTTCCACGACGACCCGACGCCGATCTGCGGTTTCACCCAGTCGTCGTCGCCCATGCCCACCGCGCGGAGCATGCCGCGGGCCGCGGTCTTCTCCAAGCCGTCCGTGACGTCGCGACTACGCGGTTTGATGTCGATCTCGGCGTCCGGTTCGGTTCGCTTGGTCATGAGGGCAAGAGTAGTGGTCATCGCCGGCGAGTGGTCGGAACACCCGATGCCCGTCGACGGCGTCACCAGATCGTGCGCGGACAGCACAGAACCGTGCGCTCGTGACCAGATCGGTGCCCGCCGGAGTGGTTAAGGTCCAGCTCGACCCCGTTCTCCCCTGGAAAGGCCGTCGGTATGAACCCCAGAATCGCGCTCCGGAAACTGGCCGGACGGGCAGTACTCGTCTCGACGCTGATGGCCGCGGCCGTCGGCCTGTCGGTGGTCCCCGCCCACGCCCAGCCGTCGGCCCCGACCGTCGTCCTGGTGCACGGGGCGTTCGCGGATTCGTCGGGCTGGCGCGACGTCGCGCAGGATCTGCGCAGCAGGGGACTGGCGGTCCAGACCTTCGACAATCCGCTCCGGTCCCCGGCCTACGACTCCGAGTAGCTCGAGAAGAAGCTGGCGACGATCGACGGACCGATCGTCCTCGTCGGTCACTCCTACGGCGGCTTCGTCATCACCAACACCCAGGACCCCGACGTCCGTGCCAACGTCTACATCGCCGCCTTCGCGCCGACCACGGGCGAGTTCGTCCAGGGGCTGCTGAACCCGATCACCTATCCCGGTAGCCGGCTCCTTCCGCCGGCCCTGCAGCTGACGGTGGTCGAGAACGACCCGACCGGCGTGGCCGGACGCAACGTCGACGGTTACATCGCGCGCCCGTACTTCCGGGAGATCTTCGCGCAGGACGTGTCGCCCGCGGTCGCCGCCGACATGTTCGCCCACCAGAAATCCGCCGCGCTCCGCGCCAACCTGGAACCGTCCGGACCGCCGTCGTGGGCACGGGTGCCCAGCTGGTACCTCGTCTCGCAGCAGGATCGGGTGATCCCACCGGCGCTGCAGCGATTCCTGGCCGGACGAGCCGCACCCGGGCGCACCGCGGAGGTCAACGCCTCGCACGCCTCACTGGTCTCTCGCCCCGATGCGGTCTCGCGGACGGTGCTGCGAGCGGTCGACGCGACGCAACCGCGCTGACCCGGGGGGCCGACACCGCATTGTGAGCGCGGTGATTCTAATCGGACCGAGGCGCACGAGGGTGGCGCAATGACCTGCGGCCGAGCACGGGCCGCAGGTCACGGCGTACCGCCGGTGGCGCATTCGCCCCGGGTCGCGACCAGCGCCGCGCACAGGCATTCCGGGGCCGGCGCGATCACGTTATCGTGCCATCCATGCAGCTCAGGACCACAGCAGCCGGACGGCTCCGGGCGGACAACGCCCGTATGGTCGCCGACGTGCTCCGGCGACAGATCCACGACGGCGACCTCGCCGAGTCGCTCGACGAACGCACCCTCATCGCCGACTTCAACGTCTCCCGCAACACCATCCGCGATGCACTCGCGATCCTCACCGAGGAACGACTGATCGAGCGAGCGCCACGGATCGGCACCCACGTGGTGGCTCGCAAACTCGATCATGGGCTCGATGCCCTGCAGGGACTGAAAGAGACATTCCGCTTGCACGGCGAGGTGCGCAACACGGTCAAGATCGCCACCCTCGTCGATGCCCCCCGCGCCGTCGCGAGACGGCTGCAACTCGCCGACGCGCAGGCCGTCTACATCGAACGGCTGCGTTACCTCGACGACGAGCCGATCAGCCTGGACATCACGTATCTCGTACCGGACCTCGGCATCCCGCTGCTCGAGCACGACCTCGAGAACAACGACGTGTTCACGCTTCTCGAGCAGATCGCCGGCGGACCCCTCGGACACGCGACGATGACGGTGGAGGCCGTCGACGCCGACCCGCATTCGGCGGCGCATCTCGAGATCGGTTCGGGTACCTCGCTGCTGCTGCTCGAACGACTGACCCATCTCGCGCACGAGAGCCGCCCCGTCGATCTCGAGTACATCCGGATGCGCAGTGACCGAGTCTGTCTGCGGAGCACCGCCCGACGCGAGGCGGCCGGCTCATGAGTCAGGTCAACAACCGGGTCGACGTGCCGGTCACCATCGACGAATCGCTGTGCATCGAGGGCTGCACCCTCTGCGTCGAGGTCTGTCCTCTCGACTCGCTGGCGATCAACCCGGAATCGGGCAAGGCCTTCATGCATGTCGACGAGTGTTGGTACTGCGGGCCGTGCGCGGTCCGATGCCCGACGGGTGCGGTCACCGTCAACATGCCCTATCTGCTCCGCTGAAATCTCCTGCCCCACAACGCCGGTACTGCAACGCAACCGGCGGCGATCACCCATGCCCATGGTCCCAGCCCAAAGGACGTCCGATGAGAACACGTCTCCGATCCCGACAACTGGCGGCGATCACCGTCACGCTCGCCGTCGCCCTCGGCAGTGCCGCCTGCTCGCTGGAGGACACCGGTGACACCGACGCCATCCGGGTCGTCGTCGGTTATCAGTCGAAGACGATCAACACGGTGACCGCCGGGACCCTGCTACGCGCGGAAGGTCAGTTCGAGAAGCGGCTCGCCGAGGTCACCGAGCGGACCGGCCAGGAGTACACGGTCGAGTGGCAGGACTTCGACACCGGCGCGCCGATCACGACCGGGATGATCGCGGGCAAGATCGACATCGGGTCGATGGGTGACTATCCGTTGCTGATCAACGGATCCCGTGCCGGTGCCGAGGAGAAGACCCGCACCGAGATGCTGTCGGTCACGGGATCCAGCCCGCGGGGTTCGCTGAACATGGTTGTGGTCCCGCAGAATTCACCGGCCACGACGATCGCCGATCTACGCGGGAAGTCAATCTCGGCCAGCGTCGGATCGGCCGGTCACGGGACGCTCGTGCAGGCCCTCGACCGCGTTGGGATCGACCCCACCACCGGGGTGCAGGTGCAGAACCAACAGCCGCAGGTGGGCGCGTCGGCGCTCGAGTCGGGCAAGGCGGATGCCCTGGCCCAGTTCGTGGCCTGGCCCGGACTCCTGGTCTTCCAGGACAAGGCTCGGTTGCTCTATGACGGAGCCCAGCTCGGGGTTCCGACCCTGCACGGCGTCGTCGCGAGATCTGCCTACGCGCAGGAGAACCCGGACGTGGTCCAGGCCTTCCTGCGCGCGCAGCTCGATTCGACCGAGTCCCTGACCCGCGACCCGCTCGCCGCCGCCGAACTCGTCGCGGAGAACAGCGGTCTCCCGGCCGAGGTCGTCTACCTCTACAACGGCCCGGGCGGAACGGACTTCAATCCGGCCATCAAGTCGGGCCTCGTCGAGGCGCTGCGCAACGACGTCCCCTACCTGAAGTCCATCGGCAGCTTCCCCCACGAGATCGACCTGGACACCTTCGTCGATCCGGGGCCGCTGCAGGAGACCTTCGCCGCGGCCGGCGTCGACTACTCGGAAGCCCTGAGCCGCAGCGGCAATGCTTCCGTCACTCGTGGTGACGACCCGGTCTGCGGGGTCGCGGTCGACCCGGCGACCGCCGGTGAGATCTGGTTGCGCGGACAGGAGCGGACCCAGCCCGCCGCTGATCCGACCTGCTTGCTGCGCGGGGTCGCACAGGCTCGACGACAAGGGCAGGAAGTCCGGGCCGCCTACATCTCGGACCCGCAGCTCGGGACCCGCTGGTTCGCCGACAAGGCGGTGTGGCTGCGGGAGGGTGACCGGTACGTCGCGTTCACCACGACCGACAGCGCGCGACAGTACCGCGCGACGCATCCCGGTGCCGTCGACGTGACGTACGAGCAGGCACTTGCCGGAGTCGTGTCATGACCACCGCGACGATCGGATCGGTCGCCGTCGACGACACGGCCACCGATTCGGTGCCGGCCCGGACCCCGGACGGGTCGAACCGATACTGGCACTGGGGAGTCCGGATACTGGTCCTGGTGGTGGCCGGTGTCGTCTGGCAGCTGCTGACCACGCACGATGTGGTTCTGTGGGCCAGGTTCGACACCATTCCCTCGCTCACCGACGTCGGCCATGCGTTCTGGGCAGCTCTCGGCACCGAGCAGTACTACCTGGATCTCGGCCAGTCGCTGATCCGGATCGGTACGGGATTCGCGCTGGCGGTCTGCGTCGGCATCCCGGTGGGAATCGCCCTCGGCCGCTCCGGGACAGCGCGACTCACGGTCGGCACCCTCACCGAGGTGCTCCGTCCGATCCCGGCGATCGCCCTGGTACCGGTCGCGATCCTGGTGTTGCCGACCGACGAGGCCGGCATGGTCTTCATCACCTTCGCCGCGGCGTTCTTCCCCATCCTCGTTGCGACTCGCCATGCCGTCCGGGCGCTGCCCACGATCTGGGAGGACTCGGTGCGGACGATGGGCGGCACCCGTCGAGACGTCGTCCTCCGGGTGATCCTGCCCGGCATCGCGCCGGGTGTGTTCAGCGGGCTGTCGGTCGGGGTCGGCGTCGCCTGGATCTGCCTCATCTCCGCCGAGATGATCTCCGGCCGGCTCGGGGTCGGATACCGGACGTGGCAGGCGTACACGGTGGTCGACTACCCGCAGGTGTTCGTCGGCATGCTGACCATCGGCGTGCTCGGCGCACTGACGTCGGGGCTGATCGAGGTGATCGGTCGGCGGGTCACCCGCTGGCTGCCGCGAGGGCAGGAGCAACGATGACCCCGACGACGGCAGGAGCGACGATGGCCCCCACGACAACGGCATTGACGGCGGACTCGGTCGCCGCGATGCGGCTCGATCTCGAGGACATTCGGATCGGTTACGGGGACTCGACGGTGATCGACGGTTTCGACCTCGTCGTCGGCGCCGGCGAGATCGTCGTCCTGACGGGACCGTCCGGGTGCGGGAAGTCCACGATCCTCCGCGCCGTCGCGGGTCTCCTGCCGGTCCGCGGCGGTCGAATCCTGGCAGACGGCGACCCGGTTGGCACCACGTCTCGGGATCGGGCCATGGTGTTCCAGGACGATGCGCTGCACCCCTGGCGGACGGTACGCGGGAACATCTTGCTGGCGTTGACATTGCGCGGCGTCCCGCGGCGACACCGCCGGGATCAGGCCGAGCAGTGGATCACCGAGATCGGTCTGGACGGCTTCGCCGACCACCTGCCGAAGTCGTTGTCCGGCGGCATGCGTCAGCGCGTGCAGCTCGCCCGTGGCCTCGCCGGGTCGCCGAGAGCGGTTCTGATGGACGAACCCTTCGGGGCGCTCGACGCGCAGACACGGACCGCCATGCAGCGATTGCTGCTGCAGACCCTGTCGGCGCACCCGTCGACCGTGGTCTTCGTGACCCACGACGTCGACGAGGCGCTGCTGTTGGGCGACCGGGTCGTCGTACTGGGCCGTGCGGGCGAGACCGTCCGCGCCACCGTCGACGTCCCGCACCCTCGCGACCCGGATCGCCGCGGGGACGACGCCACCCGGCGGCTTCGCCGCACCATCCTCGATGCATTGGAGAAGTGAACCGGCAGTGGATATCCCAGACATCGCCGACCGGAGTCGGCTCGACTGTGACGTGCTGGTCATCGGCGGCGGGACCGCCGGGACGATGGCCGCTCTCACCGCCGCCGAGAACGGCGCGTCGGTCTTGCTGCTCGACAAGGCGCATGTTCGCCACTCCGGGGCCCTCGCCATGGGGATGGACGGGGTGAACAACGCGGTCATCCCCGGCAAGGCCACCCCCGAGGATTACGTCGCCGAGATCACTCGAGCCAATGACGGCATCGTGAACCAGAAGACGGTGTATCAGACAGCGACTCGCGGCTTTGCAATGATCGGTCGTCTGGAACGCTACGGCGTGAAGTTCGAGAAGGACGAGTACGGCGAGTACGCGGTCCGCCGGGTGCACCGGTCGGGGTCGTACGTCCTGCCGATGCCCGAGGGCAAGGACGTGAAGAAGGCGCTGTACCGCGTCCTGCGCAAGCGGGACATGCGCGAGAAGATCACGATCGAGAACCGGCTGATGCCCGTCCGGGTCCTGACCGCGGGCGGGCGCGCGGTGGGTGCGGCCGCGTTGCACACGCGCACCGGCGAGTTCGTCGAGATCGGAGCCAAGACGGTCATTCTCGCCACCGGGCCCTGCGGCCGCCTGGGCCTGCCCGCCTCCGGGTACCTCTACGGCACCTACGAGAACCCGACGAACGCCGGCGACGGTTACTCGATGGCCTACCACGCGGGCGCGGAGCTCAGCGGCATCGAGTGCTTCCAGATCAACCCGCTGATCAAGGACTACAACGGCCCGGCGTGTGCGTATGTGGCGAACCCGTTCGGCGGGTACCAGGTGAACGCCGACGGTGAGCGGTTCGTCGATTCCGACTATTGGTCGGGCGACATGATGGCGGAGGTGAAGTCCGAGATCGAGTCGGCGCGCGGCCCGATCTATCTCAAGGTCAGTCACCTTCCCGACGAGACGCTGGATTCGCTCGAGTCGATCCTGCACACCACCGAACGACCCACGCGGGGAACGTTTCACAGCAACCGCGGACACGACTACCGTACCCACGACATCGAGATGCACATCTCCGAGATCGGTCTGTGCAGTGGACATTCCGCGTCCGGCGTCTGGGTCGACGAGCACGGACGCACCACCGTCGACGGCCTGTATGCGGCCGGCGACCTCGCGTGCGTGCCGCACAACTACATGATCGGCGCATTCGTCTACGGCGAGCTCACCGGTCAGCATGCCAGCGACTCCGCCCGCGACCTGGCCGCGCCCACCGAACTGCCGATGGACCAACTGCGCGCCGCCCACGAGCTGATCTACCGACCGCTGACCCACCCCGACGGCCCACCCCAGCCACAGGTGGAGTACAAGCTGCGCCGATTCGTCAACGACTATGTGGCGCCGCCAAAGACGTCGAACAAGCTCGCCATCGCCATCGAGACCTTCGAGCGCATGCGCTCGGAGATCGAGCAGATGGGCGGGCGGACCCCGCACGAACTGATGCGGTGTGCGGAGGTGTCGTTCATCCGCGACTGCGCCGAACTGGCGGCCCGGAGCTCGTTGACGCGCACCGAGAGTCGTTGGGGTCTCTATCACGAGCGTGCCGATCTGCCCGAGCGCCGGGACGACGAGTGGGGCTACCACCTGAACGTCCGCAAGGCCGCCGACGGCACGATGGAGTTCCTCGGTCGGCCGGTCGAACCCTTCCTGGTCGATGTCGAGGGGCTGGACCACATCCCGCCGGCCGACCGGACGGTGATCGCGATCGAGCAACCTGTCGTGTGGACGGGCCCGGGCTACCGCGGTGTCGAGAGCCCGGTGCGCGAGACCACGAGGAAGGACGAGTCCACGGCAACGGCGTCACCGAGGATCGTCGAACTGCTCGGAACCGCGGTGACCCACGCCGCCGATCTCGCCGGCTATCTGGCAGACCCGGATCCGACGGTCCGCCGGACCGCGATCGCGGTGCTGACCGAGAACACCCCGGATGGGTTCGAGATGGCCGTGGTCCGGGCGTTGGCCGACGCCGCGGCACCGGTCCGCGGAGCGGCGACGCAGGGGCTGCGGGAACTCGTGGAGATCATCGATCCGACCGCGGAGTTCGTGTCCGCGCTCGCCAATCACGCCGAGTCCCCGGACCCGGTCGTGCGTGCGACCGTCGTCGACCTGCTGCGGGCCGTGCGCGCCGATCGGGTCGACCTGTTCGCTTCCGCCACAGGGGATTCCGACCACCGCGTCCGGATCGAGGCCATCCGCGCGCTGGTGTCACGGGATGAGTCCGAGCTGATCGCCGGCCTGGCAACGGATCCCGACCGTGAGGTCCGGATCGCGGTGGCCGACGGGCTGTCGACGGTCGGGGGCGGTGGTGTGGAGGCCGTCCGGACACTCGGAGCCGACCGCGATCCCCTCGTCCGGGCCGCGGCGTTCTCCGCGATGGCGGTCGTGGGTGACGGCGCTGTCGACGGCCCGGTCCTCGTCCGCGCGTTACGTGAGACCGCATGGCAGGTGCGCGTCGGTGCGGCGCGGGGGCTCGCGGTCGCACGTGATGAGGCGACGGTCTCGGCGCTGGAGAAGGCGATCGCGGATGTCCACAACGACGTCCGGCGGGCTGCCGCCCTCACCCTCGCGGAGTGGAGCGACGATCCGGTGGTCCGGCGGATCCTCGAGGGCGCCGCCGACGACCCGGACGCCGACGTCCGGGCCGCGGTCCGGCGGAGTCTGCGGGGCTCGCTCGCCCCACACTGAGAGACGTTGCGCGGGCACACGGCGCCGAGCCATGACCGCCTTCACAACCGGTCCGCGTCACGGACAGCACAGAACCGTGCAGCCTCGACACGATCGGCGATCCGGTTTCCTCCTACGGTGATCCGAAGGTCGCCGACCGCGCGCTGCGGTGGGCAGGAGGAGCGCTCGGAGCTTGCGGAGGGCGCGGCAGTCCTGCTCCCTGCGGAGCGCTTGGAGCTTGCGGAGGGCGCGTCACGAAGGGTCCGGCGACCGGGGTTCGAAAAGCACCCGAACGGTGCCACTCACATTAGCGAGTCCGCATGTCCGACAACCGCACCCGCGGCCGCACCATGTGAGTCGCGGTACGCCTGTAGCGTGGTGTCCTGTCACCACGTGTGCAAGCACATCGGATAGCGAGGACCCCACATGGCACTTCATGCACTGCTCGCCAAGGCCGGCGCGACGGTCGCCACCGGCTTCGTCGGAGCCGTCGCCTACGACGCCGTACGCACCGTCGCCCGACGCGCCCCGCTGCGTGAGGGAGCCGTCGTGGCGACCACGTGGGGTATCCGTGGAACACGCAAGGCCGAGGAGGTCGCGGAGTCGGTGCGACTCAACACCGCCGACATCGTCGCCGAGGCGAAGGAACGGCTGGGCGAGGAGTCGACTCCGCCGGGAACCGCCGTCGCACACGATCACGACCACGATCACTGAATGGTGAGCACGTCCGCGCCGACGTACTCGCCGGAGCTGCAGCCGACCGACATCGTCGTCCGGTCGTCGGCGGCGGGCCGGGTGCGTATGACGGTTCCGTGGTTGCGGGTCACCGATCGCACTGTCGCCGACCGTCGTGCCGTGGCCGTCGAGGAGAGCGTTGCCCGGGTGACCGGTGTGCGCGCCGTGCACGCCTACCCGCGGACCGCCTCGGTCGTCGTATGGTTTCGGGCCGACACCGACCGGGATGCCATCGATCATGCGATCGCGGCGGCCACTCACGCCGACCCCGCGAATCTTCCTGACCGCGCACCGCATTCGGCCGACGTCACCAATGCCGACCTGCTGCGCATGGGGATAGGCGCGGGAGCCCTGGTCCTGCTGGGTTTCCGGCGCTACGGGTTCCGCCGCCCGCCGCTGCTCGGGCCGGCCTCGCGCACCGTCGCCACCGGTGTCACCATCTTCTCCGGGTACCCGTTCCTCCGCGGCGCGCTCCGCTCGCTCCGTGGTGGCCGGGCCGGGACCGATGCGCTGGTCTCGGCCGCCACGATCGCGAGCCTGCTCCTTCGCGAGAACGTGGTCGCGCTGACCGTGCTGTGGCTGCTCAACATCGGTGAGTTCCTCCAGGACCTCACGCTACGACGCACCCGACGCGCCATCGCCGAGCTCCTCCGCGGCACCCAGGACACCGCCTGGGTTCGACTCTCCGACGGCACCGAGGTGCAGGTCGCCATCGACGCGCTGCACGTCGGCGACGCGGTCATCGTGCACGAACAGGTCGCCGTCGCGGTCGACGGTGTGGTCGTCGACGGTGAAGCGGTGGTCGACCAGTCCGCGCTCACCGGCGAGAACCTCCCGGTGACCAAGCACGTCGGCGACCGCGTGCAGGCCGGCTCGGTGGTACTCACCGGCCGGATCGTCATCGAGGCCCACGCGGTCGGCGACGACACCTCGATCGGTCGGATCATCGGCCGGGTCGAGGAGGCTCAGCGCGACCGCGCTCCCATCCAGACGGTCGGGGAGAACTTCTCCCGGCGGTTCGTACCCGCGTCGTTCGCGTTGTCGGCGCTGACGCTGCTGGTGACGCGCGATCTCCGTCGTGCGATGACGATGCTGCTGATCGCGTGCCCGTGTGCGGTGGGGCTGTCCACCCCGACCGCGATCAGCGGCGCCATCGGGAACGGCGCGCGGCGCGGAATCCTCATCAAGGGCGGATCGCACCTCGAGGCTTCGGGACGGATCTCGGCGGTGGTGTTCGACAAGACCGGCACGCTGACCGTCGGGCGCCCGGTCGTGACCAACGTCGTGTCCTTCTCCGACGACTGGCAGCCCGAACAGATCCTCGCCTACGCGGCCAGCTCCGAGATCCATTCGCGTCATCCGCTCGCCGAAGCGGTCATCCGGTCCACGGAGGAACGTCGCATCGAGATCCCGACGCATGCGGAATGCGAGGTCATCGTCGGACTCGGCATGCGCACCCGCGCCGAAGACGGGCGCGTGCTCCTGCTGGGTAATCCGTCGCTCCTCGACCGGCACGGCGTCGCGATCTCCGACGACGCCATCGGCTGGGTGGACCGCTTGCGGCAGGCGAGCGAGACACCGCTGCTGCTGGCCGTCGACGGCACGCTCGTCGGTCTGGTGAGTCTGTCCGACGAGCTGCGTCCCGAGGCGCGTGAGGTGCTCGACGCGCTGCGTGCCGACGGGGTCACCGAGATCGCCATGCTCACCGGCGATCACCCGGTCACCGCGGCGACCATCGCCGCCGAACTCGGCATCGAGCGGTGGGCCGCCGAGGTCACCCCTGACGACAAGCTCGCGGTGGTTCGTGAGCTGCAGGCCCTCGGCCACGTGGTCGCGGTGGTGGGTGACGGTGTGAACGACGCCCCCGCGTTGGCCGCCGCGGACATCGGCATCGCGATGGGGTTGGCCGGAACGGATGTCGCGGTCGAGACCGCGGACGTCGCGCTAGCCGGGGACGACCTGCGCAAGCTGCTCGACATCCGCGATCTGGGTTCGCACACCGTCGAGGTGATACGACAGAACTACGGTATGTCGATCGCCGTCAACGCCCTGGGGCTGGTGATCGGCGCGGGCGGTGCGCTCTCGCCGGTCCTCGCCGCCGTGCTGCACAACGCATCATCGGTTGCCGTGGTGCTCAACAGTTCTCGGCTCATCCGGTATCAGGTCGAACCGGCTCCGTCGGCGTCGGCGGAGGAAGTCCGCGCATGACCGAGGTACCCACGACGACCGCGACCTTCGAGTGTCCGGCCGGGACGATCATCGCTCGCACCGACGGACAGGTCGTGCGCGCCACCGGGATCCGCTTCGCGCAGGCGGCGCGCTTCGAGGTTCCGTCCCCGCAACCGCCGGCCGACGAGCCGATCGATGCGACCTCGTGGTCGCCCGCCTGTCCTCAGCGCAACGGCGAGGGGATCGTCCACGACACCTTCGGCGATGCCGCGCTGGGCGAGATGGTCGGCGACGAGCACGCCCAGTACGTGTCGGTCACGGTGCCGGTCGACCGTCGACCCGACGAGGCTCTCCCGGTGATGGTCTGGATTCACGGCGGGTCGTACATCATCGGCGCCGCCGACGCGCCCTGCCACGATCCGGCGGCGCTGGTCGCCGAACAGCGGGTGGTCGTCGTGTCAGTGACCTACCGACTGGGATTGTTTGGGTTCCTCGGCGACGGCATCAACCGGCCGGCGAACCTGGGCCTGCTCGACATGATCGAAGCGCTGCGCTGGGTTCAGCGGAACATCGCGTCCTTCGGCGGCGATCCCAACGCCGTCACCGTCTTCGGCGAATCAGCCGGCGGCGACGCGGTTGCACAATTGATGGCGGCCGACGGCGTGACGGGCCTGTTCCGCCGCGCCATCATCCAGAGTGCGCCCCTCGGCATCACCCGACGTCGCGAGCGGTTGCATGCGGACATGTTCGCTGCGTCGCACCAGGTGTCGGCGTCGGCGACCGTCGACGAGGTCCTGGCCGTCCAGGAGTCGATGATGGGACTCAAAGCGATTCTGCAACATGGACTTCCGGCGTTCATGTCCTTCGGTCCCCAGTACGGCCACCATCCGCTGCCACCCGAGGACGAGGTGGACGCGGTCTGGGAGAGTCGAGCGCGGGACGTCGAGGTCCTCATCGGCTGGTGCAGCCGCGAGGCCGCGTTCTTCACCGCGGCGATCGACGGGGTGTCGTCGCTCCCCGCGGTTCCGTTGGTCGGCAACCGCCTGTACGAATGCCTTGTCCAGCAACTCACCCGTGCCATCTACACGTCGGCGGCCGACCGCTTCGCCCGACGCCACCGACGCGCCGGAGGAAAGGCCGCGCAGTACGTCATCGACTGGGGCGCAGCAGATCACCCGCTGCGCGCCGTGCACACCGTCGACATCCCGTTGCTGTTCGGAACCCCGGAGATCTGGGCCGGCGCCCCGATCCTGGCCGGCCACGACGCCGATCGGGCTGCCGAGGACGGCCGCACGTTGCGACGGATCTGGGCGGACTTCGCTCGCGACGGATGGACCGCGCCGGCTGATGTGCCGGGCCTGATCCGCTTCCGTTGACCGCGGCATCGCGTAGCGCGAATGCGACTGTACCCGCGGTCTCACCACGGATTGGGCGTCTGCAGCCGAATCGCGCGAAGCCGTCGACGCCCGGCGGTGGAAGCGCCGCGAGGTCAGTCGGCCGGTCGTTCACCCACGGCAATCAGTGTGTCGCAGTCGACTTCGGTGATCCCCTCTCGTCTGCCAGCCGCTGCAGGAACCCGACTCGCACGTCCTCGACGGCGTCGGCGTCCAGGTCGGCGAGTGCGCCGCGCAACCCGCTGCCGAGGACCATCGACCAGGAGAACTCGTCGGTCCGTGGTACGCGCAGGTCGAGAACTGACGCGGACACCTCTTCTGCGCCAAGCGATTCGAGCCACCTGACGATCTTCTCCTCGGTGTCGATCCGCGTGATGGGGTGAGGCGGTCCGTCGGACGGGGCACGCGGACCGGGTGGCGGCGGCGTGTTCGTCACGCGGGCGACCTCGGCGAAGTAGGCGCCGGTGAAGTCGTGGAGTGCGTCGTCATGTTATACCGCGACTGCGAGACGACCACGTGGGCGCAGGAGGGGCAGTAGTTTGCGCACCGAGTCGTCCATGTCCGGCAGAAAGAACACGCCGAAACCGCATGTGATCACGTCGTATTCGCCGCGCTCCCGGCCGGGCAGCGCGGTCACGTCGTCGACCCGGAAGTCGATGTTGCGCAGACCGGCCGCATAGGCGCTGGTTCGGCCACGCTCCACCAGATCGGCGGCGAAGTCGACTGCCGTGACGTGCCCGTCGGGTCCGACGACCCGCGCGGCGGCCAGCGCGCTGGCACCGGTGCCGGAACAGATGTCGAGAACCTCATCGCCCAGCGCGACCCGTGCCCGAGCAACGAGGGTCTCGCCCGCCGGACCCCAGACGAGGGGAGTCACCAGGTCGAAATCGGGACTGGTCGAGTTGAAGATCTCGGCGATGCTCGGGCCTGGCATGGGTTCAGCGTAGACGTGTTGACAACGGTTCCCGATAAAGTGGCGGACGTCTCAATCCTCTGCCGACAGAACGGAGCCGTCCCTGATGGACCGCGTCCGGCTAATGCTGCTCTTGATCTACTTGGTCCTTCCCATCGACCTGATTCCCGACTTCATCCCCGTTCTCGGCTACGCCGACGACGCGATCATCGTGGTGTTGGCGCTGCGCTCGGTCGTCCGCCGTGCCGGCCAAGATGCGCTCCGGCGCCATTGGCCCGGCAGCGACGACGGTCTGGTCGCGGTGCGCCGCCTGGCCGGCATCGGCGATCCCACAAAGCCGATGGACCCATAGCCCGAGTCGGCTGCCTCGGACGTGCTGGTACATGTCCGACCCTCATGCGAACATGTGTGGCTCTTCTGACGTCGAAGTGGGTTCCTTTTCGCGAGCCTAACGCACGCAACGCCCAGTCTCGCTTAGGTTTTGATTTGCGAAGAACAAGACCAAAGGAGTGGGCGTTGCGCACTGTCAGAGTACTGCAGAAGTTGCTCGGAATCGAGCGTGCCCGTGTTGTGGGTGTCAGGTTCGATGAGGATGACCGCGGGCAGATGGTGGTCGTGTCGCTGGAACTGCACAAGAACGCACGATCACGGTGCCCGCAATGTAAGAAGCGCTGCCCTGGTTACGATCAACCTGCGGCGCCGCGACGGTGGCGACATCTCGACATGGGCGGTTGGCGGTGCTTCCTCGAGTTGCCCGCCAAGCGTGTGCAGTGTCCTCGCCATGATGTGAAGACTGAGTTGGTTCCGTGGGCACGTCCGGAAGCGAAGATGACCAGGGCGTTCGACGACACCGTCGCATGGCTGTGCGCGCACGCCCCGATGACCGCGGTCAGTGCCTATCTGCGGGTCTCCTGGCGGACGGTATCTCGTATCGTCGAGCGCGTGGTCGACGACCATGTCGGACTCACTAAACGCTTGAACGGGTTGCGGCGCATCGGTATCGATGAGATCGCCTATCGCAAGGGCCGCCGGTACCTGGTTGTCGTGGTCAATCATGACACAGGTCAGTTGGTATGGGCGGGTGAGGGCGCCAAAAAGGAGACGATCGAGCGGTTCTTTGATGAACTGGGTGATGTGCGCGCACGCAGGATCACCCATATCAGTGCTGATGGCGCCGAGTACATCGGTGCGGTCCTCGCCGAGCAGGCGCCGGGGGCGTACTGGTGTATGGACCCATTTCATGTGCTGCAGTGGGTCAATCAGGCGTTGGACCGGTGCCGGTCTCGGGTGATGAGTCGGATAGCCGGCTTGTCGAAGGTGGAACGTGGCCGGTTGAGGTGGGCGTTGTTGAAGAATCCTGACAGCCTCACCGAGAACCAGGAGCGGTTGCAGTCCATCGTGGTCAGCGATGCCAACAGTGTGCTGGCCCGTGCGTATCAGATGAAAGAAGAGATACGGCACATACTTTCAGGTGCCTACTTGTCATGTTGGGCGCCGTTGCGGCGGTGGTTGAAGAAGGCGGAGGCTTGTGACATACCAGAGATTCGCACCCTGGCGCCGAGTATCCGTAAACGTGAGGTCCAGATCTTTAACGCGGTCGAGTGTCAGATGAGCAATGCGCGAGTCGAAGCAACGAACTGCCATCTGCGGTCATTGACAAAGCGGTCGTACGGATTTCACACTCCCGACGCTTTGATCGCGATGGCGAACCTCACCAGGGGCGGCGCATGCCCAGAACTCCCACATCGAAACTGACCGAAAACCGCCCACTTTCAGATCAGGAGATCCACATGTGTTCTATGCGCATCGAGCGGCGGGAACGGCGGGATCCGTCGATCCTGCATGCCGATCTCGACTCGTTCTACGCCTCGGTCGAGCAGCGGGACGACCCCTCGCTTCGCGGCCGTCCGGTTCTCGTCGGCGGCGGCGTCGTCCTCGCGGCGAGCTATGAGGCCAAGGCCCGCGGGGTGCGATCGCCGATGCCGGGCCACGAGGCGCGGGCACTCTGTCCCGACGCGATCGTCGTCCGGCCGCGGTTCGAGGCCTACATGGAGGCGAGTCGGGAGGTCTTCGACATCTTCCACGACACCACTCCCGTGGTCGAGGGGATCTCGGTCGACGAGGCCTTCCTCGACGTCGGGGGGCTCGGCCGGATCAGCGGTACGCCGCACGACGTCGCATCGACGATCCGACGCCGCGTCCGCGAGGAGGTCGGTCTCCCCATCACGGTCGGCGGAGCACGCAGCAAGTTCCTCGCCAAGGTCGCCAGCGCCGTCGGCAAGCCGGACGGCCTGCTCATCGTCGAGCCGGGAACCGAACTCGACTTCCTGCATCCGCTCCCGGTCCGTCGACTCTGGGGGGTCGGTCCGGTCACCGAGGCCAAGCTGCACGACGCAGGAATCGAGACCGTCGGCCAGCTGGCGGCCCTCGGGGAGCGGTCGTTGCGCGGCATCGTCGGGTCGGGTGCCGGACGGCACCTCTTCGCGCTGTCACTCGCCCAGGACCCGCGTCGGGTGGAGACCGGCAAACGACGCAGCTCAATCGGTTCACAACGCGCGCTCGGCCGACGTCCGAAGTCCGAGGCCGACCTCGAGGCGACCATCACCGCGATCGTCGAACGATTGGGCAAACGGCTCCGAACGGCCGAACGGGTCTGTCGGACAATCGTTCTGCGGTTGCGCTTCGACGACTTCACCCGCGCCACCCGGTCCCGCACGCTGCTGGAGTCCACCGACCGCACCGACCTCATCATGACGTCGGCGCGCGGCCTCCTCGCCGACGCGATGCCGATCATCCGCGAACGGGGATGCACCCTGGTCGGGTTGTCGCTGACCAACCTCGACGACCACGACAGCATCCAGCTGACGCTTCCCTTCGACACCGACCATGCCCACGAACTCGACGCGACGATGGATCTGCTGCGGGACCGGTTCGGCCGCGACTCGGTCACCCGCGCGGTCCTCATCGGACGCAACCACGGCGACGACGCACCGATGCTGCCCGACTAGCGCGAAAAGCGCGAAACGCTACTTATGCGCCCAAGCGTGACTGTGATGCCGGTGACCCCCAACACTTCTGATGTGACCACCCGATGTGGTCGCCCTCACATCCGCTGCAGAATCGAGTAAGACAATGTTGGTAGCCCTCGGCCTCGGGATGGTCGCCACCTTCATGGTGCTGATCATCACCAAGCGGGCGACGCCCGTGGTCGCGCTGATCCTCGTCCCCGTCGCCTTCGGCCTCTTCGCCGGTGCCGGCCTCGGCATCAGCGACATGATCACCGACGGCATCAAAGACCTCGCCCCCACCGCGGCGATGCTGTTCTTCGCGATCATCTTCTTCGGCATCATGATCGACGTCGGACTCTTCGACCCGGTGGTCCGGGCGGTCGTCCGCGCGGTGCACGACGACCCGGCCCGCCTGGTGGTCGGAACCGCGGTGCTCGCCGGTGTCGTCTCCCTCGACGGCGACGGTTCGACGACCTTCATCATCACGACGGCCGCACTGCTGCCGCTGTACCTGAAGCTCGGCGTCAGCCCGGTCGTCCTCACGGTCGTCGCCGGACTCACCAACGGCACGATGAACATTTTGCCGTGGGGTGGCCCCACCGCCCGCGCCGCAAGTGCGCTGAACATCGACACCAACGACGTCTTCGTCCCGATGGTCCCCGCACTGGTGGCGGCGCTGATCGTCGTACTGCTCTTCGCCTATCACCTCGGTGTGCTCGAACGCCGGCGCATCGGCAAGCTGGAGATCCGGGATTCGATCCTCGCCCCGAAGGAAGAGGTACTGGTCGGCGCCGGCGGCGGAACCGGGTTGCCGCCCAAGGGTCGTCGGGCGCGCGGTTCGGGTTCGACGGGAACAGGCTCGGGCGCCTACGACGACGCTCCCACCGGCGATCACGATCTCAGCCGCCCCGTGGCGGGCGCCGCCGACGACGACCGCGACGCATCTTTCTCGGGCGTCCTCGACCCCAATCGGGAAACCCTGCGGCCCAAGCTCTTCTGGGTGAACGCCGGACTCACCGTGGCCCTGCTGGCCATCCTCGGTGCCGACATCGTCGCCATCCCGGTGCTGTTCATGATCTTCGCCGGCATCGCCCTGGCCATCAACTTCCCGCACATCAAGCAGCAGCAGGAGGCCATCACCCGGCACAGCTCGAGCATCGTGTCGGTGGTCGCCATGGTCCTCGCCGCCGCCGTCCTCACCGGCGTGTTCAACGGCACCGGGATGGTCGACGCCATCGCGCACTGGCTGGCCGATGGCATCCCCGACTGGATGGGCCCCCACATGGCCATCGTGATCGGCGTGCTCTCGATCCCGCTCACCTTCCTGATGAGCAACGACGCCTTCTACTACGGGGTGCTGCCGGTCCTGTCCGAGACCGCGACCCGCTACGGCATCGACCCCACCGAGATGGCGCGGGCATCGATCACCGGCCAGACCGTGCACATGCAGAGCCCGCTGGTCCCGGCGATCCTGCTGCTGGTCGCACTGGCCGGGGTCAGCCTGGCCGACCACCACAAGAAGGTCCTGTGGCGCGCCACGGTCGTCTCGCTGGTGATGCTCGCCGTCGGGGTCCTGGTCGGGGCCATCCCGTTCTGATACGGCCCAACCGGTGCATGCCGATCCACACTCCACGCGGCGATCCGTTCCCCACGGATCGCCGCGTCGGCGTGCCTGCCCCACAGCGAGCATTAGGCTGACACCATGCGTTTGCGGACGCAGGTGCTGCTCCTGCAGCTGGCGGTGATAGCGGTCAGCCTCGCGGTCGGGTTCGGTCTGGTCATCGCCGGAGCCGACGACCGGGTGCGCGACGAGTACGCACAGCGCGCGCTCGCCATCGCGCAGTCGGTCGCCGCCGACGCCGAGGTCCGCAGCGAGGTCGCCGCCCATCCCGGTGACCGGGTGGACGCGGCGGACCTGGTCGACGGCCCGCTGCAACGTCAGGCGGCGGCAGTACGAGCCCGGACCGGAGCCCTGTTCGTCGTCATCGGCAACGACCGCGGCATCCGTCTGGCACATCCCGAGGTGACGGAGCTGGCCAGGACGGTCTCCACGGACCCGTCGAAGGTGCTGTCCGGATCGAACGAGGTGAACACCGACCGGGGCACCCTCGGCGAGTCGGTCCGCGCGAAGGTCCCGGTCCTGAACACCGACGGCGTGGTCGTCGGGTTCGTGAGCGTCGGTGTCTCCACCGAACGCCTGGGCTCCGAGACCCGCACCGACATCGTCGCGATCGCGCTCCTCGCGCTTGCGGCACTGGGTATCGGCGCGGTGGGTTCGGTGCTGCTGGCCCGTCGGTGGCGCCGGCTCACCCTGGGTTTGGAGCCCGACGAACTGGCCGAGCTCGTCCGGGAACAGGGGGCGGTGCTGCACTCGATGGCCGACGGCGTGCTCGCCGTCGACGCCGACGGCATCGTGCGCGTCGTCAACGACAGGGCGCGTGCGCTGCTCGACATCGACGCCCCGGTCGGCACCCCCGCCGACGACCTCGGCCTGACCCCGCGGGTGGCGACCGTCCTGGCCACGCCCACCGACGAACCCCTCGCCGCCGGTGTCGGCGAACGGGTGGTGCTGGTGAGTTCCCATCGGGTGCGGGCCGACGGTCGCGACCTCGGCATGGTCCTGTCGGTGATCGATCGCACCGACGTCGAAGCACTCAGCCGCGAGGTGGATTCGATCAAGTCGATGAGCACCGCCCTACGCGCACAGCGCCACGAAACCGCCAACCGGATGCACGTACTCGCCGGCCTGCTCCGGCACGGGCACGCCGACGAGGCGCTCGCCTACCTGGACGAGGTCACCGGAACCGGACCGGGAGGGGCGCTTCTCGCCGGACTCGACAATGTGCGCGAACCACACCTCCACGCGTTTCTCGACGCGAAGGCGGCTCAGGCGCGCGAGCGCCGGGTGGTCCTGCGACTGGGCGACCAGACCTGGATTCAGGGCGTGCTCACCGAACCCGTCGTCGTCACCACCGTGCTCGGCAACCTCGTCGACAACGGGATCGATGCCGCCGCGTCCGGACCGGACGGTGGACAGCCCGGTGAGGTCGAGGTCGAGGTCATCGCCGACGGCGACACGGTCCTGGTCACCGTCGGGGACTCCGGACCCGGCATCGCCTTCGAGGACCCCGACGACGTCTTCGCCGAGGGCGTCACGACCAAATCGGGCGCGCACGTACCCGGCGGCCGCGGTATGGGACTCGCCCTGGCCCGGCAGATCGCGCGCCGGGTCGGCGGCGACGTGTGGGTCGCCGATGCGGGGGGTCGCGGCTCCGCGGATGATGACGAACCGGGCGGGGCCGTGTTCGTCGCCCGCCTGCCCGGCGTGCTCGCGCCGACGGACGAGGCCGAAGACGACTCGTACAGCCAGACCGAAGAACCGGGAGTGACCCCATGACCGACGACCTCGGCGTCCTGATCGTCGACGACGACTTCCGGGTCGCGGCTCTGCACTCGGCGATCGTCGACGCCGTCCGGGGCTTCTCGGTGCGAGCCCGGGCGGGCAGCATCGGTGCGGCACGTCAAGCGATCGCCGAACATCCCGACATCGATCTCGCACTCCTCGACGTCTACCTGCCGGACGGCTCGGGCATCGAACTGGTCGCCGAACTCGACTGCGACTGCTTCATCGTCGGCGCCGAGACCGACGCCTCGGCGGTACGAAGCGCGATGCGTGCCGGTGCGCTCGCCTACCTGATCAAACCCTTCGACGACGCCGACCTCGCCCGTCGGTTGGCCGGCTATGCCCAGTACCGGCGGATGCTGGCGGGCGAGAACGTCGACCAGCACGCCGTCGACGCAGCGCTGTCGGCACTGCGGTTCGGCACCCGCGCCGCGGACCGGGCCGAGGGTGGCTCGCCGACCGAACAGCGCATCCTGGCGTTGTTCGCCGAGGGCGCTCCGCTGTTCGCCGACGATGTGTCGCGGGAGATCGGCATCGCGGCACCGACCGCGCGGCGGCACCTCGCGAACCTCGTGGCGGCCGGGCGGTTGACGATGTCGCTCCAGTACGGCACCACCGGCCGGCCCCGGCAGGAGTACCGGCTGCCCCGGGCGTGACAACGGGATCGGTCGGCGCGGGACGCGGGGACCGGCCCGAGGATTAGAGTGGTGATCCATGACGATGCATGTCGAGACCGGTAATCCGGATCTGATCACAGTGGATGTCCCGACCCATTGGTACAACCTCGCGGCCGAACTCGACACGCCGATCCCGCCGCACCTGCATCCGGGCACCAAGGAACCGGTCGGTCCGAGCGATCTCGCCGCGTTGTTCCCGAGCGGCCTCATCGCGCAAGAGGTGTCCACCGAGCCCTACATCGAGATCCCCGAACCGGTGCGCGAGATCTACCGGATGTGGCGGCCGTCGCCGCTGATCCGCGCGCGTCGTTTCGAGGAGGCGCTCAACACCAGGGCGCGGATCTACGTGAAGTACGAGGGCGTCAGTCCGGTCGGCAGCCACAAGACGAATTCGGCTGTCGCGCAGGCGTACTACAACAGCCTCGACGGTGTCACCAAACTGACGACGGAGACCGGAGCCGGTCAGTGGGGGAGCGCACTGGCGTTCGCGGGTGCGCAGTTCGGCATCGACGTCGAAGTGTGGCAGGTCCGTGCGTCGTACAGCTCGAAACCCTACCGGGGGTTCCTCATCCGCACCTACGGCGGGACCATCCACCCCAGTCCGTCCGAGCTGACCGAGTCGGGTCGCGCGATGCTCGCCAAGGACCCGAACACCACGGGCAGCCTGGGGATGGCCGTCAGCGAGGCCGTCGAGGTCGCCGCCTCGAACCCCGACACCCGTTACGCGCTGGGCAGCGTGCTCAATCACGTGGTGCTGCACCAGAGTGTCATCGGGCAGGAGGCCGTCGACCAGCTCAACGCGGTGGAGCCGGGTGGTGCCGACGTCGTGTTCGGTTGTGCCGGAGGCGGTTCGAACCTCGCGGGGTTGTCGTTCCCGTTCCTGCGGGAGAAGCTGCACGGCCGCTCGGATCCGCGCGTCATCGCCGCCGAGCCCGCCGCGTGCCCGTCGATCACGCAGGGGGAGTATCGGTACGACCACGGTGACGTCGCCGGACTCACCCCGTTGCTCAAGATGCACACGCTCGGTATGGATTTCGTGCCCGACCCGATCCATGCCGGTGGTCTGCGCTACCACGGCATGGCGCCCGCGCTGAGCCACACGGTGGAGCTCGGTCTGGTGCAGGGCGTTGCCATCTCCCAGCACGACGCGTTCTCCGCGGGCGTGCAGTTCGCCCGGACCCAGGGCATCGTCCCGGCTCCCGAGTCGACGCACGCGATCGCGGCCTGCGCCGCGCACGTCGCCGACAGCGACAAGGACGAGGTCGTCGTGATCGGGCTGTCGGGCCACGGGCAACTAGATCTGCCCGCGTACGCCGAGTTCCTCGAGGGCAACTTCTGAGTCGATCAGTGATCCCGGTGATGCGGACGGTCGGCGTCGACCTGTCCGCATCGCCGGCGAAAACAGCTGTCGCATGCGTCGATTGGGATGCGGAGAGGGCCGTGCTCACCGACCTCGTCGTGGGCGCGGACGACACCGCCATCCGACGCCTCGTCGAGGGATCGACCCGCATCGGGATCGACTCCCCCTTCGGCTGGCCCGACGAGTTCGTCGACTTCGTCGTCGCGCATCATCGCAACGAATTGTCGAAGGGGCGGGAGCTCGACGACATCGCCCGTCGACGACCACTTGCGTTGCGTCGCACCGATCTGCGGATCGTCGATGCCGGTGTCGGTCGTCCGCTCAGCGTGTCGGCGGACCAGATCGCGCACGTCGCGTTCCGATGCGCCGGCTTGCTTGCGGACCTGGGCGTCGACGACCGCGTCGACGGGTGGGCGGTCGAGGCGTATCCCGCGGGGGCACTCAAGCGCTGGGGACTGACCTCGCGCGGATACAAACGGGCCGCCAATGTTTCGGTGCTCGCCGGGCTCGTCGTCGCTCTCGAAGAAGCTGCGCCATGGTTGGATCTCAGCGTTCATGCCGAGACCATGGCCCGTGACGACGACGCGTTCGACGCCGTGATCACCGCGCTGATCGCGCGCGCCGCCGAGCTCGGCCGGACCATCCTGCCCGATGCCACCGACCGGCCGTTCGCCGCGCGGGAGGGGTGGATCCACGTACCCAGCGCCGAACTGGCGGAGCTGATCTGAGTTGGGGCCTCGGTCAAGTCCAGCGACAACCGCATGAGCACGCGCGGGAACCCGGCGAGGACCGACGAGGTGTCGGCCGCCTTGGTGAAACCGGCCTTCTCGAACAGAGCGCGGGTCCCGACATAGGCCATCGTCAGGTCGACCTTGGCGCCCTGATTGTCGACGGGGTAGCCCTCGATCGCGGGGGCACCGTTCGACCGTGCGCAGTCGACGGCCCCGGCCAGGAGTGCGTGCGAAATCCCCTGCTTGCGGTGACCGGGGCGGACACGGATGCACCACACCGACCACACCGGTAGGTCGTCCACGTGCGGGATCCTCCGGTTCCGGGCGAAGCTCGTGTCCGCGCGCGGTGAGACAGCCGCCCAGCCGACGACCTCGCCCGCGTCGTCGTAGGCGAGCACACCCAGCGGAATGCCACTGTCGCACAACTCTTTCACGAACTCTCCGCGCTGCTCGCGGACCAGCTCCTGGTTCTGCTTGCTCGGAATGCGGTAGCTCAGACACCAGCACACGTTCGACGTCGGCTTCTTCGGACCGACCATCGTGGCGATGTCGTCGAAGATCGTCGCGGGCCGGACCTCGATGGGCATGGGTCCCATGGTCGTCGGCACGGTCCGGGACGGCAAGCGGGCCGGTGTCAGCCCTGTGGCTGTCGCTCACGCCCCTGCTCCCTCATCCGAAAGAACGACATAACCATTGCTCCCTGAGGTGCGAGGAGCGCCAGCGACGAGCCACGAAGGGTCAAGGAGCCGACTGTGCCGGTCCGGCCCCGAAGACGGTCCGGTACCAGATCGCGGTGAGGATCTCGATGGCCGTGTCGTCGTCGGGGACGGGCCCGGCGGCGTCGCCGCGGACCGCAAGCCAGGTCCAGCACGTGGATTCGAGGGTCGCGACCAGTGCGGACGCCAGCGGTTCGAGCGGCAAGCCGATGGAGTAGCCCGCGCGCTCGGCACCGTGCAGACCCGACAGCACCTGCTTCACACCGGACACCCGGTTGGCCAGCCATCGGTTGCGAAAATCGTCGTCGGTCATCGACATCTGGAACAGGCCGATGATCTCGGGCAGGTACTTCTTGTAGGTCGTCCAATACGCGGTCACGGCCGCGCGGACGCTCGCCTCCGGGTCGGTGTGCCGGGTCGCGAGCGACTGCTCCACCACTTCGTCCGAGAACTGGTCCAGCAGGGCTTCGAGCAGCCGGTCCTTGCTGTCGTAGTAGTTGTAGAACGAACCCGTCGAGCGGCCGGCAGCGGCCGAGATGTCCGAGATCTTGGTGTTCAGGTAGCCCTTTTCGGCGAACGTCCGGCGCGCGGCGTCGAGAAACGCAGCCTCGGTCTGGCGTCCTTTGTTCGTCGGCGGCACCGTGAGCTCCTTCCGCGGACCGATTCCTCATCGAACCATGTGGACGGTCGACGACCGCACTCGGATCGAACGACAGTGTGACCCTTGTCATCTTCTGAACCTGAATCTAGCATCAGAAAAACGCAGAGACAGGAGTTCGGCATGGAATCGTTCGTCCAGCACCGCAAGGGGCGCACGCCTCGGCAGGTGCACCGAGATGTCGCCGATCTGAAAGACGATGAACTCGGACGCTACGGTTTCACCGGCCGCACGGCACATCTGTATCGACGCAACGACCCGACGCAGTTCCGGGCGGTGGGCACCCACACGGGCGTCGATCGAATCGTCACCGACCTCGCGCCCACCGACCAGAACGACCCCGCGGGTGAGCCGCTGCTGATGTTCCATAACGAGGACTGCCGGATTTCTTTGAGTCGTCGGAAAGAGGCCGCTCCGTTCTGGTTTCGCCCGGTCGACGGCGACGAACTCGTCTTCGTCCACGAGGGCACCGGGTATTTCGAGACCGAGTTCGGTCGATTGCCCTACCGGCCCGGCGATTACGTATATCTCCCCAAGGGGTGCACCTATCGTCAGGTGCCCGACGGTGCGTCGTTGCTGCTCGTCATCGAGGCGGTCGACGAGTTCCGGGTGCCCGAGCCCGGCATGCTGGGCAGGTTCTTCCCCTTCGACTCCTCGCTCGTCGTCGTTCCCGAGGCGGAGGCGTTCGACGGTGACGGCCGAGACGAGTACGAGGTGCGGTTCCGGCAGCGAGAGGGGCAGACATCGCTGTTCTACCCGTTCCACCCGCTCGACGTAGAGGGCTGGCGTGGAGACAATTTCCCGTTCACGTTCAACATCGAGGACTACGACGTCATCACCTCCGAGACGGTGCATCTGCCGCCCACGGTGCATCTGTTCATGCAGGCGACCGGGGTGTACGTGATGAACTTCCTGCCGCGCCCCGCCGAGGCGCGCAAGGGTGCCGAACGGCTGCCGTGGTACCACCGGAACACCGACTTCGACGAGATCGCGTTCTTCCACGGCGGCAGCATGTTCGGAGTCGGCATGCCGCCGGGTCTGATCTCCCACGCACCCCAGGGGATGCATCACGGCATCCCGGAGCGGGCGCGAGAGCGTTCCCGGCGCAAGTTCGACGAGTTCGACCGCGTGGAATGGCAGGTGATCTCGATCGACACCCGTCGACGGTTGATCGCCGCACCCGCACTTTTCGAATCCGGGGTCGCGGACTCCGCACAGGCCGACGCCGGGTCACGAGTATGAGCGACCGGGGGGACGTGCCCCGTCACGACTACGACCGTATTCCGTACCTCGTTGTCTTCGAAGATCTCTCGGCGTACCAGGACACCTACGGCGGGGTCACCGAGAGCGTGGTGCTCGAGAGCTACCTGCTCCGCCCCCGTGGCGTGCCGTCGAAGAACGTCATCGTCTTCATGCACCCGATCGGGGGCGGCGCCTACTTGCCGATGACCAATGCGCTCGCCCGCGCCGGTCACCACGTCATCTACTGCAACAGCCGGTATCGCGGCGTCGACAGTGCGTTGATCATGGAGAAGGTGGTGCAGGATCTCGGTGCGTGCGTGAAGGATGCGCGCGAACGCCTCGGTTACGAGAAGGTCATCCTGGCCGGGTGGAGCGGTGGCGGCGCCCTGTCGCTGTACTACCAGCAGCAGGCACAGCACGCGACGGTCACCGCGACCCCCGCCGGTGAGCCGCCGGACCTGACCGCCCTCGACCTCCCCGCCGCGGACGGCATGATGCTGCTTGCGGCGCACGTCTCGCGGCACGGCACTCTGACCGAGTGGATGGACCCGTCGATTCTCGACGAGTCTGATCCCGACAACCGCGACCCGGAGCTGGACCTCTACAACCCCTCGAATCCGAACCAGCCGCCGTACTCGGCAGAGTTCCTCGACCGCTACCGCGCGGCGCAGATCGACCGTAACCGGCGGATCACCGCCTGGGTGAAAGAGCGACTCGTCGATCTGCGCGAGCGCGGCGAACCGCTGATGGAGCGCGGTTTCATCGTGCACGGAACGATGGCCGATCCGCGCTGGCTCGACCTGACCGTCGACCCGAGCGATCGCAGGCTCGGTTGCTACCTGGGTGATCCGCGGATCGTGAACATGGGACCGGTCGGGCTCGCCCGGTTCACCACGCTGCGAAGTTGGCTGTCGCAGTGGAGCTTCGACGACGCCAACGGCGACGGTCCCCGGTGTGCGGCCGATCTCGCCGTCCCGACACTGGTCATCGGCAACTCCGCCGACAACGCGTGCACGCCCAGTCATACGCACCGCCTCTTCGACGCGGTCGGTCATCCCGACAAGACCCTGCACACCATTGTCGGTGCGACGCACTACTACTCGGGCCGGGACCAGATCTCACACCTGAAGGAGGCGGTCGGGACCATCACCGAGTGGCTGGCCGAGCGGTCGTGGGCCAACTGACGGCCTGGGTTCGCTGAAAACCGCCCGGTGGAAAGGGCTCGGGGACGTAGCGCCCGGTGTCCGTTTCTGATGGGCGGTTATCAGCTGGGTTTTCTCCAGGCAGACGACCGGCTGCGGTGGTACCCCCGAGCGATGATCTCGGCGATGTCCGCATAGGTGTCGCCCAGTCGCCGAACACCTGTGCATAGGTGACCCGCAACGGAAAGTAACCGCGTGAGATCAGCTTTCGGTCTCGAGTGCGATCCTCCTCGTACTTCTCGATTCCGGAGTGGTGTTCGACGCTGTCCAGCTCGAGCGCGAGCCGTTCTCCGACGAGCAGATCGACCCATCCGACACCGGGTACGTGGTGCTGGACCGTGACTCGCAAGCCGGCGCTCCGGAGACGTAGGCGGGCTGCTGTCTCGGTTCCGGACGCGGCAAGTTGGTGAGTCTTCTCGATGGCGCGCTTGATGAACATCGGCGCGTCATCGAACTCGGTGCGGAGTCGTGCGGGGGTGATCTTGCCGGTGTTGAGTGCGGAGTCGCACAGGATGACGAATCCCTCGACGTCGAAGCATCGGGCGGCGTACTGCAATGCTGTCGCGACATCGTCGACGGCGCCGTTGGCCGGGGTCGGCCGGCCGTACCGTCGGCACCTGTCGTGGGATCGGCGTCGCTCGTGGCGCGTCACACGCGAATGCACTTGTTCGGGATGTTCAGGTATCCAGAGTCCGTGGCGTCGTAGCGCGGTCGCACAGGAGACGACGCCATGATCGGCGACTGCCTCGACCACTTCTGGTTCGGCGGCCTCGGTCCGGTACCACCCGTGGCGTATCGACGAGAGCGTGCCGGAACGGCACGCATCCCGGATCGATGCGGAGGTCTCGCCGGCGGCCAGGAGTTGATGGGTGGCGACGACGCCGCCGAACCGCTCGGTGAGCTCGTCGAAGGTCATGCGGGACAGTGTCTATCGTGGCGGCGGGCAGAACCCGGCGTCCGAGACGTCTGTGGATTACTACGTCAGCCGTGTGAAAACCGCCCGTGGAAAACGGACAGCCGGCAGACCGTCGTCGGGTCCGCTCCACCGGGCGGTTTTCAGACGACGGTCACTCCAGCAGCTTCTTCTGCACCTTGCCCATGGCATTGCGCGGGAGGGACTCGACGAACCGGATCTCGCGCGGCCGCTTGTGATTCGACAGCTCGCCGGCGACGAATTCGATGAGCTCGGTGTCGGCGACCTGGTCGCCGACGACGTAGGCGACGATGCGTTGGCCCAGGTAGTCGTCGGGGACGCCGATCACCGCCACCTCACGGACCGCCGGGTGGGCGAGCAGGACGGTCTCGATCTCGCCGGCCCCGATGCGGAACCCGCCGGACTTGATGAGGTCGGTCGCTCGTCGGCCGACGATGCGGTGCATCCCGCCCCCGTCGATGACCGCGACGTCACCGGTCGCGAAAAAGCCGTCCGGAAGCCAGGATTCGGCAGTCGCATCCGGACGATTCAGATACCCGGACGCCATCATCGGGCCGCGGACGTGGAGATCGCCCACGCTCTCGCCGTCGTGGGGCAGCGGCTCACCGTTCTCCACCAGCCTGGTCTCCACGTGGGCGAGCGGGAGACCCACCCATCCGGGCCGGCGCTGTCCGTCGACGCGCGTGCTGACGGTGATCAGTGTTTCGGTCATGCCGTAACGCTCGACGATCTCGTGGCCGGTGAGCTCGTGGATCCGCTCGAAGACCGGCACGGGAAGCGGGGCGCTGCCCGACACCAGGACGCGCGCCGACGACAGCGTCTGTGCCGCAGTCGGATCGGCGGCGACGCGGCTCCACACCGTCGGCACGCCGAAGAACATGGTCGCGCCGGATCCGGCGGCACCGGCGTAGGTGTCCGCGGTCGGGGTGACGGTGTGGATCAGTCGCCCGCCCCGTCGCAGGGGACCCAGGACCCCCAGGATCAACCCGTGGACATGGAACAGCGGAAGGCCATGCGCCAGAGTGTCGTCGGCGGTCCACAACCACGCATCGGCGAGTGCGTCGAGGCCCTCGGCGATGCTCTGCCTGGTGATCGGAACCCCCTTCGGGAGGCCGGTCGTGCCGGAGGTATAGAGGATCAGTGCGGTCGAATCGGCGTGCGGTTCCGGGTGACGGTGCCACGATTTCGCGTAGCGGCGGACCGGGATGACGGGCAGGGTCGGCGCGGTGGGGGCCTGTCCGAGCCACGCCTGTGCCCCCGAGTCCGCGAGGATGTGCTCGAACTCGCGCGGCCCGGAGTCGGGCGGAACGGGGACGACCGGCACCCCGGCGATCAGCGCGCCCACCACCGCCAGCACCGTCTCCACCGTCGGCGTGGCCAGTACCGCGACGGTTCGGGCACCGGCGATCCGTTCGGCGACCGCCGTCGCGGCCCCGACGAGGTCCTCGCGCGACAGCTTGTCGTCGCCGACACGGATCACGGCGGGGTCGTCCGGTGCGGTGGGGGTCAGGGTGGGCAGCAGCACGTGTTCACTGTGCCACGACGGGTCCATCCCGCCCGTCACCTGCGCAGATCGCCGAGGTCACACGGCGTGCGCCCCTCACGCCGACCGCCGTCGGCGGTGGGACACCCCGACCCGCGCTCCTGAGCGCATGCCCTCGGCGCCGATGGCATGATCTCGTGCACACGCAGCGACCGATCGGGGGCAACGATGTCTGAGCGCTTTCACCTGAACACCATGCGCCTACGAGACCCGGCCGAACCGGGCCGGACGGCCAGCACGCTCGAGCTCTTCTTCGATCTGGTCTTCGTGGTCGCGGTCAGCATCGCGGCCGTCCAGCTCCATCACGCACTCACCGAGAACCACATCGTCGACGGGGTCGTGTCGTACGCCTTCATCTTCTTCGCCATCTGGTGGGCGTGGATGAACTTCACCTGGTTCGCGACATCGTTCGGCACCGACGACTGGCTCTACCGGGTGCTCACCTTCGTCCAGATGGCGGGTGTGCTGGTGCTGGCCGCCGGGATCGAGCCCGCCTTCGTCGACCACGAGTTCACCCTGGTCGTGTTCGGCTACGTGGTCATGCGCGTCGCGATGGTCGCGCAGTGGTTGCGCGCTTCCGGCTCTGCCGGAGACCGCCGCCGGACGACCCGGCTCTATGCCGCCGGGATCGCCGTCGTCCAGATCCTGTGGCTGCTATGGCTGCTCGTACCGTCGGGAGCAGCCGCAACCATCGGGTTCGTGATGCTCGTCGGTGCCGAGCTCGCGGTGCCGGTGGTCGCCGAGAAGCAGGGAAACACTCCGTGGCATCCGCATCACATCACCGAACGGTACGGACTGTTCACGCTGATCCTGCTCGGCGAGAGCCTGTTGGCGTCGTCGAACGCCATCATCGAGGCGCTGCACAACGAACAGGAGCTCGCCCCGCTGATCTCGATCGCGATCCTCACGTTCATCGCGACCGCCGCGCTGTGGTGGATCTACTTCTGGCCGCCGCACCACCGGGCCATCGGATCGCTCGCCGACTCCCTCCGGTACGGATACGTCCACTACTTCGTCTTCGCCGCTGCTGGTGCCTTCTCGGCCGGTATCGAGGTCGAGATCGACGTCCTGACCCACCACAGCGAGTTGACGGAAACCCAGGCGTCGTTCACTGTCACGATCCCCATCGCGGTCTTCATCTTGGGCATCTGGTGGATTGCTCTGCGCGCCAACGCCGATCGCGTGGTGAACACCGTGGTACCGGTCGGTGCGCTCCTGGTCCTGCTCGACCCGGTCATCCCGGTCCCGTTCGCCTTGACCGCCGTCTTCCTCGTCGCGATCGTCGTCGTCCTGGTCCTTCGACCACCGCTCACCACGGCCGGCGACCCGCACGTGTGACTACCGCATCGCCGCCATGATGCCGGTGAGCAGCCAGCTGCGTAATCGCGCGGTGCTCCAGTTCCGTTCGACGGTGAAGTAGCGATGGGTCGCCGGGCCGGTGAGATAGCTCAGTATGTCGGCGAATTCATCGACCCGGGTGTCGGAGATCAGGCCCCGGTGGACGAACCAGTGGCAGCCGGTGTGCACGTCGTCGAGCCGGCGGAGCTCAGACCGCTCGAGCTGTTCGCCGATGGCCGGGTCGGTGTCGGCCGCCAGCGTCGCGGCATGCCATAGATCGGCGATCCGGCTGTTCGCGGCGACGACGTGGTCGACGTACCGCCCGATGGCGCGATCGGTGTCGGTGTCGTTCATGATCGCGATGAACTCGGGTCGCTCGAGCAGCGAGACGAACTTCTCGTCACCGGTGAAGGCGCGTTCGAGGACGGCCGTCATGAGGGACGCTTTCGACCCCGCCTGATGCACGGTGCCGACGGACACCTCGGCCTGCTGCGCGATCTGCTGCACGGTGGTCCGCGAATATCCCTGCTGGACGAACAGCGCCTGGGCGGCGTCGAGGATGCGTGTCCGCGTCTGCGCGGCGCTGATCGCGCGCTTACGCGGTGTGTAGGGGCGTTTGCTCACGCCGGCCTCCGGTCGGGTCGGACTCCAACGACAACGATAGTAGTGGCGTTGCTGGGCTTCGCCCAAAGGTCGATCACGGTCCCCGAATTCACTTAGCCCGCTGAAGTGCAAAGATGGGACCGATTACGCGAGAGTGATCATCCGTCGTCTAATTTGGTTAGAGTCGAGCTCTATCCAAATGGAGGATCGATGTCGACCATTCTGCTGTGCGCCACGCCGCTGGCCGGACACGTCGGTCCGCTCACCGCTGTCGGACGTGTGCTCGCGGATCGGGGTCACGAGGTGATCATGCTGACCGGCTCGCGTTTCGCCGACCGGGTTGGCGACGCCGGGCTGACCGTCGAATCGCTGACCGGAGTCGCCGATCTGGACGAACGTGACCCCGACAGCTTCACCCCCGACCGGCATCGGTACCGCGGACTGGCGCTCTCGCGCTACCAGGTCGAGCGGACGTTCATCGCGCCGCTGCCGGAGCAGGCGACGGCGGTGACATCGGTCCTCGGCCGCCGGAGTGTCGACGTGATCGTGTGCGACGGAACCTTCGCCGGGATCATCCCCCTGTTGTCCCGGCCCCCGGGCCGGCGGCCTCCGGTGATCGGTGTCGGCACCATGCCGCTCGCTCAGTCCAGTCCCGACGTCGCCCCCTTCAACAGTGGCTTGCCGCCGATGTCCGGTCCACTGGGTCGGCTCCGTAACCGGTTGGCTCACATGGCAGTACGACGGGTGTTGTTCGCGTCCACGCAGTCCTCGGCGCGCGACCTGGTCCGACGGGCCGGGGGCTCGCTTGATCATTTCGTCCTCGACCTGTCCAGGGCGTTCGACCGTTTCGTTCAGTTGGGCCCGGCCGAATTCGAGTATCCGCGATCAGATCTCGCGCCGAACACGGTGTTCGCGGGGCCGGTGTTCCCTGGCGGTGCTGTTCCCCCGCCGCCGTGGTGGTCGGAGATGGTCGACGACGACCGCCCGATCGTTCACGTCACCCAGGGCACGCTCGACAACGACGACTTCTCCCAACTGATCGAACCCGCCGTCGCCGGGCTGGCCGAGATGGACGTCCAGGTCGTCGTGACAACCGGCGGTGCGGACCCGGATCCCTTGCCGCGGAACGACAACACGCGGGTCGCGCGGTTCCTCGACTACGACGCCCTATTGCCGCGCACATCGGTGCTGATCACCAACGGCGGCTACGGCGGAGTGCTGCAGGCACTGCGCCACGGCGTGCCCGTCGTCGTCGTACCAGGGGGTGAGGACAAGCCCGAAGTCGCGGCTCGGGTGGCGTACTTCGGGGTCGGCGCAGATCTGGGGACCCGGCGACCCGCTCCTGCGGACCTCGCCGCGACGGTACGCCGCATCCTGGCCGACGACGGCGTTGCCGTTCGGTGTCGGCAGATGGCGCATGCGATCGCCGGTTACGACTCGACCCAGACGATCGTGACCGAAGTCGATCGGGCGGTTCGTCGATCGACCCGCTCATCCTGACCCGCCGCGCGGTCTGTGTCATCCGGATACCCGAATGTCGGCGCATCTGCCGACGACAACCGAGAAAGAGAGCCCGACATGAGTGATGCACGAGCAGTCATCGACGCGCACATCGATGCCTTCAACGACCGCGCACCGGAGAACGAACCATGGTCCGCCGATGCGGAATTGGTCTCGCCGGGTGGGGTGTTCACGGGACGGGAGGGCGTACTGGGTTTCCTGTCCGTCTTCCAGGGCGCCTTCTCCGACGGTCGCCTCACCGTTGGTTCGTATGTCGTCGACGGCGACAACGCCTCGGTGGAGGGCACGTTCGACGGTGTCCACGACGGTGTGTTGCAGAGTCCGTCGGGTCCGGTCGAACCCACCGGACGGCCTGTCTCGTTCCGATGGAGTGCGACCTACCGGATCGACGGCTCGGAGCTGATGTCCGAGCACCTGTACTTCGATCAGCTCGACTTCCTCGGGCAGCTGGGTGTGCTCCCCGGATGAGTCGTGCTCGGCGCCGGTTGATCAGGGTCTTCGCGGCTGCGCTCGTCGCCGGTCCGATCGTCTCGGGTACGCAGGGAATCGTTTCGGCGGCACCGGTATCCGCGTCGGCGTCGGTGATCAGCAGTGTGGCGGTCGGGCCGCAGCGGCACGATCTGGTGATCCGTTCGGCTGCGATGGGCCGGGACGTGCCGGTGAGTGTGTTGCACCCGGCGCACTCCCGGTCGCGCGGGACGCTGTATCTCCTCGACGGGGGCGGCCGCAAGACGGCGATCAGCGACTGGATTCGGGAAGCCCGCGCGGACAGGTATTTCCGCGACAAGGACGTCAATGCGGTGCTGCCCGGCGGCCAGGGGGCGTTCTACACGAACTGGCAGCACGACGACGCGACGTTCGGGCGTCCGCAGTGGGAGATCTTCCTGACCGTCGAACTGCCGTCGCTGATCGACGGCCGGTTCCACGGCAACGGGCGGAACGCGGTCGCGGGCCTGTCCATGGGCGGCCAGGCCGCGTTCACACTCGCGACGCGCCGGCCGGGCCTGTACACGGGCGTCGGTTCCATCAGCGGTTGCCCGTTCACGACCGGCCCGGTGCACGAAGGGCAGATCCGAGCCGCGATCATCCGGGACGGTGGGGATCCCACCAACATGTGGGGTCCGTGGAACGCGCCGGGATGGGCCGACCACGACCCGGGTCGCCGCCTGCCGGCCCTCGTCGGAAGCGCGTCTTCATCGCGTCCGGGACCGGCGCGCCCGGCCCCCTCGATCAACGCACCCGGCTCGACCCGGGCCGGCACCGTGCGGAGAAGATCGCGACGGGAGCGGTACTCGAGAAGTCGGTCAACGCGTGCTCGAACGAGTTCGCCCGCCGGATGAGGTCCGAGGGACTGCAGCCGGTCGTCCATTTCCGCGCGATCGGAACGCACGCATGGCCCTACTGGGCCGAGGATCTGCCCGTGATGTTCGCCGCACTCGCACCCGGTCTCTGACCGCCCGCGAGTGACTTCGCGCCATTCCGGGTACACCGCCCGCATGGCTGACAACGACCCCGCCCGCAAACCGTTCAACCCGCAGAACCCCGACCCGTCCAGCACGGCGGGACTCGAGCCCGGCGGCGGAGTGGCGCCCGGTGACACACCGCCGGCGGAATCCGCGGTCGGGGGAGAGGAGCACGAACCGCCGCAGCGCAGGCGTGCCGGCGGCGTGATCGTCATCGCCGTCGCGGCGATCATCTTTCTCGTCGTCGCGCTCGGTCTGATCGGCCGCGCCGTGGGGCTCTTCTAAGGGTCACCGCCGGTCACGTGCCGCGATGCCGGGCCGACGGGCGACGGGCGACCCGGTCGAACCATCCCACGATGTCTCCGGTCACAGCGGCGGTGTCAGGGGCGCACCCAGCCGTCGGCGATGAGCTCGACCAGCAACTGGGCCTTGTTCCCGATCGGCCGGCCGGCTTCCTCGTAGCGTCGGGCGACACGCCGATAGTGCTCGCGCACCGTGCTCTCGGCGATCTCGTGGATACGCGACGTCTGACGCAGCGTCGCACCCAATGTGTAGGTCTGCAGGATCTCCAGCTCCCGTTCGGTGATGCGCACCCGGTTCGCGAGTGTGGGTGCGGACGGCGGGGTCGGCGGTCCCACCGCAGTCTCGAGCGCCCGCTGCAGCTCGTCCTCGGCGGCCGGGGCCCGCGGTGAGACACGGACGTGATCGAAGCCCGCGACCCCGTTGCCCACGAAGATGACCTTGACGGTGCGCAGCGATGCCACCCGCCGGACGAATCCGAGCATCGCGGCCGACCGCACCAGAATCGCGCTCGGGTTCCGTAGGGCAGCGAGCTGGGCGGGTTCGACGACCGTCGCGTCGTAGCCGGCGCTCTCCACGAGAGCGGCCAGGGCGGCGTCGAAGATGTCGTGCTCGGCAACGACGGCCGTGATTCGCCGCTCCGGACTCGGCGCGGCAGTGGGCCCGGTGCCGGGGGTCGCCGACCGGGGGGCGTCGTTGAGGGGTACGGACACGTGCCGGGATCTCCTGTCGACTTCGATTCGGCCGGGAGCTGTGAGCCGAACACACGGCGGGACTCTCTCGGATGATCGACATGGCTCGCGATCGGGCATCGAGAATTTATTTCACGAACGCCAATTTCTTCAGCCTCACGAACATGAGACGGTTTGTCAGCGGTATCTCGAACCTGATGTGGTGATCGCAGGGTAAATAATCACCCTGTCGTCCGATCGGATGCGTGATCGCGCACACCGTGGACATATCGGGCATGATCATGCCTGTGCCGACCGACATGCGGGTCCTCGTCGCCTCCCCGCTGGGACACGTGGTCGCGGTGCCGCTGACCAAGGCGCTCGACCAGGCCACGGTCACCGTTGCCACCGGCCGCGACGAGTTCGTCCAGTGCATCGCCGGCAACGTGCGATTCGACGTCGTGGTGGCGGATCTGATCTGGAACCGACCCGACCTGGAATGGACCTTCGACGGACTCGACGTCATCGACACCCTCGACCACCATGACCGGCACGCGCCGGTTGTCCTGGCGACCCAGGGACACGGGCTGGAACAGGACCATCTCGACGAGGCGCGGTTGCGCGACGAGGTCGCGGGGGTCATCGCCAAATCGGACGGTTTCGCGACGCTGGTCGGTGTTGTGCGCTCGGTGGCGCTCGGCCAGGCCCTGCCCAGGGCCGCGTCGGCGCGCCGTCCACCGCTCTACCAGTTGTTCGATGGTCGGCGCGGCCATACCGCGGGCCGTCTCGCGGGGGCGATTGCGTCGGGCAGCGCCTCGGACAACGCCTCATTGGCCCGCGCCGCCAAGGTGTCGCCGAACACGGCGAACAAGGTGACGAGCCACTACCTCGGGCCCATCATCGTCGAGCGCGGTGAGCACGACGCATCGCTGCCGATGACCCAGGCCGCCGTCTACCGGTGGTGCGGCCTACACGCGCGATACCTGATCAGCTGGTGCCGACGCCATGGGCACTCCGACGTCCTCGGATCGATGCCCACGTGATCAGTTCGGTTGATCAGTTCGCGTGAACCCCGACGGTCCGGTCTCGCGCTGGAGGCGTCGCGGATTCCGGCACGGTGATCCCGCTCCGCTCGCCGAACCACCGCAGGATCTCGACACCGGCGAGGGCCCCGGTGTCGGCGGTGATCGTGAGCCCGGGCGCCGACCAGCCGAGCGATTCCAGCTCACCGTGCCGCGGGCGGATCGCGTGATCGGCGGCGAGCAACAGGTCGGTGTCGAGCCAGCCGTCGCCGGCCGCGCAGAGCACTGCCGAGTCGTCGAGGGTGCCGTCAGCGACGAGCCGTCGCCGGACTTCGGCGATGGCCGCCGACTTGGTCACCGGCTGCGGGGTCGCGTAGATCTTGCGACCCTGCTGGGAAGCCGTCCAGCCACGTGCGTCGCACCACTGCTGCCATTGTTCGAGGAACTTCGGCGGTTGGACCGCGGGGTCGACGACCAGGTAGCAGAAGAGGTCGTCGGCGGTCCGCAGAGCGGTGACCCAGGAGTCGTCGATGCGTGTTCGGAGTTCGTCGCGGACCTCGTCGAGGGTGGCGCCCGCGCGGGTCACCTCGCGGTCGATGTGCGCACGCCATTCCGGATCGTCGGCGCCGTCGACGAGGATCCGGCCACCGTTGCTGACCACGGCGTGGCGAAATGGGCTGCCCGGCAGATCGATCCGGGCAAACTGTGCCGGGGTGCGAGTGGTCGTCGGTACGACGACGACCTCACGTGCCAGGATGGTCATCAGTTCGACGGCGGTCGTGGTCATGTACGACAGCGGCGCGTCGCGGTAGATCTCGACGCACACGGTCTCCAGGGTCGCGAACTGCTCGTCGCCCATGGCGGCGCGTGAGTAGATCATGGTCCGGTCGAGATCGGTGGCGACCAGCGCGTTCACGAGTCCTCCTTGATGAGCCCGACACACGAGTACGCGAGATCGGGCGAGACCTCCACGGGCACATCTCGTTCGGCGGCGAGCAACCGGATGTGGCGATGTTCGGGCAGATCGTCGGCGCGCACCAGGATGCGCCACGGTACGCGACGCAGCAGCACCCGCGTCGTCTCGCCGACGCCGGGCTTGACCAGGTTGATCGACGACAGGCCGTACTCGGCTTGGATCTGTTCCACGGAACGCCAGCCGGACCAGTCGGGCCGGCGTGACTCCGGCGTCATCGCCGACACCGTCGCCCGAACTCGGTCGGCGACTGCATCGAACTCGGCGCTGACGGTGTCCAGGAACAGTCCCGAGACATCGAAGTCGGCGAGATGGCGGTAGAACTTCGCTCCGTGGAACTCGCCCGGACCGATGTGGTCGGCGTTCAGGACGGTGCGCGAGACCAGGCCGGAGACAGTGGAATTCAAGCAGGCGGAGGCGATGAGGAAGTCGTCCCTGGTGCCGAACAGGGTCGTGCAGGAGCCGGAGTCCGCCAGCACCGCGAGTTCGTCGTGCAGTTGCGGCCGGCCGGCGCGCGCGTAGTCGTCGACAGCGGCGGTGAGTTCGCGCTGGATGGCGCCCTTGCCGGTCCAGCCGTCGACGAAGACGACCGACTCGGCAGGGTGCCGCGCCACGATGTGATCGAGTGCGACGGTGTCGATCCCGCGGGCGCGCACGATCGAGATCGTGTAGTGCTGGGGTTCGATGCCGTGGACGGCCGCCATCCACCGTCGGATCAGGATGCCGACCGGGGTGCCGGCCCGCGCCAGCGACACCAGCGTCGGCGTGGAATGCCGCTCGGCCAGGATGAGTTCGGACACCACGCCGACGGCTTCCGCGAGGCGCTGGGCCGAGGACCGTAGCGTCGCATGGAAGAGTTCCTGGTACTCGCGGCCGGGTTGATACTCGATCGGCAACGACTCCGCGTAGTGGGCCTGACCGGACTGGATTCGGCGTTCCCGTTCGCGCAGTTCACCTTCCAACGCCACGTCGGACAGGTCTTTGAGCAGCCAGGTGACCTCGTCGGCCGCGTACGAACCGAACTCCGGTCCGCACAGCGGTGGCGTGGTGGTGGCGATGTCCATCAGCGCACCGCCTCTCGGGTTCGTGCCAGGGAACGTTGGTCGGTGGCGGGCACGACGGCCAGCACCACCGGGTGCCCGGCGGCGGTGAGGACGTCGATGAGTCCACCGGGCGCACGCAGCTCATCGGTGTCGGCCGGCGAGTCGACGATCAGGACGACCTGCGGGTCCGGATGGTCGACGGAGGACACGTTGTAGACATACCTTGGCGTCTCCGGATCGGGTTCCGGTGCGGTGAACCGGAATCCGCGCCGGAGTGGATAACCCGGGACGTCGTGCACCTGGGCCGGCGACCTCGTGGTGGTCTGGTATCCGGTGGCGAAGCCACGACGCTCCAGCGACTCGGCGATGCACAAGGGTGCGTACATCAGTTCCTCGTGCCCGATCACGACAACCGGGCGCCGCGGATCGAGTTGTGCCGCCACGGTGTCGGCGGCCGCGGTCGCCGCTCGCCGGAAGCCCGTCGAGTCGGTGCGGAGAATTCCGTGCCGGCCGCCGTCGGGAACTGCCGCCGGCCAGTCGAGGGCCACCGCGACCAGGCCGCCGCGCCGGGCTGCCACCGGGTTGAGCTCGTCGGACCCGAGCTGCCACACCTCGTCGAGGAGGTCCGGGGGAAGGGTGATCGAGCCGTGCGCGAGCGCCACGTAAGCGACATCGACGCCGAGTTTCGCTGCGAGATCATCGCATTCCGACTTCTGCGCGGGGGTACGCATGTCGACCAGGGACGCCACGACGAACCGCTTACGAGGACGGTCCGCGACGATGGCCTCGATGGCGCCGAGCGCGGTCTTGCCGGTGGAGATCTCGTCGTCGACCAGGATCAATACCTCCTGGGGTGTCATCGCGTCGAGGAAGGCGGAATCGCTGGGCTGCAGCAAATGCGTCGTCGCATGTGAATGCCCTTCCTCGAAGGTGCCCGTCACCACCACATCCGGGCGTCTGCGCCGCGTCGAGTGCAGATACCGGGATGCGGAAATGCGTTCGGCGACACAGTGTCCGAGACCGGTCGCGGTTTCGGCGAAGCCGAAGACGACGGCGTCGCGCGCCGCATTCGCACCGATCTCGGCGATGATCGCGGCGCCCAGATCGTCGGCGGCGCCACGGACAATGGCGGGCGAGGTCGGGATGTGCTTGCCCAGCACGGTCGAGACCAGCAGATGAGCACGGCGTCGATTGTGGCGCAAGCCGAGTGAGACGAGGTCGCGGACCGTGTGACCCGGAGCGTCGCCGACGTCGGCGATCTGAACGCCGAAACGTTCGGTCACCCAGTCGATGCCGACGGTGTCCGGATCGTTCACGAGTTCGCCTGCCCGGGCGAGGCGAGCGCGGTGAGCAGGTCGACGAACGAGACCCCCTGGCGGGTCACGCCGAAGGCGGCAGCGCGATCGATGACCCGCAAGGCCCAGTTGCGGTGGGGCTTCAGCTCGTTCATCTTGTTGCGGTACGACGACGCCCGTACCCCGCCGGACTCGCCGGCCAGGATGTCGAGTGCATCGTGATACTCCTCGTGGGTGACCGCCGACAACGCGTGCACCGCGGCGACATGCGCGGGGTGGATGACGGTCTTGCCGTGCAGGCCGTTGGCGCGGTCGAGGGTGATCTCGCGGAGGAGACCGTCCATGTCGCGGCTGACGAGCTGCTGCCGGAAGTAGACGGCGTCGTTCTCGCGGAACGGCGTGTGACGCAACATGGGCTGGAACATGCGCTCGTGGTCGGCGAAGTACTCCCATACCGGCCCCGTCACGACGAAGCCGCTCTCGTCGCTGCGGCCGAGATGGTTGACGATGCCGGCGATCACATCGGCCGCGACCCGGACGTCGTAGATGGTCAGGTCACGATCCCGGCGGATTCCGAAGTGACTACAGATGTCGGTGGCACCGATGCGCACGGCGAGCACGTGGTCACGGTGCGCGCTCAGGAGCGACGCGAGGGCGGTCAACTCGTCGTCGCGGGTCTCGCGGTGCACGACCGCGGCCGACTCGAGAACCGGCATGACCCAGAGGTGCTTGTCGAGGATCTGTCCGGCAGCGGCAACGGCGTCGAACGCCTCGGGTGCATTCTCCGACGAGAACTTCGGGATGACGAACCCGGTCAGCACCGACGGGGTGTCGAGCGCGGTGGCGATCGGCACTATCCGGTCGGCCGACCGCGGACGGACGAACAGCAACATCGGCCGGCACGGGTTCGCGGCGATACCGCGCAACGCGGCCACGGCGTGCTCGATCGCCTCGGCCTCCTCGTCGTCGGCGACGGCGTCCTCGAGGTCGATGACCATCGAGATCACACCCTCGGCGCGGCGTCGGCGGATGACCTCGGCAAGATCGGGCCGGGTTGCCGGGACGTACAGGGTGGCGCCCAGCGCGACGGCGAGCCGCTGCGCCGGCCAGGTCGGCTCGATCGGCTCGGGCTGCCGATGGAACAGGGAGTTCGAGACCGACGGCTCCAGGTGGTCGAAGTGCCGGATCGTCCCGGGCTCGAGACCGGTGTCGTCGTGTCGTGCAGTGGTGGTCATCCTGCGGCCACCTGTCCTCTCATCCGCGAAACGATCTCGGTGATCCGGTCGTCCACCGCACGCAGCTGCGTCAGGTAGCTCCAGTAGTCGGGGTGGATGCGATCCAGAACCCCTTTGGCGCGCTCGATCCGGTCGGCCTGAGCATCGAGGACCGAGCCCCATTCGTCAACCAGACGGTGATTGACCGCAAAGAGCTGGGCGTCGCGCAGGCGAAAGCGCACGCGCTGCTCCGCGCCCCGCGGGTCGGCGCGCACCTCCCGCAGGAGTCGCAACCGGTCGAGCACGGCGTCGACGGCCTTCTCCGCGACGGCCAGGTCGTCGCGGGCGGCGTCGGCGCGGCCGATGGCCTGGTCGGGGGCAGCATCGACCATCGCGCGGGCGGCCGCGAGCTCGGCGTCGGCGTGTTCGAGCCGTTCGTCGACGACCGAGCCGTTGCGCTGTAGATCGAGGGAGCAATCGGCACTGAACTCCCGGCGCAGTGCCGAGAGGGTGTCGGGGAGTTGCGCGCTCCGGGTGGACACCGCGCTCCGGCGCGTTTCCACCGAACGGATGACCTGCTGTGCGCGGTCGGCGAAGGCGGGGGCCTCGGCGAGAAGTTGTTCGAGGCGACGCGCCGAACTGAGCACGGCTGCCGCGGCGGTCTGCCGGGCACGCAGCCCCGCGCCCTGGTCGAAAGCCGTGAGCGCACGAGCGAGGTCGTCGGTGGCATCCGACACCGACTGCAGTCGTGCCACCGCCGGTGCGGCGTTCTCCAGGGCGGTCATCGCCCGGTTGGCGGCCACCCGCGCCTCGTGGTCCTGGGCGTCGGCGGCCCGCACCGTGGCCCGCGCCCGCTCGAGGGTCTCGGCGTTGGTCCGGGCGAAGTCGCGCATGGAGGCGGTGATCGACCGCAGCGCCTGTGTCGACCGGTCGAGATCCCGGGGGTCGACGCGTGTGCCGGCCGGGGGGGACACCAGCCGGAGGTAGTCCGACGTCGCCTGGGCGTGCTGCTCGCGGATGTCCGACCACGAGGCGCGCAGGCGCGACCGCGGGTCGAGGGCGGCGGTCACCGCGACGGCCGGATCGATCTCGGCCAGGACGGATTCGGACTCCAGGAACGCTGCCGTCATTTGTTCCGATGATGCAGGTGGCGCGGAATTCGTGCGTGAATCGTTCCCGAACCAACGACGTACGAAGTTTCCGGGCACCACTCGATGCTATCGGCTATTTTCATCTCGGTATGAGGCCGGATTCCCCGGCTCACGGCGAGCTGGGATGCCGAGATGCCGGCAGGTGCCGCGGTGCGGGGATGGCGTCGGGAGACGAACGAGGGATGGTCGATCGGCGGCCTCCCCACGGCGCGAGAGAGGCACGTCGAATGCAGTTGGTACAACGGTCCAAACGCGTGGTGGAAGCCAGGCTGAACAACTCCGCGGTCCGCGCGATCAGCGGGTCGATGGTCGCCTACGAGGGACAGGTCACCTTCAAATCGGCGGGCTTCGGCGGCGGCGACGGCGTGCTCGCGGGCCTGAAGCAGCGGGCCACCGGGGAGGCGCTGTCGCTCATGGAGGCCTCGGGCAACGGCATCGTGTACTTCGCGCACAACGCCGCCGAGACGACCGTCATCGAGCTCAACAACGAGACCCTACAAGTGGAGTCCGAGCAGCTGATGGTGCTCAACGGCAACCTACAGACCAACGTCACCTTCGCCGGTCTGCGCGGCGCGTCGTCGGGTCAGGGTCTGTTCACCACGACGGTGAGCGGCCACGGGCAGATCGCGCTGTTGTCCAACGGCGGCCCGCTCATCCACCTCGAGGTGTCACCGCAGTATCCGCTCGTGGTCGACCCGGACGCGTTCGTCTGCGCCCGCGGCCAGTTGAGTCAGTCCTTCGTCACCGATGTCTCCTGGCGGTCGGCGCTGGGACAGGGTGGCGGAGAGGCGTTCTCGTTGCGCTGGGATGGCAGCGGCGTCGTGTCGATCCAGCCGGCCGAGCGGTGAGGGTGAGGTAGCGAGAATGTTCACCAAGGTCAACAGCAAGGTCGTCTCCGTCGACATCGGCCGTACCGGGCCGGTCGTCGCACGACGCGGGGCGATGCTCTTCTACAAGGGCGACGTGCACTTCCAGCCCCACCAGATCGCGGGAGCCGGCGGTATGGGCGGCGGGATGCCGGGACTGGGCGGCATGGGCGGGATGGCCGGCCGGATGCTCGCCGGCGAGCACGAGTCGACGATGATCGCACAGGGGCACGGCGAGGTGCACTACGGCTTCCTCGGCATCGAGGTGCACGTCGTGGATCTCGCGGCGGTCGGCGGCACGATCCGGGTCGAGGCGTCGCGGCTGCTCGCCTATGCGGCCAATCTGCAGGCCTCCGTCGTCTCGGTTGCCTCACAGGGCGGTGGTGGCGGCGGTGGTGGCGGCCTGTTCGGTGCATTGCGGTCCGCTGCTGCCGGAGCCGTCACCGGTCAGGGCATGTTCACGACGCAGCTGTCGGGTCCGGGTTCGGCGGTGCTGCTCGGGCACGGTGGGGTCTTCGAGCTCGAGGTGTCCCCGGCCAAGCCGCCGGTGACCGTCGACCCGCAGGCGTTCGTTGGGTCGGCCGGTCAGGTCAACACCAGCCTGCGGTCGGCGATGAGCTGGCGCAACGTGGGTCGAACCGGCGGTGAGGCAATGCAATTGGAGTGCTCCGGACAGGGCATCGTGTACGTGCAGGCATCGGAGGAGAAGCTATGAGTCAACTCAACACCGTGTGGAGTCCGATGAATTTGCCGTCGGACGACAACGTGCCGGACAACAACTACTCCTTCTGCATCGACCTCAACCAGCCGTGGTTCATGTCCAAGGGCGCGATGATCGCCTACTACGGTCAGATGCAGTTCACCGCACTGACCCAGGGTCTGCAGGGAAACATGCTGCAGATGGTGGCGCAGCAGTTCTCCGCCCCGCTGTACCTCGGTGACTACGTCGTCGCCGAGGGCCACGGCAAGCTGATCATCGGCGACCGCGGATACGACATCAACGCTTACGACCTCGAAGACGGCAACCTCACCATCCGGGCAGCCAATCTTCTTGCCTTCCAGCCGAACCTGTCGCTCAACCAGTCGATCGTGCCGGGGTTCCTGACGCTCATCGGCACCGGTAAGTTCCTCGCGTCGTCGAACGGCCCGGTGATGTTCGTCGAACCGCCCGTGCGCGTCGATCCCGAAGCGCTTGTCGGATGGTCGGATTGCCCGTCGCCCAGTCACCACTACGACGAGGCGTGGGTCAACGGTTTCATCGCGGCCGCGGGCCGGCGGATGGGGTTGAACTCGGGCGAGGAGCGCCAGTTCGACTTCACCGGCGCCGGAACGGTTCTCGTGCAATCGAGCGAGAAGGTGCGCGACGACTCGTCGGTCCTGCGCACCATCCAGGGCCATCTCCCGGGCATGTCGGTGCCGAGCCTGCACCAGATCAACCAGCAGATCACCCAGCAACTCGGGCAGCAGCAGGGCTGAGTCGGGCTCTCGAAACCACTGCGCCGCAGGACCTTCGGGTCCTGCGGCGCAGTTGTTCTCTCCGCTCCCTGAGGAGCGAGCTTGCGGGCGTCACGAAGGGTCTTCGCAACGTCGGTCGCCGGACCCTTCGTGACGCGCCCTCCGCAAGCTCCGGACGCTCCTCAGGGAGCAGGGCTGACGCGCCCTCCGCAAGCTCCGGACGCTCCTCAGGGGGCGAAGGGTCAGATGTTGACCTTCTCCTCTTCGCCCTTCGCCGCGAGGCGGTTGCGTCGGACGATGCTGGAGATCAGTGCGGCGATGATCAGCGCGACGCCGATCAGGCCGGTGATGATCTCGGGGACGTGGGTGCCGATGGAGTACAGCAGGATGAACGCCAGCGCGCCGATCGCCCAGTGCGCTCCGTGCTCGAGGTACACATACTCCGACAGCGTGCCCTTGCGCACCAGGTAGACGGTGAGCGAACGGACGAACATCGCACCGATGAGGCCGAGGCCGAGGGCGATGATGATCGGATCCGCCGTGATGGCGAACGCGCCGATGACGCCGTCGAACGAGAACGACGCATCGAGGACCTCGAGGTAGAGGAACAGGAAGAAGCCGGCCTTGCCTGTCGCCTTGGCCAGGTCCGACGGGCCCGACTTCCCGCTGTTCTTCTCGACTGCCGCTTTCTCCGCGGCGTCGGTGCCGGGCTCGGCCGCTTCGTCATCTTCCGCGGTCTCGACGTTGAAGTACTCGCCGAGGCCGTTGACCAGGATGTAGGTGATCATGCCGAGTGAGCCGGCGATCATGACCGTCGACCGCTCGTCGGGTGCGGCGATGTAGGTCGCGGTGAGGACGAGAAGCGTCATGGCGATGACGACCTCGAGCATCTCCAGCTTGCCGATCTTCTCGAGCGGCCGCTCGATCCAGGTCAGCCAGGTGAGCTCCTTCTGCTCGAAGACGAAGCCGAGGAACAGCATCAGCAGGAACATGCCGCCGAAGGCCGCGATCTGCGGGTGGGCGTCGGTGATGATCGTCTCGTAGCTGGGATCGCCGTTGGGGAAGTACGCCGCATCGTTGGGCGGCGGGTTCAGTGCGAGGTCGAGCGCCTCAACCGGGTTGAGACCCGACGCGAGCCACACGATGACCAGCGGGAACACCAGTCGCATACCGAAGACGGCAATCAGGATGCCGATGGTGAGGAAGATCTTCTGCCAGAACTCGCTCATCCGGCGGAGGATCGTGGCATTGATGACCGCGTTGTCGAAGGAGAGCGAGATCTCGAAGACGCCGAGGATGGCGGTCAGGATCAGCGCTTCGACGCCGCCATAGAGGAAAGCGATGATCAGCGACACGATCGTCACGACGACCGAGAGGCCGAAAATTCTTACTACCACTGGTTTGTGGCCTTTCTAGGGTGCGTGGAAACCAGCCGACCGCATTGTCGGAGAGGAGTGGTGACGCGCGGATGCCGCACCCGTTCGACAACGGGTGCGGCATCCACAAGCACGTTCAGGCGGACAGCCGGAGTCTACGAGAGACTCAGACGTTCACACCGAAGTCGCGGGCGATGCCCGCGAGACCCGAGGCGTAGCCCTGGCCGACCGCGCGGAACTTCCACTCCGACCCATGACGGTACAGCTCACCGAAAACCATCGCGGTCTCGGTGGAGGCATCCTCGCTGAGGTCGTAGCGGGCGATCTCGGCGCCGCCGGCCTGGTTGACGACGCGGATGAACGCGTTGCGGACCTGGCCGAACGACTGCGACCGTGCGTCCGCGTCGTAGATCGAGACGGGGAAGACGATGGAGTCGACGTTCGGCGGAACGCCCGCGAGGTCGACCTTGATGACCTCGTCGTCGCCCTCGCCCTCACCGGTCAGGTTGTCGCCGGTGTGCTCGATCGAGCCGTCGGGCGAACGCAGGTTGTTGAAGAAGATGAAGTGCTGGTCGGAGAGGACTTTCTTGTCCGCGCCGAGCGCGATGGCGCTGGCGTCGAGGTCGAAGTCGGTACCGGTGGTGCTTCGGATGTCCCAGCCGAGGCCGACGGAGACCGCAGTCAGGCCCGGAGCCTCCTTGCTCAGCGAAACGTTTCCGCCCTTGCTCAGGCTCACGCCCATGGTTTGCGCCTTTCTGTTGGTACAGGGTCTCGTGATGTCCGATGTGCCCGATACGGGCCACTCGGAGCAATCGACAACACTCTATGTGAAGGGTCTGGCGCGGTCACTGATTTGGATGGATGACCTGCGCGTTCGCCTCGCCGTGAGGCTCGCGGCGGCAGCAGTTCACCCCGATGCTCCATGTGTTCACGACGAAGACCGCCCACCGGCGGCATGGCCGTCGACTCGAAGTCGTCGGCCGCCTCCGATGGGCGGTCTTCGTCGGATCTGTCGTGACAGGGATTCGTCGAGGCTCAGGCCTCGATGATGAACTCCTCGAGCTGCTGACGCGCGACGTCGTCGGCGAGCTGCTTCGGCGGGGACTTCATCAGGTAGGCCGAGGCCGGGATGACCGGTCCGCCGATACCGCGGTCCTTGGCGATCTTGGCGGCGCGCACGGCGTCGATGATGATGCCGGCCGAGTTGGGGGAGTCCCAGACCTCGAGCTTGTACTCCAGGTTCAGCGGCACGTCGCCGAAGGCGCGACCCTCGAGACGGACGTAGGCCCACTTGCGGTCGTCGAGCCACTCGACGTGGTCCGACGGGCCGATGTGGACGTTCTTGTCGGCGATCTTGCCGGCCAGCGGACCGTTCAGGTTGGAGGTGACGGCCTGGGTCTTGGAGACCTTCTTCGACTCCAGACGCTCACGCTCGAGCATGTTCTTGAAGTCCATGTTGCCGCCGACGTTGAGCTGGTAGGTGCGGTCGAGGGTGACGCCGCGATCCTCGAACAGCTTCGCCATCACACGGTGGGTGATGGTGGCGCCGACCTGGCTCTTGATGTCGTCGCCGACGATCGGGACACCGGCGTCGGCGAACTTCTGGGCCCACTCGGGGTCCGAGGCGATGAACACCGGCAGGGCGTTGACGAACGCGACGCCCGCGTCGATGCAGCACTGGGCGTAGAACTTGTCGGCCTGCTCCGAGCCGACGGGGAGGTAGCTGACGAGGACGTCGACCTCGTTGTCCTTGAGGGCCTGGACGATGTCGACACCGGAGCCGTCGGCCTCGGTGATGGTCTCGAGGTAGTACTTGCCGAGGCCGTCGAGGGTGTGGCCGCGCTGGACGGTGACGCCGGTCGGCGGCACGTCGGCGATCTTGATGGTGTTGTTCTCGCTCGCGAAGATCGCGTCGGACAGGTCGAAGCCGACCTTCTTGGCGTCGACGTCGAACGCGGCGACGAACTCGACGTCGCGGACGTGGTACTGGCCGAACTTCACGTGCATGAGGCCGGGAACGGTGGAGCTCTCGTCGGCGTCCTTGTAGTACTGCACGCCCTGCACCAGGGATGAAGCGCAGTTTCCTACGCCCACAATGGCAACGCGCACCTTATTGGGCTCACCCATGGTCGGGTTCTCCTTCTTCTCGCGGCATCGCAGTCGTTCGCTGCGCAACCGGTGTTTTCCGTTGCTCGGGTTCGTCGAGCTGTTCGTCCCGGCTCGGCGTCGAGTCCGGGTCTTGATGTTCGTCATCGGCTCGTCCGGTGGAGGCCGCGGGCCGCCCCGGATCGAACGGTGACCGTTCGCCGTCGGCGAGATCGTCGTCGAACGGGTCCGGCGACCCGTCCTGCTGGGAGCTCTCGGCCGCGATCAGCTCGTTGAGCCAGCGGACCTCGCGTTCGCTCGATTCGAGGCTGAGCTGATGCAGCTGACGGGTGTACCGGTCGACGGCCCGGTTGGACCGCCCGACGATCTCCCGCAACCCTTCTCGACGCTCCTCGACCTGCCGCCGGCGACCCTCGAGGATGCGCATGCGCGCGACCGCGGGAGTCCGGCTGAAGAACGCCAGATGCACACCGAAACCGTCGTCGGTGTAGTTCTGGGGTCCGGTGTCGGCGACCAACTCCGCGAACCGTTCCCGGCCCGCGTCGGTGAGCTGGTAGACGCGCCGGCCACGCCGCACCTTCACGCCCAGGGGCGTCTCCGGTTCGTCGATGAGGCCGTCGGCCTGCATGCGACGCAGCGTCGGGTAGAGCGATCCGTACGAGAACGCACGGAAGGCGCCGAGCAGGCCGGTGAGCCGCTTACGCAGCTCATAGCCGTGCATGGGGGATTCGAGAAGCAGTCCGAGAATGGCCAACTCGAGCACTTCGCCACCCCCCTTCGCGGTCCTGCCGATGACTGTCACTACTTCCTCGGATCGATGTGCCGGCACGCTCTGACGAGCCGACACCTCGTTCCGATGTGTTTGCCAATGTATCGCACCGATATAACTGTGTCCACGAGCGGTCGGTCGGCGGGAGGACGGACACGCGACGACGCCACCACGCGGCGATCGACCATCCCGGGTGTGGGTCCGTCGGACCCGCGTGCCGGACCCCGTCGGCCCGACGCCCCGGCGGAGACCACGTACCCTGAGAACCGTGCAACGCCAGATCGTCGACTACGCCCTGCAGCGGCGCGCTCGGCTGTCCTCGGTCCACGCGGGCCGGACCGCCGTTGCCGAGGTCTGCGATGCGAGCCCCTACCTCCTGCGCGCCGCGAAATTCCATGGTCGACCCAGCACCACGATGTGCCCGATCTGCCGAAAAGAGCAGGTCACGCTGGTGTCCTGGGTGTTCGGCGACCGGCTCGGTCAGGTGAGCGGGTCGGCGCGCAGCAACGAGGAGATCGCCCGGCTCGCGACGACCGCCGAGGAGTTCTCGGTGCACGTGGTCGAGGTGTGCCGGACCTGCAGTTGGAACCATCTGGTCCAGTCGTACGTTGCCGGGCTGCCGCCGCAGACCACGCGTCGCTCCCGACGCGTGGCCAAGTAGCGCGCCGGCCTGCGGTTTTTTGCCCGGGGCGGTGGCCTGCTGTCACAGTGGAGCGGCACGAGGCCAGAGAAGTTGACCGTGCTCGCCGGATGACGAATGTCCGTGCGACCCGGTAGGAAGGTGGACGATGAGCGAGGCAAGTGGTTCTTCGCCCACGCCGCGACGCACCGGAGTCCGACCCGGTCCGGGCGGCGGCGGTCAGAACAGGAGTCAGACAGCGACACGACACCGACGGTTCGCGTGGGCGCTGGGGATCGTGGGCGCCATCGTGCCGGCGATCGTGCTGGTGCTCATCATCGCGTTCGCGGCCATCTACTTCACCGCCGAGATCCCCGAACCGGAGGTGAGCCAGAAGGCCACCATCGTCGACACGTCCGGGCGGACCCTCGCAGACGTCACCTCGCCCGACGGCAACCGCACGGTCGTCCCGTTCGACGAGATCCCCGAGACGATGAAGCAGGCGATCGTCGCCGCCGAGGACCGGGAGTTCTGGACCAACAACGGCTTCTCGCCCCGCGGCCTGTCCCGCGCTGCCATCGGTCAGATCACCGGCAACCAGACCGCCGGCGGTGGCTCGACCATCACGCAGCAGTACGTCAAGAACGCGATCGTCGGTGACGAGGTCAGCTACTCCCGGAAGTTCAAAGAGCTCGCGATCGCCGCGAAGATGAACGACCGGCACGGCTGGTCGAAGGAGAAGATCCTCGAGGCCTACCTCAACACGATCTACTTCGGCCGGGGCGCCTACGGCGTCGCGGTGGCCGCGCAGAAGTTCTTCAACAAGTCGATCACCGACAAGCGTCGCGCCGAGCGCAACCCGCTCACCTTCGAAGAGGCCGCGCTGTTGTCGGCGGTCATCCGCGCGCCGTCCTACTACGACCCGGACACCAACCGCGAGGTCACCGAGGCGCGCTGGCGTTACGTCCTCGACGGCATGGTCGCGACCGGTGCGATCACCCGCGCGCAGGCCGACAACGCGGTCTTCCCCAAGACCGTCAAGGCGCGTGTCAGCGACTCCGACGAGACCCCCGGGCCCAACGGCCTCATCAAGCGACAGGTCCTCGCCGAGCTGAACCGCATCGGCATCACCGACAAGCAACTGCGGACCGGTGGTCTCAAGATCAGCACCACGATCGACCCGCAGGTCCAGAACGGCGTCGTCCAGGCGGCCTGCCGCAAGAACCGGATCTACAAGTGCCCCGAAGGCGAGCTGAACGGCGAACCCGACGACCTGCTCGCGTCGGTGGTGTCCATCGACCCGCAGACCGGCGGGGTGCGTGGCTACTACGGCGGCGACAACCCGGGCGGCTGGGACCTCGCCCAGGCGGGCCTGCAGACCGGGTCGTCGTTCAAGGTGTTCGCGCTCGTCGCGGCGCTCGAACAGGACATCCCGTTGTCGAAGACCTACAGCTCCGCGCCGTTCCAGGCCAGCGGCGGACTCACCGTCGAGAACTCCGACGGTGAGAGCTGCGGTACCTGCAACCTCGCGACGGCGATGAAGATGTCCCTCAACACGGTGTACTACCGCCTGATGATGGACCTCGACGGTGGTGCCCGGGCGGTCGCCGACGCCGCGCACCGCGCGGGTGTGGCCGAGTCCTTCGGCAACATCGAGCACACCCTGCAGGAGGCCAACGGCGAGCCCGAGGGCGGTGTGGTCCTGGGCCAGTATCAGTCCCGGGTCATCGACATGGCCTCGGCATACGCCACGCTCGCAGCATCGGGTGTCTACCACGAGCCGCACTTCGTCCAGAAGGTCGTCGACGCCGAGGGGCAGGTCCTCTACGAGCGCAAGACCGAGGGCAAGCGCGTCTTCCCCGCGAAGGTCGCCGACAACGTCAGCGCGGCGCTCGAACCGGTGGCGGCATACTCCAACGGCAACTCGCTCTACGACTCGTCTCTTGGTTCGCGGCCGTCGGCGGCCAAGACCGGCACCGTCCAGCTCGGCGACACCGGGCAGAACAAGGACGCGTGGATGGTCGGGTACACCCCGCAGCTGTCGACCGCGGTCTGGGTAGGCACCAGCGACGGCACAGCCCTGACGAACTACAACGGCGCGTCGATCTACGGCAGCGGCCTGCCGTCGTCGATCTGGAAGTCGGCGATGGATGCTGCGCTCGAGGGCAAGGAGATCAAGCAGTTCCCGGAGCCGGAATCGGTCGGCGGCGTGGCGGGCGTGCCGTATGAGGCACCGGCCACCACGTACGCGCCGTCGCAGCCCCGGCGTGGGCCTTCCATACCGAATTTCGACATCCCCGACCAGGGCGGTGACGGCAACCTCACCCTCGCACCAGGCGTGACGATCCCGATCCCGGGCGCTCCGCGCAACGGCGGCGGTGGTGGCGCCGGCGGCGGGAACAGCCCCGGTGGTGGCGACGGTGGTGGCGACACCGGCGGTGGCGACGGTGGCGACCTCGGCGGGATACCCGGCGGCGGTGGAGACGGTGGCGGAGGAGTCCCTGAACCGCCCATCGGCTGACCCGGACCCGGCCGACTCCGCGGCGAGCGGCTCTGAACCCGTCTGGGACAGCCCTGCACCACTGGCGAGCGATCAGCGTGTCGACGATACACGCATCTTGCCGACGCGCACGGACGGTCTGGTGCGAGAGGCGAGTTCGCTCGTCGGCGGGCCGGTCGGGGCGCACGCCGTCATCGGGCGCGGCCGGCATCTGACTCCGCTGCGGGTGCTCTTCGCGCTCGCGTTGTGCGGACTCGCGCTCGGCTGGTTCGGCAAGGCCGGGTGCCTGCAACAGGCGCCGGCCGACTCCGGGGCCGCCGGCGCGAGCGCCGAGATGCGGCTCGACTGGGACGATCAGCGTCAGTTCACCAACCTCTGCTACTCCGACGTGATCAGCCTGTTCGGGGCGGAACGCCTCAACCGGGGCGCGCTGCCCTACCGCGACTTCTGGTTCCAGGAGGGCTCCGAAGGCGAGACCATCAAGCGGTACATGGAGTATCCGGTCGTCACCGGGATGTTCATGTACGGCGCGGCGCAGCTGACGCAGGGCTGGGTCTGGGCCGAGGCCAACTGGGGTGTCCCCGGCGCGCTCGACGTCGTGCTGTTCTTCACCATCGCCGCCCTGGCGTTGGCGGCGTTCTGGCTCGTGACCGTCTGGGCGACGGCCCTCACCGCGCGAACCCGCATGTGGACGGTATGGCTGGTGGCGCTGTCCCCCCTCGTCGTCGTCCACGCGTTCACCAACTTCGACGCCATCGCCACCGCGGCCGTCGCGGTGGCCCTGCTGGCCTGGTCGCGGGAGAAGTTCTGGGTGGCCGGCCTGTTCATCGGGCTCGGCGCGGCCGCGAAGCTGTATCCCGCACTCCTGTTGGTGGTGCTGGGTGCGCTCTGTCTGCGCAGCGGGAGAGTCCGCGAGTTCGGGATCACGGCTGCGACGGCGATCGGCGCCTGGCTGGCGGTCAACCTGCCGATCCTGATCCCGTACCCGACGGGGTGGTGGGAGTTCTTCCGATTCAACGGCGATCGGTCGGCGGACCCCGACACCATCTACCGGATCGTGGCCGACTCGGCTGGTTTCACATGGAACATCGGTTATCTGAACGCGTTGTCGGTGGGTCTGACGGTCGCCGTGATCGCGGCGGTGGCCGCGATCGGAATCCTCGCGCCGCACCGACCCCGCGTGGCCCAACTGACCTTTCTCGCGGTGGCGGGCTTCCTGCTGGTGAACAAGGTGTGGAGTCCCCAGTACTCGCTGTGGCTGGTTCCGCTTGCCGTGCTTGCCATTCCACATACTCGACTGCTGCTGGCCTGGATGACGCTCGACGCCCTGATCTGGGTGCCGCGGATGAGTCTGTTCCTCGAGGCCGAACGTCGCTGGCTTCCCGACCAGTGGTTCACCGCAGCCGTCGTGCTCCGCGGACTGATGGTGCTGGTCCTCTGTGCCGTCGTCCTCTGGCAGATCTGGCATCCGCGCGACGACCTCGTCCGCCGCGGGAACGACGGCCGATGGTACGACGACCCGGCCGGTGGTGTCCTCGACGGTGCTCCCGACCGGATCGGCCGCCGGGCGAGGACGCTCGGCACGGCGGATGGTCCTCGGGAACCGGCCCCGGTGGGCGGATGACGGTCACCGAACGCGACGGAACCGAACCGGGCCCCGCTGCGTCCAAACGACCATGAAGCACACCACACTCGCTCTCCCCGACGATCTCACCGACTGGCTCTCGGCGGGCGACCGGGCCGCCGAACTGCACTCCGACACCGTCGCCGTCGACCGGCAGTGGTGGACGGACGCGCTCGCCGAACACGGGCTCCCGGATTCGTTGCTCGGCAACAAGATCAGCAGAGCAGACCTGTTCGCGCTGGGGTCTCGGGCCACCGACTCGCCCGACGACGCGATTGCGTTGCTGTGGAACGTCGTCGCGTTCTGTCTCGGCCGCCGCACCTCCGACGGCAAGAAGCGGATCGCCGCGGTGTCCGCCGACCGGAAGTACCTCGGCGGGCTGCTGAGAGACGCGGCCGAGACGGGCCGCGAGGAGCCCGGCGCGGCGTATGCGATGCTTCGGCCCGACAAGGGCGGCAACATGATCGAGCGTCTGGGTCCGGCCGGTTTCACCTGGTTTCTCTACTTCGCGGGCGCCGGGGAGCCGAAACATCCGAGTCCGGTCCTCGAGAGCAAAGTGGCCAGGTCGCTGCGCCGTGCCGGCTGGCGGGACCTTCGCGAGTCGACGTGGACCGCGGCCGATTACGTCGCCTACTCGAGGGTCGTCGACGGGTGGCGTGCGGATGCGGGCATCGACCGCAACGACGTCATCGTGCGGGGCCTCTTCGCCATCTCGCCGCCGAGCGGCTGGGATCATCCGTGGCAGGCATGGGAACGACAGACGTGGGAACGCGAGAACTGGGTGAGGGGACCGTTGACGACGGACGACCTGCGCGCCGTACACCGCTGGCTGTCCACGCTCGCCGCGCTCACCTCCAGATCGGCTGCCGCACACGAGGAGTTCGAGCGGCTGGGGCACAAGATCAACACCGCACTAGGAGGCGAGGTCGGTGAGATCAGGGCGTCGCTCGAGGGCGATCGCTACCGGCACTCCTACCACGGGGAGTACTGACGGTTGGGTGACCGCTCCGGTGGGTAATGACGGATCATGTCGGATACCGCACCACACATCTCGGACGACACCGCGGAAGCGGTCGGCAAGGTGGGGGAGGCGCTCGAGTACATCGAGCGCGCCCGCGGCCACCTCTATTCGTTCCACCAACTCATCGGACGCGGCGATCTGCTGCTCGGGGAAGCAGTGGACGAATTACGAAAGGCCGGACACGGGGAGTTCGCCGACGAGCTGTCCACCGAGTTGGTGGGTCGCAACGTTCTCGAGGGGCGCTGGACATTCCAGGTCGTCGAGGAATTCGACGACACCTACTGGGGCCCGTTGCGCGAGTCCGTCAACCGGGTTCGAGCCGACCTGACCGACGGTCAGCGACACGTGCACGAGGCGCGGATGAAAGAAGACCGGCGCACCCAGGGCCATCCCGAGCACACCGCGAATCCCTAGGTCGTCAGGGAGAGATTCGTTGTAACAGGCGATCTCTCGCCGCCGGCCACTCGTCGTCGGTCATCGCGTACAAGGCGGTCGTGCGCCAGCCGTCGCCGAATCGGCGGTGCTTGCGCAGCAGACCCTCGAAGTTGGCACCCAGTTTGGTGATCGCGGCGCGGGACTGAGTGTTGTTCTCGTGGGTGTGCCAGGTGAGGCGGACGGCGCCGCGCTCCTCGAACGCATGGCGCATCAGCAGGAACTTGGCGGTGGGGTTCACCGCGGTTCCCTGGACGCGTTCGCTGTAGAAGGTGTACCCGATGCAAGCTGCCCGGTTGGCCTCGTCGATGTCGTAGAAACTCGTCGACCCGACGACACTGCCGTCGGTGTTGTCGACCACGGCGAACGCCACCCGGGAACGGAGCGCCGAGTCGACGAACCGACGGGCACTGTCCTCGTCCGTCGGCACTCCGGGGACCCACCGGAATCGGGTCGGGTCGTCGACCACGCGCGCCAACGGTCCGATGTCCTCGATGCTGATCGGTCGCAACGTGACTCGTCCGTGCACCAGGGGGCCGGTCGCCAACCAGGAAGTCATGACGAGCCTTTCGCCATCGCGTTGCGCGGCGGGTGCCGGGGTGCGTCAGCGGACTCCCGATCGGTGGCCGCGTGCACGCGTGCGGCCACCCGGGAGGCCAACGGTTCTCGGAGCGGGGTCCGCGGGAGGGTCACGATCAGGTAGGCCAGCAGGGCGGCGTGCACCCACACCGAACCGGCGACGCCGGTGACGATCCACCACGGCAGCGGATCGCCGGCATCGCGGATCGGGAACAGCCGGAAAATCGTCAGGTCGAGGGCGAGGTCGGTGAGCAGATACGTCAGGATCACCGGCCACCGGACCTTCATCAGAACGAAGAACGGCAGGATCCAGAGCGTGTACTGCGGGGAGTGGACCTTGTGGAACAGCATGAAACCCGCGAGCATCGCGCCGCTCACGCCGATCCAGGGGAAGGTGCCGACGCGGTCGAAGCGGCGCCACCCGAGGTACATCGCGACCCCGAACGACGTGAGGATCAACAGCGGCGACAGCACACTGACCAGCGACTGGTAGGTGTCACCGGTCCCGGTGAGATAGCGCAGCCCCCAGTACCAGATGGAATTGGTGTCGACGTCGGCTCGTCGTCGACTCTGGAACGAGAGCGCCGCCTTCCACCCGTCGAATCCGAGCACCATGAACGGCAACTGGATCGCGACCACGGTGACGACGGCAGCGCCCGCTACCCAACCGGCGCCCGTCCAGTCGAGACCGCCGCGGGCGTCTCGTCGTCGTTCGACCATGCGCGCTCCGCCGGCTCCGCGGGTGAGAACGTATGCCGCCAACGGCAATACGAAGATCCCCGGGTAGAGCTTGAGGCAGAATCCGATCGCGAGCAGAACCGCCGCGATCACCGCGCTCGTACGAAGCGGCAGTCGTCGTCGACGAGTTACGGGGTGGACCGACGCGCCCCATGCCATCACGGCGACGGCCCCGACGGCGGTGGCGACGACCGGGAGCTCCCAGTTGTGGAAGGAGTACAGCACCAGCGGAGGTGTTGCGGCCCAGAGCAACGCCCACCAGCGCACCATCGATGCGAGCAGCACGGTGATCGCGAAACCGAACGGTGCCAACAGGAGCGCCGATTGGGTGAAGAACTCGGTGTCGGTGTCGGCGCCGACCGCACCGACGAACATGAGCACGCCGGAGAGCACCGGATATTCGACGACGCCACCGAACAGAGTGCCGTCCGATGTGATCCCACCGTGGATGTAGGGAAAGACGTGGGTGTTGATGTCGCGACCGAGCCAGAGATACATCAGGTCCGAGTAGCAGGGGATCACCGCGTCCGGATCGCCGGTCGGCCAGTTGTCGCTACGTCCGAGTGCATCGAACGGGGCGCCGCCGCACCGCAGCTTCGCCTGGAAACTCCAGAACATCGTCGCGGCTGTCGCCAACACCGAGACGAGGACGATCACGGCCGTCTCACCACGGCCGGAGAGCCGCGCCGACCACCGGCCCGGGGTTGTCCGCCGCTCCGACATGGGCAACAGCGTAGGTGGTCTCATGATGTGTCGCCGAGGCGGCCCGCGACCACGGATTTCTCTGCGAACGGGCAGGTCATGTATCTTGGACCGGTTGCCGACGCAGGCGACCCTCCTGCCACGGACAGTCCGTGGCCGACCTAGCCCATAGGAGGTGATGTGGTCTTATGCGTCACTACGAATTGATGGTCATCCTCGATCCGAATCTGGACGAGCGCACCGTCGCACCCTCACTCGATACTTTCCTCAACGTTGTCCGTAAGGACGGCGGTTCGGTGGACGGCGTCGACATCTGGGGCAAGCGCCGACTCGCCTACGAGATCCTCAAGCACAACGAGGGCATCTACGCCGTCATCGATCTCAATGCCGAGCCCGCCACGGTCTCCGAGCTCGATCGTCAGCTGAAGCTGAACGAGTCGGTTCTGCGCACCAAGGTCCTGCGGAAGTAATCCACAGGGTTTCTTGATCGTCTGAAGACGTCGGTACCGGGTTCTAGGGTTGAGCCCAGAATCCGGTGCATGTCGATCAGCGAGTGCCCACCAACGACCCGAGGGGAAACACACATGGCAGGCGACACGGTCATCACCGTCATCGGCAATCTGACCGCCGACCCGGAATTGCGGTTCACGCCGTCCGGCGCAGCGGTTGCCAACTTCACGGTGGCTTCCACCCCGCGCACCTTCGACCGCCAGACCAACGAGTGGAAGGACGGCGAAGCGCTGTTCCTCCGCTGCAACATCTGGCGCGACGCCGCGGAGAACGTGACCGAAAGCCTGACCAAGGGCTCCCGGGTGATCGTGCAGGGACGGCTCAAGCAGCGGTCCTACGAAACCAAAGAGGGTGAACGACGCACGGTCGTGGAACTCGAGGTCGACGAGATCGGCCCCTCGCTGCGCTACGCCACCGCCAAGGTCAATCGGGCCTCGCGCGGCGGTGGCGGTGGCGGCGGTGGATTCGGATCGGGCGGCGGCGGTGGCCGCGGCGGTGGTTCGAACCAGCAGGTCGCCGACGATCCCTGGGGCAGCGCGCCTGCCAGCAACAGCGGGGGATCGTTCGGCGGCGGGGACGACGAACCACCTTTCTGATATCGGTCGGGGCACGATGATCCGCCCCGAACAGCCCGGGAACGGCAGCGACCGTCCCCGACAGCATTGACTGGAGCAACACACACATGGCAAAGGCAAAGCCGAGCCGGAAGCCTCGCGTCGAGAAGGTCACCAAGACCAAGGCGTGCAGCTTCTGCAAGGACAAGAAGGCCGTCATCGACTACAAGGACACCGCGCTGCTGCGTCGTTTCCTGTCCGACCGGGGCAAGATCCGGTCGCGTCGCGTGACCGGTAACTGCGTGCAGCATCAGCGCGACGTCGCTGTGGCAGTGAAGAACTCGCGTGAGGTGGCCCTGCTGCCCTTCACCTCGACCAGCCGATAAGCGGAAAGGATCAGTTGACATGAAGCTCATCCTCACCGCCGCCGTGGAGAACCTCGGCGAAGCCGGCGACATCGTCGTGGTCAAGGACGGCTACGGCCGCAACTACCTGCTGCCCCGCGGCCTGGCCATCAAGGCCACCCGCGGCGCCGAGAAGCAGGTCGAAGGCATCCGTCGGGCACAGGAGGCCCGCGAGGTCCGCGGTCTCGAGCACGCCAACGAGCTGAAGCAGGCCCTCGAGGGCCTCGCCGACGTCTCGCTGGACGTCAAGACCCACGACTCGGGCAAGCTCTTCGGTTCGGTCACCGCGGCAGACGTCGCCGGTGCCATCAAGACCGCGGGCGGTCCGACCCTCGACAAGCGCAGCGTCGAGCTGCCCAAGGGGCACATCAAGGCCACCGGTAGCTACCCGGTCGTCGTCAACCTGCACCCGCAGGTCTCGGCGACCGTCCAGCTCGCCGTCGTCGCCGCGAGCTGACCTCAGCGTTCTACATACACAAGGCCGGGTGGAGATCCTCCACCCGGCCTTGTCGTGTCTGTTGAGCGCCTCCGCGTGAGACCCTATTTCGGCGCAGGCGGACTGGCCGGCAGCTGGTTCCAGTACTGCAGTCGCGGCGGAAGGTACTGCGGTGCCGGGTTGGCGCTGTGGTCGACCGCGTTGTTGCCCGGACCGAGTGTGTCCCAGGACGGGAAGAAGAACTTGTGCCAGGCGGGCGTGAAGATGAGAGCGCGGTCGCCGGTGCGGCAGGCGACGGTGTCGCGACGGGGCACGGTGCACGTGACGCCTTCGATGGTGACCCGTTTGCCGACACCGAGGATCGGTGGCCGGAAGCCGCTCTCCGGGCCGAACCGGTAGGTCTGATCGGCACGCGCCCACCACGGGCCCTGCTGATCATCGGAGATCACCGCGCCGGTCGCGTTCGGCGGGGCGGTCGCGGGACGGCCCGCGCAACCGACGTAGCGGTAGCCGGGACCGATCTCGCACACCCACCTACCGGTGGTGAAGAAAGACCGTCCGTTGTCGACATAGGCCAGCGATCGGAACGTCGTCGGGGCGACCGGCTGATAGCGCGACAGATCGAACTCGACGGGCATCGAGGGACCTGGCGCGGCGGACGTCGGCGGGGCCGCCGCCAGCCCGGCGGCAGCGGTCACGGCCGCCAGCACGGTGACCGCACGACGGACGACGACGGACCTCAACCCCAACCTCGACACGATCGACATTGCATCACACCCACAGGGGCGTCGTTCGGCGATCGCCGCAGAATCGTGCGAACCGGCGTCGCCCGCCCGTCTGGCCAGGTGTAACGCAGACCACACCGGATGTTCACCCGAATATTCGCCACGGGGAGTTGAACAGGTGTCCGCAACACGCCCGCAAGACGACGCGCCGAAGAAGTCCAAAGGATTTCCAATTACTTGATTGTGGAAATTAGTGAGGGCGCTGACCTGCGAAAACTGTGTTGTTCACACCCTGATTCCTCAGGTTGTCCACAAAGCCTGCACAACTCGTCCCCCCGCAACTCACACACCGTCCACAAGTGTTCCCCAGATCCGTCAACAGGTCGGTTTGAGTAGCGGTCGCAGACGTCCTAGTGTCACGCCTCAGCGTCTCCGTCCGTCTCGGCGCACACGACACTTCGCTGTCGGTGCCACCCGATAGGAAGAGACTGACCAGAACACGACGTCGACACCGGGGACTCGCGACGTGGCCTACCGGGGCCGACACCAGACTCAGGGTCGTACTCATTCGATGTCGGGTGGGATCGAACGTTGCGAGAGGTTTGACACGCGTGGCTGTTGTGGATGACCGCGGGCGCGGCCCCGCCGCCGGAGGGCGAGGCCGGGAAGACGAGATCCCTGCCGAGGACTTCGGTAGGCAGCCCCCGCAGGACCTCGCCGCCGAGCAATCGGTGCTCGGTGGCATGTTGCTGTCCAAGGACGCGGTCGCCGACGTCGTCGAGAAGATCCGCACCGGCGACTTCTACCGTCCGGCCCATCAGGCGGTCTTCGAGGCGATCCTCACCCTGTACTCGAAAGGCGAGCCCGCCGACGCGGTGACGGTCGCCGCGGAACTCGAGCGGGCGGGCGAGCTCAAGCGCATCGGTGGTGCGCCGTACCTGCACACGCTGATCTCCACGGTGCCCACCGCGGCGAACGCCGGCTACTACGCCGAGATCGTCGCCGAGAAGGCGTTGCTGCGTCGACTCGTGGAGGCCGGCACACGCATCGTCCAGTACGGCTACGCCGGCGCCGACGGGCAGGACGTCGCCGAGGTGGTCGACCGCGCCCAGGCCGAGGTGTACGAGGTCACCGAGAAGCGCACCGCCGAGGACTACGTCCCGCTCGAGGATCTCCTGCAGCCGACGATGGACGAGATCGACTCCATCGCGTCGCGAGGTGGCATCTCGCTCGGTGTCCCGACCGGCTTCGCCGATTTCGACAAGCTCACCAACGGGCTCCACCCAGGTCAGATGATCATCGTCGCCGCACGTCCTGGCGTCGGCAAGGCGCTCGCGCTCGACACCCCGCTGCCGACGCCCACCGGCTGGACCACGATGGGCAAGGTCGGGGTCGGCGATCTCCTGCTCGATGCCCACGGCCGGCCCACCCGGGTCGTCGCCGCCACCGAGGTGATGACCGAACGGCCCTGCTACGAAATCGAATTCAACGACGGCGCGACGATCGTCGCCGACGAGCAACACCAGTGGGCGGCCGAGATCGACGGCGAGCGGCGGGTCGTCACGACCGCCGGCCTGCGGGCGCACGTCGGCTGCGCGGTCGTGCGCAACACCGCGCCGCTCGAGTTGCCGCGCAAGCGGTTCGCGTACGGCCCGTACACGGTGGCGGCGCTGGCCGGGATGGCCTTCGACGATCCCGAGATCAGCATGCGCATCGACGCGGAGGGCCCGGTCGACGTCATGACGCTGATGGCGGACCTCGGTGGCCGGATTCCGTACGAGTATCTCCGTGGTTCGATCGCGCAGCGTCGTGCCCTGCTCGCGGGGTTGCTGGATGCCCGTGCCTCGGTGGACGACGACGGCTGGATCACCGTGCCCGCCGCGACGCGGCACATGACGGCGGTCGTCGCCGACCTCGTGGCCGGGCTCGGTTTCAACTACAAGCGGTCGGCCACGGGGTGGTTGCGCGTCGACGCCGACGAAGACGTGTTCACCGTGCACCACAAGGCGATTCGGCACAAGGAGCTGCGTCGCCGGGCCGGTGTCCGACGCGTCGTCGCCGTTCGCCCCGTCGATCCGGTCCCGGTGCGCTGCGTGCAGGTCGACAACGCCGACCACCTGTATCTCGCGGGTGAAGCGATGGTCCCGACGCACAATTCGACCCTGGCGATGGACTTCCTGCGATCTGCGGCCATCGGACACGGCCTGACCGCCGCCATGTTCTCGCTGGAGATGAGCAAGACCGAGATCGTCATGCGCCTACTGTCGGCGGAGGCGAAGATCAAGCTCGCCGACATGCGTGCCGGCACGATGAGCGACGACGACTGGACACGGCTCGCACGTCGAATGGGTGAGATCTCGGAGGCGCCGTTCTTCATCGACGACTCACCCAACCTCACGATGATGGAGATCCGCGCCAAAGCGCGCCGTCTCAAGCAGCGGCACGACCTGAAAGTCGTTGCGGTGGACTACATGCAGCTGATGACGTCGGGCAAGAAGGTCGAGTCGCGCCAGCAGGAGGTGTCGGAGTTCTCCCGCCAGTTGAAGCTGCTGGCCAAGGAACTCGAGGTCCCGGTGATCGCGATCAGTCAGCTCAACCGTGGTCCGGAGCAACGTACCGACAAAAAGCCCCAGGTGTCGGACCTCCGTGAGTCCGGCTCGCTGGAGCAGGACGCCGACATGGTCATCCTGCTGCACCGCCCCGACTCCATCGAACGCGACGACCCGCGCGCCGGTGAGGCCGACATCATCGTCGGCAAGCACCGTAACGGGCCCACTGCCACCATTACCGTTGCGCACCAGCTACATCTGAGCCGGTTCGTGGACATGGCGCGGGGGTAGCCGATGCCGCGGCAGGCAGAATTTGAGACTACTCGCCCGTAGCGTGAGAATTTGAGACTGAGAGCGCGGTTGTCTCATCTGCGGTGGCGCAGGTGGACCAACTGGCCCGCAGGGCGACGTAGGACCCGACAGATCACAAACGGTGAGTTGCAGACCGTTTAGACTCGGCTTATGCCGCGTTCTCGTCCCACTGGATTATTAGTCGACACAAATTTTGTCTCTGCCTGGCGCGAAGCCAGAATCGAGCCGCCAAGTTGTGAGACGACGGTCTATGTAAGTACCGCGACGCTACAGGAACTATACAATATGCAATCAGGGGAAGGCTGGGGATATCGATACCTGATACCACCCTTCGTGTACTACGGACCAGGATTTACAGTCAGATATCGGGAGTATATCCGGACGCGTCGCGCTAGGCGTGAGAATATTGGCGTTCTCCGAGGTGATTCATCGGTAGGGTTTGCGTTGCGATTGCCAGATGACGCTAGCTTCCATGATGAAGAGTATGTAATGGAATGCTGCCATGCGCAATTAGTCCGGCTACATAAGTCAGGTAACTCGGAGCCAATAGAAGAACTCGCACGTCAAGCCCTAGGCCGCAACATATCCAAGTGCGTCAAGGCGAACTTCGAATTCATTACCGAACAGAGGATGGAGCCGATATTAGTTGATGAGAGGATTGCTGATCTTGCAGTATCACTATTACGTTCAATGCGGAATCTCGCGATAAACTACAAAGCCCGCCCGCGGAACACATTCAATGACCTTTTGATTCTGGCGACTGCACTTGACTATGGTCTGGATCTACGCACGAATGACAAGGTTCTCAAGCGAATCTCCGCCGAGAATGGGCTTTCAGTACTGCATCCTCGAGAGGAATTCTCGCTGGTCACCAGTCCTACCCCGTCGAGGCCCCCTAAGAATTCCAGAGAGCTAAACGGATATGTCAACGGCCAGTGGCGCAGCCTCCCACCCAGACTCTACTGACTGGTGACGCCACGCCAACAACACTGTGTGTCACACATAAGTAGAGCCGACTGACTGGCAGGTCTTGATGCCAAACAGGAGCTGGCGGTGCTGACTCAACCGGTGCCTGGGAACCCCGCAGCAACACTGTGCTCTTTGGTTCACATCTGCCTGCGGTGGTGTCGTTGCAGAGCCGAGTTGGAAGTCAATCCTATTCAGAGTGACCAATTTGTTCAGCCGAGACTCCGTAGCAGTTCTATGTGACGGCGCTGTTCCTTTTCATCGCGTTTGACGTGCACGCTGACGATGACGCGGCCTCCGTCCGGTTTGTAGTACACGCGCCCCATATCCTCGCTCCCGGAAAGTCCGGTGGCGAGCCTGGTCACCTCGCGCCATCCGGGCAGACCAGCTAGTCCGCTGCCGATGTTTACGCCCATATCGAGCTGGACAAGGCAACGCATTATGGCCGCCGGTGAGTCTAGGGCGGCCAACACCTCCTGGCTATCGAGTACGAAATCGATTCGGGCAAACATAGAGTCAAGAAATCCGGCTACTCCGCGACGTCGAGTGTTCCTCGCTGCACTTACCTTGTGGCGCTCGCGTTCGAGTGTCGTCACCTCGGCGAGTCGTTGTTGAAGTTCTTGGACAGTCTCGGTCAGCACACGACTCAGGTCTGCTGAGGTTAGGAGTTGTCCGCGAAGCGAGGACACTTCGTGGTTCAGTTCGGTGTTTTCCGCCAGAGCAAGTTCGAGGAGTTCTTCGGCGTCAGATCGCTTTGTGAGCAACTCACGTGCATCCAGCCCGAGTGCCGAGGATTGGCTCAGTTCGGTGACTTCGGCCTGGATGGACTTCTGATGCTCGCGCATCCGCTCGAATGCTACGAGCAGGGACGATTCACGGTCCTCGGTGGAGGTGAGCCGGCGGTGAAGACTCTGAATCTCGTTGATAGAAGACTCGAGTCGCTGGCTGAGTGCGGCGTTCGCGTTCACGAGATCTTCGATCCGTGTATCGAGAGACTCAGCGGGCGGCGTCGGGTTGGCGGCGACTGTGGTCGGAGACCCGTCTTCAATAGAAGGTTCTGGTGGAGTGAGGGCGTCTGCGACGAGCTCAAGCGCCCTGTCGTGGGATCCGACGAATCGCAGACGCGCGAACCAGTCGTAGAACTTGCCGTCTGATGCGGGTCGGTGGCTGACATCCCACCTCTGGACCGTGATGCCCTTCGATTCGAGCCCTATAACGATCTTGCTCGCTTCGGCTTCGGACGAGTTGAATAGAAGGTAGTGGCCAAAGTCGGTCGATTCGACGGACCAGTCACCCCGAATGCCGGGAAAGTTAGGTTCGGATGGGGAGCCGACTGAACTTGGAGCGTATGGAATCGCAGAGTTGGGCATAAGGAAGCGGTTGCAATCCTCTATCTCCCACGACGATTCTGCGATATCGACTTTGTTTCCCTCGCGCAGAAGGTAGACGGCGCCGCCGTAGACGACACCGGCATATCCGTTGGGCGTCAGTCGAACTGGCCTTCGTATCGCTGCCTCTATTTCCTCATCGGCATGGGTGACTCTTGCGACAACCTGCTGCGCTCCCATCGTCAGCTCGCGGTAGCGCACCTGCAGGCGGGGTCGCCCCACTGCCTCTTACAGACTGCGCATGGTTTGTAATAGAGGTGCTCGAGTCTCTGGTCCTCGGTTGCTTGGTAGCGTCCGGGCATGCGGGCAAATGCATGAGGCTTGCTCTTGTAAAGAACATCTCCCGGGATCAGGTCGTCGTCTTTCTCGGCAGCGACATTCGCTCGGACTACAAGTCCTCCTTTGGGTGGGTCTGCAGGCTGATCCGTTTTGTCCACTGGATCTGTGTTGTCGTCGTTTGGAAGAGCGATCCCAAACTCCAGGTCGAAATACGATGCCTTCGAGCGATCAGCGCGTTGGGTGGAGAATGCGTTGACATGCAGAATGAGGTCATCGTCGATCTCGACGTTAAGGTTGAGTCGTTCGACAAGTGGTGGTGCTGCCGTATCCACCTTGACAGTTGTTGTACCCAGAAATGTCCGGGGATCGCTGGCTTGCGGTTGATCAGCGATCGCTGTGGGAGTGACTATCGAGAACTTGGCGGTCCCGTCGGTTGGATCGGTGCAGTAAAGGTCAAATCGCTCGTGCCGGACGTCCCCGTCGCTAGGCATCGGTGTGCCAGCGCGTAACAGTGGGAGCCTGGACCCGCGTGCCATCTCGAGCTCGATCTGCTTGGCTAGCACCAGAGTCTGTGAATCGTGGGCGATCCATGCGGCTCCCTGCGACACTAGGGTCGCGCTGTTCTTAGGTATTACGACTCGTTCAGGTCCAAACATCTCGTGAAGACTGCTGCGTATGCTTGGCATTGCGGCCATCCCGCCCGCAACAAGGCAGAGTGAGATCTGGCCGGGTGCCACGCCGACGCTCTCAAGCAGCGAATCGATCTTCCCTATCCCGGACTCGACTAGACGCCTTGTAATCTCGTCGAGCTCTGTCCGGCTCAGTGAGTACTCGAGTGCCGTGTCAGATTGTGGAAAGTAGCCAGGAGTGTAGAAGGTGACGACTTGCCTGTAGGAAAGATCGATCTTGTTCCGTTCGGCGCTCTGAAGCAGTCGCAAGCGAGCTTCTGGGGTGGGCACGTCGGTGTCTTCGATGCCGTGGCGAACAGCGAAGCGGCCCACTACTTCATCGCGAATCACCTGGTCGAACTGATCTCCCCCGACGTCCTCGGTCGCGCCGTTGCGCAACTGGACTATTCGTCCAGGCTCTACCCTGCACAGCGTCAAGTCGAGAGTGCCGCCACCCCAGTCAACAACAAGTACGTTGCGGCCTTTGAGTTTTCGTACGAGGCTTTGTGGGTCGTCCGATCCGCGGATGTATCCGTACAGTGCGGCAAATGGTTCATGGACAAACTGTGCGATTGAGATATCAGCCTGAGCAAAAGCCTCGCGAAGTGCTGCGCGACGTGGCCCGTTCATGTTCACGGGGATAGTGACCACTGCGCGGTCGGCGGCACCTAGCGCTTTCCTGCGACTACGCGTCAGAGATTCCGAGCGCACATGACGGATGACATCTGCAACGATATCGATGGGGCTGCGCTCCACGCCGCCCACGGTCACGGCTTCCTGTCCCAGCAGGAACTTTGGGGAGCGCACTGTATTGCCGTGAACGCCTAAGCCGACATCCTCAAGCGCCTCCCGTGCTTCACGGCCAACGATCACCTCCTCCCCTTCGTAGCGGACAACAGATGGGTACGGAAGTCCAGATTCATCAAGTGAGTCGATCACCCTGTCGCCCGAGACAACAGAAATCAAGCTATTCGTCGTACCAAAATCGAATCCGACTATCACAGCGCTCCTTCGTCAAGATCTTTCAATGCATCGACTTCGCCTTTGATGGCGTCCAGCGCACGTTCTACAAACTCCTCCGCCACTGAAGTGCGGCCGTTTCGCACCGCGTGGAGTCCATCAGTGAGCATGCCGACCTGAGATGAAAGTCGACGCAGTATTCGGCTGCGCAGGTTCTCGAAGTCATCGACGGCATGACTGTGGTCGACGCTTCGACCACTTCGTTCCTCTGCGAGTTGCTGCTCGAGCTGGGCAACTTGTGACATGGACTCAGCCAACTTGGCACTCTGGCGCTGAAGCTCTGCGGACAATGAATCGGCCTTTGCCGCGGCTTCTGCGGATTGTCTCCGTAGTTCGGATGCTTCGGCAGTGCTGAAATCCAGTTCGTGGCGCGCTCGGCGGAGCACCAATGAATGGTGGGCTGCAAGTTGGCTGAGTTCATCGATCGCCTTTGACGATGCGAAAAGTGCGGCTGCCTTCTGGACACTGGGTTGAGTGGGGCGCACCCACACAGCCGAGGACATAGCTTCGATGAACTGCGCGGATGTCCACTCGCCTCGGAGAACGCAGAGCAGTGCATATGCCGAGATCGCATTTACCTTGAGACGCTCCTTCTTCGCTGCCGTGAATTCCTCCTCGTCAGCCACGCCGACGCTCTGAGGTTCGAGGTCGTTTACTCTCGCCGCTAATTCAGCAGCCAAAGGGGTATTTGCCGCAGAGGTGCCAATCAGGACGTCTTGCCGTCCCTCGAAGAGCGGGTGGTGCGCGAGAGCCACAGTCATTAATTGAATGAGCCGCTTCTGTACGTCAGGTTGCGCACCGAGCCCGGCTAGGCTGGACAACAGGTTTGGTGGAACGTCGACTAACGGGTCGTTAGAGGCGAGCCGGGTGACCTGATCAATCTCTGCAGCCTCAACGTCCCGCTCCATTTTGATGGCTCGCATCGATGCCTGTGTTAGGTCCAGTTTCTTTTCGCCTTGCTGGTAGGCGTAGTCCAAGAGAGCCGCTATCGTCGACGGGCGCTCCTTAGCGTGCGAGCGCATCCTCTTACGCGAGGTCTGTGGCGGTGAACTGTTGTTGTCAGTCGCCTCGGGACCGGGAGTGTCCGCTGGAATCTCAGATCCGGTCGTCACGGTGTGTGTTCTCCTTGTGTGCGAAGTCGGAAGTTCTTGTACCAACGTTCGGCTGCTCTTGTATGACGAATCTGATCGGCTTCGTGCCTTGCTGCGTCGATGTCACCGGCAGCTCGAAGATGCTCAGCGGCGATAAGGTGAAGCTTGAACGCATCGGAAGACCGTTGAGAGTGAATGCTGCTGATGAGTTCGGTGGCCTCGTTCGCGGAACCGTCGAGTGGGATTGCGCTCCAAGTTACTACCTGTTCGATCACGGAATCGCTGAGCATGTGGTCAAGGCTCGTATCCGGCGACACCGTGAGATCTGATGTATCCCACGACGTGCCGTTCAACATTGACTCGAAACGAAGAGCGACTTCAGCGACTCGCCTGCTTCGTGTTTTGGTCATCGCGCGGCGGAACTGGTTGTAGTGAAATGCGACAATCCCGCATATGGCTTCGGCGGGTGGTCGGTCAAAGGCGCCGAGGCTGGCTACGGCCTGGTCGTACTTCGCTTCATACGCGCCTGAGCCTGCGTTGATTGAGCCTGCTTCCGACTCTCGTTCGCGCGCGAGAACGCCGTAAAGGTAGCTGGCGATGCCGCCTCGGTAAGTTGCAGCTGTCGCGAAATGATGTGACCGCATAATGAAATCGTCAATGGACCGGCGACTGAGTTCGCCGCCCTCGATGAAGTGCTGCAGGGCAGAGTCGACGCCTTCAAGATCGTCGTTGTCGGCAAGTGCGAACTCGAACTCAAACTTCTGTTCAACACCGGAGTTATGCAAACCGATGTCGATGACACCACGCCGCTGTGACGACAGCAGTTGGATCGCCTCGCCGATCGCGACCCGAGCATTGTTAACAGTGACCTGATCAGATGATCGTATTGCCCAGTCGCTGGGTGACGTTTTCGTAGTGATAGTGAGCCGGCTTCGACCGCATTCACGGCCTCGTAGGATAAGCAGCGGCCGCGCCGTTGCGTGGCCCTCGAACAGGTGGACATTGAGATCGCGGTGTGTGGCAAATTGGGCGTCGCAAGTCCGGCACGTGAACGTGGCCGGTGTTCTTGCGAAAGGGCCATCATCATCTGCCGTTGGCTCATGGAAATCCATGTAGCCGGTGTGCCAGAACCCCATAATGACTAACTTCTCCTCGGCCTAGGCTTCTTCTCTGCGGCAGGGCAGAGCTCATCGCTCCTGATGCTGATCCGGCTCACTTCGCCAGGCTGAAGATTACGACAAGGGTACGACACCGAGGGTCTCCATCCTGCAGTCATAGAACGCGCCGGCGGCAAACAACCACTACCACGTCGTCGCATGTCAGTTCGTCCTGAAGTTGGGCAGATGCGGTCCGATATAGCCGACATAGACCCTGCCCGTACCAGCCGCATCGTTGTGGTAGTGCATTCGCGGGCTCACGGTCCCGTGCTTGGCTATCTTCACGTGAGCGCCCATGAAGATCTGCCCTGTCGGATCTACCTCAGTCGGGACCGGGAACGTGCGTGCCGGACCAAATTGTGGATGCCTCTCGGTGGAGGAGGTTTCATCTCGTGCGTGGCTCTGAGGCGGAATGGAAACGCAGCCGGCGGGAGTCCGTTCGAGATAGTCGGTCACACTTCCGATGAACTCTCCATTTGTGCGTAGGCGGCAGTAGTCCTCGAGTGCCCGTAATGCGTTCCACGTCTTGCGTGCCCATGAATCCAGTGGGTTCTTTTCATCCAGTTCGATGGCGAACTTGTCTTGCCCGGTGAAGGTTACGAAGTGGAACTCGTCGAAGCGATCGAGGAGTTCTTGGAAGCTGCTGGGAGACACATCGAGTGGAGACGTTGGTGTTTGCCAATCGACCTGCTCGCCCACCCGGGCCAGCTCACTGCGAAGATGACGGAGTTCTCGGTTGGCATCGTCGAGATCGCTTTGAGCTTCAGAAAGATCGAGGAACCCGTCTTCCACGTTGCGGGTCAGTTCAATGTTCTGATCCTCCAGAGCGTTTCGCTCAGACTGGATCGTCTGTATGCGTTCCCGAACCAGTTTGACGCTGTCGCGTTGATGGATCGCGTCGGTGGCGAGCTGACCAAGCCGGGTGACGGCGTCTGCCGTCACTTCGGCGGTGCCGATCACCGACCGCACAACGGTTTTCAGAGCCGCGACGATTCCGTTCGGTAGTGGAGTCTCGATGTCAGAGACAACGGGCGTGCGATCTGCTCGCTGTGGCGCAGTCGAGGAGTCAGGCGTCACAGTGTCGACTTGGGAGGATTCAACCGTCTGGGGCGGGGGCGATGCATGGACCGTGACGCGATCAACGATCACTTCATCGAGAAGTTCGCGAAGTTTGCGGTCAATGCGAACCAGTTCAGATGGCGCGCTGACCGTCGTTGAGTGGCGACAGGCAGCTCGTGCCAGCAGATCTCGGAGGTGATACTCGGAATCATTGATGATGCGTTGAGTTGTCAGGATGCGGTGACGGAGCGAATCATGTGGATCACTCAGTTCCGGCTGTGGTAGGAACGTGCGAATCGACCATGGCCGTAGCCGGTGGGATTCGGGCAGGCGCGCGTTGAGTGCGAGCGTTGCTCCCGCGTCCAGAACGTAGGCGCTGGCAATGCCTCTTGTCCGAGCTAAAAGCGTGGAAACAAAGTCTGCCCACTTGGGCTGCGGGATAGTGGGATTGTCGTCGGCTCCGGCGATGAAGAGAAATCCGCGCCGGTCGGGGTCGGTCAACGCACTGTAGATCTGAGGGACATCGTCAACCTGCGAGCGAAGCGGTTCTGCAGTCAATCGATGGTGGCCGTCAAGACCTTCACAGACCTCCAGCACATTGCCAACAAGTCGCGGCACACTTGCGGATTGCCCTGAAGGCTTCAAGACATCGGTCCACACCCAGCCGTCGTTCTTACGATCAACGAAGGTGGTCAGTTGCGTAACCCATATGCCGTGACCCTCGTCTTGATGAAAGCGCCACCGCTCAATCATGCTGCCGTCTTGGCGTTCGTCGCGGACTAGTGAGGCGACCACGCCAGGCGCAACCTCCGCGACGCCCGGGCCCGCGAGCTTGTCTGCATCCCAACTCTTTCGAGGGTCTTTGCACCAGGCGTAAATCTGCTCGTGAACCTTGGTAGCCAGATCAGGATCACTCTCGACCCTGAAGATCGATCTGCACCCCAACTCAGTCCCGGACATGAGTCACTCCACCTCGAAACCCGACTGGTCGAACTTGAGCGTTCGCGCGTTCTCAGAAACCGTCCGGATCTTGCCCTCCGCGAAGCCTGTCGGATCATTTGCTTCGATCTCGATGGTGACTGTGACGTCAGTATCGCCGTCGCGAAGGTGGGCGAGTACCTCGTCTGCGATGTTCTTGAAGTCGAGGGCGATGCGATCACTGTTGAGAGTCTTCACACCGTAGAAGCGTGTCTTCTGTGGCGTCGGGGGCGGTTTGGGGGATGGACCGGGGCGGCGCATGCCACCGCCGTCGCCGCCATCCTGGTCGGTTTCGTCTTCACCGTCCGAGCCTTCTTGTTCGGTATCGGCGTCGCGTTGGGCTGTAGCTTTGTCCGGTTGGACCAGGAGTAGCGAGTCTGTTGGTACGGGTGCTGAGCCTGGGTCGCCCGGTATCCACAGTCCGACGTAGCGGTTCTCGCTGTCGTTGTATCCGCTGGCCAGCGCGAAGGCTTCGGCTGCCCAGATCATCGGCATATCGATGACACCCTCGTCGAGGACTCGACGATCGCGTAACCGCGGCATGTAGGTGTACTGGCTGTACAAGCCCCACAGTGTGCCGAGTGATACGTGGCCGTCTTTCCATATCTGGGGAATCTTGTTGATGGAGAAGCGGATCGTGTTGGCCGCCTGCTGCGTGAAGAGATCGCCATCATTGCCGAGTCGCCTGGAGGCGCGTTCGGCAAGTGAGTCGGATTGACCTTCGACCTTGACCTCCCGAACGACGAACGGCGCGCTGATGTCCTTCTGCGCTGACGGAACAAGTGCCCACACGAATGTCTGGAGCAGTCGCGAGGTTGCGGTGTGGTCGGCCTGCTGCCGGCGCTGATCGGCTTGGTTCTTCTGGTTCTGGGTGAGATCGAGATCGATCTCGTTGTCTAGGACATGTTTCCAGCCGAGGTAGTCGCGAACTGCGTTGTTGAGTTCTTCGAGCCGCGCTTCGTCGGCTGCCAGGAAGACCACCATGTTCCGGTGGGTTCGGCTGGCGCTACCTCGCTGCTCGGTTGCCTTCTGCGCGAAAACCTTCGCGGGAGAATCGGTACCCCGTTTGTGACACACCTTGGGATGCAGGATCACTAGGCGGGCTTCATCGATGTCAGGGATATCGGAGTTGACTTCTGGGCACACATGGATGCCAGCGAAATCGCCTCGGCTACGGCCCTGGCTTTGGAGGCGACGTACGATCTCGGCCCACACGTCTTCCTTGTGTAGCCGTTCGGCCTGATCTTTCGCGGTACGGGTGATGTTGGCTTGCAGGTCGTACCAGTACTTGCCTGACCCGGAATAGAAGTAAGTGGCGCGGTCCTGCAATTGGTTCAGAGCAGAGTGGAAGTTGCCTGGGATATCTCCAGGAATACCCGTTCCGAGGAACACGCGCTGGGTCGCAATTCCCTTACTGTACGCCCCCGGCCCAATGGTCGGAGCGGCACCGAAGAACACCGTCCGGGCCAGCCTCTTGGTCAGAGACCGCTGCCCGAACAGCGGTTTGTCCTTGTCGATACGTGCCGGCTCGGACTGCGGGCCGTCGACATCGGCGTCGATGATGGCCTTCCATGAGTCCTGAAGATATTGAGTCAGTTCCGAATTCACATCCGACGTGGCCAACGGGATGGAGCCCGGCATGATGAGCGGCGACGCATCTTCGCCGGTCCACAACGCGTGAATCACGGTGGACATCAGCCGCAGCACACCACGGGTGCGTTGAAAGCGCTCAAGCGACGACCACTCCTCGTACAGAGTGTCGAAGAGCTCAGGATGGATCGGATAGGTCTGCTTGATCCGATCCTCATACACAGAGTCTCGAGATTCGCGAGGGAAGTCGTCGATGTACTTGCGGTACATCTCCACGTACGCGCGTGCGGTCGCGTTGATCGCCGCCAACGCGGCAGCATCGGGCTGAGTAAACAGCCGCTGTTTGACGATGTGGTACGCCTCGGTCGATGAGGCGGGGCGCCACTGGTCGGCGACGCGGCGCACGACGTTCTGCAGCCGCTTCAGTGCTTCCAGTCCGTGTGTGCCGCCGACCTCTTCAGCGTTGCCGGCGGCAGGCTCGGCATCATCACCACTTTCCGACGCGGGAATCGAGATGGCAAGCAGAATTCCAGACGTGCCCTTGGCGGCTTCGGTCAGTGATTGGGCGAAGGTGAATTGATCATCGAATGTTCCGCCGGCCAAGTCGTCGCGACCGACGAGTGAGCGCGCGTAGGCGACCCATTCGTCCACGAGAATCACAGCCGGTGCGTATGTGGCCAGCAAGTCATGCAATGCCTGCCCGGGAGGTGTGCGGTCGGCATCGGCCTTGGCAACAATCGCATACGCCTCTTCGCCACCAAGTTGCCACGCGAGTTCACCCCAGATCGTGTTGATCCGCGTGCCGTCGTGGACAACGCCCGAGGGACTGAAGTGGTTGCCCACGACGGCGACGCGGTTGATCTTGTCGCCCGTGTAGCCACAGCTGGCCAGCAACTCTTGGGTGTCTTGCGGAAACTCCCCGACGGGAAGTCCGGCGGCGACATGCCACAGAGACAGCATCGAGTGCGTCTTACCGCCACCAAAGTTGGTCTGCAGGTTGATGACTGGTGACGCGTTGTCGTCACCCGATAGGCGCCGGACCGCTCGTCCTATGAGATCCTGAAGGCCTTCTGTGAGGTAGGTACGTTTGAAGAACTCGACGGGATCGGCGTAGTCGGCGTCGACTTCGCCGCCGCTGGCCACCTTGTATAGATCTGCGGCGAACTCAGATGCGTGGAAGTTGCCGGTAGCCACGTCCTGATGGGGTGGCAGCACATCACGCCATGGCTTCAGACCGGTTGACTCGGGGTTGTCAACTGCTGCCTTCAGGACCTTCTTGTCGGCCTTGTCCGCGGTGACGCGTCGGAGGTTGAGCCTGATCTCTTTGACCTGGTCTGCTTCCTTCGCGGCGCCGATCAATTTGAGGAGTCGCTCGCCGGTGTCCAGGGCTCGGTACGCGTCATCATCACTGAAGGTTCCGTTGTGTGCCCACGTGTTTCGCACTTCACGCAGCTCACTCGCGTAGGTCTCACCGGCGCGACCAAGTGCTTTGCTGCACGGGTACCACCCGGGCTTGATCGAGGCGGTGATGTTGCCTTCGGTGAGCATCCGGAACTGGACTTGAGGATCACGCGGGTCATAGGTGCGGTCGCCTGCAGATCCGTTGCGTTGGTCCTTGGCTTGTACGAGTTGTGCCCACTGAGCGCCCTGCGCTGGATTGACCTGGCCCACCGCGGTGGAGATGAAGTCATCGACGGCCGGGGCCATAGCTTGGAACATGCGGTCGATGCGTTCGCGATTGCTGACGGCCATAGTCAGGTCAACTCCCATTCCTTGCTCAGCAGCGCGACGAGGTCCTTCTGGCGCTTTTCGATCACTGCGGGTGTCCACTCGTCTTCCGTGATTACCTGGGTAGTGAGAGCAAAGACGGCACTACCGTTGGCGCTGGTGAAATATTTGGCCTTCTTTTTGGCGAAGTCGTAATTCTGCGCCTGACTGTTTTTCGCGCGGTTTAGTAGCACTAGGTTGCCGAGGCGGTGGGTCCAATACAGGCGCTCCCCATCAGTGAATTCTTGCTTCCACAGGCTATTGTCCTTCGGGTTCTGCGGGAGTACGTGTTCGACGGTGATCATCTTGTGCTGATAGCTGACGCCGGGCACCTTGGCGAGCAGATCATCGAGACGAAGAAGCACATACTTGCGTACGGGTGCCACAAGATACAGTCGGCCGGACAACCGATCGCGAGTTTCTCCCACCTCCTCTGCCGTGAGGTCGAATGCGCCCGACGCCAGCCCATCGCCCTTCTCGAGTTGTTTGAGCAACTCGCCGTACCTGGAGCCTCGCGGGGTCGCGTATACGCGTCGCAGCAGCATGCTGGCGGCTAGGCGTTCGAGCTTCCGGAGAAACTCTGCAAGGTATGCAGGGTCGTTTCCATGTTCCTTGAGGGCCCACAGCGCTGGCGCACGCCAGTTATCATTGTCGACTTGCATCAGGCGACGTAGCCAGCTATTCACCGGGGACCAGTTCACGTCGTCGGGATAGTTCTGGGCCAGAAGGTGTTCGTACGCATCTGAGTACGGGATGAGAACCTCATCCACGAACTCACGCCCTTTGCCGGGCAGATACTTGCTGAGAACTTGTTCGTCGAACTCCTGGAGCAGGACTTTGGTTGCGCGCTCCTTCTGGAAGATCATTCGGACGTGCCCGAATAAATCCGCGAAGGAGTCGCGACCGAGGTCGACTTCTTCTTGTTCCCACTTGTCGGCGTACTCAGATACTTCGTGCTCGCTTACATCTCCTACATCTCCGATCACCTTGGATTTGAAGATGTCTGACGGGGTGAGGTCGAGTCCACGTGCGTTCATGACACTAAAGATGCGATGTGCGCTGTTGAGGTCTGGAGTGCTGACCACGACAAGGAGTGTGCGGATACCAAGCATTGTCGCGAGTCGTTGCCGCTTGTCATCAGACCACAACGCAATGCGATCGCGTAGCGCTACGGTGTTGTCGCGAATAGCCTTCTGGGCATCGGTTTTGAGGTAAGCGTCGTCGAGCCCAACGAGGCTCTTGGTGGCGCTTTCGTTCTGGACGTGATCCGCAAAGAACTGCTTGTCCCTCTTCCTTAGACTCAACCGCGGCTTCGCCTGGGTGCCAGCGAGGATCTCGCCTGGCTCGACAACCACATTGGCCAGCTCGCCTGCGAGCTTTGAGTTCTCCGTTAGATCACGCAGAACAGCGAAGAGGATACTCAGTGTAGTTAGTCGTTGCTGACCATCGATCACCTGGGCATCAGGGTCCGAACCTGCCTTGACGAGCACGATTGACCCTAGGAAGTAGGGCTCGTCGGTATCGCGTGCTAACGCGCCCTCCAAATCGTCCAGCAATTGGAGCGCTTGTTCCTTGCCCCAGGCGTACGGCCGCTGGTACTCGGGAATCGTGAACTCGTAGTCGCTTGAGAAGATCTTGCGTAGAGGGTACTCGCCTGCGCTGAGATCTTTCATCATTCATCTCCCTCGTCGAAGTCGAAAGTGCCCTGTGAGGTCCCAGCCTCTGGAGCGCTTCGCGCGACGTCAACTATCTCCGGCCAGCTGGTCACCAGGGTGTTGAAGCTGAGTGCGGCTTTGGTCCAGCCGTTCGCCTCGGCAATCCGGAACAGCAGGTGTGCAAGCTCCTTCACCAAATCGGATTCGATCGCACCGTCTGGCCGACTGAGCGCGATTCGCAAGAAGTCACCGGCAGGCGCGATGCCGTCGCGCTCGAGCGTCTTGATGAGGTGATGGAGTGCTTCCCAATTGCTGGTGTGCGGGTCAGCCAGGATGTCGTACTCCCACGGCAGATCGCTCGGCTTGAGAAGCTGAACTTTGCCTGCGCGACTTGTGAGGATCTCGCTGCGGTCCATCACATCAACGCTGGTGTTGCGGGCCCTCGCGAGGTTGTCGGCGTCACCGAACTTGCCGACGTCATAGCCGTGCTGGCGATACCAGGCAATCGCGAAGCGGCTCGTCGCGTCGAAGTCACCTTCCTGCTCGCTCAGCACCTGATCGAGGATCTCGTTAATCCGCGACAGAGCCGCTCGCACAGTCATCTTCGAACCATCGGGTTCGAGTACTGCGGAGTATCGACTGAACACCGCCATGCCAGGGCCAATTGCTGCCTGTGGGAGGTCGACAGGCGCGACCTGCCCCTGCTGCAGTTGGCGTAGGGACCTAGGTAACTCCGCCTCAAGGGTAGTGATGAACCCGCGACGGTCGATCGTTGCTGACCCGTCGGGGCGAGGGCGCAACGAGAGCACTATCGATGATGCCAGGGCGTTCATGTCCTTGGCCATCATGCGGTTGCTCATTTCGCTTCGACTTGGCCAGGTCGAGGTAATCTCCCACCCGCTCCGGATCATTCCCTCCAACAGCGTTTCCCAACCGGTGGAAGCCTCCGCACCACCATCCGAATCGCTTTGCTTGAACGCATACCAGACGGTCAATGGAATATCTGTACGCGCGGAATCACGGATCCGTGCGAACACAGACCGGAATCCGTCCTCGAAAAACTCTTTCGCCTCAGTCTTGCCTCCGTGTCGGTACGGATTGGCGACCAACTCCTCTGCTTTTGGGACCTGCATCGTCGAAAACAGGTCGGGGTAGATGGACCTAAGTGTTCGACGAAGCCAGACATAGAAGAAATCCGATAGGTCGGAATATCCAATGTTGTCGTAGTAAGGCGGGTCGGTGCTGACTACGAAGCCAGAGTAGTCACGTGTCGCCGCATCATGCTGCTCGACGTGGCCGATGGGCCCGCCGCTGTCGACGATAGCTTTGGACAGACTTCCCAGGCTCACTTCGAACGAGCCCGCAGCTTTTCCGAACGGCGGAGCCTCCGCGAAGTCCCACATCATCGGGATCGCCTGACGTGTAAATAAGTGGCGCACCTGGGTTTTGGTATTCTCCCATCCGCATAGCGCGTTGGCTATGTCCGCGAGGCGGCTGACGCCGAGGCCCAGGTACGTTGCGATGGCGTCAGCGTACTCCTCGCTGCCGCCATCAGCGACAACTCTCGTTCTAGCTTCACTAACCAAGTCGCTAAATGTCGCGAGAGCTGTCAATTGGCGTGGGGTAAATAGATCAGAGAATTCTTTAAAACCATACGTAACCGCTTTTAGATCGCGCGGATAATATCCCAACGAGCCCGCAATAGCGGAGTCGGGAGCGGGAATTCTGGCCGCGCTAACTTGCTTGCTGTCCGCGGGTAAGAACAATCGCCGTCGATCAACCTCGGCTACTACTGCGAGCATCGTGGTCCCAATGCGACGGTGCCGGCCCGCTTCTCTAATGTAGGACAAAGCGACACCAGTTGCGCAAGCTACACAATGAGCACCAGTACGACCAACAGTGCCATCATCTTTCGGGGAAGGGCCACCTTCAGCCCCGTCGTGGACGTCGAACACAACGCGTTGCCCTGAAGCGTGTGAACTGTCAGCCACGAGGTGAGGAGACAGGTAAGCCTCCCTGCCCTTCTTCTTGCTAACCCACCAACTACGGACAAGTGGCATCTCGATACCGCACGCAGGATTCGGACACGGCACGGTTCGTGCCCAAATCCATGCGATGGTGTTTGCTTGAATGCCGTCACTCAGGGTCGCCTTGGGATAAAGGTGACCGATGCGATCCTCGGCTTCCCGCTGCATCCAATCCCCATACGCCCGGACGTCGGCCACCAGTCCGTCTACACCGGCCCAATTCCGGATCTGCCCAGCGGCCATCCCTGGGAAGACCGGAACGCTCCCTCGGAAGCGCGGTGGAATCTCAATGAGCGCCTTATTAATGAGCACAGCAACGGGATTGAGGTCAGACGCATTCGACGCCAGCCCCAGCCGCTGGGCCTCGAATGGAATGGTCCCCCCGCCGGCAAAGGGGTCGAGGATCGGCGGGACATCGCTGCCTGTCGACTTCACGATCTCGGCATGGGCTTCGGCGAGGAGTTTCTCGTCGCGAATATTCTCCCAGACCACGAGGCGTTCGATCAGCTTGTGGAGTCTCTCGCGTTCTTTGCGTTGCAGTTCCTCGGTGGGGAACTCCTCTGGCCGCGCGGAAGGGTCGTCGACGAGTTGAGCGAACAAGACTGCACGCGCAGCTGCAAGCGGGCGGCGAGCCCACCACAAGTGGAGTGTGGAGGGGTGACCGTGCCGAATTGACTTCTCGCGGGCCGATTCACGATTGATCGCCTCGAGCGGCAGCGCTACCTCGATCAGTTTCTTCTTCGTCGTCACGTCCGTGTGCCTATCCGTCTCTCGTCAATCCAGTCATCGTCTCGCGTCGAGATGAGGTTCTAGAACGGGTGTTTGCCTTTCGTCCAGATCTTGTGCCAGTCGCCTCGGATGCCGGTGCTGTCGAAGTCGCCGAGGTCGGTGCTGGCGAACGGATTATCGAGGTAGCGCACCTCGTCTTGTACCGCTCCATCAGGGTGGACGCTGACGAGTGCAAGGCGGTAGCGGGGCCAAGCGTTCTTGCCGACCATCACTTCGTTGTGGGTGACGAAGAAGTCGTCAGCTCCGGCGATCCGTGCTTTGACCTCGATGCGGTACGTGTCGCCCTTGCTATCGGTCGAGAGGATGTCGAAGCCGGGGTTGTTGAAGGCTTGCTCGACGGGGCTGCGTCCAAGTTCGCGTTCGCGAGCCATCACTAGGTCGACACCTCGTCGCTCGACGTCCTTGGTGGCGGTGGCGTGGACAGGTGCCGTCGGCGGTACGGCGTTCTCGACCATTGCCAATGGCAGAACGAGTGCTGCGGTGAGCAGGGTCGGCGGCTTGGTCGACATGAGTTCCTGCCTGTCGAGTAGCGAGAGTCGTTCGCGGAGGCGGCGGTCGATGTCAACAGCCTTGCGATTCAGGCTGTCGGAGGATTCGCGGGGTTTCTCACCGGCGCGCTCCTTGTCCGCGGCGACGGCGGCGTCGAGCAGCAACCTCTCGGACTCGTTTTGGAGTCGCTTGGTGACGAGTTCACGGGTTTTGGCGAGTTCGGCTGCCCGTCGTGGTTGTACTTCGGCCAGATAGTCGGGGAGTTGGTGGGCGATGATCCAGCTGGTGGCTTTGTCTTCGGCTTCGCCCAGCCATGGCAGTGAACGTGCCGCGGCTACCGCGGGAACATCCGGCGCGGCAACGCAATCCAGATAGGGTGCGGGTCCTGCGGGGGTGACGGTGCCGTGGCTGTCGACGTAGGCGTAGCCGAACCGCCGGGCGACGGATGCGCCGGTGGCGTCGGCGACTTCTTCGACAACTCCGACGAGCAGATGGGGTTCGTCGAGCGTGGGCGACACGAGCACGGTCCCGGTGTTGAGGACCCTGCCGAGTTGGTGGATGGCGGTGTCCATGACGGCATCGTGTAGCGGGTGGCCGGGGGCGAGGAGATCAGCTTTGGCCAGGTCGTCGGGTTGGACGCGGGAGAGGTCGAAGCACACACGGTCATACCGGGTGGCGATCGGCCCATGCTTGGAGGCGCGGATCTGTTGGGGCACATTGGGAATCTCGTAGCGTCCTTGTTCGCGTCGCGCGATGCGCCCACCAAGCCGGGTGAACGCGGCTTTGAAGGCAAGTTCGATGTAGTGCGGTTGCAGCCGTCGGGCGCGGGCTTTGTCCATCTCCGCCCGCAGTCTGGCAAGGTCCGCATCGGCGAGGTGATCGGCGGCGAGGGCTCGTTCGTCGAGGAGTTCCCGCAACCCGTCGCCGACGGATCGGTCGATGACCTCGTTCATCTTGGCCTTGACGTCGGGTTGCTCGCCGTAGCGGATCGCATCTTTCAGCAGGTCCCGCAGCGGCGTGCCGGTGAACGCCTCTCCGAGAACATCAAACACTTTGCCGCCATATGCTTTACGTTGCTCTTCGATCTTCTCGAGGAGTCGGGTGAAGACTTCGCCTTCACGGGTGTTCTCGGCGACGATGTTCCACAATCGGCACACTTCTTCCTGGCCGATGCGGTGGATGCGCCCGAAGCGTTGCTCGATGCGGTTGGGGTTCCACGGCAAGTCGTAGTTCACCATGAGATGCGCGGCCTGCAGGTTGAGGCCTTCGCCGGCGGCGTCGGTGGCGATCAGGATCTGGCAGGTGTGGTTCTTGGTGAACTCTTCGGTGATCTGGCGGCGTTCGGCTCGTCGTACCCCGCCGTGGATGGAACGCACCGCATCGGGATTGCCGATGAGCGTGCCGATGCGGCGCTGCAAGTACTCGAGGGTGTCGCGGTGTTCAGTGAAGATGATGAACTTGCGAGGACGGCCAGCGCGGTCGGTGACGAGAGCGTTGTCCTGCAGGACCTTTGACAACTCAGCCCATTTGCGGTCGGTCCCCGCATCGCGAACCTGGCGGGCGACCTCGGTGAGTTGAGCGAGTTCGGCGAGTTCGGCGTTGAGTTCCTCGACTGTTTGCGCGGCGGTCGCGGCGTCGAGCAACTCTTCTTCGAGGTTCTCGAGTTCTTCGGAGTTGTAGTCGTCGGCGTCGATACCGTCTTCGTCGATTGTCCGTTCGGTGTCGCGGTAGGTGCCGTTCTGAATTTCGAGCTTGCGACGTTCGAGACGCGCGGTGCGTCGACGCAGGCTTTGGAAGATGGCTTCCGGGCTGGATGCCAGGCGTCGTTGCAGAACAGTGAGCGCGAACCCGACGGTGTTCTTACGTTTACCGCCGACGCGGTCGGCGCGGTTCATGCCTTCCCGGACATAGTCGGTGACTTGCTCGTAGAGGGCGTATTCGCCTGCGGTCAGCTCGTACGGCACGGTTTGGGCGATGCGTTCGGGGAAGAGTTTCTTGCCCTCGAAGGTGAGGAGGTCTTCTTTGACCATGCGCCGCATGATGCCGTCGGTGTTCGCGGTCTTGGTGTTCTTGCCGGCAAAGCGGTCCCGGTCGAGCAGGGTGAGGAAGAGTTGGAAGTCTTCTTCCTTGCCCGAATGCGGGGTGGCGGTCATCAGCAGCAGATGCCGGGTGACAGTGCCCAGCAGTTCCCCGAGCAGGAACCTCTTGGTCTTTTCGACCTTGTTGCCGAAGTAGTGCGCACCCATGCGGTGGGCCTCGTCGACGATGACCAGATCCCACTCGGTCTCTTTCAGCTGCGTTTGGAGTTGCTCGTTGCGGGAGAGCTGGTCCATCCGCGCGATGAGCAGTGGGTGGCCTTCGAACGCGTTCAGGTCGACGGCGCTGTCGATGAGTTGGGTGGTGAGTTGTTCGAACCGCAGCCCGAACTTGAAATACAGCTCGTCCTGCCACTGCTCTACCAATCCGCCGGGTGCCACGATCAGACATCGGTGCACGTCGTCGCGCAGGATCAGTTCTTTGATGTAGAGGCCGGCCATGATGGTTTTGCCTGCGCCGGGATCGTCGGCCAGTAGGTATCGCAGCGGGGTGCGGGGTAGTAGTGCACCGTAGACGGCACGGATTTGATGTGGCAGCGGCTGGACGTCGCTGGTCGCGACGGCGAGCATCGGGTCGAACAATCCGGCCAGCTGGATGCGCTGGGCTTCGGCGACGAGCTTGAAGTCGGCGGCCGGGGCATCGAAGGCACGGCTGCCGCTGGTGGCCACCGACAGACCGTCTTCGTCCTTGCGGAATACCACCTGCTGGCCGAGCGCACCCGCGGTGGTCTTGTACGTGAGCTCGACCGCTTCGGTTCCGTGCGGCTGCGCGGCGATCACCGTGACGACCTGTGCAGGGATCACTCCCTGCACACGTAGGCCCGGCTTGAGGTGTTCGAGCAGCATTCCCACCCTCCTGGTCGATAGCCTCGCTACGTTAGTCCCACCGTCTGACAAATTGGTGAACCTTCGCAGAACCGGAGGCCCTTGACTAATCTTCGCATCGACGCGCGAAACGAGAAATCAGGGACATGGGGCGTAGCGAACGGGACCACATCAAGGCGATCGCCGATCAGGTGAGCCACGCGATCCGGCAGGCTCAGACGGTGGCGGCGGTGCGCGGCCAGGTGACGAAGAACAGCTGGGCTGCAGTAAACGACCTGCGTAAACGGGTACATTCGATTGGCAGCGACGACCTCAGCGCTGTCTTCGTCCTGCCGCTTTACGCGCGCGATACAGCGACCCTGACCGCGATCGCCAGAAACGAGCAACTGCCAGCGCTGTCTCGCGATGACAGGGAGGCCATCGCCGCGCTGACCGGTGATGCGGACACGGCCGTACACGATGCACGGGTTCTCGCTGGTGGGCGACGCTTGTTTCTCAGCCGTGGGAAGCGTGAGGCAGGTGCCCAGGCCGTTGCCGCCCTCGAGCAATTTCATGCGTGGATCCTCGAGTCGAGGGTAGGTGCGCGTCTCGGAGCCATGTCGAATCCGGTCCGTGACGTCGAGGTCCACGATCTCGGGCTCGCAACCGCGGATTGGGTCGGCCTGGGCGCACATCTGGCCGAGTGGGGTGTCGCCGACCTCATCCCCGGTGCCTCGACAACGGGTTTGTCCGACGCAATCACCGTGATCACCCGTGCCGCCACGACCGAAGCCACTGCTCGGCGCGCCGCGGAGAACGCGGGGAACGAGGTCCGCAGGGCGGAGACGGAGAAACTCATTCGTGAGATGGGGGTGGAGCGACTCAAAGACGCGACCCGCGACCGGCTCCGAGTCACCGCATTGACCGATGCGGGAATCACCACGGTGTGGGAAGTCATGCAGAACGGACAGGCTCTTGAAGCACTTCCCGGAGTGGGTGCGACCACCGCGACACGCATGCGAGGCGCCGCCCAAACCCTGTGGCAAACCACCTACGAGGAGATGCCGACACGCATCGACATCAACAACCGAGCCCAACACACCACCAACCTGCTCGCCGCACTCGCCCAGTGGGACGCGACGCGACGACACAAGCCCACCGACAACGAACTCGCGGTGGCCCAGACACTGGGACCACTGATACCGAAGCTGGGATCGAAGCCCGAACGCTTCCTCGCCATCTCAAAGGACCCAGCGCATCGACGGGGACTCTACGCCGACATCGATGCGCTCCACGCCCGACACCGTCTGATCCAGGATTCCGCCGCTCCCGCCCAGGACCCGTGGGAGGACTTCCTCGCCCGGCCGGCCGACTACTTCGCCATGCTCGCCGAACTCGGGTTCCTCACCGAGGACGAGAACAAGGTTCACGGTGACCTGTCGGAGGCCATCATCGCTGCCGTTCGCAATCAAGAACTCGACACGACACACCTCCTGGCCTCGCTGCGCGGGTATCAGAGCTTCGGTGCTCGTTTCGCGCTCGTCCAGAAGAAGGTCATCATCGGCGACGAGATGGGTCTGGGAAAGACCGTCGAAGCGTTGTCTGTGCTCACCCACCTGCAGGCCAAAGGCTTTCACCACGCGCTCGTTATCTGTCCAGCCGCTGTCGTGACGAACTGGATGCGTGAGGTGTCGGCGAAATCCAGCCTGCACCCACACAGACTGCACGGCACCACGAGGGGAGCCGCGCTGCGCCAATGGGTCCGGAACGGTGGCGTTGCGGTCACGACATTCGAAACCCTCGCCTGGCTTAGCACACAGACATTCCGCACCCGTGACATCGGCTGCGTCATCGTCGACGAAGCGCACTACATCAAAAACCCTGGCGCGCAACGCTCCCGCAGAGTTGCGGCGCTGATCAACGAAGTGCCCCGGACTGTCCTACTCACCGGCACACCGCTGGAGAACCGGATCGACGAGTTCCGCAACCTCGTCGAATACCTTCGCCCCGACCTCACCGTCGACGCCAACGAACTCTCACCACGCCGATTCCGGCAGCAAGTCGCACCGGCCTACCTCCGTCGCAACCAAGAAGACGTCCTCACCGAGCTACCCGAACTGGTCGAGGTCGACGAAATGCTACCCATGTCGGCAGAAGACATGACGGCGTACCGATCCGCCGTTGGCGCAGGCAATTTCGCGGCGATGCGTCAGGCAGCGATGCTCCAGGGAACGAAGTCGGTGAAGGTCGCACGGTTGCTCGACCTCGTCGCCGAGGCCGAGGCCAACCAACGCCGAGTCATCGTGTTCTCCCACTTCCGCCAGGTCCTCGACGACGTCGCGCACGCTCTCCCGGGCCGGGTGTTCGGACCGCTGACCGGGTCCGTACCCGCGGCGCGCCGCCAGGAAATGGTCGACCGGTTCTCCGCAGCCGGGCACGGAGCAGTCCTTGTCGCGCAGATCGTCGCCGGCGGTGTCGGCCTCAACATCCAGTCCGCATCCGTCGTCGTGATCTGCGAACCCCAACTCAAACCCACCACCGAATGGCAGGCCATCGCCCGCGCCCGCCGGATGGGACAATTGCAGTCCGTCCAAGTCCACCGCTTGCTCAGTGAAGAAGGCGTCGACCGCCGGGTCACCGACATCCTCGCCACCAAACGTGCACTCTTCGAAGACTTCGCCCGCGTCAGCGATATCGCCGACAGCGCACCCGAAGCCTTCGACATCTCCGAAGCAGACCTGGCCCGCGAAGTGGTCGCCGCAGAACGAGAACGTCTCCTCTCCCAACCACCGGCCGACGATGGCGCAGAGACGCAACTGGCAGAGTCCGATGCCTAGCCGCCGCTGCCCGACCGACGCTTGGCCGCCGCCCAGCTGCCGACCTGAGTCTCGGCCCAATCCGATCACACGACGCGGCCGGAGATGACCCATGGCTCACATGTATCGGTCGGACACTGCACGTACCGCTGAGCGCGTGCAACGTTACGACGACTACATGCGAGCCGAAGTGCTCACCGCGAATCGCGATTTCGTCTGTACCTCAGGGCAGGAATGTCGGCATGCAGCTCGGGCCGAGCATCCCGGATGCTCCTACTACGAGGGCCAACTTGGCTACATCGGCGACCACTACGACATGTCCATCGATGACATCCCATGGCGAATGTTGTTCGTGGGCATGGAACTTGGCGGCAAGATCGCCCCGTACGCTCGAATCGATCGCATCAGGCGCTCACAGGACCACACCCGAGCATACGAACCCTGGGAGCGCAATCGGCACATGAAGGGCGTCATGCTCGGTGTTCGCTACGCACTCGGCCTTGGGGCCCAAGTAGACCCGAGCTCCGAATACATCACCATCGCCGGCCAGCCAGACCGTGCTGTTCACGCGCTCGAATGCTATGCGTTGATGAATGCGCGACTCTGTTCGGCGACCACACGTCCGCGTAGCAACAGCTCGGCCGGGGTGAACTTGATGACCCGCAACTGCTTTCCGCATCTTCGGGCGGTCATCGAGATCCTCGAACCTACGCTCATCGTCGTACAAGGCAGAGGTGTGTGGCGTGAACTGTCTCCACTGCTGCCCGGCAACGACATTCATAGCGGTGATATCGCACTTCGCCGCGTGAACTCACCGGTGCGCACATTGGTGGCCAAGCTGTCACACCCGAGGGCAGAGAGCTATCCGTGGCAGGAACCTGATGACTGGTACTTCCGCCGAGTCGTCCAGCCCACACTCAGTACCGCCGTTCGCATCACTCGAGACGAGGCGGGACGATGACGGCCGGGACGCCCCTCGCGCCACGCACGTTACGGATGGCCAAAGAGTTTCAGAAAGACTACGCGAAACTCGAAAAGTCGGTGCAGGACAAAGTGCGACAGCTACCCCGTAAGTTCGAAACGCCCGAACTCATCGGCACGCATGTTGAACCGGTCAACAACGCCGCGCATCCACGCTTTCGCACTGTCCGGGTCGATCGGTCTGTCCGGGCGGTGGTCATTGCGCCCGAAACCGGAAACAACTACACGCTGGTCAAAGTCCTTCCGCACGACGACGCCTATACCTGGGTCCAACGCACCAGGATGGACATCTCCAAAGTCGATGGCACCATCGACTTTTGGGACCCGACGAGGGCACCCGATGCCGAAGCAGACGTCCTCCCCGGGCTGGTCGCCGATCTCTTCAGCACCCACTCGGATACCGAGCTTCTCGGAATCGGGCTGTCGCCCGACATCGTCGCGTTCGCCCGTTCGATACTGATGTCCGACGACTTGGACCGCGCCCAACAATGGATGCCACCCAGCCAGTGGCAGGTCCTCAGTGACCTCGCAGCCGGGATACCCATCGGCAGCATCACCGCGCGCGTGGAAGCCGCCGCCGAGCGGCACACACCCGTCGACAACGGTGACGAACTGGATGCTGCGATCGAGCGCAGCGTCGATCAGTTCCGCATCATTGATGACGAGGACGACTTCAATCGTATCCTCGACTATCCCTTCGACGTGTGGCGCAACTACCTCCATCCGAGTCAGGTCGCTCTGGTCAGCACCGACTACGACGGTCCGGCGCAAATCTCAGGAGGCCCCGGAACCGGGAAGACCGTCGTCTGCGTCCATCGCGCGAAACGCCTCGCCCAACGCAACGACGGATACGTCCTGCTCACCACCTACAACAAAACCCTCGCCGTTCAGATGGAACGCAACGTCGACCTCCTCGTCGACGACGCCGACGTGCGCCAGAGGATCAAGATCCGCACTATCGACAGCTTCGCACGCCGAGTATTCGAATACCGGCACGGAAGACTCGACGACAGCCAGTTCATGGCACGCCCCGCGAACTTCTGGCAGAAGATCGCCAACGACCAGGGCATCGACTTCACCGGGACCTTCCTCCATGAAGAGCACGTGAAAGTCATTCTCGCGCAGAATATCACCACCGAGACGGACTACCTCGCTGCACGACGTAGAGGACGCGGCCGCGCATTGGGTGCCGCGCAACGCCGGCAAGTCTGGCATGCAGCCGAACAGTTCAACCGCACGATGGCAGAAACCGGAAAATGGACGTTCGAAACCATCCTTCACGAAGCTGCCCGCACGCTCGCAAACGACGTCGGCGACGACGTGCCCGGCTACCGCTACGTGATCGTCGACGAAGCCCAAGATCTCACCACCGATCACTGGCGGCTACTCCGGGCCGCAGTGACCGAACAACCAAACGCACTGTTCATCTCCGGGGACAACCAGCAGGCCATCTACCGGCGACCCACCAGCCTGCGCGCGCTCGGGATCAACGTCGTCGGACGTTCGACGAGACTGCACAAGAACCACAGAGTCTCAGCGGAGATCCTGCGCTGGGCGCACGACTTCCTGAACTCCGACGAGGACGTCACACCCGACTTGGCAGAACGCGACGACACATCCGAAGGCGAGGACTCGGAAAGCGACACAGCCAGCTTCAGTGGATATAGCCCTGTCACAAGGGGATTCGATACACAGGAGGGTGAGCTCGCGTACGTTGTCGAGACCATATCCGATTGGGTTAACGTGATGGGACACCCAGCGAACGAGATAGGGGTGCTCGCCCGCAGCCACGGCCTCCTCAAAGAGCTGAGAGCCGCGCTGAATGAACATTGGATCTTCACAAGGGAACTCAAAGACACAGATCAGAACGGTGTGGCAGTCGGCACGATGCACAGCGCGAAAGGACTCGAATTCCGCTGCGCCGCAGTCGTCGGAGTCAGCGACGAGCTCATGCCCCCAGCCGGCGTGATCACTCCCGAGAGTGATGACCGAGCCACGCATCTGTCCGACCTCGAACAGGAGCGCAAACTCCTCTTCGTCGCCTGCACACGCGCTCGCGAAGATCTGCTCGTCACCTGGACCGGGAACGCGAGTCGGTTCATCAACCCGGACCGATAGGTCCCAGGCGAGGATGCCTCTGTCACCCCAGATTTCGGTCATGCTGGCCGGGTCGTAGCTCCATGCCACTGCCGCCCACATCACGGCTGCGCCGACCACCACTGCGGCTAGGGGCGCTGTGTAGGCGATCCGCGTGCCGGACCGAAGCGCGAGCCAGTAGGTTGTGCCGGCGAGCGCAGGCAGGCGGCCGCAGTGAGGGGTATGTAGACGAACCAGGTGGCGATGCCGTCGACCGGGCTTGCTCGGCCGGGAGTTTCGCAGGCGGCCCAGAGTCGGCCTCGGACCCATGCCGCGCCATAGGCGGCGCCGAGGCTTACCGCAATGCACCACAGTGGTCCGAGTCTGCGTAGCCAGGTCACTGGTTGCTGTACTTCAGGTCTATGTCCGGGGTGCAGTCGGGTGCGTTCACCTTCTCAGTCCCCATTTCGTCGATCATCTCGGTCACCGCATGCGTGAACTCTGCCTCGGTCATGTCCTCGCCGTACCGGTCGTACATGCGGGCGCCCCAGCTGGTGGCGATATCGTCGCTGCGTCCGGTCTCCCCAACACCGGGGATCGGGAGGTTCTGGCCCTCTAGATGCGTGGGGGTGTCGAATCCGGCTGCACGACCGACGAATCCGAGGTGCATGTTTGACCACATGTCGTAGTAGACCGACCGTCCAGTGCCGGGTTCTTCGATGTTGAGGTCGCCGTCGTAGTCGCCCTCGGCGATGCCCCACTTCTCACGGATGATCGGTTTGTGGTCCCACAGTCTGGCTTGGGCGACACGCGCAAGCGTGTCGATATGTACAGCGAGTACGGGAGCTTCGGATACGACGGGCACCACGATTGGTCACTGCTCGAAGGCCGGTACACGATGGCGGTGACTTTCGAGTACGCCGGCACGCTGGGCCTGTTCGATCTCGACTACCGAGATCCAGTCGGTGCCCGCACGGACTATCACAGCAATTGGGGGAGCGACCACCTCGACGCCCTCAGCCGATACGACGGTCTTCGACGCATCCGGCTGACATCGCTCGGCGCCTATGCGTTGGGCCGCACCGACACCTTCACGCCGGCTGAGGAGCTCGCCGAGATCTCGCAGTTGATGGTGTTGCCGAACCTCGACATCGTGGTCCCCCGCGGCATCACCCAGACCGAGAGACTCACCCTCGCCGCCTTCGCCACCCAGACCGCCGACCACACCTGGAACGTGTCGCCGGCCAGCCTGACCGCAGCTCTCGGAGCAGGGCGCGACCTCACCGAGTTCACCGCCTACCTACACCGTCGGGCCGAACACGAACTGCCTTCGGCGCTCATCACTCTGATAGAGGACGTCCACCGGCGGGGAGCACAACTCATCGACCGCGGACATCTTCGCGTGATCGAGTGTGCCGATCCGGCCACAGCGATGCTCATCGTCGGTGACCGCAGGCTCCGCCCGCTGTGCCAACTGCTCGGAGACCGATTCTTGGCTGTCCAACCCGAGCATGAGTCGAAGTTCCGGAATGCTCTGCTCAAGCTCGGGTTCGGCTTACCCGCGGAGTGATGGCGGCAGTCCGAGGGCGCTCGCGACCTGTCCGCGCCGTGCCCGACAATAGTTAGGTGATCGAAAGAGTTTTGTCGGTGGGACCGGACGGCGAGGCCCAACGATGACCTCGCCGGTCAGTTCGCGGCAGGCGATGACCATCTGGGTCGTCGGGGTCGCGGTCTACTTCGTTGCGGTGCTGCACCGCTCCTCATTGGCCGTTGCCGGCCTGCTGGCTGCCGAGCGTTTCGAGATCAGCGCTTCGCAGTTGTCGACTTTCGTCGTGCTCCAGCTGCTGGTGTATGCGCTGATGCAGGTGCCGGTCGGGCTCGTCGTCGACCGGTTCGGTCCGCGTCGGGTACTCCTCAGCGGAACGCTGATCCTCACGCTTGCCCAGATCAGCTTCGCGTTCGCGGACAACTACACGTGGGCGCTGTCGTCGCGGTTCTTCGTCGGGGTGGGCGACGCCATGACCTTCGTGTGTGTCCTGCGACTGGTGACGAGCTGGTTCCCAGCGCGGCGGATCCCGCTGATCACGCAGCTCACCGGCGTGCTCGGCCAACTCGGCGCGGTCACGGCCGCCATACCGATGACCTGGGCACTGTCCACCTTCGGATGGAGTCGCGCGTACCTGGCCACCGCTGGGATCGGCGCCGTTCTGCTCGTGGTCGCACTGGTCGTCGTGCGCGATTCCGCGGCGGTCCGGTCGGTGTCGGGACCGATGCTCGGGTTCGCCGGTATCCGGCGAAACCTTCGCGAGTCGTGGGATCACCCCGGCACCCGACTGGGTTTCTGGATGCACTTCTCGACCCACTTCAGCGCCACCGTCCTGGGCCTGTTGTGGGGCTACCCCTTCTTCGTCGAGGGCGAGGGGACGAGCGCCGGTGCGGCGGGTCTGCTCCTGACGATCATGGTGTTCGCCATCATGGCGTTCGGCCCGATCTTCGCGTGGCTGATCACCCGGTGGCCGTGGCACAGGTCAACGCTGGTGTTGGCGGTGCTCGCCGGAATCGCGGCCACCTGGACGGTGGTACTGGCGTGGCCCGGCGGTGCGCCGTTCGCGCTCCTCGTGCTCCTGGTGGTGGTCTGTGGAATGGGCGGTCCGGCGTCGATGATCGGTTTCGATGTCGGCCGCACCTCCAATCCGGCATCGCGGGCGGGCACGGCCACCGGAATCATCAACCAGGCGGGGTTCATTGCCAGCTTGATCCTCGCGGGGCTCATCGGTCTCATCCTCGACTGGCGAACCCCGGACGGGGTCCAGGGATATCCGCCGGAGGCGTTCACCTGGGCGATGTCGGCGCAGTTCATGCTCTGGGGGCTGGGCGCGGTCCAGATCTACCGCTATCGCCGCAAGGGGCGTGCGCGTCTGTTGCGTGAGGAGCCGGAACGGTGGTCGCGCTAGTTCCGTCCGCCTCAGACCGCCCAGCGGTCCGCCAGCTCGTCCAACCATCCCGGCACCGCATCGGAATCCGCGGGCGGTGACTCCACCAGCACCAGTTCGTCGACGCCGAGAGCGTCGAGACCGGCGCGGTCAGCGGGAACCGGATTCCGCAGCGCGACCGCGATATCGAGATCGGAACGGTCGCGTCCGCTCTCCTGGCAGAACCGGTCGATCGTGCGGATCCGATCAGCCACCGCGTCGACGTCGTCGAGGTTGAATCCGTACCAGCCATCACCCCAGCCGACGACCCGGCGCAACGCCTGATCACTGTTGCCGCCCACGACGAACGGAATCCGGCCCGCCGCCGGTTTCGGATTGACCCGAATGCTTTCGAAGGCAACGAATTCCGAGTGATGTGTGACGATCTCGTCCCGCCAGAGCGCGCACATCGCCTCGACGTAGGCATCGGTCCGGGCACCTCGTCGAGCGAACGGTACCCCCAGTGCTTCGAATTCCTCACGGGACCAACCGATCCCCACGCCAAGGGTCAGTCGTCCCCCGCTGAGAAGGTCGAGCGACGCGGCCTGTTTGGCCATGATGACCGGGTTGTGTTCGGGGAGCAGCAGCACCCCGGTGGCAAGCCGGATCGTGGTGGTGGCCGCGGCGGCGAAGGAGAGGGCGATCGTCGGGTCGAGCCAGTCCGCTTCGGCGGGAACCGCGATCTTCTTGTCGGGGGTGTACGGGTACGGCGACGCCGGGTCGTCGACCATCACGACATGCTCGCCGCACCACAGTGTGCGGAAACCGCGAGCCTCGGCTTCGCGGGCCACGGCGTCGATGATGTCGCGGCGTGCCCCGGTCCCGATGCCCAGCGCGTGTAGTCCCAGTCGCATCATGACTCCGAATCCGTGGGTCGGGTACTGCTCGGCATCGTATGCCTCAGCAGAACAGAGTGAGGGATACGTAACGGTTTCCGACACGAATCCCGCATTTTGCGCTGCGTGGCCTACGTACTGGATCTCAACTCAGCAACAGCCACCCGAATCGCAGGCAGAGCGCGGTGACACCGAGGACCGCCGTCGCGATCAGCCACCGCCGGGCGAGCCGTTCGGCGCGCACATGGTCGTCACCGGGCCGCAGGTAGACGTACGCCGCCGTCATCGCGCACCCGGCCGCCGCGGCCCCGACGACGAGCACGAGCGTCATCATCAACACACCCACCATCATGCCGATCAGCAGGGAGTGGTTTCGACAAGCTCAACCAGCGGGGGGAGCTCAATAAGCGGGGGGAGCTCAACCAGCGAGGGGCGGCTCAACCAACGGGGGGCAGCTCGACCAGTGGGGGCAGCTCAACCAGCGGGGGTGCACAGTCGACGGGTACAGAACGAAGTCGGCGCTGCGGCTTCATCCGAAGTCGCAGCGCCGAGTCGAGATCATCGACGACGGGGGGATCAGTCGACTTCCTCGCCCACCCACTTCGCGAGCAGGTGGTGCATGTGGCGGATCTTGAGTTCCTGGTACGCCGCCATCGGCAGGTACTTCTGGGTGGTGGTCTTCAGGCCGCGGTGCACCTTCGGCATGTTGTACGCGTCCTGGTCGAACACGCGGGCCGAGCTGCCGAGGACCGTGGCGTCGATCCAGGTCTGTTCGGGCGTCAGCCACTGCACCTTCGCGGCCGGCGGACGCGGCCCGGTGAACGGCGCCAGCAGGTAGACGTCCATGATCGACGTGTTGTGGTCGTCGCCGTTGGGCCGGAACCGGTAGACGATGCGCTGGTAGGCGCCCCACGGATGGAAGTTCGGGAACACCGTGTAGTAGATGCTGTCGAGTGACTCGGCGTCGGACATGTTGTCCGCCTTGACATCACCGATGACGTCGCGGAGCCCCTCGCGGGCGAGCAGACCGGACATCTCGCGCGCGGTGACACCGTCGGGCAGGGTGACCATCGGGTCCTCGTCGATGCGCGCATCCACCATCGAGTCGAACATCTCCTGCTCGCTCGGGGTGAACTTGATGTGCGGGCTGGGCACGCCGTTGGCGGTGATCCCGCGGTTGAAGTTGCCCCACGAGTCGTACTGGCTGTTCGAATCCCCGGTTCCCACAACACGTTGCGGGTGGGTGGTGATGACGTGGAAGGCCTCCGAGAACGCCTCCTGGGCGATCTTCCAGTTCGCGTCGATGACCTTCGCTACGTGCGCCTGGATGTAGCGATCCTCCAGGGGCCAGGCCTCGAAGTGCTTGCCCAGGTCGCCGAGGAAGCTGGCAAGCGACTCCGACTGCGGGTCCATGTTGATGAAGACGAATCCACCCCAGGTGTCCACCTTGACCTGCGGAAGGTTCATCGCGTCCTTGTCGACGTGGGGGAAATCCCATTCGCACGTCATGGATTTCAGCGATCCGTCCAGGTTCCAGCAGAAGCCGTGGAACGGGCAGCGCAGGTCGTTGCCCGCGGGACCGCTCTCCTCGCGGAGCATCCGGCCGCGGTGCAGGCACGAGTTGTAGAAGGCGCGGATCGACATGTCCTTGCCGCGCACGACGAGGATCGACTTGTCGCAGATCTCGTAGACGTGCGTGTCGCCGGGCTCGGGGATCTCCTCTTCACGACACGCCATCTGCCAGACCTTGTACCACATACGATCTCGCTCGAGCTCGTGATACTTGCGGCTGATGTACCGCGACACCGGGATGAAGTTCTGATCCTCGTAGAGGTCGTGGGTCTCCTCCCGCAGGACCTGCGGGACCGGGTGGGTGTCGGTGTCGAGCAGTCGCTGGTAGCTGGCGACGTAGTCGGCCTGCTCGTCGTCGGATGCCGACGATCCGGGGGTGCGTGTGTCGATCTCGGTCACAATTTGCCTCCTTCGGCCAGGCGATTGCTGCGGGCTTCGTCGGCGAGTCGGTCCGCCTGCATCTTCTCCAGGAGCTTGGCAGCGCCCATGAAGCGACGGTTCTGGGTGATGGGGACGGGCTCGCGCGGACCGAGACCGACCCAGCGGGCCATCTCCGGGTCAACGGATTTCACTTCACCGTGCAGGTACCGGCCTTCGGGGTCGAAGGTGCCGGTCTTGCCGTCCTTGGTGGTCACGAGGACGTTGAAGTCCTCGTCGAATTCGTAGATGGCTCGACTCATCGGATGCTGGATCTGACGCATCGGGTTCTCCTCGGTGGGGCTGGCGCGCCTCTTACTTGGCAGCGTATTCACTAACTGTAGCACCGAGAGTGAGCGGCAACACATCGAACTGTATTCGCTGTAAAAAAAGTTCAGATGGAACGGGCTGCCCACCGCAGTGAGTTGGCGATCAGGGACCGATAGTCCGGGTGGGCGAGGGTGGCCGCGGTGTCGCCGGGCTGGAGGTAGACCAGGCGGGATGCACCGTTGGTGCGACACCAGCCGACCAGCGACGATCCTTCGGCGTGCTGCCACCCCTCCCGTTCATCCCGCCGCCCGGACATGGCCAGTGCGGTGGAGAAGTGCACGTCGTCGGTCATCGGTGCGTTCGTCCGCAGCAACGGCGTCACGGAGTCCTCGAACACCTCGCAGAGATAGGTCTCGTCGACGAGGTCGAGATGTGCCGGCAGGTCCGCGGTCACCGGGTGGGTGCTGTCCTCGATGGTGATCCGCTGCTCCACCGCATGCCGATAGCCGGAGTCGGGGCGCGGTGCCCCGCGCACGGTTCCGGGCTGGTACAGGTAGCGGCCGCCGACGAACTCCGACCACTCGTCCCAAGTGGCCCAGCTCGCGATCGCATGATGCAGGACGACGTATCCGTGCCCCGTCTCGCGGGCCGCGCGCAGACAGTCCAGCAACGACTCCGGCGGGTCGTACGGTTCGGGCAGGGTGCCCGGCATGTCGTAATGAAGGGACACGTCGTGGTCGGCGAGGTCGTCGGGCCCGATCGCGGCGTCGGGATGTTCGCGCCAGGTGACCTCACCGGGAAGGGCGTCGAGGAGATCGGCGAAGGCGGCTCGGTCGAAGGAGTGGCCGCCGGTGATCGCGAGGATGCGCATGTTCGAGTCCAACCTTCATCGGAGTAACTGTTTCGGAAATAAAGTTACTCGACGGGCTCGGCTCGGGTCAGCGGCCTTCGATCATCTTGGTGCAGACGTCGGTCGTCGCGGTGCGCAGACTGGGGACCGGGATGTCCGACAGCGGCCCACCCTCGATACGCAGGGGTTGGATGGCGATGGTCATCGCGATCATCGTCCGGACCCGGAGGGTGCGCGCCGCGTGCTGTGCGGTGGCCGCACGCCGGTTGGGCGGGTCCTCACCGGCCGGGAAGTAGTCGAACGCACGTCGGATGTGCCGTTCCTCGTACTCCTTCGTCAGCAGCCGGGTCCCGGGGGTCGCGCCGCCGGCCATCTGCAGGAACAGCATGCGGGCGGAATTGGGGTGCTCGGCGGTCCAGTCCCAGACCGCGGCGACGACGTCCTTGAACGAGTCCGCGCTCGCGGACACATCGTCCGGTCGAGCCGACTGCGCCGCGGCCGAACTCGCGTCCATCGCATAGCCGAGTGCGCTCTCGAAGAGCTCCTCTTTGCTGGCGAAGTGATAGTAGACCGCGGTCGGGACCATTCCCGCCTCGGTGGCGATCTCCTGGATGGAGGCCTCCGCGAACCCCTTTCGCGAGAACACCCGAACCGCGGCCTTCACGATGAGATGCCGCCGCGACGGACGGTGCGCGGTCGTGCCGTTGCCGGCGCCCGATCCGTTCTGGACCGGTGAGTCCGGCGGTGCGCCCTCGGCGCCGGCCTCGTGTTCCACCGGCGAGATGTCGGGTGCGGCGTCGGGATCGACGTCCTCCTGTGGGCCGGTGCCCGCCCCCGGATCCGCGGCCGCCAGTGCGATGTCGTCGGCAGCCGGGGTCGAATCCCAGCCGAGCCAGTCGGCGTCCGACTCCGACATGCCGTCGGCCGGCCGGGCGTTGTCTCGCCTCGATCTCGCCATACGTCCTCCTCGCCGTGCTCCCCGTCCCGATCCGCCGTGGCGCAGACCTCCCGGTTCCGTTCACGGCGTGCCATCAGGATGGCACAGCCCGTGGCAGCCCCCGATGCTGTCATGATCTATCGCATGGCGGGCAAGAATCCCTCAGGACGAAGCACTTCCGGCCGACGCAACGCCGGGCGCGCGTCGGCGAGCGCTCCGAGTGGCGGCAGCGGCGCGAAGCGGGCCGCGCACCGGCCGTCTCGACGCGACGTCGTCGTCGAGGCGGCGATGCACCTGTACTCCATGCGGTCGATCGAGGACGTCACCGTCGCAGACATCGCCGCCGAGGCGCAGATGACCTCGGCGGCAGTGTATTACCACTATCCCTCCAAGGAGGAGGTACTCCTCGGCGGACTGCGGATCTTCGCCGAGCAGATGCTCACCCAACTGCGCACGGAGATCGACGCCGATCCCGACGCCTCGCTCGGCGACGTGATCATCTCGGTTCTCGAGTGGACCGACGCCCACCGGGCGGCGTCGCTGGTCTACTTCGTGCGGTCGCCCGGATGGAGTCTGTCGATCGAGGCGCTGCGCCGGGAGGTGCGTCTGGAGATGCTCGCGATCTTCTCCGCCGAGTTGCGGGTGCGGGACCGCATCACGTCCAAGGCCAAGCAGGCCGCTGCGGCAACGGCACTGTCCAGCCTCCTCGAGGTGTCCGCGTCGTCGTGGCTCACCGAGGACGTCGTCCTCGCGAACCTGGGGCGCCGGCGCTTCTCCGACGAGGTGCGTGAGCTCGCCGCCGACATCGCCAGCGTGTGATGTGACACCCTCGAACCTATAGCTTCGACGTCTGATCGTTCACCTGAGCAGGCGGTTCGCGATAGTATCTTTATAGAGAACCTAGTTTGTGGTTCACTGGAGCCGTGCCCAACCAGACTCGTGCGCGCTCGATCGATCTCGACAACCCGTTCGCGCCGCTGGCCGGACTGTGCGAACTCGTGCTCATCCGCCACGGCGAGCAGGCGCTGAGCAAGGAGCTCAGCGCAGCCGAGACCGTCGATCCGCCTCTGTCCGACCTCGGGCAGCGACAGGTGCGCGCCGTGGCCGACCGGCTCGCTACCCGCAGCGTCTATGCCGTCTACAGTTCGCCGCTGCGCCGGGCCCTCGACACCGGCCGGGCCATCGCCGCCCATCACGGTCTGGAACCGATCGTCCGCGACACCCTGACCGAGTACGAGCCGTGGCAGTCCTTCCCTGCCGACGAATCGCCGTTCGAGACCCTTCCGCACGACGAGATATCCCGGATCTTCCGCGAACACATCAGGACCCGCAGCTACGAACCGTTCCCGTACGCGGAGGACCCGGTGGCCTTCCGTGCGCGAGTGCTCGGCGAGATCGGCCGGATCGTCGACGCGCACCTCGGCGAGCGCGTGGTGGTCACCTGCCACAGCGGGGTGATCAATGCCGTGCTCGCCGACGCGCTCGGAAGCGGTTTCGACATGCCGGTCCGCGTTCACCACACGTCGGTCAACGTGTTGCGCGGCGCGGACACCCGCCGTGCGGTGCAGTCCGTCAACGACTTCACACACGTGCTCGACTTCCAGACCGCCGTCGGGGCGATGAACCTCTAGTCCGACCCCGCCAGAACAACCAGCCCGAACCGCCAGAACGACCGAAAGAAGAAGGACCCGACATGGATCTCGACCTCACCGGAAAGCGCGCCCTCATCAGCGGCGCGAGCAAGGGCATCGGCCTCGCCATCGCCAAGACCCTCCTCGCCGAGGGAGCATCGGTGGGCATCTGCGCCCGCGGCGAAGCCCAACTCAAGACCGTCGCCGACGAGCTGTCCGAGTCCGGCACGGTGTTCTGGAAGTCCGTCGATGTCGGCGACTCCGCGGCTGTGACGTCCTTCGTCGACGACGCGGCCGAGTCGCTCGGCGGGATCGACATCGTCATCGTGAACGCATCGGCCATGACCGGCAAGGGGCGCGAGGCCTGGGAGAACAGCTTCAACGTCGATCTGATGAGCCTGGTCGGCTTCATCGAGGCGGCCACACCGCACCTGGAGAAGAGCTCGGCCGCGTCGGTCGTCACGATCAGTACGACATCGGCCATCGAGGCCGGCCCGATCACCACCGCCAACAGCTATGGCGCGCTCAAAGCCGCCGTGTTGCAACACTCCTCGGCGCAGGCACGTGTCCTGGGAGCCAAGGGGATTCGCGTCAACGCGGTGTCGCCCGGTCCGGTCTACTTCGAAGGCGGACCCTGGGACACCATCAAGGAGCAGCGCCCGCAACTCTATGACGCGGCGCTGTCGTCCGCCGCGCTGGGCAAGCTGGCCGCCGCCCAGGATGTCGCCAACGCGGTGACCTTCCTGGCGTCGCCCGCCGCCGGTCACATCACGGGCACCAACCTGGTCGTCGACGGCGGCTTCACCAACCGATTCGACTTCTGAGATGAGCGCGGACTCCACCGAGACCGCCGACGTCGTCGTCCTCGGCGGCGGTTCGGGCGGATACTCGTGTGCCCTGCGCGCCGCGCAGCTCGGCATGTCGGTCGTCCTGGTGGAGTCCGGCAAGCTCGGCGGTACCTGCCTGCACAACGGTTGTATCCCCACCAAGGCGCTGCTGCATGCCGCGGAGATCGTCGACTCCGTGCGCTCTGCGGCCGATTTCGGAATCAAGGCCTCGCTCGACGGTGTCGACATCACCGCGGTGCATGCGTACAAGCAGAAGGTCGTCGACGGTCTGTACCGCGGCCTCGAGGGACTGATCGCATCGCGGGCGATCCGCGTGGTGCGTGGTCACGGCCGCGTCGTCGGGGACCGAACGGTCGCAGTCGATCTCGCGGACGGGGGGACCTCGCGACACCGGGGTGAGGCCCTTGTCCTTGCCACCGGATCGCAGTCGCGGACCCTGCCGGGCATCGACATCGGCGGTCCGATCATGACCAGCGACCGTGCGCTGGAGCTGGATTCGATCCCGCGGTCGGCGATCGTCCTGGGCGGCGGTGTGATCGGTTGCGAGTTCGCCAGTCTGTGGGCGTCGCTCGGCGTCGAGGTCACCATCGTGGAGGCGGCACCACGACTGGTCCCGACTGAGGACGAGTGGTCGTCGAAGCAGTTGACCAGAGCGTTCCGCAAGCGCGGCATCACGATTCGAACCGGGGCCATGCTGTCCGCCGCGCGCGTGACCGATGCCGGGGTCACCGTCGATCTCGCCGGCGAGTCGGAACCGTTGCACGCCGACATCCTGCTGGCGGCGGTAGGGCGTGGTCCGCGGACGTCCGGTCTCGGGCTCGAGGAGGCGGGCATCCGACTCGACCACGGGTTCGTCGAGGTCGACGATGCGCTGCAGACCACTGTGGCGGGCGTTTACGCGGTCGGCGACATCGTGCCGGGACCGCAGCTCGCCCATCGCGGGTTCGCGAACGGGATCTTCGTGGCGGAGCAACTGGCCGGCCTCGATTGTGTGCCGGTCGCGGACAGTGGGATTCCCCGCGTCACCTACTCCCACCCCGAGGTTGCTTCGATCGGGCTGACCGAGGCCGAGGCCGTCGAACGGCACGGTGACGTCACCACCGCCATCTACGACCTGGGTGGCAACAGCAAGAGCCGCATCCTCCAGACGTCGGGTGGGGTGAAGATTGTCCGTGCCGGGTCCGACGGACCCGTCGTGGGAATCCATCTCGTCGGTGATCGGGTCGGTGAGCTCATCGGTGAGGCACAGCTGATCTACAACTGGGAAGCGACCGCCGACGACGTCGCGAACTTGGTGCACGCGCATCCGACCCAGGCCGAGGCGCTCGGCGAAGCCCACCTCGCGCTGGCGGGCAAACCCCTGCACGCACACGCCTGAGATCTCGAGGAGCGACATGTCCGGACCCGCCGGCCGCCTCGACGCGGTCGTCATCTGCGGTGGGCAATGGCACGACTTCGACTACGCGAGACTGCAGATCCTCACGTTGCTGGCCGATCACGAAGTGGTGCGAACGCGAGTCTTCGACGACTACGCGGGTGCGATCCCGGCCATCGACGACGCGGATCTGCTGATCACCTACACGTGCAACCGGATTCCGGACGAGGCTGCGCAGCGGTCGCTCACAGAGTTCCTCGCGCGCGGCGGTCGATGGCTGGCGTTGCACGCCACCAACTCCGCGATCGAGCCGACGCCACCGGGGTCGCCGAGCAAGTACGTCACCCCACGCACCATGGGCGTGCTGCCGCAGCTGGTAGGTAGCCAGTTCCTGGGTCATCCGCCGATTGCGCCGTACCGGGTCGAGATCACGGACCCCGACCATCCGCTTGTCGACGGTGTCGAGGCCTTCGACGCCGTCGACGAGCTCTACGTGAGCGAACTCTTCGAGCCGATCGAGGTTCTCGCGCACACCCGGTTTGTCGGCGAGTCAACGGGTTTCGCGGAGGGACACACGACCTCCGACGATCCGCTGCCGGTGCTCTATCTCAAGAGACATGACGCTGGAACCGTCTGCTACTTCACGCTCGGGCACTGCCGCGGCCGGTTCGACGTCCAGGATCTGGGAATCGACGACCTCGGACGTGTCGACCGCGGGAGCTGGGAGGTGCCGGAGTACCGGACCATCCTCGGCCGCTGCGTGGCGTGGGTGGTACGCGGGACGTTCTGAGGTTCAGAGCATTCCCCAGTGCCCCGTTTCGTGACCGGCAGACTTCAACTCGACTCCTAGACCTCGATCGAAGTCCATCGGTCGAGTTGAGGTCTGCCGGTCGCGGGCCCGACCTCCTGTGTTTCTATCGATTCAGCGAACAGAGGCCCCATGCGCCCTAACTAATCCGAGAGAACGCCACAACCCTTGCTCCCTGAGGTGCGAGGAGCGGTGGCAGACGGGCTGTCGCCAGGTTGCAGAGGGGCGTAACTCAGTAGGACGCGGTCCCACCGTCGACGCTGAGGATGGCACCGGTGATGACGAACGAGGCCAGCGGCGAGGCGAGGAACGCGATCACCTCGGCGACCTCGTCGGCCGTGCCCCAGCGTTGCAGGGGAACCATCCGACGCAGGGACTCGTAGCGTTCGGGGGTGTTGACCGCGATGCGTCGTGTCATTCCGGTCTCGATGGGGCCGGGGCAGACCGAGTTGACCCGGATGCCGTCGACGGCGAGGTCGAGGGCCAGTGACCGGGCGAGGTTGACCGCGCCGGCCTTCGCCGCGGCGTACGGCCAGCGGTTGGGTTCGCCGCCCAGGGCCGTCGCCGACGCCGTCACCACCACCGCACCGCCCCCGGATCGCCGGAAGGCGGGGATCGCCTCGCGCACACCGAGAACCACCGACCGGAGGTTGACGTCGAGGGATCGGTCGAAGACGTCGAGGTCCAGGGTTTCGATGGACCCGGAGGCGGGGACCCCGGCATTGAGGATCAACGCGTCGAGCCGGCCGAAGCGCTGTTCCGCCGTCTCGACCGCGTGCCGGTTGTCGTCGGCCGACGTCACATCCCCCACGAGCGGGACGACCCGCGGCCGGTCCGCGAGCTCGTCGAGAACCGCAGGCGAGTTGTCGACCGCGACAACCGAACTCCCGCGACCGACCAAGAGCTCGGTCACCGCCCGGCCGATGCCCGAGCCGGCACCGGTCACGATGGCGACGGTGCCGGACACGGTCTCGGTCATTCGGAGTCCATCTCGATGATCGCCCGGCCGACGATCTCGCCGCGGGCGAGGGCCTGGTAGGCCTCGTCGACCTCGTCGAGGCGGTAGCGGCGGGTGATCACACGTTCCGGCTCCACGATCCCGCCGGCGACCATGCGCAGCAGCGCCGGCATGTCACGTCGTGCCTTCGCGCCATAGGAACCGCGGATCTGCAGGCTGCGGCGCACGAGACGAGCCAGATCGAGCTCACCGGGCGTCCCGGCCGGCGCGATCCCGACGACCACGGCGCGGCCCCCGTCGTCGAGGATGTCCAGCGCGGTCGCGAAGGTGCTCGGGTGCCCGAGGGCCTCGAAGGCGACGTCGACGCCGTGGCCGTCGGTCAGTGCCCGTACCTCGGCGACGACGTCGGTGTCGCGCGAGTTCACGGTGTGGGTCGCACCGAGCTCGGCCACCGCCTTGAGCTTGTCGTCGTTGACGTCGATCGCGATGATCTGGGCGACTCCGGCCGCCGCCGCGAACTGGACGATCGACGATCCCACGCCGCCGGCCGCCACGACGGCGATGCGGTCGGCCAGCCGCAGCTCGGCGTTGGTCACGGCACCGAGCGCGGTGAACGAACTGCAGCCGAGGATGGAGACCTCACCCAGTCCGACCCCGTCGGGGACGACGAAGGCGTCCGACGCGGGGACGACGCAGTACTCGGCGAGTCCGCCCATCGAGTACATCGCCAGCGGGGTGCCGTCGGCGCGGGCCAGCCGGGTCTCGCCGTCGTAGAGCGTGCCCTTGAGCCGGTTGTGGGCGAAGAACTTCTCGCACAGGTCGTCCAGTCCGCGCGCGCAGTGGCGACACTCGCCGCACGGCATGATGAAGCTGCACACGACCCGATCGCCCACCGCGAGGGTGTCGACGCCGTCGCCGAGCTCCTCGACCACGCCGGAGACCTCGTGGCCGAGGACCGCGGGAGCGGGGAAGTTCACCTCGGACTTCAGTACGTGCAGGTCGGTGTGACAGACCCCGCACGCGGTGACCTTGAGCAGGATCTCGCCACGACGGGGCGTCGGCCGCGGGATCTCCTCGACGGCGAGTGTCGGTGTACTGCCCTCCCAGACAGCAGCTTTCATGATGCGTTCTCCTTCTGGGGCCGGGCGACGCCCGACGAGTCGGGCACCGCGGAGCTGTCGTCGCGCACGAGCTGGATCAGCGGCGCCAGCCGCTCGGGCATGGTGGCCCAGTCCTCCGGCGACCGGATGTCGTCGGAGAAATTGCATTCGATGATGAAGTGTTCCGCACCGACCGCCTTCGCGGTGGCGATATCGGCGGCCACACCGTCGATGCCCTGTCCGCCGGATCCCACCGGGTCGGTGGGGCGCTGGAGGTAGGACCGCAGGAACAGCCGGACCGGGGCCCGTCCGGCGGGACGCTGCGCGGCCATCCCGTCGAGCTGGGCTTGCAGGGCCTCGGCTGTGCCGCTGCTGGGATTCCAGATGTCGAACAGTGCCGCGGTGCGGGCGAGACCGCGTTCCGACCGCAGCCCGGACAGCAGCGGCGGATGTGGTGTCTGGACCGGTTTCGGCCGCACGGTGGAGGTCGGGATGGTGAAGAACTCCCCTTCGAACTCGACGGGATCCGGTCCCCAGCACGCCTGGATGGCGCGGACGAGTTCGTCCATCCGGCGCCCGCGCGTCCGGGGGTCGACGTCCATGAGTCGATGTTCTTCGTCGGACCAGCCGACGCCCAGCCCGGCGACGAGACGTCCGCCGGAGAGCACGTCGAGAGTGGCCAGACGCTGTGCGAGCTCGACCGGACGGTGGTACCCGGCGACCAGGATGCTGCTCCCGATCAGCGCCCGCCGGGTGCACGACGCGACGAATGCCATGAGCTCGGTGGCCCCGAGCACCGAACGGTAGGCGGGGTGCACCGCCGTGGTGTGCCGGCCACCGTAGACCGACGCGTTCTGCTCGGAGTAGAAGAGGTGTTCCTGCGCCCACAGTCCGGTGAATCCGAGTTCCTCGGCGGCCACCGCGAAGTCGCGGACGGCCGCGGCATCGACGTGCTCGCCGAGCTGGGGGAGGGCGAGCCCGATCGTCGTGCCGCGGGCGCCGTCAGTCATCGCCATCAGAGGATCGTCACCGACCCGGTGTTGCCGTCGACCTCGATCATCGCGCCGTCCGGGATGCGGGCCGTCGCGTCCTGAACCGATACGGCGCATGGGATTCCGAGCTCACGACACACGATGGACGAGTGGGTGATCGTCGCGCCGACATTCACGACGACACCGCCCGCGAAGACGAACAACGGCGTCCAGGCGGGATCGGTCTGCGGTGCGACGAGGATGTCGCCTTCCTCCAGCTGCTCGGCCTCGTACGGGTCGTGCAGGATTCGCGCACGTCCCCGGGCGACGCCCGGGGCGCCGCCGACTCCGGAGAGGACGTCACCGGGCACCGCGGGGTCCACCCGCTGCCCGGTGCGCCGGGGCCACTGCGAGAGGGGGAGCGGTTCGAACAGGAAGAACGGCGGTTGCAGATCGAACAGGGCGAGATACTGCTCGCGTCGCTCCTTGATGGTGTCCGCGAACGACTCGGGTTCGGCGACAAAGCGATCGAGCTCGTCGTCGACGAGCATCGTGATGTCGTGATGGTCGTCCATGATCCCGCGTCCGACCATCCGGTGTCCGAGTTCGTAGAGGGCGGCCCGCATCTCGCCCATGATCTTCACGCACGCGGTCTTCGTGCGCTCCCGCCACGGCATGAACTTGGTGATCGACTTCGCGGCGTTGCGGAACGCCGTGGCCGACTCCGCGTCGGGCATCTTGGCGGCGAGCTCCTCGGTGAGGGCGAGACGCTTGTCCTGATTGCGGCGCAGGATCGCTTCGGGATCGGCCTCCGGCGGGCTGTTGCGCATCCCGTTGATGGCCATCAGTGCCAGCACGGGTTTGGTCTCCCAGCTGTCCGATCGGATGTCCCATTCGTTCGGTGCGCGCGAGCCGTAGCGGTAGAGGAAGTCGTCGAACTCCTCTCGGAACCTCGCGGCGTCGGCGGAGTCACTCGCGGTGATCGCGTCGAGGGCGGAGGCGAGTCCGTCGTCGAAGATCCCGGTCAGTTCGGACGAACCGGCGACGAGGCGCCCGAGCTTCCACATCGCATACGACGGGGCGGCCGAGTCCACGCCGCCCAGTCCGCTGAGCAGATCGCCGAGGTTGTCTGCCTCGCCGATGGTTTCGAGGAGTTGACCGGCCACGGCCGGACCCATCGTCGACAGCGTCGTGGTGACCGGGTGATAGGCGTAGCAGTAGATGAGGTCGGGGAGCAGCGAGCGAGCGTGGCCGACGAGTTCGGCATCGCTCATCGCGGCGAGATCGGGACGCTGGTCGCGTGCCCGGTCGGCGCGCCGCTTGGCCTCCTCGGCTTCGGGGAACTCATCGGTCGTGAGAGCCCAGGCGGTCTTCTCGGCGAGACCAGCCGTCAGTTCGGCGTTCTCGTCGCCCGGCTTGGGTACGTACTCGGGGATGTCGGGATGGTCGCCCACCCACAGGCTGTTCCACACCGGCACGGTCAGCCCCGGGAGCCGGGCGCCGTTGAGCTCGGTCATCGAGAAGTTCGTGTAGTGGTAGCCGCCGAAGTTGCCGATGATCTCGGGCATCACCTCGTCGATCTCCTCGGCAAGGTGAGTGCCGAGGTTGTCGACGTAGCCCTGGCGCCAGCCGATGTTGAGGCCCTTGTTCCAGACCATCGTGACGTTCAGCGGACTCGACGGGTCGGGCAGCACTTCGCCGGCGTTGGCGCGTGTGTACACCGGGTATCGGCTGCTGAACTCCCAGTCGGTGATCCAGCGATCGATGTCGACCGCCCCCGCGGACTGCTCGTCACTCATGTGTTCCTCCTCATCGAGGTGACAGGCTGTATATCAAGTCACACTATAGAAACCTGCGACAGTTGGAAACATGTACAGAGATATTTCTCAGCAGTTTGAGGGTAAAGACTCCGCCAGTTGCGGCGCTAAGTAACTTTACTTCGAATAGAGTAACCTGACGTCAGGCCCAGAGATGTGGGTCACATCCTTCCCGCGCCGCCCGCTTCTCGCGTGGCTACTTCCGGCGCATCCGGTGACGAAAGGAAACCCATGTTCGAGAAGGTGCTGGTCGCGAACAGAGGCGAGATCGCGGTACGGGCTTTTCGCGCCGCGGTCGAGCTCGGCGCGAGCACGGTGGCCGTCTACCCCCACGAGGACCGCAACTCCGTTCATCGGGCCAAGGCGTTCGAAGCCTACGAGATCGGCGAACGCGGGCATCCGGTCCGCGCGTACCTCTCGGTCGACGAGATGGTCCGCGTCGCGGCGACGTCCGGAGCCGATGCGGTGTACCCCGGGTACGGCTTCCTCTCCGAGAACGCTGAGCTGGCCCGGGCGTGTGCGACCCGGCAGATCACCTTCATCGGCCCGTCCGCCGAGGTGCTCGAACTCGCCGGCGACAAGTCCCGGGCCGTGGCGGCCGCCGCCGAGGCCGGTCTCCCGGTGCTGACCTCGTCGACCCCGTCGAGTGATGTCGACGAGCTCGTGGCCGCGGCTGATGCGGTCGGTTTCCCCTTGTTCGTCAAGGCGGTCGCCGGTGGTGGCGGGCGCGGCATGCGTCGCGTCGATGAGCCGTCGCGGCTTCGCGGGGCGATCGAGGCGGCCTCGCGCGAGGCCACGACGGCCTTCGGCGACGGCACGGTCTTCCTGGAGCGGGCGGTGGTCGACGCCCGGCACATCGAGGTGCAGATCCTCGGGGACGCCACCGGCGAGGTCATCCATCTCTACGAACGCGACTGTTCGCTCCAGCGCCGCCACCAGAAGGTCGTCGAGGTGGCCCCCGCACCCGCGCTCGACCCGGCTGTCCGTGATCGGATCTGTTCGGATGCAGTGGCTTTCGCCAGGCACATCGGGTACACCTGCGCCGGGACCGTCGAGTTCCTGCTCGGTTCCGACGGTCGGCACGTGTTCATCGAGATGAACCCGCGCATCCAGGTGGAACACACGATCACCGAGGAGATCACCGACGTCGATCTCGTCGCCACCCAGATGCAGATCGCATCCGGTGCGACGCTGCGGGAGCTGGGACTGACCCAGGATTCGATCGAGATCCGCGGCGCGGCAGTGCAATGTCGCATCACGACCGAGGACGTGACCGACGGCTTCCGGCCCGACACCGGGCGGATCACCGCCTACCGCACGCCCGGTGGCTCGGGTGTCCGTCTGGACGGGAGCGTCGGACTGGGGTCCGAGATCGGCTCCCACTTCGACTCGATGCTCGTGAAGCTGACCTGTCGCGGCCGGGACCTGGAGACCGCGCGGGCGCGCGCACGTCGTGCGATCGCCGAGTTCCGGGTCCGGGGCGTCGCCACCAACATCCCGTTCCTGCAAGCGGTTCTGGCCGACGACGACTTCGGCGCGTGGCGGGTCACCACCTCGTTCATCGAATCCCGACCGGACCTGCTCGAGCAGCACGCCTCCGCCGACCGCGGTACCCGGATTCTGCGGTATCTCGCCGACGTCACCGTGAACCGACCGCACGGCGAGCGGCCGTCCGCGGTGTACCCGGTCGACAAACTGCCGGCGATCGACCTCACGTCCCCACCGCCGCCGGGGTCCCGCGATCGACTCCGGGAGCTGGGGCCGGACGGTTTCGCCGCCGAGCTCCGTGCGTCGACGGCACTCGCGCTGACCGACACCACCTTCCGCGACGCGCATCAGTCGCTGCTCGCCACCCGCGTGCGCAGCCGCGACCTGGTGACCGTCGCACCGCACGTCGCGCGGATGACCCCACAGCTGTGGTCGGTCGAGGCGTGGGGTGGGGCGACCTACGACGTCGCACTGCGATTCCTCAAGGAGGATCCCTGGGAACGCCTGGCGGCCCTGCGCACGGCGATGCCCAACGTCTGCCTGCAGATGCTGTTGCGCGGCAAGAACACCGTCGGGTACACGCCGTACCCGGTGGAGGTGAACGACGCATTCGTCCGCGAGGCGGCGGCCACGGGCGTCGACGTGTTCCGGATCTTCGACGCGTTGAACAACATCGACGCGATGCGGCCGGCCATCGACGCGGTGCGGGAGACGGGGACCGCGGTGGCGGAGGTGGCCATGTCCTACACCGGCGACCTCTCTGATCCCGGCGAGACCCTGTACACCATGGACTACTACCTGAAGCTGGCCGAACGGATCGTCGACGCGGGCGCACACGTCCTGGCGATCAAGGACATGGCGGGCCTGTTGCGCCCGGCCGCGGCGTCGACCCTGGTGCGCGCCTTGCGGTCGCGGTTCGATCTGCCCGTCCATCTGCACAGCCACGACACCGCCGGCGGGCAGCTGGCCACCTACCTCGCCGCCTGGGAGGCCGGGGTGGACGCGGTGGACGGGGCGAGCGCACCGCTGGCCGGCACGACGAGTCAGCCACCGTTGTCGGCGATCGTCGCCGCGACGGCGAACACCGACCGCGACACCGGGATCGACCTCGCGGCCTGCTGCGCTCTCGAGCCATATTGGGAGGCGGTCCGGGCGGCGTACTCGCCGTTCGACACGGGCTTGCCGGCACCCACCGGCCGGGTCTATGCCCACGAGATCCCCGGCGGCCAGCTGTCCAACCTGCGGCAGCAGGCCCTGGCATTGGGGCTGGCGGACCGGTTCGAGGACATCGAGGCGGCCTATGCGGGCGCCGACACCGTGCTCGGGCGACTGATCAAGGTGACACCGTCGTCGAAGGTCGTCGGCGATCTCGCGCTGGCACTCGTCGGCGCCGGCGCGAGCGCCGCCGAGTTCGCGGACGATCCGACGGCCTACGACATCCCGGACTCGGTGGTGGATTTCCTGAGGGGCGATCTGGGCGAGCCCGCGGGCGGGTGGCCGGAGCCGCTCCGCACGCGCGCCCTCGAGGGCCGCACCGACCCTCGCCCGGTGACCGCCCTGACCGAGAGCGACCTCGCGGCGCTCGCCGGTACGTCGGCGGAGCGTTGTGATGCGCTCAACCGGTTGCTGTTCCCCGGACCGAATCGTGAGTTCCGCGAGCACCGCGAGACCTATGGCGACACGTCTCGGCTGTCCACCAACCAGTTCTTCTACGGCCTGCGCCAGGACGAGGAACATCGCGTGGAGCTGGAGAAGGGCGTCGAACTGCTCATCGGGCTCGAGGCGATCTCCGACCCGGACGAGTCCGGGATGCGCAACGTGCTCTGCATCCTCAACGGGCAACTGCGGCCGGTTCGGGTGCGCGACCGCTCGGTCGAGTCGACGACACGCACCGCGGAGAAGGCCGACCCCGCCCTCCCGGGGCAACTCGCCGCACCCTTCGCCGGTGTGGTGACGCTGTCGGTGAAGGAGGGCGACGAACTCCGCCGGGGTGAACCGATCGGCACGATCGAGGCGATGAAGATGGAGGCCTCGATCTCCGCGCCGGTCACCGGGATCGTGCAGCGTGTCGCGGTGTCGGGATCGACCGAGGTCGACGGCGGGGATCTCCTGCTGACCATCGCGACGGACTGACGCGGTGCGTCGGGTCCGCGTCCCGATGGCGCGGACCCGACGTCGTCACTTGCGTGCGAGGTCGGCGACCTGGGCCTCCACCGCGGTCTTGGAGTCGGGGTGTTCGGACAGTCGCACGGTGAAGGACTGCTCGAGCTCGTAACCGCGACGGATGTCGAGATCTTCGCAGCCGTTCAGGGATTGTTTGGCGAGCACGATGGCGTGCCTGCTCTTCTCCGCGATGGAGCGCGCGCGGGCGGTCGCGATCTCCAGGAGATCGTCGTGGGCGACGACCTCGAGCGGTGCTCCCCACCGCTCCAGGGTCGACGCGTCGACCGGTTCGGCGGTGAGGAACATGCGGCGCATCGCCTGCTGGGGCAACATGCGGGCGGTGAAGCGACCACCGCCGAGGACCCCGACGTTCATCTCGGGCAGTCCGAAGGTGGCGCGTTCGGACGCGACCACGAGGTCGGAGAGCGCGACGAGTCCGAACCCGCTTCCCAGGGCCGGGCCGTTCACCGCGGACACCACGGGGAGGTGACACTCGCGCACGCTGAACAGCGCCCGCCGGGCCCGCCGCATCGCGATGTCGCCGCTGACAGTGGACATCGTCCGGAACTCGTTGATGTCGTTGCCCGCGCTGAAGATGCGGCCCTGACCGGTCAGCACGATCACGCGCACGTCCTGGTCGTCGGACAGCGCGTCGAACGTCGCCGCGATGTCCTCGTACATCTGCCCGTCGATGGCGTTGACCTTGCCCCGCGAGAGCTCGACGAGTGCGATACCGGGCTGGTGCACGGTGACGGAGAGGTTCCCGGAGGCCGGGGAGGTGGTCTGCATGGGTGCCTATCTGTCGTGGACTGCGCCGACGGGCGGTCGGGGCCCCGGCGCGAACGAACGGAACGGGACTCACGGTAATCGAGCGAGCAAAATATGTACACAGTTACGACGACGGGTCGTCTCGCCACCGCACCGATCGTTCGAGGGCGACCGTTGCCGCCCCGATCCGAACTAGAGAGCAGGTGCGGGCGGGTAAGGTGTCGGCACCGACCGATCAGCCGAGACACGGGAGCCGCATGACCGTCGCCGACGAGCCCGCCACCCGGCAGCCGCGCGGGCAGAAGATGTCCGCGCGGGTGGCCAACATGGTGGCCGATCAGATCCTCGGCGGTGGCATCGTCGAGGGTCAGCGCCTGCCGACCGAGAAGGAGATGGTCAGCGAGTTCGGCGTGGCACGCACGACGGTGCGTGAGGCACTGCGGCTCCTCGAGAGCCGAGACCTCGTGACGATCAAGGCGGGAATCGGCGGCGGGCCCATAGCCAAACGGCCCGAACTCGATTCGCTCGGCAACATCATGAAGCTGTTCCTCCAGATCAACGGCGCGAACATCAGTGATGTCATCGACGTCCGGTTGATGCTCGAACCGATGGTCGCGCGGGCCGCGGCGCAGAACGTCACCGACGAGCAGATCGAGTCGATGCAGCGGGCACTGGACCGGATGCGCGACCATCCCGAGGACCACGCCAACTTCCAGGAGAACAACGCCGCATTCCAGCGCGGGGTGTACGAGGCGGCGGGCAATCCCGCACTGCGGGTGGTCATGGAGACGCTGTGGCTGCTCGTTCGCGACGCCGAACCCGTCGAGCATCCCATCGCGACGCGGCTCGCGGCCTTCGAACTCCAGCAGGACATCCTCGACGCCATGCGCGCTCGCGATGTCGAGGCGACCGCGGCCGCGATGGACGTCTTCAACCAGGAGTCCGCCCGGTACTACCGCCGCCGGCTCCGCGACATCATCTCGCGACCTGTGCGCTGGCACATCTGAGCGTAGGCCGCACGACTACCGTTCGAGATGCTCCAGAGCCCACGCCCAGTCGATGCGTTCTTGCTCGAGCCGAACCCGCTCACCGAGCGAGTCGTCCGCGAGGTCGGCGTACAGGTCGTGTTCTGCGGGTGAGAGGTGGCGGAGTGCGGCTGTGGTGGGGCTCGGCTCGGTAACCCATCGATCGCGATGCGCGAACAATGTTTCGCGATCCATCAAGATCGATTCGGTCTGCGGAAGCCAGGCACGTAGCCGGTCGAGAATCGCGAAGCCGTGTGTGTCGAGGTCACCCCAGTACCGAACAGGCACGTCGGTCAGCCAGGGAAGGCGCCCGATTCTGTCGATCTCGAATCCCTTGCCCCAGAACACGGCTCCGTGGGCTGGAACATCGACGCTGAGATAGGTGATCTCGTTCTCGATGACCAGGACGCGCGAGGGACGCAAGTCGATCCGGGTGAGCTCGTCAGCTCGGAGGCTCACCTCCGAAACGTGCTCGAGAAGTCCCAGCGACGGTGACGGTCGTAGTCTCACGAACTCTGGTTTCGTCTGCAAACCCAGCCCGGTCACGAAACCGGACGCCGTCGACGACACTCCGAGTATCGACGCCAAGACTCCCCGGTGCCTTTCGGTGAACTTGGTGTCGACCCCAGGTGCGCTGATCTCACGCAGGAAGCGTCGGGAGTCCCGATGCGTGTCAAGCCATCGGTGCGCGTCGATCAGTCGAGGAAACTCCGATGCCAGATCTATTGCGCGAAACGGGTTCTGGAACAGCCACGCGTGGACCGCGGGATCGTCGGCGGCGAGCTCGAGCAACCTCTCGAACTGCTGTACCGCTGCCTTCACGTTCAGAAGTGCCCACGCCTGCTCATAGGTGGAGATGATCGCCCGTCGTGGAAGCGTGTTACGCCCGACGTGCCGGCCGCCGATTGTTTGCCAGACCAGGGAGTACCTGGTGTCGCCACGACGTCCGCCGTCCAACGCCGTGACCCAGTCGCGAGCGGCGCCGAGATCTGCTCCTATCTGCGACGCGGTGGGCCCGCGCAGCGGAATCTCGATGGGCTCGAATGGTTCTCGGTTCGCAAACGTCCGGAGCAGCGTCCCGTCGTCCCAGCGGCGTCTGGCTTTGATGGCGATGTCGGCCGGGGTGGTCCAACGATCGGTCACCGCAGACGCCCGTCACGGCGTGACCGGTATTCCTCGATCGTCATCGTCTGCAGGCGTGAAAAAGTGCCCGTCGGATTGTCGACGAATCCGATCGCCTTCACGTAGGGCTCGATGACGTGCACCTTCTGCAAAGGGGTGACGATCAGGAGCTGCAGACCCAATTTGGCGAACAGGTCCAGCGCATAACGGGTCGACAGGTCAGAGCCGCGCCCGAATGCCTCATCGATGACGGCGAACCGGAAGTCGCGCGACTTCTTCACACCCCACTCGAGTCCGAACTGGTAGGCAAGGGACGCGGCCAGGATCGTATAGGCGAGCTTTTCTTTTTGCCCACCTGACTTGCCGTCGGAATCGCTGTAGTGTTCCCACTCCACGTCCGTCTCGACATCGCGTTCGGATGCGGAGAACACGAACCAGTTGCGCACATCGGTGACACGCCGCGTCCAATTCTTGTCGAGGTCGGCGTGATTGTCCCGTCCGCGGAAACGCTCGATGATGCGTTTGACGTCGAGGAAACGCTGCTCCGAATACTGATCGCCGTCTACTGCGAGACTGTCGCTCGTCAGATTCCGCAGGTCGGAGCGGAACTGTGCCACATCCTGATTCGTGGTTGACTCGCGCTCCAACCGGATATACCGACCGGGGTTGTAGGGCACGGCGCCCAGCGCTTCGTTGATCCGCCGCACGCGTTCGTCGATGGATGCGGCCTGCCGGTTGAGCCAGTTGTTGAAGCCGGCGAGTTCTTGAATGGCGTTCTTGTTCAGCTGTTCTTTGAACTCGAACTCGAAGCGCGGCAGATCGTCGGTCGCGACCCGTTCGCGGAGGGCGACGAAATCCGCCCTGGCATCGACGTCGGCATCCATGTCCGATCGCAGGTCCGGCCACCGGCGGAGAACCTCGGTCATGTGCTGCGTTAGGCGCTGTCCGAAGCCGCCGAGCTCGCGGGTGAGGCGCTCGATCCGTTGATGAAGCGTCGCGGTCAGTGTCGTTTGAGCTGTGGTGCAGTCTGCTGCCCTTGCCGGAACACCGCCGTCCAGCCGACGTTCCAGAGCGTCGTAGCATGCTCGTGCGGCGTCGAGTTCAGCCTCCGGGTGGTCCGCGACGAACTCGTCGTCGCTCTTCTTGTCCTGCTCGGCCCGATGACTCGCGGCGGCGGTGGTTGCGAGCTTGCCGGTGAGGTCGTCGATCGCGGCAGCCGTGGAATCCGCGAGCGCGGCGTTCTGCTCCAGCGCCGTGGTGATCTCGCGAAGGCGTGAGGACCCCGATTCGAGCCGGGCGCGCTCGGCCTCGTGGGTGGCGACGCGTCGTTGTGCTTCCTCGATGTCGAGCTCGGCCCAGGAATGGAATCCTTCCAGCCGCGCCAGGGACTCGCTGCGATTCTGGGTGGCGTCGCGTTCCTCCGACAGCGCCACCACCTCCGCCGAAGCAGCCACGCGCTCGCGGTCGGACTCGTCGAGATCCTCTCGTAGGACCGCGATCTTGCGCTCATTGGCCCATCCGAGCACCCATCGGCGTGGGTCGTCGACCCGGTGTCGGTCGTCCTTCTCGTGACGGCCACCGGACCGCACCTGACCTTCGCGGGTGACGGCGCGCTTGGCAGCGCGGAACTCCTCGATGGTGGCGGCCCGCTGATGTTCGGCGCGCCGGAGGAGTTCGTCGCGCAGATAGCCCTCGAACGGCCCGCTCTTGATCTCGAGGCAGTCAGCGAGAATCGGTAGATCAGAGCCATTTCTCTGCAGGGGAACTCGACGGATCGGCACTCGTTCGTACACGAGCCGGGCACCGACAGTCCGGCCGCCGTGATTGTGGAACGTGAGTCGGCGGGAGTTGACCCAGTTCGTCACGGCATCGTAGTGCTGCTGCGGTACCAGTAGCGACAGTGCGAAGCCACGCAAGACACGTTCGGCAGCGCCACGCCACTCGCTGTGTTCTTCGACGACGTCGATCAGTTCACCCGCGTAGGGCAGGTCGGCAGGTGTCAGGCCGGTGTCGGTGGCCAGCTGTTCGCGTATCTGGACCTGGTCGGGTGGCAGGTTGCTGGTGCGTTTCTGCAGATCGTCGAGCTCGGTCCGGATGGTCTCCTGACGTCGGGCCGCTTCTTTCTCTCGGCCGATGGCGTCGGCGCTCGCAGCATCGAGCGATCTCTTCGCCTCGACGAGTAGTGGTCTCGCGGGTGATGAAGCCGTGAAGATCAGTGAACTGCTCAACCGTTGTGACGGGGGCGAAGCCTGCAGCCGTGACGGTGGCGTCGAAGAGGGATCGTCCGTGACGGCGCTTCTCCACGTCGTCACGGGCAACGGCGGCGAGTCGCTCGAGTTCGCCGACTCGATCGCCGCCGGCTCTTGCCCGCTCCTCGATCAGAGACTCGCGTTCGCGGGCCAACTCGCGTAGCCGTCCTCTGGCCGCATCCTGGTTGCGGAGGAGCTGCTCGCCCTGGCTCGTATAGGTGGCGATGTCGTCTGCCAGCAGGCGCGAGCGATTCTCGGCTATGAACAGGCGTATGGCCGCACGCTGTACGTCGAGAGCCTCGCGCTCGGCAAGTGCGGCATCGTACTTCTCTGTGGCGACCACGATGGGATCCAGCGCCTCGAGCAGTTCGCGGGCGCGTTTGACCGCGTCGTACGACTTCGTGAGATTGTCGAAATGGTCGATGATGTCGCGGACACGTTCGCCGGCGTCGCTCGGCTCGAGCATGTGGTTGCGCACGAAATCGTTCAGATTGCCCACGGACTTCATCGACACGGTCTGATGTAGTAGCTCCAACGCCTGCTCTGATCGGATGCCTAGCAATCGGCGCAGCGAAGTGGAGTACTTCGGGAACTCGTCGACCACCTCGGCCCCGCCGGACCGTAGGCGTTTACGAAGGTCGCGCAAATCTGAACCGAAATCGGCGAAGTCCGTCGTGATGGCGAGTTGTTTGGTTGCGGTGACGTAGAACCGGTAGGGCTGTCCGGCGGTGTCGCGCTGCTGGAAAACCTGCGCCAGGGTGACCGTCTCGTCATATCCCCGATTGCTGAAGACGCCCAGGATGACCGAGTATGTATTGCGCTCCTGCCGAAGGCCTTTGGCGCGAGAGCGGCCGGTTGCTTCCTGTCGTTCGGACTTGTAGTGGCCTTCGACGTAGGAGCGAAGCGTGCGTTCCTTGGCCTCAGCTCCCGCGGCCCTGTTGTAAGCGATCTTGTGTGCGGGCATCAGCAGTGTGGTCACCGCATCCACCAGCGTCGACTTGCCCGACCCGATGTCGCCGGTGAGTAGTGCGGTGTCTGTGTCGGGGGTGAGCCGCCACACCTGTCGGCGCAAGGTGCCCCAGTTCAACACCTCGACGTGCTGCAATCGGAACCCGGCGCCTCCGGCACCCCCGAGTTCGACCGCTGAGAACAGACCGTCAGTCATCGGGGCCCGCGGTTCCTGCGTATTGGCGCAGTTTGCCCGCGAAATCCGACAGTGTTTGCGCATCCACGTACGCCTTGATGATGCGACGCACCTCCCACTGGTCGGTCTGCCCACGTAACTGGCGCAGGAAGCCCAGTTCGACGGCCTTCTTGATGGTGTTATCGGCCTGTTCGACCAGGCGCGCCTCATTCGTCGATTCGGCTTGGAAGAGTTGTAGCATCTCCACGATCTGATCCGTTGACAGGACGAGTCGTCCTTCACCGCCGGTGATCTCGAACTCCAGCAGGCGTTTGCGTAGCAGCACGAGCAGCAGGCTCACGTTGTAGGTCAGCGCCCGCCTGCGGACCAACCGCGGAAGTGGCTCTTCGCCTTCCTCTTCCGGGTGTGAGCGCAGATAGGCGTAGCCCTCGGACTCGTCGACGATGACATCGACGCCGATCGTGGTGAAGTGATCGCGTACGCCGGCTCCCGAGCGTTCGAGTGTGGCCCAGATGTCCTCGTCCGATTCGCGGTACACCACGCCCCGCATCAATCGGATTATGGCACTCGAAATTGCGTGGTCGTCGGTCATCGTCGCCTCACAGTGACACTCGGCAGCCGGGCACGTTTGACCGTGCTCGGGTCACTCGGGTCGGCGTACTCGAGCAGGGTCTCGTCGGTGTCGTCGATGTCGACGCTGACATCGTCATCGTCGAGGGCGAGGTAACCGACGATCTCGGCCGCACCCTGTTCTATCGGATACATGGTGACCACATCGGATAGCAGTGCCGACGATCTCTCCGGGAGGATGCTGCGGATGTTGGCTGCCAGGCGGGCTTGGTCGACGAACGTCTGGGCGAACAACAGGTCTGCGTCCAGGTTCTCGGTCGCGTCCTCGACCCGACTCTCGACGGTCGCAGAGGCGGGTTGTTGATAGAGTGGCCTGTCGAACGGCAGCGCGATCTCGATACCGGTCTGATCCACAGTGAGCCCGAAATCTGGTGTCCTGCCACGAATCTCGAGGGCGCTAGCCTCTACGGACCGGACCAGGTCGAGTACGCGGCGATTCTCCAGCCAGACCTGATCGTCGAGGAATCGGCGTAGCTGTTCAGAGATCTGTCGGACCATGCGCTGGGTTCGGTCGGCAGCCTCGGACCAGTCGTGATGGATGCTGCGGATGCGCTCGTCGACGTCGATCATCTCCAGCGACGACACCTTCGCAAGCAAGTCTGCCAGTTCCGTCTGGCGCGAATCGGACAGCAAGAATTCGTAGAACGACCCGAAGCTACGACCTTGATCGGACGAGGCGATCTCGGATCGGCTGCCCACCAGGTCGGCGAGGAGTTCGCCCTTGGGCCCGGTCCAGGACGCGATCTTCTCGCGGGCCGAGCGATCAAGAAGGCGGAAGTTGTCTTCTACCTCTCGGAAGTCGGCGAGCAGTTCACGTGCGGTCGACGCCACCTGCTGATAGCGGTCTCGAACCCCGGTCTGATCCAGATACGTCAGTTCGCCGCACTCGGCCGCGGCGATTTCTGCATCGATCTCGGCGCGACGCCGCCGCAGCTCTGCCAGTCGAACCTCGGGGTCTACCTCGGTGCCGTCCACGATCTGCCGAAGAAGCTCGACGACGGTGTGCAGTCGCGACTCGGTACCGACGAACGCTCTGCCCTGTAGAGAGACGATCCAGGCGTACGCCTTCTCGAAAGCCGGCGTCACCTCGTAATAGATCTCGTCGTCGCCGGAGGGGCAGAAGCGTCGTAGGAACCCAGCCTCGGTGCCGGCCCAATCCTCGAGGTAGGCGCGGGGTTCTTTGGGAAATCGAACCGAACCGTCGTTGGTGGGTAGCGAGGTGTTCAGGTCGTAGAGCAGATCATCCAGAGCGGTGGCCAGTTCTCCAGCTGAACTCGCACCACGGTTGCCCTCGACGAAGAATGTCCCGAGAAACGTCAGGATGAGCGGGGAGTGGTGGGCGCGCAGGAGCCGCCACGCGGGATGGCGTTCCCACAGAGTGGTGAACGCATCAAAGTCCATGAGTTCCTCTCTAGGGGAGGGGACTGACACCGAGGACTCACCGGCGAGTGTCGATGACAGGTGTCAGCGTGCCGGTCTGGATGACCTGATCGCTCGTCGCGATGGTCAGACCTCGGCGGGTGGCCTGAGCGACGATCATGCGATCGAAGGGATCGCGATGTTCCCAGGCGAGCTGTCCTGCTGTCACCGCGTCGCTGGAATCGATGGCGAGGTCGGTCGCTGACATGGACGAGAGGGTTTCTTCCCACGCGGCGAGGAGCGGCGCTCCGTCGAGTCTGCCCAGCCGCGTCTTGATGGCGATTTCCCAGGCCGACGCAGCCGACACGTAGAGAGCGTTGCCGGGATTCGCGAGGATGTCCAAGGTGGTGGGTGACAGCCGGTCCGGTTCGCTGACCAGCCACAGGACCGCGTTGGTGTCCAGCAGGACATCGGTCACGAACCCGACTCCCAGCGCTCGAGGTCGTCGGCGGACAGCGGTGCGTCGAAGTCGTCGGGAACAACCATGGCCGGGAACTGCCCGAATCGACGCGGAGGTGGTGCCACGGGCCTGAGTACTGCGACGGGTCGGCCATGCGTGGTGATAGTGATCTCTTCCCCGGTTCTCTCGATCTCAGCCAGCACGGCGTTGAGGCGCGCCTTGGCTTCTGTGCTGCTCAGGGTTCTCATGAGCCGATTCTACTCGGTTCTGACCATTCGGACTGGTTCGAATGCACAGAACGTGGGCCACGAGTTCCCTCACACCACCCGTCGCAGAACCCCCGGCACGACGTCGTCATCGGCGGCGAGAGCCAGCACCTCACCGAAACCGGCGACGAGGCAGTCGGCGAACAACTCGAGGTCGGTGACCGCGGCGCCGTCGGAATTGATTCCGAGACAGGCCGTTCCGTTGTGGGTGATCATCGTCGCCATCATCGCGCAACCGGGCAGCGGGCCGAACGGGAACATCCGCTCGACCTTGGCGCCGGCCACGTAGGTGTCCCACGGGATGCCCGGCACGTTGCTGGCCTGCAGATCGTTCTGGCTGGTCGTGCCGCTGAACTGCATGAGCACCGATCCGGGCAACCAGGCCATCACCGAGCCCAGCGTGTTGAAGATGTCGACGGCCGGTTCGTGCCGGGCGACGCGGACCTGTTCGCGGATGGTGAGGACCCGCTCGAAGGGGTCGGCGATCCCGACCGGTCCGGCGAGCCGTCCCACCGCGATCCGGTTGCCACCCGCCGGATCCTCCGGACGCCGCACCGAGATCGGGATCGCGACCGGCATCGTCTCGATCGGGGTGCCCATCTTCTCGTGATAGAGGCGGAAGCCGCCGATGAGCCCGGCGAGGTAGACGTCGTTGATCGACGCACGAGTCGCCGTCGCGGTCGCCTTGAGGTCGGTGAACGGGACCTCGAACGCACTGAAACGCCACGACAGGCTCCGGTGCGCGAGCAACGGGGAACCCGGGGGACTGACCAGTCCCGCCACGCGTGGAACCGAGCGACCATAGCGGAGAACGGAACTCAGTGCCTGGCGGGGATGTGCCAGGGCGCGGACGCCGCGGAAGGTCGTGTCGACACGATGCGGGATCCGCCGGATCTCCTCGCCCACCTGCCGGCGGAGCAGGTCGACGGGCGTGATGTTCACCGGGTCGGGACTCGGCGGCTGGGGTTTGCCCGGATTGTGTTCGCGTGTGGGCGAATGCAGCTGGGCGAGTCCGATGATCGCGCCCAGGCCGTCGGTGAGCGCATGGTGGGCTTTGAGGAAGTATGCGGCCTTGCCGTCCGGCAGCCCTTCGATCAGCGTGCCCTCCCACGGCGGCCGTGCGGCATCGAGCGCGGTCATCGCGAGCTGCTCGCACGTGACGAGCAGCTCACGCATGCTGCCGTTGCCGCCCAGACGGATTCGGCGCAGATGGTAGTGCAGGTCGAAGTCCGGGTCGACTGCCCAGCTGGGCGTTCCCATGCCGAACGGGGAGTCGACGACGCGCTGCCGGAATCGCGGGGCCATTCGGCTTCCCCATTCGTGGGCAGCCACGAGCCGGTCCCAGTCCGGGGCGCAGTCGTACACCTCGAGCATGCAGATGGTCCCGCGCATCCGGCGATCGGTGTCGCCTCGCCACATGATGGTGTCCACCGAGCTCATGTGGGGCTCGTTGGCCCAGTCGAGCGGTCGGTCCACCCCGTCGGTCAGGTCCGGTTCCTCGCTCACACTTGCCTCTCTTCCGGTACCTCGACGGGTGGCCGGGCGTCGTCGTCGGCGAAGAAGTCCAGCGGCCAGTCGGCCAGGGCGCTGATGTACATCTGCCGGACCTCCTCGGCGCGGTCGCCGATCTCGTCGGGCGACCAGTCGCTGGTGTCCACCGGCGGCAGCACCATCACCTCGACGGTCCCCGGTCGGATGAGTTGCGCACCGCGCCACATCAACTCGCCGGTGTTACGCAGGACCACCGGTACGACGGGGACACCCGCCTGCATCGCGATGTGGAACGGACCCTTCTTGAACCTGCCCACACGTGGTGTGGGCGACCGGGTGCCCTCGGGCGCGACCACGAGCGACATTCCCTCGTCCCGCAGAGCTGTGACGGCCGGCGCCAGCTGTTCGATCGCGCGGCCCGGGTCGGCGCGATCGATGAACACCAGCCCCGCCTGCTGCAGGATCGGCCCGACCACCGGAACCCGTTGCACCTCCTTCTTGGCCACCCCCGTGGCCTCGGACCGCACGAGGTTGATCATCACCGGCAGGTCGAGTTTCGACTGGTGGTTGAACAGGAACACGCACGGCCGCGCCGACGTGAGGTACTCGCCTCCGTCGAGGACCTGCACGTGGATCCCGGCGAGTGACAGCCCGACGTCGGTACCGGTCGGCAGGGCCTCGACGAGTGCGGCGGGATCGCGTCGAACGAGCCCGGTGGTGACGCCCACCGCGGCGGAGGCGAGAAACGAACCGTAGAAGGCGCCGGTTCGGGCCAGCATCCCGAGCCGGTTGTACGTGGGGTTCTTCAGGTCGATGATCGGCCAGCCGCGGGATTCGGCCTCCGCCCGCAGTATTCGGCGCGGGGAGACCGCCGCCGGGTTGCCCACCGACTCCAGGTACGGGATGTCCTCGTTGCCGTCGCTGTAGGCGAAGGAGGCGTCGAGGTCGATGCCGTGCTCACGGGCGAGGGTGCGTACCGCAGCGGCTTTTCCCGGACCCCAGAGCGGGCGTCCCCGGATGTTGCCGGTGACCACCCCGTCGACGACCTCGACATCGGTGGCGAGTGCGAAGTCGGCCTCGATCTCCCGCGCGATGGGTTCGATCTGGAATCGGGTCGCCGACGACGCGATGACGATGGTGTGTCCCATCTCCCGATGCGCGCGCAGGATCTGCCACATCTGCGGCCGCAGCTTGGCCGCCGTCTCGTATTTGAAGAGGTGTTCGCCGAACTCGATCAGCTCGGCGTAGGTCTTGCCGGCGAACGTGGGACGCGTGGCGTCGAGCACTTCTGCGTAGTCCTGTTCGGACACGACGCCGCGCAATCCGATGAGCAGGAAGTCGGCGAGTTCGCCGAAACCGAATTCCATGCTGCGCAAGCGTGCTCGCATGATGGCGGCGGCGGAGAAGCCCTCGATCAGGGTGCCGTCGTAGTCGAACAGCGCGGCGACCTTCTTACCGGTGGGTGCCGACCGGATGGCCCGCATCCGGTCGGTGAAGGCACTCACGGTGTCCCCTCCGACCAGACCGTGTCCATGGTGTCGGCTCCGCCCACGGCACGCTGGAGATCCTCGATCGACGCGATCCGGGCCAGCCGCTCGCGCATCGATTCGACCTCGTCGAGCCAGTCCCGGCGGGCGGTCGCGAGGTCCGCGACCTCCTCGCCGTGGATCAGGTGGCGGTTGTCGGCGAGCTGATAACAGCCGTCGTAGAGGTCCTTGGAAACCGAATCCTTGCTGCGCACAACACCTTGCAGGGACAGCTGGCGTCCCAGACCGAGGCATTCGACGATCAGGTCCTCCTTGTCGCGCGATACGGTGCCGAGTTCCACGAGTTTGGTCGCGAAGACCAGTTGGGCGTCGAAGAACGGCTGCAGGGTGCGTCGGGCGAGGAGTCCGCCGGTGTGGCCGTGCAGTACCTCGTAGGTCCACTCCTGCGTCGGCGTCACGGCACGCCAGCCCGGGGCCAGCAGATCGAGTTCGAGACCGAGTCGGTGCAGGAACTCGGTCTTGGCCGGGAAGAAGAACTCGAACTTGAGCAGATCGCGGATTCGCAGGGCCTCCCGTTGCGACGCCGCGAGCAGCCCCTCGTCGGCGAGCGGACCGTCGGCCGTCTCGTCGTATCCGACGGGGTGTTCGTCCGGCGGGATGTCGTCGGCCCGGACGTCACCGTCGGCCACGGCGATCATGGCGACCTCGACGATCGCGCGGTCGACGAAGTGATGGAGCGCCCCGTTGCGGTAGTAGGCCGCGACCGCGTGATTGTCCGGCACGATGGACCACACCGGTTCGGAACCGCCGTCGAAGCAGCTCACCACGCCGTTGCCGGCGAGGACCCGGAGGGTCTGGGTCAGCCCGACCCCGCGGCACAGGGCCGGGTCCGGGCCGGGTAGCTCGCGCCGGCGGATGTAGTCGAGCAGGGGAGCCAGGATGGCCTCGATCTCCGCGAGCGTGTACGCCCTGTCGTGCGCGCCGAGGAGGGCGAAACCGGCCAGCGAGGTCGCCGAGATCGGGGTGGCGGAATTGATCTCGTCCATCACCCGGAACGCGACCTTCTCCAGTCGCGCGCGGCCCTCGCCGGCGTCGGCGAGAGCGGTCCGCAGCGAGATGGGGGTCCCGAATCGCACCCGGGCCTCGCCCAGGTACGCGCGCTGCGCCTTCGCATAGCGCAACAACCACCCGACGCCCTCGGGCTTCTTCGTGCCACCGGCGTCCTCGGCCGCCATCGCGCCGATCTCCTGGAGCTGGTCGTACACGATCGAGGTCGGCACGATCGTCACGTCGGCCTCGTCGAGCTGCCCCACCGCGTCGACGACGTAGGTGAGCAGTCCCAGTTTGGGCTTCCGGAGCTTGCCGGTCCGGCTGCGACCGCCCTCGATGTACCACTCCAGGTTGAAGCGCTTCTCGACGATGTAGGCGAGGTAGGAGCGCATCGCGAACTTGTAGACCGGGTCCGCGCCGAACTTGCGCCGGATGAAGATCATGCCGGCGCGGCGGGCCACCGGGCCCACCGGCCAGAACGAGAGATTGTTCCCGCCGAGCACGAGGTTGGGTGGGAAGTCGTTGTTGCGCAGCACTTTCGCCAGGACCAGCGGATCGACATAGGACCGGTGGGAGGGCAGGAAGATCAGGCCGGTGGACTTGTTGAGGGTGCGCAGGGTGTTGAGGTTCTCGACGTCGACGGTGACGTTCCAGGCCCGCTCGTGCAGTCGGTTGAAGGTCGCCGAGAACACGTCGTCCATGAGCCGGCTCTGGGTGGCGACGAAGGTCGAGAGTTTGTCGGTGGCCTCGGCGACCACCGCATCGGTGGGCCGACCCAGCTCGGCTGCGAGTTTGGCCGCGGACGTCTGGAATCGCGACGAACTGCTGATCTGCTCGGCGACCAGCCGGGGGACCTTGTAGCGATCACCGACGATCTGGCGTTCGGCTCGCTCGGCCGACACCGACGCCTGGAACAGGACGAACTGGGCGAACGGCTCACCCTGCGCCTGGTGATGGGCATACCGGGTGCGTAGTTCCTCGATCGTGGCGGGTGCACCGGCAACGACGCGGAGACTGTCCGGACGTCTCTTCCGGATCAGCGGCTGGACCGCTCCGAGCGGCCGCCGGGGATTGGACAGCACCAGGACGTCGCCCAGCGTGACCCGCCGCTCACCCTGCCGGACCGCCGGGAGCCAGACCGCCCGGACAGGCACGAGCAACGTCTCCGGCGCCATGCCGTCGAAGTCGATCTCCGCCGATCGGGAGATCGTCGCGTCCGGATAGTTCGCCGCCGTCCACTCGCGTACCGCCCGCATCTCGCACGACGTACGGGCTTTGGTCAGCACCACCACCGGATCGGTCACCTGCATCACCCTCACGTCTCCTGGGGTCCGGCCCCGCCTAATTGTGACGTGGACTACGCCGAGGGGGGTGGTTTTCGTCAGGATGACGAAACGCCCCATCCGACCGTGTGGCCGTCCGGGGCGTTTCGCGAAAGTCAGGAGCTCAGAGCGCGCTGACGTTGGTAGCCTGGGGGCCCTTGGCACCCTGCTCGACGTCGAATTCGACGCGCTGGTTCTCTTCGAGGTTGCGGAAGCCGCTACCTTGGATCGAGGAGTAGTGGACGAAGACATCTGCGCCCTGGTCGTCGGGAGCGATGAAGCCGAAGCCCTTTTCGCCGTTGAACCACTTGACGGTTCCCTGTGCCATACTGCTGTACTTCTTTCTTCAGTGTGCGCAACCACCAAGACCGATGGCCGCCCGTCAACTCTGTCACAGATGAGGACCGTTGGGAAACGCAGGGCGCAATCGGTGTGGGCGGTCCGCTGCGCGGGTACCCCGTTCGAGAACGAAACCCGGGTGTTCGGGGTCTGCGTGAGTAGGCTGGACAGGCACCACGCGATCGACCTGCGATCGAGGCACGTCATGGCCGAGAACGATCCGCTGACCACACAACGCGATGCCGTCCGCGACGTCGCCGGTGAACTGGTGGAAGCAGGTTTCGCCGATCCGGTCGAGATCGGTCGTGGTGGCTACGGTGCCGTATATCGCTGCCGCCAGCCCGCATTGGACCGCGATGTCGCGGTCAAGGTGCTGACCGACCACCTCGACGCGCAGAACCTCGAGCGGTTCGTGCGTGAGCAGCGTGCGATGGGACGACTCTCCGGGCACCCGAACATCGTCAACATCCTCGAGGTCGGGTCCACGCCCGAGGGGTTTCCGTTCATCGTGATGCAATACCACCCCCACGCGTCGTTGGACCTGCGCATCCGCAGGGACGGTCCGCTCGACTGGCGCGACGTGCTCCGGCTCGGCATCAAGGTGGCCGGCGCGCTCGAGACGGCCCACCGGGCAGGCACCCTGCACCGCGACATCAAGCCGGGGAACATCCTGCTCACCGAATACGGCGAACCTCAGTTGACCGACTTCGGCATCGCCCGGATCTCCGGCGGCTTCGAGACCGACGCCGATCTGGTCACCGGTTCTCCCGCCTTCACCGCGCCCGAGCTCCTCGCCGGTGCGACGCCATCGGTGACCTCCGACGTCTATGGGCTGGGCGCGACCCTGTTCTGTGCGCTGACCGGCCACGCGGCGTTCGAGAGGCGCAGCGGGGAGCAAGTGGTCGCGCACTTCCTCCGCGTCGCGAGCGAAGGAGTCCCCGATCTCACGTCGGCCGGATTCCCCGCGGAGGTGTCCGGCTGCATCGAACATGCGATGGCGCGCGAACCCGCGGACCGCCCCGGGTCGGCGGCAGAGCTGGGCGAGGAACTGCGGAACGCGCAGCGGCGGCTCGGGGTGCCACTCGACGGGATGGCGCTGCCGGACGGGTCCTCGGAGCCTGCCACCTCGACGACGCCGCCGCGGCGGCGGACGACGATGACGCTGCCCATGCCGTCGACGAAGTTCCGCCCACCCGTCCGGCCTCGAGCGCAGGTCACCAGGACCCGACTCCTGAAGACACTGCGCGACGGGAAGCTGCGCCGTCTCACGCTCATCCACGCACCCACCGGCTACGGGAAGACCACGGTCGCGGCCCAGTGGGCCGAGGAGCTCGCCGTCGACGGCGTACCGGTGGCGTGGCTGACGGTCGACGACACCGACAACGACGTCGCACGGTTTCTCGCCGACCTCGTCGAGGCACTGCGCCGGGCGGCCCCGGACGCCGTCGGCGACCTCGCCGCGGCGGTCGAGGAGCACGGCGATCGCGCCGAGGAGTACGTGTTGACATCGTTGATCAACGAGGTCCACGCGCACGGCCGGCGCATCGCGCTCATCGTCGACGACTGGCACCGGGTGACGGACCCGACGGTCATCGGGGTGATGGACTATCTGCTCGAACACGGTTGCCATCACCTGCAGGTGATCGTGACCAGCCGAACCCGGCGAGGCCTCCCGGTCAGTCGCCTGCACGTCCACGACGAGATCATCGAGATCGACATGGGAGCACTGTGTTTCGACGAGGCGGAAGCCGGGCGGTTCCTCCTTGATGTCGCCGGTCTGGACCTGCGGGGCGACGAGGTCGCCGAACTGTGGTCATCGACCGACGGTTGGGTCGCGGCGCTGCAACTGGCGTGTGTGTCGCTGCGCCGATCCGGGCGTCCCGGCGAGCTGATCGGTGACATCTCCGGCCGGCACCATGCCATCGGTGACTTCCTCGCCGAGAACGTCCTGGGCGTGCTGGAACCGGAGGTCCTGCACTTCCTGCTCACCGTCTCGCTGCCGGAACGGATCTGCGCCGATCTCGCGACCACGCTGAGCGGCGAGGAGCGAGGACAGGCCATGCTCGAGGAGATCGAGCTCCGTGACCTGTTCCTCACCCGGGTCGATCAGGCCGGACAGTGGTTCCGATTCCACTCCCTGTTCGCCGAGTTTCTCCGGCGCAGGCTGGAACGCGATGAACCGCAACTCATTCCGCAACTGCACCGCAGGGCGTCGGAGTGGTTCGCGGGGCACGGAATGCTGACCGAGGCTGTCGACCATGCGCTCGCCGCCGGTGATGCGGACCGTGCCATCGAACTCGTCGAGACCGACGGCCGGTCACTCATCGAACACTCGCGAATGACCACCCTGATCACATTGATGGAGAAGTTGCTTCCTGTGACGGTGGCGGCCAACCCGGTCCTGCAGATGCAACTCGCGTGGGCGAACCTCCTCCTGCACCGCGCCGCGCTCGCCGAAGCCTCCCTCGAACGGGCGCGGGTCGCACTCGAGCGACTGGCGAGGTCAGATGCTGCCCTGGGAATTCGCCGTGAGGCCGACATCGCCGAGGCGTGCGTGCGCGCCATCTCCGACCGGCTCGACGGGCTCGACGAACTGGTGGCGCGCCTGGCCGACGACCTCGACGGGTTGCCGCCGTTCCTCGTGTCGGCCATCCACAATGTCGGGACCCTCGGCGCCACCTTGCGATTCGACTTCGACGAGGCTCACCGCTGGCAACAACGCGCGATCCCGGCACACCGACGCAACACCGGTCCGTACGCGGTCATGTACGGCTACGGACTCGACGGGCTCGCCTACGTCGAACAGCTCGACCTCGATCGTGCCGAAGCATGCTTCCGTACGGGACTGCGGTTGTCGCGCGAACAGGGTTCGTCGACCCAGTCGCAGGGTGCGCAACTCGCCAGCGCCCTTCTCGCGGCGGTCCGGTACGAGCGCGGTGATCTGTACGAAGCCGAACGGCTGCTCGACGAGAGCTTCATCATCGGGGCCGCCGAAGGCGTCGTCGACATGATCGAGGCTCGGCATCTCGTCGGGGCGCGCGTGGCGTTGTGCCACGGTGACCGGGCGGTCGCGGGGTCCTACCTCGACGAAGCCGTGGACATCGCCGAGCGGCTCGACACCCCGCGGCTGCGTGCCGTCGCCGAGAACGAGCAGGTGGTGAGGCACCTGCCGGCTCGTCGAGGGGTGTCTGCGCGTGTCGACGCCGACGCCGAGGTGCCGACACGCGGCATCGCGGCGATCGTCGCGCAACTCCATGCCGAGACCGCGATCCGGTTGATGCTCGACGCCGGCGAGTCCGCCGAAGCCCCTGACGTCGCCTGTCGATGGGCGCAGGAGTGGGTGAACAGGTTGGTCGGCAGCGGCCGCCACCGAGCGATTCTGCGGGCGCGACGACTCCTGGCGATGTGTCTCGACGCGGCCGGGCGGCCGGACGAGGCACGTGCACAGACCCTGGCTGTCCTGGCGCAGTGCGCAGCGTCGGGCATGGTTCGGTTCCCGCTGGATGGCGGCGACGACTTCACCCGGCTCGTCGACGACGTCGCCCGCGGTGTTCGTGCCGGTGACCGTCCCGCGCCGGCAGCGTTGTCGCCGGATTTCCTCGAGCGGTTGCTCGGCGCCGGCGGCACCCGTTCGTGACCGGCCGGGAATACCCGGATGGGCCGGTGGTCTTGAACCACAACGTGGCCCCAGACCGCCCGCCGCGCGGGTGCGGGGCAGAGGTAGACGACCCCTAGAGAGAGGACAAGTGCTCATGGCAGTCCCGAACATCACACTGAACAACGGAATCACCATCCCGCAGTTGGGTTTCGGAGTCTTCCAGGTTCCGCCGGAGGACACGCGTGAAGCAACTCTGACCGCATTCGAGGTCGGATACCGCCACATCGACACCGCAGAGATGTACGGCAACGAGAAGGGCGTCGGCGAAGCGGTCCGCGATTCGGGCATTCCGCGCGACGACATCTTCATCACCAGCAAGCTGAACAACGGCTTCCACGACTACGACGACGCCCTGAAGGCGCTCGACGGGACCCTTGCCGACCTCGGCGTCGAGCAGATCGACCTCTTCCTGATCCACTGGCCACTGCCGGAGGTGGGCGATTACGTCCAGACCTGGAAGGCGCTCGAGAAGGCCTACGCCGACGGCAAGGCGCGCGCGATCGGCGTGTCGAACTTCCAGCAGGCACATCTACAGCGTCTCTTCGACGAGACCGACGTCGTACCCGCGGTGAACCAGATCGAGGTGCACCCGTATCTGTCGCAGAACCCGTTGCGCGCGTTCAACTCCGAGCACGGCATCGCGACCGAGGCATGGTCCCCGATCGCCCAGGGCAAGGTGACCGACGACCCGGTCATCACCGAGATCTCCAAGTCCAAGGAGCGCTCGCCCGCGCAGGTCACCCTGCGGTGGCACATCCAGCGCGGCGACATCGTCTTCCCGAAGTCGGTGACCCGCTCGCGCGTCGAGGAGAACTTCGCACTGTTCGACTTCGAACTGTCCGACGACGAGGTCGCCCAGATCGACCGCCTCAACAGCGACGAGCGCATCGGGCCCGATCCGGACACCTTCAACTACGTGCCGGAGTGATTCACCCCCCGTCGACTGTGCTCCCCTGAGGTGCGAGCGGTGACCTCTTCTGTTCCCTGAGGTGCGAGCGGTGACCCTTCTGCTCCCTGAGGTGCGAGCGGTGACCCTTCTGCTCCCTGAGGTGCGAGCGAAGCGAGCCTCGAAGGGCCTCGCAAGGTGCCTCACCAGGCCCTTCGTGGCTCGTCGCTATCGCTCCTCGCACCTCAGGGAGCAGGGGGTGGCGGCGCTATCGCTCCTCGCACCTCAGGGAGCAGGGGGTGGCGGCGCTATCGCTCCTCGCACCTCAGGGAGCAGGGGGTGGCGGCGCTATCGCTCCTCGCACCTCAGGGAGCAATGGTTATGTCGTTCTCTCGAGTTATGGGACGGGGGTGACCGGAGGTCAGGAGAGGTTCTCGGGGCGAGCAGGTTTCGACAACGAGGCGCGCAACTGACTGAACCGGAACAGTGCGGGTTCGCCGACCACGTCGGTGTAGCGGTCGATGACCGTGTCGACGAAGTCGTCGACTGCACTGTCCGGTAGGCGGCTCGTCCAATCCGACGCCCCGACGGCGAACCAGGCTCGGAAGTCGTCGACCGAATCGAACTGCCAGTTCAGATCCTTCACCGTCAGGTCGTCCACGATGAACCCGGCGTCGGTGGCGAGTTCCCCGAACCGCGACGGTTCCACGTGGACGTAGGGCGCGTCGAAGCCGTCGAAGTAGCGCTTCCGCTCCGGTTGCGCCGCGACCTCCATCGCCACGTCTTCGATACTCGGTCTTTCGGTGGCGCACACCATCTGCAGCACCGCCCGACCGCCGTCGACGAGACTGCGAGCGATTCCTTGCAGCGCCGCCCCCTGGTCGTGCACCCAGTGCAGCGCGTTGAACGACACCACGATGTCGAAGTCGTCGTCGAAGGGCAGGGCAAGCACGTCGTCGACGTGGAACTGGATGCGCAGCAGGTCCGCCGGGACCCGGAGCAGCGCGCGTTCGATCATCCGACGCGAGGCGTCGACGCCGACGACCGAGCCCGACGGCAGCCGGTCGGCGAGCAGCATCGTGATGAAGCCGTCGCCGCACCCGATGTCCAGCAGGCGTTCGGTCCCGGTGAGTTCGAGGTCGCAGATCGACTCCTCGGCGACCATGCGCTGCAAGGCGCTCACGTCCGCGTACCGGTCACCGTCCCAATCGACCATCGCTCACTCCTCGGTTGTGTACCGACCCCGGGCGATTGTCCCGGCAAGTGCGCACGGCCGCCCGACGTTCGGCGTATCCGGGCCGCCGCAGTCCTACCGCCCCGCCGCGCGTTCCACCATGAGCGAGGCCTCCCGGTAGTGCGCGTACACCTCGGGCGTGGGCGTCCCGGTGAGCGTCTGGGTCGATGTCTCCCACGCGGGCAGTTCACCGGTCAGGGCCCACGCGGCCTGTCGCGCCGCACCGAGCGCCACGTGTTCGCCGTCGGCGGGGACGACGACCTCGCCGCCGAACAGAGCCGGTGCGATGTGGCGCACCGCAGCCGACTTCGCGCCACCCCCGGTGAGCAGCACACGCTCGACGTCGATGCCCTGCTGCTCGATCCGTTCGCGGCAGAACACCAGCGACGAGACCAGGCCCTCGACGGCCGCGCGGGCGATCGCGGCCGGGGTGAAGTTGGCCGCGGTCAGCCCCGTCAGCGTGCCGGTCGCGTCGGGGAGGTTCGGCGAGCGCTCGCCGGCGAAGTAGGGCACCATCGTGACGCCACCCGCGCCGGGCTCAGCCGACATGGCCAACCGGGCGAACTCGGCCAGGTCCACGCCGAGCATCGACGCGGTCGACGCCAGCACCGGGGCGCCGTTCAGGGTGCAGACCAGAGGCAGGTGACGCCCGGTCGCGTCCGCGAACCCGGCCACCAGACCCGACGGATCATTCGGCGCCACGTCGCCGACGGCGCTGACCACGCCCGACGTGCCCAGGGAGACAACGGCATCCCCGGGGCCGGCGTGCAGTCCCAGTGCGGCTGCGGCGTTGTCGCCCGCGCCGGCGCCCACGACGACGCCGGTCGGCGTGCCGCCGGCCCGTTCCGCGGGGCCGAGGACCCGGGGCAGAAGTGGTCGACGGCCGCGGAACGCGGCTTCGAGCAGATCGGTTCGGTACTCGCCGGTCGCCGCGCTGAAATAGCCGGTGCCGGAGGCGTCGCTGCGGTCGGTCGTCAGCTCGGCGAGGTCGTGACTGTCGCGCAGTCGCCAGGTCAGCCAATCGTGCGGAAGGCAGATCGCAGCCGTGGCGTCGGCGTGCGCCGGTTCGTGGTCGGCCAGCCAGCGGAGTTTGGTCGCGGTGATGGAAGCCACCGGCACCACCCCGACAGAGCGTGCCCACTGCTCGGATCCGCCGAACTCGTCGACGAGAGCAGCAGCGCTCGGTGCGGATCGGGTGTCGTTCCACAGCAATGCTTCCCGGACCACCCGGCCGTTCCCGTCCAGACAGACCATGCCGTGCTGCTGGCCCGCCACGGACACCGCGGAGACGTCGTCGAAGCCGCCCGCGGCGGCGACCGCAGTGCACAGTGCGTCCCACCAGTGATCCGGGTGTACCTCGGTACCGGCGGGGTGCGCAGCGTGCCCGGTGCGCACCACCTGCCCGGTGTCGGCGTCACAGACGACCACCTTGCATGACTGGGTCGACGAATCGATCCCGGCGACCAGCGTCGTCATGCGAGCAGGTCGATCAGTGTCGCGCGGGTTCCCTTGCTGCGCAACGACTCAAGCGCCGACAGATACGGAGTGGTGAACAGCGGATCCTGGGCGAGGGTACCGAACAGCTCGGGGTCGGCGACGAAGGCCAGCGGGTCGGTGCGGGACCGTTGCGCTCGCGGAACGAGTTCGGCCGCAAGGGGGTCGACGACGTCGATCGGTTCCCCCGCCTCGTCGGTGCCCTCGGCGTAGCGGGTCCAGCTCGCCACGACCGCAGCGGCGAGGTCGCTTCGCCGGCCCTGTTCGAGGCGCTCGCGGATCACCGGGACCAGCCACTTCGGGATGCGGTCGGAGGAGTCCTGGCACAGTCGCGCGATGGTGTCACCGATCGCCGGGTTGGCGAAACGTTCGAGGAGGGTGTCGATGTACTCCTCGACGTCGACGCCGGGAAGCGGACGGAGGGTGGTTGCGCCTTCTTCGGTCATGTAGCGGTGCAGCAGGTTCCGGATGTCCGGGTCGGACGACGCGTCGTGGACGTAGCGGTACCCGAGCAGATATCCGAAGTAGCACAGCGCCTGGTGACCGGCGTTGAGCAGTCGCAACTTCATCAGCTCGTACGGGGTGACGTCGTCGACGACCTGGACTCCCACCTGCTCCAGTGCGGGGCGTCCCATCGAGAACTCGTCCTCGAGCACCCACTGCGTGAAGGGCTCGGCGACCACCGGCCAGTTGTCGTCGACACCGGTGCGATCGGCGACCTCGGCGGCCAACTCGGGCGGTGTGGCCGGGGTGATGCGGTCCACCATCGAGTTCGGGAACCGGGTGTTGGATTCGATCCACGCGGCCAGTTCCGGATCGCGCAGCTGCGCATAGGCGAGGAAGGTCGATCGTGCCATGTGCCCGTTGCCCTGGATGTTGTCGCACGACATGACCGTGAACGACGGGACACCGCGGTCCCGGCGCCGCGCGAGTGCCTCGGTCACCAGCCCGAAGACGGTGCGTGGCGGCGCACTGGCCTCGAGGTCGGCGACGATGTCCGGGCTCGTGGCGTCGAACTCACCGGTCGACGGTGAGAAGTTGTAGCCGCCCTCGGTCACCGTCAGCGAGACGATGCGTGTCGCCGGGTCGCTGAGCCGCTCGATGACCTTCTCGGGATCATCAGGAGCGTAGAGGTATTCGACGATCGATCCGATCACCGAGGTCTCGACGGCACCGTCGGGGTGTTTGAGGGTGAGCGTGAACAGTCCGTCCTGCGGCCCCAGGGCGTCGCGCATCGCGGCGTCGGCCGTGCGGACGCCGACCCCGCAGATGCCCCACTCGCGCGCCGACGCGTCGGTCGCGAGGAGACGGTCGAGGTACATCGCCTGGTGTGCACGGTGGAACGCACCCACACCGAAGTGCACGATCCCGGGGGTGACGCCCGAACGGTCGTAAGTGGGGACCTCCACGCCGGCGAGGTCCGACACCGTCTCGTTGTTCAGGGGTGTGTTCATCGAAGAGTTCCTTCCGTCTCGTTCGGGGCGGTGTCGGCGCCGGGCCCGGGCTGGTATCTCGAAAGAGACGGGTATACCACGGCTTTGATGGTGCCGGGTGTGCGATCGGAGTCGAGCGCGTCGGCGAGCTGGTCGAGTCCGAACCGGGCGGTGACCATGGCGTCGAGGTCGACGGCGCCGGTCCGGACCAGTGCGAGGGCCGTCGGCCAGGTGTTGGCATAGCGGAACACCCCGGTCAGCACCAGTTCGCGGTTCTGGATGAGCGACACCGGCAGTTCCATCGAGTCGGCGCCCATCCCGACGAGGACGACGCGCCCGCCGGGACGCACCCGGGCCAGTCCATCCCGAACCGCACCCGCGACACCGCTCGCATCGACGAAGGCGTCGACGGGTTCGCTCCCGGTTCCGGGCTCGATCACCGTGGTGGCACCGAATTCGAGTGCGCGAGAACGTCGCTGCGCATCGGGCTCACTGACGACGATGCGCGCGAGACCGGACGCCCGGGCGACCTGCGCCACCATCAGGCCGATCGGACCCGCGCCGGCGATCAGGACCGAGCCGCCCACCGACGCCTCGGCTTTGCGCATCGCGGCGATGCCCACGGAGAGCGGCTCGAACAAGGCGGCGGCCTCGTCGGAGACCTCGGGTGGTACGGGATGCGCGAAATCGGCTCCGATGGTCACGAATTCGGCGAAGGCGCCGTCCACCGGAGGCGTCGCGTAGAACCGCATGTGTGGGCACAGGTGGTAGTCACCGCGTCTGCTCTCCGCTGTGGTCGGGTCGGGACGCTGCGGTTCGATGGACACCCGCTCGCCGACCCGGCCCGGGTCAACCCCTTCCCCGACGGCGACGACGACCCCGGCCGCCTCGTGACCGAGGACGAGCGGTTCGCGGACCACGAACTCGCCGATCCGTCCGTGACGAAAGTAGTGGGTGTCGGACCCGCAGACCCCAACCGCGCGCACGGCCACCGTGACGTCACCGGGCTCCGGGTCCGGCGACCTGCGACTTTCGGTGGTCACCGAGAGATCGGGATGCAGGACGGCGGCGCGCATCGCGTCGGGAACGTCCGCTATGGGGCGATCGGCTGTTGCGTGGGTCACACCCGGATGCTAGCTTATTGAGCACATTGACCGCCAGTGAGCAGATGCTCACCGTCGTTGGCTCAACGAGCGACGGCGACGACAGGGACGGGGCACGCGACCATGGCACCTCGGAAGTCGACGAGCGACGACGGCGAGCCGTCCGTCTCGACAGTCCGCGCGGCCTCGCGCGGAACCCCCGACTCCGGCCAGGACCTGCGTCTTCTCGTCCGCGCCGCGACCATGTACCACCTCGAGGGGCTCACCCAGGCCGAGATCGCATCACGCCTGGGCGTCTCGCGGCCGACCGCCGGTCGGCTGGTGGCGCGGGCCCGGGCGCAGGGCCTCGTCCGCGTGTCCGTGGCTGCGCCGGCGCACCTCTCGGCCTCGATCCACACCGATCTCGAACGCGCGGTGGAGGAGACCCTCGGTCTCGACGAGGTGCTCATCATCGACGAGGTGGCCGACGGCACCACCACCGGCAACGCCGCGCTCGGCCGCGCCGGGGCCTCGGTGCTCACCCGCCGCATCCAGGCGACCGACACCTTCGGATTCACCTGGGGGCCGGAGCAGGTGGCTGTCGCCGACGCCATGGCCGCATCGGCGTCATGTCAGCGGGTCGTGCAGATGGACGGCTCGATGACCTCGGTGGAGTACCACACCGGCGTCGACCATGCACTGTCCCGGTTCTCCGAACGTCTTCATGCCCGTCCGCTGCGGCTGGTCGCACCGCTGTATGTCGACCCGGAGACGGTCACCGCCGTGAACCGTGATTCGATTCTGTCGCAAGCGCTCGCGGCGGCACGTGGTGCGCAGGTGATGCTCTTCGGCGTCGGGTCGGTGTCGACGTCGACCACATTGTTCGAGGGATCGTTCATCGATGCCGTCGTCCTCGACGAGCTCCTGGAACTCGGCGCGGTCGGAGAGATCGGCGGACGCTTCTATGACGCGCACGGCGTCGCGGTGCCCTCCAGTCTCGTCGATCGGACCGTCTCGGTGTCCCTCGACGCGGTACGGGCCTGCCCGACATCGATCCTCGTGTCCGGTGGCACACACCGTCGCGAATCCATCCTCGGTGCACTGCGCGGTGGCTACGCCACCATTCTCGTCACCGACCTCGCCACCGCCGAATGGCTTGTGGTGCAAGAGAAAGGCGGACAATGATGTTCTCCCGACACCGAGTGCGATGGGCGCTGGGTGCGATCATCGCGACCGTGACGCTGGTGCTGACCGGCTGCTCCGGCGCCGGTTCACTCACCGGCGGCGGTGGTCGCGAGATCACCGTCGCGATGGTCTCCAACTCGCAGATGCAGGACGCGGTGAAGCTGTCCAGGCAGTTCGAGGAACAGAATCCCGGCGTCACGGTGCGATTCGTGACCCTCTCCGAGAACGAGGCGCGGGCCAAGATCACCGCATCGGTGGCCACCGGCGGCGGTGAGTTCGACGTCGTGATGATCAGCAACTACGAGACCCCGATGTGGGGCGAGTACGGCTGGCTCGTGAATCTGACCCCGTACATGGATGCCGATCCCGAGTACGACGTCGACGACTTCATCCCGACGCTGAAAACGGCTCTCTCTCACGACGGTTCGATGTACTCGGCGCCCTTCTACGGCGAGTCGTCGTTCCTGATGTACAACAAGAAGCTCTTCGCCGAGGCGGGGGTGTCGTTGCCGGCCCAGCCGACGTGGCCCCAGGTCGCGGAGGCGGCAGCCAAGCTCGACAACGAGCGCACCGCGGGCATCTGCCTGCGCGGCAAGCCCGGCTGGGGTGAGGTGCTCGCCCCGCTCAACACGGTGATCAACGCCTTCGGCGGCCGCTGGTACGACGAGGACTGGAACGCGCAGCTCAACAGTCCGGAGGTCGCCGCGGCGGTGAAGTTCTACGTCGACACCGTCCGGAACCACGGCGAGGCCGGCGCCGCGTCGTCGGGCTTCCAGGAGTGCGGAAACCTGTTGTCGCAGGGCCAGGTCGCGATGTGGTACGACGCGACCTCGGCGGTGTCGGTGCTCGAGAGCCCGGACACCTCGTCGATCGCCGGGGACGTCGGCTACCTGCCGGCGCCCAGTATGGCCAAGGGAGACAACGGCTGGCTCTACACCTGGTCGCTGGGCATCCCCACCAGCAGCGAGCACCAGGACGAGGCGTGGAAGTTCATCCGGTGGATGACCAGCAAGAGCTACATCGAGTACGTCTCGGAGACGCTGGGGCCCAGTCACGTTCCACCGGGCAGCCGACTGTCCACGTATGAACTGCCGGCGTACAAGGAACTCGCCGCTCCGTTCGCCGAGCAGACACTGAGCGCGATGCGCGCAGCGAACCAGTTGAAGCCGACCCTCGAGCCGGTGCCCTACACCGGCGTCCAGTTCCTCGCGATCCCGGAGTTCCAGGACCTCGGAACCCGGGTGAGTCAACAGATCTCGGCAGCCATCGCCGGTCAGATCAGTGTCGACGACGCGCTCGCCCAGGCACAAGAGTACGCCCAGGTCGTCGGCAAGTCCTACCAGAGGGAGCAGTGATCATGGCCACCGCAGTCTCCACTCCACCACCCGACACGACCCCGAAGGCACCGCTGACGTCCTCGCGTGATCACGTCACGCGCGCCGAGGGCTGGCGGCGTCGCGGCCCGCTCCTGCCGGCCCTGATCTTCTTGATCGTGGTCACGCAGATCCCGTTCGTGTTCACGCTGTACTACTCCACCCAGTCATGGAACCTGGTGCGTCCGGATTCCCGTGCGTTCGTCGGCCTCGACAACTATGTCGCGGTCTTCGGCGACAGTCAGTTCTGGCGGGTGACGGTCAACACAATCCTGCTGATCGTGGGCACGGTGCTCATCTCGGTGCTCCTCGGTCTGATGTTCGCCCTTCTGCTCGACCGGAAGTTCCTGGGCCGAGGCGTGGTTCGGACACTGCTCATCACGCCGTTCCTGGTGACCCCGGTGGCGGCCGCGCTGCTGTGGAAGACGAGCTTGCTCTCGCCGACCAACGGACTCGTCAACTGGGCGCTGAGTCCGTTCGGTGTCGAGACCGACTGGCTGTCGGAGTTCCCGCTGATGAGCGTGATGGCCGAATTGGTCTGGCAGTGGACGCCGTTCATGATGCTGCTGATCCTCGCGGGCCTGCAATCGATGCCCCGTGACATCCAGGAAGCGGCACGCGTCGACGGCGCCACGAGCTTCCGGCTCTTCCGGGAACTCACCCTCCCGCATCTGCGCCGGTTCATCGAACTCGGTGCGGTGCTCGGGGCCATCTACCTGGTGAACACCTTCGACGCGGTGTACATGATGACCTCCGGTGGTCCGGGCGTCTCCAGTTCGAATCTGTCGTACTACATCTACCAGCGCGCGTTCCTCGGCTTCGACATCGGCCAGGCCGCCGCGATGGGTGTCGTGACGGTGATCGGCACGATCGTCGTCGCCACGCTCGCCCTGCGACTGATCTTCAAATCATTCTCCGGAACAGAGGAGCCGGCCTGATGACCACCGACATTCGCTCCGACCATGCGTCGGCCGGCAATACAGAAGACAAGTCCGGCACCGAGATCCGCCGTCGGCGACAACCACGCCAGGCAGCCCTCACCGCCGTCACCTGGATCCTGGCCATCGGGTTCTTCTTCCCGGTGCTCTGGATGGTGCTGACGGCGTTCAAGCAGGAGAGCGACGCCGCGACGAACCCGCCGACCTTCATCTTCGAGCCGACGCTGCAGCAGTTCCGCGACGTCTTCGACGCGGGAATCGCCACACCCCTGTTGAATTCCTTGTTCGCGACGATCGTGTCGACGATCCTGGTGCTGTTGCTCGGCGTGCCGGCTGCGTTCGCGCTGTCGCTGCGCCCCGTACGCAAGACCAAGGATGCGCTGTTCTTCTTCATCAGCACCAAGATGCTGCCGATCGTCGCCGCAATCATCCCGCTGTACGTGATCGTCGGTGAGATCGGGATGCTCGACAACATCTGGACGCTGGTCATCCTCTACACCGCGATGAACCTACCGATCGCGGTGTGGATGATGCGGTCGTTCTTCCTCGAGGTCCCCGGTGAACTCCTCGAGGCCGCCAGCATCGACGGCGCTAGCCTGTGGACCTCGGTGCGTGAAGTGATCCTCCCGCTCATCTCGCCGGGAATCGCAGCGACAGCACTGATCTGCGTGATCTTCTCGTGGAACGAATTCTTCTTCGCCGTCAACATGACCGCGGTCAACGCGCAGACGATGCCGGTGTTCCTGACCGGTTTCATGTCCGGCCAGGGCCTGTACTGGGCGCAGCTGTCCGCCGCATCCGTGCTCGCCGCGCTGCCGGTCGTCATCTGCGGCTGGATCGCCCAGAACAAGCTCGTCCGTGGACTCTCGTTCGGCGCGATCAAGTGATCCATTCCGTCTGACACGCACTCGCACAACACTTTTGTAGAAACCGGAGAACATCATGGCTTCCATCACCTACGACAAGGCCTGCTGCGTCTACCCCGGCGCGGACAAACTCGCCGTCGACTCACTGAACCTGGACATCGACGACGGTGAGTTCGTGGTCCTCGTCGGACCGTCGGGCTCGGGCAAGTCCACCGCCCTGCGCATGCTCGCCGGGCTCGAAGAGATCGACTCGGGTCAGATCCGGATCGGTGGCGACAACATGGTCGGCGTCGCGCCCAAGGACCGCGACATCGCGATGGTCTTCCAGAACTACGCGCTGTACCCCAACAAGACCGTCGGGGAGAACATGGGTTTCGCGTTGAAGATGCGCGGCGTGCCCGCCGACGAGCGCAAGCGCAAGGTCGCCGAGGCCGCGCGGTTGCTCGACCTGACCGACTTCCTCGACCGCAAGCCGGCGAAGCTGTCGGGTGGCCAGCGGCAGCGTGTCGCCATGGGGCGGGCCATCGTTCGCGAACCGCAGGTCTTCTGCATGGACGAGCCGCTGTCGAATCTCGACGCCAAACTCCGCGTTCAGACCCGTACCCAGATCGCGGCCCTGCAGCGGCGTCTGGGCACCACGACCGTCTATGTCACCCACGACCAGGTCGAGGCGATGACGATGGGGGATCGTGTCGCTGTCCTCAAGAACGGTGTGCTGCAGCAGTTCTCCACGCCGACGGAACTGTACGACCGTCCGGTCAACGCATTCGTCGCCGGGTTCATCGGCTCGCCGGGGATGAACCTCTTCGTGGCGCCGGTCGTCGACGGTGTGATCACCGTGTCAGGTGCCGCCGTGGACATCGACGCCGAAGCGCAGGCCGCGCTGCGTCGTTCCGGTCTGGAGTCCGTGGTCGTGGGCATCCGTCCGGAGCACCTCGCGTTGTCCGACGGTGGCACCGGACTCAACGCTGACGTCGCCCTCCTGGAGGAACTCGGCAGCGAGACCTACATCTACGCCAACCTCGCCGACGACTCGGTCCGCAATCTCGACGGCGATCCGATGGTGATGGTCGCGCGGTCTGCCGACCGGGCCCCGGCCAAGCGCGGTGAGGGTATCCGCCTGCGCCAGTCCGACAGTGCGGTGCACCTCTTCGACCCGTCCACCGGAGACCGCATCAACTGATCGACCCGTCGACTGGGCGTCGTCTCGCGACGCGAGATTCTCCGCTGGTCGAGCCCTGTTCTCCGCTGGTTGAGCTCCGTTCTCCGCTGGTTGAGCCGTCTTCTCCGCTGGTTGAGCCCTGTCGAAACCACCCCGGTGCAGCCGCTGTAGATCTCGGAGGGCACCCTCGGAGACTGTGACCATCTGGGAACTAGTCGTCGTACTCGTCGCCGGCGTCGGGGCGGGCGCGATCAACGCCCTCGTGGGCAGCGGAACCCTCATCACGTTCCCGACGCTGGTCGCGTTCGGCGTCCCGCCGGTCACCGCGACGATGTCCAACGCGATCGGCCTCGTCGCCGGCGGGGTGTCCGGAACGTGGGGATACCGGCGTGAACTCGAGGGCCAGTGGCCGCGCCTCCGGTGGCAGATTCCGGCGTCGTTCACCGGCGCGATCGCCGGCTGCTGGCTTCTGCTCCATCTGCCGGAGACGGTGTTCGAGACCGTGGTCCCGATTCTGCTCGTCGCCGCGCTGATCCTCGTCGTCGCGCAGCCCTACATCCAGAGATGGGTGGGCACTCGCACGTCCCTCGGCGGAGACCTCACGCCATCGCATCTCGGTCCCCTGCGGGTCGTGGCGATGACCATCGGGACATTCGCCGTCGGTGTCTACGGCGGCTACTTCACCGCCGCGCAGGGCATCCTCTTGATGGGCATCCTGGGGGTGGTCGTACCGGACCACCTGCAACGGCTGAACGCGGCCAAGAACCTGCTGTCCCTGGTGGTCAACGTCGTCGCCGCCGTCACGTACACGCTGGTCGCGGTCGACCGGATCGATTGGTGGGCCGCGGCGGCCATCGCCGTCGGCTCGCTCATCGGCGGTTTCCTCGGCGCCAGGTACGGGCGGCGCCTCTCCCCCCGCGCGCTTCGCGGGGTGATCGTCGTCGTCGGGCTCATCGGCCTCTGGCGACTGCTTGCGTGATCCCGGGGTGCACGGTCGACGTGAATCGACGCCCAGTCGACGGGCCTCGGGTCAGTGCGCGGCGGCGGTGTCCTTCTTGCGCCGCGGGATGACGTGCAGGATCGCCACGATGATGGCACCGACCACGAGGCCGACGACGGCGGAGAGCACGGTGCCCGCCGTCCAGGGCAGCACGGCGCCGAAGCCGCCGTGGACAAGCTCTTCGAACCAGTGCTCGACGTCGTGGAGCCGATCGGCGGGCCAATGGAAGCCGGCCTCGCCGACGTTGACGATCAGGATGTGGCCGCCCACCCAGAGCATGGCCGCGATACCGACGACCGTCAGCGTCGACATGATCTTGGGCATGGCGCGGACCAGACCGCGGCCGATCTTCTGGACCGTCGGCGACTCGCGCTGCGCCAGTGCCAGCCCGACGTCGTCCATCTTCACGATGACGGCGACGACGCCGTAGACGAGCGCGGTGATCAGGAAGGCGACGACCACGAGGACCGCGAGACGGGTCCAGAACGGTTCGGACTCGACGGAGGACAACGAGATGACCATGATCTCGGCGGACAGGATCAGGTCGGTGCGGATCGCGCCGCTGACCATCGTCTTCTCGAACTCCGGACCGGCTTGACCGGCGGTCTGCTCCTCGGCGTGGTGGCCGCCGCCGACCGCCTCCCAGACCTTCTCGGCGCCCTCGAAGCAGAGGAACAGGCCGCCGGCGATCAGCAGGTAGGGAAGCGCCTGTGGGAGGAACTGGCTGAGAATCATCGCCACCGGCAGGATGATCAGCAACTTGTTGCGGATCGAGCCCAGGGCGATCTTGCGCACGATCGGCAACTCGCGGTCGGGCGTGAACCCGTGGACATAGCGAGGTGTGACCGCGGTGTCGTCGACCACGACTCCCGCCGCCTTGACGCTGGCCTTACCGGCCGCCGCGCCGATGTCGTCGAGAGATGCGGCGGCCGCCCGGGTGAGGGTCACGATGTCATCGAGCAGGGCGACGAGACCACTGGCCACGTGAACCTCCGGGATTCGAGGAACTGAGTTCTCGAACAGTATGCCGAAACGGACGCGGACCACACCGTGCAGAGGCGGTCCGCGTCCGTTTCGTCGGATTCGGTTGTCGGGCGCCGGATGACGCCGGGTTGGGTCAGGTACGCGCGGGAACGGCCGGGGTGTCGTCGGCAGCGTCACCGGCCTCGCCGAGTCCGCGGCGCTTCCGCCGGATCGTCAACAGCGTCAGCAGACCGATCGCGCTCGAACCGATGAGGAAGTAGGCGGGGGAGAGCGAGTTGTCCGTGCGGTCGATGAGCCACGTGGCGATGTAGGCGGCGGTCCCGCCGGCCAGGACCGTCGACAGGTTGAAGCCGAGGGCGACACCGGTCAGACGAACCTTCGTGTCGAACAGCGACGGGAACAGCGGCGCCGTGGCGACCTGGATCAGCGGGGTGCACAGTGCGAACACCGCGAAGGCGATGGCGGCCACCGCCAGGCCGTGACCGGTCATCAGAGCCATCGCGGGGTAGGCGAGGGTGGCGGCGGTGAGCAGGCCGGCGATGAGGACGGGCCGACTTCCGAAGCGGTCCACCAGGATTCCCGCCAATGGCATACACGATGCGATGAAGACGATCACGCCGGCGGCGGTCCAGGTGACCGCGGTCTGACTGTATCCACCCTCGCGGACGAGGTGGATGCCGATGTAGGTGAGCACCATGTACCCGGTCGCGTTCTGGGCGATACCCAACCCGAGGACCTGCAGTACCTGGGCGGGCTGACTGCGCAACAGCTCTCGGAGCGGCGCCTTCGGCAGTTCGCGCCGTTCGGCGGTCTTGGTGAACTCGGGCGAGTCCTCGATGCGGGTTCGCAGCCACAGGCAGAGCACCAGCAGCGGCAGGCCGGCGACGAACGGGATGCGCCAGCCCCAACTGTCCATCTGGGCCTCGGAGGTCAGTGCCGAGGTGGTCGCGACGACGATCGCAGCCAGGGCGAAGCCACTGTTCGAGCCCAGTGCGACGATCGATCCGCCCAGACCGCGACGCTTCGGTCCGACGATCTCGTAGACGTAGGTCAGCGCGCCGCCGAGCTCGCCGCCCGCCGAGAAGCCCTGGAGCAACCGGGCGATGACCAGCAGGATCGGCGCGAGGACCCCGACCGCGGCGTAAGTGGGCAGCAGGGCCATGAGCGTGGTGCCCACACCCATCAGGATCACCGACACCAGGAGCGCACGCTTGCGGCCGAAGCGGTCGCCGAGACGTCCGAAGAAGATGCCGCCGATCGGCCGCATCAGATATGCCGACGCGAAGACGGCGAGGCTGGACAGCAGCGAGGCGGTCGGGTCATCGCTGGGGAAGAACAGCGGGCTGACCACGACCGCGAGGTACGCGTACACCGTCAGGTCGTAGTACTCGACCACCGTTCCGATGCCGGCCGCGACGACCGCTCGCCGACTCCGTCGATCCTGGGATGCCATGAGGTCTCTTTCTGGGAATGGACTCTGGGGGCACTAATATGTACATATTTAGTGAGACGTGGGTTACTGTAGAACGCGTCACGAGCAATCGGCAAGAGCATCCGGAGGAATCACCATGCGTCCCACGCACTCTCCACGTCCCGATCTCGCCGTGCGCTACCGGGCGGCGGGGCATTGGCGCGACCAGACGGTCGATCACTTCCTCGAGCGGGCCGCCGCGCGGTATCCCGACACGGTCGCGGTCATCGACGGCGACCGGCGGCTGACCTTCGCCGATGTGGAACAGCAATCCTTGCGCCTGGCCGCGGCGCTCCACGACCTCGGTGTGCAGCCGGGCGACGTGGTGTCGTTCCAGCTCCCCAACTCGGCCGAGGCGGTCGTCGTCTTCCATGCGATCCATCGGGTCCGTGGTGTCGCCAACCCGATCGTGCCGATCTACCGGGAACGGGAGGTCGGGTTCATCCTCGGCCAGGCGGGCACCAAGGTCGCCTTCGTTCCCGGAACACACCGAGGATTCGATCACGTCGCGATGTACGCAACTCTCCGACAACGACTTCCGGAACTGGACCTGGTCGTCACGACCGGCGGTCCAGCAGCCGACGACCAGACCGTCGGACTCGCCGATCTCATCGCCGTCGCGACACCGGAGATGATCGAGGCGGTGCGCGCGCTGCCGCCCGCCGATCCCGACGACGTGTGCCTGCTGCTGTACACATCGGGAACCACCGCGGACCCGAAGGGCGCGTTGCACAGTCACAACACCCTCGTGTTCGAGAACATGTCGATGATCGACACGTTCGGGCTCAACGAGCGCGACGTCGTGTTCAACCCGTCGCCGGTGACACATGTGACGGGCGTGAACTGCGCCCTCATGCTGCCGTTCCTCCTCGGTGCACCGGTGGTGCTCCAGGACGCGTGGGACCCGGAGGTTGCGCTGGCGAGGGTGCTCGAAGAGCGCGCCAGCTTCATGATCTTCGCGACTCCGTTCCTGCGTGGCCTCGTGGACGCGGCCGTCGCCCGTGGCGTACGCACACCGTCGGTGCGCTACATCATCTGCGGGGGCGCCGACATCCCGGACTCGCTGGTGACCAGATCCACCGAGGTGCTGGGCACCGTGACGCGGATGTACGGCGCCACCGAGGGGCCGTCGGTGACGTCGGCGAACAGGTTCGACGATCCCGGTCTGCGGACCGGAACGGACGGGCGCGTGCTCGCCCCGACCGAGGTCATCGTGTCCGACGGCGCCGGGGGCATCGCCGCGACCGGCGTCGTCGGTGAGGTGCTGTGGCGCGGGCCCGACACCTTCCTCGGATACCTCGACGCATCGCTCAACGACGAGGCCTTCACCGCCGACGGGTTCTTCCGCAGCGGTGATCTCGCCTACTTCGACGCCGACGGTGGAATCCACATCGTCGGCCGGATCAAGGACATCATCAATCGGTCCGGCGAGAAGATCAGCACCCACGACGTCGAGAACGAACTGAGTGAGCATCCCGCGGTCTCCGAGATCGCGGTCGTCGCCGGGCCGGACGCCCGAACCGGGGAGCGGGGCTGCGCCTTCGTGGTCACCCGGGACGCCGTCGACCTCACCCTCGAAGAGGTTCGAGAGTTCCTCTCCGCGAGAGGAATCGCGATGCAGAAGGTCCCGGAGAGCGTGTTCGTCGTCGACTCCCTGCCGAAGACGGCCAGCGGGAAGATCCAGAAGTTCGCCCTCCGCGACTGGACCCGCGACCGCACGACCACACCGCCGCAGATGCAGGCCGTGACCATCTCCGCGGCGCACGAACGGTGAGAAACCCAGCAGGACAGCAAGACCGAGCAGGACAGGAACGACGAGAATGACGACGACCGCACCGGGCGCGATCACGCTCGATGACTACGAAGAGCAGGCGCGGGCCTGGCTCGACGCCGAACTCCCGGCCCGGGCTGCACAGGAGCACGACCCGACCTACGCCATCTTCCACAATCGGACACACGACGAGGAACGTGCGCTGATCGACGCGGCGCGAGCGTGGCAGGCCCGACGCGTGGACGCAGGCTTCGGCGCGATCACCTGGGGCCCGGACTGGGGCGGACCGGGTCTCACCGCGGGCCACGAACGCGTCTACGTGAACCTCGAACGCGGGTACCAGGCCCCCGACCGGCACGAGAACGTTTTGGTGACAGTCGAACTGGTGGCGCCGACCCTGCACGCACTCGGGACCGACGAGCAGCGGGAGCGGTTCGTCCGCCCCTTCCTGCGCGCGGACGAGCTGTGCTGCCAACTGTTCTCCGAGCCCGGGGCGGGTTCGGACCTGGCCGGCTTGTCGACGAAAGCCGTTCGGAGTGGGGACACCTGGCGGATCAACGGCCAGAAGGTGTGGAGTTCCGGCGCGCAGTTCTCCGAGTGGGGTCTGCTCATCGCCCGGTCCGACCGGTCGCGCCGAAACACAAGGGCATGACCGCATTCATGGTCCCGATGGACACGCCCGGCGTGGAGGTGCGGCCGATCCGGCAGATGTCCGGTGGGTCGACGTTCAACGAGGTCTTCCTCTCCGACGTCGAACTCCCGGACTCCCTGCGGGTCGGTGCCGAAAGCGACGGATGGAAGGTCGCGCTCACCACACTCGGTTTCGAGCGGAACTCCAGCGCCGGGATCGTCAGTGCCGGCGGTAACAGTGTCGACCTCGCCCGCCTCGCCGACCGTCTCGGACTGTCCGACGACCCGTTGGCCCGCCAGCAGCTCGGCGACGCCGCGATCTATGAACGGGCGGCGGCCCTCATGGTGGCGCGCTACGCCGAACGTGAACGGGCCGGTGCCGTCCCGGGTGTCGAGGGCTCCATCGGCAAACTCGTGTGGACGCAGAACCTGAAGCGCGTCGGCGACGCTGCGGCGTCGTTCCTCGGCGACCGGATCGTGGCCGACACCGGCCAGCCCGACACGTTCGCATGGTCGGAGCATCTGCTCGGCGCACCCGGGTACCGCATCGCGGGCGGCTCGGACGAGATCCAACGGAACATCATCGGCGAACGCGGCCTCGGACTGCCGCGCGAACCCCGCTAGGAGTACACATGCCCATCGAACTCACCGTGGAGCAGCGCGATCTGCAGGCCGCCCTCACCGATGCATGGTCGGAACACGCTCCGGCGCAGGATGTCTGGCCGTCGATTCGGGAACTCGGACTGACCGAGATCCCGTTTCCGGAGGATCTGGGCGGGGCCGGGTACGGGGTGAAGGACGCGTCGGTCGTGATGACCGCCCACGGTCGCTGTCTCGGTTCCTCGCCGTACCTCTCGTCGGTGATCATGGCCGGCCTCACCCTGCTCCATGCCGCCGACGACGAGGGGCAACGGGCACACCTGCCGGCCATCGCGTCCGGGGAGCGGCGCGCCGCACTCGTCTGCGGCCCCGCCGTGGTCTCCTCGTCGATCGGTGCGGAGGTCACCGATGAGGGAACGCTCGTCCTGAACGGACGGCAGGACGTCGTCCTCGACGCGGCGTCGGCCGACGTGCTCGTGGTCGTCGCGCATACCGCGTCCGGTGTGGAACTCGCCGTCGTCGACGGCAGCTCTGCCGGTGTCGGCCGCCACCAGCGTGAAAGCCTGGATCTCACACGAGAGTTCGCGACTGTCGAGTTCACCGGTGTCGAGGCGACCCGGGTGTCGGGCCCGTATCTCGAGGAGCGGCTGCGCCGGGTTCGGTCGCTGCTGATGATCGCCCTGGCCGCCGAGCAGGTGGGTATCGCCCGCCGGTGCCTCGAGATGACGGTGGACTACGCGAAGACGCGTCAGCAGTTCGGTCGCACGATCGGATCCTTCCAGGCGCTCAAACACCGCCTCGTCGACATGCTCGTTGCCACCGAGCTCGCCGAGGCGACGGTCCTCGACGCCGCGGATGTCGAACGCTTCGACGACGCGGATCTGGCCGAGCGGGCCGCATCGGCTCGCGTGCTGGCCTCGCGGGCCGCCATGTACGCCGCGGAGGAGGCCATCCAGATCCACGGCGGGATCGGGTTCACGTGGGAGCACCCGCTGCATCACCACTTCCGGCGGGCCAAGACCGACCAGTTGTTGTTCCAGGACGACGACGTGCACCTCGACACCGTCGCGCGCGCCATGCTCGGACGGGCCCGCGCGGCGTCGGTGTGAGCGCCGGCGGAGTGGTTCCGGATCGGCGCGTTCGACCTACCCGCCGTCGCTGACCTGCGGAGCGCTCGTCGCGCAGCCGCGAAATCCGTCGCTGGTCGAGCCGGCCCCGAGCGGAGCGAGGCGCCCCTCCCCGCGCTGGTTGAGCTGGCACACCTCCGCCGGTTGAGCCGGCAACGAGCCGCTAGGCGAGTCGCCGTGTCGAAACCACCTGGCGACCCGACGATCTCATCCGCCGCCAACCCGGACGGAACCATACCGCAACGCCCAGAACCTATTTCGTCTACGACGCGTCATCTGCTGTGGAGACTCATCCAGGTTTTGTCGGTGGTCGGGTTTACATTGGTCGTATCAGATCACCCAGCTCGGGGCGGGTGATGAAAATCAGGCGTCGGGGGGCGTTGTGCGGGTGTGGACCGATCTACCGAGCGAGTTCGTCGCCGGGGTCGATCCTGCCCACGCCGCCGAGACCGACATGGTGTTGTTGATGGCCGGCCTCGACGCCACCCGGCGCGGCGAGTCATACCTCGCCTGGCACCGCTATCAGACGATCACGGCGATGACCGACCGCCTGATCACCACCAGCGCATCGGGGTTCGTGATGGACGGCCACGCGGACTGCGCCGCCCGCATCGCCCGCCAAGCCGGGGTGTCCCGCCGGCACGCCGAAACCCTCATCGACGAGGCCATCGCACTGCGCGATCGGCTACCCGAGGTAGCGGACACGCTGCGTGACGGGGTCCTGTCGCAGTGGCAGATCCGGTTGGTCATCTCCCGCACCGAACTGATCCCCACCGATGACCCGATCACCCCCGCGTTGGATGCCGAGATCGCCGACACGGTGCGCCGCCGAAAAGGCGTGTGGGATCGGGCCCGGTTGCGCGACATGGTCGACCGCCTCGTCTTCCGCCACGACCCCGACGCGGTACGCCAACGCCGCAAAGACGCCATGGACCAGCGTGGGGTGTGGACCCACGAACTGCCCGACGGCACCGCCGAACTCACCGCCGTGATGTCGGCGGAAAACGTGCGGATCTCGGCCAAAGCCGTCGCCATCCTCGCCGACTCCGTCTGCAAGCGGGATGGCCGCACCCAGGGGATACGACGATCCGATGCGATGTTCGCGCTGTTGACCCGCACCAGCTTCGACTGCCAGTGCGACGATGAACAGCCGTGCACCGCCGACATCCCCGACCCGCAGAGCGTCCTCAACGCGGTCCGCGCTGAGGTCGTGATTCATGTGGTGACTGATGCCGCGACCCTGGCCGGGGCGCCCGGGGTGGGGTTTCTCGACGAGCACGGCATCATCAGCGATGAGCATGTCCGTGACCTCGCCGCCCGCCCCGACGCCACCCTCACCCCGGTCACCCCCGCCCGCACCCAACCCACCTACGTCGCCGATACCGCCGACGATGCAGCGCAGCGAACCGCCCATCGCCCCGCGCCTGCCGGTGCACCCAATTCGACCGCCCACGGCGGCACTGATGTCGACGCAGCCGAACCCGGTGACGTCCGCGGAACCGGTGGCCTCGCCTCGGGCGTAGCAGTGGTGTATCCGGCGACCCATCCCGGCAACGGGTACCGGCCCACCACCTCGTGTGCTGATTTCGTGCGGGTGCGGGACGGCTATTGCACCGAACCCGGCTGTATCCGTTCGGCATTCGCGTGCGATCTCGACCATGTCACCGAGTACGACCACACCGACCCCGCCCGGGGTGGGGCGACGTCGAGTGAGAACCTCAACGCCAAATGCCGTCCCGGTCACCTGATGGAGACCCACGGGGACTGGGTCGATGTGCAGTACCGCGACGACGACGGACGCCTGGTCACCGAATACGAAACCCCCGAAGGGGTCACCCTGCCCGGCGACGCCGAAACGCTGGAAGACACCTTCCCGAACCTGCGGCGTATCCGGTTCGAACAAGCCGCCCAAGCCCCACCCACCCCACGCGTCATCGCCTCCGACAACCCGGAGCGCACCACCAGCCGACTGGACGCCAAACTGGCCCGCCGGCGACACGAACGCGCCCGCAACAAACGAGCCCGCGAAGAACTCGACCGCATCGACCCACCGCCGTACTGACCCGAGAGCACGTGGGGCCTCCAATCTGATGACGCGAGTTGTCAGACTTGGTAGCCTGTCGCCACGAGATCGCCGTTCGGTCGACCCCATCGGGACGGCGAACGGTGGCCTGAGTGCGAAATACGGTGAACTGAGTTGTGTGACAACCGATTCGGGTGAAACGGACATCGGTCGGCATATCCTGCACCTGTGGCACGGCTGGTGACGACGGTGACCAGAGTGCGTCGGGCGCGTAGTGAACCTGAAGAGAGCGACGACGCGGCCCAGCCGCGGAAGGTGGGGTGGACATGGTCTCGGTGACCGGTGCAGTCGGCACGGTGATCGAATCGGCGCAGGACGCGTTCGGTGCGTTCCAGGTGCTGCGGCGGTCGGGCCTGGTGGATCCCACGAAACCCAAGGAGCTGCTGACCACGGTCAAGCGGGCCAAGATCATCGGTCCGTGTGCGGCGGCTGTGGCACACGGTGCCGACGAGTATCCCGAGGCCGGAGCCGTCGCCGACGAGCACGGCGAACTCACCTTCGGTGAACTCAATGCGCACGCCAACGCTCTCGCCAACCACCTGCTCGCGTCCGGCATCAAGCCGGGATCGGTCATCGGCGTCATCGCGCGGGACCATCGGGGTCTGCTGACCACCATGAGCGCCGCGGGCAAGGCCGGGTTTCGTCTGGCCATGATGAACACCGGCTTCGGCAAGACGCAGTTCGCCGAGGTCGCCGAACGCGAGAAGATCGTGGCGATGCTCTACGACGAGGAGTTCACCGATCTCGCCGACGCCCTCCCCGCCGACACCCTGCGCATCGTCACCTGGATCGACGGCAACCGCCCCGTCGGCGACGGCGTCCAGACCCTCGACGACATCGCAGCCACCGGCGATACGTCGACTCCGCCCGAACCCGCCGCGTGGGGCGGACTCGTCATCCTCACCAGCGGCACGACCGGACTGCCCAAGGGCGCCCAGCGATCCAAGATGTCGCCGTTCGCCAGTGCGCTTCTGCTGGACCGGATCCCGTTGCCGCAGCGCAGCGCCATGGTGATCGTCTCGCCGATCTTCCACTCCACCGGTTTTGCGTTGTGGGGGGTGGGGACTGCGCTGGGCAACAAGACCGTGGTGATGCGTCGGTTCGACGCGGAGAAGACCCTCGCCGCGATCGCCGAGCACAAGGCGGAGGTGCTGGTCGCCGTCCCGACCATGCTGCACCGCATGGTCGCCCTGGGTCCCGACGTCATCGGCAAGTACGACCTGTCATCGCTGAAGATCGTCGTGCTCGCGGGTTCGGCTCTGTCGCCGACACTTTCGGAAGCCATTCAGGACACGTTCGGTGACGTGCTCTACAACCTCTACGGCTCCACCGAGGTTGCGATCGCCACGGTCGCGCAACCGAAGGAGCTGCGCCTGGCACCGGGGACGGTGGGCCGCGCACCGGTCACCAGCCGACTCGCGCTCTTCGACGACAAGGGCAACCGGATCTCCGGGACCAACGTGCGCGGCAGGCTGTTCGTGCGCAACGGCGCCCCGTTCGAGGGCTACACCGACGGCCGCAACAAGGAGATCATCGACGGTTACATGTCCACCGGCGACATGGCCCGGTTCGACGAGCACGGGCTCCTCCACATCGACGGCCGCGACGACGACATGATCGTCTCCGGAGGCGAGAACGTCTACCCGCTCGAGGTGGAGAATCTGCTCGGTGAGCATCCCGACATCGACGACGTGGCGGTCATCGGCGTCGACGACGACGAGTACGGAAAACGCCTGCGCGCCTTCATCGTCGCCGCCGAACATGCGAACCCCACGCCTGAGGACATCAAGGCGCACGTCAAGAAGCACCTCGCCCGGTACAAGGTGCCCCGCGACGTCGTCTTCGTCGATGACCTGCCCCGCAACCCCACCGGCAAGCTCGTCCGCCGGCACCTCCCGACCGGCCCGCTCTGACCCTTCGAGGCTCGTCGTTTGCGCTCCTCGCACCTCAGGGAGCAGGGGGTTGGCTCGCGTCAGGAAGTGCCCGAGGTCAGCGCGCGTACGACGAGATGCAGTGCGGCAGTGGTGGTCAGCGACCGGACACGCTCGCGGTCACCGGGGAACTTGCGCGTGACGGTGACCGTGGGCCGGTCGCGTAGAGCCACACCGAAGCACACGGTGCCGACCGGTTTCGTCTCGGTGCCGCCACCGGGGCCGGCCACTCCGGTGGTCGACACCGCGACATCGGTACCGAACCGTGCGAGCGCACCCTCGGCCATCGCGGCGGCGACCTGCTCGCTGACGGCTCCGTGCGTGGCGATGAGCTCGGCCGGGACGTCGAGCAGATCCGACTTGGCGTCGTTGGAGTACGACACGACGCCACCCATCACATAGGCCGACGAGCCGGGCCGGTCGGTGAGCCGCGCCGCGACGAGTCCGCCGGTGCACGACTCGGCGGTCGCGATCAGTCGCCCGTCCAAGGCGGCGACCAGGAGATCGTCGATCGTGGAACCGTCGGTCGAGAAGATCTGCCGCCCATGATGTTCGACGAGGAGGTCGAGGAGGGAGTCGTAGACCGACGCATCAGCTGCGGCGAATCGGGTGACCATGTCGAGTTCGCCTCGCCGCAGGCAGGTGGTGATCTCGAGTTGCCCGAAGGCGGGGATCGCGGTCTCCGCCGATCGCAGCGTCTCGGCGAGTTCCGCTTCGAGGAGACCGTAGGCGCGGATGGTCGCCTGACGCAGATCGTCGGCGCGTGACAGGACGTCGGCGACGGCAGCCGTGGCGATCGCGGTCGGCCACATCGCCTGGAGCTCCGAGGGCGGGCCGGGCAGGACGACGATCGTCGGCACGCCGGCGGCAGCGGGGATGACGACACCCGGCGCGGTGCCGGTCGGTGGTACCGGAACTGCCCCGACCGGTACCAGGGCCTGCTTGCGGATACCCGCCCTCGTCGGGCCGGAATCGACGTCGAATCCGATCCCGCGCCAGCGCTGGATGATCGCGGCGATGTGCTCCTCGAGTCCGGGATCGAGGAGTAGTTCGCGGCCGCAGAACTCGGCGACGGTGGCGACGGTGAGGTCGTCGGCGGTGGGGCCGAGCCCGCCGCTGGTGACGATCAGATCCACCTGCTGCTCGGCGAGGAAGCGCAGTTGCGCGGTGAGGTCGGCGGGCCGGTCGCCACAGATCGTGATGTGGGCGACGTCCACCCCGAGTTCGAGGAGTTCCTCGGACAGCCAGGGCCCGTTCTGGTCAGTGATCCGGCCGGTGAGGACTTCGGTTCCGGTGACCACGATGCCTGCGCGCACACTCACGCCATCGAGCCTAGTAGGCCACCGACGCAGAACGCGCCCCCGTCAGAGGGCGCGTTCCACGGTTCGGTGCGAACTGCGCGGAGAATGTCAGGCCTTCTCGGCCTTGGCCTTCTCCTGGGCGGACGACCGGGCGGGGTTGGCCTGGTCATCGGCCTTCGGATCGGATTCGTCCTGCTTCTCGGTCACACCGGACTTGATCCGCGCACCGATGTCGGGGTCGACGCGATGCCAGTATTCGAACGCCCGCTGGAGGATCGGTTCGGAGACACCGTTGAGGAGGTGCCCGACGACGTTGTCCACGAAACGTTCACGCTGCTCGTCGTCGAAGACCTCCCGGACCATCGTCCCCGCTTGACCCCAGTCGTCGTCCTCGGGATGGTCGACGTAGGCGCTGCGCAGGATCTCCCCGTTCGCCGCCCACTGCGGTTCGCCCTGGCCGGGATACAGCGCCGACGGGCCGCCCTTGGAATTGGGTGCGTAGACCGGGTCGGAGACGTTGTGGATGCGCATCGCCCCGTCCTTGGAGTACGAATGCACTTCGTTCTTGGGCGCGTTCACCGGGATCTGCTTGTAGTTGCCGCCGATCCGGTGGCGATGGGCGTCGGCATAGGAGAACACGCGCGCGAGCAGCATGCGGTCGGGACTGAAACCGATACCCGGCACGACGTTGTTCGGCTCGAACGCGGCCTGCTCGATCTGCGTGTGGTGATCGACCGGATTGGTGTGCAGGGTCATCTTGCCGACCTCGATGAGCGGGTAGTCGCCGTGCGGCCACACCTTCGTCAGGTCGAACGGGTTGAACCGGTAGCTCACCGCGTCGTCGAAGGGCATCAGCTGCACCTTGAGAGTCCAGCTCGGATGGTTGCCCGCCGCGATGTTCTCGAACAGGTCCCGAGTGTGGAAATCGGTGTCCGCAGAAGCCATCTGGTCGGCCTCGTGCTGGGTGAGGTGCTCGACTCCCTGGTCGGACTTGAAATGGTACTTGACCCAGTGCTTGACACCTTCGGCATTGACCCACAGGTAGGTGTGCGAGCTGTATCCGTTCATGTGGCGCCAGGTCTTGGGAATCCCCCGATCGCCCATCAGCCAGGTCACCTGATGCGCCGACTCCGGCGAGAGCGTCCAGAAGTCCCACTGCATGTCGTGGTCGCGAAGGTTGTTGTCCTGACGGCGTTTCTGCGAACGGATGAAGTGCTGGAACTTCATCGGGTCCTTGACGAAGAAGACCGGCGTGTTGTTGCCGACCATGTCGTAGATGCCTTCGGACGTATAGAACTTCAGTGCGAAACCGCGCGGGTCGCGCCAGGTGTCTGGGCTACCGCGCTCGCCCGCGACCGTCGAGAACCGCGCCACCATCTCGGTTTTCACGCCGGGCTGGAACAGCGCCGCGCACGTGTAAGCCGAAATGTCTTGCGTGGTCTCGAAGGTGCCGAACGCGCCGCTGCCCTTGGCATGTGGCTGGCGTTCAGGGATCCGCTCGCGATTGAACTGGGCCATCTGCTCGATCAGGTAGTGATCGTGCAGGACGATCGGGCCGCCGGCGCCGACCGTCAAGGAGTGTTCGTCACTCCCCGCGGGTGCTCCCGAATCCCGGGTGGTGAACAGAGAATCGTCGGACATATCGCCTCCGAGAGGTCGTCGTATCCGGGCATGAACAACGGGACCCGAGGGCTGCAGGTCCGTTCCGCCGATCCTACGCCGACGGGGTCGGCGGGACGCCGATCCCGAATTCCCGCAACACCGCCTCGGTGTGCTGTCCGAGTGCCGGTACCGGACCCATCGCGAGTTCGACGTCGTCGAAGGTCAGCGGCGGAAGCAGCGCCCGTACCGGGCCGACCTCGGTGTCCACCTCGCGCCAGCGGTCGCGCTCACTCAGCTGCGGATGCGCGACGACGCCTTCGAGGTCGCGGATCTCGGCCGCGGGAATGCCCGCGTCGGCGAGGCGACGGTCGAGCTCGTCGGTGGTGAAGCGTTTGGTCTCGGCGCCGATCGCGGCGTCGACCTCGGCTCGCCGGGCGACCCGCTCGATGTTGGTGCGATAGCGGGGGTCGTCGGCCAGATCCGGGCGCTCGAGGGCCACGCGGGTGAGCGTGTCCCAGCCGCGGTCGTTCTGGACGCCGATGAGGATGTCGCCGTCGGCGGTCGGGTACTTGTCGTAGGGCACGATGGCCGCATGGCCGAGCCCGGCACGGGCGATCTGCCGGCCGCCGTACAGGCGCATGTACATCGGGTGGCCCATCCATTCGACCGTGGCGTCGAACATGGCCACCGAGACGCGCGCGCCGACTCCGGTGGTGGCGCGTCGGAACAGCGCCGACAGTACGGAGGTCAGTGCGTACATACCGGCTGCGATGTCGGAGGTCGGGATACCCGTCTTGGACATCTCGTCGGGCGTCCCGGTCACCGAGATCAGCCCGGCCTCGGCCTGCACCAGCATGTCGTAGGCCTTGCGGTCGCGGTACGGTCCGGCGTCGCCGTATCCGGACATGTCGACGACGACGAGCTCGGGATGGTCGGCGCGCAGATCGTCGGCGGCAAGGCCGAGCCGGGCGGCCGCCCCGGGAGCGAGATTCTGGACGAAGACGTCCGCGCCGGCGATCAGGGTTCGGATCGCCTGGCGTCCGTCCTCGCTCTTGAGGTCGAGCGCGACCGACTCCTTGCCGCGGTTGAGCCACACGAAGTGCGAGGCGGCGCCGCCGCGCACCGCCGCGTCGTACTGCCTCGCGAAGTCCCCGTCCCCGACCCGTTCCACCTTGATGACCCGGGCGCCGAGATCCGCGAGGTGTCGGGTGGCCAGCGGTGCGGCGACGGCCTGCTCGAGCGCCACCACGGTGATGCCCTCGAGGGGCAGAAGTCCTTCGTCCGGAGTCACCGGCCAAGGATCGCCGACGGTGCCGCGCCCGGTCAACGAGACCCCTCGCCGGCCTCGGGATCGTTGGTGGCCTCGGTGAGGCGGTGCAGCAGATACGTGAGCGTCCGGATGTCGTCGGGGTCCCATTGGGCCAGCCGTGCACGCCAATCGGTGACCGCCGAGGCGAGCACGGCGTCGACACGTTCGCGACCGTGATCGGTGAGGGTGACCACGCGGGCGCGGGCATCGCGCGGGTCCGGGTGCCGCTCGGCGAGCCCGAGCCGCACGATCGCGTCGATCTGCCGCGTCACCGTCGACTTCTCCATGCCGACGGCGGTGACCAGATCCGACATCGGCATCGAATGGTGCCGGGCCAGCACGGTGATGAGCGGGTAGCACGACGGGTCCAGCCGCGGGTCGATGGCGCGGGCGCGCAACCGGGTGCGCACCCGGCCCCGTCGCCAGAAATCGGTGAGTTCGGCCTCGAGGCCGCTGATCGGATCCGGGCCGGTGGGGTCGTCGGCCGACGCGGTCATCTCCGAACCCATGCCGGTCAGGTTACCCAGCCGGGGTGGGGGAGGCGACGTCGGACGACTCCCGCACGTGGTGCACGATCGACAGGTGACCTCCGCACCGCGCACCAAGCCGAATGCCTGGGAGTACGTGAAGTACGTCTACTGGGCGCGTCTGCCGAAATCGATGCTCGGCTGGGTGACCAACGACCTGGCCGGCCCGGGTGCGTCGGTACGCATGGTGGTCCGCTGGGCGGTGCCATGCATCATCGTGCTGACCCCGATGCTGTTCGTCCCGGCCGACTGGGGCGTCCGGATCACGATGACCATGCCGATCCTGCTGGCCTACCTCTTCTTCTCGATCGCGTTGAACCGGGTCTACCGCCGTCACCGGCTCGTCCAGCACGGACTCGATCCCGACCTGGTGAACAAGCTCGAACGAGAGAAGAACTCGGACCTCTACGACGAGTACCACCGCAAGTACCGCGGTGAACGACGCCGCCCGTCGAACTAGGCCGAGACGGCGCCGACGTTCAGTACAGGTAGTCCTCGCCGCTGGCCCGGACCGTCACGTCGGACAGACTGATGCCCCACGGCTGGTCGATGACATGCACGACCGCCCGGGCGAGATCCTCCGGGGTGATCAGCCAGTACTTCACCGAGTCGACGTCGACGAGCTCGTCGGGCAGCGTGCCCTGCATCAGCTCCGTGATGTGCTCGCGGTACGACGCCGCACGTTGCCCGACGATCCCGCGGATCGCGCGGTCGTTGACGATCCAGCTCGCCAGGTTGGTGCCGGCCACGCCGGTCGGTTTGACCGTCGTCACCTTGATCTTGCCCTTGGCCTCGATGCGTAAGGAGTCCGACAGCATCGTCACGGCGGCCTTGGTCGCGCTGTAGACACCCGAGCCCTCGAAGCCGCCGTTGCCGTAGATCGACGCGATGTTGACCACCTGACCCCGGCCCTGCGCGATCATCTGGTCGTACACCGCCGAGATGCCGTTCACGACGCCCTTGATGTTGATGTCGATGGCCCGGTGCCACTTCTCCCAGGCCCGCTCGTGGTCGGCGAAGAACGCCAGCGGCATCACCCCGGCGTTGTTGACGATCACGTCGATCGCACCGAACCGGTCGACGGCCGCCGCCGCGGCGCCCTTCATCTGGTCCATGTCGGTGACGTCGGCGACGTGTGCGACAGCCGACCCGCCGGTGGCGGTGATGCCGTCGGCGACCGCGGTGAGCCCGTCGGCGTCGATGTCCACACCGACGATGTGAGCGCCCTGTGCCGCGCACATCTCCGCGATCACCTTGCCGAAACCGCCTCCGGCGCCGGTGATGATGATGGTCTTGCCCTGCAGATGATCAGACATGCAACTCCCCGCCCGCGACAAATGGTCGCGTCATCCTAGCGTTCCGTTGCCGCCTGCTCGGCGAACTCCCCGTCCTCTCTTCGCTCTTCGGCACTCGGCCACGATCCCGACCAGGTCCACGCGAGCGCGGCGCGCCGCACTCACGCCCGCGCATCGGCCGTACACCGATGGCGGCCCTACCCACGCCCGCGACGATTCAGTCACATGACTGAAGGGCTTGTCAAGGGTTGCGTCGGCGATGTCCCCGATCACCACTGGTCACCGAAGTGGCCCTTGACACACAGGTCGTCCATGACAAATCCTGTGTCGCGACGGCCACGCCCCGGTCCGTCCCACGCGGCGTCCTCGACCCGCGACCACGGTCTCCACCGTCTCTCGAGCTGCCGAATCACCAAGCACCCGGCGCCATCTCGCGCCGAACGACAGGAGAACCATGACCGGGGTATCACCGACCAGACGTACCTTCCTGCGAGCGGCGGCGATGACCGCGGCGGGTTCGGCGGCCGCGGCCGTCACCGGAGCCGGACCGGCGTCAGGAGATCCATCGCGACGGATCCGGCGGACACGCGAAGAGCATCGGGTGGTGATCGTCGGCTCGGGATTCGGCGGTGGCGTCGCGGCGCTCCGGCTCGCGCAGGCCGGCGTGCCGGTCCTGTTGCTCGAGCGGGGCCGGCGGTGGCCGACGGGTCCGAACTCGGAGACCTTCCCGCGTGCGTCGAGTCCGGACAAGCGGATCCTGTGGCACGAGTCGACCCCGAACCTCTTCGGCAAGCCGCTGAGCGTCGAACCCTATGTGGGACTGTTCGAGTCGGTCGCGGGCGTCAACATGACCGCACTCTGCCCGGCCGGCCTCGGCGGTGGTTCCCTTGTCTACCAGGGCATGACACTGCAACCGAGCGAGTCGGTGTTCAACGAGCACTTCCCGAACGCACTCGACTGGCAACTGATGAACCGTGTGCACTACCCGCGGGTCGCGCGGATGCTGAAGGTCGCGGTGGCGCCCGACTCGGTGGTGCGTTCCCCGCAATACCTGGCACCGCGACAGTTCGCGAAACGAGTTCGGGCCGAGGGCCTTCCGCTGCAGAAGATCCCGATGCCGATCGACTGGGGGTATGCCGCGGCCGAGCTGCGTGGCGAGATGAAGCCCGCCTACACCAACGGCGACGGCGCCATCGGCGTGAACAACGGTGGCAAGCACAGTGTCGACGTCACCTATATCCGCGAGGCCGAGGCGACCGGGCGGGTTCAGGTCCGAACCCTGCACACCGTGCGGCAGGTCGCCCGCCGACCCGACGGCCGATGGTCCCTCGAGGTCGAACGCACCGACGAGTCCGGGAAAGTGTTGGAGCACAACGAACTGATCGCAGGGACACTCATCCTGTCGGCGGGCAGCGTGAACACGACCAAGCTGTTGGTGAAGGCGCGCGCGACCGGAACCGTGCCGGGCCTGCCCGACGGGGTGGGGCACGGATGGGGCACCAACGCCGACCGGATCTACACCTGGACCAGCCCCAGTATCGACTTCGGGACGGTACAGGGCGGACCGGTGGTCTTCGGCAGCCCCAACTGGAGCGATCCGAAGAGCGCGTTCACCGTCATCCAGGCATCGCTGCCGCCACTACCCGTGTACGCCGGCACCACGATGATGGTCGGTTTCGGGGTGAGCTCGGGCCGCGGCGTCATCTCCTACGACTCGGCGATCGGAGATTCGGTGATCCGCTGGCCACACGAGGGCGATTCGGAGATCCAGACCAAGCACATCGACCGGACCGTGCGCCGGATCGCCGGACCCGACGCCGTCCTGACGGACACCAATGCGGTGTTCCCCTCGACCTGGCACGCGCTCGGCGGGGCCAACATGGGTGCGGTGTGCGACCTCGAGGGACGCGTCCACGGCCAGCGCGGGCTCTACGTCATCGACGGCGCACTCATGCCGGGCAACACCGCGGCCTGCAATCCGTCGATGACCATCGCGGCGGTCGCCGAGCGCGCTCTCGACCGGATCGTCGCCCGGGATGTCGGCACGGTCATCTGATCACCGGGAGGCGGCCGGCGCGAGCCACATCCCGGTCAGCGCATCGACGACCAGGTCGCGCTCGTGCTCCCATGGGGCTGTTCGAGTCCCGCCGTCCTCGGCGGCCCGTTCGATGTCGGCGAGCGCGTTGACGATCATGTGGCGCGTCAGGTTGTTGCGCACTTCGAGCACGTCGTCGGGAAAGGTCGGCAGGGTGGCGTAGAACCGGTCGAGGATTGTCATGAGGACCTCCGATCGCGCGGTCTCCTCGTAGAGCAGGGCGGTCGCGGACGGATCGCTCGACACCTGGGCGAAGAACCGGGCGAAGTAGCTCGGCGCACCGATCTGTGCGAGGTACTCGACCTCGGGCCCGACGAGGCAGCGGAGCCAGTCGCGGACCCCGGGGTCGGGTCCGACCTCCGACAGGCATTTCTGGCGAAGCCGCTCGATCGGGACGTTGTGCGACGTCAGGGTGGCGCGGAGGAGATCGTCCTTGGAACCGAAGTGATGGCCGACGGCATAGTTGTTGCCCTGACCGGCCGCCTTGCTGATCTGGCGACTGGACACGGCCGCGACCCCGTTCAGGGCGATCAGTTTCTCGGCCGCCTCGATGAGCAGCGCACGGGTGCGGGCAGACTGCTCCGTCTTCCCTTCGCTCATGGATCGATGATGCCCTACCGTCGCCGATCGAGACGCCGGGATGGTGGCCGTGTCCGACTCGCCGAAACACCGCAAAGCGGTCAGTGCCGTACGGAGGTGCGTCGACGCGACACGCGAACCGACCCCGGCTGCGCGGGAAGTCGCAGCGCGAGTGGTCATCCGGGCCTAAGGTGGATCGACGAATGCCCGGATGATCCACCGTCCGACCGACCGCCGGTCGCAGGACCCGACTGTTGGGAGGGACCAGATGGCGACTGCGCCTCCGGCCACGGCGAACCTGCGAGAACTGACGCTCCGAGGTGCCGTCCTCGGTGGCATCATCACGCTGGTCTTCACGGCCGCCAACGTGTACCTCGGACTCAAGGTGGGCCTCACGTTCGCCACCGCGATCCCGGCCGCCGTCATCTCGATGAGCATTCTGCGGTACTTCGCCAACCACTCGGTGGTCGAGAACAACATCGTCCAGACGATCGCGTCCGCCGCCGGCACGCTGTCGGCGATCATCTTCGTCATACCCGGTCTGGTCATCATCGGATGGTGGACGGGCTTCCCGTACTGGATCACGGTGGCGGTGTGCGCGATCGGCGGAATCCTCGGCGTCATGTACTCGATCCCGCTACGACGCGCGCTGGTCACCGGCTCCGACCTGCCCTACCCGGAAGGCGTTGCGGCAGCAGAGGTACTAAAGGTCGGCGATTCCGCGGGCGGTGCCGCGGAGAACAAGGCCGGCCTGCGCACGATCGTCATCGGTTCGCTCGCGTCGGCCGGTTTCGCCCTGCTCACCAAACTCCAGGTCCTCAGCGATTCGATCTCGACGACGATCAGGATCGGCACGGGCGGAACGTTGTTCAGTGCCGGGTTGTCGATGTCGCTGATCGGCATCGGCCATCTCGTCGGGATCACCGTGGGCATCGCCATGCTCGTCGGGGTGGTGATCTCCTACGTCGTACTGCTGCCCATCGAGACCCAGGGGCGCACGGCGGGGGAGGATTTCGGCGACGCCGTCAGCTCGATCTTCGCCAACGACGTGCGACTCATCGGGGCCGGGGCGATCGCCATCGCGGCCGTCTGGACGCTGATCAAGGTCATCGGTCCGATCGTGCGGGGAATCCGGGCGGCCATGGTCTCCTCGCGATCGCGTCGGGAGGGGGTCACGGTCGACATCACCGAGCGGGACATGCCGATCAACATCGTCGGCGGCAGCATCCTCGTGCTGCTCATCCCGATCGGAATCCTGTTGTGGGACTTCGTGCGCGACACGGTTCTGGAGGGCAGTGCCACCGGGATCATCGTGGTCAGCATCGTCTTCGTGTTCGTCATCGGACTGGCGGTCGCGTCGGTGTGCGGGTACATGGCGGGCCTGATCGGGTCGTCGAACAGCCCCATCTCCGGCGTGGGCATCCTGGTGGTTCTCATCGCCGCACTGCTCGTGAAGCTGACCTTCGGGCCGGCGGACGACTCGCAGACCGACGCGCTCATCGCCTACACGCTGTTCACCGCCGCGGTCGTCTTCGGCGTCGCGACCATCTCCAATGACAACCTGCAGGACCTCAAGACCGGTCAGCTCGTCGGGGCGACACCGTGGAAACAGCAGGTGGCGCTGATCATCGGCGTGCTGTTCGGGTCGGCCGTGATCCCGCCGATCCTGCAGCTGATGTACGAGGCCTTCGGGTTCGTCGGCGCGCCGGGTGCCACCGAGGACGCGCTCGCGGCACCGCAGGCCGGGCTGCTGACGACCCTCGCGCAAGGTGTCCTCGGGGCGGACCTGAACTGGGGACTCGTCGGAATCGGCGCCCTGATCGGCGCGGTGGTGATCGTTATCGACGAACTCCTCGGTCGCGCAGGGCGTTTCCGGCTGCCGCCGCTGGCTGTCGGGATGGGCATGTACCTGCCGATGTCGGTGGTCCTGATCATCCCGATCGGCGCCTTCATCGGTCACTACTACAACCGCTGGGCCGAACGCAGCGGCGGCGCAGTGGAACACAAGAAGAGGATGGGTGTCCTGCTGGCCACCGGCCTGATCGTCGGCGAGGCGCTCTTCGGCGTGGTCTTCGCCGGCATCGTGGCGGCCACGGGCGACGACTCGGCGCTGGCGATCGTCGGCGACGGCTTCGGGACCTGGGCACAGATCCTCGGCGTCATCGTGTTCGCCGCGACCATCGCCCTCCTCTACGACCGTGTCCGCAAGATAGCGACCGCGAGCGGGACGTCGTCGACGACCGCCGGCACTCCGAAGGACTGAGATGGCAGAGGGAATACTGGCACGTGCGATCGACGACTTCACGGCCGGTGCCGAGCATCTGACGCGGTTGGTGGACCTGATCGCCGACGATCGCTGGGACGGACCCGGTCTCGGCGAATGGTCGTTGCGATCGCTCGTCGGACACGCGAGCAGATCGCTGACGACGGTCGTCACCTACCTGGCCGAGCCCGGTGGTGATGTCGAATTGACCTCGACCGCGGCCTATTTCGCATCGATCCGCGGTTACGGAGACCCCGCGTCGGTCCGACAGCGAGGAGTGGACGCCGGGCTGTCCCTGGGGAACGATCCGCGCGCCGGGGTCCGGGAGCGGCGCGCACAGGCCGTCGACGCCCTTGCGGGAACGGGGGACCGGCCCCTGACGACGCCGTTCGGCGGCATCATGCTGTCCGATTACCTGCCCACCCGGACCTTCGAACTCGCGGTGCACGGTCTCGACATCTCGCGGGCGATCGGTTCCGATCTCCCGCTGCCGGCCGAGGTGCTGGCGTCAGCGCTGTCGACGGCGGCCGCCACCGCACTGCTCACCGGTCAGGGCGAGCAGGCGTTGCTCACCCTGACCGGCAGGGAATCTGCACCGTTGTCCGTCGTCTGACGTCCCCGACGGGGCGGTCAGCTCGCGACATTCGTGCGCGCGAACTCGGCGACGATCGCGGCGTTGAAGGCGGCGAGGTCGTCGGGCTTGCGGCTGGTGATCAGCACGTTGTCCCCGTCGCGGCATGTCACGACCTCCTCGTCGACCCAGGTGCCGCCGGCGTTGATGACGTCGGTGCGCACACTCGGGAACGACGTGAGGGTGCGGCCGCGGACAACGTCGGCCTCGATCAGGGTCCAGGGCGCGTGGCAGATGGCCGCGACCGGCTTGCCGGCATCGAAGAAGCTGCGCACGAAGCGGACGGCGGGCTCCGAGGTTCGCAGGAAATCCGGGTTCGCGACACCGCCCGGCAGGACCAGCGCGTCGAAGTCCATCACGCGGGCGTCCTCGAGAGGGGTGTCGACGGGGAAGGTGTCGGCCTTGTCGAGGTGGTTGAACGCCTGCACCGTGCCGGAGTCGGTGGACACCAGGACGGGCTTGCCGCCGCACGCCTCGACCGACTTCCACGGTTCGGTGAGTTCGACCTGCTCGGCGCCCTCCTGGGCGACGAGGAAAGCGATGGTGGTGCCGTTCAGTTCTTCGGCCATGGCCGTGTACCTCCTTGTACGCGCCGACTACGGCATCGGCGCCTCGTCGGATCCGGTACCCGCGGGCGTCGTGCACCAAACGGTCACACCCCGCCCGGGCATGACCCGGGCGGGGTGTGTTGAATGTCCCCGGACGACGACTGGGAGGTAGTGGTGGGTGGTTTCGACGGCGTCGCGACGCTGGTCCATCTGGCACGTGGTGGACAGATCGGCGAGTCCCACGAGACGCCGCACACGGTGGTCGCCGACGGACCGCACCGCACGCTGCGGCGGTACGGCACCGACGACGAGGTGATCGCAGCCGTCGGCACGGGACGGCGACCGGTGCTGCTGATCCCGCCGCTCGCGGTGTCCACATCGTGCTACGACCTCGCCGACGGGCTGTCGGTGGTGCAGTTCCTCCTGTCGACCGGCCGGGTTCCGTACGTACTCGACTTCGGCGACATGACCCGCGCCGACCGACACCTCGGGTTCGCCGACTTCTTCGACGACATCGTCCCCGGGGCCGTCGCCGCGACCGTCGCAGACTTCTACGGCAACGCCGATGACCCGGCCGCCGGAACGTCGCGGGATTCCGCGGAGATCGACCTCCTCGCGTGGAGTATCGGCGGGACCATCAGCCTGTTGACCGCTGCCGCGAACCCGGACCTGCCGGTGGCGTCGGTCGTCGCGGTCGGCACGCCTCTCGATTACTCCAAAGTCCCGCCGTATCCGCTGGTCAAGACGCTGATGAAACCGGTCGGCACCGCGCCGGTGACACTGGCGCTGCGAGCGCTCGGCGGGATCCCCGCGCCGCTGGTCCGCCTCGCCTATCGAGGCACGGCCTGGCAGCGCGAACTCAAGAAGCCGGGCTACATCCTGCGCAACGCCGACGACACCGACGCGCTGACCCGGATGAAGGCCATCGACCGTTTCCAGGAGACGATGCCCGGCTATCCGGGCAAGGTGTCCGAGCAGATGTGGGAGAACTTCATCATGCGCGGCGAACTCGCCGACGGGGTGCTCGACTTCGGCGGACGGGTCGTCGACCTCGCCGAGGTCGCGGTACCGGTCGCGCTGTTCGGCAGTCACCGCGACGCGATCGTCAGCTGGGCCGCCGCCCACCATGGGGTGGGGCTGCTTTCCGGGGCGCCGCGCGTCGAGTTCACCACGGTGGAGACCAGCCATCTGGGTTTGATCGCCGGGTCCGCTGCGGTCGAGCAGACGTGGCCACGCATCGACGAGTTCCTGACGTCGGTGCACGCAGTTCGTAGATGAAAAAACCTTCATCTTCGACTCATGGACGGCTCACCGGCGTCCGTCAGAGTCGTTGACATGAACTTCTCACGAGTACTCGCCACCATCGCCCTCGGTGCGCTCGCGGTTGCCGTCGTGACCGCCAGCTTCTTCCTCATCCGTTCACCCGAGCCCAGCCTGGCCTCCGACGCCGTCTCCGTGGACGTGTCCCAGACGCCGGAGGCCAAGACTGCTCCCGCGCAGTCGCCGCAGGTGCAGACCCCGGCCGCGGCCCCGGTTCCCCAGGTCCCGGCCGGCGCACCGGTGCAGCGGGCCGTCCCACCGAACCTGGGTTCGGACGACGACGACTGGTGCGACGTCAACGCGGCCCATCGCGACGACGACTGTGATGACGACTGGGACGACAACGGCCGGGACGACAACGACGACTGGGACGACCAGGACGACGACTGGGACGATGACATCGATGACGGCCAGGACGACTGACGACGCGACAGCGAAATTAGCCGAGAGTGCGGGTGTGCGTCAGCGCCCCGCGCTCTCGGCGCGCTGGCGTATCACGGCCTGGATCATGCTCACCACGTTCCTGCTGCTGGTGGTGGTGTTCGTGGTGACGCGCAACCTGTTGCTCCGTGACGTCGACACCCGGGTGAACAACTACGTCGCGCAGGAGGCGAGCGAGTTCCGGACGTTCGCGTCCGAGGGGGTCGATCCGACGACGACGGAACCGTTCACCTCGGTGTCGCGACTGCTCGAGGTGTTCCTGTCGCGGCAGTCGGCCGGTGAGGGCGAGGTCATGGCCGGCGTCGTCGGCGACACCGAGATCCTCGAACTGCCGGGCAACGCCTGGCCGGCCCCGGGCGAGGGGCGTCGCGTCCTCGACGAACTGCGGGCGCAGAGCGGGGCGGCCGGGGTCTTGTTGACTGCGCATGGTGAGATCCGCTGGGGCAAGGTGGATCTGACGCCCGTCGGTGGCTCGGCCGACCCGGCGTCGGGCGCGTCGCAGCCGGGGACCTTCATCGTCGGCATCTACACCGACCCGGGCCGGGAACTGGTCGACCGCACGATGCGGGTGCTGGCGATCGTCGGGCTGGCCGGGATGATCGTCACCACCGGCGTGGCGTATCTGGTCGCGGGCCGGATCCTGGCGCCGGTCCGCAGTGTGCGGATGGTCGCCGCGGAGATCAGCGAGAACGATCTCACCGCACGGGTCCCGGTCATCGGCCGCGACGACGTGGCCGCGCTGGCCCAGACCTTCAACGCGATGCTGGACCGTATCGAGGATGCCTACACGACGCAGCGGCAGTTCGTCGACGACGCCGGACATGAACTGCGGACCCCGATCACGGTCGTGCGCGGCCATCTCGAGTTGTTGCCCGACGATCCGGAGGAGAGGCGCAAGACCCTCGATCTCGTGGACAGCGAGCTGGGGCGGATGGGCCGCATCGTCGGCGATCTGCTCATGCTGGCGAAGTCGGAGCAACCCGACTTCGTGGTGGCCAGGCCGACCGACGCGGCTCAGCTGATGCTCGACATCGAGTCCAAGGTGCAACCGCTCGGTGACCGGCAGTGGTTGCTCATGGAGGTCGCCGAGGGCCCGTGCGAGGTGGATCACGACCGGATCACCCAGGCGATGCTGCAGTACGCCTCCAACGCGGTTCGGCACACCCGTGCCGGTTCGGTCATCCAGCTGGGCTCACGCTTCGCCGGCGTCGGAGCGCAGCGACACCTGTCGATCTGGATCACCGACGACGGTCCGGGGGTCGAGCAGGAGGACGCGGCGCGGATCTTCGAGCGGTTCCAGCGCGGGCAGTCGGCGTCGGCGCCTCAGCACGCGGCCGGCGCCGGGCTGGGACTGGCGATCGTGCGGGCCATCGCCGACGCCCATCACGGAATCGCCTGGGTACGTAGCATTCCCGGGCACGGCGCCACGTTCGGCATCGACGTCCCGGTTCCCGACACGACCCCCTACGCCGATGCAGCGCCGTCGGTGCCAGCAGAAGGAGAGCGGCGATGAGCCGGGTTCTGATCGCCGAGGACGACGCGCGGATCGCCTCGTTCATCGGCAACGGACTGCGTGCGGCCGGTTACAGCACCGAGCACGTGTCCGACGGCTTGTCCGCGCTCGAGGCTGTGCGCAGCGGTGGTTTCGACATGGTCGTCCTCGACATCGGTCTCCCGGCGATGGATGGCTTCGATGTCCTGTATTCCATGCGCGGCGAGGGGATCACGACGCCGGTCGTGGTACTCACCGCCCGGGACAGCGTGAGCGACACGGTCAACGGCCTCGAGGGCGGTGCCAACGACTACATGACCAAGCCCTTCCAATTCGCCGAACTGCTCGCCCGCATCCGGCTACGACTCGTCGACGACTCGGCCGTCGCGTCGGAGAACCTGTTGTCCGCCGGGGATCTTCGGTTGGATCTGAAGTCCAGGCGCGCCCGGGTGGGTGCGGAGACGTTCGACCTCACCGCGCGTGAGTTCGCACTACTGGAGGTGTTCCTGCGTCACCCCGATCAGGTGCTCTCGCGCGAACAGATCCTCGGCCATGTCTGGGGTTACGACTTCGACCCGGCCTCGAATGTGGTCGACGTCTACGTGCGCGCCCTGCGGAACAAGATCGGTTCTCACCGGTTGGAGACGGTGCGCGGCATGGGGTATCGGCTGCGCGCGTCGAACTAGCCGCTTCTCACCCTGGTGCGACACTGAGCCAGTCGGCGAACCCGGAGGGGTCGTGCCGGCCGAGTGCCCCGTGCTCGAAGAGTCCCCAGCCGGTGCGGGTGGTGCCGTCGGACTCCTGGCATTCGGCGCGTCCGACGTGGTCGATCACGCCGAACGGCATGCGACCGACGATCTCGGCACTGGTCATGTCGTAGGTGCGGCGTTCGGTGAAGTCCGTTCCGCGCCAGACGCCGTGGGTCCAGTCGGGGTCACCGCCGTAACCGCCGCCCACATGAATGGGAACGGGCAGCAGGGACTCCACCTGCAGCGTCACCGAGGAACCCCCTGCCCCGGTCGTGGAAATCGTTGCACCGGTGGGTACCCGGGTGCCCGCGGCGTAATGGATCGAGACGTTCGGCCAGCCCAGCTGTTCGACGCGGCCGTCTTTCCACACGCGCGAGCAGTCGTTGAGTGTGCGGTAACCGTCGGGGTCCTCCTGGATGATGAGGACGAGCTGGAAGTCGTCGAAGGCGATGGGGACGTACAGCCACCACATGCCCTCGAACGGTGGATCCGCCGGCCGCCCCGCCGGCTCGGGCTCGCCGACCGGCCGGATTCCCCACGAACGGTCGCGGGTGCCGATCCAGGTCGACGGGTCGACGACGATGTGCTCGCCATCGACGGTGATCGAACCACGCCAGCTGCCGACCTGCGCGAACCGCTGCGCGTCGAGGGTGACCTTCGCGCCTTGCCTCATCACGTGCGGCTGCTCGAGCAGTGCGTCGAACAGGCCCTCCCAGTGGAGATCCAGGGCGATGCCCTCGGTCTCCTCCAGCGTCAGGTGCAGCGCGCGCAGCGGGTTCTCGATGCTCAGCCGATAGTTGCCGACGCGCTGCTCGAGCCGGTTGTCGTCGATCGCGTCGCTGAGGTGCACCGCGGTCTGGGTGTCGGTGCCGTCCGGGTTGCGCCGCCGGATCAGCACGAACGCGTCCTTCACACCCAGGTTGGGGTAGTAACCGATGCCGGTGATGAGGAAGATGGTGCCGCTGCGGTCGTGGGCGTTGAGGTACGCGCGGTCGTAGAAGTTGCGATCGCTGTTGCCCGGCCAGGCGATCGGCTGTGGCAGTTGGTGAATGGGATACTCGTCCATCGGCCCCAGGCCGCGTCGGCTCATGTGGTCAGTCCTCCTCGAGGAGTCGTTCGAGCAGTGGTCGGTGGTAGAACAGGGTGCCGTCGACGTCATCGGGACGTTCGAGTTCGCCGAAGTGCACGCGGCGGGCGCCGGTCCGCATGAAGACACAGCACCACTGGACCGCGGCATGGACGTAGAACCAGCGCAGGTCGCCCAACTCGACTCCGGTGAGCTCGCGGTAGGTGTCGCGGACGTCGTTCTCGCGGAGCAGGTCCGGCAGTCCGGGAAGGCCGGCCATCGTCGCGAGCTCTTGGAAGACCCGGTGTGCGAAGATCACCCAGGCGATGTCCAGTTCGCGGGGACCGGTGCGCGCCATCTCCCAGTCGAGCACCGCCGTCGGGGTGAAGTCGACGAACATCATGTTCCCGATGCGCGAATCTCCCCAGGACAGCACCGGTTCGGCGTTCGCGGCATCGTCGGGGAAGTTGTCGGCGAGCCAGGCGAGCGCCCGCTCGACGAGAGGCGAGCGGCCGATCCCCTCGACCGAGAAGTCGTACCAGTCCCGCAACCAGGCGAGCAGACGAGCGAGGGGAGTGTCACCGGCGGGTAGGTCGTCGGAGAGGAAGTCGAACTGCCGGGCCGCGTCGGGGATCGAGTGCAGGGCGGCGATCACGCCGACCGCGGACTCCTGGGCCCGCCGGCGATCGTACTCGGCGGCGTCCCCGAACCAGTTGTCGCCGAACGTGTACGGCATGACATCGGGTGGGACTTCGCCCTCGCACCGGTCCATGAGGAAGAACGGGGCTCCCAGCAGCGAGCCGGTCGGTTCGAGGTGGTGCACGGCCGGGACCGGGACGTCGCTGAGCCGGGCGATCAAGCGCATCGTCTCGTACTGGTAATCCATTCGGTAGGAACGGAACACGGGGACGTCGGTGGTCGACGGCGCCATCCGCATCACCCAGTGCCGGGTGGGCTCGCCGGGCCACGACACGGAGACGGGGATGGTCTCCGACGACATGCCGTTGCTGTCGCCGCCCGCCGCGACCGTGACGGCGGGGGTGTCGTCGGGAGTGTCGTCCTGCTCGGTGAGCCAACGCGCGAGCGTGTCCGGGACAGAGGTGTTGTCCCGGCTCGAACGCTGCAGATGGTCGACCTGCTCGACGGCGGGCTCGGTGGCCATGGCACCCCCTGTGTTCGGCAGCGAGAGATTCGCTACGGTGAGTAGCGTTATGACAGCAGAACGGTCGGGCGGCCCGCAGCGACTTGGCGAAAATTTTCGAAGGGAAGTCGGCGAGTGATGAGTGCTGGGACGGGGGAGTCGGTCTCGGGCCGACCGCGCGACCTGCGGATCGACTCCGCGGTGCTCGACGCCGCCGCCGAACTGCTCGTCGATGTCGGATACCGCAAGCTCACCATGGCCGCGATCGCCGAACGCGCGGGCACCACGAAGACCGCGCTCTACCGTCGCTGGACGGGAAAGGCAGAGCTGGTGCATGACGTCGCGTTCTCCCGGATGATGCGGCTGCCACCGTCCAGCGGTGAGGTCGCCGCCGACATCCGCATCATGGTCGCGGCGGCGCGTGACCTGTTCGCCAGTCCCGTGACCCGCGCGGCGTTGCCCGGTCTCATCTCGGACATGGCTGCCGAACCCGAGCTGGCGGCGCGTGTGCACGCCGGGTTCGCGGAGGTGTTCGGCGCGTTGCGTGATCGGTTGGTGGTCGCCGTCGATCGCGGCGAGGTGCATCCCGATGTCGATCCGGATCGGCTAATCGAGGTCGTCGGCGGGGCGGCGATGCTGCATGCGCTGTTGCTCGACAATCGCGACTTCGAGGCCGCGTGGGCCGATCAGCTGAGCGCGATCGTCGTGCACGGAGTTCTCCGGTGACTCGCCCGCACCCACCTACACTCGTGGGATGACCGCCCCGAGCAACACCGACGATGTCGTCGAGCAGATCCTGTCCACCTACGACGCGATCACCGTGGTCGGTGCCAGCGCCAATCCGTCGAAGGCCGCCAACGAGGTACCGGCGTACATGAAGAACCGTGGCTGGCGGATCATTCCGGTGAACCCCGCGGCCGACGAGATCGTCGGGGAGAAGGTGTACCGCACCCTGGCCGACATCCCGGAACAGGTCGGCCTCGTCGACGTGTTCCGCCCGGGACCCGAGTGCGCCGACGTCGCCCGGGCGGCCGTCGCCGCCGGCGCGACCGCGCTCTGGCTGCAGCTCGGGATCATCTCGGCGGAGGCGCGGGCGATCGCCGAGGATGCGGGTCTGCTGTACGTCGAGGACCGCTGCCTGATCATCGAGCAGCGCCGCACCGGTATCGTCCCCGGCTGACGCCGACGGTGACCCGGTGAACTTCCTCGACGAGCTCACGCATCAGCGACTGCCGCTGTTCCTGCTGTTCGCGTCGTTCGTCATCACGTTCATCGTCACGCGGGTGATCACCCGACTCATCCGGGCGGGCAAGGGCCCCTTCCGCAACAACGTCTCAGACGGCGTGCACGTGCACCACATGGTGCCCGGTCTGATCCTGACGATCGTCGGCGCCTTCCTCTCGGTGGGTGTCAACGGGGCGTCGCCCGGTGCGCAGATCAGTGCGGTGTTGATCGGTGTCGGCGCCTCACTGGTGCTCGACGAGTTCGCACTGATCCTGCGCCTTCAGGACGTGTATTGGTCACCGGAGGGCCAGCTCTCGGTTCAGGTGGTGGCGCTGACGGTGGCCGCGCTGGGCATGGCGGTCCTCGGGTTCAACCCGCTCGACGACGCGGACGTGGAGATCGGTCCCGTCGCGCTGGTGGCCACCGTGCCGATCAATGTCGCCTGCGCGATCCTGTGCGTGCTCAAGGGCAAGTTCTCCACCGCCATCGTCGGCGTCTTCATCCCGGTGTTCGCCTGGGCCGGTGCCATCCGGCTGGCCCGACCGCACTCGGCGTGGGCGCGCCGGCGGTACGCACCGGCGAAGACGGAGAAAGCGCGGGCCCGCGCGAAGAGATTCGACGACCGTTGGGGCCGTTGGGGTCTGAGCATCGGCGACCTCATCGCGGGCAAGCCCACCGACCCCACGAGTCTGGTGGCCGGTGCGCCGGGAGACAAGACGACGGCCGCGGCTCCGGGTACGCCGCCGCCTGCTCCCTGATCGAAAGAAGCGACCCATTGCTCCCTGAGGTGTGAGGAGCGATAGCGACGAGCCACGAAGACATCCCAGGGGTGCAAGGTGTCAAGCGGCGAGGTTGGCGCGGTGGTTCCAGGCGGTGTGTTCGTTGTAGAGGGTGCGGTGTTTGAGGCAGCCGTGGAGGATGCCGATGAGCCGGTTGGCGAGCGCACGCAAGGCTTGGGGGTGGGACTTCTTCTGATCTCGCAGGCTGTCGTAGTAGACGCGGGCGCCGGGACTGCCGGTCAGCGCGCTTTGCGCCATCGCCATGGCGGCGGCGTTGAGGCGGGTGTTGCGGATATGGCGGGCCAGCACGACGTGCCCTTTGCCTGAGGCGATGGTCCGTGGTGAGGTGCCGGCATAGTTTCTGCGAGACTTGGCGGTGGCATAGCGTTCGGGGTCGTCCCCGAACTCGCCAAGCATCCGGGCGCCGGTGATGTCACCGACTCCGGGCATGGACAGGTAGATCTCGGCGTCGGCGATGCGCTCTAAAAGACTGGGCCATACTGGTTTCCAGTTGATCAATTTGGGTGTTGAGCGTCGTCAGCATGTTCACCGTCACGGTCACGGTCGCCGCATACGCTGCGGTAAGTGCCTCCGGTGCGCTCAGATGACCGCCCCCACGCAGGGCCTGCTGGATCTCGCGGGCACGGGTATCGGTATTGCGTTGGCGGCCACCCTTTTTCAGAGCTGATCGGATCGCCGCGACCGTCAGTGCCGCTCCCTGTCGTGGGGTGGGAGCGCGACGCAACACCGCCAGGCAGTCTTTGTGGGCGAGGTCGCCGCCGAAGGCATCGACCGCGGCCGGATAGTAGGCGCCCAGTTGAGCGCGCAACACGTTCTGTTGTGCTGAGCGCGCCCACACCAGATTCTGATGCGTACGGGCCATCACCGTGATCGCCTTGACCTCGACGGTGTCGGCGGCGACCAATCGATGATTGTGCCGGTCGGTCCGCACCAGATCAGCCAGCGTTTTCGCGTCAGCCTTATCGGATTTGGTGCCCCCGACATGGTGGCGGTCGCGGTACCGCGACACCGACAACGGGTTGATCGCATACACCTGATAGCCCGCGGCGACCAGGGCGGCGACCCACATGCCGTGATCGGTTTCGATCCCCACCACCACCTCAGAGGGGTCGTGGGCGAACCGGGCGAGCAGGTCATGCATCGCCGTCACGCCGGCCGCGTTCTCGGGTAGTCGGCGGGTGGCCAGGGTGGTGCCGTGTTCATCCATCACGCACACGTCGTGATGATCCGACGCCCAGTCGTTGCCCACACAGATCATGTCGGTCGTTCACCTCGTCTTCGGTCGTCTCGATCGATCGTCGGTGTGAACCTTGGGGTGATCACCCTTGACGCGGCCTAATGGATCAGTGCTCACCCCACATGGTTCAGGGGGCACGACATCCCAGAAGCGTTCTAGCGGGTGATCCTTACCCGGCCGGGCCACGGTCTTCGTGTAGAAATCCGACACCGTTTCAGGGTCTCGGAGTGGTCACCGGCCGGGAAGGCTCACACAAACCAGCATCCCCTGCAGGACGCCGATCCACCCCCATTAGGGTCTGGTGAGACACGTTGCGAAGCCCTTCGTGGCAGTGAGAATGGGTGTGGGTGGTTGACCGGGTTTGGGTCTGACTTACTTCGTGGCTGACGGTGCTGTCATGGGCGAGATGTGTCGGCCCGGAACTCCGGTCGATCACCTGCACCAAGTGACCTGTGAGGACCGGGGCGGGTGTGACCTGATTAGGACCCTGTCTGGCTGGTAGGCCGTGACTCTTCACTGTCCTGTCCACCCGCCCCGGTGAGGTCATCCACCACCGCAGTGAAGGAGACACCGCCAGAATGGCTGAGACAGCAGTGACCACGCAAGTGGTCGTACTCGGAGTCGACACCCATCAACAGACCCACCACGCCGCGATCGTCGCCATCGACGGCCGCCCGCTGGCCGATCGCGAGTTCCCGACCACCACCGCCGGCTACACCCAGTTGTGGCAGTGGGCGTGTGGCTTCGGCCGCGTCGAGGATGCCGCAGTGGAATCGAGCGCCTCCTACGGGGCCGGGTTGACCCGGATGCTCACCGCCGAAGGGGTGCGAGTGATCGAGGTCAACACCCCCGATCTGCCGCGCCGCTACGCCCACGGTAAGACCGATCAACTCGATGCCTACGCCGCAGCGATGGCAGTCATCACCGGCCGCGCGACCGCGGTGGCCAAAGACACCCGCGGCGCGGTCGAATCTGTTCGGATGCTCACCGTGGCAAGGGCTTCGGCCGTCGAGGAAGCCACCCGCATCGGTAACCAGATCCGTGACCTGTGTACCACCGCACCAGCCGAGTACGCCGATCAAGCGCGCCAGGCCCGCACCATCGCCAAGCGGGCAGCATTCATCAAAGACTTGCCGGTACCAGCCGAGAAAGCTGATCTGTCCGGGCCGGCCGCGGCGTTCGTGCGCGCTGCGCGGTCGCTGCTCGACCGACACCGACTCGCCCAACAACAAGCCCGGTCTTTGGCCCGCGAACTCACACGACTGCTGAGCAAGCTGGTACCCACCCTGCTCTCGCGCCCGCAGATCGGGCCGATCACCGCCGCCCGCCTGGTGATCACCGCCGGTGACAACGTCGAGCGGATGGGCACCGAGGCACGGTTCGCCAAACTCGTCGGCGCCGCCCCGTTACCGGCATCCTCAGGCAAAACCAGCCGTCACCGACTCAACCGGGGCGGGGACCGGCAAGCCAACAGTGCTCTGCACATGATCGCGGTCGGACGCATGAAATCCCACGCCCCCACCCGCGCCTACGTCGAGCGACGTTCCGCCGAACACAAAACGAAGAAAGACATCCTCCGCTGCCTCAAGCGCTACATCGCCCGCGAAGTGTTCCGCGACCTCACCACTGACCTCGGAGCACTTGACAAGCTATAGGACCCTCTCGCTTCGCTCGCACCTCAGGGAGCAGAGGTCGGGCTCGCAAGCTCGCACCTCAGGGAGCGGGGGATATGCTGAGCCACCGCTCCCCGAGCAACAAGGTCAACCGTTCTTCCCGAACGCGTTCCGGGCAATTTCGACGAACCGTGCTGCAGCAGCGGAGTTTCCCGGCCTCCAGAGCAATCCCAGATGTGCGGTGGCATCGACATCCCGGATCGGCACCCCGACCACGCGGTCGTCGGCCGCGGCGATCGACTCGCTGAGAATGCCGACTCCCATTCCGCTGCAGACCAACTCGATGATGGCGTCCGGCGACGAGGCCTCGATCGCGGGTCGGATGGCTCCTCCGGCGACCGAGGCCGCCGCGTCGAACACGCTTCGGATACCCGCGCCGCGGGGCAGGCAGATGAGCGATCGGTCGCGCAGCGAGGCGAGATCGACGGTGCGGCCCCGGGGCCGGCGCGGTGAGGTCACGCGCGGACGGGCCGCGATCCGGGATCTCTGGGCATCGGTCTTGGCGCACCGGCCGACCTTCGCGCCGGAACCGCCGTTGCCGACCCTGGTATTCGGGGACGATCTCGCACTCACGTCGACTCCACCCCGTGATGGTGCAGGCGCCCGCGCGCAGGTGGTGGCGCGGCAGGCCGACGGATCGTGGGTGCGGATCATCGACCAACCGGAGTTCCAGGCACCGAAGTCCTGAGACTCCGGGCCTGGATTTCTGAGGCCGGATTCAGATCCCGTGCTAGCTTCGCTGTGGTGGCGGTTACATCCGCCGGGCGACGGTGCGAAGGGACGGATCGGGCGTGGGAGTACCGGAAGCGGACGGTGTCGCCGCGAAGATCGCGTCCCGCCTCGCCGACAAGCGTGGCGGCACGCTCTCGGTCGAGGGCGCGAGACTCCTGCCGGCGGGCGCGAGCAGGGCGACGTACGCGGCCACCCTCGTCGACGGAACCGGGCAGGTCGAGCCGATCATCATCCGCGCGGTTCCCGCTGCAACCGACGACGGCGGACTGCGGGCCGAGGCGCAGGTCCTGCGTGCCGCCGCCGACGCCGGGGTGCCGGTGCCGGAGATCCTCGACGCCGGATTCGACGAGGACGACAACGCGCTGGGATTCCCCTATCTGGCAATGAATTTCATCGACGGAGAATCCATCCCGCGGCGCATTCTGCGAGACGATGCCTACGAGGGTGCGCGCGCCGGATTCGTCGATCAGTGCGGCGAGATCCTCGCACGTATCCACCGGATAGACGTCGCACAGACGCCCGGTCTCGGTGATCTCGGCGATCCGATCGACGGTTTGCGGGACCTGTTCCCACGCGAGTTCGATGCGATGCCGGCCGGCCTGGTGCTGGCCACCCAGTGGCTCACGGACAACCGGCCCGAACCGTCACCACGGCACACGCTCGTGCATGGCGACTTCCGGCTGGGAAATCTGCTCGTCGACGCCGAAGGAGTTGCTGCGGTTCTGGATTGGGAACTGGTGCACCTCGGCGATCCCGTCGAGGACCTCGGTTGGCTATGTGCGAAGGCGTGGCGTTTCGGAGGGTCGACGCCCGTGGCCGGGATGGGTGACCGGACCTCGCTCCTCGACGCCTATGCGCGCGAGGCGGGTTGGCGTCCCACCGAACAAGCCCTGCGCTGGTGGGAGCTCTACGCCACCGTCAAGTGGGGACTGATCTGCGCGGTGCAGGCCGCCCGGCACCTCGATGGCGTCGAACGATCCGTCGAACTGGCCGCGATCGGACGCCGAAGTGCCGAGCAGGAGTTCGACGCACTGCTCGACCTGGGTCTCGTGTCGCCGGGACCGGTACCCGATCCGCTGGCCGAGGCGCCGGGCGAGGAACCGGACAACGATCTCTACGGTTCACCGACTGCAGTCGAACTACTCGAGGCGCTCACCGAATTCCTGCGGTCCGACGCGGTACAGGCAGACCTGTCGCCGCAGGTGCGTTTCCATACGAGAGTGGCCGGCAACGTCGTCGACGTCGTGCGTCGACAGATGCTCACCGGTGCACGGGACGCCGAAGCGAGCGCGCAACGTCTGAGTGCGCTCGGGGTCACTGATCAGCACGCGCTGTGCGAGGCCCTGCGTTCCGGCGAACTCGACGGCACCGACCCGAAGGTCCGTGACGCCGTTGTCGCCGACGTGCGGGCGCGACTCCTGGTCGCCAACCCCAAGTACTTCGCGGTCCCTCACCCGTGACCGCCGGACATCCGATCCCAACCGAGAGGGGTTCATCGTGGACTTCGCACTGCCCGAGTCGCTGACCGACTATCTTGCCGAACTCGATGCCTTCATCGAGGCGGAGATCATTCCCCTCGAGCAGACCGACGACAACATCCGCTTCTTCGACCATCGGCGCGAGGACTCCCGAACAGACTGGGAGCGTGGTGGTTTGCCGAACAAGGAGTGGGAAGCTCTTCTGGGAGAGGCGAGACGACGCGCGGATGCGGCCGGCCACTTCCGCTACCCCTTCCCGTCCGAGTTCGGTGGTCGGGACGGATCGAACCTGGCGATGGCGATCATCCGCGAGCACCTGGCGTCGAAAGGTCTGGGGCTGCACTGCGATCTGCAGAACGAGCACGCCATCGTCGGCAACAACATCGGGCTGCTCCTCATGCTCGAGTACGGCACACCCGAGCAGCGGGAGGAATGGGTGGAGGGCCTGGCCGCGGGTACGAAGTTCTTCGCCTTCGGCATAACCGAACCCGACCACGGCTCCGACGCCACGTGGATGGAGACGACCGCCGTCCGCGACGGCGACGACTGGATCATCAACGGCGAGAAGACGTGGAACACCGGTATCCACGCCGCCCATCGCGACATCATCTTCGCCCGCACCAGCGGCGAACCGGGCGAGGCCCGCGGCATCACGGCGTTCCTCGTCGACCCGCAGGATCCGGGTTTCGCCGTGGAGGAATATCTCTGGACGTTCAACATGCCCACCGACCACGCGCACATCACGCTGCGGGACGTCCGGGTGCCGAACTCCGCGGTGTTCGGGGCGGAGGGAGCCGGCCTGCAGGTCGTGCAGCACTTCTTCAACGAGAACCGCATCCGGCAGGCGGCCTCCAGTCTCGGTGCCGCCCAGCACTGCGTCGACCGTGCGGTGGCCTACGCCAACGAGCGCGCGCCGTTCGGCAAGAAGCTCTCGACGAACCAGGCGATCCAGTTCCCGCTCGTCGACCTGCACACCCGGTGCGCGATGATCCGGGCGCTGATCCGCGAAACCGCCTGGAAGATGGACACCTACGGGCCGTTCGCCGCGTCGGCCGAGGTCTCCATGTGCAACTACCAGGCGAACCGGCTGTGCTGCGATGCCGCCGACCAGGCGATGCAGGTGTTCGGCGGACGCGGATACTCGCGGCACGAGCCGTTCGAGCACATCTACCGGCACCATCGGCGCTACCGGATCACCGAAGGTGCCGACGAGATCCAGATGCGACGCGTCGCCGGATACCTGTTCGGTTTCATGTCGGGAAAGGCGCCCAAGGGAGTGCAGTCGTCCTGAGTAGGCTGACCACATGATCGCGGTCATCATCATCGTGGCCACCGTGGTGGTTGCCCTGTTCATCCTCGGCGGTGCCGCCTGGTTCGCGTACGACTCGGACAAACGGGTGCGCACCTTCGCCCGATCCACCGACCTGATTCCCGGCCGACCGGGTCGGGCGCCGGAGAGCTGGGCCACCGACAACACCCGGGAAGCACTGCTGCATCGGCGCATTCGATACGCGATCGCCGACGTGCATGCCAACCCGGCGATCCCGCACGACGACGAACTCGTCGCGGCACGCAACCGCCTCGACGACGCGGTCTTCGAACTCGACGACCGGCTCATCGCATCGGTGGACCTCGGTGGCGAGGAGGCGACCGAAACCCTCGACCGAGCCGAAGCCGGGATCAAGGACCTCGAGAAGCTGCCGAAGAAGCTGTGGGAGGCCCCCCGCGAGGAACAGCTCGCCGACCTCGACCGCGTCGCCCGAGTGCTGTCGCGCGGCTGACGGTCAGATCACCGTCGGCCGTGGCGGCGGGTCCGGCTGCGGGGGAGCCGGCTGTGGGTCGGGAGCCGGCGGCGGGGTCGGAACGGGAATCGGCGGCTCCGGCGGCGGCTCCGGGATGGGCTCGGGCGCAGGCACGGGCTCGGGCGGAGGTGGGGGCGGCGGGACCGGTTGACTCATGTGCGGACTCCTCTCGACGCGAATGTCTCGTTCGCGGTTCGCTTGGTTCGTCCTGATGACTTCTCCGACGCTACGCCCGTGCCGGGAGCCCGGCCACCGGGCGACACTCAGGGGCCGGCGAGTTCCAGCAGTGTGCGCACGGTCCGCAGGTTACGGCCGGTGCCCTGTACCCCCAGGCCGCGCGCGATGACCGGTGCGGTCAGGGTCGATCGTCCGGCCCCGTCGGCGTAGCGGATGTGCAGGTCGGACCCGAGGACGCGGACCACATCGTCGCCGAAGTCCATGCGTTCGAACGCGGCCACCTTGTCGCGCGCCGGTTCGCCGGTCAGGAAGTACACGTAGGAGTATTTGTCGTCGACGACGTCGAACGGATGCGCCTCGAGCGCGGCCCGGACCTGTTCGGGCGAGCGGCTGATGACCTCCCGGAACCAGCCGTAGCGATCCTGCAGCGCGGTCTCGAGCGCGCGGTCGAACCGCTCGGGGTCGGCGGGCGGCGAACAGATCAGGTTCCCCGACGCGATGTAGGTCGAGACCTCCGTTGCCCCGAGATCGGCTGCCATATCACGTAATTCGGCCATGGGTAGTTTCGCGCCGCCGACGTTCACCGCGCGGATCAGCACGATGCGCCGGCTCACGAACGTACCTTCGACAGGTCGGTCCGAATCAGCATCACGTTGTAGTCGTCCCACCGGGAGACGACGAAGTAGAGGTCCCTACCCGACGATCGAGGGTGGATGTAGGGCGTGTACAGACCGCTGGACTGCTTGTGCGAGACGAGCACCCGCTCGCCGCTCCACGGACCCACGGGTGACGGCGACGTGCGCATCACGATCGTCCCCGATCGCTCGGTCAGCATGATGAACCGGCCGAGGAATGCGTTGTACGCCACGGACATCTCGCTGACCGGGCCGGCGACGATCGGCGTGGCCTCGGCCGGATTCGACGACCAGCCCGTGCCGCCGCGAAAGTACTGGTACCGGTCGAGGTTCAGGATGTCGGCGGGGCGGAAACGGGCCACGTGAGCAGAGCCGAAACGCCCGTTCGGGGTGCCGTACTGATAGATGTACTCGCCACTCCGGAGAAAGGCGCCCATCTGGAACCGGTTGTGGCCACGCTTCACCTGGGGCACGCCGGGGACCGTCAGATCGGCATTCCAGCGAAGGGTGTTGCTGTCGACGGTCCAGGTCTGACCGTTGTTGTGCGACAAGGCGATTCCCGAATAGTTGGTGTTCCAGCGGCCTGGGCCAAGCCACCGGTGGATCGACATGAAACTGACGAACTGCGTGCCGTTGATCGAGATCCCGCCGGTGGGAATCCGCCCGACCTCGATGTTGCGCACCCCGACCGCGTTGAACATGGGTTGCGCCCACGTCGGGTGGGCCGGTGTCACCGAGGCGCCCGACCGGACCGATCCGGGTACGGCGTTCGGGAATCGGATTCCCTTGGCGAGGTCCGAAGCCGCGTCACTGCGCAGCATCGTGTTGTGCTTCCAGGCCATCTGCCCCGCGCATCGGCCCCAGGTGTCACCGAAGGCCATCAGGATCTGACCGGAGCCGTTGTCCCACGGCACGCCGACGTCGGTCGCGGTGATGCCGAAACGGGTGTCGGTGCGGGCGGGACTTCGGGGACCGGTCACCCAGGAGATGGCCTTGCTGGCGCCGGTGAGCTTCGGGAGCGGGCCCTGCGGCTTCTTCCCATCCGCCCGATAGCTGCCGAAGTCGAGACTGCCCCAGCCGAGCTCGCTGGACCCCGAACTGCCGGTGCTGCCGACATCGCCCCCGGTGATGCCGGTGGCGTTGCAGACCGCGGCTTCGGCGGGTGCGGACACAGCGGCGAGCAGGCCGCCCGTGAGGGCGACGATCGCGACGGCTGCGAGCACGCGGCGGACCGGGCGCAGACGAATCCGGCTGCGTCGAGGCATGGATGTACCCCCTGGGAGATGACAGGTGGTGTCAGTGTTGCAGAAGTGTCAGCTGGGAGAAGCGTCGATGCCGAACCGAAGCCGGTGCGTGACCCGGGAGGAGCGAGCTTGCGAGCCATCCTCCGGCTCCACAAGCCTGACACTGAAGGGAGTAGTGGGGGAGTTGTTTCTCTGGGATCTGGATCGCGGCGCCCAGCGAATCAGCGGCGGGTGGCCACCGCGAACGTGCGGCGGAAGGGCAGGACCGTGCCCCATTCGCGTCGGGGATAGGCCTCGGCGAGGCGTTGCTTGAGATCGGCGACGAACTGCACCCGGAGTTCGTCGGACAGCGCCTGCATGTACGGGCGGGCGCCGGTGCCGGACATCCAGTCGAACACCGGGTCCTGGCCGTCGAGCACGTGGAAGTAGGTCGTTTCCCAGGCGTCGGCGTGGTAACCGCGGTCGGCGAAGAACTCGAGGTACATCTCGGCGTCGAGTCGAGGGAGCGCCCGCAGGTCGCCGAAGGCCCCCAGGTACGGCTCGGTCGCGGCGAGATCGGCGAGGGCGGAGTGGGTGGGGGAGTCCGTGTTGTTGGGTACCTGCAGAGCGAACGCGCCTCCGTCGGTGACGTGGTCGAGCAGTCGGTCGATGACGTCGAGGTGGTCGGGCACCCACTGGAACATCGCGTTGGAGATCATCAGGTCGACCGGCCGGTGAGGCGTCCACTGCGAGACGTCGGCGGCGTCGTAGTTGGCATGCGGATCGGTGTTGTCGCGGATCGCGCGATCGACCATCTCCGCCGAATCGTCGATGCCCAGGATCTCCGCCGACGGCCAGCGTGCCCGCAGGTGCTTGGTGAGATGACCCGGTCCGCAACCCAGGTCGATCACCGACAGCGGGTTGGTCGGGATCTGTGCGATGAGGTCGAGAAACGGACGCGCACGGACGTCGGCGAACTGCAGATAGCGTGTCGGGTCCCACACAACCATGACTCCACCCTAACCGTGAGCCTGCGATCGGGGGTCGCGGCTGCCGTAGGCTTCCCTGCGTGACAGCTTCCGCGAACCAGGCAACCGATGGCTCCTCCGCAGATCCGGCGGCCGCTCGGCCGTCGTCGAGATCTCGACCGACGGTGCCTGCCTGGGCAACCCGGGCCCGGGTGGCTGGGGCGCGGTGCTCCGCTACAAGGGCACCGAGAAGCGGATCTCCGGGTCCGAGCCGGACACGACGAACAACAAGATGGAGCTCACGGCCGCCATCGAGGGTCTGGCGGCACTGACCAGGCCGTCGACCGTCATCATCTACACCGATTCGACCTACGTGCGCAACGGCATCATGAAGTGGGTCAACGGCTGGCAGGCCAACGGCTGGAAGACCAAGGATCGCAAGCCGGTCAAGAACGCCGATCTCTGGCGTCGTCTGGTCGAGGAAGAGAAGCGTCACAAGGTGGAGTGGCGCTGGGTCAAGGGGCATGCCGGCGATCACTTCAACGAGATCGCCGACGAACTCGCGACCACCGCGGCTCGATCGGTGGCCCGATGACGCCGGTGGCGGTGGCCGTCGAACCCGTCCGCGACGAGCATCTGGTCGCCGCGATCGAAGGTGCGGGCGGCCGGATCGTCGGTCTCGACGACGCCCGGGTGCTGGTGTGGATCGGGCCGCCCGGGGAGTTCCCGGAACTGCCGGACGCCGTCGAATGGGTGGCCCTCAAGACCGCGGGGATCGAGGATTTCGTCGCCGCCGACGTACTCGACGACCGTCGGATCTGGACCAATGCGTCCGGCTTCTATGCCGAGAACGTCGCCGAACACGCACTGGCTCTGCTCCTCGCCGGGCTCCGGCAGATCAACACCGCCGTCCTCCGCCACTGGGACAAGGAGCGGATCGACACCGCGGTCCGGTCGCTGCACGGTTCCACGGTCGCCATCGTCGGAGCCGGCGGGATCGGCGCCTCCCTCGCTCCGCGTCTTCGGACATGTGGCGCTCGCGTCGTCGCGGTGAACCGGTCCGGGCGCGAGGTGCCCGGCGCGCACGAGGTCCGGCAGTCGAATGAGTTGGATCAGCTGTGGGGGACGTTCGACCACGTCGTGCTGGCCGCGCCGTCGACGCCGGAGACGCGGCACATGATCAACGCCGAGAGCCTCGCCGCACTACCCGCACACGCGTGGGTGGTGAACGTCGCGCGCGGGCCCCTTGTCGACGAGGAGGCGCTGCACCGCGCGCTGGTCGACGGGCAGATCGCGGGGGCGGCGCTCGACGTGACCGATCCGGAACCGCCCGCCGACGACCATCCACTCTGGTCGCTTCCGAACGTGATCATCACCCCGCACGTCGCCAACCCGGCATCGGGGCTGACGCGCGAGCTCGCGCCGTGGGTCGCCGAGAACCTGCGCCGATTCGTCGCGAATGAGGAACTCCTGTCCGTGGTGACCACGAACCGCGACTACTGAGCCCGGTGACCTGCCGGTTTCAGCCGATTTCTAGAACACGTTCTCGTTTCGTGCCTCGCCGTGGCATGGTCAACGGGTGATTCTCGATAGATTCCGGATAGACGACCAGGTGGCCATCGTGACCGGCGCGAGCCGGGGACTCGGGGCGGCGATCGCGGTCGCCTTCGCCGAGGCAGGCGGCGACGTGGTGATCGCGGCCCGCAGTGAGTCCGACCTCGCGCAGGTCGCCGACCGGATCCGTGCGGCCGGCCGACGGGCGCACGCCGTCGCCGTCGACCTCGCCGATCCCGACGCCGCGGCGGCACTCGCCCAGACCGCCGTCGACGCGTTCGGCCGCCTCGACACCGTGGTCAACAACGTCGGCGGTGCCATGCCGCGGCCGCTGTTCGACACCAGTCCCAAACACCTCCGGGACGCCTTCGACTTCAACGTCGGCAACGCGCACGCGCTGGTCGTCGCCGGCGCCAAGCAGATCCTCGCGACCACGGGCCAAGGGTCGATCATCAACATCACCTCCGCGGTCGGCCGCGTGCCCGGACGCGCCTATGCCGCCTACGGCACCGCGAAAGCCGCTCTCGCGCACTACACCCGCATCGCGGCGATGGATCTGAACCCGAAGATCAGGGTCAACGGCATCGCGCCGGGTGCCATCCTGACCTCGGCGCTGGAGATCGTCGCCGGCGACGAAGGGATGCGCACCGAGGTCGAGACCTCCACGCCGTTGCACCGCCTCGGTGATCCGGAGGACATCGCCGCGGCGGCGCTCTACCTGGCGTCGCCCGCCGGTGCGTACGTCACCGGCAAGATCCTCGAGGTCGACGGCGGAATCATCGCGCCCAACCTGGATCTCCCGATCCCGGACCTCTGATCGACCCGGAACGTTCAGTCCGAGCCGCGCTCCAGCGCGCCGGCGATCTGCTGTTCGAGATGTGCGGCCGCCACCCGGGGAACGTCGATGATGCCGTCGAGCTCGGCACGGACCTTCTTGTAGGCGGCCTGCCTCTCGGCCGGCGTGGCGCCGGTGTCGGCGGCGACGTTGATGAGTTTGCGCGCCCGATCGAGCGCCTCGCGTTCGATTGGGGAGAACCCGGTCTGCTTGCGACGCCGCGCCTCTCGCTCGGCGGCGTCGAAGGCGGCGGCGTAGTCGCCGACCGCATCGCGGTACTCGGCGAAGTCGGCTGGCGACATGGAGGTCTCGGCCGTGCCGACGGCGGCGGAATCCGATTCGGGCCGTAGATCATCCGCGCGGACCGGGCCCGGTGGAAGGCCAGCGTCAACGGTTCGCGCATGTCGGTCATCAGCGGGAACTCGATCAGAGTCGCGAGATCGAGTTCGTAGGCGAACCACTTCTCGTTGAGCGCGTCGTGCTGCTTGCGGACCCGGCGTAACTGGTCTGCCGAGGTCGTCGTGAGCTTCAGCTGCTCGGTCTGGGCGTTCGCCTTGATCCGGGCGAGCTCGATCTTGTCCTTGCGTCGCTTCTCGTTGTACTTGCCGATCGAACCGGCCCACCCGCCGACGACCGCGCCGACCGGGAAGATCAGCCACCAGTAGCTCTCGGCGAAGTCGACGATCTCGTTCACGGCTCAACTGTACCGAGAGAAGGTCGAGGTCATTAGGGTGAACACATGGCCGACCCGGACGCGCCGAAGCTCAGCCTCGACACCGTCGAGGCCTGGCGAGAGTGGTTGCGCGACAACCATGAGACCTCGCCGGGGGTGTGGCTTGTGTTCTGGCGCAAGGGTTCGGGCCGGGAACCGCTCGACTACGACGAGTGCGTGCGCGAAGCGCTGTGCTGGGGGTGGATAGACGGTCACACCCGCGTCATCGACTCCGACCGCCGCGGCATGTGGTTCACCCGGCGCGGTCGCAACAGCGGATGGTCGGCGTCGAACAAGGCGCGGGTCGCCGACCTCGCGGCCGCCGGCCGCATCCAGCCCGCCGGCCAGGCCGTCATCGACGACGCTCAGGCCCGCGGCCTGTGGACGCTGTTCGACGACGCCGAGGCGCTCATCGAATCCCCCGAACTCGCCGCCGCCCTCGACGCCGACCCGGTCGCCCGGGCCAACTGGGACGCGTTCCCGCCCAGCGCGCGCAAGTTCGGACTGTCGCAGCTCGCCCTGGCGAAGCGGCCGGAGACCAAGACCAAACGCATCGCCACCATCGTCGAACGGGCGGCGCGCAACGAGCGGCCGGCGTGACCCTTCGTGGCGCGCCCTCCGCAAGCTCCGGGCGCTCCTCAGGGAGCGGGGTGGGGGACGCGCTTTTCTTGCTCCCTGAGGTACGAGCGAAGCGAGCCTACTTGTGCTCCCTAAGGCGCGAGCGAAGCGAGCCTACTTGTGCTCCCTGAGGTGCGAGCGCAGCGAGCCACGAAGGGGCTCGCAAGGTGCCTTACCAGGCCCTTCGTGGCTCGTCGCTATCGCTCCTCGCACCTCAGGGACCAATGGGTGTGTGGCGCTCTCGGATTAGGGAGCGGGGTGGGGACGCGCTTTTCCTGCTCCCTAAGGTGCGAGCGAAGCGAGCCTTCTTGTGCTCCCTGAGGAGCGAGCTTGCGAGCGTCACGAAGGGTCTCAGCCCGCCTCGATGGCCCCGGTGAACTGGCTTTCGTACAGCCGGCAGTAGGCGCCGCGGGCCGCGAGCAGTTCGTCGTGGTTGCCCTGCTCGACGATGTGCCCGTCCTCCATGACGACGATGACGTCGGCGTCGCGCACCGTGGAGAGTCGGTGCGCGATGACGAAACTCGTGCGATCCGACCGCAGATTCGCCATCGCCTTCTGGATGAGCAGCTCGGTGCGGGTGTCGACCGAGCTCGTCGCCTCGTCGAGGATGAGGATCGTGGGCCGGGCGAGGAAGGCCCGCGCGATCGTGATGAGCTGCCGCTCACCGGCACTGACGCCACCGCCCTCGTCGTCGAGCACGGTGTCATAGCCGTCGGGGAGGGTCCGCACGAAGTGGTGGACGTGACTCATCCGGGCGGCGTCGAGCACCTCTTCTCGCGAGGCGGTGGGGTCGCCGTAGGCGATGTTGTCGTAGATCGTGCCGCCGAAGAGCCACGAGTCCTGCAGCACCATGCCGGTGCGCTCGCGTAGGTCGTCGCGCGTCATGTCCGTCGAGTCGACGCCGTCGACCCGGATGACACCGGAATCGACGTCGTAGAACCGCATGATCAGGTTGACCAGGGTGGTCTTGCCCGCGCCGGTCGGGCCGACGATCGCGACCATGTGCCCGGGACGCGCGACCAGACTGAGGTTCTCGATGAGCGGCTTGTCCTCGACGTACCGGAAGGAGACGTCGTCGAACTCGATGAGTCCCTTGTCCTCGGCGGGCGTCTTCGGATTCGCGGCGTCGGGCGACTGCTCGTCGGCGTCGAGGATGTCGAAGATCCGCTCGGCGGAGGCGACACCGCTCTGCATCAGGTTGATCATCGAACCGATCTGCGTCAGCGGCTGCGTGAACTGCCGCGAGTACTGGATGAACGCCTGCACCTCACCGAGACTCAGCGAGCCCGACGCCACGCGCAGACCACCGACGACCGCGACCGCCACGTAGTTGAGGTTTCCCAGGAACATGATCGTCGGCATGATGACGCCGGAGATGAACTGCGCGCGCCAACTCGACTCGTACAGTTTCTCATTGCGTTCGTCGAAGGTCGCCTCGATCTCGCGCTGACGGCCGAAGGCGGTCACCAGCTCGTGGCCGGTGAAGGCCTCCTCGACCTGAGCATTGAGCGCGCCCGTCGACGACCACTGGGCCGAGAAGTGCGGCTTCGAACGCTTCGCGATGATGCCGGTCGCGATGATCGCCAGCGGCACCGTGGCCACCGCGATGAGCGCCAGCAGCGGCGAGATCCAGATCATCATGATGAGCAGCGCGATCACCGTCAGCACCGAGTTGGCGAACTGGGAGATGGTCTGTTGCATGCTCTGTGACAGGTTGTCGAGATCGTTGGTCACCCGGCTCAACAGCTCGCCGCGCGGCATCGTGTCGTAGTAGCGCAGCGGCAGCCGATGCACCTTGGCCTCGACGTCGTCGCGGAGCCGGCGGATGGTGCCGACGACGACGATGTTGAGCAGGTACCCGGCGAGCCAGGCGAGCGCCGAGGACACCACGTACAGCACGAGGGTGATCAGCAGCACGCGACCCACGGCGCCGAAATCCACTCCGACGCCGGGGGTCACGTTCATCGACGAGACCATGTCGGCGAACGTGTCGTCACCGCTCTCGCGGAGCCCGGCCACCGCCTGCTCTTTGGTGAGCCCCTCGGGCAGGGTGCGGCCGATCACGCCGTCGAAGACGAGGTCGGTGGCGTAACCCAGCACGCGGGGCGCGATCGCGATCAGCACGACCGAGCCGACCAGCGACGCGAGGGTGACCGTCATCAGCAGTCGATACGACGCAAGTTGTGCGACAACGCGTTTGACCGACGGCCAGAACGAGCGAGGCTTGGATTCGGGTCCGGCCGCCATCGGCGGGCCTCCGGGCCGGGTCATGAGCGCTCCTCCATCGCCATCTGCGATTCGACGATCTCGGCATAGGTCGGGCACGACTGCCGCAGCTCGTCGTGGGTACCGAGCCCGACGACCCGGCCGCGATCGAGCACGACGATCTGCTCGGCGTCGACGATGGTCGAGATGCGTTGCGCCACGACGATGACCGCGGCGTCGCGGGTGGCGGGGCGCAGTGCGGCGCGCAGCCGCGCATCGGTGGTCAGGTCGAGCGCGGAGAACGAGTCGTCGAAGAGGTAGATCGCGGGCCGCCGGATGAGGGCGCGTGCGATCGCCAGGCGCTGCCGCTGCCCGCCGGAGACGGTCGTCCCGCCCTGGGACACCTTGGTGTCCAGGCCGTCGGGCATCGCGGACACGAAGTCCTCCGCCTGCGCGATGCGCAGCGCCTCCCAGATCTCGTCGTCGGTGGCGTCGGCCTTGCCGTGCAGCAGGTTCGAGCGGATGGTTCCCGAGAACAGGTACGGCCGCTGGGGCACCAGCCCGACGACCGACCGGAGCTCGTCGGGATCGAGTCGCTTGACGTCGGTGCCGCCGACCCGGACCGCGCCGGAAGTCGTGTCGATCAGCCGCGGCACCAGCCCGACGAGGGTGGTCTTGCCCGACCCCGTCGAGCCGACGATCGCAGTAGTGGTGCCCGGCTCGACGCGGAAGTCGATGCCGCTCAACACCGGGTCGTCGGCGCCGGGATAGCGGAACTCGGCGGCATCGAACTCCACCGTGCCGGGGTGGGTGGCGAAACCGATCGGTTCACTCGGCGGATGGACCGAGGTGTCGGTGGCGAGGACCTCGGAGATGCGTTCGGCGCAGACCGCCGCGCGCGGGGCCATCATCGCCAGGAACGACGCCATCATCACCGACATCAGGATCTGCATCACATAGCTCATCACCGCGGTCAGTGCGCCGATCTCCAGCGAACCGTCGGAGACCGCGTGCCCGCCGAACCAGATCACCGCGACGATGGTGACGTTGGTGATCACCATGACGACCGGGAACATCAGGGCCATCAACCGGCCGACGTGCAGGGTCGCATCGGCGAGGTGGTCGTTGGCGACCGCGAACCGTTTGCGTTCGTAGTCTTCTCGCACGAACGCCCGCACGACCCGGATGCCGGTGATCTGTTCGCGCAGGACGCGGTTGACGTTGTCGATCCGTTCCTGCATCGCCCGGAAGCCGGGGATCATCTTCGCGATGATGGCCCCCATCGACACCCCGAGGATGGGCACCGCGATGGCGATGACCCAGGACAGGGCCGGCGCCTCCCGGACACCCATGACGATCCCGCCGATGCACATGATCGGCGCCATCACCAGGATCGCGCTGCTCATCACGATGAGCAGCTGCACCTGCTGGACGTCGTTGGTGGTGCGGGTGATCAGCGACGGCGCACCGAACGTGCCGACCTCGCGTGCGGAGAACGAGTTCACCCGATGCAGGAGGTCGCCCCGGATGTCACGCCCGACCCCGAGCGCGGCGCGCGCGCCGAAGTACTGCGCGGTCACCGTCACGATGATCTGGGCGACGCTCACCAGCAGCATCCAGCCGCCGATGCGCAGGATGTAACCGGTGTCCCCGCGGGCGACGCCGTTGTCGATGATGTCGGCGTTGAGGCTCGGCAGGTACAGCATCGCGATGGTCGCCAGCAGTTGCAGCACGATGACGAGCGCGACGTTGATGCGGTACCGGGAGAGGTAGGTGCGGACGAGTCGGGTCAGCATCTAGGCGCCGGGAGCGAAGCGAGCGGGCCGAAGGCAACGGTAGGCGCCGGGAGCGAGAGCCGGCCGGAGTTCACTGCGATCACCTGCGCCAGACTAGTTGCCGCTCGCAACGGACGCCGCCGAGTATCTGCCCACCGGGAATCCGTGCAGGCGGGGACCGTGGGCAGCTGCTCAGACGGTCGGCGGCTCGGTCAGCGCGACGGCTGCCTCGGCGGTGTGGGTGAGGAAGGTGAACGACTCCTGGAAGTACAGGTTCACCACGTCGGCGTCGTGTGAGTCGTAGCCGATCGACACGTCCTGGCCGATGGTCAGTTCGAAGTCGCCGCCGCGGGTGCTCATCACGAACGCGCCGCTGATCGCGGGCGCCCACACGATGTCGCCGGTGAACAGGCGCTGGATGTGTTCGAGGATCGGGTAGCCGTGGTTCGACGTCTCGTTGACCTGGGTGTAGGCCTCGGCCGACAGGGCCACCGCGTACGGACCGTCGACCGACGCCAGGCGCAGTGTGCTCAGCGCCTGGCTGACCGCCTCCGGGTAGTCGCGCACGTCGGCGGGCAGCGGGATGGGGGTGGCGGCGGCCTCGGCCCGGATGCCGGTGATCGACGCCGCGGCGTAGCCCTCGAAGATCGCCCGGTCCTCGGCCAGCGCCAGTTCGCGCGCGGCTTCCACGACCGGGTCCCAGTCGGAGTCCTTGGCGCCGCGGTCGACGTCGTCGATGGCCTCGCGGGACACCGTGAACGGGACCTTGAGTTCGACCAGCGACTGGGTGCGACGCTGGAAGGCGGTGATCCCCTGCGACGGTGAGTCGATCTTGGTGCGATGTCCGAGCGTCACCGATGCGGTGTCGGAGCCGAGCGGCCCGGTCACGTCGACGAGGCGACGGCCCGCGACGTTGCGCTTGAAGGATCGGGTCGCCTCCTCTTCGATCTCCGCCCAGGCCGCGTCGGAGATCGGTGCGAGTTCGCGATGCAGGTTGTTCATGGTGTCCTCCTGGTGCGGCCGGATTGTGGCGGATGCGGTGGTCGGATGGCGGGTGTCGTCAGTGCAGTGACCCGATGCCCAGCGAGCCGTCGGAACGGGTCGTCGGGGTCGGGGACACGGTGGGTGCGGCGTCGGGCGCGGGTGGCAGGTCTTCGAGGAAGTCGAGTGTCGGGGTGAAGAACTGGGCCCCGGTGACCGCGGTGGTGAAGTCGAGGAGGCGGTCGTAGGTGCCGGGCGGGTCGCCGATGAACATCTTGCGCAGCATCTCCTCGGTGACGTCGGGCGCTGCCGAGTAGGCGATGTAGAACGTGCCGTTGACACCGGCACCCGAGACGTCGCCGTACGGCATGTTGTCCCGCACGACGTCGATCTCTTCGCCGTTCTCGTCCTCGACGACGTTCAGCGCGATGTGGGAGTTCGGGGGCTTCACGTCGTCGGCCATCTCGACGTTGTCGAGCTTGGTGCGCCCGATCGCGGCTTCCTGCTCCTCGGTGCTCAGGTCGTTCCACGACGACAGGTCGTGTACGTAGCGCTGGATGGCGACGTAGCTGCCGCCCTCGAAGTCCGGGTCCTCCCCGCCGACGGTGATCGCGTCGATCGCCGCCTGTCCGATCGGGTTCTCGGTGCCGTCGACGAAGCCGATGAGGTCGCGCAGGTCGAAGTAGCGGAACCCGTGCACTTCGTCGACGACGGTGACCGCGTCCCCGAATGCCTCGGTGATCTTGGCGCCGAGTTCGTAGCACAGGCCCATGTCGTCGGACTTGATGTGCACGAGCAGATCGGCGGGCGTCGCCGGGGCGGTGTGGACCTCGCCCTCGTAGGGGACGAACGGACGCAGCGAACGCGGTCGCGGGCCGGTGAACAGGCGGTCCCACGCCGCGGAACCGATCGACACGATCCCGGCCAGTGCTGCCTCGGGAGCACGCGAGGACACCGCGTTGTTCAGGCCGGGGATGTCTTCCAGCGCAGCGCGAACCGCGTCTCCACCGCCGTCGTCGATGGTGAAGACGAGGAAGATCGCCGACTTCGTCTTCCGCGTCAGGATCGTCTGGGGCACCGGCACGCTGAACACCCTAGCCCATGCGTACATACCGTGGGGCAGCAGATCGTGCCGCGAATGTATAGGGCAGGCAACCCTTTTCGACGATGGCCGGTGACCGGTCAGTGGGGCGCTGTGGCCCGCGCCACCGCCCGGCCGGCGGCGCGGCCGGAGAAGATGCATCCACCGAGGAACGTTCCCTCGAGTGCGTTGTACCCGTGAACTCCACCGCCGCCGAAGCCCGCGACCTCGCCGGCGGCGAACAGGCCGTCGAAGGCGCTGCCGTCCGGCCGCAGGACCTGGGAGTCGAGGTTGGTCTCGAGCCCGCCCAGTGTCTTGCGGGTCAGGATGTTGAGCCGGACCGCGATCAGCGGGCCGTGCTCGGGATCGAGCAGTCGATGCGGCTTGGCGACCCGAACGATCTTGTCGCCGACGAACTGTCGGGCATTGGTGATCGCCATCAGCTGCGCGTCCTTGGAGAACTTGTTGCCGATCTCGGCGTCGCGTGCGGAGATGATGCGTTCGAGGTGTGCTAGGTCGAGTTCGGGGCCGCGGGCGATCTTGTTCATCCCGGCCACCAGTTCCGGGAGGTTGTCGGCGACCACGAAGTCGACGCCGTTGCGCACGAAGGCGTCGACCGGTCCCGCGGCGCCCTTCGCCAGCCGGGTCTTCGCGGCCAGCCTGACGTCCTTCGCGGTGATGTCGGGGTTCTGCTCCGAACCCGACAGCATGAACTCCTTCTCCACGATCGTCTGGGTGAGGACGAACCACGAGTAGTCGTGACCGGCCGCCAGGATCGCCTTCATCGTCGAGATGGTGTCGAAGCCGGGGAAGTTCGGCGGCGCGAGGCGATTGCCGTTGGCGTCGAGCCACAGCGACGACGGGCCGGGGATGATGCGGATCGCGTGGTCGGGCCAGATCGGGTCCCAGTTGTGGATGCCCTCGGTGTAATGCCACATCCGGTCACGGTTGACGATGTTCGCGCCGGCGGTCTCGCTGATTTCCAGCATCCTGCCGTCCACGTGTGCCGGGACGCCCGAGATCATCGTCTCCGGCGCGGGGCCGAGACGGTCGACGGGCCAGTTCTTGCGGATCAGGTCATGATTGTGGCCGATGCCGCCCGACGTGACGATGACCGATCCGGCGCGGATCTCGAAGTCGCCGATGACATCCCGGTTCGACGCCTGGCCGCGCTCGATGTCGGTCGGGGCTAGCGTGGCACCCCGCACGCCGATGGCGGCACCGTCCTCGACGATGAGTTCGTCGACGCGATGCCGGAACCGGAACTCGACGAGCCCACGCTTCTCCGCCTCCAGGACCGGCTCGGCGAAGACCCGCACGACCTCGGGTCCGGTTCCCCAGGTGAGGTGGAAGCGGGGCACCGAGTTGCCGTGGCCGTCGGCGAACCCGCCGCCGCGTTCGGCCCAGCCGACGATCGGGGTGATGCGGAGACCGAGGTCGTGGAGGTACTGCCGTTTCTCGGTGGCGGCGAAGTCCACGTAGGCGCGGGCCCACTGGCGGGGCCAGTAGTCCTCGTCGTCACGGTCGAAACCGGCCGACCCCATCCAGTCCTGCAGGGCGAGATCCGCGGAGTCCCTGATGCCCAGCCGACGCTGCTCCGGCGTGTCCACCATGAACAACCCGCCCAGCGACCAGAAAGCTTGCGCGCCAAGGTTGTTGCGGTTCTCCTGGTCGACCACGACGACGCGGCGTCCGGCCTTGGTGAGTTCGTATGTCGCCACGAGACCCGCCAGTCCCGCACCGACGACCACCGCGTCGGCCCCGTGCTCCGCCACCGCATCTCCTCACACCGCCGCCATGACCGGGCTGGTCCCGGGACATGTGTACTCGCAGACGAGATTAGTCCCGTACTACAGCGCGATGTCGGCGTACCGGTGGAACCACGGCGCAGCGGCTTCGAGGCCCGCCGCGAGCGCGAGGAGATCGCCGTCGGCGCCGAGTCGTCCGACGAACTGCACGCCGAGCGGGAGGCCGGCGTCGGTCCAGTGCAGCGGCACGCTCATCGCCGGCCGGCCCGTGAGGTTGGCGAGCTGCGTGTACGGCACCCAGCCGAGGCTCTCGTAGATGAGCTTGTCGACGATCCCCAGGCGGGAGATCGCGCGGCCGGACCGCGCGCGGGAGGCGAGCCGCGACGCCCGCTGGAGGGCCGGCGGCGTGGTCATCGACCCGACCCGCGGCGGCGGTACCGCGAGGGTGGGCGTCAGGAGCAGGTCGTGGGTCTGATGGAAGCGGTCGAGGGCAAGGACGTGGTCGTTGATGTGGTCGAGCGCGGTGAACAACGGGACGACGCCGGCGGCCCGGCCCAGTTCCGCCAGGGTCAGGGTGTCGGCCTCGAAGTGGGAGTCGGGAGCACCGGTGAGGCGTCGGACCTCGTCGACCTGGGCGGCGCACTTGGCGAACCAGATGTCGAGGAAATCGCGGGCGAGGGCGGCGTCGTCGTGCGGCGGATCGACCTCCTCTACCTGGTGGCCGAGTTCGGCCAGGATCGAGGCCGCGTGCTCGACCGCGGCGACGGCCTCCGGGTGCGGATTCGCGTTGATCGCCGACGTCGTGGTGTAACCGATTCGCAGCAACCGGGGCGGGGTGGTGATCCGGGCGCTGTAGCTCTCGGTGTGCAGCGGTGCCGGGTACGTCGACGACGGCGTCGGTCCGATCAGGGCGTCGTACAGTGCGGCGGCGTCGCGGACGGTCCGCGTCACCACACCTTCGACGCCCATCCCGAACAGCGGTTCGCCGGTCTGCGGACCGAACGGCATCAGGCCACGCGAGCTCTTGAGCCCGAACAACCCGGTGCATGCGGCCGGGATGCGGATGGAACCGCCGCCGTCGCTCGCCCCGGCCGCCGGTACGATCCCGGCGGCCACCGCAGCCGCACTGCCGCCCGACGATCCGCCGGGGGTCACGTCGAGGTCCCACGGATTGCGCGCGGGACCCCACAGGGTGGGTTCGGTGATCGCCTTCGCGCCGAACTCGGGGGTGTTCGTCTTGCCGAAGACGACGAGGCCGGCGTCGAGGAACCGGTGGACGCCGAAGGAGTGTTCGCGAGCGAGGTGTGTCGCGAGGGCCCGCGAGCCGCGGGTCGTCGGATACCCGCGGAAGTCCTGCGCGAGGTCCTTGATGAGGAACGGGACGCCGGCGAAAGGCCCGGTGAGGTCACTGCGGACGCGGGCGTCGGCTTCGGCGTCCATGCGGATCACGATGGCGTTGAGCGACGGATTGACCGCGTCTGCGCGGGCTCGTGCGAGGTCGAGGAGTTCGGCGGCGGTCACCTCGCCGGAGGCCACGTGACCGGCCAGGGTGGTCGCGTCCGCGGACAGATACTCGCCCATGTGCACGTCCCGACCCTAGTTGTTCGGGGAGCGGGCCGAGCGGACTTGACGTCGATGGCCTCGGCCGGCCCGGGCGCCCGGCCCGTCACCGGAGAATCGGACGGTCACCGTTGCCCGGCAAACCGGTAACGGGAAGATCGAGGATGTGTGGCCCGAACAGATGAAGAATTCGCCACATGCGCCGCCTATGTACGAAATGAGCTGTTCAACGGCGAGTGCTGTGACGTGCACCACCAAAAGATGTCATCACAGGACTCGCTCTCGCCTTTGCCGACGCGTTATCGTGCCGTTACACTTCAGCACGACGGGTACCGCTGCCCGGGGGGACCAATACAATCCCCCTACGTACGACTCCGTATGCAAGCCCGCAGTAGTACCCGGTAGGCAAGACCCGCAAGCGGCCGGCTCCGGCCGTGGTGATCCAAAGGAAAACTGACGAATGCTGACACGCGCCCGTAAGCGCCTCGTCGCCGGACTCGTGGCTCTCGTGGCCGTGTCGGGTGCGACGCTGGTCGCAGCTCCGCCGGAGGCCTCCGCGGCCAACGGTTGCAATGTCGAGTACGTCCGCTCGAACGCCATGAACCGGACCGTGCCCGTGTGCATCGTCTCGGCCGGCGGCGGCGGACCCAAGCCGACGCTGTACCTGCTCGACGGACTCCGTGCCCCGAACAACAACAGCGGCTGGCTGATCAACACCGACGTCGCCCGCTACATGGCCGGCAAGGGCACCAACGTCGCCATCCCGTTCGGTGGCGCAGGCAGCTTCTACACCGACTGGCAGACCCCCGATCCCAAGCTGGGTGTCAACAAGTGGGAGACGTTCCTGACCCGCGAACTGCCGCGGTACATGGCTGCGCGTCACGGCAGCGACAGCCGTCGCAACGGCATCGCCGGACTCTCGATGTCGGGCACCTCAGCGCTGAACCTCGCATCGCGCCACCCGAACTTCTACAAGGCGGTCGCGTCCTACAGCGGCTACCCGACGGTCACCATGCCGGGCTTCACCCAGGGCATCATGGCCTCGGTCGCGGAGGTCGGCGGCAACCCGTTCAACATGTGGGGCTTCTACCCCGCGGGCACCTGGTTCCAGAACGACCCGTTCCTGAGCGCGGGCAACCTGGCGGGCAAGAACGTCTACGTCTCGTCCGGTAGCGGTGTCGGCAGCAAGTACGACTCGTCGGTCAACCCGGCCAGCGCCAACTTCGACCCCGTCAAGTTCGCGCAGATGATCCCGCTCGAGGTCGCCGCGTCGACCTCCAGCCAGCTCTACATCGGCCGCCTCGCGCTCGTCCCGGGCGTCAAGCTCACCACCCGGATCACCCCGGACGGTGCGCACTGGTGGGACTACTGGCAGAGCACCTTCAAGGAGTCGTGGGCCAAGACCTTCCGCCCCGCCTTCTTCTGAGTCAGACCCTCTGACAAGGGCCGGTGACCTTCGGGTCACCGGCCCTTGTTGTGTCTGCTGGCCGACCAACTCGGACCCGCGCGCAACCCCTGCTGGCCGAGCAGCTCGTGCACGCGTAGCGTGCCCGCGCAACCCCTGCTGGCCGAGCAGCTCGTGCACGCGTAGCGTGCCCGCGCGTCCGTCGAGGTCACTTGGGTAGGACTGGTTGCGGAGGGGCTTCGACTCGGCGCCTCGCTGCGCTCGGTGCCGGCTCAACCCGCGGGGGTGGGCTCGCACCTCTGCTGGCCGAGCAGCTCGTGCACGCGTAGCGTGCCCGCGCAACCCCTGCTGGCCGAGCAGCTCGTGCACGCGTAGCGTGCCCGCGCGTCCGTCGAGGTCACTTGGGTAGGACTGGTTGCGGAGGGGCTTCGACTCGGCGCCTCGCTGCGCTCGGTGCCGGCTCAACCCGCGGGGGTGGGCTCGCACCTCTGCTGGCCGAGCAGCTCGTGCACGCGTAGCGTGCCCGCGCAACCCCTGCTGGCCGAGCAGCTCGTGCACGCGTAGCGTGCCCGCGCGTCCGTCGAGGTCACTTGGGTAGGACTGGTTGCGGAGGGGCTTCGACTCGGCGCCTCGCTGCGCTCGGTGCCGGCTCAACCCGCGGGGGTGGGCTCGCACCTCTGCTGGCCGAGCAGCTCGTGCACGCGTAGCGTGCCCGCGCAACCCCTGCTGGCCGAGCAGCTCGTGCACGCGTAGCGTGCCCGCGCGTCTGTCGAGGTCACTTGGGTGGGCCGGGGTGCGGAGGTGTGTGTCACCGCCCCTCAACCCCAAACACAACACCGCGGGCGAATCCGGTGGTACCGGATGCGCCCGCGGTGGTCGTTGCGTCGCTGCTTATTCGGGCGGCGGCTGCTTGCGGAAGGTGCGCGTGGCCGAGTCGTCGGGCGGCGGCGTGTCACCGACCTTGGGGATCTGCTCGGTCGGCCGCTCCCACGGGTTGGCGCTCGCGGGTGCTGCACCGGCCGGCGGTGCGTCGCGCTTGATCAGCGTGGTGTCGCGCTCGTCGGCGGGCGGTGTCGTCGGCGGCGGGGTGTCATCGACCCGGTTGTCGTCGCGGCGTCCGCGGAAGAGCAGCAGCGCGGCGGCGATCAGCAGGATCACCCCGACGATGCCGAGGATGATCGGCACCCAGAAGCCGCCGACCTTGAGCTGGTCGACGTAGCCGCTGGCCTTGCTCGCCTGGTTGGAGACGGTGTCGTCGGTCCACTTGAAGGTGCCCTTCAGGGCGTCCATCCGGAACTCGCGCACCGCTTCCGGGGTGGCGTCGCTCTGGTCGGGCGACTTGAAGTACTGGTGCTGGTCCTCACGACCGTCGACGATGGTCCCGGTCTCCGGCTCGACCCACACGTGGCGGGTCGCGGCGGCGTACCGGTGCATCGTGATCGGGTCGTTCGCCCGCACTCCGCGCCCGGTGATGCCCCACCAGCGGGCAGGCATCGTCAGCATCGTGCCCAGAGCTGCTTCACCCTGCGCGTTGGGGAGGTTGGAGAGATCGGTCTCCGGGACATCACACACGAAGTGATACGTGTTGATCCCGTCGATGGTCTCCTCGCCCTCGAACTTGGCCGCGCAGTCCTGGCGGGTGTTGAGGTCGTAGTACGGGTAGTCGCGCTGCTGCACGTCGAAACCGAACTTGTACTGGTATCCGGTGCGGTTGTCGATGGCGACCGACACGTCGTTGACGTTGCCGCCCTCGGGGACCGCCTCGAGCTGCAGCGAGCTGACCGCCCCGTTGGGTGCCGAGGTCTTGCGGTTCACCGACACGCGGTCGATGGTCGCGGTCAGCAGACCGTCCTCACAGGTGCGGGTCTCGCCCGCAGCCGCGAAGCTGGGTTCGGTCTCGGTTCCCTCGGCGTCGCGCAGGCGGTCGATGCGCACGGTCTGCGCCGACTGCAGGCTCGCCTGGCGGCTGTCCGACGGTTCGATGATGATCGAGCGTCGCTGCTGGGTGAGATGCGCCTCGAGAGTGCGGGCACGATCCTCGGACACCGAGCAACGGTCGAAGATCACCGCCGGGAAGCGCTCTCCGGTCGAACCGTCCGCCGCCACCGTGGTCGCGTCGGAGGTGATGTCCAGATCGAGCGGAACCACCTTCAACTGCGGCACGAGGTAGAGCGGAATGGCGATGGCCGCCGCGATACACGCAGCGCCGAAGAAGGCCAGCACTGCCGGCACAAAACGTCTCATGTGTGACTCCTGGAATCAGCTGATCGCTCCCACCCTAACTGTCGCGTGTGCCACAGTTGGCCACAGTCGGTCCGACATGCCGGGATCCGCGGCGGGGAGTCAGCCCTGGGCGGCTCGACGATCGCGTTCGGCCTCCTTCAGGATGCCGGCCATGTAGCCGTAGATCTCCTTGTCGGACATGGCCTTCCACCGGGGCGCCAGCAGTTTCGTGTACTTCTCGACGTACAGCAACTGCTTACCCACGAGGACGAGTTCACGCGGGAGCCGTGCGTCGTGGGCCTTGGCGACGGCGGCGAGTTGCCGCCCGAGGTCGGTGTATGACATCGAACCGAGGTCGGTGGTCGACAACGGAGTCGTCACCTTCTTGATGTCCTCCGCGCCCTGCGACGTCGAACCCGGCTTGTGGACGGCGCCGAGGAGGAAGATCGCCCGGCCGGCGGACTCGTAGTCCCCGCGGACCACGAGGTCGACGACGAGCTGGCGGAGTATGCGCCGGGTGCGCGGGGTGAAACGCCCGACGATGCCGAAATCGAGGAGGACCAGCTTGCCCGCGTCGTCGACGAGGACGTTCCCGGCGTGCAGGTCCCCATGGAACAACCCGCCGTGGAATGCCGAGTCCAGCAGGGACAGCAGGAGGTTGCGGCACAGCGCGACTCCGTCGTGGCCTGCGGCGCGTACGGCCGCGACGTCGTCGATGCGGATGGCGTTGATTCGTTCCATGGTCAGCACGCGCTGCGTCGTGAAGTCGTCGTAGACGTGCGGCACGCGGACTCGGTCGCCGTACGGGCCCGGCTGCAGGCAGGCGAACCACTCGCGCATGGTGTCGGCCTCGATGCGGAAGTCCAGTTCGGCGTCGAGGCCGGCCGCGAAGTCCTCGACCACGTGCCGCGCGCTGAGCATCCGCCCGTACTCGGAGATCTCGACGAGGCCGGCGAGGCGTTCGAGGATCGCGACGTCGGGCGCCAGGCGGTCGGCGATGCCCGGACGCTGGATCTTGACGACCACCTCCTCGCCGCCCTGCAGGGTCGCGGTGTGCACCTGGGCGATCGACGCGGACGCGATGGGCACCGGATCGAACGTGGCGAAGACTTCCTCGGGTGCCCGGCCCAGTTCGGCGATGAACTGTGCACGCATGAGCGCGGGGTCGGCGGGTTTCACGCGGTCCAGGAGCGATTCGAACTCGGTGGACATCGATTCGGAGAAAACGCCGGGACTCGAGGCGATGAGCTGGCCGAGCTTCACGTAGGTCGGACCCAGGTGTTCGAACGTGGTCCGGATCTCGTGCGCGACGCGGGCGGCGCCGGGTGGGCGACCCCGTAAAGCGTCGCCTGCCGTGTGGAGGACGAAGCGTCCGACGCCCGCAGCCGCGTGAGCGGTGGTCGTCCCGAATCGCGTGAGCTCGGCGATCGGGGACACCGGGTGCAACTGCGTGCGCTGACCGTCGTCGACTGAGCTGTTGATCGTCACCGTCGGTCATTGTAACGATCATCGGCGGCGGATCCAGTGCCCGCGACGCCGCGACGTGCCGTTATGGCAACGAGGGCCCGCGCGGGGCACACTGGCGGCGTCGGACACATGCATCAGCCCGCATCTGTTCGTGTGTCGTCGGTGCGTCGCGCACCACCCCACCTGCCACCCATCGAATGTGTACCGAGGAGTCTGCATGCCCACCACGGTCAACGCCTACATCGCGCCGGCAGCCGATCGCCCGCTCGAACCGACCACCATCGAGCGGCGTGATCTCGGTCCGAACGACGTGTCGATCGACATCGCGTTCGCCGGGATCTGTCATTCCGACATCCACACGGCGCGCGACGAGTGGGGCGGGACGAGGTTCCCGGTGGTCCCCGGCCACGAGATCGCCGGGACGGTCGCGGCCGTCGGCGAGTCCGTCACCCGGTATGCCGTGGGTGACCGGGTCGGCGTGGGTTGTTTCGTCGACTCGTGCCGTGAGTGCGAACCGTGCCGCCTCGGCGAGGAGCAGTACTGCGAGCGAGGCAACGTGGGGACCTACAACGCCGTCGGACGCGACGGGTCGCCGACGCACGGCGGCTACAGCACCTCGATCGTCGTCGACGAGAACTACGTCCTCCGGATTCCGGACGGCATCGCACTCGACGAGGCCGCACCGTTGTTGTGTGCGGGCATCACCCTCTACTCACCGCTGCGGCACTGGGGCGCGGGACCCGGCAAGAAGGTCGCGATCGTCGGACTCGGCGGGCTCGGCCACGTGGGCGTGAAGATCGCGCACGCACTGGGTGCGGAGGTGACCGTGGTGTCCCAGTCGCTGAAGAAGATGGAGGACGGTCTGCGGCTCGGCGCCGACCACTATCACGCGACCAGCGACCCGCAGACCTTCCGGGAACTCCGCAGCACCTTCGACCTGATCCTGAACACCGTGTCGGCGAATCTTCCGATCGGCAAGTACCTGGGCATGCTCGCCCTCGACGGCACACTCGTGGAACTCGGTCTCCCCGAACATCCGATCGAGGTCCCGGCGGGCGCGCTGATCGGCAAGCGGCGCAGTTTCGCGGGTTCGATGATCGGCGGCATCGCGCAGACCCAGGAGATGCTGGACTTCTCCGCCGAGCACGGCATCGGCGCCGAGATCGAGGTGATCTCCGCCGACCGGATCAACGAGGCCTACGACCGCGTCGTGGCGTCGGATGTGCGCTACCGCTTCGTGATCGACACCTCGACGCTGTAGGGGTGTGCGTCATGTTTGCGGCCTGAATCCGGTGGGCACCCGTCGAGGGAGTCGACGTGCCCCGACGACAGGCAAGGAGGCCGCGCATGAATTCGACCCGATTCCGCGAGCTGGCAACTGCAACCGGTCCGTTCGCCACCATCTACATCGACGACTCGCACAACACCGAGGACGCCGCCCACACGATGGAACTCCGGTGGCGAGCCCTGCGGGAGGAACTCGAGTCGGCGGGGGCCGACGCGGCGGTGGTGGAGTCGATCGGCAATGCCCTGCTCGACGGGGCGCCGGCCGTCGGGCCCAGTGGCCGTGCGGTGATCGCCGGCCCCGACGGTGTCCTCCTCGACCAACACCTCATCCGACCACCGGTCACATCCGTGGCACGGTATTCGCCGGTGCCCTACCTGGTTCCGCTGGTCGAACACGGCACGAGTGCCCCGAGACACGTGATCGCCGCGGTCGATCACGCCGGCGCCGACATCGAGCTCTTCGAAGCCGGCGGATCCTCGTTGATGCGCGAAAGCGTTGAGGGAGAGGGCTATCCGATCCACCACGCCGCCGGTGCGGAATCGCCCGGGTATGGGGACCCGCAGCAGCGCAGCGACGAGCAGAACCGCAAGAACATTCGTCAGATCGCCGACCGGCTGACCGCGATCGTCGACTCGGACAACCCCGAGCTCGTGTTCGTGATCGGTGAGCTCTCGTCGATGTCGGATCTGCGTTCAACGGCTCCCGAGCGGCTCGCCGAGCGACTGGTCGACCTCCAACTCGGCGCCCGGGACAGCGGCATCGCCGACGACGACGTCCGCAAGGCGGTGACCACCGAACTCGAGCTGCGCCAGAATCGCACGATGGCCGACGCGGCGGAGAGTCTGCAGGCAGGACTCGGGCATCGCCCGGCCGTCGCGGTCGAAGGACTGACGGCCGTGTGCGGGGCGTTGCGTAACGGCGAGGTCGAGACGCTGATCATCGGCGACCTCGGCGATGCGACGGTCTTCGACGGCGGAGACGCCGCGGGGGGCCTCGCCACGATCGCGCCGACGGCGGAGAACCTCTCTGAGCTGGGCCTGGCCCCGGAACGTACGCTGCGTGCCGACGAGGCCCTGCCGGTGGCGGCGGTTCTCACCGGCGCCGATCTGGTCCGGATCGACGAGCGCGTTGCCCCGCGCGACGGGATCGGAGCGGTCCTTCGCTATGCGCCGAGGACGTCCGCCGACGACTGAGACGGGGTGAGTGCTGGTGGCGGCGATCGTCGTCTTGTCGGTCGTTCTGCGTCAACGCGGTTCGGCCGAGTCCGAGCCGGTGGCCGATCCACATCTGGCGACCGGGGCGTGATCGCGTTTACGTCTTGCCGTCACCGGGAAAACGGACATGCGACAGAGGCTCCATCGCGAGACACCGACCGAAGGATCGATGAATCTGATGTCTGAGGAATTGCCCATGGAACCAGCCGAAACCGGCACGCCCGAGGCGACGCCGGATGATGCTCGACGCAAGGTCGACGAACTCGAGGAGCGGACCGTCGACGAACCCGACACGGACGAGCAGGTGGACCCTTCCGCCGCCACCGCCCGCGACGACGAGGACAACCCGGACTCCCCTGCGGCGGGGGAGTCCGAGCCGCCGGACTGAGGCCCCCGCCTGATCATGACGGCAGAGACGCACATGACCACCGAGAACGACGATCCGCGGCGCGCCGGAGCGCTGCGGATCGTCGCCGAACACGGGCTTCCGGCCGCTCTGATAGAGCGCGGTGAGGACCGCTTCGAGCAGATCGCCGACGAACTGTCACTGGAGTACCGCGGACACACCGTCACGAGGGACACCACACTGCAGATGACGCCGCGCGGTGATCTGGAGACCGTCTGGGGCACGGATGACTCGGCCGACGAGGTGATCGTGTTCGTCACCGAGATGCCGCGGCTGTACAAGCCGCGGGACGCCGACGGCAACGAGCGCAGTCCACGAAATCTCGTGGTGCTGGCCGAACTCGACCGCGAACGCAACGCCGCCGTCGTCTCGCTCCCAGCTCTCGGACCCGCTCCCCGGCGAGCCCTGCGAACCTTGATCTCGACCATCGCCGAGGCGGTGACCGGGGAGGGGTCCATGCGCGAGTTCGAGCGGCAGCGCGGCATCGTCGTCATCAGTGACGGCGACACCAAATACGTGTGCGCCGAGGGTTATTCGCGTCGTCTGAAGTTGATGGCCGGAATGGTTCGGGGAAATCGGCCGTGGCGGCTGATCCCGACCCTCACCGGCATGACCGCCGCAGCCGCCGCAGCGGCGTCGTTCGGCATCTTCTTCTCCACGATCTGGTCGATGGCCAATGCGCTGAGTGCGTGGCGTCTCGCCGCCATCACCCTGCTGTCGTTGGTGCTCGCCTCGCTGTGGCTCATCGTCAACAATCGCCTGTGGGAACGGGTGACGGTCACCGCGAAACCGCGTGCGCGCCTCTACAACATGGCGACGGTGTGCACCGTCGTGTTCAGTGCGGTGGTGCTGTACGCCGGGCTGTTCCTGGCGACACTGACGGCGGCGCTCATCGTCATCGAGGAGGACTTCCTCGCCTCGCAGCTCGGATATCCGGTGGGGTTACGCAATTACGTGTACCTGGCATGGCTGGCGACGTCGATGGGGATCTTCGCCGGCGCCCTCGGTTCCAGTGCCGACAGCTACGACGACGTCCTGCGGGCCACCTACGGATACCGGGAGCGACTGCGCCGCCAGGCTGCCGAGGACGCCGGTCATCTCGCGGACGACGAGAAGGCCTGAGCCGCAGGACATCAGGCAACGATCTGCAGACGATCAAGGTCGTCCGGTAGATCCGCTGCTCACTCGTACGGCGGAAAGCTGTTCTGCGACAGCAGTCGAGCTAGGTGTGCCGCGTTTCGGGCGGCGGCATGGGTGGCGGAGTCGACGGGGTCGGGAACCGAGTCGAGGTCCTTGTAGTCGCGGCCGCCCATGGCTTCGTCGTTCCAGTAGGTGTTGCCCTGTCCGGGGATCGTGAACCCGATGTCGTTGAGCGCGCCGAAGACGTCGGCGATGATCTTGTGGGCGCCGTCCTCGTTGCCGACGACACCGCACATCGCCACCTTGCCCAACATGCCGGGGCGGCCGGCGTCGTCGGTCTCGGAGATCTCGGCATCGAGACGTTCGAGAACACGCTGGGTGACGCTGGACATGTGGCCAAGCCACGTCGGGGTCGCGATCACCAGGATGTCGGCGGCGGCAACCCGTTCGAAAAGCGCGGGCCACTCGTCACCGTCGCCCATGTCTCGTTCGACTCCCGGCCGGATGTCGAAATCCACCGCCCGGACGATGTCCCCGGTCACGCCCTGCTCGGCGAGTGCGTCCAGGATGTGTCGGGCGATGAGCTCGCTGCTCGATTCGGCAGGAGAGGGTTTGAGGGTGCAGTTGATGGCGAGTGCTGTGGTCATGCCACAAGGCGTACCCGCACCGACCCGGTTGCAACCCTGTCAGCCCGCGTGGTTCTCGGCGAGCATCGCCAGCCGTTTCAGGCATTCGTTGAGGCGCGGTGACATGACGGTTTCCTGGATGGTCGGCGGAATCCATCTCAGCGGCGGGGTCTCCACGAACTCCTCCATGCCGATGAGGGAACCGTCACCGTCCTTCTCGATCGTCATGCGGATTCGTGCGCGACCGAAAGGCCACCCGGCGGCCGACAATTCGAGAAGCCCGGCCTTCGACTCCACGGATTCTGTCTCGTCGTTGAGCAGGGCCGGCCACACCCCCGCCGAGTGATAGATCTTCGATCCGGGTTGCGGCCACGTGTGGTCGACGTTGCGGATCCGCGAGGCCCCGACGACCCACGAGGCGTACAGCCAGCCGTTGGACAGCACCGACCAGACCTGCGCCGGTGTGGCACTCGTATGACGTTCGACTCGGTTCATGCTCCGCTGCTCCGTTCAGTGGTTGTTGTCGGTCTTGGTCAGTCGTCGGATGACGTTGCGGTCGAACACTCTTCGCGGGAATCCGCGGAACCCGTCCGAGGCGAGGGCAGCGCGCGCGGCATTGTTGCCACAGGCGCCGTGGACGCCGCCACCGGGGTGCGCTCCCGACCCCGCCAGGTAGAGGCGATCCACCGGCGTCGACGCACCGCCGAGGTTCGGCGTCGGACGGAAGATCAACTGCTGGAACAGTTGTGCCGTGCCACCGTTGACTGTTCCGTGGACCAGATTGGCGTCGGCGGCCTGCAGGTCGTGTGGGGTCTGGACGTGCCGTCCCACGATGAGGTCGGAGACACCGGGAGCGTGGGCTTCGAGCACGGCGTCCATCCTGCGGGCCAGCAACTGGGCCGCCTCGTCGTCGGTCACCCGCGCGGAGATGGCTGTAGGACCAAGCGCTTTCGGTGCCCGCGGGGGACCGGCCCGGGTCCGCGGTGGTCATCTGTCCGAAGAGCAGGAACGGATGCTCCGGGACACGGCCGGTTTCGATGTCGGCGGTCCCGTAGGCGATGTTGCGTGCGTCGGCGCCGAGGTGGATGGTGCCGGCTCCGCTGAGATTGTTACTCCGCCATGGGATCTTCTCACGCAGGGCGTAGTTCACCTTGACCACCGGGGTGTCCCAGGTGAAGGTCCGCAGGTCGTCGAGGACGCGCGCGGGCACGTCGTCGGCCGACAGCAGCTCGGTGTAGAGCGTGGGCGCTGCCACGTCGGCGAGCACGGCGCGCTTCGCCGGCCATCGGCGGCCGGTGCTGTCCACCACCCCGGTGGCCCGCCCGCCCTGGACGTCGATCCGTGTGACGCGGGTGTCGCAGAGGACGGTCACCCCGGCGCTCTCGGCGCGGCGTCGAAGGGCCGCGGGCAGCGCGCTCGCCCCGCCCACGGGTACGGGATAACCGGTGTCCTGGCCGAGCATGGTCAGCAGGTACCCCATCAACCCGCTGCCGGGTGCGCTGAGCGGGATGTCGGCGTGCAGGGAGTTGCCGATGATGAGCAGACCGGATTTCTCGCTGTGGAACAGTTCACGCACCATCTGATCGGCCGGCAGGATCAGGAACCGGGCCAGGCGCAGGGCGTCGGCCGTGCCGAGCGAGCGGAGGAGCGACAACAGCGCGCGGACCGGGGGGAACGGACCGAACAGGGTGTCGAGAATCGCGGGCCGGAGTTGCTGCCACTGCTCGACCAGGTCGAGCCAGGCGCGCCGGTCACGCTCGTCGAAGGTGGCCAGGTGCGCGGCGGTGTCCGCGGCATCGGGGAAGACGACGGGCGCGTTGACGTCGTCGGGCCCGGCGGGGTGGCCGAAGGCCAGCGGTGCGCGGCTCCACTCCAGACCGTGATCGGCGAGGTCGAGGTCGGCGAAGACCGGCGACGCCACCGCGAGTGGATAGAAGGCGCTGAACAGGTCGGTGACGTATCCGGGGGTGATCTCGGCGCTCCGGACCGCGCCGCCGACCTCGGGCTGCGCTTCGAGGAGCGTGACATCCCAGCCCGCATCGGCGAGCCGGATCGCGGCGATGAGCCCGTTGTGGCCGGCCCCGACGACCACTGCATCCGACACACTCAACGGTCGACTCCCCTCGTCCGTATCGATCTCACCCGGCCGGTGTGCTCCGAGCCGGTACGCCGCGCTGTCCGGTGCGCGGGTTACCCGCGGCCCCCGACCGTAAACGCCGACGAAGAGGCGCAGCCGTGCCCGGCGATTCTGAGGGATGTGTAGCGCCGTGGCAAGCGGGTAGTCCGCACGGGTGACGAACTGGTCTGAACTCCGGTCGCTGCGCCTGGACCTGGCGTTTCCGCCCGCGCGGCTGTGGCATCCGCAGGTCTCCGATGACCGGCTTCGTCGGCGCTGCGCCGGGCGGCCGGTGGTGATCACCGGTGCCGGGGCGGGCATGGGCCGGGCACTCGCGCGGCGATTCGATCGTGCGGGTGTCGAGGTGTTCCTGAGCGATATCGACCTTCCGGCCGCGCAGGAGACGGTGCGGTTGTGCGACGCCGGTGCCCGGGTGCATCTCGACGAGGTCGATGTGTCCGACGCCGATGCGATGACCGCGTATGCCGACGCCGTCGTCGGCCGGTCCGGCCCGCCGGCCATGGTGTTCAACAATGCCGGGATCACGATGGTGGCGGGCGTTCTCGAGGAGGACGACGATTACGCGCGGCGGATCATGGCCGTGAACCTCGGCGGCGTCGTGAACGGCACCGTGGCGTTCCTCCCTCATCTACAGGCGGCCGGCGGCGGGTCGATCGTGAACACCTCCAGCGCCTTCGGATTCCTCGGTTGCCCCACGCAGTCGGCGTACTCCGCCTCGAAGTTCGCCGCGCGCGGCTACTCCGAGACCATCCAGCTACAGCTTCGTGCCGAAGGGTCCGACGTCCGCGTGCACAGTGTTCATCCCGGCGTCGTGCACACCGAGATCGCCGCCCGCGTGCTGTACGTGACGCCCGGGGTTCGGGAGTTCGTGACGCGGGGGTTCAACCGCCGCCTGCCCGGTACGCGGCCCGATGCCGCGGCAGCGGCGATCCTGCACGGGGTCCTCGACGGCCGGGACCGCATACCGGTCGGCCTCGACGCGCGAGCACTCGACGTCGGTGTCCGCGTCCTGGCCGGAGCAGTGCAGCGCCCGATCGCGACGCTGACCGGTCCGGTGTTCCGACGCATGCTGGGCGAGGCCGCGCTTGCCGGTTCGGCGCCGGCCGTCGTCCGGACCTGACAAGGCAAACCGTCGTCGGCCGACGACGGTCCGCTGTGTCCCGCTCAGTCGTTGTGCGAGGCCAGGTTCCGGGTGGCCGGACCTTCGAGGACCTCGCCGGTGTGGCTGAATCGCGAACCGTGCAGCGGGCAGTCCCAGGACTGCTCGGCGTCGTTCCACCGCAGCACGCCGTAGAGGTGCGTGCACAGTGGCGCGACGGACCGCGTCTGGCCCTGCACGGTGCACACGCCCTCGGGCTTCACGCCGGACCGCCCGACGCTGCCGTCGCCTTCCTTCGGTGCGCCGTCGGTCGGCTTCAGCAGCGACAGGTAGCCGGCGGCCATGTATCCCGCGACCTGCGCGTTGGCCGACACCGCCGAGGCCAGTGAACCGGGGCGGCTGATCTCGGTCGTGCGCCACGGGCGCAGGGTCGTCGACCACTGTGGTTCGGATCCGAGGATGCGACCCGTCATCGCAAGCGCCGCGGCGACACCGTTGGTCAGGCCCCATTTGGCGAAGCCGGTCGCCACCTGCACCGAGTCGACGCCGGGCAGAATCGGTCCGACATAGGGCAATTCGTCGATCGTCGTGTAGTCCTGGGCCGACCAGCGCGCGACCATCTGTGCCGAGGGGAAGTGCTTCTGGGTCCAGCTGATCAGGTCGAGGACATGCTGTCGCTCGGACTTCGTCCGGCCCACCTCGTGTCCGAAGCCACCGACCATGAGCAGTTCGTGGTCGTAACCGGGCCGGGAGACCGTCCGCAGTGAGACCGACGGGTTGTCGGAGCCGAGGTACATCTCGCCGGGGATGTCCCCGTCGACGGTGAACGCCGCGGCGTAGGACCGCTGCGGATGGACCCGGGCGAAGTAGCCGCCGCGGTCGAGGAAGGGCTGTCCGGTGGCGATGACCACCGAGTCGGCACGGACGTCACCGGCGTCGGTCGAGAGGACGTTCGGTGAGCCGTGGCGGAGGCCCTGCACACGGACGCCCTCGTAGAAGTGGCCGCCGTGTGCGCGCAGGTCGTCGGTCAGGGCACGGAGCACGACCATCGGGTCGATCTGGGCCTGACCGTCGAGGCGAATGGCAGTGCGGACGTCGAAGGGCAGCTCGGGGCAGTCGACGTGTTCGACGGGCAGGTCATGAGCGCGGCAGGCTTCGAACTCCTTCTCCACCGACTTCGCGCCGGACGCGGTGGCGGCGAAGGTGAGGGCCGCACGTTCGTCGACCTGCAGGCCGCGGTGTTCGAGATAGTGGCGCAACCAGGCCTGTCCCTCGCGGTTGGCCTCGACGTAGTCCTGTACGGCCGAGTGGCCGTGGCGGCTCGCGATCGACGACAGTCGAGTGCCCTGGAGCAGCGAGAGCTTGCCGGTGGTGTGGCCGGTCGCCGCGGCGCCCATGTGCCGGGCTTCGAGGACCGCGACCGACTGGCCGCGCGGCCAGCAGCAGGCCGGTCGTCAGACCGGTGATGCCACCTCCGACGATGACCTGGTCGAATCTGTCGACGACGTCGATGGGCATCGTCTCCGGGCGGACATCGGGCAGGTACTCGGGGGCTGCCTCACCTGCGGGGTCGAACCAGAGGGTTTTCATGCTGACCGGGTTTGCCCTTGCCGGAGGCGCTCAAACATCGGGGCCGGAGACGATCAAACATCGGAGCCGGCGGGCCGCCGAGCATTTCGGGTGGCGCAATCGCAGGGTAGGGTTTTCGACTGGGAATCGAAAACACATCCGGGGTGTTGCCCGGAGGGCCGGCGGCACCCTGAGCCGCGGCGAGAGGCGGTTGACATGAGCGGGTTCACTCGCGGACTGACCGGGACCGCGGAGACGGTCCGCGCCGACCTCGTGGTGGTGGGTGCCGGAATCGCCGGACTGACGGCGGCGCTGTGGGCCGCCCACGAGGGGCTCCAGGTCGTCGTGCTCAACAAGGGGCCGGGCTGGGACGTGACGAATGCGGAGCAACCCACGTCCACGTTTTACGCGCAGGGTGGTGTCGCGGTCGTGATGCCCGGCGCGGAGACGGGAAGCTCGGACAACGCCGATTCCGTTGACCGCCACCTCGCCGACACGGTCGCCGCCGGTGGCGGTCTCACCGATGCCGCGGCGTCGGGCCTCATCCTCGCCGACGGCTGGGACTCGGTGTCGGCCCTCATCGACTGGGGTGCCGAATTCGACCGGGACGCCGACGGTCTGCTCCTGCGCACCCGTGAGGGCGGCCACACCCGCCGGCGCATCATCCACGCCGGCGGCGACGCGACCGGGGCCGCGATCCAGCGCGCGCTGCACGAGGCCGTCCGGCAGACCGCCGGCGGGGACGTGCCGCCGATCCGGTTCCTCGACGACACGATTGCCACCGCGATCCACCTCGACGACGGCCGGGCGGTCGGTGTCGCGTGCCTGCGCGACGGGCGTTTCACGTCGGTCCTCGCCCCGACCGTGCTCCTCGCGACCGGCGGGGCGGGGCACCTGTACGCTGCCACCACGAATCCGGCGGGCGCCACCTGCGACGGCATCGCGCTGGCACTGCGCGCCGGGGCGCAGGTGGCCGATCTCGAGTTCATCCAGTTCCACCCGACGATGCTCTACACCGCGGGCGCGCGGGGTCGGCGGACCCTCATCAGCGAGGCGGTGCGCGGTGAGGGCGGACGGCTCGTCGACGTCGACGGCCGGTCGGTCACCGCGGGCGTCCACCCGATGGGCGATCTCGCTCCCCGCGACGTGGTGGCCGACGCGGTGCAGACCGCGATCGAGCTCACCGGGCACCCGTGCGTGTATCTCGACATCGCCGACGTCGGCGACTTCGAGACACGCTTCCCGACGGTGACCGCAGGTGTCCGCGCGGCCGGCCTCGACCCCGCGTCCGGACGGATCCCGGTCGTCCCCGGCGCGCACTATCTGTGCGGCGGGGTCGTGACCGACGAGTCGTCCCGCACCGCGGTCGACGGGTTGCTCGCGGCCGGCGAAGTCGCGCGGACCGGGCTGCACGGCGCCAATCGGCTGGCATCGAACAGCCTGCTGGAAGGCCTGGTGATGGGCCGTCGCGCGGCCGCCGTGGCAGTCGCGCGTCGCGAGATCCAGGTCCCCGAACGCGCCGAACTGAAGGCCGAGCAGCCGGTCCCCGTCCTGGACCGCGAACAGCTCCAGAACATGATGACGCGTCATGTCGCGCTACGACGGTCGGCTGCCGGTCTCGCCGAAGTCGCCGCGACGCTCGCCGCCGCGCCGCGTCGGACGGCCGACTCGGTACGCGACATCGAGGACGCGGCACTCACGCTCACCGCGTCCGCGGTCGTCGCCGCCGCTGCCGCGCGTACCGAATCCCGCGGAGCGCATGTCCGCACGGATTACCCGTTGACCGCCGACGTGGCGGAGTCGCGGGTGTTCCGGATCGTCGACGGCGAATTGCGGGAGGCCCGTCCCGTGAGCCTGCCCGGCTGAGCGGACCGGTCAAGTCGACGCCTCCGGGGTGCTGTCGGAGATAGATTGACCCCGATGACCCAGATCTCCGCAGACGGTTCGGGGCCCCAGAGCGGCCCCGATCGCGACGACCCGGATTCCCGCGCCCCTGTTCCCGGGGGCCCGGAACGAATCACCCTCGAGCTCGGACACATCACCCTGCATGCGCTCGCGTGGGGTCCCGCGGCCGGTCCGGTGGCCGTGTGCCTGCACGGATTTCCCGACTCGGCATGGACGTGGCGGCACCTCGGGCCCGAACTCGCCGGCGCCGGGTACCGCGTGGTCGCCCCGTTCACACGCGGTTACGCACCGTCGGAGATACCGGAGGACAACGACTTTCACGTTGCGGCGCTGGCCTACGATGCGCTGGCGGTTCATCGCGCGGTCGGAGCCGGCCCCGACGCCGTCCTGATCGGGCACGACTGGGGCGCGATGACGGCGAACGCGGTGGCGCACCGCGACGACAATCCGTACGCGCGGGTGATCTCGATGTCGGTCCCGCCGGTTCCGGCGGTCCGGCGCTCGATCGGCGGTGGGGTCGACGGCGTCAAGACGCTCGCGCGTCAGGCGGTGATGAGCTGGTACATCGCGTTCAATCAGCTGCCGTGGTTGCCCGAACGGACTCTCGACCGCCTCATCCCGCTCCTGTGGCGCCGCTGGCGGCTCGATTCGGCGGCGACTCCTGTCCGGCCCGACCACCGACTGGACGTCGACCACGCGCTCGCGGCGCTGCCCACACGTGCCCATCGGACAGCTGCGCTCGGGTACTACCGCGCACTCCGCAGGCTGCGGACCCATCCTCGGTACGCCGCGTTGCGGAACGACTGGCTGGGCGAACCACGTTCTCCCACATTGTATTTGCATGGTGCAGACGACGGGTGCATGCAGTCGCGTCTTGCGGACACGGTCCGCGAGGTGTTGCCGGCGGGCAGTGCGGCCGCGGTCGTCGCCGGGGCGGGCCATTTCCTGCACCTCGACCAGCCGGACGAGGTGAACGCGAGGATCCTCGCGTTCCTCGGTTCGGACGCGCGGGGCCAAGAGGGTGGCACCGGACCGGCCCGCTTCGTACACTGACCCGCGGGATCTTCACCACACCGTGGCCACCGGGGGAGGGCCACCGCAGAAGCGCATGCCGGGGGGGCTTGCCACCGGGCGGCAGGAAGCCGACGGGTACGAGAAGACGACCGTGCGCTCCACACGGGTGTGGTCGCGCGAAGATCTCGCGGCGATGCAAGGCATGAAGGGGAGTCCGTATGAACGGCGAAGGCTGTTGGTCGACGGTGGTGTGCCGGCCGACCGAACGCGCGGCGCTGGGGCTGTCGGGTGACTCCGATTGGTTGCTGCAATGCCGTCTGGCGATCGGCCATCGGGGTAATCACGCCACCGACGCGAGCACCCACCCGCGGCACGACCGCCGGTTGTGGCTCGAGTGGAACGACTTCGACGACCGCGCGCAGTCGCTCATCGAACGCAATCCGTGCCCGGTCCCGTCCCCGGAGGGCGCCGGGTGCGTGTTCTTCGCCGGGCACGGCGGCCCGCACTTCTATGCGCGCAGCAACGGCCACGCACCGTCGGTGATGACCGGCGCGAGCGCTTCCAACCCGCAGACCGTCGCGCCTGATCACGCCGTCGACCCGCTGCGTCAGCCGCCGCAGATGGGTTCGTCACGGATGGGTTCGCACCGCCTGCCCGACTCGCACCCGGCTGCCCTGCCGACGCAACACCCGGCGGCCGAGCCCGAACCGAACGAGTATCGCGGCGGACGCCGGTCGACCAATGCCGAGCCGCTGGCCGCCGAGGACTACCACGGCCGACGCCACCGGACCGACGGCTACGCCGTCGCCTACTCGCCGGCGCCGGACCCCGGCAGATCGTTCGGCGGACAGGCAGGCAGCGGCCCGGCCGGCCCGTCGGTCCGTGTCCCGGGTTCGGAGACGACGGGCATCGCGCCGGGGAACGTCCCGGCCGTGCCCGACGACCCCACCGCTCCGGGATTCGACGCGGCGCGTGTTGCCGCCATCGGGGACGCGCTCGACGAGGTCGCTGCCGCCCTGGCGAAATTGGCCGCAGCACTCCGCTCGTAGGGGCATCCGAAACACCACGACACCGCTGGTTCTCAGGGAGCAGTAGTTGGGCTCGCTCCGAGCGCAACGGGTTCTTTCCACATACGGTAGGGGGGTACCGTTTCGGGGTCGGCGGTGGTATACCTGGTCGGGCATACCCTTGAGGGGTATCCGGACGGGAGAGATCATGGACGAGCACCAGCACGGCTACATCGGCCGGAAGGACGACTATCTGCGCCGCCTGAAGCGCATCGAAGGTCAGGCGCGAGGTCTGCAGCGGATGGTGGAGGAAGACACCTACTGCATCGACATCCTGACGCAGGTGTCGGCGATGACCAAGGCGCTGCAAGCGGTCAGCCTCGGGCTCCTCGAAGAGCACATGGCTCACTGCGTCGTGCATGCCGCGCAGGAGAGCGACGAGGCCGGCAAGGCCAAGGTCGACGAGGCCATGGCCGCGATCACCCGCCTGGTCAAGTCCTGACCGTCCTTCCTGATCCATCCCCGTTGACTTCGACGATCCGAGGAGTATCCGCATGAGCACCACCAGCACCTACACCGTCACCGGCATGACCTGCGGCCACTGTGCCGCGTCCGTTCGCGAGGAGATCGAGGCGCTGCCGGGCGTGACCAGTGTCGAGGTCACCGTCGACGACGGCTCGGTGCGGGTCGCGGCCGACCGTGAACTCGGTCGAGACGAGGTCGCGGCCGCCGTCACCGAAGCCGGCTACGCACTGGTCTGACCATGAGATCCGTTGCCACCGGGCCCCTGGCCTACGTCGTCGCGCTGATCGCGGTCTTCGTGATCGCGTTCGGCGTCGGGCGTGCGTGGGGCCCGACGTGGAGCCGGTGACTCACGACGCACCGTCACACGGCGTCGTCACCGGCGAACCGACATCCGACCCGCATGAAGGTGGTCACCCATGACCGCGAGTACCGGACAACTGGTCGACCTCGACATCACCGGCATGACCTGCGCGTCCTGCGCCAACCGCATCGAGCGCAAGCTCAACAAGATCGACGGTGTGACCGCGTCGGTGAACTACGCGACCGAACGTGCCCACGTCGAGGTACCTGCGGGTCTGGCGCCCGGCGACCTCGTCGAGGTGGTCCGCGCGGCCGGCTACGACGCATCGCCGATCGTGCCCGATTCGTCGGCCTACGCTCCGGAACACCCGGGAGCGGGGTCCGGCGATCCCGAATTGGACGGTCTCCGGCAGCGCCTGATCGTCTCCGCGATCCTCTCGGTGCCGGTGATCGCGCTCGCGATGATCCCGGCGCTCCAGTTCACGTACTGGCAGTGGTTGTCCCTGACGCTCGCCGCGCCGGTCGTCGTGTGGGGGGCCTACCCGTTCCACCGCGCAGCGTGGATCAACCTGCGCCACGGCGCCACGACGATGGACACCCTCGTGTCCGTCGGCACCCTCGCGGCGTTCGGATGGTCGCTGTACGCGCTGTTCCTCGGCACCGCGGGCACGCCCGGGCTCACCCACGGATTCGACCTGCTGCCCCAGCGGACCGACGGATCGTCGCACATCTACCTCGAGGCCGCGGCCGGCGTCACGACCTTCCTACTGGCCGGCCGCTATTTCGAGAAGCGCGCCAAGCGGCGGGCCGGTGACGCACTCGCCGCGCTGATGGACCTTGGGGCCAAGGACGTCGTCGTCCGACGGTCCGACGGTGCCGAGTCCCGAATCCCCATCGCGCAGTTGGCGGTCGGCGACGAGTTCGTGGTCCGGCCCGGTGAGAAGATCGCCACCGACGGAGTCGTCGTCGACGGTGCGTCGGCGGTCGACGCGTCGATGGTGTCCGGCGAATCCGTACCGGTCGAGGTCACCTCCGGCGACTCGGTGGTCGGCGCGACCGTCAACACCAGCGGTCTGCTCGTCGTGCGTGCGACCGCTGTCGGTTCCGACACCGCGCTCGCCCAGATGGCCCGCATGGTGACGGCGGCGCAAGAGGGCAAGGCCGACGTCCAGCGACTGGCCGACCGGATCTCGTCGGTGTTCGTCCCGATCGTGATCGCGATCTCGCTTGCGACCCTGGGCTTCTGGCTCGGCGTGGCGTCCACGACCGACTTCGCCGGTGGCGATGTGACCTTCGCGTTCACCGCCGCCGTCGCGGTCCTCATCATCGCGTGCCCGTGCGCGCTCGGACTCGCCACTCCGACGGCCCTGATGGTCGGTACCGGGCGAGGGGCACAGCTGGGCATCCTGCTGAAGGGCCCGGAGGTGTTGGAATCGACGCGACGCGTCGACACGATCGTGCTGGACAAGACCGGCACCGTGACGACGGGTGAGATGTCGCTGTCCGGGATCACCGTGGCCGACGGCTATGCGCGCGAACAGGTCCTGGGCTGGGCGGCATCGGTGGAGTCGGGATCGGAACACCCGATCGCGGCGGCCATCGTCGACGCGGGACGCGACCACATCGACGCCCGCGTCCGAGATTTCGTGTCCACGCAGGGCGCCGGTGTCGCCGGGATCGTCGGCGACCGGTTCGTGACAGTGGTGTCGCCGAACACGATCGACGCGCCGCTACCACCGTCGCTCGACGATGCGGTGGTCGTCGCGGAGTCCGACGGCGCAACCGCGGTCGTCGTCCTGATCGCTGAGCATTCCTCCGAAGAACCTGCCGGACAACCTGTTCCCGTCGCGGTTCTCGTGGTGGCGGACCAGGTCAAACCCTCATCGGCCGCGGCGATCTCCGAGTTCCGGCGACTGGGTCTGACTCCGATGTTGCTCACCGGCGACAACGAGGGCGCCGCCCGGGCCGTGGCGTCGAGCGTCGGCATCGACGACGTCACCGCCGGGGTCAGTCCGAAGCGGAAGCTCGAGGTCATCGCCGAACTGCAGGAGCAGGGCCACGTGGTGGCGATGGTCGGGGACGGGATCAACGACGCCGCGGCGCTCGCGCAGGCGGATCTCGGCCTCGCGATGGGTACCGGCACCGACGTCGCGATGGCCGCCAGCGATCTGACGATCGTGAGCGGTGACCTGCGCGCGGTGGCCGATGCCATTGCTCTGGCGCGTCGAACCCTCGGCACCATCAAGGGAAACCTGTTCTGGGCCTTCGGGTACAACGTCGCGGCCATTCCTCTCGCCGCCGCCGGGATGCTGAATCCCATGATCGCCGGCGCGGCCATGGCGCTCTCGTCGGTGTTCGTCGTCGGCAACAGCCTGCGACTCCGCGGGTTCACGCCGCGGCGCTGAGTGGAAACCGCCCTCGCCGGCGACGCCGACGACTCTTCGTCGTCTGTGGTCCGCCGGCGGGCGGTTTTCGATCGGGTGCCCGACCGTCAGGCGCTGGTGGCGACCCGCGCCGCTGCGTGCCGCCCGGCGCGCCGGCCGAAGTAGGAGCCCTCGCCCAATTGCGTTCCGCTGCAGTATCCCTTGCAGTCCTGCGCGATGTTGGTGGCACTGGCCCCGGCGGCGTAGAGCCCAGGGATGACGGTGCCCGACTCGTCGAGCACCTCGCCGTCGAGTGACGTCGCCATACCGCCCATGGTGAACCCGGCGTACATCGCCTTGCCGAGCGACAGGTCGTATGCCGCCCACGGTCCGGTGTCCTGGGGCTCGAGGAACTCGGGTGCCTTGTGGAAGTCGGGGTCTTCCTTCTTCGCGGCGTTCTCGTTGTAGCGGGCCATGGTCGCCTGCAGCTTGCCCTCGGGGATTCCGAGGTCCCGCTCCATCTCCTCGATGGTCTCCCAGCCGTCGATCAACGGGACCAGGTAGTTCTGCTTCTCGTTCATGTGCGACTCGTTGACGATGAGATAAGCCACCGAATCCGGCTGCTCGAGAACGAATCCCGATGTCCGCGCATGGTAGGAGTCCTCGGTGACGAACCGCTCGCCGAATTTGTTCACGATGACGCCCATGACCATGCTGGCGGGCGGGTAGATCGGCGCGGTGATGAACGCCTTGTCCATGTATTTCAGTGCGGCGCCGACCGATCGGCCCATGCGCAGGCCGAGGCCGTCGTCGTAGGTGTTGCCGAGCACGAACGGCTTCTCGGCGAGATGCGGGGTGTGTTCGGCGACCATGTCGGGGTTCATCACGAAACCGCCGGCGGCGATGATCACCGAGTCCGCGCGTATGACGCCCTCGGCGTCGGGCGTCTTCCACATCACGCCGACGACCGCACCCTGCTCGTCGACGACCAACTGGCGGGCGCCGGTCTCGTACCGGACCTCGGCACCCAGCTCATCGAGGCGGGTGACGAGCAGATCGATGACCAGCTTCGCGCCCCCGGTCTCCCCGGGGACCGGGACCTTGTGGCCGCGCGGTGCGGGGACGGCCTGGTTCTTGAACGGCCAGACCTTCTCGTTGCCGGTGAACATCAGTCCCTCGGTGCCGGGCTGGATCACGGCCTTCTCCGGATAGAAGCTGCGCTCGAAGGTGAAGCCGAGCCCTTCGAGCCAGTTGAAGTGATCGACGCTGTCGACGCAGTAGGCGTGGATCTTGTCGGCCTCGGGTTCGATCGACACGGCGGTGAGGTACTTCTCCATCTCCTCGACGGAGTCGTCCTGGCCCGTGGCCTGCTGTACTGCGGTCCCGCCGCCGAGGTAGAAGAACCCACCGGAGAGCGAGGTGGTGCCGCCGGGCGCGGCGGCGCGCTCGAGCAACAGCACACGCGCGCCGTTGGCAGCGGCCTCGGCGGCGGCGCATCCGCCGGCGATGCCGAATCCGATCACGACGACGTCGACCTCGTCGGAGAACTCGCTCACCGAATCGACTGCGACGGTCTCGGGGATCTCGGTGCTGGTAGCCATGCCGCTCAGATTAGCGGACAAACTAGAACCTGTTCTAGTCTTGGTAACGATTCGTCGACGGGGTGCCGTCGGTGGTCACCGGCCGGTCTCGGACCATCAGATACACGGCATATTCACAGGGTTCTCCGGTACCAAGGGATATGGCCTCCATCACGACGCGTCACGCATCCTCGCCGGCTCCTGCGCTGGCGGGCGTGGTAGCCGTCGGCGCGGCTCTCGCCGCGGGCGAACTGGCCGCCGTCCCGATCTCGCCCGACTCCTCCCCGTACTTCGCGGTCGGATCGTCGGTCGTCGACCATTCGCCCGAGGCCGTACGCAAGTGGGCCATCGAGACGTTCGGCGTCAACGACAAGCTCGCACTGTTCATCGGGATGGGCATCATCATCGCGGTACTCGCGGCGGCATGCGGATACCTCGAACGACGACGACCTCCACTCGGCTCGGTGATCATCGGAGCTTTCGGGGTGGTCGGGATGCTGGCCGCACTCAACCGTCCCGATGCCGGTTGGACGCACGCACTGCCGTCGATCATCGCCGGCGTCGTCGGGATCGTCGTGCTGCGCGTCCTCATCGCGCAGCTACGTCCCAAGGGGGCGGAGTCCCCCGAGGCGGATCCCGACGCCGCGGGCGACGAGCCCACATCGGCTGTGCGGTCGGGTTTCTCGCGCCGCTTCGTGCTCACCGCCGGCGGTATCGCGGCCGCCGCGGTGGTCGTCGGTGTCGTGGCCCGGCGAGTGCTCGCCGACACTGCGGGCGTCGTCGCCGACCGTGCCCGAGTGCTGTTGCCGCGTGCGGCGAGCCAGGCGCCGCCGATCCCGGCCGGTGCGCAGCTCGAGCTCTCGGGTGCAACCCCGTTCATGACCAGCAACGCCGACTTCTACCGCATCGACACCGCGTTGCAGGTTCCGACGCTCACGACCGACGAGTGGCGACTGCGAATCCACGGTGACGTCGACCGTGAGGTGACCCTGTCCTGGGATGACCTGCTCGCCATGCCGATGACCGAGCGGATCATCACGCTCGCCTGCGTGTCGAACGAGGTCGGCGGCGATCTCGTCGGCAACGCCAAGTGGCTGGGGGTGCCGATGCGCGAGGTCCTCGACCTCGCCGGGGTGAGGCCCGGGGCGGACATGCTGCTGTCCACGAGCGTGGACGGATGGACTTGCGGCACTCCGATTTCGACGGTCACCGACGGGCGCGACGCGCTTCTCGCCGTCGGGATGAACGGCTCGCCGCTTCCCCTCGAGCACGGATACCCGGTCCGGCAGGTGGTGCCGGGACTGTACGGGTACGTCTCGGCGACCAAATGGGTCATCGACTGGGAGATCACGCGGTTCTCCGAGGCCAAGGCCTACTGGACGACCCGCGGGTGGTCAGCGCTCGGCCCGATCAAGATGGCGTCGCGCTTCGACCGTCCGGCCGATGGCACCGAGCATCCGGCCGGGGAGGTCGTCGTGGCCGGCACCGCATGGGCCCAGCACACGGGCGTCGAGCGCGTCGAGGTGCGCGTCGACCAGGGGCCATGGCAACCCGCGGAGTTGACGACGGAGTACAGCATCGACACGTGGCGGCAATGGCGGTTCGCCTGGCAGGCGACCAAGGGCAACCACACCCTCGAGTGCCGGGCGATCGACAAGCAGGGCAAGCCGCAGATCGAGCGCTATCAGGCACCGGCACCCGACGGCGCGAGCGGACTCGACGACCGCACCTACACCATCGTCTGAGGCGGTACGGAGCCCGAGGCCGGAAAGACTCAGCAGGCCGGCGGGACGACACCTGTACAGACATGTGTCCAGAAATGGCGAAAACCGCAGCGTCAAGGGTGGAGTGAGGTATCTGACTCACCTGAGCTGTCGCTGAGAGCGCATGTTATGTTCATCGCACCTTTATGTGAGCCGGGTGACAGCCATCCTGTCCCATCCGAGCACCTCGTGACCTGCGTCAGGTCGTCCGCTGCGCCCACACATGGCGGAGCTGCACGATCTGGAAGCGGGTCACCTCGTTGACAAGACGCGCCGAGTCCTGGCGCCGAACCGCGGCGCTGCTCGATGGCGCCGGACCAGACAGGTGAGATAGATGACAGTGGGTGTCGTGCGCGAGACGGCCGAGGGAGAGCGCCGGGTGGCGCTGGTCCCGAAGGTCGTCGCCGCGCTGGTGGGCAAGGGTGTGCCCGTCGTGGTGGAGTCGGGGGCCGGTCTCGGCGCCCTGATCCCCGACGAGGCGTACACCGAGGCCGGTGCGACGATCGGCGATCCATATGGGTCCGATGTGGTCCTGAGGGTGTCGCCGCCGTCGGATGCGGAGATCGCGAAGCTGCGGAGCGGGCAGAAGCTGATCGGCTTTCTCGCGCCGCGCAACGCCGACAATCAGATCGCCACGTTGCGGGAAGCAGGCGTGGAGGCGTACGCGGTGGAAGCCATTCCGCGTATCTCGCGCGCCCAGGTGATGGACGCGCTGAGTTCGCAGGCGAATGTCGCAGGTTACAAGTCGGTCGTGGTGGCCGCGGATGTGTCGACGCGGTTCTTCCCGATGCTGACCACGGCGGCCGGCACGGTGAAGCCGGCGACGGTGCTGGTCCTGGGTGTCGGTGTGGCCGGGCTGCAGGCCTTGGCCACGGCCAAGCGTCTGGGTGCGCGGACCACCGGTTACGACGTGCGTCCCGAGGTCGCCGAGCAGGTCCGTTCGGTCGGCGCGCAGTGGCTCGATCTGGGCATCGACGCCGCCGGTGAGGGCGGGTACGCCCGTGAGCTCACCGACGACGAGCGAGCACAGCAGCAGCAGGCCCTCGAAGACGCGATCAAGGGTTTCGACGTGGTGATCACCACTGCGCTGGTGCCGGGTCGTCCGGCTCCGCGCCTGGTGACCGCGGCTGCGGTCGAGGGTATGAAGCCGGGCAGTGTCGTCGTCGACCTCGCCGGTGAGACCGGCGGAAACTGTGAGCTGACCGAGCCGGGTCAGACCGTCGTCAAACACGACGTCACCATCGCCGCACCGCTGAACCTGCCTGCCACGATGCCCGAGCATGCCAGCGAGCTGTACTCGAAGAACCTGCTGGCGCTGATCGAGCTGATGCTCGACGACAACGGCTCCATCACACCGGATTTCGACGACGAGGTCGTCGCGGCCGCGTGTGTCACCCGTACCGAGCAGGAGGTGTCTGCCTGATGTATGCCGGTCTTCTCGCGAATCTCGCGATCCTGGTGCTCGCCGGGTTCGTCGGCTTCGCTGTCATCTCCAAGGTCCCCAACACCCTGCACACCCCGTTGATGTCGGGCACCAACGCCATTCACGGCATCGTCGTGTTGGGCGCACTGGTCGTGCTGGGCAAGTTGCCCGCCGACGCCGGCTGGGGTGTGCGCATCATCGCGTTCGTCGCGCTGGTGTTCGGCACGCTCAACGTCATCGGTGGCTTCGCGGTCACCGACCGGATGCTGGGCATGTTCAAGGGTAAGAAAGAGGTGGCCAAGTGAACGGCTCCCCAGAGACTTCTGTGTCACAGCTGGTACTCGCGGCGGGCGCGCACACCCCGAGTGAGGGCGTCGGCTACCTGGTGACCGCGCTCTACATCGTCTCGTTCTCCCTGTTCATCTACGGTCTGATGGGTCTGACCGGACCGAAGACCGCGGTGCGTGGCAACTGGATCGCCGCCGTGGGCATGGGTCTGGCGGTTGCCGCGACGCTGCTCTACGTGTGGAACGAGGGGGCGGTCGGTTCCGACGGGCACTCCACCGAGGGCGTGCCCACGATCAACTGGGTGCTCATCGCCGTCGGTCTGATTCTCGGTGTGGCGCTGGGAATCCCGCCCGCACTCAAGACCAAGATGACGGCCATGCCGCAGCTGGTGGCGCTGTTCAACGGCGTCGGTGGTGGCACCGTTGCGCTGATCGCGTGGGCCGAGTTCATCGAGACCTCCGGGTTCTCGTCGTTCCACAACGTCGAACCGGCGTCGCCGCTGGTGATCGGTTCGCTGATCGCCGCGATCATCGGGTCGGTCTCGTTCTGGGGATCGCTGGTGGCCTTCGCGAAGCTGCAGGAGATCATGCCCAAGGGGCTGGAGAAGACCTTCGTCTCCAACGCGAAGCTGTTCCAGGCCGCCAACATCGTGCTGCTGATCGTGGCGCTGGGGCTGGCGATCTACCTCGGTGTCGACGCCTCCAACGGTGGCGGCGCGAGTGTCTGGTGGATGGTCGGGGTCCTGGTCGCCGCGGGCGTGATGGGTCTGTTCGTGGTGTTCCCCATCGGTGGTGCGGACATGCCGGTGGTCATCTCACTGCTCAATGCGATGACCGGTCTGTCGGCTGCGGCCGCGGGTATCGCGCTGGACAACACGGCTCTGATCGTGGCCGGCATGATCGTCGGCGCCTCGGGTTCGATCCTGACCAACCTCATGGCCAAGGCGATGAACCGGTCGATCCCGGCGATCGTGTTCGGTTCGTTCGGTGGCGGCGATGCTGCTGCCGCGGGCGGCCCGGGTTCGGCCGGCGGCACGGTCAAGGCGACCTCGGCTGCCGACGCCGCGATCCAGATGGCGTACGCCAACCAGGTCATCGTCGTCCCGGGTTACGGTCTGGCCGTGGCGCAGGCCCAGCACGCGGTCAAGGAGATGGCGAAGCTGTTGGAGGCCAAGGGTGTCGAGGTCAAATACGCGATCCACCCGGTCGCCGGTCGCATGCCCGGTCACATGAACGTGCTGCTCGCCGAGGCCGACGTCGAGTACGACTCGATGAAGGAAATGGACGACATCAACGGTGAGTTCAGCCGGACCGACGTTGCCATCGTCATCGGCGCCAACGACGTCACCAACCCCGCGGCGCGCAACGACCCGAGCAGCCCGATCCACGGGATGCCGATCCTCAACGTCGACGAGGCGCGATCGACCATCGTGCTCAAGCGGTCGATGAGTTCGGGTTACGCCGGCATCGAGAACCCGCTGTTCTTCGCCGACGGCACCAGCATGCTCTTCGGCGACGCCAAGAAGAGCGTCGACAGCGTCATCGAGGAACTCAAGGCGCTCTAGCGTTTTCACGTTTCTCCCCGAGGCCCCGGCAACCGTTCTGGTTGCCGGGGCCTCGCCGTTTCCCACACGGCGCTGTTGCGCAGCCCGGGCACACCCATCGAGCAGGAATCGAGAAGCCGCCGGCTGCGCCATCGTCGTACTGTCGGTGCATCGCCTGATCTCAACGGAGGAAAACATGTCTCTGTCACTTCGGTCCCTGTCGCTCTGGTACCAGCGAAAGACCAACGAGCGCACCGTCGCCCGCATCCGCAAGAAGTCCGGATCGATGTGGGGGATGGAGATGCTCATTCTACGCACGACCGGTCGACGCTCAGGTCTCGTGCGCGAGACACCACTCAGCTGGTTCCCCGACGGCGACGACTGGCTGGTCGTCGCATCGGGCGGCGGCAAGCGGAATCCGGACTGGTTCGCCAACCTGACCGCCCATCCCGATGGCGTGTCGGTCGAGCGGCACGGGGAGGCCCCGGTGCCGGTGACGCCGGTCGTACTCGACGCTGCTGAGCGGGAGATCGCGTGGAACACGGTGGTCGAGGCGCAGCCGCGATACGCGAAGTATCAAAAGAAGTCGTCGCGTGAGTATCCGCTCGTGAGGCTCGTCGCGCGTTCGTGATCGATGGTCCGAAACGGGGGCGGTAGGAGCTGGGCGCGCCAGCAGGTCGGCGCGGTCAACGGGCAACTCGAGAGTGTTCCGCGGAACCCTGGTGACCTCGGATTGAGTCCCGAAAGATTGTCGGTGCCCGGCGATATCTTGTTGCTGTACTTCTCGTTCGGTTCTGGGGGTTGCTGTGGGGGTCAGTGCTTTTCGTTCCGGTGGAGATGTGTCGTCGATGTTCGATGGTGCGGATCCTGAGTCGTTGTCGGATGAGGTGCTCGAGGCTCGGGTGCTGGGGTATGCCGCGCAGATCACGGCGCTGACAGCGAACTTCCTTGAACTGATAGCGGAACTGGATGGGCGGGAGTCGTGGCGGGGGCCGGGGATTCATTCACTGGCGCACTGGTTGTCGTGGAAGGCCGGCATAGCACCGCGAACGGCGCATGAGCAGTTGAGGGTCGCCAAAGCGTTACGAGAATTGCCGGCGATCCGCACCGCGTTTCGCGAAGGCCGGCTGACGTATTCGAAGGTCCGCGCCCTGACACGGGTGGCTACGCCTGAACGTGAGCAGGAGTTGGTGAATCTGGCGTTGTCGGCGACGGCGAGTCAGTTGGATCGGGCGGTGCGGGCGATGGGCCAGGTCGACCGCAACTGTGGCGTCGAAGACGAAAGCCGGCCGCCGGTGGAGTCGAGGGGCCGGTGGAAGTGGAACGATGACGGGTCGTTGTCGGTGTCATTGACGTTGAGTCCGTTGGATGGTGCGCGGTTCCTTGCTGGGACGGTGCGGGCGGAGTATGAACGCACCCGGACCTGCGATGACCCGGATCTGCCCACTGTGGAGAGTGTTCCGCGGAACACTGACGCCGGTTCGGCACCTGAGGATTCGGAGGTGGTTCCGTCTCGGCGTCGGGATCTGTGGCGGCAGGTGCCGTCGAATGTTGCGCCGGCGGTGGTGGCGATGGCTGACATGGTGCATGACGGGATCGCGATGCCCGGTCTTGCGCCGGGTGCGGAGATCCTGATTCATGCCGGTGACGGGGTGGAGTCGGCTCATCTCGATGACGGTCCGGCGTTGTCGGAGGCCGAGGTGGACGAAGCCCGGTGCGGGGCGTCGACGCGGGATGTGGCGAGTCGCCGGGTGCCCGGGCAACTCGGCAAGCTGGCGTTGTTGGGGGTGGGGCGTCGGAAGCGGGCGCCGAACAAGGCGTTGGTGCGGGCGTTGTTCGTGCGGGATCGGTGTTGTCAGGTGCCGGGGTGTGGGCGTACGCGTCATCTGCATGCCCATCATGTGGTGTTCTGGTCGGCGGGTGGGGGGACGGATCCGGACAATCTGATCTTGTTGTGTGGGTCGTGTCATCGGTCGTTGCATCGGGGCGAGTTTGCGATCACCGCGCATGGGAAGCAGCGGTTCACGTTTCATCGACCCGACGGCGCCGAGATCGAGGTGGCGCCGCCGACGTCGAAACCGTCGGGGTGGCAACCAAACCCTGCCATAGGTATCGACGCGACTGTGCCGATCGGTGGGGGCCGGATGGATTTGGGTTACACCACCGAGGTGCTCTACGCCGTCTGGGAGTGGAAGGAAAGCAGGTCTTCTCGCGTCGATCTCGCGATGTCGGCGGCGTAGTCGTCGATCGTTGTCGCGCTACTTCTGAAGCCAGAATGCGCGGCCCCGCGATGAGTTCTGACGAGCAGGCATGTCTATCCCTGCACAACACACTCGCACGAGCCGCCAGGAGAACATCATGAGCCGCAACAGCACCACCAAGGGCGCCGCCGCGCCGACGACCACGAGCCCCGCGTCCGACGAGGCGCAACCGACGCGTCGGAACTGGCGTCGCACAACAGGAATCGTCATCAGCGTACTCGTCGGCGCCTTCCTGGCGTTCGACGTCGCAGGCAAACTCGCGCGTCCGCAAGCGGTGATCGACGGCACGCGGGAGCTCGGCTTCCCCGCCGATCAGGCCATCGTGATGGGTGTCGTGTTGCTCGTGTGCCTGGTCGTCTACGCCATCCCGCGCACCGCAGTCCTCGGCGCCCTCGGGATCACGGCCTACCTCGGAGGCGCGGTCACCGCCAACATGAGGATCGAGGCACCGCTGTTCGACACGGTCCTGTTCGCGGTCTACCTCGGCGTGCTGATGTGGATCGGTCTGGCCCTGCGCCGCCCGGAGTTGCTGAAGGTGGCCGGCCTGAAGCGCTGAGCTTCGCCGCTGACCGGCCCCGCACCCGTTACCGATCTGGGATCGGACGGGTGCGGGGTCGTTGTGCATCTCTCGTACTCGTTACGCGAGTGACTGGTGTGACCAGAGTGAAGCGAATGAGACTGGCGGCTGCGGCGACGATCGCGGTGGCCGCTCTCGGCGGGGTGGCGGTCGGGACGTTGCCCGGACCGGACGCCTCGGTTGTGACGACGGCCTCCGCGATGGACCCGGCCGGCCTGTACAACAGCGCGCAGTCGAAGTTCGCCGGAGGTGACGTCGCGGGCGGACTCGATCTTCTCCAGCAGGTCCTCGCGGTGGCGCCGGCCGATACCGACGCGCTTGCACTGCAAGCGATCTGGTCGGACCAGGTCGACGACGTCGTCGCGGGACGCTCGGCCCTGAACCGGTTGTCGATGATGAATCCGTCCCTGGCGACAACGGCCCGCAACATCATCTCGGGCGTCTCGACCGCTGCACAGATCGTGCCCGACACCACGCCGAAGCCGGTATCCGGTCGGGTGGCTATCGTCGTGCTCGGATTCGGGCTCAATGCGAACGGGAAGATGGCGCCGGAGCTCGTCAACCGGGTGTCCGCCGGCAAGGCTCAGTCGGAGCTCACGACGTCCGCGCCGATCGTCGTCACCGGAGGGGTGCCGAAGAAGGGCATCACCGAAGCAGCCGCGATGCGGACCTGGCTCGTGGACAACGGTGTCGGTGCGGACCGGATCCTCGTCGAGGACAAGTCCGGGTCGACGGTGGCCAATGCGCAGAACACCGCCGAGATCCTGCGCGCACAGGGAATCCGGGACATCGTTCTCGTCACGTCGCCCAGCCACATCCGGCGCGGGGCGGCGGACTTCGGTGCCATGGGCTTGCGCGTCGTCGGGACTCTCACCACCGCGACGGACCTGGAGAAGTACCGGACCCCGCTGGCCAAGGCGCAGCAGACCGGCATACGTGTGGAGGCCACTCGGACCGCGCGTATCCCGGCGACCCATGAGCCCGGGCTGCTGCCGCAGAACCTGCCGGAGACCGGTCCCGGACTGATCCCGGAAATCGGTGGGCGGATCCTCCAAGAGCTCCTGAAGGCGGGATCGTCGGCCTGACGGGCCGATCTCGCCGCACCGCGCGCTCGAGTTCGGTGGGGTGACATGGTGCTGGCCCTGCGGTTTCACAGCTTGCAGCAGAAGCGCGGCTGTGCATCGTCGGTCTGTTGCTACGACCCGACGGCCGCCTGCACGGCCGCCTGCACGCCGTGCCCGGCGACGACGATCGGTTCGATGGAGCGCAGGGTGCGGCACAGAACGAACGCACCTTCCAGCGCGGTCAGGGTGATCAACGCCAGCCGTCGACGCTCCGGCTCGGTGATCTCGAGTTGTCCGAACCACGTTGCGAGGCCGGTCAACCAGCTCTCGAAAACCTCGGCGGATTCCAGCCTGAGACGCTCGTTGGTACTCGCCACCTCCAGTGCGATGGTCTCGATGGAGCAGGCCTCGCTGTAGTCCTGCGACTCCAACAGTTTTCCGGCGTTCTCGAACAGCGTCGGGATGCCGGTCAGGGGGTCGGTCGTCTCCAGCTGGGCGCCGACGAACGCGCCGTAGCGCAACCCTTCGCGTCGGATGACCTCGACGCTGATCGCTTCCTTGCCGCCGGGGAAGTGATGGTAGATCGAACCGTAGGGCGCTTCAGCCGCCGCCGAGATCTGTTTGATGCCGGTGGCCGGCATGCCCTGCCGCCGGTACAGCTCTGCGGCTGCCTCCAGGATCCGGTCGCGAGTAGCGGAATCTGCCATGACGTCTCCATCCCTTGCGCATCGTGCCGATGCCAGCCTATCTTGCTTCTAAGTAGAACGATCTATCTAGGAGGCGACGTGCCCACAGTTGACGTGCCGGCCGGCTCCATCTCCTACGAAGACACCGGCGGTCCCGGGCCGATCCTGGTACTCGGCCACGGGTTGCTGATGGACGGGCGGCAGTGGCGCAAGGTGATCCCGCTGCTTGCCGAATTCCGTTGCATCACACCGACGCTCCCGATGGGGGCGCACACGGAGCCGATGCACGCCGACGCGGACCTCACCGAGACGGGTGTGGCATCGATCCTTGCCGACTTTCTCGATGCCCTCGACCTCGATGACGTGACGCTCGTCCTGAGCGACTGGGGCGGTGGTCAGTTCGTGATCTCCCAAGGCCGGGACAAGCGCGTTGGGAGGTTGGTGTTGGCATCGTGCACGGCTTTCGACAACTATCCTCCCGAGCCGGCGCGCCCCGCGGCGCTGTTGTGCCGAGTGTGCGGCGGCGGGTGGATTCTCACCCGGATGCTGGGCACTCGATTCTTCCGGCACAGCACACGGGCGTATGGCGCGCTGACGAAGTCGGGGATTCCGGACTCGCTGTTCGACGAGTGGTTCCGCCCCGCTGTCGAAAACGCATCGATCAGAAGGGATCTGGTCAAATTCGCCACGGGCGCGCCCTCCCGCCGGAGGCTGCTCGAACTGTCGGACATGATGCGGCGGTTCGATCGCCCGGTGCTCGTGGTCTGGGCAAGGGAAGACCGGATGATGCCCCTTGAGCATGCGGACCGCCTCGTCGAGCTCTTCCCGAACGCATCCAAGGTCGTCGTCGACGATTCGTGGACTCTCATCCCGGAAGACCAGCCGGAGGCGATGGCCGATCTGCTGCGCGGGTTCGTCAGATGACGCGTCGTCGCCCCGCCGGTGGCGATACCGGTTGCGCGATGTTGCCGACGATGTAGCTCGCCTGCCTCTCGTTGCCGAGCGCCGAAGCGCGACGGCCGATTGCCGGCACCGTCCTGAATGTCAGAACATCACCGATCGGAAGTGGGTGACGAAACGCTCGTCGTCATAGAGATGGAACGCGATCCCCGGCGGCTGACCGCGGTTGACGACCTCCCGGCCTTCGAACGGCAGGTTCAGTGTCGACGACACACCCGGTGCGATGCACAGCGGGCGGTCGGCGAACGTGGTCACCGCCGGGGTGTGGGCGTGTCCACACAGGAACGCGACGATGTTCGGGTGCTGATCCACCAGGGCGGCGAGACGGCCCTCGTCACGCTGGCGGATCGAGTCCATGAACGGCATCAGCAGGTCGACCGGCGGATGGTGAAAGGCGATGAACACCGGTGTCGTCACGGACGTAGCGGTGAGCCGGTCCGACAGCCAGGAGATGGTCGCGTCGTCGAGACGACCGTCGTTGCGTCCGGGTATCGAGCTGTCGCACATCAGGAAGAGGACGTCGGAGCCGTCGCGCCCGCGCACCGTCCGCGCGTGATTGATCGGACCAGAGGTCTCGGTGCCGATCAGGGCCGCGCTGAACGGTTCCCGGACGTCGTGGTTGCCTGCGGTGATGAGCATCGGCAGTGGGCTCTCGAGCACCCCGTACGCCTCTCGGTACTCGCTCGCGGCACCTTCATCGGCGATGTCGCCGGTGACCAGCAGGACGTCGATCCCGGCGGCGCGGGCGTTGATATAGCTCAACGTCGACTGGATACGGGCCCGATTGAACCGCGTCCCGTTGAAATGCAGGTCGCTGATGTGGGCGACAACGAACACGAAGAGCTCCTGTCACGGTTCCTGACTCCCACGAGGCTAACCGCAGGCAGGGTCCGACGACGCATCGCCTCAGGGCCGCGAGGCGCAACGCACTCCCATGACGTCGGTGTGGTTCAGCCCGCTCGGGTGCCGGCTCCCCTGTAACGCACAGCGGCCGGCGAGCGACATCGATGATGAGTCGCCGACCTGCCAACCCCCGACCTGGCAGGTCGGCGACCGTCTTTTGTCTCCGTCGATGCAAGACTTCGGCGCTGTTTGCATTCTCCCGAGTTCGCGCGCACACTGGCGAGCGGTGTTAGTTGCGCTCTGCAACTAATTGCAAAGAGCAAGTAAAACTTCTCGGGTAGGCGGTGAGGACAGTGCTCGATCAACACGCGATCGACGACCTCTTCGAGACCCTTCTGCGCTTCGTCCGCATCCGCGAACGGGCGGTCCACACGACGTTCCGTACGCGTGAGGGCGAGTTCGAGGCCGCGGCGTTCAAGGCACTCTTCCCGCTCGCGCGACGGTCGATGCGATCGCGCGACCTCGCCGAGACGATGAATGCCGACCCGTCGACGGTGAGTCGGCATGTGGCTCAGCTCGTGGAGCACGGCCTGATCCGCCGCGAGGCGGACCCGGACGACGGGCGCGCTACCATGCTCGTCATCACCGCCGCCGGACGGGATCGCGTCGTGGCCATGCGCGAGATGCGTCGCGCCGCCATGGCCGATGTCATGGCCGACTGGACCGACGACGAACTCCACACCCTCGTGACACTTCTCGGGCGGTTCGTCGATGCCGCCGACGCAGCCCTACATCCGGCGTGCCCGGACCGCAGCCCGGACACAGATGCGAATGACCCGAAAGGACGACAGTGACAGACTCTTCGGCCGCCGACACGGTGAACCACGACGAGGAGGTCGCCGGCGCCGGACTGACCCATCGCCAGATCCTGACCATCCTGGCCGGACTCATGCTGGGCATGTTCCTCGCCGCCCTCGACCAGACCATCGTGTCGACGGCGATCCGGACCATCGCCGACGATCTGCAAGGGTATGACCTGCAGGCCTGGGTGACCACGGCCTACCTCGTCACCGCGACGATCGTGACCCCCTTGTACGGCAAGCTGTCCGATCTCCACGGCCGGAAACCGTTCTTCCTGCTGGCGATCTCGATCTTCATCGTCGGTTCGCTGCTGTGCACGATCGCGTCGTCGATGTATCAACTCGCCGCGTTCCGCGCCTTCCAGGGGCTCGGCGCGGGCGGCTTGATGACCCTCGCACTGACGACCATCGGCGACATCGTCCCGCCGCGGGAACGCGCCAAATACCAGGGCTACTTCCTCGCCGTGTTCGGCACCTCCAGCGTCCTCGGCCCGGTCCTCGGCGGTCTGTTCGCCGGCCAGGAGACGATCCTCTGGGTGTCCGGTTGGCGTTGGGTGTTCCTGGTCAACGTGCCGATCGGACTCGTCGCGCTGTTCGTGGTCTACAAGGTGCTCAACTACGACCAGCAGAAGGGCGTCGGCGGGCGCACCGACTACTGGGGGGCGACGGCACTCGCCGTCGCCGTGGCTCCGCTGCTCATCGTCGCCGAACAGGGGCGCCAGTGGGGATGGACCTCCGGACTGTCGTTCCTCTGCTACGGGATCGGCGTCGTCGGCATCGCCGCGTTCATCTGGATCGAGCACCGCATGGGCGACGACGCCCTCATCCCGTTGCGCGTGTTCACCAACCGGGTGTTCAGCCAGGGCATCATCATCTCGGTCATCATCGGCGCCGTCATGTTCGGTGGAATCTCGATGCTGCCGCAGTACTTCCAGGTCCTCCGCGGATCGAGCCCCATGATCGCCGGCCTCCAGATGCTGCCGATGGTGCTCGGTCTGATGGCCGGTTCGATCCTGTCGGGCCAGCTGATCTCGCGCACCGGACGCTACAAGATCTTCACGGTCGTCGGCGCCGTGCTGATCACCGCGGGCACTTTCCTGCTGCACCTGGTGGGCACCGAGACGCCGCTCTACCTGGTCATGCTGATGGCCGCGCTCCTCGGCTTCGGGCTCGGCAACCTGATGCAGCCGATAACCCTGGCGATGCAGAACATCCTGCCGCCCAAGGACATGGGACTCTCCACCGGCACCGCCACCTTCTTCCGTCAGATCGGTGGAACGCTCGGTGTCGCGGTCTTCTTCTCGCTGTTGTTCTCCTTCATGGGGCCGAACATCAAGGACGAGATGGTCGCGGCGGCAGCCCAACCCGAGTACCGCGCGGCGGTCGTGGAGGCCTCGCAGAGCAGCGACCCGCAGGTCAGCGCATTCGGGCAGTCGCTCATCGCGGCCGCTCAGAATCCCGGCGCCGCGACCGGATCGTCGGACAGTGTCATGAGTGACACCTCGGTCATCGAGAAGCTGCCGGCCGAACTGGCCCAACCCATCAAGGAGGGGTTCGCCGACTCGATGGACCGGGTGTTCCTGGCGGTGTCGATCGTCGCGCTGCTCGCGATCATCGGAACGGTCACCTGGAAGGAACTCCCGCTGCGTCAGGGACGGCCGATCGGCGCACCGGAGTCGTCACCCGCGTCGTGAGGAGATCGCTCGCGGGCATCCTGATCGCCGTTGCGGGCCTGTGCTATTCGTCGTGGGTGCTGGAGTTCGCGTGGGCGGACTCGCTGGACCCGATGCGCACGTTCCTCAGCGAGCTGGACGCCGCGAACCGTCCCCACCGCGACATCTACGTGGTCGGGGACGTGACCACCGGGGTCTGCGCACTCGTCGCGGCACTGCTATTGCTCGTCCCGCGACCGCCTTTCCCCCGCTGGTTGAGCCGGCACCGAGCGGAGCGAGGCGCCGAGTCGAAGCCACCTGGTGACCTCGACAGGCTCGGCCAGCGGGAGGGGGACGCGACGTCGGTGTTTCGCGACCGTACAGCGACCACCGCCGTTCTCGCACTGGCGGTGTTCGGCGCGGCGACCATCGCCGACGCCCTGCTCCCGATCGAGTGCATTCCGGGAGTCGACCCCGGGTGCCCGCGCGAACCGAGCGGACTGCTCCCGCAACTGCATCACATCCACGCGCTCACCAGTACGGTCGCGGTGTTCGCCATCTTCACCGTCATGGTCGCCGCCGGCGTCTCGGCGGTACGCACCACACCGGACGGTCCCGTATGGCCGATGCTCCGGTGGGTCGGGAACGCAGTGCTCGTCATCGTCGCGCTCGCCACGGTCTGGATGCTGTTGGCGGACAACCTGGTCGGCGACTACCGGCTCGGACTCGCCCAGCGCATCCAGGTCGGCGGCATGAGTGTGTGGATGGTGCTCTGGGGGTGGGCCGTGGTCGGTTCGCGGGGCGTTGATCGGACCCCGGAGGCGGAACACGTCGTCGTTGCGCCGGGTGGGTTCACCGGCACGGAGTGGGGCGCCGTGAACGGCACGCGAGACCAGCAGCAGCGATAGTCTGACGTCGACGACGAGAGGATCGGGTGGGTATGGGGGTTCGGGATGGGCGTCCGGCCGGTGGTGCCGGTTCGACGCTCCGGATCTCGGTGCTGGGTCCCATCTCCTGCGAACTCGATTCCGAGGTGGTCGACCTGGGCCCGCGCCGGCAACGGGCGGTCTTGGCCCGCTTGGTGGCCGGCCGCGGTCGGGTGGTGTCCACGGATCGGTTGATCGACGATCTGTGGAACGGGGAACCACCGCCGAAGGCACTGGCGGGCCTCCAGGTGCAGGTGTCCAATCTGCGACGCGTCATCGAACCGTCTCGCCCGCCCCGCGCTCCGGCGACCGTGCTCGTCAGTGAGCAACCGGGTTATGCGTTACGGCTACCCCGTCCGAGCGTCGACGTCTGGGAATTCGAGGCCGTCGTCACCGTCGGCGGCGACGCGGACGATCCCGCCTCGAGGCTTCGCGAGCTGGATGGCGCGCTGCGGATGTGGCGCGGCGATCCCTACGGCGCCTGTTCGGGTGAGGGCTGGGCACAGCCCGAAGTCGCCCGACTCCACGATGTACGCCGGTCGGCGATCGAGCAGTGGGCCTCACTGGCGGTCGACCACGGACGCGCGGCGGAGGTGGCGCAGGTGCTGGCTGCGGAGTGCGACGACCAACCGGCCCGCGAAGAGTACTTCCGGTTGCTCGCGCTGGCGCAGTACCGACTGGGGCGGCAGGCAGACGCCCTGGCGACGCTGCGCCGGCTGCGGTCGTATCTCGCCGACGAACTCGGAGTGGATCCAGGACCGCCGATCCAGCTGCTCGAACGCGACATCCTGCAGCAGGCGCCCACCCTGGCGGCGCCGGTCGCACCGCCGGTGCCGGAGACGCCGAAACCGCCGAGCGTGCCGCCCGTCACCGCGTCGGCGGGTCGTCGCGAACCCGCCGGACGGGAGAACGAACTCGCGGCACTGCTCGGTCACGCCGAGGCCGCGAGCGCGACCGGTCTGCGCGTCGTATGGGTGAGCGCGGAGGCCGGCGGCGGCAAGAGCACGTTCGCGGATTCACTCGTCGCACGTCTGGGCGCCGCCGGCTGGGCCGGGGCGATTGGACACTGCCCCGAGGTCGACGGCGCCCCGACAGCCTGGGCGTGGCGAGAGATACTGCAGCAGGCGAAGTTTCGTGGCGATCTGACGTCGGACGAGGGATTGGACAATTCGTTCGACATCGCCCGGCGGGTGATGGAAGCCTGCGGTTCGCACTCCGACGCACCGGGGACGGTCCTCGTGCTCGACGACGCACACCGCGCCGATGGCGCCACGCTGCAGGTCCTTCGGCAACTGGTGACCTGGATGGCCCGGTCTCCGGTGCTCGTGGTGGTCACCTACCGGGCATCGGAAGCCGGTGTGGACCTGCTCGCGACCACGGCATCTCTCGCTGCGGTGACCGCCGAACACATCGAGCTGAAGGGTCTGTCGGAGAACGGTATCCGCGAACTCGCGGCGTCGGTGGGACTGGAATCCGTGGACACCCCGCTGCTCGAGCTGTTGCGCACGAGGACCGACGGCAATCCGCTCTTCGTGCGTGAGCTGGCCAAGCTCGTCGCCTCCCGCGGATTCTCGGCGGCTGCCGCCGCGATCCCCCGTGGCGTCACCAGCGTGCTGATGCAGCGGATCGAACGGCTACCTGCCGAAGTCGCGACCGTCTTACGCCTGGCCGCGCTTTTCGGGCGCCGTGCGCCGATCGATGGCGTACTCACCCTGTGGAACAGGAATCCCGACGCCACCGCCGAGGAACTCGTGCTCGACGCGATCGACACGGCCGTCGCCGCCGGATTGCTGACCGCAGACATCGAAGCGGTGCACTTCAACCACGTTCTCGTGCGCGACGCCGTGTACGACAGCATCCCCGCGCTGCGGAAGCGGCGATCGCACTGGCAGATCGTGCTGTATCTCGAGCAGACCCCAGGCGTCGATCCGGACGAGCTGGCACACCACGCGGCTCTCGGCGCCGTCCCCGACACGGTCGAACGCGCCCTCGAGCTGGTGACGGTCGCTGCCGTCGCGAGGTTCGGCACCGAATTCACGGCGGACTCGGCAGACCTGTGGCGGTCCGCCGTGCGTCTGCATGAGATGGCCGGACATGCCGCGGCGACCGCCGACGCGGCCGATCGGTCCGCGTTCGTCGTGGCGTTGACCCACCTGGTGACGGCACTGGCGTTCCGCGGCGACGACACCGGTGAGGCCCGCGCGCGCCGTGGTCAGGCGATCGCGACAGCTCGAGAACTGGGTGACGACGATCTGGTCATGGCCGCGCTGACGTGTTGGCGGGCGCCGGTCATCTGGACGACACGCCGTCAGCGGATCGCCGACACGGAGTTGATCGCCGCGATGACGAGCGCGCTGGGTCGCGCCACCGGTGAGGACCGGGTCTACCTGTTGGTGTCGCTGGTCTTCGAACTCGAGGGCATCGACGACCGCCGCGCCATCGAACTGGCCGCCCAGGCCGTGGAGGCCGCGAACGGGCACGCGGACCCCGAAGTCCGTTGCGCGGCGTGGAATGCGCGTGTGTACACCGCCCTCGGGCCGGATCTCAGCGCAGAACTGCCGGCGTTCACCGACGAATTCGACCGAGTGGCAGACGAGTCCGGAGTGCTGGCCTATCAGGCGGCCGCACACTTCTTCTCGTTCCTGGCGCGGGCCGCGCGGGTCGACCTGCCCGGCGCCGTCGCGCGAGCCCAACAAGGTCTACGGTCGGCCTCCAGCGGGCGCGCGGGCGAACTCGTCGTCGTCTTGTCGGCGTTCTCGGCGGTCCTGGAGGTGCTCGGTGGCGACATCGACCAGGCAGAGCGCGAGTACCGCGACCTCACCGCGCGACTGCAGGCGGCGGGCGCGATCAACTCGGCGGAGATCGGTCTGGTCGGCGAGATGGTGGTCGGGTGGTTCCGCGGTTCGCTCGCACATCTCACCGAACCCCTCGCCGCGATCAACAATGTTGCCCCGCAGATGATCTCCTGGGTGTACGTGGTCGCGCTGCTGGACGCCGGTCATGTCGAGCAGGCGCGCCGCGTCGCCCGCACCGCGCCTCCGATCAGCCGCGACTTCTACTGGACCGCGATGTCGGTCTTCCACGCCCGCGCCCTCGTCCGGCTCGAGATGACCGAGGCCGCGGCCGTGCTCTACGACGAACTGCGGCGTTGGTCGGGCACGATTGCCGGCCTGAACTCGGGATCTGTCGCATTCGGTCCGATGGACGCGGTGCTCGCCGAGCTCGCCGACCTCCTCGGTGACACGGCCGCCGCGACCGCCCACCGTCGAATGGCCGTGGAGGTGCAGAACACGGTGCGAGCCGGCCTCACCGAACTGGGCCGGCGATGATGGCCTCGCGCTTGTCGAAGCTGCGAACGAGCAGTGTGAGCACGGCCCGGATGACCGGTCCCGCCTCGCGCTTCATCTTCGCCAGCTCGCGCTCATCTGCGTGCCGCATCATTCTCGGTGCCTCGAACCGCATGCTCGCGCCGCTTCGGGCAGCATTCTCCACTCGGTCCCAATCCGCCACACTCACGTAGCGGGCGACGATCGGGAACACGACCTTTTCTTCGTCGGCGATGTGCTCACCGAGTAGCTGGTGAACGTCGCCGAGGGTCGCGGCGAGCTCGTTCGCTGCGTCACGGTGATCGGCTTTCGCGGATGTGAAGGCTGCGGTGCGAGCCTGCAGTGTCGCGAGCAGCGCATCGAGCTGGGTGTGATCATCTTCCAGATCGTGGACGTCGACGGCCGCGCCGGCGGATGCGGTGAGGATCGGCCAAACCACCTCGTCCTCGATGGTGTGGTGATGATGGATGGACGCGCACAACTGGTCGAGATAGTCGCCGATGGCTCGGCGGCGGCGATCATCACACGGTTCACCACCGGCGATGCGGCCGAGGATGTCGGCGAAGCGGCGCGTGTCGTCGAGCATGCCGCGGTGGGCGAGCTTCATGCCGGTGAGATCGGGGGTGGTCGGTGCGGTGGCGGTGCGGGGGGAAGGTCGGCTGGTCACGGGTGTCTCCTGGCGGCTTGTGGTGGCTGGTTGCGGCCACTGTGCGCCGCCCGACTTACAGGCGACTTGTAGTCGCCTTGCGGGGCCCGCGGTACCTGTCCGACGATCGCACGATCGGACTCACCGGGGGTCGGAGCGGACCCACCTCACCCCGACAACGTCCGCCGGAAGAGAGCCTTGAGCTCATCGAAGTGATGTTCGCAGGCCTCGTGGTGATACGCCGCCAGATCGGACATCGTATACCCGTGCGGCGCACCGGGATAGACGGTCGCCGAGTGCGCCACGCCCCCACCGGTCAGGGCGTGCTCGAACTGCGCGACCGCCATCGCGGGCAGTGATGAGTCCTTGTCGGCGTGGATGGCGAGGACGAACGCGTCGATGCCGACGAGATGCAGGTGCGGACTGTCGTGGTCGTCGGTGACGAGGCCGCCGGTGTGGAACATGCCGACCGCGGCGACGTCGTCGGGCCGGGCGGCGGCGATGTTCAGCGCAAGCCGGCCACCCATGCAGTAGCCCGTGACACCGACACGTCCGGGTGCGACGCCCGGCAGCGACTGCAGCGCATCCAGGTAGGCGACGAGGTCGGGCCGTACCGCGTCGGGCGTGAGGGTCCGTGCCCGCGGCATCGCGGATCGGAAGAATGCGGTCCGCGCCTCGGGCAACAGCAGATCCTCGGTGGGCGCCCACTCGGCCGCGGACCCGTACCGGTGGAACAGGTGCGGCACCAGCACGACGTAACCCCAGGACGCGATGCGGTCGGCCATGGCCTCGATGCGAGGTCGTAGGCCGATCACATCGGTGAGGAACAGGACTCCCGAAGACGTCCCGGATGAATCGGGCCGTGCCACATAGGCTTCGGTCTCTCCGTCGGCCGCCGAGATGGTGATCGTCTCACCCGTCATGTCCACGCTCCTCTGCTCGGTTCACGCCCCGGGTCACAGATCACCGGGCAGTTTGTCCCTCCGGATCCCCCGCCAGCTGGGATGCCGCAGATGCCCGGCCGTCGTCCAGTCCATGAACCGGACCTCGCCGACGATCTTCGGCAGGACCCACACCGCGCTGGACTCGACGGGCCGGTCGAGTTTGTCCAGGAAGGGCGACCGCGAGATCTCCAACGGTCCGAGTTCCTCTGCAAGCGAACGCAACTGTGCGTCGGTGAAGCCGGTTCCCACGCGACCGACGTAGCGGAGTCCGGTCTCCTCGGGCAAACCGATGAGCAGGGAACCGATGGTGTGCGCGCGGTTGCCGCGGCCCGGCCGATATCCGCCGACCACGACCTCGATGTCGCTCCAGTTCTTGTGTTTCAGCCAGGTGGTCGACCGACGTCCCTGCTGATACACCGAGTTGCGGCGTTTGGCGACAACACCTTCCAGGTTGTGGTCACGGCTGTATTCGACGGCGGCCGATCCCGGTCCGGGGAGCAGCGGAGGCACTTCGACGAAGGCGGAGTTGCGGAACGCGGGCGCCAGCTCCTCGAGGAGTTCGCGTCGAACCGACCACGGCTTGCGCAGTAACGACGAGCCGTTCAGGAACAGGATGTCGAACAGGTGTAACCGCAACGAATACGGCTCGTCGGTGTGCCGACGCGAGGTCAGCAGCGTGAAATTGGTGCGGCCCGACGAGTCGATCGCGACGACCTCACCGTCGAGCACCACATCCATCAGACCGAGATCATCTGCGAGGCCGGCGAGTTCGGGGAAGTCGGCGGTCATGTCGATACCCGATCGGGAGGTGAGCCGGAACTCGCCGCCGACCGAACGGATGAGGAGCCGATATCCGTCCCATTTGCCCTCGAATGCCCAGTCTCGACCGTTGAGTCCGTCGATCGACTCGTCGGTCGCGAGCATCGGGCGCGGGTCGGTGAGGCTGTCGGGGACGATCGGACGCGGTTCGTCGCTCATCAGGTGGGCGAGCCAGTTCTTCTCGCCGGTCCGGATCAAGGCGTACCGTCCCTGCACGCGCTCGCCATGGAGGCGGACGATGACCTCTTTGTCCCGCCACTTCTCGAGCTCGAATGTGCCCCTGTCCCAGATGGACACGTGACCGCCGCCGTATTCGCCCGCCGGGATGTCGCCCTCGAACTCGGCGTAGTCCATCGGGTGGTCCTCGGTCTGCACTGCGAGCCGGTTCTGGTCGGGGTCGGTGGGCAGGTTCTTCGGTACGGCCCACGACACCAGGACCCCGTCGTGTTCCAGTCGGAAGTCGTAGTGCAACCGACGGGCGTGGTGCTCCTGGATCACGAAGATCGGTGCCCTCTCGGTCTGCGTATCCGAGGAATCAGGTTCTGCAGCAGAGCTCTCGGCTTCGATGCGATGTCGATGCGCTTCGTCGCCGAAGGGTTCGGGTGTCTTCGACTGGTCGCGCTTGCGCCGGTACTCCTTCAGGTTGATGACCTGTCCCGCCGCGGGCTCGACGACGACCTCCGGCTCGTCGTCGTAGGGATCGTCCAGGCCGTCGAGGAGATCGCCGAATTCCTCGACGCGTTCCAGCACCTCGGTGTAGAGCAGTTGGGAGAGTCCGGGGTCCTCCATCTCCTCCCAGGTGCGCGGCGCGGCCACCCACGGCTGCTCGCGTCCGCGCATCGAGTACGGCGCGAGAGTGGTCTTGGCGGCGGTGTTCTGGCTCCAGTCGATGAAGACCTTGTCGTCGCGCAGCGATTTGGACATCTTGGCGGTGATGAAATCACTGTGCTGACGGGCGAACTCGTTGGCGACCTCCTGCGCCACCTTGCGCGCCGCATCCGACGTCACGGGCTTCGGGAGCCGCGCGTAGAGGTGGATGCCCTTGCCGCCGCTGGTCACCGGGTACGTCGTCGCACCGCCGAGCCAGTTGCGGATCTCGCACGCCACCTCCGCGGTCCGGTGCAGCGGCACCCGCGGACCGGGATCGAGGTCGAACACGATGCGGTTGGCCATCGGCGCGCCGTCGGGCCCCATGGGAAGCCGCCACTGCGGCGTGTGGATCTCGAGCACGGCCATCTGCGCGAGCCAGACCAGCGTGGCGCGGTCGTCGGCCATCGCATAGTTGATGACCCGCTCGCTGTGCTGGATGCCGTGGCGTCGGATCCAGTCAGGTGCGCTCTCGGGAACGTTCTTCTCGAAGAACGGGGTCGACTCGACGCCGTTGGGCCACCGCTTACGGGTGATGAGGCGGTTGCGTACGTGGGGGAGGAGGACATCGGCGATCCGCGAGTAGTAGTCGATGACCTCGAACTTCCGCGTCCCCGTCGCCGGATAGAGCACCTTCGAGAGATTGGTGATCGAGATCCGCCGACCGTCGACCTCCAGTGTCTCGCCGCCTGCCATGCGTCCCATTGTCCACAACGCCGGTCAGAACGTCGCGCAGCTTGCCGCCATCCGGCCCGGATCCCTGGCAGAATGGCCCTCATGCGCTCGATCTGGAAGGGCGACCTCAGCTTTGGCCTGGTCAACGTGCCGGTCAAGGTCTATTCCGCGACCGAGAGTCACGACCGGAAGTCGTATCAGGTCGACTCGTCGGACGGAACCCGCATCCGTTATCGCCGCGTGCGCGAGGGCACCGACACCGAAGTCGACTACGGCGACATCGCCAACGCCTACGAATCCGAGTCCGGCGAGACCGTGATCCTCACCAAAGAAGACCTCGCCTCGCTGCCGGTGCAGAAGAGTCCCGAGATCTCGATCCTGGAGTTCGTACCCGCCGAGCAGGTCGATCCGATCTACTTCGACAAGCCCTACTACCTCGAACCGTCGTCGAAGTCGCCGAAGGCCTACGTCCTGCTGGCCAAGGCGCTGGAGGAGACGGACCGGCTCGCGATCGCCTCCTTCACCCTGCGCAACCGGACACGCGTGGCCGCGCTGCGCGTCGTCGACGGGGTGATGACGCTGCAGACGCTGCTGTGGCCCGACGAGGTCCGCAAACCCGACTTCGGCTTCCTCGACGACGACACCGAGATCCGCGATCAGGAACTGCAGATGGCGGCCTCGCTGATCGAGTCGATGGCATCGGACTACGACCCCTCCGAGTTCGAGGACACCTATCAGAACGAGCTGACGAAGCTCATCGAGGCGAAGTCCGAGGGTGGCGAGGCGTTCCCCGAATCCGACGACGAAGACAAGGACACCGAGGACTCCGACGTCGCCGATCTCCTTGCCGCGCTGCGCGCATCGGTGAAGGACCGCGGGGGATCGGATTCGAAGGATTCGGACTCGAAGGACACCGCGGCCAAGAAGGCACCGGCCAAGAAGGCTGCGGCGAAGACGACCGCGAAGAAGGCGCCGGCCAAGAAGACCGCTTCCAGGTCGACGGCGAAGAAGACCTCCTCGGGCAGCTCGGGGTCCGGCGAGTCCGGGAGCAAGTCCACAGCCAAGAAGGCGCCCGCCAAGAAGTCCTCGCGCAAGGCGAGCTGACCCGCACCGCCGGACAACAGCGGTCCGAAAAGGGTTGGCACCACCCCAGCGGGTTCGGGCAAGCTCGAAGGGTGACCTCCGCCGCCGACTCCCGTCTGCCCCGCGCGCTGCTGCCGTTCGCGCGTCGGCAGTACCGGCTGCTCGCGTCCGGACTGATCCTCGCCATGTTCGCCGACGGCGTGTGGACGATCGCGGTGATCTGGCAGATCATCGCGCTCGGCGGCGGGCCGGGTCAGGTGTCGCTGGCAACTGGCGTGGCCGCGGTGGGAATGCTCGTCTCCACGCTGGCCGGTGGCGTGCTCGCCGACCGTATTTCGCAGCGCCACATCATGATCGGCCTCGAGGTCGCGAAGATGGTCGCGTTCGGCGCGATCGGTCTGGCCTCGATCGCGGGCGTGCTGCAACTCTGGCACGTGGTGGTGGCCTCCCTGCTGGGCGGCATCACCACCGGGATGTACTACCCGGCCTATTCGGCGCTGCTGCCCGGCGTCGTCGCACCGTCGGAGCTGCAGGCGGCCAACGGGATCGAGGGCTTCTTCCGCCCGGTCGTCTTCCAGGCAGTCGGCCCGATGGTCGCCGGCGCCGTCATCGGTGCCTGGGCCCGGGCCCGCGGTGTTGATGGCGGCGGTCGCCGCGATCCTGTCGAGTGTCTGCTATCTCGGGATGGCCGCGGTCACCGCGCGCCGGTTCGGCGAGACGGGCGAGGACGCGCCGGAGGTCGTCGAGGGTGCGGGTGCCCGCCGGATCGTCGGCGACCTGGCCGAAGGTTTCGTCTACATGGCCCGGACCCCGTGGCTGTGGGGCACGCTGCTTTTCGCCTGCGTTTTGGTATTGGCGACGCTCGGCCCCATCGAGGTGCTCGTCCCGTTCGCATTACGTGAGCGCGTCGACGGCGGCGCGACCCAGCACGCCTGGGTGCTTGCCGGATTCGGACTCGGTGCGGCTGCGGCGTCACTGGTATTTGCCTCGATCCCGATGCCGCGCCGGTACCTCACCGTCATGTTCTCACTGTGGGCGTTCTCCAGCCTGCCGCTGGTACTGATGGGTCTCGCCGATTCGACGTGGATGTTCGTCGCCGCCGGTGTGACCATGGGCATCCTCTTCGACGGCCCGATGGTGCTGTGGGGAACGCTCTTACAGCGTCGGGTGCCGCCGGCACTGTTGGGTCGCATCGCCAGTCTCGACTTCTTCGTATCGGTCGCGCTGATGCCGGTGTCGATGGCGATCGCCGCCCCGGTCTCGTCGGCGATCGGCCTGACCGCCACGTTCGTGCTGGCCGGGTTGCTCCCGGTGCCGATCGCGTGGGCGTTCTACTTCGCGGCCGGCATGTGGCGCGACGAGATCGAGAACCCCCTTGTCGACGAGTCGAATCCGAAGTTGGTCGACTCCGCCGCGGTCCGTTGACGTGACCTGGAGCACATACTACGGTGACACATCATTCACAGGCATGACGTGACGTAGCGGAGTGGGCTCGGCGGATCGGCGCCGGAGCGCAGCCATTGCAGGAGGCGGAGACGATGGCGGTCTGCACGCCGGGTGACGTCCCGTCGATCATCACCGGCTACCTGGGGTTCGAGTGCGAGGGCGCGAATCCGATTGTCACGATCCGGAATCCGGCCGACCTCGAGCACTGGACGCAACCGGTCCTCGAGGTCACGATCATCCTCGGTGCCGTCCTCGCGCTGATCCACGCGATCCGCCGACTGCGTCGCGACGGCGACCCCACCAACCTGACGGTGTGGATCGGATCGTTGGTCTACCTGTTCGTGATCGAGCCGCCGCTGTACTTCCCGAACTGGTTCCACGCCGAAGAGGCGATGGGATTCATGTTCTCCCACAACGTGTTCACGGTCATGTTCATGTACGACCGGCTGCCGTTGTACATTGTCGCGTTCTATCCGGCCGTGAGCCAGGTCGCCTACGAGATCGTGCGGGCGTGGGGCTTCTTCGACGGGTCGAAGCGCTCCGCGCTGCGCGGCTCGCTCGTTCTGGCCCTGGTGTTCCAGACCTTCTACGAGATCTTCGACCAGCTCGGCCCGCAGCTCAAGTGGTGGGCGTGGAACGTCGACGCGCCGTATTATCGCGACACCCTCGCCCAGCTCCGAGCCCAGGGCATCGCCCCCGACGAGCTCGGCAATCCCGCCGCGGAGCCCACACTGGCCGCGGTGCCGTGGGGGAGCGTCTGGCTGTTCGCGACCGTCTCGTTCGCGGTTCTCGTCTACGTCGCGGTGCGCTTGGTGCAGATCCCGACCTCCCACGGACGCGCCCCGCGTGGATGGTCGTTGACCTGGCGCGTCGTAGTGTCCGGTGTTGTGGCCGTCGTCAGCATGCCACTGCTGTCCATTCCGACGGCGCTGTTCGGCCGCGACGAGAACGCGAATCACGACGCGCAGACCGTCGTCTACTGGGGAGAGATGGCCCTGGTGTGGGGCATCGGACTGACCCTTCTGTACGTGCAATGGCGACGCATGCGCAGCGACCCGACGCTGGGCGTCGACGACGCCCGCAGCGCTCGGCCCTTCCTCGTCGTGTTCCCGGTCCTGTTCCTCGGGGTGCACCTCGTACTGTGGTGCACCGCGCTGCCCGCCTACCTCGACGCCGAGGACGGAATCACCGCCGACAACACACCGATCGGGAGTCTCCCCTACGTGATCGCCTGCCTCGTGGTCGCTGTGGGCGTTCTCGGCGTCGCTGTCGTTCGGGGCCGGCGCACGGTCGACGACAGCCCGGCGGTCGCGGGAACACCGTCGACCGCAGGCGTGTGACAACGTCCGATTCGTCCACAGCTGGGTCTGCCCGTCGTGGACGGCGACGAGTCGAGCGCGATCAGTGCTGGAGAACCCGCGCGCGCCGTCGACGACGCTCGTCGTGAGTGTTTGCAGCAGAGGCGAACTCAGCTTCCAGTGCTGCCAGTACAGCGGGACGTCGATGTGGTGGTCGGCGATGAGGCGGACGCGACCGGTGTCGAGGGCGTCCGCGATCTGGACGACCGGGACGGCGCCCCAGCCGATGCCGAGCGTGACGGCGCGGTGGTATTCGGTCGACGCCGGGATGTAGACCGCGGGCGGGTCGACGGGCCGGCCGGCGAGGGCGGCCGAGATGTTCCGCTGGATGTGATCGTTGCGGTCGAACTGCACCATCGGGGCCCGGGCCAGTGCATCGGCATCGGGCCCGTCGGGTAGCCATGTGTCGATGAATTCCGGTGTGGCGACCGGCAGATAGCGCATCGTGCCGAGCGACTGCAGTGCGCACCCGCGGATCGCGAGTGGTTCCGAGGTCACCGCGGCGAGCACGTCGCCGGTGCGGAGCAGGGTGCTGCTGCGGGTTTCGTCGTCTCGGAAGACCTCGACCGCCACCGCGTGCTCCCGGTGGAATCGCGCGAGCACGGGCAGTAACCAGGTCGCGAGCGAGTCGGCATTCGTCGCGACCGGGAGATGGACACGGGGACGTTCGACCAGCGGCAGATCGTCGTCGTCGGGCGCGCCCACGAACTCGGCGCGGGTCTCGGCGAGCAGTAGTTCCCACTGCTTGGCCAACCGCACCAGCACCTCGCCATCGGGTGTGGCCGTCGCCGGCTTGGTCCGCCGGAGGAGTACCCGCCCGGCAGCGGACTCCAGCGCCTTGATCCGCTGGCTCACCGCCGACGGGGTGATGTGCAGGGCGGTGGCCGCGGCGTCGAAGGTGCCCTCGCGCAGGACCGCGGCCAGCGTGCGCAGGCCTTCCTGACTGATGTCCACGAGCCGAGGTTAGTGGTGTGTCCCGCCGGACAGGCGAGACACACCACCGCCGGCCGGATCAGGCGGGGACGGTGTCGCCCGCGGAGTCGGCCCGCCGTCCGCGCACCACGCCGAGTGCGAGGAGCGCGGCGCCGACGGCAATCCACCCGAGGAGAACGGCGACCTGTCCGGTGATGCTCGCCGCCGGGAAATACGCGACCGAACGGAGCAGCGTGCCGCCGGCGCCGGGCGGCAACCACTGGCCGATCGTTCCCCACGGCGCGGGCAACAGGTACGGCGACGATGCCAGCCCCGACAGCGGGTTGGAGATCAGCACCATCACCAGCGCGGACACCCCGACCCCGGCGGGGCCGAGCAGGCTGCCCGCACCAACCGTGAACCAGGTGATCGCTCCGATCATCAGGGCTGCGGCGAGTCCGACGGGGCCGATACCACCGTCGATGACGCCCAGCCATGACCACGTCGCCGCGAAACCGAACCCGGCCACGAGCGGCCCCAGGACCGCCAGCGTCGCCTGCATGGCGGCTCGGCCGCGCAACCCGATCGCGGCCGCCCCGCCGAGCGCCATGCCGGCGATCAGCAACGGCAACAGTCCGGCGGCGAAACCCGTTCCGCGGGCATCTGTCTCGGGAGTGGGGACCACGGATTCGACGGCGACCGGTACACGCTGGGCGGTGGCGATGCCGTTCCCGACCCCGGCGACGACCTGCGCCAGCACCGGCGAACCCGCCTCCGCGGTCAGCACCGTGACCCCGCCGGGCCCGACCGCGATCGCGCCGACCAGGTCGCGCCGTTCGATGGCGGCACGCGCGTCCTCGGTGTCGGCGAATCGTTCGACGGCGAAGGCGTCTTCACCGGCCCGGTCGGCGAGCGCCGTCTCGATCGCCTGTGCCGCGGGCGGCGGTGCGACGAGACCCAGTGGGGCTTGATGCGGCTCGGGATCGACGGCCAGTGACACGAACATCGCGGCGATCGCGATCACGAACGTCGGGATCAGCAGCGCCATCACCGCCACGAGGCGCCAACTGGGTGCCCGCCCGGTCGGGGGCGCACCGTCGGCCTCCGCGGTCGCAATGGGCGCCCGATCGCGCGAATCTGTCGAGTGCAGTTCAGTGCTCATGACCACTCCTAAAAAGAACGAATCTTCGTTTTTCTGAGTATGCGCGGAGAGCCGCGAGGAATCAAGAACGAATATTCGTTTTAGACTGTCGGCATGCCCAAGATCAGCGACGAACGCAAGCTCGAAAGAAGCCGGCAGATCCTCGCCGCCGCTCGCCGATGCTTCGTCGACAAGGGGTTCCACCGTGCGTCGATGTCTGACGTGATCCGGGAATCCGGGCTCAGTGCGGGTGCCGTCTACTCGTACTACTCGTCGAAAGAAGAACTGATCGCCGCCGTTGCGCGGTCGATCTTCGCCGCCTACGAGTCGGGGATCAGCAGCTTCGACGACCCGGTAGAGCAACCCCCGTCGCCTGAGGCGGTTGTACGCGCACTGGCCGAACGGGTCCTGCTGGAGATCGCGCCGATGACCGACGGCTTCCGGATGGTCCTGACGGTATGGGGTGAGGCCGCCAACAACCCGGAGCTGCGCGAGACCGTGCGCGACATCATCCGTGGACTGCGGGGCGTCTTCGAACGCGTGCTGACGGCCTGGCGGGCCGCGGGCCACGAATTGCCCGCGGAGCCTGCGGTGCTCGCGCAGGTGATGGTCTCGGCGATGCAGGGGGTGGTCGTTCAGCAGGGCCTGGTCGGTGACCTTGATGTCACCGACTACATCGAGGCCTTGTGCGCAGTTCTACGTGGCATCGGACTGGGCGACGAAATGTCCACAATCTGAAGTTCAACTGTTCATTCGTGAAAAAGTTTCGCTGTACTGACCGGGACGTGTCGCCCTAGCGTCGTCCCGGTGACCGCCTACCTCGTACCGACACTTGCCGGGCTCCTCACCGGCGCCGGTCTGATCATCGCCATCGGACCCCAGAACGTCTTCGTGCTGCGTCAGGGCGTCGCCCGCAGGCACACCGGTCAGATCGTGGCGGTCTGCGCCCTCTCCGACGTCGTACTCATCGTGGCAGGGGTGGCCGGCCTCGGCGCGCTCGTCGCCGCGCACCCGGAGGTGGTGACGTTCGCGAAAGCGGCCGGCGGACTGTATGTCGGGGCGTTGGGCGTCATGGCCGCCAGACGCTGTGTGCGCAGTGACGAGGCCATCGCAGCCGCCACCGACGAGATCGGGGCCGAGTCCACCGGCCGCTGGGTGGCGGTGGGTACGGCCCTGGCTCTGACCTGGCTCAACCCGCACGTCTACCTCGACACGGTCATCACCATGGGTGCCATCGCCAACGGCCACGGAAACGGCAAGTGGGCGTTCGCCTTCGGTGCCTGCATCGCGAGTGTCCTGTGGTTCACCGCGCTCGGCGGCGGAGCTCGGAGACTGTCCGGATTCTTCGCGAGTCCGCGGGCGTGGAAGATGCTCGACGCGGTGGTCGCGGTCATCATGCTGGGGATGGCGATCGCGCTGTTCGCGTCGATCTGACACGCATTCCGAGCATGTGCGGGGCGCTCGTCGGTGACCGGTGTCGTCACCCGGGATCCCCCGGCAGCCGGACAGGTGCAGGACCGCGGTGGATGCGACAAGGTGATCACGGTGGAGTCACCGAGGACTCAGATCGGACACTGCTGCGGCGCGAGTGGGGTGTTTCGGGTATCCCGGAGGGGTGACACCGCGCCGATCGGCCCCGACGGTGACTCGCGACACCACGATCCGCGAGCAGACGACGACGTTCGACGTGCGTGCGTTGGTGACCGATGTGCGCCATGTACTGGGCCGCGGCGACCTCGCCGCGGCTGCTGCCACCCTCACCTACTTCGCGGCGATCGCCGTCGTGCCGTGGGCGCTGCTGGGGATCTGGTCGACGACCTGGCTCCGCGGCCCGTCCGCCGAGGAGTCCCTGGCGGAGCTGCGCGTCCTCATCCCACCGGCCATGGGCGGCCGTGGCGTGTTCGACGAGGCCGTCGCGGTCGGTACCGGACTGACGCTGATGGGCGCACTGGTGTTGCTGTTCCCGGCGTCGTTCTACGGCGAGGGTCTTCGCCGCGCGTGTATGACGTTGTATCCGCGCGAGGACCGGTTCACGGGATGGCGGTCTCGGATCTGGGTGCTGGGATTGGTGGTCGTCGTGCCGCCACTGGCGTATGTGGTCGTCGGCGTCGCGGGCACACTCACGACGTTTGCGCCCGAGGGAGGCGGAACGGGTGGTTTCGGCGACCTCGTGGTCCGGATCGTGGTCGAGTTCATCGTCGTGTGGATGCTGGTCACGGTGGCCCTGACCTGGGTGTACTGGAAGGTGACGCCCGGTGAGCCATCACTCGGGGTGGCGGCGGCCAGCGCTCTCGGCACCGCGTCGTTCATCGCCGGATTCACCCAGGGCTTCCTGCTGTTCCTGTCCCTTCCGATCGATGTCGGGATCCCGTACGGCGGTCTCCGGGTGATCGGCGGGGTGGTGGCGGTCGGTTTGTGGCTGTACGTCGCGCACGTCATCGTCATCATCGGATGGGCGTTCGGGCAGGCGATCGAGAAGCAGAGGAGGGGACGTGTCCGCGGAGCCTGAGCGAGCGGGCCGGAGCCTCACGGCGGCGTCGGGTGCGGAGCGGACGGCGAGCGCCAGGGACGAGGCACTCGACTCGTGGTCGAGGCTCCACGGAGGGCTCGATCCGCGCGCGAGTTTCTGGGTCCGGAACTGGGTGCTCGTCAGCCACGCCTGTGCGCGACCGTTGGCCCGACTGGGCCTCACGCCGAACACCGTGACTGCTCTCGGAGTCATCGCCACCGCGATCGCGTTGTGTCTGACCATTCTCGGCGACTGGTGGCCGCTGCTCGCCGCACTCGTCATCGTCCTGGCCGCGCTCCTCGACGGGATCGATGGTGCCATCGCGGCCCAGACCGGAACGGCCTCGCGGTGGGGACGTATCAACGACTCGGTGGCGGACCGGTTCTCGGACGTGATGCTCGTCGGCATCGTGGTGGTCGTGGGTGCACCGCCATGGCTCGGCGCGACGATCGCGGTGCTCACCCTCATCCTCGAGATCACCCGCGCCACGGCGCAGGCGGTGGGCATGAAGGGGCCAGGCACAGTCACCGTGTGGGAGCGGCCGTCGCGGGTGATACTGGCGGTCGTCGCAACGGTGAGTGCGGGTTCGTGGTGGTGCGCGGGACTGAGTTCAGCCGTCGCGTCCGGCCTGGCCCTGTTCATCGCGGCGATCGGCGCGGCACTGGCGTTGATCGGGACGGTCCAGTTGGGGATCGCGGTGCGGAGGCAGACCCGACGGCTCGGATGAGTTCTCGTCGCGGGCGGCTCCCATCCGGACCGCGCACCGGTGACGAACAATGGTGCGAAGCGCAGCTCGCCCGATCCTGATGCGATGAGGAAATCTCGATGACGAACGACTCGGTGGTTCTCGCCGACGCCGACGGCCGCCCGTGCGGCACCGCCGACCGCGAGGGGGTGCACGGACCGGACACCCCGCTGCACTTCGCCTTTTCGTGCCATCTCGTCGTCGACGGCCGCATCCTCATGACACGCCGGGCGTTGTCCAAGCGCAGCTGGCCCGGGGTGTGGACCAACTCGTTCTGCGGTCATCCGCGCCCCGGCGAGGACGTCGTCGACGCCGTGCACCGGTATGCCCGGCGCGAGCTCGGTATCGAGGTGGCCGATGTCCGCTGCATCCTGCCGGACTTCCGGTACCGGGCGGTCGACGCGAGCGGCATCGTGGAGAACGAGATCTGCCCGGTGTTCGTCGCACGTCCGCTGGGAACACTTCGACCGGATCCCGATGAGGTCGCCGAGCACGCCTGGGCCGACGTCGCCGACGTGTGGTCGCTCGTCGCGAACACCCCGTGGGCGGTCAGTCCGTGGTTCGTCGAGCAGGTGCAGCAGCTGCCGTCCGACGACCCGGGTTCTGTGTACGACACCCATCCGGTGATGTCTCGGGTGTCGAATTCATGACGTCAGGCAATTGGCGTTCAGTCACCAGGTCGAGGAGCGGTCGGATGATGCACATTCCCGGTCATACTCAAGTGATCCCACCTCACCGGCGATACGACGAGGTCGCGGAAGCCTGCGCGGCGATGGTGATCAGGTCCTACTCGAGTTCGTTCGGACTCGCTTCGCGTCTGCTCACGCCGCGGATTCGGCGCGACGTCCAGAACATCTACGCGCTCGTGCGGGTGGCCGACGAGATCGTCGACGCCCCGCGCCCGGAGCAGGGGCTCGTCGACCGCAGCAATGAACTCGACCAGCTCGAGGAGCAGACCAGCGTCGCGCTCGTCACCGGGTCGAGCAGCAACCTCGTCGTCCACGCCTTCGCGCAGACCGCCCGCCGGGTCGGCATCGATCTTGATCTGGTCGGCCCGTTCTTCGACTCGATGCGCAGCGATCTGACTCAGGTCCAGCACGACTTCGAGTCGCTGGCCACCTACATCTACGGCTCGGCCGAGGTGGTCGGTCTGATGTGCCTGCGGGCGTTCCTCGCCGACGAGCCGAAATCCGCCGCCCGGTACGACCAGCTCGCACCCGGCGCCCAACGGCTGGGCGCGGCCTTCCAGAAGATCAACTTCCTCCGCGACTTCGGCGAGGACAGCGACGGGTTGGGGCGGCGCTACCTGGTCGGCCTCGATCCCGACGATCCGGCGGACTCCGCCTGGTCGCTCTGGCTGGACGACATCGACCTCGACCTGACCGCCGCTGCGGCCGCCATCCCGCACCTGCCGGCGAGCAGCCGCGTCGCGGTGTGCACCGCGCACGACCTGTTCGCCGAGCTGACCGCCCGCCTTCGCGAGTCGTCGGCCACCGAGGCCCGCCGTACCCGCGTCCGCGTCCCGAACGCCGGCAAGGCGAAGATCGCGGCGGCCGCCGTCGCCCGCCGCGGCATGCCGCGACCCGCATGTGCCGACGCCGCCGGTCTGAACAGAAGGAAGAGCAACGTATGAGCGAGTCCCGACGCGTCGTCGTCATCGGTGGCGGAGTCGCCGGCCTGGCCACCGCCGCCCTCCTCGCCCACGACGGGCACGACGTCGAACTCGTGGAGAAGAACGACGACCTCGGTGGTCGGGCCGGTACCTGGGATCGCGACGGGTTCCGCTTCGACACCGGTCCGTCGTGGTGGTTGATGCCGGAGGTGTTCGACCATTTCTTCGAGATGCTCGGGACGTCGACCGCCGAGCAGCTCGATCTCGTCCGCCTCGACCCCGGTTACCGAGTGTTCTTCGACGACAACGGGTCCGACGAGAAGCCGATCGACGTGTTCGGTGACCAGGACCGGAACCGTGCGCTCTTCGACGAGATCGAGCCCGGCGCGGGAGCCGCACTCGACGACTATCTGCGCACCGGCAGGCAGGCGTATGACCTTGCCGTGGAACGGTTCCTGTACACCAGCTTCGACTCGCCACGTGCCTTCCTCGGCCTGCCGGTGTTGCGGCACGCGAAAACGCTTGTCACGCTGCTGACGACCTCGCTGCAGTCCTACATCGCGGCCCGCTTCACCGACCGCCGGCTCCGCCAGGTCCTCGGGTATCCGGCGGTGTTCCTCGGTTCCTCGCCCGAGCGCACCCCTGCGATGTATCACCTGATGAGCTGGCTCGACCTCGCCGACGGTGTGCGGTACCCCAACGGCGGCTTCACCACCCTGGTCGACGCGCTGGAGCGGGTTGCGCGGGAACGGGGCGTACGCATCTCCACCGGCACGGCCGCGACCGCCATCCTCACGCGGGAACGCGCGGGGAAACGGTCCACGCCGTCGCGTCGTCGCGCCGAGGTGGCCGGCGTCCGCGTCGAAGGAGCCGACGGTATACCGCGAGAACTGGTCGCGGACATCGTGATCGGTGCCACCGATCTGCACCATCTCGAGACTCGGTTGCTGCCCCGGGAACTCCAGACCTTCCCCGAACGGTACTGGGACCGCGCCACCTCCGGCCCGGGGGCGGTGCTCGCACTCCTCGGCGTACGCGGTGAGATTCCCGAGTTGGCGCATCACTCCCTGTTCTTCACCGAGGACTGGAAGACCAACTTCGACGCCATCTTCGAGAGTCCCACGCGCGTACCGGACCCGGCGTCGCTCTATGTGTGCAAGCCGTCGGCCACCGACCCGTCGGTCGCGCCGTCCGGCTCGGAGAACCTCTTCATCCTGGTGCCCGTCCCGCCCGACCCGGGTCTCGGCCACGGCGGCGTGGACGGCGGCGGCGACCCCGACATCGAGAAGGTGACCGACCGGGCCATCGCGATGATCGGACAGTGGGCAGGTGTTCCCGATCTCGCCGATCGTGTCGTCGTCCGCCGCACCATCGGCCCCGCGGACTTCGTCGACTCGGTCAACTCGTGGTGTGGCGGAGCCCTCGGCCCGGCGCACACGCTGCGGCAGAGCGCGTTCCTGCGCTCGACGAACCGGTCACGCAAGGTCGACGGGCTCTACTACGCCGGGTCGAGCACCCGTCCCGGCATCGGCCTGCCGATGTGCCTCATCAGCGCCGAACTCATCCGGAAGAAGCTCCGCGGCGACCGGTCGGTGGGGCCGATGCCGGTCGCGACACGCTGACCTGCGCCGGAAGGTTTGGAACGCAGATCATCCGGGTATGGTCGCGTGACAGGGCTCACAGCGAGCGGCGCGAAAGGTACCGGTGAAATGGAGAACTCACGGACGAATGCATGGTGGCGCGGCCCGCGATGGACGTGGTCTCGTCAGCACCTGACCCCCGAAGAGCGCCGGAACCTCCAGGCCTCCCGTGTTCCGGTGGCGGTCGTGACGGCGTCGCTGGGTGGACATGCGTACAGCTATCGCGACCGGGTCTGATCTGACGCTTCCAGGTCCCACGACTCGCTGATCGCATCGTGGCGATGGTGATTGAAGCAGGTGCTCGATCACCGTACGGTGTACGGGAAAACCGCAGTGCACGAAGTGACGCTCAGAAGCGAGCCGACGATGCCGAAAACCCAGCACACCGCGCCACGCTGGCTCAAGCCGATGAACAAGCTGTTCCTGCTGCTGCAGCGGCTCGGCGGGATGAAGCAGCTACCAGTTCTCGTCGTCGCCGGACGGCGCACCGGCAAGCCGCGACGGACGCCGCTCACCGTGATCGACCTGAGCGGCGAGCGCTACCTTCTCGAGGGCTTTCCCGGGGCGGACTGGGCACGCAACGTCCGAGCGGCCGAGGGACGTGCCCAGCTGTCGGTTGGAGGCACGATGAGCGACGTCCGCCTCGTCGAACTCTCGGCCGATCAGGCCGTTCCGGTGCTACGCGCCTGGCCGGAGCTGGCGGGCACCGACGGCCCGAAGATGATGAAGGACGCGGGAGTCGTCGACGACGTGACCCCGGAAGCCTTCGCTGCCGCGGCGGGCCGATGCGCCGTGTTTCGGATCGATCCGCGCTGACGGCTCCGATGAGCAAGGCCTATCGGTCAGTGACTCACGGCCGGACCGATCAGCTCCGCCACGATCTTCGCCGACATGACGACAAGCGGCAGACCGCCGCCGGGATGCGACGACCCGCCGACGAGGTAGAGGCCCGGTACCGGTGAGGTGTTCGACGGCCGGAGGAACGCCGAGCGGGGTCCGTTCGACGACGATCCGTAGATCGAGCCACCTGGCGTCCTGGTCCGGCGTTCGAGGTCGGCGGGCGAGACGATGAGACGGTGACGGACCCGTCCGGTCACATCGAGCCCACGGTCGGCCATCACGTCGAGGATCCGGTCGGCGTAGGAGTTCGCCAGCCCGTTGGCGTCCCAGTCGACGCCGTGCTCGGGGTCGTGGCGGGGTGCGTTCACCAGCACGAACCACGCCCCGGTTCCCGGGGCGGGCACGATCTCGGGATCGGCGGGAGCCGAGATGTACACGGTCGGTCGCGCGACCGGACGCGGTGAGCCGCGGAATCCGAAGACCGCGTCGAACTCCTCGTCGTAGTCCTCGGCGAACAGCACCTGGTGGTGCGGCGCAGCGGGCGGATGGTCGAGGGCGAGGAGGAGGACGAACCCGGACAGCGACGGCGTCGTCCGTCGCAGCAGCGCCGCGGGCCGACGCGCGGCGCGACGCGGTACGAGACGGTCGTAGACCTGCTGGGCGTCGGCGTTCGCGACGACCAGATCGGCTGGGCGCCGGCTTCCGTCGGACAGCACCACGCCATCGGCCCGGCCGGTGTGGTCCACGGAGATCCGGTCGACCTCGACACCGAGCTCGACTCGCCCGCCGAGTTCGATGAGACGGTCGTGCATCGCGGTGGCGATGCGGCCCAATCCGCCTCGTACATACCATGATCCGAACGCCTGCTCGGACCACGGCACGGACGCGAGCGCCGCCGGCGCGCGGCGCGGGTCGGAACCGGTGTAGGTCGCGTAGCGGTCCAGCAGCATCCGCAGGCGCGGGTCGTCGAGGTAATCCTCGCCGAGTCCGCGCAGCGTTCTCCATGGCGCGACGGTCCGCACATCCGACGGCGTGGCGATTCCGCCGATCATCGTGCGGATGCTCATCGGCGATTCCAGGAAGGGTTCGTGTGTGACGTCCCAGACACGTTGTGCGCGTTCCAGAAACGATGACCACTGGGCGCCTCGCCCATGCCCCAGTGCGGCGTCGAGGGCGGCGGGGATGTCGTCGAGCCTTCCCGGCATGTCCAGTTCGGTGCCGTCCGGGAAGCGGTAGTGCGCGGCGACGGGGAGTCGTTCGAGGGTCAGATGGTCGTGGATCGACGATCCGGTGGTGTCGAAGAGTTCTTCGAAGACGTGCGGCATCGTGACGAGCGACGGCCCGGTGTCGAACACGAACCCGTCGTGCTCGATGACACCGAGTTTGCCGCCCACATCGTCGAATTGCTCGAGAACGGTGACGTCGTGGCCGGTCGCGGCGAGGCGCATCGCGACGGAGAGTCCGCCGACGCCCGCGCCGATCACCAGGACCCGTGTCATCGACGGACCTCGATGGGGCGCCCCTTCCATTGCAGGTCGCCGCGCTGTCGGGCCAGGGTCGAATCGACTGCGAGACCGGTGAAGACGAGGACGGAGAGCGGATGGGCGAAGGCGTCCGGCCATCCGCGTCCGCCGGTGCAGCGTGCGGACACCACCCGTGAGGCCACCCCGGCCAGGTATCCGACGAGACCCGTCCGGGAGCCGAACAGCGCTGCTGCCGCGGGGAGTACGTACATCAGGCACAGCAGACCGGTGACGCCCAGCGTCCCGCCCGGCGACCCGAAGGCCGACCACAGCGACTTGCGGTAACCCGCGCGGACCTCGTCCCAGCCGCGGTACATACGGCAGGTGGCGACGTCGCTTCCCTCGGCCACGACGCCGCGACCGCCGGCCGCCTTGACGGCGCGCAACAGGGCGATGTCCTCGAGGACCACGTCGTGCACCGCCTCGTGACCGCCGGCACGACGATACATCGCGGCATCGACGACCAGGAACTGACCGTTTGCGGCGGTGAGGGATTCGCGCGGTGAGCGCTCGGCGAGACCGAGGGGCAGGGTGCTCAGCCAGGACCACTGCAGCAGCGGTTGCACCAGTCGCTCGCCCGCGCCGACCGCGACCTGCCGGGGGTACGGGCTCACCAGATCGAGTCCGGCGTTGCGGAGCAAGGCGAACGATGAGGTGAACGCGTGGGGCTCGACCACGACGTCCGCGTCGAGGAAGACGTGGACCCCGCCGGGGAACGCCTTCTCCGCGAGTTGGGCGCAGGCCCAGGTCTTTCCGAGCCACCCGGGAGGAGGCGCCGAGCCGGGGTGGACACGAACCCGGTCGTCCATCGAGGCCAGGCGGGCGAGCACGGCGTCGGTTCCATCCGCCGAGCCGTCGTCGAGCACGTGGATTCGGGCCGGTCCTGGCCAGCGATCCGCCGCCTCGAGGACGGCCAGTAGGCAGCGTTCGGCGTTGTGCGCCTCGTCGCGCATCGGGATGAGAACCGACAGTGGTTCCGGCGCCGGGATGTCGGCGAGATCGGGCCGACGGACCCGGCGGGCGTTGTCGAGGGTCAGGGCCAGCGACGCCAGCGACAGCGCGGTTCCCGTCGCGACCAGCGGCCGCAGCAGGTCAGACACCCGCACGGCGACCCCTGATCTCGACGACGAGCAGCGGGATGGCGATGACACCCATGAGGAGACCGCCGGTGAGGGCGACGGACGGACGGCCGAAGAACACCGCGTGCGCCATCACCGAGGAGAAGTAGGTCCACAGGTATGCGGTGATGGGCACGGCGTCCATCCCGGAAGATCCGGTCGCGTCGGGATCGTCGCGGCGGATCAGGAGGTCGAGCACGCCGACGATGAGAAACGAGACCAGCAGCCAGCCCGCGAAATTCGTCAGCGGGATGTCGGCGACCCCGGGCAGCGACGGCGTCGGGTACCGCCACACCCAGTTGCCCTGGTCGACCATTTGCGGATCGAGGAACACATCCCACGCCGTGAGTGCATACGCACCCACGACGGCGGTGGCGGGCCGAACCCACCGTCCGGCGATCCCCACCGCACGGACGAGTCGTCGGGTCACGACCAGCGCGGGCCACGACATCATGATCCAGGCCAGCGGGACCAGGACCGGCACGCCGAGGACCTTCAGCCCCAGCCCGTCGGTGTACTCGTATGTGCCGAACGGGAACCCGGTGCTCACACCGACGGATTCGGCGATCAGCCCGCCACCGCCGGCCACCACCGCGAGGGCGACCGCGGCGGCGGCGCCGCGGGTTGCGGCGACGTGGACGAGCGAGGCCGACGCCAGGAGCAGCACGCTCGCGACGGTCAGCGGCAGGGTGCCGCCACCGGTCAGCGGAAACGCGATCTGGACGCCGATCGTCGCGGCCAGCAGGATCCACGCCAGGGTGACCAGGCCGCGGTTCCAGGGCGCGGTGCCGTCGGTTCGTCGCGATCGCGACGATTGGTCCGATCGGTGCGAAGTGGAGCCGTCCAGGAGACTCACGCCGGTCTCCCCTCATACGTGCCGACGACCTCGGTGACGGCCAAGCGGGCGAACAATTCCTCGGCATACCAGCGCGACGGTGCGGTCCGCCGAACCGCCGACAGATGTGCGGGGGAGCGGTAGGCGAAGCCGGTGAGGTCCTGCGCCGAATCCCAGATCGAGAACGTGCCCTGCACCCCGAGCGGGAGCTCGCCGACGCCGAGGGCCAATCGATTGCCCTGTGCCCCGGCGAGTTCCGTCGCCACCGGCGGGACGGCACGCCAGAACGATGCCATCTTCGTGGGCCGGAGGCGTGCCCGGGTCAACGCGGCGACCGGGCCCGTCCAATCCGGTCCGGACGCGTCGTGGTCTATCGACGATCGCACCGTCTCGAACGGGTCGACGCGCGACCATCGGCCCTTCGACCGAAGTGGTCGCATGGTGATCCGGAGTTCCTCCGTGCTGGACTCCCGCCATCGACGAAACACGACGGAATCGCTTGCGGCCGAAGCAGCGTCGGCGTCGTGCCATACCGTCAGCGCGGCCCAGTGTCTCAGGTCGGCGCTCTCGAGGGTGAAAGTGCGTGCGGTGCCGGTGCCCAGCAGTTTGGCGAAACGCAGACCGGGGGTACGGCGCAGCACCCGTCGACCCGACGACATCCGGCCGAGCGCCGGTAGCACACGGTCGACACCCCAGACGCGGAGTTCGACCGTCGGCCCGGCGGGAGCGGTCATGCGCGCCGCCACACGCAACGTTCGATGAGGGCGGTCAGTGCGTGCCGGCTCGCCGGGTCCATCGGAGCGGCGTCGACGATGCCGAGCGCTTCCGCGTGCAGGTCGGCGATACGCTGTTCCACTCGTTCGACGGCGCCGGTGGAGTACAGGACCTCACGCATCCGCGCGGCACCGTCGGCGTCGAGGTCCGGATTGCCGAGACCGTCGGCGAGCACGCGGCGCTCCATCCGTCCCGCCGATTCCTCGGCCGCCGCGATGAGCATCGTGCGCTTGCCTTCCCGTAGGTCGTCGATGGCGGGTTTGCCGGTGACCTTCTCGTCGCCGAAGACGCCCAGGATGTCGTCGCGGAGCTGGAAGGCCTCGCCGGCGGTGATGCCGATCCGATCGTATGCCTCGAGGAGCGCCGACGAGGCACCCGCGAGCGTGCCGCCCAGCCGCAGCGGCTGACCGATCGTGTACCGCGCACTCTTGTAGCGCAGCACGCGAGCCGTGCGATCGGCGTCGGTGGTGTCCTCGGTCTGACTCAGCATGTCCAGGTACTGGCCCGCGTAGGCCTCGTCGCGCATCACCGACCAGGTGTCGCGGACCGCGCGTCGGATGTCCGCGGACACGTCGTCCACCGCGGCAGCGGCGAGGTCGTCGGACCAGGACAGGCACATGTCGCCGACGAGGATCGCGACGGCGGTGCCATGGCGCTCGGCGTCCCCACGGCGTCGCGCGCGCAGATGATCGTCGGCGAAATGCCGATGCACGGTGGGCAGGCCGCGCCGGACGTCGCTGTCATCCATCACGTCGTCGTGCACGAGGGCGGCGAGATGGAACAGTTCGATGGCGGCCGCCATCTCGACGATGCCCGCGACGTTCCGGCCCCCGGCGGCGCCTCGGGCGCCCCAGAGGCAGAACGACGCGCGCAGGCGTTTACCTCCGCCGATCCGCGCCGAGAGGACGTCGATCGCCGGCGTCAATTCCCCGCCGACCTGCTGCAAGGTGGTGGCGTGGCGGCGAAAGTGCGCCGCCAGCAACTCTTCGACGAGTTCGAGATCCGTCGTCGAGGCGCTGATCGGGTGCAGATCGGGAGCCGGGGATGCCGACTGTGCAGGCGGCGCCGACGAGTCGGTCATCTCGGCGGTCGGTGTCATGACGGAGCCCTTCGAAAGTCCGGGGGGAGCGGTCGGTTACCCCGTCTTCGGAGCCGCGATCGCGAGCGGATGGGTGACGGCCGCGGTACCGGTAGCGTGAGACCCATGGCTGTGGATGCAACGGTGCCCGTGGTGGCAGTCGGTCTCGTCGGTGGTTTCGCGGTCGCGCGCTACAGCGGGCGACGCGAACTGGGCGGAGTCGTGCTCGGCACGGCCGGTGCCTGGTGCACTCGCCGGTGGGCGTCGACGAAGGGCCCCGCGGTCGCGGGCGGTCTGCTGGCCGGTTACCTGGCGGCGTTCGGCGGCTCGCACCCGCTGGCGAAGAAGATCGGCGCGTGGCCGTCGGTCGCGGCCGTGACGGTCGCCGCGGCCGGCGCCACCGCCGTCGCCACACGCTGAGCGGCACGATCCGCCGTTGACGGCCGGTCACCGGTCGCCGGCGTTACCATCTCCACCCATGACCGCAGGTTACGGGCGCGCACGGCAGAACGAGATCTACACGGCCGGGGTGCACCGGCGAAAGCCGCGTGTATAAACGGATTTCGCCGAGCTCGAGCGACGCGCGAGACGTGCGATGTCGGCGCGTGCGTGGGCGTACATCGGCGGTGGCGCCGGTGAGGGACGCACCATGGCCGCCAACCGCGCGGCACTCGACCGCTGGGCGATCGTGCCGCGCATCCTGCGGGATGTCTCGCAGCGCAACCTCGGGGTCGAATTGTTCGGTCGCCGCATCCCGGCGCCGGTGTTGTTCGCGCCGGTCGGCGCCGGTTCGCTCGCCGCACCCGACGCCGACGCCCTCATCGGCCGTGCGGCCGCGGAACTCGGTGTCCCCTACATCTTGTCGAATCAGGCGAGCGTCTCGATGGAAGACGTCGCGGCCGCGATGGACGACACGAGCGCCGGGGCGCCGCGCTGGTTCCAGCTGTACTGGTCCACCGACGACGACCTCGTCGACAGTCTCCTAAAGCGCGCGGCGGCCATCCGCGCCGAGGCCGTCGTCGTCACCCTGGACACGACGATGCTCGGGTGGCGGCCGCAGGACCTGAACCTGGGTTCGCTGCCGTTCGCGCAGGGTGAGGGCATCGCCCAGTACACGTCCGACCGCAGGTTCGTCGACATCGTCGCCGAACGGCTACGTGGCGCTGCTGACGAACGTCCGGAGATCTCCCTCGGCGCGATCGCCACCCTCTTCTCCATCACCCGCAACGCCCCGGGCCGGTTCCTGCAGAACCTGCGGTCGCCGCAACCGCGTGCCGCGGTGCAGACCTTCCTCGACATCTACTCGCGACCGTCGCTGAACTGGGACGATCTTGCCGGCCTGCGCGCCCGCACCGCTCTTCCGATCGTGCTGAAGGGCGTGCTGCACCCCGACGATGCGCGTCGTGCCGTGGACGCCGGGGTGGACGGCATCATCGTCTCCAACCACGGCGGTCGGCAGGTCGACGGCGCGATCAGCACGATCGACGCCCTCGACGCCATCGCGCCGGTCGTCGACGGTCGCATCAAGGTCCTCGTCGACTCCGGGATCTACACCGGTTCCGACGTGTTCAAGGCGCTCGCCCTCGGGGCCGACGCCGCCTGCATCGGACGACCGCATATGTACGGCCTGGCGCTCGCGGGAGCCGACGGTGCCCGCGACGCGGTCGCCGACATCATCGCCGAACTGGACCTCACGCTCGGACTGTCCGGGCACACCGACGTCGCCGACCTCGACCGCGAGGCGCTGCGCCGGCTGTAGGCCGTCTGATCCGAGAGAAGCGACCCACTGCTCCCTAATCGAAAGAAGCCAATAACTCCTGCTCCCTGAGGTGCGAGGAGCGGAGCGACGAGCCTCGAAGGGTCAGACCAGGGGCCGCCCGGTGCGCATGCGCCAGCGGACGTCGGCGAGCAGGACGTTGAACGGGAATGCGCGCACCCACTTCGGGGCCCGCGTGATGATCGCGCGCAGGACCGCGTTGTGCTTGTCGAAGTACAGCTCCTGCCACGGCGAGAGCTGGACGCGCATCTTGCGGCGGAAGTTCTCCGGCAGGAAGCCGATGGCCATGATCTCGAAATGCCAGCCGAGGAGCCGCGAGATCACCGGGCCGAGGAACTCGGCGCGCGCGATCGACATCAGGTACTCGCGGATGGTGTCGTCGATCTCGAGCGTCTCGACCGTGTCGTTCCAGTAGGTCTCGAAATCCTCGCGGGTGGCGGGCCACATCTCGCGGGGGACCTGCAGCGTCGTGCCCAGAACGGCGCCGGCCTGGTAGCGCTCGTCGGTCACCTCGGTGACCCCGCCGAAGATGCGATGGACGTCCTCGGTGCCTCGGTACAGACACGCGGCGACCCACAACTGCAGCTTCGGATCGAAGGCGTTGTACTTCACCGGGCTGTCGGCGGTCGAACGGACCTGCGCGTGGGCCTTGCCGATGGCCTTGCGGTAGGCCTTTCTGTCCTTGGCGCTACCGAGTCCGGCGACGGCGAGGTAACTCAGCGTGGTACGACCGCGCTTCATCGGATGCTTGAACAGGTTTCCCGAATCCACGCGGCTCTCGTACACGCCGTACCCGACGGCGGGGAGGCTGAGCTGCATGATCACGTTCGCGGCGCCGGCGATCACGCCGATGCCGAGCGGATCGAGGTCGCTGGTGGGGAGCGCGTCGAGCTCTGCGCCGGACATACGGGCGGAGGAGGGGAGGAACTCGGTGTCGGGGCGCTCCGCGGTGAGAAACTCCTGCACTTCGGCGGTCACATCCGTCACCGGTTGTGCTGACAGTGCCGAACTTCCACTGGTGATAGGCTCCGTTGCCATCGAACACCCCTCCTGCTCGAATTCTGGAAACGTCTGTTTCCCGTTTTATGACACACGTAACTTACCGGGGTGTCAAGATAGGAATCATGGGACGAGCACCATCGACCCCGGACAGCCGATCCGGTGCGGACTCCGACGCGGCCGGCACGCTTCGGGCCTACGGCGGCGAGGGCGGCGACACCCGGGTCGCGCGGCGTCGATCAGCCCTCATCGATGCAGGGTTGGACCTGCTCGGCGCCGATGACGTGGGCGCGGTGACCGTACGCGGCGTGTGTCGGCAGGCAGGCCTCACGGCGCGCTACTTCTACGAGAGCTTCGAATCCGTCGATCAGCTGGTCGGCGTCATGTACGACGAGGTCATCGAAGAGATCGCGCAAGCCAGTCTGGCAGCCTTCTCCGAGGGGGCCAGCATGCGTGCGAAGGTCGCCGGTGCGGTGTCGGCGATCGTCGACGTCATCGACGCGGACCGCCGCAAAGGCAGGCTGCTCTTCTCGCAGGCGCTGTTGAGTCCGGTGATCGCGGCCAAGCGGATGGAGTCGACGACGCTGTTCGCCGGCCTCACCCTGCAGAGCACGTCGGCGATTCTCGACGTCCACGTCGGGCCGGCGGCAGCGGTCGGCGTTGCGCACTACCAGGTCGGCGGACTCAGCCGGTTGCTCGCGGCGTGGCTCGAGGGTGAGGTCGAACTCGGCAAGGCCGACGTGGTGGATCTGAGCATCGCGCTGCTCGTCTCACCCGCCGAGATGCTCGAGAAGAGTCTCTCGCGTCGCACCGGCGATGCGGAGTAGGTCCGCATGTCGGGATATGTTTGATGGCATGAGTGGCGGAACCGGCGAAGCAGACATCCGTCCGGCGACGCGGCCACTGGGCGGCTGGCGGGATTACGGCGAGCCCGAACTGCCGGTCCCGTTGGCGGCGGCGCTGGCGGCGTTCGCCGAACAGGGCTACCACGGGACCTCGGTCCGGGAGATCGCCGCGCGGGCCAATCTGTCGGTGCCAGGGCTCTATCACCACTACCCGTCGAAGCAGTCGTTGCTGCAGGGGCTTCTCGAACGGACAATGACCGACCTCCTGGCACGCTCGGAGGCCGCGATCGTCGAGGCAGGTCCCGAGCCGATCCGGCAGTTCGACGCCGTTGTCGAGTCGCTTCTGCGGTTCCACATGTATCGCCGCGAGCAGGCGTTCGTCGGTTCCACCGAGATCCGCAGCCTCGACGACAACTACCGGCCCACCTACATCGGACACCGGGACCGCCAGCAGCGGATGGTCGACGTGATCGTCTTCGCGGGCGTCGAAACGGGTGAGTTCACCACCGAGTATCCGAAAGATGCGGCGCGTGCCGTGGCCACCATGTGCGTCGGGGTGTCCACCTGGTTCAAGCTCGACGGTCTGCTGGGTCCGGACGAACTCATCGCGCGCAATCTCCAGATGGCCCGCGCGCTGGTCGGGTATCGCACACCCTGACGGCCGTCGCGCAGGGCGCCGTCTGCTGGGCCGCTTGACCCGGCGGGTATCGCCTGGCAAGGTATGCAACGCCGAGCGATCGATCGGTCGGTGTTCGGGGATCCCCACCCTGCTCATGCGTTAAGGAGTCGCCATGCCCATAGACCTGCGGCACGACGACGACGTGCTCGACGTCGTCGCGAAGACCGAGGCCTTCGTCCGCGACTACGTCCTGCCCATCGAGGACGAGGCGGCCGGTGACATCACGGCGGCCGGTGGTGACGACATCCGTCGCGAGATGAACGCCAAGGCCAAGGAGGCAGGGGTCTTCGGCCCGCATGCCCCGGTCGAGTACGGCGGACTCGGTCTCAACATGTGTGACCGCGCGCCGGTGTTCGAGGCGGCCGGGTATTCGACGTTCGGTCCGATCGCGCTGCACATCGGTGCGCCGGACGAGGGCAACGTGCACATGCTCGCGCACATCGCGAGCGAGGATCAGCGGCAGAAGTACCTCGCCCCGCTGGCCGCTGGAGATGTCCGTTCAGCGTTCGCGATGACCGAACCGGCTCCGGGCGCCGGTTCGGATCCCAACGCGCTGCGCACGGAGGCCGTCCGTGTGGACGGCGGCTGGAAGATCAACGGCGACAAGCACTTCATCACCGGCGCCGACGGTGCGGGCTTCTTCATCATCATGGCGCGGACCTCGGGCGCGCCCGGTGACCGCGGCGGCGCAACCATGTTCCTCGCGCCCGCCGATGCGCCCGGGTTGACCGTCGGGCGCCACATCAACACTATCGACAGGTCGATGATCGGCGGTCACTGCGAGGTGACCTTCACCGACCTCTTCGTTCCCGACGAGGACATCCTCGGCGAGGTGAACGAGGGTTATCGCTACGCGCAGGTCCGGCTCGGGCCGGCTCGCATGACCCACGTGATGCGCTGGCTCGGCTCGGCGAAGCGCTGCCAGGACGTCGCCGTCGACTATGTCTCACGCCGTGAGGGATTCGGTGGCCGCCTCGGAGATCTGGGCATGATCCAACAACTCGTCGCCGACAACGAGATCGACCTCGCCGCCACTCGCGCGTTGCTGCTGAAGGCCTGCCACGAGCTCGATCTGGGCAACCACGCGTCGGACGAGACATCGATCGCGAAGACCTTTGCTGCCGAAGCGTATTCGCGGATCGCCGATCGCAGCATCCAGATGTGTGGCGGGCTCGGTGTGTCCGCCGACCTCCCGCTGGCCCGCCTGTCGCAGGAACTCCGGCCGTTCCGCATCTACGACGGCCCGTCCGAGGTCCACCGGTGGGCGATCGCCCGTCGCGCCGTCGGGCGTGCGAAGAAGGCCCAGCAGGCGCTCGAGGCGAAGGCATCGGCGGGTGCCCGATGACCGCCACGGATGCAGCGCTCGACCAGGATCGCCTGCGCCGGTTGCTGATCGACAACGGGGTCGAGCCCGCAGGTGAGATGACCATCGACCTCATCAGCGGCGGCAAGTCCAATCTCACCTACACGGTCACCGACGGCGTGACCACGTGGGTGGCGCGCCGACCGCCGACCGGCGGACTGACGCCGTCGGCTCACGACATGGGCCGTGAATGGGCGGTCACGAGTGCGCTGCAGTCGACGTCGGTCCCGGTTGCGCGGACCGTCGCTTTCGACGCCGACGGCTCGGTCATCGGTGCGCCGTGCACCGTGGTGGAGTTCGTGGACGGCCGCGTCGTCCGGACCGCGGAAGACCTCGACGCCTACTCAGACGACGAGGTCGCCCGCAATCTCGATGCCTTGGTGCAGACGTTGGCCGACCTGCACGCGGTGGACTATCGCGAGGTCGGGCTCGGCGAGTTCGGTCGGCCCACGGGTTTCGCCGCCCGCCAGGTGAAACTGTGGGCGCGGCAGTGGGGGCACGTGAAGACACGAGAACTCCCCGACGTCGAGCGTCTCGTCGACGCGCTCGCCGCGCGAGTTCCGGAGCAGGCGCGAGAGTCGGTGGTGCACGGTGACTTCCGGGTCGACAACACGATCATCGACGCCGACGATCCGGCCCGGATCGCGGCGGTCGTCGACTGGGAGATGTCGACCCTCGGAGATCCGCTCACCGATGTCGCGCTGATGTGCGTCTACCGCACCGGCGCCTTCGACCAGGTTCTCGGCTTCTCCGCGGCCTGGACCAGTGACCGTTATGCGTCGGTCGACGAGATCGCTCAGAAGTATTCGACCGCAACGGGTGTCGACCTGGGTGACTGGGACTTCTACCTGGGGTTGGCGAACCTGAAGCTCGGCGTGATCGCCGAGGGGATCACCTACCGCGCACTCTCGGGGGCGTCCTCGGGAGACGGCGCCGAAAAGGCTGCCGAGGCGACGGCGGCGTTCATCGCCGACGGCCTACGCCACATCAGCTGATCGAGCAACGGCGTCAACAGAACACAGTCGCGCGGTGCGCGCATCCACAGAGGGTAGGCAATGAGTGAATCGGGCAACAACCGTTCTGCGCTGGTGACCGGGGCGTCGAGGGGGATCGGTGCGGCCATCGCCGACCGGTTCGCCGCCGACGGCTGGGACCTCACCATCAGTGCCCGTGGTCGAGAAGCGTTGGAGAAAAAGGCGGCCGAGCTTCTCGAGCGTGGCGCCGGGCGGGTGGAGGTCGTCCCCGCCGACATGACCGACGCCGACGCCATCAGCGCGCTCGGTACGGCTCATGCGGAGGCATTCGGGCGGTTCGACGCGCTGATCGTCAACGCCGGGATGGGCTCGAAGGGTGCGATCGCCGACCTCCCGGTGAAGCGATTCGACCGGCTGTATGAAGTGAATGCCCGCGCTCCCTACATCCTCCTTCAGTCCGCGCTGCCCGCCCTGCGCGCCACCGCAGAGGCCCATGGGGCCGCGAAAGTCATTGCCGAGGCGTCGATCACCGGCGTCTATCCGGAGCCGGAGCTGTCCGCCTACGGTGCCACCAAGGCGGCGCTCATCTCGTTGTGCGAGACGTTCAATCTCGAGGAGTCACGCAGCGGTGTCAGCGCGACGACGATCGCGCCGGGCTACGTCAACACCGACATGACCGACTGGCTCAAAGACCGCATTCCCGCCGACGAGATGATCACGGCCGACGACATCGCGGTGATCGCCCACTCGATCACCCAGTTGTCGCGGTACGCGGTTCTTCCGAATGTCGTCATCACCCGTCCTGGCGAGAACCTGCACCGGGCCTAGGCTCGGACCTGCCCCTGCTCCCTAATCCGAAAGATCCTCAAACCCCTGATCCCTGAGTTGCGAGGAGCGTTAGCGACGAGCCACGAAGGGCCTGGTGAGACACGTTGCGAAGCCCTTCGTGGCTCGCTTCGCTCGCACCTCAGGGAGCAGAGATGTGGATGCTGCGGAGTGTTCTTTCGTGATCCACCACGGCCGCCAGGCCGCGGATACTGAGGTGCGAGCGAAGCGAGCCTCGAAGGGCTACCGGAAGGTCGCGATCCCGCCGTCGCGGTCGGAGAGGTGACCGTGCTCGTTGAACGACACCACCGAGACGCCGCTGCGGCCGACGATCAGTTTGCTGATCGACGCGTTGACCATCGTGCGGGCCATCGCCGGCCAGGTCTCGTCGGGGATGCCCCACAACTGGGCGATCCACTGGGTGATGGTGCCGGCCGAGGACACCACGAGCACCGTCTGACCCGACCCGGCGAGCTCGGTGGCGCGGGCGGCCGCGTCGGAGACGCGCGCCTTGAACTGGGGGTAGCTCTCGGCGGGGCCGCCGTCGAGGCCGGGAGCTGCGTCGTGCTCGCCGGCCGCTATCCAGGCCGCGAGCCCCTTGTCGAGCTGTTCCTGGTAGCTGCGGCCGTCGCGATACATCTCCGGCGTGGCCTCGCCGACCAGTGCGGGCAGTGAGTACTCGTTCCACCCCGGGTCGACGTGCGGCTGAGGTTGATCGGTGTCGAAAGCCCCCAGCACGCCGCTCAGCGTCTGTTGCTGGCGCGGGAGGTCGCCACTGGCGGCTGCGGTGAAGGTGCCGATCTGCCCGGCCAGGAATCCACCGGACAGCGCGGCCTGTGTGGCCCCGGCCGTGGTGAGACCGCCGGGTCCGTTGCTCAGATCGTCGGTGGCGTCGGCGATGCCGTACGCCAATGCGTTCGCCTGACCATGACGAACCAGATAGATCACACCCATTCCTGCACCCTATGTCGGCTTCGATGAGTTCGAGGCGTCGGGCCGGTCAGTATCAGCAACCCCGAGATGTCTGGAGTGCGCCCGTGACGCCGATGCTGTTCGTCAACCTGCCCGTCGTAGACGTCGCGCGGTCTCGTCGGTTCTTCGGATCGCTCGGCTTCCACTTCGACGAGATCTTCTGCGACGTCGGGAGCGCGTGCATGAAGATCAACGACTCGGCGATGGTCGTGCTCATGCAGCGACGACGATTCGCCGGCTACGCGGCCACCGCAGTCGCCGACCCACTGCAGGGCCGCGAGTCGTTGCTGGCCATTTCCGCGGACAGCCGCGCACACGCCGACCGGCTCGCCGAAGCGGCACTCGGTTGCGGCGGCCGGGAACTCCGCGCAGCGGAGGACCTGGGCTTCATGTACTGCCGCAGTTTCTGCGACCCGGACGGTCATGCCTGGGAGATCGTGTGGATGGACCCTTCGCAGATCCCGCAGACCGCGGACGACTGATCGGCGCCGCGCGAGAACCGGACGGTCTCAGTGCCAGGGGCTCGGCGTCGTGCGTTCCGGTGCGTCGTACGGGGTCGCCGGCAGACCGAAGCGTGCGAAATCGCTCTCCATGTCGTCGCTGAAGAAGGCGACGACATGGCTGACCTTGGCTGTCTGCGGGTCGATCTCAAGTACCTGGAGCTGGAACGGTCGGTGGACACCGTCCGGTTCGCGCATGTACAGCCCGTAGGCCGGCTGCCCGTTGGCTGTGGTGGGCAGCATGATCTGATCGCCCGCCTTCTCGGCCGGACAGTTGCGACGGATGAGGGTTCCGATGTTCTCTGCGCCCTGGTACCAGCCGGTGAACGGCGGCATCTCCCAGATCGCCTTGTCGGTGAAGAGCTCCACCATCGCGTCGACGTCGTAGCGTTCAAAGGCCGACACGTAGCGGGCCAGCAGCTCCCGTTTCGCGGCGTCGTCGAGTGTCGTCGCGGCATCGACTCCGACCGAATCCTGCTGCGGGCGTGCGGTCTTGACCTGCTCGCGGGCCCGCTGCAGCAAACTGTTCACGGTGGCGGTGGTGACACCGATGGTGTCGGCGACCTCGGCGGCGCGCCACTGCAGCACGTCGCGCAGGATGAGGACTGCGCGTTGCCGTTCGGGTAGATGCTGCAGTGCCGCGATGAACGCCAGTCGTACCGACTCGCGCGCGCCGACCACGTACGCGGGGTCCGCGTCGTCACCGGGCGCGATGTCGTCGGTGGTGCCGGCATACGGCTCGAGCCAGGGCACCTCGTGGTTCTGCAGCAGGTCGTCGGTCGGGTCGAAGGCGTCGCCACCGAGGCCGGAGGGGAGGGGGCGTCGTTGTGAACTCTGCAGAGCGGTCAGACACGTGTTGGTCGCGATCTTGTGCAACCACGTGCGCACGGACGCCCGGTGGTCGAACTTCGCATAGCCCTTCCATGCGCGGAGAAAGGTCTCCTGGGCAAGGTCTTCCGCATCGTGGTGGGATCCGGTCATGCGGTAGCAGTGCGCGATGATCTCACGTCGAAAAGGCTCGCTGACCTCGAGGAACTCGGCGTCGGTCGCGGCGCTGGACTCAGCCGCGGGGCTGGTTGTGGTCATGCTCACAATCTACCGGGGTGCACCGACAGCCTCGACCCGAGTGGCCAAGCCGACCACGGTCCGCTTCTCCATCGGGTCGCAGGTCGAGCGACCGGACGTCGAACGAGTTCGGATCAGGGTGAGTGCAACCCGTGTCCGCGTCGCGCCACGGGCCTATTCTCGCCGGTGGACGCGTGTGCGACCGGTCGTCGGTGCCCGTGACCAGGGGTCGGACGGGCTTGCCGGTACGGGGCCGCGTTGCTAGCTTGATCCGCATGACAAGTGCCGACCACAGGCTCACGGAGGTCACCTACGTGACCACCGCGCTGGGCTGTCGTCTGCCGCTTGCACGCGTTCTCTGTTGTTGTCGTCGAATGCGCTGACCGACCCCGCCGAGTCAATCTCCTCCCCGGGGCGTCGCTTCTCGAGTCTCTTCTCAGAGCACCAGCTTCCGGCTTCCGCCCCGCGATCCGCGGGGTCTTTCGACGAGGACGATCATGACCGCCACACTGCCCGAACTCTCCACCCGTACCCTGCGCAACGCCCCCGCCTCTCCTGTCCGGCGTCAGCCGGTCACCCGCGCGGTGCGTCGTGCTCCTCAGGGCACGCGCCAGCCCGTACCGTTGACTTCCGTACCGCCGACTCGGACCCCGGGTCCGGTCGCCGACCGACGCGGACCAGTGAAGGGGGACCAGCGGGTGCACGTCGCAACGCCGCGCCTGGAGTTGTCGACCAAACCCGCGGCGCTCGTCCTCCGGGCCGCCCGGTTGTCCGGCCCGCTGTTCCGCGACGATGCGGCCGAGCGCACCGGGCTCAGCATCTCCACGGTCAATCGCCAGGTCAGTGCGCTGTTGAAGGCGGGATTGATCCGCGAACGGGCCGACCTTGCGCCCTCGGGCGCCATCGGGCGGCCGCGGTTGCCTTTCGAGGTCAACATCTCCGAGTTCCTCACCCTCGGTATCCACATCGGATACAAGGTCACCGCGATCACCACCCATGACCTGCTGCATCGTGTCGTCGGGGCCATCCAGATCCCTACCCCGCATGCCGTTTCACCGGAAGAAGCACTCACCGCCATCGGTGTCAGCGCACGGCGTTTCGCCGAGCGCTGGACGGGCCGGCGGGTGCTGTGGGTCGGTGTCGCGCTCGGTGGCCGTGTGGCCGAGGGCGGCATCGTCGACCACCCCCGACTCGGCTGGGAGGGCGCGCCGGTCGGCCGGACGATCGCCGAGGCCGTCGGACTGCCGGTGTCGGTTGCGTCCCACGTCGAGGCCATGGCGGCCGCCGAGCTCGTGCTCAACCCCGACGACCAGCAGTCGAGCTTCCTGTACTTCTACGCGCGCGAGATGCTCGGCATCGCGTTCAGCGTCGGCGGGACCGTGCACACGCCGACCGCGGGACCGCCGGTGATCGGTCACTTCCCGACCGGATCGACCACTTTGCTCGACCCGAACCGGACGGGGCGCCTGGAGCCCGCGGTCAGCGACACCGGGGTCGTGGAAGCGGCTCGAGCTCTTGGCCTCTCGGTAACCGACGTCGAGGATGTCCATGCGCTGGCCCGCAACGGTGACGTGACGGCACGTCGTCTGCTCGAGGAGCGGGCGGAGGTGCTCGGACGTACGGTCGGACTGATCGCCGACATCTTCAATCCCGATCACATCATCCTCGGCGGACAGGCGTTCACCGATTACGCGGCCGGCCTGCCGACGGTCGCGAAGGCCGTGCGCGAGACCTCGATCGTGAGCAAACGGGATGTGCGCGTGTCACATTCGGGAGCGACCGTGCAGCAGCAGGCCGCCGGCGCGGTGTCTCTCGACGCGATATACAGCGACCCGCTGCAAGCAATCACGTTGACTGCCTGAGCGGGTCGCGTCGACGAACCTCGGTCGGGTGGTGGTCTAATCCGAGGTTCGCTTGTTGTAGGCGCGCAGCGCGAACGGCGCGAAGATGAGCGTCAGCGCGACCGTCCAGATCAGGGTGGCGAGGACCGGATATTGCAGCGGGAGAGCCGCATCCGGACCGAATGCCGGGCCGTTACCCCACAGCACACGCAATGCCTGGACCAGTGACGACATCGGGTTCCATTCGGCGATCGTCCGGAGCCAGGTGGGCATCGGCTCGGTCGGGACGAACGCGTTCGACAGGAACGTGATCGGGAAGAGGACCGAGAACATGAAGCCGTTGACGGCCTCGACCGTCCGCAGCCACGAACCGATGAGGATGCCGAACCAGATCATCGCGAAGCCGAAGAGCAGGAGCAGCGCGAATGCGAGGACCGCCTCACCGAACGAGCCCCGGATCCGCCAGCCGATGGCCAGGCCGGTCACGGCCATGACGACGATGCCGATCGAACTGTGGAGCAGGCTGGCGATACTGCGGCCGATCAGCACCGACGATCGTTGGATGGGCAGTGACCGGAACCGGTCGATGATGCCCTTCTCGAGGTCGGCGGTGATACCCGTGGACACGATGAACGCGGTGAACACGATCGTCTGACCCATGATGCCCGGGAGCAGGAACTCCTTGTACGACGCCGAGTCGGTCTGGATCGACGCGCCGAACACGTACGCGAACAGCAGCACGAACATGATCGGCTGAATGGTCACGTCGGAGAGCATCTCCGGCATCCGTTTGGTGTGGATCATGTTGCGCTTCACCATGATCCAGGCCTGTTGCCAGATCGTGGTGGGGTGGATCCGCGGCTTGTCCGCGACCACAGCGTGGGTCTGTGCCGTGGTGGTCATCAGGAACGCTCCTCGTCGGTGGTGTTGTCGGTGTCGTCGGTGTTGCTCGACTCCTCGGCGCGGTGGCCGGTGAGGGAGAGGAAGACGTCGTCGAGGCTCGGCCGGGAGAGTCCGAAGTCGTCGACGGAGATGCCACTCTCGTCGAACCAGGCGGCGACGCGGGGCAGGTCGCCCAGGCCGGCCGCGGCTGTCGTGAGCCGGCGGGCCGCCACGTCGACGAACACCTCCGCCCCGTTCTTGCGCAACAGCGACTCGGCGGCCGTCAGGTCGTCGGCGTGCGAGACGGTCAGCACCAGGCTGGCCGAACCGGCCTGCTCCTTGAGCTGCAGTGACGTGCCGTGCGCGATGATGGTGCCCTTGTCGATGACGACGATGTCGTCGGCGAGTTGGTCGGCCTCCTCGAGATACTGCGTGGTGAGCAGCAACGTGGTTCCGTCGGCGACCAGATCGCGCAGGACGTCCCAGAGTTCGGAACGGCTGCGCGGGTCGAGGCCGGTGGTCGGCTCGTCGAGGAACAGCACCGGTGGCGTGGCCAGCAGGCTGACCGCGAGGTCGAGTCGGCGGCGCATTCCGCCGGAGTAGGACTTGACCTGTTTGTCACCGGCCTCTGAGAGGGAGAACTGCTCGAGGAGTTCCTCCGATCGACGCGCGAGGGTCTTGCGTCCGATGCCGTACAGACCGCCGATCATGCGGAGGTTCTCGCGGCCGGTCAGGATCTCGTCGACCGTGGCCGCCTGGCCGGTGAGGCCCATGTTCTGGCGGACCATCCCGGGCTGTTCCCGCACGTCGTAGCCGGCGATGCGGGCTGTCCCGCTCGTGGGCGGCGACAGGGTGGTCATCATTCGGACGGTGGTGGTCTTGCCGGCGCCGTTGGGGCCCAGCAGGCCGAGCACGGAACCCCGCGGCACGGTGAAACTGACGCCGTCGACCGCCGTGAAATCGCCGAAGCGTTTCACCAGGTCGATGGCCTCGATGGCGACATCGGCCGTCGCGACTTCTCCCGGTGCGGTGGTGGGAACTGTGACTGAGCTCATGTTTCTCCACGGTATAGAGGGGGTGTGACAGCCGCGACCGAATTACGTGGCGCGCGGGTGACGTCAGGGAACAATTCAGGGCATGTTCGGGGTGTGGCGATCTCGTACTCGAAGTCAGACCGTCTGCCCGCACCGAATTCATCGGTTGCGGGGCTGCGAATCCGACGGTCGGACCGAAACCGAGCGTAAGACTTCAAGTTGAGTTGAAGTCAACCTTTTTGAGATCCGTGCCTGCGGATGCTGGAGTCCGATATCTCCGCATCTGCGGATAGGATGTCGTCGTGACCGCTATTCGGATCAAAGACGCAGCCACCCTGCTCGGCGTCAGTGACGACACGGTTCGACGATGGGTGGCCACCGGCGTCTTGGAACAGTCCGATGGCGGACCGGTCGCCACCGTTGATGGCGCACGGCTCGCCGCGCTGGCCCGCGAGCGCGCGGTGGCACCTGACGACGGGACGTCCGTCGGACGCTCGGCGCGCAATCGGTTCACCGGTCTCGTCACCGATGTCCGCACGGACGCGGTGATGGCTCAGGTGACCCTGCAATGCGGTCCGTTCGAGGTGACGTCGTTGATGAGTGCGGACGCAGTTCACGAACTCGATCTACGACCCGGCGTCGTGGCCACGGCCGTCGTCAAGGCGACGACGGTGATCGTCGAGACCAACAGGGAGGCCAGATGAGGAGGTCCATCGTCGCGGTCGCCGCGGCCGGACTGCTGATCGTGGCAGGGTGCTCGTCCGGTGGCTCAGATGCCGGCGGGTCTGCGGCCTCGACCCTCGACATCTCGGCGGCGGCGTCGCTGAAGACGACGTTCACGGCGATCGCCGATGAGTTCGAGGCACAGTACAACGGCGTCACGGTACGACTCTCGTTCGACGGATCGTCGACGCTGGCCAACCAGATCCAGCAGGGGGCGCCGGCCGATGTGTTCGCGAGCGCCGACGAGAAGAACATGCGCAAGCTGGGTGATCTCGCCGTCGACCCGGCGGTCTTCGCCACCAACACACTCGTGATCGTCACGGCGCCGGGCAATCCCCGCGGGATCCGGTCGTTCGCCGATCTGAACAAGCCTGACGTCACAACGGTCATCTGCCAGTCGGCTCAACCGTGCGGCGCCGCGACCGAGACCGTCGAGCGCAACACCGGTGTCACCATCGACGCCGCCTCGGAGGAACAGTCGGTGAGCGCGGTGCTGACCAAGGTGACGACCGGCCAAGCGGATGCGGGCGTGGTGTATGTGACCGACGCGCGCGGAGCCGGGGACAAGGTGGCCACCGTGACCGATCCGGCATTCGCCGCCGTGGTCAACTCCTATCCGATCGCGGCGCTCGCCGGCGCCGGGGATGGCGAACTCGCCACGCAGTTCGTCGACCTCGTCCTGGGCGCGGACGGTCAGCGCATCCTGCGCGAGGCCGGGTTCGGGGCGCCTTGAGCACGGTCCTTCGTTCCCGACGGGACCCGGCGGGGTTGCCCGGTTGGACGTACGGCTTGGCACTGATCGGCGTCGTGTTGATCGTGCTACCTCCGTTGGCGCTGCTCTTCCGTTCGCCGTGGGGCACCTTCGTCGATCAGATCTCGTCGCCCTCGTCGCTCGACGCGCTGCGGTTGTCACTGATCACCGCCGCGTGCAGCACCGTCATCTGCCTGATGGTCGGGGTGCCGATGGCACTGGTGTTCGCGCGACACGACGGTCCGGTGATCCGGGTGCTCCGCGCGCTCGTGTTGTTGCCCCTGGTCTTACCGCCCGTGGTCGGTGGTCTTGCCCTGTTGTACACCTTCGGCCGGCTCGGGATCGTCGGTGAACATCTGCACGCGGCCGGCATCGACATCGCCTTCACGACAACGGCGGTGGTACTGGCCCAGAGTTTCGTCGCACTGCCCTTCCTCGTGATCAGCGTCGAGGGCGCGGTGCGCGTCGTCGGGACGCGATACGAGGAGGTCGCCGCGACCCTGGGTGCGGGGCCGACTCGGACGCTCTGGCGGGTCACGCTCCCGTTGGTCCTACCGTCTCTGTTCGCGGGTCTCGTGCTCGCGTTCGCGCGGGCGCTGGGCGAGTTCGGTGCGACGATCACGTTCGCCGGCAACGCGCCCGGGGTGACCCAGACCGCGCCCCTGGCGATCTATGTGTCGGCCATCGACGACCCACAGGCCGCGATCCCGTTGTCGCTCATCCTGGTTGTCGTATCCCTGATCGTGGTCGTCGGAGTGCACAGCCGCCGTTCGCGTGTCGGGGGTGGTTTGTGACCGGCGCGGATCTGGAGGTGTTCATCGACCTCGAGGTGCCCGCGTTGCGGGTCGAGCACCGGTTCGCCGCGGGCGCGACCACCGCGGTCGTCGGGCCCAACGGCGCCGGCAAGTCGACGATGCTGCGCGCGATCGCCGGACTGGTGCGCGGCGACGATCGGTCCCGGATAGTGCTCGGCGACAGGGTGTTTTGTGACGCGACGACCTTCATGCCGCCCAGTCGGCGCGGAATCGCATTACTGTCGCAGGACGCGCGGCTGTTCCCGCATCTGACGGTCGCCGACAACGTGGCGTTCGCGCCCTCGGCGCAGCGTCTCTCGAGGCCGGAGATCAGGGCACGAGTGGAACGCTGGCTGACGGCAACGGAGGTCACCGCCCTCGCCGACCGTAAACCGCACCAGCTCTCCGGCGGCCAGGCACAGCGGGTCGCGATCGCCCGGGCGCTCGCCGCACAGCCACGAATCCTGCTGCTGGATGAACCGTTTCGGGCCCTGGACGTCGACGTCGCGAGCCGATTGCGGGCGCTGCTGTGCGGCCTTCTCGCCGATCGGGACCGTACGACGATCATGGTCACCCACGATCCGGTGGACGCTCTCGGGCTGGCCGACGACATCATGGTCCTCGAGGATGGTCGCGTCGTCGAATCCGGTTCCGCGCGTGATGTTCTGACTCGACCGACCAGTCGGTTCGCGGCGTCGTTGTCCGGGCTCAACCTGTTCGTGGGGCGCCTGGAGGGAGGCGGCACCGTCGTCGACCTGTTCGGCAATCGTGTCGTCGGAAGCGTCGGGGACGACGGGCCGCCTCCGGATCGGGCCGCGGCGGCAACCTTTTCGCCGCGCGCGGTTGCGGTCTATCTCGAGGCGCCGCACGGTAGTCCGCGCACGACTGTCGCTGCCACCGTGCGAGACGTGGCGCCACGAGGAGACCACGCCGTCGTCACCGCCGAGGTGGGCGATCAGGTTGTCGCATCCGAGGTCACCTGGGCGGCGGTCGCCGACCTGGGACTCGTCGCGGGACTCGCCGTGTATCTGGTGGTGAAGGCGAGTGAGGTGCGGATCAGCGGCATCGGTCCCGGCTCGCCCTGACCGCCAGACTTCGATTCGACCGGCAGACTTCGATCGAGGTCTGCCGGTCGAGTTGAGGTCTGGGGGTTGGAGCTCGCCCCCCTCAACCGGCTATCGCGTGGCCGCAGAACAGGCCGGCGATGAATGCGATCCCCGACGGCAGGCAGATCGCAGTGTTGATGAGGTAGCTGGTCGTGTCCGACACCGACCGTGAGAAGCGTGCTGAGAACGCTTCCGCCGGCTCGTGACCTTCGGCGTGCCTATGCCGTCCGACATACTGACGACTCATCGATCGGACTGTCCGTCCATCAGGGTTCCGGGCGAGGGACGTTGGCTTCTGACGTCGTGATTCGATTCCATACTGCTCCCTGCGACTTGACGATGCGCGCCGCGTCATCGTCGCGCCGAACACGAACTCCGACATAGGGCTCGACCGCTGGACTGCGATCGAAGTCGAAGAGTCGGCGTGAGGTTCACCGGTAGCTCTCGGCGCCGTGGTCAGGACGTGCTGGTGAAGTAGGCCAGCACTAGCCCGAGCACGAAACACAGGATCGGGTAGGTGACGAACATCGAGAACCTCCCACTGAAGTAGGTTCTCAATTTCCGCCACTTGTTGTCGTCGTCCGCAGCCAACGGTCCTCCATCTCGGTGATTTCGCTATTCACCCGATCCCAATCGGCGATCGGGACGGTACCCGTGAAAAGGGACAGCATCGAGTGCCCGTCCGATCCGCGGTAGGCCAACTGTGATCGGCGAAGGCGCAATTCGCGGCCTTCGGCTCTGTAGCTTCCGTCGTCCACACATAGATAGCCGTCTCGGTGCGCACTGTGGTTCAGTACCGTAGCGTCTTGCAGTGCTGTGATGTCCAGGGTGGTGTCGAGTGTGCTCAATCGAAGTACGTCGACGGGGCCCAGGTCGAAGTACTGGACAACCACGTTCGAGACGAACTCTGGAACCGGACTTTCCGAACGGAGGAGTACTCGACTCGCGTCGGCCTCGTGTGCGGCGTCGGCATCCATGGCGTACCAGGCGGGTGCCGGCAGAAAATCCAGCGTCGGCGTCGAAGCGCGAAGCGTCGCCGTGCTGCCGAGATTCACGATCGCGTACTCGATTGCCGCGATCACGTGCTTGCTCGTGTCACGCGAGAGCTCCTCCGGCTAGGAGCCCGAGGGCGAATGCCAGGCCTGAGGGGAGGCAGACGAGCATGTTCTTGAGCTGATGGGTTGCATCGGATAGGTAGTAGGAACGGCCTTTCGGAAACGACTCTGCGTGATGGGCGCCTACGTGCTTGTTCCTTCTCGTGTTCATCAATCAAACCAACCTTTCACCGACTTGCCGATGTTCGCACCGACGCTGCTTCCGATAGCGGCACCGATTCCCGCCCCGATGGCCGTACCGACGGGGCCGGCAAAGGACCCGACGGCTGCTCCTGCAGCGAGTCCTCCTAACGCGCCGCCCCCCAAGGCGCCAGCGCCGCCAGCTATCGCATCACCGCCGTCTTGTTCACCCCGATCAAACTTGCTCCATTCGTCATAAGCGGTGACCGCAACCCCGGCCCAGAAGGAGCCGCGAGCCAAATTCTTGCCGGCGGAGTTCAATCGAGCAATATCGTCGGCACCCATCCCGGCCTGACCAACGGCACGACGGGGGCGGCTGTAAGCACGTTCAATGTCATTGCCTCGCCTTTGGAGCGCAGAAAATGCTCCAGTGACGGCCGCGCTCCTCGGGTCCATGCCCGCAAGTCCCAACGCGTTGAGGAAGTACTGGAGTCGTGATGGTTCCAGGTCGGAGGGTTCCCCGGCCTTCAGCTTTTCCAACTGCTCCGGGGTCAGGTTCATCGCGCGAAGGAATCGCCCACGCTGCTCGGGAGTTGCGGTGCCATTGCGCACAGCGGCGGCGTCGCTCGCGGCGAGAGTCGCGTCGACGATCCCGCGGTTGACCGCGTTCGCAGCGGGTGTCATGCCGCCGAGTTCACCGACTGCGGAATTGATCGCGTCTCGGGTCGCGGTGACCGCGTTATCGGCCGCGGTGCCGAGACCGATCAGCGCGGCGTGGTGTTCGTAGGCTCGTCCCGCGTCGTACTCGGCACCCTCGGGTGCGCGACCGGCGTCGAAGTTGACGGTGTACTCGCGGCTTCCGCGGTCGAGGACGTAGCCGTCGGAGTCGGCAAGGCTGGTTCGGGTCTCGAGAGCCTTCATCGCATCGCGAATGCCGACCTGCCCGTTCGTGAGTACGGAAGCCAGATCACCGAACTCATCGGCCACACCGCGAATCCACCGGGTGAGGCCCTCGGCGCGATCATCGGCAGGACCTCGAGCCATCCCGGTCCACTGAGCACGCGTCAGGTTGAGAACGGGTTCTCCGGCCTTTGGTGCCTCGACCTCCAGATGTGCCTGCAGTCGAGTGATCCCATTCGCGATCGACGTCATGACCTCGGGGTTCCAGGACATGACGTCGTCATAGCTGGGCGGCACGACCTATTGGACCGACAGCAGAACGCTGAGCGGGACCACGTGGTCGGTCTGCTGTCCTTGCCGTGCGGGATACGCCGTGGCGTCCTTGATCGTGCTCGCACTCGCCTGATCGGTCTCGACGGTGGTGTCTTTGGCACCGAGCACCAGTTCGGAGAACGAGGAAACCGTGCCGGACACATTGGCCAGCGCGGATGCGATCCGTTCGTCCGCACCCGCCGCCACCGCGGACATATCGCTCGAAGCCCCGCGGAACTGTCCGGCGAGCTGGCTGAAGGTCGCTGTCGTACCGTCCAGTCCGGCATTGGAGGTGAGCTCCAACGCCATCAGACGGGATGCGCATCTTGAGATCTCCGTCGCTGACGCCCCGACAGCCGCTGGATCGACGATCATGTCCGACAAAATTCCCCCTTTGACTTCGCGAACCACCATAAATGTTCGACGATGACGATAGCCGGGCAGGGCGCAAACAGCTCGCCACCGTCCACAGCCACGAGTCGCTGTGACCGGCGAACCTCAACTCAACCGATGGACTTCGATCGAAGTCCATCGGTCGAAATGAGGTTCGCCAGTGGGTCAGTCGCTCAGCGGACCGTTGCGGTGTGCTTCGAGGACACGGGCCTTGAGGTGTTTGTACCCCCGGACGCGCAGTGTCGGTATCGATTTGAGGTAGAAGCGGTCGTCACCGCCGAGCTGGTCGGCGATCGCGTCGTCGATGAGTGTGGTTCCGGGACGGGCGGATCCGGCGAGGCGTGAGGCGATGTTCACCGGCTCGCCGAAGACGTCTCCGAGCCGGGCGAGGACGGAGCCGCGCGCCATGCCGACACGCAACGGCGGAAGACTGTCGTCCGTGGAGAGCTGATGGATCTCGAGCGCGGCACTCGCGGCGGCGGGTGCGTCGTCGAAGGTGAACATCACCGCGTCGCCGAGCGTCTTGATGACGCGACCACCATGATCCACGACCACGTCGAAGGTGTCGTCCTCGAACGAACCGAGTAGGGACTCCAGGTCATTCAGATCGATACGCCGGGAAAGGCTTGTGTAACCAACGATGTCGGCGAAGCCGACGATCAGGTCGATCTCCTCGTCGTCGGAGTGATCGGTGTGACGCTCGATCGCCTGCGCCATGTGCCGACGCCAGATGAGTTGCTGGATCTGGCCGAGCGCGAGACTCATCTGGTCGAAGTCCCACGGCACCGCGGGGTCGTCGACGATGTCACGCAGCAGGTCGGCCTCCCACTCCGCGAGTCGGGACATCGTCTGTCCGATGGCCCGGGCCATCGCGATCTGGCTGGTCTCCGGCATCGCCGCCGAAGAGGATGCGAACATCCGGAGCGCGGCGAGGTCGCGATCGGAGAAAACCTTGTCCGAGGACGGTTGACGCACGAAACCGAATGCATTCCAAGCCTTCTCGGCGAAATCAGCGGACAGTCCGAGTTCGGCGACCAGTTCGTCGCGAGTGTAGCGGGGGCGGTCCCGCGCTTCCGAGGCGTCGTTCATCCGATCCGAGTCCCATCTCCGGCGTCGGCTCAGCATAGCGGGCAGGCCGGTCCGGCAGGGTCGGTCTGACGCGCGGAGAGCATCCGCATCGTCGCGTCCGATACCGTGCGGATCACGTCGTTGAGAGACAACGGGCCACCCGGGCGGTACCAGCGCCACACACTCCCCAGGACGCCCAGTACGAGACGCGCCTGGAGCATGGCGTCCCCGTCGACGAAATCGCCGGCGTCCATTCCACGCTTGATCAGGTGTGCCCAGTTGCTCTCGATCTCGGCGACCAGTTCGCGCGACCGGACGCGTTCGGCCTCTTCTCCGTCCGACCGGCGAGGAGTGCCCAGGATGACAATCTGGTTCTGGACTATTCGTCGCTGCAGCACGTCGACGGTTTCCCCGCGCAGCGATGACGCAACTGCTGAGCCGAAGGCTTCAACCGGGTCAGGAATACCGGCGGTCCCCGCTCGGAATCGCTCGATCGAATCGGCGAGCTGGATGCGCATGATGGTCAGAAGACAGTGTGCCTTCGACTCGAAATAGTGGTAGAGCGCGGTCTGTCCGATGCCGACCTCGTCGGCGATCGATGCCCACTTCGTGTGTTCGTAACCGACTGTGCCGAAGTGTTCTGTCGCGACGGTCAAAATCTGCGCGCGCTTGGATCCGGAACCGTCATCCACAGCTACCGACATCGTGCCCCCTCTCTCGTGCCGGACGTTACAACGTGGACAGCGTCGGGTTCATCTGAGCCGCGGCACGAATCAGCGCACTCCGCGTCGGCGCGGATCAGAGCGCGAGCACGCCCTTCATGAGGTACGCCATCCGCGCGGCGAACTGCGGACTCTCCGAGCCGCGTCGCATGCGCACGGCGTCGTTGACGATCGAGAGCGCCGCGTGCACGGCGACCGCGCCTTGATCGCGCTTGATCTCCGGATCGACTTGCATGAGCAGATCCACCCAGCGCGCCACATAACGTCGCTGCACGTCGACGAGATCGGTGGCGCTCGCTTGTCCGGCGAGCGCGGGGGAGTTGTTGAAGCTCACCGACAGATCCGGGGTGCTGGTGATCACGTCGACATACGAATCGACGAGCGAGGCAAGCAATTTCGCGGGGTCCGAGGTGGCGCCGTAGGCCGCCATCACCCCCGCCTCCAGGCGCGCGCCGCTGCGCTGTCCGATGGCGACGAGGATGGCCAGCTTCGACGGGAAATGTTTGTAGACACTGGGACCCGCGATGCCGACGGCGCCGCCGATCTCGTCGACGCCGACATCGGTGTAGCCGCGGTCGGCGAACAACTCGGCGGCGGCGTCGAGGATCTCGTCACGCCGCGAACCGGGCACAGAGGTGACCGTCGGCGACGTCGCGAACGGCGGTGCCGCAGCGGGGCTCAGGGCGAGAATCCGGCGGATGAGCTTCTCGATCTCGTCTCGTGCCCGCGCCCCGGACATGCGGGTGTGGTGCACGGTGAGGCTGCCGCTGACGCTCAATACCGCCCACGCCAACTGCACGGCCTCACGGTCGGTCAGATCCGTGCGCCGGGCGGCGAGCGCCGACGCCCAGTGGCCGATCACCTCGCGGGTGCGGACTGCCACCAGTTTGTTCTGTTCGGTGGTGAGGTAGTTGCTGGTCCATCGCCACAGCGATGCCGCTTGGGGACGCTGGACGGCCAGGTCGCAGACCGTCGAGATCAGCGAGTTCGCGTCGACGCCGTCGGCGAGCGCCCGGTCGGTGCAGGACTCGAGATCGTCGACGCCGGCCAGGACCGCCGCGGCCAGCAGCGACTGCTTGTCGTCGAAATGCCGGTACACCGACGGCGCGGTGACCCCCGCCGAGCGCGCGATGTCGGCCAGCGAGACCTGCGCATACCCACGCTGGAGGAAGAGCGCGGCCGCGGAGTCGACGAGCTGTCGTTTGCGGTCGGCGCCCCTGGTGCGGGTGGCGGGTTTGCGGTCAGGCATGGTGAACAGACCATAGCGCACATTCGACAGAACGCCAGACCTCTTGACCACCGGGTATAGCCAAACTAGTTATTCCGCGTTAGCCTCGGTGGGTAACCAACCAGTGGTTCGTGTGAAAGGAACACTTTCGTGCCTGATCAAGCATTCATCTACGAGGCGATCCGTACGCCTCGTGGCAAGCAGCGCGGCGGTTCGCTGCACAGCGTGAAGCCGGTCGACCTGGTCTCCGGTCTCATCAACGAGGTCCTGTCGCGTCACGGCGGCCTCGATCCGGCCGACGTCAACGACGTCATCCTCGGTGTCGTCTCCCCGGTCGGCGAGCAGGGCGCGGTCATCTCGCGCACCGCCGCCCTCAACAGCGGTCTCCCCGAGACCGTCCCGGGAACCCAGATCAACCGCTTCTGCGCCTCGGGTCTGGAGGCCGTCAACCTGGCGTCGGCCAAGGTCGCCTCCGGCTTCGACGACCTGGTTCTCGCCGGTGGCGTCGAGTCGATGTCGCGCGTCCCGATGGGCAGCGACGGCGGTGCGCTGTTCACCGACCCGGCCACCGCATACGACCACTACATCGTCCCGCAAGGCATCGGTGCCGACCTGATCGCCACCATCGAGGGCTTCTCGCGCGAGGATGTCGACGCCTACGCGGCCGAGTCGCAGGCTCGTGCCGAAAAGGCATGGAACAGCGGCTACTTCACCAAGTCCGTGGTTCCGGTCAAGGACATCAACGGCGTCACCGTCCTCGATCACGACGAGCACCGTCGTCCCGGCAGCACCGTCGAGAGCCTCGGCAAGCTGAAGGCCGCCTTCGCCGCCCTGGCCGACATGGCCGGCTTCGACGACGTGGCACTGCAGAAGTACCCGAGCGTCGAGAAGATCAACCACGTCCACACCGGCGGCAACAGCTCCGGCATCGTCGACGGTTCGGGCCTCGTGCTCGTCGGCAGCGAGGAGGCGGGCAAGCGCAACGGCCTGACCCCGCGCGCCCGCGTCGTGTCCTTCGCCGAGATCGGCAGCGAGCCCACCATCATGCTCACCGGCCCGACTCCGGCCACCGAGCTGGCTCTGAAGAAGGCCGGCCTGACGGTTGACGATATCGACGTGTTCGAGCTGAACGAGGCCTTCGCCTCGGTCGTCATGAAGTGGATGAAGGATCTGAAGATCCCGCACGAGAAGGTCAACGTGAACGGTGGCGCGATCGCCATGGGGCACCCGCTCGGTGCAACCGGCGCGATGATCTACGGCACCTGCCTCGACGAGCTCGAGCGCACCGGCGGCCGCTACGGCCTGATCACCCTCTGCATCGGTGGCGGCATGGGCGTCGCGACCGTCATCGAGCGTCTCTGACCCTTCGAGGCTCGCTTCGCTCGCTCCTCAGGGGGCGGCGGGGCGCGTCGCTTCGCTCGCTCCTCAGGGGGCAGCGATGACCACTTCACGAGAAAGAACTCTGCGAATCACCATGAGTGACAACATGATCAACTGGGAGAAGGACGCCGACGGCGTCGTCATCCTGACCATGGACGACCCCAACCAGGGCGCCAACACGATGAACGCGCTCTACCAGGAGTCGATGGCCGCGACCGTCGATCGCCTGGAGGCCGAGAAGGACGACATCACCGGTGTCGTCCTCACCTCCGCGAAGAAGACCTTCTTCGCCGGCGGCGACCTCAAGGACATGACGAGCGATCGCAGCGGTGTCTCCAAGGAGGAGATCGCCACGCAGATCACCGAGACCACCAACGCCATGAAGAAGGTGCTGCGTCGTCTCGAGACCCTGGGCAAGCCGGTCGTCGCGGCCATCAACGGTGCCGCGCTCGGCGGCGGCCTGGAGATCGCGCTGCACACCCACTACCGCATCGCCGCGGACGTCAAGGGTGTTCAGATCGGTCTGCCCGAGGCCACCCTCGGCCTGCTGCCCGGCGGCGGCGGCGTCGTCCGTACCGTCCGTCTGCTCGGTATCCAGAACGCCCTGATGGGCGTCCTGCTCCAGGGCCAGCGTTTCAACCCGACCAAGGCCAAGGAGACCGGTCTGGTCAACGAGGTCGTCGGGTCCATCGAAGAACTGGTCCCCGCCGCCAAGGCCTGGATCAAGGAGAATCCCGAGGCCCAGCAGCCGTTCGACGTCAAGGGCTACAAGATCCCGGGCGGTGCTCCCACCAACCCGGCGTTCGCCGCGAACCTCCCGGCTCTTCCGGCCCTGCTGCGCAAGCAGATCAAGGGCGCCAACATGCCGGCGCCGCGCGCCATCCTGGCCGCTGCCGTCGAAGGCGCCTACGTCGATGTCGACACCGCCGACATCATCGAGACCCGCTACTTCGTCTCGCTGGTCACCGGCCAGGTCGCGCAGAACATGATCAAGGCGTTCTTCTTCGACCTGCAGCACATCAACGGCGGCGGCTCGCGCCCCGAGGGCTATGACAAGTTCACCGCCAAGAAGGTCGGCGTCATCGGCGCCGGAATGATGGGCGCGGCAATCGCTTACGTGTCGGCGAAGGCCGGCATCGAGGTCGTCCTCAAGGACATCGACCTCGACGCTGCCAAGCGCGGCAAGGGGTACTCGGAGAAGCTCGAGGAGAAGGCTCTCGCCAAGGGCAAGACCACCCAGGAGAAGAGCGACGCACTCCTCGCCCGCATCCACCCGACCGTCGATCCCCAGGACTTCAAGGGCGTCGACCTCGTCATCGAGGCCGCCTTCGAGTCGGTCGAGGTCAAGCGCAAGGTGTTCCAGGAGATCGAGGACATCGTCGAGCCCGACGCCGTCCTGGGTTCCAACACCTCGACCCTGCCGATCACCATCCTCGCCGAGAGCGTGAAGCGGTCCGAGGACTTCATCGGTATCCACTTCTTCTCGCCGGTCGACAAGATGCCGCTGGTCGAGATCATCAAGGGTGAGAAGACCTCGGATGCCGTGCTGGCCAAGGTCATCGACTACACCCTACAGATCCGCAAGACCCCGATCGTCGTCAACGACAGCCGTGGCTTCTTCACCAGCCGCGTCATCGGCACCTTCATCAACGAGGCCATCGCGGCCGTCGGTGAGGGCGTCGAACCGGCGTTCATCGAGCATGCGGGCACCCAGGCCGGTTACCCGGCCGCGCCGCTCCAGCTCATGGACGAGCTGACCCTGACCCTGCCGCAGAAGATCCGCAAGGAGACCGAGGCGGCGCTCAAGGCAGAGGGCAAGGAAGTTCCGCAGCACGGCTCGAACGCCGTCGTCGACTGGATGGTCGAGAACGGCCGTACCGCCAAGAAGGACGGCAAGGGCTTCTACGACTACGACGAGAACGGCAAGCGCACCCAGCTCTGGCCGGGTCTGCGTGAGCAGTTCAAGTCGGGTACCACGGAGATCCCGCTCGAGGACATGAAGGAGCGCATGCTCTTTGCCGAAGCCCTCGAGACCGTCAAGTGCTTCGACGAGGGTGTGCTCACCTCCGTCGAGGACGCCAACATCGGTTCGATCTTCGGCATCGGCTTCCCGGCCTGGACCGGTGGTGTCATCCAGTACATCAACGGCTACGAGGGTGGCGTGCCCGGTTTCGTCGCGCGTGCCAAGGAACTTGCCGGCAAGTACGGCAAGCACTTCGAGCCGCCGGCCTCGCTCGTCGAGAAGGCTGACCAGGGTGTCACCAAGCTGACCAACGAGAACCTCACTGCGAATTGACGATCTCGCTGGGTGACCAGCAGACAACAAGGGCCCCGGCCGGATTCGTTCCGGCCGGGGCTTTGCTGTGCCAGAACCGTTCCCGCGTCGCCATTTCCATGCCGATGATCTGATCTGATCAGCGGGACGGAAACGGGACCGCGGGAAGGCTCAGTCCTCGGTCGCCACCTCGGCGCCGCCGACGCTGAGGACGACGCGGGCGCCGTAGGGCACCGCCTCGACGAGGCGCAGCTGGGCCAGTGCCGGGTGGGCATCGAGCAACCGGCCCGCGTTGGCCAGCGCGCGCAGCGCGGCGGTCTCCGCGCGTGCCGCCTCGAGCTTGGCCTGACCGCGGGTCTTCGCCGTGATCACCTCGAGGGCCGCGGTGCGGACCTCGGCCGGGACGATGACGTCGCGAATGACGACCTCGAGAACCTCCAGACCGACGGTGCCGGCTACCTCGGCAGCCGCGGCGCGGATCGGCGTGACGTCGACGGCCTCGCCGCGACGGACGAGGTCGTCCGAACCCACGCCGGCGCAGACCTCGCGCAGCGCGACCTGCGCGGCCAGGTAGACCGCGCCGATCGGGTCGGCAGACCGCTCGACGAAGGCCACCGCGTCGATCACGCAGGCGCGCAACGTCATCGAGACACGGACCGACATGGAGTCGGCGGTGAGTACCTCCTGCGGCGCGACGGGGATCAGTCGCTCGCGCAGGTCGACGTCGAACGTGGCGTCAGGCTTGCGCACACGGTGGCGGCCGGCGGGCAGTGCCTGGACGGCGGTACCCCGGTAGGCCAGCACGGTGTGACCCGGCGAGACGGTGATTCGGTTGTGGAACAGCATGACGATCCTCCTTCCGTTGCGTCGCAATGCTTGTCGGGTCGGGCATGGGTTCGGATGGCGACACCGCTCGTGGGTGGGCGAGCCGGTGGGGTGCGCCGCGGAGTCGAGGACGACTCGGACGACGACCACAGGACCGGCCGGCCCGTGCTCCCGGGAGCGGTGCCGTGTCAGGACTCGAACCTGTTCGGGATGTATCCCTTGCCATCTGAAGGCGGACGAGGATTCCGACGCGCAGAAACACTTCGCGGTACCCCGCTCCGGTCTGCTGGTCTCGTGCCGAACGGGAACTATGCCAGCGTCGTACACTGGGGCGCAACGGAATAACGGCGAGTGGCGGGGGTGACCCTTCGTGACGCGCCCTCCGCAAGCTCCGGGCGCTCCTCAGGGAGCGGGGGGTGGGCGGATTCGATCGGTCGCTGCCACAGCGGGATCGGTTGGTCCTCAGTATCCGCGGCCTGGTGGCCGTCGTGGACTGCGGAAGAACTCGTTGTGGTCGGAGCGAGCCCAACTATCGCTCCCTGAGGAGGCCGGAGCTTGCGGAGGCCGTCACGAAGGGTCCCGGTGAGATGCGGCGCCAAACCCTTCGAGGCTCGTCGCTGGCGCTCCTCGCACCTCAGGGCGCAGAGGGAGGACATCGCTTGCACCCCAACAGACCAGCGGTTGTGTCGTTCTTTCGGATCAGGGAGCAGGATAAGTCGGTCATTCTTTCGGGCCGGGGGCGGGGATGGAACCGTAGGGGGTCGTCGCACGTCCAAGTGCGCGTGATCCCGATACCCACTGATCGTTCCGGCCTCATCCTGCGCGAGCACGCGGTGCGCGCCGGACTCTCCGACGCCGACCTCGACGAGGCGGTGACCCGCGACCACCTGGTGTGTCTGGGTCCCGGTGTGTTCGCGCTCGCGGTGGGGTACCTGTTGTGGTCGCGGGGGGCTTGACCGGGAGAACCTCTCCCACATCGATGTCACCGGGCGAGGAAGGCCCCCACCGTCGCCTCGAACGCAGCCTTGGCCTCGATCATCACCCAGTGCCCGCACCTCGGGAAGATGTGCAACTCGGCGTCGGGGATCAGGCGCATCGGGACCAGTGCCATGTCAGGTGGGCTGACACGGTCGTCGCGGCCCCAGGTCAGCAGCGTCGGGCAGGCGACTTTGTGCATCGACGCCCAGTACGGCGGGTTGTCGGACGCGGCCATGAACTGCTGCTGCATCTCGAATGCCGCCGAGCCGTACATCATCTGCGCCGTCTTCTGCGCGTCGGGATTGATGGCGGCCTCCCAGCGCTCGGCGATCAGTTCCTCGGTGACCAGGGCGCGGTCGAAGACCATCGAGGTGAGCCAGCGGACGAGCTTGTCCTTGTCCGGGGCGTCGGTGAACTCCTGCAGGAGTCGGAGGCCCTCACTGGGGCTGGGGCTGAACACATTCGGGCCGACGCCGCCGATGGTCACGAGCTTCTCGACGCGCTCGGGCTTCTTGATCGCCAGGTTGACGCCGACGACGCCGCCCATCGAGTTGCCGATCATCGCGGCCTTGTCGATGCCTAGCGCGTCCATGAACCGGATGACCGAACCGCCGGCGGTCAGCACCGGGTGGCCTTCGACGGCGTCGCTGACGCCGAAGCCGGGGAACTCGAGAACGAAACAATGGTGCGTCTGTGCGAAGTGACCGAGGTTCCCGCGGTAGTTGCGCCAGCCGGTCACGCCGGGGCCCGACCCGTGCAAGAGGATCAACGGCGGCGCGTCGGCGTCACCGGCCTCGTGATAGCGCAGCGTGCCCTGGTCGGTCGTCAGTTCCCGTTTGGTCGCATCGAAGGTGACATCCACGTCGACCAGACTAGAACGTGTTCTAATCCGTTGTCACCGGGTGGGCGTGATCCGGCCGATCCGCTGCGGTCAGATGTCCGACCCCGATGATGTCGTGCAGGATGCGGTGCACGATCGCGTCGCCGACCACCTCGTAGTGGACCATCCGGCCGGCCTTCTCCGAACGGACCCACCCCTGGTCGCGCAGTTTGCGGATCGACTGCGACGCGGCGTTCTCGGTGATGCCGATGCGGGTGGCGAGCTCGGCCACGGTCGACCCCGGGTGGGCATGCATCTCCGCGACGAGCCGGAGCCGGTTCGGGTCGCTGAGCAGCATGAACCGTGCAGCCCAGGAGTCCGCGTCAAACGAGTTCGGGTCGAAGTCGGTCACCGGCTCTCCTCGTCCTCTCGGTGTTGCTGCAGGTATACCGCCCATCGTTCACCGCCGCCCCCGGTGGCGGCAAATGTGTGTCTGGGGGAACATATGTCCGTGCACACAGATGTAGGGGGAGCGTCGTCGGTCGTTCGCGGAGTCGCCACGGCCGGAGCTGCTGTGCTGCTCGCGACTGTCGCACTCGCCGGCTGCTCGGCGTCGGATCAGCCCACGGTGGCCGATCAGATCGTGCTCGGGGAGGGCCAGGCGCTCGGCGACTTCAACCCGATGCTGGGCTACGCGCAGCTCGGTGTCTCACCCGTCTACGATGGCTTGCTCGTCCCGGCCGCGGACGGCGATGACCGTGTTCCCGACCTCGTCCCGGCCCTGGCCGAGTCCCGGCCCGAGCGCGTCGCGCCGCGGACGTGGCGGGTGCCGCTCAAGAGTGGCATCTCGTTCTCCGACGGCACCGATTTCGACGCCGCCGACGTCGTCGCGACGTACCGGGCGGTCGTCGATTCGCGGGTGGCGTCGTCGATCTCCACCGACTTCGCGCCGATCGTCGCGGTCGAGGCCGACGGGCCGCGGGCGGTGACGGTCCGGATGAACACCGACGCCGATCCGTCGCCCTACCTCCTGGTGGGCGTCGTACCGTCGGAACGGGTGGAGGACGCGCCGGCCGCGGAGTGGGCGCTGAACACCGAACCGGTGGGCACTGGGGCCTACCGGCTGGAATCGCTCGAACCCGACCAGTCCGTTTTCGTTGCGCGTGAGGATCATTGGGGCAATCGGCCCGCGGTGCAGCGCCTCGTCTACACCCACGTGCCCGACGACAACACCCGCGCACAGCGGATCGCGGCCGGCGAGATCGACGGCGCGAATCTGCCGCCGAGACTCGCCGAAGGCCTCGAGGGCCGTGACGGCATCGACGTGATCTCGGTGAAATCCGCTGACTGGCGCGGCATCTCGCTGCCGAGCGCGAACCCCTTCACCGCCGATCCGGCGGCGCGCCTCGCCATGAACCTGGGGGTCGACCGGCAGGCAGTCGTCGACGATGTGCTCACCGGTGACGGCGAACCCGCGAGCACCCCGGTCGCTCCGGTATACGGGGCGAGCGTCTACGACGAGGGCGCGCAGTTCGAGTTCGACGCCGACGGTGCGAGGGCGGCACTCGACGCGGCGGGGTGGCGGACGGGCGCCGACGGCGTACGTGTCCGCGGCGCCGATCGCGCATCGTTCCCGCTTCTCTACAACGCGCAGGACACCCTTCGCCGCGACCTCGCGGTCGCGTTCGCGGCGGCGATGAAACCGATCGGCGTCGAGGTGCTCACCCGCGGTACCAGCTGGGACGACATCGACTCCGAATTGTCGACGGCAGCAGTGGTTCTGGGTGGGGGAGCGACGCCCTACAGCATCGACTCGCAGATCTACGACACGCTGCACACCCGGTTTCCGGACTCGTCGCCGTACTCCAACCCCGGTGACCTCACCGCCCCCGGGCTGGACGCGCTGCTCGACGAGGCCCGCGCGAGCGCGCCCGGGCCGGACAACGACCTGCGCTACCAACGCATCCAGCAGGTCTATGTGGCCCAGCCGTCCTACGTCTTCCTGGCCTTTCTCCACCACACCTATGCCGTCCGCGGCGAGGGCTGGCGGCACGACGCACCGATTCTGGAGCCCCATTCGCACGGGGTGACCTGGGGTCCGTGGTGGAACATCCCGTCCTGGCAGCCGGTTTCGTGACAGCGCTCACCTCGTCGGTAGGGTCTGCACGCGACGTCGACGCGGACGATCGCTCCCGGCTCGAACGGCCTCGGCGTGAGCGATCGCGAGGACGCGACTCGCGGGCGCGCCGCGGCGGCCGGCTCCTGCTCCGGCGCGTCCTACTGATGATCCCCACGACGATCCTGGTGTCGCTGGGGATCTTCGCCGTCGCCGCGGCGTCGCCCTTCGATCCGCTCACCGCTCATCTCGGTGACGACTACCAGTCGGCGACCCCCGCCCAGCGGGAGGCTATCGCGGCCGCCTACGACCTGGACCAGCACTGGCTGAGCGCCTGGTGGAACTGGTGGGTCGCGCTCTTCCATGGCGACCTGGGCTGGTCGTCGACCCAGGGCCAGGCGGTGGGAGATGTGATCGCGCAACGACTTCCGTTCACCCTCGGGATGTCGGCGGCCGCGCTGGTCTCCGCCGCGCTGATCGCCGTCGTCGGCGGTGCCGTCATCGGCATGCGGCGGGGAGGGCTGTCGGATCGGGCGTGTACGGCGCTGGCGGCCATGCTGGCCGCGACCCCACCGTTCGTGGTGTCGCTCGTGCTGGTCAGCACCTTCGCGGTCGCGCTCGGCTGGTTCCCGACCTCCGGCGCCCGACGCCCCGGCGACGACTACTCGCTCGACGGGCTGGTCACCCATGCCGTGTTGCCGTACCTGGCCCTGACGGTGTCGATGGTTCCGTGGTTGCTCCTGACCATGCGCACGGCCGTCGTCGAGGCCACCGGTTCGGACGCGGTGCGGGCCGCCCGTGCCCGTGGCGTGAACGGGTGGACGCTGCTGCGAGGACACGTGGTTCCGGTGTCGGTGCTGCCGACACTCGCACTCCTCGGGACCCGGCTGCCCGAACTCATCGCCGGCGCGGCCATCGTCGAGACCGTGTTCGGATGGCCGGGTCTCGCCGAAGCCCTGGTCGATTCGGCCGTCGCCCTGGACTTCTCGTTGCTCGCTGCACTCGCCGTCGGTTCGGCCGTGCTCGTCCTCCTCGGGTCGGCGCTGTCCGACGCGGCGGCGGTGGCGATCGATCCGCGGATCGGACTGACCGCGTGACGGCGATCGGTGGCGCGACGACGACGCAGCTGACCGACCGTCGGTTGACGGTCGGTCACCGCGTGGCCCTCGTCGCGCCGTGGGTGGTGCTGGCAGTTCTGGTCGTGACGGCGGTCGGGTGGCCCGTGGTCGCAGGCGACCAGACCGCCGATTTCGCTCGATCACTGATGTCCCCGGGTTCCGGGGCGGTGCTGGGGACCGATCATTCCGGGTACGACCTCGGTGTCAGAACCGCCGAGGGACTGCGGATCTCACTGCTGATCGCCGCGGCGTGCGCGGTCCTGGCAACGGCCCTGGGCGTCATTGTCGGGCTGACCGCGGTGACGGTCGGCGGGTGGTTCGACGCCGTGATCATGCGCGTCGTCGACGGCGTCAATGCCCTACCCCACCTGGTCGTCGGAGTCGTCATCGCTGCGATGTGGCGAGGCGAGCCGGTCGCGATCATCGCGTCGATAGCCCTGACCCACTGGCCCGCCGTGGCGCGGGTGGTGCGCGTCGAACTACTGGAGGCGATGTCGTCGGGGTGGGTGGAATCGGCCCGGCTGGCCGGCGCATCCCGCACGTTCATCGCGGTGCGTCACCTGGCGCCCGCGGTGAGCGGCCAGGTACTGGTGGCGATGACCGTGCTGCTGCCCCATGCGGTCTGGCACGAGACGACACTGTCGTTCCTGGGCGTCGGGCTCTCCCCGGATGCCGCGAGTCTGGGCACGCTCCTCGGTCAGGCGCGCGGTGACATCCTCACCGGTGCGTGGTGGACGCTGGTGGTGCCGGGCGTCGCCCTGATGGTCACTGCTCTTGCGTGCGCGGCCGCGGCGTCGTCGCTGCGCCGAGCCACGTTGCCGCCGGCCGGTGAGGTGTGGCGATGAGTGCTGGACTCGACGGGGTGACGGTGGACATCGTGACCCGAAGCGGATGGAACCGGTCGGCGGTCCGGGTCCTCGACGACGTCACGTTGCCGTTGCCCGCGGGGACGCTGACAGCTCTCGTGGGCCAATCCGGCTGCGGTAAGTCGATGGTCGCGGCAGTGCTGTCCGGTCTGCTCCCGCCGGGCGCTGCGGTGACCGGACGGCTGCGGGTGGGCGGCCAGGAGTTCACCGACCACCAACTGCTCGGTGACGACCGACGGTGGCGCGAGGTCCGCGGGCGTCGCGTCGGCTTCGTGCCCCAATCGGTGGCCACCTCCTTCACCCCGGTGCGCAGCGTCGGAGCCCAGCTCGACGAGGTGATCGGCATCCTGGACGGTACGCATGACGCCGTCGAGTTGTGCCGGCGCGTGCAACTCGACCCCGATGCGCTCGGGTTGTATCCCCACGAGCTGTCCGGTGGCATGGCACAGCGCGCCGCGATCGCCGCGGCCCTGGCCGGCGACCCGGACACGATCGTCGCCGACGAGCCCACCTCCGCACTCGACGCCGAACTCGCCGCCGACATCTGGGAACTCCTCGCCGACACCGCACGGCGCGGCGCCGCGGTCCTCGTGATCACGCATGACGTCGAGACGATGCGCCGCGGGTGCGATTCGGTGGCCGTCATGCGGGCGGGGCGGGTCGTCGACCACAGCCGTCTCGATCAGATCGCCGACTCCGACGACGCCTATGTCGCCGGGTTCTTCGAGAGGGTGCCGTGACCACGGGAGACCTCCTCGTCGGGACGGGACTCACGGCGCGCTTCGGGGACGCGGTGGTGTTCGACGCGCTCGACGTCGGCGTGGCGGCCGGGTCGGTGACCGGCGTGGTGGGGCGATCGGGGAGTGGCAAGACGACGCTGCTGCGCATCCTCGCCGGGCTGAGCGCACCGGCCGAGGGATCGGTCGAGTGGTGCGGCGACCGGCGGCGTCCCGGGGATGTCGGCCTGCTCGCCCAGCATCCGCGGTTGGTGACCAACCCGCGGTGGACGCTGCGCCGGATCGTCGCCGAACCCGCGACGATCGCGCGACGCGACTGTGACGTCGACCGTGCCGCGAGGCGCGTCGGACTCGACCCCGCGCTGCTCGACCGCTACCCCGCACAGGTCAGTGACGGACAACTGCAGCGCGCGTGCCTCGCGCGGGTCGTGGTGCAGGAGCCGCGGGTCGTGCTGTGCGACGAACCGACCGCGATGCTCGATCCGGTCGCGTCCCGCGCCGTGGCCTCGCTGCTCGACGACCTCGTCGCCGCCGGGGCCGGTCTGCTGCTGGTGAGCCACGACCGGCGGCTGGTGGAGTCGCGCAGCCGGGATGTCGTCGACCTCGATCGGCGCTGATCACATCTGCAGGCGGATGGCGTCGTCCTCGCCGAACTGGTCCTCGAGGACCTCGGGGGAGTAGTCGAGGTCGATCTCGGCGACCGGGCGCCCCCGGGCGGACTCGATGGCGGAGAGCCGGCGCTGGGCGCGGTCGGCGGCATAGGCGAGGAACTCGTCGTTGTCGAGGCCGAAGGGTTGGACCTCGAACTGCTGGTTGACCCACTCGATCATGCCCAGGGCGAGCGGCAGCAGCTCGTTCATGCGTTCGCCGACGGCGTCCCAGAGCGAGTCATCGGCCGCCACGTGCCGGCGGCACGTGAAGGTTCCCCACGCCATGTGCCGGCGCTCGTCGTCGCCGATGAACCGGATCAGCTTCTGCATCCCGGGGAAGATCCCGTGCTGGGTACAGACCTTCTGCCACGCGTGGTAGCCGGTGAGTGCCAGGCTGCCCTCGATCACGTGGTTGTAGGTGACGCTGGCGCGGATCTGGTTCCGTGGCGACGGGTCGTGGTCGAGGATGTGCAGGGACGCCGGCAGCTCCTCGTAGAACAGCTGGTGGTAGTAGGGATTCGCGCTGACGAAGTTCTGGAGGTCGCCGGTGAGGCCGACGGCGTCCATCCATCGCCGGAACACCTGGGTGTGCTTGGCCTCCTCGAAGCAGAACTGCGACAGGTACATCTCGTCGCCGAAGCGGCCCTCGGTCGCCATCGCCTTCATGAACGGTTGGATGTCCTGGGTGACCGCCTCCTCGCCGGCGATGAACTGACTCACCAGATAGGTGGCGCTCCGGCGCTGCTCGTCAGTGAGCTCGGCCCAGTCCTGAGCGTCCTGCGCGAAGTCGATGGCGACCGGGTCCCAGAACCGGGCATTGCCTTTCACGAAGAGCCGCAACGGAAACGAGTCCCAGTTGAGACCGCCTTGTCGCAATGACGAGAAGTCCTGCCGGCCCTCCGCTTTGTGTTCGATGAGAGTCATGAGATCACCAGCCAGACACTTCGGAAGTGGAATACCCCGACGCTAACCCGTTCCTCGATCCGCAGACATGAGATCGGCCAACTCTGTTGTCGTCGAGGTACTTTGCGGTGTGGTGCCGACCGGCCGGCGCCGTCGTCGCTTCGGACCCGTGGTCGTCGACCGTGCGGCCTCGTTCGTCGACTGTGCGCCTTTGCCGTCGACTGTGCAGCGGTTCCCGGCCGCCGGGACAGCGGTCGCCGCGCCACGGAATCCTCGGCTGGAACGTCACCCCCAATCCTGTGCCATGGATTGCGTGAAACGCCTGCGAAGGTGTCATCGGTGGACCACCATGTGATCTACGTCGCATAAGCAGACGGCGATATCTGACGCCCCGATTCGGGGTAGCACGAGCGAGGAGCACGAATGAAGACCAAAGGTGCAGTTCTGCGCAATCCGGGCGAAGAGTGGAAGATCGAGGAGTTCGAGCTCGGTGATCCGGTCGCGGGCGAAGTCCAGGTCAAACTCGTCAGCTCGGGTCTGTGCCACTCGGATCACCACCTGCGGACCGGCGACAGCCCGGCACCCATGCCGGTGCTCGGCGGTCACGAGGGGGCCGGCATCGTCACCAAGGTGGGCCCGGGTGTCACCCGCCTCAAGGAGGGTGACCACGTCGTCACCGCCTTCATCCCCGCGTGCGGCACGTGCGAGCCGTGCTCACGCGGTCAGCAGAACATCTGCGACGAGGGCGCGCGCCTTCTGACCGGCCTGTCCATCGCCGACGACACGAACCGCGCGTACACCCACGACGGGGTGCCCCTGGTGCAGATGTGCATGCTCGGCACCTTCGCCCCGTACATCACGGTCAATCAGGCGTCGCTGGTCAAGATCGAGGACGACATCCCCCTCCAGACGGCTGCGCTGCTCGGTTGCGGTGTGGCGACCGGCTGGGGTTCGGCCGTCGAGATCGGCGGCACGCATGCCGGTGACACCGTGGTGGTCGTGGGCATCGGTGGTGTCGGTATCAACTCGGTGCAGGGTGCCGCGGCGGCCGGTGCGCGCAACGTCATCGCCGTCGATCCGGTGCCGTTCAAGTTGCAGATGGCCGAAAAGCTGGGTGCGACACACACGTTCCCGTCGATGGAGGCGGCGCTCGAGGCGATCGGTGACATCACCTGGGGCAAGATGGCCAACACGACCATCCTCACGGTGGGTGAGATCGACGGGTCGATGATCGCCCCGGCACTTGCTCTCACCGGCAAGGCGGGACAGGTCGTCGTCGTGGGCATGGGCAACTTCGCCTCGATGGACGCTCAGATGAACCTCTTCGATCTCACCCTCATGCAGAAGCGCGTGCAGGGCGCCATCTTCGGCGGTGCGAGCCCCCGCACGCAGGTCCCGGCGCTCCTGAACGAGTACCGGGCCGGCAAGCTCAACCTCGACGACCTGGTGACCAACACCTACCGACTCGACCAGATCAACGAGGCCTACGACGACATGCTGGCGGGTAACAACATCCGCGGCATGATCGTCTACGGCGACGACGACTACTGAGCCTGACCGATCAGCGACGCCAGGTCACCGTCCGGTGGCCTGGCGTCGCTGGTTCACCAGCAGGTTGAGGAAGCGCACGCCCAGACCGAGGAGCAGCAGGGTGCTCGCCATCTGGATCGACACCGCGACGCGCGCACCCTGCGAATCAGGCGCGATGTCGCCGAAACCCGTCGTGGTGAACACGGTGAGGCAGAAGTACAGGGCGTCGATCCGGGTGAGCGACGCGTTGAAACTGCCGGGATCGTATTCGGAGAACAGGAAGTACGTCGTCGCGAACGCGACGATGTAGAACCCGGCCAGCGCCACCAGCATCTCCATCGCGGTCGCGACGGGCCGGTCGGAGCCGGCGAACTTGCGGACCTCCCAGACACAGAACGCGATCAGCAGCGCGGCCCCGACTACGAGGCCGAGATAGTTCAGGTCGCTCTCTTTGTCGATGGGCAGCAGGAAGTATCCGGCGAGCAGGACGACGGCGGCTCCGATCGGTCGCAGCAGGGCGACCGTGAGTTCGCGTCCCCGGACCAGACCCAGTGATGCGGCCGTACCCGGCGGACCCTCGTCGCGCGGACCGGGTCCGCCGGGCACGTCGTTCACCAGATCCGCACGCGTTCGGCGGGGTCCAGGTACAGCGAGTCCCCGGGCTTGACGTCGAAGGCCTCGTAGAACGCGTCCATGTTGCGGACGACGCCGTTGCACCGGAACTCCGGCGGCGAATGCGGGTCGATCGAGAGGCGTCGGATGGCTTCGGCATCCCGGGTCTTGGTCCGCCAGATCTGCGCCCAGCTGTAGAACACGCGCTGTGTTCCGGTCAGGCCGTCGATGATCGGCGGCTCGCCCGCTTCGTTCGCGATCTGGTACGCGACGAGTCCGATCGACAACCCGCCGAGGTCACCGATGTTCTCACCGATGGTGAAGTCGCCGTTGACCTTGTGCTCGGGATCGAGTCCGGTCGGGGTGAACTCACCGTATTGGTCGATGAGTTTGCGTGTCCGCGCGGAGAACTCGGTCCGGTCGGTGTCGGTCCACCAGTCGACGAGGTTGCCGTCGCCGTCGTACTTCGCGCCCTGATCGTCGAATCCGTGCCCGATCTCGTGACCGATGACCGCGCCGATGCCGCCGTAGTTGACCGCGTCGTCGGCGTCGGGGTCGAAGAACGGCGGCTGCAGGATCGCGGCCGGGAACACGATCTCGTTCATGCCGGGGTTGTAGTAGGCGTTGACCGTCTGCGGCGTCATGAACCATTCGTCGTGGTCGACCGGTGAGCCTATCTTGGCGAACTCGCGGTCCTGCTCGAACGACGCGGACCGGGCGACGTTCCCGATGAGGTCGCCGCGGTCGACGCTCAACGAGCTGTAGTCGCGCCACTTGGCCGGGTAGCCGATCTTGGGGGTGAACTTGCCGAGCTTGACCAACGCCTTCTCCCGAGTCTCGGGAGTCATCCACGGTAGCTCGGAGATGTTGCGGCGGTAGGCCTCGACCAGGTTGGCGATCAGCTCGTCCATCCGTGCCTTGGCCTCGGGCGGGAAGTGCTTGGCCACATAGAGTTTGCCGACCGCGAATCCCATCGCGGCCTCGACGAACCCGACGCCCCGCTTCCACCGGTCGCGGTTGGCCTCCGCGCCGGTCAGGATGCGGCCGTAGAAGTCGAAGTTCTCGTCGACGAACGGTGCGGACAGGTACGACGCGGCCGAATGCACGAGACGCCAGGTCAGCCAGGTCTTCCACTCGTCGAGGGGGCGATCCGTGAGGAGGCCGGCGACGCCCGACAGGAACGACGGCTGCGCGACTACGACCTCGGCGAAGGTCGCGTCACCGCTGGTGCCGAGTCCGCCGAACCACTCCGAAAACGGGAAACCGTCTGCGGTGGTGCTCAACTCGTCGAGCGACATGAGGTTGTAGGTGAGCTCGGCATCGCGGCGTCGGACCACGTCCCAGTGCTGAGCCGCGATGGCGGTCTCGAGGTCGAGGACCGTCGCGGCCCGGGCGGCGGCGTCGTCGAATCCGGCGAGCGCGAACATGCGCTCGACGTGCGCGACGTACGCCGTCCTGGTGTCGGCGTGCTTGTCCTCCCGGTAGTAGGACTCGTCGGGAAGTCCGAGACCGGACTGCGTCAGGTGCACGAGGTATCGGTCGGACTGCTTCGCATCCGTGTCCACGTAGTAGCCGAACAGACCGCCGGTGCCATGGCGCTGCAGCCGTCCGACCCGCCGGGCCAGCGCCTCGAGTGAGTTGATGGCCGCGATCTTCTCCAGTTCGCCGGTGATCGGGCCGATCCCGAGGGCCTCGATGTGGTCGATGTCCATGAACGACGCGTACAGGTCGCCGATCTTCTGCTCGTCGGAACCGCTCTCCGGGTTCGACGAGGCGCAGTCGGTGATGATGTCGCGCACGTTCTCCTCGGAGTTGTCGCGCAGCACGTGGAAGGCGCCGTCGACGGAACGGTCGTCGGGGATGACGTGCGACTCGAGCCACTTGCCGTTGACGTGAGCGAACAGGTCGTCCTGGACGCGGACGGAATCGTCGACCCACTCGAGGTCGAGTCCGGAGCTGAGGTCGGTATTCGATGCAGTCACGCGCTCCATCCTGTCACCGGATCGTCTATTCGTCAGCCGCCTCCGCCGTGGGCGAAATCGGAGAGTCCCTGGTCGTTGCCGGGCGAGAGCTTCGTGACGGCCTGGAGCGTCTCACCCCGCCCCCTGAGGTGCGAGCTTGCGAGCGTCGCCCCCGCTCCCTGAGGAGCGAGCTTGCGAGCGTCTCACTCCGCCCCCTGAGCCTGGATATTTCACTGATGTTGCTGGTGTTCGGCGTGTGATACGCGAAAGTGCCTGTCTGCCTTGTGATTATTGATTCACCACAAACAAATAGTCACAAGAAGAAAGGCACCTCGCAGGTGAAGAATAACGTGTATCCCGAGTTGATGGTGGACCCTACGCGCACTGAGTCGGTGCTGACGACCTCGGGCGGGGTGTTGCTGACGAAAACCGTGCAGGTCTCGGGCCTGGGAGCCGAGCTGACCGCGGCGATGGCGCCGTGGCGGACCGCGGCGACGGTCCATGATCCGGCCAAGATCGTGCTGGATCTGGCGCTCACCTTGGCGACCGGTGGTGACTGTGTGGCCGATGTGGCCACAGTCCGGGCTCAGCCACAGTTGTACGGGCAGGTGGCCTCTGATCCGACGATTTCGCGGGTGATCAGCAGGCTGGCTACCGATGTCGAGGCGGTCAGTACCGCGATCAGCGCGGCTCGCGCCGCGGCGCGGGAGCGGGTGTGGGGCATTGCCCGCCCGTTGGAGGGCACTGCGGGCAGCATCGATGGCGGGCTGGTGATCGTTGATCTCGATGCCACGACCGTGACCGCCGGCTCGGCCAAAGAACAGGCCCAGAAAACGTATAAGCGGGTGTTCGGGCATTCCCCGATGTGTTCGTTCGTCGACCACGGCGCCTACGGCACCGGGGAAACACTGAACCTGGACCTGCGGCGTGGAGGTGCCTCACCCAAAGGTGCGGACATGCACATCGCGGCCCTCGAGGCGGCGTTGGCCCAGCTGCCCGCCGCTGAACGCGCCCAGGTGCTCATACGTACCGATTCGGCCGGGTGTGCCAAAAAGTTCCTGGCCCACCTGGCCGAGCAACGCCTGCAGTACTCGGTCGGGTTCACCATCTCCGAACTGGTCAAAGACGCATTGGACGTGCTGCCTGAGGCCGCCTGGGTGACCGCGATCAACACCGACGACGCCGATCCACGAGCTGATGCCCAGGTCGCCGAGATCACCGACCACATGCCGCGCTCGGTCCGTGACACCGAAACCGCCTACGAGCCCTGGCCACCCGGGATGCGGCTGATCGCGCGCCGCGAATATCCCCACAACGGAGCCCAACACCTCATCACCGACATCGAGGGCCGCCGCTACACCGTGTTCGCCACCAACACCCGCGGCCGCGGCTGGACACTGCCGATCCTGGAACTGCGTCACCGTCAACGTGCCCGCGCCGAAGACCGTATCCGCTGCCTCAAAGACACCGGCATGGCCAACCTACCGTTCGACTCATTCGCCAAAAACCAACTGTGGCTCGATATCGTCGCCCTGGCCTCCGACCTCATTGCCTGGACTCAAACCCTCGGCTACCACCGCCACGACCCCATCCGCCGCTGGGAACCCAAACGCTTGCGCCACCGCCTGTTCACCGTCGGCGGCAAGATCATCACCCACGCCCGCACCACCACCCTGCGACTACCCACCGACTGGCCCTACAACCACCACATACGCCACGGCTGGCAACGCCTCACCGCCTAACCAGCCCCTCGGTCACCGCGCCCCGTCACCGCCGCCCACCCCACCTCAGAACCCGAACAACCAGCGAACCCAACGCTGGCGATCCACCCTGCCCACACACCAGCACCAACCATCAAAAGGCGACACCGACAACCGATCGGCGAAACCCTACCCACCCGTGAAAGATTCAGGCTGAGGTGCGAGCGAAGCGAGCCTCCCCCGCTCCCTGAGGAGGCCGGAGCTTGCGGAGGCCGTCACGAAGGGTCCTGGCGAGATGGGTCGCCAGCCCTTCGTGGCTCGTCGCTTGCGCTCCTCGCACCTCAGGGAGCAGGGGTTATGCGCCTCTTTCGGATTAGGGAGCGGTGGGGTCGCCGAGACGGTTGCGGGGATGGGTATCCGGGTTCGCTGACTCGGTCGCCAAGACCCTTCGTGACGCGCCCTCCGCAAGCTCCGGGCGCTCCTCAGGGAGCGGGGGCTGACGCGCCCTCCGCAAGCGCCGGGCGCTCCTGGGGGAGGGGGGTGGTCGTGCGCTCTGCAAGCTCGCGGCGCCCCGATTGTGACCGACAGACTTCAACTCGACTCCTAGACTTCGATCGAAGTCTGCCGGTCGAGTTGAAGTCTGCCGGTCGCCGGCCCAGCGCCCTCTGGCTCTTTCAGAGCAGGGAGCAGGGGTGCTCCCTGCTCCCGAACATGCGTTGCCCGGTCACCCCGGGACGGCAGTGGCGAGTGGAATCACTGTGGAGTTGTCAAGGAACACATGTAGTCCCGGACATGAGTCGGGTGCGGAAGGTGCTGCGCGAAAGAGTGCGGTCGGGGTGGTGGTCAGGTGGCTGTTCAGGCGGCCTCGTCGAGTCGCATGGTGCGGCGGTTGTAGGCGGGTAACGGTCGACGCAGTGGGTCGATGGTCGCGGGTGGGACGAGCCAGGGGTGTCGGTCGAAACCCATGACGATGTCCCAACCGTGGTGGTGGACCTGGGTGTGGCAGCGCTGGCACAGCAGACACCCGTTGTCGAGGTCGGTGGGTCCGCCGTCGGCCCACGACTTGATGTGATGCACCTGCGTATGGGACGGCGGCGCACCACATTTGATGCAGCAGGCGTCGCGGACGATTACCGCCTTGCGTAAGTGTGACGGATACAACCGGCGGGTGTGACCCATCTGTAGTGGTACGCCCTCACTATCGAGGATTATCTCCGTGAGCGAGCCGTCGCACGACACCTGTTTCGCGGCGGCATGGCTGACCGATCCGGTCCACGGCAGCGTCGCCAGGTCTCCGGTCGCGGGGATCGTCAGCATCAGTTGCGTGCGTGGGCTTCCGACGGTGTCGAGGGTGGCGCCGACCGCTGCTTGATCGAGGATCAGTTCGAAGGCGTCGGCGCGGCGTTGCTCGGCGGTGCGCCGGTCCTCGGTGCCGTCGGGTTCGGGCCGCGGACAGGACCGTTCGTCGATCATCGCCATGAACTTCTCACCGACCACCTGGGTGAGGTCGGCGCGCACCTCGACGCGGCCGTCGTCGGTGGTGTGCGCGTTGACCGAGTTCAGCGATGGGTCGTCAGCCGAGGGGACACCGGTGTCGGAGGCATAGGCAAGGTTGTTGGCGATCGCGCGAGCATGCTTGAGCACTTGCGACGGCGTCGCACCGGACAGTGCTTGGGCGATGAGTTCGATCTCGTACCGTGAGCGGTCGTCGTCGGAACCACCATCGGCGCAGCACTTCTCGATCTGGTTCATGCCGCGAACAATGGCGTCGACGATTTCGCTGGACAGTCGCCCGTCGGCGGCATGACGAGACAGCGCCGGCAACCCCGGCAGGGCATCGACACTTCGCATGGTGCGTTGGGCGGCGGCCGGGGCGTGGCCTGACTCGATCAGTAACTTCTTGGTGGTGCTGCCGGCTTTCTGCGCGACGCCGAGGTCGTCGAGTTGTGCTGCGTGCGCGACGATCTGGTGGTCGACGGTGTTGCGGATCAGGCGCAACGTGTCGAGGGCGTCGAGAGTTTCTCTGCCTGTTCGGTCGTCGGCGGGTGGGGTGGTCTCGATGAGTCGATCGAGGAGGGTGGCAAGCTCTGGCATGACTCCAAGGTACCGGAACATGCGTTCGATTACGAGGAGTCTCAACAGGCCCGAAACACGAATTCATCGACTGTGCAGTGTTTTTCGTCGACTGTGCGTCCATTGGCGTTGACTGTGCAACCCCCCGTCGACCGAGGTGCACTCCAGTCGTATTCGTGCCCGTTCGGGGGGCAAATGTGTTGTGTCCTCGATGGAGCGGGGGTCTGAGGACTCTCCCGGGCCGCATCCGCAACACGCCGTGCCTGGGGTGCTGCGTCCGTCGGGGTCATTCAGCGGCGTCGGGGTTACCGAGTGGCTTCGACTCGGCGCCTCGACCTCGACGCGCTCCTTCGTCGCTTGCTCGGCCCGGCGGCTTCGCTCGGTGCCGGCTCAACCAGCGGGGGGCGAGCGCCGGTTCGTGAATGGCTGGGGCGCTTCGTCCGTCGGGGTCACTCGGCGTCGGGTCACCAGGTGGCTTCGACTCGGCGCCTCGCTTCGCTCGGTGCCGGCTCAACCAGCGGGGGTCGTGAATGGCTGGGGCGCTTCGTCTGTCGGGGTCGTTCAGCGTGGTCGGGTCACCAGGGGGCTTCGACTCGGCGCCTCGCTTCGCTCGGTGCCGGCTCAACCAGCGGGGGGGGGGTGAGCGCGGGCTCGTGAACGGCAGCGTCGACAGAGCGACTCCCAGGAGTCGCACACTGCTCTCCTCGGAACGTGCGCACTCGCCGACCGCGGAGCCGAAACCCACCTACGCTGAACCCATGGATGCAACCTTCGACGTCGTCGTGATCGGTGGCGGTCCGGTGGGCGAGAATGTCGCCGACTATGCGATACGGGGCAGCGATCGAACTGCTGTCGTCATCGAGCACGAGCTCATGGGGGGTGAGTGCTCGTACTGGGCATGCATGCCGAGCAAGGCGTTGTTGGGTCCGGGGTCCGCGCTCGAGGAAGCCCGTGCCCTGGCGGGTGCGCGTGAACGGGTGAGCGGCGATCGTCCGGACGCCGACGCCCTCCTGGCGTGGCGCGACACAGTGAACGACCGACGGGACGGGCCCGGGGCGACCCACGACGACTCCGGGCAGGTGAAATGGGCCGAAGGTGCCGGGATGACGGTGATCCGCGGGCATGGGCGGTTGTCGGGTGAGCGGCAGGTGACCGTCGGCGACACGGTGGTGACGGCGCGTGAGGCGGTCGTGGTGGCGACGGGGAGCACGGCGTCGATCCCGCCGACACCCGGTCTGGCCGAGGCGCACCCGTGGACCTCCCGGGACGCGACGAATCTCGTCGAGGTGCCGGATCGGATCCTCGTCGTCGGCGGTGGCGTCGTGGCGTGCGAAGCGGTGACCTGGTTGCTCGACCTCGGTGCGGAGGTCGTCATGGCCATCCGCGGTGACCGGTTGCTGCCTAAGATGGAGTCGTTCGTCTCAGAGCGGATCGCGGACTCGCTGACTGCCCGCGGCGTGGACATCCGGTTCGGGACGACGATCGAGTCGGTCGACCGGCCCGGCGCCGCCGACACCGGCTACGGACGCATCCACGGCGGCCCCGCCACCATCCGGCTCGACGGTGACGGCGCAGGCGAGCTCGTCGTCGACGAGATCCTGGTGGCGGCGGGACGCTCGCCCGCGACGCGGGATCTCGGTCTGGAGTCGGTGGGACTCGAGGCGGGCGGCCCGTTGCGCGCCGATGACCATCTGACGGTGGCCGACCACCCGTGGCTGTACGCGGTGGGAGATGTCAACGGCCGTAATGCGTTGACACACATGGGTAAGTATCAGGCGCGGGTGGCCGGGGACGTGATCGCCGCACGTGCCGAGAACCGGGACCTCGACGGTCCGCGGTACGTCGCGAGCTCCGACCACGGTGCCGTACCGCAGGTGGTGTTCACCCGGCCCGAGATCGCATCTGTCGGGCTGACCGCGAAGCAGGCGAAGGACGCAGGCATCGATGTACGGATCGCCGACGGGGACATCTCCGTGGCGGGGTCCTACCTGACCGATCCCGAGTACTCGGGTCACGCCTGTCTCGTCGTCGATGCGAGCCGCGACATCCTCGTCGGTGCGACCTTCGTGGGGCCGCAGACCGCGGAACTCGTCCATTCGGCGACGGTGGCCATCGTCGGCGAGGTCCCGCTCTCGCGGCTGTGGCATGCGGTTCCGTCGTATCCGACCATCAGCGAGGTGTGGTTGCGGTTGCTCGATCAGCTGCGATGAGCCGCGGCCCGGCGGTCGCCGAGTCGACGGCCCAGGTCAGAAAGTCAGTCGCCGGATCTTGTCCGGCCGGATGACGATCCGCACCCAGTCGTCGGCGAGGATCTCCGCGAGATCCTGTGCGCGGGTGGGGTCGTCGAGGTCCCAGTAGCGGTCGGCGAGTCGTGCTGCGAGTTCGCGTGCGGCCGCACCGTCGGTCTCGATGCGCGTGGCGCCGGAAATGGAGATCCAGCGCTCGCGTTCCTCGACCGGGGTGGCAACCACGATCGAGGCGCGCGGATCGGCGGCCAGACGACGCACCTTCAGCGAATCGGGACCGGTGAAGAGCTGGATCTCGCCGTCCGCGGTCGCCTCGAACCACACCGGCCGAGGCTGCGGCGGCGTCGGGCCGGTCGCCGTCGAGAAGAAGCCAAGGAGTGGGCGGCTGAGAAAGTCCAGATCGTCGGCGGTCAGGGTGTCGGACGAGGGCGCGGCGATGTCACTCATGGTGGGTACAACCCGAGCGCCCGCCGATCATTCCTTACGCAGCTAACTGGTCTGACCACTTGACCATCTGTCCTCTTGGTTCTACGGTCGGTGCATGCCGTTCGAGCCCGTGTCCCAGCAGAGCGCCCCCGAGATCGTGTTCGACCAGATCGTCGAGGGCGTGCTGTCGGGTGACCTACCGGCCGGCGAGACCCTTCCAAGCGAACGGGAACTGGCCCGCATCCTCGGCGTCTCGCGGCCCACCGTGCGGGAAGCGTTGAAGCGGGTGGCGGCGGCCGGTCTGGTCTCCATTCGGCAGGGCGACGGCGCACGGGTCCAGGACATCGCGCGGACGGGTGGCCTCGATCTGTTGCCGCGACTCCTGATCCGGGGCGGCGCGCTCGTGCCGAGTGTCGCTCGCTCGATCGTCGAGGCACGCGCCGCGGTGGGCCCGGATGTTGCCGGACTGGCGGCGAGGCGGGTGACCGACGACCAGATCGTCAGGCTGACAGCGCTGCTCGCCGATCTCGCCGCCGAACCGGACCCGGTCGGACAGCAGGTCGCGGCACTCGAGTTCTGGAGCGCGATCGTCGACGCGGCCGACTCGATCGCATTCCGTCTCATGTACAACTCGCTCCGCGCCGCGTACGAACCGGCGCTTCCCGCGCTCGCGTCGATGCTGGAGTCGGAGGTCGGCAACATCGACGGCTATCGCGCGCTCGTCGAAGCGATCACGTCTCGCGAACCCGGCCGCGCCGAGGCCGCTGCCCGTGAACTGCTCGCGCCCGCGACCGCGGCATTGCTCGAACTCTGTCAGGCACTCGAGGGCGCGGAGTCCGACATCGGAGAGGGGAACTGAATGTCTGCCGAGAGCATCGACGCCGACCACATCGACCACAGGGCGCGCCGGCAGGTGGCGGCGGAGGAACGGCGAATGCGATCACGGCGGTCGACGACCCTGCGTGCCGCATTCGCCGAGTTCCTCCGGCACCCGTCGCCCTGGATGATCGCCGCGTTCCTGGTGACCTCGTCGGCGGCGCGAATTTGGCTGGGCGGGTGGGGAATCGCCGATCTGGTCGTCCCGGTCGTGATGATCGCGAGCTTCCCGCTGGCCGAATGGCTGATCCACGTCGTCGTGTTGCACTGGCGGCCGAAGCGCCTGGGACCGGTCACCATCGATCCGCTGGTGGCGCGTAAGCATCGCGAGCACCACTCGGACCCGCGGAACATCCCTCTGGTGTTCATCCCGTGGCAGGTGCTGGTCACGGTCGTCCTCGCGGCCGTCGCGGTGGGGCTCCTCGTCTTCGCCAGTGCCGAGCGCGGTCTCACGTTCATGGCAACGCTCGCGGCGATCGGACTGGTCTATGAATGGACGCACTATCTGATCCACTCCGACTACCGGCCGCGCCACGCCTACTATCGCCGGCTGTGGCGCAACCATCGATTCCATCACTACCGCAACGAGCACTATTGGTTCGCGGTCACCACCGCGGGCACCGCGGACCGGTTGCTGCACACCTATCCCGATCCCGACACGGTCGAGAAGTCGCCCACCGCAAAGGATCTGCACGCGCTGTCGCAGACCGGGGACTGACCGGCGAAACACATGACGGTGCGGTTTGTCCCGGTAGCCGGGACAAACCGCACCGCGATCCGGGATACTCGCCCGCATGCGGGTATTCGTCACCGGCGGTACGGGGGCCATCGGGGGATACGCGGTGCCCGCATTGGTCGCCGCGGGACACGACGTGTGTGCGCTGGCGCGCTCGGATGCCGCCGCTTCCGCGCTGCGTGCCCACGGCGCCGCCCCGATTCGGGTGTCGCTGTTCGATCGACACGGACTCGCCCAGTACTTCGACGGCTGCGGCGCGGTCGTCAATCTCGCGTCCTCCCTTCCGGGGACCGCCTCATTCGTCCGGAAGTCGGCCTGGGCGGACTGTCATCGCATCCGGCGGGAGGGCTCGGCCGCGGTGGTCGACGCCGCACTCGCCGCCGGCGTGCCGCGGGTGGTGCAGGAATCGGTTGCCATGGTGTACACCGACGCCGGTGACCGGTGGATCGACGAGGAGTCGCCGGTCGACCACTATCCGATCGCGGTGGGCAACCACGCCGCCGAGGCCTCGGCCCGCCGGTTCACTGATTCGGGTGGGATCGGCGTGGTGCTCCGGTTCGGGTTGTTCTATGGCGTCGGCGCCGCCCACAGCGAGCAGCTCATGGCGCTCGCCCGACGACGGATCGGTTTCCGCGCCGGCCGACCCGGTGCCTACGTCTCCTCGATCCACCTCGCCGATGCCGCCGACGCCGTGGTGTCCGCACTCGAATCGGTTCCGGCACCTACAACATCGTCGACGACCTACCGGTCAACAAGAAGCTCCACACGGCCGCCCTGGCCGGTGCGGTCGGTAAGCACCCGTACGTGACCGGTCCCGGCCGGCCGCCCTCCTGCTCGGCGAACGCACCACGTCGCTGACACGTTCGCTTCGGGTGTCCAACAGACGGTTTCGGTCAGCCACCGACTGGCGACCGCGCTACGCCTCGGTGTGGGAGGGGTACGCGCAGATGGCACGTCAGCTCGACGCCGGGTCTGATCGGCGTCGACCTGCGGTGTAGTTCCCGGGTTGCCGGCGTGACCGGCTGGCGTCGCGCGCCGGGTCACAGGTGGGAGGAGAGCAGCACGATCGCGGCGTGGCGCCGGATGAACTGCCACGGGGACGCCAGGGCGTCGGAAGCGGTGCGCAGGTCCTCGTGGGCGATGTCGTGTATGCGTGTGGGCGTCAACGAGGCGAGCATGAGGTCGTCGAGAACCGGACGGGCGGTGAGGATCTCGGCCAGCAGTCGATAGTCGAGCGGCGTTCGCCGGTGCTCGGCCAGGAAAGGAGCGCTGAGGGCCTGGGCGGCCATGTCGTCGGGGAGGCCCGCCACGAGGTGCGTGGCTCGATGGACGTGGCCGAGCATGCACAGTACTGTGGCCGCCTTCGCCACGTCGACGGGCCGATTGCCTGCCCGTTCGACGGTGTCCGCCAACCGGTCCGCGACCTGGGAATCGGTGATCCCGGTGTCGATGAGGACGTCATACAGGCGGTCGACCCGATGCGAGTTCGATGGATCGAGTGGGGTGCTGCGCAGCTCGTCCACCACGCGCTGCGCGGCAATCGGGCCCTGCGCGGCCAGGAGTCGGCGAGCGACCGGGCGCAGTTCGCCGTCGGTGTCGGTGTCGGAGGTCAGGATCTCGACCAGCGCATCGATTCGGTCGGGCTCGGACAGACGGTCGAGGCGGGCTTCGATCGCCGAGGTCCGGTGGAGCTCGGGAAAGAGCCGTCGCAGAACCTCGTCGTCGACCGATGCCCGGATCGCGGCCTCTCGGCACTCGGGATCGTGGACGAGTACGACGAAGTCGTCGTCGAGGTGGGCCGACCCGTGAAGCGTCGCCGTCGCGCGACGGCAGGCGTTGCCGAGACTCCGATGAAATTGCGCGGCAACGACATTCCACGGATGGCCGTGCCGACCCACGGACGCGGTGAGCCGCTCTGCCCACAGATCCCCGGTCGGGGGCGCGTCGACGAGCCGGTCCCAGTCGTCGACGTCCCGCTTGCGGAGGTCACCGCGCTCGGTGGCCGGGGAGCCCTGGGGCTGCCACGCCACCCGGATCGACGGCCACAGGAAGAGCATGTCCCGAGCGTGGACATCGGTCAGGGCGGCAGCGTAGACGGTGTTCGCCGGATGCTGCTCGGCGGCTTCGGCGACCACGAGTTCGATGCAGCGGATCAGGTGATCTTCGAGTGAGCACCAGTCGATGTCCATCAGCGGTCCCAGATCTCGGCGCGGGCGCCGGTGTACGCCATCACCGGGATCTCGAGCGTCGCCGGTGCGCGTGGTCGACGGTCCGCCGGGTCATCCGAGCGCGATGCCGAGATGTCCGGCCATCACCCGGACCATGTGCTGCACCCCGATCTCGTTGCGCCCGATGACCATGTGTTCGTGCTGGCCGCGTCGCACACCTTCGCCGCACTGTGGCAGCATCGCGAAATCCTCGTCGCGGACCGCCGCGTGTACCTGGGCGAAGATGCCGGCATACATCTCGGTCTGTTCCGGAGTGTCGGCCGGGTACTTGGCCATCCAGCTGTGGCGCACGGTGCAGCGGGTCGCCGAACCGGCAGGGAGGATGTCGATGACCTCGACCCCCACCGGACTGTTGGCGAGGATGAGATTCGGGTAGATCCAATAGATGAGGCCCATGTAGGCGCTCGGATCGTCCCAGGTGGCGTCGGGCTCTTTGTCCGCGAGGTCGCGAATCCAGTTGAACGGGAACCCGATCCGATGGTGTGGCCCGTACTCGTCGTAGACGTGCGTGTTCGCGATCGTGTTCTGACCGATCACGCTGTTGCCGTGGACGAACGGGAAGTGGTAACCCTCGGCGAAAGCCTCCAGGGCGCCTTTCCAGCTCACCGTCGATTCGAGATGTCGCTCGTCGTGGTACTGGAAGTCCTGATACCTCCAACGGGCGAGCTCGTCGTCGAAACTGCCCAGGTGGGCGTCCAGGTCGAGCGGCGCATCGGCGGTGAGGACGGCCCAGATGAATCCGTGCCGTTCCTCGCTCGGCAGTTCGACCAGTCCGTAGTCGGAGCGGTCGAGATCGTCGAATCCGGCTTTGCCGGGGACCCCGCGGAGTTTGCCGGTGTTGTCATAGACCCACGCGTGATACGGACACGTGAAGCGTCGGGCGTTGCCCGCGCCACAGGCCGGCATCGCACCGCGATGACGGCAGTAGTTCAGGAAGACGTGGGTCTGCCCGTCTCGATCACGGGTGATGAGCAACGAGTCGTCGAGCACCGTCCGTACGACGTAGTCATCGTTGTTCGGGATCTGCGCCGAGGCCAGCAGCGCCAGCGGCGTCTCGCGCAGCAGTCGAGTCTGTTCGAGTTCGGCGAGTTTGTCGTCGCGGTAGTAGTCCAGCGGTACGCGGAGAGTCGACTCGGCCATGTCGGTGCTGCTGGACATCGCGAGATCCAGTGCTCGACGAGTGAGATCGGCACCGTACGAGCCGGTCGAGGGAGTGGTTTCGGGGATGTCGATCGTCACGGGGGCTGTCCTTTCGGGTCCGTTCAGTCGGCTGGGGCCTGACAATACATGAAACACGTTCTATGTCCAGCCGTGTTGCGACGTCCGGCCCGAGGGGAGGGGCTGCGGGGATCCCCGCAGCACGACACAATGTGTGGATGCGCACCCACGGCTGGGCCGGGGCCACCCCTCCGACCGACGATGACGAAGCGAGCAAGCGCATAGTCGTTGCGGCCGGCGAGCTGATGGACGCCGGAGCCGGTGGCGTCAACATCCGTCAGGTCGCTCAGCGGCTCGGGGTGGCCCGTCAGACCGTCTATCGCTACTTCCCGGACACGAAAGCCCTGCTGTCGGCGACGGCGCAGCACGCGACCGACGAATTCCTGGCGGATCTGGCTCGGTCGCTACAAGGGTTGACCGACCCGGCGGATGCGATCGTCGAAGCCATCGCCCTGACCTTCGAACGGCTGCGACAACACCGGCGATTCGGCCTGCTCTTCGCCGAGGCAGAGCACGGCCGTTTCACTGCCGAGGTCACGTCACCCCAGGCGATCGCGATGGGTCGGGTGATCGTCGAACATCTCGATGTCGACTGGGCTGCCCACGGGTGGGTCGAGGACGACATGGATGAGCTCGTCGAGGTGATGTTGCGGTTCGTCCAGTCACTGCTCGTGGATCCGCGCGAACTCACACGCACCCCGGTTGAATTGCGGGAATTCCTGCACCGCTGGATAGGTGTGGCCATCGCGGCCAAGAGCATCAACCCCTGACGGCGCCGACGCCTCGCCGCACGGTTGGGCCACGCGCCGACGGTGATCGGTGGCGGCCAGAGCTCTACCCACCCAGCCCGGCGGCCATCGACCACACCAGCACCTCGGCGTCGGAGTCGTCGCCGGCGCGGATCTGGTACGACGCGGAGTCGATGCCTCGGAGGGCGTCACCCGGGCCCAGAACGCCGATCTCCCGGACGCCGACCCCGTCGACCTCGACCTGTCCGTCCACGACGAACAGGTGGGTGAACCGGGAAGCGGGTACCTCGACGGTCTCGCCGGGGCGGAGTCGCGCCGCGAACAGGGTGGCGCCCGAGTTGGCGACGGAGACCGCGGCGTCGACATCGGCGACGCCCGACGCGATCGGTACGAGTCCGCCCGCGGCGAGTCGGTCGCGGACATCGGCCTGCGCGTACGACGGCGCGAGGCCGTGGCGGTCGGGCATGAGCCACATCTGGACGTAGCGGACGGGCTCGGTGCCGGCGTCGGGCAGGTCGGGCCATGAGTCGTTGCGCTCGGAGTGTTCGACGCCGGTGCCCGCGCTCATCCGCTGTACCAGGCCGGGGTAGAGGACACCGGAGTGCCCGGCCGAGTCGCGGTGGACCAGCGTCCCCGCGACCACCCATGTCACGATCTCGCTCTCCTGATGGGTGTGGAGATCGAAGCCCGCGCCGGGTGCGACGACCTCATCGTTGACGGCGAGCAGCGCGCCGAAGTGCGTGTTCGACGGGTCGTAGTGGTCGCCGAAGGAGAAGCAGTGCCGTGAGGTCAGCCAGTCGGTGGCGGTGACCGGACGATCGTCGCCACGGAAGACGGTGAAAACCATGCGCCCATTGTCGCAGTGCGGCAAGGTGAGGGCGGTCGGGGACGGCCGGGTCCGGGATCTGTCGACGTCGGTCCCCGGACGGCGATCGCGCACGCCGCGGAGTGTCAAAAGTCCCGTGGGCGAGATGAGTTCGTGACCGGCTTGATCCCCGAATGGAAGCTGGCGGCGTCGATTTCGAGTGTTACACGAGTGAAAATTGTCGTCATGAAGATCTGGGTCAAGCGCGCGACGACAGCCGCTTGTGCCGCGGTCACGTGCGCGGTCATGGTGAGTTCCTGCGGGTTCGCCGGTTCGACCGACACGGGCGCCGCTGCCGCCATCGACGCATTCGCCGACGCCCTCAGCCGCCAGGACGCCGGCGGGGCCGCCACGTTCACCACCGCACCGGGACAAGCCGGTGACAGTCTCACCACCACTCTGAGACAGATGGGTGCCCAACGCGTCGACGTCGACGTCGACAACCCCGTCGAATACAGCGACGGGACGGCGACCTTCTCGGTCACCACCACCTGGAACTGGGACAAGGGCCGCGTGTACGAGTCGACCAGCGGCGGTACCGCGCGCAAGCTGTCGTCGGGTTGGAAGGTGACCTGGGACCCCGCGATCCTGCACGCCGGCCTCACCGCCGGCGGCACCCTGCGCGAGATCCGCACCGACGCGAAGCCGGCCCCGACCGTCCGCAGCCGAACCGGCCGGGTCTTCATGTACGCCCAGCCGGTCAACGAGATCGTGCTCGATCCCACCCGAACCCCGGACCTCAACGCCTCGGTGCGGGCGCTGGCCCGGGTGATCGCGCCCATCGCGCCGCTGATCACCGGGCAGGTCATCCGAGAGAAGCTCGACGCCACGCCGGGCCGGGCCATCACCGCGGTCGGTCTGCGTGACTCCGACATGGAGGTGCTCGCCGGCGACCCGCGTCGGGTCCCCGGTGTCGTGGTCAACCGATCCGATCAATTGGTGATGGCGGACCGGCGCCTGTCCTCCCCCCTCGAGGACGGGCTGACCAATTACTGGCAGGCCATCCGCGACGCCACCGCCGGGTGGCAGGTCGAGATGCTCGGTCCGGGTGCCGCGCCCCGCAAGCTGGCCGGCGAGCAGGGTCCTCCCGGACCCGACGTCCCGACCACGATGGACCAGGGCGTCCAGCTGTCCCTGGGCGACGCGGCCGTCGAGGTCGGTCAACCCGCGACGATCATGACCCTCGACGCGCAGACCGGTGCGATCACCGGGATGGCGCAGAACTCGTACGCGATCGAGAGCGGCGTCGACCTCGACCAGCCCTATCCGGTCGGCACCACCCTCAATCCCGTCTTCGACGCGATCGGGCGAGCCGTCGGGTCGGAGCAGCAGCGTGGCGACGAACTGCTCGACCGGCTCGGACTCGGCGTCCAGTTCACGGTGCCCGGTGCGAGCGTTCCGACCGCTGACCGTCCCGGGATCGCGACCATCGACTACCGTCCCGGCTCGAGCATGATGTCGATGACCAACATGGCCGCCTTCGGTGTCGCCATGGCGCGCAGCGCCTCCGGGCAGGCCTCGTCGGTGCCGCCGTTCGTGCTGAAAAACGTGCCGACGAAGATCGCGGGCGGTGAGCTCGGCGGGCTCGATCCGGCCGTCGTCCGGCCGGTGCTGCAGGCGATGACCGCCACTGCCGCCACCGGCGACGCCAGTGACCTCACCCGCGCGCCGGGACTGCGTGCCCTCGTCGGCACCAACGGCCCCGAGGGGCCCGGCTGGTTCGTGGGGCTCCAGGGCGGTCAGGTCGTCGTCATCTACACCGAGGGGCCCAAGTCGGGGACCGCCGCACTCCAGGTCGCGCAGAAGTACTTCACGATCAAGTAGGTCCTCGAACGCTCGCGACTCTCGTCGTCAGGCGGCGGCGCGACGACCGAGGTAGGCGAAGACGGCTCGCCAGCCGAGCAGGAAGAGCGCGAGCACCACGGCTGCGACGATCACGAAGCTCACCGCCACTCCCTGGCTCAGGATGAAGCGCAGGATCATCGCGACGGTCACCGTGCAGAACCAGATGACGAGACCGACCGGGACGACCCGGTCCGGCCGGAAGTCGTGACCGAAGAAGTCGCTCGACCGCACATGCGCGTAGACGTAGGTGACCGACCACCCGGCCGCACAGCCGGCCAGGAACGGCCACAGCGTGTGCAGCACCGACGTCAGCGCATAGCCCTCTTCGTGACTGGCCCGGCCGATGAGGACGAAGACCGTGATCGCCACCGCGTCGAACAGGGCGGCGACGGGACCCGTCGCCGTTCCGCGCGCCGGCGAGGAACCCGTCTCCGCCGTCGCGTCGGAGCCCCGGTCCGTCTTCGAGCTCAACATGGTGGATTACCGTACCGGGTCCGACGGCGGATCGGTGTCGGACATTCGTGCGGAGTCCCCTCGATGCGGGTTGTCGGGTCCGTCCGCGGGCGGGACCCCCGGGTGCGGCGGTTCGACACCATCCGGCGGCGGGATGGGGAGCGCCGGCCCGTCGGGCGTCGTGGGCGACGGGTCGTCGGCCGAGCGTTCGAGGGCGTCGGCGTCCCGCTCGACCTCGTCGATGAACGTGTCGTCGCGCTTGATGCGGTTACGGAACATGAGACCGATGACCACCCAGCCGATGCCCGACACGATCACATAGCTGATCAGCCGGTAGATGAGGACCGCGGTGATGGCGTCGGCGGCGGGCATCCCGGCGCTGGTCAGCGCGGGGACGAGCACCGCGTCGACGACGCCGATGCCGCCCGGCAGCAGGGGGATCGCCGAGCCGACGGCCTTGCCAGCCGCGTAGGCAACCATCAGTCCGGAGATGCTCGGGTGGGCGTCGACCGCCCAGCAGGCGAACATCAGGCACCCGACGTCGGCGACCCAGTTGAACAGGCTCCAGCCGAATGCGACCGAGGTGTCGCGCTTGGTGAGTTGCACCGCCCGGAGCTGTTCGAGGGTCTCGAACAACTTCTCGGTGCCGTGGTCCTCCGGCTTGTTCCGGAGTTGGTTCACCCAACCCAGGACTCGAATCCCGGTGCTCTTCAACGATTCCGGATGACTGGCCAGGTACTGCAGGACCACCGCGACCGCGAGGAACCCGGCAACGGAGAAGACGACCGAGAACGGGCTGGTCTTCGCGCCGGCCAGGAGGGCGCCGCCGAACCCGAGCACCGCGAGACCGATGCCGGCGAGCAGGCCCGACATGACGACCTGCCACGACGCGATGACCGGTGTCGCACCCCACTTGCGGGTTTCCCGATAGGTGAACGCGGGGGCGAGGACCTGGCCGCCCGGCATCGTCTGGCTCAGCGAGTTGGCCGCGAGGATGACCGACAGGGACTTCCACTGCGTGACCCGCAGGCCCGCCGAGCGCAACAGTGCACGCTGGACCTGGGCGAAACTGTCCATCGACAGCATCGCGGCGACGAGACACGCCGCGACCCAGTGCCACTCGATCTCGCCGATGCGCAGCCAGGCGCCTCGCAGTTCGGGCCAGATGAGAACGACTTCGACGGCGAGGATGACCAGGACGACGGTGAGCAGGACCCACCGGACCCACCAGAACCGAGGACGGGTCACCGGGGCTGCCGCGCCCCCCGGCGAGCCAACATCCTCCGACGACATACGTGCCACCCTAGGGTAGGGGGGCCGGTGTCGGTGACCACCCCCGTCGGCGACCTGCGCAATCGGGGGTGTGTACGGCGTCCTGTCACCGAGGCGCAGCACTAGTGTGACTCTCGTGACCGAAGCCGAACGAGCCGACCGGCCGCGCGACGTCCGGGACCTCGCGTCCATCGACCGGGCGAAGGTTCATCCGCAGGTACGCGCGGCGGCGGAGTGGGCGTGGCGGCTACTGCTCCTGGTCGCGGCCGCTTACGTCGCGACCAGGCTGTTCCGGGAGTTCGAGGAAGTCCTCGTGCCGGTCGCCCTCGCCATCCTGATCTCGGCGATGCTGGTTCCCGGGGTCGACGCACTCGACCGGCGCGGTCTGCCGCGTTCGCTGGCGGTGATCGTCAACCTCGTCGTCGCGATCGGGTTGCTCGCCGCCGTCATGACCTTCGTGGTCCGCGAGTTCATCGACGGTGTTCCCGAACTCGCCGAGCAGGTCACCGTGACCGTCGAGAAGACCAGGGAATGGCTCATCAACGGGCCGCTCGGGCTCGATCGCGACCAGGTGCGCAACTTCGGCACCGACACCCTCGACTTCATCCAGCACAACCAGGACCGTGTCACCAGCGGTGCGCTGGCCACCGCCACCACGGCCAGCGAGATCATCACCGGCGCCCTGCTGACGTTGTTCCTGTTGATCTTCTTCCTCTACGGCGGTGGTCAGATCTGGCAGTTCTCGGTCAAGCTCATCCCAGAAACCAATCGGAATCGGGTGTGGGAGGCGGGTATCGCCGGTTTCGGCACACTCGTCGGGTACGTCCGGGCGACCGTCGCGGTGGCCTTCGTCGACGCCTGCGGTATCGGGATCGGACTCGCCATCCTGCAAGTGCCCCTGGCGCTTCCGCTGGCCTCGCTGGTCTTCCTGGGCGCCTTCATCCCGATCGTCGGTGCCCTGGTCACCGGCACGCTGGCGGTGCTCGTCGCCCTGGTGACCCAGGGCTGGATCGCCGCGGTCGTCGCCCTCGCCATCGTCGTCGGTGTCATGCAGCTCGAAAGCCATGTGCTGCAACCGTTCCTGCTCGGTCGGTCGGTGCGCCTGCATCCGGTTGCGGTGGTGCTCGGGATCGCGGCCGGCCTGGTGTCGGCCGGCATCATCGGTGGTCTGCTCGCGGTGCCCCTGATCGCGTTCTTCAACACCGCGATCCGACGCCTGAAGGGGGACTCGACCGAGCCCGTGGACGGGCGCCCGGGGGTCGTCGCCGAGCCGGATTCACCGGCGTGGGACACCGACGACCCCGACGCCGCGGCCGAGACGCTCGCACACGAGGCCCCTGGCACCCCCTCGAAGGCCGGGAACCCAGGATCCGAACGCCCGGCGGATGGTCGCCGGGGCGAGGTCGAGACCGACCGCGGTGGCAGTGACCGGGACGGGGACGGCCGGGGCGCGGGAACGTGACGCGCCGGTGGCCGGGGCTCGAGGTCGGCCCGCCGGACCGGAACGCCGATCCGGATCGTCTGGCACGTGTCGTCGACGACGACCCGGTCGGTCCGCTGTGGCGGGGCGCCCAGATCTTCCGGCTGCTGTCCTATCTGTACGCACTCGGCTTCCACATCGCCGTCAACCCCGACCTCGACCGCGGCGGCGTCGCCTGGGTGCTCTTCGGCCTGCTCTCCGCGTGGACGCTGGTCAGCGGGATCGGCTACTTCGTCGGGTTCGCGCGCAACCGGGTGTGGGTCGGTGCCGAGGTGCTCGTCGTCTGCGCGCTGATGTGGTCGACGTCGTATGTCGCCGGCGCGGAGTGGGCGTGGAACAACCAGACCTGGCCGACGACGCTGTGGGCCACCAACGCGGTCATCTCGGTTGCGATCCTCACCGGCCCGGTCGGGGGGATCGTGTCGGGGCTGATCATCGGCGGCACCAGCACCTTCGTGAAAGGCGAACTGAACCTCGACTTCGGTAGGAATGCCACCATCATCGTCATCGTGGCGACCGGCATGGCGGTCGGGCTCGCGGCTGCGAACGCGCGTCGGGTCCAGGACCAGCTGTCCCGGGCGGCGCGGATCGCCGCGGCTGCCGAGGAACGCGAACGGCTCTCCCGTGAGGTGCACGACGGGGTACTCCAGGTGCTCGCGCTGATCGCGCGTCGCGGACGCGAGATCGGCGGCCCGACAGGTGAACTCGCCACCCTCGCGGCGGAGCAGGAGCGTACGCTGCGTCGGCTGATCTCCGACACGGACGAACCCGTCGCCGCCGATCCCGATGCGCACTGCAGCGTTGATCTCGCCGCCGCCCTGCGCGTCTTCGCCGACGCGCGGGTGTCGGTGAGTGCTCCCGCGGACCCGGTCATGGTGTCGGCGCAAAAGGGCGCGGAGATCCGCGCGGCGGTGGTCAACGCGCTCGACAACGTCGTGAACCACGCCGGTCCCGGTGCGCGCGCGTACATCCTGGTGGAGGATCTGGGGCGGGATGTCGTGGTGAGTGTGCGGGACGACGGGATCGGCATCCCGGACGGCCGGCTCGCCGAGGCGGTTGCGCAGGGACGCGTCGGGGTGTCGAAGTCCATCGTCGGGCGGATCGAATCCCTCGGCGGCACCGCGCGCGTCGACACCGAACCGGGTGCGGGTACGGAATGGGAGTTCACCGTCCCTCGGGACGAGAGCTGAACGGCGAAGGGGAGCATCAAGTATGAGTGCAGGCCGGAGTGACGAGGGGCGGGCGCCGCTGCGGATCATGGTCGTCGATGACCACCCGATCTGGCGAGAGGCGGTGGCCCGCGATCTCGCCGACGAGGGATTCGACGTCGTCGCCACCGCGGACGGCGTGGGCAGTGCCGGTCGACGTGCGGCCGCCGTCACCCCCGATGTGGTCCTGATGGACATGCAGCTGACTGACGGGACCGGTACGGAGGCGACGACGGCGGTCCTGGAGGTCTCGCCGAAGACCCGCATCCTCGTGCTGTCCGCATCGGGTGAGCGCGACGACGTTCTCGAGGCCGTGAAGGCCGGGGCCAGTGGCTATCTCGTCAAATCGTCGTCACGCGAAGAACTGGTGGACGCGGTCCGGGCGACCGCCGACGGCCAGGCGGTCTTCACCCCGGGTCTCGCGGGGCTGGTGCTGGGCGAGTACCGGCGCATGTCCCAGCAACCCGACGCCGCACCGGCCGCGCCCGCGCTCACCGAGCGTGAGACCGAGGTGCTGCGTCTGGTTGCAAAAGGACTGAGCGCCAAGCAGATCGCGCGGCGCCTCGACCTGAGTCACCGGACCGTCGAGAACCACGTCCAGGCCACCCTCCGCAAGCTCCAGCTCGGCAACCGCGTGGAACTGACCCGCTACGTGATCGAACACGGCCTGGACGAGGACTGAGTCCTCGGCCAGGCCGTGTTCGACGGTGGCGGGTGCCGCCGGGTCACTCGCTGACGGCGAGCCCCGAGGTCGTCAGCGAACCGCTCGCGGGCGCGTCTGCCGGTTTGGGTGACTTGACCAGCATCGTGGCCGCGGCACCGATGAGCGCGATCCCGGCGAAGAGATGGAACGCGGTGACCGAGGAGATCCCGGCGCCGATCAGCAGGCCGCCGATCACCGGACCGAAGATGCCGCCGAGTCGACCGAAGCCGGCGCACCAGGCCACGCCGGCAGCGCGTGCTTCGGTCGGGTAGAAGTTCGACACGAAACCGTAGATCAGGACCTGGGTGCCGATGGTGCCGGTACCGGCGACGGCGACCGCGGCCAGCAGCACCGGCAGCGGGAGGGACTGGGTCAGTCCGACGAGTGCGAACGTCGCCAGGCAGAACGACGACGCGACGACCTGCTGCGGTCCCCGGCGGTCGGCGAATCGCGCCGCGATGAGTCCGCCCACGATGGCGCCACCGTTGAGGACCAGCAGGAACGACAGCGAACCCTTCGCGTTGAAGCCGCTTTCCTTCATGATCTGCGGGAGCCAGGTGTTGAGACCATATGGCGTGTCCCCCGTGAACCGGTCCGGGTGGTTCTAGAGTCCTGATTGCCCTGTTGAGGGCGGAGAAGGGACGATAGGGATCATGGCGGGACGGAAGCGTCACTCGGCTGAGGACATCGTGCGCAAGTTGCGCCGAGCCGATGAACTGGCGGCCGAGGGCAAGAACGGCGAGGAGATCGCCGCCGACCTCGAGGTGTCGGCGGCCACCTTGTACAACTGGCGCCGCCAGTACGGCGGTATGGACGCTGATGCCGCCAAGGAACTCAAGGAGCTACGCGAGCAGAACGGCCGGCTCAAGCGCCTGCTCGCCGACGCCGAGTTGGAGAAAGACGCGCTGCGGGAGATCGCCAAGGGAAAATTCTGAGCCCGACCGCCAAACGCGTCGCGATCGACATGCTCAAAGACGTGAAGAACATGTCAGAACGTATGGCGTGCAGGGTTGTTGGGCTTTCACGGTCTACCTACCGGCGTCTGCCGTTGGCTCAGACACCGGCCGACCCGGACGCTGGTATGCGTGCACAGCTACGCACCTACGCCCGCAAGCACCCGCGACACGGGTTCCGGCGGGCGTGGGCGCACCTGCGGTTCGACGACGGTATCGAGGTGAACAAGAAGAAGGTGCATCGGCTGTGGACGGAGGAGGGCCTGCAGGTGCGCCGGGCGCCGCGGCGCAAACGAGCCGGGCAATCGTCAGTGCCGATCGTGGCGGCGGATGCGCCGAAGGTGGTGTGGGCATTGGACTTTCAGTTTGACTCGACCGTGGATGGCAAGAAGGTCAAGATCGCATCAATGGTCGATGAACACACCCGGATGTCGTTGCTCAACATCGTGGATCGCTCGATCACCGCCGACCGGTTGGTCGAGGAATTGGAGAAGACCTTCGCGATCTGGGGTGGCCCACCCATGGTGCTACGCATGGACAACGGCCCTGAGTTCATCTCAGAGGCGCTCCAGGCGTTCTGTGCAGGGTCGGTAGGCATCTCCTATATTCCGCCCGGCACGCCGTGGAACAACGGGTTCATCGAATCGTTCAACAACCGGCTTCGCGACGAGTGCCTGAACCGCAACTGCTGGCCCACCCTGCTCGAAGCTCGCGTGGTGATCGACGATTTCAAAGACGACCACAACCACCGGCACCGCCACTCGGCGCTGGGCTACCAGACCCCGGCCGAGTACGCTGCCCGATGCACCCACCAGCACCACCCTGTGGGCTGCGAGATCGACTGACCGACAGCTAGAAGAAACTGGCTCTAGAACTGCCTGGACCGGCTATCGGGGACCTGCCACATAGGTCAGCAGCAGGCCGACGAAGCTCATCACGCCCAGCAGCAGGGTCGGACCGGCGAAGCGACGCGAGGCAAGGACCGCGAAATCGACCTTCTCGGCTGCGGCGGGTGCGGTGGTCGCGACCGGCCGAGCAGGGACGACGGGGATTCCGGTGCGCGCCGAGACCGCCTCCGTGTCGGCGAGACGACCGCGGGTGGCGAGCCATTGCGGCGACTCGGGCATCCGCAGCAGCGCGAGGGGCAGCAACGTGACGAGGGGCAGTGCGCCGACCCAGAACAGTCCGCGCCAGCCGACGTGGTCGGCGAGCACCATCGCCAGGATCGTGGCGAGCACGCCGCCGGCCGGAACACCGCTGTAGACGATGGCGTTGAACAGATTCTTCTTCGCGGGCGGCGCGAACTCGGCGACCATCGCGCCGGCGGTGGCGACCAGGCCGCCGATTCCGATGCCGGTCACGAACCGCAGGATGCCGAACGAGGTCAGATTGGTGGCGAGGGCTGTCGCACCCATGCCGACCGAGAACCAGATGATGTTGAACAGCATCATCCGTCGGCGACCGACCCGGTCACCGACCGCGCCGGCCAGCAGCGCGCCGATCATGACGCCGATGAGCGCGTAGGAACCCAGCGCCCCGGCGGTGGCGGGGGTGAGCTGACCGAGCTGGGTCGGGTCGTCGAGCAGGGTGGGTAGGACGGTGCCGTAGACGACGACGTCGTAGCCGTCGAACACGATGGCGATGGTCGCGAGTGCGACGACCCAGAGCACGCTCCTGCGATGCTCCGGTGATGTCCAGGTGGATGAGATCATGCGGGCCGTCCCTTCCGCGATGGTGTGCCGGGAGACATCCTGAGTGAGAAGTGGGGTCGGTCACATCGGAGATATGCCCAGAGCCGACCCATCCGGGATTGATCGTGACCGGTGATCAATCGAGCATGCGGAACGTACGGGTGGCTTCGACTCGGCTCGTCGCTGCGCTCCTCACCGGCTCAACCAGCGGAGGGGGCGGCTCGGGCGGTGGGGGGCTCAACCAGCGGAGGGGGGCTCGACCGGCGGAGGGTGTGGCCGCGAACGGGGGTCCGGCCGGTCACTTCTGTGAGCGACTCCGCTTCAGCAGTTCCTGGACGCTGATCTGGCCGTCGTCACCGGTTTCGTCGGAGCGGGCGTGCCGGTCGGTACGCGGACGACGGCGACGGTTCGACTCATCGGCCGGGCGATCCTGCTCACCCGAGGCGGGACCGGCGTCGGGCCGCGCGGCGGCCGGGGTCGCATCGGCGCTGATTCCGCGCTCCATCGGCGACGGGCCGTTGCTGCGACGACTCCGAGACGACGGGGTCGAGGTCTCCGGGCTGACCGAGGCGGCCAGGGGGCGACGACCGGTCTCGTCGAGGGCGGGCCGGCGTCCGAGCGGTGAGCGCTGGCCGGTCGGCTCCGGCGTCGGCCGGGCGGTTCCGGGATTCGGACGCCCGCCGGTCTCCGGCACCCGTGGTGGGGCGGACGGGGGAGTGACCGTCGGACGGTCCCCGTTCCCCGGGTGAGGTGCGGCGTCGCCGAGTCGGATGCCACCCTCGCCGAGGCTCCAGCCGCCGGTGTCGGGACGATCACCCTTCGACACGGTGGAGCGGCGGTAGGGCGTCGCGGGACGGCGTCCGGCCGGTTCGGGGGCCCGGGCACCGGGCACGGGCGTCGGTCCGACGCGCGCCGGCGGAGTGCGCGGCGGGGTCGGCGCAGTACCCGGGCGGCCGGTGGTGGTCGGCGGCGGACCCGAGGGGGACGGCGGAGTCGGGGTGGGCCCGGAACCGGTGCGCTGGTCGGGGGCCTGACCCGCCGGGCGGCCGTTGGTGAGCGGTCGGTCCGGGGCGGGCCGCGCCGGTGCGGCGGGGCGGCCGACGGCGGCCGGTCGTCAGCCCGACCCCGGGCGGGAACCGCTCCGGCGGCGACCGGTTGTCTGCGTGCCGCGGCCATCACCGAGGTCGGCGCCTCGGCCACCACGGTGCCCGCACTCATCGGACGGGCGCCGGCACCGGCGTCGCGCTGTTCGTCGGGTTCGTCGTCGAGGACGGTCTCGCCGAGGCCGATCTTGCGCTGGACCACGCGCATCCACCGCGGTGCCCACCAGCAGTCGTCCCCGAGCAGCTTCATCACCGACGGGACGAGCAACATGCGGATCACCGTGGCGTCCAGGATCAGCGCGGCGATCATGCCGAACGCGATGTACTTCATCATCACGATCTCGGACAGGCTGAACGCGCCGGTGACCACGACCAGGATCGCGGCGGCCGCGGTGATGATGCCGCCGGTGTGCGCGGTGCCGCTGCGGATCGCCTCGGTGGTGCTCGCGCCCTTCTGTCTGGCCTCGACCATGCGGGAGAGCAGGAACACCTCGTAGTCGGTCGAGAGGCCGAACACGATGGCGATGATCAGCACGAGCACCGCTGCGAACAGCGGGCCCGGGGTGAAGTTGGCCAGCTCGGCGCCGTGACCGTCGACGAAGATCCACGTCAGGATGCCGAGCGTGGCACCGAGACCCAGGGCCGTCATGAGCGCGGCCTTGATCGGCAGGACGATCGAACCGAACTGCAGGAACATCAGCAGGCCGGTGATGAGGACGAGCATGACGGCCATCAGCGGGAGCCGCTGCATCAGCGCGTCGATCGAGTCCTGGGTGAGGGCCGGGGTACCCGAGACGTACATCGTGAGGCCCTCGGTGTCGATCGCGCGCAACTGCTCGATCGCCTGGGCGGCGGTGTTCCGGTCCTGGAGACCGGCCGACACCTGGTAGACGCCCACGTTCGGATACCGCTCGGCGTCGAAGGACCCGAAGTCGGACTTGTCGGCGTCGCTGAACTTGTTGGTGAAGCCGGGGACCGCGTCGGCGCGTTGCGCGATGGCGTCGAGCTTGTTCTGGTCGGCCTGGCTCGACTCGTCGTAGATGATGACGAGCTTGATGGCCTCGGTTCGCTCGCTCGGGAAGTATTCGTCGAACTTCTCCTGCGCGACCCGGTTGGGGTTGTCCGGCGGCAGGAACTTCTCGCTGATCCCGCCGAACTGGATGCTGCCGAACGGGATGATCAGCGCGAGCAAGAGGAGCACAGTCGGGACCGCGGTCTTGACCGGGTGCTTCATCACCCACGTCGCGAGTCGGCCCCAGAAGCCGTTCTCGACTTCCTGGCTGGTCTTCATGCGACCGCTGAACCGGTTCTCGATGGCCGCTGCGCGTTCCTCGCCGGAGAAGCGGCGGGCCAGCGGGACCGCGGTGTACTTCATGACCGTGCTGATCGACAGCATGTTCACGCGGGGGCCGAGGATGCCCAGGATCGCCGGGAGGACGGTGATCGACAGGATCGCGGCGAGGGACACCGATGCGATCGCGCCGTAGGCGACGGATTTGAGGAATCCCTGCGGCATGATCAGCAGACATGCCAGGGCGGCGACGATGATCGTCGCGGAGAAGACCACCGTCTGACCGGCGGTCATCACCGTTCTTCGGACCGCGGCCTTGGTCGAATAGCCTTCACCGAGTTCTTCGCGGAAACGCGACACGATGAACAGGCCGTAGTCGATCGCGATGCCGAGACCGATCAGCGTGACCACCGACTGCGCGAAGATGTTCAGCTCGGTGGTGAGCGCCAGGATCTTCATGATGCCCAGCGAGCCGGCGATGGTCAGACCGCCGATGAGGACGGGCAGACACGCGGCGACGACGCCGCCGAAGACGAAGAACAGCATGATCGCCACCAGCGGCAGCGCGAGGACCTCGGCGCGGTGGATGTCCTTGTCCATGCCCTCGGCCATCGATCCGGCGACCGGTTGCAGGCCGGCGAGCTCGAAGGTCGTACCGGGTAGATCGAAGCGTTCGGGGATGTCCTCGAAGAACGGTTCGATGGTCTTGTAGTTGTTGAGGACCGTCGTGTCGTCGTTGCCGGCGACGCCGATGCTGATGAAGGCGTGTCTGCCGTCCTCGGTGAACAGTCGCTCCTGCAGCGTGCTCTGCGCGGGCTGGACGAGGAACGGGTCGTACAGACCGGGATCGGCGCGTCCGACGATGTCGGGGTGCGTCGCGATGAGGTCCTCGACGAACGTCTCGACCTTCGCGCCGAACGCCTTGTCGTCGACGCGGGTGCCCTCCGGCGGGGTGACCAGCAGGATGATGTCGGACGTGTGGTCGCGCCCCAGCGCCTGGTCGGCGTAGCGCGCACCGGTGTCGGACTCCGACGTCGGATCGAACCAGCCGCTCTGACTGAGGTGCTTGCCGAGATCGAGACCGTACAGCCCGAGTCCGGCCATCATCGCGATGAGCACCGCGATGACGAGGAAGCGCATTCGGTAGACGAATGTGCCGATGAACCGGAACACGCGATGTCCTTTCGTGTACGACTGGTCAGGCCTGTTCGGCGCCGTCGTCTCGGGGCGCCGGTGGCGATTCTGTCAGTTTCCCGAAAGATCCTGACAGTGTTGCCTGAGTGATCCCTGAGGCGTGGGCCTCGGGGTCACGCGCGGGCACACCCGCATCGGCGTCGGATGCCGGGTCGCGGACCGCCGCCCGACGACCCCGGCAGGGCCACGACGCCGCAGGTCAGCGCAACAGTGCGCTGAGCGGGCGGAAGGGTGTGAGCCAGGCGCCCTCGTCGGGCAGGGAGTCCAGGCCGATGCGTGGCAGCGGCTCGCGGAACACGCCGGGGATGTCCTCGAGATCGATGAACTCCAGTTCTTCGGTGCTCAGCGCCCAACTGGCGTGTTCGCGGAACCCGATGACGGTGACGGGCACCCCGTCGCCGACCACCTCGAGCAGCGGTTCGCGGAATGCCTGACCGTCGGCGGACGCCACGATCACGCCGGCTAGTCCAACAGTGTGCCTGCGAAGTTCGATGTGGTCGAGCATGTCGGAGTCGACATCGCTGTCGTCGGACAGCTTCGGCTTGGCGAACACGGCGAAACCGACATTACGGAGAGCGTCCACCCACGGCCGGACGACGTCGGCGCTACCAGGGGCGATGTTGGTGAACACGGTGGCCTCGGGCTCGACCGCGCCGCCTCCGTCGGTGAGAGCGGACACATCTGCGGTCCGCTGCAGCAGCCACCGGCCCAGGGCGTCGAACCGGGGACGGTGCGCGGCGGTGGGGCGTCCGCCGAGCAGGGCGCCGAGGCCCATGTCCATGTTGGGTGCGTCCCACACCAGCAGCATGCGGCGCGTCCCCGTCTGGCCGGAGATGGTGTCGGCGAAGCCGGTCGGGCTGTGGTCACTCATGGCGGGCTCCCGTCGGGGTGTCGCCGGTCGAGGTGGCCGGCGGGATGGGCCGCGTGTAGACGAACTCGCTGACGTAGCGGCCCTCGCGCTCCGCGCGTCCCTCGAACTTCGTCGTCGGCCGCTGCAGCGAGATCGGCGACTCCCGCGTCAACTGCACGACGTGGGGGCGGTCGGCGTCCTGGGTGGCGAGCGCCTCCGCGATCCACTCCGCATAACCGGCGTGATCGGTCGCGATGTGCAGCACCCCGCCCGGGACGAGCCGGTCCGCGATCAGTTCCAGTGTGCCGGTCTGGACGAAGCGTCGCTTGTGGTGACGCGATTTGGGCCACGGGTCGGGGAAGAACAGCCGCACACCGGTGAGGCTCGACGACGGGATGAGCTCGGTGAGGACGATGGCCGCGTCGCCGCGGATCAGGCGGACGTTGGTCAGGCCGTTGCGGTCGACGAGGCCGAGGAGCTGGGCCAGACCCGGCTTGTAGACCTCGACGGCCACGACGTCGACATCCGGTTCGGCCTCGGCCATCGCGGCGGTCGAGATGCCGGTACCGCTGCCGATCTCGAGGACCTTCGGGGCCTCGCGCCCGAACAGTTCGGTGAGGTCGAGTTGCGGCTCGGGGACCCGCTCCGGCCCGATCTCGAGGTCGCGGCCCAGCACCGGCCACAGGGTCTCCCAGTTGCGCTGCTGACCGGTCGTCAGCGTGCCGCGGCGGAAGCGGAAGCTCGTCACGCGGGGGTACAACCGGGACCTGTCGGGGCTGTTGTTCACGCGTCCATCGTTGCGCATCGTGCCGTCGCGGCGAAGTCGCGGGGGAATGGCGGCCCGGACGGCAGCGGTGCGGACGCGGACCCGTCCGGCCCCGCGAGGGGATGTGGAGCTGTCTCCGCCGTTCGCCCGGATCCCGATTATTCTCGGCCCTGTCGCGGTTCACGTGCGCCGATGCCCGGGGTGGCGGTGCGGTGGACGCGGGTCGTGGGAGGCGCAGGGGTCGGATGGCGAGGAGGCTGCGGTGGGGGCACCGGTGAACGGTGGTCGGCGTGGCGTGCCCGTCGGGAACGAGTTGTGGATGGCCGCCGAGCAGGGACGACTCGTCGACCTCGTCGACCCGGTGTCGCCGCTCGTGCCCGTCCTGGCCGGCGCGGGCCGGCGTTTCCTCCGTCCGTTGCACGTCCAGGTCGTCGGCCGGCCCGGGACCGGTCGGGACACGATGGCCCGTGCGCTGCGAGAACGACTGTCGCTCACCGTGATCGGGCCCGGTGAGGACGAGCAGGGGGCCGCCGACACCGATCTGTGGATTCTGGTCCTGGCGGGGCCGCCGCGGCGCGCCGACCGCGAACTCTTCGCGTCCCTCCCGGCCGACCGTCTGCTCGTGGTGCTGGGGAAGGCCGACACGCACGGCGACTGGGATGCGGCGGTCGGGGTCGCGGCGTCGTGTGCCGCGCGTCTGGACACGCCTGTGTACCCGGTCTCGCAGTTGCTGGCCTGCGCCGACCTCGACGACGCCGAGTTCGCCGCGCTGGCGACGATGGCGGCCGCGGGCGTCGGCATGCCGTCGATGGCCGGCCGGTTCCTCGTGGGACGTCCGGGTTCCGACGAACGGCTGATGCGGCAGGGGTTGCTGCGCCGGCTCGACGCCTTCGGCATCGACACCGCGCTCGCGCTCATCGAGTCCCGTTCCGCTGTGGCCGCGAACGCCGAGGCCCTGAGCCGGGCGCTCCGCGACGCCAGCGGCGTTCCTGATCTCGCGGGACCGATCGGGGAGCGGGTCGACCGGATTCGACAGTGGCGTGAGGTCGAGGTGCGTGCCCGGTTGGAGGAGGCGGCCGCGGCGGGCGTCGACCGCGCCGGTGCCGAGCGACTTCTGGCCGGGGCAGGAGCGGGCGCATGACCGACACGGCACTCGCCGCCGCGCGGGAGCTGACCGGCTTCGACGCCGTCGGGGTCGACGCGGGCACCGACGTGCTGGTCGTCGGGACCGACGGAGTGGGCGTCCGCACGCTGGTCGAGGCCTGCCGGGCGCTCGCCCCGGACCTCGACATCGTCGCCCGCGGCGGGCGCTCGGGTGCGCCGGCCGGTGCGGCGGTCGTGGTCGTCGACCCGTCGTCGTCGGTCGGTGAGGAGGAACGTCTCCTCGTCGAGCAGATGCGCGCGCAGGTCGGGACCGTGGCGATCGTGTGCACGAAGATCGACGCGTTCTGGGAGTGGCCGCGGACCGTGCGCGCCCACCGGGCCGTCCTCGACCCGTTCGCGACGCTGCCGCTGTTCGGGGTGTCGGCGGTCGCGGCCCTCGAGGGTGCGGTGGACGAGTCGGGGATCGACGCCCTCGTGGAGTGGCTGCGTGAGACGACTGACGCGCCGGGCGTACTCCGCGCCGAGCGGGCACGGCTGGCGGCGGGCCTCGGGGCGGTCGAACACCTCCTCGGCGCGCCGACGAGCGGCGCCGACGAGGCGGCGTCCGCACAGGTTGCCGTCGACGATCTCCTGGCCATGCGTCGCGAACTGGTCGCCGCACGTGACCGCGGACGCCCGGACCGGTTGGCGGCGGTACGCGCCGGACTCGCGCGCGTCCGATCGCAGACGTCGGCGGAACTGCACGCCGGAGTGCGCGATCTGGCGGCGTCCGCCGCCGGCCACGCTCCCGCCGCGAATTCCGCATACGGCGCCTGGGTCCGTACCGGCTGGGCCGCCCTCGCCGACGGCGTCCGTCGTCGCGCCGACGAGCGCGTCGACGCGGTCCGGTCGACCGCCCTGGTGGGCCTGGACGCGGAGCCGTCGGCCGACGAGAACTGGCCCGCGGTACCCCTCCACACCGAGCGGTCGAGCGGCCGGGCGCGGCGCGCAGGCGCCGAAGACGCGTTGGTGGTCGTCCTCGGGGCCTCGACCGGTCTGGGTGTGGGACGCCTCGTCGTCGCACCGATGGAGTCGGTCCAGACGTTGCAGTGGGTCAGCATGCCGCTCGCCCTGATCCTCGGAGTCGCGGTCGCGGCGTGGGTGATCCGTGTCCGGCGCAGTGCTGCGGAGCGTTCCGATCGCGAGGCACGCACCGCCGAGCTCCTCGCCGAGGCGCGGGCGACACTCGATCACCAGCTCGCCCTGCGCGTCACCGCGGCCGAGACCCGGATCGCCGGCCAGATCGCCCGGGCGCACGAACGCCGTAACCGAGAGGTGGCGGCCGACGTCGCGCGCCTCGACGAGCAGATCCGCCGACTGCGCAGCGGGGTCGGCGTCCGCGACGCTCGAACCCGTCGCGAGCGCGCGGCGGAGATCCGCCGTGAGTTGGTGGCGCGGTCGGAATCGCTCTGGGCGGTCGTCTCCCGCACCGACGACCCGGGTGAGGAATCCGACGATCCGGCGGGACGTCGGGACGACCGAGGGCATGACGACGGAACGGCCGGGGTCGCCCGGGCCGGCCACGACGACGGGAAGCAGTGATCTCGATGGACCCGATGTTCCCCGACGACCTTCCGGACCCGGCCCGCCCGGAGGAGGCCTCGCTGTTCGGCGCGGCCGAGGGCGCCGACCCGCACTCGGTCGACTCGGTGGCCGCACTGCACGAGACACCGGCGTCCGACGATCTCGACGATCACTTGTGGATGCACGACGACGGCCGGATCTGGGATCTCGGACCCGCCGAGGTGGACACCGACAACGACGGCATCAACGATTCGCTCACCCGCAACGGGCCCGACGGGTTTACGGTGTACACGGACAGCGATCGGGACGGGCAGGTCGACAAGATCACCGAGATCGGTGCGGACGGCGAGTTCCGTTCCGCGGTTCTCGACCCGGATACCGGCCAGTGGATCTCCGGCGGATCGGGACGAATCGGCTGACACGTGACCGGCGCCCGACCCGGCCCGTTCCGCGCCGAGACCGAGCGCGTGCGATCACCAGGGACTTTTGTCACCTGTCCGTCGGGCGTGGGATAGACCGCACCTGGCGAACCCCGTGACCTAGCGCCCGCTCGGTGGACGTATCCTTGACCGCGAGACGACCTGACAGGTGGCCATTCAAGCGGCCACCACCTCGGAGGAGGCCCCAACGATGACCGCAGCCACCATTCCCGGACTGGACCCGAGTAGCGCTCCGACGAAGCACGCGGGACTGCTGGCCTGGGTGGCCGAGGTCGCCGAGCTGACCCAGCCCGACCGGGTGGTGTGGTCCGACGGCAGTGACGAGGAGTGGGAGCGCCTGACCGCCGACCTCGTGCAGGCCGGCACCCTGGTGAAGCTGAACGAGGAGAAGAAGCCGAACTCCTTCCTCGCCAACTCCGACCCCGCCGACGTGGCCCGCGTGGAGTCGCGGACCTACATCTGCTCGGAGAAGGAAGAGGACGCCGGCCCGACCAACAACTGGGTCGATCCCGCCGAGATGCGTTCGACGATGACCGAGCTCTACCGCGGCAGCATGCGCGGCCGCACGATGTTCGTCATCCCGTTCTGCATGGGCCCGCTGGACTCCGACGATCCCAAGCTCGGTGTCGAGATCACCGACTCCGAGTACGTCGTGCTGTCGATGAAGATCATGACCCGCGTCGGCCCCCGCGTCCTGGAGATCCTGGGCGAGGACGGCTTCTTCGTTAAGGCGCTGCACTCCGTCGGTGCGCCCCTCGAGGACGGCCAGGCCGACGTGCCGTGGCCCTGCAACACCGAGAAGTACATCACCCACTTCCCCGAGACCCGCGAGATCTGGTCGTTCGGATCGGGTTACGGCGGCAACGCGCTGCTCGGAAAGAAGTGCTATGCCCTGCGCATCGCCTCGGTCATCGCCCGCGACGAGGGGTGGATGGCCGAGCACATGCTGATCCTCAAGCTGACCAGCCCGGCGAACAAGGTGTACTACATCGCCGCGGCGTTCCCGAGTGCCTGTGGCAAGACCAACCTTGCGATGCTCCAGCCGACGATCCCCGGCTGGAAGGCCGAGACCGTGGGCGACGACATCGCCTGGATGCGCTTCGGCGAGGACGGCCGGCTGTACGCGATCAATCCCGAATTCGGTTTCTTCGGTGTCGCTCCCGGTACCAGCTACGACTCGAACCCGAACGCGATGAAGACCATCGAGGCCGGAAACACCCTCTACACCAACGTCGCCCGCACCGACGACGGCGACATCTGGTGGGAGGACATCGACGGCCCGGCGCCCGCGCACCTCACCGATTGGCTCGGCAACGACTGGACGCCGGAGTCCGATCACAAGGCCGCGCACCCGAATTCGCGCTACTGCACCCCGATCTCGCAGTGCCCGTCGCTGGCCGACGAGTGGGATGACCCGAAGGGCGTGCCGATCTCGGCGATCCTGTTCGGCGGTCGCCGCAAGACCACGGTGCCGCTGGTGACCGAGGCCCGCGACTGGCAGACCGGTGTCTTCATGGGTGCCACCGTGGGCTCCGAGCAGACCGCCGCGGCCGAGGGCAAGGTCGGCACCGTGCGCCGCGACCCGATGGCGATGCTGCCGTTCATGGGCTACCACGTCGGCGACTACCTGCAGCACTGGGTGAACATCGGCAAGAACGCCGACGAGTCGAAGCTGCCGAAGGTGTTCTACGTCAACTGGTTCCGTCGGGGCGACGACAAGCGCTTCCTGTGGCCCGGATTCGGCGAGAACAGCCGCGTGCTGAAGTGGATCATCGAGCGCATCGAGGGTGAGGCCGAGGGTGTCGAGACCCCCATCGGCATCGTCGCGAAGCCGGAGTCGATCGACGTCAGCGGTCTGGACGTGCCTGCGGAGGACGTCGCGGAGGCGCTCGCCTTCAATCCCGACGAGTGGCGCGAGGAGATCCCGTCCATCGAGGAGCTGTTCGACTTCGTCGGCGAGAAGCTGCCGAGCTCGTTGCGCGACGAGCTCGACGGTCTGAAGCAGCGCCTGGCCTGACGCGGCCTTGCTGCGCGGTTCCGGGGCTGAACGTACGGATGGGTCTGAAGTGACGGTTGAGGTATCGTGCCCCTCATGAAACTACGTCTGTGGGGCGCCTCGGTCGCCGCTGCCTGCGCGCTGGGACTGGCGTCGTCGGTCGCGGTCCAACCGGCTTCGGCGACACCGTCTTCCGGGGCCGGGGTCACGGCGTTCTTCACGGATTCGACGACGATCGGGAACGGGCTTCCCACCGTCAACCGGATCTCCGGCATCGATCGGACCGGTAACGGCAACTACGTGATGATCGCCGAGGACGTGCTCCCGGCTCGCTTCTTCACGGCGTCGATCGGGTACACCTCCGTCACCGCGTCCTTCACCGGGCAGCCGCGGATCAACGGCGGCGGCACGGTCCTCGGCCCGTGGTTCCTCCCGTTGCTGCCCGGACAGGCCCAGTTCGAGGGCATCCGTCAGTCCGCGGGCGGTTACACCGTCGTCAGCGGCGGCAACAACCAGTTCGTCCGGCAGATCGGGCCCATCGGACAGGTCCTCCGCGACCTGCCGCTCCCGTCGGTGTGGCGCCCGTCGTCGAAGTCGGGTCTGGCAGGTCAGCGCGGACTCACCGGCGTGGCTGTCGGACCCCAGGGTCAGGTCAGCGTCCTGACCGCCGGCGGACTCCGGCAGGACGCCGCACGATCGGCCCGTCTGCTGACCTTCGGCAAGACCAATCGCGAGTTCGTCTATCGCACCGACGCCAACAAGGTGGCCGCCGATGTGCTGGCCATCAATTCGACGGACTTTCTCGTGCTCGAACGTGGCCCGGGCAAGCTGTCGAACATCTTCTGGACGACGACCCGGGGCGCCACCTCGGTGACGAACAAGAAGAAGCTGAGCGGACGCGAGAAGGCGATGACCAAGCGTCGGATCTTCTCGACCACCGCGACGCCGCACCTGCTCACCGGCAACATGTCGGGACTCGCCTGGGGTAACTGGCATCCCGACAACCCGTTCGCGAAGACCCGTACCCGCACCCTTCTCGTGGTGTCGGACAACGTCGGATCGCCCAACCGCCTCCACTCGTTCGAGGTCCAGATCCCGAAGTAGAGGCCGCAGCAGTGCCCAACGTCACTGCCGTCAGGGTGGGGTCAGGGTGTTACCTGATGGCCAACCGACGCAGGATTTGGCACCGTTGAGGGCATGACGACGACTGATGTGGCCGCTCGAGACGACGGTGGCGATGATTTTGGGACGCCGAAGCACGCGGTTGCTGCCGGGGCAGACAACCTTTCCAAGCGGTACGGCGTCGGCGACACCGCCGTCGAGGCCCTGAAGAACGTCTCCATCTCGTTCCGGGAGGGCGAGTTCACCGCCATCATGGGGCCATCGGGGTCGGGCAAATCCACCCTGATGCACTGCCTCGCCGGTCTCGACGTCGCGAGCGACGGCAAGGTGTTCATCGGCGACACCGATCTCACCGCGTTGTCGGACAAGGCGATGACGATGCTGCGTCGCGACCGCATCGGCTTCGTGTTCCAGGCGTTCAACCTCGTGCCGACGCTGACGGCCAAGGAGAACATCACACTGCCGGTCGACATCGCCGGCCGCACCGTCGACACCGAGTGGTTCGACGCCGTGGTGGCCCGGCTCGGGATCACCGACCGGCTCGGACATCTGCCGAGTGAACTGTCCGGTGGTCAGCAGCAGCGCGTGGCCTGTGCCCGTGCGCTGATCGGCAAGCCGTCGATCATCTTCGGCGACGAGCCGACGGGCAACCTGGACTCCCGCTCCTCGGGCGAGGTTCTCTCGATCCTGCGGGCGGCGACCGACGAGTTCAAGCAGACCGTCGTCATCGTGACCCACGATCCGCGCGCGGCGTCGTACGCCGATCGAGTGGTGTTCCTGGCCGACGGCCAGATCGTGCAGGAGCTGTCCCGGCCGTCGGCCGACGATGTCTTCGAGGTCATGAAGAACCTCGACAACGTTCCTGCGCCCGACACCGCCGAAGCGCTCTGAGCCGTGGCGTCCTCCACGGTGATGCGCCGGGTCTCGCTACGGAACCTGCGCGCCCACAAGCTCCGGCTGTTCCTCACCCTCTTCTCGATCGTCCTCGGCACCTCGTTCGTGGCCGGGTCCATCGTGTTCACCGGGTCCATCTCGAAGGCCTTCAACGACATCTTCGACAGTGCGGCGCAGGGTGTCGCGGTCGAGGTGACCCCGGCCGACCGGCAGTCGCCGGGTGTGCCGAACACGATCGTGGACCAGCTCCGCGACCAGCGTGCCCAGTTCGGCATCGACAAACTCGTCGTCAACAACAACGGCCTGGTCACGGTCGCCGACTCCGACGGCAAGGCCATCCAGACCGGTGGCGCTCCGAGCGTGGGCAGCACTTACATCCCGCCGGCGGAGGCGCTGGACCCGGACGAGTCGCGGATTCTGCCGGGTGGACGCGGCCCCGAGAACGCCGGCGAGATCGTCTTGAACACCTCGGCGGCCGAGGCCGCGGGGCTGAAGGTCGGGTCGAAGACGAAGATCGTCGTCGGGCAGGGCAACTCGGAGCCGCTCGAGGTCACCGTCGTCGGCCTCGTCGACGCGCCCAGCTCGACGGGTGGTTACGTGAACGCCCAGTTCGACGCCGCGACGTCGGCCCGCCTGTTCACCGACGGTGAGCACGTCGGCGTCGTCGACATGTCGGCCGTCGCCGGGGTCACCCCGGAACAGTTGCAGGAACGGATCATCTCCGCGCTCGGCGCCGACGCCGATCTCTACGACGTCCGCACCGGCGACCAGGTCCGCGAGGACCAGAAGGCGCAGGTCAACGAGTTCCTGCAGATCTTCCAGTACATTCTGCTGGCGTTCGCCGCGATCGGTCTGGTCGTCGGCACGTTCATCATCTACAACACCTTCTCGATGATCGTCGCGCAGCGGAACCGTGAGTTCGCGCTTCTCCGGGCGGTCGGCGCGAGCCAGCGCCAGGTGTCGCGGTCGGTGCTGTTCGAGGCCTTCGTCGTGGGCGTCCTCGGCGGTGCGCTCGGCCTCGCCATCGGCATCGGGCTGGCCGCCGCGCTGAAGGCGATCACGAGCGCCACGTCGGGCCTGCCCGACGGTGAGCTGGCCGTGGGTCCGGACGCGATCCTCGCCGGCATCCTGGTCGGCGTCGTGGTGACGATGATCAGCGCGTGGGTGCCGGCGGCTCGAGCCGCACGGGTGCCGCCGGTCGAGGCGATGCGTGCGTCGGCCGCCGAGGGGTCGGCCTCGTTGCGCAATCGCACGATCCTCGGCGCGGTCATCGGCGTCGCGTCGATCGCCGCGATCGTCATCGGCGCGATGGGCGAGGGGACCGGCCCGGCGGTCACGGTCGGTGCCGGCGCCGCGGGTGCCGTCCTGTCGGCCGTCCTCATCGGCCCGGCGATCGCCCGCCCGTTCGTCGGCGCGCTCGGCCGGGTCATCGGCGCGCCCTTCGGCATGATCGGGCGTCTGGCGCGGACCAACGCCGTCCGCAACCCGCGGCGTTCTGCCGCAACGGCCTTCGCACTCACCCTCGGACTGATGCTGGTCGCGATCATCGGCACCCTGGGTCAGTCGTTCAAGGGCACCGTCGACGATGCCGTGGACACCGGTATCACCGCCGACTACATCGTGGCGGGCACCAACCAGTCGTCGCTGCCACCCGCGGTGACCGAGGCGATCGACGGTGTGCCCGGCGTCGCCGACGTGGTGTCGTTCGGCATCGTCCAGGCCAAGGTCGACGGCAGATCGGAGACCGGGTTCTCCGCCCTGGGCGGACCGCTGAACAGCGTGACCGTGATGGACATGCAGGACGGCGCGTCGTCGGATCTGCCCGCCGACGGGATGCTCATCAGCGAGCGGACCGGTAAGTCCAACGGCTGGAAGCGCGGCGACGTGGTCACGTTCACCTCCGCGACCGGGGAGCAGGTCCAGGTCCCGATCGCCGGCGTCTACGCGGACAACGAAGCGCTGCAACCGTGGGTCGTGGGTCCGGACGTCTACGAGAAACTGGTCCCGCCTTTCGCGCGGGTCAATGTCACGCTCTTCGTGAACGCCGCGCCGGGCACCGACCTCGAGACCCTGCGTACCGATCTGGAGAATGCGACGTCGGACTACCTGACGGTGCAGATCCAGGACCGGGATCAGTTCAAGGGCCAGATCTCGTCGCAGATCGATCAGATGCTCGGCACGCTGTACGCGATGCTCGGGCTGGCACTGCTGATCGCGGTGCTCGGCATCATCAACACGCTTGCGCTGTCGGTGGTCGAACGCAAACGCGAGATCGGGATGTTGCGCGCGATCGGCATGATCCGAGCCCAGGTGCGACGCTCGATCTACCTCGAGTCGGTGCTGATCTCGATCTTCGGCGCAGTGCTGGGTGTGCTCCTCGGGACCGTCATCGGCGTCGCGTTGGTACGCACGCTCGCCGAGTGGGGCCTGGGCGCGCCGGTGATCCCGTGGTCGCTCATCGCGATCACGCTGATCGCGTCAGCGGTGGTCGGGGTGCTGGCCGCGTTGTGGCCGGCCGTCCGCGCGGCGCGCACCGGACCGCTCGAGGCGATCGCCGACATCTGACGCAGGTTCGTGGTGGTCGGGTCCGGGATCGGTCCGGGATGACAGAATCGTCCGCATGACCCGACCACCAGAGGGTGATCCCAACGATCCGCGGAACGATCCGCCGGAGACCCGTCAGTTCGATCCGGACTTCGACCCGTCGGCACCGCCGTCGCAGGCCTACACCGAGCAGCCGTATCCGGGTCCCTACACGGAACCGCACCAGGCCGGTCAGCCCTATCCGGGTCCGTACACCGAACCGCATCAGCCGGGACAGCCGTATCCGGGTCCCTACACCGAACCCCAGTATGGCGACCCCCAGTACACCGGCGGGTCGCCTTACGGTGCCTCGCCCTACGACGCGCCGGCCGGTGGTGAACCGCCCCGCGGTTCCGGGTCGAAGGGCCGGACCATCGGGCTGGCGCTGGTCGCCCTGATCGCGCTCGTGGTCCTGGGTCTCGTCGTCGTGCTGGTCACCCGCTCTGGCAACGGCGACTCCACCAGCGCGGCGTCATCGTCGACCACCGAATCGAGTGATCCGGCGACGACGAGCGAGACGACGTCGTCGAGCACCCCGACCACCGAGGAGACGACGTCGACCACGACGACGACTCAGCGCTCCGGGACCATCACCTACCAGCTGACCGGCAACGGGGACGTCGTCGCGCTGACGTTCACCCGCGGCCAGGGATCGCCGACGGTGATCCCGGCGATCGGCTCGCCGTGGTCCCAGCGGGTGCAGCTCGAGGGAACCCGCGCGAGCATGTCGGCCATCGTGATCCGCGGACCGGTGTCGTGCGCCATCCTCGCCGACGGTGAACAGCTGGCCGCCGCCACCAGTCAGGGCGGCACCCTCAACTGCACCGCGGACCTCGCCGCCGAGTAGTTCAGGCCGCTGGGTGCGGAGGTGGCTTCGACTCGGGGCTTCGCTTCGCTCAGTCCCGGCTCAACCAGCAGTGGGCTCAGCCAGACGCAACCGGACTCCGAGCACGTCAGCGTCGACGCAGGACGAGCACGAGGTTGGTGCCGAGGACGTCCCTGAGCACCGGCACGCGCATGACCCACCACATCCAGCGCGGGATGTAGCGGGGGAATGCCGCGACGAGGTCGGCGCGCCCGGCACCGGTCGCCGATCCGGCCCAGCGCAGCCCGTCGGCGGCGGAGACCGCGAACAGCGATGTGCCGTACAGGTTCTTGGGCGGGTGACCGTGGCGTCGGGTGTACAGCCGGGCCGCCCGATGGCCGCCGAGATAGTGCGTCAGGCCCATCTCGTGACCGCCGAACGGTCCCCACCAGAGTGTGTAGCTGATGATGACGATGCCGCCGGGACGCGTCACCCGCAGCATCTCGTCGGCCATCTCCCACGGCGTCGGGGTGTGCTCGACGACGTTCGACGACAGGCAGACGTCGACGCATCCGTCGGCGAAGGGCAGGGCCTGGCCGGAGCCGCGGACCGATCCGCGATGCTCGAGCCCACCGGCATGCATCTCGGCGGGATCGGGTTCGACGGAGACGTAGTGCGCGCCGCGGGCCCGGAAGGCGTCGGCGAAGTATCCGGGACCGCCGCCCACGTCGAGGACCACCGATCCGCCCATGTCGGGGACGAACGCCTCGACCATGTCCGCGGTGTCGCCGGCGAGCGCGCCGTAGAAGCGCGCGGGAACGGATTGTTCGTAGCGGAAGTCGTTCAGCAGTCCCGCGGCGCGTCGCAGGGTGGCGAGCCGGGCCATCCGTGCGCCGCCGGGAAGTGAAGTCGTCATCGTCGGGTCACTCTAGTGGGGTGTCTCGGCGACAGGTTCCTCGCCGGGCGGTCGCGCGGCGGATTCCGGTGCTCACGGCCTGATCGGTAGGCTGACGGACAACATGCGCACACCGTCGAACATCCTGCTCCTGTGCTGGCGGGACACCCGCCACCCTCAGGGCGGCGGCAGCGAGACCTACCTGGAACGGGTGGGCGCCGAACTGGCTCGACGCGGCGCGAACGTCACCTTCCTCACGTCCGCGTACCCGGGGTCGCTGCGCCACGAGCACCGGGACGGCATGCGGTTCTTCCGGGCCGGCGGTCGGATCAGCGTGTATCCGCTCATGCTCGCGACCATTGTCGCGGGCCGGCTCGGGCTCGGCCCGCTGTCGGGGTGCCGCCCCGACGTCGTCGTGGACACCCAGAACGGTGTCCCGTTCTTCTCGTCGCTCGTCTCACCGGCTCCGACGGTCGTCCTCGTCCATCACTGTCATCGCGAGCAGTGGCCGGTCGCCGGCCGTCTGCTCGGCCACATCGGGTGGTTCCTCGAGTCGCGGGTCTCGCCGCGCGTCCATCGGCGCAACCGATACGTCACGGTCTCGACGCCGTCGAAGTCCGAACTCGTCGCGCTGGGGGTCGATGCCGGGCGGATCGCGGTCGTGCGCAACGGGATCGATCCGGTACCTCACGGTATCGAGGCGCCCGCGCGCACCGGGGCGTCGACTCCCGGTGTGCCGGTACGACTCTGCGTACTGTCGCGGCTGGTGCCCCACAAGCAGGTCGAGGACGCGTTGACCGTACTCGCCCGGCTGCGTCGCGACGGTGTCGACGCCCGTCTCGATGTCATCGGCGGTGGCTGGTGGTCGGACGAATTGCACCGTGCGGCAGCCGACCTCGCGGTGACCGACGCGGTCACCTTCCACGGCCACGTCGACGAGCGCCGCAAGCACGAACTGCTCGCCCGGCCGGTCCACCTCATGCCGTCGCGTAAGGAGGGATGGGGCCTCGCGGTCGTCGAAGCCGCCCAGCACGGTGTCCCGACGATCGGTTACCGCAGAGCCGCCGGACTCGCCGACTCCATCGACGACGGGCGCACCGGGCTCCTCGTCGACGGTGTCGACGAACTGGCCAGCGCAACGAGGAAACTCATCGACAATCCGGACGAGGCGCATCGACTCGGCCGGAACGCGCAGACCACGGCCAGCCGCTACTCGTGGTCGGCGACCTGCGACGGGTTCATGGCGACGTTCGACGCCGTGCTGTCCGACTCGCGCCGCTGATCGCACGGACGCCGAGACCGACGAGTCCGGTGATGAGCAGCGCGGCCCATACGAGGTGCGCGCCGAGGGCGATCGCACGGTCGGTGGCGTCGGCGGACCGATCCACGACGTCGCCCACCTGATACAGCCTCAGATCCGGCCCGTCGAAGACGAGGCGTCCGGCGGCCGCGAGTTGGATAGGCGGAGAACCGTTCTCGACCAGCACCCACCCGACGCCGAGCTCGGCGAGCGCTACCGGTGACCCGCCGGACTCCAGCACCCGCGTCACCGCTGTGGCATGCTTCCCGGCCGGGTCGATCACCTCGCCGTCCACCCGGAGTTCACCGGATTCGACGACCGGCGCCCGCAGCATCCGCGCCGCTGGATCGAGCGATGGATCGCGTGCGAACGGATACTCGCGCACCGTGCCGGGAGGCCACAGGGCGACCGAACCCCGGTCCGGCGGCACGATCTCGGCGACCTGCCGCCACTCGTCGGGATAGTCGATCGCGCGCACCGCACCGCCGACCCCCCACGCCAGGTCGGGTAGCGGCGCGACCGCGAGCAGTGCGACCGCGGCGAACGCGAAACCCGACGGGACCCGACGCCTCGCCGCTGCAACGGCCGCGGCCACACACACCGCGACCGCCGGGACGAGAAGTGCGGCGAACTTCTGGGTGTCGCGGAGGAGCCCGCCGCCACCGACGTGCTCGACGACGAACCCCAGGCCGGTGCGGACCGGTCCGAAAGTGCTCAGCACCAACAAGAACGCGGTCACCGCCGCGAGGATGGCGATGGCGCGCACCAGCGGGTCCGACTCCGCGCGACGCCGCCACAGGTGACCGGCGCCGACCGCGACGACGAGGAGCAGGCCGAGGGTGGCCACCGCGGCCCACCCGATGGTCCGGCTCGCCGGCACCGCATCGGCGTTCCAGATCCCGCCCAGTGACAGAGCCGTACCCACGGGTCCGAGCCACGGCTCGGACCGCAGACCGAATGCCTCCACCCCGGCGGCCGCCGATGTGGTCGGGGCGTCGGAGATGGAAGCCGTCAGCAACCACGGCAGTGTGCTGAGGAGCCAGAGCGCGAGGACGGCCACCGTGGGTCGCAGACCGATCGGACGGGCCACGAGCGCCGTCGCCAGAGTGATGACGGCGAGGACAGAACCAGTGGGGGTCAAGCCTGCGACCGCGAACAGTCCGCCCAGTTGAAGAAGTTGGACGGTGCTTGCTCGGGGGTCCGGTCGCCGGGTGGCTTCGACTCGGCTCCTCGCTTCGCTCGGTGCCGGCTCAACCAGCGGAGTGACTCGGCTCCTCGCTTCGCTCGGTGCCGGCTCAACCAGCGGAGTGACTCGGCTTCTCGCTTCGCTCGGTGCCGGCTCAATCAGCCGGGCGTGCTCCCGCAGATCCAGAACCGCGACGAGAATCCACCCCAGTGCCGCATAACCCGCCAGCAGGCTCCAGTGGCCCTGGAGAAGACGTTCGGCGACAAACGGATTCCACACCCCGACGAGCGTGGCCGCCGCGGCACCGGTGCGCCCGGCGCCCGGGACCAGGCGAGCTGCCAGACGTCCGTACCCGACGCCCGCGCAGACCAGGGAGGCGGCGAGGGCCGCCAGCACGACGATCCCGCCGTCGACGACGGTGCTCACCATCGCGAGGAACCAGTCCTGCGGCACGGCGCGGGGCGGCAGGTCACCGATCCCGAGCGTGGTGTCCGTGACATGGGTGCGCGGCGTGGACACCGCATCGCGGTACAGCAGGTACCGGTCGCCGGCCCCGATCAGGCCGGGCAGCAGCGGTCCCAGGATCGCCGCGGCCGCAGCGACACCGGTGCCGTACAGAACCGGCAGCAGTCGTCGGGGAGTCACCGCGGCGAGCCGATCAGAAGTGGTGGGTGTCCGAGGGTGCGGGGGCGTGCACCGGGTCGTCGTCGTAGTCGGACTCGGTGATGCCGTACGACCGGGCCAGATCGAGAATTTTGGTCGCCCGCGCGATCCGCGGCAGGTCGGAGCCGTTGCGGATCTCGCCGCCGTCGCGCTCGAACTCGGCGAAGAACTCGCGCGCCCAGGTGATCTCGTCCTGAGAGGGGGACAGTCCCTCGTTGACCTGCGCGCACTGGCCCGGGGTGAGGCAGATCTTGCCGGTCATGCCGAACTCGGCGCTGACCGCGGTCGCCTCGCTGAGCTTGAGCGCGCTGGAACCGACCGTCGGGCCGTCGATGGCGCTGGGAAGGTGGGCGGCCTTCGCGGCGATCGTGAAACGCGAACGGGCATAGGCCAGTGTCTGCGGGTTCTCGCCGAAGCCGGTGTCGCGGCGGAAATCCCCGATACCGAATGCGAGACGGAACGTGCCCTTGGTGGCCGCGATCTCACTGATGCGTTCCAGTCCGCGTGCCGTCTCCACGAGCGCGACGATCGGCAGGCCGGGCAGTCGCTTGGCGGTCTCGGTGACGTGGTCGACGGACTCGACCATCGCCAGCATCACCCCGCCGACGGCGGTCTGCGACAGCGCCTCGAGATCATCGACCCACCACGGTGTGCCGAATCCGTTCACGCGAACCCAGTCTCCGGCGCCGGGGCCGGCCGTACCCTCCTTCGGCCCGAGCCAACGGACCACGTTGTCGCGCGCGGAGACCTTGTCCTTGGGAGCCACCGCGTCCTCGATGTCCAACACGACGATGTCGGCGCGCGAACGCGAGGCCGGCTCGAACTTGGCGTAGTGGGAGCCGTTGACCAGCAGCCAGCTCCGGGCCAGCACCGGGTCGATGCGCGAACCGATGTCGGTCGACTCGGCGTCGTAGGTGGGGTTGTCGTCGTACATCACGGTCTCTCGGTCCGGTGGACACGCGCGATCGGGGGGACCCGCGCTCGGCAACAGCCTTCCCATCGTTGCCTATGCCCGACTGCCCGTGCAAACCCGGCTCGCTTACCTCGTGCCCGCCCCGCGCGAGACCGCCGCGGTGCGATCGGCACACTTGGTCCATGCAGCAGACGCGTCGGACGACGGGCACGGTCGGCGCCGTCGGGTCGGTGGCGATCGGGTCGATGGTGGCCAACGTCTGCATGTACGTGGTGCACCTCGTCGCGAGTGCGCACTTCCTCGACGTCAGCGAATACGGCGAGTTCGCGGTGCTGCTGTCGGCGATGCTCGTGCTGGGCGTGCCGGCGATGGCGCTGCAGAACGTCATCGCCCGGGAGGTCGTGCTCGGCGGTGACGAGGGACGGCTCCGCGCGCTGGGTGTGGTGACGACGTGCTGGGTCGTCGTCCTCACCGCCGTCGCCACCCCGCTGGTCGGGCTGCTGTTGCGCACCGACGTCGCGACGACGGCCGCAGCACTCGCCTCGGCGCCGCTGCTGGCGCTCATCGCCGCAGGTCAGGGCATTCTGCAGGGGCGCGGCGAGTTCCGAGCGCTGTCCTGGGTGCTGGCCGTCGTCGGAGTCGCACGATCGATGCCTACGATCGGGGCATTCGCCGCCGGCGCCGGGCCGGCCGGTGGGCTGCTGGCCGGGACGCTGGGTGCCGCCGCGTCGGCGGCCGTCGTCTGGCTCGTGGTCTGGTCGATGTCACGGTCCGGACGGCCGGGGCGGACGCCGTCGGGAGCCGCCGGGGTGCTCAGCGTGGTCCGCGCGTCGCAGGTCCAGTTGGTGTTGATCGTCGCGTCGTCGATCGACCTGCTGCTCTCGCCCCGGGTCCTCGACGCCGAGGAGGTCGGGGTGTACGCCCTCGGCGCGATCGCGACGAAGGTGGCCTTCTGGCTCCCGCAGGCGATCGGCGTCGTCTTCTATCCGCGTCTCGCCGACCCAGCACGGTCGTCGGCCTCGTTGCGTCAGGCGGTGACGGTGGTCGCCGGGATCGGGGTCGTCCTGACCGTGCTGGCGGGCGCGGCGGGCCCGGTCGTCCCGTTCGTCTTCGGGGACGGCTACGACGCCTTGGTGCCGATCCTGTGGCTCTTCGCCTACATCGGCGCCGCGCTCGCAGTCCTGCAGGTCGTTTTACTGTCGGCGATCGCGCGCGACCGGACGCGCGTGGCGCTCGGGACCTGGCTGGTCGTGGGCGCCGAGGTGCTGGTCATCGTCACCCTCACCGGCTCGGTGGTCGGGGTCGCGGGCACTGCGGCCGTGGCCGCCACGATCGCGGCGCTGGGGACGTGGGCGGTCGCGCGCTGAGTTGAGGTCGGACGTTGCCGAGTGCCCGAAGTTTCGGCAGTGTTGTGTCATGAGCGACAACGAGAGCACACAGGTCACTGTCCAACGCACGATCGAGGCGCCCGTCGACGCGGTGTTCGACGTCCTCTCCAATCCCGAACGGCATCAGGCGCTCGACGGTTCGGGTTTCATCCGCGGCGTGGACCACGCCGATCGCATCCAGCAGGTCGGTGACGTGTTCACGATGAACATGTCGGGCGACCACATGGGCGGCGGCTACAAGACCGACAACCATGTCACCGGTTACGCCAAGGACAAGCTGCTGGCATGGCAGACCGCCCCCGCCGGCACCGAGCCGCCCGGGTGGGAATGGCTGTGGGAGCTGGAGTCCCAGGGTCCGAACGAAACGCTGGTGCGCCACACCTACGACTGGTCGAAGGTCACCGACAAGAACCTGCTCGAGAAGGTCAAGTTCCCGCTCGTCACCGAGCACCAGCTGAACGACACCCTCGGCAGGCTCGCCGCCGAGTCGACGTCCTGACGGCGGTCCCCGTCACCCCGGTTGCTCGCCAACGGTTTCCGCGCCGCTTCGGCGCCGGAACCGGGCGGGCAGCCAGGCCGGATTGGTGAGTATCAACCCGGCCAGCAGAGCCACGACCCCGAGGACCCCGGTGCCGATGGGTACGAGCCGGCCCCAGATCAGGATCGGGGACGCGAGATCGTCGGACAGGTCCGTCATCCGGGCCTGCGTGTCGTCGTCGTAGCCGAAAGTCGCGCGCAGATGCGGCAATTCGAAGTCGGCCGGGACGCCGGGGATGCCGTCGGGGAAGCGGTACGCCTCGTCGACGGTGATCGTGGCGTCGACAATGGTGCCGGTCCGGGTGTCGACGGCGAGATCCCACGAACTCCGGTGATGGAGGCTCGCGGTCAACGGCCGGCTCGAGCCGCCGAACCCGAACCACGACGCCGGACGCGTGATCGAGACATTCGTGCCGACCGGTCGACCCAGCGCTTCGCGGGCGAGGTCGGTGTCGGGGACCTCGGCGCGGAACCGTGCGACGTCGCGACCCTGCACCTCGGTGTCACCGTCGTGGACCAACGGCACGGTGGTGCGGGTGATCGGGTCGAAGAACTCGCGGTCGGCGATCGCCGTGTCGAAGGGCAGCAGATAGGTGACGCCGCGACGGTCCGGGACGAGCACCGCGGCCTGACCGCTGTCGTACTGGATCTCCGACGCCCCGCGGGCGGCGAGTCGGGGCAGCGCGTTCTTCCGGTCCAGCGTGACCCGATCCTTGATGGCATTCACGGTCGCCTCGTTGCACGGTTGTGACGGGTCATCGGCATCGACACCGGGGCGCGGATCACCGGGGTCGACCTCGCGATCGTCGATGCGCAGCTTCTCGGCCTGGATCGACGTACCGGCCTGCAGCGTCACCCGGTGTTCGTCGGACGGCTGCACCGCCACGACGCGCTGCTGCCGGACGAGGTCGGCGCCGACGGTACGGGCGCTCCGGGTCTCCAGCGAGCACCGGTCGAAGATCGTCGCGTCGTCGGCCGTGGCGACGGTGGTGAAGTCGGTGCTCAGCGGGATCGTGCGGAACCCGCCGACGAGCAGGGTGGGCAGCGCGATCGTCACCGCGAGCAGGAACGCGCCGACAAAGATCAGCGTCGGTCCCGCGAGGTCCGCCGTCGACCAGCGATGGGGCTCCGGGTGCGACGAGGAGGACGGCGAGGACATGGTGGCGAGGGTACGCAACGCCTCCCGGCTACCCTGTCAGCAGCATGACCAGCACCGACCCCGGCCCCACCAGCCCCGCCACCGCCGAACCCGCAACGGGTTCCGCCCGGCGGTTCTATCCGCAGCTCGAGGGCATGCGGGCCATCGCCGCGATCGGGGTCCTGGTCACGCACGTGGCCTTCCAGACCCGCGCGGTCGAGATCCCCGTGCTGGGACCGGTCCTCGGTCGTCTCGACCTCGCGGTCGCCTTGTTCTTCGCGCTCTCCGGCTTTCTGCTCTGGCGACCGTGGGTCGACGCCGCGCATCGCGGGACCGGTCATCCGTCGGTGCCGCGGTACTTCCGCCATCGCGTCGTCCGGATCTGGCCGGCCTATGTGGTCGTGGTGACGCTGGTGATCCTGCTGCTCCCCGAGGCGCAGGGAGCGGATGCGCAGGTCTGGCTGGCGAACCTCACGCTCACGCAGGTCTTCGTGCCGCTGACACTGACCGCCGGTCTGACCCAGATGTGGAGCCTCTCGGTCGAGATCGCCTTCTACGCACTGCTGCCGCTCATCGGCTTCGCTCTCCTGCGGCTGCGCGGGAGCCGTCTGCGGGCGCGGGTGCCGGCGATCGTCCTCCTCGGTGCGCTGAGCCTCGGCTGGGCCTGGGTCGGCACCTCGCTGCCCGTGGCCGACGGCGTGGAGACCAAGAACTGGGTGTTCGGCCACCTCCCGTGGTTCGTCGCGGGTCTGGTCCTGGCCGAGATCGCCGGAGTCCTCGAACGTGAACCGGAATCGGGTTCTGCATCCGGGACGTCGGGGACGGGCCGCTGGATGGCGGGAACGATCCGCCTCAGCGCGAACCGCCCGCTCATGCTGGGCGTCCTCGTCGTCGCCTACGCGCTGGCATGCACCAGGATCGCCGGCCCGACCGGTCTCGGCGCGGTCACCGAGATCGAGTTCGCCACCAAGATGGTTCTCGGCGCGCTCTGCGGATATGCGCTGCTCGCCCCGCTCGTCTGCAACGACGGGCCGTTCCGCATCCTCACCTCACGCGTGATGCTCGCGCTCGGGAGGTGGTCGTACGGGATCTTCATCTGGCACGTCGCGATACTGGCAGTGGTCTTCCCGCTGTTCGGCATCGTGCCGTTCAGCGGCGACACCCTCCTGGTGCTCGTGATCACCCTCGGGCTGTCGATCGGCGTCGCTGCGGCGAGCTATGCCTTCATCGAAGAGCCGGCCCGGAACTGGTTGCGCAACCGCGAGAATCGTCGTCGCCACCGTTCGCGCCACGACGCGGCCGACGCCTTGTCGTCGTCAGGCCCGTCGTCATCAAGCCCGTCGTCGACGGCCGACCAGAACACCAGCCACGCCGTCATCGACACCGCCACCAGCGCCGGTAGCTGAACCCACCATTGCGACCCGTGGTATCCGCCCGAGGCGTGCCAGGGGCCGGCCGCCAGCCCGATGGTCGCGGTCATCATCGCCACGAATGTGATTGTGACGCCGGCTTTCTGCGGTATCGCCACGGCGAGGGTGCCGACCACGACGGCGGCCACGAGTCCCCACCAGCCGGACACCAGCCACGCCGCGGCGAACACCGCACCCCCCGCGGCGAGCACGCTGCCGCGCCCGGACGGAACCACGACGGGTTCACCGGCCCGGGTGCGACGCGCCGACGGCCACCACGCGGCGACGAGCAGCAGCGCCATCAGCGCGAGCCCGATCACCAGCGCCCACCGGTACAGCGAGTCGAATCGGAAGGTGAGTTCGACGGTTCCGCCTGCACCGGCGGGGACGACCCACCCCTGTTGCCACCCGTCGACGACGACCGGCCGTAGCTGTGTGCCGTCGAGGTGCGCCTGCCACCCCGGGTTGGTGCTCTCGGGCACGACGAGCAGTCGTTGCGGGCCGCTCTCGATGCTCACCGCACGCCGAACCGCCGACCACTCGGTCACCGCGGGGGACGACGACGCGGGCGCCGAGACCGGATCACCGTTCACCAGGGAGACGGCGTCGACGGTGAAGGCGTCGCCGGGATTGACCGACACCTCCTGCTGTCCGGCGGGCAGAGCGAGCCGGCCGTCGCCGCACGGGCGCCCGATCAACGGTTGTCCGGTACGCAGGTCGGACGCGCGGGCGCGCACCGACATCCGGACGACCTGACCCGCGGCGGTCAGGCCGATCCCGGCGTCGCAACCGATCTCGACGATCCGGTCGGCGTCCGTACCGGTCGCCGGCGACGGGAACACCTGCACCTCGGCGATCCCCGGTGATGCGGGACTGGCGAATCCGAGGCTGTTGACGTCGATCAGGTCGGACTGGGCGCGGATGGTGATCTCGACGCGGTCGGTGACCGCGGGATCGAGTTGTACGACGCCGTTCTCGTCCACGTCGCGGATCTGTTCACCGGTCCCGAGGTCGACCGCGACCTCGGTGGGCGCGGCGGGATACCCCCGCGGGGCGGCGATCGTCAGCGACTCGACCCGCTGTTCGCGCGGGAGGTCCAGGACCAGGGTGGGAGTGTTCTCGTCGGTTGCTGCGTCGTCATCTGTTCGAGCGTCGCTCGCCGGGGATGACCGTTCGTCCGGGATCTCCGGTGCGGTCCAGGATGTTCCGGGGTCGCCGTCGACGGCAGCCGCGGGCCCGCCGCGAGGATCGGTCACCGGGCGGGGCCCGCGCGCCGTGACCCGGTCGTCCTCGGCGAGAAGCCGATCCAGAGCATCACCGGGTCGGGGTCGCAGGATCGCGGTGGGGGAGACGGTGACATCCGACGGCACCGAGAGTGCGCGCCCGAACACCGCCGAAGTCTCCGGCGAGAGTGCGAGACCCGGTGCGCACCTGGTCATCTGCCGCTCGGGGTCGGAGACGCACGACGCCCGCCCGGACAGCTCCTGGTACAGCAGCCACTGGGCCACGTCGGTGCCGGCCTCGAGTTCGGGCAACATCACGCGGTGGCGGATCTGCAACGGCGTCGCGGTCCGCAGATCGGAGACCGTCACCTCACCGAGCGCGAATTGGTTTCCCGCCGTGCCGTCGTCGGTGCGGAGCGCGCGGATCTGGAGCCAACCGGTGGGGCCGCTGGGGGCGGTCACGGTGACCGGTTCGCCGGGAGCGAGACCGGAGACCACCGTGCTGCCCGCCTCGGTGGTGATCAGCGCACTCGTGACGTCGGGTCCGAGCGCCTTCGCGGTCGTCAGGGTCACCGCGAGATCGGTGCGCGGCGTCGTGAAACCGATGCGCATCCATCGTCCGACCGCGGTCTCCAATCCGCCGCTGACCCAGGCGCTCTGCGGGTTGCCGTCGAAGGCCGCGGCCGCCGAGTTGGCCGGCGAGGTCTGCCCGGGCTGGACCGCGTCCGCCGCCGATCCCGACGTCGACACCTCGACTTCGCCGCTCTCGTTGTCCAACAACCATTCCCCGTGGACCAGTGGTTGGCCGTCGACGGGGTAGTCGGCGACGGCGTTCTGTGTCCGACGCGGGTCCGACGGCGACCTGATCGCCGAACTGTGGTCGTCGACGCGGCCGAAGTCGGTCTCCCGGTCAGCGGGTGTGTCGGTCACGATCAACGGGCCGTCGACGATCCCGGCGCGGCGGGCGTCGGCGTCGAGCACGACGGGTCCGAGCGGGGGAAGTCCCTGGCGTGCGCGGACGTCGGCCAGTTCGGCGATCGCCTCGGGCCCGCCGGCAATGCGGGGGAGCCCGGTGGTGTCGACGAGTCGCGGACCGGTGCCGGTCGTCGGCGCGCCCGGTTCGCCGACGGCGTAGATCTGCACCGCGGGCATCGGCGGCCGTAGTCCGTTGTCGCGCACCACTCCTCGGACGCTGGGTGGCCCGATCGGCGGACCGAACTCGGCGACGCGACGGAGCCCGGGCGACTCGTCGAGTGCCTGTTGCGCGAGCAGCGGGCGGGCCGACCGCGAGGTGTCGGGGTCGAGATCGGCTCGGAGGACGACGAATCCGATGCCCTGCCCGGCGAGGGTGGCGGCGAGACCGGGGGAGCCACGGCCCGCGGCGATCTCCCGTTGTACGGAGTCGAGGGCGCGGATCGCGCCCGGCGGGGTGAGCGGGATCGCGTCGCGGACCGCCCACGGGGTGTCGGACAGGGGTTGCAGCGGTTCGTCGCGGGTGAGCCCCCAGAGCTGGTCGGCGAACGGGGCGCCGGGGACGACCAGCGCGCGGGCGGGCGGGGCGCCGTCGTCGCGTTCGCCGTGCTCGGTCAGCCAGTCGGCGGTCTGCTGCCAGTGGCGTGGAATCGCCTGGTACGTACCGTCCGGCGCGAGCTGACCGGTCCACATCAACGACCCGGCGCCGATCACGGCGACGAGCAGGACGATGGTCGCGGCGACCGGTCGCGACCGCTGGGGCTGGGCGAAGGCGGAGAGCGTCTCCCGGCGACTCGCACTCCCCGGCAGCGGAACCCGCGCCAGGAGATGTGCGACACCGAGGACCAGCGGGATGCGGAGCAGCGGCTCGAACTTGTGGATGTTGCGCAGCGGGGCGCCGGACCCGTCGAGGAAGACGCGCACCTGCTCGGCGATCGGTGATCCGAGCTCGCCGGCGTAGCCGACGCACATCACGACGAGGCCGGCGCCGAGGGTGGCGACGAGACGGCCGCGGAACGGCATGTGCCGCATGCACAATCCGGTGAGCCCCGCGGCCGCGATGGTCCCGGTCGCCAGCACCGCGGCGGGCTGGGTGACGAGCACCGCCCCGGCGACGCGCTCCGGCGACACGAACGGCGTCCACGAACTCGCCCCGCGCAGCACCTCGGTGAGCGAGGTCCACTGCGTGGTGACCCGGGACGACTCGATGTAGTCCAGGAACGGCGGACTCACGCGCGACAGGATCAGCAGCGGGACGAGCCACCACGCGCACGCCAGGGTCAGGCCGGCGGCGGTCCAGGCGCCGAACCGCCACCAGCGTCGGTCGCGCGGACTGTGCAGCAGCCACCACAGGGCGGCGACGCCGAGCGCTGCCAGTGTGGCGACGGCGTTGACCGCGCCCATCAGCGCGACCGCCGCCGACGCACGCGCGGCCTCCCGCCACAGCGGGGCAGCGTTCTCCGCCCGGGTGTCGAGCGCCCGCACCACCGGGATCAGCACCCACGGGGCGAGCATCATCGGCAGGGTCTCCGACGAGATCGAGCCGAGGGTGGTCAGGACCCGCGGGCTGAGCACGAAGACGGTGGCGGCGATGATCCGCGATGTGGGCGAGCCCAGCCGCAGCATCTCGGCGAGGCGGACGATGCCGACGAAGCCGACGGTGAGCAGCACCGCCCACCAGAGGCGTTGCACGATCCACGGCGGAACGGCGAGAACGTCACCCAGGGCGAAGAACGCCCCGTGGGGGAAGAAGTACCCGTAGGCCTGGTTCTGCACCTGGCCCATCGGTGCGTTCGGCGTCCACAGATGCGCGGCGCGCGCGAGGAACCCGAGCGGATTCGCGGTGAGGTCGAGTTTGGTGTCGGCGGCGATGCGGCCCGGTGACTGCAGCAGGCAGATCAGCAGCGAGATCGCGCCGACGACGGCGATACCGCGTCGGCTGAGTACGGACTGATCCGGTGGCGGAGGCGGGGTACTCAGTTGCGGCTGCTGTCGATCAGGAGACGCCGGGACCGGCGGCGTCGTGGATGGGTCAGTTGGTCTCGCCGGCTCCGCCGCGCGAACCGTAGTCCACCGAACCCTGGACGAATCCGTTGTTCGGGCTGATGTTGTTCAGATCGGTGGACGGGCTGTTCTCGGAGGCCAGGAACCCGCCGAGGAACACCGCGCCGAGTCCCACCAGGATGCCGGCGACCCCGGCGACGGCTCCGGCGACAAGGCGGTTGTTGGTCATGGCGATGAAACTACCATCGCCCGAGTCCGTTTCCGGGTGACACCCGCTGACACCTGCGGGTGCACCGTGTCGAGCTCAACGTCCGGAACGCACTTTCGTGAGGGCGCGATCCCACAACAGACGCACGCTCGACTTCACCATCTCGGGTTTGTCGACGTCGCGGCTGAGCAGCATCGTCGACGTCGCGATCGTCTTGGCAGACGCCTTGGAACGATGCCCGGAGTCCAGGTGGGGTTGCGGGTCGTACTCGATGATCAGCTGGATCGCCTCCGCGCGCGCACGCCCGGCGATCTGCTCGGCCAGCCACAGCGCGAGGTCGATGCCCGCGGACACACCGGCCGCGGTGACCAGGTCGTCGTCGGGCGCGGCGCGCACGATCCGCTGGTCGGTCACCGGCTTCGCGCCGTGCAGCGACAGCCCGGCCATCGACGACCAGTGCGTCGTGGCCGGCTTCCCGTCGAGCAGACCGGCGGCGGCCAGGATGATCGAACCGGTGCAGACCGACGTCATCCACTGGGCGCCCGGCCGTACGGCACGCAGCCAGTCGAGGACCTTCTCGTCCTGCGAGGCGGCCAGGAAACCGGGACCGCCCGGCACCAGGACGACGTCCGGCGAAGGTGTCTCGTCGAACGAATGCGTGGCTCCGACGACGAGCACGCCCGAGTCGGCGACGACCGGCCCGGGTTCGTGCCAGACGAATCTGACCTCGGTGTCGGGCAGGGCTCGCAGCACCTCGTAGGGGCCGATGAAGTCGAGCGCGGTGAACTGCGGGTAGAGCACGATCGCTATCTGGGTCATGGATGCCTTCCGGGTCGTGGGTTCTCGGGTGTGCGTCTAGCGGAAGGTGCGGCGGTACTGATCGGGCGGCACGCCGAGCCGGCGGACGAAGGTGCGCCGCATCGTCTCAGCCGACCCGAACCCGCACCGGGTGGCGATCACCGGCATCGTGTCGTCGCTCTGGGTGAGTGCCCGGCGGGCGGCGTCGGTCCGGACCCGTTCGACATAGGCGCCCGGCGCCTCACCGGTCTCGTCGGTGAAGATGCGGGAGAAATGACGCGGGCTCATCGACGCGTCGCGGGCGAGATCGTCGACGCGGTGCACCCGGCCCGGCTCGGCCTCGATGCGTTCCTGGATCTCGCGGATCGCCGTGCGCCGGGCCCGGGGCATCCACACCGGCGGGGCGAACTGGCTCTGACCACCCGGGCGCCGCATGTAGAGGACGAGCCACCGCGCGACGAGCTGTGCGAGCTCGGTGCCGTGGTCCTCCTCGATGAGGGCCAGCGAGAGGTCGATACCGGCGGTGACGCCCGCGGAACTCCACACCCGGTCGCTGCCGCGCACGAACAGGGCCTCGGCGTCGACCTGGATCGACGGGTATCGCTCGGCGAGCAACCCGGTCACGGCCCAGTGCGTCGTCGCGCGTTTGCCGTCGAGGAGGCCGGCCTCGGCGGCGAGGAACGCGCCGTTGCACACGCTGACGACGCGTCGTGCCCGTTGCGCCGCCCGTCGGATCCAGTCGACGAGGTCGGGGTCGCGGGAGGCGTCGTGGACGCCGGTGCCGCCGGGCAGGATCAGGATGTCGAGCGGCTCGGCCGGGTCGGGCAGCGGCTGCGCGACGAACTCCAGCCCGACGCCGGTGCCCACCGGCAGACCGGACTTCGACACCAGCCGCAGGTCATAGCGGACCTGCGCGCCCTGGTCGGCGAGGGCATACGACGCGGTGGTGAACACGTCGGCCGGACCGGTCACGTCCAGGGCCTGCACCCCGGGGTATCCGAGGATCAGCACCGATCGAGTCATGAAGACATCGTTTCCGACCCGCACCGTGGCGTCCAGGCCACGCATCCCACAGATCAGGACACGTCACTGTTGTTTGAGCTGGTCCCCACCACCGGTTGAGCGGGCTCCCGCCCCCGCTGCTCGAGCCGGCTCGCCCCCCGCTGGTTGAGCCGGCCCCGAGCGTAGCCGCCGGGCCGAGCAAGCGACGAAGGAGCGCGTCGAGGTCGAGGCGCCGTGTCGAAGCCACCCCCCGCTGGTTGAGCCGGCCCCGAGCGGAGCGAGGCGCCGTGTCGAAGCCACCCCCCGCTGGTTGAGCCGGCCCCGAGCGAAGCGAGGCGCCGTGTCGAAGCCACTTGGTGACCTCGACAAGCTCGGCCGTCAGGTGGGGACGCTCGGCCAGCAGAGCTGCGCTACAACGTGACCTGCGGTTCCTTCTCGCACTTCGCGGGCACGATGAACACCGGCCGATGGCAATGTTTGAGGACCCGCTCGGCGACGCTGGACCGCAGCAGTGCCTTCAGTCCCGACGCCCCGCGGGTCCCGGTGACCAGCAGATCGACGTCGAGCGCTTCGGCGGCGGCGACGAGCGCACCCCACACCGTCGACTCCACCTCCACAAGCGATCCGCGCGCGGTCAGGCCGCACTCGGCGGCGAGTGTCACGCCGCGCTCGTTGATCGCGGCGGCCTCGTCTTCGAGGGCCTGGTCGACACCGGCGTCGAGTTGGGTGTCGATGAACGGCTGCATCCCGCCGGCGAGGGTGGACATACGTGCCGGCGTCATGCCGCCGGGCTGCCAGGCGGTGACGACCACTGCGGATTGCGCGCGAAGGAATTGTCCGGCGTATCGGATGGCGCGGTCGGCGTTCGGGGACCCGTCGTAGGCGATCATCAGTGTTTGTGCGGCACTGTTGCCGCCGCTACCGCGCCCGGCGGTGGCGGACCCGGACGAATCGGACCCCACGTCCATTGGCTCAGACTACATGCCAGACTCGTGCCATGGGCCCAACTCGCAGACCCCGGCGGATTCGTCGTGATGGGATCCGTGACAACTGGATCCGAAATGCGATGACGACAGGGGCGGTCGCCGTACTGTGCGCGGCGCTGGCGGCGTGCGCGTCGTCGACGCCGGACTCACCGCCGCCGACTCCCTCGTACTCGGCGTCGTCGCACGCCTCGGCGTCTTCGTCGGCGTCGCCGACGACCGTTCCGGTCGCAAACAGTTGTGGTGCAAGCGAACTCGCGAAGCTGTCGGTACGCCAGAAGCTGGCGCAGCTGATCGTCGTCGGCGTCACCGGGGCGGCCGACGCGCAGCAGATCGTCGAGAACGAGGAGATCGGCGGGATCTTCGTCGGGAGCTGGACCGACAAGGCGATTCTGACGAGCGGTGCGGCAGCTCGTATTTCGCAGAACTCGCCGATCCCGCTGATGGTCACCGTCGATCAGGAGGGCGGGCGGGTGTCGCGCCTGTCCGCGCTCGGCATCGACCACGCCTCGGCCCGTGAACTCGCCCAGACCAAGACGCCCGAGCAGGTGCGCGCGATCGCGGCGGATGTGGGCCGCAAGCTCAAGCGCCTCGGTGTCACCGTCGATTTCGCGCCGGTCGCCGACGTGAGCGACGAATCCGACAACGAGGTGATCGGCGACCGCTCCTTCAGCAACGACCCGGAGGTCGTCACCGAGTACGCCGGCGCGTACGCCGCGGGGCTGGCCGACGCCGGAATCACGCCCGTGTACAAGCACTTTCCGGGGCACGGACACGGCTCGGGTGACTCTCACCTCGGGGTGGTGACGGTCCCGTCGCTCGCCGAGCTGCAGGACAGCGACCTCGTGCCGTTCCGGACGCTGCTCCGCGATCCGGGGACCGCGGGCGCGATGGTCGGCCACCTGATCGTCCCCGGCCTGACGCGGGGACTGCCCGCCAGCATCAGCCGGCCGGCGATCCAGATGCTGCGCACCGGCGTCGGCTACGACGGTCCGCGCTTCGACGGCGTGATCTACTCCGACGATCTGTCGGGCATGGCCGCGATCAGCGCGCAGTACCCCATCGAGCAGGCGGTGGAGAAGTTCATCCTCGCCGGTGGCGACGTCGCGCTGTGGCTGTCCACCGACCGTGTCGGTTCGGTGCTCGACAACCTGGAGCGTGCGGTGTCGGCCGGTCGCCTCGCGCCGGCCCGCCTCGATGACAAGGTCGTGCGCATCCTGCGGTCCAAGGGTGTGGTGAACTGTTGAACTGCTGAGACCCCGCATCGAAGGGGGTTTCACCTTACCGATTGGTAAGTTGTTGATATCGTCGGACGAACAGATGTCGTGAACGGAGGTGGCGGTCATGTCGGGCGGAACCAAGCGCCTGCCCCGCGCGGTGCGCGAGCAACAGATGCTCGATGCCGCCGTCAAGGTGTTCGCGCAGAACGGTTTTCGCGAGACCTCGATGGACGCCATCGCATCCGAGGCGCAGATCTCCAAGCCGATGCTGTACCTGTACTACGGCTCGAAGGACGAACTGTTCAGCGCGTGCATCGCCCGTGAGTCCGGTCTGTTCATCGACGCGATGAGCGTCGGTTTCGACCCGTCGCTGTCGCAACGTGAGCAGGCCGTCACGGTGATCCGTGAGTTCCTCCGCTTCGTGCACGAGCACCGGCAGTCCTGGCGGGTGCTGTACCGCGTCGCCATCGGCACCGCCGGTTTCGCCGGCATCGTCTCCGAGAGCCGCCAGCGGGTCACCGAGATGGTCGCCCAGCTGATCAAGGCGGGCACGACCGTCGAGGTCGACAGCGACATCGACTTCGAACTCACCGCCGTCGCGATCGTCGGTGCCGCCGAGGCCGTCGCCGACCGCATCACCGAGGGCGACGTCGACCTCGAGCGAGCCACCAGCCTCCTCGTCGGCATCACCTGGCGCGGCCTGAAGGGCGTCGGTACCGACACCTGAAGTGTCGACACCTGAGGTGCAACGCAAACGCTCCCGCGGCCCCGCTTCCCATCCGCTGATTGGATCCAATAAGCGGGACGGAAACGAGACCGCGGGAGCGAAAGGCGAGAGCCCTCAGCCCTCCCGCGTCGTCGCGGTGAGGTGCGGGAATCCCTTGCGGCGGTCGCGGATCGCGATGTCGAAGCTCCCCTTGCCGTCGATGCGGCGGGTGTAGAGGTTCACCTTGGCCGGTAACAGGATCGGCTTGCCGAACCTGACGTCGTAGGTGACCGCGTCGGGCAGTTGCGCCTCCACGTTCGCGACAGCTGCTGCGGCACTCCACATCCCGTGGGCGATCGCCTTGGGGAAGCCGAAGGCCTTCGCCGGCAGGTTGCCCATGTGGATCGGGTTGCGGTCGCCGGAGGCGGCGGCGTACTCGCGGATCCGCTTGAGGTCGACGGCCAGGATGGCGTCCGGCGGCGGCGGGGTCTTCGACTTCGGTTCGGGACCCCGCGGCTCGTCGGACAGGCTGGTGCGCTGCTGCTTCAGGAACGTCGCCGTCTGGGTGGTGACAAGTTCCGATCCGACGCGGATCTCGCTGACGACGTCGATCAGGATGCCCTTGCGGTGCTCGCGCAGGTTCTGTGCATGCGTGACGATGTCGAGCGGCTCACCGACCTCGATGGGCCGCGAACGTTCGATGGTGTTCGTCATGTGTACCGAACCGACGGCGCCGAACGGGAACTCGTCGGACGTCATGAGCTTCATGACGACCGGGAACTGCAGCACGAACGGGTACGTCAACGGCAGGGTGCCGCCGAACCGCTGCCCGGTCGCGCGGCAGTACGCCTGCAGCGCAGTCGAATCCACCCGCACGCCGTCGAGTCGGTAACGCGTCTCGGGTGCGGTGGCGTCGGCCGGCACCCGTGGCGGCTTGCCGATGCCGGGCAGCAGCGCGGTGACCGCCTTGCCGTACAGCTCGGCGGTGCCGGGTGCGGACGGGAGGGTGATCGTCTTGCCCATCAGGCCCCCAGGAATCCCTGGCCGCAGACGCGGACCACATTGCCGGTGATGGCATTGCTCGCCGGGTTGGCGAAGTAGGCCACGGTCTCGGCGACGTCGACGGTCTGACCGCCCTGCTGCAGCGAGCTCATCAGGCGGCCGGCCTCACGGGTGGCTAGCGGGATGGCCGCGGTCATCTTGGTCTCGATGAAGCCGGGCGCCACCGCATTGATGGTGATGCCCTTCTCGGCGAGGATCGGCGCGTAGGCGTCGACGAGGCCGATGACACCGGCCTTCGAGGCGCCGTAGTTGGTCTGGCCGCGGTTGCCCGCGATGCCGGCGATCGACGAGACGTCGACGACGGCGCCGCCCTCGCGCAGCGCACCCTTCTCGAGCAGCGTCTCGACGAGGGTCTGCGGTGCGATGAGGTTGACCGCGATGACCGCGTCCCAGCGGGAGTCGTCCATGTTGGCGAGCAGCTTGTCGCGGGTGATGCCGGCGTTGTTGACGATGATGTCGATGCCGCCGTGACGCTCGAGAGCGTGCTCGGCGAGCTTCGCGCCGGCGTCGGCCGCGGTGACATCGAGCGGGAAGGCGGTGCCGCCGACCTTGTTCGCCGTCTCCGACAGCGCGTCCCCGGCCTGCGGGACATCGGCGGCGATCACGTGCGCGCCGTCGCGGGCGAGAACCTCGGCGATCGTCGCACCGATGCCGCGGGCGGCACCGGTGACGACGGCGACCTTGCCCTCGAGGGGCTTGTCCCAGTTCTTCGGCGCGGTGGCGTCGGCGCCGCCGACCCGGATGACCTGGGCGTCGACGAAGGCCGACTTCGCCGACAGCACGAAGCGCACGGTCGACTCGAGGCCGGTCAGCCCGGTCTTGGCGTCGGGGGAGACGTAGACGAGCTGGACGGTGGACCCCTTCAGGAGTTCCTTGCCCAGCGAGCGGGTGAAGCCCTCGAGTGCGCGCTGCGCGACGCGCTCGGAGGGATCGGTGACCAGCTCCGGCGTGGTGCCGATGACCAGGAACCGTGCGCAGGCCGCGGTCGAGCGCATCGCGGGCTGGAAGAACTCGAAGAGCTGACGCAGCTCGGCGGGAGTGGTGATGCCGGTCGCGTCGAAGACCAGGCCGCCGTACTTGTCGGCGCTGCGCCCGGTCGTGGCGTTCTGGATGAGGTCGTAGTCCTCGGTCGAGAGCATCTCGCGAAGCGGTTCGACGAGCCGGCCGGACCCGCCGAGCAGCACGGGGCCGGGCAGCGGCGGCTCGGAGGCCTTGTAGCGCCGTAGCGGCGGCGGGACGGGCAATCCGGCCTGCTTGGCGATGAATGCGCCGGGCGCGGAATGGACGAAGCTCGAGTACAGGCCAGTGTTTCCGTTGGCGGCCACGTTGATCTCCTCTGACTGTCGTTCGACAACGAACTTACTGATGAGTAAGAATACGCTATAGATACCGCACCCGACCCTTGGGAGATCGACGTGGCCGAACAGTCCAACCCCACCAGCAAGCCGAAGACCCGCAGCGATCGTCCCGTCGCGATCCTGGGCGGCAACCGCATCCCGTTCGCACGCCAGGACAAGGCGTACGCGAAGGTCGGGAACCAGGAGATGTTCACCGCCGCGCTCGACGGCCTGGTGAGCCGCTTCAACCTGCAGGGCGAGCAGCTCGGCATGGTCGCCGGCGGCGCCGTGCTCAAGCACGCCCGTGATTTCAATCTCATCCGTGAGTCGGTGCTCGGTTCGGCGTTGTCGCCGTACACCCCTGCCTTCGACATCCAGCAGGCCTGCGGCACCGGACTGCAGGCCATCACGACGGTCGCCGACGGCATCGCCCGCGGCCGCTACGACGCCGCGATCGGCGGTGGCGTCGACACGACGTCCGACGCACCGATCGCCGTGGGCGAGGGCCTGCGTCGTCAGCTGCTCGAGGTCAACCGGGCGCGTAGCACCAAGGACCAGATCCTCGGCGCCGCGAAGCTGCTGACGAAGCTCGGCATCGAGATCCCGCGCAACGGCGAGCCCCGCACGGGCATGTCGATGGGCGAGCACGCCGCCGTCACTGCCAAGGAGTTCGGCATCAAGCGAGCCGACCAGGACGAGCTGGCCGCCCGCAGCCACCAGAACATGGCGGCCGCCTACGAAGCCGGCTTCTTCGACGACCTGATCACCCCGTTCCTGGGCCTGACCCGCGACCAGAACCTGCGCGGCGACTCCACCGCGGAGAAGCTCGCCAAGCTCAAGCCGGTCTTCGGCGTCTCCCTCGGCGACGCGACGATGACCGCGGGCAACTCGACGCCGCTCACCGACGGTGCGTCGACCGTGCTGCTCGCCAGCGACGAGTGGGCAGCCGACCGCGGACTGCCGGTGCTCGCCTACTTCGTGGACAGCGAGACCGCCGCGGTCGATTACGTCAACGGCCCCGACGGGCTGCTCATGGCCCCGACCTACGCGGTGCCGCGTCTGCTCGCCCGCAACGGGCTCACGCTGCAGGACTTCGACTTCTACGAGATCCACGAGGCCTTCGCGTCGGTGGTCCTCGCGACCCTGCAGGCCTGGGAGTCCGAGGAGTACTGCAAGGAGCGCCTCGGCCTCGACTCGGCACTGGGTTCGATCGACCGCAGCAAGCTCAACGTCCACGGTTCGTCGCTCGCGGCGGGTCACCCCTTCGCGGCGACCGGCGGCCGGATCGTCGCGCAGGCGGCCAAGCAGATCAAGGAGAACGGCGGCGGTCGCGCGCTGATCTCGATCTGTGCCGCGGGCGGCCAGGGCGTCACCGCGATCATCGAGGGCTGACGACCCGTAGCGGACGTCATCGAGAGCTGGAATCCCGATAAGTGAGACGGATCGGCGACTGATCGGCCGATCCGTCTCACTTTCGTGGGACGAATCGGGGTACTTCGTCACATATTCGACAGAATCGGCCGTCCGGGGATGCCTCCGGCCGAAAAGTAGCGTAAATATGTCTATAGCTCCGGCTGCGCTGTCAGACCCCCGACCCGACAGCTCGGCCGGAGCGCCTGCTTTCCCGACCGTAGTTCTGCGGCCACCCCCTGATTGGTAAGTCGTCAGCCCGCCGAGCTGCCAGCCCCGATGGATGGAGTTGTGACCCCAGGCTCTCGTCGAGCACGATCCGCGCTACGCGCCGTGCTCGCCGTCGTCGCCGCGATCACGCTCGTCCTCGCCGCGGAGTTCGTGGCCACCCGCTCCGATTCCCCACGCAACGCCGTCGTCGGCGGTATCGATGCGGGCGGTCGTAACTCCGCCGAACTCACCTCCGTACTCGACGAGCTGACGGCGCGTTCGCGACAACCGGTCGTCTTGCGGACGCCGGAGGGCTCGGCCGAGGTCGCGCCCGCCGAGCTGGGACTCACATACGACGCCGATGCGACGCGGGCTCGTCTCCTCGAGCAACCGCGCAATCCGCTGGTCCGTCTGGCCGCGCTGTTCGGCCGCGACTTCGACGTCGAGCCGGTCGTCACGCTGGATCGGACGGCGATGAACGCGGCGCTCGACGCCCAGCGCGCGTCACTCGAGAAGGCGGCGGTCGAGGGTGGTGTGCACTACGACGGCACCGAGCCCGTCGGGGATCAGCCCGCCAAGGGTGAACGCATCGCCCGGGACGCGGCCGCCGCGACCCTCGTCGACCGTTGGCTGGACGGCGCCCCCGTCGACCTGCCCATGGAACCGTTCTCGCCGACGGTGAGCGCCGAGGTCGTGGCCGCGACCGTCGCCGGACCGGCCGAACGGGTGGTCGCGGCTCCCGTGAGTCTCGTGGACCGCCGCAAACGGACGGTCGAGGTGCCCGCGGGAGACCTCGCGTCAATGGTGACCTTCGGGCCCGACGGCCGCGGCGGGCTCACTCCCCGAGCCGACGAGAAGGTGGGGCGCGAGATCCTCGCCCCCGACCTCGACGCCTCGCAACGGGCCCCCGTCAGCGCGACGTTCAGTCTGGCGTCCGGCCGTCCGCAGGTGGTGCCGGGCGTCGACGGCGCCGCGATCAACTGGCCGAAGACCCTCGCCGCCGTCGCCACGAGTGCTGCGGCCGACGGTGGCGATCGCAGGGTCGAGGTCGTCTACGACGACGTCGAGCCGAAGCTGACCACCGATGCCGCACGCAAGCTCGGGGTCACCGAACTGATCAGCGAGTACACCACGGGTGGCTTCTCGAGCGCTTCCGGGGAGAACATCCGGCTCGTCGCCGCCGAGGTCGACGGGGCCCTCGTCCTGCCCGGAAAGGTGTTCTCGCTCAACGGGCACACCGGGCCGCGCGGCGCAGAGCAGGGGTACGTGGAGTCGACGATCATCGACCACGGTCGGGCGTCGAACGCGGTCGGCGGCGGGATCTCCCAGTTCGCGACGACCCTGTACAACGCGACCTATTTCGCCGGGCTCGAGGACGTCGATCACACCGAGCACGCGTACTACATCTCGCGGTACCCGGAGGCGCGCGAGGCGACCGTGTTCGAAGGCGCCATCGACCTGAAGTTCCGGAACAACACGCGGCACGGCGTGCTGATCGAGACCGCCTGGTCGCCGTCGTCGGTGACCGTGCGGCTCTGGGGCACGAAGGCGTTCGAGGTCGAGTCGGTCACGGGTGAGCGGGTTGCCCCCACCGATCCGCCGCGAGTCCGCGTTCCGCGCGGAGACGACTGCATCCCGAGCAGCGGGAGCAAGGGTTTCACGGCATCGGACACCCGGATCATCAAGGACGCGCGTACCGGACGGGAGATCGATCGGTCCACCCGCACTGTCCGGTACGCACCCGAACCCATCGTGAAGTGCATCTGACCCCGGGGTGATTCGGCGCGGGGTGATCTGATGTGGAGGATTTCGATGCGGGGTGTTTCCCCGAAGGGCTTTACCGAGCGATAGAACGCTCGATAGGCTCCGGGGCGTGGATATCAATGGAGCTAGTGCAATCGTCACGGGTGGCGCGTCCGGCATCGGCGCGGCTGCGGCTCGCCAGCTGGCGGCCAAGGGTGCAAAGGTCATCGTCGCCGACCTGAACGCGGACAAGGGCGAAGAACTCGCCAAGGAGATCGGCGGACAGTTCGTCGCCGTCGACGTGACCTCGACCGAACAGATCGAAGCCGCCGTCAACGCGGCCACCGAACTGGGCCCGCTGCGTGCCCTGGTCAACTCGGCCGGCATCGGCTGGGCGCAGCGCACCATCGGTCGCGACGGTGAGTTCGGGTCGGCCCACAACCTCGACGCCTACAAGAAGGTCATCGCGATCAACCTGATCGGCACCTTCGACTGCATCCGTCTTGCGGCCACCGCCATGAGCCGCAACGAGCCGCTCGACGGCCACGGCGAGCGCGGCGCGATCGTCAACATGGCCAGCGTCGCAGCGTTCGACGGCCAGATCGGCCAGGCGTCGTACTCGTCGTCCAAGGGCGGCGTCGTCGGCATGACCCTCCCGGTCGCGCGCGACCTGGCTGCGGTCGGCATCCGCGTCAACACCATCGCCCCCGGTCTGATCGACACCCCGATCTACGGTGAGGGCGAAGCGGCCGAGGCGTTCAAGGCCAAGCTCGGCGAGTCGGTCCTGTTCCCGCACCGCCTGGGTGCGCCCGACGAGCTCGCTTCGATGGTCGTCGAGCTGGTCACCAACAGCTACATGAACGCGGAGGTCATCCGCGTCGACGGTGGCATCCGGATGCCACCGAAGTAGATCCGGCACCCCACCGGGGTAACCGCGCAGACCCACCACCTGCCCGAGCCGGTGGTGGGTTTGCCGTCTGTTCACCGGTTCTTTCCGTGAAAGAACTTTCATTCGCGCCTCATGAAGGTGTCACGCCGGCACCGCAGAGTGGTCGCCATGAACCTTCCGCACGCGATCGACCGACCTCCGGATCACCCGGGCCCGGTGACGATGTACGCGACGCGCCCACCCGTGCGCACGGTGACGCCGCCACCGCCGCCACGACGCACCCTCCTCGACGCCGTCGGCAGCGCGCTGTCCCCCTGGGCGGCAGCCGGTCTCGTCGTCGTTCTCGGCGCCGGGGCGTTCGTCGGACATGCCGGGTGGACCGGGAAGTTGCCGTTCGACGCCGTCGTCACCCTCCTCGTCTTCCTCGTCGCGGTGTGGGCGTGGATCTTCTCGCCGCTGGATGACACCTATGTCGCGCTGGGTGGCGGTATCGCTCTGGTGGTCTTCGGGATCATCGACGCCAACACCTTCGCGGGCACCCTCGGCTCCGGCGTGATCTGGTTGCTGATCGGTGCTTTCGTGATCGCGGCCGCGGTCACGGCGTCAGGTCTGTCGGCTCGTGTGTCGGCGCGTGTCGTCCGCCGGGCCCGGACGCCTCGTCAGCTGGTCCATCTGACCACCGCGGCCCTGTTGCTGACCACGTTCGCGATCCCGGCGACCTCCGGCCGTGCGGCCCTTGCCCTTCCGATCTTTCTCGCGCTCGCTGCGGTCCTGCGTGACCGACCCCGTCTGGTGCTGTGCCTCGCGCTGGTCTTCCCGATCGTGATCCTCTTCTCGGCGGTGGGATCGCTTCTGGGTGCCGGCGCGCACCTCATCACCGTCGAGATCGTCTCGGCCGCAACCGGTGGCGGTATCGGATTCCTGCACTGGGCGGTCCTCGGCGTCCCCCTGGCCCTCGTGTGGTCGCATCTCGCGGCCGAGACGGCACTGTGGTTGATGACCGATCACGCCGAGCGGGCACGTCCGCTGTGCGTGCCGCCGACCGCTCTCGCGACGACCGGGACGGCGACCTCCGGACCGCTCACGTCTGCACAGCGACGGGTGTCCGTCATTCTCGGACTGGTTGTGGCGCTGTGGTGTTCAGAACCGCTGCACGGTGTCGACCCGGCCGTCGTCGCGGTGCTCGGCGCGCTGGCCGCATCGGCGCCGGCGGTCGGCGCGACGACGCTGGGCGCGGCGCTGAAGACCATCCCGTGGACGCTTCTGTTGTTCATGGCCGCCACCCTCGCGCTGGGGATGGCGCTCAACTCCAGCGGTGCCGCGGGGTGGCTGGCGGATCAGGCTTTCGGGTCCATCGCCGAGACCGGGCCGGCGGCGGCGATGGTGTTCGTCGTCGTCGCGGCGATCGTCTCGCTGCTCGCGCATCTGGTGATCCAATCCCGTTCGGCCCGTTCGGCGGTACTGATCCCGATCATCGTGGTGACCGCCCCGGCCGTCGGGGTCGACCCCGTCGCCGCGGCCTTCCTGTCCACCGCGGCCGCCGGGTTCTGCATCACCCTCACCAGCTCGGCCAAACCGGTCGCCATGTTCGCGGCGAGCGACGACGTCCCCGGTTACGAACCCCGACATCTGCTCACGATGTCGGCGCTGCTCGCGCCGGTGTCGCTGGTGCTGCTCCTCATCTTCGCGTTCTGGGTCTGGCCTTACCTGGGTCTGCCCCTGCTCTCGTCCTGACCGTCGCATCGCCGCGACCGTCCCGAATGTGCCTCCGGTGCGAGTTCCCGTCTCTTCATCAAGACCTTGTCCGATCGATCAACAGGAGTGCCGATGTCCGTCCGAGTTCCGCAACGAATCCTGGTCGCCCCGAGTGGTTTCAAGGAGAGCCTCGACGCCGTGTCGGTGGCGACCGCCATCGCCGCGGGGGTACGGCGCACGCTCCCCGGGGTGCGCGTCGACATCGCACCGATCGCGGACGGCGGGGAGGGAACGGCGCGCATCCTGGCGGCCGCGGGCAACGGGCGCCTCCACGAGCTGACCGTTTGTGGCCCCACCGGTGAGCCGGTGCAGTCGCATTGGGCCGAGGTCGGCGTCGGTCGGAACCGCATCGGCGTCGTCGAGATGGCTGCCGCCGCTGGATTGGCGCTCGTTCCGGCGGGGCAGCGAGATCCCGGTGCCACCACCACTTACGGAGTGGGACAACTGATTGCCGCGGCACTCGACGCGGGGGTGTCGGCGATTCTCGTCGGCTGCGGCGACTCGGGTACATGCGACGGCGGGGCCGGGGCGCTCCAGGCCCTCGGTGCGCGCGTCCTGGACCAGGACGGTCACGAGATCGGGCGTGGCGGAAACGAACTGGCGCGCGCGGCGTCGCTGGACCTCACCGGCCTGCATCCGCGGTTGCGTGAGACCGAGGTGGTGGTCGCGGGCAACTCGCACAACGTCCTCTGCGGACCGAGCGGCGTCGCCCGCGTCTTCGGTCCGCAGAAGGGGGCGACGCCCGCACAGGTCGACTCGCTGTCGGCGGCGCTCGACGTCTGGGCGGACATACTGCAGCGGGATGGGCTGGCCGACATCGACTATCGGCAGGGGGTCGGGTCCGGCGCGTCGGGTGGACTCGGAGCGGGGCTGGCGGCAGCCGGCGGGAAACTGCGGTCGCGGTTCGACGCTCTACTCGATTCCGGGCTGTCCGGCATCGACCTCGATCATCGGATCGGCAAGGCGGATCTGGTGATCACCGCAGAGGGTTCGATCGACTTCCAGACCCCGCGCGGCAAGGTGCCCGCGGAGGTGGCCCGCCGCGCCCAGTTGCGGGGTGTGCCCGTTGTCGCGCTGGCGGGTTCGCTCGGGCACGGTGCGCCCGCCGTCCACGACGTGGGGATCGGGGCGATAGCGTCGATCATCACGGTACCGATGCCGCTGTCGGAGGCGGTCGCCAACGGAGAGAAGCTCCTCGCCGACGCCGCCGAGCGCACCATGCGGATGATCCTCCTCGGCGCCGCGGTCTCCGCCCGGGCCGGGCAGCGGAAGCGGAAGAAGGCGGTCTGATCGCTGCGCAAACCCACCACTTTTCGGCATATCCACCCCCTTCAGACGGGGTGGATATGCCGAAAAGTGGTGGGTTTGCGGGTTCGGCCGCCGGTCCGGTAACGGCACCGGCGCACGGGTAGTCTTCGCGCGTGACCAACTCGCCATACCAGCCGGGGGACCCGCGATTCGGGCCACAACCGCAACCCGGGCAGTACCCGCCGAACGGCGGGTATCCGCCACCGAATCAGCCCTACGGTGCTCCGCCACCGACTCAGGGGCCTTACGGTGCGCCGCAGCCGTACCCGGGTCCGATGCCGGGCGGGATGTACCCGCCCGGGGCGCCGTTCCCGCCGCCACCGAAGAAGAAGCGCACCGGTCTGTGGGTCGCGCTGGGAATCGTCGGGATGCTGCTCTTGATCGTGATCGCCGGTGGCGTGGCGCGGGTGCTGGTGTCGTCGGCGCAGGGAGGTGGGGTCACCGACACCAGTGACGTCGACGCCGGCGAGTGCATCGTCGTGACGGCGGAGCCGGAGACCCTCAAGGCCGACGAGGTGTCCTGCGGCGACACCGACTTCCACTACGTCGTCGCGGAGAAGTCCATCACGCAAGGGCTCTGCGGTCCCAACTACTCGCGCTACTGGGTCGCGGGCGAGGAGGGCGCGCTCTGTCTGGCGCCGGTGTACCAGGAGGGCCGTTGTTACTACATCCCGTCGGCGACCGGTGGTACCGCGCTCGCCGACATTCGTGAGATCGACTGTGGCTCGCCGGTTTCCGGCGGAACGAACATCCGCGTGGACACCAAGGCCGCGGGGGAGCCCGAATGTCCCGACTCGGACGGGACCTACTTCGCGGAGAAACCGCGCGCGGTCGGTTACTGCTTCAGCGTGATCGAGTGACGATGCCGCACCGCGGGGTCTGAGCCGCGATGTGCGCCGACTCGACGCAAAGAAGAACTCCCACCGGCGGATTCGCCGGTGGGAGTTCTCGGTTTGGTCGGGCTCAGAAGGGTCGGGCTCAGAAGGCCGCTTCGTCGAGCTCCATGATGTCATTGTCGATGTTCTCGACGGTGACGCGGACGGAGGTGAGTAGCGGGAGCATGTTCTTCGCGAAGAAGCTCGCCACGGCGACCTTTCCTTCGTAGAAGGACTTGTCGGCGTCGGAGGCCCCGTTGTCGAGAGCGGCGAGGGCGACCTCGGCCTGGCGGAGGAGCAGCCAGCCGATGAGCAGGTCGCCGACGGCCATCAGGAAGCGGACCGAACCGAGTCCGACCTTGTACAGCTCGGTCGAGTTCTCCTGTGCCGCCATCAGATCGTTGGTCAGCGAGGCAGCCATCGCCTGCACGTCGTCGAGCGCCGTCTTCAGCAGTGCCCGCTCGGTCTTCAGCCGGCCGTTGCCCGCCTCGGAGTCGATGAAGCTCTGGATCTGTCCGGCGACGTGCGCGAGAGCCTGGCCCTTGTCGCGGATGATCTTGCGGAAGAAGAAGTCCTGGGCCTGGATCGCCGTGGTGCCCTCGTACAGCGAGTCGATCTTCGAGTCACGGATGTACTGCTCGATCGGGTAGTCCTGGAGGAATCCCGACCCGCCGAGCGTCTGCAGCGACTCGTGACCGAGGGTGCCGTAGGCGCGCTCGGAGCCGACGCCCTTGACGATCGGGAGCAGTAGATCGTTCACGCGGTGGGCCATGTCGGGATCGGCGCCGGACACGATCTTCGCGGCGGCGGTGTCCTGGTGCGACGCGGTGTAGAGGTAGATCGCGCGCAGACCTTCGGCGTAGGCCTTCTGGGTCATCAGCGAACGACGCACATCGGGGTGGTGGGTGATCGACACGCGCGGTGCGGCCTTGTCGGTCATCTGGGTCATGTCCGCACCCTGGATGCGCTCCTTGGCGTACTCGAGCGCGTTCAGGTAACCGGTCGACAGGGTCGAGATGGCCTTGGTGCCCACCATCATTCGCGCGTGCTCGATGACCTCGAACATCTGCGCGATGCCCTTGTGGACGTCGCCGACGAGCCAGCCCTTGGCGGGGGTGCCGTGCTGTCCGAAGGTGACCTCACAAGTGGCCGACGCCTTGATGCCCATCTTGTGCTCGACGTTGGTGACGAAGACGCCGTTGCGCTCGCCGAGTTCGCCGGTCTCGAAGTCGAAGTGGTACTTGGGCACGAAGAACAGCGACAGACCCTTGGTGCCCGGGCCGGCGCCCTCGGGGCGGGCGAGCACCAGGTGGAAGATGTTCTCGGTCATGTCCTGATCGGCCGAGGTGATGAATCGCTTCACACCGTCGATGTGCCAGGAACCGTCTTCCTGCTGCACGGCCTTGGTGCGTCCGGCACCCACGTCGGAACCGGCGTCGGGCTCGGTCAGCACCATGGTGGCGCCCCAGCCGCGCTCGGAGCAGATGGCGGCCCACTTCTTCTGCTCGTCGGTGCCGTTGTTGTAGAAGATGTTCGCGAAGCCCGCGCCGGCGGCGTACATGAACACGGGCGGGTTGGCGCCGAGGATCATCTCGCCGATGGCCCAGTACAGCGAGCGCGGGGCCGGCAGGCCGCCGAGCTCCTCGGCGACACCGATCTTGTCCCAGCCGCCCTCGACCAGGGCGTTGTACGACTTCTTGAACGACTCGGGGATCGTGACGGTGTGCTCGTCGGGGTCGAAGACCGGGGGATTGCGGTCGGCGTCCACGAAGGACTCGGCGATCGGGCCCTCGGCCAGCGCACGGACCTCGCGCAGCATGTCGACGGCGGTCTCGTGGTCGAGGTCCCCGAAGTCGCCGGACTCCAGTACCTTGTCGAGCTCGAACAGTTCGAAGAGATTGAACTGCAGGTCGCGCATGTTGCTCTTGTAATGGCCCATGGTTGTTCCTTGTCTGGTGTGGCCGTCTGCGATGGCGTCCTCGACCCGGTCCGATCGCTCACGGTTGTGCGCGTACCGGCCGGATGAGGGGGCTGTTCGGTCCGAGCTATGTTACTCGCCGGTAACCCTAGAGTAGCCCCATATCCCCGCCGGATCAATCAGAAGATGTGTGATCTGCGCCGGTTGGCGCACCCGGAGCGCCGAGAAATCCGCAACGCCGGCGCAGGAACCGCGAGTGCGTTCCAATGAACGAATGCGCAGACTGGTGATCGGACCCGCACGTGTCGGTGCGACAGGTTTCGTGAGCGTGGTGATCTCGATCGTCGCCCTGGCCGCCGGACTCCTGGTGGCTGTCGCCCCGGCAGACGCCGCGGCGACGCCCTCGTGGGACGGCGTGTATTCGTTGAAGCGGTTCGCCGCCTCGAAGACGGGAACGAGCCTGGCGGCCCGGCAGGCGGAGCCGGACTTCTCCGACGACTACACCTTCAGGACATCGTGCGACGGCGGTACGTGCGTGGCGACGGTGATCGACGGGCCGAAACCCGCGAATCCGACGCTGCCGCAGCCGCCGCGTTACACCTGGGAGGCAGGATCCTGGGTGCATCGTTATGACTGGGAATGGGACTGCTGGCAGGGCGCGGGGGTGCCGAAGGTGTGGCGCCCGGCGACGTCGATCGCGACCTACACCCCGCAGGGCGACGGCACGCTGAAGGGCGTGTGGCGGACCACGATCGACGGCGGGCCCTGCGACGGGACGGTCGTCATGAACGTCGCCGCATACCCGGTGACTCCGCCGGCGCCCGCCTGGAATCTGTCGTGATCGACGTCTTATAGCGCCGAGCGCAGGTACTCGAGGTCATCGGGTATGCCGTCGCCGGGCGTCTCCAGGATGACCGGTGCGCCCGCCGCCTCGGCGACGGCGACGAGCACCTCGGGGTCGATGTGGCCCGACGCGAGGTTGGCGTGACGGTCGCGGCCCGAGTCGAACTCGTCGCGAGAGTTGTTCAGGTGCACGAGATCGATCCGGCCGGTGATCTGACGAACGCGCTCGACGAGTCCGACGAGATCCTCGCCGCCGGCCCAGGCGTGGCATGTGTCGAGGCAGAAGCCGGCCTGGTCGAAGTCGCCGACGGCCTCCCACAGACGGTCGATGGACTCGAGCGTGCGTGCCATCGCGTGATCGCCGCCCGCGGTGTTCTCGATGAGGATCGGGACGCCGAAGCCGCCCTTGTCGGCCTGGCGGTCGAACAGCTTGCGCCAGTTGGCGAATCCCTCGGCGCTGTCCTCCCCGTCGCGCAGATGCCCGCCGTGGACGACGAGCCCGAAGGCGCCGAGTTCGGCGGCGGCCGCGGCCTGCTGCTCGACGGCCTTGCGCGACGGCATCCGCAGCCGGTTGTTCAGGCTGGCGACGTTGATCTGGTAGCTCGAGTGCACGACGACGTCGATGTCGGACTCACGGAACTCCGCCGCGCGCGGGTTCGGCTGCGGCTTCTTCCAGCTCTGAGGATCCGTGACGAACATCTGGAAGACATCGATCCCGAGCTCGGCGGCAGTGGCCAAGGGGTCGGCGTCCTCGCGAAGATGGGCTCCGATGCGCATGTGACAACGATAGTGGCCCGCCCCGACACGCCGACGCCCCCGTCGTCGTCGATCAGTGGGACACGCCGGGTCGGAGGCCGCCTTCGTCCAACCGGCTCTCCGCGGCGACGGGAGATCAGTCGCCCAGACAGGGCTCGGTCTCGATGGTGATCGGGACCCCGGGTGCGATGAGGAGTCGGCACGGTGCCGCGCTGTCGTGATAGAGGTTCAGCCACTCGTGACCGCGGGTTCCGTCGGCGTACACCGCGTCGAGGGTGCGGTTGAGACGGGCCTCCGCCTCCTTGTTGATGATGTAGCGCTGGTCGCCGTAGCGCAGGTAGCGATTGGGCACCGAGACCTCCTTCAGGGGATCGACGCCCTCCAGTGTGATCCACAACACCCTGATCGGCGAGGCGTCCGGCGAAAACCGCTGGCGGAGACCGTTCGCCCCGGGTTGCGGCATCGGAAATGCTCAAATCCGACATGCCTGGCCGTCGGCTTGGCTCGCGAACAACAGATGACCATTACACTGACGGCAGTTTAAGTGGGTGGTTGCCCTGCGGGGTGTGACGGGCGGGGTTGTGTCGGGTGAGTGTCGACGAGACGGTGGGCGTCCCGCAGCCGGGCAGATCCTCCAAGCGCAACGAGCGCGAGAGCACCGAGACGACCACCTCCGACACCAAGGACTCCGTGGTGGCCACCGGTCGTGAGGACACCGACCGCGACGACACCGGACGCGCGGGTGTGGAACCGATCCTCGACGACCTTGCCGCCGCCGCCGAGATGGAAGCCGATCCCGAGAGCCGTCGCGATCTGACGATGGTCCGGCGCATCGCGATCGGCGCCTGGATCGTGCTGATGGCGGTGCACGTCGCCCTCTACGGTCTGGCCTTCGACCGCACGCGCCTGATCATCCTGATGTGTCTGGGACTCGCGGCCGCCTGTATCGGCCGGCGCAAGTTCATCACGATCCTCATCGACTGGGCGCCGTTCGCGCTGATCCTGATCCTCTACGACTGGACCCGGGACGTCGCGCGCATCGTCGACATGCCCACCCACTGGCATCTGGCGATCGATTTCGACGCTTGGCTGACCGGCGGGGTCAATCCCACGGCCTGGCTGCAGGAGCACCTCAAGCAGGCGAGTCCGCCCTGGTGGGAGGTCATCGTCAGCATCGTCTACATGTCGTACTTCATCATCCCGTACGCGGTCGCGGCCGTGTTGTGGCTGAAGGACCGCGCCGCCTGGCGACGCTACGCGGCGTGTTTCGTGGCGACGACCTTCCTCGCCCTGGTCGGGTACACCCTCGTCCCGGGCGCCCCGCCGTGGGCCGCCGCGCGATGCACCGCGGCCGAGGTCCAGGACTTCCCGCGCGACCCGATCTGCATGTACTCGCCTGAGGCCAAGGAACCCGGCGGTCTGCTCGGGCCGCTGGACAACGAGTACCCGGACGCCAACCCCTACGTCGAACGGATCTCGGCTCGCGGTTGGGGTTACCTCAACATCCACGCGGCGTCGAACCTCGTCGAGGTCGGGCAGGGCAAGTCCAACCTGGTCGCCGCGATCCCGTCGCTGCACGCGGGTCTGACGATGCTCCTCGCGCTCTTCATGTGGCCGCGGGTGAAGGCGCTCGGCAAGACACTGTTCATGGGCTACGCCCTCGCTATGGCGTTCGCCCTGGTGTACACCGCCGAGCATTACATCTTCGACATCGTGCTCGGGTGGCTGCTGGCCGCCGCGGTGATCGCGACCTACCAGATCATCGACCGCAAGATCTTGCTCCCGCGACAACGACGCCGAGCCGCCGAGGAAGCAGCGGCGGATTCGGGAGACGATCGGCGTCCCGACGACGCCAGGGCGTCGACGACGGCATCCTGATCTCGTAACCTGGCACCGTGAGCAGCCGCCGCAGAACCGGTCGTGGCGCCGTCGTCTGGCGCCGCGCACTCGTTCTCGTACTCGCTCTCGCCGTGATGCTCATGCACACGGTGGTGTCGGGTCATGGCGGGCCTTCCGGTGGCGAGAGCGGGATGTCGCACCATGCCGAGCATTCGACGCTCTCCGCATCGTCGACGCTGACGTCCGCCCCGGAGATGACCGGAACCGACGACTGCGGTGAGCACTCGCACGACTGCGTCTTCATCCGTGCGGCGGGCGTCGATCTCCCGGCCGTGGTTCTCGTTCTCCTGCTCTGGTCGCTTGCGGCGCTTCCGCGGATCGTCGACACCGCTCGCCGCCGTACGACGATCCTGGGTCGTCCGCCGCCGTGGGCCATGTACTCCCATCTGCAACTACAGGTGATCCGCTGCTGAGTTGACCTCCGCGGACCGCTCGGTCCGTCGTGTCGTCATCTCTCCTCCCTCTCGGCCGGCGTCGCGCCCGCCGGGAACTCCGACAGCAGCAAGGAATGCACTCATGTACGTACACAACACATCTCGGCGCCGTATTCGGACGGCGTCAGGGGTCGGCCTGGCCGCGGCGGCACTCATCGCGGTCGCCGGTTGCTCACCCGACGAAACGGCGAGCGACGCCACCTCCGCCAACACCTCGGCATCGGTGGCGACGCAAGCTCCGGCGTCGGCCACTCACAACGAGGCCGACGTCGAATTCACCTCGACGATGATCGGACACCATGACCAGGCCGTGGAGATGGCCGAACTCGTCGAGGGCCGGACGGACAATGCGGAGCTGATCGCCCTCGCGTCGACGATCGAGAAGGCCCAGGACGCCGAGATCGAGCAGATGGAGAACCGTCTGGAGAGTTGGGGAGTCAGTACCGACGGCCTCGACGACGGCCACGAGAACATGGGCCACGGTGGTCACTCCGCGATGCCGGGCATGCTCAGCCCAGACCAGATGACCGCCTTGCGGGACGCACGCGGTCCCGAGTTCGACCGGCTCTGGCTCGAGGGCATGATCCGGCACCACGAGGGCGCCATCGCGATGGCCGATGCGGTACTCGCCGACGGCGTCGACCCCGCGACGAAAACCCTTGCCCTAGAGGTCAAGCGGACCCAGCAGGCCGAGATCGACCAGATGAAGGGCATGCTCGGCCAGAGCTGAGCACCAACAGACGCGCCGGGGCGGTTGGGTCCGGAAACGGACGTCAACCGCCCCGACGTGTCGGAGGGTCACCTACGACAGGTGCAGGACGAGTTTTCGTAGCGATTTTGAGTTAGGACCGTAACTGTCCTAACTCGACGACACACTCGGATCATGAGTGAAACCGAATCGACAGCAGGACAACCCGATCAGACCAATATCACCGACTACGACGATCCGAATGCGCCGTGGAACCAGGCGTGGGATCAAGAGGATGGCATCGCCAACTGGAACGATGATGTGATCAAGGAGTTTCGGGAGAACGCGGGCAAGGTGGGCGGCGCTTACGCGGGCGCGGACCTCATCCTGCTCACCACCACCGGGGCCAAGAGCGGAAAGCCGCACACGGTTCCACTGGGGCCCTGTTACCGCGACGACACCATGTACGTGAGCTCGTTCATCGAGGACAAGTACCCGGCATGGTGGTACAACATCAGGGCGAATCCACAGGTCATGATCGAGTTCCGAAACAATACGCATCAGGGGACCGGCAAGGTGCTCGAAGGCGAGGACTACGACGAGTTCGCAGCCTGGGTGCTGGCCAACAACCCACTGCTGGCGGACTTCCAGTCCAAGGTCGACCGCCCCATCCCGCTGGTCGTGCTCACCATCGCCGCCAGTTGATCATCGGCAGCCTCGGGGCAATCGCCCCGAGGCAGTGGTCGAGATCAGCCGCGCCGCAGCGGCAGACGCATGAGGTACACCTGATAGCCGATGGAGACCGAGTAGGTGAAGTAGAGGGTGCTGCCCTTCGACCACGGGTGGATGTACGGCGCGTAACCCGTGTACGGGTCCACCGAAGGTGCGACGATCTCACCAGAAGTCCATGGGCCCCAGGGGTTGTCGGCGGTGCGCAGCGTCACGCCGACGTCCTGGCTCGCCAACGAGATGTACTTGCCCAGATAGTCGTTCCACTGGACCGACATCTCGCCCGTCGGGGCGCCCATCACCGGGGTGGCGGCGTCGGGGTTGTTCGGAACCCAACGGCCGTACGAGAAGTACTGCCACTTGCCGAGATTCTCGATGTCCTTCTCGTCGACGCGCGCGAGGTAGACACCGCCCCAGCGGCCGTCGGGTGTGCCGTAGTAGTAGACGGTCTTGCCGACCTTCAGGAAGGCGCCCATCTGGAACTTCTTGTTGCCGCCGCCATTGGGGCGGAACGCACCGACCGAGCGCCAGTTCTCGCCGTTGTCGGTGGAGGAGACGAGGCCCGCCCAGTTGGTGGTCCAGATGCCGGGCGAATCCCACCGTTTGACCGACATCACGGTCATGTACTGCTTGCCGTTGGCGGCCACGCCGGCGGTCGGGATGATCGTGATCTCGCGGCGGACGTTCGGCTTGAGCAGGCGCTTGGCATGACCCGGCCGGCCGGCGTGCGAGGTGAACGTCATGCCGTCGGCCAGGTGGCGGTCCGTGCTGCGCAGCAGGACGTTGGACCGCCAGTAGTAGAGCTCGCCGTACAGGAGGGACCACCCGTTGAACGACTGGGTGTCACCGAACGCCGTGAGGATCTCACCTCGGCCGTTGTCCCACATGACACCGAGATCGGTACCGACAATGTTGAACCGTCCGATGGTGTCGTTCATCGCGAACGGCCCCGTCAATCGGTTGACGATGGTCGCCGGACCGTTGGCGTAGCGGGCGGCGTGGGCGGGGGAGGCGGCCAGGGTCGTCGTCAGGGCCAGAGCGAGCAAGGTGACGACAAGACCCAGGAAAAGCCGTGCGAGGCGCCGTGTCATGGCCGTGACCTTATCAAGACCTGAGAGATATGTGTGAGGTCCGCTACGGTGCCCGACCACCGCGAACAGTCGTGTCGAACTCAGGCTTCGCGATAGCGCTCCGAGGTGTCCACGGTGGTGAAGTCGATCTGCGCGGCGGCATTGTTCACCGCGGTCACGAGCGCGGTCCCGAACATGCCGTCGGCGTCGTAGAGTCCCGCGTTGCTGACCGAGACGCCGTCGTCCTCGATGTGGACGTCGGCCTCGACCCCGACCCGCTCACCCGACGGCAGACGGCTCAGGGCGACGGTCAGATCGCAGTTGATGAAACCGATGCCGGTGCTGCCCCAGTTCGACACCAGGCTCGCGGACTCGGCGCTGACGACCGCCCGCTGGAACGGGGTGAGCTTCTCGCCCGCCACGATGGGTGCGGCCCGCGACCACATCCGTTTGCGGTGCCCGTTCTGGTGATTGCCCATGTCGCGCTCCCATTCGCCGACGGCGTCGTCCGCGGCATCGGAGGCGAACCGGGGGGACAGGTCGTCGTCGGAGGCGATCTCGGGTGGGTGGAAGGTGACCGCGTCCGCGGGGCGATGCCACCGCTGCCCGGGCGGGTTGGTCGAGGTGCGCAGGAACACCGTCGTGCCGCGCGCGACGACCACCTCATCCGCACCTTCGGGGTGTTGGAGCACGTCGACGTCGACGACCCGGATTCGTCCGCCCGATCGGACGATTCGGACCCGGGTCGAGGTGACGATGTCGCGCGCGGCCTTGAAGAGGTCGATGGTGCACCGGGCGGGTACGAACTCATCGTCACCGAACTCGGTCTCGACCGCCCGCGCGGCGAGGCCGCACACCGCCGGACCGTTCAGGGTGCCGGGCGCCCACAGGCTGGCGGCGAAGGGTGTCGGCCGGTATCGGAGACCGGCGCCGGGCCGGCCGGTGTCGGAGATCGGCTCGAAGAACGCGATGTTGGTCATCGTTACTTGTTACCCCGCTGTTCATCCGCGTCGGCGATGCGGTCGGGTTTGTGCCGCTCCTGAGCGAATAGCGCGCCGGATCCTGCTGTGCCGGATAACCTCCCACCATGACTTTCGCCACGGTGTACACCAAGCACTTCCCCGACGAACTGGTCGGTGCCGTCCGCACGGCACTCATCATCACGTCGATCGTCGGCATCGTGATCGGGGTCATCGCGATCCTGTGGCCGGGGCCGACCATCGTCGTCCTCGCCATCCTGTTCGCGATCTCGCTGATCATCGCCGGCATCTTCCGCATCTATCAGGCCTTCGCGGCGTCGTTCCTGAGCACCGGGGTCCGGGTGATGCTCGGCATCGTCGGCGCGATCGTGCTGCTGGCCGGCGTGATCGCGCTGTTCAGTCCCGGCGACGCCGTGTGGCTGCTGGCCGTGTTCATCGGCATCGGCTGGATCTTCCAGGGAGTCGCCGACCTGTACGCCGCGATCACCAAGTCCGGGCACGCACCCACCTGGTTCCTGATCCTCTCCGGCATCATCGCGATCATCGCGGGCATCGTGATGATGGTGTTGCCCGCGTTCTCGCTCGAGGTGCTGGCCTGGGTCGGCGGCATCATGCTCGTCGCGCTGTCGATCGCCACGCTGCTCACGCTGCCCAAGAAGGTCGAGCAGCCGGCCACCGGGGAGCCCGCGGTCTGACAGGTGGCCTCGACCCCTTCTGCCGGTTGAGCTTGTCGAAACCCCTCGCTGCGCTCGGTCGACGCTGCTCGACCAGCTGGAGATCAGCGCGGCCAGGGAGCGATGGGGTTCCCCTGCCAGCGGGTGTGGGCCGGGACCACGTCGCCGCGCATGACCAGCGATGCCGGCCCGACGGTCGCCGAGTCGCCGAGTCCGGACGCCGGTAGGGCGACGCAGTGCGGGCCGAGGGTCGCCCCCGCCCCGAGCGTGACACGGTCGATGGCCATGACCCGATCGTGGAACAGGTGGGTCTGCACGACGCAGCCGCGCTGCACGGTCGCGCCGTCGCCGAGGGTGACGAGGTCGGCCTCGGGCAGCCAGTAGGTCTCGCACCAGACGCCGCGGCCGATCTTGGCGCCGAGCATCCGCAGCCACAGGTTGAGGATCGGCGTGCCGGTCGCGGCGTTGGCGAACCACGGAGCCGCGACTGTCTCGACGAAGGCGTCGGACAGCTCGTTCCGCCACACGAACGAACTCCACAGCGGATGTTCGCTCACCGTGATGCGGCCGACGACCAGCCATTTCGCCGCCGCTGCGGTGACGCAGGCGATCGCGCCGACGACGAGCAGGAGCAGACCGCTCACCGCTGCCGCGACCCCGTAGTGCTCATGGACAGCCACATACTGCAGCGCGAGCAGCAGTCCGACGCCGAGCCCGAACGACACCATGACCGGCACCAGGCGCAATGTCTCGATCAGCGAGCGGGCGACCTTGAGCGTCGCCGGCGGGTCGAAGGTGCGTGAGGTGTCGATCTCGGCGGCGGTGCGGCGCAGGCGGACCGGTGGGCTGCCCAGCCAACTCGAGCCCGACTTGGCCCGGTCGGGCGTCGCCGACAGCACGGCCACCAGACCGTTCTTGGGGACCTTGCGCCCGGGGCCGGTCATGCCGGAGTTGCCGAGGAAGGAGCGCTTGCCGATCTTCGCCTCGTCGATGTGCAGCCAGCCGCCACCGAGTTCGTACGACGCGACCATCGTGTCGTCGGCGAGGAAGGCGCCGTCGCCGATCGTGGTGAACTTGGGGAGCACGAGCGCGGTCGAGATCTCGGTTCCCTCACCGACCTTCGCGCCGAGGATGCGGAACCACGTCGGGGTCAGCAGGCTGGCATACAGCGGGAACAGATAGGTGCGGGCCGCGTCGAGAAGGCGTTCGGTGATCCAGACCTGCCAGCCGACGCGGGACCGGACCGGGTGATACCCGGTGTGGAGCCCGATCGAGGCGAGCCGGACCAGGACCGCGGTGATCGCCGCGAACACGAACAGGCTCGTGACGGTGGCCACGGGTAACAGGATCAGCGCCCGGATCCCGACGTCGCGCAACCGGTCCGCGGTCAGCGCCCAGGCGCCGATGACGGCCAGGCCGGAGGCGAGCGAGAGCAGGGGGATGGCGGCGAGCCCCAACGACGACAGTCCGTAGATCGGTACCCACCACGTCGCCCGCGGGGGCCGGTGGTCGGGCCAGGGATGCTCGGCCTTGCCGATCTTCACCGCGGGCGACCCGGCCCAGTGCTGCCGGGCCTTGACCCGGCCGAACACCGCCGAACCCGGGGCGACGACCGCGTCACGTCCGACGACCGCACCAGGGGTGAGCGTCGACCGGGCACCGATCGACGCGCCGCGTTTGATGGCGATCTCGCCGATGTGGACGTCGTCGCCGTCGATCCACCATCCGGAGATGTCGACCTCGGGTTCGACGGACGCGCCGTCCCCGACCGTGAGCAGTCCGGTCACCGGCGGGATGGTGTGCAGGTCGACGCCGCGCCCGATCGACGCACCGAGAGCCCGCGCGAGGTAGATCATCCACGGCGCACCGGACAGGTTGGCGGCACCGCTGGCGTCGAGGAGTCGCTCGGCCACCCAAAGCCGGACGTGGACGCTCCCGCCCCGCGGATGAACGCCCGGAGCGACCCCGGCGAGGAGCACCCGCGCACCGAGCGCCGCGATGCACATGCGACCGGGCGGGGTGATGAAGATCAGGAACGCCGCGAGCAGGACCCACCAGTTGATCTCGACCAGCCACTCGACCGTGCGATCCATCCGGTCGGCGACGAGCAGCGCCACGTTGTTCGCCACACCGAGCCATGTGGCCCACTGCAATCCGGTGAGCGAAGTCAGCGGGATGGTCAGCAGGAGCTGCGCCAGCCCGGCCGAGCGTGGGGTCGGTTCGACGAGGCGTTCATCGATGCTCGTCGTCGGGCGGCGGGCGTCGAGCATCTCGGCCATGGACCCGAGGCGCGGACGGTCGTAGAGATCGGCCACCGAGATGTCGGGGTAGCGTTCCCGCACCGCGGTGACGAGCTGGGCCGCGGCCAGTGATCCACCGCCCTCGGCAAAGAAGTCGACGTCCGGGCTGGAGACGGTCATGCCGAGGACGTCGGTCCACAGCTGCGCCAGCCACAGTTCGGTCTCGCTGAGTTCAACGTCGTCATCCACTGGTCTGTCGCTGCCCGGCAGGGGCCAGGGCAGCGCATCACGATCGACCTTTCCCGAAGTGCGCGTAGGCAATTCGTCGACGAGGGCGAGGGTGGGGACCATCGCGGCGGGCAGCTGTCGCCGCAGCTCGGCGTGCGCCTCGGCGACGTCGAAGCCGGGATCGGCCGACACGAGATAGCCGACGAGCAGACTGTTGCCAGCCGCGGACTTGCGGACCGCGGCTGCGGCTCCGCTCACGCCGGGCAGGTTCTGCAGAGCGTTGTCGATCTCGCCGAGTTCGATGCGCCGTCCGCCGACCTTCACCTGGTCGTCGGCGCGGCCCATGAACAACAGGCCGGCGGTGTCCAGGCGCACGAGATCGCCACTGCGATAGGCGCGTTCCCAGCCGAGCGTGGGCATCGGTGCGTACTTCTCCGCGTCCTTCGCGGGATCGAGGTAGCGCGCCAGGCCGACGCCGCCGATAACCAGTTCGCCGACCTCGCCTTCGGCCACCGGTTGGCCCTGGGCATCGACGACCGCGAGATCCCAACCGCGCAGCGGCAATCCGATACGGACCGGGCCGTCGCCGCCCAGCGGGGCGGCGCACGCCACGACCGTCGCCTCGGTGGGGCCGTAGGTGTTCCACACCTCGCGACCTGTGACGGCGAGCCGGTCGGCGAGCTCGGGCGGGCAGGCCTCGCCGCCGAAGATCAACAGCCGCACGGCTTCCAGCGCCTCCGGCGGCCACAGGGATGCCAGCGTGGGAACCGTCGACACGATCGTGATGTCGCGCGCCACCAACCACGGACCGAGGTCCATGCCGCTGCGGACCAGCGAGCGCGGTGCGGGCACCAGGCACGCGCCGTTGCGCCACGCCAGCCACATCTCCTCGCACGAGGCGTCGAACGCGACCGACAGTCCGGCCAGGACACGGTCGTGCGGGCCGATCGGGGCGTCCGGCAGGAACATGGCCGCCTCGGCGTCGACGAACGCCGCCGCGTTGCGGTGGGTGACCGCGACGCCCTTCGGCTTGCCGGTGGAACCGGAGGTGAAGATGATCCACGCGTCGTCGTCGGGTGTGGGGCGGGCAGGAGATTGCGCGGGCGTCGACGCCGGTTTCGTCGAACGGGGTCCGTCGGCGTCGACGATGGCGTCGACCTCGGCCTCGCCGAAGACGAGCTCGGCGCGTTCGTCCGGGTCGTCGGCGTCGACCGGCACGTACGCGGCGCCGGCATAGAGGGTCGCCAGGATCGCGACGTACAGGTCCCGCGACCCCGACGGCATCCGGATGCCGACCCGGCTTCCCCGCCCGACGCCGACCTCGCCGAGACGTGCGACCGTGCGGCGGACCACGGCCAGCAACTGGCCGTAGGTGAGGGTCATCTCGCCGTCGTCGATGGCCGCGGCATCCGGGTGTGCACGCGCGGTGGCGGTGAGCACGTCGCAGAGGGTGCGCGGCGGGTCTGCCTGTGCAGACAGGAGGAATTGAGGTGGAATGGGCACCTAAGCGGCACCTGCCGGGCGCATCCGCGATCTGGTCACGAGTCCGAGAATATAGCCGACGAAGGTGACCGAACGACCTCGACACCGTGAACGGCGACCCCGACGAACGGACTGAAACGGACGCTCCCGGGGTGTACGTTCGGGCACAGGAGGAATCTGATGCCCATCGTTCATCACCGTCGGCCGAGCCTGCGGTCGTTCCCCATCTGGTTCGGTGCGCGTGCGCTCCTGAAACCGACCCTGGCGCTGTGGCCGATCAACAAGCAGGGGCTGGCGGGGCTGTTCCTCATCGACCGCATCTTTGCCGTTGGACCCAAACCCCGCGGCGTGGTCCGTGAGCAGCTGGTCCTCGCCGGGCGGCCCGCCGAGCTGATCATGCCGGTCGGACCGTCCCGCCGGGACGGCGACACCGCGATGCTCTACCTGCACGGCGGCGCCTTCGTGGTCTGCGGGCTCGGCACCCACCGATCGATCGCCGCGCGGATGGCGCGGGCGTGTGAGGTGCCGGTGTTCTCACTCGAGTACCGGCAGCTGCCGAAGGCCGGTGTCGGGACGTCCGTCGTGGACGCGGTCGACGCCTACGCCGAGCTGATCAACGAGCGTGGCTTCCGGCGGGTGATCGTCGCCGGTGACTCGGCCGGCGGTTTCTTGGCCGCGAAGGTGGTCGAGGCGGCCACGGCGCGCGGCCTGCCCACACCCACGGCGCTGATCGGGTTCTCGCCACTCCTCGACATGGACCTGGGGGTCCACCCGGACCGTTCGAGTCGATCCGACGCCTATCTGCCCAAGTCGAAGATGGCCCGGTTGGCGCCCCAGTTCGATCAGGGGCCCGTCCAGCTGACCGGCGTGCGCCGCATCGCCGACGCCGATCTCACCTCGTTCCCGCCGACCGTGCTGGTCGCGGCCGAAGGTGAGATGCTCGAGCCCGACGTCATCGACCTCGTCGAGTCGCTCGACGCTGCGGGCGTCACGGCCGTGGCGCACCTCTACGCATGGCAGGTGCACGCCTTCCCGGTGTTGAGCGCCCGCCACCCGGAGACCCTGGACGCGGTCGAGGTGACCGCGGCCTTCGCCGCCGAAGCGATCCGAGAGGGCAAGAGCACTGACGAGCGAACGGGCAAACGGGCCGGCTGACGGGGTGAGTACCCCGAACCCGGCGACTCCGGATGCGGTGAACCCGGGGCAGTCGTACGCCGACGAGCTGGAGACCAGACCGCCCGGCGCAGTGGACGCCCGGTTCACCCTCGCCGCCGAACGAACGCTGCTCGCCTGGGTGCGGACCGCACTCGGCTTCATGGCGGCCGGTATCGCGGTGGTCTACCTCGCTCCCGACGAGACGACGCCGATGGTCGACGTCGCGCTCGGCGTCGTGATGGTCGGACTCGGTGCCTCGCTGGCGGTCCTCGGCGCCTGGCGGTGGCGACGGACCACGCGAGCGCTGACCACCGGCGGCGAGATGCCGGGGCCGGCGCAGGTCATGCTCGTGGTCGCTGCGATAGTGGTGGTGGCCGTCCTCGTCGCGGTTGCCATGGTGATCCAGTCCTGACCTGCGCTCCACAACGGCACTCTGCCCATGTCGGCGGCCGCGACCATCAGCTGTCCACCACTGCAGGAGATCATCGTGACCACCGGCCCCGACTTCTCGCGGAGCGCGCAGACGTTCTCGATGACGCTGACAATCGTCGGCGCGACCATCCTCATCTTCTGCATCGGCTGGCTGACGGTCGGCTGGTGGCAGGACGGCCGGTGGTTCTGGGTGGCCGTCGGGATCGCCGTGGTGATCGTGAACGTCGTGCTGATCGCCATGCAGCTCCGCCGCCGCCTCGGTGAGCGGGTCAAGGACACCGACGATCGCCCCCGGCGCCGCGGCCTGATCGACAACTTCGACGACCTCGACGACTGAATCACGCGCCCGCGTCTGCCCCCGCTCCCTGAGGAGCGGCCGGAGCTTGCGGAGGCCGCGTCACGAAGGGTCACGCCGTCAGCGAATCCGAGTCCTCGGGGTCGTCCTCGGCGAACTGCGTCCGGTAGAGCTCGGCGTAGCGTCCGTTGCGCGCCAGGAGCGTCGGATGATCACCGCGTTCGACGACACGCCCGGCTTCGAGCACGACGATCTCGTCGGCGGCCCGGATCGTCGACAGCCGGTGCGCGATGACGATCGAGGTCCGTCCCTCGAGGGCCTCGCCGAGCGCCGCCTGGACCGCCGCCTCCGACGTCGAATCGAGATGCGCGGTCGCCTCGTCGAGGATGACCACCGACGGTTGTGCGAGCAGCAGGCGGGCGATCGTCATGCGTTGGCGCTCACCGCCGGACAGCCGGTAACCGCGTTCGCCGACGACGGTGTCCAGTCCGTCGGGCAGTGAGCCGACCAGCTCGTCGAGCCGAGCCCGTCGCAGTGCGTCCCAGATCTCGTCGTCGGATGTGTTCGGCTGGGCGAGCACGAGATTCGCCCGGATGGTGTCGTGGAAGAGGTGGCCGTCCTGGGTGACGAGACCGACGGTTCGGTGGACCGATGCGGTCTGCAGTTTCCGAATGTCGACTCCGGCCAGCTGGATCGAGCCCTCGTCGACGTCGTAGAGGCGGGTCGCGAGACTCGCGATGGTCGACTTGCCGGCACCGGAACTGCCCACGAGAGCCACCATGCTGCCGGCCGGGACGTCTAGGTCGACATGGTGCAGGACCGTCGTGCCGGCCCGATTATCCAGTTGGGCAACCTCTTCCAGTGATGCCAGCGACACCTTGTCCGCCGCCGGATAGGCGAAGGACACGTCGTCGAATCGGACGGACACCGGCACGGGCCGCCCGCTCTCGGTGCCGGGCACCGGGACCGCGTCGGGTGCGTCGGCGATGAGGGGTTGTAGGTCCAGGACCTCGAAGACGCGCTCGAAACTGACCAGGGCGCTCATGATCTCGACGCGTGCGTTCGCCAGGGCCGTGAGCGGCGCGTACATCCGGGTGAGCAACAGAGCCAGTGAGACGACCGCGCCCGCGGACAGATGATCCTGTACCGCAAGCCATCCGCCGAGCCCGTAGACCAGGGCGAGGGCCAGCGCCGACACCAGCATCAGCGTCGTCATGAAGTATGCCTGCAACATCGACCGTCGTACGCCGATGTCGCGCACCCGGTCGGCGCGGTCGGCGAACTCGCGCGACTCGAGATCGGGACGCCCGAACAGTTTCACCAGCGTGGCGCCGGGGGCGGAGAAGCGCTCGGTCATCTGTGTCGACATCCGGGCGTTGTGTTCGGCGGCCTCGCGGGAGAGTGCGGCCATGCGCCGGCCCATCCGTCGCGCCGGTATCACGAAGACCGGCAGCAGGATCAGCGCCAGCAACGTGATCTGCCAGCTGATCGCGATCATGACGCCCAGCGTCAGGGTGAGGGTGACGATGTTCGAGACGACGCCGGACAAGGTGTCGCTGAATGCGCGCTGGGCGCCGATGACGTCGTTGTTCAGCCGGCTCACCAGGGCCCCGGTGCGGGTGCGGGTGAAGAACGCGATCGGCATCCGCTGCACGTGGTCGAAGACAGCTCGCCGTAGGTCGAGAATGAGACCCTCCCCGATGTTCGCCGACAGCCACCGGACCCCGATTCCCGCGGCGGCCTCGGCGACGGCGATCAGCGCGATGGCGACCGCGAGTCCGACGATCATCATCTCCGAGCCGCTCTCGGTGATGAGGTTGACGACGCGACCCGCCAGCAGCGGGGTCACGACGGTCAGCACAGCGGTGAAGACCGACAGCAGGAGGAACCATCCGATCCGGCGTCGGTGCGGTCGGGCGAACCCACCGATACGGCGAAGTGTCACCCGGCGGTCGCCCCGCAATCGCTTGCTGCTGGGCTGGGTGGAGGACTTGTACATCATGTCCCAGGCCACGGACTGCATACTCATGCCGTCCACGGTAGAACTTAAACCCAACTTGAGGTCCAGCGTGTTCGCTGCGGGAGGAATCCCGAGTGCGGATGTGCTGGCCCGCCACCGGCCGGTTGAGGTCCCGTCCGGCTCCCGACGTCGGCGTCTGTCCGCATGCTCTACGTTGGTATGCGAGGTCACACGACGATTGGGCCGACTCCGCAGACCGGCCCGCGCCGGCGGGTGAGGGCCGGTGGCAAAGGAGCGATGGACATGGCAGAACTCAAGCTCGGTTTCAAGGCATCGGCGGAGCAGTTCGATCCGCGCGAGCTGGTGGAGATCGCGGTCGCGGCCGAAGAGCACGGCATGGATTCGGTTGCGGTGAGCGATCACTTCCAGCCCTGGCGGCACAACGGCGGCCACGCCCCGTTCTCGCTGGCCTGGATGGCGGCGGTCGGCGAGCGCACCAAGCGCGTGCAGATCGGCACCTCGGTCATGACCCCGACCTTCCGCTACAACCCCGCGGTCATCGCGCAGGCCTTCGCCACGATGGGCTGCCTCTACCCCGGACGCATCATGCTCGGTGTCGGCACCGGCGAAGCGCTCAACGAGTACGCGACCGGCTTCCAGGGAGAGTGGCCGGAGTTCAAGGAACGCTTCGCGCGCCTGCGCGAGTCCATCAAGCTCATGCGCGAACTGTGGACCGGCGAAGAGGTCAACTTCGACGGCGAGTACTACCACACGCAGGGCGCCTACATGTATGACATTCCCGAGCAACCGATCCCGGTCTACGTCGCCGCCGGCGGGCCGGTGGTCGCACGCTACGCCGGGCGTGCCGGGGACGGCTTCATCTGTACCTCGGGCAAGGGGCCCGAGCTCTACACCGAGAAGCTGCTACCCGCGGTCGCCGAGGGTGCGGCAAAGGCCGAGCGCGATGTCGACACCATCGACAAGATGATCGAGATCAAGATCTCCTACGATCCCGATCCCGAACTGGCGCTGGAGAACACCCGCTTCTGGGCCCCGCTGTCGCTGACCCCGGAGCAGAAGCACAGCGTCAACAGCTCGACCGAGATGGAGCGGCTGGCCGACGAGCTCCCGATCGAACAGGTCGCCAAGCGGTGGATCGTCTCCTCCGACCCCGACGAGGCCGTCGAGAAGGTCAAGTTCTACACCGACGCCGGGCTCAACCACCTCGTCTTCCACGCCCCCGGCCACGACCAGCAGCGGTTCCTGGAGAACTTCGAACGCGACCTCGCACCGCGCCTACGTAAGCTCGGCTGATCACGAAAAACCCTGCGCGACCGCGGCGTCGAGCATCTCGAGCACCCGTTGAACGGGCGGTAGGTCGAGTCCGCTCTGTCGTACCCGGACCCGCACCTCGCGTGCGGGCGTCGGGTCGACGATGGGAACTGCCGTGACGCCGGGCGGCAGGTCGACGAGCGCGAGCCGGGGGACGACGGTGAGTCCGACCCCGGCCGCGACGAACCGTATCGCGGTCGGGTAGTCCTGGGTCTCGACACTGAAGTCGGGTACGAAACCGACCGACGTACATGCGTCGAGCACTGCCTGCCGGCAGGGGCCCCGCGCCACGTCGTTGTCGACCCACGGCACCTGGGAGAGTTCGCGCAGGGTCACCGACTCCAGAGCCGCCCAGGCTGAATCCACGGGTACGACAGCGGAATACGGGTCGGTGGTCAGCCGGCGTCCGACGAACCCGGCCACGTCCGCGGACGGGCGTTGACTGTCCTCGACATAGATCTCGATGTCGGGTGCCGCCGACGACGGGCCCATCAGCTCGATGAGGCGGAGATCCAGTCGCAATCCGGGGAATTCGCGCGAGATGGTGGCGACGATCGGCGGGATCCAGGTGGCGCCCGCCGAGGCGAAGTAGTTGATGCGCAGCTGACCGAGCCGGCCGTCGCGCAGCTCCGAGATCAGACCGTCGATACGGGCGATCTGCTCGAAGACGGTGTCGGACTCGCGGGCCAGGATGGTGCCGGCCTCGGTGGGCACGATGCCGCGACCGTCTCGCTCCACCAGCGACAACCCGGTCTCGCGCTGCAGGGTGGCGATGTGCTGGCTGACCGCTGACGGCGTGTATCCGAGCGAGGCCGCGGCTCCGCCGATGGACTGCTCGCCGATGACCGAGCGCAGAACCCGGAGGCGGTGGATGTCGACCATGGGGCGACGATACCGCGGCGACTGTGCAGCGGCGCTGAAATGTTCGGAACAAGTATTCACTTGTCCTGAAGTGCCGGATGAGTGAATCTGGAACACATGTCCTCGCGCCCGACACCGGCATCGGCTGGGTCCGCCACCGCATCCCTGCCGGCTCTGGCCGCCGTCGTCACCGTCGTGCTGTGGGCGTCGGCGTTCATCGGCATCCGCGCGCTCGGTGACACGTTCTCGCCGGGTTCCATGGCGTTCCTGCGGTTGCTGGCGGCGGTGATCCCGCTGACTCTCATCGTGGTGGTGGTACGTCTGCGCCCACGGACAACCGGGGCGCCGGCCCGTCCGCTGCTACCGCGCGGCCGTGCGCTCGCACTGGTGACGGCGTACGGGGTCGCCTGGTTCGCGGGTTACACCGTCCTGTTGAACTGGGCCGAACGCCACCTGGACGCCGGGACCGCGGCGCTGCTGGTGAACCTGGCACCGATCCTCGTGGCCGTCGCCGCGGGACTGTTTCTCGGAGAGGGGTTTCCGCGTCATCTCGTGATCGGTATGACGATCGCCTTCGCCGGTGTGGTGCTGATCGCCGCCGGCGGGTCCGCCACCGCGGACGCGCACGCCGACTGGCTCGGTATCGTGCTCGGGGTCGGCGCGGCGGTTCTGTACGCGACCGGGGTGCTGATCCAGAAGTCGGCCCTGCGTACCGTCGACGCGCTGACCGCGACCTGGTTGGGTGCGGTCGCCGGCCTCGTGGCCACCGCGCCCTTCGCCCCCGTCGCTGTCACCGAGCTGTCCGGCGCCGAGTCGGGGGCGATCTGGGCGGTGATCTACCTCGGGGTCGGGCCGACCGCGATCGCGTTCTCCACGTGGGCCTATGCGCTGGCCCGCACCGACGCGAGTGCGATGGCGGCCACCACCCTCGTGGTCCCCGCGATCGTCATCGTCCTGTCGTGGGCGCTGCTCGACGAGTTGCCCACCGGCGTCGGCATCGTCGGGGGACTCCTCTGTCTCGGTGGGGTCGCCATCGCCCGGCGGTTGCTGCCGATGAGACCGCGTACGGGCCGGTCGGCGCGTAGCCTGGACGTGTCGTCGCCGACGATGACGCCCTCCGATACACGACGCGTTCCCGGCACGACCGCAACCGAGGAGACATCGCCATGCGCAAGTTCGTCGTCGGTCTCGCCATCGGCGGATCACTGACTTTCGCCACGGCGACAACGCTTCTGGCTGTCGACTCGGAGTCGCCCGCGGCGTCGCCCAGTGTGAACTGCGGACCGCTCGCCGGTTCCGGACCGATCCCCGGGTGTTCGTACCGCGTCGACGGGACCCGGTTGCAGATCAGTCTCTACAACAATGCGACGCGCAATCCGTCGGTGGAATGCACCCTCACACCGAGCGGTGCGGTCCATCCCACGGCCGCCATCACGATGGGGCCGGGGGCGCGTGGGGTTCTCACGGCGTCGGTGTATCCGAATGTGCCGAGGACCTTCGTCGTCCATTGCCTCGGCGGCGGTGCGGGTGCCGACCGCGTGGACCGGCAGACCACGATCACCGCGCGCGCCGAGACGCCGGAGCCGGCGCGTACGACGCCTTCGGTCCGCCGTACGTCACCGGCGCCTGTCCCGTCGGCGCCTTCGACGTCATCCGAGCCGGAGGGCCCCGCCGAGATCACCACGACACCTCCGACCACCGAGGACGCCGCACCGGAGCGCGCCGTGACCACGACGACCACCACGACGGTTCCCGCCGCATCCTGATTCGCTACGGTTTTCGCATGGATCGTGACCGCATGGTGGATGTCGGAGTCGGGCTGGTGTCCCGGTTCGGGGCCAAGACGCTGAGTCTGACGTCGGTGGCCCGGCACGCCGGGGTGGCGCGGGCGACCGCCTACCGGATGTTCGGCGGCCGCGAAGCGCTGGTCACGGCCATCGTGGAACGCGAGGTGTCGCTGCTGCGGGTCAAGTTGATCGAGTGGTCGGCGACCGCGCCCGACGCGGCGGGCAAGATCCACGCGCAGGTGGTGAACGTGCTGCCCTACATCCGCAACCACGACGCGTTGCAGTACGTGCTGCGCAAGGAGCCGGAGGAAGTGGTCCGCGCGCTCGTCGCCACCAACGATTCGGCCGGGCCCACGCTCATCCATCAGATCGTGTCGGAGGCCCTGCCCGATCTGGAACCCGAGATCGGGGACCAGCTGTTCCCCACCCCGCGGGGGGCCGCCGAGTTCCTCGTGCGCACCATCTACTCCCTCATGCTCATCCCCGACAGCTTCCTGAGTGACGAGCAGATCGCCGAACTGGTCGTCCGGGCGATCGTCCGAGACGACACCGAGAGCGGTGGCGCGCCGACGGGCGGCAACCGGCCGGGCCCGGTCCGATGACCGGCGAGCACGTGTCCGACGAAACCGCGATCCCCGTCGTGGGGATGCTTCGGCCGCGCTGGGGAGACCCGGCGTGCACGGCCGAACTGCCCGGCGCCGCGGCTGCGCTGGCCGGGGACCGGAAAACCGACGCCGGCGTCGACCCGGGGACGATCTCGCCGGCTCGGTCGACGGTCGATGCTGCTGTCCGCGAAGAGGTCTCGGCTGTCGTCGGCGCCGACCACGTCTCCGACGCGGACGCGACACGGGTACAGCACACGCGCGGGTACTCCACCCCGGACATCCTGCGGTTGCGCGCGGGTGACGCCGACGACGCGCCCGACCTCGTCGTGTACCCGGGCGACTACGAGGAAGTGGTCGCGATCCTGCGGTTGTGTTCGGAGCGACGGATCGCGGTGGTGCCGTTCACCGGCGGGACGTCCGTGGTGGGTGGGTTGACGCCGGACCGCGCCGGATTCGCCGGCGTGATCAGTCTCGACCTGCGCCGTCTCGACCGCGTGGTGGAGATCGATGAGATCTCCCGGACGGCGACCCTGCAGGCCGGTCTGCGCGGACCCGCGGCCGAGGCGCTCCTGCGCGAGAAGGGTTGGACCATCGGTCATTTCCCGCAGTCCTATGAGGGCGCCGGGATCGGTGGATATGCCGCCACTCGCTCGGCCGGCCAGTCCTCGGCGGGGTACGGGCGCTTCGACGAGATGGTCGAGGGTCTCGTGTTGGCGACTCCGCGGGGAACCATCGAACTCGGTACCGCGCCGCGGTCGGCGGCCGGACCCGACCTGCGTCAGATGGTCCTCGGGTCGGAAGGCGTGTTCGGTGTCATCACGAGCGTGCAGATCCGTATCCGTCCGGCCCCGACGACCCGCGTCTTCGACGCCTGGCGGTTCGCCTCGTTCGCGGAGGGCGCGACCGCTCTTCGTCGGCTGGCCCAGGACGGTCCGCTGCCGACGGTGCTCCGGCTGTCCGACGAGGTGGAGACGGCGTTGAATCTCGCTGATCCCGTCGGCGCCGGGAGCGAAGCGAGCGGGCCGCATGAGAGCGGCGCCGGGAGCGAGCACGGCGATGACGGGGCCGGGTGCCTGGTCGTCGCCGGGTATGAGGGCGCGGCCGACGAGGTGGCGCGGCGACGCGATGCGGCGTCGTCGATGTTGATCGAAGCCGGTGGCAGCGCACTGGGAGATGGTCCCGGGGAGGCCTGGCGGACAGGACGTTTCGCGGGACCGTACCTTCGCGACCCGTTGCTCGATGCCGGGGTGTTGGTCGAGACGCTCGAGACCGTCGCGTTCTGGTCGCGGCTGCACGACGTGCGCGCCGCGGTGACGGCCGCGCTGACGGACTCGCTCACCGCGTCGGGTACGCCGCCGCTGATCATGTGCCACGTGAGTCACGTCTACGCGTCGGGTGCCTCGCTGTACTTCACGGTCGTCGCACCGTTCGCCGACGACCCGCTGGCGCAGTGGGCGGCGGCGAAAGTCGCGGCCAATTCCGCGATCCGGGCGTCCGGTGCCAGCATCACCCATCATCACGCGGTCGGGCGGGATCACCGTGACGCGTACCACGACGAGATCGGGCCCCTGGCCCTGGACGCGTTGCGGGCGGTGAAGGCGTCGCTCGATCCCGACGGTGTGTGCAACCCGGGTATTCTGCTCTGACGCCCGACTCCGGGACCGGGGTTGCCCGGCCCGTCCGCCACTATGCTGGGGCGCATGGCCACGGATAGAGTCCAGACCGCCGACCCCGACAGACCCGCGAGCGCGGATCAGATCGTCGCCGACCCCACGACCAGCATCTACATCGCCTCGGCTGAAGGCGAGACCGGAAAGTCCATCGTCGCGCTGGGGTTGCTGGCCCTGCTGTCGGCCACCGGCGGGCGGGTCGGGGTGTTCCGTCCGATCTCGCGGACGGCCGCGGAGGATCGTGATCCGATCCTCGATCTTCTCCTCGACTACGAATCCGCCGACCTCCCGTACGAGGACTGTCTCGGTGTCACCTACGAGGAGGTGCACAACGATCCCGAGGGCGCGGTTGCCGAGATCGTCGCGCGCTTCCACGCGATCCAGTCCCGCTGCGACCGCGTGGTCATCGTCGGTTCGGATTACACCGACGTCGGCACCCCGTCGGAGCTGAGCTACAACGCCCGGATCGCCGCGAATCTCTCGGCGCCGATGGTGTTGGCGATCAAGGCGATCGACCGGTCGCCGGAAGAGATGCACGGTCTGGCCGAGGGGCTGATCGCCGAGGTGACCGCTGCCCATGCCACCCCCGTCGCCCTGGTTGCCAACCGGTGCGACCCCGACCGCCTCGACGAGATCCGGGACCAGTTGCGCAGCACCGGGATTCCGGCACTGTGCCTACCCGAGGAGCCGGTGCTCTTCGCCCCCACGATGGGGGAGCTCAAGGAGGCGCTCGGCGCGACGATGTACAGCGGTGACGAGGAATTGCTCGACCGCGAGGCGCTCCGGGTGATGGTCGGTGGCATGACCGTCGAGCACATCCTGGAGCGGCTCACCGACGGCACCGTGGTCATCACGCCCGCCGACCGGTCGGATGTTCTCCTGGCACTCGTGAACGCCAACACCGCACAGGGTTTCCCGCGTCTCGCCGGCATCATCCTCAACGGCGGACTCAAACCGCACCCGATGATCGAGGCGCTGGTGAGCGGGTTGAAGCCGACCCTGCCGATCATCAGCTGCCCGCAGGGCACCTACGACACCGCGCGTACCGCCGCTCACACGCGCGGCAAGGTGGGGGTGGGCTCGGTACACAAGATCGAGGCCGCGCTGGCGATGATGGAGACCCATGTCGACCCCGAGAAGGTCATGCGCAACCTCAACGTGTCGACGCCGACCGTGGTGACGCCGCAGATGTTCGAGTACCGCCTGATCTCCCGTGCGCGCGCCGACCGAAAGCACATCGTGTTACCGGAGGGCGACGACGACCGGATCCTGCGGGCCGCCAACAGGCTTGCGCGGCGCAGCGTTGCCGACCTCACTCTGCTCGGTGATCCCGAAGCGGTGCGCGAGCGTTCCATCGAACTCGGACTCGACCTCTCCGACGTCACGGTCATCGACCCGGCCGAGTCGGAGTATCTCGACGAGTTCGCCCGGATCTACACCGAGCTGCGCAAGCACAAGGGTATGGATCTGGAACGGGCCCAGGAGAAGATGCGTGACGTGTCGTATTTCGGCACGATGATGGTGCACACCGGGCGCGCCGACGGGATGGTGTCGGGGGCGTCGCACACCACGGCCCACACGATCCGGCCGGCCTTCGAGATCATCAAGACCAAACCGGGTGTGTCCACCGTGTCGAGCGTGTTCTTCATGTGCCTGGCCGACAAGGTGCTCGCGTACGGCGACTGCGCCATCGTCCCGGATCCGTCCGACGAACAGCTCGCCGACATTGCCATCTCCTCGGCGCAGACGTCCGCGGCCTTCGGTATCGATCCCCGGGTCGCGATGCTGTCGTACTCGACCGGGACGTCCGGATCGGGCGCCGACGTCGAGAAGGTCAAGACCGCAACCGAACTCGTGCGCGAGCGGCAACCCGATCTGCTGGTCGAGGGGCCGATCCAGTACGACGCCGCGGTGGAACCCTCGGTGGCGAAGACCAAGATGCCCGACTCGCCGGTGGCCGGCCGTGCGACCGTGCTGATCTTTCCCGACCTCAACACGGGCAACAACACGTACAAGGCGGTGCAGCGGAGCGCGGGGGCGGTCGCGATCGGCCCGGTGCTGCAGGGCTTGAACAAGCCGATCAACGACCTGAGCCGTGGCGCCCTCGTGTCGGACATCGTGAACACGGTCGCCATCACCGCGATCCAGGCCCAGCAGGAGGGCGTGGACCCCCTCGCCGAGAACGTCGCCTCCGCCGAGGCCGAGGGTCCCCGATGAGCGGGGCGTCGGGTGCGGTGCTGGTGCTCAACGCCGGCTCGTCGTCGCTGAAATACCAACTGGTGCAACCGGCGGACGGCACGGTGATCGCGGAGGGCATCGCGGAGCGGATCGGCGACTCCGGTTCGTCGATGACACACGAACAGAACGGCGAGACCGTCACCGAGACACTGGAACTCGACGATCACCTCGCCGCGGTCCGACGGGCGGAACGCTTCTTCGCCGACAACGGAACCGATCTGGCCGACGCGGGACTGAGCGCGGTCGGACATCGGGTGGTGCACGGTGGCCGGTCGTTCTACGAGCCGACGGTGGTGACCCCCGAGGTGATCTCGGAGATCGAGCGGATCTCCCCGCTGGCGCCGCTGCACAATCCGGCCAACCTGGTCGGCATCCTGGCGGCCCGGGAGTTGCTCCCCGACGTCCCCTCGGTGGCCGTGTTCGACACCGCGTTCTTCCACGGTCTCCCCGACGCGTCGGCGACATACGCGATCGACCGTGCGGTCGCGGACGAACATGCGATCCGCCGCTACGGTTTTCACGGCACCAGCCACGAGTATGTCTCCGGTCGGGTGGCCGAGTTCCTCGACCGCGACCCGGCGTCGCTGAACCAGATCGTGCTGCACCTGGGCAACGGCGCGTCGGCGTCGGCCATCGCGGGCGGGCAGCCGATCGACACGTCGATGGGTATGACCCCGCTCGAGGGACTGGTGATGGGAACCCGCAGCGGTGACCTCGACCCCGGGCTGGTCCTGCATCTGAACCGGGTGGCGAACCTGTCCGTCGACGAGATCGACACGCTGCTCAACAAGCGTTCGGGACTTCGAGGTCTGTGCGGCGAGAACGACTTCCGCACGATCACCGAATTGATGGACGACGGTGACGACGCCGCCCGACGCGCCTTTGACGTCTACATCCACCGTCTGCGCCGCTACCTCGGTGCGTACGCGTTCGCCCTCGGCCACGTCGATGCCATCACTTTCACGGCCGGGGTGGGGGAGAACTCCGCAGTCGTCCGCGCCCGTGCGCTGGCGGGGTTGGAAGGGTTCGGGATCATCGTCGATGACGAGCGAAACGCTCAGCGTGGCAAGGAGGCTCGACGCATCTCGGCCGACGACAGCGCGGTGGACGTGCTCGTCGTTCCGACCAATGAGGAGTTGGCCATCGCACGGCAGTCGGCGGCGGTGGTCGGGTTTGAGGTCCGTGCGTCCCGCTGAAGGTTGTGCTGACGGCGCGGGCCGCTGAGCGAGCTCACGAAGGACGCACCGGTTTGGAGTGGGTGGTGGCTGTTGTGCCGGCCGGTAGGTGGGGCCCAGCCTGTTGGCGCGTTGGCATCGTCCCGACCGCGTACTCGGAGGTCGACATTCCGGCTCCGAAGAAGGGTCGGCACCGCGGATTGTTAGGCAGGATGGCTGCGTTGGGAGGCAACCGGATAAGTGACAAGACGCAGCATAGTTCGAGTTGCGGTTGCCCTTATCACGCGCCACCGACAAGATGAGCTCTGCGGATGGTCAACGAAAACCATTGCACCCCAGCGGCATAGCCGTTACACTCGATCATGTATTCGTGCAAACGTCTCCGGGGGGGGGTGACAATGTCTGACGAATCAATAACGCCGCAACCGCGCGCCGTCGAGTTGGTGGCCGATCTGCACGCGACCCTCGACAAACTGCAGACCGTCGACTTGTCCCCGTGCACCGACGAAGAACTGATGGAAGTCGCCGCCGCTACCGAACGCGCGATCGCTCGAACCACTTACGCCGGCGACCGCCAAATCGCCGAAATCGAGGCTCGGGATCTGCCCCGCAAGACCGGCTGCCGCACTCTGATGCAGTTCATGACCCACCGGCTGCGGATCTCCAACCCGATGCGTCGACGCAAGCAGCTGAACGCCACCGCCGCGCTGACTTGCCTCAACGGCGACCGTCTCGAACCTGAACACCCCACGCTGGCAGAAGCTTTCGCCACCGGATCCGTGGGAACCGGGCACGTCCAGGCCGCCATCGATGTCCTCGACCAGATCCCGCATGCTGTCGAACACGACGTGAAAGTCGCCGCCGAGCGGCAGATGGCCGAGATCGCCGAAGCTCACACGCCCGCCGAGATCACCCAGCTCGGCTCGCGACTGCTCGCCCACCTCGATCCCGACGGAACCCTGTCCGACGACACCGAGCAGAAACGACGCCGCGGCCTGTGGATCGGTCGGCAACGCGCCGATGGCACCGCCAAGATCTCGGGCACCCTCACTCCCGCACTCGCCGCCCGGCTCACCATGATGTTCGCTGTCTGGGGCAAACCCGGGCTCAACAACCCCGACGACCCCCAGTCGCCCCAAGGCCCGGCCGGCACCGCCGACCCCGACGCCCTCACCGCCGCCGCCGATCGCGACGGACGCACCCCCGCCCAGTCCAATCACGACGCGCTCGACGCCGCACTGGCCGCCGGTTTCGCCGACGGCGCACTCGGCACCTCGCATCGCGGCCTGCCCGTCCAGTTGATCGTCAAAGCCGACCTCTCCGACCTGATCCAGGGTGCCGGACTCGCGACCACGGCCACCGGCACCCTGCTGCCCATCCGGGACTTGATCGCGATGGCCGGTGAGGTCCAGCCGTGGTTGGCGATCTTCAAAGACGCCACCACTGTGCCGCTGCACTTCGGGCGCGGCAGACGTCTGGCCACCCGCGAACAGCGCCTCGTGTCCTTTGCCCGCCCCGACGGGGAAGTGTGTTCGGCACCCGGGTGTGATCAGCCCGCCACCCACGTCGACATGCATCACGCCCACAGGGATTGGGCCAAGGGCGGTCTCACCGACATCGACGACCTCGCCCCTGCTTGCCCGCGACATAACCGGATGGTCGGTGACCAGCCCGGGCAGTACACCACCCGCATCGCCCGGTCCGGACCCGACGAAGGCCGCTGCGTCTGGCGGTTGAACGCCGAAGCCGGCGCACCGCCCAATCCCGGTCGGCTGAACCGCCGACCCGACATACCCCGGCGGTTCGCAGAACACCTGAACACCGTGCGCGACGAGATCCACGGACCACCAACCCGGCCCGGCGGTCAGACGCGCCCGACCCTTCGTGACGCGCCCTCCGCAAGCTCCGGGCGCTCCTCAGGGAACCGGGCTGACGCGCCTTCCGCAAGCTCCGCAGGGAGCAGGGGGCCCGACGATCGAGCGCGCCGCTCATGGCTGAAAACCAGCCACGTCATCGACGTCCGACCGCCACTGCGCGTGCGTCGCAGCACCCGTCCGTCACCGGTCGAGGCCCACCTCGCGGAGCTCCTGGGCGAAGACCCGCTCGTGCGCAACGCAGCGGGGACGTTCTTCGGATAGCCCTAGAACAACGTATTCGGCCGGACGTAGTTGGCGAGGTCGACGAGCATGAACCGGTGGTCCCGGTTGGTTCGGGTCAGGCGGGCCAGCTGGCGCAGCGAACGTTCGGTGCCGGTGCGAATGCCGTACTCGGTGAACGGGAAGCCGAGCAGCGTCGAGGGTTCGTTGTCCTGCTTGGCGTCGTCGGGATTGTCGTGGATCCAGCCCAGCGCGGTGCCCAGCACGATGAGCAGCATCCGGGCCTTGCGCGGTTCGGTGTCCGGGATCTGCTCGAGACGTCGTGCGGCCTCGACGATCTGCTCGCGGGTCACCTGCGAGGTGGGTCGGCCGTGCACGAGCGCGATGATCGCCGTCGCGCGCGCGGTGTTGAAGTGGCGGCTGGTGGCCGGCACCTCGTCGAGCGGCTGGATCGCGGCATCGATGTCACCGGCCGCCACGGCGAGCCGGGCCAGACCGAACGCGGCGGTCACGATGCTGTGATCGGTCAGCCACAGATCGTGATAGTGATGTTGCGCAACGTCATACAGTTTGGCGATCTTCTCGGCAGACTTCGCCGGACCCTTCTCGTCGGCCAGCCAGCGGCCGATGAGTTCGGCGGTACCGGCGACGGCGAGCTTGGGCGCGACCTCGCCCGGCATCGCACCGAGGACCTCGTCGAAGCGCTCGTAGGCCAGTTCGGGTTCGTCGTTCATCAACGCGCAGATGCCCATGTACCACTCGACCCGCCACGAATCACCGTGGTGGGCGCGGACTTCCTGGAGAAGGGCGAGCGCGGTGTCGACGTCGTCGAGCTGCAGATGCGCGCGGGCCTCGGCGAGGTCGATCTCCCGCGACGGGTGAGCGTTCTTGACCGGCCGGCCGCCGAAGAGCGAGGCGAAACCCTCTGCCCGGGCGGTGTTGATGGAATCCAGGGTCTGTCGCGGGTCGGACAGCGCCGCCGAGGTGAGCAGACTCGCCGCCGGGTCGAGGGGGTTGACCAGCGGGACGGGCAGGGCGTTGGCGATGTCCACCGGATCGTAGAACGCCGCCTGATCGGGGTCGAAGAAGCCGTCGACGGGTGCGAGCATCAGGTCGGTGCCGAACGTCGAGCGCTGCGGGGTGAAGACCGTGGACAGCGCGGGCCGCGGGACCCCCGTGTGGACGGCGACCGTCTCGCGCAACACGTTCAGCACCTGGGTGCTCATCTCCTCCGCGGAGACGAACCGGTCGGCCGGGTCGGGGGCGGTGGCGCGCTGCAGGAGGCGGTGGTACGACGGATTGTTCCGGAAGACAGGCGTTTTCGACGCGGCGGGCAGACCGTCGACGTAGCGTCCGTTCCGCATCTCCATCGGCACGGTCAGGACTGCGAGGGTGCGTCCGATGCTGTAGATGTCGGTCGCGATCTGCGGTCCGGTCTTGACGATCTCCGGTGCCTGGAACCCGGGCGTGCCGTAGAGGTGCCCGTAGCCGTTGATCGGCGAGACGGCGCCGAGGTCGATCAGCTTCACCTCGTCGCTGCCGACCATGATGTTCTCGGGTTTGACGTCGTTGTAGACCAGGCCGACCGAGTGCAGATAGCCCACGGCGAGAAGCACTTCCAGGATGTAGGCCAGGCCCTGCTCCACCGACAGCAGGGAGTTGTCCGGATCGCCCGCGGTGATCTGTTTGAGCGTCTGGCCGCCGATGTACTCCATCACGATGTAACCGAAGCGGTCATCGTCGTCGACGTGCTCGACGAAGTTGTAGATCTTGACGATCCCGGGATGGTTGACCGAGGCCAGGAACTGCCGTTCCGCGACCGCGACGCGCTGCGCCTCCGAATCCGAGGAATTCAGCAGGCCTTTGAGGACGACGGGCCGGTCGCTCACGTTGCGGTCGATGGCCAGGTAGATCCAGCCGAGGCCGCCGTGGGCGATGGCGCCGGCGATCTCGTACTGGTCGGCGACCAATGTTCCGGGAGCCAGTCCCGGGACGAAGGAGTACCGGGCGCCGCAGTTGCCGCAGTCGCCGGTCGGGGGACCGGCGCCCTCGCCCTCGGCTCGACCGACAGGTTTGCCGCAGCGCCAGCAGAACCGCTTGCTGTCGGCGATCACCGGGTCGTCGATGACGGCGTCCTCGGGTTCGATGTCGGTGATCTTCGGCATCTCGACCAGGCCGCTGCCGAGCCGCCGCTCGTGCACCGGAGGCCGGCGCCGCGGAACCAGACGCCGGCCGAGCGGACCGGAGTCGGGTTCCGGAAGGGGCACGGCCGGAGGTTGCCGTTCGACGCGGTCGGTCCGGTCGTCGGGTCGACCCCACGGTGAACACCGGTGCGACGGCCTGGGTTCCGACATCCGGGTCGGTGCGTCGGCCGGGCCGGGGGTCGGTGGTGTCGTCCATGTCGTCGGGGCCCTCGGTCAGCGCCGCCAGGTCGGCCCGCTGGGTGCCGACGTCGACCACCTTCGCGGTCGTCTCCGCGTCCTCACCACCGGGACGGCCACCGCCCGGGCCGGGACCGTCGAGGCCGGTGTCGTCGTCGCCGAGCAGGGCGTCGAGCGAGACCCGCTGGGTGCCGAGGTCGTCGCCCCGTTCGCCGTGGGTGACGTCGTCTGTGTCGTGATCGTTTCGGGCCGCGTCGTCCATGGGGATCAGTCCCGGTAGTACGGCTGGGGAGCGCCGTACCCACTGTCGAGGATGGACAGCCACCGGTCCCGGATCTCCTGCCAGCGGCCGGTCACCCGGATGCGCTCGAGCACGCCGTTGACGAACCGGATCATGTCGTCCTGGCCCTTGGGAATCCCGACGCCGTAGAACTCCTCGCCGAGGCTGGGGCCGACGACCCGCAACCACGGATCCTGCGCGGCGAGACCGGCGAGGATCGCGTCGTCGGTGGTCGCCGCGTCGATCTGACCCTGCTGCATCAGGACCAGACAATCGGCCCAGGTCGTCGTGCTGACGATCGTGGCTCGGGGCTGGATGGCCTGGATACGACCGATCGAGGTGGTCCCGCGCGCGGCGCAGACCCGCTTGTGGGCGAGCTGCGCCGGACCGGTCACGTTCGAGTTCCGGAACGACAGGATGCGCTGGGACGCGACGTAATAAGGAGCCGAGAAACTGATGTCGCGCAACCGGTCGCAGGTGATGCTCATCGTCTTGATCACCAGATCGACCGTCATGTCCCGCAGGGCGTCGATCCGCTGCGCCGAGCTCAGCACCTGGAACTCGACGCGGCGGTCGTCGCCGAAGATGGCGCCGGCGATCTCGTGCGCGATGTCGACGTCGAAGCCCTGGATGTCGCCGGTGATCGGATCGCGGAAGCTGAACAGGTTGGACCCGATGTCGAGCCCCACGATGAGCCGGCCCCGCTCGAGGATGCCGGCCATCGTCGAATTGATCGGCATCTGAGCAGGCGGCGGCATCTGGGCGGGCGGCCGCAGGGTCAGGGTCGCGTTGCAGGCCTCGGAACTCGGCGGCGGTTCGACGGGCACGTCGAACTGGACGCCGGGCAGCATCGGTTGCCCGGCGGTCGCCGTCGGTGGGGGTGAGTCGGGTGCGGGGAAACGCACGCAGCCGGTGGCGACGAGGCCGGTGAGCGCGAGCAGGACCACGACGGTCAGCAGGCGGCGAGGCGAGGGGACGGTCATCGGTACTCCCGGATGCGCGGGATGAGACCGCCCACGACCGCGACGCCGGCGAAGACGGTGAGCAGCAGGATGCCGGTGCCGGTGAACCCGAGGACCCGTTGCGCGGTGTTGATGTCGTCCCGGAAGGAGTTCCGGGCAGTCGTGATCGCATCGACCAGCGCGGTGTCCACCGCGGTGTAGGCGCGGGCCGAACTGTCCGGTCCGTCGCCGACGGTGTGCAGGCGCGCGAGACCGAAGTTGCCGGTCTGGATGTAGCGGCGGACCGCGGCGTCGGTGCGGCGCCACTCGGTCAGCGCCGCCGTGACCGTGTCCAGTTGTTCGCCGGTGACCGCGCTGTCGCCGTCTTCGGTGCCCTCGCGGACGTCGTCGACGATGTTGCCGATCTCGCTGGTCGCCGCGGAGAAGCTGCGCTCGAGACCGCCCTGATCACCGCGGCGGATGAGCGAGAGCGTCTCGGCCGACCGCGCCTGCTGGGTGAGGATCCGGGCGGCGGTCAGGTCGCGGAGCGGGTCGGCGCCCTCGGTGCGGGCATCGCTGGTGGCGGCCACCGACATCAGACCGGAGGCGAGCAACCACAGGGTCCCGACGCTGAGGGCGAAGATGGCCGCCACGATGCCGATGTTGAACCGCCGCCGGGTCCGCCGCGCCAGGTAGCGCGACGTCAGGACAAGCGCGGCGAGCAGGAACAGCAGCGGCGCGTACACGGTCCAGGGTGGACGGGTGAGGGTCTGCTGGGGGTCGGCGATGGCCATCGATCGCCGTTCGTAGAGGCGCTGGGCGGCCGGGAGGATCTGGTCCTGCATCATCGACGACGCCTGGCCGAGATACGCCGATCCCACCGGGTTGCCGAGCCGGTTGTTCGTCCGCGCCGTCTCGATGAGTCCGCTGTAGACCGGGATCGAGGTGGACAGGGTCTCGAGATCGGCGCTGACCGCCTGCTCGGCCCGGTCCGACACCATGCCGGAACCGGGTTCGCTGGACGTGCCGGTCGCCAGGATCAGCGACGACGACGCCGTCGCCAGCGCGTCGGAGTAGCGCTGCCGCAGATCGGGGGTCTCCAGTCCGCCGGAGATGAACGCCGCGTTCGCCGACGCATCGGCGATCGACAGCGAGCTGTAGAGAACCTGCGCGGCCTCGGCGAGCGGTTCGGTCCGATCGATGAGGCGCTGCAGGGTCTGGGTGCGATCCTCCAGGACCGTCGATGCGTACAGGCCGGTGCTCAGACAGCCGAGCGCCAGGATTCCGCAGATGATGATCAGCTTGCCGGGGGTCGTGACGGCGAAGTGGCGCAGGGTCTGGAACGGGGACTGGGCGCGTTCCCGGGCGGTGGCGACGAGTTCGCGTCGGTCGGCCAGCACCTGGCGGATCGGGGGTGAGGCCTGCGCCGGACGGATCGTGCGACCGCCACGCGTCAGCGCCGTCCGCACGGAGGACGCGTCGCCGGTCACCTACCTGATCCCTTCTCAAACGCTGGATCGTCTCCGGTGCGGTCCTACGGTCACCGGTTCCCCGTTCCGGATTCGCGTGACCGGGCGATCAACGTCAGGGGTTGTGTCATCTGGGTCATCGTTCACCGGGTCGTGCGTGTTTCACCCTATGTCATCGTGCCGGGTTCCTCCCGAGTCGACCGGCGCCGCGCCGCCGACCTCGGCGGTTCGCGCGTGCCGGGTGCTCGCCGACGGCACCTCGTGGTTCCGAGCCGCGATGAGAGGGCTTCGCGGTCTCCCTGGCAGGTGTTGCGCATCTCACTTACGGTGGAGGCACCCGGTCGGGGCGACCGGGTTGCGAGGAGGCGTGGTGCGCGGCGACGGCGACGGCTGGGTGATCGATCCCGACGGTTCTCGATACTGGGGTATCCACGGCGCGGCAGGTCTGCTGCTGCGGGCGCCGCTGCCGGACGGATCGACCGGGGTGCTCCTCCAACACCGCGCCGCGTGGTCGCATCAGGGCGGCACGTGGGCGCTGCCCGGCGGGGCCCGCGACTCGCACGAGGGTGCCATCGACACCGCGATCCGCGAGGCCGAGGAAGAAGCCGGGATCACCGCCGACGACCTGCGCGTCGTCGCCGCGGTCGTCACCCTCGAGGCGCCCGGCGGATGGACCTACACGACGGTCATCGCCGAGACGGACTCGCCGGTCCGCACGGTCGCCAACTTCGAATCCACGGAACTGCGATGGGTCGACGAGAAGCGCGTCGATCAACTCCCACTGCACCCCGCGTTCGGACTCGCGTGGCCCGTCCTCCGCGAGCGGATCGCGATGTTGGATCCCCAGAGCTGATCACCGCTCCCTAATCCGAGAGAATCGCATAACCCCTGCTCCCTGAGGTGCGAGGAGCGCAAGCGACGAGCCACGAAGGGCTGGCGACCCATCTCGCCAGGACCCTTCGTGACGGCCTCCGCAAGCTCCGGCCTCCTCAGGGAGCAGAGGTTTTTTCGAAGTCCACGACGGCCGCGAGGCCGCAGATACTGAGGGCCAGGGTCACACCCCGGCGTCCAGCAGTCGGTTCGCCCCGGCGACCAGCGCGTGGACGTTCGCCTCGTCGCTGCTCGCGCCCTCACCGACGGCCCAGGCCTGCCGGCCGTCGTGCTCGCAGAGCAGGAACGTCGTGACCAGGCCGTCGACGACCCGCTGGTGCAGCCGGACGATCTGAACCGGGGCGCCGACGTCGTAGAGGATCGAGGTCATCGCACCGACGGGGCCGGCGGCGACGGCGCTGCGGGACATGATGCGGTCGGCGATCGCGAGCGTCGCGCGGCACTCGACCAGGTCGCCCGAGCACGGGACGGCAGAGAAGGAGCCCAGCCGGATCGTGCCGCCACGGGAGTACTCGTCGGTGAATTGCTGCCAGGTCATCCCGGCGGCCTCCTCGTGCATCCCAAGGGGAAGCGGGCGGCCGAAACGTGCGGCGAAGTGGTCGCCACCGTGCCGGTCGTCGCGCTCGGTCCACGAACAGGATCGACGAGGTAGATGAAGAGGGTGCATCTCGAAAACCGATTTCGGTCGAAGAACGGATGACCGACTGGAGAGCGCAACCGACCCGCAGCGGGGGGTCGGTCAGATTCAGACCCCGCTGCGGCGGGTTACGAGAACGCTCGTGATGCACAACATGATCGGTCCACCATAGACCCGCGACACCGACCGGGCAAACGTGTTTCCGCCAGGGGAACCGCTAGAGCATCCCGGCGAGGTCGGTGGCTGCGGCGGCCGGGTCGTCGGCCGCGGTGATGGCCCGCACGACGACGATGCGCCGCGCCCCGAGCGCGGTGACCTCCCCGACGCGGCCGGCGTCGATCCCGCCGATGGCGAACCACGGCTTGGCTGATTGTGTTGCGGCCGTTGAGGACACGAGGTCGAGGCCGGCGGCGGCGCGGCCCGGTTTGGTGGGCGTGGTCCAGCACGGACCGACGCAGAAGTAGTCGACGTCGTCGTCGGCGATCGCGGCGGCAGCCTGCTCGGGGTCGTGGGTCGAGGCGCCGATGAGGACGTCCGGTCCGACGATCCGGCGGGCCGCCGACGGCGACAGGTCGCCCTGTCCGACGTGCAGGACATCGGCCCCGGAGAGCGCCGCGACGTCGGCCCGGTCGTTGACCGCGAGCAGGGCGCCATGCGCGTCGGCGACCTTCCGCATGCCCGCGAGGATCTCGAGTTCCTCGCCCGCCTCCAGGGTCCCGAACTCGCGCTCACCCGGCGAGTTCTTGTCGCGCAGCTGCACGATGTCGACGCCGCCCGCGAGCGCCGCGTCGACGAAGTCGAGCAGGTCACCGCGTTCGCGCCGGGCGTCGGTGCACAGGTACAGGCGGGCCGTGGAGAGCCGCCGGCGACGGTCCGTCGCGGAGCCGGGGTCCGTCGACGCGGAGCTGGTGCGGTTCGGGGTCGTCACGCCGACCAGGCTAACCGGACCCCCGACGCCCCGGCGTAGGGTGGATCGCACGAACACACGGGAGTCCGGATCGGCCGGGCTGAGAGTGCGGACAGATTCCGCTGACCGTCGAACCTGATCCGGGTCATTCCGGCGAAGGAAGGTGATTCCCAACGTGGATTCCCCACCGCAGGGCCCTGCCCACCGCGCCCTGACGGTCGTCGGGGGCGGTGTCATCGGGCTGACCTGTGCGCTCACCGCGGCCGACGCCGGATGGCGGGTTCGCGTCCTCGACGCCGGCACCGACGAGCGCGCGTCCTGGGTCGCCGGCGGCATGCTCGGTTCACTCGGCGAGGGTCATCCCGGCGAGGACGCGTCCCTGGCCCTCTCGGTCGAATCGGTCCGGCTGTGGCCGGCGCTCGTGAAGCGGCTCGACGACCCGGGTGTCGTCACCGCCACCGACTCGCTGTTCGTCGCGGCCTCGGCCACCGACATCGAGTACCTGCGGCATCTCGCCGATTTCGTCTGGGCCGGGCAGCCCGCCACCGATGCCGCGCTGCAGTCGGTGACCGGCCGCGACATCCGGACCCTGGAACCGTCGCTGAGCTCTCGACTGGTCGGTGGCTACCGCGCGGTCGGCGAGTGGTCCGTCGACAACCGGCGGCTGCTCGAGGCGTTGCGCGCCGCCGCGACGTCGGCGGGTGCCGAGTTGGTCTCCGCGCGCGTCGAATCCCTGGCCGACCTCGACGACCTCGGTTCCGACACGCAGATCCTGCTCGCCGCCGGACTCGGCACCGCGGCCCTCTGGCCGGGTGTGGACCTGCATGCGGCGAAGGGGGAGATCCTTCGCCTGCGCCGCACGCGCTGGTCGGTGCCGCCGCCCGGTCACGTCGTCCGGGCACGCCTCCACGGGCGGGCCGTGTACCTGGTGCCGCGCGAGGACGGAGTCGTCGTCGGCGCCACCCAGTACGAGGCCGAGGGAATTGCCGACCGCGCGCCGCAGGCCGGCGGGGTCGCGGATCTGCTCGCCGACGCGATCGAGGTCTTCCCCGGGCTGCGGACCTACGAACTGACCGAAGCGGGGGCCGGTCTGCGGCCGTGCACCGCGGACGGATTGCCCATCGTCACCCGTGTGGACACACGAACGGTCGTGGCGACCGGGCACGGGCGCAACGGGATCGTCCTCGCCCCGGGCACCGCCGCCCGCGTGCTGTCGATTCTGGAAGGAGCAGAGGAATGAGTATCACCGCGAACATCACCGTCAACGGCAAGAGCGTCGACGTCGGCGCCGACACGTCGGTGCGCGACGTCGTCACCGGGCTGGGGTTGCCGGACCGGGGGATCGCGGTCGCGGTGGACGGCGCGGTCGTCCCGCGCGGCCGCTGGGACCGGCACACGATGACCGACGGTGCCGTCGTCGAGATCGTCACGGCGGTGCAGGGTGGCTGACCTCGCCGATCTGAAGCCCGACGCCTCGCGGACCGAGCAGAAGTCCGGCGACGAGACGATCCCGGATGCGGACCATCTGCGCATCGCCGGTCGCGACTTCTCGTCGCGACTCATCACCGGCACCGGCGGCGCGTCGAATCTCGCGACCCTGGAACGCGCGCTGGTCGCGTCGGGGACCGAGCTGACCACCGTCGCGGTTCGGCGCGTCGACGCGGCCTCGGGCACCGGGGTCTTCGATCTGCTGCGCCGGCTCGACATCGCCGTCCTGCCCAACACCGCGGGCTGTCACACCACCGCCGAGGCCGTCCTGACCGCCCAGCTGGCGCGCGAGGCGTTCGAGACCGACTGGGTGAAGCTCGAGGTGGTCGCCGACGAACGCACCCTGATGCCCGACGCCATCGAACTCGTCGACGCCGCGGCCGCACTGGTGGCCGACGGTTTCGTCGTGCTGGCCTACACCAACGACGATCCGGTCCTGGCCGCGCGACTCGCCGATCTCGGGGTGGCGGCGGTGATGCCCCTCGGATCGCCCATCGGGACCGGACTCGGAATCCTCAACCCGCACAACATCGAGATGATCGTCGACGACTGCCACACCCGCTTCGACGACCCGCTGCCGGTCATTCTCGACGCGGGCATCGGCACGGCGAGCGACGCGGCCCTGGCGATGGAACTCGGTTGCGACGGCGTGCTTCTGGCCACCGCCGTGACCCGGGCGGAGAACCCTGAACTGATGGCGACGGCGATGCGGCACGCGGTGACCGCGGGCCGCCTGGCCGCGCGTGCGGGCCGGATCCCCAAGCGTTTCTGGGCGCACGCGTCCTCACCCGGGCGCGACCGGGACTGACCCGCGGTCCCGCGGCAGGCCGTCCGAATGACAGACCGGGCCGCTCGGGGTTCGGCGGCTATGGTCGAGTCGTGTTGCAGGTAGCGAATCTGACGAAGGACTTCGGCGGTCAACGCGCGGTCGACGACCTCACCTTCGAGGTGGGGCCGGGACGGGTCACCGGTTTCCTGGGCCCCAACGGTGCGGGTAAGTCGACGACCATGCGGATGATGCTCGGACTCGACCGTTCGACATCGGGCACGGCGACGATCAACGGGCAGCGCTACCGGGACCTCGAGCATCCGCTGCGGCAGGTCGGTGCGCTGCTCGACGCCCGGTGGGTGCATCCCAATCGCAGTGCGCGGTCCCACTTGCGGTGGCTCGCGGCGAGCAACCGGATCCCGGCCGCCCGCGTCGACGAGGTGCTCGAGACGGTCGGGCTCACCTCGGTGGCCAAGAAGCGCGCCGGCGGCTTCTCGCTCGGTATGTCGCAGCGGCTCGGGCTGGCGGGTGCCCTGATCGGCGACCCGCACACACTGCTGTTCGACGAGCCGGTCAACGGCCTCGACCCGGAGGGCATCGTGTGGATCCGCGGGTTCATGCGCAAGCTCGCCGCGGAGGGGCGGACGGTGTTGGTGTCGAGCCATCTGCTCACCGAGATGTCGCTCACCGCAGACCATCTCGTCGTCATCGGGCGGGGCCGGCTGATCGCCGACTGTTCGGTGGCGGAGTTCACCGGGCGGGCACGGCAGTCGGTGCGGGTGCGCGGCCCGCAGCTCGAACAGTTGCATGCCGCGCTCGCGTCGGCGGGGCTGAATCCCGCGCCGGGTGACCCGGATGCCCACGGGCGCCCGGTGATGCGCGTGCCGGACACCACGACCGATCGGGTCGGCGACCTCGCCGCCGCCGCGGGCATCACCCTGCACGAACTCGCCGCCGAGTCGGCGTCACTGGAAGAGGTCTTCATGTCGATGACGGCGCACGCCGTCGACTACACCGCCGTCGACAACCGCGCCGTCCACGACCCCGACGCCCACAACCGGGCCGTCGGGAACCACGGGGGAGTGAACCGGTGATCGCCGCGATCAACGCCGAACGGATCAAACTCGCCAGCACCCGGTCGCCGTACTGGTGCCTCGGCGTCGTCGTGGTGCTGGGCCTGGGCTTCGCGGTGCTGCTCGGCGCCATCGCCGGCGGTTCCTACGGCAGTCCCGGTGAGACCGACACCCTGACCGACGACTTCCTGCTCGGCGTCAACCAGTTCGGGGTCGCGGTGCTCGCGATCATGGCGATCCTGGGCGTCACCACCGAATATCGCTTCGGCACGATCCGACCGACGTTCGCGGCGATCCCGCGTCGGCCACAGGTCCTCCTCGCGAAAGCGGTCGTGTTCGGCGGACTCTCGTTCGCGGTGGTGGCCATCGTGTCCGTCGTCGCGGTCGTGGCGGCGCAGGTGCTCGCCGGCGTCGGAGTCTCGCTGACCGGACCCGAGACCGTCCGGCATCTCTGGGGGACGCCGGTTTTCGCGATGCTGTGCGCGCTGATCGGCCTCGCGGTGGGTGCGTTGGTGCGGCATTCGGCCGGTGCGGTGGCGATCGTGCTCGTCTGGATGCTGGCCCTCGAGCGCATCGTGTCGGTGCTCCCGCGGGTGGGCGAGCACATCGTGTCGTTCCTGCCGTTCCTGAACGGGTGGAACTTCCTCGCCGGCGGGAGCGACACGTTCCACTGGAACGCCTACGGTTCGTTGGCCTACTTCGCGGGCTTCACGATCGTGTTGCTGGCGGCGGCAGTGGCCGTGACCAATGCCCGGGATGCGTAGTTCGCGGATTTTCTTCCGCCGATGTCAAATCCGGGATTGGCCGCGTGTCGACAGGGCCATCCGGTCGGACCACATTGGTGCTTCCGGGCGGCCCATTGTAGGGCCCAGCAGACTAAAATTCGCGGTTATGTCCACGAATTGGCCGCTCGTCGAGCGCGATCGGGAGTTCCGCACGATCCAGGCGGCCCTCAGGGGTGAGACGACCGGCTGTGGGGTGGTCCTGACCGGTGACTCGGGCGTGGGCAAGACGACCCTCGCCCGGCACGTCACCGCCGAGTTGCCGACCGGGGTGCGCTGGGTGGCGGGCACCGAGTCCGCGCGCTCGATCCCGCTCGGTGTGTTCGCGCATCTCGTCGGTCCGGCGACGTCGAGCGATCCGGTCACCTACCTTGCGGCGGCCCGTGAATCGCTCCTCGCCGACGGCGATGTCGTGATCGGGGTCGACGACGCCCACCTGCTCGACGAACTGTCGGCGACACTGCTGCATCAGCTCGCGATCGACCGTGCGGTGCACATCGTCGCGACGGTCCGCAGCGGCGAGACCGTCCCGGATGCGGTGACCTCGCTGTGGAAGGACAATCACCTCACGCGGATCACGTTGTCGCCGTTCACCAAAGAGCAGAGCGTCGACCTCATCGAGTCGGTGCTCGGCGGGCAGCTCGAGGAGCATTCGGCCGATCTCATGTGGGAGGCCTCCGGTGGGAACGCCCTGTTCCTACGGCATCTCGTCGACGGTGCGCGGCAGGCCGACACGCTGCGGCAGGTCAACGGCGTGTGGCAGCTACGCGGACGCGCCGCCATCACCTCGGAGCTCGCATCGCTGCTCGAGGGGCGGATCGAGCAACTCGACGCGCCGGTTCTCGGGGCCCTCAAATACCTCAGTCTGTGCGAACCCCTCGACATCGACGTCCTCGCCGAGCTCGCCGGCGAAGAAGCCGTCGAAGAGGCGGAGATCGCCGGGCTGGTGCGCATCACCCGCGACGGGCGGCGTCTCGACGTCGCCTTCCACCATCCGCTGTTCGGTGAGGTGATCCGGCGCCGCCTGGGTCTCGTGTCGTCGCGGCGGCTGCGCGGCCGGCTCGTCGAGGCGTTGCAGTCACGGCCCACGAACACCCCGGCCGAGCGGATTCGGCTCGCCGATCTCGCGATCGAGAGCGACGTGGAGATCGACCTCGCGCTGGTACGGACCGCCGCACGCGATGCCCTGAACCTCGCGCAGACGCCGCTCGGCGAACGATTCGCGCGGGCGGCGCTCGACGAGGGCGGTGGACTCGAGGAGGCCGAGTTGCTCGCGCGGGCGGTCATGTGGCAGGGGCATCCGGACGAGGCGCGGGACATCCTGTCCCGCTTCTCGCCCGACGATCTCGACGAGGGTCGACTCGTGCTGTGGGGCAATTCGATCATCGGCAACACGTTCTGGGCTCTGGGCGACGCTGATCGGGCCGACGAGATCCTGCGGTTGCTGACCGAGCGGGTCACCCACCCGGCACTCACGCCGATCGTCACCGGAATCGCCTCGGCGTGCGCCCTCTTCGAGAACCGGATCGACGAGGCGATCACGCTGTCCGACACCGTCCTCGCCGAATCCAGGGCGCTGCCGTGGGCGGTGGAGTGGGCGGTCTTCGGTGGCAGCCTCGCCCGTGCGGTCGCCGGTCGGGGAGCGGAGGTCGGGGCGCTGGCCGAACACTCGCGCGAGGTCGAGGTGGACGGATTGCTCCGGTTCCCCACCGGTTTCGGCGAGACCCTCGCGCTGACCCTCACCGGCCGACTCGACGACGCGGACGGTGCCGCGGGGCGTTTCGTGTCCGCCGCGCAGACCGCGCAGTACCTGGGCTGGGCGATGTCCGGAATACTCGTCGCCGCAGTCGAACTCGCCCGCGGATCGTGCGCCTCGGTGACCCGGCGGATGGAGCAGACCCTCGCCATCCTCGACAGTGGCCGGTTCTCCGAGTCGTGGAACTTCCCGGCCCACATCTTCCTGGTGCAGGCCCTGAGTGCGCTGGGACAGGCCGATCGTGCCGCGGCCGCGCTGGCCAAGGCGCGGAAACGTTCCGGCAAGCACGTGGCCGTCTTCGGGCCCATGCTCGCCATCGCGGCGGCCTGGCAGTCGGCGGCCGCCGGAACCGTCACGCCCGCCGTCGAACTCGCGCACTCCGCGGCCACATCCGCCCGTGCCGCCGGTCAGTTCGCGGTGGAGGCCGAGGCCCTGCACACCGCCGCCCGGTTCGGGGACGGCGGCGTCGCCGACCGGCTCACCGAACTGGCCGAGCGCGTCGACGGTCCGCTCTCGGATCTGTACGCGCGCCACGCCGCGGCCCTCCGCGACGGTGATGCGGTCGAACTCGATCTGTGCTCGACGGCGTTCGAGGACTCCGGGGTGTGCCTGTCCGCCGCGGACGCGGCCGCGCAGGCCAGTGTCCTGCACGACGCGGCGGGCAGACGGTCCGCGACCGTGGCGTCGGCCGCGGTGGCGAACCGACTCGCGTCGCAGTGCGGTGGCCTGCGGACGCCGGCGCTGATCTCGGCCGCGCAACCGTTGCCGTTGACGTCGCGCGAGCGGGAGATCGCCAACCTCGCTGCGGCGGGCCTGTCCAACAAGGACATCGCGCAGCGACTCACCGTCTCGGTCCGCACCGTCGAAGGTCATCTGTTCCGCGCCTACACCAAGCTGGATGTGGGTGACCGTGCCGAGCTTGCTGAGCTACTCCTCAAAGACCAGCGAAAGCCCGGCTGAAAACCACCCGTAGGAAACGGACAGTCGACGACAGCTCGCCGGTGCCGCTCGGACGGGTGGTTTCCGGTGCGGTCCTCGACGGCTCAGTCGCTCGGCCGGCTGAGGGCCGCGATCACCTCGTCGTCGTCCACCTGAGTGAAGTCGCCGTAGGACAGGCCGACGGCCCGGAACGGTTCCGGCGTCACGAGGACGATCACGTCGTCGGCGCCCCGATCCCGCAGTCGCTGAATCGAATCGGAGGGTGCCGTGGGTACCGCCACCACCACGTGGGTGGCGCCGGCGGCCCGGACGGAGTCGACCGCGACGGCCATGCTCGACCCGGTGGCGAGACCGTCGTCGACCAGGATGACCGTCCGGCCGCCGAGCTCGGTGCCGGGACGTCCGCCGCGGTAACGTCGTTCGCGGTCGTCGAGGATGCGCCGCTGTCGATCGGCGGCCTCGTCGAACTCGCTGCGGGACACTTCGAGTCGACGCGGTATGTCGTCGTTGACCACCAGGTGGTGCGCGGTGAGCGCGCCCATGGCGAACTCCTCGTGGCCGGGCGCCCCGATCTTGCGCACCACCAGCACGTCCATCGCGCACCTGCCTGTCGACGCCGCGATGGCGTCGGCGACCTCGCGGGCGACCGGAACCCCGCCGCGCGCGAGTCCCAGGACAACAGGTTCTGTTGTACCGGCCTCCGGAATGCCGACGCCGTACCGGACTTCGACGACCCGCGCACCCAGCAACCGACCCGCCTCGCGGCGGTCGGCGAAGATGCGGGCGCGCATGGGCAGGCTCAGACCTGCACTGCGGGACCGACCTTCAGTGCGAAGCTCGGCACGTCGGCGAGCCCGACGGTGGCCTCGTACGTGCGGTCATAACCGGTACTGCTGATCCGCCATCCGTCTGCGGTGCGGCGGTAGGTGTCGTCGTAGAACGCCGCCCCGATGAGCATGAAGGAGAACTCGGCGACGATGACCCGGTCGTGCAGGTACCAGCGTCCGCGTGCGGTGTCCCCGTCGATCTCGATCTCCGGGTGTGCGACACGATGTTCGGTGATGACTGCGGGACCGACGTTCTCGCGCATGTATCCGACCAGCTCGTTCCGATTCGAGAAGGCCAGACTCTCACCGTAGTTACCGGTGACGTCCTCGGTGAGCGTCGACTCGAACGCCGTCCAGTCCTTGGTGTCGAGAGATCGCAGGTAGCGATACTTGAGGCTCTCGATCGCCCGCAGGTCCTCGAAGCCGCCGGCGGGCGCGCTCACTTCGTCCTCGTTCCCGGCAGGATTCCGGCATCGATGACGGCTTTCACGACCGGTCTCGTCCGAGTGAGGAGGTCGTCGGTGCCGGCCCAGATGGCTTCTCCGACAGCATCGGTGGTGGCCTCGATGTCGTCGTAGGTCGCCGCGCCGGAAGCGGTGAGACGGTGCCCGTCCTCAACGCGCTCGGCCAGCCCGGCGTCGACCAGGCGATCGACGCTGTCCTGCCAGTCCTGTTCGGACCAGCCGCGGGTCATCAGCACGATGCGCTTGCCCAGGGTGCGACGACGAACCGTGGGGTCGGGAAGCTGCGACTCGTGGAAGACGGCCGCGTCGAAGCCGTTCAGACCGTTGAGGGCGAGAGCGGCGATGTGGTTGTCGCCGCGCCACTCTCGGAGAATCGCGATGGCGTGCCACAGACGTAGGCGCGCGGTGTCCGGTCGCGGGGCCGTCGACCACGCGGCAGCGAGCGGGCGTCCGCCGAGCGGGAGCCGGGCCGCCAGATCGTAATAGGCGGAGGCGAGTTCGTCGAGGAGGGAGTCGTCGATGGAGTCGCCCAGGATCTCTCGCAGCGAGTCGTCGAGCATCTGGTTGCGTCGTTCGTGGACCCGGTCGAGCCCGGCGTCGACGGCGGCCGTCCAGCCCTTGGCGATGAGTTCGTGGTTGAAGTTGTAGAAGGCGGAGGCGACGACCGAGGACGCGCACGGACCGAACGGCGCTCCGCGCGCACCGACGTAGAAGGCGTAGGGATCGAGCCCGGTGTCCGCCTGCGCGCCTTTCAGTCCCGGGTTGAAGTAGGCCAGAATGTGGAAGGGTTCGAGGGTTTCGTAGGCGAGCCGGGCAGCGGAGCCCGTGCTGGTCGATGTCATCAACCCACCCTCTCCATCAGCGGGGCGGGTGTCAACCACCTGCGATGACGAGAGTGGGAGCGTCAGGTGCGCCGGGAGTCCCGGCTGTCGAAGACGGGGTCGTCGGTGGTCCACAGATCGCCATCAGCGATGTCGGGATCGGCGTCTGCCGCGGACGCTTCGTGCTCCTCGTCGGAGGCGGGTTCTTCGCGGCCACGGCGCCACCCGCCCTTCATGGGCGGCGCCTCGCCGAGGTGGTCCGGGTCGACCGAGCCGTACCAGGCGACCAGTACGGCACCGACGACGGCGCCGACGAAACCGAGGATGGCCAGCCAGCCGAGTCCGGGTTTGGCCGTGTCGTCGAGGAAGACGACCCCGACCAGGCTCGGGCCGGCCGTCTCGCCGACCACGAGCACCGCGGTCACCCCGTTCACGGCGCCGAGCTGCAGGGCGACGGTCTGGACGTAGAAGCCCACCGCGCCCGCGGCGGCGATGGTCCAGGCGGCCGGATCGGTCAGCAGCGCCACGGGATCGAACGGCTGGACTCCGTCGAGGATGCGCACGGCGATGGCGATGATGCCGAACAGCAGACCCGCCGATGCGCCGCCGACGATGGCGCCCGCCGGACCGAGGTTGTAGACGCCCACCAGAGCAAGAGCGCAGAGGGCGAGCGTCGCGACGAACAGACCCCAGTGGAATCCGACCTCTTCCCCGCCGCCGGTGTGATGGGACGAGGCAACGCCGAGGAGGCAGAGCGACATCACGACGAGCCAGATGGCGACCCATTCGCGCGTGTGCAGGGCGATGTTGAGGATGATCGTGCCGAGCAGGGCGGTGATGACCAGGTTGGCCGACACGATGGTCTGCGAGAGGAACAGCGGTAGGAACCGGGCAGCGAGGGCGCCACCCGCGAAGCCGAGCACGACCAGCGTCGTGCCGAGGATGAAGGCCGGATCGACCAGCGTCGACATCGTGGACGAGAGGGTCGGTGCGCCGTTCTCGGTGGTGATGCCCTCACCCTCGTCGGCAGCGGCTTCGGCCACGCGGCGGGCGCCGAGCGCGCGCAGGACCGTGGACATCCCATAGGCGACTGCGGCGAGGCACGCGGCGATGACGCCGATGACGAACAGCTGCATGCCTCCTCCAACTCGGCCCGGATGAGCCTCGACAGGCTCGGACCGACGACCACCCCGACTGCGTACGCACGCGATCGGCTCGGGCCGCACCAGCGCTGCTCCGCAACTGCTGTTCCGCAACCGGAAGCGAAGCACACGGACCGGCCGATCGTGCAAAAAACTAACAGGGTGAACCGACAGGACGGTACTGAATATTCCCGACCTGACCGCATTTTTTTCGCAGGCCGTCCGGCTTCCGTGCTCAGGGCCCGTCGGCACTACACTCGCTCGGTGAACAGCGCCGGACAAACCCATGTACTGATCACATTCGGCAGATCGTTCCTCACCCTGGAACTCGCGCGGCTCATGGCCGCGGCGGGTCACCGGGTGAGCATCGTCGACTCCATCCCGGTCGGGATCGGCCGATTCTCCAACGCGGTGAGCGACTTTCACCGCGTGCCCCCGCCGAAGTTCGAGCCGCTCGCATACTGTCTCGCCCTCGCCCGGATCGTGGCCGACAACGACGTCGACATGGTGATCCCGGTGCACGAGGAGACCGACATCATCGCGATGCTCGCCGAGGTGTTCCCGCCCGAATGTCGGCTGTTCCTCTCCGATTTCACCACCGAGAACCGCCTGCACAACAAGTACGACTTCCAGGAGCTGCTCGTCGAACTCGGAATCCCGACGCGCAAGTTCGCGCGGGTGTCCGGACCCGAGGACGTCGGATCGCTCGATTTCACCACGCCGTTCGCGCTCAAACACTGCTATTCGCGGGGCTCGCAGAAGGTTCACAAGGTGACTCCCGACGATCCGCTCACCTGGCTCGAACACGATGGGCAGAACCCGTGGATCGCACAGGAGTGGGCGTCGGGGAACAACTTCTGCACGTATTCGGTCTGCCATGAGGGCCGCGTCTACGCCCACGCCACCTATCCGGTCGACTACGCCATCGACGGCAGTTCGTGCCTCAACTTCCGGTCCGTGGACCATCCGCGGATCGCCGGGTGGGTCAGCGATTTCGTTCGCCGGGTGAACTTCACCGGCCAGATCGGCTTCGACTTCATCGAAGACCGGAACGGTGGCGGCGACCTGTTCTGCATCGAGTGCAATCCGCGCGCCACAAGCGGGATCATGATGTTCACGCCCGAAGACGGGGTCGATCGCGCGTTCCTCGGGACCTGGGATCCCGACCACGGACCGATCACGCCCGGGTCGGGCGTGGACAAGATGATCGGGCTGGGCATGCTGCTCTACGGGTGGCGTCCGTCGTCGCGCAAGGACCGGACCCTGCGCGACTTCGTCCGCGACTTCCGCGGCGCGTCCGATGTCGTCAGCAGTCCGGGCGACCAGAAGCCCGCGCTGATGCTCCCGTTCGCCTATGCCGGGATCCTGCGTAGTTGCCTCAAGTACCGGGTCGGGCTGGCGGAGGGTTTCATGCACGACCACGAGTGGGACGGCCTCCGCATCAGCCTGTGACACCCGTCGCGGATTCGGCCCGTCGGGATGGGGACGACGCCGACGCCGGGGCGTAGAATCTCGAGTCACCATCACCTGCGTGTTGACCCCATCCGCAGGGTTGTCCGGGGGGGACTCGAGCTCGAGGGGAGCTGCTCATGAACATGTCCGGGATCATGCGTCGTACGTCTGTCGGGGTGGCCGCTGTCGGTGCCGCCTGCGCGATCGGACTGGCCACCGCGCCGGCCGCTTCCGCCGCGCCGGTGCAGCCGGTGCAGGCCGTCGGTTCGGTGGCGATCTGCTTCGGCATCCCCATCGGGCCGGTGACCATCAGCGTCTGCCTCTGATCTGATCCGAGCCGTATGACGCTGTGCCCGGAAACCGGGCACGACGTCATACGGATTCCTCGTACCCCACCAGAAGTCGACGCCGGCGTGACCATTTCGTGCCGGAGCGTCCCGATCCGCGGCCCGATGGCGCTCGCGCACGTACGATTCCCCGATGACGTCGACAACGGCCGAGGTCGAGGCGGGGACGGCTCCGAAGCGGGCGAAGGCGATCCTGGTCGCGCTGATCCTGGTCGCCGGGGTGGCCAACATCAATCTCGCGGTGGCGAATGTCGCGCTACCCGACATCGGCAAGGCGCTCGACGCGAGTTCGACGCAGTTGAACCTGGTCGCGGTCGGCTACTCGCTGGGCCTGGCGGCGTCGGTGCTCTACTTCGGCGCGCTGGGAGATCGGCACGGGCGCAAGCGGATGCTGGTCATCGGCATGTGCCTGTCGATCCCGGCGTCGCTCGTCGCCGGATTCGCGCCCAACGTCGAGGTCCTGTTCGGTGCTCGTCTGGTGGGCGGCATCGCCGCGGGCCTGGCCTTCCCGACCACCCTCGCGGTGATCACCGCACTGTGGTCGGGGCCGAAACGGGTCCGGGCAATCGCCGCGTGGTCGGCGTTCGGCGGTGCGATCTCGGCGCTGGGACCGGTCCTGTCCGGGGCGCTCCTCGAGATCCTGGCCTGGCACTCGGTGTTTCTGGTGACCCTGCCGCTCGCCGTCGTCGCGTTGATCGCGGCGTGGCGGTTGGTGCCCGATGATAACGGCGACCAGGCGGCGGTCGTCGACAACCTGGGCGGCGTCGTGTCCATCGTGATGGTGGGCTCGCTGGTGCTGGCGATCAACTTCGCCCCGAACTCCGATCAGCGACTGCAGGTCTACATCCTGGCCGCGATCGCGCTGCTGGCAGGGGCGGGTTTCGTCTGGCGGCAGCTGCGCGTGCGGGTTCCGCTCTTCGACCTGCGGATCGCAGCCCGACGCACCTTCTGGGTCGCGGCGGTGGGCGGGCTCATCGTGTTCGGCACGCTCATGGGCGCGATGTTCATCGGCCAGCAGTACATGCAGAACGTGCTCGGCTACTCGACGCTGGCGGCCGGCGCCACGATCCTGCCAGCCGCGGCCGCCATGATCGTCGTGGCCCCGCGCTCGGCCAAACTCGTGCAGAGCATGGGTTCGCGGTTCACGCTGCTGTCCGGTTACGCCTTCATCGTCGTCGGCCTGGTGCTCGCGATGCTCACCTGGGATGAGGACGCCCACTTCTGGCATGTCGGTCTGGTCTACGTCCTCGTCGGGGTGGGCGTCGGTCTCGCCGGCACCCCGGCGTCGCAGTCGCTGACCGGTTCGGTGCCGGTGCAGCGCGCGGGAATGGCGTCGAGCATGTCCGATCTGCAACGCGACCTCGGTGGCGCGATCCTGCAGTCCACCCTCGGCGCGATCCTCACCGCGGGTTACGCGAAGCAGTTGCAGGACACCATCTCCGGTTCGCCGCAGGCCGATCAGGTCACCGAACAGACCGAAGCCGCGCTGACGAAGTCGTTCTCGAGTGCCGAGGTCCTGGCCGAACGCTATCCGCAGTACGCCGATCAGATCATCGCCGCGGCCCGCGACGCGTTCGTACAGGGCGACAGGAACGCCTACGGCGCGGCGGCCGCCATCGTGGTGGTGGGTGCGGCGGTGGTGTTCTTCTTCTACCCCAGACACGAGGCGGAGCGAACGGCGATGGCGGAGTACGCGGAACAGCGCAGCCTCTGAGTCGCCGACTCAGCCGGCACTTACTCGACCAGCACTGGCCGACGGCGGCGAGTCGAACGCCGCCAACAACATTCGTGCCGCCATCGCGATGAGCGAGGTCCGGTCGGCGTCGCGGGGTCGTTGCAGGGCGATGCGCAGGCACAGGCTCGCGGTCGCACCCATGGTGAGGAACACCAGTTCGTCGATCGCCCGATCGTCGAGGTCGGGCCTCATCCGCGACGGCAGGATCCGCGCCAGCGGGAGGAGCGGTCCCTCGACCTCGGCCCAGGCCTCGCCGAAGCCGTGTTCGCCGATCTCGAGCGAGGCGCGCAGGACCGGCTCATGTGACTCGAACGACGACACGAGGGTCTCGACCACCGTGACCATCGCGGTCTCCGGTTGCTGATCCATCGCCCGGCCGATCCCGCTCGCGAGGGTGGCGGTGATGTCGTAAACGGCGGCGAGGCGCAGTTCTTCCACGATCGCGTCCATGTCGGCGAAGTAGCGGTACACCGTCCCGATGCTGACGTGCGCGTGGTCGGCGAGTTCGGCAGTGGTGGGCCGTCGGCCGGGACGACGCTCCAGGAGTGTGAGCGCCGACGTGAGGAGGCGCTGCCTCATCTCACGACTGCGCTGCTGCTTGGGTGCCTTGCGCCGTTGCGATGCGGTGGTTTTGGAAGTCGTCGACGATGCCATCAAAAGTGAATAGTAAGTGAGGATTGCTCGTGTTCTCATGGATCCATGGAACGGAGCGCACCCGCCGACCTCGTGAACACCGACCTCGCCGTGCAGCGGTTCGGGACGGCCGGCGTGACTGGCTCGATCAGATGTGGATCGCCGACCCGCTCGCCGACGCCGTGGCCGCCGACCGGCAACCCGGCGGCCCGACCACGACAGTGCTGCGGGCGGCGCTGAAGAACGGCATCGACTCGGTCGACGACGCGACCGACTCGTTGCGCGCGCTGTTCGGGTTCCTCGATGACGAGCCCGACTGGGTCGATCATGATCGGATGAATCGCGCGGCCGACGCGCTGGTCGTCAACACCGCACCGCTGGGCATCGTGCTCGGCGCGGCATCGCTGGTCCGCGGGGCGGGAAACACGATCGCGGGCAAGCCACTCGCGGTCACCGGGCGTTACGTGTCCCAGCCGGCGGTGCGGTCGGTGGAGGTCGGTGAGTGGCTGGGGCAGGTACTGACGCCCGGCGGGATGCGCCGCGGCGGAGACGGTTTCGCGTATACGGTGCGGGTCCGGATGATCCACGCGCATGTCCGTTCCATGCTGCTCACGCGCGGAGACTGGGACGAGACCGCGTGGGGGGTGCCGATCCCGCAGCCGTACATGGCGTTCACCATCGCCGAGTTCGGGCACATCGCGATCGACGCGATGCACAAGTTGGGGGTGCGGTTCACCGACCGCGAGCTCGACGACATCTATCACCTGTGGCGGTACGTGGGGCATGTGGTCGGGATGAGCCCCGAGCTCAACCCGGTCTGCGAGGCCGACCACGTCCGGATCGAAGAGCTCTATCGGCTGACCTCGCCGGGGCCGGGTCCCGACGACCGGGATTTCGTGGTCGCGTTGACCGACGACTATCTGGTGCCCGAACTGGCCGCGGTGTTCCCGGGGCCGCAGGCCCTGCGACGCCGGCTGGCCACGAAGACCATGCACGGACTGCAGCGGGTGTTCATCGGTGACGCCGACGCCGACGCGCTCGGAATCCCCGACGGCCGGTTCAAACATCTGCTGAGACGGGTCGGACCGGTTCTCGCGGTGGCGGATTCGGCGCAGCGGGTCGGTGGCGCCCGGCGGGCACGAGCACGCGTCGAGAAATCCTACCGCGCACGGGATGTCGCCATGGCGCGGATGCGGGAGGACTACCGCGTCACCCACGACCTCGTCGACGCGGCGCCCGGCCCGCAGGCCGCCGCTCAGCCGTCGAATCGGCTCGCGGCCGTGACGTCCTCGGTCAAGCAGTAACTGACCGACAGCGGCTGTGTGAAGGCCCATTTCGTCTCGTCCTCGGTGCAGGTGAGGGAGTCCGCACCGCGGCTGACGGTCTTGGCGAGGATGGTGCTCTCCGCGGGGGAGGCGTCGCACTCGACCTCGCGGTAGTCGGCGAGCTTGCCGCCGCCGATCGGGATCTGGTAGCAGGTGTCGACGGCGAAGTTGGGTGTGAGGCAGAGCTTCTGGTCGCCTTCGCCGAAGGTGAGCGCGGAGGTGTTGGGGGTGCCGCATTCCGCCGACGTGTTGACCTTCTCGGCCGCGTAGAAAGTGAGCCCCTCGGTTCCTTCGCACTCGGCCTTGGTCGCCTCGACCTTGCCCTCGCCGGCTTCGGCACCGATCTGTAGGCACTCGCCCACGTCGATGTCGGAGGCCTCTTCGATCGACTGCGTGCCGACGCTGACGCTGCAGGCCGCCAGCGCGGCGAAGCCCACGCAGGCCGCGATGACCGTGGCACGCCGGCCCAGCTGCCAGAGAGGCCTGTCCACGGACGGCACGTCGCCGCCGGACTCGGCAATCCGATCGTCGGAGGGGTGCGAATAGCTGGCGGTGCTGCGCGACATCGTCGTTCCTATCGTCTGGAGTGGGCGGGTGCCCGGTCTCGGCGGCTCATCGTGGTGATCGGGTGATGAACGACAGGATGTCGCCGGGCGCTTGGTGCGAACTTGGGGTCGACTTGTCCGGCCCTTGAGAGGGCCGTCCAAGTCGGGAGCGTGTAGCGGCGAGAGGAGAGCCGATGTCAGGTCCGTCCGGCGATGTCGTCCGCGTGGTGCTGCCGCATCAGTTGTTCGAGTCGCACCTCGACGCGGACCCCGGCACCCGCTTCGTCCTCGTCGAACACGATCTGATGTTCCGGCAGTACCGGTTCCACGTGCAGAAACTCGTCCTGCACCGGGCGAGTATGCGCAGGTTCGCAGACCGGCTGCGGGACCGGGGTTTCGAGGTCGACGTGCTCGAGACCGACGCGGAGGAGTCCAGTCACGACCAGCTCGTGGAGTACTTGTCCCGACGGCCCCCGGCGTCGGTTCACCTGTACGACGTCGTCGACGACTGGCTGACGGGCGACCTGCTGGCGGCCTTCCAGCACGCCGGGTGTCCACTCGCGGCCGACGACGTCGCCGATAGTCCGAACTTCCTCACCACCCGTTCGCAGATTTACGAGTTCTTCGCCGGCAAGCGGCCGCGGATGCAGCAGTTCTACACCTGGCAGCGACGACGGCTCGGCATCCTCGTCGACGACGACGGCAAACCGGCGGGCGGTCGGTGGAGCTTCGACACCGAGAACCGGAAGAAACTGCCGAAGAACCGTGAGGTCCCGCAACCGACACCACCGGCGCGACATCCCGAGGTCGACGCCGCGATCGCCTGGGTGGCCGACGAGTTCCCCGACAACCCGGGCGGCGCCGACGGTTTCGCCTGGCCCACCGCCCACGACGAGGCGCGGGCCATGCTCGAGCAGTTCCTGGCCGACCGGTTCGCGGAGTTCGGACCCTACGAGGATGCGATCAGCACCGAGCACCCGTTCGTCTTCCATTCGTTGCTGACGCCCGCACTCAACACCGGGCTCCTGAGCCCGCGAACGGTGCTGAGAAGGGCGCTGGAGGCCGGTGGACGTAACCGTGTCCCGCTGGCCAGCGTCGAAGGGTTCGTGCGGCAGCTGATCGGCTGGCGCGAATACATGCGGGCGTCGTACGAGACCCGCGGGCGTGCCCTCCGGAGCCGGAATCACCTGGGCCACGATCGGAAGCTGTCCGACGGGTGGTGGACCGCCGAGACCGGACTCGAGCCGGTCGATCTCGTCATCCGGCGGGTTCTCGCCAACGGGTATGCCCACCACATCGAGAGACTGATGGTCCTGGGCAACGCGATGTGCCTGCTCCGCATCGACCCGGAGCAGATCTACGAGTGGTTCATGGAGATGTTCGTCGACGCCTACGACTGGGTGATGGTCCCCAACGTGTACGCGATGAGTCAGTTCGCGGCCGGTGAGGCGATCACCACCAAGCCCTACGTCTCGGGCAGCAACTATCTGAAGAAGATGTCGGACATACCGCCCGGCGACTGGGCCGCGGACTGGGACGGGCTGTACTGGACGTTCGTTCGCGACCACCGGGACGTCTTCGAGGCCAATGCGCGGTCGAACTTCCTCGCCCGGGCCTACGACCGGTTGCCCGCGGCGACGAAGGCGGGCCACAGCCGGCGTGCCGGCCGCTGGCTGGGGTGACCGCCCCGGTCCTGAGCGCTTCCGTGTCGACCGCCGGTCACGGGTTCAGCGCTGCCCGAGCGATTCGTCGAGAGCGCGCAGCTGGTCCGCGCGGACGTCGCGGAGCACGGCGAGGGTCGCGGTGATCGCGAGGTCGCAGGCCTCGTCGACGCCGGCGCCGTCGACGATCAGCGCGCGGTGGGCGACGTCGAGGCTCATCCCCAGCAGGAGCGACGCGAGGGTGTCGGCACTGGCCGCGATCCGCGCGCCGCGTTCGGCGTAGTTCTGGCGTAGGCGTGCGGCGATACGGGGTTCGAGCGCGGCGTACAACCGGCGGTCACTGCCACCCTCCCGGTGGCCGATGAGGACACGCAGACCTGCCGGGTGGCGTCGGGCGTAGTCGAACAGGGCCTGCACCGAGTAGCGGGCGCGGGCACCGTACGGCATGTCCTCACTCGCGTCGTACACCTCGAACATGAACGAGGTGAACGTGTCGAGCTCGCGGGTCATCACCCGGTTGACCAGCTCGTCGCGGGACCCGAAGTGTGCGTAGAGGGTGACCCGGGTGGTGCCGCCGCGTTCGGCGATGGCGGTCATCGTGGTGCGCTCGGCACCGACCTCGGCGATGACCGCGCATGCGGCGTCGAGCAACTCGTCGTCGGTGGGCCGGTTGCGCGTGTTGCGGGCCGCTCGTGCGACGCCGGCATCCGTCCGCCCCGGATCGTCTGCGTCCCCGATGGCCACGTCGTCCCGGTTCCGTTCGTCTCGTCCGTGCGCCTGCAGACCGCGCGGCCCTAGGAGGCGCGGTCCTCGACGGTGCGCCCGAAGTAGGCCGCCTCGACCATGTCCCGCCGGTTGCGGAGTTCGCTCGCGGGTGCCGAGAGCGCGACCCGACCGTGATGGAGCACGATGGCGGCGTCGGCGATGCCGAGAGCGAGATCGATGTGCTGTTCGACGAGGACGACAGCCATCTGGTGTTCGTCGGCGATCGATCGCAGTCGGGGCAGCAGGTCCTGGACCGCGACCGGGGACAACCCCAGGCTCAGCTCGTCGATGAGGAGGACCTTCGGGTCCGCCAGCAGCGCCTTGGCGAGTGCGAGCATCTGCTGTTCGCCGCCGGAGAGGTTGCCGCAGCGTCGGCCCCGCATCGTCTTGAGCTTCGGGAAGTACTGGTAGACGGTGTCGAGGTCGGGCCCGTTGCGACGCTTGGCGAGACGGAGATTGTCCGACACCGACAGACGGTGGAAGACGCCCCGGGTGTCGGGGACCAGGGTGATCCCGCGCCGCGCGTTGCGTTCGATGCGACGGTCGATGGGTTCGCCGAGGGCGGTCACCGTGCCCGACATCAGTCCGAGGGCACCGACCGCGGCGAGCAGACTCGTCGTCTTGCCGGCCCCGTTCGGCCCGAGCAGCGCGAGGATCTCGCCGGGACGCACGGCGGCGCTCAGACCGCGGACGGCGGGGACCCCGCCGTAGCCGACGGTGACGTCGTCGATCGTCAACACCGGTGTCGTCGAATCCGGTGTGGTCGGGTCCGGTGTCGCCGGGCCGGGGGCGGCGTGCGCGCTCATCGCGTTTCCTTCGGGTCGGGTCCGGTCGGGGCGGCGTCCGGGTCCACCTCGGGACTGCCGAGGTAGGCCGAGATGACCGCCGGATCGTCCTGGATGGCGGCCGGGGGCCCGCTGGCGATCACCCGGCCGAAGTCGAGCACGTACAGCCGGTCGCACACGTCGAGGACGAGCGACATGTCGTGGTCGATGAGCAGGATGCCGATACCGGTCGCCGCGATCCGGCGGAGTTCGGTCCCGAAGTCGCGGCTCTCATGGGTGTCGAGTCCGGCGGCCGGCTCGTCCAGCAGGACGAGTTGCGTCCCGCCGACCAACGCCCGCGCGACACCGACGAGCTTCTGCTGTCCCAGGGTCAGCTCGCCGGGGAACTGGTCGGCGGCATCGGCCAGGCCGACGAGTTCGAGTGCCGACGAGATGACTTCGGCGGGCGGACGGGAACCGTTGAGGACGTCGGCGAGCATGGCACGCAGGCCGACCGGCTGGACCGCCACGGCCAGGTTCTGCTCCACGGTGAGGTCGGTGAACAGTTCGCCCGCCTGCCACGTCCGGGCCATGCCGGCCCGGCGGCGACGATGGGGGCTCGCCTTGTCCAGTCTCTCCCCGCGCAACGACACCGTGCCGGTGGCCTTGGTGAATCCGGTGACCGCGTCGACGAACGTGGTCTTGCCCGCGCCGTTGGGTCCGATCAGTCCGACGATCTCGCCCGCCGAGACCGAGATGTCGATGTCGGAGTTGGCGCTGACGCCGCCGTACCGGACCGACAGCCCGCCCGTCTCGAGGAGTGTCGTCGACGTGGCCGGCTTCTCGAGTGTCGACTCAGACATGTGCACCCTCCTGTGCGTTCTGTGCCGCGCCGGGCGCTTCCGGACGGGGGGACGGTTTGTGCCGGTGAGCGCGTAGCTTCTCGCCGAGTTCCGACATGGCCCCCGCGACGCCGACGGGGTTCAGCACCGCCATCAGCAGGAGGCTGCCGGCGGCGAAGAGTTCGTAATACTCACCGAGAGCGAGGGTTTGGTTGAGGAACACGTAACCCACGCCCAGCGGCCCGATGATGCCGGCGAGGACCGCACCCGCGAACGACGTGATGCCGCCGACGTAGGTCATCGCGAGCAGCGTCAGCCCGATCATCACCGTGAACGAGCCGGCCGACAGCTGTCCGCGGCTGTAACCGATGAGGCAACCGCCGATGCCGGCCAGGAACGCCGACAGCGCGAAGCCGAGCAATTTGGTTGCGGCGACGTTGATCCCGACCGACGACGCGGCGCGCTCGTTGGAGCGGACGGCCAGGAAGGCCCGGCCGGTCGAGCCGCCCATGAAGCGCAACACCACGAGGGTCGCGATCGCGACGACGATCAGGACCATCAGCGAGAACCGGATCGTGACCAGGTTGGTGCCGTCGCGGACCCCGAGGTCGAGGCCGAAGATCGTCGGGTCCGCGATGAGGTTGCCCTCGAAGGACGTGATCGCCGGGTTGTTGAAGACGAAGCTCTGGATGGCCAAGGCGGCAGCCAATGTCACGACGGCCAGCTGGGCGCCGCGGATCCGGAGTGCGGGCACGCCCACCAGGACACCGAGGCCGGTCGCGATCAGGGCGGCGAAGATCATGCTGAACGGGAACGGCACATCCCAGTTGGTCGTCAGCTTCGACAGGGCGAACCCGGCCGCGCCGGCAAAGGCCATGCTGGCCAGCGAGATCTGGCCGAGGTAACCGGTGAGCAGGACCAGCGACAGTGCGATGAGGCTGAGGATCACCGAGGTGACGACGCCGAACCGCCAGCTGCCGGATGTGAGGAGGATCGCGACGACGACCACCGCGATGCAGACGACCGTCGGGATCAGCCGGATGCGGGGGATCCGGACCGCGGGCATGCGCACCTCACCGAGCGAACCGCGCGACGGGATACGACCGCCGAGCAGGAAGAGGGCGATGACGACGATGACGAACGGAACGGCGTCACCGAGGCCGGCCTGCGCCCATTCCGGCCACCAGTCCTTGGTGGTGAGCCACGTGATGGTGGATTGGAATGCGCCGAGGACAAGACCTGCGGCACAGGCGATCCCGAATGAGGTGAGCCGGCCGACGAGGGCGACGGCCAGGGCCGGGATGACGAAGAAGGTGTAGCTGGTCTCGGTGAGTCCGATGGTGTAGGACGCGAGGACGACGATGAGACCGGTTGCCGCACCGGTGAGTGCCCACACGATCGCCGCGAGGCGGTCCGGGGAGTAGCCCGACAGCCGAGCGGCGAGTTCGTCTTCGGAGCCGCGCGGGTGGCGACGCCCAGGGTGGTGAGCCGGAAGTAGGCCCACAGCACCAGTGAGATGGCGATGGCGACGCCGGCCAGGATCAGGTCCGAGACGTTGACGACCGCGCCGGCGATGTCGACGGTGTCCTCCGGCAGGATGGCCTCGGCGAAGAGGTTCTCGGTCTCGAAGCGGAGATGGACGAGCGCCTGGATGAAGAGCATGAGTCCCACCGAGGCGACGACCTGGGCGAGCACCGGGGCCGAGCGAAGCGGCCGGAAGATGAGTACGTGTGCGAGCAGGGCCCAGACGACCGCGCTGAGCACGCCGAGGACCAGTGCCAACTCCATCGAGGTGGGGTCGGACTCACTCCCGAGTTTCAGTGTGCCGATGGGCAGGACGAGACTGCCGTCGGTGCGCAGTGCGGCGACGAGATAGACCGAGTAGAGGCCGATGGCGCCCTGCGCGAAGTTGATGATGCCGGTGGCGGCATAGATGCCCACGAGGGACGACGCGAGCACCGAATAGATGGCACCGGCGGATAGTCCGAGGAAGACGAACTGGAGGAACTGGCCCATGTGGCGTACTCATTCGTTCGGCGCGTACGGATCTCACGCGCGTGTGAGGATGCGGAGCGTTCGGATCGGGGAGCAGAGCCGGGTGTGGCGGGGTGGGTGACCACCCCGCCACACCAGCGACCCGTGTCAGTAAGCGCCCGGGATGCGCTGCAGCGCAGCCGGAAGCGGGGTGATGAAGCCGCCGGTGGCGGGTTCGGTCTTCTTCTCGGCGACGACGTCGAACAGCAGCATCTCGGTGGTGCAGTTCGGTGTGGTCGGCTTACCGCAGTTGAGCTTCGGGCCGATGAAGGACTGGTAGTCCGTGACTGCCTTGAGCGCACCGAGCACGTTCGGGCCGGTGAAATCGGTGACCTTGGCGTTGTTGAGCGTGATCGCGAAGTCGGCAAGGGTCGCGAAGGTGCCGTAGGCATAGAAACCGCCGGTGCCACCCTGCTCGTCGATGAACTTCTGGGCGATCCCGAGATTCGCCTTGGCCGGCTCCGGTGCGGAGTCCATGGCCGGGGGCTGCCAGATCGGTGAGTAGGTCTGTGCGCCAACCGCTTGCGCGCCCATGGTGTCGATGAAGTCGGTGCAGGCCGCCATGAACATGGTGCCCTCGTAGTTCACCGACCGCAGCGACTGCGCGAGCTTGGTGCACACGTTGTCGTTCTGTGAGGTCATCAGGCCGGCCGCGGCGGGGTTGCCCTCGGCCAGGGTGGTGGCCAGCGAGGTGAAGTTCGGGCCGGTCGGCGGGTAGTAGACCGACTTGACGTCGATGCCGAGCTGGGCGCCGAGCGGCTTCATCAAACCGTCGAACACCTGATGTGCCTGTGGGAGATCGGCATTCGCCAGCGTCAACGAATTCTTGTTGGCGGCCTTGAGCTGCTGCATGAAACCGACGAGGAACGCGGCGGGTGGCGGACCGAAGTACACGCGGTTCTCCGCCGAGGCGCCGGTGGAGGTGTTGAACGGGATCTGGCCGACCAACGGGATGCCGGCCGAGGTGAGAATCGGCACCGCGGAGGCGGATTCGGCATTGTAGCCGTCGATCGCGGCGACCACGCCGGCCTCGACGAACTGGTTGGCGCACGACACCGTCGATTCCGGTGCGGTCTGGTCGATTCCGCAGTCGACGATCTCGACGGGCCGGCCCCCGATGCCGCCGATCTGGTTGTTGATGTAGTCCAGGGCGGCGTCCTTGCCGGTGGTCACGCCACCCTGGGTGGCGGGGCCCTTGGTGGGGTTGAACAACCCCACCTTGATCGCCTCGCCCGACGCCTTGGTGCCGCTGGCATCCGCGGCGGAGCCGTCCGACGATCCGCCGTCGTCGCTGCTGCACGACACGACCGAGAAGATGCACGCCGCGGCGACGGCGACTGCCGCCAACCGTCCGGCTCTCCTGCGTGAATTCGACCAACGCATGTTTCGACTGCCTTTCCCGATGATCTCCGGGCACGACGGAACCGCCCTGCGAGAGGGCACGGCGACATCGCCCGGCGGGGCTTAGAAGGATTGAGTTCATCGACCCAGCGCTGTGTCTGGGTCCGCGATTCCGGCACCGTCCGCCCTGGTCACGGCGGTGAGTCCACGTCGGATGTGATGTGGGCCACTCGAAAAGTAGCCATATCCTTACGCCGGTGTCAAGCTGTTCGGCGAAACTGGACACACAGTGGACCACATGGCACGACACTGCCCGTCACGAACGAGTTCGCAACGGGCAGTAGGACAAACGATTCAGTTACCGGCAGGTCAGGGCGGTCCTCAGTGGACGGTCACCCGACCGTCGCGGCCGACCGTGACGTCGGCGGTGTAAGCACGGACGAGGTCCAGGCGCTGCCAGGAGGCGCGGCCGGGACGCTGGTCGTCGAGCGGGTATCCCGCGGGCGACGCGGTCTGTTCCAGGACCTGACGCCGCTGCTCGTCGGTGAGTTGCGGGTACGCCCCGGCGATCAGTTCGACGGCCTGTCGGGGCACCACCATCGGATGTGTCGGCGACGAGACGCGTCCGAATCCGTAGGTCATGCGCTGGGCGTAGATCGTCTGGGCCGCGGCGTCGGTGGCGGAGGGCGTGTCACGCGCAATGCACACCGAGAGGGCTGCGCCGCAACGCCATTCGAGTTCCTTGCGGATCTCGGTGGCAGACGCGGCGAGGAGCCGGCGGAACTGCGGGTCGTTCCAGCGATCGGCGGCGGCGGCCTGCCCGACGATCGCTCCACCGATCACGTCGAGCGGGTAGTGCACGCCCAGCACGATGCGGTGATATCCACCCTCCGAGGCACGGGCGAGGAACTGCGGCGCGAGTTCCGGGAGCATCGATGCGAACAGGGTGCCCCGCCAGAAGAACAGGCTGGTGTGGCCGGACGGGAACGACGGGTTGCTGCCCAGCGCGTCGTACTCGCTGGCTCCGGCGCGCATGTACTTGCGGATCCGCTCGGGTGCGACGATGAACGGCCGCTCGTACCCGAACACGTACTTCTCGATGAGCGTCGCGTTCGCGAGCCCACCGGCGCGGGCGAGGTAGTCGCTGAAGAGGGCCGTGGTCTTCGGGAGGCGGTTGGCGGCGAGGGCGTTCCGGAAATCCCGTCCGAGCCGGTCGCCGAAGGCGTCGGACATCGTCCAGAGCGGATCGTCGTGTGCGTCGGCGAGCGCTCGGCGCTGCAGTCCCGGGTTGCCGGCCGCCGACTGGTTGATCGCGACCGCCGTCTCGAGATTGCGGGCCATCACCTCGGGGTGATCGCGGCGCAGGGCGGTGAACGTCTCCACCGGCTGCAGGTACACGCCGCCCGGGTACGACGAGATGTCCGAGGCGTAGAGCCGCGCGATGTCGGTCACGGGGAAGGGCGCCGGGGTCGGCTTGGCCGGCGCGGCCTGCGCCGATGCCGCGAGCGAGACGGTCGCCGCGATGGCCGCGACTGTACTGACCCATGAAACGACGAACCGCGTCCAGCGGACCGGTCCCCCTGCTGCCTGAGCCGGCGACGAGCGCAGCGAGGAGCCGTGTCGAAGGCCCGGCATCGGTCGCGGTCGGGCAGCGTTGTCCGAGATCACGCTCTGAATCCTAGAGGGAATGTTCGCGGGGCGAATGGCCGGACAACCACTGTTCATCCGACCGGCAACCCCTGCTCGAGGAGATCGATCGCGCGCAGCGTCGTCTCGAGCTGGGGGATCTCCCGGTTGTCGTCGAACTCGGTGGCCAGGTGGAAGGTCACCCCGGCCACCGCGTCGAGGAACACCTTGAGCCGGAAGTCGTCGGGCGCGATCCGTAAGTAGTCGGCGATGAGCTGGGTCATGTCCGAGATCATGCGCTCGGACTCGACCTGGAAGGTCTTCTGCAGCAACGGCTCGGTGCGGATCAGTTGCATGCGAAGTGGATTGCCGACCCAGGGGTCGTCGATGGTGAGGCGGTGCAGCTCGGTCATCAGGCGCCGGATGAGGTCGAAGTGGCTGAGCCCGGGCGGCATGGACTCGACGATCGCGTGCGCCTCGGCATGCAGGTGCTCGTCTCCGACGACCACCTGTTCCTTCGACGGGAAGTAGCGGAAGAACGTCGTGTGTGAGACGCCGGCGGCCTCGGCGATCTACTCGACGGTGGTCTTGGCGTACCCCTGCTCGGCGATCAGGGTGATCGCCGCCTGCCGGATGGCGTTGCGGGTGCGCAGTTTGTTCTGTTCACGCAGGCCCATCCGACGCCCCGGTGCGGGTTCCGAGGCGTCGGAGTCGGCGTGCACAGTCAGGCAGTTGCCCATGCGTGCTCACTTCTTGTCAGAACGATTGTGCTGCTTCTCAGCTCGCCGGGACCGGGGACCTGGTGTCGTCCGGTTCCTCGAGCCCACGATGGCGGACTGCTTCGCCCTCGATGTCGAAGTTGATCACGAGGCGGTCGAGCCAGCGCGGGAGACCCCAGGCCCGGTCGCCGAGCAACGCGATCGCCGCGGGTACGACCAGCATGCGGATCACGAAGGCGTCGAAGAACACTGCCGCGGCCAGCGCGAAACCCATCATCTTGGCGGTCGTCTCCGGGGAGAGCATGAACGCCGCGAAGACGCTGATCATGATGATCGCCGCCGACGTGACCACCCGGGCTCCGTGCCGGTAACCGGCGACGATCGCCTCCTTGGCCGACAAGCCGTGCATGAACTCCTCGCGCATTCGGGTCACCAGGAACACCTGGTAGTCCATCGCGAGCCCGAACACCACGCCGATGAGGAAGATCGGCAGGAAGGAGATGATCGGCTGCGTGTGGGTGATCAATCCCAGCCAGCCCTCCTGGAAGATCGCCACGGTGACGCCGAAGGTCGCCAGGACCGAGAAGACGAATCCGAGGGTGCCGATGAGCGGGACCCAGAGCGACCGGAAGACGCCGATCATGATCAGGAATGCGAGACCGACGACCACGACCAGGTAGGGGATGAGTGCATCGTCGAGTTTCTGGGAGAGATCGGACATGATGGCTGTCTGACCGCCGACGTGGAGTTCCGCGCCACGGTTCTCGACCGTTGGTGCAAAGGCGCGGATCTGCTCCATGAGGTCGTGTGTGGCGGCTGACGACGGCGCGCTCTCCGGGGTGACCATGATGAGCGCGGTGTCGCCTGCTCGGTTGCCCGTCCAGGTGAGCCCCTCGGGGTTGGCGACATCACTCAGGGTTGCGATGTGCCGCACGGTCTCCTCGGCCGGGGCGTTGATCGCGCCGTCCTCGTCGTGTACGACGACGAGCAATGGGCCGTTGATGCCCTCACCGAAACCGCGGCTCAGCAGTTCCTGCGCGGGTGCTTCGGCTTCGCTGGACAGCGACAGACCGAGTTCCAGCTTGGTTGCCGGGATGGCCGCGGCCGCGAGCGCCAGCAGGCCGATCACGATGAACGGGATGGGCCACTTGACGACGGTGCGCCCGACCTTGACGCCCATAGTGTCGTCCTCGGATTCCACGGCGTGCTTGATCCAGGGGATTCGAGGTAGGAAGGCGAACCGCCCGAACGCGCTGAGAATGGCGGGGATGAGGGTCAGAGCAGCCAGCACCGCGATGAACACGGCGACGCCGGCACCCGCGCCCATCTGAGTGATGATCGGGATGCCGATCACCATGAGGGCCACCACCGCCACGATCACGGTGAGGCCGGCGAAAACCACCGCCGACCCGGCTGTGCCGACGGCTCGGCCGATGGCGTCTGATGGCGCGCCGCCGCGGAGTAGTTCCGCGCGGTACCGGGACACGATGAACAGCGCGTAGTCGATGGAGACGGCGATGCCGAGCATCGTGACGATGGCGGTGGCGGACTCGTTGATCGACAGAGCCTCGGCCGACAGCGTGAGCAGCAGGATGGTGATGCCGACACTGACGATCGCGGTGACGAGAGGTATGAAGGCGGCGATGAGAGCTCCGAACGCCACGATCATCACGACGAAGGCGACGGCGAAACCGAGCAGTTCGGCCGTGCCGCCGGCTTCCATCACCTGCATCAGCGACCCGGTTGCCTCCACCTGCAGACCGTCGACGGAGAACTCGTCCAGGATCGAGACGAGTTCTTCCTTGTTCTCGACGGTGAGGTCGAGGATCGGGATGTCCTGGCGCACCTGGATGAGGCCGACCCGACCGTTGTCGCCGACGACCTGCGCTGCGAGTGCTGGTTCAGCGGCCGCAACCGTCAGCGGGTTGACGACAGTCTGCGGCTCGATCACGTCGGGGAGTCCGCGGAGGGCCGCGGCGAGTTCGTTCAGCTGCGTGGTGTGGTTCTGCAGCCCGTCCTCGGCAGCGACGAGGATGCTCGTCGACGCCTGTTCCTGCTGGGCCATGACCTGTGGGAAGTACTGCTCGACCTGTTCGGTGGCAACCCCCGAGTCGGTGCCGGGAAGGCTGAAGTCCTGCGCGAACTTGGGCTGGAGTGCGCCGACCAGTCCGGCGACCGCGATGAGCGCAGCCAGCCAGGCCGCGATCACCGACCATTTGTGGCGAAAGCAGAAGCTTCCGAGCTTGAACAGAAACGACGCCATGCGTGGACCCCTATGGTGCTGCGGAAGACCGGCCCCCGAAGGTCCCGGCGCAGATGACGAGAGAAATGGTACCCACTAACACTCGGGACTGAGTACCACTTTTCGGAGCGGGCTCCGTCACACCGCGCTGCAGGTGTGGCCGGCGTCGCCTTGCGAGAGGGTCTCGTCAGCGGGCGTTCGGCGGCGTCTGGTGTCCGCGGGGATCGGCGTCCGGGCGGTGACGCGGATCGATAGGGTTGTTCGACGGCTGACCGGCGTGCCGGCTTGCGGTGTTCGGGTCGTCCCGCCCGTCCGCACCACGCCCGTCGGTACCCCGTCCCTCGGTGTCCCGTCCATCCGCGTTCCGTCGGACATCGGGGTCGAGACGGTCCGCACGGGCGAACTCGCTCTCGACCTCGTGCCGCGACTCGGCCGCGTGTCCCTGGTGGTGGCGTGCCTGTTCCTGCAGCCGCTTGGCCTCTGCGGCCTTGGCATCGGCTTCGGCCTGCGCTTTCCGTGCCCGGGCATCGGCCTCCTCGGCGACGGCCTCGCGGTGGCGGACGGTCGAGACCTGTTGCGTGGCGTTCTGCCTGATCTCCTCGGCTTGAACCCGTCGGCGTGCCTTTCGCTGACGAAGCAGCAGCAACACGAGCGCAAGAATGACGATCACGACGACGACGACGGCGATGATGATCCAGATGGCGGTGTCCACGACTCACTCCTCGGTCGGATGATGGTGCGCGTCGGGTACCCCGCGGCGGGGATGGCTAACCCATCCCGGTCAGCTCGCTGACCTGCGGTCGAGCAGCCGTCACCGCGGGTAGTCCACTCGTTCGGGTGACATTCGCCGGTCGGCGGAAGCGGTGATGCGGTCGTAGCTTCGGTGCCACAGCCATTCGAGAGGGCCTCGCTCGAATCGGCTGAGCCACAAGCGGGAGAACAGTATGAGCACCACGGCGATGCCGAGGTACAGCGACACCGTGGCGGGGACCAGCGTCGAGCCGTCGAGATGATGCGCGAGCCCCAGTCCCCAGCCGTAACAGACGGCACCCGCGATCGCGTTCTGTAACACATAGCAGGACAACGCCATTCGACCGACCGGTGTCAGCGCGCGGCCGCACCGCCCGGGAGTGCGGCCGTCGGCGTAGTACCCGGCGACCCATGCGAGCAACCCCAGTGCGACGACCGGCGCCAACCCGTACCGCCCCACGACGAGTCCGGCATCGCCGCCGGCCAGTCCGACGCCGAAGTCGAGAGGTAGGGCGATCCCCAGCCCGACGGCCATCAGGCGTCGCCGAAGCCGGACGCCGCGCGGTTCCAGGACGCCGGCGCGCAGCAGGGCCGCGCCGATGAGGAAGAGCGCGATCGACATCGGCAGGATGAAGAGGACCTCGGCACGGAACATCAGGAAGTTCTCGGCGCGAAAAGCGACGAGGTCGACGAAGCTGCCGTCTGCGTAGGGGTTCGGGGACAGCCCGGCGCCCGGACCCGATGCAGCAGGCCCGGCGAGAAGGGCCCAGCTCAGCAGCCCCAGCAGCGCCAGGTGCGTCGACGCAGCGATCGCGATCGCGACGTACTGGCGACGCAGTCGCATCGACAGCAGGTAGGCGACGATGAGGCCGGTGACCGCGTATCCCATGAGGACGTCGAACTCGGTGAAGAGGAAGTAGTTGATCACGCCGTCGACGAACAGCAGCGCGGCTCGCCAGTAGTACCGTCCCGGCCAGGGCCGGCCTCGTCGAACAGCCGACCGCTGCTGGATGGCCAGCCCGATTCCGAACATGATCGTGAGCAGACCGAGGAATTTGCCCTGGGCGAGCTGCTGCAGGAGGCCCTCGGCCACCGCCCAGGAGCCGGTGGCCCGATAGGCGCCCTGGATGTAGCCGATCAACCCCTCCGGGTTGGTGAAGATCCAGATGTTGGTGGCGAGGGTGCCCAGAATCGCGATGCCGCGCAGGACGTCCAGCGCCGCGTGTCGGGTCGCCATCGCGTCTCCGTTCTGTGCCACGTTTTTGCTGACACAACCGTGCTATCAAAACTCGAAGCCAAGGTAGCACGGGTGTACTAGCATGGGTCAATGCCCAAGTTGATCGACCGGGACGGGCGACGCGCCGAGATAGCCGAGGCCCTGTGGCGGATCGTGTTGCGCGAAGGCGCATCCGGAGTATCGGTCCGGGAGGTGGCGGCCGAGGCGAACATCTCGGTGGGCTCGCTTCGACACGTGTTCGGGGCCAAGGAAGAGCTGCTCGAGTTCTCGATGCGCCTGATCTATGAACGGGTGGCGCTCCGCATCCGCGAGCACGACCGGATCCGCGATCCGCTCCGCTGGGCCGAAGCCGTGTTGTCCGAGGTCCTACCGCTGGACGACGAGCGGCGCGTCGAGATGCACGTCAACCTCGCGATGGTGACCGAGTCGGTGGCACACCCCGGTCTCGCGGATGCTGCGCGCGAGGCCCACGACGGTTTGCGCTCACTCTGTCGGACGGTGCTGGGCGTCCTCGACGAGCACGGGCTGATCGGCGCCGGCCGCGAACTCGACTCTCAAGCGATCGCGGTACACGCCCTTGTCGACGGTCTGGCGATGCATCTGCTCCTCGCCGACACGGATTCGCCGGCTCGCGCGCAGCGCGTGCTCCGGGAGTATCTGACAGGGCTGGCGGTCGAGATCCGAGAGACGTTGCAGTGAAACGATATTCGCTGTCGGGCGGATACCGTTGTGCTGCTGCGGACCGGTCAGAGGACTAACTCTCCGGGTCCGTGTCACCCTCCTCGCGGGCGCGTCGTCGGTCGGCATGCAGCGACTTGACGCGCCGCTCCTCGCGACGGACCTCGATCTGGGTGGCGCGTTCGGCGGCCAGCCAATCCGGCATCTCGGCGAGGAGGTCGTCGATCTGCGCCGTCGTGAGTGCCTCGGTGATGCCGCCGCGAACCAGACCCGAGTTCGAGATGCCGAGTTTCGCCGCGACCAGATTCTTCGGGTGCGGGCCGTCGGCGCGAAGCGTGCGGAGCCATTCCGGCGGGTCGGTCTGGAGGGCGGCGAGTTCGGCCCGGGTGATCGGGCCCTGCTGGAACTCCGCAGGAGTGGCCGGCAGGTACACGTCCAGCTTCTTGGCGGCGGTGGCCGGCTTCATCGACTGCGAGCTCATTCGACGAGGGTATCGGGCGGTAGCCTTTGGGCGTGACCACACCCGACGTTCACGCAGCGGGCGAGGCCCCTGTCTTCCGGCTGGCGTACGTTCCGGGGGTCACGCCGAGCAAGTGGGTCAGGATCTGGGCCGAGCGGCGTCCCGACGTCCCGCTGGAACTCGTCGCCGTCGACGTCGCGGACTGTGCCGAGGCGGTCGGGGAGCGGCGCGTCGACATGGCGATCACCAGATTGCCCGATGCCCTGCGGTCCGGCGATGCGCGGGAACATCACACGATCGACCTCTACGAGGAGACGACGGTCGTCGTCGTGCCGAAGGACCACGCCCTGACCGCCGGCGACGAGATGACCCTGACCGATCTGGCCGACGAGCAGTTCCTGTGGCCGCTGGACGAGCCGTTGGCCGTTTCCGAGCGCCCGGGTGTGGCGGTAGACCATCGGCCCGAGACCACCGGTGACGCAATCGAGCTCGTCGCGGCGGGCGTCGGCGTACTGCTCGTGCCGCAGTCGCTGGCGCGCCTGCATCACCGCAAGGACCTGTTGTATCGACCGGTCACCGACGCCCCGACCGGGTCCGTCGGACTCCTGTGGCCTGCTCCCACAACTCAATTGGCCGATGAGTTCATCGGCATCGTGCGCGGCCGCAAGGCGACGTCGTCGCGGGGGCGGACCGACGAGGCGCCCAAACGGTCGGCCAAGGAGAAGGCGGCGGCGAAGAGGGCGGCACGCGAGGCGGCCGGAAAGATCCCCGGCAAGGGCGCGCGACGCGGGCCCGGACGTCCGAAGCGTCGGTGATTCCCACTGTGGCGTGCCGCTCCTGTCAGTGCGTCAGGCGCGCCACTCAGCGGTGCGTTCCGGCGACGCATCGGCGAGCGCCTTGAGGGTGTCGTCGACGCCGAAATCCTTGCCGTACACCGGCGTTCCCGGCTGTTGCCGCCACGACTCGGCGAGCGGTCCGGCGTCGACCGGGTCGAACCCGAGTTCGTCGACCACGCGGAACACGATCTCCTTGCCCGCCGGATCGTCGCCGGCGATCGGCAGCGCGATACGGCCCTCTGTGCCCGCGGGTACGCCCTTGTTCAGCAGGTGCTTCCAGTAGATCCCGTTGAACACCTTGTACACGGGGACGCCGAGCAGTTCCGACACCCAGACGCTCTCGGGGGTACCGTTCTCGATCGCCTCGATCTTGCCGTCGCGCTGCTGGGGGTAGTAGTTGTTCGTCTCGATCACCGGGGCGTCGGGCTTGCGGGCATCGAGGATGCCCGGCGCGAGGTCGGGGGTGTTCTTCTGCGGGATGCTGACGATCACCAGGTCGGCGTCCTTCGCGGCGTCGGCGGCCCATACCGCGGTGGCGCCGGTCTCGGAGGCCAGTTCGGCCAGCGTCTCCGGGTCGCGCGAGTTCGCCACCCGCACCTCGTGTCCCAACGATGTCAGACGACGCGTGAGCGTCCCGCCGATGAATCCCGCTCCGATGATCCCGATCTTCACAACTGCACCTCTTTGTTCGACGACGTTGTTGACCCTTCGCGCAACGGATCCGTCGGTTCGGTGCATTCCCGTGGTCGGCGGGAGGGTGACGAGCGACTCGATCGGGCCCGGTCGAGTCGTGGGTCAGTACGCGATACCGAGAGACCACGCGAACACGGTGTAGGCGGCGAGGGTGATGAGCACGATCCCGATGAGGTTGAGCCAGAGCCCGCCGCGGATCATCTGGCCGATGGTGACGTACCCGCTGGCGTAGGCCACCGCGTTCGGTGGGGTCGCCACCGGGAGCATGAATGCGCAGGTTGCGGCGAGGGCGACGGGGATCGTGAGCACCAGAGGGTCGAGACCCATTCCCATGGCCACGCCACCGGCGACCGGGAGAAAGGTTGCCGCTGTCGCGGTGTTGCTCGTGATCTCCGTGAGGAAGATGATCGCGGTCGCCGCGATGACCACCAGCACGATGACCGGGATCGTGTCGAGCCCGGCGGCCACATCGCCGATCCAAGCGGTCAATCCGCTGGACTCGAACTGCTGGGACAATGCCAGGCCGCCGCCGAACAGCAGCAGCACGCCCCATGGCAGTTTGATCGCGGTCTCCCAGTCGAGCAGTCGCACACCGGGTTTGGAGCCGCTGGGCAACAGGAACAGGAGAACGGCGGCGGTCATCGCGATGCCGGTGTCGGAGATCGGCGGGTTCTCGTCCCAGATCAGCGGGACCGCGATCCACGCCAATGCGGTGAGGCCGAAGATCGCGGCGACCCGGATCTCGCCCTGCGACATCGAGCCGAGGGCGTCGAGCTGATCGCGGATGATGCGCCGGCCGCCGGGGATGTCGTCGATCTCCGGCTTGAACAGGACGTGAGTGAGCAGGAACCACGCGATGGCCAGGAAGATCACGGCGAGCGGGACGCCGGCGATCATCCACTCCAGGAACCCGATGTCGATGCCTTCACCCTCGAGGTATCCGACCAGGAGGGTGTTGGGCGGGGTGCCGATGATCGTGCCCAACGATCCGATCGATGCGGCGTAGGCGATGCCGAGCATCAGTGCCGTGCCGAAGTTGCTCTTGATGACCGCCTGGGTGAGGGTCTCACCGTCCACCGGTTCGTCGGTGCCGGTGGCCTTCGGCGCGGGGGCGTCGGTGCCCGATTCCTTGCCGAGGTCGAGCACCAGCGCCAGGACCGACACGCCGATCGGGATCATCATCACGGCGGTTGCGGTGTTGGACACCCACATCGAGAGGAATCCGGTGGCGATCATGAAGCCGGCGATTGAGCCTCCCCAGTTTGAGTGGACACCGAGATAGTGGGGCCAGGGGTCCTGCTGGAAGGATGTCGACATGTCCAGGAGGCGGTCGTTTACGCCGGAGTACAAGGCTCAGGCTGCTCGTCGGGTGATTGATGGTGGTCGGCCGATCACCGAGGTGGCTCGGGAACTCAATGTGCATGAGAATCTGCTGGGCAAATGGGTTCGGGCTGAGCGGCTTCGAGACGGCGTCGCCGATGATGTTCGCAAGGTGCCGCCCGACCAAGATCTGTCGGCGAGTGAACGCTCAGAACTGACCAGGCTGCGTGCCGAACTCGCCGAGAAGGACCGTGATATCGCATTCCTGAAAAAAGTATCGGCGTACTTTGCGGCGCAGCATCATCGGTGAGTCGTTTCGAACTCATCGCCGCGGAGTGCGCCAACCACGACGTGACGAAACTTGTTGCTCTCCTGGGTGTGTCGCGGTCCGGATTCTACGCGTGGGCAGATCGGCAACATCGTGTCGAGTTGACGCCCCGACAGCAGCGGCGCCGGGATCTGGAAGTGAAGATTCTGGCGCACTGGCAGGCCTCGCGACGCATCTACGGTTCACCGCGCATTACCGCCGATCTGCACGCTGAGGGGGTGGCGGTCTCGGAGAACACCGTCGCCAAGATCATGGCCGAGATGGGCATCGAGGGCATCAGTCCGCGCACGTTCAAGGTCAGGACCACCCAGGTCGATCCGGCCGCGTCGTTCCCGCCGGACCGGGTCGGCCGCGATTTCGATCGCGGCGGCATCAACCTGGTCTGGACCTCCGATATCACCTATCTGACCTGCGGCGAAGGGGACGCCTACCTGTGCGCGATCCGAGACGAGCACTCGCGTCGAGTGCTGGGCTGGTCGCTGGCAGATCACATGCGCACCGAGCTCGTCGAGGACGCGGTGGATGCTGCAGTGCTCACTCGTGGCGGTTCGGTGGCCGGCACCATTCTGCACAGCGACCGAGGCGGTCAGTACACCAGCTACGACATGGCTTCAGCGTGCCGTCGACATGGTTTGCAACGCTCGATGGGCGCGACCGGCATCTGCTGGGACAACGCCGGCGCCGAGTCGTTGTGGTCAACGGTCAAACACGAGAACTACAAGCGCCACGCGTACGGCAGCTACGCGAATCTTGCTGCCGGACTTGACAATTACATCCGATTCTACAACCATGACAGAAGGCATAGCTCGCTAGGGATGGTCTCACCTATCGACTTCGAAATCAGATCACACACAAGTCAGCAAACAAGCTAACCGTGTCCACTTTTTCAGGGGAACCTCAGATGACCATCGGCGGCTTGGTGCCCATCGCTGCGACGGTCACCAGGGCTATGCGGCGGTGCAGATTCCACCGTTGCATCGCGAGGGCGATGATGAAGCCGCCCATGAACAGGAAGATGACGTTGTTCCCGTAGGCCGCGCCGACGTCGTTCACCGAGATCGATTCGCCTGCTTCGTCTGAGCCGAAGACCGGGAAGATCACCAGCGGCAGCAGCGCGGTCGCGGGGATGGGTATCGCCTCGGTCATCCACCAGAGGCCCATGAGAACTGCGGTCGACGCCGTGAGCCGGGCTCCCTGCCCGACCTCGGCGGGCAGGATCACGTAGACCAGTGCCGCGAGTGCCACGCCGGCAACGAGCCCGATCCACTGCCGACGCCGCATCTTCGGTTCCACCTCGTCAGCGCGCTCACCCGCCGACTGGTGGTCGATCTCGTCGAACTCCTGCTGTGAGTCAGGCGATCCGGAGCCTCGGCCGGCCGAGCCCGGTGTGTCGGACCGGTTGTCGCGTGGCCGTTCGCCGCTGCGCTGCACCATCGGAGCCTCCTCGGTATGCCTGCGTGGCACCCAGCCTATCGAGGAGCGTGTCGGAATTATCCGAAACCGCCGCCCGCCGACGTGCCTATGAGGTGGCCGACCAGCTGTGCCACGTCAGAGACTCCACGACGATCACCGGTCCATCGGGCCGTCGGAGTCGATACTGCGGGTACTTCGCGGCCAGCGTGTCGATGCCGTGACTGCCGATGGGTTCACCGGCGTCGACGACGTGTGCCCGGCCGTCGACCCGCACCCACCAGAGTTCATCCCAGTTGTCGGAATACACGTCAGCCAAGAGTGACACCGCGGGGTTGTCCGCGATGCTGGCGAGACGACGGAGTGCGGTGGTTCGTTTCGGCTTGTGATCCACGCACGTGTAGATGACGTCGTCGTCGAGTGCGCACACGACGGGGACCAGGTGCGGCTTGGTGGAGGGTGACACGGTGGCGAGCGTGACCGACCGGGCGGCGGCGAAGCGTTCGCGACTCAGGCGCAGGTCCATCATCCGAGGATGGCATGCACTCGTGGGAAACAAGGTCACCGATGAGCTCGGGCGCCGGTTCGGGTCCACCTCTGTGTCCGAACCCCGATCCGGGGGACCCGACCCGAAAGGGCCAGCACCATGACGAACCAGAACGTTGCCGTCAGCCGCACGATCTCCGCCACGCCCGAGGAGGTGTTCGCGGCGCTCGCCGACCCCCGCACACACCAGGCCATCGACGGCACCGGCTGGGTTCGGGACGCAGTCGACACGACACCGCTGCGGGAGGTGGGCCAGGTCTTCCGGATGAACATGTACCACTCCAACCATCCGGATGGTGACTACCTTATGGAGAACCGGGTCGAGGTGATCGAACCGCGGTCGGCGATAGCGTGGCAACCAGGGCAGCGCAACGACTCCGGGGAGCTCGAATTCGGCGGCTGGACATGGCGGTACGACCTGGTGCCGGTGGGGGAGTCGTCCACCGAGCTCACCTTGACCTACGACTGGTCGGCCGTACCCACCCACATCCGCGAGTACATCGAGTTCCCGCCGTTCGCCGACGACCATCTGCGTAACTCGTTGAACCACATCGCCGAACTTGTCGGTTGATCGTCAGCCGACGAGGTCCGGATCCGGATCGCGATGCGCCGACGCAGCCGATGTGGGTGACAGATCGGCGGTGAGCAGGTCGACGGTCGGGCTGCGCGTGATCACCTTGTGGCCCCACCACAGAGCGAGGAACACGAACAGTGCGCCGTAGGCGGTGAGCCAGAGTTCGAGGTTCCCCGCGGATCCGTCGCGGATCGCCGGGAGATTCTGCCCCGCGATGACTGCAACACACATGAGCAACGCGATGATCGGGCCGGCCGGGTAGAGCCAGGCCTTGTAGGGGAGTCTGCCGAGGTCCAGACCCTGCGCCTGCCACGCCCGACGAAAACGATAGTGGGCCCACGCGATACCCATCCACGTGATGAAGCCCGCCACCGACGAGGCGGTGACCAGCCAGACATACGCGCGACCGTCGCCCACCCGGCTCGCCAGGAAGCAGAGGGCGCCGATGGCCGTCGTCGCGGCCACGGCAAGGAGTGGCACTCCTGATCGCGTGACCCAGGCGAACACACGTGGGGCGTTGCCCTGCACCGACAGGCCGTACAACGCGCGGGTTGCCGCGAACAGGCTCGCATTGCCCGCCGACAGGATCGCGATCAGGATCACGGCGTTCATCATCGATGCCGCCACCGCGATCCCCGCGTCGGAGAACACGAGGGTGAACGGGGCGATCGCGATGTTCTCCGCGGATGCGTTCAGCAGATTGGGATCGGTGTACGGGATCAGGAACGCGATGACGGTCAGGGTGCCGATGTAGAACAGCAGGATGCGCACGAAGACGGTGCGCACGGCGCGCGGAATCGCCGTCTTCGGTTCGACCGCCTCGCCGGCGGCGACTGCGATCATCTCGGTGCCCTGGAATGCGAAACCGGCGATGAGGAAGACCGACAGCATGCCGAGCGGGAAGTCCACGAACGGAGCGTCGTCGATCGTCCAGTTGCTGAAGCCCGGCGAAGGACGGTCGCCGATGACACCGAGAATCAGCAGCACGCCGACGATGAGGAAGACGACCACCGCGATGACCTTGATCGCCGCGAACCAGAACTCGGCTTCGCCGAATGCCTTGACCGCGAACAGGTTCAGCGCCAGCAGACCCGCCAGGAACACGACCGACCAGATCCACGACGGCACGTCGGGTGCCCAGTACTTCATGATCAGCCCGGCGGCCACCAACTCGGCGGCCAGGGTGACCGACCAGTTGAGCCAGTAGTTCCACCCGGCTGCGAAGCCGAAGGACTTGGACACGAAGCGCTTTCCGTACTCCTCGAACGGGTTGCTGCACGGGATGTATGCCGACATCTCGCCGAGGCTCTGCATCAGGAAGAAGACCATGCAGCCCATCAGCAGATACGCCAGGATGGCGCCACCCGGGCCCGCGTCTGAGATGGTGGCGCCCGAGGCGACGAACAAGCCGGTGCCGATGGCGCCGCCGAGCGCGAGCATGCTGATGTGACGACTCTGAAGTCCCTTGCGCAGCGACTCGTCGGGGGTGATCCCCAGGGGACTGGACATCGGCAGAGTCTAACGGCCGGTCGGCCCGTCGGCCGGGTATTGCACTGTTGCCCGAGTGCTGACCCTCAATCGAGGCTGGTCAGTTCGGAGACCAGTTCGTGCACCGGGTCACCGGGACCGATGTCGTAGGTGCACTGGTCGTGCCTCGGGTCCGGGACGAATGCCCAGAACAGCGCGGTTGCCGTCCCGGCCGCCCGCTGACCGGCGACCTTGGTCCGGAAGTCGTCGGCGCGCTCGGATGTCGAACCGCATGAACCGGCATGCTGGCCGATCTCGTTCACCGCGAGGGGTTTTCCGACTGCGCGTGCCTGGCGTAGACGTTCGGCCAGTCCGTTCCACTGATCCCCGGGGAGCGCGACGCCGTCCGCACCGTAGTCGTGATAGTCCAGGACGTCCACGTAGGGGGAGCCGGCGACGTACTGGTAGTCGGGCCCGGCGGTGCCGCACTGGCCACCGCCGGTGAAGCCGGACCAGATCACCGCCCCGCCGTGCAGCCGGGCGACCATCGCACCTGCGCTGCCGAAAAACGACCGCAGTACGCGCGCGGCGTCGACCGGGCACGACCGCTGCTGCCATCCACACGACTGATCGCCACAGATGGACGGTTCGGGTTCACCCACCAATTCCCATCCCGCCAGGGTCGACCTGCTCTTCCAGCGTCCCACTGCCGTCCTGACCCACTGCTCGAACGTGAGTCCACCCGCGCCGGCGACGGTTCGCCAGCCGGATCGGTACCAGTCTCGTTCCTTGAAAACTCCGCTCTCGCATGCGCCGTCGGCGGCCGCGAGGACCGGCAAGACCATCTGACCGTGCCGCGCGGCGGCGTCGAAGACGGCATCCATCGGCCCGAAATCCAATTGCTGGGTGTACTTGTTCACGGCCAGTTGAGCGAACAGATTGAAGCGGGTGAGCGTATGCGGAGGTAAGGCGGCGAAATAGTCGTCGAGATCAACCATCGCTCCGCACCCGGCATTCACCGACCAATCGGTGGCCAGCTGGTAGGCGTCGAATCCGGATGGCCACCACTGGCGTCCATCAAGGGTCAACCCAGCCGGAGTGGCATCGACCCGGTTGGGCGCCGCATGAGCGGGCGGCGGCAGCAGCCAACTCAGGAGCAGGCCGATGCTCAGCACCAGAATCGGAGTTCTCATCGCGGGCAGATGCATTGTGAGCGTCCTGGGATGACGAGGACCGACTGTGGCGTCGGTCCAACTCGTCTGATGATTGCACGCCGGCCGCGCGGTTTCGATCGCGTCTGGGAATGGGTACGAAGAAACGTTTCGTGTGCGCCGAGATCGAGTTAGAGCCACTGGGCTCATTCCTCATTTCCCGACCTGCGCGACACCTGTGACACCATCGAGCTCGTGATGGGCGTACCGATAGTTGCTGCAGTGCTGCTCATCATGAGCGCGGTGCTCGCATGGCAGGACCCGCGTCGTCTGAGCCCCGGCATCCTGCTGACCGCGGGCTTGTCGGGCCTGATGCTCGCCGCGGTGATCGCGGCCGTGGACAGGCGCATCGACGACGACGGCTCGGTTCTCGCGCCGGCGGTGGCCATCGTGGCCTTCGGACTCGTTGCGCTGCTTGCCATCCTCACTCTCGGGGTGTCGTTGATCGCCAACGGCGTGACGCTTCTGCGCCGAGAGGGGCGCCGCCCCGGGAACTTGCTGTCGGCGCTCCTGGGTGCACTGCTGTCCGGTTATGCGCTCGCTGTCCTGCTCGGGATCATCGTCGGATGGTTCGACGTGTCGACGAGCAACGCTCTGCTCAACTTCCTCTTGGCGGTGGGGATCCCGGCCGGCTACTTGGGATTCGTGTTCGCCTCGCTGCTGCTCTGGTCGTGGCTGTACGGCAGGTGGAGCAGGTGGCGGGCGCGACGGGCGAAGGTCGGCGCGATCATCGTCCTGGGTGCCGGTCTGCTCGACCGGTCCCGCGTCGGTCCGCTGCTGGCGTCACGACTCGACCGCGGTCGCGAGATCTATGATCTGGCCCGGCCTTCCGGCCTGGACCCGCTGATCATCTGCTCCGGAGGCAGAGGTGGCGACGAGCGGCTGTCGGAGGCCGCGGCGATGGCCGAGTACCTCGTCTCGAAGGGCGTCGATCGTGATGCCATCGCACTCGAGGACCGATCCACCGACACCGCGGAGAACCTCCGGTACTCGAGGCGTGTGCTCGACGAGCGTGGAGTGACCGAATCGGTCGCGGTGGTGACGAGCGGCTATCACGCCTTCCGCGGAGCGATGCTCATGCGGTCTGCCGGGATCGACGGATTCTCGACCGGCGCCCACACCGCGCGATACTTCGTCCCCAACGCCCAGGTCCGTGAGTTCTTGGCGGTTCTGCGTGACCACCGATGGATCAACGGAGTCGTCTTGGTCCTGCTCAGTGTGCCGCTGATCGCCGGCACCGCTGTCGCTCTCTTCGGCTAGTCGATCACCGGACCAGGGGGCCTCGCGAGTTGCGGTGATGGTGGAGCCGATGACGGGAATCGAACCCGCGTATTCAGCTTGGGAAGCTGATGTTCTGCCATTGAACTACATCGGCGTGCGAGTGCCGGACTCGCGAACGACAGCCTAGCAAACCCGTGGCCGGTCCGGTCGCCGGCACGCGCAGATGTCGTGGATCGTGGCGTCAGGCGCAACGAACTGCGACATCTAGGCGAGACCGGGCGGCGGCGGGCCGACGCGATTCAGTTGCGACGCAGAATAATTCGCCGGAAGGGGTTGCGCGCCGGGCGGCCGGCCGGTAGTCTCGAACGTAGTTTCGAGTAAAGCCATGATGACGGGGGATGAAATCATGGCTTCTACCGGGCCATCTGCACCACCACCACTTCTTCTCGACCAGTACAAGCGCCTGCATGCACTTATGGACGAGATCGCCGAGACGCAGTCCACGGACTGCTCCGAGACCGAACTGCTGCAGGTCGCGATCGAGCACGAGCGCGCCGAACGACGGATGCTGTCGCTGTTCACCGACCACATCGTCGATATCGACGAGCGGTCGGCGTACCGGAAGATGGGGTGCCAGACCGTCTCCAACTTCCTCTGCCACGCGCTGAACCGGCGCGGCGAGGCGAACCGCCTGATGAACCGGGTCTGGGCCTTGGGCAGGTTTCCGGACATGCAGGGGGTGCCGCTCGAACCGCGCTTCCCCGAGACCGCCAAAGGTGTTGCCGACGGCGAGATCTCGGGACGCCACGTCGACGTCGTCATCGAGGTGATGCGCAAGATCCCCGCCGACGTGGACCCCGCCGACCGGGAAGCCGCCGAGGCGACGCTCGCGCACTACGCACGCGAGTACGACCCGTCGTCACTCCGTGACCTCGGCGCCCGCATCCTGGCCCACCTCGACCCCGACGGAACCATCACCGACGACCGCGACCGCGCCCGCAACCGTGGCCTCAAACTCGGGCCGCAAGACGCCCAACTGATGTCCCGGCTGACCGCAACGCTCGACCCCGTGACGCGCGCCATGTTCGACGTCGTCCTGTCGGTGTGGGCCGCTCCCGGGATGAACAATTCCGCCGATCCCGAGTCGCCCACCGGCAACCCCGCCGCCGCGGACCCCGACGCACTGGTCGCCGCTGCCGGACGCGACGAGCGCACGGCCGAGAAGCGGAACCACGACGCGTTGCGCGCCATGCTGCGCTTCGTGCTCGACGCCGGCGCGCTCGGGGGTTCGCACCACGGGCTGCCGCCACACCTCGTCGTCTCCATCACCGAATCGGCGCTGCGCGACGCGGCCGGCGACCCGGCACGGACCGCGACGGGAACCCTCCTACCCATCAAGGACGCCATCGACCTTGCCGCCGACGCGCAGCACCATCTCGCGGTGTTCCGGGACCACTCCAGTGAGGTCCTCTATCTCGGACGGTCCCGGCGATTGGCCTCGCGCGCACAACGAATCGCCGCGGTCGCCCGCGACGGCGGCTGCACCTTCCCGGGATGCACGCGGCCGTCGTTCGACTGCGAGATCCACCATGTCGTCGAGTGGGACGCCCACCACGGCTCCACCGACCTCGACACCCTCGCGACCGCCTGCCCACCACACAACCGAGTGGTCGGCACCGGGGTGGATCAGTGGGCCACCACCATCGCCACCGAAGGGGTCGACGCCGGCCGCGCCGTCTGGCACCCGCCCCGCGCGCACCCGTCGCCGACGCCGCGGATCAACCATGCCCATCGCACCGACGCGATCCTCGACCGAATGCGCGCTGATGTCCGGCGGCGGCGCAGAACAGCGGTGCCGGAGAGCGGAGGGTCGGCGCCGACCGACACCGGCGCAGATCCTCCCTGACCATTCGATAACCTCGACACCGTGCTGCTCTCCGACCGCGACATCCGCGCCGAGATCGCTGACGGGCGCCTCGCCATCGATCCGTTCGATCCCGCCCTCGTCCAGCCCTCCAGCGTCGACGTCCGGCTCGACGGCCTGTTCCGGGTGTTCAACAACACCCGCTACACCCACATCGACCCCGCACAACGCCAAGACGAACTCACCTCGCTGGTCGAACCGGCCGACGGTGAGCCCTTCGTGCTGCACCCGGGTGAGTTCGTGCTGGGGTCCACCCTTGAAGTGTGCTCGCTGCCCGACGACCTCGCCGGCCGGCTCGAAGGCAAGTCGTCACTCGGTCGGCTCGGCCTCCTCACGCATTCGACGGCGGGCTTCATCGACCCCGGCTTCTCCGGCCACATCACCCTCGAGCTGTCGAACGTCGCGAACCTTCCGATCACCCTCTGGCCCGGCATGAAGATCGGGCAGCTGTGCCTCATCCGCCTCAGCAGCCCGGCCGAGGAACCGTACGGCAGCGCGTCGGTCGGATCGAAATACCAGGGACAACGTGGCCCCACCCCGTCGAAGGCGTACCTGAATTTCCAGAAGCACGACTGAGGGGTTTCGACTCGGCTCAACCGGCGGGTGGGCGGACCGGGTGGGCGCGGCTCCGGAAGTTCACCCAGCCGATGACAACCCGCCACGACGAGGATGGTTACCGGTGGTTCCGCCTGGGTAACCGTTGCCCTCATGAAGCTCACGGTGATCGGATGCGGCTACCTCGGTGCCACTCACGCGGCCTGCATGGCCGAACTCGGGCACGAGGTCGTCGGCATCGACGTCGATCCGTACAAGATCGAACGCCTGCAGGCCGGCGAGGTCCCGTTCTTCGAGCCGGGGCTCGCCGACATCCTGCGCCGCAACATCGACGCCGGACGACTCCGCTTCACGACCGACCACCTCGCGGCCGCCGACCACGCCTCGGTGCACTTCCTCGGCGTCGGGACCCCGCAGGAACCCCGCGGGCACCGGGCCGACCTCTCGCACGTGTACTCGGCGATCGACGCGCTCGTGCCGACGCTGCGGGGCGCCCACCTCATCATCGGCAAGTCGACCGTACCGGTCGGCACCTGCGCCAAACTCGCACAACGGATCTCGGTACTGTCGCACGCCGGGGCGGATGTCGAACTGTCGTGGAGTCCGGAGTTCCTGCGCGAGGGATTCGCCGTCGAGGACACGCTCCGGCCGGATCGGCTCGTCCTCGGTACCGGTTCGCTCGACCCGAGCGGCCTCAACACGGCCGCCGACGACCCCGACGCCGGGTCGTCGGCCGGGGAGGTCACCCGCGAGATCTACCGCGAGATCCTCGAGACCGGCGTGCCGTTGATCGAGACCGACTGGGCCACCGCGGAACTCGTGAAGGTCTCGGCGAACGCCTTTCTGGCCACCAAGATATCGTTCATCAACGCGATCAGTGAACTGTGCGAGATCGCCGGCGCCGACATCAACACCCTCGCCGACGCGATCGGGCACGACCCGCGGATCGGACGCCGATTCCTCAACGCCGGTCTCGGTTTCGGCGGCGGTTGCCTGCCCAAGGACATCCGCGCCCTGACCGCGCGCGCCGACGACATGGGCGCCCCGCGGGCCGTCGGCTTCCTGCGGGAGGTCGACGCCATCAACATGCGTCGCCGGGGTGCGGCGGTGGAACTGGTCTTCGAGGCCCTCGGCGGCGAGGTCCTCGGGCGCAACGTCGCCGTCCTGGGCGCCGCCTTCAAACCGGAGAGCGACGACGTCCGTGACTCACCCGCGCTGACGGTGGCCAGCAGGCTGGCGCTCGAAGGGGCGTCCGTGACCGTCTTCGACCCGAAGGCCATGGACAACTCACGACGCGTCCACCCGAGCCTCGGCTACGCCACCTCGGCGCGCGACGCGTGCGACCGGGCCGACGTCGTCGTCATCGCCACCGAGTGGGCCGAGTTCGTGCACATGGCGCCCGAAGAACTCGAGGGCGTCGTCCGCGCCAAACGCATCGTCGACGGCCGGCGCTGCCTCGACCCGCAGATGTGGCGCGACGCGGGTTGGGACTACCGCGCCCTGGGCGGCCCCGCTCCCACCCGCCCTGCGCCGCGAAACCACCCGTCCGAGCAGGTGAACGGATATGCGCCGGGGGCCACCGTCCGCTGAGTCGTGCTAGGTTGAGCTCGCGACTGTCCAGGGGGCACCTACTCGCCGGTGGGGGACATGAGGCGAGGTGCACGTGAGGTGCAGGAATCAACCAGATGACCGACACGGTGGCCGATCCGGCCGTGACACCGACGTCTGCGCAGGCAGAGGTCACGGTCAGTGCTGCCGTCGTCGACGCCGTGCGCGCCGAACTCGCTGAGCGGGGGATCGCGCAGAATGCCGAGGTCGTGCTGTTCGATCTCGATCCGCGGGCGGGCGTCTCGGTGGGACGGTTGGACCCGGCTCGAGGGACCGTCGCGGACTCCTACTCCGATTCCGGTCTCACCCTCGCCGTCCTGGATGAGGTGATCGCCGACCATCTCGTTCGGGTCGGGCGGGTGGCGGCACCGACCTCGCGCGAATGGCACGAGGAGGTCCTCGACCTCGTCACCCGCGGCCGCGAGCGGCTCCGCGAGTCCGACGGCACCTTCCTGATGGGCCGCGACCACATCCGGCTGTTCCGCATGGCGCGCCGCGACGTCGCCGAAGCCGGAGCCCCGCTGACCGCACGCGCCGAGGACCTCGCTCGCGCGGCGGTGTCCGGAGCCTCCGCCCCCGCGGTCGTGGTCACCGATCGCGTGAGCGCATGGCCCGGCCTCCGGGACGCGATCGCGCGAGCGGTACCCGTGCCGGTCGTCGACGTCGCTCCGTCGGGAAGCATCACTCGGCCCCCGGTGCACGGCGGACACGCGGCGGAACCGGAGGTACCGCACCCGATCGCGGTGTCCGGCGATGTGATCGAACCGGACGTGGAAGTGGCGACCCCGCCCGCCGAACAGGATGCGGTCCCGACCCGGCCGGATGACGGTTTCTCGGCCCCCGCCGAGATGGCCGAGATCGCTCCGAGTGGCGACGACCATACGCACGATACGCACGACACCCCCATCTTCGAGTCCGTCACCCAGTCGCCACCGGTGGTGGCCACGGCGTTCGGGGCGCTCGCTCCGTATGTTGCTGCCCCGGATGTCCCTCGCGCCCAGCCGCTTCGGGACGACCAGCAGTTCTCCGAGCTCTCTCCGGTCGGTCACGATCAGCGCACGCCGACGAATCCGGTTGCCGAGCCGCCGCCGTCGGCCGAGTTTGCGCCACGGTGGACGTCGGCGCATACGCCCACGCCGCCCGTCCGGTCCGGCGATGGGGAGGTGAACGTCGATCCGATGGCCGGGTATTCGGCGGACACAGGGTCGGCCATCGGGGCTCCACCGCACTCCGACGTGTCCGTAGCAGGGCCGCAGGCGGCCGGCGCGAGGCGACGGCGGCACGGAGGCAAGCGCGTTCTCGCCGCGGTGGCGCTGCTGTGCGCGGTGGCCGTCGTCGCGGTGGCCACGGCGTTGGCCGTCGGACACGATGAGGCGTCGCCGACCGTGGCCGCGCCGCTTCCCCAGCGCACCAGCGCCACCCCGGAACCCGAATTCGCCGATCCCGCAATCTATGCCGAGGCCCGGCAACCGGCGCGCCGATACACGACTCCTCCCCCGCCGGAGACGACGACGCCCTCCGCGGAGGAACCCGCGCCCCGGCCTCGTCCCCGGCCGCGGACTCCGCGTCCGCCAGGTGGCGTGACGATCCCGCTTCCCGGTCTGCCGCCGATCGTCCTGCCCTGACGCACGAACCCGATGACCGTGTCCGAGCCGGGTCTCAGTCGCCGGGCCGGGGCGCCAGTGCGCGCGCCACGAAGTCGAGGACGTTCTCATAGTTCGCCGATGCATCGACGTCGGGGTGATAGGCATGGGCGAGTTCGAGACTCACGGCGCCGTGAACGGCGGACCAGGTCTGCATGGCTTGTTCGACGGGGTCGGCGGACAAGATGACCCCGGCCACCTGGCCGTACCGGATGGTGTCGACGAGGACCTCGAATGCATTTGCGGCCACGTCGATCTCGGGCGTGCACTGCGCTGAGAACATCAGCCCGTAGAGCACCGGATTGGCGAGTGCGAACTTCCGGTACGCCACACCGGCGTTGCGCAGACGAGTCGCCGGATCGTCATCCCTCGTCGCAATCGCCCGTCCGAATTCGGCGTAACCGTCGGTGACCAGGGCGTCCAGCAGGCCGTCCCGGCCGTCGAAGTGGTTGTAGACGCCCATCGGGGCGACCTTCGCCTCACCGGCCACGGCCCGAACCGTCAGACCGGCCGTGCCATCGCGCTCGAGGATCGTGCGACCTGCCCGGAGCAGCGCGGATCGGACGTCGGCGCCTGCTGTACGCGTGCGCGGCTTCGCGGGAGACATGTTGACAACCTACTGGAACGGTGTTCTTCTTGAATAGAACACTGTTCTACAAAACTGGAACGTTGTTCTAACGGATCGACGAAACCGCTTGCGCCACCCGACCAGGAGAAGATCGATGCCAACCGAACGCACGCATGCTCGCTGGTGGGCGCTGGGCGCCCTCAGCTTCGCCGAACTACTCGTGATGATCGACAACACGATCGTCAACGTGGCCCTCCCGACGCTCGCCCGCGACCTCGGCGCCGGGATCTCGGGCCTGCAATGGATCGTCGACGCCTACACGCTCGTCTTCGCCGGCCTGCTGTTGACCGGCGGCTACCTCGGTGACCGGTTCGGGCACCGTCGGGTGCTCCTCACCGGCATCGGAGGTTTCATGCTGGTGTCGGTGCTGGCGGCGTCATCCCAGAACCTCGGGCAGCTCGTCGCCGGCCGTGCGGGGCTCGGGGTCTTCGCGGCGCTGGTCTTTCCCGCCACGCTCGCGATCATCACGACCATCTTCGTCGATGCCCGGGAACGCGCGATGGCTGTCGGGATCTGGGCGGCGGTCTCCGGAGTGGCAGTGGCCATCGGACCGGTTCTCGGCGGCTGGCTCCTCGAACACTTCTCGTGGACATCGGTGTTCTGGGTCAACGTCCCGTTCGGTGTGGTGGCCCTCGCGATGATCCTGGCGGTCGTACCCGGCACGCGACCGGTGTCGGTGCCCCGGTTCGACGCGCTCGGGGTCGTGCTCTCGATCGCCGGCCTGGGCCTGCTGACCTTCACCCTGATCGAGGCGCCCCACGTCGGTTGGGCCACGCCACGCACGGTGGCGGGTGTCGTTGTCGCAGTGGCCATCCTGGCGGTGTTCGTGGCCACACAGCTGCGGATCGCGCACCCCATCCTCGACGTCCGGCTCTTCGCCAACCGGCGCTTCGCCACCGCGGCCGGGATGATCAGCGTGGCGTTCTTCGCGCTCTTCGGCTTCATCTTCCTGATCACGCAGTTCTTCCAGGCGGTGAAGGGATACGGTCCGCTGGCGGCCGGTGTCCGTACCCTTCCGTTCGCGATCGTGATGGCGGCGCTGTCGCCGGTTGCGATGGCACTGTCGCACCGTTTCGGGCCCCGGGTGGTCTCGGTGACCGGTGCCTTCCTGATGTCCGGCGGGTTCGCGCTCGTCGAGCTCTCCGCGCGGGACTCCGGGTATTGGGAACTCATCATCTGGGCGATGTCGCTGATGGCGGCGGGTCTCGCCTTCATCTCCGGTCCGTGCACCCAGCTCATCATGGACGCGCTGCGTCCGGAACAGGCCGGTGCGGGCAGTGCGGTCAACGACACGACACGCGAGATCGGCGGGACGCTCGGTGTCGCGGTCCTCGGGTCGATCCTGACTTCGGCGTATGTCGCCGGGGTCGGGGACCGGCTGGCGGGCAGCGGGTTGCCGGCCGCGGCGGTCGACGCGGCGAAGCAATCGGTGATGGCCGGGGTCGGGGTGGCCGACCAGGCGCCGGGCGCGATCGGTGATGCGGTCCGGATCGCGGTGCAGGACGCCTTCATGGTCGGGTTGCACGACGCGGTCTGGGCCGCGGTCGCCGTCACGGCGGTCGCGGGCGTCGCGGCGGCATTCTTGTTGCGGGGGAGCGGGAACCCTTCGTGGCTCGTCGCTAACGCTCCTCGCACCTCAGGGAGCGGACGGGTTGTCGCCAGCGCTCCTCACACCTCAGCTCAGGGGGCGGAAGCCTCAGAGGTCGAGGGTGAGATTCCCGCCGGGACTGCGTGATACGCAGGTCAGCATGGTCCCGGCCGCGCGCTCGGGCTCGGTCAGGATGTTGTCGCGGTGGTCGACCTCGCCGGACAGCGTCCTGACCTTGCAGGTGCCGCAGAATCCCTGCCGGCACGAGTACGGTACCGACGGCACCACTCGGCGGATCGCGGCGAGCGCCGATTCGTCTGCGGCGACCGGGATCTCCTGACCGGTCGAGGCCAGCGTCACCGTGAACTCGGAGCCGTTCTCCACCGGTGGCGGGCTGAACCGCTCGTAGTGCAGCTCGATGTCGGCGCGTGTCGCGAGATGACGGCGAAGCCCCTCCAGCATGGGAACCGGGCCGCAACAGTAGACGGCGAGGTCGGCGGGGGCGTCGACGGGACCGACCAGATCGGCCATGCTCGGCAGTCCGTGGACGTCGTCGGTCCGGATGGTGACGCGGTCGCCGAACGCTGCCACCTCGTCGAGGAACGGGATCGACTCGGCGGTGCGGCCGGTGTAGATCATCGACCAGTCCAGCCCGAAGCGCTCGGCCGTGGCGAGCATCGGCAGGATCGGGGTGATGCCGATTCCGGCCGCGACGAAGCGGATTCGGCGCGCAGGTGATCCGTGGCCGGGGACCGCGAACGGAAAGGCGTTGCGGGGACCCTTGATCGAGAAGACGTCGCCGACACGCAACGAGTCGTGGACCTCGACCGAACCACCACCGCCGTCGGCAATCCGGCGCACGCCGATCCGGTAGTGCTCCCGATCCGCGGTGTCACCGCACAGCGAGTACTCCCGCATGCGTCCCGACGGCAACAACAGATCGATGTGCGCCCCGGCGTGCCAGTTCGGCAGCGCGCCACCGTCCGCGGCGGCGAGGGTGAGCGCGATGACGTTCTCGTCGCGCGCGACCACCTCGCGTCCGACGATTCGGACCCGGGTGGTCCCGTCGCGCACCGCACCTCGGCGCAGCGGTGACAGCGGCCGCCAGACCGGCCACCACGCCCGGAACACCATGGTGCCGAACGTGAGCAGCGGGTCATGCCGCCATCGGCCGTGCAGGTGGGGCGGTGGTTGCGTGAGCGTTGTCGAATGCGGATGCGCGCGTTGGTTCATGACCCTGCTCTCCCGTCCGCACTCACGCCGCGTTGCGCGCGGCCGGCGAGCTCGCGAGATACGCGACCGCCTGTGCGGTGCTGCCGATGTCCTCCGGCCGGAACCCGGGCCGGAAGTAGCTGAAGGTGGCGAAGACGATCGTCCGCATCTTCGGGAGCACGCCGGCCCGCACCCCGCGGTGGTAATGCCAGGTCTTCTGGAAGTAGTTGTACGACAACGACCTGTCCTGGCCCATGATGAATCGGTAACCCCGCTGGATGAGGATCAACAGGATCGGCAGCACCACGAACATCGCCCGGCCGCGACGCAGATATCCGTCGCCGAAGTACGCGGCGACATCGTGTGCCACCGCGCGGTGCTCCACCTCCTCGGCGCCATGCCACATGAACAGGTCGGTCATCGTGGGGTGCGCCCCGACCCGGGTCCAGGTGTTGTTCAACGCGAAGTCGCCGAGGATGGCGGTGTAGTGCTCCAAAGCCGCGATGAGCCAGAGGCGTTCGACGAGATGCTTGTCGCGGGCCTCCTGGGTGCCACCCTCCAGCGGGCCGAGCACCTTGCGGAAGATCCACTCCATCTGTAGCTGGTAGGGCCGCGGGTCGATGCCGTGGTGATCGAGGAACTCCCACAGGACGTGATCGTGGGCCTCGGCATGCATCGCCTCCTGGCCGATGAATCCTCGCATGCGAGAGGCGAGTTCCTCGTCGTCGACCAGCGGAAGGGCCTCGTTGTAGGTCTGCACGAACCATCGTTCGCCCTCGGGCAGGAGGAGATTGAGCACACTGATGAAGTTCGACGCGACCGGATGGCCGGGAATCCAATGCAGCGGGACGTCATCCCAGTCGAATGCCACGTTCCGGGCGTGCAGTTCGACGGGGCCGGGATCGGCCGAAGCGTCGTCGTGTGCGTGATCCTCGGTGTGCGTCATGTGGTTCACCCCGTGACGTTCTGACGGGCGCCGATGCGCGACAGCCACGGCGCGAAGCGGTAGATCCGGTATCCCACCTTCGCCTCCACGGTCACCGGCACCACCGCCTTGTTGTGCTCGATGGCAGCGACGATCTCACCGGCGACCCGGTCCGGGGTGAATCCCCGGCGCTGGTAGAACCGGTCGAGCCGATCGCGGCGGGCCTGTTCGGCCTCGGCGTCGAGGCCGGCGATCGGCGTCGAGGAGACGATGTTGGTGTCGACGAGTCCGGGACAGATCGCGCTGACGCCGATGCGGTGTTCGGCGAGCTCGGCGCGGAGCGACTCGGAGAAGAGGAGTACGCCCGCCTTCGACGCCGAGTACAGACCGAGGCTGCGTGACGGCGTGAACGCCGCGGCCGACGCGATGTTGACGATGTGCCCGCCGACCCCGCGCTCGACCATCTGCCGGCCGAACTCCCGGCTGCCGGTGACGACGCCGCGCAGGTTGACGTCGAGGAGCCGGTCGACCTGCTCGTCGGTGGCCGCCAACACCCCGCCGGCCAAACCGATTCCGGCGTTGTTGACCACGATGTCGGGGATGCCGTGGGCCTCTCGGACGCGAGCGGCGAAGGTGGCGAACTCGGCGGTGTCCGAGACATCGAGGAGGTAGGCGTGCGCGGCCGACCCCGCGGCCTTGCAGGCGCGGGCGGTCTCGTCGGCGGACGCGAGGTCGAGGTCGGCCAGGACGAGCTCGCACCCGCGTTCGGCCAGTGCCAGGGCCGTCTCGCGTCCGATGCCGCTGCCCGCACCGGTGATCACGACGAGTTTGCCCGCCAGAGGTTTCGGTTCGGTGAAAAGCCGGGCCCGCTCGATGACCGGGGCCGGGGCCCCACTGTTGGTCTGCACCGCAAGGAAATCCAGGACGAGATCGGTCAGATAGTCGGGGTTGGTGTAGGGCAGCCAATGTCCGGTCGGGGTGTCGCGGCGCCAGAGTTTCGCGACGTACGTCGGCGTGATGTCGTAGATGGCCGGCCGCAGCGCGATGTCGCGTTCGTTGACCACCTGGAGCACCGGCACCGTGGTGGTCCGCGGATCGGGGCGCAGGAGTTTGGCGCGGATGTTCGCGCGGTACAGGGCGAGGCCGCTCACCATGTCGCGGCGCAACGAGTCGGCGACGTCGACGTTCTCCGGTGGCGTGCCCTCGACCGCGCGCAGGAACTGTTTCCACACCGCCGGATTGCCCATCGCGCGCAACAACACGTTGGGGAGCACCGGAAGCTGGAACAGCCCTGTGTAAGCCGACGACATCGACTGCGCGAGCACATTGCGCAGGTGTCGAGGGGTGGGGCTGGCGACCTGATCGCGGACGAACTGACCGAGGTGGTCGAGGTTGGGGCCGGACACCGAGACGAATGAGGCGATGCGGGCGTTGGCGCGCGGGCGGCTGACGGCCTCCCATGTCTGCACCGATCCCCAGTCGTGTGCCACCACGTGTACGGCGTCGTCGGGACTCACCGACTCCGCGACCGCGTACAGGTCGTCGGCGAGCTCGTCGAGGCGGTAGGCGGCGACCTGCCGGGGGCGGTCGCTCTCGCCGAAGCCGCGGCAGTCATAGGCGACCACGTGATACTGCTCCGCCAGCCGCGGCGCGATGTGGGTCCACAGGTGGTGGGTGTCCGGCCAGCCGTGCACCAGCAGCACCGTCGGTTTCGACGGATCGCCCAGCTCGTAGGTGGCCAGCCGGATCCCGTTGTTGCTGACGGTCCCCGGACGCCACTCGGGTCGTCGAATCGCCTGTTGAGCCATCTGTCACCTCGTTGTGTGTGCCCCGCCGATGGAGGTACACGTTACCAACGGTTACACAAATGTCCAGACCCCGGAAAAGCAGTGAGGGCCCGGTCGGATGACCGGGCCCTCACCAGGGACTTCTCGCGGAACTCCGCGGGATCACTGTCGATACGACGACAGGAAGTTTCCGATACGCTCGACAGCCTCTTTCAGATCGCGCGACCACGGCAGCGTGACGATGCGGAAGTGGTTGTGGTCGTCGAGGTTGAACCCGGTGCCCTGCACCACCAGGATCTTCTCCTGCAGCAGCAGGTCCTGGACGAACAGTTCGTCGTTGTGGATCTCGTAGATCTCGGGATCGAGGCGGGGGAAGGCGTACAGCGCGCCCTTGGGCTTGACGCAGCTGACCCCGGGGATCTCGTTCAGCTTCTCCCAGGTCACGTTCCGCTGTTCGTACAACCGGCCACCGGGGGAGACGAGGGCCTCGATGGACTGGTAACCGCCGAGGGCCACCTGGATCGCGTGCTGGCCCGGCACGTTGGCGCACAGGCGCGTCGACGCCAGGATGCCCATGCCCTCGATGAACCCGCGCGCGTGGTCCTTCGGCCCGGTCATCACGACCCATCCGGCTCGGTAGCCGCAGACGCGGTACGCCTTCGACAGACCGTTGAAGGTGAGGCACAACAGATCCGGCGCCAGCGATGCCACGTTCACGTGCTCGGCGTCGTCGTAGATGATCTTGTCGTAGATCTCGTCGGCGAGGATCAGCAGCGAATGCTCACGGGCGAGTTCGACGAGCTGCTCGAGGACCTCCCGTGAGTAGACCGCGCCGGTCGGATTGTTCGGGTTGATGATGACGATCGCCTTGGTGCGGTCGGTGATCTTCGCGGCGATGTCGGCAACGTCGGGGTTCCACCCGTTCTCCTCGTCGCAGCGGTAGTGCACGGGCTGCCCGCCGGACAGCGAGGTCATCGCGGTCCACAGCGGGTAGTCGGGCGCCGGGATCAGGACCTCGTCGCCGTCGTTCAGGAGGGCCTGCATCGTCATCGTGATGAGCTCGGAGACGCCGTTGCCCAGGATGACGTCGTCGACGTCGAAGTACGGGAAGTCGGGGATGAGCTCGTAGCGGGTCACCACGGCACGACGCGCGGACAGGACACCGGCCGACTCGGAGTAGCCCTGCGCGTAGGGGAGGGCGTGGATCATGTCGCGCATGATCACGTCGGGGGCCTCGAAACCGAACAGCGCCGGGTTGCCGATGTTCAGCTTGAGGATTCGATGGCCCTCCGCCTCGAGCCGCTGCGCGTGCGCGTGGACGGGACCGCGGATCTCGTAGCACACGTTCTGCAGCTTGAGCGACTGCTCGAGCGGCTTGAGGTTCTGGTTGAGGTGCGAAACATGGGGCCTACTCACGGGTACATTGTCGCAGCCGGTGGCAAATGCGTTTCTGGCGCGTGCCGAAGCTGAGGTCACCCGAAACGAGAGATGTCGTCTTTCGTGGCGATGGGCGCCACGAAAGACGACATCTGTCTGCCTTGCTGAGAGTTCTACTTGTGGCCGGGCCGCTTCTTGCCGGCCGCGATGCCGAAGCCCTTGGCCTTCGACGCCCCGGTCTCGGCGACCGTGCGAGCAGCGGACGAACCGTTGCTCGACGCCGCAGGCGCCGCCTCTGTGTCGGCGTCGTCTGCGTCGCCCGGGCTCTCGACCTCGGCCGTCTCCGCGTCGTCGGCCTCTGTTACCGGAGCCTCGGCGGCCGGGGCCTCGTTCACAGCCGCTTCGGTCGCTGCGGCCTCGGCTGGTGCCTCCTCGGCCTGCGGGGCCTCGGGTTCTGGCTCAGCCGATTCCGGAGTCGGAGCAGCTGCCGGTGCGGCCTTGCTCGCGCCGCCCGGTCGCTTCTTGCCCGCGGCCATGCCGAAGCCCTTGGCCTTGGCCGGCTTCTCCTCGGTCAGCACGGCGGCCGAGCCGCCCTGCGGCGCCTCGGCGGCTGGAGTCTCAGCAGCCGGAGCCTCGGCAGCGGGTGCCTCGGCGGTCTCGGCAGGTGCGACGTCCGTCTCGGGAGCGGGGGCGGGGGCGTCCGCAGCCTCGGCAGGTGCCGCAGCCGGCTTGGCCGCGGCCTTGCCGATACCGCCGGGCCGCTTCTTGCCCGCGGACATCCCGAAGCCCTTGGCCTTGCCAGGCTTCTCTTCCGTTGCCGCAGCGACAGGTGATTCCGTCGCCGATCCCGCGGTAGCCGACTCCGCTGTCGTCGTTCCCGCTGTCGCCGAAGCCGATTCCGTGTCCACGGTGGGGGCGGCGTCCGGGGCCGATTCGCTTTCGTCGACCTTGCTCTCGGCGGGCGCGGTCACCCCGGCGGCGGGGGCCGCCGCGTTGGTGGTCTTCTGACCCGGGCGCTTGGCCTTGCCCATGCCGAAGCCCTTGGATGCGGGCTTCTTCTCGGCCTGCGGCGTCTCGGTGGTGGCCTCGGCGACCTCCTCCTTGACCGCCTCGGACGACTCGGCCTCGGCCGGCACCGGCTCGGCGGTACCACCGGCGGGCTTGCTCGCGGCACCGGGACGCTTGGCGCCGCCCTTCATGCCGAAGCCCTTGGCTGCGGGCTTCTTCTCGGCGGGTGCCTCGGCTGCGGTCTCGGCGGTTGCCGGCTCCGGGGCGGCCGACGCCGCTGCGGCACCGGGCTTCTTGCCGCCCTTCATGCCGAAGCCCTTCGATGCCGGCTTCTTCTCGGCGGGTGCCTTCTCGGCGGGTGCTTCCGGTGCCGCGGTCTTGGCCGCCGCGCCCGGCTTCTTGCCGCCCTTCATGCCCAGGCCGACCTTCGGCTTCGGCGCGGCCTCGGTGGTCGCGGCCGACGCAGTCGCCGCCGCGGGCACCTTCTCGGGCTCGGGTTCCGGCTCCGGCTCGGCGAGGGTGGGACGCGGTCCGAGGAACCGGCCGCCGAGCTTGACCTCGGTCCGGTCGCGCTTCACCGACTCGAGCAACAACTGCGCGACGTCGACGACCTCGACCTTGCCCTCGGACTCGGTACCGCTCGTCCGGGCGGTCACACCGTCGGTGAGCATGACGCGGCAGAACGGACAGCCGGTCGCGACCTTCTTGACCTGATCGCCGGTGGTGTCGCCGAGGGTGTCCAGCGCCTCGTCGACCCGGTCGATGTTGATCCGCTTGCCGATCTGCTCTTCCATCCACATGCGGGCACCGCCGGCACCACAGCACATGGACCGTTCGCCGTGTCGCGGCATCTCGGTGAGCGTCGAACCGGCCGCACCCATCAACTCACGCGGGGCGTCGTAGACCTTGTTGTGGCGGCCCAGGTAGCACGGGTCGTGGTAGGTGACACCCTCGCCGAGCGGTGCGACCGGAACGAGTCGCTTCTCGCGCACGAGACGATTCAGCAGCTGCGTGTGGTGGACGACCTCGTACTTCGCGCCCAGCTGCGGGTACTCGTTGCCCAGTGCGTTGAAGCAGTGCGCACAGGTGACGACGACCTTCTTGCGCTGCTCGGGCGCGGTCGCGAAGACCTCGCCGAGCATCTCGATGTTCTGCTGCGCGAGCATCTGGAAGAGGAACTCGTTGCCGGCACGTCGTGCGGAGTCACCGGTACAGGTCTCGCCCTCGCCGAGGACCATGAAGTTCACCGCGGCCATGTCGAGGAGCTCGGCGACGGCTTTGGTGGTCTTCTTCGCGCGGTCCTCGTAGGCACCGGCACAGCCGACCCAGAACAGATACTCGAAGCCCTCGAACGACTCGACGTCCTTGCCGAAGACCGGGATCTCGATGTCCATCTCGTCGATCCAGGCGGTGCGCGCGGAGGCGTTCTGGCCCCACGGGTTGCCCTTGTTCTCGAGGTTCTTGAACATGCCGGCCAGCTCGGTCGGGAAGTCCGACTCGATCAGGACCTGGTAGCGGCGCATGTCGAGGATGTGGTCGACGTGCTCGATGTCGACCGGGCACTGCTCGACGCAGGCACCGCAGGTGGTGCAGCTCCACAGGGTCTCGGTGTCGATGACGGCACCGAGCGCCTCGGGATCGAACTCACCCTCCACGGCTTCGACGACCTGACCGCCGCCGAGATCGCCCTTGGACTCGCCGACGAGCTTGCGGGCCGCCTCGGCACGCGCCGATTCCGGGATCGCGTTGAGTTTGTCCTCGAGGACGTTGCCGTCGGCATCGACGAGGCCGACCTCGTCGCCGCCCATGTCCTTGCGGCCACCGGCGAGCAGGTACGGGGCCTTGGCGTTGCCGTGGTCGCGCAGCGACATGATGAGCAGCTTCGGGCTCAGCGGCTTGCCGGTGTTCCACGCCGGACACTGCGACTGGCAGCGGCCACACTCGGTACACGTGGTGAAGTCGAGCCATCCCTTCCACGAGAAGTCCTCGATCTTGCCGGCGCCGAACGCGTCGACATCGGGATCGGCGGTCTCCATGTCGAGGACCTTGCCCTGGCTCATCATCGGCTTCGCGGCACCGAGGGCGACGCCGCCGTCCTGCTCGCGCTTGAAGTAGATGTTGAAGAAGGCCGAGAAACGGTGCCAGGCAACGCCCCAGCTGATGTTCATGCCGACCATGGCCAGCCAGACCATGCCGCTCATCAGCTTGATCACGGCGAAGATCGACACCAGCGTCGGCGAGGCCGGGAGAATCTTCGCGACCTGCATGGTGAAGAAATCGGAGTAGGCGTTCGCGTGACCGTAGGTCGCGATCTTCGACGCCTTGACCAGGATCATGCCGAGGCCTTCGAGCAGCACGATGGCCTCGACGAAGTAGGCCGGTCCGAAGCGCGAACCACCGAAGCGCGACAGCCGCTCGGGGACGCGCGGGTGGTTGAGCTGGCGGATCACGATCAGCACGATGATGCCGACGACGGTGGCGATGCCGAGCAGCTCGTCCCAGAGGTGCCACGCGAAGGTGTCACCGAAGACGGGCCACTGGAACTCCGGGTTGATGGACTGTCCGTAGGCCTCGAACCACAGCAGGAATCCACCGAGGAAGCCGACCATCACGAGCCAGTGCGCCCAGCCGACGGTGCGGAACTTGACCATCCGCGTGTGGACGATGAATTCCTTCATCATCGTCAGGAAGCGCGGGAGGATGGGCCAGAAGCGGGAGCTGTCGACCTTGTGCCCGAGCTTGATGGTGCGGAAGATCCGCACCATGCCACCGAGGAACAGGTACCAGCAGAGGAGGCTGATCACCGCGGCTGTCGTGCCGATGGCAATCGTCGTGGTAGTCACGGGCGCGTACCGGCCTTTCGTCTAGGTCGTCCGCCCCCGGTCGCGGAACGCGAGGCTGGGTACCACGGGGCGGTGTACTACAGGTAACCGTAATTCGTTGCGCCACCGGCGCGCTGCCAAGGCTGGCCTAATTACGCTGGTCTACCTCATATCAGATGATACTCGCGAGTAACTTACTGTCGAGTCAGGGTGTCCGAGGCCACGTCCGGGCCGCGGGTGCCCGGAGACGTCACCGGTTCGCGCGACCTTCTCGAGTTCCTCGAGCGCCGTATCGAGGTGCGTGAGCAGGCGTTGCAGGCTCGGGAGCTGGGCCCGGGCGCCGATCAGCCCGAAGTTGATGTGCTCGGCGGTGCTGGTCACCGTGATGTTGAGCGCGAGACCCTGCGTCGGGATGGAGACCGGGTACACCCCGTCGAGGCGGGCGCCGTTCCAGTACAGGTGCTTCGACGGCCCGGGGACGTTGCTGATGATGATGTTGAACTGCGGGGGGACGTACTGGACGAAGCCGGGCACGGTCGCGAAGGCGAGCGGCGCGAAATTCGCCGCTCCCAGCGCGAGCGCCTGCAGCGGACGAAGGCCCCGGACCACCGACTTGCTGTGGCGCGCCGACTCGACGAGTTTGTCCAGGCGGCGTTCGGGATCCGGCTCATCGGTCGCGAGACTCACCAGGATGGCGGTCACCGCGTTGCCGTCGTCATCGCCGTCGGTGTGCATCGACACCGGCACCGCCGCGATGAGCGGGGCGTCGGGCAACGCGTCCTGGTCGATGAGGTACGACCGCAGGGCCCCCGAACACATGGCGACGATCACGTCGTTGAGGGTGATGTTCCGGGCATCGGCCACTGCGCGCAGACGGTCGATCTCCCACTGCTGCGAGGCGAATCGGCGGGCGCTCCCGATCGCGACGTCGAGAATCGTGCGCGGGGCCCGTCCCAGTGGGGCGACGAACTCCGGGTCGCGGAGGCCGGCCACCGCGACCTTCGCGGCCGCGGGCCCGAGGCCGGCGACCTGGCCTGCCACGTTCGCCAGGCCGGACACCCGGCTGCGCAGACTCGGCGAGGGGCGCGGGGGTCGACGCTCGACCAGCGCCGGGTCCCAGGGTGCAGTACCCGACCGGTCGTCGGGGTCGTCGGACAAGGTCCGCTGGAGCAGGCGCAACGCGGAGACGCCGTCGACGACGGAGTGGTGGATCTTGCTGTAGAGCGCCACCCGGCCGTCGTCGAGACCCTCGATGACGTGGATCTCCCACATCGGTCGGAACCGGTCCATCAGGGCCCCGTGGTTGAGGGAGACGTATCGCAGCAGCTCGCGGACGCGGCCGGGGCGGGGGAGCACGGTCCGCCGGACGTGGTAGTCGAAGTCGATCTCGTCGTCGAAGGACCACGCCACGTTGCCCAGCAGGGTCACCGGTACTGCCGGCCGTTTGCGGAAGGTCGGATGGACTTCGGTGCAGCCGCAGAACGCTTCGATGATCTCTTCGGCGAGTTCGCTCGACGACTGGCCCTCGCGCGGTACGAACAGTTGGAGTCCGCCCACGTGCATGGGCTGCTCCCGCGTCTCGGCGAGGAGGAACATCGACGAGGTGACCGGCATGTACGGCATCGCACCATCACTTTCACACCACGAAATGGATGCGCGCACAGGCTGAGCGCGACCGAGGTCCTCTCAGTATCACGGGGCGACCGCCGGGTCCGGGCTCGAACGGGCATGTTGGTGGTCGGTCCCCTACGTTGTAGGGGTGAGGTCAGGTGCTCGTCTCGTCGTACCGGTGCTGCTGGTGCTGGTCGAACTGTGGATCACCCTGGCCGCCACGTGGATGTACTTCTCGTCGGTGGGCAGGATCGACGACGCGACGGCACCCGCTCGCCCGTCCACGCTGCTGGTGCTGGGTTCCCTCGTCCACGACGACGGGTCGCCCGGCGACTACGTGCGAGGGCGGCTCGACACGGCGCGGGAGCTGTACCGGACCGGGGGAGTCGCCCGGATCATCAACTCGGGCAACGGTTCCGACGAGGCTGGGAACGAACCAGCGGTGATGCGACGCTATCTCGAGGAACGCGGTGTCAACCCGCGGGTGATCGCCGACGACCCGGCCGGCCTCGACACCGCGGCGAGCTGCCGGCGCGCCCGGGAGGTGTTCGGCGTCGACGAGGTGGTCATCGTGACGCAGGGTTTCCACCTGCGCCGGGCCATCGCGTTGTGCCGGGACCAGGGCGTCGACGCGCGCGGTGTCGCTGCTCGATGTGACTGCCCCGCTTGGACTCTCGTCCGCAACCACATTCGCGAGACGGTCTTCGCCGGGCCGCGTGCTCTGCTGACCGCGGTGGGCTGAGGGCAAGCCGGCCGCCCAGGCGGTCACCGGACTACGACCGTTTTGTCCGACCTTGCGCCAGTATCGGTTAGGCTTACCTGGCTTGGTCGGGGGTGAAGGTTCATTGGTGTCCCGAGAACAGAGGAGTATCGGCAAGTGCACACAAGACGATGGGTTCGACGAGTGGTCGCCACCGCTGGGGCGGCGATCATGGCCGCCGGGTTGCTCGCGGCCTGCACAGGAAGCGATTCGTCGAACGACGACGAGGCGCTCGTGCTCTACTCGGGACGTTCGGAGTCTCTGGTGGGTCCGCTGGTGGAACGAATCCACGCGACGGTTCCGGTGACGGCGGCGTACGACAAGAAGGCCGCGCAGATCCTGGAGGAGGGCGACGGTAGCCCGGCCGACCTCTTCTTCGCGCAAGATGCCGGCGAGCTCGGCGCTCTTGCCGAGGCCGGACTCCTCGAACCCCTCCCCGCAGACATCGCCGAGAACGTCCCCGAGGCCTACCGGTCTGAGACCGGCACCTGGGTGTCCACGTCGGCGCGCTCTCGTGTGTTGATCTTCGATCCGGCGCAGGTGGATCCGGCCACCCTCCCGGCGGGCATCGACGGACTTCTCGCGCCCGAGATGCGTGGCAAGGTCGGTTACGCCCCCACGAATGCCTCGTTCAAGTCCTTCGTGACTGCGCTCCGACTCACTCGCGGCGACGATGGCGCTCGCGCTTGGCTCACCGCCTTCCTTGCCAACGACCCCAAGTCGTTCGAGGGCAACGGGCCCATCGTGGAGGGCGTGAACACCGGACAACTCGCAGCGGGACTCACCAACCACTACTACTGGGTCCAGGAGGTGCAGGAGAAGGGAATCGAGAACGTTCCCGGGCGACTGCACTTCTTCTCCGACGGCGATCCGGGCGCGCTCGTGAACGTGGGTGCGATCGGTGTCCTCAAGACCGCGTCCGACAAGGAGCAGGCCTTCGAATTCGTCCGACAGTTGCTGACGCCGGAGACCCAGACCTACTTCGCCACCGAGGTGGGCGAGTACCCGGTGGTCGGGAACGAGCCGCTCCCGGTCGAGGGACTGCCGACGCTGGAGCAGCTGTCACCGCCGCAGATCGCCCTCGACGAACTGGCCGATGTCGTCGGCACAGATGAGTTGCTGCGCGAGGTCGGCGCTGTCTGACCTGTTGGTCAACACCAGGATTCGTCCCGGCCGTCATCTCCGGCCGGGGCGAATGCTGTTGTGCACGATCAGCGTCTGCATCGCCCTGTTGTTGATCACGCCCGCGGTCTATCTCGTCGTTCGGGTCGCCGACATCGGGATCGATCAGGCGACCGCGCTTCTGTTCCGCCCGCGCACCGGTCAACTTCTCTGGCGCACGGTTCAGCTCGCAGCGATCGTCACGTGCGCGTCGATCATCATCGGGGTCGTGCTGGCGTGGTGTGTGTCCCGCGGGGTGGGGCGCGGGCGCGCATTCGTCATCGCGTTACTCGCGGCGCCGCTCGCGATCCCCTCGTACGTATCGGGCTTTGTGTGGACCCGTCTGTTCCCGGGATTCGAGGGCCTGGGGGCGGCTGCACTCGTCTTGACCCTGGCCTGTTATCCCCTGGTCATGCTGCCGACGGTGGCGCTGCTTTCCGGTACCGGCCGCACTGATGAGGATGCCGCCCGCACTCTGGGCTGTGGTCCGCTCGAAGCCTTTGTGCGCGTGACTCTCCCGCGTGTTCGCACGGGGGTCGTTGCGGGTGGACTGCTGGTTGCGCTGTACGCGATCAGCGATTTCGGTGGACCCGCGATCGTCCGCTTCGAGCCGTTCACCGTGGGGATCTACAACGCCTACAACGGAACCCTGGACCGTTCGGTCGCCGCACTCTACGGTGTGGTTCTCGCACTCGTCGCGGTGGCGCTCGCCGTCGTCGAACGGCGAGCACGACGCCACGTCGATCCAAGTGCCACCCCGTCGCGGTCGAGGGTCTCGAAGAACCGGCCGGTGGCCTGGGGTCTCGTCACAGCCACCGTCGCGGTGGGCGTCTGCCTTCCGATCGTCGGGCTGTTACGCGAGATCAGCGAGTCCCGCCGGCTCGGATTCGACAGCGTCGGCGAACTGCTGGCCTGGGTGGGTCCGTACGCCCGGACCACGACGTTGCTCTCGGTACAGGCGGCCATCGTCATCGCCCTTCTCGCATTGCCGTTGGCATTCTTCATATCTCGTCCGCGTAGCAGGACCGGGGACACTGTCGAGGCCGTGTCCTACCTCGGTTATACGTTGCCGGGTGTGACCGTTGCGCTCTCGATGGTCTTCTTGGGCACCCGCGTCGTCCCGGACCTCTACCTCACCGCCACGATGCTCATCGCCACCTATGCGGTCCTGTTCCTGCCGGTCTGTCTGGGTCCGATCCGATCCGGTGTCGACTCCATCCCGTGTGCGGTGTCCGAGGTCTCGCGCACTCTCGGTGCGGGACCGCTGACGACCGCGGTGCGTGTGCAACTCCCGTTGGTGATGCCGGCGATCATGGCCGGCTCCGCTCTCGCGTTCTTGTCGGTTGCCAAGGAACTACCCGCCACCTTGATGCTTGCCCCGATCGGAACACGAACTCTCGCAACGGATATGTGGAGTCTGAACAACGACTTGAGTTACGGTCGCGCAGCCGTCCTCGGGTTGGTTCTGATCGTCGTCTCGTCGCTACCCACCGCGGCGCTGTCCGCACTGTTCGGAAGGGCACGCCACGCATGAGGAACGCGGTTCGTGTAGACGACGTCTCGGTCGTGTACGGCAGCACGACCGTTCTCGACGGCGTGTCCTTTCACGTTCCCGCCGGGTCGATCACGGCGGTCATCGGTCCATCGGGCTGCGGTAAGACGACCCTGTTGCGCGCGATCGCGGGTCTCGAGCCGATCCGAGCGGGTCGCATCGAGATCGACGGTGTCGAGGTCGCCTCGGCCGGCTCTGCCCGAACCCGCCCGGTGGGGGTTCGACCCGAACGTCGGAGGTTCGGGTTGGTGCCACAAGAGGGGGCGCTGTTCGACAATCTGACCGTCGCGGGCAACGTCGGGTTCGGACTCGGTCCCTGGTGGAGACGTATGCCCGGCCGGGCGGCCCGGATTGCTGAGTTGCTCGACGTGGTCGGGCTGGAGGAGTTCGGCGATCGACGGCCCGATTCGCTGTCCGGCGGTCAGCGCCAACGGGTGGCACTGGCCCGCGCGCTCGCACCCCGACCAGCTGTCATCGGGCTGGACGAACCGTTTTCGGCACTTGATGCCCAGCTGAGGACGCAGCTGCGCGAGCATGTCCGGGCCACGATCCTGGCGGAGGGTTCGAGTGGGCTGTTGGTCACTCACGACCGTGAGGAGGCGATGGCGATGGCCGACCACGTCGTGGTGTTGATGGCGGGTTGCGTGCGCCAGGTCGGGACACCCGAGGAGATCTACCTCGAGCCCGTCGACGCGGAGGTCGCGCGCATGTTCGGGGAGATGACGGATCTGCCGGGCGAAGCCGACGACGGCGAGGTCTCGTGCGCGGCAGGACGGTTACGCATTCGCCGGCCGGGCCACGGGGCAGGAGTGGTGATGCTGCGGCCCGGGGACCTGGAGATCGTATCCGGCGTCGCGAATGTCGGTTGCGCAGAGGTGCTCGCGGTACGACCTCGCGGTGACCACGTGGACGTCCGAGTATCGGTGCCTCCGGTCGAATCCGGCTGCCCCGCGGTCGAGTTGACCGTTCGGGCCGAGCCGGGATGGCATCGTCCGGCCGGCACCGTCGTCGAGTACCGGCAACGACGGCCGGTGCACTTTCGCGAGCGGCACTGAGGTGGCGTGCCGTCCGCTCACCACCAACCCAGCGACCGCTGTAGATCGGCTTCGACGGCAGGGATGAGGCTGCGGACGAAGGTCGCCGACAAGTGGTGGAAGTCGTGCCACACCAGGATGTTCCCGACGACCGCGGGGCAGTACTCGTCGTCGCACATGGCGTCGGTGTAGTCGAGGAAGCTCATGTTGGGGAACTCGCCGGCGAGCGCGGCGGCGGGGTCGGCCGGCGCCATCGCCTGTGCTCGGGGCACGCCGCACACCTCGGGTTTGCGTCCGCTGGCGAGACACTCCGGCGGCTTGAGTTGTCCGGTCGCCCAGGGGTTGTCGCGGACCGCGACGACCCGCTGCCCGCGGTCGCGGAACTCGGCGAAGATCTCTTCGTAGTCCTTGGGGACGTAGTCGCCGTCGCCCGACTCGACGGGCCGGGTGCTGTTGGTGAACACGACATCCGGCTTGTCGACGGCGAGCCGCTCCATGACGCGACGCGACCAGTCGTTGCACTGGTAGTACTTCTGGCCGAACCACGTGAACACGTGCTCGGTCGTGAGGGCGCACCCGACCTTGAGGTAGGTGGTCACGCGGAAGTCGTGGCGCTTGCCGATGGCGTCGAGCGCGGTGATCCACTGTTCCGCATGCGAACCGCCGACCAGCGCGATGGTTCGGGTGGCGTTCACGTTGCCGTAGTACCCGACCTTGATGGACGGGTCCTTCCAGCCGCTGATGATCGAGTCGTAGGAGGTGATCGGCCAGTCCATGTCGACGACTTGGGGACTCGGTTGTGCGGTCACGTTCGGTACCGGAGCGCCGTCGAGGAATGCCCGCGCACCCGGGTACAGCCGTGGGTCGAGGTTCTGGGTGTCGAGGGTGGCGTTGGCGGCGTCGCGCTGCCAGGTCACCGCGGCGGCGCCGGCTGCGACGCTGATGACGACCAGTACCGCGACGAGGGCGCGCCGGTAGCCTCTGGTCTTCTCGAACGGCGGCCGCGCGACCACGCCATCGGCATCGGGCGGCACCGGGGACTGCTTCCGCTTCGCCGACCCGGCACGCAGCGGCGCCTCGACGTACTTCGTGGTCAGCCAGGCGAGCAGCACGGACACGGCCAGGATGGCGGTGCCCTCGAACCACGAGACATCGTCCTGATAGCGCCACGCCAGGTAGAAGATGAGCAGCGGCCAGTGCCACAGATACAGCGCGTAGGCGATCGAGCCCAGCCACACCAGCCGGGGATGGGCGAGACCGCGGCTCACCCCGGATCGGATCGAGGTCTGGCCGGACGCCGTCTTCTGATCGACGGGGGCCTGATCGATGGGGGCGGTCTGGGACGAGCCGACCCAGATGAGGATCAGCGTCGCTCCCACGGGGACGAGCGCCCACGCCGCGGGGTATTCCTGGACGCCGGCGATCCACCAGCCACACGTCACGATAAGGCCCAGGGCCACGAGTCCCAGTAGGTCACGCACCCGCTGCGACAGCGCGATCCGCGGCATCCACACCGCGAGGAGTCCGCCCACGAGCGGTTCCCACAGACGGGCCACGGTGTCGTAGTAGGTGAAGGGCTGGTTGATCCCGTGGCGGTAGTTGGCCCACGCGAAGGAGCCCAGTGCGACGACGCCGAGCGCGATCCCGACGACTCCACGGACCACCTTGGGGTCGGCGAAGAATGCGGATCGCCGGCCGAGGGCACGCAGCACCGCGCCCAGTGCCAGCGCGCAGACGAGGGTGAGGACGAAGAACTGGCCCTGCATCGACATGGACCAGAGATGCTGCATCGGGCTGTTCGCGGAGTCGGCGGCCGCGTAGTCCTGCGACTCGAACGCGAGGTGCCAGTTCTGGTAGTACAGGGCACTGGCCTGCAGTTCGGCCCCGAGCGGTCCCCAACGCGTCGTCGGCATGATCAGCGCGATCAGTCCGGCGGTGACCGCGAGGACCAGCAGCAGAGCGGGCAGCAACCGGCGCAGGAGCCGGGAGAATCGCGGCCACGGATTGATCGCCGCGCCCCAGGAACTCGTCGTGGGCTGGGTCGCCAGGACGTGCTTGAGCAGAGACGCGACGAAGAAGTAACCGGACAGGGTCAGGAAGACGTCGACGCCGCCGGACACCCGGCCGAACCAGACATGGAAGATCGCGACCAGCGCGATCGCGATGCCGCGCAGCCCGTCGAGGTCCAGCCGGTACCCGGACGTGTTGCCGGTCGCGGCGTCCTCGTTCGGGGTTGCGACGGGTGTCGCATCGGTCAGGGGCGTACGCACAGAGGGCGATGGTACTTGCCCGCACCTGAGGGAAGCCTGGCACGAGCGGGGTGTCGTCGGACCTCACAGCAGACTCGTGGATTCACCTGCTGCGTCGGAGTCCGCGACTGTGTCGGCGAGGCGTCGTAACATCCCCGCATGCTGCTCTTGTCGATGGGCGTCTCGGTGGACGGCTTCATCTCCGACCGCGACGGCAACTTCAACTGGTCGGTCCCCTCTGACGATCTGTTCGCCTTCCACACCGAACGGGTCGGCGAACTCGGTGCCTTCGTGTGCGGGCGACGGCTCTACGAGACGATGCTGGTCTGGGAGACCGACCCGCGGATGCGTGAGAACGACGCGGATGCCGCGTTCGCCGACATCTGGTCGGCGCTGCCCAAGGTGGTCTTCAGCCGCACCCTCACGTCGGTCGAGGGCAACGCGCGGTTGGCGCAGGGATCGCTGGCCGACGAGCTCACCGCGGTGCTGGACTCGACCGACGGTGACGTGGAGATCGGCGGCGCCGACTTGGCCCGGCAGGCAATCGAACTCGGATTCGTCGACGAGTTCCGCATCTTCCGCTACCCGGTCATCGTCGGTGGCGGTACCCCGTTGCTGCCGCCGGTCGCCGACACGATCCGGCTGTCGCTCGCCGAGACCCGGACCTACGGCGGACAGGTGATCTACGAGCGGTACCGCCGGGTTCGCGACGACGCGTAGCGTCCCCACCCGAGCCGGCGCCGACGCGCCGATTCGTTCTCGGTGCGTCTAACCCTTCAGCCACACCGATCGCCCCGGCACGCTGTCGAGCAGTCATTCCACGCCGACAACCAGGGGAGATCCATTCATGACAGCACGACGATCGGTCGCGATCATCGGGGCCGGGCTGGCCGGGACCAGCGCCGCCCTCGGCTTCCTCGACGCCGGGTTCGACGTCACGCTATACAGCGACCGGGACCGCGAGTCGTTGCGCGACAAGGTGCCGCCGACCGGTGTCGGTGTCCTGTTCGGCAAGTCCCGCGAGTGGGATGCCGAGATCATCGAGGACCTGTACGAGGTCAGCAACACCACCGGCATCAGCGCCCGGTTGTACTCCGGCAGCGGCGACGAGCGCGCCGCGGTTCTCGAGTTCAACCCGGACTACGGCTACGTCGCACAGGCTGTCGACCTGCGCCTGCGTGCCGACGACCGCCTGGCCCGGTTCCTGGACCGCGGTGGACGATTCGAGGTGGGGCAGATCGGCCTCGACCGTCTCGACGCGATCGCCGCCGACGCCGACATCACCCTCGTCGCCACCGGCAAGGGCGGACTGTCGACGCTGTTCCCGGTCGACGAGTCACGCACGCATTACCGGGAACCGCAGCGTCGTCTGCTGCAGGTCACCCTGACCGGCGTCGACCACGGCCCGGAGTCCTTCGCCTACCGCAGCAGCGCGGGCGGCGAGCACTCGCTGTTCAACCTCGATGCCCAGAACGGGGAGATCTTCGTCGGACCGTTCCTGCACAAAGATGCCGGGCCGACGTGGTCGTTCATCGTCTTCGCCAAGCCCGACGGAGCGTGGGCGGCCCGGCTCGACGACGTCCACGACGCGGTGTCCGCCCGGCAGACGATCTCCGGCATCTTCGCGGAGTACTTCCCGGAGGACGCACCGGTCATCGACCAGCTCGAGGTCATCGAGTCCGATCCGGTCTCGTGGCTCAAGGGCGCGGTCACCCCGACTGTCCGGCAGGCTGTCGCGACCACCGCGGGTGGACATCCGGTCGCGGCGATCGGTGACACCGCGATCGCCGTCGACCCGGTCGCGGGCCAGGGGGCAGCCAACACGCTGTTCCAGGTCGCCGAACTCGTCAAGGCCGCACGGGACCACGAGGGTGAGTTCACCGCCGAATGGCTGTCGGCGGAATTCGAGAAGCACTGGGAGCGACGCGGACGGGCCGCGGTCGAGGTCACCCGGCTCTACCTGGGCGACCCCGACTACGCGACCCACCTGGAGTTGTCGTTTCCGGCTGCCGCCGTCAGTCCCGCCATCGCGTCGGCCCTGTTCGGTCTCCTCTCCGAACCGAATCCACTGCTCGGTCTGCGGACCCGCGAGGACGTGGAGGGCTTCATCGCCGCGGTGGCCGGAGAGCCGCACGACGAGGTCCTCGCCCGCTTCGCGCCCGCCGGACAATTCAGCAGCGCCACCCCGGAGGCCGTGAGCGCCTGACTCTCGCTCCCTCCGGCGCCATGTGATACGAACAACATCGTCGTTCGAGCCGGTGCCGGAGGGGGCAGATGTGAAGTCGGGGTGGACGTTGGCCGACGCGCCTCCGCAAACCGGACGGGTCGCGGTGGTGACCGGGGCGAACTCGGGGATCGGGCGCGAGATCGCGCTCGGGCTGGCGACTCTGGGCGCTCGCGTCGTGCTGGCGTGCCGCAATCCTCAAACGTCTGCGGAGGCCCGCGACGACATCGTCACGAAGGTCCCGGGCGCCGAGGTGGAGATCGTCGATCTCGATCTGGCGAGTCTGGATTCCGTGCGATCCGCGGCCGAGGAGATCCGACGCCGGCACGCGACCGTCGATCTGCTGGTGAACAATGCCGGCGTCATGCGGGCGCGGCACGAACTCACCCCGGACGGGTTCGAGATGGACTTCGGGACCAACTATCTCGGTCATTACGCACTCACCGGCCGGCTGATGGATCTGATCCTGGCAGCCGACGCCGGGCGGGTGGTCACCGTCGGCAGTCACGCGCACCGAGCCGGGAACATCGACTTCACGGACCTCCCGATGGACCGTGCGTTCACCAGCGCCGGTGCCTACTCGCGGGCGAAGCTCGCCCAGATGCTGTTCGCCCTCGAACTCGATCGTCGGATGAGAAGCGCGGAGGCGCCGGCGATCTCGCTCGCCGCGCACCCGGGCGGAACCCGCACCGGCGTGATGCGCGAGCAGAGCCGGTTCCTGCAGTGGGCCTATCACGCGTCCTCGCTGCGATGGCTCACCGACCGTTTCATCATGGACCCGCCCGACGGGGCGTTGTCGGTCCTCCGCGCCGGCACCGACCCGAAGGCGCAGGGCGGCGAATACTACGGTCCGGTGGGCGGTTTCGGGCTCGCCGGCCCTCCGGTGCTGGTTGAGCCGTCGGCGAAGGCGAAGGACCGCGACGTCGCGGCGCGGTTGTGGGACATCGGTGCCGAACTCACCGGGGTGACGATCGACCTCGGTTGACTTCTTGTCAGAGCTTGAACCGACCCCCATTGCTCCCTGAGGTGCGAGGAGCGAAGCGACCATTATTCTTGCTCCCTGAGGTGCGAGGAGCGCTAGCGACGAGCCACGAAGGGTCACAACCCCGTTCCGTCAGATCGCGAACCGCCCCGCGAACGACCGGAGGGGGAGGTCCGCGCTCGTCACGATGCCCGGCGCGGCCGCGACGACCGACGTGATCGAGTTGAGGGCCGGGAGTCCGGTGACGGTCATGCCGATGGATGCGAAGTTCTCCGGCTTGCTGAGGTCGAAACCCTTGCGCGGGAAGATCATGTGCTTGGAGTAGATGTTCGGGTCGCCGGTGACCTGGGTGATGTAGCAGGCCTGGATGTTCCACGACGGATCGGTGTGCGGTGTCATCTGCCATTCGAGGTGGGATTCGACGCGCGCGACGCCGTCGACCATGCCCTGGTACTTGATGTAGCTGCCGCCCAGCGAACCCTCCGGGAGCTGATACCAGCCGAGGTCGACGTCCTTGGTGCAGGCGCCCAGTTCGTAGGAGAACGCCACCTCGTCGAGCTCGAGGTCGAAGGCGTCGGCCATCAGATAGACGGAGTCCGCGAACACCGCGGTGTACTTGTACAGCGAGTCGGGGATGCTCGGATCGTCCACGGGCAGGCCGTATCCTACCGCCTTCCAGGTGTCCACGGAGTGGTGGCAGGAGACGTCGACGGACTCGATGACCGTCACGTTCTCGATGTCGGCCACATCGGCGGTGTGCACGATGCCGAGGATCTGCGCCAGACCGGGGTTCATACCGGTGCCGTAGAAGGTTGCGCCGCCGCGCTCGCAGGCCTCGGCGATCACCTCGCTGACCTTGCGTCCGGAGTGGTGCGGGTGATTGGTGTCGCGATGGAATCCGGTGATCCAGTCCGCCGTGGTCACGACGTTGATCCCGGCCTCGAGAACCTGGACGTAGAGGTCCTCGTCGGGGAAGACGCCGTGGAAGGTGAGGACATCCGGACGGGCGGCGATGATCTCCTCGACCGTGCCGGTGGCCGTCACCCCGATCGGGTCGAGGCCGACGATCTCACCGGCGTCGCGGCCGATCTTGTCTGGCGTATAACAATGCAGCCCAACCAGTTCGAGGTCGGGATGCGACTGGATGCGCCCGATCATCTCGGTGCCCAGATTGCCGGTGGCGACCTGGAAGACCCGGATTCGTTCGGTGGTGGTCATGACAGATCCTCTCGGGCTGAATGTATGTCAGGATTGCGTGGCGGCGCGTAGCGCCTCGAGCTCGGAACGGCGGATGCGGACGAAGTCGTCGCCTTGTGGCAGCACCGCTCCACTCGACGACGACGTATCGGCATCGTCGGGTCCGCCGTCGGGGTAGAACTGCCGCGCCCACTTGCGAAGTGCGGTGAAGCCCTCGAACTCTCTGCGGGACAGTGCGGGTGGATCGGAGTAGCGCTGGTGTGCCCAGATGTCGATGTCGGCGGCGAACTGCTCGATGACGAGGTCGGCCATCACGGTCCCGTAGCGGGTGATCTCGCCGGTGTCCTCGCCCGGCTTGCGGCCGATCCACACGGTGAACCGGACGTCGGAGGTGTGCTCGTCGACCGGGGTGACCGCCGGCATCGTGCGGTTGTCGACCATGCCCCAGCTCTTGGTGACCGAACAACCCAGCCCGGCGTTGATGGATTCGACTCCGCTGGTGGCGTTCTCGAGTGTTGCGCCCTCCTCGAAGGCGATGGTGAAGTCGACATGCGACACCGGCCCGTCGAAGTCGTGCCGGGTGAACTCGGGCATGAACGGTGTCTTGTGGACGAACTTGAAGTGGGCGAAGTCGACGCCGTTCTCCATGATGTACTGCGGGTGGATCTCGAGTCCCGGACGGAAGAGGGTGGCCGCGGGCACCGGCGGGTAGTAGTCGGCGGCGGTGCGATCGTCGTCGAAGTCGCCGAAGATGTCGGGAACGTCGAAATGCGGTGGACGACCCTCGAGGTCGTGCCAGATCCAGACGGCCTCGTTGCGCTCGACGACCGGATAGCTGCGGATTCGTCGCCCACGATTGGGATGTTTCTCGTACGGGATGCAGACGTTGCGCCCCTCGCGATTCCACTCCCAGCCGTGGAACGGACACACCAGGTTCTCGCCCTCGACATGGCCGCCGTGGCCGAGGTGGGCGCCGAGGTGTTCGCAATAGGCGTCGAACACGGAGACCCGGCCCGACCGCGACCGCCAGGCGACCATCTCGCGCCCGAAGTACTTCATCGTGTGGACCGCCCCGACCGGGATCTCCGAGCACCAGGCGACCTGGAACCAACCGGTGGGTGTCATCGACAGCGGCGTTCTCGCCATGCGGCAACCGTAGGTCCCGCGCGATGAGAATGCAAGAGGGTTCTATGAAAAAGTACGTGCCTGGTCAGCTGGCGGTTTCAACGAGCTCCGGACGCGGTGACGCGGAATGCATGACCCGATGGATCTCGGCCGTGAAGTCGTCGGCGGCCTCGATGTTCGACGCGTGGCCGGTGTCGAGGACGACCAGGCGATCGAGGTAGCCGCGAATCGACAGGGCATGCGCGATGCGCTGGGTCATCGCGTGCGGGAGAAGGAGGTCGTGCCGACCGCCGATGACCGTGGTCGGCACGGTGATGGCGTCGGCGCCGGCGGGTCCCATCGCCAACTGGAGAAGGGCCACGGCGGACTTCGCGCGCGAGCTGGGCGAGCACGAGCGGGTCATCGCGAGAACGAAGGCGGCGTGATCGACGGTCGCCGATCGGCCGTTCAGGATGCGATGCCGGATGACGCTCCGTGTGAACCGATCTCCCGGGAAAGGAACCGGTATGGACAGCGCCATCTGGAGCAGCCACAGCGGCGCCTTGATCGGGCCGTTGACGAGTGGCAGCACCCGGCTCTCGGTGGCGACCCCGCCCCAGGTGGTGTTGGCGAGAACCATTGCGGTGGCTCGTGACTCGGCCTGATCACGATGCCGGTGGGCCCAGGCCTGCAGGGTGATGCCGCCCATGCTGTGCCCGACGAACACGGCTGTGGCTGCTTCGGGGAGTGTCTGGTTGACAACGGTGTACAGGTCATCGGCCAAGACGTCGGTGTCGAACGCGCGCCGGCCCCAGGTGCTCTCGCCGTGGCCGCGCTGGTCGTAGGCGATGACGTGGTAACGCTCGGCCAGCGCATTGATCTGCGGATTCCAGTACTCGACACAACACGACCAACCATGCACGAGAACAAGTACGGGAGCGTCCGCCGGCCCGTGGTGGACGACGCGCAACCGCGCGCCGTCATCGGTCACCGCCCATGAGGTCCGTTCGGGTTCGCGGCTGTTGAACAGCGTGTCCACGTAGACGCGGTTGCGGAGTCGGCGACGTGCCTCGGCCGGCAGCAGTCCGGACAGTGCGTGTCGGGCGGCTCCGATGCCGGTTGCTGCATTCATGTCGTCCCCCTCGGACCGCCGGTGACTTGTGTCACATCGGCTGCACAATGATACAAACTCCAATTGTCTGTATCTACCGCTTCGGGTAACGGTTTGTGCCAATTGTCGGGTTGTGTCCGAACGGGCCGGCTGCCTGGTCGGACGATGGTCGTCCGCACTTCGTCGCGGTCGGCCCGACGGACGGGTAGCCGAGCGAACGACCGCCAAACATCGCGCCGGTCAGCGCATTGCCGCTACGCCATGACCGCGGTCGGCAGCGGCTACGATCGGCAGCCATGGCTCCCGGCGAATCCCGAACCTCCGACGTCCGCGCGGTGGACGACGGATCCCCCGACGGCGGTACGGGCAGCGTCACCCGGCGGGTGAACAGGCGCGGCCAGGCGACGCGCGAGGCGATGCTCGACGCCGCGCTCGCCTCGTTGGCCACCGGCGATCCCGCCTCCGTGTCGGGCAATCGGATCGCCAAGGACATCGGCGCGACATGGGGCGCGGTCAAGTACCAGTTCGACGACATCGACGGCCTGTGGGCGGCGGTGCTGCATCGGACCGCGGAACATCGCGGCGACCTCCCGATGAGTGTGAAACCCGATGCGCCGCTGGCGGAGCGGGTCGCGGCCATCGTCGACCTCATGTACGACGGACTGACCGCGCCCGAATCCCGTGCGATCGAGACCCTGCGGGCGGCCCTGCCGCGCGATCCGGACGAGTTGCGTCGGATGTTTCCCAAGACCGCCGCCGAGTTCGCGTCGTGGGGGCCGTCGTGGATCGATTCGTGCCAGCGCGCTTTCGCCGACCTCGACGTCGATCCGGAGCGGGTACGTGAGGTCGCGGCGTTCCTGCCCGGGGCCATGCGAGGCCTGGTGTCGGAGAAGCAACTCGGCACCTTCCAGGATCAGCAACTGGCCCGACGTGGCCTGGCGAGGGCCATCGTCGCGCTGCTCGCGGGCTGAGGAACCGCCCCGACGGGTCAAACTCCGCGCTCGGGGGCATCGCCGACCAGTGGATTGCGCATGACCGGTGCCGGTTTCGCTCGCTGTCCCGCGGGCTATTCCACGAGGCGGCCTGGCGGACGCGGGCGGCCGTCGAGAGGCCGACGCTACCGACGACAACGTGCTCGCGCCACGTGTGCGCGGCGGCGACGTCGAGATGCCACGCGCCTTCGACCATTTCGATCTCACCGTCTCGCTCCGAGCCGCGCCCTGACATCCCGGGTCACGCAGGGTTGACGAGAGCCTGTCCTGGGTATGAACAGCGCACCGATCAGCGGTTGACGTCGGACGCCCGGACGCCGAGACAAGGACAGGGCGGTCCACGGACCGCGATGCCCAATGGTGGGTTTCGGTGCGGCACGATAGGAGACGACCGATGGGGTCTCACTGCAGGACTACGCGCGATCACGACGAGATCCGAGAGTGGGCGACCACCCACCGGGGTGTGCCCGCCCGCGTTCGCGACATCCGGAGCGTCGGCGGAACAGGAATGCTCCGCATCGACTTCGACGGTGCGGTCGACGGCGACCTCGAGCACATCACCTGGGACGAGTGGTTCCAGAACTTCGAGCGCGCCGAACTGGCTCTCGTCTACGAAGCGGAGAAGTCCGACGCCAGCAGGACCTTCGCGAAAGTCGTGCCTGCGCCGGACTTCTGAGCCGAGCTCAGACCCGCCGGGCCGCGTACCGGGCGCCCTCGAGCGTCATGCCGTTGACCGAGTAGAGCACGTGCAGGGCATTCGGGCCGCCGACCGGCGCGCCGTCGCAGATGGTGTCGCCGGGGATGCAGTAGCGAACGGTGCGGCTTCGGTACGGTGCGGCCACCTTGACCGGGGGAGCGCCGATGTCGTCGATGAAGCGATCCGACGGCGCGCCGTAGAGCACGATCGCGGCGACGTTGCGCGCCATCTTCGCCGGCAGCGGCGGCGGCACGAACCGGTCGTAGGCGGCGTACCGGGCGGGCAGGTCCAGCCCGGCGTGGACGGCGTAGCCGGCGACGACGGCGCCCTGGGAGTAGCCGCCGAGGACGACCTTGGTGTCCGGGCACTTCGCGGCCAGGTACTTGATGCGGTTCTGGGTGGTGCGGACGCCGTCGGCCACCGTGCGCGCGAACTTCAAACGGTTGTTGAACTGGTCGCTGGCAGGGTAGGGAACGCCGTAGCTGGTGACGGACTTGCCGGGCAGCTGCGAGCGGACGGCTTCGACGAAGGAGACGCCGGTGAGACCCAGCGGCGGAGCCGACTCGACGGTGCCGCGCGCGAACACCACCTCGACGTCAGAGCACAATGGTGCGGCCTGCGCGGTCGGTGTGCCGACGGCCACCGCCCCCGTGATCGCAGCGATGACACAGAGAACCGAGACACTCAAGCGTTTGATCACCAGGCCCATGGTAGAGATCACGATCGCCCTAATTAAGGGATTGATCGTCCCAAAGATCGAGGCATTCGGGGGCCATCCGGTCGGCGGTCTGCCACGAACAACCGGGTTGAGCACGTGCAAGATTCTGTACGATCACGAGGTTCGCGGGACAGATCCCGGGCAAGACGAGTCGAGGTTGAGTGCCAGTGGCAACTGATGTTCATTTCAAGATCGCGGAGCTGGCGCGGCAGATGCACGCCGTGCCGGAGAGTGCCGCCGACACGACCGGCCAGGTCATGGACTCCATCACTGCCGGGGCCGTGGAATATGTCCCGGGAGCCCAGTACGCCGGTGTCCTGCTCGTCGACCAGAAGAAGAACTTCGACACATTGGCGCCCACCGACCCGCTGATGACCCTCGCCGACCGGATCCAGATGGAGACCGGCGAGGGTCCGTGCCTGCAAGCGGCCTGGGATCACCACACCGTGCTCGTGAACGACATCGCCCGCGACGAGCGATTCCCCGCCTTCTCCGCTCGCATCCTCGACGAGAGTCCGCTGCGGTCCAGCCTGTCGTTCAAGCTGTTCACCGACAAGGGGACCATCGGCGCGCTCAACATGTTCGCCGATACGCCCGACGCCTTCGGCGACGAGTCCCTGGAAGTCGGCCTGCTGTTCGCGACCCACGCCGCCCTGGCGTTGCGTGCCGCGCGGCAGCAACAACACTTCCGCAGTGCGCTGGCCAGCCGGGACATCATCGGTCAGGCCAAGGGCATGATCATGTACCGCTTCCGCATCGATGCGGTCGCCGCCTTCGCTCTGCTCCGACGCCTGTCCCAGGACACCAACACGCCGCTGGCCAAGGTCGCCGAACAGCTCATCGAGAGGGAACTGGCCGAGCCCACCGGGGGGGACGCAGGGTCGCTCTCCTGACCGGGCAGATCGGCGTCGGGATCGGTAGGCGGCAGCATGCTGTCACGACTACGTTGGCCACATGCGCAGCCGGCACGTGAGTGTGGTCATCAACGCCGAACCCGCGAAGGTCTACGACTTCGCGGCCGAGCCCGACAATCTGCCGCGCTGGGCCGCGGGGCTGGCGAAGTCGGAGGTGGTCCGGCGGGGTGACGAGTTGCTCGTGGAGTCGCCGATGGGCACCGTGACCGTCCGGTTCGTCCCGCGGAACGGACTCGGCGTCGTCGACCACGAGGTGGTGCTTCCCACCGGGGACACCGTGCTCAATCCGCTTCGGGTGCTGGCACATCCAGAAGGTGCCGAAGTCGTCTTCACGATCCGGCAGCTGGCCATGTCCGACGACGAGTTCGACCGCGACACCCAGATGGTGGAAAAAGATCTCGCACAACTGAAATCGCTGCTGGAGACGGCCGGCCCGGCCTAGTGTCGAACCGGGTCGACCCGGCCGGCGTCACTTCCGGTGCACCGTGAAGTCGACGGAGTCCGCGTGCCGCAGAGCTTCCCACGCGGCCGAACTGACGCCGAGCGCGTCGAGTAGATAGGCCGCGACGGCGTCGGCCACCAGCGCGACCCGGGCCGGGTTCTCATCGGTGGTCTCCCGGACCGCCTCACCGGCGATACCGCCGAGAGTGTGTTCGCCGTCCGGAATCCACATCAGGTCCGTCGCGCCGGGGGAGAGGTGGAAGGCATCGGTCAGCCACTCCGGACCACGTGTCGACAGTGCCGAGTCGTCCTTGCCGCCGGCGACGACGAGCGCCGGGGTGGACATCGTCGAGAAGTCCGGCCGCATGAACGGCAGGTGTTCGCGCGCGTACTCGCTCAGGCTGTCGCCCGTCCCGGCCGTCGCTATCAGTGCGCCCGCTCGCACGGCGGGGTGTGCGAGATCCGGGCCGACGACCCCGTCCGGCCCGATCACACGCGCGCCGAGGAGAGTGCCGACGGTCTGACCGCCCCATGAGTGGCCGGCCGCGGCGAGCAGGCCGATGTCGACGCGCGGGCGCAGGTCCCCGCCGGCCGCGATCAGGATCTCGTCGAGATGGTCGATCACCGCGTGCGCGTCCTGCACTCGCGTGCGCCAGATGGACGTGAATCGCGGGTCGTCGAATCCGATCCCGTGGCGCCGGGAATCGAGATGCGTCGGCTGTACGACGACGAAACCTGATGCGGCCCAACGATCGACGAGTGGTGCGTAACCGTCCATCGACCAGGCGTTGCCGTGGGAGAACACGAGGACCGGGAGCCGATCCCCGGTGACCGGTGCGGTGACCTTCGCCGTCAACGGGAACGGGCGGTCCGAGGTGGGGACGACGATGGGCTTGACGGAGACGATCTGACGAACGAGCACTTCCGTGGACATGAGATTTCCCTTCGGGACGGGGCCGGTGCGCGATAACCTGGACGGAACGATGTTCCGCCAAACTAGCGGAACAGTGTTCCGCGAGCAAGGGGTGGACGGTGTCCGCAGGAAAAACAGCACGACAGATGCAGGCCGAACGGAGCCGTACGGCACTTCTCGAGGCGGCGGCCGCGGCCTTCGTCGATGCGGGCGTGCAGGCCCCGGTGCGGGACATCGCCACGCGTGCCGGTGTCGGCGTCGGCACCGTGTACCGGCATTTTTCGACCCGGGCGGAACTGGTCACCGCGGTGTACCGGCACCAGGTCGACGAATGTGCGGCACTGGCGGAACAGCTTCTCACCGAACAGGTCCCGCCGCGTGCCGCGCTGTGTCGGTGGACGTCGGCGTTCACCGACTTCCTCGTCACCAAACACGGCTTGAGTGACGCGCTCAGCTCCGACGACCCGAGCCTCGTCGATCTGCACGCGCTCATCTTCGACACCCTTGTGCCGGCGTTCGCCTCGCTACTCGAACCGGCGCAGGCCGCGGGAGAGGTCAGCCGGGACATCTGCGCGCTGACCTTCCTACGGGCGATCGGCAACCTGTGCATCATCGGACCCGGGTACACCGACGCCGACGCCAGGGCAATGGTCGGTCTGTTGCTGATCGGCTCCGGTGCATCGTCGGTAGGGAGTGAGTACGCATGACGCAGCGTCGGCTGTTCTTCATCCACGGCGCGGGCGGGTACGCCGACGACGGCCCGCTCGCCGAGGCGCTGGCCGCGGCACTCGACGCGACGCTGGACATGCCTCGGTTCTCCGACGATGACATGTCGATCGAGGCGTGGGCCCGGCCGATCCGCGAGCGTCTCGCTGGGCTGGACGCCGACGATCACGTCGTCGCGCACTCGTTCGGGGCGACGGTGCTGATGCATGTCTTCGCCGAGGCCCGCCTCGCTCCGAGAAACGCTGTACTGCTTGCGATGCCGAACTGGGGACCGGACGGTTGGGATATTCCGCAGTACGTGTTCCCCGGTACCGGCTCTCTGCTCCCTTCGTTCCACCACTGCGTCGACGACGACGTGGTGCCCGTTGAGCACCTGGACCTGAACGCGGCGTTCCTTCCGTCGGCGCCGCTGCATCGTCATCCGGTGGGCGGTCACCAGTTCGACGGGCTCGCCGACGTCGTCGCCGCCGAGCTCATCACCGCCGAGAACCGATGAGCGAGAACAGCGCGGCCGACGCCGACGCCCAAGGAGTGCCGGCCGCGTCGGCGGCGGGGCGGTGGCTGATCGTCGCCGCGGTGCTCGGTTCGGGTGTCGCCTTCATCGACGGCACCGTCGTCAACGTCGCACTGCCGGCCATCGCGCGCGACCTCGATACCGGTCTACGCGGTCAGCAGTGGGTACTCGACGGGTATCTGCTCACGCTGAGCGCGTTGTTGTTGATCGGTGGTGTCGCCGGCGACCGGTATGGGCGTCGGCTCGTCTTCGCCGGAGGTCTCGCCGTGTTCGCGGTGGCCACGGTCGCGTGCGGGCTGGCGCCGACCGTCGAACTTCTCGTCGCCGCACGGATCGTGCAGGGGATCGCCGCCGCCGCGGTGGTGCCGGGCAGTCTGGCGTTGATCAACGCCGAGATCCGTCCGTCGGACCGCGGTGCGGCGGTCGGTCTGTGGGCCGGGATGTCCGGCGCGACCACGGCTCTGGGCCCGTTCCTCGGTGGCTGGCTCGTCGACGCGGCGTCGTGGCGGTGGACATTCCTGCTCAGTGTGCCGCTCGCCCTGGGAGCGTTGTGGATCGCGATCCGGCATGTCCCCGAATCGCGAGGCGCGCCGTCGAACGCCCGGCTGGACGTGGCGGGCGCCCTGGCGATGACCGTCGGGCTCGCGGGCGTCATCTACGCCCTGATCGAGGGGCCGTCGAACGGGTGGAACGGGGTGACGGTTGCGGCGGGGGTGGTCGGAGTCGTCGCGCTGGTGGGCTTCGTGGTGATCGAGTCGCGGGTGCCGGCGCCGCTGCTGCCGCTCGGGCTGTTCCGGTCGTCGCAGTTCACCGGCGCCAATTCGACGACGCTGCTGGTCTATGCGGCGCTGGGCGGTGCGCTGTTCCTGCTGGCCCTGCAGTTGCAGCAGAGCCTCGGTTACTCGGCGTTCGAGGCCGGCGCGGCGATGTTCCCGAGCACGTTCATCATGCTGTTCGGGTCGCCCTTGGTCGGCAAGCTGGCGCAGCGGACCGGGCCACGGCTGCCGATGACGGTCGGCCCGCTCATCGCGGCCGGTGGTTTCGCGCTGATGTCCCGCGTCGAGCCGGGATCGGGCTACGTCGACTCCGTGCTGCCCGGGGTGCTGCTGTTCGGCCTCGGCATGACAGTGACGGTCGCGCCGCTCACCTCAGCGGCGCTCGCCGCCGTCGACGACGCGCTCGCCGGCACCGCGTCGGGCGTGAACAACGCGGTGGCGCGGCTCGCGGGGTTGCTCGCGGTGGCGGTGCTGCCCGCCGTGGCGGGGATCGATGCGGGCCCCGGCGATCCGCTCGGCGACGGCTTCCGGGCGGCCATGTACATCTGCGCGGGATGCTGCGCGGTCGGCGGGCTGGTGGCGGCGTGCACGATCCGCTCGAGCACGGAGGTGCGGCCGCAGGTCCGTGCGGGTGTGGACACCGCCTGCCAGGATGCGGCTACCCGGGCAGGTTAGGCCCGGCGTTCGCCCGTGCCGGCCGCGATGGCCCAGAGCACCAGGACGGGCTGGAAGAACAGTCGCGTGAGCCGCTTCTCGTCGGTGTCGAGGCCGAAGGCGTCGATGTGCTCGACGTACTGGTTGATGTTGCCGGGGAAGATGACCACGAAGAACGCGGCCACGATCCACGACACCACCTTGCGGTGGCGGGGCAGCGCGATGAGCGCGGCGCCCAGCGCGATCTCGACGCCGCCGGATGCCAGCACCACGAAGTCCTTGCTGAACGGCACCCAGTCGGGGACCTGTGCCTGGAACTCTTCGCGCTGAGCGGTGAGGTGGCCGACACCGGCGATCACCAGCACCGCTCCCAGGGCGATCCGGGCGATGGCCCGGCCCAGCGGCTGACGAGTGGTGGTCGGCGTGACGATCGACATGCGGGCTCCTCGGGTGGGTGTCGGTTCGGTTCTACCGCACTTCGTGGCGGGCGGGGTTTCGGACGGTCAGCGCCGGAGAGTTCGGGTCGGGATGAGTCTTGAGGTCGATTTCTGGCACAGAAGTACTTACTTGTGATTGAGTGTTGTGACTGCGACCACAACGGTGTGGTCGCTCGTTGTATGCAGAGGACCGCCCATGACCCCCGATGTCGCACCCGCACACCGACTCTCCGTGTCCTGGCTGCAGGCTGTGCCGGGTGCGCTGCGCGGGGCGGCCGGTGTCGTCGTGACCACCGTGGCGTTCTTCGTCGCGGTCGCGGTTCTGGTGATCGCCCAGATCGTCGTCCTCGCCACCCGCGCCGCGGTCGACCTCACCTGAGGTTCGCGACCGGTCAGGAATCGAGAAGAAGAGAAAGTCCTTCTGGGGGTACGGCGGCGTCGTCCAGGCGCCCGACGGCGCGATCTGGAAGGTCGCCAGTTCGTCGAAGAAGCCGACCGGCGCGCCGGAGCGGGAGGTCGACGATCTGGTCCTGCTGCTCGGCGTCGACGACGTCGCGGCGACCACGGGGTTCTATCTGAGCCGCGGATTCACCGTGGCCAAGAGCTTCGGCCGGAAGTATGTCGAGTTCGAGAGTGACCCGAACTCGATCAAGCTGGCACTCTACGGCCGCAAGGCCGCGGCCAAGGATGCGGGTGTCCACCCGGACGGTTCGGGTTCCCACCGGCTCGTGATCGGCGGCGACGCCGGCGAGCTGACCGATCCGGACGGCTTCACCTGGGCGGCCGCACCCCCCGTTCGCTCCTGGCATAAATCGCCCGGGAACAAGATTCCTGCCACCTGGGTTGAGTCGGTCAGACTTAACTCTGGAGGTTTCATGTCGCAGACATATTCACTGCCGGTTCTCTTCGTTCCCGACGTCGTCGTCCTGCCCGGCATGGTCGTGCCCATTCCGCTCGACGATGCCGCGCAGGCCACGGTCGACGCCGCCCGGGCGAGCGAGACCGGGAAACTGCTGGTCGCCCCACGTCTGGACGATCGGTATCCCACCTACGGTGTCATCGCGTCGATCGTGCAGGTCGGCCGCATCCCGGGCGGCGGGATGGCAGCCGTCGTCAAGGGTGAGCAGCGCGCGCAGATCGGGACCGGGACACCCGGTCACGGTGCGGCGCTGTGGGTCGAGGTGACCGAGGTCGACGAGGTTGACGCCACCGACGAAGACCGTGAACTCGCCGGTGAGTACAAGAAGCTCGTGCTGGCGATGCTGCAGCGCCGCGAGGCATGGCAGCTCATCGACGCCGTCAACAAGATGTCCGATCCGGCGGATCTCGCCGACACCTCGGGCTACGCGTCGTGGCTGTCCGACGAGCAGAAGCGTGAGCTGCTCGAGACGCCGGTGACCGCGGCGCGGTTGCGGCTGCTCATCGAGTGGACGGGCGATCACCTGGCCGAGTCCGAGGTGACCGAGAAGATCGCCGAGGACGTCCGTGCGGGCATGGACAAGCAGCAGAAGGAATTCCTGCTACGCCAGCAGCTCGCCGCCATCCGCAAGGAGCTCGGCGAGGACGAGCCCGAGGGCGCCGACGACTACCGCGGCCGCGTCGAGGAAGCCGACCTGCCCGAGAAGGTGCGCGAGGCCGCGCTCCGTGAGGTGGGCAAGCTCGAACGCGCCAGCGACCAGTCGCCGGAGACCGGATGGATCCGCACCTGGCTCGACACCGTCCTCGACCTGCCGTGGAACACCCGCACCGAGGACTCCACGGACGTCAAGGGCGCGCGCGAAATCCTCGACGCCGACCACCACGGCCTCGACGACGTGAAGGACCGCATCGTCGAATACCTCGCGGTGCGTGCCCGACGCGCCGAACGCGGCCTGCAGGTCGTCGGCGGACGCGGGTCGGGCGCCGTGATGGTGCTCGCCGGTCCTCCCGGTGTCGGCAAGACATCGCTCGGTGAGAGCGTCGCCCGGGCGCTGGGCCGCAAGTTCGTGCGCGTCGCCCTCGGCGGTGTGCGCGACGAGTCGGAGATCCGCGGCCACCGGCGTACCTACGTCGGCGCCCTGCCCGGCCGGATCGTACGGGCGATCGGTGAGGCGGGATCGATGAATCCCGTTGTGCTGCTGGACGAGATCGACAAGGTGGGCTCGGACTACCGGGGCGACCCGGCCGCCGCGCTGCTCGAGGTCCTCGACCCCGCGCAAAACCACACCTTCCGCGATCACTACCTCGATCTCGATCTCGACCTGTCCGATGTGCTGTTCCTCGCGACCGCCAACGTCATCGAGAACATCCCGTCGGCCCTGCTCGACCGTATGGAGCTGGTCACGCTCGACGGGTACACCGAGGACGACAAGGTCGCCATCGCCCGCGATTACCTGCTGCCCCGGCAGGCCGAGCGGGCGGCGCTGACACCCGACGAGGTGACCGTCACCGATGCGGCGCTGCGGGAGATCGCGGCCAACTACACCCGCGAACCCGGTGTGCGGCAGTTCGAACGGCTGCTGGCGAAGGCGCTTCGTAAGGCCGCGACCAACCTCGCGGTCGAATCGGGAGACGGGGGAACCGCGACGGCGCCCGTCATCATCGACGAGCCCGATCTGCGCGACTACCTGGGGCGTCCGCGCTTCACGCCGGAATCGGCGGAACGGACGGCGGTCCCCGGTGTCGCAACCGGTCTCGCGGTCACGGGCATGGGCGGCGACGTCCTGTTCATCGAGGTGAACGCCACCGAGGGTGAGCCGGGGCTGAAGTTGACCGGCCAGCTCGGCGACGTGATGAAGGAGTCGGCGCAGATCGCACTGTCGTACGTGCGGGCGCACGCCGAGCAGCTCGGCGTCGACCCGAAAGCGCTCGACAAGACCATCCACGTGCATGTTCCGGCCGGAGCCGTGCCGAAGGACGGTCCGAGCGCCGGCGTCACCATGGTCACCGCGCTGGTGTCGATGGCGACGGGACGTCAGGTGCGCAGCGATGTCGGGATGACCGGCGAGGTCACGCTCAACGGGCGGGTCCTGCCGATCGGTGGGGTCAAGCAGAAACTGCTTGCCGCACAACGCAACGGGCTGAAGACCATCTTCATCCCGCAGCGCAACGAGCCCGACCTCGACGACGTGCCGGCCGAGGTGCTCGACACCCTCGACGTGCGGCCGATGACCGATGTCGCCGAGATCGTCGCGCAGGCGCTGGAAGTCGCCGACGACGCGCAGGTGACCGCGGCCTGATTCCGCGCGCTGTAGCCCAGGCCCAGCCCAACACCCCGGTGGTTCGTGGACGATTACGTTCCGCCGGGGTGTTGGCGTCTGTCAGAAGGGTGGCGGGTCGTCGGGCGTGCCGGGTTGATGGCTGGCGGCCTCGGCTCGGGCGAGTCGATCCGCCTCGCGTTGTGCCTTGTTGCGGGCGCGTTCTTCTCGCCGCTTCGCGTGTTTGGCGGCGGTGCGTTCGGTGATCGTGCGCGGTGGTCGGCCTTGTTGTTGTCTGCCTTGCCGTTCGGGCACGATGATCCGCGGACTGGGTGGAGCTTTCGCGGCTTGTTCGAACCGGATGCGACGCAGGTTGGGGAAGAGGTCTTCGAGGGTTTCGGCCTCGCCGGGGATGACGAACCCTTCCGGGGTCACGTATTCGGTGACCAGACGGCCCTCGTCGTCGCGGTACTGCACATCGGTCCAGCCACTGTGGGTCTTGTGGAGATGACCGGGACGGCATTTGGCGTTGAGGTTCTCACTCGAGGTTGCACCCCCGCGGGCGGGTCGGGCGTGGTCGTACTCGGCGACGTGATCGACATCGGCGGTGAATGCCGAACGCGTGCAACCCGGCTCGGTGCAGTAGCCGTCGCGCACCCGCACGAACTCCGCGCACGCATTTGTCGGCCGATACGGGTCACCAGGCAGGGCAGCCGGGTAGACCACCACGACCTCCGACGACACCGGCTCCGTCGATGGTGGCTCCGCCGACGGTGTGGCCGAAGTCGGGGGCGTCGACGCGTAGCCCGCGCCGCCGGCATCGGCGTTGGTGTCGGTGTCGGTGTCGCTGCCCGCCGTATCCTGCTGTGGCGCGGCGATGTTCGACGCCTGCGTAGTGGTGTCGTCGTATCCGCCATCGCCGGTCACGGCTGGGCCTCCGGCGACGACATGCGACGGTGGTGTGCGGACCGGGGTGACCGGTCTGATGGTCGCGTCGGGCCGGGCGGCGAGGTCACGCACATGGTCATCGCAGATCACCCCATGCCCGTCGACCCAGCCGGGTCCGGACCGCCGGCCAGGGTGTCGGCGTCGGTCACCACGTGAATCACGATCTCGGTACCCGCCGCCGAACCTCCAGGATCGACAGGTGTTGCGGTGCAGTCGGACTGACCGCACGCACACGTGAACGCTGTTCGGGTGAGCAACGCGCACATGGCGTCGGACTTCCGTTCCCCGAGGGTGCGCCCATCCCGGTCGCACACGGATGCGGCCAACTCCCGTACCGAGGCGTCGCAAGCCCGGATGTTCTCGGCAGCCATGACCGCGGTGATCTCACCGGTCCCGTCACCGTGGTTCTCGGTCCACACCCCTCGTTTGTCGAGCGCTTCGCGGCGCCGTTCCCGGACGGCGTCGGCGTCGTGGCCGAAGACCAGGCGGTCGATCATGTCGCGCAAACCTGACGTCGACCACGACCCGGACCGAGAGCGCAGCAGGTCGGCGATCGATTCGTCGAGCACCTCGATGATCCGGCGGCTGTCGGGGTCGTCGGGGTCGAGAAGGTGATCATCGGACACCAAGTGGGTGCGTCCGATGATCTCCCGGATCTGGTGCGGCCCGATGATGCCGTCGCGCAACGTCTCCAACACCCGCGGCAGTCGGTCACGCAGACACAGCGCCTCGTCGACCAGCATCCCCGCCCGGTAGCGGGTGATCCCGGCCTCGCGCGAGACCCGGGCGACGATGTCACCGAAACCGTCGGAGACGTAACTGTTGCCGACAGTGGTCAACAGCCGGTCGCAGAGCACCAGGATCGTCTGGTAGCGGCACCACGCCAGATACGATTCGCCCGCGCGGATCGACCCCAGGCGCTGCATATGGGTGGCGGTGTCGGCTTCGGCCGGGCGGGCAGGATCGACCCCGGCGAGGAACTCGCCCGGCAGATCCGTCCATGCCCCCACAGTGACTCCCCCCGAAGTCGTTGCCGCCCGGCCTGGTTGACCGGTCCAACTGATACATCCAAGATAGACCCGACCACCGACAAGAATGCTCGGCCGAGCCGCTACGTGAGCCCGACGGTGCGAGCGATCCTCTCCGACAACAGATACAGCGCATAGGCGAAGTAGGCCACGATCGCGGCGGGCAGGACCCACAAGGCGGCCACGGCCGCAACGAGACTCGCCGCCCACTGGCGCCCCCACAGCGGCGCGGCGACGAAAATCATCAGCAGGGAAAGCAGGAGAGAGACCGCCGGCGATGATGTCGGCCACGACCAATCGAACAGCAACGCCCCGCCCGAACCGACCGCCGCGCAGATGCCGACGAGGCTCAGCACCAGCCACGCGACCACACTGAGACGTCGCCATCCGCCGGCGACCCATCGCGTGCGAAGTGCCACGGCCGACCACATGATCCACCGCTTGAGCCAGGGGACGCCGGACGCCCGCATCATCTCGCGGAAGAACCGGTCGGACAGGGTGTCACTCCCGAGCGCGCCGGAGTTGACGGTGCCCGTGATGAGCTCGTCGTGGATGAGCGCCGCGAGTGAGTGTCTGCCGTAAGGGTTCTCGAACCAGCGCAGGAACCGGGGGATCGAGGCGAGGTCGGTGGGGTTGTCGTCGCCGGGCACAAACGCGCGGGCCGCGTCGACGGCGCCCCGCGCATCGGCTTCCGTCTGTCCTCGCTCGACCAGTTGTGTTACCAGGTACTCCTCGACCGCGGGATCGGAGAACCGAAAGGCGTTGCGCACGAGAAACTGTCGCTCGTCGATCTGCGCGATCTCGACCTCGCCACGCCCGGTCGGGTCGTCGACCTCGAAGCCCGACGTCGGCGCGACCCGCCACGGCACCCATCGCGGATCGCTCGGTGTGGTCTCGTTCATCGCCACCTCCGCGTCGAGGGGATGAACTGACGGTAGCCGGGTGCGACCGGGACGAGTGGGTAACCAACAGCGCGGCGTGTTGCGAGGTGGCTTCGACACGGCTCCTCGACCTCGACGCGCTCCTTCGTCGCTTGCTCGGCCCGGCGGCTGCGCTCGTCGCCTGCTCAACCAGCGGGGGTGGCGCTACGCAACCGGCGGGTGACGGTCGAGGAGTGCCTCGACCAGTAGCCGGCCCGTCTCGATGGGGGCGGTGGAGCGAGCCATCTTCGACCCCGAGAGCGCACCGTCGTAGACCACCTGGATCTGTCGCGCGGTCACATCGGGCTCCGGGACTCCGAGTGCGCGCAGGTTGTCGCCGAGGGTGTCGAGGAGCCACGCGCGGTGCGCCGTGATGGGAGGCAGGTCGGTGTCGGGGAACTCGGTCGCGGCGTTGGCGTACTGACAGCCGCGGAAGTTGCGGGTCGGGCCCGGCGATGGCGAGGTCGAAGAAGGCCAGGATCCGCTCGCGCGGATCGGAGACGGCCTTCGTCGCCTCGAACCACCGGTTTTGATCAGCCTGATCCAAACGCTCGAGGTAGGCCACGACCAACCCGTCCTTCGAGCCGTAGGCGTTGTACAGACTCGCCTTGGCAACGCCGGACTCGCGCAGGATCAGGTCGATGCCGACCGACCGTATGCCCTGTGCGGCAAACAGTTCGGTGGCGGTGGCGAGCAGTCGATCGGCCGGGCTGCCGGGCCCGGCAGCAGAGGTCGCGCGGCTGGTGCTCGCCTGTGCGGGGTTGCTCACAGCGCCAAGGGTAGACCACGAGACGCCGTAGACAGACTGGTCTGTCTATGCCAGGGTCGGTGCGGTCACCAGCGGGCACACCGACGCAGAAAGGCTCACCCATGGCGCTCTTCCTCTACGAACTCGAACCTGCCGACAGTGACGCGGGCAAGATCGAAGAACTTATCAAAGGACTCGACGCACATCTGCGGACCGCCGGCGGCGAATTGATCGAGACGCAGGTGACCGAAGGCGCCGAGCGACTGTTCGTGATCGCCGAGTTCGAGGGGTGCCGGGCGGCCGTATTGGACGAGGTCGAGGACTTCCGGGGGCTCGTCGCTGCCGGCCCGGACGAGGTCCGGCTCGTCGGCGCCGACCTCGACGAGCTGAAGAAGGCGCGTCCGACCGCCGGTTATCTCGTCGAATGGGACATCCCCGAAGCCATCGACATGGAGACCTACCTGGCCCGTAAGAAGGCGAACTCGCCGAAGTATGCCGACGTCCCCGAGGTCAGCTTCCTGCGGACCTACGTCCGCGAGGACACCGACAAGTGCCTGTGCTTCTACGACGCCCCGGACGAGGCGGCCGTCCGTCACGCTCGTGAGGTCGTCTCGACCCCGGTGGACCGCCTCCACCGGCTACAGGGCTGACCGGTATGGCGCCGACGCTGACCGATGAACTCGGCGAAGTCGTCGCATCCGTGGCCGGCCGCGCCCGCGACCTCGACGCCGGCCACACCGACACCCGGGTCGACATCGCCGCGGCCGGTGCGGCCGGCCTCCTGGGCCGGGGAGTGGTCGACGGTTCGCTGACGTCGATGATCGACGTCCTCGAACGTGTGTCGGCAGTGAGTCTGTCGGCCGGATTCTCGCTGTGGGCGCAGCGGATGACGATCGAGTACGTCGCCCGATCGCCGGAAGCGTTGCGGGAGAGGCACCTCGCGTCGCTCCTCGGTGGCGAGCGGATCGGTGTCACGGCCATGGCGGCCGGTCTGAAACAGGTGGCCGGGCTCGGCGACGTACCCATCACGGGGCGTCGCGGCCGGGGGGGGGGGGGTCGTGGCGACCGGACTGATCCGCTGGGCGTCGAACGTCTACGCCGAGTCGCTGATCGTCCTCCCGGTGCGCGCCGGTGACACGACCCTCGTCGCGGTCGTCGACGCGGACGCGCCCGGCGTCGAGATCCGTTCCGCGCCTGACCTCATCGGTTTGGGATCCACCGCCTCGACGTCCCTCGCGCTCACCGACGTGGTGATCGAGGACGAGAACGTGATCTCCGACGACCTCACCGGGTTCGTCCGGGGTATACGTCCGGTGTTCCTGCTGCTGCAGTCCGCGTTCTGCAGCGGTGCCATCGGTGCCGCACTCGACGGTGCCGTCGAGTCCTTGGCGGGGGTCAACGAGGTGTTCCGTCCCGAGTTCGACGACCGGACGGCCGAATTCGAGTCGATACGTGCACGTCTCGCGACGTTCGCCGCCGATCCGACGACACCGTCGCCGGCCCAACTGATCCGGCTGCGCCTCGACGCCGCCCGAACCGCGGTCGCGGCCTCCCGGCTCGAGGCGACCGTCCGCGGCGGTGCGGGTTATGCGACCGCGAGCGCCACCAACCGGCGGTTCCGGGAAACAGCTTTCATCCCCATCCAATCACCCTCGGAAGGACAACTGCGGTGGGAACTCGCGCAGTTCGAATAACTGGTGGCCGCAGAGCCTTTCGCGACACCGCTGTATTGTCGGGCATCGACCTCGCCGTCGACGACGGGGAGTTCGTGGCCGTCCTCGGGCGTAGCGGCAGCGGAAAGACCACGCTGTTGCGTGTGCTCGCCGGCCTCGAGACCCTCGACGCCGGCAGCCTGGAGTGGCGGGACGAGTCCGGCGGTGAGCGACCGCACACGGGGGTTGTCTTCCAGCGCGCGCTGCTGATGCCGTGGCTGACCGTGGAAGAGAACATCCGGTTCGGACGGCGATTCGCCGCGCACCGTGCGTCGTTCGAGAACGACTACGCACTCGGCCTGTTGCGCCGCTTCGGGCTCGACGGTCTCGCCGACCGCTACCCCGATCAGCTGTCGGGCGGTCAGGCGCAACGCGTGGCGATCATCCGTGCGGCGGCGATCCGGCCGAGGTTGCTCTTGCTCGACGAACCGTTCAGCGCGCTCGATCCGGCGGTGCGCGGCGAATTGCGCAGCTGGCTGGCCGAATTGGCCGCCGAACTGGGGATCACCGTCGTCCTCGTCACGCACGACGTCGACGAGGCGCTCGAACTCGCCGACCGGATCGTCCTGCTGTCCGAGACCGGCCGGATCGGTGGGGAGTGGCGGCTCGAATTCGGTCTCGGCCGAGACGATCCCGACCGGCGCGCGGAGATCCTGACGCACTTCGGTCACCAGGTGGGGCAGCAGGTGTGAACGCGCCCATCTCACGCCGACTCCTCCTGGCCGGGGTCGGTGGTCTCACCGTCGCGGGCGGCATCGGCGGCGTCGTCGGTCTGGGCCGGGCGGCCACGGCAGCGCCACCGGGTGCGTCCGATGCACTGCGGGTCGGCTACCTCCCCATCACGGATGCGGCGCCGCTTCTCGTCGCACACGCCGCCGGACTATACGACCCCGCGGCCGTGAGTTCGACGAAACCCGTGCTGTTCCGGAGCTGGTCCTCGCTCGCGGAGGCCTTCGTGACGCGAAAGGTCGACGTCGTCCATCTGCTGATGCCGATGGCGGTGGCACTCCGGTACGCGATGCAGAGCCCCGTGCAGGTGTTGGGTTGGAATCACACCAACGGATCGGCGCTGACCGTGGCGCCCGACATCGTCGACCTCGAGCAACTCGCCGGCTCTCAGGTGGCCATCCCGGCATGGTGGTCGATCCACAACATCATCCTGCAGCGGATGTTGCGGACCCACGGGCTGCGACCGGTCATCCGTACCGGGGCGTCCCGGGGCGACAAGACCGTCGAGCTGATCGTGATGAGCCCCTCGGACATGGTGCCGGCGCTGGCGAACGGGTCGATCGGCGGTTACGTCGTCGCCGATCCGTTCAACGCGATGGCCCAGGTGCGCAAGATCGGCCGCATCCACACCTTTCTCGGCGACGTGTGGCGACAGCACGCCTGCTGCGCGCTCCTCGTCCATCAGTCGGCCATCGACGAACGACCCGCCGCGGTCCAATCCCTCGCCGACTCCGTGGTCGCGGCCCAGCACCACATCGATCTCGATCGTCCCCGAGCCGCCGCGGAACTCGCCGGCGGTTATCTCCCGCAACCGAAACCGGCCATCGCCAAGGCGCTCACCTACGACCCGGCCGACTTCGCGGTGAGCAACGTCGACTGGCAGCCGCAACGGCTCGGATTCCAACCCTTCCCGTTCGCGAGTTTCACCGAGCGGCTCGTCACCGAGATGGACAACACCCTCGTCGACGGTGATCGCCGCTTCCTCGGCCGTCTGGACCCGGCGACCGTCCATGCCGACCTCGTCGACGACCGATTCATCCGTACTGCCATCGGAATGCGCGGCGGTGCAGCCGCTCTCGGACTACCCGCCGATCTCACGAGAACCGAACAGGTGACGCCATGACGCTGCTGACCCAGGACGAGACCACGACGGACCCGCGCCGGCGATCCGGTTCCGCCATCGTCCCGCCGCTTATCGCGATCGCGGTGCTCGTCGCGATCTGGTGGGCGACGACCACCGTCGTCCCCCGCGGCGGACTCCCTCGCCCGCCAGTTCGCTCCGCAGCAGGTGTTCCCGGCGATGCTGGAACTCCTCGATCGCGGCGTGCTGCTGCCCGACATCGGACTGAGTCTGTGGCGGTTGCTGATCGGTCTTCTGATCGCCGTCGTGCTCGGGTTCCCGCTGGGCCTGCTGATCGGCCTGAGTCTCACCGCGGAACGCGCGGCGAATCCGATCGTCGCCTTCCTGCGGATGATCTCCCCGTTGTCGTGGGCTCCGGTCGCGGTGATGGTGTTCGGCATCGGCGACGAACCGGTCATCTTCCTGATCGCGATCGCGGCGATCTGGCCGATCGTCATCAACACGGCCGCCGGCGTGAAGTCGATCGACCCCGGCTTCGTCGAGGTCGCGCGATCGTTCCACGCCACCCGGACCGAAGTCCTCGTGTCTGTGGTGATCCCGGCGATCCGCGGGAACGTGCAGACCGGTATCCGTGTCGCGCTCGGCATCGCCTGGGTGGTCCTGGTGCCTGCCGAGATGCTCGGCGTGCGCTCCGGTCTCGGCTACCAGATTCTCAACGCCCGCGATCAGCTGGCGTACGACCAGGTGGCCGCCCTGATCGTGGTGATCGGCATCCTCGGCTTCCTCCTCGATGCGGGTGCCCGGCTGGTGCTCACCCGACGACGCTGAGCCCCGCCGACGGCCTCGCGATTCCGTATGACGTTGTGCCCGGAAACCGGGCGCAACGTCATACGCGTTTTCGGCCCGGCGGACATTGAGCGACATCCGCTCAACTTTCTTCGACGATCCGGGAACAATCCGTCGGCCACCCCCGTTACACACTTCGAGAAAACTGAGCGACGAAGACTCAAGTCGGTTTGACTCGGATCTACTTTTTCAGTAGGACATGAGTCGGACGCACTGAAGTCCGGTCCCGCAGAGTTTCGCCACGACATCCCCGCGGTCGCGAGACCCCGGGACAAGGACTCGGGTGCACACCCGCAAACTAGGAGGAAGCCAAACATGTCTCGTGCTGTTGGAATCGACCTCGGTACCACCAACTCGGTGGTGGCCGTGCTCGAAGGCGGCGAAGCCGCCGTGATCGCCAACGCCGAAGGCGCACGGACCACCCCGTCGGTGGTCGCGTTCGCGCGTAACGGCGAGGTGCTGGTCGGCCAGCCCGCCAAGAACCAGGCGGTCACCAACGTCGACCGCACCATCCGCTCCGTCAAGCGCCACATGGGCGAAGGCGACTGGACCGTCGAGATCGACGACAAGAAGTACACCCCGCAGGAGATCAGCGCGCGCACGCTCATGAAGCTCAAGCGCGACGCCGAGTCGTACCTGGGTGAGGACGTGACCGACGCGGTCATCACCGTCCCGGCCTACTTCAACGACGCGCAGCGTCAGGCCACCAAGGAAGCCGGCCAGATCGCCGGCCTCAACGTGCTCCGGATCGTCAACGAGCCGACCGCGGCCGCCCTGGCCTACGGACTCGACAAGGGTGAGAAGGAACAGACCATCCTGGTCTTCGACCTCGGTGGCGGTACCTTCGACGTCTCGCTGCTCGAGATCGGCGACGGCGTGGTCGAGGTCCGTGCGACCTCCGGTGACAACCACCTCGGTGGTGACGACTGGGATCAGCGCGTCGTCGACTGGCTCGTCGAGAAGTTCAAGAGCACCTCGGGCATCGACCTGACCAAGGACAAGATGGCCCTGCAGCGTCTCCGCGAGGCCGCCGAGAAGGCCAAGATCGAACTCTCGAGCTCGCAGAGCACCTCGATCAACCTGCCCTACATCACCGTCGACGCCGACAAGAACCCGCTGTTCCTCGACGAGCAGCTCTCGCGCAGCGAGTTCCAGAAGATCACCTCTGATCTGCTGGAGCGCACCCGCGCCCCGTTCCAGGCCGTCATCAAGGATGCGGGCATCTCCGTCGGCGACATCGACCACGTCGTGCTCGTCGGTGGTTCGACCCGTATGCCGGCCGTCACCGACCTGGTGAAGGAACTGACCGGTGGCCGTGAGCCGAACAAGGGCGTCAACCCGGACGAGGTCGTCGCCGTCGGCGCCGCACTCCAGGCCGGTGTGCTCCGCGGCGAGGTCAAGGACGTGCTGCTGCTCGACGTCACCCCGCTCTCCCTCGGTATCGAGACCAAGGGCGGCGTGATGCACAAGCTGATCGAGCGCAACACCACCATCCCGACCAAGCGGTCGGAGACCTACACGACCGCCGAGGACAACCAGCCGTCGGTGCAGATCCAGGTCTATCAGGGTGAGCGCGAGATCGCCTCGCACAACAAGCTGCTCGGCAGCTTCGAGCTCGGCGGCATCGCCCCTGCGCCGCAGGGTGTCCCGCAGATCGAGGTGACCTTCGACATCGATGCCAACGGCATCGTGCACGTCACCGCGAAGGACAAGGGCACCGGCAAGGAGAACTCGATCCGCATCCAGGACGGTTCCGGCCTGAGCAAGGACGAGATCGACCGCATGATCAAGGACGCGGAGGCGCACGCCGACGAGGACCGCAAGCGCCGCGAGGAGGCCGAGACCCGCAACCAGGCGGAGTCGCTGGTCCACCAGACCGAGAAGTTCCTCAAGGAGAACGAGGACAAGGTCCCGGCGGAGCTGAAGGAGAAGGTCGAGGCGGCCGTCGCCGGGGCGCAGGAAGCGCTCAAGGGCAACGACACCGCGGCGATCAAGTCCGCGATCGAGAAGCTGTCGGAGGAGTCGCAGGCCCTCGGCCAGGCGATCTACGCCAACGCCGCTGCCGAGTCCCCCAACGGTGAGTCCGCCGCGGCCGACACCGATCCCGACGTCGTCGACGCCGAGGTCGTCGACGATGCCGACTCGAAGGAGAACAAGTGACCGCAGGAGCCCATTCGTCGAATGGGTCCGGCGAGGAGCCGGTGACGGTGACCGACCGTCGTCGTATCGACCCGGAGACGGGTGAGGTGCGCGACGAGCCGGCCGCCGGACCTGGCCCGGCCGATGCCGGACCGGTCGTCGACGAGCAGACCGACATGTCACAGGCCACCGAGGAGCAGCCGGACGCCGCAGCCGACGAACCGGATGCCCGCGTCGCCGAGCTGACGGCCGACCTGCAGCGAGAACGCGCCCAGTTCGCCAACTTCCGGCGGCGTGCCGCCGAGGAGAAGCAGGGTTCGGTCGCCTACGGCAAGCAGATCCTGATCGACAAGCTGCTGCCGATCATCGACGATCTCGACCGTGCCCGTGAACACGGCGACCTCGACAGCGGTCCGCTGCGTGCGGTCGCCGACAAGCTGACCGGTGTGCTGGCCGCCGAAGGTCTCGTGGCCTTCGGTGCGGCGGGTGACGAGTTCGATCCCGAACTCCACGAAGCCGTGCAGCACGACGGCACCGGCGCGAACCCGGTGATCGGATCGGTGTACCGATGCGGCTACCGCCTGGGCGAGAAGGTGATCCGCACCGCGATGGTGACGGTCACCGATCCCGCTCCCGCGGGCGACGCGCCCGGTGCACAATAGAACGACCGTCGCTCGATCCTGAGTGGGCGAACTCACCACTGATCCCTGAGGTGCGAGGAGCGCAAGCGACGAGCCACGAAGGGCGACGAACCCTTCGTGGCTCGCTTCGCTCGCACCTCAGGGAGCACATGGTCGGCTCGCACCTCGGGGAGCAGGTGGTCGGCTCGCACCTCAGGGAGCAGGTGGCCCCAACTGAAACTTCAATCCAGACAACAGAACTCAAGGAGGTGACGTCTGGTGGCACCACAACGTGAGTGGTTAGAACACGACTTCTACAAGGACCTGGGCGTTGCTTCTGACGCTTCGGCTGAAGAGATCAAGAAGGCCTACCGCAAGCTCGCGCGCGAGCTGCATCCGGATGCGAATCCGGGTGACAGCGCGGCCGAAGAGCGCTTCAAGCGGGTGTCCGAAGCCCACAGCGTCCTCGGCGATGCCGAGAAGCGCAAGGAATACGACGAGACACGCGCCATGTTCGCCGGCGGACGATTCCGCGGCGGCGGCAACGGCTTCCCGGGTGGCTTCCCCGGCGGCGGAACCACCTACACCACCGGCGGCGGTGGCGACTTCGACCTCGGCGACCTGTTCGGCGGGGCACAGACCGGGGGCGGCGGTGGCGGTTTCGGCGACATCTTCGACGGCCTGTTCAACCGCGGCGGCGGAACGCAACGTACTTCGACGGCGAGCCGGCCGCGTCGTGGCAAGGACCTCGAGACCGAGACGACGCTCTCGTTCTCCGACGCCGCGCTCGGCACGACCGTCCCCCTGCGGGTGACCAGTCCGTCGCCCTGCACCACCTGCCACGGCTCGGGCGCCAAGCCCGGGACCAGTCCGCGGGTGTGCGCGAACTGCAACGGTTCCGGGTTCGTGAGCCGCAACCAGGGCGCGTTCGGATTCAGCGAGCCCTGCCAGGACTGCCAGGGCACCGGGTCGCGGATCGACGACCCGTGCACCGATTGCGACGGCAGCGGCGTGAAGGTCCGGGCGCGCACCATCAACGTCCGGATCCCCGCCGGCGTCGAGGACGGTCAACGCATCCGGCTCGCCGGGCAGGGCGAGGCCGGTCGTCGTGGCGCCCCGTCGGGTGACCTCTACGTCGTCGTGCACGTGACCCCGCACAAGCAGTTCACCCGCAGCGGCAACGACCTTCGGGTGCAGCTGCCGGTGCGGATCTCCGAACTCGTTCTCGGAGCGACGGTCTCGGTTCCGACCCTGGAGGGTTCGGTCGGGGTGAAGATCCCGCCGAACACCACCGACGGCCGCACGCTGCGCGTGCGCGGTCGTGGGGTGCCCAAGCGCTCCGGCGGGGCGGGCGACCTGCTCGTCACCGTCAAGGTCGCGGTTCCGAACAAGCTCGACGAGGCCGCGGTCGAGGCGATGCGCGCCTACGACCAGGCCGAGCGGGCAAGCGGTTTCGACCCGCGGGCGGACTGGGGGCGATGAGTCATGGCCGGTGCGAGCAACTTCGACGGCGACGGCGCGACCTTCCTGATCTCGGTGGCCGCCGAACTCGCCGGCATGCACGCCCAGACCCTGCGGACCTATGACCGACTGGGCCTGGTCACCCCGCAACGGACGAGTGGCGGTGGTCGCCGCTACTCGTCCCGCGACGTCGAACTCCTGCGCGAGATCCAGCGTCTCTCGCAGGAGGAAGGCGTCAACCTCGCGGGCATCAAACGCATCATCGACCTGAGCAATCAGGTCGAGGCGCTCCAGCACCGCGTGCGCGAGCTGACCGACGAGGTGCAGGCGTCGCGGACCCGCCGCGGCGGCGAACTCGTCCCCGTGCCACGCACCAACGCCCTGGTCGTCTGGCAGCCGCGACGCAAACGCACCACCGACTGACGTGGTTTCGACGCGAGCCCACGGACGTGCGTAACGTTGAGCGTATGGCTTCTGAACCCGTCACCACCGTCGACTCCGGCCCGCACAAGGTCTCGCGCCGGGTCGTCGTGAACGCCCCGGCCGCCGATGTGTTCGCGCTCGTGTCGAATCCGCATCGGCATCCGGAGCTCGACGGTTCCGGCACGGTCCGCGACACCCCTGTGGACGGGCCCGAGACGCTGACCCGTGGGGCGCGTTTCAGCGTCGGGATGAAGCAGTACGGCGTGCCGTACAAGATCACCTCGACCGTCACCGACTTCGAACCCGGTCGGGTCGTCGAATGGCAGCACCCGATGGGGCACCGCTGGCGGTGGGAACTCGAGTCGACGTCACCGACCACGACCGCGGTCACCGAGACCTTCGACTACTCGACGCTCCGGGTACCGAAGATCATGGAACTCATCGGCTACGACAAGAAGAACGGCAAGGGGATCGAGGGCACCCTGCGGGCCCTCGCGGCCCGGTTCGCCTGAGCCGAGCCGTCACCCTTGATGGACTCCTCTTCCCCCGAGTCGTTCCCCGAGCCCGGCACCTCGGATGAACCCGTCGTCGTCCTCGGCATCGTCGCCGCGCCGGGCCAGGCGATCGACCTCGCCCGCAAGCTCATCGAAGCCGACCTCACCGACCACATCCAGACGACCTTCCCCGGCGCGCGCTGGCAGCTGGATCTCCTCGAGGCCGGCGTCGTACAGCCGCCGGTCGGCGACGCCGAGATCGTCGACGCCACGAGAGATCTTCTGCTCGAACACGAGTGGGATCTGGTGCTCTGCCTGACCGACCTGCCGCTACACGTCGGCAAACGTCCGGTCGTCGCGCATGCCAACGCAGTGCACGGCGTCGCGGTCCTCTCGGTGCCGGCGCTCGGCGCCACCGGAGTGCGGCAGCGGGCCCGCGGCATCATCACCGGACTCGTCGGTCAACTCCTCGGTGCCGACGCCGACGACCTCCGCAGTCACCAGAAGTCGCCGGCGCGGTCGGCGCTGCGCCATCGCGTGCGCCAACTCGGGACCGACGTCGACGAGGCGGGCACCGCGTTCACCGCGCGTGTCCTGACCGGGAACCTGCGTCTGCTCACCGGCATGGTGCGCGCCAACCGCCCGTGGCGGCTGGCACTCGGCCTGAGCCGCGCACTCACCGGCGCTATCGCGGCCGGGGTCTTCGCACTGGTGACCGCCGACATCTGGCTGCTCGCAGACACTTTCGGTGGGATTCGGCTCACCGGCGTGGCACTCGGTTCGATCATCGCGATCACCGCGACCCTGATCATCGGCGCCGACCTGTGGGAACGCGGCGGCTCCCGACAGACGCGCGAACAGGTGGTGCTGTTCAACATCGTCACCATGATCACAGTCGTTCTCGGTGTGGGCGCGTTCTACGCGGCGCTGTTCGTCTTGTCCGCGATCGGCGCGCTCTGCCTCGTGGTGCCGCAGGTCATCGGTGCGACGCTCGACCACCCTGTCGGCTTCACCGACTATCTGGAGGTTGCCTGGCTGACGTGCTCCCTCGCGACCGTCGGCGGTGCCCTGGGCGCCGGCCTGGAAACCGACGAAGCGGTGCGCGACGCCGCGTACACCCAGCACGCTGCCGAGTCGATCTGAGCCGGACGCCGGACACAGCCGGATGCCCCGGTCCTCGCGTCAGCCGCTAGGCTTGCGGGTCAGAACGCCACAGCAAGGTCGGCGACGGGAGGTGAACCATGTCCGAGGTACCGGCAAACGGTCCGATGCCAGGGTTCGTGGTCCTGGGTATCTCCGTCGTCGACGACCAGATCAGCTCGGTGGTCCGCGACGCCGACGGCCACGTCCTGGCGAGCAATCTTGTCGACCTCCCGGACGCGTCGGCGGCCGGTGCCGAGGCCGCGATCCTCGAACTCGTCGATTCCGTGCCTGTGGAGGTCGACCGCATCGGCATCTCGGCGTCCCGCGCAGACGTCCGCGACCACCTGGCACGGGCCTTCGCGCCGGGCGCCGGCACCGGGCCGTCGTGGACGGAGAAGGTCGTCGTCACCGGCTATGCCGCCGCACTCGCCGAGATCGCATGCACGCATGCGACGCGCGGTGGGGTGGTGGCCGTCGTCGACCTGGATCGCGATGCCGCGCCGGCCGCCGGCACGACCCTCGCCACCGTCGACACGTCTTCCGGCGCCGTCCTCGGCACGACCGACTTCGCGCCGGGCGAGATCGCCTCGGTCACCGACCCCGACGCGGCGACCCGGCTCGCGACGGCGGTCACCCGCCTGCCGCGCGGGCGTGACATCACGTCGGTCATCGTGGTCGGCCCCGGCGCGCAACTCCCCGGCATCGCGCCGGCCTTCGAGTACGCGGCGCAACGCCCCGTCACCGTCGCGGACAACCCGGCGCTGGCCTCGGCCCTCGGTGCGGCCGACGCCGCGGTGGTCGCCGCGGCAGCACCCCCCGCCGCCCCGCGGACGTCCACGGGACGTCGCTGGTGGTTCGTCGGCGCCGCCATCGGCGCGGCCGTGTTCCTGGCCGCCGTCGGGATGACGCTGATCCTCACCGCCGAGTCGACGGTCGCCGAACCCGCGCCCGTCACCGTGACCGAGACACCGGCAGCGGTCACCTCGACCGAGGAGGCGACGGTCACCGAGACCGCAACGGAAACCTCGGTCCGCACGACCACGGTCACCAGCACCCCGCGTCCGGTCACTCGAACGGAGACGGTGACCGAGTCGGCTCCCGAGACGTACACCGTGACCGAGACCGAAACGGTCACGGCTCCGGCCGGCGGCGAGCCGAGCCTCGAAGTCCCCTGAGGCGCAACCGGTTCGGGGGAGCCAACTCCGGTACCGGGTCAGAACACCGGGTCGTGCTGGATGCGGCTGGCCCGGACGCCCGCGATGATCAGCGTGCGTCGGGTGTTCTCGATCATCTGCGGTGATCCCGCGATGAGCACCTGGCGGTCCTGCCAATCACCGGACCGGGCGACGACGTCGGCCAGGGTGCCGATCTCGTGGTCGATGCCGAGTTCGGCGGGCGTCGCCACCGCGTTGATCCACCACGGATCGCGCTCCTCCTGGGACACGGCGGTGACCCGCAGCCAGGGATTGGTCGACGCGATGCGGCGCAGCACGGTCAGGTCGTACAGCTCGCCCGGGTAGCGCATGCCGTAGAAGATGTGCGTCTCCGGCGAATCGGCGCGCATCGACATCTCGATCAACAACGCCCGCAGCGGTGCGAGCCCGGTCCCGCCCGCGACCATGAGGACCTTGCTGTCGCGGTCGACGTGCAGCGTCCCGTGCCCCTGGGCGAGGGTCCACACATCGCCGATGCTGGTCTCGCTCACGATCGCGGTGCTGACCGTTCCACGGGGGATCGCACGCACGTGGAACTCCAGTTCACCGGCCGGGTTGGGCGGGATGGCGGGGGAGAGATTGCGCCACTGCTTGGGCCATTGCGGGGTGTGCACCTCGAGGTATTGGCCCGTGTTGAACGTCAGCGGCGAGTGGGCGAGAAGCCGGACGACCGCGAGGTCCCGGGTGATGCGGTACTTCTCGACGACCTCGGCGGTCCAGCGTGCGGGATGGGTCGCGCTCTCGGCCGCGCCCCGCATGACCCCGGTGACCAGCATCATCGCCTGCGAGACGGTCTGTTCGGTCTCGGCGTCCCAGTAACCGGCCATGAGGCTGCCGAACTCGCCCATCAGGGCGGCGTACATCACGTGGTAATGCTCGGGCTCGACTCCGAACTTGCGATGGTCGCGTCCGAGCTGAGCGAGGAACTCCACGAGTTCGGCGTGACCCGACTCGGCCGGGATCGCTTCCAGCACATGGTCGATGACCCGATGGAAGGCCACTCGCTGGGCCGCCATCGACACCCCGAACAGGTCACGCAGGTCGGGATCGATCGCGAACATCCGGGTGTAGACGTTGGTGACGAACCGGTCGGGCTGTCGATTGACAGCCGTCCGCAGCTGATGCAGCGCGTGGCGCGTATGTGTCGCCATCTCGAAAAGATCACACCTCCGTCGCGGCTCGTCTCCCCACCCGGTTCAAGAGACCCACACTAGTCCTTCAACACGTCACAATTCAGGATCCGGCATCCCATGTCGGACAGTGATGAGGTATGGCAAGGTACGGGGATGACGTCCCTCGAAGGGGTCCTCACGGGCATCGTTGATGCCCATGTGCAGCACTGGAACCCGCGGCGCACCCCGTGGGCGGCCACGCGGGCGTCGCGGCTGTACGGGTTCGTCCCCACCTTGGGCGACCGGGTGTTCCCGCTCGTCGTCTCGCGCGCCGACCGCGAGTACATCCTGACCCCGCGCACCGTGGCCCGGGCCTACGAGCCGCGTCAGTACGCCACCGATGCGGCGCTGGTGCCGACCGTGGTGGGGGTACCGATCGACACGGTGGTGCACGTCGAGTCGCATTGGCGCCGCGAGGTCGCCGACGCCGCGGAGCCCCCGGTGGACAGCACCGCCGTCGAGGAGACCCGATATCTCGAGAGCCTGCCGTTCGGCCAGGCCGGTACCCCCCGCCTCGGCGCCGTCATCTCGCACGGCGATCCGCGGACCCGCACGTTCGCGACCATGCTCGACGAACAGTTCGCGGCCTCCCCGCGGTTCCGCGGCATCCGCATCGTCGCGTCCCGACATCCTGATCCGCGCGTCCGCGATGGCGGGGACACCGACAACCTGCTGTCCTCGACGGCGTTCCTCGAGGGGTTCGCCGAACTCGCGAGCCGCGATCTGGTCTTCGAGGCGTCGGTGTACTCCCATCAGCTCTACGACGTCATCCTGCTGGCCCGTGAGTACCCCGACACGACGATCGTCCTCGACCACTTCGGCATCCCGGCAGGGGTCTTCGGTCCCGTCGGTGTCCGCACCGGCGCGACAGCCGCAGCGCGCGCGGACATCTGGCGATTGTGGCGAGAACGGATGACGACCCTGGCGAACCACCGCAACGTCGTCGTCAAACTGTCGGGTCTGGCGATGCCGATACTGGGTTACGGTCACGAACGGTGGGGCAACATCGGCGGTCAGGCCACGCTCGCCGAGATGATCGGTCCCTTCGTCGAGCACATCGTCACCCATTTCGGGTCGGACCGCATCATGTTCGGGTCCAACTATCCGATCGATCGGCCCAACGCCGCGGTCGACGTGCTGGTCGGCGCGCTCGTCGACTGTGTGTCCCAGTGGGGTTCGGAGGCTCTGCGGAAGATCTTCCGCGACACCGCTGTTCGTGTCTATGCGATCGATGACGCGGCGGGTTGACCGCTCACCGGCCGCGGGGCCACCACGTCGAACGTTGCGGCGACTCCGGCACGGGCACGTCCCGCATGAGCCGGGTCAGGATCTCGACGAGGGCGGTGCACGAGGGATACCGGTCCTCCGGTGACTTCGCCAGCGCCTTGGCGAAGATCGAGTTCATCGCCGATGGCAGCCAGGGGCGGCGTCGGGTGAGTTTCGGCGGGTCGTCGTTGAGGTGGGCATAGGTGATCGCGAAAGCGGTGTTCCGCGGGTACGGCGGTGTGCCCGTGATGAGTTCGACGAGCGTGCACGCGAATGCGTAGAAATCGGTTGCGGGGGTGAGCTTCTGGGCCTGCAGTAGTTCGGGCGAGGCGTAGCCGATGGAACCCTGCACACGACCGTTGCGCGCGAGTGGACGGGTGTCGTCGAGGAACTGGGCGATCCCGAAGTCCGAGAGGTAGGCGTCGAGGGGTGTACCCACAGATCGCGGGGTGCGGGAGAGGAGGATGTTCGCGGGTTTGACGTCGCGATGCAGGATGTCCTGCGAATGCGCATGATCCAGCGCATCGGCGATCTGCATCGCCACCCGCAGGATGGTGTCCATGTCCGGCTCGTCGCCGCGCTCGGGGACGAGTGCGGTCGCCGCGGGGCCGCCGATGTACTGCATGGTCAGCCACATCGACGGCAGGTGCCGCGGCCCGAGCGACCCGCGCGGCGAGGCGATCTCGCCGTGCTCGATCATGCGCACGATGTGCGGATGGTCGAGCAGCGACGCGATCCCGAATTCCCGCTCGAAGCGCTCCCGGACCCGCGCGTGGTCGGACGCGTTCGGGTGCAGTACCTTCAGGGCCAGCGGCCCATCGCACGATGGGTCCCCGTCGTCGCCGGTGCGATGGACCCGGAACACATCGGCGCTCGCCCCGCCACCGAGGAAGTCGTCGATGGTGAAGCCGGCCACGCTCTCGCCAACCTCGAACACCCTGCCAGGGTAGTGGCGTTCGCGGGCCGACGGCGGTAACCGCGGGGTCAGCGAGCTGGTGTCAGCCGGAAGATCGGGAACCGGCGGCCCTGCGCGGTCTCGGTGTACTTCAGGAACTGCTCGGATGCCGAGATGAACTTCTGCCACGCGGGTTCCCAGTCGTCACCCTCGACTTCGGTCACCGCGGTGTCGAGCCGTTCGACGCCGTTCTCCGCCGGCGCCTCCACGGCGACCGATTCGGGATGTGCCCGCAGGTTGTGCACCCACGCCGGGGCCTTCGGCGAACCGGCGTACGAGCCGATCACCAGCCAGCTGTCGGCGTCGGGCAGGGCGAACAGGGGACTGATCCGCGGCTCGCCGGACTTGGCGCCCAGCGTGTGCAGGAGCACCAGGTTCTTGCCGAAGCCGGCGGTGTCCACATGCCCGTTGTTGGAGCGGAACTCGTTGATGACGGTCGCGTTGAAATCGTTCACGTCGCTCATTGTCGCGGTGCCCGGCGTTTCCGGCCATGTATCAATCTGAAACCGTGGTCGTTCGGTCTGCGAATACTCTGAACAGATGAGTGCCGACCCGAGTTCGCTGGCCGCTTCCCTTCCCGACGGCATGGTGGTCACCGACGCCGACATCCTCGCCGGCTACCGGCAGGACCGTGCCGCCGATCCGACGGCCGGCACCCCGCTCGCGCTGGTTCGGCCGACCACCACCGCCGAAGTGCAGGACACCGTTCGCTGGTGTGCCGCCAACGGTGTCCCGGTCATCACGCGGGGTGCGGGTACCAGTCTGTCGGGCGGGTCGACGGCGGTCGACGGCGCGATCATGCTGTCCACCGAGAAGATGCGGGACATCGACGTCGACCCGGCGACGCGCACCGCCGTCGTCCAACCCGGACTGTTCAACTCGGAGGTGAAGGCCGCGGCCGCCGCGTCGGGGCTGTGGTATCCGCCGGACCCGTCGTCGTTCGAGATCTGCTCGATCGGCGGGAATGTCGCCACCAACGCGGGCGGACTGTGCTGCGTCAAGTACGGCGTCACCACGGACTACGTCCTGGGCCTGGAGGTGGTGCTGGCCGACGGCCGGGCGGTACGCGTCGGCGGCAAGCAGCTCAAAGACTCCGCGGGCCTGCCGCTGACCAAGCTGTTCGTGGGCAGCGAGGGGCTGCTCGGGATCATCACCGAGGTCACCCTGCGGCTGTTGCCACCGCAAGGCCCCGCGAGCACCGTCGTCGGTGTGTTCGGTTCGGTGCACGACGCCAGCCGAGCGGTGCTGGCGGTGACCGGGGACATGCGTCCCGCGATGCTCGAGTTCATGGACTCGGTGGCCATCAACGCCGTCGAGGACCTGTTGCGGATGGGCCTCGACCGAGAGGCCGGGGCGCTGCTCGTCGCCCAGTCCGACGCCCCGGGTGCGGCCGGCGCGGCCGAGGTCGAGTTCATCCGGAAGGCGTTCGAGTCCAATGGCGCCGGCGAGGTCTTCGCGACCGACGACCCCGTCGAGGGCGAGGCGTTCACCGCGGCCCGCCGCGCGGCGATCCCGGCGGTGGAGAAGCTGGGATCGCTGTTGCTCGAGGATGTCGGCGTACCGCTGCCCTCGCTGCCCGACCTCATCGACGGTGTCGCCGAGATCGCGGCCGACAACCGGGTGATGATCTCGGTGATCGCCCACGCCGGCGACGGCAACACGCACCCGCTGATCGTCTTCGACCCCGCCGATGTGGACGAGGCGGAGCGCGCGCAGGTCGCCTTCGGTCAGATCATGGACCTCGCGATCGAGTTGGGCGGCACCATCACCGGCGAGCACGGGGTGGGGCGACTGAAGAAGGGCTGGCTGCCCGACCAGGTGGGGCCCGACGTCATGGAACTGACGGCTCGGATCAAGCAGGCTCTCGACCCCGACGGTCTGCTGAACCCGGGCGTGCTGTTGTAGGTGGGCGTCCTTCGGTGGGCCGGGGGGTGGCGGTGCGCCCCGCCACCACATAGGTGTCGCGGCCTGCGGCCTTGGCGTCGAAGAGCGCGTCGTCGGCGACGTCGAACTCGTGCCGGATGAAGGCGTCGGCGTCGTCGGGGGACATGTGGCCGCCCGGTGTGACACCCACGGCGATCCCCAGGCTCATCGTCGCGGTCGCACCACCGGGGATCGTGATGCGCCGCGCGCGGATGCGTTCGGCGAGCGCGCGCACCGAGGTCTCGTCGGCGAGCGTCGCGATCGCGAACTCGTCACCGCCGAGCCGCGCGACGATGGCCTGCTCGTCGGTGGCCCCCTGCAGAATTGCCGCGACCCGCTCCAGGACGTCGTCACCCGTCGCGTGACCGTGTTCGTCGTTGATGGCCTTGAACCGGTCGACATCCGCGGTGACCAATGCGAACGGGTGAGCGGGGCTGCGACGGAGCATTGTCGTCGTCGCGTAGATGAAGCCGCGACGATTCAGCAATCCGGTGAGCGAATCGGTATTCGCCATGATGAGCTGATGTTTCAGTGATCGCTGGAAATCGGATGTGTAACTGCGATGAAGGGCCGTGGTGCCATTGGTGACGACCAACAAAGCGAGTGTGGTGAACAGGACGTTCAACACCGGAGTGCCATCTGCCCACGACATGAGGCCCATCGCGCAGACCGCGATGCTCGAGTAGATCATGTGGGCGTACGCGACCGGGGACCGGACGAAATGGGCCACATATGACCCGATGACGGCGAAGATCACGGCGCAGAACTGGGCCAGGATGATGTCGGAGATGGCGAGGATCGCGACGGTCAGCACTGCGTCGGCCCACAGGACGAACAGGGTGTTGAATCCTCTGATCGACGACTGCTTGGTCCACCAGATCACGCCGAGGTGGACCCGGCTGACCACGTAAGCCATCGGGATCGTGGTGGCGACTACGATGCCGAGGGCGATCGAGCGCGGGACGGATCCCTGTGTGCCACTCGGCGTGAAGAGGGCGATCGTGCCGAGCGCCCCGCACACCGCGACCAGTACGGCGATGGTGACGCGGACATGCCATTCGCGCATCCGGACCTGTTTGAGGACGTGATCGGCGTTGTCGTAGAAAAGGTGATGATGGCCGGATATCTCACCGGTGGCCGGTCCGTGGCGAAGAGCCCGGAAACGAGCGGCGGGCCGTTCATCCTGGTCTCCGCGTTGTCGGTGCTCGATGGCCGCATCCTCTTTCACTCGTGATGCGCGTGACGCGCATGCATGTCGCGACGACGAATCGTCGAACACACGTTACGGAGTTTAGAGGACGATTAAAGATCGTTTCTTCTCGAAATCCGCGATATGACCCAACGGAGCGAAAGATGTAAGAATCGGCAGAATTGCCGTCGATCTGATGCGCGCTGAGACGGTCGTGCCGATCGGGCCCGATCAGCCGCCTCCTGCTGGGGTCCTCCCGTCCCCTCCGCGGGAGGGACCCCAGCAGGTAGTCCGAATGCGATGTGGCCGGCGCGAACCTGGCCTCGCGGAATTCAGCATATTGGCTCGATGGTCAACCTACAATCACATCAATCGGGATAACTGACAGGAGATCGTTGATGAATGGTCCCGGGGAGCCCGGACTACGTGATATCGACCTCCGACGACTGCGAATGTTCGTCGTCGTGATGGAGGCGCCCAGCCTTCGTGTCGCCGCGGATGACCTGTTCATCAGCCAGCAAGCGCTCTCCTCGGCGATCCGCGAACTCGAGCGACACCTGGGGGTGGAGCTCTTCTCGCGGTCGCGCCGAAGCCTCACGCCGACGCCCGCGGGTGAGGCGCTCTACCGTGGTGCAGTGCCGTTGCTGGCCGGTGGCGAACAGCTCGCGACGCAGGTACGACGGGTGGACGCCGGCTCGCCTGCGCCGTTCGTGATCGGTCACGCCCCGGACCTCGCCTCCTCCGAAGTCTTCCGGATCATCGAACCGGTGGTGCTCGCCGACTCGTCGGTGCCGATCACGGTACGACCGGTCTTCGCCGAACTCATTCGCGACGAGTTGCTGTCGGGAGCCATCGACATGGCTCTCGGACGAGGCGTGGCGGCCCCGCCGGACATGGCCACCACCATCGCGACACAACACGAACTGCGTCTGGCGGTGCGTGCCGATCACCCCCTGGCCGCGCACGACCGGGTCGACATGGCCGACCTCGCCGGCTACGAGATCGTCGTCTGGGGTCCCGAGCACGAGTACGAGTACACCGACATCCTCGTCGGCATGTGCCGGCGCGCCGGATTCGAACCGAAGATCATCCTGTCGACCCTGCTGGGTACGCCCCCGCACACGGCGGTGATCGCACACCCCAAGGCGTGCGCCTTCGTCACCAATGAACCGGGCTGGATCTACGTCAACCGCATCCGGATCGTCGAGTTCACCGATCCGCCGTTCGCGCCCGTTCGCGCGATGTGGCTGCCCAACACGTCGTCGACCCTCCGGCGACAGATCCTCGCCGCGGCCGAGAACTCGCTCTGAGACAGGCCCCCGGCCGCACGCCTCAGGTGCCGTCGAGCCTGCTGACCTGCACCGCGGCCACGTCGAAGATCCGCGGGTACCCGACCGTCGAGTCGGGGACGGCGCGGATGGACGGATCTCGCGCATGGTCACCTCGAACCGACCTCCCCGATCGGTTGGCGGAGAACGGGGTTGCCACGCGCGAATACCGCATCTTCGACTCGGAATGGTGGTTGTACGTGCTCAACCGCATCGCCGAAGACCCGACGCGGGTGTTCCATGCCATCGTCGACCTGGGGCGGTGACCTCGCGGCGGCGACCCCGCGCTCAGTTCTTCTCGGTCGGGTCGTCGTCGAGGGGGTTCTCCGGTTCGTGCTCTGCGGAGACGGAGAACGAACCTGTCTCGGGGTTGACCGTCACGGCGTGGTGGGGCACCTCGCGGACCGCGAGCACGATGGGCGAGCCGTCGCGGTTGCGGGCCGCTCCCTCGCCCGGTAGGCCCGCGAAGGTCGCCGACACCGGTTGGCGGGCCCTGCGGTGCCGCTGGTGCTGTGCCGCAGCCGAACCCGCGTCGCCCGTCGCCGCTCCCTCGGCTTGTTCGGTGGTACTCAGCTGTACGTAGCGCGGACGGACCGCGACGTCGTAGTGGAACGCGCGGAGCAACGAGAAACATGCCAGGACCATGACGATCGAGAAGGGGACCGCGGTGGCGATGGACATCGTCTGGAGGGCGGTCAGCGAACTGGTGCCGCCGATCAGGAGCAGGACCGCGGCCGCCACACCCTGCAGGGACGCCCAGTAGACCCGGGTGAGCTTGGGCGTGTCGATCTTGCCGCCGGTCGCCAGCATGTCGATCACCAGCGACCCCGAGTCCGAGGACGTGACGAAGAACAGCACGACGATGACGATCGCGATGACGCTGCTGATGGCCGACATCGGCAGGGTGTCGAGGAGTTGGAACAACGACGTGTTGGTGTCGACCTCGCCGTCGACGAGCATGTCGCCGAACTCCATCTGCCGCAGGATGCCCGAGTCGCCGAACACGGTGAACCATATGGTGCTGACCAGGGTCGGCATGATGAGCACGCCACCGATGAACTGCCGAATCGTCCGACCCCGCGAGATCCGCGCGATGAACATGCCGACGAACGGCGCCCAGCTGATCCACCAGCCCCAGTAGAAGATCGTCCACGCGCCCTCCCAGCCGTCGTCGGTGAACGGCGCGGTGCGCAGCATCAGATCCGGGAAGGCCTGGATGTAGTTGCCGATGTTCTGCACCCACGACTGGATCAGGAAGAGCGTCGAACCGAGCACCAGGACGAAGACGGTCAGTGCCGCCGCCACGGCCATGTTGAGGTTGGACAACCATCGCAGGCCCTTGGTCACCCCGGTGACCACCGAGAAGATGGCCAGGCCGGTGATGCCGATGATCAGCGCGACGATGATCCAGTTGTTGACGTCGACCCATCCGAGGTAATCGAGACCGGCGCTGATCTGCTGGATGCCGAAGCCGAGCGAGGTCGCGACGCCGAACAGAGTGCCGACGATGGCGACGATGTCGACCGCGTGACCCAGCCAGCCCTCGACGCGTTCGCGGCCGAGGAGCGGCTCGAGCAGCCACCGGACGGACAACGGCCGTCCCTTGCGGAAGGTCATGTAGGCCAGGCCGAGTCCGACGACGACGTAGATCGCCCAGGCGTGCAGACCCCAGTGATAGAGCGTCAGTTCCATCGCCTGATTGGCCGCGGCGTCGGTGCCACCCGGGATGCCGCCGGCCTCGGGCGGGTTCACGTAGTGCGAGAGAGGTTCGGCCACGCCGTAGAACACGAGTCCGATGCCCATCCCGGCAGCGAAGAGCATGGCGAACCAGGAGAGCACCCCGAACTCGGGGTCCTCGTCGTCCTCGCCGAGCTTGATGGTGCCGATCCGGCTGATCGCGCAGTACACCGCGAACAGGACGAAGCCGGTGGCGATCAGGACGTACCACCAGCCCACGCCGTCGGTGATCCATGTGTTCAGTTTGTCGAAGGCGTCGGCCGCGGTCTGAGCGTAGATCACCGCGAAGATGATCAGACCGAAGATGACGGCCGACGCGGTGAGGAACACCGGTTTGTGCAGTTCGCGCCACGCGTTGCGGAACATGGGGGACTCCCTCGGCTCAAGAGCTGTACGTGCTACGGCGGCGACAGCGAATCGCCGTGTCCGATTTTCGACCTTACGGACACCGCGATCTCGCGGCCGACCGGGGTGAGGCCGCGATCCGCGACGGCTTGATCCTCACGACGTCACGTCGCCGGCCACCGCTCGGTGATCAGCTCGACCATCTCCTCGACCCACGCGTCGTCGAGTGCGGCGTCGCTGCGGATGAGGATGCGGAAGATCGCGGTACCGGCGACGACCTCCGCGAGCATGGGCAACCGGTCGTCGCCCCGGCGTTCCTGACCGAACCGGGATTCGAAGGCGGTGAGGTCGCCGGCGAGCCGGGCGATCATCTGACTGTGCAGCTCGGGTGAGGCCACGGTGTCGGCGATGAGACCCGGAAGCGCCACGCGCACCTCGGGTCGGTTGAACATGGCACGCACGATCTCGACAAGGGTCCGGATGTCCTGTCGGGCGTCACCCGAACCCGTTGGCGGTTCCAGGGTTTCGGCCGCCAGCACCGCTTCGTGGACGAGTTGGGCCTTGCCGGACCAGCGCCGGTAGATGGCCGCGGTGGTGGTGCCGCGCGGGCCGCGATCGCCGAGAGGGACAGCGCCGGGTAGCCCGTCTCGAGGATGAGTTCGCGGGTGGCCGCGATGATCGCGGCATCGATCCGCCCGTCGCGGGGCCGTCCGGGCGACGCAGGGTTCGACCTCTTGTGTTCCCTCCGGCCATCTGCTGTCATGAGTCCCAGCATAGTTGCAATACGGTCTGCATCGTATTTATGGGAGGGTCCGTGGAACTCAGTCCACTCGACGAATATCCGATCCATCAGGCACCGGCGCCGATCACCTGGCCGGCGACCTCCGATCGGAACTTCTACGACCGTTCGTACTTCAACGTCCTCGACCGCGAGGGCCGGTTCATGGCGCTGACCGGCATCGGCTACTACCCCCGGCTCGGGGTGAAGGACGCCTACTTCGTCGTCCGCCGCGGTGACACCCAGACCGCGGTGCACCTCAGCGACGCCATCGACGACGACCGCCTGCGGCAGAACGTCAACGGCTACCGCCTGGATGTGCTGGAGCCGTTGCAGGAACTACATCTGACGCTGGCCGAGACCGAGGGGATCTCCGCCGACCTGACCTGGCGCGGTCTCTTCCCCGCGGCGCTGGAGAAGCCGCACGACATGCTCACCGAACGGCGGGTCACCCTGCAGGCGTGCCGGTTTGCGCAAGTGGGCAGCTGGCAGGGATGGATCGATGTCGACGGGGAGCGGTTGACGGTCGAGCACGACACCAGCGTGGCGAGTCGTGACCGGTCGTGGGGCATCCGCCCCGTCGGTGAGTCCGAACCCGCGGGCCGGCCCGACACCGCCTTCCGCGGTATGTGGTGGCTGTACCTGCCGTTGGCCTTCGACGACTTCCAGTTGTTCCTGATCCTGCAAGAGGATCCCGACGGTCATCGCAGTCTCTACGACTGCACGCGGCGCTGGCGGGACGGTCGCGTCGAGCAACTCGACGGTGTGCGCGTCGCCATCGACTACACGCCGGGCACACGGATCCCCCGGGGCGCGCACGTCGAGTTCCTGACCCGTGCCGGTGACCGGGTGGTCCTCGATGTCGAGTCGAAACTATTCGCTCCCATCGCGTTCGGATCGGGGTACGGCGGCGACTCGTCGTGGGGACACGGCACATGGAAAGACGGACCGTTCGCCGAACGCGTCAGCTTCGACCTCACCGACCCGGAGGTGATGGCGCGGGCGCCCTTCAGTCTGATCGACCACGTCGGGTCGGCCGTCTGTACCGAACCGGACGGCACCGTCCGGCATGGTGCCGGTCTGTTCGAGCACGGCGTCATCGGTCCTCATCACCCGTCGGGATTCTCCGACTGGACCGATGTGATCGGCTAGGACATCGACATGAAGATCATGACGGCATTGTTCGATCCGGTCGGAGCAGTCGATCGCGCACGGGCTCTACAGGAGGCCGGCGCGTCGGGCGTGTTCACCTTCGAGGGTCCGCACGACGTGTTCACCCCGCTCGCGCTCGCGACCGCGGTCGACGGGCTCGACATCATGTCCAACGTGGCGATCGCGCTCCCGCGCAACCCGATCCAGCTCGCACACCAGGCCAACGACCTGCACTTGCTCAGTGAGGGCAGGTTCATTCTCGGACTCGGTACCCAGGTGCGCGCGCAGATCGAGAAGCGGTACGGCGCCGAGTTCGACCGACCCGTGGAGCGGATGAAGGAGATGGTCGGCGCCCTGCGCGCGATCTTCGCGACGTGGAACGACGGTGAGCGTCTGGACTTCCGGGGTCAGTACCACCGGCACACCCTGATGACGCCGACCTTCGTGCCCGGCCCCAACCCGTACGGGCCGCCACCGATCTACCTGGGCGCGCTGGGGCCCCGCCTGACCCGTGCCACCGCGGAGGTCGCGGACGGCCTGCTGGTGATGCCGTTCGGATCGAAGCGGTTCCTGCACGGCACGACGCTGCCCGCGGTCCGCGACGGTCTCGCGGCAGCCGGTCGGAGCGAGGACGACTTCGAGGTGGTGCCCGAGATCATCGTCTCGGTCGGTTCGGACGCGTCGGCGCCGGGAGCGGAGCGAGCGGGCCGAATGTGACGGACGACCATGCCTCGACGCGAATGCTGTTGGCGTTCTACGGTTCCACTCCCGCATACCGGCCCGTGCTCGATGCGCACGGATGGGGCGACCTGCAGCCGGAACTCAACACGATGTCCAAACAGGGACGCTGGCAGGAGATGGCCGGACTCATCGACGACGAGATCCTCCACACCATCGCCGCCTGCGGCACTCCGGCCGAGATCGCCGCACACATCCGCGACCGCGTCGACGGTGTGTCGGACCGCATCTGCCTCTATCAACCGGGACCCATCGGTGTGGAACCGCTGGCCGAGATCGTCGACTCCCTGAGTGGTGAGGCGAGATGAGTTCGCAAACGGTCGAATTCGAGGAGATCGCCGACGACCGGTACGGCGGCAAGGCGGCCGGACTCGCACGTCTGCGGCGCCTGGGTCTCCGGGTGCCGCCCGGGTACGTCATCGCCGGCGTGTCGGGGGTGTCCGACGCTGCGACAGCACGATTCGACGAGATGGCCGCCGCCGGATGGACACCGGTCGCGGTCCGGTCCTCGGCCGTGGGGGAGGACGGGGACGACCAGTCCTTCGCCGGTCAGTACGACACCGTGCTGGGGGTCGACACCGTCGACCGCTTCGTCGACGCGGTTCGCGCCTGTGCCGACTCGGTGCACTCGCTACGCGCGTCGTCGTACAGCGGGAATGCCTCGGCCACCATGAATGTGGTGGTCCAGCGGATGGTCGATGCGCGCGCCGCGGGCGTGGTGTTCACCGCGGACCCGGTCTCAGGTCGGCGGGACCTGACGGTGATCGACGTCGTTTCCGGACTCGGCGAGGCGCTCGTTGACGGGACGGTTGCTCCCGATCACGTCGTGCTCGATGCCGACGGAACCGCGGTGGTCAACGAAACCGTTGCGGCGCCGGTTCTGTCGCCGGTCGAGATCGCGGCGATCCAGTCCGGCGCCCGCCGGGCCGAGCAGGAGTGGGGCCAGCCGATGGACCTCGAATGGGCCATCGACAAATCCGGTGAACTCTGGTGGTTGCAGGCCCGGCCGATCACCACGCTGCCCGGTGACCTGAACGAGATGGACTCGCCGGTGGCCGGCGCCGACCATGTGTACACACGATGCAACATCGGCGAGATGATGCCGGGCGCGTTCTGCCCGCTGACCGCATCGGTCTCCGGGTTCGCGATCGACTACGCGATGCAGATGGTGCAGGTGGTCGCCCGGGCACAGGAGCGATACGAGAAACCCTGGCTGCAGGTGGGTTACTTCTACGGGCACATGTTCCTGAACCTGACCGAGGGCACGGCACTGAGTTCCGGCATCCTCGGGAACTCGCTGGAACAGTTCTCGACCTCGATCTGCGGGCGGGTCATCGACGAACTCGAACCCAAGCCGCCACAACCGTTCCGGCGCAAGCTCGGGAACACCGTCCGGCTGACCTCGCATGCGCTGTCGGTCGGTCCCGCCATTCGTCGACTGCCCGGTGAGATCGCCGGGTTCGCGGTGCCGACGAGCCGCGACCCCCGGATCGTATGGCAGGAGCTGGAAGCCGGGGTCGCCCAGTACTGCGACGTCACCCTCATCCATGTGCGGTCGTCCTCACGCGCTGCCGTCGCGGCGAATGTGCTCGAGAGCGTGCTGGTCCGGCGCGCGGAGAAGGACGGCCGCACCGAGGACGACGGCAAGGCCGAGGCCGCCCGGCTCATGGCCGGTGCGTCGGAAGTCGAGAGCGCGCTGATGCTCGCCGAACTCGACGCCGTCGTACGGACGATCGCCGCCGATTCCGCGGTGGCCGAGGAGTTCCTCTCCGCCGCACCGGACGTGGCGGTCGCCGGGCTGCGGTCGGCCTCCGGTGACGCCGGTCGCGCGCTGCAGCGATTCCTCGAGCGGCACGGTCACCGCGGTTACCGCGAACTGTGTATGCGCGACCCGTCCTGGGCCGACGACCCCGGTGGTCTGGGGGCGATGATGCAGGTGATGCTGCGGTCTGCGCTCGACCCCGCCGTTCGGAATTCGGCCCCGGCGGCTGGCGACGAAACGCCGCCCGCCGCGATCAGGCTTCTCGCCCGCCTGGCGCAGGGGGGTGCACGGGGGCGCGAGGAGACGAAGTCGCGGATGGCGCTGATGGCACATCGGCTCAAGCGCGGTTACCGGCACCTCGGCGAGGTGTTGGCCGAGACCGGGCGGCTTCCCGACGCCGATCTCGTCTTCTTCTTCGACCGTGCGGAGCTGCACCGGGTCGTCGGCGCCGGCGACATCACCGACCTCGTCGAGAGCGCGCAGATGCGTCGAGAAGCGTTGTCGTACCAGGATCGGCTCGAGTTCGACGATGTGTCGGTCGGCCGCCCGTCCCCGCGCGTCGTAGCTCCCGAGCGGAATGTCGGCGATGGCCGGATCGTGGGTCGTCCGGCGGGCCGGGGAACCGTCGAAGGTGCGGTGCGCGTCGCGAAGTCGATCGTGGAGGCGCGTGATGTCCAGCGCGGTGAGATCCTCGTGGCACCCGTCACCGACGTCGGCTGGACGCCGTACTTCACCGTCATCGGCGCACTGGTCACCGACATCGGCAGTTCGGTCTCGCACGGTGCGGTGGTCGCCCGCGAATACGGGCTGCCGTGCGTCGTGAACACCCTGGTGGGCACCCAGGTGTTGCGAACGGGAGAGCGCGTGCGGGTCGATGGAGATCGCGGGATCGTCGAACGGCTCGAGGCGAGCTGAACCGGTTGCAAACCAGCGGGTTCAGCCATCACCCGAGGCGATGTCGGCGTAGTGGTCACGGAGGTCGCGCTTGAGGATCTTGCCGCTGGGGTTCTTGGGCAGGGACTCGCTCGCGATCACGATCTTCGGGATCTTGTACGGCGCGAGCCGGTCTCGGCAGTGCTGGGTGATCGATCCCGGGTCGATCGTGTACCCGGGGGCCGGTACCACCACCGCCGCGACGGCTTCCACCCAGTAGGGATGCGGAACGCCGATGACCGCTGCTTCGTGCACGGCGGGGTGTTCGAACAGCACTTCCTCGACCTCGCGGCTCGACACATTCTCGCCGCCGGTCTTGATCATGTCCTTCTGCCGATCGACCACCCACAGGTACCCGTCGCCGTCGACGTAGCCGAGATCACCGCTGTGGAACCAACCCCCTCGGAACGACTCGGCCGTCTTCTCGGGCAGGTTGAGGTAGCCGACGGTCACCTGGGGGCTGCGATGCACGATCTCGCCGACCGTGCCGGCCGGCACGCCGTGACCGTCGGAGTCGACGATCCGGGTCTCCACGTTCAGCGCGGGGCGGCCGGCGGAACCCCCGCGGGTGGCCTGGTCGTCGGGCGCCAGAACCGTTGCCAGCGAACCCATCTCGGTCTGGCCGTAGAAGTTCCGCAGGCGGAGGTCGGGCAGGGCCGCGCTCAACTCACCCAGCACCTCGACGGGGAGCGCGGAGGCCCCGTAGTAACCCTTCCGCAGCGAGGACAGGGCATCCGGGTCGAAGTCGGGGGAACTCAGCAACGAGATCCACACGGTCGGCGGGCAGAAGAGTTTGGTCGCACCCTCCTGCGCCACCGTCCGGAGGAGCGTTGCGGTGTCGGGACGGTCGAGGATGATGCTGGTCGCGCCCAGCATGATGTCGGTGATCAGGAAGTTGTCCAGTTGCGCGCAGTGGTAGAGCGGAAGCGAGTGAACCTCGATGTCGTCGTCGCTCATCCCGCCCGAGACCACGCAACTCATGTACTGCCACATGAGCGTCCGGCTCGTGTGCATGGCGCCCTTCGGTCGGGATTCGGTGCCGGAGGTGTACATGATGCGGATGACGTCGTCGTCGGCGACGCGGACATCGGGCAGCGGCCCGGCCGGTTCGCGCACCCAGTCGTCGACGGACGGCCATCGGGAGTCGGAAAGGCCGGGACCGAGCGGGATCGACCGACGCACGGTCACCGGTGCGGTGGATGCGGCGATCGCCTCGTCGGCGGTGGGCACGAGCGCGTCTTCGACGATCAGGCCGGACGCGCCGCAGTCCTCGAGGATGTACGCGATCTCCGCCGCGGTGAGCATGAAGTTGATCGGGACCGAGATGACCCCGATCCGCGCGGCGGCGAAGATGACCACGGGGAATTGCCAGCAGTTGTGCGACAGGATGCCGAGGGTCTGCCCCTGCCGCAGGCCGGCGGCGTGCAACGCGGCGGCGACCCGGTCGACCGCGTCGTCGAACTCCCGGAAGGTCAGGCGGGTGTCGCGGTGGATGACGGCCGGCTTGTCGGGCGTCCGGGCGGCCGACCTGCGCGGGATGTCGCCGAGCGAGTGCGACCGCGCCGCGCCGATCAGGTCGGTGCCGAGGGGAGGAGTCGTCATGGGCAGGTGCCTCTCGATCCGGTGGGATTGGGCGACCCGGGTCGGTGGCTCCGGGTCGATGGGTACTGTTCGTAGCTATGCGCGGTAGTTCTGAGCCGGGCGCCCGACGCAGGCCCGGCGCCGATCCGGTGTCGCCTCGCGGGGGATGGCAGGACCTGCTGTCGCGTCGGCAGATGCTCGGGGTCCTGGCGGTGCTCGAGCAGTGCGAACACGCGGCCGGCGGTCAGGACTTCAAAGAGGGCCTGGTCGAGGCCATCTCCACGTACTTCGGGGTTCGCGACGTGACGTTCTTCCACGGCCGCACCTACAGCGACATCTTCGACGACCCGGCACCGCTGCTGACCGGCGCCGCGGCCCCGCTGCTGCGGGACTACCGCGAACGATGGCGCGACAAGGACATCTTCGCGCTGCCGCGCGCTCGGCGGGTCCTCACGGCCGAGGGATTCGCGACCCTCGACGAACTCTCGCGCCTGCCGGTCCCGCAGCGCTCCTATGTCGTGGACTATCTGCACCCCAACGACATGGAGACCGCGTCGGCCCTGCACCTGCCGCTCTCCGATGGTGAGGCCCTCGTCGGCATGTTCGACCGCGTCCGGAAGTGGGACGAATCCGACCTGCTCGCGATGCGCATCCTCGCGCGGCAGCTGCGGGCGAGATCCGCGACTGTGTCCGCGGCGCACGAGCCCGTCGACCCGTTGGCCGCGCTCACACCGCGACAGCTCGAGGTCGCCGAACTCGTCAGCGACGGCCTGAGCAACGCCGAGATCGCCCAGCGCCTGTCGCTGTCGGAGCTGTCGGTGAAGAAGTACGTGAGCCGCATCTTCGACGCCGCGGGACTGCGCAACCGGGCCGAGCTCGCGACCGCGGTGCTGCGTTCGCGCCGCCGCGCTCGCTGAACGGGCTGCTCCCGAGACGACTCCCGGCGCGGTCACGGGGCAGACGTCGGGGTGTATGCGATGACGGTCAGCCCGTTCGGTGAACGCAGGGGCACGCGCGTCTCGTGACCTCCCACCGACCTCTCGCCGACATGCCAGCCCAGCGACCGCGCGACGTCGATCGTGGCTGCCAGATCGGCGGTCCGCGCGAGGAGCGACCAGGCCGGCCCGTCCGTCTCGTCGGAGACGCTCAGCGCATCCCAGGCCGCCCAGGCCGACCCGTCGGAGAACCTGGGTGATCCCATGACGGCTTCGACGTCACCGGCGACGCCGGCCCACCGGTCGGTCGCGTGCATCACCGTCACCCGCTCGAACAGCGAGCCGAATCCGGCTCTCTCCGTGCTCATGTCGTCGGACATTCAGACCACCGCCGTCGATGTCGCTGCCACGGACGGCGTCAGCCGGTGGCCGAGCCGGTCACGCTTGGTGGCGAGGTATCCGGCGTTGTCCGCGGTGGCCTCGATCTCGAGTCCGACCGTCTCGACGACCTCGATGCCGTGGGAGGCCAGCCCGTCGACTTTGGCCGGATTGTTGGTCAGCAACCGGACTCGTCGGATGCCGAGATCGTCCAGCACCGCCGCCGCTTCCCGATAGTCCCGGTTGTCGACGGGTTGACCGAGACGCAGGTTCGCGTCGACGGTGTCGACGCCGTCGAGGTCCTGGAGTCGGTAGGCGGCGATCTTGGCCGCCAGACCGATGCCGCGTCCCTCGTGTCCGCCGACGTACACCACGACCCCGGCTCCGGCGTCCGCGACGTGCTGGAGTGCGGCTCGCAGCTGGGCGCCACAGTCGCATCGGCGCGAGCCGAGCGTGTCTCCGGTGAGGCATTCGCTGTGGACCCGGACGAGCGGTTCGCCCTGCGCGGGATCGCCGTACACGAGTGCGAGATGTTCCGCGCCACTCGATGATCGGTACACGGTGGCCTCGAAGACGCCGTGATCGGTCGGCAGCGCGCAGGTCGCGCCCCGTTCCACCGAGCGGCCTGCGCGGCGGTGGGCCACCAGATCGGCGATGGAGACCACCTCGAGTCCGTGACGCGCGGCGAAATCCCGGACGTCTGCCCCGCCGAGCATCGCGCGCCGGTCGGGGCTGACGAGTTCGCAGATGAGACCGGCAGGTTCGAGACCGGCTGCGGCGCAGAGGTCCACGGCTGCCTCGGTGTGTCCGCGACGCTCCAGGACCCCGCCCGGCCTGGCACGCAGTGGCATCACGTGGCCCGGCCGGGTGAGGTCTGCCGGACCGACCTCGCGGTCGGCAAGGGCGCGGATGGTCCGGGCCCGGTCGGCCGCGCTGATCCCGGTCGTGACACCGACCGCGGCATCGACGCTGACGGTGAACGCGGTGCCGAGGGGGTCGGTCGGGTCGTCGACCATCGGGGGCAGTTCCAATGCGGCAACACGATCCGCGGTCATCGCGACGCACAGGAAGCCGGAGGTGCACTCGAGGAAGAAGGCGATGTCGTCGACGTCGGCGAATTGTGCCGGCATCACGAGATCGGCCTCGTTCTCGCGGTCGGCGTCGTCGACGACGATGACCGGACGCCCGAGGCGGAGCTGGTCGAGACACCGTTCGACGGCGGCGGTGCTGTCCGTGGGCACCCGGTCCTCGTGGCTCATCGGTGTGCCCGCAACCCGTGGAACAGCGAGCGATGGAAGATCAACGGTTCGCTGGCGGCGGGAACGCCGAGGGCGTCGACCCGTCCCACGACGAGCTCGTGATCGCCGATCGGGCGGTGCTCGTCGATGGTGCACTCGATCCACGCATGCGCACCCGCCAGCCGGGGGGAGCCGTTGCCGGACGGGGTCCATTCCACGCCCGCGAACTTGTCGGCGCCGCTCCGGGCGAAGGTGCGCGCCAGGACATGCTGATCCTCGGACAGCACGTTGGCGCAGAAGGAGCCGTTCGCCACGACCGACGGCAGCGTCGTCGAGGTGATGCCGGCGAAGAAGCCGACCAGCGGCGGCTCCATCGAGATCGAGGTGAAGGAGCCGACGGTCATGCCCACGGGCGAACCGTCCGGGCCGGCCGACGTGATGACCACGACGCCGGAACCGAAGTGCGCGAGCACTTCACGAAATCGGTCGCGGACCGACGCGTGGTCATCGGCGTGCACGGACGCGACGTCGTCGGCGATGTGACTGGTGTTCATGGAAGTCCTTCCGATGCGGCCGCGGCGGGTGCGGGGTCAAGGACGCACGCACCCGCCGGGCAACCGGGATCAGGCCGGGACGGCCTTGGTGGCCAACTCGTCGAGGGCGGCCGCGTAGATACCTTCGATCGCGGTGGCGAGTTCGGTTTCCACCGTTGCGGATTCGGCGCCGAACTTCGCTGACCAGTGAACCGAGCAGGTGTCGTCGCCGACTGCTGTGACCGAGATGGTCGAGCGGTAGTGCTCGAGCGGAAGCGGTCCGTCGATGTACTCGTAGGAGTACGTGCGCGCCTCCTCGTCGAAGGCGACGATGCGCTCGCGCGCCGGTGCGCCGTCGGTGAAGACCACGTGACGGACGTCGCCGTCCATCCGCGATGCGTCGATGGCCGGAATCCACGCCGCCACAGCGCCGGTGTCACCGATCCACGACCACACGTCCCCGGCGGACAGCGGGAAGTCCTTGGTCACTTCGATGCTCGCCATGTCACACCCGTCCCAGTTCGGCTTCGTACTTCTTGGTCATGTGCTCGACGGCCTTGACGTGTTCGGCCGCTTGGCCTTCGCGGACCGCCTGGGCGCGCGCCGCGGCGTCGATCATCGGTTGCGCCTGCCCCTGGAAGTACGGCATGACGTCCTGCGCGAACAGCTCGTAGGAACGCCGGGTGGCCTGCGGGTTCGCCCAGTCGTGACCCTGGATCAGCAGCGTGCCGAAACCGCCGGACTGGTCGATCAGGCGCTGGACCTGTGCTCGTGCCTCGTCGGCGGTGCCGATGACGCCGATGCCGGAGGTGTTGATGAAGTCGATCATCTCGTGCTTGTTGGTGCCGCGGACGTCCATCTGCGGGAAGGCCGCCACGTGCTGGAGGTAGTTGAACCAGTACTCGATGCCGTGTTCGACGTCCTGGTAGGCCTGCTCCTTGGTCTCCGCGATGTGGAAGGGCCCGACCAGTCGCCACGTCGACCGGTCCACCTCGTCGCTGCGTCCTGACTGGGCGGCGAACTCCTCGAGCAGACCCCAATGATGTTGCAGTGCACTGAAACCGTCGGCGGTCAGCGTGGCAGCGATCGACAGCAGGCCGATGCCGTACTTGCCGGCGAGACGCGCGCCGGTCGGCGACGCGATCGCGGCGACCACGACGTCGAACAGCGGATCCGAGTAGGGGGCCATCTGGATCTTCGCGTCGAACAGTTCGTGGGTGCGGGTCTTGGCCGTCACCGTCTCGCCGCGGAGGAGGCGCATGATGATGTCGGTGTTCTCCGCGAGCAACTCCCGGGTGTCGATCTGCGAGAGGCCGAGCATCGCGGCGTCGGTCGGGAGCGATCCGGGCCCGAGGCCGAACAGGGCGCGGCCGCGGGTCAGGTGATCGAGCATGATCATGCGTTCGGCCGCCCAGAGCGGGTTGTGGTACGAGACCGAGGTGACGCCCGTGCCGAGCTTGATGCGGCTGGTGCGTTCCCCTGCGGCCGCGATCATGATCTCGGGCGACGCGTAGATCTCGGCGCCCGCGGAATGATGCTCGCCGAACCACGCCTCGTCGTATCCCAATTGTTCGAGGTACTGGACGAATTCGAGATCCCGCTGCAGCAGCAGCGTCGGGTTCTGTCCCGGTTCGTGGATCGGGGCGAGGAACGTGCCGAACTTCAGTCTGGTCATCGGAACTCCTGTGTGACGTGAGAGGTACACATCAAAAGTTATGACTCACGACACAGCGAGATAAGTCCGCAAAAGTAGACATTCGATGGCGGCGACCGACCGCCGCCGTTCAGTCGGCGACGGCCGGATACGCGTCGAGCATGAGGCCCGCCACCGCGCCGAGTGCGTCGTTCCAGGCCGCGGTCATCTCGCCGGTCCAGGCTCCGCCGCCGTGTTCGGCCATCGTCGTGACCAGAGCGTCGCCCACCCATCCGTACATCTCGGGCGTCACGCCGAGGTCGTTGTGCCGGCGTCCGAGCGCGCCGAGTGTGCGGCCGAGCCACTCGAGGTCGTCGAGGTGGTCGAGGACCGCCGCTATGGCCTGCTGAAGCATCGTGGCCTGTGGTCGCAGGTCGGCGCCGAACATCGGCCGGACCTCCGGATGCTCGGCGAACAATCGGTTGTAGAAGTCGCGCATCAGCTTGTGCTCGTCGTCGACGACCAGGGACAGACTGTCCTGCAATACTTCTCGATTCAACATGGTGGGGCTGCACCTCGTCGGGTTGGAAGATGTGTCAATGACACACAATGTGTATCCCTGTAACATCTAGCACGAGGTGACGCGAGTCACAACTTGTTCCGAGTAGTGCTGTCTGTCCCTGGCCGACGACTGGTCGTCAGTCCTCGAAGGTCAACGGTGTCGTCGTCGACGGGCCCTGACGGTAGCGGCTCATCGTGGCTGTCTGCCAGCGGCCGTTGTACTCCGGGATCGGCAGCGGGAACCAATAGCTCGAATCGAGCCACATTTGGCCCAGCAGCGGGACGGGCTGGCGCGAGATGTCGGTCCACTTGCCGGTGGGTGCGCCGTCGAACGTTCCCACCTCCTTACCGTCGACGAAGAACTCGACCTGTTTGCTGCCGAGTTTGACGGCATAGTCATGCTGCTTGTCGAGGATGCTCATCGGTAGCAGTCTGGCCTGCGGGACAAGGGTTCCCGACTTCTTGACCATCATGAAGAAGCCCTTGGGAAAGTCTTGTCCGAGAGCCTGCGCGAGCGGTGCGGTGAGCGTGCTGGCCTGGCCGACCAGGCCGGCGGAGCCGTTGTACATGAACCAGGCGATCTCCAGTCCCAGTGGGTCGATGGAGCGATTCGAGACTCCCCAGCCGGTGGTGCCGTTCCATGTCTTGATCTGCTCGGTACCGCCGACGCGCATCGTCATGGTCTGGCCCGGCTTGAACACGGGCTTGGCAAGGATCTCCGCATTGTTGTACGGGAACAGCCCCTCGACGGTCGGCGGCGCCTTGAATGTGACGCCGTCGGGGCCGTACGACGTCTTGCTGTAGCCGACATTCGTGTTGCACCAGTCGCTTGGTGCCGTGGCGAAACGTTCGTCGATCGGCCGGGTCGGTTGCGGGTCACCGGTGCCGATGTACCCCGCGAAGGCCCGCCCGTCGAGGACAGCACAGTTCGACGTGCCGTCGTCTCGGCCGGGAAGCTGGATGTTCGGATCGGCCACCGCGGCGCCGACTCCCGTCCATGTCAGCATCGCGGCCACGGTGGCGGCGACCAGCGCTCTGCCTCGGATCATCTGCTTCTCCTCTGAAAATGCGGACTGGAACAGGTATCTGATACCACATGTAGTCAGAAGTGAGGCTGCCCAAAAGTGCTGGAAAAGGCACTATTCGGACAGGGTTTCAGCGCGCAGGTCCGGCGTGAGCTGCACAGGGGGCACTGAAAGAAACGAACAGTGATTGTCGTCTCAACGACGGGATTCGGCCACCGCGGTCCTCAGAACTCGGCGACCTCACTGGCGGCGTAGGAGGCCAGGAGTTGGAGTCGCTCGGCGCTGGGGGAGCCGGGCTCGGCGGCGTAGATCATCAGGATCGTCCCGGGATCGGCGGTGACGGCGAGCTCTTCATAGGCCAGCGTCAGTTCGCCGATCACCGGGTGGTGGAAGCGTTTCGTCCCGGTGCCGTGTGTCCGGACGTTGTGCGCGGCCCAGAGTGTGCGGAAAGTGTCGCTGCGCGTGGACAATTCGCCCACGAGATCCTGGAGCGCTTTGTCGTGCGGATCGCGTCCCGCCTCGGCCCGCATGATGGCGACGCACATCTCGGCGAACAATTCCCAGTCCGGGTAGAAGTCACGACTGGCCGGGTCGAGGAACTGGAAGCGGGCCAGGTTCGGCGTGCGGCCGCCGTCGCCGATGACCGGCGAATAGAAGGCGCGGCCGAGGGCATTGGTGGCCAGCAGGTCCTGATGCGAGTCGCGCACGAAGGCGACGGCGTCGGTGATGGCGGCGAGTGCCCAGGTCAGGCTGTGGCGAGAGGCCGTGGCCTTCGCCGAACGACGCCTCGGCCGTCCGGAGGCGGGTATCCCGTCGGCGGCCCGGGCGAGGTCGAGAAGGTGGGCGCGCTCCGTGTCGTCGAGTTGCAGGGCTCGCGCGAGTGATTCGAGAACCGACGACGACGCACCGGCGATGGTGCCCCGTTCCAGGCGGGAGTAGTACTCGACGCTCACCCCGGCGAGGGTCGCCACCTCGCTGCGTCGAAGACCGGGTACGCGGCGATTACCGCCGGCCGGGAGCCCTGCGGTCTCGGGCGAGATCTTCGCGCGTCGCGACATCAGGAATTCGCGGACCTCGGCTCGGTTGTCCATGTGCCCAGCGTAGGACGGTCGGAAGCGTGCAGGGGTGCCCTGTCAGTACACCTCCCGACAGGAACTGTCGCGGACGCGACGCATGCGGTTGCCTTGATGGGTGACCGCATCTGCCGTCGTGCTCGTCTCGTGAGGCGAGCAGGTGGCGGAACCGACTGACGAGGAGAACACATGCGCGGAGTGATCATGGATGCCCCCGGCACCATCCGGGTGGACGATCGCGAGAACCCGACCATCCAGGAACCGACCGACGCGATCATCAAGGTCGCCGCGACCTGCGTCTGCGGGTCGGATCTGTGGCCGTACCGCGGCATCGAAGACGTCGATCACGCGCCGATGGGCCACGAGTACGTCGGCACCGTCACCGAGGTCGGCGACCAGGTGTCGTCGATCAAGGTGGGCGACTTCGTGGTGGGTTCGTTCTTCGCCTCGGACAACACGTGCGAGATCTGCCGTGCCGGCTATCAGTCCCGGTGTGTGCACGCCGAGCCGATGGGCGCCCTCGGTACGCAGGCCGAATACGCCCGGATTCCGCACGCCGACGGCACGCTCGTGGCAACACCCGGTCAGCCGGATGCCGACCTCATCCCGTCGCTGCTCGCGGCGTCGGACGTGCTCGGCACCGGTTGGTTCGGTGCCGTGGCGGCTGAGGTGGGTCCGGGTAAGACCGTGGCCGTCGTCGGCGACGGCGCGGTCGGACTGCTCGGTGTGCTGGCCGCGAAACACCTGGGCGCCGAACGCATCATCGCGATGAGCAGGCACGCGGACCGGCAGGCGCTTGCGCGCGAGTTCGGGGCGACCGACATCGTGTCCGAACGGGGCGACGAGGGCGTGGCACGTATCAAGGAGCTCACCGACGGGCTCGGTGCGCATTCGGTCATCGAAGCCGTCGGCACGCAGGAGTCGATGATGCAGGCCATCCGGTCGACCCGGCCGGGCGGCCACGTCGGTTACGTCGGCGTCTCGCACGACGTCGAACTCCCCGGCCTGGAGCTGTTCTTCTCCGGCGTCCACCTGCACGGCGGACCCGCCCCGGTCCGACGCTTCCTGCCCGACCTGATCGACCTCATCTGGACGCGGGAGATCGATCCCGGCAAGGTCTTCGACCTCGCCCTCCCGCTCGACGACGCCGCCGAGGGATACCGCGCCATGGACGAGCGCCGCGCGACCAAGGTACTGCTCACCGTCTGACCTCGGTCGGTACCCTCACGGCAAACGAAAGGTGTTCAGCATGAAGATCACTCGCAGTTCCATCGACACCGTCAAAGGTCCCGGCGACTGGTTCACCGGCGACGTCTACATCGATGCGGCGGCCGCCTCGCCACCGCCGTCCCGGGTGTCGGCAAGCCTCGTCCATTTCATGCCGGGGGCGCGGACGCACTGGCACCGGCACCCGCTCAGCCAGACGGTCTTCGTCACCGAGGGGATCGGCCTGTGCCAGCGGCGCGGTGGCCCCATCGAGGTCATCCGCCCCGGCGATCGCGTCCTCTTCGAAGCCGACGAGGAGCACTGGCACGGAGCCGCCCCCACGCGCCTGATGGTCCATCTCGCGATCAACGAGGGCGACGACGACCACGATGTCGTGCAGTGGCTGCAACCGGTCACCGACGAGGAGTACGGGCAGGCGCCGGATCTCGGGATCTGATCAGTCGAACCCGACGGTGGCCGGGGTCTTCGGGGTTGCCTGACACGTCAGCAGCCTGGATCGTTCTGTCATGATCGAGCTCGGCCATGCCGCAATGCCGTCGTCACCGACTCGAACATCGTCGACTTGATGGCCCCGAGGGTCGCCCGGTCCTTGCCGACAATCGGAGACAGCGTCTCCAGGGCTGCCCCGACAATCTCCCCCTCGGCCGCAGTGCCGTCGATCAAGCCGGCGTCCAGAGCTTCGGCGGCGCCGTACCGGTGGCCGGTGCTCATCGCGGTGAGCGCAGATCGGGGGGAGAGCTTGGCCTGGATGAGCGCGGCCATCCCGGGGGTGAACGGGATGTTGATGTCCACTTCCGGGAAGCAGTAGTAACCGCGGTCGGCGCGCATGATCCGGAAGTCATGAGCGATGGCGAACATCGCTCCCGCCCCGAAGGCGTGACCGTTGACCGCTGCAACGGTCGGCAGCGAGAACGTGAGGATGCGCGCGAGCAGCGTTTGCACGGCCTCGACGTACCAGTCGGCTCGATCGCCGTTGGCGATGAGCCAGTCCAGGTCCAGACCATTGGAGTAGAACTTGCCGTCGCCCACGGTGATCAGGCCTTTGGCGTTCGCCTCGGCGTCGTTGAGGAGTGAACCGACGGCGTCGAGCCAATCGGGGGAGAACCGGTTCTCGTCGTCGCCGATGGTCAGGATGGCGATGTCGTCCCGATAGTCCAGTGAAGCTGTCATGACGGGTCCTTTCGCGAAGAAGTGGACTGATGCGATGGTTCGGTTGGGGTGAGGGACAATACGGCGCGGACCGCCGTTGCAATGCGTTCGCGGGTTGCGGCATCGGGGGTTCTCCTGCCGCGCAGAAGCAATGCAGTCGGAAGTTCGACCACGCAGTCTCTGATGACGGACACGGCGTCACGGTCTGCGCGCTGCCAGACCGCCTGGGACAACTCGACGAACAACGACGTCAACGACCGGTCGAGACCGCGGAGCTCCCTCGCGAGGTCGTCGGGAAGGTCATCGGACCCAAGCAGTTCTCCGCGATCGACCGTGAGTAGGAAGCCACCCCGCACAGGAGCTTCGAGCAAGAACCGTGCGGGCGCATCCGCGGCGACGACGACGGCTTCGACTGCGGAGTCACTGCGGCCGTCGCCGCCGGTGAGGACCGCGTCGACCGCTTCGCGCTGAGCGGCGAGGAATTGCTCGGCAGCGCGCAACCACACCCTTCCCACGAGACCCGCGCGCGACCCGAACGCGTGATAGATCGCGCCGTTGGACATCGAGGTGAGCTCCGACAGCGCACGAACCGTCACCGCCGCAGGGCCGGCCCGGACCGCCAAGCCCTCGGCCGCATCCATCAACTGCTCGAGGTCGTGCCTGCGAGGACGAGGCATGACGAAACTCTAACAGAGCACGCGCTCTGTAATGCCACCGCAGCCCGGGTCGACCCCGACTCGGGTTCGATGCCGTTCTTCCCGGCGACTGTCGCCGAGGTGCCCGTGCTTCGAGAAGCCTGACGGTTGCGCGAAAAGGCCGCCTGAAGTCCGGATCGCGTGGTTTCACCCACCTCGCGACGCGCCGTACTCGCGCGTAGCGATTTGACTCGTAAGAATCACAGCGTCGAACCACCCCGCGCGTCCCGGATCGCCACTGAGCTGGGCCGCTGCGCTGTACCGTACCTGCGGACCTTCAACCGCACGACGACGACGTGAATGGAGCCGGTGTTGTTTTCTCGTATCGCCATCGTGAACCGAGGTGAGGCCGCGATGCGGCTCATCCACGCCGTTCGGGGCCTCTCGGAAGAGACCGGGCAACCCATCGAGGTCATCGCGCTGCACACCGACGTGGATCGCAATGCCACGTTCGTACGTGAGGCGGACGTCGCATACGACCTCGGGCCTGCCGCGTCGCGTCCGTACCTGAACATGAAGGTGCTCGAGCACGCCCTGCTGGAGACCGGTGCCGACGCGGCATGGGTCGGTTGGGGCTTCGTGGCCGAGGATCCGCTGTTCGCCGAACTCTGCGACCGCATCGGCGTCACCTTCGTCGGGCCGTCGGCCGAGGCGATGCGCAAACTGGGCGACAAGATCGGCGCCAAGCTGATCGCCGAGGAAGTGGGCGTGCCGGTGGCGGCGTGGAGCCGCGGCGGTGTGGACACTCTCGACGAGGCCGTGGCCGCGGCAGCCCAGATCGGCTACCCGCTGATGCTGAAGGCCACCGCCGGCGGTGGCGGCCGCGGCATCCGCAAGGTCACCAGCGATGCCGATCTCCGGGACGCCTACACCCGCACCCGCGAGGAGGCCGAGCGCGCCTTCGGTAGTGGCGTGGTGTTCCTGGAACGACTCGTCACCGGCGCGCGCCACGTGGAGGTCCAGGTCATCGCCGACGGCCAGGGCACCGCGTGGGCGCTGGGCGTCCGCGACTGCTCGGTTCAGCGACGCAACCAGAAGATCATCGAGGAATCCGCGTCGCCGGTACTTCCCGCCGACCGGGTCGCCGAGCTCAAGGCGTCGGCCGAGCGGCTCGCCGTGGCCGTGGGATACCGCGGCGCGGCCACCGTCGAGTTCCTCTACCACCCGGGCGAGAACCTGCTCGCGTTCCTCGAGGTCAACACCCGCCTGCAGGTGGAACACCCCATCACCGAGGCGACGACCGGCTTCGACCTGGTCCGTGCCCAGCTGCACGTGGCGTCGGGCGGCCGCCTCGAGGGTGAGCCCCCGGTCGAGCGCGGGCATGCCATCGAAGCCCGCCTCAACGCCGAGGATCCCGACCGCGACTTCGCCCCCGCGCCCGGCCGTATCGACCTGCTCGAGCTGCCCGCCGGGCCGGGCATCCGCGTCGACACCGGGGTCAGCGAAGGCGACACCATCCCCGCCGACTTCGACTCGATGATCGCCAAGATCATCGCCTACGGACGGAACCGCGACGAGGCACTCGGCCGCCTCCGCCGGGCCATGCGCGAGACCCGCGTGATCATCGCCGGCGGCGCGACCAACAAGAGCTTCGTGCTGGAGCTGCTCGCGCAGCCGCAGGTCATCGACGGGAGCGCGGACACCGGCTGGATCGACCGCGTGCGTGCCGAGGGCGGCCTCGTCGCCAACCGGCACTCGGCGATCGCGCTGATCGCCGCCGCCATCGACGCGTACGAGGAAGAGGAACTCGTCGAGCGGCAGCGGCTGATGTCGACGGCCTCCGGCGGTCGTCCGCAGGTGCAGCACGACAGCGGCCGTCCGCTCGATCTGAAGCTGCGCGGCGTCGCGTATCGCGTCCGGGTCGGGGCCATCGGCGCGCATCGCTTCCGCGTGACCATCGAGGCGCCGGGCGAGATCCGGACCGCCGATGTCGACCTCGAACGCTTCGACGAGCACGCCGCGCAGCTCGTGGTCAACCGGGTGCGCTACCGCCTGCTCACCGACACCCACGGGCCGATCCACCTCGTCGACGTGGACGGCGTCACCCACCGCGTCAGCCGCGACGAGGGCGGTGTGGTGCGCTCGCCCGCGCCGGCGCTCGTCGTCGCGACGCCGCTGCAGGCCGGCGACGAGGTCGACGCGGGCGCCCCCATCCTCGTGCTGGAGAGCATGAAGATGGAGACCGTCCTGCGCGCGCCGGTGCGCTCACGTGTCAAGGAGTGCGCGGTGTCGGTCGGCACCCAGGTGGAGACGGGCGCGACCCTGATGCGCCTCGAACCGCTCGCCGACGACGAGGACGACGCCGTCGAGGAGGTGGCCGCCGACGCCGTCGACCTGGAGCTGCCTGCCGAGCTCGAGGTCGATCCCACCGAACGCACCACCCGCAGTCAGGAAGACCTCCGCAGCCAGCTGCTCGGCTTCGACGTCGACCCGAACCACCGGATGCGCCTGCTCGACGAGTACCTCGCCGTCCGGCGCGCCGCGTTCGACAGCGGCCGTCGTCCGCTGGCCGACGAGCTCGAACTGGTGACGGTGTTCGCCGACCTGGCCGAGCTGAGCCAGAACCGGCCGTCGAGTCATGACGTCGGTGTCGAGCACGTGCACAGCGCACGCGAGAACTTCCACACCTACCTGCAGAGTCTGGACGTCGAACGCGACGGGCTGCCCGCGGCGTTCCACGACCAGCTGAGCCGCGCGCTCAGCCACTACGGCGTGACCGACCTCGAGCGCACCCCGGAGCTCGAGGCCGCAGTGTTCCGGATCTTCCTCGCGCTGCAGAACCCGAACGACTCGGCCGCGGTGATCAGCTCGCTGCTGTTGGAATGGCTCGACGAGCCGACCCCGCGCGACGAACTGCGCGACGCGGTGGGCACCGCCCTCGACCGCCTCGTCGCCGCCACCCAGGTCCGCTTCCCGGCCGTCGCCGACCTCGCCCGCGGCGTCATCTACGCCTGGTACGGCCAGCCGCTGCTGCTGCGTGACCGCGCCCGCGTCTACAGCAATGTGCGCAAACAGCTCAAGTACCTCGACGAGAACCCCGACGCCGCCGACCGCACCAGCCGCATCGACGACATGGTGCGCAGCACCGAACCGCTCGTCCGGCTTCTCGGCCAGCGCATCGAACGGCACGCCGACAACACGGTGATGCTCGAGGTGCTGACCCGGCGCTACTACGGCAACCGCGGCCTCGCCGACATCCGGACCCGGCAGGCCGGCGGTGCGACATTCGTGGTCGCCCGGCGAGATGCCGGTGACATCGCTTCGGCCGCAGTCGGTTTCGACGCCCTGCCGGCGACGATCGGCGGACTCGCCGAACTCGCCCGCGACACCGCCGCGGTCGATGCCGACATCTACCTGGCGTGGGAGCAGCAACCCGACGACTTCGACGTGCTCGCCGGGACACTGCACGACATCGTCGCCACCAGTTCGCTTCCGCCGCAGGTGCACCGCGTCACCATCACGGTCGCCGGCAGTGCCGATGCGCGGATGCATCACCACGTGACCTTCCGGCCGTCGGCGACCGGTATGGCCGAGGAACGCCTGATCCGCGGACTGCACCCCTACATCGCGCAGCGCATGCAGATGGAACGGCTCCGCAAGTTCGACCTCACCCGACTGCCGTCGTCGGACGACGAAGAGGTCTACCTCTTCCGTTGTGTCGCACGGGAGAACGCGTCGGATCGCCGTCTCGTCGCCTTCGCTCAGGTCCGCGACCTGACCGCACTGCGCGACCAGGACGGCCGCCTGCTGACGCTGCCGACCGCCGAGGCGGCGCTCGCGTCGTGCGTCGACTCGATCCGGCGCGCGCAGCGCGGTTCCACCAACCTGTCCAGCGCCAACCGGATCATCATGTACGTGTGGCCGCCGATCGACGTCGACGCCGACGTCCTCGACGCGATCGCCGACCACATCCGCGGCACGACACAGGGAGTGGGGCTCGAAGAGGTCCAGCTCATCGCGCGTCGCCGCGACCGCGACACCGGCGAGCTGAGCAAGGTGTCGGTCCATTTCTCGGTCAACCCGACCGGCGGGTTCGACGTCCGGGTAGTCGACCCGACCGACGAGCCGATCGAACCGGTCGACGAGTACCGCCAGAAGGTGCTGCGGGCAGCGAAGCGCAACACCGTCTATCCGTACGAATTGGCCGCCATCCTGGGCGATTTCACCGAGTACGACCTCGACGCCGAGCAGCGTCTGGTGCCGGTCGACCGGGCCAAGGGTCGCAACTCCGCGGCGATCGTCGCCGGTGTGGTCACCACCCCGACCGAGAAGTACCCGCGCGGTGTCACCCGCGTGGTCCTGCTCGGCGACCCGACGAAATCGCTGGGCGCACTGGCGGAACCGGAGTGCAGCCGGCTGGTCGCGGCGCTCGACCTCGCCGAGCAGATGCAGGTCCCGCTCGAGTGGTACGCACTCTCCTCAGGCGCGCGGATCTCCATGGATTCCGGCACGGAGAACATGGACTGGATCGCCCGGGCGCTGAAGCGCATCGTCGAGTTCACGCAGGCCGGCGGTGAGATCAACATCGTCGTGGCGGGGATCAACGTGGGCGGGCAGCCGTACTGGAACGCCGAGGCGACGATGCTCATGCACACCAAGGGCATCCTCGTGATGACACCGGAGTCGGCCATGGTGCTCACCGGCAAGCAGTCGCTGGACTTCTCCGGCGGTGTGTCGGCGGAGGACAACTTCGGCATCGGCGGTTACGACCGCGTCATGGGCCCCAACGGTCAGGCGCAGTACTGGGCGCCGAATCTCGGTGCCGCACGGGATCTTCTGATGGCTCACTACGAGCACACCTACGTGGCGTCGGGCGAGCAGACCCCGCGTCGCGCGATCACGAGCGACCCGGTGGACCGCGACATCTCCGACTACCCGCACGTCCTGGCGGGCAGCGACTTCACCACGGTCGGACAGATCTTCTCGGCGGCCACCAACCCGGACCGCAAGAAGCCCTTCGACATCCGCACGGTGATCCGCGCCGTCGCCGACCAGGACCACCCGGTGCTGGAGCGCTGGGCGGGGATGGCCGACGCGGAGACCGCGGTCGTGTGCGATCTGCACATGGGCGGAATCCCGGTGTGCCTGTTGGGTATCGAGTCGAGGGAGGTGCCGCGCCGGGGATACACCCCCACGGACGGTCCCGACACCTACACGGCCGGCACGCTGTTCCCGCAGTCGTCGAAGAAGGCGGCGCGCGCGATCAACGTGGCCAGCGGAAACCGACCGCTCGTGGTGCTGGCCAACCTGTCCGGGTTCGACGGATCGCCGGAGTCGTTGCGCAAGCTCCAGCTGGAGTACGGCGCGGAGATCGGGCGGGCCATCGTGAACTTCGAGGGCCCCATCGTGTTCTGCGTGATCTCGCGCTACCACGGTGGTGCATTCGTGGTGTTCTCGAAGGCGTTGAACCCCAACATGACCGTGCTCGCGATCGACGGGTCGTTCGCGTCGGTGCTCGGCGGTGCCCCCGCGGCGGCGGTGGTCTTCGCCGGCGACGTGGCCAAGCGGGTCAGTGCCGACGCACGGGTGCGCGAACTCGAGGCGGAGACCGCACAGGCCACCGGCCCCGACCGCTCACGGCTCAACGCCGAGCTGGCCGATCTGCGTCAGTCGGTGCGCGCGGAGAAGATCAGCGAGATCGCCGCGGAGTTCGACGCGGTGCACAGCATCCGACGCGCCGTCGAGGTCGGTTCGGTCGACGCGGTCATCCAGGCCGACGAGCTCCGGCCCCAGATCATCGGCGCGATCGAGAAGTCGCCGGCGTGGGGTCGGCAGGACTCGCAGGTGGCCAGCTCGTAGAGCCTGCGCTCCTTGATCCGAAAGAGCCTGTTTGTGCTAGGAGCGAGCCCAACTACTGCTCCCTGAGGTGCGAGGAGCGCAAGCGACGAGCCTCGAAGGGCCTGGTGAGACGCCTTGCGGGACCCTTCGTGACGCTCGCAAGCTCGCTCCTCAGGGAGCGGGGCCAGGTCGTTCTTCCGGATCAGGGAGCAGAGACGCGTTCGACGATCTCCTTGATCGCCGCGAGGGTGACCGGGATCCCCGACAACGCGGCGTCGCGGCGCTGCTCGAGTTGGGCGTCGGCGTCGTCCCCGAACCGCTGCGCGAACAGCTCGAACCCGGCCGGCTGCACGGCCCACGATTCGGTCAGCGTCGTCCCGTCGTCGTCGGGTTCGATCGTGTACGACCACCGCACGGCGTCGCCGTTGACCATCCAGGCGAACTCGATGGGCTCCTGTGCGGCGACCACCCGCGACTGGGTCTCCCACACCCGCTCGGGTGTCTCGTTGCGGCCGAAGAACCACGCGCCCACCTCCGGTCCGGTCGCGGGCTCCTTCCACCAGCACGCCTTGCAGATCGGGCTCCACTCGCCGGTGCGAGCGATGTCGGTCACCAGATCCCAGACCTGCTGCGGCGTGGCGTCGATGTGGATGGACTCGGAACGGGTGAATCGAGCACTGCGGTCGATGTCGCTGGTCGTCATGGGCCCTTCCTGCGGTCGCGTACCGACCATCCTAGGGAGGGCGCCGCTCAGGGCGCGATGGTCCGGTACCGGGACGGGCTGACCCCGAAGGTCCGGCTGAACGCACGACTGAAGTGCGACGGGTCGCGGAACCCGACCTGTGCGCAGATGTCGGCGACGCCCAGATCGCTCTGGACGAGCAGGTTACGGGCCCGGTCGAGCCGCCGGGCGTAGAGCCACGCCCGAGGTGTGGTGCCGGTCGTGCTGAACAGCTTGTGGACGTAGCGCACCGACATCCCGAGCTCTGCGGCCACCAGTGCGATGGTGTGGTCGGGATCGTGGATGTGATCGGCCATCGCGTTCTGGACCGCGCGGAGGTCGGCGGCGTGTATCCGGTCGGTCGCGGTGCGGGGTGAGACCTGCTCGGTCATCGCGCCGGCGACCATGTCGAGGACCGCGCTCGCCACCGTGCTCGACGACGGCACGGAGATGCCCTGGACCTGGGCCGCGACATCGACCAGGAAGTTCGACACCAGCCGTCCGATGCCCGAGTCGACCGCGATGGCCCGGCCCGTCGCGTCGTCGACGACGTCGTGGGTTGCCCGCGCGATGAGCTGTTCCCGCGGGGCGCGCACGACGATCTGCTCGAACTCGGTTGCGCCACTGACGACGAAAGGTGCAGTGGCGTCGATGATCCCGAAGGCGCCGTGTTCCAGCAATCCGGTGCGCTCACCCTGTGAGATCGTCGCGGCCCCCTGGGTGATGAGGCACAGCAGATAGTCGTCGGCCGGATCGGATTCGATCATCGCCGGCGTGCGCACGACGGTGTGCGGATCGGCGCGGACCACGCTGACCGACAGGGCGCCGACGGGTCGGGCGACGATCTGTGCGGTGAACGGGCGTCGGTCCTGGGGCCAGTCGATGTCCATCTCGCAGAAGGTGGCGTCGAGGGCCTCGGCCCACCGCACCCGGCCCTCGGCACTCGCAAGCTCGCGGGTGCTCAGTTCCACGGATCCGGCGGTGCGCGCGGAGTCATCCATCGGTGCATTCGCAGTCATTCTCTCCCACCACCTCCACCCATAGTGTTCCAGATCACAAGACATCGCCGACGTGGCCGGCGGCATGACCGAACGAGCCGGCCCCAGACAACAGATATCCGGAACGACAACGGAGAGTCACATGACCGCAGTACAGCCCTCCCACGAGGTCACCCCGAAGTTCGTCGAAGAGATCACGATGGCCGAGCTGGAGGCCGATCCGTACCCCTTCTACGAGCGGCTCCGAAAGGAGGCGCCGGTGGCGTTCGTGCCGTCACTCGGGATGTACATCGTCTCGACCCGCGAACTCTGCATGCAGATCGCGAAGGACTCGGACACCTGGCCTGCGGTGATCTCCCCGGCCGGCGGACGCACGTTCGGCCACGGTGCGCTGCTCAACTCGAACGGCCCCGAGCATCGCGACCTGCGCGACATGGTCGAGCCGCATCTGCAACCGTCGGCTGTCGACGACTACATCGACGATCTGGTGCGTCCGTTCGCACGCGAACTGCTGGAGCGGATCGAGGACAACGGTTCGGCCGACATCGTCGCCGAGTACTGCGAACCGGTCAGTGTCCGTGCCCTCGGCGACCTGCTGGGCCTCGGAGATGTGAGCACGGACAAACTGCGGGAGTGGTTCCACAAGCTCAGCGGCTCGTTCACCAACTCCGCGATGACGCCCGACGGCGAGTTCGCCAATCCCGACGGCTTCGTCCCGGGGGACGAGGCGAAGGCCGAGATCATCGCGCACGTCGACCCCAAGATCGACGAGTGGATCGTCAACCCGGATCACAGCGCGATCTCGCACTGGCTCCACGACGGGATGCCGGAAGGCCAGACGCGCAGCCGCGACGTCATCTACCCCAACCTGTATGTGTTCCTTCTCGGGGCGATGCAGGAGCCGGGACATGCGATGGCGACCACACTCGCCGGTCTGTTCAGCCGGCCGGAACAGCTCGAGCGGGTCGTCGACGATCCCGGCCTCATCCCCAGGGCGGTCGGTGAGGGTATGCGGTGGGTCGCGCCGATCTGGTCGGCGGCCGTAAAGATCGCCACCGACGAGGTCGTGGTCGGCGGGGTGACGATCCCGCAGAACTCCTTGGTGATGCTCTCCTACGGTTCGGCGAATCAGGACGAGAACGCCTACGACGCCCCGACCGCCTACGACCTCGACCGCGCGGTGATCCCGAACATGACCTTCGGCGGCGGTGTCCATGCCTGTGCGGGAACCTACTTCGCCAACAACGTGATCAGGATCGCGCTCGAGGAACTCCTGGAGACGATCCCCAACATCGAGCGCGACACCGACCACGAGGTCAACTTCTGGGGCTGGGGCTTCCGTGGCCCCAAGGAGCTCCACATCCAGTGGGAGGTCTGAGGCGTGACCACCACACATCGTGTTCGTGTCCAGGGTTCGGACACGCCGCTCGAGGTCGCCGCCGATCAATCGGTTCTCGATGCGGTTCTGCGCGCGGGGGAATGGCTGCCGCACTCCTGCACGCAGGGGACCTGCGGTACCTGCAAGCTCCGAGTACTCGACGGCGAAGTGGCGCACAATGACTCACCCGACTACACGCTGACACCTGCCGAACGGTGTGCCGGGCTGGCGCTGGGTTGCATGGCCACCCCGTGCTCGGACCTGGTCGTCGAACCGCTGGGCGCCGCGGTCGACGATGGAACGCCCCGACATCCCCTGCGCGATCACGACGGCACCGTCGTCGTCCTGGACGACATCGCCACCGATACGCGCCGACTCGTCGTCGAACTGGACGAGCCGATGTCGTTCAACGCCGGCCAGTATGCGGAGCTGGTGATTCCCGGTACCGGTGTGGGGCGCCAGTACTCGATGGCCAACCCGCCGTCGGAGTCGAAGCTCCTGGAGTTCCACGTCAAGCGCACCGTCGGTGGAAGAGCAACGGAGGGTTGGATCTTCGGTTCGCTGACGGTGGGGGAGCGGGTAGAACTCCGCGGACCGCTCGGCCAGTTCCACCTCGTCCGCGAGCAGGCCGAGCCGGCGATCCTCATCGGCGGCGGTACCGGACTCGCCCCCCTGAAGTCCATCGCCCGCCACGTGCTGGACCACGGCCTGGTACCCGAGCTGTACCTGTACCACGGTGGCCGACGACGCGACGACCTCTACGACGTCGAGTTCTTCCGCGAACTCGAGGCCGGGTACAGCAACTTCCACTACCGGCCGGTCCTCAGCGAGGAGCAGTGGGACGGCGCCACCGGGATGGTCACCGACGTCGTCGTCGAGGACTTCCGGAGCTGTAAAGGGCTGAGCGCCTATCTCTGTGGCCCGCCGGCCATGATCGAGGCCGGCGTCCGGGCGCTGAAACGTCGCCGGATGGCGCCCCGTCTCATCTTCCGAGAGGAATTCACCGTGGCGGCCCCCGTGGCGACCACCGCGGCATCGTGACATCTCGATCGATCCGAAAGGCAAGTCATGTACCGACTCACCGTGATCTACGGACATCCGCTCGACCCGGAGGCCTTCGACCGGCACTACGAGAACGAGCATGCTGAACTGGTCCGCCGTATCCCCGGACTGCGCCGGTTCGCCGCGGGCAAGTGCGACTCCCTCGACGGCACCGAGCCCGCCTCGTACTCTGTGGCCGAGCTGTACTTCGACTCGAAAGACGCCCTTGCCCAGGCCCTCGGATCGCCTGAGGGGCAGGCCGCGGCCGGCGATGTCGCCAACTTCGCACCGGTGGGGCGACCATGCTGTTCAGCGACGAGTCGATGGTGGGTCCCTGAGATGGCCGCGCTGCAGACCGTCCAGAAGATCGGCCCGGTCCTGGATCTGTTCACCGTCGAACGTCCGGAGTGGGGTGTTTCGGAGGTCGCGGGTGAGCTCGGCGTCCCCCGGTCGAGCGCGCACGCGCTGCTGGCCTCACTGGTCGACATCGGCCTGCTCCAGTGCCGCGCCCGCGGCCGCTATCGCATCGGCTGGCGGGTCGTCGAGCTGAACCAGGCGTTGCAGGGCACGGTCGACGTCAAATCCTGTGCCGCAACGGCTTTGCAGGCGCTGTCGGAGAAGTTCGGCGAGACAACCCATCTCGCGGTCATGGAACGCTACCGGGTGATATACGTCGACAAGGTGCTCGGCAATCACGTCATCAACGTATCCGGCGCCCGGATCGGCGCCCAACTCGACGCGCACTGCAGCGCGGTCGGCAAAGTACTCCTCGCGCACTGCGACCCGGCTCAGCTGGCCCGCAACGTGACCGACAAGCAGCTCCGGCGGTACACGTCGTCGACCGTCACGGACCCAGACGAACTGGCGGCCGAACTGAAGGGTGTGCTGCGCCGGGGTTGCGCCTTCGACCTGGCCGAAGCCGTTCCCGACGTGCACTGCGTCGCGGCTCCGATCCGCGACGAGATGGGGGTGGTCGTGGCGGCGATGTCGATCACCGCGCCCGCGACCAGATTCGTCCCGGCACAACACGAATTCCGGCGTGCGGTCATCGCGGCCGCCGCCGACGCGTCCCGCGCGCTGAGCACCTCGTCCGGCGACGAGTCCACGCCCATCCGGCTGCCCGAGCGCGAGGTCTCCGTCCTGCACGCGGTGGCGGGATGACCCCGCGATCGCCGTTCCTCAGCCCAGAAAGATCGTGCCTTCCATGACCGACCATGCCGACCTCGTGCGCGACGCCGCCGATGCGCTGCTCGACGCCTATCGAGACCACGCCCCGATCGAACCCCTGGCCGCGCGGTTCGCGGACCATCCACTGTCGACCGCCTATGAGATCGCCCTCGCCCAGGTCCAGGACTGGGAGAAGCAGGGTGACGTGGTGAAAGGGCACAAGGTGGGGCTGGCCTCCCGTGCCATCCAACGGCAGATGGGTGTCGACCAGCCGGACTTCGGGCACCTCACGGCGAGCATGTTCCATCTCGAGAACGCCCCGATCCCGGCGGGCACCTTCATCCAGCCGCGCATCGAGCCAGAGGTCGCCTTCGTCCTCGCCAAACCGCTTCGCGGGCCGGGGGTCACGGTCGCAGAGGCCACCGCGGCCGTCGACTTCGTGCTCCCCGCACTCGAGATCGTGGACTCGCGCATCCGCGACTGGCAGATCGGCATCTTCGACACCATCGCCGACAATGCGTCGTCGGGCGGGGTGATCCTGGGCGGACGGCCGGTGCCGCTCGTCGACGTCGACCTGCGGATGGCCGGCTGCAACCTGCATGTGAACGGCGAACTCGTCGACACGGCGCCGGTGGTGCGGTGCTGGGATCCCCGATCAACGCGCTGGTCTGGCTGGCGAACACGGTCGGGCCGCTGGGTGTCACCCTCGAACCAGGCCACGTGGTCCTGCCCGGTTCGATGACCGCGGCCGTGCCGGTCGCGCCGGGGGACACCGTGGTCGCCACCATCGCCGGACTCGGCAGCGTCACCGCGGTGCTGGCCGGCGCGTGAGTGCTCGTGTCCTCGAACCATCAGGAGAAGATGTGACAGACAATGGAATCGACGATTGGAGTGCGGTTCGTGTCGCCGGCACGCTGCTCGCCGCCGAACACTCGCGGACGGCGCGGACCTCGATCCACCACGAGTGGCCGGGCCTGACACTCGACGTAGCCTATGCCGCTCAGGACATCGCGCTCGCCGATCGGCGCTCGCGCGGAGAGACCGTGACCGGGATCAAGCTGGGCCTGACCTCGCGGGCCAAGCAGAAACAGATGGGCGTCGACGAACCGTCGGTCGCCTGGCTCACCGACGCGATGGTGCTGCCCGCCGGTCTGCCGGTTCCGCGTGAGCGACTCATCCATCCGCGCGCCGAGCCGGAGATCGCTTTCGTGCTCGGGCGGCCCCTCACCGGTCCCGGTGTCACCGCGGCCACAGCACTCGCCGCGGTCGACCATGCGATGGCCGCGATCGAGATCATCGACAGTCGCTACTCGGGGTTCAAGTTCACCCTCGCGGATGCGGTGGCCGACAACAACTCCTCCGGCGTCTACGTGACGGGTCCGGTCATCCGAGATGTCGCGAACGTGGACTTCGGACTCGAGGCGTGCCTTCTGGAGATCGATGGCGACATCGTCGCCACCGCGACGGGCTCGGCGGTGCTCGGACATCCTGCCGAGGCACTGGCGTTCGCGGCCAACACCTTCGGCGCGCGGGGCGTCACCCTGGAGGCAGGGTGGGTCGTCCTCACCGGCGGCATGACGGACGCTGTGCCGGTCGAGCCGGGTAGCCGGGTCGCGGCACACTTCACCACGCTCGGCTCGATCACGATCGCGGGAGGGTGAGATGCCGTTCATCGATGTGACCATCGCCCAGGGGCGTTCACCCGACGAGGTACGCGCGCTGATGCGCGAACTGACGGCGGCCGCCCACCGTGCGATCGGCGCGCCGATCGCGAACATCCGAGTATGCGTCCGCGAGGTCCCGACCACCCACTGGTCGGCGGGCGACGTCACCGTTGCCGAACGTCAGGCGGCGAACACGGAATCGTGAGGCGCGGGAGGAGCTGCTCGCTACTGTCCACGGGAACTGCAAGACACTGGTCCCTGATTCGAAAAGGCCGCTATACCTGCAGTCCGGCCGGTGACCGGCAGACTTCAACTCGACCGATGGACTTCGATTGAAGTCTAGGAGTCGAGTTGAAGTCTGTTGGTCACGGGGCGTGTCAGCTCTGCTCCCTGGCCGTCCGGGTAGCCGACGTCGATCCCGAGAGTGTTGCCCGCTGATGATGCGTCGTTGAACACGGTGCACATGCGGGTGACCGAGCAGGGCAGAGTCGCGATCGCCGCGGACGTGACCGCGGTGATCGGGGAGAAGTTCCTGTCGATGATCGACGAACGATCCTGCCCGCGGCCGGAACCCGACGGCGCCGAGGATCGTCGCAGTGTCGGAGAACGCCGCGCCGACGGTTTGGAACTATTGCCGGATCAGGCGGCGGTCGGTGCGGCGATGACCACCGCTGGCGCGCTTCGCACCCAGGTGCTGGTGACCATCCCGGCCGACAACACCGATCCGGCGCGGTTGCCGTGGGTCGGTGCGGTCACGGCGTCGACGGCACGACGACTGTCCTGCGACGGTGGGGTGGCCGAGATCGTGCTCGACACCGAGGGCGTGCCGTTGCGGAAGGGCACCACGAATCGGCTGTTCCCACACCACTTACGTCGAGCGATCATCGTTCGCGTTATGTGCTGTGTGAAATGCGTTGCCCCCGCGGCGTATACGCAGGTCCACCATCTCGTCCATAGGGCTGATGGTGGTCCGACTGATCTGGACAACGGGTGCTTGCTGTGTCAGCGCTGCCATACCCAGGTCATCACCATGGCTGGGAGGTGGTGATGGGTCCTGATCGGCATCCGTGGCTGATCCCGCCGGCCGACATCGACCCCCGACGGTTACCCCGGCCTGCCTACAACCGCCGCACCATGCGACTCGACGACGCCCTCGTGTAGTCGCCAACCCTAGAACCACCGCGCCCAGACTCTCCGGCGTCGACTCCGGCGCCACACGACCTTTGACAACTCCACAGGGTGGATGTGTCGGGCTCAGCGAGCCGCGCGGAGTGCGATCTCCGACGCCCGGACATCACTCGCCGGCTGGCCGGCGATGCCCCAGTTCTCCGGCGCCACCTCGACAATCTGTCCACGGACGCCCGAGCGTTCAACGTCCAGGTGCTCGACGACGAGGTCGGTGAACGCGGCCAGAAGTTCCGAACGTTGCTGCGGCGGACGGCCTGCGAGCACGATGGCGGTGAAATAGGGGGCTGCCGACCCGCCGTCGGCGACGAGCTGTCCGCCGACGGCGAGGTCGGTCGGGTCGTACTGCACGACGAAGGCGCGTACCCGCTCGATCGGTGAGTCGAGGATGCGGGAGTAGGCCGCACTCGCGGCGGTCAGCAGAGCGGCGCGCTGCTCGGTGGACGCGCTGCCGACGGGGATGTGGAAGTGTGCAACCGGCATGTTGGCTCCGTTCGGGAAGTGCCCGCGTCCGTTTCGGACCGGGCTACTGGATGCCGTGGCGAGTTCCGCCGTCGGCGTTGAGGACGCTGCCGTGCAGCACGGCGGCCTGGGGCTCGAGCAACATCTCGACGAGCCAGGCGATCTCGTCCAGTGTGGGCAGGCGACCCAGCGAGGTCTTGGCCGTGTACCTGTCCCAGATCTCCTGCGGCGCGGCCCCGGTCTCACGCGATTCGGTGTCGACGAAGGCGCGGAGCCGAGGGGTGTCGATGGGCCCGGGCGCGATGGTGTGCACGGTGACACCCCGGGGTCCGTAGAGTGCCGAGATCTGTCGCATCAGATTGAACAACGCGGCATTGGCGGTACCCGGTCCCGCGTCGAGGGGCCCCGGTTCGAGTCCGAGTGAACCCGCGACCGCTACGAACCGCGAGCCGTCGGCGAGATGGTCGCGGACTGCTCGCAGCAACCGGACGGTGCCGGCCACCTTGATGTTGGCCGCGGTGGCCAGCAGCGATGGCTCGATCGCGTCCGCGGAGCCGCGCACCGGGAGACCGGCCGCGAACACCGCGAGTCGTACGGGCCCGTCGAGGCAGGATCGGATCGCGTCCACGGACCAGTCCTCGGCGATGTCGGCCGCGCACGGGATGATCAGTTCGTCTGTTGCCGCGAGCTGTTCGAGTTCCTCGGCACGGCGCCCCACCGCGAGAACCCGCATCCCGCGTGCCACCAGGCGTCGTGTGAACACGGTCCCCATCGCGCCGGTCGCGCCGACGACCACACATGTCTCGGTTGTGGACACGGGTCCTACTTCCGGATGCGCAGGGTCACCGCACGGGGTTCGGTGAAGAACTCGCGTGAGTACTGGCCACCCTCACGGCCCAGGCCGCTGATGCCCTCACCGCCGAAGGGCAGCCGGAGATCGCGTTCGAAGAAGGTGTTGATCCAGACCGTGCCGGCCTTCCAGCGCGCGGCCATCCGATGAGCCCGATCGAGGTTCTGCGTGAACAGGATTCCGGCGAGACCGTAGGGGGAGTCATTGGTGATGCGCAGCGCCTCCTCTTCGGTGTCGAAGCCCAGAACCGTCTCGACGGGACCGAAGATCTCCTCACGTGCCGTGCGGGAGTCATTGGTCAGGCCGGTGATGACGGTCGGCGGATAGTAGAAGCCGCCCGCCCGATCGGGGTCGGTGAGTCGTTCGCCGCCGGTGATGATCTTGCCGCCTTCATCCTGCGCGAGTTCGACGTAGCTGTGCACCTTGTCGAGGTGACGCTGCTCGATGAGCGGCCCCATGAACGTCGTCGGGTCCTTCGGGTCCCCGACCACGAGCTTCCGCGCCTCCTCGACGAAGCGCTCGACGAACTGCTCGCGGATCGAGTTCTGCACCAGCAGTCGCGAACCCGACAGGCAGACCTGCCCGTTGCCGCCGAAGATGGCCCGAAGGGACATCGGCACGGCCACATCGAGATCGGCGTCGGCGAACACGATGTTGGCCGACTTGCCACCCATCTCGGCCGAGACAGGCGTGTGGTTCGCGGCGGCCGCCTGCAGGATCTTCACGCCCGTGGCACTCGATCCGGTGAAGGTGATGCGGTCGACGCGCGGATCGGAGGTCAGCGGTCCGGCGACGGCCTCACCACCGAAGCCGTGGACGACGTTGAGCACCCCGGGCGGCAGACCCGCCTCGAGCGCGATCTGCGCGAAACGGTTGGCGGTCAACGGTGTCTGCGGTGCCGGTTTGAGTACCACGGTGTTGCCGAAGGCAAGTGCGGGCGCGATCTTCCATGTCGCCAGCATCAGCGGCGCGTTCCACGGACTGATCGCGGACACGACCCCGGCGGGCGGGTAGAGGACGTAGGAGAGCAGATCGCCGTCCGGGTAGGCCTCGTTCGCGGCCATCGAGACGTAATCGGCGAAGAAGCGCAGGTTGTGGGCCACCCGCGGGATCTCGGCGTGCAGCGACTGCGTGATCGTCTTGCCGCCGTCACGGGTTTCGAGCTGTGCCAGCTCCTCTCGGTGCTCGTCGACGGCGTCGGCGACCGCATGCAGGATCGCCGCGCGTTCCTTGGGTGACATCTGCGGCCACGGCCCGTCGTCGAAAGCTGCTCGGGCAGAGTCGATCGCAGCGAGACCGTCGTCGGCGGTGCCGCGCGCCACCCGCGCGAGCAACGTGCCGTCATGCGGGTCGCGCGACTCGAACGTCGCACCGTCCGAAGCTGTGCGCCACTCATCCCCGATGAGGTGGCGGACCTCGGCGGTACCGTTCTGATCGGTGCTTGTCAGATGGCTGGAAAGAGTCATTGCGTCACACCTCTGCCGCGACGGGCGTCTCGTACGTGCGGCCCGCGAGTTCCGAGGCCACATCGATGATCATGTCTTCCTGGCCGCCGATCACCCCGCGCCGGCCGAGTTCGAGCAGGATGTCCCGGGCCGGGACCCCGAACTTCTTCGCAGCGCGCTTGGTGGGGTGGAAGAACGTCGAGTACACCCCGGCGTATCCCAGTACGAGAGCGGTCTCGTCGACGATCTGCGGCTCGGTCATCAGTGGGGCCACGACGTTCTCGGCGGTGTCGATGAGCGGGAACAGCTCGACGCCGGTGTCCCAGCCGGCGCGTTCGAATGCGCCGGCGAGGACTTCGGTCTGGGCGTTGCCCGCGCTCGCGCCGAGCCCTCGGAGCGAGCCGTCGATGTAGGTGGCGCCGTTCTCGGCGGCGGTGAGCGCGTTGGCGATCCCGACACCGAGGTTGTTGTGGGCATGGAAACCGATGTCCGCGGAGATCGCCTCGCGCAGTGCCGCGACCCGCTCGCCGGCCTGCCGCGGGACGAGCGCACCTGCGGAGTCGACGACGTACACGACGTCGGCGCCGTAGGAGTCGAGCTTGGCCGCCTGCTCGGCGAGTGCGTCGGGTTCGAGTTTGTGGCTCATCATGAGAAAGGTCATCACGGTGAGACCGTTCTCCTTCGCCCATTCGACAGGCTGCTGCCCGCAATCGGCTTCGGTGCAGTGGACGGCGACGCGGACGGTCGAGATGCCGGCGTCCACCGCCGCCTGCAGTTCGTTCAGCGTCGCGATGCCCGGTACGTAGAGGGCCGCGATGTCGGCGTTGTCGACCGCGTCGACGGCGGCGCGCACGTACTCGGGGTCGGTGGCCGCGGCGAAGCCGTACTGGACCGACGACGCACCGAGACCGATGCCGTGTGCCACTTCGATTGTCGGGACGCCGGCCCGGTCGAGGCCGGCCGCGATGGCGGCGACGTCGCGGGTGGTGAACCGGTGCGAGACACTCGACATCCCGTCACGCAGCGTCGTGTCGACGAGGGTGACCGATCGTGGCCCGCGGGCCGGGGACTGGCTGGTCATCGCAGTGCTCCTGTCTGAAGTGTCGCTGTCGCGGCCCTCTCCTGCGCCATCACCTCGGCGACCTGCACGGCGGCCGCGGTGATGATGTCGAGATTGCCTGCGTACGTGGGTAAGAAGTCGCCGGCGCCGACGACCTCGAGCATCACGGTCACCAGATCGCCATCGGTGTCGACGAGCTTGAGGGTGTAACCGGGGACGTAGCGCTGGACCTCGGCGACCATGTCGACCACGGCGCGTTCGATGGCCACGGGATCAGGGTTGCGCACTTTCGCATACACCGTGTCGCGCATGTTCATCGGCGGTTCGGCCGGGTTGATCACCGAGATCGCCTTGGCCCGGTCCGCTCCCGCGACCTGCGCCAGGGCGCGCCCCGTCTTCTCGCTGAACTCGCTCAGATTCTGCCGCGTTCCCGGACCCGCACTCGCCGACGCGATGGCCGCGACGATCTCTCCGTAGGCGGCGTCGGCGGCCTGGTTGATCGCGTGGAGGATCGGGATGGTGGCTTGCCCGGCGCAGCTCACCATGTTCACGTTGGGCGCGTTCACGTGTTCGCGGAGGTTGACCGCGGGGACGACGTAAGGGCCGACCGAGGCGGGCGTCAGATCGATCGCGGTGATCCCCGCGTCGGCGTAGCGGGGCGCGACGGCGGCGTGGACCTTGGCGGAGGTGGCCTCGAAGACGAGGTCGGGGGGCGAGGACTGCCGTAGCAACCAGTCCACGCCCTCGGCCGACGCCTCGAGTCCTTCCTCGCGCGCCCGGCGCAAACCCTCACTGGCGGAATCGATCCCGACCATGTGGACCGGTTCTACGTACTCGGACCGCAGCAGTTTGTACATCAGGTCCGTCCCGATGTTGCCCGATCCCACAATGGCGGCGGTCAACCGGCTCATCGCATGTCTCCTCTGCTCGTGCGCACGTTCGGTCTCGGTTGCCGTCGGCGTGCTCGACACCGAACCTAAGGAGCGGTTGCCGTCTCCGGGGCCAAGGCACGGGCAGTCCGAACGCGGAGCGCATCGGCGACACCGTTGTTCGGATATCCCGAATGGCGGTGACGGCAGTCACATCTCGTCGCCATGCTGAGGCTCATCAGCCAGCAGCCACCGAGATCCGGTGGCGCCCGATCCACAGGAGAAACGATGACCGAGAACGCCGCACGCTTCGATGTCGCGCACCTCGCCCGTGCCGAACTGTTGACCCCGAAGCCGCAGGAGACCCTCGACTTCTTCACCCGATTCCTGGGCATGTACGTCACCCGGCGCGAAGGCCAGTCCGTCTACCTGCGGGCCTACGAGGACCCCTACCCCTGGAGTCTGAAGATCACCGAGTCCGCCGAACCCGGGATGGGCCATGCCGGCATGCGGACCAGCTCCCCCGAGGCGCTCGAACGCCGTGCCGCCTCGCTGCAGGGCGCGAACATCGAGACCTCGTGGCACGAGGACGAGTTCGGCTACGGCAAGACGCTCGCGTACAAGACCGCCGACGGTCACGACTTCGCGCTGGTGTGGGAAGCCGAGACCTACGTCGCGCCACCGGAACTGCAGAGCAAGATCCTCACCCGGCCGTCGAAGAAGCCGTTGCAGGGGATTCCGGTCAAGCGCATCGACCACCTCAACCTGATGGCCTCGGACGTCACCGCGCTCAAGACCGAGTTCGAACGCCACCTCGGGTTCCGAACCACCGAGCGCGTTGTCGACGGTGACGTCGAGATCGGCGCCTGGATGAGCTCGAACATCCTCGGCCACGAGGTCGCCTGCATGCGCGACATGACCGGCGGGCGCGGCAAACTGCATCACCTCGCCTTCTACTACGGCACGGGTCAGCACAACATCGACGCCGTGGAGATGTTCCGCGAGTACGACATCCGCATCGAAGCCGGTCCGGACCGGCACGGGATCACCCAGGGGCAGTTCCTCTACGTGTTCGAACCGGGTGGCAACCGCATCGAGTTGTTCGGCGAGTCCGGATATCTGCATCTCGATCCGTCGGCCGAGACGAAGACCTGGCAGATGTCCGACATCGACACCGGTCTGGCCGTCGGCGGCGCGAAGCTGCCGTGGGAGACCTACTTCACCTACGGCACCCCCAATCCGCTTCCGCTCGACGAGCACATCACGGCGTTCGCCGACTTCGGGCCGGGTGCACCCGCGCCGGAGGTCGAGGCGGTCGTCGAACTGGTGCCCGACGAGATCGAGAGGTCGCGTGCCGTGGCCGACGCACCGGTCTGATCGGGAGATTCCCTGACTGTCATCGACATCGCCGCGGTGTCGTCGTCCGACGAACGTGCCCGACCAGCCACTGCGGATCGCCGACACCCTGTACCACGACCTCGTGTCGCCCGGCGAGGTCGCGGTGGTCCGCCGCCGGGTTCGGGAAGTCGCGCTCCGCGACGTCGCCCCGGTGGCCGATCGGATCGCGCGGGGCGACGAACGGCTCGACGGCTTCCCGCACGACGTGTTCGATCGGCTGGCCGCGGCGGGGATCTACCGCATCCCCTTCGCGGCCGACGTCGGCGGCGACGGACTGGCCCACCCGGCGACTGCGACGGCCACCGCCGTCGAAGAACTGGCGTACTTCTCCAACAGCGTCGCCGCGATCTTCGACGTCCATTGCATCCTCGCGGGCAACGCCGTCAACCGGGGCACGCCGGAGCAGCGCCGCCGGTGGCTGGCACCGGTCGTCGCCGGCGAGATCGTGGGCGCGTTCGCCACCAGCGAGCCGGCCGCGTCGAGTGATCTCTCGCCCGAGGCGGTCCGGCCCGTGGCGCACCGCCGCGGCGACGGCTGGGTGCTGAACGGACGCAAGCGCTGGATCACCAACTCCGTTGTCGCCGCGTTCGTCGTGGTGCTCGCGCGCACCGGTGACCGGCTCTCGACGTTCATCGTCCCGACCGACACCCCGGGGGTCCGGGTGGGTACGCCGGATCGCAAGCTCGGGAACAAGGGCCAGATCACCGCCGACGTGCACCTCGACGAGGTGGAGCTGGGGCGTGAGTCCCTGCTCGGGACCGAGGGCGGCGGGCTGAAGGTCGCCCTGCAGACGCTGACCTACGGACGTATCGGGATCGCGGCGGCGGGTGTGGGCATGGCGCAAGCCGCCTTCGACCGCACCGCTGCCCACCTGCGCACCCGGGTGGCCTTCGGCGAACCGCTCGCAGCCCGGCAGCACTGGCAGTTCCTGATGGCCGACCGCGCGACCGAGATCGCGATCTCGCGCGACCTGTACATCAAGGCCGCGATGCGGCTCGACGCCGGAACGCGCTTTCCCGAACCGGAGGCGGCGATGGCCAAGCTGCGCGGCACCGAGGTCGCGGTCCAGATGGCCCGCGACGCGGTCCAGGCGTTCGGCGGCTTCGGATTCACGCAAGAGCTCGGCGACGACGACTCGTCGGGTCCGGTCGAGGCCCTGTACCGGGACAGCAAGATCGGGGAGATCTACGAGGGCGCCAGCGAGGTACAGCGGTGGGTGCTCGCGCGGCAGATCTTCGGTCGCGACGTCGTGGGCTGATCGACGCGCTGACGACCCTCCGGGCCGTCGTCCACCCCGGTGGGCGGCGGCCCTTGGCGTCGCGGGACCAAATCGGGGCATGGTGGTGTTGTGCACGGTGACGCCCTCCGAGCGCCGTCGCTCGACGGAGCCGAGGGAGCGTCAGCAGGAGGAAACGTGAGCAACACCTACCGCAAGACCCCCGAGGCGTTGAGCCGCCTCACCGACATCCAATACCGCGTCACCCAGCGTGACGGCACCGAGCGTGCCTTCGACAACGAGTACTGGGACAACCACGAACCCGGCCTCTACGTCGACGTCGTGTCCGGGCAGCCGCTGTTCTCGTCCACCGACAAATACGACAGCGGCACCGGCTGGCCGAGCTTCACCAAGCCGATCGAGCCCGACGCGGTCGCCACCAAGACCGACCGCACCCTGTGGATGCGACGCACCGAGGTTCGCTCGTCCGGCGCCGACAGTCACCTCGGGCACGTCTTCGACGACGGGCCGCGCGAGGCCGGCGGACAGCGCTACTGCATGAACTCCGCCTCGTTGCGGTTCATCCCGGTTGGCGAGCTCGAGGCGGAGGGGTACGGCGAGTACGCCGGCCTGTTCGGCGGCACGCACACCACGGATTCCCACACCACCGACACCCAGGAGGAGAACGCATGACGACCGACACCGGCCAAATCACCGTCCGTCCCGGCACCGAGACCGCGGTCCTCGCGGGCGGGTGCTTCTGGGGGATGGAAGACCTGATCCGCAAGCAGCCCGGCGTCCTGGACACCCGGGTCGGCTACACCGGCGGACAGAACGACCACGCCACCTATCGCAACCACCCCGGTCACGCGGAGGCCGTCGAGATCGTGTTCGACCCGACCCAGACGTCGTATCGCGACATCCTGGCGTTCTTCTTCCAGATCCACGACCCGACGACGCGCAACCGGCAGGGGAACGATGTCGGCACGAGCTACCGCTCGGCGATCTTCCCGGTGACACCGGAACAGGAGAAGGTCGCCCGCGACACCATCGCCGACGTCGATGCGTCGGGGCTGTGGCCCGGCAAGGCGGTCACGACGATCGAGGAGCTGGGTCCGTTCTGGCAGGCCGAGCCCGAGCACCAGGACTACCTGCTCAACTTCCCGAACGGGTACACCTGCCACTTCCCGCGACCGGGATGGGTGCTGCCGAAGCGGGACGCGGCGTCCACGCGGTGACGCGCGAGGCCGGCTGACAGTGCCGACGCCCGTCGACGGTCATGCGACAACGACCGTCGACGGGTTCGTCGGCGTATGCTGGGGCGATGTAGCACTCTGCTACACACGCGCGGGAGGTGTGCGATGAGCACTGGTACGGACAAGGTGACCCGGCTGTCTGCTGCGTTGGTGACCGATGCGGCCCGGGAGGGCGCGCGAGAGCAGCGGTCGGCGCGGCAGCAACTCGAACACTGGGCGCGTCTGGGGCGCAGCGTCTCGCAGCGCACCACCGCGTCGCGTCAGCGGGTCGAGGCCGCGCTGGCGGGCGATCTGCCGGGAGAAGTGCTGACCGCAGAGGAAGCCGTCGTCTACGACGCCGAGATCGACGCTCATCTCGAAGCGCGGCTCGCGACCGACGACCACGTGGTTCGTCGTGCCTCGGCCGGGTTGTCCTCGGTGGTCGTCGATGACGCCGGACAGCTCGTCGAACACCGCCCCGACGGGACGAGCGTCATCCTCGAGCAGTGACTCCGCGGCTCGATCTGGTCGTCGGATGCAACGGCGCGGGCAAGTCGACGCTGGTCGAGCGTCATCTGCAACCCCTGCTGCATGTGCCCTTCGTCAACGCCGACCTGATCGCCCGGCAGCGGTGGCCCGACTCCGCGGAAGCCCATTCCTACGACGCCGCCCGGTTGGCGGCGGCGACCCGCGACACTCTCATCGAGCGCGGCACCTCGTTCATCGCCGAGACGGTCTTCTCGCACCCCTCGAAACTGGAGCTCATCGAACGTGCGCACACCGCCGGATACCGAGTCGCGCTGCACGTCGTGATGATCCCCGAGGCTCTCGCGGTCCATCGCGTCCGATTGCGCGTGGACAGTGGCGGGCACGCGGTCCCCGAGGTCAAGATCCGCGAGCGGTTCCGACGCCTGTGGCCGCTCGTCCGCACGGCCATCGCGCGGAGTGACCTGGCAACCGTGTACGCCAACGAGCGACCGACCACGCGCATCGTCGCGCGGTACGTCGACGGTCTGGTCGCCGGCGTACCCGACTGGCCGGACTGGACGCCGGGTGCGCTGACGGATACGAAGGCACGATGACTTCCCTCGATCGAGCCGGCCGGCTTCTCGTCGTCGGCGCTGTCAACGTCGATCTCGTGGTGGCGACCGACCGTCTGCCGGGGCCCGGTGAGACGGTCGTCGGTCCGACCGTGACACGTCACGGCGGCGGCAAGGGCGCGAACGCCGCCGTCGCCGCGGCGCGTGCAGGTGCCGAGGTGCGTTATTGCGGCGCAGTGGGTTCTGACGACATGGGCGCGAGCGCACTCGCCGAACTGCGGGACTCCGGTGTCGACGTGACCGACGTGGACGTGCTCGACGGCGTCGCCACCGGGATGGCGCTGATCGTCGTCGATCCGCACGGGGAGAACCAGATCGCGGTCGGGGCAGGCGCGAATGCCGTTCTCGGTGCCGACGAGGTCCGTGCCGCGGTCGACCGTGCGGCGGGGTGGGCCGGCTGTGTCCTCGTCAGCACCGAGATCCCGGCCGACGCCGTTGCCGCAGCCGTGACGACGGCGGCTGCGCGGGGTATGCGATGCGTCGTCAACCCGGCCCCGGTGTTGCCGTCGACGGTCGACCTGATGGCATCGGCGCCGGTGCTGACGCCCAACTCGTCGGAACTCCTGGACCTGTACACGTTGATCGCCGACGGTCGGGAAGCCGCGGAGCTCCCGGCAGCCGAGCGGGCGACGGCGGTCGCATCCCGAACGGGCGCACCGGTTCTCGTGACCCTCGGTGCCGACGGCGTACTGATCGCCGACCCCGCGTCCGAGGTGATCTCGCTCCCCGCCGGACGGGTCGCGCGGGTCGTCGACACAACCGGTGCGGGTGACACTTTCAACGGCGTGTTCGCGGCCGCGCTCGCCGCCGGCTCGACGGTGGTCGAGGCGGCTAGACGTGGGGTCGCGGCGGCGTCGCTGTCCGTCGCCGCGGTCGGCGCCCGGACCGGGATGCCGAGCGACGACGAGATCCGCCGCGCGATGTGAGCGGAACCGGCCGGGAGGGAAGCGCGCTAGCGGGTGGCTGGTTTCGGCCGTTTCATGAACCGGTGATGGTCGTCGCTGGGCAGGAAGTAGTCGCCCTGCCCGCCCGCGCGCAGCAGCGGTCGAGCGCCGGCCGTGTCGTACGTCTGGTCGTCGCGCAACAGATGGGTGGCGATGTGGATCTTGACCACCTCGCCCAGCACCATCCAGGTGTCGACGAGGTCGCCTGCGGCCGTGCGTAATTGGAACGACTGGGTGGTTCGGCACTCGAAACTCACCGGACTCTCGCCGACCCGTGGCGGGGCCACGAGATCAGAGGCGAGGCGCGTCAGGCCGGCGACGTCGAACTCGTCCTCGCCGGCGGGCACCGCAGCCGAGGTGGCGTTCATCTGCTCGCCGAGGCCGTCGGTCGCGAGATTCCAGACGAACTCGCCGGACCCGATCGAGTTGGCGACGGTGTCCTTGTAACCGACGCTGGCGAAACCGACGATCGGCGGCGTGTAGTTGAAGAGGTTGAAGAAGCTGTAGGGAGCCAGGTTGCCGACGCCGTCGTCGGACACCGTCGAGATCCAGCCGATCGGCCGCGGCGCGACGATGGCATTCACCGGGTCGTGAGAGAGCCGGTGGCCCTGCAACGGCTCGTAGGAGTGGTAGGTCGTCACCATCGCCACGGTACGTCAGCCGTCACCCGTTCCATCGCCTGCGTAAGGTGAGGTGCGACCGACCACCGCGCACATCGACGATCGGGACCGCCGTGACCCTCTCCTCCGCCTCTGACCTGCGGACCTTCGCCAACATCCGGGACCTGGGCGGTATACGGGTCGCCGGCGGCGGCGTCACCGCCGCCAACGTGCTGATCCGCAGCGATGCCCCCTATCCCGACGACGAGGACCCCGTCGGCCTGTCCTGGCCGCCGGCGACCGTCGTCGATCTGCGCGACCCCACCGAGCTGGGCCGGATGGCAGTCACCTGGCCGCCGAACGTTCGCGTCGTGCACCGTCCGGTGTCCTCGGGTGCCCGCGTCGACCGCCTCGCCGACACCGCGCTCGTCGAGATCTACACCGCGATGATGCGCACGGGCGGGCATCGACTCACCGCCGCGCTGAACGAGTTCGACACCGAGGGTGCGACGCTCGTGCACTGCGCTGCCGGCAAGGACCGGACCGGGGTGATCATCGCGATCGCCCTGCTGCTGGCGGGCGTCGACGAGGAAGCGGTCGTCACCGATTACCACCGCACCGAGGACGGCATCGCCGGGGTGTTCGCGCGTCTGCGGTCCCGCAAGCGGATCCCGGCGGGCACCACGCTGGACGCCCCGATCCTGCGCACCCCGCGCGAGGCCATCGAACTCGTCGTCGGGGACGTGACCGGTGCGCGCGGCGGTGCGTGGGGATGGTTCGAGGAGCACGGCGGCGACGTCGACCATTTCCGGGGCTGGGTCTCGAAGTTCGTGCGTCCCGAGGTCGAGGAGGCCGGGCGTGACTGACGAGAACAATGCGGGTTCAGCGCAATTCAGCCCGGATGTCGTGGCAGCCGTACTCGCGCACATGAACGACGACCACGCCGACGACTCGCTGCTGATCTGCCGTGTGCTGGGCGGGCGGCCGGACGCGGTCGCGGCGCGGATGACCGGATTCGACCACGACGCAGCGACGTTCGATGTCACGGTTCCCGAGGGGATCACTGCGGTGCGGCTCGCCTGGGATCGCCCGGTCCGCGATCGTGGTGACGTGCGCACCGCGGTCGTCGCGATGTTCCGCGCGGCGCAAGAGCATTCGGGTACTTCTGCCTCCTGAGGGTCACGTACTCCCGCGCACGATGAGTTCGACCGGGAGGCGGCGGGATTCGACGTCACGCCCGGCGGCGAGATCGAGGAGGCCGCGCACCGCGGTCTCGCCGATCTCCCGAGCAGGGGAGCGGACCGTCGTGAGCGGCACGGGGAGTTGGGCGGCCACCGGGATGTCGTTGTAGCCGATCAGGGCGAGGTCATCGGGGATGCGGAGTCCGAGGTCGCGGGCGACACCGAGGACTCCGATCGCGATGGTGTCCGACACCGCGAAGATCGCCCGGGGACGGTCCGGACGATCGAGCAGTGCGCGCCCGGCCGCCGTCCCGCCGTGAACTTCGAAGTCGGAAGCGACGATGCGGTCGTCGGACAGCGTGATCCCGGCATCAGCCAGCTGGGCGCGGAACCCGCGGAGCCGGTCGGTGGCCGTCGTGGCGTGACCGGGGCCGCCGATGACGGCGAGGTCGGTGTGACCGCGCTCCAGGAGATGTCGGGCGGCGATGCGTCCGCCGCGCACGTCATCGCCGCCGACGAAGGGGAGTCCGGCCTCGGCGTGCCGGGTGAGGGTGAGCATCGGGAGGTCGCCGACCCGCAGGGATTCCACGAAGTCCCGGCCCGGCAGGTGTAGTCCGCTCAGCAGCAGACCGTCGACCTGCCGGCCGACGAGGAGTTCGATGGCGCGTCGCTGAGCGGCTTCCTCGTCGGGCGGGGAGGACAGCAGGACCGAGTATCCGGCCCGGGTGGCGGCCTGTTCGATGCCCTGGTAAGTCGTGGCCACGACGCCGTCGGTGAGGCGGGTCATCACGACCCCGATGGTGGTGGTTCGGCGGGTCCGCAGGCTGGCCGCCCACACATTGCGCTGGTAGCCGAGTTGGTCGGCGACCTCCCGCACCCGCAGAGCCGACGCCGACCATCCGTCGGCGGGCTCGGACTGTCGCAGCACCCGGGAGGCGGTGGACACGTGTACGCCGGCACGCCGGGCGATCTCCTTCAGCGTGGGGGCGCGCTGACCACTGACCACGCTGATCCTCTCTCTTGCTGATTGACCCGACGGCCGTCGAACACCTACCTTAGGCGATGCAAACGTTCGTGCAAACGTTCTCGTCGACGGCCCCCGCCCGCCGCGAGTCCCATTCTCGACGGAGGTCCGCCATGTCCCGCACCAGCACGTTGCCCCAGCTCTTCGCCCTGGACTCGTTGCTCGACGCCGACGAGATCGCCATCCGTGACAGCGTGCGGGACTTCGCGGCCTCGAAGTTGCGTCCGCACATCGCCGACTGGGTCGAGGATGCCCGGCTGCCGGCCCGCGACATCGCCCGCGAGCTGGGCGGACTCGGAGCGCTCGGCATGCACCTCGAGGGCTACGGCTGCCCCGGGATGAGCGCGATGTCCTACGGATTGACGTGCCTGGAACTCGAGGCCGTCGACTCCGGCATCCGCAGCCTGGTCTCGGTGCAGGGCTCGCTGGCGATGTTCTCCATCCACCACTGGGGTTCGGAGGAGCAGAAGAACGAGTGGCTGCCGCGGATGGCGGCGGGCGAGGCGATCGGCTGTTTCGGCCTGACCGAGCCCGACTTCGGGTCCAACCCGTCGGGGATGCGCACCCACGCCAAGCGGGACGGCGACGACTGGGTGCTCAACGGGACGAAGATGTGGATCACCAACGGTTCGATCGCCGACGTCGCGGTGGTGTGGGCGCAGACCGACCTCGCCGACAGTCCCGGCGGCATCCGCGGGTTCGTCGTCCCGACCGACACACCGGGGTTCTCGGCGCCGGAGATCACCAAGAAGATGTCGCTGCGCGCCTCGGTCACCTCCGAGCTCGTGTTCGACGACGTGCGCCTTCCCGCCTCGGCGATGCTGCCGAAGGCGGAGGGGCTGCGCGGACCGCTGACCGCTCTCGGCGAGGCGCGCTTCGGGATCATCTTCGGGGCGATGGGTGCCGCCCGCGACTGCCTCGAGGCGGCCATCGAGTACGCGCAGTCCCGCCAGGTGTTCGACAAGCCGCTGGCCGGCTACCAGATCACCCAGACCAAGATCGCCGACATGGCGCTCGAGGTGGGCAAGGGTCACCTGCTGGCCTACCACCTCGGCCGTCTGAAGGACCGCGGCGAACTCACGCCCGAGCAGGTCAGCACCGGCAAGCTGAACAGCACCCGCGAGGCGATCGCGATCGCCCGCGAATGCCGAACCATCCTGGGCGCGAATGGCATCACTCTGGAGTATCCGGTGATCCGGCACGCCAACAACCTGGAGTCGGTGCTCACCTACGAGGGGACCTCGGAGGTCCACCAGCTCACGATCGGGCGCGCACTCACCGGGTCGGCGGCGTTTCGCTGAGGCAGTCAGGCGCCTGGCGGTAACCACCGGCGCCCACGGAACGTGGCGCAGTGGGTTACGTTGGACGAGCACGCCGAACAATGCGCGTCCGTGGTCGTTCGCTCACGTCGGGCGTCGAAAGGGGTTCGACCATGACCGATCCGGCTGACGATGACGTTCACCGCAAGATCGCGGATCTGGCGCGTGAATTACACGGCGACGACTCCGACGAGCAGGTTGCGAAGACGATCGTCGAGAACGCGCTGGTCGACATCCCCGGAGTCGCGTACGCCGGCCTCACCGTCGCAATCGACCGAAAATCGATCGCGTCGTTCGGGTCCACGCACGACGTTGCCGACGTACACGACCGTATTCAAGCGGAACTCGGTGAGGGACCGTGCATCTCGGCAGCGCTCGCCGATCGCATCGTCCGAGTCGACGACCTCGAGAACGAGCAGCGCTGGCCCGAATACCGCCGCCGCGCGCTCGTCGAGACGCCGATTCGTTCCGTCCTGTCGTTCCAGCTCTTCGCCGACACCACGTCGATCGGGGCGTTGAACCTCTACGCCGACGAGCCGTTCGCCTTCGACCTTCACGCCGAGGACATCGGGGTGGTCTTCGCGACGCATGCCGCCCTCGCGTGGAACAAGGTGAAGAAGGACAAGCAGTTCCACAGCGCCCTGGCCAACCGGGACGTCATCGGTCAGGCCAAGGGCATGCTGATGGAACGGTTCGACATCGACGCGGTGGCCGCCTTCGACCTGCTGAAGCGCCTGTCGCAGGACTCGAACACCAAGCTGGTCGACATCGCGCGTCAGATCACGACAGCACGGTGATCAGAGCTCACTCGGTGACAGTGAACTCCATCGTGCTCGGCCCGACCTGATCCTGGGTCAGAGCGCGTCCCGCGTCCTCGATGGACTCGAAAGTCTTGACATACGGCGCCATTCCGCAGAGTTCGAGGGGGCGGGTCACCGCGCGGCCACCCACGACCACCACTGGGACGAATCGGCGACCGGCGTCGTCGATGAACGAGCGCAGTAGCACCAACCCGACGGTCCCGAAGAAGTTCAGGCCCGAGAAGTCGAGGACGATGCCGTCGACGGGGCCGCTGATCACGCGGTCGAGAGCGGCGGCGAAATCGGCTGCCGAGTCGCGGTCGACGCTACCGGAAAAACCCTGCACGCAATACGATTTCGGGGAGACCAACTGGTGGGAATGGGCCTTCGGCGCGGACTCCGCAGTGGGATCGAACGCCGAACGGAAGATGGTCGAAGAGGTGAGAGCCATGATGTTCTCAATTCAGTCAAGTGCGTCTGGCCACGACCGTCACTTCTGGATCGGAAGCCTTGGTGCTGCGCCGAATCGGCGTCAGTACCCCAAGTTCACGATCACCCGGTCAGAGGGATTGAGCGTGATGGTGGAAAGCGAGAAGGCCCTGGGCGCCCAACGCTCTAGAACGCAGCTTCTACCTGAACCGCATCTCTTACCCTACGTTGCAGAAGAGTGACCTACAAGGTTGTGCCCAGTTCGGCAGCTTCTTTGCGGTCTGTTCCTGCCACGCAACGCCCTGACCAGCCGACGACCGGTGTGGCTGGACGTCGTCGGGCGACCGTGGTTGGCTGGAGGCGGATATGCGTCGAACCCGTGCGCACATCAGTCCTGTTCTGGATGCGGCACGAGGTCTGCGCATCGATCTCGAGCTGTCTTCGAAGTCTGGTGGTGAGAATGGCGTCGGGTGACCGGGGCGATCACGACGATTACAGTGATGTCCTTCCGGCTCTGCGGACCATGCACGAGGAGAAGGACGACGCTCGTCGTGCCCGGCTGCGGGAGGACGTCATCGCGAGGTGCCTGCCCCTGGCAGACCATGTCGCCAGGCGCTTCTCGGAGCGCGGGGAACCCATTGACGACCTGCGTCAAGTGGCGCGGATCGGTCTCATGCATGCCGTCGACCGTTTCGACGTCGAACGAGGCAATAATTTCCTGGCCTTCGCGGTCCCGACCGTCATGGGCGAGGTCAAGCGCTACTTCCGCGACAGCACCTGGTCCATCCGCGTGCCACGCCGGGCCCAGGAGGCGTCGCTCAACATCGCCAAGGCCAGCGAGGAGTTGCTGCAGTCCCTCGGACGGTCGCCGCGCCCGAGTGAGATCGCCCAGCACCTCGGGCTGCCCGTCAGCGAGGTGATCGAGGGCATGGTCGCCCGGTCGGCCTACACGGCGAGCTCGATCGATGCCGAAGCCGGTTCGTCGACCGACGGCTGGACGCTGGCCGACACCCTCGGCGACGAGGACGCGCGACTGGAACTCGTCGAAGAATTCGTCACGCTGCAGCCGGCCCTCGAGCGGCTGACCGAACGCGAGCGCACCATCCTCACGTTGCGGTTCTTCAAGTCCATGTCGCAGAGCGAGATCGCGCGTCAGGTGGGGATCTCCCAGATGCATGTGTCGCGCTTGCTGACGCGGATTCTCGAAACGCTGCGGTCCGAGGTCGTCGTCGACGAGGACGACTCCGGGGACGAGAACGGCGGCGGTGGATCGCAGGCCGACGGCGAGCGTGCCGCGACGAAGGGCCGCGGCACGCCACGCGGGTTCACGGCTTGAGGATCACCTTGACCATCCCGTCGTCCTTCTTCTGGAAGGTCTCGTAGGCCTGCGGGGCCTCGCTGAGCGGTAGTTCGTGGGTGGCGAAGGTGTCGACGCCCAAGGGGTCGTCGTCGGTCAGCAGCGGCATGATGTCGTCGACCCAGCGCTTCACGTTCGCCTGACCCATGTGCAGCCGGATCTGCTTGTCGAACATGGTCAGCATCGGCAGCGGGTCGGCCGCGCCGCCGTACACCCCGGAGAGCGAGATCGTGCCGCCGCGTTTGACGAGGTCGATCGCCGAGTAGAGCGCGCCCAGCCGATCGGTACCCACCTCCGACATCGCCTTGCGGGCGACGGCGTCCGGTAGCAGGCCGACGACGCTCTGCAGCGCCTTGTTGACCGGCGACCCGTGGGCCTCCATGCCGACAGCGTCGATGACCGAATCGGTACCCAGTCCGCCGGTCAGGTCGCGGATGGCGTCGCCGACGTTGTCGACGGCGTCGAAGTTCACGGTCTCGATGCCGCGGGCCTCCGCCCGGGCGAGTCGCTCGGGCACGCGGTCGACGCCGATGACCCGCGCTCCCTGGTGCGCGGCGATGCGGGCGGCCATGTCGCCGATGGGGCCGAGGCCCAGCACCGTGACGGTTCCGCCCTGAGGGATCTCGGCGTAGGCGACGGCCTGCCAAGCCGTCGGCAACACATCGGAGAGATAGACGTACCGCGAGTCGGGCTTTTCCAGCGGCACCTTGATGTGGGTGAACTGGGCCTGCGGCACACGCAGGTACTCGGCCTGCCCGCCGGGGACGGAGCCGTAGAGCTGGGAGTAGCCGAACAGTGCGGCGCCCGTCCCCTGTTCGGTGACGCGGGTCGTCTCACACTGGGTCATGAGTCCGTCGTGGCAGAACAGACATGTGCCGCAGGCGATCTGGAAGGGGATGACCACCCGGTCGCCGACCCGCAGGTCGCCGGTGTCGCTGCCCACCTCCTCGACGATCCCCATCGGCTCGTGCCCGAGGATGTCGCCGGCCTGCATGAACGGGCCGAGAACTTCGTAGAGGTGGAGGTCCGACCCGCAGATGTTGGTCGAGGTGACCTTGATGATGGCGTCGGTGGGCTCGATGATCTTGGGGTCGGGAACGGTCTCGACCGACACGTTTCGCTTGCCCTGCCAAGTGACTGCACGCATTCTCTAGGCCTTTCCGTTGTCGGATCGACGCTCGTCGCGAATTTCCTCGAGGCGGTCGTCTCGTCCTCGTTCACTCTTGCCGGCGTGTTCCACCGGGAAGTCGTGGAACCGCTCCTCGTAGCGTTCGGCTTCCTCGGCGGTGGTCTCGGGCTGGATCGGATCCTGATGGGCCCGATCTCCGTCGCGGGCTGCGCGACGTCGCAGCAGGACACGGCTGCCGATCAGCAGTCCGATCGCGAGCAGACCCATGACGACGGCACCGACCGCCAGCCACACCGTCGCATCGCGGTCGCTCGCACCGGCGGCGATGGCGATGCCGGCGAGCACCAGCATGAGTCCGAGGCAGACGAAGCCGAGCAGGCCGACGGCCTTCAGCCCTCGCGACTTTCGTGCCGGGCGCCGGGCGATGGCCTCACGCGACGCGACTTCTCGTTCGGGTGTCAGATCTGGCATGGTGCACTCCCTGCGCTGTCTGGTCGGGGCTCGGTGGCCGGCGTGGTCGACACCGGCCTCGGTGCGGAGGGTTTACCGCGAGCGGCCGGCGATGAAACGTCGCCTCACCGCGACCGCGGTCGTTCATGGGACGGATGGAGACGTGAATCTCATCGAGTCATGATCTCGGTGAACGCTCTGCTAACGTGTCGACACGTGTTCGGGGGGCACGTTCAGCGCGGCAAGGTCCTCCGGCCGCGGTTTGGAACACGGAATCACGGGGCACTCATGACCAGACCAGCCGAGATCGGCACCACCAATCAACGGGCGAAGAAGACTCATTTGATGACCGATTCCGACGCGACGTCCCAGCTATCGATCGACGGCGGTACGCCGACGGTCCTGCGGGTTCCGGCCGCCACCGATCGTCTCGCGCTGGTGCGCGCTCTGGTCGAGACCGCGCTGTACATCGACGACTGGGCGCTCGACGACGTCATCGACGCCAAGGTGGCCGTGGACGAGATCTGCTCGCAGATCATCTCTGCCGCCGCTGAGGAGTCGTCCATCGAACTGACCCTGCACATGTCGTCGCAGGGCGTGATCGGCGAGATCCGAGGCGAGCTCGTCCCGGACGTGACCCTGAAGCAGTCGACCTTCGGATGGCGGATCGTGCAGACCGTCACCGACACCCACACGATCTCCTACGACGAACCGCTCCCGGGTGCCGCATCCCGCGGCGTCGTCATCGGGTTCTCGAAGTTCCGTCGCTGACCCGGAGCCACTCGTCGCCTGCGGCGTCGTAGGAGACCAGCCCGCGGTCGGCGAACGCGCGCAGCCACCCCTCCATGGGCCAGGTGCCCCATCGTCGGTGGAACACCCGTGCGTTGCGGAGGATGTCCGCGAGGTGTTCGACCGGCGGGTTCGAGACCGGATGGTGCTGGTGGTAGGCGTGTGCGCCGCCGACCCAGGCGATCCGAAACCCGTTGTCGCGCGCGGACATCGCGAAGTCCGTGTCCTCGCCGCCGTAACCGCGGTAGCCGGGGTGGAAGCCGCCGAGGGCGAGCCAGTCGGTCGCCCGGACGGCGAACGACAGCGACCAGAACAACATCAGCTCCGACGACAGCTGTGTCTGCCCGGATCCCGGTGACGGACGCGCCGGGTGCGGATCGGTGAACCGGGCGAGCTCGCGCGCATCGAAGGTCGGCTGGTCGCAGGGGAGGTAGGTGACCGGGCCGCAGTAGAGGGCTTTCAGGTCCGGTGTGGCGGTGCACGAGCGGAGATAGCGCTCGAGCATGTCCGGGCTGGGGATGCAGTCGACGTCGAGGAACAGCAAGAGCGAGGCCCCCGCGGTCATGGCGGCCGTGGCGCCGGCGTTCCGGGCATCGGCGAGTTGCAGGGTGTCCGCGTCGTCGTTGGCGAACCGGATGACCTCCACCGGGTGCCCGTCGGTGACCGATGTGATGTCGGGGTCGTCCATGGCCACCACGAAGTGCAGGTCGGGACGCCGGGTCGAATGGGCGAACGCCTCGAGTTGTCGTCGAAGGTGGCGGTGCCGCCCCGACACGATCGTGATGACGGCGACCACCTCGGGGACGCCGGTCATCGGTGCGCGACCGCCTCGATCGCCCGGGCCGCACGGTCGGCGGCGCCGGCGGTGTGCCACCGCGACCACTCCGGCGACGAGTCCTCGGCGGTGTCGAGGATCGAACGCCAGCGTTCGCTGTCCGGCCACGACCAGGTGACGAGGGCGAGTTCGGACCGTGCGAGGGTGTTGCCGGTTGCCCGCTGTTCGGCGAAGGGTCGGTCCTCGGGGATGACCACCGCCGGGCGCCCGGCCGCGGCGGCGTCGGCCACACTTCCCTGACCGGCGCCGATGACGGTCACCCGCGCACTGCACAGGAAGGGCCACGGGTCGTCGACCCAGGTGCCGAAGGCGGGTCCGAGACCGACGACGGTGTGGTCCGGGAGCTCCTCGGCGAGCGTGGTCGCCGGATGCGGGGCACCCGGTACCCCGCCCGCGCCGGTGACGACGAGGATGTCGGTGGCGAAGGTGGGGTGGGAGACGGGGAGTCGTCCGTCGAACCGGGAGATGCCGCCGGTGAAGACCGTTTTCGGCAGATGCTCCCGGAGCCAGTCCGGTTGATACAGCTCGGCGGGCCAGGGGGCGATGATCGCATCGGCCGCCCGGTAGGCGAGCTGATGCGGCAGATCGTCGCGAACGCCGGGCTGCGCCGTCACGATCACCGGCACGCCCATCAGCCGGAGGAAGAGGGTGACCTCCACCGATACGTCGACGACGACGGCGGCCGGTCGGCGCGTCTCGACGAACTCGGCCAGCTGCGCCATGCGTGTGCGTAGTCCGCCGTCATGCCGTGGCGCCCAGTGCAGCAGACCGCCCGCGTCGACGTCCCGGGGCTGCGGGTCGGAGTCGTCGCGCTCGAGCGTGATCACCTCGCTGAACACCGGGGCGGTCAGCGACGCGCTGGTCAGCGCGACGACGTCGGTGCCGATGTGGCCGGCGACGGCGGTGGCCCGGGAACAGTGTCCGCGGCCCTGATGGTGGACGTAGTAACCGATCACACCCCGACCTCCCGGGGGAGCGAGGAGTCGGCCAACGGCCGCCCGGCGACCAGATCGGCGTAGATGTCGAGGTACCGATCGATCATCGCGATGTCCGTGCAGTGGTCCTCCGCGCGCCGGCGCACGAGGCCCCGGTCGAGGGTGAGCGCATCGTCTACCGCGAGGGCCAGCGCGTCGATGTCCCCGGGCGGCACCAGGACGCCGGCGTGCTCTCCGACGATCTCGGGGATACCGCCCCGGGCGAAGCACGCCACGGGGGTACCGCAGGCGAGGGATTCGGCAACAACGAGGCCGTAGGGCTCGTCCCACACCGGTGTCACCAGGGTCGCGCCGCAGGAGCCGACCAATCGCGCCAGGTCGTGCTGGTGGAGGTGTCCCTCGTAGTGGACGAGGCCGCCCAGCGACGGGGCGATCTGTTGCTCGAAATACCTTGTGTCGCTGATGGGTCCGGCCAACCGGAGTCGACGGCCGGCGCGCTGGGCGGCCTCGATCGCGAGGTGGGCGCCCTTCTCCGGTACGAACCGGCCGAACCACACCAGGTCGTCTCCGCCGGGGCCGGCGGGCCAGCGGTCCAACTGAACCCCGTTGTGCACCACCGGGATGTCGCCGAGCACATGCGACCAGGACTGTGCCGTGTGCCGACTGACGGCGACACAACGCGTACCGGGCGCAAGGGTCAGGGCCGACTCGAGCCACGGTGTCGGCGGGGTGTGCAGCGTGGTGATCATCGGGGTCTCGACGGCCGGACCCATGGCGACCGGGAGGTAGTGCAGGCTGTGATTGTGGATCACGTCGTAGTCGCCGGGATTGTTCGTGAACGAGAGCATCAGCGACAGGTACGCATGATGATCCTGCAGCGCTTCGAGTTGGGGCATCGACACGTCCGAGCGTGCGGCCGCGGAGGGTTCGAACAGTTCGCCGCGCAGGCGATCCGAATCGACCGGCAGATCGCTGCCCGCGCCCGCGAACAGCGTGACCTCGTGACCGGCGAGGGTGAGGGCTCGGGTGAGATGCCAGACGTGGGCCTCGAGTCCGCCCGCGAACGGCTGGGCGATCGGGTAGCGGCTCGACGCGACGATGGCGATCCTCAACGTGTCACGCATCCAGAGCCCTGGTGTAGAGGGCGGCGTGCTGCTCGGCGAGCGACTCGCGCTGCGCGCGCCGGTCGGGCCATGAGGCCGCCGTGGGACGAGCCGAATACGCCTGTGCCAGGGCAGAAACGAGTGAGTCCCGGTCGAAGGTGTCCTCGGTGAACTCGAAGGACAGGCAGTCCTGCTGCTCGCGGTAGAAGCCGCAGCTCGGCGCGATCACGGTGGTGCCGAGATCGTGGCAGGCCTCGAGCCACCCGGAATGGGTTCCGAATCGGTACGGCAGTACCGACACGTCCACGCTCCGCAAGTAGTCCCACAGCTGATCGTCGGAGAAGTACTCGTGCACGAGCACGCGGGCATAGGGGTGCCGGGAGAGTGCCAGCGCCGTGGTGCCGAAATCCGGGTTGTACGCGTGCTTCCCGGGGACGAACACCTCGTCGTGGAGGTTGATCTGAACCGTCATGTCCGGGTAGTCCGCGGCCGCCTCGAGAAGGGTCATGATCACCGGCAGCGGATCCATGTTGGCGCGGATGCTCTTGGCGTGCACCCCCACCACGAAGTCGTCGGCGTGCGGCGCGCTCGGACCGAATCGGCCGGGCGGCACGACATGCGGGTGAGGCAGCACGGTCGCCTCGCGCTGCCAGCGGCGCGCGATCTCCCGGGAGACGCCGGGGGTCAGGGTGATGACCTCATCCGCCGCCGGTACGAGGATGTCCAGGACCTCCTCGTGGCGTCCCGGTTCGGGGTGATGCGGATTGCGCAGATCGTGGAGCGTGTACACGAGTGGTTTGCCGTGGGTGCGCAGCTCGTCGATCACCTTCGACATCACGGCCGGCTCGACGGCGTCGAACCCGAAGTGGAGATGGAAGACGTCGAACTCGTTGTGGTGGCGGGCGATCCACGCGGGGTCGAGCATGAGCGGGGGCCACCAGCCGCCCGGCACCTTGGCGCCGTCGGCCGGCACCGGGTCGGGCAGGCGTACGACCGAGACCGGTCCGGTGTCGAGTCCGCTGACCGTTCCGTTCAGCGGCGACAGGTGGCGGACGTACACGTGGGAGCGCGGCACCGACGCGACGCGCACGCGGGTCGCACCGCCCCTCCCCGAACCGAGCCCCGCCGACATCGTCGACAGACCTCGCGTCGTGTTCGACCCCGTTGTCTCGAGGGTTGCTGTTCCGCCTGGCTGCGCACTGCTCACTGCCACATCCGTTCACTAGGGTCGCGACGGCTGTGTTCTCAACCGGGCCTGCACGATCGCGGCTTCGGCGAGCCGCAGATGACTGCCGGTTTCCGGCACCTATCTCGTGCCGGTGCGGATACCCCGGAATGTCGGCGGTGAAACCGCCCGTGGACGCGATGAACGGTGGTGCGTCGGTGCTACTTCGAGGACGAGGCGTTCTCGTTGTCGGAGAGGTGTGCGTTGAGCAGCAGATGATCGAACGACTGCCGGACCGGGTCCGGTAGCACCACGTATCGGTGGACGCCGGTGACGATCGACCGCGCGAGCTCGTTCACCTTGACGTTGGCCGTCTGCGAACGCCAGCGCATGACCTCGAACGCGCGATCGGCGCTCACGCCGTAGGCCAGCGAGATCATGCCCTTGGCCTGCTCGATGACGCCCTGGTGCTCGCGGAATCGCGCGACGTGCTCGTCGACGCGGTCCTTGACGGCCTTCTCCTCGATCGCCGTCAGATCGAGATAGAACCCCTCGGCGCCGATCACGACGCCGGATTCGTCGGTGAGTTGCTGCGACACCACCGCGACGTGGCGGACCTCACCTTTGGTGTCGACGATGCGATGACGGCTCGAGAACGGGATCCGGCGGTCGAGCATCGTCGCGAGCAGCTCTTCGAACGACTGCCGGTCGTCCGGGTGCTTGTGCCCCGCGATCAGCTCGGTCGTCGGAGTGACCTCACCGGGCCGGTAACCATGCATCTCGGCGACCTCGTCGGACCACTCCCATTCCTGGGTGTCGAACAAGAACCGGAAGCTGCCGACGTGACTGATACGGGACTCGCCGGCGGTGTGATCGTTGGCGTCTGTCACCCTCACCCCTACAAACCACAAATCAACAGGAATGCCAGCGGTCTCGGGCGAAAGATGAGCTTACCTGGCTGGCGCACCCGGGGGGAATCGACCCGGTGCGCGTTGTCGAAGCCGGACTCGCGGAGATCGTTTCGGCGCCGTGTCGCGCGGGTATCCGCCGTACTCGCAGGGGCCGACCGTGAGACCCCGGCCCGACCGACACCGATCTCGGCTACGGCCAGGAGGACGAGAATGAGTACCGACAACGTGGGCGACAGTGCGACGGCGGCATCAGAGGGCATCAACCCCGATCTGACGTCGACAGCCGGTTTCGAGGATCTCGACGAGGACCGGCTCGGTCAGGACCCGCTCGAGGAGGGGATGGATCCGCCCGAGGACTGGTCGGCCAGCGATCGGACCGGTACGACCGCCCGGGAACAGCGGGAAGGCGAGTCCCTCGACGAGAAACTCGACCAGGAGATCCCCGACCAGAACCCCTGACGACGTCCGCTCCCCGGTCCGCGCCGATGTTTCCGCACGCTTCTCAGCGGGCACCATCTCGATCATGAGCGACCAGAACCCCGAGCACGAACCGAAGACGATCTCCTACCCCGGTGAGACCGACGAGATGGGCGAACGTCCCCGGGACGAGATGCGTGACTATCGCGGCCGCGATCTGCTGGCCGGCAAGACCGCCCTCATCACGGGCGGCGACTCGGGTATCGGCCGTGCGGTCGCGGTCGCCTTCGCCAAGGAGGGCGCCGATGTCGCCATCGCCTACCTGGAGGAAGACAACGACGCCCGCCACACGGTCGAGCTCATCGAGGCCGAAGGACGGCAGGCCCGCGCGTACCGCGGCGACCTCGCCGACCCGGCGCACTGCGCCGACATCGTGAAGCGGACCGTCGACGAACTCGGCGCATTGGACATTCTGGTGAACAACGTCGCCTACCAGGAGATCGTGGACGACTTCCTGGAGCTGACGCCGGAGCAGTGGCGGCGCACCTTCGACGTCAACATCGACAGCTTCTTCCACACCACGCGAGCGGCGGTGCCGCATCTGACCGGCGGCGGCGCCATCATCAACACGTCGTCGATCAACGGTCTGCGTGGCAACGACAGCCTCATCGACTATTCGGCGACCAAGGGTGCGGTGCTGGCCCTGACCTACTCGCTGGCGCAGGCGCTGATGGAACGGAAGATCCGCGTGAACTGCGTCGCGCCGGGCCCGGTCTGGACGCCGCTGATCCCGGCGACGATGCCGGCCGAGGCGGTCAAGGACTTCGGCACCCAGGCGCCGATGGGACGGGCGGCCCAGCCCGACGAGATCGCACCGTCGTACGTGTTCTTCGCAGCCGAGCAGCTCTCGTCCTACTACACCGGCGAGGTGCTGGCCCCGATCGGCGGCGAGACGCTGCCGGGGTAGGGCGCCGGGTCAGGGCACCGGCAGCGGCGCCAGGCTGTTCCCGCGCGGCAGCGAACCGCAGTTGCTCTGTGTCGGGGCACCCGTGAACCGCTCGGTGAGGTACTGCAATGCCAGCGGTTCGAACGGGAGGAACGCCTCCTGATGGGTCAGGCCGTTGAGCTGCCGGTAGGTGATGTCCACGCCGCGTGAGCAGTACTCGTTCGCGAGGCCGATCACGTCACCGGTGATCATCAGGGTGTCCCCGATCGCGTTGTAGTGGCCCACCGCGAGAAGCATCTTCGTCGACGGGGTGCCCGACCGTCCCATGATGTTGTCGTTGATCGCCCGCACGACCTGCGGCACGTCGAGCAGGCCGGTGTACGGCGGCTTGACCATGTCCGCGCTGGTGAGTCCCGGATACTTCGACGCGAACTCCGAGATGCACTCGTCGCTGACGTCCTGGGCGACCTGCCGGCCGCGGGCCGAGAGGAACGACGAGGTGTCGAGCCGGTAGGTCCGCTGGTAGGCGACCACGAGCGCCGGGATGACACCCGCCCACTTCGCACTGCCGTTGATGTAGGGCAGGTTGTGCGCGAGATCCACCGGCAGCCCGCCCGCGGCGGCGCCGACGATGTTCAGTTCGGGCGCGTAGCGCGGCGCGACCTCGGCGCCGAACTGCGTGGGGATCGACCCGCCGGAATATCCGACGAGGCCGACCGGGGTCGACCGCGGCAGCCGCAGGAACGACTGTGCGGCGCGGACGCCGTCGAGTGCGGCATAGCCCGACTGCCGGCCGATGGTCCACTGCAGCTTCTCGCCCTCGTAGTCCGGCACCACGACGGTGTACCCGGCGGCGAGATAGCCTGCGATGACGCCCTGTTCGGCGGTTGCGGTGCCGTTGGTGTAACCCCCGCTGAGCGTGTACGACGGATCGCACTGAGACCCGAGCGCGTCGTAGGCCATGTGGTACGAGACCAGGCGCGTCGGGCCCGGGATCAGCGGTCGCAGCACGGTCGCGACCGTCACCACGCTCTCGCCGAACTGGTCGGTGGTGCGATAGAGCACCTGCGAGCCAGTGATCGGGGTGGACATCGTGGGTGTCTGGAACCGCATGGGACGGCTGCGGAGCACCGCTCCGGGAGCCACGCCCGACAGTGAGGCGTTGTAACGGTAGAACGGGTCGGCCGACGGCAGTGGCGAGCCCGGCCCGGGTGCGGCCTGGGCGGGGGGCGTGCCCGCGAACACGCCGAGCAGCACGCCGACGACCACACCGATGACACCCACGCGCAGCCAACTCGTGCGCACCCCGAACGACATGGCTCATCTAAGCATCGAATGGGTGTCTGCGTCAGCGATCGAGCAGGCGGATGTCCGTTTTCGGCTCTGTCACCCCTACGGTGTACGGGTGGGCAGGGCAGGAGTGAGCAGACCGACCAAGATCGCATGGACGGCCCTCGCGGCCGTCGTCGTCGTCCTCGGTGTCGCGGTACTCATCGACCGCGAACCCGCGCCTGCCCCGGCGGACACCGCCGTCGCGGCCGATCTCGTGGTGCGCCCGGACAGCCACCGCCTGACGTCGCCGGAACGTGAGCGGGCGCGTTTTGTCGAGTTCCTCGACTTCGAGTGTGAGGCCTGTGGCGCGGTCTACCCGATCATCGAAGATCTCCGGCGCACCTACGGCGACCGGATCACCTTCGTGGTCCGCTACTTCCCGATGCCCGGGCATCTCAACGCCGAGCGCGCGGCCCGCGCCGTCGAAGCGGCTGCACAGCAGGGCCGATTCGAGCAGATGTACCAGCGCATGTTCACCACCCAGGCCCGATGGGGGGAGCAGCGGGCTCCCGCCGACGACGTGTTCCGTGGTTTCGCGATCGATCTCGGGCTGGACATGACGGCCTTCGACGCCGCGTACGACAGTCCCGCCACGCTGGAGCGGATTCGTGCCGATGTCGCCGATGGGTTGGCCCTGGGCGTACAGGGCACCCCTACGTTCTTTCTCGACGACCAGCGCTTGGTGCCGACCACCGTCGACGACCTGACCGGAGCGCTGGAACGGGCGGCCACCGGCTGAGGCTACGGGCGGGGGAGACCGTGCGGCACCGACCGGGACTGAAACATGGGATGTTAGGTTGTTTGCGTGTCCGGACAGATCACCCCACCTCGCCGGACGAGCGAGCTCGTCGTGCAGCGCATGCAGGAGTTGATCGCGGACGGCACCTGGCCCCTGGGCGAACGGATCCCCGCCGAGCCCGAGCTCGTGGCGCAGTTCGGCGTCGGCCGCAACACGATCCGGGAGGCCGCCCGGGCCCTGGAACACGCCGGCATGCTCGAGCCCCGGCGGGGCGACGGCACGTATGTGCGCGGCCGGAGCCCACTCGCCGGTGCGATCGCGCGGACCTCCGCGCCGTCGGAGCTCCGGGATCTGCTCGAAGTGCGACGTGCTCTCGAGAGCGAGGCCTCGGCCGGTGCGGCCGCCCGGGGCGACGCCGCCGACGTCGAACGTCTCCGCCTGTTGCTGGCGCGCACCGAGGACGCGATGGCCGACGGTGACCTGGATCGATACACCGAGGCGGACATCGCATTCCACGCCGAGCTCGTCGTCGCGTCCCGCAACGCGCTGCTCATCGCGATGTACGACGGAATCGCCGAGGCGATCGCCCGTACTCATCCGTCGGTCTTGCGACGTCCGCTGGCCGAGCAGTCGCACCCGCGCGGTCATCGAGATGTCGTCGACGCGATCGAGCGCGGCGACGCCGACGCAGCGCGCGCGGCGGTGTACGCCTACGTCGACTCCACCGAGGTGTGGGGATGAGCGCGCAGGCGCTGTCCACGCGCGAGAAGTCCGCCGTCGGGGTCATCGTCACCGCGGTCGGAGTGATGTTGGTCGCCGCGAACCTGCGACCGGCCGTGGTGGCCGTCGGACCGCTCATCGGGGTGATCTCCGACGACGCCGGCTTCAGCAGCGCCGTCGCCGGTCTGCTGACCGCGCTGCCGGTGCTGTTCTTCGGGATCTCGGCGCCGGTGGCTCCCCGTCTGGCCAACCGGTTCGGCATCGAACGGGTCATCTTCGGGGCCCTGCTCGTCTTGATCGTCGGCATCCTCGTCCGGCTCATCCCGTCGCCGGCCGCCCTGTTCGGGGGTTCGGCGGTCATCGGCGCCGCCATCGGCACCTGCAACGTCGTGCTCCCGGCGCTGATCAAACGCGACTTCGCGCACCGCTCCGGGCTCATGACCGGCCTCTATTCGATGACTCTCTCCGGCGGGGCGGCGGTCGCGTCCGGGGTGAGCGTGCCGATCAACGACGCACTCGGCGGGGACTGGCGGCTGGCGTTGGCCGCGTGGTCGCTGCTCGCGCTGGTCGCCGTGGTCGTCTGGATTCCGCAGCTGCCGCTGGTTCACCGGGTGACCTCGGCGGCGCCGACATCGTCGTTGCTGACGAACCCGATCGCGTGGGCGATCACGGTCTTCATGGGCACGCAGTCGCTGATCTTCTACACGTTCGTGGCCTGGCTGCCGCAGTACCTCGTCGACGCCGGCATGTCGCCGTTGCGGGCGGGTGCGGTCCTGGCGTCGGCGCAGGTGGTCGCCCTGATCATGTCGCTGGTCGCGCCGATCGTCGCCGGCCGCTTCGCCGGTCAGCGGGTGGTGACCCTGTCGGTGATCGCGGTCTGCGCCGTCGGCTTCGTGGGTCTGCTGAGCACTGATGTCTGGCCGGGATTCTGGGCGGCCTGTGTGATGGTCGGGCCCGGTTCGTCGATCAGTCTGGCCCTTCTCTTCATGGTGCTGCGCAGCTCGGGATCCGAACAGACGGGCCAGGTGTCCGGGATGGCGCAGTGCGTCGGCTACCTGGCGGCGGCGGCCGGCCCGATCATCATCGGCGCCATCCATGACGTCACCGGCTCGTGGACTCTGGCCATGGCGGTGCTCGGTCTCGTGCTGGTGCCCCAGGCGCTCTCCGTCCTCGGCGCCGCCAAGGACGTCAAGATGACCGGTTGACGAGGTCTGCGCCGGGACCCGGACAATTCGTCGCACAGTCGGTATCGGTCAGCCCTGACCGCTAATCTGTCGCCATGCATTGTGTGGTCGTGGGTGGGGGACTGGCCGGACTGGCGTCGGCGGTCTGGCTGTCGGAGGCGGGGCAACGCGTCACCCTGCTCGAACGGCGGGGTTCACTCGGCGGACGCACCATCTCGATGCCGCTGCACGCCGTCGACGACGTGCCCGACAACGGGCAGCACGTCTTCGCCAGCGGGTACGAGCACCTCATGCGCTATCTGGACAGCGTCGGTACGCGGGAGCACGTGGCCTTCCCGGGTCACATGACGGTGCGAATGCCCGGTGGGGCGACGCGCCGATCGGCGTTCACCGGCCTGCCCGGACTGCGGGCCGCGCTCGGCGACCTGCCCGGGGTGACCGGCCTCGACCGGTTGCGCACGGCGCGTGCGCAGATGAGGTTGATACGGCAGGCATTTCGGCAACCCGACTGGCTCGACGAGGTCACCGCCGACGAGTGGTTCCGTCGCATCGGACTGCCGCAGTCGGCCCGGGATGCGTTGTGGGACGGCATCGTCATCGGCCTCACCGGCGACAAGCCCGACATCTCCTCGGCCAAGGTCCCGGCCGATCTGCTCGTCACGGGAGCCCGCCGGGCGCGCGAGACGCGTACGCCGATCTCGATCGGGTATCCCACCGTCGATCTCGACACGTTGTTCATCGACGGCGCCGAGAAGCGCTTCGCCGACGCCGGTGTGGAGGTCCGACACCGGGCGGTGGTCTCGTCGATCGACGTCACCGACGGGACGGTGAGCGGGGTGACGCTGGCCGACGGCGAGAAGATCGCAGCCGATGCCGTCATCTGCGCGGTACCGGTGTGGAGCGTGAAGGGTCTGCTCGACCAGGTGCCCGGGCACGAGCGGATCTATCGCGCCGTCGAGAACCTGACCCCGGTGCCCATCGTCAGTGTGAACCTCTATCTCGACCGCTCGATCGGGATGACCGACTGGGGCGAGATCCTCTACGGCGGTGAGGGAGTGCTCGAACAGGTCTGGGACCGCCAGCGCATGCACGGGCGCGAACCACGCGACAACTACTTCTACTCGACGACGGTGTCGGCGTCCTACGATCTGATCTCGAAGACGAACGCCGAGATCACCGAGATCCAGATGGACATGCTGCGCCGCTACTTCCCGCAGGCGGCGAACGCGCAGGTGGTCCACAGCCACGTGGTCCGGATGCCGAAATCGACCTTCGCGCAACGACCCGGGACCGCCGGCCTCCGCCCAGACCAGCGCACCGAGGTCGACGGCCTCGCCCTCGCCGGTGACTGGACCCGCACCGACTGGACCACGACGATGGAGGGCGCGTGTCAGAGCGCGGCGCGGGCCGTCGACATCATCCTGGAGTTCGCCCGGCTCGGTTGAGTCGAGGACTTTCTCCGCGGCGCATACCAGCATGGTTGCGGGGGTTTGTCGTCCCTGGCAGGGTGCACATATACGGCCGTTTCCCGAAGGGCGTGCAGAACTCCGCGCCGCGGACGCCGTACCTCGCGACGCGTCGTCGTGCGACGGTCGCGCACAACACAATCACCTTGCCTGCCGCCGGGGCAGAACTGCTCCGCGAGCGGCCCGCCGGATGAGGGAAAGGATCGTTGCGATCGTGGTAACTCACACAGCAGCCAGAACTCCAGAAGCCGCCGATGTCTCGCCCGGCGCGCAGTCGACGAGCACACCCGTCGACGTCTACCGCACCCGGCTCGCGCAGCGCAGCCAGATCGAACCGCGCCCACACAACACCGTGTGGGGGAGCATGGGAAACCCGGGCCCGCTGTCCGCGCCCGAACTCCGGCACTATGCCGATCGCGGATACCACACGGAGACAAACATTCTCTCGGACGCCGACATCGCCGACTGCCTACGCGAGGTGGAGTCCATCACCGAGCGGCTCGGCGACGACGATCGGGTGATCCGCGAATCATCGAGCGGGCAGGTGCGATCGCTGTTCGCGGTGCATCAGCTCAGTGACGTCATCGCCGAGATATGTTCGCGTGAAACGATTGCCGGGGTGGCCCGGCAGATCCTCGACGACGACGTCACGATCCACCAGAGCCGCATCAACCTGAAACCCGGGTTCGCGGGCGGTCCGTTCTACTGGCACTCGGACTTCGAGACGTGGCACGCCGAGGACGGCATGCCCGCCCCACGTGCGCTGAGCGTCTCGCTGGCCTTGACGCCGAACCACACCACCAACGGTCCGCTGATGATCATCCCGGGATCACACCGCCGGTTCGTCAGCTGCGTGGGCGAGACACCTGATGACTACCACCGGGAATCGCTGACGTCGTATCGGCCGCCATTCGGGACACCGGAGGAGGAGGATGTCGCGAGCCTCGCCGACGAACTGGGCATCGACACGATCACCGGCCCCGCCGGGTCCGCACTGTATTTCGACTCGAACTGCATGCACGCGTCCGGCGGGAACATCACGCCCTTCCCGCGCAGCAATCTGTTCGTCGTCTTCAACGCGAAATCGAACGCCCTCCAGGCGCCGTTCGGCGGGACCGAGCCACGCCCGGATCATCTGGCGCACAGGTGAGTTCGTCGTCCCCTGCTCCCTGAGGTGCGAGCGGCACGGCCCTGCTCCTTAACCCGAGAGAACGACCTGCCCCCTGCTCCCTGAGCAGCCTATGAGGGTTTGTGTCAACAGGGTCCTGTGATGGGTGTGGGCGTGGGGGTGTGGCCCGGCGGCCGGTGGTGGCTGCGGGATGGATGATGGTGGGGTTTTGGATGGCCGGGGTCGTTGCCTGGCGCGGGCTCTACCTAGCGGTCAAACGGGTTGGTACCCAACAGCCTTCATTCGAGCTTGGTTCGCGCCGGGGTGGGACTGCTCAGGCTCAGGGTCGGGCTTATGTGCCCAAGGAGCAGCGAGCTTGTCCCGGCCGGAAGGGGTTTAGGGGTCAGGCGGCGGTCCTTTCTACGGGTCGGGTACGGCCGGCAGCGATGTCAGGGTTCCACGGCGTGGCGGTGGTGATGACGACGTATAGCTGCCGCAACAGAGCCGCGGCGATCGCTACCCGGGCCTGGTTGGGGTTGAGGCGGTTTGCTTCTCGGCTGGTCAGGTGCCGATAGCGGGCGGCGTATACCTCGTTGTGGGTCAACGCCGCGAACGCCGCTCGCCAGGCGGCGACCCGCAACAGCGGCCGGCCACGACCGCTGATGCGGGTGGCGCCGCGGTAGGCGCCGGAGGAGTTCTCCCGGGGGCATAGTCCGGCATGTTTGACTACCGCCCGCGCCGAGTCGAAGCGGGTCAGGTCACCGGTTTCGGCGAGGATCGCCGCCACCGAGACCGCCGATACTCCGGGAATGGATCCGGCGAGTTCGTGCAGGCCCAGCCCGGTGAGGACCTCGATCATGGCCGCCTCGACCTGCTCGCAGGCGGTGCGGGCGTGGTGAAAGTCGGCCAAGGCGTAGCGGGCCCGTTCCAGCGCACCGGCCTCGGCGGTGATCGTGGTCTCGGTCTGGACGGCGAAAGCGGCATCGACGATCGCGACCAGGATGCGGGTAGTGACCCGACGCCCACCCCAGCAGGGCAGTTCGGCGCGTACGTGTTCGCGGAGCCACGCCACCGCCTGTTCCCGGCTGCCCTGGGCGGTCAACGTTTCCGGGGTGCAACCGATGACGGCCATCGCGGCCAGCCAGGTCACCGATTTGAACGGTTGCCCGGCGCAGTCAAGGGCGTGGGGCCAGGCGCCTTCGAGGAGGTCGCGGGCTTGTTGCTGCGCCGCACCACGGCGGGTGAGTTGCTGGGATCGGCGTACGCCGAGGTGACGTAGCCGGGTCCATTGCTCGTCGGCGTGTTCGGGCAGATAGATATGAAGTTGGGTGGTCAGCCGTGCGATCAGCAGGGCGTCTTTGTCATCGGATTTGTCGTGGGTGAAGTCTTCGGTCTCTCGGGCCCGTGCCACCGCGATCGGCTGCACACACACCATCTGCACCCCGACCGCCGCGGTCAGGTCTCGGACCGTTTTCCAGCGATGCCCGGTCGGTTCACACGCGATGACGATGCCGGCAAACCCGGCAGCGGTAGCGGCGGTACGGCTCCACTCGATCGCGGTGGCCAACTGCGGTGGCGCGCAGTGAAAAGTTCTGCGCGCCACGATGCGGGAGTCGTGATCGACCACAGCGACAACTTGCTTTTTCGACGCCAGATCAATCGCTGCGACCGCGTAGTCACGGCGCACGATGCCCCGGAACTTGCTCAACCGATCGTTGCGACGCTTGTCTCCACGACTCAAACGACTAGCCTTAGACATTGACATCCTCCTTTTGTGGTTGGGATAACCAAGCCCCTTATGACCACATCAGGAGGATGTCCCAGTTACCAGCCCTTCCAGCTATTACTAGGAGCGCCCGGAGCTTGCGGAGGGCGCGTCACGAAGGGTCCCGTAACGTGTCTCGCCAGACCCTTCGTGACGCTCGCAAGCTCGCTCCTCAGCTCAGGGAGCGGAGGGGTCACAGGTGAACGACCTTCAGAACCCCGTCGACGAGCCCAGGTCCGGGGCCGGCCCGGCGAAGTAGTGCTCACCGTCGAAAATGGCCGGCAGGCCGGCGGCCAGGTAGGTGCCGATGCCGGGCTGCTCCAGCTCGGTGAAGAGCGGATTGCGCTGCAGAACACCTGATTCGACGACCTCGTCAAAAGTCCGGTAACGCTCCCAGAGCACGGAGGTCTGCGCCAGCGCGGCCTCGACCTCGACAGACGTGTGTCGCGCGAACCACGCCGCGAACAGCGGTGTGAGGACACCGCGGTGAATGTACCGGTCGTCCTCCCTGACGAAGTCCGCTCCCAGCGCCCGTTCGACGGCCGCGACCGCCTCGCCGGTCCCGGTCATCTCGACCAGCCCGCGGAAATGCCGCGGGGTCAGGGCGACGAGCATGAAGCGAGAGTCATCCGCGGTGACGAAATCGGTTCCGTAGGTGCCGTATACGTCGTTCCCGGTGGCCGGTCGGGTGTCGCCACTCAGCTGCGGTTCGGTGAGATAGCCGAGCGTCCCGGCGATGGCGAGAGCGGTGTCCTCCAGGGGCAGGGTGATCTGCGCCCCCATCCCGTTCTGGTCGCGGCGCCGGACGGCGGCCGTGATCGCCAGTGCGGCATAGAGGCCGCACGCGACATCCCACGCCGGCAGTACGTGATTGACGACGCCGGCGTAGTCGGTGGGGCCGGTGATCGACGGGAATCCGAGTGCCGCGTTGACTGTGTAGTCGACTCCGGGAGTGCCGTCGGTCCGGCCGAGCAGTTCCAGGGTGATGACGTCGGAGCGCCGCGCCGACAGCGTCTCGTGACTCATCCACGACCGTCCGCCCGCGTTGGTGACCAGGATTCCGCCGCCCGGCCCGCTGTCGATGACAAGATCCTGGATCATTCGCTGTCCCTGGGGGTCACGGAAGTCGACGGTGACGGACTTCTTGCCGCGGTTGAGCCCGGTCCAGTAGATCGAGTTGCCGTCATCGGTGACCGGCCAGCGGTTGATGTCGGCGGCCCCGCCGATTGGGTCGACCCGGATCACCTCGGCGCCGAGCTGCGACAGGGTCAGGCCGCACAGGGGTGAGGCGACGAAGCTCGACACCTCCACGACGCGGAGGCCTTCGAGCGGACGGGGATGCGAGCTCATGCGCGGAAACTCCTGGAGTGGAATGGGGGATTCGGCAGACGATCAGGCCATCAGGACGCGGAAACGCCAGTCGAGGACCTCGCGATCGGAGTCGTCGCCGTGTGCGACGACGGTGGAGCGCAGGCGCAGGACGCCGCCGGCGGCGAGCGGCGTCGCCTCCTCGACGAGGATCGTCGAACTGAGGGTGTCGCCCTCGTGCACCGGTCCGGTGTGGTCGCACGAATCCCAGCCGGTCACCGTCACCAGGTTCGGCAGCGCCCGGTTCGCCTGCGCGAGGGCCAGTCCGATGGTGTGCCCGCCGTAGACCAGCCGACCGCCGGCGGCCGCACCGGCCACCCGCTCGTCGTGGTGGGTGGCTGCGATGTTCAGCGAGAGCCGGGCGAGTTCGGGTGCGCTGGACACCACGTCGGCGCTGGAGGAGAAGGCGCGTCCGGCAAACTCGGATGAGAAATGTTGTCCGCGTGCGGATTCGCGATAGGTGTCGAGGTCCCATTCGGGGATGAACGGTTGCGCATCGTCTCCCGGTCCGATGGTGCTCAGGTCGTCAGCGTGCACGGTCCGCCCGGGATCGGCGTCGGGTGACAACGGCAGCATCGCGCACCGGTAGAAGTCGAGGACGGTGACGCCGGTCTGATCGGTGGTGACCATGTGGAGCGCGGCGAGCCCGGTCGGCGCACGTCCTGGCTTCGGTGTGTTCTCGCGCAGCCCGACCACTTCGGTGACGGTCGTCAACGTGTCGCCGATCCGGGGGTGGCTCAGGAACCGCAGGCCGCGGTAGAAGAGGTTCGCCTTCACGTGGTGGGTGGCCAGCGTGGATTGACCGATCGCGACGTCGGTGACCAGGCCGGGATGGGCGAGGACGCCACCCACCACGCGATCCGAGAGATGGGCGTCGAGCGAGAGTCGAAGGCGGTCACCGAGAATCGCTTGGTGCGTCGCGGCGAGACCGGATGTCAACGTGAGCGACGGCGCGTCGTCGAACAACTGTCCATGGGACAGTTCGTCGAAGAACGGGCCGCCCACGGCGACCGGCTCGGACGCGCTCATTCGGACGCAGCCTTGGCGAGGACGCGCCGCGCGGAGACGGCGAGCGCCTCGTCGAGCATTCGGCCGTCGAGCTCGGCCGCACCGGCACCCGCGGCGGCTGCCTGCTCGAGTGCGTCGAGCACCCGTCGTGCGTCCTCCACGGCGGCGGCGTCCGGGGTGAAGATGTCGATGGCGGACTGCAGTTGAGCCGGATGGATCACCCAGGTGCCGTCGAAGCCGAGGTCGCGGACCCAGCGCTTGGCGTCGCGGAAGGTGTCGTCGTCGGCGATCGTCAGATGCGGTCCGTCGATGACGTCCACGCCGGCCGCGCGCGCGGCGAGCAACACCGAGTCCTGGACGACGTGCCACGTCCGCATCGGCAGGTCGGGGCTGCGTCCCAATGATGCGGCGAGATCGGCGTAACCGATGAGGACGGCATCGAGCCGGTTTGTGGCCGCGCAGATGGCGCCGGCGTCACGGATGCCGCGCGGTGATTCGAGCAACGCCTGCAGGCGGACCGACGCTCGGCCGAGCTGCTCGTCGGCCGACCGGAGGTCGGCGGGCGAGTCGGCCTTCGGCAGCACCACCGACGTCAGGTTCGGCATCTGGGCGCAGGCGGCGAGATCGGCGCCGGCCCAAGGCGTGTCGATCGCGTTGATGCGCAACGAGATCGCGCGGTCGGCGCCGAACTCGGCGACCAGGTCGGCGGCCGCTGCGCGTGCGGAGTCCTTGTTCGCCGGGGTCACCGCGTCCTCGAGGTCGAGCACGACCTCATCGGCGATCGAAGCCAGCGCCTTGCGGGCCTTGCGGTCGTCGGAGGCGGGCGCGACCAGGACGGCTCGTCTTCTCTGCACGGTTGCTCCAGGGGTCGAGATCAAATGTGCGGCCATATGTGATGCGGTTCCGGTTGTATCAGACCGCGCCGAGCTTTGGGAAGTGTTGACAGGTCCGACGGGGATCGACAAAATGGCCGTACAAATCCGCCGTAGATCGTAGGGGCACCGTCATGAGCTCACTTTCCGCCGAAGAGGCATTCCTGGTCGACACTGTGCGGTCCTTCGTCGACCGCGAGGTGAAGCCGTCGGTCCAGGAGGTCGAGCATGCCAACGAATATCCCGAGAAGTGGATCGAGCAGATGAAGCAGATCGGCATCTACGGGCTGGCGGTGCCCGAGGAGTTCGGCGGTTCGCCGGTGTCGATGCCGTGCTATGCGCAGGTCACCCAGGAACTCGCGCGCGGCTGGATGAGTCTGGCCGGCGCGATGGGTGGGCACACGGTTGTCGCGAAGTTGTTGACGCTGTTCGGCACCGACGAGCAGAAGCTCGAGTACCTGCCGCGGATGGCGACCGGTGAACTGCGCGCCACCATGGCGCTCACCGAACCGGGCGGCGGGTCGGATCTGCAGGCGATGTCGACCGTGGCGAAGACCGATGGCGACGAGCTGGTCATCAACGGTGCGAAGACCTGGATCAGCAACGCCCGGCGTTCCGGGCTGATCGCGCTGATGTGCAAGACCGATCCCGGCGCGCAGCCGCGCCACAAGGGCATCTCGATCGTGCTCGTCGAACACGGACCCGGGCTGACCGTGTCACGCGACCTGCCCAAGCTCGGCTACAAGGGTGTCGAGAGCTGCGAGCTGTCCTTCGACGGTTACCGCATCCCGCAGACGGCGATCCTGGGCGAGGTGCCCGGCAAGGGATTCGGTCAGATGATGAAGGGCTTGGAGACCGGTCGAATCCAGGTCGCCTGCCGAGCGCTGGGCGTCGCGACCGCGGCACTCGAGGACTCGCTCGCCTACGCGCAGCAGCGGGAATCCTTCGGACAGCCGATCTGGAAGCATCAGTCGATCGGCAACTATCTCGCCGACATGGCGACCAAGCTCACCGCAGCGCGCCAGCTGACCTGGCACGCGGCCGAACAGTACGACCGGGGTGAGCGCTGCGACATGGAGGCGGGGATGGCCAAGCTCTACGCCTCCGAGGTGGCGATGGAAATCGCCCTGAACGCCGTCCGCATCCACGGTGGTTACGGGTACTCCACCGAGTTCGACGTCGAGCGATACTTCCGGGACGCGCCCCTGATGATCGTCGGCGAGGGCACCAACGAGATCCAACGCAATGTCATTGCGGCACAACTCGTGTCGCGCGGCGGGATCTGAGCGGCACGCCGTCGTCCGGCGGGAGAGTGGGTTTCATGCGCGAGTCCGAGCAGTCCGCACCTGCGTACAAGACGTTGGCCGCGGAACTGCGCGAGCACATCGTCGCGGGCAGATACGCCGGCGGTGTGCGGCTGCCGACCGAATCCGAGCTCTCCCAGGAGTACGGGCTCAGCCGGCAGACCGTCCGCCGCGCGTTCCTCGAATTGGTGAGCGAGGGCTCGGTGTACCGCGTGCCCGGCCGGGGAACGTTCGCGACCGAGACCGCGGGTCAGTACCTGCGCCAGCTGGGTTCGATCGAGGACCTCATGAACCTGTCGACGGACACCGAGATGCAGGTGCTCGAATCACCCTCGCGCCGCGTGGATCTCGAGGCAGCGGGTCGCCTGCGACTGGACACCGACGTGGTGTACCGCATCGTCTTCCAGCGATTCCACGACGGTGTCCCTTTCGTCGTGACCACCGTGTGGTGGCCGGAGTCGGTCGCACGCCTGGTGATCGACGCCCCCGAGGTCGAGGCCGGAGCGCGCAGTGACCACACGATGATCGGCCTGCTCGAACCGCATCTGGCGCACCCGATCGAGGAGTGCGCGCAATCGATCACCGCCACCGTCGCCGACGCCGAGACCGCTGCCCGCCTCGGCTGCCCCGTGGGGCACACGGTGCTGCGCGTCGACCGGTTGTACACCGATTCACGCGGCCGCGCAGTCGAACTCGCGGTCAGTTACTTCCTCCCCGAGCACTACACCTATCGGGTGACGCTCCGCCGCAGCGGGCTCTGACCGGGTGCGCATCTCCGACCGCGTTCGGTCTAGGATTCTGCCGTGACACATGTCCTGACGATCTTGGATCTCACCGATGCGGATGTTCCGACTGAGCACTGGCGGCTTTCCGGACCCACCGTCGGCGTGTGCAGAAGCGGCGTCATCGGCTCCGACCGCGCAGACAGGGTGGTGGACCGGGCGACCTTCACCCTCACCGACACACCGTCCGACGATCGACGGCTGGTGTACACCGCCGACATCGAGGGCACCATCGCCGTGCTCACCGACAGGATCTCGGCGCATCCGGTGGCGGCGTCTGTGGGCGACGACGTGTTACGTGCAGTGTCGGATGCCGGCAGTACCGTCAGCGGGTTGATCACCGAGTCGCTGGCCTATTCGGCGCTGCAGGCCGGGACCGAATTCACGGATTGGCTGGCGTCTCAGGGCAGCCGTCGGCGTCACCAGCAGGACGACGCCGTGGTCCTCACGCGCGAGGACTCGCACCTCGACATCGTCTTCAATCGGGGGGACCGGCACAACGCGTTCAGCGACGTGTTGCGGGCGGGCCTGATCGACGGCTTGACCGTGGCGCTCGCGGACACCTCGATCGAGTCCGTGAGGTTGAGCGGCCGGGGCCGGTCGTTCTGCAGCGGCGGTGACCTCGCCGAGTTCGGGTTGTTCGCGGATCCGGCCAATTCGCACCTGGCGCGTACTCGGCACAGTCCCGCGCTTCTCCTCGACGCACTGACCAGCCGGCTGGGCACCGCCTGCCGAGCCGATGTTCATGGTGCCGTGCTCGGCAGCGGGTTGGAGATGGCAGCGTACTGCGGGTTCATCACGGCTCGACCGGACGCGCGGTTTGGACTACCGGAACTCGAGCTCGGCCTGGTTCCCGGTGCCGGGGGAACGCTGAGCGTTCAACGCCGTATCGGCCGATGGCGGACGGCCTACCTGCTCATGACCGGACGTCGTATCGACGCGACGACCGCTCTCCAATGGGGATTGGTCGACCACGTGGACGAACTGCCGGCCCCGTCGCCGGCTTCATGAGGCCGCGTACCGAAGGTGTCCGTCGACGACGGTGGCTGCGACCAGATCTGCCGACAGTTCGGCGAGCACGTCGTCGGGTCCGGCGGACATGAGGCACAGGTCTGCCCGATCCCCCGTACGAAGATCCCGCGTATTCGCCGGCGTGTGCAGGTCGCCGAGGAACATCGCCAGGGCGGCAGCTGCACCGACACGTTCATCTGGGCACAGGAGTTTTCCCGATCTGGTCCGCCGATCTCTGGCAGCACGCATGGCGGCCCACGGGTCGAGGTCCCCGAAGGGCGCATCCGTGCTACCGGCGATCGGCACCCCCGACCGACGAAGGCCGGCCACCCTCCACAACTCGTGATGCTCCGCCGGGGGTACCTCGCGGAGGTACTCATCTCCGCGTTCGGCCACGAAATTCGGCTGCGTCACCACGGTCACCCCGAGATCCGCGAGGTCGTCGATCACATCGTCGGGCACCATCGCCGCGTGTTCGATTCGGTCGCCCGCGCGCACACCCGCGCTCCGGAATGCCGACAGCGTGACGACGAGTTGCACGACAGTCACGCAGTGCAGGGCCACCGCGTAACCGTGCTCATGTCGCTCCGCGACCCAGGACGTCAACTCGTCGAGATCGAGTGTGCTGTCGTCGAGAATCCGTTTGACCGGACCGAACTCCAACCGTGAGTAGTGTCGTCCACCGTGCTGCGACATGACCATCACCCGCTGGGGGAGTCGTTCCTCACGTACGGCGGTGTCGAGTGCGTCGAGGTCGGCGGCACCGAGATCCGGGGTCGCTTCGGTGATCCCGGTGACGCCGAACCTGGCGAGCCGGACTCCCAGTGGTGTGAAATCCGTCGGACCGTCTGCGGTCACGGCAGCAAAGGTGTTGTCCTGGCGAAAGAATCGGCCGGTGGGATGATCCGGCCACCCGAGGGCGATGAGGCCTGGCGTGTTGACGATCCACATCGCACCGCTGCGATGCTGGATTCGGACCGGTGCGCGGGCGAACAGTTCGTCGAGGCGATGACGGTCCAATTCCCCTGCAACGCTGTCGTGATAACCAACAGCGCGGATCCAGCCGTCGTCGCGGGGTCGAGAACGGCCGAGAGCCTCGGCGAGTTGTTGCGGTGTGGCCACCTGTTGTGGGCCGACGGACACCGACTGCAGCGCAGCCACCGCCGCCCGGAGGTGTAGATGGTGATCATGTAATCCGGGAAGCAGAGTGCCGCCCCGGAGATCGAGGACCGGCTCGTCGTCCCCCGGCTCGAGGTGGACCGCGACGTCGGTCAGGCGTCGGTCGGTGATGCGTACCGCGACCGGCTCACCCGAGAGTCGCTGCGCCCCGGTGATCAGCATCTGGGACCTCGACGTTCATCGACGAGACGCAGAACCTCGTTGTCGCCGATCGTCTCGAAACCGGAACCGATTCGGGGAGCGGTGGGCGGCGTCACGGCGACGGTCACCCGCTCGGTGTCCTCGAGTACGGGGCACCCGGCGTACTTGGCGGCGACGCCGGCCATCGACACGTCGATTATCTCCCCGCCACCGCGGGCGAGCGACTGCACCACCGCAGTCGCTGCTTCCAGTCCGGTCAAGGGGTCGGCGATCGCGTCCCCGCAGAACACCGGCCCACGAGTGCCCCGGCCGACGAGTCCGCCGGCAACTGCGGCATCGTCGCCGAACGCGACGCGGTTCACCATCCCGGTAGCGCGACCGTAACCGGTGATCCGCACCCATACCCGCCCGGCGCGCGGCGACCTGGTGGACGCGTCCAGCCCGGCGTGTTCGAGAGCGCGCGGGCGGGAGGCCTCGATGACCACGTCCGCGACATCGAGCAACCCCGCGAGCCCAACCGCCCGGTGGCTCAATTGTGTGGTGTAGAACTGCTTTCCGCTGTTCATCCAGGCGAAGAAGTCGGGGTTTCCGGCTCGCGACCCATCGGGACGTTCGGGGCTCTCCACCTTGATCACGGTCGCACCGAGCTGTTGCAGAAGGTGACCGCACAACGGTCCCGCCCACATCGCGGACAGGTCCACCACCAGCAGCGACGGCGGGCGGGTGGCCTGCTGAGCGGGCCATGCCCTGACGATGTCGACGGGGGACGAACTCACCGATCCCAATGCGGCGGCGGGTATCTCGAGCAACTGCGCACGATCGACGACGTCGTCGACGTGAAGATGCGGCAACGCCTCGGCCAGTGCCTGCCACGGACTGTCGATCGGATCGTCCCGCGCGAAAAGCGCTTGCAGTGAGTCGATGTCGCTCGCCCGCGAGAGCGTCATCGCGATCCATCCATCGCGACACCGCATGAGACGGGAGCTGCCGCCCGCGGACTGTTGTCCGGCGCGGGAGCTGCCCATCAAGGCCGCCCGGCCGGTCAGCAGTTCGCCGACATCAGCGCCGAACACGTCGGCGAGCATGTCGGCCCGCGCCATGATCGGCGCGCGGGAGTAGTCAGGAGCTTCCGGTTCGCCGGTCAGGTAGGCCATACCGCTGCTGGCCCATCGCTGCGCGTGTGTCCCCATGTCGGCGCTTTTTCCCTCCGCTGCCCGCGGTCCGCCGGGACCGGCTGTGGTCAGTTCGACGAGGGGGTCGGCGTCTGTGGGTCAGCCCCTGTCGCCTGCGGTGGCCGGTGGAACACCGCGAGTTGCGCTGCCGCTGCCGCGAGCCCGACGCCCGCCGCGAGAGCGGCAGCTCGTCCCGAGCTGAGTCTCGAGTCCAGGCCTATGGCCCGGTCCACGCTGTAGTGGCCAGGCCCCAAGGCGGCCAACGCAATTGCTGCGACCGACAGATTGGCGACGTACTCCCAGCCCTCGGATGTGATGAAGAAGCCGTTGGGCAGGTGGACCGAACGTGCGGCGACGGCCATGGTCCCGACGACCGCGGCGGCCGCTACCGGGGTGGCCGCGCCGGCGACGATGGCGGCTCCCGCACCGACCTCCACCACCGCAGAGGCCTTCGCCTGGAGCGTGGGTTGCCGGAAACCGATCGACCGGAACCAGCCCGCGGTGCCTTCGATGCTGCGGCCGTGTTTGGTTCCGTGAGCGATCATCGTGCCCCCGATGGCACCTCGGAGAAGGAGTTGGACCGGAGTGAGGTCCGAGGCCGGCTTGGTGAACAGACGTGACATGACTTGCTCCATTCGGGTTCTTGTGGCAGCGAGCATAGCTGCTCGCTGCGTCGCGCAATTCGCCCCGCGTGACCCGCCCCGCAATGTGAGATGCGTCAATTCGGGCAGAGGGGGTGACGTACATCGCAGTTTGATCTAACATCACTGTCACCTTTGACCGCACAGCCGTGAGGATTGGCGTCTCTATGCAACATCTGGTGTTCTTGTTACTGGGGTTAGGTAACGGAGCGGTTTTCGGCGCACTGGCGCTGGCGGTCGTCCTCACCTACCGCAGTTCCGGCGTCGTCAACTTCGCGACGGGCGCCATCGCGTTGTACACCGCGTACACATACGCGTTCCTGCGCGAGGGTGAGTTGCTCATCCTGATCCCGGGGCTCCCCAACACGATCGACCTCGGCGGGCCGATCGGGATGTGGCCCGCGATCGCGATCTCGCTCGTGATCGCAGCTGCCCTGGGGCTCGTCCTGTACCTGCTCGTCTTCCGGCCATTGCGGACCTCACCCCTGGTGGCCCGCGCAGTCGCCGCTCTTGGTATCTCCCTCTTGATCGCGGGACTGGTGGCGCAGAAGCTGGGTACCGATCCGGTTTCGGTGGAACCGATCTTCCCGACTGACGTCTGGCAGTCCGGCGAGCTCCAGCTGTCTGCTGATCGGTTCTTCTTCGCGCTGACGATCGTGGTGCTGGCGATCGTGCTGGCTCTGGCCTTCCGCTACACGAAGTTCGGCCTGGCCACTCGTGCGTCGGCCGAGACCGAGCGAGGTGCTTATGTCAGCGGCATCTCGCCCGACCGGATCGCTGCCTACAACTGGATGCTTAGTTCGGCGGTGGCGGGTCTGGCCGGAATCCTGATTGCACCCATCGTCCCGTTGGTGCCGGTTGCTTACACGCTGTTCATCGTCCCGGCTCTGGCCGCCGCGATCCTGGCTCGCTTCGATCTCGTCGTGGTCGCGGTACTGGCTGGTCTGGCCGTGGGTATGCTTCAGTCCGAAGCGCAGTATCTGGCAACCCAATTCGACTGGCTGCCGTCCGTGGGCCTGCCGGATCTTGTGCCGCTGATCCTGATCCTGGCCGTCCTTCTGATCCGTGCGAAGCCGCTGCCGACCCGCGGTGCGATCATCCTGCAGACCCTCGGCAGGGCGCCGAGACCGAACCATGTGGCGTCCACCGCGGTGGTGATGACGATCATCGGGGTCCTGGCGCTCGTGTTGCTCGACGAACGGCTGCGCACGGGGCTGATAGTCAGCTTAGTCATGGCCATCATCGCGTTGTCCTCGGTGGTCGTCACCGGCTACGCGGGTCAGGTCTCCCTCGCCCAGCTGACTATCGCCGGTGTCGCGGGCTTCCTACTCGGGCCGATCGCCAACACGTTCCATCTACCGTTCCCGATCGCCCCTGTCGTGGCCGCGTTGTGTGCGGCTGCGCTCGGCGTACTGATCGGGTTGCCCGCGCTACGGATTCGAGGACTCACCGTGGCCGTGGTGACCCTTGCGATGGCGTTCGCAGTCGAAGCGATCTGGTTCCGTAACGTCGACATCGTCGGAGCCTCGGGGGTCAGGGCGCCCGAACCCAGCCTGTTCGGTTGGGATCTGGGTATCGGACAAGGTCTGGACTACCCGCGGGTCACATTCGGCGTCCTGGTGCTGCTCGTGCTCGTGGGGGTCGCCGTATTCGTCGCCCTGCTCCGGCGGAGTCGGCTCGGCGCCGAGATGCTGGCGGTCCGTGCGAATGAGAGATCCGCTGCGGCTGCCGGTGTCAGTGTCGTCCGCGTGAAGATCCTGGCCTTCGCGATCGGTGCGTTCATCGCCGGCATCGGCGGGTCGCTCCTGGCTTACCAGCAGCAGACCGTGACGTTCAACTCCTATGCCGCGATGGGTGGTGTCGCCCTGTTCGCGACTGTCTATCTGACCGGAATCACCTCGGTGTCCGGCGGTGTGCTGGCCGGCCTCACGGCCGCCAACGGTCTGCTGTTCATCGTCGTCGACGAGCTGTGGTCGGTCAGCGGCTGGTATGTGGTGATCTCCAGTGTGTTGCTGATCTTCACCGTGATCCTGAATCCCGAGGGAATCGTCGGACCGGCCCACACCTTGTTGGCCACGCGCCGCGCAGCGGCTATCCCGGATACGAGCGAGCCGGCAGCGGACGCGGACGCAGGGTCCGATGCCCGGGCAGTGGGGCCGTCGACACGAGCGCGGGTCGTCGATCGGTCGGCGGAGCCTGAACTCGTCCTGGCCGACGTCTCGGTGAAATACGGTGGTGCGGTGGCTCTGTCAGAGGTCTCGCTCGCGATCCCGAAGGGCGCTCTGGTGGGCCTGATCGGTCCGAACGGTGCCGGCAAGACCACGCTGATGGACGCGATCACCGGATTCGCCGAGTACACCGGCGACGTGACACTGGCGGGCGCGTCGTTGAGTGAACTCGCGCCGCACAACCGGATTCGCGCCGGCCTCGGCCGTACCTTCCAGGCCATCGAGCTGTACGACGACCTGAGCGTGACCGAGAACGTCAAGGTCGGTCGCACCGCCGCGGTCCACCGTCCCGACGCCAAGGCCGAACACGGCGACCTCGGTCATCTGTCGGAGGTCTTCGACCTCCTCGGCATCAGCGACATCGCCGAGCGGCCGGCAGGCGAACTGTCGCAGGGACAGCGGCAGCTGGTCTCAATCGCTCGCGCGCTGGCGGGCTCACCCAACCTGCTGCTGCTCGACGAGCCGGCGGGTGGTCTCGACAGTACCGAGAGTCGTTGGCTCGGAGAGCGACTCCGCAAGATACAGGACAGCGGGATCACCATCCTGATGGTCGACCACGACATGGATCTCGTGTTGAACGTCTGCGACGAAGTGCATGTCCTCAACTTCGGCGAACTCATCGCCTCCGGTACTCCGGCGGAGATTCGGGCGAATCGAACCGTTGCCACCGCATACCTAGGAAAAGAGGCTCAGGTCCATGGCTGACGTGAATACGGTCGACACCGTCAACGACTCCGACGCCGCCGTGCCCACGGGAGTCCCGATCCTGGAGTGCCGGGAGGTGACGGCCGGCTACGGCTCGGTCCGGGTGGTGCGCGATGTCGGCTTCTCGCTCCAGGAGGGTTCGGTGCTCGCGATCCTCGGCCCGAACGGGGCGGGGAAATCCACTCTGATGAACACGCTGGCCGGCCTGTTGCCACGCAAGGGAGGGGAGGTCATCGTGGAGGGCAAAGAGCTGCGCAGTGGTCGTCCCGCGGAGGCCAATCGGCATGGCCTGGTGCTGGTTCCGGACGACCGGGCTCTGTTCACCTCGCTGACCGTGCGCGAGAACCTGGCGATCGCCAAACGGTCCGGTGGATTCGGTGTGGACGAGGCCATAGAGCTGTTCCCGGCCCTGGGCAAACGCATCAAGGTCAGCGCGGGGTCTCTGTCGGGTGGCGAGCAGCAGATGCTCGCTGTGGCCCGTGCGCTGACCCAGAATCCGCGGGCGCTGCTGATCGATGAGATGAGCATGGGTCTGGCCCCGGTCATCGTCGAAGAGCTGCTCCCGGTCGTCCGTCGTATCGCCGATGAGACGAATGCTGTCGTGGTGCTGGTGGAGCAGCATGTGCAGCTGGCTCTCGAGGTGGCCGACGAGGCGCTCGTGATCGTGCATGGCGGTGTCCGTCTGCGCGGCCGGGCAAGTGAGATGGCCAAGAATCCGGCACTTCTCGAGCAGGCGTACCTGGGCGAGGCCGTCTGATCTGACCCCGCTCTGCCGGTCACTTCCGCCGTGTGGGGGGTGACTGGCATCGTCGTGTCCGCGGCTGGTGCGGTGAGCGAGTCCGGGCCGGTGAACCGTCCTGGGGCTGGTGGAGGCCGTGATCCCATCGGGAGAATGCCGGTATGGTGCACCGAGGAACTGTGATCCAGAGACGCGTGAGCGGGCTGGCAGGATGTATCACGACCGCCTCACCGAGCACGGTGTGCAGACCGTCGGAGTCACCCGCGAAAACATCGCACGATCACGACCCGGCGCGATGATCGCGCGCCGCGGCACCCCGATCTGGTAGAGCGGGAGCGGCCATCGCCGGCCAGGCCGGATCAGTGGGGGGTGGCTGACCTCACCTGCTGGTGGACCCTGGCAACCACGCGACTCCGGCTTGGCTGGATCGATCGGCACCGGGTAGATCACGGTGGCCTACCGGCGCAGCCCGGACGACGGGAGACGAATGGTGAAATGCGTCGGCCGCCATCCCTTGCGAGGATGACGGCCGACGCCGGGTCGTACTGGTCGGTCAGGGCTCAGGCGCCGGGTGTGTCGTAGAGCGAGGGATCGACGGTCACCTTCTGATAATCGGTGAGTTCGCCGTTCTTGGTCGCCTTGGCGAGGAGGCCGTCGGCGCTGCAGATGTTGGGGGAGATGGGGAGCTGTTCTCCGTTGCACTGGAACATGAGTCCGTTGGTCAGCGGATACTCGGTCGGCGGTGCCGTCTTCATGGCTGCCATGACGGTCTCCGCCGTCGGGTCGGTGACCTTTGCCGCGTTGAGTGCCTTGATCATGCCGAGCATCGGAGCGTAACCGACCGACGAGAGATTCCCGAACTTCGCGCCGTCACCGTACTTGGCGAGAACTGCTGAATAGAGTTGCGAGTCGGGGGCATCCGGGCTCAGATCGAGTGTGGTGGCGACGTTGATGCCCTCGTAGCCGTTGGGGATCGAGCTCCCCCCACCGATCGTCAGGCACCGATCGATCGCGAAGATCGGAGCATTCGGCTTGGTTGTCTTGATCGCCTTGAAGGCGCTGGTGCAGAAGCTGTCGTTACCGATCACGAAGAAGTTGTCGGCGTCACCGCCGGCCGCGCTGATCTGCGGTGTCATGTCTGCGGTGCCCGGCGGGATGCCGACCACACTGAAGTCGAGGCCGGCGTTGCCCCAGATCAGCGATCCGATCTGGCGGGTGGGTCCCTCGGCGCCGGGGACGCCGATGGCGATGCCGACGGTGTTCTTCAGCCCCTCGTCCTTTGCCGCCGTCGCCGAGCTCGCGAAGTAGGCGGTGCCGTTCGTCAGCAAGTACACGCCCGGCGCGCTGAGGCCCTTCTGGGTGGTGCCACTGTGAACCACCAGCGGGATCTTGGCTGGCGACAGGACGTCGATGAGGTGGTCCAGTTCACCTGGAGTGGGACCGACCACGGCGGCGGCACCGGCCTGCACCATCTGGTTGGCGCAGTCGGCGGCGGCGGCGGGTTGAGCCAACGCTTCGCACGACTTGACCTCGATGGGATGACCACCGATTCCGCCGAGGTACTCGTTGGCGTAATCGGCCGCGGCGACGGCGCCACGGATCTCGTCGCTGACGTCGATGGCCTGCGACTTCCCGTCGCTGATGAACCCGATGGTGATCGGTGTACCGGTGGCCTTGTTCGGGGTGCCCAGCACCGACTCATTGGCTGAGGGCTCCGCGGCGGAGTCGCCACCGTCATCCGAGCCGCCACAGGCGACCATGCCCGCGGTGAGGATGACCGACAGGAGGGTCGTGGTGATGAACCGCCGGCCGGTCCTTGATTTCGTCATGCTGTGCTCCTGAGTTCGGGACGAGGGATTCCGCCCGCAGATGGGTTTCTCGACTGAGCGTCGTACCGGACTCCGCGTCGATGGAGGGTGAGTCATAAAAAGTACGGACTGTCAGATGAGACACGTTGATACTGGACTATGGCGCGGGTCACTCCCAGCATTCCCGCCGTATGTTACCTAATCGTTACCGTAGAGTCTGGAATAAAGCGAGCTAGAACCCAGAAAAGCCATTGTCAAGCGAGGATGGTGAGCCCGCTTGAGCATGGTCGGCGTCTGACGGAGTAATGATCACTTCGTCAGAAATATGTGACGATCGTGAGTAGCGATGCGTCGGAGCTACGACAGGCGTGTCGCGAGGTACCTCAGTCCCCGCGGACCACCGCCCTCATCGAATCGACGTCGACGAACTTCACCCGCGGTCGCTTACGCGGCTTGCCCGCGGCCTTCTCCGCCTTGTCGATCAGGGTCCAGCCGGCGAAGTCGACGACTTCGGGTGCTCTCTCGGCCAGGAGTTCCGCGAACGAGTCCGCGTCCTGCGGCGGATCGGCAAGAGCTTCGGCGACGTAATCCTGGAGGAGGAGATCCACGGTGTCGGCTGCACATTTCTTGTTGGTTCCGATGACACCGGACGGACCACGCTTCACCCAGCCGGTGGCGTAGACGCCCTGAACGGGCTCGCCGCCGTGCAGAGTGACGACCCGGCCCTCGACGTTGGAGATGACCCCGCGAGCGTCGTCGAACGGCACTCCGGGGACCGGAACGCCGCGGTAGCCGACCGCGCGCAGCACCAGGGTCGTCTCGATGGCGTCGGTGACGTCGGTGGGAACGGCGACGACTCCGCCGGACTCGGTCAGTTGCAGTTCGTTGCGTGTGATGCTGATCGACTCGACGTGGTCTGTCCCGGAGATCTCGGTGGGGGAGGAGAGGTATCGCAGGACCAGACGTTTCGCCGCGCCTGTGTCGCCGTCCGCGGCAACCCTGCGGGCCAGGGAGATCTTCGCCTTCACCGACGACTCGGTGTCGGCGGCCTCGAGGATGCCCTGCGTGACCGGGTCGATCTCGACGTCATCCGGGTCTATCACGAGGTCGACGCCCGGAAGATGGCGCAGTGCCATCATCTCGGGGTTGGTGTAGCCGGCTTGTGCGACACCGCGGCGGCCGAGGACCACGACCTCGCGGATGTTGCTCGTGCGCAGCACCTCGAGTGCGTGATCGGCTATGTCGGTGCGGTCGAGGTCATCAGGATCGGTGAGCAGAATCCGAGCGACGTCGAGGGCGACGTTGCCGTTGCCCACGATGACGGCGCGCTCGCCGCTCAGGTCATAGGTCCGGTCCGCGTAGTCGGGGTGGCCGTTGTACCAGCCGACGAACTCGGTGGCGGTATGACTGCCCGGGAGGTCCTCGCCGGGGATGCCCAGGCGACGGTCCGACGACGCTCCCACCGCGTAGATGACCGCGTGGTTGTGGGCGGGCAGCTCCTCGTGCGTCAGATCGACGCCGATCTCGACTCCGAGGTGCAGCCTGAAGTTCTTGCGGCGCTCCAGTGTCCGGAAGATGTCGGTGACCGCCTTCGTGCCGGGATGGTCGGGGGCGACCCCTGAGCGCACCAGTCCGTACGGCGTGAGCAGGCGCTCGAACATGTCGACCTGAACGCCCTTCAGCGAGATCAGCTCGGCGGCCGCGTAGAACGCGGCCGGTCCCGAACCGACGATGGCCACGCGCATATCCGAGAAATCCGCTTTGCGCCACAACGGTTTCGGGACGTCGAGTTGTCCGGACTGCAGGGGGTGCTGTTCGAAGTAATCGGCATTGAGCTCGATGAACGGGAGCTCCGGGTCGTCCAGTTCGTCCTCGGCCTTGATCGCGTCGACGGGGCAGGCCTCCACACATGCGCCGCAGTCGATGCATGTCTGCGGGTCGATGTGCAGCATCTCGGTCCGCATGAAGTCCGGTTCGTCAGGCGTTGGGTGGATGCAGTTGACCGGGCAGACATCGACGCACGATGCGTCGTTGCAACAAGCTTGCAGGATCACAAAAGCCACGTGAGTCAACCTCCAATATCTGACAGTTACGTCTAGTTTGATCGTGAGTGTGTGCCTCTGTCAAGGGATGACCGAGCCGCTCTCGACTGGGTTCGGTATTTGATCTAACGTCTGTGTCACTATTGATCGGTGGGCGGCGCGCGGGCGGGCCACCCACCGCGTACGGACGAGGAGTGACATGACCGAACAGAACCGCTTGGTGGTGTGCGCGAGCCACAGCCCCGGCATGGAGCGCGACACCGATCTGGTCTTCGGAACGGAGTTCCGGGCGGGTCTGGCCGAGGCACGCGCCGTGGTAACCGAGTTCGACCCCGACTTCGTGGTGTTGTTCGGTGGCGACCACCGGCGGGCTTTCCGCCACATCGTCCCGACCTTTGCCGTCGCGCTGTCGGCCTCGATACTTCCCGAAGGCGGCCACGCGGAGGGTCGCCTGGACGTTCCGGCTGACATCGCCGCCGAGCTCGGCGCCCATCTGCTCGACTCGGAGTTCGACATCTCGATCTGTCGGGAGGTCGGCCTCGACCACGCGTTCGCGCAACCGCTACGAGATCTGACCGGAGACCTGAATGCGTACCCGGTCATCCCGCTACCCATCAACTGTGCGACCGGGCCGCTGCCGTCGGCTGCGCGGGTCCTGTCGTTCGGCGACGCGGTCGGACGGTTTCTCGACACGATCGACGCGCGCGTGCTCGTCGTCGGGACCGGCGGACTGTCGCACTCGCCGCCGAGCCTGGAACTCGATGCCTTCGACATCAGCGACGAGGAGCGGCGGCGCGTGATCACCGAGGGCGCCGCGGCCGCGCGGAAGAAGATCAAGCCCGAGTGGGACAGGGCCTTCCTGGATGCGCTGGCCGAGTGGGATGGTGCCGAACTCGCCGCACTCACCGACGACGCGCGTGCGCAGGCCGGCGTCGGCGCCAACGAGGTGCGAACCTGGCTCGCAGCGGGCGCCGCCGGCGGCGGGAAGCCGCTGCACACCGTCGCCTACCAGCCGGTCGAAGAATGGATCACCGGCATGGGTCTCGTCGTATCGCGTTGACCTGCGCCCGGCGACCGACACGATGAGGGGGTGGAGCCCCTGGCGCATCGCTACCAGGGGTCTCTCGCGACAGCCTCAGTTCGGCCGTCCGGACAGGTGGTCCGTCCGCCCGGAGGACGCGACCGGTCAGCGGCCCTGCCAGACCGGGGCGCGCCTCTCCGCGAATGCGCGCGGGCCCTCCTTGGCATCCTCGGAGCCGGCGACTGCGGGCAGTGCCGCGTTCGTCATCTCCCAGCCGACTGCTTCCTGAGGACGATCGCCACTCTCGTTCTGCGCCAGGGCGATTCGCTTGGTGGCGGCAACCGCGAGCGGCGCGTTGCCGGCGATCGTCGCAGCGAGCGCCAGCGCGGTGTCGAGAACGTCGGCCGCGGGCACCACCCGGTTGACCAGATGCAGGTCGAGTGCCTGGGCCGCGGTGATCGACTCGCCCGTCAACAGTAGTTCCATGGCGACCGCCGGCGGGAGTTTCGCGGCGAGACGGAACGCGCCGCCTGCTCCGGCGATCAGCCCGCGGGTCACCTCCGGCAACCCGAACACCGCGGTGTCGGCCGCAACGACCAGATCGCTGGCGAGTACCAGTTCGGTGCCGCCGCCGAGCGCCGGTCCGTTGACAGCCGCGATCGTGGGCTTGCTGATCGCCTGTCCGACGTATCCGGCCAGGCCCCACTTCTCGCGTCCGGGCGGGATCACAGCTTCCCCGCGCATGATCGCCTTCAAGTCGGCGCCGGCACAGAACGCCTTGTCGCCGGCTCCGGTGAGCACGACTGCGCGAACGTCGGGATCCTTGTCTGCTTCTGCCAGGGCATCCCCCACCAGAATGCACATCTCGGCGTTCACGGCGTTACGCGCCTGCGGGCGGTTCAGCGTGATGAGCAAGACGTGGCCGCGGCGCTCGATCAGCGCGGGGGCTTCGGCAGTCACGGTCATGATCAATTCCTCCAGGATCGGTAGTACGGACAACGGTTGACGATCAGGCCCAGACGTCCGCGGTCTCGGCCGGACGGCGAGGCGGTGGCGTCGGTAGTGCAGGCGACGTCCGTGAGAACGCCGGTGCCGGTGCGGGTTGGGTGACCCCGCCGATCGCGGTGAACACACCGCGACCGACCATGTGCGCATCGGTCTCGGCTTCGGCGAACGTCAGCACCGGGGTGACACACGCGTCGGTCCCGGCGAACATCGCGGCCCACTCGTCCCGTGTCCGCGAACCGAAGCGTTCGGTGAAAATCGTGCGCATCCGCGGGAAACCGGCCGGGTCTCGCTGCTCGCCCACCTCGAGCGGATCGATACCGAGTACGGCGAGGAGCTCCGAGAAGAACTGCGGCTCCAAGGCGGCGACCGCGACGTACTTCCCGTCAGCACACTCGTAGGTGTCGTAGAACGGCGCGGACCCGTCGAAGACGTTGACGCCGCGATCGTCTGACCACCGACCCGCGCCACGCATGGCCCACAAGAGGTGCCCGAGCATGGGGGCGCCGTTCACGATCGCGGCATCGACGACCTGGCCTCGACCCGACGACTGTCGCTCGACCAGGGCCGCGACCAGCCCGATCACCAGAAACATCGAGCCGCCGCCGAAATCGCCGAACAGGTTCAGCGGCGGCACCGGGCGTTCACCCGGCCGGCCCACGGCGTGGAGCAGCCCGGTCATGGCGATGTAATTCAGGTCGTGCCCGGCTTCGGCGGCACGCGGACCAGTCTGTCCCCATCCGGTCATCCGGCCGTAGATCAGTCGCGGATTGAGCTCGGCGACGTCGTCGGGTCCGAGGCCCATCCGCTCCGCCACGCCCGGACGGAACCCCTCGATCAGGATGTCGGCTCGCTGAACGAGCCCCCGGATGTCACGCAGGTCCGCCGCGTCCTTCAGGTCGGCCTCGACGATCGTCCGACCTCGAAGTCCGGCCGCGGCGGGGCGATCCGGGGCCAGCGAGCCACGACGCTGGACGCGGACGACGTCCGCGCCCAGATCGCCGAGCAACATCGCGGCGTGCGGCGCCGGTCCGACACCTGCTAGTTCGAGTACGCGAATCCCGCCGAGCGGTCCGCGCGCCGAAGTTGCGCCGTCAGTCACTCGAGGGGAGTGGCTTGGCGCTCTTGACGTCCAGCAGCTTCCCGTCCAGCGACAGGCTTCCGGTGCCGGGCTTGGTCACCAGGATCTCGACGGTGTCGTCGGCGTCGACGTAGCGTTTGCCGATCTGGGTGCCGCCGTCGAGGCCCGCGGCGGGGCTGAGCCCGGCCACCGGTGACTGCGTCACATCGATCATCGGCTGACCCCCGCAATCGAGTGCTGCCTCGCCTGCCGGCGCCTTGATGATGATGACCTGGGTGCCACAAACCTGGCTTTGTAGACGACTTCCGGTCTTGAACACGGTGTCTCCGTTCTCTTGCTGATCGGATCAGGTGGTGTGCACGCGCTACGCGTGTGCGGTCGCAGGACGATCGACGATGTCCTCGACGACTTTCTTGCGCAGTATCTTTCCGGTCGCGGTTGCCGGGAGGTCGTCGAGGAAGACCACCCTGTCCGGTGTCCGGGAACCACGGAGGCGCTCGCGTACGTAGGTGCGCAGTTCGTCGTGGTCGGGCGAGGAGCCCGCCTCGACGACCACGGCGGCCACGATGGCCTCACCCCAATGAGCATCGGGCACACCGACAACCACCACCGAATGGACCGCGGGATGCTGTACGAGTACGTCTTCGATCTCGGCGGGTGCAATGTTCTCGCCGCCACGGATGATGGTGTCGTCGTTGCGCCCCACGATGAACAGATACCCGGCGGAATCGGTGTATGCGAGGTCCTTTGTGGGAAACCAACCTTCGGCGTCGAGGACCGACCCGGCCCCCATGTACTCACCGGAGACCTGCGGTCCACGTACCCACAGCTCGCCTTGCTCGCCGTCGGCCACCGGGAGGCCGTCGGGGCCACGCAACTGGATCTCGATCCCGGGCACCGGCCGGCCGACGGAGCCCAGGCGTGCCTGGACGTCGCGATCGTCGCTCTCCATGGCCGCGCGATGGTCGTCGGGACCGAGAAGGGCAATGGTCGAACTCGTCTCGGTCAGTCCGTACGCATTGACGAAGCCCGCCTGGGGGAACGCGCGTAGCGCTGCTTCGAGGGTGGGGCGCGGCATCCGTGCCCCACCGTAGGACAACGATGCGAGAGCGGGAAGGTCGGCCGGCGCACCCGCGAGGGCATCGACGATACGGTCCAGCATCGTCGGCACGACCATCGCCGAGGTGGCGCCCTCGCGGCGGGCGAGTTCCACCCACCCGTGTGCGTCGAACTGGGGAAGATAGATCATCCGCCGGCCCGCGTAGACGTTCGTCAGGATCGTGCCCATCCCGGCGATGTGATAAGGCGGAACGCTGATCAGCGCGCCCTCGTTGTCCGCTGCGGAGCCGTATTCCACTGTGCTCATGACGTAGCTCAGCAGATGGCTGTGTCGCAGGATCACACCTTTGGGGGCGGAGGTGGTCCCGCTGGTGAACAGGACGATGGCCGGATCGTCGGGGTCGACGTTCGCGGCCGGCAGGGGGTCGGCGGCAGCGGCCCGCGCGGCCGTCGCGAACTCCTCGGTGGTCGTCACGTTGTGATCCGACGACAGTTCGGACACGTATCTCGGGTCTGCCACGACCAATGGAGAGCGGGTGCGCGCGATCAATTGCTCGAGTTGCGCGGCGGCCAGGCGGTAGTTCACCGGGACGAACGGGACATCGGCATGGGCCGCGGCGAACAGCAGCACCGGGAGTTCGAGTCCGGATTCCCCGAGGAAGACGACGTTCTCGGCGCCTGCCTGCGTGATGACGGTCGCTGCGCCGGTGACCAGTTCACCGAATTCGGCGTAGGTCAGGGAGGCTCCGTCGACGTGATGGCCGTCTTGTCGGGGTTGCCCGACAAGGCCATGTCCAAGATCAGCGAGATGCTCATTCAAGACTTCCAAATCTCTCGTGTGAATGACGTGGGTCACTCCTGCACGGAACCATAGTAGATCATCTGACACCCTGTCCATGCAATGGCCGAGCCGAGTCCCTGACGCGGATGCGGCGAATATTTGCCCAGTTCAGAATCCATCATCGCAAGATGGGGGTGCCGAAGCCTGCTCGGTCCGGCCGCGATCGAGCGAGTCTTGAATATCGGTGATCTGACATCTAGGGTCAGTTTCGAACGTCGACAGGCCCGACGAGTTCGCAATCGAAAGGTGGCCGAGATGGCGCTTGCCATATCCTCCGAACACATTGACCTGGCCGACGCCGCCGTCGGCCATCTCGCGCGGCACGGTGTGCGTGCGGCTGCGCGGGCCTCTCTGGACGGGGCTGTCGAACTCGAGACCTTCTGGTCGAGCACTGCAGACCTCGGTTGGCTCGGCTTGCACCTACCGGAAGAGTACGGGGGCTCAGGCTACGGCATCGCCGAATTGGCCGTTGTCCTCGAGGCGATGGGGCACGAGTTGGCTCCCGGCCCGTTCCTGTCGACCGTGGTCGCGTCGGCCGTGATCGCTCACGCGGGCGACGAGGATCTCCGCGCCGAACTCCTCCCGGGTCTCGCCGACGGTTCCACGACAGGCGCTGTGGGGCTCGCCAATGGATTGTCCCGCGACGCCGACGGTCTGATCAGCGGCCAGGTGCGCGCGGTGTTGTCGGCACCTGAGGCAGACCTCCTCGTGCTTTCCCTCGGCGACGACCTCGTCGTGCTCGACAAGGCCACAGCCGGCGTCGAGGTCGCGGCGGCCGAGGCCCTCGACACCACTCGCGGTATCGGCACGGTGTCGCTGACCGCAGTCGCGGTCCCGACCAACCGTGTTCTGCGCAGCGCGAGTCGGGCGGGCCGCAGTGTCCTTCGCGTCCTGGCCGCCGCAGAGGCGATCGGCGGCGCGCTCGCGTGCCTCGAGATGGCCACCGATTATGCGAAGGTCCGCGAACAGTTCGGACGGTCCATCGGGTCATTCCAAGCGGTCAAACACCACTGCGCCAACATGCTCATCGCCACCGAGGCGTCGATCGCGGCCACCTGGGACGCGGCGCGTGCGAGTGACATCGACGGCATCTGGTTCGCCTCGGCGGTCGCTGCCGCGTACGCGGGCCCGGCCCAACTGGGCAATGCCCGGATGAACATCCAGCTGCACGGGGGCATCGGGTTCACCTGGGAACACGACGCCCACTTGTACTTACGCAGGGCGACCACCGTGGCCGCGATTCTGACCGACGGCGTCGATCCGCTCGCCGACATCGTCGATGCGTATCGTGCGGGGCAGGCGCAGGGCGCGTCGTTCGACCTGCCACCAGAGGCCGAGGAGTTCCGCGCGGCTGCACGCGCCGAGGCGCAGGCCGTACGATCCCTGCCCGAGGGGCAGCGCCGTGACCACCTGGTCGACAGCGGATACCTCGTGCCGCACTGGCGTAGGCCCTGGGGACGCGAGGCCGGAGCGATCGAACAACTGGTCATCGAGGAAGAGTTCGAGGGTATCGACCTGCCCGATCTCGGGATCACGGGTTGGGTCAATCTCACCATCGCGCAGGTGGGTTCGGATGATCAGCGAGAGCGGTGGATCGAACCGGTACTTCGCGGTCGCGACCAGTGGTGCCAGCTGTTCAGCGAGCCCGGCGCGGGTTCGGATGCTGCTGCTGTCCGGACCGTCGGCAAGAAGGTCGACGGCGGTTGGCGCGTGACCGGCCAAAAGGTCTGGACCAGTGTCGCTCTCGAATGTCAGTGGGGCCTCGCGACCGTCCGCACCGATCCGGACGCCTCGAAACATGCGGGTGTGTCGATGATGGCGATCGACCTCTCGTCCGAGGGAGTCCAGATTCGTCCGCTCCGCGAGATCACCGGTGAGGCGCTGTTCAACGAGGTCTTCTTCGACGACGTGTTCGTTCCCGATTCCGATGTGGTCGGGGAGGTGGGCGAAGGATGGAAGGTCGCCCGGGCCACTTTGGGCAACGAGCGGGTTTCCATCGGCGGCGGCAGCGGTTCCATCGACTTCGGCGTCGCGGAACTGGTCAAGTTGCTGGACGGGACCGGCGCCCGTGACGCGGAGCATCGGGTCGGCGAGATGATCGCCGAAGCCCACACACTGCGTCTCCTCAATCTCCGCCAGGCCGCCCGAGCGGTCATCGGTGCCGGACCAGGACCCGAGGCGAACGTCACCAAGCTGATCAAAGCCGAACACTCGCAACGAATCACCGAGCTGGGCATCGACCTGGCCGGTACCGCCGCGGTCACCGGAAACACTCCCGGCCTCACGTACGCCTACCTGTTCGCGCGTTGCCTGACCATTGCCGGCGGCACGTCTGAGATCATGCGCAACACCATCGCCGAACGTCTGCTGGGCCTGCCGCGCGAACCATCGGTTCGATGACCCCCTCCTTGCCGCTCGTCGGTATCACGGTCATCAGTCTCGAGCAGGCGGTGGCTGCGCCGTATGCCACTCGTCAGCTGGCCGACCTCGGCGCGCGGGTCATCAAGATCGAGCGCCCCGGGGTCGGGGACTTCGCCCGGGGTTACGACGAGACGGTGCACGGGGATTCGAGCTACTTCGTCTGGCTCAACCGGTCCAAGGAATCGTTGACGCTCGACCTCAAGAGCGAGGTCGGGCAGCGGATTCTGCGCGAACTGCTCGCAGATGCGGACGTGTTCATCCAGAATCTCGGTCCGGGGGCAGTGCGCCGGATGGGTTTGGGTGCCGACGACCTCGAAGCCTCGCATCCCGGTCTGATCGTCTGTGAGATCACCGGTTACGGAGAGGGGCCGTGGCAGTCGCGGAAGGCCTACGATCTGCTCGTCCAGGCCGAGGCCGGTCTGATCGCGGTGAGCGGGACCGAGGACGAGGCCGCCAAGGCGGGGATCTCCGTGGCCGACATCGCGGCCGGGACCTTTGCCTATTCGGGTATCCTCGCCTCGCTGTACACGAGGGCGACGACGGGCCGCGCGCCCGCCGTTTCGGTGTCGCTCTTCGAGGCCCTCGCGGAGTGGATGGGTTCCCCGATGTACTACTCCCGGTATGGAGGCACCGCTCCGCGTCGGACCGGAGCCAGGCATGCGACGATCGCGCCGTATGGTCCGTTCACCGCCGGTGATGGCGGTATCGTCCTGCTCGCCGTCCAGAATCAGCCCGAGTGGCAACGACTTTGTGCGGAGGTCCTCGGCCTGCCGGAGTTGGCGGATGATCCCAGGTTCACCAAGAACCCCCTGCGCGTGCTCAACCGGGAGGAACTGGAGGCGATCATCACCGCCGCGATCCAATCCCTCACGGCGGACGAGCTGGAAGACAAGCTCGAGGCCGCGGGTATCGCCAACGCCCGGACGAACACCATGGTGCAAGTGTGGGACCATCCGGTGCTGGCCGAACGCAAGCGGTGGCGCACCGTGCGCACACCCGGCGGACAGATCGGTGCGTTGTTACCGCCGGCTGATCTGAGGGGGGTCGATCCCCGGATGGATCCTGTTCCGGCACTGGGCGAACACAGCGAGAAGATCTTGGGGGAACTGGGCGTGGACGCGGCGACGATCGATCAGTGGCGGCACGCGAACATCGTGTGAGGCAGCGGTGAGCTGTGGCGGTTGCCTCCCGGCGCGCCCTACCCCATCGCAGACAACAACGGATCGAGTCGCTCGCCGGTGAGCGACTCGATCCGTTTGTTGTGTGGTCGTCAGGGTCCTATTTGGGCTGGAACCGCAGCGCTCCGTCGATGCGAATGACCTCGCCGTTGAGGTAGTCGTTCTTCGCGATGTGCTCCACCAGGGCGGCGTACTCTGACGGGCTACCCATCCGAGATGGGTAAGGAACCGTTGAACCCCAGTACTTTTCGGCCTCCTCCCGTTCCATCTTGAAGGCCGGTGTGAAGAAGGTGCCCGGTGCGATGGCCATCACGCGGATGCCCTGCTTGGTGAGGTCGCGCGCGGCAGGCAGCGTCAGACCGACGACGCCGCCCTTGGCCGCGGAGTAGGCGGTCTGTCCGATCTGACCTTCGAACGCGGCGATGCTCGCGGTGTTGACGATGACACCACGGTTGCCGACCTCGTCGGGCTCGTTCTTGGCCATCGAGGCGGCGCCGAGTCGCAGGACGTTGAAGGTCCCGTTGAGGAACAGATTGACGTACCACTGGAACTGTTCGAACGAGGCCGGCTCACCGTCGCGACCGACCACGCGTGACGCGCCAGCGGACCCGCCGTGCGCGTTGACGACTATCCGAAGGGGCGCAAGCTCGTTGGCGACCGCGAGGGCCGCGTTGACACTGCTCTCGTCGAGCACGTCGGTGCTGACGTAGCGCACGTGGTCACCGAGTTCGACTTCGAGGGCCTTGCCTTTCTCATCGTTCAGGTCGGCGATGACCACGGACGTACCCGCGGCGGCCAGGGTGCGAACCGTGGCCTCTCCGAGACCGCCGGCGCCACCGGTGACGAGCGCGGATGCGCGACTGATATCCATCTGAAGCTTCCTCTCCTGCTGCGGCATTCGGTCGAATGCCGATCAGACCACCCGTAATGAGTTCCCTCAAAGATGACATAGTCGTCAGAAGTAGTCAATGACGGACGGGTCCCAGGCTTCAGATGTCGTGTAAAGCAACGCTTCTGGCGAAGCAACTTTCCGACCATGGGTCAGAAGAGCACCGACGAGTCCGGTCTCAGGGGTCAGGCCAGATGGCTGAAGAATCCGCGCCGGATGCACGCGATCAGGAGATCGGCGGTCTCGTCCTCCGACAGCGGAGGTGACTGTTCCCGCGCGGCCTGCGGAATTCTGGCGACCAGTGAGCGGAAGATGATGGCCGCGACCACGGGGTCGAACGGATAGTCACGTCGCGTCGCGACGAGGTCGGCCACCATCGCCGCATCCATGGCCGCCTGCCCGCAGACGCCGAGTTGACCCACGATGTCGTTGTCCGTGGTCTGCTCGTTCCACGCCCCGATCGAACCCGAGTAGCGCCTCATGAAATCGTCCAGGCTGCGGATCCAGGCACGGAGCTCTGTGGTGTCCGGGTCGGTGAGATTGATCTTGCTCAGGCGCTCGGCGTGATCTATCGCCAGATCGGCGGCTTCGATGCTGATGGCGACCAGGAGGTCCTGCTTCTCGCTGAAGTACTTGTAGAACGTCCCGCGGGCGAGTCCGGCCTCTTCTACGATGTCGTCGACGCTCGTACGGTGATATCCCTTGAGCTGGAACTGCTTCGCGCCGGCATCCACCAGAGTGCGCACGGTGTTGATCGCACGCTTGCTCAGATTCGCGGTCCGGTCCTCGACGGACAGGCCGACGGTCGAAGGCAGCGGAGGCACCTCGATGACCACGTCCTCGGGCGGCGTCTCCAGAGGAATGCTGTTGAGGACGGACGACGGGGTCTCGGGGAACAGCAACAACTGCAGGTAGACAGACAGCGAGTCGACCACCGCCTGGGTGTCTCGACCGTAGGTGCGATCAGTGGCGAGGAACAGGTTGATGCGGTGCACGATCGCGATCATCGCCATCGCGGCCACCCGCGGTTCGATTCCCTGCAGGTCCGAACGCTCGAGCCTGTCGGTGACCAGCTTTGTGTAGGCCGACATGAAAGTGTCGATCTGCGGCCGGACGGAGGTGTCGGACATGGCCACACTCGTCCACTGCACGAACATCGTGGAGTATCGGTCGAAGACCCAGCTCCACTCGCCGAGCCACCAGTTGAGGTTGTCGAATCCGACCTTGGTCGGGCCCAGCGGGCCGATACGCCGCGCGACCCGGAACAGAGCCCGCCCGCACACATCCAGGAGTTCGAGGAAAATCTCGTCCTTGCCGGGAAAGTACTGGTAGAGCGTGGCCCTCGAGATGTCGGCCTCTTTGGCGATGGCGTCCACGGAGGTGTTGAAGAAGCCCAGCCGGCCGAACAGATCCAGGGAGACCTCGACGATCTTGGTGCGTGTGTTCGCGCCCCGGCTGCCCACCTCGGGGCTCGACGGGCCATAGCTGGCCCTGCGCGTTATCGGCGTTGCATCTGACATGGGAGTTCAGCCTAACCGCTGATCGCCACAGCGGACGACCGACCGTCCCGAAACGGCACGATCGTCTTCGTCACGCTGCCACATGTGGTACGACGAAATCGGCCGATCCGGCGATGGCGACCGCGCCATTCTGCCGGGTGCACGTCAACTCGACGGCGGCAATGGTCTCGCCGCGGGCGTTCTCGGTGATCGCGGTGACCGCGCCGGTGCAGGTCAGGACATCGTCCGGCCATACCTGTTCACGGAACCGCACACCGTAACGGCGTACGTTCTCGGCCCCGAGCCAGTCGGTCGCAAAGGTCGCGAGCAACGCGGACTGGTGCATTCCCTGCGAGAACACGGACGGGTTCCCGGCGCTGCGTGCCATGGTGTCGTCGTAGTGCATCGGGTTCAGGTCCCCAGAGGCTCCCGAGTACCGGACGAACATCTGACGGGTCAGCGGTCCGAACTGTCGAGGCGTGGCGGTGCTTCCGACGGTGAGGGCGGTCATCGGGTTGCTCCTCGGGCAGCGCGTTCGATGAAAGTTGCGGTGGCCTGGGCGACCAGATCACCGGTTCGGTCCCGGAACTCGGTTCTCACGACGGCGAATCGCATCTGACCTCCCCGCTTGCCGGGCTTCTCGTATCGGTCGACGATGCGCTCCTGCGCGATCAGGACGTCGCCGACCCTGGGGGGAGGGCCGACGAACGTGTACTCCTGCTCGCCGTGTAGCAGTCGTCTGCGGTCGAAACCGACGTTGATCCGTACTCCCGCCGGTGCCCACTGCGCGGCGTTGACGAGAAATGTCGGTGGGATGATCGCGTCGGGTCCCTGATAAGCGGGGTTGTCCGACTGCATCGCGGCGGCGAACTCGCGGATCTTGCCCTGTTCGATCACCATCTCCCAGGGTTGGCCGGTGGTGCCGACCGGCGACGGTTCAGGCGGTTCGCTGTTGGTCATCTGGTTCTCCAGTGCTCAGTTCGGTGAGATATCGGTCCACGAGTCCGACGACGGTGGTGGGATACCTGCGGGCGATCTCCATGTCGAGACCGTCTCTGGCCAGCAGGATGGCGAGACGGTTGTTGATGAGCGACAGCACAAACGCTGCCAGCAGTTTGTAGTAGCCGATGTCGCCGTCGACTCGTCCGCCGAGTTCGACGTATCGACGGAGAGTCGCTTCGCTGTCGAGGATACCGGCGGGGCGGATGAAACCGAGTGCTTCACAGAGGAATTCCTCGAACATCAGCCACCAACCCAGATCGATCTCGGGGGGTCCGGTGGTTGCGGTCTCCCAGTCGAACAATGCGGCGACCGACATGTCGTCGGCGAAACACATGTTCCCGACACGAGCATCACCCCACACCACGCCTTCGCGGTCGGTGGTCGGCGCCCCGGTCATGATGGCATCGAACGCGCGCGCCAGGGTCTCCGCGCCGACGGCGAGATCGGGGCGAGCCCACTCGTACCAACGTCGGAGGTTGTCGAGATAGCGGGCGAGCCCGGTCGACCCGGTCGCGGAAGCTTCGCGCAGGAAGTCCAGCACGTCCGGGTCGTCCACCTGATGGACGGCCACCAACGACTCGATCGCGTTGTCGTAGAGGAGTTCTCGCTCGGGAGTCGAGAGCTCGGTGGTCCAACCACGCTTGTGCCAGCTCGGCACGTCCGAAGGCGTGCGGCCACGGACACGTCGCATCAGATAGAAGGGGGCGCCGAGGATCGAGGAATCGCGTTCGATGCACACGATCTCCGGAACCGCGACGCGCGCCGTCCGGCCCAGCCGTTTCATGATCTCGGCCTGGCGGGGTGCGTCCGGAGTGGTGAACAACTGGTGGTCCGATGCCTGCATCCGCAGTACGAGGTCCGCGCGTCGCCGGTTTCCGGCCGGGTCCGTCCACGTCGCGGTCAGGAATACCGTCTTGCCCGAATAGCCCGCATCCGGCGCCGAGAGATCCGAGATCTCGAAGTCGGTGCCGTCGGGTGCGATGCGCGGGGGAAGCCAGGAGTCGAGAACCTCGCGTGCATCGCCGCCGAGGTCACCCCGGGTCGGTGTGTAGACCATACGAATTCCATTCCTCCGGCCCGGGCGCCGCCGCGAAACTCGGACTGCCACGCCCTTTCATAAAGTGACCAACACTGTCAGAATAGGCCCATGACCGACGAAAAAGCCAACTTTTCGGGGATCGCGTTCGATCCTGCGCTCGGGACCGGGCGACCGCCTCGGCCGGCGGTGGGTGCGTACACGCTTCCAGGGCGCGTACCGGATCCCCGGCCGGTGATCGGCCAGGCGGTCGAGGCCGAGCGCCTGGGCTTGAGCACACTGTGGCTCAGCGAGCGGTGGGGCACGAAGGATTTCGGTGTCATCGCCGGGTCGATCGGCCAGGTCACGGACACGATCGAGATCGCCTCGGGGATCACTCATTTCCAGTCCAGGCATCCGGCGATGCTCGCTTCGATGGCGATGACGGCCCAGGCGATGTCGAATGGACGGATCGTCATCGGGATCGGCCGCTCGGTCGACGCGATGTGGCGTGCGGTCGGGCTACCCCCATCCACGAATGCCTCGATCGTCGACTCGGCCGAACTGTTCCGACGGCTGTGTCGCGGCGAGAAGGTCACATACGACGGACCGGCCGGCAGATATCCCTCGCTACGCCTGGCCGATGTTCCGGACCAGCCGGTTCCGCCGTTGGTGTTCGCCGCGATCGGCCCCGGGGCTCGGCATCGCGGGCCGGTACTTCGACGGGGTGCTGTTGCACCCGTTCCTGACACCGGAGGCCGTCGCCCGATCGGTCCGGGTCGTCCGTCAGGCGGAGAAGGATGCGAAACGCGCCTCCGGCAGCGTGCGGATCTACGCCACCGTGGTCGTGGCCTCCGGCCTCGACCCCGCCGAGGAACTGGCCGTGATCGGTGGCCGTGCGGTGACGTACTACCAGATCCCGGGGTTCGGCGAGCAGCTGGCGAAGGTCAACGGATGGTCGGTCGAGGATCTGGACGCGCTCCGTGCGCATCCGCACCTGCGCGGTGTCCGGGGGGCGGCGGATTCGGTTCGGACACGCGAACAGCTCACCGAGGTGGCGTCCTCGCTACCCGAGGAATGGATCCGGTCGGCGTCCGCGGTGGGTTCGGGGACCGAATGCTGGCGGACATTCGATCGGTACCGCGATGCCGGCGCCGACGAACTGGTTCTGCACGGTAGTACGCCCGATCAGCTCGGACCGCTGTTCGGCAGCGCCGAGGGCGCGGTACCGTCGTTGGTCTAGGGTGACATTACTGCCAGAAATACGGACGGGCCGATGGGTGATCACGACATCGTGGCTGCCACGCTCGCAGAGCACAGTGAGAGGTTGTACGTGTACGAATTCGAAGGCATGTACGTATCGGGAAAATGGAGTCCGACATCGGGGCCGCCGATCGAGGTCCGTTCGCCCGCCGACGGCGAATTGCTCGGACGGGTCGGCGAGGCGACCGCGGCCGACGTCGCCGTCGCGGTCGAGGCCGCCCGGACGGCGCTCGAGCATGGCCCGTGGCAGTCCAGCACCGCCGCCATCCGCGCACAGGCGATCACCGCCCTGGCCGATGCGATCGGAGCACGGACGAAAGAGTTGGCCGACGTCGTCTCCGCCGAGGTCGGGTCACCACGGAAGTGGACGACCTTCGGGCAACTGGCCACCGCCCTCGGGGTCTACCGGGCCTGTGCGGCGATCGTCGAGGACTACGAGTTCGAGGAGAGACGCCCGTCGGCGACGGGTGGCGAGGTTCTGGTGCGTCGACTCCCGGTCGGTGTGGTGGGAGCGATCGTGCCCTGGAACGCACCGTTGTTCACCGCCGCGTTGAAGATGGCTCCGGCGCTGGCCGCCGGGTGCACGATCGTCCTCAAGCCGTCACCGGAGGCACCGCTCGCCCTCTCGATGCTGGCGGAGTGCATCGAGGAAGCCGGTATCCCGGCGGGGGTGATCAACATCGTCTCCGGTGGTGTGGCCACGGGAGCGGCGCTCGTCGCCCACCCTGGTGTGGACAAGATCAGCTTCACCGGATCGACCGCTGCCGGAAAACAGATCGGCGCCGCGTGTGCGCAGGACGTCCGTCGAGTGACCCTCGAATTGGGAGGCAAGTCGGCCGCTGTCGTGCTGGACGATGTCGTGGTCGACGCCACCCTCATCAACGGACTGGTCACCGGCGTGATGGCCAACAACGGGCAGATCTGTGCCGCGCAGACGCGGATCCTGCTGCCGCGCAGTTGCTACGACGAGATCCTCGAGCCGTTTGCGGCAGCAGTCTCGGCGATGCGCATCGGTGATCCAGCAGAACGTGACACCGAGGTGGGACCGGTCATCAACGCGGCGTCCCGCGACAGAATCGAGAACGCGGTGGCGGGCGCGGTCGACGCCGGTGCTCGCCTGGTCGCCGGCGGTACCCGCCCTGACGGTTTCGACAGCGGTTCGTATGTCAGCCCGACTGTGCTGGCGGACGTCGACAACGACATGGCGATCGCCCGTGACGAGTTGTTCGGGCCGGTTGCGGTGGTCATCGCCTACGACGACGAGAACGACGCGGTCGCCGTGGCCAACGACTCGGAGTACGGACTCGCGGGTGCGGTCTGGTCGGCGGATCCGGTGCGGGCAAGCCGGGTGGCGGCGCGTATCCGAACCGGTTCGGTGTCGATCAACTCAGCGGCGCCACTGGACTTCGGGAGTCCCTTCGGTGGTTTCAAGAAATCAGGTATCGGACGCGAGGGTGGCCCGGAAGGCATTGCGGCATACCTCGAATCGCAATCGATCATCCTCTGACGTCTCGTCGGAACGTAGTGTGGAAGGACAATAAATGGAGACCAAGGCCGCGGTTCTGTGGGAGCGCAACACAGCTTGGCAGATCGAGACCATCGAACTCGATGCCCCGAAAGAACAAGAGGTGCTCGTCGAGCTGCATGCCTCGGGGATGTGTCACTCCGACGAGCACATCGTGACCGGCGACATGCCGTTCCGGTTGCCCTGTATCGGCGGGCATGAGGGTGCGGGTGTGGTGAAACAGGTCGGCTCCCACGTGTCGTGGCTACAGCCGGGCGACCACGTCGTGTTCGGATTCATCCCGTCCTGTGGACGGTGCCCGTCGTGTTCCAACGGGCATCAGAACCTGTGCGATCTGGGTGCCAAGATCTACAGCGGGAACCAGATCCAGGACGATACGGCGCGCCATCACACCAAGGGGGAGGACCTCGCGCTCGCCTGTGGCGTGGGTTCTTTCGCCCACCACACGGTGGTCAACGAGGCGAGCTGCATCAAGATCGAACCGCACCACCCCCTGGACCGCGCATGCCTACTCGGTTGCGGATTCATCACCGGATGGGGATCGGCGGTCTACACCGCCGACGTCCAGCCCGGCGAGAACGTCGTCGTCGCCGGGGTCGGGGGCATCGGAGCCGCGGCGGTCCAGGGGGCGAAGCTCTCCGGGGCGCGGACGGTCACCGTCATCGATCCGTCGGAGTACAAGCGGGAGATCGCACTTCGGATGGGTGCCACACACGTGGCCGAATCGTGGGAGGACGCCCGGGGTGTGGTCGCGGAGGCGACGTGGCACCGGGGAGCCGACAAGTTCATCTGCGCCATGGGCGTGGGCGAGGGACGTCTGGTGGCAAAGGCCCTGGCGATGACGGCCAAGCGCGGGCGGCTCATCGTCACCAACATCCACCCGATGCTCGAGCGCGAGATCTCGGTGAACCTGATGGACCTCACCCTGCAGGAGAAGCAGATCGTCGGCAGCCTGTACGGTTCGGCCAATCCGCGCGCCGACATCCCGAAGGTTCTGGAATTGTGGAGCGGTGGGTTCGTCGACCTCGACGCGATGGTCACACGCAGCTACCCGCTCGAGGGCGTCAACGACGGCTACGACGACATGCGCGCGGGTAACAACGTGCGTGGCATCCTGCGTTACCCGGCTGCCGACGCGCCAGAGGATCAGTCGTTGGAAAAGGCTGCTGCCGGCGTGTGATCCGCTGTTCCTTCCACGCTCGAACAGCCGGTGTCAGACGAACAGAAGGGGAGGACGCCGTTCGGCGTCCTCCCCTTCGTCGGCTCGGACTAGAGGATCGCGCCGCTCACCTTGTAGTCGATGATCTCCTCCATGGGCAGTCCCAGCTCCTCGAGCACCGCGTCGGTGTGCTCACCGTGGGCCGGCGCACGGGTCAGCTCGCTGGGCGTCTCGTTGAACTGGATCGGGGTGCTCACCAACTTGTAGTCCACGCCGTTCACGTCGGTGAGGTCCGTGATGTAGCCGTTCGCCAGCACCTGCGGATCGGTGACGACCTCACGTGGTGTCTGGACCACCGACCAGGACCCGTCGATCTTGGCCAGTTCGGGCTTCCACTCCTCGAGCGTCCGTTTGCCGAATGCGTTGCTCAGGACCTCGATGACCTCGAGCCGATTCTCACCGCGCTTCGCGTGGTTCTCGAACCGGGGGTCGGTGATCATCTCGGGGATTCCGAGAACGGTGACGAGTTCGGGCCAGTAGCGGTCCGACTCGAGCATGACCAGCGAGATGAACCGACCATCGGCGGTCTTATAGGTGTTGACCAGCGGGTTCGCGGCCGTCGCGGGAGTGTGCTTGGGGTACCGCTCCATGTTGAACGCGTGCGCGCCCGCGATGGTCGCGCCCATCGACCATGCACCCATCGCCAGCAGGGAACTGTCCACGGTGAGGGCTTCGCCGGTGCGTTCGCGATGCAGGAGTGCGGTGGAGACGGCGCCGGCCAGGGTCAGGCCGCCGAGAACGTCGCCGAACGCCGGACCCGGCATGGTGAGGCGGTAGTCCAGTTCGTCCGGGCTGATGTTGTCGGCAGCGCCGCCGCGACTCCAGAACGAGGTCATGTCGTACCCGCCGCGGTTCGCTTCCTCGCCGCGCTGGCCGCTCGAGGAACCGCGAACGTACACGATCTTGTCGTTGACCGCCCGAACGTCCTCGACGTCGAGGCCCAGCTTCTTGCGGGCGTCGGGACGGAAATTGGTCAGGAATACGTCGGCGGTGGCGATCAGCCGCATCAGCAGGGCGCGTCCCTGTTCTGACTTGAGATCGATTGCAACGCTGCGTTTTCCGCGGTTCGGGAGTTCGAACATGTGATTGACCCCGCCGGCCGGGATCAATCCCGACGTCACGAGCCCGCGCTGGGGATCACCCGACTCGGGATGCTCGATCTTCAGTACGTCCGCGCCCCACTCGGCGAGGATCGCGCCCGCCACCGGCACATACGTCCAGGCCGCCACCTCGACAACACGAATTCCGTTCAGCACACCGACCACGTCAATTGTTCCTCTCGGTCCTGACTCGATGGGCCGCGACTGATCGTCGCCGTGCCCCATCGGGCTATATCTGACTAAGTGTACACGAAAATACCCGCGTTTTGTGTCGCGTGTCACTACGAAGTTGGACTCTAGATTGGCAGGTGGATGCGAGATCCACCCCTGCGACCCGATCCTTGAGCCAAGTTGGCAAATCAATATCTGACACAGTGGTGATGAATGCTAACCTGAGACCGGGGTGACCGCCGTCACGCGCGTCGCGCAGCTGCCGGCCGCCCGGACAACAGTGATTTTCGGAAGGACGAGCAGATGTCTAACGAGGCAGGTCGGATTCTGCCGGAGGTGACCCCGGAATCGGAGGCCTTCTGGACCGGAGGATTCGACGGTGAACTCCGCATATACCGATGTCGAGACTGTCGAGGCTGGATTCACCCGCCGGTCGGGGCATGCTGGCGATGCCGGAGTCGCAACGTCGGACCAGAGGCCGCGTCCGGGCGTGCACGAATCGCGTCCTTCACGGTCAATCACCACCCCTGGCTTCCCGCTTTCCCTCCTCCCTACGTCATCGCGGTGGTCGAACTCGACGATCAGCCCGATGTCCGCCTGACCACGTGCATCGTCGGCGTCGATGTGAATGCGGTCGAGATCGGACAGCCGGTCGAGGTCGTGTTCGAGTCACACGACGATGTGTCCCTGCCCTTCTTCAGGCCGTTGGCAGCATGAGTTTCGTGGACGACAAGGCGGTCATCAGCGGGATAGGTCAGTCCGAGATCGGCCGGCGGATCGGGCGTTCGGGTATCGACCTGGCGCTCGAGGCCGCCGAGCGCGCTGTGGCCCACGCGGGCCTGACGTTCGATGACATCGACGGTGTCGCAAGCTATCCGGGCCCGGTACAGGCGGAGGGCGGGTTCGTCGGTGCGACCACGCACGATGTCCGCGATGCCTTCGGGTTGAGGACCAGGTGGCACGTCAGCGGTGTGGAGACGTCGGGCCAGATAGGCACGCTGCTCGACGCGGCTGCGGCAATCTCTTCGGGCCGCGCCACACACGTGCTGTGCTTTCGGTCGGTCTGGGAGGCCACTGCCCAGGCATCTGGTCGCGCCGCCGCGCTGACGGGCAAGGCGATGCGTGCGTCGGGCCATGCGGAGTTCCGGATGCCATTCGGAGCCGCCTCCCCGGCCAGCTGGATCGGCATGTACGCACAGCGTTACATGTATGAGTTCGGCTTGACCAGAGAGCATCTCGGAAAGTTGGTCATCAACGCACGCACCAACGCGGCCCGGAATCCGAACGCCATCTACCGCAAGCCGATGTCGATGGTCGACTACTTGAACGCGCGGATGATCTCGACTCCCATGGGATTGTTCGACTGTGACGTCCCGTGTGACGGAGCGACCGCGATCATCCTGTCGCGGCGAGAAGAGACGGTTGGCCTGAAACAGACACCGATCACCATCGAAGCGGCAGGCTCGGCGCTCTACGAGCGACACTCCTGGGACCAGCGAACCGACCTCACGACGATGGCCTCACACGACGCCGCCGCGTCGATGTGGGAAGGGACCGACCTGACCCCGGCCGATGTCGACTTCGCAACGCTCTACGACGGATTCAGCTACCTGTGTTCGCAGTGGATCGAAGCGCTCGGCTTCGCCGAGCACGGCAAGGTCGGGCAGTTCCTCGACGACGAGGGGTACTACGCGATCGACGGCACGTTGCCGATCAACCCCCACGGTGGGCAGTTGTCGGCGGGCCGTCTGCATGGTTACGGGTTCCTGCACGAGGCCTGTACCCAATTGTGGCGGCAGGCCGGAGATCGCCAGATCAAGAAGGACCTGTCGGTGGCCGCCGTGGGGATCGGCGGGGGTCCGGAGGCGGGTTCCATGCTGCTGAAACTCGGTACCTGATCGGGACGGTTCATCCGACGTCGTTGGTGTCCACCCGCAATCCGGGTGGACACCGACGACGTCAGTTGCTGTGCGCGGGAGACGAACTCAGACACCGTCGACCGACGTAGGAGTACCCGACTGCGAACCCGGGGAAGTCCGGTCATGATGCCTGATCCGCCGGGGCAGAGCGAAGGGGTTGGACGCAATCAGCCGCTGCTCCCTCTCAGTGGGACCCCGCCGGCGGCATCGACGTCCGGATCGCTCCCCGGCACCAACCGCTTGGGGTGACATCAATGTCAGTTCTGAGCTGCGTTCGACCACCTCGACGTTCCAGATTCTTTGCGCGAATGCCGGATTTCTCCGAGAATAACTTGACTCTTGTGACGCCTGTCACTAAAGTGACATAGTGTCAGATATGGGAACGATGCCCAGGTTCACAGTGGCCTGTTCCCCCCCTTGTAGCCCGTCATACGTAGCAGGAGGCGTTGTGCCGCTCCAGGATTACATGCACTTGATCTCGGTCGACGATCACTTGATCGAACCGCCAGACGTCTGGTCGACCAGGTTGCCGAAGAAGTTCCTCGATGAGGGTCCGCGGATCATCGAGATGGACATGAGTCAGCAGCAGGGGGACGAAGGTCTCTCGGCGGCCCTGCTCAATGCCGCACGCGGCGAGGGCGGTCGGGCCGCGAAGAAGAAGATCGCGGAGGTGTGGTCTTACGAGGGCCGCATCTACCCGAACATCGGACTGAACGCGGTGGCCGGCAAGAAGCCGCAGGAGTACGGCATGGACCCGACGCGCTACTCGGACATGTTGCCCGGCTGTTACGACGCCAAGGCCCGCGTGGCCGACATGGACATCGATGGTGTGCAGGCTGCCCTGTGCTTTCCCTCGTTCCCGCGATTCGCCGGCACGGTCTTCCTGGAGGGCGAGGACAAAGAACTCGCCCTGCTGTCGGTGAAGGCATGGAACGATTTCCACCTCGACGAGTGGGCGGCGGCGGCTCCCGACCGGATCATCCCGCTGATCATTCTCCCGCTGTGGGACCCGCAGGCCGCCGCGGAGGAGATCTACCGCTGTGCCGCCAAGGGGGCCAAGGCGATCACTTTCCCGGAAAACACTGTCACGCTGGGTCTTCCGTCGTTCTACACCGACCATTGGGACCCAGTGTTCCGCGCGGCCGAAGAAACCAACATGCCGTTGTGCATGCACTTCGGTTCATCGGGTCGGGCCCCGATCACGTCGCCTGAGGCGCCGATGGCGGTCATGATCGCGCTATTCGGCACGAACTCGATGTATGCGACCGCAGACCTCCTGTTCTCGCCGGTCTTCTACAAATTCCCCAACCTGAAGATCGCTCTGTCCGAGGGCGGGATCGGCTGGATGCCGTACCTGCTCGAGCGAATCGACCTGACCTGGGAGAAGCATCGCTGGTATCAGAACGTGAACAAAGAGGTCCGTCCCTCGGATCTGTTCCGGTCGAACATCTACGGCTGCTTCATCGACGACCACGAAGGTGTTGCCCGTCGCCACCAGGTCGGTATCGACAACATCACCTGGGAATGTGATTACCCCCATTCGGATTCCAACTGGCCCAACAGCCGGCGGTACACCGAGAAGCTCCTCGCCGAGGTTCCCGATGAGGAGGCCCACAAGATCGTCGAACTCAACGCGCGGAAGTTGTACAACTTCCCGCGCACCGAGGCCGCGGCTCGCTGAGGACTCGATCATGGCTCATGGCAAAGACATCGACGCAGCCGACTGGGTCGATCAGGATCTGCTCACCAGGGACGAGTCCCGGGACCGTCTCGAGGAGGAGATCGAGTTCGAACGGAACAAGCTGAACGAGCTCCGATCCGGACCAGGTAACGAGGATTCGGTCGAATTGGCGAGGCGCAGACTGGTTGCCATGGAGAACCTGAGGGACTCGCTGTGACTGCACCGGGCACGCGGTTGCGCGGCAAGGTCGCTCTGGTCTCCGGATCCACCAGGGGCATCGGACGGTCGATCGCTCAGCATTTCGCGGCGGAGGGAGCGAAGGTTGCCGTCACGGGCCGAACTGTGGAGCGCGGCGAGAAAGTCGTGAACTTCATCCGTGACGCCGGCGGCGACGCCGAGTTCTTTCCGCTCGATGTCACCTCCGAGGACAGTGTGCGGAACACGATAGACGCGGTCGTCTCGCGTTTCGGTGGACTCTCGACGCTCGTCAACAACGCGGCACCGACAGACGTGGTCGCCACGACGGTCAAGCCGTTACATGAGTACTCCACCGCGGAGTGGGACTCGATCATGACCGGGACCCTCACCGGCAATGTGTTCTGGGCGTCGAAGTACGCCTGGCCGCACCTGGTCTCGGCCGAAGGAGCATCGATCCTGAATGTCTCATCCGGTCAGGCGATCGCAGGTTTCAAGGGGTTCGGAGCCTATGGCGCAGCGAAGTCTGCGGTGACGAGCCTGACGCGGTCACTCGCCGTCGAAGGTGCGGCGGATGGGATCCGGGCGAACTGCATCCTGGTCGGCCGCGTGGTGTCCGGACGCGGAGATTCAGGTCACCACACCGGTGGCGGACGGCTCACCCGCATCGGCAATCCGATGGATATCGCCTATGCGGCAACCTATCTCGCCTCCGATGAATCGGCCTTCGCAACTGGTTCGATGCTCACCGTCGACGGAGGGTTCTCCATCAACGGTGACGCGGTGTCCGATGCGGAAGCGGCAGCGTTCGCCACCAACTGAGGCTCGACGCCATCACCCCGGCAGCCGACGGATCACGTCGGCAGCCGGGGTGATCCGCGTCAGCATCGCCAGCATGTTCGTCACCATGTAGTCGTGACTCTCGGCACTCGTACCCGCTGTGCAGTCCTCTGCGAGAACGACGTCGTATCCTCGGTTCACGCCCTCGAGCGCCAAGCCGGGAAGCGCGACATCTGTGGATATGCCCGCGAGCACCAGCGTCTGTACACGCTGCAGTCTCAGCATCGCATCGAGATTGGTGCCATAGAACGCCGTCAGACCGGTCGCGCGTGAGCTGACCAGATCTGTCGGTTCGGGACCGAGGTCCGCGGGGATGACGATGTCGGGACTTCCCTCCACCATCATTCGACCGCGGATGGCCAGTTTGCTCAGATAGGAATTCGGCAGCATCCCCATCTGGTCGGACCGGTGGGCGATGGTGCAGTGAACGACGGGCAGCGACCGCGCTCGGAAGGCGCGGGCCAACTCTGCCGTGTTCCGGACCAGGCCGCGGACGGAGGCCTGCTCGGCGAGCCCGGAGAACAACCCCGGAGGCGGGTCGAGCAGCCCCTGCTGGCACTCGCTGATGACCAGGGCGGGGGAGCTGTATGGAGTCATTCTTCCTCCGTGACTCAGGTGACGTTGAAGCCAGTTAAGATCTGGAGTGGTTGATCAAAATCGTGTGAAGATGCAGTTCAAGGTATTTGCCAAAACATGACACGAATGCCAGAATAGCTCCAGCATAACTACCAGAGGCGGTGCCCATGATCGAAACCGACGAGATCGCGTCGACCCCGTTGCATGACCTTTCCTGGTGGCAGCAGTCCCCGGCCGAACGAGACGCGGAGTTCGCGACGCTGCGCCGCGATCGGCCTCGGATGTTCGTGCCGCTGGGCCCAGCCGAGGAGGGCCGACGCCCCAAGGGGTTCTGGGCCCTGACCACATACGAGGACATTCTCGAGGTGAGCAGGAGGCCCGAGGACTTCTCGTCGGGCATCGGTGGGACGCAGATCTTCGATCAGCCGGCCGAACTCCGGGAATACCGCGGTTCCATCATCGACATGGACAACCCCGAGCATGCGCGGCTGCGCAAGATCGTCTCGCGCGGGTTCACCGCGCGGAATCTGTCCGGGTTGCGCGACGAGATCGAGGAGACGGTCAGCGAGATCCTCGACGAGATGTCGCAGACCGGCGAGGCCGACTTCGTCGAGGAGTTCGCGTCGTTGTTGCCCCTGCGCATCATCGACAATCTGCTCGGAATCCCGCGTGAGCACGAGAAGTTCATCCTCGAGGCCACCAACACGATCCTCGGCGCATCGGACCCCGAGTACATCGAGGACCAGTCCGCCCGCGGTATCGGCAAGGCGGTCACCGCCGCGAGCGAGGGACTGATCGCGCTTCTCAACGATCTCGCCGAGGACCGGATAGCCGATCCGCAGGATGATCTGATCACCAAACTCGTCGCCGCGGACGACGAGAACCTGACACCCCAGGAGATGGCGAAGTTCTTCATCCTGTTGGTCGGCGCGGGTAACGAGACCACTCGCAACGTGATCTCGCACGGCCTGCACGTGCTGACCCAGCACCCGGATCAGCGGGATCTGTGGTTGTCGGATTACGAGGAGTACGCGTCCACGGCCATCGAGGAGATGCTCCGGTGGGCGACACCGGTCATCCACTTCCGCCGCACGGTTGCCCGGGACGGGGTGATGCTGGGTGACCTCGAATTGTCCGAGGGCGACAAGGTGGTGATGTGGTACACCTCGGCGAACCGTGACGAGACGATGTTCGACGATCCCTATACCTTCGACATCACCCGAGATCCCAACCCACATGTGGCTTTCGGCGGTGCCGGTGCCCACTTCTGCCTGGGCGCACATCTCGCAAGGCTCGAGCTCGACGTCGCCTTCCGGATGCTGTTCGAGCGCTATCCGGACATCAGGTCGGTGGGCGAACCCGTGCGGTTGCGGTCGAACTTCCTCAACGGGATCAAGCACCTTCGTGCCGAGTACACCCCGGTGACGAAGTGACGGAACTCGCCGACGTGCGTGCCGACGAGGACGCGGTACAGAGTGGGCTGACCGACGGTGTCCTGACGATCCATCTGAACCGTCCACAGGCGGCAAACGCGCTTCGGCCCGATGATCGCGACGCGCTCACCGAGCTGTTCCTGGATGCGAACGCCGACCACGAGGTTCGCGTCGTCGTCCTCCGGGCCCGCGGGAGACAGTTCTGTGCCGGAGCGGATGTGGTGAAACTCGCCGATGGGCATGCCAAGAACGTGAAGCGGGCCACTGGGCCGATGAAGACCATCATGGGTGGTGCCCAACGTCTGATCGCATCGGTGCTCGACTGCAGCAGACCCGTGGTGACCGTGGTGCAGGGGGCCGCTGCCGGAATCGGCGCTCACCTCGCCTACGCCTCGGACCTGGTCGTGGCGACCGACAATGCGTACTTCGCCGAGTCCTTCGTCAAGCGCGGCCTGGTCGTGGACGGAGGCGGCGCGTACCTCCTCCCGCGGCGGATCGGAATGCAGAAGGCCAAGGAGATGGCGTTCTTCGGCGACAAGCTCTCCGCTCAGGAGGCATTCGACCTGGGCCTGGTGAACAGGGTGGTGCCGCCGGAGGATCTCGAAGCCGCCGTCGACGACTACGTCGGACGACTGGCCGTGGCGCCGACGAGTGCGGTGGGATTGACGAAGCGGTTGTTCAACGAGTCGCCCGACGTGGACCGAGCGGGATCGTTCGTCACCGAAGCCATGGCTCAGGAAATCCAGTCGTACTCGCTCGACGCCCGCGAGGGCGTGTCGGCCTTCGTGCAGAAGCGCCCACCGGAATTCGTGGGGTGGTGAGATGGCCGACACCGAAAAGCCGGCGGGGGTCCGGCCGGCGAAGCCCCGCGCCGACATCCCCACCGTCGAAGCCGCGACCACACCATATTGGGATGCCGCCGCGCAGGGCACACTACTCGTGGCCAGATGCGGGGACTGCGGAAAGGTCCACCACTACCCGAGGCCATTCTGTCCGTTCTGCTGGGGCGAGAACGTGACCAGTTTCGAAGCCAGCGGTCGAGGGACGCTGTATACGTACTCGACCGTCTACATGAACGACCTGCATCCGTTCAAAGAGCGGCTGCCGTACGTCGCAGCGATCGTCGAACTCGACGAGGGTCCGCGGCTGATGACGAACATGGAAGACTGCGAGCCCGCAGACCTCGAAGTCGGGGTGCGGGTGACCGTCGGCTTCCGTCCCATCACCGACGAGTTCACGGCCACGATCTTCCGTCCGGCCTAGGTCTCTCGACCGGCAGGGCTCGTGCGGTCGAAACATACACAACGCAGAGGAGTATCAGCACCATGAGCGGATTGCTCGACGGCAAGGTGGCTTTGGTCACGGGATCCGGACACGGAATCGGGCGAGGCCACGCGCTGGAACTCGCCAAGCACGGCGCGACCGTCATCGTCAACGACCTGGGTACCTCCCTGGATGGTCAGGGCACCGGCAAGGTTGCCGACGAAGTCGTGCAGATCATCGAAGACCGTGGCGGCAAGGCCATCTCGGATTTCAGCGATGTCGGTGACGAGGAGTCGGTCGATCTGCTCGTCGAACGCGCCTATTCCCAGCTGGGCCGCCTCGACATCGTGGTCAACAACGCCGGTATCGTCCGCGACAAGGCGATCTGGAACATGAGTGTCGACGATTTCGACCTGGTGATGCGGGTGCACGTGCGGGGCAGCTGGCTGACAAGCCGAGCCGTGGCCCGGAAGTGGCGTCAGGAATCCAAGGACACCGGCGCCAAGGTCTACGGGCGGATCATCAACACCACCTCCGGTGCCGGACTCCAGGGCCACTTCGGGCAGACGAATTACAGTACGGCGAAGGCGGCCATCGTCGGGCTCACGCAGACGCTCAGCCTCGAGCTCGCATCGACCGGCGCGACCGTCAACGCGATCAGCCCGGGTGGGCGCACTCGCATGTCGGCCACCATCGCCGGCGCCGCGGCGCCGATCGAACCCGACGAGCGGTCCGAGGACGAGTTCGACCCCAAGGATCCGTCTCTTGGTTCGCCGGTGGTCGCATGGCTCGCCAGCCCGGAGGCCGGACACGTCAGTGGACAGGTCATCAAGGCACTGGGCGAGAACATCCAGTGGTTGAAGGGTTGGACCCCCGTCAGTGCGGTGTCAAACGGCGGAAAGCGCTGGGACGCCGAGAAACTCGGTACTGTCCTGGGTGTCGACCTGTTCGGCACGCGCGCCTCGGGGTTGCGTCTGGGCGGATAGTCCACGCACCCACCGCGACGACCGCGCCTGCCCTCTCGGACAGGCGCCGTCGAGTGGTCCATGCCGTCGGGTTCCGCCGGCCCGTCCAGGATGAGCTACCTCCGCATCATCCCGCTTGTCACGGTGGGCCCGCGTCCGAGGGGCGGATTCTAGCGATCCCCGCAACACCCTGGCTTTCAGGGAGTTGCGGGGATCGTGGTTTCTGCAGAGTTGAAGGATCGGTTCTTCGAGGCGCTGGATCGCGAAGGCGGGAGTGTCACGGTTGCCGCTCGTTGTGTGGGTGTTAATCGCAGTACTGCGTCTGGCTGGGTGCGTCGAGCCGGGTTACGCGGGCGTGGCAAGCCGGGGACCTCTGGGCATCCCGGGCGCGCTCGTTATGACGAGTTGCGGGCGGCTGGTGTTCGTCGTCGCGACGCCGCCCGGCAGGTGGGCGTCAATATCCGGACTGCGCAGGATTGGGATCAGGGGATACGCAAAGGTGCTCACGCGCGCCTTCATCCCGATGGTCGCCGCATCGACTACAAGACCGGTATGACGACGTACGACTCAGCGGGGCGACGGCCGTCGGTGGCCAAGATCGAAGCCCAGCTGCATCCTCGGTTCCTGAGCTTGTCTGAGCGTAAGCAGATCGCTGACATGCACCGTGCCGGCGACTCGTTGCGCGAGATCGGACGCCGGTTGGGGCGGGCGGCGTCGACGATCAAACGCGAGATTGATGCCTACTCAGTGTCAGGGGTATACCGTCCTTATCGGGCTCAAACGGCCTGGGCGAGTGCGCGTTTACGTCCTAAGGAGTCCAAACTCGCCACCGCTGGGCCGCTTCGGGATTACGTCCGCGACAAACTTGCCCAGCAGTGGTCTCCAGAACAGATCTGTCACGCTTTGATCATCGAGTTCCCCGATGACAAGGCAATGCGAGTGAGTACCGAGACGATCTACCAGGCGATCTACGTTCAGGCCCGCGGCGGGTTGCGCCGTGAAGTCGCCGACGCGTTGCGGACCGGACGTACACGTCGTAAGACTCGCCGGTCCCCAGACCGCCGCGCAGCCCGGTTTGTCGACGAGATGGTGATGATCTCCGATCGGCCGGCTGAGGTCGAGGACCGGGCGGTACCGGGCCACTGGGAGGGTGACCTGATCGTCGGTACCCGTTCGGAATCGGCCATCGTGACGTTGGTCGAATGCACGACTCGCTACGTCCTGCTCGGGCATCTGCCTGGCGGACACACAGCCGAGGAGGTTCGCGACGTGCTGATCCCGCTGATCGGTGCTCTACCCGAGCATCTGCGGGGGTCGTTGACCTGGGACCAGGGCTGTGAAATGGCGGCGCACAAGCAGGTCAGCGTCACCACCGGTGTGTCGGTCTACTTCTGCGACCCCCATTCACCATGGCAGCGCGGCTCTAACGAGAACACCAATGGTTTACTGCGCCAATACTTCCCAAAGGGAACCGACCTGTCGGTACACAGCGCCGAGGACCTCGAACTCGTCGCCCAAAGACCCAACGGCCGACCACGCAAAACGCTCGACTGGAGAACACCAGCCGAGCGCCTGCGTGATTTACTTGTGCCAGTCTAACCAACGGTGTTGCGAGGACCCCTAGAATCCGCCAGGAGCGCTCCGGGCCCTGATGACACCGGGATAGCGGCACCGATCGACCCGTGCTGTGCCTCAGGCGATATCGCAAGTCGGCACCGACGGTCGTCTTCCTGGTGCGTCGGAGTGTGCCGGACATCAGACCGACTGCGGCCGGCGATCTCTCGGCTTCCCGCGCAAGAACCCCGATCTCCCCGCTGGATACTGGAGCACGACTCGATTTCGGGGTTCGCGATCGCCCACGTGCCGCACGCTGCGCAGCCCCGAAGTCGATGTGGCGAACCGGATTCCGGTGGCCGTCGGTGACGACGTCCACGCTGTCGGTCAGAAAGCGGGGGACACCGTCGCTTCCCATGGCGCACGGTCGATTGATTCCGGCTGGTCGGATATGTTCCGTGTCCTCCGTGATGGCGAATGGAGTTCGCCACCACGGAGGACAGTCGTCTCCCAGACGGAGGAGATCAATCGTCGATGACCTTGATCGCGCTCATCGGACAGCGACTGGCGCCGTTGCGCGCCGCGGATTCCATGCCGCCACCGACGGTGAAGTCGGCGTTGGCCGCGTAACCGTCGTCATCCAGTTCGTACAGGTCTGGTTCGTGAAGCGCGCACATCCCGTGCGCCTCACATTCGTCGAGAGCGATGTGGACTCGCATCGTGAACTCCTCAAGGGGTCGTAGCGGGCTGCAGGTGACCCGGAGCTGTCCGGGTCTCGGTCGATCACGTGTTCCGAGCGTTGGCTGGCGGGGTACGTGACGGCGGTGGATTCTCGACGAGAAAATCTCGCAGGCGAGTCCGGTCGGTCTTGGCCATCGCCGTCTGGGGGATCGTGTCGACCAGCACGAGATGGTCGGGCGATTTGTAGTCGGCCAGCAAGGACGTCGTCCACTCGCGAAGTTCGTCCAGTGTGGGTGGTCGATGGGGATCCGCGGGTACGACGAACACAACGCCGATCTCACCGATCACCGGCGCGCCGTGCCCCACGACAGCAGCGTCGAGTACCAGAGGGTGCCGCGCAATCGCCTGCTCGACCTCGACCGGATGCACATTGAAGCCACCGCGGATGTACATGTCACCGGACCGGCCTGCCAGCCGGAGATTGCCCTCGGGCGTGAACGTGCCGAGGTCGCCGGTGAGCAGGTAGCCCTCGGAATCGAAAGCGGCAGCTGTCAACTCCGCATCGCGCCAGTACCCGCGCATCACACAATCACCCTTGATGCGGACCCGTCCGACCTGACCGGGAGGGAGAACCGCCCCCTCGTCGTCGACGACTTGCACAGTCATCCCGTTCTGTGGGCGCCGACGGTCCGGGTTTGGACCTCGGGCGGATCAGCCGGGTCGGTTCCGCAGACCGTCGGTGACTCGGTCATGGCGTAGCGGACGACCAACGGAACCCCGATCAGTTCCGTCGTGCGCTCGACGAGTTCGGGTGACGCCGGTGCGGTGGCAACGACGCCGACCCGGAGATCGGGGAACGAACCCCGATCGAGACCGGGTAGTTCGAGCAGCTTCGCCCATTGGGTGGGGACTCCGCCGCCGACCGTGACGTGTTCGTCGGCGAGCGTACGAGCCATACCGGCTGCCGTCCACGGCGCCGGTGGAATGATGAGGGCTGTGCCCCAGAGCAGTTGGTCCCACAATTTAGACATGTAGCCGGCATGCGAGAACGGCGTAGAAGTCATGCGGCGGTCATAGGGGGCACTCATGATCCCAGCGGCCTGTGCCGACGCGGCGAGGTTGTCGGCGTCGAACCAGGCTCCTTTCGGCAAACCGGTTGTCCCGCTGGTGAAGATGATGGCGACCGGGTCGCTACGATCGACATCGACGACCGGGGGTTCTCCTGGATCGGAGTACCACGTTCTGAGCAGCCGCAGGTCGACGACGGGCACCCCGCACTCCGGTGGTTGGTTCGACGCATGAACGATGAGCGCCGGCGCGGACACCCTCAGGATGGCTCCGGTCTCTGTCGGGCCGAGCCTTCCGTTGACGCCCGCGGTGACGGCGCCGAGCATCGCGGCGGCGGCGTAACAGGTGGCGTAGTCGACACCGGACGGGAGCATCAGGGTGACGACATCACCCCTGCCGACGCCCAACGCGGCGAAGTGTGCGGCCACCGAACGCGCCCGGGACACCCACTGGGCGAAGGAGACCCGCGACCCCGGCTCGACGTAGGCGTCGCGTTCGCCGTGGAGTTCCGCAGCTGCTTCCAGCAGTTCCCGGGTGTTGGCGAAGGTGTCCTGCAGGGGCGGTGCGATCGCGGGTACGGCTGAACTCCGAGCGCTCACGGTTCTTCCGATCCGAGCAAGACCGTGCCGCTGGAACAGAACCAGCCTCCGGTACCGCTGACGCAGGCGATCTTCGCGTCCGGGACCTGTCGTGCACCACCCTCGCCGCGCAGCTGCCTGGCTGCTTCGACGAGTAGGAAGAGTCCACGCTGACCGGGGTGACACGCGGACAGGCCACCCCCGTCGGTGTTGGTCGGCAACGCACCGCCGAGACGTAGGTTCTGCTCGGCGACGAAGGCGCCACCCTCTCCTTTCCCACAGAACCCGAGATCTTCCAGGCTCAGCAGGAGCATGTAGGTGAATGCGTCGTAGATCTCCGCGACGTCGACATCAGACGGGCGCACACCGGCGCGTTCGAAGGCAAGTGGGCCGGTGACCGCGGCGGGACCCACGGTCATGTCTTCCCACTGGCTGGTGAGCATGTGGGAGGTGGCGTCCGCAGAACCCAGCACCCAGACCGGTGGTGACTTGAGATCGGGCACCCGATCCTCGGCCACCAGGATGATCGCTGCGCCGCCGTCGGAACGGATGCAGCAGTGCAGCTTGGTGAATGGATCGGCGATCATCGGTCCGGACAACACGTCATCGACGGTGATCGGGTCGCGGTACATCGCCTCGGGGTTGTCGGCGGCGTTGAACCGGGCCGACACCGCGACCTCCGCGAGCTGCTCGATCGTCGTACCGTACTGATGCATGTGACGCCGTGCGGCCATCGCGTATTTCGAGATCAGCGTGTGGCCGTATGGCGCGTCCCACTGCAGTGGGCCGCGGGCACCCCAGTTGATGTTGGCTCCCCGCAGCCCCTTCCGGATGTCGGCGCGGGCGGTGGACCCGTAGGTCAGCAACACCACGTCGGCGTGACCCGCGGCGATCGCGTCGGTCGCATGGGAGACCATGACCTCCCAGGACGCACCGCCGACGGAGGTCGAGTCGATCCATCGCGGTCTGATGCCCAGATACTCACCGACGTCGGTCGGGGGCAGCGTGCCCTGACTGGTCGATCCCAGCCCGTCGATGTCGGCGGGGCTCAGACCGGTGTCGGCCAGCGCCCGACGGCTGGCCTGGGCCATGAGCTCATACGCGTTCTTGTTGTCGACCTTGCCGACATCGGAGAGCGCGACACCGGCGATGGCGACCTTTCGATTCACTGTGCGGCCTCGAGGTCGAGCAGCTCGGCGAGTACTCCGGAGGCGCCTGCGAACAGATGCTTGTAGACGATGGCGCGTTTCAGATACAGGTGGGCGTTGTGTTCGAACGTGTAACCCATCCCGCCGTGCACCTGGATACTCCCGCTTCCGTTGCTCATAGCGGCCTGTGCCGCGACCGTCTTCGCTGCCAGGATCTGGAACTCGGTGTCCGACCGGCCCGCCTTGAATGCCGTCGCCGCGAAAAACGTCTGCGCCGTGGCGGACTCGGCCCGGACTGCCATGTCGACGACGGCATGTTTGATGGCCTGGTGCACGCCGATGGGCCGTCCGAACTGTTCGCGGGTCTTCGCATGCTCCACGCAGATCTCGGTGATCGCCTCGGCCAGGCCGGCGAGGTAGGCCGAGGCGAGGATCTGGGCGCGACCCCAGATCCACTCGCTGCCGGCCGGCAGCCAGGCGGTGACATCGCCCGCCGTCACCGTTGCGGTGGCCAACCGCGTTCCCGGGTCGACCGATTCGGCCGGTGTGACGTCACCGAACTCGACCAGTTCGATGAGCGCGGCACCGTCGCGGGTGACGAGGAGGGCATGGCTCGCGCCCGTGCAATCCAGGAGGTCGAAGGACCCCTTGAACCCGTCCGCGCCGATCTCCCCGTCGCCGCGGAGTTCCGCGAGCCCGACCATCGCGGTCCCCGCGGCGATCTGGTCGACGAGCTCGAGGTGTCCGGTCGCCGCGGCGACCCTGGCGCCGAGCGTCGACGCCAGGAAGGGCCCGACTGCGAGATGCTTGGCCAACTCCATGACCACCATCACCTCGTCGTCGATGCCCTGACCGAAACCGCCGAAATCCTCGTCGAGACCGAGAGTGAGCAGACCGAGTTCGGCACCGCCGCGCCATATCTCGGGGTCGACGGGTGACGCGTCGTCGCGATGAACGCGGATCTCTTCGACCGGTGGTCGCGAAGTGATGAAATCCCCTGCGGCGGCGACCAGCTCGAGCTGGTCGCCGGATGGGAGGAGGTTCATGGTGTACTCCTTGCTCAGCGCGGGAGTCCGAGGACCCGGTCGCCGACGATGTTTCGCTGGATCTCGGACGTCCCGCCGCCGATGGATTGCGAGAACGCGTACAGATAGTTGCCCACCCAGCCGTTCTCGTCCCAGCGGGAGGTGCTGCGCAGGGCGTCGGTTCCGATGATGTCCAACGCCAGTTCCGCGACCTGCTTGGCCAGGTCGGCGTAGAACAGCTTCAGCATCGACCCCTTGGGGCCGGGCGTATCCGTCTGCATGCTGCGGCAGATGCCGACGTAGGTCATGGCTCGCAGTGAGGTCACCGCGGCGCGCGCTCGCGCCAGTCGTCGTGCGATCTCGTCGTCGGCGATCGCCGGACGGCGTCCGTCGGGACCGACATGATCGCGGGCGAACTCGATGAGGTCTTCCACGACCTTGGCCAGACGGACCTGATTGGCCGTGAACGCTGTCCCGCGTTCGAACGAGAGCGTGGACATCGCGACGCTCCATCCGTCGTTCATCTCACCGACGACGTTCGAGAGCGGAATTCGTACGTTGTCGTAGAAGACCTCACAGAACTCGGCGCCGCCCTCGATCGTCTCGATGGGGCGGACCTCGATGCCCGGACTGGTCATGTCGCAGATGACCCAGGTGATGCCCTGGTGCTTGGAGCCGGTGTTGTCGGTTCGCACCAGAAGTTCCTGGTAGTCGGCAATCGTCGCGAAGCTTGTCCAGATCTTCTGTCCGTTCACGACGAGGTCATCCCCGTCGATCACCGCCCGGGCGCGGAGGGCGGCGAGATCCGAACCTGCTTCGGGTTCGGAGAAGCCCTGACACCAGATCGATTCACCACACAGAATCCGCCGGAGATGAGAACTCTTCTGCGCGTCGTTGGCGCGGGTGATGAGGGTGGGCCCCGCGTGCGACAGTCCGACGAAGTTGGCATCGATGCCCGGGAATCCCCGCGCGGCGTACTCCTCATACCAGATGAGCTGCTGCAACAGTGTCAGTCCGCCGCCGCCGTACTCCTTCGGCCAAGCGATACCGGCCCAGCCGCCCTCCCACTGGGTCCGCTGCCACGCAGTGTCGTATTCACGAATACCCTCGGCATCCCGGGGCCGGGGCTCGGAGGGTTTGTTCTCGTCGAGCCACGTACGCACCTCGTCTCGGAACTCCAACTGTTCGGTGCTGAAGTCCAAATCCATGTGGGGACCTTTCCTCGTCGTGCGAGACGGGACTCGCAGTGACACTATTGTCAGATCTTGGGAACGCAGAGTCAAGTGTCATGCGGAGTGGGGCGGTGCCGCGTACTGCTTGGCGAGGGCTTCACTGCCGCGGGCGAGGATCGTCACATCCGCGCCGACCAACACGAAAGACGCGCCGGCCGACATGTACCGACGTGCCACCTCCGGGTTGAAGGCGTTGACTCCGGCGGCCTTTCCTGCGGCCTTGATCTGCGATAAGGCTTCCTCGATCGTCGCCACGACCTCGGGGTGCTCGGGCTTGCCCAGGTAGCCGAGCGACGCGGCGAGATCGGCGGGCCCGATGAACACGGCGTCGACACCATCGACGGCGACGATCTCGTCCAGCTGGTCGAGTGCGCCGGCGGTCTCGACCTGCACGGTGAGCGACACTGCGGCGTCTGCGGTGATGAGATAGTCAGAAATGCGATTCCAGCGGGAGGCGCGGGCCAGTGCGCTTCCCACCCCGCGGATGCCCTCGGGCGGATAGCGGGTCGCGGCGACCAGGGCGCGGGCCTCGTCGGCGGTCTCGACCATCGGGACGATCAGATTGGTGGCCCCGATGTCGAGGAGTTGTTTGATCACGCTCGGGTCGCCGGTCGCCGGACGTACCAGCACCTCGACGGGGTAGGCGGCGACCGCCTGCAGTTGTGCAAGCGTGGAGCGGACGTCGTTCGGCACGTGCTCCAGGTCGAGCATCAGCCAGTCGAGTCCCGCGCCGGCGCAGATCTCCGCGCTGTAGGGATTCCCCGACGCGATCCACATCCCGATCCGGGGATGCTCGCCGTGCAACTGCCGGATCCAGGGGTTGCGTTCGCCGGTCATTCGGGAGCCTCCGGGGCGAAGTGGATGGACACCGTTCCGAGCGGTCCGTAGTCGGCCACGAACGTGTCGCCGGGTTCGGCGAAGACCGGCGCGGTGAACGACCCCGCGAGGATCACCTCGCCCGCGCTCAGTGCGACTCCGTGGGGGGCGAGACGATTGGCCAGCCACGCGACACCGTTTGCCGGATGGCCGAGCACCGATGCGGCGACCCCGGAGTCCTCGATCGAGCCGTTCCGTAGGAGAAGAGCCGAAACCCAGCGCAGGTCGACGTCCATGGGCGTCACCACGCGTCCGCCCAGGACGACCCCGGCATCTGCGGCGTTGTCGCTGATGGTGTCGACGATGGTCCGGCGGTGGCCGGACTCCGGGTCCGTCATCTGCACACGCGCGTCGAGGATCTCCAGCGCCGGGGTCACGTACTCCGCTGCCCGGAGAACGTCATAGAGGGTGATCCCGGGCCCGGAGAGGGATTCGCCGAGGATGAACGCCAGTTCGACTTCGATGCGCGGCCGGATGAATCGACGGGCCGGCACGATGCCACCGTCGTCGAAGAACATGTCGTCGAGCAATACGCCGTAGTCAGGTTCGGTGATGGACACCGCGCGCTGCATGACCTTGGACGTGAGGCCGATCTTGCGGCCGCGCGACACCGCGCCGTCGGCGACCTTCAGCCGGATCAGCTCGCGCTGCACCGCGTAGGAGTCCTCGATGGTCATCTCCGGATGCTCGAGGGAGATCTGCCGGATGGGGACCCGTGTCCTCTCCGCCTCGTAGAGGCGGCGTGCCAGGTCGGCGACGTCGGTGTCGCCCAGAGTCGTCGTCATCGGCGAAGGAACTCCACTGCGGTCGGGTTGAACGCGGCCGGGTCCTCGAAGTGCGGCCAGTGCCGGACCGCGGGCATCTCGAACACCTCGGCACGCGGGATCAGATCGGCGACGATGTGAGCAGTGCTCTGGTACTCGCCCTCGTCCTTGCCGGAGGCCACGACGAGCGTGGGCGCGGCGATCGTGGCCCATTTCTCCTCGGGGATGAGATTGCGGTCGCGCGTTTCGGCATCCTGCAGGATCAGCAGGTGATCGATCGTGGTGCGGGTGTCCTCGCGGCGGTAGATCGCCTGCCGCAGTGCGATCAGGTCGGGGAGTCGGTTGGCCTCATCGGCGATGAGGTGTGCGAACACCTTGTGGAGTGATTCCCAGCTGGGATTGTTGACGGCCTCGGTGCGCTCGGCGCGGATGCGTGCCATGTTCGACGCGGTCGCGATCAGGCCGGCGGGCGACATCAGGATGACCTTGTCGACGCGGTCGGGATGTTCGGTTGCGACCGCGGCCGACACCCACGCGCCCAGGGACATGCCGATGAAGTGCGCCGACGCCATGTTGAAGTGCGTCATCACCCCGAGGACCTGTTCGACATAGACCGCGATCTCGTAGTCGTAATCGGGCTTCTCGGAAAAGCCGTTGCCGACCATGTCGATCGCCACGCAGTGGAAATGTTCCGACAGCGGTCCGAGATTGGGCGCGAAGGTCTCCCAGTGGCCGCCGGTGCCGTGCAGCAGGATGGCGTGCGGTTTGTCCGGGGAACCGGCCTCGGCGTATCGGGTCCGTATCCCGCCGATGTCGACGAAACCCTGACGGAACTCCAGTTCGCGGAGGTAGGTCCAGATGCTCCGGTACTCGCCGGTGTCGGCCGCAGGGGTGGAAATCGTTGCCTCGGTCATGCTCGGGCCTCCATTGTGATCGGGTGAGGTTTCCACTATGTCCACATTAGATGGATGTGCCTGTGGTGTCTTGAACTGGGCCGACATGGAACTCAGAGCGGTTTGGTCTTCGATCCATGGGATTGTTTCTGACACCGGTATACGATATGACTATGAGGCGGGATGACCGCAAGGGCAAGTGGGTTCTGTCGAGTTGGCAGCAACTCTTCGAGAATTCAGCGGAGCAAGGTTGGGCGAGACGGGTCGTCGATGACTATGACCACACATGAACGTGCAGAATCCGGTGGCGACGAGCGCCGCGTGCGGCGTCGCGAACTCGCATCCCTGATCAACGAGTTCGCGGCGGTACGCCTGTCGCTGGATTCGACCGGCAACGGAGACCGGTTGCTCGTCGAAGACCTCGAGAGCGACGACCACATCTTCTTGTCGCCCTTGGAGCTCGTGAGCCTGTGTCTGGCGACGCCCGACGATCGCGAGGATTGGCTGCGCGTCGGAAATTACCGGGACGAGCGTCGTGACCGTTCACTGGGGCCACGGCCGGAACGGTCGTCGTGAGCGCGTCGATCGTGGGCCTGGGGATGACCCCGATGTCTTTGCGCCCGGGGGACAGTCCGCTCGAGCTGGCGTGTCAGGCGAGCCGGAATGCGTTGGCAGACGCGGGGATCGAGATCACCGACATCGACGGATTGCTCGTCGGTTCGTCGCAGGGTGTACGCCCGGACCGACTCGGGGTCGGATTCGCGTCCTCGGGTGGTTTCTCCGGCCTCCGCCTGCTCGAGCATGTGGAGATCAAGGGGGCCACCACGATCGCGATGATCCAGCGTGCCCAGTTCGCTGTGGAGAGCGGCAGCGCGCGAGTGGTGATGTGCGTCTTCGCCGACGCGCCGCTCGTCGCCGGAAAGGCCGCCGGCTCGACCTATGCACACAGCGGCGGCCACTCCGGTTCTCGGGGACTGGAGCGCGCCGGCGGCGTCCTCGGGTCCGTTCCGACCTACGCCCTTCTCACACAGCGGTGGTTGCACGTCAACGCGGGTACACCGGAAGATCTCTGTGCGGTGGCGACCACAGCGCGTGCGTGGGCGGTGGACAACCCGGATGCGGTGGTCCGCGCCCCCCTCGATGCCCAGGGTTACTTCGACAGCCCGATGATCTCCGAGCCGCTGCGGCGCCTCGATTGCGCACGCCCGGTCAATGGCGCGGTCGCGGTCATCGTCAGCGCAGACCCGGCGGTCGGACACGCTGTGCGGGTGAACATCCGCGGAACCGGGCGCGACCATCCGATCCGGCATCGGCGGGCCGGGGCCGAGTCTTGGTTCGGCGGGGGCAGGCGCTGTGTCGACGATGCACTGAACGCCGCCGGCATGACGCGCGACGATGTGGACACCGTCCAGCTCTACGATCCGTTCTCGGTCGTCACGTTGATTCTGCTGGAAGAGTACGCGCTCACCCGTGGAGCCCCGGCGGGACAGTTCGTCCGCGAAGGCCACACCGGGCGCGGAGGGAACCTGCCGACGAACACCGGCGGAGGGCAGTTGTCCGGGTTCTATCTCCAGGGGATGACCCCGCTGGCCGAGGCACTCGTTCAGCTCCGCGGCGACGGCGACGCGCGCCAGGTACCCGATGCGACAACAGCACTCGTCGGCGGGATCGGTGGTCGACTGGATCACCACGCCGCGCTGGTCCTGGAACGTGCAGCATGACCGTCGTCGATGACTGGCTGCTCGATGACAGCCTTGCGCCGGCGGTGGCGGGTGACCCGTTGGAACCCCTCTACGCCGGGGCCGCGCGCGGCGTCCTGGTGCTCCCGTTCTGTGCTCGGTGCGCGATCCCACTCGATCTCGAACAACACGTCTGCGACCGTTGCGGATCCGGCCGGATCGACTGGGCCGAAACAGTTCCGACCGGGGTCGTGCACTCGTCGACCACCATGCACCGCCTCGAACCGGGATTGGTTGCAACGACCGGTCCCTATCCGATCGTCGACATCGAACTCACGGGCGGACATCGCCTCATCATGACAACGGTCGACTGGCAGGCCGATTCGCCGCAGATCGGTGACGTGGTCGACATCGGCTTCAGAAACTTGGCCGGAGTAGCGATCCCGGCCGCGCAGCCCAGGAACACCACCGATACGGAGGCCCCAGATGACAACCGCTGAGTCGAAACACGGCACGGCTGACGACTTCGACGTGTCGAAGATCGTCCAGGACGATCGCGTACACGGTTCTGTCTACACGTCACCGGAGATCTTCCAGCGCGAGATGGACACCATCTTCCGGACCGGATGGGTCTATGTTGCCCATGACAGTGAGGTCAGTGAGCCCGGTGACTACCTGACCCGCCGGATCGGCAGCGAGCCGGTCGTCGTCGCGCACGGCAAGGACGGAGAGATCCGGGTGCTGCTCAACCGGTGCTCGCACCGGGCGAACAAGCTGTGCAATGCCGAGAAGGGCAACGCCAACGCCTTTCGGTGCCCCTACCACGGCTGGACCTTCAGCAACACGGGTTCGCTGACCGCGGTTCCGATGAAAGAGGGCTACGGCGAGGCATTCCGCGCGGTCCGGTCCGAGCTCGGGATGGCCGAAGCGCCCAGGGTGGACAGTTACGGCGGGTTCATCTTCGCTTCCCTGGCTGCCGACGGTCCATCGCTCACCGAACATCTCGGGGGTGCCGTCGCCGCCTTCGATCGCCTGCTCAACCTGTCGCCGACCGGGACGATCGACCTGCGCGCCAACTGGATGAAGCATCTGCACCACGCCAACTGGAAGATGGTGGTGGAGAACAACGTCGATGGCTATCACGCATTGTTCACCCACGCATCGGTCTATGACGCTATTCGACCCGCGAAGGTCTCGCACATCCCATCCAAGACCGACGTCGTGGTCCGCGACATCGGTGACGGACATTCCGAGATCGACTACTCGGCGGAGTATCGAAAGCTGGACGAGGAGTTCATCTGGTACGGCCGGATACCCCGGACCAAATTACCGAAGTACGTTGCTGCGCTGGAGAAGAAGTACGGCGAGGAGAAGGCGCACGATTCGTTGGTGGTCGGACCGCCGCACACCCTGATCTGGCCCAACCTGTTCCTCGCCGAGATGAACGTCATGTACGTCGAGCCGATCGGCCCCGACGAGACGATCGCGTACACCACCGCGGCGCTGATCCCGGGACAGGATGAACTCAATCTGCGTACACTCCGCCGGTCCGAGGGCGCCATGGGCCCAGCCGGATTCCTGATCGCCGACGACGGCGAGATCGGAATGCGCAATCAAGCGGGACTGGCGGCCAGGGATCCGGAATGGCTGCGGTTGTCACGTGGCCTGGAAACCGATGTGACCGACGAGACCGGCATCGTCAACAGCGACAAGAGCGCCGAGACACCTCAGCGCGGTTTCTACCGTCAGTGGGCAGATGTCGTGGGACAGGAGATCAACCGATGAGCACACTCGACGAGACCGACGTACTGTCTTCGGCACTGCAGCCGCTGCCGGCGCCGTCCCCGGAGATCGCGAGTTTCCTGTCCCTCGAGGCCAGGCTGGCCGACGAGGCACGCTACTCGGAGTGGGAATTGCTGTGGGACGACGACGCGCTGTACTGGGTGCCGATGCACCCCGACGACGACCCGGCAACCAACCTGGCGTACATCTATGACAACCGTCGCCGGATCAAAAGCCGAGTAGCACAGTTGAACACCGGCAATCGACACTCGCAGACCCCGCCGTCGGTGATGCGGCGTCTGCTGACCAATTCCGAGGTCCTCGACACCACCGACGACACGGTCACGGTGGGATCGAATTTCGCCCTGTTCGAATATCGTCACACCCAGCGTGTGTGGGCTGGGAGGGTCATCCACAAGGTCCGCCGGCACCCCGATGGACTCAAGCTCGCGGGCAAGACTGTCCACTTGATCAGTGCCGGGGGACCAGTCGACACTCTCGCCTTCCTGATCTGACGCCGTCGGATCTCCATTTCCCCATCCCAGTCTCGCGGAGGCTCAGTCCTTCGCGCCGAAGTACCTGTGAGGCAACGTGCTTGTAGGTGACATCTCGAAGAACAACGCGCGCCGATACCCGAACAAGCCCGCGATCGTCGAATCAGGGCGGACCCATACCTGGGCCGAGGTGGACGAGCGGGCCCGCCGGCTGGCCAATCACATGTTGGCCGCCGGGCTCCGCAAGGGCGATCGGGTGATCGTCATCGCGCGCAACTGTATCGAGTGGCCGGAGATCACCTTCGCGTTCGCGAAGGCGGGCCTGGTCACCGTCCCGGTGAACATCCGGCTCGCACCGGACGAACTGGCGCACGTGCGTGACGATTCCGGTGCCACCGCGGCGGTGGTCCACACCGATCAGGTCGACCGCTTCGGTTCCGAGTTGAGCGACCTGGCGGTGGTCCTCGAGATCGGTGGCGACACGGTGGGGAACGAGTACGAGGCGGCGCTGGGGGCGGCCGCCGCCCACGATCCGACACCGAAGTCGTTGCGCCCGGACGACATCCAGTTCATCTTGTACACGAGCGGCACCACCGGCCGGTCGAAGGGCGTCATCAACACGCATCGTGGCATGCTCGCGCAGGCCGTCGACACCACACTGGTGACCGAGGCCAACCGCAGCGACATCTTCCTGGCGACGACACCCTTCTTCACGCCGGCGGGATGGTGCGCACCCTGACGTGGACGTATCTGGGGCAGACCATGATCATCCACAAGCGATTCGATCCCGAGGCGGTCATCGACGAGATCGAGCGCAGTGGCGTCACGTTCACCACGTTCATCCCCACCATGCTGCAGCGCACTCTGCGAATACTGGAAGAGGGTGCGGCCCGCGACATGTCGAGCCTGCGCCGCATCAGCTACGGCTCGGCACCGGTGCCGCCCGGGCTCGCGAAAAGGGCGATGGATCTGCTCGGATGTGACCTGCAGCAGCGCTACGGCCTGACCGAATGCGGCGGCCAGGCGACGATCCTCACCCCCCAGGACCATCGCGACATGGTGGCGGGCAAGACGAGCATCCTGACGTCGTGCGGCCAGGAGACCCCGATGTGCTCGATCCGGATCGTCGACGCGGACGGCAATGAGCTACCGACCGGTGAGGTCGGCGAGATCGTGATCGTGAGCGAGGCCAATGCCGTCGGCTATTGGAATCGCTCGGATCAGACCAGGCAGACGTTCCGCCGCACCGGGTTGTGGTCGGGCGACCTCGGGTACCTCGACGCCGAGCGTTACCTGCACGTCACCGGCCGCAAGACCGACATGATCATCTCGGGCGGATTCAACGTCTACCCGGCCGAGATCGAACGGGTGATCGGTCACCACCCGGCGGTGGACATGGTCGCCGTGGTGGGAGTCTCCGATCCGGAGTGGGGCGAGACGCCGGTTGCGGTCGTGGTTCCGAAGGGGACGATCGACGAGGATGCCCTCAGGACCGAACTGACCGCGCTGTGCCGCGCCGAACTGGCGGGTTACAAACAGCCGCGACGTTTCGAGTTCTGGTCCGAACTCCCCCTCGGGCCCGCAGGCAAGATCCTCAAGCGCGAGGTCGCCGGTTCCCTGGTGGCGTCGCAGGATACGGTCTCGACGTCGCAGGGGCCGGTGTGACCACTCCGCAGCGCACACCGGTCGTCGGTGTCGCGGGGGCTGCCAACTACTGGGATCTCCTGATCGAACGTGCTCGCCTGAGTCCGAACCGTGAGTTCGCAACTGACGAGCACGGCCGCCGGGTCACCTTCTCAGCCCTCGTGGACCTCGCCGAGTCCACCGCGGCCGCGCTCCACGAGCAGGGTGTCCAGGCAGGCGACGTGGTGTCGTGGCAACTGCCGACCAGCATCGAGGCGATGGCGCTGTCGTTGGCCCTGGCGCGGATCGGCGCGGTGCAGAATCCCATCATCCCGATGTTGCGGGAGAGTGAGGTCGCATTCATCACCGAGCAGGTCGGCGCCTCACTTCTCATCGTGCCCGACAACTTCCGCGGGTTCGATCACGCCGCGATGGCGTCCGCGATCGCCGGTCGAAACGAGCGGCTTCGGATCCTGGTCGTGACAGACGAATGGATCAGCGGGGACGCCACGCAACTGCCGACCCGAACAGACCGTGACGATGACGCGGTGAGCTGGATCTTCTACACGTCCGGAACGACCGCCGCGCCCAAGGGAGTCAAGCACTCGGACTCCGGATTGATCTCCGCGGCAAAGACATTCGTCACGAATGTCCAGGTCACGGCCGATGAGCGTTGTGCGGCGTACATCCCGATCACCCATGTCGGCGGCATCGCCCACGTCCTGAGCAGTCTGTTGGTCGGGCACACTCTCATCACGGCGTCGGCATTCGTCCCCGAGCACAATGCGGATCAGTTGATAGCCGAGCGCGCGACGCTCATCGGTTCGGGCCTGCCCTTCACCACGGAGTATCTGCGCATCGCGCACGAACGCGGTACCGCGCCGCTGTTCCCGAACGCGCGGGCAACTCTGGGAGGCGGCTCGGGCCGGCCGGTCGACCTCAGCCGGGCCGCGGCGGAACATCTGGGGGGCGTCGGCATCATCTCCGGCTACGGGATGACCGAATGCCCGTACCTCACCTGGGGGAGCCCCGACGACACCGCCGACGAACACGCGCGTTTCGAGGGCACGCCGGGCTCGGGCGGCCGGGTACGGATCGTCGGGCCGGACGGATCGGGGTTGCCGACCGGTGAGGTCGGGGAGATACGAGTACTCGGGCCACAACTCTTCAAGGGTTATGTGGATTCGGCGCTGGACGCGTCCGCGCTCGACGAGCAGGGGTACTTCCGCACGGGGGATCTCGGATTCCTGAACGCGGCGGGCCGTCTCGCGGTGACGGGACGGATCAAAGACATCATCATCCGCAAGATGGAGAACATCTCCGCACGCGAGGTCGAGGAGGCCCTGATCGACCATCCTGCGATCGCCGACCTCTCGGTGATCGGTATGCCCGATGAGGAAACGGGCGAGCGTGTGTGTGCCGTCGTGGTCCCGTCCGACTCGAGCGCACCACCCGACCTCGGATCGCTGCACGAGTACCTGGCGACGACCACCCTGAACAAACGCAGATACCCGGAACAGATCGAAGTGATCGCTCAGATCCCACGCAATTCCCTCGGCAAGATCAACAAGTCGCAGCTACGTGAGGAACTCCTCGCGTCCCCGGTGCAGAACGGTGTCCACCATGACGTCTGAGAACAGCTATAGCACCGTGGAATTCGAGATCGACGACCATGTCGCGACGATCACGCTCAATCGTCCGGACCGGCTCAACTGCTTCAACGAGGTGATGACCGGCGAGATCGCCGAGATCTGGGGGCGTGTCCGCGATGACGACGACATCCATGTCGCGGTGCTACAGGCAAACGGCGACCGGGCCTTCTGTACCGGCGTCGACGTCGGCGAAGGCCCGTGGTGGACTCATGTCAACCGGTTCAACCAGGAGGATCCCGGCGTGCTGCTGGGGCCCAAGCACCACCGGGTGTGGAAGCCGGTGGTCTGCGCCCTGCACGGGATGGTTGCCGGTGGAGCGATGTATCTCGTCAATCAGTCCGACATCGTCATCTGCAGCGAGGACACCAACTTCTTCGATCCCCATGCCAATGCCGGGATCGTGTCCGCGCTGGAGCCGATGGGCATGCTGTCCCGCGGTGTTCCGCTGGGCGACGTCTTGCGCTGGGCCCTGGTCGGAAGCGACGAGCGGATCACCGCCCAGACCGCGCTGCGGACCGGACTCGTCAGTGAGATCACCACACGCGACTCCCTCCGCGAACGCGCGCAACAGCTGGCATCCGAAATTGCCGGCCGGCGACCGGAAGCCATCCAGGGAACGGTTCGGGCGATCTGGGAGTCCCTTGACATGACCCCGACCACCGCGCTTCGCACCGGCCTGTCGTACACGCAGATCGGCAACCCGGGATCGGGACGCAGCGACTCACGGAAGAACAGGCGTGAGCCCCGATTCCGCTGACACCCGACAGGTTCGTTTAGGAGTGCAAGTGACCACTGACCAACTCACCGAACAGATCGCGACCGTTCCATTGCTCATCGGAGGCGAGGAGGTCACGGCCGAGTCCGGCAAGACTTACGAGAGCATCGACCCGTTCACCGGCCGGCCCTGGATTCGGGTGCCCGACGCCGGAGCCGTCGACATCGACCGTGCGGTGCAGGCCGCTCGTGATGCGCTGTCGGGCCCGTGGGGCGAGCTGACCGCCACAGCTCGTGGCAAGCTGCTCTGGCGACTCGCCGAGCTCATCACCCGCGACGCCGACGAACTGGCCGAGCTGGAGGTGCGCGACGGCGGTAAGCTCCTGCGCGAGATGTCCGGGCAGATGCGCGGACTCCCCGAGTACTTCTACTACTACGCGGGTATGGCGGACAAGCTCGAAGGCAGCGTCATCCCCACCGACAAGCCGAACTTCCTCGTGTACACCACCCATGAGCCGGTCGGTGTGGTCGGGGCGATCACGCCGTGGAACTCCCCGCTGCTGTTGCTGGCGTGGAAGCTGGCGGCGGGACTGGCCGCGGGGTGCACGTTCGTGATCAAGCCCAGCGACCACACCCCCGCGTCCACGCTGGCGTTCGCGAAGCTGTTCGCGGAAGCCGGTTTCCCGCCCGGCGTCGTCAACGTCGTCACCGGTTGGGGTCCCGAGACCGGGGCCGCGCTGGCTTCCCATCCCGGTGTGGACAAGATAGCGTTCACCGGTTCCACCGGTACCGGGATCCGCGTCGGTCAGGCCGCCGTGGCGAACATGACCCGGTTCACCCTGGAGCTCGGTGGGAAGTCGGCTCAGGTCGTGTTTCCCGACGCGGATCTCGACGCCGCGTCCAACGGGGTGATCTCGGGCATCTTCGCCGCGACCGGACAGACCTGCCTGGCCGGGTCGCGGTTGCTGGTGCACGAGAGCGTCGCCGACGACCTGATCGCAAAGGTCGTCGCACGCGCCTCGACCATCATCCTGGGCGACCCGAAGGATCCCCGGACCGAGATGGGCCCGGTCTCCAACGAGCCGCAGTACCAAAAAGTGCTGTCGCACTTCGCTGCTGCACGCGAAGAGGGCGCCACCATCGCCTACGGCGGGGTGCCGGCCGGGGAACTGGGTGGCTATTTCGTGAAGCCGACGGTCCTGACCGGCGTCACCGCGGACATGCGAGCCGTCTCCGAGGAGATCTTCGGACCGGTCCTGACGGTGTCGACATTCGCCGACGAGGCCGAGGCGATCGCGTCGGCCAACTCCACGGAATTCGGTCTGGCCGGCTCGGTCTGGACCAAAGACGTGCACCGCGCCCATCGGGTGGCGGCCAAACTGCGAGCGGGCACGATCTGGATCAACGCGTATCGCACGGTCGCTCCGCACGTACCGTTCGGCGGAGTCGGCGCGAGCGGTATCGGCCGTGAGAACGGTATCGACGCCGTCGCGGACTTCACCGAGACCAAGGCCGTCTGGGTAGAACTCAGCGGCGCCACTCGCGACCCCTTCACGCTCGGCTGAGGCCGCGCACACCGAACGAAAGATTCAGCCATGTCAACAATCGAAGCCGTCATCGTCGCCGGAGCACGCACGCCCGTCGGCACGTCGTTCAAAGGGACCCTGCGTGACACCACGGCGATGGAACTCGCCGAGGTGGTTGTCGCAGAGGTCCAGAAACGATCAGGCCTGGCCCCCACGCAGATCGACGACATCATCCTCGCCGAATCGAACTACGGCGGAGGTGATGTCGCGCGGCACGCGGCAGTGGTCACCGGAATGACCCGGGTCCCCGGGCAGGCCGTCAACCGGCACTGCGCGGGAAGCCTGACCGCGGTGGGAAACGCCGCAGCACAGGTCATCTCCGGTGCAGAGCGGGCGATCATCGCAGGGGGCACCCAGTCCATCTCCACCAGTCCGATGCAGTCCTTCCGGACCCCCGGCACCGTGGACGAGTTCACCCAGAAATGGATGCCGCCGACCCACCCGGACAGCGCCGAGGCGCCGAACATGGACATGTCGATCACGGTCGGCTGGAACACCGCCGCCGAACTCGACCTGACCCGTGAGGAGATGGATGCGTGGGCGTTGCGGTCGCATGAGCGTGCCATCGCGGCGATCGATTCGGGCGCTTTCGTCGACGAGATCGTTCCGGTGTCGGCACGGCAGCAGGACGGGACGTTCGTCGAGTTCGCCACGGACGAGCATCCCCGTCGTGACACCACCGCAGAGCGGCTGGCCGGTCTCAAACCACTTCACCCCGAGATCGAGGGCTTCTCCATCACCGCGGGGAACTCGAGCGGGATCAACGACGCCGCAGCCGCTGTCCTGGTGGTCGGCTCCGACCTCGCGGCCGACGAGGGCCTGGAGGTGCTGGCCTCGGTGAAGGCCTGGGCGGCAACGGGTATCGATCCGGCCCACACCGGTCTCGCCGTGCTCGACGTCATCCCGAAGGTCTTGGACCGCGCCGGAATCGGCGTGGCGGACGTCGCGCTGTGGGAGATCAACGAGGCATTCGCGGCCGTCCCCGTCGCGGCGTGCAAGAAGCTCGGTATCAGCGCCGACATCGTCAACGTTCTGGGCAGCGGGTGTTCCATCGGTCATCCGGTGGCGGCGTCGGGTGCGCGGATGATTCTCTCGCTCATCAACGAACTGCGCCGTCGCGGAGGCGGTTACGGCGTCGCCGCGATGTGCGCGGGTGGTGGTCAGGCCGGTGCGGTCGTCATCGACGTCCCGGCGCCGGCGAACAGGTAGTCCTTCCCCGAATCGAACAAAGGAAAGTCATGACCGTAGACACCGATGCTGCGAACAAAGTTCTCAGCGGACTCCGGCCGTTCCCAGTCGCCATCACCACCATCGATGGGGGCTTCGCCAACGGCCTGATGTCGCTGTCAGCCGGCGCCGCCAGTATCATCCCGGATGCTCCGCGGGCGACCGTGAGTCTGACCAAGTACAACATGACGCATGACATGCTGCTGAGTTCCGGCGTTTTTGCGATGCATATGCTCAGCGCCGGTGACGACGAAGTCGATGCTTCGATAGAGATCCTGATGACCCTGGGCGGAAGCTCGGGTCGGGACGGCGACAAGATCGGCAAACTCCGGACCAAAGAAGGTGTCACGGGCGCACCGATCCTCCTCGATGCCCACAGCTACGTCGAATGCCGGGTGATCGGCTCGCTCGACGTGCAGGAGAGCACCATCTTCGTCGGCGACGTGGTCGCCTCCGAGGTGTTCAGCGAGGCGCAGCGGATCAAGATCGGTGAGGCGTGGGGCAAGCTTCCTGCAGAATGGATTGAGCAGTACGACGCCAACCACGTGCCTCAACTGCAAAGCGCCAAGGACCACCGTTTCGGTCAGAAGGTCTGAGGCCATCCGTGACTGTGGAAATCGAAACCGAGACCGGGGCCGGAGGTCCGCCGCTCGGATCCTGGGAACTGCCCGACGAGTTGCGGATGCTTCGTGAGACGGTTCGCCGGTTCATGCAGCGCGAGGTTCATCCTCTCGAGGCAACGCTTCCCCATGACACCGCCGGGCTTTCGCGAGATCAGCTGATCCCGCTGCAGGACAAAGCTCGTCGTCTGGGGCTGTGGGCTCTGCAGACTCCAGAGATGTATGGCGGCGCCGGCCTCAGCGTGCTCGGTCAGGTGGTGGTGGCCGAGGAGGCGTCCAAATGCCGTATGGGAGCGTTCTTCCCAGCGCTCGGCGCCTTCGGCGGCAATCCTCCCAATATCATGTTCAAGGCGTCGCCCGAGCAGTTCCAGAGATTCGCACAGCCGATCCTCGACGGCCGGATGACCAAGGCCTACACCGCCATCAGCGAGGCGTCAGGTGGGTCCGACCCGGCCCGCGCGATCACCCTTCGAGCGGTCCGCGACGGTGATGAGTACGTTCTCGACGGCAGCAAGATGTGGACCTCCCATGCCGAGGGGGCGGACTGGGGAGTGGTGTACGCACGGACCGGCGAAGGCCGTGCCGGGATCTCGTGTTTCATCGTGGAGAGGGGCACCCCTGGGCTGACGTTCAACCGGATAGGGGTGATGGCGTCGTTCGCGCCTTACGAACTCCACTTCGACAACGTGCGGGTGCCCGCGGCGAATCGCATCGGTGCCGAGGGTGGTGGGTTCGCACTCGCCAGCGACTTCCTCGTCTACAGCCGAATCCTGTACGCCGCCGGCCCGATCGGAATCGCGCAGGAAGCACTGAACTCGGCGTGTCGGTGGGCCAAGGGCCGAGAGGTCTTCGGTGGCAGGTTGTCCGACAAGCAGGGAGTCGCCTGGATGCTCGTCGACGCCGAGGTGGAACTGCGTGCTGCCCGGTTGCTGATGTATCAGGCGGCGTGGAATGCCGATCTGGGCCGAGACGTCAAGGTCGACGCCTCCATCGCCAAGATGTACGGCACGGAGGCGGCCTACAAGGTCATCGACACCTGCATCCAGGTTCATGGTGCGCTCGGGCTCTCCGATGAGTTGCCACTCGAGCGGTGGTTTCGTGACCTGCGAGTGAAGCGTCTCGGGGAAGGCGCCACCGAGGTCCAGCGCTTGGTGGTCGCACGGGAACTCTTCAGATGAAGGTGTGACATGGCGGAGGGTGTGAGATGGCGTTGAAGTTCAACCTGATGTTCCCCATGCGGGCGGTAAAACACTATCGCGAGTGGATCGGAGACGGCAGCCTCGGAGAGGTGGCCAAGTGCTGCGAGGAGGCCGGATTCGACGGCTTCTCGATGAGCGAGCACCCCTACCCCGACCGTGAGTGGCTGGCTCGAGGTGGTCATCACGCGTTCGACCCGTTCGTGTCGTTGGCGGTGGCCGCCGAGGCGACCAGCCGTATCCGTCTGCTCACCTACGCGATGGTCGTCGGATATCGCAGCCCGTATCTCGGCGCCAAAGCCGTTGCCAGTCTGGACCTTTTATCGGGCGGGCGGGTCACACTGGGACTCGGTGCCGGTTACCTCGAGACCGAGTTCGACGCGCTCCGGGCCGACTTCAGCGGCCGGGGCAAGCTCTTCGACGAGGCCATCGATGCCATGCGGGCGACCTGGCGTGGTGAGGAGCACGAGGGTCCGGCGTACGGCGCGGCGGGACACATCGCCCTGCCACTACCACAAACCGACGGTGGTCCGCCGATCTGGATCGGGGGAAACAGCCGCGCCGCTCGGCGACGGGTGATCGACAAGGCCGACGGCTGGATGCCGATCGCACAGCAGGCGTCGACGGCCGCGATCACGAGGACGCCACCCCTGGAGGACATCGGGGCCCTTCGCACGCAGATCGGCGAACTGAACAGGTTCCGAGCATCAGCAGGAAAACCCGACGTCGATGTCTCGTTCGTGCCTTTCGAGAAAGAAGTGCTGCGCAGGGACGGAGCCGCAGCTTTCGTAGCCGCCGTCGGGCCCGAACTGGCCGCGTACGAAGATGCCGGCGTCACGTGGATCACCATCGAACCGACCAGCCGCAGTTTCACCGATTTCCAGACCGACCTCAGCGTGCTGAGCGAAGGGCTCGTGCAGCGGCACGCGTTCCCGGCGTAAGGAGTCCGAATCATGACCCACGTACAGGCCCACGACATCGACGCATTCGTGGGCATGATCGAAGCCTTTCGAGACCTACAGGCGACTTTGTGTCTGGTGGCCCCACCGCACGAGGCGGCAGCGGAGATGACCGCGGCGATCGAGGATCTGACCGATCGGCTCCGGCACTTCGAGGTGGCCGAAGGGCAGCGCACGGCCAGAGAACTGGGCATGCAGGGCCTCGGGCACCCGATCCTCGTGCCCTATGAGTCGACCGACACCTCCGACGACTCCATGCTCGGTTCGGTGACGTTCGGTTTCGCCCACATGGGCAGCACCGACACGGTCCACGGCGGAGTGATCACCCTCCTGTTCGACGATGTCCTGGGAATGTTCGTGAGTCGCAAGGGACAGCCGGACTCGCGTACCGCGTTCCTCAAAGTCGATTATCGCAGCGCCACCCCCGTCTGCCGTGAACTCCGGGTGACCGCGACCATCGACAGCATCGAGGGGCGCAAGACCTTCGTGCGCGGCGCGCTGCTCGACGGGGACGTAGTGTGCGCCGAGGCACGAGCACTGTTCGTCCGGTTGCCATCCGGTCGGTCGTGACCGGTGCCGGCGAAGTCGAGCGAGGAGATAACTGATGACATTGGAGAATTCCGGTGCCCTGGTCACCGGAGCGGGGTCCGGTCTGGGACGCGCGATCGCACTTCGCCTCGCGAAAGACGGTGCGAACGTGGTGGTCTCGGACATCAGTGACGAAGGTGGTGCCACGACCGTGGACAGCATCCGCGCGGCCGGGGGGAAGGCGACGTTCATCCAGGCGGATGTCTCCGATGCCGACAGCGTCGAGGCGTTGATCTCGCGATCCGTCGAATACCTCGGGGGACTCGATCTCGCGGTGAACAATGCGGGGATAGCGCACACTCCCGGTGATCTGCACGAGTTGTCGATCGCCGAGTGGGATTCGGTGATGGGCGTCGACCTCCGAGGCACGTTCCTGTGCATGCGTGGCGAACTCGCTCACATGGTCGGCGCCGGGCACGGCAAGATCGTCAACATGGCATCGAACGCGGGCGCCAAGAATGCTCCTGGTATGGCTGCCTACACCGCCGCCAAGCACGGCGTCGTCGGACTCACCAAGAACGCCGCGCTGCAGTACGCGCGTCGGAACATCCAGGTGAACGCGGTCGGTCCCGGCACGATCCTGACCGAAGGGATCATCGCCTTCGGCGCCGACCAGCAGGAGAAGTGGGCCGATCTCATTCCGGTGGGTCGCATGGGCAAGCCCGAAGAGGTTGCGGCGGCGGTCGCCTATCTCTTGTCGGACGAGGCGGGGTTCGTCACCGGACACACCCTGCTGATCGACGGCGGACTGATGTGGGATTGACGTGCCCACGAGGAGGCCGCTCGGCGGGCGCGGGATCAGGCGCTCGTGAAGCCGTTGCGTACCAGAGCGAACGCCTCCGCCAGTAGTCGGTCCGGTCGGGCCTCATCAGATTCGGCCCACACGGTCAGCGGTCCAGCCGGCACCGAAGAGGCTCTGGGTCAACAGCTTGGGTGAACAGGTCGTCCTCACCGCGGTCTGAGAGAAACTCGACCGTCGAATCGTGCCCGTCAAGGCCGACGTGCGCAACCGCGCTCAACTGAAGTCGGCGCTCGACGAGGGACTGGCTTCGCTCGGCCATCTCGACATCGTGGTCGCCAACGCCGGAATACTGCCGATGGCCATGGGTGACCCGCACGCGTCAGATTTCGTCGATGCCGTCGACGTCGACCTCGTCGGTGTGATGAACACTGTCGCGGTGTCGATGCCGCACCTGGGCTCGTATGCATCGGTCGTGATCACCGGATCGACGGCGGCGATGTTGCCGAACACGACGGACAATCCGGCGATGGGGCCCGGCTCGGCCGGGTACGGGTGGTCCAAGAAGACCCTGGTCGGTTATTCCGAGCAGCTCGCACTGCACTTGGCCTCGGAGTTCATCCGCGTGAACGTCATCCATCCGACCAACGTCGACACTCATCTGTTGCACAACGATGGTCTGTATTCGGTGTTCCGCCCGGATCTGGAACATCCGACGCGCGAAGAGGTCGAGCCCGCCTTCGCGACGTTCCAGGCAATGCCCATCCCGTATGTGGACACCGTGGACATCTCCAATGCCGTGCTCTTCTTCGCGTCCGACGAATCCCGTTATGTCACAGGCCAGCAACTGCGTGGCGATGCCGGGTCGCTCCTGAAGTTCCCGGGGCCCCACCAGCATGTAGTCCTTGTCGGGCAACGGGACAGAGAGTCCGACAACCAGGTCGTGTGACCGACGGTACTGCACGACAGCCCACGCGGGCGCTGACCCGAGAGTCGTCAGCGCCCGTCGTGTGCTGTCTGCGAACGGCCGTGCTCGAGGACTGATGCCGTCGACTGGGCGACGGCGGCCACCTCGGCGGTCCAGGCCCGGTTGGTCTCGGCCTCCCGGGTGAGGGCCTCGACGATCCCGTCGTCGGACAGCCCGTCGTAGAGCGACCAGATCTGTTGCAGTGTGGCCGAATCGGCTGCGGTGAAGGCTTCGGCGACGGCCAGTCCGCGGTCGTGCAATGCGGTCGGCTCGACCACCTGGTTCACCAGTCCCCAGGCCAGGGCGGTGGCGGAATCGAGATACTGCCCGGTGGCACTGAGGTGCCGGGCTCGCCGAACTCCGACGGCTTCGGCAAGACGGCCGGTCAACCCACCGCCGGGGACGATCCCGATGCGAGAGTGGGTGTCGGCGAACCGCGCGGTGGTCGACGCGATGAGAAAGTCGCATGCGAGCGCGAGTTCGAATCCACCCGTGACCGCCGGCCCGTCTACGAGGCCGATGACCGGCGTGGCGCACACGGCGACGCGGTCGATGCAGTTCTCGGTCTTCTCGCTCCCGGAGAAACCCCTGGCGGACAGCTCTTTGAGATCCATGCCGGCGCAGAACGAACCGCCCGCGCCGGTGAGCAGGATGACCGCCACGCCGGGGTCGTCGTCCGCGTCGGCAACAGCGGCCATGAGTTCCCGGTTGAGGTCCTGCGACAGGGCGTTACGTGCTTCGGGACGATTCAGTGTGACGGTGCACGTGGAACCGGAATGTTCGACGAGGACCAGGTCGAGGGCAGCCATGTTTCTCCTGACTCTAGGGCAGTAGGATCGTATCGTGTTCGTGTGCAACAAAATCCATGGTTGTGCGAATCTCGGCTGCGGCTGGCACGATGGTGCTTGATCGATGCGGGCGACGACGGATCGCACCAGATGAAGGGGGTGCCATGGCTACCGACAAGGTCTCGCACGACCGGGTGACACTTCCCGGCGGAGGACTCGAGTTGGCCGCCGACCGGTGGGCCGGTGGTGATTCCCGCGGCGTCGTCGTGCTGTTGCACGGCGGCGGGCAGACTCGGCATTCCTGGCGTACGGCCGGCGAACGACTTGCGATTCTGGGATGGACGACCTACGCCGTGGATCTCCGGGGTCACGGCGACAGCGATTGGGCGCCCGACGGCAATTATGGTCTGTCGGGGCACCTCGATGACCTGATGTCCCTGACATCCGAGATTCGTCGCCGCGAACCCGGACAACCGTTGTCGCTGGTGGGAGCGTCTCTGGGGGGCATTGTCTCGCTGATCGCAGCCGGTGAGAACAGGGGACTCGCGCAGGCGCTGGTCCTGGTCGACGTGGCCGCGAAGATCGAGGAGTCCGGTAGTGCGCGGGTCCGTGACTTCATGCGGAGTGCGCCCGACGGCTTCGACAGCCTGGAGCAGGCATCGGAGGCGATCGCCGCGTACAACCCGCGGCGCCGCCGGTCCGGCAGTCTCGAGGGCCTGAAGAAGAACCTGAGGCTACGAGGGGAGCGGTGGCATTGGCACTGGGACCCTCGCAGTCTCGATGTCGAAGACTCTGCCGACAGTCCCGAGCACCCGAACAGCCAAGTTGTCTATGAGCGTTCGCGAGCCGCCGCCCGAGACGTCACCTGCCCGTTCCTGCTCGTCCGGGGACGGATGTCGGACGTCGTCTCCGACGCGGGAGTCGCAGAGATGCGGGTTCTGATCCCGCATCTCGAGGTGGTCGACGTCCGCGAGGCGGGCCACATGGTCGCAGGAGACGACAATGACGTCTTCTCTGCCGGCCTGGCGGACTTCCTCGACCGTTCGGCTGTCGACGTACGCCCTTGATCCAGGCCGACGGCCTCTACGTTGCTCGCCGAGGGTCGCTTCAAACGACGGTGAGTCTCGATTCTGACATGCTGAATTCCTGATGCAAGCGTTTTGGCGCTCTATTACGGCTCATCAGTGCGGAATCGAGGCCACCGTCGATGACGGTCCGGTTCACACCAGATCATTTCTGACAGTGATATACATGATATGACCGTGATCACATGCAAGCGATGGAGAGAGAGGGACCACATGGGTTCGAAGCAAGAGGCGCCGGTTCGCGAGGTCCTGCGCATCCTCGACCTGGGCGACTTCCGGCCGAATCTGGAACGGGTGACCGCGTTGTTCCGCGAGGATGCCTGGTATCAGGTCGGCGTGCCTGCGCGGCAGGCGATCCAGGGGCGTGATGCCATCGCCGGGGAGCTCGCCCGTCAAGCCGACGACTACAAGGACTGCGTGTGCGAGGTCCTTACGGTCGTGTCGGACGACCGCTACGTCATCACCGAGCGGATCGACCATGTCACGATGCTGCACAACAACGTTCGCGTGCACAACCCGCTGTTGGCGATCTTCGAGATCGATGACGATGGACTCATCGTCAACTGGCGGGAGTATTGGGATGCCCTCTCCTTGTCGCACCGGATCGGCGTCGATCCCGAGCGGATGCAACAACTCATGGGGATCACAGACACGACCGTGGAGGCCGGGCGATGATCCTGACTTCTCTGGACATCGACGCCGACATGTTTCTGCAGGGCACCGGCTGGGCGCTCAAGCCCCAGGGCGCCTGCAAAGGTGAAGTGTGTGTGCCCCTGCTCAACTCGAGTGATGGCGACTCGGCCGATGTGGACATCGTTTCCATCGCCGAGCGGCTCGGGATGGGTCTGGTGAAGGACGAACGGGTTGATGTATGGGCACTGGGCCCGGAATCGACGATCACGGGCCGGTCGCTTACGACGGCGGTGGCTCCGGAATTGGAACTGCCGCAACTCAACGGGACCCTCTTTCGACTTGACTCCCTGCTGGGCCAGAAGACCGTCCTGGTGGCGTGGGCATCGTGGTGTGGGTGTCGGGAAGACCTGCGCCTGTGGCGGGAGCTCCGTGACGAACTGCATCCGTCCGGAGTCGAGGTGGTGACGGTTGCCCTCGACACCGGCGGCGCCGAGGCAGCGCGTCCGTGGATCGAGAAGGCCGCTCCGTCACACCCGGCACTGATCGACCGGACCCACATCCTGGGAGCTCGTTTCGGTGTCACCAACGTCCCCAACGCGATGTGGGTCGACGAGCAGGGGGTGATCGTCCGACCGGCTGAGCCGGCCTGGCTCGAGAATCCGCACGAGAGTTCCGAGGTCGCCGCACAATCGCTCGACGAGATGCCTGCGGACCACCGCGCGGTCAGGTCGGAGATCGCCAAGATGAGGATCGATTACGCGCTCTACCCGGCCATGGTCCGTGACTGGGCAGCACACGGTGCCACCAGTCGCTATGTCCTCGATCCCGATCAGGTCATCGAGCGATCACAGCCGCGGTCCGCGAACGAATCGCTGGCCGCTGCCCATTTCGAGCTCGGTGAGTACTTTCACCGGCAGGGCGACCACGGAGCGTCGATCGATCACTGGCGCGCGGCGCACCGTCTGCAACCAACGAACTGGACCTACAAACGACAGGCCTGGAATCTGGAGGAGCCGGATTCGGTGCGGACCGTCGAGGCCTACGGTTCGGGATGGCTCGACGACGTTCGCGCACTGGGTGCCGAGTCGTATTTCCCGCCCCTGCGTCCCTGATCTGGGCGATGACCGCAACCCGGATCTGGATCAGCCCCGAGCCGGAAGCGGTTGCTCCTCCGGCACATTCGACGATCCGCGACGCGAGGGGATGGTCAGTGTGATCGCCATGCCGACGAAGGCGGCGGCCGCGGCAACGAGGAAGCACCAGGTGAACGTCGACTGGTCGGGCACCTCGGTGCCGCCGAGCGAGATCGTGGCACTGGCCAGGATCAGTGCCATCACGGCGGAGGCGACGGTGGTGCCCAGCGAACGCATGAGTCCGTTGAGCCCCACGGCGGCACCGGCTTCGGTGGCCGGCACCGATCCCATGATCAGGGTCGGCATCGCCGCGTAGCCGACACCCACACCGATGGCACACACGATCGAGGCCAGCATCAGCTTCCAGGCCGCGTCCATGAGGAAGAAGGCGAGCAGGTAACCGCATCCCAGGATGGCCGCGCCGATGGCCAGGGTGATCTTGGCGCCGATCCGGTTGATGAGGATGCCCGAGATGGGCGCGAAGATCATCATCATCAGTCCGCCGGGCGCCATCCACAGGCCCGCGGCCAGAAGCGACTGTCCCAGACCATAACCGGTGGCCTCCGGGAGGCGCAGCAGCATCGGCAGCACGATGGACTGGGCCATCATGCCGAAGCCGATCGCCGCGGCGGCGATGTTGGTCAGCAGGACGGCGGGCCGTGCGGTGGTGCGCAGGTCGACGAGCGGCTCACGTTGGCGCAGTTCGAAGAATCCCCATCCGATCAACACCAGGATTCCGCCGATTCCGAGTCCGAGTGTGGCGCCGGACGTCCAACCCCAGTCGTTCGCCTTCGAGACGGCGATGAGGAAGGCGGACAGTCCCACGGCCAACCCGATCGCGCCGGGGACGTCGATGCGGCCGCCCGCGGCGTCGTTCACGCGCGGGACCAGGACGAGGACCGCGACCGTGACGAGGACGCCGAGACCGGCTGCCACGTAGAACAGGGCGTGCCAATCCCAGGTCTGCACGATCCAGGCCGCCAGCGGTAGGCCGATCGCACCGCCGACGCCGAGCGTGGCACTCATCGCGGCGACGGCCATCGAGGTGATCCGGGGCGGAGTGATCTCACGGATGAGGCTCATACCGACGGGGATGAATCCCATGGCCAGGCCCTGTACGCCGCGTCCGATGATCAGCGGGATGAGCGAATCGCCCAGTGCGCAGATCAACGAACCGACGGTGAGCAGCACCGCGCTCACCAAGAGGACACGCTGCTTGCCGAACATGTCGCCGAGGCGTCCGGCGATCGGCATGGCCACGGCGGCGGCGAGCAGGGTCGCGGTGATGATCCACGATGCGTTGCCGATCGATGTCCCGAGAAGACGGGGCAGGTCGGGCTGGATCGGGATGATCAGCGTCTGCATCAGCGAGGCGACAAGGCCGCCGAAACACAGCACCACGACGCTGCCGATCGCGACGGCGGGTGCCTTCTCGACGGCGTCGGACGCGTCGTCGGTCAGCTCGGGCGCGGAACCTCGTACTTGGCTCATGGGGGAGACCTCCTTCGAGGTATGCAGCATACATATGTAATGTACACATGCAAATCGGACAGTAGATTGTCCACGTCGACAGATGGAGGAGAGATGTCGGAGGACCATGCGCCCTGGCAGTCGCCGGTGCATCGTGACCTGGCGCAGGAGTTGCTGCGGATGTCACGGCGTCGCAGCCTGGTGCACCCCGGCGTCGGGCTGGAACGCTCGGCCTTCGCGATCCTCTGGATTCTCTCCGACGGTCGGCCGCGGACGTTGCGGGAGCTGACCGCCGACCTCCAGCTCGAGCAGTCGACGGTCAACCGGCAGGTCAACGCCGCCATCAAACACGGCTACGTGGAGCGGTTCGAGGTCGAGGACTCGTTGTCGAAGTTGATCCGCCCCACGGATGCGGGGAGGGAAGCGTTCCGGCGCGATGGTCTGCTGCGAGCCGAACGGCTCGAGCAGGTCTTCGCCGACCTGGCCCCCGGCTCGCCGCAGGCTCTGCTCCACGAACTACGTGCCTTCAACGACGCCTACGAGCGGACCCAACACCGGCACGGCGCGACAGTTGAATCCGACAGCGGGAAAAGGGGATTGGCGTGATCCCGGCCGGCACATACGCGGTGACCGGCTCGGCGTCGGGGATGGGTGCGGCCGTGGCCGCCGCCCTGCGCGCGGACGGGCACACCGTGATCGGGGTCGATCAGCGCGATGCCGACGTCGTCGCCGATCTGTCGACACCCGAGGGCCGACGCCGCGCGGCCGACGAGGTCCTCGCCCGATCCGGCGGGCAACTCGACGGGGCCGTGCTGGCCGCGGGCATGGGCCCCGCGGCCGGACGGGAGCGGATGATCGTCGAGGTCAACGTGTTCGGGGTGACCGAGCTGCTGACCGCGTGGCGGCCCGCCCTGGCCGCCGCGGTGAAGGCGAAAGTGGTTGTCTTCGGGTCGAATTCGGCGACGGTCACGCCGCTGGTCCCGAAATCCGCCATCCGACGCCTGCTGGGTGGCGACCCCGAGGGGGCCGTCCGGGTGATCCGACGCCGGCGCGGCGTCACGGGCCCGGTGGCGTACGCGTCGTCGAAGATCGCGGTCACGCAGTGGTGCCGCCTGCACGGGACGGCGACCGAGTGGGCCGGTGAGGGCATCCGGGTCAACGTCCTCGCTCCCGGGCCGGTCATGACGCCGCTGTTGCAGTCGCAACTCGACGGTCCGCAGGCCGGGCACGTGAAGTCGTTTCCGGTTCCGGTGCGCGAGTACGGAACTCCTGACCAGCTCGCCGCCTGGGTCATGCTGATGCTGTCGCCGGCGGCGGACTTCATGGCCGGCGCGGTCGTCACCGTCGACGGTGGAACCGACGCCTTGATGCGCGGACGGGACTGGCCGTCGCCGCTGCCAAAGCGGGTCATACCCCGGTTCCTGTGGACGATGTTTCGTGCCCCCGACAAGGGTATGGTCGCCGAGTACTAGAGGCCGGCCCGTTCGAGCGCCTCGTCGAACTCTTCCGACGCCTGCTTCTCGCTCTTGCCGTCGTCGAGCGCCTGGCGGTAGACGGCGAACAGTTCCGCGCCCCGCTCCACATAGGCCTGCGTCCATCGCTCGGCGTCGACGCGCCAGTAGCCGATGACGTCGTAGGACCGGCGGTCCCAGCGAAGATTGCCGCGCAGGTGCTTGCGGATCGCACGCGACTCCGCCGCCTCGCCGGCGAACCAGCAGTACGCGCCCGAGGTCGGCAGGGTGAGTCCGCAGACCGTGTCCGCGAGACGGCTCGGCGTGCGGGAGTTGCCGCCGACGAGCGTGATCAGCTCGACGTCGCGCTCGGGCAGATAGGCCAGTTCGGTCGGGGCGGGCACCTCGACCACGGCGGTGACACCGTCGGTCGACGGCAGTTCGTCGAGGATCCGGGCCAGGGCGGGGAGTCCGGCCAGATCGGCGGCGAGGATCAGGCGTTCGACGCCGGCGGGTGGTGCGTACCAGCACCGCGCGTGCGTCATCACCACGTCGTGCCCCGCTTCGGCGCGCTGGGCCCACAGCGTTGCAGGGCCGGCGGCATGGATGACGAAGTCGACGACCATGGTCCCGGCGGAGTGGTCGACCGACCGGATCGAGTAGTTCCGGCCGTCGGGTGCCGGTTCGATGTCGTAGTAGGCCCACGTGCCGTCGCGACATTCCATATCCGGTGTGACACGCTCGGGGTCGTGTGGGAAGTAGATGCCCACGGCTTCGTCGGCGCCGCCGGGCAAGCCGAGTCCTGGCAGATCGTTCACGTCGAAGACGATGCGACGCAGATTGGGCGTCAGGTCGGCGACGTCGGCAACGCGTGCTCTGGAATAGCCCATGAGGTAACCCTAACCTGAGTCGGGCTGGACCCCGGTTACTAGGATATGCAACCATCGGAGAACTGTCGGTGTGGAGAGGAGTTCGCCCGTGTCGGAACCATCGGTCTTGACGGAGGAGAACGGGTCGGCGCGGTCGCTGATCCTGAACCGTCCGAAGTCCATCAACGCGATCGATCACGAGATGGTCGGCTCGATGGCCGAGCACCTCGCGGCCTGGGCCGCCGATGACGCGGTCGAAGCCGTCGTTCTCTCCGGCGCCGGTGAGCGGGGCCTCTGCGCCGGTGGCGACATCGTCGCCATCCATCGCGACGCGTCCGCGTTGAGCGGTAATCCCGAGTCGACCGATCGTGACGCAGAGCAGTCGCCGTCGGCGAGGTTCTGGTTCGACGAATACCGTCTGAACGCGCTGATCTCGGGCTATCCCAAGCCGTATGTCGCGATCATGGACGGCATCGTGATGGGCGGCGGTGTCGGGGTCTCCGCGCACGGCGACATCCGCATCGTCACCGACCGTACGAAACTCGCGATGCCCGAGGTGGGTATCGGCTTCGTGCCCGATGTCGGTGGTACGCATCTGCTTTCGCGCGTTCCGGACGGGCTCGGAACCTACGCCGGCCTCACCGCCGGTCACCTGCGCGGCGCCGACGCCATCGCGATGGGCCTGGCCGATCACTTCGTCCCGTCGGAGTCGCTGCCGGCGTTCCTCGCCGTGATCGGCGAGTCGGGAATCGAGGCGGCACTGTCCGCGCACGCCGTCGACGCGCCGGCTTCCGAACTCGCCGAACATCGCGGATGGATCGCGGAAGCGTTTGCGGCCGATTCGGTCTCGGAGATCATCGAACGATGCCGCGCGGTGGGTTCGCCCTTCGCGGACAAGACCGCCGACGCGATCGAGGCGAAGAGCCCGACTGCACTGGCCGTCACCCTGCGTTCGCTGCGCGAGGCAGCCGGCGACGCGACCCTGGAGGACACCCTGGTGCGCGAGTATCGCGTGTCGGTGCGTTGCCTGCTGCATCCCGACATGGCGGAGGGCATCCGCGCCCAGGTCATCGACAAGGACCGCGATCCGAAGTGGGCCACGTTCTCCGGGGACGCCGTCGACGCCTTCTTCGCGCCACTGCCCGACGACCTCACGTTCCCGACCGTCTGACCGAGACCTTCCCCGGGTGGGAGTCAGCCCGTAACATCCCGCCCGTCACCGAACCGAAAGAGGACTGACCGTGACCGAACACCAGACCATCATCGTCGAGACCAGCGGCCGGGTGGGCATCATCACCCTCAACCGCCCCAAGGCACTGAACGCCCTCAACACCGAGCTGATGAACGAAGTGGTCGGTGCCGTCCGGGAGTTCGACGTCGACCAGGGGATCGGCGCCATCGTGATCACCGGCTCGGAAAAGGCGTTTGCCGCGGGTGCCGACATCAAGGAGATGTCGTCGAAGTCCTACGCGGACGTGGTCAACGAGCAGTTCTTCGGTGCCTGGGATGAGCTGTCGCGGGCGCGCACGCCGATCATCGCCGCCGTCACCGGCTACGCCCTCGGCGGCGGCTGCGAGCTCGCGATGCTGTGCGACACCATCATCGCCGGCGACAACGCCGTCTTCGGTCAGCCCGAGATCAACCTCGGCGTCATCCCCGGGATCGGCGGCTCGCAGCGTCTCACCCGCGCCGTGGGCAAGGCCAAGGCGATGGACATGGTGCTGACCGGCCGCCAGATGAAGGTCGACGAGGCCGAACGCCTCGGCCTCGTCTCGCGCGTCGTTCCCAAGGAGGACTGCCGCGCCGCCGCCATCGAGGTCGCCGAGGTCATCGCCTCGAAGTCGCTGATCGCGTCCGCCGCCGCCAAGGACGCGGTCAATCGCGCGTTCGAGTCGAGCCTCGTCGAGGGTGTCCGCGCCGAGCGCGCACTGTTCTACTCCACGTTCGCGACCGACGACCAGACCGAAGGCATGGCCGCCTTCGTCGAGAAGCGGGACCCGAACTTCACCCACCGCTGATCCGAGACATTCGCAAACCCACCTCTTTTCGGTGTTTCCACCCCCTGTGTGGTGGGTGGATATACCGAAAAGGGGTGGGTTTGCGGCGTTCAGGAGAGTGTGCGCAACACCGCCAGGACCCGGTCGACGAGCGGGGACTGGGGCCCGTCGGGGAACGCGACGGCCAGTTCGACCTCGTCGTCGGTGTCGAGCGGGCGGTAGACGACGCCGGGTATACCGAGCGCTGAGGTGGGTTCAGGGACCAGGGCGACCCCCACCCCCGCGGCGACGAGTGTCACCAGCGTCGACGTCTCCTCGACCTCGTGCCGGACGCGCGGGACGAATCCCGCGCGTCCGGCGGCCGCCGACAGGACCCCGTGCATGACCGACTTCCCGCTGCCCGCGTGCACGATGAAGTCGTCGCCGCGCAGCAGGGCGAGGTCGACGGGCGTATCCGCTGCGCCGTGGGCGAGCGGATGATCGTGGGGCAGAGCGACGATGAGGCGGTCGCTGCGGATCGACTCGACCCGCAGTCCGGTGGTGTTGATGGGCATGCGCAGTAAGGCGAGGTCGATGTCCCCGGACTCGAGCGCGGCGATCTGGGCCGGTGCCAGCATCTCGCCGCGAACGTGGACGTCCACATCGGGGAGTTCGTCGCTCAGTGCGCGCACGAGCGCGGGCAACAGCGAGTAAGTGGCCGAACCCACGCACCCGATCGCGAGGTTGCCCTGCCGCCCGTCGGCGATCCGCTGCGCCTGCCGGGCGGCGGCGTCGACCGAGTCCAGGATCGCGACGGCTCGCGGCAGGTAATCCGCACCCGCCGGGGTCAGCTCGACACGACGCGTCGACCGGATCAGCAGTGCGACCCCGAGCTCGTCCTCCAGCTGGCGGATCTGCTGAGACAGCGGTGGCTGGGCCATGTGGAGCCGCTCGGCGGCCCGGCCGAAGTGCAGCTCCTCGGCGACGGCGCGGAAGTAGCGCAGGTGTCGCAGTTCCATGGAGTCAGTCTAGAGCGTTGATATCTGCTCCATATCAAATGCCGAGATATGGATACTTCTGCATATCGCTGTTGCTTCCTAGGGTGGACTCATGGCTTCACTCACCACGGACGCGGGTACCGACATCGTTGTCTGTTCGCCACTGCGTACCCCGGTCGGGCGCATGGGTGGGGCGCTGTCGACCGTGCCCGTCACCCGACTGGCCACCGACCTCCTTCGCGAACTCGTCCGGCGCACCGGACTCGAGGAGGGTGATGTCGACGACGTAATCCTCGGGCAGGGTTACGCCAACGGCGAGTCGCCGGCGCTCGGTCGCATCGCGGCTCTGGACGCCGGTCTGGGAGTCGGCGTACCGGGGATGCAGATCGACCGTCGCTGCGGTTCCGGGTTACAGGCGATCCTGACCGGGGCGTCGATGGTCGCGACGGGCGGTGCGCGCCTCGTCGTCGCCGGTGGCGCCGAGTCGATGTCGACCGTCGAGCATTACGCGCTGGGGCTGCGGTCGGGGATCAAGCAGGGCGGCGTGGAACTCCGCGATCGCCTCGACCGCGGGCGTCTGACCGCAGGCGGCGACTCACACCCGGTTCCGGGCGGGATGATCGAGACCGCCGAGAATCTCCGTGCGCGGTACGGCATCTCGCGGACCGAGCAGGACGAGTTCGCGGCCCGATCCCACGAACGGGCGATCGCGGCGCACGCCAGCGGCCGCTTCACCGACGAGTTGGTGCCCGTCATCATCCCGGGCCGACGTGGCCGTACGGACACCGTCGTCGACCGCGATGAGCACCCGCGAGCGGACGCTACTGCGGAATCGCTTGCAGCGTTGCGTCCCATCAGGCTCAAGATCGACGGCGAGTCGACGGTCACGGCCGGAAACGCCTCGGGCCAGAACGACGGTGCGGCCATGGCTGTGGTCACCACACGCGCCGAGGCGGAGCGCCGCGGACTGGAACCCCTTCTCGCCCTGCGTTCGTGGGCCGTCACCGGTTGCGAGCCCGAGGTCATGGGCATCGGCCCGGTCGGGGCCACCGCCGCCGCCCTCGACCGCGCCGACCTCACGCTCGACGAGATCGACCTCATCGAACTCAACGAAGCCTTCGCCGCCCAGGTGCTCGCCTGCCTGGCGGAGTGGAAGGTCGACCCGACCGATGAACGACTGAACCCCAACGGGTCCGGGATCTCGCTGGGTCATCCCATCGGAGCCACCGGCGCCCGCATCCTCGCCACCGCGGCCTACGAAGCGCGCCGGCGTGACGCCCGATTCGTCCTGGAGACGATGTGCATCGGCGGCGGACAGGGACTCGCCGCTATCTTCGAGGCGACCCGATGAGCGCGCAGGTGCACGCCGTCGTCACCGGACGTCCCGACGGACCGGCGGTCGTACTGTCCAACTCGCTGGGTTCGACGCATCGGATGTGGGATTCGCAGGTCGCCGCGCTCGAAGAGCGATTCCGCGTGGTGCGCTATGACACCCGGGGGCACGGCGATTCGCCGGTGCCACCGGGGCCGTACTCGATCGATGAGTTGGCCGATGACGTCATCGCGCTGCTGGACCGCTTCGACATCGAACGAGCACACCTCGTCGGGCTGTCGCTCGGCGGGATGACCATGATGCGCGTCGCCGCACGCAATCCCGAACGAGTGGATCGGCTGGCCCTGCTGTGCACGGCGGCGTATCTGCCACCGGCGCAGGGCTGGACGGACCGTGCCGCACTCGTGCGCGCCGACGGCACCTCGGTGGTCGCCGCGGCCGTGGTCCAGCGGTGGTTCACTCCTGGCTACCTCGCCGCGAACACCGAAGCCCGACAGCAGTTCGAGGCCATGGTCGCCGCCACTCCTGCCGAGGGATACGCGGCCTGCTGCGAGGCGATCTCCGCCATGGATCAGCGATCCGACCTGTCGTCGATCATCGCGCCCACACTGGCGATCGCCGGTGCCGATGACCCGGCGACACCGCCGGATCTGTTGCGCGACATCGTCGATGCCGTGCCGAACGGCCGCCTGCTGGTGGTCCCGGACTCGGCCCACCTGGCCAACGCGGAACAAGTCGACACCATCACTCCAGCACTCATCGAACACCTGGAGCAGCAATGAGCACTCGCGACAGTGCGGCCACGACGACGGTCGTCGACCGTCCCGGCGGCCCGACCAAACTCGCGGCGTCGGCCGCCGAGGCGGTCGCCGACATCCCCGACGGTGCGAGCATCGCGGTCGGCGGCTTCGGGCTGGCCGGCATCCCCGGCTTCCTGATCGACGCGCTCCTCGAGCAGGGGGCGGCGAACCTGACCATCGTCTCCAACAACTGCGGAGCCGACGGTGCGGGTCTGGGTCTGCTGCTGGAGGCCCGCCGTATCGACCGGGTGGTCGCGTCCTACATCGGCGAGAACAAGGAGTTCGGCCGCCAGTTCCTGTCCGGCGAGGTCACCGTCGAACTCACGCCTCAGGGCACCCTCGCCGAACGCATGCGCGCCGGCGGAAGCGGGATCGGGGCGTTCTTCACCCCCACCGGCGTCGGTACGCTCGTCGCCGAGGGCGGGCTGCCCTGGCGCTACCATTCCGACGGCACCATCGCGGAGGCGTCGCCGCCCAAGGAGGTGCGGACCTTCCACGGTCGGGAGATGGTCCTCGAGGAGTCGATCGTCACCGACTACGCACTCATCCGGGCAGCGGTCGTCGACACTGACGGCAACTGCCGATTCCACGCTGCCGCACGTAATTTCAATCCGCCGGCGGCGATGGCCGGGCGCATCACCATCGTCGAGGCGGAGAAGGTGGTCGAGGTCGGCGAGCTCGGACCCGACGAGATCCACCTGCCCGGCATCTTCGTGCAGCGGATCGTCGAACTCGCCCCGGAGCAGGTCGCGCGCAAGGGGATCGAGAAGCGCACCGTCCGTGAACGTCCCACCGCATCGCCGTCAGCCTAGGAGTGTCGACATGACCTGGACCCGTACCGAGATGGCCGCCCGCGCCGCCCGCGAACTCGCCCCCGGTGACTACGTCAACCTGGGAATCGGTCTGCCCACCATGATTCCCGACCTCATGCCGGACAACTCCGGCGTCCACCTGCACGCCGAGAACGGCATCCTCGGCGTCGGACCGTTTCCCTACGACGACGAGGTCGACCCCGACCTCATCAACGCCGGCAAACAGACCGTGTCGGTGCTGCCCGGGGCGTCGTACTTCGATTCGGCCACGAGCTTTGCGATGATCCGCGGCGGCCACGTCGACGTCGCGGTCCTCGGTGGCATGCAAGTCGCGATGAACGGCGACCTGGCCAACTGGATGGTCCCGGGTGCCCTCGTCAAGGGCATCGGTGGCGCCATGGACCTCGTCAACGGCGCCGGCCGGGTCATCGTGCTGATGGACCACGTCACCAAGAAGGGTGACCCGAAGCTGCTCGAGGGCTGCGCGCTGCCGCTGACCGGCCGCGGCGTGGTGAGTCGCGTGATCACCGACCTCGGTGTGTTCGACGTCGCCGGAACGGGATTCGACGTCGTCGAGTTCGCCCCGGGCGTGGACCTGGGGATGGTCGAGGACCGGACCGGTGCGCCGGTCACCGACCGCACCGCCGCCTACGCGACGGCCGGAGCATAGATCGCCTGCAGGTACACACGCACGGTCGACGGAGTCTGACGCACGGTCGACGTCACCGGCGGGTGGCTGCGAGTTCGGCGCGGGACCGCACACCGAGCTTTGCGTAGATCCGGGTCAGGTGGTACTGCACCGTCTTCGGTGAGATGTAGAGCTCGGCCGCCACCTCCCGGTTCGACAGGCCGCGCGCGACAAGGGCGGTCACTGCCTCCTCCTGCGGAGTGAGTTCGGCGGTACCCTTTGTGGCGGTGTGGTTCTCACCACGCGACGTCGCGAGACCGCCCGCCTTCAGTTCGCGTTCACAGCGTTCGACGTAGGTGGTCGCGCCGAGTGACAGATACAGGTCGCGGGCAGTCCCGATGACGGCGTCGGCGACCCGGCGCTTGCCCGCACGTCGCAACGTCTGGCCGTAGGCGAAGTTCACCCGCGCCTGGTCGTAGCGCAGGCCGAGACCGTCGAGGAGTTCGATGCCCTCCTCGAAGGTGCGTCGTGCTCCGTGGATGTCACCGGTCGCACCGAGGTGGCGGCCGCGTGCGTACTTCATCCGGGCTGCCGACGACCGGTGGCCCCGTTCGGCGGACCGGATCTCGTAGCGTCGCAGCAGATCGTCGGCGGCCTCGTGCCGTCCCTCGAGGACCAGTGCGTTGGCGAGGACGTCGACCCACGGCCACAGGCCCGGCTCGGACAGGGCCGGGACGGACTCGGCCATCGCGACGAGCGGCGTCAGTATCCGCCGGACCTTGCCGTAGTCGGCTGCGGCCTCCGCCAGTTGGGCCCGGGCCAGCAGGTCCGGTATCCGCATGATCTCGTAGTCGCCGATGGAGGTGCTGCTCTGTGCGATACTTCCATGCGCGTCCTCCCAGTTCCCGCGCAGCGAATAAATCTGGCTCGCAGTCCAGTTGAGCAGGGGCGTGGTGAGCGCGATGCCGCTGTTGCGGGCGAGCGCGCGGCCGGCCTCGACGCCGCGCAGCGCATCGTCCCAGTCGCCGGTGAGGAACTGGACCCGGGCGAGCCAGGCCAGCGCCCACAACGTGATCCGGGTGGAGCCACCGAGCTGCGCCATCGACACGGCGGTTTCGAGATCGGTACGCGCAGCGTCGATCTCGTCGAGGCCGAGTTCGAGCCAACCGCGACCCATGATCGCACGCTGCGCCTGCGCGCCGTATCGAACCCGTTCCGACACCGTCTGGTACTCGGCGCGTGCGGCATCCGGGTGTCCCGACCAGGCCAGTCCGAGTCCACGGATGACGGCGGCCTCCACTCGGGCGGCCGATCCGGCGTCGGCCATCGCGTCCGCGCGATCGGCCCAGTCCACCAACTCGGTGCCCTGGCATCGGACCAGGTTGTGCAGGACGAAACGTTGCGCGATCAGGGCGGCGACATCGGGCTCGCGCTCGACGTTGACGATCGCCCACGCCCGGTCGAGACGCAGCTGTGCCTCCGCCGACCGGCCCCGCAGGATGGCGAGGTACGCCAGGGTCGCATTGCGCAGTGGTGTCTCGCGCAGGCTCTCCACGGTCGGTACGAGGGCGCCGGCACCGGTGCAGTCGCCCGCGGCGAGGAGCGAATCGACCGCGAGCGTCACCCGTGTGTCGCGCTGCAACGGATCGGGGGTGAGCCGGCCCGCCTGCCCGTACAGCCCGGCGGCCTCGGCCCACGCACCGTCGGCGCCGCGGGCGCGTGCCAGGTCGGTGAGGGCGTCGGCGAGGGCGGCGTCGACCGTCGAGGTGGCCGCGACGCGGTGATGGAGCTGTCGGGCAGGGTCGTCGACGAGGTCCGCAGCCCGACGGTGGGCGTCGCCCACGGTCTTCATGCCGAGGACCTCGAGGACGGCGGCCCGCACCAGGGGACCCGCGAGACGCGGTTGCGCCTCCGCGGGTGTCAATGCCCTGTCGTCCGTCACCAGACCGGTTGCGCGCGCGTCGTCGATCGCGGCCAGGGGGTCGCTAATCCCGGCGAGCGCAATCGCGGTGGCGAGGGGCTCGGCCGGGTCGAGGATCGCGAGCGCTTCGATGAGCGCGCGAGCCGAGGTGCCGTTGTCCGGCAATCGCTTCCGCACCATCGCGACGACATGGGCCGGCGCAGGCAGTCCCACGCCGGTGCGGGACCAGGTACCTGGCGGGACCTCGTCGAGCAGGGCCACGATGTCGCGGGGATTCCCGCCGGTGTGCCGGGCCAGTTCCTCCCGCATCGCCGGGTGCAGCACGATGCCGCGCTGCGCGGCGAGGTCGGCAGTACCCGTTGGGTCCAGGCCGTCGAGTCGTAGCTCGTCGAGTGCGTTGCCGACGAGCCGGGCGCCCGGCCGAGACATGGTGAGGACGACCAGGATTCGGCGATCCCGGTGTTCTCGGGTGAGTGAGACCAACGCCTGCAGTGACTCCTCGTCGGCGAGGTCGGCGTCGTCGACGGCGATGAGTCCGGCGGTGTCGCCGGGCACCTCGGTCGATGACTCTGCAGGAGTGGTGACCGCTGCGAGTAGTGCGTCGAGCAGGTCGTCCGGGGTCGGGTCGGCAGCGGTCGCGGGTGTGGCGTCGGGCCGGTCCTGTACCAGCTGCCGGATGAGTGCGCCGGGCGTGTGCGCTCGCCACGGTGAGACCGCGGCCCACAACGTGGAACCGGTTGTCGGAGCAGACAGTCGCCGCCGGACCAGGTGCCTCAGCAGCGTCGACTTGCCGATTCCGGGATCTCCCGTGACGGCCAGAAAGCCCGACTCCGACACGGCGTCGAGCCGCGAGAAGAGCAATTCGATCTCGCGGTCGCGGCCGACGCACCCGCCGGTGACCATCATCGGTCCATACTAGTCAGCAGCTCAACCCTGATCGCCGCCGGCGACGGGCAGCACGGTCCCGGTGATGTACGACGCCTCGTCGGAAGCGAGAAAGCAGATGGCGGCCGCCTGCTCGTCGAGGGTGCCGTACCGGTGCATCGACGACGACGCGATCGTCTGGTCGATGTGGGCCTGATACCACTGTGACTCGATCTCGTTGCGCGGCTCCGGTGTACCGCGTGAGATCCGACGCGGCGGTGCCTCGGTGCCTCCCGGCGCCGTGGCGACCACTCGGATGCCGTCGTCGGCGTACTCCATCGCCAGTGACGCGGTCAACGCGTTCACCGCCCCCTTCGCCGCCGAGTACGGGATCCGGTGAATGCCTCGCGTCGCCGCCGAGGAGACGTTGACGATCACCCCGCCCCCGGCGCGTGTCATCGACGGCAGGACCGCCCGGCACGCGTACAGCGTCGTCATCAGCGACCGGTCGATCTCGGCCCGAATCTGCTCCTCGGTGAACTCGACAAACGGTTTGAAGTTGATGGCGCCGCCCACGTTGTTGATCAGCACATCCACCCGACCGTACGTGGACAACGCCTGCCGGATCACCGACTCGGCGCCGCCGAAACCCTCCAGGTCGGCGATGGCGGCTGCCGCGCCGGGACCGTTCGCGTCGAGATCGCGGGACACCTCGGCGACCAGTTTCGACCGGTCGGCGAGGACGACCCTGCCGCCCTCGGCGCTGATTCGCCGGGCGGTCTGCTCGCCGATCCCCTGTGCGGCACCGGTGATGACGACGACCTTGCCGGCGAACCGGCCCGGGGTGACGAAACGCGATCGACGCGAAACCGATTCGTCGGCCATCGCTCGGCGCATGGTCTGCTTCGACCGGTCGGCATGCGCGGTGATCAGTGCTCGTGCCGCGTCGTGGTCCCCGGCCTCGAACGCCGAGACGATGTCGATGTGGTCCTGCGCGCACAACGGGTGACACCAGGTCGCGTTCCGTAGCACTTCACTCATGCGGCCCTTGACGCCGAGCGCCTTGTAGGCCTCGAGCAGGTGATCGTTACCGGTCTGGGCGAAGAGGTAGTCGTGGAACGCGGCGTTGGTCTCGGTGTACTCCGCGGCATCGACGAAGCGATCACCGTCCACGTACGGCACCGTGGCGTCGGCGAGCATACGGTAACCGGCCAGCTGTTGCATGGACAAGCGCCCGAACGTCAGCTCGAGTGCGCCCAGTTCCAGGGCGGCCCGGGCCTCGAACAGGGCGTCCGACTCGTGGATCGCCGGATGCTCCTCGCCGATCTGGTAGCCCTGCGAACCGACGACTGCCGGTCCCGCCACGGTGTCCCCGACGGTGGGCGTTTCGGTCGCCACCGCGGGAACCGCTTCGTGCAGCGGTTCCAGGCTCGACGGCGCGAACACCTCCTGCCCGGCGATCGACCGTGCCGGACCCGCCGGATGCGACGCCGTCGGTCGCAGCAACCCCGCATCGGATTCCAGTCCGCGGTCATCGGATTCGGTGTGCCACACGACCTGTCCAGCGATCCGGACCAGTGAATCGTCGCCGGCGACCGACGGACGTGCACCCGACCAGGCCGCCATGTCTGCGGCCGGGAGAGTCTGCTGTCCGGCGATCGACCGGGCGTTCGCGGCCACGATGATCGGGTCGTCGGCGTCCGGCGCGGACGAGTCGGACGCCGCGGTAGTCGCCCGGGCGGTTTCGTCGGTGAGCACCTCGGTCTCGTCGACTGTGCCGTCGTCGGCACCGGCCTCCGGACGCGCCGCGAGCGCGAACTTCTCGTAGTAGAAGCCCGTCGGCGCGATGCCGGCCTGGGCGACGTGCTTGCGAACCGACTCCACCATCGGCGGCGGACCGCACAGGTAGATCGCGACATCCCCGTCGTAGAGGTGGGCCGGCTCGATCAGGCTCATCACGTAGCCCTTGTTGACCGCGGAACTGGCCGGGTCCGAGACACAGTGGTCCCACGTCAGACCGGGCAGCTTCTCGGCGAAGAACTCGACCTCGTCGAGGGCAACCAGATCGGTGTCGGTGGACACCCCGTAGATGAGGTGGACTTTTCGACGGCTGTTGTCGGCGTGCAGCTTCCGCAACATCGACAGGATCGGCGCAAGGCCGGTGCCGCCGGCCAGCAGCAGCACGGGGCGGGTGGCCTCGCGCAGGAAGAACGATCCGTGCGGACCGGTGAACGCGATCTCCTCGCCGCGGGCGGCGCGGTCGGTCAGGTAGGTCGACATCGCGCCGCCGGGACTCAGCTTGATGAGGAAGACGAGACAGTCCTCGTGCGGGCCGTTGGCAAACGAGTACGACCGGGTCACCGGGGTGCCCTCGCCGTCGTCGCTGCCGGGGATCTCGATGTTGACGTACTGTCCGGGCAGGAACGCCAGCTCCCCGCGGTTCTCGATCAGGACCTCGAGACGCATGGTCGAGTCCGAGAGTCGATCGAGTTCGACGATGGTGCCGGTGAAACGGGACGCCTGGGTCTTGGCGACATCGGAGGTCGCCGGGATCTGCAGCACGAGATCGGACTTGGGTTTCATGCAACAGGGGAGCGCATAGCCCGCGGCGGACTCGTCGTCGGAGAGCGCGTCCTCGATGTATACCCCGCCGTCGAAATCGCCGAACTCGCAGAACGACTTACACGTTCCACAGGCCCCGTCGCGGCAGTCCAGCGGGATGTTGATCCGCTGACGGTAGGAGGCGTCGGCGACGGTCTGATCCTCGCGGCACGAGATGAACCGCGTGACACCGTCTTCGAAGGACAGCGCCACCCGATGGATGGTGGCCTCGCCGTCGGGGGCGCGCAGGTCGGCGCCGAAGCCGTTGTCGGTGGTGACAGTCATGGACGGGTCCTAGAAGTGGTAGATGTCCACCACGTGGTGGATGTAGTCGTTCTTCAGCACGATCGTCTTGCGCCGGATCAACGGCTGCTCGCCGGAGAAGTCGATCGTGTAGAAGGAGGTCCCGTAGTACGGGTCCACCGTGTTGTACTGGAAATACATGGTGTGCCAATTGAACCGGACGTCGACGAGATCACCGCGCCGCTCGATGACGTCGACGTTGCCGATGTTGTGGCTCGTCCGGGGTTCGGGCAGTGAGGTCGCCGACGACCGCTCGGTGCGGATGCGGAAGACCCGGTCCTCGAGGCCGCCCTTGTTGCCGTAGTAGATCAGCGAGATCTCGCGGTGCGGGTTCTCGGTGAGACGATCACGGTCGTCCCAGGCCGGCATCCAGTACACGACGTCGTCGGCGTAGCAGTCGAGCCACTTCTCGAATTCGCGGTCGTCGAGGTAGCGGGCCTCGCGGTACAGGAACTGCTCGATCATGTTCTGGGTGATGAGCGTTCCGCCGGTGGATGTGCCCGACCCGGCGGGATCGACAGCGGCGGAATTGGTCTCAGCGGTGGTCATGGTGCTCTCCTTCAGGGCGGTGGGCTGGGCGGCGGTCTACTGGGCTGGGGCCGCTGCTTGTTCGGCCGCCGCCTCTTCCTTCGCGGCAGCTGCGCGCATCCGCTCGAGCCAGTAACCGTGCTGGACCGGGTAGAGCCCCTCGTCCTCGTTCTTGACGCCGGCCGAGATGACCCCGGTCATGCCCAGCGATTCGGCGACGGGATCGGGACCGGTGAGCCAGTGCTCGGCACCGCGGCTCATGTCGTTCCACGGCGCGGCTTGCGCCCGGAACGTGAGCTGGCACGACCGAAACTCCTCGAGGTCGTCGGGAGTCGCCATTCCGGACGCATTGAAGAAGTCCTCGTACTGGCGGATGCGGTGAGCCCGCGCGGAGTCGCTCTCACACTTGGGCGCGATGCAGTAGATCGTCACCTCGGTCTTGTCCGGCGCGATCGGACGAAAGTGGCGGATCTGCGTCGAGAACTGGTCCATCAGATAGACATTCGGGTACAGACACAGGTTGCGCGACCCCTTCACCATGAACTCGCCCTTGGCGTCGCCGTGGATCTCCTTGAGCTGCTCCAGCGAATCCCACAGCGGCCGGTCCTGCGGGTTGGCCGCCCATGTCCACAGGCACAGATGACCGTTGGGGTAGGACCAGTAGCCGCCGCCGGACTTCCCCCAGCCGCCGGCGTCGAGTGCCTTGGTGTCGTTCGTCGACTCACCGGTGCCGCGACGAGACGTGGTGGCCGCGTAGTTCCAGTGGGTGGCGGTGACGTGGTAGCCGTCGGCCCCGTTCTCCGCCTGTACCTTCCAGTTCCCGTCGAAGGTGTACGTCGATGCGCCGCGCAGGACCTCGAGTCCGTCCGGCGACTGGTCGACGAGCATGTCGATGATCAGTCGGGTGTCGCCGAGATGCTCCCCTAGCGAGGCGACGTCCTCGTTGAGGCTGCCGAACAGGAAGCCGCGGTAACTGTCGAAGCGGGCGACCTTGGTCAGGTTGTGCGAGCCGTCGACGTCGAAGGTGTCGGGGTAGCCGGCCCCATCGGGATCCTTGACCTTCAGAAGGGTCCCGTCGTTGCGGAACGTCCAGCCGTGGAACGGGCACGTGAGGGTCATGCGGTTATCGGTCTTGCGCCGGCAGATCATCGCGCCGCGGTGCGCACAGGCGTTGATCAGGCAGTGCAACTCGCCGTTCTTGTCGCGGGTGATGACGACGGGCTGCCGGCCGATGTAGGTGGTGAAGTAGTCGCCAGGCTCGGGGACCTGGCTCTCGTGTGCGAGATAGATCCAGTTGCCCTCGAAGATGTGCTTCATCTCCAACTCGAAGATGTCCTCATCGGTGAAGATGCGCCGATTGGCGCGGTAGACACCGGCGTCTCGGTCGTCGACGACCGCGTCGCCGAGGACCGAGTTCACATGATTCAAGTGTTCCGATACGGACGCGGTCATGGTCGTATACCTCCAGAAAGTGGGCTGCTCTCTGCACTGTGGCAGCACGTGGTGGCGATCACACCCGGGTAATTGCCAGTCCTGGCCAAGCAACCTATTGATCAATGGCGTCGATCAATCGCCGCAATTTGTGTCTTTGTCATGTATGGATCGACGCTCTACCGTGAGACGTGTCCGCGGTCACAGCCGCGGTGATCGATCGGTAGGAGACGAGGTAGGTCATGGAGCTACGGCACCTGCGGTACTTCGCCGCCGTGGCCGACACCTGTCATTTCGGGCAGGCGGCGGCGTCGTTGCACGTGGCACAGCCCGCGCTGTCGTACGCCATCCGCCAGCTCGAGGCCGAGCTCGACGTCACCCTGTTCACGCGGACCACCCGTCAGGTGTCGCTCACCCCGGCCGGGCAGTACCTCAGGGCCCAGGCCGAGCGAATTCTTGCCGGCGTGGACGAAGCCGTGGACGGCGTGCGTCGGATCGCCGCCGGCCGCAGCGGCCTCGTCCGGGTCGGTATCACCGGTATCGCCGCGTTCTCCCATCTGCCGCGCATCGCGCGGGTCGTCAAGCGGGAGTTGCCCGATGTGGATCTTCGCATCCAGTCCGACATGCTCACGCCGGGCCAGTGCGACGCCCTGCGTGCCGGCACCCTCGACCTCGGGATCCTGCGCCCGCCGGCAATCGGGGAGCACATCGACACGACGGTCATCGATGTCGAGCCGATGGTTCTCGCGGTGTCGGTCGATCACCGACTGGCCGCCGAGCCCGTGGTCTCCGTCGCCGACCTCCGCCACGAGCCGTTCGTGCTGTACGACAGCCGGGACTCCGCCGTCAACGACGCCGCAATACGGACATGTCGCGCAGCGGGTTTCGTTCCCCACCGGGCGCACCAGGCGCCGGGTACCGCGGTGCTGCTGGCCCTGGTCGCCGCCGGGCTGGGGGTCGCCCTGCTCCCGGCCTCGGTGCGGTCACTTCCGCTCGACGGTTTGGTGGTGCGCGACCTCGTCGATGCCGACACCGTCGAGGTCGCACTCGCCTGGCGATCGGGTTCCGACGACCCGGTCGTCACCGCGGTCGCCGACGTCATCGCCGCTGCCTTCGCCGATTCCGCCTTCATCGATCCCGCCGCCGCAGAGTCGCGCGACACCCAGCTTGCCGACCACCGTTCCGTGAGGACCCGACTGGGTGCTCGATCTGGAGAGAAACCGTGAAAATCACCGCTGTGGAGGCGATTCCGTTCGCCATCCCGTACGTGAAGCCGCTGAGGTTCGCCTCCGGCGAGGTGCACGCCGCGACCCACGTGCTGGTCCGGGTGCACACCGACGCCGGCGTGGTCGGCGTCGCCGAGGCGCCGCCCCGCCCGTTCACCTATGGCGAGACCCAGGACGGCATCATCGCCGTGATCGAGGGCATCTTCGCGCCCGCGGTCGTCGGCCTGACCTTGCTCGAGCGTGAGGTGGTCGCCGCCCGGATGGCTCGCACGGTCGGCAACCCGGCCGCGAAATCCGCTGTGGACATGGCGATCTGGGATGCGCTGGGCAAGGTCCTGGGGTTGCCCGTGGGGGACATGCTCGGCGGTTACACCGACCGGATGCGGGTGAGTCACATGCTCGGTTTCGCCGAGCCGGCCGCGATGGTCGCCGAAGCCGAGAAGATGGTCGACACCTACGGGATCCGCACCTTCAAGGTGAAGGTCGGACGTCACCCGGCATCCCTCGACACCGCGGTCGTCCGCGCGCTCCGCGAGCGGTTCGGCAGCGACGTCGAACTCTACGTCGACGGCAATCGGGGTTGGACCGCAGCCGAGTCGGCGCGAGCCATGCGGGAGATGGCCGACCTCGATCTGCTGTTCGCCGAAGAGCTCTGCGACGCAGCCGATGTGCTCGGTCGCCGGTGGCTCGTCGAACAGCTGCCGGTGCCGTTCATCGCCGACGAATCGGTGCCCACGCCGGCCGATGTCACCCGCGAGATCCTCGGCCGGTCGGCGACCGCCGTCAGCATCAAGACCGCGCGGTCGGGTTTCACCACCTCACGCCGCACGCATCACCTCGCCGAGGGGTTGGGCGTCCCGGTCGTCATGGGCAACCAGATCGACGGACAGATCGGGACGGCGTGCACGCTCGCCTTCGGCAGCGCCTTCGAGCTGACCTCGCGCTACGCGGGTGAGCTGTCGAACTTCCTGGACATGAGCGACGACCTGCTGACCGAGCCGTTGCAGATCCGCGATGGCCACCTGCACCGTTCGACCGCGCCGGGCATCGGTTTCGAGATCGATCCGGACAAGCTCGACCGCTATCGCACCGACAACTAGACCCGCACGCCCACAACACGTCTCGTGGCAGCCCCGCGAACCCAGTAGCAAGGAGAAGAACATGACCACCACCGAGCATCCCCAGGAAGTCGCCACCGCCGCGGCGTCCGGCGCCTCCGCCACCGAGCGGTTCCACGCGGACAAGTCTCCGTTCGAGGCAGTGAAGGACACTGCGCCGGAACGTGTCTCGACCCTCATCAACGAGGTCCTCGCGGGCGTGCACGAGGTGATCCGGAAGCACAAGGTGACCTACGACGAGTACAACGCGCTCAAGGCGTGGCTCATCAACGTCGGTGAGGACGGCGAGTGGCCGCTGTTCCTCGACGTCTGGGTGGAGCACGTCGTCGAGGACGTCGCGACCTCGCATCGTCAGGGCAACAAGGGCAGCATCGAAGGCCCGTACTACGTCCCGGACGCTCCGGAACTCGGCGCCAAGGGCACTCTGCCCATGCGGGACAACGAGCCCGGCGATCCGTTGGTGTGGACCGGCCAGGTCCGGTCGTGCGACGGCACCGCCCTCGCCGGCGCCACTGTCGAACTCTGGCACGCCGACGACGACGGCTTCTACTCGCAGTTCGCGCCGGGAATCCCGGAGTGGAATCTGCGCGGCACCTTCACCGCCGATGACGAGGGCCGCTTCGAGATCACCACCATCCGGCCCGCGCCGTACATGATCCCGACCGATGGCTCGTGCGGGAAGATGATCTCCGCGGCGGGCTGGCATCCGTGGCGTCCCGCGCACCTGCACCTCAAGGTCTCGGCGCCGGGCCACGAGCAGCTCACCGCACAGCTGTACTTCCCGGGCGACCCGCACAACGACGACGACGTCGCCAGCGCCGTCAAACCCGAACTGGTGCTCGACCCGCAGGACGACGGCAAGGGCGGCTTCACCGTCTCCTACGACTTCGTGCTGGACCCGGCGAAGTAGTGCTGTTCCACGTGCGGATGGACGTCTCCATTCCCGACGACCTCGACCCCGACCTGCGGGCCGACACGGTCGCACGGGAGAAGGCGTACTCGCAGGATCTACAACGCGCCGGCAAGTGGCCGCACATCTGGCGGATCGTCGGGGAGTACTCCAACTACTCGATCTTCGACGTCGAGTCGAACGACGAACTGCACACCCTGCTGTCAGGTCTGCCGCTGTTCCCGTACATGCGGATCAAGGTCACCCCACTGGCGACCCATCCTTCCGATATCAACGGCTGAGCCGCTGCTCCTCGAGAGCGAGCCCCATCCTGCTCCTTGAGGTGCGAGCGAGCCCACCCATCTGCTCCCTGAGGTGCGAGCGAAGCGAGCCTCGAAGGGCCGGCGAGTCAACTCACCAGCCCTTCGAGGCTCGTCGCTTTCGCTCCTCGCACCTCAGGGGGCAGGGGGTGTTGCTTTCGCTCCTCGCGCCTCAGGAGGCAGGCGGCGCCGATCGCAGCGTGAGGATCGTGATCTCCGGCGGCGTCAGGACACGGACCGGCGGGCCCCAGGCGCCGGCGCCGCGGGTGGTGTAGATCGTGGTGTTCCCGATCTGGTCGAGCCCGGTGATCGTCGGCTGCTGGGCGCGGACGAGGTAGCGGATGGGCCAGAGCTGGCCGCCGTGCGTGTGCCCGGACAGCTGGAGGTCGACACCCAGATCCGATGCCTCGACGGCCTGCTTGGGCTGGTGGGCGAGGAGCAGGGTGAAGTCGTCGGGAGACGTTCCCGCCAACGCCGCCGGGAGGTCGGGCTCGTACGGTTCGGGGGCGGTGGCGTCGTGGACGCCGGCGAGTGTGATGGTCGCGCCGTCGACTTCGATGGGCACCCGCACGTTGCGCAGCGTGCGCACGCCGACCTCCTCCCAGACGTCGAGCCACCGGCCACCGTCGTCGGCGTAGTACTCGTGGTTGCCGCTCACACCGAAGACCCCGAGAGGCGCATCCAGATCCGCGAGGGGTTCGAGGGTGTCGCGGACGTTCGGGATGGTGCCGTCGGTGAGGTCGCCGACGAGGACGACGAGATCCGGCTTCTGCTCGTTGACGTCGTCGACGACGCGCTGGGTGAACGACGCGTCACGGGCCGGGCCGACGTGCAGGTCGGAGATCACCGCGATGCGCGTTCCGTCGAACTGCGGCGGCAGGCTCGCGAACGTGGCGTCGACGTCGACGACCTGGGGGCGAGATGCTTCCCACACCCCGTAGCCGGTGACCCCGAGCGCGACCACCACGACCGCGGCCGTGGCGACCCGGAGCTTGCTGAGCCGACGGGCCGCGAACGAGGGGTTGTCCTGCACTCCGGATCGACGTCGCCGGATCCAGCGGACGATGTGTGCGGCGAACGACACGAGGCCCACCACCGCGAGGCCGAGGAACAGGTAGAAGACGGCGGCGAGCCAGATCAGCCCGATCGTGCCGATGGGCCGCGCCCACGACGGGTCGAGCACCCGTCCGGTGGCGAAGCCGATGAGGGCGAGCGCCCACAGGACGACCAGCGCCACGTCGGCGATGATCGACCAGGGGCGCGGCATCGCGGTCGCGCGGACGATGCGCCGGTGCAGCCAGAAGGTGATGAGTCCGAAGACGACGGCAGGAAACAACGCCACGGGATGGACTCCTGAGGGTGGTGACGACAGGGCGACGGAGGCCCAGGTGCCCGGTCATGGGCGGATTGCCCCATTCTGCCATCGGGTCGCGTTGGTACCCTCGCCGCCATGGCCGAGGTCCTCATCACCCCGCTCGAGCTGGCCGAGATGCTGCTGGCGACTCCGCCGATCCTGCTGGACGTGCGCTGGCAACTGGGCGACTTCGATGGTCGGCACGCCTATCGCGAGGGTCACATCCCCGGTGCGGTCTACGTCGACCTCGACTCCGAACTGGCGGCCCCGCCCTCCGGACCGGTCGGCGGCAGGCATCCGCTGCCCGACGTCGCCGACCTCCAGGAGGCGGCCCGGCGATGGGGGATCGACGACGCCGTCCCGGTGGTGGTGTACGACGACTCCGGCAACCTCGCGGCCGCGCGCGCCTGGTGGCTGCTGCGGTGGGCGGGAGTCGCCGACGTGCGACTTCTCGACGGCGGCCTCGCGGCGTGGCGTGCCGAAGGTCTGCGCACGACCACGGGCGACGGCGGTCGGCCGCGAACGGGCAACGTGACCCTGAGCGCCGGACACCTGCCGGTCGCGACCATCGACGACGTCGCGGCCGGGCCGGCACACCTGCTCGACGCCCGGGCCGCCGAACGCTATCGCGGCGACGTCGAACCGGTCGATCCGCGCGCCGGCCACATCCCCGGGGCGATCAGTGTCCCGACGGCTGACAACGTCGACACCTCCGGCCGCTTCCGTACGGCGGAGGAGCTACGACGCCGGTTCGCAGATCTCGGTATCGACGCCGGGGCCGGCTCCGATGTCGTCGTCTACTGCGGTTCCGGGATCAATGCCGCGCACCAGATCGCGGCGCTCGCCATCACGGGGATCGACGCCACGCTGTTCCCCGGATCGTTCTCGCAGTGGTCGTCGGACCCGGAACGGCCGGTCGCCGAGGGCGACCGGCCCTGAGGCGAGAGGAGCGCAAGCCGCACTCTCTGCTCCCTGAGGAGCGCCCGGAGCTTGCGGAGGGCGCGTCACGAAGGGTTTGCCACGCACCTCGCCAGGACCCTTCGAGGCTCGTCGCTTGCGCTCCTCGCAACTCAGGGAGCGGGCGGTGACGCGCGCACGGGTCAGGCCGCGAACACCGACAGTCGGGCGGGTTCTTCGACGACCGAGTAGTGCGTCGCGTCGCCCTGGAGAACCTGGCTCGCCTGACCGTGGACGTCGACGGGCACATCGCCGGCGAGGGTGATGCGGTGCAGTTCACGCTGCTGGTTGCCGAAGTCGGCGATGCCGTAGTGCTGCGTGGCGCGATTGTCCCAGATCGCCACGTCGCCCAGTTTCCAGTTCCACCGGAAGGTGTTCTCCAGCTTGGTGATACGTGCCTGGAGGAGCTGGTAGAGGTCGGCGAACTCGGAACTCTTGAGGCCGCGGAACTCCTTGGCGAAGTGTCCGAGCAGCAGGCTGCGTTCGCCGGTCTCGGGATGGACGCGCACGACGGGGTGCAGCGTCTGGTACTCGGAGCTGGTGAACTCCTTGTAGTGCTCGGCCTTGCGGCTGACGTCGACACCACCCGAGGGCTCCTTCTGGCCGACGTAGTCGTACAGATTGGTGTGGGTGGCCCACAGCTCTTCGGTCAACGCGCGCAGCGGTTTCGGCAGCTGCTCGTAGGCGGCCACCGTCGACGCCCAGGTCGTCGCGCCGCCGTAGCTCGGCAGCGTCACCGCCCGGAGGATGGACGCCTTCGGGATGCGATCGACGAACGTCACATCAGAGTGCCAGCTGTTCGCGGCGCCTTCGATGGTCAGCAGCTGTTCGCCGCGTGAGGTCACCGTCGGATGAGGTGCGGTGGGATCGCCCAGGAGTTCGGCGAAGGCGTACTGGCTGTCGTCGTCGAGCTGGTCCTGGCCCTCGAAGACGATCGTCTTGTTGATCGCCAGCGCCAGGCGGATCGCCTCCACCTGCTCCGGGGTGAGGTCGCCGCCGAGCCGCACCTGGCCGATGCGTGCCCCGATGTGCTCGCCGAGCTTGTCGACGGTGATCCCCGCGTCGCGGTAGATCTGCTGAGCTGCCTGCTCGCGCTCGGTCCGGTCCTCGATCTGCGCCAGGGTCATCTCTCGTCCTCTTCTCAATGTCGTTTGATGGCAATCGAATTCATCAGACCACTGTGGTGGTGGTGCTATCGAGGGAAACGCTCACGGTGATCGGAACGCTTCAGTCCGCCGAGGCCTCCGCCGCGTCGTCGATCTCGCGACGGACATCGGCCGGAACGCGCACCGTCCTCACCGCCCGAGGACCGGTACACCCGGGACCTCGTCGATGCCGTGCCGTTCCCGGACCCGGTCGTGCAACGGGCGCGTCGGGAACGGATTCGATGAGTTTGTCTCAAGCGTCCACCCCGGACCGGGGGTAGATGGTGTGATCGGGTGACCGACGATCCCGGGAGTCGCCATGAGTATTGCCCTGACCGATGACCACGTCGAACTCGCCTCGGTGGTGCGCGAATTCGCCGTCGACCGAAAGGTGCGGGCGCAGGCGCGCGACCGACTCGACGCGCTCGAGGAGGCCAGACCCACGTTCTGGGCGGAGATCGCCGAACTCGGATGGCTGGGTCTGCACGTCGCCGAGGAATACGGCGGTTCTGGTTTCGGGATCGCCGAATCGGTCGTCGTGACAGAGGAATTGGGCCGCGCGGTGGCGCCTGGTCCGTTCCTGCCCACCGTGATCGCCTCGGCGATCCTGACTCATGCCGACGACGAGACGCGTGCCCGCTGGCTGCGGTCGCTCGTCGACGGCACGGTCACCGCGGGTGTCGCGGTGGTGCCGGGACTGACCGAGGCCGGTGGGGCGGTCTCCGGTCAGGTCGACGCGGTACTCGGCGCACCGCTCGCGGATCTGCTGGTACTCATCGGCGACGACGATGTGCTGGTGGTGGAGTCGTCGGACTCGGGTGTCGAGGTGGGCGCGCACGCCGATCTGGACCCGACCCGATTGTCGGCGAGGGTGTCGCTGTCGAGTGCTGCCGCCGTCCGTCTGCCGAGACTGGCGGCCACCGCGCTGGCGCTCACCCGGACGCTGGTCGCGGCCGAAGCCGTCGGCGGGGCGCGGGACGCGCTGGACGCCGCGGTGGCCTACGCGAAGGTCCGCGAACAGTTCGGCCGGACCATCGGTGCGTTCCAGGCCGTCAAGCACCACTGCGCGAACATGCTCGTCGGCGCGGAGGCCGCCAGCGCGGTGGTGTGGGACGCGGCGCGAGCGGCCGACGAGAACGCCGACGCGCTCGGGCTGGTCGCGGCATCGGCGGCCGCGCTGGCACTGCCCACCTACACGACGAACGCCGAGCTGAACATCCAGGTGCACGGCGGCATCGGCTTCACCTGGGAACACGACGCACACCTGCATCTGCGCCGCGCCACGGTGCTGCAGGCGCTGTTCGGCGGACAACAGCCGGCTCGTGACGTGTACGAGTTCTCCGCAGGCGGCGTCACCCGTGCCAACAGCCTCGACCTCCCACCCGAGGCCGAGGAACTGCGTGCGCGCGTTCGAGCCGACATCGCCGAGATCGCCGGCGTCGGCGAGTCCGCGCTGCGCGAGAAGCTCATCGACACCGGTTACGTCATGCCGCATTGGCCCAGGCCGTGGGGACGCGCGGCGGATTCCGTCGAACAACTCGTCATCGAGGAGGAGATGGCGACCGCGGGTGTGAAGCGGCCCGATTACAGCATCACCGGGTGGGTCATCCTCACCCTCATCCAGCAGGGCACGCAGGACCAGATCGACCGGTTCGTCCGTCCGGCGCTGCTCGGGGACGAGGTGTGGTGTCAGTTGTTCTCCGAGCCCGGTGCGGGGTCGGACGCGGCGGCGGTCAGCACGAGGGCCACGCGCGTCGACGGCGGCTGGCGCATCAACGGCCAGAAGGTCTGGACCAGCGGCGCCCACCTGTGCCGGCGAGGGCTGGCAACGGTGCGGACCGACCCGGAAGCCCCCAAGCACAAGGGCATCACCGCGGTGTTGATCGACATGTCGGCGCCCGGTGTCGAGGTACGTCCGCTGCGGCAGATCACCGGCGGGTCCGAGTTCAACGAGGTGTTCTTCACCGACGTCTTCGTCCCTGACGAAGACGTGGTGGGCACACCGAACGACGGCTGGGCCGTGGCCCGCGCAACCCTCGGCAACGAGCGGGTCAGCATCGGCGGCGGTGCGCCGGGTAGCGACGGTGCGGTCCAACAGATGGTGGCACTCGTCCAGGGCTACGGGGACCGGGTCGAGGGGGCGGCGACGAAGGTCGGTGAGTTCCTCGCCGTCGAGGATGCGCTGCGACTGCTGAATCTGCGTCGTGCCGCCCGATCGGTCGTCGGCGCCGCTCCCGGACCCGAGGGAAATGTGACGAAACTGCTTCTCGCCGAGCATCTCAGCGACCGCGCGCACCTGGCCGCGGAATTGCTCGGACCCGACGTCGCGTTCTCGTCCGGTCCCGGCAAGCTGGCCGGCCTGCTGATCCTCGGTGCCCGCGGGATGTCGATCGCCGGCGGGACGTCGGAGATCACCCGCAACCAGATCGCCGAACGCATCCTCGGCTTGCCGCGCGACCCGCTCATCCGCTGAGCGCCCAGAGCTTGCGGAGGCCACCCCTCTGCTCCCTGCGCAGGGCCCACCTTCTGCTCCCGGCGGAGGGTCACCCCTCTGCTCACCTGCGGAGGGTCACCCTTCTGCTCACCTGCGGAGGGTCACCCTTCTGCTCCCTGAGGAGCGCCCGGAGCTTGCGGAGGGCGCGTCACGAAGGGTCTCGCAACCCGCCTCACCAGGACCCTTCGTGACGCTCGCAAGCTCGCTCCTCAGGGAGCAGGGGGTGACGCTCGCAAGCTCGCTCCTCAGGGAGCAGGGGGTGACGCTCGCAAGCTTGCTCCTCAGGGAGCAGGGGGTGACGCTCGCAAGCTCGCTCCTCGGGGGCGGTCACCGTCGCCCGGGCGGCCGGTCACCGGCCGGGCGCAACGCCCACGACGGCACCCAGTGCGTGACCTTCTCCTGTCGGTCCTTCGAGGTGATCGTGTAGGTGACCTTGCCGTACCAGGCACCCCATTCGTCGCGCCCCCACTCGGTGAGGACGCCGAGGTGCACCGACCGGATCTGTAAACCGTCGGGGTGGTACTCGCCGCTGAAATGCGGTGCATTGGGGTAGAGCGCGCCGAGGTCGATGAGCACCGCCTTGTGGCCGACCCGCACGAAGGCGGGCCGGTGTGGTTGGCCGTTGTCCCCGCCAATCCACTTCATGCCCACCCGGACAGTTTCGCACGTGTGTTCGAGCAGTGTCACCCTCGGTCGGGTCGGCCGGGCCGCCCGGCGGGAACTAGGAGCCTGCTGAATTAGGGTCCAGCCTGGGTTGAGGTTCCTGCTGCGGGGATGTGTCGGTTCCGGGGTGTGGTCGTGGTGATCGATCTAGGTGGGGCGGCGGTGCCGCGGTTCAGGCGGTGGCCAGTGTCCAGGTGCCGTTGGTGGTAGTCAGTCCGAGGGTGATCAGGCGGCGTAGGTTGATCGCGGCGGCGCGGTGGTGCAGCCAGTTGTTGTTGCGTTCGATTCCACGGTAGGGCACCCGCCGGTTACCGCGGGTGAGCCAGGCAATCGTCCGTTCGACCATGGGTCGATGCTGGCGGTAGGTGTCGGCAATAGTGTTGTCAGAGAAGTGTTGTCGGTGTTCGCGCTGGAGTTGGTGGTGTTCGCCGAAACTGATTTTGCGTCCACGAACCGCGGTGGTGCACCGTGCCCGAAGTGGGCAGTCTTGGCAGGCCGCACCGTAGGTGACGTGGCCTTTCGCGCTGACCGGTCGGGTCAGGTTGTTGGGGCAGGTCAATGTGTTCGAGTCGGCGTCGAAGGTGAAATCGTCGACGACGAAACCACCAGCAACCGCCGGCATGTGTGGCTTGGGTTTGATCACCGCGTTCCATCGTGTCCGCGCCAGCGTGGCCAGCATGTCACCGGAGGCATACGCTGAATCACCCAGCACCTCACGATCGTCGGCGTCGTCGGCGACGGTCGGATCGCTCAGCAACAACCGTGCCCCGACTGCTCCGTCGGAAGTGTCCGGACCAGCGGCTTTGGTCATCTCGATCGCGGTGACCAACCCGGTCTCCGGTTCATTGACGATGTGGCCCTTGAACCCGTCCTGCTGGCGTGCCCGGGTTTTGTGGGCGTGCCGGGTGTCGGTATCGACGGTGGAGATCACCCGGTCCGGGGCGGTCCGGGGCGCGATGCGCCAGCGTCCGTCGGTGCCATCAGAACCTGGTGCCGGTTCCACATCCTGGCCGGTCACCAATGCCAGCAATGCCACCGCCTGCGCCTGGGCCTGGTTACTCGGTTCCTTGTCGATGGCCTCGAGGTCCAGACCGTCGAGCACGGCCAACCCATCTTCGACAAGGGCGCTGATCAGGTCCTGTTGAGCACACTCATCATCCCAGGCGATCCGCGGCTTGCCGGGCCGGTCATAGCCGCCGCCGGTCAACGCGGCCAGACGAGTCGCGTGCTGCTCGACCACCACCGCACCACCGTCGACCTCTCGGGCGACCCGCCGGATCGCCGCGATCACCTGGGTGATGGCGTCCTGGCGGGCCACCGCGTCATCGAAGATCGTCGAATCCAGCGCTCGACGACTCTTACCCGCGAGCACCCCGGTGGTGGTGATGACCTCGCGTACCACCTCGAAAATGCGGTGCGGCCGATCGCTGGCTGCCAGTCGCCGACGCCAGTACGTCAGAGTCGACGGATGAAAACCTTTGTTACCCAACACGAATCCACACGCCGCTTTCCACCGCAGATCGAAAGTGACCGCATCAGCGGCTTCGCGATCGGACAAACCCTGCAGCGTTTGCAGCACGATCACCGACGCCATCGTGGCCGGCGGGATCGACGGACGGCCCCGGCCGCTGGGAAACAGGTCCGCGAACATCTCCGCAGGAAACAACTGCTCGCGATGAGCAGCCAAAAACGCGAACACACTGCCCTCGGCCAGCAAATGCCCGACGACCGAGTTCACATCCAGAAACTCACCCTGACGATCCGGCTCACCCTGCATACCCACCAGGATCCCAGCCCACCAGGCAAACCCGCTCACCCCACACCGAAACGACACCGACTATTTCAGCAGTCTCCTAGGGTGTCACGATCGCGAAATCGGGATCCGGGTCGTCCAGGTAGCCGGCGAGTTCGCCGAACGCACTCGGATCACCGTCGACGCCGACGTCGCCCGCTTCGACGGCCGTACCGAGATCCACGACCCCCAGAAGCAGCATCAGCAGGGTCTGCTTGGTCACGGTGAACGTCGCTGCGACGCGGTCGTCAGCGCTTGCCTGATCCACGTCGAAATGGACCAGGAGGCCGTTGCGCAGCTCCGACCGGTGGCGTCGGTCGGCGTCGGTGATGTGCCAGTCGAGGACGAGGTGGGCGTCCCAGGCCGCCGGCCCGTCGACTCGCAGGGCGACGGCGTCGAAGAGCTGATCGACCGACAGGGCGGCGACGATGTCCGTGGCCGCCGTCGTAGTCGGCGTCCCGACGGGTCCGTGGCGCAACTCGTACGCCCCCATGAGGTAGAAGTTGCGCCACGTGCCGTTCTCCGAGCCATAGCCGAGCTGTTCGAGCGTGTCCGCTTGGAGACTCCGCGCCTCCTCGTGCGCCGGGTCGGCGAAGACGACGTAGTTCAGGACCTGTGCGACCCAGCGGAAGTCGCCCGCCTCGAACGACCGGCGGGCCTTCTGTACCACCTCGTCCGCGCCGCCCATGAACTCGACGTGCCGCGTCGCGGATTCCACCGGCGGATGTTCCCAGAGGTGCGCCGGATTCCCGTCGAACCATCCCATGTAACGCTGGTAGATGGCCTTGACGTTGTGGCTCACCGAGCCGTAGTAGCCATGTGTGTGCCAGGCGTTCTCGAGTGCCGGGGGCAATCGGATGTCCTCGGCGATCTCGAGACCGGTCCGGCCCTTGTTGAGCTGCCGAAGGGTCTGATCGTGGAGGTATCCGTAGAGGTCGCGCTGGAGGGACAGGAACTCCGTGAGCTCCGCGGTGCCCCATGTCGGCCAGTGATGCGACGCGAAGAGCACGTCGGAGCGCGCCGCGAAATCGTTGATCGCCTCTGTCAGGTAGCGCGACCACACGTGCGGATCACGGACCAGGGCACCCCGCAACGTGAGCAGATTGTGCAGGGTGTGGGTGGCGTTCTCGGCCATACAGAGCGCGCGCATCTGCGGAAAGTAGAAGTTCATCTCGGCCGGTGCCTCGGTGCCGGGCGTCAGCTGGAATTCGATGGTGACCCCGTCGATGGTCTCGACCTGTCCGGTGGTGGTGATGTCGAGGGTCGGGGCGATCAGGGTCGCCGTGCCGGTGGACGTGGACTGGCCGAGGCCCGCGCCGATCGCACCGCGCGGGCCCCTCGGCAGCGCGGCCCCGTACATGTACGCCGCGCGCCTGCCCATCGCCGTTCCCGCGTAGACGTTCTCGGCGACCGCGTGCTCGACCATGCCTGCGGGCGCGATGATCTGGCACTCGCCGGCGTCGACGGCCTCCTGGGTGGTGACTCCTTTGACGCCGCCGAAATGATCGATGTGCGAGTGCGTGTAGATGACGGCGGTGACCGGACGATCGCCACGATGCTCCCGATAGAGGCGGAGGCCGGCGGCCGCGGTTTCCTGTGAGATCAGTGGGTCGATGACGATGACGCCGGTGTCGCCCTCGACGACGGTCATGTTCGACAGGTCCAGGCCGCGGATCTGGTAGATCCGATCTGTCACCTCGAAGAGGCCTTGTCGGGCAACGAGACCCGACTGCCGCCACAAGCTGGGATGGGCGGTCGCAGGCGCCTCCTCGGCGAGGAAGGAGAATTCATCGCAATCCCACACCGGCTTCCCGTCCTGGCCGGCGATGGCGGGGGGATCGAGTTCGGCGACGAGTCCGCGCGTGGCGGCGTCCAGGTCGTGGGTGTCCTGGAACGGGAGGTGATCGTGGGCGGACGAATTCGCCTGTGCCACAGCAGGGGATGCGTCTCGAGAGAGAGCCATGTGCTTGACCTCGTCGGTTCTCGGTTGAGTGCGTACGGTGACGTTCTCGGTGAGCGATGCGTACGTACCACTCTGTCAGAAGCGCGGATGCCTCGCCGGGGTTCGGCACGCTCAGTTGACACCCGACCGCTCGCCGACGGTGTGGACGACGACGACCTCGGGGTCCCAGGGGACCAACTCGTCGACCGTCGTTTGGAGCTCGTCGATCGGCGGCAGGTCCTGTGGGGCGAGCACACTGACGGTGACCGTACTGCCGGTCCAGCTGACACCGGTGACCTCGGACGAGTCGTTCCCGCCCGATCCGAGCCACGACTCCGCCGCGGTCGCGATCTGCCGGGACCACAGTGACGAGAGCGAGTTCGCGACCATCGGGACGGTGACGACGACGAGAGCTACGGCCAGTGCCGCGTAGGCCCGGCGTCGAGGGGCCCTCGGATGTTCCGCACCGGCGAGATCGGCGGCCTCTCGGCCATAGCCTGCGATCGTCAACACGACGAGGCTCGTGATGATCATCGCGACCACGTTCGACGCGAACAGCACGAAGGCGCCCAGTGCGAGCGACGGGGCTCCCGACCCCAGGCAGACGCCGACGACCCCGAGTGGCGGCACCAGGGAGATGGCGATGGCCACGCCGGGCAGCACATCACCGACGTCGCGACGGGTGATGGCGATCGCGCCGACGAGGCCGGTGGCGAGGGCGGCCAGGAGGTCGACGAGCGTCGGTGACGTCCGGCCCAGCACCTGTGAGTTGGAGAGCACGTTCGTCGGATTGGGTAGCAACTGAGCGAACACGACGCCCAGGATCGTCACCAGGATGACCCCGGCGATCACGTAACCGACACTCGCGAGCATGAGTCGACCACGGCCGGTGGCGATTCCGAGTCCGATGCCGAGGATCGGTGTCGACAGCGGCGCGACGATCATCGCCCCGATGACGGTCGCCGTGCTGTCGGCGACGACTCCCGAGACCGCGATGACGCCGGACAGCGTGAGCATCAACCAGAAGGCGCTGCGTTTGGCGGTGCGGTCGCCGACGGAGAAGTCGAGGCGCTCGACGATCTCGTCCAGGCTGCGACGCTGTGAACCGGGGATGAGGGAGAGCACGATCGGAGCCCCTTCGTCTCGAGGTCCTCTGAAAGTACCCGTTCGCGGTCCGCTGTCCAGCAGAGTCGGCGCAACCGTGTGACCATGGATGAACGCCGGGGAAAGCACAGGGGGCGAACATGGATCGGTTCACCGGATGTCTGCTCGCCGGTGCTGCCGGCGACGCGCTGGGCGGGGCAGTCGAGTTCTCGACTCGGGACGCGATCCTGGAGAGGTTCGGACCCGCGGGCATCACCTCCTACTCCGAGGCGTACGGCGGCCTCGGCACCATCACCGACGACACCCAGATGACGCTGTTCACTGCGGAGGGTCTGCTGCGCGCCTGGGCCCGCGACTGCGCGGGAGGCATCTCCTGCTACGCGGCCACGACGGCCCGCGCATACCTGCGGTGGTTCATCACGCAGGGCGGCCATCCGCGGCACGGCGTGCTGGCGACGACCGAACGGTCCAGCTGGCTGGCAGGGCACCAGCAGATGCACAGCCGACGGGCACCCGGCACCACCTGTCTCGAGGCGCTCCGGGTGACCACTCGTCCGGGCGTCCCGGCCGACAACGACAGCAAGGGCTGCGGAGGTGTCATGCGGGTGGCGCCGGTCGGTTTGTTCGCGGCCCGCGCGGACTGGTCTGCCGCAGGCACTTTCGACCTCGCGACCACACTCGCGGCGCTCACCCACGGCCATCCCTCCGGTTCGCTTCCCGCCGGCGTTCTCGCGGTCGCGGTCCGCGAGCTGATCGACGGAGCCGGCCTGCCGGAGGCGCTGGCGACGGCGAAGGGCATCCTCCGGGATCGGGCCGGTCACGAGGAGACCCTTGCCGCACTGGAGGCCGCGGAAGTCCTCGCCGGTTCGGGCCTGTCCCACGAGTCGGCGATCACGCGCCTCGGCGGGGGCTGGGTCGGAGAGGAGGCGCTCGCGATCGCCGTCTACTCCGCGCTGGTGGCCGACGACCTCGAGGACGCGGTGATCATCGCGGTCAATCACGACGGCGACTCGGACTCCACCGGCGCGATCGCAGGCAACCTGCTGGGTGCGCGCGACGGGGTCGAGGCCATCCCGCCGCGCTGGCTGGAGCCCCTCGAACTGCGCGACGTCATCGCCGAGATGGCGGGCGATCTACACGAGTTCGTGGACTGGGACATCACCGAGACCGATGAACCGGCCGGTCGGGCAGTTGGGTCGAGAGGTATTGGGGACCCCGTCCGGGGGCGACCCCGGACCTTCGCCCCGTGGGCTGAGTTTCCGGCGCGACCGGCGCCATCGTCGTCACCCGCCAGAACGTGGCAGGTCAGCGCCTCGGCGTCGGGGCGACGAGGTGCGCAATACGACGGCCACGACGGGGTTGCCCGATGGTCACAGACGTCGGTTTGAGTTCTCCCCATGGCAGTCGCTCTGAGATCCGACCGTGGAATCCGTGTGCTCACAGGCGCTTCCGGGGTCGGGTTCATTCTCGCCATCTGCGGCTCGAATGCGATGACGCCACTGCTCCCGGGATACATGGACACCCATGAGTTCGGGCCCGCCGCGGCGTCGGTGCTGTTCGCCACCTACTTCATCGCCCTGATCATCATCCTGTTGATCTCGGCTCGCGGCCCGCTCATCCGGCACAGCCGCACGGTGTTACCGCTCGCTCTCCTCGCGGCGATCGTCGGCGACCTCCTGCAGATCGTCGGCGCATCGGTCGACGTGCTGCTGTTCCCGGGACGGTTCCTCACCGGGGCGTCGGTGGGCCTGAGCACGGGCGCCGCCGCGGCGATCATGGTGGCCGCCAGCGGCGAACGGGGTCGTGCGTTCATCGCCTCCGGTTCGCTCATCGGCGCCGGAAGCGGGCTGGTCGCGGCCATCGCGATAGCCGTGTTCCTGCCCTGGCAGCTGGTCACGGTGTACGCGATCCACGCCGCGGCGACCGCGGTATGCCTGATCGTCTTGCTCGTCGGTCTGCGTCTGGCTCCCGGTTTGCTTGCGTATGGCAATGATTCGTCGACGGACGATGGCTCAGCGCCGCAGTCGACACACGCTCACACCGGCGACCTCGACGTCCACAACGGCGACCTCGACGTTGCGGGTACGCGTCGTCGAGATCCCGGTGCCTATCTGGTCGGCGCGCTGGCGTGGGCGATCGGGACGCTCGCGGTGGGCGCGATGCCCGCCGCGATCCTCGCCACCGGAGCGAGCGACTCGCTCCTCGTGGCCCAATGCGTCGGTGGCGCATGTCTGTTGGTCTCGATGGTCGCGAGTCTCGCCGGCGTGGGGGTGCGGCTCGTGACGACGCTACCGGCGGTCGGCGTGCTCATGGTCGTCGGATGGTCGACGGCGGTGGTGGGTCTCGTCCTCGGCCGGCTCGACGTGATCGTCCTGGGTACGGTCGTCGGCGGGATCGGTCAGGCCGGGGGGTACCGAGTGGCGCTCGCCGCTGTCACCCGCGGTCTCGGCGCCGTCGAGCAGGGCCGTGTGGCATCGCGGTTCTCCGCCTTCGCCTACAGCGGTGCGGGTGTGATGGTGGTGCTCGACGGTGTCGCCGGCCAGGCAGTCGGGACCCTCGGTGGCGCCATCGTCACCGGCGTCGTCTACGCCGCGGTCGCGGCCGTCGCCATCGGTTTGGTCGTTCGACGAACCTTTCCGCGCCCCGATCCGAAAGTCCGCAGTACCGCAGGTGTGATGGCGGCTCCCCAGAATCGATGACTGGGCCGATACGCGCCGGCGACCGACAGACTTCAACTCGACCGGCAGACTTCGATCGAGGTCTAGGAGTCGAGTTGAAGTCTGGCGGTCCGCAAGCTCCACGCGCACCTCGGGGAGCCGGGGGTGATCGGGGTGCTTCGCTCCCACCCCAAGCACATTCGCGGCGCAAACCGGACACCTGTGCCTACCTTGGATCACATGACACCCACACGCATCTCCGGTCCGATCACCTGGCTTGCCGTGTTCCTGGCGGTCGCGCAGGTGGTCGCGCCCGTGGTCCCGTTCTCCGGTTTCGGCGCCTCGCCCAACGAGTCGACCACAGATCTGTTGATCACCCCGGCGGGCTACACGTTCTCGATCTGGAGTCTCATCTACCTGCTGTCGATCGTCTTCGCCGTCGCCGTGGTGTGGAAACGTGCCACCGGGACCGACGACCCGCGGCGTCTGCTCATCGACCTCGAAGTCGCTTTCGCCGGCGCGGCGGTCTGGATTCTGGTGTCGGCCGCGGAGTGGACGTGGGTGACACCGATCGTGCTGACGGTCATGACGGTGGTCCTGCTCGACGCCGCCCGCATCGCCGCGAGACCGGCCGACGACGCGGCGCCCCGGTGGCTCATCGTCCTGACCCGCATCCTCGTCGGTGTCTATGCGGCCTGGGCCACCGCGGCGGTCTTCCAGAACTGGGCCGCCGCGATCGGTGCCGACCTCGCCGATCCGCAGTCCCTGGGATGGCAGCTGACCATCCTGCTCGCATGCGCCCTGCTCGGCCTGGCCGTCACTGCCGCCGTCGGGTCGGTGCTCGTCGCATACCCACTGACCCTGATCTGGGCGTTCGTCGGGATCACCGTCGCCGCCCTCGGCGAGACGGCGGCGGTCGTCGGCGTCGCGGTCGCGACGATCGTGGCGCTGGTGGTCACGACGGCGGTGATGATGGTGTCGCGGCGGCGGGTGGGCGCACCGCATGGATCCCCGACTGCGCCGCTGACGCGATCATCCGCTCGGTGAGTTCGGAATCGGCCTGTGCGCGCAGCGGATCGGCGACGTCGCGGTCCCATACCGTGCGGCCACCCACCACGACCTCGCGTAGGTTGCGCAGTCCGCAACCGAGCACGTAGGTGGCGACGGGGTCCCAGATGGGGCCGAGGTGGGGGGAACGGGGATCGACGACGAGCAGGTCCGCGAACTTCCCGACCTCCAGCGAACCGACCTTGTCGGCCACGCCCATCGCCGATGCCGACCCGAGCGTGTGGAGGGCGAGCATGTCGACGGGGGTGAGAATCGCGGCGTCGCTGTGCTTTCCGCGCTGCAGGAACAGCCCGGTGCGCATGTTCTCGAACGGGTCCGACACGTCGGTGCACGACTGGTCGTCCACACCGACGCCGACGGTCACCGAATCCCGGAGCAGACGGGGGATGTCGGCGATGCCGGAACCGAGCCGACCGTTCGACATCGGCTGCCACACCACCGCCGACCCCGTGTCGCGCACACGCGCGACCATGTTCTCGGTGGGGTGCACGAAGTGTCCGAAGGCGAAGCCGGGGCCCAGAACGCCTGCGGCGTCGTACCAGTCGAACTTCGACTGCTGGATCTCGATCTGCTCGGCAGTCTCGACGAAGTGCGCCTGATTGGTGATCCCGTACCGGTCCATCAGTGCCCGTTCGCGTTCGGCGGTCGCTTGCGACGACGACCACTGCACCGAGCCGTAGACCGAACCACCCAGATCGAGGTCGCGGTCGACGGTCGCCAGGTGGCTCATCACCTCGTCGAAACCGGCGAACGCGGCGTCCTCGCCGAGTTGCTCGTCGTCGAGTCGCACACTGGTGACGAATCGGATCCCGGTGGCCGCCAGGCCGTCCACCTGGGCGGTGACGAACTCCGGAGAATGCACCCGAGCCGCCTTGAGGACGGACTCCTCGTAGTCGAAGAGTGCCAGGACGCGGGACTGGGTGAAGTTGTACACGGAGGTGATTCCCGAGGACAGGTGATCGAGCCCGCCGGCCAGCGTCATCCAGTACAGGTCTTGCGCATCGGCGCCGAGCAGCATCGTGCTGTTCAGCGTGACCCATTCATAGAGTGGGCTGTTGGGCGCCACCCCGCGCATCCCGCCGGTGTAGATGTGACTGTGTGCCGAGACGAAACCGGGTGCGAGGAAGGCGCCGTCGAGGTCGTGGCGGGGGAGCGGTGCGTCGGCCGGCGGTGAGCCCTCGCCCATCCCGGAGATCCGGCCGTCCTCGCCCACCGACAGCCATCCCCAGAACCAGGGCCTATCGCCGCTGACCGGCAGTACGAGGGCGTTGTGGTAAGTGCCGGTCATCCCGGTAGAACCTCCGAATTCCAATGATTTCCGTTGTCGGTGAACCGTACTCGCTGCGACGGCCCGTCCGGGTCGCCGCGCCAGAAGGTGATCTCCCGCAAGTCGACGGCGTACCCGGTCCAGGTGGGCGGTGCGGGCAGTCGCGGGTGGGCCGAGTCGTAGTCGGACCATCGCCGACGCCGCTCCTCGGGTGGCAATGCGGCGAGGTCGTCGTCGTTCAGCCACGCCAGGAGTTGCAGGTACCGGGAACGGCGCGAGTAGGCCTCGGACAGTTCGTCGTCCGGCGCTCGCCGGACGTCACCGTGCGCGACGACCTGCCGGCCGACGGCGGGCCAGGCGATCGCGATCGAGGCCCGGGGGTTGTCGGCGAGTTCGGCCACCTTGGCCGACCGGCTGTCGGTGTGGAAGTAGACCGCGGTGTCGTCGGCCTCGGTGATCAGCACGTGTCGGACCCGGGGATAACCGTCGGGGCCGCACGTCGCCAGTGCCATCAACGGCCGTGGCTCGTCCGACGGGGGAAGCCAGTTCCGCAGCAGCGTCATCGGGTGGACCGAGAGCTGATCCGCACTCGCGCAATCGGTTCCGAACCCGGTACCGCTGGTGATCAACGCCCCACCCGGCCCGGGTCGAAGGTGGCGATCTCCGGCAGCGCGGCGACCAGGTCCTCGACGCGCTCGTCGAAAAGCTTCGCGCCGATCGAGGCGTCGGCTCCAGTGGGGTCGCCGATCACCCCCGACTCGGCGAAATCGGTGGACAGCCAACCGAATCGGACGGTGCCGGCGAAACCGACGTGCCCGGCGTCGGCGACCGCGTCTGCCACCGTCGCGACCGCCTTGTCCATGTGCACGAGATCCGGCCGGAGGTGCAGCATCATCGAGGTCTCCGCCCAGCCCGCGTGGATGCCGAGTCCGCGCTCGGTGGGACCGGGGTGACCCGGGCCGGAGGAAAAGAAGGTCTGCAGGTCGAACCGTCGTCGGAGTTCGCGCGCGGCGACCTCGATCAGTGCGGAGTTGCCGCCGTGCGCGTTGAGGAACAGCACACGACGCGCCGGGGTCTGTGCGAGCGACGCCCCGATGTCGACGATCGTCTCGAACAGGGTGCTCGCCCGCAGCCAGATCGTGCCCGGGAGCCGCGAGTGCTCGTCGGATTTGGTGTAACCCAGCGCCGGCAGGAGCCAGACATCGTGCCCCGCGGCGGCACCGCGGTCCACGACGGCCTCGGCGACCGACTCCGCGACGATGAGATCGGTGGCCAACGGCAGGTGCGGGCCGTGCGGTTCGATTGCGCCCGTGGGTAGTACGATAATCGAGTCCCGCGACAGGGTGGTGCCGATCTGTTCGGTGGTCAGCTCGGCATAACGCCGATGCGCGGCCGGGCGCGTCGTCCTGGTGGTCACCGTGTTCACATCCACCTTCCGGGATTGAGCAGACCCTTCGGGTCGGTCTGGTGCGCCAGCGCGCGGACGCGCTCGGCATCGAGATCGACGTACCACTGGTGCGGGGAGTGGACGCCGACCCCGAGATCCTCGAGTGCGGCGACGCCGTCGATGACCTGCTGCGGACTGCGGTAGATCCCGTTGAGCATCCCGAACATCATCTCGTGGCCGACCTCGAGATGCAGCATGCCGCCCTCGTACACCTTCTCCACCTCCTCGAGCCGGGTGACGAGTGCGTCCCCGCGTACCTCCATGTGGAACCACCTGTCCGGCTGCGACTTCTGTAACCACCACGTCGGGTGGTTGTAGGACAGCGTCGACAGCTTGACCGTCTCGGCGATGCCCTCGCGGACCGCTTCGACGCGGCCGCCGGCGGCGACGACCAGGTCGGTGGTCTCCGCCAATGCCCGGGCGTCGATGATCCCGCGCACGCTGGCGCGACCGCGGACGAGCGCGGGGTCGTCGGGCAGCGCCCCCGTGATGACGGGGCCGTCCGCGGACAGCAGACGCGGCTTCGGTTCGACCGCCGCCAGTCGGAGCGCCGCGTCGAACGCCTCGCGTGTGGAGCCGAAACTCGCGTACACGCAGCGCCATTCCTGCAGCGGTTCCACCCGGACGGTGGCGCCGACAATGATGCCGGCGACCCCGTAGGTGTGCACGAACGGGGTTGCGTCGTCGCCCTCGAGATGGACCACCTCGGCCTCGCCGGTCGCATGGACGACATCCAGTGCGTCGACGAACCCCTGATGGTTGCGGCCGTGCACGATCGTGCCGGTACCAGCCGAACCTCCCGCCAGGAACCCGCCGAGCGTCGACTGGACGGTCGACGGGTACATCCACAGCTGGCTGCCGTGCGACCATGCGGTCTGTTCCAGGTTGATCATCCGCGCGCCCGCCTGGGCGGTGACCGAACGGTCGGTGACGTCCCCGATCGCGGTCAGCGACGTCATGTCGAGGACGAGTCCGCCGAAGCGCGGGATGACCTGGCCGTAGTTCCCGGTTCCCTTGCCGCGCGTGGTGATCGGTACGCCGCGGGCGACCGCCGCGCGGACGATGTGGGGCACCGCGTCGGCCGTGCGTGGGTAGCACACGAGATCGGGTCGGCCGAGATCCTGCGCCGACAGGATCGGACTCATCCCCGAGCCGTCGCGGGCCGCGCGTTCGAGCGCGCGGGGAAGTGAGCTGATGCCGCGCGGGCCGACGATCGCGAGCAGGTCGTCGGCCAGCGCATCGACGTCCTCGGGGCCGAAGTCGGGGCGTCCCTCGTCGGTACCGACCGCGACCACCGGAGCGGTCATGACGGCAGGCCCACCGAGGTGTCGATGAAGCGGTTGGTCGCGATCGCCTCGGGCGTCAGGCCGTCGGCTGCGGGCGTGCCCTGCTCGGTGAAGATCGGCCCGGTCACCTCCATCACCCGGGCGACGCGCGCGGTGTCGAAGTTGCCGATCGTCGTGTCGGTGCCGTTGCTCACCAGGTTGAGGTCGGCCATCGTCTCCCGTGCGTAGTCGGCGTTCCGCTGGGAGTACACCCACCCCGTGTCGTACTGCTCGACGGCGTCGAGGATGACCGCGTCGGCCGCCTGCGGCGACGCCAGATAATCGACCGAACCGCGCTGCAACACCGGCACCAGCTGCTCGAGGCAGGCGGCGTTCTCTTCCAGTGCGTCCGAGCGAACCGCCACCGACGACTTGTAGGACGGGAAGCCGACGTCGTGGATCAGCTGGTACTTCACCGGCTTCTGCCAGCCCTCGACCTCTTCCTGGTAGACCTGTGGCTCGGAGCTGGCGAACCCCTGCTGGGCGGTCTTGCCGCCGTCGGAGACGAAGTTGGCCGGCGACCCGTCGTAGCTGCCGTCGACCTGCGCGGAGGAGAGGACGCCCGACCCGGTCAGGTAGTCCATGTAGGTGGCCCCCTCGAAGTACAGGACGCGCGCGTTCGCCGCCTTGAGGTCGGCGATCCCCTGGACCTGCGGGTAGGTGGCGGGATCCCACATGATCATCTGCGGACTGATGTCGAGCGGTGCCATGACCGCCGTCGTCGGGTTGTCCTTCGAGTTCTGGATGGCCTGATCAGTGTCGACGTAACCGAGGAGGATCTCCGGGTCGGAGTACATCTGCGAGGTCACCGACTGGAAGCCGATGGCGGGTCCGCCGGCCCGGATCTCGATGTCGACGCCGGTGTATTCGCCGCGGTCGAAGAGCGGACCGACGACGCGCTTGTTGCCGGCATTGATCGTGGGGTCGGGGCCGAGGAGTTGGTAGAGGTGGCCGTGTTCGGCCTCCGGGTTCCAGTCGGTCTGGATGACGACCTTGTCGGGACAGTTGGCGCTCAGGTCGACCGGGCCGACCGCCCCCGTGTAACCGGAGGATTCGGTGCTCTCCCCGGAACTGCATGCGGCGGTGAAGGCGAGGGCGGCGGCGACGACGGCGACACCGGTGGTCTTGGACAGGCGACGCCAGACGGGTGTGTTCATGAGATGAGTTCCTTTTCGGGCTGAGAGATTTCGGAAGTTGAATGGAGGATCATGGGGTGTCGACGACAGGGGACCCACCCGCTGGTTGAGCCGGCACCGAGCGAAGCGAGGAGCCGAGTCGAAACCACCCGGCGAGAGAAGATCAGGTCAGCGCTGGTACCAGCGTCCGACGATGCGGTTGCCGAGCCAGCCGAAGAACCAGAAGACGGCCACGCCGAGAAGTGAGGCGAGCACGATCGAGGCGAACAGTTCCTCGGCTTGCAGTCGCGACCGGTAGTTGTCGATCAGGATGCCGATGCCGGGATTGCCCTGCTTGAAGAAGAAGTCGCCCACGATGGCGCCGACCACCGACAGGCCCGCCGAGATGCGGAGACCGGCGAAGATGGCCGGCATGGCGGCGGGGAACTCCAGCTTGCGCAGGATGGTGACGCGGCTCGGATGGTGCAGGGCGAAGAGATCCCGCATCTGCCGGTCGACCGATCGCAGGCCGAACAGGGTGTTGGAGACGATCGGGAACAGCGAGATCAGTACACACACGAAAACCCGTGCACTGAAGCCGAATCCGAACCAGAATCCGACCAGGGGGACGAGCGCCAGGATCGGGACGCACTGCAGGACCACGGCATACGGGAAGAGGGCGTTCTCCATCAGCCGCGACTGCGACATGATCACCGCCCACGTGATGCCGATGATCGCGGCGATCGCCAGGCCGGTCAACGCGACAGTCGCCGTGCGGCTCAGGGCCTCCCACATCGCCTGGGCGGAGTCGCCCAGCAGTCCGTCGGTGACGACCTGGTGCGGGGGCGGCATCAGGAATCGACGGCCGGGATCGAGCACCGCGTAGCTGACGAGGTACCACGCGCCGATGACCAGCGCCAGCACGACGAGCGGTGCGGCCACTCCGACCATCTTCGAACGGGAACGGCCCCGTCGACCCGTGCGCGCGGCCACGGCGAGCTCGGTGGTCGAGCCCGGGTCGGGTGTACCGCCCTTGCCGGTTTTCGGGGTTCGCACGCCCGGGGCGGTCTCGGTGCCGGTGTCGGGGGCGCTCATGAATGTGCCTCTCGGAGTGCGCGGGAGATCCGGCCGGCGATCGTGCCGAACTCCGGCTCGAAACGCAGGTCGGGCGACCGGGGATAGTCGAAGGGGACCTCGATCTCGTCGACGATGGTTCCCGGCCGTCCCGACATCACCAGGACACGAGTGGACAGGAACGCCGCCTCGGCGACCGAGTGGGTGATGAACAGGCCGGCAAAGCGTTTGACGGCGAACAGCTCGGTCAGGTCGGTGCCGAGCCGTTCGCGGGTCAGTTCGTCGAGTGCGGCGAACGGCTCGTCGAACAGGAACAGGTCGGGATCGAGCGTCAGCGAGCGGGCCAGCGACACCCGCATCCGCATGCCGCCGGACAGCATGTGCGGCAGGTGCTTGTCGAACCCGGTCAGCCCGACCGTCTCCAGTGCCGCGCGAACTCGTTCGCGCCGTTCGGCTTTCGGTGCACCGTCGAGTTCACCGAGCAGTGCGACGTTGTCGGCCACGGTCCGCCACGGGAGCAGGGTGGCGTCCTGGAACACGTAACCGATCCGTTCGGCACCGCTCTGCAGGTAACCGTCGGTGATCGTCTCCAGTCCCGACGACAACCTCAGGAGGGTCGACTTGCCGCAACCCGATGGGCCCACGACGCTGACGAACTCGCCCTCCCGCACGGTCAGGTTCACGTCGCGGAGGGCGTGAGTGCCGTCCGGATAGGTGAGCTCCACGTGTTCGAAGCCGACGAGCGGGTGACCGAGTGCCGGTCTGGGGGTCGTTGCTGGTGAACTCATCATCTCTCCATGCCGACGGGGGACAGGCCCAGCGGTGATGCTGCGGCTGAGGACATTCCGGCCGGTGATGCTCCTGCCGGGGACGGAACCGGGAACGACGGGAACGCCGTCCAGGTGGTGGACTCGGTGCGTGCGACCGCCGTTCCGTTCACGATCACGACCCGGTCGGCCGGCGCGGTGGCGATGACCTCGGTGAGATCGGCGCCGCGGATGGCGACGAGGTCGGCGCGGGCTCCGACGACGGGGCCCGCGGGCTCCAGTCCGAGCACGGCACGTGCGTCGGAGGTGACGAGATCCGTTGCGGTGTCCGGGTTCTGATGTGCCGCGGTGATCAGCAGGGCGGCGGTCTCGAGCGGGTCGGCCCGGCCCACGGGATTGAACGGGTCGCGGATGTTGTCCGCACCACCGGCGACGCGGACGCCGTGGTCGCGCAGCACGTCGATCGGCGTGATGCCTCGTCGCCCCGCGGACGGGCCGGATCGGCCCTGGAGGTACAGGTTCGTCACCGGCAAGGCGACGACCGAGACACGGGCCCGTGCGAGCGCCCGTGCGACCCGTTGCAGGTCGGCGGCGGCCAGGGTGTCGAGGCGGCAACAGTGGCCGGCCGTGCGGATCCGGTCGTCGGGCCACTCGGCGACGCGGTCGGCGAAGGCCTCGATGGTCAGGTGGTCACCGTCGAGGAATTCATCGACGTGCAGGTCGGCGCCGATACCGCGCGCTTCGGCGAGGTCGAGCAGTCTCGTGAGCTCGGCGAGCGGGTCATCGGCGATGTGCGGGGCCCGCCGACGAGGTCGACGCCGGCGTCGAGCGCGGCCTCGATGTGCGCGGTGGGCGTGAGTGGGCTCGCCAGGACCGCGACCTGGATGTCCATCAGTCCGCGCAGGTGCTCTCGGACCTCGGTGAGCACGCGGACGGCTCGCAGTGGGTCGTCGTGCGAGAGCACGTCGGCGTGGGTGCGCACCGCGGTGATGCCGTTGCGCAGCATGGACGAGGTCGCCCGGAGAGCGCGCGTCCGGAAGGACTGCTCATCGAGGGAGACGCTGCCGGCCCGCCAGGAGGCGATCGCGGCGTTGAGGTCGCCGCTCGGCGGTGACAACTCCGGCCACGACAGGGCCTTGTCCAGGTGGGCGTGGGGTTCGGCGGCGGGTGGGAGCAGCAGGTGGTCGCGGAGATCCAGCCAGTCGGCGGGATGTGGGACATCGGGAGAAAACGGTGTGACGGCGCGGACGCGGTGGATACCGTCGGCATCGGCGGACAGCTCGACATCGACCATTGACCCGTCGGCCAGTGATCCGGTGATGCCCGGCACGGGCGCTGTCTGCTGAGTCGGCATTGATGACACTTCCTCGAGAACATCGAAATGGCGTGCGACGGTGCACGACTGGGTCGGTGGTCCCGCTGTGGCTGGGGTCGGCGGGGTTGGGGCGGTTCGTGATACTTGTTGATCACGTCAACACGTCCGAATATAGGAATGCGCTGTTGCCACGACGTTAACCAGCGCTGCGGGCGTGTAACCATCGGTTCTGCAGGAAGGGTGTGAGCCACATGGCGCTCGACGAGCCGGACGTCGCGCAGGTGTCGCTGGGTGCCGAGATCCGCCGACGACGTAAGCAGCATGGCCTCACGTTGACGAATCTGGCTGCGCAGGCCGGTATCTCGCATCCGTTCTTGTCGCAGCTCGAGCGCGGATACGCGCGTCCGAGCATGACGACCCTGGAACGGATCGCCAGGGCGCTGGACACAACCCAGGTCAGTCTGATGCTGGCCGCGGACCCTGCGCACGTGGCGGGGGCACCGTCTCCGGCACCCGTCGGGACGCAACTGGTGCGTGCCGGCGAGGGCGCGATCCTTCCGCAGGCCGGCGACAACGCCGGATACGCCCGGTTGCTCGTTCGAGGAGACGCCGCGTTCTTCCCCCAGGAGCAGTTGTTGAACCGGCGGGACTACGGCGAGTACTTCCAGCACGAGCAGGACGAGTGGTTGCATGTCGTCGACGGCGAGGTCGAGGTCGACCTCGGCGACGGAAGTCTCCTCGAATTGCGAAGAGGCGACAGCCTTTACTACGCTGGCGGCATTCCCCACCGGTGGCGGCTCACCGGTTCCGAGGCCGCTCGGCTCGTCGTTGTCCAGGCGTCAACGCAGGTGTCGGAGATCCGCGACGGTGGGGGTGGTTCCCGTGGCTGGGAATCCCGGCGGAGATCGTAATACCTAGGAGATCTCCGATGTCTGTGTCAGCGAACGACCTTCGAGATGGACTGCGTGTCCGTGTGGTGTCACGGCGCCGGCTCGCCCGTCGGGTGGACGAATTCGTCCTCGCGCCGGTCGGTGTCGCCGCGCTGCCGTCGTGGACCGCTGGATCGCACGTCGATCTGCACACACCGGCCGGCCCGGTCAGACAGTACTCGTTGTGTTCCTCCCCTGACGACACGAGTACGTACCGGATCGCCGTCGAGCGGCGGATCGACAGCCGGGGCGGTTCGGACTCCGTGCACGACGACATCCAGGTGGGCGGCGAGGTGTGGATCAGCCCGCCGCGCAATCACTTCGCGCTGACACGTGCACTCGGTTATGTGTTCGTGGCCGGTGGTATCGGCATCACCCCCGTCCTCGCCCTCGTCGACGAGGCCCGCCGTACCGGGCGGCCGTGGCGGCTCGTCTACGTCGGACGGTCCCGGGCGGAGATGGCCTTCGTCGACGAGATCGAACCCAGGTACCCCGGACTGGTCACGATTCACGAGTCGGCCCACTCGGGGCGCCTGGATCTCGGTGGCGTCTTGGCCGGGCTCGCCCGCGGCACCGCCGTGTACACCTGCGGACCGCCGTCGATGCTGGAAGCCGTTGCGCAAGTGTGTGAGCCGCAACCGGCCGTGGATTCGTTCGCCGAGAAGTTCACCGCCACGACGACGCAGTCCGCGGCTGACGCGGAGTTCGAACTCTCCCTTGCCTTCTCGGGCGTGACGGTGACGGTGCCGCAGGATCGCACCATCCTCGACGTCTTGGACGGACGTGGGGTGGTGGCGCCGTCGTCGTGCCGCGAAGGTGTCTGCGGAACCTGTGAGACGGGGGTGGTCAGCGGCGAGGTGGACCACCGCGACTCGATCCTGTCGCCGGAGGAGCGGTCCGAGAACGAATCGATGATGATCTGCGTGTCGCGGTGTACGAGCGGTCGTCTGGTGCTCGAGCTGTGACCGTCACGGTGCTCACCGGCGCCGTGGCGGTCCTACGTGACGCGTCGATGGTCACGCGCGATCCGGTCGTGGTCGACGACCGGCGGATCGGGGCCGCGGTCGGCGGCCGGACCGCCGCGGACGAGGTCGTCGACGTCTCGGGGTGCGTCGTCACGCCCGGTCTCGTGAACGCGCACCACCATCTGCTGCAGACCGCGTTCCGGTCGCGTCCGGAGAGCCGGTCGGTACCGATGCCGCAGTGGCTCGGCCTGATGGCGCAACGCTATTCATCGGTCGGTGTCGACCCCGAGCTCGTCGCCGCGGCAGCGGCTGCCGGTCTCGCGGAATCCCTGCTGTGCGGTGTGACCACGGTCGCCGACCATCATCTGACCTGGCCCGGTGGTCAGGACCCGGTCGCGTTGGCCGGCGGGACCATCGATGCCGCCGCACGGGTCGGTGCGCGATTGGTCTTCGTCCGGGGCACTGCTCGCGACGACCCGCAAGCCGCAGCCACATCGGTCGAGGACATCCACCGAACCCATCTGGGTGCGGGGCAACCGGCACGAGCGCGGACGGGATGCTGCAGCTGGCCGTCGGCCCGTCCGGCGTGCACAGCGACGGGCCGGAGACCTTCGCGACGCTCGGCGAGGTCGCATCCCGACTCGGCCTGCGTCGTCGTACGCAGGCGAACGAGCAGGTCGATGTGCAGGTCGCCGCGGAACGATATGGGCGGCGTCCCCTCGAGTTGCTCGACGAGTGGGGTTGGCTCGCCGACGACGTCACGCTGGCGCATCTGTGCGAGATCACCGACGACGAAGTGGCTCTGGTCGCGCGATCGGGAGCGTCTGCGACCCACGCGCCCGGGTGCGACGTGCCGATGGGATGGGGCGTCGCGCGGGTTGCGGCGCTCGTGTCCGCGGGTGTGCGGGTGGGACTCGGCACCAGCGGCGGCGGGAGCAACGACGCCGGGCACCTGCTCGCCGATGCCCGCCTGGCCGTTCAGGTCTCGGGATTGATCGGCGAACCCGTCACGGCCCGAGAGGTTCTCGCGATGGCGTCCGAGGGTTCGGCGGCAGGTCTCGGCCGCAGCGAGCTGGGGCACCTCCGGCCCGGTGCCGCCGCCGACCTCTGCGTGTGGGACTGCTCGGACGTCTTCGACGCCGGGGTCACCGACCCGGTCGACGGCCTGCTGTGGGCCGGCCCGGGCCGGCGACCCCGCGACGTCATGGTCGCAGGTCGGTGGGTGGTACGCGACGGAGAACTCGTGACCGCTGATTCACGTTCGCTCGCAGCCGACCTCGGGACACTGCTCGACTGGCGGCAGCGTTCTGCTCCCTGATCCGAGTGAACCACAGAACCGCTGGTCCGTTGGGTGCAGCGACGGCCTCCCTCTGCTCCCTGAGGTGCGAGCGAAGCGAGCCACGAACGGCTTCGCAACGTGTCTCACCAGGCCCTTCGTGGCTCGTCGCTATCGCTCCTCACTCCTCAGCTCAGGGAGCAATGGGGTCACTTCTTTCGGATCAGGGAGCAGGGGCTGGCTCGCCCGCCGTCAGGAAGTGGCCGTCGCACACGGCGGTGCGGGTGCGTCCTCGGACAGCGGCTTGTTCAGCGGCATCAGGTACAGGACAACCAGCACGACCGGGGTGGTCCCGAGATTGGTTCCCTCGTGGGTGTTCGCCTTGCCCCCGGGTTCGGCGATGATCTCGCCGGTCCGGTACACCACCGGCTTGCAGTCGGAGCCGGGGTGGGTGAGGGTGCCCTGCCGGACCAGTCCGTAGAGCGGGCCGTCGTGATAGTGCCACCCGGTGGTGCCGCCGGGGGCGATGGTGATCTCCCGAACCTCCACGTGTACGCCGTCGGGCACGAATGGTAGGAGGTCGGCCGGGATATCCGCCTTGGCCAGGCTGACCGCCGAGACTCCGGACGAAGGCGTGGAATTCGCCGTCCCCGACGACATCGCGAGCGGCGTCAGGAGAGCGGCCGCGGCGGCGAGCGTCGCGACGGCGGTGCGCAGGAGTGGTGTCATCGTCCGACCGTACGTCGGGCCGACGCACCTCATACCCGATTCGTCCGATTCTGTTGTGCGACAGTCCTGGACGATTGACCCGAACGGTCCTGGGTACAGAGCGGTGTGCATACGATGACGGGACCGGGTCGGTGATGATTCGGCACGAACTCGAGGAGCCGCCGATGTCTCGCTTGCCGAATGTCCTGGTCGTCGGCGTCGGCGTCGGCGTTGCCGTCCTGTCCATGGTGATGGGCGTGGCGGGTGTGCTCGTGCCCTCCGCGGGATCTGCGTCGGCGGACACCCTCACCGGTGTCCGATACGCCAAGGCGACGGCCGGCGCGCCATACCGGGAGACCTGGGTGTCGCCCCGCAATCTCGTGGTGTCGGTGTGGTCACGGTCGATGCAGACCCAGGTCCCGTCGCTGGTCCAGACGCCCGCGAACCGGAACCAGGCCGCACCGGTGATGTACCTGCTCAGCGGATCGTCCGGTGGCGAGGACAACGACGACTGGACGCACGCCACCGACGCCAACGCGTTCTATGCGAACAAGAACGTGTGGACCGTGGCCCCGATCGGGGGCGCGGCGAGCTACTACGCCGACTGGCGGCGCGTCGACCCGGCCGCGAACTTCCGGTTCGGCGTGAAGACGTCACGGCCCCTGCGGTGGGAGACCTTTCTGACCTCGGAGCTGCCCGCCGCCTTCGAGAACGCGCACGGGGGACGATCCGGCCCGGGACGCTCGCGCGGGGTCGCGGGGATCTCGATGGCGGGTACTGCCGTGCTCCGGATCGCCGAGAACCACCCCGGGTTCTACCGTGCGGTCGGTTCCTATTCGGGATGCGCCGACACCGCGTCGCCCACCGGGCAGTTGCTGTTGCGCAACGTGGCGTTCGTCCCCGGACTCGCCGACGCCAGCAACATGTACGGCCCGCCCGGGGACCCGCAGTGGGCAGCCCAGGATCCGGTGATCAACGCCTACAAGTTCGGGCGTCGCACCCCTGCCCTGTGGATCAGTGCGGCGACCGGATTGCCCGGTGCGCACGACAATCTGTCCGACCGGCGGATCGCCGGCAACGTGGGGGAGCTCGCCGAACAGGTCGCGGCCGGCGGATTCGCCGAAGCGACCGCACGATCGTGCACGGTGACGATGGCAAACCGCCTCGCCGCGCTGCGCATCCCGGCCGTCGTCCGGCTCCCGGCGACCGGTACGCATTCCTGGGGGTACTGGGAGGACCAGATGCATGAGTCCTGGCCGATGTTCGCCCGCGCGCTCGGCGCGTGACGCCGCGGGAGATGCACCGCGGACGGCGGTCGTCGTCGACCGCCGGACCTCGCATTTCAGCGTCCGTTCAACTCGGCGCACCTACGGTCGGGGCGTGATCTCCGGGCACGGCTCCACCCGACGAGGCCCAGTGGGCGATCCGCGATGACCGTGACCCGGCGCGGCCTGTGGCTCTCGCAACTGCTGCATCCCGAGGTCTCGCATGTCGTCGCGTTCGGCCTGACCCTGAGCGGCCCGCTCGATGCCGAACGACTCCACCGCACGGCCGGTGCCGTGCTCGACCACGTCGGCTGGTACGACGTGCGTCTGAGCCCGAATCGGTCGCCGGCCGACGGTCATCCGCACCCCCTGCAACCAGCCGGTTCCGGACTGGACCCGGTGGAGTGCGTGGACCTGTCCGCGTGTGCCGACCCGGCTGCCGAGAGCGAGGCGCGTGCGCAGCGTTTCCTCGACGACCCCGCAGGCGCCGATCTCGGACTGCCGTTGTTCCGCAGCGAACTGCACGTCCTCGCTCCCGACTCCCACCGGTGGATCGTGCGGGTGCATCACGTGCTCACCGACGGCGCCGGCGTCCTGCGGGTCATGGCGCACATCGCCGCTGTCTACGCGGGTACTGCGCGACCGGACGAGATGCCCCTCGCCGACGACCCCGAACTCGAGGCCGAAGAGGAGAGGTACCGCGGCTCGCGACGCCGAGGGGCCGACGAACAACACTGGGCCCGACGACTCGACGGCCTCGCGCCGTCCCTGCTGGCCGGTTCCATCCCGCATTTCACGTCGTCGATCACGCGCGTCACCGAAACCCTGAGAAGTCCGCGCACCGCATCGTCGGCCGAGTTCGTCACCGCGTTCGCGGGCCTGTGCGCCCGGCTCCTCGACGCCCCGGACGTGGGATTGAGTCTCCCGGTCGCGGCACGTACCTCGGCGGCACGTCTCCGGGCGGTGCAGCCTGTCTCGAACGTCGTGCCCCTGCGCCTCGACGGAATCGGCGACCGCGACGCCGGGCAGGCCCTCTCCGCGGTGTCGTCGGCCCTGATCGAGGCACTGCGCCATCAGCGCTACCCTCGCGAGGACATGCTGCGGAACCAGCACGGGCTCAACGGCTTCGGTGCGGTGGTCAACCTCTTGCCGGGTTTCGGGCCGCCCGCTGTCGACGGCTTGCACTGGGGACTCGAGGTGATGCGGACCGGACCGATCTCCGACGTCGCGGTGACCCTGCACCCCGCCGATCAGAACGGTCGCCGGGCGGTGACCTGGGAAGCCCCGGACGCCGTCGTCGACACCGATGCGCTGGCCACCCTCGCCCGACGTTTCGACCGATACCTCACCGCCACGCTGCGCGAACTGGACGGTGGCCCAACGGTTCCCGACGATTCGGTGTTCGTCGACGGGGAGTGGGAGCGGTTTCGGTGCCGGAGCGGACCACCGGCACCGCCCTTCACGCCGACCGTGAGCCACCTGGAGGACCACCGTTCGGCGGACCCGGAGGCCATCGCGATCATCGACGGTGAGGTGTCGGTGTCCCGACGCGAGTTCGCGCGCCGGGTCGTTCGCGGGACCCGGTTGCTCCTGGAGGCCGGGGTCGGTGCGGGCGACCGCGTGGCGGTGTCCATCGAGCGGTCGGCGGCCTCCGTTGTCGCGTTCTGGTCGGTGCTGTGTGCGGGCGGCGTATGGGTGCCGGTCGGCGATCCGTTCGCACCGGACGCGAGAACGAGGGATCTGCTCGATCGCTCCGGCGCCAAGGTCGGATTGTGCGTGCCGGGCGCCCCACACCCGGGCTCGATCCGGTGGCTCGACCTCGAGCACGACGACCCCGGCTCTCCGATCCCCGATCGGTGGCCGGGTTTGGAACGCGGGCCCGACGATGCCGCCTACCTGCTGTTCACCTCGGGTTCCACCGGAACGCCCAAAGGCGTGATCATGCCCCACCGCGGCCTGCCCGCCCTGATCGCGGAGATCCGACAGACGTACGCTCTAGCACCCGGGTCACGCATCCTGCACGCGTCGTCCCCGACCTTCGACACCGGGATCGTCGAGATGCTGTGCGGGGTCGCCTGTGGGGCGACAGTTGTCGTCGCGCCGAGGTCGGCACCCGGCGGTGATGCACTGGCACAGCTGATCCGACGGCATCGCGTCAGTCACCTCATCGTCACGCCGTCGGTCCTCGACACCCTGCCCCTGGATCTGGCCGACGATCTGGTGCAGGTGATCATCGGTGGCGAACCGCCGTCGCCGCGGGTGGTCGACCGCTGGTCGGGTCGCGTCCGGCTGCGGAATGCGTACGGACCCACCGAAGCCCGGTGCAGCATCAACATCTCCGCTCCGCTGCTGCCGGGCGAGGCGATCACTGTGGGCCCGCCGATGGTCGGAGTCGACGAGGCGGTCCTGGATCGCCTCGGCCGGCCACAACCTCCCGGGGCGATCGGCACGCTCCACTGTGCGGGACCGCAATTGGCCGACGGCTATCTCGACGATTCGGCGTCCACTGCGGAGGCCTTCGTGCAGAGCACGTTCTCGGCCGAGGAGGTGATGTACCGGACCGGCGACCTGGCCCAGTGGACCGAGGCCGGTGAGATCCGACTGCTCGGACGCCGCGACGGACAGATCACCCTGCGGGGCTTGCGAATCGAACTCGCTGAGATCGACGCTGCGCTCGGACGATGCACCGACGTGCGGAGTTCCGCGACGATTCTGCGCGAGTTGCCGTCGGGCCGTACCGCTCTGGTGTCATTCGTCGTGCCGCAGCGAACCGGAACGGATGTCGACGCACCCGGGCTGCGTCGCGCGGTCGCCGGTGTCCTGCCGTCGTACATGGTGCCCGCGCTCATCATCGGCATCGACGCGCTACCCCGTACCGGCAACGGCAAGCTCGACGTCGGAAAGCTGGTGGACCACCCGCTCCCCGGTCGCCGGTCGGTGCGCGGACCCGTCGGCTCGCACGAGACCCTGCTGGTTCGGGTCGTGGGCGAGGCGCTGGGCACTGATGAGGTCGATCTGTTCGCCGGCTTCCTCGAGCAGGGCGGCGACTCCCTGGCGGTCATGCGGGTCGTCGGATCGCTGATCGCGGCAGGGCATTCCGAGATCGGGCCCGACGACGTGCTCACCGCGCCCGACCTGGAGACGCTGGCCGAGCGGATGGTCGAGCCGGTCCGCCCGGACGACACCGTACGGCGACCGGCCGCACCGGACGACGATCGTCCGCTCACGTCCGCAGAACGGACGGTCGAACGCGCACCGGGACACCCGCACGGGCAGCTGGTCCGCGTCGGATGGGTTCCACCCGAGACCGGGCGGCCCACCGCTCCCGAATTGCGAGAATTGCTCCGCGCGTTGGCCGATCGGCACCCCGCCCTGCGGTCGAGCTATCCGGACACCCCCGCCGGGCCGGTCCAGCGGGCGCTGGCCGGCGGCGCTGACGCAGCGGTCGATGTTGCCGTGCAGGTGGTTTCGGACCCAGACCCGAACCCGGGACGCCAGAGCCTACGCGCACACGCCGAACAGATGTCGGCGTCGCTCGATGTCCGGGTCGCGCCGCCGTTCTGCGTGCGGATCCTGGCGGATGCCGACGGCGGTGTGATGGCCGCGGTCGCGGTGTTCCATCACATCGCGGTCGACGGGCACTCGCTCGGAACGCTGGCCCGGGAGGCGGACCTGCTCGCCCGCGGAGTGAATGTCCCTGCGGTGCAACCCATCTCGCCGCACGCACCACGCACTGACGACGACATGGACGGCCGGTCGTGGCACCAACTGCTCGGTGAGTCGCCCGCGGGGTCCTTCACCCTGGACGGGTTGGACCCCGTCTCCTGCGCGCAGTCCACGGCGGTTCGTCGCCGGGCTCTCGTCGACGCCGACGTCTACGCACGGTTCCGTGCCGGTGCGTCCGAGCAGGGCATGACCCCGTTCGAGGCATTCGGGAGATCGGTGTCTGAGGCGCTCGCGCGACTGACCGGACAAGACCGGGTGATGGCGGCCACCGCGGCGTCGACGCGGCCGGCGGGCGCCGAGGACACCGTGGGCGACTTCGTCGTCGCTGCGGTCACACCGCTCGACGCCCGCGAGGATGTCCGCGGCTCGGTCGAGCGCACCCGTCGGTGCATCGCCGCGGCGACCGGGCCGATGGAGGACGTGCTGGACGTACTGGGCCGGCCGGTCGTCGACGGGCGCCTCTTCCCGGTGCCGGTGCTGCTCGGCTGGACCCCGACGATTACCGGGCCGAGCGTGGGCGGTCACCTGTACGTGTTCCCACCGCGGACCACGCGATGGATGCTGCAGATCGAGGGCTCGCCGACCGCACAGGGGGAGCTGCAGGTCCTGGTGACCGGCGCGGCCTCCGCGCTCACGGGCCCGTGTCGAGCAGGTGCTCGCCGAGGTCGTCGCGTGCCTGCGGGAACGGTGATTCGAGAACCTCACCGGCAGAGCAGAACACCCCGCGGGCGAGGTGCCCGCGGGGTGTTCTCGATCGTGAGATGACGGATCAGGCCAGATCGAACCGATCGTTGTTCGAGACCTTCACCCACGCCTTGACGAAGTCGTTGACGAAACGCTCCGCCGAGTCGTCCTGCGCGTAGACCTCGGAGAGCGCGCGCAGCTGCGAGTGCGAGCCGAACACGAGGTCGGCAGCCGTTGCCGTCCACTTCTTCTCGCCGGTGGCGCGGTCGGTTCCCTCGTAGACGTTCTCGTCGGAACCGCTCTTCCACTCGGTGTTCATGTCGATGATGTTGCGGAAGAAGTCCGTCGACAGGACGCCGGGCCGGTCGGTGAACACGCCGTGCTTGCTGCCACCGTAATTGGTGTCGAGCACGCGGAGACCACCGACGAGGACGGTCAGCTCCGGCGCGGTGAGGTCCAGCATGTAGGCACGGTCGAGGAGCAGCGACTCCAGCGGAGTCTTCTCGCCGTCCTTGCTGAAGTTGCGGAACCCGTCGGCGCGCGGTTCGAGGACCTCGAATGAGTCGACGTCGGTGCTCTCCTGCGAGGCGTCCGTACGGCCGGGGGTGAACGGCACGGTGACCGGGAAACCGGCTGCCTCGGCGGCCCTCTCGATCGCCGCCGCACCGCCGAGGATGATGATGTCGGCGAGCGAGACCTTCTTGCCGCCCGATGCCGAGTCGTTGAAGTCCTTCTGGACCTGCTCGAGTACCGGCAGCACCTTGGCGAGCTCGCCGGGCTCGTTGATCTCCCAGTTCTTCTGCGGCTCGAGACGGATGCGGGCGCCGTTGGCACCGCCCCGCTTGTCGGTGCTGCGGAAGCTGGCCGCCGACGCCCAGGCCGTCTTGATGAGCTGCGTCGGGGACAGCGCGTCGAGCAACGTGCCCTTGAGAGAGGTGATGTCGTCGGCGTCGATCAGTTCGTGATCGACCGCGGGCACCGGGTCCTGCCAGATCTGCGGCTCGGGAACCCACGGGCCGAGGTAACGGCTGACCGGACCCATGTCGCGGTGCAGCAGCTTGTACCACGCCTTGGCGAAGGCCTCGGCGAGCTCCTCGGGATGGTCGAGCCACCGACGGGTGATGTCGGCGTAGATGGGGGACTCGCGCAGGGCGACGTCGGTCACCAGCATGGTGGGCGCGCGACCGGGACCGCCGAACGGATCGGGGATCGTGCCTGCTCCCGCACCGTCTTTCGCGACGTACTGCCAGGCCCCCGCGGGGCTCTTGGTGAGCTCCCATTCGTAACCGTAGAGGTTCTGGAGAAATCCGTTGCCCCACTGGGTCGGGGTGGAGGTCCAGACGACCTCGAGACCACTGGTGATCGTGTCCTCGGCCTTGCCCTTGCCGTAGCCCGACTTCCAGCCCAGGCCCTGCTGTTCGATCGGGGCGCCCTCGGGCTCGGGTCCGATCAGGTCGGCGTCGCCGGCGCCGTGGGTCTTGCCGAAGCTGTGGCCGCCGATGATGAGTGCCGCGGTCTCCTCATCGTTCATCGCCATGCGACCGAAGGTCTCGCGGATGTCCTCGGCGGCGGCGATCGGGTCCGGCTTGCCTTCGGGGCCTTCGGGATTGACGTAGATGAGACCCATCGTGGTGGCGCCGAGGGGCTGGGCGAGCTCACGTTCGCCGGAGTAGCGCTTGTCGGTGCCGAGCCAGGCGTCCTCCGGGCCCCAGAACACCTCCTCGGGCTCCCAGATGTCCTCGCGGCCGAAGCCGAAGCCGAAGGTCTTGAAGCCCATGGACTCCAGTGCGACGTTGCCGGCGAACACCAGCAGGTCGGCCCAGGACAGCTTGGTGCCGTACTTCTGCTTGATGGGCCAGAGCAGACGACGCGCCTTGTCCAGGTTGGCGTTGTCCGGCCAGCTGTTCAGCGGGGCGAACCGCTGTGCACCCTGACCGCCGCCGCCGCGGCCGTCGAAGATGCGGTAGGTACCGGCGGCGTGCCAGCTCATACGGATGAACAGGCCACCGTAGTGGCCGTAGTCGGCGGGCCACCAGTCCTGGGACGTGGTCATCAGCGAGACCAGGTCGGCCTTCAGGGCCTCGACGTCGAGCTTCTCGAATTCCGTTGCGTAGTCGAAGTCCTCGCCGAGCGGGTTGGACAGCGAGGAATGGGCGTGCAGGATCGAGAGGTCGATCTGCTCGGGCCACCAGTCCTTGTTGGTCAGCGGCGCATGCGCTTTCGGCTTCGGCGAGGGGATCGCCGGGTTCTCGCTCTCGCTGGCACTTGCGGTGTCGGCGTCGGAGTTGGGCGGGCGGCTGTCGGAGGTCACGACATTCCTTTCGAGGGGACTGACAGGCTGCGATCACGGGAGGTGATCAGGTCGGGGCCTTGCTGAGGCAATCGGGGCACAGGCCCCAGAAGATGACCTCGGCCTCGTCGATTGCGAAACCGTGGTCTTCCGAGGGGGTCAGGCATGGGGCTTCCCCGATTGCACAATCCACGTCGGCGATGACACCGCAGGCGCGGCAGACGACGTGGTGGTGATTGTCTCCGGTGCGAAACTCGTAGCGCGACACCGAACCCGAGGGTTGGATGCGGCGGATGAGCCCGCGCTCGGTCAGGGCGTGCAGCACATCGTAGACGGCCTGACGTGAGACGGTGGGCAGGGTTTCGCGTACCGCGTGATAGATGGTGTCCGTGTCGGCATGCGGGTGCTTGTCGACGGCGGCCATCACCGTCACCCGAGGCTGGGTGACACGAAGATCTGCGGCCCGGAGTTGCTGGGCATGGTCCGATGTCGATGCCACGTCCCCCACCATAGGGGCGTGACCGCCACTTCGCACGGTTTTTCTGGATCTGATCCAAATTCGTGCAGAGGTGGGTGGGGCCGACGCCAGTTGTCGTGTGTCGTTGCGTCTGGCGCCACGTTTCGCGACATCTGCAGATGCTTCCGACAGGCCGACGGCCGCCATCAGGTCGATGGCGGCCGTCGGGGTCGGTCGGTTCGGCAGATCAGCTGTCGATGCCGACCAGGTCCTTGGCGATCTCGGCGAAGCGGATCTCGACCGCGGAGACCACGCGCTGGCGGTTCTTGTGCGCCTCCTCGTAGGCGAGGGTGACCCGCAGGTCGGCCGGCTTGGTCAACTCCTTGACCGCGGCCACCGCGTCGGTGACGTTGAGATCGACGTAGCCCTCGATCGGGAGGTCTTCCGCCTCAACGGTTCCGGTGATCTCGCGGAGCTGGTGGAGCGCGTCGGCGGCACCCTCGGCACCGCTGTCGCGAGCACTGTCCTCGACTGCCTCGAGGGCGGCGTCACGGCCGGCGGCCACGGTCTTCGAGACCGCGGCACCGGCGTTGCTGACGGCGTCACCGGCTCGCGAGGCGGTCTCGGTCGCGTCGTCGACTGCTCGTCCGAACCGGCTGCGCAGGGTCTCCACGGGGTCGGGGAGCTGGCGGGCGAACTCGGCGGTGCGGTCGATCGCCCACGATGCGCCGAGCGCCGGGGCGGTCAAGGCGCGCGCGGCGAGGCCGCTCGCCCACTGCGACGGGCCGCGACGCAGGGCGGCCGGGCCGCCGAGAGCCTCTTCGGCGAGAACCGTCGTGAGCCAGTGGACGGTCGCCGTGTGGGCGTCGATGAGCTTGTCGGCCAGGCCGACGAGTGCTTGGTCATCCTGACCGGTGGCCAGTGCCTTCAGGTACGTGGCGCGTGCCACGAGCCGCTGCTCTAGTGCGAGGTCGTCGAGCAGGGCCTCGTCCAGCGGTTGGGTCTGCTCGGCCAGCGTCTTGGCGACGGCACCGACACGGCCGAGTACCGGCCGGACGACATCGACGAGTCCGCCGCGGTCACGCAGGGCGGTCTCGATGGTGAGTGCGCGCTCGCGGGCGTTCTCGGCGTTCTGGGCCAGTTCCTTGCGGATCGCATCGGTACGGGCCTGGGCCTGCCGGGTCTCGGCGATCTGGATCTCGGTGTGCGTCAATGCGAGGATCGCGCGAAGTTGCTGGTGAACGGTGGTGGTGGAAACGGTCATCGGTTCTTGCTCCCCTCTTGAACGGGTTGGATCGGCTACACCCCGAGTGTTGCCACGACGAGGGCAGATGTAACACCCCGGTGTGAATCAACCAGTCGCGCCGACTCGAACACGTTGAGCCACAGCGGGTTCTACAGATTGTGAGCCGCGTCACAGCGGCCAATGCGGGCGTGCGCTATGACCGTTTGCCGAGATTTGTATGGTATCGGGCCTGCGTCGGGCCGGCCGGACCGTACGTCGAGGTTTGGATTCGCCCTCGCCACGGGTACCTCGCGGCGATGGACCCGGAGCGGAGTGTTCGCCAGGCGGACCCCGACCTGGGATCCGGAGTGACGGTCGCGCAGATCGCCGACCACCTCGACACCGCCATCCTCGGCGACCTCACAGCCGGGTCGACGGTGGTCCGCGACATCGACGACGATTCCCGTACGATCCGTCCCGGAGACGCGTACCTGGCCATCCCGGGCCGCCGCTGGCACGGACTCGACTTCGAGCGCGACGTGGCCGCGGCCGGTGCCGTCCTCGTGATCAGCGACCGCCCGTCGTCGGTCCTGCCTTCTCTGGTCGTCGACGAACCTCGCCGCATCATGGGGCCGCTGACCTCGTGGTTCCACGGTGAATAGTCACGTGATCTGCGGATCTTCGGTGTCACCGGCACGAACGGCAAGACCAGCACGACCCACTTCGTCGATGCGGCCCTCGCGGCGACCGGGGAGGCGGGCGGGCTCATCTCCGGTGCGCGGGTCCGGGGCCCCGGGTACGACGTCGTCCCCGCCCGCACGACGCCGGAGGCGCCCATGCTGCAGCGGACCCTGGCGACCTTCCGACGCCACGGCGTCACCTGCTGCGCGATGGAGGTCTCCTCGCATGCGATCGATCAGGGAAGGGTCGACGGCACCGCATTCCGCGTGATGGCGTTCACCAACCTGTCCGACGACCATCTCGACTATCACGAGTCGATGGAGGGCTACTTCGCGACCAAGGCCGCGATGTTCACACCGGAGCGGACGCAGATCGCGGTGGTCGACATCGACGACCACTGGGGTGTGCGTCTGGCTGCCGGGACCACGACGGAGACCTGGACGTGCTCGACTCGACGCACGGACGCCGACGTCGTCGCCACCGATATCCGGGCCGGGCGTCTCGGCGCCGAGTTCACCGTCCACACGCCACACGGGCGATCCCGGGTCGGGCTGCAGGTGTTGGGGCCTCACCAGGTCGGCAACGCTCTACTGGCGCTCACCGCCGTGGTGGCAGACGGCGTCGACCTCGCCGCTGCGGCCGAGGGCGTCTCCTCGGTGACCGGCATCGCCGGACGGTGCGAACCCGTGCATGCCGGACAGCCGTATCGCGCGATCGTGGACTACATGCACAACACGGCGGGACAACACGCGATGTTCCCCTACCTGAGGTCGTTGACGGAGGACGGTCGGCTCATCGCCGTGGTCGGGGCAACCGGCGGACGCGATCCAGGGAAACGAGAACCACTGGGACAGGTCGCGGCGCGTTACGCGGACGTCGTGATCGTCACCGACGAGAGCCCCGAGGACGAGGACTCCGGCGAGATCAGGGCCAGTGTGCTGCGCGGCGCGCACCGGGAGGCGTCGGCGGTCGTCATCGAGGAACCCGACCGGCGGAGCGCATTCTCGACGGCCACGTCCATGGCCGGTGACCGCGACGTGGTCGTGGTCACCGGCCGGGGCAGCGACACCTTCCGCAGGTACGGGACCGAGACGTCGTTCTTCGACGATCACACCGAGTTACGGCGCGCGATCCTCGACACGTCGAGCTGAACGGGCGATCACTTTTTTCCGGACAGAACGGCGTCGCGGGCCGCGGCGGCCGCGTGGAGCTCGCGCTGATACAGGATGCCGTAGGTGAAACCGTTCTCTCCCTTGCGGATTCCCGCGGCGGCGCCCAGTTCCCGCAGGGCGCGGGCGGCAACGGCGGCATCCTGGTGTTCCCCCAGGACGGTCTGGATCTTCTTGTAGCGCTTGGCCTGCGCACGACCGATCGACCCGACGACGGGCGTGGCCAGCTCACCGGCGTAACGGGCGCGCTTGGCCGCCTTGCGCGCCCGATGCAGATCCTCCTCGTGCCCGGAGGCGAGGGCTTGCTTCAACCGCTTGTCCGCCTTGCGCGCCGCGCGGGTGGCGATCTGACGGACCTGCTTCTTCGAGATCTGGTCATCGACGAGCGGGACTGCCTCGTTCCAGGTCGTGAGGGTCGACAGCAGCCGGCGATACCGGTCCGATGTCATCTCGGCGGCGACGTTCTCGCGATGGTGGTGCTGCTGAGCGGAGAGTTCCTCCTCGATCCGCGCCGCAACCGGTCCGAGCACGAGCTCGTCGGGCAGTTCGGCGAGGGCGGTGGCGAATCGTGCGCGCAGGACCTCCCGGTCGCGCACCTCGCCGAGAACCCCTGCGAACCACCGCAGTTCGTCGTCGAGTCTCACGAGGCCGCTCGGCTCGAACAGCGGTGCCGCGGTCCGCAGCGTGCTCCGGAGACGGCGGATGGCGACGCGAACGCCGTGCACCGGGTTCTCACCGCGACGCAGCGCGACATCGCCGGCGAAGATGGTCGCGATCTGCTCGTGGACGTAGTCCAGTGCGGCGGCAGCGGCCGGCGACGCCGATCCGGCTCGGTGCGGTGCCTCGTGACCGATGGCGCGCTCGTACGTCGACGACGCCGACGCCGGACGCGCGCCGGCCCCGACCATCCGTTTGCGTACACCCTTGGGCACCGCATCCTTCGACGCGGAGCGCACCGCGACCTCGCGCCAGGACGTGGCGGTGGCGACCGGGCCGGTGGCGGTGGCGGAGACGGTGTCGTCGATCACCTCGTAGTCGGTCTCACCGTTCGCGTCGAGATGGCGGTGGCGGGTTCGGTGCGTGTGGACGATCGCCGCGACGCGAAGCGGTTTGCCGCCGCTCAGCCCCCAGAGGGCATCGGCAATCGTCGGCGGGACGGCCGTCGAGGGGGCGTCGATTCGTTCGGTGATGGCCTCAGCGGGGGAGGGGGTGACGACCCGCCAGCCGGCCGGACGCTCGTCCCCGTCGACGTAGACGACCGTGGTGCCGTGCGCGAGGAGGTCCCGGTCCTCGGTGTCGTAGTACGTGTCGCTGAAATCCGTCGACGTGATCTCGACGTCGCCGGGGTCTCCGAGGTCGGGGATGGCGCTGTCCAGACCGAAATCCCAGGTGTCTGCGCGGGTGGTGTCGGTGTGCACTACTCGCTCCTCACTCTCGCTGTGTCGCTGACACACCGAGGGTGTCCGAACCGGACATTCGGTAAACGTCGCGGAGCGGGACGACCGCCCTACGAGCGGTGGTAGACGCCGTCCTCGGAACGCGTGACCTGGCCGTGGCGCACGAGCCGTTCGAGGTGGAGTTCGGCTGTCCGTTTCTCCACCGCGTCGACGAAGGGCAGCTGGACATGCGGGCGATACACCAGCCGCTCGGTGGCGATCCCCTCGACCGTGAGTGGGCGGCGCAGCAACTCCAGCAGGCGTTCCTCGCGTCGATGGATGACGGCCTCGTAGTCGGCGAGACGTGATCGGAATTCGTCGGCGCCGGTGACCACGCCCTTCTGATGGAAGGTGCCGTACCAGCGGGCATCGATGTCGCGTACTCGCGCAATCGACGCGAGATAGTCGTCTACGCTGCTCCCCAGGTCGCCGTACATCGGTCCGAACGAGGTGAGGTCGATGTCGGCGAGATAGAGAAAGCCCGTGGGTTCGACGAGGATGCCGGAATGCCCGGCGGTGTGCCCGGGCAGGTGGACGACCGTCGCGGTGACCCCGCCGAGTTCGAAGGCGTGTCCGTCCTCGACCCCGGCGGCCTCGGGGAAGCCGGACGTCAACCGGAAGGTGTCGCCGATCTGGGCGTCGACGCCGGCCCTCTCCTCGTCGGTCAGTCCGTAGTTGTCGAGAAGGACCTGCAGGGATCGCACGCCATCGACGTCGGCGTGATGGGCGAACTTGTCCGCGGAGAAGTACCGGAGGCCAGCGATGTGGTCCTCGTGTGCGTGACTGATCATCACCGCGTCGGGTTGCACCGGGTCGTGGTCGACCTCGAGGGAGGGATCGACCACCAGGTCCCGGCGGAGCCGCGGACCACGACCGTGTTGCCGTAAGGAAACGCACCGCCATGCGCCGACGCGAGCACGGTCACCTGGTCGAAGTGTTCTTCGATGAAACTCGGCGCGAGGGTCACGTCGTCTGCGTACCGCGGCGGGGGAACGCTGTCAACGGCGGGGGTCGTCGACGGAGTCATCCCGCGCGCCGGTCACTGCGCGGAGCCACAGCGGCACGATCAGCCACGCGAGGGAGAACGTCACGAGGGTGACGATGCCCGCGATCGCCGACGGAACCGGTCCGGCGGTCGCTCCGAAGACGACGGTGACCGCACCGGACAGCGCCAGGCCGAGCAGGGTGAGGCCGGCGAAAGCCAGGTAATGCGCGTAGGTGACGATCAGCGCGAGCTGGTGCTGACGGAACAGGGCCCGGTGCAGCGCCACGGGCGCCGCCAGGAGGATCGCGGCGCCCACGGCACACGACACCGTGATCAGGTAGATCACTCGCAACGTGCCGCCGAGCTCTTCGAAACCGTCATGGAAGGGCAGCGTGAGTAGGAATCCGGTGAGGATCTGCACGCCGGTCTGCACGACCCGCAGCTCTTGCAGCAGCGAATTCCAGTTGCGATCCAGGCGTTGGGTTTCCGTTTCGTCGCGCTGGGCGTGATTCCACGCGGCGTCGCCGGACCCGGGTCTGGTGGGGTCGAGGTCCGACGGGCTGGTCATCTGCTCATCGTCGCACCACGGGGTTTCGTCGAGCGGTGCCTTCGCGTCTCGAAGCGGTTACTGCGCCGGGGCGGGTTCCCGCCGTCGTCACCAGATGTCCGCCCACGACGGAGCCGAACGGTTGACCGATCACGACCGGCGATGCAAAAGCCCGATCTGGCCTGGCGCGCGCGGCGTGACCGGAGGACCATCGGTCACATGGCCACGTCGATGGATGAGTTCACGATGTCCCAGCTGGGTTCACTGCGCTGGGCGGACATGCGGCGACGGGTGCGCGCGCTGGTCGACGGAGAAGTCGTCGTCGACTCCGCGAGGGCCATCCAGGTGTGGGAGCCCTACCGGGTGGTCGGATGCTATGCGGTGCCCGTCTCCGATGTCGTTGCGCCGCTGACCGATGCACAGTCAGTCGACGCCGCCGACGACCACGGACCGATCCTGACACCGGTCGATCCCTTCGACGTGCACACGACGCCCGGTACGACCTGCGACCTCGTGGCCGGCGGACGGACGCTGGCCGGCGCCGCGTTCCGTCCGGACGATGCCGATCTCGCCGGCCACGTCCTGCTGGACTGGTCGGGCTTCGACGAGTGGCGCGAAGAGGAACAGACGGCGGTCGGTCATCCGCACGATCCGTTCCAGCGCATCGACTGCCTCGACACCGGCAGACATGTGATGGTGACGGTGGGAGGATCGGTCCTGGCGGACAGTCGACGCCCGACCCTGCTGCTCGAAACCCACCTGCCGCCCCGACACTATCTGCCGCGCGAGGACGTCCGGATGGATCTACTCGTGCCGTCGGACACGGTCACGGTCTGCGCGTACAAGGGCGAGGCAACCTACTGGTCGGCCGTCGTCGGCGACGAGGTCATCCCTGATGTGGCATGGACCTACACCGATCCGCTCACCGACGCCGAGCCCGTCCGGGACCTCATCTGCTTCTACGACGAGCGGGTCGATCTGACCGTCGAAAGGTGAACAGCCGAAACCGAATCGGTCCTCTCGACGGTCAGAGTTCACCGTCGTAGCGGTCCAGACCGGACCCGCTGTTCTTCTTGCTGCGTCCGGTCGGCGCCTCCTTGGCGCTGCGCACCCACTTCCCGGTGCGGTCGAGCGTGGGCATCCGCTCGGAGAAGAACTTGCTGTAGCGGGTCGTTCCGTCGACCTTCAACACACCGTCCTGCACGTCGATGTGTGCGACCGTCGCCCAGAACGAGTTCTTGCCGTTGCCGACATGGATGAGGATCTCGTCGCTGTCCGGCCCGGGCAGACCGTCCTTGCCCGGTCTGCCGTATCGAATCGCCACTCTGGGCCTGCCGAACTTGTCGATCGCGCCGGCTCCGTTGTCGACGGATTGGTAGACGTTGACGAGGAGATCGCCGTTCTCCTTCGGCAGGACCGTGACCTGCTCGACGGCGGGCTTGTTGCCTCGCCCTGGACCGCGGCTGTCCCCGTGGTGCTCGATGAAGGGCCAACTCCGCAAATCGCCGCGATGCGCCTTCTCGCCACTGATGACCACGTACCGATGAGCGACCTCGTCACGGCAGAAGAAGTACACGTCGAGGTCACCCTTGCCGTACTTCGTCACCCGACCGTCGGCCCCGTACTCCGCGCCCCGTCCGTCCCACTCGAGGCCCACGGTGAGAACCCAGTCCGACGACCCTTTGCGCAGGTCGATCGACGCGGTCTTGTCGCGGGAGTCCTTCGTGATGGAGACCTTGACCTTCGAAAGATTGGCCGGCGGTGCTGCCGAAACCTCCTGCGGCGACTCCGGAACCTGCTGCGGCACAGCGTTCACCGGGGCGCCGGTTGTTGAAGCGGCGAGCTCGGGCGGTTGTTCCGGTGCGTCGTCGACGGTGATCCCGAAGTCGGTGGCGAATGCCGCCAGCCCCTGGCTGTAGCCCTGCCCGATCGCGTCGAGCTTCCACTGTCCGTTCCGGCGGTAGAACCCCACCAGCTGCAGGACGGTCTCGGTTCCGGGATCCGGTGGCGTGAACGTCCACGTGCCCGAACCCGAGATGGTCACCGTCAGCGAGCCGATCTGTTCGAATGTCTTGTGCTGCGCCTCGGTGCTCGCCGCGACGACGACCCGCTCGACGTCGGCGGGCACCGACGTCAGGTCGACCGCACATGAATCCGAACCGCGGAGCCGAACGCCCGAGGAAGCCGGGTTGTTGAAGAAGATCAGGTCGTCGTCCGTGCGGACCCTGTCACCGGCCGTCAGGAGCACGGCGATGAGGTCGACGTCGCCGGGTGACGCGCTCGCAACTTCGACGAGGTGTGCGGTCGTGCTCAGGGTGGTCTTGGAGCCCTTGGTGAGCTCGTGCACAACTACTCCTCGGGGATGGTGGTCAGGCAGCCCCGATGGTAAGCGAGGTGCCGCGACCCGGGCGCGCCGTCGGCCGATCGGGACCCCGGTCTGTCGATTGTCGGAATGACGCTCCGGCACAACGCTTCCGATGCTCGGATCGGGCCGGTCGCTGCTCAGCGCAGCGAATACCTGATCGGCAGGTGCTTGAGACCGCCGACGAACACCGTCGCGGCCAGCTCTGGTGTCCCGGCCAGTTCGATGGAGTCGAGTCGCGAGATCAGTTCGGCGAAGAAGCTCCGCATCTCCATCCGGGCCAGGGCGGCGCCGAGGCAGAAGTGGACGCCGTGACCGAACGACAGATGTTTGTTGGGGAACCGGCCGACGTCGAAGGTGAACGGGTCGTCGAAGACGTCCTCGTCCCGATTGCCCGACGTGTAGGCGAGATAGACGGATTCGCCCTTGGCGATGGGCACACCGCGCACCGAGGTGTCCTCGGCGGCGGTGCGCATGAACTCCTTGACCGGTGTGGTCCACCGGATCATCTCCTCGACCGCGGTCCCCACGAGTTCGGGCTCGCGTCGAAGTCGTTCGAGTTCACCGGGGTTCTCGATGAGCGCCCGCAGGCCGCCGGAGATGGCGTCCTTGGTGGTGTCGTGGCCGGCGCTGGCGACGATCACGTAGTACGACGCGGTGTCGACGTCGGACAGGGGCTCGCCGTCGATGAGGCCGTTGGCGATGGCGGACGCCAGGTCGTCTGTGGGGTGGGCGCGTCGTGATGCGGTGAGTTCGCTGAAGTACGCGAAGAAGTCGAGCAGCGTCGTCATCCGCTCCTCGAGCGTTGCGCCGCGCCGGTATTCGACGTCGTCGGCGCCGAACAGTTCCTGTGTGAGCTGGTGCATCCGAGGGAAGTCCTCCTCGGGGAGGCCCAACAGCGACAGGATCACGTACAGCGGGAAGCCGACCGCGACCTCCTCGACGAAGTCGCACTCGGGTCCGATGTCGCGCATCCTGTCGACGTAGCGCTTCGCGAGCTCGTCGACGCGGGTCTGCAAGTCGCGTAGGGCTTTCGGACGGAACCAGTCGGCGCCGATCGCGCGGACCTTGCGGTGGTGCGGGTCGTCCATGTGGATCAGGGTGCGCAGTCCGGCACCGGACTCCAGCTGAGCACGTGCCACATCGTCGGCGGCGGCGGTGGTCAACACCGGACGCGGTTCGCTGAGCCAAAGGTTGTTGTCGCGCTCGATGTCCATGATGTCGGCGTGCTTGGTGATCGCGAAGAACGGCCGGTAGGGGCCGTGGTCGACACGCGGTACCGGATTGTGTGCCCGCAGGTGGGCCATCGCGGCGTGCAGTCGCGGCTCGTCGGCGTAGGCCTTGGCGTCGGCGAAGACGTTGGCGGCGTCGTCGGTCATGCTCGTGTCCACGCTGCTTGTCGGCACCGTTGTCCTTCCGTCGAGGGTCGATCGCTGTCGAGTGTCCGGTATCGGCGGGTTTCAGACCGGCGTATTGGGGAACCCGGTCGCCCATCCGAGATGAGGCAGGCACCGAATGGCCGGCATGAGCACCCCTTCCGAATCAGGCGAGGACGCGGCTGCGACGGCTCGATGCGACGGCGCGACGACGGCCGACGCCACCGGTGACTATCTGCCGATCGCCGACCACGGTGTCATCGGGGACCTGCGTACCGCGGCCGTCGTGGGAGTCGACGGGCGGATCGACTGGTTCTGTTGTCCGCGGTTCGACTCGCCGAGTGTGTTCGGTTCGTTGCTCGACGCCCGCCGCGGCGGTGCCTGGACCGTGGAACCCATCGACGGAGAGGTCACCACGCGGCAGTTCTACCTCCCCGACTCCAACGTGCTCGTCACCCGCTTCCTGAGCGAGGACGGTGTCGCCGAGGTCCAGGACCTCATGCCGATCGCGCGCCCGCACGATCCCGACCATCGCACGCGGATCATCCGTCGGGTCTCCTGCGTGCGCGGCTCCGTGGAGTTCCGCGTGACGGTTGCGCCGCGGTTCGATTACGGGCGCCAGGCGCACACCGTCGTCGTCGAGGACGAACGCCGACTCCGTTTCGAGACCGACGATCTGGTGTTGCATCTCGCGTCGACGGTCGATGTCGACACCGTCGACGACCGGGATGCACAGGCCCACTTCACCGTCGAGACCGGTCAGTGCGTGACGTTCGTCCTCGCCCCCGACCCCATCGGGTCCGACATGCTCGACCACGACAGTTCTCCCGCGGTCGTCGCCGCGACGGTCGCATTCTGGCAGGACTGGGTCTCGCGCTCCTCCTACACGGGCCGGTGGCGGGAGATGGTGCACCGGTCGGCGCTCACGCTCAAACTGCTGACGCACGAACCGTCGGGGGCGGTGGTGTCCGCGGTGACCGCCGCGCTTCCCGAAGAGATCGGCGGCGAACGGAACTGGGACTACCGCTACGTGTGGATCCGCGATGCCGCCTTCACGCTCTACGCGCTACTGCGGCTGGGTTTCACCGACGAGGCGGGCGCGTTCATGGACTGGCTGACCTGCCGGTTCGACGATGGCGCCGACGAAGCGGGGGATCTGGGGCCGCTGCGGTTGATGTACACCGTCGACGGGGATCCGCCGCCGAAGGAGACCGAACTCGACCACTGGGAGGGTTACCGGCAGACCTCGCCGGTGTTGGTCGGAAACGCCGCCGCCGACCAGCTCCAGCTGGACATCTACGGCGAGCTCATCGACTCGGTGTACCTGTACAACAAGTACGGACCGGGGATCTCCTACGGGTCCTGGACGCATCTGTGCACGGTGGCCGGATGGCTCGTCGACAACTGGGATCGTCCGGACCAGAGCATCTGGGAGGTGCGGAGCAAGCCGCAGGACTACGTCTACTCGCGAGTGATGTCGTGGGTGGCCCTCGAGCGGATGATCCGGATGAGTCGGCAGCGCGGTCTACCGGGCGACGTCGCCGGTTGGATGAAGGCCCGCGACGACATCTTCCTGCAGATCATGGAGCGGGGCTGGAACGATGACGTGGGGGCCTTCGTCCAGACGCTCGACTCCGATCGGCTCGACGCCGCGCTGTTGCTCATCCCCGCCGTGAAGTTGTTGTCGCCCACCGATGATCGGTTCCTCCGCACGCTCGAGCGGATCGAGGAAGAACTGGTGAGCGACTCCCTGGTGTTCCGGTACGACACCGACGGCGGGCACGACGGGCTCGACGGTGCCGAGGGGACGTTCTCCCTGTGCTCGTTCTGGTATGTCGAAGCACTCACCCGGGTCGGCCGCCTGGCCGACGCCCGGCTGGCGCTGGAGAAGATGTTCACCCACGCCAATCACCTCGGCCTCTATGCCGAGCAGGTCGGACTCACCGGCGAACAACTCGGCAACATGCCGCAGGCGTTCACCCACCTCGCACTCATCAGCGCGGCCATCAATCTCGATAGACGGCTTGGTGATTGAACTGAGCGCCACGGGATCCGGTTGCGCTTTGTGCCGGTAACCGGGACAAACCACAACCGGATCTCATGTCCGCGTTCAGATCCAGCCGGACCCGCCGCACAGGTCGTCGGCGGCCGCGGGGCCGGTCGATCCAGCCGCATACGGTTGCGGCGCCGGCGGATTCGCCAGCACCGGTGCGGCCACCTCCCACACATGCGCGAGGCCGTCGGGTCGGGTGAACAGCGACCGATCGCCGCGCAGCACGTCGACGATGAGTCGGGCATAGGGCGACAGGCCGTCGGCCACCTTGTCGAGCTGTTCGGTCATGTGGGCGACGGAGAGGTCGGTGCCCGAACCGGGTTCCTTGACGGTGACCGCCAGATCGATGGCACCATCGCCGGCCAGATCGAAGGTCAGCACGGTGCCGTCCTCAGGGGTATCGGTCAGCGGACCGTCGGCGGGGGAGCGGAACACGAGGCTGAGTCGCTGGGAGCTGTGGTCGAGCATCTTGCCGGTCCGCAGCAGGAACGGGACGCCGTGCCAGCGGTTGGTGTCGACCCACAGGCGGACTGCCGCGAACGTCTCGGTGGTGGAGTCCGCGGGGATGCCGTCGGTGTCGCGGTACCCCTCGTACTGGCCGAAGACCACCTCGGTGGGGTCCAGCGGCCGGAACGCCGCGATGACCGACTCCCGCGCGTCGAGCAGGTCGTCGGCGCCGAGCGACACCGGGGGTTCCATCGCGACTTCGGCCGCCACCTGGAACAGGTGGGTGACGATCATGTCCAGGAATGCGCCGGTGGCGTCGTAGAAGGCGGCGCGGTCGGCGATGTCGAGGGTCTCCGGGACGTCGATCTGGACTTCTGCCACGTGTTCGCGGTTCCACACCCCCGAGAACAACCCGTTGGCAAAACGGAGGACGTGAAGGTTCTGGGTGCTCTCCTTCCCCAGAAAGTGGTCGATCCGGTAGATCTGCTTCTCGTCCAGGGATTCGTGGACCGCCTTGTCGAGAGTCCGGAAGCCGTCGGGGGACGTACCGAACGGCTTCTCGTAGACGACTCGGGATCCCTTCGCAAGATCGTGCGCGGCAATGGCTTTCGTGTAGTCGACGAAGGTGGTCGGTGGGAGGGCCAGATAGTGGACCAGTTGAGCACCGTCGCCGACGGCGTCACGGGCCGCGTCGATCACCTCTGGCAGACGGCCGGGGTCGTCGACGGTGAACCCGCCGCCGGCGAAGCGGATGGTCTCGGCGAACGCTTCCCATTCGTCCGATGACACCGACCCGTCCGGACCGAACTCCTCGATCGCGTCCTTCACATGTTGCCGGAATTCATCGTCGGTCCGGTCGCCGCGTCCGTTGCCGATCAGCTGCCATCCGTCGGGGAGCAGGTCTCGCCGGTGGAGTTCGTACAGCGACGGCAGGACCATCCGCTTGGCGAGGTCGCCCGTCGACCCGAAGAGGATGAAGATCACCGGCCCGGTGGAGTTGTCTGTGGTCACTCAATCCATATTGCGCGAACAGATGTGCAGAGTGCGGGATGTGTGCTGGATTCCGTTACCGATCGCGCACTGTGGACGTCAGCGGATCCCTGCGCCGCCGGCCAAGTCTAGTCCTGCGGAGGTCCTGGCAGGGGGAGCGCAGATACCACGGCAGGGCGTAACGCGACGGGAACGACGTACCTGTCGCCCTCGAGCGTCAGCCAGCCTTCTTCGATGTACAACTCGAGCCGACGATGGATTGCCTCGACGAGGAACTCGCTGAGTCCGAGTTTGGGGACCCAGGCGTTGATCTCGGCGATACTCAGCGGTGAATCGCCGAGTCCGCTAATGACCACGCCGATCAAGGACGACGAGAAGTCGATGTCGGGGTTGTATTCCCGAGGAAAGCCGGACCGAACCCATGCGGTGAGACCCACCCGCAGCACGTCGATCCGGGGCTCGTCCCGCCACAGATGGGCGGCGCGCCCGGGACGTGCGCTCGAGGTATTGGCTTCGACGATATCGAGGGCCTGGGCAAAGCCCCACAGGTGATGTAACGACGCGACGTCGCTCATGCTCTTGACGTGAGCGGGGAAGTCGATGTCGAGTCGGCGGGCGAGGTCGCGGGCCTCGGCCGGTTTGAGCCACCGACTCTGCGTGGTGGGGCGGTGCGGACCCAGCCAGTCCAACAGCTCGGTGACCCGCCGGACGGGCTGTGTGTCCAGGAGGGCAGCGCGTTCGGTGGCCTCGTCGACTTCCTCGATTGTCGTGGTCCGTAACTCGAGCCCGGAGGCAAGGGCAAACTGCTCGGCGGCATAGGCCGATACGGATTCGGTGCTGAGCCACATGCCGGTCTCGACCAGGTAGCGGCGCAGCGTCTCGATCGCGATGGCGAGCGGTTTGGCGTCCTGCTGCTGGTTCGACTCGATGTGGTTGAGCATCGACACCATGGTGTCGACGTCGTCGGTAGTCCAGGAGAGCGGATCGAAACCGGGGTTCGTCTGCCCGACGGCGTCGAGCACGATGAACGCGTACGCCCCGATGTGGGTGACAGCTTCCTCGTCGCCGGGGAAGACCTCATCGCGGAGCCACGACTTGAATGATTCGGGAGCAACGTGTCGCCTTGCTGTGCCGAAAAGCGGTACCACGTTGGAGTGGTTGCCACTGCCGGAGTCGTGTTTGCGCTTACGTTGGGCGCGGCGCTTCTTCTTGTCGCGTGAAAGCTGTGACATCGGGCTCAAGAATAGGCGCCCGACTTGTGCGTCGTTCAATACTGCGGATCGGTTTGTCGCGTTCCGGAGAGTCTGTGGCGTCGGGTCCCGAGCCTGGACGGCTGTGAGGGCGGGGGATCGCCAACCCCCGACATCCTGGAGCAAGTGGTCTATGTCACAGAAACTTCAGGCTTGAGCGGAATGCACTCAACTATGTTGGCGTTGTAGACCGCGTATGGCTCATACTTGAGCCTGTTGGACTTAAGAGAAAGGTGCACGCGAGTGGACAGCTTCACCCCCACCACCAAGACGCAGCAAGCATTGAGTTCTGCTGTGCAGGCGGCGGCCAGTGCTGGCAACCCCGACGTGCGACCGGCCCACATCCTCGTGGCACTGCTCAATCAGTCCGACGGCATCGCGTCGCCGCTGCTCAAGGCAGTGGGCGTGGACCCGTCGAGCGTTCGTGCGCAGGCCCAGGCTCTGGTCGATCGCATGCCGACGGTGTCCGGCGCCAGCTCGACGCCTCAACTATCCCGCGAATCGATCGCGGCCGTCACCGCAGCTCAGCAGCTGGCCGGTGAGCTCGACGACGAGTACGTCTCGACCGAGCACGTCGTCGTCGGCCTGGCGACCGGTGATTCCGACATCGCCAAACTGCTGCACAACCTCGGTGCGACTCCGCAGGCTCTGCGCGAGGCGTTCGTCGCCGTGCGCGGCAGCGCACGGGTCACCTCCGAGGATCCCGAATCGACCTACCAGGCTCTCGAGAAGTACTCGACCGACCTGACCGCGGCCGCCCGCGAGGGCAAGCTCGACCCGGTCATCGGCCGCGACACCGAGATCCGGCGCGTCGTGCAGGTGCTCAGCCGGCGGACCAAGAACAACCCGGTCCTCATCGGTGAGCCCGGCGTCGGCAAGACCGCCATCGTCGAAGGTCTCGCGCAGCGCATCGTCGCCGGCGACGTGCCGGAGTCGTTGCGCAACAAGACCGTCATCTCCCTCGACATGGGTTCGATGGTCGCCGGTGCGAAGTACCGCGGCGAGTTCGAGGAGCGGCTCAAGGCCGTGCTCGACGAGATCAAGGGGTCGGCCGGACAGGTCATCACCTTCATCGACGAGCTGCACACGATCGTCGGAGCCGGTGCGACAGGCGATTCCGCGATGGACGCCGGCAACATGATCAAGCCGATGCTCGCCCGTGGTGAGCTGCGGCTGGTCGGTGCCACCACCCTCGAGGAGTACCGCAAGTACATCGAGAAGGACGCCGCACTAGAGCGTCGCTTCCAGCAGGTGTACGTCGGCGAGCCGTCGGTCGAAGACGCCATCGGCATCCTCCGCGGCCTGAAGGACCGGTACGAGGTGCACCACGGCGTGCGCATCACCGACTCCGCATTGGTCGCTGCCGCATCGCTTTCCGATCGCTACATCACCTCGCGCTTCCTGCCCGACAAGGCCATCGACCTCGTCGACGAGGCCGCGTCGCGGTTGCGGATGGAGATCGACTCGCGCCCCGTCGAGATCGACGAGGTCGAGCGGATCGTCCGCCGTCTCGAAGTCGAGGAGGTCGCCTTGCAGAAGGAGACCGACGCGGCGTCGAAGGAGCGGCTCGAGAAGCTCCGCGCCGAGCTGGCCGACCAGAAGGAGAAGCTCAACGAGCTCTCCGCCCGGTGGCAGTCGGAGAAGACCGCGATCGACGCGGTCCGAGACCTCAAAGAGGAGCTGGAAAGGCTTCGCGGCGAGGCTGATCGCGCGGAGCGCGACGGTGATCTCGGACGCGCCGCCGAGCTGCGGTACGGTCGCGTCCCCGGACTGGAGAAGGAGCTCGAGGCCGCGATCGAGAAGACCGGCACGGATCCTTCTCAGGACGTGATGCTGCAGGAGGAGGTCGGACCCGACGACGTGGCCCAGGTCGTGTCGGCGTGGACCGGAATCCCGGCCGGACGCATGCTCGAAGGCGAGACCGCCAAGCTGCTGCGCATGGAAGAGGAACTGGGACACCGGGTCATCGGTCAGAAGGATGCGGTGCAGGCGGTGTCCGACGCGGTGCGTCGTGCCCGCGCCGGTGTCGCGGACCCGAACCGGCCGCTCGGCTCGTTCATGTTCCTCGGCCCCACCGGTGTCGGTAAGACCGAGCTGGCCAAGGCGCTCGCCGAGTTCCTGTTCGACGACGAGCGGGCGATGGTCCGCATCGACATGAGCGAGTACGGCGAGAAGCACAGCGTGGCAAGGCTCGTCGGTGCTCCGCCCGGTTACGTCGGGTACGAGGCCGGCGGCCAGCTGACCGAGGCGGTGAGGCGTCGTCCGTACACGGTGGTCCTGTTCGACGAGATCGAGAAGGCTCACCCGGACGTGTTCGACGTGCTGCTGCAGGTACTGGACGAAGGTCGACTGACCGACGGTCAGGGCCGGACGGTGGACTTCCGCAACACCATCCTGATCCTCACCTCGAACCTCGGTGCGGGGGGCGACAAGGATCACGTCATGATGGCGGTGCGGTCGGCGTTCAAGCCGGAGTTCATCAACCGTCTCGACGACGTGGTGATCTTCGACGCCCTGAGCCCGGAGGAACTGGTGTCGATCGTCGACATCCAGCTCGACCAGCTCAAGAAGCGCCTCGCGCAGCGTCGCCTCGACCTCGAGGTGTCGACCAAGGCCAAGGAATGGCTGGGCGCACGCGGATTCGACCCGCTGTACGGTGCTCGCCCGCTGCGCCGCCTGGTGCAGCAGGCCATCGGTGACCAGCTCGCCAAGCAGCTGCTCGCCGGCGACATCCGCGACGGTGACGTCGTGCCGGTCAACGTCAGTGCCGACGGAGAGTCGTTGGTACTCGGCTGAGTTCGTGACTGACAAGTGAATGACAAAGGGACCCATCCTTCGGGATGGGTCCCTTTGTCTGCGCCGGCTACGGATGTGGGAAGCGGTCGAGGTTGTCCTCTACCCACAGGCGCAGTGCGTCCAGCGGCCCGGCGGCGTCCACCCCGAGTTCCGTCAGTTCGTATTCGACGTGCAGCGGGACCGCCGGATAGACGGTGCGGGTGAGCATCCCGGCTGTCTCCAACCGACGCAGAGTCGCCGTGAGGACTTTGGGGCTGATCCCGTCCAGCCGCACGCGGAGCTCTCCGAACCGCATCGGTCGATCGCGGAGGGCGCCGATGACCAGGGCGCTCCACTTGTCGGCGAGAAGGTCGAGCATCCCTCGGCAGGGACACGACGCAGAGTAGGCGTCTCCGCGATGGGACGGTAGTGACATGGCGCTGGCCTCGATGCTTTCTATTGGATACTAGGAGCCCTTGCGGGTAACTGGGGTCGTGGGGATACCTTAGCGCCATGACACGAGAGATGACAGCCCTGGTCGCGGTCGCTGCGAACTCCGTCGAGGACCCGAGCGCGTTCGCCGAGACGACAATGCCGGTGCCGGCCCCCCGTCCGCACGATCTCCTCGTCGAGGTCCGCGCGGTCTCGGTCAACCCGGTGGACACCAAAGTGCGTGCAGGCCTGCGTGACTCCGATCCGCCGCGTGTTCTGGGATTCGACGCGGCGGGGATTGTCGTCGGGATCGGCGACGAGGTGTCGAGGTTTGCCGTCGGGGACGAGGTCTACTACGCCGGTTCGATCGATCGGCCGGGAACGAATGCCGAGTTCCATCTTGTCGATGAGCGGATCGTCGGGCGCAAACCGTCGTCCCTCGACTTCGGCGCGGCTGCCGCACTGCCGTTGACCACGATCACTGCCTGGGAGTCGTTGTTCGAGAAGCTGCGGGTCAATTCCGCGGACTCGGGAACGATCGTCGTGGTGGCGGGTGCCGGGGGCGTCGGCTCGATGGTCATTCAGTTGTCCCGGACCCTGACTGATCTCACCGTGATCGCAACCGCGTCACGGCCTGAGTCGCAGGAATGGGCGCGAGGACTCGGTGCCCACCACGTCGTCGACCCGAGACGCCTGCGCGAGGACGTGCGGGCATACGCTCCGCGCGGTGTGGACTACATCTTCTCGCCCCACTCGGACGGAAATGTCGAGTCCTATGCCGACATCATGGGTGTACACGGTCAGGTCGTCGCCATTGACGAGCCCGAAGGTCTCGATACCCTCCCGCTGAAGCAGAAGAGCCAGAGTTGGCATTGGGAGTTGATGTTCTCCAAGCCGTTGTTCGCACCGGAAGACGACTCACAACACGAGATCCTCGGCCGGGTCGCCGAACTCGTCGACGCCGGCAAGATTCGCAGCACTGTCAACCGTGAACTGGCTGGTTTCACGATCGAGAATCTTCGTACAGCGCACCGAGTCTCCGAATCCGGAGGGGCGATCGGCAAGGTGGTCCTCACGCGCTGACCACCGCGGATGAGCCGGCGAACTTCACGAGGTGGCGAGTAACTCCATGAGGTGTGCTTCGACGAGGGAGGGCCGGGGCGTGCGTGGTCCGGGTCGGGGTGGTCGGACGTCGATGACGTGGCTGGTTTTCAGCCATGAGCGGCGCGCGTCATGTGGGCGTGGCTCGTCGCCGGACGTGGTGCGTCCGTGGATCTCTCGCCGCACCTGTGCCAGGTGGGCCTGCAACCGCTTGGGTATGTCGGGTCGGCGGTTGATGTATTCGGGGTTGGGCGGTGCGCCGGGTTCGACGTTGAGTCGCCAGGCGCAGCGGCCTTCGTCTGGCCCGGACCGGACGATCCGGGTGGTGTACTGGCCGGGTTGGTCGCCGACCATGCGGTTGTGGCGGGGACAGGCCGGTGCGAGGTCATCGATGTCGGTGAGTCCGCCCTTGGCCCAGTCTCGTTCGGCGTGATGAAGCTCGACCTGGGTGGCGGGCTGATCGCACCCGGGAGCCGAGCACACCTCGCCGTCGGGTCGGGCGAAGGAGACCAGGCGTTGTTCGCGGGTGGCGAGGCGTTTGCCCCGTCCGAAGTGCAGGGGGACGGTGGTGGCGTCTTTGAAGATCGCGAGCCAGGGTTGCATGTCGGCGGCCATCGCGATCAAGTCCCGGATGGGCAGCAGGGTTCCGGTGGCGGTGGTGGCGAGTCCGGCTTCGCGGGTCAGGTCGGAGAGGTCGGCTTTGATGATCAGTTGCACGGGCAGGCCTCGGTGCGAGGTTCCCAGTGTTCCGTCGGCGAAGCCTGCGGCCAGTGCGGCGTCGAGGGCGTCGTGATTGGTCTGGGCGAGAGTGCGGCCGTCGCGGTCGGCTGCCGAGGCCAGGGCGTCGGGGTCGGCGGTGCCGGCCGGTCCGCGAGGCGACTGCGGGTCGTCGGGGTTGTTGAGTCCGGGTTTGCCCCAGACGGCGAACATCATCGTCAGCCGGGCGACGAGTTCGGGTGTCAGGGTGCCCGATATCTTGGCGGTGCCGTCGGCGCGTTGCCGACCGATCCACAGGCCGCGGCGTCGTTTCTGGTCGGTGTCGTCGGCCAGGGTGCCGTCGGGGTCGAGATGGGCGAGCAGCCGCGCGCCGAGCCGGGTGATCTCGGCAGGCGTGTGGGCTTCGGCGATTTCGGCCATCTGTCGTTCAGCGGCGACCTTGATGTCGTGGTCGATGGTGCCCGGGATGCGGTCGAGGACGTCCAATGCGGCCTGGACGTGCGCGGTGCCGACCGTGCCTTGTGCGAACGCTTCGGCGAGACAGGGGTATTCGGGTGGGAGGACCTCGCCGCCGAGGCTGGTCCGGTGGGCGGTGGCGTCCATATGCTTACGGCGGCGCATCGGGTTCGACACTCGTAGCCGGTGGGTCATGAACTGCATCAGGGTGCGGCAGCCGGCCTTGCGTGGCAGGTCGCGGGCGACGGCCTGATCGATCTGCCGGTCCCCGGCGACGGTCAGACGAGCGATGGCGCGTTCGGTCTCCGCGGCCACCTCAGCGAGTTCGGCATCGGTACACGGCGACAGATCCACGGTCTGCAATTTGTCGAGGGTGCGGTGGAGATCGGCCACCAACTCAACGGCACGCGGTTGCGGCGCTGTCGAGTCGCCACCGACGTGTGCGGTGCTGGGCATGACGGTCACCTCCTCCGAGAACCGTTGCTGCGAATGTAGGTTCGAGTGTACACCAATCCAGACGTGCGGCAAGGCCAAACATACTGCTGTGCAATGCTATTCGTTGATGTCGACTTGTCGGTGTCGTGTGGTAGGGGCCTCGGACGGAAGCTCTTCCCGCGATTCACACGGCGACCTGTACGACAGGACCACCGCCCGTTGCTCAGCGCACGACCTCCCGGTGCCCGGCGTCAAGACGGCGGGTCCAACCGCGGGCGTCGAGGTACTCCAGTAGCGGAATGACCACGCGCCGAGTGGTTCCGAGCGCCTGACGAGCGGCGCTGGTGGTGAACGGCTGATCGAGCGAGGCGAGGATGCGCATCGCCAGGGCGGGGGCGGTCGGCAACAGCACGACACCGTCGCGCAAACGGAGAATTCGGCCCGTGCGCTCGGCGGCGGCGAGTTCTCGGGCGCCCAAGCCGAGTGCGGTGAGGTCATCGGCCTCGGGTGCACGGAACGGGTGGTCGGCGAGCCGGCGCTCCAGTGCGCTGACCGCGTCGTCGGCATCACCCAGGGAGGGCTTGTGACCCGGGATTGCCAGGTGCCCGTCGGACGATGACAGCCCGGCTTCCGAGATGACGGTCGCCAGCAGCGTCGTGTCCGGGAGCCCGAGCAGCGCGGGTGCGCCGGCCGCAGAGAGCCCGGCCGACAACGGGTCCCGTTGATGTAGTTCGCGGACGGCGGCGTGAAGCCGTTCCGCCCAGGCGGTGAGGGAGGTTTCGGCGACCCACCACTCGCCGATCACTCGTACGCCGTGGGGAGCGGGCTCGGCGTCGTCGACCAGGCCGAGTCGCGTCAGATCGGTGACGCGCATCGCGCCACGCCGATGCACTTCTTCGGCGGCCCCGGCGCCGTCGGACATGGCCGCCAGCGAGGCAGCGCGCCGTGTTGCGTCGCCGCGCCGGGTCAGCGCCGGGGGATCGGGGTGCAGCACGACGCCACCGCCAACAATCCGTTGGCCGGGATCCCGGAGCACCACCCGATCGCCCCGCGACATCGGCACGGCACGGGCGAGGGTCACACGCGCGTGGTCGCCGTCGAAGGGGCGCAACCGAACCGGTAGCGCCGCTGTGCCGATGTGTGCGACGAGGTGTTCCGGTGCCTCCTCGAAGGACATGCCGCTCACGCGCCGGACATCGGCGACTGCGGAGGTGTGCCAGGCTCCGGGCGTCACGAGTGCGTCGCCGCGCGAGACGTCGTCGACGCCGACGCCGCGCAGATTGATCGCGACTCGGCTGACCGGGCCGGCGCTGGTGAGAGTTGCACCCTCGCTCTGCAATCCACGGACATCGAGTCGCCGGCGGCCGTCAACCGTGAGCAGGTCCAGGGTGTCGCCGACCGAGATGGTCCCGGCGGATAGGGTGCCGGTGACGACGGTGCCGGCGCCGGTGCGGGTGAAGACCCGGTCGATCCAGAACCGGACACGCCCCGAGGTCGACGGCGGTGATGTCCCGGCCAAGACGGCGTCGAGCCGTGTGCGCAGTTCGTCGATTCCGACGCGATCGGGCGCCGACACCACGACCGCCGGCGCATCGGAAAGGCCGGTGCGGCTGAGGCGATCACGCGACAGATCGATCACTTCACGAACGCGGTCGGGCGAGGCCCGGTCGGCTCGGGTGATGACCAGCAGCCCGTACTCGATGCCGAGGGCGGCGACGGCATCACGGTGGTCGTCGGACTGGGCGCTCCATCCCTCGTCCGCGGCGACGACGAACAGGACGACGGGCGCCGGGCCCAGGCCGGCCAGCATGTTCGGGATGAACCGCTCGTGGCCGGGGACGTCGACGAAGGCCACGTCGGCACCGGAAGGCAGTGTGGTCCAGGCGAAACCGAGGTCGATCGTCAGCCCGCGGCGTCGTTCCTCCTCCCATCGGTCCGGCTCGATCCCGGTCAGAGCACGCACCAGTGTGGACTTCCCGTGGTCCACGTGTCCGGCGGTGGCCACCACGTACTTCACGAGCGCGACTTCACGACGCGCCCAGAGCCTGTCGGATCGCGGCGAGTACCCGCACGTCGTCGGCTTCGGGAACGCAGCGCAGGTCCACCAGACACGCGTCGTCGTGAACGCGGGGTAGGACGGCCGGATCGCCGACGCGTAGGCGGGCGGCCGTTGCGACCGGAAGCCGCACCGCCCACCCCGGCAGCGGCACGCCGGGTGCGCCACCGCCACCCACCCGTCCGTCATGGGCGACGATCGGGAATCCGACTGCCGTGCCCAGGGATTCGGTACGCACGCGAAGTCTGTCGGGATCGGCGTGGAGGTATTCCCAGACGGGGGGTCGTGGCCCGCCGACGGTTGCCTCCATCGCAGCCAGTGCCAGCTTGTCCGCGCGAACGGCCCGTGCGAGTGGGTGTTTCGCGAGACGCTGAACGAGCGCTCCATCGCCGAGGAGGAGTCCGGCCTGTGGTCCGCCCAGGAGTTTGTCGCCGCTGGCGATGACGAGGTCGGCGCCGGATTCGAGTGTCGTGGTGGCGTCGGGTTCGTCGGGCAGCAGCGGGTCGGGTTGCAGGAGTCCGCTGCCGATGTCGGCGACGACGGGCACGCCGTGCGCCCGGGCGAGGCCGCGCAGCTCGGAGAGCGATGTCTCGCTGGTGAAGCCCTCGACCCGGAAGTTGCTCGGATGCACCTTGAGAATTGCTCCGACGTCGTCGTCGGTGAGGGCGTCGGCGTAGTCGCGTGCGTGGGTGCGGTTGGTGGTGCCGACCTCGTGTAACCGGGCGCCTGTCGACGCGATCAGTTCGGTGAGCCGGAAACCTGCGCCGATCTCGATCATCTCGCCACGACTGATGACGACTGCACGCCCGGCCGCCAGCGCGGTCGTCGCCAGTACCAATGCGGCCGCACCGTTGTTGACCATCAGCGCGTCTTCCGCTGCGGGACAGGCTCGTAGGAGAGCGCTGCGGGTGGCCGCCCCGCGCTTCGACCGGGTGCCGGACTCGAGATCGAGTTCCACGTCGACGTAACCCGACGCCGCGCCGACGGCGTCGAGCGCCGCGGGTGACAGCGGTGCCCGCCCGAGGTTCGTGTGCACGACGACCCCGGTGGCGTTGAGCACGGGGCGGATCGACGAGGCATACGACGCGCTGACCGATTCCACGACGATCCGCTCGACGTCATCCGGTGGCGTCTCGCCGCGGCGGGCCGCGTCCTGGGCCTGGCGAATGATGTCGCGAATCGCTGTGTCGCCCAGTCGTGCACGCGCCGCGGACACCGCGGGCAGGGCCAACAGTGCGTCGGTTCGCGGAATTCGACGGCGCGGATCGGTGACGGGGGGCTTCGACACGGCTCCTCGCTTCGCTCGTCACCGGCTCAGCCGGCGGGGGGTGGGCTCTCGCTTCGCTCGTCTCCGGCTCAGCCGGCGGGGGTGGCTCTCGCTTCGCTCGTCACCGGCTCAGCCGGCGGGGGTCACGGTCGACCCCCCTGGCGGAGGCGGACGGGAATCGAACCCGCCAGGCCGAGATACTCGACCTCCTCGGTTTTGAAGACCGGGGAGCCCACCAGGACCCATACGCCTCCACGCGGTCCCAACCTATCCGACGTGCGGCCGGGTCAGTCCTGCCGGTGCGGCCAGTTGCCCTCGGTGATGAGTTCCTCGAAGTGGCGGATCAACTTCGGGTTGAGATCGTCATCGACGGCACGCTCAAAATCGCCGTCCCACTTCGCAAACCACTCCTCGTCGCGCTTCATCAGGAAGATGGGCCAGCCGTGGGTGATATCGAGTTCGTCGGCGTACAGGTCGGTCGACCCGTCCTCCCGCATGTACCAGTAGTGGTGACCGGATTCCCAGAACGCCTGCAGCTCGCCGGCCGTGACGTAGTACTCGCCGTCTGCTTGCCTCATGAGCCCGATGGTAGCGATCGCCGGAGGACAGCATCGGAGATTACCGGAGGGCTACCCTCGACACGGTGACCGTGCGAAGCGAGACACCCATCCGACTGACCGGCTACGCCCACGGTGGTGGATGCGCGTGCAAGATCCCGCCGGGCGAGCTCGAGCAGGCGGTCGCGGGACTCACCGGCCAGGTCGGCGACGACATCATCGTCGGACTCGACGACGGCGACGACGCCGCGGCAGTGCGTATCCGCGACGACGTCGCGGTGCTCTCCACCGCCGACTTCTTCACCCCGGTCGTCGACGATCCGTACGACTGGGGCCGCATCGCCGCGGCCAACGCGCTGTCGGACATCTATGCCATGGGCGGCACCCCCGTCGTCGCCATCAACCTGGTCGGCTGGCCGCGGGAGGTGCTGCCGATGGAGCTGATGACCGAGGTGCTGCGCGGCGGTCTCGACGTCGGGGCGCAGGCCGCCTGTCCGGTGATCGGCGGGCACACCATCGACGATCCGGAACCGAAGTACGGCATGGCGGTGACAGGGGTGGCCGAACCCGGCCGGTTGTTGCGCAACGACGCGGCCGAGCCGGGGCTGCCGATCACCCTGACCAAACCGATCGGGGTCGGACTGTTGAACAACCGGCACAAGCAGACCGGCGAGGTGTTCGACGAGGCGATCGCCCTGATGACGACGCTCAATCGCGATGCGTCGAGCGCCGCGGTCGCGGCCGGCGTCCGCGCGGCGACCGACGTGACCGGCTTCGGCCTGCTCGGGCATCTGCACAAACTGTGCCGCGCGTCGGGGGTCGGCGCGGTAGTCGACCGCGCTTCGGTGCCCGCGGTCGACGGGGCGGCGCAGGCACTTCGGGACGGTTTCGTGTCCGGGGGTACCCGCCGCAATCTCGACTGGGTGCGTCCGCACCTCACGGTCGGTTCCGGTGTCGCCGAGGACGACCTGCTGTTCCTCGCGGACGCACAGACCTCGGGCGGGCTGCTCGTGGTCGGCGAGGTCCCGGGCTACCCGGTGATCGGCGAGACGGTGGCGGGCTTCGGGATCACGGTGCGCTGACCCTTCGTGGCTCGTCGCTTGCGCTCCTCGCACCTCAGGGAGCAGGGGTTATGCGCCTCTTTCGGATTAGGGAGCGGTGGGGTCGCCGAGACGGTTGCGGGGATGGGTATCCGGGTTCGCTGACTCGGTCGCCAAGACCCTTCGTGACGCGCCCTCCGCAAGCTCCGGGCGCTCCTCAGGGAGCGGGGGCCTGGCGGCCGTTGTGGACCACGAAAGAACACTCGTGAACGTCCGAAAAACATGCTCCCTGAGGTGCGAGCGAAGCGAGCCACGAAGGGTCACGCAACGTGTCTCACCAGGCCCTTCGTGGCTCGTCGCTTGCGCTCCTCGCACCTCAGGGAGCAATGGGGACCGCCTTTTTCGGATAGAGAGCGGAGGGGGTGGCGCTTGCGCTCGGGAGCGGAGTGCGGCGCTGGCGCTCAGGGAGCAGCAGGGGGCGGCGCTCCTCAGTGGGCACCGCTCAGGGCGCGGGCGGCCCGGTGGTGATCGAGTCGTCGGTGATTCCGGCGGCACGACGGGCCGCGAGGCGGCGCTTCTGCGGTTCGATCGTGTAGCGGGGGTTCTTGGCCGACTCGATGCCGGCGTCGAAGACGCCGAATCGCGTGCAGGCCGACGCGGCGAGCAGTGCGAGTCCCGAGACGACCGCCAGGGGGCGGGAGCGCCCGCTGAGCAACGCGCCCACTCCGCCGGCGACGGCGAGTCGCTCGCTCCAGCGCAGCAGGGTGCCGGCCTTTCCGTGGTGGAGCGGTTCGGCGGCGACCGGGTCCATCCGTCGCTCCGTGAGTCGCATCGCGACGAGGTCGCCGACCACGCCCAGCGCCGCGAGAGTCCGTGCCGGCCCGGCCTGACCGACCGGCGTGGTGACCAGCGCCAGCCCGCTCGACGCCAGGCTCGCGGAACTGACGAACACGAACGGCAGGTCCCGGTGCATGGCGTTCCAGGTCGGCACGGCGGTATCGGAGAGCAGGACCGCGGTGTACACCGCGAGCGGCGGACCCGCCAGCCCGGCGGCCAGCCCGGCGGGGGCCTCGACGGCGCGCAACACCGCACGAAGCGGCCCGAGCGGCAGCCGCGCACCGGTCATCCGGTCGACCTCGGCGACCGCCGCGACGCCGAGTGCCCCGCTGAACGCCGACAGCATCCAGGAACCGACGCTCATCGGCGACGTCACCTTGAACGTGCGCAACATGTTGTAGAACCGGTCCGGCCGTCCGAGGTCGGCGACGAGCGCGATCCCGCCCAGACCCACGGCACCCAGACCACCGAGGCGGGCGTTGCGGCGCAACGCGTCCCGCCCGGTGAGCTGGGCCCCGGCGGCCAGGACGCCGGAGCCGCCGGCGACACCGCCGAGGAACAGGTAGGCGGCCACCTTCTCGTCCCAGGGTGGTGGCTTGACGACGGGATGCCCGTAATACGAGGTGAATTCGGCATCGGGCACCATCGACATCTCACGGTTGCCGTCGCCCTGCCCGAAACCTCTACCCGGTCTGCGTTTTCCGCCACGGCCGAAACCCCGGCCGCGCCGCCGGGGCGGCTCCGGCGGACGGAAGGAGTCGAACTCCGACGAGGTCATCGGCCGCCCCGTAGGAACGAGAGTGCGGCGGCGGCCAGCATTCCGGCCGCCGCGATCCCGGCGCGCTTGTACATGGCCGGCAGGTCCGCGGTGCACACCCGCGGGTCCGGCGGCAGTCCGTAGACCTCCGGCTCGTCGAGCAGCAGGAACACCGATCCGGTGCCGCCGACACCGTCGTTCGGGTTGGCGCCGTAGAGCCGCGCCTCGGTCATGCCCTGCTCGTGCAGCGCCCGGACGCGGGCGTGCGCGTCGTCGACGAGGTCGTCGTGGTCGCCGAACTTGATCGACGTGGTCGGGCAGGTCTTCGCGCAAGCCGGTGTCTCGTCGTCGAGCAACCGGTCGTAGCAGAGCGTGCACTTTTGCGCGACACCGCGTTTGGGCACCTCGGGCTGCTCGCCCTTGCGTTCGCCGGAGCGGGTCGTCGGCGCGGCGGTGCCGTCGGCCCGGCGCTCGACGACGCCGAACGGACATCCGGCCACGCACGTCCCGCAGCCGTTGCAGACGTCGTCCTGGATCACGACGGTGCCGAACTCGGTGCGGAACAGCGCGCCGGTCGGACAGACGTCGAGGCACCCGGCGTGGGTGCAGTGCTTGCAGACATCCGACGACATCAGCCAGCGGAACTCGGGGGTGTCGGGGACTTCGACTCGGCTCGTCGCTTCGCTCCTCGCCGGCTCAGCCGGCAGGGGAGAGGGCCTGGTCGGCAGAGACGAACGATCTTCAGGCGAGGAGCCGGGCATCGCGGGCATGCCCAGTCCGACGAGCGCACGCCCGGACTCGCGGGCCTCGGCGATGCGGTCGGAATTCTGCTCGATGAAGGCGACGTGGCGCCAGGTGCTCGCGCCGAGGGCGACGGTGTTGTCGTACGACATCCCGGTGAGGGCGAGGTCGCCGTCGCGCGGGTTGCCGTTCCATTCCTTGCACGCCACCTCGCAGGCCTTGCAGCCGATGCAGATCGAGGTGTCGGTGAAGAACCCCTTGCGCTCCTTGTGGGTGTTCCAGTGCGCGTCGGTGCTGGGATCGGATGGCCCGGACAGCTGTCCCATCTACTCCTCCGCCTTCCCGGTGATGTGCTGGTTGTCGGTCTCGACGGTGACCCCGGCCCGCTCCTGGTAGGCACGCACCAGGTCGAGCAGTGCCCGGCCTTGCGGCCGGCGCCCGGCGATGACGTCGCACGAGCCCACCTTGGACTCCTGGATCTGCACGTTCGGATCCAGTGTGACCCCGATCAGATCGTTGGCGGCGTCGCCGCTGATCACGGCGTTGGAACCCACGCCCCAGTGATAGGGGAGACCCACCTGATGCACCTGCCGGCCGTTGATGGTCAGCGGCATCATGCGGTCGGTCACGAGCACCCGCGCCTCGATCGCGGCGCGCGGCGACACGATCGTCGCCCAGCCCTCGTTGGTGAGGCCCCGCTCTTCGGCGAGTTCGGGTGAGATCTCGCAGAACATCTCCGGCTGCAGTTCCGTCAGGTACGGCGTCCAGCGGCTCATGCCACCCGCGGTGTGGTGCTCGGTGAGCCGGTACGTCGTGAACACGAACGGGTACACCTCGGAGCCGGGGCTCTCGCCGCTGGGTGCGTCGAGATTGTCCGTGCGGGGGAACAGGACTCGCGATGGCGACTGCTGCTGGGGATACAGCGCGTTGACCACCGGGGATTCCTGCGGTTCGTAGTGCGTCGGCAACGGGCCGTCGACCAGCCCGCGCGGGGCGTAGAGCCAGCCCTTCCCGTCGGCCTGCATGACGAACGGGTCGTCGCCGCAGAGGGCTTCGACGCCGCCGACCGACGGGTCGGGACGAGCATCGGGAGCCAGGTCGACAGGGAAGTCGGGCACGTCGGGACCGACCCACCGCCCGGCGTCGGCGTCCCATTCCATGTACCGCTTGCGTTCGCTCCACGGGCGGCCGTCGGGGTCGGCCGACGCACGGTTGTAGAGGATTCGACGATCCGCCGGCCACACCCAGCCCCACTCGTGCTGGGTGACCCCGCCGCCGCCCTGCGGGACCCGGCGTGCGGCCAGGTTCGACGGCCCGTCGGTGTCCGCGCCGGTGTAGACCCCGGTGTAGATCCAGCAGCCGCCCGCGGTCGAGCCGTCGCGCTTCATCTGGGTGTAGGACGTGAGGTTCGAGCCGGCGTCTTCGCCGTTCACGTGGTAGCCGTTGATCTCCGACAGCACCGCTTCGGGGTCGGGGTTGCCGTGGTCGTCGAGGGGATAGTCCCATGTGACGTCGAGCAGCGGGCGGTCACGTTCGTCGGTCGACTCGGCGAGGCGTTCGCGGATGCGCCGCCCGAGCTCGAAGAAGAAGTCCATCTCGCTCTGGCACTGACCCGGTGGCTCGACCGCCTGGTGGCGCCACTGCACCATGCGCTGGGTCTGCGTGAACGAGCCGGCCTTCTCCACATGCGTGGCCGCGGGGAGGAAGAACACCTCGGTGGCGATGTCCTCGGTGCGCAGCTCGCCGGACTCGATCTCCGGGCCCTCCTTCCACCAGGTGGCCGTCTCGATCATGTTGAGGTCGCGGACGACGAGCCATTTGAGGTGCGACATCGCCATCCGCGCCTGGCGCCCGTTGGCCGATCCGACCGCCGGGTTCTGGCCGAGGACGAAGTAACCGTCGACCTTGTCGGCGAGCATGTCGACCGTCGTCTGGAAGGTCCCGGCGGGCCCGGTGAGCCGGGGCAGGTAGTCGTAACACCAGTCGTTCTCGGCGGTTGCGGCATCCCCGAACCACGCCTTGAGAAGACTCACCATGTAGTCCTCGGCGTTGGCCCAGAAACCCTTCTCGGCCTTCGACGTGATCGCGTCGATGTAGTCGGCGAAACTGTCATGCTTGCCCGCCGAGGGCATCGGCAGATACCCGGGCAGCAGGTTGAACAGCGTCGGGATGTCGGTGGACCCCTGGATGCTCGCGTGTCCGCGGAGGGCCATGATGCCGCCGCCGGGGCGCCCGACGTTGCCGAGCAGGAGTTGCAGAACCGACGCGGCGCGGATGAACTGCGCGCCGAAGGTGTGCTGGGTCCAGCCGGTCGCGTACCCGAAGCACGTGGTGCGCTCGCGGCCGGAGTTGTCGGTGACGGCCCGGGCCAGATACTCGAAGTCGCGCACCGAGATCCCGCACATGTCGCGCACCATCTCGGGTGTGTAGCGCGAGTAGTGACGCTTGACGATCTGGAACACGCTGCGCGGGTGTTCCAGGGTGTCATCGCGCACTGTCGCCCCGTGTTCCAGCGGCGGCCCGCCGGAGCCATGCTCGTGCCCCACCGCGCGGTCCTTCACCCGCGGCCCGTCGTCCGGGTGGCCGGGCGACTCGACCTTGCCGTCCTCGCTGTCGCGGCCACCGTCGTCGGAGTGGGCGGACGGTTCCTCGTAAGCCCAACTGGTGGCGTCGTATTCGCCGGTCTCCGCGTCGAAGCCGGAGAACAGGCCGTCGAGATCCTCGGTGTCGCGGAAATCCGCGGCGATCAGGGTGGCGGCGTTCGTGTAGGCGACGACGTACTCGCGGAAGTACTTCTCGTGCGTGATGGCGTAGTTGATGAGCGCACCGAGCAGGACGACGTCAGAGCCGGCCCGGATGGAGATGTGCCGGTCGGCCACCGCAGAGGTACGGGTGAAACGCGGATCGACGTGAATGATCGTCGCGCCCTTGGCCTTCGCCTCCGACACCCACTGGAAACCCACCGGGTGCGCCTCGGCCATGTTGCCGCCCATGAGAACGATGCAATCGGCGTTGGCCATGTCCTGCAGTGATTGCGTGGCGCCGCCGCGTCCGAACGAGGCCCCCAGACCGGGAACCGTGGCGGAGTGTCATATGCGGGCCTGGTTCTCGATCTGGATCGCGCCCGCCGCGGTGAAGAGCTTCTTGATCAGATAGTTCTCTTCGTTGTCGAGGGTGGCACCGCCGAGCGAGGCGACACCGGTGGTCCGCCGGAGCAGTCGGCCCTCGTCGTCGCGGTCCTGCCAGCCACGGCGTCGGGCCTCGAGGAAACGGTCGGCGATCATGTCGATCGCGGTGTCGCGATCCAGGTCCTGCCACTCGGTCGCGTACGCGGCCCGATAGCGGATCGAGGTCTGCCGCATCGGGTTGTTGACCAACTGCTCGCTCGACGCGCCCTTGGGACAGAGGCGCCCGCGGGAGATCGGGGAGTCCGGGTCGCCCTCGATCTGGACCACCCGCTCGTCCTTGACGTACACCTTCTGCCCGCAACCCACCGCGCAGAACGGGCACACGCTCTGGACCACACGGTCCGCGGTGGCGGTGCGCGGTTCGATGCCGCGTGTCCTCGCCGAGGTGACCGCCGGTCCGCGCCCGAAGACGTCGCCCGACCGCAACTGGCGGAACACCGGCCATTCGAGGGGGCTGAAGGCTGGCACCCGTCCGAGTCTAGACCTCATCGTCTGCGGTTGCGTCTCGACCGTTGCTATCGTGGCGGGTGGAGTGCCGGGAAGTCTGGTCGGCTGCACGTGTGTCGTTGTCATCCCTTGCCGGGCTGATCATCGATGCCGTGTGCCGTGAAGACGCGCCGATGGGATTTCCTGATGATCACCGCATACAAGACCGAATCCGGCCGCGACGTAATCCGACGATGGTGCGAGATCCGGTTGTCGGCAGCAGATTGTGTTGCCGCGCAATGGGAAGTCCAGACGTCGGCGGGGCGGACCAGGATCGTTGCATCCCGGTCTCCCGACCCCGGGACGGCGGCACCCGCCGACCGGCGCACTGTCGTCGTGGTGCCGGGTACGAACATGAACTCGGCGACGATGATCCCGCTGCTGTCCGAACTCGCGCGGAACAACGACGTCATCAGTCTGGACGTGCCCGGCCAGCCGGGGACAAGTGCACCGGAACGTCCGCGGCGACGCGGTCGGATCCCTGCCTACGGGCGGTGGCTCGACGAGGTGCTCGGCGCGACGGTCGCCCATCCGGTGATCGTGCTGGGTCACTCGCTCGGGGCTGCGATCGCGTTGGCCGGTGCCTCATCGCTGATCGCCGGACGCCTACTCGTGTCACCTGCGGGCATCACCCGTTTGGCGGTCTCGCCTCGGACATTGCGCACAACCGTCTCATGGCTGGCCTCGCCTCGGCCGGAACGCTCGTATGATCTGCTGCGAATGATGACGGCGCCGGACAGAAACGTCGATCCCGCGCTGATCGCATGGATGGATCTGGTTGCCGGACACTGCCGTACGAGTCTGGCGCCGGGGCCGTCTGATGAATTGCCGACGGACCGCCCCTTGATGGTGGTCTCCGGCGACCATGACGTCTTCTTGCCGACACTGCGGCTGGCTGAGGTGGTACATGCGCGGCTCGACGTCGAGCTGAAAGTCCTGGACGACTGCGGCCACCTGGCTCCGCACGATCAGCCGAAGCGGATCGCAGAACTTCTCGACCGTCTCAACCGGGAGCTCGTCACCCCGCCCGGATGACAGGCACGACTACGTCAGTGCTGCGCGGCCGTGACATCCGTGCCGCGCGGCACGAGCGCGAAGACGGCCACGGCGACGGCGACCAGCGTGACCCCGCCGACCAGGCTCGTCTGCTGCATGGCGTCGGTGAACGCGGCCGCCGCCCGCTCCGCGAGGCCCGGTGCCCCGGCGGCTTCGGCGAGACCCATGGCGGCGCCGAGGGATTCGCCGGCCGCGTCGGTCACCTCGGCGGGTACGCCGGGGACGGGCTCGGCCGTCAGCGTGGTCCGGTAGATGATCGACGCCACGCTGCCGAGGATCGCGACCCCGAGCACATTGCCCAGGTCGTAGGCGGTCTCTTCCAGCGCGGCGGCGTTGCCCGCCTTGGCATCCGGGGTGCCGGCCATGATCATCGCCGATGCGATGGCCAGTGATCCGATGCCGAATCCGACGAACACCTGGGCGGTGGCGACGGTGCCGTAGTCGAGGCCGTCGGAACCGAGGAACATCAGCGCCATCCCGACGCCGGCGATGCCGATACCGCCGGCCACGACGGCTCGGGCTCCGATCATCCGGGACAGCGGGGCGGCGATCATCGAGGACACGATCGCCGCTCCCGCCACCGGCAACAGCCGCACACCGGCCGCGATCGGGGAGTGGCCCTCGACCAACTGGAGCCACTGGGCCAGCAGCAAGAGCGCCGCCGCCAGTCCGAACATCGAGCCGAGCGCGGCGAGAACACCCGCACTGAACGGCCGGCTGCGGAACAACGAGACGTCGAGAAGCGGCTCGGTGCGTCGCATGCAGCGTCGGACGAACAGGGCCAGGATGAGGACCGCGCCGATCAGGGCCACCCAGGCGGCCGGTGCGAGGAGGCTCTCCTCCTTGGCGAACCGCTTGATGGCCCAGACCAGGGCGACCATGCCGGCGATCGACATCAGCGCACCGACGGCGTCCCACCGGCCCGGCTGCGGGTGCTTCGACTCCGGCAGGATCAGCACTGCGGCCACGATGGCGACCGCCATCAGCGGGACGTTGACGAGGAACGCGGCGCGCCACGAGAAGTACTCGAGCAGAACTCCGCCGACGATCGGCCCGACGGCCGCACCGAGGCCCGACACCGCGGCCCAGAGCCCGAGGGCGGTCGCACGCTCGGCGGGGTCGGTGAAGATGCTGCGCAGCAGGGACAACGTGGTCGGCATGATCATCGCGCCGCCGACGCCCAGCAGCACCCGGACCGCGATCACCGCCTCGGGTGACTCGGCCAGCAGGACCAGTGCCGAGGCCCCACCGAACACCGCGAAGCCGGTGACCAGCATCCGTTTTCGGCCCCACCGGTCGGCCAGTGAACTCATGGAGAGCAGCAGGCCGGCCAGGACGAGCGAGTAGGCGTCGATGATCCACAGCTGCTGATCGGCGGTCGGGCGCAGGTCGCCGGCCAGGTCGGGGAGTGCGACGTTGAGGATCGTGAGGTCGACGGTGATGACCAGCAGGCTGGCCGACAACACGGCGGCCGACGCCCATCGGCGCCGGAAGGACAGGCCGTCTGCGCTGGTGGTCTCGGTGGCGGATCGCTGGGTCATCGTCGGCTCCGGTCGTGCTCGGGGGAGGGCAGCCCGGTCAGGGCCGTCAGGGTGGCGGTCAGGTCGTCGAGGGACAGCGGCGTCCCGTAGAGGAGTGCGTGTATGGCCACGCCGTCGGTGTACGCGGCGATCGCGCGAGCGGCCGTCTGCCCGACGTGCGGGATGAGGATCTCGACCAGCCCGTCGGGCCAGCGAACCGCGAGCGGGCGGAGCGCGGGATCGAGGACGGCGGCCGACACGAGCGCGAGGTCGGCGCGGATCAACCGCTCGTCGGACAGATAGTCGTGGAGCGTCTCGGCGAAGACCGCCGCGGCTGGGCCGTGTTCGGCGAGGGTCTCGGCCACCTCGGCCAGGCCGGAGTCGATGTCGTCGGCCAGGCGGGCGAGCGCTGCCTCGCGCAGATCGTCGAGCGTGGCGAAGTACTGCGTCGTCGAACCGAGCGGCACACCGGCACGTTTCGCGACGAGCCGGTGGGTGAGCCCCTCGGAGCCCACCTCGGTGATGAGCGTGGCGGCGGCCTCGACAATGGTGCGTCGCCGTTCCTCGGGATCTCGTCGGCGGCGGGGCGCTGCCTCGGTCATCACTACCCTTCCAAGTTAATGTACGAATGTACATGTACAAACGTACACTAGCGCTTCGCGGGTTTGCGTGTCGGGTGCTGGCATCATGCGACCATGGCGGTGAACAGGATCGATGCGGTCGAGCTGCCCCGGACGGCGCTCGGCGACTTCTTGTCGTCGTCGGCGTTCGCGGAGATGCTCGACCCGGATGACGAGCGCACGTTCTCCCGCAGTGCGGCGGCCCGGCGCGCCGAGGTCGCCGATGTGGTGCGCGCCGTCGACCGTTTCGCCGGCCGACGATTCGTCGACCGGGAGCGCGCCGGCGAGGTCGTCTTCGGCGGGATCACCGCCGGGGGGCTCGGGGTCCGCCCTTCGGTGGTCGACGAGGTCCTCACCCTGCTGCGGCCGGTCGGCGTCCCCGCGCCCGGTGCCCCGAAACCTGTTCCCCACGAAGCGCAAACGGTGCTCGGTAGTTACGTCTATGCACTGGTCGATCCGCGTGACGCCACGGTGTTCCATGTCGACGCCGGCCGCGGGAACCGCGTATACCGCCATACCGCCGCCGCGCTGGCGGGCGACGCACCCGACCCTGCCGACATCGTCGGCGACGACGATCCGGCCGAGGTCGCGGCCGCCATCTCCGAGCGTATCCGCGACATCGACGCCGACGGGTTCGGCGTCGAACACTGGATTCTGCGGTACGATGTAGATTCTGTCGATTCGGCTGCAGCGCACGCGCTTTCGCTACGACGCACGGTAGTCGACGTCGTCGCTCTGGCCGGATCGGAACTTCCGGAGACGCCGGATGCACAGGGGCCGTGGCGCATCGAGGAGCTGATCCTGCGACATGCGGCGCCGGTGTCGCCGCCGTTGCCCGACGTGTGCGTGCTGGTGAAGGTCGACGAGTCCGCCCGCAGCGACGCCACTGCCGAGGTGATCTACGAATCCGCTCGCAGCGCTTGGCGTGCGGGGCCGCACCGAACCGTCCCCGATCTACCGGTGCTGGTGTTCGCCGACGATCTCGTCCGGGCCGTCCATCGCGTCGACTACTGGGAGTCCTACCGCGACGCCGAGGGAAACCTGGATCCGAAGCGGTGGGTGTACACCGGGAAACCCGACGCCGAACTCGAGGCCCGGTATGTGGGTACCAGCCTGCGCGAGGTCCGGCAAGAACGCGGCGGCAAGTGGAATCCGTCCGGCTGGCACCCGTACGGACACGTTCCCTGAGCCTGTTCGTTGGAACAAACTCGCCTGTCGTGATCCGACGAGGGACGCGCGGTCTGGTACTACTCGCGGCATCGTCCATCGACAGAAAGCCGGCGCATGTCCTCGGATCGACGCAGTTCATTCGACCACCGCACCGCCGTGATCACCGGCGCCTCCGCCGGGATCGGCAAGACGTTCGCGGAACATCTCGCCGCGGAAGGGTACGACCTACTGCTGGTCGCCCGTCGGGCCGAACGGCTCGACGAGTTGTCCGAGCGACTACATCGCGAGCACGGCGTTCGCTGTGAGGTGTTCGCCGGGGATCTGTCCGAACCCGGCACGCCGGCCGCGATCATCGAGCGCGCCGATGAACTCGGGCTGGACATCGACGTGCTGATCAACAACGCCGGTATGGTCGCTGAGCACCAAGTTCGCCGAGACGCCGTGGGAGGAGGTCGGAGGGCAGCTGCAGTTGATGCTGACCTCGCTGACCGAGCTGTCCCACCGCGTGCTCCCGGGGATGAAGAAGCGCCGGTGGGGGCGGATCGTGAACGTCTCGTCCATCACGGCGCTGCTGCCTCCGGCGGAGGGCCTGCTCTACTCCGCGATCAAGTCGTATGTGCTGCTGATGTCCCAGTCCCTGGACATGGAGCTGAAACCGCACGGCATCCACGTGACGGCGCTGTGTCCCGGTTTCACCAGGAGTGAGTTCCACGATGCGATGGGTGCGGAGACCCGCGAGACCGCCGATCGCCTGCCCGGCGTGCTGTGGCAGGAGCCGGAGGACGTCGTGCGCGAGGGGTGGAACGCGGTGATGAAGGGCGACGCGGTGTGCGTGACCGGCATGGTGAACAAGCTGGTCACGACGGCCGTGCGTCCCATTCCGCCGGGTATCCAGTACTTCCTCGGCCGGACGCTCAATCCGTTCAAGTAGACGCCGGGGCGGCTCACTTCTTGGTGCGCCGACTCCCGCCGTGCCAGTCCTCCTCGACACCCGCCTCGCCGTCGGTCACTCCGAAGGCCCGCAGTTGTGGCTTCTCCCGCAGGCTCCGCTTGAGCTCGGCGAAACCCGGGAAGCTCGCCAGCCCGATCACGTGGTCCCACAGCACGACCGCGTCGTCGTCACCGGGTAGACGGCTGATCACGGGCCCGAAGAATGCAACTCCCTCGGGCGGCTGGAAGTGGATGATCGGCGTACCCACATCACGACCGGTCAGGGACAGGGCCTCGTCGGTCTCGGTTTGGATCTCCGCGTCGAACTGGGCGTCGTCGAGGGCGTTCAGGTGGTGCGCGGGCAACCCGAGTTCGTCCAGGACGGGTCCGAGGAACTCCGCGGTACCGCGAAAGTCGGTGGTGTCGACGGTGTAGGAACCGGTGTGCGCGTCGAAGATCCGCGTGCCGAGGGCTTCGTAGAGCGGGCCGATGGCGGCCGGTCCGTGTTCGCGGCGGATGCTCGCCGCCGCGCGCAGGAGGCGGAGTCCGGCGGTGTGCCCGGCCTCGTACTCCGGCGGGAACTGCGCGTCGTAATCGACGTGTGCGTTCAGCAGACGTAGCGAGATGAACCGCCATTCCACCGTGTAGTCCCGCTGCGCCTGTACCTTTCGCACCCACTTGCTCGTCATCCACGCGAACGGACAGACGGGGTCGAAGTAGAAGTTGACGTCGGCCATGATTTCGACGGTAGACGACGGGACAGTCCTAGGTGTCGGCAGAAGCCGCCAACAACTGGTCGCCTAACCGGTACCGCTCGACTGAGTGACTGGTGAGCCTGTGACGGGCTCGTTGGGATGGAGGAGGTGCTGCACGGTGGCGAGCGACGGCTGCTCGAGTGGACCGGTGTAGAGCTCGGGTGCCCAGTCATACACGCCCCGTAATCAGCCGGGTGGGCGAAGCCGAAGCTGAAGAAGAATGGTTCAGGCGGACCGCTGCGAGACCAATCTCATTCGTTCACCTCCGGCAGGACCTGAGCCGGTGCGGACATCGAGGTCAATCGGAGTCCGGGTCAGGTGGAACGATTGCGGAGTAGTAGCGGTCTGCCGAGAGAACGAGTGACGGTGGAAGGGTTCTTCGTTCTGCTCACGCCACCGGTCGCCCTCGCGCTCATGTTCTGGGCGTGGACCATCTGGCTCTCCTTCAGCGCCGCTGGCCGAAACATCCGACGATCTTCGGCCGCAGTTTCTGCGGTGCTGGCGATCTGCGGGGCAATTGCTTTCCTCGCGTTGACCAGTCTCGACGATTACAACGACTACCCCGGTCACACGTGTTCGGTGCGTGATGGGTTTGTACCCGTCGGCTTTCCCCTGAGCAACTACTGAGGTTCCCCTGAAAAAGTGGACACGGTTAGCTTGTTTGCTGACTTGTGTGTGATCTGATTTCGAAGTCGATAGGTGAGACCATCCCTAGCGAGCTATGCCTTCTGTCATGGTTGTAGAATCGGATGTAATTGTCAAGTCCGGCAGCAAGATTCGCGTAGCTGCCGTACGCGTGGCGCTTGTAGTTCTCGTGTTTGACCGTTGACCACAACGACTCGGCGCCGGCGTTGTCCCAGCAGATGCCGGTCGCGCCCATCGAGCGTTGCAAACCATGTCGACGGCACGCTGAAGCCATGTCGTAGCTGGTGTACTGACCGCCTCGGTCGCTGTGCAGAATGGTGCCGGCCACCGAACCGCCACGAGTGAGCACTGCAGCATCCACCGCGTCCTCGACGAGCTCGGTGCGCATGTGATCTGCCAGCGACCAGCCCAGCACTCGACGCGAGTGCTCGTCTCGGATCGCGCACAGGTAGGCGTCCCCTTCGCCGCAGGTCAGATAGGTGATATCGGAGGTCCAGACCAGGTTGATGCCGCCGCGATCGAAATCGCGGCCGACCCGGTCCGGCGGGAACGACGCGGCCGGATCGACCTGGGTGGTCCTGACCTTGAACGTGCGCGGACTGATGCCCTCGATGCCCATCTCGGCCATGATCTTGGCGACGGTGTTCTCCGAGACCGCCACCCCCTCAGCGTGCAGATCGGCGGTAATGCGCGGTGAACCGTAGATGCGTCGCGAGGCCTGCCAGTGCGCCAGAATCTTCACTTCCAGATCCCGGCGCCGCTGCTGTCGGGGCGTCAACTCGACACGATGTTGCCGATCTGCCCACGCGTAGAATCCGGACCGCGACACACCCAGGAGAGCAACAAGTTTCGTCACGTCGTGGTTGGCGCACTCCGCGGCGATGAGTTCGAAACGACTCACCGATGATGCTGCGCCGCAAAGTACGCCGATACTTTTTTCAGGAATGCGATATCACGGTCCTTCTCGGCGAGTTCGGCACGCAGCCTGGTCAGTTCTGAGCGTTCACTCGCCGACAGATCTTGGTCGGGCGGCACCTTGCGAACATCATCGGCGACGCCGTCTCGAAGCCGCTCAGCCCGAACCCATTTGCCCAGCAGATTCTCATGCACATTGAGTTCCCGAGCCACCTCGGTGATCGGCCGACCACCATCAATCACCCGACGAGCAGCCTGAGCCTTGTACTCCGGCGTAAACGACCGCCTCCTGGACATGTCGACATCCTTCCAGCAGGACCCCTGGCCCCACTATCTCGGTGTCCACTCAAACTGGGGAGGCTCATACCACCGCCGCCTCCAGACGTGGTGAGCACATTCCATCCCAGCCTCGACTGGTCTCACCGATTCGAGCTCCTTCCCCTCGGCGTGCGCTGCACCTACTGGATTCGAGACGACCCCCGAATCACAATGAGCACCCACAGCCCCCGGCCGTACTCGGTGTGCAGCTACGGAGCGCTCGTCGTTGCCTTCGTCCAGGCCATCCGAGTCGTCAATCCCGACCTGCTCAGACGCGGTGCGTCGCCGCGGCCAGCGCGTGCAGGTGATGGCGGGCAGATGTAGGCGTGCCACAGTTGATGAGTGCGTACCAAGGTGTTGTTTTTCTGGGTGCTCGGTGGAATCATCACCGCCTTCGCCGCCGCGATCGTGCTCATCGGTGCCGCTGGTTGGCTCACTCTTCGCTCGTCGTGGTTCGAGGACAGCCTGTCCAAGGTGTCGGTCACAGAAGACGCCGACGGGGCTGAACGGATCGCCGAAGCCATGGGTGTTCACCTGAACGACAGCGCCATCAACTACGGGGAAGTGACATCGCAGTTGCAAGGCAAACCGAGTGCTTACGTCGTCGTGAAAGCGGACGGTGCGATGTTGCGCGACAGGATCATTCGGCAGTCACGGCTGCACTGTGCGACCACCGATCCGCCGAATATGGCGTCGATGCGCTCACCGTCGAGGCACGGCCCGCCGCCCTCACCGACTCTGATGGCATGTGGCCGGCCGGCTGGCGACTACAACGACCCGGCGTCAGCGGGGGAGTGGGGCGGTCATCTCACCGTCTGGTTCGACCCCCAGGCGGGTGACCGCAGCACATGGCTCTACATTTCCGCCGCCCCATTCTGATCGAACGGGTGCAGCACGCTTCGCGTAGTTCGTACAGCGCCACTCGAACTAATGACGACCCGCCTGTGAGGGCCGACCGTAATGATGGATGAGTGAATTTCGATGGCATGATCCGTGTGCAGGCGGTGCGCTCGTCGACACGGTCGTCCTCCTCGACGAGGCCGTCGGGTAGGGCTGCCCGCGGCGATTAGATGGTGGATGTGCTGGTGGCCACGGCCGGACTATCCGAATGCGCTGCTGATTGCCGCGCGGACAACTGGCCGTTCTATATCGGTTTCGCGTTGTTTGTGTTGTTCTGCGTCTGGATCACCTTGTCGATGTTCGCGACTGTCGACGTCATCAGTCGTCACATCGGGCCCCGTCGCAGTGCGACGTGGGTCGGCGTTGTGTGGCTTGTTCAGCGTTTGGAACGGTGTCACCGAGGCCGCGGCGGTGTCGGTCTCGCGATGAGCGGGGCCACTAGACTCAAGGCGTGACCGGAGCCGACGATTCGACACGTGACCGCGACGGTCTCCCGGATCCCGGTCCGACCGAGGACGATGCGACATCCGCCGCGGACGGCCCGGACGGGCCCTCCGCAGCGAACGATAGGACCGGTGGGTCGACCCGTCGTCGGGGCGACCGGCTTCCCGTCCGACGCGACGATCCCGACCGTCCCGGACCCGGGCGCCGGATGGCCGACCTGCTGGCCCGCACCGACTCCAGGGCCGGGGTCGTCAAGGCGGCTCGCGCCGCACGAGATCTGATCCCGCACGACGAGAACCCGATCACCGGGCCGCGTGCATCCGACCGCGTGGCCCGCCTCATCAGCGAGTCCCGGCCCGAGAAACCCAGTGCCATACGAGAGCTCGGCCTCGCATCGATCCAGGTGTGGCAGGCGTTGGTGACCACACGACGTCGTCGATCCGAACGCACCCCAGTCCCCGCCACCATCTTGGTCACCGATCTCGTCGGATTCTCGACGTGGGCCCTGCATGCCGGAGACGACCAGGTCCTCCAACTCCTGCGCGACGTCAACGGCGTCACCGAGAACATCGTGCGCAGCCGCGGCGGACGCATCGTCAAACATCTCGGCGACGGGACGATGGCCGTGTTCATCGACGGTGTCGAAGCGATCGAGGCCGGTCACGAGGTGATTGTCGCCGTGAGTGCCCTGACGGTCGGGGACTACCGGCCACAGCTGCGAGCCGGTCTCCACACCGGCGAACCGCGGGCGGTCGGTGACGATTTCCTCGGTGTCGATGTGAACGTCGCCGCTCGGGTCGCGGCAGCGGCGGGAGCCGGTGAGCTGTTGGCCAGCGGAGCGACCGTCGAGGCCGCCGGCGCTGATCGGTACGCCACTCGTCGTCGGCGATTCCGCGCCAAGGGGGTACCGCGCGACATCGAGGTGTTCGCCGTCGTGCCCCGCTACTCCGACTGACCGATCCTCGACCTGTTTGCTAGCAGGGTGTGTGTACGCCGAAGAGATCGAGAGGACTACGTGCGGCCGCGCCGACTTTACGGGCCCGATAGACGCGTTGCCTGTGCCCGCCGACACGCACGATGGGCGCACGACGGGCCGTGACCACCGCACGACTGGTCAACCCCAGCTGCGGCTCCCGCCCCTCGAGGATCTTGTCGATCGCACGCACTACTCCACGGGCCGAATGTTGTTGACGCGACGGGCATCTGCGGCCAGCGTCTGATCCAGTTCGAATGGGTCTGATGAGTCGGCGTGGGCCTCACTCGAGACCCACGCCGACTTCCAGATCAGCGCTGCGCGTTCGCGAGTGCCTCGTTGAACGTCGTGCTCGGACGCATGACGGCGGCGGTCTTGTCCCAGTCGGGGTAGTAGTAGCCGCCGATGTCGACCTGCTCGCCCTGAACCGCGTTGAGCTCCTCGACGATCTTGTCCTCGTTGGCCGCGAGGGTTTCGGCCAGCGACGAGAAGTGCTTCGCGAGCTCGTCGTCCTCGGTCTGCGCGGCGAGTTCCTGAGCCCAGTAGAGCGCCAGGTAGAACTGGCTGCCGCGGTTGTCGAGTTCGCCGGTCTTGCGCGACGGTCCCTTGTCGTTCTCGAGCAGCTTGCCGGTGGCGGTGTCGAGGGCCTTCGCGAGGAGAACGGCGCGCTTGTCGTCGAACTTCTTGCCCACGTCCTCGAGGCTCACCGCGAGCGCGAGGAACTCGCCGAGCGAATCCCAGCGGAGGTGGTTCTCCTCGATGAGCTGCTTGACGTGCTTCGGTGCCGAGCCGCCCGCGCCGGTCTCGTAGAGTCCGCCGCCGGCCATCAGCGGGACGATCGACAGCATCTTGGCGCTGGTGCCGAGTTCCAGGATCGGGAACAGGTCGGTCAGGTAGTCGCGCAGAATGTTGCCCGTCGCCGAGATGGTGTCCAGGCCGCGGACGACGCGCTCGAGGGTGTACCGCATGGCGCGGACCTGCGACATGATCTGGATGTCGAGGCCCTCGGTGTCGTGATCCGGCAGGTACTTGTGGACCTTCTTGATCAGCTCGTTCTCATGCGGGCGGTACGGGTCGAGCCAGAAGAGCACCGGCATCCCGGAATCGCGGCACCGGTTCACGGCCAGCTTGATCCAGTCCTGGACGGGCGCGTCCTTGACGATGCACAGACGCCAGATGTCGCCCTCTTCGACGGTCTGGGTGAGCAGCACCTCGCCGGTCTCCAGATCGGTGATGTTGGCGGTGCCGCCCGCGGGGACCTCGAAGGTCTTGTCGTGCGAGCCGTACTCCTCGGCCTTCTGCGCCATCAGACCGACGTTGGGCACCGTGCCCATCGTCGTGGGATCGAACTGTCCGTTGGTCTTACAGAAGTTGATCATCTCCTGGTAGATGCGGGAGAAGGTCGACTCCGGGTTGACGGCCTTGGTGTCCTTGAGCCGGCCATCGGCGCCGTACATCTTGCCGCCCGCGCGGATCATGGCCGGCATCGAGGCGTCGACGATGACGTCGCTGGGGGAGTGGAAGTTGGTGATGCCGCGGGCCGAGTCGACCATCGCCAGCTCGGGGCGATGCTCGTGGCACTTGTGCAGGTCGTCGATGATCTCCTCGCGCTGCGCGCTGGGCAGCGACTCGATCTTGCTGTAGAGATCCGACAGCCCGTTGTTGACGTTGACGCCGAGCTCGTCGAAGAGTTCGCCGTGCTTCTCGAAGGCCTCGCGGTAGAAGACCTTGACCGCGTGCCCGAAGACGATGGGGTGCGAGACGCGCATCATGGTGGCCTTGACGTGCAGCGAGAACATCACGCCGGTCTTGTAGGCGTCGTCGATCTGTTCCTCGTAGAACTTGATCAGGGCCTTCTTGCTCATGAACATGCTGTCGATGACGTCACCGTCGGTCAGCGTGACCTCGGGCTTGAGCACGAGGGTCTCGCCGGAGTCGGTGATCAGCTCCATCTTGACCTTGCGGTCGCCGGAGACGGTCATCGACTTCTCGCCGTGGTAGAAGTCGCCTTCGCGCATGTGGGCGACGTGGGTGCGCGAAGCCATCGACCACTCACCCATGCTGTGCGGGTGCTTCTTCGCGTACTCCTTGACCGCCTTCGGTGCTCGACGGTCCGAGTTACCTTCGCGCAGAACGGGGTTCACGGCGCTACCGAGGCACTTGGTGTACCGGTCGCGAATCGCGCGCTCCTCGTCGGTCTTCGGGTTGCCCGGGAAGTCGGGCAGGTCGTAACCCTTGCCCTGGAGCTCCTTGATGGCGGCGAGCAGCTGGGGGACCGACGCGGAGATGTTGGGGAGCTTGATGATGTTGGTGTCGGACTTCTGGGTCAGCTTGCCGAGCTCGCCCAGGTTGTCGGTGACCTTCTGGTCATCGGGCAGGAGGTCGGAGAACTCGGCGAGGATGCGAGCCGCGACGGAGATGTCGCTGGTCTCGACGGCGATCCCGGCCGCCCCGGCGAACGTGCGCACGACCGGTAGAAACGCGTGAGTGGCGAGCATGGGTGCCTCGTCGGTCAGCGTATAGATGATGGTCGGCTGTTCGGCACTCATGCGATGTGTTCTCGATTCTGTCTTGGTCGACGCGTTTGTGTGTGCGGCCTTGTGGGTCCGGTTTTACCGATATCACGACGGGGATGGACTCGCGTGACATCCACCCATGATTTTGCCTGTCCGGGCCGGGCGGCGGGAGACGTGGTCGGTGGATTCGCGTCGAACGCCAGGTGGTAACGGCTGTGACCTGGCCTGCGTCCCAAAATTTGTGTGGTCGACGCCACAGCCGATTCGTCCGGGGTGCCGACATGAGTCGACCCCACTCGGTTGGCGGGTGATCGCCGTCGAGCGGGGTCGGTCGGGCCGGTGGGGCTTGGCGCGGGTGGTGTCAGGCGACGCGAACCGGCACGGTCTGCCGGAGTCTGATCAGGCCGTCCCGGATGCGGGACTTGACGGTCGGCAGGGCGACGTCGAGATGCTCGGCGACCTCGCGGTAGGTGAGCCCATGGAAGTAGGCGAGCTCGATCGCCTGGCGCTGCAGCGGGGTGAGGGTTTCCAGGCCGGTGTGGATCAGACGGGCGATCTCGCGTCGCTCCACCGATTCGCTGACCTCGTCGACCTCGCGACCGGTGTCGGCGATGCCGTAGGCGACGGTCCGGCGGGTCGCCGCCGACTCGGAGCGCACGCGATCGACCGCGCGACGATGCGCGAGAGTGAGAATCCACGACAGTGCGGAGCCGGACGCGGGATCGTAGGCGTCGGCATTGCGCCAGACCGCCAGGAACGTCTCCTGGGTGGCCTCCTCGCTGTAGCCCGGATCGCGGAGGACCCGCAGCGTCATGCCGTAGACCCGGTCGCACGTCGCGTCGTAGAACTGCGCGAACGCGTCCATGTCGCCGGTGGCCACCCGGGCGAGGAGAGTGCTCAGTTCGGTGTCTTTCATCACGAAGCTCCTTGCCGCAGATGGATTGTCCCGCTCTCGGGGCTCACGTCGGGCGGCACTGCGCCGGGTGGCCGAGTTGCGATGTGTCCAACGCTATGCCCCGCGCTGCGCAAAGTGATCATCGCGACACACAACGGGACGCTTTCGCAATACTTGGTAACGGGGAGATAACGGCGGCGCTCGTACCCCCCGAACCGCCGATGAGCTGGGATGTCGGTGTCGCGGAGTAGCCTCCTCGCGACGAGAGGGGCGTGCATGCCTGACGACACCATAACGATCGCCGACGGTCGAGCGCGTTGCCTGTGGGCGGCGCGTGAGCCGGAGACCACCTACCACGACACGGAGTGGGGATTCCCGATAGCCGGTGACACGGCGCTGTTCGAGCGTGTCTGCCTCGAGGGTTTCCAGTCCGGGCTCAGCTGGCGGACGATTCTGATCAAGCGGGAGAACTTCCGGGCCGCGTTCGCCGGATTCGACATCGAGCGCGTGGCACGCTTCACCGACGCCGACGTCGCCAGGCTGCTCGCCGACGCCGGCGTCATCCGACACCGCGGCAAGATCGAGGCATCGATCAACAATGCTCGCCGGGCCGTCGAACTGATCGACGAGCAGGGGTCGCTGGAGTCCTATTTCTGGAAATACGCCCCCGCCGGGGACCACGTGCCGGGTTCGATGACGACCTCGCCCGAGTCGCTCGCTCTGTCCAAGGACTTGAAGAAGCGCGGCTGGCGGTTCGTCGGTCCGACCACGATGTTCGCTCTCATGCAGGCGACGGGAATGGTCAACGACCACGCCTACGGCTGCGTGATCCGCGAGGACGTGGAAGCGGCGTTGCGCGAGGCGGGCCTGCACAAATTGTAGACAATCCGACAATGTGCCATCATCCCTGCATGACGGCCCAGATCGGTATCGGGATGGTGTGCCCGTTCGACATGGCTCTCGATCGTGAGCTGTGGCGGTGGATGCCGGATTCGGTGTCGCTGTACTTCACCCGCACCGGTTTCATCGACGCGCCCGTGGACGTGGAACTGTGCCGCGACCTGAACAACCACGCCGAGATCGCCGCCGCCGTGCGGGCCGTCTCGTCGGTCGGGCCGCGCGCCTTCGGTTACGCCTGCGCATCCGGCAGCTTCGTTTACGGGATGGCCGGTGCGCTCGAGATCTCGAACTGCATGGTCGCGGCCGGTGCCGACCGGGCGGTGACGACGTCGGAGGCACTGATCCGTGCGCTCGATGTACTGGGCATCGGTACGCTTTCGGTCGCGACGCCCTACACGGCGAACCTCACCGCTCTGCTGTGCGACTTCCTCGCCGAATCAGGCCGGAGCGTCGTGGCGCAGGCCGGGCTCGGCCGCGACCACGAGATCTGGACGATTCCCTACCACGTGACCGCCGACCTGATCCGCGCCGCGGACCATCCCGATGCCGAGGCGATCTTCGTGTCCTGCACCAACCTGTGGACCTACGACATCCTCGCCGGCCTCGAAGCCGAACTCGGCAAGCCCGTCCTGTCGGCGAACCAGGTCACCGCCTGGGCGACCCTGTGCGACGCCGGAGTCCTCGGCGAGATCAACGGGCCCGCGGGCACGTCGGACGGCCATGCGCAGACACTGTTTGCCCGTAGCATTGCCGCATGACCTCGAGCGCGGCGACATTCGGCGAAGCAGGCACCGCCAAGTACGTGAATCTGACGACCTACCGCAAGGACGGCACCGCGGTGACCTCGCCGCTGTGGGCGGCGCTCGACGGCGACCAACTCGTCATGTGGACCGTCGCGGATTCGTGGAAGGTCAAGCGCCTGCGACGCGATCCGCGCGTCGTCGTGCAGGCCTGTGACGTCCGGGGCCACAAGACTTTCGGTGCACCCGTCAGCGGCACCGCCGAGGTGCTCGACGCCGCGGACAGCGGCCGCGTCAAGAAGGCCATCGCCGACAAGTACGGACTCCTCGGCAAGATCACCATGCTCGGCAGCAAGCTCCGCCGGGGCGATCACGGCAGCGTGGGGATCGTCATCACGCCTACGGCGTAGCAACCCGCGCCGCTCCGCGCGGATGTCAACGCCGCATCAATAACGGCGTGGCCCGCGTATGGAAAGTGTTAAGAGCTCTTTCGCGGCCCGTCGGGCTGCGTGATCCTTCGACGTGGCCACCGAGTGGTGGACGTCGATGTGATCGGAGAGTGACTGCGTGGCGGACCTCGTGTACGTGCTGCCGGCCCTCGCAGGGTTCGCCCTGTGCGTGCTGGCGGTGCGAGCCCTCGATGTGCGGACCAAGTCGTGACCGCCGACGGGGTGACCAACGTCGTGCTGCTGGCCCTCGCCGCCGCGACCGTGGTGTTCCTGCTCGTCGCGCTGGTGTTCCCGGAGAGGTTCTGACGCCGTGAACACAACTGTTGCGGGACTGCTGCAGGTGGCCGCGCTGGTCGTCATCCTTGCCGTTGCCTACGTCCCCCTGGGCGATTACATGGCACGCGTCTACACCGGTGAGAGGGACCTTCTCGTCGAGCGCGTCCTCTACCGGATGGCGCGGGTGGACCCCCGCCGCCAGCAGACCTGGGTGGGTTACGCCCTTGCAGTGCTGGCCTTTTCGCTGATCTCGTTCCTCGTCGTCTACCTGCTGCAGCGTCTGCAGGGGGTGTTGCCGTGGTCCGACGGTAAATCCGGTGTGGCCCCGTCGATGGCGTTCAATACCGCGATCTCCTTCGTCAGCAACACCAACTGGCAGTCCTTCTCGCCCGAAGTGGTGATGAGCAACCTGACACAGATGCTCGGCCTCGCCGTCCAGAACTTCGTCTCGGCAGCGGTGGGACTGGCGGTCGCGATCGCGGTCATCCGCGGGATCGTGAGCCGCCGCGGAACCGGCGAGATCGGGAACTTCTGGGTGGACCTGGTGCGCGGATCGGTCCGAATCCTGTTGCCGCTCAGTCTCGTCCTCGCGACACTGCTGATCACCCAGGGGCTGGTGCAGTCCTGGCACACCGGGTTCGGGTGGACCACCCTCGACGGTGCCGACGCGCGGAGCATGCTCGGCCCGTTCGCCTCGCAGGAGGCCATCAAGGAACTCGGCACCAACGGCGGCGGGACACTGTCGGCGAACTCGGCACACCCGTTCTCCAACCCGACGCCTTTGTCGAACCTGCTGGAGATCGCCGTACTCCTGTTGATCCCGGTCTGCCTGACGCGCACCTACGGAAGGATGGTCGGCGACCGCCAGCAGGGACTGACGCTGCTCGGCGTGATGGCCGCGATCTGGTCGCTGATGCTCACGCTCGTGTGGATCTTCGAGAGCCGCACCCCCGGAAGCGCTTCCGCGGCCGCCGGGGGGATGATGGAAGGCAAGGAGGTCCGGTTCGGCATCCCCGGATCGGCGCTGTTCGCGGTGTCGACCACCGGCACGTCGACCGGCGCGGTGAACTCCGCGCACGACAGTTTCTCGGCGGTCGGCGGCGGCGCCGTCCTGTGGAACATGCTGCTCGGTGAGGTCGCACCCGGCGGTGTGGGATCGGGTCTCTACGGCATCCTCGTGATGGCGATGATCACCGTCTTCATCGGTGGTCTGCTCGTCGGGCGCTCGCCCACGTTCCTCGGTAAACGCATCGGACAGCACGAGATCACCATGGCCGCGCTGTACGTGCTGGTGATGCCGGCGCTCGTATTGATCGGCACCGGGATCTCTATGATCCTGGGATCGACGACGCAGGCGCAGGGCAACAGCGGGGCGCCGGGGAGTCCGGGCTCGATCCACGGGTTCAGCGAAGTCCTGTACGCGTACGCGTCGGCGGCGAACAACAACGGCAGTGCGTTCGGCGGACTCACGGTGACCGGTGACTGGTTCCAGGCCTCGCTCGGTATGGCGATGCTCGTGGGTCGTTTCCTGCCGATCGTGCTGGTGCTCGCGCTGGCCGGGCTGCTCGCCCGGCAGACGCCGCGCGGTGGTGACGCCCGGTCCGGGGACCCCGCGCGACCGTCGGCCGCCATCGGGGACCGAGTCGGCGGCGCGTCGACCGCGGTTCTCACCGTCCCTGCCGACACCGCCACCGATGACGTTGCGGCGGAGACGCGTTCGACCCTGCCCACCTCCGGACTCCTGTTCGGATTCCTTCTGACCGCGACCATTGTGCTCGTCGCCGGTCTCACCTTCTTCCCGGCCATGGCGCTGGGACCGATTGCCGAGGCACTGCTGTGACCACACAACTCGTCACCTCCGACGATCCTGACAAGACGAGCGTCGTGGATCCCATCGACGCCGAGCCGACGCTGGTGTCGCGCGGCGCCTTCGACGTGCGTTCGCTGGTGACGTCGATGCCGCTGGCACTGCGGAAGCTCAGCCCGCGCGATCAGGCCCGGAACCCGGTGATGTTCGTCGTGTTCCTCGGAGCCGTCGTCACCACCCTGCTCGCGATGCTGCGGCCATCCTGGTTCAGCTGGACCGTCGCCGCCTGGCTGTGGTTCACCGTCCTGTTCGCCAACCTCGCCGAAGCCGTCGCCGAGGGACGTGGCCGGGCGCAGGCCGACAGTCTGCGAAAGGTGAAGCGGGACACGGTCGCTCGTCGGCTCCGCGCCGACGACGACGTCACCGGGGTCGGGGCGACCGAGGAGGTCGCCGGCAGCGACCTGCGGATCGGCGACCTCGTCGTGGTCGAGGCGGGCGAGGTCATCGCCGGTGACGGCGACGTCGTCGACGGGATCGCCACCGTGGACGAGTCGGCGATCACCGGCGAGTCGGCGCCGGTCGTCCGCGAATCCGGTGGCGATCGCTCGGCGGTCACCGGCGGAACCGTGGTGCTCTCCGACCGCATCGTCGTCCGGATCACCACGGCGCCGGGGGAGACCTTCGTCGACCGGATGATCGCGCTCGTCGAGGGCGCCGCGCGGACGAAGACCCCCAACGAGATCGCGCTGGACATCCTGCTGACGAGCCTGACGGTGATCTTCCTCCTCGCGGTCGTCGCTGTCTCGCCGATGCAGGAGTACGCCGGGCAGTCCCCCGACCCGGTGAAACTGATCGCGCTGCTGGTGTGCCTCATACCGACGACCATCGGCGCCCTGCTCAGCTCGATCGGCATCGCCGGCATGGATCGGCTGGTGCAGCGCAACGTCCTGGCCATGTCGGGGCGCGCGGTCGAGGCGGCCGGCGACATCGACACACTCCTGATGGACAAAACCGGGACCATCACCTACGGCAACCGGCGCGCCACCGATCTGTACGCGGCCCCCGGGGTGTCCGTCGACGAACTGGCACGAATCGCCCACCGCTGCAGTCTCGCCGACGACACCCCCGAGGGACGCAGCATCGTCGAACTCTGCCGGACCGCGTACGGCATCGCGCCGGACGCAGCGACCGGCGACACGATCATCCCGTTCACCGCGCAGACGCGGATGAGCGGCGTGGACTCCCGGACCGACGGCGGTGTGGTCGAGTATCGGAAAGGCGCCGCCGACGCGGTCACCCGCTGGGTGATCGCCGGAGCAGGGGCCGTCGACGACGCCGTCGCCGCCGATGTGGAGCGGGTGTCGTCGGCGGGTGGCACGCCGCTCGTGGTCGGCGTCCGCGACGCCGGCCGGCCCGCCCGCGTCATGGGTGTGATCGGGCTGTCCGATGTGGTGAAGCCCGGCATGACAGCGCGGTTCGCGCAGCTCCGCGCGATGGGCATCCGCACCGTGATGGTCACCGGCGACAACCCGCTCACCGCCCGGGCCATCGCGACCGAGGCCGGTGTCGACGACTTCGTCGCCGAGGCCACACCCGAGCAGAAGCTGGATCTCATCCGCTCGGAGCAGGCCGCCGGGCGTCTGGTCGCGATGACCGGCGACGGTACCAACGATGCACCGGCGCTGGCGCAGGCCGACGTGGGGCTGGCGATGAACACCGGGACATCGGCGGCCAAGGAAGCCGGCAACATGGTGGACCTCGACTCCGACCCGACGAAACTCATCGAGGTCGTCGGCATCGGCAAGCAGTTGCTGATCACCCGAGGTGCCCTGACGACGTTCTCGCTCGCCAACGACCTCGCGAAGTACTTCGCGATCCTGCCCGCGATGTTCACCGCCGTCTATCCACAACTCGACGCCCTGAACATCATGGGCCTGCATTCGGCGCAGTCGGCGATCGTGTCCGCGGTGATCTTCAACGCACTGATCATCGTGGCGCTCATCCCGCTGTCGTTGCGCGGCGTGCGCTACCGGCCGGACTCGGCGTCGAAGTTGTTGGGCCGCAACCTACTCGTCTACGGAATCGGTGGGGTGGTCACGCCGTTCGTCGGCATCTGGCTGATCGATCTCCTCGTTCGTCTTCTTCCGGGAATGGGATGACGTCATGAACACAGTCTGGTCCGGCTTCGTCCGGCAATGCGTCGCCGCCGCGGGCATGATCCTCGGTCTCACGCTGATCCTGGGCCTCGCCTATCCGGCTGCCGTGTGGGCGATCTCGCGGGTGAACACCGACGGGGCGGAGGGCTCGCGGGTGTTCGATACCGCGGGATGTGCGGTCGGCTCGACGCTGATCGGTGTCGACCCGCAGGTCGAAGCGGGTGCGCCCGATCCTTATCTGCATGCTCGGGTTGTGGGCGCCCCGGGTGAGCCGATGGCGACCGGGGACCCGGCAGCGTCCGCGGCGACCAATCAGGGGCCCAACAGCGAGGTCCTGCTGACCAACGTCACCGCGCGTCGCGCGCTGATCGCCGCACGGGAGGGAGTGACACCCGCGCAGGTGCCCGCCGACGCGGTGACCGGGTCGGGGTCGGGACTCGACCCGCACATCAGTCCCGCCTATGCCGGGCTACAGGTCGCCCGGCTCGCGCGCGAGAACCGTCGGTCACCCGCGGAGATCGAGGCGGTCATCGACGCGCACACCGAGGGCAGACAGTTCGGATTCCTCGGTGAGCCCCGCGTGAACGTCCTCGAGGTGAACCTCGCGCTGGGGCACGCGCCGCCCGGCTGTCGCGCCCCGTGAGCGCGGTTAGACTCGGTCGATGACATCAGCGGCGACCGGGCACCACGATGGTCGCGGCAAACTGCGGGTGTTCCTCGGTTGTGCGCCCGGCGTCGGCAAGACCTACGAGATGCTCGCGCAGGCCAGAACCCTTGTCGACGAGGGCACGGACGTCGTGATCGGGGTCGTCGAATCCCACGGGCGGGTCGCGACTGCCGCCCTCGCGGAAGGTGTGGAAGTCGTCCCGCGCACCAGGCGCCCCTACCGCGGGACACCGTTGGAGGACATGGACCTCGACTCTGTGCTGGCTCGCCGGCCGCAGGTGGTGCTGGTCGACGAGCTCGCCCACACGAATGTCCCCGGGCTCCGAAACCGCAAGCGGTGGGAGGACATCGAGGAGTTGCTCGCCGCCGGGATCGACGTCTACTCGACGATCAACATCCAGCACCTGGAGAGTCTGAACGACGTCGTCGCCCAGATCACCGGAGTGGTGCAACGGGAGACCGTGCCCGACGACATTGTGCGCGGTGCCGACGAGATCGAACTCGTCGACATCGATCCGCAAGCGTTGCGCCAGCGCCTGTCCGCGGGCAAGGTCTACCCGAACGGGCGGGTCGACGGTGCCCTGGTCAACTACTTCCGGCAGGGCAACCTCACCGCGCTGCGCGAGCTCGCGCTGTTGTGGCTCGCCGACCAGGTCGACGACAAGCTCGCGGATTATCGTGCGGCGCACTCCATCACCGAGACCTGGGAAGCGCGTGAACGGGTCGTGGTGGCCGTCACCGGTGGCGCCGAATCGCCGACCCTGCTCCGACGCGCGAGCCGGATCGCATCGCGGTCGAGCGCCGAACTGCTGGCCGTCCATGTGGTACGGGGCGACGGGCTGACCGGTGCGGGCGTGGACCTCGCCGCGCTCAAGGAACTCGCGACGGGATTCGGGGCGCGAATCCACACCGTCGTCGGCGACGACATCCCGGACACGCTGCTGGACTTCGCACGTGGCGTCAACGCCACCCAGCTCGTACTCGGCACCTCGCGCCGACCGCGATGGCAGCGGATCTTCGACGAAGGCGTCGGCGCCGCCGTGGTGAGCGAGAGCGGCCGCATCGACGTGCACATGGTGACCCACGACGAGACGACCCGGCGGTCCCGACTAGACATCCGGGACACCCGCTTCCACCGGCCGCTGAGCTGGGTCTTCGCGGTGCTGGTCCCGGCCGTCGTCACCGGGGTGCTCCAGCTGCTCGACCCGTGGCTCGGTTTCGCCAGCCAATCGGCGCTGTACTTCGTTGCGGTGCTGGCGGTGTCGATGCTCGGTGGCATCCTGCCGGCCGCGTTGTCGGCGGTCATCTCCGGCCTGCTGCTGAACTACTTCTTCACCGATCCCAGGTTCACGTTCACGATCAGCCAGCCCGACAATCTGATCACCATCCTGGTGATGTTGTTGATCGCGATCGCGGTTGCCGCGCTGGTGGATTCGGCGACCGTTCGACGTGCACAGGCGCAGGACGCCGCCCGCGAGGCCGAACTGCTCGCGCTGTTCTCCAGCGTCGTGCTCGGCGGTGCCGACGTCCCGGTCCTGCTGGACCGGTTCCGGGAGACCTACGATCAGTCGGCCGTGTCGGTGGTACGGCGGACCTCGCGGGCCGGCCGGACGGTCGAGGCCGCGGTGGGCGACTCACCGCCGACGACCCCGGAGGACGCCGACACCGTCTGCGTCGTGCCGGGTGACGAGTTCGAACTGCTCCTGCGCGGGCCGAAGCTCGGGGCGCGGGATCGTCGCGTCCTGTCGGCCGTGGCCGGGCAGGCGGCGGGCGCCGTGCAGCGTCACGCCCTCGAAGCCGAGGCGGCGACGGCCGACGCGCTCGCGCGCACCGACGAGCTACGGCGGGCCCTGCTGTCGGCGGTCGGACACGAACTGCGGACGCCGTTGGCCGCGGCGAAGGCGGCGGTGTCGAGCCTGCGCAGTGACGACGTCACCTTCAGTGACGAGGACACCGCGGAACTGCTGGCGACCGTCGACGAGTCGGTCGATCACCTCACCTCGCTGGTGGGGAACCTGCTGGACTCCTCGCGGCTCGCGGCAGGGGCGGTCCGGCCGCAGCGGCAGCGGACCTTCCTGCCCGAGGTCGTGCATCGCGCCGCGGTGACGGCGGGCCGTCCCGACCGGCCACCGGGCCCGGTCTTCGATCTCGAACATGCCTGGGCGTACACCGATCCCGGACTGCTCGAGCGTGCGCTGGCGAACCTCATCGACAACGCGCGCCGACACGGCGGCGGGCAGGTCGAGATCACCGCCCGGCTGACCCCCGCCGACCCGCCCCGATGCGTGATCCGGGTCGTTGACCACGGAACCGGTCTCCCGATGGTGGATCGAGACCAGATCTTCGTACCCTTCCACCAGAATGGCGACACCAGCGGCGCGTCGTCGGGGGTGGGCCTGGGGCTGTCGGTGGCGCGGGGATTCGTCACGGCAATCGGGGGCGTGCTGAGCGTCGAGGACACGCCGGGCGGTGGCGCCACCATGGTCGTCGACCTGCCCGCGACCGACGAGGACGCGCACCCCGAGACAGCAAGGCCGACCCGATGAGCGCCGAGAAGACACGGGTCCTGGTCGTCGACGACGAACCGCAGTTGTTGCGGGCCCTACGGATCAACCTCAACGCGCGTGGCTTCGCGGTGACGACCGCGGCCACCGGGGCCGCCGCGCTGACAGCGGCCGCGCGGGAGAACCCGCACGTCGTGGTGCTCGATCTCGGCCTGCCCGACATCGACGGTCTGACGGTTCTCGAGGGACTGCGCGGATGGACGACGGTGCCCGTCATCGTCCTGTCGGCGCGCACCGACGCTGCCGACAAGGTCGTCGCGCTGGACTCGGGGGCCGACGATTACGTCACCAAACCCTTTGGCATGGAGGAGTTCCTGGCCCGGCTGCGAGCCGCGCTACGGCGCGGAGCCGTGTCGAACGCGACGTCGGAAGCGCCGGTCGTGGACGCGGGTGCCTTCGTCGTGGATCTGGCCGCCAAACAGGTGACGCGCGGGGAGGTTCCGGTCCACCTGACGCCGACCGAGTGGGGCATCCTGGAGATGCTGGTGCGTCACGAGGGAAAACTGGTGTCGCAGAGTGACATCCTGACCACGGTGTGGGGCCCGGGGTACCTGGGGCAGAGCAACTACCTGCGCGTCTACCTGGCGAGTCTTCGACGCAAACTCGAGGAGGACCCGGCGCACCCGCGGCACCTCCTGACCGAGGCCGGAATGGGCTACCGGTTCGTCCGCGGCGCACTGTGATCACGGCGCCGGAGATCCCGGTCGGTCTGTCGGAGCAGGCCGCGCTCGGTCCGCTCTGGGTGGACTGGCTGTCGCGTCTACCGGGCGCGGTCTCGGCCCTCCTGGACGAGTGGGGATTGCGTCGTGACGGTGACGAGCTGTGGCACGGGTTCGAGTCACTCGTCGTTCCCGTGCTCGATCGGCAGGGTGCGCGGGCGGTCCTCAAGGTGGCGTTCGACGGTGACGACGAAGGTGCGCAAGAGGCACTGGGACTGCAACATTGGCACGGTCGCGGGGCGGTACGCATGTTGCGCGCCGATCCGCGTCGACGCGCGATCCTCCTCGAACGACTGACGCGACGCGATCTGACGACCATCGACGATGACGAAGCATGCCGGGTGGTCGCCGGTCTCTACGGCCGGTTGCACATCCCTGCGCCGGGGCGGCTGGCGCTCCTCACCACACATCTCGAGCGCTGGCTGGACAACCTGGCCGGCATCCCGCGGGACGCGCCGGTTCCGCGCCGGTTCGTCGAGCAGGCGCTGTCGGTCGGCCGGGACTTCCTGGCCGACACGGCCACGGTGGGTGTCATCGTGCACGGCGACCTGCACCACGAGAACGTCCTCGCCGATGCCGACGGCCGCTGGGTCGCCATCGACCCGAGCCCGATGTCGGGGGATGCGCACTACGAACTCGCCCCCATGCTGTGGAATCGCCTCGGCCCGCGCGTGTCCGACGTTCGGTACGACATCCGCCGCCGCTTCTACACCATCACCGATGCGGCGGACCTCGATCCGGACCGGGCCCGCGACTGGGTCATCGTCCGGATGATCCTCAACGCGCACTGGGCGATCGAGGACGCCGACCGCGCGTCACGCCCGCTCCGACCGGCCGACCGGGAGTGGATCACCACCTGCATCACCGTCGCGAAAGCGGTGATCGACTGATCCGTCGGCCGTGCGCCGAATCTCGTTGACTGTGCGTCGGTCGCGAGCCCCCGCTGGTTGAGCCGGCACCCCCCTCCGCTGGTTGAGCCGGCACCTCCCTCCGCTGGTTGAGGCGGCACCCCCCTCCGCTGGTTGAGCCGGCAGCTCCCTCCGCTGGTTGAGGCGGCACCCCCCTCCGCTGGTTGAGCCGGCACCCCCCTCCGCTGGTTGAGCCGGCACCTCCCTCCGCTGGTTGATGCGGCACCTCCCTCCGCTGGTTGATGCGGCACCTCCCCTCCGCTGGTTGAGCCGGCAACGAGCCGCTAGGCGAGTCGCCGTGTCGAAACTGAGCCTCCCCAGTTTGAGTGGACACCGAGATAGTGGGGCCAGGGGTCCTGCTGGAAGGATGTCGACATGTCCAGGAGGCGGTCGTTTACGCCGGAGTACAAGGCTCAGGCTGCTCGTCGGGTGATTGATGGTGGTCGGCCGATCACCGAGGTGGCTCGGGAACTCAATGTGCATGAGAATCTGCTGGGCAAATGGGTTCGGGCTGAGCGGCTTCGAGACGGCGTCGCCGATGATGTTCGCAAGGTGCCGCCCGACCAAGATCTGTCGGCGAGTGAACGCTCAGAACTGACCAGGCTGCGTGCCGAACTCGCCGAGAAGGACCGTGATATCGCATTCCTGAAAAAAGTATCGGCGTACTTTGCGGCGCAGCATCATCGGTGAGTCGTTTCGAACTCATCGCCGCGGAGTGCGCCAACCACGACGTGACGAAACTTGTTGCTCTCCTGGGTGTGTCGCGGTCCGGATTCTACGCGTGGGCAGATCGGCAACATCGTGTCGAGTTGACGCCCCGACAGCAGCGGCGCCGGGATCTGGAAGTGAAGATTCTGGCGCACTGGCAGGCCTCGCGACGCATCTACGGTTCACCGCGCATTACCGCCGATCTGCACGCTGAGGGGGTGGCGGTCTCGGAGAACACCGTCGCCAAGATCATGGCCGAGATGGGCATCGAGGGCATCAGTCCGCGCACGTTCAAGGTCAGGACCACCCAGGTCGATCCGGCCGCGTCGTTCCCGCCGGACCGGGTCGGCCGCGATTTCGATCGCGGCGGCATCAACCTGGTCTGGACCTCCGATATCACCTATCTGACCTGCGGCGAAGGGGACGCCTACCTGTGCGCGATCCGAGACGAGCACTCGCGTCGAGTGCTGGGCTGGTCGCTGGCAGATCACATGCGCACCGAGCTCGTCGAGGACGCGGTGGATGCTGCAGTGCTCACTCGTGGCGGTTCGGTGGCCGGCACCATTCTGCACAGCGACCGAGGCGGTCAGTACACCAGCTACGACATGGCTTCAGCGTGCCGTCGACATGGTTTGCAACGCTCGATGGGCGCGACCGGCATCTGCTGGGACAACGCCGGCGCCGAGTCGTTGTGGTCAACGGTCAAACACGAGAACTACAAGCGCCACGCGTACGGCAGCTACGCGAATCTTGCTGCCGGACTTGACAATTACATCCGATTCTACAACCATGACAGAAGGCATAGCTCGCTAGGGATGGTCTCACCTATCGACTTCGAAATCAGATCACACACAAGTCAGCAAACAAGCTAACCGTGTCCACTTTTTCAGGGGAACCTCAAACCACCTGGTGACCCGAGAAACTCAACTGCCGACAATCAGGCCGGCGTCATTCCGGACTGTCTCTGGATTTCGGCTTGCCAGCGTGACACGCCAGCCTGCCTGGCTAGCCTCCGCGACGACATCGACTCGACGTACACATCTGCGGCGCTTTCGGGTTGGTCGGTTGAGGGCTGAGGTCCTTACGGGTTTGCCTGGTTACCAGGTGGTTTCGACTCGGCGCCTCGCTTCGCTCGGGGCCGGCTCAACCAGCGGGTGGGGACGCCCCTCAACCAGCGGGTGGGGGCACCCCTCAACCAGCGGGTGGGGGCATCCCTCAACCAAGGGGTAGGGGACACACTCTGACGAGACCTGTGAGTGGTTTCGACACGGCGCCTCGCTCCGCTCGGGGCCGGCTCAACCAGCGGGTGGGGGCACCCCTCAACCAGCGGGTAGGGACACCCCTCAACCAGCGAGTGGGCCGGGCGGAGAGGTGAACAAGCTCCCGAGTCCGGGAGCGTCGACCGTGAGCCCGGTGAGTCGGGGCCCCTCCCACGCGGTGACCTGATTCGCGGTCAGCACGGATTTGCCGAACTTGGCCTCGAGGTCGACGACCCACATCGCGGTGTGTAACGCGGTGTCGGGGACCAGGATTGCCTGTGCCGATGTGGAATCGGCGGCCGACAGCATCTCGAACAATTCGTCGCCGTCGAACATCCCTGCCTCGGTCGCCGTCCCGATGTCGTTGGCGCGCAGGACCACCACCTCGACACCCGCGTCGGCGAGAAACCCGATGAAGCGGCTCGCCAGTGGTTCCGGATAGGTGGCGGCGACCGCGACCCGTGACAGACCGAGATGCCGGCAGGCCGCGACGAAGGCCAGTGACGTCGACGACGCCGGACGGCCGGACTTTCCGGCGACATCGGCGGCCTGGCGTCGGGCGCCGTCGAAACCGAAGACGAAGCTGCCCGAGGTGCACGCCCACATCAGCGCCGATGGGTGGTGGGCCTGCGCTCGCCGCACGCCGTTGAAGAGGCGGTCCTGCTCGCCGACCGCAGCCATGGCCTCGACGGTGTGGTCGTCGGAGTCCACCTCGGTGATCACGACCGGCAATCGGACCTCGGAATGGGGCTCGACAGCGCCGATCGCGGCCTCGATCAGTTCGAAGTCGTCCTCGGCTGCGTGGCCGGGATAGAGCATCGCGACGGTGGTTGTCACGCCCACACCTCCAAGGTAGATTGTCAACAATCTACCAATCTTCCGAGGGGACGCATGACGGACGCCACGCGGTGGCTCAGCGCCACGGAACTGGCCGAGGCCTACCGTACCGGCGAGCTGACGCCGGATTCGGTGGCGGCGGAGATGCTCGACGCCATCGATGACGTCGATCCGTCCATCAACGCGTTCTGCCTCATCGACCGCGAACGCACGTGCGCCGAGGCCCGGGAGTCCACTGAGCGATTCGCCGCCGGGACACCCCGCGGACCGCTCGACGGCGTTCCGGTCTCGATCAAGGACCTGTTGCTGACCGCCGGATGGCCGACGCTGCGCGGCTCGCTGATGATCGAGCCCGATCAGATGGTGTGGGACATCGACGCTCCCGCGGTGGCACGTCTTCGTGAGGCAGGTGCGGTCCTGCTCGGAAAGGTCACCACACCGGAATTCGGATGGAAGGGCGTCACCGACAGTCCGCGCACGGGCGTCACCCGCAATCCGTGGGACACCTCGTGTACGTCGGGCGGGTCGAGCGGAGGCAGTGCCGCGGCGCTCGCGGCCGGCTTGGGTCCGCTGTCGGTCGGCACCGATGGTGGCGGTTCCATCCGGATACCGGCCGCCTACTGCGGCGTCGTCGGGTTCAAGCCGACACTCGGCCGGGTGCCCATGTATCCGCCGAGCCCGTTCGCGCCGGTCGCCCACGTCGGTCCGATGACGCGGACGGTATCGGATTGTGCTGCGCTGCTCGATGTTTTGAGCGGGTTCGATCCCCGTGACTGGTCCGCATTGCCGTCGCCGACAACCAGTGCGGTCACCGCGGTCGCCGACGTTCGCGACCTCGCCGATCTGCGTGTCGGCTACAGCGCCGATCTCGGCTTCGGCACCAACGACCCAGGCGTACAGGCCAACACCGACCGGGTGGCGTCGGTACTGGAACAGCTCGGGGCGACCGTGGAGAAGGTCGATCTCGGATGGGAGGACCCGGCCTGGGCCTACCACGTCATCTGGTTCGCGGGTGCCGACGTCGTCGTCCGCGGGCTCGGACCGCACGCGGCCGAACTCGTGGACCCGCTGCTGATCGACGCGGTGGAACGGCATTCCGGTTTCACTGCAACAGATTTCGTCAGCGCGACCGCGCTACGGATGGAGATGGGTACCCAGATGGGCCTGCTCCATGAGGAATTCGACGTCCTGCTGACGCCGACGATGCCGACGGTGGCGTTCGAGGCCGGTCGTATCGTCCCGGACGGGGCGGGGTCGCCCGACTGGACATCCTGGACTCCCTACAGCTACCCGTTCAATCTCACCGGTCAGCCGGCGATCACCGTACCGAGTGGATTCGCCGATGGTCTGCCGACCGGCGCGCAGTTCGTCGGCGCCCGGCATCACGACGCGACGGTGTTGCGCGTCGCGGCAGCGTACGAGGCGGCCGCCGGCTTCACGATGTTGGGAGACCGCGCGTGACCGACGAACAGCGAACCGGCCCCGCGGCCCGACATGACCGGTTCATCACCGTGACATTGGAGAAGCGCGGGGTCACGGCGGTCGCCCGGATGCTCGATGCCGAAGCGCCTCGCACCGCAGCCGCGGTCTGGGACGCGTTGCCGCTGGGCGGTCAGGTGTTTCACGGAAAGTTCGCCCGCAACGAGATCTACACTCTACTACCGGCCTTCTGCGCGACCGAACCGGGCATGGAGAACACCACCATCACGCCCATCCCGGGCGACCTGTGTTACTTCACCTTCGACGGGGTGCTCGAGAACCCGGCGTATGGCTACGAGCTCGGCTCGGCCCCCGCCGAGCACCGGCTCCTCATCGACCTCGCAGTGTTCTACGGCCGCAACAATCTGCTGGTCAACGGTGACGTCGGATGGGTGCCGGGCAATGTGTTCGCCACGATCATCGAGGGTCTGGACGACTTCGCCGCAGCCTGCAATGACGTCTGGATGGGCGGCGCGCGCGGGGAAACACTGACTTACGCGCGCCATTCACGGTAAGAAAGAGGGAATGACGGTGACCATGAAGGTGGGGGCGAAGACGCCGGGTCCACAGGACCCGGGGACGAATCGAACCGTCGTCGACCAGGCGAAACAGGACAAATCGCCACGTCGGCGGGTGCTGTCGCCGCTGGTCCAGGAATCGACACCGGCGATCATCGCGCGTAAGTTGCACGATGCGATCGCAAACGGGGACTTCGCACCCGGCTCGCAGTTGACGGAGTCGGGGCTGGCGGCCGATCTGGGCGTCAGTCGTGGTCCGCTGCGCGAGGCCATGCAGCGACTGACCGCGGAAGGACTGCTGGTCAGCCACCGTAACCGCGGCTTGTTCGTCGTCTCGATGGAAGAGGACGATATCCGGGACATGTACGTCGCGCGCACTGCGGTGGAACGCGCTGCTGTGCAACAGGTGATCGCGCGGCGCGAGCAGGAGGCGGTGGAGGCACTGGGCGGCGCGGTCGACGCGATGCGCGTGTTCGTCGACGAGCCGAACGGCGCGGGGATGGCCGAGGCCGACATGACCTTCCACCAGACCTTGGTGGAATATGCTAGAAGTCAACGGCTTTCGCGGTTGCACGAGACGATCCTCGTGGAGACGCGGATGTGTTTGCGAGCCATGCGAGGGACGTACTCCTCGGGAAAGGACCGGATCGACGAACACCAGGCGTTGGTGGACGCCATTGCCGCGGGAGACGCCGCGGCGGCCGATGCTCTGATGATCGAGCACATGGCCGACGGGTTGCGTCGCCTGCTCGGGGACGGCGAGGACGCCGCGAACCTGCAGGTGGCGAGGGGCTGATCGCCCGCGGCCCCGGGTCCACCGATCGCAGCAACGAGATCGACCCTCAGCGGCCCCACGACTCAGGAAGCGCAGATGAGCGACACGACGACAGCAGACAGTTACGAGCAGCTCGCACCAGACCCGAACTCACCAGAGGGCAAGAGGCTTCTCCGCAAGGCCATCGGCGCCTCGGCGATCGGCAATGCGACCGAGTGGTATGACTACGGCGTCTACGCCGCGGCCTCGGTCTACCTGACGCAGGCGTTCTTCCCGGGGGAGTTCGGAACCGTCGGCACCATGCTGGGTTTCGCGATCTCCTTCGTCCTGAGGCCCCTCGGCGGTATGGTCTGGGGACCGATCGGCGACCGCATCGGCCGCAAATCGGTTCTGGCGATGACGATCCTGCTCATCTCCGGCGCGACCGCACTGATCGGTCTGCTGCCCACGCATGCGTCGATCGGGTTCTGGGCGCCCGTCCTGCTCATCCTGCTCCGTGTCATCCAGGGATTCTCGACCGGCGGCGAATACGGCGGTGCCGCAACGTTCATGGCCGAGTACGCGCCCGACAACAAGCGCGGAAAGTACGGTTCGTTCCTCGAATTCGGCACCCTGGCCGGTTTCTGCGGCGGGACACTTTTCGTCCTCCTGCTGCAATTGGCGTTGTCCGACAGCCAGATGGATCAGTGGGGTTGGCGCATCCCGTTCCTGCTCGCACTGCCGATGGGCCTGATCGGGCTGTACCTGCGGTCGCAGATGGAGGACACGCCGGTGTTCCAGGAACTGGAGCAGGACAACGAGATCAAGGGCTCGGCCTGGACCCGGTTCAAGGATCTGCTGGTCAACTACCGGCGTCCGATCATCACCATGTTCGGTCTGGTGATCGCTCTCAACGTGGCCAACTACACCCTGCTGGCCTACCAGCCGACCTACCTGCAGAACACCATCGATCTGTCCGAGACCTCGGCCAGCATCGTCAACCTCATCGGCCAGCTCGTGATGATGCTGCTGATCCCGTTCTTCGGATGGTGGTCGGACTCGACGGGCCGCAAACCCATGTGGTGGGGTTCGCTGATCGGCCTGTTCGTCCTCGCGCTGCCGCTCTACTGGCTGATGGGGCAGGGATTCGCCTGGGCCATCGTGGCATTCGTCATCCTGGGTGTGCTGTACATCCCTCAGCTGGCGACCATCTCCGCCACCTTCCCGGCGATGTTCCCGACCCAGGTCCGATACGCCGGGTTCGCGATCTCCTACAACGTCGCGACCGCGGCATTCGGCGGAACCGCGCCGCTCGTCAACGATGCAGTGGTCGAGAGTACCGACTGGAACCTGTTCCCCGCGGTCTACATGATGGGCGCCTGCGCCATCGGCATGGTCGCCCTTTGCTTCCTGAAGGAGACCGCCGGTGCCTCGCTGCGCGGTACCGAGATCCCCAGTCTCGAGAACGATTTCACGGCGCTGCAGAAGCAGAAGGTGAACTAGGGGCCCAGCAGCCGCATCGCGGCGAGGGCGTAGGCTCTCGCCGCGATGACCAGGTCGGCGATGGCCACCGACTCGTCCGGTTGGTGGGCGTCGGTGTTGATGTTGCCCGGACCGAGAACGATCGACGGGACACCGAGGTCGCGGCTGACGAAGCCACCGTCGCAGGCGGCAGTCCAGCCGCCGACCGAGGTGTCCGCCCCGGCATCGGTGACCGCACCGACCGCTGTGGTGACGAGCGGGTGCGTGGCTTCCGTCGCGAAACCGGGCATCTCCATGGTCACCCGGACGTCGACGCTGATGCCGTCGGTGTCGATTCTTCTGTCGCTGATCGCTCTTCGCAGATCGTCGGCGATCCGATGCGGGTCCTCATCGGGCATCAGGCGCCGGTCGATGCCGAGCGAACAACCCGGTGCCACCACCGAGATGCCCTGTCCGCCTGTGATGGTGCCGACATTCCAGGTGCCGTGACCGAGCAGGTCGTCGGCCGTCTCGGCCAGCCGTTCACCGTCGGCGCGGATGATGTCGACGATGGCCGCCGCGGCGTCGATGGCGCTGCGACCATCGGTGGGACGTCCGGAATGAGCCGCGCGACCGGTCACCTCGATCTCGATGTACGACGCACCGCGGCAACCCCGGACCACCTGCATGTCGGTGGGTTCGGCGACCACGCAGCCGCGGAACTCGAGGTCGGCGGGGCGGCCCACGAAGTCCCGCACCCCGGTCCCGTGTTCCTCCTCGTCGACGGTGCACACCAGGCGGACCGGTCCGGAGAGTTCGACCCCGACCTCGGCGGCCCGGCGCAGCGCGGTCATCGCCGCGACGACGGCGGCGAGTCCGCCTTTCATGTCGGTGGCACCGCGGCCGTAGATGCGGCCGTCGCGGATGCGGACCGTGTACGGGTCCGCTGACCAGCCGGGACCGGCCGGTACCACGTCCGAATGTCCGAGGAACATCAGTCCCGCTCCGGTGCCGGCAGGCACGGTGGCGACGAGATTGGGCCGCCCCGGTGCCACTTCGTGGGTCACGACGTCGAAACCGAGCGCGCGGCAGGCACTCTCGAGCACTTCGACCGCGGCTTCTTCGGTACCGCCCGGGTTCTCGCTGGACGCCTCGACCAGTGCCGAGGTGAGCGAGATGATCGCGGCCTCGTCGATGAAGCCGAGCACCGCGGTCTCGGCGGCGGTCAGGTCTGGTTCACGACTCACCCGGCCATCTTCTCAAGACTGGCCGTGAGACGTCGGACACCCTCGTCGATCCGTTCCGGGGTGCTCGATGCGAAGCAGAGACGCATCGAGTTGCGGAAGCGTTTACCGGGCGACAGCGCGGGGCCGGGGATGAACGCCACCCCGTCCGCGAGCGCGACCTCGAAGAGTTCGCGCGTGTCGATCTCGGCGAACTCGTCGCGCAACGTGACCCACAGGAAGAAGCCGCCCTCGGGGTCCGTGGTCACCACCCGATCGCCGAGATGACGTCTGATGGCGTCGAGCATGGCCTCTTTGCGCTCGCGGTACAGCAGGCGAATCCCGGCGAGATGGTCCTCGAGTCCGCCGCGGGCGATGTACTCGGCGACGATGTGCTGGTTGGGCACGTTGGTGCAGGTGTCCATCGCCTGCTTGCCGTTGATCAGCAGCTGGCGTAGGGAGGGATCGGCGTCGACCCAGCCGACACGCCAGCCCGGCGCGAGGATCTTGGAGAACGTACGGACCGAGAAGATCAGCGGGTCGCCGGGGCTGAGCGTCTGGAAGGTCGGGATGTCGGTGCCGGCGAACCGCAACAGCCCGTACGGGTCGTCGTCGATGATGACCGACCCCCAGGTGTGCGCCAGCCGCAGCAGTTCGCGGCGGCGCTCCTCGGACATGGTGACGCCGGACGGATTCTGGAATGTCGGGATCGTGTAGATCGCCTTCGGCGTCTGACGGGTGCGTGCGACGAGTGCCTCGAGCTGATCGACCTGCATGCCGTCGTCGTCGACGGGAACCTCGAGCAGCTGCGCGCCGTAGGACAGCGCGGTCGCACTGCCGTTGGTGTACGTGGGGGATTCGACGATGACCAGATCCCCGGGATCGACGAACAGCTTGCAGGCGAGGTCGAGTCCCTGCATCCCGCCGGTGGTGATGACCAACCGGTCGAGGGACGACGGGTCGGGGGTCGTGGCGAGATAGTCGACGAGCAGTTGCAGCAGCCGGGGCTCGCCTTCCGTGGCACCGTAGGTGAACGAGGTGTGATCGAGGATCTCACCGGCGATCTGACGGAACTCGTCGGCCGGTACGGCCTCGTCCGCGGGGGAGCCCATCGCGAACCGCACGATGTCGTGGGACTGCGCGGCGAGCAGCGAGGTCGACGAGTCGATCATCGAACCGACGAGGTCCTTGGCGCGGCCCGCCAACGGCAGTGTCGGTGCCGAATGTCGGTTGTGATAGGCGGTTTCGGTTGTGGTCACTTTCTTCACCTCGTCTCGGCAGCCCTTCGTGGCTCGTCGCTTGCGCTCCTCGCACCTCAGGGATCAGATCGTGTGGTCGTCGTGTTGGTTTCGCACCTCAGGGATCAGGTGGTGTGGTCGTCGTGTTGGTTTCGGACCTCAGGGATCAGATTGTGTGGTCGTCGTGCTGGTGTCGATCAGGTTGTGTGGCTACTTCTGGATCAGTTCGCGCGGGAAGTCGGTGAAGCATTCGACGCCGGTCGGGCTGACCCGAACCGACTCGGACAGCTCGAAACCGTAGTTGTCCATCCACATTCCGCAGACGATGTGGAAGGTCATGTTGGTCTCCAGTACCGACTCGTCCTCGCTGCGGATGCTGATCGTGCGCTCGCCCCAGTCGGGCGGGTAGCCGATGCCGATCGAATAGCCCAGGCGCGAGGGTTTCTCGAGGCCGTACTTCGCAAGTGTCCAGTTCCACGTCGAGGCGAGCTCGCGCGTGGCCACGCCCGGCTTGATGGCCTCCAGCACGTTGTTCAGGCCCTCGGCGGTTGCCTTGGCGACGTAGTCCAGGTCTTTGCTCGGGGTGCCGAGGGACACCGTCCGGGCAAGCGGACAGTGGTATCGGTTGTGCGCACCGGTCAATTCGATGACGACCGCCTCGTCCTCGACGAAAGTGCCCTGGTGCCAGGTGAGGTGCGGGGTGTCGGCCGCCGCGCCGGTGGGCATCATCGGGACGATCGCCGGGTAGTCGCCGCCGTACTCCGGGGTGCCCGTGATCTGCGCCTGCGAGATGGCCGCGGCCGCATCGCATTGCCGGACCCCGATGTCGATGGTGTCGATGGCGGCGCGCATGGCCTCCGAGCACACCATCCCGGCTTGCCGCATCAGCTGAATCTCGGCGTCGGACTTCACCGACCGCACCCAGTTGACGAGTTCGAAGTTGTCGACGAGTTTCCACTCCGGGATCGCGTTGAACAGCGCCCGATAGGCTTTGGGAGAGAAGAAATGCGAGTCCATCTCCAGCCCCACCGAGCCGGCCTTGGACGCCGGTGCGATCTGGTGGCGCTGTCGCAGTGACCAGGCGACCCAGTCGAACGGGTGCAGATGTGGGCGCTGCACGTAACTCTCCGGGTAGCCGACGATCTGGTCGGCAGGCAACCACGACGTGCGATGTGCGCCATGCGCATCCATCTCCCGGGCGTAGAAGATCATCTCGCCGTCGATCGGCACGAACAGCATCTGCGGGGTGTAGAACGACCAGGCGTTGTAACCGATCAGATAGAAGATGTTGGCCGGATCGGTGACGATGATCGCCGACAGACCCTGACGGTCCATGAGCTCACGGACACGTCTCAGGCGCTGTTCGTACTCGCTGTCGGTGAACAGCTGAGCACCCAGGTACATGGTCTTCTCGCTCCTGTCTGAACGGGATGGATAACGGAACCCCTGTCAGCGACGGGGAATCGGCGTGGCGGTGTACTTCATGTCGAGGAATTCCTCGATACCCACGCGTCCGCCCTCGCGGCCGAGTCCCGATTCCTTGACGCCCCCGAACGGGGCTGCGGGATTGGACACGGCGCCGGTGTTGACCCCGACCATACCGGTTTCCAGCGCGGCCGACAGCCTGGCGCAGCGGTCGACGTCCTGGCTGAACAAGTAGCTGACCAACCCCCACGGGGTGTCGTTGGCCAGTGCGATGACCTCGTCGTCGGCCGCGGGATCGTCCGCGTCGTCGGCGTTTCCGAACGGGATGATCGCGGCGACGGGCCCAAAGATCTCGGTACGAGTGAGATCCGCGTCGAGCCCGACGTCGGTCAGGACGGTCGGCGGATAGAAGAAGCCCGGGCCGTCCGGGTTCTCGCCCCCGCAGACGACCGTGGCGCCTTTGGCCACGGCATCGGACACCAGCGCCGAGACCTTCTCGACGGCTTTCGATTCGACGAGCGGGCCGACCTGCACACCGTCGGCCGCACCATCACCCACCTGCAACGCAGCCATCTTCGCGGCAAAGGCGTCGGTGAACTCGTCGATCACGCTGCGGTGCACGAAGACTCGATTGGCGGCCGTGCAGGCCTGACCGATGTTGCGCATCTTGGCGAACATCAGGCCGTCGACGGCCCGCGGGATGTCCGCGTCGGCGCAGACGATGAACGGCGCGTTGCCGCCCAGCTCCATCGACGTCCGCATGACCGTGCCCGCCGCCTGACGCAGGAGTAGTTTCCCGACCTCGGTCGACCCGGTGAAGCTGACCTTGCGGGCGAGTCCGCTCTCCATCCACTCGGTGACGACGGTCGACGGGTCGCTGGTCGTGACGATGTTCAGCACCCCCGCGGGCAGACCGGCCTCGACGAGGATGTCGGCCAGCAGCAGGGAGGTGAGCGGGGTGAGTTCGGCGGGCTTGAAGACCATGGTGCAACCGGCCGCGACGGCCGGCCCGATCTTGCGGGTCGCCATGGCCAGCGGGAAGTTCCACGGCGTGATGAGGATGCACGGGCCGACGGGCTGCCTGGTCACCACGACCCGGTGCGATCCGTCGCCGGTGGTGGTGGAGTCGCCACCGATGCGCACGGCTTCCTCGGCGAACCAGCGGAAGAACTCGGCGCCATAGGCGACCTCGCCCTTGGCCTCAGCGAGGGGCTTGCCCATCTCCGCGGTCATCACCGCGGCGATCTCGTCCGCGCGCGTCATGATGAGTTGATGTGCGCGATAGAGGATCTCACTGCGGAACCGCGGTGAGGTCGTGGCCCACTCGGCCTGGTGCGCGGCCGCGGTCTCGAGCGCGCGCCGAGCGTCGACGGCGTCGGCGTCGGCCACCTGGGCGAGTACCTCTTCCGTGGCCGGGTTCACGACGTCGAAGCGCTTGCCCGACGCGGCCGGAGCCCACTCGCCGTCGACGAACAGGTCGGTGTGGACGCGGGACACTGCTTCGGCAGCGGTCTGGGGCGCGATGGTCGTCATGGTTGTACTCCTGGAGTATCGGTATCGGGTGATGCCCTGAGCAGTTCGGCGAGATGGATTCCGCGTACGCGCGCGGGGGCGAGGGCGTCGTCGACGGCGGCGAGGTGTTCGACGGCCATCGCGCAGCTGAACCCGTCGGTGACGACGGCCCGCTGCGGCGCGTTCCGCAGCGCCGGTGCGAGTCCGTTCTCGGCGACGGCCATGCTCACCTCGTAGTGACCCTTCTCGAAACCGAAGTTGCCTGCCACGCCACAACAACCGTCCGCGGTGTGCACGGTGACCCCCAGGGCCTCCAGGGCGGTGATGCCGACCCGGGCGCCGAACACCGCGTACTCGTGGCAATGGGTCTGCAACGTCACCTCGTCGGGCAGTGGTGGTGGTCGCCAGCCGGCATCGAGCAGAGTGGGCACATGGGCGGCGAAACTTCGCACGCGTGCAGCCACGCGACGGGCGGCGTCGGTCGGCACGAGTTCGGGCAGGTCCTTCGCGAGCGCCGCGGCGCAACTGGGTTCGACGACGACGATCGGTCGGTCCGTCCCGTCGTCGAGGTCGGCGACGGTACGGCGCAGCACCTTTCGGGCATGATCGAGCTGGCCGGTGGAGATCCACGTGAGGCCGCAGCAGTTGTCGGCCGCACAGCCGACGGAAGCTGATGCACGGTCGACGGGATCTGACGCACGGTCGACGGAGTGGGCGGCCCGGAGGATCTCGGCGACCGCGGTGGCCACCTGCGGCCGGAAGGCGCGGGTGAAGGAGTCGACGAACAGCACGACCGTGGACGACGCGTCGACCGGTGAGAGTGCACCGAGATGGGTGCGCCGCGCACGCTGTGTCGCAAAGGCGGGCATCGTGCGCCGGGGGTCGAGTCCGCCGGCGCGCGCGGCGAGACCGCTCAGCCTGGATCGCAGTGCGCGGTTGAGGACCGGTGCCGCGAGCCCCGCCGCCGACAGCCACGCGGGCATCCAGCCGAGGGAGTAGTGCGACAGCGGGCGGAGCCGACGTCGATAGTGGTGGTCGAGGAACTCCGACTTGTAGGTGGCCATGTCGACGCCGGTCGGGCAGTCGGTGGAACACGCCTTGCACGACAGGCACAGTTCGAGCGCCTCCGCGACATCGGTGGACCGCCATCCCTCGTCGACGCTCGGCGCGGTGCGGACCATGTCCTGCAGCACACGGGCGCGCCCGCGGGTGGAGTCCTTTTCGTCGCGGGTGGCCTTGTAGCTCGGACACATCACCCCGCCGGAGTCCGCCCGGCACCGTCCGACGCCGATGCATCCCTGTACCGCGTGGACGAACGGGTCGACGAGCGGGAGTTCGTGCCCCAGGTCGAAAGCGGTGGGCCAGTGGCGACGCGGCACGTCGGCGAGGGCGAGGTCGGCGGTGATCGGGGGCGGATCGACGATGCTGCCCGGGTTGAGGATTCCGTGCGGGTCCCAGATCGCCTTGAAGCGGGTGAAGGCCGACATCATCGCCGGGCTGTACATGAGCGGCAGCAGCGCCGACCGGGCGCGTCCGTCACCGTGCTCACCGGACAGTGAACCGCCGTGTCGCACCACGAGTTCGGCGGCCTCGGTGCAGAAGCGTGCCATCACCGCGCGCCCCTCGGGGGAGCGCAGGTCGAACGTGATGCGCACGTGCATGCACCCGGCGCCGAAGTGGCCGTACATGACCCCGGTGAGGCCGTGCCGGTCGAGCAGGCCGGCGAACTCGTCGAGGTAGTCGGCGAGCCGCTCGGGTGCGACGGCCGCGTCCTCCCATCCGGGCCACGACTCGTAGCCCGCGCCGATGCTCTCGTCGTCGGGGTCGGCGAGGCGCGACGACAGACCCGCGCCGTCCTCGCGGACCCGCCACAGCGCCCGGCGGCGGGCGGGGTCGTCGACCACCGTGGCGTCGGTCATCCGTCCCTGCGCACGCAGGTGGTCGAGCAACCGCTTGGCGGTCGCCGGCACATCTGACTCGGATTGCGCGGCAGCGCTGTCCTCGTCGACGTCGATGAACAACCACGCGGATCCGTCGGGCAGGCCGGCGACGGCGTCGTGGCCACGCCGCGCCGCCATCGTGGCGACGATCTTGCGGTCGATGCCCTCGATGGCCGACGGTGCGAACGGAAGGATCGCCGGTACGTCCCGGGCGGCGTCGGCGGGGGAGTGGTAGCCGACGCACAGCAGGAGCTGAGACGTCGGGACCGGTACCAGCGTGACGCGTGCCGACACGACGATCGCGCAGGTCCCCTCGCTGCCGACGAGTGCGCGAGCCACGTCGAAACCGTTCTCCGGCAGCAGCTTCGCGAGATGGTAACCGGAGACCTGCCGCGGGATGGTCTCGAGCTGGGTGCGCAGGATCGCGAGGTTCGCGGTGGTCAGCTCCCGCAGGGACGCGGTGATCTCGGCCGCGCGCTCCGCTGCCGCGGCATCGGCGGCCTCGGTGGCGCGGAGCCCGTCACGAGTTGCGGTGAGCATCAGGCCGTCGGCGGTGACGAGGTGCAGTTCGACGATGTGGTCGCTGGTACGGCCGTACCGAACCGAGTGATTGCCGCAGGCGTCGTTGCCGATCGCGCCGCCGAGGGTCGCGCGCGAGGCCGAGGACGGGTCCGGCGCAAAGGTGAGCCTGCCGCCGGTGGCGGCTCGTGCGTCGGCGGCCAGTGTGGTCAGGACGATCCCGGCGCCCGCGACCGCGGTCGCGGATTCGGCGTCGACGGACAGGACGTGGTCGAGATGCCGGGACAGGTCGAGCACGACGCCGGGCCCGATCGCGTTGCCGGCCATGGAGGTCCCACCGCCGCGGGGAACCACCGGGACGCGGTGGTCATGACACCACCCGACCACCGTCGCGACGTCGCGGGCGCTGCGCGGGAAGGTGACCGCCAGGGGCGGGACACGGTAATTGGAGGCGTCGTAGGAGTATTCGGCCAGGCGACGTGTCGAGGCGTCCGCATCGACACCGAGAGCGGTGAGTTCGGCTGCGATGTCCACCCGTGGCATGTGAGACCGGGCTGTCAGGTCTAGCCCAGGGCCGCGGCGAGCGCGGCACCGAAGCGGGCGATGCCGAGGTCGATCTCCTCGGCGGTGACGACCAGGGCGGGGATCAGGCGCACGACGTTGGCCGACGGCCCGCACGTGAGTGAGAGCAACCCCTGGGTGGTGGTGGCCTGCTGAACGGCGAGCGCGGCCGCCGCGTCGGGCGTCGTGTTCCCGGCGGCATCGGTCGTGATGAACTCGATGCCGGCCATCAGCCCCAGCCCGCGGACGTCGCCGACGCCCGGGAACGGTGCACACACCTGCCGCAGACCGGCGAGCAGCTGCTCACCGCGGACGCGCGCGTTCTCGACGAGGCCCTCTGACTCGATCACCTCGAGGGTCGCGATCGCGGCGGCGGCCGCGACGGCGTTGCCGCCGTACGTGCCGCCCTGCGACCCCGGCCACGCCTTGCTCATCAGTTCCGTCGGCGCCGCGATCGCCGAGATCGGGAATCCCGACGCCAGGCCCTTGGCGGTGATCAGGATGTCGGGGGTCAGGCCCGCCGCGTGCTGGTGACCCCAGAACCTGCCGGTGCGACCGAATCCCGCCTGTACCTCGTCGAGGACGAGGAGGATGCCGTGGCGGTCGGCGCGCTCGCGCAGGCCCTGCAGGAAGCGGGGCGGGGTGGGCAGGTATCCGCCGTCGCCCAGCACCGGCTCGATGAGGAAGGCCGCGGTGTCGTTGGGCGCGACGCGCGACTGCAGCAGATAGTCGAGTTCACGGAGTGCGAAGTCGACCGCGGTGTCGGTGTCCCAGCCGTAGCGGTAGGCGTAGGGGAACGGAGCCATGTGCACGCCACTCATCAGGGGCGAGAAACCGGCGGAGAAGCGGGTTCCGGCGGTCGTCAGGCTGGCCGCGGCGACGGTCCGGCCGTGAAAGCCGCCCTGGAACACGATGATGTTGGGCTTCGCGGTGGCCATCCGGGCGAGACGGACGGCGGCCTCCACGGCTTCGGAACCGGAGTTCGCGTAGAAGACGGAGTCGAGGCCCGTGGGCAGTACCGCCCCGAGTCGGGCGGTGAGCTCGAGGAGCGGGGTGTGCATCACGGTGGTGTACTGCGCGTGGATGATCTTCGCGCACTGCGCCTGCGCGGCCGCGACGACGTGCGGGTGGCAATGGCCGGTACTGGTCACGCCGATACCGGTGGTGAAGTCGAGGTAGTCGCGACCGTCGGTGCCCCGAATCCACGAACCGGCCGCAGTGTCGACGACGACGGGAGTCGCCTGTTTCAGGGCGGGGCTCAGCGACGCGATCCGGTCGGTGCGGACCTGGGAACTGTGGATCTGGGACTCGACGCCGGCAGTCATGGCTACACGGTGACGCTCGATCGTACGATTGTCAACAATTAGACATCAACGCTGGTCGTCGAGTTCGTCGAGGGCGGCGCTGAGATCGCGGAGTGCGGTCAAGGCGTGCTCCCACCGGGCCGGGTCGAGTGCGGCCGCCAACCGGATGGCCGCCGTGCGATGGCCCGGGTTGATCGCCCGGACGGCCGCGAGGCCGGCCGCGGTGGGGGCGACGAGCTTGGCGCGACGGTGGGCCGGATTGTCGCGGTACTCGGCCAGTCCGTCGGCGACGAGGAGGTCGGCGGTGCGCTGCACGCTCTGGCGCGTGATCCCCATCGCCCGTGCGATGCCCGCGACCGGCAGCGGTTCGTCGAGCACCGCGCCGAGCACCTGCCACCGCGTGGCGGTCAGCCCGGCGGGTTCGGCGAGACGCTCGGCGAGTGCGAGAAACTGCCCGTTCAGCCGGAACGCTGTCAGCGCGGAGGCTGACAGCAGGTCCTGCGGGTCTCTCACTGCTCGCCGGCTAGCGCGTAGAAGCCGCTGGGATCCTGGTGGCCGTAGAGCTGATGCCAGGCGTCGAGCACCGGCGGCGTGTAGACGCCGAGCAACGCGAAGACCTCCCGTGCGAAGTCGACCGGGGCGATCGCCGCCGCGGTGATGACACCGCGATCGGTGACGGCGGGGGCGTCGACGTAGTGGGCGGCCCCGGCATAACCGGTGGGCGACAACTGCTCCGGCGCGTTGCTGGTGTGGCGTCGGTCGTCGAGTAGTCCGGCCCGCGCGAGACCCATTGTCGCGCCGCAGATCCCGGCAACCGGGGTGCCGGCTTCGGACCAGCGCCGCGCGGCGTCGACGAAGGCGTCGTTGGTCTCCCAGATCTGGGCGCCGGGCAGGACGAGCATCGCGCTGTCCTCGGGCGTGATCGCGTCGAGCGTCGTGTCGGGCACCATCGTGACCCCGCCGATGGTGCGGACCGGCTCGGTCGTCGCGCCGACGGTCACGATCCGGAACGTTCCCGGCTCGGCCTGGTACTCGGGATTGTTGATGCCGGACGCGACGTACCCGAACTCCCAATCGGCGAGCGTCGGGTACAGGGCGAGATGGACGGTCTTCATGGTGCCTCCTTCGGACGACTATGACAGCATCCTGTCATTAATGACAGGATGCTGTCAATGGTTGGCCCGCGAGGTCAGCTGCGCAGACGTTGTCGCAACGTGGGTCGCCCGGCGAGCGCGGGAGCCGTCTCGCGGATGACCATCAGGCAGCAGAGGCTGATCGCCATCAGGGCCGCCGCATAGAAGCCGACGGGGATCACGCTGCCGGTGGCGCTGACGATCCGGTTCGCGATCATCGGCGCCAGGCCGCCGCCCAGCACCGCGCCGACCTGGAAACCGATCCCGATGCCGCTGTAGCGCTGCGTGATCGGGAACAGCTCGGCGAAGGTGGTGAGCATCGGACCATAGACGAACCCGGTCAGTGCGAAGCCGATGGAGATGACCGTGATGCAGGCGGCCAACGACCCGGATGCGGTGACGGAGAACAGGATCGGAGCGAACAGCAGCGACGTGATCATCCCGAATCCGATCACCGTCTTGCGGCCCAGCCGGTCGGACAGGTAGCTGCCCAGCACGACCGTCGCGGCGTGGCAGGCGAGCGCCAGCGTGCTGCCGAAGACCACCGGGGACCGGTCGAAGCCGCGTCCCGGATCGGTCTCGGTCAGGAAGGAGAGCATGAACGTGAACAGCAGGAAGGCGTAACAGTTCTGTCCGACGTTGATACCGGCGGCCAGCGCGACGCGACGCCAGTTCTGGCGGAGCACGGCGAAGGCCGGCGGCGACTTCTCCTCGGCCTGCTTGGACTCGACGAAGTCCGGAGTCTCGCTGACGCGGGACCGGGTCCACACCCCGATCGCCAGCACGACACCGCCGATGAGGAACGGGATCCGCCAGCCCCAGGCCAGGACTTGTTCCATCGGCAACAGCAGGACGAGGGCGAACGACAGGTTGGCCAGGATGCCGCCGACCGGCGAACCGAGGGTGACGAAGCAGCCGTACAGACCGCGCCGGTGCGTCGGCGCGTGTTCGGCGGCGAGCAGGGCGGCGCCGCCGATCTCACCGCCGCGCGAGATGCCGTGCACCATGCGCAGGAAGACCAGGATGATCGGTGCCACGATCCCGATGGCCTGGTAGTCGGGGAGGACGCCCATGGCCAGGGTCGATCCGCCCATGAGCAGGAAGGCGGCGGTCAGCGCCTTGCGTCGACCGAATTTGTCCCCGAAGTGTCCGAAGATCAGGGCGCCGATCGGCGCCATCACGAAGCCGACCGCGAAGGTCGCGAAGCCCAGGAAGGTGCCGAACCAGGGATCGTCGACGTTGAAGAAGATCTTGTTGAAGACCAGTGCCGTCGCGGTGCCGTAGATCGCGAAGTCGTAGAACTCCATGATCGTGCCGACACCGGACGCGACGGCGACGCGGGTGGTCCGTTCCCGGCGCGGCCGGCCGGTGCCGGTGGCCGAGGGGTCGGGTGGTGCAGAATTGTCGAGAGTTACCACGGATCACTCCTCATCGGTGGGCGAACGGACCCTCGAGGCCGTCGTTCGTTGGCTGTACTCGTGGATGGATCGATTGTGTCGAACCCGCGAGGCGGTGGGAATCGGGAAAAGCTTTACCGCGCTCAGCTATTGGCCGCGTTCGGGCACGCTTCACCGCGCCACCGGAACCGGGTCCGGTGGCGGGTGAGGTCGTCGCCCGATCCGTCAGTCGGCCGTGCTGAACTCCTCGTGCCGGGCGAGACGCCCGACCGCGTCGAGTACGCGGGCGAAGTCGGCGATCCGCTGTGCGCGGTAGTCGGCCACGGTGGCCGGGTCGAACTCGTAAAAGCCTGCGCCGTCGGATATCCCACGACGCCCAGAGGTCATGTTGGACTCGACCAGCGGGGCGGGCGCGAACCGCTCGCCGAGTTCACCACGCAGGTAATTCGACGCGTGGAACAAGGTGTCGCAACCACCCCAGTCGATGAACTCGAGCAGGCCGAGAACCGCGAAGCGCGAGCCGAATCCGATGCGCACCGCGGTGTCGATGTCCTCGGCGCTAGCCACCCCCTCGTCGACCATCCGGGCCGCCTCGTTCATCACGAGCGCCTGCAGCCGGGGCACGATGTACCCGGGCGACGGGGCGCACACGACGGGTACCTTGCCGACGCGACGAGCAGGTCGCGGGTGGCGTCGACGACCCCGCGGCCGGTGGCGGTGCCCGGCGCGACCTCGACGAGCGGCATGAGGTCAGCCGGATTCAGCCAGTGCGCGTTGAGGAATCGCTCCGGGGCCGACAACGCCCCGGCGAGCTCGTCGACGAGGAAGCTCGAGGTGGTCGACGCGATGGGGACGGTGTCGCCGACCATCGCCTCGATCCACGCGAGCGCGTCGCGCTTGATCTCGGCGACCTCGGGTACCGCCTCGAACACCAGATCGGCGCCGGCCATCGGACCCAGGGCGTCGACCTCGCCGACGACGGTGACCAGCGCCGCGACGTCGTCGAGGTCCTCGATCGCCAGCAGGCCGAGCGTGACCTTGTGCGCCAGTGCCTGACGGACCGCGGTGCGAACCCCGTCGAGGTAGGCCGCGGCGTCGGCACCGCGGTCGCGGAGGTCGACGACCGTGACCGACACGTTCCCGAAGGCCAGCGCGGCGGCGATGCCCTGACCCATCCGGCCGGCGCCGACGACGGCGACGTGGCGACCCGTCACTGGGCCGGTCCGTCGTGGAGCAGTGCCTGCATGCCGGACCGGTCGAGGTCGGCCAGTCCCAGGTTCTCCAGGGTCCGGCCGCCGGTTGCGGCCGGACGTCCGGTGACCGCGCCGGCGAGGGCGAGCAGGCCGTCGGCCACCGGCGTCGGTACCGACGCCCACCGCCCCACCGAGCTCAGCAGCGCCAGCCCGATCTCGACGTCCTCGGTCATGTAGCGGTGGGTGTGCAGGTCGATGTTCTCGCGCCAGTCGCCGCTGTCGGTGAGCTTCTCGTGGGCGGCATTGCCGTACATCCACTCGTCGCCGTCGGCGGTGTAGTGGTCGGCGAGCGGGAAGTGCGGTGCGCCGTAGCCGAGCGCCTCCCGGACCGCGATGCGTTCGGCGTCGAGCGCGGAGGTGACCCGCCGGATGGCGTCCTGGGTGCCCTCGTTGTGGATGTCCCACGACGGGAAGTGTTCCAGCGGACCGGCATTCATCAGGATCAGCGGCGGGTGGATGATCGGGCCGGCGTTCATGAGCGCGCCGCTGAGGGCGTCCTCGCTGCGTTCGACGGCGGGATAGACCTCACCGAGGACCGCCAGCGCCCGATCGGTGTGCCGGGCCGGGAACACTCCGGTGGGCAGACGGGTGGCGTACCCGCTGACGACGACCCGGGTGTCGCCGTGCTTGCGTGCGAGGTAGGGCAGGGTCCCGGTCTCGGCGAACGCGACGTCCGCGGGATTGCCGGCCGCGCGCACCGCCCGCGCGAAGACGAACGACCCGAAGCTGCCCGGCGGCAGGTAGACGACCTGGCCGTCGCGCAGGTGCGGGGCGAGCTGCCGCGCGAGCGACTCGTGGGCGAACGCCGGAACCGGCGCGACGATGACCTCGGCGTTGGACACCGCCTCGGCGAGGTCGGCGACGATCGAGATCCCGCCGCCCGCTCCGCCGTCGACGCCGATCTGCCGCCGGCCGCGGTGGTCGTCGATCTCGAGCGTGCCGCGCTCGACCAGGGACGAGAACGCTGCGCCGTCCCGTCGCCACCAGGTGACATGGTGGTCCTTCTCGCTGAGCTCGGCCGCGGCCGCATAAGAGCCGTGACCTCCGCCGATGACGCAGACCTTCACGAATCGTCCTCCTCGATCTCGGGCCGCTCAAGCGGCCACTGGGGTGTTGGGAGGAAACGTAGGAGCGCTGCCGCGGACTGTCCCGGCGTCTGCCGAAACCGAAAAAAGTTCACCTCGTGATGCAGGATTGTTGCGTGCCGGACGACCTCGATTATCAGATCGTTCACGCTCTGCAGGTCGCGCCGAGGGCGCCGTGGGGCGTCGTCGGCGACGTCGTGGGCGTGAGCGCGGCGACCGCGGCCCGACGCTGGGAGCGGCTCGTCGACAGCGGTCTCGCCTGGATCGTGACCTATCCCGGGGCCGCGTACCTGAACACCCGCTGCAGCGCGTTCGTCGAGGTCCAGACCTCGTCACGGCGTGCGGCGCTCGTCGAGCGGTTGTCGGCGGACCGGCACGTGGCCACCATCCAGCGCACCGCGGGCGACGGCGACCTGCTGCTGACCGTGATGGTCCCCGATCTCGGCTTCCTCGGCGACTGGGTGCAGCGACTCGCCGACCTCGAGGGGGTCGCCCGGACCCGGACGAGGGTGGTGATGCGTGTCTTCGGCGAGAGCGAACGCTGGCGGGTGCACACACTGTCCGACGCCGAGGAGTCGGTGCTCGCCGAGCACCGACCCGAGCACCGCCCGCTGGCGCACGAACCCGATGAGATGGATCTGAAGCTCATCGCCGCCCTGGCGCAGGACGGCCGGCGTTCGGCGGTCGATCTGGCGACCGCGAGTGGTCTGAGCGCGCCGACCGTCCGGCGTCGGCTGACCGCACTCGTCGCCGAACGCGTCCTGTCGATCAGATGCGAGGTGTCGCACGTGATCAGCGGATGGCCCGTCACGGCGAACGTCTGGGCGCGGGCGTCGTCGAGGTCGATCTCGGCGCTCGTCGACGCGCTCGACGAACTACCCCAGGTACGGGTCTGCTGTGAGGTCACCGGTACCGCGAACATCCTGATGGCTGTCTGGCTGCACACCGTCGGCGAACTGTCCGAGTTCGAGCAGCAGCTCGAGAGCCGGGTGCCGGGACTCGTCGTCGCCGACCGCTCGGTCACGCTGGAGACCCCGAAGCGACTGGGTTCGCTGCTCGACCGGTCGGGGTGCCGGACCGGTTCGATCCCGGTGGTCCTGTGACCACGTCGACGTCGCTGCGCTTCGCCCTGCTGATCACCGCGGCGTGCGGTTTTCTCGACAGCTACACGTATCTGTCCCGGGGCGGGGTGTTCGCCAACGCCCAGACCGGGAACGTCATCCTGCTCGCGCTGAATCTGTCGGAGCAGCACTGGTATCAGGCCTCCGGTCATCTCTGGCCGATCCTCGCGTTCCTCGTCGGCGTCGTGCTGGCGGTGCACGTGAAGGCCGGCCGCTTCGACCATCTCCTCGTGTACCCGATCCGCGTGACGATGGCGCTGCAGGTGAGCATCCTCGTCGTGATCGGCTTCGTCCCCACCTCCGTCCCGCACTCGTTCGTCACCATCCCCATCTCGTTCATCACCGCCATGCAGATCGAGTTGTTCCGCAACATCGGCGATCTCAACTACATCGCGGTGGCCACGACCGGGAATCTGATGCGCCTCGTGGAGGCCGGGTACGGCGTCACCGTCGACCGGGCCCCGGACGCGCGCAAGGCCCTGACGGTCTACGGCCGCGTGGTCGGGGTGTTCGCCGGCGGCGCACTCGTCGGGGCGGTCTGCACCCAGGTGATGGGTGGCCGCGCCGCCTGGGTGCCGGCGGGTTTCCTTGCGGTGACGCTGCTGCTCTTCGTCATCGACGAACGCACCGACCCGTCACCTACGGTGGGGTCATGACCCCACACGCGCCCGTGGTCGCCCTGCTGATCTCGCCCGACGATCCCCCGCCGGGCAACCTCGCCGAGCTCGAGAAGCTCGCGACGGTACGGCTCTGCACGGCCGACGATCTCGGCGCGGCCCTGCCGGGTGCGGACGTTCTCGTGTTGTGGGACTTCTTCTCCCGTGGCCTCGCCGACCACTGGGGCGCGGCCACGGCATCGTTGCGCTGGGTTCATGTGTGTGCGGCGGGCGTCGACTCGTTGCTCTTCGACGGGCTACGGGCCTCCGACGTCGTGGTGACCAACGCCCACGGCGTCTTCGACCGGCCGATCGCGGAGTTCGTCCTCGCCGCAGTCCTCGCGCGGCACAAGGGTTTACACGAATCGATGGCGCTGCAGCGCGATCATGAATGGCGACACCGCGAGACCGTGGCGACCCACCGCACCTCCGCTCTGGTGATCGGGACCGGCGGGATCGGCCGCGCGATCGCGAAACTGCTTCGCGCGGTGGGTGTCCGGGTGGTCGGGGCCGGCCGGACCGCTCGCGACTCGGATCCGGACTTCGGGCATGTCGTGGCCACCGACGATCTCGCCGCACAGGTCGGCGGATTCGACACCGTAGTCGCAATCGCGCCGCTGACCGAGCAGACCGCCGGGATGATCGACGCGACGGTGCTGGCGGCGATGAAACCCGGCGCCCACCTCGTCAACGTCGGCCGCGGCGAACTCGTCGACGAGGCGGCCCTCGTGGAGTCGCTCCGCTCGGGCCACCTCGGCGCGGCCACGCTCGACGTCTTCGTGACCGAGCCGCTGCCCGCCGACAGCCCGCTGTGGGATCTGCCCGGGGTCGCGATCTCGGCGCACATGAGCGGAGATGCCGTCGGATGGCGCGAGGCGCTGGCCGAGCAGGTCCTCGACAACCTGCGGCGCTATGTCGCGGCGGGTACCGCGGACCCGGCCGAGATGCTGGTCAACGTCGTCGACAAGGAACGCGGGTACATCCGGGTAGGCGGATGACCTCACCGCGGGACCGCCGATAGTAGGCTGTAGCGCGATGACCACCGTCTATTTCCTGATCGCCGCCGTGGCCCTACTGGGTGCGGGTGTCCTGTTGTGGCTCGACCGCCAGCGGTCGAGCGTCGCACGGCACCAGCGTGCGGTCTGGGGCGATGAGCACGAGTTCAAGTTCCGCGAGTCGGACACCAAGCTGCGCAAGGTCTTTCGGCGCGCCACGATGAACGTCGGCGACCACATCCCGGTCCAGGACGTCGCCTACGGCCACTACGCCGGGGTGGAGGCCGTGGTCTTCGACCTGGCCGAGACCGCGACCGTGATCGCCGTCCGACGCTCCTCACCCTCGCACGTCGTCGTCGACCTCCGGCACGAGGACGTCCTCGCGCCCGCCGAGGAAGACGTGGAACTGCTGGGCGCGATGGGCCCGCGCGTCATGTTCTCCAACAACCTCGACGTCGCCCGCCGGGTCTGCGACCGCCGCATGGTGGCCCTCGCCAACAAGGCGCCCGCGTTCGTCGAGGTCCTGTGGAACGAGGGCAACTGGGCGCTCGGCTCGATGCCGGTGACCAACGACCCGGCCAAGCTGAACACCGGCCTGGAGGTCGTCCGCCGGTTCGCCGATCTGCTCCGGGTGCTGCCGCCGATGCGAGAGCCGGAGGATTCACCCGATCCGCGCGACCCGCACGGACCCACGCGGGCCGAGCTCGCCGACGAGAAGACCGAGTCCCTCCGCGACAAGCGCCGTCGGCAGGCCGCCGGCACCTCGACGGCACCGGCGTCCCAGACCGGCGCGTCCGCAGATCCCGAGAGCCCGGCTGCGGCCCGCAAGCCCCCGGCCCCTTCAACCGGGGGCCGCCGGATGTCGCCGATGCCCGTCCGCGGGTCCGCCGGGACCTCCGACGACGCACCCCGCCGCGACACCGGCGAGCGGCCCAACCGGCACCGCAACTGATCGCCTGACGCTCCATGTTCGACCGAGAGGGAAGCCGCATGTCCTCGTCCGCCCCGGTTCCCGCCGAGACCCCGCAGGTCGATCCGACCGCGAAGGCACGGCTCGCCGAGCTCGTCCGCGACCTCGCCGTGGTCCACGGCAAGGTGACGCTGTCGTCGGGCAAGGAGGCCGACTACTACGTCGACCTGCGCCGCGCGACGCTGCACCACGAGGCGTCCCGCCTCATCGGCCGGTTGATGCGGGAACTGACCGCGGACTGGGACTACGTCGCCGTGGGCGGTCTCACCCTCGGGGCGGACCCGGTGGCGACGTCGATCATGCACGCCGACGGCCGGCCGATCGACGCCTTCGTCGTCCGCAAGGCGGCCAAGGCACACGGCATGCAACGCCAGATCGAGGGCCCCGACATCCTCGGTCGCGACGTGCTCGTCGTCGAGGACACCAGCACGACCGGCGCCTCTCCGTCGACGGCTGTCGAAGCCGTCCGCGGTATCGGCGGCAACGTCGTCGGAGTGGCCACTGTCGTCGACCGCGCGACCGGCGCGGACGCGGTCATCACGGGTCTCGGCGTGCCGTACCGCTCGCTCCTCGATCTCGGCGACCTCGGGCTTGACTGAGGCCGGCCCGGCGGGTTCCGCCGACGAGTCCGGCGCGGTACCCGGTCCCACCGAATGGCAGACCGGGCCGGCCGTGGGAGTCGGGCCCTGGGCCGTCGAACATCCCGGTGAACTCGCACCCGCCGACCCGCGCCTCGACGCCGAGTTGCTCGCCCACGGCGACACCCGCAACGTCGTCGACGCCTACCGGTACTGGTCGCGCGAGGCGATCGTCGCCGACATCGATGCCCGGCGGCATCCGCTGCACGTCGCCATCGAGAACTTCGCCCACGACGCCAACATCGGCACCGTGGTGCGCACCGCCAACGCCTTCGCGGTGGCCGCCGTCCACATCGTCGGACGACGTCGGTGGAATCGTCGCGGAGCGATGGTGACCGACCGCTATCAACACCTGATGCACCACGAGACGGTGGCAGATCTCATCGACTGGGCTCGTGACGAGGGACTGACCGTGGTGGCGGTCGACAACACGCCGGGAGCCCTGCCGCTCGAGACGGCGGATCTACCGCGCGACTGCGTGCTGGTCTTCGGGCAGGAGGGTCCGGGGGTCAGTGACGACGCGCAGCGCGCGGCCGACCTCACCGTGTCGATTGCGCAATTCGGTTCGACGCGCAGTATCAACGCGGGCGTCGCGGCCGGGATCGCCATGCACGCGTGGGTCCGTCAGCACGCGGAACTCGACGCCGCGTGGTGACGGGCGCGGGTGGCTTCGACTCGGCGCCGCGACCTCGACGCGCTCCTTCGTCGCTTGCTCGGCCCGGCGGCTTCGCTCGGGGCCGGCTCAACCAGCGGGGGTAGGCGTGGTGACGGAGCTCAACCAGCGGGAGGGGCGGAGTTGTTGGCCTCGTCGGAGGCGGGGAGGGGCTCCTCCTCGACGACCTTCTTCCGCGAGCGCAGGATGCGCTTGACGATCTCGGAGATGATCGGCAGCACCGAGATGAAGACGATGAACAGGAAGATGTAGTCGATGTTGTCGCGGATGAACTCGATCTGGCCCAGGAAGTAGCCGAGCAGGGTGACACCCGCACCCCAGGCGATCGCACCGACGATGTTGTACGTGAGGAAGATCGGGTACCGCATCTTCGCGGCGCCGGCGACGAGCGGCGCATAGGTGCGCACGATCGGGACGAAACGCGCGAGGATGATCGTCACCGGGCCGTGCTTCTCGAAGAACTCGTGCGCTTCCTCGATGTAGACCTGCTTCAGGATCTTCGCGTCCGGCCGGAACAGCGAGTACCCCGCCTTCTTGCCGATCCAGTAGCCGACCTGGTCGCCCAGGAACGCCGCGATGGGGATCAGGACGAGCAGCACCCACAGCGGGGCGAAGGGCTCGATCTCCGCCGACTTCGCCGCGACGATGAGGCCCGCGGTGAAGAGCAGCGAGTCGCCGGGGAGCAGCGGGAACAGCAGACCCGACTCGATGAACACGACCAGCAGCAGACCGGCCAGCATCCACGTGCCGAACGAATTCAGCAGGTTCACCGGATCCAGGAATCCCGGTAGCAGCGCCAGGTTGGTGGTCGTGGTGGCAAGTGCGGAGTCGATCACGGGGAGCCAGAGTACCTGCGCGTCCGTCGAGGACAGAATCTCACGGGTCCGCCACCGCCGTTTTCCAGCAGGTCCGGGCACGAATGGTGCCCGCGCCGGGCGATGTGGCACCTGCCATACTGGGAGAAGTCCGGCCGCGGGAAGTCCGGCTGCTCGCCACCGAAACATCAGTCGACGGCGAGAGAACCCGAACACCAGAGCACATCAACACCCTGGAGGATTCGTCGATGCCCATTGCAACCCCGGAGCAGTACGCCGAGATGTTCGACAAGGCGAAGAAGGGCGGTTACGCATTCCCCGCGATCAACTGCACCTCGTCGTCGACGATCAACGCCGCGATCAAGGGTTTCGCCGATGCCGGCAGTGACGGGATCATCCAGTTCTCGACCGGTGGCGCCGAGTTCGGGTCCGGCCAGGGTGTCAAAGACATGGTGACCGGAGCGGTCGCCCTCGCCGAGTTCGCGCACGTCGTCGCGGCCAAGTACGACGTCCTGATCGGTCTGCACACCGATCACTGCCCCAAGGACAAGCTCGACACCTACGTCCGGCCGCTGCTGCAGATCTCGCAGGAGCGCGTCGACGCCGGTCGCAACCCGCTTTTCCAGTCGCACATGTGGGACGGCAGCGCCGTACCGCTCGACGAGAACCTGGAGATCGCCAAGGAACTGCTGGCCAAGGCGGGCGCGGCCAACATCATCCTGGAGATCGAGATCGGCGTGGTCGGCGGTGAGGAAGACGGCGTCGAGAACGAGATCAACGACAAGTTGTTCACCACCCCCGAGGACTTCGAGAAGACCATCGAGGCGCTCGGTGCCAGCGACTCCGGCAACCGTTACCTGCTCGCGGCGACCTTCGGCAACGTGCACGGCGTCTACAAGCCGGGCAACGTCAAGCTGCGTCCCGACGTCCTCAACACCGGCCAGGAGGTCGCGGCCAAGAAGCTCGGCCTCGGCGATGCCGCCAAGCCCTTCGACTTCGTGTTCCACGGCGGTTCGGGCTCGCTGAAGAGCGAGATCGACGAGGCCCTGAGCTACGGCGTCGTGAAGATGAACGTCGACACCGACACGCAGTACGCCTACAGCCGCCCGGTCGCCGGCCACATGTTCAGCAACTACGACGGTGTGCTGAAGGTCGACGGCGACGTCGGCAACAAGAAGGTCTACGACCCGCGCAGCTGGTCCAAGAAGGCCGAGACCAACATGAGCGAGCGCGTCGTCGAGGCGTGCAACGACCTCAAGTCCAACGGCAAGTCCCTGACTGCCTGACAGACGCACAGCACTCTGCCCGCACCCTGAAAGGGGTGCGGGCAGAACTGTTTTCAGGCTTGGAAGGCCCGGTCCCCGCGGCGGCCGGGTTCAGGTGATGGCGAGTCCGACGACGACCGCACCCGCGAGAGCGATCATCACGAGCGCCGCGATCACGACGGCCGGGTCGACACGCGACCGCGATCGCCGCGGCGGTTCGACCGGATAGGGCCGGATCCGGGTGCTCGGTACCCGGTTCTCCTCGAGACGGTTGTCCGCGGCGGGACGCGGCCGCGGCGCCGATGCGGCGGGTGCCACCGGACGGGACGGCGGGGTGTAGAAACCCGGCGTGGAGCGGCCACCCGGTTCCGGGCGGCGGGCCCGGCCGGTGTCCGCTCGTCACGTGGGGTTGCACACCTTCCAGTCGTCGCCGTCGCGCTGCAGGTTCAGCGTGACGGTTTCGGGCTGGTCCGGGGCGTTGGTGTGCACCGCGACGACTTCGACGACGGCCTGATCTCCGCCCTCGACGACCCGGACCGCGTTGATTCCCTGCGTCTGTACGAGCTCGTTGCGAGACCGCTGGGCCTCGTAGGTCCGCTCGTACGCGGCGTCGTCGAAGTCGGTGTAGAACGCATTGAGTTCACCGCAGGTGACCGATCGCAGGGTCTCGAGGTCGCCCTCGTAGAGCGCGGTGGTGTAGTCCATGGCCACGGTCGCGGCTTCGTCCGCGGGCGCCGGTGCCTGCAGGCTGCTGTAGGCGAAGATACCGCCGACGACGGCCACGATGGCCACCACGATCGCTGCCGCGGCGATCAGCAGACCCTTGCCGCGCTTCTTGCGCGGTGCCTTGGGGTCACTGCCCGGGATGACCTGGGGCTCGCGGTCGGTGGTCGTCCATCCGGCGGTCGACGCGGCCACGGCCGGCTCCGGGGTCGTCCGCGCGTCGTCGTCGGCCGGCGCGTCGGGCTCGGTCCGGGCTTTGGCGGCGGCGGATGCCGCTACTGCCGCCGGGATGACGGCCGTCGCCGCGTCCGAACCGGAGTCGTCCTCGTCCTCGGTGTCGGTGTCGGCGTTGTCCGGCTCGGTGGCGTCGGTGTTCTCGCCGGTCGGGACGGCGATCGCCTCGGTGGGGGAGTCGGCGTCGGCGTCAGCGTCGGCGGCAGCGTCGGTCTCGGTCGGCGAGTCGACCTCCGTCACGGCCGAGTCGTCTGCGGTCGAGTCGTCTGCTGTCGCCGCGTCCGCGGGGGTCTCGTCCGGGGCAGGCTGTTCCGCGACCGGCTCCGCCGGTGCTGGTTCGGTCTCGACGCCGTCGGCCTCTGCGCCCTCTGCCTCGACGCCCTCGGCTTCGGCCGGCTCGTTCTCGGCGTCCGAGTCGGCTACGGGGTCCTGGTGCGCCTCTGCCTCGTCTGCTGCCGCCTCGTCCGTCGCTGCCTCGTCTGGCGCCACGTCGGTATCCACGGACTCGGACTCGGCCTCGTCGTCGGAGTCACGAGTCGTTCCGGCTGCCACGGCCGCAGCGCCCGCCGCGGCCACACCGGCGCTGACCGCGGTGCCCGTCGACGGGTCCGTGTCGTCGTCGGCGAGCACCGGTTCGGCGTCCGCACCGGTGTCCTGGTCCGACTCGGGTTCGGGTGCGGAGCCGGACTCGGTGGACGCGGCCTTGGCGTCAGAACCCTCGGTCGTGGAGTCGGCGCTCTCTTCTCCGGCGGACGCTGCCTCGGGCTCCGGGGCCGTCGGGTCGATGTCGTCGAGGTTCTCGAGCTCGGCGGCGTCCGGGAGATCCGAGCGACGGATGACGGTGGTCGCGGAGTCGCTCGGGCCGAGCCGGGCCGGTGCCGGCGGGGCGGCCTCGGCGTCGTCGGGCTGGGTCGACACGGTCTCCGCGGTGTCGGGCGCCTCGCTGAGCGGGTCGATGTCGTCCAGGTCTTCGAGGTCCTCGGCGGACGGGAGGTTGTCGCGGTTGATGATCTGGGTGGCGCCGTCGATCCCACGCCCACCTCTCGGGGTGGGTGCCGCGGGTTGCTTCGCATCCTTGTCCGGCGCGTCCTTGTCCGTCGCGTCCTTGTCGGTCGCTGCCTTGCGCGTGGTGGTCTCCTCGGACGTGGACGCGTCTGTCGTGGACTCCGCTGGGGTCGCCTCGGTCGGGGCGGCCGTGTCGTCGGCGGTCTCGTTCTCGGTGGGATCGTCCACGGGTGGCTCGTGACCCTCTCTGCTGGTGCTGGGTGGAGCGGCGTCGGTGCCGGTCGGAACAGTATCGGGGGTCGGCCGCGTGTCCGTCTGACGAGCCCGGCGCTCGTCCCGCACCTGCTTGAGCGTCGACAGTGCCTTGGTGACAGCGGCTCTCGGCCTGTCGGATCGCGCCATCGACTGAATCACCCCGCATCTCGCCCGTGCACGACTACGGCCCGGCCGCCCGGCGTCGCCGTTCAGCGGCGGGCAGCAGGACCGATTGCGCCATTCACCCTAGCGAACGGCCCGGCGGTCCAGCACTAGGGCATTTGATCGAATGGGCGCCGGCCGCCGCGAGCGCACGGCGTCGGAGTCCGCAGGCGGTGCTTGAATAGAGGACATGACGTCTTTCGGAGATCTACTCGGCCCGCAACCCGTTCTGCTCACCGGGGACGACGACGCCGAATCGGACCTGCTCAACGGCGCCGCGCCGGCCGCGGTCGCAGCCGCACACCCGACCGCCTCGATCGCCTGGGCCTACCTGGCCGAGGCGGCTCTCGAGTCGTCGAAGACGGCCTCCGCCGGCGACGACATCGACACCGCCGCGGTCATCGCGGCCTATGCCTACGCCCGGACCGGTTACCACCGCGGCCTCGACCAGCTCCGACGCCACGGCTGGAAGGGTTTCGGGCCGGTGCCGTGGAGTCACGAACCCAACCGCGGCTTCCTCCGCTGCGTCGGGGCGCTGGCCCGGGCCGCCGAATTGATCGGCGAGGAGGACGAGCACCTGCGCTGCCTCGACCTGCTCAATGACAGCGACCCGCGCGCGGCCGCCGAACTCGGCCTCGTGTGATCGCACCGAGTCGACCGGTCACCCGCGGATGACATCCGCCTGATGGCATCGACTGCCGCGAACCCGTCGTATCCGCGCCGGGTGTTCAACGCGATGCCCGCGCCGCTGAAGAACCGGCTGCGCCGGTTACGCGTGTCGCTGGTCCCGATCGTCCAGTGCGCGCTGGCGGCGGGGGCGTCGTGGTGGATCGCGGTGGAGATCTTCGATCATCCCGATCCGTTCTTCGCGCCGATCGCCGCGGTGATCTCGCTCGGGCTCTCCCTGGGACAGCGTTGGCGCCGGGCCGCCGAACTCGTGGGCGGCGTCGCGATCGGCATCCTCGTCGGCGACCTCTTCATCAGTCTCGTCGGCGAAGGCGCCTGGCAGATCATGGTCGTCGTCGCGCTGGCGATGTTGGTGGCGGTCTTCCTCGACGACGGTCCGCTCGTCCCCATGCAGGCCGCCTCGTCGGCCGCGCTGGTCGCGACACTCCTCCCGCCCGGTGGGGTGGCGGGTTTCCATCGCGCGATCGACGCCCTCATCGGCGGGCTGGTGGGGATCCTCGTGGGTGCGTTGCTGCCGGTGAACCCGGCCAGCCGAGCGCGACGCGACGCGGCGGGCGTCCTGGCGACGGTCCGCGATGCCGCTCGCCGGCTGGCCACCGGACTCCGCGAACGCGACGAGGAGCTGATCGCCGCCGCCCTCGAAGCAGGTCGCGGGACGCAGGCCGAGATCAACAAGATGCGATCGGACATGACCGGCGGCCGCGAGGTCACCCGCATCTCGCCCCTGTACTGGGGATCGAGGATGCGGCTGGACCGGATCTCGGCAACGGCCGACCCCATCGACAACGCGGTCCGCAACTTCCGGATCATCGCCCGGCGTTCCCTCGGCCTCACCCAGCGGGGTGTCGCGGTGCAGCCGGAGCTGATCGAGATCATCGACGATCTCGCCGGGGCGTTCGAGGTGTTACGCGCGATGATGATGGCGGACCCCGGCGAGGAACCCGATCAGGCCGACGCCGCGCGGGTGATCCGCAGCATCGTGCGCAAGGCGCGTGCCGATCTGGTGACCAACAGCGAACTGTCGGAGGCCGCCCTGCTGGCCGAGATCCGGTCGTTGCTCGTCGACCTGCTGATGACCGCGGGGCTCCGCCGATCCTCCGCGCTGGCGACCCTGCGGAGCTGACCCGGCTGTTGCCACATATGCGAAGTTCTGCATATATTGACCGGCATCATGGGGCACTCACATTCGCACTCGCACGCTCCCGCCGCGGCTGCGGGACAGCGTCGGCTCTGGCCGATGGTGCTGGCGGTCGGGCTGATCGGCGGCTACTTCGTCGTCGAGCTCGTGACCGGCATCCTGGTGAACTCGCTCGCGCTGATCGCCGACGCCGGGCACATGCTGACCGATGTCGTCGCACTCGTCATGGGGCTGATCGCGCTGTTGCTCGGCCGGCACGGGCGGATCACCGACACCCGTAGTTTCGGGTGGCATCGCGCCGAGGTGTTCACCGCCGTGGCCAACGCCGTGCTGCTGATGGGCGTCGCGGTCTTCGTGCTCTACGAGGCGGTCGAGCGTATCGGTAGCGACCCGCAGGTCCCGGGCCTCACGCTGATCGTGGTGGCCCTGATCGGTCTGCTGGTGAATCTCGGGGTCATGCTGCTGTTGCGGGCGGACGCCAAGGAGTCGATCGCGGTTCGCGGCGCCTACCTGGAGGTGTTGGCCGACGCCGTGGGCAGCGTCGGCGTGCTGATCGCCGGCGTCGTCGCGATGACGACCGGGTGGGGTTACGCCGACATCGTCGTCGCGGTGCTGATCGCGCTGTGGGTGGTCCCGCGGGCGGTGCGACTCGCGCTCGACGCGCTGCGCATCCTCAACCAGCAGGCGCCGGCCCACATCGACGTCGAGGCCCTGCGGGCCGATCTGGCCGACATCCCCGTCGTCGACGACGTGCACGACCTCCATGTCTGGACGCTGACGACCGGGATGGACGTCGCCACCGTGCATCTCGGCAGCAGTCGGCCCAACGGTGAGGTGTTGCCGGCCGCGCAGGCCGTCCTGGCCCGCCACGGTCTCGAACACGCGACGGTGCAGATCGACCCCGACGACCATCAGCGACGTTGTCGTGACGAGATGACCTGGTGACCGTGCGTCGTGGCGCCGTGAATGTCGGTTATGCCCTACATTGCGGCGAATGGAACGACGCGATTTTCTCGCGGTGCTCGCCGCCGGCACCGTGGGGGCTCTGACCTCGAGCGCCCTCGTGGGCTGCGCGACGCCGGTCCCGGCGGCCGAGATCGACCCGGCCGATGGGCCGTCCACCCCGCCGCGGCCGACCAGCACGACGGCCGTCCCGTCGTCGGGACTGTTGCCGCCGGCGGTCGGAACCCGCCGACCGCTGCCAGACGGGGCCATCACCGCACTGCCCGGTCCCGGCCGGTGTCTCGCGCTCACGGTCGACGACGGCGCGAGCTCGGAGGTGATCGGCGCCTATGTGAAGTTCGCCCGGGACACCGGCGCCCGGTTCACCTTCTTCGTCACCGGTTCGTTCGACGGCTGGACCGACCACCGCAGCACCCTGCGGCCGCTCGTCGAGTCCGGCCAGATCCAGCTGGGCAATCACACGTGGAGTCATCCCGCGCTCACCGAGCTGTCCTCGCGCGGGGTGGCCGACGAACTGCGCCGGACCAAACGGTTCCTCAGCAACCAGTTCGGTGTCGACGGCACGCCGTACTATCGCCCGCCGTTCGGGTACCACGACGCTGGCGTCGACGCGGTGGCCGCCGACCTCGGTTCACGGTGCCGACCCTCTGGTACGGCTCGTTGTCCGACTCCGGCCTGATCACCGAGAAGTACCTCATCCGTTGCGCGCGCAAGTACTTCCGTCCGCAGAGCATCGTCATCGGCCACGCCAATCACGAACCGGTGACCAAGGTGTATCCGGAACTCGTCGAGATCATCCGAAATCGCAAGCTGCGCATGGTGACACTCGACGACTACTTCGCCGCGGGCCGCTGAGGTCCGACCGCCCCTCCCGTGGCGACGGCGAGGTGCGGACGCCGACCGCAACTTTTCGTTCACGCTGATCGCCGCAAGCCTTCTCGGCACCACCGTCGAGTGGTACGACTTCTTCCTCTACGCGACCGCGGCGAGCCTCGTGTTCAACCAGTTGTTCTTCCCCGACCAGAGCTCGTTCGTCGGCACCCTGCTGTCCTTCGCGACGTTCGCGGTGGGCTTCGTCGTGCGCCCGATCGGCGGAGTCGTCTTCGGGCACATCGGCGATCGCATCGGCCGCAAGCGCACGCTCGCGATCACCATGGTGATGATGGGCGTCGCGACCGCCCTGATGGGTGTGCTGCCCACCGCCGAGACGGTCGGTGTGCTCGCCCCGATCCTCCTGCTCCTCCTGCGCATCGTGCAGGGTTTCGCGCTGGGCGGGGAGTGGGCAGGTGCGGTGCTGCTGTCGGTCGAGCACAGCCCAGACGGCAAGCGCGGTCTGTTCGGGAGCATCCCGCAGATGGGCCTGGCCCTCGGACTCGCCTTGGGCACCGGAGTGTTCGCGCTGCTGCAGGTGGCCCTCGGACGAGCAGGCGTTCCTGACCTACGGCTGGCGCATCGCGTTCGGAGTGAGCATCGTCCTGGTGGTCATCGGGTTCGTCGTGCGGTTGAAGGTCGACGAGACGCCGGCGTTCGCCGAAGTGGCCGAGCTCGCCAAGAAGTCCACGGCACCACTGCGCGACGTCGTGGTCCCGCCGAACACGCGCAACACCGTTCTCGGCCTCCTCGCCCGATGGGGAGAGGGATCGGCCTTCAACACCTGGGGCGTCTTCGCGATCGCCTACGCGACCAGCGAACTCGACATGGAGAAGGTCCCGGTCCTGGTGGCCGTGACCATCGCCTCGCTCGTGATGGCGGCCCTGCTCCCGTTCTCCGGACTGCTCACCGACAGGTACGGCGCCAAAACGATCTACCTGATCGGGATCACCGCCTACGGCGTCGCGGTCTACCCGGTGTTCGCGCTGTTCGGGACCTCGAACCTGCTGTGGTTCACCGTGGGACTGGTGATCGTCTTCGGGGTGATCCACGCACTCTTCTACGGCGCGCAGGGCACCCTGTTCGCGAGCCTGTACCCGACCCCGGTGCGCTACACCGGACTGTCGGTCGTCTACCAGTTCTCCGGCATCTACGCCTCGGGTCTGACGCCGCTGATCCTCACCGCGCTGATCGGGGCGGCCGGCGGGTCACCGTGGCTCGCCGCCGGTTACCTCGTGCTGACCGCGATCATCAGCGTCGTGGCCACGACGCTCATCCGGCGCGACGATCTCCACCTCACGACGGGCCCCCAGGCGCGGCCGGTCGCCTGAGTCCCGGATCAGGGGCGCACCAGCAGGAGATCGGTGACGTGGCGGTAGAACGTCGAGCGCTTGAGCACGCGCGGGTTCACGACGCCCTCGCGCTCGACGACGACGTTGGTCCCGCCCGTCTGACACGCGCGCCCGGTGAACCACTTGCCCGGCAACAACATCCGCTCCACCTGCGCGCGGAGGCCGGGTGCGGTCAGGGTCGGTTCGATGAGGATCGAACGCACCTCGCCGTCGAAGAGGCGCTCGTTGTCGACGTAGGTCTCACCGTGCAGCTTCGCGCCCTCGGCGCCCAGGTGACGCGCGCTGCCGACGATGACGGTCGCGGCGTCGTCGCGGACGAGCGGCACCGCGACCGCGGTGCCGTGCTCGGCGAGCTCGCGGGCCGCCGGCCCGTGCGGCAACCGGTAGCGACGCGTCGCGGGCGTGGCCTCGGCGGAGACGTATGCGATCTCGACGTCGAGTCGTTCGGTGACCATCAGTGCGGCCAGCACCTGGGACAGGAAGATGTCGTTCTCGTGCGCCACGGTCGGTGCGAAGCGCTCCGCGACGCGCGGCTCGACGACGAGTCGGGTGACGTCGGGATCGGTGAGGGCGTCGGCGACCGCGGCGCGGACGGCCTTCTTGTCGTCGGCGCGGCTGGTCTGGCTCAGAAGGGCAAACGGCACGCGGATAGCGTATCGAGCGCGCCGACCCAGTAGTGTTGGTCAGGTTTGGTCCCAAGCGCGCCACACAAAGGAGTACCGGACATGGCCGCGATCGTGCTTATCGGAGCCCAGTGGGGTGACGAGGGCAAAGGCAAAGCGACCGACCTCCTCGGAGGCCGGATCAACTGGGTTGTCCGCTACCAGGGTGGCAACAACGCCGGGCACACCGTCGTACTCCCCACCGGGGAATCCTTCGCGCTGCACCTCATCCCGTCCGGCATCCTGACGCCCGGCGTGCAGAACGTCATCGGCAACGGCGTGGTCGTCGACCCCGGCGTGCTGCTCACCGAGCTCGGTGGCCTCGAGGACCGCGACGTCGACACCTCCGGCCTGCTGATCTCCGCCGATGCGCATCTGCTCATGCCATACCACGTCGCGATCGACAAGGTCACCGAGCGTTTCCTGGGCAACAAGAAGATCGGGACCACGGGCCGCGGCATCGGTCCCTGCTACCAGGACAAGATCGCTCGCGTCGGCGTGCGCGTCGCCGACGTCCTCGACGAGAAGATCCTCACCCAGAAGGTCGAGGCGGCGCTCGAGCTGAAGAACCAGATCCTGGTCAAGATCTACAACCGCAAGGCCCTCGACCCGGCGCAGGTCGTCGACGAGGTCCTCGGGCAGGCCGAAGGATTCAAGCACCGCATCGCCGACACCCGGCTGCTGCTCAACCAGGCCCTGGAGAGCGGCGAGACGGTGCTGCTCGAGGGCTCCCAGGGCACCCTGCTCGATGTCGACCACGGCACCTATCCGTATGTGACGTCGTCCAATCCGACCGCCGGCGGCGCCGCGGTCGGCGCCGGCATCGGACCCAACAAGATCACCACCGTCCTGGGCATCCTGAAGGCCTACACCACGCGCGTGGGCTCCGGGCCGTTCCCCACCGAACTCTTCGACGAGTGGGGCGCCTACCTCGCCAAGACCGGCGGCGAGGTGGGTGTCACCACCGGTCGCGCTCGCCGCTGCGGCTGGTTCGACGCCGTGATCGCCCGCTACGCGACCCGCGTCAACGGCATCACCGACTACTTCCTCACCAAGCTCGACGTCCTCTCCAGCCTCGACACCGTGCCGATCTGCGTGGCCTACGAGGTCGACGGTGAGCGCGTCGAGGAGATGCCGATGACCCAGACCGGCTTCCACCACGCGAAGCCGATCTACGAGGAGATGCCCGGCTGGTGGGAGGACATCTCCCAGTGCAAGACCTTCGACGAACTGCCCCAGAACGCGCAGAACTACATCCTGCGGCTCGAGGAGCTCTCGGGTGCGCACATCTCGTGCGTGGGCGTGGGTCCGGGACGGGACCAGACGATCGTGCGGCGCGAGATCGTCTGACCCTTCGCTCCTGGGGTTTCGGCGGCTTGGCGGCCGTCGAGGTCTACGAAAGAACACCCGTGAGCGTCTGATTTCATGCTCCCTGAGGTGCGAGCGAAGCGAGCCACGAAGGGCTCGCAACGTGTCTCACCAGGCCCTTCGTGGCTCGTCGCTTGCGCTCCTCGCACCTCAGGGGCCAGTGGGGCGGCGGGCAGTTGCTTGCGCTCCTCACACCTCAGGGAGCAATGGGGTCGCTTTTTCGGATTAGGGTGCAGGGTTGGGGCGGGGGGTGCTCCGCTCGGCGAGCTCGTCGCGGAATCGCGGTCGGCTCGTGATTAGCTAGTGCCCATGCGTGCCAAGCGGGGGAGTCGCGACTACGGGTCCATCCTGCTCGGCTCCGTCGGCGAGAGCTCGGTCAAACAGCGGGTCCGCATCCAGACGCTGCTGACCGCGTCGATCGTGGTGGCCAACCTGTTCGGGGCGATCGTCGCGGTCGCGCTCACCGCGGTCGGCATCCCGCAGCCGACCATCTTCACCGCTGAACTGTGGTGGGTCAACTTCATCGTGGTGCCCGTCTACATCACCGCAGCCTTCGTCGTGGGAATCGGATGGGGCACCTACGTCGGCGTCCGTGATCTGCGCTGGGCGATCCGCGACGTCGCGCCGACCAAGCGCGATGCCCGTCGGACGATGCGGCTGCCGTGGCGGTTGTCACTGGTGCAGGGATTCCTGTGGGGCATCGCCACCGTGATGCTCACCATCATGTACGGGATCGTCGACCCGCAGCTGATCCCGAAGACGCTGTTCGTGGTGAGCCTCAGTGGCGTCGTGGTGGTGGCGATCTCGTATCTGTTCATCGACTTCACGCTGCGTCCCGTTGCGGCGGAACTGATCTCGGCCGGACACCGTCGACGCAAACGCACCGGTGTGAAGGCGCGCTCGGTCGTCTCGTGGATGGTGGGTTCGGCGATCCCGATCATCGGCATCCTGCTGGTGCTGGCCTTCGGGCTCGCGCGGGACGAGACCTCCAAGCTCGACCTGTTCGTCGGGGCCACGGTCCTCGGGGTCACCGCACTCCTCACCGGCCTGCTGCTGACGCTGCTGTCGAGCATGAGCGTCACCGGCCCCATCCGCAGCGTGCGCGCCGGGATGAACCGCGTGAGCGACGGTGACCTCGACAACGCCGACCTCGTCGTCTACGACGGCACCGAACTCGGCGACCTGCAGGTCGGTTTCAACTCGATGGTCGCCGGACTCCGTGAGCGAGAACGGATACGGGACCTGTTCGGGCGGCACGTGGGCCACGAAGTCGCTGAGGCGGCCATGTCGTCGAACCCGGAACTCGGTGGGACCGAACGCCTCGCCGCCACGCTGTTCGTCGACGTCATCGGATCGACGACACTTGCCGCACAGCGCCGTCCGACCGAGGTGGTCGAGATCCTCAACAAGTTCTTCGCGGTCATCGTGCGGGCGGTCGAGGAACACGACGGCCTGGTGAACAAATTCGAGGGCGACGCGGTGCTCGCCATCTTCGGTGCACCCATCGACCTCGACGACGCCGCCGGCAGCGCTCTTGCCGCCGCTCGCGACATCGCCCGTGGCCTGGCCGAGGAGGTGCCCGACCTGTCGGCCGGGGTCGGGGTCAGCCACGGGGCCGTGGTCGCCGGGAACGTCGGTGCCATCGAGAGATTCGAGTACACCGTCATCGGTGACCCGGTCAACGAGAGTGCCCGCCTGTCGGAACTGGCCAAACGGGATCCGCGGCGGCCGTTGGCCTCCGGACGGGCGGTCAAGGCCGCGCAGCGGGACGAGGCCGAGCGGTGGGAGGAGCAGGAGACCACCTCGCTGCGCGGCCGGACCGAGGAGACGACCGTGTTCGCCGCATTTGTCGACGACGAGTGAGGGTCTCGCTCAGCCGATCGCGTCTTCGGAGCTGATCAACCGCCCGTCCGGGCCGACGATGCTCAGGCCCAGTCCGTCGAAGACAGAGTACTTGTACCCGTTGTTGTAGGCGACGTAGTAGTGACGGCCGCTGCCGTTCTCCTGCACGTGCACCTCGGACACCGGGATGCACAGGGTGTTCCCACTCGAACGCGCGACACCCCGGTACTCGAGGGTGCCGTCGGCGCGCCACTGACAGATCGACGCCGCCGACCGGTCGGTGACGACGGAGGTGACGGTCCGTTGTCCGGCATCGCAGGACGGTGCCGAGGGCGCGGCAACCGCGGTCGAGGTGCCGACGGCGAGCGCGCCGGCGGTGAGAACGAGGGAAGCGCCGGCAGTGGCCAGGCGGGTGATGGTCGTGTTCATGAGAGCGAAGGTAGGACAGGGCTTGTCGAGTGGGAATGGGCAGAACTCCCCGGGTTCGTTCGGATGGGGGACCCTTCGAGACGCCCTCCGCAAGCTCCGGGCTCCTCAGGGAGCTAGGGGGGTCGCCCGCAAGCCCCGGGCTCCTCAGGGAGCGAGGGGGGTCGCCCGCAAGCTCCGGGCTCCTCAGGGAGCTAGGCGTCCCGGTCGCCCTGTCCCTCGGCGAAGTCGAGCCGGCGCCACGCGATTCGCAGGACCTCGTCGTCGATGCGTCCAGCGTCGCGTTCGGCGATGAAGACCGCGCGCTGGATCTGCAGGATCTCCGTCCGGAGTCGTGCCCCGGCGGACGTCGGACTCTCACCGAGATCCTCGGGACCCCGGCCGAGTTCCTCCCAGGCCACATTGCGCTGCGTGGTGATCCACTTGCGCAGCATCGCCACCTGGAGCCGGCGCGGATCGTCGTCGGACAGTTCCGCGGCGTAATCGTCGAGGCGCCGTTCGGATTCCCGGGACGCACGGTCCTGCGCGGCCGCATACGCCAGCCGGTCCTGGGCGCGCTCGTCGCCGCTCACCCCGAGGAAGCGGATGACCCAGGGCAGGGTGGTGCCCTGGATCAGCAACGTCCCCACCACGACCACGAAGGTCAGGAACAGGATCTCGGCGCGGGCGGGGAACGGTTCGTTCGTCTCGGTGTAGACGGGGATGGCGAACGCGGCGGCCAGTGACACCACGCCACGCATACCGGCCCAGGAGACGACGAACACCGACGCCGGACTCGGCGGCGGCTCGCGGTCGCGGATCCGTCGCGAGCAGTCGGGGCAGATAGGTCGCCGGGTACACCCAGACGATGCGCACGAGGATCGTCGCTGCCAGGACCGCCGCGGCGTCGATGGCGATCTGCGTCCACGACTCGTTCTCGACACCCTCGATGAGCATGGGCAGCTGGAGCCCGATGAGCAAGAAGACGAACGACTCGAGGATGGTGTCGATCGACTTGCGCACCGCCTCGTCCTGCAGGCGCGTCGCATAGCCCAGGCGCACCGATCGGTGGCCGAGGTAGAGACCGGCGGTGACCACCGCGATGACACCCGAACCGTGCAGTTCCTCGGCCGCGTAGTACGTGGCGAACGGGACGATGATGCCGATCGCTGTCTCCATCGGCGGGTCGGTGAGCCAGACACGCACCCAGGACACGACCACCCCGACGAGGAGGCCCACGACCAGGCCGCCGAGGGCGGCCACCGCGAACGTCAGGACGCCTTCGCCGACCGTCGCGGTGGCCCCCACCGCCGCGGCGAGCGCGATCCGGAACGCGGTGAGGGCCGTCGCGTCGTTGAGCAGGCTCTCGCCGCCGAGCAGCGTCATCATCCGGCGCGGCAGACCGAGCCGGCGGCCGATCGCCTGCGCCGACACCGCGTCCGGCGGCGCGACGACCGCACCGAGGACCAGTGCCGCGGCGAGCGGGAGATTGGGGACGACGAGGTATGCGACATATCCGACCACCAGGGTCGTCACCAGCGGCAGGCCGACCGCCAGGAATCCGATTGCACGCCAGTTGGCGCGGAACGCCTGATACGAACTCTCCTGCGCGGCCGAGTACAGCAGCGGCGGCAGGATGAGGAAGAGCACGAGCTCGGGTTCCAGGGCCACCGAGGGCAACTCGGGAATCCATGCGATCCCGAGACCGACGGTGACCAGCACCAGCGGCGAGGACCAGCCATAGCGACGACACAACGCGGCGACCGCCACGGCGATGACCGCGACCAGCAGTAGCGATGCGCCCATTCGAGCGACTCTAATCGCGCCGGCCCGATGGATAATGTCGGGCATGAAGATCTTTCGGCGGAAGTCATCGTCCGCGGCCGCGTCCGGGCCGACGGGGTCCGGTTCCGACGCCTCGAGCACGGCGCGCTGCGTCGAACTGGAGTCGTTCGACGCCGCGCCGGCCGCCGACCCGGCGCCCGTATCGGGCGACGACCGCAGTTGCCAGGACTGTGTCGCGATCGGCGAGACCCACTGGGCACATCTGCGGAAGTGCCTGACGTGCGGGCACATCGGTTGTTGCGATTCGAGCCCGCGACGACACGCGACCGGTCACTTCCACGAGACCGGGCACCCGGTCATGCGTTCGGCCGAGCCGGACGAGGTGTGGCGCTGGTGCTACGTGCACGAGGTGACGGGATGATCACCCGACGGTTCCCGGTGCGTTCGACGAGGTGGAGGAGTGCGCCGGGATCTGTGCTGGCGGCAAGTAGGATTTGAGGATGACGTCGAACAGCGAGAGTGCGCCCAGCGCAGCCCAGCCGGCGCCGACGACCGGGCCGCCGGACGTCATGGGAACGCCGCTGAGTCCGACCGCGACCAAGGTGATGGTCCTCGGAGCAGGTGAACTCGGCAAAGAGGTCGTGATCGCGTTCCAGCGCCTGGGCGTCGAGGTCGTCGCCGTCGATCGCTACGCCGACGCGCCCGGCCACCAGGTCGCCCACCATGCCGAGGTCATCGACATGACCGATCCCGCCGCCCTGCACGCGGTCATCGACAAGCATCGTCCCGCGTACGTGGTGCCCGAGATCGAGGCGATCGCCACCGAGGCCCTCGTCGACGTCGCCGAACGCGGTATAGCCGAGGTCATCCCCACCGCGAGCGCTGTCGTCGCCACCATGAACCGCGAGGGAATCCGACGTCTCGCCGACGAGGAACTCGGCCTGCCGACGTCGCCGTACCTCTTCGCCGACACTCTCGAGGACCTCACTGTCGCGGCGCGTCAGATCGGGTTCCCGTGCGTGATCAAGCCGGTCATGTCGTCGTCGGGCAAGGGGCAGTCCGTTGCGCGTGGCCCCGAGGAGCTGGCGTCGGCGTGGGAGACCGCCAACACCGGCGGGCGGGTCCAGGGTAGCCGCGTGATCGTCGAGGGTTTCGTCGAATTCGACTACGAGGTAACCCTTCTCACGGTTCGTGCGATCGATCCGGCCACCGGCAGGCTCACGTCCCACTTCTGCGCGCCCATCGGTCACCGGCAGATCAACGGCGACTACGTCGAGAGCTGGCAGCCGCATGAGATGAGCACCGACGCGCACGCGTCGGCAACGTCGATCGCGGCGCGGATCGCCACCGCCCTCGGCGACGGAAAGCTCGCCGGGCGAGGCGTTTTCGGCGTCGAACTGTTCGTCAAGGGAGACGACGTCTACTTCTCCGAGGTCAGTCCCCGCCCGCACGACACCGGTCTCGTCACGATGGCGACCCAGCGGTTGTCGGAGTTCGAGATGCACGCGCGGGCGATCCTCGGTCTCCCGGTCGACGTCACGCTCGCGTCCCCGGGTGCCTCGGCCGTCATCTACGGGCAACTCGACGAGCCGGCGATCGGTTTCGAGAACGTCGCCGCCGCACTTGCCGTACCCGAGACCGACATCCGACTGTTCGGCAAGCCCGAGAGCTTCCACCGCCGGCGCATGGGCGTGGTCACTGCGACAGCCGACGACGTGCCGGTCGCGCGTGAGCGTGCCGTCCGCGCCGCGTCGCTCGTCACACCCGTGCCGGGCCGCCCGGCCGTTCGCAAGGCCGCCACCCTTCCGCCGACCCCGCCCCCGGCGCCCCCGCGACGCCCCGGGCCACCGCCCGGCCCGGTCGGCCCGCCGCGCGGACCCGTGGGTCCGCCTCCCGGTGTACTGAAACCACCGGGTGCGCCGCTGGGACCGCCGCCCGGTCGTCCGGGACCGCCGCCCGGGCCCCGGCCACCCGTACCGCGGCCGGCCGGGGGTCCGCGCCCGGTACCGCCCGCGCCGATACCCCCGTCGGGGACCCCGCCGCGTCCGTCGGGCCCGCCGCCACGGCCGGCCCCGCACGAAAAGGCCCCGCACGATCAGGCCCCGGCGATGACCTCGATGGTCAAGACCGACGACCGGCCCGCCGACGCGCGCCCCGGTGCGTCGTCGAAGCCCGGCGAGTGATCGGACGAGGTCCGGGTGCCGTTCTGGGGTGAGCTGCTGGTCGCAGCGGTGATCTTGGTGGGCCTGGTGGGCATCGTCGTGCCGATCCTGCCCGGCACCTTGCTCATCGTCGGCGCACTGTTCGTCTGGGCGCTCGTCGTGGGTGGTTGGGCCTGGTCGGTGTTCGCATTGGCTCTCGTCGTCATCGGCGTCGGCGAGGTGCTCAAATACCTGATCGCGGGCCGGTCGCTGCGCGCGGACGCGATCCCGAACCGCACGATCGTGGTCGGCGGCCTGGTCGGCATCGTCGGCTTCTTCGTCGTCCCCGTCATCGGCCTGCTGCTCGGCTTCATCGTGGGTGCGCTGGCATCGGAACTCGTCCGCACGCGCAGCTTCGACGGCGCGTGGCGGGGCGCCTTCTCGGCGCTGAAAGCGGCGGTGAAGACGATCGGCATCGAACTCCTCTTCGCGCTGATCGCGACCGGCATCTGGACCGGCGGCGCCTTCACCTGGTGACCGAACGGGTCGCGGCACCGGTCGTGACCTGCCACTATCGGATCTTGTGATCGCGGTCACCGATTGATGTGTACAGTCGTGCACCGAAGGGTAGTACTGGTCAGTAACTCCAGCCGTGGGGATTTCTAGGGGAGGAGTCTGAGTGAACCTGTTGAAGTGGAGCAAGCGGCCGGCGGCCGGGGTCGAGGCCCGGAAACCGGAGGTCAACATCATCCGGGGTCTGGTGGCCCGAGCGACCACCCCACTGCTGCCCGACGACTATCTGCACCTGATCAATCCGCTGTGGAGCGCGCGCGAGCTCCGCGGCAAGGTACTCGACGTGTCCAAGGAGACCGAGGACACCGCGACCGTCACCATCCGGACGGGCTGGGGGTTCCCCGAGTCGTACAAACCGGGCCAGTACGTCGGCATCGGTCTGCAGATCGAGGGCAAGTGGCACTGGCGGTCGTACTCGTTGACGTCGTTCGGCGCCAACGAGGACAAGACCATCGCGATCACGGTCAAGGCGAACCCCGACGGATTCCTGTCGTCGCATCTCGTCGACGGCGTCAGCCCCGGGACGATCATCCGGCTGCAGTCGCCCAAGGGCGACTTCCATCTGCCCGAGCCGGTTCCGGGCAAGATCCTGTTCGTGACCGCGGGCAGCGGGATCACTCCCGTCATGGCGATGCTGCGGCAGCTGAGTTCGCACGGTCAGACACCCGACATCGTGCACATCCACTCCGCGCCCACCCGCGACGACGTGATCTTCCTCGACGAAATGGAGAAACTCGCCGAGGAGGCCGACGACTACGACCTCAACCTCCAGCTGACCAAGGAGATGGGCAAGTTCGACGTCTCGCGGATGGACGAGTGGGCACCGGACTGGCGCGAACGCGAGTGCTGGGCCTGCGGACCAGTGGCGCTGCTCGACGCGATGGAGTCGCATTACGAGGACGGCGGCCTGCGCGAACGGCTGCACGTGGAGCGCTTCGCCATCGCCCGCACCGACCATGGTGGCGAAGGCGGGACCGTGAAGTTCGCGATCTCGGACAAGGAAGCTGAGATCGACGGCGCCACAACGCTTCTCGAGGCGGGCGAGAACCTGGGAATCCAGATGGCGTTCGGCTGCCGGATGGGTATCTGTCAGACCTGCGTCGTACCGCTCGCCGGGGGATACGTGCGTGACCTGCGCACCGGCGAGGAACGTCGGGAAGGAGAACGAATCCAGACATGCATCAGCGCTGTGTCTGGTGAATGCACCCTCGATCTGTAGGAGGCTTCATGGCCATCACCGACATCGATCAATACGCACATCTCACCGAGAGCGACATCGAGACCCTCGGCGCCGAACTCGACGCCATCCGCCGGGACATCGAGGAATCGCGCGGTGAGGCCGATGCCAAGTACATCCGGCGGGCCATCACCCTGCAGCGCAGCCTCGCTGCCGGTGGCCGGCTCGCCCTGATGTTCAGTGACAAGAAGGTCGCCTGGGCGGCCGGAACCGCGATGCTCTCGCTGGCCAAGATCATCGAGAACATGGAGCTGGGCCACAATGTGATGCACGGCCAGTGGGACTGGATGAACGATCCGGAGGTCCACTCGGCATCGTGGGAGTGGGACACCACCTGCCCCAGCGTGCAGTGGAAGCACTCGCACAACTTCGTCCATCACAAGTACACGAACGTCGTCGGGATGGACGACGACGTGGGCTACGGAATCCTGCGCGTCACCCGGGACCAGCCCTGGGAGTGGTGGAACGTCGGTAACCCGATCTACAACCTGACACTCGGCACGTTCTTCGAATACGGTGTCGCGCTGCATCATCTGGAGACGGAGAAGCTGCGCAACAAGGAGAAGACCTACCGTCAGGCGGCCAAGGATCTCCGGGTGATCGGCACCAAGGTCGGCAAACAGGCGGCCAAGGATTATCTGATCTTCCCGGCTCTGGCGGGTCCGAACTGGAAGACGACGCTCGCCGCGAACTTCACGTCGAACATCATCCGGAACTACTGGGCGTACATGGTGATCTTCTGCGGTCACTTCCCCGACGGTGCCGAGAAATTCACGGTCGACGAGTTCGAGAACGAGGACCAGCCGCGCTGGTATCTGCGTCAGATGCTGGGATCGGCCAACTTCAAGGCCGGTCCGCTGATGCGGTTCATGAGCGGGAACCTCAGTCATCAGATCGAACACCACCTGTTCCCCGACCTGCCGAGCAGCCGGTACGAGGAGATCGGTGTGCGTGTCCGCGAGTTGTGTGACAAATACGACCTGCCGTACACGACGGGGACCCTCCTGGGTCAGTATGCCCAGTCGTTCCGGACCATCGCGAAGCTGGCACTGCCGAACTCGTTGTTGAAGGCGACGTCGGATGATGCGCCCGAGACCGCGTCGGAGTTGCGCTTCGCGATCCGGGAGGGGATGAGTGACCACTTCGGCGTCGACCCGGAGACCGGGAAGCGGCGGGGTCTGCGGACGGCGTTGCGCGAACTGAAGAACTCGCCGGTGCGGTCGGCGCACGTGGGGCGGGCCGCGTCCGGGAGTCCGGGGCGGAACCAGCACTGAGACAACAGATGTCGCGCATCGTTGCGTATCCCGCGACGATGCGCGACATCTGCGAATCGCGCCGGCGTGGTGTGTCCGTGTCAGAATGACGCACGTGCGCATCGGGATGACCATGCCTGTGATGGAGCCGGATCTCGACGCCGAGATGCTCCACTCGTGGGCCACCACCATCGACGACGGTCCGTTCAGCTCGCTGTGCTGGGGTGAACGCATCGCGTTCGACAATCCGGAATGCTTGACGTTCCTCGGCGCGCTGGCGGCGTGGACGCGACGGGTGCCGCTCGTGATGACGGTCGTCGTGCCGCAGTTGCACGACCCGGTGATGCTCGCCAAGTCGCTGGCGACCGGCGACATGCTGTCGGGAGGACGCCTCACCGTGGCACTCGGGGTCGGCGGGCGACACGAGGACTACCGGGCCGTCGGCGCGGACCCGTCGACGCAGACCATGCGCCAACTGGCCGAACGCGCCGCGACGATGAAACGGGTGTGGGCCGGGGAGAAACTCACCGAGTCGGTCCTGCCGGTCGGTCCGCCGCCGCATCGTAAGGGTGGTCCGGTACTGCACGTCGGGACCACCGGGCCGAAGACCATCCGCAGTGCGGTCGAGTGGGCGGACGGAATCGCCGGGGTCACCCTCGATCTCGATGCCGGCAAGCAGAACGAGCTCTTCGACGTCGCCCGGTCGGCGTGGGCGGATGCCGGTCGGGCGGCACCGCATCTCGCGACGTCCTTCTGGTTCGCGATCGGTGAGGGCGACGGTCCCCGAGCGCAGGTGACCCGGCACCTGCATCGATACATGAACTGGATCCCGTCGGAGTTCGTCGACGCGATCGCGCCCACCACCGGGTGGGCGGGCACCGAGACCGAGCTCGCCGAGGTGCTGCGGCGGTTCGCCGACATCGGTACCGACGAGGTGCAACTCATCCCGACGAGTACCGACCCCGATCAGCTCCGGCGCGCCGCGGACGTGGCGGCGGCGTTCTCCTGACGACGCGGCGTCCCGAGATCTAGGGTGTGGCGGTGGCCTCCCTGCGCCGGATGCTCGGCATCGGCAAGCTCCCAGACGACCTCCGTGCGCAGGTCGTCTCCGACGGCGCGTACCTCATCGTCGAATTCGTGCCCGTGACACTGAGATTCAGCGGGCAAGTGCCCGGTCGATCGGCGCAGGGCAACGTCCGGCCCTTCACCGGTGCTGTAGTCCTGACGCCCCGACGCGTCCTCGCGACGATGTCGAGCGTGCCCGGTCGGGCGGGTCGTGCCATCGACCACGAGTGGACGACCCCGCGCGGTTCGATGGTCCGCGCGGTCATCGACGACGGCGGGCTCGTCATCGAGATCCCGGCGCTCGAGCGCGTGAACCCCGACTTCAGCGGAACATTGAGTCTGACCTACTTGACCGAGCTGCCCGGCTCGGTGCTCCAGCAGGCCCCGGTGCGCGAGGTGTGGTTCGACGTCCCGGCGCGCTACGTCACCTCACTCGTCGGGGGCCGCCGGAGCTGACGGACCGACCGGCGGTCAGCCCGCCGGCTGCTCCTCGACGGCCCGCCCGGGGCGCAGCATCACGAGTGCGAGGATCGCAGCGGCCGCGGTGAGCACGCCGGAGAACGTGAGGCACAGACGCATTCCGTCGAGGAAGGCGTCGCCGACGGCGCTCATCACGGCCGGGGCGTCGGCGCCGAGGTTCAGGCCGCTCGCGGCGGCCAGGCCCTCGGTGTCGACCGCACCGATCACCCGGTCACGTACCGGCTCGGCGACACCGGCATCGATCAGCTTCTGCGGCAACGAGTTCACCGCACCGGCGGTCAGGAGGGCGCCGAGCACGGCCGGGCCGAGCGCGCCGCCGACCTGACGGAAGGCGTTGTTCCCGGCCGCGGCCATCCCCGACAGGTGGTAGGGCACGGCCGACACCGCGGTCGCGGTCATCGGCGCCATCACCAGTCCCATCCCGAGCCCGAGCACGACCAGACGCCACGAGATGGCGGCGAAGGAGGTGTGGGCGTCGAGGGTCAGCAGCGCGAACTGGGCGCCGGCGACCATCAGGAGTCCGCCGCCGATCAGGAACCGGGCGTGAATCCGATGCATCATCTTGCCGGCGAGCCCGCCGACCAGCATCGAGGCGCCGTTCATGAGGGCCAGCCGCCAACCGGCCTCGACGGTGCCGAGTTGCTGAACCAGCCCGAAATACATGCTCAGCACGAAGATGAACCCGATCAGAGCCAGGAAGGCGATCATCGCGACCAGGGTGGTGGCGGTGAAGGCGCGGCTCCGGAAGAGGTCGAGGTCGAGCATCGGACTCGCCGAACGCTTTTCGATGACGACGAACCCGACTGCGGCGACCGCGGCGGCCAGCAACGCGACGACGACGCGGGGGTCGCCGAAGCCGTAGACGCCGGCCTCGATGACGCCGAAGACGAGTGCCGTGACGGCGATCGCGGCCGAGATCTGGCCGGACCAGTCGAGGCGACGGGCATGGGGCGCGCGGGATTCCGGGAGCATCGTCGCGGCCACCGCCAGCGCGATGAGGGCGATCGGGATCGGCAGCAGGTAGATCCATCGCCAGCCGGCGGACTCGGCGACCGGACCCGCGACCAGCGGCCCGACGGTCAGCGAGAGCATGAGTGCGGACGCCCAGATGCCGATGAACTTGCCCCGTTCCCGGAAGTCGGGGACCGCGTGACTGATCAGTGCCAGGGTCGTGGGCAGGAGGGCGGCTGCGCCCGTTCCGGCGAGCGCCTGTCCGATCCACACCATGCTGATCGATTGCGCACACAGCGCCACCAACGCGCCCGACGCCGTGAGGCAGAGCCCCACCAGATAGACCTTGCGTCGGCCGTGCACGTCGCCGAATACTCCGGCGGTGAGGATGAATGCGGCCATCGGCAGGACGAACGCGTCTTGTACCCAGGACAACTGGGCGGTCGAGGCGCCGAAGGCGGTGCCGATCGCCGGCAGGGTGACGGCGACGCTCGTGATGGGCAGGTAGGCGACGAAGACGCCGAGGCAGGCCATCACGACGGTGGCCGTCCGACGTGCCGGGGGAGTCGGTACGCCGGTGGGAACGGGGGAGATGGTCGCGGTCAACGCGCTCGCTTTCGCAGGTCGATGAGGGTCGCCGAACGGCGCAGGAGTTCATTGTCTGGTCCGCGTCTACGAAACCACGCACAGATCCCGAGTGCCGGTATCGATCCGGCACTGTGGGTCGCGCGGCGATACACTTCCTCCACCATGGACGACATCGACGGCACGATCCTCCGTGCGCTGCAGATGTCGCCGCGTGCGACGTTCCGCCAGCTGGGTGAGGTGGCCGGGATCTCGGAGCAGACCGCGGCGCGCCGCTACCAGGCGATGCGGCGGGCCGGCGTGATGAAGGTCGTCGGGATCATCAAGCCATCCGTCCGCGGCCAGTCGGAGTGGGTGGCGCGGGTGCGGTGCCGTCCGGACCGGATGGAACCGCTCGCGTCCTCGCTCGCCCGCCGACGTGATGTCGCCTTCGCGTATGTCGCGTCCGGTGGTGCGGAGATCATCTGTCTCATCCGGGCGCCGCTCGGCGTGGCCGGTGAGGAGGCCATCGCCAAGACGTTCCCCGCCCGAGCCTCGGTGACCGACGTCCGCATCGATCTCGTCCTGCACGCCTTCGATCCCGGTCACCCCGCGTCGAGGTGGACCGGATTCGGTGGCCACCTCTCTGATCGGGACCGCGACCTCCTCGCTTCCGCTGCGGCTGCTGTGGTCGACGACATGCCGGAGGACCCCGAGCAGGACGATCCGTCGTGCGATGCCCCGGCGGGTGGCGCGCGGTTGACGGCCGACGATGCCGTGCTGATCGACGCGCTGACCCAGGACGGTCGGCGAGCGCACCGCGAACTGGCCCGGATCTGCGGATGGACGGTCGGACGAGTGCGCCGCCGGCTCCGCACGCTCGAACGCGGGGGTGCGCTGTTCTACGACGTCGAGATCCTCCCCGACCGGCTCGGCTTCGGCCTGAGCGCCACGCTGTGGTTGACGGTGACCCCTTCGGCTCTCGATCAGGTGGGCACCGAACTCGCGGCTCACGACGAGGTGGCGTTCGCGGCGGCGGTCAGCGGCGAGTGGAACCTCATGGTGTCGGTGATCTGCCGGGACACCGCGCATTTCCACGACTATCTGCGCACCCGGGTCGCCGCGATCGGCGGCGTCACCGGGTACTCGGTCAGCATCCGGATGCGCCGGCTGAAGCAGAACGCCTCGCTTGTGGTGCAGGGGCGGTTGATTCAGCCGGTGTGATGCCCGCGGCGGGGTAGCGTCCACGTGTGATCTCGCCACAGCGTGCCGACCGCGGCCTGGTGCGGTTGTGTCTGCTGGCGGCCATCGCCGGTCTGCTGACCGGCGTACTCGGTGGAGCCTTCCGCTGGTGCCTGGACCACCTGGACCGCTGGCGGGTCGAGATGCTCGACTGGTCGGCGGGACTCGGTGTCCCCGGGTGGCTGTTCCCGATCGCGGTCACCGCGACCGGTGCGGCGCTCGGCGCGCTCGCCGTCCGGCTGGTGCCGACCGCGGCGGGAAGCGGAATCCAACACGTGGAGGCCGTCGAGCGCGGTGAGGCGTCACCGGCGCCCCTGCGCCTCATCCCGGCCAAGTTCTTCGGCGCGCTCGCCGCGATCGGGTCGGGACTCGTGCTGGGCCGCGAAGGTCCGACGGTGCACATGGGTTCGGTCGTCGGTGCGGAGACCGGCCGGCGCGGCGGTCTCGACGACGCCGACGTCCGGGTGATGCAGACGTCGCTCAGCGGCGCCGGACTCGCGGTGGCGTTCACGGCTCCGATCGGCGGCGCGCTCTTCGCACTCGAGGAGGTCGGCCGCTCGGTCCGGTTGCGCCTCGTGGTGCCGACGGTGTTCGCCGTGGTGGCCGCCGTCGCCGCCGGCCGGGTCATCCTGGGCGACCGCCCGGATTTCGACGTGCCCTCGCTCGACGTGCCGTCGGTGACGGTGCTGCCCGTCTTCGTGGTCTTCGGTCTCGTCTCCGGACTCATCGGGATCGCCTACAGCCGAATGGTTCTCGGCACCCTCGGCTGGGTCGGTCGATTCTCGCGGATACCGCCGATCGGTCGCGCTGCCCTGATCGGTGCGGTGATCGGCGCCTTGCTCGCCGTCGACGCGCGCACCGCGGGCGGCGGGGACGGCCTCACCCAGGCGGTCGTCGACGGCGGTGTCGTACTCCCCGCACTCGTCGCGCTCTTCCTCGTCCGGTTCGTCGCGGGTCCGCTCTCCTATGCCGCGGGCACGCCCGGTGGCCTGTTCGCACCGCTGCTCGCGCTCGGCGCCCTGTGGGGTGCCGCCTTCGCCGAGGTCGCCGACATCATTGTGCAACAACCGGATTCAGGAGCATCGGGATTTCGGGGCGCGATGATCCTCGCCGGGATGGCGGCGCTGTTCGGCGCGGTCGTCCGGGCCCCGCTCACCGGGATGGTCGTCGTGATGGAGATGACCGCGACGACGACGGTCGCCCTCCCCATGCTGGCCGCAACGGCCGCCGCGGTGCTCGTCGCCCATCTGTCCGGGTCGCCGCCGGTCTACGACTCTCTTCGCGAGCGGATGCTCGCGAAACCGGCTGGACGAGAAGAGCCTCCCCCCGCTCCCTGAGGAGCGAGCTTGCGAGCTGCCGCCCGTGCTCCCTAATCCGGAAGAGCCACACACCCACTGGTCCCTGAGGTGCGAGGAGCGTAAGCGACGAGCCACGAAGGGCCTGGTGAGACGCCTTGCGAGACCCTAATGGGGGTGGATCGGCGTCCTGCAGGGGATGCTGGTTTGTGTGAGCCTTCCCGGCCGGTGACCACTCCGAGACCCTGAAACGGTGTCGGATTTCTACACGAAGACCGTGGCCCGGCCGGGTAAGGATCACCCGCTAGAACGCTTCTGGGATGTCGTGCCCCCTGAACCATGTGGGGTGAGCACTGATCCATTAGGCCGCGTCAAGGGTGATCACCCCAAGGTTCACACCGACGATCGATCGAGACGACCGAAGACGAGGTGAACGACCGACATGATCTGTGTGGGCAACGACTGGGCGTCGGATCATCACGACGTGTGCGTGATGGATGAACACGGCACCACCCTGGCCACCCGCCGACTACCCGAGAACGCGGCCGGCGTGACGGCGATGCATGACCTGCTCGCCCGGTTCGCCCACGACCCCTCTGAGGTGGTGGTGGGGATCGAAACCGATCACGGCATGTGGGTCGCCGCCCTGGTCGCCGCGGGCTATCAGGTGTATGCGATCAACCCGTTGTCGGTGTCGCGGTACCGCGACCGCCACCATGTCGGGGGCACCAAATCCGATAAGGCTGACGCGAAAACGCTGGCTGATCTGGTGCGGACCGACCGGCACAATCATCGATTGGTCGCCGCCGACACCGTCGAGGTCAAGGCGATCACGGTGATGGCCCGTACGCATCAGAATCTGGTGTGGGCGCGCTCAGCACAACAGAACGTGTTGCGCGCTCAACTGGGCGCCTACTATCCGGCCGCGGTCGATGCCTTCGGCGGCGACCTCGCCCACAAAGACTGCCTGGCGGTGTTGCGTCGCGCTCCCACCCCACGACAGGGAGCGGCACTGACGGTCGCGGCGATCCGATCAGCTCTGAAAAAGGGTGGCCGCCAACGCAATACCGATACCCGTGCCCGCGAGATCCAGCAGGCCCTGCGTGGGGGCGGTCATCTGAGCGCACCGGAGGCACTTACCGCAGCGTATGCGGCGACCGTGACCGTGACGGTGAACATGCTGACGACGCTCAACACCCAAATTGATCAACTGGAAACCAGTATGGCCCAGTCTTTTAGAGCGCATCCGGACGCCGAGATCTACCTGTCCATGCCCGGAGTCGGTGACATCACCGGCGCCCGGATGCTTGGCGAGTTCGGGGACGACCCCGAACGCTATGCCACCGCCAAGTCTCGCAGAAACTATGCCGGCACCTCACCACGGACCATCGCCTCAGGCAAAGGGCACGTCGTGCTGGCCCGCCATATCCGCAACACCCGCCTCAACGCCGCCGCCATGGCGATGGCGCAAAGCGCGCTGACCGGCAGTCCCGGCGCCCGCGTCTACTACGACAGCCTGCGAGATCAGAAGAAGTCCCACCCCCAAGCCTTGCGTGCGCTCGCCAACCGGCTCATCGGCATCCTCCACGGCTGCCTCAAACACCGCACCCTCTACAACGAACACACCGCCTGGAACCACCGCGCCAACCTCGCCGCTTGACACCTTGCACCCCTGGGATGTCTTCGTGGCTCGCTTCGCTCGCACCTCAGGGAGCGGAGGGGCTGTCGCTGTCGCTCTTCGCATCTCAGGGAGCAGGGGCCGCGCTTTCGGATCAGGGAGCGGTGGGGGTAGCGCGGGTCCGGGAGTCCAGCGGCACGATGAGCGGGCCACCGGTGATCGGATCGGTCATGACGTGCGCCCGGAGGCCGAACGCCGCGTCGAGGGTCTCGGCGTCGATGACCTCGGTGGGCGAGCCGGTGGTGACGATGGCTCCGTTGCGCATGACGAACAGCGAATCGCTGTAGCGCGCGGCCAGATTGAGGTCGTGCAGCACCATGACGACGGTCTTGCCGTGCTCGTCGCGGAGCCGGCGGACCAGGTCGAGGACGTCGATGGAGTGCGCGAGGTCGAGGTAGGTGGTGGGCTCGTCGAGCAGGATGAGATCGCTGTCTTGCGCGAGCGTCAGCGCGATCCAGACCCGTTGCCGCTGACCGCCGGACAGGGCGTCGAGGGTGCGGTCGGCGAGGTCGAGGGTGTCGGTCATCTCCATCGCCAGCGCCACTGCCGCCTCGTCGGCCGCGCTGGCCTGCGCGAACCAGCGCTGGTGCGGATGACGTCCCCGCCCCACCAGATCGGCGACGGTGAGCCCTTCGGGCGCGATGGGATTCTGCGGCAGGATCGCCAGGGTGCGGGCGACCTGTTTGGGCCGGACCGAGGAGATGTCGTCGCCGTCGAGGTAGACCGCACCGGCCCGGGGTGGCAACAGCCGTGCGAGACAACGCAACAGTGTCGACTTGCCACATCCGTTGGAACCGATGATCGTCGTGACCTGACCATCGGGGATGTCGATGTCGAGGCCGTCGATGACGATCCGTTCGTCGTAGCCGACGGTCAGTCCGACGCCCCGCAATCGGGCGGTGGTGGCAGGGGATTCGAGGGATGACGCGGTCATACGCTCGCCTTTCGGGACATGACGATCATCAGGTAGATCAGGAACGGGCCGCCGATCGCCGCGGTGACGATGCCGACCGGGAGGCCGCCCGGCAGAACCGTACGCACCAGCAGGTCGCCGCCCAGTACCAACGACGCACCGATGACACCGGACACGAGCGGCGTGGGCACGGCGGTACCGGCCAGCCGCAGCGCGATCTGCGGGGCCAGCAGCGCGACGAAGGCGATCGGCCCGGCCGCGGACACGCTCAGCGCGCTCACCAGAACCGCGGTCAGGAGCAGCGTCGTCGACACCGCGCCCGTCCGGACTCCGAGTCCGCGGGCGAGATCGGGTCCGAGGCTGAGCATCCCGATCTGGCGGGCCAGGACGACCACCACGATGATGCTCGCGACGACACCGGCGGCGACCGGCCACACGTTGGACCAGCCGACGTTGGACACCGACCCGACGATCCACACCTGCGCACGAGCCACATCTCGGATGTCGGCGCGCGAGAGGAGGAACTGGGTCAGCGCCTGCAGCAACCACGTCATCCCGACGCCGATCAGCACGAGCCGGAACGGGTTGATGCCGTTGTTGGCCTTGCGACCCGGCCAGGCGAGGACGTACATCGCGACCGCGGTGAGCAACCCGCCGATCATCGCCGCCGCCGGGACGCCGAGATCGCCCAGCCAGGCACCCCAGCTGGTGGTCGAGAACGCGATGGCGGTCACCGCCGCCACGCTCGCGCCGGCGGTGATGCCGAGCATGTCCGGTGTCGCCAGGGGATTCTGGGCGGTCAGCTGGGTCATCGAACCCGCAAGGCCCAGACCGAATCCCACCAGCAGCGCGACCAGCGCTCGGGGCAGCGCGACGTCGAAGACCACCACGTTCTCGACGCGGGTGCCGCCGCCGAGCAGGATGCGGGCGACGTCGACGGGGGTCAGCGGGAAGTCGCTGACACCGACGCTCGTGAGGAACAGGACGACCGTGACGGCCGTGGACACGACCGCGACGGTGAGCATCCGTGGCCGCACCACCATCGACAGCGGTTCGACGGCGATCCGATAACCGCCGGGGTGCGGTGCGATCCGGCCCTTCGTCGTGGTTCCGGACGTGATGTCGGTCTTGATGGAGGTCGGCGGATTCACACGGTCCCCAATCTCTGTCGGCGGACCATGACGATGAGGAAGGGTGCGCCGACCAGTGCCAGCATGACGCCGACCTGCACTTCGCCGGGACGGGCGACGATCCGGCCGAGGATGTCGCATCCGACGAGCAGGATGGCGCCCAGCAGAGCGGAATACGGGATGATCCACCGATAGTCGGCGCCTACGAAGGCGCGGGCGATGTGCGGTACGACCAGGCCCAGGAACACGATCGGCCCGCACGCCGCGGTCGCCGCGCCGATGAGCAGCGTGATGGTCAGGACGCCGAGGGCGCGGATGAGCACGACACGGGAACCGAGGGCCTTGGTCATGTCGTCGCCCAGGCTCAGGACGTTCAGGAAGAAGCCGCTCGCCAGCGCGAGGACGAGGCCCACCGTGATGAACGGCAGGCTCGCCCAGAACACGTCGATGCCCCGACCCGCGGTGGAGCCGACGCTCCAGAAGCGCCACTGGTCCAGCGAATTGGTGTCGACGAGCACGATCGCGGACGTGATGGCGGTCAGCATCGCGGTCAGGCCGGTGCCGGCGAGGACCAGGGTCAGTGGGCTCGAGCCGCTCAGCGACGACAGTCCGAACACCACGGTGGCGGCGATGATCGCCCCGACGAGGCCGAAGAACATGAACGCGATAGGACTGGTGATGCCCAGCAGGTAGATGCCGCCGACGACCGCGCAGGCGGCACCCGCGTTGACGCCGAGCATGCCGGGATCGGCGATCGGGTTGCGGGTGTGGCCCTGGGTGATGGCACCGGCAGCGCCGATCGCGAGTCCGGCGGCGAGGCCTAGCAGAGTGCGCGGCACGCGCAGATCCCACACGATGCCGTCGACATCGGAATCCTTGGGCACCTGCGGCATCCGTAGGTTGATCAGCGCGTTCCGGATCTCTTCGACACCGGCGGTGAAGCTGGGCCAGATCTCGTCGAGCGGGACCGGTCGGGTGCCGAAGAGAACCGAGGCGACGACCAGCGCTGCGAGGACCGCCAGGAGCAGCGGGATTCCGAGAAGTCGGAGGGATCGGCGCACGAAGGTAAACCTTACCAACCTTCTTGGATGATTCGTCATGCGCGGCGTCGAGCTCGGTCGTCGGTGTCGTTCGTATAACGAATTGTCGACGAAACCTGAGGGATCGCTGTGCGCGCGGTAACACTTCGCTCAGGCTGGGTCGATAGTCCCGGTGTCGGTGGGCATCTCGGGCCGACCGCAGCAAGACCGGTCGTCGGGTGGGATGGCGTGAACCGCTCCCACGACGGCGACGTCGGGAAACACAGTGTCGCCTACGAACGAGGAGGATCGATGAAATCGCTGAAACGGGCTCTCACAGGGGTTCTGGTCGCTGCAGGAATCGCCGGTGGATCGTTGGTGGGTGCCGCGCCGGCACAGGCCGCCGTTCCCAACCTCCAGATGACGGGCGGGGTCTACTGCCAGTTCGCAGCCCCTGGCACGCCGTGGAATCAGGCGTGGAGCATGACCCGGTTCATGCGCGTCACCGCGCGTGACGGCGATTTCCGTAACGTCACGCTGCAGGAGATCAACGGCGCGACGAAGTTCAAGTCGTTGCTGAAGAAGAACGAGTCGCTCACCATCAAGACCACCTGGTTCGGCTGCTTCCCGTCCTCCATCGCGGGGTACGCGATCTCCGATTACGCCGAGAACCTGACCGACAACGCCGGTTTCTGGTGGAACGTCCGGCGCATCGACAACCCGTTGGACCGATTCGGTACGGGCTCCTCCGCTTCAGCGGCCGCCCTGACCGGCGGTGGCACCGACGTCGCCGGCGTGCCGGCGATTCCGGGCCGTTGATCTCATCCGACGACAGTTGAGAATGCACCACAACTGAGCCATTCGCGCCGGGCGGCGTGCGGGGAGGACGCCCCCGCACCCGCCGGGCGCATGCGAAAGAGCGGCGACCGAGAGAACTCGGCCGCCGCTCTTATGGCTTCGACAGGCTCAGCCGGCGGAAGGGGTGGGCTCAGCCGGCGGGGGTGGACTCAGCCGGCGGAGGGTGGCTCAACCGGCGGGAAGCGGGGTCATGCGGACGGGCGGGACACCTTGTCCGGCTCCGATGCGGCGAGCATGTCTTCGCGTTCGACGACTTTGACGCGTTCGCGGCCTTCGGCGGCGCCGAGGGCGCGTTCGTGTTCGTCGAGGCGGTACCAGCCGTCCCAGGTGGTGAAGGGGATGTTCTTGGACTCGAGGAGTTCGACGATGGCGTCTTCGCCGGGGTGGGCCGGGTCGAGCAGCGTGCCGGCTTCCATGTCTTTGAGGATGCAGTCGACGGTTTCGTTGGCGTCGCCCTTGGTGTGGCCGATGAGGCCGACGGGGCCGCGTTTGACCCAGCCGGTGGTGTAGATACCGGTCAGCTGCTGCCCTTCGTCGAAGACGCGTCCGGCCTCGTTCGGGATGACCCCGGCCTGGGAGTCGAACGGGATCTGCGGCAGGTTGTCCGAGAGGTAGCCGACCGCACGGTAGACCGCGCCGACTTCCCAGTCGGTGGTCTTGCCGGTGGGTTTGACGTTGCCGGTGCCGTCGAGCTGGGTGCGCTCGGTGCGCAGACCGACGACCTTGCCGTCGGCGCCGAGGATCTCGGTGGGGCTTTCGAAGAAGTGCAGGAACAACTTGTGGATCGCGCCCTGCTTGGGTTCGCGGATCGCGTAGTTCTCGATGATGGTGGCGACCTGGTCGGTGATCTTCGACCCGCGGCGCGCGACGGCCGAACCCTCGTCGTAGTCGATGTCCTCGGGGTTGACGATGACCTCGATGTTGGGGGAGTGGTCGAGTTCCTTCAGTTCCAGCGGGGTGAACTTCGCCTGGGCGGGACCGCGGCGGCCGAACACGTGGACCTCGACGGCCTTGTTGGCCTTGAGTCCCTCGTAGACGTTGGCCGGGATCTCGGTGGGCAGCAGTTCGTCGCCGGTCTTGGCGAGCACGCGGGCGACGTCGAGGGCGACGTTGCCCACGCCGATGACCGCGACCTTCTCGGCCTCGAGGGGCCAGGTGCGGGGGAAGTCGGGGTGGCCGTCGTACCAGGCGACGAACTGGGCGGCGCCGTAGCTGCCGTCGAGGTCGATGCCGGGGATGTCGAGGGCGCGGTCGTCGGTGGCGCCGGTGGAGAAGATCACCGCGTCGTAGTGGGCGCGTAGTTCGTCGATGGTGATGTCGGTGCCGTAGTCGACGTTGCCGAGCAGGCGGACCTGAGGCTTGTCGAGGACCTTGTGCAGGGCGGTGATGATGCCCTTGATACGCGGGTGGTCGGGTGCGACGCCGTAACGGATCAGACCGAACGGAGCAGGCATGCGCTCATACAGATCGATGCTGACCCCGCGGTCCTTGGCGGTGTCGGACTTCATCAACGCGTCGGCGGCGTAGATCCCGGCGGGACCGGCACCGACGATCGCAACCCGCAGCGGGCGGCTGTTGTCGCTCATGGAGTAGGTGTCTTCCGTTGCTCAGCACGCGAGGACAAGCAAATCTCGGTGACCCCCAGGTCCGCGCGTATGGATAAGGCCTATCCCTTCTACGGTAGGCGCTTGCTGTCCCCGACCAAAATCCGTCTGTGAGGTAACCCTCACTCGGCGGGTGCATGGTGTCCGGCGGGTTCGGGCCCGCTACGCCTTGCCGGCGGCCGCGGCGATGGGTCCGACGGCCTGCTCGGCGACCCACGGGATCGTCAGGACCGTCGGCACCGACATCGCGCTGCCGACCTCCTGAGGCAGATAGACCACGCGGCCCGACTGCGCGACCGCCAGCCGGTTGAACGCCGCGTTGGACTTGAGCTGGTCGTTGGAACCCTGCCAGTCGACGGCGACGACGACGTCGGCCGAGTCCAGCAGGTTCAGGCTCTCGGCCGGCAGGTCACCGTAGAAACCGCTGGTCACCGAAGGTTGCAGCGCGGGCGGGAAGGTGAGTCCGTAACCGGTGAGGGTCTGTCCGCGCCCGTCGCCGGGGCCGTAGATCGACACGCCGCCGGTGGGGCTGGCGGTGACCACGACCGCCGTCTTCCCGGCCAGCTGCGGGTTCTGCTCCCGCACGTTCGCGAGGAACTGCTCGGTCTCGGTCACCTTGCGATCGGCGAGTTCGGGCAGTCCGACGGCGGTACCGATCTGGCGGGTCTGCGCGTCCCACGGCACCTGCCACGGCTGGAACTGGGCGGGCCGCAGGATCGTCGGGGCGGTCTTGCTCAGCAGATCGAACTGGTCGCGGGTGGGATCGGCGCCGACGGCGGTGATGAGGTCGGGCTCGGTGGCCAGCGCCTTGGGGATCTCGTCGCCGAACGCGCCGGACGCGTTCGGCAGCACCACCGGCTTGGAGTCGGCCAGGAGTTCGGCGTTCCACGGCGCCGACGCCTGGTCGGGGTCGGCGAACGGGGCGATCGTGGTGGGGGTGACGCCGAGTGCGAGGAGGGTGTCGCCGTCACCCACGCCCATCGCGGCGACGCGCTTGGGTGCCTGGTCGACGGTCGCGGGGGCGTAGGCCTGCTGCACGGTGACCGGGATCGCGCCGGCCTCGGGCGCGGGGACGTGGGCCGTGCCGGAGTCGACCGTCTCGTCCGGCGGCGAACACGAGGTCACCACCACGGCTGCCGCGAGCAGCCCGACGAGAAGGGTGAGTGAACGGTGGGTGGAAGCGCGCATCCGGGTCCTCGCTGGTCGTTGCGGTCGGCGACGTCGTTCGCCGCGGAACTTAGGGCCACCTTACGCAGGACGTGTTCGATGTCGACGTCGTTCGGCGCTCTGCCCGGTGCGTCCGGGGTCCGACGACGCCGGTCTCAACCGCCGCCGGGACGCTCGATAGACTGCCCGCCATGGCCGAAGCTGCAGGTGAGGGCGACCAGAAGCCCCCGTCGTGGAAGAACGCCTGGCCGTTCTTCGTCGCGGCCGGCGTCGTGGGACTCGTGGTGCTCGGCGTCGTGCTGTCGAATGTGACCCGTCCGGCCGAGGACCGGGCCGGCGACTCGGCTCAGGTCCAGTACGCGATCAACGACATCTACACCGCGCGCAACGGTCCGAACTTCGGCGAATACCGGGCGAACACCTGCGCGGCCGACGTCGAGGCGGCCGACTTCGTCTCCGAGGAACAGTTCCTCGCCGACAACCGGGAGTCGCTGCTCGCCAACGGTCACATCGAGATCCCGGAGATCACCGAGCTGGTGGTCGACGGTGACCGGGCGACCGCGAAGGTTCATTGGCACTATGACAAGACCCCCGATGATGTGAACGTCGTGGACACGATCGTGGTGCGCGAGAACGGCGAGTGGAAGGTGTGTTCCTCATGAGCTATGCCGGTGACCTGACCCCGCGCGAGGCGTGGGAGAAGCTCGAGAACAACCCGGATGCGGTGCTGGTCGACTGTCGCACGCAGGCGGAGTGGTCGTTCGTCGGCGTGCCCGACCTCGAGGTCCTGGGGAAGCGCGCGATCTTCGCCGAGTGGACCACCTTCCCCGAGGGGCGCCGCAACGACGACTTCGTGGCGCAGCTGCGTGATTCCGGTGTCTCCGACGACCAGGAGGTCATCTTCATCTGCCGTTCGGGGCACCGGTCGATCGGCGCTGCGGAGGCCGCGACCGCCGACGGTATCGCGAAGGCATACAACGTGATCGACGGGTTCGAAGGCGCCCTCGACGAGAACGACCACCGCGGGACGTCGGGCTGGCGTGCCGAGAACCTGCCGTGGAGGCAATCGTGAGTTCTGATCTGCCCGTCAGTCGTGAACTGCCCGAAGGGCTCTCGGCTGACACGATCGCGGTTCGCGGCGGGCTGGCGCGTTCGGGTTTCCACGAGACGGCCGAGGCGCTCTATCTCACGAGCGGTTACGTCTACGACTCCGCGGAGGCCGCCGAGCGAGCCTTCACCGGCGAGGACGAACGATTCGTCTACTCGCGCTACGGAAATCCGACCGTCGAGATGTTCCAGGAGCGGTTGCGCCGGCTCGAGGGCGCGGAGGCGTGTTTCGCCACCGCGAGCGGCATGGCCGCGGTGTTCGTCGCGCTCGGTGCACTGTTGAAGGCCGGCGACCGTCTCGTCGCCGCCCGCAGCCTGTTCGGTTCCTGCTTCGTGGTCTGCAGCGAGATCCTCCCGCGCTGGGGGATCGAGACCGAGTTCGTCGACGGTGAAGACCTCGAGCAGTGGGAGCGGGCCCTGTCCAAGCCCACCGACGCGGTGTTCTTCGAGACACCGTCGAACCCGATGCAGAGCCTCGTCGACGTCGTGAAGGTCTCGGAACTGGCGCACGCCGCGGGCGCACAGGTAGTGCTGGACAACGTCTTCGCCACCCCGCTGCTGCAGCGGGGTCTCGAACTCGGCGCCGACGTCATCGTCTACTCGGGCACCAAACACATCGACGGCCAGGGGCGCGTCATGGGTGGCGCGGTACTCGGAACCAAGGAGTACATCGACGGTCCGGTGCAGCAACTCATGCGACACACCGGTCCGGCACTCAGTCCGTTCAACGCCTGGACCCTCGTGAAGGGGCTGGAGACGATGCGTCTGCGCGTCGACGCCTCGGTGTCGTCGGCGCTGCGGATCGCCGAGTTCCTCGAGAGCGATCCGCGCGTGCGTTGGGTCAAATACCCCTTTCTGCAGTCACACCCGCAGTACGACTTGGCGAAGTCGCAGATGTCCGGCGGCGGCACGGTGGTGACCTTCGAGCTCAACGACCACGACGGCATCGACGGCAAGAAGCGCGCCTTCGAGGTCCTCAACGGCCTGCGGATCGTCGACATCTCCAACAATCTCGGAGATTCGAAGTCGCTGATCACGCATCCGGCGACCACTACTCATCGTGCGATGGGTCCCGAGGGACGCGCGGCGATCGGTCTGAGTGACTCGGTGGTGCGGCTGTCGGTCGGCCTCGAAGGGGTCGACGACCTGTTGGGCGACCTGGATCAGGCGCTCGGCTGACGCCCGCGCTCACGGCTCCCGTACCCGCTCAGCCGAATCCGTTGAGCGGGAATGCATCATGAGACGCGGCAGCTCAGCCGTTGCGACGATCCCAGGCCGCGCGCACCGGAGCGGGGATACGGCCCCTCGCGGGCACCTCGAGTCCCTCGGCCCGAGCCCAAGACCTGATCTCCGATGGTGTCGCGGGCGGCCCCTGCATGCTGTGCACAATGGTCTCGCTGCCGGCGGTGAGTCGCCATTCGTGTAGCGCGGCACCGAGCCAGCGGTAGGTCCATTCCTCGGCGAGTTTGCGGTTGTCGCAAAAGACGATCGGCACGGTCGGAAACCGGACCTGCGCCTCGGCGACCGCCTCGGCCAGCGCGGCGCCGCTGACGTATTCGCGCGTGAACACCTTGCTGTATGAGGCTTCGACGACCACCGCGGCGCGTCGGAGTCCCGCGAGACCTGCCAACTGGTAGGTGAGAGTTCCCTTCATGAGACCGTTGCCGAGGTCGTCGATCGACTTGCGTTCGACGGCGGCGATCACCTGGTCGTCCTCGACGATCGCGTAATCGCCGGCATCGAGGCGGTGTCGAGTGGTGGTCGCCTGTTGATGACCGAAGGAGTAGGCGTACTTCTCGCCTGTGTCGACGACGATCTCGAGCGCCTGGCCGTGTGCCCGAGCCTTGGGAAGCGTGACGTTTGGACGCGCCTGCTTGGTGGTTTTGCGCGTCTGCCAGAAGATCATCTCGCGTCCGCGAGCCCGCGTGACGACGAACTGTGACCGATTCTCGCGAGCGCGGTCGAGCACCAGATCGATCGCCGCCCCGCGCCGCGTCACCGAACGTACTGCGAGTCGTTCGACGATCTGCGGTGTGGTCGGCCACTCCTCAGCGCGGTGGCAGTAGACCTTGCTGGTCCGCGGCCACGTCTCTCTCACCTTGAGGACAATGCCGTCGCTGCCGAGCGGGATACGTGCGAGAAAGGGCAGCGAGGAGCCCTCTTCCGGGTTTCGGGCGATGATCAGATCGTCGGGCATCGAAGGTCAGCGTAACGGGCTGCGGTCGCCTGCGGTCGTGTTCGACCCCGAACCATCTCTGCTAATCGAGGCTGTCGATTCCCAACGCGTTCAGGACCGTCCGCAGCTTGAACGCCGTCTCCTCGAGTTCGCCCTGCGGGTCGGAGTGTTCGACGATACCGCCGCCGGCCCACGTCCGGAGGCTGCGACGATCGGCCTCGAGTTCGAGGCACCGGATGGTGACCATCCACTCCCCGTCGCCGGCGGCGTCGCACCAGCCGACCGCCCCCGCATAGAAGCCGCGCTCACCCTCGACCTCGCGGATGATCTGCGCAGCAACATCACTCGGCGTGCCGCAGACCGCCGGGGTGGGGCCGAGCAGGAGTGCGAGATCGAGCGCAGTGGTCGCCGGGTCCCGAAGCCGCGCGCGGATCGGGGTGGCCAGATGCCAGACCTCCCCGGTCGACTGCAATTGCGGGGTCGACGGCGCGTCGACGTCGTCGCAGAGGTGTCCCAGCCGGTCTCGCAGGTGGTCGACGACGAAGGCGTGCTCGGCGAGATCCTTCGCCGAGGAGAACAATCCGTCGGCAGCGGCGCGGTCGACGACCGGGTCGGGTGACCGCGGCGCCGATCCCGCGTACGGGTGGCAGGTGACGACGGAACCCGACTTGCGCAGCAGCACTTCGGGACTCGCGCCCAACAGCCACGAACCCGAGCCGGTGGCCGCGCCGAGATCGACAATGAATGCGTTGTGTCCGGCATTGCCGCCCGCCAATGCGTCGAGAAGTCGCAGAGGCTCGACCTCGGCGTCGAGCACGATGTCGACGCTGCGGGCGAGGACAACCTTGCCGACGTCGCCGGCGACGATCCGCTTCACCGCGTGCGCGACCCGTTCGCGGTGCTCGTCGGCCGTGGGGTACAGGGTCGTCGACACCGGCGTGCGCGTCAGTGGCGGCCCGCCCGCCAGCGGCGCCGCGTCGACGTGCAGGACTTCGGGCACCACCAGCGCGGCGGGGTCGGCGAGGTCGAAGGGGATCGCGCCGGTCAGACCGTCGACGGTCCCGGCGCGCAGGGCGGCCGAGGCGGCGTCGACGTCGGTGAACGCACGGACCGCGCCCATGCCCCGCACGGTGCCGTGCGGGCGGGACAACACGAACACATCAGTCGCTGACACCCCTGACACGCTACAGGTAAGTGTGCCCTAACTTCCGATCACGTTGAGTGAAAATTGACACGTCCGCGCGAGATCGACGACCCTTGGTCGTAGGTCATGAGTGCCAGTGACAAGCCCCGGCTCGCTGGTCGGCAACCCTCCTTCGCGGTGGGGTGCTCCGGGTGACGACCCGGCCGCGTACCGACCGGACGCGGCAAGCGCGAATTGTCTGAGGAGTTTCCTGCCGTGACCGCTGTCCTGTCCGCACCCGCCGGTCGCCTGTCGCCCGCAGTCGACGTCCGCTTCGACGCCGCCCGGGAATCGGTGCGGCAGTTCGTCCGTGCGCGGGTCGACGACACCGTCGTCTTCACCCGCGATGCCGCCGTTGCCCTCGACCTCGCGGCGCGCATCACTCCCGGCGACGTCGTCGTCCTCGACGTCGGGCAGGGCGCCGACCTGCTGCGGTGGTGCTCACCACGGCAGGGGCGCGACCGGGCGCGGTTCGTCCCGGCCTGCGAGACCATCGAGGACACCTTGGTCGCGCTGGAGACCGAGCTCGCCTCGGCGCCGGCATCGCTCCTGGTCGTGACCGCGGTATCGGACATCACCGGCGAGGTGCTGCCGATCGGCCGGCTCGCCTCGCTCGCGCACCGGTCCGGGGCCCGCATCCTGGTCGACGCCGCGCAACTCGTCGGGCACCGGCCCGTCTCCGTCGTCAGCCACGGCATCGACTACCTGGCGTTCGGTGAACCAGGTCGTAGGACGGATGGCGCCGGCGTTCTCATCGGTCGTCGTGACTGGTTCGACGCCGCCGATGTCGATGCCTCGCCGGACGCCGACGGCGTTCCCGGGGCGATCGCGGTCGCCGAGGCGTGTCGGGTGCTCGCCGATCTCGGACCCGAGACGATCGGCCTGCATGAACGCCGCCTCGCCGAACGTCTCGACGCCGGCCTGGCCGCGATCGGCGGCTTCACGCCGCTGCGGATCTTCACCGATTCCACCGACCGCGCGGGAGTCGCGGGCTACACCGTCGACGGCCTCGCACCGCCGGCCGACACGGTGCGCGCGAGTTTCGGAGCGGGCACCACCGTCGACGACATCGACCGGATTCTCGATGCATTCCGGGCGCGAACCGAACAGACCGACCGAACTCGACCAGGGGTGAATAGATGACCATCGAACTCGACGCACGTGCTGACCGCGGCACCGTGATCGCCGCACCGACTGCCACCCCGACGGCCCCGATCAGCATCGGACGTCCGGGATTCCAGATCGCGCTCGCGGGAGACGATCTCGCACAGACGTTTCCGATCGTCGTGCGGCGGGAGACCCTCCGCGAGGCGCAGCGCGCCCGCTCCCTGCTCCGGGCCGGCAGCCACGATCAGGCCAATTTCGTGGTCGCACTCGAGGTGGAGGTGGCCGTCGCGCCGGACGCCGCGTCGGCGCGCACGGCCGCTGCTGCGGCGGTGAACGCGTCGTCGGAGACGAGTTCGGGGACCATCCGCTACATCGGGACGACACACGGACTGATCACGCTGGTCCGCGACATCTACGCAGCCGAGGTCGCCGACGCCGTGATCCTCATCCCGATCGACGGCGCGGCCACCGAACGCCGCATCCGCGAACAGATCCTGCCGGTGCTCGCCGAGCAGCGGTACCGCGTGGCCTGACCCACTGCTGGTTGAGCCGGCACCGAGCGTAGCCGCCGGGCCGAGCAAGCGACGAAGGAGCGCGTCGAGGTCGAGGCGCCGAGTCGAAGCTACCTGGTGACCAGACAAGACCGCCGACACCATCTCGGATGATGGTGCCGGCGGTCTCGTGTGTGGGAGAGATCAGCCGCGCGAGGGCTCGTTGGCCGCGTCGGGGTGCGCAGCGAGGCGATCGATGGCCTCCTGTGCGATCTTCTCGGCCTGGTCGCGGCCGACCCATCCGCCCGGGTCGACCTCCTTGCCCGGCTCGAGGTCCTTGTAGTGCTCGAAGAAGTGGGCGATGGGTCCCAGCTCGTATTCGGACACGTCGGAGATGTCCTTGATGTGGTCCCAACGCACGTCCTTGGCCGGGACGCAGAGGAGCTTGTCGTCGCCACCGGCCTCGTCGGTCATGGTGTACATGCCGACGACCCGTGCCCGCACGATGATGCCCGGGAACACCGACTCGGGGAGCAGGACCATCGCGTCGAGCGGGTCGCCGTCCTCACCGAGGGTGCCGTCGATGTAGCCGTAGTCGGCCGGGTAGCCCATCGAGGTGTACAGGTAGCGGTCGAGGTAGACCTTGCCCGTCTCGTGGTCGACCTCGTACTTGTTGCGGCCACCTTTGGGGATCTCGATGGTCACATCGAATTCCACAGTTCCTCCTGGCAGTCTTGATCGGGGATGCCGCGTCGGGCCGAAACGCCCGCACGCTGCCCCAACGATACTGTTGGTCCGGCGACCTCGATGTTCGTACCCCTCGTTGTGCGTATGTCCGGGCCGTTCCATCGACCGTCAACCGCGAGAGACCCGGAGGCTTTGTGGGCGCATCCACCCGAAACGGCGGTCGTTCCGGTCGGAGACTTCTGTGGTGGACGATCACCGCGGTGGTGATCCTGGCCCTCGTCGCGACGGCCTCGGTGGTCATCGCGCTCCGGCTCGACCGGGAACCCGAACTGCCGCCGGGGGTTCCCCCGCAGCCCGCCGCGATCGCCGTCGACCCCCGGATCGACCCGGTGGTCGCCTCCGCGCCGGAGCCCACGCCGAGCGGTGTGTCGCGGGCCATCGCGCCGGCACTGCGGAATCCGGCGCTCGGCGAACTCACCGGCATGATCAGCGACTCGCTGACCGGCGCGGTCCTGTGGACCAGCAACCCCGAGCGTCCGCGGATCCCCGCGTCGAACGCCAAGGTCCTCTCGGCCGCGGCCGTCCTCGAAGCCGTGCCGCACGATCAGCGACTGACCACGACGGTGGTGGCCGGCAGCAACGGGCAGATCATCCTCCGAGGGGCGGGTGACCCGACCCTGTCCGCACAGCCCGCCGGCACCGACACCTTCTACACCGACCCCGGTCGCATCGCCGACCTCGCGCGGCAGATCGAGGACACCGAGATCCCGGTGACGTCGGTGGCCGTCGACCTGAGCGCGTTCTCGGGTCCGACGATGGACACCACCTGGGACCGCCGGGACATCCAGGGTGGCGACATCGCGCCGATCGAATCGCTGATGGTCGACGGCGCCCGGCTCGAACCGCTCGACGAGTACTCGCCGCGCACCGCGGAACCGGGCATCATGGCCGGCGAGGCGCTGGCCGCGGCTCTCGGCGTGGAGGGTCCCGTCACGGAGGTGACCGGTTCCGGCGCAGCCGCATCGGGGAACGACCGCGTCATCGCGAAGGTCCAGTCGGCGCCGCTGGTCACCCGGGTCAACGACATGCTGCGCTACAGCGACAACGTGCTCGCCGAGACCCTGGCCATCGAACTGTCGGTGCACCGGGGCGGGCCGCCCACGCACGCCGGCGGCGTGGAGGCGATCGAACAAGTCCTGTCGTCGATGTTCCCGGACCAGTGGGCGGGCACCACCCTGCACGATGCGTCGGGGATCTCCTACGCCAACCGCACCACGCCGGAACTGCTCGACGCCGTGATGACGGCCGCCAGCGGGCCCAGCCGGCCGGCGCTGCGCCCGATGCTCGACGGGCTGCCGATCGCCGGTGGCACCGGTACGCTCGCGGACCGGTTCGACGCCCCGGGCAACCCGGGCGCGGGCTGGGCACGCGCCAAGACCGGAACACTCACCGGGGTCAGTTCGTTGACCGGCATAGTGCAGACAGTCGACGGCCGCGTGCTGTCGTTCGCCCTGATGTCCGGCGGCACCTCGCCGGCGGACGCGCGACCCGCCCTCGACGCCGTGGTGGGTCAACTGAGAGAGTGCGGGTGCCGATGACCACTTCAGGAACCGCCGGGTCGGACGTCACCGACGCCGGGACCACAGAGGTCGCCGAGACCGCCGACCGTCAACCGGGCATCGGGTCGCAGATCGACTGGTCGCTCGCGGCGTCAACCGCGAAACGTCTCGCCCGTCCCGGTCCCAAGACCACGGCCTACACCTACGAGGCGGCCCGTGCGGAACTGGCCGACGCCGCGACCCGGGCCGAAGCCCCGGTCCGTGAGGTCACCGGGCTCGCCGACGGCCTGCGCGTACCGACCACCCGGGTCCTCGACCGGGCCGGGTGGATCGACGCCGCGTCCCGGTCGATGCGCTCGATGCTCGGCTCCGACGAGTCGATCGATGCGGGATCGCCCGGACTCGGGGCCCGATTCGGCGGCCTCCAGGCCGGCGGGTTGCTCGCCTTCCTCTCCACCGCGATCCTCGGCCAGTACGACCCGTTCACGCCCGACCCGGAGACCGGCGAACCGGGTGTGCTGATGGTGGTGACGCCGAACATCATCAACGTCGAACGTCAGCTCAAGGTGATCCCGTCGGACTTCCGCCTGTGGGTGTGCCTGCACGAGGTCACCCACCGGGTGCAGTTCTCGGCCAACCCGTGGCTGCGCGACTACATGCAGGACAACGTGGCCGTGCTGACCTCCGACGCCGGCGAGTCGACCACCGAGATCGTCACGCGGATGACCAAGGCGCTCAAGGGTTCCGACGGTCCGCGCGAAAAGGGTGTGATCGGGGCGATGCAACTGCTGCAGAGCCCGGAGCAGCACGCCGCCTTCCAACGCATGATGGTCCTGGGCACGCTGCTCGAGGGTCACGCCGACCATGTCATGGACGCCGTGGGTCCGGCGCATGTGCCGTCGGTGGCGAGCATCCGAGCCGCGTTCGACAAACGACGCACCGCTCCCCAGAACCCGGTCCAGCGACTCATCCGGGCGCTCATCGGGATGGACGCCAAGCTCGCGCAGTACATCCGCGGCAAGGCCTTCGTCGACGTGGTGGTCGAGGCCGTCGGGATGGAGCGGTTCAACGTCGTGTGGACCTCGCCGGACACGATGCCGCTGCCGAGCGAGATCGACGACCCGCAGGCATGGATTCAGCGGGTCTTGTGAGACGGGCGGTCGCGGAGTTCGCGGCCGCTCATCTCTCGGGGCCGCAGGTCTGTGTGGGCCTCTCCGGCGGACCGGACTCGCTCGCGCTGACCGCAGCCGCCGTCGGCGCCGGTCTGGACGTCACCGCGCTGATCGTCGACCACGGACTGCAGCCGGACTCCGCACAGGTCGCCGCGACGGCGGGAGAGGTGGCAGGGGGTCTGGGCGCCCGCGTCCGGGTGCTACCGGTGCGCGTCGGGCGCCGTGGCGGCCTCGAGGCCGGTGCGCGCGACGCCAGGTATGCGGCGCTCGACGAGGCCCGTGCGGATCGTCCCGTCCTGCTCGGCCACACCGCCGACGACCAGGCCGAGACCGTGCTGCTCGGGTTGGCCCGCGGGTCCGGGTCCCGCTCGATCGCGGGTATGCGTGCGTGGAACGACCCCTGGGCCCGGCCGTTGCTCGGCGTCCGCCGGCGGCAGACGCTGGCGGCCTGCACCGAACTCGGTCTCGCGCCCCATCGCGATCCGCACAACGACGATCCGCGGTTCACCCGTGTCCGACTGCGAACCGAGGTGCTGCCGCTGCTGGAGGAGGTTCTGCACGGCGGGGTCGTCGACGCGCTGGGTCGCACCGCCGAGGGCCTGCGGGCCGACAACGACGCGCTGGACGAGTGGGCGGCCGGTGTCCTCGCCGGGGCCGGCCGAGACGAGGGGCTGGCGATCGCGCCGCTGCTCGCCGTGCCGCTCGCGGTCCGGACGCGTGTCCTGCGAGCCTGGCTGCTCGGCGTCGGCGCCACCGAACCGACGCACCGCGTCATCTCGGCCGTCGACGATCTGATGGCGACCACCGGGAACGCCCGGTCGCAGGTGGCCATCGGCGGCGACCCCGAAGCACGACGCGTCGTGGTACGTGCCGGGGAAACACTGACGGTCCGCCTCACCGCGAGGTGAGACGGACCGTCGTGTGGTTACTGGCGATCAGCGACGCGGCGGGGTGAACGGCGAGTTGATCGTCTGGAAGTAGTGGATGCCGGCACCGATGAGCGTGCCGCCGCCGGCTAGGGCGAGGCCGGCAAGTGCTCCGGCGGCGGTGCCGAACGGGATCGCTATCGGGCATCCGATTCCAAATCCAGCGAGCGCGCCCGTGAAGCAGCCGAGCGCGCCGCCGATGATTCCGCCGACGACGGTTCCCACCAATGTTCCGATGGACGTGCCAGCAGAAAGCTGGGACCGGAATCGGTCGAGTGCCTGGTCGTCACGTTCCTGGCGCGTTTGCGGCGCCGCGACATTGTGTCGGGCCACCCCGCGTAATTGATCGACCGCGGTCGGATTGAGTGCCGTCGAACGTGCGACCTCACGGGACGGAATGAGGGTCACCTTGTTTCCCGTGGTCCGCGTGTCGATCGGGAACTGCCGATACTCGCTGCGATACATGAGCGGCATGCGGAAGAGTTCCGCGCCGGCGGTGTCCCGGATCGTCAGATTTCCGTTCTCCGTGCTGACCGATGCGTTGTGCACCGTGAGAGTGAGGGCCGAGGCATTCCACGACGCGTCGTAGGTCGGAGCCGCGGCCCGCTGAGGTGCAGCTTCGGCGGTCGCGGCGAAGACGGTGACGACCGCGGTGACCAGGCAGAGAATTGCGCTGAAACGTATTTTGCGCAGGGGAGAACGCGAAGTGGGGAACACGAGCGCTCCTTCTTGTCCGCACGGGACAGGGCGTGAGAAGGGGAGGGGAATTCAGAGGTCTGTTGCTCAGCACTCTGTTTCCGAGAATGTCAGACGCTTGATTTACTTCGAAACGCAACCACTCGGAATGGTGCCGGTGTGATGAGTTGTTATGGGACCGTTATGCACATAGCAATTCCGCGAAATGTCGGTGTGAAAGGTCAACAATGATTTGAGCAGGCATTTCTCGATAAAACCGCAGGTCGATGCTCGATCATTTCTCCGACCGACGGTCGCGGCCCTCGGTGCAACCCCCGTTCGCCGCGGTATCGGCAAAACATGACAAGCTGGGACCGTGCAGTTTGCCGATCCGTATGCCGCTGACATCGACGCTGTCCTGATCACCGAGGAAGAGATCAAACAGCGCACCGCCGAACTCGCCCAGTCCGTGGCGTCGCGCTATGCCGACATCGAGGAGGATCTGGTCCTCATCGGTGTCCTCAAGGGCGCGATCATGTTCATGACGGACTTCGCCCGGTCGCTGCCGATCCCGTCGCAGATGGAGTTCATGGCGGTGTCGAGTTACGGATCGTCGACCTCGTCCTCGGGTGTGGTCCGCATCCTCAAGGACCTCGACCGCGACATCGAGGGACGCGACGTCCTGATCGTCGAGGACATCATCGACTCCGGTCTGACGCTGTCCTGGCTCATGAAGAATCTCGCCACACGGTCGCCACGCAGCCTGGAGGTGTGCGCCCTGCTGCGCAAGCCCGAGGCCGTGCGGTCCCCGGTCCGCGTCGCCGATGTCGGATTCGACATCCCCAACGAGTTCGTCGTCGGGTACGGCCTCGACTACGCGGAGCGATACCGCGACCTGCCCTACATCGGACGACTGAAGCCGTCGGTGTACACGCACTGATCCATCGCCGGCGCATGACGCGCCGCCCGCGTGTCCGACCTGCGAGGGAACGGTTTCACCAGCGCGATCGTTGACCGGTAGCCTCAATGTGTACGTCGACGGGAAGGACATGGGAACGGCGTCGGCACCGGGACTCGATCCCGTGAGCCCGCACGACCCCCACCAACTGGCATGAACCGTAAGACAGTCTTCCGCAACCTCGCCATCCTGGCGCTCATCCTGCTCGCCCTGTGGGGCTGGAGCGTGATGAGCGACTCCGGTCGGGAGTACCGCGGCGTCGACACCTCTGTCGCACTGCAGCAACTCAACGACAAGAACACCAAGTTCATCAGCATCGACGACCGCGAGCAGCAGCTGCGCATCGAGCTGAACACCCCGATCAAGGTCAACGACGCCGACGCCGACAAGATCAGCGCCAAGTACCCGGCGCAGGCGGGGGACCAGGTCTTCGAGGCCGTCCAGGGCACCGGCGCCCCGTACACGACCAACGTCAACGAGCAGTCCGTCCTGTGGCAGATCCTCATCTTCGTGCTGCCGATGATCCTGCTGTTCGGTCTGTTCTTCTTCGTGATGAGCCGTATGCAGGGCGGTGGCCGCGGCGGCGTGATGGGCTTCGGCAAGTCGAAGGCCAAGCAGCTCACCAAGGACATGCCGAAGACGACCTTCGCCGACGTCGCGGGCGCCGACGAGGCCGTCGAAGAGCTCTACGAGATCAAGGACTTCCTGCAGAACCCGACGCGGTATCAGGCGCTGGGCGCCAAGATCCCGCGCGGTGTGCTGCTCTTCGGCCCTCCCGGAACCGGCAAGACGCTGCTGGCCCGCGCGGTGGCCGGCGAGGCGGGCGTCCCGTTCTTCACGATCTCCGGTTCGGACTTCGTCGAGATGTTCGTCGGCGTCGGCGCGTCACGCGTGCGTGACCTGTTCGAGCAGGCCAAGAACAACAGTCCGTGCATCATCTTCGTCGACGAGATCGACGCCGTCGGCCGACAGCGCGGCGCGGGTCTCGGCGGTGGCCACGACGAGCGTGAGCAGACGCTCAACCAGCTCCTCGTCGAGATGGACGGGTTCGGCGACCGCTCGGGCATCATCCTGATCGCGGCCACCAACCGCCCCGACATCCTCGATCCGGCTCTGCTGCGCCCCGGCCGATTCGACCGGCAGATCCCGGTCGGCAACCCCGACATGGCGGGTCGCCGGGCGATCCTGAAGGTGCACGCCAAGGGCAAGCCGATCGACGCCGACGCCGATCTCGACGGCCTCGCCAAGCGCACGCCGGGTATGTCCGGCGCCGACCTGGCCAACGTCGTCAACGAGGCGGCGCTGCTCACCGCACGGGAGAACAAGCAGACGATCACCGCCGAGGCCCTCGAAGAGGCGGTCGACCGGGTCATCGGCGGTCCGCGCCGCAAGTCCCGGATCATCAGCGAACACGAGCGCAAGGTCGTGGCCTACCACGAGGGCGGCCATACCCTCGCCGCCTGGGCGATGCCCGACCTCGACCCGATCTACAAGGTCACGATCCTGGCGCGCGGGCGTACCGGCGGCCACGCGCTCGCCGTCCCCGAGCAGGACAAGGACCTGATGACCCGCTCGGAGATGATCGCGCGGCTGGTGATGGCGATGGGCGGCCGTGCCGCCGAGGAACTGGTGTTCCACGAGCCGACGACCGGCGCGTCGTCGGACATCGACCAGGCGACGAAGATCGCGCGTGCGATGGTCACCGAATACGGCATGAGTTCGAAGTTGGGCGCGGTGCGCTACGGCCAGGACCAGGGCGATCCGTTCCTCGGCCGGTCCATGGGCTCGCACACCGACTACTCCGCGGAAATCGCGAGCGAGATCGACGACGAGGTGCGCCGGCTCATCGAGGCCGCGCACACCGAGGCGTGGGCCATCCTGACCGAGTACCGGGACACCCTGGACGTGCTCGCGACGCAGCTCCTCGAGAAGGAGACGCTGACCCGCAAGGACCTCGAGAAGATCTTCGCCGACGTCGACAAGCGTCCGCGGATCACCGCGTTCAACGACTTCGGCGAACGCACTCCGAGTGACAAACCGCCGGTGAAGACGCCGGGAGAGCTGGCGATCGAACGCGGTGAGCCGTGGCCGCCACCGGAGCAGGCCAAGATCCCCGAGCCGGTGGGTGCCGGTTATCCCGGTGGGCCGCAGGTCCCCGGCCAGGTGCCGAACTACCCGCCGATGTATCCCGAGCCGGGTGGTCCGACACCCCCGACGCAGGGCAATCCGGAACCGCGGTACCCCGACCACGGATATCCGCCGGCCGATCCCGGCCCCCACTATCCGAATCCCCAGTATCCGAACCCCCAGTATCCGAACCCGAACTACCCCAACCCGCAGTATCCGGACCCGGGCAACGGCCGGACGGCACCCGGGTCGGGTGGGCCGTACGGGGGCGGCACGCGCCCGGATTACGGCGCGCCGCGCGATTGGTCCGCACCCGGTTGGCCGCCCGAGCCCGACCCGCGGTCGGGCCGCAACGGCGACACGAACGGCTGGGGTCATCGCGCCGGTGACGACGACTCGCGTCCGAGTTCGTAAAGTGGCCGGATGAGTATCAGCGAGCGGCGGGACGCCGTACTCGAGGGACCCCGGTCCGACTTCGACCAGGCACGCGCCGAAGCCGCGGTCCGCGAGTTGCTGCTCGCCGTCGGCGAGGACCCGGATCGGGAGGGTCTGATCCGGACGCCCACGCGGGTGGCGAATGCCTACCGGGAGATGTTCGCCGGTCTGTATACCGAGCCCGACGAGGTCCTCGCCACGACGTTCGACGAGGACCACGACGAGCTGGTGCTGGTGAAGGACATCCCGATGTACTCCACCTGCGAGCATCACCTGGTGTCGTTCCACGGTGTCGCCCACGTCGGCTACATCCCTGGCACCTCAGGCCGGGTGACCGGGCTGTCCAAGTTGGCGCGCCTGGTCGACCTGTACGCGAAGCGTCCGCAGGTCCAGGAGCGGCTCACCAGCCAGATCGCCGACGCGATGATGCGCAGACTCGAGCCCCGCGGGGTGATCGTGGTGATCGAGGCCGAGCACCTGTGCATGGCCATGCGCGGTATCCGCAAACCCGGCGCGACGACCACCACGTCGGCGGTGCGCGGCATCTTCAAGACCAGTGCGGTGTCCCGCGGCGAAGCCCTCGACCTGATCACCCGGTGACGCAGGCGCACGCAGTCCCCGCCGGCGGCGGTGTGCACCGGACTCTCGTGATGGGCGTCCTCAACGTCACCGCCGACTCCTTCTCCGACGGCGGCCGCTACCTCGACGCCGATGCGGCCATCGCGCACGGGCTCGAACTCATCGAGCAGGGTGCCGACCTCATCGACGTCGGTGGCGAATCGACCCGGCCCGGCGCGGTCCGGGTCGACCCCGGTCTCGAGGCGGAGCGCGTGGTCTCGGTGATCGGCGAACTCGCCGCGCGCGGGGTGACCGTGTCGGTCGACACGATGCGCGCCCCGGTCGCGGCCGCCGCGATCCGGGCCGGCGCCGCGATCGTCAATGACGTGTCCGGCGGGCGTGCCGACGCCGACATGGCGCGGGTCGTCGCGGACGCGGGATTGCCGTGGATCCTGATGCACTGGCGCCCGGCCGGGGACAGCACGGACCGGCGGTTCACGCACCGCAGTGGAGACGTCGACGGGTACCGGGACGTGGTCGCCGAGGTGAGTGGGGAACTGCTGGCCCAGGTCGACGCGGCGGTGTCGGCCGGCGTCGACGCCGACCGCCTCATCCTGGATCCGGGGCTGGGCTTCGCCAAGACCGCCGAGCACAACTGGGCCCTGCTCAACGCACTGCCCACCATCACCGATCTCGGCTTCCCGGTGCTGGTCGGAGCCTCCCGCAAACGCTTCCTCGGGGCGCTGCTGCGTCGCGACGGTGCGGACCGGCCGCCCGCCGGACGCGATGTCGCCACCGCGTCGGTCTCGGCGCTGTCCGCCGCCGCGGGCGCATGGGGGGTGCGCGTCCACGACGTCGCGAGCAGTCGCGACGCGGTCGCGGTCGCGGCGGCCTGGCGCACCGGCGGTTCCCGAACCTCGTCCTCGGTAGGAGACACGAATGGCTGACCGGATCGAACTGCGCGGCCTCAAGGTCCGCGGCAATCACGGTGTGTTCGACCATGAACGGGCCGACGGCCAGGACTTCTACATCGACGTCGTGCTCTGGCTGGACCTACGGGCCGCCGGCGAGTCCGACGACCTCGCCGACACCGTCGACTACGGCGCGCTCGCGCAGCAGGTCGCCGGCATCGTCGGGGGCGAACCGCGCAACCTCATCGAGAAGGTGGGGGCCGAGGTCGCGGAGTCGATCATGACCGACGAGCGCATCGATGCCTGCGAGGTGACCGTGCACAAGCCATCGGCGCCGATCCCACTGACCTTCGACGACGTCGCGGTGGTGACCAGACGTTCCCGCAAGGGGACGCGATGAGCCGCGCGGTGCTCTCGGCCGGTTCCAACATCGGTGACCCGACCGCGCACCTGCGTTCGGTCGTCGAGGCTTTCGCCGACGACCTGGTCGCGGTGTCCGCGGTCTATTCGACGCCGCCGTGGGGCGGGGTCGAGCAGGAGGACTTCCGCAACATCACGCTCGTCGTCGACGGCCCGCACGATGCGCGCGGATGGCTCGAGCGCGGATTCGAACTCGAGCGGGCGGCCGAACGGACGCGCGAGATCCGCTGGGGGCCGAGAACTCTCGACGTCGACGTGATCACCGTGTCCGAGTCCGGCCAGGTCGTCCTGTCCGGGGACCCGGACCTGACACTGCCCCATCCCCGTGCCGCGCAACGGGCTTTCGTCCTCGTCCCGTGGCTCGAGATCGAACCCGATGCCACCCTCTGGACCCCGGACGGTACGCGCGCGGTGTCCGATCTCGTGGCCGGGCTCGACGCCGCAGAGCGGGACGCGGTGCGTCCGGTCGGCCGCCTGACCGGGGTCGACTCGTGACCGCGCCGGATCCGCGCCGGCCGGATCAGGACGACGAGGAAACCGGTCTCGGTCCCACCCGGGTCCGCGATCTCGCCGTCATCGCAGCGGTCACGGCGATCGTCGCGTGGATCCTGGTGCGGTACAACTACTCCGATTTCCCGCCGCTGCCGTTGCTCGCCGGTGTGGTGCTGTATGTGCTTGCCGCACTCGAGATCGTCATCGCCTTCGTCGTCCGTTCCCGGGTCGATTCGCGGGATGTCGGTCGCGCGCGGGGACAACTCCATCCACTCACGGCCGCGCGAGTGCTGGCCCTGGCCAAGGCTTCTGCGATCCTCGGCGCGATCGCCGTCGGGGTGTGGCTGGGTCTGCTGGCCTTCCTGCTCGGCCAACACGATCTGGCCGCTGCCGACCACGACCGGCCGGGCGCGATCGTCGGACTGATCGGCGGGGTGGTCCTCGTCGGTGCCGCGCTGTGGCTCGAGTACTGCTGCCGAGCACCCGACGATCCGTCCGCCGTCGGCGGTCCGTGAGGGTCGGGGCGAGTGTCGGACGCCCCGCCCACTCGTCGCCTAACATGTCGACTATCGGAGAAACTCCGCACCCGCCTGCGGTCCGAATGCACTCACAGCGGGTAAATTCACGATCATGACGACCTCGAACGGCCGTGCCGCCGACTCGCGCCGCTCGAGTCGGTCGACGGCTCAGTGGTTGCTCGGCCTCTTGATCGTGCTCGCATTGATCGCCAGCATCCTGATGGTCTTCACCGACAGGCTGTCGATCACCGGCTCGCTGGCAGTCATCGCGGCGTTGTGGGCGGCCGTCATCGGCGCGATCCTGGTGACGAAGTTCCGTCGACAGGCCGAGAGCGCCGAGGCGAAGAGCCGTGACCTCCGGTTGGTCTACGAACTGCAGCTGGAACGCGAGATCGCCGCGCGTCGGCAGTACGAACTCGATGTCGAGACGACCATCCGCAAAGAGGTCACCGCCGAGTCGAACGAAGAACTCTCCGAGCTCAAGGCCCAGGTGCTGGCGTTGCGTTCCAGCCTGGAGATGCTCCTCGGTGAACCGCTCCCGGATCAGCGGGTCGCCCTGTCGAGTGAGAAGATGCGCGAACTGGCCTCGGGCCTGAACGACGAATCACGCGCGGGACGTCGATCCGGCGCACCCTACGGCGGTGGCTTCTCCGGTGATATCGGTGGCGTGTCCTCCTACGGCGCCACCTACGCCGACGACGGGGTGCTCGCCGCGCGCGACTTCGCGGCGACGGCTCCGACCGCGGACGACGGCAGGCATACGGGACCGGTCGATCCCAACGAGATGACCGAGGTGATCCCGGTCGTCACCGACGATCCGATCTCGGGCCGCATCGCCACCGAGGTATCGCCCGATGAGCCCGCGGCGACGAGCGCGCCGGCCGAACCCGCTGCCGCGACGGGGACGTCCGGGAGGACGTCCGACTCAGACGTCTCCGACGCCGAGATCGTCGACACCGATCACGCCGACGGCCCGGAGGCCTCCGCAGGCGCCGAGACCTCGGGTGCGGACGGTGCGTCGACCGGCGCCGGAGAGTCCGCGTCATTGCCGTTCTCCGGGGGCTTCTACCTCGGGAACGACACCGACGCGGCGGATACCCGAGGCCCGGGATCGCAGTCGCCGGTCGCGGACGCGAATCAACCGCTCTACACCGACGACACCCCGACCGACGAATGGTCGACCCGGGCGGCGTCGGGCGAAGCACCCGAGAGCGATGAGACCCCGGGCGTCGCGGATGCTTCCGACGACGTGGAGCCCCCGCCCTTCCTCGGGTCCGCTGGACGACACGAGAATCAGCCGGGCGGTCGGCCCGCGGAGTCCTTCGGCGGTGGTCGTCGACGCCGTGCGGTTGCCGACGACGCGGAATCGGCACACTCGGCGGGGTTGCCCGTCTCCGAACTCCTGAGCCAGCTGCGGTCACAGACGGAGTCCACCGGCGGCGGACGGCGCCGACGGAACGGCTGATCCGCCCGGCCGCTTGCGACACTGCCGGGTCGCGGTCCGATGCCCCTGTCATCCGTCCGGGTGCATCTGCGGCGTTGCCGCGGATTCGCCGATACGAGTTGGACGATCGCCCTAGTATTCCCGTATGAGCGAGACGCTCGCGGGTGGGGAGTTCGGTCTCGGGCCGGGGTCCGATCCGTCGATGGCCGCGATCCGCCATACCGAGCGCGGGAACGCGGTCAAGCAGTCGCTGGTGAGCACCGCGGTGTTCTTGCCGGTCATCGCGTGGTGGCCGACGGTGTTGTGGCTCTTCACCTTCGACCCGCTCGACGGCACCCCGTTCCCCGAGTACCACGCGAACCTCCAGGCCAACGGTCCCGAGGCGAGCCTGTTGCTCATCTGGTCGCTGACGGCTCTGATGCCGCTGTACATGGTTCTCGTGCTGGGGATCTGGGCTCGTAATCCGATGCGGTCGGGGATCGCGGTGGTGATCGGCGCGGTCGGAGCACTCGGATTCTGGGGTGGTCAGGTCCCGGTCCTGGTGCGATCGGGAGACTACCCCGTGCTCACGCTCTGTTCGGAGCACATGCCCGCCTTCGTCGTGATGCTGATCGTGGCGTGGTCGGTCGCGCGTCGACGTGGATTCTGGTGGGTGCTGGCCATTCCGGTCATCATGCTGCTGGCGATCAACGCGTACGAGGGCTGGGCGTCGAACCCGGTCGACGCGATCGTCGACGGCACCGGGAGACTCCTCGACGTCCCGGCCTCGCAGGTACTGGACCCGTTCTCGCCGAGATTCCGTTCACCGTTCGACGACGTGGTCGACATCGTGGCGGGCATCCTGACCCTGTGGGTGGTCGACGCCGTATTCGGCGCGTTGTCCAGGCAGGCGCGTGAGCCGCAGCAGTCCCGGCCGGGGAGCTGGCGCTGACGAAATCCGTTGCCACGACGTCGAAGTCAGAACTGCATCGCCACGGCGCGTCCGACGGTGAACGCGATGAACCCCAGGCTCAGCACGACGCCCAAGACGCACAGCACACGGGCGAACCGCCCGGCCGAACCCGGCTGACCACGGCCGGCGAGATACCAACCGGCCACGCCGACCGGCAGGCCCAGTCCGCCGACGACGCTCAACGGGATCGCCGCCACACCGCATGCGAGCGACGCGGTGGTCCGCCGGGTCGCACCCGCGCCGGGCCGAGGTGGGTCCAGCACCGGTAGATCGCGCGAGGCGCGGACCGTCGACGACCCGGGATCATGCTGTGGGACAGCGTGTCCGGGGAGTCCGGAGTACGCCGTCGCGCCCCGTGCGATGGTGGGCCGAGGGCCGTCGTCTCCCGGTTGGGTGGCACCGGCGACCGGGATCGCAGCGGTGGGTGCGAAGGCGGTCGGGGGCAACGCCGGCGGTCGTGGTCCGGACATCGGTGGACCGAACGTCGGTGCCGCGGCGTGGCCGCGCACGGTGCGCTCCGGCCGCGGTGGCGCCGGGGCGAACACCGTCGAGTCGATCGCCGAACGGAGTTCGGCGGCAAAGGCCCCCGCCGACGACGGACGGTCCGTCCGGTTCTTTGCGAGACCGGAGCGCACCACGTCGGACACCGCCGGCGGCACGTCGGGCCGGAGGTCGGACAGCTCCGGGGGCGGGGTGCTGAGGTGGTGGTGGATCATCATGGCGGGCGTCCGTGCAGCGAACGGCACTGTGCCCGTGATCAATTCGAAGACGGTGCAGGACAGCGAGTAGACGTCGCTGCGGGCATCGAGGGTCTCGGCCGAGAGCTGCTCGGGTGACGAATAGGGGAACGAGCCGATGACGAGATCCGTCGAGGTGAGCGAGGTGGCACCACCGTCGGTCGGGCGCGCTATCCCGAAGTCCGCCAGCCGGATACGCCGGCGTGTGACGTGCTGGGGGAGTCGCGGATCGGACTCCTCGGGGCTGATCAGGATGTTCGCTGGTTTGACGTCGCGGTGGAGCAGTCCGGAGCGGTGTGCGTGATCGAGAGCGGCGCCAATCGCGTCGCCCACGGCCGCGACGTCGGCGAGCGGGAGCCCGCCGGGGCTGGTGGCGAGCAATGCCGCGGCGTCCGTGCCGGGCACGTACTGCATCGAGATCCAGAGTCGTCCGTCCACTTCGCCCCGGTCGTAGACACTGACGATGCACGGGTGGTCCAGCTGGGCGGCGAGGTCGGCCTCGCGGGTGAACCGGGCGCGGAAGATCGGATCGTTCGACACCTGCTCGGCGAGGACCTTGATCACGTCATGGCGCGGGAGCCGGGGATGGCGGACGAGGTACACCTCACCCATCCCGCCCGCACCGATCCTGCGCACGACCCGGTAACCGGCGAACTCTGTGCCCGGTTCCAAGCTCATGGGCGGGACCTTCGTGTGCGCGGGTGTGTCGATGTCGTCCGGGCCGGCAATCCTGGGCGGACTGCGGCTGTCTCAGACTACGCCGCGTCGGCGCAGGTCACCGGTGGTTCGGTGGATCGGTCGGCACGACCGGCGGATCAACCGGGCGCCCTCGAGGTGACACCTGTCACAGACGTTGGCACCGGTCGCGGTGTCGGACCTACTCTTGCTCTGCAACGTCTGGTACCCGTGCCGACGCCGCCGCGATGACTCCGCTCATCCGACGGACGTCTCGGCAGAGGCGGGACTGGAACGACACTCTGGAGGACAGCGGTGACCTCACCGAGCGGTGATGCCGGTATGCCATCGGCACGGCGAACCGGTGGCGATGACGCCTTCGTCGATGGCTCGCACCTCCGTTCCGGTCTCACCGACCAGTTTCCCGGCATGACGAATCTGCCGACGCCCGCTCGCCTCACCGTCGGCCTCGTGTCCGCCGGCCGCGTCGGGACCGCTCTGGGCGAGGCGCTCGAGAAGGCCGGGCATGTGGTCGGAGCCGTGGTGGCGCGGTCGCCCGAGTCCCGGGCCCGCGCGGGGAGTCGACTCCCCGATTCCGAGGTCCTCGACCTCGACGCGGTCGTCGCGCGATCCGAGTTGCTGCTGGTCAGCGTGCCCGACTCCGAGCTCGCCGCCGTGGTCGACGAGATCGCGGCGTCCGACTCGCTCCGTCCGGGGACGATCGTCGCGCACACCGCGGGCGCGCACGGGGTGGCCGTGCTGCAACCGCTGACCGACCGCGGTGCACTCGGGATCGCACTGCATCCGGCGATGACGTTCGTGGGTTCGGAGGACGACACCGCGCGCCTCACCAACGCCTGTTTCGCCATCACCGCCGTCGATGCGGTCGGCGAGGCCATCGCGTCGTCGCTGGTGCTGGAGATGGGCGGTGACCCGGTCCGGATCGCCGAAGCCGATCGCACGCTCTACCACGCCGCACTGGCCCACGGCGCCAACCACCTGATCGCCCTGATCTCCGACGCGGTCCTCGCTCTCAACGCCGCCATCGACCACTCCGGCCGCGACACCGCGACCGTCGACGGACACGGTAACCGCCTCGCCGAACGCATCCTCGGGCCGTTGGCCGCGGCGTCGCTGCGGAACGTGCTGGAACTCGGCCCGTCGGCGCTGACCGGGCCCGTCGCCCGCGGTGACGCGCCCGCGGTCGCCCGACACCTGGCGGCGTTGCGCACCGTCCCCGCCGGCCCGGGACCGCACGGCATCGCCGAGGCGTACCGCACACTCGCCCGGCGCGCCGCGGATCACAGCCACGCACCGCAGGCGTTGATCGACGCATTGGAGGACCGATGACATCAAGCGGAGGAGACGGCGTGAGCGGCCCGTCCGACGCACAGCCCACCTACTCGGCCGGCAAGATGACCGTGCATCGAGAGCCGTCGTCGCTGAGCCGCGTCACCCGTGCGCTGCGGGCCGCGGGCAAACGTGTCGTGCTCGTCCCGACCATGGGTGCCCTGCACGCCGGCCATCTGCAGCTCGTCCGGGCCGCCAAGGCGAAGGGCAACACCGTGGTGGTGGTGTCCATCTTCGTCAACCCGTTGCAGTTCGGCGCCGGCGAGGACCTCGACGCCTACCCGCGCACCCTCGACGCCGACCTCGCGCTCCTCGAGCCGCTGGGCGTCGAGCTGGTGTTCGCGCCGTCCGCGTCGTCGATGTACCCGAACGGCCCGCGGACGACGGTGCACCCGGGCGAGGCGGGCCGAATCCTCGACGGGATCTCGCGGCCGACACACTTCGCCGGAATGCTGACGGTGGTCCTCAAGCTGCTCAACATCGTCGGACCCAATGCGGCGTTCTTCGGTGAGAAGGACTATCAGCAGCTGGTGCTCATCAAGCAGATGGTGACCGACCTGAACCTCGACGTCGACATCGTCGGCGTCCCGACCGTCCGCGAGTCCGACGGGCTGGCGATGTCGTCACGCAACCGCTATCTCACCCCGGAGCAGCGGGAGCTGGCGACGACGCTCTCGGCGTCGCTCGTCGCGGGGGCCCATGCGGCCGAAGGCGGACGCGATGCCATTCTCGCCGCCGCACGGTCGGTGCTCGCCACGGTCCCGGAGATCGAGGTCGACTACCTGGACCTGCGCGGGCGTCAGCTCGAGGAACCACCGGAGAAGGGCGCGGGACGGCTGCTCGTCGCGGCCCGGCTCGGCGGCGCTCGCCTGATCGACAACGTCGGCGTGACCGTCGGCGGCGTCGCCGCGCTCGAAGAAGAAATCGCCTGGACCAATGCCACCACAACCACGACAGAGGGACGATGACCATGTTGCGCACCATGATGACCTCGAAGATCCACCGCGCCACCGTGACCCAGGCCGACCTGCACTACGTCGGCTCGGTGACCATCGACTCCGATCTGCTCGACGCCGCGGGCCTGCTCGAGGGTGAGCAGGTCACGATCGTCGACATCGACAACGGCGCCCGGCTGGTGACCTACGCGATCGCCGGCGAGCGCGGCAGTGGTGTCATCGGGATCAACGGTGCGGCTGCGCATCTCGTCCACCCGGGCGATCTCGTCATCATCATCGCCTACAGCATGCTCGATGCGGCCGAGCTGCGTGAGTACTCGCCGAACGTGGTGTTCGTCGACGCGCAGAACCGCATCGTGACCACGGGCGACGATCCGGCCGACGTACCCGCGGGGTCGGGCCTGCTCGACCCGCGTCACCTCGACGGTCCGATCTTCGCCGACGCCTCGCTCTGACGCGGCGACGACCTTCGATGCTGCTCACCGTCGACGTCGGCAACACCAACATCCATCTCGGCGTGTACGCCGGGGTCGGGGATCACGCGCGCCTGGTGCGTGATTGGCGAATCCACACCGACCCGCATTACACCGCCGACGAACTGGCGTGGGCGTTCCGCGGCATGCTCGGCGACGACATAGAGCAGGTGACCGGGGTGAGTGCGCTGTCGACGGTTCCGTCGCTCCTGCGCGAACTGCGCGTGATGGTGCCGCGCTACTTCGGCAACGGGCCGCACGTGCTGCTCGAACCCGGTGTGCGGACCGGGGTTCCCCTCCTGGTCGACAACCCGAAAGAGGTCGGCACCGACCGGGTCGCCAATTGCCTTGCCGCGCACACGGAATTCGGCGGACCCTGCATCGTGGTCGCGTTCGGTACCGCAACGGTCGTCGACGCTGTCTCCGCGACGGGCGAGTTCCTCGGCGGGGCCATCGCACCGGGCGTCAACCTCGCGGTCGAGGCGCTGTCGGAGCACACCGTGACCATGCGGAAGGTCGAGTTGATGCCGCCTCGCAGCGTGCTCGGCAAGAACACCGTCGAAGCGCTCCAGTCGGGCATCCTGTACGGCTTCGCCGGTCAGGTGGACGGGTTGGTCGACCGCGTCTGCGACACCGTCCCGGGATTCGACGGCGACGACGTGACGGTGGTCGCCACCGGGTTTCTCGCGCCGCTGATGTTCGACGAATGTCGTTCCCTCACCGATCATCACCCGCACCTGACCCTGGATGGCCTGCGCCTGGTCCACGAACGGGCCAAGGCGAGTCCGCGTCGCGGGAAGTAGATCTCGGCGAACCGAACGGCGGCACTGGGATTCGGCGTGTCATCGGTGCGCGCGGAGTGCCGCCTCGGTGTAGGCCGTGATGCGGTCGGTCAGTTCGCCGGCGGTCAGGTCGGTGCCGGCCAGCTGGTGGATCTGGGCGTCGACAGCGGCGAAGGCGAGCCGTAGGTCGGCGGCCGCGGACTGCGCCGTCCAGCCGTCGGCGACGAGATGAGCGCTCAACCGGTCGATCAGCGAATCGATCAGGGTTGTGTACTCCGTGGCCAGGCGTGTCGGGTCGGCCAGTTCGCGCAGCCGCCCATGGGCGCGGCCGTGTGTCGAGTTCTCGCGGACCGCGACCTCGATCACCGCATGAAGCACCTCCGGCCACGGGCACGAACCGGGCGGGTGGTCGTCGAGAACGGCCGTCATCGCCCCGGCGGCCGCGTCGAGATGGCGGAGCGCCAGTTCGTCGAAGATCGCCTGCTTGTCGTCGAAGTACTGATAGATCGAGCCCACCGACACCCCGGCCTTCTCGGCGATGCGGTTGGTCGTCATCTCCGCGCCCTCGGTGTCGAGAAGCTGGGTGGCCGCCTCGAGAATCGTGTCGACGGTGAACGAAGAGCGTTGTTGCCGTGGCTTTTTGCGCATCTTCTCGGTTCCTCGCGTTCGCGCGGCGGAGGAGTGGACTCACCGACCGATCGAGAGGGTCAGCAGGGCCCCCGATTCGGTTCCGGCCACGAGGCGACCGGCCGAACCGGGTACCGCTGCGAGGGCGGTCACCGGGTGCCCGACGTTCGCGGTGCAGATCCGAGCGGAATCGAGGTCCACGAGGTGGACCTGGCCGGTGGTCGACGACACGGCGAGCCGCCCGGGGGCCACCTCGGTGAGATCGTCGAGCACACCCGGCAGGGGTGCGGCGAGATCGGCCGCCACCGAGTATGCGGCGGGATCGTCGAGCGGGACGCGCAGCACGCGGCCCGTCGCGCTGACGGTCAGCGTGACGTAGAGATCCCGACCGACGATCACGGCGCCGTTGACCCCGGTTCCGTTGACCGTGGCACTCGGACTCAGATTCTTCGGCGCCGCGGCCGACCAGGCGCGATCGATGGAACCGTCCGGGCGGATCCGGACGACCCCGAGCCGCCCGTCGGAAACGTACACGTCGCCGGTGCGGTCCACGGCCAGCCCGTTCGGCATGCCGAGTCCGCGTGCGAAGACGGTCGCCGGCGTAGAGGGCGTGCGCGGGTCGATCCGCAGCACCTCGCCGACCAGCGGGGACCCCGGCAGCATGTTGACCGGCGAGTCGCCCGAGGCGATGTAGAGGAGACCGTCCGGGCCTCGGCGAACGGCGCCGGGTGACTCGACGCGGACGCGCGCCGTGACCCGGCCCTGCTGGTCACGTCTCTCGACGACGTTCTCGAGAATCCGCGACACCCACAGGTTCCCGGCTGCGTCATAGCCGACGTTCTCCGACCATCCGGTCGGCGTCGGCGACGGAACGACCTCCGTCACCATCACGTGGGCGCATCCGGGCGCCGCCGCGGCCGTCGGCGCCTGGAGTCCGAGAACCGCCGACACCATCACCACCACCGCCACCGCACCCACTTGCGAAGACACTCGCATCGCACACCGCCTCACCGTCGGCCCACACCGTATCGCGTCGCAGTTCGTCGACGCCCGACATTCTCGCCGATGTGATGGATCGTCGGCTCCGTGCCCCTCGGCGTCGAGAAGCTGAGTGCGTGCCCCGGAGACCAGGTCGATGGTGAACGAATGCTGTTGGCGCGGTAGACGTTTCCTCATCGTCTCGACCCGGGTGGAATGCGAGTTGTCTGTCTTCCTCTGGGGTTCGACGATGGATACATGATCCGCCGATCCGGAACCCCCGAGTCCTACCTTCGGTTCCTGCCCGAGCCGTGGCGGTCCGTCGCCGCCGGGGTCGCGGCCGAATCCACCTGGTGGACCTGGCCGTCGAGTTCCGGCCGGGCGTGCGGGGAGGTCGACGTCCACATCCTGCGGGCGCGCCGGAGCGCGGCACCGCTGCGCGTGTTGCTGCTGCACGGCGGTGGCGGACACAGTGCCCTGGTCTGGCCGCTGGGCGCGATCCTCGCGGACGAGGGGTTCGAGGTCCTCGCCCCCGATCTGCCGCAGTACGGACGCACGCGGGTGGCGGATCCGGGGAGGGTCCGCTACCAGGACTGGGTCGATCTGATCTGCGATCTCGTGGTGGCCGAGACCGACGACGATCCGCGTCCGCTCGTCGTGCTGGGTGCGAGTCTCGGGGGGATGCTCGCCTACGAGGTCGCGAGCCGGACCGGACGGGTGACCGCGGTCGTCGCGACATGCCTGCTCGATCTGGCGGGCGACCCCGCTGCGCGCCGGGCGGTCGCGCGCACGCCGGCGCTCGCGCGGCTGATCCCGCTCATGCCGGTGCTCGCCCGGGTCGGTGTTCTGGCCCGCGCGCGTTTCCCGATCCGCTGGGTGGCGCCGATGTCGACGATGAGTCGCGACCCCGAACTGTCTCGGGTCTGCGTCGACGACCGTCTCGGTGCCGGATCGTCGGTCTCGCTGGGATTCCTGGCGGACCTGATGACGCACGAGGTGCCGGACCCTGAGGAGTATCGGGGTCCACGGGTGCTGCTGGTCCATCCGGCGGCCGACTCGTGGACGCCGCCGGCGGTCAGTGCGCGCTTCGCGCGGCGGATCGCGGCGCGCGCCGACATCCATCTGCTGACCGGCTGCGGGCACTTCCCGGTCGAACAGCCCGGTGTCGACGAGCTCGCGGCACACCTCCGTGCGCTGGCCGCCGATCTCATCGGGACGCAGTGACATCCGGGATCGTCAGCGGAACGCGCGCAGCAGGGGAGTGGGATCGTGGTCGGCGTCGGTGCCGTCGGAGTTCCGCAGGAGGGCGTCGAGGACGAGGCCGTCGAGCGCGGCGACCAGTTGCCGGGCCTCGGTACGGGTCAACCCGCCGTCGACGAGTCCGTCGACGTAGCGCTCCCGATGCCCGACCATCACGTGTCGCAGGTCCTCGTCGCGCGTCGCCAGGAGCATGAGCTCGTACCGCGCCCTGGTGCGGACGCGGTCGGTGCCCAACCAGCGGACGATCACCTCCTGGGTCGACTCGCCCTCCGCAGCGCGGTCGGCGCTGAACACATGCTCGACGAGAGCCGCGAGAAAACCGCTCTGACCGCCGAAATGATGCCGAACGCTCCCGTGTGGCACCCCGGACGCGTCTTCGACCGCGCGTGCCGACGCCTGCCGGCTGCCGACGGTGCCGATCAGGGTGATGCCGGTGTCAAGCAGTAGGTCACGCGTCGACCCGTTGGGTGATTTCTCCACGCGGAGAAGTTTATCTGCTAACTTCTTCTCCATGTGGAGAACAGTCTCATGAAGGTCGTCGTGGTGGGAGCCGGGATCGCCGGCCTGTGTACCGCGGTCGGACTGGCATCGACGGGTGCCCGGGTAACGGTCGTCGAGCGCGCGCCCGAGATACGCGGCGGGGGTGCGGGCCTGAGCATCTTCGCCAACGGGGTCCGTGCACTCGATGCGTTGGGTATGCGGTCGGTCCTCGGCGACGCCGCGGCGCCGACCCCGCCGGCGAGCGGAACCCGGACACCGGGCGGGCGATGGCTCAGTCGGTTCGACCCGGCGTCGCTGACCGACATGCGCGTCGTCCGCCGCACCGATCTCCACGCGGCCCTCCTCGCGGCCGCGGCCGACGTCGTGGACATCAGGACCGGTTCCGGCGTCGATGACACCATGTCCGACCGTGGTCTCATACGACTGGCCGACGGCACCGAGATCGGTGACTGCGATCTGATCGTCGGCGCCGACGGTCTGCGCAGCCGGGTGCGTGCCGCGGTCGTCGAGGACCCCGGCGCCCGGCGATGTGGCTACTCCGCGTGGCGGGCCATCACGACGACCCCGGTGTCGGTCGACGCGGCCGGCGAGACGACCGGACGTGGGGCGCGTTTCGGGATTGCGCCGCTCCCTGACGGGCATGTCTACTGGTTCGCCTCGGTGTCGGACGACGGGGATGACGCGGCGGGCGGGCTCGATGCAGTGCGGCAACGGTTTTCGGGGTGGCATCGACCGATCGGGCAGCTGCTCGACGCCACCGATCCGGCGACCGTCGGATACCTGCCGATCGAGGAGCTCGCCAAGCCGCTGCCGACGTTCGTCAGAGCGGGCCGGGGGTGCGCGAGTGTTCTCATCGGCGACGCCGCGCACGCGATGACCCCGAACCTGGGGCAAGGTGCCAACCAGGCGATGGAGGACGCGGCCACCCTGACCGCGCTGATACGTCGGCACGGCCGCGGTGACCTCGACAAGGCCTTGCGCACCTACGACCGGCTCCGACGCCCGCGGACCCAGCAGATCGCGCGGCAGGCGTCGATGATCGGCCGGGTCGGGCAACTGCGTGCCGGCCCCGCGGTCTGGGCGCGCGACCTCGCTCTGCGCATGACGCCCGACGCCGTCCTGAACGCGCAGATGCGACGCGTGCAGCGGTGGCAGCCGCCGGAAGTGTGACGACGTCGGTGTGACGACCTCGGTCGGGTGGAGGTCTGGCCGGAGGGGGCGTGCTGTGGCATACTCGTCGCCGTGATCACGAGCTGTCGGGAGTGTTGTCAGGGCTAGTACCGCGTCTGCGGCTGCCCTCCTTCGCGCTCCCCGCTCGATCTCGATCACCTGAGGACTCCCTCTCATGACCGCTTCGGTTGCTTCTTCTGTTCGTCCTTCTTCCGCCGGTACGGTGTTCGCCCCTGCTTCGGTGTTTGCCGCTGTACCCCCGACCGTCGCCCCAGCCCCGTCTGCGCCGCTGTCGTTGCGGGTCGAGGACTACGCGTCCGCCGTCGCCGCCGGTGCCACCCCCGTCGACGTCCGCTCCCACCGGCGCCGTCAGCTCGACGGCGCACTGTTCGGGGCCCTGGCCATCGACGCCGTCGAGGTCCTCGACCGGCTCACTCCGGACACCCCGGACTCGCTGCGCGTCGCCCGGCCGGAATCGAGATGGATCCTGGTCAGCGAGGACGGGCACGAGGCCGAATGGCTCGCCTGGCACCTGCAGGCGCGCGGGGTACACGGAGCGGTGTTCGTCGTCGGCGGGCACCGTCGGATGCGGTCGGCACGGGTCAACGGTCGGATTCGGCCCGACGACCTCGCCGTCATCTCCGCCCACGAGAGCTGAACCCGCCCAGCGCGACCCGGTTGTGGCCGCGGTCACCGCGCGGCAGTGAGTTGGAGTCGATGACCGGCCCCGATAGGGTGCGTGGGGTGAGTGACAGCCCGACCAGCACCGCCACCCCCGAAGCGACCGACGAGCAGACGCCCGAGCAGTTGCGCATCCGCCGCGAGAAGCGTGAGCGGATCCTGGCCGAGGGTCGTGAGGCCTACCCGGTCGCCATCCCGCGCACCCACAGCCTCGGTGAGATCCGCGCGGCCTACCCCGACCTCGAGGCCGGTACCGAGACCGGACAGCACGTCGGCGTGAGCGGACGCGTGATCTTCCTGCGCAACAAGGGCAAGCTCTGCTTCGCCACGCTGCAGGAGGGCGACGGCACGCAGCTGCAGGCGATGGTCAGCTTCAACGGCGTCGGCGAGGAAGCGCTGGCGCGGTGGAAGTCCGAGGTGGACCTCGGGGACATCGTGTTCATCTCGGGCGAGGTCATCAGCTCGCGCACCGGCGAACTCTCGGTGATGGCCGACGGCTGGCAGATGGCGTCGAAGTCGTTGCGGCCGTTGCCCGTCGCGCACAAGGACATGAACGAGGAGACTCGCGTCCGGCAGCGCTACGTCGACCTCATCATGCGCCCGGAGGCCCGCAGCATCGCCCGCACCCGGATCTCGGTGATCGCCGAACTCCGTGCGGCGCTGGGCCGTCGGGGTTTCCTCGAGGTCGAGACCCCGATGCTGCAGACCCTGCACGGTGGGGCGGCCGCGCGACCGTTCGTCACGCACTCCAATGCCTTCGACATCGACCTGTTCCTGCGCATCGCACCGGAACTGTTCCTCAAGCGCTGTGTGGTCGGCGGCATCGAGCGCGTCTTCGAGATCAACCGCAACTTCCGCAACGAGGGTGCCGACTCCACGCACTCGCCCGAGTTCGCGATGCTCGAGACCTATCAGGCCTACGGCACCTACGACGACTCCGCCGTCATGATCCGCGAACTCGTGCAAGAGGTTTCGCAGGCGGCGCTCGGCACCCAGACCCCGACCATGCCGGACGGTTCCACCTACGACCTCTCGGGTGAGTGGACCGCACTCGAGATGTACCCGTCGCTGTCGGAGGCGCTGGGCGAGCAGATCGTCCCGGCCGGCGCCGACGGGGAGACCACCGTCGAGCAACTGCTGGCCATCGCGGCGCGCGTCGGCCTCGAGATCCCGAAGGACAAGGGATACGGGCACGGCAAGCTCGTCGAGGAACTCTGGGAGCACATGGTCGGCGCGAAGCTGGACCGCCCGGTCTTCGTCCGCGACTTCCCGGTCGAGACCTCGCCACTCGTCCGCGCACACCGGTCGCAGATCGGCGTCGTGGAGAAGTGGGACCTCTACGTACGCGGCTTCGAGCTGGCGACCGGATACTCCGAACTCGTCGACCCCGTCATCCAGCGCGAGCGCTTCGCCGACCAGGCCCGCCTGGCCGCCGCCGGCGACGACGAGGCGATGGTCCTCGACGAAGAGTTCCTCGCCGCGATGGAGTACGGCATGCCCCCGACCACCGGCACCGGCATGGGCATCGACCGCCTGCTGATGGCCCTCACCGGCCTCGGCATCCGCGACACCATCCTGTTCCCGCTGGTGAAGCCCCGCTCCTGACCGGGATTTCGTAGCGCGGATACGCGCTATATCCGCATCTACGCTACGGATTTCCGTGTTCCAGGTGAACCGGAGGACAGTCCAGCCGTTGGCGACGACGTCGTTCTGTCGGGTGCGGTCTCGCTGGAATGCGACGGCGTCACTATGGAAAGCCATCCCATCGATCTCGATGGCGATCTTCGACGCCTCGAACGCGAAGTCGAGGACGTAGCCACACGCCGGCGTGTTGGCCGACCACCCCGTGAACCCGCTGCCGTCGAGTAGCTTCGCGGTGATCCGCTCCGCCTCCGACCTCGCGCCCGACGACATCGCCTCCAGCATCGCCCGCGCGCGTGGCGAACCCCGACGAGCCGCATCCGCATCCGATCGTCGACCGTCCGATCGGCCACCCGGAAGACACCTCGCGTCACCCGGACCCACTGTCCGGTCCGGACCCGATGCCGTCGGCCGATACGCCGTGCGAGTGTGCCTGATGCGTGGTGAAGACGCCGTCGTGGGAAGCGATCATGGCGCGCAGGTCGTCGGTCATACACACTTCGACGCACCGCACGTCCGGCCGGTTCCCAGCCCCGAATTTCGTAGCGTCAGTAAGTGAATAGCGCGCATTGGCGCTACGAAATCCCGGGGTCAGGTGAGGTTGCGCTTGAGGATCTTGCCCGACGCGTTGCGGGGGAACTCGTCGACGAAGACCACCGACCGGGGGATCTTGAAGTTGGCGAGGTGCTCCTTGGCGAACGCGATGACCTGCGCCTCGTCGAGGTCGGCGTCCGCCCGGACCGTCAGGTAGGCGCGGCCCACCTCGCCGAGCCGGTCGTCGGGCACGCCGACGACCGCGGACTCGGTGACACCGTCGAGCCGCGCGAGGGTCTGCTCGATCTCCGCGGGGTAGACGTTGAACCCGCCGCAGATGTACATGTCCTTCAGCCGGTCGGTGATCTTGAGGTTGCCGCGCTCGTCGAGGGTCCCGATGTCGCCGGTGTGCAGCCACCCGTCGGCGTCGATCGTCGCGGCGGTGGCCTCCGGGTCGTCGAGGTAGCCGACCATCACCATGTCTCCGCGCGCCAGCACCTCACCGTCGTCGGAGAGCGTGATCTCCATACCCGGGAACGCACGTCCGCAGGTGTTGGCGACCGTCGGATCGTCGTCGTCGGGGGTGCAGGTGGAGACGAAGCCGCTCGCCTCGGTCAGGCCGTAGGCGGTGATGACGGTGTCGACGCCCAGGTCGTGCTGGAGGCGTTCGACGAGGACGACGGGCACGATCGCCGCGCCGGTGATGACGATGCGCAGGCTCGAGAGATCGTGGTCGGCGCGCTTTGGGTCGTCGAGGATGGTCTGGAAGATGGTGGGCGCGCCCGGGAAGACCGTCGCGCGCTCGTCGGACACGAGCTTCATCGCCTGGTCCGGTGAATAGACGGCGAGTGGCAGCATGGTCACGCCGAACAGCACGCTCGGCAGGATGCCCGCCTTGTACCCGAAGGTGTGGAAGTACGGGTTGACCATCAGGTAGCGGTCGTCCGGGCCCAGGCCGGCGTTCGCGCCCCAGCCGTACGAGCCGGTCAGGGTCTGCCGGTGGGTCGCCAGCACACCCTTCGACTGTCCGGTCGTGCCGGAGGTGAAGAGGATGTCGGAGAGATCGTCGGGGGAGACGGCATCGGCGCGGCGGTCGGCTTCGACGAGGGCGTCGGGGGTTGCCCGAGTGAGGAACTCATCCCAGTCGACGGCACCGTCGAGCGGGGCGGCGTCGTCCGTGAGCGACACCCGGATCACGACGTCGGGCATCGTGGCGTGGTGATCGCGCAACAACTCGGCCGCATGATCGGCACCGAGGAACTCGCCGGACACGACGACGGCCCTGGCCCCGGACCGTTCGATGATCTCGATCGCCTCGCCCGCGGTGTAGCGGGTGTTGAGCGGAACGAGTGTGGCACCCGCGTAGTGGACGCCGAGCGCCGCAATCGGCCAGTGGAAGCTGTTCGGCGACCAGATGGCGACCCGGTCGCCGGCCTTGATACCCGAGGACACCAACGCTGCCGCGAAATCCCGGACGGACTCGTGGAGACGGGTCCAGGTCGACTCGATGCGCGGATGCGTCGAAGACTGCCACTGACCGTCGACGAGAGCGATACGGTCGGGCCAGGTCTGCGCCGCCCGGCGCAGTGCGGCCGGGGTCGTGGGCGTGGGGAGGACCTCGTGCAGTGGGGTCTGCGCCATGCGCCCAACCTAGCACTTGCTTGGTGAGTTATGCTAGCGCCCATGACCACGACGAATCTCGCCGATCGTGCCGTCGACCTGGGTGAATGGGCGAAATCGACACCGAACGCCACCACCGAGTTCGCGGCCGCGGTGCGTGCGTGGCTCGACGAGAACCTCGCCGGCGACTTCGCCGATCTGAAGGGTCGTGGGGGGCCGGGCAGCGAACACGAGTTCTTCGCCGAGCGCCTCGAATGGGATCGTCACCTCGCGCGCGCCGGGTGGACCTGCATCGGTTGGCCGGTCGAGTACGGCGGTCGTGGTGCGACGCTCGAACAGCGCATCATCTTCCATCGCGAGTACGCACGCGCCAACGCACCTGCGCGCGTGAATCATCTGGGTGAGGAACTGTTGGGCCCCACGCTCATCGCCTACGGGACCGACGAGCAGAAGCGGCGTTTCCTGCCCGGCATCGTCGATGTCACCGAATTGTGGTCGCAGGGCTACTCCGAGCCGGGCGCCGGATCGGACCTCGCGGGCGTGTCCACGTCGGCGCGGCTCGAAGACGGCAAGTGGATCATCAACGGCCAGAAGATCTGGACCTCGCTCGCCCACGTGGCGCAATGGGTGTTCGTGATCGCGCGTACCGAGAAGGGATCGTCGCGCCATGCCGGACTGAGTTTCCTGCTGGTGCCGCTCGACCAACCGGGCGTCACCGTCCGTCCGATCCAACAGCTCACCGGCACTTCGGAATTCAACGAGGTGTTCTTCGACGACGCGGAAACCGATGCCGATCTCATCGTCGGTGACCCGGGCGACGGCTGGAAGGTCGCGATGGGGCTGCTGCAGTTCGAGCGCGGGGTGTCGACGCTGGGTCAGCAGGTCGGATTCGCGCGCGAGCTGGGCAATCTCACCGATCTCGCGCGAGCCAACGGGGCGCTGGACGACCCGGAGATCGCGTCGCGGCTGGCCCGGGCGGATATCGGGTTGATGGTCATGCGCGCCCACGCCCAGCGGACACTCGACGGCGATGTCACTTCGCAAGCCGGCGCGGCGTCGGTCTCGAAACTGTTGTGGGCGAACTGGCATCGCGATCTCGGCGAACTCGCCATGGACGTCGTCGGCGCACCGGCGCTGATCGGTCCCGCCGCGACGGCGGAGGGCCGGGCCAACGACATCACCGACCCCGAGCACGTCGAACTGGACGAATGGCAACGGCTGTACCTCTTCACGCGTGCCGACACGATCTACGGCGGCTCGAACGAGGTGCAGCGCAACATCATCGCCGAGCGGGTGCTCGGCCTACCCCGAGAGGCACGCTGAGATGACCGGAATCGACGTCAACGGGGCGCATGCCGGCGGCCGGGCGGTCTCTCCGCTGGCCACACCGCCGGACGAGATCGCCGGCCACGGCCTGCTGCTGGGCAAGAAGGTCGTGGTGACCGCCGCCGCCGGGACGGGCATCGGCTTCGCGTCGGCACGACGCGCACTGCTCGAGGGTGCGGACGTGCTCATCAGCGACTGGCACGAGCGGCGTCTCGGTGAGGCCGCCGAGGAGCTCGCGGCCGAATTCCCCGACCGCACGGTCACCCAGCGCACCTGCAATGTCCAGGTCACCGCCGAGGTGGACGCGCTGATCGCCGACGCCGCAACCCAACTCGGACGCATCGATGTCCTGGTGAACAACGCCGGGCTCGGCGGCGAGACCCCGGTCGCCGAAATGACCGACGAGGAATGGGACCGCGTCCTCGACATCACCCTCACCGGCACCTTCCGTGCCACCCGTGCCGCCCTGCGGTACTTCGGCTCGGTCGAGCACAACGGGGTGATCGTGAACAACGCCTCCGTCCTCGGCTGGCGTGCCCAGCGCGGACAGGCGCACTACGCCGCGGCCAAGGCGGGCGTCATGGCGCTGACCCGGTGCTCCGCACTCGAAGCCGCCGACGTCGGGGTGCGCATCAACGCGATCGCGCCGTCCATCGCCAAACACCCGTTCCTGGCGAAGGTCACCAGCGACGACCTCCTCGACGAACTCGCCTCCCGCGAAGCCTACGGGCGTGCCGCCGAGGTCTGGGAGGTCGCCGCGACCGTCGCGATGCTCGCCAGCGACTACACCACCTACCTCACCGGCGAGGTCGTCTCGATCTCCAGCCAACGCGCTTGACGGACAACGACTTCCACCGAACCAAGGAGCACCGACCATGACCACACCCCAGGCCTACATCGTCGACGCCGTCCGCACCCCGGTCGGCAAGCGCAACGGCTCACTGGCCAAGACCCACCCCGCCGACCTCGGCGCCCACATCATCTCCGCCCTCGTCGAGCGCACCGGCATCGACCCCGCGGCCGTCGACGACGTGGTGTTCGGCTGCCTCGACACCATCGGTGGCCAGGCGGGCAACGTCGCCCGGACCGCATGGCTCGCAGCCGGTCTCCCGCTCGAGGTGCCCGGCACCACCGTCGACCGGCAGTGCGGGTCCAGCCAGCAGGCCATCCACTTCGCAGCGCAGGGCATCATGAGCGGAACCCAGGACATCGTCGTCGCCGGCGGCCTGCAGAACATGAGCGCCATCCCGATCTCGCAGGCGATGATCTCCGGCAAGGAGTTCGGATTCACCACGCCCACCGCCGAATCCGCCGGCTGGCAGGAACGTTTCGGCGACGCGCAGATCTCGCAGTTCCTCGGCGCCGACATGATGGCGAAGAAGTGGGACATCAGTCGCGAGGACATGGAGCGCTGGGCGCTGCAGTCGCACGAGCGGGCCCGGGCCGCGATCGCCGACGGCAAGTTCGACAACGAGAACGTCGCCCTCGGTGACTGCGTCGTCGATGAATGCCCGCGCGAGACCTCGATGGAGAAGATGGCCGGCCTGCAGGTCCTCGCCGATGGTTCCCGGCTCACCGCGGCCGTCGCCTCGCAGATCGCCGACGGGTCGTCGGCGACCCTCGTCGTCTCCGAACGCGCGCTGAAGGAACACAATCTGACACCGCGAGCCCGCATCCACCACCTGTCCGTGCGCGGCGACGACCCCGTGATGATGCTCTCCGCGCCGATCCCGGCCACCAAGTACGCCCTCGACAAGACCGGCATGTCCATCGACGACATCGACGTCGTCGAGATCAACGAGGCGTTCGCGCCGGTCGTGCTCGCGTGGCTCAAGGAGACCGGCGCGGACCCGGCGAAGGTCAACCCCAACGGTGGCGCCATCGCACTCGGTCACCCCCTCGGCGCCACCGGGGCCAAGCTGTTCGCCACCCTCCTCAACGAACTCGAGCGCACCGGCGGGCGCTACGGACTCCAGACGATGTGCGAGGGCGGCGGGACCGCCAACGTCACGATCATCGAGCGGCTCGGCTGAGCGACCCCTCTGCTACTCGAGCCAGAGTTCACCCCTCGACGTTCCCCTCTCGAGGCCGTACCATTCTGACAACAGGCGTGCCCACATACGGGTGTGATCTGGCGCATACTATTGTGTGGCACAGGCGGACCATTTCGTTCCAACCGCCGCACGTCAGGTGCAGCACGACCTAGCTGAGGGGATCTCGATGACCAAGCCTGCTGAGCACACCAGCACCGGCGCCACCGGCGCGACGCGTGGCGTCTCGTCGGAAGCGCATAGTTTGACCGAACTGGTCGAGATCCAGCGCGCGGCGTTCTTGCGCGACGGGATCCCCGACGCGGACACCCGCATCGACCGCATCACGCGGCTCGCGGCCCTGCTCCTCGACAACGCCGACGAGATCGCCGCCGCGCTGGCCGAGGACTTCGGTGCCCGCCCGCGCGAACTCTCGCTCGCCGCCGATGTGGCCGGCTGCATGATCGACCTCGCCCACCAGCGTCGCGGGGTCAAGGAGTGGATGGCCGAGTCCAAGGTCGCGAAGGTCCAGGGCCTGCTCGGATACAAGCAGAGCATCCGCCACGACCCGCTGGGCGTCGTCGGCATCATGGGGCCGTGGAACTTCCCGCTGCAGCTGACGGTCGTGCCCGCGGGTTCGGCGTTCGCGGCCGGCAACCGGGTCATCATGCGACCGTCGTCGGTGACCGCGAAGACCACCGACGTGATCGCGAAGCACGCACCGAACTACTTTTCGATCGAGGAGCTGGCGATCGCCACCTCCAAGCACGGCTCGGGATCGGACTTCGCCAAGCTCAAGGTCGACCACATGTTCTTCACCGGCTCGCCCGGCGTGGGCGCCTCGGTGGCCCAGGAGGCCGCGAAGAACCTGATCCCGGTCACCCTCGAACTCGGTGGCAAGAACCCGGCCGTCGTCGATGTCGACGCCGACATCGACAAGGCTGCGGCGATGCTCGCCGACGCCCGCATGGTCAACGGCGGCCAGGTGTGCCTGTGCCCGGACTACGTCTTCGTTCCCGAGGCCAAGCTCGGTGAGTTCACCGACAAGGTCGTCGCGCGGTGGACCGAGAACTTCCCGACGATCATCGACAACGAGCAGTTCACGTCGACGATCAATCAGAAGAACTACGAGCGGATCCTCGGGCTCATCGACGACGCCGAGCAGCTCGGCGCCACCAAGCGTCAGGTGATCCCCGGCGGCGAACCGCTGCCGGACGCCGAACGCCGCAAGATCCCGCCGACGCTGCTCACCGGGGTCAAGGCGGGCATGAAGATCGAGGAGGACGAGGTCTTCGGTCCGGTGCTGACCGTGTATCCCTACCGCGATCTGTCCGAGGTCATCAGCCAGATCGGCTCGCACCCGCATCCGCTGACCATGTACTGGTGCGGCGATCAGAACGAGCGGTTCCAGAAGCTGGCGGACAACACCCGCAGTGGTTCGATCAACGGCAACGACTTCGCCATCCACCTTTTCAGTGGCGAACTGCCGTTCGCCGGCGTCGGTAACAGCGGAATGGGCGGGTATCACGGCCGCACCGGTTTTGAGACCTTCAGCCATGCTCGGGCCGTCGCGTTCTCGACGCTGCCGGTCAGCGTTGCCGAGATGATGTCGCCACCGTTCCTGCCCAAGGACACCAGGCTGACCAACAACCAGTTGAAGCTGTGGAAGTTCTTCAACAACCGCGCCATGAAGAAGGCGCGCAAGCGCCTCGGCGCATAACATCGGTGCTCTTGGCCGGGATCTTCGTCCGACGGTCCCGGCCAAGCGCTTGCTAGGGTGAGCGCAGACTCTTCCAGGAGGATGCGCTTGTCACCACGAGGTCAGACCAGGATCGACGCGAACGGACGGACCGCTGCGAGCACCGCCGACGCGCCGACTCGTTCGTCGCGCCGGGACGAGTTGTTGGCGACCGCCGGGCGCATGTTCGCCGAGCAGGGACTGCGCTCGACGACTGTCCGGGACATCGCCGACGCGGCCGGAATCCTCTCTGGGAGTCTGTATCACCATTTCGACTCGAAGGAGTCGATGGTCGACGAGATCCTGCGGGGTTTTCTCGACGACCTGTTCGCTCGCTACCGGCAGATCGCGGCGTCGAGCAAGTCGGCGACCGAGACCCTGCGGGGCCTCGTCATCGCGTCGTTCGAGTCCATCGATGCCGAACGCAACGCGGTGGCGATCTACCAGGACGAGGCAAAGCGTCTTTCCGGCCAGGAACGTTTCGCCTACATCTCCGAACTGAACGTCGAATTCCGCCAGCTGTGGCAGTCGGTGCTGCAGCGCGGCGTAGAAAACGGGGAATTCCGGGCCGATCTCGACGTCGAACTCGTCTACCGCTTCATGCGCGACACCGTGTGGGTCGCCGTGCGGTGGTATCGGCCCGGGGGCTCGATGACGGTCGACTCGATCGCCGATCAGTACCTGTCGGTGGTCCTCGACGGCATCCTGCCGCGCTGACCACGCGCGTCGAAGTTAGGGTAGCTTTCCTTTCCCAGCGTCTGGCCGTTATTGTGCGCGTATGACAATTGGCGGAACCGATGTGGCCGCGCCGGCACCAGTCTCCGACGTCGACGTCGAACCCGACGATCCGAAAGCCGCGCGCGCTCAGGCCAGATCCGAGTCCAAGGCGAAAGCCGCTGCCCTCGCCGACGTCCTGGCCCCGGTGAAGAAGCGCACGATGCTCGCCCAGTTCGTCCAGATCTTCGCCTCCGCCGCCACGGTGGTGCCGTTCATCGGGATCGTCGAACTCGGGCGCATCCTGCTCGAACCGGGGCCGGTCGATTCCGGGCGCGTCTGGCTGGTCGTGTGGCTGGTGGTCGGTGGGCTCGGCGCTCGCGCCGCCTTCAGCTTCCTCGCGCTCGCGATCACCCACTTCGCCGATCTCGATCTCCAGGCGCAACTCCGAATCCGCATCGCGGACAAGCTGGGTCGGCTGCCGCTGGGGTGGTTCAGCCGGACCAGCTCGGGTGCGGTCCGCAAGTCGGTGCAGAACGATGTCGCCGACCTGCACTATCTCGTCGCGCACGCGACCGTCGAGGCCACGGCCGCGATGCTGTCGCCGATCTTCGCGCTGATCTACTGCTTCTACCTGGACTGGCGCCTGGGGCTGCTGGCGATCGCGACGGTGCCGCTGTACGCGCTGACGTACTCCTACATGGCTCGTGACCTGACGACCGAGATGGAGAAGATGGACAAGGGCGTCGCGCGGATCAGTGCCACCATCGTCGAGTTCATCTCGGGCGTCGCCGTCGTGAAGACCTTCGGACAGACCGGCAAGGCGCACCGGCGGTTCGTCGATGCCGCCGACGAGTTCAACGACGACTTCGCCGGCTACATGGGGCCGATGCTCCGCGTACAGGCGGTCACCACCGTGCTGATCAGCGCGCCGCTGATCCTGCTGGTCAACCTCGGAGTCGGGTACTGGCTCGTCGACAACGGGTGGGTCCAACCGATCGAACTCGTCGGGTCGACGCTGATCGCGATGGTGCTCCCGACCGCGCTGCTCACGGTCTCGACCGCGGTGCACACCCGTCAGCAGGCCTCGGCCGCCGCCCTGCGTATCGCCTCGTTGCTCGCCGAACCAGAGCTGACGGTTCCGGAGAACCCCCAGGTGCCCGCCGGGCACGATGTGCGGATCGAGAACGTGCACTTCACTTACCCGCCGCGCCTCGGAGTCCCGTCCGGGGTGAAGGCGCTCGACGGGGTCAGTGTCGAACTGGCCGAGGGAACCGTGACCGCTCTCGTCGGGCCGTCGGGAAGCGGTAAGTCGACGCTTGCGACGCTGCTGCCCCGCTTCGGCGATCCCGACTCCGGTGCGGTGCGCATCGGTGGGGTCGATGTCCGCGACATCCTGCCCACCGAGCTCTATCGCCACGTCGGGTTCGTGCTCCAGGACGTGCAGCTGCTGACGATGTCGGTGCGCGACAACATCCGGCTCGGCCGTCCGGACGCAAGTGACGAGCAGGTCTACGACGCCGCCCGCGCCGCCCAGATCCACGACCGCATCCTCGAGCTGCCCGACGGCTACGACACCGTGGTCGGCGACGGGGCACACTTCTCCGGCGGTGAGGCGCAACGTGTCTCGATCGCGCGGGCCCTGCTCGCCGACACCCCGATCCTCGTCCTCGACGAGGCCACCGCCTTCGCCGACCCGGAGTCGGAGGCGCAGATCCAGCAGGCCATCGGCGCGTTGATGGTCGGGCGCACGGTGCTCGTCATCGCGCACCGTCTGGGCTCGATCACGCACGCGGACAACATCGTCGTCCTGGATCGGGGTCGGGTCGTCGAACAGGGTCGGCAGGACGAACTGGTCGCCCGCGGCGGGTTGTACGCGTCGATGTGGGCCTCCTACGAGGCCGGGACCACCAGGCAGGACGAGGAGATTGCGCGGGGCGCGGTCACGAGCAGCGAGGCGGCACGATGATCCGCGGTTTCTACACGATCCTGGGTTCCGAACGGGCCCGGATGGTCGTCTTCCTGACCTGGGTGGTCGTCTACGGCGTCGCGCAGGGTCTGGCGATGCTGACCCTGGTCCCGATCGTCGAACACCTGCTGACCGGTGACCTCTCCGCCGCCGCGATGTGGTTGTGGCCGTTGGCCGTACTGGTCGTCATCTGTGCGGTCAGTGCCTACGTGCAGTCGCTCAAGGGCATGACGATGGCGCTCTACGCGATGCGCATGCTGCACCACCGTCTCGGCGATCACATGGTCACGCTGCCGCTCGGCTGGTTCACCCGCGACCGCGTCGGTGACGTCTCCCAGATCGCGGTCAAGGGAACGATGTTCGTGGGCAGTACCGGCGCGCACTACATCACCCCGGTCGTCGTCAACATGGTGAGCTCCGTCGTGGTCGTCATCGGTATCTGCTTCTTCGACTGGCGCATCGGTCTTCTGATGGTCGCCGGGACGCTGCTGCTGATGTACGTCGGCAAGCTGTCGAGTTCGTTCCTCGCGAAGTCCGAGGGCCGTAAGCGTGCCGAGGCCGTCAAGGTCAACAACCGGGTCCTGGAGTTCGCCCGCTGCCAGGCGGTGCTGCGGGCCTTCGGCGACTCGGACTCCGCGCACAAGCCGCTCGCCGACGCACTCGGACAACAAGCACGCGTGGGCAAGTCGATGCTCTGGCGCTCGATCCTCGGCATCCTGCTGAACGGACTGTCGGTGCAGGTCGTCTTCAGTGCCGTGCTCGCGCTCGGCGCGGGGCTGGCCGTGGCGGGCCACATCGAGCCGGCCCTGCTGATCGCCGTCTTCGGCCTCGCCGCACGCTTCTTCGGCCCGATCGGTGAACTCGCCGAACTGGGTTCGACGCTGCGTATGTCCACCGATGAGATCAACCGCATCACCGGGGTGCTCGACACCGACCGGATGCCCACCCCCGATCAACCCACGCCGATCACCGAACCGGGTGCTGTCGAACTCGACGGTGTCGCTTTCGGATACGAGACCGGCGCGCAGGTACTGCGCGATGTGTCCCTGCGAGCCCGCCCCGGCACGATGACTGCACTCGTCGGCCCGTCGGGGTCGGGTAAGTCGACGATCTTCCGGCTGATCGCCCGGTTCTACGACGTCGACGGCGGCGTCGTGAAGGTCGGCGGCGTCGACGTTCGCGAGCAGGAGACGGGTGCGCTGATGGGGCAGCTGTCCCAGGTGTTCCAGGACGTCTACCTGTTCGACGACACCCTGTGGGAGAACATCAAACTCGGACGGCCAGATGCGACCGACGACGAGATCCGAGCAGCCGCCGAGACCGCGGGGGTCACCTCGATCGTCGACCGGCTGCCCGATGGCTGGCAGACCGTCGTCGGTGAGGGCGGTTCGGCCCTGTCCGGCGGTGAGCGGCAACGAGTCTCGATCGCACGCGCCCTGCTGAAGGACGCGCCGATCGTGCTGTTCGACGAGGCGACCAGCGCTCTCGATCCCGAGAACGAGTCCCACGTCGCGGAATCCATCCGCCGGCTCGCCGACTGCAGCACGGTGCTGGTCATCGCGCACAAGCTGTCCACCGTGATCGCCGCCGACCAGATCGTCGTGCTCGACGACCAGGGCGGCGTCGACGACATCGGTACCCACGACGAACTGCTCACCCGCGGCGGGCGTTACACCGAGTTCTGGAACCAGCGGACCGCAGCTGCCGGCTGGACGCTGACGCCGTCGGCTTAGGCGCGCCCTTCCGAGGCGGTGAGAGCGGGCTGGACCCGTCGACCTCGTTCCGAGGCCGATCGCCCCCCGGGATCTCGGAGCGAAATTGCGCAACGCGCAAGAGATTTTCGCTACCAGATCCCGGCGGCCCGGGCTTGTTGAACACTGTGGAGTTGTCAAAGGTCGTGTGGCGTCGGTCGGTGTCGACGCCGGAGGGTCTGGTGGGGGCGGGGTGCGGTTAGACGAGTGCGTCGTCGAGTCGCATGGTGCGCCGGTTGTAAGCTGGCCGAGGTAGACGCCGCGGGTCGATATCGGCCGGTGGGATCAACCACGGATGACGATCAGGGCCCATCACCACCTCCCACCCATGATGATGCACCTGGGTGTGACAGCGCTGACACAGTAGACATCCGTTGTCCAGATCAGTCGGTCCGCCGTCAGCCCATGGCACCAGATGATGCACCTGCGTATGCGCCGCTGGTGCACCGCATTTCACGCAACACACATCCCGCACGACGATCGCTTGCCGCAGGTGATGCGGAAACAACCGCTTCGTCGTCCCCATCCGGAGCGGCACCCCCTCGTCGTCGAGGACGATATCGGCGACCCCGCCGTCACACGACAACCTACGTGCTGTCGATGCCGTGACTGCGCCCACCCACGGCAGAAGCGCCGGGCCCACACCATCAGCGGGGATAATCACCAGTACCTGGGTGCGGGGTGCACCTGCGGTGGTCATCGTCGCACCAACCGCGGCCTGGTCTAGTAGGAGTTCCAGACCGTCCGCACGACGCTGCCCGACATCACGGCGGTCCTCGGCCCCGTCGGGTTCGGGACGCGGACAGGAGCGTTCGTCGATCATCGCCAGGAACTTCTCGCCGATCACCGCCGTCACATCGCCGGTGATCGCGACCCGGCCCTCGTCGGTCAACCGCGCGTGCACCGTGTTCAACGACGCATCATCGGCCGGCGTCACCGCGTTCGGATTCGTGTCGGCGACCCGAACGGCGATACTCCTGGCGTGAATGCCGATCTCGGCGGGGGTGGCCCCGGAGAACGCTTGCGCCAGTAGTTCGCTCTCGAACTCCGACCGGTCATCGTCGGTCAGCGCGGCGCTGCCTGTTTGTCGATGAAAGCGATACCGCGGACCACGGCATCGACACACTCGGCCGCGAGATACCCGTCGGCGGCGCAGTCGGCGACTTTCGGCAACGATCCCAGTCCGGCGGCGATCCGTGCACCGCGGTGCGCGGCCGTCGGGGGCATGCCCATCTCGATCAGCCAGGATCGGGTCGTCGACCCTGCTCGCGCCGGTGCTCCCGAATCCTCCAACAGGGCGATGTGGACGGCGATCTGGTGATCGAGGACGTTGCGTAGCACGCGTAGTTCGTTGAGTCGCTCGACCGCCGCGCGACCACTCCGGTCGTCGGGCGGGGGTTGCAGACCGATGAGGGTGTCGCGGAGTTGGGTGATCGAGGTCATGACTCCAAGGTACTCGCCAAAAGGTTCGACGACGAGATTTCTCCACAGCCCGAAGATCGTCGATTTGTACTGCGCGACAACCGATGCCACATACGCATCAGCGGTGAACCGCAGTGAACCGTGGTGAACAGAAACCCCACCAGTCACACGGTGGCTAGCCGAGCAGAGGGCCCGGGTTCGCCACCGACCTCGGAGCGCACGAAATCTGCAGGGCCATCTCGTTGCCGGCGGCCTTCGCACCGGGGACCTGAGGAGCGTGTCCGCTCTGCCAACTGCTCGGGGATTGGCGGGCCCGTACTCGCGGTGCTCGAGTTCAGGGAGCAGTGGTCGCGACGCCCCGCGCCGACCACCGCCCTTCCTGGTGGGCGATCTCGATCGGGTAGTCGAAGCACTCGGTCACCAGGGCTGTGGTGAGAATGTCGTGAACCGGCCCCGCGGCGAGGATTCGGCCGCCGGTCACCAGCACGGCATGCGTGGTCGTCTCGGGAAGTTCCTCGAGGTGATGGGTGACGAGCACCGTCGCGAGATCGGGATGTTTCCGGTGCAGCCGGTCGACGGTCTTCAGAAGACGCTCGCGGGCAGCCACATCGAGGCCGGTCGACGGTTCGTCGAGCAGCAGGAGTCGAGGATCGGACAGCAACGCGCGGGCGATCAGGGTCCGGCCGCGTTCGCCCTGCGACAGGTTCGTCCACGGCGCCGACGCGAGCGCGCTCAAGCCGAGCATCTCGATCAGTTCGTCGGCGCGGGCCAGTGTCCCCGGTGCGGGTTCCCGGTGGTCCATCAGCTCGGTCGTGCCGGTCGCACCGGTCAGCACGACCTCGCGGATCGACAGCGGCGACCGCAGCGGATGCCGCGGATTGACGTGGCCGATGGACTCGCGCAGCTTCCGGGTCTCGACGCGCCCCAGTTGGTGTCCGAGGACATGGACGGTCCCGCGCGTCGGATGCTGTTCCGCGCCGCACAGGCTCAGGATCGTCGACTTGCCGGCGCCGTTCGGGCCGATGAGCGCCCACCGCTCGCCGGCGCGGATGGTGAGGTCGATGTCGGCGAGGATCGCGCGGGACTGCCGCATGAAGTCGACCGAATTCAGGCGCAGGACTTCCGGGGTCGTCACGGTCCGAAGGTACCGGACCCTTCGTGACGGCCCTCCGCAAGCTCCGGGCCTCCTCAGGGGGGGTGACGGCCCTCCGCAAGCTCCGGGCCTCCTCAGGGAGCGGAGGGTGACGGGCCGCCCTGCGCTGCCTGAGGTGCGAGGACCCTTCGTGACGGCCCTCCGCAAGCTCCGGGCCTCCTCAGGGGGCAGGGGGTGACGGCCCTCCGCAAGCTCCGGGCCTCCTCAGGGGGCGGGGGTGACAGCCCTCCGCACGCTCCGGGGCGCCCCTAGCCCAACGACCCGAGCGCCTTCAGCCGTTCGTGTGCCTGCGTCATGATCGACTGGATCAACTCGTCACAGCTGGGTAGATCGTCGATCATGCCGACGACCTGGCCGGAGGCGAGCACGCCGGCGCGGGTGTCACCTTCGACGAGGCCGGCCTTGAGCAGCATGGGGGTGTTGCCCGCCATGATGACCTGCTGCCACGTGCGTTCGCCCGACTTCTTCATCGTGCGCCCGTCTTTGAGCATCGTCGTCCAGCGCATGCCGGTCATCTGCTTGAACTCGTTGGCATTGCGGGCCGCGGCGACGAGGGCCCGGGCCGGCTCCCGCTCTCGAGCGCCTCCACCAGCGGGGTACGCAACACGCGGTGCGGCATGCCGTCGACCTTGACCGAGACAACCGTGTCGCCGAGACCGCGGGCGAGGTACTCCTGCTTCACGGAGTCGGGCACGGCACTGTCCGACGTCAGCAGGAACCGGGTGCCCATGGCCACGCCCTGCGCCCCGTAGGCGAGTGCGGCGGCGAGCCCACGGCCGTCGAAGAACCCGCCCGCGGCGACCACCGGCATGTCGATACCCTTGGCGGACAGCGCATCCAGCACCGACGGCAGCAGCAGGGTGGTGGCGACAGGTCCGGTGTGACCACCGCCCTCGCCGCCCTGGACGATCACCGCGTCGGCACCCCACGAGGCGACCTTGACGGCATGTTTGGCCGCACCGATCGACGGGATCACGACGATGCCGTTGTCCTTGAGCTTCGCGATCAGTTCGGGTTTCGGGGCCAGCGCGAAGGAGGCGACCTTGACGCCCTCTCGGATCAACAGGTCGATGCGTTCGGGGGCATCGGTCGCGTCGGCGCGCATGTTCACACCGAATGGCCTGTCCGTCAACGATTTCGTCTTGGTGATGGCCGCCTCGAGTTCCGCGAACGTCATCGTGGCCGATGCCAGGATGCCCAGCCCGCCGGCGTTCGAGGTGGCCGAGGTCAGCGACGGTCCGGACACCCATCCCATACCGGTCTGGACGATCGGGTACTCGATGCCGACGAGCTCGGTGAACGACGTCGACAGTCCGGCGGCGCGCGCGGGGCTCGGTTGTGCGCTGGTGGGACTGCTCATCGGACTTCCTTGTTGCGAACGCCCTTCGGGTCGAGGACGTCCCGGATCAGACCGAGTTCCTCTACTGTCGGCCGGCGCGTTTCGGGTGCGTCGGCAAGGCCTTCGACCTCGAAGCCGGTGTTCTCGGCGACCTCGTCGGCGCCGACCCCGGGATGCAGGGACAGGGCCCGCATGGTGTGGCCTGGTCCGCCGAAGTCGAAGACGCCGAGGTTGGTGACCACGCGATGGATGTTCAGGTCGTCGAAGGCCGGGTTCTCCGGATCGACCTTGTCGAAACCGACGCCCGACACGATGTCGACGGACTCGCCGAAGACGCGCGCGGTGTGGCGGGCCACCCAGTAGCTGGTGGGGTGGTTGATGGTGTTGCCGGGCGCGCCACGCACACCGAACATCTGGCGAGTGGGGTGCTGCAACGGACCGAACGCCGACAGGTTCTGGTTGCCGTGCCGGTCGATCTGGTTGGCGCCCATGACAACATGGCGCCGACCCGATGCCACGACGTCGAACACCTTGCGGAACGGCATCCACCCCTCGATCGGCCCGGTCTTCCCGATCGGCGGGGTGTCGGCGAGGATCAGCGCCTCGCCGTCGGTGATCAGCAGGTCGGGTTCGGTGGTGAGACGCGCGAGCCGGGCGCCGAGCAGGGGAGTGGGCGCCATCGGCGAGGCCATGATCTCGCGCGCCGGCGAAGATGTCGGCGCAGGAGATCACGCAGTACTCGGCGCGGGTGGGTTCATCCGTACCGGACGATTCACCGGGCGTGGTCGCGGTTTCGGCGGTGCTCACTGTCCGGTCTCCTTCTGCTCGTCCTGCCAGGCGGTCACTTCTCGCTGGTAGGTCTGTTCGTCGACCTGGAGGAATCGGCGCGAGAACGCGTCCCAGGTCTCGGGCTCCTTCGCCGACGCCACATAGAACTGCTGGAACTTCTCGTCGCGCCCGTAGTCACCGGCGAACGTGAAGTGCGCACCGTTGGGCGCGTGGACGACCCGGTCCACGGCCATGCGGTTGAGCAGAAGGCGCTGGTGCGGAACGGTTTTGACGAGCACCTCGGTGGAGACGATCTGATCGGCCTCGAGATAACGTCGTTCCGCGGCCGCGCAGTAGAGGTCGTCGAAGTACGGGTCGACCCCGGTGTAGGCGGCATTGCCGTGGGCATCGGCCAGATCCAGGTGTACGAAGGTGGCGTCGAGCTTCAGTGCCGGCATGGCCACCAGCGTCTGCGTCCGACCGTCGGCGTCGGGATAGGGCGAGGTGACGGTCTTCAGCTCACCCTCCCAGAAGTTGAGGACGTCCGAGCCGAGGCCGGCACGAATGGGCAGGAACGGCACGCGTGCGGCGGCCGCTTCGAGGCCGCATTTCACCATGCCCTCGTCCATCTCGCGTACCTCGATCTCGCCGTTGGTGCGCGCCTTGGCGAACCACGGATCGTAGAACGGAGCCGAGTCGAGGGAGACGAAGCCGTAGTACGCGCGGCGCACCTTCCCTGCCGCGCAGAGCAATCCGAGGTCGGGGCCACCGTAGGTCACCACGGTGAGGTCCTTGACGTCGGAGCGGGCGAGCGCACGGACCAGCGCCATCGGCTTGCGGCGCGAACCCCATCCGCCGATGCCGATGGTCATGCCGTCGCGCAGCTCGGCGATGACGTCGTCGAAAGTGCTTGTCTTGTCGGTGGGCATGTCAGGCACGTCCTCCATCCGAGGCGGAATTCGCGGCAAGTGGCTTGCCGGTCGACACGAACGCGTCGCGGTGCTCATCGGCGACGCCGGCCAGGTTCAACTCGAAGGTGTACCCCTGCTCGAGGCGGTAACTCGCCTTGACGTCGACGGGGTCGATGTTGTTGATCGCCTCCTTCGCCGCGCGGATCACGCGAGTGTCTTTGGCGGCGATGGCCTCTGCGACCTCGAGTGCCGCGTCGAGCAGGTCCTCGCGGGGCACGACCCGGTAGACCGAACCGAAGTGCTCGAGTTGCTGGGCGGTGACGTTCTTGGCGGTGAAGTAGAGGGTGCGCATCATGTGCTGTGGCACGAGACGCGCGAGATGGGTTGCGGCGCCGAGTGCTCCGCGGTCGACCTCGGGTAGTCCGAAGACGGCGTCGTCGGAGGCCACGATGACGTCGGCATTGCCGACGAGGCCGATGCCGCCGCCCACGCAGAACCCGTTGACGGCGACGACGACGGGGACGGCGCAGTCGTAGACGGCACTGAATGCGGCAGCGCATCCGCGGTTGGCGCCGATCAGGGCGTCGAAGCCGTCGGTCGCCTGCATCTCCTTGATGTCGACGCCCGCGTTGAAGCCCCGACCCTCTGCACGGAGCACCACCACGTGGGTGGAGGGGTCCTGGCCGGCGGCGGTGATGGCGTCGCCGAGTTCGAACCATGCGGCCGATGGCAGCGCGTTGACCGGCGGATAGTCGACGGTGACGGTCACGATCCCGGTATCGGAACGTGTCGTGGTGATCGGCACGCGGGCTCCTCTCATGGGGCGGTCCGGACAGTCCGAGGGGACTGCGGAAGCGCACCAAGCAAGTGCTTGGTTGTTTGGTAGGGTAGCACCCATGCAGACGCAGTCACAGGTCGAGCTGGGCCTGGTCGGGAAGGTCATCCTGGTCACGGGCGGGGCGCGCGGGGTGGGTGCCGGGATCACCCGGGTCCTGGGTTCGCTCGGCGCCCGTCCGGTGATCTGTGGTCGCAACGCCGACAATCTCGCCGACGACCTCCGCGATCTCGACTTCGTGTCCTGCGATGTCCGCGACGCGGATGCGGTCGTGGCGATGATGGACGACATCATCGGGCGGGCCGGACGCATCGACGGTGTCGTGAACAATGCCGGCGGCTCCCCGTTCGCGTTGGCCGCCGACGCGTCGGTCCGGTTCGCGAGCAAGATCGTCGACCTCAATCTGCTGGCCCCGCTGGCCGTGGCCCGCGCGGCCAACGCGGTGATGCAGACGCAGCCCGATGGCGGTGCCATCGTGAACATCTCGAGCGTGAGCGGCCACCGGCCGTCACCCGGCACCTCGGCCTACGGTGCGGCGAAGGCCGGACTCGACAACCTGATGAGCTCGCTCGCCGTCGAGTGGGCGCCGCGGGTTCGGGTGAACTCGGTCGTGGCCGGCCCGGTCGTCACCGAGCAGTCCCACCTGCACTACGGCGACGACGCCGGTGTGGCAGCCGTCGGCGAGACCATCCCGATGGGGCGGATGGCCACGCCCGCCGATGTCGGCAACGCGGTCGCCTTTCTCTTGTCACCGCTTGCCGGCTACATCACCGGGTCGACGCTGACCGTCCACGGCGGTGGCGAGAAGCCGGCATTCCTCGACGCCGCCACGGCCGGTAACGCAGTCTGAGACCCGGTGTGCGGTTCGGGGCCGCAGACACTTCGGAAAGGAAGAACATCAGTGATCAGCAAGTTGAATGAGGGTCGTGTCGTCATCGTGACCGGTGCCGGCCAGGGCATCGGACGCGCCCACGCCCTCGCGTTCGCCGCCGACGGCGCGAAGGTCGTCGTCAACGACTACGCCGAGGACCCCGCGAGTGAGGTCGTCGACGAAATCGTCGCCGCCGGCGGGCAGGCAGTCGCGTCGGTGGGCGACGTCGCGGACTGGGATTCGGGTGCGGCCATGGTCGAGACCGCACTCTCCGCGTTCGGACGCCTCGACGTACTGGTCAACAACGCGGGTTTCGTGCGCGACCGTATGCTGGTCTCGCTGTCGGAGGACGAGTGGGATGCGGTCGTCCGCGTACATCTCAAAGGGCACTTCGTCGGTCTGCGGCACGCAGCCGCGCACTGGCGTGCCCAGGCGAAGGCCGGCGACGTTCCGCAGGCGCGCATCATCAACACGAGTTCCGGTGCGGGACTGTACGGTTCGGTGGGGCAGGGCAACTACGTCGCGGCGAAGGCCGGCATCGCGGCTCTGACGATCCAGGCGGCCGCGGAACTGGGGTCGTATGGTGTGACCGTGAACGCGATCGCTCCGGCCGCCCGTACCCAGATGACCATGGGTGCCGGTGAGGCGATGGCCGCTCAGATGGCGGCGCCCGCCGACGGTTCCTTCGACACGATGGATCCGGCGAACGTCTCGCCCCTCGTGGTCTGGCTGGGTTCGCCCGCGGCGGGCTCGGTGACCGGCCGGGTGTTCGAAGTCGAGGGCGGCAAGATCTCGATCACCGATGGATGGCAGCGAAGCATCGAGCGGGACAAGGGCTCTCGGTGGGAGGCCGGCGAGCTCGGCCCGGTGATCGAGGAGATCCTGGCCAAGGCGCCGGTGCCGATGCCCGTGTACGGCGCGCGATGACCTCGCCCCGAGATCCCTCGGCCGAGCGGATCGCCGCGGCGCGCGCTTATGTGGACGCCTTGGTGAGTCACGATCCGTCGTCGGTCGTCCTGCACCCGGACTGCACCCGCGTGGAGTTCGGTGTGCGGACCGGGCGCGACGGCGACCACATCGCCCGCAGCCTCGCGCGTGGCCCGCAATTCCGCCTCATCCACCGGATCTCGGACTTCACCGCCACGGTGGACGGGCACAGCGTCACCACGCGCTACATCGTCCACGTCCGACCCAAGACCCTTCGGCTGGGTGCCACCGTGTCCGAGACCTTCGTGGTCGACGAGGACAACCGGATCCGCGCGATCGTCGCCCACTTCGGCCTCCCGCGGCCCCAACGGACCTGACCGTCCGGCACGCCACCAACAGACGAACCCACCACCCCGAACGGCTGGTGGGTTCGTCGACTGTAGGTGGACCGTCAGGCGCTGGGCGCGCGGACGACCATCGGCACGCCGGGGAAGTACGCCGCCATCTCCGAACGGGACTTGCGTAGCGCTGCGGTGCCGTACCCCGACTTGCGGAACTGCGGGTGGATCCAGATGCGCAGGTCGATCTCGCCGTCCTTCAGTTCGCCGAACACGAAGCCGACCTTCGACTCGCCTTCGACGGCGACCAGCCAGACGGCTTCCTCGGCGTCGACCCGGGCGGTGGCGGCATCGATCTCGGCCGCGACATCGCCGGCGGGAGCGCCCGAACCGTCGCCGGCGGTGCCGATCTCGTTGGTGCGCGCCGAGAACAGTTCGGCGTCGGCGGACGGGTCGAACGGACGGAGATCAAGGGTGTCCCCACTGCTGGCCGGACGTTCGGCGAGCGTGAAGGTGAGGGCGCTGTTGAGGTCGTCGAGTTCGGCCTGGTTCTTGCGGCGGTCGTCCTTGGTGAGCTGGTCGAGCTTCATGTCGAGGATGGCCTCGGCGCCGAGCTTGGATTTGCCGAGCAGGTCGACGATCGCGGTGACGGCCTCGTCGTGATTCTCGGCGTCGACGATGGCATCGAGGACCTCGTGGCGGCGCTCGAGGGCGGTCAGCAGGGCGTCGGCGATGTCACGCCGGGTGGTGGCGAGGTCGAGATCAGTCATGACTCGATCCTAGGTCACCGGTGGTTCCCATGTGGGGGACATCCGGCGCGTGCGCAGGGGGTCGGACGACGTCTCGGAAATGCGAATCTAGAACAAGTTCTACCGTTGGGTCTGCCTGTTTTGGTGGAGATTCTTCCCTAGAGCTGTAACACGTCCTAGTCTGGTGGTCATGACGAACGAGGGTACGACGACAGCACCGGCCGACTTCGATCACCTGCGCGGGGGCACGCACATGGGCGACCTGATGGTCGCGGCGCTGCGGCGGCACGCCGACCGCACCGTGCTGTCTCTCGGCGACACCGAGATGACCGGCGGTGAGATGGCGGCGTCGATCAGCCGCTACATCCAGGCGTTCGAGGGGTTGGGTGCTGGTACGGGAACCGCGGTCGGCCTACTTGCGCTGAATCGGCCCGAGGTGCTGTTCGTGATCGGCGCCGGCCAGACGCAGGGATGGCGCCGCACCGCTCTGCATCCCCTGGGCTCACTCGACGACCACGCGTACGTGCTCTCGGACGCCGGCGTGTCGACTCTCATCATCGACCCGGTGCCCATGTTCGTCGAGCGGGCCGCGGCACTGCTCGAACGGGTTCCCGGTCTCAAGCAGGTGCTGACCCTCGGGCCGGTGCCGGAGCAACTCGCCGCCCACGCGCGGGACGTGATCGCCGAAGCCGACGGCTTCGAGCCGAAGCCCCTTGTCGCCGCGCATCTCTCACCCGACCACGTCGTCTCCATCACCTACACCGGCGGCACCACCGGCAAGCCGAAGGGCGTCATCGGGACAGCCCGCGCGATGTCGACGATGACGCAGATCCAGCTCGCGGAATGGGAATGGCCCGAACACCCGCGGTTCCTGCTCTGCACGCCCCTCTCGCACGCGGGTGCCGCTTTCTTCGTCCCGACCCTCATGAAGGGCGGATCGATGGTGGTGCTGTCCAAGTTCGACCCGGCCGAGGTGCTGCGCACGATCGAGGAGCAGAAGATCACCGCGACGATGCTGGTGCCGTCGATGCTGTACGCACTGATGGACCACCCGGACTCGAAGACGCGCGACCTGTCCTCGCTGGAGACTGTGTACTACGGTGCGTCGCCGATCAATCCGGTCCGGCTCGCCGAGGCGATCGAGCGCTTCGGGCCGATCTTCGCGCAGTACTACGGCCAGTCCGAGGCGCCGATGGTCATCAGTTACCTGGCGAAGGGTGACCATCCGGGTCCCGGTGAGGACCAGCGTCGGCTGAGCAGCTGCGGACGGCCGTCGGCCTTCCTGCGTACCGCCCTGCTCGGGCCCGACGACAAGCCCGTCCCGCAGGGCGAACCCGGCGAGATCTGCGTCGCGGGACCACTTCTCGCCGGCGGGTACCTGGGCCTCCCCGAACAGACCGCGGACACCTTCCGCGACGGCTGGCTGCGCACCGGCGACGTGGCCCGCGAGGACGAGGACGGATTCTGGTTCATCGTCGACCGCACCAAGGACATGATCGTCACCGGTGGCTTCAATGTGTTCCCGCGCGAGGTCGAGGACGTCGTCGCCGAACACCCGGCAGTGGGTCAGGTCGGCGTGATCGGTGTCCCGGACGACAAGTGGGGCGAGGCGGTCACCGCGATCGTGGTGCTGCGCAACGATGCCGACGCCGACGACGCGGCGAAGGACCGGATCACCGCCGAGATCCAGCAGTCCGTGAAAGACCGCAAGGGTGCGGTGCAGTCACCCAAGCGGGTGATCTTCGCCGATGCCCTGCCACTGACCGCGCTCGGCAAGCCGGACAAGAAGGCGCTGCGGTCCCAGTACTGGCCGACTCCGACCGCGGGGTCGGCTAGATCCCCTCTGCTCCCTGATCCGAAAGAACGACATAACCATTGCCCCCTGAGGTGCGAGGAGCGTTGGCGCTTCGCCCGCACCTCAGCTCAGGGAGCACAGGGGGAGCGCATTGCTCGCTCCTCAATTGACCCGCCCGGGCGGGTCACAGGTCGCAGCAGTCGCAACAATCGCAGCAGTCGCAGTCGTCGCAGACCGCGTCCTTGTACTTGTCGGTGAAGTGATTCCAGTGGTCGACGCAGCAGGCCTTGCCGAAGCACGAGACGCCGATGAACGGCAGAATCCGTTCGTGGAACGATCGATTCGGTTTGAAGGGTGGCGGGTACGGCCACTCGGTCGGATAGCCGAACGGCCGGTGCGGCGGCCACTGGGTGCGCGAGTCGGCGACCACCGAAGGGGCCTCCGCGTGCGGGTGCATGCGCTTGTGGATCGCGTGGCGCAGTCCGTCGAGCAACACCACTCGTAGGAGTCGGTCGTCGACGAGTTCGAGGTCGGCGTAGCGGGTCCGGATCGCGGAGGCGAGTCGCCGGCACTGCTCGAGCGCGGTCTCCGGCGACGTTCCGGTGGACCGGAGTGGGTTGTACCGTCCCTGCTCGGCGTCGGAGTCATAGTCGTCGACCGCGTCCAAGAGGTGCGCTATCCGGCCGAAATCGGCACCGATGTCGGAGAGCGCTGCCTCGTTGCGGGGTGCGTCGGCGAGTATCGCCGACGCGGAGAAGACCTGTGCCGCAGCCACTGCCGACGCCCGGGTGAGGTCGTCGAGGACGACGCTCGTCGACTCGATCTCGGCTTGACGAGAGAGCGTCGTCATCATCCCGTCGACATCGAGACGTCGGGCGACCTCGGTGTCGGCCGCGGCATTCCGGCGCAGGTGGCTCCCGGCATAGTCGGCGAGCTTCGCGCGTACCGGCCGACGGGGCGCCAGCGCGTGTCGCTGCTCGTTGCCGACGTCGGCCGCCTTCGCGGCGGCGAGGGTGAGGGAGGCGGTCGCGGCGAGGCGGACACCCGGTTCGTCGGCGGACACGACTGTCGCCGTGCGCATTCCGCGTAGGGGACACCGACCGGCCTCGGTGGAGGCGCACTCCGACGTCGACTGGGCTGCGGTGAGGATCGACACCATCACCGCATCGGTGTTGACCGTCAACCTGCTCGACTGGCCGTGGTTGTCGCGCAGCGACAGACAGACCCCGCACAGGTGGGAGCGCCACTGGTCCATCAGGTCGTCGTCGAGTGCGTGCCGACATGGAGTGAGAACCCCGAACATTCGAGAATCAGACCACAGGCAGGGGGGCCTCGCCAGAGGATTCATTCGTTCGGTGCAGGCGGCCCGATGTGCTCGCCTCAGTCGCCGCCGACAACGCGGGCGCGGGCCGTGAGCGTGGTTCGGAGCCATTCCGGCTCGCAGACCACGAAGTCGTGGTCGAACATCGACGCCCACAACGCGCGCGTGGCGTGGCGACGGTCGGCGAACCGGAGTCCGAGCCGACATCGTCCTTCTGGTGAGCGGTCGAGATATGTTGCGGCGGCGATTGACTCGATCTGCTCGGCATCGTCGGCCGAGCAGTCGATCACCACGTCGACGGGTTCGAAGGAGCGTCGGAACGCGTCACGATGCCGCTCCCAGATCTCGCCGAGGTCGACGTCATCGGACCGGCGCGCGGGTTCGTCGAGGACGTCCACGTCGCTCATCCGGGAGACGCGGTACATGCGTTCCGCCGAGCCGGCGCCGTCGTGCGACGTGCTGCGCGGTGAGGTGGCGACGAGGTACCAGGTCTCGCCCGCCACGATGAGTCCGATCGGGTCGAGGACGTGCTCGCGCGGGGTGGGCGCACCCCGGCTCCGGTAGCTCACACGGATCCGTCGGCCCTCGAACACGGCGAGTTGTACGGCCTGGAGGCCGTCGAGGATCTCCGGGGTTCTGACGAAACCCTCCGGACGGACCAGGATCCGCTGCGCGGCGCGCACGGCATGACTCCGGTGCGCCTCGGGCAGGGCGGCGGTCACCTTGCGCATGGCGCTGGTGAACGCGGGGGAGTCGACCCGTCCGGTACCGGCGAGCAACGACGTGGCCTCGTCGACGGTCAGTCCGGTGAGATCGGTGCGATACCCCGGTAACAACGCGAAGCCGCCGTGCCGGCCGCGCTCGGCGTAGACCGGCACGCCGGACAGCGACAGCGCGTCGATGTCGCGGAGCACGGTTCGTTCGGAGACCCCGAGCTCGGCGGCCAACTCGGCGGCGGTCACCCGCTCGTGCCTCTTCAGCACCATCAGCAGGGCGATGAGACGTTCGGCGCGCACGAATGCGATTCTCTCCCGAATACATGACAGGAGATGTCGTGTATTGCGGATTCACTGGTGGCAGACCGACCAACGACAAGGAGAGGACGTCATCATGACCGCAACCACACCAGAGGCCGTGCCCGCCCCGGCCGCACCCGCCGACCCCCGTCCCGCATTCCGAGTGGCAACTGCTTGGATGACGGCACTGCTGACCGGGATCACCGACGATCAACTGGAAGCGCCCACTCCCTGCGAGGACTTCGACGTCCGGACACTCTCGGCGCACGTCGTGGCGACCGCCGAGCGTGCCCGGGCCCTCGCCGACGGACTCGACGTCCGAACGATGCGGACGATCGCCGAGGAGCACGACGCTGCCACCTACTCTGCGCTGGTCGAGGCCGCCCTGGAGGGATGGGCCGATGATGCGTCGCTGACCCGCATGGTCCAGGTGCCGTGGGGTGAGGTACCCGGCGCAGGCGCGCTTTGGGGCTATGTCAGCGAGACCCTCGTGCACGGCTGGGACCTCGCCGTCGCGACGGGCCAACCCGCGGAGGCCGATCCCGAGACGGCCGAGGCGACGCTCGCGGTCGCGCAGCAGTTCATCCCGGCCGAGATCCGCACCGACCCGAACGTGCCGTTCGGCGTCGTCGTCGAACCCCGCCCCGGCGCCGGACCCACTGAGCGACTGGCCAACTGGACCGGCCGGGACTCCGCACGACTGGGTGGTCTAGCCGGCCGGCCGGTCGGCACTCCCGCGAGCCCGTTTACGTCCCGCTGATCAGATCCGATAAGCGGGACGGAAACGGCACCGCGGCAACGCGATCGGCGCTACCGGGCCGGCTCGCAGATGACCACCGGGATCGTTCGTTCCGTCCAGGCGGCGTAGGTGTCGTAGTCCGCGTAGGTGTCGACGAGATCAGGCCAGAGCTCGGCACGCTCGGCATCGGTGGCGGTGCGCGCCACGAGGTCGTGCTTCTCCTTGCCGATCTGGATGGTGACCTGCGGGTTGTCCCGGAGATTGAGGTACCAGGCGGGGTTCTTCGCCGAGCCGCCCTGGGAGGCGACCACGACGAAGGAGTCCCCGCGCCGCAGGTAGATCAGCGGCGCGGTGCGCGGCTGTCCCGACTTGCGGCCGATGGTGGTCAGCAAGCACACCGGCGCGGGCTTGCGTAGACCCGCGCCGACCCGCCAAGTGCCCCCGACGCGACCACCGGTGGCCTTGTACAGCGCGGTGTTCGCCTTCGACCCCAGTTTGATGATCTTGCTGACGATCGGCGAATCCAGTTGCGCGGGCTTGTTGTTCGGGTCGAGTGCGGGCATCAGATGCGCTCGATGATGGTGCCGGTGGCCATGGCGCCGCCGGCGCACATCGTGACCAGCGCGGTCTGACCGTCCCGACGCTCCAGTTCGTGCAGCGCGGTGGTGATCAGGCGAGAGCCGGTGCTGCCCACGGGGTGTCCCAGGGCGATGGCACCGCCGTTCACGTTGACCTTGTCCAGGTCGGCGCCGTGGACCTGGGCCCAGCTGAGTACCACGGACGCGAACGCCTCGTTGATCTCGACGATGTCGATGTCGGACAACGACATTCCCGACTTGGCCAGGACGCGCTCGGTCGCCTGGACCGGACCGTCGAGGTGGAAGGACGGCTCCGCGCCGACGAGCGCCTGCGCCTTGATGCGTGCGCGCGGTGTCAGGCCCAGCTCGCGTGCCCGGGACTCGTCCATGATGAGCACGGCGGCCGCGCCGTCGGAGATCTGTGACGACGTTCCAGCGGTGTGGATACCGCCCTCGAGAACGGGTTTGAGCGCGGACAGGGATTCGAGCGTGGTGTCGCGCAGACCCTGGTCACGGCTGACGTCGAGGATGTTCCCGGTCAGTTCGCCTTCTTTGGTGCGCTCGGGCGCCTTGAGGCTCAGGACCTCGCGGTCGAATCGACCCTCGTCCCATGCCTTACGGGCGTTGCGTTGACTGCGCTCGCCGAGCGCGTCGACGTCGGCGCGCGTGATACCGCGGCGTTTGGCGATCCGTTCGGCGGCCTCGAACTGGTTCGGCATGTCGACGTCCCACGAATCCGCGTGATACGGACCGGCATTGGTGCCGACGTTCGCGCCGAGCGGAACGACCGACATCGTCTCCACTCCGCAGGCGACGCCGATGTCGATCGCGTCGGAGGCGATGAGCCCGGCGATCAGATGGTTGGCCTGCTGCGCCGAACCGCACTGCGCGTCGATGGTGGTGGCTCCGGTCGCCTCCGGCAGACCCGCGGACAGCCAGGCCTTGCGCGTGATGTTGCCGGCCTGGGCGCCTGCCTGGGTCACGCAGCCGCCGATCGCCTGCTCGACGAGGGCGGGGTCGAGGCCCGCTTTCTCGAGGAGGCCGCGTTGGGTGATGCCGAGCAACTCCTCGGCGTGCAGGCCCGAGAGCCAACCGTTGCGCTTGCCGATCGGCGTGCGCGCCGCTTCTACGATGACGGGAACGCCCATCGCCACTCCTTCGTTCGTACCGGTGAACCCGGATGTCCACGGATGAGGCCCGACGGTCCGTCGAGGCCGCTGTGATCACGCTAGAACACGTTCTATGTTTGCGTCTACGCTGGGGTGGATGATGCGGGCAGGGCGGCCCACTCGACGGGTGTTCGACGCCATGCGTCGACGCTGCACGGCGACGAACGCGAATGAATCTGTGAGGGAAGGTCGCAGGTCAAGATACCGGGTCGGGAACAAAACTAGAACAAGTTCTCGTCTGAGAGTGTCGTATGCGTCACAGTGTGCTTCAATGTGATTGAAACAGGTTCTAAATCTCACAGCGAGGTGGTGTGACGTGACCCAGGCCCAGAGCGCCCCGATCGGCAGCGAGCCGACCCCGGCGGATTCTGCGCGCACGAGCCCTTCCGACGTAGTCGCGAAGTGCCCGTTCATGGAGCAGGAGGGGTGGGACTTCACCAACCCCGATCTGCTCGAGCAGGGAATCCCCGTGAAGGAGTTCGCGCAACTGCGCAAGACCGCGCCGGTATGGTGGAATGCCCAGGCGCCCGGCAAGGGCGGTGGTTTCCACGACGGCGGGTACTGGGTGATCTCCAAGCACGCCCATGTCCGCGAGATCTCCAAGAACAACGAGGACTGGGAAACCAACGCCAACGGCGTCATCATGCGTTTCGAAGACGACATGACCGCCGATCAGATCGAGATCACCAAGGCGTTGCTGATCAACCACGATCCGCCGGAGCACACCCGCCTGCGCAAGCTGGTCTCCAAGTTGTTCACGCCGCGCGCCGTGCATTCACTCGAGGAGAAGCTCGACGACGCCGCCCGCGACATCGTCGCCAAGGCCGCGGAGAAGGGCAGCGGTGACTTCGTCAAAGACGTGGCCGTCGACCTGCCGCTGCTGGCCATCGCCGACCTCCTCGGCGTGCCGGAGGTGGATCGGGAGAAGCTGTTCGACTGGTCGAACTCGATGATGAACGCCGACGACCCGGATTACACGACGGATCCGCAGCAGGCCAACGCCGAGATCCTCGGCTACGGCTACACGATGGCCGAGGAGAAGCGTAAGAATCCCGGCGAGGACATCGTCACCACGCTGGTGAACGCCGACATCGACGGGCAGTCGCTCGACGAGACCGAGTTCGGGTTCTTCTTCATCCTGCTGACCGTCGCCGGCAACGAGACCACCCGCAACGCCATCAGCCACGGGATGAATGCCTTCCTGGACAACCCCGATCAGTGGGAACTGTTCAAGAAGGAGCGCCCGGCGACCGCGGTCGACGAGATCGTGCGGTGGGCGACCCCGGTCAACTGCTTCCAGCGGACGGCCAAGCGCGACACGCAGATCGGCGGCGTCGACATCGCCAAGGGTGAGCGCGTCGGCATGTTCTACGGTTCGGCGAACTACGACGAGGACGTTTTCGACGATCCGTTCTCGTTCAACATCATGCGCGATCCCAACCCGCACGTCGGGTTCGGCGGCAACGGTGCGCACTTCTGCGTCGGTGCGAACCTCGCGCGGATGGAGATCAACCTGATGTTCAACGCGCTCGCCGACATGGTGCCCGACATCACCAAACTCGACGCACCGCGCCGTCTGCGCCACGGCTGGATCAACGGCGTCAAGGAACTCCGCGTCGACTACGGCACCAAGTGACCGCAGCAGAGCAGACACCGGCCTACCTCGGCATCGACCGGGAGAACCATCCCGCAGTCGTGGCGGGGCGTCGTTCGCGTGAGTTCGTGGAATCCAGGGACAAACAGGCCTGGATCGACAACTTCGCGGCAGACGCCACGGTCGAGGACCCGGTCGGCCCGTCGATGTTCGACCCGGACGGCGTCGGATTCCGCGGGCACGAGCAGATCTCGGAGTTCTGGGACAAATCGATCGGGACGACCGAGAGCATCGAGTTCCGCTTCGACGAGGAGATCATCTGCGGGAACGAGGTAGCCTACATCGGCAGCATCGTCACCCACATCGCCGGCCATGTCTCCGAGGCGCGCGGGGTGTTCACCTATCGCGCCGACGCCGACGGCAAGCTGTCGGCACTGCGCGCCTTCTGGGAAGTCGAGAAGACGATCAACTCGGTGCGCAAGGCCGGATAGTCGCAACACGAGCCGCCACGGGCGGGACAGGGTGCTCACCCTGTCCCGCCCGCGGTCGTTTGTGGGCCGGGTTCTCCCATCCGTCGTTACAGCGCGTCGGCCGGGCCCGAAGATGGGGTGACAGGTTCACCGACGCCCCCACGGCGTCGTCGACGGAGGGGGAGCGACTCGGAGTCCGGCGCGGTCGATCAGTTCGACGCGGTGTACCGCGAACACGTTGCGGGGGTCTGGCGCTACGTGCGGACCCGTGTGCCCGGGGCCGCCGACGCCGACGACGTGACCGCGGAGGTCTTCGTGAAGGCGATGCGCTCGTGGGACCGGTTCGACGACCGGCGCGACAGCGTCGGCGCCTGGCTGATCGGGATCGCGCGGCATGTCGTCGCGGACTGGTGGGCCCGGCGATCCCGCGAGGTGCCGGTCGCCGAGGTCGACCTCGGCGACGCCGGGGTGTCCGTTTACGACGGCGATCCCGAGACCGCGATGCTGCGGGCCGCCGCGGCCGACGACGTGCGCAGCCGGTTGTGGGTTCTGACGGCGCGCGAGCGGGAAGCCGTGACCCTGCGATTCGCCACCGAACTCACCTCCGACGAGATCGGCGCGGCGATGGGGATCTCGGCGACGGCCGCGCGGATGCTCGTCTATCGCGGGGTGGCGAAGTTGAGGGAGGTGATGCCGAGGTGACGCCTCACGATCCGAGTGAACAGTTCGACCCCGTGGACATCGCTGCGGCCGAACGACTCGATGACGCGATATCGGCAGTTCTCGACGGGCGCGACGTCCCGAATGCTCCGGACCCGGAACTCGAGTTGCTCGCCGGTGGCTTGCGGCCCGACCCGCCCGCGTCGACCTACGTTTCGGTCGACCGGATACTGCATCCTGCGCCTGCCGGTCGTCGGAGAAGACGGTGGTCGGCGGCGCAGGTGGCCGCGGCCGCGCTCGGCGCGATCCTGATCATCCATGGCGTCGGGAACATGATTGCCGGCGAGTGGATCTCGGCGTCGCTCGGCGAGCCGTTCAACCAGCACGCGATGGTCGACGGCGGATTGGCGTTCATCGCCGTCGGCGCGGCGATCGCGGTCGCCTCGACGCGTCGCCGGTGGCTACCCGTCGCCGTCATCGCGGGCGTGCCGCTCGGACTGGTGATGGGCGGACGCGGTCTCCACGAGATCGGCGTCTTCGCCTGGGGTGCGGTCGCCCACGGTGCGGTCGGTGTGGCTGCCCTGGTGCTGCTGGTCACATATGCGCTGGGGCGGCGTTACAGTTTTCGGCCGGATCGGGAAGGACGGGTATGAGAGCACTGCATCGAATCCGGAATTATGTACGCGCGATGCGGCGGGCCCGGCGTCATCGCACCGAACTCGTCGGCCACCTCGCTCGTCGGCCGCTGGTGGCGGGCGGGATCGCCGGGATGGAGAGCGCGATGCTGCTGTCCAACCGGATGGACCCGAAACTCAAAGAACTGGCCGAACTCAAGGCCGCCGGCATGGTCAGTTGCGAGTTCTGCCTCGACATCGGCTCCGCGCTGGCGTCGGGCGCCGGAATCACCGAGCAGCAACTCCGCGATCTGCCGCGCTATGAGGAGTCGACGGCCTACACCGATCTGGAGAAACTCGTCATCGGCTACGCCGAGGCGATGACCCGTACGCCGGCTGTCGGCGACGATCTCGCGGACCTGCGCCGCCGGCTGGCCGAACACCTGTCGGAGACCCAGATCGTCGAACTCGCCATGACCGTGGCCTGGGAGAATCAGCGGGCACGTCTCAACCAGTCGCTGGGTGTGCGACCCACGGGAATGGCCGACGGCCTCGCCTGCGCTGTCCCCGAACGCACTTCGTAGCATTCATGCGCACATATGGCGCATGAATGCCACGAAGTTCCGCTCAGTGCAGGGGCTTGTCGGCGCCGACGAGCCACATCGAGAAGTACTGCGAGCCACCGCCATAGGCGTGGCCCAGTGCCTTCCGGGCGTCCGGGACCTGGTGGTCTCCGGCTTTGCCCATGACCTGGATGGCGGCCTCGGCGAACCGGATCATGCCCGACGCCCCGATCGGGTTCGACGACAACACACCGCCGGACGCGTTGAGCGGGATGCGCCCGCCGATCTCGGTGTCGCCGGATTCGGTGAGCTTCCACCCCTCGCCCTCGGCCACGAATCCCAGGTTCTCCAGCCACATCGGCTCGAACCAGGAGAAGGGCACGTAGATCTCGGCGGCGTCGATCTCCTCCAGCGGGTTGCTGATGCCGCCGGCCTTCCACAACGCGGCCGCGGCATCGCGACCGGCCTGCGGGCTGACGACGTTGCGGTGCGCGTAGGACAGCGGCTCGGTGCGCATCGCGGTGGCATGGATCCACGCCACCGGATCGCCTGCGGCGATCGCGGCATCGGCGACATCCTCGCTGCCGATGACGACCGCGCAGGCCCCGTCCGACGACGGGCAGGTCTCGTCGTAACGGATCGGGTCCCAGAGCATCTGCGAGCTCATGACCTTCTCGACCGTCTGATCCGGTTGGTGCAGGTGCGCAAGCGGATTCAGCGCGCCGTTACGGCGATCCTTGGCGGCGACCATCGCCCCGATGTGCTCGGGCGCGCCGGACTGCCGGATGTAGGCGCGGACGTGCGGGGCGAAGAAGCCACCCGCGCCGGCGCCCACCGGCTTGGTGAACGGCACCGGGATCGACAGGGCCCACATCGCGTTGGACTCGGACTGCTTCTCCCAGGCGACGGCCAGGACCCGCTTGTGCACGCCCGCAAAGACCAGCGACGCGGCCACATTGGCCGTCGAACCGCCGACCGAACCCGCGGTGTGTACGCGGATGAGGCGTTTGCCGACCGCGCCGATGGCCTCGGCCATCGCGAGCTCCGGCATCATCGACCCCTCGAAGAGGTCCGGGGCCTTGCCGATGACGATCGCGTCGATGTCGTCGAGCGAGACCTTGGAGTCGATCAGCGCGGCGTCGATGGCCTCGCGGACCATGCCCGCCATCGTGACGTCGGACCGCTTCGCGACGTACCGTGTCTGCCCGGTGCCCAGCACCGCGGCACGATTGTTGTGTCCCATCAGTTCTCAGGCCCCCTCGTTGTTCTGGGCACTCAGGGTGACCACCATGTTCTGTTGCAGCAGCGGGCCGCTCGAGGCGTGGGCGACCGCGGTGCCGGCGTTGCCGCCGAGGATCTCGTTGGCCGCGTACCCGATCCGCTGGAGACCTGCGGAGAACAGCGAGTTGCCGGCCAGCGAACCGCCGGACGGATTGATGCGCACCGAGTCGGGGAGTCCGAGCGCGTTGCGGACGATGATCTCCTGGTGCGTGTACGACGCGTTGATCTCGGCGACGTCGACCGCGCGGCTGCGGTCGCCGAAGGCGGTGTCGCCGGCCAGCTTCGTCGACGGTGAGACGGTGAGATCGCGTGCCCCGAAGTTGGGTGTGTCGATGCGGTGATCCCACCCGGTGACGAAGGCAGGGTTGGCCACCAGCTCGCGGGCCTTGCGCTCGCTGGCGATGACGACCGCTGCGGCGGCATCGGTGTACGGCGCGATGTCGTGCTGTCGCAGCGGGTTCGCGACGTACTCACGACCGAGCAGCTCGTCGACGGAACCGCCGAAGGTCCGAGCACCGACCGCGGCCATGTCGGCCTCGGTCCACACGCCCGCGTCGAGGCCGGCGCGAGCCTGCAGGGCGCCGAGCGACCGGGCATCCGGATGCAGCGGGGCGACGGTGTACGGATCGGTCTGCAGGGTGAGCGTCTGGTCGGCGTTGCCCGCGGTGGCCTTGCCGAATCCGTAGGCGAGGGCGAGATCGACCTCGCCCGTCGCGATCTTCACCCACGCCTCGTACAGCGCCCAGGCGCCGTCCATCTCGACGTGGGACTCGTTGATCGGCGGCATCGCACCGATCGAGTCGATCGCGGAGATGAACGAGAATGCCCGTCCGGCAAGGTAATCGGAGGAACCGCTGCACCAGAACTCGATGTCGGTGCGGGCGATGCCGAGTTCGGCGTAGAGCTTGTCGAAGCAGGGGATCAGCATCTCGACGCCGTTGGTGGTGCCGTGGGAGCCGGCGATGTTCGGGCTGTGCGCGAAGCCGATGATCGCGATCGGTGGCAGTGTCATCAGAGGTGGTCCTTATAGGTCTCGTACTCGGCGTCGGGCTCTCCGGTGGGCGCGAAGTGGCTGATGTTGCCGATCGAGTACTCCCATTCGTCCTCGGGGAGCCAGACGGCCTTGACGCGCATGCCCATCCGGACCTCGGAGGCCTCGCAGTCCAGGATCAGGTGCAGGAACGGGATGTTCGCCCCGTCGAGGAGCACGTAGGCCGCCACGTAGGGCGGCTTGATCCGCTGTCCCTGGAAGGGCACGTTGACGATGCAGAACGTGGTGACGATGCCGGTGTGGGCCAACTCGACGCGCTCGGATGCGGGTGAACCGTCGGCGGGGCTGACGCCGCGGGGCGGGAAGTACACGCGCCCCGCGTCGACTCCCGAACCGATGCGGGTGCCGATCAGCTTGCCCGCCTTCAGTCCTTCGAGGTACACGGACTCTTCCTCGTTGGCCGAGTGCGTGATCGCGGTGCTGACCGGGGTGGGGATGACGAGCAGCCCCGCCTCCGCGCCCTGGGGGGCGTCGGCGGTGTTGGCCGGAGCGGTGGCGGGTTCCTCGCCGGGGGCGAAGTACGCGATGTCGTCGATCCGGCCGATGCGCGCGGCGCCGAAGACGGCGTGGACCCGCAGGCCGGTCGACAGGTCGTCGGGCGAGTCGGCCGAAACCGCGTGCAGCAGTGTGGTGTCCGCGCCGTCGAGACGGATCAGCGCCCACGCAAACGGCGTGTCCAACGGTTGGCCCGGCAGCGGCTCGGGGTTCCACGTCCACGTGGTCACCGTGCCGACGGTCGACACCTCGACGAACTCGGCGGACTGGGTGCCGGTGACGGGGTCGAACTCGACCGGGGGAACCGACACCTTGCCGTCGCTGCCCTTGGACCCGATGATCCGGCCATCGCGCAACGCGAGCGCGAACTGGCTCAGGACCGGGCCCAGCGACCGTGTGTAGTCGAAGGAGTTGGTCAGGGGAGCGGTCAGGATGGGGGACTTCGGCTCGGGCACCTCGGCGACGGGATTCGGGGCGGCCGGAGACGTTACGCTCATGCTCACATCTCGAGTAGAACACGTTCTAGTATTGGGCACAAGATGCATGTCAGGCCGTGGGAAGCGCGGCCCGGCGAGAAGGGGAGTGGTTGTGAAGCTCGGTCTGCAACTGGGGTACTGGGGTACCGATCCGATTCGCGAAGCGCCGGAGTTGATCGCCACCGCGGAGGAATGCGGGTTCGACGCGGTCTTCACCGCCGAGTCGTGGGGCTCCGACGCGTACACGCCGCTCGCCTGGTGGGGCGCGGCGACCTCGCGCATCCGTCTGGGCACGGCGGTGGCCCAGCTGTCGGCGCGGCCGCCGACCTCCCTCGCCATGCACGCGCTGACCCTCGACCATCTCTCCGGCGGCCGGCACATCGTCGGACTCGGGGTGTCGGGTCCGCAGGTGGTGGAGGGCTGGTACGGCGAACCGTTCGCAAAACCGTTGGCACGCACCCGCGAATACGTGCGCGTCGTGCGGGACGTGCTGGCCCGAGAGGACAAGGTGACCAGCGCGGGTCCGCACTATCCGCTGCCGTACCCGGGCGACGCACCCGGGGCGACCGGACTCGGAAAACCACTCAAGCCGATCACTCATCCGCTTCGCGCCGACGTCCCGATCTGGCTGGGTGCCGAGGGCCCGAAGAACGTCGCGCAGACCGCAGAGATCGCCGACGGCTGGCTGGCCATCTTCTTCAGTCTCGGTCTCGCCGACCAGTACAACGCGTGGCTCGACGAGGGTTTCGCGCGGCCGGGTGCGCGTCGTTCCCGGGAGGACTTCGAGGTGGCCGCGACGGTACAGGTGGTGATCACCGACGACGTGCCCGCGGCCATCGATCGCTACCGGCCGTCGACGGCGCTCTACGTCGGCGGAATGGGTGCCAAGGAGAAGAACTTCCATGCCGAGCTGTACAAGCGGATGGGTTACGCCGACGCCGTCGACGAGATCGTGAGCCTGTTCCTCAGCGGCAAGAAGGCCGAGGCGATCGCCGCAGTGCCCGACGAGATGGTCCGCGAGACGATGCTCGTCGGCACGGCCGACGAGGTGCGCTCTCAGATCAAGGAGTGGGAGGCGGCCGGCGTCACCATGCTCATGGTCACCGCCCGCGACACCGAGACGATCCGGGAACTCGCGACGTTGGTGTGACGACGCACCCGGTGTCGGCGTGTGCCCGACGGGACACGGTATCGGTGATCCGCCGCGTGCGACAGTCGTCGACGACTTCCTAACTGCAGAACCTGCGGCCGTGCATGCCGATCGAACATAGAATTTCTCGCGTGCAGCCAAGTGATCACGGCCCCGTTGCGGAGACGCCGACCACGGACGGGATGGCCTCCCGGCGGGTCGGCAGACCGACCGGTCCGGCCGGATGCCGTCGGGCATGCAACGTATCGGCGACTTCCGCTTCTTCTACGAGGGCGAGAAGTGGGAATGGTCCGATGAGGTCGCCGCCCTGCACGGTTATGCGCCGGGGGAGGTCGAACCGACCACCGAACTCATGCGCCGCCACAAGCACCCCGACGATCGAGCCCACTTCGACGCCGTGCTGGCCGAGATGCTCACCAATCACGCGCCGTTCTCGAGTCGGCACCGCATCGTCGACACGTCCGGGCGGGTCCGACCGGTCGCGGTCATCGCGCATTCCATCACCGACGCCACGCGGCGCGCCATCGGCACCGAGGGCTTCTACCTCGACCTGACCGACGCCGAGATGGCCGTGTGGCAACGGCGGGTCGACGACCAGATACGAGCCTTCCGCGACAGCAGCGGCGTGATCGAGCAGGCCAAGGGCATGCTCATGCTGGTCTACGGAGTCAACGCCGACCGGGCGTTCGACGTGCTCCGGTGGCGCTCACAGCAGGAGAACGTGAAGATCCGCGACGTCGCCGCAGCCCTCGTCGACGAGATCCAGGCGGGCATGACCATCGAAGAGCATCATCGTCGGCGTCTCGACGAGATCGTGCTGCGCCCACGTAGGTCGTCGGAGGATACGTCGGACGCCGTCCGCTGACCGGGGGCGTCGCGGAAGTCGCTGCGCGGCGCGACCGCCCGGTGCCGCTACTCCCCGGTGAACTCCGGCGTGCGCTTCTCCGCGAACGCGCGGGGTCCGACCTTCGCATCCTTCGACTTGAAGACCGAGATGCCGATCTTCGCATCGATCTCGAAGGCGTCGAGTTCGTGTAGGCCCTCGGTGTCGCGGATGGTCTTGAGGATGCCCTGCACCGCGAGCGGACCGTTGGCCGCGATTTTCCCGGCGAGTTCGAGTGCCTTGTCGAGAGCGGTCCCGTCGTCGACGACATGGCCGATCAGTCCGTATTCGAGCGCCTCGCGCGCGGTGATGTGGCGGCCGGTCAGCAGGATGTCGCACGCCACGGTGTACGGGATCTGCCGGACGAGGCGAACCGCGCTGCCACCCATCGGGTACAGGCCCCAACGGGCCTCGGAGACACCGAACTTCGCGCTCTCGCCGGCGACCCGGATGTCGGTGCCCTGCAGGATCTCGGTACCGCCGGCGATGGCGGGTCCCTCCACTGCGGCGATGAGCGGCTTGGTGAGACGGCGTCCCTTCAGCAGGGCCGGCAACGAGGCCGGATTCCACGCACCGGAGTCGACGGTGTCGCCGGGAGCGTTCTTGTTCATGCTCTTCAGGTCGGCGCCCGCGCAGAAGTACCCGCCGGCGCCGGTGAGGATGGCCACCCGGATGTCGGGATCGGCATCGACCTGGTCCCACGCCTCGGTCATGATCCGCATCATCTCCGTCGACAGCGCATTGCGCGCCTCCGGTCGGTTCATCGTCACGATCAGGATGTGCCCGCGCTTCTCGACGAGGCACTCGGGTGCCTTTTCGGTGACGGACTCGGCGGGGGTTGCTGTGGTCATCGCTGCACTCCGGTGTCGCTGTGCTCGGGTGGTGATCAGGTGATGGTGGCGGGCGCGTATTGCCGCTTGCCCAGAACGATAACACGTTCTAATTTTGAACCATGGCCTACACAATCGCCGACCTCATCGAGCATGCCGTCGACCTTGTTCCCGAGCGCGTCGCGCTCGAGTCGGGCGACCGCTTGCGCTCCTACGCCGACCTGGAGGCGCGTGCCAACGCCCTCGCCCACAAACTCCGGGAACTGGGCGTACAACCGGGCGACCGAGTGGGTCTGTACAGCAGGAACACCATCGAGTCGGTCGAGGCGATGGTCGCCATCTTCAAGGCTCGCGCGGTGATGGTCAACGTCAACTACCGCTACGTCGAAGCCGAGTTGGAACACATCTTCACCGACTCCGGGATGAAGGTGCTGATCCACGAGCGGAGCTTCGCCGGTCGCGTGTGCAACACGTTGCCGAAAGCGCCCGATCTCGAGTACCGCGTCGTCATCGAGGACGGGTCGGACGAGGACCTGTGCTGCGCGGGCCACAGCGATGCGATCCGTTTCGAGGAGGCGATCGCGGCGTCGTCGACCGAACGCGACTTCGAGGAACGCAGCGACGACGACCTGTACATGCTCTACACCGGCGGTACCACCGGGAAGCCGAAGGGCGTGGTGTGGCGGCAGGAAGACGTGTGGCGCGTCCTCGGTGGTGGAATCGACTGGTACACCAGCGAACCCGTACCCGACGAGTGGCATCTTGCCAAGACCGGTGCCGAGGGCGGACAGCTCGTCCGGTACCCGATTCCGCCGTTCATTCACGGCGGCTCGCAGTGGGCGATCTTCCAGTCCCTCTTCGCCGGCGGAAAAGCGGTGGTGTACCCCGAGTTCAGCGGATCGTCGGCGTGGGACATCGTCGAACGACACAAGGTCAACGTCGTGTTCATCACCGGAGATGCGATGGGGCGCCCCATGATCGAGGCGCTGGAGAGCGGTGGGGACCGTGACCTGTCGAGCGTGCTGTCGATCGCGTCGTCGGCCTGCCTGTTCTCACCGAGCGTCAAGGAACAGTTCCTCGACCGGTTCCCGAATTCGGTCATCATCGACGCGATCGGATCGTCGGAGACCGGCTTCGGCGGGATGGGCGTCGTCGCGAAGGACACGCCGCACACCGGCGGTCCGCGGGTGAAGGCGGACAAGGAGACCCACGTCTTGCGGGAGGACGGTACGCCGGTCGAGCCGGGCAGCGGCGAGGTCGGTGTGCTGGCGCGATCCGGCCACGTACCGCTGCGCTACCACAACGACCCGGAGAAGTCGGCGAAGACGTTCAAGGTCTTCGACGGCGTGCGCTACTCGCTGCCCGGCGACAACGCCGTCCTCGAGGCCGATGGCACGATCACCATGCTCGGCCGTGGGTCGGTGTCGATCAACACCGGCGGCGAGAAGGTCTTCCCCGAGGAGGTGGAGGGGGCGCTCAAGGCCCACCCGGACGTGTTCGACACCGTCGTGGTGGGTGTGGCCGATGACCGGTGGGGTCAGCGCGTCGCGGCAGTCATCGCGACTCGGGACGGTGCGAACCCGTCGCTCACGAGTCTCAACGACGTTGTCCGAAAAGAGTTGGCGGGCTACAAGTGTCCGCGCAGCGTGTGGTTCGTGGACGAGATCAAGCGTTCTCCCGCAGGCAAACCCGACTATCGATGGGGAGCGTCGGTCACCACCGAACGTCCCGCCGACGAGGCGCAGTAGAGCGCCGAAAGGGAGCTGAAACATGCGTACTGAACTGGTCGAGAAGTTCGGCATCGAGTATCCGATCTTCGGATTCACCCCCAGCCAGGACGTGGCGGCGGCGATCAGTCGGGCCGGTGGCCTCGGTGTCCTGGGTTGTGTCCGCTTCAACGAGGCCGAGGAGCTCGACGAAGTCCTGGAGTGGATGCACGAGAACACCGACGGCAAACCGTTCGGCGTCGATGTGGTGATGCCCGCCAAGATCCCGACCGAGGGCTCGAAGATGGACCTCGACTCGATGATCCCGCCGGAGCACCGCGCGTTCGTCGAACGCACGCTCGACGATCTGGGTGTGCCCCCGCTCCCGGGTGGAGACCGGGTCGACGCCGGGGTGCTCGGCTGGTTGCACTCGGTCGCGCGCTCGCATGTCGACGTCGCGATGGAGCATCGTCGTAAGTACGGACAGATCAAGCTGATCGCCAACGCACTCGGCTCGCCGCCGGCCGACGTCATTTAGACCGCGCACGACAACGGCGTCCTGGTCGCCGCGCTCGCGGGCGCGAAAGAGCATGCGCTGCATCACGTCGAGGCGGGCGTCGACATCGTCATCGCCCAGGGCTACGAGGGCGGCGGGCACACCGGTGAGGTCACCTCGATGATCCTGTGGCCGGATCTCGTCGACGCGGTCGGTGACACCGCGCCGGTCCTCGCGGCCGGTGGCGTGGGCAGTGGCCGCCAGATCGCCGCGGCGATCGCGCTCGGTGCGCAGGGCGTGTGGATGGGCACGTACTGGCTGACGGCGGCGGAGTACAAGCTCGGCGTGCCGGAGGGTTCCGACAAGCCGTCGACTGTCCAGCAGGCACTGCTGAAGGCGACGTCGCGGGACACCGTGCGCCGCCGCATCTACTCGGGAAAGCCTGCGCGACTGCTGAAGACGGCCTGGACCGATGCCTGGGACGCCGAGTCCGCGCCCGAACCGTTGCCGATGCCGCTGCAGAACCTGCTCGTCGCCGAGGCGCACGCACGGATCTCACAGGCCGACAATCCCGATGTCGTCGCGATGCCGGCCGGTCAGATCGTCGGACGCTGCAACGCGATCACGCCCGTCGCCGACCTCATCGCCGACCTCGTCAGCGAGTACGAGGAGGCCGTCGGCCGGATGAACAAGACGCTGGGCGGCTGACCGGCCTGCCCAGCAGTCGACGCGACCGGCCGACGACGCGGCCACTCATGTCAGCGGACGTCGGCACGCAAGAACTTGGGATGATCCAGACGCCAGGTGATCGCCGCGGCGACCACCGCGACCACGGCCAGGGTCAGTAGCGAGTTCCGTTCGTCGAAGGCGTTGAACAGCAGGCCGCCGAATCCTGCACCGGCGAGGAATCCCGCGTAGGTGCTCAGGTGAGCGACCCATCCCCATCGCTTGGCGCCGGACACGTGCAACCCGGCGCCCTGGCCAATTTTCACCAGGGTGCCGGTCACGTAGGACAGAGGCATGACGACCTCGCCCTTGCGGCTGATCGAGGTGTTGAGTGCGCCGAGACCGAAGGCCAGGCAGAGCACCGGGCCGGCGCCGAATTCTCGGTTGCCGTTGTCGAGGTTGATGTCGATGAGCCACGCGGCGATCGTCGAGCCCGCGGTCAGCATCGTCGCCCCGTGCCGGGCTTTGCGCCAAACGTACATCCTGGCCAGGGTGGCCACGAACACGCCGAGAACGAACACCACCACGGTCAGCAGAGCGGTGAAGCCGAGCTGGTGGGCCCCCTTGACGTGTTCGAGCACCAGTCGCTCGCTGTTGCCCGTCATGAAGGTCACGTACCACCCGGAGGAGTACAGCCACGCCGCCGCGCCGGTGGCCCCGGCCAACGCGGCGAGGACGGCGGCGAGAATCATTTCTCGCCCGTCGTGGAAGGGGCCCAGCAGCTCCGTTCGGGTTGACTGTCTGCGGGAGTCGGATTCGGGTGCGGTGCGTTCGGCTACGGTCATCGGTCGGCTCCAGTCCTGTCGATAGGGCTGTGGTCGTGATCGGCTTTCGAACGGGGGAGTGCGTCCCGGCGGCATCGGCGGTCTGTCCCGTCGGGGAAGCCCGAATTGAGCGGTTCCCTATCTCCCAGGGCACCGGAAGTCGGCCGTCGGCGCCACGTGAGTCCGACCACATGCGGGACCAGCCGGGCAATCGGTCACCAATCGACCTGTCTTCGGAACCAACGCGTCGGCACGACCGTTGCGTCGAGGCCGCCAGTCGTCTTGATCCCGCGGCAGCGGCCACCCCGCGCTGGTTGAGCCGGCTGGCTGGTGCCCGCGCGGTCGGCCACCCCCCCGCTGGTTGAGCCGGCACCGAGCGGAGCGAGGAGCCGAGTCGAAGCCACTGGGTGACCGGGCGAGTGTCCCCGACGGCAACGGCCTCGCCGCTTCGCTCAGGCTAGGAGACTGCTGAAATAGTCGGTGTCGTTTCGGTGTGGGGTGAGCGGGTTTGCCTGGTGGGCTGGGATCCTGGTGGGTATGCAGGGTGAGCCGGATCGTCAGGGTGAGTTTCTGGATGTGAACTCGGTCGTCGGGCATTTGCTGGCCGAGGGCAGTGTGTTCGCGTTTTTGGCTGCTCATCGCGAGCAGTTGTTTCCTGCGGAGATGTTCGCGGACCTGTTTCCCAGCGGCCGGGGCCGTCCGTCGATCCCGCCGGCCACGATGGCGTCGGTGATCGTGCTGCAAACGCTGCAGGGTTTGTCCGATCGCGAAGCCGCTGATGCGGTCACTTTCGATCTGCGGTGGAAAGCGGCGTGTGGATTCGTGTTGGGTAACAAAGGTTTTCATCCGTCGACTCTGACGTACTGGCGTCGGCGACTGGCAGCCAGCGATCGGCCGCACCGCATTTTCGAGGTGGTACGCGAGGTCATCACCACCACCGGGGTGCTCGCGGGTAAGAGTCGTCGAGCGCTGGATTCGACGATCTTCGATGACGCGGTGGCCCGCCAGGACGCCATCACCCAGGTGATCGCGGCGATCCGGCGGGTCGCCCGAGAGGTCGACGGTGGTGCGGTGGTGGTCGAGCAGCACGCGACTCGTCTGGCCGCGTTGACCGGCGGCGGCTATGACCGGCCCGGCAAGCCGCGGATCGCCTGGGATGATGAGTGTGCTCAACAGGACCTGATCAGCGCCCTTGTCGAAGATGGGTTGGCCGTGCTCGACGGTCTGGACCTCGAGGCCATCGACAAGGAACCGAGTAACCAGGCCCAGGCGCAGGCGGTGGCATTGCTGGCATTGGTGACCGGCCAGGATGTGGAACCGGCACCAGGTTCTGATGGCACCGACGGACGCTGGCGCATCGCGCCCCGGACCGCCCCGGACCGGGTGATCTCCACCGTCGATACCGACACCCGGCACGCCCACAAAACCCGGGCACGCCAGCAGGACGGGTTCAAGGGCCACATCGTCAATGAACCGGAGACCGGGTTGGTCACCGCGATCGAGATGACCAAAGCCGCTGGTCCGGACACTTCCGACGGAGCAGTCGGGGCACGGTTGTTGCTGAGCGATCCGACCGTCGCCGACGACGCCGACGATCGTGAGGTGCTGGGTGATTCAGCGTATGCCTCCGGTGACATGCTGGCCACGCTGGCGCGGACACGATGGAACGCGGTGATCAAACCCAAGCCACACTTGCCGGCGGTTGCTGGTGGTTTCGTCGTCGACGATTTCACCTTCGACGCCGACTCGAACACATTGACCTGCCCCAACAACCTGACCCGACCGGTCAGCGCGAAAGGCCACGTCACCTACGGTGCGGCCTGCCACGACTGCCCACTTCGGGCACGGTGCACCACCGCGGTTCGTGGACGCAAAATCAGTTTCGGCGAACACCACCAACTCCAGCGCGAACACCGACAACACTTCTCTGACAACACTATTGCCGACACCTACCGCCAGCATCGACCCATGGTCGAACGGACGATTGCCTGGCTCACCCGCGGTAACCGGCGGGTGCCCTACCGTGGAATCGAACGCAACAACAACTGGCTGCACCACCGCGCCGCCGCGATCAACCTACGCCGCCTGATCACCCTCGGACTGACTACCACCAACGGCACCTGGACACTGGCCACCGCCTGAACCGCGGCACCGCCGCCCCACCTAGATCGATCACCACGACCACACCCCGGAACCGACACATCCCCGCAGCAGGAACCTCAACCCAGGCTGGACCCTAATTCAGCAGGCTCCTAGGGCGAGGTGTACTCGCCCCACAGGTCGTCGACGATGTCGGCAACGTCGGGCGGGAGGCAACTCGCGTTGGGGCACGGCCCCGGCGGCATGGGGGTCGGTGCGATCAGGGTGCCGACTTCGGCGGGAAGTGTCAGCCGCGTGGTTCGTGCGGTCGACGGCTTTCCGGCCGGGCCCAGCGTGCCCCACTGTTCGACGCCTTCGAACCCCGGCACCGTCGTGCACCCCCAGTACAGGTCGTAGGCGCCGTCGGGCAGGACGGTGGACCCGCTCGGGCCCTCGTCGGTGAACACCTCGAGCGCCACGGTGCGCGTGCCGCCCGGCGCGATCAGTGCGCGCGGGTCGACCGGGTTGACGTATCCGAAGGGTGGTCGCGAGTCGCTGTCGGCCACGGACCCGGCCGGGAGCCCGAACATCTTGCACCCGATCACCGCCGTGGACCGGTTCGTGACGGTCACGGTGACCGAGTTGCCCGACACCGACGGTGTGATCGTCACGTCGTCCGGTGCGGCGTTCGCGATCGTGGGGGAGAGGATTGCCGCGGTTGCACATCCGAGTGCGATGCCCAGGGTGCGGAGCAGGTACCTACCGGTCATGGTGTCGAGCCTCTCGTCGGGCGTGCCGGTGCCAGTCTCACCCATTCGGAGCGCATCCACCACCAATGGACAGAATCCTCATCGTCCCGGCGGGCGCAGGTGTCGAACCGTGGGGGGTTGTGAGGCGGCGGGGTCGCTTCCTCAGGCGCTGGCGTACACGAGCAAACCTGCGAGAACCAGTACGTAAGTCAGGCTGCCGGCCACGAGGCCGGTGCCGATCTGGCGGGATGTGCCGGTGACGAGCATTTCCGCGCCGAGGACAAAGAGAAACAGAAACAGGAAGACGTTGGCGACCCACACGAACAGAAACGTGCACGGTGCTGCTGCCAGCGTAATGATCACTGTCATCGGAGTCGCGGGTCCGAAGAATCGGTTGTCGGGTGGCTCATCGCACGGGTTCACGGCCAACCCCCGTAGGGAATGACGGCCACACTCATGGTCACGGTAGCCGTCGTGATCGTGATAACCCAGCTGCGCGCAGCGGGACGTTTGACGATGGCGACGACACACGCGGTGGCCAGCGAGATCGTTACGAGGACGGGGAGAACGCGTGACGTGTCGGAGTTGAGCGCAGCGAGAAAGATCGCGACGGACAGAAGCAACGACACGAGTGTCTGTGCCGCGTAGCTCAATTGGGTTGGCTTGACAGATTCTCCGCCCACAGAGGCGACTTCGTCAGTCACTTCCATGTGACGTTTCTGGGTTGGGCGGAGCCGACAAAGACGATGTCGTGGACGGGCCGTCGCCAGTCTTGACGTAGTCAACGAGTATCAGGATGCCAAGTGCGGCAACGAAGGTGAGGTACGCGACAGTGATCCCGGTACCGACTTGACGAGCCACCCCCCGATTCGCCATGAGCGCGATGCCGACGAATACGAACACGATATTGAGCAATATTCCGATCACCCACAGGTAATTCACCGCAATCAAAGCGAGGGTGATCGCGGCAACGCAGATGTAGGGCGTGATCGGTCCGAAGAATCGGTTGGCCGATTGGCGGTCGTCGCGATTTGTCACATCACACCAGTTATGAGGTAGACGGGCACCGCGGCCGCAATGACCACGCCTCCCCACGAGCGGGTGCGACGAGGTAGGGCAAGGGCGCATCCGATCAGCAACGTCGTCGTGGCCAGCACCAAGGCTATTACGACTCGGTTATCGGCGAATAGGAACGGAACGCCGAAACTCGAACATAGGATCGCAACGACGGTTGCCGTTTGGGCAGCGAAGACGCGTTGACCAGCCTGGTCGTCGGGTGGTGCGTTGCTGCTTGATTCGTTGGTCATGGACGCCGTCCTCATTTTTTGCGGTATCTGTCAAGAACTGTTTTGAATGGTCATTTGGCCTGATTGACCCTAGGAGGGTCGTCCGCACCGCCGAACTCGGTCATCTCGTCGATGGGGTGGGGCGGTGGGCCGTAGACGACAGACCCGGCGTCCTTGGGGAATCGAGATAAGTCTGAGGTGTATTGCCCATAATGATGCTGAGAGGGGAGGTCGCGCAGTGGCCCGTATTCCGTATGATCGCCAGCGTCGTCCTGGAACATTATTCGAGTACGACCGTCAGGCATGTACTGGTACGTCTCCATCGAGGGAAAGTCCGTTCTTTCACCCGATACGCTGGCACCGTCGGCGCCCGGCGTGACAATGGTCTGGCCCCGTACACTCCAACCGATGTCCTCTGTATGAGGTGGCGCCAGGGGATCGGACGCGTCATATTTGATTGCCACGGTACCGTCGGGCAGTTGGCCCGCATGGACGGAAGGTGTTCCGGTCTTGACGTTGCCATCCTCATCGACCGAAGGGTTTTGCCGTGCCACGATCACGCCGTTCTCGTAATCGATGAAGTATGAGACGCGAGCGTCTTCTGGAGCGAAGTTCGGATCGAACCCGCGGGCGTCGCCGAGATTCCTCTTGAGTTCGAACTCGGAGAAGTTCAGCCCTGACACTACGCGCTCGGAGGGAATGAACAGCCCCGTGGCAACGACGCCCTGCCCGGGTACAGGATCGATCTTGATCACGCTGACAACCGGCGGGGCCCCTTTGTTCTTCGGATTGTAACTATGCGGGTCCAATGCAGCGGCGATCCGCCAGTCGTTGTCGCTGACCGGAACTCGATCGTAGACTTCGCGGAATGCGTCCACTTGGTTCGACACGCGTGTCATAGAACCGCTTGATGTGGAGATCGACGCCGGTGTTATTCCGCTCAGCGCAGCCAAAGCGGAGTTGACGGCTGCGCTCGTGTCGCTCACAGCCTGGTCCGCGGCGATACCGAGATTGCGCAAGGCGGTTTGATGTTGAAAGGCGACGTTCGCGTCGTACTCGGCGCCCGGCGGAGCCTTCGCTTTCTCGAAGGTCACCTCGTACTCGCGGCTTCCCCTATTCAGCACATAACCCTGGGACTCTGATGACGTTGTCCCGTTCTCGAGGGCAGTGACTGCTCCTTCGATGGAAAACGCGCCGCGGTTCATCGCATCGGCGAGATCGCCGTATTCGTCCGCGACGCCGCGGAGCCAGCGTGTGATGGCCTCCGCTCGGTCGTCGGCTGGTCCTCTGGCCTTACCCGTCCACTCCGCACCCGTCAGGTTGAGGACTGGGTTTCCAGCCTTGGGTGCCTCGGCGTCGAGACGAGCCTTCATGGCGAACAGTCCATTGGCGATGAACCGGAGTTGATCAGGCGTCCATGCCGTGACCTCGTTGTAGCTCGGCGGCATGCTACCGCGGTCCCCTCTCCGTGACGCCCAGGAGAATTTCGAGCGGAACTGGGTGGTCCGTCAGTGAGCCGGTCCTCGAAGGGAAGGCGATCGCGCTCGAAATGCGGTTCGCTCCGGATTGATCAGTGTCGACGGTGGTGTCGCGGGCGTTGATCACCAACTCAGCAAAAGCAGAGATTGCCTTCGAAGCATTCGACATCGACCTCGTGATCTGCGAATCACCGGAGCTCGCGATATCGCTCATGTCGTCGGTCGCGCCGCGGAATGAGCCGGCGAGCCCACCGAACGTCTGGGTCGCGTAGGTGGTCCCCAGTCCTGCACTGAGGTGCAACCCCCCGATGTTCGAGGCGCACTGTTGTATCTCGATAGCGGCTGTGATTAGCGCCGCCGGATCCACGGTCAGATCTGCCATCGTCTCCCCCCCGAGAGTGTGCGTAGAAGCTAGCACGATCAGCGCATACCAGAACTGTGCGCTGTCAACGTAGTGCGTGATGATCGCGAATGGGGAACGGTATCCACAGGGGCGCAGAAGATCCGTATGACGTGATGCCCGGAAACCGGGCGTTACGTCATACGGATGCAAACGGGGCCCTTCGTGGCTCGTCGCTTGCGCTCCGCGGACCTCAGGGAGCAGGGGTGCTGTCGCCTTGCGCTCCGCGGACCTCAGGGAGCAGGGGTGCTGTCGCCTTGCGCTCCGCGGACCTCAGGGAGCAGGGGTGCTGTCGCCTTGCGCTCCGCGGACCTCAGGGAGCAGGGGTGCTGTCGCCTTGCGCTCCGCGGACCTCAGGGAGCAGGGGTGCTGTCGCCTTGCGCTCCGCGGACCTCAGGGAGCAGGGGTGCTGTCGCCTTGCGCCCCGCAGACCTCAGGGAGCAGGGGTGCTGTCGCCTTGCGCTCCGCAGACCTCAGGGAGCAGAAGGGCTGTCGCTTCGTTCCTCGCACCTCAGGTAGCAGGGGTGGGTCGCCTTCGCTCGTCAGCTCAGGGAACTGTGCAGGAGCAGGTCTGTTGGTTCTCTCGGATCAGAGCACTGCACGGCCAGGGGAACGGCGGCGGCCGGCCTACGTCGGGGCGCGGTAGACCCGACCGTCCCGAACCCACGTCGGTGGGGTGGCATCGGAGGCCAGGAGCCGCTTGACGGTCTTGAAGGTCGCGGTCTCGGGGAGTTCGTCGACGAGCCGCACCCGGTGCGGCCACTGTTTCGGGCCGAGATCTTCTTGCGCGGAGAGGAACTGGCTCAAGTCGTCGGCCGTGAGCACGTCGGCGACGAGGACCGCCTCGATCTCGTCACCGATGTCGACCGGCACGCCGTGCACGGCGACCTGCCGTATCGCCGGGTGGCGCAGCAGGATTCGCTCGATGGGTCCGGTGCCGATGTTCTCGCCGTCGACGCGCAACCAGTCGCCGAGACGTCCGGCGAAGTGCAGGTAACCGGCGTCGTCGACCCAGGCGAGGTCGCCGGTGTGGTAGATCCCGCCGCGCATGCGGTCCGCGGTGGCGTCGGGATCGTTGTGGTAGCCGGCGAAAAGGCCGGGCCCTGAGAGGTTCATGATCTCACCGACCACGCCAGCCGGAACGGGCTCGGCGGTGTCGACGTCGACGACCGCGGTCGGTTCGCGCAGTGGGCCCAGGGCATCATCGGGTGTGTCAGGGGTGCGCGTGATGGCCACGCCGCCCTCGGTGGATCCGAATCCGTCGACGACGCGGCAGCCGAAGCGTTCGGAGAACCGGAGGCGGTCGCGGGCGGATGCCTCGTTGCCGTACATGATCCGCAGCGGACTCGCGGCGTCGTCGGGGCGCGGATCGGTCGCGAGGATGTAGTGCATCGGTTTGCCTACGTAGTTGGCATATGTCACGCCGTACCGGTGGACGTCCTCGACGAACCCACGCGCGGAGAAGCTGCGCCGCAACGCGATCGACGCCCCGCCCGCCACCGCGACGCACCACCCGGCGATCATCGCGTTCGAATGGAACATCGGCATCGAGAGATACGCGACATCGTCCGGCCCGATATCGAAGCGCTCGGCCAGCATCGGACCGCTGGTCGCGAAGGTCCGGTGCGTACATCGCACGGCCTTCGGGTCGCCGGTCGTCCCCGACGTGAAGATCAGCATCAGCAGGTCGTCCGGCGCCGCGTCGGCAAGGGGTGCCGGCTTACCCGCGATCACCGCGGCCGCCCATTCGGGCGAATCGACATCGACAACGCGGGTTCCGCCCAGGTCGAGGCCGTCCAGCAGATGCCGGGTGTCCTCGCCGCACAGCACCATCTGGCATTCGGCACGGGCGATGTCGGCGGCGAGCGCGTCGCCACGCCGGGTGGTGGTCAGGCCCACCAGCACGAATCCGTGACGTGCCGCCGCGGCGAAGAGCGCGCTGAACACCGGCGTATTCGCCAGCAGCACGCCCACGTGACGCGGGCGGTCATCCGACAACCGGCCGCGCAACACCCCGGCCAGCAACGCCGCATCGGCGAGATGATCGGTCCAGGAGCGAAATCCGTCTTCGAACCAGACCCCGCGGTCGTCGATCTCGATCAGCGGAGCGAGCAGATCGGCGACCGTCGAGGCGTGCGTCGCCGCGACCGGTCGGTTCACGCCGGCGTGGCGGCCAGTTCGGCTCCGATGGCCCGCACCGAGGCGGTCGCGGAACCGAATGCGAACTCGTTGTGCTTGGCGCGCAGGAAGTAACGATGGACCGGGTGACTGGTGTCGAGGCCGACACCACCGTGCACATGTACGGCCGTGTGCGCCACCCGGTGCCCGGCCTCGGCGGCCCAGAACTTGGCGGTGGCGACCGCATTCTGCAGTTCCGGGGTGTGGCCGGTCGAATGGTCGAGCAACCAGGCCGCCTGCGTCGTCGTGAGTGCCAGCCCCTGGGCATCGATGTACCCGTCGGCGAGACGTTGGGCGACCGCCTGGAACGACCCGATGGCGCGGCCGAATTGCTCGCGATCGCGGGCGTACTCGGCGGTGAGCTCGAGGCCGCGTTCGACGACGCCGGTCTGTTCGGCGCAGCAGGCCAGGGTCGCACGCGCGATGAGCGTCGCGGCCGTGTCGGCACCGCCGTCGAGAACGGCGTCGTCGGACACCGGCGTGCCGTCGAATTCGACCTGCGCCGAAGGGATCAGCCCGGTGGCGGGGGTCGGGGTGACGACGACGCCCGGGGCATCGGCGGCCACGACCACCGCGACGACACCGTCGGGTCCGGACGCGGTGACCACGAACATGTCCGCGGCCTCGGCGTAGGGGACGTCGACCTTCACGCCGGTCAGGCCGCCGTCGGACGAGAAGGTGGTTGCGGGCGAGGTGAAGTCGGTGGCCAGGTCCTCCTCGACCGCGACCGTGAGCACCGAGTCGCCGGTGGCCCCGGACCCCAGGATCCGCTCCCGGAGTGCCGACGAGCCGTGCGTGGCGATCACCGGAAGGGCGGCGATCGCGTGCGGACCGAACGGTACGCGGGCCAGCACGCGGCCGAGTTCGGTGGCCACGAGCGCATTCTCGACGACCCCGAGGTCGCCGCCGGCATCCCCGGCGGTCTCGGAGGACAACTCGAGGCCCAGGAGTCCGGCGCCGCCGAGTTCGCGCCACAGGTCCGCGTCGAGCGCGGTACGAGCCGTCTCCAGTTCGGCGACCCGCTCGGGGGTGCTGATCGACGTCGCGATGTCGCGGGCCAGCCCGCGGACGTCGGCGCCGGACTCGGGAAGCGAGAAATCCATGGTGGGTCTCCAGGTTCGGGGTGCGGTTGGTGGTTTCGATACGCCGCGTGCTCGCTGCGCTCGCTCGGGGCTACTCAACCAGCGGGTGGGGCGGGTGCTCGCTGCGCTCGCTCGGGGCTACTCAACCAGCGGGGGCGTGCTCGCTGGCTGCTCAACCAGCGGTCGGGGCTATCTGCGCTGGTGCGGCAGGCCGAGGGCGAGCATCGCAATGATGTCGCGCTGGATCTCGTTGGTGCCGCCGCCGAACGTGAGGATCAGCGACGTGCGCTGGAACCGCTCCAGGCGACCGTTCAGGTGCGCGCCGGTGCTTCCGGTTCGCAGCGTCGCGGCCGGTCCGACGACCTCCATGAGAAGTCGGTAGGCCTCGGTGGCGAACTCCGTGCCGTAGACCTTCGTCGCGGAGGCGTCGGCCGGGCTCGGCGATCCGCCGGAACTCGCGACCGAGGCGATCTTCCAGTTGATCAGCTTGAGGAACTCGACCTTGGCGTGGACGCGGGCCAGGTTCTGCTGCACCCATGGGGCGTCGATCACCCGATGCCCGTCGCCGGTCTTGGTCTGCTGAGCCCACGCGATCGTCTCGCGCAGGGCGGTCTGGATCGGCGCCGCGCTGCAGAGCGCGACCCGCTCATGGTTGAGCTGGTTGGTGACCAGCGGCCACCCGCCGCCCTCCTCGCCGACGATCGACGACGTGGGGACCCGGACGTCCTGGTAGTACGTCGCGCTGGTGTCCACCCCCGACATGGTGTGCACCGGCGTGTAACTGAAGCCCTCGGCGGTGGTGGGCACGATGAGCATCGAGATGCCCTTGTGCTTCTTGCCGCCCGGTTCCAGCGTCGACGGATCGGTGCGACAGGCCAACCAGATGTAGTCGGCGTAGGCGACCAGACTGGTCCACATCTTCTGGCCGTTGATGACGTAGTCGTCGCCGTCGCGGACCGCGGTGGTCCGCAGTGCGGCGAGGTCGGTGCCGGCGCCCGGCTCGGAGTACCCGATGGAGAAGTGCAGTTTGCCCGCCGCGATCCGGGGCAGGAAGTACGCCTTCTGCTCGTCCGACCCGTAGTTCATGATCGTCGGCGCCACCGAGTTGATGGTGAGGAACGGGACGGGAGCACCCGCGATCGCAGCCTCGTCGGTGAAGATCAGCTGGTCCATCATCGACCTGTTCTGGCCACCGAACTCGGTGGGCCAGCCCAGGGCGAGCCAGCCGTCGGCGCCCATCTGCGCGACGACGTCACGGTACGCGTCGCCCTCGCCGAGTTCACCGTCGCCGCCGGACAGAGCGGCACGACGTTCCTCGGTCATGAGGCCGGAGAAGTAGTCGCGGAGTTCCCTTCGGAGCTCGGCTTGTTGGTCGGTATAGGCGATGCGCATCGACACTCCAAGGGGTGGATCGGCTAGCGTCCGGTCCCGGCTTATGGTCAAGTTGACAGACGAAGTGCTCGTGCACTTCTGAAACACGTTCTAACCTGTTCTCACAGCCCAGTCAACAGGTGACTTATCGACGAGGAGACGGTTCCGATGCGTATCAAGGCAGATTTCGACCTCTGCGAGTCCAACGCCATCTGCGTGGGGATGGCTCCGGACTTCTTCGATCTGGATGACAACGACTACCTGGTGATTCTCCAAGAAGACATCCCCGCGGACCGTGTCGAGGAACTGCGTCAGGTCGCCGCCAACTGTCCGAAGTCGGCGCTGACCGTCGTCGAGGACTGACCCGAGCGAAAACGCCGATATGTTCCATCCATCCGCGAATCATGCTAGAACAGGTTCTAGTTTTAGCTCAGGAGGAAATCGGGTGGGTTACACGTTGGACGGTCGCGTCGCGGTCGTCACCGGTGCAGGTGCTGGTCTCGGTCGTGCGGAGGCCATCGGATTGGCGGCCGAGGGGGCCACGGTCGTCGTGAACGACCTCCCCGCGGCGCTTGATCAGAGCGACGTGATCGACACGATCACCGCCGCCGGCGGCCGCGCGGTCGCGGTGCCCGGCGACATCGGCGACTCGGCCACCGCCGCCGCCATCATGACGACGGCGACCGACCAGCTCGGCTCGCTCGACATCGTCCTGAACAACGCCGGCGTGGTGCGCGACAAGATGCTGTTCAACATGACCGACGACGAGTGGGACCTGGTGATCCGCGTACACCTGCGCGGACACTTCCTGCTCACCCGCAATGCGGCGGCGCACTGGCGCGCGGCCTCCAAGGAGGCGGGCGGCCCGGTGTTCGGCCGGATCATCAACACCGCCTCGGAGGCCGGGCTGCTGGGTCCCGAAGGGCAGGCCAACTACGGCGCCGCGAAGGCGGGTATCACCGCACTCACGCTGTCGGCCTCGCGTGCCCTCAAGCGATACGGCGTGCGCGCCAACGCGATCTGCCCGCGGGCGCGGACCGCGATGACCGCCGCCGTCTTCGGCGACGCACCCACCGACGGAGTGGACCCTCTCGATCCCGAGCATGTCGTGCGGCTGGTCACCTACCTCGCCGGCTCCGACTCCGACGCCGTCACCGGTCAGGTGTTCGTCGTCTACGGTCCCAAGGTCACCCTGATGGCCGCGCCGACCGTCGACGAGGTCTTCGTCGCCGAGGGTGATGCGTGGTCCGCCGAGGACCTCGCGAAGACCCTGACGGGACACTTCGCCGACCGCGATCCGGGACGCACATTCTCGGCAAGCGCTCTGGTCAACTGACCAATTCAGCTCGATTGTGCGTGATAGGTTTCGCGATGGTGCGAGGGTGAAGGGGGTTGGGCGATGCTGAGCAAACTGGCCACACCCCTCAGTGGAATCGGTGATTTCGTGGCGCTCGGCGTCGAGTCGGCGCGCGAGCTGTTCCACCGTCCGTTCCAGTGGCGGGAGACCGTCGAACAGTCCTGGGCGATCGCCCGCGTGTCGATGGTGCCCACCCTCCTGGTCGCCATCCCGTTCACGGTTCTCGTCAGCTTCACCCTGAACATCCTGTTGCGCGAGATCGGCGCGCAGGACCTGTCCGGCGCGGGTGCCGCTCTCGGCACCGTCACCCAGATCGGCCCGATCGTCACCGTGCTGATCGTCGCCGGTGCCGGCGCCACCGCGATCTGCGCCGACCTCGGCGCCCGGACCATCCGCGAAGAGATCGACGCGATGAAGGTGCTCGGCATCAACCCGATCCACCGGCTGGTGGTCCCGCGCATCGTGGCCTCCACCGGGGTCGCCTTGCTGCTGAACAGCCTCGTCTGCACGATCGGCATCGGCGGCGGATTCATCTTCTCCGTCTACCTCCAGGATGTGAATCCCGGTGCGTTCGTTGCCAACCTGACCCTGCTCACCGGGTTCGGCGAGCTGATGATCTCGATGGTCAAGGCCGCTCTGTTCGGTCTGTTCGCCGGGATGGTCGGCTGCTACCAGGGACTCAACGTCAAAGGCGGCGCGAAGGGCGTCGGCGATGCCGTCAACGAGACCGTCGTGTACTCGTTCATGGCGTTGTTCGTCGTCAACGTCGTGGTGACGGCGGTCGGTCTCAAGGCAACGGCGGGCTGAGCGATGGTACTTCCGTTCACCACCCGGTTCCGGACCGCGCGCGTCGCGGCCAAGAGAGCCGGCGAGGACTGGGATCAGATCGGCGACCAGGCGCTGTTCTACTGGGACAGCGTCGTGTCGATCCCGCGTGCGATCAAGCACTACAAGAAGGAGACGCTGCGGCTCATCGCCGAGATCTCCATGGGCACCGGCGCGCTGGCGATGATCGGCGGCACCGTCGTGGTCGTCGGGTTCCTGACCCTCTTCACCGGCGGCACCATCGCCGTCCAGGGTTACAGCTCGCTGGCCAACATCGGCGTCGAGGCCCTCACCGGCTTCTTCTCGGCGTTCATCAATGTGCGCATCGCCGTCCCGGTGATCTCCGGTATCGCCCTCGCCGCGACCATCGGTGCGGGCGCGACGGCGCAGCTCGGTGCCATGCGCGTCTCGGAGGAGATCGACGCGCTCGAGACGATGGCGATCTCGTCCATCCCGTACCTGGTGTCCACGCGCATCATCGCCGGGCTGATCGCGATCATCCCGCTCTACGCGCTGGCGTCACTGGCGTCGTTCCTCGCGAGCCGCTCGGCGACGGTGTTCCTCTACGGACAGTCGCCCGGCGTGTACGACCACTACTTCGACACGTTCCTCATCCCGTCGGACATCCTGTGGTCGTTCGTGCAGGCGATCTGTATGGCGGTCGCCGTCATGCTCATCCACACGTACTACGGCTACAACGCCTCGGGCGGGCCGGTCGGCGTCGGTGTCGCTGTCGGGAACGCGGTCCGCGCATCGCTCGTTGTTGTGGTCGTGATCACACTTCTGACCTCCCTCGCCATCTATGGCGCCGACGGCAAGTTCAACCTGGCGGGCTGAGCGATGAGCAGGAGACAAGAGCGTTCACGGGCGACCCGCCGGACGGCGGCGGTGGTCATGGTCGCGGTGCTGCTGGCCCTGATCATCGGGGCCAGCGCGTCGTTCCTCGGTGCTTTCCAGGGAACCCAGCAGGTCACCCTCGTGGCTCCCCGGGCCGGCCTGGTGATGAACCCCGACGCCAAGGTCAAGCTGCGCGGCGTCGAGGTGGGGCGCGTCGCGGAGATCACCGAGCGCGGGGGCGACGCGATCCTCACCCTCGACATCGCCGACGGTGATATGGCGAAGATCCCCGCCAATGTGGCCGCCGACATCAAGTCGAACACCATCTTCGGCGCCAAGGCCGTCAACTTCGTGGTGCCCGGCGAGCCGGAGGGCACCCTGACCGCGGGTGCCGAGATCCCCGCCGACCGCGTCGTCGTCGAACTGAACACCGTGTACCAGCAGCTCGTCTCGGTGCTCGCACAGCTGCAGCCGGAGAAGCTCAACGCGACGCTCGGTGCGATCGACACCGCGCTGCAGGGGCAGGGTGAGGAGATCGGCGTCGCCCTCGAGCAGCTGACCGCACTGCTCGGCAAGACCAATCCCCATCTGCCCGCGCTGAACCGGCTGTTCCGGGAAGGTGCGACCGTCACCAACGTGTACGCGGACTCGATGCCGGATCTGCTGCGCACCGTCGACAACTTCACCGTCGTCGGGAACACGTTGGTGGACAACACGTCCAACCTCGACGCCCTGCTCATCAATGCCACCGGGATGGCGAACACCATCAACGGGGTCATCGCGCCGTCGAAGAACACGCTCATCGGTGCGCTGTCCGACCTCGATCCCATTGCCGCGCTGCTCGGTTACAACGCGCCCGGGATCAAGTGCTTCCTGACCGCGAGTGCGGTCGCGTCGGAGGTCGCGGCACCGTTCCTCGGTGAGCGCAACGGCATGCTGATGCTCGACGCGAGCATCCTCCCCGGCAAGGATCCGTATCAATATCCGTACGACCTGCCCCGTGTCGGGGTAGAGGGCCCGCCGACGTGCCAGGGCGGGCTGGGTGATCCGGCGACCAAGGTGCACGCGCCGTTCTACGTCGGAAACAATGCGCCGCAGCCCTATCAACCCAGAACCAAGCCGAAGGCGAACTCACAGAAGCTGTTCCAGATCCTGTTCGGAGAGCCCCCCCCGTGGATAATCGCGCCCGCGCGTTCCGCGCGACCCTGATCAAGCTGGGCGCCTTCACGGTGGTGATGGTCCTGGTGTTCGTGGCGCTGGTGGTCGTCTTCAGCCGATACCGCTCCGGGGCGTCGAACGAGTACAGCGCCGTCTTCACGAGCGCCTCGGCGATGCAGTCGGGCAGCAAGGTCAAGATCGCCGGCGTCGAGGTCGGGTCCGTCGGTGGCGTCGAACTGAACCGTGACAACGACGCCGTCATCACCTTCAGCGTCGACCAGCAGTATCCGCTACCGGAATCGGTCCGCGCGCTGATCCGATACGAGAACCTCACCGGCGACCGGTATCTCGAGCTGCAGCAGGGGACCGGCGACACCTCCACCTTCCTCGCCGACGGCGCCCAGATCCCGGTCGCCCAGACCGAGCCCGCGCTCGATCTCGACAAGCTCGTCGGTGGCTTCAAACCGCTGTTCCGGACTCTGGACGCCGACGAGGCCAATGCGCTGACCAGCTCGCTGATCGCGGTGTTCCAGGGACAGGGCGGCGCGTTGAACACGCTGCTGGAGAACACCTCGTCGTTCACCAACACGCTCGCCGACCGCGACGAACTGATCGGCGACGTCATCGACAACCTCAACACGACCCTCGCCACGCTCGACGGCGACCGCGAGGGCCTAGACACCAGCGTCGACCTCCTGCAACAACTGGTGACCGGGCTCGCCGAGCAGAAGGGCACCATCGGCAACGCGCTGACCCAGACCTCCCGTGTCACCAACGGTCTCGCCGACCTGCTGGGGACGACCCGCCCGACCCTGCAGTCGATGGTGACCAACACCGGTCGGGTCTCGGAGGAGCTGCTGGCCGCGGAACCCTTTGTCCGCAACCTGATCTCACGACTCCCCGAGGACTACAAGACGTTGTCGAACCTGGGCTCCTACGGCGCGTGGCTTCAACTCTACTTCTGCCGCATCCGGCTGATGCTGCCGGCGCCCGGTGGCCAGACGATCCTGTACACGTCGAACAACGTGATGGGCAATACCACGACGGCCGGCGGAAGGTGTGACGGCTCATGAGTCTTCCGTTCGGGGGCCTGTTCTCGAGCCGCAGATCCGAATCCGACGAGGCCGACGTCGCCCGCGAGGTGAAGCGCGGGCAGCGCAGCCGCGCCCAGGTCGGCGTCATCGGCATCGTCGTGATCGGTCTGGTGGTGATCACCGCCATGCAGATGGACAAGTTGCCCTATCTCTCGCCGATCAGCACCTACAGTGCCTATTTCGACGACGCCGGCGGACTCGCCAAGGGCGACATCGTGTCCGTGTCCGGGGTCCAGGTGGGCACCGTCGAGTCGATCGAACTGGCCGGTACCGACGCCGGGACCAAGGTCAAGGTCGGGTTCCGCATGGACGACACCGTCGAGATGGGGTCGGACTCCCAGGCCGCGATCCGGACCGAGACCGTCCTGGGCCGACGCAATCTCACGGTCATCCCGCACGGAGGCGACCGGATCAAGCCCGGTGGGTCGATCCCGGTCGGCAACACGATCTCGCCGTATTCGCTGCAGGACGCACTCGAAGGAGCGACCGACACCGTCGCCGACACCGACACCGACCAGCTCAACGAGGCGCTCAACACGCTGACGATCACGTTCTCCGAGACACCGGATCAGGTCCAGGGGGCGGTCAACGGTGTTGCGCGGCTGTCGAAAGCGGTCGCCGACCGCGACAACGAGTTACGGGCACTGCTGGCCAAGGCCAACCAGGTGAGCAAGATCGTCGGCGACCGCAACGAACAGATCAACCGGTTGCTCATCGACGCCAACGCGCTCGTCGGGGAGATCGAGATGCGGCGCTACGCGCTCAACCAGCTGATCAAGGGGATCGGTGACGTCACCGCTCAGCTGCGGGGCTTCATCGCCGAGAACAACGCGCAGCTGACGCCCGTGCTGCAGAAGTTCGACCGCGTCGCGACGATCCTCACCGACAACGAGAAAGAGCTGAAGGAGACGATCGACCGTCTCGGACCGTTCGCGAACACCCTCGGCGAAGCAGTGGCGTCGGGCCCGAACTTCGATTCCCTCGTCGGCGTGAACACCTTCGGCGACTACACCGCGGTGTTCCTCAACGCCCTGCGCGGTCGGTACCCGCAGCTGTGGCAGTCGCTGATGTACACGGGCAACCCGCTGCTTCCACAGGGCTGGAGCCTGGGACCTCCAGCGGGTAGCGATACGCCGCGCGGACCACTGCCCAGCCCGACCTATCCCACGCCCGCGCCGACCACGAGGGGGAGGTGACATGACCGTCGGAAGTATGTCCATCGGACGCAAGGTGCTCTTCGGGGTACTCGCCGTGATTCTCGCGGTCGCCCTGGTCCTCGTGGGCTGGAAGGTGTTCACCAAGTCGACGACGAATACGTTCACCGCCTACTTCGCCGGGGTCGCCAGTCTGTACAAGGGGGACCCGGTCCGGGTGCTCGGTGTGAACGTGGGTAGCGTCTCCGCGATCACCCCGCGCGAGAACGACGTGAAAGTCGAACTGCGCGTGGACAAGAGCGTCGACATCCCGCAGGACGCGAAGGCCGTCATCGTCGCGCAGAGCCTGGTCTCCGGTCGGTTCGTACAGCTGACGCCGGTCTACTCCGGTGGGCCGGAGATGTCCGACGGCGCCGACATCCCGATGGACCGCACCGCGGTGCCGATGGAGTGGGACGACATCAAGGCCCAGCTCACCCGACTCACCGAGGCCATCGGTCCGCAAGGGGCCGATCCGGGCTCGGCGGCCAAGGCGGTGAACGTCTTCGACGAGAATCTCGAGGGCAACGGCGAGGCGATCAACGCGTCGATCCGGGAGGTGTCCGACGTGATCGGCACCCTCGCAGCCGGCAGCGGCGACCTGTTCGCCACCATCCAGAGTCTTCAGAAACTCACCGATGCATTGTCGGGAAGCCACGAGCAACTCGTGCAGTTCAACGGCCGGATCGCCTCGGTCAGTTCCGTGCTCGCGGACAACACGACCGAGCTCGATGAGGCGCTCAAAGGTCTCGACGCGGCGATGACCGATGTGCAGACCTTCATCGACACCAATCAGACGGCGCTGTCGTCATCGGTGGAGCGTCTGGCCGCGAGTACGAAGATCGTGGCGGACAAGGACGAACAGGTGCGTGGCGTGTTGCATTCGGCGCCCAACCAGCTCGCGAACTTCTACAACATCTACAACCCGCTTTCGGGATCCCTGTCGGGTGTCTTCGGTTTGGGGATGGGAACAAATCTCATCACTCTGTTGTGCGGAACCATGGAATCCACCAAGCGGCCGGGATCGACGATGGCGGATGTCGACAAGTGTGTGGAGATCCTGGCTCCGGTCCTGTCGTCGATCTCGATGAACTACCCACCGTTCCTGACCAATCCGGTGCAGGGTCGCAACGCCACGCCGAGCCAGCTCGAGTACCAGAACGCGAGCGTCCGGGCTCGTGCGAATGCCGGGGTCACCCGGCTCGACAACGAGACCCGTCGTGACAACCGGGGCAGCCCGCTCGAGGATCTGCTGGTGCCGTTCGGGGGTGAGCGATGAGATCGGTACGACCCCGTGGTTCGCTCATCGTGGGCGCGGCGAGCCTCGCGCTCGTCCTCGCCGGATGTTCCTTCGACGGCCCCAACTCGCTCCCGGTCCCTGGAGCCGAAGGTACCGGCGGTGAATCCTACGAGATCACCGCGGTCATCCCGTCGGCGGCCGGACTGGTCAACAACGCGCCGGTGCTCATCGACGACGCGACGGTCGGCAGCATCGGCGACATCGAGGTCCAGGACTGGAACGCGCTCGTCACGATGCGGCTCAACGACGGGGTGATCGTCCGCGCGGTTCGCATGTCATGGTCGGGCTGACCAGTGTGCTGGGTTCGACGCACCTCGAGATCGTGCAACCGGCCGAGCCCGAGGGCGGCCGGCTCGAACCCGGCGACCAGATCCCCCTGACCAAGTGTCCCGAGCAGTCCAACATCGTGACCGACCCGTCGGTGCCCGCGGTGCCCGACATCAATGCGGCACAACAGGTGTCGGCGTGTACCTACCCCAGTACCGAGCAGGTGCTGAGTTCGCTGTCGGTGGTCCTCAACGGCGGTGGGTTGTCGCAGATCGGCGACATCGTGCACGAGATGAGCGACGTCTTCGGCGGACGCGAGGAGCAGATCAAGGAGCTCATCCCGCGGTTGAACACCCTCGTCGCCGATCTGGATGCGCAGAAGGGCAACATCATCCGCGCGACCGAGGGACTCGACCGGTTGTCGCGCACCATGAACGAGCAGAAGGGCACCATCGAGCGGGCGCTCGCCGACGCCCCGCAGATCCTGCAGTTGCTCGTCGACCAGCGTCAGCAGTTCCTCGACACTCTCGGTTCGGTCGCGACGCTGTCGAAGACCGCCAACGACATCCTCGACGCCAACTCCGAGGACATCGTGACGATCGTGGAGGGGATCGAACCGGCCCTCGATCAGCTCCAGGCCGCGGGTCCCGCGATGACTCAATCGCTGAACATCCTGCTGACCTTCCCGTTCTACGAGCCGACGATCCGACAGATCGTCAAGGGTGACTACGTGAACTCCGATCTGGTGCTCGACCTCACCGTCGAACGACTGAGCAAGAGCATGTTCGCCAGCCTCGGCGTCACCGGCCCCGAGGGCGTCTTCGGACGGCCCGCAGGCGCCGCCGCGCGCGGACTGAACCCGTTCATCGCGCCCCTGCAACCGGGCGGCGAACGCGTGCCCGACTCGGCCGAACCGATTCCGGCGAACATGGTCCCGCGGGTCTCGCCGACCACGCCGGCGGCAGTCCCGGCCGCGGGAGGTGGCCGCTGATGAAGATCACGAGATTCGTCCGGATGCAGCTGATGATCTTCGCCATCGTGACCGTGGTCGCGATGGTGGTGATGGCGCTGTTCTACATCCGCATCCCGTCGATGTTCGGGGTCGGCAGTTACCAGGTGCAGCTGCTGCTGCCCACCAGCGGTGGGCTGTACCAGAACGCGAACGTCAGCTACCGCGGCGTGTACGTCGGCAAGGTCGACTCCGTGCAGCTGACCGACACCGGCGTCGAAGCGGTGCTGACGATCGAGAACAGCGCGGAGATCCCGGCTTCGTCGACCGCGTCGGTGCGCAGCGTCTCCGCGATCGGTGAGCAGTTCGTCGAGTTCACGCCGGATCCCGAGGCGGGCGAGTCCGGCGAATACCTGCAGGACGGCGCGACGGTGTCGACCGACGAGGTCCCGGTGGAGATCTCGGCGATGCTCGACCAGGCCGACCGCCTGCTGGCCGAGATCGGTGACACCCGTTTGCGGTCGCTGATGGACGAGGCGTTCATCGCGTTCAACGGCACCGGGGAGGCGTTGCAGCGCCTGCTGGACTCGATGGTGCTGTTCGTCGACGAGGCGAACAAGAACACCGACACGACAATCCAACTCGTCGAACAGGGCGCACCACTGCTGGCAACCCAGTCACGTACGGCCGACGACATCCGTTCCTGGACAAGAAACGTCACCGCGTTCACCGATCAGTTGCGGGCGAACCGGCCCGAGATCGGCGACATCCTGCGCAAGGGGCCGTCGACCGCGTCGAAGAGTCAGGAACTCTTCGAATCCCTCGGTGCGTCGTACCCGTTGCTCGTGTCGAACCTCGGTACGATCGCCAAGACCCAGGTGGTGTACCTGCCGAACTGGAAGCAGGTGCTCGTTCTCTATCCGCGACTGGTCAGTTCGTTGATCACGGCGGTGAACACCGGCACCAACCGGTTCGGTCCGAACGTGAACTTCTCGCTCGGTTTCCAGGACCGGCCGCCGTGCAACATCGGTTTCCTCCCCAAGGAGGACTGGCGTTGGCCGTCGGTGCAGACCGCCCGGGAGCTCCCGCCGGGAATGCTGTGCCGGGTGCCGCAGAACTCCAACATCGCCGTCCGCGGTGCGCGTAACTATCCGTGCGCGGAGTTTCCGGGCCGTCGCGCACCCACCCCCGCAGAGTGTGCCACAGGCTACGTACCGAAACCGGGCTCGGTCGACCCGTTCCAGAGCGGGTTGCCCTTCGGGCTGAAATGGCAGCCGGCGTCCTCCGGTACCGTGACACCGGGCACACCGAAGGACTTCGACGCGGAGCCCGCGGTGTATGCGACGACCTACGACCCGGATTCGGGCAACTTCATCGGACCCGACGGCAAGACGTACAACGCCGGGGCCGGCAGCGATGAGCAGGAACAGAGCAGTACATGGCAGACGATGATCAGCGGGACGGTCACCCCGTGACGCCGGACGGTCCCGGCACGACGTCCCCGAATCGCAGCGGCGCGGATCGTGCGGGTTCGGGCGATCGCCGGAACACGAAGCGGCCCGTGCGGTCGGCGCCGATCCGGCGTGGACGTCCGGCGGGCAAGAAGCCGTCGAAGCCGGCCGAACCGGTGCCGCCGGTCGACGAGCCCGGCACCGCGGTGAAAGACGTCGACAGCGCCTCACCGACATCCGCGGAACCGACGCAGGACGCGACGTCGACGGCGTCCCCGGCGGCTGACACCGCGCCGGATTCCGAGTCCGTCGCCGCGGAGATCGCGCCCGACCCGTCCGAGGTCGAGAAGACGGTGAGTTATCGGGAGCGCCGGCGTGCCCGGACGGCCGCGGCGTCGGCGTCCACGGGCACGCCGAAACGCAAGCGCGGCATCAGGTATCGCGGGTCGGGGCGTCGCTCACCGCGCGCCGTCGTGGGCGTTGTCGTGGCGCTTGTGGTCATCGTCGTGTGCGCCATCGCATCGGTGGTGTTCGCGCTCGGCATCGCGCGTCAGGACCGGACCGACGACCTGCGGGCCGAGTATTCCGCGTTCGCTTCGCAGGTTCTCGTGAACCTGACCAGCATGAATCCCGACACCGTCGACCAGACGCTGACGTCGGTCCAGGAGGACACGAGCGGCAAGGTCAAGCAAGAGGTCGAGAACAACATCCAGCAGGTGGCGGCCCTTGTCCGGGACGGCAAGCTCGAGACCCGCTCGCTCATCCTCTCGTCCGCGGTGACCAAGGCCGAACCTGACGAAGGCTCGGTCATCATGGTGTTCGGCTGGCATCAGCGATCGCTCGACGGCGAGGTGCCGTCACAGGAGAAGGTGTTCCGCTGGCGGGTGGACATGACGCGGATCAACGGCGACCTCAAGATGACCGACTTCGAGTGGGTGGCGTGATGTCGGCCCGCTCCGAGTCCGCGCCCCGATCCGAGCCCGCGCCGAAGTCGACCGGATCTCGATTCGCCCTGCGCAAGGGGCGCCTGGGTCTGATCGCACTCGGCGTGGTGCTGGTCGCCGCGATCGCCGTGACCGCATTTCTCGGCTTTCGCTTCACCCAGGGCCGCGAGGTCGAGGACGCTCGCGCATCGTCGCTGGCGGCGGCCCGGGACTACGCGACGACGATGTTCGGGTACAACGCCGAGAACGTCACCGAGCACATCGACCAGTCGATGAGTGTGCTCACCGGGCCGGCGAAGCCGGAGTACACGAAGCTGATCACCGACAACAATCTCGCCGCCGAGGTGCGCAAGCAGTCGGTGGTGTCCGAGGTGACGATCCAGGACGCGGGTGTGGTGACCAACACCGCGGACACCTCGCAGGTCCTGATCTTCATGAACCAGTCGGTGACCCGCGGCAACAAGGAACTCGTGAGCATCAACCCGTCGCGGCTGACCTTCGACATGAAACGTGAGGGCGACCGCTGGATGATCAACTCGATCGAGGTGATCACCGACGACACGTTCCGATCGAAGATCGAGGTCGTCGAGTCATTGCCGCCCGATGCGAAGCCGCTGCCCGGCCCGAGTTCGGCACCCTCCGGTGCGCCGTCCCCGGCTCCCGGTCCGTCCGTGGCGCCGGTGCCGACTCCCTGACCGTCTTAATCCGTTGCGGCCCGCCCGAATCGGGCGTACGTTCGCGGGTACACAAGGAAGGAGGTGGTCTGATAGTGATTTCTCATCGGACATGTGAGGTGACCATCCGTTAGCAGTTGACCGTGTGGCATTCGTGTCGCACCGAGGCGGGATTCCCGCCGGTCGGCGCAAGCGAATACCAGGTGGTCACCCGGCCCCCGCATCCCGACCCGGTCCGGTCGGCACAGGCCCTTCGAGGGCGGTGCGGGGGCCGTTCCATGTCTGCTGACGGGTTCATTCCGGGAATACCCCTACAGGGTAGACGTACCCCTGGCGTTCATACCCTAGGGGGGTATATCCTCGACCTCATGAACACGCACCACGACCATCCACCGACAACGCCGGCACCGGCCGACCACGCGCACCGCCCCCAGGTCGATCCCGGGCACGGCGGCCACGAGGAGCACGCCGATCACACCGGCCATTCCGGACATGGCGGCCATGCGGGCCACGGCGACCACGTCGCGCAGTTCCGGCGACTGTTCTGGATCATGCTCGTGCTGGCGGTCCCGACCGTGGCCTTCAACGACATGTTCGCCGACATACTCGGCTACGGTCTGCCCGACGCGGAGTGGGTCCGGTGGGTGTCGCCGCTGCTCGGCACAGTTCTCTATGTGTGGGGCGGGCGCCCGTTCCTCGTCGGCGCGGCCGCCGAGCTCCGAGCCCGTCGCCCGGGGATGATGCTTCTGATCTCCCTCGCGCTCACCGTGGCCTTCGTCGCCTCCTGGGGTTCGACGCTGCACCTGTTCGACCACCACCTGAATTTCTGGTGGGAGCTGGCACTGCTCGTCGTGATCATGCTGCTCGGCCACTGGATCGAGATGCGCTCGCTGGCCCGGACGACATCGGCTCTCGACTCACTCGCCGCGCTCCTTCCGGACGAGGCCGAGAAGGTCGTGGGCAGCGACATCATCTCGGTATCTCCCGAGGAACTGGTCGTCGGCGACGTGGTCGTCGTCCGGCCCGGCGGGTCCGTGCCCGCCGACGGCGCCATCGTCGACGGTTCGGCGAGCATGGACGAGTCGATGGTCACCGGGGAGTCGGCACCCGTTCGGCGGGAGGTCGGTGACGTCGTGGTCGCCGGCACCGTCGCGACCGATTCCGGACTGCGGGTCCGCGTGACCGCGACCGGCGACGACACCGCGCTGGCCGGGATCGGACGCCTCGTCGCCGATGCGCAGGCATCGTCGTCACGGGCCCAGCGACTCGCCGATACCGCGGCCGGGTGGCTGTTCTGGTTCGCACTCGGCGCCGCGGTGCTCACCGCGATCGCCTGGACCGCGGTCGGATCGCCCGACGAGGCCGTCGTTCGCGTGATCACGGTGCTGGTCATCGCATGCCCCCACGCGTTGGGGCTCGCGATCCCGCTCGTCGTCTCCATCGCGACAGAGCGGGCCGCGCGTGCCGGGGTCCTGATCAAGGACAGGCTCGCCCTCGAGTCGATGCGCAACGTCGACGCCGTGCTCTTCGACAAGACCGGCACACTGACGAAGGGAGAACCGACCGTCCTCGAGCTCGAACCGGCTCCCGGGCAGGACCGGCGTCGAGTGCTGACCCTCGCGGCCGCCGCGGAGGCGGGCAGTGAGCATCCGCTGGCCTCGGCGATCGTGCGGGCCGCTCGAGATGAGGGAATCGATCTGCCCGTCGCACAGGACTTCTCCTCGTCGCCCGCGGTGGGGGTGTCTGCATCCGTCGACGGCCACGGGGTCCGGGTGGGTGGACCCAACCTGCTCGCCGAGCACGGCCTCGACGAACTGCCCGTCGCGTCGTCGTGGCGGGAGCAGGGGGCGATCATCCTGCACGTGCTCGTCGACGATCGTGTCGTGGGGGCGTTCCGGCTCGCCGACGAGGTGCGTCCGGAGTCGCGTGTGGCCGTGGACGAACTCCACGCTCTCGACGTGCAGGTCGTGATGATCACCGGCGACGCGCAGGCGGTGGCCGACGATGTCGCCGGCCGGTTGGGCATCGACCGGGTGTACGCCGGGGTCCGACCCGAGGACAAGGCCGCCATCGTCGCGGACCTGCAGCACGAAGGTCGTCGTGTCGCGATGGTCGGCGACGGCGTCAACGACGCCCCCGCACTCGCGCAGGCCGACGTCGGGATCGCGATCGGTGCCGGCACCGACGTGGCCATCGGCTCGGCCGGCGTCATCCTCGCCTCCTCTGATCCGCGATCGGTCCTGTCGGTCATCGAGCTGTCGCGTGCCGGCTATCGGAAGATGGCGCAGAACCTCTGGTGGGCAGCGGGTTACAACCTGATCTCGGTGCCGTTGGCGGCCGGGATCCTGGCGCCGATCGGGTTCGTCCTGCCCATGAGTGTCGGCGCGATCCTGATGTCCGCCTCGACGGTGGTCGTGGCGTTGAACGCACAGCTGCTGCGTCGACTCGATCTGCGTCCCGGTTCCATCCGAAACCGATCCGGGCGCAGGTAGGGCAGCGCTACGAGATTCGCGTAGCGCAGTACTCGCGAAACCGCGGCGCGAAACCGCTGGACTGGGAGCAGAGTCCACGGCGCCCGCCGGGGCGTCGAGAGGGAGAAGAAGAGATGGTGACCATGCATGTCGCCGCGGCGGTCGGGACGCAGGATCGCGATCGCATCGAACCCGTGGTGGGCGAGAACTACTGGACCCCGGGCGACCCGGACTTCGGGACGGCGTCGGCACCCCGATTCGCGTTCGCCGACCCGCACGCCGCCGGCCTGTTCCACGCCGAGGACCTGTCGCGGGAGGCCGGTGACCGCATCGCCGTCCACAACCGTGGTGTGCACGACGTGGCTGCCGTGGTCCTGCTCGAGGATGGCCGGTCGTATGTCGAACTCTTGACTCCCGGTTCGGAAATCGCTCTGCCGGAGGCGGATTCGCTCACCTACCTCCAGGCCCCCCGCACCGCGGACGGCCGGCCGGTTCTGTACGGCGCGGTGTGGGTGCGCGACGGGCGGGTGATGCCGGTGACGGTTCCGATCCCCACCCGCCGCGAGTTCCTCGACCAGCGATATCTCACCCCGTGGAGCGCGGAGTGGAACGGCGGTGTCTCCGGTCGGCACATGCTCGATGCCGCGGCGGCCGGTGTCTCGTACCAGTACCGGACGGGCGGTTCGACGTTCGTCGTAGGCAACTCGGGCAGCGACTGGATCGGGGTGGTCCACCGGTCCGGCACGGAGTTCACCTTCGTCGAATGCCCACCGGGTGGGCGTGCCGTCTTCGAATTCTCCCCGCAGTCCGCCCGCGCCGAGGTGTTCTCGGTCGTCGGTCGCCGGGGTGGCGGCACGGCCGGGCACGCCCCGTACATGTCGAGGTCGGGAACCGTGCATCCCGGTTGGGCGGGACGGCCGGGGGAGGTCACCGCCTACGGTTCGGTCGTCATCATGCTCGGCGCGCTGGTGTACAGCGCGCTACCGAAACGCAATCTGTACCTTGCGTTCTCGGATCGGCGGCCGAGCCGCCGGGAGCGAAGCGAGCGGGGCGAATGTGCGAGCCGCCGGGAGCGAAGCGAGCGGGGCGAATGTGGGAGCCGCCGGGAGCGAAGCGAGCGGGGCGAATGTGCGAGCCGTCGGGAGCAGGGCGCGCGTCCCTGCCGCGGGTTCCGTCGATGAGGTGGATCAGCCGACGTGGCGGCGCAGCTTGGCGGAGAGCCGTGGGGTGAGGTCCCCGTCGGCGTCGACGCGCTCCTCGACGTAGGCGAGGTCGCCGTCGGCGACGAGTCCGTACAGGCGTTTGGCGCCGCCGGTGCGTTGACCTGATTCGGCCTTGATGACGACGTCGGTGGCGAGTTCCCAGGTGGTCTGGTTCAGGGGAGTGCCGTAGAAGAGTTCGATCGAGCCCTCGGCGTGGGCGAGGAGCAATTCGATGGTGTCGTCCTCACCGATCCGCCAGAACCCGGACTCGCGGAGGTCGGGCCGCTGGTAGGCAGCGTCGTCGTCGATCACCCACGAGCGGGACTCCCAGGTGAGGAAGTTCTGGCCATCGTGGGACACGACGATCTGCTGAGCGAAGTGATAGTCGGTGTCCGACTGGGGATCGTGGCCTTCGCCCTCGCCACGCCATACGCCGACGAGCGGCAGGAGTGCGAGGAGGCCGGGATGCAGGTCCGCGCCGAGGCGGAGGTTCGCGGTGTCGGCCGGGAGCGGCAGATCATCCCATGTGGGGACGTTGCGTTCACGGCTGCCGGACTCCACCGCCCGGGCCTCGGCCTGACTGATCGCCTCGTCGCCCGACCGGCGGGCGTCGGCGGCGAACCCGTCACCGGATGACTCCGCGCCGGCGGGGCCGTCCGCGGCCGGATCTCCGGGTGAGGACGTCACGACTCGTCGGTCACCAGACGGTACAGGGTGTAGACACCGAACCAGGTGATCAGCACGGCGGCCAGGATCAGCAGGATTTCGAAGAAGAGGACCACGAGGGAAATTCTAACCCCGGCGTGGTCAGGGCGCCGTCGAGGGGTGGGCCCTTCGTGACGGTCGCAGGCTCCCTCCTCAGGGGGCGGCGGTGGCGGTCGCAGGCTCCCTCCTCAGGGGGCGGTGACGGTCGCAGGCTCCCTCCTCAGGGGCGGTGAGAACGAGACAGCCCGGTCACCGCGGGTGCGGTGACCGGGCTGCCGGGTCGAGCGTGGCGTCACTTCGAGACGGTGATGTCCTTCTCGTGGATGCCGGGGCCCTCGGGACTGATCGTCACGTCGCCGTTGCCCACCGCGGACAGGGCGCGCAGCGTCCAGGTGCCGGGGGCGGCGAAGAAACGGAAGTCGCCGGTGGGCGATGCCACGACCTCGGCGGTGAACTCACCGGTCGAGTCGAGCAGACGCACGAAGGCGCCGGCGACGGGCGAACCCGAGCCGTCGGTGACCTGTCCGGTCAGGACGGTCTCCTTCTCCACGTCGACGCCAGCGGGCAGCTTCTGTCCCTGCTTGGGTGCAGCACACATATCTCTTACTTTCCTTCTCCGAGTTCGATCGGGACGCCGATCAGCGAGCCGTACTCGGTCCAGCTGCCGTCGTAGTTCTTGACGTTCTGCTGGCCGAGCAGTTCCTTTAGCACGAACCAGGTGTGGCTCGACCGCTCGCCGATGCGGCAGTACGCGATGGTGTCCTTCGAGCCGTCGAGTCCCGCCTCGCCGTAGAGCTCCTTGAGTTCCTCGTCGGACTTGAAGGTGCCGTCCTCGTTGGCGGCCTTGCTCCACGGCACGTTGATCGCGCTCGGGATGTGACCGGGACGCTGGCTCTGCTCCTGCGGGAGGTGGGCCGGCGCGAGGATCTTGCCGGAGAACTCGTCCGGGCTGCGCACGTCGACGAGGTTCTTGGTGCCGATGGCGTCGACGACCTCATCGCGGAACGCGCGGATGCTGACATCCGGCTCGCCGGCCTTGTAGGTCGTGGCGGGACGGCTGACGGCGTCGCTGGACAGCGGGCGACCGTCGAGCTCCCACTTCTTGCGGCCGCCGTCGAGGAGCTTGACGTCGTTGTGGCCGTACAGCTTGAAGTACCAGTAGGCGTATGCAGCGAACCAGTTGTTGTTGCCGCCGTAGAGGATCACGGTGTCGTCGTTCGCGATCCCGCGCTCAGAGAGCAGCTTGCCGAACTGTTCGGCATCGACGAAGTCGCGGCGGACCGGATCCTGCAGGTCGGTCTTCCAGTCGAGCTTGACGGCGCCGGCTATGTGCCCGCCGTCGTAGGCCGAGGTGTCCTCGTCGACCTCGACGAAGACGGTCTTGTCGGCATTGAGGTTCTGCTCAGCCCATTCGGTGCTGACCAGGACGTCGGAACGTGCCATGGCGGTGTCCTTTCGGAGTGGATCGGTGATGGTCGTCGAACAGATGGAGATGGTGGAGACGGTGAGGCGCGAGAAGGATGCCCGCGTCTCGGGGAGATGAGCACGGGTGACGGCGCATGGGAACGAGGTCGCAGACCTCGGTGGAGACGCCCCCGTTCTCATCGACGGTGTGGGCGGACCGGCTGCTCACGCAGCACGGGTTGGTCACACCGTCAACGGCGAGTGCGACAACAGCAGTCGGCGACACGACAGAAGTCGATCGCCCGGCGTCGTGTGAGCAAGTACTCACGGCGCTGCTGCATGCCCACGAGGGTACAACAGAGCCGATCGAGCCCCCAACGGCCGGGGTGCTTTGCGGCCGAGGCCGGGAGAACACGGTCTGAACTGCTCAGAAGCGGTCGAGGCGCACCGATGCCGGACCGGAGTCGCCGACCAGTTGGACGTCCCCGCCGAAACTCTCCGCGCGATCGGGTTCGACATCCCAGGCCATCGGCAGGCGCGGGAGCGTCAGGCTGAACCGATCGAGCACGGCGGCGCGGACTTCCGCCGGGACCTCGGCGTCGACGTGGCGTTCGGGGCCGGTGTAGAAGCCGGTTGCCCGGATGTCCAGTGCGCCGTCGACGACGGAGAGGTCGACGGAGACACTCACGCGCACCTTGGGGCCGTCATAGGACGACGCCGACGGCGGGTCGGCGGGATCGAGCCCGTCGCCCGGCGGCAGTGCGACCGTGCCGGTGAGCACGACGCCGGTCTCGCGACTGACGATGCCGTCCTGGGGCCCGCCTGCGCCCGCCGTGTCGTCCGGTCCCGGGGTGCTGACGGTCAGGTCGACGATGCGCAGATATCGGGCCAGGGTGACGGCATCGAGGCGGGTGTACGCCGAGATCGAGCCGGTGTGGAGAACATCACTCGCCGAGAATCCGCTGCCGTCGGCCACGTCGAACGGGCCGAGAGAGGCACCCAGCTCACCGCGGCAGACGCCGCGGGCGGGCGGACATCCGGGTAGTTCGACGCCGCGGGCGGCGATCGTGGCCCCGTCGAAGTGGCCGGCGGACGACTGCGAGGTGAACGGGAAACCCGCGATGGTGACCTCGGGATCGAATGTCACGCGGGGGGATTGGGCGAGGGCGCGGGAGAACTGATGCTCCCCGCGAACGGCGGCCCCGACGTCGACGCCGAGCGCGACCCCCGCGGCGGCCAGGGCGGCGACCACACCGATGACAAGCACTTTCCGGATGCGCGGCATGCTCGGCCGATCACCCTCCCCGTCGTGGTCATCCGGCGGTCGTGGTCGCCTTGTTAACAGGTGAGCGCGCCGGTGGCGCTATTCTGTCACCTATCTCGCACACGTTGGTAAGGCGGCGTAAACAATCGCCGAGCCACGCGCGGGTGGCGTTCACGTCGTGGTGAGCGATCTGGATGGTCCGGGACGGGGACGAACGAGATCGGAGTGCTGGGTGGATCTCTTGTTGTTGACGGCCGACCCGAATCCGGAGTCGGTCTTGCCGTCGTTGTCGCTGCTCGCGCACACGGTGCGGACCGCTCCGACCGAGGTGTCGTCACTCATGGAGGCGGGGAACGCCGATGTTGCGCTGGTCGATGCCCGCGCCGACCTGGCGGCGGCCCGCGGGCTGTGCCGCCTGTTGGGCAGCACCGGCTCCTCGGTGCCGGTCGCGGCGGTGCTGACCGAGGGCGGGCTGGTCGCGGTCAACGCGGACTGGGGCATCGACGAATTCCTGCTGCCGGGTACCGGTCCGGCCGAGCTCGATGCCCGGTTGCGCCTGCTCGTGGTCCGTACCCGCGGAGTTGCCGCGGAGGAGTCCTCGGGCAAGGTCACGCTGGGTGAACTCGTCATCGACGAGGGGACCTACACCGCACGCCTGCGCGGACGTCCGCTCGACCTGACCTACAAGGAGTTCGAGCTCCTGAAGTACTTGGCGCAGAATGCGGGTCGCGTGTTCACGCGCGCCCAGCTGCTCCAGGAGGTGTGGGGGTACGACTTCTTCGGCGGCACCCGCACCGTCGACGTCCACGTCCGTCGACTCCGCGCCAAACTCGGCAGCGAGCACGAGTCGCTGATCGGGACCGTCCGCAACGTCGGATACAAGGCCGTCCGTCCGACGCGCGGCCGGGCGTCCGCGGCCGACGCCGACCTGTCCGAGGACGCATCCGGTCCCGATGCGGTCGACACCGATGACTTCGACGACGCGCTCGACGGTCCCGATCCGTTCGACGAGGAGTTCAGTGCCAGTGCCGGGAACTGAGGACCCGCAGGTGCGTCGAGGCGCACTGCCCGACGACGTCGCTGATTTCGCTCACCGGCTGGTGCGCGAGGCGAACGCCGCCGATGGTGTCGCCCCGCTCTCGGAGGGGGCGGTCACCGCGATCGACGCCCCCCAGGGTTCACCGATCGTGCACGTCTGGTCGAAGGCCGGGTACGCCGTCATCGTCCCCGGTCGCGACGGCGAGCCGGCGATGATCGAGGCGGTCGTCGACCCGGCGCACCGCCGGGAGGGACACGGCCGGGCGCTGCTCGACGCGTCGTTCGCGGCGGCGTCCGCGCCCGAAACGGGGTCCGGGGTCCGGGTGTGGGCACACGGTGACCTGCCTGGCGCGGTGGCGCTCGCTGCGGCGATGGGCCTGACGAAACGTCGCGAACTACTGCAACTGCGCCGGCCGGTCGGGCCCGGCCACGAACTCCCCGAACTCGTCGTCGACCCGACGGTCGACCTGCGGACCTATGCCGGACCGGCCGATGACGCCGAGATCCTGCGGGTGAACAACGCGGCCTTCGACTGGCATCCCGAGCAGGGTGGCTGGTCGCCGGAGCAGATCCGTGAACGGGTTGCCGCCGACTGGTTCGATCCGGCGGGTTTGTTCCTCGCCTTCGACCGTGCCGGCGACGGATCGGGCGGGGGAGATGGCAAGCTCCTCGGGTTCCACTGGACGAAGCGGCACGACGCGGACCTCGGCGAGGTGTACATCGTCGGCGTCGATCCTGCGGCGCAGGGTCGCGGACTGGGTCGGTTGTTGACGCTCGCCGGCCTGCATCATCTTGCGCGCGAGGGCGTCTCGGAGATCAACCTCTACGTGGAGGGTGACAACGTCGCCGCGCTGCACACCTACGAGCGCCTCGGGTTCACCCGATACGCCGTCGACGTCGCCTACGGCTGAGGCTGCCCGAGTGCGGCGCCGATGGCGTCGACGACGTCGCCGATGTGGGGCTCGCGGACCACGGACAGGTGATTGCACTCGAGACGGAGGACATCGACGTCCCCGGTCACGATGTGCCGCCGCCACACCGACGGGCCGTCACGATTCTCGCTGCCCTGCACCACGAGCGCGCGACCGGTGTACGGGCGGGGGCGGTGCAGCCGCGCCACCCGGACACCGAGTTCCTCGAGTGCCTGCGCGTCGGCGGTCGGCGAGGTTCTCACCACACCTGCGAGTGGAACACGAATTCGTCGGCGCCACAGTTCTTTTCGGGGTAGCGGTTCATATGTGGTGGTCGTCGTGAGAGACGGGTCGGCGCGCTTGGCGCGATGCAGCACCCGCGGTGGGACGAACGTGTCCACCACGACGACCAGATCGACACGGTGCCCGTCGGCCTCGAGGCGTCGCGCGGTCTCCAGGGCGATGAACCCGCCCAGCGAATGGCCCACGAGGATGTAAGGCCCCTCCGGCTGGATGCGACGTAGGTCGCGGAGGTGACGCCGGACGGCGGCGTCGACCGTCCAGTCGGGGATGCCGCGGGTGTCCAGGCCATGTGGCGCGAACGCGAAAACCGAACCGATGGCGTCGAGTTCGCCGATGCGATCGGCGAATGGCACGAAGGTGAGCGCGGATGCGCCCGCGCCGGTGAAACAGAACACCGGTCGCCCGGCGCCCTCGCGCAGTTCGTCGGCGGGACCCAGTTGCGCGCGGACCTCGGCGATCGCGGCGTCGAGCAGCCGACGTCGACGCTCCGTGTAGCAGCAGACGATCACCGAGAGGGTCGGCTCTGTCCGGACTGCATCGTCGGGGACCGGATCAGCGTGCACGGCCGCGACGGGGACTGGGGTCACCGGGTCGGCCAGTGGCTCGACAGGATGGGAGGACAGCACGTTTTTCGGCCTTCGATAGCTCGGGGTCGGATGGGGTTCGCTGATGAGGCGGGGGACCGGAGGGCGTCAGGGCACCCCGACGATCCGGGCGGCGTGCCCCGCGACGGCATCCATGGCCGCGCGGATACGGGCCGGGTCGAAGACGTCGTCGCGGAATGCGGCGGTCATGGAGATCCCGCCGTCCACGAATCCGGTCGTGACCGTGATACCGGCCGCCGACGGTGGCGTGGCCACGGCGATGACGGTGGCACGCGCCGGGTCGGACCACTGCCAGCCGCGTCGGCGGCCGGGCAGGTGACCGACACTCGAATGGAGCAGCTCTGCATGGACCGGGCCCTCGGCGGGGACGCACGGGGCCGGCGAAGCCGATCCGCCCGTGCGGGCACGGCGCAGGGTCTTGACGCTGGCGAGCGCCAGGTTGGCAGCCGGCCGGCCCATCCGGGCCGACGCGGTCATCTCCCGTTGCAGGGCGGCCGCCGACGTGGTGTCGGACACCGGAAAGCTCAGTCCTGCAGAGAAATTGGCGTAGGTCCGCATCGACGTCGGCAGGTGATGGCGCGCGTCGAAGGGCAGCGTGACCATCGGGTTGAGCGCCACGCCGGCCTCGGTCAGTGCGGCGACCAGGGCGACCGTGTAGACGGCGAACAGGCCGGTTCCCGGCATCGACGCCGCCCGGCCGGACCGGATCGCTTCGACGTCGTCGGCCGGGATGTGGACATTCGCGGCCGCCGGTCGTCGGGGAGGCACCGGTCGCCGCGCAGGCACCGGCTGGACTATTTCGCGGTGTCGCCGGAAACGCAAGAGCGCCAGGGCTCGTCGTGGATCGGCCACGGTGGCCGCCGCCGCGACGAGCAGTGGGGGGACGGCGGGCCCGGGGCGGCAACCCCGACGGTCGACCGCGCCGACGATCACGTCGACGATCAGATTCAGCAGCGTGAGGTCGCCGAGTCCGTGGTCGTAGTCCAGCGCGAGGTGATCACCGGCCAGCACGATCCGAAGCGGCCGGTGTGGCAGCGAGTACAGGGCCTCGAACAGGCGGGCCGGATCGGCACCCGCCGCCGGGGGTGGTGCGGCGATGACCGCGTCGGCCGCCGCGTCCGGATCGAAGACCCAGAGTCGCCGGTGCGGCGAGGGCAGGAGCCCGACCCGGGTGTGTGGACCGATTCGCGCGAGCCGGACGATCCGTTCGGCGGCGACCGCGCGGGACGGTAGAGCCAGGGGGCCGATGACGAGCGCCGCCCGGTTGTGTCCGTGCAACCGGTCGATCGCCGCGCTTCGGATACGCCGGAGCCCGCCGGGTCGGGGTGCCGGGGGGTCGACGTGCCGGGGGGTCGAATCCGGGGTTGGTGAACGCGTTGCCATGAGTGCGATCCGCAGAACTATAGCAAGGCTTGCCTAAGTCTCGAATGTCGGGTTACGCAGATCACGTACGATCACGCCTGGGCAGGTCGCACCCCGTCTGCCTTGGCCAGTTCACCTGTCGTTCATCTTTTGGAGGGGATCAGTCCACCACGCCCCCATAGCTTTCCACTCGGACACTCCGGAGCCGACGCCAGTCGGTGCGGGGAACGCGAACGGAAAGGCAACACCAGCGGTGAAAATCAATCGGAACGGCGCCCTGGCGTCGGTGTCGGCGATCGCGGCACTGACACTCGTCACGGCGTGCGGCGGTGGGGGAAGCGAACAGACTGTCAGCGGCGAGGGCTCGACCGCGCAGCAGAAGGCCATGGAGCACTTCAGCCAGGTCCTCACCGACAACAGCGACATCGTGCTCGACTACACCGGCAGCGGCTCGGGCGACGGCATCAAGAAGTTCATCGCGGGCGACGTCGACTTCGCCGGCTCGGACTCGGCCCTCAAGGACGACGAGGTCACCGACGCCACCGCACGTTGCAACGGCAACGCCCCCTGGCACCTCCCGCTGGTCGTCGGCCCCGTCGCGGTCGCCTACAACCTCGACGGTGTCGAGGACCTCAAGCTCAACCCCAGCGTCATCGCGCAGATCTTCAACGGCAAGATCACCACCTGGAACGATCCCAAGATCGCCGCGCTGAACCCCGGCGTGACGCTGCCCACCACCGACATCGTGCCGGTGTACCGCTCGGACAGCTCGGGCACCACCGACAACTTCCAGCGCTTCCTGGAGAACTCGGCCCCCGCTGACTGGCCGTACGAGCACAGCAAGGAATTCGCACCCAAGGGTGTCGGTTCCGGTGCCTCGAAGTCGACCGGCGTCGGCGACACCGTCAAGAAGACCCCGGGTTCGATCACCTACGTCGAGTGGGGCTTCGCCACCGAGAACGACCTCGGTGTCGCTCAGATCGACTTCGGCGCCGGCCCGGTCACGCTGAACGCGGAGAGCGCGGGCAACGCCCTCGAGTCGCTGGCCTTCGCCGATCCGGCCAGCAAGGACCTCGTCGTCGACACCGACGCCCTGTTCGCTTCGAAGGCTCCGGGCGCCTACCCGCTGCTGCTCACCCCGTACTCGATCGTCTGCTCGGCGGGCTACGAGGACGAGGCCACCAGCCAGACGCTGAAGGACGCGTTCACCGCGGTCCTGAACGACGGCCAGGCCGGCCTCGAGGAGATCGGCTACGTGCCGGTACCCGACGCCTTCAAGACCAAGCTGCAGGGGACCATCGACTCGCTGTCCGGTGGGTCCGGAAACGCCTGATCAATCCCCTCTGATCACGTGCGCGGGGCCGCCTCGGTTGCGGTCCCGCGCGTGTGGTTGACACACTGACACGACATTTCGCGTGTCCACGAGACGGCGGGAAGTGACTCAATGACCAGAGCCGAATCACAAGAAGGACGCATGACCTCGCTGAGCAAAGAGGGTGGCACGACTCCGCCGGACACCGGCGAGTTCCGCCCCACCGGGTCATCGCCCGACCAGCCCGAATCCTCGCTTCATTCGGCCGCGCATCACCGCGTCGCCGACCGGGTGTTCCGCACCCTGGCCGTCGGCTCGGGTTTCGTGGTCTCGATCGTCATCGGGCTCATCGCACTCTTCCTTCTGGCGCAGGCGATCCCGTCGCTGGCGAAGAACGAGGAGAACTTCTTCACCTACACCGGCCAGTGGATCACCAGCGGTGATCAGCTCGCCTTCGGAATCCCGCAGCTCTTCTACGCGACAGTCGTGGTGTCGGTCATCGCGCTGCTGATCGCCATGCCGGTCGCGCTCGGTATCTCGATCTTCCTGACCGAATACGCGCCGAAGCGGTTCGTCGGACCGATCACCTACACCGTCGACCTCCTCGCCGCGGTCCCCTCGATCGTGTACGGCCTCTGGGGCATCCTCGTGCTCGGCCCGGCGCTGGTGCCGGTCAACGAGTGGCTCGTCGGCAATCTCGGCTTCCTGCCGTTCTTCCAGGAACCCACTCAGGTCGCCAACATGAGCACCGGCGGAACGCTCCTGACCGCGGGCATCGTGCTCGCCGTCATGATCCTGCCGATCATCACCGCCGTGACCCGCGAGGTCTTCATGCAGACCCCCAAGGGTCATCGTGAGGCCGCGCTCGCCCTGGGCGCCACCAAGTTCGAGGTCGTCAAGGTCGCCGTGCTGCCCTTCGGGTTCTCCGGCTACATCTCCGGTTCGATGCTCGGTCTGGGTCGCGCGCTCGGCGAGACGATGGCGCTGCTGCTCATCATCTCGACCGCCGGTCCCATGAACTTCAACCTCATGGAGAGCGGCGAGACCTTCGCGACCAAGATCGCCAACAACGCGGCCGAATTCGACTCGCCCGCCAAGACCGGCGCCTATATCTCGGCCGGCCTGACCCTGTTCGTCCTGACCTTCATCGTCAACGCCGCCGCCCGCGCGGTCGTCGCCGGAAAGAAGTGACCATGTCTGTGACCACGACTACTTCCGCGGCCGATCCGGTCAAGAAGCCCTCCGGCTTCACCCCGATGTCCGGGCGTCGGCGTTTCACCGACGGGACCGTCCGTGTCGCCGTCATGGCCGCCCTGCTGCTGGCGCTGGTTCCCCTGCTCTGGCTGGTCTTCACGCTGGTGTCGCGGGGTATCGAGACGATCATCGACATCGACTGGTGGACCCAGGCCGAGCGACGCGGCGGCGCCGCCAACGCGATCGTCGGCACGCTGATGCAGACCGCCCTCGCGGCGGTCATCTCCATCCCGCTCGGCATCTTCGTCGCCATCTATCTGGTGGAGTACGCGACGAAGAAATCGCTCCTCGCGCGTGTCACCACGTTCATGGTCGACATCCTCTCGGGTGTGCCCTCGATCGTCGCCGCGTTGTTCGTCTACGCGGTGTGGCGCACCACCCTCGGATTGCCCCGCTCGGGATTCGTGGTCGCGATCGCGCTGGTGTTGCTGATGGTCCCGCTCGTGGTGCGCGCCACCGAAGAGATGTTGAAGATCGTCCCGCAGGACCTTCGCGAGGCGTCGTACGCCCTGGGTATCCCGAAGTGGAAGACGATCGTGAAGATCGTCCTGCCGACGGCCCTGTCGGGCATCGTCACCGGCGTGATGCTGGCCATCGCCCGGGTCATGGGCGAATCGGCGCCGGTCCTCATCCTCGTCGGTGCCACCCGCGCGATGAATTGGAATCCCTTCGACGGCAACCAGCAGTCGCTGCCGCTGATGATGGTGCAGCAGTACAACAACGGACCGGGCGCCTTCGATCAGGTGTGGGGCGCGGCGCTGACATTGGTGATCCTCGTTGCCATCGTCTACTTCGGCGCCAAGGCGGTGTCGAAGATCTTCGCCCCCAAGACTTCCTGACCTCCCACCCTTCTCGGGTCATCTTTTCCAGAACGGACCAATGACATGGCAAAGCGCCTCGACATCAAAGACCTGAACATCTATTACGGCGACTTCCACGCGGTCAAGGACGTCACCCTCGAGGTGCCGCCGCGCTGCATCACCGCGTTCATCGGCCCGTCGGGCTGCGGTAAGTCGACCGTGCTCCGGACCCTCAACCGCATGCACGAGGTCACCCCGGGTGCCTACGCCAAGGGCAGCGTGCTGCTCGACGGCGAGGACATCTACGGCAAGACCGTGGACCCGGTGAGCGTGCGCGCGACCATCGGCATGGTGTTCCAGCGGCCGAACCCGTTCCCGACGATGTCGATCCGCGACAACGTCGTCGCCGGCCTGCGTCTGCAGGGTGTGCGGAACCGCTCACAGCTCGACGACGTCGCCGAGAAGAGCCTGCGCGGCGCCAACCTCTGGGAAGAGGTCAAGGATCGCCTCGACAAGCCGGGCGGCGGACTGTCGGGTGGTCAGCAGCAGCGTCTGTGCATCGCCCGCGCCATCGCGGTCTCTCCCGACGTCCTGCTCATGGACGAGCCGTGTTCGGCGCTCGACCCGATCTCGACGCTGGCCATCGAGGACCTGATGGGTGAACTCAAGAAGGAGTACACCATCGTCATCGTGACCCACAACATGCAGCAGGCCGCCCGCGTCAGCGACCAGACCGCGTTCTTCAATCTCGAGGCGGTCGGCCAGCCCGGACAGCTCGTCGAGATCAACGACACCGAGACGATGTTCTCGAACCCGACGAAGAAGGAGACCGAGGACTACATCTCGGGCCGCTTCGGCTGATCACTCGTACGACGTGAACGGGCCCGCTCACCCGCCCGGGGGAGCGGGCCTTGTCGTGTCGGGTCGTCGTGTCGGGGTGTCACATGTTGAGCAGCAGGATCACCAGCAGGGCGACCAGCGAAGCGGTCACACCCAGGTACGCCAGGATCTTGCGGCGGTGGGCGGCAGCCTCTGCGTCCTCGTCGGTCACCGCATTGACGTCGGGCTCGGTCGGATAGTGCTGGGCCATGCCCGCCACCCTAACGACGACCTCGGCGCGTGTGAAATCTCCCCGACTCCGTTCGGGCTCAGATATTCACAGACATGAAAAAAGACCGAGAATCAGTGTGGGAAACTGAATTCTCGGTCCTTTTCGGTGTGGCCCTCGCTCGATGAACGGCACCGAGCGAGCGAAATCACCCCACGCTCTGGAACTGCTCCGGGGTCTTGCCGGTCGCGGTGAACACCACGCGGCGTCCGATGAGCACGGCATGGTCGGCGAACCGTTCGTAGTACCGGCCGAGCAGGGTCACGTCCACCGCGGCGGCTACGCCGTGCTTCCACTCACGGTCCATCAGGACGGTGAACAGGTGGCGGTGGAGGTCGTCCATGGCGTCGTCGTCTTCCTGGAGACGAAGAGCCGCCTGCGGGTCGCTGGTCACGAGAACCTCATGTGCGTTCTTCGCCAGGGTGACGGCCAGGCGGCCCATCTCGGCGAAATAGCCGTTGACCTCCTCCGGCAGCGCCTTGGCGGGATGCCGACGGCGGGCGACCTTGGCGACGTGCAGCGCGAGAGCACCCATCCGATCGGCGTCGGCGACGATCTGGAACCCACTCACGACTCCGCGCAGGTCACCGGCGACCGGGGCCTGCAGGGCGAGGAGCGCGAAAGACTGTTCCTCCGCGCGAGCCGTCAGCCGGCTCATCCGGTCGGTGTCCCCGATGACCTCTTCGGCGATGGCGAGATCGGCCTGCAGCAGTGCCTGCGTGGCGCGCGCCATCGCGGTGCCGGCGAGCTCGCACATCTCACCCAATACCGAGGTCAGCGCCTCGAGTTGCTCTTGATAGGCGGTACGCATGGTCCCAGGATACGTGCGTGATCACTCCAGACCGACTCCGACCGATGAACGTCCAGTGAACGTAGGGTGCAGATCCGTCCACCTGCGAGTGCACCGACACCTGAGATCACGTACAGGTGGTGTCGCCCGCGTTCGTGATGGCCAGGTCGTTGGGCAGATTGCCGGTGTTCTCCGCAGGTGCGAGCTGGTTCGCCGTCAGGGTCGCCCCGGCGGCCGGTACCGACTCCAGGGAGCCGGTGAAATCCGCACCGACGATGAGCTCGACACCCGACTTGACCGTGCGGTCGAGCTGGATGCTCGCGTTCGGGAACATCTCGGCCAGCGTCGCGGCGGCGTCGCGCTGTCCCGGCCCGTAGCGCACGACGGTGTCGTCCCGGTTCTCCGAGGCATCGGCGACACCCCGCACGTCGAAGCCGTACGGCGTGAGCTGCTCGGATACCTCGGTGGCGAGGCCCGTCTGGCCCGTGCCGTTGAGAACCCGGACGCCGACATTGCCGGGGTTCTGGGCGGTCGCGGTCACGGGTCCGGGAGCACTGGCGTTCGAGCCGGTGCTCGGTGCGCCGGGACTCGTCGGCGCCTTCGACGACGACGGCGGCTTCTTGCGCGCCTGCTCGCCGGGGAGTGGCAGGTCGTCGATGATGGCGTCGAAGATCGCGTCGATGTCGTCGGTGCGCGGGATCTCGTTGTTGGCGCCGTCGGTGGAGGTACCCGACGTCGGGATCGTCAGGAACGAGACGCGGCCGGCCTCGATGCCCTGCATCGACTCGGCCAGGTTGATCAGCGACTGGGTGTCGACGCCGTCGACGTAGCTGTATTCGATGAACGTGTTGACGATCCCGTTGAGTTTGTTGGGGTTCGACAGCACATTGCCCGACAGGCTCGACCGCAACAGCGACGACATGAAGAGCTGCTGGCGTTTGATCCGGCCGTAGTCGCCGTTGCCCTCCGTGCTGATGTTGCGGGCACGAACGTAATTCAGTGCGCGCCGGCCGGTCAGCTTCTGCTTGCCCGGCTTACGCAGGATCTGGCCGATCTCGTAGTCGTAGAGCGGGACCGTCGAGCAGACCTCGACGCCGCCGATCGCGCGGACGACCTTCTCGAAGCCGTAGAAGTCCATCCCGATGAAGTGGTTGATGTTGAGCCCGCTCATCGCGGTGATCACGCGAACGAGACACTGCGGACCGCCGTAGAAGTAGACGCTGTTGAGCTTGACGCCGGACTGGGCCGGCATCTCGGCGCCGTACTCACCGGTCTCGTTGTCCCACGCGTTGCACGCCGGCTGATCCACCTGCAGGTCGCGCGGGAAGGACACCGCGACGACGCGACTGCGGTTGGCCGGGATGTTCACCAGGATGACGGTGTCCGAACGGGCGCCCTCGGCGTCGGCGGTGGTGCCGGCGCCGACCTTGGAGTTCTGACCGCCGCGAGTGTCCGTGCCGACGATGAGGTACGTCTCGTCGCCGTACTGGGCATCCTTGTTACGGATGTTCTCGTCGTCGGGGTCGACGGCGGTGACGTTGCGCCAGTTGCCGTTCCACGACTGGAGGTAACCCCAGACGAAGCCGGTGCCGACGAGCGCCAGCACGCACGCGATGGCGACCAGGATGCGTCCGGTCGCGGCGGTCTTGCGCAGCATCGCGCCCTGCCGGTCCTCGTCGCGTCCGGGATGGCGCCGAGGCGCCGAGCGCAGGGCGAGGGGTTCGGTGAGGTCGGGTGTGCGTTCCAGCGGGGGCTGGGCCGGCGGTCCGGCCGGGCCGCCGGCGACCGGCTCCTGGGCGCGGGATTCCTCGATCACCCGCTGCTCGGTGGCGCGATCGGACAGGTCGGGCGCGGCGTCGCCGACGGTGGGGATCTTCTGGGTGACCTCGTTGTCGAAACGATGGACGGCCGTCGGGCGGTCGTCGGGCGCCGGCTGCGGAGCTGCGGGGACCCGCCCGCCCGGGGCCGCCGGTGGCGTGGCACTTCCGCCGAACGGCGGTCCGGTGCGGCGGGACCGCCCGCGGGTCGACGACGGGGGCTCGGACGTCCGCGACTCCGGACGCGGCGGTGTCGCGCGGCGGGTGCCGGACCGGCCGGCGCCGGCGGGGGGCTCCGACGGCGACGACTCCTCCGCGTTCATCTGCTCCATGAGCTGGCGGACCGTCAGGCGAGTGCGTCCCCGGACGAAGCGATCTGCCGAGCGTGGCTCGCGGAGGCTGGGGTGCGCCGGGGGAGGGGAGCCCTGGTCGGTGGAACCGGGCGCGTCCGGACCGGGGACGGGCTCGAAGTCGTCGCGGGAGCGTCCGGCGCGTCGACCACGACGAGAGCGACCGGCGTCGCCCACCTCGGGGTCGTCCGGGCCCGGTGTCCTACGACTCAATGCACGTTCCTCATGCCCCGTGGTCGTGTCGCGGAGTCACCGCGGATCGGGGCTCGACCAGCGCGGTGCGCACAGAATGGAGGCCCCGGCGGCCGGGACCTCCGCGCAATAGTACTGATCCCACCTGAGAAAGCGTCTCAGCCGGGCACCGGTTGTGACGGTTTTCGCAATCCGGTTCAACCGCCGGAGTGCATGATCTCGGCGCCTGCGGGGATCACGTCCTCGTCGGGGTCGTCGAGCCAGCCGTCCGGCAGCGCGACCTTCGCCGGCGAACCCTGCCGGCCGCGCGGGCCGTGACCGTCGGAGGGGAACGGCGCGTCGGCCGGCAGCTCGGCGAGCAGTTCACGTAGTTCGTCGACACTGCCGACGAGCGCCATCCGCCGCCGGATCTCCGAGCCGGCCGGGAAACCGCGGAGGTACCAGGCGACGTGCTTGCGGATCTCGCGGCAACCCTTCATCTCGCCGTGGTGATCGACGAGGAGCTGGCAGTGCCGGACCATGATGTCGGCGACCTCGCCCAGGTTCGGCGGCGCCGGCGCGTCGAAACCGCCGAGTTCGGCGGCCAGTTCGGCGAACAGCCAGGGCCGGCCGAGGCAACCGCGGCCGACGACGACGCCGTCGCAGCCGGTCCGGCGCATCATCGCGACCGCATCGGCGGGTTCGAAGATGTCGCCGTTGCCGAGAACCGGCACGGTGGTGACGTGCTCCTTCAGGCGGGCGATCTCGTCCCAGTCGGCCTCACCGGAGTATCGCTGCGATGCGGTGCGCGCGTGGAGGGCGACGGCCGCGGCACCTTCTTCGGCGGCGATCCGGCCGGCGTCGAGATGGGTGCGGTGATCGTCGTCGATGCCGATCCGGAACTTGACCGTCACCGGGATGTCGGTACCCTCGGTGGCCCGGACGGCCGCCGCGACGATCTTGCGGAACAGCGTGCGCTTGTAGGGGATCGCCGACCCCCCGCCCTTGCGGGTCACCTTGGGGACCGGGCAGCCGAAGTTCATGTCGATGTGGTCGGCGAGATTCTCGTCGACGATCATCTTCGCGGCTTGGTACGTGTACTCCGGGTCGACGGTGTAGAGCTGCATCGACCGCGGATTCTCGTCGGGTCCGAAGGTCGTCATGTGCATCGTGACCGGGTGCCGCTCCACGAGCGCGCGGGCCGTGACCATCTCACAGACGTACAACCCGGAGACGGTTCCGGTACGGGCGAGCTCGAGTTCGCGGCACAGCGTCCGGAACGCGACGTTGGTGACACCGGCCATCGGGGCCAGTACGACCGGGCTGGCCAGTTCGATGGACCCGATACGTAGTCCCTTCGAGACGCTCGCAAGCTCGCTCCTCAGGGAGCTGGGAAGCGAGCCTTCGGTGGTCGAGGGCGCCGGATGGCTGTCGACGAGGGTGCTCAGGATGCCTGCTGCTCCCGCTTCTTGGCCTCGCGGGCGAGCGAACGGTCGCGCATCTCCTCGAAGCGGATGGTGTCCTTCTCGAGCTGCTCGAGGAAGGCGGCGAGCTCCTCGCGGGTCTTCTCGCCCTCGCTGCTGAAGTCGTCGCGTTCGAAGACGTTCCACTTACGCAGGACCGGCATGACGACCTCTTCGAGGTGCTGACGCAGGTCGTAGATGCCGTGCTTGGCCATGAGCACGCCGTGGCGACGGAAGTTGGGCATACCGGCGCCGGGCATCTGGAAGTTGGTCACGATGTCGGTGACGGCGCGCAGCGTCTGGTCGGGGGAGATGTCGAAGCCCGCACCGCAGATGTTGCGGTAGAAGATCATGTGCAGGTTCTCGTCGGCCGCGATGCGCTGCAGCATCTTGTCGGCGATCGGGTCGTTGCACGCCTTGCCGGTGTTGCGGTGGCTGACGCGGGTCGCGAGTTCCTGGAAGGTCACGTACGCCACGGAATGCAGCAGACCGAGCTCGTCGGCGTGCTCCTCGAGCTCGTCCACGCGTCCGGCGGCAGCCAGCATCGGGTCGAAACCATTGGTCATGTGGATCATCCGCGCCTCTTCGAGGGCGACGGGATCGACGCCGCGGGTGACCACGAGGTAGTCGCGCATGACGATGCCGTGGCGGTTCTCCTCGGCGGTCCAGCGACCGACCCAATGGCCCCAGGCGGAGTCCATCGAGAAGTTGTCGGCGATGACACGGTGGTACGACGGCAGGTTGTCCTCGGTGAGGAGGTTCGTGATCATCGCGGCCTTGGCGACCTCGTCGAGCTGCGACTGCTCGGGATCGTAGTCGACGCCACCCAGGGCGGCGAAGTTACGGCCCTCGTCCCACGGCACGTAGTCGTGCGGGTTCCAGTCCTTGGCGATCTTGAGGTGGCGGTTGACGTTGTCCTCGGCAACCGGGGCCAGCTCCTTGAGTAGCTCGAGTTGCGTCAGGTCGCGTGCCATATAGATGTCCTCCGAACGGTGTCCGCGTGTGTTGTCATTGCGTGTCGTCGTCGTGCGTCGTGTCGATCGATCCGCGTGCGTGGCCGGCGGCCACGACCGTGGTTCGCGACGTCGTCGTGGGGAGGTGCGCACCCGCCCACCGGACCGTGGTGTGTCGGGCCGGGTCCCCCGCGCCGCCCCGTCGCCACTGGTCAAAGTTCTAGCGTACGCCACGCACACCGGTGTCCCAAGTCCGTCGCCTGGGTGTCGTTCACGCCCGCGCGTCGCGTTACGCGTCCGGCCGGTGGTGTCGGTCACGTTGGTACGGGCGACGCCGGAACCGGTGTTCGCGCAGGTCGGCGGGCCCTCAACCGGAACGTGGACGCGAGGCGAACATCGCGCCCGTCGTCTCCATCCACGCCGTGGCTGGTTCGTCGATGGTGCCCAGTTCGCGTGCCTTCTCACACCAGCGCATCGCCGCGCGCCCGAACTCCACCGGGTTGTAGACGTCCTCTTCGCGACTCCACCGGCCGTCGCCGGCGTAGGTGAGGATGGTGATGTTGGTGGCGGTGATGTGTGTCGAGTCGCCCGGATCGCGCATCGGGTTGTCGACTTCGCAGATGACCCGGCCGGTCGGCGCGTCGACCACATGCCACAGCGAGGGGAACCCGGTCATGTGACTGCCGGGGAACGACGTCATCGTCCGCCAGATCCAGGTCCGGATCTCCTCGCGGCCGCGCATGGTGCCCAAGGCGTGCTCGATGTAGTCGGCGTCTTCGGTGAACAGTTCGGCATAGCGATCCCAGTCCCGGCTCACGGCGATCTCGGCGACCGTGCGCTGGAACTGTGCGAAGGCCTCGTCGAGCTCTGCCGGGGTGAATTCGGCGGTCGTCGGGGTCGGGTTCTCGGTGGTTTCCATCGCCGCCGATCGTAGAGTCCGCACCGGTGTGGTCCACCGCGTTTCGCGACACTCGGTACCATTCGTCCCCAGCACAGCCACCGCACACGGATCGGTGAGGACGTCATGTACCAGGTAGGGGACCTGATCGCGGGGTACCGCGTCCTCGACGTGCTCGGACGCGGCGGCATGGGCGAGGTCTACCAGGCCGCGCATCCCCGGCTGCCGCGCGCCGACGCCCTGAAGGTGCTCCGTTCGGTCCACGCCGCGGACCCGGTCTTCCGCGCGCGGTTCGAACGCGAAGCCGACATCGTCGCGCCGCTGCACCATCCCAACATCGTGGCCGTCTACGACCGTGGTGTGTTCGACGAGTTGCTGTGGATCGCGATGGAGTACGTGCCGGGCACCGACGCGGCCCGGATGCTCGCCCGCGAGTCGCCCCTCGACCCCGGTCTCGCGTGCACGATCATCGCCGGGGCGGCGGCGGGCCTGGACGCGGCGCACCGGCGCGGCGTCATGCACCGGGACATCAAACCCGCCAACATCCTCATCACGCCGGGGTCGGACGGCGCCACCGACAGCGCCCCGGAGGCCGTCAAACTCACCGACTTCGGCATCGCCCAGGTCCTCGACGAGGTGACCCACCTGACCGGCACCGGGATCACCATCGGGACCATGCGCTACGCCTCCCCGGAGCAGATCGAGGGGTTGCGCGTCGACGGCCGGAGCGACATCTATTCCCTCGCTGCCACTGCGTACGAACTCCTCACCGGTGCACCGCCGTTCGATTCACCGTCGCTGCACGGACTGATGACCGCGCACATGCACCACGAACCCCCGTCGGCGAGCGCCCGCAATCGGGCGTTGCCCGCCGGGGTCGACGCCGTGCTCGCGCGGGCGATCGCCAAGGAGCCGGGTCGCCGTCACCCGACGGCGGGGGAGTTCGCCGCCGCGCTCGCCGACGTCTTCGATTCCCGCGCAACGCTCATCGGCCCGGCAATCCGGCCCGAGCCCTCGACCGAGCCCCCGGCCGGGACCGCCGCCGGGACCGCGCCGGTCGGTCCGGAACCGAGTCCGGGGTTCCGGCACGTCGGCGCCGGCATCGCGGGGAGCACGGGGTACACGCCACCGCCTGTGCAACCGGGTCCGTCGCAGATTTGGCCATCCGATGACGATGCGACGCAACCCACTTCGGTCCGTCGGCCTCGCCACCTCGCCGCGATCGGCATCGTGGCGGTGCTCGTCGCCGGGATCCTCGGCGCCGGAATCGGTTTCGCACGCATGTCGGCCACCTCCCTGGACACCCCCGATCCCCCGGACGTGGAGGTCACGACCACCGCTGTCGAACTGACCTGGAACGGCGTGGCCGGGGCCACCGACTACGTGGTGACCCAGAACGAGGACGTGATCTATTCCGGGCCCGCCACCGAGTTCACGGCGCCCCGGCCGGTTCCCGGCATGTACACGTATCAGGTCGCGGCGCACGACGGCGGCCGGGTGTCGGACTTCTCCCGGAACTCCGAACAGGTCGATGTCTTCATGACGTGGGGCGAGCTGCAACCCATCGCCGACCTGTACCACGACCTGATCCCGGCCACGCCGCTGAGCACCAACGGCTTCGACGCGATGCGCTGCTGGGGCGAGGACGGCGATCTCGCGTTCTCGTCGAGCAAACGCACCGTGTCGTGTACCCGCGACGCCGACGCCGCGACCGGCGACGACAGCGGGCGGCCGTCGGACCCGGGTGTGGCGGCGTATCAGGTGATCGTCGACACCTACGAGACCCCGGAGGAAGCGGTCGCGGCGGCGAAGGTGACCGCCCACGACCTCCGCGGCGTCGACTACACCACCGCGCAGGGGCACACTGGCACGCTGTACCTGTCGGACAAGCAGCGGGATCAGGGGCAGGCGATCCTCACCTTCGACGACGGCGACCATGCCCGCTCGGTGGTGTGGGTGGTCGTCCCGGGTGAGCCCGCCGCCGCAGCCGGCGACGTCCTGAGAAGGCTGCCGATCTGATGACCTCGCCGACACCCTCGACGTCCCCCACCACGACACCGCGCTCGCCACGCCGGTTCGAGTCGGGTCCGTGGCTCATCGGGCTGATCGTGCTCGTCGCCGCGGTGGTCGCCGTCGGCGGCTTCGTCGTGGTCCGGTCGGTGACCGCGCCCGACGCGCCGGACACCCCCGGCGGCCTGACCCTGCAGGCGCGACCGGGACGGGTGGTCGCGTCGTGGGACCCGGTGTCCGGGGCGTCGGCCTATCAGCTGCTCCGCGGCGACGGCTACGTCGTCCACCAGGGACCCGAGACCTCCGCCGAGGACGTGAGTGTGCCTGCCGGAGAACATGATTACCGGGTCATCGCGATCCGCGCGGGTGTGTACTCCGAGCCCGGGCCCGTGCAGCGGGTCCGGACGGGCGCGAGCTGGGGGGAGTTCGCGCCGCTGGTGGCGCAGTTCCCGGAGCTGCTCCCGCAGGCCCCCGACACCGCGGCGCAGTGGATGAACACCGAGTGCATCCGCCGATACTCCGGCGGTCGCGACGAGGTCGGCCGTCGGAGACCGGAGCGGGTCAGGTGCGCACCGTGTTCGTCGTCCGATGTGCCGCGGGCTCGGTCGATCGCCCCTTCGGGGTGTTCTGGTTCGCGTCCCGAGATGCGCTGAACGCGGAGTACTCGCGTTCCTCGGAGACGTCGCGGCCGGTGCGATGGCGGCACGGGACGGGGTTGATCGACGAGAACGGACGCGGGGTCTTCAAGATCACCGACGACCCGTCGCGCGAGCTGGCCATGATCGTCGTCCTCGAAACGGATGGACAGGACATTCTGGACATGGTCGACTCGCTGCCGCTCTGAGCCGGGATCATCTGGCATCTCGACGCCGTCACGGCTGTGCCGGAACCGACCCCGCCGGGGTCGTCACGTGCGGCATGATGGCGTGGGGTGCCCACGGGGTCGGGTGCCGACGTCGAGGGAAGGCGAATCCCATGCAGCGCTTGAGCGGACTGGACGCATCGTTTCTCTACCTCGAGACGCGCTCGCAATTGATGCATGTCATCGGTCTGTTCGAGATCGATCCGAGCACCATGCCGGGCGGCTACCGGTTCGACAAACTCCGCGCCGAGATGGAACGACGCATCGCTGCCATACCCGCGTTCCGGCGGAAACTCGACAACTCGCTGTTCAACATCGACCACCCGGTGTGGATCGAGGACGACGACTTCGACATCGAGCGGCACGTGCACCGGGTCGGCGTGCCGGCCCCCGGCGGCGCCCGCGAGGTCGCCGAACTGTGCGGTCACCTGGCCGGGCAGACGCTCGACCGCGGCAAGCCGCTGTGGGAGCTGTGGATCATCGAGGGTCTCGCCGACGGCCGGGTCTGCGCGATGCTGCGCATGCACCACGCCGGGACCGACGGTGTGACCGGCGCCGAGATGCTCGCCCAGATGTGCACGCTCACGCCCGAACCGCCGGATCTCGACGCCGAGAAGGTGGGGGAGTCGGCCGGCCCGTCGTCGCGCGTCGCGATGGCCGCGGGCGGCGCGGTCAACTACTTCGTGCAGCGGCCCCTCGCCATGGCCAAACTGCTCCCCCGCACGTTGAGCGTGCCCGTCGGCTGGTTCCGTCGGGCACAACAAGATTCGGCGATGCCCGCACCGTTCCGTGCCCCGCGGACCCGGTTCAACGCGCCCATCACGCCGCACCGCAGCATCGCCGTCACCCAGCTCTCGCTCGACGATGTGAAGCGAGTGAAAGACCACTTCGAGGTGAAGCTCAACGACGTAGTGCTCGCGATGGTCGGCGGGGCGCTGCGCACCTACCTGCTCGGCCACGACGAGCTCCCCGATCGTCCGCTGGTCGGGATGGTCCCGGTCTCGGTGCACGGCGCCGACGAGAAGGACCTCGTCGTCGAGGGCACCAACAAGGTGACCGGCATGTTCACCCTGCTGTCCTCCGACGAGCCCGACCCGGTCGCGCGGCTGCGGAAGCAGGCAGAGCTGAGCCGGACCTCGAAGGAGCACCACGCCGAGATCGACGCGAACATCCTGCGGTCCTGGGCGCAGTTCGCTCCCGGTACGACACTGTCCACCGCGATGAAGATCTACGGCGACCGCAACTGGGCGTCGGCGCATCCGCCGGTGTTCAACGTCCTGGTGTCCAACGTCGCCGGCCCGGATTTCCCGCTGTACTTCCTCGGCGCGCGCGTGACCGGCGTCTACCCGCTGGGCCCGATCATGCATGGCCTGGGACTCAACATCACGGTCTTCTCCGCCGACGGCAACCTCAACATCGGCATCGTCGGCTGTACCGATCAGACCCCGGACCCGTGGGCCATCGCGAACGCCTTCGACGACGAGATCAAGCAGCTGCTGGCCGCCTGCGACTGAGGCGAGAGAACCGCATGACCCCTGGTCACGTGTGTTCTCCGAGGAGCGGCCGGAGCTTGCGGAGGGCGCGACCACCCTGCTCGCTAACCCGAAAGAACGACATAACCATTGCTCCCTGAGGTGCGAGGAGCGCCAGCGACGAGCCACGAAGGGCCTGGTGAGACAGGTTGCGGAGCCCTTCGTGGCTCGCTTCGCTCGCACCTCAGGGAGCAGAGATGTGGACGCTCAAGAGTGTTCTGTCGTAGTCCACGACGGCCGCCTGGCCGCAGGTACTGAGGAGCGGCCGGAGCTTGCGCAGGGCGCGACCACCCGCCGCACTAGCCCCCGGCGAGCTGGTCCAGCCAGACCCGCGCCGACGCATCCGAGGGTGAACGCCAGTCGCCGCGCGGGGACAGCGACCCGCCCGATCCGATCTTGGGGCCGTTGGGCATCGCCGAGCGCTTGAACTGATTGCCCATGAACCGCTTCAGGAACACCGCGAGCCAGTGCTCGATGGTCGCGGTGTCGTACTCGTTGCGCTTGTCCTCGGTCAGCAGATCCGACCACGGGCCACGGCTGCGGTCACCCCACGCCTGCCGCGCGAGATAGGCGATCTTGCTCGGGCGATAACCGAAGCGCGTCAGGTGATAGAGGAAGAAGTCGTGCAGCTCGTAGGGGCCGACGGTGTCCTCGGTGCTCTGGATCCGGCCGTCGTCGCCGGCGGGGACGAGTTCGGGGGAGATGACGTCGTCGAGGATCTCGACGAGCGTCTCGGTGGTCTCGGCGGTGTGGTGTCCGCTGGTGATCATCCACCGGATCAGGTGCTGGATCAGCGTTTTCGGCACCGACCCGTTGACGTTGTAGTGCGACATCTGGTCGCCGACGCCGTAGGTGCACCATCCGAGCGCGAGTTCGGAGAGATCGCCGGTCCCGAGCACGATGGCACCGTTGGCGTTCGCGAGCCGGAACAGGTGTGAGGTCCGCTCACCGGCCTGCACGTTCTCGAAGGTGACGTCGTAGACCTTCTCGCCGCGCGCGTACGGATGGTCGAGGTCGGCGAGCATCTGCTCGCAGGACGGCCGGATGTCGATCTCCGCGCCGCTCACGCCGAGCGAGTTCATCAGCGCGTGGGCGCGCCGCAGCGTCGGGCCACCGGTCGCGAAGCCGGGCATCGTGTAACCGAGGATGTTGGTGCGCGGCAGGCCGAGCCGGTCGAAGGTGTCGACCGCGACGAGGAGTGCGAGCGTCGAGTCCAGGCCACCGGACACCCCGATGACGATCTTCTCCAGACCCGTCGAGCGCAGTCGTTGGGCCAGGCCCTGGACCTGGATGGAGCGGACCTCTGCGCAGCGTTCGTCGCGGTCGGCGGAATCCGCTGGGACATAAGGGAATCGGGGAACCACCCGCCGGACGACATCGTCGTCGGACAGGTATCCGAAGTCGAAACCGATGCGACGCAACGACTTCAATCGGTCGGAGTGATCGCCGACCTGGTCCCGGAGGCTGATCATCCGCATGCGTTCCTGCCGCAGGCGGTCGAGATCGATGTCGGCGGTGATGATCTGGTCGATCGTCGCGAACTGTTCACTGCGGGCGAGGAGCGAACCGTTCTCGGTGATGAGGGCATCGCCGTCCCAGGCGAGGTCGGTGGTCGACTCGCCGTACCCGGCAGCGACGTACACGTGGGCCGAGATGGTCCGCGCGGAATGCCCGGTGCACAGGTTGGTGCGGTAGCTCTCCTTGCCGATGGTGACCGGGCTGCCCGACAGGTTGGCCAGCACGGTCGCGCCGCCGAGAGCTGCCCAGGTACTCGGTGGGATCGCCACCCAACCGTCTTCGCAGATCTCGACGAACAATGCGAAACCCGGCAGATCGCGGGCCTCGAAGACGAGATCGGCACCGAACGGGACCTCGTCGTCGCCGATCCGCACGGTCGTGGGGATCGCGTCGCGCGCCGCGGCGAAGAAGCGCTGCTCGTAGAACTCGCGGTAGTTCGGTAGATACGACTTCGGGACCACCCCCAGGACCGCGCCGTCGTGGATCACGGCGGCGCAGTTGTACAGGCCGTCACCCACGCGCATCGGTAGTCCGACGCAGAGAACCGGCTTCAGCCCGGCACTGGCGGTCACGATGTCGTCGAGCGCGGTGCGGCAACCGTCGAGGAGGGCGTCCTGGTGGAAGAGGTCGTCGACGCTGTACCCGCACAGCCCGAGTTCGGGGAAGACGACCAGGCAGGCGCCGTCGTCAGCGGCCTGCGTCGCGAGTTCGACTGTGCGCGCGGCGTTGACCGCGGGTTCGGCGAGCGTCAGGACGGGTACGGCTCCGGCGACGCGGGCGAATCCGTTTGCGTAGACAGACACTCCGACACCCTAATCGCGGACAGGCCGTCGTGTGGGGTCCGCCGAACGCGCCGGCTGGGCGCAGCGCTAGGACCGCCACCACGTGTCGTCGACCTCGACGGGGGTGGTGCGCTTGTGCCGGTTGCGGTGCCAGGCCGCCTCGATCTTCTCCGCGGCGTCCTCGGGGATCTCGCGCCCCTCGAGGTAGTCGTCGATGTCGTCGTAGCGCAGGCCGAGTTCGTCCTCGTCGGTCTGTCCGGCCTTCTCGTCCAGCAGGTCGGCGGTCGGGACCTTTTCCCACAGCTGCTGCGGCGCATCCAGGTGGCGCAGGAGGGCACGCCCCTGCCGCTTGTTCAGGCCGGAGAGCGGCAGCACGTCGGCCGCACCGTCGCCGTGTTTGGTGAAGAAGCCGGTGACGTTCTCGGACGCATGATCGGAGCCGATCACCAGCAACCCGCGGTCACCGGCGAGGGCGTACTGCGCGACCATGCGGTGCCGCGCTTTGGCGTTGCCCTTGGTGAAGTCGGTGAGCCGGGTGCCGGTGGCCTGTTCGATCTCGTCGTCGAGGGCATCCACGCCGGGTGCCACGTTGACGGTCACGACCTCGTCGGCGCCGATGAATTCGAGGGCCGCGGCCGCGTCGTCCTCGTCGTGCTGCACGCGGTAGGGCAGCCGCACGCCCATGAAGGTCGCGTCACCGCCGTCGGACCGGATGCGTTCGGCGGCGAGCTGGGCGAGCTTCCCGGCCAGGCTGGAGTCGACGCCGCCGGAGATGCCGAGTACGTAACCCTTGGCGCCGGTGGCGCGGAGGTAGTCGACGAGGAATCCGACCCGCCGCTCCACCTCCTCGCCGGGGTCGATCGAAGACTTCACGGCGAGGGCGTCGATGATGGTTCGCTGGATCTCACGCATGGTCCCAGTGTGCGCCATCGGTCACCCCTCGCGTGGGATCCGCACGCCGACGAGGTGGGCTTCGGGGTCCGGGGCCATCCCGATCCGGTCCCACTCGTGGGAGATGCCGACGACCGCATAAGCCGAGGTGGGGAAGCGTTCGATGGACCCGTGCGGATCGAGCGTCAGTGCGGTCGACGGCATCCCGGGCTCGTGGCCGACGACGAGGATCGTCCGCGCGTCGGCGGGCGCGTGGACGCGGATGGCCTCCAGGATCTCCTCGGGCGCGCCGCCGTAGATGTCCTCGACGAAGGTCACGGGCGCATCGATGCCGGTTCGGGCGAGCGTCTGGCGCGTTCGCGTCGATGTCGAGCACAGCACCGCGTCGATCCGCAGGCCCTCATCGGCCATCCAGCGCCCGGCGAGGGCGGCCTGCCGATCGCCGCGCTCGGCCAGCGGACGGTCGTGGTCGGGCGTCGCGGGTGGATAACCCGACTTGCCGTGCCGCATCAGGACCAGCGTGCGGGTCCGGCTCATGCGGCGCCGTGCCGGCCACGGTCCCGGGCGTGGGATTCGGACCCCGACTCGGCGCTGATCATCCGCAGGACCCGCACGGTCGCGCGCCAGGCGGCGGCCTCCTGGCGGAGGTAGGCCGCGTGCTCGTCGTTACCGCGGGCCTCGGCCTCGTCGGCGGCGACGTCGAACTCCAGGTACTCGTCCACGGCACAGTCGATGAGCTCACCCACCGAGGTGCAGTCGGTGCAGGCCACCTCGATCGCGGCGGCGTCGAGGGTGGCCAGTCGTTCCAGATCTGACCGATAACGCATGGGTTCGAATCTACGGTGTCCGGGCAGGCCGTTGGTGTTACGACACCGTCGATGTCGCCCGGGACGACCCCGGCCGGGACCGCGACCGCGGCTCACCGCCGTTACCCTGGGGATCGTGCACACCTGGGTGCCCGCGCTCCTCGCGGTGCTGGCCGCGTTGATGATCGCGGCCGGTACCGTGTTGCGTCAGCGCGCCTCCCGGGTCAACGGTGCGATCACCCCGGGATGGTGGGCCGGTGCGGCGATCGCGCTGTGCGGCTTCGGTTTGCAGGCCTCGGCACTGGGTCTCGGCTCCATCCTGCTCGTGCAACCGCTCGTCGTGCTCGCCGTGCTGTTCGCCCTTCCGCTCGAGGCGTGGGCCGATCATCGGCACCCGGCCCGCATCGAGTGGGCCTGGGGCGGGGTTCTCGTCGCGTGCGTGGTGACGTTCCTGATCGTGGCGCGTCCCGAACCGTCGATGCGACGCCCCGATGCTCTCCTGCTGTGGGGCACCGTGGGAGCGGTCATCGGCGTCGTGGTCGCGCTGGTGATCTTCGCCCACCGCTCGAGTCCGCACTACAAGGCACTGTTCTACGGGCTCGTCGCCGGCATCCTGTTCGGCGTGTCGGCGTTGCTGGTGAAGACCGTGATCTACCAGATCACGCACCACTTCTGGCGTACCTTCGTCCACCCCGAGATCTATCTCTTCGTGCTGGTGGTGGTCTGCGCCATCCTCGCCCAGCAGATGGGGTTCGGCGCCGGTGATCTGCAGACGTCGTTCCCGTCGATGACCGTCGCCGAGCCGGCCGTCGCGATGGTGCTCGGTGTGCTGCTGCTCGGTGAGAACCTGAAGGTGTCGGTACCGACCGCGCTGTTCCTCGGCATCGTGCTCGCGATCATGGTGCGCGCCGTGTGTGAACTCGCGAAGCTGTCGGCCGTGCGCGGATACGAGCAGGCGGTGGCGGCGGAGGAGTCCGCCGCAGCCGACGCCGCAGCGGACGCGGGCCCGGCGGCGGGCGCGACGTCACGACCGGCGGGTTGACCGGCCGCGTCGACGTCAGGCGCGCTCAGATCTCCTGGGAGATGCTCTCGGCCCACTCGGCGGCCTGTTTCGCCGGCTTGATGGGCGAGGAGTTGTCGTGGCGGGCGTGCTCGCCGACCTGGACCGCGCCGCGCTTGGTGAGCATCTCGGCGACGATCTCGCCGCCGCGGTTGAACGTGTCGTAGATCGAGTCCCCGAGACCGAAGACCGCGAAGCGGAGACCGGTGAGGTCCGGGTTCACGCTCTCGAGTTCGTCGGCGAAGGGCTCGGCACCGGTCGGCAGCTCGCCTTCGCCGTAGGTCGAGCACACGATGACGAGGAAGTCCTCGGGGTCGAGGTCCTCGACCGCGTACTCGCTCATGTCGTAGATCGACGGATCGTGGTCGGCGGCCAGCGTGTCGGCGATGGCGTCGGCGACGAGCTCACCGTTCCCGGTTTCGGTTCCGTAGAGGATGACGACCGACATGTGAACTCCTCTCGACGTCGGCGTTTTCGCTAAGCGAGGGTAGCCTAACCCGCCCGTCGAGGCGAAATCCCAGTTGAGAGGGGTTGGAAGAAATACTTGGATGTCCTACTATGTGGTGACACCGGCCATACCCCCCCAACGAAGTCGAAGGTGATCTCCGTGTCCGCTCCTGCTGTCCCCTCGATCCCGCACTACCTGAACGGCAAGCGCGTCACCGCCGAGGGCGGCCGCTTTGCTGACGTCTTCAATCCGAGCACCGGCGCCGTGCAGTCCCAGGTTCCGCTGGCGTCCACCGACGAGGTCGCCGCCGCGATCGCGACCGCATCGGCCGCGCAGAAGGAGTGGGCCGCCTGGAACCCGCAGCGGCGCGCCCGCGTCCTCATGCGGTTCGTCGACCTGGTCAACAAGAACGCCGATGAGCTCGCGACCACGCTGTCTCTCGAGCACGGCAAGACCCACGCCGATGCGCTCGGCGACATCCAGCGCGGCGTCGAGGTGATCGAGTTCGCGATCGGCATCCCGCACCTCATCAAGGGTGAGTTCACCGCAGGTGCCGGCGGCGGCATCGATGTGCACTCCATCCGTCAGCCGCTCGGTGTCGTCGCGGGCATCACCCCGTTCAACTTCCCAGCGATGATCCCGTTGTGGAAGGCCGGACCGGCGCTCGCGTGCGGCAACGCCTTCATCCTCAAGCCCAGCGAGCGCGATCCGTCCGTGCCGGTGCGGCTGGCCGAGCTGTTCACCGAGGCGGGCCTGCCCGACGGTGTGTTCCAGGTCGTCCACGGCGACAAGGAGGCGGTCGACGCGCTGCTGACCCACCCGGACGTCAAGGCCCTCGGCTTCGTCGGCAGCTCCGACATCGCGCAGTACATCTACTCGACCGCGGCCGCCCACGGGAAGCGCTCACAGTGCTTCGGTGGCGCCAAGAACCACGCGATCATCATGCCCGACGCCAACCTCGACCAGGTCGTCGACGCGCTGATCGGTGCGGGCTACGGCAGCGCCGGTGAGCGCTGCATGGCGATCAGCGTCGCGGTCCCGGTCGGCGAGCAGACCGCAGACCGGTTGCGCGCCAAGCTGATCGACCGGGTCAACGCACTGCGCGTCGGTCACAGCCTGGACCCCAAGGCCGACTACGGCCCCCTGGTCACCGCCGCCGCCCTCGAGCGGGTCCGCGGGTTCATCGACAAGGGTGCCGAGGAGGGTGCCGAGGTCGTCATCGACGGACGTGAGCGCGCCAACAACGAGCAGACCTTCGGCGACGAGGACATCTCGAAGGGCTTCTTCATCGGCCCGACCCTGTTCGACCACGTCACCAAGGACATGACCATCTACACCGAGGAGATCTTCGGACCGGTCCTGTCGATCGTGCGCGCCGGCGACTACGAGGAGGCCCTCGCCTTGGCGTCGGATCACCAGTACGGCAACGGCGTCGCGATCTTCACCCAGGACGGCGACGCCGCCCGCGACTTCACCGCTCGGGTCGACGTCGGCATGGTCGGCGTGAACGTGCCGATCCCGGTTCCGGTGGCGTACTACACCTTCGGCGGATGGAAGCGCTCGGGCTTCGGCGACCTCAATCAGCACGGCCCGGCGTCGATCCAGTTCTACACCAAGACCAAGACGGTCACGACGCGGTGGCCCTCGGGCATCAAGGACGGCGCCGAGTTCGTCATCCCGACGATGGACTGATCGGCGTTGACGACTTTCGCCGACGCCGCACTCGCCCGGCTCGACGGTGACGAACGTGTCATCGTCGAGACCGCGGCGGGTTTCGCGGCCAAGAAACTGGCGCCGTTCGCGCTCGAATGGGATGCCACGAACCACTTCCCGGTCGACGAGTTGCGTGAGGCCTCGGAACTCGGGATGGGTGCCATCTACTGTGCCGAGGATTCCGGCGGCAGTGGCCTGCGGCGCCTCGACGGGGTGCGCATCTTCGAGCAACTGGCGTACGCCGATCCGGCCGTCGCGTCGTTCCTGTCCATCCACAACATGTGCACGTGGATGGTCGACGAGTACGGCACCGACGAACAACGTTCGACGTGGGTGCCGCGCCTGGCGACGATGGAGACGGTCGCGAGTTACTGCCTGACCGAGCCGGGTGCCGGCTCCGACGCGGCGGCGCTCGCCACGCGTGCCGAGCGGTCCGGCGACGAGTACGTGCTCACCGGGGTCAAACAGTTCATCTCCGGGGCCGGGTCGTCGGACCTCTACGTCATCATGGCGCGCACCGGTGACGCCGGACCCAAGGGCATCTCCACGTTCTTGGTCGAGAAGGATTCGCCCGGACTGAGTTTCGGTGCGCAGGAGCACAAGATGGGCTGGCATGCGCAGCCCACCGCCCAGGTCATCCTCGACGAGGTGCGGGTGCCCGCGGGCAACCTCCTCGGCGGCACCGAGGGCATCGGGTTCGGCATCGCGATGAACGGCCTGAACGGCGGCCGCATCAACATCGCGGCGTCGTCGCTCGGTGGGGCGCAAGCCGCCTTCGACAAGGCGGCGGCCTATGTCGCGAGTCGCCGCGCGTTCGGCAACGCGCTCATCGACGAGCCGACCATCCGGTTCACCCTCGCCGACATGGCCACCTCGCTGCAGGCGTCCCGGCTCATGTTGTGGCAGGCGGCGACGGCGCTCGACGATGGCGCGTCCGACAAGGTCGAACAGTGCGCGATGGCGAAGCGTTTCGTCACCGACACCTGCTACGAGGTCGCCGACCAGGCGCTACAGCTGCACGGCGGATACGGGTATCTCACCGAGTACGGAATCGAGAAAATCGTCCGCGACCTCCGTGTGCACCGCATCCTGGAGGGGACCAACGAGATCATGCGGGTCGTGCTCGGCCGCTCGATCGCGACCCGCTACCGGGACAGCTGACACTTCGCTTTAGACAACCACTTTCGTAGGAAGCAGAGACAATGACGACGATCGCCTTCCTCGGCCTCGGCAACATGGGTGGCCCGATGGCCGCCAATCTGGTGAAAGCCGGTCACACCGTCCGCGGTTTCGATCCGGTACCCGAGGCGGTGAAGACCGCGCAGGACAACGGCATCGCGACCTTCCCGGCCGCCATCGAGGCCGTGTCCGCCGCCGAGGTCGTGGTGACGATGCTGCCCAACGGCGGCATCGTGAAGAAGCTGTATGACGAGATCCTGCCGGCAACTCCGACCGGAGCCCTGTTCATCGACTCGTCGACGATCTCGGTCGACGACGCGCGGGACATCCACCAGCGCGCCACCGAGCACGGCTTCGCACAGGTCGACGCCCCGGTCTCGGGTGGGGTGAAGGGTGCGGTCGCCGGCACCCTGGCGTTCATGGTCGGCGGCGAGGACGAGGCCTTCGCCGCAGCGCGCACGACCCTGGATCCCATGGCGGGCAAGATCATCCACTGCGGTGCCGCGGGTGCCGGCCAGGCCGCCAAGGTGTGCAACAACATGGTGCTCGCCGTCCAGCAGATCGCGGTGGGGGAGGCCTTCGTGCTCGCCCAGAAGCTGGGCCTCGACGACCAGGCGCTCTACGACGTGATCACCGGCGCCACGGGCAACTGCTGGGCCGTCGAGACCAACTGCCCCGTTCCCGGGCCGGTCCCCACCTCGCCGGCGAACAACGACTTCAAGCCGGGCTTCGCGACCGCCCTGATGAACAAGGACCTCGGTCTAGCGATGGACGCCGTCGCCAGCACCGGCGCCCGTGCGCCGTTGGGCACCCACGCCGCACAGCTCTACCGCGGCTTCGCCGAACAGCACGCGGACCTCGACTTCAGCGCGATCATCACGTCGCTGCACTAGGTCGTTCGCCGACCTCACGAGATCCGTATGACGTTGTGCCCGGTTTCCGGGCACAACGTCATACGCGTTTCAGGCGGCCGCTCGTCGGAGCACGGCCCTGACGTCCGCGGCGACCTGGGCGGGCCGGTCGACGAGGTCGGTCCACGTGAAGTTGAGGACAGTCCATCCGTTGGCGGTGAGCAGGTTGCGCTTGGTGCGGTCGCGCTGGAAGGCCGCGGCGTCGCGGTGGAAGGAGAAGCCGTCGATTTCGACTGCGACCTTCCTGTCGGGAAAGGCGAAATCGATGACGTAGCCGTAGGCGGGCATGTTCGGCATCCAGCCGGAGATCCCAGCGGCGGTCAGCAGTTCGGTGGTGAGTCGTTCGGCTTCCGATCGTGCTCCGTCGCCGAGGAGTTTCAGATAGGCAGCGACGCGCGGTGCTCCGTGGCGATTGGGGTAGCGGTCGTGGGCGGCGCGGAGGGCGTCGAGGGTGACGCGGGTGCCGAGTAGTGCTGAATCGAGGATGCTGATCCCGAGGTCGAGGGAGGCGTCGAGGACGGACAGCGCGGCGCTCGTTGTTCGGAGGCCTTGATGCTCGGTGATGTCGTCGTCGTGTAGTCGCCGGAACCGGACCACCGCGGTCGCGGACGAGCGTCGGGCGCTGCCGCGGGTCGGGGTGTAGACGAGGTGTTTTCGGGGTTCGGTGTCGTGCAGTCCGAGCCACCAGGCGGCCGCTGGTCCGCCGAGTACCGCCGTGTTGTGCACCGACAGGACCGCGATGCGGGCTTGAGCCCGGGCTGTGCGGTGGTGCCCGGCGACGAGGTACACCCCCCGTGCTACCGCTTTCCACTCGCCGGCAGCGACTTTGCGTTGGATCGTCGACGAGCTCGCACCGCAGTCGCGCGCTTCTCTGGTGGAGAACACGCCGTCCCGGCGGGCAGTGAGTTCGGCGAGATCCATGGGGTTTCGACGCAGACGATGACCGCGCGGTTCCATCGCCGAGCAGCTGTGCGAATCCGTATGACGTCGAACCCGGATTCCGGGCACAACCTCATACGGATTCCGCGCGCCGATTCAGAAGTCCCCGTTGTGCTTGCGAAGCGACTGGATGGCGCCGACGAGGCCGGTCATCTCGTCGTCGGACATGCCGACGTTGCCGAACACCTCGCGGTTGAGGGTCTCCGTGGCGTCGCCCACCGTCTTGCGGCCGAGGTCGGTGATCTCGACGAGCGTGGTACGTCCATCGGTGGGGTGCGGGACGCGGCGGACGAGCCCGCCCTCCTCGAGGCGACGGATCGCGTGGGTCACGCTGGTCACGTGGACCTGGAGCCGATCACTGGCCTTGGTGATCGGCAGGGACCCCTGACGCGAGAACGCCAGCAGGCGGAGCAGTTCGAAGCGGGAGAAGCTGAGATCGAACGGACGCAGGGCGGCCTCGACACGGGCGAGCAGGATCTGATGGGCGCGCATCACCGACGTCACCGCGACCATGCCGTCGGCCACCTCGCCCCACCCCGCCTGGGTCCAGTTCTCCCGTGCTTCGGCGATGGGGTCGAAATCCATGCTGCGCCCTGCCATACCGACACCCTAGTGGGGTGTCTCCGAAGGAGGCGAGACGTACCGACGGTGCGCGTGCCCTCGTCCGGCCGGTCAGGCACCAGGAGTTCGCCATCCGTCGATGATGGCCGTCGCCGCGGCCATCGGGTCGGCGCCGGCCGGGTAGTTGCCGGACAGGAGCAGCGTCGCGGTCCCGTGCACCTGTGCCCACAACGATGCGACGACTGTGTCGATGTCCGCGGTGCGGAGTGCGCCCGAGGAGATGGCTCGCTCGACTCCCTCGCGCAACGGCGTGATCGCACGGGTCGCGGCCGAGCGGGTCTCCTCGGTGCGCTCGACCCCGGCGAGCACGTCCCCGAACATCAGCTCGTAGAGGCGCGGATTCTCGAGCGCCCACCCGACGTAGGCGACCCCCAGGCCGGCGAGCGTCGCCGGGTCGGTTGCGGCGACGCTCGCGGAGCGCTGGGCCCGCGCGAACGAATCGAAGGCCCGCACCAGGATCGCGCGGGACAGGCCCTCCTTGTTGCCGAACAGCGAGTAGACGGCGGTGGTGGAAGTGTCGGCGGCGCGAGCGACCTCCCGCACCGACAGCGCACCGATGCCGTCGGCGGCCACCATGCGAACCGCCTCGTCGAGGAGCCGGACACGGACGTCTTCGGTGTGGGATCGGGGTCTTGCCATGTCCGCAATCGTTTCATAACATCGTTTCGTAACAACGTTACAAAATGTCCTGGAGGTCTCATGTCCGCTCGCCGAGCCGCCCGCATGACCAACGACGCCCCGCCGCCGGGCACGACGGTGTTCTTGATCGGGATGCGGGTGACGCGACCCTGGCGGGTACGCGCCTGGTTACCGGTGCTTACGTCGATGTCCCGGATGCTGATCCACCTCCGGCGCCGACCGGATGCGGGCATGCTCGACGCGCGCCTCTATCTGGGCGGTTCGCCGATGGTGTTGTCGTACTGGCGCAGCGCCGAGGATCTCCGACGGTTCGCGTCCGACCCCGACGCCCCGCATCTGTCCATGTGGCGGTGGTTCAATCGCGAGCTCGCCGACACCGACTCGGTCGGGATCTGGCACGAGACCTACGTCATCGGCGAACACGAGACCATCTCGAGCGGGATGCCCCCGCAGGGCCTGGCCCGGGCGGTCGGGTGGCACCCCGTGGGGCCGGGAACCGCAACCGCCTCGGCTCGGTTGACGCGCAACCGGCCGGCCCCGCAACGTGGCTGACCCAGGGCAGTTGCGTTCGCTTTTTGTCGTTCATCAGTCGTGTCGTCTCAGCGAATGACGTCGACGATCATCTGGTTCCGAGTCGTCGACATCGGCATCGCATTCCCGATGAGTCCGGCCCGGCGCCAAACGCTGAACATGGATAAACGATTCGTTAGCAATGACACCTAAAGATGATCCGTCCATTCTGGGCGATTTGCGTGAGAAGGGCGTGATGGACCGATTGATCGGTCGCCCCAAAGAACAACTGCTGCTTGTGGTTTGACAGCCTCCGTGTGAGTAATGAATCCACATTCGCTTTCCGAATGAGTTGATCTGAAAATCAGAGACACGGGCGAAAATCCACGCCTTTCGGAAAACTCATCCGAATGAACCATCGAATTCTCCGTGACCATTCTGAGACGTTTTTTCGCTGGTCTTTACTTCGCCTTTACTGACGTTTTACCTTTGCCGAAAAGGGATGTCGGCGAATGTTAATCGGGAGTATGGTCCGATTTGTCGACGGGGCGACAGCTCTCCAGGGGGGCTTATCTGGCTTGATCTCGCGCGGGTTGTGAATTGTCCATCCCGTGGTCTGCGGGGGGCGCCCGGGTGGTCCTGATACCCGGACGAGTGCGATCGATACGAACGCATGGAGGCCACGTGACCATCTCAGACAAGGATCTCGTCACCCCGTCCGCGCACTCCTCGTCGACCCGGATGCCGGCCGATGACCATCCCACGGAGACGACCGGAGCCGCCACGTCGGCGAGACCGGATCCCGGTGTGGACTCACTTCCGTTGTCCGCCGCGCAGCGCGGCATCTGGTTCGCCCAGCATGTGGCCGGTGACCTGCCGATCTCGGTGGCACAGTACGTCGACATCGACGGCGAACTGGACACCGAGTTGCTGACGGAGGTCTGCCTGATCACCGGGCGGGAGTTCGGCTCGGGGCACCTGCGCCTGGTCGTCGTCGATGGCGAACCGCGGCAATACGTCGCCTCCCAGAGCGCTCCGGTGAGCACCGTGGATCTGCGCGGCGAGGCCGATCCGACCGCGACAGCGCACCGGCTGATGCTGCTCGACTACACGAGACCGCTCGACCTGCTCACCGACGACCTGATGACGAGCATCGTCTACCGCGTCGGGGACGCGCACTACATGTGGTACCTGCGGGCGCACCACATCGCGCTCGACGGATTCGCCGCGGTGACGATGGTCCGGCGGATCACCGAGCTGTACAACGCGGCCGTTCGCGGCGATCCCGCGCCGCCGTCGAAGGCGAGCGACATCGCCGACATCATCGCCCAGGACGCGTCCTACCCCGGGTCGACTCGTCACGACAACGACCGCAGGTACTGGAGCGACCATCTCGACGGCGCCCCGCCGGTCGTCACCCTGGCCGGCCGGCACGGCAAGCCGACGCTGCACCCGATCCTCGTGAGCGCGCCGATTCCCGCGGAGACGGCCGCGCTGCTCGATGCGGCCGCGCAGGAGGGAGGTGGCGTGACCCCGGTGGTCGTCGCGGCGTTCGCCGCGTACCTCGCGCGGATGACCGGCAGTGCCGAAGTCCTTCTCAGCCTTCCGGTCTCGGGTCGCCACTCCGCCGTGCTGCGCCGGTCGGGCGGCATGGTGGCCAACGTCGTGCCGCTGCGTGTGCCGGTCGCCGGCCGCACGCTCGGCGACGTGGTGACCTCCGTGCAGGGGGAGTTGCTGAGTGCTCTGCGGCGGCAGCGGTACCGGCAGGAGGACATCTTCGCCGACATGGGGATGGCCCGAGACGAGTCGGCGTCCTTCGGGCCGGCGGTGAACCTCATGATGGTCGACAGCGAGGTGGTGCTGGGTGAGGTCACCGGGCGGTTGCACGTGTTGACCTCGGGTCCGACGTCCGATCTGTTCGTCAACATCTACCCGGGCGCGGGAAAGAGCAGCACGCACATCGACTTCCAGGGCAACCCGAACATCTACACCCCGGACGAGCTCACCGGGCACCACCGTCGCTTCCTGATGTTCCTGCACGCATTCCTCGGCGGGGCGTCCGACGATCGCGTGGGACAGCTCTCGTTGCTCGACGAGCATGAGCGGGCGACATTGCTCCCCGTGCGGGGCGCGCGTTGCGCCCCGCCGCGGGTACTCGCCGACATTCTCGCCGAAACGGTTGCGCGACAGGGAGAATCTACCGCGGTGTGCGCGTCCGGGCGTTCGATGACGTATCGCGAACTCGACGCCGCCTCGTCGCGCCTCGCGCGGCGCCTGCTCGCCGCGGGCTGCGCGCCGGAGGAGTCGGTTGCCATCCTGCTGCGACGGTCCCTGGGCACCGTCGTGGCCGTCTGGGCGGTGGCGAAGACCGGTGCCGCGATCGTGCAGGTGGATCCGGAATACCCGCGAAAGCGCATCGAGCACATCTTCGCCGACAGCGGTGCCCGTGCGGCGATCACCGTCGACGAGTTCGCCGAGCGGGTGCCCCCGTCGGCTGTCCGGATCGACCTCGGCGACCTCTCGCCCGACGGGAACACCGACGGCGCCTCGGGCGGCGGCTTCGACGACTCGCCGGCTCCGTCGCGGGCCCGGCTCGAGAACGTCGCGTACATGACCTACACCTCCGGTTCGACCGGCGTGCCGAAGGGCGTGCAGGTCACCCACTCCGGGTTGGCGAGTCTCATCGCCGATCGCACCCGCGCCTATGGCCTCGCGCCGGCGTCCCGGGTCTCCTACGCGCTCTCCCCGAGCTTCGATGCGTCGATGGAACAGCTGCTGACCTGCTTCGCAACCGGATCCGCCCTGGTGATTGTGCCTCCGGAGGTGATCGGCGGCGAGCGGCTCACCCAGTTGCTCGCCGAGGAGGAGGTCACCCACCTGACCCTCACGCCCGCGATGCTGGCGACCATCGAGCCGGAATCGCTGACCCGGATGCAGACCGTCGTCGTCGGCGGCGACCGATGCGCCCCGCACGTGGTCGAACGGTGGACCCGGTCGGCGACGATGATCAACGAGTACGGGCCGACCGAGTCGACGATCACAGCGGCGAGTGCGATGGTCGAGCCCGATGCGGACGTCACCGTGGGCGGCCCCATCCGCGGGACGTCGGTGATGGTTCTCGACCACGCCCTGCAACCGGTGCCGATGGGAACCGCGGGCGAGCTGTACCTTGCCGGCCCGGGGCTGGCTCGCGGCTACGCGCGTCTGCCGGGTCAGACCGCGGCACGTTTCGTGGCCCACCCGCACGGCGCGCCGGGCGAACGGATGTACCGGACCGGCGATCTCGCCCGCTGGGTCGGGGCGGGGACCGCGCCGTCGCTGGAGCTGTTGGGCCGTACCGACTTCCAGCTGAAGATCCGTGGGTACCGGATCGAGCCCGGTGAGATCGACGCCGCTCTCACCGGGCACGCCCAGGTGGACCAGTCCGTCACCGTGCCCGCGCTCAACCTCGCCGGCGCGACCGTCCTGGCGTCGTACGTGGTGCCGGCGACGGGACAGGGGGTCGAACCGGCGGAGCTGGAGCGATTCGCACGCGAGTGCCTGCCGCCGCACCTGGTCCCGTCCGTCATCACGATCCTCGACACCCTGCCGCTGAATGCGTTCGGCAAGGTCGACCGACGAGCCCTGCCCGCGCCCGTGTTCGCATCCGCGCGATCGGGGCGGCCGCCGTCGACTCCCCGGGAATACCGACTGGCGCAACTCTTCTCCGAGGTACTCGGGGTGGTCGAGGTGGGTGCCGACGACAGCTTCTTCGTCCTCGGCGGCGACAGCATCCTGTCCATCCAGCTCGTGGCGCGGGCGAAGGCGAGCGGGCTCGCGTTCACGACCCAGGATGTGTTCGAGCACAAGACCGTCGCCGCTCTGGCCGCGATGGCTTCCGATGTCTCCGACGACGCCGGACTGCGCGAGTTGCCCGGCGGCGCGGTCGGCTCCATCCCGCTGTCGCCGATCATGCACGCGATGCTCGAACGCGGTCCCGTCGACCGCTTCGGACAGGCCGCGCTGGTCGAACTCCCGGATGCCGCCGGGCGCGACGAACTGGTGCGCACACTGCGCGCGGTGCTCGACCGGCACGACATCCTCCGGGCCACGCTGGTCGACGATCTCGCCGACCAACCCCACGTGGTGGTCCGCCCACCCGGTGCGGTCGACGCCGACGAGGCGCTCGAGCACGTGTGGCTCGACCGTCGGGACGGTGACGAGATCGACCGCCACCTCCAGGCCGCGGCCGATCGCCTCGACCCACGCGCCGGCGTCCTGGTGCGGTTCGTGTGGATGCAGCACCCCGACCGCACCGCGCCCGACCTGATGTGGCTGGTCATCCACCATCTGGCCGTCGACGGGGTCTCCTGGCGCATCCTCCTCGCCGACCTCGTCACCGCCTGGCACCAGATCCGCGGGGGCGCGGTGCCCGACCTCGGCCTGCCGACGACGTCGGTCCGGCGCTGGGTCCACGGCCTCGTCGAGCAGGCACCCGTGCGTGCCGCTGCCGAACTCGACCGATGGACCGAGATCCTCGAGCCGGGCGACCGGTTGCTCGGACGCCGCGCGCTCGACCCGGATCGAGACATCGTCGCCACCGCCGGACGCATCCGGATGCGGATACCGGCGGACGTGACCGAGGCGGCGCTCACCACCATCCCCGCGCGGTTCCACGGCGGTGCCAACGATTCCTTGCTGGCCGCGCTGGCCCTGGCGCTCGCGAACTGGCGACGTCGGCGCGGGCAGTCCGACGGCAGCGAGTTGATCGCCCTCGAAGGCCACGGTCGCGAGGAGGCCGCGGTACCCGGCGCGGACCTCACCTCGACGGTGGGGTGGTTCACCTCTCGCTTCCCGGTCCGGCTCGAATTGCACGGCGTCGACGTCGAGGACGCCCTCACCGGTGGCCCGTCGGCCGGACTGGCGATCAAACAGATCAAGGAACAGCTGCGGGCGGCACCCGACCACGGGATCGGCTACGGCATGATCCGATATCTCGACCCGACCGGCCGCGACGAACTGGGCGACCGACCCGAACCCCAGATCAGCCTCAACTACCTGGGCCGGATGGGGACCGGCGATCACACCGGTCCATGGATGCCGGCGCGCGATTTCGACGCGTTGGTCGGGACCGGGCACCCGTGGATGGCGTTGCCCGCCATCATCGACATCAATGCGATCGCCGAACCGGGTTCGGCCGGCGTCGAACTCGACGTCGGCTGGGAGTACGCCGCGCTGGTGCTCGACCGGGTCGACGTCGAGGAGCTGGCCGGCCTGTGGGTGCAGGCCCTGAAGGGTCTCGCCCAGCACGTCCGGTCCGGGACGGCCGGCGGCCACACGCCGTCGGACTTCCCGCTGGTCTCGACCACCCAGGCCGACATCGATCACTGGACCGCCGCCCATCCGTCGATGGTCGACGTGTGGCCGCTGACCGCGCTGCAGTCCGGACTGCTGTTCCACGCGACCTACGACGACGCCGTCGACGGGTACACGGTGCAGGCCGAACTGCGACTCGGCGGGCGGCTCGAACCGGACCGGATGCGTCGGGCGGCGCAGGCGCTGATCGCCCGGCACGACAGTCTCCGCGTCGCATTCGTCGAGACCGGCGCCGGGCCGCGGCAGATCCTGCTCGACGACGTGACCGTCGACTGGTCGGACTCCGACCTCACCGGGATCGCCGACGCCGACGACCGGGACCGTGCACTGCGTCGTCTCATCGCCGGGTCGGCGGCCCCCTTCGACCTGGCTCGGCCGCCGCTGCTCCGTTTCCACCTGATCCGGTTGACGCACGACACCGAGAACCCGGGTGGCGACGAGTTCCTGCTGTCGATCACCAACCATCACATCGTCCTCGACGGATGGTCGATGCCCGTCATCATCTCCGAACTGCTGCAGCTGTACTTGGCCGACGATGACGCCGACGGCGCTGCCGTACTTCCCGCACCCCGGACGTTTCGGGACTACCTGCAGTGGCTGCACACCCGCGATCACGACGCCACGACACGCGCGTGGCAGGAGACCCTGGCCGGCATCGAGAGTCCGACGCGACTGACCGGCGCCGCGGAGCGCGACGCGACGGCCGAGGTAGACGAGGCCGCGCTCGATCTCGACATCGCGACGACGGAGGCGATCGCGGGTCTCGGGCGCGCCCACGGGGTGACCGCGAACACCTCGATCCAGGTGGCGTGGGCGATGCTGCTCTCGATCATGACGGGCCGATCCGACGTGGTCTTCGGCAACACGGTGTCCGACCGTCCCGCCTCCATCCCGGGCATCGAGCGGATGATCGGTCTGTTCATCAACACCCTTCCGGTGCGCATCCGGCTCGACCCGGACGAGCGGGTGATCGACCTGCTCGCCAGGGCGCAATCCGAGCAGGCGGCGATGCTCGGCCACCGCGACATCGGCCTCGCCGAACTTCAGCGGGTGACCGGGGTGGCCGACATGTTCGACACCGCCACGGTGCTGGAGTCGTACCCGGTCGACCCGGACGAGATCAACCGCATGCTCGGCGACGCGGGACTGCGATGGAACGGCCTGGCGGCCCACGACGCGACCCCGTACCCGGTCAGCCTCCAGGTCACGCCGCCCCGGCCCGGACGGGCCGACCAACCGGCCGCCGATCGGCCCGGCACCTACGAACTGGTGGTGAAGTACGCCGTCGACCGCCTCGACCGGGAGTCGGCCGAGGTCCTGCTCGAGCGGTTCGTGCTGCTGCTGCGCCAGATCGCTGCCGAACCGGGCCGCAAGGTCGCCACGCTGGCATCCTGTTGGGACACCGAACGAACCGCCCTCTGTCCGATCGAGGGGCCGCCCGCAGTGTCGCCCCGCCTACTCCGGGACATCCTCGCCGACACCGCGCGACGACACCCCGAGGCACCGGCGGTGCGCGCCGACGGCGTCACGATGACATATCGCGAACTCGTGCGCCGCAGCAACCGGCTCGCCGACGAGCTCGCCGCCCGCGGCGCCGGACCGGAGACCTCGGTGGCCCTGGCGATCCCGCGGTCGGCGGCGCTCATCGTGGCGATCTGGGCGGTCGCCCGGACCGGGGCGGCCTTCGTCGCCGTCGACCCGGGTAATCCGGCCTACCGCATCGCCGAACTGCTCGCCGACGCGCGGTCCACGATCGGGGTGACCGTCGACGCCGTCGTCCCGAACCTCCCGGACACGGTCGAGTGGCTGACCCTCACCGGACCCGGCTCGCTCCCGCTCGGTACCGACGACTCGCTCCCGCTCGGTACCGACGACTCGCTCCCGCTCCGGCCGGACAACGCGGCCTACCTGATCTTCACGTCCGGCTCCACCGGCCGGCCGAAGGCCGTCCACGTCACCCATCGCGGCCTCGCCGACCTGGTGGTCGAGTACGCGGAATCCTTTGCGGTGGAATCCGATTCGACGGTCCTGCAGGTCGCGTCCCCCGGCTTCGACGCCTGCGTGTCGGAAGTGTTGGTCGCGCACAGCGCCGGCGCCTGCCTGGCCGTCGCGCCGCCGGAGATCTACGGCGGTTCCGACCTCGAGGACCTGCTGCGGACCGAGCGGGTGTCCCACGCCATCATCACACCGACGGTGCTCAACACGATGGACCCGTCGCGTCTGCCGGAGCTGCGGATCGTCGCGGTGGTCGGCGAGGCGACGGGCGCGGACATCGTCACTCGGTGGTCGCCGGGTCGTCGGCTGATGAACCACTACGGACCCACCGAGACCACGATCTGGGCGACCGGCGCCGACGATCTCCGGCCCGGGGAGCCGGTGACGATCGGGGAACCGATCCGGGGAGTCTCGGCGTTCGTGCTCGACACCTGGTTGCGGCCGGTGCCGGTCGGAGTGGTCGGCGAACTCTACCTCGGTGGTCCCGGCCTGGCGCGTGGCTACTTCGACCGCGCAGGCGTCACCGCGACGAGGTTCGTGGCCGATCCCATACGCTCCGCCGGCGAACGCCTCTACCGCACCGGCGATGCCGTGCGCTGGATTCGCACGGACGGCGCCCTGCGGCTGGATTATCTGGGGCGCAACGACCAGCAGGTGAAGGTCCACGGCCTGCGCATCGAGACCGGGGACATCGACGCCCATCTCGCGCGGATCGCCGGCGTCGCGCAGGCGGCGACCGTGCTCCAGCGCGGACCGGCGGGTCGTCCGGTCATCGTGTCCTACGTCGTGGGGACGCCGGACGAGCCGATGGACGTGCATGCGTTGCACGACGACCTCGCGAACACCCTGCCGCATTACATGGTTCCCGCAGCGATCGTCGAGCTGGAGTCGATGCCGGTCACCCGGTCGGGGAAGGTCGACACGAAAGCGCTGCGGCAGTGCGAGTTCCGTGCCGAGAGCGGAGGCGGCCGCCCGCCGGAGACACCGGCCGAGCGCGTCATCGCCGCACTGTTCGCCGAGGTACTGGAGCTCGACGACGTCACCGCCGACGACAACTTCTTCACGCTCGGGGGCGACAGCATCGTCTCGATGCAACTGGTCGCGGCGGCGAAGGCCGCCGGACTATCGCTCACTCCCCGGGCGGTCTTCGAGGCGAAGACCGTCGCCGCGCTCGCCGAGATCGCCACCACCGCCTCCGCGACCGGCGACCCCGCCACCGGTTCGGTCGTCGAACAGGCGGTCACCGAGCAGGATTCGCCGCTCGTCGATCTTCCCGACGACGATCTCGACCGGCTGCGGAACGACTACCCACGGCTATCGGACGTCTGGCCGTTGTCGCCGACGCAATCGGGTATCCACTTCCACTCGACCCTCGATCCCGATGCAGTGGACACCTACACCGTGCAGTCGACGATCGCCCTCTCCGGCCCGGTCGACGCCGGCCTGCTGCGCCGCGCCGCGCAGGCGCTCGTGGACCGCCACGACGTCTTGCGGACGGCCTTCGTCGAGACGTCGCGTGGCCCGCGGCAGGTCGTCGTCGACGGCGTCGAGGTGCGCTTCCGGACAGTCGATCTCACCATTGCCGCGGACCGCGGGGCCGCCCGGCGGGTCGCCGCCGACGACGCCGCCGCCGGTTTCGATCTGACCGAACCCTCGCTGATCCGATTCACCCTCGTGCGGCTCGACAGCGACCACTTCGCCCTGCACGTCACCAACCATCACGTGATCCTCGACGGCTGGTCGATGCCCCTGCTGCTCGGCGAACTCCTCCACTACTACGGCGACCCGGGGCAGATCGGCGCATGCCGGCCGGCAGCCTCGTACCGGGACTACCTCGCGTGGCTCGGCGAACAGGATCAGGACGCCTCGGCGGCCGCGTGGGCGCAGGCCTACGCCGACGTCGACGGACCCACCCGCGTGACCCGGCTCGGTGCCGCGACCACCGTGTTCGACGCCGGTGAGGTCATCGCCGAGCTGCCCGGGCAGGAGTATGCGCGTCTGCGGTCGGCCGCCGCGGAGTCCGCGGTGACGGTCGGGACCGCGTTGTCCGCGGCGTGGGCCCTCGTCCTGCGAACCCTCACCGGCGACACCGATGTGGTCCTGGGCTCCGCGGTCGCCGGACGGCCACCGGAGCTGCCGGGCGCCGACCGGGCGCTGGGGATGTTCCTCAGCACGGTACCGATCCGGGTCCGTCTCGAACCGTCGATGTCGTTGCGCGATCTGTTGATCCATGTGCAGGAAGCGAATGCGCTGGTCCTGGACCACCACTACGTCGGACTCCCGGCCATCCACCGCGCGGTGGGCCGGTCGGATCTGTTCGACACCGCACTGGCCTTCCAGTCGTTCCCGCTGCGCGAGGACGCGCTGCAACAACTGGTCACCGCGGCGGGCTTGCACGTCGACAGCGTCACCGGGCTCGACGCCACGCCCTACCCGCTGAGCGTCGTCGTGGCGCCGAAGATCGACGGCGGCGAGGGGGAACCGGGACTCGGCATCACCGTACGGTTCCATCGCGACGAGTTCGACGAGAGCCGCGCACGGGAGATCGTCGACCACTTCGTGGAATGTCTCGCCCGCATCGCCGACGAGCCGGGTTCGCGCCTCGGCGCACTCCGTCACGTCGGGCACGAGGCAGGCGCCGGACGGATCGACGACATGCCGGAACCGGCCACCCTGCCCGACATCCTCACCGCCGCAGCCGGTCAGGCGCCGGATGCGATCGCGGTGACCTGCGGCGAGCGGTCGCTGTCGTACCGGCAGCTGGACGCCGAGTCCGATCGCCTGGCGCGGCAGATCTCGCAGCGGGCGCAGTCCGGCGTCGTGGCGTGCGCACTGCCGCGGTCCGTCGAGGCGGCGATCGCGATCTGGGCGGCGGCCAAGGCGGGAGTGCCGTTCCTGCCGCTGGATCCGAGCCTGCCCGCCGAGCGCATCGAGTTCGTGCTGGCCGACGCCGGCGCCGGGTTGGGCATCACCGTCGGCGCGCGCCGGGCCGCACTGCCCGACAGCATCGATTGGCTCGTCGTCGACGAACCGCGGACGGACGGCCCCCAGTCGAACGAAGCCGGCGGCCCGATCCGGCTCGGGGACACCGCCTACGTGATCTACACATCCGGTTCCACCGGCACGCCCAAGGGCGTCGTCGTCTCCCACCGCGGACTCGCGCCGGTGGTCGCGGCGCAGCGCGCGGTCCTCGGCGTCGACCAGTCGTCGACTGTGTTGCAGGTGGCCTCACCGAGCTTCGACGCCTTCGTGTTCGAACTCCTGATGGCTCACGGCTCCGGGGGACGTCTCGTGGTGGCGCCACCCGATGTCTACGGCGGCCCCGAGCTCGCGAATCTGATTCGGCGCGAGCAGGTCTCGCATGCCGTCCTGACGCCGTCGGCACTGGCCACCGTGCCGGCCGACGGTCTCGACACGCTGCGCGTACTGGCGACCGCAGGTGAACCGGTCGGGCCCGAGTTGGTCTCACGGTGGGCCGACGGCCGGAACATGATCAACCTGTACGGGCCGACCGAATCGACCATCTGGGCCACCGCCGGCACGCCGCTGCGGGCGGGTGATCCGATCACGATCGGGACGGCGGTGGGACCGGTGGGCACGATGGTGCTCGACACGTGGATGCGGCCGGTTCCGCAGGGCGTCGTCGGCGAGTTGTACCTCGTCGGCCCCGGCCTGGCCGACGGTTATGTCGGCCGGCCCGCGACGACGGCGGCGCGGTTCGTGGCCTGCCCCGCCGATGCGCCCGGAACCCGGATGTACCGGACGGGCGACCTCGTCCGGGTCTCCCGGTCCGGTGCACTGGAGTATGTGGGACGCAACGACTTCCAGGTGAAGGTGCGCGGCACCCGGGTAGAGGTGGGCGAGATCGACGCGCGCCTCGGATCGCGCGCCGACGTCGCCTACGCCGTGACCGTCCCGCGTGGCGGGAACGGAACGCCGCACTGTCTGGTCTCCTACGTGACCGCCACCGCGGGGGCGTCGCTCTCCGGTGACGAACTACGTAAGTCGCTGGAGCGATCGCTGCCCGCATACATGGTCCCGGCCGCGGTGGTCGTACTGGACGAGATACCCCTCACCCCGACCGGCAAGCTGGATCGGAGTCGCCTGCCCGAACCGGTGATCGCCCCGCGTGGGTTCCGTGCACCGTCCGGCCCGGCCGAGTCCGCCGTGGCGCACGTCTTCCAGGATGTCCTCGGCGTGCCGCGCGTGGGCGCCGACGATGACTTCTTCGCCCTGGGCGGCGACTCGCTGACCGCCTCGGTGGTGACGGCGCGGCTGGGTGCGGAGCTGGGAGTACGGGTTCCGCTGCGGTCGGTGTTCGACGCGCCCGGCGTCGCGGCACTGGCGGAGCTGGTCGGGTCGCTGGGCGACGACCGGCGCACCGCGTTGACGGCAACCGCACGCCCGGAGCGCATCCCGTTGTCGCTGGCGCAGCAGCGGATGTGGTTCCTCAATCGGATGGAGCCGGAGTCGCCGGCCTACAACATCCCGGTGGTCCTCGAACTCACGGGGCACCTGGACCTCGCCGCACTCGGGCAGGCCCTCGACGACGTGGTCGGGCGGCACGAGGTGCTGCGGACGATCTACCCCGACACCGACGGCGAGCCGTGGCAACTCGTCCTCGACCATGCCCCGGTGCTCCTGGAGTCGATGCGAGCATCGGCCACCGAGGTCGAGGACGTCGTCGCCGGGTTCGTACGCCGCGGCTTCGACGTGACCGCGTCGGTGCCGATGCGTGTGGCCGTCGTCGCGATCGACCCGGACGGCGCGGACAATCCCCATGGCCCGGACAACCGCGACGCACACGACGACCGGGAGGGGACCGACGGGCGTTTCCTGCTCGTCCTCGTGGTCCATCACATCGCCGGTGACGGCCAGTCCATGGCGCCGCTCGCCCGCGATGTGATGACGTCGTACGCCGCCCGTATCGCCGGCGCGGAACCGACCTGGGAACCGCTCGCGGTCCAGTACGCCGATTACGCGCTGTGGCAGCGAAACATGCTGGGGAGCGGGGACGATCCGGCCTCGCTGATGCACGCCCAGCTGGACTTCTGGCGGTCGGCCATGGCCGGTGCCCCGGACGTCCTCGATCTGCCCACCGACCGCCCGCGTCCGCCGGTGGCGACCCTGGCGGGCGGGCAGGTGCCGGTGGCGATCGACGCTCGCCTGCACGGCCAACTCCTGGCCCTCGCGCGCGCACACGGAGCGTCGTTGTTCATGGTCGTGCACGCCGCGCTCGCCGCGGTGCTCGGCCGGTTGAGCGGCGGCGACGACGTCGTGATCGGCACCCCGGTCGCCGGGCGCGGCGAACCGGGGCTGGAACCGCTCGTGGGCATGTTCGTCAACACCCTCGCGCTCCGGACCGACCTCGACGCCGCGGAGTCGTTCGCCGGGTTGCTCGACCGCGTGCGCGAGGTCGACCTGGACGCCTTCGAGCACTCCGACGTCCCGTTCGAGCGGATCGTCTCCGAACTCAACCCGGAACGGTCCACCGCGCATCATCCGCTGTTCCAGGTCGCGCTCGCCTTCCAGAATCTGTCCGACGTCGAGCTCGACCTGCCGGACCTGCGCGTCTCCCGCGCGCAGGCCGACACCGGCATCTGCCAGTTCGACCTCCAGATGGTCCTCGCCGAGTCCTACACCGAAGACGGCACGGCACAGGGTCTTTCGGGAACCATGATGTTCGCCCGCGACCTGTACGATCCGGAGACGGTGGCCGGCATCGCCAGTCGGTTGCACCGTGTGCTCGACGCGATCGTCGACGACGCGACAACACCCGTCGGTGACATCGACTGGCTCGGCGGAGCCGAGCGCGCCGAACTGGTGTCGGTGGTGGGACCGGGTGCGGTCGCGGAGCCCGTGCTGCTGCCAGAGATCTTCGCGGCGGCCGTCGTGGCCGACCCGGACGGTGCGGCGGTGATCAGCGGCGAAGTCGAGCTGTCCTACGGCGAGCTCGATCGCCGCTCGAATCGGCTGGCGCGGTATCTCATCGACAACGGTGCGGCACCGGAGCGGCCGGTGGCGGTGGCCGTGGAGCGGTCGGCGGAATCGCTGGTCGCGTGGTGGGCCGTCGTGAAATCGGGTGCCCCCTATGTCCCGGTGGACCCGCACTACCCGGCCGCGCGCATCGACCAGATGGTGTCCGATTCGGCTGCGCCACTCGGGATCACGACACGTGGGTCGCGGCCGACGCTGTCCGGGGCGCTCGAGTGGATCGTGCTCGACGACCCCGCCACCGTCGCCGAGGTTGCCGAACTGTCGTCGTCGCCGATCCGACAGACCGATCGGGTGTGCCCGGTTCGGCCCGCGAACACCGCATGGGTGGTCTTCACCTCCGGCTCCACCGGCGTGCCGAAGGGCGTCGCCGTCACGCATGCCGGCGTCGCCGACTACCTCGCCACGCTGCACGTCGACCGTGAGCCCGGAACCAGCCCGCGGGTACTGCATTTCGCCTCTCCCTCGTTCGACGCGTCGCTGCTGGAGATCCTGCTCGCCGTGAGCGCCGCGGCCACCCTCGTCGTGGCGCCCACCGGGATGCGGGGTGGTCGCGAGCTGGCCGACTTCCTCCGCGATCACCGCGTCTCCCATGCGTTCGTCACCCCGGCCGCGCTGGCCTCGGTGGACCCGGACGGGCTCGACGACCTGCGGGTCGTGATGTCGGGCGGTGACGAGGTACCGACCGACCTGGTGAGCCGGTGGGTGGGTGCCGATCCGGCTACTGGCCGGGAATTCCGGGTGCTGTACGGCCCCACCGAGACCACCATCGTCGCCACCGCCACTACTCCGCTGCGGGTGGGAGAACGGTCGACAATCGGCACGGCGCTCGCCGGGATGCAGACGCTCGTGCTCGACACCCGTCTGCAGCCCGTGCCGGACGGGGTCGCGGGGGAGCTGTATCTGTCCGGACCCGCGCTCGCGCGCGGCTACCTGAACAGGTCCGGGGTGTCCGCCGCCCGATTCGTCGCCCACCCCTTCGGCGATGCCGGAGAACGCGCGTACCGCACGGGGGACATCGTGCGCCGCAACCACTCGGGCGACCTGGAGTTCATCGGACGCAACGACTTCCAGGTGAAGGTCCACGGCTTCCGGGTCGAGCTCGGGGAGATCGACGCCGCGCTGGCAGAACTCGCCCGGGTGGCCTACGCCGTCACCGTCCCGCGGCACGACTCCGGCATCGGCATGCGCCTGGTGTCGTACGTGGTGCCCGCGCCGGGCGTCGCCCTCGTCGGAGAGAAACTTCGTGCCGAACTCGGCGAGGTGTTGCCGACGTACATGGTCCCGGCGGCGGTCGTGGTCCTCGACGAGATCCCCCTGACACCCAGTGGCAAGCTCGACCGGCGTGCCCTTCCCGCGCCGGTCGTCACCACCCGGAGTTTCCGAGCCCCGGCCACGCCGGTCGAGGAGATCGTCGCGGGGGTGTTCGCCGACATCCTGTCCGTCGATGCCGCGGTCGGTGCCGACGACGACTTCTTCGACCTCGGCGGCAACAGTCTCGCCGCAACGCGGGTGGTGGCGAGAATCGGTGCGGCGCTTGACACCACGATCCCGGTGTCGGTGATCTTCGAGGCGTCCACGGTGACGCGGCTGGCCGCCCGCGCCGAGTCGCACACGGACACCGGGCGTGTCGACCTGGTGGCACACGAACGCCCGGAGCGGATCCCGCTGTCCTATGCGCAGCAACGCATGTGGTTCCTCAACCGGATCGAACCCGAGTCGCCGGCGTACAGCATCCCGGTCGTGGTGCGGTTGTCCGGAAGTCTCGATGTCGACGCCCTCCACCGGGCGATCGGTGATGTCGTCGCGCGCCACGAGATCCTGCGCACCGTCTACCCCTTCGTCGAAGGCGAACCGGCCCAGGTGATCCTGCCCGCGGACACCGTCCCGATGGAGGTCGTCCAGGTCGCGGAATCCGATGTCGATGAGGCGATCGCGGAGCTGATCGCGGCACCGTTCGACCTCACCGCCGGGGCGTCGACCCGGATCGTGCTCTTCGAGCTCAGCGGCGACGAGTGGGTGCTCGCCGTGATCCTGCATCACATCGGCGGTGACGGCTCCTCGTTGGGGCCCTCGCGCGGGACATCATGTCGGCCTACGTCGCGCGTCTGCAGGGCGAAGCGCCCGGATGGGTGCCGTTGCCGGTGCAGTACGCCGACTACGCGATCTGGCAGCGGGCGGTCCTGGGCTCCGAATCGGACCCGAACTCGTTGCTGCGCGCGCAGATCGACTACTGGGCCGAGCAACTGGCCGATACACCGCCGCTGCTCGAACTGCCCACCGATCGGCCGCGCCCGGCCACTCAGTCCTACGCCGGGGAGTCCGTCGGCCTGACCGTCGACGCCGATCTGCACGCCGGGTTGCAACGGGTCGCCCGTGCCCACAACACGACCCTGTTCATGGTCTTCCATGCCGCGCTGGCCGCCCTGCTCGCGCGGCTCGCCGCGACCGACGACGTCGCCGTCGGGACCCCCTACGCCGGACGCGGGGAACGTGCTCTCGACGATCTGGTCGGGATGTTCGTCAACACCCTCGTCCTGCGCACCCGGGTGCGGAGCGGGATGTCGTTCGCCGAGTTGATCGACGACGTGCGCGCCACCGACCTCGCGGCGTTCGGTCACGCCGACGTCCCGTTCGAACGGCTCGTCTCCGAACTCAACCCGGTCCGCTCAGACGCCCACAACCCGCTGTTCCAGGTGATGCTGGCGTTCCAGAACATCTCGAGCACCGACATCGAACTGCCTGATCTGTCGGTGCGGGCCGTGGAACCGGACACCGGACTCGCCCTGTTCGACCTGCAGGTGACGGTCGCCGACTCCTACGACGCGCACGGGGCGCCGGCCGGCATCGCCGGTGGTGTCACCTTCGCGTCCGACCTCTTCGACGCGTCGACCGTGGAGCGGTTCGTCGAACGATTGGTGGCGATGCTCGAGGCGATGACGATCGACGCCGACCGCGCTGTCCACGACGTGGACCTGCTCGACGACGCCGAACGGTCTGCCGCCCTCCAGGGTCCGAACGCGACGTCGCACGAGGTGGACTCCGCCGAGACCCTCGCCTCGATGTTCGCCGCGGCCGCGGTCGCGTACGCCGAGGACACCGCGGTGATCTGCGGGACGGTCTCGCAGACCTACGCCGATTTCTCCGGTCGGGTGAACCGGCTGGCCCGCTGGATGATCGCACAGGGGGTGGGGCCGGACTCGCTGGTCGCGCTCCGTATGCGACGCTCGCTCGACCAGCTCACGGCGATGTACGCGGTGCACGCCGCCGGCGGTGGCTACGTGCCGATCGACCCGGACCATCCGGCCGAGCGGATCGACTACATGGTCGAGTGCGCCGAGCCGGTGCTGGTGCTGTCCGCACTCGACTCCGTCGACCTCTCGGGGTTCGACGACTCGCCGCTGACCGACGATGACCGGATCACGCCGCTGAACCCGGACGCCCTCGCGTACGTGCTGTTCACCTCAGGCTCCACGGGTCGACCCAAAGGCGTTGCCGTGTCCCATCGTTCGGTGGTCAACCAGCTTCGCTGGATCAGCGCCGAGTACGGGCTGAGCCGATCGGACGTGGTGCTGCAGAAGACTCCCGCGACTTTCGACGTATCGGTGTGGGAACTGTTCGCGACCCTCTCCGTCGGTGCCCGACTCGTGATCGCGCGACCGGACGGCCACACCGATCCGCGCTACCTGGCCGAGGTCATGTCCACCCATCGGGTGACCATCACCTCGTTCGTGCCGTCGATGCTGGCGGTGTTCGCCGATGCCCTGCCCACCGGCGCGGCGCTGTCGTTGCGGGCCCTGCTCGTCGCGGGTGAGGCCTTCGGGCCCGACGTGGTGGACGCCGCCCGCCGTGCGCTGCCGGACGTGGAGTTGTACAACCTGTACGGGCCGACGGAGTTCACGGTGCACGCGACCTCCTCCGCGGTGGGGACGGCCGACGACGGCGCGGTGCCGATGGGCGTGCCGGTGTGGAACGCCCGTGCGTACGTGCTGGACTCGCGGCTGCGTCCGGTGCCGGCGGGGGTGACCGGCGATCTCTACCTGTCCGGGACGCAGGTGGCGCGGGGTTATCACGGACGACCGGCTCTGACCGCCGATCGCTTCGTGGCCGATCCCTTCACGGCCGGCGCCCGGATGTACCGCACCGGTGATCTGGTGCGGCGTCGCCGAAGCGGTGCGCTCGAGTATCTGGGACGCAGCGACTTCCAGGTCAAGCTCCGCGGGTTACGCATCGAACTCGGTGAGATCGAGGCGGTCTTCGCCGCGCACCCGGACATCGCCCGCGCGGCGGCCGCGGTCACCTCCACCGACGCGGTCGACTATCTCACCGTCTACCTGGTGCCGGCGGGGGCCGGCGTGGGGGACGGCGGGGGCAGGTCGGTGAACACCACCGAGGTCACCGCGTTCGCGTCGGCGGCGCTCCCGGGGTACATGATGCCGACGGCGGTGATGGTGCTCGACTCGCTGCCGATCACCGCGTCGGGCAAGCTCGACCGGGCGAGGCTGCCGCAGCCGACACGTGACGCCTCGGCGTTCCGCGCACCGTCGTCGTGGCTGGAGACCGAGATCGCGCGGACCTTCGAGCACGTGCTCGGTGTCCCGCGCGTCGGCGCCGACGACGACTTCTACGCGCTCGGCGGCAATTCGCTGCGGTCGGTCCAGGTCGTCAACGACCTCGAGACCGAGTTGCACGTCGAGATCCCGGTCCGGTGGATGCTGTCCGATTCGAGCCCGGCCGACCTGGCAAGGCGGATCGAGGACGGGATGCGCAACGGGTTCGACGCCGCGCGCGGGCCGGGGGACGAGGAGCCGGGCGGGGTGGGCTTCGACGTCCTGCTCCCGATCCGGCCGGAAGGCGAACTGCCGCCGCTGTTCTGCATCCACCCGGCCTCCGGCCTGGCCTGGAGCTACCAGACGCTGAGCCGGCAGGTGCCGCCCGGCCGGCCGGTGTACGGCCTGCAGGCGCCCCAGATCGGGGGCGAGACACCCGGCCCCACCACGATCGCCGAGATCGCACGCAGGTACGCCGACGAGATCCGGACGGTCCAGCCCGAGGGCCCGTATCACCTGCTCGGATGGTCGCTGGGCGGGGTGATCGCGCACGCGATCGCCGCCGAGATGCGGGCCGCCGGTTCCGAGGTCGCGCTGCTCGCCATGCTCGACACCGAGGCCGACGGTGTCGATTCGTCGGCGATCACCACCGTCACCGCCGGCGAGCTGATCAGCAACCTCGGCCCGGTCCTCGGCATCGACTACGTCAGTGCGGACGCGACCGCCGAACAAGCCGCCGAGCAGATCGCCGAGCGCCTCGGCGCCGGGTTCGGCATCGACGCCGCGACGATCGAGCGGCTGACCGACGCCTACAACCTGTTGATCCGGGCCACCGGTGACTGGCACCCGCCGGTCGTCGACACCGACGTGCTCTACTTCACCGCCGTGCGCGATCGGCGACCGGATGCGTTGGGCGCCAACGGATGGGGGCGGTACGTCCGGGGGAGCATCACGAATGTCGACATCGACACCCACCACCTCGGGATGACCGAGGACGAGGCGATCAGACAGATCGCGACCGTCCTCGACGATCATCTGACGCGCGAAAGTGCCTCGCGGAAAGCTGCTTCGGGGTTAGCGTTTTCTCACGATGATCGGTTCACCAACAAGAGATGAGGTCGTCCATGGACAAGAACGGCAAATCCGGCGCACACCGTTGCCCACGTCCGCGCGGTCGCCGCCCGGCGGGCGCCTTGCTCGGCTGCGCGTTGGCCGCGTCGCTCACGGTGACGGCCCCGGCCGTGGCCCAGGCGGCCTCACCCGGGGTGGCCCTGCCCGTCCCGGTGGTTCCGTCTTCATCGACGTCGGGCGCACAAACGCTGCCCGGCAACGCTTTACGAATCGCGCAGATCGACGCCGCACTGGTCTCGGATGCGGCGCCGGTGGTGGTCGGGTCATGGCCGGACGTGACGTCGGTCGTCCCGACACCGGGGCCGCGGCACCTACGGCCACTCGGTTCGGTGGCGGTGCCGGTCGCCGATGCAGGGGACCGGGTTCGGGTCGGAAACCTGGACCTGACCCGTCCGCGAGCGGTGTCGCCGCAACTGGCCGCGCAGATCTCGGCGGGAGCCGGTGAGATCGTCCAAGGAATCTCGGATGTGTTGCAGAGCAACGGCGTACCGGTCGCGCGCGCCGACCGGGTGGCCGAGCAGATGGTCGGTGACGCCGCGGTCGGTGGCGTCATCGGAGCCGGGGTGGCAGCACCCCTCGCCCTCGCGGTCGGCGGTGTGGTGGGTGCCCCCTTGGGTCTGATACTCACGTTGCCGTTGTGGCCCACGGGACTCGTCGTCGGACCCGTGGTCGGGACGGCTGTGGTCGCCACCCTCGTCGCGCTGCCCGCGGTCGCCGCCGGTGTCGCGATCGGCGCCGCGCACGGCTATGACAAGGGCTGGAAGGTGCCGGTCGACAAGCCGCGACACCTGCGCGCGGACGCCACCGAGGTGTCGGCCGAGCGGGTCGTCCTCCCGCATCAGCCGCGGCATGCCGCCCCGGAGCCGGTCGTACCGCAGGTCACCGGGCCGGTCGGCCGGCAGCTCGCCCCGACCCCCGCGGTGAAGCAGGTCGAACCCATGCGGAGTGTCGGGAGTGGTCCGGCGGACTGCTCCATCGTGCGCAAGATGGAGGTGGCGCTGCAGGGTGGCGTGATCGGAACCTGCTAGCCGTCACGCTCGCGGGAATCCCGTAGCGACGTGGGCCATGTGCGCTCTGTTGCTACAGGATTCGCGAGATAGCGTCGACGACGGTGGCGGCGAGACCGGCAGCCGTGTGCTCGCCGAGCTCGCCGCGCTGTTCGTCGGCGCGCATCATGATGACCGACTCCACCAGCCGGAAGGGGAGCAGCGTCCGCTTGTCGGTGGCGTCGCCGAGTGCCGCGGCCGCCAGTGCGGCATACGAGTCGGCCAATTCCTGGCGCGCCGAACGGAATTCGACGAACCGCTGGTCAGCGACCTCGGGCAGCAGGTACAGGGCACCGAGGTTCCAGCGCGACTGCGCCAGCTGATCGACGTCGAAGCGTGCGAGCTCCAGCAGCCGCGCCAGCGCGGGTCCATCCCCGTCGAGGAGTACCCGCGCGCGGTCGAGTGAGGCGACGACTGTCGTCTCCAGCAGGGTCGCGAGAATGTCGTCTTTGGTGCCGAAGTAGTGGTACATCGACGCCTGTCTGATGCCGACCGCCTCGGCGATCATGCGTGTCGACGTCCCGGTGTACCCGTGGCGGGTGAACAATTCGGCAGCGGCGTCGAGGATCTCCTCGCGCGCGGTCTGCCCGCGGCGTCGGGCCTGTACCAGGCGCGGGCGGCCGCGGCCGGTCGGCGTCGGGGCCGTACTCGAGCCGGACGGCATGTCGTCTCCTCAATTGCGTCAACAGATCTCGCAACCCGGGCATCTTGTGACCCGGATTTCTCGACCCTAGCCGACAGGCCGCGTGCTTCGGCCGTTCGCGGACCCGCCGACCGGGGAAATCCCAGGCGCGTTACGCGGACGTAACGGGAGTTTTCACGACCGGAACAATTCTGTCAATCGATAGAAATCAGCGAGGGCTTACCTATCAGGTGACAGGAAACAGTGCCTGCCTCATCCGTGCTCAACGTGGAGCTTCTTCTCGGAAAGGAAGACCGCGCATGACCTCCACCCCCGAAGTGGCTCCCGCGGCATCGCCCTCCTCGGCCGCTGGATCATCGTCCGGCCCGGGCGCCGGAGATGCCGACGCACACGACCTCTCGGCACTCGGCTACGACCAGCAACTCCATCGTTCGCTCGGCAAGTTCGCGTCCTTCGCCGCCGGGTTCTCGTTCGTCTCGATCCTGACCACGATCTTCCAGCTGTTCGGTCTGGGTTTCGGTTTCGGCGGCCCGGCCTTCTTCTGGACCTGGCCGATCGTCTACGCCGGCCAGTTCCTGGTGGCGCTGTGCTTCGCCGAAATCGCGGCGCGATACCCGATCTCGGGCGCGATCTACCAGTGGTCCCGGCGAATGGGCGGCGAGGTCGTCGGTTGGTTCGGCGGCTGGTTCATGATGATCGCGCAGGTCGTCACCGCTGCCGCGGCCGCGATCGCCCTGCAGGTCGTCCTGCCGTCGATCTGGATCGGCTTTCAGATCATCGGCGACGACCCAACCCTCACCACCACGAGCGGTGCGGCCAACGCGGTGCTGCTCGGCTCGGTTCTGCTCGTGGTCGTGACCGCCATCAACTGTGTCGGCGTCCGGTGGATGAGCCGGGTCAACAGCATCGGCGTCGTCTGCGAACTGGTCGGTGTCGTCGCGGTGATCCTGGCACTGTTCACCCACGCCCAGCGCGGTCCCGACGTCGTCTTCGACACCGGCGTTCCCGGTCAGCAGCCCGGTTACATCTGGGCGTTCATCGTCTCCGGTCTGATGGCCGCGTACGTCATGGTCGGTTTCGGGTCGGCGGGTGAGCTGGCCGAAGAGACGAGGGACCCGCGCCGCGTCGCACCGCGCACCATCCGGATGGCGCTGACCGTCTCGGCCATCGGCGGCGGACTGATGCTGCTCGGCACCTTGATGGCGGCACCCACCCTCGATGAGCAACTCGCGACCGGCGGTCTGCCGTACGTCCTCGATTCCGTGCTCGGCAGCTTCTGGGGCAAGGTCCTGCTCGCCGACGTGGCCGTGGCGATCTTCATCTGCACCCTCGCCATCCAGACCGCCTGCTCGCGTCTGATGTTCTCCATGGCTCGCGACGGCCGGCTCCCGTTCTCGGCGCAACTGGCACATGTCAACAGCCGCACCGGGACCCCGATCCTGCCGTCGATCCTGATCGGTGTGCTCTGCATCGGCATCCTGCTCGTCAACGTCGGCAACTCGGCGATCTTCGCGACCCTCGCCAGCGTGTGCATCATCCTGATCTACCTCGCCTACCTGGCCGTCACCGGCCCGATGCTCTACCGGCGGTTCCAGGGCTGGCCGCATCGCGGCGGCCGGGACACGCCGGCCGTCGACGCCGGTGGCCGAAAGCTGTTCAGCCTGGGCCGATTCGGTATCGTGGTGAACGCCCTCGCGGTGCTCTACGGCGTCCTGATGGTGATCAATCTGGCGTGGCCGCGGGCCGAGGTCTTCGACCCGTCCGGCGAGATGCCGATCCTCCGCTGGGCCGGCCCCATCTGCATCGTGGCGACCGTCCTCGTCGGCATCGCCTGCTACCCCCGCGGAAAAGAACACCCGCGACCGGTGACGACCTCCCCGTCCGCCTGATGCCGCTGCGACCCTCTACAACAAGGAGTTCCGAATGAGCACGATCACCGCGGCGGGTACCGGCACCACCACCGGCGCCCGCGAACACGCCCGTGCGCAGGCCGGTGCCATCACCGACAGCATGCCGGTGGTGCCGCCATCGGCCTGGCCCGACCCGCCCGCCGACGTCCCGGCCACCTCGCTGACCTGGGCGGAGACGGTGCCCGGTGGCCGCTACACCAGCAAGGTCCTGGCACGGGGGACCCGGTTGCGGCTCACCGATGTGGCCGGCGCGGCCTGCGCCCATCTGCTGCTCTGGCGCGCCGACACGCCGTGGGAGCGTCTCAACGTCGCCGACACCGTGAAGGTCCCGTGGCAGGCGTACCTGGGTGCGGGTCATCCGCTCCTCAGCGATCAGGGCCGCGTGCTCGCGACCGTGGTCGCCGACGACTCCGGTCACCACGACGCCCTGTGCGGTACCTCGACCCTCGCGGGCAATACCGCGAGATATGGAGCCGGGGAGGTGCATTCGGGTAGTCCGGCCGGACGTGAGCTGTTCACGCTCGCGGCCGCGAAGCACGGTCTGACACCCACGGATGTGGCGCCGTCGCTGTCGTTCTTCCACGGCGTCACCGTCGACGCCGACGGGACACTGCGCTCGACCGGCAGCGCGGGCCCCGGGCGTTCGGTCGATCTGATCCTGCATCTGCCGTGCACGGTCGCGATCGCCAACACCGCGCATCCGCTCGACCCGTCGCCGCATTTCGACACCACCTCGCTGGAAGTGCTGGCGTGGCAGGCGAAGAGCGACCTCGACACGCTGCTGGCCGAGGTCGCCGGCACCGACCCCGAGTACCAGCGCGCGGTCGCCAACTCCGAAGACGTCTGGGCCGCGGCTCATCACTGAGCCGACCCACAGAGAGGACCACCCATCGTGACCGAGACAAACACCGCACTCATCACCGATTTCGCCTCGGCGCCCGCCGCCGAACTCGCTCTCGTCACCGGCGCCGTCGTCGACGACGCGCATGTGGGCGACCGGGCTCCGTGGTCGGGCGTCGTCGCCGCCGGCGACGTGCTGACCATCGTCGACCTGCACGGCAACCAGGCCGTCGACACGCTGTTCTACGCCGCCGCCGACACTGCCCAGCGGTATTCGGCCCAGGCGACGATCGCCGCGCAGGGCAACATCTTCCTCACCACCGGCAGCGTGATCCGTGACCACGACTCCACTCCGCTGATGACGATCGTCGCCGACGAGGTCGGCAACCACGACACCCTCGGCGGCGCCTGCTCGCAGGAATCCAACACGCTGCGCTACGGCCACCACACCAAGCACCAGCACGCATGCGTCGAGAACTTCCTCATCGAGGGCAGCCGGCACGGCCTCGGCAAGGCCGACCTCGTCGGCAACGTCAACTTCTTCATGAACGTCCCCGTCGATCCCGACGGCTCGCTGGGGATCGTCGACGGGTTGTCCGCCCCCGGCAAGCGACTGGCGCTGCGCGCCGAGGTCGACACCCTGGTACTCATCTCGAATTGCCCGCAGATCAACAACCCCTGCAACGGATTCGATCCGACGGCGGTGCGCGTCATCGTCACCCGGCCGTCCTGACCTCCGTTCACCTCCACGCCCCCGGGCGTCGCCTGACTCCGACGAGGATCCCATCATCATGTCTGCCACCACCACGGGCGCGGTGACCGTGCTGCGGTCCGGTCCGCTCACCACCATCCAGGACTGGCCCGGCCGGGTCGGGTACTGGAAGGTCGGCGTACCCCCCTCCGGTCCCATGGACGACCTGTCCTTCCGGCTCGCCAACATCGCTGTCGGCAATCCGGGGACGGCAGCCGGTCTCGAGATCACGCTGATGGGGCCGGCCCTGCGGTTCGACCGGTCCGCGGTCGTGGCCGTCACCGGGGCGCCGGTCCCGGTGACGATCAACGGAACGGTTGCACCGCAATGGGTTCCGCTGACACTCGAACCAGGTGACGTGCTCGACATCGGATCGATCGGCACCCTCGGCATGCGGGCGTATCTGGCGGTGGGGGGCGGGTTCGACGCCGCCGATCACCTCGGGAGCCGCTCCACCTTCACCATGGGCAAGTTCGGCGGGCTCGACGGGCGGGCACTGGTGGCCGGCGACGATCTCACGTTGCTGGGTGCGCCGGTCGGCGCGCCCCGGCGCATCCTGTCCGACGAGCAGCCGGCGTTCACCAACAGCTGGCAACTGGCGGTGACCGTCGGGCCCCACGGCGCCCCGGAGTTCTTCACCGAGGACGACATCGCCGATCTGTTCGCGACCGACTACGAGGTGCACTTCAACTCCGACCGGACCGGTATCCGGCTGATCGGCCCCAAACCCCGATGGGCTCGCGACGACGGTGGCGAGGCCGGCCTGCACCCGTCGAACATCCATGACACCGCCTACTCGGTCGGTGCCCTCGACTTCACCGGGGACACGCCGATTCTGCTCGGCCCGGACGGCCCGAGTCTCGGTGGGTTCGTGTGCCCGGTGACGGTCACGACCGCGCAGCGCTGGAAGCTCGGCCAGCTGAAGCCGGGTGACACGATCCGGTTCGTCGCGGTGCGCGGTGACCGTGCGGCCTCGCCCGCCGAGGTGGGGCTGGGCCGGCGGGCGTGCTTCGTCGACGTCCTGTCGTCGGGCGGCGACGCCGACAACGGAATCCTGGGCACCACGACGACCGCCGACGGGTCGACCACCGTCACCTACCGCCGGTCCGGCGACGACAACGTGCTCGTCGAGTACGGCGAGATGCACCTCGACCTGGCCCTGCGGGCCCGCGTGCATGCGCTGGCCGAGCGGATCGCCGCCGAGAAGCCGCGCGGGCTGGTCGATCTCACGCCGGGAATCCGCTCCCTGCAGGTGAAGGCGGACCCGGACGTGTGGTCGCAGGCGCACATGCTGGAGTGGCTGACCGAATGCGAGAGCCAACTGCCGGCCGCCGAAGACCTCGTGGTGCCGAGCCGCACGGTGCACCTGCCGCTCTCATGGGACGACCCGGCCACTCGCGAAGCGATCGAACGGTACATGCTCGGCGTGCGGTCCGACGCCCCGTGGTGTCCGTGGAACATCGAGTTCATCCGCCGGATGAACGGCCTGGACTCCGTCGACGACGTGTACCGCACGGTCTTCGACGCGAGCTACCTCGTGCTCGGCCTCGGCGACGTCTATCTCGGTGCGCCGGTGGCCGTTCCGCTGGATCCACGCCACCGCTTGGTCACGACCAAGTACAACCCCGCCCGCACCTGGACCCCGGAGAACGCGGTGGGTATCGGCGGCGCCTACCTGTGCATCTACGGCATGGAGGGCCCGGGCGGTTATCAGTTCGTCGGACGGACAACCCAGGTGTGGAATCACCGGCATCCGTTGCCGGCCCCGGGTTTCGATCCCGAACATCCGTGGCTCCTGCGGTTCTTCGATCGAATCCACTGGTATCCGGTCAGCGCCGAAGAGCTCTTGGACATGCGGGCCGACGTCGCCGCCGGGCGCGGCGACAGCACGAAGATCGTCGACGGTGAGTTCTCGCTGGCCGCGCACCAGCGCTTCCTCGACGAGCACGCCGGCGACATCGCGGCTCGCCGGGAGACGATGGAGATCGCCCGTGCGGAGGAGCGCGAGAGATGGTCGTTACAAGGTGAATTCGCTGCGCGAGCGGCCGGTGTGAGCGTGGCCGACGGCGGCGCGTCGGAGCGCGCGGACGACGAGGAGCGGGTGGCATGAGCAGGATCGACGAGGTGTACGCGCGGATCGCCGAGGCGGATCGTCCGGAGGTGTTCATCACGCTCCGGCCCGAGGCCGAGGTGCGTGCCGAATACGAGCGGTCCGTCGCGACCGGCGGCCCGCTGGCGGGCATTCTTCTCGCGGTCAAGGACAACGTCGACGTCGGCGGTCTGCCGACCACCGCCGGGTGTCCCGGTTTCGCTTTCACCCCCGAGGCCGATGCGCCCGCGGTCGCCGCCCTGCGTGCGGCCGGCGCGGTGGTGCTGGGCAAGACCAATCTCGACCAGTTCGCGACCGGACTGGTGGGTACTCGCAGTCCCTATGGTGCGGTGCGGGATTCCCGACGCCCCGACCGCATCTCGGGTGGATCGAGCTCGGGGTCGGCGGTGGCGGTGGCCCTCGGATTCGCCGACATCGCCATCGGGACCGACACCGCCGGGTCGGGTCGGGTGCCGGCGGGCCTGCAGGGCATCGTCGGCGTCAAACTGACCCTCGGTGTCGTCTCCACCGACGGAGTCGTACCCGCCTGTCGGAGCTACGATGTCCTCACGATCTTCGCCGCCGACCTCGCGCTGGCCGACCGATCGGTTGCGGTGATGGCGAAAGCCGCTGGGACTCGCCCCTTCCCGAAGTCCGTGCCCTACGCCGCGCCCGAACGCCCGGTCGTCGCCGTGCCCACCGAGCTGCCCGGTCTGGACGACAGGTGGCGCGCCGCGTTCGACGACGCGGTGCATCGTGCCGAGGCGGCGGGGCTCATGATCAAGACCATCGACTTGTCGCCGTTCCTCGAGGCCGCCCGGCTCCTCTACGACGACGCGCTCGTCGCCGAGCGATACGAGGCGGTGGGGGACTACCTCGATTCCGTTGCCGATCCCGGCGCCGCCGGTCTCGATCCGACGGTGTCGGCCATCATCGGTGCGGCGGACCGATTCTCGGCGGTCGACCTGTTGCGCGCCCGTCGTCGTCTCGCGGACCTTCGGGTGGCGGCGATGGAGCAGTGGGGCGATGCGACGGTCCTGATGGTACCGACCGCGCCGGCGCACCCGACGCTCGCCGAGGTGGCCGCCGATCCGGTGGGCGTGAACTCACGAATGGGCACGTACACCAACTTCTGCAACCTCTTCGACCTGTGCGGACTCGCGGTGCCGGCCGGGACGGTCATCGAAGGAGACGGCAGCACAGCACAGTTCGGCGTCACGTTCCTGGGCGTCGCGCATGCCGACGCCGTGCTCGTCGACGTGGCACGTCGCTTCGTCGGTGACGACTCGGTGGCGTCCTCCTGGGCGGAGCCCGACGATGCGATCGAACTCGCGGTCTTCGGGGCGCACATGCGGGGTGGGCCTCTGACGCACGAGCTGAGCGAACGGGGTGCCCGGTGGGCCGGCGAGGTCACCACGACCCCGTCGTACCGTCTGGTCGCACTTGACACGACCCCGCCCAAACCGGGACTGATCCGCGATCCCGAGGCCGGCCGTGCGATTCGCGGCGAGGTGTGGACGCTCGCCCCGTCGGCGCTGGGGGAGTTCCTGGCCGCCCTGCCCGAGCCGATGATGCTGGGCAAGGTCGAGATCGCCGCGGGAGAGAGCGGTCCCGCCCGCTGGGTCGTGGGATTCGGGTGCGCCGCCGACGCCGGTGCCACCGGTCAGGGTCTCGATCGCGACCGCTGGTAGGAGTGGGACGTCTGACCAGAACCGCCGATTCGTGCCATTTCCTCCGATCGACCATCTGTTCACCGAGCGTGGTGATTCACTTGCTCAGCTCGGGCGGTCGGGGAGAAGAGGGTGGGACGGATGACCAGGTTGGGGCGCAGCGGAATTCAGCGATCGGAGAAGGTCGCTCGACGTGAGAACCGGAAGCAGCGGCGGCAGCACCGCGCGATCGCCGGGGCGGCCGCCCTGGCGACAGTCGCCGCGATCGGAACGGGGCAGGTCGCGGAGCCGGCGGTGGCTGAGGCTTCGCCGATAACTGACGCCATCAACAGCTTCACCAACCTTCAGAACATGTACGGCAACAATCCCCTGGGGACGGTGCTCGCAGACCTCAGCAATGATGACCTGGCCGAGATCGTCAGAGCTTGGCGTATCGAGTTGTGTGCTTCCGGTGCGAGCAACGGAGGTGCGGACTGTTCGGAATCGAGCACGGACATGGGCGGCTTCGGTGTCACCATCGTGATGCCGGGGAGTCTTGAGCTCGTCCCGGTCGGCGTCTACGGCACGGTGAAAGACGCCTACGCGGTTATCCCCTCCTGGGTGAAAGACGGTGCGAACCTTATCCTGGTGCCGCTGTTCGGGTCCGGACTGCCTGACTCGATCGCCGATGAGCCCACGACGGAAAACTCGTCGACCGTACGCGGCAACGGCTTCCAGTTCGCCATGGCGTATCGCGGCGGAGACGCCACGGCGATCTCCTATCTGCCCATCAGTCTTGCCACCGCAGGTGCGAGTGACGCCGAGCCGCGTTTTCGTTCGCTCTCATCGGAACTGCTCACGCGTGGAACACTGACCCACTGGACGTGACGGTTCTCGGCAACGAAGTCGGACAGATCCCCGGGGTCAAGGGCGTCGGTTGCTATGGCGGTCTGACTGCCGCCCACGCCGAAGGAGTCGGCGCGTGCGCGAACGTCGCAGGTACCTTTGACTTCCGATGGAAGGAAACCAACGGTGAGATCCAATTCGGACTGACGGATCCGACTGCGCTGCTCGCCGACCCGGGGGGTGTGCTCGGCGGCGTGGGCGGTGAAGTGCTGAGCGGTCTCGTGTCCGCTCTGCTCGGTGGCGAAGACATCGACTTCGACAGCGAGTGGTTCGCCCTCTCCAAGGATTTCGCCCGCCTGAGCATCGGTGGCGATTACGACCTGTTCAGCGGGAACTTCCTCCGGCTGACAAGCGATTACGGATTCACGGCTCCGATCACCGTCGACTGGCTGGGTTCAACCGTCACCTTCCGGCCGCTGGTCGAGGTCAACGGCGAGCTCCGGCCGAATCGGCTGGGCCTGCCGGTCATCGAGTTCGGGCAACTCGACACCGGCGAGCTCGTCCCCGTGATCCGCATCCCGAGTTACGAGTTCCCGTTCGGTCTGCCCGCGACCGAACCGATCGACACCGGCGCGTCGAACACCGTGGCGCGCACGAGCATGTCGATCGTCGATGCGTCTGCGGAGCCGGTCGCCACCGACGACGAGGCCGACGAGGCCGGGAGCTACGTCGGCAAGCACCGCTCGGCGGAGGATTCCTACGTCGGCAAGCACCGGGCGCCTGAGGCTTCCGACGACAGCGGCGTCGAGTATTCGGATGCCGGAGACTCCGACGCGCCCGAGTCCGGCGGCCCGGATTCCGACACCCCGGATCCTGACAGCCCGGATTCCGACGGAGCCGGTTCCGATGCCGCGGACTCCGCCGCCTCGGATCCCGACACCTCTGATTCCGATGGCAACGACTCCGGTAGCGGCTCGGACTCGAGCGCCGATTCCGATTCCGGCAGTGATTCCGGAGATGCCGCGGCCTGATCCGAAGTGTTCCAGGCTCGCTGCGCTCTGAGGTGAGGGGAACCGGGCTGGGCTCATTCACCGCGTGGCCGACTGTTGCTGTCGAGAGCGATATCGATCGATCGCAGTACAGGATCCGACCCCCGTCCCACCGGGATCTTTCGCGAAGTGATTGCTACTGATCATCTTCCGCGACAGGGTCCCGGTGGGCAGGGGTTTGTTCTCACACTGTGGACTTGTCAAAGGTCGTGTGGCGTCGGGATCGACGCCGGAGGATCTGGTCGCCGGGCGGCTACACGAGTGCGTCGTCGAGTCGCATGGTGCGCCGGTTGTAGGCCGGCCGGGGTAGGCGTTTCGGGTCGATGTCGGCGGGCGGGATGAGCCACGGATGACGGTCGGGACCCATTACGACCTGCCAGCCGTGGTGATGGACCTGGGTGTGACAGCGCTGGCACAGCAGGCACCCGTTGTCCAGATCAGTAGCGCCACCATCAGCCCAGGGGATCAGATGGTGAACTTGCGTATGTGCCGCTGGCGCACCACATTTCACGCAACACATATCGCGGATGGTGATTGCTTGCCGCAGGTGATGCGGGAACAGTCGTTTCGTGGTTCCCATCCGCAACGGCACACCCTCACCGTCGAGGACGATCTCGGCCACCGCGCCGTCGCACGACAGTCGTTGTGCTGTCGAGCCTGACACGGCTCCGACCCACGGCAACCTTGCCTGACCAACGCCATCAGCAGGAATGGTGATGAGCAACTGCGTTCGCGGTGCGCCCGCAGTGGTCATCGATGCACCGATCGCAGCCTGGTCCAGAAGGAGTTCCAGACCGTCCGCGCGGCGTTGTCCGGCATCGCGGCGGTCGGCGGCGCCGTCGGGTTCGGGGCGCGGGCAGGAGCGCTCGTCGATCATCGACAAGAACTTCTCCCCGATCACTGCGGTGACGTCTGCGCTGATCGCGACCCGGCCCTCGTCGGTCACCCTGGTGTGCACAGTGTTCAGCGACGCATCATCCGCTGCCGCGACGGCGTTCGGATCGTCATCGGCGACCCGCATGGCGATACTCCGGGCGTGAGTGATGATCTCGGCGGGGGTGGCACCGGAGAACGCCTGCGCGAGCAGTTCGCTCTCGAACGCCGCCAGGTCGTCGTCGGACAACGCAGTCGCTGCGATGACTGCGATGACTGCGATGCCGCGAACCACGGCGTCAACGCACTCGGCAGACAGGTAGCCGTCGGCGGCGCAGTCGGCGACTTTGGGCAACGACTTCAGTCCGGTGGCGATGCGTGCACCGCGGTGCGCGGCCGTCGGGGGCATGCCCATCTCGATCAGCCAGGATCGGGTCGTCGACCCTGCACGCGCCGGTGCCCCCGAATCTTCCAACAGGGCGATGTGGACGGCGATCTGGTGATCGAGAACGTTGCGCAGCACTCGTAATTCGTCGAGTTGCTCGTACACCGCGCGACCACTCCCGTCGTCGGGCGGGGGTTGCAGAGCAATGAGGGTGTCGCGGAGCTCGGTGATCGAGGTCATGACACCAAGGTACTCGCCAAAACGTTCGACGACGAGATTTATCCACAACCCATATGCCTTCGAATCGACCTGTGCGGCAGTCTATGTCACACGCACACCAGTGGTGAACCGCAGTGAACCGTGGTGAACAGAAACCCCAGTAGTCACAGCCTGTTGATCGAACAGGGTTTGTCGATGACCACTACGCAGCCGACAACAGGAGCTGGTCCAACGCCGAGGATGCGCAACGGGGCAGCCGACTGCCCGCGCATGTCCCCTGAGCCCAGCCGAGTCGCACCGCATCAATTGGGTGTTTCACATGTTGACGCGTTGGCAGACGAAAGCGGGTCGCGACTCGGAAGACCGCCAGCTCCGTCATCTGTGCCCACGGATCGGCCACCTGATCAACGCCAACTTGCGATACACCTACGGTCAGTAGGCGGAATCCGCGACGTTTCATCCATCCTCGGTTCCGTGGGTTGGTCGTAGAACGGCTGGCGACCGTAGCGGTCTGCGGTCACGACATCGATGTCGTTTCGCAATGTGAGGTCGCGGATGGTGGCTGTGTTCGCCCCGATCCCGGCCCAGTGAGGATCGGTGTCGCTTGCCAGGCACCAGGCATGGTCAGCGGGCCATACAAAGGCCGGCGGGTCGTGAAACAGCGCAGGCGTTTCGTGCGTCAAGGGCTCCTCCCACGCCTTGAGGTCGGACAGTGTGCCGACGTAGAGGTGGTAGCCGCGGTTGGGGATGTACATCCGAGGGCCACCCGGTAGAGGAGACACGACACCTGAATAGCCGGCCCAGATCGCGAAGTAGCACTCGTCGGAGCTGCGCGTCACCGCAGCCAGGGCTCTACACGTCCTGGCGACGATGGCGTGCTCGTAGCCCTCATAGGCGGGCTCTGTGAAGTCCTCGCTCGGAACGCTCTGGTGAGGACGGTCTGGATCCGGTATGAAACGGACCCGTGCGTAGGCCTCGAACTCAGGAGGGCCGAACAGCGCTAGAGCTTTCCAAGCCTGGCCCGACGCGACGTCGTCGGTCGCGTCGCGACTTCGTGTGATCCAGTCCGCGGCTGAGACGTCAGCACAGAAACGCAGCATGCCACGACTATGCGCCGGACGGGGTTGCCGCGGCCATCCTTTGTGAGAACGCCGAGGCGTCTCATCTGATGCAGTATGCAGTCGATCACTTCCCAGGTGAACCAGGTCAGACCAGACTTCGGAGCGAAGCAAGAAGTAGAAACCGCGGCCCTCCACATTCCACCAGAATGGAAGCCGCTGAACGGCATAGACATGTCAGACGGAGTAGACATGATCGGGTGGACCCGACATCGGTGCCGGCTCCGCCGCGGTCACCGGCATCCTCGCCAGCCCTCACACGTTCGCGTTGGACGTCCCGGCCGACTCCTCGGGCAGAAACATCTGCCGACATCGGAGCGTGTGGCTGACGATATGGCTATTCGCTTCGCGGGCAGTTCGATGAGCTGAGAGCAGGGGTCAGGCCGCAGAGTCCCTGACCGGAACGGGGGCGATTGTCCGGGCCTGTCGCGATACGCGACTACCCTGGGCACACGACCCCGGGCCGTTCACGGACCGGTCCGGGTGCAACCGACCAGGGAGGGCATCATGGCCATCGATCGGGACAAGAGCAGAGCGGTGTCGGAGGTCGTGCGTCAGCACCCGGCGATGAGCCTGGTCGCGGTGTCACCGGGCATCGCGGTGTTCGTGACGTTGCTGCTGCTCGACCAGACCTTCCTGGCGATCCTGTTCCTCGTCCTGGCCGTCGGCGGGGGCGCATACCTGCTGACGCGCAAGCGCTGACGGTGTCGCCTGTTCAGCACCCGCGGCGGGCTGGGCGACCCCGCTACAGTGGTGCCCAACGAGCACCCGGCAGGGTTGAAAGCGCGGTGAAGGGAGTCGGCGTCGTGGGCACTGAACCGGGTCGGGGCGCCTGCGCCGGACGGACTCCCGGGTTGCGGACGAGTCGGCTGGGCGGCTGACCATGTCCACCCGCGTCGATGCCTACATCTGGGCCATCCGTCTGACCAAGACCCGATCGGCGGCGGGCGCCGCGTGTCGGGGCGGGCACGTCCGCGTGAACGGGGTGACCGCCAAGCCGGCCCAGCCGGTGGTGCCGGGTGACGAGGTCCGCGTACGGCTCGCCGGACGCGAGCGCATCGTCGAGGTCACCAGGACGATCAGTAAACGGGTGTCGGCGCCGATGGCCGCCGAGTGCTTCATCGACCGGTCTCCGCCGCCGCCGCCGAAGGAGATCCTCGCGAGTCAGCCGCGCCGCGACCGCGGTGCCGGTCGGCCGACGAAACGTGAACGGCGTCAACTGGATCGGCTGCGCGACGGCACCTTCCTCATCGCGGTTCTGGCAGCGATCACGCTTCTCGTCGGCGCCTGCTCGGACGACGAGCCGACGTCGGATCCAAACACTCCGAACACGCCCGAGGCGCCCGCCCAGGCCGGTTCCGGACCGTTCTTCGGCGAATGCGGCGGCGTGTCCCTCGAGGAGGTGGTCCGCATCACCGGGTTCGGTGGACTCACCGAGACCGTGAACAACACCTCGGTGTGCGAATGGGACACGACCGGTTCGAGGACGGGTGCCGTCGCCTCGTTCAACTGGTATCGCGGATCGCCGATCGGTCGTGAGGAGGCGAACGTGAAGTTGTCGCGCGACGTCACCAACAGACTCGAGATCGACGGCCACGAGGGATTCATCGGTTACACGCAATCAGGTCAGATCTGTGAGGTCGGCATCGGTTTCGGCGCGGACTTCTTCGAATGGTCGATCCGCGGCGACGCGGCGACACCACGGCCGATCGAAGAGATCTGTGACGCCGCACGCGAGCTGGCGACGCTGTCGATAGAGCGTGCGTCGTGAAGCGCGCCCTCATCGTGATCGCCGCGGTGCTGCTGGGACTGACCGCCCTGGCCGGGTGTGCGCGCACGTCGACGGTGAGGCGGTGCCGTTGGGGGCCGCGGACCAGTCCGGCAGCAGCGACATCGACACCGACCAGTTCGACCGGCTCTTGCTCGAATGCGATGTGCTACCCGACGCGATGATCGCCGATGTCGTCGCCGGCGGCGGGTTCGCCGAACGGTCGTTCAGCGGGGCCATCTGCCGATGGCTGGTCTCCGGCACCACCGACGTGGTGAGTGTGACGTTCAACTGGTTCGAGTGGGGCAACGTCAACGTGGAGAAGGAGACGGCCAAGAAGCTCGGGTTCCAGACCGAGAACATCAAGGTCGCCAGCCAGTCGGCGTTCACCCAGCGCAGTCCCGACCGGCCGGGCGTCTGCGGTGTGACCGCCCGTGCGCCGAGCCGCGGCATCTTCACCTGGTTCGTCGAACCTCGCAGCGCGCCCCAGGGCGATCCGTGCGAGGCGCCGATCAAGCTGATGGAGTTGCTGCTCCAGGGCGGTCAGTAGAAGTTGCTCACCCCGGGAGCGGCCCGACGACGACGCTGGCCGCGACCACGAGTTCGTCGCCGGTGCCCGGCATCAGCAACCACACGGTGAGCCGGTCGCCCTCGCGCACCCGGCGCAGGACCAGCCGCGTGCCCGGCACGATGGGCCGGAGGTACTCGATGACCACCCGGTGCGGAGCGTCGACCAGGTCGGGATGCTCGACCAGTTCGTCCTCGATCGCCTCGAGGTAGGCGGCATTGTTGAGGTGCTTGAACGGGTCGAAGTCGGTGATCCGGAGAACGTGTTCACGGTCTGGGAAGTCGATGTCGGCGGCTTCGGGGGCCTTCTCGGGGTTCATCGACCGCCAGCGAAGGCGGTGCTCGTCGGTCATCGCCGACAGCATCGCGAAGGCGTCGTCGGACAGGCGTGACGGCACGCCCTGCTCGTTGACGTTGATCCAGAACGCCTCGGTCTCGATCAGGCCCGCGGGACGCGGTCGGGGGTTGAACCGGTTGGTCTCGTGCTCGGCGGTCAGGCGCACGCGCATGTTGGTCCAGCGCGTCGACAGGGCACCGCACCACCGCTGCGCGGTCACGGTACCCGGCCAGGTGATGGGCTCGATGACATCGATGATGGTGCGCCGAACGATCCAGAACGGGTCGGTCGCGCTGAACTCGGTTGCCTCGAGGTTGTCGTTGGCGACGTCCTGCAGGTAGCGGGCCACGGCATCGAGGCGCACACGCATGTCCTGATCGACGTCGCCGGTGCGGACGCGATAACCCACCTCGTAGAACTGAGCACCAGGCTTGCGATCCGGAAGTGATGCAACCGACACTGCTGGCGTAACCTGGCTCACTCGAGTCCCTCCGATAGGTCGCCGGTATCTTTGCGGCTAAGATACATTCAATCGGAAAAATAGAACACGTTCTACGTGTCGGATCACGAGGAAACAGCAGATGGCGCATGTGATTACCCGCCCATGTTGCAACGATGCCAGTTGCGTGAGCGTGTGTCCGGTGAACTGCATCCACCCCACGCCCGACGAGCCGGAGTTCCTGACGGCGGAGGCCCTCTACATCGATCCGGAGACCTGCATCGATTGCGGCGCCTGCATCGACGAGTGCCCGGTGGAGGCGATCATCCCCGACGATCAGCTGGACGAGCGTGACGAGCCGTATCTCCAGATCAACGCGGACTACTACAAAGACCACGACGTCGAGGGCGGCCTCGTGCCACCGCGCAAGGCACCCAAGCTGCCCGAGAAGGAACTGCACGTGGCCGTCGTGGGTGCCGGGCCGGCGGCCTTCTACGCCGCGGAGGAGCTCGTCCGCAAACCGGCCATCAAGGTCGACATGTTCGATCGGTTGCCGACGCCCTACGGACTCGTGCGCGCCGGAGTCGCACCGGACCACAGCGCCACCAAGGGCGTGGAGAAGACCTTCGCCTCGGTCGCGGCGAAGAAGAACTTCACCTACTACCTCAATGTCGAGGTCGGCAAGCACATCAGCCACGACGAGCTGGTCGCCCGCTACCACGCGGTGATCTACGCGGTCGGCGCCGCGACCGACAAGCGGCTGGGCATCGAAGGCGAGGATCTGCGCAATTCGGTCGCCGCGACCCAGTTCGTCGCCTGGTACAACGGTCACCCGGACTTCGCCGACCTCGACGTCGATCTGTCGGGAGAGCGGGCCGTCGTGGTCGGCAACGGCAACGTGGCACTCGACGTCGCGCGCATCCTCGTCACCGACCCCGACGAGCTCGCCAAGACCGACATCGCCGACCACGCCCTCGCGAAGCTGCGTGAATCCAACATCTCCGAGGTGGTGCTCCTGGGCCGCCGCGGCGTGGCGCAGGCGGCATACACCAACAGCGAGTTCCTGGCACTCGGTGACGTCGACGGTGTCGACGTCGTCATCGACCCCGACGAGCTGGTCCTCGACCCGGCCTCGGAGGCGGCGCAGTCCGACGACACGCTCGACTCGACGATAGCCACCAAGGTGCGTCTCGCCCGAGAATTCGCCGAGCGTCCGCAGACGCCGGGCAACAAGCGCATCGTGTTCCGGTTCCTCACGTCTCCCGTCGAAATTGCCGGTGACGGGGAAGTGGCTACGCTTACGTGCGTGCGCAACGCCTACGCCGACGCGACCGGGACAGTCGCGGTGACACCCACCGAGGATCGGTTCGACCTCGAGACCGGACTGGTCCTGCGGGCCATCGGTTACCGGGGCGTGCCGGTCACCGACCTACCGTTCGACGAGGGGCACGGCGTCGTCCCCAACACCGAGGGGCGGGTCCAGACCGCGGCCGACGGCGATGTGATGCCCGGCCTGTACGTCACGGGTTGGATCAAGCGAGGAGCGACAGGGGGTATCGGCATGAACCGCATCTGCGGTCAGGAGACCGCGCAGGCGGTCATCGCGGACTTCGTCGCCGCCGCGTTCGACGACCCCTCGACCTCGCGGGACGACGTCGCCGCACTCGTGGCCGACCGCGGCGCCAACCGCATCGACCTCACGGGCTGGAAGGCGATCGACGCCGCCGAGAAGTCCGCGGGCAGGGCCACCGGCCGGGTCCGCACGAAGTTCGTCAGCATCTCCGAGTTCGAGGCGGCTGCCACCGCCGGGGCGCAGTGACCGTGCGCATCGCACTGCTCTCGTACCGAAGCAAGCCGCACTGCGGTGGCCAGGGCGTCTACGTCCGCCACCTCTCCCGCGAACTGGCACTGCTGGGGCACAGCGTCGAGATCTTCTCGGGGCAGCCTTACCCCGAACTGGACCAGGTGGCCATCGACGCCGGGGTCACCGTCACCAAGGTGCCGAGCCTCGGTCTCTACGACGAGCCGGACCCGTTCCGGACGCCTCGTCCGGGGGAGTACCGCGATTGGATCGACGTGCTCGAGGTCGGCTCGATGTGGACGGCGAGCTTCGGCGAACCGCTCACGTTCAGCCTCCGGGTGGCGCGCCTTCTCAAAGAGCGCCGCGACGACTTCGACATCGTGCACGACAACCAGTGCCTCGGTTATGGACTGCTCGACATCCAGAAGGCCGGGTTCCCGCTGATCGCGACGATCCACCACCCCATCACCCGCGACCGCACACTGGCGGTGAAGGCGGCCAAGGGATGGCGCAAGATCAGTGCCTGGCGGTGGCATTCGTTCCTGCGCATGCAGGGGCGCGTCTCACGCCGTATCCCCGAGCTGCTCACCGTTTCCCGCAGCAGCGAGGTCGACATCCGCAAGGCCTTCGACATCCCGTCGGGTCGGATCACCACCATCCCGCTGGGGGTGGACACCGAGATCTTCACGCCGGCCGCCACGCGCGTTCCCGGTCGTATCGTGTGTGTCGCCAGTGCCGACGCGCCGCTGAAGGGTGTCTCGTACCTGCTCGAGGCGGTCGCGAAGCTGTCCTCCGAGCGGGATGTCGAATTGGTGCTGGTGTCCAAGTTGGACCCGAACGGTCCGTCGGCCAAGATGATCGAGGATCTGGCGATCGGCGATCGCGTCTCGGTGGTGTCCGGCCTCGAGGACTCCGAGATCGCCGGCCTGCTCGCCTCCGCCGAGGTGGCGTGTGTGCCCTCGTTGTACGAGGGGTTCTCGCTGCCGGCGGTCGAGGCCATGAGTTGCGGTACGCCGCTGGTGGCCACCCGGGCCGGTGCGATCCCCGAGGTCGTCGGCACCGCCGAGGAGGCAGCGTTGCTGGTGCCGCCGCGGGATTCCGGACGTCTGGCGCAGGCTATCGGCCGGCTCCTGGACGATGTCGATCTGCGGACGCGTCTCGGCGACGGAGGTCGTCGACGCGCCGAGGAGAACTACAGCTGGGCAGCGGTGGCCGCGAAGACTGCGGCTCACTACGAAACCGTGCTCGCCGGACATCGGCGGGCAACAGAAGGGACATCGAGTGCTCACAGTTGATTTCGACCGGCTTGGCGTTGGACCGGGCACCAAGGCGATCGACATCGGGGCGGGGCAGGGTAGGCACTCGTTCGAGATGTTCCGTCGTGGCGCGGAGGTCATCGCCTTCGACATGTCCGAGAGCGACATGTCCGACGTCGGTGAGATGTTCGACGCCATGATGGCCGAGGGTCACGTGCCCGCGTCGGCCAAGGCGCGCGCCGAGGTCGGGGATGCGCTTCGACTCCCGTACGCGGACAACAGTTTCGACGTCGTCCTGATGAGCGAGATCCTCGAGCACATCCCGACCGACGAGGGCGCGATCAGTGAGATGGTGCGCGTGCTGAAGCCGGGTGGCGTCGCCGCGGTCACCGTGCCCCGGTACTGGCCGGAGAAGGTGTGCTGGGCCCTGTCGGACGAGTACCACGAGGTCGAGGGCGGACACGTCCGCATCTACAAGGCATCCGAGCTCGCGGGCAAGTTGCAGCGAGCCGGACTCGAGGTCACCGACACCGACCACGCCCATGCCCTGCATGCCCCGTACTGGTGGCTGAAATGCGCTGTGGGAGTCGAGAACAACGACAATGTCCTGGTGAAGGGCTACCACCAGCTGTTGGTCTGGGACATGATGAGCAAGCCGTGGCTGACCCGGGTCGGCGAGCAGGTGCTCAACCCGCTCATCGGCAAGTCGGTGGCCCTCTACCTGCGCAAGCCCGAGACCGCCACCGCGTCTTCATGACGGGGTCCTCCAGGACGGGAGCCCCATGACGGCCGTCCCGGCGATCCCCGGTGTGGTCACGGCCGAGCAGATGCGGGCCACCGGTGCCGCGATCGTCGGCATGCAGGAGGCCGACGGTGCGTTGCCGTGGTTCCCGGGCGGGCAGACCGACCCGTGGGACCACATCGAATCGGCGATGGCGTTGTCCGTGACCGGGTTTCACTCCGAGGCAGAGGCGGCTTACGAGTGGTCGCGGCGTAAACAGCGCGACGACGGGTCGTGGCCGATCCGCACCGTCGTAGGAAAGGTGGAGGACGCCGGCACAGACAGCAATTTCTGCGCCTACATCGCGGTCGGGGTCTGGCATCACTATCTGATCACCGGTGACGACGCCTTCTTGCAGAAGATGTGGCCGGTGGTCTGGTCGGCGATCGACTGCGTGCTGCGCTTCCAGCGTGAGGACGGTGCGTTCCGCTGGGGCGGCGACCACCGGACCGGAGCGATGTTCGGTGAAGCGCTGATCACCGGGAACGCCAGCATCTTCCAAGCGCTGGACTGCGCGATCCGGATCGCCGGTGAGATGGATCAGCCCGACGCCGACTGGATCGCGGCGCACAGCGTGCTCGGCGACGCGATCCGTGCCGACGTCACGCGTGACGAGTGGCAGACCTTCACCCCGCCGTCCGAACACTCCATGGACTGGTACTACCCGATCCTCGGCGGCGCCGTCCGCGGACGCGACGGGCAGGAACTCATCGCGCGGCGGTGGGAACAGTTCGTGGTCCCCGGCAAGGGCGTTCGTTGCGTCGACCATCGTCCCTGGGTCACCGGCGCCGAGACCTGTGAGCTGGCACTGGCACTCGATGCCCTCGGTGACACCGCCGATGCCATCGAGCTCATCGCGTCGATTCAGCATCTGCGCGACCCGGACGGATCGTATTGGACCGGACTGGTTTTCGCCGACGGCAAACGCTGGCCGGTGGAGAAGAGTTGCTGGACCTCAGCGGCTGTGATCCTGGCGGCCGATGCGGTGAGCCGCACCAGCGTGGCCAACGGGATCTTCCGGGACGTCCGCCAGCGGCTCGTCGCACCGACTCCCTGAGCCGACTGCGGACGGCGCGCCCATCGCCGCTCCCTGGGGAGCGCCCCCCATTTGCTCCCTGGGGTGTGAGGAGCGATAGCCGCCGGGCCGTGCAAGCGACGAAGGAGCGCGTCGAGGTCGACGAGCCACGAAGGGCCTGGTGAGACAGGTTGTTACACCCTTCGTGGGTCGCTTCGCTCGCACCTCAGGGGGCGGGGGTGGCTCGCTTCGCTCACACCTCTCCCAACGGGTCTACACGACCGCCGGGGCGATGCCGAGCTTGCCGGCCAGCTTGGCGAGGTAGCCGCTCGCGCGCTCGACCGAGTCGTCGGGGAGGCCGTACAGCACTGTCGTGACCCCGATCTCGCGCCACTTCTCGAGCTTCTCGGGTACCGGCCGGAAGTCGAGGACGACGATCTCGGGGTCGCCCGCACGACCGGCGTCGGACCAGATCTGCTTGAGCAACGACACCGACCCCTCGATGTCCTCCTCGCCGGGTGTGGTGATCCAGCCGTCGGCGCTGCGCGCGATCCACTTGAAGTTCTTCTCGTTGCCTGCCGCGCCCACCTGGACCGGGATGTGCGACTGCGTCGATTTGGGCCACGCCCAGCTGGGGCCGAAATTCACGAACTCGCCCGCGAACTCGGCCTCTTCCTTAGTCCAGAGCGCGGTCATCGCCTCGAGGTACTCGCGCAGCATCGTCCGCCTGCGCTTCGGCGGGACGTTGTGGTCGGCGAGTTCGTCCAGATTCCAACCGAATCCGACGCCGAGGGTGACCCTTCCGTTCGAGATGTGGTCGAGCGTCGCAATGGTCTTGGCGAGCGTGATGGGGTCGGACTGCACCGGCAGTGCGACCGCGGTGGCGAGCCGGATGCGTTCGGTGACGGCCGCGGCGGCGCCGAGTGACGTCCAGGGATCGAGGGTGCGCATGTAGCGCTCGTCGGGCAGGGTCTCGTCACCGGTGCGGGGATGCGCGGCGTCGCGTCGAGTCGGGATGTGGCCGTGCTCGGGAACGTAGTACGACGCGAAACCTGCGTCCTCGATGAGCGGGGCCAGGACGTGGGGCTTGAGCCCGCGGTCGCTGGTGAACTGCACGATCCCGAAATCCATGGGGCCCTCCGACGGCGTCGTTCGGTCGTCCGCGTTTTCCGGACGGTTGACTGGACACTAGTCTAGGTGATCGGCGTCACCCAGGCCAGAGGGCATCGGGGGCCTCATTTACTCATCCCTGCGGGTCGGTGGCCAGACCCGGCATGACGAACCGCTCGAGATGGCGTCGGACCTGCCGCGCGTCGTCGATGTCGAGGGCCTCACCCGGGGAGGTGCCGAGGCTGATCAGGACGCGCGCAACCCATTCGGACACCTCGTACGGATCGTGCGCGGGGTGTATCTCCCCGCGGGCGGCGGCCTGTTCGACGAACGGAAACCAGAACGCTGCCAGGTCGGGAACCAGCTTGACGACACCGACACCGGCGCATTCGGCGAACTCCGTGGGTTCCTCCGTGCGGAGTCGGAGCAGCAGCGTGCCCGGGTCGTCGTAGGCACCCCGGCCGATCCGGACGCCGGCGGTGAGTTGCCCGACCAGGTCGGGGATGGCGTCGAGTTCGGCCCGGGCGTCGCGCCAGAACGACTCGGTGAGACGGACGATGGTCGCGCCGATCATGGACGGTTTGTCCGGATAGTGCCGATACAGCCACGCGCGGGACACGCCTGCCGACTCCGCGACCTGCTGCATGGTGGTCGCCCGGATTCCCTTGTCGGCGAGCAGCTTCTGCGTGGCGTCGAGTAGTCGTTCGTGGACCGTCGTGGTCGAGGCCTCGGTCACTGACTCCTCCTGTGGTCGTGGTCGGTGCGCGCCGCGTCCCCACATCCACATGTCTGCTCAGGAGGGCGCTGCGTAGACAGTTCGCGGATTCTGTGTACACGATACGTCTCATCGTGTAGACACAAATCAGATTGTGTCTACATCCAACGGGTCCACCGAGGGGGCAGTGTGCCTTTACCAACCACCGCGATCATCGGCGCCGGTATCAGCGGGCTGACCGCCGGCAAGATGCTCACCGACTACGGCGTGCCGTACACCTGCTTCGAGAGTTCGGACCGGGTCGGGGGCAACTGGGCCTTCGGCAACCCGAACGGTCACAGCAGTGCCTACCGGTCGCTGCACATCGACACCTCGAAACACCAGTTGTCGTTCCGCGACTTCCCGATGCCCGACGAGTATCCCGACTTCCCGCACCACACCCAGGTCAAGGCCTACCTGGACTCCTACGCCGAGGCCTTCGACCTCTACTCCTCGATCGAGTTCACCAACGGAATCGAGCATGCGACCCGACTGGACGGGGGCGGCTGGGAACTGGAGACCCAGGGCGGTGAGCGCAGGCGGTTCGACCTGCTGGTGGTGGCGAACGGCCATCACTGGGATCCGCGCTGGCCCGATTTCCCGGGCGAGTTCGACGGAATCGAGATGCACGCCCACCACTACATCGATCCGCGTACCCCGCACGATTTCACGGGTAAGCGCATCCTCGTCGTCGGCCTGGGTAACAGTGCCGCCGACATCGCCGTCGAACTGTCGTCGAAGGCGCTGGACAACAAGCTGACCCTCTCCACGCGGTCGGGAGCGTGGATCGTGCCGAAATACTTCGGGGGCAAGCCCGCCGACAAGTACTACCGGTCGACGCCGTATCTGCCGACGTCGTGGCAGCGCAAGTTCGTCCAGGTCATGCAACCCGTGACCGCCGGCCGGCCGGAGGATTACGGTCTGCCGACACCGAATCACAAGTTCTTTGAGGCACATCCGACGCAGTCGGTGGAACTGCCACTGCGACTGGGCTCGGGCGACGTGACCCCCAAGCCCAACATCAGCCGGTTCGACGGGTCCACGGTCCACTTCGACGACGGGACCGCCGACGACTTCGACATCATCATCTACGCAACGGGTTACAACATCACGTTCCCGTTCTTCGACCCGAACTTCATCAGTGCGCCCGACAATCGGATCGACCTCTACAAGCGCATGTTCTACCCGGGAATCGACGACCTCGTCTTCGCCGGTTTCGCGCAGGCGGTTCCGACGCTGTTTCCCTTCGTGGAATGCCAGGCGCGGCTGATCGGGGCCTACGCCACGGGTCACTACCGGCTCCCGTCGGTACCGGAGATGCGGCAGACGATCGAGGCGGACATGCAGTACTACACCGGACACATGCTCGACCGCCCGCGGCACACGCAGCAACTCGATCACTATCTCTACGAACACAACATGCGGACCAAGGAGATTCCGGCGGGGATCCGGCGGGCCCACCAGCAGGGGCCGCCGACGTGGGCCGGGGTGGCCGACGATCTGGTCTCGAAGGGAGCATCCGCATGACCATTTCAAATGGTGCGACCACCGTACGCTTCCGATCGTCCGACGCCGACTGCGACGCCTGGTTCTTTCCGGGCGCGGAGTCTTCGCCGTTCGAGATCGACGGCAAGCGCCCCGTCGTCGTGATGGCGCACGGTTTCGCCGGGACCAAGGACTCGGGTCTGGCGCCCTATGCGCAACGGTTCGCCGACGCGGGGTTGGCCGTGTTCGCGTTCGACTACCGCGGCTTCGGGCTGTCCGGTGGCGAACCGCGACAGTCGATTTCGCTGGAACGGCAGGCCGACGACTACCGCGCCGCGATCGGCGCCGCCAAGAAACAGCCGGGAGTGGACCCGGAACGGATCATCCTCTGGGGAGTGTCGCAATCCGGCGGGCATGCGCTGACCGTGGCGGCCGACCGGACCGACGTGGCCGCGGTGATCGCGGTGGTGCCACTGGTCAATGGGCTCGCCGCCGGTCGCGTCGCCTACGCCCAGGTCGGCGGGGCGGCGATCGCCCGCTCGACCGCCACGGCAGTGGCCAGTTCGGTGGGTCGACGGCTGGGCCGGGGTCCGAAGATGTTGCGGGTCGTCGGCGAACCCGGCGACGTGGGCGCCGCGCTGACCGCACCAGGGTTTCTGGAGAGCTACCGCGCGATCGCGGGGCCGTCGTGGCGCAACGAGGTCGACGCCTCGGTCGGTCTCGAGATCGGCTCGTTCCGAGTCGACAAGCACGCCGCGCGCGTCGATGCCCCGGTGCTGTTCCAGATCGCCGACTTCGATTCCGCCGCACCGCCGTACGCGGCGTCGAAGACCGCGTTCAAAGCTCACGCCGAAGTGCGCCACTACCCGTGCGACCATTTCGACATCTTCGCGGGCAACGACTTCTTCGAGCCCTGCGTCACGCACGAGATCGGTTTCCTGCGCCGTCATCTGGCATCGAACGCCGACGTTGTGGAAGCGGCTACGCGATGAACCGGGCGGTCGTGATCGGGGGTGCCTCGGGGATCGGACTGGCCACCGTCGACGCGTTCGTCGGCGAGGGGATGCAGGTGGTGGTGGCCGACCGCGACGTCGAACGTGCCGAGCAGGTGGCGGCGACGCGCGACGGGGCGCGGGCGGTGCACATGGACGTGACCGACGAGGACTCGGTCGCAGCGACTTTCGCCGGCATCGGCGACTTCGACACGGTGGTGAACTGTGCCGGACTGTCGAATCCGGGTGCGCTGACCGAACTCGAACTCGATGCCTGGCGCAACACCGTCGACATCTGTCTGACCGGAACGTTCCTCGTGATCAAACACGCCGGCGCCCGGATCGCCGAGGGCGGATCGATCACCTGCATCGCCTCACTCAACGGCCGCCAACCGGGCGCCGGGATGGGGGCGTACTGCGCGTCGAAAGCCGGTGTGCTGATGCTCGTCGAGGTGGCCGCACTCGAACTCGCCGACCGTCGGGTGCGGGTCAACGCGGTGTCGCCGGGGCTTGTGATGACCCCGCTGACCGAGGGCATCGGCTTCGTACCGGGCCTCACCGAGGACTATCTCGACAACACCCCACTGGGCCGGAGCGGGGAACCCGCCGAGATCGCCGACACCGTAGCCTTTCTCGCCTCCGACAAGGCGCGCTGGATCACCGGTGCCGCCTTCGACGTCAACGGCGGCGCGCACCTGAAGCGCTATCCGGACGTGCTCGGCAAGGTGCGGGCGCTGGCCGGCGAGGCCTGACGCTGACGGCCTCCGACGCGGTCAGGCCTTCCGCGGTAGCGGTGCGCCCACCTCGCCCGAGTCGCGGCGGAGGACACGCAGCGATCCCTCCGCCCGCACCTCGGTGAACTGTCCGGTTTCCAGTGCCTGGCAGTAGATCTCGTACGGCGGGCGGCCGCCGTCGGCGGGGTCGGGGAAGACGTCGTGGATGAGCAGGGCCCCGCCGATGCGCACCCACGGCGCCCAGCCGTCGAGGTCGGTCTGCGCCGCCTCCATGCTGTGGCCGCCGTCGATGAAGACGAAATCCGCCGGTCGGCCCCAGACCTTAGCGGCGACGGCCGACGGGGCGAGCAACCCGACGACGGTGTTGTCGAGCCTGGCGTCGAACATGGTGCGGCGGAAGCGTGCCGAGGTGTCGAGCGTCCCGGTGTGTGCGTCGACGAGGGATTCGTCGTGGTACTCCCAACCGGGCTGGTGTTCCTCGGAACCGCGGTGATGGTCGACGGTCACGATGACGGCGTCGTTCGCTTCGCCGGCCGATCCCAGGAAGACGGTAGATTTCCCGCAGTAGGTACCGATCTCCACGCCGACCTTCGTCGAATCAGGTTGGGACAGATATTCTCCGGCGATCTCGAAGAGCGTCTGGGCCTCGTCGAGCGGCATGAATCCGGGTGCCTCGTCCGCGACGCGGAGGCGGTCGGGGGAGGGTGCGTTCGGCGACTGTGCCGCAGGTTGTGACATGGCATCAGATCCTATCGGGTGTGTGACGGTCGCCGCGTAGGGTGAGCCGTATGAAAGCTCAGGTACTCACCGCAGAGACAGGCCCGTCCGGACTCGAGTTGCAGGACGTTCCCGATCCCACCCCGGCCGACGGCCAGGTCGTCGTCGACGTGAAGTCGTGCGGCGTGTGCTTCCCCGACGTGCTGATGAGTCAGGGCAAGTACCAGCTGCGCGTGCCGACGCCGTTCACGCCGGGCACCGAGGTCGCCGGCGTGGTGCGCTCGGCTCCCGACGGGGCGTCGGTGAAGGTCGGGGACAAGGTGCTCGTGGCGTCGATCGTCGGCGGATTCGCCGAACAGGTCGCGGCCGCGCCCGAACAGCTCCTGCCGCTTCCCGAAGGCCTGACCTTCGAGCAGGGCTCGGCCATGGGCATCAACTACCAGACCGCCTTGTTCGCGCTGAAGACCCGCGCGCACACCCAGCCCGGTGAGGTGGTCGGCGTGCTCGGCGCCGCCGGCGGCGTCGGGACCGCGTCGATCATGGTCGCCAAGGCGATGGGCGCGAAGGTCATCGCCATCGTCCACCGGAAGGGTGCCGAGGACCTGCTGCGCAGCGCCGGGGCCGACGAGATCGTCCAGCTCGAGGAGGGCTGGGGTACCAAGCTCAAGGAGATCGTCCCCAAGGGCGTCGACGTGATGATCGACCCGGCGGGCGGCGAGGTGTTCGACGAGGCGCTCCGTCAGGTCGCCCCCGATGGCCGCTACGTCGTGGTGGGCTTCGCGGCCGGTGGCATCCCGACCGTCAAACTCAATCGAGTCCTGTTCCGCAACATCGCCGTCGTCGGGGCCGCGTGGGGCGAGTACGTGCGCACCCATCCGGAACTGAATCTGCCCGCGAAGCTGCATGAAGAGCTGACGCAGATGATCGCCGACGGGATGGAACCTCAGGTCAACGTCACCTACACGCTCGATCAGCTGCCGGAAGCGTTGACCGATCTCGCCGAAGGGCGGATTCTGGGGAAAGCGGTCGTCAAGATCGGCGAGTAGGCCCTCGGCGGGTCGGCCCGGTTGCGACGTCGCATCGCCTTCCGCCCAGCGCATCCGTCATCGAGGGGATCTGCCATGTGCCGCAACATCACCGAACTCCGCGGGCTCGAACCGCCGGCCACCGAGGACGAGATCGAGGCGGCCGCACGGCAGTACGTGCGCAAGGTGAGCGGCGTGCGGCATCCGTCGCCGGCGAATGCGGAGGCCTTCGAGGCCGCGGTGGTCGCCGTCACCGCGGCTACCCGCACGCTGCTCGACGTCTTGCCCGAGCGTCGTCAGCCGCCGAAGACGGTGCCCCCGCTCCGGCGCCCCGAGGTCCAGGCGCGGATTGCCGCTCGGGGCTGAGGAGTCCCACACAGGTTCAGCAGTAGGTATCGCGAGGCGATACCTACTGCTGAACTCGTCCTGAGGTGGTGGAGCCTACGAGCCGGCGGCTTCGTCACTGCCGGTGACGATCGTTTCCGCGAAGTCCCACAACAGATTGTCGAAAGCCTCGATTGCGTAGAAGATTGCAGACAGCATGATATTTCCCGCTTTCACTTCGAATTCGACAGTGGACGCAGGCCGCAACAAAGGCGCACGTCGGCGGCCTGTGGGATAGCGGGATGGGTGCCAGATGATCAAGAGGGGGTTGATTTCTGGCGCGGTGAAGAAATGATGTTACAAATCCCGAATCCCTGTATCATTGGTAGCACGCGAATCGTTTTCCGACAAGCAATTGGCAAATTCCGATAGAGAAGTATCGGCGTCGACCCCACGCAAGTGTCCCCGATGATCGGCGCGAGATGGCCAGGCCGACGGTGGCCTCCGCAGCGCGCCTCGCAGGCGCCCCGTGACGACGACGATCCCCAGCTCAACCGGGTTAAACCCACCGGCGAGCAAAAATTTGGGACACCTCCTGCGCGTGGGGATAGTGTCGACATGGTGTCCAACCACCGATCCCATCGCGCCCGACGGGCCGCGCCGCGCGCCGTGCGCGTCGTCGCGCTGGCACTGACGGTCGCCATCGTCGGCCTGCTGACCATCCTCGGCGGACCTGCGCCACGAGCCCAGGCGGCTCCCGCCGACAGCTGTGCGCCCGCTGGACTCGCGTCGGCCTCGGCCGCGCCGGTCAACCTCGCCGCAGCCGATCAGGGCGGTGAGGACCGCTACACCACCGAGTCCACCACGCCGCTCGACCAGATCGATGTGAGTCGTCTCGAGTTGCTGTCGCCCGGCAAGATCTCCGTCGGCACGCTGTCGGACGCCGGACCGAGCATCTGCGTCAACGGCGCGGGCGACTTCACCGGCTTCGACAACGAACTCCTCAAGGCCGTCGCCGCGAAGCTGGGTCTGCAGATCGAGTTCTACGGCACCGAGTTCGCCGGCCTGCTTTCCCAGGTGGCCAACAACCGCTTCGACGTCGGGTCGTCGTCGATCACCACCACCGACGACCGGCGCAAGACCGTCGACTTCACCAACGGCTACGACTTCGGCTACTTCTCACTCGTGGCGCCGACCGACGGGGCGATCGAGGGCTTCGACGACCTCTCCGACTCGACGCGCATCGCCGTGGTCCAGGGCACCGTCCAGGACGACTACGTCGTCAACACCCTGGGCCTCGACCCGGTGAAGTTCCCGGACTACGCCACCGCCTACGCCAACCTCCGGAGCGGTCAGGTCGACGCCTGGGTCGCCCCGTCGCAGCAGGCGGAGGGTGCGGTCCGAGAGGGCGACGGCACCGCGATCGTCGAGAACACCTTCAGCGTCAACAACTTCGTCGCGTGGGCCGTCGGCAAGAACAAGCCGCGGCTCACCGAGGCCCTGAACTCGGGACTCGACGCCATCATCGCCGACGGCACGTATGCCGACCTCTACGTCGACTGGGTGCCGCGCGAGCTACCCGAGGGGTGGAAGCCGGGCAGCAAGGCCGCGCCCGCGCCCGAACTCCCCGACATCGCCGCCATCGCCGCCGAGAACGCGGAGAAGGCGGGCCCGGCCGAGGAGACCGCGCCCAAGAGCACCCTGGAACAGCTCGGCGACACCTTCTTCAACTGGGATCTCTACAAGGAGTCGTTCCCGGAGCTGATCAAGACCGGGCTCGTGAACACCTTGATCCTGTCCGTGGTGTCCGGGGTGCTCGGCACCATCCTGGGCATGATCCTGGCGCTCTGCGGCATCTCCCGGTCGCGGTGGTTGCGCTGGCCGGCGCGTGTGTACACCGACATCTTCCGCGGACTGCCCGCCGTCGTTGTCATCCTGATCGTCGGACTCGGTGTGGGCCCGGTGGTCAAGGGCATCACCGGCAACAACCCGTACTGGCTCGGGGCGGTCGCCCTGGCCCTGCTCGCCGCGGCCTACATCGGCGAGATCTTCCGGTCCGGAATCCAGAGCGTCGACGACGGGCAACTCGAGGCCTCGCGGGCCATCGGGTTCAGCTATCGGCAGTCGATGCGTCTGGTGGTGGTGCCGCAGGGCGTGCGGCGGGTGCTCCCGGCGCTGATGAACCAGTTCATCAGCCTGATCAAGGACAGCTCGCTGGTGTACTTCCTCGGGTTGTTGGCCAGCCAGCGGGAGCTGTTCGCGGTCGGCCGCGACCTGAACGCGCAGACGGGCAACCTCTCGCCCCTCGTCGCCGCGGGAATCATGTACCTGATCCTCACGATCCCGCTGACGCACCTGGTCAACTACATCGACCGGCGCCTGCGCACCGGACGTCCCACCGACGTCCAGGACGACCCGCTGCCCCCGACCGTCGTCGAGAAGGGATAGGTCCATGCCTGATCTCAACAAGTCCGAGACCGACACCGAGGGCTCCCAGACGCCGGGCTCCCGGACGCCGAGTGCGACCGCCACCCGGACGGCCGTCTCGCTCACCGGCACCGACCTGCACCTGTCCTTCGGCAAGCACCACGTGTTGCGGGGCGTCGACATCCAGGTCGACGCCGGCACCACGACGACGGTCATCGGACCGTCGGGCTCGGGCAAGTCCACTCTCCTGCGAGTGCTGAACCGGCTGCACGAACCCGACCAGGGCGACATCCTGCTCGACGGCCGGTCGGTCCTGAAGGACAACCCGGACGAACTCCGACGCCGGATCGGCATGGTGTTCCAGCACTTCAACCTGTTCCCGCACAAGAGCGTCGTCGACAACGTCGCGCTCGGACCGCGCAAGTTGAAGGGGCTGAGCAAGGACGAGGCCCGCGAGGTCGCGCTCCGTCAGCTCGAGATCGTCGGGCTGACCAACAAGGCCGATGTGCGCCCGGCACGCCTGTCCGGCGGCCAGCAGCAGCGGGTGGCCATCGCCCGTGCGCTCGCCATGACCCCCGAGGTCATGTTCTTCGACGAGGCGACCTCCGCGCTCGACCCGGAACTGGTCAAGGGGATCCTCGCGCTCATGGCCGACCTCGCCAGCGAGGGGATGACCATGGTGGTCGTCACCCACGAGATGGGCTTCGCGCGCAACGTCTCCGACAACGTGCTGTTCATGGATCACGGTGCGGTCGTGGAGACCGGGCGTCCGGAACAGGTCTTCGACGACGCGACGTCGGATCGGCTGCGGGCCTTCCTGTCCCAGGTGCTGTAGGCGCTCGCCCCGGTCAGCCGATCCCGAAGAGTCTGGAGCCGTTGCGGTAGAACACGTCTCGGAGCCACTCGGCCCCGAGGTCGAGGCGGATGATCGCCTCGAGGGCGTGGGTGTAGCCGTAGGGGATGTTCGGGAAGTCGCTGCCGAACAGGATCTTGTCGCCGGCGTCGGCCAGTCGCGGCAGGTAGTCCGACGGGAACGGGGCGTCCTCTTCGGCGAAGTCGGTGAACGCCATCGTGGTGTCCAGGCGCACGTTGGGGTACTCCAACGCGAGGTCGAGGAACGCGGTGTACTCGGGCATCCCCATGTGCGCGACGATCAGTGGCAACGATGGAAACCGGTGCAGCAGTTCGCGGATGGGGTCGGGTCCGGTGTACGTCCCCGGGGCGGGCCCGGAACCGCAGTGGATGATGACCGGAACCTGGGAGTCGGCGATCTGCGACCACACCCCGTCGAGCAGCGAATCCGTCGGGGCGAAGTCGCCGACCTGGATGTGGCATTTGAAGACCTGCGTGCCGGCTTGGATGGCGCGGGAGACGTAGGTGTGGGCGGACTCCTCGGGATAGAACGTCGCCGTGTGCAGGCAGTCGTCGTGGTTGGCGGCGAAGTCGTGCGCCCAGCCGTTCAGCCACTCGGCCATGTTCGGTTTGTGTGGATAGACCAGGGACGAGTAGGCCCGCACCCCGAAGTCGCGCAGGGTGGCGACGCGGACGTCCTCGTCGGCGCGGTAGGTGATCGGCCACTCCCGTCCGACCAACGGCCCGACGGAATCGAAATAGGCCCACACCTTGTCCATCACCGGTCGCGGCATGAAGTGGGTGTGGACGTCGACGATGCCCGGCAGGCCCAGCTCGGCAGAGATCGCGCGCACCTGCCGCGCCTCGTCGGTGCTGAACGGCTCGGGGGCTTCGGGGACGGCACTGTTCACCCGAGTGACCGTACGCCGGTTGCGCGGGCGGCCGCGAGTGCCGATCAGCCGACCGTGGACACCCCGGGCGCGATCAGCACCTTGCGGTGGTCGTTGGGCGCCGAGAGCTCGCGGACGACGCGATCGGTCTCGTCGAGCCCCACGATCCCGCTGACCAGCGTCGACGACCCGATCGCGCCCTTGTTCAACTCCGCTGCGGCGGTGTCGAACTCGCGCTTGGTGTAGTAGGAGACGAAGTGCATGGTGATCTCCTTGACGACTCCGGCCACCGGCATGAACGTGTCCGGGCTCAAGCAGACGCCCGCGATGACCACTGTGCCGTGGGTCGCGACCGCGTCGAGGGCGGACGCGATCATCCCCGGCTTGCCCACGCACTCGACGACCACGTCGAAGCCCGATTCGACCTGGGCGGGGAGTTCGTCCGGAGCGCACACCGCGGACGCGCCGAGATCGAGTGCGGCCGCGCGCCTGCCCGGCGACGGGTCCGAACACACGAGTTCGGTGGCCACGCCGCGGGAGAGCCAGTGCAACGCCGCGAGGCCGACGGGACCGGCGCCGAGGACCAGCACCCGGTCGCCGGGCCGGACGGACGCGCGGGTGACGGCGTGCAGACCCACCGCCAGCGGCTCGACCAGCGCGCCGTCGACCGGGTCGATGTCGTCGAGCAGGACACTCTCGGCGGCACCGACCACCGCGAACTCGGCGAGTCCGCCGGGTAGGACGCCGAGTCCGAGGGTGCGCGCAGACGGGCAGCGGGCGACGTCACCGGTGAGACAGGCGCGGCACCGATGGCACCCGATGACCGGCATGGCGGCCACGGCGTCGCCGACCCGGAAGGCGTGGGGGACGTCCGGGTCCGCGGGCCCGATGCCGACGACCTCGCCGGCGAACTCGTGGCCCATGATCGTGCCGGCCGGGAGCAGCGGCGCGATCGACAGGTCGGAACCGCAGATCCCGTTCGCCGCGACCCGCAGAACGAGTTCGCCGGGTCCAGGCGTCGGATCCGGACGATGCTCGACAACGAATCCGCCTGGGCCGAACTCTCCTGGCCCGAACTCTCCGGGGCCGGACTCTCCGGGGGCGGTCACCGCGGCTCGCATCAGCCCGCCGACCAGCGCACCGACGGGACGTCGACCGCGGAGCGCGGCACGATGAACACCCCTTCGGCGTCGCAGGTGACCCCGTCGGCGTCGGAGATCGTGCCGCGGACGATGCGTTTGCGTCCGCTGTGCTCGGTCACCGACGCCTGCGCGACCAGTGCGCCCAGGGGCGTCGGTCGCCCGTACCGGACAGTGAGGGTGCCGGTGTAGCACGGCCCCTCGACACTGGCCGCATTGCCGAGGACGTGATCGAGGACCATCGCGCACACCCCGCCGTGCACCTGACCGGGCGGCCCCTCGTAGGCCGCTCCCAGCGTGAACTCACTGCGGACCCCGTCGGCGACATGCACCACGTCGAGCGGTGGCGCGAGCGCATTGCGCACGCCGATGACCGCATTTCCCCAGGCCATCCCGGTGTTCTCGCGGGTGTGTCGCACCCCGAAGGCCCCGTCCATCTGGCTTCTCCGCAAATCGGCCACCACGTCGGCGATCCGTCGGCGCGCTTCGTCGAGGTCCTCCTCGGCGACCTCGGTGCGGATCACCGCGTCGACGAGGTCCCGGACGGTGTCGGTGAGAGGGGTGTAGACCGCGCGGCGACGCGCGACCTCCGCTTCGGAGATGTCCTCCAGTATGAAGTCCATAAGGCTACCGATCAGTCAGTTGTGGCATGGGTAACGAAGTGTGGCGACGCAAAGTAGAACGTGTTCTAATTTAACCACTAGAACGTGTTCTCATTTTGCGGTTCCGAGGACATCGACCCCGGTCGGACATCTGGCTCCGACCAATCCAGCGGTGATCCGCGCGAACCGCGAAATCGATCCCACAGGAGATGGACCGATGAGTGCCGAGACCTTCGACCTCACCGCACGCGACGAGACCTGGGTGAAGCGGGTGCTGCCCGTGCTCAAGCTCGTGGCCAAGACCTACTTCCGCTCCGAGGTCCGGGGCATGGACAAGGTGCCCGACGGCGGTGCCCTCCTCGTGTCCAACCACTCGGGCGGTCTGATGGCCTTCGACGTCCCGGTGATCAGCGTGGCCTTCGCCGACGAGTTCGGGGCGGACCGGCCGTTGTACACCCTGGCCCACGACCTCATCTTCACCGGATCGGGCAAACAGATCTTCGGAAAGGTCGGGTTCCTGCCGGCTCACCCGAAGAACGCGGTCGCCGCCCTGCGGTCCGGCGCGGCCACCATCGTGTTCCCCGGCGGAGAGTGGGAGGCGTTGCGGCCGAGCAGCCAGAGCGCGACGATCGACTTCCACGGTCGGACCGGGTACATCCGCACCGCACTCGAGGCGGGCGTCCCGATCGTCCCGATCGTCACCATCGGGGGCCAGGAGACGCAGCTGTTCCTCAACCGCGGTGACACGCTGGCCCGGGTGCTGCGGCTCGACAAGCTGATCCGCACCGACACCGCTCCGTTCGCGCTCGGCTTCCCGTTCGGTCTGACCGCGCACCTCCCGCCGAACATCCCGTTGCCGTCGAAGCTGGTCACCGAGGTCCTCGACCCGATCGACATCACCGCCGAGTTCGGCAACAACCCCGAACACGACGAGGTGGATCAGATGGTCCGCAAACGCATGCAGCAGGCACTGGACGACCTCGCCCGCAAGCGCCGATTCCCGGTCATCGGCTGATCACCAGGAGACGACGATGATCTCGCAACTCCGCGATCGCGTCACCACACAGATGTGGCTCGTTCGCACCCTCGTCCGCAGCGGCTTTCTCGGTTCGCTTCGGGTCGATCGCTATGTCCGCATGGGGCTCAACCTCCGTCGGCACGGCGGTGCCTCGCCGGTGAGCGGGATCGGCCTCGCCGCGGCGCGCGATCCCGGCGGACTCGCCCTCATCGACGAGGTGGGACAACTCACCTGGCGCGAGCTCGATGCCCGCTGTGGCGCGCTCGCCGTCGGTCTGCGCGATCTACCCGGCACGACCGTCGGCACCGTCGCCATCCTTTGCCGCAACCACCGCGGTCTCATCGAGGCGCTCGCCGCGACGTCCCGGCTCGGTGCCGACGCGGTACTCCTCAACACCGGGTTCGCCGGACCCCAGCTCGCCGACGTCCTCGAACGTGAACAGGCAGACGTGCTCATCGCCGACGACGAGTTCGACACCGTCGTCGAGGCCGCGGCGCAACGACTTCCGGAACTGCGGCGCATCCGTGCATGGACGGAGTACGAGTCGTCGCAAGGTGTCACCGTCAACGGACTGATCGGCGCGAATCGCGGCGCGCGACCCGCGCGGCCCGATCGTGCCGGCCGGATCGTGTTGCTGACCTCGGGAACCACCGGAACGCCCAAGGGTGCGCGCCGAGGCGGAAGCACCGACGTGGCGTCCCTCGCCGCGATGCTCGACCGGATTCCCTGGCGCGCAGGCGAGTCCATCGTCATCGCGGCCCCGGTCTTCCACGCATGGGGTTTCGGGCAGGTGGCCATCGCGGCGACGATGACGTGCACGATGATCATGCGCCGTCGCTTCGATCCCGTGGCGACGCTCGACATGGTCCGCGACCACGGGGCCACCGGCCTCGCCGTGGTTCCGGTGATGCTCGAACGCATCACGGACCTCCCCGACGACGTCCTCGACGACCACCCGATGCCGACACTGCGCTTCGCCACCGCGAGCGGATCGCGGATGCGCTCCGACGCTCTCGTCGCATTCCTGGACCGGTACGGCGACGTGGTCTACAACAGCTACAACGCCACCGAGGCGGGTCTCATCACCACCGCCACCCCAACCGATCTGCGCACCGCGCCGGAGACCGCCGGGCGGCCGCTCGCGGGTACGAGTGTTCGCATCCTGGACGACGACGACCGCGAGGTCCCCGTCGGCGAGGTCGGGCGCATCGTGGTCGCGAACAACTCCGGGTTCGACGGTTACACCAGCTCGGACACCAAGGCATTCAGCGACGGACACATGGTGTCGGGCGATGTCGGCCGCTTCGACGAGAACGGGCTGCTGTTCGTCGTCGGCCGCGACGACGAGATGATCGTCTCCGGTGGGGAGAACGTGTATCCCCTCGAGGTCGAGTTGGTCGTCGGGGCTCTCGACGAGGTGGTCGAGGTCGCGGTGACCGGGGTCGACGACGACAGGTTCGGCCAGCGTCTCGTCGCCCATGTGGTGCGAGCACCGGAGGCCGAGATCGGCGCCGAGGACATCCAGCGGCACGTGCGAGAACAGCTCGCCGGGTTCAAGGTCCCCCGCGACGTCCACTTCCTCGACGAACTGCCGCGCAATGCCACCGGCAAGATCCTCAAACGCGAACTCCCGTCCGCCCCGTCGACCGAACGAAAGGTGAGCTGAATCATGCACGCTGTCAAGCAGATCGACCGCTCCGCCGAAGTTCTGGACGCCGAACGGATGTCCGGTCCCGACGCGCTGATGCTGAACATGGAATCGGCGTCGACCCCGATGCACACACTGAAGGTCGCGGTGCTCGACACCTCCCGTCGTGGCCGGCCCCTCGATCTCACCGAGATCGCCGACGTCCTGCCCGACTACCTCGGTATGTTCCCGCGCGCAACCCAGCGGCTCGCGTGGGCTCGCGGACACGGCGCCCGTCCCTTCTGGGTGCACGACAACGACTTCGACGTGCGCCGGCACCTGGACGAGCGTTCCGCCGCCGCACCGGGGGGACGTGCCGAGCTGGACGCGATCCTGTCCGAGCTCGCCGTCCGGCAACTCGATCGGAGTCGGCCGCTCTGGGGACTGACCCTCGTGCACGGTCTCGCCGGTGGGCGGCAGGCGGTCGTCGTCCGCGTCCATCACGCCGTCGCCGACGGTCTCGCCGCACTCAACACGTTCATGGCCGCGACCGCCGGTCCGGATGAGCGGGTCGAGCAGGCGCCGATCGGCGCGACCCGCATCGAGCACGACGACGACGAGCTCACGCGCGCAGCGCGTTCGGAATCCTGGCGTATGGTTCGTCGCCTGCCGTCGGCAGCGTCGGCACTGGCGCGTGCGGTTGTCGCGAAACGCCGGGCCGGCGATGCCGAACTCATCCCGAAACCCCTGACGGTCCGTCGGACGAGTTTCAACGCCCGCAGCGGCGCCGAACGCGTGTGTGCGTCCGGCGACATCCCGCTCGCCGCCGTCCAGCGACTCGCGCTGGCCACCGGAAACACCGTGAACGGGGCTCTGCACGGTGTCATCGCCGGTGCGATCCGGGCGGAACTCATCGCTCGCGGCGAGGAGCCGGGAGTGTCGGTCTCGATCTTCGGGGTATGCAAGGACCTGGCCTCCACCCGTGTGCACGGCAACGAGATCGCCACCGCGATGGCCTATCTCAGGTCGGATCTGGCCGACCCGATCGAGCGGATCGCGGCCACCGGTGAGAGCTGCGCGGCGACTGTTCGATGCCGGCGCGAGGTCGGCTTCGATCTCACCGACGCGCTGGCCACTTACACCGGACGGCTCGGCCCGACCTTCCGCGGTCTGGCCGCGAATCGCGCGCCGCTGGTGATGAACAACATCACCACCGCCAACATGCCGGGTCCGCGCACCACGCGGTGGGTCGGGGACATCGAGGTCGTCGACTGGATCTCGTTCGCGCTGGCCATCGCACCCGCCGACGTCAACCTCACCACCTACAGCTATGCCGGCAGGCTCAGCATGGGCCTCATCGCGACACCGGAGTCGATGCCCGACCCGGCCGGCTTCTTGCGGCGGGTGGCCGACGCGGTCGCCGAGGCCGCCGATGCGCTCGGACGGACGACCGCCGACGAGGACGAGAACAGTACCGCGATGGCGCAGGAGGCGAGTTGATCGACTGGGAGTCGGGAGCAGCACGACTGGGGTTGTTCGCGAAAGTGCTGCCCCGTGCGATCGGCAGTTCGCGTGCGGCCAGCCGCGGGGATCCCGCGACGGGCGTCCCGCCGGCGGACTGCGGTCCGCGGATGGTCGGGGAGACCGCCGTCGACGAGCTGTTCATCGCGGTCAACTCGGTGATCCGGGACATCCCGCCGATCGACTTCGTGGAAGACTGCGTCGACCGATGTGTCGGTGTCGCAGATGAACTGGCTGCCCTCGGTCCGTCGCGAGTCCACCTCGACCCCGGCCCACCCGGCATCGTCTCCCGCAACCGGAAGACCTTCGGGACCACCTCGTTCGACCACATCGACTACTCGGTGGCGGTGCCGCTCCCGGAATCGATCGCCGCGGCCGACCCCTACGCCGACGGGATCGCCTCGGTGCGGGTGCTGTCACGACGACGCGCCGGTCGCCGCTGGTTGATCTGGGTCCACGGGGCGGCTCAGGGTCGGGCCGACGATCTCTACGCGTTCCGCGCGGCCAACCTGTACAACAAGCTCGGTTACGACGTGGTCTTCCCCGTTCTTCCGGCCCACGGCTCGCGGCGAGTCGAGAAGGTGGCCTATCCGGGGTTCGATCCACTGGTCAACACCGTCATCACCATCCGGGCGATCGCCGAGATCCGTTCGCTCATCACGTGGATCGAGAGTCAGGAACCCGCCGACATCGCGATCGCGGGCACGTCGCTCGGCGGACCGATCGCCGCGATGGTCGCCTCGATGGACCCCCGTATCAGCTCGGTGCTCGCCGTCGTGCCGATGCTGGAGATGCATGCCACCCTGGCTCATCACATGGAGCGCGGCGGGTCCAAGGGGCGCCATCTCGCGTCGTTGATGCGGAGCGAGCCGGTTCGTGCGGTCTCGTCGGTCATCAACCCACTGTCCGTGGAGCCGGTTCCGACACCAGAACGCCGCATGGTGGTCGCGGCGCTCAACGACCGGGTGACCTCCGTGACCGCCGCCCAGCAGCTACACAATCACTGGGGTGGGAAAGTCCACTGGTACTCCGGTAGCCATGTCGGACACGCCATCTCGGGCAGTATCCGACAGGCCACCGACGAATTCCTCCGCGCCGCCCCGCCCCCGCGGTTCGACAGCGAACCGGGCCTGCGGTCGCTAATGTGAGGCAGCGCTGACCTCTTCTGCTCCCTAATCCGAAAGAACGCCCTGTCCCTGCGCCCGGAGCTTGCGGAGGGCGCGTCACGGGTCTTCGCAACCCGACTCACCAGGACCCTTCGTGACGGCCTCCGCAAGCTCCGGCCTCCTCAGGGAGCAGTAGTTGGGCTCGCACCTCAGGGGGGTGGGTTCGTTTCGCTCGCACCTCACGGGGTGCTGTGATACCCCAGTTCCTCCGCGCGGCGGACCAGTGCCAGGTTGCGTTCCCAGGATGCGTCGACCGGGTCGTCGGGATGGTGTGCCGACGCCCAGGTGCCGTACACATTGGTCCACACTCCGAACCGGGGCCCGGTCACGAGTTCGCTCCTGTCGCGGGACGCTGCAGCCAGGAGTCGAGTTCGAAGTCTTCTTCGATGCTGCCCTGCTCGACCAGGAAAGCCTTGGTGCCGGTGAGCAATTCGACGGCGCGGGCCGGGAACGGCTCCTCGGAGTAGCCCTCGGGGTTGGCGGCGGCACGGACGGCGGCTTCGGGTGCCTTGGAGTTGCCGAGCTCGAACTGGAGGTACTCCTCCCAATTCGCCTTCGCGTAGAGGACCGACGACGCGTGCAATTGCTGCCACGTCGCGGCGAAGTCCGGATTCTTCTCCAGGAACTGGTCACTGCTGACCGTCACGCTGGTGCCGGCCAGATCGGGATGGTCCCGGTAGACCGAGTCCACCAGGTGAAATCCCTTGCCTTCGAAGGTCTGCAGCGCCACCGACGGGATGACGCCGGGCAGCGCCGCTCCGTCGATCTCCCCGGAGTTGAGTGGGGCCTCCTGATCGGCGGGATACAGATGGATCAGGTTGGCGGTGATGCCCTGTTCGGCAAGCGCGCCCTGCAGGTAACGGTCGATGTAGGACCCCTTCGGCACGCCGATGTTCTTGCCGGCCAGATCGGCAAGCGACCGGATCGACGGGTCCTTCGCCACCACACCCGCGTCGTTGTCGAACTGGCCGATCGTCAGCAGGCGGGTCTGCAGGCCCGAACCCCGGGCGACGAGCGCGGGGGTGTCACCGTAGCTCGCCACGTCGAGGCGTCCGCCGATGAGCGCCTGATTGAGATCGGGACCGTTCGGGAAGTTGAAGACCTCGACGTTGTTGACACCGAGCGGGGCGAAGGCATCGAGCAGTTCGCCTCGACTGTGGGCGAAGCCGACCGGACCAGCGATCACGTTGCTCGAGCCGATGACGCCGATCCGGAGTGTGTCGATGACCTCGCGCTGCGCCGACGACGCATCGTCGGAACCGCACGCGGCCACCGCTGCGAATGCCACGCCCGCCGACAAGAGGGCGAGGGCGCGTCTGATCCGGCGCAGCGGTGATCCGAAAGATGATGTGGTGGGCATGTTTTCTCTGTTCTGGCGGTCTGAAGGGATGAACGGGGTGAGCCGGTCAGTCGGCGTGTTGCTCGTCGAGCCGGGGTGGCGGGTCTCCATGCGGGATCGGGGGCCCGACCGCGGTGAGGCTTCCTGGTGCGCGCCCCTTGCCCCAGCCGAGCCGTTCCCGGTAGCTGCCGATCAGCTCGAGCGGCAACGATTCTCGGGTGCCGAGTGGGGACGACTCCGGGCTGACGTAGAGAGCGTCGGTGGGGCAGTACGCCTCGCACATGAAGCAGGTCTGGCAGTCGGACTGCCGTGCGATGACCGGTACGCCGTCGGGTCCGGTGTCGAAGACGTTGGTGGGACAGGCATTCACGCATTTGTCGCAGGCGATACACGCCGACGCGACGACGAGCTCGATCACGCGGGAATCCTGACGGCGAGCCGAGGGGCCGGGTCTGGCCGGCGGACAGCCGATCCGGGTGCGGCGACCCAGACATCGCCGAGTCCGCCGGTGCGGACGTGATCGCCCAGTGCCGGGTCGAGCTCGGGGTGGTCGGCGCGCTTGCTCATCCCGCGGGATTCGGTGCGGGCGAGTGCGGATCGGTAGATCCACCGTCCGACCGCGGTGATTGCAGCCGCCTCCCGCGCGCGGACGCGCCCCGCCGGTGTGCGGGCGCCGTAGGCCGGGCCGGAGACCTCGTCCCACAGCGAGTCCAGGGCGTTCAGCGCCGGTGCCATACGGTCGCCGTGACGCAGGTAGTTCTTCTCGAAGGGGATCAGTTCGCCCTGTGCGGCGGTCACCACCTCGTCGGGTGTGATCCCGCTCCGGGCGGAGTCCAATCCGACGGTGCCGGCGCCCGAGAGCCGATCGAGTGGGGATGCCCCGCCCGCGTCGCGGGCCGCTCGTGCCGCGGCAGCGCCTGCGAAACTGCCCGACGACATCGCCCAGGCGGAGTTGTGGCTGCCGCCGCCGGTGAAGCCACCGCAGATCCGCTCGCGGGTGGCGGCGTCGCCGGCCGCGTAGAGACCCGGGACGCCGGTCCAGCAGTCCGCGTCGACGATGTCGATGCCACCGGTTCCGCGAACGGTGCCCTCGGCGAGGAGATCGACCTCGAACCGGTCGGTGAACGGGTTGATGCCCCGGCGGTCGAACTGGAGGAAGAAGTTGGGTTGACCCTGGCGCATCTGTGCCGCCACCCGCTCATCGGCCCGGTCCAGCTGTGCGTAGACCTTCTCCTGCAGCAGAGTCCGTGCGATCACCGACCGCCCCTTCGTCGATCCCGCACCCTCGACGATGCGTCCGTCGGCGTGGAAGAAGGTGGCGTAGCCGTAGTACGCGGTCTTGGTCACCGTGGAGCCTTTCGGCACGATCGCGTACGCGTTGGCGAACTCCATCCCGGAGAACGAGGCACCCACCTCCGCCGCCATCAGTGCGCCGTCGCCGGTGTCGACGTTGCTGCCCAGTGCCTTGGACAGGAACGCACATCCGCCCGTCGCCACGACGACGGCGCCGGCCGAGATCCGGAAGTCCCGGCCGGTCTGCCGCTGGTATCCGGCGGCGCCCCGCACAGCGCCCTGGCTGTCGGTGAGGAGTTCCAGGACGGGGGAGTGATCGAGGATCTGTACACCGCGGCGTCGGACCCACGCGCGCATGCGACGCATGTACTCCGGGCCCTGGACACCGGTGCGGATGGGCTCCCCGGTGTGCTCGTCGATCGGGAACGGGTAGCGACCCTCGGTGCCCAGCCGGTGCATGTTCGCGTAGGTCCTGTCGAGAACCCGGTCCATCCAGGCGTGGTCCGCGAGATACCCACCGAGCGCTTCGCGACTCGCCTTCGCCGCCGAGCGCTTGTCCGGGTCCGGGACGACGTACCAGACCCCGGTCCCGGCCGGGGCCGTCGTACCCGACGCACCGCAGTAACCCTTGTCCACGATGATCACCTCGGCTCCGGCGTCGCGAGCGTGGATGGCGGCCCAGGTCGCGGCGGGACCACCGCCGATCACCAGCACGTCCGTGGACAGGGTCAGTACGTCAGACATGGGTGAACTCCCGGGGTGTCGTTGTCGGTGTCGTTGTGCGGCCGGTGGATTCGGCGTCGGTTCCGCCGACGCCGAGCCCGGCGAGCAGTTGTGAACGGAGGGCGACGAATTCGGGATCGGTGACCTGGCATGGGCGAGGTAGATCCACGACGATCTCCTGTGCGATCCGGCCGGCCCGCAGGATCAGCGCGCGATCCGCGAGCAGAAGGGCTTCCTCGACGTCGTGCGTCACCAGCAGTGTTGCCGGACGGTGCGCTTCCCACAACCGGGCCACCAGGCGTTGGGCATTGATCCGGGTCAGGGCGTCGAGCGCGCCGAACGGTTCGTCGAGCAACAGCAGGTCGGGCTCCCGGACGAGTGCGCGTGCCAGCGCGGTGCGCTGGGCCTCGCCACCCGAGAGCGTGGACGGCCAGGCGCCGGACTTGGCCGCCAGCCCCACCTCGTCGAGTGCGCGGAGCGCGCGGGCCTCGGTGTCACCGCCGCGCAACCCGAGCGCGACGTTGCGCCACACCGACATCCAGGGGATGAGTCGGTGCTCCTGGAACACGATGGCCTTGGCCGAGGGTGCCTCGATCGTGCCGGTGAAACCGCGGTCGAGCCCGCCGATCCCCCGGAGCAGGGTGCTCTTCCCGGAACCACTCGCTCCGAGCAGCGCGACGAACTCGCCCCGGGCGATGGTCAGATCCACGCGGTCGAGAACCCGCCGGCCGTCGAACTCGCGCCCGGCGCCGAGGACGCGGACACCGTCGATTCGATCTGCGGACATTCCACTCACCTACCTTCGAATCCGTTGCGCCACGACAGGAACCGACGCTCGAGTATTCGCACGCCGATGTCGGTGAGCAGTCCGAGTACCGCGTAGATCACCAGGACCAGGAAGATCTGATCGGTGCGTAGGTACTCCTTGGCGTCGTTCATCAGGAAGCCCAGACCGACCGGGGTGGTCTGCATCTCCGCGACGACCAGGACGAGCCAACCGATGCCCAGCGCCTGTCGTAGCCCGACGAAGATCTGCGGTAGTGCGCCCGGCAGGACCACGTATCGCACGAGTTCGAAACGCGTCAGCTCCAGCGATTCGGCGGCTTCGATGAGCTTCTGGTCCACGCCCCGGATGCCGGCGAGGAAGTTGAGATAGATGGGGAAGATCGGGGCGACGATGATCAGGGCGATCTTGAACGAGTCGCCGATCCCGAACCAGATGATGAAGACCGGGACGAGGGCCACGGCGGGCATCATCCGCAGCACCTGGACCGGTGCGTTGACCAGGTCTTCGGCGACCTTGAAGAGGCCGGCGGCCGCGCCGAGCACCGCGCCGATGGCGATCCCGATCGCCAGTCCGATCGCGACGCGCCGCCCCGACGCGGCCAGATGGGTCCAGAGTTCACCGGTGCTGATCAGTTCCCAGCCCGCCTCGACCACCTCGGTGGGTGCGGGGGTGGTCGCGCCGAGCCATCCCCGCGCGCCGACCTGCCAGATGACGACGACCAGGATCAGGCCGATGGACTGACGGAGCGTGCGTGTGGCGGCGTGACGGGAGAGCCGTCGCCGACGTACTCGGGCCGCCGGGCCGTCGGACGGCACGTCGACGGGCCCGGCCGCGGACGGCACGGGGGCGACACCGACCGGTGTCGTGAGTTCTAGAGTCATCGAAATCCGCCTGGGAGAGGGCTGGCAGGACTTCTGGGACGCTACTGAGAACTCGACTCCACCGGCACCGTTGGAGTCATGGTGATTTTCAAACCGCCGCGCGTCGAGACGATTCGGCGGACGGTCAGTTCGGGATCAGGTCCGGATTGGCGTCGGCGAGCAGCTCGTCACGGTCCTCGGCGAGGACGAATCCGCCCGCGATGGCGGCGTCGGCGGCGTTCCGGTAGTGCTTCTCGTATTCGTCGCGCGTTCCGTACCGGGCCGCCAACGCGTCGGCGGGTACAGGGAATGTCGTGCCGAACAGCAGGCAGATGCGGGAGACGGGGTCGGCGACGATCCCGCTGAGGACCTGGGTCGGTGCGTCGACGCACGGCGTCCGGACCCCGCCCCGGACGTTGCCGATGTCGTCCAGCTCGAACACGGGGTCGGCGCCGTCGATGTCCCGGAGGGCCAGCGGGGCGGCTGCCGGCGGCGGATCGCCACCGTTGGCCCAGGATCGCAGGTGCCGCAACGCAGCCCGCAGGACGAAACGCTGCTGACCCCGGTTGACGGGGTCGGGGCAGCCGAGGAACTCCTCGAAGTCGCCGACCTGGTGCAGGTCGGCGTGGGACGTGCCCGCCATTTCCCACACGCGTAACCGGTCGGAATCCGGTTGCCGCGCAGTGTGATAACGGAAGTTGGTCAGGACGTCGGTCTCGGTCTGCACCACGAACACCGGTGCGTCGAGGTCGGCGCGGATCGTGGTGGGCTCGCGCCCGAAGACGGTCGCCACGTCGATGCCCGAACCGACCTCGCCTGCGGGCAACCCGGCGGCCGCGCGGCTGTGGATGAGGTATCCGTCGAACGGCGCCGCATCCGGGCCGATGGCGTTCACGTAGGTCGTCAGGGCCATCGCCGACTGTGATTCGCCGATCGCGAGCACGGTGGCGACCGTCAGGCCCGCGAGGGGATGGTCGGCCCCAGCGGTGTCCCGGGCGGCCCGTCCGATCGAGCTGAAGATGTCGTAACAGTACGCATCACCAGGATGGTGGAGTCCGGCATACCGTTCCGGGTCCTTGGCGGCGAGACTCTGCGGCGCACCGGTCGCGACGCCGACCGAGCCCGTGCCGCCCTCCACTCCGACGAACTGGGCCGAGACCCCGATCCAGGCGTGCCCGGAACGGACCAGTTCAGCAGCCACATAGGAGTATTCGGGGGCGGCGTCGGCGCCACTGCTGACGTTCAGCCACTCGACGACAACGCAGCCGCTGAACGTCGCGGGCTCCGCTGGGCGTCGGACGACGACCCGGGTCGTGAACTCGGCGGCGGGCGCGGGCGGGTCCCCGACGATCTTCTCGGCCACCCCCGACGCCGCGTACTCGATGTCGGTGTATCCGGCCGCGGCGAGGTCGGGGAGGGGAGAGGCGCTGAGCAACGAACACCCGTCGCCGCCCTGTAGGACTCGAAACCGCATGGGTCGACTCACTTCTTCTTCCGGTGCTGCTTGATCACCTCACCGAACATGAAGTGCATCTTGGTGCCCTGCGGCCAGCCTACGTAGTAGCAGAGGAAGAGGCTGATCTCCTCGAGCTGCTCTGGGGTGAGCTCTCCGTTCCCGAGTGCGGCACCGGCCTGGATCTCGGCGACGTCGATGTTGTTGCTCGCGGCGAGCGCGCCGAGCAGGAGCAGCCGACGATCACGGTTGGACAGACCGTCTCGCGCCCACACATTGCCGAACACCTGGTCGGCGGTGTGTGCGAAGTAGTCGCCCGGGCCGTCGCTCACCTCCCAGCCGTAGACCTCTGACATCTTGGCGAGGCCGCGCTTGCGTGCCTCGTCGGGTGCGTCGTCGGAGATGTTGGAACGGGTCATGCTGGTTCTCCTTCGAGGTGGGGGACACCGAGCCCGGTGGCCAGGTTCCGCAACGCGAGCTGCCCGAGGGGCAGGTCGACGCCGAGTTCGTCACCGAGTGCGAGTGCGAGCGTCAGGTCCTTCTCGCCCAGGGTACGGACGCCGGCGAGGATTCCGTACCAGGGATCGTCGCGCTCGACGGGAGCGGTGGTGTCGCGCAACATGATCGCCCCGGCCCCACCGGTCACGGCGTCGGAGTGCCGGACCACCTTGCCGAGCTTGGTGATGTCGATGCCGGCGGCCTCGGCCAGTCGCGCGGCCTCGGTGGTCGCGGTGAACGAGATGAAGTGGAGGAGGTTGCGCGCCAGCTTCATCCGGGTACCCGCGCCGACCTCGGGCCCCGCGTGGACCAGCATGTCGGCGGTGAGCGCGAACGGTTCCTTCAGCTTCTCGTACGCGTCCCGCGGTCCACCGACCATGATCGCGAGGCGGCCCGACGCCGCACCCATCGCACCACCGGAGATCGGTGCGTCGAGCAGAGTCACCTCGCGCGCCGCGCACAGATCCGCCAGTTCGACGGCGGTCTCCGGCGCGATGGTCGAGTGGACGGTGATGACGGTGCCCGGGCGAGCTGCCGACAGCAGGCCGTCCGGACCCGCGACCACGGTTCGGACCTGCGCGTCGTCGAGCACGCAGATGCCGATGATGTCGGCCGACGCGGCGAGATCGGCAAGCGATTCCGCAGCGGTGGCGCCCTTCTCGACGACCTTCGCGGCGGCGTCGGACGACAGGTCGAACACCGTCAGCCCGCCGGCCCAGGCGGCCAGGCTCCCGGCCATCGGCCCACCGATGTTGCCGAGTCCGACATACCCCAGACGGATGAGGGACGACTCGCTCATGAGCGGATGACCTGGCCGCCGTCGACGTTGAAGATCTGCCCGGTGATCCACCCGGCCTCGTCGGACAGCAGGAACAGGCACATGCCGACGAGATCCTCGGGAGTGCCGAAACGCTTCAGCGGCAACCGGTTCACGATGTCGGCGACCATCTCCTTGGGTGTCGTGCTCCGGGTCGCCTCGGTGTCGATGGGTCCCGGGGCGATCGCATTGACGCGGATGTTCTGCCCGCCGAGCTCGGTGGCGAGCTGCTGGGTCAGGCCGTTGACACCGACCTTGGCCAGCCCGTAGAAGCCGCTGTACAGCCATGCGGCGGTCGAGGACTGGTTGACGATGGCGCCGCCGCCATTGGTCATGTGCGGGTAGACCGCCCGGGTCACGTTGAGTGCACCGTCGAGGTTCACGCTCATGAACTTCTTGTAATAGTCCCAGGGCACCGTGATGAGGAAGTCGAGTTTCATCCCGCCGTAGATCGCGGCGTTGTTCACCAGACCGTCGATCGAACCGTAGGCGTCGACGGTGGCGGCGGCGAGCGCCTTCGCCGAATCCTCATCCGCGACATCGGTGCTGACGTACAGTCCGCCGATGTCGGCCGCTACCTGCTTGCCCTTCTCGTCGGCGAGGTCGGCGACCACGACGTTCGCGCCCTCCGCGGCGAGGGCACGCGCATAGGCCTCGCCGATCCCGCCGGCGGCGCCGGTGACGATGATGGTCTTGTTCTCGAAACGCTTGGAACTCATTGTCCTGCTTTCTGTGTGGTCAGTGTGTTGTCGAAGGGTCACGCCGGGCGGGCGACGGCCTTGGTCTCCAGGTACTCCTCGAAACCGGCGACACCCATCTCGCGGCCGATGCCCGACTGTTTGAAACCGCCGAACGGGACGTCGGCGGAATACCAGATGCCGCCGTTGACGCCCATCGTCCCGGTGCGAACTCCGTTGACGACCTTGTCGATCCGGTCCTCATCGGTCCCGTAGACCATGCCCGACAACCCGTACGGCGAGTCGTTGGCGATGCGGATCGCGTCGTCGTCGCCGTCGTGGGGGATGATCACGAGCACCGGGCCGAAGATCTCCTCCTGCGCCACCCGCGCCGAGTTGTCCAGACCCGAGATCAGGGTCGGTTCGACGAAGAAACCGGCGGGCCTGTCGGCGGGACGGCCGCCACCGATCTCGATGGTGCCGCCCTCACTGGTGGCGAGTTCGATGTAGGACTCGATGCGCTGGCGCTGCCGGGCCGAGATGACCGGTCCGCAGATGGTGCCGCCGTCGGTCGGGTCCCCGGCGGGCAGGCCGGCCATCGCGTCGCGGGTAGCGGTGATCGCCTCGTCGAGGCTGCCGCGCGGAACCACGAGACGCGTCGTGATCGCGCACCCCTGGCCGGCATGGGTGACGACGTTGAACGCGGCCATGGCGCAGGCGGATCCGATGTCGGCGTCGTCGAGGACGATGAAGGCCGACTTGCCGCCCAGCTCCAGGAACACCTTCTTCAGCGACTCGGAGGCGGCCGCCATCACCTTCTTGCCCGTCGCCGTGGAGCCGGTGAACGAGACCAGGTCGACGCGAGGGTCGGTGCTGAGCTGGGCGCCGAGCTGATGGTCGGTCGAGGTGACGATGTTGAGGACGCCCGGCGGGAAGTCCGTCTCCTCGGCGACCACCTTGCCGACGAGCGCCGCACACCACGGGGTGTCGGGCGCGGGCTTGAGCACCACCGTGCACCCGGCGGCTAGGGCGGGTCCGATCTTGGCGAAATTGATCTGGTGCGGGAAGTTCCACGGGGTGATCGCGCCGACGACGCCGACCGCCTCCGAGCGCAGCTCACGGTGGTTCTTCAGTCCCATGGGTTTCGCGGTGCCGAGGTCGCGAGTCCACTCATAGCTCTCGGCGAGGTCGGCGAAGTAGCCGAGATCGGTGACGGGTCCCTCGAACTGCGGGCCGTGGGTGAGGAACGACGGGCACCCGACCTCGGCGATGGTGAGCTCTCGGAACTCGTCGCCGTGGGCGAGCAGTGCGTCGCGCAGTTGACGCAGGCAGCGAGCGCGGAAGGCGTGATCGCGCGACCAGTCGGTGGTGTCGAAGGCGGTGCGAGCGGCGGCGATGGCGGCATCCATGTCGGCCGCGGTGGCGTCGGCCGCCTGCCCGATGACCTCCTCGGTCGCGGGATTGACGACGTCGAAGACGCCACCGCTCCCAGGGGTGAGCTTGCCGTCGATCAACAGATCCGACGCGGATTCGGGGCGAAGAGGCATGAGCTGGAACTCCATCTGGACAGGTGTCTGGACTCGCGTTCAAACCTAGTGTAGCGTGGCTCACATGTCCAGCCCCGTGTCTCAGGAATCCACTCGTCGCAGGCTGACCCAGCAGCAGGCGGAGACGGTCACACGTCTCACCGATGCCGCGGTCGACGTGCTGAACGCCGAGGGTTTCGACGGTCTGACCGTGCGGTCGGTGGCCAAGATCGCCGGGGTCGCGCCGGCTACCGCCTACACCTACTTCTCGTCGAAGAGTCACCTCGTCGCCGAGGTGTTCTGGCGTCGCCTCTCGGCCGGGGTGCTCGAACCGGATCCCGGTGCACCGCGGAGTGAGCGCGTCGCGCAGGTGCTCCGCGAGGTCGCGCTGGTCGTGGCCGGCGAGGGGCAGCTGGGTGGTGCGGTCACGGTGGCCCTGCTGGGCAGTGACCCCGACGTCGAACACCTGCGCGTGCGGATCGGCGCATTCATCCGGCGTCGTCTCGCCGCCGCCCTCGAAGAGGACCCGGAAAACCCGGGCCCGCTGCTCGACGCCCTGGAGATGATCTACTCCGGCGGCCTGGTCTATGCCGGTATGGGGCACATGACCTACGAGCAGACCTCCGAACGTCTTGTCGCAGCCGCACATCTACTGATGGAGAAGTGATGACCGAAACGACGGCGGTGTCCGGGATGGAGCACGAGCTCCCCTTCGACCCGTATGCCTATGATTTCCACGAGGATCCCTACCCGACCTATTCCCGTCTCCGCGCGGAGGCGCCGGTCTACTACCACGGCGGGATGAACTTCTGGGCGCTCGCCGGACACGCCGACGTCCGTGCCGCATTCCGTGACACACAACGACTCTCGAACAGCTGGGGCGTGTCGATGGACCCGTCGGCGTACGGTCCCGACGCGCACAAGTCGATGTCGTTCCTCGCCATGGACGACCCCAAGCACATGCGTATCCGCAAACTGGTCTCCAAGGGCTTCACGCCTCGCCGCGTCAACGAACTCACCGGCAGGATCACCGCCCTCACCCATCAGCATTGGAGCAGATGTCTCGACAAGGGCGAGTTCGACTTCGTGCACGACTTCGCCGCCCTGCTCCCGATGGACGTCGTGTCCGAACTGCTGGGAGTGCCCGAAGCCGATCGCACCCGGCTGCGCCACCAGTCCGACCTGCTGTTGCATCGCGAGGACGGCGACCTCGACCTTCCCGAGGCGGCGGTGTACGCGTACATCGAACTGCACAAGTACTATTCGGAGCTCATCGCCGACCGTCGCAAGAACCCCGGCGAGGATCTGGTCTCGGCCCTCATCGCGGCCGAGATCGACGACGACGAGACCGGTGAGAAGACGAAGCTCACCGAGGACGAGATCGTCGGGTTCATGGTTCTGATGGTGGTGGCGGGCAACGAGACCACCACCAAACTGCTTGCCAACGCCCTGTATTGGGGCTGGCGCAATCCGGACGAGCTCGCCAAGGTCTTCGCCGACCCGGAAGTCGTCGTCCCGGACTGGACCGAGGAGACGCTGCGCTACGACAACTCGACGCAGATCGTCGTGCGGCGGGTGATCGAGGATGCCCCTTATGGCGACTTCGTGATCCCGGCGGGCGAGCGCGTACTCCTGCTCGTCGGTTCGGCGAACCGCGACGTCGAGGTGTTCGGCGCCGACGCCGACCGGTACGAGATCGGCCGCGACTGCGCCCAGTCCCTGATGAGTTTCGGCCTGGGCGCCCACTTCTGCCTCGGGGCGCACCTCGCGCGCCTCGAGGCCAACATCGGCCTGACCGAGGTGATCAAGTCGATCCGGGCAGTGGAGGTCGATGCCGACAAGGCGGTACGGGTCCACTCGGTGAACGTGCGCGGCTTCGCCGAGCTCCCGGTGAAGGTGACGGTGCGCTGATGGCTTTCCGTCCTCATCCCGAGCGCCGACCGGTCCTCGTCGCGGGGGCGTCGTCGGGCATCGGCGCCGCCACCGCCGAATTTCTCTCCGCTGCCGGCCATCCCGTCGCGCTCGCCGCCCGCCGGGTGGAGAAGTTGCAGGAACTCGCCGACAAGATCACCGCTGCCGGTGGCGAGGCCGTCGCAGTTCCGCTCGACGTCACCGACGAGCAATCCGTGCTCGACTGCGTGGCGAAGGCCGAAGCTGCTCTCGGGCCGTTGGAGATCGTCGTCGCCGGTGCGGGCGATCTCGCAGTCGGACTATCCTATGAGACCGGTACCGACCATTTCGCGGATCAGATCAACATCCATCTCACCGGCGCCTACCGGATCTACCGCGCCGTGATCGCCGGCATGATCGACCGCGCCCGAGGAGATTTCGTGTTCATCGGCTCCGATGTGGCGATACATCCGCGGCCCTGGTCGTCGGCGTACGTCGCAGCCAAGTCCGGCATCGATGGGCTGGTGGCGACCATTCAGCTCGAGCTCGAGGGAACCGGTGTCCGTGCGGGAGTCGTGCGGCCCGGGCAGACACTCACCGGCATGGGGATGAACCTCGACCCGAAGACGACCGAGAACATGCTGAACGACTGGATCACACACGGTCTGGCCCGTCATGGCAACTTCCTCTCGCCCGAACACATCGCGCAGGCCGTCGCCGCCATGGTGACCATGCCTCGCGGTGCGCACATGCGGTCGGTCGAGGTGGAGGCCGAAGGCGCAGTCAGCGACAAGAAACGACAGGCAGCACAGGAGAAGGGGACGGATGGATGACCGCCATCACCGAATCAGGCCTGAAACAACCGAATCGCGTCTCGGGTGGCGAGGGCGAACACGGACATCTCGACGAACTCGCCACCGATCCGCTCGCACTGTTCTGGCGCGTGCGGGAGGAATGCGGGGACGTCGGCATGTTCCAACTCGCCGACCGTGAGGTTGTTCTCGTCTCCGGATCGGCCGCGAACGAGGAATTCTTCCGCGCCCCCGAGGAGGACCTCGACCAGGCCGCCGCCTACCCGTTCATGACACCGGTCTTCGGCGAGGGCGTCGTGTTCGACACCAGTCCCGAGGAACGATCCAAGGCGATCCACAACTCGGCGCTCAAGGGCGCACACATGAAGCAGCACGCGGTGACCATCCCCAACGAGGTCGAGCGGATCATCGCCGACTGGGGGGACGAGGGGGAGATCGACCTCCTCGACTTCTTCGCCGAGCTGACCCTCTACACGTCGTCGTCGTGTCTCATCGGACGGAAGTTCCGGGAACGGCTCAGCGGACACATCGCCCATCTCTTCCACGACCTGGAAAAGGGCACGGACCCGATCGCCTACGTTGACTACAACGCCGACATCGAGAGCTTCCGCAAGCGTGACGAGGCCCGGGCAGAACTGGTCGAGTTCATCCAGGGCGTGATGGACGAGCGGATCGCGAACCCGACCGAGGACAAGGAAGATCGCGACCTGATGGACGTCCTCGTCCAGGTCGGCTTCGACGCCAACACCATCACCGGCATGTTCATCTCGATGATGTTCGCGGGCCACCACACGACGTCGGGCACCGCCGCGTGGACCCTCATCGAACTGCTGCGCAACCCCGACTACATGCAACGCGTGTACGAGGAGCTCGACGAGATCTACGGCGAGACCCCGCCCGGCGAGCGCCCGGAATACACCTTTGCGCACACCCGTCAGATGCCACAGCTCGAGAACGCGCTCAAAGAAGCGCTGCGGCTGCACCCGCCGCTCATCATCCTCATGCGCGTGGTGCAGAACGACTTTCACGTCGAGGACTTCGAGGTGAAGGCCGGGCAGTCGATCGCCGTCTCGCCGGCGATCTCCAACCGGCTGCCCGAGGACTTCCCCGAGGCGGACACCTTCGACCCCGACCGTTACGACAAACCGCGGCAGGAGGATCTGGTCAATCGCTGGACCTGGATCCCCTTCGGCGCCGGTCGTCACCGTTGCGTCGGTGCGCAATTCGCGATCATGCAACTGAAGGCCATCTTCTCGGTGCTGTTCCAGAACTACGAGTTCGAGATGTTGCAGCCGCCGGAGAGTTACCGCAACGACCACTCGAAGATGGTGGTCCAGCTGCAGCAACCCTGCCGCGTCGCCTATCGCAAGCGTCAGGACGCGTGATGCGCGTCGAGGTGGACCTGGATCTCTGCCAGGGACATGGGATGTGCGAGATGGAGGCACCCGAGGTCTTCGCCGCGCACACCGATCATGTGGAGATCCTCGACGCGACCCCCGATGAATCCCAGCGCGCCGAGGTCGAGGCCGGTGTGCACTACTGCCCGACTCAGGCCCTTCGGATCATCGAGGACTGAGCTCCGACCACGTCGCCCACGCAATACCCGAACGATCGAATAAAGGTGGAACACATGTCTTTTGACCGTGCCGAACTCGACGAGATGAAAGAGCGCTGGCTCGCAGCGAACATCGAGGCCGAGAAGGCGGGGGACTGGAAGCCCCTGGCCGACTTCTACACCGAAGACGCCACCTACGGGTGGAACTACGGCCCCAACAAGGATTTCATGGCCGTAGGCCGCGAGGAGATCCGCGAGCTCGCCCTCGGACAGGAGATGGAGGGTCTGCAGGGGTGGGAGTACCCGTACCAGGCGTGGGTCATCGATGACCAGACCGGCGACATGATCGGACTGTGGAAGCAGATCTACGAGGGCACACGCGACGACGGCAGCCACTACGCCTCGAGGGCATCCAGGGTAGCTGGTTCAAGTACGGAGGAAACTTCCAGTTCCGTTGGCAGCGTGACTTCTTCGACTACGGCAACGTCTCGGCTCTCTTCATCGAGATGATGAAGAACAACGCGATGAGTGAGCCGATGCTCAAGCGTGTGGAGAAGTCGGCGCCGGGTGATCTGCCGGGTTGGTACGACTTCGGCAAGGCCCCGGTCGCGTTCTGGTGAACTGACATGACTTCCACAGCCCCGACCTACCAAGGTCTGAGTCAGGATCAGCTCGCCGTGCTCGTACCGGAACTGCTGCTGTCGGGTCAGATGATCGACCGCAGCGGCATGGCGCATCTCATCAGCGCCTTCGGCAGGGACGTGATGGGCAAGGTCGCCATCGAGGAGTGGATGGCCGCGAGTCCGGTCTACACGCATCGCATGCGCACGGCCCTGGGTATCGACGGCGACGGTGTCGAGGACATGTTCAAGTGTCTGCAACTCGACATCGGTGCGCCACCCCAGTTCATGGACTTCCGATACCGCATCGACGACGAGTACCACGGGTCGTTCGTGCTCGATCACTGCGGCGCGCTGCTCGACGTCGAACCCCTCGGCGACGACTACGTGACCACCATGTGCCACGACATCGAGGACCCCACCTTCGATGCGACGGCGATCGCGACCAACCGGCGCGCACGAATCCGTCCGGTTCATCGCCCCCCGCGTCGACCGGTCGATCGCACGCCGCACTGTGAGTGGACGGTCACGATCGAACCGGATCGAGACGAGCTGCCGCTCCCACCGGATTCGGTCGACATGTTCGAGACGAGGGCCGGTCAACTCGTCCTGTCGGCCATCGACACCACGGAGACCGACGGCTGGGTCGACTACCGCGGCCCGCTCGTCGAGGATCTGCAGTTCGCGGAGTGGTCGACGTCGGCTCTGGTGCGGGTCGCCGAGGAGGTTGCGCTGCAACACCAGTTGCTGTCGCTGGGCTTCCTCGCCAGCCTGCGCAGGTATGCCGAGAGCGAGGCGCAGACCACCGAGATCTTCCGCAAGCAGCTGATCGGCATCGCCGGACTCGCTGCCGACCGGATTCGCGTCGCGCTCGATCTGTCCGCCGACGCCGCAGGTCTCGCCCAGGTACTGGCACTGCATCCGTGTTTCGGTCCGACCCAGTACACGGGACTCACCGCAGAGGCCGACGGGGACACGGTCACCGTCCGAATCCCCCGGGAGTCCGATGCGATGACCGACGGCGGTTGGACGTCGATACTCGATGTCGACCACGTCGAACCGTTGCAGGCGGCGGCGACCGCCGTCGATCCGTATCTCGTCGTCGCGGACGCGACCGAGGCCGACGGCGATCTCGTCGTCCGGATCACCAAGGCGGACACGCCGCAGAAGGAGTACGGTGAGGTGGCCGTCGCACGCTTCAGCGGGGGCGCGAGTTTCGAATTCGTCGACCGCGGGCGGTCGATCCCGATCACGCCGGTGGGCAGCTCGGCGTGACGTCGGGCGGCGGTTGGTCACCTGGCGGCGCGGGACTGGGGGGCCGGGTCGCCGTTGTCGCAGGCGCGACCCGCGGTATCGGACTGGCCGTCTCGTATGCGCTGGCCGGACAGGGAGTCTCGGTCGTCGTCAACGGTCGCGACGGACAGGCCGTCGACGACACCGTCGCCGAGATCCGCGGCGGCGGCGGATATGCCGTGGGCGTTCGCGGGTCCGCGGGTGACGACGGAGTGGCGCAGGCGATGGTCGAGGCGGCGCTGGCGGAGTTCGGTGCCCTCGACATCGCCATCAACTGCGCCGGCATCGCCGAACCTCCCGGTTCGACGGTGCTGACGATCGCTTCCGACGAGTTCCGCGAGCAGATCGACGCCCACCTGATGAGCGCCTTCCATCTCCTACAGGCCGCGGGGAGGGTGTTCGTCGAACAAGGATCGGGGTCGGTCGTGCTCACGGGTTCGGCGGCCTCGCTCGGAATGTTCGGTGGCAGCGGCTATCCCGCGGCGAAGGGCGGCGTCAACGCACTCGCCCTCGCCGCGGCCGCGGACCTCCGGGATCATCACGTACGCGTCAACGTGGTGATGCCGGGAGCGAAGTCGAGGTTGTCCTCCGGCGACGACTACGTCGCCCACATCGAAGGACTCCATCGTCGCGGGATCCTCGACGACCCCACGCGCGACGCGGCGCTCGATCCCGCCCCGCCCGAGTACGTCGCCCCGCTGTACGTGTTCCTGGCCAGTGACGCGGCCGAGCACATCACCGGCGAGATCTTCAGCGCTGCCGGTGGATTCATCGGCCGGTTCGAGTCGCAGCAGGCGAGTTTCGTCGCTTACCGCGACCACAAGGGCACCTCGCCCTACAGCCTTGACGAACTCGCCGGCATCCTGGCCGGGCCGGCGGCTCCCTGAGTTCAGAGAATTCAGCCACTCGCATCGCCCGCCATGCCGCGCATACCGGGGTGCGTCTCCCCGCGCCGGCCGAGCCTGTCGAGGTCACCAGGTGGCTTCGACTCGGCGCCTCGCTGCGCTCGGAGCCGGCTCAACCAGCGGGGGGCGCTCGATCAGCAGCGGTGGCTCGGTGCCGGCTAAATTTAGCAGGGCGGAAGCGGCTCGGTGCCGGCTCAACCAGCGAGGTGGTTGTGTCGGCTCAACCAGCGCGGCGGACGGCGCGTCGTTCGAGCCAGAAGCGGGCACCGTCGGCGATGGCCTCGGTCACCGGGCGTGGATGCCATCCGAGGTCGCGTTCGGCCTTGCCGTGGTCCATCTCGGACATGAAGTGCATCAACCGGACCGAGGGGATCGTCAACTGCACCGGCTTGCGCGTCAGCGTCGCTCGGGCGGAACCCACCGCCCCGAAGGTGTACAGCGCAGCGCGGTTGAGAACGACGCGCGGGGGCTGACGACCGGCGGTCGCGGCGGCGATGGCCACGATCTCACCGGTGTCGATGGACCGCTCGGAGACGATGTAGCGTTCGCCGACCTCGCCGCGGTCCGCCGCGAGGAGCAGCGCCTGCGCGGCGTCGTCGATGCCGACCGACTCGGCGCGACAGCCGCGGACGGTGAACGGTAACTTGCCCAGCGCCGCACCGGCAACGAATGCGCCGTGGGGAGTTGGTTGCCAGTCGTCGGGTCCGTAGGTGTTGGCGACGCACATCGCGACCGCGGGTACCGCGCCGTCCTGGGCTCGACGCCGCACCAGGTCCTCGGCGGCCACGCGACTGCGCACATACTCGGGAGCCCGCGCGGCCCAGTTGAACACATCGTCCTCCGTCGCCCGACGGCCGTCCACCCGCCCGATGGTCGCCGCGGTGCTGGTGAACACGAACTTCCGCAGTGGCATCCGGGCTGCGACGTCGAGCACCGAACGCAGGGCCTCGACGTTCGTCCGGTACAGCGGTGCCGGATCGCGCAACCAGGCGCGCGTGTCGACCGCGCAGTGGAACACCACGTCGCAACCGGTCATCGCCCGCGCGACGGCGTCAGCGTCGAAGAGATCGCCCGTCACGTGATCGACGCCGAGACCGGCCAGGGGCCGGAGGTCACTCGTGGGCCGGGTGAACACCCGCACCTCCTCGCCCGCGTCCACGAGCTGCCGAACGAGATGAGAACCGAGAAACCCGTTGCCCCCGATGACCAGTGACGGCACGGTTCACAGCCCTCCGGGTGCGAGATCGTCGATCGCGGCTGCGCTGCGGGACAGCATCGCATCGAACATCGCGTTGCCACGCTCGGTGGGTTGTGCAGCAGCGGAGCCGAACACGATGATCAGCGGCGCCTGGATGAGGTTGCCGACGTAGTCGTCCCAGCAGTCGTCGAGCGTGTAGTCGCCGACGCCGGCGGTGACCAACGCCCGATGATACGAGGCGACGATGCCGCGCTCGTGCCGGCGCCGGTCGTCGGTGGTCAGACTGGTACTCAGCAGGAAGGCGATGTCGCGCAGCGGGTTACCGGTGGTGATCGTCTGCCAGTCGATCACCGTGACCTCACCGGACGGGCCGAACAGGACGTTGTCGACCCGGAGGTCGCCATGGATCAGGGTGGCATTGTCCAGCGGGGCGACCAGCCACTGGCCGGCTTCACGGACGAGCCAGTCGACCGCTGCCGATGACGGACCGATAGGGGAAAAGCGTTCGCGGTAGACCTCCGCCATCGGAGCGAGGATCGACTCCATCACCTCCCGGTCGGCGTCGGTGGGCAACGGCATCTCGGCCAGCAGGGTCGGATCGTTCCACCGGGGAGCGTGGAGACCAGCAGTCGCCACGGCTACCGCCTCGGCCTGCGCGGGTGTGCAGCCGGCGATCTGATCGCCCTGCACGGCTGCGCCCATGTCCTCCAGCAAGAGTACGAACTCGGTGCCGCGATCGGAGATGGTCGCGGCGAAGCAGTCGGGCATCGGCACCGTGAACGACGCGGCGAGGTCGCGATAGAAGCGCACCTCGTTGCGGAACACCCCCGATCCGAACTCGCGCTGGTCCGGTGACCCGGTCGCGAGCTTCGCGATCATGGTGTCGGGCAATGTCGCTGGGCTGTCGTGCCCGAGGTGGAGGCGATAGGAACCGGCCATCTGACCGGTTCCCACCGGTTCGGCACCCACCGACTCGATGCTGACGTCGTGACCGTGGGAAGCGAGGAACGCGGTCAACCACGTCGGGGTGAGTTCGTCTATGCAAGTCGGGATTCTAACGGTGTCCGGCACGGGCACGCCCTTTCGATCGAGCTGCGTGGGCCGGGCCGATGTGACCGGGCTCACCCAGGCCGCTGATCGGACACTACCGAGGAATTGGACTGGTGTCCAGGGAACCGGCGCGGCGGTGTGCAGCTGTGCAGGCCGGCCACGCCGGGCGACCTTGCGAACAGCAAATCCATTCCGCCACACGAAGGATGGCCGTCGGCTAGGCTGCGCGGAGACGCGGCGGCCGGACTCGTGGTCGCCGGGACGAGGAGAGTGCGAGTGAGTACCAGACTCGACGGGAAGGTCGCCCTCGTGACGGGCGCGGCACGGGGTCAGGGGCGCAGCCACGCCGTGCGGATGGCCGAGCAGGGCGCCGACATCATCGCCATCGACATCTGCGATCAGATCACGACGGTCAATTACGCCATGAGCACGCCGGACGACCTGTAGCAGACCGCGAAGATGGTCGACGCGACGGACAGTCGGGTGATCGCGAAGATCGCCGACGTCCGCAGCCGGGACGCCCTGCAGGCCGCGATCGACGACGCGGTGGCGCAGTTCGGCAGACTCGACATCGTCGTGGCCAACGCCGGTATCAGCCCGCTCGGGCCCGAGAGTCCCTCGGTCACCTGGCTGAACACGGTGTCGGTGAATCTCGGTGGGGTGATCAACACCCTCGAGTTGTCCCTGCCGCACCTCGAAGCGGGCGCGTCGATCGTCTGCATCGGTTCGATGGCCGCGTTCATGCCGTCGTTCGAGTCCGCGCAGGCCGGCCCGGGTGCAGGCGGTTACGGCCATTCGAAACGAGCGGTGGCGCGACTCGTCAACGACCTCGCCCGGCACCTGGCGCCGAAAGGCATCCGCGTCAACGCGATTCATCCCGGCAACGTCGACACCGCGATGGTGCATCACGACGAGATCTACCGGCTGTTCCGGCCCGACCTCGAGAAGCCGGTCTACGACGACGTCAAGGACGTCTTCGCGTCGTTGCACGCGATGCCGGTGGACCTGCTCGCGCCGGAGGATGTCACCGAGGCGGTTCCCTACCTGGTGTCCGATGCAGCCCGGTACGTGACCGGTCAACAGCTCCGGGTCGAGGCGGGCGCGTTGCTGAACTCGGTGCCACCCGGCGTGCCCGACTGACGGTCACTGAACCGGTGGTCCCGCAACCGAACCCGGGTTCACTGGCAGAGCCGGCAAGGCGGGTCGTATCGACCGGTACGCCGTCAGCACCGACAACAGTTCCGACGGCGCGGCGCCGTGCATGATGACCGAGTCGACTCCCAGGTCGAACTGGCGCGCCACGGCGGCCGCGCACTGTTCGGCACTGCCTACCGCGCTGTCGGCGACCCACGACGCCGGGATGACCTCGGCGAGCCGGCCCAGTTCGTCGGCCGTGGCGGTGGCGTCGATGGGTCCGCGGGCGCCGGCGAACGCCGGACTGTCTCTGATTCGTTCGAGATCATCCCCACGCCATCCGTTGGCACGCATCAGGACATCCGGATACCCCTGGAGATAGGTCGCGAGCCGGCCGTACAGACGTCGCAACCGGTCGTCTTCATCGAGATGGTCGGGCACGGTGGCCAGTACCGACCAGATGCGCACCGAAGCGGGGTCCCGACCGGCCTCGGCGGCCGCCGCCCGGACGGTCTCGACCGCGGCGATGGTGGCCTCGTCGGAGAAGAACGTATGCAGGACGACACCGTCGGCGATGCGCCCGGCAAGACGTAAGGTGTTGGGCGACATCGTCACGAGCAGGATGGGGACCGGTGGAACCGCGACACCGAGGTTGAGGTAGTCGTAGGTGCCGAGCGGGCCGTCGTGGCCCAGGATCATCTCGCCGCGCCAAAGGGTGCGCAACACCGAGGCGGCGTCGGTGAGTTGGGCGCTCGTGACATCGGGAACCCCGAGAACCTGCCACTGTGCGGCGAATCCACGACCGAGGCCGAGCGCGAAGCGACCACCCGTCATGGTCGACAACGTGGCGGCCATGGACGCGGTGATGATGGGGTGACGGGTGTTGTGGTTGGTGGCGGCCGTGGCGACGCCCATCCGGCGGCTCGCCGCCGCGAGACCGCCCGCGAGTACGGCCGCGTCCTTCACGTTGAACCGCTCGGAGACGAAGGCGGCACCGAAGCCCGCGCGGTCGGCGAGCCCCGCTTCGTCGGCGAGTTCGGCGGGATCGACCGGATGGCGCGAGAGTGCGTAGTAGCCGATCTCCGGAAGCGTGTGCTGCGGGACGGATTCCGGTGTCGGTGTGGTGGCCGCGGTCGAGGTCATGCCTGTGCGGCGACGGCTTGTCGATACACGCGGGACCGGGGCTCGCGCACCCAGAGTGTGCCCGTGCCGGGGACGGCGCCCTCGGATTTCAGGGTGCGTTTGAGGATCTTGTTCGTTGCGGTCGTGGGCAGGTCGTCCTCGATCCGGACATACGTCGGCCACGCCTTCGGCGACAGGTCGGCCTGTGCGGCAAGCTGTTCGGCGAAGGACTCCGGGGTCAGCTCGACGCCGTCCTGCAGGACAACGGCGACCATCACCGCATCGCCGACGTGGTCGTCCGGAACGGCATACACGGCAACGCGATTGATCTCGGGAACGCGCAACAGCACCCGTTCGATCGGTCCGGCGGCGAGGTTCTCGCCGTCGACGCGCATCCAGTCGCCGGTCCGGCCGGCGAGGTAGATCCAGTCGTCGGCGTCCTTGTACGCGAGGTCGCCCGACCAGTACATCCCGTGGCGGAGACGCTCGCTGGTGGCGTCGGAATCGTTGTAGTAGCCCATGAACATCCCGCCGCCCTCGATGTTCACCAGCTCGCCGATCGCGTCGTCGGCATTGATAAGCGCTCCGCTGGAGTCGAATTCGGCACGCGGGCATTCGGTCAGCGTCGACGAGTTGTACACGGCGACGTTCGGGAAACCCTTGCCGATCGAACCGTGCGGCGTGCCGGGCTCACGGGTGATGATGATCGCCAGCTCGGTGGAACCGAAGCCGTCCCAGACGGTGCAACCGAACCGGCGCGAGAAATCGTCGATGTCGCGGTCGGTGGCCTCGTTGCCGAACGCCACCCGGAGCGGATTGTCGGCGTCGTCGGGCCTCTCCTCGGTGGCCAGGATGTAGGCGAGCGGTTTGCCCACGTAGTTCATGTACGTCGCGTTGTAGCGGCGGATGTCGGCCAGGAAGGTCGAGGCGGAGAACTTGGCGGGCGCGATCGCGGCACCGCCGCACAGTGCGACGCAGTAACCCCCCATGAGCGCGGCACTGTGGAACAGGGGCATCGACAGGTAGCAGACGTCGCCGGGGCCGATGTCGTATTTGTCGGCGAGCACCGGACCCGCGAACGGCATCATCATGTGCGCGAACTGGACCGGCTTGGGGTTTCCACTGGTCCCCGAGGTGAAGATCAGCATGAACGTGTCCATCGCCCCGGGTACCGAATGCGGGGTCAACTCCGCGGCGCCGGAGAGCATCTCGGCCCACTGCGGAGTAGAGGTGTCCAGCACCGTCACGCCGGGTAGCTCCAAGCCATCGAGGAGAGGGCGGTGCTCGGCGTCGGTGAGCAGGATCTGACAGTCCGCGCGCACGATGTCGGCCGCCAGACCCTCACCGCGGCGAGTGTTGTTGATCCCCGCCGTCACGTAACCGCCCAGCGCGCCGGCGGCCAGGGCGATCAGCATGTCCGGCGTGTTTCCGAGCAGCACGCCCACATGTAGCGGACGCTCGGTGTCGGCGATGCCGAGAATCGCCGACGCGGCGCGTTCGGCGTTGCGAATGTACTCGCGCCACGTCCATTGCCGACCCTCGTAGGTGATCGCGAGGTTGTCGTCGTCGGCGCGTGCCTGCAGGAGCTGGGTGACTGTCTCGGCCATGCGGCAAATCTAGAACGTGTTCACCGCACGTGTATACAGATTTGCGAGATTGTCTACTGCGGTACCGGAGGGGGTCGCCGTGACCTTTGAAAGAACACTCGTGAGCGTCTGATCTCCATGCTCCCTGAGGTGCGAGCGAAGCGAGCCACGAAGGGTGTAACAACGTGTCTCGCCGGCCCTTCGAGGCTCGTCGCTTGCGCTCCTCACACCTCAGGGAGCACGGGTTACGGGCTTCTTTCAGATCAGGGAGCAGGGTGGGTGGCTCGCGCCCTCCCGCTCAGCGGAGTGTATTGTGGTCGGCTCGGCGTCAGCGCGTGAACGATCCGCTGCCCGGGACGACCGTGAAGGTCTGGTCGCCCTGGCCGAGGATCGTCGTGGTGAACTCGACCGATCCCGCTCCGGTCGCAACGGCGACCCCGTCGGACGGACGTCCGTCCGCACATGCGGCGAAGACCTCGTCGCCGGACGCCCCGGTCGAGGTGTTCTTCCAGGTGATCCCGACGCGCGCATCCTTCAGGTTGGTGGCGCAGGACTCGGTGGGCGTCGTGTTGAGCGTGATCAGCGTGACCCCGGGTTCGGTGGCCGAGGCGAGGATGCCCGCCACGAAACCGCCCGTGATGCCGCTGGCGCCGACGGTGACGCCGGCGTTGGGGACCTGCTTCACGCTGAGGGGTCGTTCCGCGGGTGCGGCGGAGGCGGTGCCTGCTCCTACGCCGAACGCTCCCACTGCCGCAATCGCCCCGATCGTCGCCACAGTTGTGCGTCGCATCTGTCTCTCCCGTCACTCTGGACACGTACGCACCCAGACTACGGGAGTGAGATTGGACTCTCCACTGTGAGATCGGCGGTACATCGCTGATACAAGAGATTTCATGAGCCAGCCGCACGATCCCCTGTCCGCGTTCCACCTCGGCGACATCTCGGTGTCGGAGTCGGGGGTGCGGGCCTCGCAGCGGCTGTGCCCGCGGTTCGCCGACCATCGGGGCGTGATCGAGCTGCCGGCGCTCGCCGTGCTGTTCGATCACTGCGGTGGTATCCCGTTCCATCGCATCCACGACGACCCCGCCGCGGCGACCCTCCAGGCACGCCTGACGATGTCCACGCACGGCCGCGCAGAAGTGGGCGACCTGGTCGCCGCACGGGCCGAGGTGGTCATGCACGACGACGCCTGGGGCTCGACGTCGGTCGAGATCCGCACCGGTACCGGGGACCTGTGCTGCGTCGGGACCGCGCGCAACGTCCGGGTCGGCGTGCCCCGACCGGCGCCACCCCGTCCGCCGAGATCGGTGTCGCGACACCGCGATGCAGCGACGATGACGGGTCCGTCCTGCCCGAGCCCATACCCGCCGCGCTGTCCGGGCGGGCCGTGGTCGAGGAGATCGCGTCGAAGATGCGGGAACCCGGCCCGCTCACCGACATGCTCAACGGCCGCGTCGAGGTGATCGACGGCACCACCGACCGCGAGTCCGGCATCCGCTTTCGCAGCGCCACCGAACCGTGGATGGGCAACATGTTCGGCACCATGCACGGCGGCGTCATCGCCACCATCGCCGGCCAGGCGGCATCGTTCGCCGGGCATCTGCATGCCGGGGCCGGGCAGGAGTACTCGATCGGGGACATGGCGATCGGTTTCTACCGTTCACCTGCTGTCGACGGCAGTGAAGTGGTGGTCGAGGTGACGCCGATCAAACTCGGCCGCCGCATCTCGTCCTTCGAGGCGACGATGACCTCCTACGATGACGTCCTGCTGAGCCGAGCCACGGTCGACATCCACTACCGCTGACCGCAGCTGGACCGTCAGCCGGCCGAGCTGCGTCGACCGAGCGTAGGGAGGTCGCTGCGTCCGTCGAGGTCACCTCGTGTGCTCGGGTCGCCGAGTGGCTTCGACTCGGCGCCTCGACCTCGACGCGCTCCTTCGTCGCTTGCTCGGCCCGGCGGCTCCGCTCGGTGCCGGCTCATAGCTCCTATGTCAAGCGGCGGCGGGTGTTGGGTTGTCGGCTTTGCGGGTGCGGGCGTGGTGGTCGGTGGTGAGGTGGTTGTAGACGACGCGGGTGAGGCGGCGTTTGAGGCAGCGCATCGCCTCGCGAGGGGTCTTGTTTTCGGCCTTCTTCTTCTCGTAATAGGCGTGGCCGAGGGTGTCGGGCATGCGTGCCTGGGTCAGCGCGATGCGGTGGATCGCGGCATTGATCTGGCGGTTGCCCGACCGGGTGAGTCGATGGCGTCCGGGGTTGGCCGACCACACCGGCACTGGGGCGATTCCCGCGTGGCGGGCGAACTGGGCCTCCCCGGGGAAGCGGGTGATGTCGGCGGATTCGCCGAGGAGTTTCGCGGCGCTGAGCGCGCCACAGCCGGGCATCGCCAACAGGGTGGGCACCGCGTCGGAAACCTTCTTGGTGATCTCCTTTTCGACCTCATTGATCTCCACGGTCAGGTCGTAGATGGCGGCGACTTCCTTGCCTGCCAGGCGGGCATCGACACTGCTGTGAGGCTCCAGCCAGGTTTGCAGCGCTTTCTGATGCTTCTTCGCCGTCAACCCACCCTTTTTGATGTGGTACTCGGGATCGAGTTGATGCACCCGCCACAACACCCGGTTGATCTTCGAGGTTCGTTCGCGCACAAGGCAATCCCGATAGTCCACGAGGGCTTTCATCTCGTAGGACACGGCATCGTGAGACGCCACCGGAAGGTCGGGTTCGCGTGCAGCGGCCCGAGCCACAGCCAACGCGTCGATCGGATCGGACTTGCCGCGTTCACGTCCGGTACGCCGATGTTCGGCCATCAAGTGCGGCGCTACCCGCACCACCTTCTGATCCGCGCCCAGCAGGTCGCGTTCGAGCCGGGCCGACATGTTGCGGCAGTCCTCGATGGCCCACAACACCTCGGTACCGAAACGAGCGTGAGCCCACTGCATGGCTGTGCGGTGACCGGCCGTCGTGGCCGGCACCACCGTGGATCCGAGTTGTTTACCGACGGCGTCGACCGCGACGAAGGTGTGTGTGCGCTTGTGCACATCGGCACCGATAACGATCATGGGAGATGCCTTCCTGTCAGAGTGGAGTGGCGACAGTCGGGCCGGTCGGCGGACACATCTCAGTCGGGGCGATGCCACGCTCCTATCAAGTCACGCCGGCCGGTCCTGACACACCAGGCATCGGCACAATGAGCCAACACCAGCCCAATACAGCCAGGGGCGGTAACCAGCGGTAGAGCCAGATGCCTGATGGTCAGAACCCAACCACCACCGAAGTGGCTAGACAACCCTGACACTGAAACCAGCGGTGGGGGCGCGGGTTGTCGAGTGGCTTCGACTCGACGCGCTCCTTCGTCGCTTGGTCGGCCCGGCGGCTGCGCTCGGTGCCGGCTCATAGCTCCTATGTCAAGCGGCGGCGGGTGTTGGGTTGTCGGCTTTGCGGGTGCGGGCGTGGTGGTCGGTGGTGAGGTGGTTGTAGACGACGCGGGTGAGGCGGCGTTTGAGGCAGCGCATCGCCTCGCGAGGGGTCTTGTTTTCGGCCTTCTTCTTCTCGTAATAGGCGTGGCCGAGGGTGTCGGGCATGCGTGCCTGGGTCAGCGCGATGCGGTGGATCGCGGCATTGATCTGGCGGTTGCCCGACCGGGTGAGTCGATGGCGTCCGGGGTTGGCCGACCACACCGGCACTGGGGCGATTCCCGCGTGGCGGGCGAACTGGGCCTCCCCGGGGAAGCGGGTGATGTCGGCGGATTCGCCGAGGAGTTTCGCGGCGCTGAGCGCGCCACAGCCGGGCATCGCCAACAGGGTGGGCACCGCGTCGGAAACCTTCTTGGTGATCTCCTTTTCGACCTCATTGATCTCCACGGTCAGGTCGTAGATGGCGGCGACTTCCTTGCCTGCCAGGCGGGCATCGACACTGCTGTGAGGCTCCAGCCAGGTTTGCAGCGCTTTCTGATGCTTCTTCGCCGTCAACCCACCCTTTTTGATGTGGTACTCGGGATCGAGTTGATGCACCCGCCACAACACCCGGTTGATCTTCGAGGTTCGTTCGCGCACAAGGCAATCCCGATAGTCCACGAGGGCTTTCATCTCGTAGGACACGGCATCGTGAGACGCCACCGGAAGGTCGGGTTCGCGTGCAGCGGCCCGAGCCACAGCCAACGCGTCGATCGGATCGGACTTGCCGCGTTCACGTCCGGTACGCCGATGTTCGGCCATCAAGTGCGGCGCTACCCGCACCACCTTCTGATCCGCGCCCAGCAGGTCGCGTTCGAGCCGGGCCGACATGTTGCGGCAGTCCTCGATGGCCCACAACACCTCGGTACCGAAACGAGCGTGAGCCCACTGCATGGCTGTGCGGTGACCGGCCGTCGTGGCCGGCACCACCGTGGATCCGAGTTGTTTACCGACGGCGTCGACCGCGACGAAGGTGTGTGTGCGCTTGTGCACATCGGCACCGATAACGATCATGGGAGATGCCTTCCTGTCAGAGTGGAGTGGCGACAGTCGGGCCGGTCGGCGGACACATCTCAGTCGGGGCGATGCCACGCTCCTATCAAGTCACGCCGGCCGGTCCTGACACACCAGGCATCGGCACAATGAGCCAACACCAGCCCAATACAGCCAGGGGCGGTAACCAGCGGTAGAGCCAGATGCCTGATGGTCAGAACCCAACCACCACCGAAGTGGCTAGACAACCCTGACACTGAAACCAGCGGTGGGGCTCGGCCGGCTCAAACGGCGGTATTGCTTATCAAAAACAATCAAGCGCGCTTGATTCTTCTGATGCCGTGTGTGAGGGTGATCGCATGCCTGAGGGACAAGCAGCCGTGATCGGCGTCGTCGCCGACCTCGAAGCCGAATCCGCGCAGCTCGACACGCTCGTCGCGGGTCTCGACGATGCGGGCTGGGCCACCCCGACGCCGGCGCCGGGGTGGACGATCGCGCACCAGATCGCGCATCTGGCGTGGACCGACGAGGTGGCGGCGATCGCGGCCACCGACCCGGACCGGTTCGGCGCCTTGCTCTCCGAGGCGGCGAGCGGTGCGGCGACCTATGTCGACGACGCCGCCGAAGCGGGGGCCGCCGCGCCGGCCGACGAGATCCTGGCCGGGTGGCGGGCGGCGCGCGACCGTCTCGCCGACGCGCTGCGCGAGGTACCGGCCGGCGTCAAGATCCCGTGGTTCGGGCCACCGATGTCCGCGGCGTCGATGGCGACCGCGCGCCTGATGGAGACATGGGCACACGGCCTCGATGTCGCCGACGCCCTCGGTGTTCCCGTCGTGCCGACCGATCGGATCCGCAGCGTCGCCCACATCGGTGTCCGCACACGCGACTTCGCCTACATCGTCAACGGCCGTACGCCGCCGGCCGAGCCGTTCCACTACGCGCTCACCGCGCCGTCGGGCGAGATCTGGACCTGGGGCCCGGACGACGCGTCGAACAGCGTGCGCGGGCCGGCACTCGACTTCTGCTTCCTGGTGACCCAGCGCCGCGCACTCACCGACCTCGACCTCGACCTCATCGGACCCGACGCGGTCGAATGGTCGGGGATCGCACAGTGTTTCGCAGGTCCGCCCGGGCCTGGTCGCGAACCGCGGGCGAGCTGAGACGCCCGTCGTCGTCACCGTCCGCCGCTGACGTCCACCGACCCCCAGACGCCGCCGAATCGTCCGATCGCAGCAGCACGCAGTCGCACGCAGTCCGACAGGAGAACACGATGCCCATCGCCAGTCCGATCTGGGAGACACCCGAACGCCTCGAACTGCGTTCCACCGTGCGCCGATTCGTCGACAAACACATCCTCCCGTTCCAGGACGACTGGGAGCGCGAGGGTGCCATCCCCCGTGAACTGCACATCGAGGCGGCCAAACTGGGTCTGTTCGGGCTCGGGGTCCCCGAGGAAGTGGGTGGCTCCGGCGGTGATCTGATCGACAGCACGATCCTCGGCGAGGAACTCCACTACGCCGGCGCGGCCGGTGGCGTCTTCGCGTCGCTGTTCACCCACGGCATCGCCCTGCCGCACCTGATCGCCGCCGGCGACCCCGACCAGATCGACCGGTGGGTGCGGCCCACGCTCGCGGGCGAGAAGATCGGAAGTCTGGCGATCACCGAACCCGGCGGCGGAAGCGACGTCGGCCACCTGACGACGAAGGCCGAGCGCGACGGGGACCACTACGTCGTCAACGGTTCCAAGACCTACATCACCTCCGCGGTCCGCGCCGACTTCGTCGTCGTCGCCGTCCGCACCGGAGGGCCGGGAGCCGCGGGCGTCTCACTGCTCGTCGTCGAAAAGGGCACACCCGGTTTCGAGGTCACCCGGAAACTGGACAAGATGGGGTGGCGCAGTTCCGACACCGCGGAACTGTCCTTCGTCGATGCGCGGGTGCCGGTCACCAACCTGGTCGGACCGGAGAACTCCGGATTCGCGCAGATAGCAACCGCTTTCGTCACCGAACGGTCCGGTCTGGCGGTGCAGGCGTACGCCAGTGCGCAACGCTGCCTCGACCTCACCCTGCAGTGGGCGCGCGACCGTGAGACCTTCGGCAAACCCATCATCGCCCGGCAGTCGGTGCAGGACACCCTGATCGAGATGGCACGCCGCATCGACATCGCCCGCACCTACACGCGGGCCCTCGTCGAACGGAAGGTCAGCTCCACCGACGACCTCATCGCCGAGGTGTGCTTCGCCAAGAACACCGCGGTCGAGGCGGGGGAGTGGGTGGCCAACAAAGCCGTTCAGCTGCACGGCGGCCTCGGTTACATGACCGGCACCGAGGTCGAACGGCAATACCGCGACATGCGCATCATCGGAATCGGTGGCGGCACCACCGAGATCCTCAACGGACTGGCCGCCAAACGGCTCGGCTACCAGGCCTGACCGGCGCCGAAACCGTCTGCCGCCGAACCACATCGAAGACCGAGACAGGGAGCATCGACATGACCGTGGACACCAATCCGTTCGTGGAGACCACCGAACGCGCCGAGCTGCGCGCGGCGGTCGCCGGACTCGCCGCGAAGTACGGACAGGAGTACTTCCGTGAGTGCGCGCGCACCGGCCGCAAGACCGACGAGTTGTGGGCCGAGGCGGGCAAGCTCGGCTTCATCGGGGTCAATCTCCCCGAGGAGTACGGCGGCGGCGGTGCCGGTATGTACGAGCTCGCCATCGTGATGGAGGAGATCGCCGCATCGGGCACCGGACTGCTGATGCTCGTCGTCTCACCGGCCATCTGCGGCAACGTCATCGCGCGTTTCGGCACCGACGAGCAGAAGCAGCGGTGGCTGCCGGGTCTCGCCGACGGGTCGATCACGATGGCGTTCGGTATCACCGAACCCGATGCCGGCTCCAATTCCCACCAGATCACCACCACGGCCCGTCGGGACGGCTCGGACTGGTTGCTCACCGGCCAGAAGGTCTACATCTCCGGCGTCGACCAGGCGCAGGCCGTGTTGATCGTCGCCCGCACCGAAGACGCGAAGACCGGCAACCTCAAGCCCGCGCTCTTCATCGTCCCCACCGACTCCGAGAACTTCTCGTACACGATGATCGACATGGAACTGCAGAACCCAGAGAAGCAGTTCCAGCTCTTCCTCGACGATGTGCGATTGCCCGCCGACGTGCTCGTCGGCTCCGAGGACGCTGCCCTGAGTCAACTGTTCGCCGGGCTCAATCCGGAACGCATCATGGCCGCGGCGTCGGCCGTCGGGATGGGCCGGTTCGCGCTCGACAAGGCGGTGTCGTACGTGAAGGAGCGCACGGTGTGGAAGACGCCGATCGGTGCGCACCAGGCGATCGCGCACCCGCTCGCCCAGGGCAAGGTCGAGCTCGAGATGGCCAAGCTGATGATGCAGAAGGCCGCGACCCTCTACGACGCCGGCGACGACTGGGGCGCCGCGGAGCCGGCCAACATGGCGAAGTACGCGGCCGCCGAGGCCTGTGTGAAGGTCGTCGACCAGGCCGTGCACTCCCTGGGCGGCAACGGTCTGACCACCGAGTACGGACTGGCGCCGATGCTGAGCCTCGCCCGGATCGCCCGCATCGCCCCGGTGAGCCGGGAGATGATCCTCAACTTCGTCGCGCAGACCAGCCTCGGGCTGCCGAAGTCCTACTGAGGCTCGCGGTGACCACGTCGTCGGCGAACACCCGCTCCCCGCAACAGGAACGCTCGCGGTTGACCCGCGAGCGCCTGTTGCGGTCCACGGTCGACGCGCTGGCCGCGGACGGCTGGGCCGCCGCGACCGTGGCCGCGGTCGCCGAACGTGCCGGCGTGTCCCGCGGTGCGGCGCAACATCACTTCCCGACGCGCGAAGCCCTCATCACCGCGGCACTCGAGCAGGTCTTCGAGGACATGACCCGCGCTGCCGTCGGGGATCCGCACGCATCGCCGGAGGCGGCCGACGAAGTGACCCCGGACCGGGTCATCCGTGCCGTCCAGCGGGCCGTCGACGTCTATACCGGCACCGAATTCAAGGCAGCACTCCAGGTCTGGGCCGCCGCCGCGTCCGACCCGGCACTGCGGCGGCTCATCCTGCCACTCGAGGCCAAGTTCGCCCGCGCGGCCCATCAGCGGACGATGGCCGCGATGGGGGTGGCCCCGGACGACGAGACCGGTTGCCGACTGGTGCAGGCAACTCTGGACATGGCGCGCGGACTCGGCCTGGCGGACACGCTGTCCGATGACTCCGCCCGGCGTGCGCTGGTCGTCGACACCTGGTCGGCGCAGCTCGTCGCGGCGTTCGGGAGCGAGCCCGCGGACCCGCCGGGCGCGGACTAACCGCGTTCGGCGGCGGGGTGTCCGGGCCCCGGCGCATCGGGTCGCCGACCGCGGGTGCCGACCCAGTAGACGCCGAACGACATGAAGGCCATGCCGACGAACACGACGACGAGCGAGATCGTCATCGACAGATGACCCTGTCCACGCGGATCGATGAACGGGTAGGGATACCAGTCCGCGAGCGGCCCGCGGATCAACGTGTAGACGCCGTACACGAGCGGGATGGTCAGCCAGGACAGCCACGCCCGTTCGGGGAGTCGCCGGGCACGCACCACGATCCAGTCCACGAGCATCACCAGCGGGATGACGCGATGCAGCACGTCGTTCACCCAGGCGTAGGTGACGTCGACGTCGATGCCCTGCAGCAGTAAGGCGTAGACGATCCCGGTGATGACCATGCAGGTGGTCGCCGCCCCACGGCACCACTCCCATGCCGGGGTTGCCGGGGCCAGCAGTCCGCCGACGAGCAGGACGAGCGCGGCGAAGATGTTGCTCAGCACCGTGAAGTAGCTGAAGAAGTTCGCGAGCGTGAAGCCCGCGTCGCCGTAGCGCAGCACCGCCTGATACACGAGCGCGGTGACGCCCAGGGCGGCAAAGGCGATGCGGAGCAGTCGTATCCACCAGGTCGCGGTCACACCGACGATTCAAGCACTTCTGTCCCTCGTCGGGCCCGGCATCGTCGCCGCGACGTGGGTGGCCGGTTCGCCCGAGGGAGACGGCACCTCGGGCGAACCGACCGGGTATTCACTCCGCGTGGATGATGACCCCGCGGATGTTCTTGCCGTCCCGCAGATCCTGGTACCCCTCGTTGACCTGGTCGAGGGTGTAGGTCTGCGTGACCAGTTCGTCGAGCTTGAGCTGCCCCGCGTCGTACAGGCGCAGCAGTTTGACGATGTCGTACTGCGGATTGGCCGAGCCGAACAGACTGCCCTTGATGGTTTTCTGGTTCAGGGTCAGATCGGTTCCGGAGACCTGCACGGTCAGCTTCGTCGGATCGGCAAGACCGGTGATGACGACCGTCCCGCCCTTGCCCACGACGGCGGTCGCGTTGGCCACGACCTCCGCGTCGACCGTGCCGACGAGGATGAGGGCCTGGTCGGCACCCTGCCCCCAGGTCAGTTCGTTGACCTTCTCCGCGGCCTCGGCGGCGTCGGCGAAGGCATGTGTTGCACCGAATTTGAGCGCCGTGTCGCGCTTGAGCGCGACCGGGTCGACCACCACGACGTATTTGGCCCCGGCCGACACCGCGCCCTGCACCGCGTTGATGCCCAGGCCGCCGATGCCGTAGATCACCACGGTGTCGCCGGCACGTACGCCGCCCGCGTACACCGAGGTGCCCAGCCCGAGGGCACGCCGCAACCGACGAGCACTGCCTTGTCGAGCGGCAACCACTCGTCGACCTTGACGACCGAGTGCTGCGAGATCGTCGCGCGTTCGGCGAACGTGCCGAGCATGCACATGGCTCCGAAATCGTCACCGCCACCGTGGAATCGGAATGTGCCATCGGGCATCGATCCCTCGAGGATGGTGGCGCCCATGTCGCAGAGGTTCTGCCGGCCGGTGGAGCAGTAGCGGCAGGTGCCGCAGTTCGGGATGAAGCTGCAGACCACGTGGTCGCCGGGCTTGACCTTGGTGACGCCCGGGCCGACCGCCTCGATGATCCCCGAACCCTCGTGGCCGCCCACGATGGGATAGCGGGGCGGGAGGTCGCCGTCGGTCAGGTGAAGGTCGGAGTGGCACAGGCCGGCCGCGGTGTACTTGATCAGCACCTCGCCTTCGCGGGGCTCGTCGAGGTCGAGTTCGACGATCTCGAACGGCTTTCCGGGTCCGGTGAGGACGGCGGCCTTGGTGGTGAGAGACATGAAATCGTGCTCCTTGGGTGTACTCGAGGGCGGATGGGGTCAGAGCGAGATGTTGACGGCCTTGGTCTGGGTGTAGAGCTCGATGGCCGACGAGCCGAGTTCGCGTCCCCAGCCCGACTGCTTGTAACCGCCGAACGGCATCGCGGTGTCGAAGCCGTTGTACTGGTTCACCCAGACCGAACCGGCCTTGATCTGTCGGGCCGTCCGGTGCGCCTTGGACAGATCCGTGGTCCAGATGCCTGCTGCGAGACCGTAGATGGAGTCGTTGGCCGCGGCCGCGACCCCGGTGTCGGCATCGAAGGGCATGGCGGCGACGACGGGACCGAAGATCTCCTCCTGCACGATCGAGAAACTCGGATCGACGTCGACGAAGACGGTCGGTTCGATGAAGAATCCCTCGTCGCCCCAACGCTTTCCACCCGTCAGTGCCCGTGCGCCGTCGGCGAGGCCCGCCGCCAGGTATCCCGAGACGCGATCGAACTGCTCTTGGCTGACCAGCGGTCCGAGTTCGGTCGACGGGTCGAGGCCGGGTCCGATCTTGGCCTGCGAGGCCGCCTCCGCGACGGCCGCGGTGAAGTCGTCGAAGATCGGCCGCTCGACGAAGAGACGTGTTCCGGCGACACAGCACTGTCCGTGGTTGAACATCCAGGCCGCGACCGACCCGGCGACCGCCTTCTCGAAGTCGGCGTCGGCGAAGACGATGTTGGGGCTCTTGCCGCCGAGTTCCAGCGACACCTTCTTGAGGTTGCCCTTCGCGGCGTCGACGATCTTCTTGCCGACCTCCGTCGAGCCGGTGAACGCGATCTTGTCGACGTCGTCGTGCGCGGCGAGCGCCGCGCCGGCCTCGCCGTAACCGGTGACGATGTTGACCACGCCCGGTGGGAAGCCGGCCTCTTGGAACACCTCGCCGAGGAGCAGGGCCGTCAGCGGGGTCTGTTCGGCCGGCTTGAGGATGACGGTGTTGCCGGCCGCCAATGCGGGGGCCAGCTTGAACGCGGCCATCAGGAGCGGGAAGTTCCACGGCACGATCAGGCCGCAGACTCCGACCGGCTCGCGCAGGGTGTACGCGTGGAACTCGCCGCCGGGCACGAACGGCATCGAGACGTCGACCGTCGACCCGGTGATCTTGGTGGCGAGGCCCGCGTTGTAGCGGAAGATGTCGGCCGACCAGTTGGTGTCGACCGCGGCGGCGATGGTGGCCGCCTTGCCGTTGTCGAGCGCCTCCAGCTGGCCGAACTCCTCGGCGCGTTCGGTGAGGATGTCGCCGACCCGCCACAGCAGGCGTTCGCGTTCATTCGGCTTCATCCGGGTCCACGGGCCGTCGTCGAAGGCCTGGCGCGCGGCGCGGACCGCGCGATCGATGTCGGCCGCGTCGCCGTGGGCGACCGAGGTGAGCGGACGCGCCGTCGCGGGATCGATGGTCTCGAAGGTGCGGCCCGAGGCCGACCACACCCACTCGCCGCCGATCAGCATCGGACGGTCGGCGGAAATGAAATCGCGAACGCGCTCATGCAGGGCGGTGTCGGGAACGACGGCGGTCATGGGGCCTCCTGGTCGGCGTGGTGCCGGCGGTGATGTGGTCGGTGGAGTGATCTCGGTCATATTCGACCTGACTTATTTCTCTCACCGTTCCGACGTGTCGCCGTGTCCAGAAACTGAACACCTGGGCTGTACAGGGGTCGCGGCGACCGGCCGTCACCGCGTGGCTACCGTGAGACGCCGGACAAGTCAGGGACCTTCGGAGGAGCAGAGTGAACGTGCGCCCAGCGGGCAGGGTCGGCGCCGCCCTGCGTGGCCTCGGCCCGGTGACCGGGGGTATCTCGATCCGTGAGGCCCTCCGGGCGGGAGCAGGGGCCGGGGTGGCGCTCGGACTCGTCGGTCTGGTGCTCGCCGCGTCGGGGGTCGACCTGCGGCTCGGACTCTTCCTGATCGCGCCGTTCGGGGCGACCGCCGTGCTCGTCTTCGCCGCGCCGAACAGTCCGTTGGCGCAGCCGTGGCCCGCGACCGTCGGCAACGCGGTGTCGGCAGTCGTGGGGGTGGCGACCACCCTCACCATCGGCCAGCCCGCGCTCCGGGTGGCGCTCGCAGTCGGTCTGTCCGTGGCCCTGATGATCGGGTGCCACGCGGTCCATCCGCCTGCCGGCGCGGTGGCGATGACAGCCGCGCTCAGTCCGGAGACGATCCAGTCGCTGGGGTTCCGGTTCGTCCTCGCACCCGTCCTCGCGGGCACACTCCTGCTGGTGGTCCTCGCCGCCGGGTACGCCCGGTTGACCGGACGGCGTTATCCGTATCGCCGGTTCGACGCGGCGCCCCCGCCGGCGGCGCGGCTGGGTCTGGACGAGGACGAACTGACCGGCATCCTCGACCGGTACGAGCAGTCGCTCAACCTCGGTGTCGCCGACCTCGCGCGACTGATCGGGGCCGCCGAACTGCAGGCTGCCGGTCATCGCGCGGGCCCGCTCGCCGCGACGGACGTGATGTCCCGAGACCTGGTGACCGTGAACCCCGAGACGCCGCTGCGAGACGTCGCCGTCCTCTTCGACGAGTACGGCTTCACCTCGCTGCCGGTGACCGCAAACGACGGCATGTTCGTCGGTGTGGTGTTCCAGATCCATCTCGTGCGGCGGTTGATGCGCTCGAACGACGTCGAGTTGTGCGCCGCGGACGTGATGTCGGCGGAACCGGCCGTCGCGACCCCGGGCACGCCGGTCGGGGCGCTGTTGCCGCTGCTCGCCGAGAGCGGATGCGACGCGGTCCCGGTGTTGGAGGGGCACACCCTGGTCGGCATCGTGACCCGGACCGACCTCATCGCGGCGCTCGCACGGCAGACGCTGCGGGACCCGGTGCCCCGCACCGCGGTGCCGGAGTAACCGCGCGCTCAGATGTCCAGTGCGCGCATCCGCGAGTACAGCGTCGTCCGGCTGATGCCGAGATCCCTTGCGGCATGCACCTTGTTGCCGCGGGCGCGGTCCAGCGCCTCGACGATCGCGGTGCGCTCGGCCTGTTCCCGGCCGGACAGGTGCGCGGCCCGGCTGGTCGTCCGATAGGCGGGTGGCAGGTCGGCGGGTTCGACGACCCGCGCGGCGCGCGCTCGGCACGCCAGGGCGGCCTGCCGGAGCACCGAGTTGAGCTCGGTGAGGTTCCCGGGCCAGTCGTCGCACAGCAGGGCGTCCGTCGCCAGTCCGGACAGCGTGAGCTCCGGGTCGATGTCGGTCAGTGCGCTGCTCGCGATCGACGCCAGCTCCGAGGTCCGATGACGTAGTGGAGCGAGATCGACCCGTGTGGCGCACCGGGCGAGGAGTGCGGCGACTCCCGGACTCGCCTGGTCGCGCGGCCCGCCGACGACGATCAGCGGCGACTCCGGCGAGCTCGACACCGCCACGCGCCCGAGTAGGGCGACCGACTGCGCGTCGAGGAGATCGACGCCGTCGATCACCAGGGTCGTGCTCATCGACCGGGCGCGTCCGACGAACGCGGGGATGTCGGGGCGACGACCGCTGATGATCTCGTCGGCGACATCGACGATCACCGGTGGCGAATCGGCTTCGGCGGCGAGCGCAGCGGCGTGGGTGCTGCGTCCGGTCCCCGGTTCGCCGGTGATCGCGACGCTGGTGCGGGACGGGGCGGTCGGTGGCGCGGACCGCCTCGGCGGCGGCTCGCTGACCGGCCGGAAGCGGAACAGCGCCGCGCCGCAGGCGCCCGGCACGGGTTCGACGGCGACCTCGACCTCGGCGCCCGACACCAGGGTCAGCGGCAGCACCGTCGCGCGCAGTGCGGGATCGGTCGCGACGATCCGCATCGCGCCGATGTCGGTGGGGGAGAGCAGTTCGGCGGCAAGGGCATTCGTGAGCTGGAGGTCGTCGCCGATGGCCGCGACGGCGAGGTCGCGACGCGGTGCGGCGCGCTGGAACGCGTCGAGGACGCGTCGCTGGTGCGCTCGCGACCGGTCCAGCAGGCGGTCGGCGATGTCGGCGACGATCCCGTTGACAACCGGGATCGCCAAGGGGTTGATGCGATCGGCGATCTCGGACATGCAGATGATCCCGGCCAGCCTGCGGGTCGCGGGATGGATGATCGGCTGTCCGAAGCAACTGATCGACTTGAACTGGTCCAGGTAGTGCTCGGAGCTGTTCACGACGATCCCGCCCCGGGTCTCCGCCGGGGTACCGAGGGCCGTCGTCCCGACGACGTCCTCGCCGAACGGCACGCCCGGCGAGGCGCCGATCGCGTCGAGACGGCGCTCCACGGTCGTGCCGAACGCCACCCGCGTCACCATCCGGCACTCGTGGTCGACGAGCAGCAGCGAGACATCGGTGTCGGCGAGTCGGGCGGCGGCGTCATCGAGGACCGGGCGGGCGGCGTCGAGCAGCGGGTCGGCGGCAGCGATGTCCTGGACCTGCGTCGGCGTCGGGTCCTCGGGGCGGACCCCGGACAGCTCAGACCGACGCCACGACGACTCGATGACGGGCCGTCGGGGCGACGAATCGGAGGTGCGGTGCAACGTGTCGATACCCACCAACGTGACACACGTCACCGTGGAACGAAAGGCCGGGTCGGCGATCGGCGGTGGCCGGGCCCCGATGGCGGGGTACTACCGTGGTCGCATGCGCGTGGCGACCTGGAACGTGAACTCCGTGAAGCAGCGCATCCCGCGCCTGTTGCCCTGGCTCGACGAGCGCCGACCCGACGTGGTGTGCCTGCAGGAGACCAAACTCTCCGACGCGGCGTTCGACGAGTCACTCGGCGCCGATCTCGCCGACCGCGGATACGAGGTCGCGCACGCCGGACAGGGGCAGTGGAACGGGGTGGCGCTGTTGTCGCGGGTCGGACTCGACGACGTCCGGATCGGATTCGACGGCATGCCCGGATACCCCGACCCGTCGACTCTCGAGGCACGGGCGGTGTCGGCGGTGTGCGGCGGACTCCGCATCCACTCACTGTATGTGCCCAACGGCCGGACCCCGGACTCGGACCACTACACCTACAAACTCGAGTGGCTCGCGGCGCTGGCCCGTGCCGTGGAGGACCCGACCACGACACTCCTGTGCGGCGACATGAACATCGCGCCGGCCGACGCCGACCTGTTCGACCCCGCCGCGTATGTGGGACACACCCACGTCACCCCGGCGGAACGGGCCGCGCTGGCCACCTTCGAATCGATGGGCCTGCGCGACGTCGTCCGGGACCGGTGGCCGGGCGAGCGTGTGTTCAGCTACTGGGACTACCGCGCCGGCATGTTCCACAAAGACCTCGGGATGCGCATCGACCTGATCCTCGCCGGAGCGTCCGCTGCCGATCGCGTCGCGGCCGCCTGGATCGACCGGAAAGCACGCAAGGGCAGCAAGCCGAGTGACCACGCGCCGGTCATCGTCGACCTGGACGAGGCTCCCGATGGCGACATCGGACCGGTGGTCCCGCCGCCGTCGAATCCGGCGAAGCCCGGTGCGACGAAGGTGAAACTGCCGCAGACGCCGGAATGATGCCCCGCCCGGCGTCCGCGACGCGCCTGCGCCGTCCGGTCATCGCGGCCGCCCGGGCCTATGGGCGCCTGCTCGGCACGGTGCTCTCCGTCGCCCGCCGGCTCGGGGCGGGACGACTCGGCGACGCCCCGGCGGCCACGGCGGGTGTGCTCCTCGCGGTGCACCTGGTGCCGGTGACGATCTGGCTCGGCCCGCTCGGGTTCGTCGTCGTGCTGGGCGCGGGCCTCGTCACGTCGAGCGTCATCCGCCGTCGCGTGCGTCATCGTGGGTTGACCCCGGCCGAGCGAAGCGTGGCCGTGGCGGTCTTCGGGGACGCGGGGTGGCTCGATGACGTCGTCCTCACCGATCTCGCCGGTCGGGGCGGGCGCGCATTCACGGTGCCCGCGGTCGACGGCCGCATCCTCTGCAATCTCGGGTCGCACCTCGACGCGACCCTGGGGCAGGGGACCAGGGCATACCCGGTGCCGGGCCAGCTGCTCATCCACGAATTGGTCCACGCCTGGCAGATCGCCGCTGCCCGTTCGCCTGCCGGGTTCCTCGCCGGTGCGCTGGCCGACCAGGCCCGGTACGAACTGGGCGAGGACGTGTACGGCGTGCGCGATGCCGGTGAGAACCACCACATGCCGCGCCGGGGCGAGGTGGAACGGCAGGCGACGATCGTCGACCGGTGGTTCGGCGGCCAGTCCTCGCCGACGCGTCGACCGCGCGACCCCGAGAGCCCGTCCGCACCCGTGATCGAGCAGCTCAGGCGACCCGTGCAGCGCGGGTGACGGAATGGTCGCACCGCCGACTCGCGCCCTCGACGCAAGCGGTTTCACGGTGTAGAAGTGGGAGGGTCACGCCGAGCACGAGCGTGGCCTGGAGCCGATCGCGTACGACCCGTTCACCTGCCGGTTGCGTGCAGGATCCGTTTTTTGACCTGTGTAAACCCGATCGTAGAGTGGATCGTCGGTGCCCGGCCCATGCTGGGCCAGTCCGCATGCCTGCCCTACGGCTCTCGAGCCGCCGAGCATCTCGGGGTACGGCCGGCAGAGGGGCTGACAGGCGAATCCGCTGTCGAGTGTATGACACGCCCGACCTCGGGGTAGCGAAAATGTACTGACCAGCACATACGTGCTGGTGGGGCGAGTTGTGGAAGCCGCGAAAACAGGCCTGCGAGCCACTTCGTGCTTGCCCGGAGCACCAACCACAACCGATGACAAAGAGGAACGAACACCTAGTGCCAACCATCAATCAGCTGGTCCGCAAGGGCCGTCACGACAAGGCTGCCAAGACCAAGACCGCGGCCCTCAAGGGAAGCCCGCAGCGTCGTGGCGTGTGCACCCGCGTCTACACCACCACCCCCAAGAAGCCGAACTCGGCGCTGCGCAAGGTCGCCCGTGTGCGCCTGACCAGCTCGGTCGAGGTCACCGCCTACATCCCCGGCGAAGGCCACAACCTGCAGGAGCACTCGATGGTGCTCGTCCGCGGCGGTCGTGTGAAGGACCTCCCGGGTGTGCGCTACAAGATCATCCGCGGCTCGCTCGACACCCAGGGTGTCAAGGACCGCAAGCAGGCTCGCAGCCGCTACGGCGCCAAGAAGGGGAACTGATAAGTCATGCCACGTAAAGGACCCGCTCCCAAGCGCCCCCTCATCAACGATCCCGTCTACGGTTCGCCGCTGGTCACCCAGCTGGTCAACAAGATCCTGCTGGACGGCAAGAAGTCGACCGCCGAGCGCATCGTCTACGGCGCCCTCGAGCAGGCTCGCGACAAGACCGGCACCGATCCGGTCGTCACCCTCAAGCGCGCTCTCGACAACGTGAAGCCCACCCTCGAGGTGAAGAGCCGCCGCGTCGGTGGTGCCACCTACCAGGTGCCGATCGAGGTCAAGCCGAACCGCGCCAACACCCTCGCGCTCCGCTGGCTCGTCAGCTTCAGCCGCCAGCGTCGTGAGAAGACCATGGTCGAGCGTCTCGCCAACGAGTTGCTGGACGCGTCCAACGGTCTCGGTGCTTCGGTGAAGCGCCGCGAGGACACCCACAAGATGGCCGAGGCCAACCGGGCGTTCGCGCACTACCGCTGGTGACACCAACCGTCCGCGGCGTCGGGGAACACGACGCCGCGGACGGTTCCACCTCAGACCCAACACCTCTAGCGAAAATGCGAGGCGATTAAGTGGCACAGGAAGTGCTCAGCGACCTGAACAAGGTTCGCAACATCGGCATCATGGCCCACATCGATGCCGGCAAGACCACCGCCACCGAGCGAATCCTCTTCTACACCGGTGTGAACTACAAGATCGGTGAAACCCACGACGGTGCCTCGACCACCGACTGGATGGAGCAGGAGAAGGAGCGGGGGATCACCATCACCTCCGCGGCGGTGACGTGTTTCTGGAACAAGAACCAGATCAACATCATCGACACCCCCGGCCACGTCGACTTCACCGTCGAGGTGGAGCGCAGCCTCCGCGTGCTCGACGGCGCGGTCGCCGTGTTCGACGGCAAGGAAGGCGTCGAGCCGCAGTCCGAGCAGGTCTGGCGTCAGGCGGAGAAGTACGACGTCCCGCGTATCTGCTTCGTCAACAAGATGGACAAGCTCGGTGCGGACTTCTTCTTCACCGTGCGCACCATCGAGGAGCGCCTCGGCGCCAAGCCGCTGGTCCTGCAGCTGCCGATCGGCGCCGAGGACAACTTCGACGGCGTCGTCGACCTCATCGAGCAGAAGGCGATCACCTGGCGCGGAACCGTCGAGATCGGCGCTGCGCCGACCATCGAGGAGATCCCCGCCGATCTGGTCGACCAGGCTGCGGAGTACCGCGAGAAGCTCCTCGAGACGGTCGCCGAGACCGACGAGGCACTGCTCGAGAAGTACTTCGGCGGCGAAGAGCTGACCACCGAGGAGATCAAGGGCGCGATCCGCAAGCTCACGATCGCCCGTGAGTTCTACCCGGTGATCTGTGGCTCGGCGTTCAAGAACAAGGGCGTGCAGCCCATGCTCGACGCGATCATCGACTACCTGCCGTCCCCGCTGGACGTGCCGTCGGTCGAGGGTCACGCCGTGGGCGACGAGGAGGAGATCCTCTCGCGCAAGCCGTCCGCGGACGAGCCGTTCTCGGCTCTCGCGTTCAAGATCGCGGCTCACCCGTTCTTCGGCAAGCTCACCTTCGTGCGCGTGTACTCCGGCAAGATCAACGCCGGCACCCAGGTGCTCAACGCGACCAAGGGCAAGAAGGAGCGCGTCGGCAAGCTCTTCCAGATGCATGCCAACAAGGAGAACCCGGTCGAGGACGCCACCGCGGGCCACATCTACGCGATGATCGGTCTCAAGGACACCACCACCGGTGACACCCTGTGCGATTCGGCGTCGCCGATCGTGCTCGAGTCCATGAGCTTCCCGGACCCGGTCATCAACGTCTCGATCGAGCCGAAGACCAAGTCCGACCAGGAGAAGCTGGGCACCGCGATCCAGAAGCTCGCCGAAGAGGACCCGACCTTCTCGGTCCAGCTCGACGAGGAGACCGGCCAGACCGTCATCGGCGGTATGGGCGAGCTCCACCTCGACATCCTCGTCGACCGCATGAAGCGCGAGTTCAAGGTCGAGGCCAACGTCGGCAAGCCGCAGGTGGCCTACCGCGAGACCATCCGCAAGACGGTCGAGAAGCACGAGTTCACCCACAAGAAGCAGACCGGTGGATCGGGCCAGTTCGCAAAGGTCATCATCAAGCTCGAGCCCCTGGTGGACGCCGAGGACGGTGCGACCTACGAGTTCGCCAACGCCGTCACCGGTGGCCGCGTCCCGCGCGAGTACATCCCGTCGGTGGACGCCGGTGCCCAGGACGCCATGCAGTACGGTGTCCTCGCCGGATACCCGCTGGTGAACCTGAAGGTCACCCTGCTCGACGGTCAGTACCACGACGTCGACTCCTCGGAGATGGCGTTCAAGATCGCCGGCTCGCAGGCCCTGAAGGAAGCTGCGCGGATGGCCGGTCCGGTCATCCTCGAGCCCCTGATGGCCGTCGAGGTCACGACTCCCGAGGACTACATGGGTGACGTGATCGGCGACCTGAACTCCCGCCGTGGCCAGATCCAGGCCATGGAGGAGCGCAGTGGTGCGCGTGTCGTGAAGGCACAGGTGCCGCTGTCGGAGATGTTCGGCTACATCGGAGACCTCCGGTCGAAGACCCAGGGCCGGGCAAACTACTCCATGGTGTTCGATTCGTACGCGGAGGTTCCCGCGAACGTGTCGAAGGAAATCATCGCGAAGGCCACCGGCGAGTAAATCCGGTCCTAGCGACATGCGCCGACCAGTTCTGCGCACCAACGTAAGAAGAAAACCCCTGCTGGGATCCGCCCAGTAGAGCAACAAGTCCAGGAGGACAATCAAGTGGCGAAGGCGAAGTTCGAGCGGACCAAGCCGCACGTGAACATCGGCACCATCGGTCACGTCGACCACGGCAAGACCACGCTGACCGCGGCCATCACCAAGGTGCTGCACGACAAGTACCCGGACCTCAACAAGAGCTTCGCGTTCGATCAGATCGACAAGGCTCCCGAGGAAAAAGCTCGCGGTATCACGATCAACATCTCGCACGTCGAGTACGAGACCGAGAAGCGTCACTACGCCCACGTCGACGCCCCCGGTCACGCCGACTACATCAAGAACATGATCACCGGTGCTGCCCAGATGGACGGCGCGATCCTCGTGGTCGCCGCCACCGACGGCCCGATGCCGCAGACCCGCGAGCACGTGCTGCTGGCCCGCCAGGTCGGTGTGCCCTACATCCTGGTCGCCCTGAACAAGGCCGACATGGTCGACGACGACGAGATCATCGAGCTCGTCGAGATGGAGGTCCGCGAACTGCTGGCCGCCCAGGAGTTCGACGAGGAAGCCCCGGTCGTCAAGGTCTCGGCTCTCAAGGCCCTCGAGGGTGACCCCGAGTGGACCAAGTCGGTCGAAGAGCTCATGGCTGCCGTCGACGAGTCGATCCCGGACCCGGTCCGCGAGACCGAGAAGCCGTTCCTCATGCCCGTCGAGGACGTCTTCACCATCACCGGCCGCGGCACCGTGGTCACCGGTCGTGTGGAGCGCGGCGAGGTCAACGTGAACGAGGAAGTCGAGATCGTCGGCATCCGCGAGAAGAGCACCAAGACCACCGTCACCGGTATCGAGATGTTCCACAAGCTCCTCGATTCGGCACAGGCAGGCGACAACGCCGGTCTGCTGCTCCGCGGCCTCAAGCGTGAGGACGTCGAGCGCGGTCAGGTCATCGTGAAGCCGGGCACCACGACCCCGCACACCGAGTTCGAGGGCCAGGCGTACATCCTGTCCAAGGACGAGGGCGGCCGTCACACCCCGTTCTTCAACAACTACCGTCCGCAGTTCTACTTCCGTACCACGGACGTGACCGGCGTCGTGACCCTCCCCGAGGGCACCGAGATGGTCATGCCGGGCGACAACACCGAGATGAGCGTCAAGCTCATCCAGCCGGTCGCCATGGACGAGGGCCTGCGTTTCGCCATCCGCGAGGGTGGCCGCACCGTCGGTGCGGGTCGAGTCACCAAGATCACCAAGTGATCTCGTTCTGACTCACTGACTCTCTGAGTCGAAGGCGCCCGGTCACGAAAGTGGCCGGGCGCCTTTGTCATGCCCGGTCACCATGTGGCCGGGCACTTTTCGTGCGTCGACACCACCGCGCACGGCCTCCCGCGTTTCTTGACGCGCCGATCACTAAGATTCACGCCTCAGCGAAGGGTCTGACGACCCCGCTGGACTCTAGCGTCTCGAGGGCCGCTGCGCCCCAACTTTTTAAAGTTTCGCAGACTGCTGGACAGATCTATGTACATAGTTCACTATGATCCAGATAACACAGGTCGAGATAAAGTAACTATGATCACGTGAGGTGCTGATGGTCGAGGCGCTTGAGGTTGCGAACCTCTCCAAATCTTTCGGTGGCCAGCGGGCGCTGGCCGACGTCTCGCTCTCCCTCGGCCCCGGCGAGATACGCGCGCTGGTCGGTCAGAACGGGTGTGGCAAGTCGACTCTGATCAAGGTTCTCGCGGGTTACCACGAGCCGGATCCGGGTGCAACGATCCTCGTCGGCGGGAACGAGCTGCACCTCGGTGTGCCCGGCAGCGGTGAGACCGCCGGCCTTCGGTTCGTCCATCAGGAACTGGGTCTCGTCGGCTCCCTGGACGTGGTCGACAACATGGCCCTCGGTCACGGCTACCGGCGAACGCGTGTGGGCACCATCGATTTTCGCGCTGAGCGTCGGCACGCACGATCAGCGTTGGACGAGCTGGGCATCGACCTCGACCTCAGGAAGCGCGCGTCCGACCTGAGTATGAGTGAGCGGACGATGCTCGCGATGGCGCGCGCGGTCCAGGGCGGCAGCGGTTCGGCCAAGGTGCTGGTGCTCGACGAGCCCACCGCCAATCTCCCGGCAGCAGAGGCCATTCGGCTGTTCGACCTGGTGCGCAGAATCCGCGACTCCGGCGTGGCGGTGCTGTTCGTCTCCCATCACTTGCCGGAGGTCTTCGACCTCTGTGACACGGTCACCGTCCTGCGGGACGGCAACGTGGTGACCACGCGTCCGCTGACGGGCCTCGACGAGGACGCGCTGGTTGCGCTCATGATCGGGAGCCGAACGCCCGCAACCCCATCCGCGGCGCCGGTCAGACCGCCGACCGCGCCGCCTGCCGGCGGTGTCGAGCGGTCGGCAATGCTCGATGTGACGCAGATGTCGTGCGGGAATCTCACCGGGTTCGATCTCTCTGACGGGGCGGGTGAGGTCGTCGGGATCGCCGGAATCACCGGTTCCGGACGCGAATCGGTCGTTCCGGCACTGTTCGGCGGGATCGGCCGGGTCGGCACCGTGACAGTCGACGGTGTGATCGTGCGCGCCGACCGGCCGGACGTCTCGATGGCGGCCGGGATGGGATGTGTGCCGGCGGAACGGTTGGCGAACGCCGCGTTCGCGACGGCGTCGCTCCGGGAGAACGTTTCCGTGGCTGACCCCTGGGCCCACGCCACGGCGGGATTTCTTCGCCTGAAGCGCGAAAAGTCCGATGTGGCAACGTGGCTCGACCGGCTCGGGGTACGCCCGGCCGGCGACACCGAACGTCAGCTCGGCACCCTCAGCGGTGGCAACCAGCAGAAGGTGATGCTCGCGCGTTGGCTTCGCCGCCATCCCCGGGTTCTCCTGCTCGACGAACCGACACAGGGTGTCGATGTCGGCGCGCAAGCCGACATCCATGCGCTCATCGATGACGCCGCATCGGCCGGAGCTGCGGTGCTCGTCGTCTCCACCGACCACGCCGCGCTGACTCGTCTGTGCGACCGGGTCGTCGTCCTCGCGGCGGGACGGATCGTCGATGAACTCCGGCGGCCGAACATCGATCCCGACGAGCTGACCGCCTCGACGCTCAAGACCTCCGCTCACGTACATGCGTAAGACCTCAGAACCGAAAGGACCCGCGATGACCACACAGTCATCCGAAGAAGTGCCGACCGCGTCCCGTGGCGGTGGTGCCGACGGCGGTACGCCCGCGGGCCCGGGCGGGCTCGGCCCCGAATCGGCCGACGTCGGCGCGTGGTGTCCCTGGGCCTTGATCGGTTCAGCGGCATCTACGTGTGGGTGGCCATCATCGTGTTGTTTGCGCTGTGGATCCCGGACACTTTCCTCACCGAGGGCAACCTCAGGATCATCGCCGGCGATCAGGCCATCACCGCGATCCTGGCGATCGGTCTGATCGTGCCGCTGGCGGCCGGGGTCTTCGACCTCTCCATCGCAGGCGTGATGGGCTTCTCGGTCGCCATGGTCTCGTATCAACTGTCCCTGGGGATCAGCGCGACGGTCGCGATACTCACCACGCTGCTGTGCGGAGCCCTCATCGGTGCCGTCAACGGCTTCGTGGTCGTCCGGCTGAAGGTGGACTCCTTCATCGCGACGCTGGGAATGTCGAGCATCATGCTGGCGGGGACGTACTGGGTCACCGACGGCAAACAGATCACCGAGGGGTTCACCGACGGTTTCCTCGGGCTCGGAAGCGGTATGTTCCTGGGTCTTCCGTTGCCCTTCTACTACATGGTGGTGGTGGCGGCGGTCATGTATGTCCTTCTCGAGAAGACCCCGCTGGGGCGGTACCTGTACGCCACCGGCGGAAATCGGCAGGCAGCCCGGCTCGCGGGTCTGCGCGTCGAGCGGATCATGTTCGGCTCCCTGGTCACGTCCGCGACCGTGGCGGCGCTGGCCGGCGTCGTGCTGGCCGCCAAGCTCGGCACGGCTGCGCCCGATATCGGCCGTCGTACTTGTTGCCGGCGTTCTCGGCGGTCTTCCTGGGCTCGACACAGATACGGGCGGGACGAGTCAACGTGCTGGGCACCCTCGTCGCCATCTACCTGCTGGCCACCGGGGTCAAGGGACTCCAGCTCGCGGGCGCGCCGAGCTTCGTCAATGACCTCTTCAACGGCCTCGCCCTCATCATCGCGGTCGCGCTGGCCGCCCGTACGGCACGACGTTCGTGACGAACGCTCGCTGCCTCCTTCTGCCGCTGCGGCGGATCCCCATCGGCCGAGAGGCCATCGTGAAAGGAAACCGAGTGAGAACCAAGTCCTGGGTGCAGACGATGATCGCGGTGGCCGCCGTCGGTGCCGTCGCCACCGCCTGCTCGAGTGCCGACGGTGGGGGTTCGGGTGAGCCCGCAGATGTCTCGGCGGCGCGTAGCGTCGCGGATCAATACGAAAGTCCCCCTGACGGATTGGTGCTCACAACTCCGCTGAGTCGCGCTCCGCAAGCGGGTAAGTACGTGATCAGCATCGAGACGCCACAACCGATCTCGAGTGCAAAGGACGACGCGATCCAACAGGCCGCGGATCTCCTGGGGTGGCGCTACCAGCGAATCCTGCAGGGTACTGACGCCGATGCCGGTCCGAAGGCGATGGACCAGGCGATCGCTCTCGGGCCGGACGCGATCCACATCTCGGGCACGCCGCTGTCGATGTTGTCGACGCAGATCGAACGCGCCTCGGACGCCGGGATCCCGGTCATCGCCGACAGTGTGGGCGACGATCCGGTGCCCGGGGTGATCTCGACCTCGCTCGACGGCACCAAGCAGGTCCAGGAATGGGGCAAGATGGTCGCGAGTCAGGTCGTCGCCGACAGCGATGGTGAGGCCAACATCGCCGTCTTCACCATCACCGACTACCCGATCCTCAATGTCTTCACCGATGCTTTCACCGCACAGATGAAGACACTCTGCCCCGGCTGTCGTGTCGAGATGATCAATCAACAGGTGACCGACCTGGGTACCAAGACGCCTCAGAGTGTGGTCAGCACGCTGCAACGTGATCCCGAGATCAACTATGCGCTCTTCTCGTTCGGGGACCTGGTGCTGGGCGTGGACGCGGCGCTTCGGGCCGCGGGGCTCCAGGATCAGGTGCGATTCGCCGGTCAGACGCCGACGCCGGCCAACCTCGCATCACTGAAAGACGGAGACGACAGTGTGTGGGTCGGCTTTCCGGTGCAGATCCTCGGCTGGCGTGTGATCGACATGCTTGCCAGGCAGTTCAACGGCGACGATCTGAAACCAGCCGATGATGCGTTCTTGCCGACCCAGTTGCTCAACAGCGACAACATCGGGACTGCGGTTCTCGATCCGAAGACGGGGTTCTACGTCGGCGTGGCCGACTATCAGGACCAGTTCGAAAAGCTCTGGCTCAAGTAGCGCGCACCAGGCGCGGTCACGTCAGGCGCTCGGTCACATGTGTGACCGAGCGTCTCGCGTGGTACGGCCAGTGAGCGAGGCGCGCGCTCCCTGGTTCTCGTGACACATTCACTCACGACCCGCCTGTCGTTCCATGGCCGGACGCTGTGTCATAAGGGCTTCCGTCACCGCAGGTCCACGCATAGAGTTCGCGCATGACCATGTTCGGAGAGTCGGGGACCGGGCCACGTGTTCCCGCCCATGTGTGGAGTGCCGTGGGCACTTTCGCGTTTGTCATGCTGTGCGGGATCGTCGGTCCGATCTTCCTCGTCGCCTACTTCGTGATCGATGCACCCGACACGGAGTGGATGCTGTGGACCGGGATCGGCATCACCGTGCTGGATATCGTTCTCGGCGTTGCCATCGCGTGGTTCAACTATCGGGGTGGCGCCAAGCTGGAACGCCTGCGCGCCGCCGGAGTGTTCGGCATCGCCGAGATCACCTCGATCGGTCAGACGAATGTCGAGATCAACGACCAGCCGCTGATGAAGCTCGGGCTCCGGATCCACGCCGAGGGACTCGCTCCGTTCGAGGTGTCGACGAGGAAGGTCGTGCCGCATTACCAGCAGCCGCTGCTGCACGCCCGTCGGTTGGCCGTGATGGTCGATCCCGAGTCCCAGGACTTCGAGATCGACTGGCAGGCAACCGCTTTGCTCGCCGGTTCGGTGCCGGCCAGGTTCACCTCCGAAGAAGACGGCCGGACCTACGATCTCACCGGCCAGGCGGAACCGTTGGGGGAGATCCTGCAGATCCTCGGACGTCACGGGGTGGCGGGCAGTGGCGTGATCGATCTGCGGTCCAATCCCGCGGCCCGAGCGGAAGTCATGGAGGTCGTGCGCGGCTGGGCGGGAGTCCGGGCGGATTCGGCGAGCTCGTCTCGGATGGACCCCCCGTCGTTCACCAAGGCCGGTGGCGGGTCGGGCCGGGGTGGTGACCCGGGCCGTTCGCCGGCCGAACGGCTCGCGTCGCTGGACGAACTGCGCCGCACCGGCGCGGTCACCGAGGAGGAGTACGCGCGGGCGCGTCAGCGCATCGTCGACGATCTCTGAGGATGCGTGGATGGTCTGTAACAAGGTGAATCCACTGCCACATACGCCACTCGATTCACTGTAGTCGCTCTGGTCACCACTCGATATCGATGTCGATGCCCTAGGGTCACAACCGTGGCATTGCTGATCGTCGTCGAATTACAGTTCGTCGGTGCAGCTTTCACTACGGCCGCGTCGGCTTGCCCGCCGACGTCGAGCCCTCGCGTTCGCCCTCGCGCTCCTCGCGGTGGTCGGCGTGGTCACCATCGGGTCGGGTAACGCGTCCGCGTCGGCCGCGTTCGGCAGGTTCCACGTGTCCGGCTGCGGCATGCCGAGCACCCCGGTCGACACCTGGACCCGGTGGGGCAACAGCAAAACCGTCATCGCTCTCGACGGTCTTCGCGCGACCGGTGACATCAGTGGCTGGCGTCGCGACACGCGTGTCCACCGCATCGCCGACTCCGGCGTCAACGTGATCCAACCGGTCGGAGGTCTCGCGAGCTTCTACACCGATTGGGAAGCGGCGAGCCCGGCCAACAAGGTCGGATACCGCTATCGGTGGACGTGCCGACTCGACACCATCGTGCGCGAACTCGACGCGCGCGGACTCGCCGTCGGCCCGCTGGGCAAATACGCGATCATGGGCATCTCCATGGGCGGTAACGCGGCGATGGTCTACGGGGCGTACCACCGCAAGCGCATCTCGCACGTCTTCTCGATGTCCGGCTACCTGAACCTGTCCGCGCCCACGATGCGAGAGGCCGTTCGGCTCGCGTTGATCGACGCCGGGGTCGGGGCGGGGGTCGGTCCGTTCAGCGCGGACGCCATGTGGGGACCGCCCTGGAGTGACCGGTGGACGCGCAACGATGCACTCGTCCAACTGCCGCGGATGCGCGGGATGAAGATCCGCATCGGGTCCGGTTCGGCGACATGGGGTCCGCACAACGCCGACGCCGTGGCCTCGGTCAAGGGCACACCGCTGGAGGTGGTGTCGCTCGCGCAGACCCGGTCGTTCGAAGTCGCGGCCGCGTTGCAGGGCATCCCGGTCACGACGGACTTCCCGTCCGTCGGGACACACGCTTGGGGGTACTGGGAGGACATGGTGTGGCGCGCCAAGAACAGCGGCTGGTTCCGCGACCGGTGACGACGACCGGTGAGGTGCGGTCTGCGCGGACGGCTGGGTGGAGTGTGACGGCTCCCGCACGGCCGACGTTCGTAAGCTGACGGTCATGCGTGTTCTGCGTCGAAGCGGCGACCCCGACCTCGCGGTCCGGATCGCGGGGGAGGCCGACCGGGGCGTACCGGTCGTCCTCGTGCACGGGATGGCATCGGACCATTCGACCTGGCGCCGGCTCGCGACGGCACTCCGCGCCCGCGGGCGTGCGGTGATCAGCGTGGACCTCCGTGGACACGGGCGCAGCGGCCGGGCCCGTGAGGTCTACCGGCTCGACGACTTCCGCGACGACCTGGCCTATGTCCTCGACACCCTCGGGATCGCGGTCGCCGACGTGGTCGGCCATTCGCTCGGTGCCCACACCGCGCTGCGACTGGCCATGCGTGAGCCCACGAGAATCCGACGCCTGGTGCTCGAAGAGGTGCCGCCGATGCCCCGCGACGAGGCCGATCTGTCCGAGGGCATCGCCATGCGCGCCACCCTGGGCGAGCAGATTCGTGGGCTGATCGCGCTCGCGCGCAACCCCTTTCCGGTCATCCGCTACGACGGCCGGATGGGCGACCAGATCGTCGCCGAATTCGACGTCTGCGCGCCGCGCTGGTGGTCGGAGCTGCCGGATGTGCAGGCCACCGCCATGGTCATCTCGGGTGGCGAGAAGAGCTTCCTGCCCCCGCGCCACCTGCAGACCCTCAGCGACGCCCTGCCGAACTCGCGGTTCGTCACCATCGAGGCGGGGCACAGCGTTCACCGCGACCGCGCCGAGGAGTTCGTCACCCACGTCGACGGGTTCCTCGGGCACTGACCCTTCGTGACGGCCCTCCGCAGGCTCCGGGCCTCCTCAGGGAGCGGAAGCGGCCGCCGCCCTCCGCAAGCTTCGGGCGCTCCTAAAGAAGCGAAGCGCTATCAGGCGGGCTTGTTGTGCAGCGGTCGCGGGTCGATCCCGACCTTGCGCCAGGCGTCGTAGGCCCAGGGGACGTAGAGGTACTTGAGCGGCAGGCGGTTGATCAGCGGGTTGGCGGCCCGCATGAGGGCGGCGAACCGTTGGAAGTTCTTCTCGCGCCTGTCGTTCCACTCGAGGTCGCACACGTCCCGCATCTGCTGGGGCAGCGTTCCGACGACAACGGTGCGGATGAAGGCGTTCAACGGAAGCGACAGGATCTTCCACACGGGCGCGGGGATCTTCTTGGGGCAGGGGAGTCCCTGCCGGATGTAACCGGTGGCGTAGACGATCGTCTTGTGCGGCACGAACCGGTCGAGCATGTCTTCCCAATACTGGACGAACTCCTCGTAGGTCTGCGGCTGCCCGCGATCGCTCACCCCGTAGAGCTGATACCAGACCTTGCTCTCCTCGAAAATTTGGACCTTCTCGGCGTAACTCAGGCGTCGGATGAAGGTGTCGGTGATGTAGAGGACCTGGTCGACGAACGTCGCGTGCGCCCAGTAGAACAACTCCGGATTGAGTGCGTGGTACCGCGATCCGTCGCTGATGGTGCCCTTGATGTCGCGGTGGAAGTCGCGCACCGTGCGCCCCCACTTCTCCGGCTCGGTGCTGTACACGGTCCGCATGACCGGGGGGCCGGTCCGCTTGGCCCGGCCGAGGAAGTCGCTGAAGATGATCGAGTGATCGAGCACGGCCTGGCCGAGTTGTTCGATGCAGTTCTCGGTGCCGGCCAGACGCTGGAAGCCCAGCAGTCCGCGGTTGTCGCCGTAGAACTTCCACACGAGCGAGTCGGCGCCCAGACGCGGCGAGGCGATCTCGCCCGCGGTGTCCGGAGTGTCGTCGACGATCATCGGCTCTGCCTCGCGGATACCGGCGTCGAATCCCTGGTTGACTGACATGGCGGCGAGAATATCGCACTTGGAACAAACTTGGAAGGTTGTTCCAACGACGCGGGGTGATCTGTATGCGGAGAGGGAGGACGGATGATGCGGGGCAGGCAACCGGACTGGGCGCTTCCCGACGTCGAGGAGGTCCTCGCTTCCGCTGTCGCGGTGCGCCTGCCGATGCGTACGAGATTCCGCGGCCTGACCACGCGCGAGACGATGGTCTTCGCGGGGCCGGCGGGTTGGGGGGAGTTCGGTCCGTTCGTCGAGTACGACGACCCGGAGGCGGCCTCGTGGCTGCGGGCCGGCATCGAGGCCGCCTGGGTCGGCCCTCCCGCCGCGGTCCGCGACACCGTCCCGGTCAACGCGACCGTGCCCGCCATCCCCGCCGACGAGGTCGACGCATTGCTGCAGCGATACCCCGGCGCGGGAACCGCGAAGGTCAAGGTCGCCGAACCGGGGCAGACCCTCGACGACGACGTCGCCCGGGTCGCGGCGACGCGGGAGCTCATCGGCAGGGTGCGCATCGATGCGAACGGCGGCTGGACCGTCGACGAGGCCATCGCCGCCCTGCGCGCCATCGGTGAGGTCGAGTATGCCGAACAGCCCTGTCGCACAGTCGAAGAACTGGCGGCCGTGCGTCGGGCGGTCGAGGTGCCGATCGCTGCCGACGAATCCATCAGGAAGGCCGAGGACCCGTACCGTGTCGTCGCGGCCGACGCTGCTGACGTGGCGGTGGTCAAGGTCGCGCCGCTCGGCGGCATGCGCACAACCCTCCAGCTCGCTGAGGACCTGGGACTCGACATCGTGGTCTCGAGTGCCCTCGACAGCGCGATCGGGATGGCCGCCGGCGTGGCTGCCGCGGCCGCGCTACCGCGCCTGGAGCTTGCGTGCGGGCTGGGCACCGGGTCGTTGCTCGCCGCGGATGTCGCCGCGTCCTTCCAGATGGTCGACGGCTCGGTGGGAACGCGATGGTTCGGCACCGACGCCTCGGTCGACGTGCGCGGACTCGCGGTCGAAGAAGAGCGTCAGCATTGGTGGCGCGAGCGTCTGCGGCGGTGTCACCGCCTGCTGACGATGGACGGGTCGCCCACGGGTCGCGGGCGAGGATAGGAACGCATTTTCCGATCTGTCTCAACGTGGTCTATCATGCGATGTGGGTCACATGCCGACCGTCCGTACCCGGGGCGGTTGTTGCGGGAGGGAGACGATCATGGCCTCGGTTCTGGCGACAGTGCCGGCAGCAGTCGATTCGGTCGGCGTCCCGTCTCCCGACCGCGACGGAACCCCGTTGCACGTCGGCCGGGGTCGCGGTGTCCGCGGACACCGGACCGCCGGGCTGTATTTTGACCAGATGGAGATCACGGAGATCAGACATCGCCGGCTGCACGAAAACCACTGGTCGGCACCCGAGGACTCGCTGCCCGCCACCCGTGGGCGGCGATGACCGTGGCAGGCACCGGAACCAAGGCCGACAGCAGGAATCGGACCTCGACGCGTAAGGTCCGCAACACCGCCAGCCCGGCCGACCAGGAAGCCGCGATCCTCGCGGCTGCCGGGGCGGAGTTCGCCGAGGTCGGTGTCCGACGCGCGAACATCGACGAGGTCGCCGCGCGGGCTGGAGTGAGCCGCAGCACCTTGTACCGGCGCTTTCCGAACAAGGATGCGCTGCTCTACGCGGTGGCCAACGACGCCTACGAGACGGGCATGCAGAAACTCGAGGCCTCGGTGAAGGGGCTCGGACCCAAGGCCGCGCTGGTGGAGGCGTTCGCCGTCGGCGCCGAGTGGGTCACCTCCGATCCGCTGCTGAGCCGGATCGTCCTCACCGACTCCGAGATCAAGAGCGTCACGGCGACGATGACATCGTTGTTCATCGACATGGTCACCGACCGGGTCGCGGCCACACTCCGCGACGAGGGTGCGCAGATGCCCGTCGAGGATCTGCTGGAAGCCGTCGAGATCCATGTGCGACTGGTGATCTCACTGCTGGAGACGCCGCCGTCGGACCCTGCTCGCAACGAACCCCAGCGCGTTCGGGATTTCGCCGCCAAGTTCCTCGCACCGATGATCTGGTGAAACCCCACCGGAGATGACGGGCCACGCCGGCCCCGTTCCTCTCGTCTGAAGTCCGCATCCACCGAAGGAGATCCAATGAGTCTGCGTGACAAGCTGTCCCGCACACCCGACCACGACGCGATCCGCGCCGCGCTACGGGACAAGGTCGTGGTCATCACCGGCGGCGCGCGTGGCATCGGATTCGAGACCGCGACCCAGCTGTCCGAGGCGGGGGCCAGGGTCGCGATCGGTGATGTGGATTCCGAGGCGGTGGGCAAGGCCGCCGCCGACCTCGGTTGCGAGGGCATCGAGGTGGACGTGACCAAACGCGAGTCCTTTGATGCGTTCCTGACCGAGGTCGAAAACCGGCTCGGACCGATCGACGTGCTCGTGAACAACGCCGGGATCATGCCGGTCGGACCGTTCCTCTCCTACGACGACACGATCATCCGCCGGACCTACGAGATCGACGTCCTGGGCGTGATCATCGGATGCCAGGAGGCGGCCCGCCGGATGGCGCCCCGCCGGACCGGCCACATCGTGAACATCGCATCGACGGCCGGGCGCATACCCACCCCCGGCCTCACCATCTACAACGGCGCCAAGGCAGCCGTCATCGAGTTCTCCGAGGCGCTGGGCGCCGAGCTGGAGCCGCAGGGCGTCGCCGTCAGCGCGGTACTCCCCACGTTCACGCGAACCGCCCTGATCTCCGGCCTGCAGACCAACAAGTTCATCCAGACCGTCGAGCCCGGCGAGGTGGCGTCGATCGTCGTGCAGACGATCGCGCGGCCGGTGGTCCGCGTCTACGCGCCCCGGTCGATGCGGTGGGCGGAGTCGGGCGCGTTGTTCCCGCAGGCGATGAAGCGGTGGTCGCGCCGGTTGACCAAGCTGGACTCGATCTTCCTGAGCCCCGACCAGCAGGCGCGCGCGGCATACTCCAGCCGGATCCGCGGTGAGAAGATCGACACCCGGGCGCCGGGCGACAATCTGACGCAGCCCCAGGAGAGCACGCCCCTGTCGTCGTGAAGAGGGACGGCATGGGTGCTCGGTCGGGGGCGCAGGAGGTGTCCGCCGACCGGGCCGCGAGGCGCGAGCTGCGCGAGGCACTGGACGATCTGCACACCCTCGAGGTCGAGGCCGGACTCCGTCGGCGCCTGTCGCGGCTCCGCTGGGTCGTCGCGGTCGTGGTCCTCGTCGTCGCGCTCGTGCTCGCGGGGGTGGCGGTGACCGCGTGGCAGCGAGACCGTGAGCGGTACTCCGATGCCGAACTCCAGTCCGCGGCGGCCGACCGGGTTGCGGTGCTCATCGCCCCGAACAGCCGAGACGATCGGCGCGCCCAGCGCATCCTGGCCGGCGCCACCGGCACCTTCTACGACGAGTTCGCCCAATCCGCCGACAGCTACACCGAATTCATCCGGGCCAACGGCACCGTCGCGCAGTCCTCCGTCGACGGCACGGGGATCTCCGTCCGGACCGGCGACACCGCCACGGTCCTCGTCGCGGCCACCGTCGTCTTCACCGGTGGGGCGGCGCCGGCCGAGACCGGCGACCGAGCGCGCAGATTCCGGTTGCGGGTGCTCATCACACCGGCCGACGACACGCTGAAACTGAGTGCGGTGCAGTACCTTCCATGACGCCACCGACTCACACCCCGGGCGTCGAGCCGGTCCCGGGACGCGGAACGACCCGGCCCATCGGGGTGCGAGGTGCCGCCATCCGCCTCGCGATCGCGGCGGTTGTCCTGGTCGCGACGCTCGTCGTGGTGCTCGCCCTGTGGAACTCGCACCGTACCGGCTCCGACGTCGCGGAGAGCCGAGACCAGTTGCGAGCACAGGCGGGAACGATCGTCGCGGACGTGTTCTCGGTCGATGCGGACCGCTGGCAGCAGGACCGGACGCTGGCGCGGGAGCGGGTCGCCGACGAGTTCACCGACAGCTACGGGGCCCAGCTCGATCGGCCCCCGCCCGAGGGGACGTCGTCGGTGACCTGGCGCCCCGAGGTCGTCAGCATCGTCGCGGTCGACGCCGCGGAGGGGGAGGCGCTGCTGCGTGTCGTGGTGACAGTACGTCCGGCCGCGGGGCCGGCGACGACCGTTCAACGCACGGTCCTGGCCCGCTACGCGCGGTCGGACGACACATGGCTCCTCGCGGCGGCGGATGTGATCGGATGAGCGTCCAAAGGAATCTGCGGGTGCGGCGATGACCGAGAACATCACCACGCGAATCGAACTCGCCCGCGCCCGGGTCGACGCGGCGACCCGACGGGCGCGCACCGCCCGGATCGTCGCCGCGCCGGCGCTCCGGGCGCGTGCGGCACGCCGGACACAGACGGTGCGCCGGACTCTCGTCGGAGCAGCGATCGCGGTGGTCGTCCTCGTTGGCGTCGCCGGCTTTCTTGCCTGGCAGATCCGCGGCCAGCAGGCGGCGACCGAGTTGCAGGACGACGTGCTCGCATCCGCCCGCGGCGCCGTCACCGTCATGCTGACCGCCGACCCGGCCGACCCCGAAGGCTACGTGGTACGCGTGGCGGAGGTGAGCACCGGACCGCAGCTGAAACGGATCGACGCCGCCCGGGAGGCACTGGTGACAGAGGTGGGCGGGCAACGGGGTTCGAGTGTCGGGCAAGTGATCTCGGCCGGGCTCGTCACCGATCCGTCGTCCGACGACATCGGTGGAAGCGTGGACGTGCTCGTCGTCGCCGACGCGACGAACCCGGCGCTCCTGGGCGGGTCGGGGGACGGTTCGGAGATCGACACCACCGGAGAGCGGATCACGGCGCTGATCACCATGACGCGCACCGACGGCGGCTGGAAGATCGCCGAGGCGAGGCGTCCATGACCGCCGCCGACGACCGGGTCCTGCTACCGGCACGGCCGACCCGAACCCAACGCATCCGCATGCGGCTTCTTATCGCCGCATCGGCGGTATCCCTGGTGGTCGCGGCGATCGCGGGCGCCGCGACCCTGCGCCCCGATCCCGACCCGACCGAGGCGCAACGCAGCGAGATCCTCAGCGCGGCTGCGGCTGCCGTGAGTGCGCTTCTGACCTATTCGCCCGACGACCCCGCCGACCGGCGGCAGGCGACCGACGCGTTGCTGACCGACCCGCTACGCCTGGAGTACCGGAACCGCGGCACCGACGTCGTGATTCCCGGCGTCCGTGCATCAGCGTTGTCGGTGACCGGCGAGGTCGTCGGTGCCGGACTGCAGGAGGGCGACTCGGAACGCGCCCGGGTGCTCGTCTTCGCCGACCAGCGGGTGACAGCCGGGTCCGGTTCACCGGCACCGGGTGCCGCGAGCCGTCCACCGGCCGAGACGACCTCTATCGCCCGGTGGGCACTTATGCGTAAGGTCGACGGGAATTGGCTGCTGTCCGACCTGCAACCGGTCGGCGACGTGACCCGTTGAGACATGAGATGCCCGGCCCCGGGCGGTCCGCGCGACCGCCGGCGCAGACGGGTGCTCGCGGGTGGGATGACGAAAAGGGGACGAGAGATGAGTGCATCGAGCGCGGGTGTGGTGATAGTCGGGGCCGGACTCGGCGGGATCCGGGTCGCGGAGAACCTGCGGAACAACGGCTTCACCGATCCGATCACCCTCGTCGGAGCCGAAGCGCATCCGCCGTACGACCGTCCGCCGCTGTCGAAGTCGGTGCTGCTGGGCAAGGACGACCGCGTCGATCTCAAACCCGCGGAGTTCTACGAGGACTCCGACATCACGCTGCGACTCGGTGAAGCGGCGACCGCGGTGGCACCGACGGACCGGACGATCACGCTGGCCTCCGGCGCCACCGTCGCCTACGACACCCTCGTACTGGCGACCGGGCTCGATCCGCGGCCGTTTCCCGGTCTCACAGAGAACGTCCGTGGCGCGCACGTGCTCCGCACCTACGACGACGCGGTGGCGCTGCGTGGCGAGATCGGTTCCGCGAGCACCGCAGTCGTCATCGGCGCCGGCTTCATCGGATGCGAGGTGGCGGCCGGCCTCTCTGCCCGCGGACTGGCGGTCAGCCTCGTCGAACCGGCTCCGACGCCGCTCGCCGTGGCGCTGGGGGAGCGGATCGGCGCCCTGGTGTCGCGGTTGCACGTGGCCAACGGCATCGATCTGCGGACCGGGGTCGGGGTCGCGAAGATCGACGTGTCCGACGGGCGGGTCAGCGCGGTCGAACTCACCGACGGCACCACCCTGCCCGCCGACATCGTCGTCGTCGGTATCGGTTCGACCCCGGTGACCGGGTACCTGGACGGGTCGGGTATCGAGCTCGCCGCACGCGAGGTGGGGGGCGGAATCGCCTGTGATGCAACCGGACACACCAGCGCTGAGAGCGTCTACGCCCTCGGCGACGTGGCGAACTGGCTCGACGAGGACGGGCGGCCGAAACGCGTCGAGCACTGGAACCACACGGTCGAGCAGGCCTCGGTCGTCGCGCACCAGATCACCGGTGGCGACGCGGTCACCGCGTCGGTCGCCTATTTCTGGAGCGACCAGTTCGACGTCAAGATCCAGGTACTCGGCTCCCCGCGCGCCGATGACGAGGTCCACGTCGTCGACGACGACGGCAAGAAGTTCGTCGCGTACTACAGCCGGGACGGCGTGCTCACCGGCGTGGTGGGCGCCGGCAAGGTGGGTGCCGTGATGAAGACCCGGCCGAAGCTGCAGACCCCCACGCCCGTGGCGGATCTGCTGTAGTGACGCAATGACGGATACGCCCACCGCTGCGCGGGTGCGTGATGCGGCAGCCGTGGTGGCCGACCCGGAACTCGCAATCGGCCAGGCCGCGTTCTTCCAGGCCCGACCGGGGGGATACGGGGAGGGCGACGAATTCCTCGGAATCCGGGTACCCGTACAACGGAAGCTCGCGAAGGGGTTCCGCGGCATCGCGCCGGATCAGGTCGTCGAGTTGCTCGACTCACCGATCCACGAGCATCGCCTGATCGCATTGTTCCTCCTGCGTGAGGAGTTCGACCGCGAGCTACGCCGCGGCGGCGACGGCAAGGGCTGGGTCGACCTCTACCTCGACGCCGTGCGCCGCGGCCGGGTGAACAACTGGGATCTCGTCGACTCGTCCGCCGATCCCGTCCTCGGCGAATACTGCCGGCGCAGCGGCGAACTCGATCTCGTCCTGCAACACGCACGGGACGATGATCTCTGGCGGCGCCGGGTGGGGGTGATCGCGACCTTCGCCTTCATCAAGCACGGCGACCCGGCGGCACTGCTCGCGGTGGCGCCGCTCGTCCGCGACGACCGACGGGATCTCATCCAGAAGGCATTCGGCTGGATGCTGCGGGAGGTCGGCAAACGAGTCGACGAGACCGTCCTGCTCGGCTACCTGGACGACAACGCTGCCCGGATGGGCCGCACCGCACTGTCATACGCGCTCGAGCACCGGACCCCGGAGGAGCGTGCCCACTACCGCGCCCTCCGTTGACCGGCTCCGTGCTCTCGAATCCGATGGCGCCGCTGCGCTTTCTGCTCCCTGAGGTGTGAGGAGCGTTAGCGACGAGCCTCGAAGGGTCAGCCCTCGCGTGCGACCTTCGCGGCGGCCCAGATCATCGGGAACTGGAACGGCAACCGGGCCAGGGCGACGATCCTGTAGGGCAGCGGCCGGTCCCACCACAGCCGGACCATGTTGATGTTGGCGGGGTAGACGGCGAGGAACAGCAGCACCGACGCCGCGCCGGCGGCGCGTCGGGTCTTCGGAGCGAGAAGTGCAGCGCCCAAACCGATCTCGGCAACACCGGAAGCGTAGGTCAGCGTGCGGGGGTCGCCGGGGATCTCCTCCGGGATGATCTCGTCGAACGGTTTGGGTGCCACGAAGTGGAGCACTCCGATGCTGATGAGCATCGCGGCGAGGCCACGGGCGAGCTGGACGGGGTCGAGCCGGGAACCGCGGATGGTGCTCACGTCGTCGTTCTCCTTCGATGGACCGGTGACTGCACGAACTCGAACCACTCTCTCAGAATTCGATCTTCAGCGTGTCCGATGTCGGATGCGCCTGACAGCCGAGGATGTACCCGTCCTCGATGTCCTCGGGGTCGAGCGCGCCGGCGTTGTCCATGTCGACGCTGCCCTCGGTGAGAGTGCAGGCGCACGAACCGCACTCACCCTCCTGGCAGGAATACGGCGCATCGAGTCCGGCGGCGAGCATGATGTCGACGAGAGTTCGTGAGCGAGGCCAGGTCAGGGTGTGGGTCTCACCGTCGAGCTCCACCTCGACGGTGGCGGCACCCGCCTGCTCCTCCTCACTCACCTCGCCGAGTTCGACGTCGGCGAACGGGTCGCCGGAGAGCGAGTTGTAGACCTCGGTGTGGACGTTGTGGTGCGGGAAGTTCGCGTCCGACAGACCCTTGTGGACGGCATCCATGAACGGGCCTGGTCCGCACATGTAGGCGACGTGCGACGTCGCGTAGGGCGCGAAAGCCGTTGCCAGAGCGGCCGCACTCGGCAGACCCTGGAGTGATTCGAGCCAGTGGACGAGGGTGAGCCGATCCGGGTGGGCGGCCAGGAGTTCTCGGAGTTCGGCGGCGAAGATCACGTCGGCGACGTCCCGGTTGGCATAGAAGAAGACGATCGGTGCGCCGCCCTTCTCGAGGGCCGCCTTGAGGATCGACATCACCGGCGTGACACCGCTGCCCGCCGCGATGAGCAGCAATGGGGTGTCATAGGACTTCGGGGTGAACACGCCCGACGGCGGCAGCACCTCGACCTGGGTGCCGGGGGAGAGGTTGTCGCACACCCAGTTGGATCCGTAGCCGTCGGCGGTGCGCTTCACGGTCACCTTGGGCCGCGGGTCGGTGAACGGCGACGACGCGAGGGAGTAGCAGCGCGCGACCGAGCCGGTCTGCTCGCTCGGAATCCGTAGCGTGAGGAACTGCCCCGGTTTGTAATCGGTGAACGGCTTCGGCGAGGCCTCGGGTACCTCGAAGGCGATGGACTTGGCCTCGGCCGTCTCGTCGATCACCTCGGACACCGTGAGGATCACGCTGCGTGAACCGTGAGGGGTCAGGTCAGACATGTGCGCAGTCTCCGCCGTCGAGGACCGGCACCCCGGCCCAAATTAGAACACGTTCTACTTCAGCCTAGCGCAACGACCGGTGTTCCCACGAGGGGCTTGCGGTCGATCCCGTGCGGCCGTTGCCAGCGTAGTCACGCCAGGGCCGCCACGCCGTCGGCCACGGTGCGCGCGCCGGACTCGATGAGCGTCTCCAGGTCGGCATCGGGGTCGTCGAGCCATTTCTCGTACGCGGCGAGGGCGGCACCGAGACACAGCCAGCCGATGGTCTGCGGCAGGTGATCGCGGACATCGACGCCCAGCCGGGTCGCGCAGAACTCGGCGATGACCTGACGCCAGTCGGCATAGACGATCATCGAATGTGCCTGCAGCGCAGGCACCCCGAGGAGGAGGGACATACGTCGGCGATGGTTGTCGAGTTCCTCGGCGGGCACCCGGTTGAACGAGACGAGGGCGTCGACGAGGGCCTGTGCCATCGGCGTCTCGCGCGGGATGCCGGCGAGGAGGGTGCGTAGTTCGAGGAGATGGTCGTCGAACTCGCCCCAGGGGATCTCGTTCTTCGACGAGTAATACCGGAACAGTGTGCGCCGGGCTATCCCGGCCGCCTCGGCGATGTCGTCGACGCTGGTGTCCTCGAAGCCCTGGGTGGTGAAGAGGCGGATCGCGAGTGCGCTGATCTGCGCACGCGACGTGATGGGGCGCCGGCCCGGCGGGGTGCGTGCGGGCTCGTCACCGCGCATCTTCGTGGTCATCGGGACCTCAGCCTATGGGACCGGTGTCGTCCGGATCGACAGAACCGTCCACCTGGCCATTCGGACAGTTCGCTCGCGAACGCTGGATTTCTGCACCGAGTGCCACTATAGTCTGTCGTGATCCACATCACTAACCCACCAACCAGGAGGTATGGATCATGGCAGATCAGTCCGCTGCGACCAGTCACAGCTCGAACGACACCGAACTCCTCGCCGAGTCACTCGTCGAAGAGGTCTCGATCGACGGGATGTGCGGGGTCTACTGATGTCAGCCCCGACATCGAATCCGATCTCCGGCGACCGTTCCGCGGTCGCCGGGGTCCGGTTCGACACCCCAGCCGAGGCGCCCGGTTTCGACACGCTCGAGCCGTGGCGGCTCAATCCGAAGGTCGCTCTGCGGCCGGAACCGTTCGGCGCGCTGCTGTACCACTTCGGTACGCGCAAGCTGTCGTTCCTCAAGAACCTCACCGTCGTCGGCATCGTGCAATCGCTCGCCGACCACGACTCGGCGGAGGCCGCCCTCCTCGCCGCCGGGATCTCGCCCGCCCAACGTCCCCTGTACCTGCAGGCGCTCACCGCGCTCGCCGACAGCGGCATGATCGTGCCCCGCGCCGCCTGACCCGCCGGCCCAGCCCGACGATGCCGACCGGCCAGCCCCCGGTTCGATCCGCATCGGTGCGAACGGCGCCCGCCCCTGATCGCCCGAGCCCCGGCACCCAGCCCGCAACTGCCAGCCCCGAATGCAAGGACCTCAACGATGACGACCATCGAGATGCCGCCCACAGCAACCGAATTCGCGAGTGCACTCCGGGCGCCCGCACCGACCTCCGGCGAGGTTCCGAAGGTCGGCCGGCTCGTCGACCAGTTCGAGAAGGGTCTCGACGCGCCCATCTGCCTCACCTGGGAACTGACCTATGCGTGCAACCTCGCGTGCGTGCACTGCCTGTCGTCGTCGGGCAAACGCGATCCCCGTGAGCTGTCCACCGAACAGTGCAAGGCGATCATCGACGAGCTGCAGCGGATGCAGGTCTTCTACGTCAACATCGGCGGCGGCGAACCGACCGTTCGCCCGGACTTCTGGGAGCTCGTCGATTACGCCACCAGCCATCAGGTGGGGGTGAAGTTCTCCACCAACGGCCTGCGCATCGACAAGAAGGTGGCCGCGAGACTCGCGGCGTCGGATTATGTCGACGTCCAGATCTCGCTGGACGGGGCGACCGCGGAGGTCAACGACGCGGTCCGCGGTCCGGGTTCGTTCGACATGGCCGTCCGTGCGCTGGAGAACCTGGCCGAGGCGGGTTTCGCCGACGCCAAGATCAGCGTCGTCATGACACGACAGAACGTCGCGCAACTCGACGAGTTCAAGGCGCTCGCCGACCGCTACAACGCCACGCTGCGCATCACCCGGTTGCGTCCCTCCGGTCGGGGCGCCGACGTGTGGGATGACCTGCATCCGTTGCCGCACCAGCAGCGCGAACTCTACGACTGGCTTGTCGCACACGGTGATCGAGTGCTGACGGGTGACTCGTTCTTCCATCTGTCGGCGTTCGGTTCCGATTCCGGCGGCGGCCTCCCCGGCCTCAATCTGTGTGGTGCGGGACGCGTGGTCTGCCTCATCGACCCGGTCGGCGACGTGTACGCGTGCCCGTTCGCGATCCACGAGAACTTCCTCGCCGGGAACATCCTGTCCGACGGCGGATTCCAGGAGATCTGGCAGCGGTCGGACCTGTTCACCGAATTGCGCGAACCGCAGAACGCCGGCGCCTGCACGAAGTGCGCGCATTTCGACGCCTGCCGCGGCGGGTGCATGGCCGCGAAGTTCTTCACCGGTCTCCCGCTCGCCGGTCCGGACCCGGAGTGCGTGCAGGGTTACGGTGAGGAACTCCTCGCCGGCGACCGCACGAAACCGACCGCCAACAAGGACCATTCACGCGGCACGCCGCTGACCCTGATGACCCGGCGGCCCGACGGCGACCTGACCCCGGTGGCCTCGCGTCCCACCAAGTCCTGTGACGAGAACCCGCTCGCCGGGTTCACCCCCGCCGCGCGGTAGATCGCCCGCGGTACACCACGGGGCGCGCCGTCGTCGGAACCGGCGCCCCGTCTCCATGAGAGCCAACCGGTCTCCATGGATGGATCAATGAGTAGGAAGAACATGTCTGCCAACCCCTGGGCCCGAAATCCCTGGTTCGAGACCGTCACCGAGGCGCAGCGCCGGGCCAAGAAGCGGCTGCCCAAATCGGTGTACTCGTCGCTGGTCGCCGGTACGCAGGCCGGTGTCACCGTCGACGACAACGTCCGCGCGTTCTCCGAACTGGGCTGGGCGCCGCACGTCGTCGGTGCGCAGTCCGACCGCGAGATGACGACAACGGTGATGGGAGAGGAGATCTCGTTCCCGGTGATGATCTCGCCGACGGGTGTGCAGGCCGTCGACCCGGAGGGCGAGGTGGCCGTGGCCCGCGCGGCGGCCGCCCGTGGCACCGCGATGGGACTGTCGAGCTTCGCCTCGCACGCGGTCGAAGAGGTCACCGCGGTCAACGACAAGGTCCACTTCCAGATCTACTGGCTGGGCGGCCGCGACGAGATCCTCGCCCGAGCCGAGCGCGCCAAGGCGGCCGGTGCGAAGGGTCTCATCGTCACCACCGACTGGGTCTTCAACGTCGGGCGCGACTGGGGTAGCCCCGAGATCCCCGAGAAGGTCAACCTCAAGGCGCTGCTGCGCCTGGGTCCGGAGATCGCGGTCAAGCCACGGTACGCACTCGACTGGGTCAAGGGCGGGAAGATCAACATCCCCGACCTGACCGCACCCAACCTGACGCCGCAGGGGGTGCCGGGACCGACGTTCTTCGGCGCCTACGGGTCGTGGATGAGCACCCCGCCGCCCACCTGGGAAGACCTGAAGTGGTTGCGCGAGCAGTGGGATGGGCCGTTCATGGTCAAGGGCATCACCCGCCTCGACGATGCCAAGCGTGCGGTGGACATCGGCGCGACCGCACTGTCGGTGTCCAACCACGGTGGCAACAACCTCGACGGCACCCCCGCCACGATCCGCCTTCTCCCCGACATCGCGACGGCCGTGGGCAACGACATCGAGGTCCTGCTCGACGGTGGTATCCGACGCGGCAGCGATGTGGCCAAAGCGCTGGCGCTCGGGGCCCGCGCGGTCATGATCGGCCGTGCGTACCTCTGGGGTCTCGCGGCCAACGGCCAGGCCGGTGTGGAGAACGTGCTGGATCTCCTGCGCATGGGGCTCGACGGTGTGCTGATGGGTCTCGGGCACAAGAGCGTGCACGAGCTGTCGGCCGCCGACCTCGTCGTTCCCGACGGTTTCACCCGCTCGTTCGGAAGCATCTGACCCGTCTTCAGATGACGCTGGGGATGTGCCCGCGAACCCTGGGGAACCAGAACTAGAACGTGTTACAGTTCTGCCATGGGACAGTTCGACGGCAAGGTCGTCTACATCACCGGCATCGCCCGAGGTCAAGGTCGCAACCACGCGATCCGGTTCGCTCGCGAGGGGGCCGCGATCGTCGGCCTGGACATCGCGGGTCCGATCATCGACCATGCGACCTACCCCGCGGCCACCGCCGACGACCTCGCCGAGACGATCCGTCTCGTCGAGGGCGTCGGTGGGAAGATCCTTGCGCGACAGGGTGACACCCGGGACCTCGCCTTCCAGCAGCAGCTCGTGGCCGACGCCGTCGAGCAGTTCGGCCGGCTCGACCACGTGGTCGCCAACGCCGGCGTGCTGACCTGGGGCAAGGTCTGGGAGCTCAGTGAAGAACAGTTCACCGACGTCGTCGACATCAACCTCGTCGGTGCGTGGAAGACGCTGAAGGCCACCATCCCGGCGATGCTCGAAGCGGCCAACGGCGGCTCGATCACCGTGATCAGCTCGGTTGCGGGCCTGAAGGCGATGCCGATGCAGGCGTCGTACTCGGCGTCGAAGTACGGCCTCGTCGGACTGACGCAGACGACCGCCAAAGAGCTCGGGCATCACCGCATCCGGGTGAACAGCGTGCACCCGTACGCGGTCGACACCCCGATGGGTGTGGCTGACACCGAGGCCCACCGGATCTTCGGAATCCCCTGGGTCAACCCGCATTTCACGTCGATCCTCGACTACCATCCGGTCGCCGCGCTCGACGAGATCTCCGACGCCGTCCTCTACCTCGCGTCCGACAGTGCCAAGGGGATCACCGCGGCCGAGTTCCAGATCGACATGGGGCATTCGAAGGTCTGACGCCGCGCGGCCGCGAAAGAACCCCTGCGTTCGAGGGCGAGTGGCCGATCATCTGCTCCCTGAGGTGCGAGCGAAGCGAGCCACGAAGGGCGACGTGAGTTGTCGCCCTTCGTGGCTCGTCGACCTCGACGCGCTCCTTCGTCGCTTGCTCGGCCCGGCGGCTTTCGCTCCTCGCACCTCGGGGAGCAATGGGCGGGTCCGACCGCTCCTGGAACCTCGGGGAGCAATGGGCGGGTCACCACCGCTTCTCCCGCACGGAGAAGCGGTGGCGGGACCCTCAGTCGGCCCAGAGCGTCGACGGATCGGTCGCCTCGGTGGTCGGGCCCGTGGGGGTCTCCGGCTTGGTGCGCGAGAAGCGCGGTGCCACCTGGGCCTGGGTCACGCCGTCGATGTCGACGAGGTTGGCGCGGGCGGCCATGTGGGCGTCGGCGGGTGCCTCGGCGAAGGTGAGGACCGGCGAGGTGCAGGCGTCGGTGCCCTCGAAGACCGCGGCCCATTCGTCGCGGGTACGCGACTTGAAGGTCTCGGTGAAGATCTCCTTCAGCTTCCCCCACTGGGCGATGTCGTTCTGGTCCGGCAGGTCGGCGTCGGTGAGTTCGAGGCCCTTGAGCAGCTCGGCGTAGAACTGCGGCTCGATCGCGCCGACCGCCATGTACTTGCCGTCGGAGGTCTCGTAGACCTCGTAGTACGGAGCGCCGGTGTCGAGCATGTTCACACCCCGGGTGTCGCTCCACAGTCCGGTGCCGCGGAACGCCCACATCATCTGTCCCAGAACGGAAGCGCCGTCGACCATGGCCGCGTCGACGACCTGTCCCCGGCCGGACACCCCGCGCTCGAGCAGTGCCGCGAGCACACCGACGACGAGGAACATCGAACCGCCGCCGAAGTCACCGGCCAGGTTGAGCGGGGGCACGGGACGATCGTCCTTGCGTCCGATGGCGTGCAGCATGCCCGTGAGCGAGATGTAGTTGATGTCGTGGCCGGCGAGGTTGGCACGGGGTCCGTCCTGTCCCCAGCCGGTCATGCGCCCGTAGACGAGGCCGGGATTGACCTTCTCGAGGTCGTCGGGTCCGAGTCCGAGCCGTTCCATCACGCCGGGACGGAAACCCTCGAGGATCACATCGGCCTTGGCGACGAGGCCGAGAATGGTCTCCCGGTCGTTGTCGTCCTTGAGATTGGCCTCGACGACGCGTCGGCCGCGGAGCAGAGCATCGGCGTTGCGGCCGGGCTTGGGCAGCGACCCCGGACGCTGAACGCGCACGACGTCGGCGCCGAGATCGGCCAGCAGCATGGCGGCATGCGGACCGGGGCCGATACCGGCGAACTCGATGACCCGGATCGAACTCAGTGGGCCGGGCTTGCCGCTGTCGTGTGGTGTGGCACTGCTCATGGGTGTCGTCCTCCCGATCGTTGTTCGCGCACTGTGTCAGGTATCACTGGATGCTCTCAGCATTCCACAACCGATCGAACGCTCGTCAGAGTGGTGGTTCGCGACATCTGGACGCGTTTTTCGCTCCGTTTTTCGGGCGAGACCGACACACTCGCAGGCCCCATCGCTAGCATTGGTCGAATGACGGTGCCATCGGCGTTGGGGCAGTGCAACTGGCCAGACCTCGATGGGCAGGTGATCACCCTGCTGGTGCCCCTCGGTTCGGTCGAGCAGCACGGGCCCCACCTCCCGCTCGACACCGACACGCGTATCGCGGCGGCGATCGCCGAGCGCGTCTGCGGACGATCGAAGGCCTCCGGACTCCTGTGCGCACCGGACCTGAACTACGGCGCCAGCGGCGAACACGAGGGCTTCGCCGGGACCATCTCGATCGGGCACGAGGCGTTGCGCGGCCTCCTCGTCGAGTACGGCCGCAGTGCGTGCCGATGGGCGGCGCGCGTGGTGTTCGTCAACGGACACGGCGGGAACACCCGGACGCTGATCGAGGCGGTGACCCGACTCCGCTACGAGGGCCGGGACGTCGCCTGGTTCCCGTGCGCTTTCGACGGCGCCGACGCCCACGCGGGATTCACCGAAACATCTGTGCTGCTGCATGTTTCGCCGTCCGTCGTGGATCCCGACCGTGCCGTGGCGGGCAACCGGGAGCCGGTGGGGGCGCTGATGGGGGCGATGCGGTCGGGCGGTGTCGCCGCCGTGAGTCCCAACGGTGTCCTCGGCGACCCGGAGGGCGCGAGCGCCGAGACGGGGGCGGGTCTGGTCGACGGGGTGACCGACCGCCTGTGGGCCGCCCTGGAGTCGTGGCAGATCGACGATCTGGGCGCCTGGGATGACGGCCCTCGACGACTCGGCCCCACGACGCTGGGCCGGGAACCAGGACGCGGACGACGCCTCCGCCCGGGACGACTCGGAGTCCGTCGAACCCGGAGCGCACTCGGACGCCGACGCGACTCCGGGGCCGCGCACCGATCTGCCCGACGGCTTCCAGGTGCAGATCGACCTGCGCTGTGCCAAGGCGGGCGACTTCCGGTATTTGGTCGGCGGTTCGCCGACGCGGCTGCTGCGCATGTCCGACACCGCACTCGGGATGACCTCCGAGGACGGTCGGATCGAGGTGTGCGACAACGTGACCCGACGACTGGCGCGCGCACTGCTGGACGCGGGGATCGCCAATCCCCGGCCCATGTTCGGGCCGCAGCCGCAGGACGTGACCGTGGTCGTCCCGGTCCGGGACAACCAGGCTGGCATCGATCGCCTGCTCGACGCCCTCGACGGGCTGACGGTCATCGTCGTGGACGACGGCTCCGCGACCCCGATCGTGGCGGACCGGCCCACGGCGCGGGTCCTGCGCTTCGACGACAACCGTGGTCCGTCCGCGGCGCGCAACGCGGGGGCGGAGGCCGCGACGACCGACTTCGTCGCATTCCTCGACTCCGACGTCGTGCCCGACCCGGATTGGCTCACCATCCTGCTGACGCACTTCTCCGACCCCACGGTCGGGCTCGTCGCGCCGCGCATCGTCGGATTGCAGTCCGACGCGTCGGTGGCGTCATCGCTGGCCGAGCGGTACGAGAACGGGTGGTCCTCCCTGGACATGGGACCCGAGGAGTCCGCGGTGGCGCCCTCGACCCGGACCCCGTATGTGCCCAGCGCCGCGATGGTGGTGCGGCGCAGCGCTTTCTGCGGTTTCGACGAGTCGCTGCGGGTGGCCGAGGATGTCGACGCGTGCTGGCGGATGCACGCGGAGGGGTGGCGGATCCGTTACGACCCGGTGGCTCGTGTGGCCCATGAGCACCGCGCTGACCTGCGCTCGGTGCTCTCGCGTCGCTGTTTCTACGGCACCGGCGCCGCACACCTGGCCTCCCGGCACGGTGACCGGGCGGCGCCGATGAAGATGTCGGTTCCGATGGCCGCCGCGGTGGTGGCGTTGCTGTCGCGGACGCGGTTCGGTGCCGCCCTGGCGATGATCATCCTCACCCATCTGGCGGTTCGGATGCGGCGGCGACTGGGCGACCTGCCGTCGGCCCCGCTGGTGTCGGCGCAGATGACCGGACGAGCGGCCGGGTTCGGACTGCTACAGGCCGCTGACGCCATCTGCCGTCACTATTGGCCGGTGGCGGTGTTGCTCGCCCTCGTGTCCAAGCGTTTCCGCACCCTCGCCGTGCAGGTGGCGATCGTCGAGGGGGTGGTGTCCTGGGTCCGGGATCTGCTCGCCGATCCGACCAGTCCGCCCACGCTCGGCCCGCTGCGCTACATCCTCATGCACCGGCTCGACGACCTGGCCTACGGTGCGGGCCTGTGGCAAGGCGTCATCACCCACCGAGACCCGGAAGCGTTGCGCCCGGTCATCTCTCGATGACGACGACCGACCGGTCGCTCACCGCCGACGTCGTCATCGTCGGCGCCGGCAGCGCCGGATGCGTGCTCGCCGAGCGGCTCTCGCGGAACCCCGACCGTACGGTCGTGCTGCTGGAACGCGGTCCGGGAGGCCTGCCGACCCCCGCGGACCTCGAGCTGTCTCGGCTACCGATCGACGACGCCGCCCCGCATGCGGTCCGCCACGACACGAACCTCGGGGTGTCGGCGGCCCGCGGGTCGGCTCTCGGCGGTTCGTCGGCGGTGAACGGCGGGTACTTCCTCAGGTGGCATCGCGACGACTTCGGAACGTGGCCGGCCGGGTGGGGGCTCGACGCCATCGCCGATGCGTACGACGAACTGGACGCGCCCGGCGGCACCATGGGTGTCGAACCCGTCGCCGACGACGAACTCGGAGACGCCGGAACCGCTTTCGAGCGCTACTGGACGGCGCGGGTGCCGGTCCGTCCGCTCGCGCAGCGGTGGCCGGTGGTCGGGCTCAACCGGGTGCCGATCAATCGGAGCGGGCTCGCGCGCCGCTCGGCGGCCGACGCGTACCTCGTCCCGGCGCTGTCGCGACCCAACCTCCGGGTCGTGACCGGTTGCACGGTGGACCGTGTGGCGTCGGCCGGGGGTACGACGGTGACGGGCGTGCACGCGGGCTCGCTCACGGTCGGCGCGGGCGAGATGATCCTCGCCGCGGGCACCCTCGGCACCGCGGGGATCCTGTTGCGTTCGGAGTTGCCCGCACTCGACATCGGGGGTCGCGCAGGTGCCCGTTCGCTGGGTGCCGGGGAGCATCGAGGCCTGGCGGTGTCGTACGCCAGGCGGACACCGGCGGGGCCGGGCATGGTGTTGCCGACCGTGGTGCACACCGACAGCGGTCTCGAAATACGCTGTTATCGAGATGATTTCGCCTCGTACATACGCGGCCTGCGCGCCTGGGGTCCGATCGTCGAGGTGACCGCGATGAGGCATTCGGCGGTACGGATCGTCGCCGACGGCGCCGCTGTACGGCTGGCGTTCGACGAGCCCGACCCGGCCACCGCCGTCGCGCTGCGGACGGCGGCCGCGGAGGTCGTGGAGATGCTGCGCGCGCCCGAGTTCGCCGACGTCGTCGTCCCGGGGAGCGTGCGGATCGCCGATCGGGCGGGGTTCTCCCAGCACGCGTGGGGGACGATGCCGATGGGCGTCCGGACCGATTGGCTCGGCGGGGTGTACGGGGTTCGCGGACTCCGGATCGTCGACGGGTCCATTCTGCCCAGCAGCGGGCGCAGTGGCCCGCACGCGACGATCATGATGATGGCATGCCGGATCGGTGATGTACTCGCGCAACGGTGAGGCGGTCGAGTCCGAACACCTCGCGGTTGTGGCCAGGTCTCTCTAGGGTGAGAGGCATGTCTGCGCCCACGCTGTCCGATCCGGCCATCCGCGACTTCCTCACCAGCGGCACGAAGACCGGGCACCTCGGATACACCGCCGCCGACGGTCGGCCGCTCGTCGTCCCGGTGTGGTTCGTCCTCGACGGCGACCGGATCGCGTTCAACACCGGGGCCACGACTGCCAAAGGCCGTGCGCTGTTGCGTGATCCACGTGTCGTGATGGCAGTCGACCTGCCCGCACCGCCGTTCGGTTTCGTGCAGGTGCAAGGCATCGCGCGGGTCACCGACGACCTCGACGAGGTGCGTCGCATCGCGACGATGTGCGGGGCGCGCTACATGGGTGCCGAGCGGGCCGAAGAGTTCGGAGCCCGAAACGGGGTCCCCGGCGAGCTGGGGATCTGGATCGAGCCGAGCAAGGTCATCGCGAGCCTTGATGTCACCGCATGACCGCACACATGCATTCCTGACGCCGACGCTGCCCAAGCAGTGCTGGGGGTTCATGATCGGGTCGGCGCTGTTCGCGCTGGGGTCGGCCCCCGGGCTGGCCCACTTGATGGGCGCCGGGTTCGCCAACAGCTGCTACTTTGTCGGCGCCTGGTTCTTCACCGCAGCCGGATTCATCCAGCTGATCCGCAGCGGTACCGTGGCCGAACTGCGGTCGTCGGCGCCCGGTTCGGTCATCCGTGCCGAATGGCTCACAGCAGCCACGCAATCGGTGGGTACGATCCTGTTCAACGTGTCGACCACGGGAGCTCTGGTCGCGCATACGATCTGGGGCGACCGGCACCTGGTCTGGACCCCGGACGCGGGCGGGTCCATCGCCTTCCTCATCAGTGGCGCGGTCGCCTTCGCCGGCTACACCCGCGCCACCGGACGCCGGTGGGATCTCCGCGATCGGGACTGGTGGTCGGTGCTGATCAACTGGATCGGGTGTGTCGCATTCGGGGTGTCGGCCGTCGGAGCATTCGTGACCAGGGGTGGCGTCACCGCCGACGCGGTGGCCGCGACGGTCGGTACGTTCGTGGGAGCGATCTGCTTCTTCCTCGCCTCATCGGTCGTTCTGCCGAAGCGGCACAACGGGTCCGGCTGAGGGCTCGACGGATTCCCGGCCGGGCTGCGGCGCGTCGGCGTCCGCGCGCTCGTCGACGGCGCTCTGGTGGGCCGAGAGTTCCCGGTCCAGCGCCGTGTCGAGGGCGCGGTCGAGTGCGGCGTGGGCGTTCTCGGTTCCGACGCGGCGCATCATCCCCAGGAGGTTCACCGCCCAGGCGACGTCGTCGTCGTTCTCCGGCAGCCAGCCCGGGCCCTTGCGTCGGTCCACCTCGTCATGCGCGGCAGCGAGCAGGATCTCGGCGGCCTCGTTGATCTTTGCGGTGAACCGTTCGTGGACATCTGCCAGCGCGGTGATCTGCACGCCCCGTCGCACGAGTTTCGCCAGGTTTCCGATGATGCGCGGGTCGATGGCCTCGTACACCCCATCGCGCGGGGTCTCCGAGATCACACCGGCTCGCACGAGAGCCGCGACCTGGGCATCGTCCAGCGGACCGAATCGCTCGTCGAGCTCGTCGCGGGTGATCTCCGGGCGTGACGTGCTCGACCAATGCTCGTCGAGGATCTCGTTGAGCTCCAACGCATCCCCGATGCGAGCGCCGGGATTCGTCATGAAGGTGGCGATGTGCTTGAGGGTGAACCCGCTCCCGAGCAGTTTGTTGATGGCCCGGAGGTTACGCAGGTGCTTCTCGGTGTAGATCGCGACGCGTCCGCGCCGCAGCGGCTGGGGGAGCAGCCCGCGTTCCTGATAGCCGCGGATGTTCCGGGTCGTGGTTCCGGACACGCGCGCCAGGTCGTCGATCCGGTACTCGGTCATCCCCTCACTGTAACGCTGCGGTGGCCGGAGTCCGAGCGTCCCGGTGAACGAGGATCCGGTAGTCGCGCAGTTCGACGCGGCGCAGCTGATTGACGTACTGGGTCGCGAAGCCGGGGTACATCGTCGCGTTGAACCCGTCGTCGGTCAGGTACCAGCTCTGGCATCCGGAGTTCCAGGTGGTCGAGGTCAGTCGACACTGGATGTCCTGGTTGTATCGCTCCTGCGCCTCGGCGCGCACGTCGAGAGCCTTCCAGTCGTTCTCGAGCAGCTGGGTGACCGCTTCGGTGATGTAGTCGATCTGGGCCTCCATGTAGACCAGCGCGGAGCTGTGGCCCGGGCCGGAGTTGGGTCCGAACGTGAAGAACAGATTGGGATAGCCGGACACGGCGACGCTGCGGTACGCGAACGCGCCCCGGCCCCACTCGGACGCGAGGTCGCGGCCGTCGAGGCCGGTGATCGGGATCGGCGTCCCGGTCTTGGACACGTCGAACCCGGTCGCGAACACGATGCAATCGAACTGGTGCTCAACACCTTCGACGGTGCGGATGCCGCGTTCGGCGATGCGGGCGATCGGCCAGGTCACCAGTGTGCAGTTCGGTCGCTGGAGCGCGGGGTAGTAGTCACTGGTCATGAGCAGTCGTTTGCATCCCGCGGCGAAGTCGGGGGTGAGCTGCCGGCGCAGCCACGGGTCGTCGACCTGTGACCGCAGGTGCATTTTGCTGACCGCCTCGACGACGCGGGTCAGGGGAGTGTTCCAGACGACGCCCAGCGCCACCGTCTCGTGACCCCAGAACCAGAGTGAACGCGCCAGTCGCTGGGTGCCGGGCACCGCCCGATAGAGCCGCTTGGTCGTCGCACGGGTCCGCACGTTCGCGCGGGGCAGGACCCAGCCGGGCGTGCGCTGGAAGACCTTCACCGACGCGGCGGTCTCGACCAGCTCCGGCACGATCTGGACCGCGCTCGCCCCGGTGCCCACGACAGCGACCTTCTTGCCGGTGAAGTCGTAGTCGTGATCCCAACGTGCGCTGTGGATCTTGTGCCCCTCGTAGTCCTCGATGCCGGGGATGTCGGGGAAGGAGGCGTTCGCGAGCGGACCCGAGGCCAGGACGACGGCGCGCGCCCGTACCGGTTCGTGCCCTTCGTCGAACGTGATGGTCCACAGACCGTCGTCGGCGTTGTACTCCATCCCGGTCACCGTGTGGCCGAACCGGATGTGCGGTCCGATCCCGGAGTCGTCGACCATCGACCGGATGTAGTCGAGGATCTCGGCACTGCGCGAGTAGGTGTGCGACCAGTCCGGGTTGGGCGCGAAGCTGTAGGAGTACAGGCGCGACGGGATGTCGCACGCGGCACCCGGATAGGTGTTGTCGCGCCACGTGCCGCCGACCCGGTCGTCGCGTTCGAAGATCGCGAGGTCGTCGATTCCGTGCTCCCGGAGACGGATCGCCGCGCCGATACCGGCGAATCCGGCTCCGATGATGGCCACCGAGGTGTGCATCACCGCCGCCTCAGGCCGTCGGCTCGTAGGTGAGTTCCTGCGACCACGTGGGTGTTCGGTGGACCAGCCCGAACGGGATGCGATCGGTGAGCTTCACCATCGAGTCGGCGAACAGGTGGTAGGGCACGTTGCCTCGATTGATCACCGCCGCACCGTGGTACGCGACCACCTGGAACATGGGCAGGCGCCGCACGTACTCACTTCGATCTCCCACCGCCCGGTAGCGCTTCATCGCGCTGTACAGCCGTTCCTCGTCGACCCCCATCGCGACGATGTTGTCGCGCATCTTGTTCAGGAGCGGTACATAACTGAGAGCTCCGATCAGGAAGGTCGGCTTGACCCACCCGCCGACGAAATCGATCGTCCGTTTGCGCAACCCCGCGTGTCCGAGGATCTCCATCACCTCGAAGTCGACTGCGAGGTGCCGCGATTCATCGGAGTTGATCCGTCTGAACACCTCCTGGGCCACCGGGTCCTTGACCTCGTCGGTGATGAACTTGATCAGCGCGCCGTCGAGCGCGACCTCGAGCATCGGGATCACGGTTCCCAGAAAGGACAGGGACATGTCGTCGGAGTGTCGGTCGAGCCAGTTGATCACCAGCTGCACGTTGACATTCGGTGACGGGATCTCGTCGCCTGTTGCGTTCGGCCCGCTCGCTCCGCTCCCGGCGCCGCCGAGCATGCCCCACCTGCGCATCAGTGCCAGTTCGGCATTGGCATGCTTCTGTTCCTCGGCGTGGAAGTGTTCGTAGATGCTCTTCAGCGTCGGGGTCGGCGCCTTCTTGGCCATGGCCGCGAAGCCCCGTGCGCCGACGTTCTCGATCCACATCAGGTCACTCATGAAGGGTTTGAGCTTGGCGTGGAGGTCGGGGTCGATGAGCTCGGCGCCCGGTGCGTCCCAATCGATGTCGATCAGGGCCCATTGACGGTCCTTGATCTTCTGCAGCATGTTGTCGAGGTCGATGGCCATGAGAGTGGTCCTTTCGTGTGGTCGGTGCGCTGAGGTCGCCGGGTCAGGACGACGGCAGGAGGCGGTTGAGGAGTCCGAGTCCGCGGACGTAGGACGCCGGGAAGTGTCGTTTGAGATGCCAGATCACGCGGGCGTCCAGTTGCGGCAGGACGTAGAGACGTCCCAGATCGTGGGCGTCGAGTGTCGATGCGGCCACGCCGGCCGGGGACACCCCGGTCCAGCGCATCAGCGTCCCGGCGAGATCCTGTGCGTCCGAGGTGATCCGACCGTCGCGGGCCACGTTGGTCTTGACGAACGTGGGGCACAGAACCGTGACACCGACGCCGGCGGAGGCCAGCTCGGCGGCGAGTGTCTCGCTCAGCGAGACCACGCCGGCCTTCGACACGTTGTAGGGCGCCATCACCGGCGCCGCGGCGAAACCCGCGGCCGACGCGACGTTGATGATCCCGCCGCGGCCCGCTTCGCGCAGCATCGGTGCGAAGAGTTCGCACCCGTGCACCACACCCCAGAGGTTGATCCCGAGCGTCCAGTCCCAGTCGTCGAACCCGATGTCGCCGACCGGGCGGCCCCCGATGCCGACTCCGGCGTTGTTGACGACGAGGGTCGGTGGACCGTCGAAGGTGTCGCGGGTGAACGCCGCGAGCGAGGCCATCGCGGCCCGGTCGGCGACATCGCAGGTGAACGCATGGGCCACCCGCCCGGTCCGGGAGGTGACCAGCGACGCGGTCTCGTCGGCGCGTGTCTCGTCGATGTCGGCGCAGATCACCTCGCCGCCGCGCCGGCCGAGTTCGAGCGCGAACGCACGGCCGATCCCGCTCCCGGCACCGGTGACGAGCGCGCGAGTGTTCTGCGACAACGGATTTCGGAGGAACCGGCGCCGTATTCCGTCGACCGCGGTGATCATGACGCGTCCGCCTCGGTGAGTGAGGCCGGGGCCGTCGCCGGAGACGGCCGGTCCGCCGCCCGGTCGCCCAGGAACTCGGCCACCCGGCGCAGTGCGGCGTCGGCTTCTGGGCCGAGCCGGGGGAGGGCCTGGAAGACGTGCATCAGGCCCGGCCAGATCTCCAGCCGGCTGTCACCGCCGTGCGCGCTGAGTTGCTCGTGCAGGTGGCGGGCGTCGGCGCTGAGCATCTCGGCGCCGCCCGCCTGGATGAGGAACGGTGGAAGATCCCGTGCCGCCGCGAAATCCAGCGCGAGACGCGGGTCGTCGGCGGCAACGTCGCGGGTGTAGAGCGCCACCAGGCGGGCGGCAGCCGCAGCCGTGATCGCCGGGTCGCGCCGGATGCGTTCCTGGGTGCGCGCCAGCTCGAAGGTGAGGTCGATGAGCGGGGAGAACAGGACGACCGCGGCGGGTTGGGCAGCGCCGCCGTCCGCGCGTCGGAGGGTCAGATCGCAGGCCAGATGACCGCCGGCGGAGTCGCCGGCGACCACGATGTCGGCAGGGAGGAAGCCCTGGCGGAGCAGCCAGTCGAAGCCGTCGGCGACGTCCTCGGCGGCGGTGGGGAATCGGTGCTCGGGAGCCAGACGGTAGTCGACGACGAACACCGGTATCCCGGTCGCGAAAGAGAGCCGCGCGGCCAGCGACCGATGTGTGCGAGCCGAGCAGATGCTGTACGCGCTGCCGTGGACGTAGTAGATCGCGCGGCGCCCCCGTCGGACATCCGGTCCGAGAACCCACTCGCCGCGAATGCCGTTCTCGCGGACCGGATACACGGTTGTTCCGGATGGCGTACGTCCGAGCGTGCGCATGATCGCGGCGATGAGACCGCGCGAGAGTCGGATGCCCAGCGGATTCAGTGGAATCGCGCCGGTGAACGTGCCGAGCCCCCACCTCGTCGCATGGGCGGTCGCGGTGGCCCGTGCCGACGCGCGGGTCGGCAGCGGGGTCGGAGTCGTCCTGGTGTGCATCAACTCACACCATCAGCAACCGTGCCGTTTGTCAATGGCACAATGGATGCGTCAGGGGTGGGCGGTGGGTTCGGAAGCCGCACACACAGCAGACCGGGCCGCGCGAGATGCTCGCGCGGCCCGGTGGTTCACCGCCCGTCAGTTCCGGGTGCTGCCCCCGGGCACGGTGGACGCGGCTTCTGTGGTCGGCGTTCCCGCGGTCTCGGGCTCCGCCGACATCACTTCGATGTCAGCGGTCATGCGAGCGAGCGCCGCGGGTCCGTAGATCAGGCGGGTCGGCACGAACTTCATCCCGAGCCAGTAGAGGAGCATGCCCATGCCCGCGCCGATGAACCATGTGAAGCTGGCCTGATACACGGTGCCGAAGATGACGACACCGATCGGGAGGATCGACGCGATGGCGGTGGCGCCGACGGCAACCGGGTTCCAGCCGTTGCGGTACCAGTAGGCGCCCTCGGGCCTCATGGTGAAGAGCTCGTCCACCTCGATCTTCTGCTTCTTGACGAGGTAGAAATCGGCGATGAGGATGCCGAACAGCGGACCGATGACCGCGCCGAGGGTGTCCATCGTGTAGTGGATCGCGGTCGGATTGTTGAAGAGGTTCCACGGCGTGATGAGCACCGAGCCGACCGCCGCGATCATGCCGCCGGTTCGCCAGCTGATCTTGGTGGGCGCGACATTTGAGAAGTCGAACGCCGGCGAGACGAAGTTCGCGACGATGTTGATCCCGATCGCGGCGATGGCGAAGGTGAGCACGCCCAGCACCGCGGCGGTCGTGTTGTCGATGCGATCGACGATGTGCACCGGATCGGTGATGATGTTGCCGTCCTCGTCGGTGCCGATGACCGTGACCGCCGCGGAGACCGTGCACACCACGAGGAGTGAGAAGAAGAGGAAGTTGACCGGCAGGCCCCAGAAGTTGCCCTTTTTCACCTCGCCGAAAGTGCGCCCGTACCGCGAGAAGTCACCGAAGTTGAGCATCGGACCGGAGAAATAGGAGATCACGAGTGCGATCGCGCTGATCATCATCGTGAACGACGACCAACCGGAGAGCCCGTCGCCGACCGACAGGTCGAGACTCACGTCGTCCCAACCGGCCTCGACGACCAGGTAGGCCGCCAGCGCGATCATGACGACATACACTGCGGGACCGCAGAAGTCGATGAACTTCCGGATGGTTTCCATGCCGTTCCAGAACACGAACGCCTGCAGGATCCACATCAGGATGAAACCCGCCCAGCCGAGCGCGGACAGGCCGAGGAAACCATGCTGTTCGACATCGCCCCAGGGTTCGAGTCCGGGCCAGAACTTCAGCGCCAGGAGCCCGAAAGCGACTGAGGCGAGATAGGTCTGGATGCCGTACCAGACGACCGCGATCACGCCGCGGATGATCGCCGGGATGTTGGCGCCCTTTACGCCGAACGAGACCCGGGTCGTCACCGGGTAGGGAACGCCCGCCATCTGGGACGGCTTCGCGACCAGGTTGCACAGGATGTTGACGGCCACGATGCCCACCACGAGCGCCACCAGCACCTGCCAGGCCGCGATGCCCAGCGCGAAAAGGCTTCCCGCGAACACGTAGCCGCCGACGCTGTGCACGTCGGACATCCAGAAGGCGAAGATGTTGTACCACGTCCACTTCTGTTCCTTCAGTGGCGCGAGATCGGTGTTGGTGAGCCGATCGTCGTAGGTGGACTTGATGACGCTCTCACCGGCGGCGCCGGTGTGAGACGTGGCCGCGGGTACCTGCGGTCCGGGCGTCCCGGAGGGTGGTGTGGACATTGGCGTTCTCCTGGTCCTGGTCAGCGGCCGGGGTCGGAAGTCGTACGGGGCGCACGCTGATGGGAGAAATGTAAGAACGGATTGTTACCCCGCGATGAACGGGCAGATATATTTCGCCGGGGCTCAGTCGTGGCGGACGTCGAGGAGTGCGGCGGTCTCGATGACGGCGCTCTCTAGGCGCTGGTGGTGACGGTGCGCGACGTCGAGGACCGAAGTGGTGTCTCGGTCGCCGAACGCCGCGAGCAGGTCGGCGTGGTCGGTGTTGAGTGCCTGCTGGGTCTCGGCGGTCACCGATCTCATCACCTGGAACGGCTCGGTGAGATTCCAGGTCGCCTCGAACATGTTGAGCAGGCGCGGCATCGCGCACGGCTCGGTGAGAGCGCGATGGAACTCGCGGGAGATGTCGTGAAAAGCCTTGCCGTCGTTGTACTTCACCGCCGCGAGCAGCTCGATGTGGCGTGCGCGTGCGGTCTCCAGGGAGGACTCGTCGATCAGGCCGACCGACCGGGCGAGTGCTGCTTGTTCGAGAGTGCCTCGGACGAAGTAGATCTCGCGTAGCTCCTCGGTGGACAGCTGACTCACCCGGTACCCCGCTCCGGGACGGTGCACCACCAGGCCTTCGCCGACCAGCGTCTTCAGGGCTTCGCGGACCGGGATCGGGCTGACATCGAAGGCGTCGGCGATCTCGCCCGGCGGGAGTTGGGTCCCCGGGGCGCGCCACCGGACAGGATCAGTCGACGTAGTTCCTCGAGCACATTCGCACGTGTGTTGGGCGAACGCGTCTCGGCGAGCTGGGCGAGCAGGCGGTCGGTCATCCGCCTGTTCATCGAGATGACCGGGTCCGGGACGGGTGACGCGCGATCCAGTCGGCGACCGCCTCGGTGAGCCGATGCTGATTGTGCCGCTTGACGATCTCGTGACCCTCGTCGTCGAACATCAGCATCTCGGCCACGGCGCCGCGTGCCTGGAGTTCGGCGACGATCTGTTGCGACTCGCTCACCGGCACGTTGGTGTCGTGCGCTCCGTGGACGACGAGCAGCGGCGCGCGCACCGCGTCGATCCGGTGGATCGGCGACAGGTCGGCGAGGAGTTCACGGTCGAACTCCGGATGTCCGTACTTGGTGTAGGCCGCCACCGCGATCCACGGCTCGGTGTTGCGGAAGAACGACTCCAGGTCGCTCATGCCGCAGATGGCGATCCCGGCGGCGAACAGGTCGGGATGGAAGGTCAGGCATGCCAGGGTCAGATATCCGCCGTACGAACGGCCGGAGCAGTAGACCGCGTCGGGGTCGGCGATGCCCTGTCGACACAGGAACTCGGCACAGTCCGCGGCGTCGTCGATCCCGGCATACCGTCCGTATCGGTCGTCGGCGTGCGAGAACAACCGGCCGTATCCCGACGACCCGCGGACGTTCGCGGCGAAGACCGTGATCCCGGCGTCGACGAGGGGACCGAACAGGAACTGGTAGTCCGGGCGCGACTCGCCCTCGGTCCGCCGTGGAAGTAGAGCAGGGTGGGGCCGGGCGCGGCCGTGCCGGCGGTCCGCTTGGCGCGGAACAGGAAGCCGGACAACGGCATACCGTCGCGCGCCGAGAACTCCATCAGTTCGGGCCGGAGCAGACACGAGGGACCCTCGCCGGCGACGACGTCGTCGCGGACCGGGAACACCTGCCGGTTGGCGACATCCACGAGATGGACGAGGGGGGAGTGCTGCGGGCTCGACACCGTCACCGTCACGACCGACCCCGCGGCACTGATGGACAGGTCGGAGGCCACCTCGCCGGGCAGTTCGATGGGCGGGTGCAGGGTTTGATCGGGCAGGGTCAGGATCTGCAACTCGCTGCAGCCCCGCACATTCCACAGCAGGGCGACTGTCGACTGGTCGTGGCTGACCGCGAACTCGTCGAGCCCGATGTCGACGCGCTGGGCCATCACGCGGAAGCGCACGCCGAACTTGCTGACCTCGACTCCCAGAAGCCGCGGGAACTTGGCGTCGAAATCGCTGCGCACCAGCGCCTGGACACTGTCGAGGTCCCGCGCCGGCTCGTTCGGGGCGGGGACGAACACCAGGGATGAGTGATCGAAACCCTGGTCGAGGAGGTAACCCTGATCGGTGACCGCGCCCGGATCCTGTGGCAGCAGCGGGGTCATCGTGATCTCGTCGTCACCCGACTCGGGGCGGCGGCGCAACAGCAGCATGTCGTGATAGCCCCGCGGACCTACTCGGACGAGGGTGGCACCCTTCCACGAGTCGATCAGCACGCTGCCGACGCGCTGATCGAGGGTGAGTGTCGTCCCGGTCCCCGGATGCACGCGGAGCGCGTGGGAGGTGCCGTCCTGATCGATGGCGGTGATCAGGACCCAGTCGGTGTCCCAGCCGACCAGGCCCACCGTGCCGAACGATCGCCCGTCGGGGCGCGTCGCGGCGATGCGATGGGCGGTGTCGTCGTCGGGATCGGTGGTGACGACCCACACCTGGTGGTGCTCACCGCCGCTCGGCGCGATCTCCACTGCGAGCCAGCGACCGTCCGTGGAGTGCACCACCTTTCGGACCGGACCGGTGGATCGGAGCTGCACCCAGCGCAACTCGCCGACGCCGTCCCGCGAGAGCGATCGCTGCGCGGCCCGCGGATAACCGGTGCCCTCGTCGACGATGTAGGCGAAGGCACTCCCGTCGGGGGAGAGCGAGGCGCCGTAGGTCTTCCAGCCGCGGTCGTCGAAACGCAGAGCGGTCACCGTCGGGCGTTCGCTTCCATCGTCTGCAACCACATCTCCAGCAGGGCGACCTGCCACAGCTCGTTGCCGTCGAGTCTCGTGCGGATCCCGTTGGGATCGGCGAACAGTCGGTCGAGGGCCTCGGGCCGGTACAGGCCGCGGTCGCGCGCCGCCTCCGACCGCAGGGTGTCCGACACGAGATCGAGGACGCCGCCGGTCAGATGGCGGATACCCGGCACCGGGAAGTACCCCTTCGTGCGATCGATGACCGCCGACGGCAGCAGCGCCCGGCTCGCCTCCTTGAGGACCCCCTTGCCGCCATGTGCGAGTTTGAGATCGGGGGGACATGTGGCGGCCAGTTCGACGAACTCGTGGTCGAGGAACGGGACGCGGGCCTCCAGGCCCCAGGCCATCGTCATGGTGTCGACGCGTTTGACCGGGTCGTCGACCAGCATGACGGTCGTGTCCAGGCGGAGGGCGGCGTCGACGGCGGTGGCCGCGCCCGGTGCGGACTGGTGGGCCCAGGCGAATTCGAAGCTGGGGTCGTAACCGGCCTCGGTGAGGTAGTCGTCGGCGAGGATGCCGCGGATGTCGACATCGTCGCGGTCGAAGAACACGTCGGCGTACGCGCGCGTCGTCTTCTCCCTCGTCACGTCCAGCAGCGGGGGATACCAGCTGTACCCGCCGAGGATCTCGTCGGCGCCCTGACCGGACTGGACCACCTTGATGGACTTGCTGACCTCCTGCGACAGGAGATAGAACGCGACGCAGTCGTGGCTGACCATCGGTTCGCCCATCGCCGCGACCGTATCCGGGATCGCGGGCAGCAACCGGTCGGTCCCGATGTGGATCTTGTGATGGTCGGTACCGAAGGTGTCGGCGATGAGGTCGGAGTAGGCGTACTCGTCCCCCGATTCCCCGGCCGCGGAATCGAATCCGATGCTGAAGGTCGCGAGGTCGGTCTGACCCTGCTCGGCGAGCAGCGCGACCACCAGCGAGGAGTCGACGCCCCCGGACAGCAGCACGCCGACCGGGACGTCGGCGACCATCCGCCTGCGCACGGACGTCCGCAGCGAGTCGAGCAGCTCGTGCTGCCATCGCTTCTCGTCCCAGTCCCGGCGGTCGGGATGCGGTTCGAAAGCCGGTTCCCAGTAACGGCGTTCGGTGCGGCGTCCGTCGGGCTGGATGGTCATGACGGTGGCCGGCGGCAGCTTCCGGATGCCGTTGTAGATGGTGTGGGGTGCCGGGACGACGGCATGGAAGCTGAAGTAGTGGTGCAACGCCACCCGGTCGATCGAGGTGTCGACGTCGCCGGCGCGCAGGAGTGCCTGCACCGACGAGGCGAACCGGAGTCGACCGGGGGTGTCGGCGAGGTAGAGCGGTTTGATGCCGAGCCGGTCCCGTCCGAGGGTGACCACGCCGGTGTCGGTGTCGACGACGGCGAACGCGAACATGCCCATGAAATGGTCGACGCAGTCGGGCCCCAGGCATGGAACGCCTTGAGGATGACCTCGCTGTCGGCGTGGGAGAAGAACGTGTAGCCCTTGCCCTCGAGTTCGGCGCGCAGTTCGTGGTGGTTGTAGATGCAGCCGTTGAAGACCAACGCCAGGCCGAGTGCCGGGTCGATCATCGGCTGACTGCCCTTTTCGGTCAGGTCGATGATCTTCAGGCGCCGATGACCGAGCGCCACAGCGCCTTTCGAGAAGACGCCCGAGCCGTCAGGGCCGCGACGCGTCATCTCGCAGGTCATGGCGTCGACCGCCGAGACATCCGGAGCGGTCCCGTCGAACCGGATCTCGCCGCAGATTCCGCACATGGGTCGGTGGTCCTCCTCGTTAGCTGTCGTACTCCGATGCCGCTGGTGCCCTGGTGCCCCGGGCGGAGGCATCCTCCCACCCTAGGAGCAGCCGGTCGGGACGGCACCCCGGGCGGGGCGACTACTTCGGCGTCACCCAGGTGGTGATGTCGCAGTGCACGACCTCGACGCCCTCGGTGTCGACGATGCTCACCGACACGGTGACGTCGGTGCCGGTGGTGATCGCGTCGAAGTCGACGGGGTCGGCCAGTCGCGCCTCGGCGGTCAGGCGCGTTGTGGCCTTCGTCAGATAGCTGGTCTGCATCGCCTTGGGAATCCAACGGTGGGTGGTGGGCGTGGTGGCCTCCATCAGCATCCCCATCGCGGCCTCGGCGAGGTTGCACGCCGCGATCGCGTGGAAGGTGCCGATGTGGTTGTGGACGCCGAACCAGTTGGGTGCAGTGACCTTGCAGTAGCCGGGCTCCATCTCCTGCACGAGAGGCAGGACGGTGCCGAAGTACGGGACCTTCGCGACCATGCCGAGGGAGAAGAGGACGTTGCCCAGCGGATTGGCGGGCAGCTTCTTGCGCAGGGCGAAGGTTGGGTTCGTGGAACTCATGGCGGTATCTTACTCATCGGTCAGGTAAGGTTCTGCCGACGGTCATCGGCGCTGATTTGATCGTGCTCCCGACCTGATGCATACTGTTCGGGTTGCCTTGACCGGCGGACGCAGGTTGTGCCATGTGCCAGACCCGCGGTCGCGATCAGGTGAATGACTCCCAGGCCCGGTCTACGGGGACTGGGCGTGTAACGCGTGCCCCGATATCGGTTCACGGTCCCGACACGCCCGACCGCGGGTGCCGGAGCAAACCGGCTCGTACCAGGTGCGAGCCAACGTACAACGACAGATGAACAGCGTCGATTGCCGTATCTCACACGGTGGTCATGTGCTCAGCCGGCGAGAGGTCGGTCCAGATCACGCGGTGTTTGTCTGTCGAGAACAACTGACGGAAGAGGACACAGCGTGGCGGGACAAAAGATCCGCATCAGGCTCAAGGCCTACGACCACGAGGCGATCGACGCTTCGGCGCGCAAGATCGTGGAGACCGTGACCCGTACCGGGGCACGCGTCGTCGGCCCGGTGCCGTTGCCCACCGAGAAGAACGTGTACTGCGTCATCCGTTCGCCGCACAAGTACAAGGACAGCCGCGAACACTTCGAGATGCGTACCCACAAGCGACTCATCGACATCCTCGACCCGACACCGAAGACGGTCGACGCGCTCATGCGCATCGATCTGCCGGCCAGCGTCGACGTCAACATCCAGTAGGACGGGGGCGAGATAACACATGAGCAATCAGAGTTCGACCAAGGGCATCCTGGGCACCAAGCTCGGCATGACCCAGGTCTTCGACGAGAACAACCGCGTCGTCCCGGTGACTGTCATCCAGGCCGGCCCGAACGTGATCACCCAGCTCCGCACCGCGGACCGTGACGGCTACACCGCCGTCCAGCTCGCCTACGGTGCCGTCGATCCCCGCAAGGTGACCAAGCCGGTCGCCGGTCAGTTCGGCAAGGCCGGGGTCACCCCGCGCCGCCACCTGGCCGAGATCCGCGTCAACGACGTCGCCGAGTTCGAGGTCGGTCAGGAACTGACCGCCGAGATCTTCGCCGACGGCGCGCTGGTCGACGTCACCGGCACCTCCAAGGGCAAGGGCTTCGCCGGCGTCATGAAGCGTCACGGCTTCGCCGGTCTGGGCGCCAGCCACGGTGCCCACCGCGTGCACCGCGCTCCGGGCTCGATCGGTGGCTGCGCCACCCCGGGTCGCGTGTTCAAGGGCATGCGCATGGCAGGCCGCATGGGTAACGACAAGGTGACCACGCAGAACCTCACCGTCCACAAGGTGGACGCCGAGGCCGGTCTCCTGCTGATCAAGGGAGCGATCCCGGGTCGCAAGGGCGGCATCGTGATGGTTCGCGACGCAGTGAAGGGTGGTGCCAAATGAGCACCGAGACGGCTACCAAGCTGACGCTGGACGTCAAGACCGCCGACGGCAAGACCAACGGAACCGTTGACCTGCCCGCCGCGCTCTTCGACGCCCCGGCCAACATCGCGCTGATGCACCAGGTCGTCGTGGCCCAGCAGGCCGCGGCACGCCAGGGCACGCACTCCACCAAGACCCGCGGCGAGGTCCGCGGCGGTGGCGCCAAGCCGTACCGCCAGAAGGGCACCGGCCGTGCGCGTCAGGGTTCGACCCGCGCGCCGCAGTTCGCCGGCGGTGGCACCGTCCACGGCCCGCAGCCGCGCGACTACAGCCAGCGCACCCCCAAGAAGATGAAGGCGGCCGCACTGCGCGGTGCGCTGAGCGACCGCGCTCGTAACGAGCGCATCCACGTGATCACCGAACTGGTCTCCGGGCAGAAGCCCTCGACCAAGTCGGCGCGTCAGTTCCTGGAGAGCCTCTCCGATCGTCGTAAGTTCCTGGTTGTGCTCGGCCGCGAGGACCTGACGGCGTGGCTGAGTGTCGCGAACCTGCAGAACGTGCTGCCGATCGCGCCGGATCAGCTCAACACCTACGACGTCCTGGATTCGGACGAGGTGGTGTTCAGCGTCGAGACGCTCAATGCCTTCATCGAGCAGAACACGGCGGATGCCAAGGCTGCCGTCGAGAAGACAGCAGAGGAGGCCTGACATGGCGACCGTTGCCGACCCGCGCGACATCATCCTGGCGCCCGTGATCTCGGAGAAGTCCTACGGGCTCATGGAGGACAACGTGTACACCTTCCTGGTGCACCCGGAGTCCAACAAGACCGAGATCAAGATCGCGATCGAGAAGATCTTCGGTGTCAGCGTTGCCAGCGTCAACACCGCGAACCGACAGGGCAAGCGCAAGCGGACCCGCACCGGCTACGGCCAGCGCAAGTCCACCAAGCGCGCCATCGTGTCGCTGACCGCAGACAGCAAGCCCATCGAGATCTTCGGGGGCTCGGTCAGCTGACCGGGGCGCCCAGAGAAGGACTAGAGACTCATGGCTATTCGTAAGTACAAGCCGACGACCCCGGGTCGTCGTGGGGCCAGCGGCTCCGACTTCGCCGAGGTCACCCGTGACCACCCGGAGAAGTCGCTGGTGCGTCCGCTGCACGGGCGTGGTGGCCGAAACGCTCACGGCCGCATCACCACTCGTCACAAGGGTGGCGGCCACAAGCGCGCCTACCGTCTGATCGACTTCCGTCGCAACGACAAGGACGGCATCAACGCCAAGGTCGCTCACATCGAGTACGACCCGAACCGCACCGCGCGGATCGCGTTGCTGCACTACGTCGACGGCGAGAAGCGCTACATCATCGCGCCCAAGGGCCTGAAGCAGGGTGACGTCGTCGAGAGCGGCTCGACCGCCGACATCAAGCCCGGCAACAACCTGCCGCTGCGCAACATCCCGACCGGTACCCAGGTCCACGCCGTGGAGCTGCGTCCGGGTGGCGGCGCGAAGATGGCCCGCAGCGCGGGATCGTCGATCCAGCTGCTGGGCAAGGAAGGCACCTACGCCACCCTGCGTATGCCCTCCGGCGAGATCCGTCGCGTCGACGTGCGCTGCCGCGCCACCGTCGGCGAGGTGGGCAACGCCGAGCAGAGCAACATCAACTGGGGCAAGGCCGGCCGTATGCGCTGGAAGGGCAAGCGCCCGACCGTCCGTGGTGTCGTCATGAACCCGGTCGACCACCCGCACGGTGGTGGTGAGGGCAAGACCTCCGGTGGTCGCCACCCGGTCAGCCCGTGGGGCAAGCCCGAGGGCCGTACCCGCAAGAACAAGGCCAGCGACAAGCTGATCGTCCGCCGCCGTCGTACCGGCAAGAACAAGCGATAACAGGAGGAGGTAAGAGAATGCCACGCAGCCTCAAGAAGGGCCCGTTCGTCGACGACCACCTCCTGAAGAAGGTGGATGTCCAGAACGAGAAGGGCACCAAGCAGGTCATCAAGACCTGGTCCCGTCGTTCGACCATCATTCCCGACTTCATCGGTCACACCTTTGCCGTCCACGACGGCCGCAAGCACGTGCCGGTGTTCATCTCGGATTCGATGGTCGGGCACAAGCTGGGCGAGTTCGCCCCCACCCGTACCTTCAAGGGTCACATCAAGGATGACCGGAAAGCGAAGCGCCGGTAATGACTACGCAGACCGATAATCCGACAGCAAAGGCGACCGCCAAGTTCGTGCGCGTCACGCCGATGAAGGCGCGTCGTGTCCTGGACCTGGTCCGCGGCAAGAACGTGGACGAGGCCCTCGACATCCTGCGGTTCGCACCGCAGTCGGCGTCCGAGCCCGTGTACAAGGTCCTGGCGAGTGCCGTGGCCAACGCGGAGAACAACCTGGATCTGGATCGCCGGACCCTGGTCGTCGCCACCGCGTTCGCCGACGAGGGCCCGACCCTCAAGCGCTTCCAGCCGCGCGCGCAGGGTCGTGCGTTCCGTATCCGCAAGCGCACCAGCCACATCACCGTGGTCGTGGAGAGCCTGCCGGAGAAGGCAGCCGGCGGCCGTGGCCGTTCGCGTCAGCCGAAGAAGAAGGGAGCCTAGTAGTGGGCCAGAAAATCAACCCGCACGGCTTCCGTCTGGGCATCACCACCGACTGGAAGTCGCGGTGGTACGCCGACAAGCAGTACGCGGACTACGTCAAAGAGGATGTCGCCATCCGCAAGCTCCTCTCCACGGGGCTCGAGCGGGCCGGCATCGCCAAGGTGGAGATCGAGCGCACCCGTGACCGGGTTCGCGTCGACATCCACACCGCGCGTCCGGGCATCGTCATCGGTCGCCGCGGCGCCGAGGCCGATCGCATCCGCGGCGACCTGGAGAAGCTGACCGGTAAGCAGGTCCAGCTGAACATCCTCGAGGTCAAGAACGCCGAGTCCGAGGCCCAGCTGGTGGCCCAGGGCGTCGCCGAGCAGCTGAGCAACCGTGTGGCGTTCCGCCGCGCGATGCGCAAGGCGATCCAGTCGGCGATGCGTCAGCCGAACGTGAAGGGCATCCGGGTCCAGTGCTCGGGTCGTCTGGGCGGCGCTGAGATGAGCCGCAGTGAGTTCTACCGCGAGGGTCGCGTGCCGCTGCACACGCTGCGCGCCGACATCGACTACGGACTCTACGAAGCCAAGACCACCTTCGGCCGGATCGGCGTGAAGGTGTGGATCTACAAGGGCGACATCGTCGGTGGACGTCGTGAGCTGGCCGCGGCCGCTCCGGCGGCCGAGGATCGCCGTCCGCGCCGGCCCAGCCGGCCCCGGCGTAGCGGTGCCTCGGGCACCACTGCGACGAGCACCGACGCCGCTCGCGCGGCCGAAGCCGCTCCCGCCGAGGCCACCGCTGGTGCGGCTGAGAAGCAGGAGGGCTAGGCCATGTTGATCCCACGTCGGGTCAAGCACCGCAAGCAGCACCACCCCAGCCTCAAGGGGCAGGCCAAGGGCGGCACCAAGGTGACGTTCGGCGATTACGGCATCCAGGCTCTGGAAGGCGCGTACATCACCAACCGTCAGATCGAGTCCGCTCGTATCGCGATCAACCGGCACATCAAGCGTGGCGGCAAGGTCTGGATCAACATCTTCCCGGACCGCCCGCTGACCAAGAAGCCGGCCGAGACCCGCATGGGTTCGGGTAAGGGTTCGCCCGAGTGGTGGGTCGCCCCGGTCAAGCCGGGTCGCGTGCTGTTCGAGATGACCTACCCGAATGAGGAGATCGCTCGCGAGGCCCTGCGTCGCGCGCAGCACAAGCTCCCCATCAAGACCAGGATCGTGACCAGAGAGGAGCAGTTCTGATGGCACTCGGAGTTGCTGCGAACGAGCTTCGTGAGCTCAACGACGCTGATCTGGTCGATCGCCTGAAAGAGTCGAAGGAAGAACTGTTCAACCTTCGGTTCCAGATGGCCACCGGCCAGCTCGACAACAACCGTCGCCTGCGGACCGTGCGTCGCGAGATCGCGCGTATCTACACCGTGATGCGCGAGCGGGAGCTGGGCCTGGCGTCCGGACCGGATGGTGATGACGCATGAGTGAGGACCAGAAGGTGACCGAAACCCAGACCGAGGTGCGCGCACGCCGCAAGGAGCGCATCGGCTACGTGGTCAGCGACAAGATGCAGAAGACCATCGTGGTCGAGCTGGAAGATCGTAAGAGCCACCCGCTCTACGGCAAGATCATCCGGACCACGAGCAAGGTCAAGGCTCACGACGAGAACGGCGATGCCGGCGTCGGTGACCGCGTGCGGATCATGGAGACCCGCCCGCTGTCGGCGACCAAGCACTGGCGTCTCGTCGAGGTGCTGGAGAAGGCCAAGTAAGCCCTCTCCCAACGAGTTCTACCGTCACCGGCCCGTTCCCCACAGGGGGCGGGCCGGTTTCGTGTATCCGATCCCTGAGGAGCTCCGGAGCTTGCGGAGGACGTGTTGCTTTCCGATCCCTGAGGAGCTCCGGAGCTTGCGGAGGAGCGTCACGAAGGGTTGGTCTCAACAGGGGATTGACCGGTCGAGTCGGACGGTGTGAGGCTGAGACGCGATGCCCACCACCGATCTCGCGAGCGGCGACACCCCCGCACGACCCGCGTGGGTGCGGCGCGCATTCGAATCGGATTCGGCGGAGCCGGATCTGGACCGCGTCCGCCGGGTGGGCGCCCGCTTCCTGGGCCTGGGTTTCATCGGTTACCCCGTGGTCTCCGCGGCGTCGATCCTCGCCTCGGCGCCGCTGACCGACGCCTGGTGGCCACCGCTGAGCATCCTGCTGTCGGTCGGACCGGGAATCCTGTTGATCGCGGCGACCTTTCGACCGGGCACGGCGTGGCTCACCCCGCTCGCCCTGACGACCTGGGCCGGGTACATCCTCGGCCTGGGTCTGTGGTTCGTGGCCTGGAACGGGACGACCCTGACGAATCCCGACGACTCGGCGCAGTGGATGGTCGCCTTCTGCGGTATGCCGAGCATGGTGCTGATGCTCGTGCGGCCGCGTCTCGCGGTGGCGGGTCTGCTCGTGTCGTCGACCCTGGCGCACATCTCCCAGCAGCTCGGCCGGTTCGGTGAGGTGACTTCCGATGCGCCCGTGGAGATCCTGTGGTCGCTGGTGTTCACCGGTGTCTTCCTCGCGGTCGTGCTGGTCGCGACCCGCACCGGCCGTGAGCTCGACGAGACGCGTGAGGAGACCTACCGCACCGCGGCCAACGTGGCCGCGGCGTCGGCCCGCGAGGTGGAGAAAGAGCGGTTCGACGCCATCGTGCACGACCGGGTCATCGCCTCACTCCTGGCCGTCCGGCCGGGGCGTCCCGACGAGCGGCTCGCCGCCCAGGCCGCGTCGGCCCTCGACGAACTCGCCCGGGTGCCGGGACCCGGGGATGCGGACACCGTGACGGTTGTCGAGGTGGTCCGGCGCATCAGGCTGGCCGCCGCCGACATCTCCGAACGATTCGACGTGGAGGTCGTGGGTGGCCAGAACGCCGATGGCCAGGACCCCGGTGACCAGGACGGCGTGGAGGTTCGGCGTGCCGAGCCGGCCTCGTATCCCGTCGAGGTCCTCGATGCGGTCGTCGAGGCGATGTCGGAGTCGTTGCGGAACGTGCTGCGCCACGCCGGGGACGATGCCGAATGCGCCGTCATCGTGCAGTTGGCATCCGACGCCCTGAGCATGGCGGTCGTCGACGACGGCGTCGGGTTCGATCCGGAGTCGGTGGCGGTCGGCCGGCTGGGAATCGCGGTGAGCATCCGCGGTCGTCTCGCGAGGCTGCCCGGTGGCCACGCGCGGGTGCACAGTCGCGCCGGGCGGGGGACCACGGTTCAGATCCGATGGGAGCGGTCGTGAGACGAGAGTGTTCTCGCGGCGTCGACGACGCCGAACGCGGCGAGGTCGTCAATGCGTTCGGCATCGGGTCGCGGCCCCTGTGGCTGATGATGGGCGCGTTCGCATGCGGCTACTTCGCCGTGACGCTCTATGCCGACTCGTCTATCACCGGGTGGTGGCAGTGGACCGGGGTGTTCGCCGGTTTCGTGTTGTTCGTCGTGGCCGGGATGACGATTCTCGATTCGCCCGGGGATCCGCTGCCCGGGTCGACGACCTTCGTCGTCGCCGCGATGACCGTCTCGGCCGTGGCCGTGACCCTGTTCTCGTTGCCGTCGCCGCCGTCGCACGTGATGCAGACCGGGCCGCCGATGGGGGCCTCGGTGATCATCCTGGCCTTCGTCGCGGTGCGCGGTCGTCCCCTGGCGGCGTGGCTCGCGAGCGGTTGCATCAGCGTCATCGCGGTCGTGTGGGGCGCCGTCTCGACCGCGGGAGCGGTCTGGGGACTGTCGATCACCCTGCCGGGATACGCGATCATGATCATGGGGTCGCTGTTCTCCGTCATGCTGCGCCCGATGGCCCGCAACATCTACGAACTACGCGAGGCCAACGAGCGCCAGGTGGCGCTCGACGCCGCTGCCGCGGCGGCCACCGAGGTGCGGGACCGACGTCTCACCGCTCTCGACGAACGCGCACGCCCCGTCCTCACACGCATGGCGCGCCGGGAGGCCTTCACCGCCGACGAGGTGGTCACGGCCCGACTGCTCGAGGCGCAGTTGCGCGACGGTATCCGCGCGTCCGGGCTCGACCTCCCGATGGTCCGGGACGCGGCGTGGCGGGCGCGTCAGCGGGGTGTGCGCGTCGTTCTGCTCGACGACGGCGGGCTGGCCGTTCTCGACGACGCGCAAGCGGCGGTGGCGCGCGAACGGCTGGCGAACGCCGTCGCCGAACTGCTGGACGAGGTCGATGACGGGAGGGTGACGGTACGCATCCAGCCGCCGGGGCGCGACGTGCTCGCGTCGGTCGGAGTGGACTCCGACCGACGGACCGACCGCATCGAGTTCGATCGACGGGTCGTCCTCGTCGGTGCCACCGAGCAGGGGATGCCGGCGTCGGGCCGGTGAGGTCAGGCGCCGTCGTTGCGTAACCACTCGAGGACGGCAGGGGTGACCGGAGCGGTCGCCTCGGCATATTCCGGATGCTTCTTCAGGAACGAGGCCACCAACGGGCACACGCCGACGATCGTGAGTGTGCGTGCGCGGGCGTCGTCGAGGGCTTCGCGCACCAGGATCGTCGCGAGACCGCGTCCGCCGAATGCCGGGTCGACCTCGGTGTGGAAGAACACCCGCTCGGTCGTCGGAGCGTCATCGGTCCCGGAGACCCGGTCGCGGTACTCGGCGAAGCCGGCCAGTGTCTCACCACCGGGCGCGTCGACGTGGATGTCGTAGCGGCGTTCGGCGGGGTTGTCGCGGACCGTGGTCTCGGCGCCGGTCTTGTCCGCGGTCATCGCTGAACCGCCACGATCGGGCCGTGCACGGACAGGGGAAGTCGATCCACTTGTCGGTGGTCCGCCAGCTGTAGTCGGGGATCGTGATGGTGTGCGGCTTCTTGTACAGCACGGCGTTGCGGACCTCGGCGACCCGTCCCTGCTCCTGGCAGAAATCGTTGACCAGTTTGAGGGTCTTGCCGGTGTCGGCCACGTCGTCGACGACGAGCACCCGCTGGTCGGTCAGGCCGCTCGATTCCAGGAGCGAGGGCAGCATCACCGGTTCGGACAGTGTCTCGCCGACGCCGGTGTAGAACTCGACGTTCAACGAGATCATCAGCTTGCAGTCCAGGGCGTAGGCGAGCGCGCCGGCCGGGATCAGGCCGCCGCGGGCGATGCCGAGGATGATGTCCGGGACGAACGCGTCGGCGGCCACCTGCTCGGCGAGTTCACGGCAGGCGACGCCGTTGAGCTCCCAGGTGAGCACTTCGCGCTCGGGAGATGGAATGGTCATGGGGACACTCTTCCAGAGCGCCCGCGGCGCCGGGAGCCGAGTGGCACACCGGCCGCGGCTCACTCCGTGGGCTCATGACATGAACGGTGGGATCGCTCGCGTGTCGGAGCGGCTGGCGGAAATCCGATGAATGCCCGATATTCCCTTTTTGTCGATCAAAAACAATTCTCGAAAAATAAACGAGGTGCGTGGACGATCGACGCTTTCTCGGTATTATTGCGTCCGATGAATGTTGTTTCGCGCGAATTGATCGCCTGTCCCGATTTGCAATCGTTGATCTGCGGGTTTTTTAGTAAGTGTAATCATCGAAGCTGTGTTGGCGCGTCGAGGGAAACGTATTCGCAAAAGTCGAGAAAACAATCTGGTGAATACCGACCGGGCGTGCGAACGCCGCTGAATGTTGGTCTGCACTCTGTGGTGGGGGAGTCATGAGCTCGCTTTCGGTGATCGTCCCGGCGTACAACGAGGCCGACACGATCGGGCGATGCCTGGACCATCTGATCACCCAGAGCAGGCACGTCGACGAGATCATCGTCGTCGACAACTCGTCGACGGACGCGACCGCGGCCATCGTCGACGAGTTCGCGGAACACAATGACAACGTCCGGCGCATCGTGGAGCCTCGGCCCGGTGTCATCCCGGCGCGCAACTGCGGATTCGATTCCGCCACGTCGGACATCATCGCGAAGACGGATGCGGACTCGTTCGTGCAGGAGGACTGGGCCGAGCGGATCGTGACGTTCTTCGATTCCGAGGAAGGACAGGCCTACGACGGCCTGACGGGGCTGGTGCTCACCTGGGACGGTCCGTCGCGCGCACTACAGCATCGTCTCGTGACCCTGACGCTGGGCACACTGGCAGACGGGGGGAAGATCGGGGGTCTGAGTGGTCCCAATTACGCGATCCGTCAGTCCGCGTGGAAACAGGTGCGGGATTCGCTGAGGTCCGACCCGGACATCTGGGAGGAGCTCGATCTGAGTCTGGCCATGACCGATTCGGGCCTGGACATGTACTACGACCCACTCGTCCAGGTCGACACGTCGTGCCGACAGTTGCGCCACTCACCGTGGCAGAACCGGTCCTACATCGCCGGTGGTGTCCGCACGGCCGCGCGGCGGGGTGACGACGCGGCGGTGAAGGTGCTCCGGGTGGACCGGCCGTTCCGATTTCTCGGATTCACTGTGATGTGGCTGCTGTTTCGGCCCTGGGATGACGAGAAGCGCAACTGGCGCCCCCACCGACTGCTCATGCCGCTCGAACGGCGTCGCACCCTCGTCACCTGTGAACGGCGTGCCGTCGCACGGTGACCTCGCTCAGGTGTGTGGCGGGTCACGAAGGCCCGCGTAACCTTTCCGCCCGGTCCGACGACAAATTCGTGAATGACGGACCGGGTCAAATTCGTCCGAAACGGCGAATCGTGCGTAAGTTTGTTGTCGTGGATGCCTAGCTTCAGATGGTCGTGCCCCGCCCTGCGGAGTCTCGGCCGACGAGCGGGCTGTCCGTGATGTCCTGTCGTCGACGCGTAGAGGAAGACATGTCCGAGGCCAGTGGTCAGCGACCCTCAGTCGCTTCCTACGAGCCGCGTCATCAACGGCACGACCCGCCCCTTCCGCCACTGCCCGAGGACCCGTTCGTACTCCCGGACCCGGTAGCGGAGCAACTTCGGCGCTGGCGTGCCGAACGGGCGAGTCCCTCGACGCCGACCGCGGACGACGCCGATTCGGACGTCATCTCACCCAACGGCCATACCGCAAGTCCGGCCGCCCGAGCCCGCTACGACGCCGCACCGCCTGAGGAACAGCCCCTCGTCGACGAGCGCCCTGTCGATGGAGCGCCCGGCGCCGGTGAACGAGCCGGCCAGCAGGACTTCACATCCCCGGATCACAACGGCCACGTCGTCGAGACGGCGCCGTTCGATGCACCGGCGCGGACGGTTCCGCAGTGGCATCGTCCCCCGGCCGATGTGTCCGGTTCGCCGACAGTCGCCATTCAGTCGCCGGAGCCGCCCCCGCCGACCCCCGCGGCCCCATCAGGGCTCGCGATCGAGGCCAGGAACCTGCACAAGAAATTCAAGGACATGGTCGCCGTCGAGGACGTGAGCTTCACCGTCCCGGCCGGCAGCATCGTCGCGTTGCTCGGGCCCAACGGCGCGGGCAAGACCACGACGGTCAACATGCTGTGCACCCTGTTGAAGCCCGACGGCGGCACCGCCACCGTGAACGGTCACGATGTCGCGCACGACGCGGCATCGGTCCGGAAGTCCATCATGTTGACCGGACAGTTCGCCGCTCTCGACGAGGCCCTGACCGGTCGCGAGAACCTGGTTCTGTTCGGCCGTCTGCTCGGCCTCGACAAGACAGCTGCCCGCGCCCGCGCCGACGAACTGCTCGACGCCTTCTCGCTGACCGATGTCGGCGGCAAGCGGGTCCGCGAGTACTCCGGCGGAATGCGCCGACGGATCGACATCGCCTGTGGCCTGGTCACCGCGCCGCGGATCGTCTTTCTCGACGAGCCCACGACCGGGCTCGATCCGCGCAGCCGCCTCGAGGTGTGGTCGCTCGTGGAGAAGCTCCGCGACTCCGGTGTCACCATCCTGCTGACCACCCAGTACCTCGAAGAAGCCGACGTCCTGTCCGACAACATCGTCGTCATCGACAAGGGGCGTGTCATCGCCGAGGGCACCTCCGACGAGCTGAAGGCGTCGACCGGTGCGGCCTACTGCGAGGTCACACCCGCCGACCCCGCGGACCGGGCCCGGCTCCGCGACACCCTGGCCGATCTCATCGCCGGTCACGTCCAGGGCGAGGACGATCATTTCGTCGCCGTGCCCGCGCCGGACGGTCCCGAGACCCTCGTCGAGGTCATTCGGAGAACGGCAGCAGCCGACATCCCGCTGTCCGACGTCGCGATGCGGCGGCCATCGCTCGACGAGGTCTTCCTGGCGTTGACCGATCCGCGACGCGACCGGAGTTCGACCTGACATGACTACTTCTGACGTACTGCGATCGGGGGCGACGTCGTCGGGATCGGTCACCACCGTGTTGACCGAGCCGCGCGTGCGGCCCGTCCAGCAGTGGTGGGCGCTGTCCGGTCGCGGGATCTCGAAGGTGTTCCGTGGCGGCGAGGTGATCTTCGCGTTCGTGTCCCCGGCATTTCTGGCGATCTGCTTCTACCTTCCGCTGCGCAGCATCGTCGAGGTCACGCCCGGGATCAACTACGGGCAGTTCCTGATGCCGATCATCGTGCTGCAGTCGGTGAACTTCGCTGCGTCCTCGGCGGCGATGCGTGCGGCCTTCGACGGCGTCCAGGGGATCAACACCCGGTTCCGGGTGATGCCGATGTCGCCGGTGATCCCGATGCTGGCACGGACCGCGACCAACGGTGTCCTGCTGGTGATCTCGCTCATCTGCGCGGCGGTGGCCTGCCTGATCATCGAGTGGCGTCCGGGCGGCGGTCTGTGGGGCACCGTCGGGCTTTTCGGTCTGGCGTTCCTGATCGGCGCCTTGTTCTCGTGGGCGGCCGACGGCCTGGGACTGGTGGCCGGAAGTCCGGAGGCCACCAGTCAGGCGCTGGCGCTGCCGACGCTGATCCTGGGCATGATGTCCACGGGGTTCGTTCCGCTGCAGCAGTTCCCGGAGTGGATTCAGCCGTTCGTGCGCAACCAGCCGATCTCGCAGTTCGCGGATTCGATGCGTGCTCTCGACGCCGGGACCGCCACATGGCACCAGTTGCAGCCGTCGCTGTGGTGGTGCGCCGGCCTGGCCGCGACCGCGCTGCTTCTGCTGGCGATCAGTACGCGGAAGGCGCGCTGATGAGCGCCGTCGACGTGAGCACGGCGACCGTCGGGGAACCGGGCGCCCAGCGACAATTCTTGACGACCGCGGTCACCGACGTGCCGCGGGAGTCGTCGTTCCGGGCGTGGTGGCGTCAGAGTCTCCCGCTCGCCGGACGGCAGATCGTGGTGTTCGTCCGCGACGTCCCGACGCTGATGCAGGCGCTGCTCTTCCCGGCGCTGAGCATGATCATGTTCAAGGTCGTACTCGGCGACGCCATCGGGTCGGCGACCGGCCAGAACAGCGCCTACGGCACGGTTCCGCTGGTGATCCTCGTCGGTGCGATGTTCGGCTCGATCGCCTCGGCGACCCGACTGAATCGGGAACGGGCCACGGGTCTGCTGGCGAGGCTGTACGTCCTGCCGATCCACCGGGCGGCGGACCTCACCTCGCGGGTGATGGCCGAGCTGGTCCGCATCCTCGTGACGACACTCATCCTGCTCGCCGCCGGTCACCTGATCGGTTTCCGGTTCACCCAGGGGTTCGGTTCGGCGATCGGGCTGGTGCTGGTGGCGCTCGCCTACGGCGCCGCCTTCGCCACCCTGACCCTCGCGCTCGCCGTCAGCGCCCGACCGGGCGCGCCGATCGTGCCCTACCTCGGACTGGCATCGAGCCTACTAATGTTCTTCAACTCCGGTTTCTCGCCGGTCAGTGCTTATCCGACCTGGCTGCAACCGATCGTCGCGAATCAACCGATGACCCCGGCCATCGAAGCCATGCGGGCACTGGCCGCGGGTGGTCCGCTCGCCGAGAATCTGGTGAAAGTCGCGGTTTGGACCGTGGTGATTCTGGTCATTTCCTTTTATCCAGCTCTTCGCGGTTATCGGAAAGCCGCGAGGGACCGATGATCGCGAACCGATCCCATGGCGTCCGGGTAACGAATGACACTCGGTATGGCTTCGGCCCCGCCGAGTCGGGCCGCCTCACCATCGGATTTGAGCTCATCGGCGCTGGTCAGCCGCCTGCAGGCGGCGAGGGACGTCCGCTGGGTGCGGTCGTCTCGCCGGGCCGGGACACGCCGCGGCGGGTAACAAGGAAGGTGGCGTCGGCGATGGCATTCTCAGAGGCTGGCCCCGCATCCCGGTTTCATGAGACCCCCTCCCGTGAAATAGCATGGAGATTCTGTGTCGGCGTCCGATGTGGAGGGTCTGAACGATTACCAACGGCAGTGTCGTGAGGTCTAATCGACTGCAGGACTAGCGAGGGAGAGTTCAGAGGACGTGGCAATCGCCGATTACCGTGCGGGTACGCCGGGTGACGTGGACGAGACCATTCAGGTCCTCCCGCTCACCGCGGCGCAGCGCGGCATGTGGTTCGCCGAATCGCTGTCGTCCGAGTACTCGGTCAACATCGCCCAGTACGTGGACATCCGCCACGCGCCGGGCGGACTGGACATCGACCTCTTCGCCCGGTGTTGTGAAGAGGTCGGCAAACTCGTCGAGTCGCCGTTCGTCCGTCTCACCGAGATCGACGGCATCCCCATGCAGTACGTCGATGTCGACTTCGACCAGACCGTCGACATCCTCGACTTCCGTGCCGAGGCCGACCCGGTCGGCGCGGCGATGGCCTGGATGCAGGCCGAGTACCGCCAGCCGGTGGATCTCCTCACCGACCAGTTCATCATCGTCTCGATCCTGTTGATCTCCGACGACCGCACGTTCTGGTACAACCGCGCCCACCACATCATCATCGACGGCTACGCCGCATTGTCGATCATCCGGCGCACGGTCGACCGCTACAACGCTCTCCGCCGAGGAGACGAGCCGCGCGACAAGCCGCCGGCCACCATGGCCGACATCGTCGCCTACGAGGAGGCGTACCAGGGCAGCACCCGGCGGGAGACCGACCGAGCGCACTGGCTCGACCGCGTCGCGGACCTGCCGGAGCGGGTGACGCTGTCGAAGGTCGGCACCACCGGTTCGCTGTCGTTCGACAATGTCGTGGCCAGTGCAGCTCTGGACCCGGACCGGCAACGCCGGTACGAGGCCCTCGCCGGTGAGCTGAACAGTTCGCTGGCCGTCCTGATGACCTCGGCGTTCGGTGCGTTCCTGGCGCGCATGAGCAATCACGACGACATCGTCCTCAGCCTCCCGGTCACCGGCCGGGCCACCGCCAAGATCAAGATCTCCGGCGGAATGGTGTCCAACATCTTGCCGATCCGGTTGCGTGAGGTGGCTTCGAAGTCGGTGCGGGAGCTGATCCAGACCGCGCAGCTCGAACTGACCGGCGCGCTGCGGCACCAGCGCTACCGCTCCGACGACATCCGTCGCGACGCCGGTCTCGACCAGAGTTCGGTCTCGTTCGGACCCACCATCAACATGGTGTTCTTCGACGAACAGGTCGCCATCGACGGGACCGAGATGGAGTACCGGATCCTGACCTCGGGCATCCTCGAGGACCTGTTGATCAACCTGTACCAGTCGAGCCCCGGCGCACCGCTCGTCGTGGACCTGCACGGCAACCCGCATCTGTACGCACCAGCCGAACTCGACGCACTGCACCAGCGATTCCTGACGTTCCTGGACCGGTTCCTGTCGGAGGAGGCACTCGACACCCCCGTCGCCGACGTCGGCCTGCTCGTGGACACCGATCGCCGGCTGCTCGTAGCCCTTCCACAGCCGCAACCGCGAGCGACCACACCGACCCTCGTCGAGATGTTCGACGAGGTCGCGACCGCCCATCGGCACCGGGGCGCGGTCTCCGACGCCGACGGCACGACCCTCAGTTACGCCGAACTCTCGAGCCGCTCGGACGCGATGGCGCGATCGTTGCACGCTCGCGGTATCGGAGCAGGCGACCTGGTCGGCGTCGCGACGGCGCGCGACACGAGTCTCGTCGTCGTGATGCTCGCCGTGCTGAAGGCGGGGGCGGGATACCTGCCACTCGACACCGGCAATCCGGAAGAGCGACTGCGCTACATCGTCGACGACGCCGCCCCGGCGTGCCTGATCGTCTCCGACGGCGACCGGCCCGGGTGGGCGGGGGAGTGCGAGGTCGTGGAGACCGGGACGCTGCTCGCCGAGGCGGAGAGTCCCGAAGTCGCCGCCATCCCGGCGCCGCGCGGCCCGCGGACACCCGAGGCGACGGCCTACGTCATCTACACCTCCGGGTCGACGGGGGCGCCCAAGGGTGTCGAGATCGTGCATCGGAACGTCGCCACGCTGCTCGACGCGGCGTCCGCCGACTTCGAGTTCACGCCCGAGGACGTGTGGTCGGTCTTCCACTCCTATGCCTTCGACTTCTCCGTGTGGGAGATCTTCGGCCCGCTGCTCACCGGCGGTCGTGCGGTGATCGTGGACCGAATGGTCGCCCGCGCGCCCGCCGAGTTCCTGCAGTTGCTCGCGGACGAGCAGATCACCGTGGCGTCCCTGACGCCTTCGGCGTTCAGCATCGTGGCCGACGTCCGGCGCCGGACCGGAACGCCGTTGGCGTTGCGCTACATCGTCTTCGGTGGCGAGGAGCTGCGCTTCGACGAGGTGCACAACTGGTACGAGGCGTTCGGTGACGAGATCGAACTCGTCAACATGTACGGCATCACCGAGACGACGGTCCACGTGACCTACCGTCCCCTCGACCCCGATCTGGTGCGCGATGAGAGTGCAAGCCTCATCGGCCGTCCGCTGAACTCGCTCGGCCTGCGGGTCCTCGACAACCGCCTGCGTCCGGTGCCCGAGGGTGCGGTCGGCGAGATCTACGTCGTCGGCGGACAACTCGCGCGCGGATACCGCAACCGCCGCGGCCTCACGGCGACCCGATTCGTCGCCGACCTGCACGGCACCGGCGAGCGGATGTACCGGTCCGGCGATCTCGGCCGGCGGATCGGTACCGACGTCCAGTACCTGGGACGCGCCGACACCCAGGTGCAGTTGCGGGGATTCCGGGTGGAACTGGGCGAGGTCGAGACGGCGCTGCGCGCGGTCGACGGCGTCACCGCGGCGGCTGCGGTCGTCACCGACGCCTCATCGGCCGGCGGGGCGAAACTGATCGGCTACGCGGTCGCCGAAAACGGTTGCGAGCTCGACGAATCGGCCATCCGCGAGCAGGTCCGCGCCCATGTGCCCGGATACATGGTGCCCGACATCGTCATGCTGATCGACGAGCTGCCCCTCACCGCGAACGGCAAGCTGAACCGGCAGGCGTTGCCCGCGCCGGTGTTCGCGCGTGACGAACGGGTCGCCTACGTCGCGCCGTCGACCCCGCGGGAGCGCGAAGTGGTCGCCATCGTCGAAGAGCTGCTCGACATCGAACCGATCGGGCTGCAGGACAACATCTTCGCCCTCGGCGCTGACTCGCTCACCGCGGCCCGGCTGGCGTCGCGCCTACGCACCGTCGTCGGCCTCGACATCAAGCTCGCCAATGTCTTCGAGAGCCAGAGCCTCGGCGACATCATCCGGGTCGCGACACCGGTGACCGACGACGCCGCCGCTCGCCGGCCGGAGCTCCTCCCGCGGCCGCGTCCGGACCGGATTCCGTTGGCGTTCAGCCAGCGTCGTCTGTGGTTCATCAACCGGCTGGACCCGACCTCGCCGGCCTACAACATCCCGGGGGCGGTGCGGCTCGGCGCCGACGTCGACGCCGCCGCGCTGGCCGCCGCGATCGACGACGTCATCGCGCGGCACGAGCCGTTGCGGACCACGTTCCCCGACGAGGACGGGGAGACCTACCAGTTCATCCACTCGGCGCAGGCGGCTGCCGCGGCCCGGCTGTTCGACGTGGTGGACGTGGCACCCGCGGACATCGAGCGCAGGCTCGCCGACTTCGCGGTGACCGGTTTCGACCTGAACTACGAATATCCGGTCCGCGCCCGACTTTTCCGCGCCGTGGCCACCGACGGAACGCTCGATCACGTCCTGATCGTCGTCATGCACCACATCGTCGGCGACGGTGCTTCGCTGGGACCGTTGATCACCGACGTCCTGACGGCCTACGCCGCGCGGCTCGCTCACGAGCAGCCCGCATGGCGCCCGCTGCCGGTACAGTACGCCGACTACGCGCTGTGGCAGCGCGACGTCCTGGGGGAGGCCGCCGACGACACCTCGCTCGTGTCGGCGCAACTCGACTTCTGGCGCGCCGAACTGGCGGGGATGCCCGAGCTCATCTCGCTGCCCACCGACCGGGCGCGGCCCATCAGGCCCTCCGGCGCAGGCGGATACGTCGACACCCTCCTTGACTCCGACACCGTCGCCCGGCTGCACGCGGTGGCCGCACAGCATGGGGTGACCGTCTTCGCGATCTTCCACGCTGCGCTCGCCGTGGTGTTGTCGCGCCTCAGCGGCAGCGACGACGTCGCCATCGGGACCGCGATCGCCGGACGGGACGAGCCGGAGCTCGCCGACCTGATCGGCATGTTCGTCAACACGCTCGTGTTGCGCACCCGGGTGCACCCCGACACCGATCTCAACAGCCTGCTGCGCGAGGCCAATCACACTCGCGCGCAGGCCCTCAGCAATGCCGATGTGCCGTTCGAGCAGGTCGTCGACGCCGTGGGTGCGCGCCGCTCCACCTCGCATTCGCCGCTCTTCCAGGTCGAGCTGGTCATGCAGCACGATCAGGTCGAGCGGCTGTTCGAAGACGAGGCCGGCATCAGCCTCATCGACGCGCGTGCACCCTTCGCCAAGTACGACCTCTCGCTCAGTGTCGTCGAGTTCGCCGACTCCGGCGACCATGCCGGTCAGATCTCGGTGGCGTTCGGCTATGCGCGTGATCTGTTCGAAGAGTCCACCGTCGAACGGTTCGCGCGCTACTTCCACGACGTGCTCGGCACGATCGCGGAGTCGCTCGAAGCGGAAGACGCCGGCCGGGCGCTGCGCGTCGACGACCTGTTCGCGTTCCCCGAGGCCGAGGTGGACACGGTCCGGGGCTGGTCACAGGGTGCCCGTCGCGAGCCGACCGCACCCGATCTCGCGGCCGCGCTGCTGACCGGGTACCGACAGGACCCCGAGGCGGTTGCACTGGTCTTCGCCGACCGCGAAGTCACCTACCTCGAATTCGCTCTCCGCGCAACGGCTCTGGCCCACCAGCTGATCGCCGACGGCGTCGGTCCCGATGTCGCGGTGGCGGTGTGCATCCCGCGGTCGGTGGAGCTGCTGGTCGCGGTGCACGCGATCGTCCTCGCCGGCGGGCAGTACGTGCCGCTCGACACCGAGGCGCCGGTCGACCGCGCCGACTACATGCTCGAGACCGCCGGTACCCGGCGCGTACTCGTCGGACCGGGGCCCGCCCCGCCGTGGTCGACGACCTCGCCGACCGCGTCACGGTCACCGTGGTCGACGCCGCGGCCGAGGTCGACCCGGGCGCGGCACCGCTCACCTCGACCGAGCGTCGCGGGCCGCTCGGTCCGGAGAACGCCGCGTATACGATCTTCACGTCCGGGTCGACCGGACGTCCCAAGGGTGTCGTCGTGTCCCATCGCGCGATCGTCAACCGCCTCGACTGGATGCAGGAGCACTACACGCTCACCCAGCGCGACGTGGTTCTGCAGAAGACGCCGGTGACCTTCGATGTGTCGGTGTGGGAACTGTTCTGGCCCTTCATCTCCGGATCTCGGCTGGTGGTCGCCGAGCCCGGCGGGCACGGGGATCCGTCGTACCTCGTGGACATCATCCAGGACGCGGACGTGACCACACTGCATTTCGTGCCGTCCATGCTGTCGACGTTCCTCGACGTCGTCGGTGCGGACCGCCTGGCCGAACTGAGCTCGTTGCGTCAGGTGTTCACCTCGGGGGAGGCATTGACCGCCTCGACCGCGAGTGGCCTGCGCACCGCGCTGCCCGCCGTCGGGTTGCACAATCTGTACGGGCCCACCGAGGCCGCGGTCGACGTCACCGAACACAATGTCCGCGGTTCGGAGACGGTCGTGCCGATCGGGCGACCGGTGCCCAACACGACGATCCACGTCCTCGACCACCGGCTGCGTCCGCTCCCGGTCGGCGTGCCCGGTGAGATCTATCTCGGCGGCGTCCAACTGGCGCGCGGATACGTCTCGCAGGGTCGGCTCACCGCCGAACGCTTCGTGGCCGACCCGTATGGTCCGGCCGGGTCGCGGCTCTACCGCACCGGCGATCTCGGCAAGTGGAGCCCCGCGGGAGAGATCGAGTACCTGGGCCGCAACGACTTCCAGGTCAAGCTCCGGGGTCAGCGCCTCGAGCTCGGCGAGATCGAGTCGGCGCTGATGTCGGTGCCGGGCATCGTCCACACGGCGGTCACGGTCGCCGACCTCGCCGCCGGACAGAGCCTGGTGGCCTACTACTCGCCCGACTCCGTCAGCCCGGCCGAGGCCCAGTCGCATCTGACCGGGACGGTGCCGGAGTTCATGGTGCCGACGATCTGGATGCCGCTGTCGGGCATGCCGCTCAACTCGGCGGGCAAGGTCGATCGAAAAGCGTTGCCCGCGCCGGTGATCGAGACCGCCGAATTCGTGCCCGCGAGCACCGAGACCGAGCGGGTCATCGCCCGGGTGTTCGCCGATGTCCTCGGGGTGGACCAGATCAGCGTGGCCGAGTCGTTCTTCGACCTCGGCGGGAACTCGTTGAGCGCGACCAAGGTCGCCGCCCGGTTGTCGGCCGACCTCGAGGTCGACATCCCCGTCGCCGCGGTGTTCGACGCGCCGTCCGTGCGCGCGATGGCGACATTCGCCAGCGACCACGGAACTCCCTCGCGCCGGCCACGTCTGGCGGCTCGCACGCATGGGGACCGCGCGCCGTTGTCCGCCGTGCAACGCGGCATGTGGTTGATCAACCGGGCCGATCCGGCGTCGCCGGCCTACAACGTCGCGATGGCGCTGCGACTGTCGGGACAGTTGGACACCGACGCCATCGGCGGCGCCATCGAAGACCTCATCGACCGCCACGAGTCGATGCGGACGCGCTATCCGCTGATCGACGGCGAGCCGATCCAGCTGGTGCTCGACCGGGACGCGGCACTCGAATTGCTGGAGCGCAGCGTCGTCGACGTCGATGGCGACCCCGTGCCGGTGATCGCGGAGTTCACCGGCCGTGGCTTCGACGTCACGATCGCCCCGCCGCTGCGGATGATGTTGCTGCGGCTCACCGAGACCGAGCACATCCTGGTCTTCGTCGTCCACCACATCACCGCGGACGGCGCCTCGATGCTGCCACTGGCCACCGATGTCATGACCGCCTATTCGGCGAGGGTGGCCGGCCGCCGGCCGGAGTGGCAGCCGCTCGCGGTCCAGTACCTGGACTACACGCTGTGGCAGCAGGAGGCACTCGCCGTCCCCGGGCCCGACGGGACGACCGAGGCGGACCGACAGCTCGCCTATTGGGCCGACCGGCTCCACAACGCGCCGGCCCGGCTGGAGTTGCCGACCGACCGTCCCCGCCCGCGGACGCCGTCCTTCGTCGGCGAGGAGGTGCGCTTCGACATCGACGGCGGCCTGGTGCACAAGCTCGAGGCGGTCGCGCGCCAGCACAACGCGACACTGTTCATGGTGATGCAGACCGCACTGGTGGTGCTCCTGAGCCGGCTGACCACCCAGCGCGACATCGTGATCGGCACCCCGTTCGCCGGGCGGGGTCAGCCAGAACTCGACGGCATGGTCGGCATGTTCGTCAACACCCTGGCCCTGCGGTCGCGGCTCCAGGACGAGGAGAAGTTCGCCGAGCTCCTCCAGCGGGTCCGCGACGAGGACCTGGCGGACATGGCGAACGCCGAGATCCCGTTCGATACGATCGTGTCATCTGTTCTCTCCTCGCCGCCCACCAGTTACAACCCCATCTATCAGGTGATGTTCGCCTACCAGAACTTCACCATCCCCTCGCTCGACATGGACTCGATGACGATCGCACCGGTATCCGAGCAGTTGACCCCAGCCAAGGTGGATCTCCAGCTCACGTTGTTCCCGAACGACTTCGGTGCACCGGCAGCAAAGGACGCTGATTCAATGACGGGCCAGTTGATCTATGCCGCCGACATCTTCACCAAGAACACGGTCGAGAGCTATGCGCAGCGGTACCTGCGAGTACTCGAGGAGGTGTCGGAGAACCCGCAGGTGCTGGTGGGCGACATCGACATCGTCACCGCGGCCGAACAGGCGGCGGCCGGTGACATCGCCGACGCCGAACGCGCCGTCTCGCTCCCCGATCTGGTGGCCCGTGCCACCGCCGCGGAGCCGGATGCGGTGGCGGCCGCACATCAGGATGCGCAGGTAACGTTCGCGGTGCTGTCGTCGATCAGTGATGCGATGGCTGCCGCACTCCCTGACCCGGACTCTGCCCTCACCACCGCGCTGATGAGCTTGTTGCCCGGCCTCGCGGTGTCGGGGCCCGACGCACTCGGCGACGTGCTGGGAGAGCTCCGCACCAACGCCCTCCGGGTTCTGGATGGCGCGCCGTGACCGGAGGCGGGTCCGCGGGAACGAAGCAGTGCAGTCGACCAAAGGAATGACTCAGACGTGACCGATGTCGATTCAACGGCCTCCAACATCTCTCTCACCTGGGGCTCGCGGCCTTCGACATTGCACCTGATCGCCTTCTCGGCCGGCGTCGCACCCTCCGAGACCGCCTACGAGGCGGCGTCCGGTCCGGTCACCTTCGGTGAGCTGTACGCACGGGTCTCGGCTACGGCCCAGATCTTCGTCGCGCAGGGGCTCGACACCGAGGCGGCCGTCGGCGCCGGGGTCACCCAGACCGAGGCCGCCGCCGGCCGCGCACCCGAGGAGATCGCCGACGCCACCCGGCGCGCGATCGGGCTGATCCGAGAGCGGGCACTGGAGCTGATCGGCAGCACCGACCTCGGCTCACTGCCCGGTCTCGTCCGTTCCGCGGTGGCCCGCCACGCCGACCGGCCCGCGGTCAGCGACGCGACCGGCACCGTACTGTCCTATCGCGAGCTCGACGAGCGGTCCGAGGTGCTGGCCGGCGCGCTCCGCGCCATCGGCGCAGGTCCGGGTTGCCTCGTAGGTGTCGCGCTCGCGCGCCGTGCCGAGCTGATCGTGGCCCTGCTCGCCGTCCTCAAGACCGGGGCGGCGTACCTGCCTCTCGACCGCTCCCAGCCGGTTGCGCGCGCGCAGTCGATCATCGACGACGCCGCGCCGCTGCTGGTACTCGCCGACGCAGACCTGGCCGCGGCGTGGGGCGTCATCGACGTGCGGTTCGCGGCGCCCGAGGAGTTGGCAGCCGGGACTCCTCAGGGAGCGGTGAGCGCACAGCCCGAACCCCTCGACGAGCGGCTGCCGGCCTACCTGATCTACACCTCGGGTTCGACGGGCCGGCCGAAGGGCGTCGTCGTCTCGCATCACGAGGTCGTCGCGCTGATGAAGGCCGCGGCGCAGGAGTTCTCGTTCGGTCCGGACGACGTGTGGACGCTGTTCCACTCCTACGCGTTCGACTTCTCGGTCTGGGAGATCTGGGGACCGCTGGTCACCGGCGGGCGCGTCGTCGTGGTCGACCAGGACACCACGCGCGATCCGGACGCCTTCGTCGAGCTGCTCGAGACCGAGCGGGTCACGGTGCTGAGCCAGACGCCGTCGGCCTTCTACCAGCTCATCACCGCCCAGCGGCAGAAGCAGGCCGCACTTGCGTTGCGCTACATCGTGTTCGGTGGCGAGGCGCTGAGTTTCGAGCAGGTCCGGCGCTGGTTCGACGACAACCCGGCCGATCCGGCGCAACTGGTCAACATGTACGGCATCACCGAGACCACGGTGCATGTCAGCTACCGCGCCCTGGACCGCGACGCGGTGTCGGCGGGGGACGCGTCGTTCATCGGACGGCCGCTGTCGTCGCTGGACATCCACATCCTCGATTCGCGGCTGCGGCCGGTGCCCGAGGGCGTCATCGGCGAGATGTACGTCACCGGAACGCAACTCGCGCAGGGTTATCTCCGCCGGGCCGGCCTCAGTGCCACGCGTTTCGTCGCGAACCCGTTCGCGCCCGACGGTTCCGGTGACCGGATGTACCGGACCGGCGATCTGGCGCGTCGCGTCGGTGGGGACATCGAGTACCTCGGGCGTTCGGACGCCCAGGTCCAGCTCCGCGGATTCCGTATCGAGTACGGCGAGATCGAGGCCGCACTCGTCGGTGTCGACGGGATCGCGGCGGGTGCGGCGAACGTCGTGGATCTGCCCGACCGGGGTGAGATCCTCGCCGCCTACGTGGTTCCCGAGCAGGGCGCCGAGGTCGACGAACAGGTCGTGCGCCGCCGAGTCGCGGCCACGGTTCCGGAGTACATGGTCCCCGACGTCGTCATGACGGTCGAGCGGCTGCCACTGACCCAGAACGGCAAACTCGATCGCGGCGCACTGCCGCGGCCGGTGCTGGCCTCGACGACCGAGTTCGTCGCGCCCGAGAACGACACCGAGGCAGCCCTGCGGGACATCTTCGCGGAGGTGCTCGGACTCGAGGACATCAGCGTCCTGGAGTCGGTCTTCGACGTCGGCGGCAACTCGCTGCTGGCCGCCCGCATCGTCGGCCGCGCCGCGGAGACGCTCGGCGTCGACCTCACCGTCCGTGATCTGTTCGACGCCCCGACGGTTCGCGACCTCGCGCTGGCCGCGGCGTCGAAGCGGCCGGGGCTGCCGCCGATCGAGCCCGTCGCCGACCGTCCGGACCGCATCCCGCTGTCGCTCGCACAGCAGCGCATGTGGTTCATCAACCGGTTCGACCCGGCCTCGCCCGCCTACAACATCCCGATGGTCCTGCGGCTGTCGGGCGACGTGGACGCCGACGCGCTGCGTGCGGCGTTGCTCGACGTCATGACGCGCCACGAGGTCCTGCGAACCACCTATCCCGAAGCCGACGGCGACGCCTATCAGCTCGTCCACGAGCCGTCGGCGGCGGCTGCGATGCTCGACTGGCGCGAGGTGCCGGAAGCGGCACTGCCGCAGGTGATGCTCGGCGGATTCGACCTGGTCGCGGAACTGCCGGTGCGCGTCGGCTTCTCCCGGATCTCGGACACCGAGGCGGTCCTCGGGATGGTGGTGCACCACATCTCGTGTGACGGCGAATCACTGGCGCCGCTGGTGACCGACCTGATCACCGCGTACACCGCACGGGTCGCCGGGCGTGCGCCCGCGTTCGAACCGCTGCCGGTCCAGATGGCCGACGTCGCGCTGTGGCAGCGTCGGGGGTTCGGCGCCGCCACCGACGACTCCTCGCTCATCGGGGCGCAGCTCCAGTACTGGGCGCGGCAACTCGACGGCGCGCCCGACGTGCTCGAGCTGCCCACCGACCGCCCACGTCCGGCCGTGGCCTCACAGCGCGGTGCACGCGTCGAATTCAGTGTGCCGCAGGAGGTCTCGGAGCGTGTTGCGCGTCTGGCCCGCGATCGCGGGCTGACCCCGTTCATGGTCGCGCATGCGGCGCTCGCGGTGTTGCTGTCGCGCCTGTCCGCGACCGAGGACATCACCGTCGGAACGCCGATCGCCGGTCGTGGCCAGTCGATCCTCGACCCGATGGTCGGGATGTTCGTCAACACGTTGGTCCTCCGGACCGGAGTCGACTCCTCGGCCGGCTTCGGCCAGCTGCTCGACGACGTCCGCCGCACCGATCTCGAGGCCTTCGCGAACGCGGACATCCCCTTCGAGGCGGTCGTCGAACGGGTGAACCCGCTGCGCACCGAGGCCTACGCGCCCCTCGCGCAGGTGTGGCTCGCCTTCGACCAGTCGGCCATCGCCGACCTGGCCTCGCAGACGTTGACGATCGGCGGGGGGACGATCGGCGAGGCCGGCGGCCTGGCCGTGACCCCGGCCGAACCGGACGAACTCTCCGCGCGCGTCGACCTGACCGTCGGCATCGCCGACAACGGCGACAACTGGCAGGGCTCGGTGCTCTATGCGACCGACCTGTACGACGCCGAATCGGTGCGCCTCTTCGCCGATCGGTTCGTCCGCCTTCTCGACGCCCTGACCGCGGACCCGGGTGCGCCTGTCGGCGACGCCGAGCTGATGACCTCGGCCGAGCACGAGGCGATCGAACGATGGGTCGGTGCGGCTGACACCGACGCCGGTCCCGGCCAGGTCGTCACGGTCGCGGATGCGCTGGCGGACTCGTTCGCCCGCAACGCTTCCCGCCCCGCCGTTCGCGCGGGCGGGCGCACCTACGACCATGCCGAGTACGGTGCGCTGGTCCACGCGTTCGCACGACGACTGCTCGAGCAGGGTGTCGGGCCGGATGTGGCGGTCGCGGTTGCCGTTCCGCGGTCGGTCGAGATGCTCGTCGCGATCCACGGGATCGTGCTCGCCGGCGGAACCTACGTGCCGATCGACCCGGAGGCGCCGGCCGAGGTCGTCCGCCGGCAGCTGGCGCTGTCCGGTGCGTCGACGGTGGTCGTCGCCGGCGCACGTCCGAGCTGGGCCGAGGCCGCGTCCACCGTTCCGGAGACCTTCGTCACCGTCGATCTCGACGCGCTCGCGACCGCTGCGTCGGCTCCCCTCACCCCCGCGGATCGTCCGGTGGCGCTGCGCGCCGGGCACCCGGTCTACACGCTGTTCACCTCGGGCTCGACCGGACAGCCCAAGGGTGTGACGGTCACCCACCGGGGCCTGCACGACATGCTGTCCTGGTTCGGGGCCTACACCGGTGACCCGGCGGACGAACGGGTGCTGGTGAAGACCCCCTACACCTTCGACGCCTCGGTCTGGGAGCTGTTCTGGCCGTTCGTCGCGGGCGCCACCGCCGTGGTCGCAGCGCCCGACGGCCACCGTGATCCGGCGCATCTCGCCCGCGTCATCGCCGACGAGCGGGTCACCTCCGTGCAGTTCGTGCCATCGCTGCTCGCGGTGTTCCTCGACGAGAGCTTCGATCCCGCCACCGGTCTGTCCTCGGTGCGTCAGATCTTCACCGGCGGTGAGTCACTCACCCCCGCGGTGACGCAGCAGACGCTTGCGGCCGCCCCGCACGCGGTGGTCGTCAACCAGTACGGGCCGACCGAGATGACGGTGGACGCGACGATCCGGCCCCTGGTCGAACCGGTCGAGGTCGTCACCATCGGCCGCCCGGCACCGGGCGTGACGGCCCGGGTCCTCGACAACCGCCTCCGCCCGGTGCCGCCCGGCGTTCCCGGCGAGCTGTACCTGGGTGGCGCGCAGATGGCCCGCGGGTATGCCGGCGCGCCGGCGCTGACCGCCCAGGCGTTCGTCGCCGACCCGGCCGGCCCAGCGGGCTCGCGGTTGTACCGGACCGGCGACCTCGCACGCTGGCGCTCCGACGGTGAACTCGAGTATCTCGGTCGCGCCGACTTCCAGGTCAAGATCCACGGGCAGCGCATCGAACTCGGCGAGACCGAGGCAGTCCTGTCCGCCGCGCCGGGCGTGGTCGCCGCTGCTGCCGCGGTGACCACCACCTCCGCGGGCGATGCGCTCGTCGCCTACCTGACCGGCCATCCGGGCGACACCGTGGACGTCGACACGGTCCGCGCCTTCGCCGCGGAACGGTTGCTCACCCACCTGCGCCCGACACTGTGGGTCGTCCTCGACGAGATGCCCCGTAACGCCTCCGGCAAGGTCGACCGGCGCGCGCTGCCGGCGCCCACCGTGTCCGAGTCCGAGATCGTCGAGCCGACGACACCGGCCGAGCAGGCCCTGGCCGCTGTCGTCGCCGAGGTCCTCGGGGTCGAGCGGGTGTCGGTCGTCGACTCCTTCTTCGATCTCGGCGGCAACTCCCTGGCCGCGATGCGGGTTGCGGCTCGCGCCGGTGCGGCGCTCGGCGTCGAGGTCAGCGTCCGCGACCTCTTCGACGCACCGAGCGTGCGTGAGCTCGCACAGCGTGTCGGCGACCGCGTACCCGGCCTCCCGCCGGTGACCGCGGTGCGCCCGCGCCCGGATGAGATCCCGCTGTCCTATGCGCAGCAACGCATCTGGTTCATCAACCAGTTCGACACCAGCTCGGCGGCCTACAACATCCCGATCGCCCTGCGCCTGCGCGGCAAGCTCGACCTCGCCGCGCTGCGTGCCGCGATGGTCGACGTCGTCGAGCGTCAAGAAGTGCTCCGCACGGTGTTCCCGTCGATCGACGGCGCACCGCAACAGGTCATCGGGGACGCCACCGGTGTGGGCGCCGAACTCGACTGGGATGTCGTCGACGAAGAATCCGACCTGTTCGCCGCCGCCGGCGCGGGTTTCGATGTCGCGGTGCAGCGACCGATCCGCATCCGCGTGCATCGCGTCGACGACCTCGAACACATCGTCCTCATCGTGATCCACCACATCGCCGGCGACGGCGAATCGATGCGGCCGCTCGTCACCGACGTGGTGACCGCGTATGTCGCGCGCTCCCAGGGCCGTTCGCCCGACTTCGCGGAGCTGGAGGTGCAGTTCGCCGACGTCGCGCTCTGGCAACGTCGTGAGCTCGGTTCGATCGACGACCCGGATTCGCGGGTCTCGGCGCAGGTCGACTACTGGCGCACCGCGCTGGCCGGGCTTCCCGAGGTGCTCGAACTCCCCGCCGACCGTCCGCGTCCGAAGGTCGCGTCGATGGCCGGCGCCGAAGTCGGTTTCGAGATCGACTCGGCGACAGCAGATCTCGTCCGAAATCTCGCCACCGAGCGTGGTGTCACCGAGTTCATGGTCATCCATGCGGCACTGGCGGTGCTGCTGTCGCGACTCTCGGCCACCGACGACATCGCCATCGGCACCCCGATCGCCGGACGCGGCGACGCCGCGCTGGATCCGCTGGTCGGCATGTTCGTGAACACGCTCGTGCTGCGGACCGTGGTCGACCCGGCGCAGCGGTTCACCGACCTTCTCGACGCCGTGCGGGTCACCGATCTCGACGCCTTCGCCCACGCCGATGCCCCCTTCGAGGCGGTCGTGGACGCACTCGCGCCGTCACGTTCGGAGGCCTTCGCGCCGCTGACGCAGATCCTGCTGACCGTCGACCCCACTCCCGCGGATCCGTCCACTCTCGTCGCCGACATCGACGAGCTCGCGGTGGAAGTGGTGGATACCGAGGAGAACTCGGCCAAGGTGGACCTGACGGTCGGACTCCGCGGGGGTCGCGCCGGGTCCTGGATCGGCCGCGTCAACTACGCCACGGACCTGTTCGACGAGGCGACGGTCGCGCGGATGATGGATCGATTCGCGCGGTTGCTGCACGAGCTGGTCACCGACGCGACCGTGCCGGTGGGTGACGCCGACCTGTTCGACACCGACGAGCGCGAGCTGCTGACCCCCGTGGGCCGTCAGCCCGCGACGCCGGCCGTGCCGCTGGCCGAGCTGTTCGCCGCCGCGGTCCGGCGCGGCGGAGCGGACCGGACCGCGGTCGTCGACCCCGAGCGGTCATTGACGTACGGCGAGCTCGATGCCGCGTCGAACCGGCTGGCTCGTCACCTGCTGGATCGGGGCATCGGCCGCGGCACCCTGGTCGCGCTGCTCATCCCGCGGTCGGCGGAACTGATGGTCGCGATCTGGGCGGTGGCCAAGACCGGGGCCGGGTACGTACCGATCGACCCGGATTACCCGGCGGATCGCGTGTCGCACATGATCACCGATTCCGGTGCGCGGCTCGGGCTCACGCTCGGCGACGTGGCCGGGCCCGGGATTCCCGGCAGCGAGTGGCTGGAACTGGACGCGCCGGAGCTCATCGAAGCCGTTGCGGCGGCCAGTGATTCGCCTGTGACCGACGCCGACCGGCCGAGCGCGGTCGGGGCCGACGACACGGCCTACGTGATCTACACGTCCGGATCGACCGGTACGCCCAAGGGCGTCGAGGTCACCGCGGGCGGCCTGCGCAACTTCGGCGTCGAGGCCGCGGAGAAATCCGGAATCACCCCGGACTCACGCGTCCTGGGTTTCGCCTCACCCAGTTTCGACGCCTTCGTACTCGAGTATCTGCTCGCCTTCACCGTGGGTGCCTCCGTCGTGTACCGGCACCGCGACGCGGTGGCCGGTGCACCGCTCGCGGACTTCATGCGCGAGCACCGCGTGACCCATACATTCCTCACCCCGACAGTGCTCGCCTCCCTCGATCCGGCCGACCTCCCGGATCTGCACACCGTCTACGCGGGCGGTGAGGCGGTCCCGGACACCTTGCGTGACCGCTGGGCACCACTGGTGCGCTTCCAGAACCTCTACGGACCCACCGAGACCACGATCGGTGTCGCGATCGGCCCGCCCATGCGGGTCGAGGAACCGGTCCTCGTCGGACCGCCGATCGGCGGCGTCGACCTGCTGGTGCTCGACTCCCGGCTCCGCCCAGTTCCGGTCGGGGTGGCGGGCGAACTGTACGTGAGCGGCCCGGCCCTGGCGCGCGGCTACCTCGCGCGCCGCGGTCTGACCGCGGAGCGCTTCGTCGCCAACCCCTTCGGCGCGCCGGGCGACCGGATCTATCGCACCGGGGACATCGTCCGCTGGGCCCGTGACCGCGACGGGTCGCTCTCGGTGGACTATGTCGGTCGTAGCGACGACCAGATCAAGCTTCGCGGTCTGCGTATCGAACTCGGCGAGATCGAGAGTGCGCTCGGCGATCACCCCGCGGTGGCCTCCGCGGTCGTCGTCGGCGTCGACTCCGACGGCGGGCTCGCCGCGAGTGGACAGTCGGTCGTCGCGGCGCTCGCCGCCTACGTGGTGTTGCGCGACGCAGTCGACATCGCCACGCTGCGTGAGCATCTCGCCGACCGGTTGCCGTTGTTCATGGTGCCGGCCGGGATCGTCGTGCTCGACGCACTGCCGCTGACCCCGGTGGGCAAGCTCGATCGTCGGGCACTCCCCGCGCCGACCATCGAGGTCGACTCCGATCACGTCGACGCCGAGACGCCGGTCGAGCAGCAGCTCGCCACGATCATCGCCGGACTCCTGGGTCTCGAACGCGTCAGCGTCAGCGACTCCTTCTTCGCCCTCGGCGGCGATTCCATCATGTCCATTCAGGTCGCTTCGGCCGCGCGGGCCGCCGGGATCGATGTGTCGCCTCGAGACATCTTCGAGCACAAGACCGTTCGGGCGATTGCCCGCGCCGTCGGCGCCCGTGGCGAGCGGGTGCCCGCCCTCGAGGAACCGGCCGGCGGCGGGATCGGCCCGATGGCCGTGCCGCCGGTGGTCTCGTGGATCCTCGATCAGACCGACGTGGTCACCGACTTCGCCGATTTCTCCCAGTCCATGGTGCTGACCGCGCCGGCCGGACTCACCGTCGAGATCGCGCAGGAACTCCTCGGGCAGGTCGTGTCCGTGCATCCGATGCTCAGCGCGGCGGTCGAACCCGGGCAGGCCGATGGCGAATGGCTCATGCGCACCGGCGTCGCGCCACTGCATCCCGGCGCCGTCACCGCCCTCGCGTCTCCCGCGCTCGTCGGCGACCCCGGCTTCTCGGACACCGTCGTCGCGGCCTTCGAGGACGCCTCGCGGCGTCTCGACCCGACCACCGGGCAGCTCGTCGCGGCCGTTCTGGTCACCGACCCCGACGCCGCCGCACGGCTCGTCGTCGTCATCCACCACCTGGGCGTCGACGCCGTCTCGTGGCGGGTCATCATCGAGGACCTGCTGACCGCGTGGGCGCAACATCAAGGCGGTCAGGCGTATTCGTTGCGACCGGAGGTCACCTCGGCGCGCGCCTTCACCGCCGCGCTCGACGCCCAGCGGGCCGGGCGATCCGACGAGCTGCGCTACTGGCTCGAACGGTCGCCGGAACGGGTCACCGACCTCGGGGCGGAGGTCGACCGCACGCGTGACCGCATGTCGACCACCGAGACCGTGGTGCACACGGTCGGCTCGTCGGTGACCGAGGCGCTGCTGACGTCGGTGCCGACCGCCTTCCGCGGCAACGTCAACGACGCTCTCGTGGCTGCTCTGGCGCGCGCTGTCCGGTCGTGGCAGCAGGCCCGGGGCATCGCCGACGACCGGCCGGTGACCATCCTGCTCGAGGGGCACGGCCGATACGAGGAAGCCCTGCTACGCGGAACCGATCCGCGGACCGTTGATCTGTCCCGGACCGTCGGGTGGTTCACGACCATCGCGCCGATGGCCGTCGACGTCCGCGGTGACGCCGTCCACACGGTCAAGCTCGCCAAGGAGGAGCGGGTCGGCCAGCCCGACAACGGGATCGGTTACGGACTCCTCCGCTACGGCGACACCGAGCTGTCTCGGCGCCCGTTGCCGAGCATCGGCTTCAACTACCTCGGCAACGTCACGGGGACCGGGGCCGGCGGCGAGAACGCCTCGGACGTCGGCGAGACGGGCATGCCGTTCCTGCCCGACCCCGCCGCACCGCGCCTGCCCGGCACGGTCACGGGCGCCATGGTCGTGCCGAACCTGCTGAGCATCAACGCGGGAACCGCGATCGGCGACAGCGGTCGCGAGTTCGTCGCGGGATTCACGTTCCCGCGCGGCGCGATCGACACCGAGGCGGTCGACGACCTCGCGCGGCGCTGGGACGCCGAGCTCGCGACCATCGTCGACGAGGTCGCCCGCGTCGGCGATCCGGGACTCTCCCCGTCGGATGTCCTCGGTGCGCGCGTCACCCAGGACGATCTCGATCACCTGGCCCGGCGGTATCCGGGCGCCGACGTGTGGCCGCTGTCGCCGCTGCAGCGCGGCCTGCAGTTCCAGGCCGAACTCGCCGCGGCGGGCCGCGAAGCCGGGGCGGTCGACGTCTATACCGCGCAGGCGGTTCTCACGCTCAAGGGCGAGGTCGACGCCACCCGTCTCGCCGAGGCCGTGCGCGAGGTCTTCGCCCGCCATCGGGTACTGCGCTCCAGTTTCGTCCGGGTACCCAGCGGCGAGGTCGTCGCGGTGGTTCCGGAGACTGTCGAGATCCCCTGGCGGACAGTGGATGCCGATAACGGCGACGATGCGATCGACGTGGTCGCGCAGGTCGAACGCGCGACGCCGTTCGACCTCGAGTCCGGCCCGCTCATGCGGTTCGTCCTCGTCCGCAGTGGCACGCGCTCGACGTTGGTCGTCACCAGCCACCACATCCTGATCGACGGCTGGTCGAGCCCGCTGATCATGGCCGACCTGTTCGCGCTGTACGCCACCGGTCAGACCTACACCGGCACCGTCGCCGCCGAATCCGGGGCTCGGGGAGACTACTTCGACTACCTGCGGTACATCGCCGCCTCCGATACCGAAGCGGGACTGGCGGCCTGGCGGTCGGTGCTGTCCGCCGTCGACGAGCCGACCCTCGTCGGCTCCGGCCGCGAGGCGACGTCCGATCAGCTTCCGCGCGATCACAGCGTGCTGCTCCCGGCCGAGATCACCTCCGCCGTCGACGACCTCACGCGCGCACGGGGAGTCACCGTCTCGACGGTGATGCAGTTCGCCTGGGCGGTGCTGCTCTCGCGCATCACCGGCCAGCGCACGGTCGTCTTCGGCGAGACCGTCTCCGGACGTCCGGCCGATCTGGACGGCGTCGAGACGATGGTCGGCCTCTTCATCAACACCTTGCCCGCGGTCGTGGACGTCGACCCGGGCGCCCGCGCCGCCGACGTCCTGGACGCGCTGCAGGCCTCGAAGGTCGCAGTGCTCGACCACCAGCACCTCGGACTGCCCGAGCTGACCGCACTCGTCGGTCGCGGACAGCTGTTCGACACCCTCGCGGTGCACGAGTCCTATCCGGTCGACGCCCAGTCGCTGAAGCGAGGGGCCGACGCCGGCGGCATCGGGATCGAGGATCTCGACGCCACCGACTCGACCCACTACCCGCTGAATCTGGTGACCGGCGTGGTCGGCGACCAGATCGAGCTGAAACTGAAGTATCTGCCCGCCGCCTTCGACGAGCGACAGGTGGAGGTGTACTCGGATGCGTTGATCCGCATCCTCACGACCCTCGTCGCCGACCCGGCCACCGAGGTCGGGGCCATCTCCCTGCTCGACGACGCCGAGTACCGCAGCGAGCTCACGCCGCCGGTCACCCGGACCCGCAACACCGACGTCTCGCTCGCCGAGTTGTTCGCGCGGGCAGCGCGCACCCACGCCGATCGTCCGGCCGTCACCGACACCACGTCCACACTCGACTACCGCGAGATCGACGAACGTTCCGCCGCGGTCGCCGCGGCCCTGAGTGCGCGAGGAGTCTCCACCGGCGATCTCGTCGCCGTGGCGACCTCCCGCGGCGTCGATCTCGTCTCCTCGATCCTGGGTGTGTTGCGTTCCGGCGCCGGCTATCTGCCGCTGGACACCACCAATCCGGTCGACCGCCTGCGTTTCATCGTCTCCGATGCCGCGCCGAGCGCGGTGATCATCGACGACACGACCGCGGACTTCGAACTGTGGTCCCAATTGGGCACCACGCCGGTGGTGCCGGTCGCGCAGCTGATCGCTGAAGGTGCCGCTGCGACTTCGGAACCGGTTGCGGTTCATCCCGATTCGCGTGCCTACGTGATCTACACGTCGGGTTCCACGGGTCGGCCCAAGGGTGTCGAGGTCACCCACCGCGACGTGGTGACCCTGATGGACACCGCCGCAGATGATTTCGACATCGACGAGACGGACGTGTGGACGATGTTCCACTCGTACGCGTTCGACTTCTCGGTCTGGGAGCTGTGGGGACCGCTGCTGACCGGTGGCCGCTTGGTCCTGGTCGACCGGGATCTCGCGCGGGCGCCGGAGGAGTTCCTCGACCTGCTCGCCCGCGAACGGGTCACCGTGCTGAGCCAGACGCCGTCGGCGTTCTACCAGCTCGCCGAGACCCGACGCCGCCACGACACCCCGCTGTCATTGCGCTACATCGTGTTCGGCGGCGAGGCGCTCAGCTTCGAGCAGGTGCGGCGCTGGTTCGACGACCATCCGGACGAGACCACGACGCTGGTCAACATGTACGGCATCACCGAGACGACCGTGCACGTCAGTTTCCGGCCGCTCGACCCGCACTCGGTGGCGGCCGATGACGCGAGCTTCATCGGGCGTCCGTTGTCGTCGCTGGCCATCCACGTGCTCGACGACCGGCTGCGGCCGGTCCCCGAGGGTGTCGTGGGCGAGATGTACGTCACCGGTGGGCAACTGGCGCAGGGTTACCTGAAGCGCGCCGGGCTGTCGTCGACGCGTTTCGTCGCTTCGCCCTACGGCGAGCCCGGAACCCGCATGTATCGCACCGGCGACCTCGCCCGTCGCGTGGGTGACGACATCGAGTACCTCGGGCGCGGTGACGCGCAGGTCCAGTTGCGTGGCTACCGGATCGAGTTCGGCGAGATCGAGGCGGCGCTGCTGGCGGTGCCGGGTGTGAGCGCGGCCGCGGCCCGTGTCGTCGACATCCCCGGTCGCGGTGAGCAACTCATCGGTTACCTGGTCCGCGACGAGCAGGACGCGGTCGACGCGACCGAGGTCCGGCGCATCGCCGGCCGCGCGGTGCCGTCGTACATGGTCCCCGACCAGATCATCGACGTCGAGACGCTGCCGCTCACCGCGAACGGCAAACTCGACCGCGACGCCCTTCCGGTACCCGACTCGGCCACCGTGGTCGAGGAGATCGTCGCGCCCACCGGCCCGCAGGAGACCGCGGTCGCGCAGGTCTTCGCCGAGGTGCTCGGAGTCGACGAGATCGGGGTCACGACAAGCTTCTTCGACCTCGGCGGCAACTCGCTGTCCGCGACCCGCCTCGCCTCGCGCGTCGCCGACGCACTCGGTACCGAGGTGTCGGTGCGAGACGTGTTCGAGGCGCCGTCCGTCCGCGACCTCGTCGAGGCAGTCGCCGGACGCGGCGCGAATCTGCCACCCGTGGTGGCGGTGTCGCCGCGCCCGGACCGGATCCCGCTGTCGTTCGCGCAGCGCCGAATCTGGTTCATCAACCGGTTCCAGCCCGACTCGGTCGCCTACAACATCCCGGCGGTACTGCGCCTGACGGGTCCGCTCGACACCCACGCGCTGCGCGCCGCCATCGTCGACGCGGTGGAGCGGCACGAGGTGCTCCGCACGACCTTCCCCGACGACGCCGGCGAGCCGTATCAGCTGATCCACCCCACCGGCGAGGTCGATACGCGACTCGACTGGGCGCTGGTGGACTCCGCCGACGAGCTCGAACTCGCCGCGGGAACCGGATTCGACGTCACCGCCCAGTGGCCCCTGCGGGCCCGACTCTGGCGCATCGACGACACCGAGGCGATCCTCGCGATCATCCTCCACCACATCGGCGCAGACGGTGAGTCGCTGGCGCCGCTGGTCTCCGACGTCGTTGCGGCTTACCAGGCGCGCAGCCGGGGGTCCGAGCCGGAGTTCGGCCCGCTGGCGGTGCAGTTCGCCGACTACGCGATCTGGCAGCACGACGTCCTCGGCGACCCCGATGACCCGGACTCGATCATCGGTCGCCAGCTCGGGTACTGGACGGCCCAGCTCGCCGGACTGCCGGAGGTCCTCGAACTCCCGGCGGATCGTCCACGTCCGGCGGTGGCGTCCAACCACGGTGCACACCACAGCCTGCAGATCCCCGCGGACGTCGCCGCGGCCGTCGACGCCTTGCGCGCCGAGCGGGGGATGACCTCCTTCATGGTGGTCCACGCCGCCCTCGCGGTCGTCCTCGCCCGGCTGTCGGCCACCGAGGACATCGCGGTCGCCACCCCGATCGCGGGACGTGGTCAGCGTGCCCTCGACCCGCTCGTCGGCATGTTCGTCAACACCTTGGTCCTTCGCTCCGAGGTACGGCCGGGTATGAGTTTCGACGAGCTGCTTGCCGCGGTCCGGGTCACCGACCTGGACGCGTTCGCGCACGCCGACGTGCCGTTCGAGGCCCTGGTGGAGCGAATCAATCCGGTTCGCTCAGAGGCGTTCTCGCCGCTCGCCCAGGTGATGCTGTCGTTCGATCCGGCCATGTCGGCCGGTGCGGTCGTCGACGCGGTGACCGAACTGGGGATCGCGCCGGTCGAGCGGGACTCGGTCGCCGCCCAGATGGACATGACGGTCACCGTGACCGCGACAGCAGATGCCGCGTGGGACGTCTCGCTGATCTACGCGACCGATCTGTTCGACGAGCCGACGATCGCCGAATTCGGCGCGCGCTTCGTCGAGGTACTGCGCCGGCTCGTCACGTCTCCCGCCGCCCCGGTGGGTGACATCACCCTGCTCGACGATGCCGCGCATGCACAGATCGAGAGCGCCGAGTCGGGCGCCGAGACCGCCGTTCCCGCTGTCACCCTGCCCGACGCCCTCGTCGCCCGGGTCGCGGAGAACCCGGACGCGCTTGCGCTGTCGTTCGGCGGCCGGTCGGTGCGGTACGGGGAGTTCGGTGCTCGGGTGTGGACCCTCGCCCGAACCCTGCTCGCCTCCGGCGTGCAGCCCGGAGACGCAGTCGCCGTGTGCCTTCCGCGATCGATCGAGATGATGGTGGCCATTCACGCCGTCGTCGCCGCCGGCGGGCACTACGTACCCGTCGATCCGGCCGCGCCACGCGATCGCGCGGCTTACATGGTCGAGACCGCGGGTGTGCGTCACGTCCTGGTCGCGACCGGTCCTGTGCCGGAATCAATTGCGGGACTGAGTGAATCGGTCTCGGTTGTCGTGGTCGACGCGACCGCCGAGGTCGATCTCGCCATCGCACCGGTCACCGACGATGAACGGCTCGCGCCCCTGCAGCCCGCCGATGCGGCGTACACGCTGTTCACGTCGGGGTCGACGGGGCGGCCCAAGGGTGTGACGGTGTCGCATGCGGCGATCGTGAACCGTCTGGAGTGGATGCGGGACTGGTATTCGATCAAGGACTCGGATGTCTTCGTGCAGAAGACGCCGGTGACGTTCGATGTGTCGGTGTGGGAGTTGTTCCTGCCGTTCGCGGTGGGGGCGACGCTGGTGGTGGCTGAGCCGGAGCGGCATGGTGATCCGCGGTATCTGGCGGAGTTGATCACGGCTGAGCGGGTGTCGGTCATCCATTTCGTGCCGTCGATGTTGTCGGTGTTCCTGGATGTCCTGGGCGATCGGGTGGGTGAGCTGTCGTCGTTGCGGTTGACGTTCACCTCGGGTGAGGCGTTGACCGCGTCGGTGGCGCAGGCGTTGGTGGCGGCGTTGCCGGGCAACGAGGTCCACAATCTGTACGGTCCGACCGAGGCGGCGGTGGACGTCACCGCTCATCAGGTGCGGGCGGGGGAGAGGTCGGTGCCGATCGGCGTCCCCGTGCCCAATACTGCTGTACGAGTTCTGGATTCGCGCCTGCACCGGGTGCCGGTCGGCGTACCCGGTGAGCTGTACCTGTCGGGTGTCCAGCTGGCGCGGGGATACGCGTCGCGCCCCGATCTCACTGCGGATCGCTTCGTCGCCGATCCGTACGCCGCGCCGGGCGGCCGGATGTACCGGACCGGTGACCTCGTCCGCTGGAATGCGCGTGGCCAGCTGGAATATCTGGGCCGCACGGACTTCCAGGTGAAGCTCCGCGGCCAGCGACTCGAGCTCGGCGAGGTCGAGACGGTTCTGGCGTCCGTACCGGGAGTGGTCCACGCCGCCGCGACGGTGGCCGAGTCGCCTCGCTCGGGACAGCATCTGGTGGCATACTTCGCTCCCGACACCGTGTCCACGGACGCGGTCAAGGCGGCCGTGGTCCGGGAACTGCCGGAGTACATGCGTCCCACGGTGTGGATGCCACTGCCCGACATCGCGCTCAACAGTTCGGGCAAGATCGACCGGAAATCCCTGCCGCAGCCGCACTTCGGCAGCAGCGAGACCGTCGCTCCCACCACCCCCGTCGAGGAGTCGGTGGCCGCTGTCTTCGCCGATGTCCTCGGTGTCGACCGGGTGGGCGTGACCGACAGCTTCTTCGACCTCGGCGGCAACTCGCTGTCGGCGATGCGCCTGGCCGCGCGCGTCGGCGACGTGCTCGGCACCGAGATCACGGTCCGGGACCTCTTCGATGCGCCGAACGTCCGTGATCTGATCGCGTCCGGGTCGCGGCACGCCCACGGACGCGCCCCGATCGTCGCGGTGTCGCCTCGCCCCGAACGCATCCCGCTGTCGTTCGCACAGCAGCGCATGTGGTTCATCAACCAGTTCGATCCGAGCCTGCCCACCTACAACATCCCGGCCGTCGTCCGGATGTCGGGCCGGCTCGATGTCGAGGCACTGCGCGCGGCGATCGCCGATGTGGTGGTACGGCACGAGGTGCTGCGGACGACGTTCCCGCAGGACGCCGAGGGTCCGCACCAGGTGATCGCCGATGCCGACCAGGTGCCCGCGCATCTCGATTTCGCGCACGTGCATACCCAGGGCGACTTCGAGGCCGAGGTGTCCCGCGGCTTCGACGTGGCCGCCCAGTGGCCGGTCCGCGCGTGCCTGTGGCAGATCGACGCCGACACCCACGTCCTGGGCCTCGTCACCCATCACATCGCCTCCGACGGCGAGTCGCTGCAGCCGCTGGTCGCCGACATGGTGACGGCCTACGTCGCGCGCAGCGCCGGGGAGACCCCGACGTTCGTCCCGCTCGAGGTGCAGTTCGCCGACTTCGCGATCTGGCAGCACGAGCAGCTCGGTTCAGCCGACGACCCCGAGTCCGTCCTCGGCCGGCAGCTCGCCCACTGGACCGGCCGCCTGGCCGGCCTTCCCGACGTGCTGGAGCTTCCGGCCGACCGCCCGCGCCCGGCGATCGCCACCGCCCGGGGCGGCCGCATCGGCTTCGAGATCCCGGCCGACGTCGCCGAGGCGGTGGCCGGCGCCGCTCGTGCGCACGGTGTCACCCCGTTCATGGTCGTGCACGCGGCCCTCGCGGTGCTCCTCGCGCGCCTCTCGGCCACCGACGACATCGCGATCGCCACACCGGTCGCGGGGCGCGGATCGCGGGTGCTCGATCCGCTCGTCGGCATGTTCGTCAACACCCTGGTACTGCGGTCGCGCGTGGTGCCCGGCATGACGGTCGACGAGTTGCTGGCCCAGGTCCGGGCCACCGATCTCGACGCCTTCACGAACGCCGACATCCCGTTCGAGACCCTCGTCGAACATCTGGATCCGATCCGCTCCGAGGCGTTCGCACCGCTCGCCCAGGTCATGCTGACCATGGACCAGTCGCTGCTGTCCGGGGCCGTACTGCCGGTCGACGGCGGCGGTTCCGCCGACACGCCCGAACTCGCCGGACTGTCCATCACGCCGGTCGACCCGCCACAGGTCTCGGCGCAACTCGACCTGGCCGTCGCCGTTGCGGCCGATGTCCCCGGCCGCGCGTGGTCGGGCACGGTCATCTACGCGCAGGACCTGTTCGACCCCGAGACGGTGACCGAACTCGCGACCCGGCTGGTGTCGGTGCTGAGCGATCTCGCCGGCGCCGGGCGCCGATCCCGTGCGGTGGGCGACCTGGCACTGGTCTCCGCCGACGACCGCGCGCGCGTCGCCGAGTGGTCCGTGGGGCAGTCGGCGACCTTCGGCCGGTCGGTGATCGCCGACGCGGTGGCCGACGGTGTCGCCGCACACGCGGCACAGATCGCGGTGCGGTTCGCCGACCGTGAGGTCACCTACCGTGAATTCGGTTCCCGCGTCGCCGATCTCGCGCGGCTACTGATCGGATCCGGAGTGGGGCCGGACGTCGCCGTCGGTGTCTGCATCGACCGGTCGGTGGAGATGGTCGTCGCCGTGCACGCCGTCCTCGCCGCCGGTGGCCAATACGTCCCCATCGATCCCGGAGCGCCCACCGACCGCGTCGAGTACATGGTCGACACCGCCCAGGCGCGGATCGTGCTGGTGGCCGGGGGAACCCGGCCGCCCGCGATCGACGGCCTCGGCGACCGCGTGCAGGTCGTCGAGGTGGACACCTCGACGCCGCCGACGGAAGCCGCGCCGGTCGCCGACGCCGAGCGTCTGGCGCCGTTACGCGGTGACCACGCCGCATACACGCTCTTCACCTCCGGTTCGACCGGCCGCCCCAAGGGCGTGACGGTGTCGCATACCGCCGTGATGAACCGCCTCTGGTGGGGACTCGGTGAGTTCGCCTGGGCCGTCGGCGACCGCGTCGTGCAGAAGACGCCGTACACGTTCGACGTCTCGGTGCCGGAGCTGTTCGGCCCGCTCCTGACCGGCGCGACGATGGTCGTCGCCCGTCCGGGCGGACACACCGATCCGGAGTACCTGGCCGACCTGATCGTCGAGACCCGGGCCACCTCGGTGCACTTCGTGCCCTCGATGATGTCGATCTTCATCGACCTCGTCCCGGATGCTCGGTTCGCCGAGTTCTCGTCGCTCCGTTGGGTGTTCGCGTCCGGCGAGGCGCTGCCCCCGGCCGTCGTCGCCCGGCTGCACGCCCTGCTGCCGCAGGTGCAGATCGTCAACCTCTTCGGTCCGACCGAGGCGGCGGTCGAGGTCGCCGTCGCGGACGTGACCTCGGCCCCCGCGCTGATCCCGATCGGCGTGCCGGTGGCGAACACGTCCACCTGGGTCCTCGACGCCCGGCTGCGGCCGGTGCCTGCCGGTGTCCCGGGTGAGCTCTACCTCGGTGGCGTACAGCTGGCGCGCGGTTACGCGGCGCGCCCCGACCTGTCCGCCGAGCGTTTCGTCGCCGACCCCTTCGGCGCGCCGGGCTCCCGGTTGTACCGCACCGGCGACCTGGTGCGGTGGCAGGCCGACGGCTCGCTGGAATACCTGGGCCGCACCGACTTCCAGGTGAAGTTGCGTGGCCAGCGCATCGAACTCGGCGAGATCGAGTCGGTGATCGCTGCCGTCGACGGCGTCGTGCACACCGCCGTGACGGTCGCCAAGGCCCCGACCGGCGCCGACCATCTGGTCGGTTACGTGGCACCTGAGGACGTCGACCTCGACTCGGTCAAGGCGGCCGTGGCGGCGGAGCTGCCGGAGTACATGCGACCGACGGTCTGGGTGACGGTTCCGTTCCTGGAGCTGAACACCGCGGGCAAGATCGACCGGAAGGCGTTGCCCGAACCCGACTTCGGCGTGCACACCGAGGACTATGTGGCGCCGGCGAGCTCGACCGAGGAAACGCTGGCCGCGATCGTCGCGCACCTGATCGGTGTCGAACGCGTCTCGGTCACCGAGTCGTTCTTCGCTCTGGGTGGCGACTCGATCATGTCGATTCAGCTGGCCTCGGCGGCGCGTGCCGCCGGTCTCGACCTGTCCCCGCGCGAGATCTTCGAACTCCGCACGATCCGGGCGATGGCCGCGACGGCCGACAACGGTGCCGCACGCCTGGAGATGCTCGAGGAGGGCGAACCGGCCGGCGTCGGCCAGGTCACGGTGTCGCCGGTCGTCCACTGGATGATCGAGCATTCCCAGGAGCCGGCCGACTTCGCCGACTTCGTCCAGGCTGCCGTGCTGCTGGCGCCGGAGGACCTCGACGTCGCGCAGATGAGCGAACTGCTCGCCGCGGTCGTCGCCGCGCATCCGATGCTCACCGCGACGCTGATCGAGACCGAAGACGGCTGGCAGTCGGTCGCGGGCAACGGCTTCGACGCGGCCGAGGCAGTCATCGGCGTCACGAGCACCGCGGCCATCGGCACCGCCGGGTTCGACGCCGATCTGCGCGCCGCGTTCCGGACCATCTCGGCCACGCTGGATCCGGCGACCGGCCGTCTCGCGCGTGCCGCGGTCGTCCGGGACCCCGGCGGCGCTGGACGCGTGCTCGTCGTGATCCACCACCTCGGCGTCGACGCCGTGTCGTGGCCGGTCCTGATCGAGGACCTGGTCACCGGCTGGGCCCAGCTGTCCACTGGTCGCGACATCGATCTGCGAGCGGAACAGACGAGTGCCCTGGCCTGGACCAATGCTCTTGCGGCGCGGACTGATTCGTGGTCGGGACAGGTCGGCCACTGGCTCGACCGGCTGCCTGCCCGGCCCACCTCGCTGGGCGTCGAGCTGGACCGGGACCGAGACCGTATGTCCACCGAACGCCTCGTCTCCGTCGAGATCGACGCCGACGTCACGGCGGCGGTGCTGACCTCGGTGCCCGAGGCATTCGGGGGCAACGTCAACGACGTTCTCCTGGGGGCGTTCGCACGCGCCGTCCGATCGTGGCAGACCCATCGCGAGGTCGCCGACACCGCACCGGTCACGGTCCTCACCGAGGGGCACGGGCGATACGAAGAGGTACTCGCCACCGGGCCGTCGCCGCGCCGCGCCGACCTGTCCCGGTCGGTGGGCTGGTTCACCACGCTGGTCCCGGTGTCCCTCGACCCGGGCGAGGACGTCGTGCACGCGGTCAAGGCGGCCAAGGAGGAACGACTGGCCCAGCCGGACAACGGCATCGGGTTCGGCTGGTTGCGGTACGGGCCCGGAGCCGACGCCGAACTCGCGTCACGACCGCTGCCGACCATCTCGTTCAACTACTTCGGCGCAGGCAGCGGGGCCGCTGTCGCCCAGACCGACGCCCTGCCGTTCACCAACGCGCCCGACGCGCCGGTCCTCGGCTCGTCCGCGTCCGGTGCGATGGTGTCGCTGGCCGCGCTCGGAGTCACCGTCACCACGTCGCACGACGCGGACGGTAGGCGAAAGCTGGTGGCGGGGGCCAACTTCCCGGGCGCACTCTTCACCGAGGACGAGATCGACGCGCTGTTCGGCCTCTGGGCGCACGAGCTCTCGGCCGTCGTCGACCTGGTCCGGGCGGGCGCGTCGATCGGACTGTCGCCGTCTGACGTGCCGGGCACCGGACTCACCCAGCACGAACTGGACGCACTGGCGGCGTCCCACCCGGGCGCGGACATCTGGCCGCTGTCGCCGTTGCAGCAGGGTCTCTACGTCGAATCTGCCCGAGCACTCGAATCCGACGACGTCGTGGACGTGTATGTCACCCAGGCTGTCGTCACCCTGCGCGGTGTGGATTCGGATCGCCTGCGAGAGTCGGCGGAGAAGCTGTTCGCCGCCCACCGTGTCCTGCGGTCGGCTTTCGCCACCACGGTCGACGGCCGCGTCGTCACCGTGGTGCCGTCGTCCGTCGACGTGCCCTGGCTCGGCGTGAGTCTCGGAATCGGAGAGGACGTCGACGCCCGTGTCGCCGAACTCGCGGGCGATGAGCGGCTGCGGGGCTTCGACCTCGCGCATGCACCGCTCGTCCGCTTCGTCGCGGTCGACCATCCCGGTGGGACCTCGTTGATAGTCACCAACCACCACATTCTGCTCGATGGCTGGTCGGGCCCGCTGGTGCTGGCCGACCTCCTCGCGCTGTACGCGGCGAACGAGACCTACACCCGCCAGGCCTACTCGGGCGGAAACGATTTCGCAGATCATCTGCGGCGCATCGCGACCGCGGACGGCGACGCGGCCCGCCGCGCGTGGGCTCGGGTGCTCGCTCCGGTCGATTCGCCCACCCTGGTCATGCCCGGGGGCGCCGTGGCGACCACGGATCAGCAGCCCGCCGAACACCACTTCCGGATCGATGCGGAGACCACAGCGGCGCTCGAGCAGATGTCTCGACTGCGCGGCGTCACCACGTCGACCGTGCTGCAGTTCGCCTGGGCGGTCCTGTTGTCCAAGCTGACCGGGGAGCGGGTCGTCACCTTCGGTGAGACGGTCTCCGGACGTCCGGCTGATCTCGACGGCGTCGACACGATGATCGGTCTGTTCATCAACACGTTGCCCGCCGTCGTCGAGGTCGACCCCGATGCGTCGATCGCCGACGTGCTGTCGACACTGCAGCAGGCCAAGGTGTCGGTGCTCGACCACCAGCACGTCGGACTGCCCGCGCTCGCGGCGTCCACGGGAGTCGCCGGCCCGTTGTTCGACACTCTCACCGTGCACGAGTCGTACCCGATCGACACCGACTCGATCTCGAGCGCCGACACCGGGGTGACCGGCGGACTCGACGTCGCCCGCATCGACACGGTGACGGGCACGCATTACCCGCTCAATTTCGTCACCGGCCCGGCAGGCGACGAGCTGCTCCTGAAGATCAAGTACCTCCCGAACGCCTTCGACGAGACGGCGGTCATGCGGTTCGCCGCGATCATCACCCGTGTTCTCGATGCCGTCGCGACGGACGACGCACGACTGCTGCGCGAGCTCGAGGTGCTCTCCGCATCCGACCGCGACGCGGTCGCGGATTTCTCCTCGGGCCCGCATGTCGAACTGCCCGACGAGACCATGGCCGGCGCGCTGCTGCAGGCCTACCGCCGACACGCGGACGCGCGAGTGCGCGACGACGCCACCGAACTGTCCTACGCGGACTTCGGTCTCCGCGTCACTGCGCTGGCTGCGGAGCTGCGGGACCGCGGTGTGGGACCCGACGTCGCCGTCGGGGTGTGCATGCCTCGGTCACTCGACGAGGTCGCCGCCATCCACGCCGTGATCGTCGCGGGCGGCGCGTTCGTGCCGATCGACATCGAGGCCCCCGCGGACCGGACGGCCTACGTGCTGGCCACCGCGGATGTGCGCCTCGTCCTGGTCGCACCGGGGGCCGAGGTCGCGGTCGCCGACGCGGACCTGCCCGGGGTGGCGCTGGTCGCCGTGGACCTGGCGTCGTCGCTGTCGACGGGCCGTTCCGAAGCACTCGTCGCCCCGTCGGACCTCCGCCCGGAGCACGCGGCCTACACGTTGTTCACCTCTGGATCGACCGGACGTCCCAAGGGCGTCACGATCGACCACCGAGCGCTGATCAACCGCATCCGCTGGGGCGTGGACGCCTTCGGCGTGACCGCCGACGACATCCTGCTGCACAAGATCCCCTACACCTTCGATCCGTCGGTCGGCGAGCTGTTCACTCCGTTCCTCGCCGGCGCAGACCTCGTCGTCGCCGCGCAGGAGGGGCACCGCGACATCGCCTATCTCGAACGGCTCATTCGGGAAAACCGGGCCACCGGTGTGCATTTCGTACCGTCGATGCTTGCGGTGCTGCTCGACGGCGCGGCGGATTCCGCGCTGTCGGAACTGCGTTTCATCCTCTCCGGCGGCGAAGCGCTGACGCCGGGTCTCGTACGCGACCTGCGTGCGCGCACCGGCGCGGATATCTGGAACGTGTACGGCCCCACCGAGGCTGCCGTCGACATCACCGGGGAGCGGGTCATCGACGCGACCGATGCCGTGGTCCCCATCGGCGGACCGGTGTGGAACTCGACGGTCCAGATCCTCGACGCCGCGTTGCGCCCGGTTCCGCCGGGCTTCATCGGCGAGATGTACCTCGGCGGTGTGCAGTTGGCCCGTGGGTACGCGGGCCGTCCCGACCTGACCGCCCAGTCTTTCGTCGCGAATCCCTTGGGCGGACCCGGATCCCGGATGTACCGGACCGGGGACCTGGCCAGATGGACAGACGACGGACGGGTGGAATACCTCGGCCGCGCCGACTTCCAGGTCAAGATCCGCGGCCAGCGAGTCGAACTCGGCGAGATCGAGTCGGTGGTCGCCGGAGCCGACGGCGTCCTGCACGCCGCGGTGACGCTCGTCTCCACGCCCGCAGGCGACCACCTCGTCGCATACGTGTCGCCACGGCGCGCCGGCGAACTCGACCTCGATGACGTCGCGCGTCACGCACAGGCTCTCCCGGACTTCATGCGTCCCGCGGTGTGGGTCGAGGTCGAGGAGATGCCGCTGACCACGTCGGGCAAGGTGGACCGGCGGTCGCTTCCGGAACCGCCTGCGATGGACCTCGACACCGACCGGGAAGCGGCACGCACGCCGCAGGAGAGCGCGCTTGCCGCGGTCTTCGCCGACCTACTCGGTATCGACGAGATCGGTGTCACCGCGGACTTCTTCGCCTCCGGTGGCAACTCGCTGTCGGCGATGCGCCTGGCCGCGCGCGCCGGTGCACTCCTCGGCACACAGGTATCGGTCCGCGACGTCTTCGACGCCCCCACGGTTCGGTCCCTCATCGCCGCCGTCGGCGATCACGGTGAGGCGTTGCCCCCGATCACGGTTGTCGACCCACGGCCGGAGCGGATTCCGCTGTCGTTCGCGCAGCAGCGGATCTGGTTCATCAACCGATTCGCACCGGGTGCGGCCACCCACAATCTGCCGGCCGTGTTGCGTCTTTCGGGCGACCTCGACACCGATGCGCTGCACGCGGCGCTCGTCGACGTCGTCCGGCGGCACGAGGTGCTGCGTACGACCTTCCCGGACGTGGAGGGTATGCCGTACCAACTCGTGCACCCGGAGTCCGCCGTGGACGACCGCCTCGACTGGCAGATCGTCGACTCCGAAGACGCTCTCGTGGCCGCGGCGACCGCGGGTTTCGACGTCACCGAGGACTGGCCGATCCGGGCGCGCCTGTGGCCGGTCGCACCCGGTGAGTACGTGCTCGCGGTGGTGATGCATCACATCGGTGCGGACGGAGAATCCATGGCACCGCTGGTGTCGGATCTGGTCACCGCCTACGGTGCACGGACAGGTGGGCGTGAGCCCGAGTTCGAACCGCTGGCGGTGCAGTTCAGTGATTTCGCCATCTGGCAGCGCAACGTTCTCGGTGACCCGGACGATCCGGAGTCGATCGTCGGCAGGCAGCTGGCGTACTGGACCGCGCAGTTGGCCGGTCTCCCGGACGTACTGGAGCTGCCGGCGGATCGGCCGCGTCCGGCGGTCGCGTCGGGCCGGGGTGCTCGGTACGACGTGGGGATTCCGGCTGAGATCGGTGCGCGTATCTCAGAGGTGGCACGCGGGGCCGATGTGACGCCGTTCATGGTGGTGCATGCGGCGCTCGCGGTGTTGCTGGCGCGGTTGTCGGCGACCGACGACATCGCGATCGGTACGCCGATCGCCGGTCGTGGGCAGGCAGTGCTCGACCCGCTCGTGGGCATGTTCGTCAACACGCTGGTGCTGCGTACGGCGGTCGACGGCGCGCAGCCGTTCGAACAACTGTTGGCACAGGTCCGCGAGGTCGACCTGAACGCTTTCGCCCACGCCGACATCCCGTTCGAAACCCTGGTCGATCGCTTGAACCCCGTCCGTTCCGAGGCGTTCTCGCCGTTGGCGCAGGTCATCTTCTCGTTCGACCCGGCTGCTTCGGCGGCGGATGCGATAGGCGACGCAGGTGGGTTGTCGGTCGCCGCGTACGACGACGTGGCGGTCGCCGCGCAAGTCGATCTGTGGGTGACGGTGTCCTCGCGACCCGATGGCGAGAACTGGCCGGTCTCGATAATCTACGCGACAGATCTGTTCGACGAGTCGACCGTGGTGGAGTTCGTCGATCGGTTCACTCGATTGTTGGGTGAGTTGACTGCTGTGCCCGAGGTCGCGGTGGGGGATGCGGCGTTCGTGGCGCCGTCGACGGTTGCGGCCATCGAGGCTGCGGAGTGGGGCGAGGATGTCGCGTTGCCCGCGGTGCAGACGGTCAGCGAGGCCGTGGCCGCGCAGGCGCAGCGCACCCCCGACGCAACCGCGCTCGTCTTCGGTGAGCGGGAGGTGTCCTATGGAGAGTTCTCGGCCCGGGTCAATAACCTGGCCCGTGAACTGATCGCCGCCGGCGTCGGCCCCGATGTCGCTGTGGCGCTGTGTGTTCCGCGGTCGATTGAGATGATGGTGGCCATCCATGCCGTCGTCGCCGCCGGTGGTCAGTACGTACCCGTCGACGTGGCCGCACCCGCGGACCGCGTCCGCTACATGTACGAGACCGCCGGTGCGCGAGTGCTGCTGGTCGCCGACGCGGACGGAGTACCCGGCGCGGTGAACGCCGCGCACGAGGCCGGCGTCCGTGTCATGACCGTGGACGCCTCGGTGCTCCTGGACGTCGACTCGGCGGCCGCCGCCCCGGTGTCCGACGACGAGCGACTCGCGCCGCTGCGCCCGGACGATGCGGCATACACCCTCTTCACCTCCGGGTCGACCGGACGTCCGAAGGGTGTGACCCTCTCACACGCGGCCGTGCTCAACCGCCTGTGGTGGGGCCTGGACGCGCTGCCGATCGGCCCCGACGACGTCGTGATGCAGAAGACGCCGTACACCTTCGACTGCTCGGTGCCGGAACTGTTCGCGCCGTTGGCGATCGGTGCACGCGTGGTCGTTCTCGCCGACGGTGGTCACCTCAATCCGCGGCAGGTGGCCGACGAGATCGCTCGCACCGGCACGACGATGGTGCACTTCGTGCCGTCCATGCTCTCGGTGTTCCTCGAGGTCGTCGACCGCGAACAGCTCGCCGCGCTCGACACCCTCCGGATCGTCTCGACCACGGGTGAGGCGTTGCCGCCAGCGGTCGCGGCACCGGTGCGCGAACTGTGGCCGGATGCCTGGTTCTTCAACCTGTACGGCCCGACCGAGGCCGCGGTGGAGATCACGTTCGAGCGGATTCACTCCGTCGCCGCGGATGATCCGACGGTGCCCATCGGCGTTCCGGTCTGGAATTCGTCTGCAGTGGTGTTGGATTCGCGGTTGCGCCGGGTCCCTCCCGGCGTGCCCGGAGAGCTCTACCTCGGCGGGGTCCAACTCGCCCGCGGTTACGCCGCCCGGCCCGATCTGACCGCTGAGCGGTTTGTCGCCGACCCCTACGGTGAGCCGGGGTCGCGTCTGTATCGCACCGGTGACCTGGTGCGCCGCCGTCCCGATGGTGTGCTGGAGTATCTCGGCCGCACCGACTTCCAGGTCAAGCTGCGCGGACAGCGTATCGAGCTCGGTGAGATCGAGGCGGTCATCGCGTCGGCGCCCGGCGTCGTGCACGCTGCGGCGACGGTGGCCACGGCACCCGGTGGCGGCGAACACCTCGTCGGTTACGTGGCGGGGGTCCCGGGTGAGCGTCTCGACATCGACGCGGTGAAGGCCGTCGTCGCGGAAGCGTTGCCGGAGTACATGCGGCCGAGCGTGTGGATGCCGGTGGAGGACATCGCGTTGAACACGGCGGGCAAGATCGATCGCCGCTCGCTTCCGGAGCCGGTGTTCGCTGCCGGTGAGTATGTGGAACCGGCCGACGAGGCCGAGGCTGCCGTGGCGGCGGTATTCGCCGACGTGCTGGGGGTGGAGCGGGTCAGCGTCACCGACTCGTTCTTCGATCTCGGCGGTAATTCGTTGTCGGCGATGCGACTGGCCGCGCGGGTCGGCGAGGTCACGGGGACCGACATCTCGGTGCGTGACCTGTTCGACGCACCTAGCGTCCGCGAACTGGCCAGCGCCAGTGCGGATCTCGATGCCGCGCGCGCGCCGATCGTCCCGGTGGTTCCGCGACCCGAACGGATCCCGCTGGCGTTCGCCCAGCAGCGGATGTGGTTCGTCAACCAGGCCGACACCACCTCGTCTGCGTACAACCTGCCGGTCGTGCTGCGGCTGTCCGGGGCGTTGGACACCGAAGCGCTGCATGCCGCACTGATCGACGTGGTGTCGCGGCACGAGTCGTTGCGGACCACGTTCCCGTCCGCCGACGGCACGCCGTATCAGAAGATCAACCGCGCGTCGTCGGTCGCCGCACGTCTGGACTGGCAGGAGGTGTCCTCGCAGGCAGAGATCGAGGCTGCGGTGTCCGCCGGCTTCGATGTCTCGCGGGACTGGCCCATCCGCGCGCGGATCTGGGAGGTGGCCCCGGACGAGCACGTCTTCGCCGTCATAACCCACCACATCGCCTCGGACGGTCAGTCGATGATGCCGCTGGTGAGCGATGTGGTGACGGCCTACCTCGCCGAATCGGCCGACACCGATCCCGAGTTCGGGGATCTGGAGGTGCAGTTCGCCGACTTCGCGATCTGGCAGCACGAGGTGCTCGGTTCGCCGGACGACCCCGAATCGGTGGTCGGACGTCAGCTCGCCTATTGGACCGACCGTCTGGCCGGGTTGCCCGACGTGATCGAACTGCCCACCGACCGACCGCGCCCCGCGCGGGCCAGCCAGCGCGGCGGCCGGGTGACCTTCACCGTGCCCGCCGAACTCGGCAACCGGATCGCGAGCATCGCGCAGGACACTGGCACGACCCCGTTCATGGTCGTGCACGCGGCGCTGGCCGCACTGCTCTCACGGCTGTCGGCCACCGACGACATCGCGATCGGCACCCCGATCGCGGGACGCGGTCAGCGCGTGCTGGATCCGCTGATCGGCATGTTCGTCAACACGCTCGTCCTGCGCACACAGGTGAATCGCGACCGCGGTTTCGCTGACCTGCTCGAGGCGGCGAAGGACGCGGACCTCGAGGCCTTCGCCAACGCCGACGTCCCCTTCGAGGTGGTCGCCGACGCCGCCGGGGCGCAGCGGTCCGCCGCGTTCGCACCGTTCACCCAGGTGTGGCTGACCTTCGACCAGTCCACTCTGCCCGAACTGGCCGGGTCCGATCTGTCGGTGGGCGAGATCGCCGGGTTGCAGGTCAGCCCGGTGACCACCGAACGCATCCCGGCACGCGTCGACCTGCTCGTCGGGATCTCCCAGCCGGGCGACACCCCGGACGGGTCGGGCACGGACTGGGCGGGCACCATCACCTACGCGGCCGATCTGTTCGACGAGTCGTCGATCTCGCGGATGGCCGACCAGCTCACCGCCCTGCTGGACGGGGCGCTGACCGACCTGGAGACCCCGCTCGCACAGATCGCCCTCGGCGACACGACGTCGCTGGCCGAACTCGCTCGCGCCGCAGCGCAACCCGAGCCGGACCGCAAAACGGTGTCGATCGCCGACTCCGACGCGGTCGTCACCGGGGGACCGGGAACCGAGCCGGTCGTCTTGGGCGATCTGTTCGCCCGGGCCGCCGCGAAGTGGGGTCCGCGTCAGGCCGTCGTCGACGCCGACAACGTCTGGCTGTCCTACGCCGATCTCGACGCGCGGTCGAACCGCCTGGCGCGCTGGCTGATCGGTCAGGGCATCGGCCCGGAGAAGCTGGTCGCGCTGGCGATCGGCCGCTCCGTGCAGCTGCTCACCGCGATCTGGGCGGTGGCCAAGACCGGTGGTGGGTATGTGCCGATCGACCCGGACTATCCCGCCGAGCGGGTGGCGAACATGGTCGAGGATTCGGGTGCGATCCTGGGCCTGGCCGTCGAGGCATCCGGAACTCTTCCCGGAGAACGTTTCTCGTGGCTCCGTCTCGACGACGCCACGCTGTCCGCCGAGATCGAGGCGCTGTCCGACGCGCCGATCACCGCAGCGGATCGTCGCGGGCCGGTACGGGTGGACAACGTCGCCTACGTGATCTACACCTCCGGCTCCACCGGGAGACCGAAGGGCGTCGCCGTGACCCACTCGGGTCTGGCGAACTTCGCCGCCGAGGAGATCCGGCGCTCGGGCGCCGACGAGTACTCGCGGGTGCTCGGCTTCGCCTCGCCCAGCTTCGACGCGTCGGTGCTCGAGTACCTGCTCGCGATCGTGTCCGGCGGCGTGTTGATCTACCGCCCCGCCGACGCGGTCGGCGGCCCGCCGCTGCAGGACCTGATGATGCGACAGGCGATCACCCACACATTCCTGACGCCGACCGTGCTCGCGACCATCGAACCGCAGGCAGTCCCGGCCCTTCGGGTCGTCTACGCCGGTGGCGAGGCCGTGCCGCAGGCGCTCAAGGACAGCTGGGCTCCGTTCCGGAGGATCCAGAACCTGTACGGCCCGACCGAGACCACGATCGGCGTCACCATCAGTGCGCCCATGGCGGTGGGCGAGCCGGTCTCGCTCGGCGGCCCGCTCGCCGGCGTGGGCCTGATGGTGCTCGACGCGCAGTTGCGTCCGGTCCCCATCGGGGTCGCAGGTGAGCTGTACGTCAACGGCGGCGCGCTGTCGCGTGGATACCTCGACCGCCCTGGCCTGACCGCCGATCGGTTCGTGGCGAACCCGCACGGTCTCCCGGGTGACCGGATGTATCGCACCGGTGACATCGTGCGCTGGAAGCAGGATTCCACCGGCGCCCCGGTCATCGAGTACTCCGGGCGCAGTGACGATCAGGTGAAGCTGCGCGGTCTGCGCATCGAACTCGGTGAGATCGAGGCGGTTCTCGCCGACCATCCGGCGGTCCGCTCGGCCGTGGTCGTCGGTGTCGGCGGTTCGGTCGCCACCGCGCTGGCCGCCTATGTGGTCGCCACGGGCGCCGACGTCGATCCGGCAGTGCTGAGAGCATTTGTCGGCGAACGACTTCCGGCGCACATGGTGCCGGCATCGGTGGCGGTGCTCGACGAGCTCCCGCTGACCCCGGTCGGCAAGCTCGACAAGGCGGCGCTACCCGAACCGGTGATCGAGGTCGGCGAGATCGTGGCACCGGAGACCGACCAGGAAGCCGCGGTCGCCGCGGTGTTCGCCGAGGTGCTGGGCATCGACCAGGTCAGCGTGACCGAGTCCTTCTTCGATCTCGGTGGCAACTCGCTGTCGGCGACGCGCGTCGCCGCCCGGGTGGGCGAGGTGCTCGGGGTCGAGACCTCGGTGCGCGACCTGTTCGAGGCGCCGACGGTGCGTGCGCTGGTGGGCGAGGTGTCCGGACACGCCGAGGCGCTGCCCCCGATCGTCGCGAACACCGAACGGCCGGAACTCGTCCCGCTGTCGTTCGCACAGCAGCGGATGTGGTTCATCAACCAGTTCGATCCGTCGCTGCCGACCTACAACATCCCGGTGGTGTTGCAGGTGACCGGACCTCTGGACACCGACGCACTGCACCAGGCGATGGCCGACGTGGTGGGACGCCATGAGGTCCTGCGCACCACCTTCCCCTCCGTCGAGGGAGCGGCATATCAGCTGATCCACCCGCGCGAGCAGATCGCCGAACGCCTCGACTGGGGAATCGTGGCGGATCAGCACGAACTGGAGAACGCGATCGTCGAGGGCTTCGACGTGAGCGCAGACTGGCCGATCCGTGTGCGGGTCTGGCCGGTCGAACCGGGGCGGTCCGTGGTCGCAGTGATCGTCCATCACATCGCCGCCGACGGCGAGTCGATGAATCCGCTCTTGGCCGACGTGATGAACGCCTACGACGCGCGGGTCGCCGGGCGGGCACCCGACTTCGAACCGCTCGAGGTCCAGTTCGCCGACTTCGCGCTCTGGCAGCACGACGTCCTCGGCGACGGGTCCGACCCGGACTCGGTCATCGGCGCCCAGTTGTCCTACTGGGCAGCCAAACTCGCCGATCTGCCCGAGGTGCTCACGCTGCCGTTCGATCGGCCGAGGCCACTTGTCGCCTCGCAGCGGGGCGGCCGGGTCGGTGCCGCGATACCGGCCGAGATCGGCGACCGCGTGCGTGATCTCGCCCGCGAGGCCGACGCGACGCCGTTCATCGTGGTACACGCGGCGCTCGCGGTTTTGCTGGCGCGTCTGTCGGCGGGTGAGGACGTCGCGATCGCGACGCCGGTGGCCGGACGCGGCCAGCGTGTCCTCGACCCGCTGGTCGGTATGTTCGTCAACACTCTCGTCCTCCGCGCGCAGATCGCCCCGTCGATGACGTTCGCCGAACTCCTCGAGCAGGTGCGCGAGACCGATCTCGAGGCCTTCGCGAACGCCGACGTCGCCTTCGAGACGCTCGTCGAGCGACTCAACCCCGTGCGATCCGAAGCGTTCGCACCACTCGCGCAGGTGATGTTGACCTTCGGCCAGACCGCAATACCCGAGATGGGAGCCGACACGGCGCCGGCCTCCGTCGCCGGTCTCGACATCGAACCGATGTCGCCCGCGGACCCGCCGGCGAAACTCGACCTCACCGTCGGTGTCACCGTCCCCGAGCGCGACGGCGACTGGCCGCTCGAGTTCGTGTTTGCGCGGGACCTCTTCGACGAGGACACCGTGGCGCAGCTGGCCCGCAGGTTCGTCGCGCTCCTCGACCAGCTGACGGCGCGGACCGAGGCGCCGGTGGCCGAGGCGGCGCTCCTCGAACCCGCCGAGGTCGAAGAGATACTGCGACGATCTCGCGGCGCCGAGATCGCCGTCCCGGCGGGATCGGTGGCCGACGCGCTCTCGTTTCGCGGGGCGCGGTCGCTCGACTCGATCGCGCTGACCTTCGCCGACCGTGAGCTGACTTACCGCGAGTTCGGCGCTCGCGTCGCCGATCTCGCCCGGGAACTCCTCGGTCTGGGCGTCGGTCCCGACGTCGCGGTCGCGGTGTGCATCGATCGCGGCGTGGAGATGGTCGTTGCCGTCCACGCCGTGGCCGCCGCAGGTGGCCGATACGTGCCCATCGACACCGCTGCCCCGGGGGACCGGGTGCGCTACATGGTGGACACGGCCGGCGCGCGGGTTCTGCTCGTCGGACCGCGGTCCGTCGCGGCCGACCTGTCCGGCCTCGACGACGGGATCCGTCGTGTCACCGTCGATTCCACCCGCGAGGTGGACCCGGCGACACCGCCGGTCACCGACGCGGAGCGTGTCCGCCCGATCCGCGGGGACGACGCGCTGTACACGCTGTTCACCTCCGGTTCGACCGGGCGGCCGAAGGGCGTGACGGTGTCCCACGCGGCGGTGGCCAACCGGTTGTGGTGGGGACTCGACGAATATCCGTGGACCGCGGGGGACCGGATCATCCAGAAGACGCCCTACACCTTCGACGTCTCGGTGCCGGAGCTGTTCGCGCCGTTGCTGACCGGTGCGACGATGGTGATCGCCGAACCGGGCGGCCACGCCGATCCGCTCTACATCGCCGATCTGATCGCGTCCAGCGGCGCCACCTCGGTGCACTTCGTCCCGTCGATGCTGTCGGTGTTCCTCGATGTCGTTCCGGCCGAGACGATTTCGCGCCTGGGTACGCTCCGGTGGCTCTTCGCCTCCGGTGAGGCGCTGCCGCCCGCGGTGGTGGCCCGTGCCCACGAGCTGCTGCCGCACGTCCAGATCGTGAACCTGTTCGGTCCCACCGAGGCAGCGGTCGAGGTGGCCTACGCCGACGTCACCCGGGCACCGTCGGTCGTGCCGATCGGCGTGCCGGTCTGGAACACGACCACCCATGTGCTCGACGCGCGACTGAACCCGGTCCCTACGGGAGTCCCGGGCGAGCTGTATCTCGGTGGCGAGCAGGTGGCCCGCGGGTACGCCGCGCAACCGGGACTGTCCGCGGAACGCTTCGTGGCCGACCCGTTCGGCCGGCCCGGCTCGCGGCTCTACCGCACCGGCGACCTCGTGCGGTGGAACACCGACGGGGAGATCGAGTACCTCGGCCGCACCGACTTCCAGGTGAAGCTGCGCGGCCAGCGCATCGAGCTCGGCGAGATCGAGTCGGTCGTGGCGGCCGCGCCCGGGGTCGTGCACGCCGCGGTGACGGTGGCCGCCGCGCCGGGCGGCGGACAGCATCTGGTCGCCTATGTCGCGCCGTCGACCGTGGACCTCGAGGTCCTGCGTGACGCGGTGGCACAGGCACTTCCGGAGTACATGCGTCCGACCCTGTGGATGCCGATCGACGACGTCGTGCTGAACAGCGCGGGCAAGCTCGACCGCCGCGCCCTGCCCGCACCCGACTTCGCGGGGCTCGACGCCGATTACGTCGCGCCCGCCAACGCGTCCGAGGAGACCCTGGCGAGCATCGTGGCGGGTCTGCTCGGACTGGAGCAGGTCTCGGTCACCCAGTCGTTCTTCGCGCTCGGCGGCGACTCGATCATGTCGATCCAGCTCGCCTCGGCGGTTCGCGCCGCCGGGTTCACGCTGACACCGCGAGACATCTTCGAGCAACGCACCATCCGGGCGATGGCTCGCGTGGTCGCCGGTGAGGCGCATCGCCTGCCGGCGCTCGACGAACCCAGTGGCGGAGCGCATGGCGACCTGCCGCTGCTGCCGGTGATGTCGTGGATGATCGAACATTCGTCGGAGCCCGGCGATTTCGCGGACTTCTCGCAGTACCGGGTACTCCACGCGCCGTCGGGGCTCACCGTGGACGCGTTGTCGGAGTTGCTGTCCGAGCTCATCGCGGTGCACCCGATGCTGTCCGCCCGTCTCACCCGCGACGGTGACCGCTGGCAACTCGCCGCCGGCTCCGGCAAGAGCCCAGATGGTTCGCACACCGGTAGTCCGAGCGCGGCGCCGTACGTGTTCGCCCGGTCGTCGGCCGCACCGGTGGGTACCCCCGGCCACGACGATGACCTGCGCGCCGCGCATGCCGAGGCGCTGGCACACCTCGACCCGTCGACCGGTGTGCTCGTCGCGGCCGGCATCGTCACCGACGTCGACGGCGTCGGTCGGGTCGTCCTGGCGATCCACCATCTCGGTGTCGACGCGGTGTCCTGGCCGATCATCGTCGAGGACCTGGTGATCGGATGGGCGCAGCGGGCAGCGGGTCAGCCGATCGCGCTGCGGGCCGAGGCGACGTCCGAGCGGGCGTGGGCCCACGCGGTCGGCGCACAGACCGACCGGCGCGCCGCCGAGCTGCCGTACTGGCTCGAGCGGCTCCCGGCCCGGCCCACCGATCTAGGGATCGACTTCGACGCGTCGCGGGACCGGTTCGCCACCGAGGTGTCGGTGGTCCACGCATTCGACGCGCAGGTGACCGAGGCCGCGCTGACCTCGGTGCCGGAAGCGTTCCGCGGCAACGCCAACGACGTTCTGCTCGGTACGTTCGCACGTGCGGTGCGGGCGTGGCAGGCCGAGCGCGGCATCGCCGACGTCGCACCCGTCACGGTCCTGGTCGAGGGACACGGCCGTAAGGACGAGATCCTCACCGACGACGGCGAACGCGCAGTCGACCTTTCCCGCACGGTCGGCTGGTTCACCACCATCGCCCCGGTCGCCGTCGACCCGTCCACCGACGTCGCCCATGCGGTGAAGTCGGCCAAGGAGGAACGCCTCGGGCAACCCGACGGTGGGCTCGGTTTCGGTGTGCTGCGCTATGGCGCCGACACCGAGCTGGCCCGGCGTCCGCTGCCGAGCATCGGGTTCAACTTCTTCGGCGCCGGCCGAGCCGGACGCTCCGCGGCCGAGCCCGCGCAGGACGTCATCCCGTTCACCGGTGCGCCCGGCACACCGGGGATGCCGCCATCGGTGTCGGGCGCAATGGTCGCGCTGAACCCGTTGAGCGTCAACGTCGGAACGCGGAGCGACGGCGAAGCCCGTCGTCTCACTGCCAACTTCACGTTCCCGTCGGCACTGTTCGGGACCGACGACATCACCGCGCTCGCCGAGCTGTGGGCCGATGAACTCGCCGCCCTCGCACAGCATGTCGCCGTGGTCGGCGACCCGGGCCGCTCGCCGTCGGACGTGCCGGGTACGCAGGTCACCCAGGCCGAGCTCGACGCACTCGCGGTGCGTTTCCCGGGTGCCGACGTCTGGCCGCTCACGCCGCTGCAGGCGGGTCTGTACTTCCAGTCGCAGATGGCGACGCGCGACCCGTCGGTCGGCGGGAGTGTGCCCGCGGCGGGAGCCGGCAGCGTGGACGTGTACGTCACCCAGGCCGTCCTGCATCTCGGGGGCGACGTCGACCGATCGCGATTGCGGTCGGCCGCAGAGGAACTGGTGGCGCATCATCGCGTGCTGCGCAGCGGATACGTGCGTACCCCCGGTGGTGCGCTGGTGGCGGTCGTGCCCCCGCGCGTCGACCTGCCGTGGTCCGAGGTGACCCTGGAACCGGGTCTCGACCCGGACGATGCCGCGCAGCGGGTCCGCGAGATCGCCGACGCCGAACGGATCACGCCGTTCGACCTCGAGGCACCACCGCTCGTGCGGTTCGTCGGTGTCGAGCACGGCGCCGGTTCCGCGACGACGCTGAGCCTGATCGTGACCAACCACCACATCCTGCTCGACGGCTGGTCCGGGCCGCTGGTTCTCGCGGACCTGCTCGCGCTCTACGCCGGGGTCGGCCCGTACACGGCCACCATCGCCGCGGAGACCGACTTCGGTGATCACGTCCGGCGTCTCGCCGCCACCGACCGGGCCGCAGGTCTCGCCGCGTGGCGGGAGGTGCTGTCGCCACTCGAGGAACCGACGCTGGTGTCCGGCGCCGAGGAGGCCACGACCACTTCGTTGCCGCGCAATCACGAGGAGTGGATCGACGCCGAGACGACGGCCGCGATCAACCGGCTCGCCCGCGAGCGCGGGGTCACGGTCAGCACGATCCTGCAGTTCGCGTGGGCGGTACTGCTGTCGCGTATGACCGGCAACCGGGTCGTCGCCTTCGGTGAGACCGTGTCGGGCCGCCCGTCGGACCTCGACGGTGTCGAGGGCATGGTCGGCCTGTTCATCAACACGGTCCCGAGCGTCGTCGACGTCGATCCGACCGCCGCAATCGGTGACGTGCTCGCCGCGATGCAGGCCGACAAGGTTGCAGTCCTCGACCATCAGCACGTCGGCCTCGCCGACCTCACCGCGCTGGCCGCGATCGGTGCGCTGTTCGACACTCTCACCGTGTTCGAGTCGTTCCCCGTGGACTCCGACTCGCTGTCGACCGCGGACACGTCTCTGGCCGGCGGTCTGCAGATCGTCGGCGTGGATGCCGACGACTCGACGCACTATCCGCTCAACCTCGCGTCGTCACCGTCGGGAGACCGCCTGCTGCTGAAGCTCAAGTACTTGCCGTCGGCCTTCGCCGACGACCAGGTGCGCGTGTTCGGTGCGGCGCTGCGCGAGATCCTACGGACGACCGTCGACGACGCGGATCGGCCGACCTCGGCGATCGCCCTGCTCGATGCGGCGGCAGCCGCCGAGCTCGCCCCGGTGAACGGTCCGGCGGCGCCGGAGCCGCGACTGCTGGGCGAGGTCTTCGCCGACGTCGCGGCCACGCATGCCGAGATCGTCGCGGTCACCGACGGCACCGGCGCATCGCTCACCTACGCCGAGCTCGACGAGCGGTCGAATCGTCTCGCGCGGTGGATGACCGGTCGCGGGATCGGCGTCGATCACGTGGTGGGGCTCGCGGTGGGACGCACCGTCGACCGTCTGGTCGGGCAGTGGGCCCTGGCGAAGCTGGGTGCGGCGTACCTGTCCGTCGACCCGACGCTGCCCGCCGATCGCATCGCGCACATGATCACCGATTCCGGTGTGCGACTGGTCATCACGTCCGATCGACGAGGCCCGGATTCGGGCGTCGACGTTCCGAGCGGCGTCGAGTCGATCGATGTGCACACCCTCGCCGCGGCGGTGCGCGAGGTCGACGGCAGTCCGCTCACCCCGGGTGAGGTGTCGGGTGCCCCGCGTCTCGACGCGCTCGCCTACGTCATCTACACCTCCGGCTCGACCGGTGTGCCCAAGGGTGTCGCGGTCACCCATCGTGGTGCACACGCCTTTGCGGTCGCCGAGGCGAAGCGGTTCGCTATCCGTCCGGGTTCACGTGTACTCGGTTACGCCTCACCGAGTTTCGACGCCTCGGTGCTCGAGTGGCTGCTCGCCTCGACCTCGGGTTCGACGCTGGTCTACCGGCCGGACGAGGTCGTCGGCGGCGAGGTGCTCACCGGATTCCTCCGCGAGCACGCGCTGACGCACGTTTTCCTGACACCGAGTGTGCTGGCGACGGTCGAACCCGACGAGCTGCCCGCACTGCGGATGCTCGCCTCGGGTGGTGAGGCGGTTTCCACCGCCCTCGTCCGCGCGTGGTCGCACCGGGTCGCGTTCCACAACGCGTACGGTCCGACGGAGACGTCGGTGGCGGTCACCATCAGCGGTCCGCTCGATCCGGACGGACCGGTGACCATCGGCGCGCCCGTGCCGGGTACCGGCCTGCTGGTCCTCGACCAGCGCCTGGCGCCGGTGCCCGTCGGGATGGCCGGCGAGCTGTACGCCACCGGCGTCTCGCTGGCGCGCGGTTACCTCCGCCGACCGCAACTGACCGCCGAACGGTTCGTGGCGTCCCCGTTCGGGGTGCCCGGCGATCGCATGTACCGCACGGGCGACCGTGTCCGGTGGGTGCGCTCGGCGTCGGGTGAGCTGGTTCTCGAGTACCTGGGACGTTCGGACGACCAGGTGAAGCTGCGCGGGCTGCGCATCGAACTGGGCGAGATCGAGAACGCGCTGTCCTCGTATTCCGGTGTCCAGACGGCCGTGGTGCTCGGGGTGGGCGGGTCGGTCGCGTCGTCGTTGGCCGCCTACGTGGTGTCGGCGTCGGAGGCGCCTGCCGTCGACGTCGGCGATCTGCGCGACCATCTCGCGGATCGGTTGCCGTCGTACATGATCCCGGCGACGATCACGGTGCTCGACGCCCTGCCGCTCACCCCGACGGGCAAGCTGGACAAGCGGGCCCTGCCCGCCCCGGAGGTCGAGGCGGACGACCCCGTGGCCCCGGAGACGGCGGCCGAGGCGCGCGTCGTGGCCGTCTTCGCCGACCTGCTGGGCGTCGACGCGGTGTCGGTGACGGGTGACTTCTTCGCCCTCGGCGGCAACTCGCTGTCGGCGACCCGCTTGGCCGCACGCGTCGGCGACGCGTTGAACGCCGACATCGGCGTCCGGGACGTGTTCGAGTCGCCCACCCCGCGGGCCCTGGCCGCTCTCGGAGAACACCGCGGCGGGTTGCGCGCTCCGGTGATCCGGGTCGAGCCCAGACCGGCGGAGATCCCGCTGTCGTTCGCGCAGCAGCGGATCTGGTTCATCAACCGCCTCGATCCGGCGTCGGCGGCGTACAACCTGCCGATCGGTGTCGAACTCGGCGGTGAGCTCGACGTCGAGGCCCTGAGCGCGGCGATCGGCGACGTCGTCGCCAGGCACGAGATCCTGCGGACCACCTTCCCCGCCGTCGACGGCCGGCCGACGCAGGTCGTCCACGACGCCGACGGTCCGGCCGCGCTCCCCCGGCTCGTCGAATGTGCCTCGGAGGCCGAGCTTCTCGACGCGCTGTCGGCCGGGTTCGACGTCACCACCGAGGTGCCCGTCCGGATCCGGTTGTGGCAGCGCGGCGAGGGTTCGTGGGTCCTGCTCGCGGTGCTGCATCACATCGTGGGTGACGGTGAGTCCATGCGGCCGCTGTTGGCCGATGTCGTGACCGCCTACCGCGACCGTGCGGCCGGCCGCACGCCGGAGCTGCCGCCGCTGCCGGTCCAGTTCGCCGACTACGCACTGTGGCAGCAGCGCGAGCTCGGGGCGGTCGACGACCCGACGTCGGTGGTCGGCCGGCAGCTGACGTACTGGCTGAGGCAGCTCGCCGGGGTACCCGACGTGCTGGAGCTACCCGCCGACCGGCCTCGCCCGACGGTGGCGTCGATGCGGGGTGCGCGGGTGGACTTCGAGATCCCACACGAGGTCGCGACGCGGATCTCGGCGCTGGCGCGCGACCGCGGGATGACGCCGTTCATGGTGGTGCACGCGGGCCTGTCGGTGCTGCTCGCCCGGGTCACCGCGACCGACGACATCGCGGTGGCCACGCCCATCGCGGGTCGCGGACGCGCCGAGATCGACCAACTGATCGGCATGTTCGTCAACACCCTGGTCCTGCGGGCCGAGGTCGACCCGTCGATGAGCTTCGCCGAACTGCTCGAGGACACCCGGGTCGTCGACCTCGACGCCTTCACCAACGCCGACGTGCCGTTCGAGACACTGGTCGAACGTCTGAACCCGACCCGGTCGCGGGCGTTCTCGCCGCTGGCACAGGTCATGCTCACGCTGACCAACGCCGGCAGCGGTTCACCGGTGCTCGAGGCGGAGGGGCTGCGGGTCGCGCCACTCGAGTCGCCGGTCACGTCCGCCCAGCTCGACCTGACGGTCGCGGTGGTCGCCCGTCCGGACCGGTCCTGGTCGGCGTCGATGGTGTACGCCACGGACCTGTTCGACGAGGGGACGGTCGAGCTGTTCGCGCAGCGCCTGGTTACGCTCCTCGACGGGCTCACCGCCCGGCCGGATGCCGCGGTCGGGGAGTGTCCGCTCGTGACGCCTGCGGAACGTGATCGCGTGCTGGCCTGGTCGGCGGGTGCCGCGACGCGGCCGACCGGTGCGACCCTGCCGGGCATCGTCGGATCCCGGCAGCCCGGCGCGGGGGAGCCGGGAGTCGGCGAGAACGGTGTGACCGGCCGCGAGGTCGGGTACAACGGTCGCGGCGGGTACAACGGCCTCGACGATCCTGACAGGTACAACGGCCTGAACGGGGACGCGGGTCGCTACGGTGACGATGGTTCCGACGGCAGTGGTCCCGGTGGGGATGACTGAGCGCAGCGAACACACGGGGGGAATGGGGAACGCAGGACGAGACGGCAGGCGACGAGGCGAGATGGAGGCCCAACGGTGACCGATGTGGTGCATGTGGCGACGAGGTCCGACGTACCGGCCATCGTGTTCGGTTCGCGTCGCGTCAGCTACGCCGAGTTCGGTGCACGGGTCGACTCACTGGCTCGTTATCTGATCTCCATCGGTGTCGGACCCGACGTCGCCGTCGCGGTCGCCATCCCGCGGTCGGTCGAGCTTCTCGTCGCCATCCACGGCATCGTCGCGGCGGGCGGTCACTACGTTCCGCTCGACATCGACGCGCCGTCTGACCGCACCCGGTACATGCTCGACACCGCGGACGCCCGGCTGGTCCTCGTCGCCGCCGATTCGGCCGTCGAGCTGCCGGCGGACGTCACCGCGCTGGTGGTCGACACGACCGACGAGGTCGACCTCGCCACCGCACCGGTCACCGACGACGAACGGCTCGCGCCCCTGCAGCCCGCCGATGCGGCGTACACCCTGTTCACGTCGGGGTCGACGGGTCGGCCCAAGGGTGTGACGGTGTCGCATGCGGCGATCGTGAACCGCCTGGAGTGGATGCGGGACTGGTATTCGATCAAGGACTCGGATGTCTTCGTCCAGAAGACCCCGGTGACGTTCGATGTGTCGGTGTGGGAGTTGTTCCTGCCGTTCGCGGTGGGGGCGACGCTGGTGGTGGCGGAACCGGAGCGGCATGGTGATCCGCGGTATCTGGCGGAGTTGATCACGGCCGAGAAGGTGTCGGTCATCCATTTCGTGCCGTCGATGTTGTCGGTGTTCCTGGATGTCCTGGGCGACCGGGTGGGTGAGCTGTCGTCGTTGCGGTTGACGTTCACCTCGGGTGAGGCACTGACCGCGCCGGTGGCGCAGGCGTTGGTGGCGGCGTTGCCGGGCAACGAGGTCCACAATCTGTACGGTCCGACCGAGGCGGCGGTGGACGTGACCGCTCATCAAGTGCGGGCGGGGGAGACGTCGGTGCCGATCGGCGTCCCGGTGCCGAGCACCACCACCTTCGTCCTCGACTCGCGACTGCAGCTCGTGCCCTCGGGCGTGCCCGGGGAGCTGTATCTGGGGGGCGTGCAACTCGCCCGCGGTTACGCCTCGCAGCCCGGCCTGACCGCCGAACGGTTCGTCGCCAGTCCCTTCGCGGCTCCCGCGCGCGGCGAGGCGGCCGACAACACCGACGGTTTCGGTGAACCCGGTGAACGTCTGTACCGTACCGGCGATCTCGTCCGCTGGAATGCGCGTGGCCAGCTGGAATACCTGGGCCGCACGGACTTCCAGGTGAAGCTTCGCGGACAGCGACTCGAGCTGGGGGAGGTCGAGTCCGTCCTCATGTCGGCTCCGGGCGTCCTCCACGCGGCGGCCACCGTGGCGAAGGTGTCCGGGCAATCACACCTCGTCGCCTATGTCTCGCCGGCGTCAGTCGACATCGACGTGGTGAAAACGGTTGTCGCGCAGACCCTGCCGGCCTACATGCGGCCCACGGTGTGGATGACACTCGAGCAGCTGCCGCTGAACAGTGCGGGCAAGGTCGCCCGGCGTAAGCTGCCGGTCCCCGAACTCACCGTCGAGGAATTCGCCGCACCCGAGTCCGACGCCGAGACCTCGATCGCGGCCATCGTTGCCGATGTGCTGGGCACCGACCGGGTCAGCGTGACGCAGTCGTTCTTCGACCTCGGCGGCAACTCGCTGTCCGCGGCCCGGGTCGCAGCGCGTGTGGCCGACCTGCTCGACGTCGACGTGTCGGTGGGCGACCTGTTCGACGCGCCGTCGGTGCGGGATCTGGCCGGCCTGGTGTCCGGACGCGGCCGGAGCGTCCCGCGGGTCACCGCGATGCCGCGGCCCGCGCGGTTGCCGTTGTCTACGGCGCAGAGTCGCATGTGGTTCATCAACCAGTTCGACACCGCCTCGGCGGCCTACAACATCCCGATGGCCCTGCGGCTGACCGGAGCCCTCGACCTCGACGCCCTCGCGGCCGCGGTCGGCGACGTGGTCGCCAACCACGAGATCCTGCGCACCACCTACCCCAGCGACGAACAGGGGCCGTTCCAGCTCGTCACCGATGCCGACACGGCCCGCGCCCGCCTCGACTGGCAGGCGGTGGAGACCGAGGAGGACCTGTTCGTCTCGGCGACCACCGGTTTCGACGTGGCCGCCGGGTTCCCACTCCGGGTCCGCGTCCTGCGCCGCGCCGACGACGTGGTGGACGTCGTCGTCACCGTGCACCACATCGCCTTCGACGGTGAGTCGACCCCGGTCTTCGTGCGCGACCTGCTCGGCTCGTACCTGGCCCGGACAAACGCCGCGCCACCGGTCGCCGCGCCCGCGGTCCAGTACGCGGACTTCGCGCTGTGGCAGCGCGAATACCTGGGCGCCGCAGATGATCCCGGCGCACCGATGGGGCGTCAGCTCGCGCACTGGCGCGAGGTCCTCGCGGATCTGCCCGCAGTGACCGACCTGCCGATGGATCGCCCGCGGCCGGCCGTGCTCGACACCGCGGCGGCAATCGAGTCCGTGACCGTCGACGACGCGCTCGCCACCGCCCTGGAAGAGCTGGCACGCAATCGCGACGTCACGGTGTTCATGGTGCTGCACGCGGCACTCGCCGTCACCGTCGCGCGGCTCGCCTCGACCCGGGACGTCGTCATCGGCACACCCATCGCCGGACGCCCCGACGCCGCGCTCCACGACCTCGTCGGCATGTTCGTCAACACGCTCGTGCTGCGCACCGACGTCGACCCGGCATCGACCGTCGACGATCTCATCGCCACGATCCGCGCCACCGACCTCGATGCCTTCGCGCACGCCGACGTGCAATTCGATGATCTGATCGAAGAACTCGCGCCGGAGCGGTCCACGGCCTACCCGCCGCTGGTCCAGATCGCCTACACCCTCGTCGCCGCCGGCGGACGCCCGGAGGAGATCGACCGGGTGGAGCTCTCGGGTCTGAGTGCCGAACCGCTCGGGGCCGCCGCCCCGATCGCCAAGTTCGACCTCACCGTCTCGGTGTCCGAACGGACCGGGTCGTCGCCGATGCGGGCCGACTTCCTGTACGGCACCTCGTTGTTCGACGCCGCGACCATCCGCCGCTTCGCCGAGGTCTGGCTGCAGGTGATCGCCGCGATGGCCACTGACCCGTCGCTGCCCGTCGGAGACGTCGACATCGTCGGCATCGACGCCGCCGCCCTCAGCGCGCCGAGCCGCAACTCCGTCGGCGAGACGGCACCGGCCGCCGACGGCGGGGTCACCGAGCCGGTGACCCTCACCGAACTCCTCGCGCGGCGCGACCTCGACCCGCATCGTCCGGCACTGGTCCACGACGGCACCGAGATCTCGTACGCGGAGTTCGAGGAACGGACCAATCGTCTGGCTCGCCAGTTGATCTCCCGCGGGGTCGGGCCCGGTGACGTGGTCGCCGTCGGCCTCGAGCGGTCGATCGGGTCGGTGGTCGCCGTGTTCGGTGTCATCAAGGCGGGTGCCGCCTACGTGCCGATCGACCCCGCCTACCCGAGCGACCGGATCGCGTTCATGGTGACCGATTCCGGTGTGCGCCTCGGTATCACCGATGCGCCGACGCGGGACCGGTTGGGTGAATCATCCTGCGAATGGCTCGAACTCGCCTCGCTCGACGATCCGACCGTCACCGGTGGGCCCGTCTCCGACGCCGAGCGTCATCGGCCGGTCATTCTCGACGACCTGGCCTACCTCGTCTACACCTCCGGTTCCACCGGACGGCCGAAGGCGGTCGGGGTTCCGCATCGCGGCATCGCGAACTTCGTCGCCGCGCTGACCGAGGTCACCGGAACGCCGGCGCAGGCCCCCGACACCCGTGTCCTGCACGTCGCCTCCCCGAGCTTCGACGCCTCGGTGCTGGAGATGATGTGGTCGATCGCGGTCGGGCACACCCTCGTCGTAGCGCCCGCGTCGGAGTACGCCGGCGATGCACTGGGCCGCATCCTCGAGCGCGATCGGGTCACCGACACCCTCATCACCCCCACGGTGCTGGCGACCGTCGACCCGCGCCGGGGCCGCACCGTCCGCAACCTCGTCACCGGTGGCGAGGCGTGCCCGCCCGAGCTGATCGCGCGTTGGGCCACACCGGAATCCGGACGCCGGATGTTCAACTTCTACGGCCCGTCGGAGGCCACCGTCTGGGCGACCACCGGACGATCCGAGCCCGGCGCGCCCGTGACCATCGGACGGCCGGTCCGCGGCTTCGCCGCCTACGTGCTCGACGGCCGTCTGCACCCGGTACCCCAGGGCGTCGTGGGTGAGCTCTACCTGTCGAGTGGCGACTCGCTGGCGCGCGGATACCTCGGCCGCTCCGGCCTCACCGCGTCGTCGTTCGTGGCCGACCCGTTCGCCCGCGAGGCAGGCCACCGCATGTATGCCACCGGCGACCTGGTGCGGATCACCGCGACCGGCGAGATCGAGTTCGCCGGGCGCGCCGACCACCAGGTCAAGATCAACGGCCAGCGAGTCGAACTCGGCGAGATCGAGTCCGTCCTCGGTGACCAGCCGGGCGTCGGCTCGGTCGTCGTGGCCGGGGTCGACGACGACCACGGTCGTACCCGGCTCGTCGCCTACCTCGTGGGCGACGACACCGCCGGCGACCGCCTCGACGCCGACGCCGTCCTGGCCGGGGCGGCGGATCGGCTTGCCGGACACATGATCCCGCACTCGGCGATGGTGCTCGACGAGCTGCCCGCGACCCCGGGCGGCAAGCTCGACCGGCGCGCACTGCCGGTGCCCGAGTTCACCACGCCCGCCGACGGATACGTCGCACCGGCGACGACCGCCGAGGAGACCCTCGCGGCGATCGTCGCGGGGCTGCTGGGTCTCGACACCGTCTCGGTCACCGAGTCCTTCTTCGCGCTCGGCGGCGACTCGATCATGTCCATCCAGCTCGCGTCCGCCGCGAAGGCCGCCGGGTTGTCGCTGTCGCCGCGAGAGATCTTCGAGCAGAGAACCATTCGCGCGATGGCGCGGGTGGCGTCGGCAGGTGGGGACCGGGCCCCGATGCTCGCGGAGCCGACCGACGATCCGGCCGGACAGGTCGACCTCCCGCCGATCGTGTCCTGGCTCGTCGACGCCGCGCGGACGCCGGCCGACCTCGCCGACTTCAACCAGTCGATGGTGCTCACGGCACCGGCCGGACTCACCGTCGCCCACCTCGGCGAGGTGCTCGGCGCGGTCGTCGACGCGCATCCGATGCTGGGTGCGCGCCTGGAGTCCGCCGGGGACACCCAGACCGGGGGCACCCAGACCGGGGGCACCCAGACCGGTGACACCTGGACCCTCACCACCGGAACACCTTTCGATCCCGGCGCCTCGATCGTGTCGGTGGCGACGGACACCGTACCCGGCGAGGCCGGGTTCGCCGATGCGCTGGTCGACGCGCATGCGCAGGCGGCGCGCCGCCTCGACCCGGCCCGCCGGGCGGCTGGTCGCCGCGACGGTGGTCAGCGGCGCCGCACCCGGGGGTTCTCCCGACGAGGCGGATCGGCCCGTACGAATAGTGCTGGTACTGCACCACCTCGCCGTCGACGCGGTGTCGTGGCCGATCCTGATCGAGGATCTGCTGACCGTCCACGCCCAGCTGGTTTCCGGGCAACCCGTGACGGTTCGCGCCGAAGAGACCTCACAACGTGCGTGGCAGCGGGCACTCACCGCGCAGCTCGACGCCCGTCGTGGCGAAGCCGGGTACTGGCTCGACCGGTCCCCAGACCTTCCGACCGACTTCGGCGCGCCGCTCGACCCCGACCGCGACCGATACGGCACCCTGACCTCGATCGTCCACCGCGTCGACCCGGCCATCGTCGACCCGTTGACGACGACTGTGCCCGAGGCGTTCTCGGCGTCCGTCGTCGACGTCCTGCTCGGCACCCTCGCGCGCGCGGTCCGCTCCTGGCAACATGATCGCGGCATCGCCGACGCCGCTCCCGTCACCGTGCTCACCGAGGGGCACGGCCGATACGAGGACGTCCTGCTCACCGGCCCGGACCCGCGGCGCGCCGACCTGTCGCGAACGGTCGGCTGGTTCACCTCGATCGCCCCGCTCGCCCTCGATCCGGCCGACGACGTAGTCCACGCGGTCAAGGCGGCCAAGGAAGAACGTCTCGGCATGCCCGACTCCGGGATCGGTTTCGGCCTGCTGCGTTATGCCGCCGACGGCCGCGGCCCCGGCGACCCGGCCGCGCAACTGCATTCGCGTCCGCTGCCGACGATCGCGTTCAACTATCTCGGGACCCGCGGTACGACCGGTCAGAGCGAGGACCCGACGACCCCGGACGGGGCCGACCCCCTGTCGTCGGTCGCCCCGTCGTCCGACACCGCAGCACCGGCCGGTGCGGGCTTCCTGCCCGCACCCGACGCGCCGTTCCTGCCGGCCACGGTGTCCGACGGGGTGGCGGCCATGAGCGTGCTGACGGTCAACGCGAGCACCGGTGCGTCTTCGAAGGGGCGTGTGCTCTCGGCCGATCTGCAGTTCCCCGCGGCGATCCTGTCGCCGGAGGATGTCCGCGACATCGCACGACGGTGGACCGCGGAACTCGCCGACGTCGTCCGCCTCGTCACCGACGGCGTCGACGTCGGCCGCTCGCCGTCGGATGTCCTGGGCGCCGAGGTGACCCAACATGACTTGGACATCGTGGCGCAGCGATTCCCCGGCGCGCAGGTCTGGGCCCTGTCGCCGCTGCAACGCGGGCTGTACTTCCAGTCCCAACTCGCGGGCACCGACGAACTCGATGTGTATGTGACGCAGGCAGTTCTGCATCTCGAGGGCGAGGTCGACCTCGAGCGGTTGCGCACCGCGGTGGTCGCACTGCTCGATCACCACCGCACCCTCAAATCGGGGTTCGTCCGGGTGCCCAGCGGGCACGTGGTCACCGTCGTGCCCGAGACGGTGCCGCTGCGCTGGCGCGTGCTCGACGTGCCGACCACCGCCGAGGTGGATGTCCGGGCTGCCGTCGACGAGGTGTCGGCGGCCGAGCGCACCGAGCCGTTCGACCTCGCCGACCCGCCGCTGCTGCGAGCGGTGGTCGTGCGCCACGCACAGGGCACGAGCGTGGTCATCACCAACCATCACATCCTGTTCGACGGCTGGTCCGGGCCGCTCGTGTTGGCCGACCTGCTGGCGCTCTACGCGACCGGGACCCCGTTCACCGGTCAGGGAACGACCGAACGCACCGACTTCGCCGACTACCTGGCCCGCATCGCCGACACCGACCTCGACGCCGGTCTCGCGGCGTGGCGGCGGGTCCTCGAACCGGTCGAGGAGCCGACCCTGGTCGCCCCCGGACTCACCGGCCACGCCGTCGAGGATGCCGAGAACGACTCCGCGGCAGACCATCTGCCGCGCGAGCATCGCTGGGTCCTCGAACCCGACCTGGTCTCGGGCCTGGAGCGGACGGCGCGGCAATCCGGTTCGACGACGGCCACGGTGTTGCAGCTCGCCTGGGCGGTGCTGCTGTCCCGGCTGACCGACAACCGGGTGGTCACCTTCGGCGAGACCGTGTCCGGACGTCCCGCCGGACTCGACGGCGTCGAGTCGATGGTCGGCCTGTTCATCAACACGCTGCCCGCCGTCGTCGACGTCGACCCGGAGGCGACGATCGCCGAGGTCCTCGGCCGGTTGCAGTCGGACAAGACCGCCGTGCTCGATCACCAGCACATCGGCTTGCCCGAGATCCTCACCGCCGTCGGACGGCCACAGTTGTTCGACACCCTGACCGTGCACGAGTCCTATCCCGTCGACAACGACTCACTGGCCGGCGGTGCCGCCAGTGCCGCGGTGGGACTGGCGATCCGGGAGGTCGAGGTCTCCGACGCCACGCACTACCCGCTCAACCTGGCGACCTCGCCGACCGCGTCGGGTATCGCGGTCCGGTTGACCTACCTTCCCGACGCGTTCGCCACCGACGAGATCGCCGTCTTCGCGCGGTCCCTCGAGCGCATCCTGCAGGCCATCGCGGGCGACGCACAGACCCGGATCGCCGACATCCCGCCGATGTCGGAGGACGACGAGGCCCGCCTCGACACGTGGTCGACCGGCCCCGAGCTGAGTCCGTCCGGCACCCATGTCGCCGATCTCCTTCTCGAGCGCGTCGCCGCGTCGCCCGGCGCGATCGCGGTGGAGAGTCCGGCCGGGGCCTCGACCCGCGCGCAATCGACCTATGCCGAATTGGGAAGCAGGGTGAGCGTTCTCGCCCGACGGCTCGTGGGTCTGGGGGTCGGACCGGAGGTCGCGGTCGGCGTGTGCATCCCGCGGTCGACGGAGATGATCGTCGCCGTCCACGCGATTCTCGCCGCCGGTGGGCAATTCGTGCCGATGGACCCGGCCGCGCCGGCCGATCGCATCGACTATCTGGCGCGCACCGCCGATGTCGCGGCGGTGCTGATCGGCCCGGGACTGGTCCCGGCGGGCATCGAGGCCCTCGACCCCGGTGTGACCGTCGTGGCCGTCGACGACGACTCGGACGCCGGTGAGCCGGCGTCGCTCTTCGCGCCGGCGGAGCGTTCGTCGGCAGTCGTCGGCGCGAATCCGGCTTACACCATCTTCACGTCGGGTTCGACCGGTCGTCCCAAGGGCGTCACGGTGAGTCACCAAACCCTGCGCGCCCATCTCGACTACGACCGCGGCGCCTACGATTTCGGCCCCGACGACGTCTTCCTGCAGGTGTTGGAACTCACCTTCGATCCGTCGGTCGGCGAGATCCTGCGCCCGCCGCTCTCGGGTGGACGGCTCGTCGTGATGGAGCCCGGTGCCCACCGGGACCCGGTCGCCGTCCTGCGCTACCTCGCGGACTTCGGCGTGACGTCGGCGACGCTGGTGCCCTCGATGCTCGCCGTGCTCACCGAGGTCGCCGATCCCGAACAGCTGCGCGGTCTCTCACGGCTGCGCTACCTGCACACGGGCGGCGAGGCGCTCCCGCAGAGCGTCGCCGAGACCGTGCGCGAGCTCATCCCGCATGCCCCCGTCAGCAACCAGTACGGACCGACCGAGGCGACCATCTACGCGACCGTCGCGCGGGTCGCGGGCGACTCGGTCTCCATTGGACGGCCCGTCGCGAACACCACCGCGCTGGTGCTCGACCATCGATTGCGCCCGGTGGCACCGGGATTCACCGGCGAGCTGTACCTCGGCGGCATCCAGTTGGCACGCGGATACACCTCGCGACCCGCGCTCACGGCCGAACGCTTCGTGCCGAACCCCTACGGCGCGCCGGGGTCTCGCCTGTACCGGACCGGTGACCTGGTCCGCTGGCGAGCCGACGGTGAGCTGGAATATCAGGGCCGCACGGACTTCCAGGTGAAGCTGCGTGGCCAGCGGATCGAGCTCGGCGAGATCGAGTCGGCCCTCACGTCGGCGCCGGGCGTCGTGTACGCGGCGGCGGCCGTCGTCGAGACCCCGGCGGGGCAGCAACTCGTGGCCTACCTGACGCCGGCCTCGGTGGACCTCGACGCGGTCAAACACTCCGTGGCGCAAGCGCTCCCGGAGTTCATGCGTCCCGGGATGTGGATGCTGCTCGACGAGATGCCGCTGAGCAGCGCGGGCAAGATCGTGCGACAGCAGTTGCCGGCGCCGACCGTCGACACCGCCGCGATCGTGCCGGTCGCCGGCCCGCGGGAAGCGGCGGCGGCGTCGGTCTTCGCCGAGCTGCTGTCGATGTCGCCGGAGAACGTCGGCGCCACCACGAACTTCTTCGACATCGGCGGCAATTCGCTGTCGGCGATGCGGGCAGCCGCCCGGCTCGGGGACGCCCTCGATGTCGACGTGACGGTGCGTGACGTCTTCGAGGCGCCGACGCCGCGCCTGCTGGCCGAACGCCTCGGCGACCGTACCGGCGGACTCCCGCCCATCGTCGCGGTGACGCCTCGTCCCGACCGGATCCCGCTGTCGTACGCCCAGCAGCGGATGTGGTTCATCAACCGCTTCGATCCGACGCTGGCGGCCTACAACATCCCGGCGGTGATGCGCCTGACCGGCGATCTCGATCCGGCCGCGCTCGGCGCCGCGATCGCCGACGTCGTCGCGCGCCATGACATCCTCCGCACCACCTATCCCGAGACCGGCGGTCAGCCGGTACAGCTGATCGCCCCGGTGGCCGACATCGCGACCCGGCTCGACCACGAGTTCGTGCCGGCCGCGGCCGGGCGCGACGGGGGAGAGGTCGTACTGGCCGCCGCCACAACGGGATTCGACCTCGCCGTCGACTGGCCGGTGCGGACCAGGCTGATCGAGATCGGAACCGGTTCCGGGACATCCGAGTACATTCTCGCGGTGGTCCTGCACCACGTGGCGTCCGACGGCGAATCCCTCGGGCCGCTGGTCACCGATCTCACCGCCGCCTACCTGGCACGGGCCGCCGGTACCCAGCCGTCGTTCGAGCCACTACCCGTCCAGTACGCCGACTACGCCATCTGGCAGCGCCGCGCCCTCGGCGATGTCGACGACGCGGCGTCGGTGATGGGTGCCCAGCTGGAGTACTGGAGCGCGCACCTGGCCGGGATGCCCGATCTCCTGGAACTGCCGACGGATCGGCCTCGCCCGGCAGTCGCGTCGCAGCGGGGCGCCCGCGTGCCCTTCACGATCCCGGCGGACGTCACCACCCGGATCGACACCGTCGCCGACGAGTTCGGGGTCACCCCGTTCATGGTGCTGCACGCGGCGCTGGCGGTCCTGCTCGCCGACCTGTCGGGAACCGACGACGTGGCGATCGGCACGCCGATCGCCGGACGTGGTGCCGCGGTACTCGATCCGCTGGTCGGCATGTTCGTGAACACGCTCGTGCTGCGTACCGCCCACGCGGCCGGTGACACGTTCGTCGACGTCCTCGGTCGCGTCCGACGCGTCGACCTCGATGCCTTCGCCCATGCCGATCTGCCGTTCGAGACCCTCGTCGACCGGCTCAACCCGGTTCGTTCCGAGGCGTTCGCCCCGCTCACCCAGGTGTGGTTGACCCTGGACCAGGCGGTGGTCCCCGAGCTCGCCGGACAGTCGCTGTCGGCCGATCTCGGCGACATCTCGGTCAGCCCGCTCGACGCGGGCGAGGTGCCGGCGAAGGTCGATCTGCTGTTCTCGATCGCGAAGGCGGACGCGGGCGAGACATGGTCGGCGGCACTGCAATACGCCACCGATCTGTTCGCGGAATCCACCGCCACCGGCTTCACGGCCCGATTCGTCAACCTGCTCGGCGCGCTCACCGCGACCCCGAGCGCCCCGGTTGCCGCGGCGCCCATCCTGCTGGCCGGTGAGGCCGAGTCGCTGGTGCCGGTACACGGCGGCCAGGCCGCCGAGGCCGTGTTGCTGGGCGAGCTGTTCACCGAGGCCGGCACGCGGTACCGGCGTCGTACCGCGGTGGTCGACGCCTCGGGCGCCACCCTGTCGTATTCCGCGCTGCACGGCCGGTCCAACCGCCTGGCGCGCTGGCTGATCGGTCGCGGCGTCGGTGCGGAAACACTCGTGGCACTTGCGATTCCCCGGTCCGTCGACCTGTTGGTCGCGATCTGGGCGGTCGCGAAGACCGGCGGCGGTTACGTTCCCATCGATCCGGATTACCCTGCCGAACGGGTCGCGACGATGGTGGAGGACTCCGGCGCCCGGATGGGGCTGTCGGTCCACGCCGTCGGCGCGTTGCCGGACGAGGGTTTCGAGTGGCTCCGCCTCGACGACGCCGCGGTGGCCGCCGAACTCGACGCCACGTCGGATGCCCCGGTGGACCCGGCCGAGCAGACCGGTCCGGTCAGAACCGACAACGTCGCCTACGTCATCTACACCTCGGGGTCGACGGGACGCCCCAAGGGCGTCGCGGTGTCGCATTCGGGACTGCGCAACTTCGCCGTGGCGAAGTCGACGGCGCTGGGAACCGAGGACGGGGCGGTGGTCCTGGGATTCGCGTCCCCGAGCTTCGACGCCTCGGTGCTCGAGTACCTCCTTGCGACGGTCAACGGCGGCACGCTCGTCTACCGGCCGTCGACCGCGGTCGGCGGTACGGAGCTGCAGGAGTTCATGCAGCGACATGAGGTCGCCACCACCTTCCTCACGCCCTCGGTGCTGTCGACGCTCGACCCGGCCGCGCTGCCCAGCCTGCAGGCGGTCTCCGTGGGCGGCGAGGCCGTGCCGCAGTCGGTGATGGACGCCTGGGCGCCGCACACCCGCATCCACAACGGATACGGCCCGACGGAGACGACGATCATGGTCGCGGTCTCCGACTCGGCGGCGCCCGGCGACCCGGTCCGCCTCGGTGGTCCGCTGCCCGGACTCGAGTTCCTCGTGCTCGACGCCCACCTGCGGCCGGTGCCGGTCGGTGTGGCCGGCGAGCTCTACGTCCTCGGCCCCGCACTCTCGCGCGGTTATCTCGACCAGCCCGGTCTGACCGCCGCGCGGTTCGTCGCCAGTCCCCTCGCCGGGGCCGGACGCCGCATGTACCGGACCGGCGACGTCGTGCGCTGGCGCGAGTCACCGTCGGGCGACCTCACGCTCGAGTACTCCGGTCGTAGCGACGACCAGGTGAAGCTCCGTGGCCTGCGCATCGAACTCGGCGAGATCGAGGCGGTGCTGCGCTCGGCGCCCGAGGTGCGTTCCGCGGTCGTCGTCGGCATCGGCTCGTCGGGGGCCCCGAGTTCGGTGGCGTCGAGCCTCGCCGCCTATGTCGTCGGTGACGGTGTAGAGGTGGACGCTCTTCGTGGTCTGCTGGCCGCGCAGCTGCCCGGACACATGGTGCCTGCCTCGATCACGGTGCTCGACGAGTTCCCGCTGACCCCGGTCGGCAAGCTGGACCGAGCGGCGCTGCCGGCTCCCGAGGTGGCTTCCGTCGAATTCGTCGCCCCGGCCACCCCGGTCGAGCAGGCGATCGCCGATGCCTACGCCGAGGTCCTCGGCGTCGAACAGATCGGTGCCACCGACAGCTTCTTCGACCTGGGCGGCAACTCCCTCTCGGCCACCCGGGTCGCGGCGACGCTGCGCGACCGCAACGGCTTCGACATCGAACTCGCGTGGTTGTTCAGCGATCCGACGGTGCGTGGCCTGGCCCGCCGACTGGCCGAGGACAACGCGGTGAGCAACGACGTGGTGATCAGCCTCCGCGGCGAGGGTTCGCGGCCGCCGCTGTTCTGCGTGCACCCGGCCGGCGGCCTGGCGTGGTTCTACGGCGGGCTGGCACCGCACCTGCGGGATCGGCCCATCTACGGACTCCAGGACCCGCATGTGGTGACCGGAGAGCCGAGCGTGACCGACGCGCGGGTGCTGGCCCGGCGCTATGTCGAGGAGATCCGGCGGGTCCAGCCGCATGGCCCCTACCATCTGCTCGGCTGGTCGGTCGGCGGCGTGATCGCCCACGCGATGGCCGTCCACCTCGGGGAACTTGGGCAGCAGGTCGCCTACCTGGGGATCATGGACTCCCGGCCGGAGGACGAACCGGTGATCGTCCACGACGTGCCGCAGCACGGGGAGCCGGTCGAGCCGGCCGCGGCGGAGCCCGGGCCGGCGATCGAGCCGGACGCGTCCACCGTGGTCGACGTCCTCGGCGGTTGGCGGGATCTCTTCGATCTCGGCGACGACGTGCAGGCGTCCACCTCCGAGGAGGTCACCGCGATCATCCGGCAGCAGATCTCCGGCATGGGCCTGCTCGCGGAAGATCAGGTGGAACGCATCATGGACAGCTTCGAGTCCTCGACCCAGGTGGTCCTCGACTACCGGCCCGATGTCTTCGCCGGCGACATACACGTGTTCACCGCGACCGAGGACAAGGACGACCCGACGACCCTGGCCGCGGCCTGGCGGCCGTTCGTCACCGGCGCCATCGACAACGTCGACGTGGCCACCCACCACCTGGGGATGGCGAACGCCGACGCCCTCGCGGTCGTCGGACCGGCGCTCGATGCCCAGCTGTCGCAGGTCGACGGCGCCGGCGAGCCGACACCGGAATGAGGGGATTTGCGTGACATCATCGACCTGACCTCGCGTGAATCCGCGCGGCGAGCCACTACGTTCGACAACAACAAAGCAGGCGGGTGACGACAGTCGCCGTGCCGATGGAGAAAGGACACTCATGACGAACCCATTCGACGACGAGGACGGCCGCTTCTACGTGCTCGTGAACGACGAGAACCAGCACTCGCTGTGGCCGACGTTCGCCGACATCCCCGCCGGGTGGACCAAGGTCTTCGGCGAGGACAGCCGCGCCGCGTGCCTGGAGTACGTGGAGCAGAACTGGACCGACCTCCGGCCCAAGAGCCTCATCGAGGCGATGGAGGCGGACAAGAGCGGCGACGCCTGAGTCGGTGACGGGCCCCGACACTCGCGATCGCGAAAGTCGGTCGTGCTCGAATGTCGGGACAGTTGCACGTGGATAACAGGTAAAGAATCAACCCAGTGGTGACCTGTCGCAACTGCAGTCACAGCCGTAACATCGGATTGCAGCACAGTTACCGAAATTGTTGTGGAATATCCCACACATGTTGAGTCAGTGTTCTACTAGTTGAATGAGGTAGGGCACACTTGGTTGAAGGATCGCATGAGTACCAACGTCAGGGGAGGCGGGGACACAGCGATCGACGCTCCACGGGCGGGAAGGCAGTAATCATGGACCAGCTACTACTGGATGACATCCAGACACGAGGGGCGATCACGCCCCACCTGACCGCAGTTCGGCTGGGCGATGACGCTCTCACCTACGGTGAACTCGCCGATCGCGTCGAGGACTACGGCAGCGTGCTGGCCGAGTACGGGATGTCGCCGACCTCGGCGTTCTACGCCGCCCTGATGCACTGCATGCCGTCTCTCGTGGACATCGACCCGGTTGATTCCCGACTGCAGGTCATCGGCGAGATCCAGGCCTGGCTCGGCCGCGAGCGCGGCGAGGTCGCCTCGGTCCGGCCCCGACTCCGCGCGGTCAGCTAGACACTGGCACCGACATACCCGACGAGACCCGCCGACAGGCGGGTCTCGTTGTTTCTGCGGTCGCGCGACTGTGGCGGCGACAAGCGTGGCGGCGACAAGCCCCGAAGAGTACGGCTACAGCCCGGCGAGGAGCAGAACGAGGAAGAGGATCGGGCCGCCCACGATCACGCTGCCGGCGCCGGTCACGATGCCCGTGATCGCGCGACCGGTGCCCTTGCGCTCCGCGGGGGCGCGTCGAACCTGCCTGACTCCGACCGCGCCGGCGACGACTGCGATCAGTCCGAGGATCGCGCCCAGTCCCAGCAGGAGGGTCAGGGGTATGGAGATCAGCCCGGTGGTCAGCGCCAGCGAGGCAGCCGGAGCGACGGAACGGCCGCCGACGGGCCGGGTCAGGTACGGCGCCGGGCGCGCCGGGAAGGTCCGCGCGGGCAGCGGCATCGCGGCAAGGGGTGCCCGGCCGGCGTTCTCCAGGTCCCAGAAATCGCCCACCGGCGGCAATGCGGCATGCTCTCGTGCCGGCAGCCGGCCGGCGTTGCGCGTCACCATCCGCGGTGATGATTCCGCCGCGGGCTCGACCTTGGTCGGCAGCTTCGGCGACGCGGGCACCCCAACGTGCACGTCGACCCGCGTGCTGGTCGGTTCGGCCGCAGCCGGCAACTCGGTGTCGTCGAGATCGTTGACGAGCGGCCACCGCGCGTGCCGCTGGGTCACCGGCGGAGCGAACGGATGGGTGGGTTGATCGGTACGCACGTACACCTCCTCGCCGCCCGGCTCCGGGTCGGAACCGCACCCGTCCGAGTGTAGGCGAGGAGGCGACGTACGCCGTGGGTCTAGTTGCCCTCTTGCTGGCCGCTGCCCATGCTGATCAGCTGCTGAATGGCGTCGCCACTGAGCTTCCAGTCGCCGTCGACCTTGACGAAGCCGAGCTGGATGTCGACCGGCGTCGAGGAATGCGGGCTCTTCACGGCGACGGTCGCGGTGGCCTTGTCCCCGTCCTCGGTGACCTCCTTCACGGAGAACGCGTCCGGGGTGTATCCCGCGGCGGACGCGCCCTTGGCGAAAGCCATCGCGGCCGGCTTGGTCGCGGGGTTGGTGACGTCGATGACCTGGTCGAGCTCCTCGGAGGAGGTGTTCGGGTCGATGGCCTGGCGCAGGGTTTCCGTTGCGTCGTCATTACTGAGCCCGGTGACCTCGTCGACCGCGTCGCTGGCGGCGGTCTCGACCTGGCTCGCCGCGGACTCGACGGCGGTGGACACCGCGCTCGTCGCCTCGTCGACGGTGTCGGTGGACTCCGAACAACCGGTGGCGACGAACAAAGCGGCCCCGGCGAGGGTGACGGCAGCGACGGACTTCCGGATCTTCATGCGACTCTCCTCGATGCAGTTGTCTATCCGCGGCGCTTCTCCGCAGTGAGCCAACACTAACTCACCGGCCACCGGAATTAATCGGACCGCGGTCCGGTTATGCTCGGTGTAACCATCACAAGGAGGCGCGACATGCAGTTCGGACTCTTCAGCGTCAGTGACATCACCACCGACCCGACCACGGGCACGACGCCCACAGAACACGAGCGGATCAAGGCGATCGTGCAGATCGCCAAGAAGGCCGAGGACATCGGGCTCGACGTGTTCGCGCTCGGTGAGCACCACAACGAGCCCTTCTTCTCGTCGTCGCCCACCACGACCCTGGCCTACATCGCGGCGCAGACCGAGCGCCTGCAACTGAGTACCGCGACCACGCTGATCACGACCAACGACCCGGTCAAGATCGCCGAGGACTTCGCGATGCTGCAGCATCTGGCCGACGGGCGCGTCGACCTGATGCTCGGGCGCGGCAACACCGGTCCGGTCTATCCGTGGTTCGGCCAGGACATCCGGCAGGGGATCCCGCTGGCGATCGAGAACTACCACCTCCTGCATCGGTTGTGGACCGAGCACGTGGTGGACTGGGAAGGACAGTTCCGGACCCCGCTGACGTCCTTCACCTCGACGCCCCGCCCGCTCGACGACGTGGCACCGTTCGTCTGGCACGGTTCGATCCGCAGTCCCGAGATCGCCGAGCAGGCCGCCTACTACGGGGACGGGTTCTTCGCGAACAACATCTTCTGGCCCAACGAGCACTTCCAGCGGCTGATCAACTTCTACCGCGAACGGTACGAGCACTACGGCCACGGCAAGGCCCACCAGGCCGTCGTCGGGCTCGGCGGACAGTTCTTCATCCGACCGAGGTCGCAGGACGCGGTGCGCGAGTTCCGCCCGTACTTCGACAACGCGCCGGTGTACGGACACGGTCCGTCGCTCGAGGACTTCACCTCGCAGACGCCGCTGACCGTCGGCAGCCCGGCCGAGTTCGTCGACAAGACGCTGACCTTCCGGGAGACCTTCGGCGACTACCAGCGTCAGCTGTTCCTCGTCGATCATGCGGGACTGCCGCTCAAGACCGTGCTGGAGCAGCTCGACCTGCTGGGCGAGGTGCTGCCGGACCTGCGCGCCGGGTTCGCGGAGGGACGTCCTGACGACGTCCCCGACGCGCCGACGCACGCCTCGCTCGTCGCCGCCCGCCAGGAAGCCGATCAGGATGTGGAGGTGTCCTCGTGACCGCCCTGCGGATCGTCGCGGTGAATGCCGGTCTCTCCGAACCGTCGTCGACGCGACTGCTCGTCGACCGGATGGTCGCCGCCGTCACCGAAGGACTCGGGGCGGGCCGCTCGGACGTCGAGATCGTCGACCTGCGTGACCTCGCCGCCGACCTGGGACAGGCGATGACGGTCGGCTTCGCCTCGGGCCGGGCACGCGCGGCACTCGACGCGGTCGAGGGGGCCGATGCCCTGATCGTGGCGACCCCGGTCTTCAACGCGTCGTACAGCGGCCTGTTCAAGATGTTCTTCGATCTCGTCGACATCGACGCCATGTCGGGCAAACCGGTGCTGATCGGGGCGACCGGCGGCAGCCCGCGCCACTCGATGGTGCTCGACCACGCGCTGCGACCGTTGTTCGCCTACCTACGTGCCGTCGTCCTGCCGACCGGCGTCTACGCCGCGTCGGCGGACTGGGCGGGCGCCGGTGGGGACACCGCGTCGTTGAACGACCGGATCGGCCGTGCCGCAGCCGAACTCGTCTCGCTCCTCGGACCGAGGGGTGGCACAGGGCCGGGGAATGCCGCCGACGGGGAACCGCCGCGCGCGGCCGTGGCCGACGGCAGGCAGCAGGCGGTCGAGGCCGCGGGGATCGCGAACTTCGCGAGGTTGCTCGGAACGGCGTGACGCGTTCTCACTCGGGGGCGGCGCGCCCCGGGGTGTTGGCCCGGGCGCGCAGCCGTGAGTGCGGCAGCGGCGGCGCGGGCAGGTGCTGCGTCGAACCGACGTAACCCTGCACCTGCCCGAAGCGTTCGCTGCGCGCCTCCCACTGGTCCCGGAAGCCGACGATGTCGTCGTGTGTGCGCCCGATGAAGTTCCACCACATGACGATGTCCTCCGCCAGCGGTGCGCCGCCGAGGAAGATCACCCGGGCGTCGGTCTCGGCGACGTTGGTGAGCGTGATCCGCCTTGCGCCCAACCCGATGTAGCCCAGCTCGGTGCGGGCCAGCGGTGCGGCGTCGGCGCCGGCGACCTCGACGCTTCCGGTGTCGACGAGAATGCCGTGCTCGTGTTCGGGGTCGACGTCGATGTCGACGGCGGCGCCGGGTGCGAAGTCGAGCTGGGCGCCGGTCAACGGCGTGAACGTGTGCACCGGCGAGCGGGTGCCGAACAGTTCGCCGAGAAAGACCTTGGCGGTGACCCCGCCGAGGTCGAGAGCATCGGGCCGGTGGTGTGCGAAGTCGCGTGCGGAGTCGGCATTCTCGGCCGGCAACGCGACCCACAGCTGCACCCCGTGCAGGGTGGTGGTGTCGGGTGTCGAGACCTCGGTGTGCGCGATGCCGTGCCCGGCGGTCATGAGGTTGATCTCGCCGGGGCGGACCATCGCGTGGTTGCCCATCGTGTCGCGGTGCTCGACCTCGCCGGTGAACAGCCAGCTGACCGTCTGGAGTCCGGTGTGCGGGTGTGGAGGCACGTCCATCCCGCCGCTGCTCGCGACGTCATCGGGGCCGTAGTGGTCGATGAAGCACCAGGCTCCGATCAGCGAACGTGACCGCTGCGGGAGGGTCCGGTGCACCGTCATCGCGCGTGGGCCGCCGAGCGGTACGTCGCGCGCGGTCAGGACGTCCATGTGGAGGAGGCCCGAACCCGCGGCGACGCCGGCATCGGCATGGCACTCGACCTCGACCGGGTCCGTCTCGAGATTGCTCATGGAACCATTGTCCGCGACGACGGCACGGACGTCCGCGAACCCGGCGGAGATGGCGGTCAGACCAGCGTGGGGTTCTCGAAACGCATCGTGATCCGATCGACCGAGCTCGACATCAGGGCGTGCCGCCCCAGCTGCAGGGATCGGAGTTCGTCGGCGATGGGGTGGTCGCCGAGGGTCAGGCGCGCGCCGCCGATCCGGGTGCGGGTGCCGGTGGTCGAGGTGAGCCGCCACGGTGTCATCCGCGTGATCCCGTCCAGCTGCGAATAGGCGTGCAACACGGTGTCGGCGGTGGAGTCCGGGACCTTGAGCCCCGGCTTCACACTCAGGTCGGCGACGAGTGCGCCGTCGGACACGAGGCGGCCGCGTCTGGTGGCGGAGGAGTGATCGACCTCGAACTCGGCGAGTGTCTTCGGGAATCCCCAGATGCCGCGCCCGGCGGCCAGGGTGAAGTCGCCGTCGACGGGGAGCCGGTGCACCAGCGCACGCGCGTCCCCCTTCAGCAGTGAGCGCACTGCCCGGATCGGCGAGGCGGGTGGGGTGGTCGGATCCTCGACGAGGAAGCACACGCCGAACTCGTTGTACGGCCCGAGGTCGCCGTCGACGTAGTCGACGAACACGAGCATGCACATGGTGCGACCCGGTCGGATGCGCAACGGGCGAAGAGTCCCGGGCTGTGCCGATTCGGCGTCGATGGCTCGTGCCACGGCCCGGGTGTCGGCGGTGAAACCGGCGACGAAACACCGTGCGTGCCGGATCTCGACCGGCATGGTCACCGGGGTGCCGAGTACATCGTGCGTCGAAGGTGCGCTCACCTGTTCTGCTCCTGCGTGTCGGGTCGGGTCGGGTCTGTCGCCGGACCACGCCGGCACGATCACCTTTTAGAACATGTTCTAGTCTCGCATGCGTTCGCTCCCCGGGGGGTCCGATCCGGGTGGTGTCCCCAAGAATGTGGACACACCAGGTCTCAGATTGGGACGGATCATCGCTGGTGAGCCGCTGACGAGGTGAAGTGTCCGACTCGTCGGATACCGTTCGCTGAGTACACGGTCGCAAACTGCTGTGTGATTGCTGAGAGCGTCGACCATCGAGGTCACGGGTCGACGCCGATCGCGGGGGCGGGTCCGAGGGGGTGAACGCGATGGCGGACGACACGTCGGCGGACGGCGTACCTCTCGTTCGCGTGGGCATGGTCGACGACCATCGTTCGCCGATCTGGGGAATCGAGCGCGTGCTCGACCCGATCGCCGACATCTCGCTGGTCTGCGCGGCGTCCACCGTCGATGGTGTGCTGGGCGGGATGCCGCTCGACGTGGTCCTGCTGGACCTCCGTCTCGATGACGGCACGACACCACGCGAGAACGTCAACGCACTCTCCGCGGCCGGGGTGGCCACCGTCGTCTACACCTCCGGCGAGCACCCGGCGCTGTTGCGCTCGGCGGCTCGCGCCGGAGCGCTCGGCGTCGTGCTCAAGTCGGCCGACGAGTCGGTCATCATCGACGCGATCCGGGCGGCCGCCCGGGGTCGGGCGGTCCTCACCACCGAGTGGGCCGCAGCGATCGACGGCGACCCCGAACTCGCAGCGGTGGACCTGTCGCCACAGCTGCAGAAAGTTCTGGCGCTCTATGCATCCGGCGAGACCTCGACGCGGGTCGGAGCCGCCCTGGGAGTGTCCGCCGAGACGGTCAACGAGTACCTCAAACGGATTCGGCAGAAATATGCGGATGCGGGAAGACCGACCCACACCAAGGTTGATCTGTTCAAGCGTGCCGTCGAAGACGGTTGGCTCCCGGTGCCGCAGCGACTTCGGCGAAAGACCGGAGTCGTATCCGACGACTCGCGCGGAAGCGGACGGTGAACGGCGCCCGCCCGCAGGCGGCGACGGTGACACACATCGAAGACAGAGGAGGGGAGCGATGGGGAAGCGGCGACGAAACCGACTCGACCGGTGCCGAGGTCCCCAGTTCTGGGTCTACCGACCGACACTCGGCCGACCTACCGTTGGGGCAACGATGAGAACGCGTGGAGCGTGCGGCGTCGGGGACGTGAGCGATGCGCCGATCGAAAAGGGGATGGATCAATGACGGCGACCACAGAACTCTTCACGACCGGGGCGTCGTCGGCGGCACGCCGTGCTGATGCTGCGGACATGGTGGCGCACAACAGGGTTGCGCGCCTCGCCGACTATCGGGGGAGCGGGGAGGTGACCGCCGCGATCCCGCGGCCGAGCCTGTCCGACCGGGAGATCGAGGTCTTGCTGGCGTGGCTGGCCGCCGACTCCAAGGAGGATGCCGCGGCGCGCCTGTTCATCTCGGCGTCGACGGTGAGCACACACCTTGCACGAATCCGTGCCAAGTACACCGCGGTCGGCCGTGGCGCCCCGACCAAGACGCACCTGTTCGCGCGCGCCCTCCAGGACGGATACACCGGCCTCGACTCGTGGTGAGTTCGTCCGCGGATCGGTCAGGGCGGAGGGGGCGGTCCGGTGGGCGGACGAGCTCAGCGCAGGTCGCGTTCGATCCGCGGCCAGGTCTGGTACAGGTCGTCCTGCCAGTAACCCCATGAGTGGGTGCCGGTCGGGCGGAAGTTCACCTGGACCGGGACGTCGAGCGCACGCATACGCTCGACCATCTGCCGGGTGCAGATGTCGATGGCGACCTCGATCCCGCCGCCCAGGATCGCCTGGTTCGCCAGCGTGAAACCGTCGCCCGCGATACTCGGGTCGGTCAGCTGCTCGTGGACTCCCGGTGCTCCCGTACCGGTGGTCATGTAGACCTTGCTGCCGCGCAGCTTCGCCGCGTTCAGGTAGGGATCGTTGGCTCGCCAGCCGGGGCCGTCGAGCGGGCCCCACATGTTGGTCATGTCCGCTTGGCCCCGGTCCTCGACCACCAGCCGGATGTACTGCTGGCCGGCCGGGTCGCTGGTCCGAGCGCACCCGCTGAACGCGGCGACGGATCGGTACAACCCGGGGGCGGCGATGGCGAGGTTGAGCACCGATGTCCCCGCCATCGAGATCCCGGCGATCGCGTTGACGCCGGTGGTGTCGAATTCGTCGTCGATCAGGGGCGGCAGTTCTTTCGTGAGGAAGGTCTGCCATTTGTTGCGCCCGAGAGCGGGATCGTCGCGCTGCCAGTCGGTGTAGTACGAGTAGGCGCCACCGATCGGGGTGACGACATAAGCGTGCCGGTCGGCGAAGTACCGCTTGTAGGTGGTCCGTGCGTCCCAGGTCGCGGAGTCCTCCCCGCCACCGGCGCCGTTGAGCAGGTACAGGGTGGGCGCCGGCCGGGTCCGATCCGGTGGCGTGAGCACCGTGACCGGGACTGTGCGGTTCATCGATGCGGAGTGGACGAGCAGCGTGACCTGCTGCGGGTCATCGGTGTAGGAGTCGACGATGCGGGAACCGTCGGGGGCCGACGGCGCGGCGGTCGCCGGCGCCCCGGGAGCGGTCGCGAGGCCCGCGATGACCGCACCCACCGTCAGCAATCCGGCGAGGACTCTCCACCCGCCGGGATGTCGCTGCCGCTGTGCCCGACGACCGATTCCGTTCACATCGCACCTACTCGTTCTCGAGATCCCGTCGGCTCGGACGCGCCGACGCCCGGCCCCACAGTCTATGGATCGCCCGCACATCGAAGAACGATACGAGCGGAGATCGCCAGGGCTGTCACCCGAAGGATCGAATTCTCGCCGGACTAGAGGGCGACCTGGGCGAGGATCGGCGTCGTCGGCTGCGGCGAACCGCCGGCCGGTTCGATGGTGACCGCGAGCACGCTCGACCCGCGCACGTCGTCCACCACGATCGGGGCGGTGTCGTCCCCGGGGATCAGCCCGGCCGGCACCGGCTGCGGTGCGCCACCCACCAGCCACAACTGATAGGTGCTGTCGGCCGGGATGGGCGTGCGCAGGTCCCGCAGGAGCGCGACCGCCTGGTCGGCCGATTCGGACGTCACCACCGCGATGGTGCCCCGGTCGTCGGCCAATGGCTCGACGCTCACGGACGCGTCTGCGGCGGTGAGTACCCCGAGCACCTCACGCTGGGAGTCGCTGAGCGCCGTCGACGAGGTGGACGACTCGGGGGCGGTGGTGCGACCGATGAGCACGCCTGCCCCGAGCGCCACGGCCACGGTCACCGCCGCGGCCGCCAGGATCGCCGTTGCGCGTGCCGGGCGCCGCGCGGTCCCACCCGATCGATGCTGTCCGTGGCGCGAGTCGCGGGGCCGCAATTCGACCGGCGGCGGTGGCGGCGCGAGGTCGCTCTCGCCGGATCGGCCCGTTCCCGCGGGTGCGACCGGCGGGACGGGATCGACCGCGGCGGCCGGGTTCTGCGGGCCCGGATCGATGCCCGAGGGTACGTAGGCCTCCGGGGTCAGCGCCGCACCCTCGAAGACGTGCTGCAGCACCCGGTCCCGGAGTTCGGGCGGTGCGTCGAGCGCATAGGTCGTCGCGAAACCCGCCATGGCCGCCTGGATGTCGGCGATCTGGGCGTCGTGTTCCGCCCGCTCGTGGGGTGGAAGTGCGGCGAGTTCTGACTCGACGCGTCTGGTCTCGTCGGGGGTCAGCGCGCCGACGGCGAACAATTCGACGTGGTCGTCGAGCCAGGTGGCCCCGCGGTCCCCGGTCGTATCGGATGTGGTCATTGTGGGATCAGGCGTCCTCGTGCGTCCTCAGGCAGGTTCTCAACCGACGCAGGCCATCTCGAATCCGAGATTTGATGGTGGGCAAGGGGGTATCGGTGTGCCGGGCGACCTCGGGATAGGTCAGGCCCCCGAAATACGACATCTCGATGCAGCTCCGTTGCAGTTCCGTGAGCGTGCCGAGGCATGTTCGTAGCGTACGCGCCTCGTCGGTCTGCACAACGACCTCGAGCGGTATGTTCCGCGGTGTCTCCACCGAGACCGCGCCGTACTGCGACATGCGCTGTTGCTGCAGCTCCTCGGATCGGACGCGGTCGACGGCCCGCCGATGGGCGATGGTCATCATCCATGTGATGACCGAACCGCGCCCGGGCTGGTACTCGCCGGCCTTCTGCCAGTACTGCAGGTACGCCTCCTGGACGATCTCCTCCGCGTACTGACGGTCCCGCACGACGCGGAACGCGAGTCCGTAGATCCGTGAACTCGTGCGGTCGTACAGCGTGGAGAACGCGGTCCGGTCGCCCGCCGCGGCTGCGGCCAGCAACTCCCGCAGCACCTGTGCTTCGCCCCCGCGTCCGTGGTGCGCGTCGGTGGCCGCGCTGCCATCGTCCGGTGTCACGGTTCCACGGTAACGAAGACGTAGGAATTTCTCGGGTGATCGTCGATCCCGGGGCTACCGATCGCGAATACATGGATCACTGACCTGCAGATCACCGGTTGGCGGCGCGGCGGTACAGGATGAGCGAGGCGGGTATGCACACCGCCAGTATGACCAGTGCCGATCCCACCGAGTATCCGACCGCGTGGTCGGCGACCCATCCGGTGGCCTCGGGGAAGGTCGGCGGCGCCTCGTTGCCGAAGAGCTGCCGGGACGCGGTGGCCACTGCCGTCACCGGATTCCACTCGGCGATCGCGCGCAGCGGACCCGGCAGGCTCTGGGCGGAGATGAACGCGCTCGACAGGAACGTGACCGGGAACATCCACAGGAACCCGATGCTCTGCGCGGCTTCGACATTCGGCGCGGCGAGACCGGTCACCGCACCCACCCACGCCATGGCGAGCGCGAACAGTCCGATGATGCCGAAGGCGAGGGCGGCGTCGCCGGCACTGCCCTGGACCCGCCAGCCGATCGCCAGCCCGCACGCGACCATCACCGCGAGGCCGACGACGCCCAGGAGCATGTCCGAGGTGACACGGCCGCTGATGACGCCCAACCGGGACATCGGTAGCGACCGCAGCCGGTCGACGATGCCGTCGGAGGTGTCGTTGGCCAGACCGACCGTGGTGAAGGCCGCGTTGAAGACGACGGTCTGCGTGAAGATGCCGGCCATCAGGAATTCCCGGTAGGAACCCCCGCCGAAGGTCGCGCCGAAGACGTAGGCGAACAGGAAGACGAACATCAGCGGCTGGATGGTGGCACTGATCAGCAGGGTGGGAATACGCTTGACGGTGAGCAGGTTTCGCTCGACCAGCACTGCGGTGTCAGTGAGCATGGAGTCGATCCGTTCGGGTCGTCGGGGCGTGGGAGAGATCGGGATCGGCGTCGGCCACCCTCGGGATGACGGTGGTCTCGGCATCGGCCGTGGCCGATGTTTCGCCGCCGAGGTCACTGCCGCCATCGCTGTCCGGCGTGTCCCGCTCCGTGAGGGCCAGGAACACATCGTCGAGGGTCGGCGTGGCGACGGTGGCGTCGACGACGACGATTCCGGCGGCGTCGAGCGCCCGGACGGCGGCGACCGCGCTGCGGCTCCCGTCGCTGACCGGCAGGGACCACCGTGAGTTGTCGGTGTGTGCCGGGTCGGGGCGATCCGACTCGTCGAGTCGTTCGGGCATGCCGAGTCCGACCTCGGCGAGGGTCGTGGCGACCAGCTCGTCGTGAGCGGTCCCGTCCGTCCGCACCTCGATGGTGAGGATCGACGCACCGGTGGAGGCCTTGAGGTCGGCGGCACTGCCCTGGGCCCGGATCGTCCCGTGGTCGATGACGGTGATCTCGTCGGCCAGGGCGTCGGCCTCTTCCAGGTACTGCGTCGTGAGGAGGACCGTCGCGCCGTTCGCGACCTGTTCGGTGATGACCTCCCACATCTGGCGTCGCCCACGGGGATCCAGACCCGTCGTCGGTTCGTCGAGGATGACCAGGGACGGTCGGTTGATCAGGGCGCCGGCGAGATCGAGTCGCCGGCGCATGCCGCCGGAGTAGGTACGCATCGGGCGGTCGGCGGCGTCCTGCAGGGCGAGGTCGGCGATCAGTTCGCGCGCCCGTGCCGAGGCCTCGCCCCGGGAGAGTCCGTACAGCTGACCGACCATCCGCAGGTTCTCGAAACCGGTCAGGTTCCCGTCGACGGCGGCGTACTGCCCGGACACGCCGATGATCTTGCGGGCTGCGCCGGGATCGGCGAGGGCGTCGACGCCGTCGACCACGACGCTGCCCTCGTCGGGCTTCATCAGCGTCGCCACCGCGCGGACGGTGGTGGTCTTGCCGGCTCCGTTGGGGCCGAGCAACGCGTGGACGGTGCCGGCGGGCACGGTCAGGTCCAGGCCGTTGAGGGCATGGACGCGGCGCCCCCGGCCGAACAGCCCGGTGCGAAACGTCTTTCGCAGGCCGCGCAGCTCGAGGGCGTTGCGGGCGGGGGAGACGCCATCGGTGGATGTCTCGCCGGGAGACGTGACCGGACCGGACGGCGACGCCGTGGTCCCCGGAGTGGTTTCGGCCGACGTCGTGTCAGCCATACTGTGCCGCCCCATGTGTGACCTCCCTCTCACTGTTCTGCGAACGTTCCATCGCGCGGATCAGGCTGGCGGGCCGCATGTCTCGCCAGTTCTCCTCGACGTACTCGAGGCACTCGTCGTGACCCGACGGACCGAACACGACGGTCCAACCATCGGGGACGGGGGCGAAGTCCGGCCACAAGGAATGCTGGTTCTCGTAATTGACGAGGACGCGGAAGGTCCCCTCGGTGTCGTCGAACGGGTTCGTCATGATTCCTCCTCCTGTGCTGCGATTCCCGGTGTGCCCGGGTCTGATTCGATCGGGCCTGATTCGATCGCGGTCAGCCACTCGGAGACGTTCTCCGGCAGCAACATGCGTGCGTGGGTGCTGGTCGCCTGGACCTCGACGACGCGACCGGTGACCTTGGCGTGCCAGTCGGCGATCGCCGGCGGGCCGTCGTGCGCGTCCACGGTCGCGGTGACGAAGGTGAGGTCGCCGTCGAAGACCCGGGGTCGCCAGTTCCGGGCGAGTGGGGACGCGTGGCGGAACACCTCGTGCACGGTCGTGAGCGTCTCCTCGGACAAGCCGCCGAGCGCGCCGCCCGCCGCGGAGATGACGCGGAACGCGTCCGCGACCGAGGGCTCGGTGCCCTCCTCGCCACCGTCGGGGACGTCGAGTCCGAACTCGCGCATGAGTTCTGCGATCGACGCCTCGGTGTCGAGGTCGGGCCGTTCGGCGACGACGTAACTGTCGAGCACGACGAGTTGCTCGACGGTCTCGCCGGCCTCCTGGAGTTGCGCGGCCATCTCGTGGGCGATCAACCCGCCCAGCGACCACCCGAGCAGGTGGTACGGCCCCTCCGGTGACACCGTGCGCAGCTTCGCCACGTACACCTGGGCGAGGTCGGCGATCGTCTGCGGGCACGGATCACCGGCGAACGCCGGGTGCTGTAGGCCGTAGACCGCGCGGTCGGCAGGCAGGTGGGGCAGCAGGGAGGTGAAGCTCCAGGACAGTCCGATCGCCGGGTGGACCACGAAGAGCGGTGCGGGAGCATCGCTTCCGGCGTCGCCGCTGGTGCGGCGCAACGGCAGGAGGGTGTCGAGACCGGAGGCCGACGGTCCGGTGTCCCCGTCGGAGTGCGCCCCGCCGTCGAGCAGCTCGGCGAGTTCGGCGGGACTCGGGGCCCCGAACAGCGACTGCGCCGCCAGGTGCTGCCCGGTGAGCTCGCTCAGCTTGCCGGTCACGGCGGTGGCCATCAGCGAGTTGCCACCCAGGTCGAAGAATCCGTCGTCGGCACCGATGGCGTCGAGGTCGACCTCGAGCACCTCCGCGAAGACGCGGGCGATGGTCGTCTCGGTCCCGGGGGCCGGCGCCCGGCCCGAGGCGGAGACGGCCGGGGTCGGCAGCGCCGCGCGGTCGAGTTTGCCGGTGGGGGTCAGCGGAATGTTCTCGAGCACGGAGACCGACACCGGCACCATGTGCCGCGGCAACCGTCGTCCCACCCGGCGCCGCAGGTCGGCGGGATCGGGTTCGTGCCCGCGCGTCGCGGTCACGTAGCTGCGCAGGATCGCCTGGGCCCCGGTGCCGTCCACGAGTGTCACGGCGAAGTCGACGTCGGGTTCGGCGGCGAGCGCGTCGTCGATCTCACCCAGTTCGATGCGGAATCCGCGGACCTGCACCTGGGAATCGCTGCGGCCGACGTAGAGGAGCTGCCCGTCGCCGGTCCAGCGGACCAGGTCGCCGGTGCGGTACATCCGTTGGCCGGCGAACCGGGGCCCGGTGACCATCGGAGCCGGGACGAACCGGACCGCGGTGAGGCCGGGTCGACGGTGATAACCGCGCGTGAGCTGCACGCCGGTCAGGTACAGGTCGCCGGTGACGCCGGGCGGCACCGGGTGCAGCCGATCGTCGAGGACGAGCGCGCCGACGCCGTTGTTCGGCGTGCCGATCGTCAGCGGCGTGTTCGGGGTCAGTGACCGGCTGCCGGTCGTGATGATCGTCGTCTCGGTGGGTCCGTAGACGTTGATCATCGTGCGACCGGGCGACCAGCGCCGTACGAGGTCGGTTCCGTAGGCCTCGCCCCCGACCGCGAGTGCGCGCAGTGACGGCACGGCGGCGGGATCCATGCTGGCCACCGCGGCGGGGGTGATGAACGCATGCGTCGCCTGGCGCGCCCTGATCACATCGCTGAGCGCGGTGCCGCCGTAGACGTGGGGTTCGACGATGGTCAGTGCCGACGAACCGGCCAGCGCGAGCAGCATCTCCAGCACGGAGGCGTCGAAACTCGGTGAGGCGAAGTGCAACACGCGGGACGTGGGTCCGGGGTTCATCCGTTCCGCGAGTTCGTCGTGCACTGCGCGCAACCCGCTGTGCGGGACCAGGACGCCCTTGGGCTTGCCGGTCGATCCCGACGTGTAGATGATGTAGGCCAACTGATCCGGGCGGATCGTCGACGCCCGTTCGGCGTCGGTGATCGGCGCCGGCGAGGAGTGCTTCATGCGGGTCCGGGTCGACGCGGCGTCCAGAACGAGGGTCGGTACCTCGCTCCAGGCCGAGCTCTCCGCGATGCGTTCCCACGACGACGAGGTCGTCACGACCAGCTGCGCGCCGCTGTCGTCGAGCATGTGCGCGATGCGGTCGGCGGGATACTCGGGGTCGATGGGAACGTATGCGGCGCCGGCCTTCACGATCGCCCAGATCGCCACCAGGGAGTCGATGGAACGGCTGATCGCCATCGCGACCACCGGTTCGCGGGACGACCGGACGTCGGGACCCTCGGTCCCCGGCTCGTCGTCCGAGCGCGAGTAGGCCCCCACCCCGCGGCCCAGGAGGACCCGGGCCAGCCGGTTCGAGCGTGCGTCGAGTTCGGCGTAGGTGAGCGTCTCAGGGCCCTCGCCGTCCGCGGTGGGCTGCCCGATCGCGGCGAGCCCGTCGGGGTGCCGCCGCACCGCATCGGCGATCAGCACGTCCAGCGTCGTCGGTGCGTTGCCGCGCGGTCCGAGAGCGGGGGTGCGCTCGGCAACCTCGAGGGGGTCGGTGATGCGGATGTCGCCGATCGCGCGTCCGGGGTCGCCGAGCATGCCGCGCAACACGCGCATGAGTCGCGTTCCCAGCATCTGGGCGTCGTCGTGTCCGTATCGCGCCGCGTCGTAGGTGATCTGGACGGCGGCGTCGGTGTCGGAGTCGGTCGCGCCCAGGCCGGTGACGGTGAATTGCAGGTCGAACTTGGCGGCGAGGGACTCGAATTCGGCCACCTCGGCCATCAGGTCGTCGTCCATCGGAACGGCGGTCCCGGCGAGGGAATCCGCACCGCCCACCGGGGTCGGCGCGCCACCGGCGAAGTCGTGCACCGACAACGCCACCTGGAAGAGCGGGTGTCGACCGTGCGCGCGTTCGGGATTGAGCGCGGTCACGATGTCGTCGAAGGGCACCCCGCGGTGATCGAGGGCGTCGATGTCGGTGTCGCGGGTCCGGCGGACCAGTGCGGCGACGGTCTCCGCGCTGCGCAGGTGGCTGCGCAGCGGCACCATGTTGACGAACATGCCGACCACACCGCTGTAGTCGCGGTCGACGCCGGTCATACCGGTGCGGTTGTCGACCGGACTGCCGATGACCAGGTCATCGCCGACGCCCAGACGGTGCAGCAGGATCGCCAGTGCGGTGTGCAGGACGGAGAACGGCGTCGTCGACTGTTCGCGGGCGAAGGCGGTCAGTCCCGCCCGGGTGTGTGCCGGGAGCGGCAGACTCACCGACCGGGCACCGGAACCGCGTCTGCCGCCGCCGACCGGTTCGACCGTGCTCTCGGCGGGCGCACCCGCGAGGTGTTCGGTCCAGAATCCCAGCTCGTCGGTCGCCGCGGGCGCTGTCGCACTCTCGACGGCGTGGTCGCGGTAGTCGAGAGCGGCCGCATCCCAGGTGTCGGCGCGGCCGGCGCGTCGTTCTCGGTAGGCCTGCGCCAGGTCGCCGACGAGGGTCGGCAACGACGCGCCGTCGGCGGCGATGTGATGGACGACGAGCAGGAGGATGTGCGTCGCGGTCTCGCCACGCGCACCGGGGTCCGCGACGACCGTGGCACGCAGCGGCGCCTCGGTGGTCGGGTCGATGGGCGTCGATGCGAGGCGCGCGATCTCGCTCATCAGCGCGTCGGAGTCCGCGGGGACGACGGGGGTCAGCGAGCCGACGACGGCCGCGGGATCGTCGAGCACCCGGCCCGTCGGTGTCCCGTCGACCGCCTCGAAGACCGTCCGCAGGCTGGTGTGCCGGGCGACGACATCGGTGAGTGCGCCGCGGAGGGCCTCGAGATCGATGTCCCCGGTCAGTCGCAGGACGAAGGGCATCAGGTACTCGGTCGACGCGGGGTCGGCCGCCGCCAGCGACCACAGGCGGCGCTGGACCGGCGCGAGCGGGAATGTCTCCCGTCGGACCGGGCGACCCGACGACTCGTCGGACTCCGCGGTCGGTGCCCAGTCGGCCGGCAGGCTGATCAGGTCCGCGAGGGCTTCGGCGGTCGGGTGGTCGAAGACGTCCCGGACGCGGAGGCGGCCGTCGGCCGACACCCGGTTGATCCGACTGACCAGGGTGGTCGCCTGCAGCGAGGTGCCACCCAGCAGGAAGAAGTCGTCGGTGGCACCGATCTCCTCGCGAGCGAGGCCGAGCACGTCGGCGACGATGCCGACCAGCGCGGTCTCGGCATCACCGCGCGGTGCGCGACCGACGGACGACATGCTGCTCGACGACGGCTCCGGCAGTGCCCGCCGGTCGAGCTTGCCGTTGCCGGTCAACGGGATCTCGTCCAGCACGACGATCGCGGACGGGACCATGTGGCGCGGCAGGCGGCTGCGGACCGACTCCAACACCTTTGCGCTGTCCAATGTTTCCGGGGCGTCTGCAGTGCCGGCCGCCCCGCCCGACCGCGTCACGTAACCGACCAGGGTGGCCGATGCGCTCTCGCCGCGGACGACGGTGGTGGCGAAGTCGATTCCGTCCACGGCCGCCAGTGCCGCACTCACCTCGTCGAGTTCGATGCGGAAACCGCGGACCTTCACCTGGTTGTCACTGCGACCGTGGTAGGTCAGCGCGCCGTCGGCGTCGCGGTGCACGATGTCACCGGTGCGGTACATGACGGCGCCGTTTCCGTCGGGGGAGGCCACGAACCGGCCGGCGGTCAGACTGCGGCGCCCCAGGTAGCCCCGTGCCACTCCCGGCCCGCTGAGGTAGAGCTCGCCGGGAACGTGGTCGGGCAGCGGGCGCAACCGATGGTCGAGGACGAGAGCGGTGCATTCGTGGACCGGCGTGCCGATGGTGATCGGCTCACCCGGGCGCAGCGGCGCCGACATCGTCGCGACGATGGTCGTCTCGGTCGGTCCGTAGGAGTTGATGTAGCGACGGCCGGTTCCCCAGCGCGCCACGAGTTCCGGAGTGCTGGCCTCGCCGCCCACGCCGAGGGTCTTCAGGTGGGGGAGCGGATGGGGTGCCGCGGCGGCGAGGGCCGACGGCGTGATGAACGCGTGGGTGACCTCGCGCTCGTCGAGGAACTCGACGAGTTCGTCGCCGCCGTAGATCGTCGTCGGTGCCACCACCATCGTCGCGCCGGACTCGACCGCGAGGAGGAACTCCAGCATCGATGCGTCGAACGAGGGGGAGGCGAACAGCAGGGTGCGATCGCCGGGGCCGACCTCGTACCGCTCCCGCTGCGTCTGGGCGAACGCGGCCAGGCCGCGATGGGACACGCTGACGCCCTTCGGTTTTCCGGTGGAGCCGGAGGTGTAGACGATGTAGGCGATCGAATCCGGGTGTCGGGCCGGGGGCCGGAAGCCCGCGCGCTCTCCGGTGCGCAGATCCTCCGGGGTCAGCCACCAGATGTCGTGCGGCACATCGCGACGGTGGTCGGCGCTGCTGATGCCGAGGATGGCGCCCGAATCGGCGATCATGTGGGCGATCCGCTCGGCCGGGTAACGCATGTCGACCGGGAGTGCGGCCGCGCCCGCCTTCGTCACGGCCCATGTGGCGACCACCGATTCCAGGCTGCGATCGACGGCGATCGCGACCACGTCCTCGGTTCCGACCCCGAGTTCGCGCAGGGTGAGCGCCCAGCGCGCGGAGAGCCGATCGATCTCGGCGTAGGTGAGCGTGCGGTCTCCGTCCTCGACCGCCACGCGATCGGAGTGGTCGATGACGGTGTCGGCGAGGATGTCGGCAAGATGCCTCGGCTCGATCGAGCCGTGGTCGCGGACCTTGGGTTCGGCGGCGGCCGCGAGATCGGCCGCCCCGGTGAGGTCGTCGAGAGGTGTCGACGGATCCGCGGCGACCGCGCGTGCGAGATCGACGAACATCCGGGCCAGTTCGCTGACGCGGTCATGCGTGTGGACATCGGTCGCATAGGTGAACCGCGCGCGCCCGTCGCGGATTCGCAGTTCGAGGTCGAACCGGGCGGCCCCGGTCTCGATCTCCTCGGCGACGACCCGCAGGCCGGGCAGATCCACCCTGGTGTGGTCAGGTTCGAGGGTGTCAGAGACCCCGGCGTCGAATGCCAGCGCGATCTGGAATATCGGATGCCGGTCCGTGCGAGGCGGATTGAGCATCGAGACGATCTGCTCGAACGGCATGTCGGCGCCCGCCAGCGCGTCCAGATCGCGGCTGCGGACGGAGTCGAGCAGGGCCGCGAACCCCTGGCTCCCGTCGACCGGGGTCCGGAGGACGACCGAGTTCACGAACATACCGACGATGTCGGCGAGCCGGGGATCGGCGCGTCCGGCGACGGGGGTGCCGATCACGATGTCCGCCGCCGAACCGGCGACATGAACCTCCGGGTCGGCGTTCAGCCGATGCAGCAGCGCGGCGAACACCGCATGCACGCACATGAATTCGGTCGCCCGGCCGCCGCCCAGTGCGGACAGGCGGCTGCGCAGTTCGGCGTCGAAGTCGACCTCGACCACGCCCGCGGTGCGGGCGGACCCGCTCGGCGCGTCGGGCACGAGGATCGGACCGACATCGATCCCGTCCAGGTCCTGTCGCCACCGGTCGGCCAGATCGGTCCGGGTCTCGAGGTGATCGGCCTGCCACCGCAGGTAGTCGCGATAGTCCAGGGCCGGCGGAGTGGCGGTGACCGCGGCTTCGGTACCGTTCTCGGCCGCCGTCCGCAGTTCGGCGTAGGCGGTGGTGATGTCGCGGTGCAGCGGCACCATGGACCAACCGTCGGCCGCGATGTGGTGGATGACGAGGGTCAGCTTGTGATGCGCGGTGTCACTGTCGATCCGGTGCAGCGCGACGCGCAGCGGTACGTCGACGGTCAGGTCGAACGGGCGACGCGCCAGCGCCTGCGCCTGGGCCGGCCACTCCGCCGAAGTCGTCTCGACGACGGTGAGTTCGGTCTGCACCTCGTCGGTGGGACGTACGTCCAGGTCGGGGCGCCCGTCGTGCTCGGGATAGACGGTGCGCAGCATCTCGTGGCGGTCGACGGCGTATCGGAGCGCGCCGGACAGGGCGTCCACGTCGAGATCGCCACGCAGATCCAGCGCGAAGGCGATGGCGTAATCGGCTGTCGACGAACCGTTGTCGGAGTCGGCACGACCCGGATCGGCGTCGGCACCGCCCGCGAGCTGGTTGAGGAACCAGAGCTGCTGCTGCGCGGGTCCCGGTCGCGCCGGGCTGTCCGGATCGTGCCGGAGGTCGGCGAGCGTCCGCGCCTCGACGAGGGCGGTGTCACCCGCGTCGGCGCCGCCGAGACGGGCGATGCCGGCGACGGTCGAGTGGTCGAAGACCTCGCGGACGGGGATTCGTCGCCCGGTGAGATTCTCGAGTGCGCCGACGATCTGGGTCGCCAGCAACGAGTTGCCGCCGAGGTCGAAGAAGTCGTGATCGCGGCCGATGGTACCGGGCTCCAGCTCGAGACGCTCGGCGATCAGATCGGCGACCGCCTGCTCCAGGCGGTTGCGCGGCGCGACGAACGCCACGTCGCCGTCCACCGATCCCGGCTCCGGCGCGGGCAGTGCCCGGAGGTCGACCTTGCCGATCGGGGTCGTGGGGATCTCGTCGAGCTCGATGATCGTCGACGGGATCATGTGCCGGGGCAGGCGCTGCGCCAACCGGTCTCGCACCGCGGCGGCCTGTCCGTGGGCGCCCGCGGTCACGGTCACGTAGGACACGAGATGGGCGCGGTCGCCCTCGCCATGCGTGGTGGTGACCGCCGCCCGCACCGACTCGTCGGCGACCAGGGCGGCGTCGATCTCACCGAGTTCGATGCGATGCCCGCGGATCTTGGTCTGATGGTCGGCCCGCCCGCGGAACTCGAGTTCGTGATCGGAGGTCCATCGGACGAGGTCGCCGGTTCGGTACATGCGCTCGCCGGGATCGCCGTAGGGGTTGGCGATGAAGCGTTTGGATGTCAGCGGTCGGACGCCGTGGTACCCGCGGGCGAGATGCTCACCGGCGATGTACAACTCGCCGATCGCGCCGGGGGCGACCGGGCGCAGGCGCTCGTCCAGGACCAGCGCGGAGATGCCGCGGATGGGCCGGCCGATGGTCAGCGTCGTGTAGTCGGGGCTGATCGGCGCCGACACCGCGGCCACCACGGTGGTCTCGGTGGGACCGTAGGCGTTGAACAGCTTCGGGCCGGTCGACCAGGTGCGGACCACCTCGGAGTTCGGGTGCTCGCCGCCGATGACGAGAACCTCGAGATCGGGGACGTCGTCCGGCGTCATGGTGGTCAGTACCGACGGGGTGAGGAAGGCATGCGTGATCCGCGCATCGCGCATCAGCTCGGCGAGCTCGGTGCCGCCGACGATGCCCGGCGGCACGATGTGCATGGTCGACCCGGCGGAGATCGCCATCAGGATCTCGAGTACCGACGCATCGAAACTCGGCGACGCCATGTGCATCGTCCGACTGGTGGGCGTGATCCCGTACTGCGTGACCTGTTGCGCGCCGAAGTCGGCGAGTCCGCGGTGGCTGACGACGACGCCCTTGGGCGTGCCGGTGGTCCCCGATGTGTAGATCAGGTAGGCGGGCTGGTCGACGTCGAGGACGCCTCGGCGCTCCGAGTCCGCGATGGGCTCCGTTGATTCGGCGTCGATCCATTCGCGGATCGCGGGGTCGTCGAGGACGACTGTGCTCAGAGCGGGCCCGGCGCCGGGATCGGACGACCGATCGGTGACGAGCAGTCGTGCGCCCGAGTCGGTCAGCATGTGTTCGATGCGGCCGGACGGATACGCGGGATCGACCGGGAGCCAGGCGGCTCCGGTGCGGGCGATCGCCCACATCGCGACAATCCACTCGACACTGCGCGGAAGTGCCACGGCCACATGGTTTTCAGGCCCGGCGCCACCGTCGATGAGCGCCCGCGCCAGCTGGTTCGACGCCGCGTCGAGTTCGCGGTAGGTCAGCGACCGGGTGCCGTCGGTGACCGCGACGCGGTGTGGCGAGGACTCCGCGGCCGCCGACAGCAGCCGGGTGAGGTGTTCGACCGGACGGCGGCCTTCGCCGACTGCCGGGACGAGATCGAGACGCTCGTGCAGGTCGAGCACCGGCAGGTCGCCGATCGGGGCGCTCGGGTCCGCGGTCGCCGCCTCCAGCATGCGGACCAGGCGCGAACCCAGTCCGGCCACCGTGTCCCGGTCGAAGAGAGCGGTGGCGTAACCGATCTCGAGGGTGAGGCCGGCGGGCTCGCCGGTCGCCCCGCGCACCTCGGTGAACGTGAACTGCAGATCGAAGGTGGTGCGACCGGTGTCCACGCGGGATGCGGTCGCCGAGAGCCCGGCGAAGTCGAGCCGGATGGCGGAACGGTCCTCCAGGGCCATCGACACCTGGAAGTACGGGTGGACATTGCCCGAACGGGCCGGGTTCAGTTCGGTCACCAGTCGGTCGAACGGCATGTCGGCGTTGTCGAACGCGTTCAGATCGGTGTCCCGGACATGTGCCACCAGGTCGGCGAACGGCAGGTCCTTGTCGACGACGGTGCGCAACGCCAGCGTGTTGACGAACATGCCCACGAGGTCGTCGAGGTCGGCGTCGCCGCGTCCGGACACCGGTGTGCCGATGATGACGTCCGAGGACTGCGCGAGGGAACGGAGCAGGAGCGCCACCGAGGCGTGGAGCACCATGAAGACCGTGGCGTCGGCCTCGGTCGCGATGGTCCGGATCGCGCCGTAGGTGTCGGGGTCGATGGTCGAGGTCACCGACGATCCGGACCGACCGGTCACCTCCGAATCCCGGCCTCGGGGACGGTCCAGGGGCAGCTCGGTCTCGCCCGGCGCCCCGTCGAGGGTGTCCCGCCAGAACTCGAGTTCGGCCGCGGCATGCGGACTCTCGTCGAGCCATGCGTGACGTGCGGCGCTGGTCTGCGAGTAGGAGACCGGCAGCTGCGACCATTCGGGCTCGATGCCGTCGCGGCGGGCGCGGTAGGCCGTGGCCAGGTCGCCGGCGAGGGGGGCCAGCGACCAGCCGTCGGCCGCGATGTGATGGACGACCATCGTGAGTCGATGATCGTCGTCGGCGGTTCGGACGAGGCGCGCACGGACGGGGATCTCGGCGGCCAGATCGAAGGGGAGCGAGGCGAAGTCGCGGTCCGGGCACTGGGCGACGTCACCGGTCGCGAGGACCGGCAGGTCGACGTCGACCGCGTCCGGGTCGATCGCGGAGATGCATGCCACACCGTCGATCTCGGTGACGACGCTGCGCAGCGGCTCGTGTCGCCGGACGACGTCGACCAGGGCCGTCCGGAGTGCGTCGGTGTCGAGTGCGCCGACGAAGCGGACGGTGAACGGCATGTTGTAGGTCGCCGAGGACGCGGGGTCCAGCCGTGTCGCGAGCCACAGCCGATGCTGGGCCGGGGACAGCGGCACGGCTCCGGAGACGGTCCGCCCGGCGGTGTCGTCGGAGGGGACCGAGGCGGAGCCGACGGCCGGCTCATCGGTGTCGACGCCCAGGTCGGACAGGGCCGCGACGAGGCCGGCGAGGTCGTCGGCGTCGAACACCGTACGGATCCCGATCCGATGGCCGGTGGCGCGGGACAGCCGCGAGGCCATCCGTGTCGCTGACAGTGACGTCCCGCCGATCTCGAAGAAGTTGTCGCTCAGAGAAATCGACGCCGGAGCCGTGGCGTGGGCCTCGTTCGCCACCTCGTCGGACGTGTCGTCGTGCAGGTCGAGCACATCGGCGACGGTCGCCACGACGAAGCGTTCGAGCGCGGTGCGGGCCCGGACGAACTCGCGGTGGGTCCGCAGGTCGGGCCGAGGCAGCGCACGGCGGTCGAGCTTGCCGTTGGCGGTGGTGGGCAGTGAGTCGAGGACCATGATCGCGGTGGGGATCATGTGATCCGGTAGCGCGGTTCGGAGTTCGGCTCGCAGGTCCTTGTCGGTGAGTCCGGTGCCGGTGACGTAACCGACGATCGTGGGCTCACCGGCGACCAGATCATCCCGGATGACCACGCCCGCGGCGGTCACGCCGTCCAGCCGGCTGAGGGTCGACTCGATCTCGCCGAGTTCGACCCGCTGGCCGCGGATCTTGACCTGTGAGTCGGTGCGACCGAGGTATTCCAGCTCGCCGGCGGCGTTCAGACGGACGAGATCGCCGGTGCGGTAGAGCCGTTCGCCCGGCGCCGCGGGCGAGGCGACGAACCGCGATGCCGTCAGGTCCGCGCGGCTGCGATAGCCCCGGGCCAGCTGGACGCCGCCGAGATAGAGTTCGCCGATCGCGCCGGGCGGTTGCGGCCGCAGGCGGTGGTCGAGCACGTGGACACCGGTGTTCCACACCGGGGAGCCGATCGGGATCACCGGGACGTCGGCGCGACAGTGGTCGTGGTGGGTGACGTCGATCGCGGCCTCGGTGGGGCCGTAGAGGTTGTGGATCGGAGCGGACGTCAGCGACGCGGCGGCACCGACCGTCGCGGGAGTCAGAGCCTCACCGCTGGTGAAGATGCGGCGTAGGCTCGTCAGCTCCGATGCATCGTCGGCGTCGAGTGCCGCGGTGAAGGCGGCGAGCATCGATGGCACGAAATGCAGTGTCGTGACGCGGTGTTCGGCGATCACGTCACGCAGATACCAGGGGTCGCGATGACCGTCGACAGTCGGGACGACGAGTGCCGCGCCGGTGGTGAACGGCCAGAAGAACTCCCAGACCGACACGTCGAAGGTGGACGGGGTCTTCTGCAGCACCCGGTCGTCCGGTGCGAGCTCGTAGCGGGCCTGCATCCACGCGAGGCGGTTGACGATGGCGTGGTGGGTGATGACCACGCCCTTCGGCTTGCCGGTGGAACCGGAGGTGAACAGCACATAGGCGGCCGTGTCGGGGCTCGGGGGCGTCGGTGCGGCTACGTCGGAATCGTCGTCGGCGCGCAGTTCGGCGAGCACCGACTCGGTGATGACGAGGTCGGGGGCGGCCACCTCGAGGATGTGACCGAGCCGGTCGGCCGGTTCGGCCGGATCGATCGGCAGGAACGCGGCACCGGCCCGGACGACGCCGTGCAACGACACGACCTGGTCGGTGCTGCGGGGCAGCTGAACGCCGACGACGCTCTCGGGGCCGATCCCGCGACGCGCGAGCGCGGATGCGATCTGTGTTGCGGCGCAGGCGAACTCGCGGTGGGTGAGCGAGTGTCCGTCCTGTGCGTCGGTGATCGCGGTCTCGTCGGGGTGGGCCCGGGCCGCGTCGTCGAGCAGGTCGACGAGGGTGGTGTCGCCGTGCTCGACCTGCTCCCCGGTCATGCGCTCGGGGAGTTCGGCTCGTTCGGCATAGGTGAGAACGTGCAGGTCCGACACCTTGGTCTCGACCGGCGCGCCGACGAAGGCGGTGACGAAGTCGACCAGGCGCCGGTGGTGGGTGGTGATCTCCTCGGCCGGGTAGATGTTGGGGTTCGCCTCGAGGTCGAGGGTCATCCCGCCGTCGAGGCTGTCGTAGACGTTCACCGACAGGTCCTCGATGGGGCCCGTGGACAGGACGTGCAATTCCCCCTTGAGCGGACCGAAGTCGATGTGCTGGAAGAAGAGCATGACGTTGACGAGCGGTCCGAAGAATCCTCGTCGCGCACCGGCCGCACCGAGGATCTGAGAGGTGATGTCCTCATGCCGGAACTTCTGATGCCGGACGGCGACCTTGATCTCTGAATTGGCCGACTTCAACAGATCGGCCAGGGTGGCGGTGTCGTCGTCGAGCGCGATGCGCAGCGGGACGACGTTCGAGGTCAGGCCCGCCGAGGTACGGAGGACATCGCGATCGCGGGCGGCGACCGGCAGGCTCAGCATCGCCTCGTCGCGATCGGTGTAGCGCGCGACGTAGGCGGCGACGGCGGCGGTGATGACCGAGGCGGGCCGGACCCGCTGGGTGCGGCCGAGATCGCGGATGCGCGCGACGAGCGTGTCGTCCAGCACTGCCGACCGTACGTCCGACAACGGCGCCGCCGAGGCCGAAAGGCTGGTGAGAGTGGTCATCTCGGGCATGTCGGCCAGATGCGACGCCCAGTGTTCGCGATCCTCGACGAACTTCGCGGAGGCGCGGTACTCACGGTCGAACTCCGCGATGTCGACCATCGACGCGGTGTCCGCGATCGGGGGCGGGGTCCCGTTCACGATCGCGGTGTAGTGCGAGGCGACCCGCAACATCATGTACATGGCCGCGTAGCCGTCGAAGCCGATGTGGTGACCGTGGCAGTACCAGATCGAGTGCCCGGGACCGATCTTGAGCAGGTGGGTCTCGAGGATGCGGTCTTCGAACACGTCCGAACTCGCGCTTCGCCGGCGGTCGATCCAGGCCAGCGCTGCCGCGCGCGGGTCGTCGGCGTCGGAGAAGTCCTGTCGCCCGAGTACCACTCCCTGCGACCGGTCGAGCACCATCATCGGTTCGCCGTCGTCGGTCGGGATCAACCGCAGCAGTGGGGCTTCGGTCTCCCGCTCGGTCAGGGTGACCGCACGTTGCATGATGTCCGGATCGACGTCGACGAGGGGGTCGTCACCGTCCTCGGCCTGCGGACCCGATGTGTCGCCGCGGAACTCGACGTACGCGTCGATGGTCATCGGCACGTCCGGCTCGAGTTGCTGAGCGTAGAAGATGCCGCGTTGTGCGGCGGTCATCGGGATCGTCAGGCCGGCGTCGATGTCGGTAGCAACGGTGTTCCGGACCGCGTCGTCTGTGGTCACGCGTGCCTCCCCTGTGAATGCGCCCGCACGGCAGCGTCGAACCCGGATCGAGCGTGGGGATTCGAACTCCGGTCCACGAACTCGGGGCGGGTGGCCCGGAGTCGAGGACTCGCCGTCAGGCCCGCGGTTGTCGGACTGAACTGCGGAGCCGGGGAGCATGGTGATCGTTCGGCTCACGATCGGCAGCCGAGAGTTACCCCCGGCGCTGACACGCCCCCCCGTGTTTCGCTCCCTTCCGGCTCGCACTGATTGCTCGCCGGACGGGCTTGTGTCTGGTCGATCTCGTCTCATGGGTGCTTCGCGTGGCGGTTCACCCCAGATGGGTCAGTGCGCGAAAAACTTTCCCGGCCCGGCGTCCTCCGAAACCCCACGCGGTCGCCGGGGCCATCGATTTGGCCCGGACCTGGGCATTCCCCTACACTTGTGGGGTTGCCTGCGGCACCGCTGTGTCGCGAGTCGGCTCACGAACCCACTGGGGCGGACCGCTCAGGTGTCACAACCTGGTCAAAACCCCAGGCAGGCGTGTGTTCGATGGCAACGGACCGTGTGCGTCGGGTCGGAAATCCGCCGTACATAAGAAGCCAGGTCAAGGAGACTAACGAGTGATTCAGCAGGAATCCCGCCTGCGAGTCGCCGACAACACCGGTGCCAAGGAGATCTTGTGCATCCGCGTGCTCGGCGGTTCCTCGCGGCGCTACGCCGGCATTGGCGACGTCATCGTCGCCACTGTCAAGGACGCCATCCCGGGCGGCAACGTCAAGAAGGGTGAGGTCGTCAAGGCCGTCATCGTGCGCACCACCAAGGAGCGCCGTCGTGCGGACGGAAGCTACATCCGCTTCGACGAGAACGCCGCCGTCATCCTCAAGGGTGAGAGCGACCCCCGCGGCACCCGCATCTTCGGCCCGGTCGGCCGTGAGCTGCGTGAGAAGAAGTTCATGAAGATCGTGTCGCTGGCACCGGAGGTGATCTGACATGAAGGTTCACAAGGGTGACACCGTGATCGTCATCTCGGGCAAGGACAAGGGTGCCAAGGGCAAGGTCATCCAGGCCTTCCCGAAGACCCAGCGTGTCCTCGTCGAGGGCGTCAACCGAATCAAGAAGCACACCGCCGCGTCGGCCAACGAGCGCGGTGCCTCCTCCGGCGGCATCGTGACCCAGGAAGCCTCGATCCACGTCTCGAACGTGATGGTCGTGGACTCCGACGGCAACCCGACTCGCGTCGGCTACCGCGTCGACGAGGAAACGGGCAAGAAGGTCCGGATCTCGCGCAAGAGCGGGAAGGACATCTGACATGACCTCTACTGAACCCAAGATCCAGCCGCGCCTGAAGACTCGCTACCGCGAGGAGATCAAGGACACGCTGAACAAAGAGTTCGAATACCCCAACGTGATGCTGATCCCGGGCGTCGTGAAGGTCGTCGTGAACATGGGCGTCGGCGACGCCGCCCGTGACGCGAAGCTGATCAACGGCGCCGTCGAGGATCTGGCCAAGATCACCGGCCAGAAGCCGGAGATCCGTCGCGCTCGCAAGTCCATCGCACAGTTCAAGCTGCGCGAGGGCATGCCGATCGGTGCGCGCGTCACCCTCCGTGGCGACCGCATGTGGGAGTTCCTGGACCGTCTCGTGTCCATCGCCCTCCCGCGTATCCGCGACTTCCGCGGCCTGTCGGACCGTCAGTTCGACGGCAACGGCAACTACACGTTCGGCCTGAACGAGCAGTCGATGTTCCACGAGATCAACATCGACAACATCGACCGGCCCCGCGGTATGGACATCACCGTCGTGACGTCGGCCACCACGGACGACGAAGGCCGGGCGCTGCTGCGTGCCCTGGGCTTCCCGTTCAAGGACAACAACGTTAAGGACAACTGACATGGCAAAGAAGGCTCTGGTCAACAAGGCCAACAAGAAGCCCAAGTTCGCCGTGCGGGCCTACACCCGGTGCAACAAGTGCGGTCGCCCGCACTCGGTGTTCCGCAAGTTCGGCCTGTGCCGAATCTGCCTGCGCGACATGGCACACGCCGGCGAGCTGCCGGGTGTGCAGAAGTCCAGCTGGTGACTCTCACCCCACGGGTTTCGTAGCACGAATGCGCTCATGGAGCGCATTCGTGCTACCGATTCCCCAGCGGCCCCATCTCGCTTCGGCGAGGTGGGGCCGTTGTCGTGTCACTGCTGAGCGAGCCACTCGTCGACGAGGCGCGGCAGCTTCTTCGCGTTCGCGGAGAGCGACCGCTGATACGCGCGGATCGCCAGCGCGTCGGTGAGCTTCCCGACCGCCCCGCCGACGCCGGCGTTGCGGATGCGGTAGGTGAGTTCGACGCCGCGACCAACCTCCGCGAACGTGGCCGAGATGGCGAACTCGAGCGGTGACTCCGTCGAGGAGAACTCGGTGGCCGTGTGCGCATCCACGCGCGTGAACTCGCCGGTCCAGTCGACGGCGCGGCCGAGCCCCTTCATCTGGCCGCGCCAGACGGTCCCGACCGAGACCGGTCCGTCGGTGACGGTCTCGACGCCGATCACGCCGGGCGTCAGCGCCGCGACGTGCTCCGGGATCAGGCAGTACTCCCACACCGTGGTGAGGGGTTGTCGGACGAGGACGGTCGCACTTGCTTCGGGCATGGCGTCGACGTTACCCGCCCGCCGGACTGCATGGCGAAAAGCGATCTATGGCAACGCTTCTCGCTACGAGATCCCGTCAGGTCTCAGCGACCGAGGATGCCACCCAACATGCCGCCGGCACCGGACCCGGCCGACCCGCCGCCACCGGTCCCGCCAACGAATCCGCCGGGCGGGAGTTCGGACGGCTGCACGACGACGAACCCGCGGCCGGAGAACTCGAGGGTGAACCGCTCGCCGGTGCTGCGTCCCATCAGGGTGCCGAGATTGAACGAGTCGTTGGACTTCACCGAGGTGCGCAGGCTCGACGACCACGCGACCGCGGCCTGCGGGTCGGCATAGGTCGCGGCGTCGACGTTGAGGACGACGGGTGTGCCGTCGGTGGTGATGGCGATCCGGCCGCGCCCGGTGAAGACGCAGTTGAACAGTCCGGCGTTGCTCATCGCGCCGGCACCCTGCACACGGGCGATGTCGTAGGACAGCGAGGAGTCGAAGGCGAGGACGTTGGCGCCGTTGATGGTGAGGCCGTCGGAACCGTCGAGGTCGATGAGGTGCACGTCCGACGCCGCATCGGCCAGGAACAGGTCGCCCTGTCCGGTGACCTTCATCAGCGGAACGCCCTCGCCGGTCATCGCCTGACGCATCATCCGTCCGAGGCCGCCCGAGCCGAGCGCCTCGAACTTCAGGTTGCCCTGGTAGGCCACCATCGAGCCGGTGCGGGCCATGACCTCACCGGCGAGGCCGACCCGGCACATCTTGCTGCCCTGCTTCTGGATGCCCTGCCCGGTGACCTCGGCGTGGGACGGCGCGAACAGATCGCTGTGCATGGGAACTCCCTGTGGTTGGGCGGTGACCGGGGGCCGGGGCGGAGGCGGCGGTGCGGACGGTGTATTCCATTGCGGGGCCGGTGGTTCGGGTGTCGGCGGCGGCGCGGTTGGCGTCGACGCGGCCGGCGGCCAGGGCTGCGGATCGGTGACTCGCGGCGGCCGTCCAGGAGGCGGCGTCGCGGGCTCGTCGTCGACCTCGATGCCGAAGGCGGTGGCGAGGCCCGCGAGACCGGCGGCGTATCCCTGGCCGACGGCACGGACCTTCCAGACGTCGTTGCGCCGGTAGATCTCGAGGCACACGACGGCCGCCTCGCTGGTGAGACCGGAGGGGCTGAAGACGAGTTCCGTACCGCCGCCGGTCAGCGTCGCGCTGAGGGCGCCGGCGGTCGCGAAACTCGTGGGCCCGGTCCCGTCGAGGCTCGCCGCGACGACGACCGTCGCGATCTCCCGAGGGAGGGCGGCGGTGTCGACCGAGATGATGTCGGCCGAGCCGGCAGAACGGTATCCGACGCCGGGGCCGCTGGGCTGGTTGTAGAAGATGAGGTCCGCGTCGGAGCGGACGCGACCGGCATCGGTGAGCAGGATCGCCGAGGTGTTGACCGGAGATGCCGAGCGCACCGAGACGGTCACGGCCGTCGACGGCAGCGGACGGTTCTCTCCGGCGGTCAGCGTGAGCACGGTGTCCATTGTGCCAACCATCGTCTTCGGCCGTCGGCGAAGTCGGGCCCGGCCGTCACCGTGGGCGCGGTGTCGTGGAGCGCGCCAGCTCGACGACCTCGTCCTCGGTCGGCGGACTCGACGGGTGGTAGGTGAGGCAGAGCGGCGTCTCGGCCTTGGCGAACCGCCCGCCCTCGCTCGCGATGTAGAACGTCCCCGCCGGGAGCTTGCCGATGTCGGGAATCCTGCTGCCCTTGTTGGCGGCGAGTTCCTTGGCGCGTTCGATCTGCGTCGGATGATTGAGCAGGCCGAAGATCTGGGTCGAGGAGTTGGCCGAGATCTTGTTGTCGATGCCGGTGGGCGACTGGGTCGCGAAGATGAGCCCGAGGCCGTACTTGCGAGCCTGCGACGCCAATGCGCTCGTGCTCTTCGACGCCGCGGTCATCCGGACGGACGGGGCGAAGTTCTGCGCCTCGTCCATGACGAGCAGTCCGCCGAGTGGCCGGTCGGCGGCCGGATTCTTCTTGATCCAGGCGAACAGGGCCATCTGGAGCTGATTGACGAAACCGGCCCGCCGGTCGTCGGTGCCGAGGCCGGCGAGGTTCACGACCGACACCCGGGCCCGGAAACCCGGTGAGGGAGTGAGCAGGTACCCGGGGTCGGCCGGGGCGGCGTCACCCCCGAAGACGGGATCGATCGCCATCGAGGCCTTGAGGTTCTCCGCGAGTTCGGCGGCGAGCTTCGGGGCGTCGGCGAGGGTGCTCGCGTCGTCGGGCAGTTCGGTCAGCAGTCCGACGTAAGCCTGCAGGGCGCCGCCGCCGCGTCGTCCGAAGGCCTCCATGGACTGTTGCAGGACTGCTTGCTGCCGATAGGCTTTCGCGCTGGTCCCGATGGCCCGGGCATGCGGGATCAGGGCGCCGACGGCGGAGTCGACCGCGGCACGGAACTCGTCGGGGTTGCCGACCACCGTGCTGAAGTCGGGTAGCGGCTGGAAACTCAATGGCCGCCCCGATGCCCGACCCGGGGTGAAGACCGCGACCTCGGTGTCGTGCAGGTAGCGCTTGGCGCGCTCGCGGTCGTCGGACGTCCACGGACGCGGGTCGGCGTCCGGCCACGGTGTCCCCAGGCGTGCGAGGTCGTTGTTCACGTCGAGGATGATCGACGAAACTCCCTGCAAAGCAGCCTCTTCGACGATGCGCCGAATCAACACCGTCTTCCCCGAACCGGATCCGGCGAACAGCGCCACGTGCTTGCGCAGGGCGAGCAGCGAGACGGTCACCGCCTCGCCGGTGGCGACACTTCGCCCGAGGGTGATCGACTGTTCGTCGGCGGGTGTGGTTCGCGACGACGATTCGGCGGTGTCGGACCCCGCCGTTCCCGACCGAGGGTCGGTGGACCGGAACTCTTCCGTCGTCGTCTCCCGGGGTGGCGGCGTGGTCGAGCGTTCGTCCGCGGTGCCGGGCTCGTGGCGTCTGACAGGCGTCACCAAGGGTGTTGCGGGTGAGTCCGGTGACTGCGAGCCTGGCGCAGGCGCTTCGAGCGCGGAGCCCAGGATGTCGGTGAGAAAGGCGATCTCGGCAGCCGGGTTGCGGTCGGAGATCCACTCCCGGAGATGCGAGGGCCGTTCGGCCCGCAGTTGTGCCAGCGCGCTCAGCCGTTTGATGTCCTGTTCGGTCCAGGCGACGACCCGCCCGCCCCGATCGTGCAGTTCCTCGACCATCTGCCGGGTCTTGGGCCCCGTGGGCCAGGGATCCCGCCGCAGGATCACCAGGGTGCGTTCGATGTCGCCGAGGGTGAAACCGGAGGTCGTCGTCGCGCTCGACAGGCGCGTCTGGACGGCACGCGCGTTAGATGCCGCGATGGCACGGAAGCTCCAGGACTGCTCGATGTCCCGGTTCGGGTCGACGAGTTGTCGGATCCGCCCGTGCAGCGGACTCTTCGGTCCCGGCCGGGCATCGAGCTGCCAGCGGTCGGCGTCGCGGGACAGTGCCTGGATCCACGTCGCCAATCCCGCATGGAGGAGCGAGGGGACGATCCGGTCCTCGGTGTCGGGTACCAATGCGGGTAGCGGGTCCGCACGCCGGATCAACTCCGCGTACCGCTGGTCGAGCTTCGCGAACGCGGGATCGTCCGAGGTGGTCGTCGACGACGAGTCGGTTGACGACGACCCCGCAGACGACGACCCTGCAGACGACGATTCAGCAGACGACGAGCGCCCCCGAGCGGACGCCCCCGTGTCAGGAACGTCTGTCGTGGTGCGGGACTGGTTGATCAGGGGGAGTGTGCCCTGGCCGGCGGAGGTCTTGGACGTGGCGCCGGAGAGGTCGGTGATCTCGGCGAACGTGTCGCTGCGGAGCATCGCGGCGATCTGGCGGTCCACGGTCACCATCAGCTCGCGCGGGGTGTAATCGGTGGCCGCCGTCAGTGCGGTGTCGGTGACCGGCCAGGTGGGATGGGGCGGCGTGAATCCGACGCCGGCGAAACCCGGCGCGAAACGCCGGGCGAGCAGGAGCCGGCCGAAGTCCGCACTCGCGGGCCGTTGCAGGGTGGGTGGCAACCGGAACCGATCAACCGCTGATCGCATGACGTGTCCGGCGAGGTACTCCCACGCGGCGGTGATCGAGGAGACCACACATGTGGTCCGACTCATGGTGTCGCGCACCGACATCAGGCCGTGCGCCAGTTTCTCCACCTGTGATTCCTCGCCCGGCTCGGCGGTCTTGCCGGCCTCGATCAGGGTGTCGATCTGGTCGATCGCGAGAACCGCCGCATCGTCGAACGCGATGATCCGCGAGATGTTCTCGACGATCTCCTGATAACCGAGGCGGGCATTGCGGATGCCCCAGGCGGCGAGTTCCTCCGCGTCGTCGATGTCCAGGTGCAGAAACGCCTCGCCGAGGTCTTTGGCCGCGAAGTCGTCGGACTCCAGCAGTACGAGCGCACGCAGGATGTGCTGCGACCGGCGTCGGTGCCGCGAATGGCGGGTGTAGACGCCGTGGACGAAGTCATCGAGAGCGGCGGGTGTCAGCGACGCGCCGCCGGTCACGGCGTCACGTGTCCCGTCCGAGACCCCGGCGTCGATCGCGAGGCGGTGGAGGAGCTGATTCAGCTGCGAGCGGTGGCGGGGCGTCGGTCGGCCGAGGTCCTCGATGATCGCCACGAGCACCGAACGCCAGAAGTCGGTGGCGTCGAGCAGCTTGACGAGAAAGAAGTACCCGCCCTCCTCTTGGACACGATGCCGGACCCGGCCCAGGAGATGGGTCTTGCCGGATCCGGCCGGACCGCGCACCGTGACCCCGATCGGACTCCCCGACGGCGAACGACGGGCGTCGTCGAACGAACGGATGATGTCGACGATGGTGTCCTCGTGCAGGCCCCCGACGTGGAAGGGGTCGGCGGTGCCCCACACGTCGTCGGGGGTGTCGGCCCAGTTGAGGCGGATCGATTCCAGTGCGTGACGGGCGTCGGCGTCCATCGGATCAGCTCTCCTCGATCGCGAACAGATGGCACGGTTGCGTGCCCACCGTCACCGCGGCCGCCCGGTCGGCCGGAGTCAGCAACGCCTGGTCTTCCTGCGGGATGAGGCTGACCCCCGGCGCGCGCTGGAACTCCACCATCGTGGCGTCGAAGACCTCGTCGCTCATCCCGGGCAGGTCGGCGCGCAGATCGGTGACGAGGACGAAGTCGCCCGCCGTGACGGCCCGGGCGCGGTAGGCGGCCGCGATCTGGTCCCGGGGATCGACGGTGGACGACGCCGGGTCGGACGCAGCCGTTGCGATCGGGGTCCCGGGCTCCTCGTGGGTAGGGCGTCGGGGACGGCCGAACACCTCGTGGAGACGGAGGTCCTCGTCGTCGAGGTACCGGGCGAGGCCGGCGAGGACCGCGTACATGGCCTTCGTCGGTGCAGTCGACCTCTTCGGTGGCTCGGATGTCAGTTCGGCCGCGCACCAGGCCCACCCGCGGTCGGTCAGGGTGTGGAAGTACGCGCGGCGTGCGCCGAGTCGCGAGTCGACGAGGCCGAGGGCGTTGAGATGGTTGCGGGCCGGCTTGTCCAGCGCGGCACCGAACTCCTTCAACTCTGGGTTGGAGAGCTCTCGGGACTCGGCCAGCAGGACGAACAGCGCCGCACTCTGGATCGGCGTCAGCTGGGCGTGGTCCACGGATGCTCCTCGCGGGTCGAAGGGGGTCGGGCGGGCGTCGGTCGGGACGATGCCGGTGGTCGGGAGCGCTCGGCGATCACGGCGGCCAGCTCTGCGACGACAAGGGACGTGTCGTCGAGAACGTGGTCGTTCGTGTAACGCAGAACGAGGTACCCGGCACGCTGAAGCATGTTGTCGCGACGTCGATCTCGCGCGTACTTTACCGGGCCGCGATGATCCGCGCCGTCGACCTCCACGACCACGCGTTCACTCGGCCACAGCAGGTCGACGATCACCGCGGGGTGGAGCGGATCGAGGTCGCGCGGACTCCGGTTCCACTGTCGGTCGCGAGCCCACGGTGCACGCGCGAGGGCGCGTTCGAGGGTTTGCTCGGCATCGCTGTGCGGTGCCGGTCTCCCCGACGGACGGGAGGCGACGAGGACGGGCCTCGCCGAGGCCGACGACGGATCGTGCAGCGCCTCCACCGGACCGGGCGGCGGGAATCGCCGCCCCGCGGGTACTCCGATCCGGATGGCCGGCACCCTCGTGACCGCGGGCAGGGCGTCGGCGGTGAGCCACACGGTGAGGTCGGCGTGGTCGGCCAGCCATTCGTACGCGGCGGCGGCCGCGTGCTGGGCCCGCTCGCCCAATGCGGTGTCGGCGCGCACGGCCAGGACCACGGAACCACGTCCGTATCCCCGTCGTAAGAGAAACGTCAGCGCGGCCGCCCGGGCGTCGTCGGCGGGGCCGGGGCCGGGACGTCGCGCGCCGGCGGCCGCACGGGCCAGATGGATGACGGCGGGCGAGGGGAAGCCGGCGTCCCGGCACAGCAGGCGCGCCGTGGCCTCGGCGTCGTCGGCGTCGACCGGCAGGCCCGGCTCGTGGCCCGGGAGCCAGACCGGGAAGAGGGCGACGACGATGTCCTCGAGCGCGTCGAGGACCTCCCGGACGACCTCCCGGGCGGTGCGATCGCCGGGTCCGCGATGGTCCAGGAACACCGGTAGGTCAGCCGAGACCGAGTCGACGAGGTCGGCCAGGGCGAGGCCGTCGACGTCATCGACACGTAGCACATGCCCGGGACGCACGGCCGCGTCGAGAGCTGACGGGCGGATGTTCATCGACGCCGACGATATCGCCCGAACCCGACAGCCGCCCGGTGGTCACGGGTGATCTGCGGACCGCCACCCCCGCTCGACGGCAGTCCACCGACCGCGGATTGGACCTTGTGGTGCCCGCGGGCACTGCGTTTGACTGGACGTCGACGGCCGCAGGGCGTCGTTGGACCCTGGCGACCGGTGAGGAGGATTCTGTGGGTGCACCGCGAGCCATCGGCCGGCCGGTGGCTCGCTCGAACCTCGGGGTGAAGCAACTCGTCACGCTGCTCGGTGAGTGGGAGAGCGGCGACGCGGCCTACGCGGCCCTCGCCGCCCGCATCCGACTCCTCATCGACGACGGCCGGATCGCGACATACACGCGGTTGCCCGCCGAGCGAATCCTCGCCGATGCGCTCGGGCGGAGTCGGACCACGGTGGTGTCGGCGTACGGAGCGCTGCGCGAGGCCGGCTATCTGGTCAGCGTCCGGGGATCCGGCTCCGTCGCGATGCTCCCGCGGAGGGGTCCGGGCGCGGTTGCCGAGATCGACTTCGCGCACGCCGTTCCCGAACCGGTGCCCGGTCTCGAGGCGATCATCGAGCGGGTCACGGGCAATGTGCCCGACCTGCTGCGCCGGCCCGGACTCGACCTGGTGGGCGATCCGCTGCTACGCCGACGAATCGCCGATCGATACACCGACCGCGGACTGCCCACGACCCCGGCGCAGATCGTGGTGACCCTCGGTGGGCAACACGCCATCGCACTCGTCGCGCGGACCCTGCTCCGACGAGCCGACCGGGTGGTCGTCGAGACCCCGACCTATCCGCACGCCTACGAGGCGATCGCCGAGGCCGGCGGACGGCTCGTGTCGACGCCGGTCACCGCGGCCGGCTGGGACATGGACCACTTCGTCGAGGTCCTCAGCCGGTTGCGACCCGAGATGGCCTATTGCATACCGGATTTCCAGAACCCGACGGGTGCCTCGATGCCGTCCGCCCACCGAGAGCGGCTCGCCGACGCGGCGCGCCGGGCCGGGACCGCGCTGCTCGTCGACGAGACGACTGCCGAGCTCGACATCGATCGTCGGACGGACCATTTCCCGTTCGCCGCGCATGCGCCGGTGAGGTCCTCGGTGCCGGTGGTGACGATCGGATCGCTGGGCAAGACGGTGTGGAGTGGATTGCGGGTGGGATGGATTCGTGCCGACGAGGACATCGTCGACCGGATCGTCCGACGGCGACCCGCCGGTGACCTCGGTTCTCCGATCATCGACCAGCAGATCGCCGCCGAGGTCTTGGCCGGTTACGACGACCTGCTCGCCGTTCGTTCCGCGCAGCTTCGTATCGGCCGGGACACGCTCACCGGACTTCTGCGAAAACATCTGCCGGAGTGGGAGATCCCCGATGTGAACGGTGGGTTGGCGATGTGGGTCGGGCTCGGGGCGCCGCTGAGTTCCGCGCTCGCCGCCGCCGCCCTGAACCGAGGTGTGCGAATCAGCGCCGGACCGAAGTTCGGCGTCGACGGGGCGCACGAACGCTACATCCGCGTTCCGTTCACCGAGGATGCCGACGACCTCGCCGCCGGCGTCGACGTGTTGCGGGACGTATGGGCATCACTTGATCGCCCGGGGGCGCCGGACGCGTTGACGCGCCCGGCGTGAGAGATATAGACCGTCGCGGACTGCGTGTCGTTGCCGCACCGCACTTCTCGGCGGTGTGCCGGATGATGCTGTCCGTCGGCGATGCCGTCGCCAGACCCCCGCACCGGCCCGCCGGAGAAAATCAGTGGCGCCGCCCGGCGGAGTCGCGTCACCATGGGCGGGCAGTTGAGTCCACCGATGCGCGGTTGGCATCTACCACCAGGTCGTGATCGGCGATTGAATGCCGGCACACCATGTTCCGGCGTCAGGAGGTCGTCATGACCGCACTGCTCCTCGCGATCGTCAGCGGCATCATCCTGCTCGTCGTCATCGCCCGCACGTTGATCGTCACCATCCGCGACGAGCGGGGACGGGTGCCGTATCGCCCCGCGTACGACACCCGACGTCCGACGATGTGACGAGGCGGGTGGGTGGCCGCGGCTACTCCGCCCGTTTGAGCACCGCGAGCACGGTCAGGAGCAGGATCTTGACGTCGAGCCAGAGTGACCAGTTCTCGATGTAGTAGTTGTCCCACTCGGCGCGGTCGGCGATGGAGGTCTGACCGCGCAGGCCGTGCACCTGCGCCCAGCCGGTGACCCCGGCCTTCACCCGGTGGCGTTCGCCGTATCGCCGGATCTGCACCTCGAACAGCGAGACGTACTCGGGACGCTCCGGGCGTGGACCCACGAGACTCATGTCCCCGCGGATCACGTTGAGCAACTGGGGTAGTTCGTCCATCGACGTCGAGCGCATGATCTTGCCGATCCTGGTGCGGCGGTCGACGCCCTCGACGCCGCCGGGTGCGCTGCCCGCGGTCGGCCGGAATTTCTCCGCGGCGGGGTCCTCGGGCCGCATCGAGCGGAACTTCAGGCAGTTGAACACCCGCGCGTCGCGACCCACCCGCGGTTGGGCGAAGAAGATCGGGCCCGGCGAGCTCAGCCGGACCAGCAGCATGAGCGTGAGGAACAGCGGTGAGATCGCGGCGAGGATCAGGGCTCCGACCACCCGGTCCCCGATGTGCTTGGTACGGAACTGCCAACGCGCGGGTTGGTGTGCGGGACGGACATCAGGGGCAGCCCGCCGATGTGGTCGACCCGGCTGCGGCGTCCGACGACGTCGAACATGCGCGGCACGATCCACACCTTGACCCCGTGCCGGTGGGCGATACGGACGGCGGCGGTGAGCCTTTCGACATTGGTGACCGCGAAGGCCACGACCAGGACCTCGGCCTTCGTCGCCCGGATCGCGTCGTCGAGTTCGTCCACCCCGCCGAGCTGCGCGATCTCGTTGGTGGGTCCCTCGTCCCGATCGGCGCGGGGTGGCGCGCCGGCGGCCAGGATGCCGACCGGCCGGAGACCGTGCTCCGGCGCGGCCACCATGCGGCCGACCACCTGTGCGGTGATCGGCCCGTCGCCGATGATCAGCGTGGGGGACAGCAGATGACCGTTCTTGCGCAGACTCCGCTGGATGATGTCGCGGATGAGACGACCGAACGGAACCCAGAACAGCGCCGACACCCACACCTTGGTGACCGCGGCGCCGGGTCTGTCGTCGGAGTAGGAGAGGAGCAGAGAACACAGCAGGATCATCGCGGTGATCGTGCATCCGGTCATGACCCGGCCGACCTCGTCGAGGAACCGGCGATTGAGCCCCCGACGGTAGACCCCGCGCAAGGAGAAGACGATCACGAGGGTCGGCACGAAGGTGGCGAGTGTCCACAACGGCGGGTTCGCGCCGCTGCCACTCCTCACCCACCAGATCCCGGCGGCCACCGCGATCGTCGCGGACAACACGTCGATCGACACGGTCACGATCGTGCTCAGGGGATCGTCGCGGATCAGCTCGTGAAAGGTGCGCCGACCGTTGGGCGACGAGTACACCGGGGTGCGCCTCGTGGTCTGCGGGAACTCGGCCTGCGATACACGGGTCGACAAGTCCACTCCATCCGAAAGAACAGCCCCCCGTCCGGTCGCCGCGGCGTAGAGCGCCGGCAGGTCCCCGACATCGACGTAACCGAGCCCGACCGCCGACGACGGGGCACCCGGGCCGGTCGAACCCGCGCCGCCGAGCACGCACGGAATGTCGAGGCGCCGGGCGACCGCCGCGACGAGTTCGACGTTCTTGCGGGGTTCGACGGTGCCGATCTGCATCACGAAGCGTTCCGGCAGATCGTATTTCGCCCGAACCCGTTCGACATCGGCCGGCGCGGGTGGGCGGGCCCAGTCGGCGGGCGCGAGTTCGGTGACGTGGGCATCCCGTCCGCAGGTCTCGCGGATTCGTTCGGCGGTGAACTCGGAGACGGCGATCAGCACGTCGGCCCGACGGAGGGTCGTGCGGACGAGTACGGATTCGCCCGCGGCGCGAAACCGGCTCGACGCGGACGACATGTCGAGCACCGACAGGTCGTGCACGGTCGCGACCGTGGTGGCGGGGCCGGCGACTGGTAGGTCGACGTCGAGACCGTGGAACACGCCGCCCGAGCGGGTGGGGAGTACGCCGAACACCGCCCGTCGGACACCGTCGGCGACGGGACGCTCCACCGGGGTGATCGCCGGGGGCAGTTCGCCGACCGCGTCGGTCTGCACGACTGCGGACAGGGCGGTGCCGTCGACGTGGCCGGGCAGTGCCCTCAGGAGTTCGCGGATGTAGGTCTGGACGCCGCTGCCTCCGGGACGAAGTGCAAGCGCACCGTACGTGATTCGTGTTGTGCCGTCGCGCATCCAGCAGCTCCCAACAGTAACCAGAAGTAGAAGTCGAGCGGGAAGATCTCGAAGTAGGTGGCGACCAGGCAGGCCACCATCGCCGCGACCATGGACGCACTGACACCCAGGACGAGGGCTCCATCCGGGTCGGGCATCCGGCGCGAGTACTGCACGCACCAGATGATCGCGGTCACGATCAGGGCCAGGAACAACCACAACCCGATCGGCCCGAGTTCGATGAGCAGCTTCACGTAGTAGTTGTCCGGCTGGTAGTTCTTCGACAACTGCTGCACGGTACCGCCGGCGCCGGCGGTGATCGTCCGCGTCGTGTCGCCCTGGGCCGCCGACATCGCGTCGGCCGCCGATCCGCTCGACGCCAGGCCGGTCCCGAGCGGGTGCACCCAGATGCTCGCGAAGATCTCACCCCACCCGGAGCCGCGCTGACTCAGGCTGCTCGACGAGAAGAACACCTTGGTGATGTTCGACGGCAGGAACGGCAGCGAGATGACGGCGACGACCCCGACTGCGAGCAGCGGGGCGATGAGGCGGCGGAAGCGAAGGGCCGCAAGCCAGATCACACCGACGATGAGGCCGAGGATCGCCGCCCGCACCACCGACGTGGCCATCGTGATCGCCATGACCGGCCAGCAGACGAGGAACAACCGGTTGCGCCGGCGGGCGGTGTCCGACAGCGCCACTGCTCCGCCGACGAGCAGGGCCAGCATGACGAAGAGTCCGAAACCGAAGGGCTGATTGAACGTGCTGAACGTCCGGAACAGCGGACCGCTCGTCCGCACCTGCTCGCCGAAGGTGTAGCCGAGTTCGACCAGCCGCGCCGGACCCAGGAGCTGCTGGCCGATGCCCACGAGGGTGGTGAGCACCCCGAGCGCCATGATGATCGAGACCAGTCGGTCGCGGTCGAGCGCGTCGAACGGCGTCAGCCATAGCGCGAGGACCACGAAGAGGTAGAAGAAGGTGACCTTGACGCCGTACAGCCCGATGGGGCCGTAGACGTAGAGCGCCGACACGACCCCGAACGCGACCAGCACGGCCGCGGCCGGCCACCACGGCAGCTGCAACGGCGGGTCCGTCCGGTCGGCGGGCCGGACCCGGCGATTGGCCGCGCAGATCAGCGTCAGCGCGAGGACGCCCTCCTTCCACGCCGAGGCGACGCCGGGCAACGGGGCGATGTCGAGGAGACCGTCGAGGGGGGTGAGCGCGGCCAAGACCAGGAGACCGCGTTGCGGACGCCGGTAGATGACGGCGACGAAGGCGACCGCGAGGACGAGGGCGACGAGTGCAGCGACCACGACCGGGAGGTGCGCCACGCCGACCTGCCTTTCCACGTGCCCCCGTGGTCTGTTCGAGCCCCCAGACCAACCATGGTGGCATCTCCGGGCTCCGTTTGTCCGGGGCAACACGGACACATGTCGCCCCGGACACGCCGGGAGGCCGCCGGCCGCAGGTCAGTGACCCGAGATGCGACGTGCCCGTCGCGGGCGGGTTCGGTCGGGCCCGGATTCGGTTGTGAGAAGGCGTGGTTGCGGGCGCGGGGGATCCAGGAGTTGCGGCATCCCCTTCACCGGCTGGTGCATCGGGAGCAGGGTGTAGCCGTCTTCCCATGGGAGGTGGCCGTGGTCGTCGGGCCAGACCACCTGCAGTTTCGGGTGGTCGGGGAACAACAGGTTCGCCAGGAGCAGCTCGTCGTGGTCGAGTTGCTCGATGAGTCGGACGGTCACGGCGACCGTCTGCAACGGGATGTCGGACTGCGCGGCGACGAGATCACGCCAGTCCTCCTGGTGGAGCAGGGCGCCCAGTTCGTTCAGCACGTGCGTCGCGGTCAGGGGATCGACGCCGTAGATCGAGAGCTCCGGGATCGAGTGCAGCGAGAGTCCGGAGGTGTAGGAGAACCCGCACTCGGTTCGAGCACCTGCAGGCGGTGCGTCGAACTCGGCGTCCGCCTCGCCGACCGAGGTCACCTGCCAGCCGCAGCGCCGGATGGTCTCGATGGTGGAACGGATGAGCGGATTGGGATGCCACCGGGGCAGACCTCGGATCGCGGCAGCGTGGTCTGACATGGATCGCTCCTTTGTTCGACGGGTGCGAACATCAGAACACGAGGCCCCGACAATTCTCCCGACGCCGCAGCCGGGGAGGCGGGCGTCAGGTGTTCGCCGTGCGTCGGATGCCGAACACGGTGAACAGGGCCGCGCACGTGGCGAAGACGACCAGCAGTGCGAGCCCGATCGTGTAGCTGTGGGTGGTCGCGTCGTAGGTGGCCCCCATGACCATGGGCGGGAAGAAGCCGCCGAGCCCGCCGAGGGCACCCACGATCCCGGTGACCGAACCGACCCGCTCGGCGGGCGCGGCCTGCGCGACCCAGCTGAAGACCGACCCCGAACCGAGTCCCATGCAGACCGCCATCAGGACGAAGTCGAGACCGGCGGGTATCTCGAGGGGCGGCTTGGTGATCATCCACACGGCGAGCACGGCGGCACCGCCACAGGAGATCACGGTGATGATGCGCGGTCCGAAGCGATCGGACAGGACACCGCCGACGGGCCGGGCGATGACGGCCGCGATCGCGAAACCGGCGGTGCGCGTGCCGGCCGCCTGGAGGTCGAAGTCGTAGACGTCCTTGAGGTAGGTCGGCAGGTAGGTGCTGAAGGCGACGAAGCCGCCGAACGCCGCAGCGTAGAGAAAACCGAGCTGCCAGGTGATCGGCAGTTTGGCCGCACCGATCAGTTTGGGGACCACCGAGTCGTGGGACGCGGCCCACCTGGGTGAGTCGCGCATGAACAACCAACAGACCACGGCGACCACCGCGAGCGCGACGGCGATGATGATGTGCGTCGCGATGTATCCGAACCACGACACGAACCGGGGGGTGAAGAAGGCCGACAACGCCGTCCCGCCCATCCCGGCTCCGAAGACGCCGGTCGCGAACCCGCGCCGGGACTTGTCGTACCAGGCGTTCACGAAGGGGATGCCCACGGCGAACGTCGTCCCGCCGACGCCGAGGAAGAAGCCGGCGACGAGCAGCAACGCGTAGCTGTCGAAATGTCCGGCGGCGGCGACCAGCAGGACGAACGGAATGGTGGCGACCAGCAGAACGGTGAACATGAGGCGGCCGCCGAAGCGGTCGGTCAGTGCGCCGGTCAGGATTCGCCCGAGCGAGCCGACCAGGATCGGGATGGCGACGAGGATCGACTTCTGGGTGGCGCTCAGGTCGAGTTGGTCGGTGTAGACGACCCCGAGCGGACCGATGAGGTTCCAGGCCCAGAAGCTGATCGTGAACGCGAGTGTCGCGAGAGCGAGGTTCGTGGTCTGCGCACGCGAGCTGATGGCGGGCGTCGTGGTGTCGGTGCTCATCGATCACGATCCTTCACTCCGACGGGCGCCCACCCCGGCCGATGGGGCTGGTTACCCGGCGCGACACGTCGGTCGCGGCTTCGGTACACGATGTAGGGACGGAAGAGGTAGTGCACCGGCGCGGTGAAGATGTGCACCAGCCGGGTGAAGGGGACCATCGCGAAGAGGAGCATCCCGATCAGGATGTGCACGTGGAAACGCAAGGGCGCCGCCGCCATCGCCGTGACGTCCGGTTGCAGCACGAACAGTGAACGGAACCAGGGCGAGACGGTCTCGCGGTAGTTCACGCCGGGCGCGTGCGGGTCGAGCGTGCCGATCAGCGTGATGTAGGTGCCTGCCACCAGCGCCGTGACCAGCACCAGGTACATCGCCTTGTCGTTACGCGTGGTGGCCATGAACACCGGGCCGACGGTCCGTCTGCGGTACACCAGCATCGCGACCCCGACGAGGGTGGCGACGGCCGCCAGGATCCCGAAACCCCCGGCACCCCAGTGGTACAGCGTCTCCGAGACGCCGATGGCCTCCGTCCACGACTCCGGGATCAACAATCCGATCGCGTGGCCGATGATCACCACGAGCACGCCGTAGTGGAAGAGCGGCGACGCTATCCGCAGGAGGCGGGACTCGTAGAGCTCCGATGACCGCGTCGTCCACCCGAACTTGTCGTAGCGATAGCGCCAGATGGTTCCACCGATGAGCAGTCCTAGCGTCGCGTAGGGCACCACGCCCCACAGGAAGATGTCCACGGGTCACCTCACGCTCGGGTCGGGTTGATCGGCAGCAGGCGGGGATCGAAGGGTTCCAGGCCCACGGTCTCCGTCGGTGCGGGTGCGCACATCGCGAGCGCCGTGGCCCGGTCGGGTGGGGAGGGACTGGGCAGGGTGGCGCACACCGCCGCCACCGCCCCGGCGTACGGCGACTCCGCGCCGAGCAGGGCGAACCGGATCAATTCCAGTGCTGCACGGTGCTTCTCGAGCAGCTCGACGCCGCGGCCCGGATCGGCCCGCGCGCTGAACTCGAGCACGATCGGCAGATGGTCGGGCAGTTCACCGCGCAGGTCCACGAGAAATCCACTGTCGCGGTAGGCCTGCTTGAACTCGCCCAGCGACGCGCCCCGACGCCGGGTGTCCCCATCGGACCAGTACGACAGGTAGAGCGTGTGCCGTTTCGAGAGATCGAAGAGCTCGATGTACTCGCGGCGCAGCGCTGCCGGATCGCCACCGCCGAGGTGATCGACGGTCTGTCGCAGCAATTCTGTCGCCAGGGAGTCGTCCTGTTCGGCGAGGGCGGCCCGTATCAGATCGACGCGGCCGAGGACCTCGTCGTCGGGATAGCTCAGACACCAGGACGCGATCAACCGTATGACGGTGCCCTCGTCGGTCGCCCGCGAGCGACGTGCGAACAACCGTGGTCCCCTCATCGTGCTTCCTCGTCGGGAGTCGACGGCCCGGGTACGCGTTCGGGGAACAGGCCCGGCGGGGCCCCGTTGCCGTCCCAGTTGAGCAGGTTGGTCCGGCCCGCCATCGTGTGCTCGCCGGCCGCCGTGTCAGTGGTCTGACGCTGACGCAGCGCATGGAACGTCTCCACCGACACCGGCGCGGGACGACCGCTGGCCTCGCCGAACGGCGACGAGTCGAACATGCCGGGCCCGTCGTCGTAGTCGAGCGAACACCCCATCTCGTCCAGTTTCTCGGCCTGTTCGAGATGAGCCGTGGGGATCACGTATCGCTCTTCATATTTCGCGATCGCCATCAGGCGGTACATCTCGTACACCTCTTCCTCGGTCATCCCCACCGCGGCCGGTATTCCGGCGTCGGGTTCACGGCCCAGGGTCACGTCGCGCATGTACGAGCGCATGGCGGCCAAGCGGCGCAACACCGTGTCGATGACGACCGTGTCACCGGCGGTGAACAATTCGGCCAGGTACTCCACCGGAATCCGAAGGGCCTCGATCGCGCCGAACAGCGTTCCCGCGCCCTCGGCGTCGTGACCCTGCTCGGCGAGCAGGTCGACGATCGGCGACAGCGGTGGGACGTACCAGACCATCGGCATCGTGCGGTATTCCGGGTGCAGCGGGAGCGCGACACGGTACTTCTTCGCCAGCGCGTAGACCGGCGATCGGCGCGCGGCCTCGAGCCAGTCGTCCGGGATGCCGTCGCGTCGAGCGGCGGCGATCACCGCCGGATCCTCGGGGTCGAGCATCAGATCGAGTTGCGCCTCATACAGATCGCGATCATCGGGGACCGAGGCGGCCGCAGTCACGGCGTCGGCGTCGTAGAGGAAGATGCCCAGGTAGCGAAGCCGGCCGACGCACGTCTCGGAACACACCGTCGGCTGCCCGACCTCGATGCGCGGGTAACACAGCGTGCATTTCTCGGCCTTGCCGGATTTGTGGTTGAAGTAGATCTTCTTGTACGGGCAGCCCGTGATGCACTGCCGCCAGCCGCGGCAGCGGTCCTGGTCGACGAGCACGATGCCGTCCTCGCTGCGTTTGTAGATCGCACCGGAGGGGCACGACGCCATGCATGACGGATTGAGGCAGTGTTCGCAGATCCGCGGCAGATAGAACATGAAGGTCTGCTCGAAGCCGAACTTCACCGCGTCTTCGGAATCGCGCCGGAGCTTCTCGACGATGGGGTCGCGCTCGGCGAGTTCCGGTGCACCGCCGAGGTTGTCGTCCCAGTTCGCCGACCAGGTGACCTTGGTGTCCTTGCCGGTGAGCAGGGACTTGGGACGGGCGACCGGGAAATCGTCGCCGAGCGGGGCGTCGATGAGGGTCTGGTAGTCGTAGGTCCAGGGTTCGTAATAGTCCTCGATGGTCGGCTGGACCGGACTCGCGAACAGGGTCAACAGCTTCCGCACGCGGCCGCCGGCGCGCAGGCGCAGCCTGCCGTTGCGGTTGAGGACCCATCCGCCCTGCCAGGTGTCCTGGTCGTCGTAACGACGCGGATATCCCTGTCCGGGGCGGGTTTCCACATTGTTGAACCACACGTACTCGGTGCCGGACCGGTTGGTCCAGGCCTGCTTACAGGTCACTGAGCAGGTGTGGCACCCGATGCACTTGTCGAGATTCATCACCATCCCGACCTGGGCCATGACCCGCATCAGTACGTCACCTCCTGGCTGCGTTTGCGGATGGTCGACACCATGTCGCGTTGGTTGCCGGTCGGTCCGAGATAGTTGAAGGCGTAGGACAACTGGGCATATCCACCGATCAGATGAGTCGGTTTCACCAGCAGCCGCGTCGGCGAGTTGTGGATGCCGCCCCGGCGGCCCGTCGCCTCCGACTTCGGGACGTCGATCGTGCGTTCCTGGGCGTGGTGGACGTAGCAGACCCCGGCCGGCATGCGATGGCTGACGATTGCACGGCACACGAAAACGCCGTTGGCGTTGGTGCATTCGATCCAGTCGTTGTCGGCGACGTCGATCGAGGCGGCGTCCTGGGGACTCAGCCAGGCGATCGGCCCGCCGCGGGAGAGTGACAACATGAACAGGTTGTCCTGGTACTCGGAGTGGATCGACCACTTCGAGTGCGGCGTCAGGTACCGCACCGTGATCTCCCGGGCGCCGTCGGGTCCGAGCTTGGGTTCGCCGAACAGGCGGTGCATGTCCAGCGGCGGCCGGTAGATCGGGAGCGACTCGCCCATGTCGATCATCCAGTCGTGGTCCAGATAGAAGTGCATCCGTCCGGTGAGCGTGTGAAACGGCTTGAGCCGCTCGATGTTCACCGTGAACGGTGCGTACCGGCGGCCGCCGGTCTCCGACCCGGACCACTCCGGCGACGTGATCACCGGCACGGGTGCCTTCTGGGTGTCGGCGAAGCGGATGCGCTTCTCCTCCGAACCGCGCGCGAGGTCGTCGAGGCGGAAGCCGACGCGTTGCTGCAGCTGTTCGAAGCCGGCCACCGCGAGTTCGCCGTTCGTGGTGCCCGACAACGTCAGGATCGCCTCGGCGAGTTTCTCGTCGGTGTCGATGGCCGGTCGTCCGTCGCCGGCGCCGCCGAGCATCACGCCGTTGGATTCGGCGAGTGTGCGTGTTTGTTCCTCGAGCGGGTAGGTCACGTTCTTGACGGTGAAGCCGAGGGTGTCCGCGAGCGGTCCGATGGACGCCAGCTTGTCCGCGATCGCGGTGTAATCCCGTTCCACCACGGTGAAGTTGGGCATGTTCCGGCCTGGCTGTCCGACAACGCCGTCGTGTCGCCAGTCCAGAATCCGGCCGTGCGGTTGTGCAACCTCGCCGGGGGTGTCGTGCTGCAGGGGGACGCTGACGAGATCGCGCCGTGTACCGAGGTGGGTGCGTGCCAGGTCCGACAGCTTGCGTGCGAGCCGGTGGAACAGGTCGAAGTCGGACTTCGCCTCCCACGGCGGGTCGATCGCCGGTGTGAACGCGTGGACGAACGGGTGCATGTCCGTCGAGGACAGGTCGTGCTTCTCGTACCAGGTCGCAGCAGGCAGGACGATGTCCGACAGCAGCGTGGTCGATGTCATCCGGAAATCCGCCGACAGCAGCAGGTCGAGCTTCCCCTCCGGAATGTCGTCGTGCCAACGGATCTCGGCAGGCCTCGGGGTCTCGGGTTTCTCGGCGCCGAGCACGTTGTGGTGGGTGCCGAGCAGGGTCCGGAGGAAGTACTCGTTGCCCTTCGCCGAGGAACCGAGCAGGTTGGACCGCCACAGCACGAGGGTCCGGGGCCAGTTCTCGGGTGCGTCGACGTCGGTGATGGCGGATGTCAGTTGGCCGTTCTGCAGACGCTCTGCGACGTAGGACGCCGGATCGGCGGCGTCACCGCGATCCACGGCGGCGGTCGCCTCGTCGGCGACGTCGAGAGGGTTGGTGGAGAACTGGGGATAGAAGGGCATCCAGCCGAGCCGCGCCGACTGGGCGATGGCGTCGGCGGTGTGCTCGTGGTCCATCGTGCCGCGCGACAGCGGGGAGGCGAGTGAGGATGTCGAGTACCCGTCGTTGCGCCATTGCCCGGTGTGCATGTACCAGTACGAGGTCCCGGTCATGGTCCGCGGCGGGCGCGTCCAGTCCAGCGCGTTCGCCAGCGAGATCCAGCCCGTGATCGGACGACACTTCTCCTGCCCGACGTAGTGCGCCCAACCGCCGCCGTTGCGGCCCATGCATCCGGTGAGGATGAGCAGGGACAGGATCGCCCGATAGGTCGCGTCGCCGTGGAACCACTGGCAGATCCCGGCGCCCATGATGATCATCGAGCGGCCGCCGGATTCCTCGGCGTTGGCGGCGAATTCGCGCGCGACGCGAATCGCCGCCGCGGCCGGCACGCCGGTGATCTCGGCCTGCCACGCCGGTGTGTACGGCGCCGATGCGTCGTCGTAGCCGGTGGGCCACTCGCCGGGGAGCCCGTCCCGGGTGACGCCGTACTGCGCGAGTATCAGATCGAAGACGGTCGTGACGAGCCGTCCCCCGATCCGCCGCGCGGGGACACCTCGGCGGACCACGGCGCCGCTGCCGTCGGGGGCGTCGAAGACCGGGAACGCGACTTCGACGAATTCGGCCGCATCGCTCATGAGTGTCAGCGCGGGTTGCGCGCCACCGAGATCGAGATTCCATCGCCCCGCACCGGAGTCGGCGTACCGGAACCCCATCGAGCCGTTGGGCACCACCGGCTCATCGCGTGCCTCGTCCCAGCACACCGTCTTCCAGACGTCCTCGGAGGCAACATGTTCCGCGCCGGGCAACTCGTCGGCGGTCACGAACTTCCCAGGGACGAATTTTCCGGGGACGTCGGTGCCGGTCGAGTCACCGTCCGGCCCGCCCGGTTTTTCGTCCAAGTGGATCAGGAACGGCAGGTCGGTGTAGCGGCGCACGTAGTCGTCGAAGAACCCGGTCGAGCGCCGGACGAAGAACTCGGTGAGGATGACGTGTCCCATCGCCATCGCGAGCGCCCCGTCGGTGCCGGCCTGCGCGGGCAGCCATTCGTCGGCGAACTTGGTGTTGTCGGCGTAGTCGGGGCTGACCGAGACCACCTTGGTGCCGCGGTAGCGCACCTCGGCCATCCAGTGCGCGTCCGGGGTCCGCGTCACCGGGACGTTGGAACCCCACATCATCAGGTACGTCGCGTCCCACCAGTCCCCGGACTCCGGGACGTCGGTCTGGTCGCCGAACACCTGGGGACTGGCCACCGGCAGATCGGCGTACCAGTCGTAGAACGAGGTCATCACCCCGCCGATCAGCTGGATGAACCGGGTGCCGACGCAGTGGCTGACCATCGACATGGCCGGGATCGGGGAGAAACCCGCGCACCGGTCCGGACCGTGGGCCTTGATCGTGTGGACGTGCGCTGCCGCGGCCATCTCGACGGCCTCGTCCCAGGAGACGCGAACGAGCCCGCCCTTGCCCCGTGCGCGCTGGTAGGAGCGTCGGCGCAGCGGGTCTCCGACGACGTCGGCCCACGCCAGCACGGGATCGCCGAGCCGGCGCTTCGCCTCGCGGAACATCTCCACCAGCACACCCCGGGCGTACGGGTGTCGGACCCGGGTGGGGGAGTAGGTGTACCAGGAGAAGGCCGCGCCCCGCGGGCACCCGCGGGGTTCGTACTCGGGCCGGTCCGGGCCCACCGAGGGGTAGTCGGTCTCCTGGGTCTCCCAGGTGATGATCCCGTCTTTGACGTAGACCTTCCACGAGCAGGAGCCCGTGCAGTTCACGCCGTGTGTCGAGCGCACGATCTTGTCGTGGCTCCATCGATCCCGGTAGAAGACGTCACCCGCCCGACCGCCGTCCCGGAAGACGACACGACGATCGTCGGTCTCGTCCCATCGGGTGAAGAACCTGCCGATGTCCAACAGTGCGGTGGCTGCAGAACCCTGTACATCTTCTGACCGGGCCATGAGCGACACCATACGGAGGGTCGGCAATTGTTTCTTCCCGAATCGCAAAGTCGATCAGATATGCCGAAAACGTTTGTGGGAAATACACCCGTCGGTCATTCGGGAAACAATCTGGTCGCTTAGGTCAACGCGTGGCAACCGTCAACAGGATCGCCGAGTCCTCTTGTGCGGTCAGGCCGTGACGCGTCGACGGAATGGTCACCAGGTCGCCGGTGGCGCCCTCCCACCGGCCGGCCGGATCGCCGTCCGCCGAGGTCAGGACGACACGCCCGCGCAGGACCTGCAGCGTGGCCTCGGTGGGACTGTCGTGATCCGACAGTGCCGCGCCCGCGACCAGTGCGATCACCGTTTGTCGAAGATGTCGAGAAGAGTTGCCGTGCAACGTATGAGAGGCCCGTCGGCTCGACGCTTCGCGGGCCGAGGACAGGAGCTCGTCGACGAGCTCGGGAAGATGAGTCGAATCCACGTGTTCCACCATGACATCGCGGCGCGGCGACGAGGTGATGTTCGGCGGATCGAGGCCAGTTCGTTGTTACGCTGTCGACCGACGCGGTGATCCTGCCGCCTGGAATAGGCCACACAATCGTTGCGAAAACACCCGGTGATGACGGGCTCGCACCCATGAGAGTCCGGCGATGAGACGATTTCGGAAAATGGTTCCGCGAAATGATTCGAGAATCGAACTGTCGATTCCGTACAGAACCGATCGGCGCCCGTCGGATGGCTTCTGGTCCGCGCGCCGGAACTGTGGTCAGCCGAGCCGCATCCGGAGCAGACGATCGTCCCCGTCGGCCGGCCGGCCGCGTCCGTCGGTGTTGCTCGTGCCGAACCACAGTGAGCCGTCGGGCGCGGCGGCCACGACGCGCAGCCGGCCGAACTCGTCGGCGTACCTGCTCACCGGCTCGCCGGCGGCCGACCCCGTGAGCGGTATCTCCCACAGCCGCCGGCCGCGGAGCGCGGCCATGTAGGCGCGGTCGCCGATGATCGCCAGCCCGGCCGGGGACGCCTCCTGCGTGGTCCAGGTGGCGGCCGGCGCGACGAACCGCGGATCATCGGAATCGCCTTCGACCTCCGGCCACCCGTAGTTGCCACCCGGTCGGATCAGATTGAGCTCGTCACGACGGTTCTGTCCGAACTCACTGGCCCACAGCCGGCCTGCGCCGTCGAAGGCCAGGCCCTCGACGTTGCGGTGCCCGTACGAGTGGACCTCGTTGCCGAACGGGTTGCCCGGCCACGGGCGGCCATCCCGGTCCACCCGCAGGATCTTGCCGTTCAACGCGGTGACGTCCTGGGCGACCTCGGGTACGGCGGCATCGCCGACCGCGACGAACAGGCTTCCGTCCGAACCGAAGGCGAGGGCGCCGCCGTGATGGTTGTAGGCCGCGTCGAGTCCGGTGATCAGCGGTCGGGGACGGGTGAGCCGGTCGCCGTCGAAGTCCAGGCGCACCAGCCGATTGTCGGTGGCGGTCGTGTAGTAGACGAACACCGCGCTCTCGTCGCCTGGCGCCACCGCGATGCCCTGCAACCCGCCTTCGCCGCGGGGAGCGGCGTCAGCGAACTCGCCGACGGTCCGGACCTCACCCCCAGGGGACACCCGGACGATCGTGGCGTCGTCGCGCTGGGTGACGAGGGCATCGCCGTCACCGAGGAAGGCCAGCGCCCACGGCACGTTCAGCCCGGATGCGACGGTCTCGACCGACGCGGCGTCTGCGGACGTGCCCGTCGGACCCGAGCCGGATCGATCCCGCGTCGGCGGATCGTCGGTGGCGCACCCGGTCACCAGCGACGTACCGGTGATGCCGAGCAGCCCGGCCCCGAGCAGGCCCGTTTTGAGGAGTTTGCGTCGATCCATACCCTCGATGGTGCCTGATGGTCGCCACTGCCGACCGGTGCCGATTTGGGTCTACGCTGCGGATTCCCTACACTAGACCGGTTGCCTGTGCACCTCAGGTGTCCGGGACACAACTGAATAGTCTCCGGTGCCGGCGAAAAGCCAAGGGCATCGGCGGCGAGAACCTTCAGAAACAACTATCCACTTCGTGGAAGGCCCACCGCAGGTCACCGGGATTTTTCCGGCCACCGGCGCTGTATGGGAACCGCTACGAGAAAGGTTGACGGTCACCCATGACCATGACTGACCCGATCGCAGACTTCTTGACGCGTCTGCGTAACGCCAACTCGGCGTACCACGACGAGGTGACACTGCCCTCGTCGAAGATCAAGGTGAACATCGCCGAGATCCTCAAGCGCGAGGGCTACATCACCGACTACCGCACCGAAGACGCGGAGGTCGGGAAGAACCTCGTCGTCTCCCTGAAGTACGGCCCGAGTCGCGAGCGCTCCATCGCCGGTCTGCGCCGCGTCTCCAAGCCCGGTCTCCGGGTCTATGCAAAGTCCACCAACCTGCCCAAGGTTCTGGGCGGCCTCGGCGTGGCCATCATCTCCACGTCGTCGGGCCTGCTCACCGATCGCCAGGCAGCCAACCAGGGCGTGGGCGGCGAAGTCCTCGCCTACGTCTGGTAGGGGAGGTAACAACACATGTCGCGTATCGGAAAGAACCCCATCGAGATCCCCGCGGGCGTGGACGTCACCATCGACGGCCAGAACGTCACCGTGAAGGGCCCCAAGGGTGAGCTCTCGCTCACCGTCTCCGAGCCCATCTCGGTCGCCAAGGAGGACAACTCCATCGTCGTGACCCGCCCCAACGACGAGCGTCGCAGCCGCGCGCTGCACGGCCTGAGCCGTTCGCTCGTGAACAACCTCGTCGTGGGCGTCACGCAGGGCTACACCAAGAAGATGGAGATCTTCGGTGTCGGTTACCGCGTGCAGGCCAAGGGCAGCGACCTCGAGTTCGCGCTCGGTTACAGCCATCCCGTGCCGATCGAGGCCCCGGCGGGCATCACGTTCGCCGTGGAGTCCCCGACGAAGTTCTCGGTCTCGGGTATCGACAAGCAGCAAGTCGGCGAGATCTCGGCGGTCATCCGCCGCCTGCGTCGTCCGGACCCCTACAAGGGCAAGGGCATTCGCTACGAGGGTGAGCAGATCCGTCGCAAGGTCGGAAAGACGGGTAAGTAAGCCATGAGTGATTCAGCTACCAAGACAGTGCGCAAGCCGATCGGCAAGGACGTCTCGACGCGTCGTCGCAAGGCGACCGGCAACCGTCACTTCCGCCTCCGCAAGAAGGTCAGCGGAACCCCGGCCCGTCCGCGTCTCGCGGTCAAGCGCAGCTCGCGCCACATCCACGTCCAGTTGATCGACGACCTGGCCGGCAAGACGCTGGCCGCGGCATCGACGATCGAGGCCGATGTGCGTGCGGCCGGCGGCGACAAGTCCGCGCAGGCCCGCAAGGTCGGCGAGCTCATCGCCGCCCGCGCCAAGGCTGCCGGCGTCGACGCCGTCGTGTTCGACCGTGGTGGCAAGGACTACCACGGCCGGATCGCCGCGCTCGCCGACGCCGCCCGCGAGGGAGGCCTGAGCTTCTGATGACCATCTCGAACAGCTACACCCACATGACCGGAGGGAACCTCTGATGCCCGGACGTCAGCGTGACGGCGGAAACGGACCCGCCGGTAACGACAACAACCAGAACAACCAGGGCGGCGGCAACGACCGTCGCGGCGGTGGCCGCGGCGACCGCCGCGATCGTGGCGGCCGCGACCAGGACCGCAACCAGCTCGAGCGCGTGGTGACCATCAACCGCGTCTCGAAGGTGGTCAAGGGTGGACGTCGTTTCTCGTTCACCGCTCTCGTGGTCGTCGGCGACGGCCAGGGCATGGTCGGCGTCGGCTACGGCAAGGCCAAGGAAGTCCCGGCCGCGATCCAGAAGGGTGTCGAGGAAGCTCGCAAGAACTTCTTCCGCGTGCCCCTGATCGCCGGCACCGTGACCCACCCGGTCCAGGGTGAGGCCGCCGCCGGTGTCGTCATGCTCCGCCCGGCCAGCCCCGGTACCGGTGTGATCGCCGGTGGCGCGGTGCGTGCCGTGCTCGAGTGCGCGGGCGTCCACGACGTCCTCGCCAAGAGCCTCGGCTCGGACAACGCCATCAACGTCGTGCACGCCACCGTCGCGGCACTCAAGATGCTGCAGCGTCCCGAAGAGGTCGCGGCCCGCCGCGGTCTGCCGATCGAGGATGTCGCTCCGGCCGGTATGCTCCGCGCTCGCGCAGGACAGGGGGTCTGATCATGGCTCAGCTGAAGATCACTCAGGTCAAGGGCACCATCGGTACCAAGAGCAACCAGCGTGACAGCCTGCGGACCCTCGGACTCAAGGGCATCCGCCAGACCGTCACCCGCGAGGACACGCCGATCAACCGCGGCCTCATCAACGCGGTTCGTCACCTCGTGACAGTCGAAGAGGTTCAAGCATGACCATCAAACTCCATCACCTTCGCCCCGCTCCGGGGTCGAAGACCGACAAGACCCGCGTGGGTCGCGGTGAGGGGTCCAAGGGTAAGACCGCCGGTCGCGGCACCAAGGGCACCAAGGCACGCAAGAACGTGCCCGCCGGCTTCGAGGGTGGCCAGATGCCGATCCACATGCGGCTGCCGAAGCTCAAGGGCTTCACCAACCGCAACCGGATCGAGTACCAGGTCGTCAACGTCGGCGACATCGCCCGCCTGTTCCCGCAGGGCGGCACCATCGGCGTCGACGAGCTCGTCGCGGCCGGCGCCGTTCGCAAGAACAAGCTGGTGAAGGTTCTCGGCGACGGTGACCTGTCGGTCAAGGTCGACATCACCGCCGACAAGTTCACCGCCTCCGCCAAGGAGAAGATCGCCGCTGCCGGTGGCAGCGTCACCGAACTCTGACGGACACACACCGCGGTCGGGCGGCAGCATCGCTGCCGCCCGACCGGGGCGTTTCGGTGTGACTGTTAGAGTCTCAGAGGTTGTCCTGCCGGACACGCCCAAGACTGCCGCATCCCGAAAGACCATCGTCGATTGCCGAGCACACGGGGGTCGGGTCGCACCGACCCGGAACGTAGACCTCGCGTGGTCGTTACTAGGAGGAGTTAGTGCTTTCCCCCCTCTTCGCGGCCATTCGGACGCCGGATCTGAGGAAGAAGATCCTCTTCGTTCTCGGCATCATCATCCTGTATCGGCTGGGAGCGACCGTCCCGTCGCCGGGTGTCGACTACCAGGCCGTGCAGGCGTGTCTCGACGAGGTCTCGTCCGGTGAGTCGAGCTCGGTCTACTCCCTGATCAACCTGTTCTCCGGCGGCGCGCTGCTGCAGCTGTCGGTGTTCGCGATCGGCATCATGCCGTACATCACGGCGGCCATCATCGTGCAGCTGCTGACCGTGGTCATCCCGCGCTTCGAGCAACTCCGCAAGGAGGGCCAGGCCGGCCAGGCCAAGATGACGCAGTACACGCGCTACCTGGCCGTGGCCCTCGCACTCCTGCAGTCGACGGGCATCGTGGCCCTCGCCGACCGTGGCCAGCTCCTTCCGCAGTCCTGTGCGCAGAGCGGTGAAGTCCTCAACGACCAGAGCATCTTCGGTCTGTCGATCATCGTGCTCGTCATGACCGCCGGCGCCTGTGTCGTCATGTGGTTCGGTGAGCTCATCACCGAGCGCGGCATCGGCAACGGAATGTCGCTGCTGATCTTCGCCGGTATCGCCGCGCGTATCCCCGCCGAAGGTCGCACCATCCTCAACAGCCGCGGCGGACTCGTCTTCGCCCTCGTCTGTGTCGCCGCGCTGATCATCGTCGCCGGCGTCGTGTTCATCGAGCAGGGCCAGCGCCGCATCCCGGTGCAGTACGCCAAGCGCATGGTGGGCCGCAAGATGTACGGCGGGTCGTCGACCTACCTGCCGCTGAAAGTCAACCAGGCCGGCGTCATCCCGGTGATCTTCGCCTCGTCGCTGCTGTATCTGCCGCAGCTGATCGTCGAACTCACGCGCAATCCCGATGGGACGCAGTCGACCTGGCAGGAATACGTCACCAGGTACCTGACCGATCCGAGCAACGGCGTCTACATCGCCGTCTACTTCCTGATGATCATCTTCTTCACGTACTTCTACGTGGCGGTGACGTTCAATCCGGAGGAGCGCGCCGACGAGATGAAGAAGTACGGTGGATTCATCCCGGGCATCCGTCCGGGAGCGCCCACGGCCGAGTACCTCGGGTATGTGCTCAGTCGTATCACTCTGCCGGGCTCGATCTACCTCGGTATCATCGCGGTACTCCCGAACCTGTTCCTCGAGATCGGTAACAGCGGCAACGTCCAGAACCTGCCGTTCGGTGGTACGGCCGTACTGATCATGGTCGGCGTGGGTCTGGACACGATGAAGCAGATCAACAGTCAGTTGATGCAACGCAAGTACGAAGGATTCCTGAAGTGAGACTTGTCATTCTCGGCCCGCCCGGAGCAGGTAAAGGCACCCAGGCGGAGCTTTTGAGCGAAGCACTCGGGATCCCCCACATCTCGACCGGCGACCTCTTCCGCGCGAACATCTCCCAGGGCACCGCCGTGGGTGTGGAGGCCAAGAAGTACCTCGACGCCGGCAACCTCGTCCCGTCCGAGATCACGGTGGACATGGTCCGCGCCCGCGTCGGCGAGCCGGATGCGTCGAAGGGTTTCATCCTCGACGGTTTCCCGCGCTCGACCGAGCAGGCCGACGCGCTGAACGACATCCTGGCGAATCTCGACGCCTCGCTCGACGCCGTGCTCTCGTTCGTCGTCGACACCGACGTCGTCGTGGAGCGCATGCTGGCCCGTGGCCGCGCCGACGACACCGAAGAGGTCATCCGCAACCGGATGGACGTCTACACCCGGGAGACCGCGCCGCTGCTCGCGTACTACGGCGACCAGGTCAAGACGATCGACGCGGTCGGTGACATCCAGGGCGTCCACCAGCGCGTCCTGAGCGCGCTCGGCGCCGGCGTCTCCTGACCCGCTGCGTTCTGACCGCACAGTCTTTGACAACCGAGGAATCGCTGTAGGGCATGGGTTTTCGTAAGCGCAAGCGCGTCGTCCCCTTCCGCAGTGCGGGCGAGCTCGATGCCATGGCCGCGGCGGGCGCGGTCGTCGGGGCCGCGCTCGTCGCGGTGCGCGATGCGGCGAAGCCGGGGGTCAGCACCCTCGATCTCGACGAGGTCGCCGAATCCGTGATCCGGGGGGCCGGGGCGGTGCCCTCGTTCAAGGGCTACCACGGCTTTCCCGGATCCATCTGCAGCTCGGTGAACGACGTCGTCGTCCACGGCATCCCGTCCGCGGACGTCGTTCTCGCCGACGGCGATCTGGTGTCGATCGATTGCGGCGCCATCCTCGACGGCTGGCACGGGGACTCGGCCTGGACCTTCGGGGTCGGGGAACTGTCCACCGCCGACGAGGAACTCTCCGAGGCGACGCGGCTGTCGATGGAGGCGGGGATCGCGGCCATGGTCGACGGCGCTCGCCTCACCGACATCTCCCACGCCATCGAACTCGGCACGCGCGCCGCGGAGAAGAAGTTCGGCCGGCCCTTCGGCATCGTCGACGGTTACGGCGGCCACGGCATCGGCCGCGAGATGCACATGGAACCGTTCCTGGCGAACGAGGGTGAACCCGGCAAGGGGCCGACGCTCGTGATCGGCTCCACCCTGGCCATCGAGCCGATGCTGACGCTGGGCACCACGGACACCACCGTCCTCGACGACGACTGGACAGTCGTCACCGACGACGGTTCGCGTTCCGCCCATTGGGAACACACCGTCGCGGTGACCGCCGACGGACCCCGTATCCTCACCCCGCGCCCGGTCTGACTCCACGCCAGTGCGGGATTCGTAACGGGAACCGATACGAATCCCGCACTGTAGGGCTTGAAGTTCTTGGATGCTGTCCTGTTGTTGCGCGGTCAGTTTCGTACCAGGAGTTCGGCGAGACACGCCTCGACCGGCGTATAGGTCTGGCCCGGGCGCAGTGGCGGGAGGGCCGCTGGCCAGTAGTCGACGATCGGCCATACGGGTTGTTGCTGGGGGCGTGTCTGATCGCCGGACGTGTTGCGTCCGTGGATCTCTCGCCGCACTTGTTCGAGGTGGGCCTGCAACCGCTTGGGTATGTCGGGTCGGCGGTTGATGTGTTCGGGGTTGGGCGGTGCGCCGGGTTCGGCGTTGAGTCGCCAGAGGCAGCGGCCTTCGTCGGGTCCGGATCGGACGATCCGGGTGGTGTATTGGCCGGGTGCGTCGCCGACCATCCGGTTATGACGGGGACAGGCGGGTGCGAGGTCGTCGATGTCGGTGAGGCCGCCTTTGGCCCAGTCCTTGTGGGCGTGATGCATGTCGACGTGGGTGGCGGGTTGGTCGCAGCCTGGTGCCGAGCACACTTCCCCGTCGGGGCGGGCGAAGGAGACGAGGCGTTGTTCGCGGGTGGCGAGGCGTTTGCCCCGTCCGAAGTGCAGCGGAACGGTGGTGGCGTCTTTGAAGATCGCGAGCCACGGTTGCATGTCGGCGGCTATCGCGATCAAGTCCCGGATGGGCAGCAGGGTGCCGGTGGCGGTGGTCGCGAGTCCGGCTTCTCGGATCAGGTCCCCGAGGTCGGCTTTGACGATCAGTTGCACGGGCAGGCCTCGGTGCGAGGTGCCGAGAGTCCCGTCGGCGAAGCCTGCGGCCAGGGCGGCGTCGAGGGCGTCGTGATTCGTCTGGGCGAGGGTGCGGCCGTCGCGGTCGGCTGCGGCTGTGAGGGCTTCGGGGTCGGCGGCTCCGGCCGGTCCGCTGGGTGAGGCGGGGTCGTCGGGGTTGTTGAGTCCGGGTTTGCCCCAGACGGCGAACATCATGGTGAGTCGGGCGGCGAGTGCGGGTGTCAGGGTGCCGGAGATCTTGGCGGTGCCGTCAGCTCGTTGCCGTCCTATCCACAGGCCGCGGCGTCGTTTCTGGTCGGTGTCGTCTGACAGGGTGCCGTCGGGGTCGAGGTGGGCAAGCAGCCGCGCGCCGAGTTGGGTGATCTCGGCGGGGGTGTGGTCGGTGGCGATCTCGGCCATCTGTCGTTCGGCGGCGACCTTGATGTCGTGGTCGATGGTGCCCGGGATGCGGTCGAGGACGTCGAGGGTGGCTTGTACGTGGGCGGTGCCGACCGCGCCTTGTGCGAAAGCTTCGGCGAGGTAGGGGTATTCGGGTGGGAGTACCTCGCCGCCGAGGCTGGTGCGGTGGGCGGTGGCGTCCATCTGCTTACGGCGTCGCATCGGGTTGGAGACGCGTAGCCGGTGGGTCATGTACTGCATGAGGGTGCGGCACCCTGCTTTGCGGGGCAGGTCGCGGGCCTCGACCTGATCGATCTGCCGGTCACCGGCGACGGTCAACCGTGCGATGGCGCGTTCGGTTTCCGCGGTCACGTCGGCGAGTTCGGCATCGGTACACGGCGACAGATCCACGGTCTGCAACTTGTCGAGGGTGCGGTGGAGATCGGCAACCAATTCGACCGCACGAGGGGTCGGCGCGTCGGTGCCGACGTCTCGTCGGGAATCGAACACGACCTCACCCCCCCTGTGGTGAATCGAATGTGGGTCCAACTCTACCGGCTATTCGGGTGGTGTGCAACGAGTTTCGTCTTCTCGTGGGTGACGGACGGTTGTCGGTGGGGGATGGTAAGGCGGTTCGCGCCACAGCGCGGAGTGCATCATCTCAGCGGTTTGGTAGGCCGCGAGCAGTGATCCCATGGCGTGCGGCATACGTCACCGATACCGTCGGCGAGATGGCCCGCACCCAAGAGATCCTCGCTACGCCACGCGGACGATTCCTCTGCGCGAACATGGCATTCCGTTACGCCACAGGTGAACGGGTCGATCAGTATCGGCGACCTCGGACATCTCCAGACGTTCAGGCCGCGATTCGGAGCGTCGACGTTGAAGGACTCGTGGCGGCGGATGAATGGGAGCTCCTGGGTGCACTCGGGTACGCGGTGGACTTCGCTCGGTACTGGCAGCCTCCCGACGAGGAGGACATCCGCTATGCCGCACCAGAAGTCGTTGCGCTCCTCGAGCCGATAGCGGGGGTGCTGCTCCGCCATCCGGTCTGTGCGTGGTGGGACGACCCGGTCGATCTCGCGCTCCAGCGTGTGATCGCCTACCCGTTCGGAAACGAGGCACTCCCGGAGTCCGCCCTGCCGTACCGGAGCGAGCGCGTGCGGTGGGATGAGTGGCGGGCCCACGTCGAAGCCGGCGAGGCGCGCTCGGGACGGGAGTACGAGCGCAATCCTCACCGCACGTTCAGTGACGAGTGGTGGTCGACGCCGTATGCCGCGGGGACGGTGCAGACGACGCGTGCCCGCCCGGGCCTCGGCGCATTGCAGCTCATCGCCGAGGAAGACACTTCGATCGGCGATGAGGCCCGAGTCTGCACGGTGTCCGTCAGCGAATTCGCGCGGGTGTACGAAATCGCGGCACCCGCGGACTGTGCTCGGCTGGTCGACCGTTACCCACTCGAGGTGACCGCGTCGAGGAGATGGGACTGGTACAACACCATCGGGCGGCATCGCCGCTGGTTCATGCCCGACTGGCGAGCCGTCGCCGCCGACCTCGATGCCGTCCATGTGAGCGTCAACGGTTATCTGACGAGCGCGGGGATCGAGATCCCACTCCAGGAGCGGGACGGGGCCACGGTGCTGGCCGGATGGGCCCGGACGTGACGTGGTGGCTCGACCCAGGTTCCATCTGCATCGGCGATGTGCCCGTCCTGTGGCGTCGTGACGACGAACGGTGGGTTCCAGCGTCCGGCGCGTGACCGATCAACCAGATGACCGTGTGCGGCGGGTCGTGTCGTCGTACCGTTGACCATGCATTCCGACGTCTCCTGGCTCACCGTCGTGCGGCGGCTTCCGTTCACTGTCGCCCTCGCGGCGGCCCTGCTGATCGTCGGCGCGACGACCGGATCGCTGTGGGGTAGGGCGAACGACAAGTCGTGGTATCACGAGGTGGCGTTCGGGCTTCCGGCGCTCCGAGAGGGCAAGTGGTGGACGCCAGTCAGCTCCGCGTTCGTCGAACCCGGACCCTGGCTGTACCTGCTGGCGCTGGTCGCGGTCGTCGTCGGAATGGGTTGGGCCGAATGGCAGTTGGGCACCGTGAGGGCCGTTCTGGTCGGTGTGGGCGGCCACCTGATCGCATCCCTGCTGACGGTGTTGCTGCTGTGGTTGCTCTCCTCCGAGGTCACGTCGTGGCGGTGGGCGGAGCAACTCGCGGAGTCGCGCGCCACCGGGGTGGGGGCGTTGGTGGTCTCGGCGGTCGCGGTGGCCTCGGCGACCGTGCGATCGCCCTGGCGGTTACGTGTGCGGGTCCTGTTGGGCGCCATCGTCTCGGTCGCGTTCCTGTTCGAGGGGACCCTCGCCTCGGTCGAGTACGTCCTCGCCGCGATCATTATGCTGATCGTGGGGGAGAAGTTCTTCGCCACCAACGAACACGGTTGGGTGCCGCGTACCCGGCGTGAGGTCCGCATGCTGGGTTGCGCTGCCCTGCTGGTCATCGCGGGCGCGAACCTCCTGGTGTTCCTGTTCCCGGGCAGCGGACCGCTCGGGCCGACCGACGCCGGGGACGACTCGGTGTTCACGATGCTCATCGGCCTCGCCGTCAACGTGCTCATCGCCGATCAACTCCGGCGGGGTAAGCGGTGGGCGTGGTGGGTAGCCGTCGTCCTCGGTGCGCTCAACGTCATCGCGACCCTCCTGGCGGTGATCCTGGTGGTCTTCACCGACGTGTCGTCGGAGGGCGCCGTGACGCTCGGAACCACGTTGCTCTGGGTGCTGGTCCTGGCCATCCTGATCCCCGGCCGGTTCGCGTTCGCGGTGCCGTGGCGCGTGCGTCAGGTCGGTGCGTCCGGTTCGGACGACGATCCGGTCGGCCGCGTCAAGGAACTGCTGCGGGTGCACGGCGGCGGCACGATGTCGTGGATGACGACCTGGCCGGGCAACAGCTACCAGTTCACCGGCGCTGCGGGCGATCTCGACGACCAGTCCGTCGTGACCTACCGAAAGCACGTCGGGACCATGGTGGCCCTGGCCGACCCGGTGTGCGCACCCGAGCGGTTGGCCGACGCCGTCGACGCCTTCGTCGACCTCGCGGAGAGCGCCGGCGCGACTCCGTGCTGGTTCTCGATCGGCTCGGCGACCTCGGAGATCGTCACCGGACGCGGATGGCTCAGTGTGCAGATCGCCGAGGACACGATCGTCGACCTGCCGGGTCTGGAGTTCAAGGGCAAGCCCTGGCAGCACGTGCGATCGGCGATGAACAAGGCCACCAAGCAGGACATCTCGATGCGGATGGTCTCGCTGGCCGACGAGTCGTTCGCCGTCAAGACCCAGGTGCGCGCGATCTCGGAGGAGTGGGTGGGGGACAAGGGCCTTCCCGAGATGGGGTTCACCCTGGGCAGTGTCGAGGAGGCGATGGACCCCGCGGTCCGGGTGGCACTCGCGGTGGATCCGACGGGCAACGTGCACGGCGTGCTCTCGTGGCTACCGGTGTACGCGCCGGGTGGCGACGTCGCGGGATGGACGCTCGACATCATGCGACGCCGAACGGACGGGTTCGGGCCGGTCGTCGAGTATCTCATCGCGTCGTCGGCAGTCGCCTTCAAAGACGAGGGAGCGCAGTTCATCTCGCTGTCTGGCGCACCGCTGGCGCGAACGGGCGACTTCGACGCCGAGCCGCTCGACAAACTGCTCGACACGCTGGGTGCCGCGCTCGAGCCCTACTACGGATTCCGCTCACTGCACACCTTCAAGAAGAAGTTCAATCCCCGCTACGAGCCGGTGTATCTGGCCTTCCGCGACGAATCCGACCTGCCGCGTATCGGTGTGGCTGTGTCCAGGGCGTACCTGCCGGATGCCACGACCGGCCAGCTGATCCGGCTGGCGGCGTCACGAGGGGACTGACCCGCCCGCCCCGGCTGTGAAGGCATCGTTCACGGGAATCGCCGCCTGAGTTCACCATCCGGTCGTCTCCTACGGCGAAACTTCGCCAGTGTCATCGGTCGACGAACATGTGCTGCCCGCAACGGGGCGGCGTCCCTGGCGAAGCTATGGGCTGTTCCTCCTGCTCGTCGTGCCGAACCTCGTCCTCCTCGGCGTGTTCACGTATCGACCGCTCGTCGAGAACATCCGGATGTCGTTCTACGACTGGAACATCGCCGAGGCGGGAGCGACGTTCGTCGGGATCGACAACTACGTCGAATGGTTCACCCGTGCCGATACCCGGATGATCGTCGCCAACACCGTCATCTTCACGGTTGCCGCTGTCGTCGGCAGCATGGTCATCGGCCTGGCGCTCGCACTGTTGCTCGACCGTAAACTGCGCGGCCGACATCTGGTGCGGTCGGCAGCTTTTGCTCCGTTCGTGCTGTCCGGGGCGGCGGTCGGCATCGCCTTCCAGTTCGTCTTCGACCCCAGTTTCGGCCTCGTCAACGACGTGATGGTGCGCCTCGGACTGGGCTCTGCGCCTGACTTCTACCAGCAGCCGTCGTGGGCACTGTTCATGATCACGGTGACCTACATCTGGAAGAACCTCGGTTACGCGTTCGTCATCTATCTGGCTGCGCTGCAGGGTAAACGGACCGATCTGGACGAAGCGGCCGCGATCGACGGGGCCGACTGGTGGACCTACTTCCGCAAGGTGCTGTTGCCGCAACTGCGGCCGATGACGTTCTTCCTGTCGATCACCGTGCTGCTCAACTCGTTACAGGTGTTCGACATCATCAACGTGATGACCCGGGGCGGCCCGTTGGGCAATGGCACCACCACGATGGTCTACCAGGTTTACGAGGAGAGTTTCGTCAACTTCCGTGCCGGCTACGGCGCCACCGTCGCGACAGTCATGTTCGTCGTCCTGCTGGCCATCACGGTGATCCAGGTGCGCATGATGGACAGGGGAGCGCGATGAGGCCCGTCACCACGAGTCCGGTGTCCAGACGGGTTGCCGAGCCGGGCCACACAGACGAGTCCGGACATCCGCCGGCGGGTCCCGGGCAGAAGCGACGGCGCCCCGACGGTGAGGCGATGACGCCGGCCACCCGCCGACGACTGGCCGACGCGTGCGGGTACGCGGCGATGACGGTGGTGCTGGTGATCATCGCGCTGCCGGTGGTGTGGATCCTGTTGGCCTCGTTCAAGGATCGCACCGAGATCTACGTGCAACCGGCCGTGTGGTGGCCGTCGACGTGGCGTCCCGAGAACTACGTCGAGGCGACGACGTCGGTACCGTTCTGGAGCTACCTGCGCAACTCGGTCATCGTGACCTCGATCCTCGGCGTGGCCAAGTTCGTGCTGGGCGTGCTGAGCGCGTACGGGCTGGTGTTCCTGCGCTTCCCGGGCAAGAACATCGTGTTCGTCGTCATCATCGCCGCGCTCATGGTGCCCAACCAGATCACCGTCATCACCAACTACGCCCTGGTGGCCCAACTGGGACTGCGGAACACCTTCATCGGCATCATCCTGCCGCTCGCCGGTGTCGCATTCGGGACCTTTCTGATGCGCAATCACTTCCTGTCCATCCCACCCGAGATCATCGAGGCGGCGCGGATGGACGGGGCGGGTCACTTCCGCCTGCTCACCAGAGTGGTGCTGCCGCTGTCGATCCCGACGATGGTCGCCTTCGCGACGATCACCCTCGTCAACGAGTGGAACGAGTACCTGTGGCCGTTCCTGATGGCCGACGACGCCTCGGTTGCCACGCTGCCCGTGGGATTGACCCTCCTGCAGAACAGCGACGGTCTCACCAACTGGGGCCCGGTCATGGCGGCGACCGTGCTCGCGATGCTGCCGATGCTCGTCCTCTTCCTGGCCTTGCAACGGCACATGATCAAGGGCCTGACCTCCGGGGCCGTCAAGGGCTGACCGGCCGGCACCCCACAAGCCAGAACACCAGGCACGAGAACGCCCAGCACGAGAACCACCATGCACGAGAACGACTCACACACAGACGATCGAAGGAGACGACAGATGATGAACATGTCCCGGCGCGGGTTCCTCGCCGCGTCCGCGACGGCCGCGGCCGGTGCTCTGGTGGCCGCATGCGCCGGAACCTCGGGTGACGGCGGTTCGTCGTCGGGCGACGCCTCGAAGCTGAGCTTCTGGTCGAACCACCCCGGCAAGTCGGTCGAGGTCGAACGAGAACTCATCTCGCGCTTCGAGGCGGCCAACCCGGGTATCACCGTCCAGTTGGTCGACGCCGGCAAGAACTACGAGGAGGCGGCCCAGAAGTTCAACGCCGCGCTGTCCGGCGGCGCCGTGCCCGACATCATGATCCTGTCCGACGTCTGGTGGTTCAACTTCGCGCTCATCGGCGCGATCAGCCCCCTCGACGACCTCTTCGGCCGTGCGAACGTGAACACCGCCGACTACGTCGATTCGCTTGTCGGCGACTACAAGTGGAACAACCAGACGTGGGCGTTGCCGTACGCGCGGTCGACTCCGCTGTTCTACTACAACAAAGACGTGTGGCGCCGGGCCGGCCTGCCCGACCGCGGCCCGCAGACCTGGGACGAGTTCGACGACTGGGGCCCGCGGATCCAGACCGTGGTCGGCGGCGACAAGCGCGCGCACGGCTGGGGCAACGCGACCGACTACCTCGGATGGACCTTCCAGGGGCCGACCTGGACATTCGGCGGCGCCTACTCGAACGACTGGGAGCTGAAGTTCACCGATCCGAAGACCGTTGCGGCCGCGCAATATCTGAGCGAGTCGATCAACACGAAGCGGTACGCGAAGATCTCCAACGACATCGCCGGCGACTTCAGCGCCGGCATCATCGCCTCGACCATCGCCTCGACCGGCGATCTGTCGGGGATCACGGAGAACGCCGCCTTCGACTTCGGTACTGCCTTCCTGCCCGCGCCGCAGGGGGTCTCGGGTTGCCCGACGGGCGGTGCCGGTCTCGCGGTCCCGGCCAAACTGTCCGACGAGCGCAAGGTCAACGCGCTGAAGTTCATCGAGTTCATCACCAACACCGAGAACACCGCCTACTTCTCGCAGAATGTCGGCTACATGCCGGTGCGCAAGTCCGCGCAGGACGACCCGTCGATGGTCGCGTTCCTGGAGAAGAACCCGAACTTCGCCACCGCCATCGAGCAGCTTCCGCGGACACAACCGCAGAACAACGCGCGGGTCTTCGTCCCCGGCGGCGACAAGATCATCGGCACCGGTTACGAGCGCATCGGCCTGCAGAACGCCGATGTCGCCGCGACCCTCGCCGACACCCAGCGCCAGATCGCGCAGATCTACGAGGCGCAGATCGCGCCGAAGCTCCCGTCATGACGGGCGACGTGGCGGGGCCGGTCGTGGGCCGGCGACGAGGGGGCCGGTCGTGGCATCGGTGACCTTCGACGGCGCGACCCGGCGCTTCGCCGACGGCCAGAAACCCGCCGTCGACTCGCTCGACCTGGCCGTGGACGACGGCGAGTTCATGGTCCTCGTCGGGCCGTCGGGATGCGGGAAGTCGACGAGTCTGCGGATGGTCGCGGGTCTGGAGTCCGTCGAGTCGGGGGCGATCCTGATCGACGACGTCGACGTCGTCGGAAGGGCGCCGAAGGCCAGGGACGTGGCGATGGTCTTCCAGAACTACGCGCTCTACCCGAACATGACGGTCGCCGACAACATGGGATTCGCGCTGCGCAACGCCGGGATGAGCAAGGCGGACACCGCGTCCCGGGTCGGTGAGGTCGCCGAGATGCTGGAACTCACACCGCTTCTCGACCGCAAACCGGCGAAGCTGTCCGGTGGGCAGCGACAGCGGGTCGCGATGGGGCGTGCCATCGTGCGGCGTCCCAAGGTGTTCTGCATGGACGAGCCGTTGTCGAACCTCGACGCCAAGTTGCGGGTGAGCACGCGTGCCCAGATCGCGGCCATGCAGCGGGAACTCGGCATCACGACGCTCTACGTGACCCACGACCAGGTCGAGGCGATGACCATGGGACACCGGGTCGCCGTGCTCGATCACGGTGTGCTGCAACAGGTCGGGAGTCCGCGCGCGATCTACTCACGGCCCGCGAACCTGTTCGTGGCGTCGTTCATGGGCTCACCGCAGATGTGTCTGATCGACGCCCGGGTGGACGCGGGCATCGTACGCCTCGGTGGCGCCGAGGTCCGGGTTCCGCCGTCGGTGCTGTCGTCGGCGTCCGCGGGCGACGTCGTCGTCGGTCTGCGTGCCGAGTCGTGGCAGGTGTCGGCTGCACCGCAGGCCGGGAACCTCACCGCAACGGTCGATCTCGTCGAGGAGCTGGGGGCCGAACAGTTCGTCTACTGCAGCGCGGACGTCCGGCTGCGCGGGAGTCGCATCGTCATCCGTGTCGATCATCGCCGGACGATCGAGGTCGGTGACGTGATCGGGCTGACCCCGGAGGTCGACGAGACGTACTGGTTCGATCCGATCAGCGGGGTCGCCCTCGACGACCCGCGTCGTCACGACCTCAGCGCGGGACCGAAGCCTCTTCGGTGATCGCGGCTTCGGACAGGGAGATCCGATCGGGACGGCTGTAGATCACCATCGACTCGCCGCGAGAGAAGCCGACGAGCGTGATGCCGAGATCGTCGGCGGCGTCGGCCGCCAGTGACGACGGCGCGGAGACCGCGCACAGCATCGGGATTCCCGCCATCGCGGCTTTCTGGACGAGTTCGAAGCTCGCGCGGCCGGAGACCTGGAGGACGGTGCCCGACAGGGGTAGTCGGTCGGCGAGAACCGCCCACCCGATCACCTTGTCCACGGCGTTGTGCCGGCCGACGTCCTCCCGGACGGCGAGAAGGCGACCATCCGCGTCGAACAGCGCGGCGGCGTGCAGGCCACCGGTCTTGTCGAAGACGCTCTGTTCGGCGCGCAACCGGTCGGGGAGGTCCAGGACCGTCCCGGCGGCCACGGTCATGGTGTCGGCGGCGGGATCATGGACCGACGCGGTGTGGACCGCGGCGATGCTGTCCTTGCCGCAAATGCCGCATGCACTCGTGACGGGGTTGGCGCGGACCAGCTCGGAACCGGGTGGGGGCACATGCGGGGCGAGCGTCGCGTCGATGACGTTGTAGGTGTTGGCGCCCTGTGCGTCGGTGCCCGCGCAGTAACGGGCCGTCGAGTAGTCCGCGCCGGTGGTCACCACACCTTCGGAGACCAGGTAGCCGGCGACCAGTTCGAAGTCGTGGCCGGGAGTGCGCATGGTGACCGCGAGTGTGCGCCCGCCGACCCGTATCTCGAGCGGCTCCTCGACGGCCAGGGTGTCCGCGCGCTGCGTCGGTTCCGCATCGCGTCGGATACGGGTGACGCGGCGGCGTGCGGTGATTCGTCCCACCGGCACCACGGTAGTCCTGCGACTGTTCGTGGCTGCGGTCTCAGACGTCGAGCACCAGGGTGACCGGGCCGTCGTTGACGAGACCGACTTCCATGTGCGCCCCGAAACGGCCGGTGGCCACGGTGGCGCCGGCGGCCCGGAGCGCGTCGACCACCGCGTCGACCAGCGGTTCGGCGACGGGCCCGGGCGCGGCGGCATTCCACGACGGGCGCCGGCCCTTCGCGGTGTTGGCATAGAGCGTGAACTGGCTGATCACCAGGATCGGGGCGTCGAGGTCGGCGGCCGCGCGTTCGGGACCGTCCCCGCCGTCGAAGATCCGCAGGCGCCAGATCTTGTCGGCGAGCCGGACCGCGTGGTCGGTGGTGTCGTCGTGCGTGACACCGACGAGCGCGACGAGACCCGCGCCGCCGGGCGGGATGTCGAGCTCGCCGACGACCTCGCCGTCGACGCTCACACTCGCTCGGCTGACGCGCTGGAGCACGGCGCGCATCGGTCCTCCGATCTCCGGGTGCGGTGCACGGACGGGGTGTTCAGTCGAGCGCGAACGTGACCGTGACGGTGAAGGTGAGTTCCTGCTGGCCGGGCTCGACCGGTACGGGCGCGGCCGCCACGTCGCGTTCGAAGGTACCGGGCGAGACCGGCTGTTCCTGGCCGCTGGTGCTCTCCTTGATGGTCAGCACGTCGCCGAGTGAGTCGCCGGCGAGACCGGCGTACTGCTGCGCGCGGCCCCGGGCGTCGGTGAACGCGGCTTCGCGCGCCTTCTCGAGGAGTTCCGAGTCGTCGTCGATGGCGAAGGCGACGTTGTTGATGCGCGTGTTGTCCCCACCGGCGGTCGCGGCGGCGCTCAGCACGGTCGACGCCGTCGAGATGTCGCGGATGGTCACGCGGATGGTGTTGGTCGCGGTGTATCCGCTGATCTGGCTCGAACCGCCGGGTGCCGGACTCGAATACTGCGGGTTCACCGACACCTGCTGCGTGGCGACGTCCTTGCGCTCCACTCCGGCCGCGACGACAGCGTCGGTGACCGCGGTGACCTTGGCGCTCGTCTCGTTCAGCGCGGTCGTCACATCGGACGCGGTCGCCTCCACGCCGATGTCGGCGCGCAGGGTGTCCGGGGTGCCGCTGACCTGGCCCGACCCGACGACGGTCACCGACCGTGGCTGCCCGCCGGTGTCGCTGCCGCACCCGGCCACCACCAGGACCACGGCGGCGAACGCCGCGAGGACCGACGTCGTCCGGAGTGCGGGGCGCCGTGTGTCGGCGCCGCGTGTTCTCGTCATCGGTCGACCGGGTCCCGCATCAGCAGCGCGAGCAGCCAGCCGACGACCGACACGACGATCGCGCCGAAGATCGCCGACCAGAAGAAATCGTCGACCTCGAGCCCCCAGTGCGTCGTGTTACGGGTGATCCATGCGGTGAGCTCCAGCATCAACGCGTTGATGACGATGTGGATCAGACCGAGCGTGAGGATGTAGAAGGGGATCGCGATGATCTGCACGATCGGCTTGATGATCGCGTTCAGAACACCGAAGATCACGGCGACCACCAGGGCGATACCGACTTTCTCGGCGGTCGTCGAACCGCCCACGAAGTCGATGCCCGGCACGATCAGCGTCGCGACCCACAACGCCACCGCGGTCAGTACGGTGCGGACGAGGAAGGCAAGCATGGCGACAGTGTGCCAGCACCCCTCGCCTCAACCATCGATCTGATCGCGACGGAACGTCATCATGGCGCGGATCGCGTCGTCTGACGGAGGGGCGTCGGGCTGGAAACGTAAGGTGCCCTTCTGGACGTCGAATCCCGCGAGGAACGGCCGCCCGGCGTCGACCGCGTCGGGGCTGAACGGGTACAGCCCGATGTGCTTCTTGGTGCGCATCACCGACAGGAGCGGGCTACCGCGATACGTCAGGGCCGGCATCCCGTAGCCCTTGCCCTGCGCGGTGCCGGGGACCGTGTCGCGGGCGACGTCATAGATCCGGGAGATGACCGCGCGGTCGTCCGGGTCGAGCCCGTCGAGATAGTCGTCGACCGTCCCCATCCGCTTGGACCTCCTTGCGACGCCGCGCACGCATTTGGCCTGGCCTGCCTGTTCGCGTAGCATGGACCGTCGGTGCGCATCGCGCGCCGGGCCTCGGCGTGTCAGCACGTGGGTCCGGTCGGCGCACACCGGGTGCAGGTCCTCGCGGACCGGTGCCCACACCCTAACGGACAAACACTGATTCAACCCGGCCAATGGGCCGCGACGTCGCCCAGATGTCGTGGTCGGAGGCCAGGATCGCGGAGGACATGGCGAAGAAAGACGGGGCCATCGAGGTCGAGGGTCGAGTGATCGAACCCCTGCCCAATGCGATGTTTCGTATTGAGCTGGAGAACGGACACAAGGTTCTCGCCCACATCAGCGGCAAGATGCGGCAGCACTACATCCGCATCCTGCCCGAGGACCGGGTCGTCGTGGAACTCTCGCCCTACGACCTGGCTCGTGGGCGAATCGTGTACCGCTACAAGTAGGACTTTCCCGGCGTCGCCGGGGACAGACTTCCCGGACATCCGTTCGGGAGGAGACCGACACCCACGTGTACGGCCGTTTCGGCGTGCGCGCGGGCGAGCCGAGCAGGAGAGATTGACGTGAAGGTTCAGCCGAGCGTCAAGCCGATCTGCGAGAAGTGCAAGGTGATCCGTCGTAACGGTCGGGTCATGGTGATCTGCGAGAACCTGCGTCACAAGCAGCGTCAGGGCTGATCACGCGCACCCTCCGGGTCGCTTGAGTCAGAACAACTGAAGATCGACAACTCAATACACAAGGACCTCCCAACACCAGCGGCGACAGACGCGTCACCGCCTACCTCCGGATCAGAGGCCGGAGCCCACGAGGCCGGACACACGGTTCGGCACCAGCTCGCGGGACGGACTGGGAGCAGACCTCTGAAAATCGAAAAGGAAATCCGCCACATGGCACGTGTTGCTGGTGTGGATCTCCCCCGCGAGAAGCGGCTGGAGATCGCACTGACCTACATCTACGGAGTTGGGCGCACCACCTCCAAGGAGATCCTCGAGGGAACGGGCCTGAGCCCCGACCTCCGAGCGAAGGATCTCACCGACGCAGACGTCTCGAAGCTGCGTGAGTACATCGAAGCCTCGGTGAAGGTCGAGGGTGACCTCCGTCGCGAGGTGCAGGCCGACATCCGTCGCAAGATCGAGATCGGCTGCTACCAGGGTCTGCGCCACCGTCGTGGCCTGCCCGTTCGTGGACAGCGCACCAAGACCAATGCCCGCACTCGCAAGGGCCCGAAGAAGACCATCGCCGGGAAGAAGAAGTAATGCCTCCGAAGTCACGTAGCGCAGGCCCCAAGAAGGGCACCCGCCGTCGCGATAAGAAGAACGTCCCGCACGGCCACGCACACATCAAGTCGACGTTCAACAACACCATCGTGTCGATCAGCGATCCCAGCGGCAACATCATCAGCTGGGCGTCGTCGGGCCACGTCGGTTTCAAGGGCTCGCGCAAGAGCACCCCGTTCGCGGCTCAGCTCGCGGCCGAGAACGCTGCGCGCAAGGCCCAGGAGCACGGCGTCAAGAAGGTCGACGTGTTCGTCAAGGGACCGGGTTCGGGTCGCGAGACCGCCATCCGCTCCCTGCAGGCAGCCGGCCTCGAGGTCGGCACCATTTCCGATGTCACCCCGCAGCCGCACAACGGTTGCCGTCCGCCCAAGCGGCGTCGGGTCTAGCGGGAAAGGGAGGAACAGAGAAACATGGCTCGTTATACCGGCCCCGCAACCAAGAAGTCTCGTCGTCTTCGCGTCGACCTGATTGGTGGAGACGCTGCATTCGAGCGTCGCCCCTACCCGCCCGGCCAGCACGGCCGCTCGCGGATCAAGGAGAGCGAGTACCTGCTCCAGCTGCAGGAGAAGCAGAAGGCGCGCTTCACCTACGGCGTCCTGGAGAAGCAGTTCCGTCGCTACTACGAAGAGGCGAACCGTCGCACCGGCAAGACCGGTGACGAACTGCTGAAGATCCTCGAGACCCGTCTCGACAACGTGATCTACCGCTCCGGCATCGCGCGTACCCGTCGTCAGGCCCGCCAGCTGGTCAGCCACGGCCACTTCACCGTCAACGGTGTGAAGGTCGACGTGCCCAGCTACCGCGTCAGCCAGTACGACATCATCGATGTCCGCCCGAAGTCGCTGCAGACCGTCCCGTTCCAGATCGCCAAGGAGCTCGTCGGCGATCGTCCGGTTCCGGGTTGGCTCCAGGTCGTGCCGTCGACCCTGCGTGTTCTCGTGCACAGCGTGCCCGAGCGTGCCCAGATCGATGTCCCGCTGACCGAGCAGCTCATCGTCGAGTTCTACTCGAAGTAACACACCGCCCGACAGCAACAGCTGTTCGGTACACCTCGAGGCCGTCATATAGCGGGCGGCCAAAGGAGAGATCCACAGAATGCTCATCTCACAGCGACCCACCCTCACCGAGGAAGTCCTCGCCGAGAACCGCTCGAAGTTCGTCATCGAGCCGCTCGAGCCGGGCTTCGGCTACACCCTCGGCAACTCGCTGCGTCGTACCCTGCTCAGCTCGATCCCGGGTGCAGCCATCACCAGCATCCGCATCGACGGTGTCCTCCACGAGTTCACCACCGTGGCCGGGGTCAAGGAAGATGTCACCGACATCATCCTGAACCTCAAGGGCCTCGTGGTCAGCTCGGACGAGGACGAGCCGGTCACCATGTACGTGCGCAAGCAGGGTCCGGGCACCGTCACCGGTGCCGACATCGTGCCCCCGGCCGGTGTCACCGTGCACAACCCCGATCTGCACATCGCCACCCTGAACGACAAGGGCAAGCTCGAGATCGAGCTCGTCGTCGAGCGGGGCCGCGGATACGTCCCGGCCGTGCAGAACAAGGCGTCGGGTGCCGAGATCGGCCGCATCCCGGTCGACTCGATCTACTCGCCGGTGCTCAAGGTGACCTACAAGGTCGAGGCCACCCGTGTCGAACAGCGCACCGACTTCGATCGACTGGTGCTCGATGTGGAGACCAAGAACTCGATCAGTGCGCGTGACGCGCTGGCATCGGCGGGCAAGACCCTGGTGGAGCTGTTCGGCCTCGCCCGGGAGCTCAACGTCGAGGCCGAGGGCATCGAGATCGGGCCGTCGCCGGCCGAGGCCGACCACATCGCGTCGTTCAGCCTGCCGATCGAGGATCTCGAGCTGACCGTTCGTTCCTACAACTGCCTCAAGCGCGAGGGTGTGCACACCGTCGGCGAGCTGGTTGCACGGACCGAGTCGGATCTGCTCGACATCCGCAACTTCGGTCAGAAGTCGATCGACGAGGTCAAGGTCAAGCTGCACGCGCTCGGTCTGTCCCTCAAGGACAGCCCGGCCAGCTTCGATCCGTCGCAGGTCGCGGGTTACGACCCGGCCACCGGCACGTGGTCGGAAGACGCGTCCTTCGACGCCGATTCCGGTGAGGATTTCGCGGAGACCGAGCAGCTGTAGTCGCTACGACGCGGCGGTAGCTGTCACTGCCCAACCCTGACTTCCGCATCGAGTGATGCGGGGTCCTCCTAGGAGAAGACAATGCCCAAGCCCACCAAGGGTGCCCGCCTCGGCGGGTCGGCCAGCCACCAGAAGGCGATGCTGGCGAATCTCGCCACCTCGCTCTTCGAGCACGGCCGCATCACCACCACGGAAGCCAAGGCCAAGCGCCTGCGTCCGTACGCGGAGAAGATCATCACCCACGCCAAGGCCGGCAAGCTGGCCAACCGCCGTGAGGTGCTGAAGGACATCCGTGACAAGGACGTCGTGCACACGCTGTTCGACGAGATCGGCCCGTTCTTCGCCGATCGTCCCGGTGGCTACACCCGCATCATCAAGACGCTGCCGCGCAAGGGCGACAACGCCCCCATGGCCGTGATCGAGCTGGTGCGCGAGTCCACCGCGTCGAGCGAGGCCAGCCGCGCGACCCGCGTCGCCGCCTCCAAGAAGGCCGCCGAGGACAAGCTCGACGCCACCGAAGAGGTTGTCGCTGATACCGATTCGGCTGAAGCGAACGTGGTGGAGGCCGTCGAGGCCGACGCCACCGATGCCGAGGTCGCCAACGCCGAAGCTGTCGCCGAGGCCGTCGACGACGAGTCCACCGCCGCGACCGCTCCCGATGCCGAGGCAGCCGGAGCCGACGTCGACGGTGAGAAGAAGTAGTCGACTGAGTCGAGAACCGCAGACCGAACCCGTCGGCGCCGATTCCGGTGCCGGCGGGTTCTGTCGTCTCCGCTTCGACATCTCGTACGACGGCACCGACTTCGCCGGATGGGCACGGCAGGTCGGCCAGCGCAGCGTGTGCGAGGAGCTCGAGACCAGGTTGTCGACGGTCCTGCGGGTGCCAGTGCGGCTGACCGTGGCGGGGCGCACCGACGCCGGTGTGCATGCGACCGGGCAGGTCGCACACGCCGCGGTTCCGCGGTCGGTGCTGGAGACCCGATCGATCGCCGGCGACCCCGCGACGCTCGTCGGGCGTCTCGCGAAGATGTGTCCCGATGACGTCCGGGTGACGGCCGTGCGCGTCGTCCCGGAGGAGTTCGACGCTCGGTTCTCGGCGCTGCGCCGGCATTACCGCTACCGGTTGACCGATGCACGGTGGGGTGCCGAACCGGTGGTCGCGCGGACGACCGCGACATGGCGTCGGCCGCTCGACGTCGACGCGTTGAACGCGGCATCGTCGGAGTTGCTCGGCCTGAACGACTTCGCGGCGTTCTGCCGTCGGCGGGAGGGTGCGACCACGATCCGGGAATTGCAGCGGTTCTCTTGGACTCGGGACGCCGAAGGAGTCCTCGTCGGCGAGGTGAGCGCGGACGCGTTCTGCTGGTCGATGGTGCGGTCGCTGGTCGGCGCGGTCGCGAGTGTGGGCGACGGCAGGCGCGACATCGACTGGTGCCGTGGGCTTCTCGAGGAGCGGGAACGCAGTAGCCAGGTACCCGTCGCCGAGGCCCGGGGTCTGTGCCTGGTCGGCGTCGACTATCCCGCCGACGACGAACTCGCCGCACGCAACACGGTGACCCGCGACGTGCGCGGGTCGACCGGTTGCTGCGGTGGGTGACCACCCGCCGTCTCGACGGCGACCCCGGAGTTGTTGTGACACAAGGAGGCCCCGGGGACCGATCCCCGGGGCCTCCTCGAGCGCAGCGGTCAGTTGCCCAGCTTGAGGCCGTTCTTGTCCCGAACACTGCCGGTCAGCATCATGATGCCGTCGACCAGCGCCCAGATGGCGACACCGAAGATGATGACGAACCCGATCAGGAAGATCGCGGTGATGTAGCCGAGGATCGTCAGGCCGAGTTGGATCGCGCCGGTGGTGTTGTCGCCGATGTAGAAGCGGCCGACGCCCAGGCTGCCCAGGAAGATCTGCAGCAGGCCGGCAACCAGCTTCGACTTGTCGGACAGCGGTTCGCCGGTGGCCGGGTCGCGGCCATAGGGAGCAGTGGGGTCGGGAGCGCCGCCGTAGCCGTAACCGGGCGCCGCGGGATACCCGCCCTGCGGAGCCCCGTACTGCTGGGGTGCGCCGTACTGCTGCGGTGCCCCGAACTGCTGGCCACCGTACTGCTGGTCACCGTACTGCTGGTCACCGTACTGCTGGGGTGCCCCGTACTGCTGGTTCCCGTATTGCTGGTTCCCGTATTGCTGGTCGCCGTATTGCTGGTCGCCGTATTGCTGGTCGCCGTATTGCTGGCTCCCGTACTGCTGGTCGCCGTACTGGGGATTGCCGACGCCGGGCTGCGAGGGCCCCGCGGTGCCGAACTCCGAACCCACCGGCTGCTGGCCGGGGTCGGTGCCGTACGACGGCGAGGCGTCGGCCGGTGGCTGCTTGACGAACGGGTCGTGGGGCTTGTCGCCCGGGTTGTCTGGTGTGGTCATCGGGTGGTCCTCCTCGTGACTGGATGGAGCGGCGTGCTCATCTCGAACGTGCGGGCGGCTCAGGCGACGGTGGCCAGTTCGCGTGCGTGGTACACGCGACCGGACACATCGCTCATCGTCCAGGGCGACGTGGCGGGGATGTTGGTGACGTGCATCGCGCCGCCCGCGCCCCGGACCCGTACCTGGATGAAGCCCGTTGTGCGCCGTTCTTTCATCAGCAAGAACAGCAGACTCAGAAAGCAGATCAGAAAGAACCCGACCAGCGCCAGCACCAGGCCCGTCTGCGACATCTGTTCGGAGGACACGGACATGTCGGTGACCTCCCACTGCGAACCCGCGAGCGGGAACGTGCCCGACGGCGTGATCACGTAGTGCTGGGTGCACGTGATGTCACCGATGACCACGAGCGGCGGCTCGGGTAATGCTGCGGCACCCGCGTCGAAGAACGGCCCGGGCGGCGCGTAACCCATGCCGGGGCCCGGGAATTGGGCGGGAGCGGGCACGAAGCCGGGACTGGAGTCGTAGGCGTTCGGCTGATGCGGCAACGGACGGGTGCCGTCATTGCCATTCCCCGGGTACGTCATCCCGCAATGGTGGCATACGCGAGTGTGTTTCGGGTCAGGTGGCGTTGCGCTCGTCTCCGAAGGCCTCGAGCACCTCGTCGACGGTCTCGTCGTCGCCGACGAACTGCTCCGGATGGGCGCCCTCGGACATCAGATGCCGCCAGTTGAGCGGGTCGAATTCCACCGGCGCGTGGCGCGCGATGAAGTCGATGACGATCCGGCAGAACCGTTCGGGGTCGTCGTGGAACGGGAAATGTCCTGAGCCGGAGAAGGTCTCGAACTCCGAGTGTGGGATCGCCGAGTGCGCCAGTTCGCCGTGGTGATGGGGGATCACGATGTCCCGGTCGCCCCACACGAGCAGGACCGGCAGGCGCTCGGTGAGGTAGCAGCGGTCGAGCATCGTGACGGACTGGCCGCGCCAGTCGACGACGGCGCGCAGAGTACGGAGGAAGGCGGCCGACGCGGTGGGGTCGGCGAGCCCACCGAGGACCCGCATGAGGTCCTCGTGGTCGGCCAGTAGATGTTCGGGCGTGGCCGAGGACGGGAACAGGGGCGGCACCGGCGCGGCGACGATCGCTTTCGCGAGCGTCGTGAGACCAGGGATCACGCCGGGGACGCGGAGTACCGACAGCACCTGCGGGACGATGGGCAGCGAGAACAACCGCAGGGCGGGGTTGACGTCGCGGGTGACCCCGCCGGCCGCGACCAGCACCAGGCGCTCGACGAAGCGCGGGAACTGATAGCAGAACTGCATCGCGACGCCGCCGCCCAGGGAGTGGCCGACGACCGTCACCTTGCTGATCCCCAGGACGACGAGGAGGTCGCGCATGCCGTTGGCGAAGGCCGGCACCGAGTAGTCGGCGCGTGGCTTGTCCGATTCCCCGTGGCCGAGCAGGTCGGGTGCGATGACGGTGTAGTGCTGCGCGAGGATCGGGATGACCTCGTCCCACGTCGACGAGTTGTCACCGATGCCGTGGATGAGCAGCAGCGCCGGACCGCTGCCGGCGATCCGGTAGGCGCGCCGGTAGCCGTGGATGGTGTGGTACTCGATGCGGACGTCGGTGTCGGAGACCGGACGCAGCGTCGGACCGGACGTCGTGGTCGGGGACGGATCCCGGTGCTTGGTGGGCACTGTCTCTCCCCTCGGTGTCGCTCGGGCGGTGTCGGTCGCGTCCTCGCGACGGAGCGGTGGATGGCAATGGTGCGTTGTCCCGCTTGGCGTCGAGTAAACCGCATCACCGGTCGTCGTGCGCGTCGGGTGCCGGGTGCCGGCTGCGACCTGGGTTGCCGGGATCTGAATGGTTGCCGACGCTTTGCCACGTCGCGACGGTCACCGGGCCCCGGCGGGTCGCTGCGCCACTAGTGTTGGATTCGATGAACCCCTTCGACATCGAGTCCTTCGTGGCCACCGGTGGCCTCATCGGACTCTGCGTGCTGATCTTCGTGGAGACCGGCATCCTGGTCGGGTTCATCTTTCCCGGCGACTCGGTGCTCTTCACCGCCGGCGTGTTCGCTGCGCAACCCGATCCCTTCGCACCGCTGTGGCTGTTGTGCCTGGCTGTGCCGCTGGCGGCGATCGTCGGCGACCAGTGCGGCTACTTCATCGGCCGCCGTGTGGGGCGCGGGGTGGTCGAGGGCAAACTGATGCGCACCATCGGACCCGAGTATCTCGCCAAGACGAACCACTACTTCGACCGCTTCGGGCCGCTCACCGTGTTCTTCGGCCGGTTCATCGGGATCGTCCGCACCCTGACCCCGCTGGTCGCCGGCTTCAGCGGCATGCCACATCGGACGTTCACCCTGTTCAGTGTGCTCGGCAGTTTCACCTGGGCGGCCGGGATCATCCTGCTCGGCTACTTCCTCGGCAACATCCCGGTCATCCGCGACAACATCGAGATCTTCATCATCGCCTCCGTGTGCACGATCGTCATACCGACGTTCATCCACTTCGGTCGGCGCTGGCGGATCGCGCGCCGGGATCGGCGCGCCGAGACGCCTTGAGGCGAACCGCCGGTCCCTGATCCGAAAGAACAACAAAATCGCTGGTCTGAGGGGTGCAAGCGACGCCCTCCCTCTGCTCCCCTGAGGAGCGCCCGGAGCTCGCGGAAAGGCGCGACCAACCGCCGCTCCCTGAGGAGCGCCCGGAGCCTGCGGAAAGGCGCGACCAACCCACGCTCCCTGAGGAGCGCCCGGAGCCTGCGGAAAGGCGCGACCAACCACCGGTCCCTGAGGAGCGCCCGGAGCCTGCGGAGGGCGCGTCACGAAGGGTCGGCCCCGCGTCTCACCAGGTCCCGTCGGCCGCCCCCCGGGATCAGGGGTCGGTCAGCGGAGGAACGGCTCTTCTCGTTGTCCGGGACCACCCGAGAAATCGTCGGCGATGGTCGCGGCGAGTTCGACGAACGACCGCTTCGTCGGCTTCGACATCAGTTCGAGGTCGACGTCCGCGCCTTCGGCGAGATGGTCGTCGAACGGGATCTTGTGCACGGCGCGGCACCGCGTGAGGAAGTGCTGACCCAGCTGGTCGGTGTCGATGGTCGACGACCCGGGTCGCGACGAACTCAGGACGACCACGGCGCGCGAGACGAGGTGTCCGAAACCGTGCGCCTCCAGCCAGTCCAGGGTCGCGCCGGCGCTGCGGGCGCCGTCGAGAGCCGGGGAACTGACGAGGATGATCGTGTTCGCGAGGTCGAGGACCCCGTTCATCGCCGAGTGGCTCAGACCGGTGCCGCAGTCGGTGATGATGATGTTGTAGAAGCGCTGCAGCACGGTGATGACGCCGCGGTATTCCTCCTCGTTGAACGCCTCGGCCATCGCCGGGTCTCGTTCGGAGGCAAGGACTTCGAGGCGACTCGGCGCCTGCGACGTGTGGGCCCGGACGTCTGAGTAGCGGTAGACGTTCTCATCGGCGAGCAGGTCGCGGACGGTCGACCGAGTCTGCTGCGGAATGCGCTGTGCGAGCGTACCGAGGTCGGGATTGGCGTCGACGGCGATGACGCGGTCGCCCCGCAGGGAGGCGAACGTCGAGCCGAGGCCGACGGTGGTCGTCGTCTTGCCGACTCCGCCCTTCAGCGACAGCACGGCGATCCGATAGTCGCCCCGGACCGGCCGGTTCACCCGTTCGAGCAGCTGCTGGTATTCGATGTCGCCCTGCGACTCACCGGGATTGATCGCACCGGCAGACAGCGTGTGCACCGCACGACGCCAGCCGCGACTCGGCGCCCGACGAGCCTTCCGGATGAGTGCCACCTCGTCGAGCGAGGGGCCTCCCGACGGCGGCCCGTATCCGTGCTGCATCGGCTGCCCGGGAAAGGCGGGGGCGGGACCGGGGCCCATCGGAGCCGGACCCGCGTACGGCGGAGGGTGATGGCCGGCGACCGGAGTCGGTGGCATCCCCGGCTGGGCGGACCACGCGGGAGCGGACTGGGGAGCCGGCGGGGCGGGCGGCACGATCTGCGGCGAGGCGGGGTGCGGCGGCATTCCGGATGACGGTGCCGGGCCGGTGACGTGCCCGGGTCCGAGGTTGTCGGGTCCGAAGTGGTCCGGCCCCGGGACGGGAGGGGCCTGCGGCGACCACGGGGCAGCGACCGGGTTCTCGGTCGGTGAGATCTCGGGACGCGACTCCGGCGGAACGGGCCCGCCGTGAGGATGCGGATCGGCGGGCGCGGCCCCGGGGTGGTCGGCGGCGCCGGCGTGGTCGGGCGGTGGCGCCGACCGGCTTTCGAAGTCCGGCCGCGGGGGCATCGTCTCGCGGGCCGGTGATGCGCTGTCCGGACGTGCGGACGGTCCCCGGGGTGCGGGCGGCGCGGGCGCTGCAGCCGGCGGCTGTTGTGGAGCGGCGGTCGGCGGGGCGAACTGCAGCCAGGGCGGCGGCGCCGGGGCGTCGGCATCAGGAGCGCCGGGCCCGGTTCCGTCCGGTCTCGTCGGGTTCTCGTACGTCATCGGCGAATCCTCTGGTCAAGCGGCCGGGCGCCGATCGCGTTGCGGCGAGTTCGGCGAGGCGTGCAGCGATCCACCCCGTTTTGTCGATCGACCCCGGCTGCGTCCTGCGGCAGTCTACCCAAGGTCCTCGACCTGGTCCGGACGACGTCCACAGGGCCGCCTCGAAGACACGCGTTCGGCATAGTGCATCTCTGGTGTGGTGGGGCCGAACCGAGTATGGCACTATGCAGGCACTCAACACATGTGCGCAGCGGGGTGCGCGGTTCTTCACGGATCCGTATGTGGGAGGTCTGGTTCCGTCGAACGAAAATTCGATGGAACCGGAAGGGACCCCGGCTGCGTCATATTCGGCGTGAAGGGGGTGCAGCTTTCCATGACCTACTCCGACGATCCTCGGGATCTCGTCGACGGTGATCCCGACGACCCGTGGGCGGTGTTGCACGAGTTCGTGACCGCGCGGTCACGGTCGGGCGGGCTCGGCGTCCGGACCACCGCGCAAGGTCTTCCGGTGGCGGTTCGTATCGAGGCGTCCGAACTCGACAAGGATCCGGCTCTGCTCGCCGGCGACATCCTCCGACTCTGTCAGCAGGCGGCGATGTCCGCCGGTATCCGGCTCCGCGAGAACCTGCTCGCCGCCGGCATCGACCGAGACCTCGTGCAGGAGATGCAGTTGCCCCGCCCGGACGATCTCGCACGAGCCGAATGGCGCGACGACGAGGAAGCCGACGCGCCCGCGTCGTGGTTGCAGCGATGACCTGGGGGATGGACGAACTCGAGGCGCGCGCGCAACGGCAGCTCGACGGCCTGCACGGGTTTCAGGAGAAGCTACGCGCGATCTCGGTCCGGGAGACGTCGTCCGACGGGCTGGTCACCGCCGAGGTGGACGGCAAGGGCGCGCTCATCGACCTCGAATTCGCCTACGGCGCCAACGAACTCGGTGCGAGCCGGCTGGCCGACCAGGTCGTGACGACCGCCGCGCTGGCCGCACAGAAGGTCTACGCCCGGATCGCCGCGGTGACCGAGGAGTTCAACGAGTCGTTCGGCGACATGCTGGCCGCTCGTCCGGCCGAATGACGGACCCGGCCGACATGACACCGATCCATCAGACTGACACCCACGAGGGGGTTCGAGAATGACGAACGTCAAGGTGACGCCGGAGGTGCTCGAGGGCTTCGCCGCCACGAACGCCGCGATGGCGACCGCCGTCGGCACCGCCGGGTCGATCGACGCCGCGGCCAACACCGCGGCGATGGTCCCCGTCTTCGGGCTCATCGGGCAGGAGTTCCTCGCCGCGTTCATCGCTGCGCAGGCCAGTCACCTCATGTCGGTGGGGCAGCTCGCGGCCGTCCATGCCGCCACCGCGGCGTCGACTGCGGCGGGTCTCGCCGAGTTCGAGGGCACCGATGCCGCCAGTGCCGCAGCCATCCGTTCGGTGCTGTGACGGTTCCACCGCTACCGGGCATCCCGGATGTGCCTGCCCTGAACCACATGACGGTGCAGGAGATGATCGAGGCGACCCCGCTCGGCCCGATCCTCGACCGCACGGTCGCCGACGTCCTGGGCGGACTGGGTCTGCCTCCGCTGCCGGTGCTGCCCCCGTTGCCGCCGATGCCGGGACTGCCACCGCTGCAGCCACCGAACCTGGACATGTTCATCAAACCGATGACCGATCTGCTAGGTGGTTTCGGCACCGGTGATCTCTCGGGTGGCGGATTCGACCCGACCGTCATCTTCGAGAGCCTCACCAAGGTGCTCGAGACGTCGATGACGATGGGGCAGAGCGCACTCAAGCTCGCCGACCAGCTGTGGACCGGGCAGGGCGCGGTGAGCGCCGGCGCCAAGACCGCCGAGGCGGGGGCGAACAGCTCGGCTCTGGCCACGCAGGGGTCGGGGATCTCGCTCGACACCAAAACGGCCGCGGCGATCGTCGCCAAGGGATTGGCAGTGGTGCAGGGGATCATCGCGGCGACGGTCGCGAAGATCACCAGCATGGCGGTCCCCATGATGATGACACCGGCGGTCGGTGCGGGCTTCGCAGCAGCGGCCGGGTTCGCCTCTGTCGGACTGTCGCAGGCGACCGCCGCGGTCGCGGTGACCCGGGCCGAACTACTCGGCCCGACGACGGCGATGGCCGTGAACGGTGCCCCGGTCGCCGTCACCGGTGCGCCCACCGCGGGCGCGGGACAATCGCCGTTCACGCTGGCCAGTTCGATCCTCGACGTCGTGTCGCCGGCGATGTCGACGGCCACCGAACTGCCCACCTCGCTGATGCAACCGATCAGCAAGATGCTGAACGTCGAACACGGTTCTCCCGGCATCGCCCCGGCTGCGCTGTCGCCGAAGTCGAAGGGCGCGGGCGGCGGTGGTGGTGGCGGGGGAGGCGGCGGTGGCGGTGGCATCGGCGGCGTGGGCGGAATAGCGACGCCGCTGGGTGCTTCGCGGCCGACCGTCCCGACGAACTTCACCCTCGGCGAACCCGCGCTCGGCGCATCGACGACCGCCAGGCCTGTGACGGCGCCTGCCGCGATGCCGATGGGTGGCGCACCGATGGGCGGTGCCCCGATGGGTGCCGCCGGCGCGCGGGGCGCGGGCGCTGCGGACGACCAGCACTCGGTACCCGACTATCTGGTCACCGAGGACAACGGCCGTCGCGTGGTCGGTGAGTCGCCTGAGGTCGCGCCAGCGGTCATCGGCCATGAGGAAGCCGCAGAACCCGATCCCAGCCCGGACATCGAACTGCGACTGGGCGTGCCCGGTCCGAAACGAAACGAGGAAGTATGAGCAACTCGCAACTCCGCGTCGAACCCGCCGAACTGGTCTCGGCGGCAAGCGACCTCGACCGGATCGCCGATCGCCTGGAGCACGCGCTCACCGCCGCCGGTCGGGCGTTGCCCGTGGCCGCGCAGGGTCGCGATGAGGTCTCGACCGCAGCTGCCGAGAGTTTCACGACGGTAGCCGAGAAGTTCGAAACGGACACGGCGACGGGAGTTCTGGAGATGCGGAAGATCGCCGCCGTACTCCGCGCGCAGGCCGCCGGCTTCATCGAGGGTGATGCCGAGGCGTCGGACGCCTTCCGCGTGGCGTTGTAGGAGAGCGCGAACCCCCTGCATAGCAACATCATTCCGCTCGCACATCCACAACCCGCCGGCATCGAAGGGAGGCGCTCGTGATCGGCTTCACCGGAGTCAACTGGGACACCCGTCCGACCGAACAGCTCGCCGCCGACCTCGGCGCCGGTCCTGGGCCCGCGCCGCTGGCGGAAGCTGGCCTGGCCTGGGCCGCTCTCGCCGCGGAGGTCGGGGAAGCCGGTGTCGAGTACGCCGCCGTGCTGGCACGCCTGGGGGCACATTGGCAGTCCGCCCACACCAGTGCGGCTTTCGAGAAGCTGACCCGGCTGGCCCCGTGGTTCGCCGAAGTCGCGACCGAGGCGGCCGAGAATGCCACACGCGCCGAAGCCCAGGCCGCGGCGATCACGGTCGCGCGGTTGAACATGCCCGACCTCGCCGAGGTCGACGTCGTCGAGAAACTGCACGGGATCGCAACCACCGCCACCGCGGTCGCACCGATCATCGCCGGTGCGGCCGCCCATGCCGAGCGTGCGGTCGCGCACCAGCGAATGCGGGCTGCCCGTGTGATGCAGACGTACGAGAATGCCACCGAACCTGTTGCCGCGCCGTGGGAATCGGCGAAACCCGCACCGGGGCTCGTGTCCGGTGACGCGCTCGCCGCCGAGCGGGCGGCGGCGGCCCGCGCGGCCGCCGCGCCACCTCCGACCCCGGCGCCGGCCGCGCCTCTGGGTGCGGCGATGCCCGCGGGCATAGGGGGAGTGTTCCTGCCGCCGCCCGAGAAGCTGAAGTACGCACCGACGATCGTCGCGAGCGGACCATCGCAGGTCCCCGCCACGACGTTCCGGCGGCGCTCCGGGGGCGTCGGCCCCCGGCACCGGCCCCGGCGTACCGCCGCCGGTGGCCCCGGGTGTCGCCACGGCGGACCGCGGTTCGGTCGTCCGCACCGTCGGCGCCGACGCCGCCGAACTGGACTCGTCCGACCCTCCGCCCTCGGTGGCGACCGAATCCACGGAACAGACGACCTGGGCCGAGCTGGCCACGTCGGATCGTCCTGCTGCGCATTATGTCTCGGCGCCAGACGGGCACGGAATGCCCGACGTCGATCCGCGCTACCTATCGGAGACGCTGATGCTCGGCAACCCGGGTGAACGCCGATGATGCCGATCGTGCACGACGCCGGGATGACGTTCGATGCCGCAGTCCTGTGCCGGCTCGGCGAACGTTTCGGAGTCCAGACCTGGCCGGTCGTCCTCGACCTCGGGAACGTTGCCGCGGAGTCCGACACCGGGAATGACTCCGCCAACGTCACCCAAGCCGACCCCGACGCGGTGATCGCGGCGCTCGAACTCGTCGAGCACGGTGAGCCCACACCGTGGGCGTCGACGGTGCTACGGGTGCTGGCGCAACCGCAGCGCGAGATCGAGATCCGCTCCTACACTGACGACGCGGTTCGCCGAATCTGTGTGGCGCGCAACGGCCACGACCACGCACTCGTGACGCGGACGGGCCGTCGCGTCGACGTCACGGTCGTCGATGTCGCCGACGTTGAGGCCCTCGCCGCGGTGGTGCGGGCTCAGTTCGACGCTCTCGAATCCGCCGCGGAGCCGGCTGAATTCACGGCCTTCTCGGCTCCGTCCGACGAGGTCGTCGACCGGCTCGGCCGTTGTCGGGCCGGCACCGAGACGACCGACGCCCTGCACGCGCTCGGCGCCGCACCGGCCGATGCCGTCGTCGTCTCGGCAGGGTTCGCGTCGTGCCGGACCCGCACCGAGGTCGTCGCCTCGATGAACGAGGACGGACGATTCGCTCAATCTTCTGGAGCTGTCGCGATTTTCGACACCGAACGGGGTCGAATCGTGTCCAGTCCCAGCAAGTCCCCGGACGGTCGGGTGTGGACCACCTTCTCGCCGGGAACGGGTCATCGAATCGCACAGGCGGTCAGCCTGTTGATAGAGACCCTGCCCGACGGGAAATGGATGCCATGATCCGCATCGGGGGATTCCGCGGAACAGACCGCCGCGGGAATCAACTGTCAGGGGTATCTGTGTCACGGATACCAACGGGGGCATCGCCAAACGGTGCCGTTACACAGGAGGAGCACTCATGCTGAACTTGCCCGGAGCAGGCGGCGGCGCCGGCGTCACCGTGAACGTCGCGGACGGACAGGCCACCGCAGCCAAGGTCGGCAGTCTCGTCGAGGACATGAAGGCCGTCATCAACCAGATCGCCCAGCACGCCGGAAACGCCACACCCACGTGGCAGGGCTCGGCCGGTGTCGCGTTCGACGGCACGCACACCGACTGGAACAAGGCCGCGCTGACCATGAACCAGCTGCTGGAGCAGATCAAGACCCAGCTCACCAACGGCTTCGCCGGTTACGAGGACCAGGACGCGGCTGCCGCGCGCGGACTCAACACCAGCGTCTGACACCGGTCCGCATCCCGAACCTCACGTTCTGCGAAAGGAACCCACCATGAACGGCTCGATCAATTACGACTTCGCCGCTCTCGGCGATCTCAGCGGCGGCCTCCGGGCTGCCTTCACCCGGCTCGAGGACCTGAACTCGCAGCTCAAGGCGCAGGTCGCCGCCCTCGACGGGAACTGGAACTCCCAGCAGGCCAAGGCTGCCTACGTCGACGCGCAGGGCGCCTTCGATCGGATCTTCACCCAGTCCCGTGACTCGCTGACCGCGCTGGAGCAGGGTGTGAGCAACGCCAGCCGTGTCATGCAGGACACCGACGCAGCGATCGGAACGGGTTTCCGCGGTCTCGTCTGACCGCCGACCGACTCGTAGCCCAACGTCAGGACGGGGACCCACGGCCGTGCGCCGGGGGTCCCCGTTCGCGTTCGGGCGCGCCGTCTGCCAACGCCCGCGGGAGTCCCGCTTCGTGCGATAGCGTCGACGTCTACAGACCTCGCGGCACCCGTACCCCGAGGGCGCAGATCTCGACGAGGAGGTAAGCGGTGGCATCTGCCAAGACCGTCGGAGGTGGTCGGGAGCAGTTCACCCGGAACTCCGGCTTCATCTTCGCCGCAATCGGTTCCGCAGTGGGCCTCGGCAACATCTGGCGCTTCCCGGGCGTCGCGTACGAGAGCGGCGGCGGCGCGTTCCTCATCCCGTATCTGGTCGCCCTGCTGACCGCGGGCATTCCCGTGCTGTTCCTCGACTACGCGGTCGGGCACCGCTTCCGCGGCACCGCACCACTGTCGTTCCGACGCATCAAGAAGCCGGTCGAGGCGCTGGGCTGGTTCCAGACCGGTCTGCTGTTCGTCATCGGCGTCTACTACGCGGCGGTCATCGCCTGGGCCGCCAGCTACTTCTTCTTCTCGTTCAACCAGAGCTGGGGCGACGACCCGGCGACCTTCTTCACCCAGGACTACCTCCAGGTCGGTGATCCGGGTGTCTCGACGACCGTCGTCGGCGGCGTCGCACTGCCCCTGGTCATCGTGTGGCTCGCGGTGCTGGCCGTCCTGGCGCTCGGTGTCGCCAACGGCATCGAGAAGGTCAACATCGTGTTCATCCCGTTGCTGTTCATCGGGTTCACCGGGCTGGTGATCCGGGCAATCACCCTGCCCGGCGCCGCCGACGGGCTCAACGCCCTCTTCACCCCGCAGTGGGCCGCGCTGAAGGACCTCGACGTGTGGATCGCGGCCTACAGCCAGATCTTCTTCTCGTTGTCGATCGCGTTCGGCATCATGATCGCCTATGCGTCGTTCCAGCGACGCCGGGCCAACATGACCAGCTCGGGTCTGGTCGTCGCGTTCGCCAACTCCTCGTTCGAGATCCTCGCCGGCATCGGCGTGTTCTCGGCGCTCGGCTTCCTGGCCTACCAGCAGCAGGTGGCCGTCTCGGATCTCGAGGGTCTGACCGGTCCGATCCTGTCCTTCGTCACGTTCCCGGCCGTCATCTCGGAGATGCCGGGCGCCGCGTTCTTCGGGGCGCTGTTCTTCGGCTCGCTCGTGATCGCGGGCTTCACCTCGCTCATCTCGCTGATGATCGGTGTGTCCGGTGCGCTCCAGGACAAATGGGGCATCAGCCGCACCAAGGCGGCGGTCGGCGTCTCCGGCATCTGTGGTCTGATCTCGATCGCCCTGTTCTCCACGACCTCGGGCCTGATCGCCCTCGACACGGTGGACATGTTCGCCAACAACGTCGGCGTCGTCGCGTCGGCGATCATGATGACGGTCATCCTCATCTGGGTGCTCCGCCGCGGAGACATGCTGCGCCAGCACCTGAACGCCGTCTCGACGTTCAAGGTCGGCAAAATCTGGCTGGCGCTCGTCGGGGTCGTGGCGCCGATCTTCCTCACGATCATGCTGGTGCAGAAGGTGTGGTCGGTCATCGACGAGGGATACGAGGGGTACCCGACGTGGTACCTCGGCGTCTTCGGCTGGGGCACGATCGCGCTGGTCGTCGTGGCTGCGGTGCTGCTCACCCTGCCGTCCTGGAAGGGCCGGGATCAACCGGACTTCCTACCGTGGCCACCGCTGGCCGACACCGGCCGCACCTCCGGCCCGTCCACGAAGGAGACCGTCCGATGAACGGTATCGCCATCGTCATGCTCATCGTGTCGATCACCATCGTGTGGGGTGGGCTCGTCGCGAGCATCGTGTTCCTCCGTCGTCGGCCCGAGGTGGAGGACTTGGCAGAGGATCCGGACCTGGTCCGGGAGGACGCCGACCGCGCGGCCCGGCCCCACCCTTCGCGCGACACCTGAGGCTCGGAGCACCTGCCCCTCGGAACCGCCCGCTCGTTCGGTTAGCCTGGATCGAACGCATTCGCGCCTGCATCGACGGGCGCCCGACGCGAACGACAAGGGGATCAAGTGACGACTGCTCAGGACGAGCTGAAGGCCGACAGCCGCAACGGAATCGACTACAAGGTGGCCGACCTGTCCCTCGCGGACTTCGGCCGCAAGGAGATCGAGCTCGCCGAGCACGAGATGCCCGGACTCATGGCGCTTCGACGCGAATACGCGGACGTGCTGCCGCTCAAGGGAGCTCGTATCTCCGGCTCGCTGCACATGACCGTGCAGACCGCGGTCCTCATCGAGACCCTCACCGCGCTCGGCGCCGAGGTGCGATGGGCGTCGTGCAACATCTTCTCCACCCAGGATCACGCGGCCGCGGCGATCGTCGTCGGGCCCAACGGCACGCCGGACGAGCCGAAGGGTGTGCCGGTCTTCGCCTGGAAGGGCGAGACCCTGGAGGAGTACTGGTGGGCGGCCGAGGAGATGCTGACCTGGCCCGGTGAACCGGCGAACATGATCCTCGACGACGGCGGGGACGCCACCATGCTGGTGCTCCGCGGTGCCGAGTTCGAGAAGGCCGGCGTGGTCCCGCCCGCGGAGGACGACCACCCCGCCGAGTACAAGGTGTTCCTCGAACTGCTGCGCAAGCGGTTCGAGACGGACAAGGGCAAGTGGACCGCGATCGCCGAGTCGGTCCAGGGCGTCACCGAGGAGACCACCACCGGTGTGCTGCGGCTGTACCAGTTCGCCGCCGCCGGCGACCTCGCGTTCCCGGCGATCAACGTCAACGACTCGGTCACCAAGTCGAAGTTCGACAACAAGTACGGGACCCGCCACTCGCTGATCGACGGCATCAACCGCGGCACCGACGTCCTCATCGGCGGCAAGAAGGTGCTGATCTGCGGCTACGGCGACGTCGGCAAGGGATGCGCCGAATCGCTCGCCGGCCAGGGCGCCCGCGTCCAGGTCACCGAGATCGACCCGATCAACGCGCTGCAGGCGCTGATGGACGGCTTCGACGTCGTCACCGTCGAGGACGCGATCGGCAACGCCGACATCGTCATCACCTCGACCGGCAACCTCGGCATCATCACCCTCGAGCACATGCGGGCGATGAAGCACCAGGCGATCCTGGGCAACATCGGCCACTTCGACAACGAGATCGACATGGCCGGCCTCGAGCGGTCGGGTGCCAAGCGCATCACCGTCAAGCCGCAGGTCGACCAGTGGATCTTCGAGAACGGCAAGTCGATCATCGTGCTCTCCGAGGGCCGTCTGCTCAACCTCGGGAACGCGACCGGTCACCCCTCGTTCGTCATGAGCAACAGCTTCTCGAACCAGGTGATCGCACAGATCGAGCTGTGGACGAAGAACGACGAGTACGACAACGAGGTCTACCGCCTGCCCAAGCATCTCGACGAAAAGGTGGCCCGCATCCACGTCGAGGCGCTCGGCGGCAAGCTCACCAAGCTCACCAAGGAGCAGGCCGAGTACATCAACGTCGATGTCGAGGGGCCGTACAAGCCCGAGCACTACCGCTACTGAACGATCGGCATAGAAAAGGAGCCCCACTGCGGTGGGGCTCCTTTTTCTATGACCGGGGGTTCGAAAGCCGGGTTCCGCGAAGTCAGGTCCCGATGTCGGGTTCGGCGTCGGGGCAGTAGATCCACGAACCCTCCTCCTTGAGGAAGCGCTCGTTCGACTTCTCCGATGCCGTTCTCTCCGTGCCTTTCTCGAGGTGGGACACGACCTCGGACTGGGCGACGTCGCCGTCGAAGACCGTGTCGAGGAAGCCGTCGAGAACGATTTCTCCGCCGTCGGCAGGGGGTACGCCGGTGATCCGGTCGCGGGACTGGGTGCAGACCGCGGCGCGCATGCGCGCGACGTCGCGCTCATTGCGGGCGGTGATGTAGGCGAGCAACGCCGCCCGGATCTCGGAGAGGGCGGTGTAGTCGGTCGATCCCGGCTCCGACCCGCTCTCGCTCGGCGACGGGTCGTCGGAGGCGGAGGTCGGGCCCGACGTCGCGCTGGACGAACCGGCGACCACGGTGTCGTCCGACGACGATCTGGTCACCACCACCGTGAGCACCAGGGCGATCACCGCGACGACCGCGACGCCGCCGAGCACCCAGGCGACGATCACCCCGGTGTTGCCGCGCGGCGGCGGGCCGGGCGGGCCCCCGAATCCGGGAGCCCCGGCCCCGGGGGGACCATACTGTCCCGGGGCGAACGGGGGACGGCCGTACGGGGCGGGCGGCGGCACCGGCCCCCGGCCGGGCGGAGGGCCGTATCCCCCCGGGCGATGCGGACCGGGCACTGGTTGCCGACCCGGGCCGTACTGCTGACCGAGACCCTGTTGACCGGGGCCCTGCCTGCCGGGACCCGGCGGGCCCGAACCCTGTGGACCCGGGCCCGGCCGGCCAGGGCCTGGCGGACCGTACGGCGGCGGCCCACCACCAGGTGGCGGTGGCTGATAGGTCATGAAATGCCCTTCACAATCGGTGGTCCCAGGCTATCGAAAGGGCGCCGCGAGGTCATCGGACGCGTCATTCGGTCGGTGCTGTCCGGTCGGTACGGAGCTCGTCGGCCAGGCCTGCGACATCCTCGCCGTCGAACAGGTGCCAGGGCGACATCCAGGCGTCCTCGGCGAGTTCGCGGTAGACGGCGTCGACCCGGCGCTGCAGGGCGTCGTCGCGTTCGTAGGCGTCCCGGGCTCGCGCCGCGTCCTGTTCGGCGCGCGATGCCGCACGCTGCATCGCGACCTCCGGTGACACCCCGAGCAGGACATGACGATCGGGGACCGGCATGTCGAATCGGCCGAACTCGAGGTCGACGACCCACCGCACCATCTCACCGCCGGCGCCCTGCTCCAGACGTGCGGCGTTGTAGGCGGCGTTGGACGCGACATAGCGGTCCAGGATCACGATGTCGTGGGCTTCGGTGGCGGCGTGGATGTCCTCGACCGCTCCGGCCCGGTCGAGCGCGAACAGCAGTGCCATCGCGTACACGCTGTCGCGTAGGTCACCGTGCGAACCGTGGAGCGCTTCGGCCGCGATGTCGGCGGTCGCCGACCGGCCGTAGCGGGGGAAGGTGAACGTCGCGACCCGGAGTCCGGCCGCTGACCATCGGTCGATCAGACCGGTGACCAAGGTGTTCTTGCCGGCGCCGTCGAGTCCTTCCACGGCTATCAATTGACCCACGGCGGGGAGTCTAGGTGGTTAAACCAAACGGGTCAGAACGTCCGTCCCGGCGCGTCGATCACCACGGTTTCATCACGGTGATGTCACCATTGACAACATGAAACCCCGCATCCTCGTCGTCGACGACGACGCCGCACTCGCCGAGATGCTGACGATCGTGTTGCGCGGCGAGGGTTTCGAGCCCTTCGTGGTGGGCGACGGCACACAGGCTCTGACTGCGGTCCGGGAGATCCGTCCCGATCTGGTGCTTCTCGACCTCATGCTGCCCGGCATGAACGGCATCGACGTCTGCCGTGTGCTGCGTGCCGATTCAGGTGTGCCCATCGTGATGCTGACGGCGAAGTCCGACACCGTCGATGTGGTGCTGGGCCTGGAATCCGGCGCCGATGACTACATGGTCAAACCGTTCAAGCCGAAGGAGCTGGTCGCCCGGGTGCGTGCGCGCCTGCGCCGGACCGACGAGGAACCGGCCGAGCTGCTGTCGATCGGCCCGGTGGAGATCGACGTGCCCGCCCACAAGGTCACCCGCGATGGCGTGCCGATCTCGCTGACCCCGCTCGAGTTCGACCTGCTCGTCGCGCTCGCGCGCAAGCCCCGTCAGGTGTTCACCCGCGATGTCCTCCTCGAACAGGTGTGGGGATACCGGCACCCGGCGGACACTAGACTCGTCAACGTGCATGTCCAGCGGTTACGCGCCAAGGTCGAAACCGACCCGGAGAATCCCGAGGTCGTCCTGACGGTGAGGGGGGTCGGCTACAAGGCCGGCCCGCCGTGATCGGTCGATCTCGACGACGGGTCAACAGCACTCTCGGACGCTTCACCCGCACCGCCGGCGCTGTCGGACGTGCCTTCGGGCACATCTGGCGGCGCTCGCTGCAGTTGCGGGTCGTGGTGTCCACGTTGGTGCTGTCGGTCGTCGTTCTCCTCATTCTCGGCTTCGTCCTCGTCACCCAGATCACCGACCGGTTGCTCGACGTCAAGCTGGCGGCGGCGACCGAGGAGATCGATCGCGCCCGCATCTCGGTGGAGCGCGATCTGTCGAGCGGCGCGGGCAACATGTCCGTCCAGAACCGTTTGCGTCAGACGCGGTCCCTGCTCACCGACCGGGACGCCGACACCGGGCAGGCGTCGGGTGCCGTCGGTGCCTTTGACACCGTCCTGCTGGTACCGGGCGGCTCCGACAACGGGGTCGCGAGCGGCGTCGGGCCGACGGCCGAGGTGCCGTCGAACCTGCGGGACATGGTCCGCGGCGGTCAGGTGGCATACCAGTACACCCAGGTCCCCGACGGGACGGGGGGTCGGGCGCCGGCGCTGATCGTCGGCAGTCCCACGAACGCCTCGGTGCCCGGCCTCGAGTTGTACCTGGTGTTCCCGCTGACGGCGGAACAGAACACGCTCGACCTCGTCCGCGGCACGCTGCTGACGGGCAGCATCGTGCTGCTCGGTCTGCTGGCCGCGATCGCGTGGCTCGTGTCGCGTCAGGTCGTCATCCCGGTGCGGTCGGCGTCGCGGATCGCGGTGCGGTTCGCCGACGGCCGGCTGAAGGAGCGAATGCCGGTCCGCGGTGAGGACGACATGGCCCGGCTCGCGATGTCCTTCAACGACATGGCCGAGAGCCTGTCCAAGCAGATCACCCATCTCGAGGAGTTCGGCGGACTGCAGCGGCAGTTCACCTCCGACGTCAGCCACGAACTGCGCACACCGCTGACCACCGTGCGGATGGCCTCCGACGTGCTCTACGAGGGCCGCGAGGATCTCGACCCGGTCCGCAAGCGGTCGGTGGAATTGCTGGACAAGGAACTCGACCGCTTCGAGACGTTGCTCAACGAGCTCCTGGAGATCTCGCGTCACGACGCCGGCATGGCCGAACTGGCCGCCGAGCGGATGGACATGGCCATCCCGATCGACGGTGCCCTGGCCACCGTCGGTCACCTCGCCGAGGAGACCGGCACCGAGCTCGTCCTCGATCTCCCGGCCGAACCCGTCCTGGCCGAGATCGATCCGCGTCGCGTCGAACGCATCCTGCGGAACCTGCTCGCCAACGCCATCGATCACGGCGAACGGAAACCGGTGACGCTCACCATGCGTTCGGATGGTGACGCGGTGGCCATCACCGTGCGCGATCAGGGCATCGGACTGCGGCCGGGGGAGGAGAAGCTGGTGTTCAACCGGTTCTGGCGATCCGACCCGTCGCGATTCCGGCGTTCGGGCGGTACCGGCCTCGGCCTGGCCATCAGCATCGAGGACGCCCGCCTGCACCAGGGGCGCCTCGAGGCGTGGGGTGAACCGGGCAAGGGCGCGTGCTTCCGGTTGACGTTGCCGCTCGTGCGCGGGCACAAGGTCCTCGGTTCGCCGCTGCCCCTGAAGTCGGTGGGCACCCTGCAGCGCACATCCGCGCCCAGGACGGGTGGGCGCGCCGCGGGCCCGGGAGCGGGTGCCGAATGATGCGGTCATCCCGGTCCGGCCGCGCCGTCCTGGCGCTGGCGCTCGGCATCGCGGCGCTGCTGCTGGTCACCGCGTGCGGGGCGATCCCCAACGACTCGTCTCCCCAGCCGATCAAATCGTTCGAACGGGAGGGCGCGACCAACGCCGTCCCGGTGCCCCAGGCCGACATGGATCCCGAGGCCCTGGTGCGGGCCTTCCTGAAGTCCACCGTCGATCCCGACTCGGCGCACCGCTCGGCGCGCGCCTTCCTGACCTCGGTCGCCTCGCAGCAGTGGGACGACCGCGGCGATGCGCTGATCGTCGACGAGATCAACACCTTCGTCGACCAGCGCAACGAGGACTCGGTGCGGATGCGGCTCATCGGCGACAACGTCGGGACCCTCAAGTCCGACGGTCAGCTGCTGCCGGCCTCGGGACGGGTCGAGACCAGCATCAGCCTCACCCGCTCGGGAGACCAGTGGCGCATCGACGGGCCCCTGCCGAACGGCACGATGATCGACCGGGACCAGTTCGACAGCACCTACCGGCCGGTCTCGCTGTACTACAGCGACCGCACCGGGCGCCGGCTCGTCCCCGACCCGCGCTGGCTCTACGCGGGACAGGCGACCGACCCGACCGTGCTGGTGAACCGGTTGATCGCGGGACCCGCGTCGGACCTCGCGGCGGCAGTGGACAGCGGCTTCCCCAACGGAGCCGCGCTGCGGGGTCCGGTCGTCGGCCTCGCCGGGGGCGGCGTGCGTGTGGATCTCGACGGCATCGGGAGCGCCCCCGCGCGGGATCGCAACCTGCTGGCGGCGCAGATCATCTGGACGCTCGACGGCGCCGACATATCCGGGCCCTACGTCATCGACGCCGACGGCGCGCCGCTGGCCGCCGAACGCGCCTCCGGATGGCAGACCACCGACGTGCGGGCCTTCGATCCGAACTCTGTGACGACCACCGATGTCGGGCTCAACATCGTCACGGGCGGCGCGTTGCGAGCGGTGACCGACACCGCGACCGTGCCGGTGCAGGGGCCGCTCGGGTCGGCGCGCGATCTGCGGTCGGCGACCATCTCCGACAACGGGGCGCGGGTGGCCGCGGTCCGGAGTCTGTCCGGACCCGAGCGCAGGCTCGAACTGGTGATCGGCGACTACGGCGGCGACGTCGGACCGATCGTCGGCGGGTCGTCGATCACCCGGCCGTCGTTCGGCTCCGACGAGAACACCGTGTGGGTCGTCGTCGACGGCAAACCGATCCAATGGCAACGCGACGACGACGGCACCGCCACCGTGCCCGTCGAGGCTTCGGCGATTCCTACGGTCGCGCGAGGCGCGATCACCGAGATGCAGGTGGCCCCGGACGGTGTGCGCACCGCACTGGTGGTCGGCGGACAGATCGTCTTCGCGGTGCTGTCGACCAACACCGAGGGCCAGGTGTCGCTGACCAGCCCGCGGATCGCGGCCTACAACATCGGCAACCGCGCGGTCTCGGTGGACTGGGCGTCGCCGACGACGCTGATGATCGCGCGCGAGGCACCCGAGTCGCCGGTCGTGCAACTGTCGATCGACGGCACCCCGGCGGTTGGCCTGCTGAGCGGCAACGTGTCACCGCCGGTGCGGGCGGTGGTCGCCAACGCCTCGACGATCTACGTGGGCGATCAGCGCGGTGTGCTGCGACTCGGCAGCAGCAACGGCCAACCCGACCAGTACTGGACCGAGGTCGAGCCGGCGATGATCGAGGGCGCGATCCCGGTCCTGCCCTGAAATCCGAGCCGCTACCGTCAGGCAGCTGCGAGCACGACGACCGCCGCGACGTCGACGCCGGTCTCGGCGAGCACGCGCACCGATTCGGTCACGGTCGCGCCGGTCGTCAGCACGTCGTCGACCAGGATCGCGCTCGCCCCGGGGGCCGGGACGGCGCCGGAGCGCAGCCGGACGGCGCCGCGTAGATTCCGGGCGCGGGCCCGGGCGTCGAGTCCGGCGGAGTCCCGTGCCGTCGCCGACGTCACCAGCAGCGGTGCGACCCGTACCCGTCGGCCCAGTGCGGGCGCCGCGTTCGCCGCCACCGCCGTGACGGGGTCCCCGCCGCGCCGCCGCGCCGTCATCCGGCGGGTCGGTGCCGGGATCAGCAGCATCCGTTCGGCGTCGGGGAGCTCACCCCACCGGGCCAGCACGCGGACACCGAGCGCGAGAGCGGTGCCGAGGGGCCGGGCGAGATCGCGACGGTCGTGTTCCTTGAGCGCGATGATCGCCTGCCGATGCGGACCGCGGTACCGGCCCAGCGCCCAGACCGGGACGCCGGGCGCGACCCGCGGGTGGGCCGCGATCGGGGCGTCGGACAACGCGCGCTCGCATCGTCGGCACCACCGGGTACCTGGGCGACCGCACCCGCCGCAGACCATCGGGAACATCAGATCGGTTCCCGCCTCGAAGACCTGCCGGCGCCACGTCACGCGCCGACGGTAGTGCACCTCGCACAGGTGTGCGGGGCGGTGGGCGAGGCTGTGCACAACCGGGGCACGGGTGCTCGCGGGAGGATCTCGTGCCCGTTCGTCCCGACATGCCGACGCCGCGCCGCAAAACGTGGCCGATACCGGAACTTGCGGCTACGGTCGGGGGTACAGCAGGTTGCCGGAGGCCGTCGAGGTGTGCCGGCCACGACCGCTTTTGCCGGGAGGTGATGCCCCTGTCTTTGAGTGTCAGCTGTCAGCTGACATGGACACATCCTCGGTGCCGTTCGAATCGCCAGTGCGACAACAGATCACGGCGATTCAACCGGCTTCGGGACAATTCAGGAGGTAGTTGAATGTCCACAGTCATCCACCGCAAAGGCCAGCGCGAACCGAAGACCGCCGACCCACGGCCGACCGTGGAGGAGGGTCCCGTGCCCGACCGCCGATCAACCGAGAACGATTCCTACGATCCGGAGTTCGCCTTCGTCCGCCCACCGGGAACGGTGGACGCCGACGAGCCGGCCGAACCCACCGCGAAGGTCGTGTTCAGCGGCCGCAACGTCGAGATCCCCGACCACTACCGCATCTACGTCGGCGACAAACTCGCTCGTCTCGAGCGATTCGATCCGACCATCTACCGATTCGACGTCGAGCTGAACCACGAGCGCAACCGGAGACAGTCCAAGGTCTGTCAACAGGTGGAGATCACCGCGACGGGCAAGGGGCCGATCGTCCGGGCGCAGGCCTGCGGCGAGAACTTCTACGCCGCCCTCGAACACGCGCTCGACAAGGTCGAGTCCCGGCTGCGCCGCGTCAAGGACCGCCGCCGTGTCCATCACGGCAACCGTCGGCCGCTCTCGGTCGCCGAAGCCACCGAGATCGGTGCGCCGCCCCTCCGCGACAACCAGCTCTCCGTGGACGGTTTCGTCGGTGATTCGAACTCGACGGCGGCCGACTCCGCCGAACAGTGGGACGACGGCGTGGAGGAATACACACCCGGTCAGATCGTCCGCGTGAAGGAGCACACGGCCGTGCCGATGACCGTCGACGACGCGCTCTACGAGATGGAACTGGTCGGCCACGACTTCTTCCTGTTCCACGACAAGGAGACCGACAAGGCGTCCGTCGTCTATCGCCGGCACGCCTTCGACTACGGGCTCATCAGGTTGACCTGACGCCCGAGCGGGCCCCGCAGGCGGTCATCCGGTCGATGTCCGACGATCCGATCAGGGTCTGCTCAGCTCACCTCGGTACCATGGGATCCGGTCTGTGCGTTCGCGCGGGCCGGATTCCGTGTGTTTTCTACAGGTGAGGGACTCGATCCACGGTGCTGAACAAGCTGTTGCGTGTCGGCGAAGGCCGCATGGTCAAGCGACTCGATGCGATCGCATCGCACGTCGAGACGCTGTCCGATGACGTCGAGGCGTTGACCGACGCCGAGTTGCGTGCCAAGACAGACGAGTTCAGAGAGCGCATCGCCGACGGGGCGTCGCTCGACGAGCTGCTGCCCGAGGCCTTCGCGGTCGCCCGCGAGGCGGCGTGGCGAGTGCTCGACCAGAAGCACTTCCACGTGCAGATCATGGGCGGGGCGGCGCTGCACTACGGGAACATCGCCGAGATGAAGACCGGTGAGGGCAAGACGCTCACCTGTGTGCTCCCGGCCTACCTCAACGCGCTCTCCGGCGACGGCGTGCACGTGGTCACCGTCAACGACTACCTGGCCAAGCGCGACTCCGAGTGGATGGGCCGCGTGCACCGGTTCCTCGGTCTCGACACCGCCGTCATCCTCACCGGCATGAGCTCGGCCGCGCGGCGCGAGGCCTACGCCGCCGACATCACCTACGGCACGAACAACGAATTCGGCTTCGACTACCTGCGCGACAACATGGCGCACTCGCTCGAGGACCTCGTCCAGCGCGGCCACTCGTACGCGATCGTCGACGAGGTCGACTCGATCCTCGTCGACGAGGCCCGTACCCCGTTGATCATCTCCGGCCCCGCCGAGGGGTCGAGCAAGTGGTACACCGAGTTCGCGCGGATCGCCCCGCTGCTCGAGCGCGACGTGCACTACGAGGTCGACATCAAGAAGAAGACCGTCGGTGTCCACGAGGCCGGCGTCGAGTTCGTCGAGGACCGCCTCGGCATCGACAACCTCTACGAGGCCGCCAACTCGCCCCTGGTCAGCTACCTGAACAACGCGATCAAGGTCAAGGAGCTGTTCCAGCGCGACAAGGACTACATCGTCCGCAACGGCAACGTCATGATCGTCGACGAGTTCACCGGCCGCGTGCTCGACGGGCGTCGCTTCAACGAGGGCCTGCACCAGGCCATCGAGGCGAAAGAGGGCGTCGAGATCAAGGCCGAGAACCAAACGCTCGCCACGATCACGCTGCAGAACTACTTCCGCCTCTACGAGAAGCTGTCCGGGATGACCGGTACCGCCGAGACCGAGGCCGCCGAGTTCGACCAGATCTACAAGCTCGGGGTGCTGCCGATCCCGACCAACAAGCCGATGATCCGCAAGGACCAGGGTGACCTGATCTACAAGACCGAGGAGGCGAAGTTCGCCGCGGTCGTCGACGACGTCACCGAGCGTCATGCGACGGGACAGCCCGTCCTGATCGGTACGACCAGCGTCGAGCGTTCGGAATACCTCTCCCGCCAGCTCAAGAAGCGCGAGATCCCGCACAGCGTCCTGAACGCGAAGTTCCACGAGCAGGAAGCGCAGATCATCGCCGAGGCGGGTCGGCTCGGCGCGGTCACCGTGGCCACCAACATGGCCGGTCGCGGTACCGACGTCGTGCTCGGCGGCAACCCCGACATCATCGCCGACACCCGGCTTCGCAAGGCCGGTCTCGACCCGGTGCAGACCCCCGACGAGTACGAGGCCGCGTGGGACGAGGCCATCGAGGTCGCCCGCACCGACGCCGCGAAGGAGGCCGAGGAGGTCCGCGCGGCCGGCGGTCTGTACGTGCTGGGCACCGAACGCCACGAGTCACGCCGTATCGACAACCAGCTGCGCGGCCGTTCCGGCCGCCAGGGCGACCCGGGTGAGTCGCGGTTCTACCTGTCGGTCGCCGACGAGCTCATGCGTCGATTCAACGGCGGTGCGCTCGAGGCGATCATGAACCGGCTGCCCGACGACGTCCCCATCGAGGCGAAGATGGTGACCAAGGCGATCCGCAGTGCGCAGACGCAGGTCGAGCAGCAGAACTTCGAGATGCGCAAGAACGTGCTCAAGTACGACGAGGTGATGAACGAGCAGCGCAAGGTCATCTACGCCGAGCGCCGCACCATCCTCGAGGGCGAGGATCACCACGAGCAGGTCAAGCAGATGGTCGACGACGTCGTCGGGGCCTACGTCGACGGTGCGACCGCCGAGGGTTACGCCGAGGACTGGGATCTCGACGAGCTGTGGACCGCACTGCGTGCGCTGTACCCGATCGAGCTCGATCCGAAGGATGTCGTCGGTGAGTCCGAATACGGTGAGCGCGATGACATCTCGGCCGACGAGCTGCGCGAGAAGCTCGTCGCCGACGCGCGCGCCGCGTACGACACCCGTGAGAAGCAGATCGACGCGATCGCCGGCGAGGGCGCGATGCGACAGCTCGAACGGAGCGTGTTGCTGAGCGTGCTCGACCGCAAGTGGCGCGACCACCTGTACGAGATGGACTACCTGCGCGAGGGCATCCACCTGCGTTCGATGGCCCAGCGTGACCCGGTCGTCGAGTACCAGCGCGAGGGCTTCGACATGTTCCACGGCATGCTCGAGGGCTTGAAGGAAGAGACGCTGAGCATCCTGTTCAACGCGCAGGTGCAGACACAGCAGCCGGCGGCCGAGCAACCGCTCCCGAGTGCTGCCGACCTGCGCGCGGCCGTGGGCGCGGGTGCCCCGGCACCGGTGCCCGCTCCCGCTCCGGCCGCCGACTCCGGTGCTCAGGCCCCGGCCGCCCTGCGGGCCCCGACTCAGTCGGCGGACGCGGCGGTCACGTACTCGGGCCCTGGCGAGGGCGGCGGTACGGTCGTGCACTCCGAGGAGGAGGAGCTCTCGGGCGCCGCGGAATCCGCCAGCCGGCGCGAGCGCCGCGCCGCGGCCCGCGCCACCACCAAGGGGTCCCGGCCGAAGCCGCCGAAGTCCAAGAAGCAGCGCCGCTGACCGGCGCCCCAAGCGGGTGCCGCCACCAGCAGTGACCGCCGACGGTCGGTCCCGGAGATGTCCGGGACCGACCGTCGGCGTTTTTCTCGGATTCGATGGAACCGGGACGCCGCCCCGTGCGTCCAAATCCCATGCGTCCACTCCTGGCGGGTCCTGAACTCGCACCCACGAGCACGTCGCGGCCGCACGGATCGCGGCCGTCGCAGCAGACACCGCGGGTCCGGGTTCGTCCGGCGCCGCCGTACGAGCCCGCCGGTCCGGTGGTGGCAGCACCGCACGGCCTTGCGACTCCGACGGCCATCCGGCCGTTCCCGGGGTCGGCTCCGGGTGCCGGTTCGGCGCGCAAGACCGCGGTCGCCGCGGCCGAGGCCCGCCGCTTCACCGTTGCGGTGTCCCGGCTGCTGTTCGAGGTGGTCGATCGGCGTCGCTCGGTCGCGCACCTCGGCGACGTCGTGTCGCCGGCGATCGCCGACCAGGTCGCAGCCCTCGTCCGGCACGACGCCTTTCGGATTCCGGAGTCGACCGGAACCGGGACGCCGGGGACCGCATCGACGCCGGTGGCGCAGGTGTCGACCGGGAACGTGCTGCGGCGCGTGCACGTCCAGGTGTGCGATCCCAGCGCCGCAGAGGTGTTCGGCTCGTACGAGGGAGGTGGGCGGCTCCGGGCGTTCGCGGGCCGCATCGAGCGCAAGCCGATCCGGGTCCGTGGCGCCGCGGACCCGGGCCGGCGATCGTTGGGTCGAGTGGAATACCGGTGGCAGCTGGTGGCCCTCGAGTTCGGCTGACGGGTAGCTCCTGCGCAGACCACGGAAATCCGCGTCGGCGGTTACGATCGGCGTCGTGGTCACCCGTCTGTCGCCCCGCGACGCGATGTACTACTTCCTCGACGATTCGCGGTCCACGACCCACCTCGGGGCGTTGCTGATCGTCGATCCCGCGGCCGCGCTGGCCACCTCGGAGAACGCCGAACCGGGCGACGCCGGATCCGAAGCGTCCGACGCGGCCAGGCGAGCGTCACGGCAGTCGACGCTCGACTACGCGGGTCTGGTCTCGCTGGTCGAGAACCGCCTGCAACTCATCCCGCGGTATCGCCAGGTCGTCCGCGAGGTGACGCTCGGCCTCGCGCGCCCGGTCTGGGTCGACGACCCCGACTTCGACATCAACTTCCACATCCGTCGCGCGGGTCTGCCGCGGCCCGGTGGAGCCGTCGACGTCGACGAACTCGTCGCCCGGGTGATGTCGCGGCCGCTCGATCGCACGCGACCGCTCTGGGAGATGTATCTCATCGAGGGTCTCGCCGACGGCCGACTCGCGATCCTGACCAAGTCGCACCGATGCCTCATCGACGATGCCGGCAGCCGGGAGATCAGTGAGGTCATCTGCGACGACACCGAGTCAGCCGAACCGCTGCCGGAGGAGCTGTGGATGCCGGGCAGGCCGCCGGGCGGCACCCATCTCGTCGCCGGTGCCCTCGCCGAGGCGCTCGCGCGTCCGGGCGACCTCGTGGACACGGTGCTCCACGGCAACGGACTCGTGTCCGAGATGCGGTCCGCCGTGGGCACGACCGTGCGGCGCGTGGGGGACGTGGTGTCGCAGCTGACCGATTCGGCGCCACGCAGTCCGTTGAACAACGCGGGTACCACCACCCGGTCCTTCACCACCGTCGCGCTGCCGCGACGGGGCTGCGCAAAGGTCGCCGAGCATCACGGTTGCACCATCAACGACGTCGAGCTGGCCATCATCTCCGGGGTCATGCGCAAGTGGATGCTGTCGTTCGATCCGGCCGAGGTGCCCGCCGACACCGTGCGGGTCGTCGTGCCGCTGTCGGCACGCGACCCGGGTGTCGAGCGCACGGCCGAGCCGGAACCCGGGTGGATCGGGGTCGGCAAACCGAGTTTCGTCACCGATCTGCCGGTGGGGGAGAGCAATCCGGCCGTTCGGCTGGCGCAGGTGGCCGGTCTGGCCGACCGATATGCGCAGTCGTCGCGCCGGATGACTCTCGGTCCCAGCCCGCTTTTCCCCGAACTGGGTGTGGTGCCGTTCCCGGAGATCAGCTCTCGGGCGTTCCGGTCGCTGAACAGCCGTGCGTACAACGTGCCGGTGGCGATGAGCACGTCGCCGGTGCCGGACCGTTTCGTCCTCGGCGCACCGGTGCGCCAGGTCTTCTCGATTCCCACCCTCGTGTCGCAGCGTGCGCTGGCGATCAGCGTCGTCGAGTACCGTGACCATCTGCACTTCGCCTTCGTCGCCGACCGCGGGGTCATCGCCGATCTGCCCGCGATGGCCGACTACGTCTTCGAGTCCCACGAAGAGCTGACCCAGAAGAGTTGACCCAGAAGAGCTGACCCAGCCCCACCGCTGGCCGAACGGGAGTAGTTGACGAATGAGGGTGTACCTGCCGGCGACGTTGGCGATGCTGTTGCGGCTCGATACCGACGGCGAGTTCCGTCCGCTGGGCGGCACGGGTTTCGCCCTGACGCCCGCGCTGCGTGAGGCCTTCGTCTCCGGGGACGACGAGGAGCTGTCCGAGGTCGCGCTGCGTGAGGCCGCGCGTGCGTCGCTGCGCCTGCTAGCCGGGGAGGCCCCGGAGGTCGGCGACCGCGAGTCGGAGTCCGAACTGGTCGCCGACGAGGCGGTCACCGACCCCGCGGACACCCCGCGTCTGCCGCCCCGGCGCGTGGTCGTCGCGGCCGACGTGGAGGACGTGACACTGCGTCCCGACCTGGACGACGCGGTGGTGAAGATCTCCGGGCCCGTCCCGGTGTCGGCGATCGCGTCGGTGCATGTCGACGTCGCCGAGGCGGAGCCGAAGGTCCGTGCGGCCGTGGTGGTCATCGACGCCGCCGACATGGGTGATCTCGATGCCGAACTCGCGGTCGGCGACGTCGAGGACTTCGATCTCGCGTGGTACGCGACTCAGGAACTGCCGTTCCTCCTCGAGCTGCTCTGAACCGAAACACTAACCTACGGTTGCGTAGGTTATGGTGGCTCCGACACGTTCCCCGACGTCGAAGGCGGTAAGTGAGATGGGTTTGCTCGAGAGGTTCGAGGAACCGGTTTCCGGCGTCGCGGCCCGCAGCCGCGGCTCGCAGTGGGCCCGCGCCGCGCTCACCCGGATCACGACGCCGCTCCTGCCCGACGACTATCTCCACCTGGCGAATCCGTTGTGGTCGGCCCGCGAGCTGCGGGGCAAGGTCGTCTCGGTGACCAAGGAGACCGAGGACACCGCGACGATCCGCATCCGGCCCGGTTGGGGCTTCTCGTTCGACTACGCCCCGGGTCAGTACATCGGCATCGGCGTCCTGATGGAGGGCCGCTGGGCGTGGCGTTCCTATTCGCTGACCTCGACCCCCGACTCGTCGGCGAACGACAAGACGATCTCGATCACGGTCAAGGCGATGCCCGAGGGCTTCCTGTCCAGTCACCTGGTGAACGGTCTCCAGCCCGGCACGGTCGTCCGTCTCGCCGCACCGCGCGGGGAGTTCGTGCTGCCGGACCCGTTGCCGGCGAAGGTTCTCTTCGTGACCGCCGGAAGCGGACTCACGCCCATCATCTCGATGCTGCGCACCGCACGACACCGCGACCAGCGCACCGACATCACACTCGTGCACTCGACGCCCACGCCGGCCGATCTGCTCTTCGCCGACGAACTCCGGGATCTGGCGGACAGCGGCGTCGTCGACCTGCATGTGCAGTACACGCGATCCGACGGGCAGATCACTCCCGAAGTGCTGCCGTCCCTCTGCGCCGACTGGCGCGAACGTCAGACCTGGGCGTGCGGACCCGCCGGGTTCCTCGACGGCCTGCAGCGCCTGTATGCGGAGGCGCACCTGACCGAGCAGTTGCACATCGAGCGGTTCGCCCTCGAACGCGGCGTCGTCGGGGCCCAGGGCGGTACGGTCACGTTCTCCCGGTCCGGGAAGTCGGCGGTCGTCGACGGCGCGACCACGCTGCTCGAGGCGGGGGAGGCCGCGGGCGCGATGATGCCGTTCGGATGCCGGATGGGGATCTGCCAGAGCTGCGTGGTCATGCTCGACAAGGGATGCGTGCGCGACCTGCGCTCGGGCGTCGAACACGTCGAGGGCGAACGCATCCAGACCTGTGTTTCCGCTGCGGCGGGAGACTGCACCCTCGCCGTCTGAGCAGCGTCTTCGTCTCGTGTGGCTCGCGCCCATCGGTGAGCCGGTAGGGTGAACGACGTGCGTGGCGAGAGGAATCTGTTCTGTGGAAACGCCGGCGAAGGCACCAGTGACCGCTGAGGCCCCGGTCCCCAGCGAGATCCCCGTCCTGAGTGACGGAGGCGTCACCCTACGGCCGCATGAGCCCCACGACCTCGACCGGATGGTCGAACTCGCGGCGGATCCGGCCATGATGCGGTGGACCCCGATCCCGGCACCGTACAGCCGTGCGGCAGCCGAGCGCTTCGCCCTCGACTACGCGCCGCGCAGCTGGGCGCAGGGCACCCGGATGTTGTGGGCCGTCGAATTCGACGGCCGGTTCGTCGGCACCGTCGACATCGAGGGCGAAGGACCGCTCACCCGACTCAGCTACGACCTGCACCCCGACGCCCGCGGGTGGGGCGTGATGAAGCGCGCCGTCCTGCTGGCCGTCAACTACGCATTCACCGAGGCGGACAAAGAGGTCGTCCGATGGACGACCGTCGCCGGCAACATCGACGCGCTGCGGGTGGCCCACTCCTGCGGTTTCCGTCTCGACGCCGCGGTCCCCAACGGCATCGAGGTCCGCGGTCACATCCGCGACGCCTGGGTCGGATCGCTGCACGCAGGCGATCCTCAGCATCCCAAGACCGATTGGCGGACAGACGTTTTCGAGACCGAACGGTTCCGCCTGCGGCCGCTCGCGGAGACCGACGATCCGCGCATCCGGGAGACGCTCGACGACCCGGTGTCGCGCAAGTACCTGTTCGCGCGCCCCGATCCGCTGGAACTCGAACACGCCGCGGCCGAACGCCTCCGCAAGTGGTGGACGGCCGCGCAGGGCACGACATGCACCTGGGCGGTGGCGGATCGCGAGACCGACGACTACCTGGGCGACATCACCCTGCTGCACATCGACGAGGTCACCGGCGCCGAGGCGGGTTTCTACACGCACCCCGAGGCCCGCGGCAAAGGCGTTCTCGGCGAAGCATTTCCGGCTGCGGTCCGGTACGCCTTCGACAAGCTGGGGTTCCGCCGCCTCACCCTCTTCGCCGCCGACAGCAACGAGGGCAGCAAGAAGCTCGCCCGCATCGCCGGCTTCCGCGAGTTCGGCACACAGAAACTCGCCGCCCGGTCCGACGGCGTCTTCGAGGACCTCGTGGGATTCGAGCTGTTCCGCGACGACTACGAGGCCGACCGCAAGGACTGACGAGTCCCGCCCCGTCGACCGTGCACTGTCTCGCGTCGACTGTGCAGCTTCCTCGCCGGCACGGAACCCGTTCCGTTGATCGGTTGAGTCCCGGTTCGTCACACTCACTGGACACGACGCCGTCGCCAACCTACGCTTGCGTAAGTTACGGAAACGTAGGCGTAGGCAGCGGTCGACACGCGCACCTCGAAGTCGCGCCATCGACCGACCACCGGCGAAGGGAACCACACGTATGGCGATCTCCGACATCCCCGAATACGCGCACCTGACCGAGTCCGACGTGGCCGCATTGGGAGCCGAACTCGACGCGATCCGCGCCGACATCGAAGCCGACCGTGGTGAGCGGGATGCGCGGTACCTGCGCAACACGATCCGGTTCCAGCGCGGGCTGGAGGTCACCGGCCGCGCCCTGCTGTTCGGTTCGACTCGGAAGTCGGCCTGGTGGGCGGGTGCGTGCGCCCTCGGCGTCGCGAAGATCGTCGAGAACATGGAGCTCGGGCACAACGTGATGCACGGGCAGTGGGACTGGATGAACGACCCGGAGGTGCACAGCACCACCTGGGAGTGGGACAACACCGACCCGTCGGCGCACTGGAAGCACACCCACAACTACATCCATCACAAGTACACGAACGTGCTGGGCATGGACGACGATGTGGGCTACGGACTGCTGCGCGTCACGCGCGATCAGCGGTGGCGTCCGTTCAACTACGGAAATCTCGTCTACAACACGATTCTCGCGCTCGCCTTCCAATACGGGGTCGCCGTGCAGCATCTCGAGCTGGGCAAGAAGCGCAAGACCCCGGAGGCCCAGGAAGAGTTCCGGCGCAATCGCAACGAGGTCCTGTCGAAGATCGGCAAGCAGGTCGCCAAGGACTACCTCGCGTACCCGGCGCTGGTCAGTGCCGCCACCGGGCACAAGGTCGGGTACGGCCGCGCGTACGCCAAGGCTGCGACCGCGACCGCGCTCGGCAACGTCATCCGCAACGTGTGGAGCAACGCAGTCATCTTCTGCGGTCACTTCCCGGACGGCGCGGAGAAGTTCACCAAGCAGGACATCGACAACGAGACGCAGGCGGAGTGGTACCTGCGCCAGATGCTCGGCAGCGCCAACTTCGACGCCGGATTCCCGCTGGCCTTCATGAGCGGGAATCTGTCGTACCAGATCGAGCACCACATCTTCCCCGATCTCCCCAGCAACCGGTACGCCGAGATCGCGGTACGTGTGCGCGCGCTCTGCGACAAGTACGACCTCCCGTACACCTCGGGTCCGTTCCCGGTGCAGTACGCGAAGGCGTGGCGGACCATCGCCAAGCTCTCGTTGCCGGACAAGTACCTGTCGGCGACCGCGGACGACGCACCCGAGACCGCTTCCGAACGCCGCTTCAAGCAGGGCCTGCCGGAAGGTGCGCGTCTGCAGGCGACGATCGACGAGACGACCGGCGCGCGCCGGGGACTCCGCTCGGCCATTGCGTCGCTCCGCTCCCGGCGGCGAGACCAGGGTTCGCTCCGCTCGCTTCGTTCCCGAATCGGTGTCGATACGTCGGCCGCCCGCTCCGACGAGCAGGCCGCCTGATCGGCGCAGGTCAGACGGCCGGCACACATCGAGACCAAGGCAGTGGCCCCGACAGGGGCATAATGAGGCGCAATGGCAATCACTGATATCAACGAGTACGCGCACCTGACCGACGCCGACGTGGAAGCACTCGGTGCCGAGCTCGACGCGCTCCGCCGTGAGATCGAGGCGGACCGCGGCATGCGCGACGTCCGGTATCTGCGGCGCACCATCTTGGCGCACCGTGCTCTCGAGGTCGCGGGCCGAGCGGCTCTCATGGGCAGCCGTTCCCGGCCGCTCTGGCTGCTGGGCACCGGAGCGCTCGCGCTGTCGAAGATCATCGAGAACATGGAGCTCGGGCACAATGTGATGCACGGGCAGTGGGACTGGATGAACGACCCGGAGGTCCACTCGACCACCTGGGAGTGGGACATGGTGTGCGCGGCGCCGCACTGGAAGCACTCCCACAACTACATCCATCACAAGTACACCAACGTCCTCGACATGGACCACGACGTCGGTTACAAGACGTTGCGGGTCACGCGGGACGAACCGTGGAAGCCCAAGCAGCTCCTCCAGCCGGTCACCAACATCCTCCTCGCGGCGCTGTTCGAGTGGGGCATCGGTTTGCACGACCTCGACATCAAGGACGCGATCTCGGGGAAGAAGCCCAAAGAGGTCGCGATCCCGCAGCTGAAGGTGTTCGCGCGCAAGGTCGGCAAGCAGTTGGCCAAGGACTATGTCCTGTTCCCCGCGCTGTCGGGACCGAATTTCAAGCACACGCTGACCGCGAACCTCAGTGCCAATCTGATCCGCAACGTGTGGGCCTACGTCGTCATCTTCTGTGGTCATTTCCCGGACGGCGCGGAGAAGTTCACCGCGGAGTCACTCGAGAACGAGACGCAGGGCCAGTGGTACCTGCGGCAGATGCTCGGTACGGCGAACTTCGACGCCGGGCCCGCGATGGCCTTCTTCAGCGGCAACCTGTGCTACCAGATCGAGCACCACCTGTACCCTGATCTGCCGAGCAACCGGTATGCCGAGATCGCGGTGCGGGTACGCGCTCTCTGCGACAAGTACGACCTTCCGTACACGACGGGATCGATTGTCGTGCAGTACCTTCAGACGCTGCGCACGATCAACAAGCTGGCCCTGCCCGACTCGTTCTTGCGCGACACCGCCGATGATGCCCCGGAAACCGCGTCGGAGCGGCGTTTCGCCGGGATGACCCCCCGCGCCGCCGGCCTCAAGACCGCGATCCGCGAGCTGCGCGCCCGGCGTCGCCGGCGGTAGCGCGCCACTCGGTCACTCCGGCGAACGGGGCTCCTCGGCCGCGTCGCCCTCGCCGCCGCTGACCGCCACCAGGAGGTGGCGCACGGCCATCGCGCGACGATACGAGTGGCCGGTCAGCTCGTCGAGCTTGCACTCGGGATCCGCCGGTGGGCCCAGATGTGTACAGCCGCGGGGACATTCCTCGATGGCGGCGTCCAGATCGTCGAAGGCGGCGACGATGTCGTCGGGTCCGACGTGCGCGAGTCCGAACGACCGGATGCCGGGTGTGTCGATGACCCAGCCACGCGGGCCGGCGTCGTCGGGCAGGGCCAACGCCACCGACTGGGTGGAGGTGTGCCGGCCCTTGCCGACTCCCGACACCACGCCGGTCGCCCGATATGCGTCCGGGACAAGACGATTGACCAGAGTGGACTTGCCGACCCCGGAGTGGCCGATGAACGCGGTGATCCGACCGCGCAACGTCGACAGGATCGCGTCGAGCGGGTCGTCGCGGCCCGCGCACACCACCGGCAGGTCGAGATCGGCGAAGGCCGCGGTGAATTCGGCGGGATCGGCGAGATCCGATTTCGTCAGGCACAGGATGGGGGACAGGCCGCCCACGTAGGCCGCGGCCAGTGCGCGTTCGACGAATCCGGTGCGCGGCGGCGGATCCGCCATGGCGGTCACGATGAGGAGCGCATCGGCGTTCGCCACGACGATCCGCTCGTAGGGGTCGGAGTCATCGGCGGTGCGGCGCAACACCGTTCGACGATCGGCCACCCGGACGATACGCGCCAGCGTGTCGGGCCGGCCGGACAGGTCGCCCACCAGCGACACGTCGTCGCCGACGACGATCGGGGTGCGACCCAGCTCTCGGGCGCGCATCGCGACGACGCGCCGATCCGGGTCGCCGTCGAGCACCACGCCCCAGCGACCGCGATCGACCGAGACCACCATGCCCTGCTCGGCGTCGTCGTGCGACGGTCGCGTCTTGGTGCGCGGTCGGGTGCCCTTCCCGGGACGGACCCGGACGTCGGATTCGTCGTAGCTCGCCGCGCGGCGACTCAACGGCGCGCCCGTCCTCGAGAGCTCATGCGCGCCCCAACATCTGCTGCCACATCCCTGGGAAGTCCGGCAGCGTCTTGCTCGTCGTCTCGATGTCGGCGACCACCACACCGGGTGTCACCAGGCCGACAATGGCTCCGGCGGTGGCCATCCGGTGGTCGGCGTAGGACTCCCAGGTACCCCCGCGTAACGGGGAGCCGGCGGTGCCGGTGATGCGCAGTCCGTCGCCGGTTTCGGCGCATGTCCCACCAAGGCGGGTGATCTCGGTGGTGAGCGCGGCGAGCCGGTCGGTCTCGTGGCCGCGGAGATGGGCGATCCCGGACAGTACCGACTCGCCGTCGGCGAGCGCGCACAGCGCGGCGATGGTGGGGGTGAGCTCGCCGATGTCCCGGAGGTCGAGGTCGACGGCCTTGAGCACCTCGGGGCCGCGCACCGACAGCGTGCCGTCGAGGTGCTCGACGGCGCAACCCATCGCGGCGAGGACGTCCGCGATCCGTGCACCGGGCTGCGTGGTCACGGCGGGCCAGTACGGCACCCGCACGGTACCGCCGGTGACGGCTGCCGCGGCGAGGAACGCGGCGGCGTTCGACAGGTCGGGCTCGACCGTCCAGTCGACGGCCGCGATCGGTCCGGGTGCGACGCGCCAGACATTCGGTTCGGAGGTGTCGACGACGACGCCGGCCGTCGCCAGCATCTCCACGGTCATGTCGATGTGCGGGGTCGACGGGACGGCCGCGCCGACGTGCCGGACGACGACGCCGGCCTCGAACCGGGCCGCCGACAACAGGAGCCCCGACACGAACTGCGATGACCCGGATGCGTCGATGGTGACCTCGCCGCCGGGCACGGTGCCGGCAGCGTCGATGGTGAACGGCAATCGATCGCCGTCGACGGCGACACCCAGCCCGCGCAACGCGTCGAGGATGGTGGTCTGCGGCCGTTCGCGCGCGTGGGGATCGCCGTCGAAGACCACGCGCCCGGTGGCCAGGGCCGCGGCCGGCGGCAGGAACCGCATCACGGTCCCGGCGAGGCCGCAGTCGATCGCGGCACCCCGCAGGGGTCCGGGCACGATCGAGACCGTGGTCTCGCTCGCGGGGTCGATGCGGATCTCGGCGCCCAGGGCCTCGAGCGCGGCGAGCATCAGGTTCGTGTCGCGGCTCCGGAGGGTTCCACGGACGGTCGACGGCCCTCGGCGAGGGCGGCGAGGACGAGAGCGCGGTTGGTGATCGACTTGGAACCCGGCAACTCCACGGTTGCATCCAGGCCGCCCTTGGTGATCGTCGGCGCGTTCCAGGAACTCATGGCGTCCAGTCTGTCATGGGGTGCTCACGTTCCCCGGCGCCGATGGGGCGTCCACGGCGATGGGTTCCCGATCTATCGCGTGTCTTTGCGCAGCGGGTGATCGGCGGGGATCTGGACGACGATCAAGGTCCGGCCGTCGGGATCGGTCGCGTGCATCTCGATGAGACCCCACGGCTCGGTGCGCGGCTCGCGGGTCACGGGAACGCCGCGGTCGCGGAACTCGGCGGCGACGGCCTCGGCGTCCCGGACCTGAAGCCAGAGAACCGAATCGCTGGACGGGGCCGGCTCGTCGGTCTTCATGTGCGACGAGATCTCGATGAGCCCGTTGCCGGCGAAGAACACGACACCACCCGGATACTCGCGGTGGACCGGCAGACCGAGCCGCTCGCGGTAGAACGCCTGCAGGCGTTCGGGATCGGCCGAGAGCAGGAGCACCCGGCTGGCCAGGACCTCCATCTACTGCCCCTCGGTGGTGCCGGCGGAGCCGCCCAGGGCGTGTCCGCGGTTGAGGTCGCTCCCGTGGCTCGCGGCCTCGTACGCGGCCCGTTCGCGGGCCAGCCGTTCCGTCTCGCCGATGGGCGTCGAATCGCCGAACGCGAACGCGGAATCGTGCGGCCACTCGTGCGGGAGGTCGGGGTCGACGATGCGCCCGTCGTCGTCGATCGGCTCGAGATCAGAACTGGGGGACATGGGTTCCACGATAGGCCGAACCGGGCGCGGTGCGCGGGATTCGGGAGCGGCCCGACCGTTGCGCGATCGTGCGGTCGTCGCAGTACAACCGCAAGGTCGGCGGCCTACCGTTGTCGTCGGGGTCGGGCGTTTCGTACGCGATCACCGGGAGGGATCATGACCAGCATCGAGCACCGGACCGAGCACCGAGACTTCGCCGAACCCGACGAGGTACGCACCTTCGGGCACGGGCAGGTGGAGCTACTCACCGTTGGGACGTCGGACATCGGCCGGCTGACCCTGGAACCGGGCTGGCGATGGTCGGTCGACGTCAAACCGATCGCCGGTACCGAATTGTGCGAGGCACCGCACTTCCAGTACCACGTGTCCGGGGTCATCCACGTCGTGATGGCCGACGGCACCGAGTTCGACGCCGGGCCGGGATCGATCACGTCCCTGCCGTCCGGCCACGACGCCTGGGTGGTCGGCGACGAACCCGTGGTCCTCGTGGACTTCTACGGCGCCAGCAACTACGCCAAGCAGCAGACCGGGTGACGACCGACCACGGCCCGAACCGAACCCGTCACGAACCGCGCCGCGAGAACCCGCCCGAGGTGTAGCCGTCCCAGGTGTCGAAGAGCCGCAACACCTTCGGGTCGCCGAGGCTCTTGATGTGATAGGCCAGATCCTTGGGCGTGGCCGGATTGGTGACGATGAACGGGTGCAGCGACGCGTCGTGGTCGGCCAGGTAGCGGAGCGTGTCGGCCGGGGTGTCGGGGTCGGCGGCCGTTAACGCGTCGCGTGGGTCGAAGGCGGCGGCGCGGACGCCGTCGGCGCCGGAGAGGTCGGTTGAACCGTCGGGTGCACCGACCACCGCGATGTCGCCGGTGTTGTGGTAGTCGACCGGATCGGCGGAAACACTGCGCGTGTTGAGCAGGAGGTTCAACACGATCGCGGTGAGCGCACCCGCGGAGATCCCCGAATGGAAGATGGTCTGGAACCAGTCGGGGAACTGGGCGTAGAGATCCAGGACCACGTTGACCGGCGCCTCGCCGAGTTCACGGTCGGTGTAGTAGATCTTGGCCTCGGTCAGCATGGCGACACCGACGGAGATCGCGACGACCAGGATATTGGTGTTGTTCAGCTTCGCCTTCGCGAGCGTCCGGATGCCGCTGGCCGCGACCATGCCGAACAGGGCGACTCCGGCGCCGCCGAGCACCGGCAGCGGTATGCCCTCGACGACGGCGGCCATCTTGGGCAGCAGGCCGAGGACCACCAGGATCACGCCGGCGCAGGTCGCGACGTGGCGGGTCTTGACCCCGGTGATCGCGACGAGGCCGACGTTCTGCGCGAAGGCCGTGTAAGGGAACGTGTTGAACACGCCGCCGAGTGCGGTGCCCAGGCCGTCGGCGCGCATCCCGTCGGCCAGCTTGCGCGGGGTGATCTTCTGGTCGACGATCTCGCCGACGGCGACGATGTCGCCGGTGGTCTCGGTCATGATCACGACGCCGACGATGATCATCGAGATGATGGCGCTGACCTCGAAGGTGGGTGCGCCGAACTGGAACGGCTGCGGGATGCCGACCCACGGGTACTCGCCGACCTGATCCCAGTGCGTCATGCCGAACGGGATCGCGATCAGGGTGCCGACCGCCAGGCCGAGCAGGATCGACACCCGGCGGATCGCCGCGGGGGCGAATCGTTCGATGCCGATGATGACGGCCAGGGTGAGGAATCCGAAGGCGATGTTCTTCGGGTCGCCGAAGTCGGGGCCCGCGGCGGTGCCGCCGCCGAACCAGCCGGCCGCCACCCGCATCAGGGACACCCCGATGATGAGGATGATCGTCCCGGTGACCAGCGGCGGGAAGAAGCGGATCAGTCTCCCGACGATCGGTGCGACGGCGATCATGAACAACCCGCACGCGATGACCGACCCGTAGATGGCGGTGATGCCGTACGAGGTCCCGATGGTGATCATCGGGCCGACCGCGGCGAAGGTGACGCCCTGCATCAGCGGGAGCCGGACCCCGAACCGCCAGAACCCCACGGCCTGCAAGATCGTCGCGATGCCCGCCACGAACAGGTCCGCCATGATCAGGTGGACGATGTCACCCTGCTCGAGTTGGCCGGCGCCGACCATCGCGCCGCCGACGATGAGGGGTACCGCGACGGCCCCGGCGTACATGGCCAGGACGTGCTGGAGGCCGAGCGGGAACAGCTTGATGAACGGCGGGATCTCGTCCACCGGATGTGCGGCGGACCTTCCGTTCTTGACGACATCGAGAACCGACATGGTCTTCAGTTCTACGGTTCGCACGTTTCCGCGAAGGCGCGAGCGTGTATCCGCGACGTTTCCGCCAAGATATATCCGTGATGGCCACCGCCTCCCGCCGCAGCGCGGGAATCCTGCTCTATCGCCGGACGACGTCGGCGACGGTGCCGCTGCCGTCGAAGTTCTCCTCGTGTTCCCCGGGGTCCGATCTGGGCGCGTAAACCGGACGCGGGGTCGTGGTCGGTGCCCAAGGGGCTCGTCGAACCGGGCGAGGACGAGTGGGCCGCCGCGCGACGTGAGTACGCCGAGGAGATCGGGAGCCCGGTGCCCGACGCCCCGCCGATCGAACTCGGCGAGGTCAGGTTGAAGAGCGGCAAGAGGGTGATCGGATTCGCCGTGGAAGGCGACCTCGACGTCGTGTCGGTCGTCAGCAACACGTTCGAGCTGATGTGGCCACCGCGGTCGGGACGGATGCAGGCGTTCCCCGAGATCGACCGCGCCGAATGGTGTTCCGTCGATCTCGCGCGGACCCGGCTCAACCCCGCTCAGGTTCCGTTCGTCGACCGTCTGCTCGAGGCGCTGGGGTCCGCGGACCCGGCGTCACCGAGGAGGTAGGTGCGCGTCAGGTCTCGCCACAGCGGGAGATGCGGGTCGGTCAGCGGGTCGCGCCGGTCGATGAGGTAGGTGGTCGCCGCGCCGCGCATGCTCGTCAGGAGCAGCGGGTAGAGGGCGGCGTAGCGCGGCGACGCGGTCAACTCGGGACCGAGGAACCCGGCGACCGCGCGCCGGACGGTCTGGCCGATCTCGCGTTCGGTGGGGAGCAATGCCGTCCGCAGATTGGCATTCGTCCGCGCCGCGACCCACAACTCCATCGACGCGACGAAGTACGGCTGGTGGAACGTCGACCACCCGACGTCGGTGGCCAGCGCGATGCGCTGGACCGGATCGGCCGGCCATTCGACGTGGCTGGGCAGTTCGGCGATGCGGGTGCGGGCGAGGTGTCCGACCGCAGCCATCAGGAGGACGTCCCGCGACGGGTAGTGGTGCAACAACCGGCCCCGGCTCACGCCCGCCTCGTTCTGGATGGCGACCGTGCTCGCGGCGGCGTATCCGCGATCGACGAGGACTCGGATCGCGGCATCGAGGATGCGGGTCTGCGTGACCCCGCTGCGTTGCTGCCGCGCGCGCGGGGCGCCGGGAGAGGTGGTCACACGAGGATCGTAGTTCGGCACGGCGCGGATGACCCGCGGCCTCACACGTCGAGGATGTGCGGGAGGCCCGCGCGGTAGCGATCGCGGTCGATCTGTTTCAGCGGCTCGAGCATCGGCAGTTCCCAGAGCGGGAAGACGGTCGCCGCGCGGGCGGGGCTGTCGGCCGCGGCGATGATCGCGTTGGTCACCCGGCGGCCGGATTCGTTGGCGCCCTCCATCGTCGCGAGATCGATGTTGCTCCGGACGTGGTCGCCGCCGATGAACAGATTCGGAATCGACGTGTAGGCGTTCGGCCGGTTCTTGTACGAGCCGGCGGTGTTGACCATGAGCGGTGTGGCGTTGGCGATGGACGGCGACCAGGTGATCCCGGGGTCGAGGGACCAGGTGACGATCTCCTCCGAACGCAGGAGCTTCCGGGCCCCCGAGTTCATCGCTCGGCTCATCTGGGCCCACACTTCCCGCGCGATCTCTTGCCGGGTGCACTGTTTGGCGGGTTTGCCGTAGCGGATGCCTGGCTTCTCCCACTCCGAGATGTCAATGGACAGACAATCTTTCACTCGCCCGTCACCGTAGGTGCGCGCGAAGTCGACGTTCCAGGGGCGGGCCTGGAACAGGCCGGTCAGAGCCCAGGGGGTACCCAGCGCGGCGATGTGGCTCGGCGGCATGTCGGCGCGCCGGGACAGGAAGTACTGGATGCCGACCATCCAGTCGTCCTTGAGGGCGTGGATACCGGCCAGCGACGGGTCGGCCGTGACCAACTCGGGCGACAACAACGGACGGAGGCGATCGATGGGCATCGCGGCGACATACCAATCGGCATCGACCGGGGCGCCGGAGGTGAGTTGCGCTCCACTGATCCGGCCGCGCGTCAGATTCAGTCGCGCCAGGCCGGTCCCCATCTCGAAGCGGACGCCGCGACCGCGGAGGTGGGCCACCCACGGGTCGATCCACGCATGATTGGTGGGGCGGTTGAGGATCCGGTCGACGCCGCCGTGGACGAGCCCGGCGTCGTATCCGCTGATCAATCCGGTCGCCGAGGTGGCCAGCGCCAGTCCGATCTGGCCGATCGTCCGTGCCGAGGCGGTGTCGGGTTTCGCGGCGACGAGCGCTCGCGTGAGGGCGCCCACGAGATATCGCTGATACGCCCGTGACTTGCCCTTGGACTTCACGAACTGCATCCAGGACTGGTTCTCCCACTGGCCGATTCGACGTTCGGTGCAACTGGTCGCGATGATCAGCTCGCGGGTGACGAAGAACGCGAGTTCGGGAGGCGGCACATCGACGACGAACTTGAGTCCGGTCATGAACGCGTTGCGCAGGTTGTCCAGCGTCACGATCTCGTTCGCGTGTTGGACGAAACCCATGATCGATGCCGGGGCGGTGGTCGGGGCATACCCGGCGTCGTCGAAGGCGACGACCGCCGACTCGACGTCGATGAGGTGACGGTCACGAACGTTGCTGTTGCCGACGGGGATTCGCTCCATGGTGTCCGGCACGTGCTGGTAGCAACCCGGGAAGAACCGGAAACCGTGCTCGCCGGGGAGAGCGAGGCGACCACCCCGTGCGGTGCCGGGGACATCGTGGCTGTAGGCCTTGCCGCCGAGGCGCGACGGCTCGTAGACCGTGACCCCGAAGCCGCGCTCGACGAGTTCATGCGCCGCGGACAAGCCGGCCATCCCGCCGCCGAAGATCGCGACGTCGCGTCCGCGGCCGGTGCCGTGTCGTGGCACCGCACGCGCAGAGGGAACCGTGACGCCCGGTAGGGCCACTGCGGTACCGGCCAGGACTGCGGCGGCAGCCGATCCGCGCAGCATGGACCGCCGCGGAAAGCTGTTCGGCGAGTTGCTGTTCGAAGTGGAAGTGGCGTCCGACATCCCCATGACCCCTTTGTCGACGACTGTCCGCGGCGATGGAGAACAGTCAGCGTTGACTTATCTGCTGTGATGTCTACCACAGCGTCAAAGTGGGTCGGACGGTTTTGGCGAATCGTCTCACGGGGTGCTCCGACGCGCCCCGCGGTTGCCTACGACGGTTCGCGGCCGGTGAGGGTGCGTTGGCGAAAGTACTCGTGCAAACCGTCGAAAACGGCATCCGAGACCGACAGCGTGTGTTCGTCGTCGCCGATGAGGGAGAGGCCGCGCAACACGACATCGAGGCCCGGCGCTTCCGGAGCGTCGTAGCGGTCGTCTTCGATGTCGGCTTCGTGGATGATCTCTGCGATCGCCCACAAGACCGGGTCGGTGAGTTCGTACCGTTTCAGGATCGTCTCGAACGTGCAGTCGCCGTCATGATGGCCCAGTTCGACCCCGCGCATGTCGAACGGCGTTGCGTCCGAGGGGATTTCGTCTGCGCTGGTGACGAAGACGAACTCGGCGGCGGGATCGACGTACCGGCGGATCAGTCACGCGCACGCCGCCCGGTCGATGTGCACGCCGGCCCGGGTCGCCCACCTCACGACGGCCTCGCCGGTTCGGTCTCGAGGAGTCGGTCGGCCAGTGTGCGAAGTGCTTGTCGGGCGGTCTCGCGCGACTCGGTCGGAAAATGATCCCGTCGGGTGACCTCACGGAACCTGCGACGCAGGACGCCGAGCTGTTTCGCGGGGTCGGCATGGTCTTCCGCCTGCTGCGCCTCGACGACTATCTCCGCATACTCGGCTCCGCGGGCCAGCTGGAGTTCGGCGCGGATGCGTTCGAATTCGGCCGGGTTGGTGGGCGCGGCCGACCAGACCTCGCCGGATCCGCCTGCGCTGACCGCATCCTCGGCCACCCACTCGAGCTGTTCGCGGGTGCGGGCGCTCGCGGGAAGCAGTACCACCCCATCGGTCAACTGATAGGCGCCGTACTTCCGGAGTTTGCGCCAGATCGCGATCCGCGGCGTCGACGGCTCTCGGGGAACCCGATACACGAGCATCACCCAGTCTTCGGACACTCCAGCACCTCCTCGGCATGCCATCCGATCATGCACCAGCGGTCGATGTCGTGGCCCGCCGCTCACTGCGCGTTCAACTCTGGACAATCTGATTGTAACCGTGGTTGCATCTGCTGGGAGCCGCACGATCGCGGCGTCGTGGGCACGTTGGTGCGTGGTGGAAGGGGTGCGAGTGGCGATGTCGGAGAGATCCGGTCGACCCGGGAGTTCGGATGCGTCGAGACGTGCGGACGGTCCGCCGGAGGCCGAAGGGTCGGCGGCCGTCGAGTCGGGTGACCACGTCGACCCGACCGCGGGGGTCTCGCTGCGGACCGCGACCCGTGCGTGGTTCCTGATCTCGCTGCAGACCTTCGGGGGTCCCGCGGGTCAGATAGCGGTGATGCAGCGAGCACTGGTCGACGACCGGCGCTGGATCGGCCAGCGCCGGTTTCTCCACGCCCTCAACTACTGCATGCTGCTGCCCGGGCCCGAAGCCCAGCAATTGGCCATCTACGTGGGTTGGCTGCTCAACGGAACCGCCGGTGGGCTGATCGCGGGCATCCTGTTCGTCCTGCCCGGGGTGATCGCGATACTCGGGCTGTCGGCGATCTACGTCGCCTTCGGCGCGACGACCATCGTGGCGGCCCTGTTCGCCGGCATCGGCCCCGCGGTGCTCGCCATCGTCGCCCAGGCGGTCACGCGGGTGAGCAAACGGGCGCTCACCGGGCCGGTGCAGATCGCGATCGCGGTCGCTGCGTTCATCGCCCTGGCGGTCTTCGCTGTCCCATTCCCGATAGTCATCGCTGTGGCCGGCGTCCTGGGCTGGCTGACCGGCCGCCGTGTCGTCGCTGCCCAGAAGGAGGTCGCCGACGACGGGCCCGCGCCGATCATCGCCGACGACGCGATCCACACGGCATCCCCGAGCTGGCGTCGCGCCGGGTTGGTGCTCGGTGTCGGTGCGCTGGCCTGGATCATCCCGATGGGCATCGTCGTGGCGACCACGGGGACGGGCAGTGTGTTCACCCAGCAGGGCACGTTCTTCACGTGGACCGCCCTCATCACCTTCGGCGGCGCCTACGCCGTCCTGGCCTACATCGCCCAGCAGGCGGTCGAGGTCTACGGCTGGGTCACGCCGGGTGAGATGGTGCGCGGACTCGGACTCGCCGAGACGACCCCCGGCCCTCTCATCATGGTCGTCCAGTTCGTCGCGTTCCTCGGCGCCTATCGCGATCCGGGCGGTCTCGACCCCTGGGTCGCGGCGACCATCGGCGCACTCCTGACCACCTGGGTCACGTTCGTGCCGAGTTTCGTGTTCATCTTCCTCGGCGCGCCGTTCATCGAGAAGCTCCGCAACAACCGGCATCTGACGTCCGCGCTGAACGGCGTCACCGCCGCGGTGGTCGGCGTGATCGCCAATCTCGCACTGTATTTCGCACTGCACACGCTGTTCCGGGACACCACGGTCGTCACCGCCGGGCCGTTGCACCTCGCGGTCCCGCATCTCGACACCCTGCGTCCGTTGGCCGTGGTGATCACCGTGATCGCCTTCGTCCTGATCTATCCGCTCAAGCAGTCGGTGCTCCGGACCCTCGGCATCTGCGCGGTGCTCGGCCTGCTCGCCGCCGCCGTCGGCCTGCCCCTGACCTGAACGACCCTGACCTGAACGGGTGTCGTCAGGGCACGAGGAACGGGCGGATCCAGTCGGGCGAGACATCACGGGCGACGCCGGCCGCGGTCTCCTCGTCGACGTCGACGAGAGGGTAGTGCTCGGCGCCCGCCGCGGTGGCGAGAATGAGTGTGGTGACGCCCGCCCGGCGCTGGAAGAGCGACGTACGGCTGGCCCAGCCGATCACACCGTCCCGGTCGACGACGACGCGTTGCCGCGCGACGCTCGGCGGTGCGATGACCACCGAGCGAGAGGTCAGCCGATGCCCGAGGTGCCGGGCGCGGACGACACCGAGCGCCGTCGAGCCGAGAACGGCGACGACCCCCACCGCCAGCCATGGCGCCGGCAGGGCGCGCGTGAGTACCGCGACGCCGATGGCGATGAACACCACTGCGCCGGACAGGAATCCGCGGTTGATCCGACGCCGCCCGGCGGTGACGCCGTGTCCGACGAGCGGCGTGGTGAGCTCGGTGCGTTCGTCGGTGACCAGACCGGCGACGCGCATCGCCTCGTCGATCGGTGCCGGTGGGAGCAGTAGCGGGTGCTTGGTGCTGCCGGTGGCGATCGCCTGCAGGCGAGCGCCTTTGAGTGGGCGCATGAGGACCGGCTCGGTGAGGTGACTGCCGCGGATGCGCCGTTCGTCGAAGCTGATCGCGTTGGTGGTCAGCAGTCCGCGTTCGGTGCGCAGGGTCCCGTCGGGGGAGCGGAGGAGCCGGAAGTTCCAGTAGTTCAGGACGTACCCCAGGACGGACAGGATTCCGCCGACGACGATCACGAGCAGACAGGCACCCAGCACGACGAGTCCGATTGCGGTCTCGCGGATGGAGTCGACGGCATCGCGCGCGAATCCGATCCCCTCCGCGAATACCCCGGCGTCGTTGGCGATCTGCGCGGCGAGGCCGGCGGCGCCCGCGGCCAGTGCGAGCCCGGCGACGGAGAAGGGGGAGTAGCGCAGCCACGAGGTCTGGAACCGCGCCAGGACCGTGGGGTCCTCGGCCGCCACCGGGGCGGTCGGGTCGTCGGGGTCGGTGCCGGCGGGCGCCGACGGTCCCCGCAGGGTGCGCGTGGCCATCAGATTGTCGTGCAGCGCCCGCGCCTCGTCGACGGTGAGTGCGGTGAGGACGACCGCCGACGACTCGTCGTCCCCTCCGGTGCCGATCTTGACCTTCTGCAGTTTCAGCACGCGGTGAACAGGGGACGCGGTGAGGTCGACGCTGCGGATGCGGTCCCGGCGCGCGGTCGCGACCTTACGTGTGACGAGCCCGCTGCGCACCCGGACGTGCTCATCGGTGACCTGGTAGCGCGTGGTCAGCCAGGGCACCACCGTCACGAAGGGCACGATGACCGCGGTGGCGATCAGGGTGAACAACGGCGCGCCCGAGCCGGCGAAGACCAGCGCGATCACGACCGGGATCAGTGAGGGCAGGAGCTCGACGGGTTTGACGGCCATCATCCACGGCGACAACCGGTGCCAGTCCTCCGGCCCGTCGACGGCGAACGGCTCAGGTCGCGTCATCGGTGAAAGCCTGTGTGCGAATGGTCAGATCGGCGGCGGTAGTCCGTGCGACCTCCGCGTCGAGACCGGCGATGTGGATCGTCCCGGCCGACGACGCCGTGGTCACGGTGAGGGTCGCCAGCCCGAGGAACTGTTCGATCGGCCCGGCCTCGGTGTCGACCACCTGGATCCGGGCGATCGGGATGATCACGCGGTGCCGGACGAACCAGCCCGATTGCGAGTACACCGCGTCATCGCTGACCTCCCAGCGGTGAAAGCGGTAGCGCCACTGCGGGACAATCGCGACCCAGGCGACGGTCACGACGACCACCGCGACAGCGGCGAGCACCGCGATCCATCGCGCCTGGTCGACGACGACGGCCACCACGACGGCGACGACCACGCCCAGGACCCCGAGAACGAGCGGGCCGATGCGCCACAGGGTCTTGGCGCGTGGATCGACACTGTTGACCGGGTCACGCAGGGTCGGGTGCACCGGCACGGTCGGATCAGATGAGGGGTCCATTGCCGCCAGTCTAGGGGTGGGTTCCCCGCCCTAGGTGACGGTGATGCCGCCGTCGACGGGCAGCGTCTGGCCGGTGACGTATCCGGCTGCGGCCGAGGACAACCAGATCGCGGTGGCGGCGAGCTCCTCGCCGTGTCCGGTCCGGCCGAGGAGTACCCGGGGCATCTGGGAGTCGAGATATCCCGGTTGGTAGGTGTCGGTCATCTCGCTCTCGAAGAACCCAGGGGCGATGGCGTTGACGCGAATGCCCTTGCGCGCGCCCCATTGCTGGGCCAGGTCGCGAGTGAGGCCGATGACGCCGGCCTTGCTCGCGGCGTACGCCGCCTGCGGCAGCCCGGCGGTGGTGATGCCGAGGATCGACGAGATGTTGATGATCGAGCTACCCGGTTGCATCACCCGCCCGCAGGCCTGGGCCATCCAGTAGGAGCCGTTCAGGTTGACGTCGATGACGCCGCGGAACTGCTCGGGGGTCTCGCGGGTCGCCGGGTACGCGGTCCCGACGCCGGCGTTGTTGATGAGCACGTCGACCTTGCCGAAGGTCTCCATCGCGGCGTCGACGACCCGTTGACACTGCTCGGGGTCGGCGACATCGGCGGGGACCACCAGCGCCTTGCGGCCCAGTTCCTCGACGGCGGCAGCGGTGTCGGCGAGCTTCTCCGCCCGTCGCGCGGCGAGTACGACATCCGCGCCGGCTTCGGCGAAACCGCGGGCGAACGAGACCCCCAGCCCGGACGAGGCGCCGGTCACGATGACCACCTTGCCGGTGGTGTCGAACAGATCCATCACGGACATCGTTGTCTCCCTTGAGTACTCAGCACGGTGACCGACGCGGGGCGCCGGTCGAGTCGGAATCGGCGTCAGAACCAGGACGGTTCGACGTCGAGGGTGGTGCGGTCGAGTGCGGTCAGCAGATCGAGCTGTGGGCCGGTCTTGGGTAGTTCATACCGGAAGAAATACTGTGCCGCAGCGCGTTTGCCGTCGTAGAAGTCACCGGTCCGGCCGTCGGCGGCGAGGAGTTGTTCGAGCCAGATCCAGGCGATCACGATGTGGCCGGCCGTCTCCAGGTAGATCGTGGCGTTGGCCAGCGACAGCTTCGGGTCGCCCGCCGACCAGATGTGCGCGGTCACCTTCACCAGCCGGTCCACCACCGCGTGCAGCGTGTCGGCAAGGGTGTCGAGTCCGTCGACAGTCCGTGCGCGGGCGACGGTGGCCTCGATCGTCTCGGCCAGCGCGGCGAGACCGGCCCCGCCCTGCATGATCACCTTGCGCCCGAGCAGGTCCAGGCCGTGGATGCCGTGGGCGCCTTCGTGGATCGGGTTGAGCCGGTTGTCCCGGTAGTACTGCTCGACGTCGAATTCGCGGGTGTAACCGTATCCGCCGTGGACCTGGATCGCGAGGCTGTTCGCCTCGAGACACCACTGGGAGGGCCAGCTCTTCGCGATCGGGGTGAGTACCTCGAGCAACAGGTTCAGCCGGTCGCGTTCGGCGGGGTCGGTCGTGGTGGCCGCCTCGTCGACGAGGGTGCTGCAATACAACCCGAACGCGAGAGCGCCTTCGACGTAGGACTTCTGGGCGAGCAGCATCCGACGCACGTCGGCGTGTTCGATGATCGGGACCGGTTTGGTCGACGGATCCTTGTGGTCGACGGGTCGGCCCTGCGTACGCACCTTCGCGTAGTCGAGGGAGGCCCGGTACCCGGCGTAACCCAGTGCGGTGGCGAGGAATCCGACGCCGATGCGCGCTTCGTTCATCATGTGGAACATGTAGGACAGGCCGCGGTGTTCGTCGCCGACGAGGTAGCCGACAGCGCCGGGAGCGGAGCGAGCGGGCTGATCGTCCACAGCGCCGGGAGCGGAGCGGGCGGGCTGATCGTCCACAGCGCCGGGAGCCGTCTGGGTGGAGTCGACGGGGAAGGTGCCGTCGCCGAAGTTGAGCAGGGTGTTGGTGGTGGCGCGGTTGCCCATCTTGTGGTTGAGGCCGACGAGCGCGACGTCGTTGCGTGTTCCGTCGGCGAGGTATTTGGGCACGATGAACAGCGAGATGCCCTTGACGCCGGGGCCGCCGCCGGGGATCTTCGCCAGGACGAGATGGACGATGTTCTCGGTGAGTTCGTGGTCTCCGCCCGAGATCCACATCTTGGTGCCGGTGATGCGGTAGGTGCCGTCGCCGGCGGGTTCGGCCTTGGTGGTGATGTCGGCCAGCGACGAGCCGGCCTGTGGCTCGGACAGACACATCGTGCCGGAGAAGCGGCCTTCGACGAGGGGACGGACCCAGGTGTCGCGCTGCTCGGGGGTGGCGTACTCGGCCAGCAGGTTCGCGTTGCCGACGGTGAGGAAGTTGTACGACGACATCGCGGCGTTGGCGGCCTGGAACCACACGGCGGAGGCCTGGCGGATGACGGTGGGCAGTTGCATGCCGCCGAGTTCGTCGTCGAAGGAGGCCGAGATGAGACCGGCCTTGCGGTACTCGGTGAGGCCGGCGACGATCTCGTCGGGCAGGACGACCTTGCCGTCGTCGCCGATGTAGGGCTCGTTGGCGTCGCCGATCTTGTTGGCGGGTGCGAAGCACTTCGTCGCGATGTCGGCGCTGAGTTCGAGCACGGCGTCGAAGGTCTCCCGCGAGTGTGCCGAGAAGCGCTCCCGCGAGGTCAGCGCCTCGACATCGAGCCATTCGTAGAGCAGGAACTCGAGGTCCCGCCGGGACATGGGTGTGGTCATCGCACTTCCTCGTCGTTCAGGTGGGCGGACGCTGGTACGCGGATGTGTCCGTCGCCCGTCCATCATGCCCCGGCACGCCGCGCCCGCGTGCGAGACCCCGGCCCGTTCGTCACACGGTGCGGCAGGGCGTACGTCTCACTATGAGACGACGACGAACCCGCCCGGTGCGATGCGCGCACTGGGCGGGTACGGGGGAGGAGCTGCTAGAGCTCGGTGTCGGGGGTGGCGAACGACCCGGACGGAAGCAGCGGATCGTTGAGACGCTGGGCGTACTGGTCGAAGTAGATTCGCGCGATCAGCTCGCGCCGGCTGCGGACGCCGGCCTTGTCGAAGATCGATTTGAGGTGGTCCTGCACGGTGTAGGCGGAAACGTGCAGGGCGGTGGCGATGTCCTTGGTGGCCACGCTCTGCAGCACCATCTGGGTGACGTCGCGTTCACGGGCCGTGAGCCCGAACGCCTCGACGACCAGCGGGATGATCTCGGGCGGGCGGGCCTCCTCGATGGTCACCACGACCTCGCCGACCCGGCCGTCGGCCGACGACAGCGGCGACGCGTGGATGACGAGCCACATGCCCGACGCCCCGCGCACCCGGAGGCGCGGCGGGACGGAGGACTCACCCGAGCCGTAACGGCGTGCGGCTCCGATCAGGCCGTAGATCGGGTTCATCACCGCCGCGCCGTTCGGACCGGACGCGAGGTCGGCGATGCGCTCCTGGCTGCCTGCGCTCATCTGCACGATCTCGTTGCTGCGGTCGATGATCAGCACCGCCGGGCCGTGGCCGGTCGGCGGTGGCGGACTCGGCGCGTCGACGGCGGCCGGGGCGGCGGCACTCGCCCCGCCGGCGACCACACTGCTCAGCAACCCCACGCGCACGCCGTAGGCGAGAGTGCGCGACAGCGAACCCAGGAAGTCGATCTCGTCGGCGTCGAAGGGCCGGCATCCGGCCCCGCTGCGGAACATCGCGATCCCGGCCCACGCCCGGTCCCCGTCACGCAGCACCAAGCGGGCCTCGTCGTGGAAGCAGTATTCGGGAATCATCAACTGCGACATCCGATTGGACCGTTCGGTGGCGCCCCGGTTGAGGAGGTTGAGTCCGACCGCATCGCGTTTGGCGGCCACCATCTCGCGGTAGGCCGTCGGCTCGACCTGCCCGTATTCGAGGAGACCCCAGTCCGGGTCCCGGTGATCCTCGCCGAGCAGTGATCCGTACTTGCGGGCGCTGGTGAGCAGGACGGTGTTGGGATCGAAGGTGCCGATGCAGACCGCGTCGACGGGCACCGCGCGGCTCAGGGAGGCGACGGTCTCGGCGAAGAAGTCGTCGAGACCGAGGCCGGCGTGGGCCACGACCTCGATGTCGCGGCGCACACGCTCGGCGGTCAGACTCGATGTCATTCGACAATTGTGGGCATGAGCTGCACGGATGTCTATCCCACAATAGTGGGGTCCCCCGGACGGAGGACACCGGCCGGATCGTGGCGTCGTCGGATGGTCTCGAGGCGCGTCCGCTGGTCGGTCGACCACAGCGCGTCGCGTTCGGTTGCCGTCCGCCCGGAGAAGTTGAGCAGCGCTCCACAGGAGTGGGCGGCCACCGCGTCGGTGACGGCCGCGAGATGCTCACCGACCTGTTCGCCCAGCGGGCCGGCGGGTACGCCGATGGCGAGGACGGAGAACGCGCCATCGCGTCCCACGACGGCGTTGGGTACGCGCTGCGGCGACCGCAACCGGCCACCCAGGAGACGGACCTCGACGATGGCCAGCGGGCTCGCGACCTGCGGCCCGGCTACCGCGAGCAGGGCATCCACGGCAGATGCCGGAAAATCGGCGAGTACGCAGCCGCGTTCGGCGCTCGGCATCGGCCCGGGCGGGTCCATATGTACCGCGTCGAGCGCAGCCGTCGGGAGGACGTCGATGTTCTCCAGGAGGATCGGACCCGCCGACCGCATCGGTGCGAGCAACGCGGCGGCGGTGGCCGGGTCCCCGGTGTGGGTGTAGCGGACGTGCACGGCGAGCTGACCCTGCAGGGGCGGGGGCAGGTTGGGGTCCGGCGGGAGGCGGAGGATCGCCACCGAGGTCCCGGCCTCCTCGGGCAGGGAGGGCGCCCATTCGCGCCAGGCGTGCAGGACGTCGGCGGCCGCCGAGCCGGCGAAGAAGATCCCGCCGCCATAGACCGTGGGCAGATCGAAGAGCTCGAACTCGAGCGCGGTGACGATGCCGAAGCCGTCCCGTCCGCCGAGCAGTGCCCAGAACAGGTCCGAACCCGCGGATGCGTCGACCGTGCGGACGAGACCATCGGCGGTGACGAGTTCGATCGACCGGACATGATCGGCGGCATAACCGAACTGACGACCCAACGGACTCAGCCCGCCGCCGAGTGTGTACCCGACGACACCCACCGACGACGACGAGCCGACGAGCCCGGTGAGGCCGTGCGGAGCGGTCGCGGCGACCACATCGCGCCACCGCGCACCGGCTTCGACGCGCGCGGTCCTGGTCACCGGATCGACACTCACCCCCGCCATCCGGGACGTGGTGACGACGACCGTGCCGCGCCCCTCGATCGGCGATCCGTGCCCGGTCGCCCGCGCACCGACCCGCATCCCGTTCGAGCAGGCATATCGCACGGCGGCGGCGACGTCGGCAGCGTTCGTCGCCCCGACGACCACGTCAGCGGCGGGTATCGCCGCGAGGTTGAAGCCGGTCAGTTCGGCGGTGTAGCCCTCGTCGGCCGGGGTCAGAACGGGACCGCTGACCGCGGAGAGCAGGGCGTCGAAGTCGGTGAAGTCGATGGGTTCGGAGGTGATGGACACGATGCTTCCTTCGTAATGATCTGGGGATGAACGGGTTCGAGCGTCGGTGCTGCTGTGGTGGGCCGCCGGACTCGGCAGCTCCATGGGACTCAGAGTGGCCGACGCCCTTTTGTTCCCGCCATCCCTCGAACGCGGGAAATGCTCGTGCCAGAGTTCTGGGTTCGTGTGCGTCCCAGAAGTCTGGGGGGGCGTCAGTCGACCCGACCCCCGCTGGTTGAGCCGGCACCGAGCGGAGCCGCCGGGCCGAGCAAGCGACGAAGGAGCGCGTCGAGGTCGAGGCGCCGAGTCGAAGCCACTTGGTGACCCGACGCCGCTGCACAACCCCTGCGGACCCAGCCCCACACGCCCGGCGGGTTGCGGATGCGCCCCGGGGGAGCGAGTTCGCGGGATCTTCAGTCCACTTCAGACTCGCAACTTTTCACCCAGAATCCGTAACAGATGTGACTGAAGTTCACCTCTGTCAACGATTCACGCACAATCAACGCGAATCGACGCACACTCGACGAAAAACGCTGCACAGTCGACAGTTTCGAGATTTCTGAGCCTGTGGAAACTCCTCGTAGTCGAACGAATGTTCCGGTACCTTGGAGTCATGCCAGAGCTCACCACGCTCCTCGATCAACTCATCGAGACCACCCCACCCACCGACGACCCGACGGGCAGAGCAACATTCGACGCCCTCGACACGTGGCGCCTGATCCGCAACCTTGCCGATCATCAGATCGTCGCGCACGCAGCGCAACTCGACGAACTCGGTGTCGCACAGGAGGCCGGTAGCACCACCAAGAAACTGCTGATCGAGTCAGGCCACGCACCGGCCGCCGCGCACCGCACCATGCGAAGCGTCGATGCGTTGCCGGGGTTGCCTGCGCTGTCTCGTCATGCCGCTGACGGGCGGCTGTCCGGCGAGGTCGTCGATGCCATCGTCCGCGGCATGAACGAGATCGAAAAACGGTGTGGTGACGCTCTTTCCGAGGGAGAACGCTCCCGGTATGAGATCGAACTCATCGCCCAAGCACTATCCGGTGCTACGCCGACCGAAGTGCTCAAGCATGCTCACGCCATCAGCAACGCCCTCGCCGACGCCTCTGACGCCGGAACCCCAGCGTCGGACGATGCACGCTTGAACTCGGTGAACGCGCACACCACCGACGACGGCCGCGTCGAAGTCCGCGCCGACCTCACCCAGGTCGTGGGTGAGAAGTTCCTGGCTATGATCGACGAACGGTCCTGCCCACGGCCCGAACCCGACGGCGCCGAGGACCGTCGCACCGCCGAGCAACGCCGCGCCGACGCCTTCGAACTGATCCTCGACCAAGCCGCGATCGGCGCGAGCATCGACACCGTCGGAAGCCCACGCACCCAGTTGATGCTGACGATCCCCGCGACCGGAGACCTGGCGACGCTGCCGTGGACCGGATCGGTCAGCCAAGTGACGGCGAAACAGGTCTCCTGCGACGGATCCCTGACCGAGATCATCCTCGACCGTGAGGGCGTGCCGCTGCAGATGGGCCACACCCACCGCTTGTATCCGGCACACCTCCGCAGAGCAATCATCGTCCGCGACACCTGCTGCATCAAATGTGGTGCGCCGCCGTCTCATACGCAGGTGCATCACATCAAGTCGTGGGCAGACGGCGGCGCCACCGACCTCGACAACGGCTGCCTGCTCTGCCAACGCTGCCACACCCAGGTCCACCACCATGGCTGGGACATCGTGATGGGATTCGACCGTCATCCCTGGCTCGTCCCACCCGCGATCATCGACCCGCAACGTCGACCACTACCCGCTTACAACCGACGCACCATGCGACTCGACGACGCCGCCTGACCGGCCCTCCGTCACACTTTCGCGTAGCACCTTCTGCACCCGGACCGTACCCGGGACCGCGTCCGTCCCTTGACAACTCCACAGTGCTGCCCCTCCGTACTCCGTTACCGCAGCGGATCACCGTCGCGGGAACGGGGTGTCGGACGAACACGCAACGCCCCCGTTCGGCAGCAATCGCGCCCTCGAGCCACACTCCGCGGAACTTTCGGGGCGTGCCCTGGCTGAGTCCGTCGTCGACCACCGATGAGGGAGCACTGCGACGGGCCGGGGCGCGGTTGAACCGCTCGACCGCGACGGTCGAGCAGCGGGCGCCCGCCACCATGGATGGGGTGAGACCGGTACGACAGATCAGCCAGTGCCCCCGCCGATCGCCTACATCTACACCCTCGCGTTCATCGGTGGGGATCTCGGAGTGCAACGGACTGGAGTGCACCGGACAGGAGTGGTCGACGACGGCATGGTCGTCGGCGGCGTTGTGAGGTAGCGATCTCTGCGTAATGCCGTTACCGGGTCGGTGCTTTCGCGATCTCACCGGGCAGAGCAACTGGGTACTGCTCGGCGTTGCCTGATGACGAACGCGCCGTAGGTCAGTCCGCCAACGCTCGGTACGTCGCCGCCTCGAAGTCGCGGTACCCGTCGATCGATGCGGGGTCGACGAAGGGGAAGATCTGGGTGGCCCAGAAGCCGCCGATCCGGGTGTGGGGATCGATCCAGTAGTAGAGGTTGGCCAGCCCGGCCCACGACTGCGAACCCGCCTTGCGGCCGGTGGGGGTGTCGGTGTCGTTCACCATGAACGGATACGACCAGGATTTCGGTGTCCCCGGATCGAATTCGACATCGTGGCTCAGCGGCGGGATCACTCCGGGCAGCCGTCGCACCGCGAGATCGCCGATCTGGTTGCGCAACGCCGTGGTGACGGTCTCCGGGCGCAGGATCTGTTGACCGCGGTCGGAGCGGCCTTCGCGCAACCACATTCGCAGGAAGGTCAGATAGTCGGGGACGGTGGACCAGAGGCCCTGCCCGCCCATGTCGATCTCGGGATCGGCAGGCTGTTCCCAGCGGTGGTTGGGGACGAGCTCGCCCCGCTTGCGCATGTGCAGGACCGCTCGCCGACGCCGGGCGCCGTCGGACAGCGCAAATCCGGTGTCGGACATGCCGAGTGGGTCGAGGACCCGCTCGTCCATCACCTCGCGGAGACGGCGTCCGGTGACGGCCTCGATGACCTGGCCGGCCCAGTCCACCCCGGAGCCGTACTCCCACTCCGTGCCGGGATCGAACAGCAGCGGGGTTCGCAACGAGGCCCTCGTGGCCGTGGCGACGGCGGGCACACCGTGGTCCGCGGTCAGTCGACGGTAGGTCTCGTTGAAGAAGTCGTAACCGAAACCGGCGGTGTGCGTGAGCAATTGGTGGGTCGTGACATCGGAGGCGGGTGGCCGCAGGCGCGGCCGCCCGTCGTCGTCGAAGCCCTCGATCACCTGCAGCTCGCCGAGCGCCGGGACGTAAGTGCGGGCCGGTGCGTGCAGGTCCAAGGCGCCCTCCTCGACGAGCTGCAACGCGACCGTCGCGGTCACCGCCTTCGTCGCCGAGAACAGAGCGAAGACGGAGTCGACGGTCATCGGCTGCTCGTCGTCGAGCGCACGCACCCCCGCGGCACCGAGGAAGACCGTCTCCTCGTCGGTCGTGACGCCCGCGACCACCCCCGGCACCCGCGGCGCGCCCTCGGTCCGGGCGGTCAGGATCGGGGTCACCTCCTTGGCGAGGCGTTCGGATCGGACTGGTCCCGCAGAGGTCATGGAATGGTCTCTCCTCATCGAAGTGGAACGTGACCGGCCCCGACGAACGTCCGGAGTCGGTCGATGGCGAGGGTGAGGTCGTCGGTGGATGCGGCGTAGGACAGACGGACGTACCGGTCCGCGCCCGCGACCCCGAAGTCGTGGCCCGGGGTCAGGGCGACATGGGCTTCGGCGAGCGCCCGGTCGCAGAACTCGGCCGACGTCAGGCCCGTGGAGCCGACGTCGAGGTAGACGTAGAACGCGCCGTCGGGGATGACCGGCACGTCGAGTCCGATGTCCGCGAGCCCGTCCACGACGAGTTGCCGGCGTCGCGCGAACTCACGACGGTTCTGTTCGGCCACCGCCAGGGAATCCGGCGTGAAGCAGGCCAGCGCCGCGTATTGCGACGGCGTGGGCGGGCACACGTAGAAGTTCTGCGCCAGCCGCTCCAGCACCCCCACGAGTTCCGCGGGCACGATGCACCATCCCAGCCGCCAACCCGTCATCCCGAAGTACTTGGAGAAGCTGTTGATCACGACCGTCTCCGCGACGCCCGGCGAGTCGGCGGCCAGGATGCTGCGCGGCGGCCGACCGTCCGGTCCGGGGTCGGACAGCCCGAGGTAGATCTCGTCGACGATCGACCAGCCGTCCCGGGCCGCCGCGAGCTCGCACATGGTCACGAGTTCCTCATACGGCATCGAGGTGCCGGTCGGGTTCGACGGGGTCGCCACGATGACGCCGCGGGTCGCGTCCGTCCACGCGTCGTCGACTTCGGCGGCGGTGAGCTGGAACCGGTTGGCGGGGCTGGTCGGCAGGAGCCGGACCTGTGCGCCGAAGGCGTGCGCGAACTGGCGGTTGCACGGATAGGACGGGTCGCCGATGAGGACCTCGTCGCCCGGGTCGATCAACGCCGCGCAGGCCATCAGGAGTGCCGCCGACGCGCCGGCGGTGACCGCCACCCGCGCGGGATCCACCGACGCCCCGAAATGGTGGCCGTAGAAGTCTGCGATCGCCTCGCGCAACTCCGGGAGGCCGAGGGCACCGGTGTAGGCGAGGGGACGGCTGGTCGCCTCGCGGGCGGCGGCGAGGACCGCCGGCGGTGCCCCGAAATCGGGTTCGCCGATGTTCAGCTTGACGACGGAATGACCAGCCGCCTCGAGTTCGGCGGCGCGCTTCGCGAACTCCATCGCCTGGAACGGGGCGATCCCTTCGGCACGTCGGGAGATCCTCATGGGTGACATTGTGCGCGTCGGGATATCTGGCACCCGACCCCACCTCTCCGGCGGCGACGCGCACCGGCAGGCAGGATGTGGGGGTGCCCATTCCCGAATTCATCCGCGATCTGCGTGCCCAGGTCGGTACCCGCGAACTCTGGTTGTCCGGCGTCAGCGTCGTCGTCTGCGACGACGCCGGGCGGGTGCTCCTCACGCGCCGCGTCGACAACGGACAGTGGGCCGTCGTGTCCGGCGTCCTCGAACCGGGAGAGGAGCCGGCGCGGGCGGCCCTGCGCGAGGTCCGCGAAGAAACCGATGTCAGCGCCGAAATCATCCGACTGACCAGCATCGACGTCACGCCGCTGATCACCTACCCGAACGGCGACCGGACCCGCTATCTCGACGTCTGCTTCCTCGCGCGCCACGTCGACGGCGATCCCCGGGCCGCCGACGACGAGAACTCCGACGTCGCGTGGTTCGCGCCCGACGCATTGCCGTCCGACCTGACCGACACGTCGGCACTGCGGATCGAGAAGGCGCTGGCCGGCAACGCCGAGGCGTGGTTCCGACGGTAGGGGTTCCAGCGGTAGGGGGTCCCTCAGGGAAGTCCCTGAAGTTCGCCCCAGAAGTGCCGCCGAGCATCGCTTTCCGGCTTCGGCGGGCGCAGACTGGGCTCATGACCACATCGACGAACAACACCACCGGCATGACCTTCTGGAAGGTTCTGGGCATCATCGCGGTCGCGCTGATCGCACTGGCCGTCCTCGGCCCGCTACTCGAGGGACTCTTCTGGATCGCCCTCGTCGCACTCGCCCTCTACGGCGGCTACATGCTGTTCCGTTCGAACAAGAAGAACACGCCCCCGACCACCTACTGACCGGGCATCACCCGCCGAACAGCATCCAGAGCCCGAGGAACGTGTAGAAGACCATCAGCACCATCATGGTGAGCTGCCCGGTCAGCTGGTGCCGGCGGGGCAGGAGACGCAACGATGCGTCGTGCGCCGCGGCCACCCCCAACAGATGGCCGCCGAGTACGAACGCCACCTTCAGGGTCACCGTGACCGTCGGGTGGTCACTCATCACGTACACCGGATGAGCATCGCTGAGCCACAGCACATTCCATCCCCTCCCCAGCGGATCGCCGAGCGCGAGGACGGCTTCTTGTCCCTGTTCGACGAGTGACTGCAGGTAGTGGGCGAGGATGTAACCGATCACGATCGGGACCAGCGAGTGCGCCATCAGGCCGGGGAGGCGGCGCCGAAGGTCGGGTTGCACACCGCCGACCGCGCGGGCGGCCGTCCAGAAGGTCACCACGACGACGCCGATGAACACCAACAGGCCGGCGGTCGAGTACACGGTGGCGGCCGCCCGGCTGTCACCGGCACCGTCGGCGACGAGGTCCTGCCAGAACGCGATCGCCGAAAAGCTGTCGAAAGCGGTGGAGCCGAGCAGGATCGCGAGAACGGTGACGGTACCCGGGAGCACCGGGAGCGTGGGCAGCGAGTTCATCGGACTGCGGAGGATCACCCGGCCGGCGCTGTTGCGCGCGAACGGGGACAGGCGCGAGGCCACGGTGCTGTACACCGCGAACGGGTCGGCGTCCACGGTCCACCGCAACCCGAAGACCACGCCACCGACGAGGGTGATGACCAGGTAGCAGAGAAGCCAGATCCGCACCGACGCCACCGAACTCGGGTCGGGCGACGCCAATTCGAGCCAGACGAAAGCGAACAGGCCCAACGCCGCGGGCCACCAGCCCAGCCGACGCGGATACTCCCGCAGGCCGACGACCCGCGGGCCGCCGACACCTCGGGCGGCCCGCAGCAGGGTGCGGACCGGGGACAGCAGTCGCCACACCGGTCCGAGGAGTACCGACAGCACGGTCATGCCGACCCAGAGCAGCACATAGAACGCGCCCGGTAGGGGGTTCTCGTCGTCGGGGCCGACGGCGGCCACGATCAGCCATGCGGTGAGAACCACTGCGGCGCCGCTGATCACGCCGCGCACCCAGCGGTTGTCGACGGTCGCCGTCACCCATCTCGGTAGCTCTCGGCCGGCGTCCGGCCGACCGAATCGTGGTGTGCGCCAAGCGAACGCGATGACCGCGAACGAGATGGTCAGCGCCCAGGCGCCGCCGATCAACACCGCGGTCAGCGGGACGGGCAGGTACTCCGAACCACCCAGTCCGTGGGCGAGCAGAACGTCAGTCGGCCTCGCGGGCGGGGTCATCGGCCTCGTCTCTGGTCGGGGGATCGGTGGGATCGGGATCGCCGCCTGCCGGCTCGGCGGCAGTGCGGCCGGCCTCGCCTGGGCGGCCTGCCGCGTCGTCCTCGTCGTCCTCGTCGTCCTCGTCGTCCCCGCGTCGACGGTCGATGATCGCGATCGCGACGATGACGCCCACCACCAGGAACGCGGGGATCACGGCCGGCAGCGCCAGCACCAGCGGATGCGTCGCCAGATGGTGGACGCCGGGGTCGGCAGCGAGAGCGATCACGGCTGCGGCTGGAGTTCAGGCTCCCGCGCGCCCGATGTCGCCTCCCGGGCGTTCACCCGGCCGGCTCCCCACGACAGCGCCGCGATGAGCAGCAGCGAACACACGAGCACCACCAGGGAGGCGGCGCCGAACAGCCACGACGGGTAGTCGAAGGTCCGCTCGCGCTGCAGGATCGATATCTCCGCGACGAACGGTTTCGTCGACGTCAGCTGAGCCGGCTCGCCCTCCGCGCCGATCGCCGGGTCGGCCGGCAGATACACCGGCACGCCCGCCATCGTGGTGCCGTCCTGTACGCGCAGGATGGTCTTCCATGATCCCGACACCGGCATCGGTTCGGTGGACCGGAAGTGGTTGAGGCCGACGCGCTCGAGCCGGTCGATGACGATGCCGCGGTCATTGTCGATCCCGCCCTGCCACGACATCAGCGTGACCCACTCGGGGTCGTCGCTGAGCGCGTCGGCCGGGTCGAGGAAGACCTCGGCCGTCACGTTCTCGTCGGCAGCCTCGTTCGGCCCGGCCGGGGTGAGGACGACGCGCGCGGTGACATCCGCGGGGACCGAGACCCGTAGACCGTTGGCAACGGCCCCGCCGATCACCAGGACGGAGAGCACGACCGCGGTGATGCTGACCCAACGGGTCGGGAGCCGCTCGCCGACGCTGACGAGACCCAGCAGCCCGCCGCACACACCGGCCGCGATGCCCACGGGGATCGCCATCGCCAACGCCTCGCCCCACATGCCGGTGACCCACGGGAACGGGTAGGCCGCGGCGATCCACCAGGACTCGATCCAGAGACCGAGGGTCGCGACTCCGAGCCCGGCCACCGCGCCGAAGAGCACGCGGCGCTTGAGCAGCGGGGTCAGCGCGAGCAGTTCGATGACCACGGCCGCGCCCAGGTAGAGCGGGAAGACGTTGATCGGCGCACCCAGCGCCGGACCCACGACGACCGCGACGACACCACGCAGCAGGATCGCGAAGACGGCCGCGACGAGCGCGGCGCCCGGCCCGAGACAGATCCGCGCGGCGACGAGGGCGAACGCCCCGGCCCCGGCGATCATCATCGGCTGCAGCACGAGCCGGAACTGCTCGACGCCGAAGTCGTACTCGATCTGGAACACCGACATGCCGATCACGAGCCCGCCGAAGGCCAGGCAGCGCACGAGCCACTGGCTCCGGCCGTCGTCCGGGGCGTCGGGACCCATGGCGGCCCGGCCCTCACGATCGAGGATCACGACGGCGATGAGCGACAGGCCCGCGCCGCCGATGAGCCGCAGGTGGGTCGGGCCCCAGAGGGTGACGTCCTGGCCGAAGATCCGATGCCAGACGTCGTCGAGCGGGAACCCCAGCAGTGCGTAGAAACCGCAGCCCGCCAGCAGGATTCCGCCCACCGGTGCGTACCAGTGACGCGTGATCCGGATCGCCGAGCGGCCGGGCTTGTCGAAGGGGAGGAACACCGACAGCATCCCGGAGATGAACAGCAGGAACAGGCCGACCAGGATGAAGTAGTGCGCCGGGTTGGCCAGCGGCCCCTCGTCGCGACCGTCGCCGATGTGCAGGCTCACGTCCCAGAGGAAGCCGAACAGCGCGCAGATGATCGTGCTGGTGAACAGGAAGATCGGCAGCGCCGCCCACGGTGGGCGGTTCACCCGGCGGGCGGCCCATTCGGACAGCGTGGTCAGCCACGTGATCTTGCGCGTGCGGTGCAGGTAACCGATCCAGAGCAGGCCGACCGACACGACGGCGGCCACCGCCGACATCAGGAAGACCTGGTCGAGTGCCGCTCCACCACCTTCGGCGGCGAGATGGACGCGCGTGACATCGCTTGTTGACATGGTCGAAGTATGCACAACCGCACCCGGGTCCTGGAAGTGCATTGGGCAAAACGGCGATCACGCGCAGTGAACGGCCCGCTCAGCTCATCCGACGGGGACGCACGACGACGTCGTGCAGATCTCCTCCGGCAGCTCGATCCCCGAGAGGCCGGGGATGTCGGGCAGGCCCGGAATGCTCGGCAATCCGGGCGCCGCCGGGGCCTCCGATTCCGGGGCCGGTGGCGTTGCCGCCCCGCCCGGCACGGTCACCCGCAGCGGCGCGGCGACCGTCGGGGTCGTCCCTGTCACCGGCGGGTTGGTGCCCCAGAACTCTTCGGCTGCTCCGGTGCCCGGTGGCAGCGTGATCGTGGTGCATCCCCAGTAGATGTCGTACGTGCCGTCCGGGATCGTCGTCGTCCCACTGGGTGTCGGCGGCGTGCCCTGAGAGATTCGCAGCGGCAACGACTTCGACGAGCCGGGGGAGATGAGCGCACCGAGCTCCTCCGGTGTCTGGTATCCGAAGACGACATTGGTCGGGGCTCCGCCGGCCGGGACGCCGACGATCTCGCAGCCGATGCGTTTCGCGGCGTTGTTCGTCACCGTCAGGGTGACGTTGTTGCCGGACACCGAGGGTGTCGCGGTCACATCGCTCGGCGCTGCGGTGGCGACGGGCGCGAGGGCGGCTCCGAATGCCGCTGCGGCGCACACCGCCAGGCCGACGGTGGCTGTCCGGACTCGGTTGCTCATACGGGTGTCCTTCCACATGGGTTTTCAGTACCGACCAGGAAAAAGCAAGTCGCACGGTCGTCGAAAATATGCGGGATTTCGCATCCCGTTCGATTCTCGTCAACGATTGTCAAGTCGTTCTCACCTGACTCTGAATCACACGACCGAATCGACAGAAATATCCGGTCAATGCTCGACCCGGTCATTCTTACAGATATGGGTAATGCCCGCAGAATGAGGGTGGAAAAGACATTCGGCGTCGGATTCGCAGGTTCGAGAGGCCGGGCGGCCGTCGCGGCGCCACCGAACACCCGGTGGCCTACGCGTCGGCTCGGTAATCTACTCGCGACGCAGGACGCCCGAACAGCAGGGCGACCGAACAGACCGGGGACGCCATGCCGACGGTGATCGCGACCATCAGTCTCAAGGGCGGGGTCGGGAAAACCACGCTCACGGGAGGCCTCGCCGACTTCCTCGCCGGCGTCTTCGGCAAGAAGGTGCTGCTCGTCGACCTGGACGCCCAGACCAACCTGACGACGATGATGATCGGGCAGGAACACTGGCTGACGTGCAACGCCCGGCGGCACACCGTCGCGACACTCTTCACCGACCTGCTCGACGGCACGGAATCGTTCGACCTCGAGGGCAGCGTGCAGCGCGATGTCTCGACCGTGGCCGGGCTCACCGGGATCGACCTGCTGCCGTCGTCTCTGGACCTCATCGAACTGGCCGAGGAGCTCAGTGCTCACCGGGTTGCTGCGGACGACCATCTGGCGGCCGTGGAGGTACTGACGAACGCGTTGGCCCCGATCGCCGGGCAATACGACTACATCCTCGTCGACTGCCCGCCCAACGTCGGACCGTTCAGCCTCAACGGGCTGGCGATGGCCGCCGCATATCTGATCCCGACCATCCCGGATGTCCTGTCCACATATGCGATTCCGCACATCCAGCGTCAGGTCGCCGATTTCGGCACCGAATTGGGGCGGGAAATCGTCGAATTGGGGGTGGTGATCACCAAGTACCGGGCGGCGTCGACGCTTCATCAGGACACGGTGCGGCGACTGAGACGGGACACCTCGATCCAGAACGTCCTGCCGACCTACCTGCACGAGGGCAATGCGATCGGTGCCGCCGCCGACTTCGCAACCTGGCCGAGCCTGCATGCGAAGTACGGCTACCACGGCCACTACGAACAGTTCCGCGATCTGACCCGCGCCGTGATGGTCGAGGCCGACGCCAAACTCGCTCGGGCCGAACTCGCTCGGGCCGAACTCTCGGGGGCGGTTCCGAGTTCCCGCGGCCCATTCGATCGACCGACGCCGAACCGCAGCTCAGGCGTCTAAGTTCATCTCAGCCGCCGACCGGTGGCGCCTCGTTCGACTCCTCAGGAGCTCCCATCATGCGCAAAGTGCACATCACCTCGGTTCTCGGCGCCGCAGCACTGGCCGTCGCCCTCACGGCGTGCGGTTCCGATGACTCGGCGTCGGGTGGCACCGACGCGGAGGCCACCGTGACCGTCGACGGTCAGGAACTGGAACTGGCGGACAAGACGGTCGGGTGCACCGACGCCGCGGGCAAGGTGACCATCGGGATCGGATCGGGTGGGGGCTCGGGTATCGGCGTCGTCCTGACGTCGGGTGACTCGCCCGAGGTGGAATCCGTGGGTCTGGGCTCGCTCGACGGTGTGGTGCTGGCCTATCAGAAGGGTGCCGGCGGCGGCAGCGGCGAGGTCACCAAGGACGGGGACACCTACACGGTCACCGGCGACGCATCCGGGATCGATCCCGCCAATCCGACCGAGCCCGTGACCAAGTCCTACGAGATCAAGGTGACCTGCCCCTGATCCCGGTTCCGCCGCTTGGTCTCGGTCCGGTGACCGGTCCGGTCTCGATGTGTACACATTTTCCCCGGACGCTGTTTGGCGCTCTGTCGGGCTGGGTACGTTCCGATTTGTAGCGATTCGAGAGGTCTTCGCGATCTCTAACGATTTGCACAACGGATCAACGACGACCCTTTAGGAGCAGACATGTGGGCCATCCTCGTATGGATTGTGATCGGCGGGCTCGCCGGCTGGATCGCCAGCAAAATCATGGGAACCGATGCACAACAGGGAATCATCCTCAACATCGTTGTGGGCGTCGTTGGCGGCTTGTTGGGCGGCTGGTTGTTGCAGGCGTTGTTTGACGTGGAGGGTGGTGGCATCTTCCTCACGTTCGTGACCTGCCTCGTTGGTGCATGCATCTTGCTGTTCATCGTGAAGCTGGTGACCGGGCGCGGTCGTCGAACTCGCGTCTGACAGCAGAGAATCTCCGCCCCGGCTCGACGTTCGCATCGAACGTCGAGCCGGGGCGGAGTCGCGTCGGGGCCGTGTCCGGGGCATATGCGTACGTTGGATTGGGTACGAGAGTGGCGACCGCACAAGTGAGCAACCGAAAGTGAGCATCCAGTGACTCGAGTGGCGATCATCGGCGGACACGGCAAGATAGCGCTGCGGCTGGCGCGGATTCTGTCGGAACGCGGCGACGAGGTGACCTCGATCATCCGCAATCCCGAACACGCCGAAGACGTCGCGGACACCGGGGCCGTTCCCGTGGTCGCCGACGTCGAGACCCTCGACACCACCGGCATCGCCACCGCGATCTCCGGCCACGACGCGGTGGTGTGGACCGCGGGGGCCGGCGGCGGCGATCCGAAGCGGACGTACGCCGTGGACCGCGATGCCGCGATCCGGTCCATGGACGCCGCCGTGCGGGCCGGAGTCCGCAGGTACGTGATGGTGTCCTACTTCGGCGCCGGACCCGATCACGGTGTGCCCGAGGACAACTCTTTCCACGCCTACGCCGAGGCCAAGGCGGCTGCGGACACGTACCTGAAGTCCACGGAACTCGACTGGACGATCCTCGGACCCAGCAAGCTGACCGACGAGAACGGCACCGGCAGCATCACGCTCGGCGGCGACCGGGTCGAGGGTGACCAGGTCAGCCGGGACAACGTCGCCCAGGTCGCGGCGGCCGTTCTCGACCATCCGGCGGCGGTGCACGAGGTGATCGAGTTCAACGACGGCGACACCCCGATCCTCGATGCCTTCCCACGGTCCTGAGGAGCCGGATTCCCCTCTTGCCGCCGTTATCGCGGCTTGTCGCGCGATCGTCGGCGACGCGCATGTCCTCACCGACCCGGACGCCACGGCAGGGTTCCTGACAGACTGGACCGGGCGGTATCGCGGAGCGGCGGAGGCGGTGGTCCGGCCCCGCACCACCGACGAGGTCTCGCGCGTGCTCACCGAATGCGACCGGTCGGGCATCCGGGTCTGCGCGCAGGGCGGCAACACCGGACTCGTCGGCGGCTCGGTGCCACCGGCCGCCGCCGTCGGCGAGCGCTGGATCGTGCTGTCGACGGTGCGGATGACCGACATCGACGAGGTGGACACCGTCGGTCGTTGTGTCGGCGCCCAGGCCGGCGCGACCGTCGAATCCATCGACCTCCGCGCCGCGGCGCACGGCCTGTCGTTCGGTATCGACCTCGCCTCCCGCCAGAGCGCGACCGCGGGCGGGGTCGTGTCGACCAATGCCGGTGGGACGCGGATGATCCGGCGGGGCAACGCGAGGTCGCAGATCGCGGGGATCGAGGCCGTCCTGGCCGACGGCCGCGTGCTCCGCCGGTGGACATCCCTCGTCAAAGACAATGTGGGATACGACCTTCCAGCCCTCCTGGCCGGTAGCGAGGGAACCCTCGCGGTGATCACCCGGGTCCTGTTCCGACTCGTCGCGCCGCCCTCGGCCGCGACCGTCGCGGTCGCCTCGATCGAGCGCGTCGAGAACGCCATCGGGCTGATCGGCGCCGCGTCGGCGGCGGGACTGACCGTCGAGGCCGCCGAACTGATGACCGAGGCCGGGGTTGCGCTCGTCGCCGAGTACGGGCACCGGCGCCCGACGACGCCGGGACCGTTCTATGTCCTTCTCGAGGCGTCGGGGACCGGGGACATCGAGACCGCGACCGCCGAGCTCCTCGGTGATGCCACCGGGATCATCGACGCCGTGCTCGCGCCGGCGCCGGCTCGCGCCCTGTGGTCCGGTCGCGAGGGCCACACCGAGGCCATCGCCCGGTCGAGCGCGACACCGGTCGTCAAGCTCGACATCTCGGTTCCGATCCGGGCACTGCCCGAGGCATTCGCCGAACTGTCCCGTGTGGGTGACGAAAACGAATTTTCCTGTCGGCCGATTCTTTTCGGACACGTCGGTGACGGCAACATCCACGTCAACCTGCTCGACGTCCCGCCGGCGCAGGCCGGCGCGGTCACCGACCACGTGTTCGGGATCGTGGCCGCCAACGGCGGGAGCATCAGTGCCGAGCACGGTATCGGCCGCGCGAAGTCGGCCTGGACGCACCTCGGCCGCGACGCCACCGACCTTGCGACCATGCGCGCGATCAAGGACGCGCTGGACCCGCGGGGAACCCTAAACCCGGGGGTGATCTTTCCGTGAGGACCGAACCGGTGGACCGAACCCGGCGGCGCGGGCGGCGGGCGCACGGAAATCCTGCGATCATGCACGGGTGGCTGATGTGAACCTCGATGGGTTGACCGCACTGGCGGATCGCTACGGCGTCGCTTCCAGCTATGTCGGCTGGGGTGACGAGCGGCACGAGGTGGACCAGGACACATTGGTCGCGGTGCTCCGGGCGCTCGACGTCCCCGCGGGTTCGCCCGAGGAGATCGAGAACTCGATTCGCGAGATCGACGAACAACCGTGGCGTGAGTTCGTCCCGGCCGTGACCGTCGTGACCGAGGGCTCGGGAGCCACGTTCGCCGTGCATGTTCCGCACGGGCACCTGGTGAAGGTGTGGGTGGTCAGCGAAACCGGTGACGACGTCGCGGCCCCCCAACTCGATGTCTGGGTCGAGCCGCGCGAGGTCGACGGCGTGCTGATCGGCCGTGCGACGTTCGCGGTGCCCGACGACCTCCCCACCGGATATCACCAGATCAAGGCGATCGATATCGACGATTCATCGGCCTCGAGCGCACCCCTGATCGTGACGCCGCGCCGACTGCACACCGCCGACCGGCTGATCGGCCGGAAGCGATGGGGACTCGCCGCGCAGCTGTACTCGATCCGATCGGCTGACTCGTGGGGCGTGGGCGACTTCGCCGATCTCGCCGGGATCTGCGAGGTGGCCGCCAGCGCGTACGGCGCCGACTTCGTCCAGGTCAATCCACTTCACGCCGCCCAGCCGAAGGCGCCGATCGAGGCGTCGCCGTACCTGCCGGTGACGAGACGATTCGTCAATCCGCTCTACATCCGGATCACCGACATCCCCGAGCTGGACGGGCTGTCGAAGTCGCAGCGCAAGTGGGTCAAGGCGTTGAAGCGCAGCTTCCTCGACGAGAACACCGCGACCGACAAGATCCGGCGCAACAAGGCATTCCGCGCCAAGCTGGAAGCGCTCGAACTCATCTACGGCGTCCCGCTCGCCCCGGCTCGTGCGCACGCCTACCGCGCATTCCGGCGCCGGGAGGGGAAGGGCCTCAAGCGTTTCGCGACGTGGTGCGCGCTGGCCGAGCGGTACGACGCCGACGACCCGCGCTGGCAGGGCAAGTTCGCAGACCCCGCGTACATGAAGAAGAAGCGTCGGAAGATGGCCCGGCGCATCGACTTCCACATGTGGCTGCAGTGGATCTGCGACGACCAACTGGCCACCGCCGCGCACGCGGCGCGATCGGCCGGCATGGAGATCGGTGTGATGGCCGACCTCGCGGTCGGGGTCGCACGGCACAGCGCCGATGCATGGGCCCTCGGTGACGTACTCGCCTCCGGTGCGACGGTGGGGGCGCCGCCCGACGGTTTCAACCAGCAGGGCCAGGACTGGGACCAACCGCCGTGGCATCCACGACGCCTCGCGGAGGCCGGTTACGAGCCCTACCGCGACATGATCCGCACCGTCCTCCGACACGCGGGCGGTCTGCGCGTCGACCACATCCTGGGATTGTTCCGGCTCTGGTGGATACCCGACGGCAGCAGCCCGGCCCAGGGCACCTACGTGCACTACGACAGCGAGGCGCTGATCGGCATCCTGGCGCTCGAGGCGCAGCGCGCCGACGCGGTGGTCGTCGGCGAGGATCTCGGGGTGTTCGAACCGTCGGTGCAGGACTCACTCCGCGAACGCGGAATCCTCGGCACGTCGATCCTGTGGTTCGAACAGGGGCCCGACGCCGCGACCCCGCCCGAGGACTACCGCGAGCTGTGTCTGACCTCGGTGACGACGCACGATCTGCCGCCGACCGTGGGATATCTGGCGGGCGACCACATCACGCTGCGATCGCGGCTGGGCCTGCTCGCCTCCGGGGAGGACGCGGAGCGGGCGCGCGATGCACGTGAACGCGACGCCGTCCTCGAACTCGCCTACGAACGCGGCCTGCTGTCCCGGGACACCCCGCTGACCGACCCGAAGGTCGTCGATGCGTTGTATGCGGTGATCGCCCGCAGCCCGTCGGTACTGCTGAGCGTGGCCCTCGTGGATGCGGTGGGGGAGCGGCGAATCCAGAACCAGCCGGGTACCGACGGCAGTCAGTACCCGAACTGGTGTGTCCCGCTGGCCAATTCGGAGGGCGACGTCGTGCTCGTCGAGGACCTCGTCAGCAGCGTGCGCTTCCGCCGCCTCGTCTCGGTGCTCAACGAGTCGGGCGTGCCAGGTTCCTGACCGAGACGATGGTCAGTACGAGTGCGATGAGGGCCAGCACGGCGACCCCGATGTTGAAGGCGATCCCGGCGGGCCGGAGACCCCAGTGCTGCGCGGTGATTCCCTGGCCGACGATCGGGATCGAGATCGCGACGTAGGCGACGACGAAGTAGGTCGAGGTGACCTCGGCCTTGCGTCCCGCCGGGGTCGCCGCGACCACCGACGCCAGTCCCTTGCTGAACGACATGCCCTGCCCCACACCGCAGATCACCGCTCCGCCCAGCAACGCCGGGGTCGATGCGGCGACCAGTCCCAGGATCGACAGGCCGGTCCCGAGGATGAGGATGGCGCAGCCGGCGATCAGGGCCGGTTCGGTCGGCATCCGGCGCACGACGATCTGGGTGACCGCCGAGGACGCGAACAGTACGAACACCAGGAAACCGGTGAATGCGTGGTCGTCGATGCCGAGGATGTTCGTGACGAAGGACGGCATCACGCCGGTGAAGGTGCCCATCACCGCGAACCCCGCGAAGGCCGCGATCGACGCCCGGACGAACACGCCGCGGATGTCGGCGGGGACCGACAGTCGCTGGATGCTCAACCGGGCGCCGTGGACGACCTCGACCGTCTCGGGCAGCCGCCAGATGCCGAGGAAGACCAGCACCAGTAGCGCCAGATCGAGTACGAACGGGGTGTGCAGCGGGGACGGGGCGTACTCCGCGAGAAGCCCGGCGATCAGCGGTCCGAGCCCCAGGCCGCCGATGTTGGCCGCGGTCGCCACGGCCGGAGCGCGTCCCCGCCACGACGCGGGGGCCAGTTCGATGACCGCGGTGGTGGCGGCGCCGGCGTAGATACCCGCGGACAGACCCGACAGCACCCGGCCCAGCAGCAACTGCCATACCGGGCCCGCCGTGAGGAAGACGACGGCGCTGACCGCCGACAGGATCGCGCCGGCGATGAACATCTTGCGCCGGCCGATGACGTCGGACCAGCGTCCGAAGCCGATCAGCGCGGCGATGACGCCGGCCGCGTACACGGCGAAGATCACGGTCGTGGTGGTCACGCCGAAACCGAGTTCCTCGCCGTAGATCGCGTAGAGCGGTGTGGGCAGCGTGGTGCCCAGCATGATCACGGCGAAGGCGTAGACCGCCGCGGCGAAGGATGCGCCGGTCGGCGCAGGGGAGGCGGGGGTATGCGAACGGTCAGACATGGCAGCTGACACGCTACCGCCGCGTCCGGGAGGGTTCGGCCCTGGTCTCCCGGCTGTGTGCTGGGTTACGGTAACTGTCGGTAACGGTAATTCAGGGTGAGCGAAGAGGGGGTGTCGGATGCAACCAGAACTCGACGTCGTGATCGTGGGTGCCGGCTTCGGCGGGATGGGTGCCGCGATCGAACTGAAGCGACAGGGCTTGGACAACATCGCGATCCTCGAGAGGGAGGACGACCTGGGCGGGACGTGGCACGTGAACCACTACCCGGGACTCGCCGTCGACATCGCGTCGGTCACCTACTCCTATTCCTTCGAGCCCAACCCGTACTGGTCCCGGCTGTTCGCCCCCGGAGCAGAGCTGAAGCGTTACGCCCACCACGTCGCCGACAGGTACGACCTCAAGCGGCACATGGAATTCGGAACGGTCGTCGAGTCCGCGACCTGGGACCCCGACGAGCAGCTGTGGCGCGTCCGCACCGCATCCGGCACCGAACGCACGGCGCGTTATCTGGTGACCGCGACCGGGTTCCTGTCCCAGCCGCACGTCCCGGAGTTCCCGGGCATCAAGAACTTCGCGGGCACGATCCTGCACACCGCGGACTGGCAGGACGGGTTCGACTTCACCGGTAGGAAGGTCGCCGTGATCGGTACCGGCGCGACCGCGGTGCAGCTCATCCCCGAGATCGCCGCCCGCGCCGAGGCCCTGACCGTCTTCCAGCGCACCGCGATCTGGGTGGTGCCCAAGATCGACTTCGCGATCCCGCCGCTCGTCCAGCAACTGTTCGGCCGGTTCCCGCTCACCCAGCGTGCTGCGCGACTGGTGAACTCGTCGCCTCTCGAACTGCTGATGGTGTTCGGCGTCCTGCACTACAAGCAGGTGAAGCCCGGCAACAAACTCGCCGCCCGACTGGCCCAGGCGCACCTGCGGCGCCAGATCGCCGACCCGGAACTACGGCGGAAGCTCACCCCGGACTACGACTTCGGCTGCAAACGCCCCACCTTCTCCAACACCTACTTCGCCAGCTTCGCCCGGCCGAACGTGACCCTGCAGACCAGTGGCATCGCCCGCCTCGAAGCCGATGCGATCCTCGCCGCGGACGGCACCCGGACCGAGATCGACACCCTCGTCCTCGCCACCGGGTTCAACCTCTGGGACACCAACTTCCCGGCCTTCGACATCGTCGGCCGGGACGGGCGCAACCTCGGCGAGTTCTGGCGCGAGAACCGCTTCCAGGCCTACGAGGGCGTTACCGTTCCGAAGTTCCCGAACCTGTTGTCCCTGAACAGTCCCTACTCCTACAGCGGCCTGTCGTACTTCACGACCATCGAGGGGCAGATGAAGCACATCGCCCGTCTCTTCGGAGAACTGCGCCGCCGCGGGCAACGGACGTTCGAGGTGACCGAGGAGGCCAACGACGCCTTCCTCGACGAGGTGACCGATCGTCTGCAGTCCTCGGTGTTCTACAACGGGGACTGCGCGACGTCACGCAGTTACTACTTCAACCAGCACGGCGAGGCGACGCTGCTCCGCCCGGCCTCGACGCTGCGAACTCTCCGCGAGATGGACTCGTTCCCGTTGCGCGACTACGAGTTCAGCTGAGCGCTCCGCTCCGACAGCTCCCTGAGGAGCGCCCGGAGTTTGCGGAGGGCCCGCCCTCACCCCTTGCTCCCTGAGGAGCGCCCGGAGCTTGCGGAGGGCGCGCCCTCACCCCTTGCTCCCTGAGGAGCGCCCGGAGCTTGCGGAGGGCGCGTCACGAAGGGTTCAGCAACTCCGGCCCGTTGTTGGCGACGCGGTTGACCAGCGGGGCGACCTCGCGGATCGCGATCGCATCGACCAGCGACTCGGCGGGTGGGGCGAACAGCTCATCGGGTGCCCGGCCGTCCGGGTCGAGCCAGGCATCCCAGTGCTCGTACGGCATGATCAGCGGCATCCGGTCGTGGACGTCGCGCAGCTCCCCGACCGCGTCGGTGGTGAGGATGGAGCAACTGAGCAGCGGCTTAGCGGCGTCATCGGTCTTGGGGTGCCAGACCGACCACAGCCCGGCCATGAAGAGCCGGGTCCCGTCCTGCGGCGACATGAAGAACGGGATCTTGGTGGGTTTGCCCTTGCTGTCGGCCGGGCCCTTCTTCCACTCGTACCAGCCGTCCATCGGCACGAGGCAACGCCACGACTTGACCGACGAACGGAACGAACTCTTCTCCGCGGCGCTCTCGGCGCGCGCGTTGAACAGCAGCGGCCCCTTCCCGACCTCCTTGGCCCACGGCGGCACCAGCCCCCAGCGCATCGCGCGGACGCGGAGCAGCGGATCGTCGTCGGGATCGTCGGGCGAGTGTCGCTTCACGACGGTCATCACGGTCGTCGTGGGCGCGACGTTGTAGTTCACGCCCGGTGACCGGGGCGCCGCATCGAGATCGGTGGAGTCCGCACCCGCCGGCTCGGGTACCTCGTTGACCGCATCGATCTCCGCTGCCAGCTTCGCCGGGTCGGTGGTCACCGCATAGCGTCCGCACATGGTGTCCATGCTGCCCTAGTGGGTGCCCCGCCACCGGGATGAGTGGCCGTTCCGACAGCCGACGATCAGCCGACGGCGATGTCGGCGACGACGGCCTCGGTGACGGACACCAGATCGGCCGGGGCCAGCTCGATCTCGAGCCCGCGCTTGCCGGCGCTGCACAGCACCCGGTCGAAATGCGTGGCCGAGGAGTCGACGACGGTCGGCAACAGGGTCCGCTGGCCGACCGGGGACACGCCGCCGAGAACGTAGCCGGTGGTCCGGGTGACCGCCTTGGCGTCGGCCATCTTCGCCTTCGACGCGCCGAGTGCGGCGGCGGCCGATTTCAGCGACAGCTTGGCCGGCACCGGGACCACCGCCACCGCCAGGCCGGGCCGGTCCCCGCCGGAGAGTTCGATGACCAGCGTCTTGAAGATCTGCTCGGCACGGACACCGAGGGTTTCGGCGAGGGCGGCGACCGCCTCCGCGCCGTAGGCCTCCGATCGGGGGTCGTGCGCGTACCGGTGCACCGAGTGGTCGATCCGGGCGCGTTCGAGCGCGGCGATCGCGGGGGTGGACGCCATGGTCGGTTACCTCCTGGTCGTGAGCGGGGTCGCGGCTGAGCGCGTGCGCACGGGGCCACGATGATCCGCGCCGAGACGACCGCGGGGGCGGGCCGGGAACAAACCGCGCGGTGCGCTCTGTTGGGACTGATCGGACAACGGACGTATGAAGACGGACACGAAGGAGGTCAGAGGCATATGAGCACAGCGGCCGTGATGGAGCTCCCGCAGCGCGTCGAACCGAGGCCTCTCTCGGTGGGGGACGGGTCGGTAAGCTTGATCGACAACATCTCCGTGATGCCTCCCATCGAAGGGATCGTAGTGTCCGACACAGAAGCATCCGACACAGAGTCACCCGATGCCGGCCGTACCGGGACCGCCAAGGCGCCTCGCCGGGCCGATCCGAACGAGTCGCCGGAACAGCTGACCGAGCGGTTCGAGCGCGACGCGCTGCCGCTGCTCGACCAGATGTACGGTGCCGCGCTGCGGATGACCCGCAACCCCGCCGACGCCGAGGACCTGGTCCAGGAGACCTACATCAAGGCGTTCACCGCGTTCGCGTCGTTCCGGGAGGGCACCAACCTCAAGGCCTGGCTCTACCGGATTCTCACCAACACCTACATCAACGGCTACCGCAAGAAGCAGCGTCAGCCCGCGCAGTACCCGACCGACGAGATCACCGACTGGCAGATCGCGGCGACCGCCGAGCACACCTCGCAGGGGCTGCGGTCGGCGGAGATCGAGGCGCTCGACGCCCTCCCCGACGACGAGATCAAGGCCGCGCTGCAGGAATTGCCGGAAGACTTCCGGATGGCCGTCTACTACGCCGATGTGGAAGGCCTGCCGTACAAGGAGATCGCCGAGATCATGGACACCCCGATCGGTACCGTCATGTCCCGACTGCACCGCGGTCGCCGTCAGCTGCGCGAGCTGCTGGCCGACGTCGCGCGTGAGCGCGGGTTCAATCGTTCCGCACGTGCGGCGGCGGATGCGGAGGTGGCGCGATGAGCGACGTCGATCCGGAGCTGACCCAGCTCGACTGCTCGGCCGTCATCGCCGATGTCTGGCTCCTGCTGGACAACGAGTGTGACCAGAACGCCCGGGAACGACTCCAGGGCCATCTCGACTCCTGCCCGTCGTGCCTGGCGCACTACGGCATCGAACAGCAGCTCAAGGCGCTCGTCAACCGGAAGTGCGGCGGCGACCAGGCGCCGCAGAGCCTGCGCGACCGTCTGCGCATCGAGATCCGCAAGACCGTGATCGTGCATGAGGTCTCCGAATCCGATCGCTGATCGCGTCGAGCTCGAGCACAACAACCACAACCCACGAAAAAGCCCGGGCGGCCTGTGAAGGCCGTACCCGGGCTTTTTGGCTTGCTCGCTCGCCGAGACCGCGTGGTGCGGTGATCAGGCGTTGGGGCGCTTGCCGTGGTTGGCAGCGTTCTTCTTACGAGCACGCTTCTTGCGTCCGCGCTTTCCCATGACGCATCTCCTTCATTGCGGGGCGGGCGCCGTGGGACCGGGCCCGCCGTGTACTGGTTCAGCTGTGCTGAGACAACCCTGGCATCGGCCGGGGAGGACATCCCTGGTGTCATCCGGGGAAGACATCCCTGGTGATCGGGACATCACAGTGTCTCAGGGATTCTCCCACGTACCAAAAACACCTCTGCTGACGCCCCCGGCACCGGGACCTCCGGGTACGACGCCGTGGGCTAATTTGGGTGCATGGCAGAAGACGTTGTGGCAGAGATCGTCGCGAGTGTCCTCGAGGTGCGCGTCGCCGCAGGGGAGCAGATCGAGGTCGGCGACACCCTGGTCCTGCTGGAGTCGATGAAGATGGAGATCCCCGTGCTGGCCGAGGAGCCGGGCACGCTCGCCGAGGTCAAGGTCGAGGTCGGCGACGTCATCCAGGCCGGCGATGTGATCGCCGTCTACGAGTAGTGAACCGGCCCCGGCCCGTCGTCGCCCCCGTGTCCTGAGATGTCCACCCTCTCCGACCTGCTCGCCGAACACACCACGCTGTCCGACTCGGCAGCCGCGCATCTGCAGCGACTCGTCGCCGAATGGCAACTGCTCGCCGACCTCTCGTTCGCCGACCTCCTGTTGTCGGTGCGCACGGAGGCGGGCGCGGTCGTCACGGTCGCGCAATGCCGTCCCAACACGGCCTCGACGGTCTTCCCGACGGACGAGGTCGGCCGCGTCATCGACACCGAAGCACATCCACAGGTGTTGCGCGCCTTCACCTCCGCCCGCATCCTGCGCGACGAGGACCCCACCTGGTTCGGCGCGACGGCCATGCGGCAGGAAGCGGTTCCGGTCGGCTTCGACGGCGAGGTGATCGCCGTGGCGACCCGAGCTGTCGACCTCACCCACCCGCGCCTGCCGTCGCCGCTCGAACTCGCCTATCAGGACTCGGCCGACGATCTGTGCCAGATGGTCGCCGACGGCACGTTTCCGCACGAGGAGGGGAATCCGCGCGGGCTGTCGACGCCCCGCGCCGGCGACGGCTTCGTCCGTCTCGACGGACAGGGCCTCGTCACCTACACCAGCCCGAACGCGCTGTCGGCCTTCCACCGGATGGGGTGGACCGCCGAACTCAATCACACGCGCTTGTCCGACGTCGTCAAGCAACTCATCACCGAACCGTTCGAGGCCGACGACGTCGCACTGATGCTCGACATCGCGGCCGGCGTCGCCGAGATCCCGACCGGCCCCTACCGCGACATCGGGATGCGCGTGGAGGCAGACGCCCGCCGCGCGACGGCCCTGATCCGCGCCGTGCCGCTCCGTCCGCGGGGCGAGACGACCGGAACCGTCGTCCTGATCCGGGACGTCACCGAGGTCAAGCGACGCGACCGCGCACTCATCAGCAAAGACGCCACCATCCGCGAGATCCACCACCGGGTGAAGAACAACCTGCAGTCGGTCTCGGCGCTGTTGCGACTACAGGCGCGGCGCACGTCGAACTCCGATGCCCGCGAGGCGCTCAACGAGGCGGTGCGCCGAGTGGCCTCCATCGCGCTCGTCCACGAGTTGTTGTCGGGCAGCGTGGACGAGGAGGTCGACCTCGACGAGGTCGTCGATCGTCTTGTCCCGATCCTGGTCGATGTCGCGTCGGGGGAGGCGAGGGTGGCTGTGCGCCATCGCGATCGGCTCGGCGTGCTGACCGCCGAACTCGCGATGCCGCTGGTGATGGTCCTCACCGAACTCATCCAGAACGCGATCGAACACGGCTTCGACGGCGCGCCGCACGATGACGCCGAGATCGCGGTCGTCGCCGAACGGGATGTGCGCGGCCTTCGCATAGCGGTCCGCGACAACGGTTCCGGTCTTCCGGAGCATTTCGATCTGGCCACGTCCGACCATCTCGGCCTGCAGATCGTCAAGACCTTGGTGTCCATCGAACTGGGCGGTGAACTCGATGTCCGGTCCAATCCGGGTGGCCCGGGAACCGAAGTGGGTGTCTACATTCCGCTACGCTCGTGAGCCGTGGTCGCGGACCGCATTGTCTGACGGCGGTTTCCGCCGGACAGTGGGGACGAGCGCACGAAAAAACCCGGCCGTGGCCGGGGTTTCTTCGAGTCCGGACGACGCCGGCCGTCGAGGCCTAGACGCTGCTCCGGGTACGCGTACGTGCGGTACGGCGCTTGAGTGCGCGTCGCTCGTCCTCGCTCATGCCGCCCCACACTCCGGCATCCTGGCCGGACTCGAGGGCCCACGACAGGCAGTCGGCGGTGACGGGGCACCGCGCGCAGACGAGCTTCGCGTCGGCGACCTGTGCGATGGCCGGGCCGCTGGTCCCCACGGGGAAGAACAGTTCCGGATCCTCGTCGCGACAGATGGCCTTGTGACGCCAGTCCATTCCACTACTCCTTCGGGCGCGTTCGCACCACTCGATCGTCTTGCTGGTGATTGTCGGCTGTAACTCTCAGTTCACGCGGCGCACCAAATGTTTCCGCGTTGTTGCTTGTGAATACTTTCACGAATCGGGCCGAAGTCAATGGGTTTGCTTCACACGTGGGCAACATCACGTCACCCGCCTAGCACTCCGGTCGCGGACTCCCGAAGGGGGGTCCGGGCACTTTGTCTCACGGCCTTGTTGTAGCCTACGCGTCTCGCGGCGGTACTGTCGACGACTTTCTGCAGGTCGCGACCCCGTCGCCGGTGAAAAACGCTCGTGACGTGGCCGGACGCCGAGGGTATTGTTCACCACATGCGTCGACGATGTTGATCTACACCGCCCCGACGGCCCCACCGCAGGCTGACAGCCGCGGCGGTGGGCTCCGCCCTCCTCGAAGACCTCATCCCGCTCTACCCGCTGTACGCCGTCCTCTTCGCCGACCCCGGGATTCCGGGCGCCGGGCTCGGGCCCGCCGAGGTCTCGGCGCTGTTCGTGATCTGGTCGGTGTCGTCGGTGATCGTCGAGGTCCCCACCGGTGTGCTGGCCGACCGCGTGTCCCGACGGAAGCTGCTGGTCGCCGGTCCGCTGATCACCGCGTCGGGTTTCGCGCTGTGGACGGTGGCGCCGTCGTTCGTTGCCTTCGCCGCCGGATTCGTCCTGTGGGCCCTCGGTGGAGCGTTGCGGTCCGGCACGACACAGGCGCTGGTCTACGACGAGCTGAACCGGCTGAGGCGCTCGCAGGACTACGCCCGACTGACCGGGCTCATGCGGGCGGCCGGGGCCATCGGAGTGATCGGCGGCACCGCGGCGGCCGCACCGTTGTTCGCGTGGGGCGGCTACGACGCCGCGGGGGCCGCCAGCGTCGTCGCCTGCGTGTTGTGTTCGGTGATGTCGGCGATGCTGCCCGAGGGTCGAGAGGCCGCCGCCGATCCACCGGAACCCGAGGACGCGGACCTCGACCTCGGTTGGCGGGAGATCGTCCGCCACGGCTGGGGCTCGGTGCGGACGCAGCCGGTCGCACGGCGCATGTTGCTGCTGGGTGTGGCGCTGACCTGGGTCGCGGCGCTCGACGAGTATCTCCCGTTGCTGATCGCGTCGTTCGTGGTCGACGCCGCCGCCGAGCCCGATCCGGCGGCGGTCGCGCTGCTCATGATCGTGGTGTCGGCCGGTGACATCGGCGGCGCGCTCGCGGCGGGGCGGTTCCGGTCGGTCGACGCGATCGGGCCGGCGGTGGGGGTGGGCGCGGTCGTGCTCATCGGGTCGGCGCTGTGGGGGCACCCGGTGGGCGCCGCGGGCGTCGCGACGGCGTTCGGGATCCTGGGGTGGGCGCGGGTCGTGGCCGACGCCGAACTGCAGGACCATCTGAGTGCGGCATCGCGGGCCACCGTCACCTCGCTGGCCGGGATGGGCGAGGAGGTGGTCGCGATCCTGGCCTTCGCCGGCTGGGCGCTGGGGTCGACATGGCTGGGTCCGGCCGGGCTCTTCGCGGCGGCGGCGCTGCCCTACGTCGTGATGTCGGCGGTGCTGATCGGCGGTGCGATGACCGTGAGGGCGTCGCGGCGATGACGAAAACGTATGTCGCGGAACGCCCCGATGTAATCGCCGTCCATCTGTACGTCGATCGGGGCCTCCGCGCGGAAGCACACCTCGTCGACGTCGTCATCCCGAAAGAGGTGGCGTGCCTTGGGATCTGCCTGTGACAGGAGTCGCGTCGCCAGCGGGAGGTTACGGAACACACCGGTGGAGGTCGCCACGAACACCCCGAGGCCGGTGTGGAAACCGGTGCCGGGGTTGGTGCGGATCTCGCGCGGTCCGAGATAGGTCCACGGGCTGGTGTTGGACACGAAACCGTAACGCGCGCCGACGATCCGGTCCCGGCCCGGGATCTCGACGTCGAACGTGGCCGACGAACCGGACTGCTTCAGGAAGCTGGTGATCGTGGTCCACAGGTATCGGGCCGGCGTCGCGGTCTTGCCCGCGTGCCGCTTGTCCTCCATCGCGTGGATGACAACCGCGTCCATGCCCATGCCCGTGTTGAACAGGAACCAGCGGTCGTCGGTGTGGCCGAGTCCGATCCGGCGACTGCGTCCCGCGTCGAGGAGGGTGATGATCTGCTGTGTCGCGAGCAGCGGGTCGGGATCGATCCCCAGCGTGCGGGCGAAGACGTTGGCGCTACCGCCGGGGATCACGGCCAGGGCGGGCCGCCGCCGGTCGGGATCGCTGCTCGACGGCGGGTCGAGCAGTCCGTTGGCGGCCTCGTTCACCGATCCGTCGCCGCCGTGCACGATGACGGTGTCGAAGTCCTCGGCCGCGGCGCGCGCGGCGAGCTCGAACGCATGCCCGCGGTGCGTGGTGAGTTCGACGTCGAGGTCGAAATGCGCGCTCAGGGTGTGCGCCAGCGCGTCGCGGCCGGCCGGACTGGTCGCGGTGGCGAACGGGTTGACGATGAGCATGACACGCACGACACCCGAGGATATGGGGTCGTCGCCGCCCGCGCGTAATCGCGCGGATGTGTACGGCGCCATCGCTCCGGTGCGCACACCCGCGGAGGTCCGCGCGAGAGGACCAAATATCCTGGGACGGTGAGCACCGAGAACGGCCGTCCGGAGTCCGACACCGATCCGTCGGTGACCCCGCGCCAGATCAAGATCGCGGGTGCGGTGACCACGCTGCAGGGTCTGGCCGGTGTTGCGGTCGCGGTGATCCTGGTCGTGCGCGGCCTGGCCGGGCACGAGGAGACCACCATCAGCGGCTACGGCACCGCGGCCTGGTTCGGCATCATCGGCGGGGGAGTACTGGTCGGCGGTCTGGCGCTGCTCTCGGGGCGGCGGTGGGGACGCTCGATCGCCATGGTGGCGCAGATCCTGCTGCTGCCGGTGGCGTATTACCTGTTCACGAGCGGATGGCCGGTTTTCGGCGTGCCGCTGGCGCTCGCGGCGCTCGCGGTCCTGGTGATGCTGTTCAGTCCGGCGTCCATGAGGTGGCTCGCCGACGAACTCGAACCCGAGCGCTGACATCCTCCTCCGTCCGGGTACGCCGCGCAGCCGAGGTGGACTCTCATCCGACGATCCACGCCCGGGCGGTCGTACAGTAGGGCGCATGACGCGCATCCTCGCGATTGCCAATCAGAAGGGTGGGGTCGCCAAGACCACCACGGTGGAGTCCCTCGGTGCCGCCCTCGCCGATCTCGACGTCTCCGTCCTCGTCGTCGATCTCGACCCGCAAGGGTGTCTCACCTTCTCGCTCGGGCACGATCCCGATCAGCTCACCTCCTCGGTCCACGACGTGTTGCTCGGTGACGAGGAGATCGCCGATGTCCTGCTCGACACCGAGGACAAGGTCACCTTGCTGCCGGCGACCATCGACCTGGCCGGCGCCGAGGCGCTGCTGTTGATGCGCCCCGGGCGGGAGTATGCCCTCAAGCGTGCACTCGCGGAGGTGAGCGAGGACTTCGACGTCGTGATCGTGGACTGCCCGCCGTCGCTCGGTGTCCTCACGCTGAACGGTCTCACCGCGGCCGACGAGGTGATCGTGCCGCTGCAATGTGAGACGCTCGCCCATCGCGGCGTCGGACAGTTGTTGCGCACGGTCCGGGAGGTCCAGCAGATCACCAACCCGAACCTCACGATGTTGGGTGCGGTGGCCACCCTCTTCGACGCCCGGACCACGCACAGCCGCGACGTTCTCGCCGACGTCGCCGATCGGTACGACCTGCCGGTGCTCGACCCGCCCATCCCGCGCACAGTGCGTTTCGCCGAGGCCTCCGCATCCGGGACGTCGGTCATGCGGGGGCGAAAGAACAAGGGCGCGACGGCATATCGCGCGCTCGCCGAGAATCTGTGGAAGCACTGGGAGGCGGGCGCCGAGGTCGGCACCTTCGAGGTCTGAGTCGGGTCTGAGGTCCGGGGGGCCGTGGGGGTCAGCCCGGACCGAAGGCCTCGATCCGGGGTCCGTGCTGTTCGACGACGATGTCGCCGAGGACACGCAGACTCACCACGGGCGCGGCCGGTTCGCTCCGGGCGAGCGGGATGGACCGGATCTCCCGGCCGGTCGCGACGTCGCGGACGCTGATCCCGGTGGTACTCGGCAGCAGGAGTTGTCCCGCCATCATCTGGCCGGGTCCCAATGTGCCGGGGACCTGGTAGATCGGATTCAGTGTCTGGGCATTCAGGACGACGGTCGCCTTCCCGGTCCAGTAGGTGACGATCCCGTCGGAGGAGATCGGGGCGCTGCCGGCGGGTGGCGTCGAGTCGCCGGCAACGGTGTTGGTCCCCGCCGCGTTCGCGTCGGTGTCGAACCGGCGGATCGCCGGCCCGCTCTCGGCGTCGAACGTGGGCGGTTCGGCCGGTGCGGCGCCACCGTCGTACACGGCGATCCCCGACGACGACATCGCGATGACCACGGGCGGCGGTCCGCTCACGTCGCCGGTGATGAGGGTCGACCCGTACTGTTCGACCTTCTCGTCGTCGCCGAGTACCGCGCCGAGGACCGTGAGCCGATACCCGGGGTCGTCGGCGCAGCGTTCGACGACGGCCACGCGGTCTCCCGACACCACCGACGAGAACAGCTCGCAGTCGACGCGATCGGGCGCGTCCTCCGGTCGGACCGGCGCCTCGACCCGGCCGTATTCGATTCCGCGAACGAGATTGGAACCCCAGGTCTCCATCCGGCGGGGGCCCTGCGCGACGACGTACCCCGAGTCGGTCGCGAGCCGGACCTCCGGGTCGGCGTCGCTGGTGCGGGCGCCCTTCCGGCTGCCGGTGCCCGCATCGAGAGCGGTCACCTCCGAGCAACCGCGGCTGTTGCGGTACACGGCCAGCGCCATATCGGCGCTCCCGGTCCAGGCGGTACCGACCGCACACAGGTCGAGATCGCGGCTGTACGACCAGAGTTCGCGACCGGTGGCCGGGTCGTGCCCGACGACCCGTCCGCCGTTCCCGGTGACGACGGCGGAGGTGCCGATCGCCGGGGCGCGGGTGGCGTCGGAGTCGGCCCGCCAGCGTGCGACGAAACTCGCGGGCACAGACTGTGCCGGCTGCACCGCGGCGGGTTCGGCCGCGGCCGGCACGCTCACGGTGTGGCGAACCGGGCTGAGGGCCCAGGCGGTGACGCACAGGGCCGCGACGACGACCACGATGGCCGCGGTGACCGCGAGATCGATCGGGCGGCGCCGTTCGGGCCTGACTCGTGCCACGCGGGTCAGCCGGTGGTCAGTCGGCGACAGCTGCTGTGGACTCCGGCGCGCCGGCGTCGGACGCGGCGGTCTGCTCGCCGGCGGGCTTGCGGTTGGCGCCACCGCGGCGACGACGACGGCGGCGCGGCTTCGCGGTGCCGTCGGCGGCAGGCGTTCCGGCGTCGGCGCCGGACTCGGTCGTCGTGGTCTCGGTTGTCGCGGACTCGGCAGCCGATTCGGTGGACGTCCCATTGGCGTCCGTCTGTCCGCCCCGGGTGCGACGGCGGGTGCGGGTCGAGCGCTTGCGCGGCTCGCGGTCCGCGCGCGTCTCCCGGGTCTCGTCGGGGTCGCGCGGCGGCTTGGCGGCGGCGATCCGGCCCGTCTTCGACTCGTCGATCGACAGGTCCGACCGGAGGTGTTCCGACGTCGAGTAGGTCTCCGGCGGATCGGGGATACCGAGGTTCAGCGCCTTGTCGATGAGCTCCCAGCGGTGCAGCTCGTCCCAGTCGACGAGGGTCACCGCGATACCCGTGCGCCCGGCGCGACCGGTACGGCCGATGCGGTGCACGTAGGTCTTGTCGTCTTCGGGGCACTGGTAGTTGATGACATGGGTGACGTCGTCGATGTCGATGCCGCGGGCGGCCACGTCGGTGGCGACCAGCACGTCGATGGTGCCGTCGCGGAACCGCTTGAGCGCCTTCTCGCGGGCGACCTGGCCGAGATCGCCGTGGACCGCGCCGACCTTGAAGCCGCGCTCGGCGAGGTCGTCGGCGACCTTCTGCGCGGTGCGCTTGGTGCGGGTGAAGATCATCGTGGCGCCGCGACCCTCGGCCTGCAGGATGCGGGCGACGAGCTCGGCCTTGTCCAGCGCGTGCGCCCGGTAGGCGTACTGCTTGGTGCGGTCGTGGACCGCGGAGTCGTTGGCGTTCTCGGCCCGGATGTGGGTCGGCCGGTTCAGGAACGTGCGGGCCAGGGTGACGATCGGACCGGGCATGGTCGCCGAGAACAGCATCGTCTGACGAGGCGCCGGCAATGCGGACATGATGCGCTCGATGTCGGGCAGGAAGCCGAGGTCGAGCATCTCGTCGGCCTCGTCGAGGACCAGGATCGACACCTTGCCGAGGACGAGGTGGCCCTGCTGGGCGAGGTCGAGGAGCCGGCCCGGGGTGCCGACCACGACGTCGACGCCGGACTGCAGTTCGGCGATCTGCGACTCGTAGGGACGGCCACCATAGATCGAGGTGACCTTCAGGGGGCGCTTCGTGCCATCGGCCAGGGTGACCTCGAGCGACGGCGCCGCCACCTGGAGATCGCCGGTCACCTGCACGCACAGCTCGCGCGTGGGCACGATGATCAGCGCGCGGGGCGTGGTGTCCAGCGGACGGACCCCGGACTCCTCGGCATGGGCGAGCCGGTGCAGCAGCGGGATGCCGAAACCGAAGGTCTTGCCCATGCCGGTGCGGGCCTGGCCGATGAGGTCGTGGCCTTCGAGCGCCAGCGGCAGGGTCAGTTCCTGGATCGCGAAGGTGTGGGTCTTGCCGTCTGCGGCGAGGGCCGAGACGATACGGTCGTCGACGCCGAGCTCGGCGAAGGTGGGGGCGGTGTGGGTGTCGTCGACGATGGTCGTCTGCACGGCGGAATCGCTCATGTGCGGTTGTGTGCCTTTCTGGGCCGGTCTGCGCGCGATGTGTTTCGGTGCGCGCACGGAGAAGGCTCGAAAGTGCACGCGCATATGTCGTAGTGGCACCGGGGATGTGACCGGGTATCGCGAGGAACTCGCAGTTCGGCGAGCAACGCCGTCGTCACATCCACACGCTCGCGCCGGCGAGCACGCGCTCGACGCGCAGCTCAGCGGGCAAGCGACGGGGGGTCCCGTCGGAGTGCACCGCCGTCGAGTGTACTTGGTGCCCCGCGGCGGCCCGCTACCATCACCTCATGGCGCCTGCATCCGACCCGTCCGAGTCGACCCCGTCACCTGCGACGTCCACCTCGGTGGCGTCGGCCGAGATGCGGGATTCGGCGATCGGGAAGCTGTTCGCCGTGCTGCTCGCCGGCGAGTTCGCCGCGTTCCACCGGCTCATCGAGGAGTCGGCGATGGCGCCGGATGTGCCCAGCCGCATCGCGATCGCCCGGATGGCGGCCTCCGAGGTCGGCCACTTCGACCGGCTCGCCGAGCGGGTGGAGGCGATGACCGGCCTCGGCGCCGCGGAAGCCGTCGAGCGCTACCGTTCGGTGTTCGATCAGTATCACCGCGCGACGACGCCGAAGACCTGGTACGAGGCGCTGGTCAAGGCGTATGTCGGCGACGGACTCGCGGCCGACTTCTACGCCGAGCTCTCCGACATGCTGCCGCCGGACTCGCAGGCCGTGATGGCCGAGGTGATGTCGGAAACCGCCAACTCCCAGTTCGCCCGTGACCAGGTCCGGGCGGCCGTCGAGGCCGACCCGTCGATCAAATCGGCCCTGGTGCTGTGGGGCCGCCGGCTACTCGGCGAGGCCATCACCCATGCGCAGTGGGTTCTCGCCGCCGAGGAAGAGGTCACCGATCTGCTCTTCGCCGGGGCCAGTTCGCTGACCGGCGTCGCCGGGTTCTTCGACGTCGTCGCCGGCAAACACGCCGAGCGGATGGCCGACCTCGGCCTCGCCTGACCCGGACCTGACCACGGCGGTCTCGGCCGACGGTGTTTCGCTCTGAGCGGAGTGGCTGTCCCGCCGTACCCCGGCTGCACTAGCCTTGTGCGGCAAGCGTTGACAGACACCGAGGAGGGCGGCACATGGCCGTGGAAGTGAAGATCGGCATCACCGACAGCCCGCGGGAGCTCACCATCGCGTCGACCCTGACCAGCGACAAGGCCTTCGCCGAGGTCGAGGCGGCACTGGGTGGCAAGCAGCAGCTGTTGTCCCTCGTGGACGACAAGGGCGCCCGCTACCTCATCCCGGTCACCAAGATCGCCTATGTCGAGGTGGGCGCGTCGGAGAACCGCCGCGTCGGATTCGGTTCCTGACCGGCCGCACAACCAGATCGACGAGAAGGGGCCTGTACGCCGGATGGCGTGCAGGCCCCTTCTCGTGCCGCAAGTGGTTCAGGCGGTGCCGTTGACAGTCGGCCCGCTCGGCTCGCTCCCGGCGCCGGTCGCATCCGGCTGCGCGTCGGCCACACTCGGCTCGACAACCGGCTGCGCGTCAGCCGACGCCGTCTGTCGCGGGAAGTGCGACAACCCGCCCCAGAGGAGAGCGACCGTGGTGTCCACGGCGGTCTGCTTGTCGACCGGGCGCTTGGCCTCGAGCCAGTAGCGGGCGTTGACCTGGCTGGCACCGACGAGCCCCGACGCGAGCATCCGCGAACGGTACGGATCTAGACCGGAATCGTGCATGACCAGGCCGTACACGGCGTCGACGCACGCCTCGGTCGCGCCCTCCACCCGGCGGATGACGGCGGGATCGGAGGCGTCGGAGGAGAAGATCAACCGGTAGCCCGAGTTGTCCTGATCGATGAAGTCGAAGAAGGCCTGGACCGCGGCACGGACGCGCTTGAGGTTGTCGGTGGTCGTCCGCAGGGCGGTGTTGACGTCGCTGACCAGCTTCTCGGCGTGGCTGTCCACGACCGCGATGTAGAGGTCGAGCTTCGACGGGAAGTGTTGATACAGAACGGGTTTGCTCACTCCCGCGTGCACCGCGATCTCATCCATGCCGGCCGCGTGGTAGCCGCGTTCGACGAAGATCTCACTGGCCGCGTCGAGCAACTGCATACGTCGTGCGCTGCGCGGCAGGCGAGTGCTGCGGCCGGGCACGGCGGACGCGTTGGTTGCGGTCGACATGCCCAAGAGAGTACTCGGCGGAGCTTCCTGCGCAGTATCGGTGGTCTGCTGTGAGAAAGTTGACCGGTGAGCCGCACAGAGGACGGTGGCCCCGGGTCCGAGCGTGGCCGGGTGCGTGCCAAGGATGTCGGCCCGAGATCGTCGGGACGCCCCAGACCGGACCAGCCGCTACGAGCGCGCTGGGACCCGACCGACGACAGCGGACGTCCCCGCGTCGACCGCGATGCCCAGCCGGAATACAAGAAGCAGTCGGCGCTCGGGCGGTTCGTCTCGACCTATGGGTGGCGTGCCTATGCGATCCCGGTGCTCACGATCCTGACGATCGCGCTGATCGTCGTCACCATCCGGGACGGCCGGACCGATGCGCTCGAGCCGGCGGCGGCCGCCAGCCCCGACTCCGCGGCGCGCAACACCGACATCAGCAAGGAGACCCGCCCGATCGGTGCCCCCACCGGCGACATCCAGGCGGCCGCGCTGCCCGCCGGGACGCTGCCCCAGGGCGGCCCGTTCACCGACCGGGCCCGCAAGACGTTCCGGGTCCTGCGCGGCGGCGGTCCGCCCGTCGGCACCGGCGGGCAGGTGTACACCTACACGGTGGAGGTGGAGAACGGCCTCAACCCGCAGGACTACGGCGGTGACCCGACCTTCGCGAAGATGGTGGACACGACGCTCGCCAACCCGCGCAGCTGGATCGGCGACGGCCGCGTGTCCTTCCGCCGTGTCGACCGCGGCGAACCCGACCTCCGCATCTCGCTCACCTCGACCGGCACCACCCGCGAGTTGTGCGGCTACCAGATCCGCCTGGAGACCTCGTGCTATTACCCGCCGCAGGCGCGGGTCACGCTGAACGAAGCCCGATGGGTGCGCGGTGCGCTGTCCTATCAGGGTGACGACGTCGCCTACCGGCAGTACCTCATCAACCACGAGGTCGGTCACGGCATCGGCTACGAGGCGCACGAGGCGTGCCGCGAGGACGGCGCGCTCGCGCCGATCATGATGCAGCAGTCCTTCGGCGTCGCGAACTCCGAGATCATGGCTCTCGACCCACAGATGAAGGCCAACCGGACCTTCGTGTGCCGTCCCAATCCCTGGCCGTTCCCCACCCGCTGACCGGGAATGCCGCCGCGGACTCATCCGTTGTGCCGGGGGTACGTAGTCAGCCCGAACAATGGAGGCGTTCGTGTCATCGCAAGGGTCGCCCACAGGGTCGCTGCCGCCGCTGGTGGAACCGGCCGCGGAACTGAGCAACGAAGAGGTGGCCCGCTACAGCCGTCACCTGATCATCCCGGACGTGGGGATGGACGGTCAGAAGCGTCTGAAGAACGCCAAGGTGCTGGTGATCGGCGCCGGCGGACTGGGTTCGCCGACACTGCTGTACCTCGCTGCGGCGGGCGTCGGGACGATCGGCATCGTCGAGTTCGACATCGTCGACGAATCCAACCTGCAGCGCCAGGTCATCCACGGCCAGTCCGACATCGGCCGGCCCAAGGCCGAGAGCGCGCGGGACTCCATCCTGGAGATCAACCCCTTCGTCACCGTCAACCTGCATGACCAGCGGCTCGAGCCCGAGGGTGCGATCGAACTGTTCTCGCAGTACGACCTCATCCTCGACGGCACCGACAACTTCGCGACCCGGTACCTGGTCAACGACGCCGCGGTCCTCGCGCACAAGCCCTACGTGTGGGGGTCGATCTACCGCTTCGAGGGTCAGGCCTCGGTCTTCTGGGAGGACGCCCCCGACGGCCGCGGTCTCAACTACCGCGACCTTTACCCGCAGGCACCGCCGCCCGGGATGGTGCCGTCCTGCGCCGAAGGCGGTGTACTCGGCATCCTCTGCGCCTCGATCGGATCGATCATGGGCACCGAGGCCATCAAGCTGATCTGTGGGATCGGCGAGCCCCTCCTCGGTCGTCTCATGGTTTACGACGCCCTCGACATGACCTACCGGACCATCAAGATCCGCAAGGATCCGGAGGGTGAGCGGATCGCCGGTCTCATCGACTACGACGACTTCTGCGGTGTCGTCTCCTCGGAGGCGTCCGACGCCGCCGCGGGGTCGACGCTGACCGCCGTCGAACTCAAGCAGAAGATCGACGCGGGCGAGAAGCTGGCGATCATCGACGTCCGGGAGCCCGTCGAATGGGACATCGTCCGCATCGACGGCGCGACCCTCATCCCGAAGGGCGACATCCTCTCCGGCGAGGGTCTCGCCAAGGTGCCGCAGGACCGGCCCACCGTGCTCTACTGCAAGACCGGCATCCGGTCCGCCGAGGCGCTCGCTGCGCTGAAGCGAGCCGGTTTCGCCGACGCCACGCACCTGCAGGGCGGCGTGACCGCGTGGGCGAACCAGGTCGACAAGACGTTGCCGGTCTACTGAGCCCGGTCATCGATCCGCACGTCGGTGCGGGTACTTGCCGCGTGCCTTCCGGAAACGGACTACCGCGCTCGGTAATCTGGCCGACGTGAACACCGTCGAGCCGCCCGGACACGTGTTGAACACGTTCGGGCTCACCGCCCACCCGCCCATCGCGATGGGGGAATCGTGGGTCGGCGGGTGGCGTGTCGGCGAAGTCGTGCTCTCACTGGTTCCCGACCACGCGCGCGCCGCGTGGTCGGCGTCGGTGCGCGAATCCCTGTTCGTGGAGGGGATGCGCATCGCGCGTCCGTTCCGCGCCACCGACGGCCGGTATGTGGTGTCGGGCTGGCGGGCCGACACCTACATCGCCGGGACGCCCGAACCGCGGCACGACGAGGTCGTCCTGGTCGCCGACCGGCTGCACGAGGCGACCGCCTCGCTCGAACGGCCCCGGTTCCTGCTGCAGCCGCCTGCTCCGCCGCACACCGACGTCGACGTGTTCACCGCGGCCGATCGTGCCGCCTGGGAGGACGTCCCGCTGCGCTCGGCCCGGGCCGCCGGTATGGCCGAGCCGACCGCACCCGACGGTGTGCAGAGCGTCGACATGCTGAAAACCCTTGCGAAGCTTCGTAAGCCGGTGGACCTGCCGTCTCAGGTCGTGCACGGTGACCTCTTCGGCACGGTGCTGTTCGCCGGTGCCGCGGCCCCGGGGATCACCGACATCGTCCCGTACTGGCGGCCCGCCCCGTGGGCGGCGGCGGTCGCGGTGGTCGACGCCCTGGCGTGGGGTGGTGCCGACACCGAACTCATCCAGCGATGGTCGGATCAGCCCGAGTGGCCGCAGATGATGCTGCGGGCGACGATGTTCCGGTTGGCAGTCCACGCGCTGCACCCGCGGTCGACCTCGGGCGCACTGCCCGGGTTGCAGCGAGTCGTCGAACATGTACGTTTACTCGTATAACCGCAGCTCACAGCCCTGACTGACCGCTGACAGGGTTCTCACAACGCCCGCGTGACGGAGTGAGGACAACGTGACGATGCGGTCACCTCGCGGAAAATCCGCGCAACACGCCCCCTTCACACTTGGTCTCGAGTCGCACGACACCGGTGTCGGCGTCTTCCACGACAGCCACCACTGCACGCCGCCCTGTGCACGGCAGTGACACCACGTAGACCAGCAACCATCGGAGGCGGAGCCTTGGCATTCGCAGATCTCAGAGCACAACTGACACGGGACCACACGATCACCGACTGGGACCCGGAGGACCGGGTCGCCTGGGACAACGGCAATGCCGCGATCGCCAAGCGCAACCTGATCTGGTCGGTCATCTGTGAGCACGTCGGATTCTCGATCTGGTCCCTGTTCTCGGTGATGGCCCTGTTCATGGGCCCCGAGTACGGCATCAGCATGGACCAGAAGTTCGTCATCGCCGCCACCGCGACCCTGGTCGGCTCCTGCCTGCGCATCCCGTACACGCAGGCCACCGCCAAGTTCGGCGGCCGCAACTGGGCGATCTTCTCCGCCGTCGTGCTGCTCATCCCGACCGGGCTGACGATGATGCTGATGATGAACCCGGGCGAGTTCGGGTTCGGCTGGTTCCTCGCCGTCGCGGCCATCACCGGTTTCGGTGGCGGCAACTTCGCGTCGTCGATGACCAACATCAACGCGTTCTACCCGCAACGGCTGAAGGGCTGGGCGCTCGGACTCAACGCCGGCGGCGGCAACATCGGCGTGCCGGTCGTGCAGGTCATCGGTCTGCTGGTCATCTGGCTCGCCGCCGACCAGCCCGAGATCGTGTGCGCCATCTACCTCGTCGCCCTGGCCGTCGCCGGTATCGGTGCCGCCCTCTACATGGACAACCTGGACCACCAGACGGCCAGCGGTCGGGCGATGCTCGACTGCCTCAAATACCGCGACACGTGGCTGATCTGCCTGCTCTACATCGGTACGTTCGGTTCGTTCATCGGCTTCGGGTTCGCGTTCGGCCAGGTCCTCAACATCAGTTTCACCGAGGCCGGAGTCGCGAAGCCGGCGCTGGCAGCAGCGCAGATCGTCTGGATCGGCCCGCTGCTGGGGTCGGTCATCCGTCCCTACGGCGGAAAACTGGCCGATCGCGTCGGCGGTGGCAAGGTGACGCTGTACACCTTCATCGCGATGGTCTTCTCCGCGGCGATCCTCGTGGTCGCCGGCACGATCGCCGACAACAACGGCAAGACGATCACCGGCGCCACGTTGACGGCCTTCATCATCGGCTTCATCCTGCTGTTCCTGCTCTCGGGCCTGGCCAACGGGTCGGTCTACAAGATCATCCCGACCATCTGGGAGCACAAGGCGCAGGCGCAGAGCGGACTGAATTCGCTCGGGAAGACGAAGTGGTCGCGGAGCATGTCCGGCGCGCTCATCGGGATCGCCGGTGCCGCAGGCGGTCTCGGCGGTGTGGGTATCAACCTGGTGCTGCGCGCCAGCTACCAGTCCAACAAGTCGGCGACGATGGCCTTCTGGGTGTTCATGGTCTTCTACGTCCTGGCAGCGGTCGTGACCTGGTGGTTCTACGCCCGGCGCCCGATCGTCATCGCGGAGACCACCGATCTCGCGGTCACCGGTGCCCATGACGAAACGGCACCGACTGTCGACGGGACCGCATCGACCGGTGCTGCCGCCGAGGGCACCGACAAGCAGGCAACCAAGGAAGCGCTGGCCTGATCCTCACGGGACCGGCGAGGCAAGGGAGCAAAGAGCAGTGAACAGCGAAACCGCAACGCGCACAACCAAGACAGTGGTGGTGGTGGGCCATGGCATGGTCGGTCACCGCTTCGTCCAGGCGCTCCGCGAGCGTGACGCGACCGACCTGTGGCGTATCGAGATCGTCAGCGAGGAGATCGACCCGGCCTACGACCGGGTGGGGCTGTCCTCGTATGTCGGTGCCTGGCTTCGGGATTCTCTCGCACTCGAGGGGAACACGTACGCCGGGGACGATCGGGTCGTCACGCATCTGGGCGAGACCGTCACCGGCATCGATCGAGACGCCCGCCGGGTCGTCACCTCGAGCGGTCGCGAGATCGACTACGACGCAGTCGTTCTGGCCACCGGTTCCTACGCTTTCGTCCCGCCGGTTCCCGGCCACGACAACGACCGGTGCTTCGTCTACCGCACCCTCGACGACCTCGACGACATCCGGGCCGCGGCCGAGGCCGCCGGTCCGGGTGCGACGGGTGTGGTCGTCGGCGGCGGCCTGCTCGGACTCGAGGCCGCCAACGCACTCAAGCTCATGGGGATGACCCCGCACGTGGTGGAGTTTGCCCCGCGTCTGATGCCGATGCAGGTCGACGAGGGTGGCGGCGCGATCCTGAAGAACCTGGTGACCGAGCTCGGACTCGAGGTCCACACCGGGGTCGGGACGTCGGAGATCGCCGACGCCGAGGACGGCGGCCTGCGGGTCACGCTGTCCGACGAGTCGACGATCGACGCCTCGCTCGTGGTGTTCTCCGCCGGCGTCCGACCGCGCGATCAGCTCGCTCGGGACGCGGGACTGGCCGTCGGCGAGCGCGGCGGCGTGCTCGTCGACGCCGGTTGTGGAACCGACGACGAGAACGTCTACGCCATCGGCGAGGTCGCCGCCGTCGAAGGCCGCTGCTACGGCCTCGTCGCCCCCGGTTACTCGACCGCCGAGGTGGTCGCCGACCGTCTGCTCGGCGGGACGTCGGAATTTCCCGGTGCCGACCTGTCCACGAAGCTGAAGCTCCTCGGCGTCGACGTGGCCAGCTTCGGGGATGCGTTCGGCACCACTGAGAACGCGCTGGAGATCACCTACCACGACGCGGTCGCCGGCCGGTACGCGAAGATCGTCGTCAGCGACGACGCGAAGACGCTGCTCGGCGGAATCCTGGTCGGCGACGCATCGGCCTACGCGATGCTCAAGCCGATGGTCGGCCGGGAGATCCCGGGCGACCCGGCGGCCCTCATCGCACCCGAGGGCGGCGCTGCGGTGGGTATGGACGCACTGCCCGACGACGCGGAGATCTGCTCGTGCAACGGCGTCTCGAAGGGTGCCATCTGCTCGGCGATCGCCGACGGCGCGTGCGACATCGCCGCGGTCAAGGGCTGCACCTCGGCCGGCACCACCTGCGGTGGCTGCCTGCCCAGCATCAAGCAACTGCTCGCCGCGTCCGGGGTCGAACTGAGCAAGTCGCTGTGCGACCACTTCACCCAGTCGCGCGCCGAGCTGTTCGAGATCGTCGCGGTGACCGGTATCCGCACGTTCTCCGAACTCGTCGACCGGTACGGCAGCGGGCAGGGTTGCGAGATCTGCAAGCCGACGGTCGCGTCGATCCTCGCGTCGACCTCCAGCGACCACATCCTCGAGGGCGAGCAGGCCGCGCTGCAGGACACCAACGACCACTTCCTGGCGAACATGCAGAAGAACGGCTCGTACTCGGTCGTGCCGCGGATGCCCGGTGGCGAGGTCACGCCCGAGCAGCTGATCGTGATCGGTGAGATCGCGCGCGACTTCGGGCTGTACACCAAGGTGACCGGTGGGCAGCGGATCGACCTGTTCGGTGCGCGCGTCGATCAGTTGCCCGAGATCTGGCGGCGCCTCGTCGACGCCGGGATGGAGTCGGGGCAGGCGTACGGCAAGAGCCTGCGGACGGTGAAGAGTTGCGTCGGTTCGACGTGGTGCCGGTACGGCGTGCAGGACTCGGTCGGCATGGCCGTGCTCCTGGAGAAGCGGTACCGCGGACTGCGCTCACCCCACAAGATCAAGTTCGGGGTCTCGGGATGTGCCCGCGAGTGCGCCGAGGCGAGGGGCAAGGACGTCGGCGTCATCGCCACCGAGCACGGCTGGAACCTCTACGTCGGCGGCAACGGCGGCCAGAGCCCGAAGCATGCGGTGCTGCTCGCCAGCGGAGTGGATGACGAGACCCTCGTCGCCTACATTGATCGGTACCTCATGTTCTACATCCGAACCGCCGATCGACTGCAGCGCACGGCGCCGTGGCTGGAGTCGCTCGAAGGTGGTCTCGACCATCTGAAGGACGTGGTGTGTGAGGACAGCCTGGGGCTCGCCGCCGAACTCGAGGAGGCGATGGCCCGCCACGTCGGCGGTTACCAGGACGAGTGGGCCGCGGTGCTCGCGGACGAGGACAAGCTGAAGCGGTTCGTCTCGTTCGTGAATGCGCCCGATGTCGTCGACCCGACGATCCGGTTCTCCGAGTACGAGCGCAAGGCGCCGGTGCTGCTCGACATGCCGGCGGTCCGTCCGGGTGCGACCGCTCCGTCGGGCCCCGATGGAGTGAGCGAGCGACCGGTGAGAGAAGGAGTGCCCACATGACCATCGCGCCAGGGGAGGCCGACACCATGTCCGCAGAGACGACACCCACCGGCGCCGCCACGGAGTGTGAGGGGAGCTGGGTGCGCGCTTGTTTGATCGACGACCTGATCGTCGGTCGCGGCGTCGCCGTGCTGGGTCCCGAGGGTGTGCAGGCCGCGCTGTTCCGTCTGCCCGCCGCCGAGTCCGATCGCGAGGCGGCGCCCGGGCGCTCCCGCCTGTACGCGATCGGCAACATCGATCCGTTCGGTCGCGCCGCGGTCCTCTCCCGGGGACTCACCGGCGACCGCGGGGGCGAACCCACCGTCGCCTCGCCGCTGGGTAAACAGGTCTTCGCGCTGCGCACCGGGATCTGCCTGGACGACGAGACGGTGTCGGTCCCCAGCTACGGTGTGCGGGTGGTCAACCGCATCGTCGAGGTGTTCTTCCCGGCGTGAACACCATGACCCCCGCCGGTGCAGACCCTGCCGGCGCAACCTCACCGGACCCCGACCCGTTGCCGCTCGCCGGTTTCACGATCGGGATCACCGCCGCGCGTCGCGCCGAGGAGTTCGCGGTACTGCTGGAACGACGCGGTGCCGAGGTGATGCAGGCCCCGACCATCCGCATCCTGCCGCTGGTCGACGACACCGAACTCGAGCGGGTGACCGAGGAACTCATCGCCCACCCGCCCGAGGTGATGGTCGCCACGACCGGTATCGGCTTCCGCGGGTGGGTCGAGGCCGCCGACGGGTGGGGTAACGCCGAGGCCGTCCTACGGGCGCTGTCCGATAGCCGGCTGATCGCACGCGGCCCGAAGGCCAAGGGCGCGATCCGGGCGGCGGGGCTGCGCGAGGAGTGGTCGCCGGAGAGCGAGTCCTCCTCGGAGGTCCTCGACCGGCTGCTGGAAGAGGGCGTCGACGGCGTCCGGATCGCGGTGCAGTTGCACGGTGCCACCAGCGAGTGGGAACCGCTGCCGGACTTCTGCACGGTGCTGCGCGCCGCCGGTGCCGAGGTGGTGCCGATCCCGGTGTACCGCTGGCATATGCACCCCGACGTGGCGCGCATCGACAAGATGATCGGCGCGGTGCTCCGCGGCGATCTCGACGCGATCACCTTCACCAGCGCTCCGGCGGCGGCGTCGATCCTGACCCGTGCCAAAGAACTCGGCAAGCTGCAGCAGTTCATCCACGCACTGCGGACCGCGGTACCGGTCATGTGCGTGGGTTCGGTGACCGCCAGTCCGCTGGAGGCGCTGCAGATCCCGACGATCTACCCGCGCCGGTTCCGTCTCGGTGCGCTCGCGCGCCTGATCACCGACGAACTGCCGCGGCGGAGCCACCTGCTGCGGGTCGCCGGGCACGACACCGCCATCCGCGGCCAGGCCGTCGTGGTCGACGGTGAGCTCCGTGAGATGTCGGCGACGAGTCTGCTCCTGCTCAAACTGTTGGCCCGCAACCCCGGTCGCGTGGTCTCGCGGCAGGAGTTGCTCGCCGGTCTGCCCGGTGACAGCTCCGACACCCATGCGGTCGAGGTCGCCGTTGCTCGACTCCGTGCCGCACTCGGGGATTCGAAGATGGTGCAGACCGTCGTCAAGCGTGGTTACCGGCTTGCGGTCGACCTCGAGTACGACGTCGAAGACGAATGAGAAGGAAGCGAGAACACATGCACGACAACCATGTACGGCTTCCGCACGGTGACCGGTTGCAGGGGTACAGCCCCGTCCTGGTCGCGCACGGGACTCGTAACCCGCACGGGGTCAACGTCATCGCCCAGATCGCCGAAGCCGTCAGCAACCGCATCGGGCTCACCCGCACCGCATTCGTCGACGTCCTCGGACCGACGCCGAGCGAGGTCATCGCCGACCTGGAGCGTCCGGCGGTGCTGGTGCCCGCGTTCCTCGCCTCGGGCTACCACGTCCGCAAGGACCTGCCCGAACACGTCGCGGCCGCCGGCCGGGCGGACACCGTCGTCACCCGGGCGCTGGGTCCCGATCCGGCCATCGCCTCGGTCGCCCGACTCCGTCTGGCCGAAGCGGGCTGGGAACCGGGCGATGCGGTCGTGCTCGCCGCCGCCGGGTCATCGGACGAGAGTGCCTGCGGGCAGGTTCATCTGGCCGCCCGGCAGCTGGAATCGCTGATCGGCGGACGGGTCGAGGTCGGGTTCATCACGACCGCGACCCCCACTGTGCCCGAGGCCGTCGAGCGGGCCCGGCGCACGGGACGGCGGGTCGTGATCGCCAGCCACCTCCTCGCCCCGGGCCTGTTCCATCAGCGCCTGAGCACCTACGGCGCGGACGCGGTCGCCGCACCCCTGGGGCCGGACCCCAGGATCGTCGACCTGATCGTGACGCGGATGCGTGCGGCCATCAGTCCGTACCGACGTATGCCGGTCCCGCGCCACGTCTGAGCTGCCCCGCAAACCCACCCTTTTTCGGCATATCCAGCACCCTCCAAGGGGGTGGGTATGCCGAGAACAGGTGGGTTTGCGGGTCGGTCACGTGGCGGGGTCCCACCGGCACTCGCGCAGTCGGATTCGCCCGTCGGTGACCGGAACACCCTCCGCCCGCAGCCGTTCCAGCTGACGAGTCGCGAGATGCGGCGCCGGCCGGCCGCCGGCGGGCACCACACGGTGCCAGGGCAGGTCGGCCGAATCGGTCCGCATGATCCAGCCGACGATCCGCGGGCTCGACAACCCGGCCGCGGCGGCCAGGTCGCCGTAAGTGCTCACCTGGCCGGCCGGAATGGCCGACACGAGTGCGCGGACCTGTTCGACCTGCTCCTCGGTGATGGCTGCCATCGTCGCCTCGACAGATGTCGTCGCTACAGCAGCGATCGGACCAGCGCGGCCGCGAGCCCGGGCTCGAGGAACGGCACCATGTGGCCGCAGTCGGCATGGTGGACGGTGACCTCGTCGCTGCGCTCGCTCGCGCACGCATCGAGGAAGGCCGGCCGCACGAACGGGGGCTGGACCTGGTCGGCGACCACCACGTGGGTGGGCACACCTGGCGGCGGAAGCACTGCGGGCCTTGCCATCTCGCTCCACGACGCCGCTGCGGCGGGTGCGCTCACCCGCCAGCCGACCCGGCGCGCGGCCGGGGGACGGAGGTGTTCGGCGAGTTCGGCCTCCATGAGCTGGTCGGGAACGGAGGCCCAGCCCTCCGCACGTTTCGCGGCGCGGGCGGTGTCGGCATCCGCGTAGTCCCAGTTGTCGAGACTGTCGGTGGCCACGTCGAGCGCGAATTCGGGGTCGAGGCCCTGCGCGGGGTCGAGCAGCACCAGCCCCTTCACCGCATCCGGGCGGCGGTTGGCCAGGTGCAACGCCAGCGCGCCACCGAACGAGTGACCCACGACGACCACCGGATGCTCATCGGCGGGGATGTGTTCGTCGATCACCGCGGACAACGCCCGCACCTGGTGCTCGATGCTCCATGGCGGTCGCCACGGGGACCGGCCGTGACCGATCAGATCCGGCGCGACGAGGCGCACGCCGGGGAGGTGATCGGTCAGCGCTGCCCAGCGGCGGCCGTGCCCGGTGAGTCCGTGGATCGCGAGAACCGCAGGACCGCTGCCGAAGACATGCGTGTTGAGAGCTGTCACCCGTCCATCCTGCCGTACGCCGCGCGGCGGACTCTGACACAGGTCGCGGGGACACAGGTCGCGGGCACGGCCGACGAGGCCGTCGGTGGGCCGTGATTCGATGGGTGCATGAGTCGGAAACCGGGTGCCCAGACCCCGCGGAGCGCGCTGCGTGCGCGACTCGTCGCGGCCCCCGACCCGACGGACCGGACCCGGTACTGGCCACCGTCGGTGGCGCAGGTGATCGACCCGCCCACGAGTCGGCCGGCGGACGAGGAGCAGGCGTGGCGCCCGGTGCGGGTGCACGGCGGCCCCGGGAGCGGAAAGACCGCGCTGATCGTCGACGCCGCGGTCGCCCGCCTGCTCGACCCCGCCACCGATCCGGAGTCGGTCCTCGTCCTGGCGTCGAGCCGACGCGCCGCCGTCGCGCTCCGGGAGGAGATCACCCGGCGCGTCCTGTCCGCGGGCTCGAGCGGTCGCCGGGTGCTCGGCGGTGCGCTGCGCGAGCCACTGGTGCGGACCGTGCACTCCTACGCCTTCGCGATCCTCCGCTTACAGGCGCAGGCCCACAACAATCCGCCGCCGCGCCTCATCACGGGGTCCGAACAGGATGTCGTCCTGCGTGAACTGCTCGCCGGTGACATCGAGGACGGCGCCGGGTACTGGCCTGCCCACCTACGGCCCGCGCTGGGCACCGACGGGTTCGCCCAGGCGTTGCGCGACCTGATGATGCGCGCCGCCGAACGCGGGGTGGGTCCGGAAGAGCTTGCCGCGCTGGGGCGTACGCACAAACGACCGGAGTGGGCCGCGGCCGCCCGGGCCTACGCGCAGTACGAGCAGAACATGCTGCTGCGCGGGGCGGTCGGGCTCGAGACCCCGGGGGCCTCGGCGCCCGCGGTCGACGCGGCCGAATTGATCGGGTCGGCCCTGTCGGCCTTCGCCACCGATCCCGACCTGCTGAGCGGCGAGCGTCGTCGTATCCGGCATCTGCTGGTCGATGACGCGCAGCATCTCGACCCGCAGGCGGCGCAGCTCATCACGCTGGTCGGCACCGGAACCCTCTCGACGATCATCGCCGCCGACACCGACCAGTCCGTGTTCGGATTCCGGGGTGCGAGTCCGCGATTCGCGGACGGGCTGGCCGAACCGGGCAGCCCGCTCGACATCCTGCTGGAACACGATCACCGCGCCCGGCCCGAGCTGTCCCGCCTCGGGCGCGCGATCGCCGCCCGGCTGCCCGGCGCTCGCCCGCACCCGTATCCCGACCCGGTGACGGATTCGGCCGACGCCGACCCGGGCGCGGCCGATGGGGGAGGCGCGGCCGCGGTGCGCGTGTACGGGTCTGCCGCGAAAGAGGCCACCGCCATCGCCGACCTCCTGCGGCGTGCGCATCTGTTCGACGGGGTCCCGTGGTCGCAGATGGCGGTCGTCGTCCGGTCGGTGTCACTGGCCCTGCCGCCGCTCCGACGCGCCTTCCGGTCCGCGGGCGTACCCCTGACGACGCCCGCGAGCGACCTGCCCCTGCATCGGCAACGAGCCGTCATCGGACTGATGCTGGTGCTGCGCGCCGTCGCCGCGCGGGCGGCCGCGGGAGCAGATGCCGACCTGCCCGACACCACCGACCCGGAGACCACCGACCTGTTCACCAGCGAGCTCTTCAGCACCGAGGACACGCTCACGTTGCTGTCCGGTCCGATCGGGGCGGCCGACCCGGGCTCGATGCGCCGTCTCCGACGCGGTGTGCGGCGTCTCGACGATGCCGATGACCCAGCAGGACAACCGGATTCGCTCACGTCGCTGACCCGCGCCATCCTCGACCCCGAGGTCGGCGCGCGCTATCGCCGACGGCTCACCGAGACCGAGGCGGCGCCGCTGGCCCGCGTGCTGGACGTCGTCGGTGCGGCCCAGCGGGTCCATGACGCGCGCCGCGGGATCGAGGAGACCCTGTGGGCGGCGTGGCAGGCCACGGGACTCGAGCGGCGGTGGGCGGCATCGGCGGTCCGCGGCGGCCCGGCCGGTGAACAGGCCGACCGCGACCTCGACGCGGTCATGGCGATGTTCGAATCCGCCGCGGATTTCACCGACACGCTGCCCGCGGCCGGGCCCGCCGGATTCGTGCACTACCTGTCCCAGTTGCAGATCCCGCGCGACAGCCGAACAGCCACCGCCGCAACCGAGTCGGTGACCGTGCTGTCCGCGCACGCCGCGGTGGGGCGGGAATGGGAGGTCGTCGCCGTCGCCGGGGTCCAGGACGGACTGTGGCCGTCGCTGCGCAGCCGGGGTGGCGTTCTCGCCACCGGGCAACTCGTCGACCTCCTCGACGGTATGGCCGCCGACGCCGTGGACACCGTCGCCCGTGGGGCGACGGCACTCGCCGACGAGCGCCGGCTCTTCCTCGTCGCCTGCACCAGGGCGCGAAGCCGGCTGCTCGTGACCGCGGTCGAGGACGGCAGCGGGGACGCCTCGCCGTCGCGGTTCATCACCGAGCTCGCAGATCTGGTGGGGGACAACGACGATCCGGCCGAGTCGGCCCGCGCCGAGGTACGGCTCGATCCAGGCGTCGACCGGGTGCTCTCGTTGCCGTCCCTCGTCGCGACACTGCGGTCGGCGGTGATCGCCGGCGTCGACGAACCCGATGCACCCCGGACGAAGGCCGCGGCGCGTCTGCTGGCCGAGCTCGCCGACTCCGACATCCCGGGTGCGCACCCGCGCGACTGGTTCGGGCTCGCCGCACCCAGCACCGACGATCCGCTGTGGACGCCGGAGTCGGGGGCGCTGACGCTCTCACCGTCGAATGTCGATGCACTGACCCGCTGTTCGCTGCGGTGGGTGCTCGAACGCAACGGCGGCCGCGACGGCGACGGCACCCCCGCGCTGACCGGCAGTCTCGTGCACACGCTCGTCCAGGCGGTGGCAGGCCAGCTCGACCCGGCTGAGGTGACGGCGGCGCTGCGCGGCATCTGGGAACGGGTCGACACCGGGGCGGGCTGGTACTCGGCTCGCGAACTCGAACGGGCCGAGGGCATGCTGGGGCACTTCCGGGAGTGGCTGCGCATCTCGCGTGCCGATCTCGAGGAGGTGGGCGTCGAATTGCCGATCGACGCAACCATTCCCGCGGCGTCGGGGCCGGATTCCGACGAGCCCGCGGTCCGTCTGCGCGGGCGTGTCGACCGCCTCGAGACCGATGGCGCCGGCCGCCCGGTCGTCGTCGACGTGAAGACCTCGAAGAACCCCATCACCAAGGCCGACGCCGACGAGCACGCGCAGATGGCGGCCTATCAGGTGGCGTTGGCGCACGGCGGCGTGCCCCAGTTCGGCGACGCCGCGCCGGGCGGCGCCCGACTCGTCTACGTGTCGACCGCGAACCGCAATTCCGGTGCGGCCGAGCGTGTTCAGTCGCCGCTCACGCCGGAGTTGCTGGACGAGTGGATCGGGGTGGTGCGTCGCGCGGCCCGGGCGAGTATCGGTCCGACGTACAGCGCGACGCCCAACCCGGGCTGTGTGCACTGCAACCTCACCACCAGCTGTCCGGCCCAGATCCCGGGGAAGGCGGTCACCGATGACTGACCTGCAGGATCGGACCGAACGGCCGATGGTCGGGGCGAAGTCGCTGGCCGCGGCGCTGGGTCTGCCCGATCCCACGCCCGAGCAGGTGGCCGTGATCGAGGCACCCATGGAGCCGATGCTCGTCGTCGCCGGAGCCGGGGCCGGCAAGACCGAGACGATGGCCTCACGCGTGGTGTGGCTGGTGGCCAACCAGCTCGTGGCCCCCGACGAGATCCTCGGACTCACCTTCACGCGCAAGGCCGCGAGCGAACTCGGCGCCCGCATCCGGCGTCGGCTCTCGATGCTTGCCGGGTCGCCGGCGCTGCGGAACTGGGATCCCGACGGCGCGTTGGCCGCCCGCCTGCGCGGCGCCGACCCCGAGGTGAGCACCTATCACGCCTACGCCGGCCGGTTGATCGCCGACTACGGGCTGCTGCTGCCGGTGGAACCGTCGTCGACGCTGCTCACCGAGACCGAGCTCTGGCAGCTCGCGTTCTCCCTCGTCTCCGCGTGGCCGGGCGAGCTGAACACCAAGAAGGTGCCGGCGAGTGTCACCGAGGCGGTGCTCAAGCTGTACGGCGAGATGTCCGAGCACCTCGTCGACATCGCCGACCTCGCGCAGGCGGGTTCGACGCTGTACGAACTCGTCGACACCCTCCCGAAGGGCCCCAAGCAGCGTGACAAACCGACCCAGGCGCTGCTGAAGGTCCAGGAGGTCATCGACGAACGTCGCGAGCTGATCCCGATGGTCATAGCGCTGGGCGAGACGATGCGCGCCCAGTCCGCGCTCGACTTCGGCAGCCAGATGTCGCTGGCGGCACGGCTGGTGGTGTCCAATTCCGAGGTCGTGACCGCCGAGCGCACCGCCTTCCGCGCGGTTCTCCTCGACGAGTACCAGGACACCGGCCACTCGCAACGGGTGTTGCTGTCGACCCTGTTCGGCGGGCACGGCCGCGCGCCGGTCGCGGTCACCTCGGTCGGCGACCCCATCCAGTCCATCTACGGGTGGCGTGGCGCCTCGGCGGCCAACCTGCCGCGGTTCGCGCGCGACTTCCCACGACCCGACGGGACCCCGGCCCGGCGCCTCGAACTGCTCACCAGCTGGCGCAACTCGGCCCAGGGCTTGCGGTTGGCGAATCAGATCTCCGCGGAGCTCCGACGCCGCGGTATCCCGGTCAGTGTGCTCCGGCCGCGTCCCGATGCCCCGGACGGAACGGCGTCGATCGCCCTGACCGAAACGGTTCTGGACGAACGGAACTGGATCGCCGACGCCATCGAGGAACGCTACCAGGCGGCCGAGGCCGCAGACGTCGCGCCGCCGACCACCGCGATCCTGGTGCGCCGCAACGAGGATTCGGCGCCGCTGGCCGCCGAGCTCGAGAGTCGGGGCATCCCCACCGAGGTGGTCGGCATCGGCGGGCTGCTGCACGTCCCGGAGATCGAGGACATCGTCGCGACCCTGCGCGTGATGGCCGACCCGATGGCCGGGACCGCGGTCATGCGTCTGCTCACCGGGGCCCGCTGGCGGCTCGGCGCCAAGGACCTCGCCGCGCTCTGGCGTCGGGCCACCAACCTGGCGGCGGAGAGCTTCGCCGAGGCGGGCGGGGTGGTCACCAGCAGGGAAGCGCTCGACGCCGCACTCGATGCGGTGCTGCCCACCGAGATCGTCGACCGGGCGGGCATCGCCGACGCCGTCGTCGACCCGGGCGAACCCACCGACTACAGCCCCGAGGGTTACGCCCGCATCCGGGCGTTCGGGGCGCAGTTGGAGTCACTGCGCCGTCGCATCGGACAACCACTGCCCGAACTCGTCGCCGACGTGGAGAACACGATCGGGGTCGGCGTCGAGGCGCAGATCCGGGCGCGCCGCATGCGGGGTGCGATCACCGGCCGCGAACATCTCGACGCCTTCGCCGACTACGTCAGTCATTACGCCGATCGTCCGGGAGCGAATCTGCCTGGGCTGCTCGCCTTCCTGGATGCTGCCGAGACCATCGAGAAGGGTCTCGAACCGGGCCGCATCGAGGTGGCCGAACAGCGGGTGCAGATCCTCACCGTGCACGCGGCCAAGGGCCTCGAGTGGGATGTCGTCGCGATCCCGCACCTGGCGAAGGGGATCTTCCCCAGCGCCAAGGCCGACACCACATGGCTGGGCAGTGCGCGCGAACTCCCGGCGGACCTGCGCGGCGATCTGGCGATCCCGGCCGAGGCGGCCGACGGTGCGCCGGAGGGGTTCCCGATCCTGAAGATCGACACCGTCGCCGACCGCAAGCAGCTCGAGGACGCCCTGACCGACCACAAGGCCGCGATCGGCGAACGGCGACTCGAGGAAGATCGGCGGCTGCTCTATGTGGCGCTCACCCGCGCCCGGCACGACCTGCTGATCTCGGCCCACCACTGGTCGGAGACCGGCGACAAGCCGCGCGGCGGTTCGGATTTCTTCGACGAGTTGATGACCGGCATCGATGAGGCGATCGCCGACCCGAGCGTCGACTCGACCGGTCTGTCGATCGCGGTGCGGACGCCACCGCCCGAGCCGGACAGCCCGAATCCGTTGGCCGAACGCGCGATCGCGGCGCCGTGGCCGCGCGATCCGCTCGCCGGCCGCCGCGACTCGGTACAGCGGGCGGCCGATCTGGTCGCCGACGCCATCGCCGGCCGCGCGGCGCCCGCGCTGTTCGACGCACCGGCCGTGCATTCCGATTCCGTCGGCGCCGAATCCGGCGCCGCGTCACCGGTCGATCCCGCGGACGAGATCGGGGCGTGGGAGGCCGAGGTGTCGGCCCTGCTCGCCGAGCATCATCAGGCCAACCAGGCGCTCGTCGAGGTGTCGTTGCCGACCCATCTGTCCGTCAGCCAGCTGGTCGAACTGGACGCCGACGAGGCCGAGTTCGCTCGTCGGCTCCGCCGGCCCACCCCGTTCCGGCCCAATCCGATGGCCCGGCGCGGCACCGCGTTCCACGCCTGGGTGGAACGCTGGTTCGGGGCGACACGGCTCCTCGACATCGACGAACTGCCCGGCGCCGCCGACGCGACCGCGAGTCCCGACGCCGATCTCGAGGAACTACGGGCCGCGTTCCTCTCCTCGCCCTGGGCGAATCGCAGCCCGACCGAGGTGGAGGTGCCCTTCGAGACCGTCATCGGCGGGATCGTCGTGCGCGGACGGATCGACGCGGTCTTCGCCGAGAAGGACGGTTCGTGGACGGTCGTGGACTGGAAGACCGGTGTGATCCCCGAACCCGCCCGCCGGGAATCACTCTTCATCCAGCTCGCCGCGTACCGCCTGGCGTGGGCGCAGCTGGCCGGGGTGGAGCCGACCAAGGTCCGCGCCGCGTTCCACTATGTGCGCGACGGGCACACCCTGGAGGCCGACGACCTGCCCGACGAGGCGACCCTCGCCGCGAAGCTGGCCCGCTGAGCGCGCCGGTGCCCCGGGACAGCTCCCGCCACATGCCTTGTGATGCCCCGAGGTGGGCTACATTGCAGCGTGTGAGCGAACTCGACGTGCGCGTGCGTGCCGGTGGCTAACCGTCTGCGCCGACGCTTCGGCGGTACCGAGCTGGCCAACCGGCCCGACCACGCACTGGTCGGCGTCGTCCGCATCCCCGAACTCCAGCAGAGCCCGAGCCGGGCGATCGGTCGGCGCGTCTTCTGGGCGACCCTGGCGCTGTTGTTCACCTCGGTCGTGGTCTGGCTGGATCGCGCCGGCTATCGCGATGCCCAGGACAACGAGCTGTCCTACCTGGACGCGCTCTACTACTCCGCGGTGACCCTCTCCACGACCGGCTACGGCGACATCACACCGATCACCCCGTTCGCCCGTTTCATCAACCTCGTCATCATCACGCCGTTGCGCGTGCTGTTCCTGATCGTGCTGATCGGTACCACCCTCGAGGTGCTCACCGAACGGTCGCGCCAGGCGCTCAAGATCCAGCGTTGGAGGAATACCGTGCGCAATCACACCGTGGTCATCGGCTACGGCACCAAGGGCCGCACCGCGGTGGACGCCATGCGGGGCGACGGCATCAAGCCCTCCGAGATCGTCGTCGTCGACGCGGACGCCACCGTGCTCGAGGCAGCCGCCTCCGACGGGCTGGTCACCGTGCGCGGCGATGCCACCAAGTCGGATGTGCTCCGCCTCGCCGGTGTCGCGCACGCCGCCAGCATCGTCGTCGCCACCAGCCGCGACGACACCGCGGTCCTCGCCACGCTCACCGCCCGCGAACTCAATCCACGGGCGAAGATCGTCGCGTCGATCCGGGAGTCGGAGAACACCCACCTGATGCGCCAGTCCGGCGCCAACTCGGTGGTGGTGTCGTCGGAGACCGCCGGCCGCCTCCTCGGGATCGCGACGATGACCCCGTCGGTGGTCGAGGTGATCGAGGACCTCCTCACCCCGGACGCCGGCTATGCCATCGCCGAACGCGAGGTCGACCCGACCGAGACCGGCGGATCGCCCGCGCACACCCGCGACATCGTCCTGGGTGTCGTGCGGAACGGTGTGCTGCACCGCGTCGACGACAGCGAGGTCGAACAGATCGAGGTCGGTGACCGGCTGCTGTACGTCCGCACGAACCCCAACGACGATTGATCGTTCCGTGATCGAGAAAGGCCGTGTCACCGTGCATTTCGACATGCCCCAGCCGCCGCTGCTGTCGCGGGCGGTGTTCGACCGGGCGGACGCGATCCGCGACGACGCCGAGCGGATGGCCGCCGGCTGGCCGACGGCCAAGGTGCTGTTGATCGACGCGGCCGGCCGCTACCCGGTCACCGATTCCGGTGCGCTGCACTGGGTTGCGGCTCCGGCCGTGGCCGAGGCGCCGCCCGGGGATGCGGTGATCCTCGGCTTCGACGGGTCGGGCGGCGCCGGTGGAGCCGACCTGTGGACGCGCCGGGTGGACCACATCGACGGACCGACCGATGACGCCCGACGCGGTGCGACGCGACTGTCCGCCGACGAGGCGGGGCTCCTCGCGACCGCCCTGGGAATCCTGAACTGGCATGCGACCGCGAGTCATTCACCGGTCGACGGTTCCGTCACCCGGCCGGCCCGCGGTGGTTGGGTCCGGCGCAGTGTGGATTCCGGCCGCGACGAGTTCCCGCGGACCGACCCGGCGATCATCACCGTCGTCCACGACGGCGCCGATCGCATCCTGCTCGGCCGCCAGTCGGTGTGGCCGCAGGGTTGGTATTCGACGCTGGCCGGCTTCGTCGAGCCGGGGGAGTCGCTCGAACAGTGCGTCCTGCGCGAGGTGTACGAAGAGGTCGGGATCGTGGTGCGGGAACCGCGCTACCTCGGCAGTCAGCCGTGGCCGTTCCCGCGGTCGCTGATGCTGGGATTCGCCGCACTCGGCGACCCGGCCGACGAGTTGGCGTTCCTCGACGGCGAGATCGGCGATGCGCAGTGGTTCCATCGCGACGAGGTCCGGGCGGCGCTGGCCCGGGGCGACGGCTGGTCCCGCGCCGAGGCGCCGGGTTCCGACGACGCCGACCGTCTGCGCCTCCCCGGATCGATCTCCATCGCTCGTTCGATGATCGAGGCCTGGGCGGCCGGATAGACCGGCCGCCGTCGCGCTGGACTCATCGCCGGCCGACCGGACTCAGACGCCCAGCTTCGCCTTCACGTCGGCGATCGACGGGTTGGTGGCGGTGGTGCCGTCGGCATAGAGGACGGTCGGGACGACATGGTTGCCGCCGTTCACGCTGCCCACGAACTCGGCGGCGTCCGGGTTCAGCTCGATGTCGATCTCCTGCCAGCTGATACCGCTGCTCTTGAGGCCGCGCTTCAGGCGCGCGCAGAAGCCGCACCACGACGTGGTGTACATGGTCAGCTCACCGGAGTCGGAGGTGCGGGCGCCGGCCTCGTCGTCGATCACGTTGCTCATGGGTCCCATAACACCATGTCCGGGCCTGCTGTTCCCGTCCGCGTTGTTCGCCTGCCGGCGGCGTCGGTGGTTGGTGACATAGTGGACGCCGTGCCTCACCCGACTTCTGCCGCGAAACCCGAGTCCCCGCGTCGTGCCGCGGTGTCGGCGAGTGGCGGCGCGGTCGAGGGACTCGATCCCGAGCAGAGCGCCGCAGTCCTGGCGCCGCGCGGACCGGTGTGCGTGCTGGCCGGGGCGGGCACGGGCAAGACCCGGACCATCACCAGGCGCATCGCCCACCTCGTCGACACCGGCCAGGTCAATCCCGGCCAGGTCCTGGCGGTCACCTTCACCGCCCGCGCCGCCGGCGAGATGCGCACCCGCCTGCGCAGTCTCGGTGTCGGCGGTTCGGGGGGCAGCGTCGCGGCCCAGACCTTCCACGCGGCCGCCATGCGTCAGCTGCGGTACTTCTGGCCGCGTGCCTTCGGTGACGCCCGGTGGGAACTCCTGGACAACAAGTTCCCGCTCATCTCGCGGGCGGCTCGCCGCTCCGGCCTCGACACCTCGACCGACACGCTGCGAGACCTGTCGTCGGAGATCGAGTGGGCCAAGGCCTCGCTGATCTCACCGGAGAACTACGTCGAGGCGGTCGGCCGACTCGGCCGCGAGTCTCCGGCACCGCCGCCGAAGGTCGCGGCCGTGTACGGGCACTACGAGGACGCCAAGGTCTCGCCCGACGGGGACCGGTTGCTCGATTTCGACGACATGCTCATCTACATGACCCAGATCCTCACCGTCGAACCGGGCGCCGCGGACGAATTCCGTTCGCGGTACCGGTGTTTCGTCGTCGACGAGTATCAGGACGTGACGCCGGTGCAGCAGGGTCTGCTGGACGCCTGGCTCGGGGAACGCGACGACCTGACGGTCGTCGGTGACGCCAACCAGACGATCTACACGTTCACCGGTGCCTCGCCGAACCATCTCTTGGATTTCAGTCGCCGGTTCCCGGAGGCCACGGTCGTCCGTCTCGAGCGCGACTATCGGTCCACCCCGCAGGTCGTCGATCTGGCGAACCGCGTCATCGGTGCGGCCCGGGGGCGCATCGCGGGAACCCGCCTGCAGCTCATCGGACAGCGCCCGCCCGGGCCGGCGCCGCAGTTCGCCGAGTACGACGACGAGCCCGCCGCCGCGACGGCGATCGCCATCGAGATCAAACACCTCATCAGATCGGGGGTCGCGCCCGCCGAGATCGCGATCCTGTACCGCGTCAACGCACAGTCCGAGAACTACGAGCAGGCCCTGACCGAGGTGGGCATCCCGTACCAGGTGCGCGGCGGCGAGGCGTTCTTCGCGCGCACCGAGGTCCGGCAGGCCATGCGGCAGCTCGCGACGGTCGCTGGCCGCGAGGTCAGACCCGACGTGGAGATCCTCGACGTCGTGCGCGCGGTGCTGGGCGAGCTGGGTCTCAGCGAGGAGCAGCCGTCCGGTGCGCAGGCGCGCAGCCGGTGGGAATCACTGAAAGCGCTGGTCCAGTTGACCGAGGACATGGTCGCCGAGAACCCGGAACTGACGCTGCCGCAACTGTCGGCCGAACTCGCCGCCCGCGCCGAGGCGCGCCATCCCCCGACGGTGCAGGGCGTGACGCTGTCGTCGCTGCACGCGGCCAAGGGACTCGAGTGGGATGCGGTGTTCCTCGTCGGACTCACCGACGGGTCGCTGCCCATCAGCCAGGCGATCAAGGGCTCCTGGGAAGAGGTCGAGGAAGAGCGGCGACTGTTCTATGTCGGAGTCACGCGTGCCCGCGAGCACCTGCACCTGTCGTGGGCCCTGGCCCGCAACGAGGGCGGCCGTGCCCGGCGTCGCTCGCGGTTCCTCGCCGACCTCGTGCCCGACGACTCGCCCGCGTCGCCGATCGCGAAGGAGCGCGCGCCCCGCCGCGGACCGACATGCCGGGTGTGCGGTTCCCGGTTGATGGATTCGACCGCGACGCTGCTCGGTCGCTGCGCCGGGTGCCCGTCGGATCTGGACGAAGGACTGCTGGTCTCGCTCAAGGAGTGGCGTCGCGAGCGGGCCCAGGAGAAAAAGGTGCCGGCCTTCGTCGTCTTCTCCGACAAGACCCTCACCGCGATCGCCGAGCAACGACCGACCGATACCGCTGCGCTGGTGGCGATCTCGGGAATCGGGGCGAAGAAGGTCGACGAGTACGGCGCCGACATCATCGAACTCGTCAAAACCGCAGGTCAAAAATAGGTTGTGCGGGTTTCGGCCCAGCGTCTACTCTGAGTCCCGTCAGTACGGGGATGGGTCGTGTGCGTCCGTCACACCAGCCCGCCACAGTCACCGACGACCGACACGAACGCGGAAAGCCACGAGACCAGAAGGGAGTGGATCAGTGAGCGGAATCACCGTGAGCCAGGCCGGCATCTGCCAGTCTGCGGCGAACCTGAGAGCAGCCGACACGCATGCGCCGAAATTGCATGCGCTGAAGCCGAATCAGCCCGCCATCGCGCGTACCGGTCGCACCCGCTCCTGGATGCCGGTCGCCCGAGCGTGCACGAGCTTTGCACGCCCGGTCGCCGTCCCGCCGGCGGCTCTGCACCTGGCAGCCGAAGCGCGCGTCGCGCGAATCGCACCGCCCGCAGCAGCAGTAGCACCCGCGCCGCGTCGGTTCCCCGTTCTGTTCCGAAGTTCCCGGAGTTAGATCTCCGAGACATTCCGGGCCACGGGCGAATCGCAGAGGCGACACCCGTGGCCCTCTTTTTCTGTCACCGAATCTCCACCCCGATCCAGGGGTCTCGGACACAGAGCCACATCGAGGACTCGGGTTCAACACCCCAAACGAGCAGATGTGGAGAAACCAATGACTGTCGAATGCGTCCTCGAGTCCTGTATGTCGGCGGACCGCGCAGCGACCGCCCGGCTCGACCTGCCCTGCCAGGTCGCCGACGCAGATCTGTGGTTCGCCGAAGACCCCCGTGACCTCGAGCGTGCCAAGGCCATGTGCGCCGAATGCCCGTTGCGGGCCCAGTGCCTGCAGGCCGCACTCGATCGATCCGAGCCCTGGGGGGTCTGGGGAGGCGAGATCTTCGAGCGCGGAGCCGTCATCGCACGCAAGCGTCCCCGCGGTCGCCCGCGTAAAAACGTTGCCTGACAACAAAACCGACGCCGCGAGCAGAAATGCTCGCGGCGTCGGTGTCGTGTCTGCGGGGTGGGGTCAGTCGCCCAGGCCGGGGACCCACTCCTCCATGATGGCCCGGTACGGGGCATGCGCCTCGAGCTGCGAGGCGATGCCGACGCAGCCCCCGAGCACGCGGAAGACCATCACGAAACGCTTGGGCACGTTCAGATTTCGTGACGTCTTGTACACCTCGCCGCGAACATCGGTGGCCTTGCCCGCGGCCCGCTGCATCCACTTCCGGGTGAAGTGGAACGACTCGCTGTAGAGCGGATCGACGTAGGGACGCAGGTAGGCCTCGAGGTCGGCACTCGTCACCTTGTTCGCGTGGGACGGGCGGATGAACTCGGCGGAGATCATGAGTTCTTTGAGTTCGTCGTACTTCTTGTCCCGCGCCAGACGGAGAATCGGTCCGGTCTCGGGCGGGAGGCCTTCCGGATAGTGGCCGACCGCACCGAAGTCGAGTACGCCGAACCGCCCGTCGGTGGCCCGGAAGAAATTGCCCGGATGCGGATCGCCGTGGAGGAGTCCGACCCGGTACGGCGAGCTGACCTCGAATTCGGCCATCTTCGCGGCGGCGTCGTCGCGGGTCTGCTGGTCCCCGGTCGTGATGATCTTCGACAGCGGGACGCCGTCGACCCACTCCGAGACGACGACCTTGGGTGCACTCGCGACGACCTTGGGGATGAGGAAGTCGGGATGGCCGTCGTAGGCCTTGGCGAAGGCGCGCTGATTGTCGGCCTCGCCGAGATAATCGAGTTCGGCCTCGGTCCGGTCGATGAGTTCGTCCATCATCGCCTTGACGTCGGTGCCGGGGGACAGGCGCTGCAGGAGTCCGGACATGCGGGACAGGGTCTTCAGATCGGCCTTCAATGCGTGGTCGGCCCCGGGGTACTGGACCTTGACCGCGACCTCACGGCCGTCCGACCAGACTCCCTTGTGTACCTGTCCGATCGACGCCGATGCCGCGGGCTCGTCGGAGAATTCCCGGAAACGTTCGCGCCACCGGGTGCCGAGCTGCTGGTCGAGCACCTTGTGGACCTTCGCGGCCGGCATGGGCGGGGCGTCGGCCTGCAACTTGGTGAGCGCTTCGCGGAACGGCTCGCCGAACTCGTCGGGGATCGCGGCTTCCATGATCGAGAGCGCCTGCCCGACCTTCATGGCGCCGCCCTTGAGTTCGCCGAGAACGGCGAACAGTTGTTCGGCGGACTTCTCCAGGAGCTCCTGGTTGACCTCGTCCTTGTCCCTGCCGACCATGCGCTTGCCGAAACCGGCAGCAGCCCGCCCGGCCATACCGATCGGAAGAGAGGCCAGTTTCGCGTTGCGGCGACCCTGTCCTTTGGTGATGTCGGTCATAGCTTCCTTTCCGCGTCACACAATAGACGACCTGGCTTGCCGATCCGGTGCCGGACGACAATCGCAGGCCGGGTGCGGCGACCATTGTCTGATGTCCAGCCGCGTCGGGTCATCTCGCAGCTCCATCACACGGTCCAGCAGCTGCGGATCGGGTCGCGGCTCCACATGCGGCCGGTCGTGTACGGCCTTCACCAATTGCTCGATCTGCGAGTGGGCCACCGCGGCGGTCATCGCCACCACGGCCGGGCTCGCCTGACCCGACGTCCGGATCAGCTGGACGGCGAGGGCCGGCCAGTCCGGGTCCGCGTCGGACCGGTGACGGTCGGCGCACATGAGGCAACTCGACAGTCCGGGGAGCACCAGCGGGCCGACGATCCCCACCCCGTCGCGGACCCGGACCAGCAGATGGGGGATCCGGGCGCGGGTCAGTGCGAACACCACCCGCGGATCGTGGACGACGAAGTCGGTCAGGATCACCAGGTCGGTGTCGACGGCATCGAGCGTCCCGTCGGGTAGCCGCCGCATCGTCCGTCGAGCTGACAAACCCATGCCGCGCAACGAGTTCGACAGCTGTTCGCTGATCGGTCCCTGGCCATGGATCAGGATGTGGAACTCCGCGGCCGTGGGCGGGCGGTCGACAACCGCTCGGCCGGCCGACACCAGACTGCTCAGGACCAGATCGAGGTCGTCGTCGTGGAGGCCGGCCCGTCGGGCGCGGCGAGCGAAGGTGTCCGCCGTGCACGGGTCCTCCAACGATCGAAGCAGCCCGGCGACGGAATACGCCGACACCGAGGCGTCGAAGTCGAGGAGCAGGCTGTCGGCCGGATCGATGCCCACGCGGACCGAGTTGCCCGGCTGGACGATGACGGGCGTCCCCGGGAGCAGCCGCGGGACCGCGGGCGGAACAGCGCAGGGGGACACCGAGATGGCGCTGGAACTCGTCCGGGCTGGCGACATGCGGCAACTCTGCCAGCCGAACGCCGTCGCGGGCGCTCGGCGAGCAGGTTATCCACAACATGGCGTGTTCCACCGGTGGTGTGGATTCCTACGATCCGCCTCGTGTCGAGTCGTCGTCGTCGTCGCTCCGGGACTCGTCGGTGGCGTCGCGTGCCTTCTCCTCGGCGATGGTCTTCTCGAGCTGTGCGATCGGGTCGTCGAGATCGTCGCCGCCCAGGAGCCGGTCGATGAAACCCGCAGGGTTGTCGAGGTCATCGGCATCCGGCAGCAGATCAGGGTGTGCCCACACGCCGTCCCTGGTCGCGACGTCGGTGGCCTCCAGCGCGCGGCGCCACAGCTCCGACGCCTCGCGGACCTTGCGGGGCCGAAGCTCGAGACCGACGAGGGTTGCGAATGTCTGCTCGGCCGGCCCGCCCGACGCGCGCCGGCGTCGCATGGTCTCGGTGAGGGCCCCGGTACTCGGGATCCGGTCGCCGAGCGCTCGGGTCACGACCTGCTCTACCCAGCCCTCGATGAGGGCGAGGAGGGTCTCGAGACGGCCGAGCGCCGCTTTCTGCTCAGGTGTCGTGGTCGGCTCGAACGACGTCGACGAACTGATGATCTCCTCGAGTTTCGAAGGGTCGGAGAGCAATTGGGTCGGGTCGATCCCGGCGGTGGCGTCGGTTATACCGCTGAAATCGATACTGATGCCGCGGGCGTATTCCTCGACGGTGGTCAGCAACCGCTGACGCAGCCAGCCGACGTGGGTGAACAGGCGCACATGGGCGGCCTCGCGCGCGGCGAGGAAGACGATGATCTCCTGCGCCGGCTGCTCCAGACCTCGGCGAACTTGGCGATCGCCTCGGGGAGCAGGACGGCGATCCCCTCGGGCGCCAGCGGCAGCCCGACGTCGGTCGACGTCAGCACCTCCTTGGCGAGCTGACCGAGCCCCTGTCCGAGCTGGGTGCCGAACGCCATGCCGCTCATCTGGGTCAGCATCCCGATCATCGGGCCGGCGAACTGGGCCGCCTCGGCGGGGAGGTTGTCCTGCCAGGTCCGGGCCAGCTGCTCGGCGACCGGGTCGCACAGACCCTTCCACGTGTCCATCGACTCCTCGAGCCATTGGACCGGTGTCCACGCCACCGTCTGGGTGACGCCGCTGGGGAAATTCGTCGCGTCGTCGAGCCAGACGTCGGCGAGCCGGACCGCGTCGGCCGAGGCCGCGATCTCCTTCTCGAGGATCGGGGTGAACGAACCGATCTGCTGGCGGGCGAGATTGGTCGCGACCGAGTAGTTCACCGGAGCGTTTCCGCCGCCCGCCATGCCCGCGCCCATACCGCTGAACATGTTGCCCAGTTGCGAGAACATCTGGCCGATCATGTTGGGATCGAACTTCGAGGGGTCGAAGTCGCCGCCGGGACCGCCGCCGAACCCCTGCCCGCCCCCGAATCCGAACGGGTTGGCCCCGCCGAACGGGTTGCCACCGGCATTGTCGCCCGGCTTGTTCTTGTCGCCGCTGTTCTTGTCGCGGTCGTCATCGCCGTCACCGGACGACGAGAAGCCGAAGGGCAGATCACTCATGGGTTCCACCGTACCGCCCGGTGAGGCCCGCAAACGGCGACGACTGTTCGCCCTGCGCGTAGCCGGCTCATGGTCGCCGGCGCAGCCGACTCGTGGTCGCTGCGGGGCACTATCGTGTGCGGAATGAGTTCGAGCCCCCGATTCCGGAGAATCGCCGCGGCCGCGGTCTCCACCGTGGTCCTGCTGGCGTTGCTGGTGCTCGGCACGCAGGTGCAGGTGCCCTACGCCGCGCTCGGGCCCGGACCCACGCTCAACACCCTCGGTACGACGAAGGTGGAGGACGACGGGGCGGTGGTGGAGCGCAAGGTCGTGCAGATCGACGGTGCGCCGACCGATCCGACGACCGGCCACCTCAACCTCACCACCGTCTCGGTGCGGGACGGGATCTCGCTGTTCGACGCCCTGGGCATGTGGGTGTCGGGCACCTACTCGCTGACGCCGCGCGACCAGGTCTATCCGCCCGACCGCACCACCGAGCAGGTCCAGCAGGAGAACGCGCAGCAGATGACGGGGTCCGAGGAGAACGCGACGGTCGCCGCGCTCCGTTACCTCGATCGTCCCACCGCGTTGCGCATCGCGAGCGTCGCACCCGACGGGCCCGCGGTGGACGTGCTGCGCGCCGGCGACGAGGTCGTGGCGGCCGGCGGCGTGCCGGTGGAAACGGGCGAGCAGCTGCGGAAGGTCGTCGGCGACAATCCGCCGGGGACCGTCCTGCCCATCGAGATCGTCCGCGCCGGTGCCCGGCAGACCGTGTCGGTGACGCTCGGCGCGCATCCGGCCGACTCCGAGGCCGGGTATCTGGGCGTCGTTCCGGAGGTGGTCGATGCCGATCCGCGCCTCGAGGTCACCTACAACGTGGGGGACATCGGGGGACCGTCGGCGGGGATGATGCTGGCACTCGCGGTCATCGACCAGCTGAGTCCCGGCGAGCTGACCTCCGGCAAGTTCATCGCGGGCACCGGCACGATCACCGACGAGGGGGTTGTCGGTCCCATCGGCGGGATCACGCACAAGACCCGGGCCGCCCGCGACGCCGGCGCGACGGTCTTCCTGGTCCCTGCCCGCAACTGTGCCGAGGCGGTCTCGGAGCGACCGGACGGATTGGAGCTGGTGAAGGTCGACACCCTCGAGGGCGCTGTCGACGCGCTGAACGCGGTCGGCGCGGGCCGTCCGGCGCCGAGCTGCTGAGGCTTGCCAGGACTGCCGCGTCAGCCCCGGTCGGACGACTCCGGTAGATCGGGAGCGAAGGTGTCGCGCAACGCGGCCCGCAGTTCGAGTGCCAGTTGCGGGTGGGTCAGCAGTTCGGGTTCCCCGTCGGGTTCGGGTCGAAGACGCATCAGCGCGAGATCGGCGCCGGTGCGCAGCACCCCGACCACCAGCCGCGCAACCTCCTCGCCCGGATGGTGATCGCCGGTGTCGGTGACCACGAAGCGGGGCGTCCGGTCGTCGTCTTCGGGATCGGCGATGACGATCTCCATACTCACCGCCGCCCCGGCGACCTCCTCCGGCCAGACCGCCGAGGCGAGGAACTCGTCGAGGTCGTCGATGTCTTCCTCCACCGGGGTGAACACCGAACCGTCGTCGGAGATCACCTCGGGAAGCTGTGCGTGGAGGAGGGCGGTCGGCGCCAGCGCGAACACGGACGGTGACTGACCCCAGCCACGGGAGTCGAGGTGTTCCATGATCTCGTTCAACGCGCTGCCGAGATCGTCGGTGGAGAAGGCGCGTGGGGTCGTCGGGAGGTCGGGCACGTCCTCATCCTGCCCCGGATCGCGGTGCGACCGCGAGTCTGCGACGCCGCCAGGGAACCGCTGAGGTGTGGCGATCGTTGAGCGGGCGCCCCGAGTGAGTTGGTCACCCGGGTGGTGCCAGTACAGTGGGCACCACGCCCAGCAGGCACGTGTGCGCGGGTGGTGTCCGGATTGAGAGCTTTGGAGAGTGGGTCTGGTGGGCGTCCGAGGGCCGGCGGGAATGCCGACACTGTCACGCAGGAGCAAGATCATCATCGGGCTCGGCGTGGCCGTCCTGGTGCTGTTGCTCGTCGGGCCACGCCTGATCGGTCTCGCGACCGACTGGCTCTGGTTCTCCGACGTCGGGTATTCGAGCGTCTTCACCAAGGTGATCTGGACGCGCGTGATCCTGTTCCTGATCACGACGATCGTCGTCGGACTCATCATCTTCGGGGCGGTCTCCCTGGCGTACCGCAGTCGCCCGGTGTTCGTACCGACCGCGGGCCCGAACGATCCGCTCGCCCGGTACCGCACGGCCATCATGGGCAAGGTCCGCTGGTTCGCCATCGTTCCGGCGGTGATCATCGGCGCCCTGGCCGGCCTGGTCGCGCAAGGGTCCTGGGCGACCGTCCAGATGTTCCTGCATGGTCAGTCGTTCGGTCGGACAGACCCTCAGTTCAATCTCGACATCGGGTTCTATGCCTTCGACCTGCCGTTCTTCCGCTTCGTGCTCAACCTGCTGTTCGTCGTGGTCGTGGTGGCGTTCCTGGCGAACCTGGTCACGCACTACCTGTTCGGAGGTATCCGCCTGGGGCAAGGCGGTGGTTCGGTCACGACCGCGGCACGCATTCAGCTCGCGGTGCTGGCGGGCACCTTCCTGCTGCTGAAAGCGGCCGCTTATTGGCTCGACCGGTACACTCTGCTGTCCAGTCAGCGGAAGGCCGAGATCTTCCCGGGGGCGAGTTACACGGACATCAACGCGGTGCTGCCGTCGAAGCTCATCCTGATGGCGATCGCGATCATCTGTGCGGTGGCGTTCTTCGCCGGGATCGTGCTCCGCGACCTGCGGGTGCCGGCACTGGCCACCGTCTTGATGTTGTTCTCCGCGTTGCTCATCGGGGTCGGCTGGCCGCTGACGATGGAGCAGTTCTCGGTCAAGCCGAATGCCGCGCAGAAGGAAGCCGAGTACATAGAACGCGCGATCACCTCGACCCGCGAGGCGTACGGCATCGGGCCGGACAAGGTCATCACCCAGCCGGGCTGGACCGCCGGGCCGGCAAACCCGGCGCTGGTGAACAGCGATGAACCGACGCTGTCGAACGTCCGGATCCTGGACCCGAATGTGGTGTCCCCGACGTTCATCCAGCAGCAGCAGCGCCAGAACTTCTACGGATTCCCGACGCAGCTGGCGGTGGACCGCTATCGCATCGACGGCGAGCTCCGTGATTTCGTGGTGTCGGTGCGCGAGCTCGATCCGAGTCGCTATCTCGAAAACCAGCAGAACTGGCTGAACAAGCACCTGGTGTACACCCACGGAGACGGGTTCGTCGCCGCCCCGGCCAACCGGGTGAAGGAGTCGACGGACGTCAACAACGTCGACGGTGGCGGCGATCCGTTCTACTACGTCAGCGACACCTCGAACTACCAGACCGAGGAGTACAAGCGGGACGCCCCGATCAAGGTGTCACAGCCGCGGATCTACTTCGGCGAGCTGCTCGCGAAGATCGACCCGGATTACGCGATCGTCGGTTCCGACGACGGGCAGGCTCGGGAACACGACATCGGGGACGACAAGTACACCTACCAGGGGCCGGCGGGAGTCTCGCTCGGCAACTGGTTCTCCCGAGTCCTCTATGCCGGCAAGTACGCCGAGCGGAACTTCCTGCTGTCGGGCGAGATCAACTCGGCATCGAAGATCATCTACAACCGCGATCCCCGGGACCGCGTCGAACAGGTCGCACCGTGGCTGACGGTCGATTCGAAGACGTACCCCGCGGTGATGGAGGACGGCTCGATCAAGTGGATCGTCGACGGTTACACCACCCTCGACGACTACCCGTACTCGCAGCCCACGTCGTTGCAGAGCGCGACCGCCGACGCCCAGGACCTCAACCCGGGGCAGACCGGCCGGACGCAGATCAACAAGACCGTGTCCTACGTGCGCAACTCGGTGAAGGCGACCGTCGATGCCTACACCGGCGAGGTCGAGCTGTATCAGTTCGACACCGATGACCCGGTGCTGAAGACGTGGATGGAGGTCTTCCCCGACACGGTCAAGTCCCGCGCCGACTTCGACGCGCAGACCTCCCTGCGGGATCACGTCCGCTACCCCGAGGACATCTTCAAGATCCAGCGGTCGCTGCTGACCCGCTACCACGTCGATTCGCCCCAGACGTTCTTCCAGGCGAGCGACTTCTGGTCGGTGCCCTCCGATCCGACGGACCCGGACGCCGAGCAGCGCGGCCTGGACCAGCCCCCGTACTACTTCGTGGCCTCGGACCCGGAGAGCGGTGAGCCGACGTTCCAGCTGACCTCGGTGCTGACGCGACTCAACCGACCGATCCTGGGCGCCTATGTGACCGTGTCGTCGAATCCCGAGAACTACGGTCAGATGACGGTCAAGCAGTTGCCCAGCAACTCCCAACGGTCCGGTCCGCAGCAGGCGTTCAACCCGATGCGCACCGACCGAACGGTGGCGGAATCACTGAAGTCGCTCGAGAACACGGCGACGGTGACCTTCGGTAATCTCCTCACGCTTCCGGTGGGCGACAACGGCATCCTATACGTCGTCCCGTTGTACGCACAGGCCCAGGGCGAAGAGGCCTTCCCCCGTCTGTTCCGTGTGATCACGAGGTTCGAATCGGCAGACCGGGTATCCGGGATCGGTTATGCACCCACGACCCGCGAGGCTCTGCGGCAGGTCGGCATCACGCCCGCTGCCGGAGTGGTCCCCGGCGATCAGCAGGCACCGCCCGCGCCGGACCAGGCCGGAACGCCCGCACCGGCCACGCCGGCACCGAATCAACCTCCGCAGCAGGGTGATTCGCCCGAGCGGGACGACGCGGCAAACGCCATCAGTGACGCGATCACGGCGCTACGCCAGGCTCAGCAGAGTGGCGACTTCGCAGCGTACGGCGAGGCACTCGACCAGCTGAGTCAGGCGGTTGCCCGCTACGAGTCGCTGGCGGCTCCCAACTAGTCGAACGACGACCCAGGCCGGGCGCTATCTGCGAGTCATACCGCTATCCGCGGTATTTCCGCAGGTAGCGCTCGGTTTCGTTGGGGGTGTTGTCGGGGAGCACCGGGCTGTGGTGGTGCCGGTGGCCCAGCGAGAAGAAGATCGACACCGCCGTCGTGAAAGCCGCGACCATCAGCAGGCCGCAGATGATCGCGGGGCCGACATTCCCGACCGCCATGTGGACCAGCCAGAGCGCGGCCATGGCGAATCCGGTCAGTGCCAAGACGAACCCGACGAAACTCATCGGATGGTTCCCGTGGCTCTCGTGGTGGAAGCGGTGGGTGTTCATGGTTCCTCCTCGGCGGGGCGTCTCGTGAGCCGAGTGTACGCCTGATGTGACTGGCATCACATTTCACAGCGGCGACGGGCGGGCTGTCCGGGTCGTCACGTCACCTGCCGTTATCGAGGTGCGAGTGACCGCCGTCACTGACGTTTTCCCAGGTCGGATGGGGTTGAAGTACCGATTTGCATCGCTGACAAACCGGTGTGTAACGTTGTGTTCACCAACGCGGGGTGGAGCAGCTCGGTAGCTCGCTGGGCTCATAACCCAGAGGTCGCAGGTTCAAATCCTGTCCCCGCTACCAACACCAAGAACCCCCGCCCGGGACACCCGGGCGGGGGTTCTTGCTATGTGCGGTCCTGTCTGAGGCGGGACAAGCCCGACGATTCGAGAACCCAACCGGGCAGGCCCGGATGCGGCCGCATCGGCGGGCGGATCATCCGCTCTGGTCGGTCCCCGTGGCACCGTCGCCGCCGGCTTGCCGACCGAACAGGCTGCGAAGTCTGCACTCCCAGGTCGTCGCATCGAGCGTCGTACCCACTCTGACCAGGCGATTTGACGGCGGGTGCGGCGGTGCGTAACTTATGTCGAGTCAGCGAGCCACGGCGCCGCCCCGGAAGGGCCTGAGAGGGTCTGATGGTGGGGAGTGGAGACCGGGTTTCTTGGCTGGCCGCCCCTGAATGTTTTGGCTTGAGTCGTTGTGGCTTGGGTAGAGTGTTTGGGGTTGCTGGGTCTCTCAGTGGTTCGGAATTCTTCGGGGTTGCGGGCTGCGGGATGGGTCTGGTAGGCTGGAAGAGTTGCCCCGGAGACGGGGTGGCTGGCAAGGTTGAATGCGAAGTGTGCTGGTGAGAGCCCTGATTTGGGGTGGGTAGCTGGTGGGTGTGTGTTCTTTGAGAACTCGATAGTGTGATGATGAATTGTCTGATGCCAATTTAGCATCGTGCATCTTTGTGGATGTAGATGTTTGTTTGTTGTGTGGCGTCCGGGCCCCGTCCTGGGTGTCACATTTTGCTAGGTTTATTTTGGTCAGGTTGTGCTTTCCTGGTTGAAGATTTTGTGTTGAAACGCCGGCCTTTTTTGGGGTTGGTTTTGTTTCACTGTTTTTTCATGGAGAGTTTGATCCTGGCTCAGGACGAACGCTGGCGGCGTGCTTAACACATGCAAGTCGAACGGAAAGGCCCAGCTTGCTGGGTACTCGAGTGGCGAACGGGTGAGTAACACGTGGGTGATCTGCCCTGCACTCTGGGATAAGCCTGGGAAACTGGGTCTAATACCGGATATGACCAACTGTCGCATGGTGGTTGGTGGAAAGCTTTTGCGGTGTGGGATGGGCCCGCGGCCTATCAGCTTGTTGGTGGGGTAATGGCCTACCAAGGCGACGACGGGTAGCCGACCTGAGAGGGTGATCGGCCACACTGGGACTGAGACACGGCCCAGACTCCTACGGGAGGCAGCAGTGGGGAATATTGCACAATGGGCGCAAGCCTGATGCAGCGACGCCGCGTGAGGGATGACGGCCTTCGGGTTGTAAACCTCTTTCACCAGGGACGAAGCGTGAGTGACGGTACCTGGAGAAGAAGCACCGGCCAACTACGTGCCAGCAGCCGCGGTAATACGTAGGGTGCGAGCGTTGTCCGGAATTACTGGGCGTAAAGAGCTCGTAGGCGGTTTGTCGCGTCGTCTGTGAAATTCTGCAACTCAATTGCAGGCGTGCAGGCGATACGGGCAGACTTGAGTACTACAGGGGAGACTGGAATTCCTGGTGTAGCGGTGAAATGCGCAGATATCAGGAGGAACACCGGTGGCGAAGGCGGGTCTCTGGGTAGTAACTGACGCTGAGGAGCGAAAGCGTGGGTAGCGAACAGGATTAGATACCCTGGTAGTCCACGCCGTAAACGGTGGGTACTAGGTGTGGGTTCCTTTTCACGGGATCCGTGCCGTAGCTAACGCATTAAGTACCCCGCCTGGGGAGTACGGCCGCAAGGCTAAAACTCAAAGGAATTGACGGGGGCCCGCACAAGCGGCGGAGCATGTGGATTAATTCGATGCAACGCGAAGAACCTTACCTGGGTTTGACATACACCAGACGCGGCTAGAGATAGTCGTTCCCTTGTGGTTGGTGTACAGGTGGTGCATGGCTGTCGTCAGCTCGTGTCGTGAGATGTTGGGTTAAGTCCCGCAACGAGCGCAACCCTTGTCCTGTATTGCCAGCGGGTTATGCCGGGGACTTGCAGGAGACTGCCGGGGTCAACTCGGAGGAAGGTGGGGATGACGTCAAGTCATCATGCCCCTTATGTCCAGGGCTTCACACATGCTACAATGGCTGGTACAGAGGGCTGCGATACCGTGAGGTGGAGCGAATCCCTTAAAGCCAGTCTCAGTTCGGATTGGGGTCTGCAACTCGACCCCATGAAGTCGGAGTCGCTAGTAATCGCAGATCAGCAACGCTGCGGTGAATACGTTCCCGGGCCTTGTACACACCGCCCGTCACGTCATGAAAGTCGGTAACACCCGAAGCCGGTGGCCTAACCCCTTGTGGGAGGGAGCTGTCGAAGGTGGGATCGGCGATTGGGACGAAGTCGTAACAAGGTAGCCGTACCGGAAGGTGCGGCTGGATCACCTCCTTTCTAAGGAGCACACAACATCACCCATTTCTGCCGGCGTATGTCTGTGCGGTGGGTGTGTGTTCGAGGGTGAAACATCAGACAGGCTCACCTCTTCTACACCGGTAGAAGGATCGGGGGTTACCGCGGGTCCGTGAGGGCTGGCGGGTTCATTGTCACGCTATCGGGGTTCTGAGAGAACACATGCGTGTTGTCTCTGACCTAGCTCATGACTGGGGTGCGGGTGGTGATCGTGACTGTGATGGTCGCGGGAGCGCGTGCACGGTGGTGGGTGTGTGTTGTTTGAGAAGTGCATAGTGGATGCGAGCATCTTTATTTCAAACCAATGCTTCGACTGTTGTTGGAGTGCTGGTCTGTGATTTAGCAAATTTTGTAGTGTTTGTGATGTCTACATTCGATCCTCGTTCATGGCTGGCCTTGTGTTGGTTGTGGGTGGGGGGTTGTTTGTAGGTGTTGTTGTAAGTGTGTAAGGGCGTTCGGTGGATGCCTTGGTACCAGGAGCCGATGAAGGACGTGGTAGGCCGCGATAGTCCTCGGGGAGTTGTCAAACGAGCTGTGATCCGAGGGTGTCCGAATGGGGAAACCCAGCACGAGTGATGTCGTGTTACCACCAGCTGAATGTATAGGCTGTGTGGGGGGAACGTGGGGAAGTGAAACATCTCAGTACCCATAGGAAGAGAAAACAATTGTGATTCCGTGAGTAGTGGCGAGCGAAAGCGGAGGAGGCTAAACCATGCGCATGTGATACCGGGTAGGGGTTGTGTGTGTGGGGTTGTGGGGTTCGTCTTCTTCCATCTGCCTGTGGAAGCGTGAGTGAGAAAATCATGTGTTAGGTGAAGTGGCCTGGAATGGTCTGCCGTAGTCGGTGAGAGTCCGGTAGCTGAAAACACATGGTCTTGCGTGACGGTGTCCCCAAGTAGCAGCGGGCTCGTGGAATCTGCTGTGAATCTGCCGGGACCACCCGGTAAGCCTGAATACTTCCTGGTGACCGATAGCGGACTAGTACCGTGAGGGAAAGGTGAAAAGTACCCCGGGAGGGGAGTGAAATAGTACCTGAAACCGGACGCTTACAATCCGTCAAAGCCTGTGCCTTCGGGGCGGGTGATGGCGTGCCTTTTGAAGAATGAGCCTGCGAGTTAGTGCTCGGTGGCGAGGTTAACCCGTGTGGGGTAGCCGTAGCGAAAGCGAGTCTGAATAGGGCGTTTGAGTCGCCGGGTCTAGACCCGAAGCGGAGTGATCTACCCATGGCCAGGGTGAAGCGTCGGTAAGACGTCGTGGAGGCCCGAACCCACTTCAGTTGAAAATGGAGGGGATGAGTTGTGGGTAGGGGTGAAAGGCCAATCAAACTCCGTGATAGCTGGTTCTCCCCGAAATGCATTTAGGTGCAGCGTCACATGTTTCTTACTGGAGGTAGAGCTACTGGATGGCCGATGGGCCCCACAGGGTTACTGACGTCAGCCAAACTCCGAATGCCGGTAAGTGAGAGTGTGGCAGTGAGACTGCGGGCGATAAGGTTCGTAGTCGAGAGGGAAACAGCCCAGATCGCCGGCTAAGGCCCCTAAGCGTGTACTAAGTGGAAAAGGATGTGGGGTCGCGAAGACAACCAGGAGGTTGGCTTAGAAGCAGCCACCCTTGAAAGAGTGCGTAATAGCTCACTGGTCAAGTGATCCTGCGCCGACAATGTAGCGGGGCTCAAGTACACCGCCGAAGCCGCGGCACTCCACCATGACATCCGCAGAGGTTTACGGACTTCTGTGTAGTGGGTGGGGTGGGTAGGGGAGCGTCCTGCATCCGTGGAAGCGCCGGAGTGATCCAGGTGTGGAGGGTGTGGGAGTGAGAATGCAGGCATGAGTAGCGAAAGCAGAGTGAGAAACTCTGCCGCCGAATGACCAAGGGTTCCTGGGCCAGGCTAATCCGCCCAGGGTGAGTCGGGACCTAAGGCGAGGCCGACAGGCGTAGTCGATGGACAACGGGTTGATATTCCCGTACCCGTGTATCCGCGCCCATGCTGAATCAGTTGTACTAACCATCCTGATCCCCCGGGAGCACCTTCGGGTGCCGAGTGGGGTGATGCATGGGACCTTGGCTGGTAGTAGGCAAGCGATGGGGTGACGCAGGAAGGTAGTGGGGCCAGTCAGTGGTTGTACTGGTGTAAGCCTGTAGGGCGAGTGATAGGCAAATCCGTCACTCACAGAGCCTGAGAGGTGATGCGTAGCCGTTGTGGCGAATTCCATGATCCTATGCTGCCGAGAAAAGCCTCTAGTGAGTTGGTACACGGCCCGTACCCCAAACCAACACAGGTGGTCAGGTAGAGAATACTAAGGCGATCGAGAGAACTGTGGTTAAGGAACTCGGCAAAATGCCCCCGTAACTTCGGGAGAAGGGGGACCCATCCTGGTGACGATCTTTTCGGTCTGAGCTGGTGTGGGTCGCAGAGACCAGAGAGAAGCGACTGTTTACTAAAAACACAGGTCCGTGCGAAGTCGTAAGACGATGTATACGGACTGACGCCTGCCCGGTGCTGGAAGGTTAAGAGGACCGGTTAATCACCTTCGGGTGGTGAAGCTGAGAATTTAAGCCCCAGTAAACGGCGGTGGTAACTATAACCATCCTAAGGTAGCGAAATTCCTTGTCGGGTAAGTTCCGACCTGCACGAATGGCGTAACGACTTCTCTGCTGTCTCAACCACAGACTCGGCGAAATTGCAGTACGAGTAAAGATGCTCGTTACGCGCGGCAGGACGAAAAGACCCCGGGACCTTCACTATAGCTTGGTATTGGTGTTCGGTTCGGTTTGTGTAGGATAGGTGGGAGACTGTGAAGTGGGCACGCCAGTGTTCATGGAGTCGTTGTTGAAATACCACTCTGATCGTATTGGACTTCTAACCTCGGACCCTGATCGGGTTCAGGGACAGTGCCTGGTGGGTAGTTTAACTGGGGCGGTTGCCTCCTAAAAGGTAACGGAGGCGCCCAAAGGTTCCCTCAGCCTGGTTGGCAATCAGGTGTTGAGTGTAAGTGCACAAGGGAGCTTGACTGTGAGACGTACATGTCGAGCAGGGACGAAAGTCGGGACTAGTGATCCGGCACCGGCAAGTGGAAGCGGTGTCGCTCAACGGATAAAAGGTACCCCGGGGATAACAGGCTGATCTTCCCCAAGAGTCCATATCGACGGGATGGTTTGGCACCTCGATGTCGGCTCGTCGCATCCTGGGGCTGGAGTAGGTCCCAAGGGTTGGGCTGTTCGCCCATTAAAGCGGCACGCGAGCTGGGTTTAGAACGTCGTGAGACAGTTCGGTCTCTATCCGCCGCGCGCGTAAGAAACTTGAGGAAACCTGTCCCTAGTACGAGAGGACCGGGACGGACGAACCTCTGGTGTGCCAGTTGTCCCGCCAGGGGCACTGCTGGTTAGCTACGTTCGGAAGGGATAACCGCTGAAAGCATCTAAGCGGGAAGCCTGTTCCAAGATGAGGTTTCTCACCCCCTTCGCGGGGTTAAGGCCCCCCACAGACCATGGGGTTGATAGGCCAGAACTGTACGCACAGCAATGTGTTCAGGTGACTGGTACTAATCGGCCGAGGACTTACCAACAACACCCACAACATCACCAAACCTCAGGTTCGGTTGGTGTTCGCATCCACTATGTACTTCTGAAACAACACACAACAAAACAAACAAACACTGTTGTGTGACAGTTGTTTCATAAAGTTACGGCGGCTATAGCGGAGGGGAAACGCCCGGCCCCATTCCGAACCCGGAAGCTAAGCCCTCCAGCGCCAATGGTACTGCACCCTAATCAGTGTGGGAGAGTAGGACACCGCCGAACACAATTTCAGAAAGGCCCCGCAACCCTCGTGGTTGCGGGGCCTTTCTCATTGGTGATCAGCTCAGGTGGTGGACGTCCGCCAAGCCGTATACGGGCGTGGGGATTCCTTCATATCGCGCCTTCAGCTGTAGGGCGAGATACAGCGAATAGTGGCGCGACTGGTGCAGATTTCCGCCGTGGAACCACAGGCCCGGTTGCTGGGTGGGCTTCCACATGTTCCGCTGTTCGCCCTCCCAGGGGCCCGGGTCCTTGGTCGTCTCGGAACCGAGTCCCCACACCTTTCCGACACGGTCGGCGACCTCCTGTCCCATGAGGTCGGCGGCCCAGCCGTTCATCGATCCGTACCCCGTGGCGTAGACGACCACGTCGGCGTCGATCTCGGTCCCGTCGGCGAGCACCACCGAATTCTCGGTGAGGTGGTCCAGTTGACCGTGGACCAGCTTGATCGTTCCGTCGGCGATGAGTTCGCTCGCGCCCACGTCGATGTAGTAGCCGGACCCGCGGCGTAGGTACTTCATGAAGAGTCCGGAGTCGTCGTCGCCGAAGTCGAGCTCGAAGCCGGCCGCCTCGAGTCGTTCGTAGAATTCCTTGTCCTGTTGGCGGATCTGGTCATACACGGGTATCTGGAACTGGTGCATGATCCGGTAGGGCAATGAGGCGAAGGTGAGATCGGCCTTCTTGGTCGTCATCCCGGAGGCGACCGCCTCCTCGCTGTACAGGGAACCGAGGGCGATGGACCGCAGCGAGTCGGATTTCACGATGTGGGTCGAGGAGCGCTGCACCATCGTGGCGTCGACGCCGTTGTCCACCAGCGCCTTGCAGATGTCGTGCGCGGAGTTGTTGGAGCCGATGACGACGACCTTCTTGCCGAGGTAGCCGTCCGGTCCGGGATGTGCGCTCGAGTGGTGTTGCTCGCCGGCGAACACATCCTGCCCGGGGACCGAAGGGACGGCAGGTTTGCCGGACATCCCGGTCGCGAGGACCAGCTGCGTCGGATGGAGCGTGAGGCGCTCACCGTCCCGGTCGACCTCAACCGCCCACCGTGACTCGGCCTCGTCGTACTCGGCGGACAGACACGTCGTCTTACTCCAGTACGGAACCTCCATGACCTTGGTGTAGAACTCGAGCCAGTCGCCGATCTTGTCCTTGGGTGCGAAGACCGGCCAGTTGTCGGGGAACGGCAGGTACGGGAGATGGTCGTACCAAACCGGGTCGTGCAGGCACAGCGACTTGTAGCGTTTGCGCCACTGGTCCCCGGGACGGTCATGGCGATCGACGACGACCGACGGCACGCCGAGCTGGCGGAGTCGTGCGCCGAGCGCGATACCGCCCTGCCCGCCGCCGATCACCAGCACGTACGGTTGCGCCGACCGTCCGAGCGACAGTTCCTCGTCGGCCTTCTTCTCCGCCCAGGAACGGGTGTCGGGGTCGGAACCGTGCACCGCCCCGAGCGGTCGATTCGGGCCGGCCGACTCCTCGTGTCCCTTGAGTTCCTGCATCGTCGTCAGCAGCGTCCAGGCCTTGTCCTCCCCGGCGTCGCGCCCGCCACCGTCGGTGCCGTCGTCGTCGCGACGGATGCGCAGGTGTCCCTCACACCGTCCGACGGCGGTCTCGAACGCGATGAACGCCGAGACGACGCCGTCCCCGTCGTCGGTGGCCGGTTCAGTGGTGGTGAAGTTCGACGGGCGGGTGTCCGCGAGACGCGCGGTCAGCATGTCGGCGATCTGCTCGTGGCCCTCCACCGTCTTGATGTTCCAGGTGAATGCTGTCAGGTCGCGCCAGTAGCTGTCGGTCAGAAACGCGTTCGTCGCGCGGGCGATGTCGTCTGCGGCGAGTGCGGATTCGAACTCACGCAGCCAGGCGTCCATCCGCTCCTGCGGGGTGCGGTCGAGATGGACCAGCGGTTCCAATGTCTGAGTCATGATGCCTCCTCGAGATGTGCCCCGCGAACGTGATGTGGAACACAGCGGGTTGTGGACAGCAGACGCCCCGGCGCCGGGTGGCGGCAAGGGTTGCAGGGGGTTGCGAGGGGCGGGGTACGTTGTCGTCGTCTGTGACGTGACGCACAATCGAAGAGATGAACGCTTACGAGTCGGCCTCCGAGCTGGAGCCCGCGGTGCACGCCGGCGACGATCCGCGCGAGTTCGCGTCCGTTCTCAGCGCGGTTCACGACGCGGCGATGTCGGGCGGGCGCATGCCGGCGCGTCCGCGCAGCGTCATCGACGACTCGTGGCAGCGACTCCGACGTGCCGGTCTCGACCCGGACGTGGACTGCGCCGGGGAACGGACGCTTCAGCTCGAGGAGCTCGAAGAACGCCGCCGACGCTCCGGCCTGGCGGAGGTCGTGGACGAGTTGGCACGTGGCCTCGACTCGCTGATCGCCGACGGTGACAACATCCTGGTCGTCTCGGATGCCGACGGGCACGTGCTGTGGCGGAGCGGGTCGTCGAAGGTGCTCACGCGCGCGGACACTCTCGGATTCGTCGAGGGTGCCGACTGGGCCGAGGGCTCGGTGGGGACCAACGCGATCGGTACGGCACTGATGTCCGGTCGTTCGGTGCAGGTGTTCTCGGCCGAGCACTTCGTGCGCAGTCATCATTCGTGGACCTGTACCGGTGCACCGATCAAGGACCCGCGGACCGGTGAGATGTTGGGGGTGGTCGATGTGAGTGGTCCGGCCGCCACCATCCATCCGACCACCTTGGCGCTGGTGCATGCGGTCGCCCGGCTGGCCGAATCACAACTACGCGAGAGCCACCACCGACGACTCGATTCGTTGCGGGCGGTGGCCGCGCCGATCCTCGCCCGCATGCCCGGCCCGGCGTTGGCGGTCGACACCGACGGGTGGGTCGCCGCCGTGGACACCGTGTCTCCGCGATCGCGACTGATCCTGCCACCGCGGCTCGGCCCCGGCCGGATCTTCGTGAATGCGCTGGGGGAGTGCGACGTCGAGGCGTTGCCCGGCGGATGGTTGGTGCGCGTCGCGGAGACCCCGGACGCATCCACCACACGGGTGATCGTGCGGGTACCGCCGGACGCGTCGGGTCTCCGAAATGTCGAGGTCACCGTCGAAGGCGCGAGCGGTGCCTGGACCCATCGCTGTTCGCCCCGGCACGGCGAGATCCTCACCCTCCTGGCGCGACGGCCCGGCGGCGTCACCGCGGCCCAGATGTCGAACCATTTGTTCGGCGTCGACGACCGAACGGTCACCGTCCGGGCCGAGATGTCCCGGCTGCGCAAGCACTTCGGTGGTCTGCTCGTGGCGGGCCCGTACCGGTTCGTCGACGGGGTCGACGTCGAGGTGCTCGCCCCCGAGATCACCACCGTGCACGACTGATCTACACGGGCTCAGTCGTACTCGGCGACCACGAGCCCACGGTCGAAGGCGTATACGATCGCCGCCGCCCGGTCGCGGAGGTCGAGCTTCGTGAAGATGTGGTTGATGTGGCTCTTCACGGTCACCTGCGAGATACCGAGGGCCGCACCGATTTCCGCGTTGGTGCGGCCCCGCGCGATCAGGCGGAGGACATCGGTCTCGCGGTCGGTGAGCCCGGGCACGGCGCTCACCTGCTCGCGACCCGACCGTCGGAAGCCATGGAGAACGCGTTCGGTCACCGCCGGATCCAGGAACGCGCCGTCGCGAACCACCGCGCGGACCGCCCAGATCAGCGCCTCGGCCGGCGAATCCTTGAGGATGAACCCGGCCGCTCCGGCGCGCAGGGCACGGGACAACAGGGCGTCGTCGTCGAAGGTGGTCAGGATCAGCACCGGCGGCGGCTCCCGCAGGGTGCGCACCATCGTGGTGGCGGTGATGCCGTCGACGTCACGCATCCGCAGATCCATCAGGACGATGTCGGGCCGGTGTTCGGCGATCCCCGCGAGGACCCCGGAACCGTCCGCGCATTCACCCACGATGTCGAAGCCGTCGCGCAGGCGCAGGATGCGACGCAGGCCCGTACGGATGAGCTCCTGGTCGTCGACGAGGAGGACCCGGATCGGGTCGGTCGCGGGATCGGTGGGCGCGGTCGTCGTCATACGGGCACCCCTGCGGTGACCGGTCGCGACGGCAGCGTCGCGAGGACCGACCAGGTGCCTGCGCGATGTGATGTGTGGAGCGTGCCGCCGAGCAGTGCCGCGCGCTGGGTCATTCCCTCGATACCGGTGCCGTCGCATTCTCGAGGCCGATCCTCGGTCGCCGGGTTCTCGACCGTGAGAGCCACCGCATCGGCCACCGACACCGAGACCGAGGCCTGCTTGGCCACCGAGTGTCTGACGACGTTGGCCAGGGACTCCTGGGTGATCCGATACAGCGCCGCACCGACCGGACGTGGCAGCTCGGTGAGGTCGCCGACGAGGCTGAAGTCGATGTCGACGCCGGCCTTGCGGTAGTCCTCGACGAGCCGGACGAGGTCTCCGGCGCCCGGTGACGGGGCCGTCGATCCCGTCGGCTCGGTCGTCCCCAATACGTGGACGATGGTGCGGATCTCGGTCATCGCCTGTCGACCTTGGCGTTCGGCGTCGGAGAGTGCCTCCAGTGCCTCCTCGATGTCACGATCCTGTTCGAGCACGCGACGGGCGCCGGTGACGTTGAGCATGGTGATCGACAGGGAATGCGCGATGACATCGTGGATCTCGCGGGCGATCCGCTGTCGTTCGTCGCTCGCGGCGCGGTCGGCACGCTCGGCGAGCACCCGGGCCCGGTTGTCGGCCAGACGCTTCTGGATCAGCATCATGTAGCCGATCAGCCAACCGCACGCGACGCCGAGCGCGTAGATGGCCGGTGACTCGAGACCGCCGACGGCGCCGAACCACACGATGACGGCGAAGCAGGCCGCCGTCACGATCAGTCCGCCGAGAAGGGGATACATCGCGGCGGCGATCGCCGCCACCAGGACGAGTTGGAGTGGGGCGGCGTCGGTGGGCGTCGGGACCATGAGGAAGCAGACCGTACTGGTGATCACCGCAGAGCACGGGTACGAGGTCGGCGGCAGGGTCAGGTCGAGCACCAGCGAGAGCACGGCGAGGACCAGCGCCGCGATCACCCACCCGATCTGATCGAACGGGAAACGTTGTGCCGTCGACACCAGGGTGACCACGACGCTCGACGACAGGATCACCGCGGGGTACAGCGGCGGGTAGTCGCCGCCCGCCCGTTCGATCCGCCGGCGCAGCCCCGCGCCCATCTCCGCTGTGAAGCCCGTCACCGTTCCAGGATAGTTCCGCAGAACTGCCGAACGTCCGCCTCACGGTGGATTCGGCTGTCCACCCTGGGGTGGAGAACCGGTCAACCCGCGGGATGGCGACTCGGGACTTTGGCCTCCATAGCGTTGTGAGCAGCCGATATCGCCGACCGAGGAGGACATCATGAGCACGCTGCGGACACGACCCCGGCGCTGGGAGCGCCTCGAGACCCGACCAGGGCCGACAGATCCCGCCCTGGCCCCGCCGATCGACGCGGTGCGTGGCGTACCGGTGCCGGGCCACGCGGGGTTCGGCCGTCCGGTCGTCGTCGGAGTCGACGGGACCGACGCCTCGTTGCGTGCGGTGAAGGTCGCCTTTCGACTGCTCGGCGATTCCGGCGACCTGATCCTGATCTGCGCCACGCGGCGTCGTCGGAAAGAAGCGAGCACCACGCTCCACGACGCCCTCAAGGACGAGTCCTATCTGCTTTCCGGTCAGGCGGGAGTCGACGAGACCTTGCGGACCGCCGCCGAACTCGCGAGGTGGCACGGTGCACGGACGGTGTCGACCATGAGCGAGGTCGGCGACCCGACGTCGGTCCTGCACCGGGCAGCCCGACGTGTGGAGGCCGGCGCCGTCGTCATCGGAACCGGTGGGACACGACCGGGCTGGATCGCCCGACGTCTCGCCGGACGCCTCGACGCCGACGTCACGCTGATCGTCACCGACGGGTCGGTCCATCTGCGCCGACGGGCGGCGCGGGTCGACGATGTCCGCGACACCACCTGGACCTTCCCCTGGCCGGCGCCCGCACCGCGACCCGTGTAGCAACGGCCGCGTGACACGATGTGCAGATGCACATCACCGACGAGTCGAGGCTGCGGGACATCGTCGGCCATCCGATGGAGCTCATCCGCGACAAGGCGCGGAACTCACTCGCCGACGTCGACCGGGAATGGCTCGCGGAGTCGCCGATGGTGTTCCTGGCGACCGCCGACGAACTCGGACGGATCGACGTGTCGCCCAAGGGCGACCCGGCCGGCAAGGTCGTCCACGTCATCGACGACCGGCACATCGCGATACCCGAGCGGCCGGGCAACCGTCGTGTCGACGGCTACGTGAACATACTCCGGAACCCCAACGCGGGCACCATCTTCGTCGTACCCGGTCGCGGGGACACGCTGCGGATCAACGGCCGCGCCCGCATCGTCGACGACGCCGACTACTTCGACGACCTCACGGTCAGCGGTAAGCGGCCGATCCTCGCGGTGGAGATCACCGTCGACGAGGTGTTCTATCACTGTCCCAAGGCGTTTCTCCGATCCGATCTGTGGAAGCCGGACTCATGGCGACCCGACGCGCTGCCCTCGGTCGCGGAGATCACCCGGCGCGTGATGCCCGAAGCGGGCAACGAACGGTTCACCGAGGACAGCTTCCGTCCCTACCTCTACTGAGGGCGGCGAGCTACGCCGAGGTGTCGTCGAAAGCGCCGACGAGTGCATCAGCGATCTCGTCCGCGGGTTCGAGGGGAACAGTGTGATGACTGCCGCTGTGCAGCATCGTCACCCGCGCCGAGGGCAACAATGCCCGTGCACGCCGTGAGACGACCCTCGGATCGTGCGCCCGGCTGTCGGGGGCGACTATCACGGTCACCGACCCGCCGTCTCCCAGTGCCGAGAGTGCTTCATCGGTGGGCCGTTTCGGAACCACGGTCGGCGCGGTGGGGAACCGGGCTCCGGCGCAGTACATGTCACGCCAGTCGGGGTTCAACGCGGCCCCACCGGTCTCCCATCGGAGGAAACGCCGGAGCCGCCCGGGGTTGGGAGACAACAAGACTGGCAGAGCCCGCAGGAGATAGGTCGTGCGCAGGCCGGTGAAGGACGAGGTGGGGTCGACGAGCGCGAGCCGGTCCACCCGGTCCTTGCCGGGACCGACCGCGTAGGCCAGCGCGACCATGGCACCGTAGGAGTGGCCGGCGAGGTCGACGTGTGCGGCGCCGAGCCCGTCGAGGACGGACGACAGCCAGTCGAGTAGGTCGCCTGCGGTGTCCGGGGGCCGGGTCACGTGGGAACGGCCGACGTCGTTGATGAGGTCGACTGCGTGTACCCGGCGTGTTCGTGCGAGGGAGCCGGCGACGTTCACCCAGGCCATCGAGGTCGCCCCGCCGCCTGGCAGCAAAATCACCGGTCTGGTCCGGCCGGTCCGAAACTGTTGACTCGCGTGGTGCCGAACCGACTGCCGATGTCGAGTGGTGTGGCGGACGACCTCTGCACGAGGGCGTCGTAGTGGGCGAAGAACGTGGCGCCGTCGGGCGTGGCGGCAAAGGTGTCGATCGTCGGGCGGACCTTGGCGAACATCGGACTCCCTCCGGCAAATTACTCGATCATCGAGATACTAGACTGTCGAGTGGTGACGAGTACAGTAACCGTGTGAACAACGACGACCTCGTGCACCGGTTGCGATCGTTGACCTTAGAGCTCGATGTGTTCGGCTCCGCTTTCGCCGCCCGAAACGAATTGCACGCCACCGATCTCCGAGCCCTCGTCGCGCTGTTGGACCGGCAGCGGTCAGGCGACGTCGCGTCGCCGGGTTGGCTGGCCGGTCATCTCGGCCTCAACAGCGCATCGACGACGGCCCTGATAGATCGCCTGGAGACGAAGGGCCTGGTTTCGCGCTCGCGGGACGGCACCGACCGTCGGAAGGTGGCGCTGCACGTCACCGACGCGGCTCAGCAGATGGGGTGGTCGTTCTTCGGACCGCTCATCGAGCAGGTCATCGCCGTGGCCGACGGATTCTCCGACGATGAACTTGCCGCCATCCGCACCTTCCTCGATCGGGTCACGACTGCGGTGGCCGACGCTCGCAGCCGCTGACCGAGACCGGGCATCTCATTTTCGTGGTGACGGTCACACCGATACCCTCGAAGGGCGATGCGGCACCGACGACACCGGTGCCCTCACCGACGACGGCGAAGGGATGGCCATGGGCCGGTACATCGAAGCGTTCACACGGGCAGCCGACGATCGGGAGGCGTTCTGGCTCGACGCCGCCACCGGCGTCGAATGGATCACCCCACCCACCTCCGCGCTCGACGACTCCGCCGCCCCGTTCTATCGCTGGTTCCCGGATGCCACCCTCAACACGTGCGCCAATGCCCTTGATCGCCACGTCGCGGCCGGACACGGCGACCGGACCGCGCTGACCTGGGACTCGGCGATGGTGGGCGAGGTCCGTCGGTACTCCTACGCCGAACTGCTCGACGAGGTCTCCCGATTCGCCGGTGTCCTCACCGAGCAGGGGATCGGTTACGGCGATCGCGTGGTGATCTACATGCCGATGATCCCCGAGGCGGCCGTCGCGATGCTGGCGTGCGCGCGGATCGGCGCGGTGCACTCGGTGGTCTTCGGCGGTTTCGCCGCTCGTGAGCTCGCGACCCGTATCGACGACGCCGAGCCCGTCGCCGTCCTCACCGCCTCGGGCGGTCTGGAACCGGGCCGGGTCGTCGAGTATCTGCCGATGGTGGCCAAGGCCATCGAGTTGTCGGCGACGCCCCCGCGCGTCGTCATCGTCAAGGACCGTCCCGAGATCGACGGTGCTGCAGCGGATCACGAGGGTTGGCTCGACTGGGACGACGTGCTCGCCGGGGCCGATCCGGTCGAGCCGGTTCCGGTGAAGGCCACCGATCCGCTGTACATCCTCTACACCTCGGGGACCACCGGGAAGCCCAAGGGCGTCGTCCGCGACAACGGCGGGCATGCGGTGGCCCTGACATGGTCGATGGCGAACATCTACGACATCTCCGCCGGCGACGTGTGGTGGACCGCCTCCGATGTCGGGTGGGTCGTCGGACACTCCTACATCGTGTACGGGCCCCTGCTCGTCGGAGCGACATCGGTGATGTACGAGGGCAAGCCGGTCGGTACCCCGGACGCGGGCGCGTTCTGGCGTGTCATCGGCGAACACGGGGTGAAGGCGTTGTTCACCGCACCCACCGCGATCCGCGCCATCCGCAAGGCGGACCCGGAAGCCACCGAACTGAGCAAGTACGACGTGTCCTCGCTCGAGACGTTGTTCGCGGCGGGCGAGCGGCTCGACCCGGACACGTTCACGTGGGCCTCGGAGGTGCTCGGTGTCCCGGTCGTGGACCACTGGTGGCAGACCGAGACCGGTTGGGCGATCGCGGCGAATCTCCGTGGGCTGGAGCCGATGCCGATCAAGGCGGGCTCGCCGACGGTCGCCGTTCCCGGCTACCGCGTGGGCGTCGTCGACGCCGAGGGCAATTCGCTGGGCCCGGGCGAGGAGGGCAACATCGTCATCGGTCTGCCGCTGCCGCCCGGACCCTCGCCGGGTTGTGGCGCGACGAGGAGCGGTACCGCAAGTCGTATCTGTCGGCGTTCGACGGCTTCTACCTGACCGGCGACTCCGGTTACGTCGATGCCGACGGTTACGTGTTCGTTCTCGGCCGGTCCGATGACGTGATCAACGTTGCCGGACACCGGCTCTCGACGGGCAGTATCGAGGCGGTGGTGGCGTCGCACCCGGCGGTGGCCGAGTGCGCGGTCATCGGCATCCACGACGAACTGAAGGGCCAGCGTCCCAGCGGGTACGTGGTGCTCAAGTCCGGCGTCGACATCGACGCCGAGACACTGCGCACCGAACTCGTGGCCATGGTGCGCGACGAGATCGGGGCCGTCGCGACGTTCCGCGACGTGACGGTGGTGCCGGCGCTGCCGAAGACACGGTCGGGCAAGATCCTCCGGAAGACCATGCGGCAGATCGCCGACCACGAGGAGTACACCGTGCCCTCCACCATCGAGGACCCCGATGTCCTGACCGCGCTGGCCGCACAACTCGAGGGCTGAGTCGATGCTCGATGGTGTGCTTCGCACCGCGATCCGGCTGGTGCCGTTCGTCGGGCTGGTCGGCACGATCATCACCACGATCGTCGACGCGTCGACCCCGGGTGGTGACCTGGGCCGGGATCTGCTCGAGAACTCCGTGTTGTGGATGATCGGTGTCCAGGGATGGATGACCGGGTGCGGCCACATGTTCTTCGGCGAGCCGATCGCCGAGTCGATCGGGTGGCCCCCGAAGACGCCGTGGCAATGGGAGGTCGGGCTCGCCAGCCTGGCGACGGGTGTCTTGGGCGTGATCGCATCGGGTTTCGGTGACGAGTTCACTCTCGCCACCATCATCGCGTTCTCCGTGTTCTATCTCGGTGCGGCCGTCGGACATGTACGGGAGATGGTGACCCGCCGGAACTTCAAGGCGGGCAATGCCGGACCGATCTTCTTCTTCGACGTGCTGGTGCCGGTCTACCTGATCGTGTTGTACACGGTCGTCGCCTAGCGCAGACTTGGTCGCGTGCAGATGGACAAGCACGACGAGCTCCCCGTCGATCCCGACGAACGCCCGCTGCACTTACGCGTGCACGCCCTCGCGTGGGTGTTCGCGGGAGGGCTGATCGGTACGGGCGTTCGGTACTGGGCGGAGAAGACGTTTCCGGTCGCCGACGGGCATTGGCCGTGGGCGACCTTCGCGGTCAACGTCATCGGCGCTTTCGTTCTCGGTGCGTTGCTGGAGCTTCTTGCGCGGCTGGGGCATGACGAGGGCTGGCGTCAGCGGGTTCGGCTGTTCGGCGGCACCGGCATCTGCGGGGCGCTGACCACCTACAGCACGTTCGCGCTGGAGATCTCGGAGCTGACGCGCGCCTCGGCGGTGGCGACGGCACTTGCGTACGCGGTGGTCAGCGTCGTGCTGGGTCTGCTCGCGGCAGGCGGCGGGATCGCACTCGCCTCGAAATTCACGACCCGATGGGCGGCGCGGTGATCGCACTGGCCGTCATGGCGGCCGGCGCGCTGGGTGCGGTGACGCGGTTCGTCGTCGACGGTGCCGTCAAGTGGAGATGGCCGACGGTCACGCCGTGGGGAACCTTCGTGATCAACGTCACCGGTTCGGCACTGCTCGGGGTCCTCGCCGGCCTGGTGCTCTTCCACGGTGCGCCACATGAGCTGCAGGCCATCCTCGGGACCGGATTCTGTGGCGGCTACACGACTTTCAGCACTGCCAGCTTCGAGGTGGTCCGCCTGGCGGAGAACAGGCAGCGGCTGGTCGCCGGCGGGTACGCCGTCATCACGCTGCTCGCCTCGGTGGCGGCATGCGCCGCGGGCATGGCCGCGGCCTGGACGGTGTGAGAGAGACCCGCCCAGAACGCGATTCGGCCCCGCCGCCTCGACGAGGGAGCGGGGCCGAATACTGTGGGTCAGCGGCTCACTTGAGCTCGGCGCTGCTCTTGTTGAGCACGCGCCGGGCGATGATGAGGTTCTGGATCTGCTGGGTGCCCTCGAAGATGTCCAGGATCTTCGAGTCGCGCGCCCACTTCTCCACGAGCAGCCGCTCCGAGTAACCGAGCGTGCCGGTCAGTTCGACCACCTTGTTGGTGATGTCGGTGACGGTGCGGCCGGCCTTGGCCTTCGACATCGACGCCTCGGTGGAGTTGGGCTGCTTGTTGTCGGCCATCCAGGTTGCGCGCATCGTGTGCAGGTAGGCGGCCTCGAAGTCGGCCTCCATGCGAAGGAACTCGGCGGCAGCGGCATGCTGGTCGGCGGCGGGACGGTCGTAGTCGACCTCGATGCCGGCCTCGTCGAGCACGCGGCGCAGTTCCTCGAGCGCGGCCCGCGCGACTCCGACAGCCATTCCCGCGACGAGGGGACGGGTGTTGTCGAAGGTCTGCATGACCCCGCCGAATCCCTTCTTGGTGTCCACCTCCGGGGAGCCGAGCAGGTTCTCCTTGGGGATCCGGCAGTTCTCGAAGCGGATGACCGCGGTGTCGGAGACGCGGATGCCCAGCTTGTGTTCCAGGCGAACGACTTCGACGCCCGGATGCTCGCGCGGGACCACGAAGCTCTTGATGGCGGCGCGGCCGAGGCTCTTGTCGACGGTCGCCCACACGACGATGTGGGTGGCACGCGAGCCGGCGGTTACGAAGATCTTCTCGCCGTTGATGACGTACTCGTCGCCGTCGAGGGTCGCGGTGGTGCTCACGGCAGCGGAGTCGGAGCCGAAGCTCGGTTCGGTGATGGCCATCGCGGCCCACACCTTGCCGAACCGTTCGAGCTGCTGGTCGGTGGCCACCGCGGCGATGGCCGAGTTCCCCAACCCCTGGTAGGGGATGCTCAGCATGAGACCGAGGTCGCCCCAGCATGTTTCGATCACATTGAGGGCCGACTGCATGTTGCCGCCGTTGACCACCGCACCCTCTTCGCGCGGCTTGGCCTTCTTCTGCTGGCTACGTCCGCCGTCGGCGCCCGCGCCGGCCTGGCCGGTCTCGGCGAGTCCGTCGTACAGGCTGGCCAGGGTGTCGAGCTCGACCGGGTAATCATGCTCGCGCAGATCGTATTTGCGCGAAATGGGCCGGAAGATCTCCGCCGCCGCCTGGTGTGCCTGGTCGATGGTGACGTGCAGCTTCTTCGGGAGTTCGAGATTGATGCTCATGTCAGTTTCCTTCGGTCACAGGCGGTCTAGAGGACGACGATGCCTTCGCCGATGCCGGCGCCGCGGAGGTCGCGGTACCAGCGCTCGACCGGGTGCTCCTTGGTGAAGCCGTGGCCGCCGAGGAGCTGGACGCCGTCGAGGCCGATCTGCAGGCCCTTGTCGATGGTGAGTTTGCGGGCGAGGGCGGCTTCGCGGGCGAAGCTCAGGCCCTGCTCGGCGCGTGCGGCGCCGCGCAGCGTCACGAGGCGGATCGAGTCGACCTCGGTGGCGATGTTGGCGACCATGAACGCGACCGCCTGGCGGTTGGAGATCGGCTCGCCGAAGGCCTCACGCTCGTTGACGTAGGGGATCACGTACTCGAGGACGGCGCGTGCGGTGCCGGCGGCCAGCGCCGACCAGCCCAGGCGGGACAGGCGAACGACGTCGCGGTACGCCGACGTCGCGGCGTCGGCCTCGCCGCCGATGATGGCGGTCGCCGGTACGGCGACGTCCTGCAGCAGCAGACGACCCATGCCCGCGGCGCGCACACCCATGCCCGGGTCGGCCTCGACGATCAGGCCCTTGCTGTCGGATTCGACGATGAAGAGGGCCGGCTTGCCGTCGAGCTGGGCGCCGACGATGAACAGTTCCGACGAGCCGGCGGCCGGGACGAAGGACTTGACACCGTTGAGGCGGAACCCGCTCGGCACGCGAGTTGCCTTGGTGCTCAACGAGAAGGCATCGAACAGCGGCTTCGGCTCGGCGATCACGACAGCGGACTGCGGCACGTTCTCGCCCGCGAAGTCGGGCAGGTAGGTGCGCTGCTGGGTGTCGGTGCCGAAGTTGGTGAGGGTGGTGGCCACGCCGCTCGGTGCGAGCAGCGGCAGCGCGAGGCCCATGTCGCCGTAGGCCATCGCCTCGGCGACGAGCGCGTTGGTCACGACCCCGCGCTCGGAGGCGGCGCCCTCGAACTCCTCGGGGACGTTGATCATGGTGATGCCGAGCTCGGCGGACCGCTTGACCAGGTCTTCGGGGGCCGCTGCGGCGGCGTCGGCGTCGTGTGCGGCCGGACGCAGGAGCTCGGTGGCGAACTCCTTCACCGTCTCGGCGATCATCTGCTGTTCGTCGTCGGGGGTGAGGTTGAAGTAGTCCTTGGGCGTGCTGGTGAGACGCTTGGCCTGGCCGGAGCCGCCGCCCTGAGCGGCCTTGAACGCGCGGTTCGCCGCCCCGAGGGTCTGGAAACCGGTCTTGGTGCCCTGGTAGGCGATGCGGTTGATGGGTTCGCGGATCTTGTACTTCTCGGCGAACTCGGAACCCGTCACCGTGGTCAGGACGCGCATCGCGGTGCCGATGAAGTTGCGCGGGTGCGGGTTGCGGCCGACTGCGGAGGTGTCGCGTGGTTCGGTGTGGGTTGTCATGATCACCAGCCGTTTCTTTCCAGTCGCCCCGGTGGGGGTCTGTGCGTGGATCCACGTGTGGGTGGAGGGTCGATGCGACCTATCTTACTCGGTAGTAAGTCCGTACCTTACTTCGGAGTAAGAAGTTTGTCACGCACTTGCCCGACACCGCCTTTCCGCACACCCGCTACGCTGGCCGCATGACCCTCGATCACCGCCGCGAACAGGGCTTATCAGGCAGCGAGGTGGTGGGCGCGACGACCGTCGCGGTGGTCGGTGCCGCCGCGCTCGGCGCCGCGTGTGTGTTCAGTCCGAGTGGTGTGGAGAGCGGACCGCCGCTGTGTCCGTTCGCGTTGATGACCGGACTTCCGTGTCCCGGCTGCGGACTCACCCGGAGCTGGGTTGCCTTCATGCACGGCGACGTCGGGTCCGCGTTCACCTTCAATGCCTTCGGTCCGGTGGTGCTGGTGCTGACCGCGGTGACCGTCGTCGCGGCGACGGTCACCCTGGTGCGCCGTCGCGGGGCGCCGCTCGCCGGCTGGCGCGACTGCGTGCTCGGACCCGTCGGCGCCGTCCTGCTGGGGGTGTGGCTGACCTACGGTTTCGTGCGAATCCTCGACGCCGCGTTCGGGTGGGGGTTCTTCCCGGTCGTCGTGTGAACGGGCACAGTGGAGTCATGCAGATCACCCACTTCGGCCATTCCTGTCTGCTCGTCGAGATCGACGGGACCAAGGTGCTCTTCGATCCGGGGAATTTCTCGCACGGGTTCGACGGCATCGACGATCTCGACGCGATCCTGATCACCCACCAGCACCCTGACCACTGCGACGTCGCGAAGCTGCCCGAGCTCGTCGCCGCGAACCCCGACGCGATCCTCTACGCCGATCCCCAGACGACCAAGCAGCTCAACGACGACGACGTGGCCGGCGCGTGGACGGCCGCCCGCAGCGGCGACCAGATCGAGATCGGTTCGCTCACCGCGCGTTTCACCGGCGGCCGGCATGCCGTCATCCATCCCGAGATCCCGGTCATCGACAACGTCGCCTATGTCCTCGGGACCGCCGACCAGCCGGGCCAATTCATGCATCCGGGGGACTCGTTCTACATTCCGTTCGAGCATGTCGATGTTCTCGCGCTGCCGTCGGCCGCGCCGTGGATGAAACTCAGCGAATCGGTCGACTACCTCCGGGCGATGGCGCCGCGCGTCGCCGTCCCCATCCATCAGGCGGTCCTGTCCGACGCCGGCAGCGGCATCCACTACGGGCGACTCGCGGACATGAAGGACGACGCGACCGAGTTCACGGTGCTGGAGAAGGAGAGCGCCACGCAGGTGTGAGGGGCCGGGAGGTGGCTTCGACTCGGTTCGTCGCTGCGCTCCTCACCGGCTCAACCAGCGAGGGGGGCCTGCGAGCGGGCTCCCTCCGGTCCCTGAGGAGCGAGCTTGCGAGCGTCACGAAGGGTCGACGCGCAGCGCTCCCAGCACCTCGTCGTGCAGCAGTCCGTTGCTGGCGATCGCACTGCCGCCGGCGGGTCCGGGCGTGCCGTCGAGGGCGGTGAAGCGTCCGCCTGCCTCGCGTACCAGGATGTCGAGCGGCGCCAGGTCCCACAGCGAGACCTCGGGTTCGGCGGTCACGTCGACCGCACCCTCGGCGACGAGGCAGTAGTTGAAGAAGTCGCCGTAGCCGCGCACGCGCCACACCCGGTCGGTGAGGTCGATGAACTCTCCCCGGATGCCGCGATCGGCCCAGCCGGACAGGCTCGAGAACGCGAGGCTCGCCGACCCGAGGTCGGCCACTCCGGACACCGACAGGCGTCGGACATCCTCGTCGTCGAAACGCACGTGCGCACCGAGACCTGTTGCCGCCCACCAGCGTCGGCGAAGTGCCGGTGCCGAGACAACCCCGACCGTGGGCACGCCGTCGATGAGGAGTGCGATCAGCGTGGCCCATACCGGGACGCCGCGGACGAAGTTCTTGGTCCCGTCGATGGGATCGACGACCCACTGCCGCCCGGAGAGCACGGCGTCGCCGCCGAACTCCTCACCGAGCACGGTGTCGGCGGGGCGACGGGCCGAAAGGCGTTCGCGGATCAGGGTTTCGCACGCCAGATCGGCATCGGACACCGGTGTGAGATCCGGCTTGTCGTCCACCTTCAGGTCCACGGCGCCGAAGCGGTCCATGGTGAGCGCGTCGGCGGAGTCGGCGAGGGAGAGCGCGAGCTCGAGGTCATCGCTGAACGTCGTCGGACCGGGAGGGACAGACATGCCCGGTAGGGTAGCTGTCATGTTGCTGACCGTGACGTTCACCCTGTTGATCGCGGCTCTCGTGGTGGTGCTGGTGGTGCAGTGGCAGCGCGGCCGCAACCCGCAGCCGGTGTCGGCGGCCAAGGCCTCTCAGTTCGTGCAGGGCACGTTCACGGTCGTCGGGGTCTCCGACCGCGACGACGAGCCGACCAAGAGCGCGGCCGACAAGGACGGAAACCGGTTCTGCACCATCTCCGGGACGATCGTCGGTCCCGAGACCAGTCCGACCGAGGTGTACGGGACGCTCGTGCTGGGCGCGGGCGACCCCTGGCCCCAGGTCGGCGACGATCTGCCGGTCCTCTACAAACCGCAGAAGGCCGCGACGTCGTGGCGGTTCGGGGTGATGCCCGAAGCCGGTCCCGGCCCAGTCTGATCCTCCCGGGCGCTCGCGTGCCCGTCTGTCGGTACTCTGGATCACCGTGCATCCCGACGTGACCGCAGACCTCGAATCCCTCGACGCCACCTTGACCACCGTGGAGAAGGTGCTCGACCTCGAGGAGCTCCGTCGTCGCATCGACGAGCTGGAGATGCAGGCCTCGGATCCCGACCTGTGGAACGACCAGGACCACGCCCAGAAGGTGACCAGCGAGCTCTCGCACGCGCAGTCCGAGTTCCGGAAGGTCTCGGAGTTGCGGCAGCGCCTCGAGGATCTACCCGTGCTCTACGAGCTCGCCGAGGCCGAAGAGGGTGACGACAAGACGGCTGCGCTGGCCGACGCCGATGCCGAACGTGAGAGCCTGCGGACCGACATCGAGGCGATGGAGGTCAAGACAATGCTCGCCGGCGAGTACGACTCGCGCGACGCGGTCGTCAACATCCGCTCCGGTGCGGGCGGCGTCGACGCGGCGGACTGGGCGCAGATGCTGATGCGCATGTACATCCGCTGGGCCGAGCAGAAGGGCTACGGCGTCGAGGTCTACGACACCTCCTACGCCGAAGAAGCGGGCCTCAAGAGCGCGACGTTCGCGGTGAAGGCCCCGTACATGTACGGCACGCTGTCGGTCGAGCAGGGCACCCATCGGCTCGTGCGTATCAGCCCGTTCGACAACCAGAGCCGCCGTCAGACATCGTTCGCCGAGGTCGAGGTGCTGCCCGTGGTGGAGACCACCGACCACATCGACGTCGACGAGAACGACATCAAGGTGGACGTGTACCGCTCGTCGGGCCCCGGCGGGCAGTCGGTCAACACGACCGACTCCGCGGTCCGGCTGACCCACATCCCCACCGGCATCGTCGTGACCTGTCAGAACGAGAAGAGCCAGCTGCAGAACAAGGCGTCGGCCATGCGCGTGCTGCAGGCCAAGCTGCTCGACCGCAAGCGCCAGGAGGAGCGCGCCGAACTCGACGCACTCAAGGGTGACGGCGGTTCGAGCTGGGGCAACCAGATGCGCTCCTACGTGCTGCACCCGTATCAGATGGTGAAGGACCTGCGGACCGGCGTCGAGGACAACAATCCGACGTCGGTGCTCGACGGGGAGCTGGACAAGTTCATCGAGGCCGGGATCCGCTGGCGGATGGCGACCGCCGAAGCGTGATGCGCGATCCCGGAGTCCTGCTGCTCGCCGCGCCGCCGAGCCCGACCGAGGTCCTGATCGGTCGGGTCTATGTGTGGATGGCCACCAACGGCTTGGAGATCCTCATCTGGATCCTGGGCGCGGTGCTGCTCGCCCGATTGATCCGGTGGGGCGCCGACAAGTACGCCTCCCGGGTGGACTCGCGGTTCTCCACCAGCGACCTCATCGTCCAGACCGAGGACGCCAAACACCGTCGCGCGCTGGTCGACGTGGTGGCGTGGACGCTGATCGTGGTGATCGGGATCATCGTCATCGTGCACACCCTGTCGGTGTTCGGGATTCCGCTGAGCGGATTGACCGGTCCGACCGCGGTGATCGGTGCCGCCCTCGGCTTCGGTGCGCAGCGCATCGTGCAGGACATCCTCGCCGGGTTCTTCGTGGTCGCCGAGAAGCAGTACGGCTACGGCGACGTCGTCAACCTGACTGTCACGGGCAACGCGCCGGCCGAGGGAACGGTTGAGGACGTGACCCTGCGGGTGACCAAACTGCGCACCGCCGAGGGTGAGGTCATCACCGTCCCCAACGGCCAGATCGTCAAGGCCACCAACCTGTCCAAGGACTGGGCGCGCGCGGTCGTCGACGTCCCGGTCCCGTCCGAAGCCGACATCGGGCTCGTCAACGACACGCTCGACCGGGTGGGCCGGGAGTTCTACGCCCTGCCCCGGTGGCACGACCTACTTCTCGACGCACCGTCGTCCCTCGGTGTCATCAGCCTCGAGCTCGACGCCATCACGGTGCGCATGGTCACTCGTACGCTTCCGGGCAAGCAGTTCGAGGTCGGGCGCGCGCTGCGTGTCCACATCATCCGAGCGCTGGCGCGTGAAGGTATCAATGTGCCCGCCCGCGAGGTCCGGTCCGCGGGTGGGCCGCCGGCGACACACGCCGATCAGGGCAATCGGGACGGGGGAGACTGATGGCTGAGACACCGAATTCCCCGCGCCGGAACGAGCCGGCTGGGGACAGGCCTGACGAGAGCCTGCCCCACGACGAGCAGCCCGGCGAGGGTGGGCCTGGTAGAGACATCCCCGCCGACGACGCCCCGACACAGATCATCCCGACGCAGGGCATCCCCCCCCGAGGCCCCACCGCCGCAGCAGTCGCCGGACGAGTCCGACGGCAAGCGAGGGCACGACTGGCAGCACATCGCCCGCACCCGGATGCGGACCAGCACCGCGATCTTGGTTACGGTCTTCCTCGCCTGTTGCGTGCTGTACGGATACACCTCGCAGCGCTACGGTGTGGTGTACTCACCGGCACGGCCCGCGCCGACGACATCGCAGACGGTCGAACCGACGTACGAGCCGCCACCGTCGACGTCGTCATCCACGACCACCACCTCGACGGAACCGTCGACGACCGACTCGACCAGTGGCGTCGAGGGTACGGACGGCTCGTCGACGGACGGGGCCCCGGCGCCCGCGCCCGGTACGAGCCGCGAGACCATCCCGGGTCTGCCCAACATCCCGCTCCCGAATTTCGGCGGACAGACGCCGACCACCACGGTTCCGACACGCTGAACCGGCGGGGAATTCGCTGGTCAGGCGGGTGGCTGAGCTGGGGCGTCGTGCCTGAACGCACTCTCAGGAGTCGTCGTTACACTGGCACATCGTGATCAAGCTGGAGAACGTCACGATGCAGTACAAGGCGTCCAGTCGACCCGCTCTGCGAGATCTGAGCTTCGAGGTCGACAAGGGGGAGTTCGCGTTCCTGATCGGTCCGTCGGGATCAGGTAAGTCGACGTTCTTCCGTCTGCTCCTCAAGGAGGACCGCCCGACGAGCGGCGAGGTGTACCTCGGGGAGTTCCACGTCAACCGACTGAAGGCGCGCAGCGTGCCGAAGCTGCGGCAGTCGATCGGGTGTGTGTTCCAGGACTTCCGTCTGCTCCAGAAGAAGACGGTGGCCGAGAACGTCGCGTTCGCGCTCGAGGTGATCGGTCGGCCTCGCTCCACCATCCAGCGGGTGGTGCCGGAGGTGCTCGAGTACGTCGGCCTGGAAGGCAAGCACGATCGCATGCCGAACGAGTTGTCGGGCGGCGAGATGCAGCGCGTGGCCATCGCCCGCGCCATCGTGAACCGTCCGCTGGTGCTCCTGGCCGACGAGCCCACCGGCAACCTCGATCCCGAGACCAGCGAGGAGATCGTCGACGTCCTCGACCGGGTCAACCGCCGCGGCACCACGGTGGTGATGGCCACCCACGACCGCCACATCGTCGACGCGATGCGACGACGGGTTCTCGAGTTCGACAGCGGCCAACTCGTCCGCAACGACCCGCAGGGCGTGTACGGAATCGGCTGACGCGCAGCCCGACCCGACACACTTCCCCGAGACCCAAGGACTGTCTGAGCAGACATGCGAGCGAATTTCATCATCAGCGAGGTTCTCCATGGACTCCGCCGCAACGCGACCATGACCATCGCGATGATCATCACCACCGCGATCACGCTGGGAATGTTCGGCGGTGGGCTCCTGGTGATCCAGATGGCGGACAAGAGTCAGCAGATCTTCCTCGACCGGGTGGAGATGGAGTTCTATCTCAATCCCGAGGTGACCGAACGCGATCCGCAGTGCGAGTCCGACCCATGCGCCCAACTTCGCCGCGGGCTCGAGAACGAACCCGGCGTCACCTCGGTGACCTACCTCGACAAGGACGAGGCCTTCAAACGCGCGAAGGAGATCTTCGCGAACAACCCCGATCTCGCCGAGAACATCGTCGAGGGCACGCTACCGGCCTCGCTGCGCGTGCGGGTGTCCGATCCCGGCCAGTTCGACGCGGTGCTCACCAAGTACGCGACGCGGAAAGACCTGGGGGTGGACGCCTTCAAGGACGACCGCAAGCTCGTGCAGCGGATCTTCAGCGTCCTCGACGGCGTCCGCAACGCGACCTTCGCCATCGCCTCGGTCCTGGCGATCGCCGCCATCCTGTTGATCATCAACACGGTTCAGGTCGCGGCGTTCACCAGACGGACCGAGGTGTCGATCATGCGCCTCGTCGGCGCGACCCGCTGGTACACACAGTTGCCGTTCCTACTCGAGGCGGTGGTGTCGGCCTTTGTCGGCTCGATGCTGGCCATCGGCGGTCTGCTGTTGGCCAAGAAGTTCTTCTTCGACAATGCGTTACGCGAGCTGTACGGGGTCAGCTTCTTCGCCCGGATCGAGCTGACCGACGTACTGTTCGTCGCACCGTGGCTGGTGCTCGGCGGAATTGTGTTGGCGGGTGCGACCGCGTATGTCACGCTTCGTGTCTATGTCCGGGAATGATCGGTCCGTCCGGGCGGTTCGGATTGTCGGCGATCAGCAACCGGTCGGTCACCAACAGGGCGATCGACCACACTACGAGGAGGTGAGTGTATGCCGCAGGAAAAAGGACGCAATGTGATCGCGTCCAACCGCAAGGCGCGGCACAACTACGCCATCCTCGACGTCTACGAGGCCGGCGTCGTCCTGGTCGGCACCGAGGTGAAAAGCCTGCGGGCGGGCAAGGCCTCGCTGGTCGACGCGTTCGCGACGATCGACGACGGCGAGGTGTGGCTTCATGCCCTGCACATCGCCGAGTACGGCAACGGCTCCTGGACCAACCACTCGGTCCGCCGCAAGCGCAAACTGCTGATGCACCGACGCGAGATCGACAACCTCGTCGGCAAGATCCGCGACGGCAACCTCACGCTGGTGCCGCTGTCGATGTATTTCAACGACGGCAAGGTGAAGGTCGAGCTCGCGCTGGCCCGTGGCAAGCAGGCGCACGACAAGCGCCAGGACATCGCCAAGCGGACCGCTCAACGCGAGGTCGAACGTGAGGTCGGCCGCCGCGTGAAGGGCATGGGCTGACTCAGGCGCCGGTGTCGGCCTGGCCCGGTTGCTCTGTCGGCGTTCCCGGCGGTGTGTTCGGTCCGTTCTGGTCGTCGGATTCGGAGCCGCTCTCACCCTCCTGGTTCTGTCGGCCCGGCAGGCCGCCCATCCCGGGGCCACGCATCTGCGGTTCACCCATCTGTGGTCCACCCATCTGGGGACCGCCGCCCATTCCGGGCCCGTTGCCGCCCTGCTGCCAGACGGCGGCCGGCGACGGCCGCTCGGGCGTCGTGTTGTCCCCGGTGATGTAGCCGGCGCCGAAGCCGAGTGCGCCCGCGACGATGGCCAGCCCGGCTGCACCGGCGATCAGGGCCGACCGGGCCGGTGCGGTCTTCGGGGCCACCGGGCTCGGTTCGCCGACCGGGCCGCGTGAATCGGGTGAGTTGCCCGCGCCGATGGACTCGTGGGAGTTCGCTCCCGGGGTCGGCGCCGGGCCCATGGGAGTGGTCGCGGCGTCGTCGGATGTCGTGGGCGCCGGCGGGGCCGGGGAGGTGCGGTCGGGGTCGTGTCCGCCAGGGGTCGGGGAGGTCACGTGGTCTCGCTCTCGTCGGTCGGCCGAGTCCGTCCTCGGCTCACGAGGTCTCCACAATCCCGGCGGTGTCTTGGTCGACGCTGTCGGTCAGCTGTGAAAGCGCTGGTGATCGCGGCGAGCGGTAGGCGACCGGTAATGGGAATGAACTCTGAGTGACGAGTTGTTAGACTGAAGTGCCCGCTGACTCCGGTCGGCGGGTCCTACTCGGGGCTGATCGGTTTCGACTTCGTGCGTCGAGATAGGGGAAGCGTGTCGGTGCAGGCTGGAGACCACCGTGAGCGTCGCAGCAACCAATTAAGCGCCGATTCCAATCAGCGCGACTACGCCCTCGCTGCCTGAGTAGCGCCGGCTAGTCTGTCGGCCCGGGTTATGCTCCCAGACCCGGTTGCCGGCATCATCCATGGGAGCTCACCGTCCTCGCCGGTCGCGGGTGAGGTCGGAACATCAAACAGCGACTGGGATCGTCATCTCGGCTTGTTCGCGTGACCGAGAGATCCGAGTAGAGACATAGCGGACTGCACACGGAGAAGCCCTAACAACACGACGGAGGACCCGGGTTCAATTCCCGGCAGCTCCACGAGAAGGCGCCCCACCGGATTCGGTGGGGCGCCTTTCGTTTCGCGCCGGCCGGTTCGCTAACCGGTACTCAGCGCATCGAGCGTCGCGCTCTCGCGATGCTTGCGTCGTTTGGTGACGACGCCGTGGGTCGGGCTGAACAGGTAGACACCGAAGAACGCGATGCCCTGGACGAGGACGACCATCCCGCCGGGGGAGGTGTCCTGGTAGTAGGAGACGTAGAGGCCGATGACCCCGCAGATCGCCGAGATCGCGGGCGCGATGACGAGCATCCGGCCGAAGCGATCGGTGAGCAGTCGGGCCGTCGCGCCGGGGATGATGAGCATCGCGACCACGAGCACGATGCCGACCACCTGCAGCGCGGTCACCGCGGTGAGGGCGAGCAGCGCGAGAAGGGCCGCGCCGAGGAGTTTCGGGCTGAGTCCGATCGCGAAGGCGTGCGTGCGGTCGAAGGCGTAGAGGGTGAAGTCGCGTCTCTTGAGCAGCAGCAAGGTCGCCACGATCGCACCCAGGATCGCGATCTGCACGAGATCCGACGTCGAGACGCCCAGGAGGTTGCCGAAGATGATGTGGTTCAGGTCGGTCTGGCTCGGCGTCACCGAGATCAGCACCAGGCCGAAGGCGAAGAGGGTGGTGAAGACGATGCCGATGGCGGCGTCCTCCTTGACCCGGCCGCCGTCGCGGACAGCGCCGATCAGTGCCACCGCCAGGAAGCCGAAGATCACCGCGCCGATGGCGAACGGCACGCCGACGATGTAGGCGAGGACCACGCCCGGCAGCACCGCGTGCGAGACCGCGTCACCCATCAGCGACCAGCCGATCAGCACGAGCCAGCACGACAACAGCGCACACACGACCGAGGCGATCAGCGTCGCCCACAGGGCACGCGTCATGAACGCGTAGGCGAACGGGTCGAGAAGGATGTCGACGATGTTCACGAGACCTCCTCGTGGCGATCGGTGGCGAGGCGCCCGGACTCGAGGCGTTCGGACTCGAGGCGTTCGAACGTCGGTCGGGCGAGCGGATCGAGCCCGAACGCGCGGACGAGGTTGTCGGTGGTGATCACCTCGGCCGGCGCGCCCTGCGCGATCACGCGGCGCATCAGCAGGATCGCCTCGTCGGCCAGCTCGGGCAGGACCTGCAGATCGTGCGTGGACACCAGGATCGTCGTCCCGGCATCGGCGAGTTCGCGTAGCAGTGCGGTGATGGTCCCCTCGGTGCGTTTGTCGACGCCGGCGAACGGTTCGTCGAGCAGCAGGATCTCGGCTTCCTGTGCGATGCCGCGGGCCACGAAGGCCCGCTTGCGCTGCCCGCCGGACAACTGGCCGATCTGGCGGTCGGCGAAGTCGGTGAGCTCGACGCGTGCGAGGGCTTCGTCGACGGCGTCGTGGTCGGCCCGCTTGGGGCGGCGCGTGAATCCGAGATGGCCGTAGCGACCCGTCATCACGACGTCACGGACCGAGACCGGGAAGCTCCAGTCGATGTCCTCGGACTGCGGCACGTAACCGAGCGCGCCGGCCCGACGCGCCGCGGCGGGGGTCCGGCCGCCGAGCCGGACCGTGCCGGTCGTCGGGGTCACCGACCCCACGATCGTCTTGAACAGCGTCGACTTGCCCGATCCGTTCATCCCGACGAGGCCGCACACCTGGCCGGACGGTACTCGTACCGACGCGTGGTCGAGCGCGAGGATGTCGCCGTACCGTACGGTCACGTCCGTCACCTCGATGGCGGAACCGCTTGTCGCTGAGACGTTCACGTGTTGCTCCCGGTCAGGCCCGACACGATGGTCGCGACGTCGTGGCGGATGAGGTCGAGATAGGTGGGTACGGGGCCGTCGGCCTCGGAGAGCGAGTCGACGTACAGGGTGCCGCCGAACCGGGCGTCGGTCGCGTTCACGACTTGTCGCATCGGGGCGTCGGAGACCGTGGACTCGCAGAACACGCCGGGGACACGGTTCGCCCGGACGAAGTCGATCGTCTCGGCGACCTGTTGCGGCGTCGCCTGCTGTTCGGCGTTGACCGGCCAGATGTAGCGCTCGACGAGTCCGGCGTCGCGGGCGAGATACGAGAACGCGCCCTCGCAGGTGACGAGGGCCCGCTCGTTGGCGGGTAGTCCGGCGAGTGCGGAGGTGAGATCGGTCTGTACCTGCTGGAGCTGCCGCTTGTACGCGGTCGCGTTCGATTCGAAGGTGGCGGCGCCGTCGGGGTCGAGCTCGGTGAACGCGCGCACCATGTTGTCGACATAGATCTGCACATTCACCGGACTCATCCACGCATGCGGATTCGGCTTGCCCGCATAGGCATCCGACGCAATGTCGATCGGTTCGACACCCTCGCTGACGACGACGTGCCGGACGTCGAGGCCGTCGACGAACTGTGCGAACCAGGCTTCGAGGTTGAGACCGTTGTCGAGGACGAGCGACGCGGTCGCGGCCCGGCGGATGTCGCCGGGAGTCGGCTCGTAGCCGTGGATCTCGGCTCCCGGCTTGGTGATCGACTCCACCTGCAGACGGTCGCCGGCGACCTCCGAGGCGATGTCGGCGAGCACGGTGAACGTGGTGAGCACGACCTTCTCGTCGGGCAGCCGACTCGACAGCGTGCATCCTGCGAGGATCGTGCACACGGCAGCAAGCAGTGCCCCGACGGTGACGAACCGGCGACGCACGAGCTTGGGCATGCCGACACTATAGTTTCGGTTCGCCGAACTTTCTAGTTCGGGGGCTACGTGCCCGGGAGCAGCGTCATCGGCGTATCGCGAGGAGATGGAACTCGGCGAAGCGGTGGGTGTCGTCGGCACGCTTCACCGTGCGCCACTCCTCGTCGAAACCAGCGTCGGCCAGGGCCGCCGCCATCCGATCCGGGTGCCAACGCCAGGCGGGCGCCACCCGATGATCGAATTCGACGATCTCGTCGGTGTCGATCGTCTGCCCGGCGACCAGCACGCCGCCGCCGGTGGGCATCCGACCGGCCCAGCCGTCGAGAATGCCGGGAACGGACGCGGGTGGCACATGGATCAGGCTGAAGCGCGCCACGATTGCGGCGACGTCGATGTCGTCGAGCTCCGTCGAGGTCAAATGCGCGTCGTCGAGAACGAAGCGTAGGTCGGCATGCGACGATCTCGCGATCCGCAGCATCTCGGCGCTCGGATCGACGCCGATCACATCGAGACCGGCGGAAGCCAATTCCGCCGTCACACCGCCCGGTCCGCAACCCACGTCCAGCACGGTCCCGGGGATCCCGCTCCCGCGAACGTGGTCGACGAAGGACTCGATCACACGGCGCTGCAGCGCGTTCGAGAACGGCGAGGGGAATGTCTCGGCGTACAGGTCGGCGAGGGCGTCGTAACCGGGCTGATACCCGGCAGAGTCGTCGCCGGCACTCATGCGATCCGGACTCCGCGCGGCAGCTTGCCCGCAGGGATCCGCAGACGACGTGCCGCGGCACCGTATCCGAGTCCGCCGAGCGCCAGATAGATCCCCAGGCCGACGTACCACGAGTGGCCCATCTCGGACGTCTCATGTGCTGCTTCACGGGCGCGATGGCCGGTGGGGTCGCTCCCGTCGCTGTAACCGTAGGAGATGTCGGCACATGTCCGCGGGCCGATGTACGGACCCGCCCGGACTGCCGACAGAGTCCGTGCGATCTCCTGGGCTGCCGTGCTGTCGGAGGTCCTCATCGGGTTCTGCGGCGGCGAGGAGACGGCGTCGGCCACGATGAAGAACGGGTTCGGGGCGAGGAGCCACCAGATGCGTTCGTGGTGGTGGAATTCCTCTCCTCGGGTGACCTCGCGACACGTCCAGGTGGGCGTCGGGCTCGATGGATCGGTCACCGTCGTGTCGGTGCGGACCACCGAATGCGTCTGCGCGACTGTCGGATACAGCAGGCCGAACACCACCGGCAGGCCGAGCAGGAGGAAGAAGACGGCGGCTTGCGTCAGCACCGCGGACCCTGCCGGTCGCGCCGTCACCGCGGAGAACCCGAGTCCGATCCCCGCGTAGCAAGCGAAGACGAGCGCGAGGACGACCGCGCCGACCACCCCGCGCCAGATCGGCTGGGGCGCTTCGACCAAGCCCCAGATCACATACGGTGCGGCGACGGCGACCAAGGCCATCCCCGCCACCCAACTGCCGATGAGCTTGCCGAGTGCGAGTTGCCAATTGCTGATCGCGGTGTCCTGCACCACGGCCAGGGTCGCGTCCTTGCGGTCACCGTTGATCGTGGTCGCCGCCAGGGTTGGGGCCACGATGATCCCGAGTAGCACCAGGAATCCGATCAGGAGCCCGTACAGATTCGACGCCCACCCGGCGTAGGTGCCGCCGAATGCCCCGACGGCCAGGTACATCGATCCGAAGACGGCGAGGGAGGTCACGACGAAGGCGACGACGAGCGTGGCCTTCCATCTCGTCGTCCGTAGCCGTTGGCGGAGTTCGAGTTCGACGATGACCCCGACCATCCGCCACCACGACGAGAATCGGGCCCGCGGCGAGACATCTGCTTCGTGCGTCTCGGTGGTCATCGGCGCTCCGGGTCGAGTGCGAGGTAGGCATCTTCGATGCCGGAGGACACAGGAGCGAATTCGCTGACCGCCGCACCGGACGACACCACCTGCGCGAGGTGCCGCGCGGCAGCGGACTCGTCGTCGAAGCGAACTTCCCGCGCCTGCCCGGGCGGCTGCCCGACGAGCCGGATCCGCCACACCCCGCCGGCCGCACCGTGCGGTGTGCGGGTTCGGCCCCCGGTCATCAGCACGACGTCGTCGACCATCTCCTCCAGCTCGGAGAGGATGTGCGAGGACACCAGGATGGCGCACCCGTCGTCGGCGAGGCGGCGCAAGTGGCCGCGCAGCTCCATCCGTGACCGCGGGTCCATTCCGGATGCCGGCTCGTCGAGCAGCAGAATCCGGGGCCGGTGCACCAGGGCTCGGGCGAAGCCGAGGCGCTGTTTCTGGCCGCGCGACAGCTCGTGCGCCGGCCGTGTCGCGAAATCGGTGAGATGGACCGACTCGAGCAGTTCGGCGGCGCGTTGCCGCGCCTGGGTGGTGGGCATTCCGTACAGCTTGGCGAAGGTCGTCAGGATCTCGTGCGTCGTGAGGCTTTCCCAGGTGCCGAAGATGTCCGGCATCCACCCCGTCAGTCGACGCATGTCCGCCGGCTTCGCCGGCGCGTCGTCGACCACGATCGCACCGGTGTCGGGGGCGAGCAGGCCGGCGAGAAGCAGGAGCAGGGTGGTCTTGCCCGCCCCGTTGGGCCCCACGAGCCCGGTGATCCTGCCGGATCCGAGTTCGAGGCTCGCATCGGCGACGGCCGTGTGCCGGCCGAAGGTGCGCGAGAGCCCGGTCGCGACCAGTGACATGGCTCGACCGTAGCCGAGTGTCAGATGACCCCGGCCGTCCGCAACGCCGCGATCTCGTCTTCGGGCAGCCCGAGCAATCCGCCGTAGACGGCCTCGTTGTCGCAACCGGGGGCGGGGGGACCGGCGTTGCGGATGCCACCGGGGGTGTCGCTGAACTGTGGCACGACGCCGGGACCGAGGACGGTGCGGTGCGCACGCTCGTCGTAGTGTTCGGCGATCATCCCCCGTGCCTGTAGATGCGGGTCGGCGACCACCTCGGCGACGGAGTTCACCGGTCCGACAACGACTCCCGCGGCACCGAGTACTTCGGTCAGCTTCTCCGGTGTGTACTGCCGCGACCATTCGCCGATCAAATCGTCGAGCTCGTCCTGGTTGCGTCCGCGCGCGGCGTGATCGACGAAGCGGTCGTCGGTCGCGAGCTCGGGTTGTCCCATCGCCGCGCACAGCCGGGCGAACACCGAATCCTGGTTGGCGGCGATGATGACGTGAGTGCCCGCGCTGGTCGGGTAGAGGTTCGACGGTGCGATGCCGTCGAGCCGGGTGCCCGACGGGCCGCGGACGACGCCACCTGCGTCGTAGTCCGCGATGGCCGATTCCTGCACGGCGACACACGATTCGATGAGGGAGGTGTCGACGACCTGCCCCTCGCCGGTCACCGAACGCCGGTACAGTGCCGCGAGGGCGCCCTGCGCGGCGAACATACCGGCCAGGGTGTCGCCGAGTGACAGCGCCAGCCGGGGCGGGAGCTGTCCGGGGTAGCCGTTGAGATACCGCAGACCGCTGGCGGCCTCGGCGACGGAGGCGTACCCGGCTCGTGTCGAATCCGGGCCGGTCTGGCCGTAGCCCGAGACCCGCACCACGACGATGCCCGGGTTGCGAGCGGACAGTACATCCGGGCCGATGCCGAGCCGCTCGAGCGTCCCGGGACGGAAATTCTCGACGATGATGTCGGCCCGTTCGACGAGATCGAGGAACAGCTCGCGCCCTCGGTCCGCCCGCAGATCGAGGGTCACCGCCTTCTTGTTGCGGCCGTGCACCGTCCAATAGAAGCGGTGACCGTCGACCTCCGCCTGTCCCCAGGTGCGGATCGGATCGGGCTTGCCGGGCGGTTCGATCTTGATGACGTCCGCGCCCATGTCACCCAACAGCCGTGCCGCGTGTGGTCCGGCGATGAGCGTGCCCAGTTCGAGGACGGTGACGCCGTCGAGCGGGCCGGCGGGACGGTCGCTCATCGGTCTCGGCGAGGTGTCGGTCATCCAGACAGTGTGGCCGGTCACCCGGCGTGCGCCAAGGGTCGGCCCGGGTGGCCGGCCGATCGCGGTGCGGTCTCGCCTGCTGGCTCGACACACTCGGAACGTTTGAAACAAATCAACCCCGATGTGTCAATGAGTACGAGCCGACGCTAGGGTGTGTGTCGTCGAACACACCGAAGGGGCGGGCAGAACATGGTTGATCAGGCGCCGGGCACGGGACTGCTGCCGGACATCCGGTTGGCGGACATGGTGTCGGGAGTCGCGTCGTTGCGTCGTGACGCTGGCACGATCCTGCGGACCCTACCGGCGATGCTGCCCACACCGCCGACCACGAAGATGTCCATCGGCAAGCGGTTCCAGCAGAGTGCGCAGAAGTACCCCGACCGGGACTTCCTCCGGTTCGAGGGTGCGTCGATCACCTACCGCGAGGCCAATGCTCGGGCCAACCGGCTCGCGGATCTCCTCACTCGCGAGGGTGTCGGGCGCGATGACGTGGTCGCGGTGCTCTCGCGTAATCACCCCGATGTCGTCATCGCGATGTTCGCGATCGTCAAGATCGGGGCGATCTGCGGAATGCTCAACTTCAATCAGCGCGGCGCGGTGCTGGAACACAGTCTCGGACTCATCGAGCCGAAAGTGGTTCTCTATCAGTCCGATCTGCTGGAGGCGCTGGAATCGGTGCCGACCGGATGCCGACCGGAGAAGGAGTTCACCTTCGCCGAACTCGCCACACTGACCGCGCGCTGCTCACCGCTCGACCGGCCGGTCACCGACTCGATCGAGGTCGGGTCGACCGCGATCTACATCTTTACCTCGGGCACAACGGGTTACCCGAAGGCCAGCAAGATGAGTCATTACCGCTGGCTGGTGGCGATGAACGGCATCGGCGGGTTGGGAATCCGTCTGCGCGGCGACGACGTCATGTACACGGCGTTGCCCTTCTACCACAACAACGCTCTCACGATCTCGGTCTCGTCGGTCCTCGCATCGGGCGCCTGCCTGGCCATCGGCAAGCAGTTCTCGGCGTCGAAGTTCATCGACGAGATCATCGAGAACAACGCCACCGCGTTCGCCTGCATCGGTGAGCTGTGCCGCTATCTCCTCGCGCAGCCGCCGAAGCCGACCGATCGCGCGCACCGCCTCCGGCTCGCCGTCGGCAACGGTCTGCGCCCGGACATCTGGGATGCCTTCACCGAGCGGTTCGGTATCGACCGCGTCGTCGAGTTGTATGCGGCGAGCGAGGCGAACATCGGTTTCATCAACGTCTTCGGCTTGTCCAAGACGGCCGGGTTCTCGCCGTTGCCGTACACGATCGTCGAATACGACGACGAGACCGGCGAGCCACTGCGCGGTCCCGACGGGCGGGTGCGGCCGGTCGGGAAGGGTGGTACCGGATTGCTTCTCGCGCAGATCAATTCACGGGTACCGTTCGACGGTTACACCGACCCGGCCGCGACCGAACGAAAGATCGTCCGCGACGCGAAGCGCAAGGGCGACAAGTGGTTCAACAGCGGCGACGTCGTCCGCGATCAGGGCTTCTCGCACATCGGCTTCGTCGACCGCATCGGTGACACCTTCCGCTGGAAGGGCGAGAACGTGGCCACCACCGAGGTCGAGGCGGTGCTCGACGCGCACCCCGCCGTCGAGGAGGCGGTCGTGTTCGGTGTGCCCGTTCCGGGGGTCGACGGCAAGGCCGGCATGGCGGCGGTGAGCCTGCGCGACGGCGAGACCTTCGACGCCGACGGTCTCGCCCGACACGTTCGCGACGGTCTGCCCGCGTACGCCGTGCCGCTGTTCGTCCGGATCGTCGAGGCGCTGGAACACACCTCGACGTTCAAGAACATGCGCACCGAACTCCGCAAGCAGGCCTACGGGCAGACCGGCGACGATCCGCTCTACGTGCTCGTCGGGGAGAAATACGTCGAGTTCTATCCGGAGTTCGTCGAGGAGTTGGCCGGCCGGCCGACGCGCTGAGGTCAGGCACCGCGCAGCGCGGACAGGCGCTCGCCGACGAAGTCGAGCGCGCTGCGCTGCCAGAGCCCGATGTGATCGAGCATGGCGTGACCGCCGCCGGGGACCGGGATGAACTCGGCGTCGATTCCGAGTGCCGAGAGCTCGTCGATGCCCTTGCGGGTCCGTTTCGCGAGCGTGCGCGTGTCGGCGTCGCCGTGCACCGCGACGACCCGCGCGCCGGGCTGGATGTGTCGCCAGTCGGCGAACTGCCACCACGGCGCCAGGCCGAGGACGCCGATGACCCGGCGGTCGGCGGCGAGATGGGCGGCCACGCGTCCGCCCATCGAGTGTCCGATCGCGACCACCGGCACGCCCGGGTGCCGTCGGCAGATCTCGTCGAGTGCCGCACGGGCGGGGAGCAGAGGCGAGTTGTCGTCGCCGTTCCAGCCGTACACGCGGTAGCCGACCTGGTGGACGCGCACCGACCGGCCGAATCGCAGTCGCAGCGACCAGGTGAACGGGTACATGCGCAGGGCGGACGGCTGCCAGGGACTGAACGGTTTGTGGCTGTTGTCCGTGCCGCCCGGCAGGACGAGCACGAGCAGGCTGGGGGATCGGCGTCCGGGGGACAGCAGTCCCGACAATCCGGCGATCAGCATGTGTGCAGGCCCCTTCGATGCGACGTCGACGATCGTCCCACCGTAGCGATTCGGTATCCGGGTCCGGACGGATCGGTTCGTCGACCGGGCGAACGGCGTGTGGAGTGGCACAATCGCGGTCATGGCACATCCTCGCGCTGGTACCTTGGCCCTGCCCGAAGACCTCGTCGACGTGGACGCCCTGGCGCGTGCCTATTACGACAACACACCCGACCCGTCGGACCCGTTGCAGCAGGTCGTGTTCGGGACGTCGGGGCATCGCGGATCGAGCTTCGACAACGCGTTCAACGAGGCCCACATCCTCGCGACGACGCAGGCGATCGTCGACTACCGCCGCTCCGCCGGGATCTCTGGTCCGCTGTTCATCGGGTTCGACACCCACGCTCTCTCGGTCCCCGCCTGGCGCACCGCACTCGAGGTGCTCGCGGCCAACGAGATCACCGTCTACACCGCCGAGAGCGACTCGTTCACACCCACGCCGGCGGTCAGCCGCGCCATCCTCATGTTCAACCAGGACAACCCGGGGGTGCTGTCCGACGGCATCGTCGTGACGCCGTCACACAATCCGCCGCGGGACGGCGGATTCAAGTACAACCCGCCGACCGGCGGTCCCGCAGACACCTCGATCACCTCGGTCGTCGCGGCGCGGGCGAACGAACTGCTCGAGCAGAAGCTCGACGGTGTCGCGCGCATCCCGTTCGAGCGTGCGCGCGGCAGCGAGTTCGTGCACGACTACTCGTTCCTCCTCAACTACATCGACGGACTCGGCGATGTGGTCGACATGCGGGCGATCCGCGATGCCGGCATCCACATCGGCGCCGACCCGCTCGGCGGCGCGTCCGTCGGCTATTGGGCGCTGCTGGGCCTCCGATACAACCTCGAACATCTGACGGTCGTTAATCCGACGGTGGACCCGACGTTCTCGTTCATGACGCTCGACACCGACGGCAAGATCCGGATGGACTGTTCGTCGGCCAACGCGATGGCCTCGCTCATCTCCTCCCGTGATTCCTACGACATCGCGACCGGCAACGACGCCGACTCGGACCGGCACGGCATCGTCACGCCCGACGCCGGTCTGATGAACCCCAACCACTACCTGGCCGTCGCGATCGACTACCTCTTCACGCACCGGCCGCAGTGGTCGGAGTCGGCGGCCGTCGGCAAGACGCTCGTGTCGTCGTCGCTGATCGACCGGGTGGTCGCCGGGATCGGACGACCGCTGCTCGAGGTTCCCGTCGGCTTCAAGTGGTTCGTCGACGGCCTGCTGAACGGTCGCGTCGCCTTCGGTGGTGAGGAGAGCGCCGGGGCGTCGTTCCTGACCTTCGACGGCAGCCCGTGGTCGACCGACAAGGACGGCATCATCATGGCGCTGCTGGCGTCGGAGATCCTCGCGGTGACGGGCAAGTCGCCGTCGCAGCGCTACGCCGAACTCGCCGAGGAGTACGGGACGACGGCGTACGCGCGGATCGACGCGCCGGCCAGCCGGGAGCAGAAGGCGGTGCTGTCGAAGCTGTCGCCGGAGCAGGTGACGGCGACGGAACTGGCGGGCGAACCCATCTCGGCGATCATGACGACCGCACCGGGCAACGGCGCCCCGATCGGCGGCCTGAAGGTCACGACGGAGAACGCCTGGTTCGCGGCTCGTCCCTCGGGGACCGAAGACGTCTACAAGATCTACGCCGAATCCTTCAAGGGCGCAGACCATCTCGCGCAGGTGCAGAGCGAGGCGCAGCACGTCGTCGACGCGGCGCTGGGGGCGTGAGCGAGTAGCGGGACGGCGGTGGTGGTCACCGCCCCGGTCCGGCCGGACGTTCCCTCAGACAATTTTCAGCGCGGCGCCGTTATTGTCGGAATGTGAGCAAGAAGCGCAAGCCGGGAGCATCGGTGCCCCGCACCACCAACTCGAAGTATCAGCCGAGCGCGCCGTCGAACACGATGACCTACGTGCTCGGCGGCATCGCGGTCCTGGTGATCGCGGGCCTCGTGATCGGCGGGATCTGGTGGAGCGGACGCGATCAGGGTGACACCGATCAAGCCGCGCTGGCGTCGAGTTCGACGATGATCGTCGGTCCCGAGACCGCTCCGCTCATCGACGTCTTCGAAGACCCGATGTGTCCGGTGTGCAAGGTGTTCGAGCAGCAGTCCGGACCGGCCATCACCAAGGCCGTCACCGAGGGCAAACTCCGCGTGCGCTACCACACGCTGCACTTCTTGAACTCGCGGTCGGCGACCGGTGACTACAGCTCGCGGGCTGCCGGTGCGCTGACCTGCGTGGCCGACGAGCAGAACACCGATCTGTTCCTGCGATTCCACAGCGCGCTGTTCGCCGCCCAGCCGCCCGAGGACGGCACCGGCAACATCACCAGCCCCGAGCTCGCGCGTCTCGCCACCGAGCAGGGCGCGACGCCGGCCACCGCCACGTGCATCACCGACAATGCGAAGGTCGCCCAGGCCGAGGAGAACGCGCAGAAGTCGACCGACGAACTGTCGAAGGCGACCGGCGGCCAGGTCGGCACCCCGACCGTGCTGCACGACGGCGAACCCGTCAACGGCGTCCTCGAGGGCACCGGTTGGCTCGACAGCATCCTGGGTGGTGGCAACTCCTGAGTCGCGTGACGCCGACTCGACACCGATCGGGTCGGCGTCCTGGCGATTTGGCTGGTATCGCCGAGATGGTGTAACTTCGCCAGTGCCCTTGAACAGGGCGGAACAACAAAATACGGGGCTATGGCGCAGCTGGTAGCGCACCACACTGGCAGTGTGGGGGTCAGGGGTTCGAGTCCCCTTAGCTCCACCGAACGAAGCCCGTTCCGACTGATGTCGGAACGGGCTTCGTCGTTGGTGGGATAGAGCCTGTCGAACCGAGTTGCGTAGTGACAGCTAGGCGCTCTACGGAGGCGGCGACGTGTTCTAGCTACCGGATTCGAAGTAGGGTGCGATATCCCTGACGAAATCGGTTGTGCCAGAGGCTGCGAGAGCATCGAGGAACTGTTCGGTGGTCACCGGTGGGCGACGACGCTTGTCGGCGGTTTGGGCTACAGAGGCCACCGCACGCGCCGGATTGCGGTGGAGTAGGTCCAACAGGAACTGGTCGGAGCTGCGTATGTGCAGCCCCAGCGGCTCCACAACTGCTTTGGGAAAATGCTGGATGTTGTCGGTGACGATCGCGGCCGCGTGGCCTCTCACGGCGGCTGCGACAACGTGTCGGTCGTCGGGATCGGGCATTCCTGAGATTGCCGTTTCAAGTGGTTCCCAGCCTTCGACGCACGCGTCCTCGAAGGCATCGTTCATTGCATCGACCCGCAAGCGTGCGGTCGTCTCTGAGACTCGTCCTTTTGTCGCCCGATTGATACCGCGCACCGTCTCGTCCATGATGCGGTTGCTCCACAGAGGGTAGAACGCCCGGTGCTCGGCGAAGGTGAGCAGCAGATCGGCCTTGTGGATCGGCACCAGGACACACGCGTCGAGCATCACGCGAAACCCCGCCACTACCGCTTGCGCTCCTCGGCAATCTCGCGGCGAGATGTGCGCATGGCTTCCCGGTAGTCCTCGGCGGGCACGTCGTACAGACCGCTGTCTTCGGCGTCATCGACGAGAGCTTGCAGTGCCCCGCGCCGCTCGATTGCGCGCTGTGACTGATACTCGAGTAGATCGCCCAACTTCACGCGCCGGTGTCGGCTGCCTTCTACGGTCTCGAAGGGGATTCTGCCGCTCTCCAGCAGTTTGATGAGAGTAGGGCGGCTGATGCCGAGGTAGTCGGCCGACTCCTGCGTCGAGAGTTTCTGGTCGACCGGAGCGACAACGACCGCGCGGTGCGCGCGCATCGCATCCACGATCTGTGTCAGCGTCCGATAGACCTCGAGTGGGAGAGGAACTTCTTCACCGTCGGGCCCGACGAGCGCGGCGGGCTCGTGGTGGTGATCGAGGAACCGCGACAAATCCATGAGGGCGTCGAGGTCGGGGGCGTCGGTCGGGGGGAAGAATGTTCCTGTTCTGCGCGGTGCGGTAGTCGGGCTCATCTGACAAGTTTGCCGACTAATCGAAATATCCGCAATCCCTTGGTGGCTGTATTGGCAGCTTGGGGTCAGCGGTTCGAGTCCCCCTGGCTCCACCGAACGAAGCCCGTTCCGACCGATGTCGGAACGGCCTTCGTCGTCGAACGGGTCCGGTCAGTCGTGCCCGATGCCCACGGGCATGGGGAGGATCTCGACGCGGGCGAGGCCCGAGGTGACGGCCGGGTCGGCGGCGCTGATGGCCCGGACATCGTCCTCGGAGTCGGCGCGCACCACGCCCAGGCCCCAGTTGCCGGCCGGGTCGAGGACGGGACCGAAGATCACGGCGGTGCCGTCGGCGAGCAGCCCCGACCAGTACGCGCCGTGGCGGCCCATGATGGCGGCCTCGTCGTCGGACATGTCGCCGGGACCGAAGGTGGGACGCGGCGGGACGAGTTTGTACACGAAGTGGGTCATGTTCTGACGCTCTCTCTTCAGGGGTGGGTCGATTCGATGACGTCGACGCAGGCCGCCAGGGCGGCGGCCCAGCCGCCGGAATACGCGCCGGAGCTGTAACCGCCTGGCGCGGCGCAGTCTTCGCGAAGCTGTTCCTCGCTCAGATGCTCCCAGCCGCGGTGTTCCACGGACACCCGCGTCAGAGCCGGACCGAGCGAGGTGAACGACAGCTCGACCTCGGTCGGCTCGGGAGTGTTCAGCCACGACATGACGAACCGACTCGGGGGTTCCCACACCGCCAATCGACCCCATTCGGCGGTCGTGCCGTCGTCCCAGGTCTCATAGACCCGGCCGCCGGTGAACTCGTCGATGGTCACCGTCCGTGCCCGGTCCCCGCCGATCGACATCGGCTGCAGCGGCCACCAGACCCCGATGGTCCGGACAATGGTGGTGAAGACGTGGTCGAGATCGCTACGGACGGTGGTGGATTGACGTATCGGCGGCCGTCGGAGCGGGAGAACGGCACCGCCATCGCGACTTCCGGCGTCGGCGACCTCGCGTTCACCCGGCACGGTTCACCTCGTCGGCGTCGGTCAGTCCGCGTTCGGCCTCGACCAGTTGCCGCGCGACGTCGAGAGATGACGCCCACATGTCGTCGAGCAGGTCGCGTAGTCGGTCGATGCCCTCGGGTCGGGCGCGGTAGATGCGTCGGGTCCCCTCGCGGCGTTCGGCCAGCAACCCGGCGTCTTTCAACACCGTGATGTGCTGAGAGATCGCGGTGCGGCTGACGTCGAACCGGGCGGCGATGTCGCCCGCGGACAGCTCCTCGCCGGAGACGAGTTCGAGGATGGCGCGGCGGCGGGGCTCCGCCATCGCGCGCAGGGCCTCGTCGACGCCTGGGGACTTGTCGGTCACGCCCAGAGTCCGATCGAGTTGCCGTCGGGGTCGGCGAACATCGCGAATCTGCCGTACCCATCCGGGAGGTCCGTGGGCGGCACGAGTGCCTTGCCACCGAGCGTATCGGCCCGGTCGAGGGACGCCTGCAGATCGTCGACGCGCATGTAGACACTCACCCCGCTGGTCCCGCCGGGTTCGGACACGGCGCCGATGCCGCCGGAGACGGCGCCGTCACCTGCGCCGGTGTCGACAAGCGAGTATTCCGGGCCGGAACTGTCGTCGATGGTCCAGCCGAACAGATCGCGATAGAACGCGGTGAGACGGGTGGGGTCATGCGAGGTGATCTCGAAGAATGCGACTGGTGCTCCCATGAGGACTCCTTGTGCCGGTATGTGTCGGTAATGGCTAACGTTAGCGATTGCTGACGGAACACGCAAGGGTGTGGAGAGCCATGACCGGTCTCGGCCTGTGCCCTAGAGTCCAGCCATGGGTGTCGCACTGTCGTCGGAGGTCGTTTCGAAGTCCGGGGGTCGCGGACCGAGGTCACCGATGTACGCGAGGAACATGAGTGGCCGCCGGCGGCGACCACGTGGACCGAACTGCTACTCGCCGACGGTGATCGTCTGACCCGGGTCACCGGGGGAGGCGTGGCGAGTGGTTCGTCGGTTCTCGACCTGCGCGGGGCCGGGCTGGCCTACGACCTTGCCATCGATTCTCATCTCGAACTCTCCGGACCGATGAGTGCTCGACTATGGGTCAGCCTGCCGCGCGGTGGGGATGCGACGTTGTTCGTGGCAGTGGAGAAATGGGCAGGAACGCGGTGGGTCCCGTTTGTCCATGGCCATGAGAAAGTCCCCACTGGTGGCCAGGTCGAGGTCCCCGCTGGTGGCCAGATAAAAGTCCCCACCCTGTGTTCGTCGTGTCGACCCGGAACTGAGGGCCCAGGCGATGACGGTGAAGGTGCCAACCGATCACCATCACCGCCTGGGAGTTCCATTGAAGTCTGCGAAGGACCGTATGGACATCATTTCTGCTTACCGAGAACTCGGAAGCTATCGCGCCGCAGCCGAGGTGTGCGGCACCACCCACAAGACCGTCAAGCGCGTGGTCGATCGGTTCGAAGCCGACGATCAACCACCCGATCGCAAGGAACGGGCCCGCAACTACGATGCGGTGGCCCAGCTCGTCGCGCAGCGAGTCGCGCGGTCACACGGCCGGATCACTGCCAAACGGCTGCTACCGGTAGCGCGAGCGGCAGGATATGAGGGGTCGGCGCGGAATTTCCGTCGTCTGGTCGCCCAGGAGAAAACGCAGTGGCGCCGTGAGCATCACCGCGGCCGTCGCCCGGCAGTGTGGGCTCCGGGTGACTACCTGGTCATCGATTGGGCGGTGATCGGCGGGTTACACATGTTCTGCGCGGTGCTGGCGTTCTCACGCTGGCGGTTCGTTCGGTTCGCCACCAACGAAACAGCCACCACCACACTCGGATTCATTGCTGAAGCCTTCGAGGAGATCGGTGGAGTGCCCAACAAGGTACTTGCTGATCGGATGGGCTGCCTCAAAGGTGGAGTCGTCGCCAACGTTGTCGTACCCACCCCCACGTATGTGCGGTTTGCCACCCACTACGGGTTCGCCCCGGACTTCTGTCACGGCGCCGATCCGGAGTCGAAGGGGATCGTGGAGAACCTGTGCGGGTACGCGCAGTCGGATCTGGCGCAGCCGTTGTGGACCGAAGCCAAGATCGCCGCGGGTCGCGACGACGTGCAGCTGGATGTGCATCTGGCGAACCGGGCTGCGTGGGACTGGTGTGCCGAGGTCAACACTCGACGCCACAGCGATACGCTGACGGTGCCCACTGACCAGCTGGTGAGTGAACGGAAGGTGTTGGCGGCGTTACCGTCTCTGCGTGCTCAGGTCGGCCCGCCGCCTGTCACCCGTAAAGTCGACCGTCTTTCCTGTATCCGGTATGCCTCGGCCCGCTACTCGGTTCCTAACCGGCTCATCGGCGCCACCGTGACCCTCCTCCAGGACGGTGGAACGCTCCTGATCGCCGAGCCCGCCTCGGGCGAGGTGGTCGCCGAGCATGCGTTGGCTGCCCCAGGAGAGGTGGTCCTCAACGACGATCATTACGGCGGGCCACGCACACCCCTTAGTCGTGCACCACGACCGAAAACTGCTGCCGAAAAACAGTTCTGCGATCTCGGAGAACCAGCCGAGCAGTTCCTAGTCGGTGCCGCGGCGATCGGTAATACCCGCCTGGCCGGTGAACTCGATGACATCCTCGGACTCATCACCTCCCACGGCCACGAACAGGTGCTCACCGCCCTGACCAGGGCGGTGGCGTTCCGACGGTTCAAGGCCGCCGATGTGCGCTCGATCCTCGATGCCGGAGCCGGCATCCCCAACCCGCGACCGGCCGGCACAGCACTGCTCGGGCATCTGCCTACCGCGCCCACCCGCTCGCTGGATGCCTACAAACTCGGCGCCGGCGACAAGGAGGTGTCATGACCACCACAACATCGAAACCCGTTGCACCCCAGACAGTGCCACCGCTACCGGCCGACCTTGACCTGGCGCTACGCCGATTGAAACTGGCCTCGATCCGCCGTAGCGCACCCGAGGTCCTACTCACCGCGAAAACTCAGCGATGGACACCCGAAGAAGTGCTGCGAACACTGGTCGAGGCCGAGATCGCCGCCCGTGATGCCTCCAACATCCGCAACCGACTCAAAACTGCCGGGTTCCCAGTCACCAAAACCTTGGAATCGTTCGACGTGGCCGCATCCTCTATCCCGGCCAACACTTTCGACTACCTGTCGTCACTGGAATGGGTTCGGGCTCAACATAACCTGGCCTTGATTGGCCGGCCGGGACCGGTAAGAGCCACACCCTGATCGGGCTGGGGATCGCCGCAGTGCACGCCGGGCACAAAGTGCGGTACTTCACCGCCGCCGACCTCGTGGAAACCCTGTATCGCGGGCTGGCCGACAACACCGTCGGTAAAACCATCGACACCCTACTGCGCCAAGACCTGATCATCCTCGACGAGATCGGATTCGCCCCACTCGACGACACCGGCACCCAACTGCTGTTCCGACTCGTCGCAGGCGCCTACGAACGCCGATCACTCGCGATCGCCAGCCACTGGCCCTTCGAACAATGGGGACGATTCCTCCCCGAACACACCACCGCCGCCAGCATCCTCGACCGGCTCCTGCACCACGCCACCATCGTCATCACCGACGGCGACTCCTACCGCATGACACACCGAACGGAGGTACCGCCAACCTAAGAACATCCCGCACAGGGTGGGGACTTTCACCTGGCCACCAGCGGGGACATCAAACTGGCCGTTGACACCGTTCGAGGGTTCGTACGGATACGGCCGGGACCGCATCGTGACGGGTAGGCAGAAGCTCTCCCTGCGAGCACTGGACCGCGATGCATCGTCGGTGGCCCGGCCGGTGCACAGCTTCGACCGCGTTCAGTTGCTGGAGCCCGGTCAGATCGTGGAGATAGAGGTCGGACTCGGTTCGTCGGCAACATCTTTCATGCCCGGCGATCGCCTGCGGCTGGTGCTCGCGGGACGGAACATCGACCGGGGCAACCCGTTGACCGGACATTTCCCCGCCCGCTATCAGACCGGTCCCCGCGGAACGTGTCGGATTCATCGGGGCGGAGATCATCCCTCAATGCTGACGGTGCCGCTGATCGAGGCGACGAATCCGGCGGCCGGTCTGAATCCGTGACGACAGCTGAGGAGAGTACGTGGTGACGACCGAACCCCCGACCTGGCTGCTACTGCCGGGAACCCCGCTGTCGCCGGCGGTGTGGGACGGCGTGCGTGCCGAGCTGGCCGAGTACGGACACGTGATCACGCCTGCGATCAGCCCGCCGCCGGGTTATGCGGATGACGATCTACCCGCGCGGCTCGCCGCCGGGGTCGCGGAATCGGTTGCGTCCGAGGCGCCCTGGCATGTGGTGGGACATTCCTTCGGCGGACAGGTGGCCCTGGAACTCGCGATCCGGCGCCCCGAGCTCGTCTCCCGCCTGACGCTGCTGTGCACCCGAGACACGCCCTTCCCGGCATTCGACGCTGCGGCAGCCGCCGTCGAGGCCGGCACCGTCGATGTCGACGGCACACTCGGCCGCTGGTTCAGCGCAGACGAGTTGCGCAACGATGGACTGGTCGTCCGCTACGCTCGCGAAGCCGTGGCCGCCGCGGACCACGCGTCCTGGGCGTCGGCGCTGCGCGCGATCGCCCAATTCGACTGTTCGCAACGCACCGCGTCGATCTCGTGCCCGGTGACCGTGGTCGCGGCCGAACACGACACGGTGTCCGACGTCGCCTCCATGACAGCCATGCATCAGCGGATACCGGGATCGGACTTCATCGTCCGCGCCGGGGCCTGGCATATGAGCATCTTCGACGACCCGGCCGCGGTGGCGCGAATTCTCCTTTGACGACCGGCGAATCTCGACCGTCGGGCTTCAGGTCGCGTCGGCGATGATCTGCCGCTGGGCCGTGAACATCTCGGCCAGATTGTTGCTGACCGTGGTGTCCATCGCGGGCGGTGCGTCGTCAACCGTGTTGTGCGTGACCGTGAACGATACGCCCCGCTCCTCGCCGACCACGATGATCCCGGCGAGGTGAACCTCGATCGCACCGACCTCGTACTCGCCGGTCATCCGGACCGCTTTGTAGTCACCGTCGATCGGCAGCTCGACCTTCTCGAGCGCGAGAGTGACCGGGACGTCCCCGTCCTCGAGGGTCAGCGTGAAAGACGAACAGGCGGAGACGATCTCGTCGAACTCGTCGTAACCGTTGTCGGCCGGCTTGGTCACGTCGGCACTGTAGTTGTCGAGACCGAAGAGTATCTCGCTGGAGGACGAGGTCTCGGTGAGCTCGCGCTCCGCGCGTTCGTTGCCGGTCTGCTGAGACTGGACCAGCGTCGCACACTTCTCGTTGTCCACGGTGCTGCCGTCGTCGTCGTCGGTACTGCCCGTCTCCGTGCTGAATTCGCCCGTGATGTCCGGGAACTGGTCTTCGGGCAGCACCAGTTGGAGGGCCGAGGCGGTCGGGATCGACGGTTCGTCGTCGCCACCACCGCGCAGGGTCAGCGCCAGCACCACCGCCACCACGACGATCAGTACGAGGACCAGTCCGCCGCCGCCGATGAACCACCACTTCTTGCTCCCGCTCTTGGCCGGCGGGGGCGGTTGCTGACCGAACGGCTGGCCATACGGTTGTTGGCCGAACGGCTGCTGGCCGTAGGGCTGCCCGCCATAGGGCTGTTGGCCGTACGGCTGCCCACCGTACGGACCCGGGTTCGGCGGCTGGCCGGGAGCCGGCTGCGGCCCGCCGGGTTGGTGACCGCCAGATGGCGGCCAGCCGGGTTGCTGCGGCCCCTGCGGACCCATGGCGGTCGGCTGGTTGGGGTCGTAGGGACTGCCCACGGTCGGCTCCTCCTGGTCGGTGACCTCGGGAGATTACCGCGCTTCGATGGGGGCATCGCCGGGTTTCATGCGACTGAATGAGCGACGTCCGGCGGACGGGTCCGGACGTTCACAGGAGCGCGGGCGGTGGGTATTTCGGTTCGTACAGCGTGATCTCCCCGGCGCCGGGACCTTGACCCGGACAGTCACGCCCCAACCCTCATCGGTCGGTGTGCCGGCGAACTCGGCGCCCCGGCCGGCGAGTTCGCGCATGGTGGAGTCGAGATCGTCGCACATGAACGACACGTCGAACTTCTGATCGGTGCGCCCGGCGCTTCCCTCGTGCTCCCAGGCATTCGGGTGCGCTCCGAGTTCGCTGGGACCGGTCTGGAAGATCAGCCAACCGCCGCCCGTGTCGACGTGCGGGAAGCGCAACACGTCGCGGAAGAATGCGCGGGCGGCGTCCGGGTCGTCGCAGTAGATCAGTGTGTGCACCGCGGTGATCATGGCGCCCAGGGTAGTCGGGCCGCGGAGCCGAACCAGTGTTGTTCGCAGAAGCCGGAACCGGCCCCCAGTGCAGAATATCCGTCCCCGTGAGCCGGTGCGAAGGGCAATATGCCCTTCAAACCTGTTCTGGGGGACGCAAATTCGTGGTAAAGAGACGATCCCTCGCCGGTTACTGGCCCTTCGTGGCTCGTCGCTTGCGCTCCTCGCACCTCAGGGAGCAGGGCTGGGACCTGCGGTTTTACAGTTCTTTCGGATTAGGGAGCAAGGGGAAGGTCAGCTCACCGCCTTCGCGACCAGCGTCGCAATGGTCTTCTCGGCCTCGGTGTCCAGAGTGCTGACCGCGAACGACGTCGGCCAGAATCCGCCGTCGTCGAGGCTGGCGTTCTGGGTGAACCCTAAGGTGGAGTACCGCTCCTTGTCGTCGTGCCCGCTGCGGAAGAAGCACACGACCTTGCCCTTCAGCGCGTAGGCCGGTTGCCCGTACCAGAGCTTCGGCGCGAGGTCCGGTGCGGCCGTGGTGACGATCGCGTGGATGCGTTCGGCCAGCGCGCGATCGGCCGGGTCCATGCTCTCGAGCTTCGCGAGCAGATCGAGTTCCTCGGCCGCCTTCTTGTTCCCGCGCCCGCGGGACTTCTCCTTCTCGAGCTCCGCGGCGCGCTCCTTCATCGCGGCGCGTTCCTGATCGGAGAATCCTCCAGAGCTGCCCATTCGCGTTCCCTTCGCGGTCGACGGCCTCGGGGCCGAGGCAGCTCTCACGGTAGTGCGGCGGGTCTAGGGGCTTCTCGATTCCGAACCGGTCACAGGTCTCGACGCGGACTCACACCCGCCCTCGCAGGATCGCGTTCCAGTACAGGCGCGGGAGGGCATATCGGTCGAAGGCCCACGCACTCCGGCGCGGTTTGAGCGGGTCGATGACCGACGGCAACGACGACGTGATGGTCCCGTCGCGGTCGAACTCGGCGGCGATGAGATGATGTGCGTCCGTCGCGATCGGAGCGACGGTGTACCCGTCGTAGGCGGTGAGTTCCTCGCCGGCCCGCGCGGCCGCGATGTTGTCGGCGAGCACCGAGATCTGCCGTCGCAACCCGCCGCCCGACGGGTCGGTCGCGATCGCGGCGCCGTCACCGGCTCCCCAGATGGACGGATGGGTGCGGTGACGCAGCGTGTGGGGATCGATGTCGACGAGCCCCCGGCCGCGGGCGCCGGCCAAGCCCGAGTCGGTCACCAGGTCGGCGCCTCGGAAGGGCGGGACGAGGTGCAGCATGTCGTAGTGCACGTCCTGGGTGGCCGAGCCGGTGACCACGGTGACCCGGCGATCGACCGGATGTAGTCGTACCGAACTGTCGAGCAGCACGCGGACGCCGAGTTCGTCGAGGCACTCCAAGAGGCGGGCGTCGAGGGCATCGACGCCGAGCAGATGGGGCCGGTCTACGGTCAAGGTGATGTCGAGCGACTCGAGGATTCCTCGACGCCGCCAGTGGGCGGCGGCCAGGAACAGTGGTTTGAGTGTGGTCCCGGTGCAGCTGACCGGCGGACGCGGGACGGTGAACACCGCTCGCCCACCCCGTGGCATCGAGGTGACGAGATCCCAGGTCTGTTCGGCCCGGTCGAGATAATTGCTGGCCACCGCCGGGTCGGCGATCGCGAGTTCGATCCCCGGCATCGCGTCGTGATCCGGTACTAGTCCGACGGCCAGGACGAGGTCCCGGTAGCCGATGTCGGCGCCCGAGGCGCAGCGGATTGTCCGCTTTCCCGCGTCGACGACGACGGCGGTGTCGCGCAGCCACGTCACCCCGTCCGGCGTCACCGATCGCTGCGTGCGCTCGGCGTCCTGCAGTGTCGCCTGACCTCCGCCGACGTAGGAGAGCAGTGGGCGGTAGGTGTGGACGGCCTGCGGTTCGATCACCGCGACATCGGTGACGCCCAGACGCAGCAGTCGCGCCGCCGCGCTGAGGCCGGCGTTTCCGCCGCCGACGATGACGACGTCGAAGTGTCGGGTCTCGCGAGATGAGGTCATGCGGGTCAATACCCGGCCGGGCGGTCGGGAAAACCGGGGGAGCCGGCTGTGCCGGGTGCCGGGGCCGCCTCGGCCGGGTCCTCGTGGTCCGGGCGCTTGGTGCGACCATGGACCGATGACCGCCACGCTCGTCGCCAAGGACGTCGCCGGGGGATATGCCCACCGCGTCCTCTTCGACCACCTCGATCTCACGGTGGCACCCGGCGACGTGATCGGCGTGGTCGGTGCCAACGGTGCCGGGAAGACGACGCTGCTGCGGGTACTCGCCGGTGATCTCGCGCCCCTGGAGGGGACGGTGACCCGTGCACCGTCCGACGCTTTCGTCGGATGGTTGCCGCAGGAGCACGAACGGGTTCCCGGTGAGGTGGTGCGCGCGTACGTCGCCCGCCGGACGGGGTGCGCGGCGGCGACGGCGGCGATGGACGCGGCGGCGGACGCGTTGGCCGACCCCGACGCCGCGGCGCCGGGAGATCCGGCCGAGACGTATGCGGCCGCGCTCGACCACTGGTTGGCCACCGGGGCGGCCGATCTCGACGAGCGGTTGCCCGCGGTCCTCGCCGACCTCGGGCTCGGCGACGGCGTCATCGACCCGGACGCCACCCTGATGGCGGATCTGTCCGGCGGCCAGGCCGCCCGGGTCGGGCTCGCCGCGCTGCTGTGCTCGCGGTTCGACATCGTGCTCCTCGACGAACCGACCAACGACCTCGATCTCGACGGTCTCGCGCGCCTGGAGGAGGTCGTGGCCGGCATGCGGGGCGGCGTCGTCCTGGTCAGTCACGATCGAGAGTTCCTCGCGCGCAGCGTCACCCGGGTGCTCGAACTCGACCTCGCGCAGCACACCAACACCGTGTACGGCGGCGGCTACGAGAGCTACCTCGAGGAGCGTGCCGTCGCCCGCCGTCACCGTCGCGAGGAGTACGAGGAGTTCGCGGCCAAGAAGGCCGACCTCGTCGCACGCGCTCGGACCCAGCGTGAGTGGTCGAGTCAGGGTGTCCGCAATGCCATCCGGAAAGCGCCGGACAACGACAAGATTCGACGTCGCGCCGCCACCGAGTCCAGTGAGAAGCAGGCGCAGAAGGTCCGGCAGATGGAGAGCCGGATCGCTCGGCTCGACGAGGTCGCCGAACCGCGCAAGGAATGGGTTCTCGAGTTCACCATCGGGTCCGCGCCGCGCTCCAGCTCGGTGGTCGCCACCCTCAATGAAGCGGTTGTGCGACAGGGGGATTTCGTGCTGGGCCCGGTGTCGTTACAGGTGAACGCCGGCGAACGCATCGGCATCACGGGCCACAACGGTGCCGGCAAGACGACGCTGCTGCGGCTACTACTCGGTCGCGTCGTACCCGACGAGGGGACCGCGCGACTCGGTGCCAACGTCGCGATCGGCGAGATCGACCAGGCGCGTGGCCTGTTCACCGGTCCCCGGCCGCTGGCCGAACGGTTCGAAGCGCTGGTCCCCGAATACTCCACCGCGGACGTGCGAACGTTGCTCGCCAAGTTCGGGCTGCGGGCCGATCACGTGGACCGGCCGGTCGGAGAGCTGTCACCCGGCGAACGCACGCGGGCCGGACTCGCCCTGCTGCAGGCGCGGGGCACCAATGTCCTCGTCCTCGACGAGCCGACCAACCACCTCGACCTGCCGGCCATCGAGCAACTCGAGTCCGCCCTCAATTCCTACGACGGCGCAGTGCTTCTCGTGACCCACGATCGGCGCATGCTGCAGAACGTGCGCGTCGACCGGCACTGGGACGTCGACGGCGGCCGGTTCAGCGAGCGCTGAGATCTCTCAGCCCGCGAGCCGGGTGTCTACCCCACGCACGTCCGCCGGCAGATCCTCCTCGGCGCTCCCGAGCCCGAGGTGCTCGCGCAGGGTCGTGCCCTCGTACTCCGTGCGGAACAGGCCGCGGCGCTGCAGCTCTGGGACCACGTAGTCCACGAAGTCGTTGAAGGTGCCCGGGGTCTGCGCACTCGACACGATGAACCCGTCGGCCTCACCGCCGGTGAAGGACTCCTCGATATGGTCCGCGACATCGGCGGCCGTGCCGACGAACTGCGGCAGCAGGACTCCCTGGGCGTAGAGCTTGCCGATGTCGCGGAGGGTGAGACTGTCCCGCTCGGAGAGGCGTCGGGCGACGTCGAACAGCCCCTGTGTTCCGCTCACCTGGACGTCTTCGACGGGAGCGTCGAGATCGTAGGCGGAGAAGTCGTGGTCGGTGTGAACCGACAGCGTGATCAGGCCGGAGATCGGATCGGCGAGTTCGTTGTGGAACGCCTGCTTCTCCCGGGCGATCGACTCGGTCTCGCCGATGAACGGGATGAACGACGGGAAGATGTTGACGTGGTCGGGATTTCGGCCGAAGTTCACCGCCCGCGACTTCACGTCGTCGTAGTAGGCCCGGCGTCCCTCCGGGGTCGGGTCGATCTCGAAGATCGCCTCGGCCCACCGCGCGGCGAAGTCCTTGCCGGTGTTCGACGATCCCGCCTGGATGAGTACCGGGCGATGCTGCGGTGAGCGGGGCTGGTTCAGCGGACCCCGCGTGCGGTAGTGCGTGCCTTCGTGGTCGACGGTGTGGATCTTCGACGGATCCGCCCAGACGCCGGACTCCTTGTCGGCGGTGACGGCGTCGGCATCCCAGCTCGACCACAGCTTGATCGCCGTGCTGACGAACTCCTCGGCGCGCACGTACCGCTCGTCGTGTCCGACGTGGTCGTCGAAGCCGAAGTTCTGCGCCTCGGCCTGCGACAGCGACGTCACGATGTTCCACGCGATCCGTCCACGGGTGAGGTGATCGAGGGAACCGAAGACGCGCGCGAGTTCGTAGGGGTGAAAGTAGGTGGTGGACTTGGTGACCGCGATGCCGAGCCGGGTGGTGACGGCGGCGATGCTCGCCGCGACCAGGCTCGGATCGATCGTCGCCGCGGCCTGGGTGCCGCGCCGGAAGGGTTCGGACTGGTCGCCGCCGAACCGGACCGGTGCGGCGAGCAGGTCGGCGAAGAAGGCGAAGTCGAACTTGCCGCGTTCGAGGATGCGGCCGACCCGGTGGTAGTGGTCTGGCCCGAAGTAGTCGGTCTCCGACCCGGGATGACGCCATGCGGCGTGCGAATGGGTGACGGGGGAGGCGATCAAGAAACCACCGAGGTGGAGCTGACGGGTCACGGATGATGTCCTTCGGTCTGGGTCGCCGGAGCGAGTCGGGGAGGTGCCGCCACGGGCAGGGAGGTGATCGGGACAAGTCAAGGCGCGCCGAACGCCGAGGGCGAGGGTTGAGCCCGCCGTGATCGCAACAGACCCTTGACATACAACCAATTGGTTGTATGTTTGAGGCGTGGCCGAGAACGTAGGCGAACCGACAGACGAGGACCGGGCCGACGCCCTGTTCCACGCGCTGTCGGACCGCACCCGTCGTGACATCCTGCGACGCGTGCTCGCCGGCGAACACTCGGTCTCGGTGCTCGCCGCGAAATACGACATGAGCTTCGCGGCGGTACAGAAGCACGTCGCCGTCCTGGAGAAGGTCGGTCTGCTCACCAAGCGTCGTTCCGGACGCGAGCAGCTGGCCAGCGGCGATGTCGCGGCAGTGCGTTCGGTGGCCTCGATGCTCACCGAGCTCGAAGCGGTGTGGCGTGGTCGTATCGCCCGCATCGACGATCTGCTCACGCTCGAATCACCCTCACCCACAACCACACCGGAGGAATGAACAATGCCTGTCATCGATGTGACACCCGACCTGGACGCCCGGACGATCACCATCAACGCCGAGTTCGCGGCCCCGATCGAACGGGTGTGGCAGATCTACGCCGATCCGCGTCAGCTCGAGAAGATCTGGGGCCCGCCCACCTATCCGGCGACCGTCGTCGACCACGACCTGCGCCCGGGTGGCAAGGTCACGTACTACATGACCAGTCCCGAGGGCGAGAAGTTCGGCGGCTACTGGAAAGTCGAATCGGTGGACGAGCCCACCGGCTTCACCTTCCTGGACGGCTTTGCCGACGGGGACCTCAACCCGATCACCGACATGCCCGAATCCCGCAATTCCTACGCATTCACCGAGACGGACGGTAAGACCGTCGCCACCTTCATCAGCACCTACGACTCGGCCGAGGCGTTGCAGAAGGTGCTCGACATGGGAGTCGTCGAAGGTGCGTCGTCGGCGGTCAACCAGATCGACGAGTTCCTCGCGGCCTGAGGGTCACAGGTTCGAGTTGAGCGTCGGAAACCCCTCGGGCAGTTCGGCGGCCGGGCCACCGGCGCCGGACCCCGTGGGCTCGACGTCCAGCCCGTGCGTGTAGGCGGCCATCGAGATCGACCCGGCGGCATGGCCGTCCACGAGCAGATCCAGCGGGGCGTCTCCGGCGAGTCCGGCGATGTACAGCATCGGTAGATAGTGGTCCGGGGTCGGCACGGACTTGTCGAAGTCGGGATGTCCGTCCAGACTCAGCACACTCGACGGCTTGTCCAGCAACACCTCTCGGGCCGCGTCGTCGAACCGGTGGGCCCAGTCGAATCCGCTGTCGGGCTTCGCGAAGTCGACCGCGCGTAGGTTGTGCACGATGTTGCCGCTGCCGATGATCAGCACACCCTGGTCGCGGAGCGGGGCGAGCCGGCGGCCCAGTTCGTAGTGGTGCTCGTAGTCCTTGAAAGCGTTGAGCGACAACTGGAGTACGGGTACGGACGCATCCGGGAACGTGTGCACCAGCACCGACCACGTCCCGTGGTCGATACCCCAGCTGTCGACGTCGTGACCGCACCACGTGGGTTTGACGACATCGGAGACCATGTCGGCGACATCCGGGTCGCCCGGGGCAGGGTACTCCACGTCGAAGAGGTCCTGCGGGAAACCGTAGAAGTCGTGGATGGTCCGCGGCCGTGGCATCGCCGTCACGGCGGTGGCGTTGGTGTACCAGTGCGCCGAGATCACCAGGATCGCTCGCGGTTTCGGCACCGATGCACCCAGAGCGGCCCAGGCCTCGGTGTACTTGTTGCGCTCCAGGGCGTTCATCGGGTTGCCGTGACCGATGAACGCGACCGGCATCGTCCCCGAGCTCGTCGCGTCTACCGCTGACATCGTCGCCTCCTCCGGCCGATTGCGGACGGAGTCGACGCTACTCCGGAATCGACGAAGTCGCCGACAGGGGTTCGGCGCCCGTGAAAATTCGACAATGCACAAGCGCTGGTCAATGCTGATTGCCGCGGTCCTCGCGATCGTTCTGGCGGCGTGCGGCACCGGGGGCGGTGCCGAACCCGCGTCCTCGTAGGCGTCGTCGTCCAACCCGCAGCAGGCGGCGCAGATCGAGTAGATCGTCGAAGGACTGATGGAGTCCCAACACCTCAAGTCGGTGATCGTGCGTGTCACCGACGACGGCCAGGAGGTGACCACCAAGGCGTTCGGCGAGTCGCAGACCGGTGTACCCGCCACCGCGGACATGCACTTCCGCAACGGGTCGGTCGCCATCGCCTACGTCGCGGCGGTGCTGTTGCAACTCGTCGACGAGAAGGCGGTCGCCCTCGACGACATCATCGCGACATGGGTGCCCCAGATCCCCAACAGCGACCGGGTCACCCTCCGGCAACTGGCGACGATGACGTCGGGGTACCAGGACTATGTGCTCGGCAACGACGCGTTCGAGATCGAGGAGTTGACGAACCCGTTCAAGGCGTGGACGACCGACGAGATGTTGTCCTACGCGGTGAACGAGCCGCTGCTCTACGCGCCGGGGACGAACTGGAACTATGCGCTCGGCCGAGGGCTATGACACCAACCAGATCTTCGCGCAGATCGGCGCACTGATGGCACCCGACGCCGCGCCACCGATCCCGCGGAACTGACGCCGCCGCGAGCCCCGGCCGTCGTGCTGCGAAAACCCACTCAGCGCGGGTGCCATAAGGTGGCAGGTATGGTCGACCGCCTCCCCGACGACGATCTACGGGTCGGAAACCCGGAACGCGAGCGGGCCGTGACTCTCCTCAATGATGCCTTCTCGTCCGGATATCTGGAGATCGCGGAGTTCGAGGAGCGGTCCGGTCTGGTGTACGCCGCCAAGACCCGCGCGGACCTGCGAGCCGTCCTGGAATGAATCGCCCCGGGTTTGCTGGAGGCTCGGTTAGTTGGTTCCAGCGTTTGCGGGGACCGGGTTCTCACGGTAGCTGGTGACGGTGTGGGTCGACCAGTAGGCGCTCTCGTACTCGACGGGTGGGACGTGTCCGATCTCGCCGTGCAGGCGGCGGTGGTTGAACCATTCGACGTACTCAGCGACGGCGATCTCGACCTCGCCCACACCTGCCCAGCCGCCTCGCGGGCGCATCACGGGGTTACGGATGCATTCGGCTTTGAACAGCGAGTTGAACGCCTCAGCCATCGCGTTGTCGTATGAATCCCCTTTGGAGCCAACAGATGTCACCGCTTCGGCTTCGGCCAGTCGTTCGGTGTAGCGGATGGCTCGGTATTGCACTCCGCGGTCGGAGTGGTGGATCAGCCCGGCCACGTCGTGGCCGGCACGCGACCGTGCCCACAATCCCATGTTCAGGGCGTCGAGGGCGAGGTCGGTGTGCATGGTGGTCGAGACCTGCCAGCCGACGACCATCCGCGAGAACACGTCCAGGACGAACGCCGCGTACACCCAGCCCGAGTGGGTGCGGATGTAGGTCAGGTCCGCCACCCACAACGCGTTCGGTGCCGCCGCGGTGAACTGACGGTTGACCCGGTCAGCCGGCCGGGGTGTTTCAGCTCCCTCGCTGCGCGTGGTCTTGCGTGTCTTGAGTCTCGCTATCCCTTGCAGCCCATCGGCTTTCATCAATCGCTCGACGGTGCAGCGGGCAACACTATGGCCCTGTCTGCGCAATTGGGCATGCACCTTGCGGGCACCGTAGACGCCGAGGTTGTCGGCATGCACCGCGCGGACCTGGGTAAGGAGCTCCCGGTCACGCACCACACGAGGCGCCTCGGTCTTCTGGGGGCTCAGGTGGGCTCGTACCGTGGACGGAGCGATCTGGGCGGACGTATCGCGCAATGCCGCACAGATCGGATCGACTCCGTGTTCATCGCGGTGAGCCGCGACGAACTCCACGATCAGCGCTGTGGGCGGTCGATCTCCGCCGCAAAGAAAGCCGAAGCCTGCTTCAAGATCGTGTTCGCTCGCCGCAGTTCACGGTTCTCCCGCTCCAACGCCGCGATGCGGTCAGCGTCCTCACTCGTGGTGCCCGGGCGGACCCCGCCGTCGATCTCGGCCTGACGAACCCAATTGCGCAACGCCTCGGGATGGACTCCGAGCTGATCGGCGATCCGCTTGATCGCACCTCTCGACGAATCGGGATCTTGTCGCGCTTCACATGCCATCCGGGTGGCCCGGTCCTTGAGTTCCTCACTGTACTTGCGTGGTGCTGCCATGCTCTCCATCCTTCACAGGTTCGAGAGCCTCCGACAGACCCGGGGCGGTTCAGAACACCTGCCGAACGCCGGTCGCCTGTTCAACGAGCCGGGCCAGGCCGTAGCCGCGACCCCGGCCGTCGCCGTCCCTTCGACCGGGCCCGTGCACCTCGCGGCCGAGTGGGAGACGGTTCGACGCAAGGGCACGTGGCATGTTCCGCCGTCGACGCTGGTCACCGGCAGCATGGGCACCGTCGACATGGACTTCACCCATGCGACGTTCCCCGGCCCGTCGACGATCCTGCAGCTGCAGGTCTCCATCACCACGGTGAAGCTCCGGATCGGCCCCGATCAGGAGATAAGGTACGGCGACCTGCAACTCTCCGGATGGTCGAAGGTGAAGGACAAGGCCGGCGCACCGACGCGTCCGGGCGGACCGGTGATCGAGCTGACGGGTTCGGCGTCGGGAATGAACCGGCATCGTCATCAAACGGAGCTGACGCACCGAACCGTATCGACCGGGGCTGACCGCTCGCCGTTACGCGAACGCTGGGCGGGTGGCCTACTTGTGCTCACGCTGAACTCAACGGTGTCGCGAGTGTTTCCCGATTCGTAACGTTGCCGCACGTGGCCGACCGAACACTCAGTATCAGCGCGCCCGGCGATCCGCGGGCGGTGGACCCGGGGTCGTCCGACTCCCCATCGGCCAAGGCGGACCGGTCGTCCCGGCTGCACACCATCCTGCGCGCGCTGTCACCCATCGCCGTTCTCGTGCTCTGGCAGGTGGGCAGCGCACTGGGGATCATCCCGCAGGACAAGCTGCCCGCACCGTCGCTGATCGCCGAGGCCGGGTGGGAGGTCCTGAACAACGGACAACTCCTCGACGCGATCGCGGCGTCGGCGCAGCGGGTCGCGATCGGACTGACGATCGGCGTCGCGGTCGGGATCGGTCTGGGCTTGCTGGTCGGCCTGAGCAAGTTCGCCGACTCGGCCATCGACCCGAACATGCAGGCTATACGCGCACTTCCGCTCTTCGGTCTGATCCCGTTGTTCATCCTGTGGTTCGGCATCGGCGAGATGCCCAAGGTGCTGCTCGTGTCCCTCGGCGCGCTGTTCCCCCTCTACCTGAACACCTCCGCCGCGATTCGCCAGATCGACGGCCGCCTGGTGGAAAGCGCTCGCGTGCTGGGCTTCTCGCGGCTCACCACCATCCGCGATCTCATCATCCCGGGTGCCATGCCGCAGATCCTGGTCGGTCTGCGCCAGGCCCTGGCGATCGCATGGCTCAGCCTCATCGTCGCCGAGCAGATCGCGGCCACGTCCGGGCTGGGATACCTGATCAACAACGCGCGCGACTTCCTGCGCACCGACATCATCTTCTTCGGCCTGATCGTCTACGCCGCAATGGGTTTGATCACCGACGCCATCGTGCGCGCGCTGGAGCGCTACACGACCCGATACCAGAACCGGTGACGCCCCCAACCCGCACATCCCGAGTCCAGGAGGCCCGACCATGACCGCCATCGCCACCCGAGATCTCGAGGTCCCGTCCCCCGACGACCTGGTCGACCCCGCCGGATACGCCGCGGAAGTCGAGAACGCAAGCCTGAGCTACGGGGACAATCTCGTGTTGCGGGACGTGACCCTACGGGTCGGGGCGCACGAGATCGTCGCGCTCATCGGACGCAGCGGCAGTGGCAAGTCGACGCTGCTTCGCCTGCTGGCGGGCCTGTCGCAGACCGAGTCGGGCAGCGTCCGGACCGCCGGTCACCCGGCGGTGTCCTTCCAGGAGCCGCGACTCTTCCCCTGGCGCACCGTCTTACAGAACGTCGCCTTCGGCCTCGTGCGCGAGAAGGTCGGCAAGTCACAGGCCCGCGAACGCGCGTGCCGCACCCTCGGCGAGGTCGGCCTGAGCGACAAGACGGCTGCGTGGCCCGCGCAACTCTCGGGTGGTCAGGCGCAACGGGTCTCGCTCGCCCGTGCGCTCGTGGCCCGTCCGCAACTGCTGCTGCTCGACGAGCCGTTCGGCGCACTCGACGCCCTCACTCGGCGCACGATGCACGAACTGCTCATCTCGCTGTGGCGCGACAACGGGTTCGGTGCACTCCTCGTCACCCACGACGTCGACGAGGCGTTGCGGCTGGCCGACCGCGTCGTCGTCCTGGCCGGTGGCGAGATCGTCGAAGACCTCACCGTGCCCCGTCCACGTCAGACCGGCGACGCCGATGATCCCGACTCCGAGATCCCGCGCCTGCGAGCCGAATTGCTGACCGCACTCGGCGTCACCGATTCGGCGCGCTGACCCTCCCGTTCCCTGACCGAAAGCCGATCTCGATGACACACCACCATCTTTCCGTGCGCGCATCCCGGCCCCGACGGCGCCGCGTGCTCGCCGCCGTGCTGGCCACCGCCGCCCTGACCCTGGGCCTCGCGGGCTGTGTGCAGCGGGAGGACACCGCCGAATCGATCGCGAACGAGACGGTCGACGTCGCCTCACTGCAGGACCTGACCCTCCGAGTCGGAGACCAGAAGGGCGGCACCGAAGCCCTACTGCGCGCCTCGGGCGAACTCGAGAAGCTCCCGTTCACCATCGAATTCTCCACCTTCACCTCCGGCCCGCCGCAGATCGAGGCCGCCACCGCAGGCAAGATCGACTTCGCGGTCACCGGGAACACGCCGCCCATCTTCGGCGCCGCGGCGAACGCGAAGGTCAAGATCGTCACCGGGTACGCGAACAACGCCAGCGGCGACGCGATCCTGATCCCGGGAACGTCGTCACTGGCCTCGGTCGCCGACCTCAGGGGCAAGAAGGTCGCCGTGGCGAAGGGCAGCTCGGCCCACGGACATCTGCTGCTGCAACTGAACAAGGTGAATCTGACCCTGGGGCCCGGCAAGGACGTCGAGCCGGTCTTCCTGCAGCCCGCGGATGCGTTGTCGGCGTTCACCTCCGGGAACGTCGACGCATGGGCGATCTGGGACCCGTACACCGCGATCGTCCAGCTCGAGAACAACCCGAAGACGCTCGTCACGGCCGAAGGCGTATCGAACGGTTACGGTTTCGGGATCGCGGGCGACGAGGCGCTTGCCGACCCGCGTCGCAACACCGCAGTACGGGAACTGGCGCTCGGGATCGCGCGGGCCGCCAACTGGGCCAAGGCCAACCCGGAAGAGTGGGCCGAGCAGTACTCCGCCGAGGTCGGGATCGACCCGCGGGCCGGCGCGATCGCCCAGGGCCGCAGCCTCCGACCCGCGATCGCACTCGACGACAGCGTCGTGGCGTCGGAGCAGGAGCTCGCCGACGCCTTCGCCGACTCCGGGCAACTCCAGGGGCAGGTCGACTTCGCGACGTTCGTCGACAACCGCTACGACGAGGCCCTGGCACCGCTGTTCGGCACGCCCCAGTCCTAGAGGTGCGAGAAAGGGACCACGCCCATGAGCCATTTCCATTGGTTTCTGCCGACCGCCGGTGACAGCCGCGGGATTGTCGGAGCCTCACATGCATCGGCGACGAAACGGCACCCTCCGGGTTACCGTGCGCCAGACCTGCCGTACCTGATCGATGTCGCACGCACCGCCGATCGGCTCGGCTACGAGAGTGTCCTGACCCCGACCGGAACCTGGTGCGAGGACGCGTGGCTGACCACGGCCGCCGCGATCACCCACACCGAGCAGTTGACCTTCCTCGTCGCATTCCGCCCCGGGCTGATCTCGCCGACCCTGGCCGCACAGCAGGCGGCGACGCTCCAGCGATTCTCGGGTGGACGGATCGCGGTCAACATCGTGACCGGCGGTGACGAGGTCGAGCAACGCCGGTTCGGTGACTGGGTCGACCACGACCGCCGTTACGCGCGCACCGACGAGTTCGTGCAGATCGTCGACCGGCTCTGGTCCGGTGAGACCGTCGACTTCGACGGAGAGTTCTACCGGATCGCCGGGGCGTTCCTCGCGGATCCGCCGACCGATCCACCGCGGATCTACTTCGGCGGGTCGTCGGACCCGGCACTGACCGTTGCGGCCTCGCGTGCCCAGGTCTACCTCACGTGGGGCGAGCCGCCGGCGGTGGCCGGAGAGAAGATCGCGGAGGTGGCGCGACGCGCAGAGACGGTCGGCCGGTCGCTCGAATACGGTGTGCGGCTGCATGTCATCGCCCGCGAGACCTCCGAGGAGGCGTGGCGGGTCGCCGACACACTGCTGCAGGGGATCTCCGACGAAGAGATCGAGACCGCGTTCGCCCTGCACTCGGTCTCGGACTCGACCGGTCAGCGCCGGATGGCCGAACTCCACGGCGGACGTCGCGATGCGCTCGAGATCCATCCCGGCTTGTGGGCGGGGGTCGGGCTCATCCGTGGGGGAGCCGGCACCGCGCTCGTCGGCAGCTACGACGAGGTCGCGGCGCTGATCGGCGAGTACGAATCCGAGGGCTTCTCCCACTTCATCCTGTCGGGCTATCCGCACATCGAGGAAGCGCACTGGTTCGCCGAAGGCGTGCTGCCGGTGATCCGAGACCGCGTCGACGCCCTGAGCTGACAGCACGTTCTGGGCCGCTCGGGCCCAGCGGGACAGGTCAGCGGGCGAGCCACTCCGACAACCGGTCCGACGACCATGTCGTGACGATCCGGTCGGGGTCGATGCCGTGGTCGACGGCCCGCCGCGCGCCGAGGATCTTGAAGTCGAGTTGCCCGGGTGCGTGGGCGTCGGAGTCGATCGCGAACAGGCAGCCCGCGTCGTCGGCGATCTCGATCAGTTCGTCGGGCGGGTCGACCGCTCCGGACGGGAGTTGATCTCCACGATGGTGTCGTGGGCCGCGCAGGCGGCGAACACGGCCTCGGCGTCGAAGGTCGAGGGTGGGCGGTGGCCCCGGCCGCTCAGCACTCGCCGGCCTGTGCAGTGGCCGAGGACGTGCACCCGTGGATCGGAGACCGCGGCGATGAGCCGGTCGGTCATGGCGTCGTGCGCCATGCGCAGATTTGAGTGCACGGATGCGGTCACGACGTCGAGTCGGGCGATCATCTCGTCGGTCTGATCGAGCGTGCCGTCGTCGAGGATGTCGATCTCGATTCCACGGAAGAGACGAAAGTTGCTGCTGTGACCGGTGTTCCAGTTGTCGATCGCCTCGATCTGGGCGGCGAGCCGTTCCGGGCTCAGTCCGTTCGCGACCGTGAGGCGCGGCGAGTGGTCGGTGATCGCGAGCCAGTCGTGGCCGGAGGCCTCCGCAGCCGCGGCCATCTCGTCGATGGGCGCCCCGCCGTCGCTCCAGTCGGTGTGGGCGTGCAGGTCGCCGACAACGGCCTCCACGAGGCCCTCGGCGCCGTCGGGGGCGAGGGGTGGATCTTCGCCCTGCAAACGTGCGAGGTACCCCGGTAGCTCACCGTCGGCGGCCTCGGCGATGACCGCCGCGGTGGTCTTGCCGATTCCCTTGATCGCGGTGAGAGTGCCGGCGACAGCCCGTGCGTGTAGCTCGGACGGGTCGAGTCCGGCGGCCGCCTGCCCGGCGCGGCGGAAGGCCTCCACGCGGTACGTGCTCTCCCGGCGACGCTCGAGCAGCCACGAGATGCGCTCGAGTGCGCGAATCGGGTCCACCGGAGCCGACAGCGGGGTCAGGGGCCTCATCGGCGAACAGCCCTTTCAACGCCTGTTGCCCGGCACGCGAAAGGCGGCCGGGCAACAGGTCTCATGTGTGATGACGGTCAGGTCTGACCGATCAGTGTGCGGCTTCGAAGGCCTCGATGATGCTCTGCGGGATGCGACCGCGATCACTCAGTTCGTAACCTTCGCGGATGGCCCACTCGCGAATCGCCTTGGTGGTCTCCTTGTTGCGTCCGCCCCCGGTCGCAGTCGACGCCGTTGCGGTGCGCTTGGTCACGCGACCGGTCTGGCGGGAGATGTCGAGGTACTTCGACAGCGAATCGCGGAATTGCTGCGCGTGCTTCGACGAAGTGTCGAACTCGTAGTTCTTTCCATCGAGTGACCACCGGACGGTTTCGTACTGATCCAGCACCTTACCGTCGAGATCGTCGATGACCTGAACGATTTCCTTTTTCGCCATGAATTGCTTGTCCCCTCGAATTGTGTCATCCGACCAAGACGGACGTGCAAGGCCTGAAAACCTGCGTCCCCCCGTTTTGATCTATTCCAACTGTGCACAGCTTAGACCCAAACCATGAGTACTTGCTGAGAACCCCCGCCTAGACCATAAATCATTGAATAGCGTTAGGGAAGTCGAGACACGGCCGTTTGTTAACCAGTCGGATCCACGCTGGTGTCGACGGCGGGTTACGCGCAGTGGCGGTCCGGTTCGAAGTAGGTGTGCGCTAGCTCGTGGGCACTGCCCCGGTCGTCCGCCGGGACGATTCGTCCGATTCCTCCGGTGACACGCTCACCAACGCTTCGGGTGCCCGATCCGCTGCATAGATGGTTTGGTAACCGTTCGGGGTGATTGCGAATCCTGATTGAGAACGCGATTCGAGACAGAACATACCGACGGTCTCAACGAGACAAGAAAATCGCGATATCGAAATAGTGCGACCGAAGTCGACAATCGAACTGCGATACAGAACGGGATATCGATTGGCGCACGCACCGCGCTGCGGTCCATCCGGTCCCAGGACGGCGTAATCCCGAGCCCAGTCGCAGGCGCCCGACGCGGACGACGGACGTTCCGCCGAGGAATCGTCGTCCGCATCCTCATCGATCCGACAGGCGAGGGCCGACGAACCGTTGGTACCGGTCGAGCAATTCACCGCCCGATCCGGCGTCGAGAAATGGAAACCGGACGAGTCCTGCAGCGGCGAATCCTCCGTCACCGAGCCCTGGTGGAAACGCGAGTTGTCGACGCGTGGTGCCACTGCGACGACTCGCCCGATTGTCCAGTCGGGCAGATTCCGCGCCGAGTCCTCGCCGGTGGTCGATGTCGTCGACGAGGACTCGATTTCGGTCACCGTCGACAACTCGTCGGTGGGCGGAATGACGATTCGGGACGGGCCGGAGTCCGACGGCAGGGAGCATCCGGCGAGTGCGACCGAAACGGTCAGAGTCCCGATTGCCGCGGTTGCGCAGATCACGCGCAGGAATCGGCGGTCGCGGGACCGTGATGTGGATTCGGGGCGGGGTCGCCGATTTCCGTACCCTTGCACTGTGCCGACCCCCAAGATCGTCCTGTTCTACGTCTTCGTTCCGCTGCCCGATCCCGAGGCCATCCGGTTGTGGCAGCTGGCGGTGTGCGAGTCGCTCGGGGTCCGGGGCAGGATCATCGTGTCACGCCACGGGATCAACAGCACCGTCGGTGGCGACATCGCCGCGGTCAAACGCTACGTCAGGACGACCCGCGCGTACCCCGGGTTCGCGGGGGCGGACATCAAATGGTCCGACGGCACGGGCCGGGACTTCCCGCGGTTGAGCGTGCGCGTCCGGCCCGAGATCGTGACCTTCGGGGTTCCGGACGAGATCGAGGTCGACGAGAACGGGGTCGTCGGCACCGGAACCCGGCTGAGTCCGGAGCAGGTGCACGAGCTCGTGGACGCCCGCGGCGACGACGTGGTCTTCTTCGACGGGCGCAACGAGATCGAGGCCGAGGTCGGGCGATTCGCCGGCGCGGTCACGACCAAGGCGCGCACCACCCGGGACTTCGTGCCGTTGATCGAGAGCGGCGCGTTCGATCACCTCAAGGACCGGCCGATCGTCACGTACTGCACGGGCGGCGTGCGCTGCGAGGTCCTCAGCACGGTGATGCGGAACCGCGGGTTCGCCGAGGTCTACCAGCTCGACGGTGGCATCGTGCGTTACGGCGAGCGGTACGGCGACGACGGGCTCTGGCAGGGTTCGCTCTACGTCTTCGACGACCGCATGGGCGTGGAGTTCTCCGACCACGCGGAGGTGCTCGGCCGCTGCGTCGAATGCCGTCGTCCGACGAGCAATGTCGCCAATCACCCCGATCGGGACGGCCGCGACCTCGCCGTGATCTGTGCGGACTGTCTGGAACCCGGCCGCCGGTGATGAGCGCTGCGAAGACCCCCGATCGCCGCGGTCCGGTTCCGGTCGTCGTGGTGGCCGGGTATCTGGGTTCGGGAAAGACGACACTGCTCAATCATCTGTTGCGGTCTGCCGGGCGCACCGGCACCCGTCTGGGCGTGCTGGTCAACGACTTCGGCAAGGTGAACATCGACGCGCTGCTCGTCTCGGCGCAGGCGGACGGCACGGTGAGCCTCGGGAACGGGTGCATGTGCTGCACCGTCGACGCCGACGGCCTCGCGAACGCGCTCACCTCGCTGGTTCGTCCGAGCGCTGGGATCGACGCCATCGTGATCGAGGCGAGCGGGATCGCCGAACCCAAAGCGCTCATCCGGATGGTGACGTCGGTGGCGGACGCCCGACTCCGCTACGGCGGACTGGTCTATGTGGTCGACGCCGCGCACGTCGAGGAGGTGCGCGGTACGCATCCGGAGCTGGACTCGCACGTCGCGATCGCCGACCTCGTGCTCGTCAACAAGGTCGACCTGATCCCGGATGAGTCCCGGCGCGTCGTCGAAGAGCTTGTCGCACAACTCAATGCGACCGCACCGCGGGTGGCGACCCGGAATGCCGCGATCGATCCGGCGCTCCTGTTCGATGTCGTTCAGCGCGACGTCGCGCAGGCTCGGTCCGGCCAGATGGCTTTCGACGAGTTGCTGCTCGACGACGCGGGTCACGCTGACCACGAGCATCTGCACGCTGAATACGAGTCGGTGTCGTTCTCCAGTGACCGGCCGATGGATCCGCGGCGCCTGGCGCGATTTCTCGAACGTCCGCCCAATGGGTGTTTCCGGATCAAGGGAATCGTCCATTTCGACGTACCGAGGCATCGGCAGCGGTTCGTCGTGCACGGAGTCGGCGGCTTCGTGCGCGTGATGCGCGAATCCTGGGAAGGGCGGCGTCCGGCCACCGAACTCGTCGCGATCGGGCGCGGTCTCGACGAGGCGGCCGTGCGCGCCGAGCTGGAGGCCGCCGTCGCCCGACCGGAGGACGCTGCGGACGAGAACGGCATCCTCGGAATCCTGCGGCACCTGACGGACTGACCCGCGACACGCTCGACACGCCGATCGGAGAGGTCACAGCTCCCTAACGAAATGCCGTTCTCCCAGGACGACCATTTCGGAATCCCGCATTCGTTTGTTTCACTGTTATGTCTGTGACCAGTGTGACCAGTGGTACTCAACGGGAGGGAGTGAGGCAAGTGACCAGCGCCTCGGCGCGTCGCGGCCTCGACAGCGCAATGTTCCGAAAGACGACAGCCCAACGCCTTGCCACGATCGGCTTCGCCATGGTGGCCGCCACGTCGATGGCGGTCGCCTCGAACGTGGTCGCGGCACCCGCCGAAGCGGCCCCCGCCCGCGGGACGGCACTGGCGGGGAAGACGATCTTCCTCGACCCCGGTCACCAGGCCTCGGCCGCCGGTCACGACCTCAGGGCACAGGTGCCGGACGGGCGCGGTGGCAAGAAGGACTGCCAGACCAGCGGTGCGTCCGGTGTGAACGGCGCCAAGGAGCACACGGTCAACTGGCAGATCGGGCAACTCGTGAAGGCCGGCCTCGAGAGCCAGGGGGCTCGTGTGGTCCTGAGCAGGCCGGACGACACCGGGTGGGGCGGTTGTGTGGACGAACGCGCCGCCGCGGCCAGTCGCTCCGGAGCCGCGGTCGCGGTCAGCCTGCATGCCGACTCGACGGCGCGGGGAGCCGACGAGTCCAAGAAGGGCTTCCACATGATCGTGCCGTCGCTGCCGGTCCCGGATGCCACCGTCGACCGCGTGCAGTCCGGCGAGGGACGCAAGGCCTCGACCACGATGCGCGACGCCTTCGTCAAGGCCGGGTTCCCCTCGGCGAACTACGCCGGCGTCCGCGACGGGATCCAGACCCGTCCCGACATCGCCGCGGTGAACCTGACCAAGGTCCCGGCGGTGTTCATCGAGATGGGCAACCTCGCCAACCCCGGTGAGGCCAAGGCGCTTGCCGGCCGGGACGGTCAGGTCAAGTACGCCATGGCGATCACCGACGGAATCCTGAACTACGTCAACGGGAACGCCGCGACCGGAGCGGGCCCGGCGCCGTCGGTGCCGACGGACGACGCCAGCGGACTGTCCTCGGTCATCCCCTTCGTCGAGCAGCTCCTCGCCACCGAGGACCCCGAAGCCGTGGCGCGGCTGCTGATGACCCAGGGCCAGGACGTGTCCGCACAAGTGCTCAAGGCGATGCTGACCATCGTCTACGCGCTCTTCGACGGGAAACTGCCGATCGGCTGACGTCGCCGGCGCGCGGCCCGATCCGGCGTGGGCGATCCGTCGATTGGCTGAGGTCCGCCGCGGCGGACGGCTAACCTCGCGTCATGGGTCTCAAAGAGCTGCTGTTCATGGACACCCCGGTGCCGTCGCTGCGTGGCCGCAAGGTCCTCATCACCGGCGCGGCGAGCGGAATCGGCAGGGCCACCGCCCAGGCCGCCGCCGCCCGGGGCGCCGAACTGGTGCTCACCGACCTGCACGCGGATCAGCTCGACGAGGTCGTCGCGGCCATCACCGCGGCCGACGGAACGGTCCTCTACCACGTGGCCGGGGACGTCTCGGACTTCGACTGGGTGGCCGGGTTCGCCCGCCAGGTGGACGCCGAGGTCGGCGTCATGGACGTGGTGATGAACATCGCCGGGATCTCGGCGTGGGGAACGGTGGAGGATCTCGAACACCGGCACTGGCGGAAGCTGGTCGACGTCAACCTGATGGGGCCGATCCACATCATCGAAAGCTTTGTGCCGCAGATGATCCGACGGGGGCGCGGTGGACACATCGTGAACGTCTCCTCGGCCGCCGGACTGCTGGCGCTGCCCTGGCACGCCGCATACAGCGCCAGCAAGTTCGGGCTGCGGGGCGTGTCGGAGGTTCTTCGATTCGATCTGCGGCGTCACGGGATCGGGGTGTCCCTGGTATGCCCCGGCGGGGTGGACACGCCACTGGTCGACTCCGTGGAGATCGTCGGCATCGACCGCGAGAACCCGCGGGTCAAGGCCGCCATCAACGGATTTCACAAGGTCGCGGTGTCGCCCGACGTGGCGGCGGCGGCGATCCTGACCGGGATTCGCAAGAACCGCTTCATGGTCTACACCTCGTTCGACATCCGGTTCGGGTACTGGTGGGCGCGAAAGTTCGCACTGCCGTATGAGATCGCGATGCGAGTCGCCAACGATCGTTTCGACCGGCTCGCGCGAGTGAGTGCGAAGAGTCTCGAGGCGACGGCGACCGACGAGCATTCCTCCCGGTGAGTCCCGCCTTCACCAAGACGCTGCGCCAGAGCGGCCCGCGGGGCGGTCATCCTGACTTCTTCGCGGCCGAAGCCGCCGGGTTGCGCTGGCTGTCGGCGTCGGGAGCGCCTGTCGTACAGGTGATCTCGGTGAGCGAAGACGCCATCGAACTCGAACGTCTCGAACGCGGTCGGCCATCGCCCGGAGCGGCACGGGAGTTCGGGGTCGCGCTCGCTCGGATGCACGACGGGGCGCCCCGCAGTTCGGTTCCCCGCCTGCTGACGCGGACGGAACACCGTTCTCCGGTCAGCTGTTCATCGGTCGCCGAGAGTTGAGCTCGGTCGAATACCGGTCGTGGGGTGAGTTCTATGTCCGGGAACGGGTGGAACCGTATCTGGCCCCGGCACGCGCGGCCGGGAACCTCACGACCGAGGACGAGGACGCGGTCCGCGACGCATGTGCCCTGATCGCGGACGGCGTGTTCGACGACGACGAGGGGCCGGCACGCATCCACGGCGACCTCTGGAACGGGAATGTGATGTGGACTCCGCGGGGCGTGGTGATGATCGACCCGGCTGCGCACGGCGGTCATCGGGAGACCGATCTGGCGATGCTCGCATTGTTCGGGTGCCCGCACCTCGATGCGGTCCTCGACGGCTATCGAGACGCGCACCCGCTCGTCCCCGGCTGGCAGGAGCGCGTCGACGTCCACCAACTGCATCCGCTCGCCGTGCACGCGGCCGGCCACGGACCCGGATACGGCTCGTCGCTGGGCCGCGCGGCGCGGGCGTCCGCCGCGCTCGCCCGCGGCTGACACACGCCATAATCGTCGGCGTGACTCACAACGCGCTGCCCCGACCCGGTGTCCTCGTCGTCTCGGCGACGCGGGCCGAGGCCAGACATGTGCCGCCCGGGATGCGGGTGCTCGTGACGGGCATCGGCAAGGTGCGCGCGACGATGGCGCTGAGCCGGGAACTCGCCGGCGGGGCGCCGGTCTCCGAGGTCATCAACATCGGTACCGCGGGGGCCCTGCGCGACGGTGTGAGCGGCGACGCCGAGTTGGGTCTGTTCCTCCCGTCGGCCGTGCTCGAGCACGACATCAGCAGCACCGAACTACGGGCGATGGGTTACGAGATGACCGACCGCTGGGAGCTACCCGGCGGCGACGGAACGGTGTTGGCGTCCGGGGACACCTTCGTCGCGGATCCGGTTCGTCGGCGCGAACTCGCCCAGCATGCCCACCTCGTCGACATGGAGGGATGCGCGGTCGCCCACGTGAGTGCTGAGTTCGGCGTGCCCTGCCGCCTGATCAAGGCGGTCACCGACAACGCGGACGAGGGTGCGATGGAGTGGCCCGCGCTCGTGGACGCCGCAGCGCGTCGGCTGGGGCGTTGGCTGGAACGCAACGTCGCGAGCTGAGGCTCAGGACCGCGTGTCGGCGACTCCGGCCGGGGGGATGTCGGTTGCCGACTCGTACGTCGGGATGTCCGGGCGTCGCGGCGCGGGCGTGGCGTCCGACGGCGTGAGGTCGGGGGCCGCGAGGTCGGCGACCGTCGGTCGCCGTGCGCCCGTTGCGGTACGAGAACCCTTCGTCGCCGAGCGGGACGTCGCGGACGGCCGGTCCGGAGCGCCGGTCGAACGCGGTTTCGCCCGCGATCCCGGCGCGGCCTTGGTCGAGGAGGACTGCGCTGCCGATCGGTTCTTCTCGGGAGACGCCGACGGGGGCTCGGTGGCGGTTCCGGACGAACCGGCTCCCTTGGCGCGACGATGCGTTGCCGCGCGGCCCGAGGGCCGGTCGGCGTCGCCGCTCCCGGCCGCGGACCTGCTCGGGGGCGTCCGGCCCGCCTTGTCGCGACTCGGGGCCCGGCGTTTCGCCGGCTCGGCGGCCTCGCGGGTCAGGAACCATCGGGCGAGCACGATCCCCAGGGTCACGAGGAACGTCGTCAACATCCAGGGGAAGTCCGCCGCGATGGGGAGCAGGACATTGAAGACGAGGCTCTTCAGCCCCGACGACGCCTGCTCGGAATTGAGGCCGTACAGCGTGACGATGCTGACGAAGAAGGCGATGAGCGGGGGCTGCGCGGCGGCGGTGAACAGGGCACGACGACGCACCGCCAGCGCGGCGATCACACATCCGACGAGGTAGCAGAACTTGTAGATCGACCCCAGCGAATCGTTGCTGCCGGCGTCGATGGCCGCACCGAGGCCCGTGATCCCGGTGGCCAGGAGAACGGCGCCCCACCACGGCACACCGCGGACCGCGGGCAGTACCGACTGCTGGTCCAGTGGTACCGCGGTTTGGAGACGTTGCGGGGAAGGCACATGGTCACGGTACCGGGTCCTCGACAGAAATCGTTTCACCCCCGGACCGGGGCGTCGATGCCGCCTCCGGCGCCGTCCCAGGCCGGGCGGTCGGCCCCGCCGGGCGGCAGGTGTCGTGGATCACCGGTGGTCGTGGGGCGTCCGGGACATCGCCCAGCGCGTCGAGCTCGGCCAGCCGGCGTGCGGTGACGCCGAGGCGACTGTCCACCGAACCGATCGTCGAGTTGTAGGCGTCGACCGTGCGCTGCAGCGACGTGCCGAGGGTGCCGAGGTGAGTGAGCACCCCGGTGAGCCGCTGATGGAGCTGCAGACCGAGATCATGGATGACCGCGGCGTCGCGAGCCATCGCATCGTGACGCCATCCCAGTGCGACGGTCCGTAGCAATGCGATGAGGGTGGTCGGGGTGGCGATGACGACGTTGCGTGCGAAGCCGAACTCGAGGAGATCGGGGTCGGTGCGGGCGGCGGCTTCCAGGACGACGTCGCCGGGCACGAACAGCACCACCATCTCCGGTGTGTTGTCGAAGGCGGACCAGTAGGACTTCGCAGACAGTCGTGCGATGTGCGCGCGCAGGGCGCGAGCATGTTCGCGGATGAGTTTGTCGCGAACGGACGTGTCGGTGGCCTCGGCCGCCCGCAGGTAGGCGTCGAGGGGCACCTTGGCGTCCACGACGATGTCGCGGCCGCCGGCGAGGTGGACGACGAGGTCCGGCCGCAGCGTCGTGGCACCCCGGCCGTTTCCCGAACCGTTCGGATCGGAGGGGTCGGTGACCGACACCTGGGTGCTGAAGTCGCAGTGCTTGGTCATGCCGGCGAGCTCGACCACGCGCTCGAGCTGGACCTCACCCCATCGGCCGCGGGCGTGGGGGCTGTGCAACGCGTTGGCGAGCTGGCGGGTCTGGTCGTTGAGCGCGATCGACGCCGAGTGGATCCCGCGCACCTGCTCGGTCAGTCCGGCGTACGCGCCGATCCGGTTGTTCTCGACCCGGCGCAGTTCGTCGGCGAGCTGGGCGAGGTTGGCGCGCAACGGCTCGACGATGTGCGCAACCGAACTGCCGATCGCCGACGACTGCCGGCGTGCCGCGTCCTCGGTGGCCCACGACAACGAGGACGCGACGTCGTCGCGGGCGGCGCGCAGCATCTCCACCTCGGCGCGAGCCGCCGCCACGGTCGCGGCACTGCGAGCGGCGTGCGCCCACCAGCCCAGGGCGATCCCCAGGGCGAGGCCGACGACGAACGAGAGGGCGGCAGCAGTCATGTCGTCGATGGTGTCGGACACCCCCGACAAGTTCGGCCGGACCGCGGGCGACGGGCACTATCGGTCGTCGGAACCGCTCCGCTCGTCCGGGCCGCTCCGCGCGCCGGCCTCGAAGTCGAGCAGCCACTGCTTGGTGGGCAGGCCGTAGCGGAAACCGCCGAGGCTTCCGTCGCTGCGCTTCACCCGGTGGCAGGGCACGAACAGGGCAGCCGCGTTGCGCGCGCAGGCGGCTGCCGCGGCCCGGACCGCCGCCGGCTGACCGGCCAGTTCGGCGAAGCGGGTGTAGGTGACGGGGTTCCCGGCCTCGACCAGGCGCAGGGCGTCCCAGGCCGGACCGAGGAAGGTCCCGCCGGAACGTTGGACGACCGGAATCCGCGACGGCGCGGCGAGATCGCCGTCGTAGTACGCCGACACGGCGTCGGTGATGGTGCCGAGCGCGGCGGACGGCTGGATCGATTCCGGTCGTAGCGCGCGGTGGACGAGCGCCGTCAGGTAGGCGGGATCGTCGGTCCACCCCGACGCCAGGACCCGGTGGTCGGGATCGGCGACGACGGTGAACGCCCCGTTGGGAGTGGTGACGGTGGCGTAGCCGCCGACTGTCGTTGTGTGGCCGATGGATTGGGCACTCCCCGGTTCAGGGGTGTCGGGCCCGGAGGTGGCGGGGGTGGTGGCCGGTGCGGACATTGTCGCTCCTTGCGGATCGCTGGGATGTGATCGGAGAAGGGATCGCTACGAGATGCCGGTCATCGGAGTCTGCTCACCGCTCGTCACACGGCCTGTCCGGCGGCGTCGAGTCGGTGTCGCCACAGGTGCATGGTCGCGTACGAGCGCCACGGCGCCCAGTGCCGCGTGTCCCGCAGATCGATCCCGAGGTCGGCGGCAGCCCGGACGACCACGAGGTCGTTCGTGAGCAGGACGTCGGGATCGCCGGTGACTCGCATCGTGACGATGTCGGCGGTCCAGGGGCCGATGCCGGGCAACTCGAGAAGCTGGGCACGAAGATCAGACGCATCGACCCCCACATGCGGTTCCACCCGACCTTCGGCGAGTGCCGCCGCGACGTCGATCACGGCATCGATCCGCCGCCGCGGGCCGCGGAGGACCTCGTGTCCACGGGCGGCGATGACACCCGGCGTCGGGAAGGACTTCGACGCCGGACCGTCGACTGTCGTCGCCGTCTCGGACGGGGTGGCGAAGGCGTCGCCGACCGGTTCGCCGAGGGCCTCGACGAGCCGGTTCACCTGGTTGCGCGCGGCGGCGAGACTCACCTGCTGACCGAGCATGGTCCGGATGATCGTCTCGGCCGGGTCGAGGCTGCCGGGCGCACGGAGGCCCGGCGCCTGGCGCAGCAGCCGCTGCATCGTGGCGTCGGCGGCCAGTGCGTCCTCGGCCGCGGTGATGTCGGCGTCGAGGTCGAGCAGACGCCGGATCCGGTTGACCGCGACCCCCACGTCACGCATGTCCAGTCCGTGAAGGGCGACGACGGCGTGGTCGTCCTGCGGCTCCACCTCCGCCGACGCCGTTCGGTGGGGTAGGGCGAGGACCCGGCGGTAACGCCAGCCGTGCGGACTGTCCGGGGCGTCGACGACGGATTCGACCCCGGCCACGGCGTGCGCGTCCAGGAACCAGCGCATCCATGGCCAGCGATAGGGCGCGCGGAACGGCAGGCGCAGGGTGACGCTTCCCGGGGCGGAATCGGTGCCGATCGCATCCTTCCTGCGGCTGTGCAGGCGTCGAAGCTCGGTGGGGGTGAGTCCGAAAACGGCGCGGACGGTGTCGTTGAACTGGCGCACGCTGGCGAATCCGGCGGCGAACGCGACGTCGGTCATCGGCATCGTCGTGCACTGGATGAGCACGCGGGCGTTGGTGGCGCGAATTGCTCGGGCGAGCGCGAGCGGCCCGGCTCCGAGATGCCGGGTCAGCACGCGGGTGAGGTGCCGGGGTGAATACCTCAGACGCGCCGCGAGTCCGTCGACCCCTTCGCGCTCGACGACGCCGTCGGCGATGAGCCGCATCGCGCGAGCCGCCATGTCGGCGTTGATGTTCCACAGCGGGGACCCCGGAACGGCGTCGGGTGCGCAGCGTCGGCAAGCACGGAAACCCTGCTGCTGGGCGGCCGCCGCGGTGAGGACGAACGCCACGTTGGCGGGCCGGGGGGTCTGTGCCGGACACGACGGACGGCAGTAGATGCCGGTGGTGCGGACCGTCACGAAGAACTGACCGTCGAAGCGGGCGTCGCGGGCCTGCACTGCGCGATAACACCGGTCGAAGTCCGGCGCGAAACCCCCGGTGTCGGGTTCTGTTGCGGTGCCTGTGCTCACCCGTCCACTGTGTCATCCGTCGACGTCCCGGTCTGGCGGGAATCGGACATCGCGACGGCATCCCACTGAGCGGACGAAAAGTGTGATCTGGGTTACATGTCTGTGGCAGCATGGCGCCATGACCACCCGGTTCGATGGCCGCCGCAGAAGTCGGCACGACGACCAGTCCCTGTCCGGACTCCCCGCGTGGGGGCTGGAGATGATGATGGGCCTCTACGGCCCGGAGACGATCAGGCGTGCCTGCGCCGAGGAAACCGAGCTCGGCATCACGGCGCGGACCGAGCGGGTCGCCCCGGCCGCCGGATGCGCTCCGTCGTCGGCCGAGCCCCCGCCGCGATCGGACGCCGGGCCAGCCGGGCGCGACGACACCCCGGTCGTCTTCAACCAGGTCGACGCTGAACTCGAGGCCATCAACTCGCTGGTTCGCTACCTCGGACGGAAATTCCGCCGCCGCTGATCATGTCGTCGGACGGACCACATGTTCGTACGACCGTCGCCGCGTCGATGTCGCATTGTCATGCCGATGTGTGAGGATCCTCGGGTGACCGACAGCTCGGACGATCAGCGCGCGGACGACTCGTCCGCCGACGCAAGACCAGACACCACCAAGGTCGGTGCCGACGCCGTCCTCGGCGGCGATGCGGTGCTCGGCGGCGGTGAGAAGACGTATCCGACCCGGCTCCAGGTGATGATGACCGGCCTGCGGTCGTGCGCGACGGTCGGCGCGCAGATCGTGTTGGTGGCCGCCGCGCTGTGGGTGCTGTTCTGGTTGCTCGGCAAGTTCTGGGTGATCCTGTTGCCGGTCCTCCTGGCCATCATCGCGTGCACGATCCTGTGGCCGCCGGTGCGGTGGATGCGCAACAAGGGCGTGCCGGCCGCCGCGGCGTCGTTCCTGATGATGCTCATCGGACTGGGTGTGTTCGCCGGTGTGATCGGGCTGATCGTCCCGTCGGTCGTCGACCAGGCGCCCGAACTGGCGAGCCGTGCGACCGATGGTGTGGAGCGTCTGCAGGACTGGGTGCAGGGTCCGCCGCTGAACGTCGACGACCAGCAGCTCGACAACATGGTCAGCACCATCACCGACCGACTGCAGTCGAGCGCGTCGACCATCGCGGCCGGTGTGTTCAGCGGCGTCGGAACGGCGACGTCGCTGCTGATCACGATGTTCACCTCGCTCGTGCTCGTGTTCTTCTTCCTCAAGGACGGTCCGAAGTTCGTGCCGTGGCTCGACCGCACCGTCGGCAAGCCCTCGGGCAACCACCTCGGTGAGGTGCTGACCCGCATGTGGAACAGCCTCGGCGGCTTCATCCGCACACAGGCGATCGTGAGTTTCGTCGACGCCGCGCTGATCGGTCTCGGTCTGTTCATCCTGGGCGTCCCGTTGGCGTCTGTGCTGGTGGTCATCACCTTCCTCGGCGGATTCATCCCGATCGTGGGTGCCTTCGTCGCCGGCGCGCTCGCGGTGTTGATCGCACTCGTGTCCAACGGTCTGACCACGGCCCTGATCGTGCTGGGCATCATCCTCGCGGTGCAGCAACTCGAGGGGAACGTGCTCCAGCCGTGGTTGCAGTCGAAGTCGATGGATCTGCACGCGGTGATCGTGCTGCTGTCGGTGACCTTGGGCGGCACGTTGTTCGGCATCACCGGCGCGTTCCTCGCGGTTCCCGCCGTGGCCTCGCTCGCCGTGGTGCTCCGCTACCTGAACGAGCAGATCGCCGAGCGGGCCGGCGAGTCGTTGCCACCCGCGAACACACCGGTCACGACCCAGGTCGGTGTTCCGAACGATGACCCGCCGAAGGATCCCCCGAACCCGGTGAAGGGGTTGCTCGACCGGGACTGACTCCTCGGACCGACGCCCCGCCGGGCGTCGCGCTGCCTGCCGATAGACTGGGCGCCCGTGAGTCTCACCCTGGGAATCGTCGGTCTGCCCAACGTCGGTAAGTCGACCCTGTTCAATGCCCTGACCCGTAACGACGTCCTCGCGGCGAACTACCCGTTCGCGACGATCGAGCCGAACGTCGGCGTGGTCGAACTGCCGGACAGCCGCCTGGGCCGCCTCGCAGAGATCTTCGGCAGCGAGCGGATCCTGCCCGCCACCGTGTCCTTCGTCGACATCGCCGGCATCGTGAAGGGTGCGTCGGAAGGTGAGGGCATGGGCAACCAGTTCCTCGCCAACATCCGCGAAGCCGACGCCATCTGCCAGGTGGTCCGGGTCTTCGACGACGGTGACGTCATCCACGTCGACGGTCGCGTCGATCCCTTCGCCGACATCGAGGTCATCGAGACTGAGCTGATCCTGGCCGACATGCAGACGCTCGAGAAGGCCATCCCGCGTCTGGAGAAAGACGCGCGCAAGAACAAGGACCTGGCCGAGACCCTCGCTGCCGCCAAAAAGGCGCAGGAGATCCTCGACACCGGCAAAACACTGTTCTCGCAGAAGGATTCGTTCGACCTGGCGTCGGTGCGCGAGCTGCACCTGATGACCGCGAAGCCGTTCCTCTATGTCTTCAACTCCGACGAGGGTGTGCTCACCGACGACGCCCGTAAGGCGGAGCTGCGCGCCGCCGTCGCACCCGCCGACGCTGTGTTCCTCGACGCCAAGGTCGAGAGCGAACTCCTCGAACTCGACGAGGAGGACGCCCAGGAGCTGCTCGACTCGATCGGGCAGGACGAGCCGGGCCTGACCTCGTTGGCGCGCGCCGGTTTTCACACCTTGGGCCTGCAGACCTACCTCACGGCCGGCCCCAAGGAATCCCGTGCCTGGACCATCCACCAGGGCGACACCGCGCCCAAGGCGGCCGGTGTCATCCACACCGACTTCGAAAAGGGCTTCATCAAGGCCGAGATCGTCTCGTTCGACGACCTCGACGCCGCCGGCTCGATGGCCGCGGCCAAGTCCGCCGGCAAGGTGCGCATGGAGGGCAAGGACTACGTCATGAAAGACGGTGACGTCGTCGAGTTCCGGTTCAACGTCTAGACAAGCGATGACGTCCGTGCCGCCGAACGAGGAGCTCTACCTCGCGGGCGGTTGCCTGTGGGGTGTGCAGGCATTCGTCGCGACGCTGCCGGGTGTGACCTTCACCGAGGCCGGCCGGGCCAACGGCACGAGCCATACCCTCGACGGTGAGTACGACGGCTACGCCGAATGCGTGCGGACCCGGTTCGATCCGGCTGTCGTGAGCGTCGACCAGTTGGTCTCGCACCTCTTCGAGATCATCGATCCGTACAGCGTGAACCGACAGGGGCCCGACGTCGGCGAGAAGTACCGCACCGGTGTGTATTCCGACCGGCCGGAGCACCTCGAACATGCGCGAGCCTTCATCGGTGCGCGGGCCGACGCGGATCGCATCGCCGTCGAGGTGCTTCCGCTGTTGAACTATGTGCGCAGTGCCGACGAGCACCAGGATCGGCTCGCACGGTATCCGGAGAGCGCGTGCCACCTCCCGCATGAGCTCTTGACGAAGTACCGCGACTGACGGTTCAGCAGTAGGTATCCCTCAGCGATACCTACTGCTGAACCCTCCGCGCCGAGTGCCCGACCATCCACGGCCGCCGGCCGTGCACGGTCTCGCGACACGCTCATGGCCGTCGCCCATCGTTGCTAGCGTGACCTCCATGCCCATCACACTCGAGAACGTCGCCATCGCCGTGCGTGACCTCGACGCCGCGATCGCCTTCTTCACCGACCTCGGTCTCGACGTCATCGGCCGGGACACGGTCCGCGGGGAGTGGGCCGACACGGCGGTCGGGCTCGACGGCAACCACGTGGAGATGGCGATGCTGCAGACCCCCGACGGTCACGGGCGGCTCGAACTCTTCGAGTACATCCATCCCGAGGCCATCGAGACGCCACCCACGCAGCCCAACGACATCGGGATGCACCGGGTGGCGTTCTCGGTCGACGACATCGACGAGGCCCTCGAGGTGGCGGCACGGCACGGGTGTCATCCCGTGCGCGGCGTCGCCACCTACGAGGACGTGTACAAACTGACCTACGTGCGCGGGCCGAGCGACATCCTCGTCATGTTCGCCCAACGACTCTCGCCGGGCTGATCCGGCGCAGCTCGGGTCACGGGTTCTGACCGAAGGGGTTGCCGCCGAACGGCAACGGGGAACCGCCCGATCCGCTGCCGGATTCCGGCACCGTCGTCTCCTGCTCGTCGACGGCACTGCCCAGCTTCACCTGGACCGTCCGGGCACCCGAACCGGAACCGATGGTCACCGGCACGGTCTCACCCGGCTCGTGGGTGAGGATCTGCGCCATCAGGTCGGCGTAGTCGGAGACGGTGGTGTCCCCGACCTTGGTGATGACGTCGCCCTGCCGGATACCCGCATCTGCCGCGGGCCCGCCACGCTGCACCGACGAGACGGTCGCGCCCTCGGTCCGGTCGCCCGCCGACAGTGAACCCGACACTCCCATCACGGGTTTGGTTGCCTGACCGTCCTGCAACAGTTGGTTGGCGATGCGCTTGGCGGTGTTGATCGGGATCGCGAAACCCAACCCGAAGGACTGCGGCCCACCGGACGCGGCCTGGCCGGTGTCCACCGCCGAATTGACCGCGATCACCTGCCCCTGCAGATTCACCAGTGGCCCACCGGAATTGCCGGGGTTGATGGGGGTGTCGGTCTGCAGACCGTTGTACACGGTGAGCGACGAACCACTGGTGTCGCCGGCGGTCACCGTCCGCGACAGCGCGCTGACGATGCCGGACGTCACCGTGTTGGTCAGGCTGTCCGGGCTGCCGACGGCGACCACCTGCTGGCCGACCTTCAGCGCATCCGAATCACCGAGTGCCGCCGGGGTCAATCCCGACGCACCCTCGAGCTTGATGACCGCGAGATCGTACGACGGGGCGTTCCCGGTGACGGTGGCGTTGTGCTGATGCCCGTCGCCGGTGGTGACGACGATCGTGCTGCCGGAGCCGGCCCCGGCGACGACGTGGTGGTTCGTCAGGACGTAACCGTCGGGGGAGAGGACGATACCGCTGCCCACCGCCGTGCCGTTCGCGGTCTGGACCTTGATGTCGGCCGTCGACTTCGACGCCACGCTCGCGGCATACGTCACCGAACCGGGTTGCGCGTCGGCGGCGTTGGCCGCGGCGGCCGGTTGCGAGTTGAGGATCGGTACCGACGCGGCGTCGTGCCCGAGCAGCGAACTGCCTCCCATGCCGACGGCGCCGCCGAGCAGTCCCGCGAGGAGCGCGGTGACGATGATCGGCTTCGTCACGCCGGCCCGCTGCCGCGCGACCGGAGGAGGCGGCGGGGGTGAGACGAATGGCGGCGGGGTGGCCTGCGGGTTCATCGCCCAGGGCCCGGGCGGCGGCACCGGTCCGCGCGGCGGCGCAAAGGGTTCGGTGATCGGGTCGTGGTCGTCGTCGGGCATGGGGGTCTGGGGCGTGTTCACGGCACCACGATGCCTGCGCCTCATGTGAACAGGGCTACGGAAATCCTGCGGATTTGCTGACAAGCTCGACGCGGACTCTCAGGTGTCTCTGACCTGTCCACTGCGGATTTCCCGCGCCACGAGATATCAGTGTCGACCGAATGTGGTTCCGCGGTAATGTGACCCGCCGACCACCCGCATCCGACTCAACCCTCGAGGACAGTGACATTTCCATCGACCACGCGATCATCGCGGATCTCGACGATGCCGCCGGCACTCTCGCCGCCGCTTTCGACGCCTATCCCTGGACTCGATGGTCCATTCCCGAGGACGGCTATCGGGAACGGTTGCACCGACTACAACGGATGTATCTGGGATACGCCTTCGACCACGGTGTCGTGCTGGTCACCACGGACCGGTGCGGCGTGATCGCCCTGCTGCCCCCGGATGTGCCGGAGCCGGATGGACAGTTTCAGGCCGAAGCGGCCGCCCTGCACGGCGATCGGCTGGCCGCGGTCGCCCGGGCCGAGACCCCTGCGCACCCGGCAGGCGCATGGAACCTGGCGACACTCGGAGTCCACCCGGACCGCCAGGGCAAGGGGCTGGGAAGCGCGCTGGTCCGCGCCGGACTCGCCGCGGTCGACGACAGGACTCCTCCTCCGGGTGCGTGCGTCGCGCTCGAGACCTCCGACGATCGCAATGTGATGATCTACGAACGTCGCGGGTTCGTCGTCACCGCAACGACTCCGGTCGACACGAGCCTCGTCGTCCATTCGATGCTCCGCGATCCGGATGGCGGCGGGTTGTCGGCGACCGTGTGAGGACACTGCTAGCGTTCCGGCCGATGGCAGACTTCGAGTTGACCGATGACGACTTGCGGGTCGTCGTGCGTTGTGCGACCGAGTGGGCCGAAGAAGTGCTGCCGGTCTTCGAGCGAACGCGGCCCGACGACCCGCGTCCCCGCGCGGCCATCGAGGCGGCCCGGGAATCGCCGCCGGCGCACGCAGATCGACGCGACAGCGGACGGCGGCCTTCGCAGCGCATCGGGCCGCGAAGGACGCGCAGTCGGAGACCGCTCGACTGGCCGCCCAAGCCGCGGGCGACGCAGCGGCGGCGGCATATCTGCATCCGATCGCGAAAGCGCACCAGGTCGGTCACATCCTGCGGGCCGCGGTGAACCGGGTATACATCGCCGAACTCGACAGCGGCGGAGACCCGACGGTGGGGAACGAGATGATCGTGGCCGTGTGCAACCGGACACCACCCGAGCTCATCGATGTGCTGTGTCGGTACCCGGAACCGGGGGTCGGCGCATCGCGGGCGGCCCGCCTGATGGCCGAACTCGACAGCCGGTTGCGGGCGTCGGGCAGACGGACGACTGGGACGCCTGACTGAGACGAGTGGCCGCTCGCGCACATCAAATCCCCTGTGCAGGAACGGTTTTTGTTGATCATTCGCCTGACAAACGACATGTCGCATGACATGGTGTTGCCTGGCCGATGTGCGCAGTCGAGCTCGTCGGCCTTCCAGTTGGCACATGTCGAAAGGTCTCCAGTGTCCTCGTCTGAACTCGGTCTCACCATGTTGTTCGCCTTCATCGGTCCGCTCCTGGCGCTCTACGCCAACGGCAGCTAGGGGTACGGCGATTCGTCGAACCCGGTGATCGTCACCGGCCGCACGGATTCGCCCTGGCGATCCGTGCGGCCGGAACCGACGACCTTCCGGGTGAAAGTTGCACATCGTGCGCCGTTCGTCGTCGATTCTGCATCGGTGACTCCTTCCAGACGAACCGTCCTCGCCGCGGCGATCGTGGTCCTGCTCGCGGTGGCCGGGCTGCTCGTCCCGACGCCGGCGAGCAGTGCCGCCGCGCCCTCGGGTTGGCGGTACACGATGGTCGCGTTCAGCAATGCGAGTGCGCGCGACATGGACGTGTACGAGTCCTCCGACGGCCTCGAGTACACCCTGGTGCGCAGGTCCGCGTACCGGCCGCCGACGGGCTATGTCCGGGATGCGAGCATCTTCCGGCACACCGACGGCTGGTATTACGTGACGTAGACGACCGCCGACGGGGCCAGCATCGGGTTCGCGCGCAGCCGCGACCGCGTCAACTGGAACTTCCTGTACAACTGGCCGGTGCCGCTGTGCTGTGCGTTCCTGCCGGGGACCGGTGTCGGCAAGGGATTCGGCTCGAGCGGGTCAGGTTCGCCCGGCTCGTCCGGGTCGGCGGGTTCGAGTGACGGTCCGTCGTTGTCGCCGTTCACGACCAAGGCTTGGGCGCCCGAATGGTTCGTGGAGGGTGGCCGGGTCAACGTGATCCTGTCGATGTCAACCGGTGGTGGTTTCGTCCCCTACGTGATGACGGCGCTCGATCCCGGGCTGCGGATGTGGAGTCCGCCCGTGCCGATGTTGAGCATCGGCGCCGACCACGTCGACACCACGGTCATCAAGGTCGGGCCGACTTATCATGCGTTCACCAAGAACGAGACGCGAAAGTTCATCGAGCATGCGGTCTCGGGCTCGCTGTTCGGGCCCTACCGGTTCGTGCCGCCGGGCAACTGGGGTCGTCTCGTCGAGGGTCCCGCCGTCGTCCAGCTACCGAACGGCGCCTGGCGGATGTACCTCGACGCCTACCGGAACGGCCGATACCTCTACTCCGACAGCACCGATGGGATGCGCACCTGGTCGCCGGTGCAACAGATCCCGGGCATCTCCGGGACGGTCCGCCACGTGGGCGTGATGCGCGAGCGCGCCTGACGGCGACTGATCGCGCGCACCGCTTTGCAGGCGGGGTCTGGCGCTACGCGCGATTCGCGTCCCCCTCAACAGGATCGAAGGGAATATTGCCCTTCGATCCTGCTCACGGGGATGGAATTTTCCCCGGCCGGCCGCCGGCTGAGGTGCGAGCGAAGCAAGCCACGAGGGTGTGGCAACGTGTCTCGCCAGGCCCTTCGAGGTTCGTCGACCTCGACGCGCTCCTTCGTCGCTTGCTCGGCCCGGCGGCTTGCGCTCCTCACACCACAGTAACTGCGGCCTGGCGGCCGTCGTGGATCACGAAAGAACCGTTCGGTGCGAGCCCTTCAGCAGCTCCCTGAGGAGCGAGCTTGCGAGCGTCACGAAGGGTCTTGGTGAGTCGGGTGCGAAGACCCTTCGTGACGCGCCCTCCGCAAGCTCCGGGCGCTCCTCAGGGAGCAGGGGGGCGGGTCGGTTCTGTCGGATTGGGGAGCAGGGGTTGTGCGGTTCTTTCGGATCAGGAACCAGGGGTTATGCGTTTCCTTCGAATTGCAGGTCTCAGCCGACGGTGATGGCGTCGAGGCGCTGACGGATGAAGTCCCCGGACACCACCGGTTCGAGTCCGGCGCGGCGGCCCACGGGTGGGGCGACGGGTGAGACGAGGGCGTCGTGATCGAGTTCGTAGAAGAAGATCAGCGAGACGAGGTCTTCGGCGGGTGCGTCGGGTTGCGGTGGCAGGACGCGGTGCCGGCCCGCGGGCCAGCGCCCGGCCGACCAGTACTCGAGGATGTCCCCGATGTTGACGGTCAGGGCGTCGGGGTTCCACGGTGCGTCGGCCCACCCCGATTGCTCGCTGTAGACCTGCAATCCGCGGCGCCGGGTTCGCGGTCGAGGATGGTGACGGTGCCGAAGTCGGTGTGCGGTCCGATGCGGAACTGGCCGGGTTCGGGGGTTCCGACGTCGTGCAGCGGCGGGTAGTGGTTGATGTTGGACGACCACGTCGGCGTCGACGCGAGGTCGCGGAACGGATTGTCCGGGCCGACGAGGCCGAGTGCGGCGGCCATCAGCGCCAGCAGGTCGTCGGACAGCCGCCGCATCTGAGACGTCCACGCCGTGAACAGTTCTCGGAGTTCGGGCGTCTCTGCCGGCCACACGTCGGGGGCGAACCAGTACCCGTCGATCTCGGGTATGCCCACCGGCGTCTGCGCACCGGAGGTGAACGACTCCTTCAGGTCCGGCGGGGTCTCGGTGCCCTCGGCGAAACCGTTGGCCTCCTTGCCGGGACCGATCCAACCGCGGCCGCCGACACCGGCGGAGTACCGGCTCTTGACGTCGGCTGGGACAGCGAAGAACCGACGGGCCGCCGCGCGAAGGGAGGTCGGCAACTCGGGATCGAGTCCGTGCCCGGTGACGAGCAGGAACCCGGCCTGCTGCAGGGATTCATCGACAGCGGCGCAGACCCGTTGCGCGGCAGCACCTCCGGCCTGCCACTCCCGAAGGTCGACGGTGAGTACCGGGCTGTCGGTCATGACATCTCCACGTTCTCGTCGGCCGGGGCGACCCCGATGTCCTCGTTCCACACCGCAGGATTGGCCGCGATGTACGACGACATCATCTCCGCGCACCGCTCGTCGTCGAGCACGATGACCTCGACACCGTGCTCACGCAACCAGTCCTCTCCGCCGTAGAACGAGGTGTTTTCGCCGATGACGACCGTGCCGATGCCGAACTGGCGGATGAGGCCGGAGCAGTACCAGCACGGCGACAGGGTCGTCACCATGATCGTCGGCCCGTAATCCCGTTGCCGCCCCGCGGCGCGGAATGCATCGGTCTCGCCGTGCGCCGACGGATCGTCGGCCTGCACGCGCCGATTGTGGCCCGCGCCGAGCAGCGTGCCGTCGGCCGCGAAGAGGGCCGCGCCGATCGGGATGCCGCCCTCGTCGAGGCTCGTCCGTGCCTCCCGGTAGGCGACGTCGAGCATCCCGGACACGTCGAGACCGGCATGGCCGGGCAGCGAGATCGTCATGCTTCGAGAGTGCCGGGTGGCTCCGACGGTGACAACTGACAGATCGTCGTACTGCGGCCGAGGCCGCCGGTGCATATTGTCTTCGTCCATGACGCTCGATCGACCCCCGACGGATACCGCCACCCCGACGCTTCGGGAGATCCTCGACGACCACCTGGCGGTCGCCGAGCCGCGGGTTCTGAGCGGCCACGAACGTCTCGACGCACCCGTGCGGTGGGTGCATTCGAGCGAGATCTACGAGATCGGGCCGCTGCTCACCGGCGGCGAGTTGCTGCTCACGACGGGGCTCGGTCTGCGCGGACTCGATGCCGGCACCCGCAAGCACTATGTGCAGGACCTGTCGCAGCGCGGGGTCGCGGCGGTCGCGATCGAAGTGGGTCGGACGTTCGAGGCGGTACCCGAGGAGATGGTGCGGGCGGGATCGGCGGTCCGGCTGCCGATCATCGAACTCCGGGCGGTGGTCCCCTTCATCGACGTGTGCCGAGCGGTCAACACCGCGATCGCCGCCCGCGAGGTCGACGAGTTACGAGTCCGCTCGACTCTCGTGGAGTCACTCCACGACGACCTGGCGGCCGGTGCCGGGGTCGCGCCCATGCTCGGCCATGTGGCCGAAACCCTGCATGCGCCTGTCGTTCTCGTGTCCACATCCGGGGCGCTGCTGTCCGCGCACGGCGTCGACGACGACTCGGCGGCGTGGCGGGTCGTCGACCGGGCCGTATCGGAGGCCACGGTCCACAGCAAGGGACGTCCGATCGCCCGGCTGATCGTGGGCGAGCGCACCGACGCCGGCCCGGTCCCGTTCGCGCAGAGTCTGTTGCGTGCGGCCGCCGGTCCGGTGGCGGTCGGCCTGACCCGGACCGGGGTCCGGGGTTCGGCCCTGGCCGCGCGGCTCGTCGAAGACCTGGTCGACGCCAGACCGATGCGACCCGCGGATCTGCGGGCACGCCTGGCCGCCGCGGGGGTGTCCGTGGGGGCGCCCACCGTGGTGGTGCCCCTTGCGGCGGAGGCCCCCGACCCGCGGATGGCCGATGCCGCGGTCGCCGGCGCCGAGCTGGATTCGGTGGCACGCAGCATCGTCGACGCCACGCTCTACGCTCTGGCCGCGGTGCCGGCCGGGGGAGGAGAGGGCGCCACCGACCCGGTCGACCGGGTGGCGTCCTCGTTGACACGGCAGGGCAACCGAATCGGACGCACCACGGTCGTCGTCGGAAACCCCTGTGTCATCGACGATGTCGGGCCCGGCGCGGATGTGGCGTCCGTCCTCTCCGCCTCATTGCGCCGATGCGGGCGGCAACTCGGGCTCGCGGCGTCCACCGCCGCGGGCCTCGGGACGGGACGACGGGTGTTCACCTCGCGCGAACTCCTCGTCGACGAGGCGATCGGTGCGCTGGATCCCGCTCTTCGGACGGAGCTGCGGTCCCTGGTGGAACCACTCGTCGCGGCCGATGGACGCTCCTCGTCGGACCTCGTCCGGACCCTGGCGGTGCACCTGGCGCACGGCTGCAGCGCGACGCGGTCGGCTGCGGCGCTCCACATCGGCAGGCAGAGCCTCTATCAGCGGCTCGAACGGATCCGGACGGTCCTCGGTTTCGACCCCACCGACCCGGCCGTCTACGCGTCGACGATGCTGGCCCTGCGTTCGGTGACCCGCGAGGTTCACCAGGTGGCTCACCAGTTGTAGTCGAGGAACTTCCCGTCGAAGGTCACGACCACGCGGTCGCCGTTCGGGTCGGGCCGGCGTCGGATGTCGATGTTGAAGTTGATGGCGCTCATGATGCCGTCGCCGAACTCCTCGTGGATGAGTGCCTTCAGCGCGGGCCCGTAGACGTCGAGCGCCTCGTAGAAGCGGTAGATGGTGGGGTCGCTCGTCGCCGCCTCGTCGGGTGTACGCGTCGGCTGTTGCCGCAGACTCTCGGCGACGCCCTCGCCGAGGCCGAGCAGTTCCACCACGGCGGTGGCCTTCGTGGCCGGGACCGGATGTTTGCCCAGCAGCGCAGCGACGGTCCAGACCAACGGGGCGTCGATATTCTCGGCAATTGTCGCCCACGTCAGTCCCTGGCGAATCCGCGCGGCGTTGATCAGCTCTGCGGCATCGGTTTTCGGCATGATCGGGGTGGTCATCGTCATCTCCATCGATAGTGTTGGACCACACCCACATTGCCCATCGGCGGGCACGATGCCAAGTCGAGTCAGCGACTTTCGGCAGTGTTCACACGATCGACACGCCCACCGCAGACCGCGGCGACACCAGAACTTCACACCGCGACCTGGACCGAGTGAGGGCGGTGTAACAGGGAGACTCGTCGATGACACCGAACGGACATGTGGCCTCGGTTCCATGGGCGCATCAACTGAGGAGTTCGAGGAGAACCACATGTCCTATGTGAAACCGTCCGAATTCGCGGTGAAGATGGTCGACGCCGGCGAGTCCAAGGCGTTCATGTCCACCCGCGACACCTGATCAGGGCGTTCATGGCCGGCGCGATCCTGGCTCTGGCCGCGGCCTTCGCGGTGACCGTCACCGTGCAGACCGGCCAGCCGCTGCTGGGGGCGCTGTTGTTCCCGGTCGGCTTCATCCTGCTCTACCTGATGGGATTCGACCTGCTCACCGGTGTGTTCACGCTGGTGCCACTCGCACTGCTCGACAAGCGACGAGGAGTCACGGTCCGGTCGATGCTGCGCAACTGGGGTCTGGTGTTCCTCGGGAACTTCCTCGGCGCCATCCTGGTCGCGGTGATGATGGCGGTCATCCTGACCTATGGATTCAGCGTCGCACCCGACGAGGTGGGACAGCGGCTCGGCGAGATCGGCCACAGCCGTACCGTCGGTTACGCCGAGCACGGGGCCGCCGGCATGCTGACGCTGTTCATCCGCGGCGTGCTGTGCAACTGGATGGTGTCCACCGGTGTCGTCGCCGCGATGATGTCGACATCCCTGCCCGGCAAGGTGATCGGGATGTGGATGCCGATCATGCTGTTCTTCTACATGGGCTTCGAGCACTCGATCGTCAACATGTTCCTCTTCCCCTCGGGTCTCATGCTCGGCGGTGACTTCTCGATCGCCGACTACCTCGTCTGGAACGAGATCCCCACGGTGATCGGCAATCTCGTCGGCGGACTCACCTTCGTCGGTCTGACGCTGTACTTCACCCATGTACGGACCGCTCCGGATCGTCGACCCCCCGCCCACGACGCGACGACCGAGGTCGACGTGGCCGCGCCGGTCCGTACGACGACCGCCTAGCCCGACGCCGACCCGTATGACGTCGTGCCCGCATTCCGGGCAGACGTCATATTGTTCGACAGGGTCATACGGCTGTCGCCGAAGACGGCTCGGCCGGGTCGTCCTGGAGGGCGCGGGCGTACCAGGCGCCCAGGCCGAGCAGGATGAGTCCGGTCACGATGAACACGATCACGCGGAAGATCCCGTCGAGGGTGGCCAGGTCGAAGAGGAACAGTTTCGCCATCGCGCGCGACGAGGACTAGACCCCCGGTGACCGCGGCGGTACGTGCGGCACCGGTGCGACGCCGGGCATAGGCCAGGGCCGTCCCCGCGAGGACCATCCAGCAGGTGGTCGCCAGCACGTGACCGGCGAGGAAGCCGTCCGACCCGGCGACCAGGACGCCTGCGGTCACACTGATCGCGGTGAGTGCGTAGACGACGACCACTCCGGCGGCGATATGGGCTGCGCGCGAGACCTTCTCGTCGGTGAGGCGGGCCCACCCGGCGGCCAGGACCAGGGCGCCGGCGGCCGCGAACACACTCGCCACGACGATCCCCAGAGACGCGTCCCGTCGCATCAGGTCCGCATCGGCGAGCACATACGGCGGCGCCGCGTCGAGTAGCGCCGCGAAACCGATGGCCCACAGGACCGAGCCACCGGCGAGAAGTACCCGCGAGGTCGTCGACCATGTCCGGGCGACAAGCGCGGTCACCGTTGCCAGGCCGAGCAGGACGGTGATCGCCACCGTGCCGTCGAAGGCCACCAGAACGGCGACGAACAGCAGCAGAAGGGCGGTCGCGGACCAGATCTGCGCAACGACGTCGGGCACGCGCGGGGTGGAGCCGGTACGCGAGTCGGGAAGCCCCGATCCGATCAACACGGTTCCGATCAGCGCGCCGGCGATGCAGGTCTGCAGGATCACCGCGCCCGGCATGTTCATCACCGCTCCGGCGAACAACGCGGGGATGGTCGTCGCACTCGCCAGACCGGCCAGCGTCTCCCGGAACTGCGTGGTGGGCATCGCGATCAGGGCGCCGGCGACCCCCAGCACGACGACCACGACGACCGCGGCCGCGAAGACGGTGTCGGCGGCACCGGCCGACGTCCAGCCGGCCAGCGCGAGGACACCGACCAGGGTCAACGGAATCGTGGGCGCGGCGAGCCGCACGGCATGCAGCCAGATCCAGTCGCGACCGAGCTGGACCCACGCCGATGCCGCGGCGAGGACCACCATGAACGCGATGAGGGTGGTGTCCAGTCCGCCGGTGAGCACCGGTGCCAGAGCGATCAACGGCACGACGACGAGCAGCCCCAGGTGTTCGCTGCGCCACCGATGGGCAAGCGCGAGCCCAGCCGCGGCGACGAGTCCCGCGACTCCGAGGCCCACGACGATGGGCAACCAGTCGTAGATCTTGGTCGCGGCCAGGACGTCGAGGTAACCCGCCGCGATCCCGGTGGCCGTCAGCGCGATGGCACCGATCCGGCCGTCGGGCCGGCCGCGCGACCAGATCCCGCCGGCGACGAGCGCCGCGGCGAGGACCGCGCCACCCGCGACGCGGAATTCCGGGCGGAGCAATCCGGCCTGTGCGGCCAGGACGAGGAGCAGTGCGACACCGATGAGGGTCACGCCCACGCCGGCGGTGGCGAGGATCTTGCCGATCAATCCGCGTTCGGCGGCCGCGCCGATCCGTTCGGACATCGACGGCCCGGCCGGCCGCGGAGGCGACGCGACCGGCGGATACGGTCGCGCACTCGCCGGGCGGGGCATCGGCGGAGGACCTTGCGGGCCCGGCGGAGCGATCGGGGGTCGTTGGTGGCCGACCGGTGGCGGCGCCGTCGGCAACCAGGGCCGGGACGGGGGTGTGGGCCGAGGTCCCGCGGCCTGCGCAGGAGCTGCCGCCACCGTCGGTGGGGTGAGGCCGGCGGCGGGTGGCTGCACGGCGGATTGCGGTGCGGGGGCGACGTCGCGAGCAGGCTCGTCGGGCTCGGCGACGATACGTCGCAGCTCGGCGAATTCGGCTGACACGGTGGACATCTGGCGTGCTATCGCGTCGAACTCGGTCGAGATCCGCGCCAGGGTGGCAGTACTCGGATCGCCGCCGAATGTGCTGCTGGGAGAGTTCATGTGTCGACGATGACCGGTCGCGCCCCGGCATGGATGAGTAGTCCTACCCACCAGGGGTGGGGGATTCGTGTGACGGGTGCGCGGCGACGTGATTGCCGGACGGCCCGGCAGGGTATCGCTGGACCATGACTGATCCGCACAATGCTGCCGACCGTGGACGCGCCGACGTCGAGAAGCGCTGGCAGGACACCGGAAGCTACCGGTCCGCGGCCCTGTATGTCGTGGCCGTGGTCGCGCTCGGCGCGGTGGCCTGCGCGGTCTTCCTCGCCGTCGACCGCGCCAATATCGTCCTCGCGTCGCTCGTCCCCGGTGTGTTCCTTCTCGGCGGGATCGGTGCGCTGGTCAACGCCTACCGCACCTATCGCCGGGGCGGCACCTGGCCGATGTGGCAGGGCGCGGCGTGGTTCCTGTTCGCCCTCATGCTCGTGGCGCTGGCGTTTCCCGCGATGGCGGGCTGATGCCTGTTTCCCACTGTGACGGGCTGATGTCTACTGTGGGGCCATGCCTGCGCAACGGGTGCGAATCGACAAGACCACGCCGCAGGTCTACCGAAAGCTGATCGCGGTATCGGCCGAGGTCGCCGCGGCCGCCGAACCGATCGGGCTGAGGCGGTCCCTCGTGGAACTGGTGAACCTGCGGTGTTCGCAGCTCAACGGTTGCGCCTTCTGCATGGATCTCCATGCGCAACTGGGCCGCACCGCGGGTCTGACGACGCAGCAGATCGACGTCATGGCCGGGTGGCGGGATGCGCCGGACCTCTACGACGACGTCGAGCAGGCGGCCCTGGAGATCGCCGAGCTCGTCACCGAACTGCCGGCGCACGACGCGGCCGACCTCGCCTACGACCGGGCGACGGACATCCTCGACACCGACCAGACCGCGGTGCTGATCTGGGCGGCGGTGACCATCAACGCGTTCAACCGGATGTCCATCGTGAGCGGGTACCGCCCCCGGCCCGGCGCCTCGCCGCAGAAGGCGGCAACACCGTTCACCGGTGGCGCGACAGGCTAGTCGGCCGTCCTCGCGTCACCGCCCTTTGCGTGCGAACACCCAGCCGGCCGCCGCGAGTGACACCAGCGCGATCGCCGCGCACCAGGCCAGGCCCGTCACCGCTGTCGACGTCAGATCGTGCACCGGTGACCCGCCGGTGCCCATGCCGACCAGCAGGGCTCGAATGGACTCGATGACCGGTGTGACCGGTTGTGCCTCGGCGAAGCCGCGCAGCCAGGCCGGCATCGTCTCGGGTGGCACGAACGCACTCGAGACATACGGCAGGAAGAGCATGACGAAGCCGAAACCGCCTGCTGCGGCGGGCGTTCGCACCGCCACGCCGATGAACGCGGCGAGGCAGGTGATGGCCAGGATGTAGGCGAGGACCATCCCGGCGGCCCCGAGCCATTCGAACAGCGACGCCGACGGCCGGAAACCGATGGCGACCGCGACGATCAGGACGACCGCGGTGGAGACGGAGTTCTTCACCAGGCTGGCCGCGACATGGCCGAACACCATGGTCGCGCCCACGATGGGCATCGACCGAAAGCGGTCGATGACGCCGCCGTTCATGTCATTCGCCACCGCCAGTGCGGTATTGGACGCGCCGTAGCCCGCGCACAGCAGGATGACTCCAGGAGTCGCGTAGGTGATGTAGTCGGTACCCACCGACATCGCGCCGCCGAAGACGTAGACGAACATCAGCATGATGGCGATCGGCAGGACGAGCGCGAGGATCAACTCGTCCGGATCGCGGCTCATCATGCGCAGCGATCGCGCGAACATCGTGGTCGCGTCGATCTGCAGGTGCCGTAGTCGCTTCGACGACGAGCGCTCGGCGAGGGCAGTGGTGAGACTCATGCCGCGACCTCGTTCCCGGTGGCCGGTTCGGCGGGTTGTCCGGTTGCCGCGAGAAACACGTCGTCCAGTGTGGGAGAGCGCAATTCCCAGGAATCGACGGTGGCGACGGTCCGATCGGCGAGATCGAGGACCGCGCGTGTGTGGGCCACCGACCGGTCGGTGGGCACGCGGACGATGGTCGACTGGACCGACGGCCCGAAAGCCGCCAGGTCGGAGGCGAGGGCGGTGGCGTCGGCCGCGGTCGGCACGACGAACTCGAGCGCGGCCTCGCCGACGCGGCGTTTCAGGTCGGCCGGTGTACCGGCGGTCCCGATCCGGCCGCCACTGATGAGGGCCACGCGGTCGGCGAGGCGGTCCGCCTCCTCCAGATACTGCGTGGTCAATAGGACTGCCGTCCCCTGCGCGACCACGTCGTCGATCACCTGCCAGAGCATCTGACGGCTGCGCGGGTCGAGGCCGGTCGTCGGCTCGTCGAGGAAGAGGACCACCGGCCGGTCGAGGAGTCCCGCGGCGAGATCGAGACGCCGGCGCATACCGCCGGAGTACGTCGCGACCAGTCGGTCGGCGGCGTCGGTGAGATCGAAGGCGAGCAGGAGTTCGTCGACGCGGTGATCGACGGTGCGGCGGGGATGGTGCGCGAGCCGACCCATCATCCTCAGGTTCTCGCGACCGGTGAGCTTGTCGTCGACGGCCGCGTATTGCCCGGTCAGACTGATGATCTCGCGGACCCGGCGGCGATCGGCGACGACGTCGAAGCCGCCGACGCGGGCGGTCCCTCCGTCGGGGCGGGTGAGGGTGGACAGGATGCGCACCGTGGTCGTCTTACCCGCGCCGTTGGGGCCGAGCAGGGCGACGACCTCCCCGGCGCCGACGTCGAGGTCCAGCCCGCGCAGGACGGGCACCCGGGAGTCCCCGCGGCCCAACGATTTCGTGAGGCAGACGGCCTCGACCGGCATGGGTGACGAACGGTCCGGGACGGTCATGTCGGACTCCGATCTGTTTATGTGTAAAACTGTTTACTCCAGTAACTGCGTACAGTAGACGCAGTTGTGCGCGACGGCAAGGGTCGCCGACCGAGAGGATCGCGAATGGCAGAGGGTGGGGACGAGACGCTGCAACGGCTGTGGACAGGTGGCAGGGCGGGCAGCCGTGGTCCCAAACCGGCCCTCGATCTCGACCGCATCGTCGACGCCGCGATCGCGATCGCCGACACCGACGGCCTCGACGCGGTTTCCATGGCGCGCGTGGGTGAGGCGCTCGGCTGTTCGGCCATGGCCCTGTATCGCCACGTGTCCGGCAAGGCTCAGCTGCTGAGCCTCATGGTGGACGCGGTGGCGGGTCAGCTCGCGTTGCCGCCGCGCCGAGGGGAGTGGCGCGAGGATCTGGCGGCGTGGACGCGGGCGCAGATCGACGGCATGGTCGAACGCCCCTGGTTCCTCGAACTGCCGCTGACGGTCGCGGTCCCGGGGCCGCGTCGAATGCGTTGGATGGAGGCGGGTTTCGAGATCCTGAAGGATTTCGACCTGCCCGGTGACGACAAACTCGAGATCCTCGGCCTGCTCGCCCAGTATGTGCTGTCGGCAACCCGGTTGGAGATCGAGATGCGGCGTGCGACGGGTACCGATGCGGAGTCGGACTTCGAGCAGGTGCTGACCGGTCTCGCCGATCCCGCGCAGTACCCGTACCTGTTCGCGGCGATGCAGAGCGCGGGCGGGGAGTCCGACGACCGTGAATTCGGGCTGCAGCTCATTCTCGACGGCATCGCATCGCGCGCCACCGGCTCGCCCTGACGCGTCACCGGGCACTCTGACCGGCCGCCCACCGCCGCACTCGCATCTGTGCGGCATGATGTCACCCATGTCGACTGTGCGCTCGGGCCGGCTCGCGGTCGGCACGCTGTCGCTGCTCACCGTTCTCTACTTCGCGCAGGGCCTGCCCTACGGATTCTTCAGCCAGGCGGTGCCGGTCATCCTCCGCGAGGAGGGTTACTCACTGACCCAGATCAGCGTGTACGGACTGTTGTTCGCGCCCTGGGGCCTGAAATTCCTGTGGGCGCCCTATGTCGACGCCTACGGCACCCGGCGCAGATGGCTGGTGTCCCTGCAGTTGTCGTCGGCGGTCGTCGCACTCGTCTTGGCGACGCTCGATCTGTCCGGGTCCCTGGTCTGGCTCCTGATCGGCATCGCGGTCATCAACCTGCTGTCGGCGACGCAGGACATCGCGACCGACGGGCTGGCGGTGTCGATGCTCGAGCCGCGTCAGCGCGGTCTGGGCAACGGAATCCAGGTGGGCGCGTACCGAATCGGCATGATCGCCGGCGGCGGCGGGCTCCTCTGGCTGTTCTCGTTCGCCGGTTGGCGCACCTTGTTCGTCGTGATGGCGGTGCTCCTGTTCGCGGTCACCGTCGGCGTGTGGTTTCTCGCCCGTGAGCCGAGCCGACCGACCGGCGATGCGCAGCCGACACCGTCGAAGCGGGTGTCGCCCGGGTTGTTGCTGACGGGCTGGTCGTCGCGGCTCCGACGTCCGGGCGTGATCACGTTCATCCTCGTCGTCGGCGCGTTCAAGTTCGGTAACTCGATGGCGTCGGCGCTGGTGGGCCCGTTCATGTCCGACATCGGACTCACACTGGGCCAGATCGCGCTCGTCGAAGGTGCGTTGTCGTCGGCCGGAGCGCTCGGCGGAGCCGCGCTCGGCGGGTGGCTCGCGTACACCTACGGTCGGCGGCACGCACTGCTCGTCGGCGGTGTCACCCAGACACTCAGTCTTGGAGTGTATCTGGTCGCGTCGATCGGCGTCGGCGGCTTCTGGCTGGTGGTCACGGCCAGCCTCGCCGAGCACATCCTGGGTGGCGCGGCGACCGTCGCGGTGTTCACCCTGATGATGGATGCGTGCCAGCAGGGCTACGAGGGCAGCGACTACACCTTGTTCGCGTGCGCGGTGGTCGGCGTGCAGGGCGCGGCCGGGTTCGCCGCCGGGATCGTCGGCGACCTGTTCGGGTTCCCGGCGATCTTCGCGACCGGCCTGATCCTGTCCGGCCTCGGCTGCCTGGTCATGATCCGGGCCCTCGATCGCGGTCTCATGAAACGTCTCGGGTAGGCAGGAGGGTCGCCATCGCCTCGTCGACGACGCGGTCGAGGTCGTCACCCAGGCTGCCGGCCAAGAACTGTTGCACCAGTTCGGACATCGCGCCGGTGAAGATCGCGGCCCGCACCCGGCTCGTGAGCCGGTCGGTGTCGCGGGCGTCGGCCTCGGCGAACGCGAGGTCGCGGAGCATGCCCTGGGTGGTGGCCCGCCGTTCGGCGAGAACGGGATTGGTCACCCCGGCGGTGAACAACACGCGGCCGCGCCGCGGATCCGACGACGCGTGGCCGAGGACCGCACGGATACCCGCGCGGGTGCGTGACCGGACCGAGGGGCCCGCCTCGCGCATCGCGGCCTCGACCACCACGCCGAGTTCCGCCGTCGCGGTGTCGTAGACCGCGCCGAGCAGATCGTCGGTGTCGGAGAAGCTCTCGTAGAAGTACCGGGTGTTGTAGCCGCAATACCGGCACACCGAGCGGACCGACAGCTCGGCTTCCGCGCCGACGCCTCCGAAGATGTCGAAGGCGGCCGCGATCAGGGCCGCTCTACGCTCCGCGCGCCGGTCCGCGAGCGGTACGCCCGCCCAGCGGGTCGGTGAGGACATCTGCTCACCATAGTCGGCCGCCAGCGTACCCCGCACAGATCTGGTCACGCCTGTACCCAAAGAGTTACTCTGGGTACGACCGTGACCAATGGTCGACCCGAGCGGAAGGTCTGTAGATGACTGTGTCCATGGCTCCTCTCCGACTGCCGTCGACCGACTGGATTCCGGTTCCCCTCCCGCACGAGTTCGTCGGGTCCTGGCTGAACGGCAAGTTCGACGCCCACGTCCGAGCGAAGTTCTTCCGCGGGATGGACTTCGAGAAGCCGGCCGGCGATCCGGGTTGGTTCGGCCCGGGCAGCGCGACCTGGTACGTCCATTCGCACACGCCCGCGCTCATCTTCGGTCTGCAGTGTGCGTCGTACCTGGAGCGTCTCGACCCGAGCATCTTCTGGATGGGTGTGCAGCACTCGCGGCTGGTCCGGCGCCGCGAGGACGGAACCCCGACCCTGTCCATCGATCCCGACGGCGCGATGACCAGACTCGGGCACTCGCTGGCCTTCTTCATGGGGACCGCGTACGGCTCGACCGAGTCCGCCGAGCGACTGGCGCGGACGGTACGCGCGATGCACCACACCATCAAAGGTGTCCGGCCCGACGGTGCGGCCTACGACGCCGACGATCCGGCCTGGCTTCGCTGGAACTATGCCACCGTCGTCTGGGGTATCGCCACCGCGCACGAGATCTACCACCCGCAGCCGCTGCGGGGCGCCGAACTCGACGGCTATTACCGGGAATTCGTGCGCGTCGGTCACGCGCTGGGTGGGACCGACCTGCCCACGACCAAAGCCGACACCCTCACCTGCTTGGCCGAGTACCTGCCGAAACTCGCACTGACACATGGCAATGCGATGGCCACCGGGTTGAACGTACGCAACCCGGCCCAGGGCGCCGTGGACTGGGCGATCCGTGACACGATGCCCCGCTGGGCCCAGCAGCTCATCATGTACCGCCCGCCCAATCCGGTCGAACGGCGTGCGCGCCGGAGTGCGGTGTGGGGTCTGATCAACTCCGCCCACCTGACGATGGGGGAGGCGCCGGAGTTCGCGGCCGCTCGTCGTCGCGTGGCGCACGGGACGACGGTGCCGCACACGCTTCCGCGCTATGAACTCGGATCTGACCCCGAGCGTACCCGTGCCGAAATCGAGGCCTCGTTCGCCCGTTAGCCGCTGTGGGCGCTCGTGTCAAACCGGGTCGCTCCGAAACTCCAATGAAGGCAACGGAATTCGCCGGCATCAGATCGTGACGGCGGGTCCGGAAGCGGAAACATCGATTTCATCTCACGTCACGCCGGTGTAACAAAGTCAATTTACGTTTACCTCCCATACGCCAGATCGCAAGGCTTGCGACGCGTATCTCATCGGGGGTCACGCGGTGACAGGCCGCGTGTTCGTCGTGCCCCCATCTGAGTGGACCTGAGACGTAATGAGAAAGGCTTCGCCGATGCCGTCTGTTCCGTTGCCGCCCGGCCCCCCGCCGGCGGACATCCCGCCGTCCGCCCCGACCCGGTCACGCCGTCGGCGGTACGGCATCCTGGTCCCCGCGGCGCTGTCCGCGGTGGCGCTGGTCCTGAGCGCCTGTGGCAGTTCGGCCAGCGAGGAATCGGCATCGAGCGCCGAATCGTGTGTCGACACCTCCGGGAGCACCATCAAGGTCGGCTCGCTGAACTCGCTGTCGGGCACCATGGCGATCTCCGAGGTCACCGTGCGTGACTCGATCAAGCTCGCCGTCGATCAGATCAACGACAACGGCGGAGTGCTGGGCAAACAGATTCAGCTCATCGGCGAGGACGGGGCCTCCGAGCCGACGATCTTCGCGGAGAAGGCCGAGAAGCTGATCTCGAGTGATTGCGTCGCAGCGGTGTTCGGCGGTTGGACGTCGTCGAGCCGCAAGGCCATGCTGCCGGTCTTCGAGGACAACAACTCGCTGCTGTACTACCCGGTGCAGTACGAGGGCCTGGAGTCGTCGCCGAACATCTTCTACACCGGCGCCACGACGAACCAGCAGATCGTGCCGGCCCTGGAGTACCTGAAAGAGGAGGGCGTGAAGTCGCTCTACCTCGTCGGTAGCGACTATGTCTTCCCGCAGACGGCCAACCGTGTCATCAAGGCGTACGCGGAGGCCAACGGCATCGAGATCAAGGGCGAGGACTACACCCCGCTCGGTTCGACGGACTTCTCGACGATCGTCAACAAGGTCCGTACCGCCGACGCCGACGCCGTGTTCAACACTCTCAACGGCGATTCCAACGTCGCGTTCTTCCGCGAGTACAAGAACGTCGGCCTGACCCCGCAGGCCATGCCGGTCGTCTCGGTGTCCATCGCGGAGGAAGAGGTCGGCGGTATCGGTGTGGACAACATCGAGGGCCAGCTGGTCGCGTGGGACTACTACCAGACCGTCGACAACCCGGTGAACGCCTCGTTCGTCCGTGACTACAAGGCCGCATACGGCGCCAACAAGCCGACCTCCGACCCGATGGAGGCCGCCTACGTCTCGGTCTACCTGTGGAAGAACACCGTCGAGAAGGCCCAGTCGTTCGCCGTCGCCGACGTCCAGAAGGCTGCCGGCGGAGTCACTTTCGACGCTCCGGAGGGCCTCGTCACGATCGACGGCGAGAACAACCACATCACCAAGACCGCGCGCATCGGTGAGATCCGTGGCGACGGACTGATCTACACGGTGTGGGATTCGGGTCAGCCGATCGAGCCGGACCCCTACCTGAAGTCGTACCCGTGGGCCGAGGGCCTGAGCAACTGACACCGTCGACGACCCGTCCCGCGTCCTCCGGCGACGCGGGACGGGTCGCGCACGGTCCCTCCCGGCGAACGCGGCACTCGCCGACGACGAACGGATAGACACGTGGAAACCGTTATCGGACAGCTCTTCACCGGGCTCAGTCTCGGTTCGATCCTGCTTCTCGCAGCTCTCGGCCTGTCCCTGACCTTCGGTCAGATGGGCGTGATCAACATGGCCCACGGGTCGTTCATCATGGCCGGGTCCTACACCGCGTACACGGTGCAGGAATACCTGATCTCCAATGCCGGGGTGTCCCTGCTGGTCTCGCTCGTCATCGGGTTCCTCGTCGGCGGCCTGATGGGCGTTCTCCTCGAGGTCACCCTGATCAAGCGGATGTACGACCGCCCACTGGACACACTCCTGGTGACGTTCGGTGTCGGATTGATCCTCCAGCAGCTCGCCCGCGACATCTTCGGCGCGCCGGCGGTCGACGTCGTCGCACCGTCGTGGTTGTCCGGCGGCGTCGACATCCTCGGCGCGGTCGTCCCGAAGACGCGCCTGTTCATCATGCTGCTGGCCATCGTCGCGGTCACCGCGATCGCGGTGACCATGAAGTACACGCCGATGGGTCGGCGCATCCGCGCCGTCGTCCAGCACCGGGATCTCGCCGAGACGAGCGGGATCTCCAGCCGCCGAACCGACATCACGACGTTCTTCATCGGTTCGGGACTCGCCGGCATCGCCGGGGTCGCACTGACGTTGATCGGATCCACCAGCTCGAACACCGGGATGACCTATCTGATCGACGCATTCCTGGTCGTCGTGATCGGCGGGCTGGGCCAGATCAAGGGCGCGGTCATCGCGGCCATCGCGCTCGGCGTCCTGAACTCGTTCATCGAATACAACACGACGGCGTCGGTGGCGAAGGTCGCCGTGTTCGTCATCATCGTGATCTTCCTGCAGATCCGGCCGCAGGGGCTGTTCACGGTCCAGTCGAGGAGTCTTGTGTGAAGGACTATTTCAGCAGTTCCTGGAAGGTCTGGGCGGGCTTCGGCGTCGCCGCCATCCTGTTGTTCGCGGTCGCGCCCGCCGTCCTCTCGGACTTCCGTCTCAACCTGCTCGGCAAGTTCCTCTGCTTCGGCATCGTCGCGGTGGGCATCGGCCTGGCCTGGGGTCGTGGTGGCATGCTCACCCTCGGCCAGGGTGTGTACTTCGGGCTGGGTGCGTACATCATGGCCATGCACCTGAAGATCTCCGACGCGGAATTGCGCGGCGACGACGTGCCCGACTTCATGCAGATTGCCGGGATCAGCGAACTGCCGGGGTACTGGAAGCCCTTCGCCTCACCGGTGGTGACGATCCTGGGCATCCTGCTGGTACCGACGTTGCTGGCGATCCTGCTGGGTCTCGGCGTGTTCAAACGGCGCGTCAAGGGTGCCTACTTCGCCATCCTGTCCCAGGCGCTGGCCGCCGCCTTCGCGATCCTGCTCATCGGTCAGCAGACCACCGGTGGCAGCAACGGCCTCAACCGTTTTCGCAGCTTCTTCGGGCTCGCCCTGAACGACCCGGTGAACCGGCAGCTGCTGTTCTTCATCACCGCGGCCATCCTGCTCGCCGTCGTGGCGATCACCCGTCAGCTGATGTACAGCCGGTACGGCGAACTGCTGGTCGCCGTCCGCGACCAGGAGGAGCGGGTCCGGTTCCTCGGCTACGACCCGGCCAACACCAAGGTCGTCGCCTACGCCATCGCGGCGTTGTTCGCGAGCATCGCGGGGGCCATGTTCGTTCCCATCGTCGGCATCATCTCGCCCGCCGACGTCGGGATCGTGCCGTCGATCGCCTTCCTGATCGGCGTCGCCATCGGCGGGCGCACAACGCTTCTCGGCCCGGTCCTCGGCGCCATCGCGGTGGCCTGGGCGCAGACCAGTCTGTCGGAGAGCTTCCCGTCCGGCTGGACTTATGCGCAGGGAATCCTGTTCATCGTGGTCGTCGGGTTCTTCCCGGCCGGGCTGGCCGGCCTGGGGGCACTGGTCAAGTGGCGCCGGAAGAGAGCGCCGGATTCGTCCCCGACCGGCGACATCGACGAACACACCAGCAGCAAGGTAGGAGCGTCGTCATGACCGAAGCAGAATCGACGGTCGTCGGGCACCCGCCGGTCGCCGGCGGCAACGCCGGGATGGACAGCGACTACCTCCAGGTGCGCGGTCTCAGCGTGGAGTTCGACGGTTTCAAGGCCGTCTCCGACGTGGATCTCACACTGCTGCAGGGTGATCTGCGGTTCCTGATCGGTCCGAACGGTGCCGGCAAGACCACCATCATCGACGCCATCACCGGCCTGGTGAAGTCCACCGGTTCGATCCAGAAGTCCGGTGTCGAACTGGTCGGCAAGAAGGTGCACCAGATCGCGCGGCTCGGGGTGGGCCGGACCTTCCAGACCGCGAGCGTCTTCGAGGAACTGAGTGTGCTGCAGAACCTCGATATCGCCGCGGGCGCCGGGCGTTCGGTGTGGACGATGCTGCGGCGTCGACCGACGCAGATCCCCGACTCGATCGCCGAGGCGCTCGAAACCATCGGCCTGCAGGACCTGGCCGACACACCCGCGGGCGTACTGGCCCATGGTCAGAAGCAATGGCTCGAGATCGGGATGCTGCTGGTGCAGAACGCCTCGGTGCTGCTGCTGGACGAGCCGGTCGCCGGGATGAGCCACGAAGAGCGTGAGGAGACCGGGAACCTGTTGCGCCGCATCGGCGGTGAGCGCACCGTCGTGGTCGTCGAGCACGACATGGACTTCATGAGGTCCTTCGCGACATCGGTCACCGTGCTCGCGCGGGGTCGGGTGCTCGCCGAGGGCACGGTCGCCGAGGTCCAGGCGAACCCGAAGGTCCAGGAGGTGTACCTCGGGACCGCGGCCGGCGGTGAAGAACTCGAGGAGATCGCCGCCGAGGTCGACTCCGACACGACTGCGACTTCGGCGAGCGCGGCTGCAACGCAACCGATCACGGAGAAGGGCTGAACCATGCTGAAGATCTCCGGAGTCCATGCGGGCTACGGTCGGACCGAGGTGATCCACGGGGTCGACATCGAGGTACCGACCGACGGCGTCGTCGCGGTGATGGGACACAACGGGGCCGGGAAGACGACCCTGCTCCGCGCGGCCGTCGGGTTGGTGAAGACCACCAAGGGCACCATCACGTTCGACGGCGTCGACATCACCCGGGCGCGTCCGAGCGTACGGGTCGGGCACGGTATCGCCTACGTGCCCCAGGGGCAGCAGAGTTTCGGCCATCTCACCACCGCCGAGAACCTGCAGGTGGTGGCCGACGGCCGCAAACGCGGCAAGGAGCTGGTCGCCGAGATGCTGGACATGTTCCCGGCACTCAAGGAATTGCTGGGACGACGCGCCGGCCTGTTGTCCGGCGGCCAGCGTCAGCAGCTGGCGATCGCGCGCGCGCTCATCACCGAGCCGCGGATGCTCATCCTCGACGAGCCGACCGAGGGCATCCAGCCGTCGGTCGTCGCCGAGATCGAGCAGACCATCACCACGCTGACGCAGCGCGGTGGGCTGGGCGTACTCCTCGTCGAACAGCACATCGGGTTCGCCCTCGAGGCGGCGCAGCGGTACTACGTGCTGGAGAGCGGCCGCGTGACGTCGTCGGGTGAGGGTGGTACGGCCGCCGAAAGTGCTGTGCGCGAGGCGATGACGATCTAGTACGACGCGCGGGCCACCTCAGCCGGGCGCCTGCCGGCTGAGGTGCTCCCACTTGTGGTAGTCCCTGTCACGTGCGCGGTCCATCTCGAGCACGTGGTCGAACGACTGGCTGCCGACGATCAGGCGCCGAGGCGGGTCGGGGAGCGCCACGAGTTCCAGGATGACCGGGGCGGCCGTGGTCGGCGGCGGTCCGGCGTCGTCACCCCACGACGATTCCATCTCGGCTCGCAGGTCCCGATACTCCGGCATCGGTTCGGTGTTCGTCGTACCGGCAGTGAACAACCCGGTGTCGTAACCGCCCATCTGCAGGATGGTGACCTTGACGCCGAATTGCTCGGCCTCCATCGCCAGCGCCTCACTGACCGAGTCGAGCGCGGCCTTGCCCGCTCCGTAGAAGCCGACGGTGGCCATTCCTCCGCCGCTGCCCATCGACGTCACCTGCAGCAGGCGTCCGCCGCCGCCGGCGCGCAGGTGGGGCAGCACGGCTTGCGCGACCCAGACGGCACCGAAGAAGTTCAGGTCGAGGTGCGCCCTGATCTGGGCCTCGGTGGCCTCCTCGACCATCCCGTAGAGCATTCCGCCGGCGTTGTTGACGACGATGTCGAGTCGGCCGAACGCCGCGACCGCTGTCTCGACGCCGTCGAACACGGCCTGCCGGTCCGTGACGTCGAGCGACAGGGGATGGAGTTGATCGGGATGTCGCGTGGCCAGCGACGCCAGCGGTTCGATGTTGCGGGCGACGGCCACGACCTCGTCGCCGGCGGCAAGTGCCGCTTCGGTGAACGCGCGTCCGAGTCCGCGGGATGCGCCGGTGATGAACCAGACCCGTGCGTCGATCATCGAATTTCCTCCTAAGTTAACGGAACGGTCCGTCTCAGAATGGCTATGGCCATGTCCGCCTCGCTTGTCAAACGCAACGTCTCGTTTCGTGAACTAGGCTCGACCCATGACGACAGCTGCAGGTCCCGATCACTCACGCCGCAGAGAGCGGTCTCGCCAGGTGATCCTCGAAGCGACCCGAGCCCTGGTCGTGGAGCAGTCGTACGACAAGGTCACGGTGGAGGCGATCGCGGCCCGGGCCGGTGTCGGCAAACAGACGATCTATCGACGGTGGCCGTCGAAGAGCGCGGTCGTCTTCGCAGCGGTGCTCGCGCTGAGCGAGGGGGCCGACGGGCAGTCGGTCGAACTGCCGGACACCGGAGATCTCGAGGCGGACCTGAAACAGGTCATGCGGGAGACGGTGGCAGAGTTCGCCGATCCGTCCTTCGATCGCCTGATCCGGGCGGTGAACACGGAGATCGCGAATGACGCCGACCTTGCGGCGGAGTACCGGGAGAAGCTGTCGCGACCGCTGGACGACGCCAAGAAGGCTCGGCTTCGCACGGCCGAGCGGGCGGGCCAGCTGCCCCCCGACACCGACCTCGACCTGTTTCTGGAGATGCTCTACGCCCCGTTGTTCCAGCGGTGGTTGCACCGCAGCGGCCCGCTGACCGACATCTACGCCGACGCACTCGTCGAGGCGACGCTCCGGGCCTTCGGAGGGAGATGACGGTCGGCCCGGTCCGCGCCGTCGTCAGTCCAGCCGGACTCCGATCTCGGGGGTGAGTTCGTGCGGCGCGTGGAGGGGGAGATCGTCGCCGCTCCAGAATCGCCCGGGGTCGAACCAGTTGGAGTCCTTGGACGCGTCGAGGATGCCCATCTCCCGATAGGTGATGGCCACCACCTCGGCGCAGTAGGCGGCTTCTAATCCGACGCCCTCGGTGTTCTGGCTTTTCCGCTGCTGCCGTTCGTCGCGTCGTTGACGGACCTTGCGGTCGAGGTAGGGGATGCCCCGGACGAGTTCGGTCGAGTTGGGCACCCGGCCGCGAAACCACCGGCCGGCCAGGCGCGCGGTGGTCGGGAACGGCGTCCCGTCGAGTTCGGCGATCACCTTGAGGAGAGCGTTCTCCTGATCCGGGGAGACCTCCGGCGTGAGCTGTCGGAACCAGCACGCCTGCTTGTAGCGGATCATCCACTGCTCCGCGGCTTCTCGAGCGTCGTGTAGCTGCACGCCGCGATGATTCGATCCGGTCCACACGTCGGTCAGCCGATCGCCGAGCTCTGCGTGCCACAGCAGCGGTGGCAGATCGTCGATGCAGACCGCCATCGCGACATGGTTCACGGGAGCGTTGGTCAGGGTGCGGATGGCCCGGTCCGGTCCGGAATGGCCGCGGAAGAGCCAGATGTCGCCGGTGCGGGTGGCGTCGAGTGCGTCGGTCAACGAGATGCCGGCGTCGGCGCGGTCTCGGCCGAGGAGAATTCTGCTGGTGGGCACGAGAGCAGGCTAATGCGTCCGGAGCACGCACGACGCCCGCGCGACCTATCCTGCCCGCATGAGGAACCTGTGGAAATGGCTGGGATTGGCGGGCGCGGTCGGGGTGGCCACCGGCGGGGTGATGGTCGCGCGTGACCAGCGGCAGCGGAAGTCCTATTCGGCCGACGATGTCCGGGCACGCCTCCATCAGCGGCTCGACGAGACGGAGACTGCGGGTGGCGGAACCGCTGATTCCTGAGGACCGGAGTGGCGGAGCCACTGATTCCTGAGGACCGGAGTGGCGGAGCCACTGATTCCTGAGGACCGGAGTGGCGGAGCCACTGATTCCTGAGGACACTGGACAGCGTTGACCGGCGGCTCGTCAGGGTGGCCGGAGGAAGGAACATCATGACCGACAACAGCGGCTCCGGCGGACCGTTCAATTTCGGCCCCGAGGACTTCGACCGATTTGCGCGCGAGGCCGGTGACGGACTGCGTGACGTGTTCGGCAAGCTCTTCGAGGGGCAGGCCGGACCGGCAGCCTTCTCGATGTTCTTCGACGAGGCCGCCCGCGGCCGCACTCGCACCAAGCCCCGTGAGGAGACCACCGGTGAGGCCGGCTCGGGTGTCTGGGCGGTGTTCGTCGTCGACGACGACGGCGGTGCCCGCGTCGAGCAGGTCTACGCCACCGAACTCGAGGCCCTACGCGCCAACAAGACCAACACCGATCCGCGACGCAACGTGCGGTTCCTGCCGTACGGCATCGCGGTGAGTGCGTTGGACACGACGATCGGGGACAGCGGCGACGACGCCGCGCCCACGCCGTAGACAGCGGCAGACGCAACAAGGCCGGCGAGTCCTGGAAAGGACCCGCCGGCCTCGTCGTGTCGACGACTGCACGGCCTCACGGCACGTGCTGCGCCGGTGCCTGCGTCAGAGGTTGGCGCCGCACACCGGCCAGGCGCCGGGGCCCTGGGTGGCGAGCACGTTCTCCGCGACGCGGATCTGCTCCTCGCGGGAGGCGTCGGCCGGGTTACCGGTTCCGCCGTTGGCCTGCCAGGTGCTCATCGAGAACTGGAGGCCACCGTAGTAGCCGTTGCCGGTGTTGATGGCCCAGTTGCCGCCGCTCTCGCATTGAGCGACCGCGTCCCAGTTGCCGCCTGCTGCGTGCGCGGTGGACGCCAGCATCCCGAAGGGGGCGGCAGTCAGTGCGCCGACGATGGCGGCGCGGGCGACGAGCTTGGTCATGTGGGTCTTGGTCATTCGCATGGTCTTCGTTCCTCCTCACCACCCCGGGGTTGGCAGGGCGGTTGATCTCGGACCGTGGGCGACCATACGGGTTGGGTAACGGCTTGGTCACGTCAAGCCCGTGACCTGGGCGATTCGAATAACGCCGGGATAACGCTGTTAGCTTTACGGCGAATTCGCAGCGCATACCGCAATTCGGCGGGGGCTCGCCGTCGCCGATGTTCGGCCGCGTTCGATGACGAAGGTCACAGCGTGAATGTGTGGCCCGTCACGTCGGCCCCGGGCGTCGAGCTGGGGTCAGCGCGGAACGACAGCGATACGACCACCGCGGGACGGGGCATACGCCACCCCGCGCGAGAACCAGCGTTCGGACCTGGCGCTGGTCGGCATCAGTTCGAAGTCCGCCAGCAGTGTCCGCAGGGTCACGTCCATCTCCATGGTCGCGAATGCCGCCCCGATGCACCGCCTTGTGCCGCCGCCGAACGGCAGCCAGGCCGACGGAGGCTTGGTGCCCAGGAAACGGGTCGGGTCGAAGACCTCGGGCCGGGCGAATTCGCTGCTGTCGTCGTGGAGCAGGGCGATCGACACGAGGACGTTGTATCCCTTCGGGATCCGCCACTCGCCGAGGTCGAGATGGTCGGCGACGACGTGCCGGCCGGCGAAGTCGATGACGGGTCGGCTGCGCTGGACCTCCAGGATGGTGGCGTGGCGGTAGTCGGAGCCGCCGGCGTCCACCTCGGCCACCAGTTCGCGCACCACCTCGGGGTGCCGGCGCAAGCGCTCGAGCGCCCACGCGAGGGTCGTCGCCGTGGTCTCGTGTCCGGCGGCGAGCATCGTGGCCAGTTCCTCGGCGATCTCGTCGTCGGTCATCGGACTGCCGTCGTCGTAGGTGCTGCGCAGCATGATGGCAAGGATGTCGGTGCGCTCATCCAGGTGAGAGTCGTTGCGCGCCTTGGTGATCAGCCCGCCGACATAAGCTCGGTATTCGGCATTGCGTCGCGCGTACCGGTGATTGGGGTCGATCGGGCGGAGGAGGCGTGGGAGTGGCGGTACCGTCGCGGCGCGCGAACCGACGGTCACCATCGGTGGGATCATGTCGCGGAGTCGGTCCAGCTCGCTGCCCTCGGCGCCGAAAACCGCGCGGAGGATGACGTTCAGGGTGATGCGCATCATCGGTTCGATGGAGGCGAATTCGATCCCGGTGGGCCAGGACGCTGATTCGGCGCGAACCTCGTCGACCACCATCTGTTCGTACGACCGAATCGGCTTGCCGTGCAACGGCGGGGTGAGCAGTTTGCGCCGGGCGCGGTGTCGGGCGCCCTCCAGCGCGAACATCGATCCGGTGCCGAGTATGCGGCCGAGGTTGGGCTGGACGTTCTCGACCTGGTCGCCGGCGGTGAACAGCTCGCGCGCCATCGCGGCATCGGAGATGACGACGGAAGGGCCGAAGACGGGCAGGTTCACGGTGAAGGCCGAGCCGTGCCGGTCGTGGAGATATCGAAAGAAGTGTCGCCGCGACACGACCGCGCCGAGCCCCTGGATGGTGGACGGGATCGACGTGGTGGGCGGCAGCACCGCCTCACCGCTCAGGGTCGGAGTGTTCACGGGTGTGGGGTCCTCTCGCCGCAGCGGGTGGTACGTCTACGTACCACCCGACGGTACGCTCACGTACCGGTCGAGACAAGGGCCTATGCTCGAAGGCGTGACTGGATCGGGCCCGCTTGCTTCGCTCCCGGCGCCTGCTGGATCGGGCCCGCGCGCTTCGCTCCCGGCGCCCTGGTTGACCTCGCCGGCGGGCGCATCGAGCCGGGACCGGCTGCTCGCGGCGATGCTCGAGTGCATCGTCGAGGCGGGTTACCGCGACACCACGGTCGCCGACATCGTGCGGGTCGCGCGGACCTCGAGGCGGTCGTTCTACCAAGAGTTCGCCGACAAGCAGTCATGCTTTTTCGCGCTGCTGACGGTGACCAACGAGTTCATGATCGCCGAGATCGCGCGGCGCGTGGATGCGGAAGCCTCCATCGAAGAGCAGGTGCGACAAGCGGTGTCGTCATATGTTGCAGCGAGTGAGCGGTATCCGGGTCTCACGCTGAGCTGGATCCGCGAGTTGCCCGCGCTCGGCAGCGCCGCCCAGGCGGTCAAGGACGAGGCCCTGGAAGCGTGGATCGAACTCTTCGTCGGCCTCACCTCGACCCCGACGATGGCCGCGGCGGGGGTGGTGCCGATGGACCGTCAGCGCGCGATCTTCCTGTGGGGTGGCTTCCGGGAGCTGACCGCCGGTGCCGTCGAATCCGGCGCCCCGCTCGCATCGATCATCGAGCCGGCGACCGCGGCGTCCCTCGCGCTGGTGACGCCGCGGCCGGTGTGAGGCAGACCCTTCGTGACGGCCCTCCGCAAGCTCCGGGCCTCCTCAGGGAGCGGGGACCGGGCTCAGTGCCACGAACCGCGTTGGTACTGCGGCGGATACGGCGCCTCGCGCTTGTCGATGCCCAGCTCGTGTGCGGCGCGCAGCGGCCACGACGGCTCCCGCAGCGCGACGCGTCCGAAGAAGACGGCGGTGATGTCGTCGTCGCCGGCGACCTTCTCGGCCTGATCGGGTTCGGTGATGAGGCCGACGGCGGCGGTGGGCACACCCGACTGGCGGTGGATCGACCGGGCGAGGTCGACCTGGTAGCCGGGTCCGACGGGGATGTCGGCGAGGACGTTGCCACCCGAGGAGACGTCCACGAGGTCGACACCGCGGCCGGCGAGGAGGGCGGCGAGACGGGCGGAGTCGTCCACGTCCCACCCACCCTCGGTCCATTCGGTGCCGGACACCCGGACGAACAGCGGCTTCGACGACGGCCACACCGCGCGGACCGCGTCCACGACCTCGAGGGTCAGCCTCGTACGTCCCTCGAAGTCGCCACCGTAGGCGTCGGTGCGCCGGTTCGAGAACGGGGAGAGGAACTGATGCAGCAGGTAGCCGTGCGCCGCGTGGATCTCGACGACGTCGAACCCGGCGTCGTCGGCGCGACGGGCGGCCTGTGCGAACGCGTCCACGACCTCGGCGATCTGCTCGGTCGTCATGGCGGTGGGGGCGGGCAGTCCCTCGAAGGCGACGTCGGACGGGCCGAATGTCGTCCAGCCGCCGTCGTCGAGCGGAATGGCGCCGGAGCGGTCGTCGAACGGTGCGTAGGTGGAGGCCTTGCGGCCGGCGTGGGCGAGCTGGGTGCCGATGACCGAGCCCTGCGAGTGGACGAAGTCGACGATGCGTCCCCAGGCCGCGGCCTGGTCGTCGTTCCACAGACCGGCGTCGTGTGCGCTGATCCGGCCTTCGGGCACCACGGCCGCCGCCTCGGTGAGGATCAGTCCGAAGCCGCCGGCAGCTCGGGAACCGAGATGCGTCAGGTGCCAGTCGGTGGGCACCCCGTCGCCGGCGAAGCAGCTGTACTGGCACATCGGGGCGAGCCAGATCCGGTTGGGGATCGCGACATCGCGGAGGGTGATCGGTTCGAAGAGCGCGGTACTGGTCACGACGAGACACAACGATCGATCCGACGTCGTATTCCCGCGGCACTGCATAGTGTCGGGGCATGACCGAACAAATCCTGCACGAGGCGGTGTCGACGGAGATCGCCGAACCACTCGGGGTGATCACGCTGGGGGACGCGCGGCGTCGTAACCCGTTGTCCACGAGCACGATGCGCGCCATCACCGTCGCGCTTCGGGACTTCGACGACGATCCGCGCGTGCGGGTCATCGTGATCCGGGCGCTCGGACCCGCGTTCTCCGCCGGGCACGACCTCGGTGAACTCGTCGACCGGACCCTCGACGACGAGCGGGCCGTCTTCGCGACGTGCACGGAACTGATGCGGACGGTCCACGAGGTGCGCCAGCCCGTCATCGCCGAAGTCGCCGGCATGGCGTTCGCGGCGGGGTGCCAATTGGTCGCGACATGTGATCTGGCGGTGGCGGGTCGCAGCGCGCGGTTCAGCACGCCGGGCGTCCGCATCGGGTTGTTCTGCTCGACTCCGATGGTCGCGCTGTCCCGCGCGATCGGACGCAAGCGCGCCATGCACATGCTGCTCACCGGCGAACCCATCGACGCCGGGACCGCCGCGGACTGGGGGCTGCTCAGCGGTGTCGTCGACGACGACGAGCTCGCGAACTCGGTGCGGGAACTGGCTCTGCACATCGCCGGGTCGAGCGCGCGGACCGTCTCGATCGGCAAGCAGGCGTTCTACCGGCAGGTCGAGCTCGACGAGTCGGCGGCGTATGACGAGATGGGTGAGACGATGGCGACCAATGCGATGACCTGCGATGCGCAGGAGGGCATGTCGGCATTCCTGCAGAAGCGGAAGCCGGTCTGGACCGACAGCTGAGTCAGGCCCGAACGCCGAATCGCCACCTCCGGAACCGGGAGGTGGCGATTCGACGATGCGGTCAGGCGTCGATCTGCGCGGTGGCGGTCGCGAAACGGGCGAGATGGGCGTCCGCGGTGCCGAATTCGTACTCGATGGCGGTGAGACGCTTGAAGTAGTGGCCGATGGCCAGCTCCTCGGTCATCCCCATCCCGCCGTGCAACTGCACCGCGTTCTGGCCGATGAACCGGGCGGCGCGACTGACGGTGGCCTTGGCAGCCGAGACCGCCGCCGCCCGTTCCGCCGGGGAGCCCTCGAGGGACAGGATCGCGAAATACTGTGCGGCGACCGACTGTTCGAGCTCGAGATGCATGTCGACCATGCGGTGCTGCAGCACCTGGAAGCTGCCGATCGGAACCCCGAACTGCTCGCGCTGCTTGGAGTACTCGACGGTGTCGGTGAACACCTTGCGCATCAGGCCGACCGCCTCGGAGACGACCGCGGCGGTCGCGGTGTCCCACGCCTTCTCGAGGATCTCGATGGCGTTTTCGTCGGCGATGAGCGCGTCGCCGGGCAGGCGCACGTCGGTGAAAGTGATGTCGGCGGCCTGGCGGTCGTCGATGGTGCGCAGCTTGTGCAGCTCGAGCCCCGTCGGCCCGCCGTCGGCGAGATCGATCAGGAACAGGGAGACGCCGGCGGGATCGTGGGGTTCGCCTGCGGTGCGGGCGCTGACGATCAGGTAGTCGGCGAGCGGCGCCGTGGTGACGACGGCTTTGGTGCCGTTGAGCACCCACTCGTCGCCGTCCCGGTCGGCGGAGGTCTCGATGCGGGAGAGGACCCCGCCCGAGCCGTCCTCGAGCGCGGCGAGTGCGCTGAGCGCCTCGCCCTCGGCGATGCGACCGGCGGCCTCGAGGGCGACCGGGTTGCCGGTCGCGTGCAGCAGGCCCGCACCGAGCACGACCGTGTCGACGAACGGCTCGACCACGAGGGCGTGCCCGAGTGCTTCGGTGACGACCATCAGCTCTTCGGGGCCGCCGCCGAATCCGCCGATGTCCTCCGGCAGACAGGCGCCGACGACCCCGAGGTCCTCGACGAAGGCCTTCCAGATCTTCGGCTGCCAGCCCTCGCCGACCTTCGCGGCGTCGCGGCTGACCTGCAGGTCGTACCGCGCGTCGAGGAACTTGTCGAGACCGTCGGACAGCAGTTGCTGTTCGGGTGTGAGTGTGAAGTCCATTGGTTATCTCCTGTGACCCGTCAGAGACCCAGAGCCGCTTTGGCGAGGATGTTTCGTTGAATTTCGTTGCTGCCGGCGTAGATCGAGCCCGCGCGGTCGTTGAAGTAGTGCAGCGGCGCGACGGCCTGCCACGGTTCGCCGCTGACGTAGCCGTCGGTGGGCGGGGTGTACTGGAAGATGGGTCCGCCCGGCTTGGTGGCGTGCGGCTGGAAGACGCGTCCGTGCGGGCCCGCGGCCTCCAGGCTGAGGGTCGTGATCTCCTGGCTCAGTTCGGTACCGAGGATCTTCAGCATCGACGCGATGGAACCGGGGTCCTTGCCCGAACTCATCGCGGCGAGCGCGCGGTACTCGAGGACCTCGAGGATCTTCGCGCGCACCTGCAGGTCGGTGAGCTTGGCCGCGAAGGCCGGATCCTCCGACAGCGGGCCGCCGTTCGGCGCCGTCACCGACGCCGCGTCCCGGCCGAGCTGCTCGGCCATGACCTGCAGCGCCGGGGCGGCCGCGCCGCCGCCACGCTCGAAGACGAGCAGGTACTTCGCGACGGTCCACCCGTCGTCGATCTTGCCGAGGACGTTCTTCTTGGGCACGCGCACGCCGTCGAAGAAGACCTGCGCCTGCACCTGCTCGCCGGACGCGAACACGAGGTTCTGCACCTCGATGCCCGGCGAGTTCATGTCGATGAGCACGAACGTGATGCCCTGCTGCTTGCGTTCCTGGCGCGAGGTCCGCACGAGGCAGAAGATCCAGTTCGCCTCGGAGGCGTGGGTGGTCCAGATCTTGGAACCGGTGACGACGAGGTCGTCGCCGTCGTCGACCGCGGCCATCGACAGCGACGCGAGGTCGGAGCCGGACTCCGGCTCGGAGTAGCCCTGGCAGAAGAAGACGCTGCCGTCGAGGATGCCCGGCAGGAAGAAGTTCTTCTGCTCGTCGGTGCCGAACGCCATGATCGCGTGCGACACCATGCGGATGCCCATCGGCGACAGCGACGGCGCGCCGGCGAGGATCGACTCACGGCTGAAGATGTAGTGCTGGGATTGCGACCAGTCGCATCCGCCGTACTGCACCGGCCACGCGGGAGCGGCCCAGCCACGCTCGTGCAGGATCGCCTGCCACTCCATCGAGGCCTCGTGGTCGGAGTAGACGCTGGTGCGCAGCGTGCCCGCCGCGCGTAGGTCGGGGGTCAGTTTCTCGTCGAGGAACGCGCGGACCTCGTCGCGAAACGCAGCGTCGTCCGGAGACCAGTTCATGTCCATGAGCGGTGCGCAACCTATCTGTAAACGGTTGTGGTCAGATTGGGGTCGAAAGGGAATCTACCCAATGATCGGCGCGGTGCGTAGCCCGCCTCACGTTTCCGGTTCCAGTGTGACGCCCGGGGCCGATCCGGGTGGCGGATCCTCACCCTTCGTGCCCGTGGTCTTCGCGGGTTCTCTCGTGTCGTCGTCGGATGTCCCCGCCTCGGTCGGGTCCGGGCTCTTCGGCTGCCCGCCCGACGACAGCAGCACGTCTGCCCAGCGGGTGGCGGGGTCGATGTCGATGAGCAAGGCCTTGGCGAGCAGGGTCAGCGGCACCGCGAGGATCGCGCCCAGCGGCCCGATCGCCCAGGCCCAGAAGAGCAGGGACAGGAAGGTCAGGGTGGTCGACAATCCGACCGCGTCGCCGACGAATTTCGGTTGGATGACCGACTGGATGATGACGTTGATCGCGCTGTAGACGACGATGACGACGATCATCTTCGTGGGCCCCCCGACGAGCAGTCCGAGCAGCGCGGGTGGGACCAGACCGATGATGAAGCCGACGTTCGGGATGTAGTTGGTGATGAACGACAGCAGGCCCCAGAGGATGGGGAGCGGGATGGACAGCAACGCGAGGGCCACGCTGTCGAGCACGGCGACGATCAGGCCGAAGACCGTCGACACCCACAGATAGCTGCGCGTCCCCTGCGAGAACGAACGGAAGGCCGATGCGATGTCGGGGCGCATCCGGTCCAGGATGTTCATCCGGTCGTCGAAGCCGACCGAGTCCGCGGCCATGAACAGTAGCAGGGCGAGGACGAGCACGAGCGCCGAGGCCACGCTGAACGTGCTGCTCAGCACGTCGGTCACGGCACCTACGACCTTGCTGGTGTCGACATGGGAGATCATGTCCTGCACCTTGTCGTGGCTGACGCCGTGGCTGGTGAGGAAGTTCTGGAAGCCGGTGACGAGGTCGTCGAACTTGTCGTCGTACTGCGGCAGGATCGATGCCAGGCGCGCGACGGAGAACACCAGCGCCGCGAACAGCCCGATGAGGATTCCGTAGACGAGGAGCACCGTCGTCACGAAGGCGGCCCACCGCGGGAAGCCCTTCTTGCGCAACCAGTTCGGGACCGGCTGGACGGCGACGGTGAGCATCAGCGCGAGAAAGACCGGACCGACCAGCGACGCCACCGATTTGATGCCGCCGATGGCGACGACGAGGCCGGCGATCGTGAGGAGCACGATGGTGCCCCGCGGCAGTGTCCAGTCGGGGGGATCGACCCGGTACGACGGTGGTGGGGGTGTGCGTTTGGAGGACTTGGTTCCGCGTGCCTCACTGCTACCGGACATGGTGTGCCGCCTTTCTGGACACGACTGTTACGTCGAAACAGCGGCCACCCACGCGCGGGAGCGCGCGGAGTGGCCGCCGTCAAGTGTTCAGCATCCGACGACCATCCGCGCGTTTTCCGTGCGCTTTCGTCTTCGATGAGTCTCTAGTGGCCTTTCCAGTTCGGCGTCCGCTTCATCACGAACGCCATGATCCCTTCGAGGGTGTCGCCGCTGATCACGAGCGAGTCGAGCACCGAGGTGCTGGCGTGGACGGCGTCGACCGTGTCGGTGATGGCGTCGGACTGTTCCATGGTGGCGATCGACGCCCGTACCGACGTCGGAGAGGCGGCCAGGATCTCCTCGGCCACGCCGCGTGCGGTCTCGAGAACCTTTCCGGCGGGGGCGATCCGGCTCACCAGTCCGGCGGCCGCGGCTTCGGCGGCCGAGATCCGACGCCCGGTCAGGATCATGTCGCGTGCGAGCGCGGGCGGGATCATCCGCGGCAGGCGGACCAGACCGCCCGCGGCGGCCGCCAAACCCACCTTCACCTCGGGCAGTCCGAACGATGAGTCCTCGTCGGCCACGACGATGTGACAGGCCATCGCGATCTCGCAGCCGCCGCCGAGCGCGAAGCCGTTGACCGCCGCGATCACCGGTTTGGGCAGGCTGCGCCGCGAGGTGAGTCCGGCGAACCCGTTCTTCGGCACCGACAGGGCGGCGGGCCCCGCGGTCGCCGCGAGATCGTTGCCCGCCGAGAAGGCCTTGTCGCCCTTGCCCGTCAAGATCGCCACCCACAGGTCGGGATCGGCGAAATAGGCCTCGAAGATCGAGTCGAGTTCGGCGTTCGCGGCGGGGTTCAACGCGTTGCGCGCGTCGGGCCGGTTGATGGTCACCTCGAGCAGCCGACCGTCGCGACGGATCTCGACGTGCTCGTAGGAGTCGCGGAACGCCGGCGCGACGACCGGATGCCGGGAGTTCATGGCCGCGGAGGTCAGGGCCACCCGATTGCCTTTGTCGAAAGACCGCACGACGATCGGCGTGCCGACGGGGTCCTCGGCGGTGAGGAGGAGGTCGAAGAGTTCGTCGTCGTCGGAATCGAGATTGGCCACGAAGCGGGCGCCGAGTCCCTCCGGAACGGTCGGATCGACCAGCCGGCCGATCACCACACCGGTGCGGCGGCCGTTCTTCTGCGGGATGACCGTGTAGGTCTCGACGACCGCGGCGCCGTCGGCGTCGGCGATCGTGGGAACGGTCGGTACCGCGTCGAGCTCGGCCTGGACCGGACCGCTGGTGTCCGGACGCCACGGTGCCGGCGTCGTCGAATAGACACCCGCGGCATGCTTGCTCAGCACACCGCCGTTGGCGACGACGAGACCGTAGTCACCCGGCGATCGCCGGACGCGGGTGACGACTTCGGCGATCGCGTGGAGCGAGTAGTTGTTGCCCGGCCCGCCGAAGAACGGCAGGCCACCCGTCACGGTCAGCCCGCGCGGATCGTCGGGCGACATGCCGATCCCGTCGAGGACGTTGAACACCGCGATCGGGAAGCAGCTGTAGATGTCGACCACGGAGATGTCGTCGAGCCCGATCCCGGCGACCTGCAGCGCATGCCGCACCGCCGCGGGAGCCGCAGGAGCGGAGGACAATTCGGGGCGAGCCAGGACCGGGCGTTCCACCGTCGACGAATGACCGTGCAGGAACACCCATTTCGCAGGGTCGACGCCGGCGGCCTGCGCGGCCCGCACCGACATCACGACCACGGCTGCGGCCTGGTTGACCTGATCGCGCGCCACGATGTACCGGGTGAACGGATCGGACACGATCCGGTTCTCGGGGGTGACGGTGACGAGTTCGTCGGCGGTGCGCGCCGTCGGGGCGGCCGAGTGCGGGTTGGCGGCGGCGACCTCGGTGAACGGTGCGAACAACTCACCCATCGTGGCGATGTAGGCATCGCGGCCCAGGCCGGAGGCGTGCCGGCGGGCGTTCTCCAGCAGGGCGTACTGCGGCAACACCGACGCGAGGCCGTGCCGCATCTCGGCGACCGAGATGATGCCCTTGAGCCCGAAACCGCGGTCCTCGAATTGCCCGCCGACCTCCTCGGCGAAGTTCGGGCGCTGATCCTCCGGCTGTGACATGAGGTGGCGGACCGTCGACATCACCTCGGCGCCGAACACCACGGCCCCCTCGGAGTCGCCGGCGGCGATGGCCGCCGCGAGTTCGGTGAGCATCGTCTGCGGGGTCTGGCCGCCGGTCACGGCCTGCACGGCGCGGCGTGGGTCCACCCCGATCCGGTTGCCGACCGCGCGCGGCATGTTGTCCGGTCGGCCCAGCGGTGACGACGACAACGGGCTCGAGATCTCGAACGAGCGGATCGCGGCGATCGTGTCGATCGACCCGGCGACGTCGCCTCCGGAGTCGGCGAATGCGGCGGTCACCGCCCGGGCGGCGAGGTCGGCCTCGCCGAGCGCCTCGTATCCGGGATCGGTCAGGCGTTCCGATGCCTGGCCCACGCCGACGACGACGGGGGTGGTCGGATCGATATCAACGAGCGTTGTTGGCATACCAAACATTGACACATGGCGTGACCGGGGTCTCATCGGAGGTGGCCGACGAGCGTCGCAGCGCCAGTGTGCGGTGCACGCGCCCAGAACGTCAGCGTTGCGGTCAGCGCGGTTGCAACCGTGGTCGGCCGGTGCCGAGCCGACCAGACTGTCGCCGACCAGTCTGCGATCGAAAGGACCCCCGATGACGTCCACTGTGCCGTCCACCGAGCAAATCAACCGGCCCGCCACCGGAACGACGGACGAGCGTCTCGACGAGGTGTTCGCACCGATCTTCGCCCGGATCGCCGAAGGCGCCGTGCAGCGCGAGGACGACCGCAGGCTTGCATACGACGAGGTCGCGTGGCTACGGGAGGCGAAGTTCGGCGCGTTGCGCGTGCCGGTGGAATTCGGCGGTTATGGCGCGTCGATCCGTCAGCTGTTCCGGTTGCTCATCGAGCTGGCCGCCGCGGAGTCCAATCTCCCGCAGGCCCTGCGGGTGCACTGGTCGTTCGTCGAGGACCAGCTCGCCGCCCTCCCGGACGAGGCTGCGCAGCAGTGGTTGCGCAAGGTCGGCGAGGGGACGCTGGTCGGCAACGCGATCACCGAACCCGGCGTCGGCGCCATCGACCGGTACCAGACGCGCCTCACCCCGGATCCGGCGAGTACCGACGGCAGCGGGTTCCGGCTCGACGGCACCAAGTACTACAGCACCGGCAGCCTCTACTCCGACCACATCCTCGTCGCCGCCGACCAAGACGGTGAGCGGGTCTCGGTACTCGTCGACGCCGACGCCGACGGCGTCACCCAGCACGACGACTGGGACGGCTTCGGTCAGCGCCTGACCGCCAGCGGCACCACCGAGTTCGCGAATGTCGAGGTGCCGGCCGAGCGTGTCCTCGGCCCGGGGTACGGCGGGGAGGGGCGCACGTACGCGACGTCGTATCTGCAACTCGTGCAGCTCTCGGTGCTCGCGGGTATCGCGGCACGCGCCACCGACGACGTCGTGGAGTGGGTGCGCAACCGCACGCGCACCTTCACGCATTCGACCGCCGGCCTGCCGCGCCATGATCCGTTGGTGCAGCAGGTGATCGGCCGGTTGTCGGCGGCGGCCTACACCGCGCGCACGCTGGTCCTCGACATCGCCGACGAGCTCGACGAGCTCGCGCTCGCCGGCTGGGAGGACGCCGAACTCCTCGACCGCGTCGAGTTCGACGTCGCCCGTGCCCAGGCCGCCGTCATCCCCGCAGTACTGGACGCGACCACTCAACTGTTCGAGGTCGGCGGCGCGTCGATCACCTCCGAGCGTCTGCGCCTGGATCGCCACTGGCGCAACGCCCGGGTGATCTCGGTGCACAACCCGCTGATCTTCAAGCTGCAGGCGGTCGGCGACCACGTGCTCAACGGCACCGACCTGCCGTACGCCTGGAGCGCCGGACAGAAGTAGCACGCCGTGCCGCTACGCTGGCGACCATGCACCGGATGGCCGCGGCGGACGCGGTGTCGTACTGGATGTCGCAGTGCATCCCGAACGACGAGTTCCTGGTGTATTGCTCTGCCGCGCCGCGCAGTTCGATCGAGGACTGCGCGGCGCGACTCCGGCTGCGGGCGCCGCACGTCGACGATCTGTGCCTCCGGATACGAGATGTCCCGGGTACGGCCGACCGCCCGTACTGGGAATCCGTGCGGCCCGCCGACGACCAGGTCCGCGTGGACGCGTCGAGCCGCACGTGGTCGTCGTGTCTGACGGAGATCGCCGGGCTCATCGCCCAGCCGCTCGATCCCACGAGGGAGGCGTGGCGGGCGCACCTCTTCGGTCCGGTCGCCGACGTCCCGGCAGCGACGGGTCCGGTGGTCGTCGTCGTGCTCCAGGTCTGTCACGCCCTGGGTGACGGGCGTCGGATGTCGCGGATCGCGCGCGACTGGTTCACGGCTCCCGCCACCCCACGACGACCGCTGTCCGAGGTGCGTTCACCCTTCCGCGAGCTGATGGTCGACGCCGGTACGGCGCTCGGCGGAGTGCTTCGATTCCCCGGCGAGTTCGTCACGACAGCGTGGCGAGGGGTTCGCGCGGCGCGTCTCGCCTCGGCATCCGTGCCGGGAACGGCGGGATATGCGCCGACTCGGTTGAACGTCCCACCCGGACCGCGGCGCACCCTGCGTGTGTTGGTCGTCGCGCGTGATCAACTCAGCGGACCCGGAGTGCCGGTCACGGTCGCCGTACTCACCGCGATCTCGGTGGCGTTCCCGGAGTATCTGGGGGACCGGGATCGACGGTACGGCGCGGAGCTGACGGTCGGGCGCGGCGGAGAACGTCGAGCGCGCAATCACTTTCGCAATGCGGGGATTGACTTGCACATCGACATCGACGATCTGGGCGAGCGCGCACGACTCATCGGCGCCGAGATCGCCGCCGCACGCGCCGCCGAGGCGGAACCGCTGCGGGTCGCGCAGCGTCGGGCGTCGGAGTCGACACCGGCGATCCTGACCCGATGGGGGATCCGATCGTTCGATCTCGACACCCCGCCGGCGACGGTCACCGGCGTCACCGTGGTCTCGTCGGTGAACCGCGGAGCCGCCGATCTCGACCTCGACGGCGGTGAGATCCTTTTCACCACAGGATTGCCCGCGCAGTCGCCGGCTCAGGGATTGACTCACGGCGTACACGGGATCGGCGACCGGATCGCGATCTCGGTGACCACGAGCCCGGATGTCATGAACGATGTGGATCGGTACGTGGAACTGCTCGCGCGAGCGCTGGGTGTCTGAGTGCACGCCGCCGCGGCCCCTCCGCTCCACTCCCTGAGCTGAGTTGCGAGAAGCGCAGCCGCCCCCTCTGCTCCCTCATCCCAAAGAACCACGAAACCGCTGGTCTGCGATGCCCTCCCTTTGCTCCCTGAGGTGCGAGGAGCGTTAGCCGCCGGGCCGAGCAAGCGACGAAGGAGCGCGTCGAGGTCGACGAGCCTCGAAGGGTGGCGACGTCATCTCACCAAGACCCTTCGTGACGGCCTCCGCAAGCTCGCTCCTCAGGGAGCAGTAGAAGGGCTCGCGCCGCGCACAACCTTTCTTTCGTGATCCACGACGGCGGCCGGGCCGCGTCACGAAGGGCCTGGCGACCAAATGTCCCCGCTCCCAGCGAATTCGACGTGATCTGCGCCGCCGACCATAGCCAGATGTCGAGGACTGCTCGTCGACCGAGCATTCTTGTCGGTCAAGCCCCTGGAAGTGGTGTAACTGAATGGTGATCCTTCGTGGGTGGTCAGGCGGGTAGTTGCATCAGGTCATCGGTGCTCACCTCCGTCGGCGAGCTGGTGGCGGGGTCGGTGGTCAGGGTGAGTCGGCAGCGGCTGAGGACTTCGAGACCGAGGTAGCGGCGGCCTTCGGCCCATTCGTCGGTCTGCTCGGCCAGGACGGCGCCGATGAGGCGAACGATGGCATCCCGGTTCGGGAAGATCCCGACCACGTCGGTGCGGCGTCGGATCTCCCGGTTGAGCCGCTCGGTGGGGTTGTTGGACCAGATCTGCCGCCACACATCGTCGGGGAACGCGATAAACGCCAGCAGGTCCTCGCGGGCATCGCCGAGGTGGTCAGCAACCTCGGGCAGTCTGCCTTCGGTGTAGTCCAAGAGCCGGTCGAACTGGGCATTGACAGCCTCGGCGGTGGGCTGGTCGTAGACGCTATGCAGCATCGCCTTCACGGCCGGCCACATCGACTTGGGGCACGCGGCCATGAGGTTTGCGGCGTAGTGGGTGCGACAGCGCTGCCAGGCGGCCCCGGGCAGGTTCGCCGCGATCGCCTCGATCAGCCCGGCGTGGGCATCGGAGGTCACCAGCCGGACTCCGCCCAGGCCACGGGCCACCAGGTCGGCGAAGAAGGTGTTCCACGAGGCCTTCGTCTCGCTGGTGGCGACTTGCATGCCCAGGACCTCGCGGTGGCCGTCACCGTTGACCCCGGTGGCCAGCAGCACCGAGGCTTTGACGACCTGCTTGTTCTCCCGGACCTTGATCGTCAGCGCATCGGCGGTGACGAACGTGAACGGTCCGGCCTCGTCCAGGCGCCGGTGCCGGAACGCCGCGACCTGCTCATCGAGGTCTTCGGCCATGCGGGAGACCTGGGACTTGGACAGCGAGTCGATGCCGAGAGTTTTGACCAGCTTGTCCATCCGGCGGGTGGAGACCCCGGCCAGGTAGCAGTCCGCCACGACGGTGATCAGCGCGGATTCGGCCCGCTTGCGACGCTCGAGCAGCCACTCGGGAAAGTAGGAGCCCGAGCGGAGCTTGGGGATGGCGACGTCGACGGTGCCGACCCGGGTATCCAGGGGCCGGTGGCGATAACCGTTGCGGTAGTTGGTGCGCTCTGACGAGCGGGCGTTCCACTCGGCGCCGCACACGGCGTCGGCGTCCGCGGACAGCAGGGCGTTGATCATGGTCTGCAGCAGCTCGCGCATCAGATCCGGTGACGCGTCGGTCAGGGCTTGGCTAAGCAGGCCTGCAGGGTCGACAATATGGGGTGCGGTCATCGTGATGACTCCGTTCGAGGATTCGGTAGAAGGTTGACTCGAAGGATCACACGGTGGCCGCTCTACATCCGTACACAACACGGAATCGCAGACGATCTCGGCCACCGAGTTACACCACTCTATGGGGCACTACTCTTGTCGGTGGTCGGGTCTATCTTGGATGTATCAGTTGGACCGGTCAACCAGGCGGGATGGCAACGACTTCGGGGGGAGTCACTGTGGGGGCATGGACGGATCTGCCGGGCGAGTTCCTCGCCGGGGTCGATCCTGCCTGTCCGGCCGATGCCGACACCGCCACCCATATGCAGCGTCTGGGGTCGATCCGCGCGGGCGAGTCGTATCTGGCGTGGTGCCGCTACCAGACGATCCTGGTGTTGTGTGATCGGCTGTTGACCACTGTCGGCAACAGTTACGTGTCCGACGGTTTCGGTGACATCGTCGCCCGGGTCTCGCGCGAGGCCGGGATCACCCGCTACCGGGCGGGGATGCTGGTTGACGAGGCGTTGTGTCTGCGTGACCGGTTGCCGCGGGTGTTGGAGACGTTGCGCGACGGCATCATCGGGCCGCACCAGATCCGGGAGATCATCGGCCGCACGCATTTGGTGTCCGATGATCACCTTCTCGACCCCGACGACCCCGCCAGCCGCCGGATCATCGAGGTGCTCGACGAGTCGATCGCCGACCTGCTGCGCTCCCGGTCCGGGTCGTGGTCGACGTCAGGTTTGCGCGACATGATCGACCGCCTGGTCTTCGGCCACGACGCCGACGCCGTCCGGGAACGGCGCCGCGAAGCGCTCGACAAACGAGGGGTGTGGACCGAGAACCACGGTGACGGCACCGGTGAGATCACCGCGGTCATGGCTGCCGAGAACATCCGGGCTTGCGACGCCTCGGTACGGGAGTTGGCCGCATCAGTGTGCGACCGGGATGGCCGCACCCTCGGGGAACGGAAGTCCGACGCCATGTGCGCGTTGCTCACCCGAACAGCGTTCACGTGTGCGTGCGGTCAGTCCGACTGCACCGCACCACCTGTCGATCCTGGAGGTTCGGCGGCGGGTACCGAGATCGTGATTCACGTGGTGACCGACGCCGACACCCTGGCCGGGGGGTCCGGACCCGGCTGGGTCGACGGGCACGGAGTGATCTCCGACGAGCATGTGCGTGACCTCGCCGCCCGGCCCGACGCGACGATCAGGCCGGTCACCCCGGTCCGCACACCACCGTCGCAGGTCGTCGCCGGCGGTCCAGTCGTGACCGGCGAGGGCGGATACGACGACGACACCACGCGTACGGCGAACATCGCCGCGCCACAGCAGGCTACAGATGACGCCGACACCAACACCAACGCCGATGCCGGCGGCGCGGGTGACGCGTCGACGCCCCCGACTTCGGCCTCATCGTCGGCGGAGCCGCCGTCGTCGGAGATGGTGGTGGTCTACCCGGCTGCCCTGCCTGGTGACCCGTATCGTCCGACGAGTGCGTGTGCGGAGTTCGTGCGGGTGCGCGACGGCTACTGCACCGAGCCGGGTTGCACGCGTTCGGCATTCACCGCCGATGTCGATCACGTCGCCGAGTACGACCACGCCCGGCCGGCACGCGGGGGTGCGACCTCGAGTGAGAACCTCAACGCCAAATGCCGTCCCGGTCATCTCCACAAGACCCACGGTGACTGGACCGATGTGCAGTACCGCGACGACGAGGGCCGCCTGGTCACCGAATACGTCACGCCCGAGGGCTTTGTGATCCCCGGCGAGGCCGAAACCCTCGAAGACCTCTTCCCCAACCTGCGGCGCATCCGGTTCGAACAAGCCGCGAAAGCACCACCGACACCGCGGATCATCGTGCCCGAGCGGCAAGGCAGACAACAGCAAGGCCGACCACCGCGCACGATCACCGAACGCACCGCCGCGAAACACGCGAAGCGGCGAGAAGAACGTGCCCGCAACAAGAAACAACGCGAAGCGAACCTACGCGCCCGGAGCGAAGCAACCCACCATCAAGCGACAACCCACGACGACGAGCCCCCGCCATTCTGACCCGGCGCTCGGCGTGGCCTGTGGCGGCTAACCCCGCGGGTACCCGTTCGTGTCCGCCGGAGCGTCTCCGTGTCCATTGCCGCCCGACCCCTTCGGCGGACGGGTGAGGCGTTTGGGAAGCCGCTCGGCGAGACCGCCGAGCGGTGCGACCGTCTGGTTCAGCAGGTCGACGGTCTCGGCGAGCTCGTGGACCGTTTCCTGCATGGCGAGCAGGTTGGGTCCCAGCTGCCCGATGACCTCGGTGAGCTCGGAGATCCGGTCCAGCGGCCCGCCCGGTGCGATCGCACGTTCGACCGCACCGTTCTCGCCCAGGAGCTGATCGAGCAGGCCGTCGTCCTCGGCGAGCCGGTCCAGGATGCCTCCCGCGGCGGTCACCTTCTCCAGCACGCCGTCGGGCGCGGTCAACTTGTCGACGATGCCGCCCTCGGAGGTGAGGCGCTCGAGGATGCCCTCGTTCTCGGTGAACTGGTCGACCACGCCACCCGGCCGGTCAACCGGTCCAGCGGTCCACCCTTCGCGGTGAGGCGCACCAGGATGCCTCGTTCCTCGGCGACCTGGTCGAGGAGTCCGCCCTCGGCGGTGAGCTTGTCGAGCGGACCGTTCGGGGCGGTGAGCCGGTCGACGACACCCCCGGGATCGAGCAGTCGCTCCAGCGGACCGCCGTTGGCCAGGATCCTGCCGAACGGCCGCTCGGGGCCGAGTAGTTCGGACAGCTGGTTGAGGAGAGCGAGCGGCGTCCGGAGTGATCCGAGCTCGTCGGCGTCGACGCCCACTGCCAGTGCGATCTCGTTCTGCACGCTCCCAGCCGTGATACGGGCGATGGCGACTGCGGACTCGGCTGCACTGAGCACCACCCCGGTGACCGCGAAACCGAGTCGGAACGGCATCTCGACGAGCGCACGGCCCGCGTCCGCCGTGGCCACCGGTCTACGGTCGACGCGGCGACGGTCGGGTGGCGGCCGATCCGGAAGGGACTCCATGCTTTCCGACCCTAGGCCAGCCGACCGGCGTTCGGGGCGAGGGTTCGGTGATTCCGCGGGGCGGTGTCGCTACTGCGCCCCGGTCGCCGGTGCCTCTGCCGCCTTGGCGGCCTTCGCCGCCTTCTTGAAGTCGCGGACCTTCTGCAGCGAATCCGGGCCGGTCACGTCGGCCACCGACCGGAACCCCTTCTTGCTGTAATCGCCGGCGACCTTGGTCCAGCCCGACGGCTTGACGTCGAGTTGCTTGGCGACGAGCGCGACAAAGATCTTCGCCTTCTGGTCGCCGAACCCGGGCAGGGCGCGCAATCGCTTCATCAGGTCCGCGCCGTCGGCGGCCTCGGTCCAGATGCGCGCGGCGTCGCCGCCGTACTCCTCGGCGACGACTTTCGCGAGCGCCTGGACCCGGCCGGCCATCGACCGACCGTAGCGGTGGATTGCCGGGGGAGTGGCACACAGGTCGGCGAACGCCTCGGGGTCGGCGTCGGCGATCTCGACCGGATCCATCGTGCCGAACCGGTCACGGATCTTGGCCGGCCCGGCGAAGGCCCGTTCCATCGGGAACTGCTGGTCGAGGAGCATTCCCGTGAGGAGGGCGAACGAATCGTTCGACAGGAGTTCGTCGGCCGCGGGTTCCTGCGCGATCTGGATCTTCGGCATGGGGTCGATTCTGGCAGACGGCACCCGCGTGCGGCTCTAGACTGCCCCCATGGTGAGCGGGGAGAACACGGTCGGCTTCGAGAACGGCAGACGTCGGCGGGGGCGCGTCGGAGTGGGAACGGTCGCGACGGTGGCCGGCGCCGTGCTGGCGCTGGCCGTGTCGCTGTTCGGTACCGGCGCCGCCGGGGCCGCACCGGCCGACGACGGGGCGAACTACGTCACCACCCTGCGGTGCGACAGCGTCAACCCGTGGCCGGCAGGCACGGTCAAGGTCCGTGTGGACGTGTTCAACCAGATCCGGCACCCCGCGGACGGACTACCCGGACCCGTCATCGCGCTCATCGGCACCGACCGTGCCCGAGCCGTGGCCCTCGAATACACCTACGAGGTGTCGGTGTCGTGGCGGAACCTGCGGACCGGACGTACCGGCGTCACCACGGTTCCCGGCCGCGGGTACACGGTCAAATGGCAGGTCGACATCCATCCGGGCAGCGGTCCCGTCGCCTTCACGATCCGTCAGAAGATCGGTGCGCTTGCCTTCTTTCCGATGACCAATCCGAAGTACTCGACCTGCTCGGGCCGCGCGGTCGCCTGACTCACCGTTCGGCGAGTCCGCCGATCAGCAGGTACTGCGCGGTGAAATAGCTCGCGAGCACCCAGGCCTCGCCGGCCACCCGGAGTCGAGTGTCGGTGACCAGGTGTCGTCGATTGATGATCGCGAGGTCGGAGAGCAGGAAGAACCACCCGCCGGCCCGCAAGCGCGGCTGCGGCGCCGGCACGTCCGTTGCCAGCGCCGACATCGTCGCGAGCGTGTTGCCGTACGTCCCCAGAACCGGCAGCAGGGCAGGGCGGTGTCGGCTCAGCACCGTCGCCGACTCGGCGAGAACGCCCACCCGCGGCGTGACGGACCGAACCGTCGGTCGTGCGCCGGCACGCCACATCGCGACCGCGTAGCTCAACTGTGCGCCCGCGAAAGACGTTGCACCCCTGCGGAGAAAACGATCCTTCGTGGCCGGGTCGTCGTGTTCGAATTCCTCCTGCAACATGAACCGGTCGCCGAGCGCGGAGAACCCGACGACGGACGCCAGGGCGACGGTGTCGGCGACCGGGCGGCGTCGTGCTCCGGCGGCCACCCGCGCCGCGAGAAGCGCGATCGGCAGCGGTTTGGTGATCGCGGCGCTGCGTCGATCACCGGCCGACCCGGCGATCGTCGCTGCCGCGGCAGTGGCCGCATAGGCGATCCGGAACGTTCGGTTCACCGCAGGACGCGGGCGACGAACGCGCGGATGTCGGTGTCGGAGAACCGCTTCGACTGGGCACCGTCGAGCGTCAGATAGGTACGCGCCGACACCTTGCTGTCGCCGACCCGGGCGTCGTTGAGGTACTTGAGGGTGAGCGGTACGACGACGGAGGTGTCCTGCAGGGTCTGCGTCATCAGGACCGGACGCTCGAAGCCGCGAGTGGGCAGCTCGGTCGCCTTGGTCAGCAGGGCGGTGAGTTCGGTGTTCCCCGACAGCGGTTTGGTGAACAGCGAGCCGATGGCGAGACCGTCCACCTCACGCGCGAACTCGGTGACACACGACGCGGCGGCCTTGGTCAGCCACTTCTTGCCGGTGTCGGTGAGGTAGGCGTCGAGATCGAGGTCGGACTGCGCGTTGCGGATCGCGCTCAGCGTGTACAGCGCGTCGGCGGCCAGCCCGGACGGCATCGCCGCGGACGACGGCCCGAGATTGGCCACGAGCGAACCGAACTGGGCGGGAATCGAACTCGCCGCGGCACCCTTGAAGTCGAGCTTGCCGCCCTGGATGGTCGGGGCCAGTCGGGCCAGCGTGATCGCGGCCGCGGCTCCCTGGCCCTCGCCGACCACTGCCCACGAGCGCGACAGGTTGTCGGCGATGTCCCGAGAGGCGCGCACCGCGTCGACGATGTTGCGGGCAGTGGCCTCGAGATCGTAGTACTGCGGCGTGCCGGGGGTCCCGACACCCGCGTAATCGGTACTGACGACGGCATATCCACGACCGAGCCATCGCTTGAGCTCATCGGTGTCCTCGGCGGTGGGCCGCGACGACGGTGCGCACCGGTCGGCGATGCCGCGCGAACCGTGGGCCCAGGCGACGATCGGCCAACCGCCGGCCGGCGCCCGCCCGCCCGGCACCATCAACACGCCCGAGGACAGATGGGCCTTGCCGTCGGCGCCGGTGCTCCAGTACGTGAAGTCGTTTCCGGACCCGGCGCCCGCGACCGTACGTGCCCGGGGGAGTTCGCGATTGGCGTAGACGGCGCCCGGCGTCTGTCCCGGACCTCGCGTGTCGACGGTGCCCGCATTGTCGTCGGCGGGCGCGCTGTTGTCCGTCGACGACGGTTCCGCCGACGGCTCGGCCACGCCTGGCGTCGATGTTCCCGGAGTCGGTTCGGCCGCGGCCGTCGCCGTCATGCCGACGGCGGCCGGGGCCACGACGATCGTGAGGGCGGCTGCGGCCGCGAGGGCGCGTGCGAGGTGGGCACTCCGTGGTTTCGAAGTGTTGCCGTGGGGGTTCATGTGTCGTCAGTTCGTTCTGTGAGGCGTGACCGGATGCGAAAAGCGTTGTGCGTCAAGCATTGACGATGCCGACGGCAGGTAGGAACCAGCAGTTCTGGGTACCGTTGCTGGCGTTGCCGAAGACTGCCGACAGGATGGTGCCGCTGCCGGTCTTCACCGGTGCCAGCCGGACCCCGGACAGCAGGGGCAGCGCCGTCAGCGCGGTGCGGTCGGTGATCGGGTCGAGATCGGCGAAGCCGCCCTGGAGCGTGCTGGTGTTGAACCAGGCGACCTGCATTGTGCCGCCGCTACCGGCCGTCGGCGAGGCGGGCACGAAAGCGTATGCGGTCTCGCCCTTCTCGACGAGGTTGAGCTTCTCGGGCAGCTTCACGCCGGGGATCATGTCGAGCAGCGGCTTGAGCTGGGTCAGCGGGTCGGTCTTCATGGGCCAAGGACCCGCCACGGCCCCCGCCCCGGCGGTGACGAGTCCGAGCGGGTTGTCGGCGGTGGGGGCGGTACAGAACGGCGACACCGACGGGGTGAGCGTCTGGATGCCGAGCGTGCGCAACAGGGCGATGGGGTCGGTCGGGGCCGCGACCGGAGTGGCGGCCGACGCGGGTGCGCCTTCGGCGGCCGCGGGGAGCGGGAGAGCTCCCGCACGCCCGGCGATGTCCTCGACCGAGAGTTGTCCGGCGCTCCCCATGATCGTCTGGGCGGCCTGCACGGCGATCTGGTCGACACCCGCGGCCTTGAGCAGCCGGACCGCCCCGGCCAGCTCGGCGTCGAACGGGATCGACAGCGCGCCGAGCAGGTTGGCGGGGATGAGTGGCTCGGCCGCCGCCGGTGCCGAGGTGGCGGTGAGGGTGGCCGCCGCGATCGCCACACCCATGAGACAGGCGCCGCAGCGCTGGATCGCGCGGCTGCGAGTGACGCGACGCGGAGCGTCGGAACGCGTGAACCGAGACGTGAGGGACATGGCTCTCCTTGGGGCAACCGGCTGTGACGGCCGAGCACCCGCCACGTGTGGCGGGTGTGACAGATGGGACTCGAGTTACAAGAGACCACGAAGACTCGGAACCCGGCAAGTCGCGAGTCCGACCTGTGACATGGGCGCGATCCGCGAGAGACCGAAACCGCGGCGAACTGCGGGTTCAGTGCCCTTGAGCACGGCCTCGGACCGCCGCACAGAGGCCGACCACCGCCGGCACGCTCAGCTCGCGCCGCCGATTCCCTTGCCGATCAACACGACTCCGATGACCAGGATCAGCACCGCCATCACCGTCGCGTTGTTCGCCTGCAGCCACGACTTGAGGCGGTCGAGTGGTTCGCGCAGGCGGGCCGCGGCGAGCTGGTAGCCCACGACCGGGACCACGACCGAGGTCGAGGCCAGGAGTGCGAAGATCGCCACCGCGATCACGTCCTGCGGCATCGACAGCGCGCCCGAGGCGATCGAGACACCCGCCGCCGCGCAGAGAACGAGATTCTTCGGATTGATCGCCGCCAGCGCGAACGCGATACCCGTGGCGGTCACCGGACGCATCTCGTCGATGGCCGACATCCACTTCGGCGTCGCGGACTCCGCGTGCCGGGAACGCCACTGACGCAACCCGACGACGAGCAGAACGACACCGAGCGCGATCTTCATCCAACCGGTGCTCGACGACGATCCGTCGAGGTCGACGGCGCTTCCGAGGGCCACGAAGACGGCCACCGCGACGACGATGCCGACAAGCCAGCCGATCGCGAAACCGATACTCGTCGTGCGCGCATGGCGTCCCAGGAGCATGAGGATCGCCGCGATGATCGGGATCGGCGACACCGCGACACCCACCGCAAGGGGTAGTAACTCACCGAGCACGGGTCCCATCGAGAACTCCTCACGACATGGTGCCGACAGATGACGTTTGTACGCCATGAGAGTGGCGAATGTCGGACTGTTTGCGTGACGGACGGTCTTGATATGTCTTGCATGCCATTTCGCGTTCTGTTCGGCCGATGTTCACGTGATCTGCCGCGCCTTCCGATAGTGGCGCCCTGAGCGCAGGTCCTCTCACGACGAAGGCACCCCGTCTGCGAGCCGGGTGCTCGTCGTGAGAGGAGAAAGAGATCAGATGATCGCGAGCCCGATCACCGGGACGATGGTGCAGGAGACGACCTTGCCCTTCGTCTTCGTGGTGACGTTGCCGTGGATCGCCGAGATGACGCGGCCCTTGCCGGTTCGCGAGATACCGGTGAAAGTGCCGGGGCCTTCCTTCACGTTGATCTTCGGGTTGCGCTTGAGCGTCGTGGTACCCGTGCGACCGGTGTCGACGTTGAACCAGCTGACCGTGAGCGGCGCGGCCTTGTTGTCGATCGCCGGACCCGTGCCGAGCGAGGTGTAGACGTAACCGCTCTCGCCGCGCTTGGGGCCGGGGGCAGGTGCCTCCTGCGGTCCGGCGGTGACCAGGGCGCGACCGAGCGAACCGCCGCCGGGGATGCAGCCGAGGCCGAAGGTCGGGTAGAGGAATTCCTGGATCTTCGGGGCATTCGGGCCCTGCGGGATCTCGGGATCGCCGGGCTTGGGCTCGGCGGCGAGCTGACGCGCGGCCTGCTTGCGGCCGGGTTCGCCGAGGAAGTCGGCGATCGAGCGCCAGATCTTGCTGACCTCAGCCGGCATACCGGGGGTGTCGGCGAACGACTGGGCCTGGCGGAGCAGGTCGACCGAGACCTTGCCGTCGGGTCCGGGCGTCGCCACGGAGCCGATGATCGCGGGAGCGAACGCGCCGAGCGAGTCCAGCACGCGCTGGTCGACCTTCGGGGCCGGGGCGGCCTGCGCGGCCATCGGCATCGCGAGTGAGGTCGCCGCCGCGAGCGCCGACACGGCGACGAGGAGTCGACGGGTCCGGAGTCGACGCGGGGCATGGCCGGATCGCAACCTCAGTGGCCGGGAGAAACGCACTGGTGTGTCCTAACGGTCGTGGCGCCGACGATCAGTCGATCAGCGCCTCGCGGGTCGTGTCATCCGCCCGGGTGTCGGGTAGCGGACAGTCCATCCTCTCACCCGGGTCGTCGCGGGTCATTCTAAGCCCCCCGCGGGTTCCACTGTCCAGACCGCCGGTCTGTTACGGGTGGGGTTGTTGTGGTAATTGATGCAATTGTTATCGAAGTGACGTCGGGGCGGTTGAATCGAACGGACAGGCGGCAACCTGGTTGGATGAGGAGAATCGGGGATCGGGGACGGTCGAACAGGAGTCTGAAGTGACAGAGCTGCGCGCTGACGCGTCGGGTCGCCCACGCGGGAGGTCGCGACTGACGCGACTGGTGGTCGGTGCGGCCGCCGTCATTCTCGCCGCGACGTCGGCGAGTGCGTGCGCCGACGACTCGTCGTCGGGCGCCGAGGTCACGCTGCTCACCCACGATTCCTTCGAACTGCCGGAGTCGGTGATCGACGAGTTCCGCCAGGAGACCGGACTGACCCTGAAGATCGTGAAGTCCGGGGACGCCGGGCAATTGGCGTCGACGGTGTCACTGACCCCGGGTGCGCCCAAGGGAGACGCGGTCTTCGGCATCGACAACACCTTCGCCTCGCGTCCGATCGACGCCGGCGCCCTGGAGTCCTATGAGTCACCCGCCGCGGCCGACGGTGCCGCCGATTTCGCGGTGCCCGGCGCGGAGGGGCAGCTCACGGCCGTCGACCGCGGGGATGTGTGCCTCAACATCGACGACGGTTGGTTCGAATCCAGGTCTCTGACCCCACCGGCGAGCTTCCGCGACCTGACCCGCCCGGAATTCGCCTCGCTCACCGCGGTGACCGACCCGGCGACCTCCTCGCCGGGCACGGCGTTCCTGCTCACCACCGTCGGTGCGCTCGGAAACGGCTGGCAGGACTACTGGAAGCAGGTCGTCGGCGGCGGCGCGACCATCGTCTCGGGCTGGGAGGTCGCCTACAACCAGCTCTTCACCGCCGGAGAGGGCCGTGGCGACAAACCCATCGTGCTGTCCTACGCCTCGTCGCCGGCGGCGACGCCCGGGACGAGCGCGCTGCTCGACAGCTGCTTCCCGCAGGTGGAGTACATCGGCATCCTGAAGGGCACCCGGAACTCGACCGGCGCCCGCAGGCTCGTCGATTTCATGCTGAGTCCCACTGTGCAGAAAGAACTCCCGAACTCGATGTATGTCTACCCGGTGCAGCGCGACACCCCGCTGCCCGCGGGATGGCCGGCGCGCGCGGAGGTGCCCGCCTGGATGTCGTCGTTGCCGCCCGCCACGATCGCGGAGAACCGCGAGATGTGGCTCGATCAGTGGCGTGCCGCGGTCGGCCGGTGACGACTCGGTGACCCCGGCCGGGACAGTGGTGACCCGGGTGGCCCGGGCCGCCGGACCGGTTGCGCTGTGGGTGGTCCCGGCGCTGTTCGTCGTGGTGCTGTTCGCCTGGCCGGTGATCGCGCTCGTCCGGCGCGCCGTCACGATCGCCCGTGACTCCGGGGTGGGCCTGTTCGAACTGCTCGACCGCACCGACGCCCTGGGGCTTCTGGGCGTCACCCTGGGCCAGGCGGCCGCCTCGACGGTCCTGGCGCTCGTCGCCGCCGCACCCATCGCGTGGTTGTTCGCCCGGGTCCGCGGGACCACCGCGGTCGTGCTCGCCGTCGTGGTGACCGTGCCATTCGTGCTGCCGACGGTCGTCGTCGGTGTCGCCTTCCGTTCTCTGCTGTCCGGCCCATTGGCGTTCCTGCACATCGAATCCGGGCTGCCGGCCGTGCTCGCGGCACACATGTTCATCAACATCGCCGTCGTCGTCCGCGTCGTCGGGGCGGCCTGGCGCAACCTCGACCCGCGGCTGCTCGAGGCGGCACGGTCGCTCGGGGCGGGCCGGATTCGGGCGACCATGACCGTGGTCGTGCCGCGCCTGGTGCCCGCCACGGCGTCGGCGGCCGCGCTGATCTTCCTGTTTTGTTCCACCAGTTTCGGCGTCGTGATCATTCTCGGCGCCGGGGAGCTGCGGACCCTGGAGACCGAGATCTACACGCAGGCCATCGGATACTTCCGGATTCCCGAGGCGGTCGCGCTGTCGATGCTGCAGATCGTGGTGGTCATGGCGGCGCTGCTGCTGACGCGGGTGTTCGCCGATCCGGCGAGCCGCGGATCGGGTGGCGGCGCCCGGCGGGCCGAACGGAACCGCAGGGTCGCCGGCGGCCGCTGGACGCGGCCGGCGGTCTGGGTGGTGGGGGCGTGGACAGCAGTCCTCCTCGTCGGACCGGTCCTGGTGCTGATGGTGCGGTCGGTCCGACCGGTCGCCCACGGCGACTGGACCCTCGCCGGCTACCGCGCACTGGCCGAACCCGTCAATGGGGTGACACCCCTGGAGAGCCTGCGCTATTCGCTGGTGACCGCCACTGCGGCGACCGCCATCGCCCTGGTGGTCGGTACGCTCGCCGCCGTCGCGCTGCATCGCGCGCACGGAGTCGTCGGGGCGATCGGCTCGGCCGTCTCGCTCATCCCACTCGGGATCAGTGCTGTCACACTCGGATTCGGCTACCTCATCGTGCTGGCGTCGTTGCCGTACGAGATCGCCGCATCGCCCGCGGTCATCCCACTGGTCCAGGCCCTCATCGCGATTCCGGTGGTCATCCGCATCATGATGCCCGCACTCGAGTCGGTGCCGGTCCGGTTGCGGCATGCCGCGGCGACGTTGGGAGCCACGCCGTTTCGCGTGTTCGCGACCGTCGACCTGCCGATCGTCGGAAGGTCGATGGGGGCTGCCGGTGGGTTCGCCTTCGTCATGGCCCTGGGCGAGTTCGGCGCGACGAGCTTCCTCGCCCGCGCGGACACGACCACTCTTCCGGTACTCATCGGGTCCGCTCTGAACCGCCCGGGGGCCGAGAACCTGGCCACCGCCATGGCCGCCTCGGTGGTCCTCGTCATCGCGACGGTCGTCGCAGTCGTCGTGGTCGAGGCGTTCCGGCCCCGCTCGGAGGTGCCGCTGCTGTGACCACGCAGAGTTCATTGGAGATCTCCGACCTCACGGTCGCGTACGGCGGCGAGACCGTCATCGACGGTCTGTCGTGGCGGCTCGGGGGAGAGGGGTCGCTGGTGACCGCGATCCTGGGCCCGTCGGGGTGCGGCAAGTCGACCCTGATCCGGACGATCGCCGGACTCGAGTCGCCGGTCGGTGGAACGGTGCGGTTCGGCGGAGGCGACCTCGCCGGCGTCGAGGTCCATCGGCGGGACTTCGGGGTCGTCTTCCAGGACGGGCAATTGTTCGGCGGGCGCAGTGTCGCGTCGAACGTCGCGTACGGGCTGAAGGTGCGGCGCTGGTCGCGCCGCGCCATCGCCGATCGCGTCGCCGAGATGCTCGACGTCGTCGGACTCACCGGTTACGACAAGCGTCTCGTCGAGACCCTGTCGGGCGGCCAGGCCCAACGGGTCGCGCTCGCGCGTGCCATGGCCCCGCGTCCGCGTCTGCTGTTGCTCGACGAGCCGCTCGCCGCGCTCGACCGGCGGTTGAGAGACGAATTGGCCGTGGAGATCTCGGAGATCGTCCGAGCGGCCGGCGTGCCGACGATGGTGGTGACCCACGACCACGCCGAGGCGGCCACCATGGCCGACGAGATCGCGGTCATGCGGGACGGGGTGATGATCCAGACCGACGTTCCGGCGGCGCTGTGGCGACACCCGGTCGACGAGTGGACCGCGCGTTTCCTCGGCGCCACGACCGTCGTCGATGCCCAGGTCCGGTCGGGCGTCGCGCAGACCGTCCTCGGTGAGATGCCGCTGGATCGTCCCGACGGTCCGTGCCGGCTCGGCCTGCGGCCCGAGTCGGTGGCGATCGGACCCACGCCGTCCGATGCGCCGGAGAGGCCGGGAACGACGGCGACCGTCGTGCTCGTCGCCGAACTCCCGGCCGGCCCGCGCGTGCGCATCGACACCCCGGTCGGCGAGATCGATGCGGTCACCGATGCCTTCGTCGCGATCGGCGACCGGGTGCGGATGCGTCTGGTGCCGGAACGGGTCGCGGTGATCGGGTCGTGACGCCGCGTGGGCCGGCGAGGAGGTCGTCGTGCCGGTGACACGACGAGACGTGCTGGTCCCGCCGGGACTGATGGTCGTCGGAGCGACATCGATGTATCTCGGCGCGGCCGTCGCCGTCGGCCTGTTCGACGTCATCTCCCCGGCCGCCGTCGCGTGGTTGCGGATCGCCGGGGCCGCGCTGGTGTTGCTCCTGTGGGTGCGTCCACCCCGCGGCGCCTGGCGCTGGGAGCGATTGCGCCTCGCCGGATGCTTCGGGCTGATCACCGCCGGGATGAACATCGCCTTCTACGAGGCGCTCGCGCACCTGCCCCTGGGCACGACCGTCGCCCTGGAGTTCCTGGGCCCGATCGTGGTGGCCGCGTTGGGTTCTGCGACGCGTCGCGACGTCGCCGCACTCGTCCTGGCGGCGGTCGGCGTGGTCCTGATCGCGGACGTCCGATGGTCGGGAACGGCGATCGGCGTCGTCCTGGCGCTGACCGCGGCCGCCTGCTGGGCGGGGTACATCGTCCTGGGCAAACGGGTCGCGGCGCGAGGCACGGGCGTCGAGGACCTGGCGACCGGTTTCGCGGTGGCCGCGTTGCTCACCGCGCCGCTCGCGTGGTGGGTGGCCGACGCGGTACGCGCGGGGGCCGCGTTGCCGGTGGTCCTGGCCCAGGGGTTGCTACTCGGCATCGCCTCGACCGCGGTGCCGTACGCACTCGACCAGATCGTGCTGCGGCGGGTCGGCCAGGCGAAGTTCGCGATCCTGCTCGCGCTGTTGCCGGTGACGGCGTCGGCGATCGGGTTGCTCGCGCTGGCGCAGGTGCCGCGGCCCCTGGAAGCGGTCGGGATCGCGCTCGTCGCGGTGGCCGTCGCCGTGCGATCGGTCGACGACGACAACCGGTCCGACGATCGTGCGGCGGAGATGCCGCCGGGGTGACCGGGAATCAGGCGGCGCGCGCCTTCTTCAGTGCTTTGTGCAGCTCTTTCTTCGACATGTCGGAGGTGTCGAGCTTGCGCATACGGTGGATGACCACCGGGCAGCGAACACAGCGCGTCGAACTCTTGCAACACTTCTTCTTGGGCTTCAGAGAGCCCACCTTGGTCGGGTCGACCTTGCCCATACGGCGAGGTTAGCAGACCCTAACTACGACTCTTGTGGGTGCTGTGATCGCGGTCTCACCGCCCGAGCCGATAGTCTGTGACGTTGAATCCCTAGGTGATCTGCTCCCCGCGCCGGTCAGAGCCGTTCGGCTGCGAACGTTCCCCACGTTCGGCAGTGACCCGGACGCCGGCCGCCGCTGCCGGTCCCCAACCACACGAAAGAGAGCCAGTGAGCGCTGTCCCCACCTTCCGCAACGTCGCGATCGTCGCGCACGTCGACCACGGAAAGACCACACTCGTCGACGCCATGCTGCGCCAGTCCGGCGTCTTCGGCGAGCGCGCCGAGGTCGTCGACCGGGTGATGGACTCCGGTGACCTCGAACGTGAGAAGGGCATCACCATCCTCGCCAAGAACACCGCGGTCCACCGGCGCCAGCCGGACGGCACCGAGGTCGTCATCAACGTCATCGACACCCCCGGCCACGCCGACTTCGGCGGTGAGGTCGAGCGCGGCCTGTCGATGGTCGACGGTGTGGTCCTGCTCGTCGACGCCTCCGAGGGCCCGCTGCCGCAGACGCGCTTCGTGCTCCGCAAGGCGCTGGCCGCCGAGCTGCCGGTGATCGTCGTGGTCAACAAGACCGATCGTCCGGATGCCCGCATCCAGGAGGTCGTGGACGAGACGCAGGATCTGCTCCTCGACCTCGCCTCCGACCTGGACGAGGAGGCCGCGAAGGCCGCCGAGCTCGTCCTCGAGCTCCCGGTGCTCTACGCCTCGGGCCGCGCCGGTGTCTGCAGCACCGAGCAGCCGGCCGACGGCGAGATCCCGGCGGGGGAGAACCTCGACTCCTTCTTCGACGTCCTGCTCGAACACGTCCCGGCGCCCAAGGGTGACCCGGACGCCCCGCTGCAGGCACACGTCACCAACCTCGACGCCTCGGCCTTCCTCGGCCGTCTGGCGCTCGTCCGCATCCACAACGGGACCCTCCGCAAGGGTCAGCAGGTGTCCTGGTGCCGCGAGGTCGACGGTGAGGCCGTCGTCGAGCGCGCCAAGATCACCGAGCTCCTCGCCACCGTCGGCGTCGACCGGGCGCCCGCCGAGTCCGCATCGGCCGGTGACATCGTGGCCGTCGCCGGTATGCCGGAGATCATGATCGGCGACACCCTCGCCGACCTGGAGAACCCGCAGCCGCTGCCGCGCATCACCGTCGACGAGCCGGCGATCTCGGTCACCATCGGCACCAACTCGTCGCCGCTGGCGGGCCGGGTCTCGGGCCACAAACTGACCGCCCGCATGGTCAAGCAGCGTCTGGACACCGAGCTGATCGGCAACGTGTCGCTGCGCGTGCTCGACATCGGCCGGCCCGACGCCTGGGAGGTGCAGGGACGCGGCGAGCTCGCCCTGGCCATCCTCGTCGAGCAGATGCGTCGTGAGGGCTTCGAGCTGACCGTCGGCAAGCCGCAGGTCGTCACCCGCAAGGTGGACGGCAAGGTCCAGGAGCCGTTCGAGCATCTGACCGTCGACGTGCCCGAGGAGTACCTCGGCGCGGTCACCCAGTTGCTCGCCGCCCGCAAGGGCCGCATGGAGCAGATGAACAACCACGGCACCGGCTGGGTCCGGATGGAGTTCATCGTGCCCTCGCGCGGCCTCATCGGGTTCCGTACCGACTTCCTCACCGAGACCCGCGGCACCGGCATCGCCAACGCGGTGTTCCAGGGTTACGACGCCTGGGCGGGCGAGATCCGGGCCCGCCACACGGGTTCGCTCGTCAGCGACCGGTCGGGAACGGTCACCCCGTTCGCGATGATCCAGCTCGCCGACCGCGGCACGTTCTTCGTCAACCCGGGCGACGACTCGTACGAGGGCCACGTCGTGGGGATCAACCCGCGCCAGGAGGATCTCGACATCAACGTCACCCGCGAGAAGAAGCTGACCAACATGCGTCAGTCCTCGGCCGACGTGATGGAGACGCTCGCCAAGCCGATGCAACTCGACCTCGAGGGCGCCATGGAATTCTGCGCCGCGGACGAGTGTGTCGAGGTCACCCCGGAGGTCGTGCGAGTGCGTAAGGTGCACCTCGACTCGACGACGCGCGCCCGTGAGCGCTCGCGGGCCAAGTCCCGGGATGCCGCCGTCAGCTGAGTGTCGATGGCGCTCCGGCGCCGCATCACGGTGGCGGGCGCGTCCGACGGACCGAGAAGCTTCTTCGTCATGGGGGTATCCGAGGTGAATCGCGCGAGACCACGACCGGGCCGCGAGGCCGCGAACCGGGTCCGTGGGCGGTTGCTCGGCATCCTCTCGTGCAGCGTCGCCCTGCTCGTGGTGCTCACCGCCTGCATGTCGGATCCGCCGCCCCCGGTCCGCGACACCGGGCCACCGCCGACCCCGACCGAGTACCCGGTGGAGAAGACGATCTACATCGCCACCGACTCGGTCGGATCGGGCTTCAACCCGCACATCGCCGCCGATCAGAACCCGGTGACGACGGCGGTCGCGGCGATGACGCTGCCCAGCGCGTTCGCGCCGGTCCAGACCCCGGGCGGGACGGTGTGGGAACTGCAGCGCTCGTTCGTCACCTCCGCGGAGGTGACGTCGCGGGCGCCGTTCACCGTGACCTACCGCATCCACACCGACGCCCAGTGGTCCGACGGCCTGCCGGTGACGGGCGACGACTTCAACTTCCTGTGGCAACAGATGTCCCGGCAGCCCAACGTCGTGGCACCGGCCGGCTACCGGCTCATCGACTCGGTGCAGTCCCGGGAGGGCGGCAAGGTCGTCGAGGTGCGGTTCGAGTCGCCGTACCCCGCGTGGCGAGAGCTGTTCACCGGATTGCTGCCCAGTCACGTGCTCAAGGGTGCGCCGGCGGGCTTCCAGACCGGGATGGACACCGGCAAGCCGGTCTCGGCCGGGCCCTACGCGATCGTGGGGATCGACAAGACCCGCGACGAGGTCCGCCTCGCCCGCAACGACCGGTACTGGGTCACCCCGCCCCGGTTGGATCAGATCGTCCTCCGCCGCGCCGGCACGTCGGCCCAGATGCTCGACTCCGTACGATCCGGCGACTCGGCCATCGTGGCCCTCGGCGCCTCGCCGGCCACCGACGCGGAACTGACCGCGCTGCCCGGTCTCGAGACCGCCCGCAGCCTGACGTCGCGGTCACTCGGTGTCAGCGTGAACGCCCGCACCGACGCGATGAGCTCGGTGGAGGTCCGGCGCGCGATCCTCGGGTTGGTCGATCCGCGACTGACCACCTTCGCCGGTGCCGGCGACTGGGTCGTCGAACCGTTCGCGAACACCGTCTTCGCGCCGTCGGATCCGGGCTATTCGCCGGTCGACCGCCCGCGCCTCGGACCGGCCGAGGTCGACGCCCTGCTCGGCGCCGCCGGTTACCGCCGCGCCGCGCCCGAGCCCGTCGGCTCGGCATCCCCGGTGCCGTCGGCGTCGTCGTCGGAGCCCTCCTCGGTGTCGCCGTCGTCCCCGTCCGGGTCCACGCCCGCGTCCGAGGCGCCGTCCGCCGGCGGCTCGGCGACGCCCGGGATGAGCGAGACCCCGATCGAGGGTCTGGTCGAGGTACCGGAACTGCCCGAGGGAATCCTGCCGTTCCAGCGCGACGGGCAGGACCTCATCGTCCGTGTCGGTGCGGTCGCCGGCGATCCGCGGACCACGTCGGCCGCGTCGAGCATCGTCGACCAGCTCCGAGGTGCAGGGGTGCGCGCTCAGGTCGTGACGCTGCCCAACAGCGAGCTGTACGGGTCGGCGCTCACCAACCAGCGCGTCGACCTGGTCGTCGGGTGGTCGGGGCTCGGCGTGCCGCCGGCGTCGTCGCTCGCGTCTCAGGTCGACTGCAACCAGCCCAAGCCCGGTACCGAACCGTCGCCCGCGACGCCGCCGACGCCCACCAGCATCGCGCCGAGCGGTGGCGATCCCGGGGACAGCTATGCCAGCAACGTGTCCGGGTTGTGTGACCCGCGGCTCATCGAGCTCGCGCGCACCGCACTCTCCGAGGACGACCCGATCCCGACGCTGAACGAGGCCGAGCCGCTCCTCGCCGCGCAGGCGATCTACCGGCCGCTGTACCAGGACTCGATGGTCGTGGGAACTACGTCCGCGGTGCGCGACGTCCCGCTCACCGGACCCATCCAGGTCTCGATCTTCGGGACCGCGGTCGATTGGGAGCTGACGTGACCGGTGTTCCGGCGGATCGCCGGCTGCTGCTCGTCCACGCTCATCCCGACGACGAGACGATCATGACCGGCGGCACCATCGCCCGGTATCTCGCCGAGGGCGTCGACGTGCGGGTGCTGACCTTCACGCTCGGGGAGGAGGGCGAGGTGATCGGCGACGAGTGGGCGCAGCTGGTCGCCGACGGCGGCGCCGACCAGCTCGGCGGTTTCCGGGTCCTCGAACTCACGCGGGCACTGGCCGAGCTCAGTCCCGCCGGCCGACCCGCGTTGCGGCCGCGATTCCTCGGCGGTGCGGGCCGATGGCGGGACTCCGGGATGGCCGGCGCGCCGTCCGCGAACCACCCGCGCGCACTCGTGCGGGCACCGTTCGACGAGCCCGTCGGAGCGTTGGTCGACGTGCTCACCGACTTCGCACCCCAGGTGGTCGTCAGCTACGACGCCTCTGGTACGTACGGCCATCCCGACCACAAACTGGTGCACGAGGTCACGACGGCCGCGGTCGCCCGCGCCCGGGAAGCCGGTCCGGGCCCGACCAAGATCTACGAATCGGTGACCGAACGCAGCGCACTGGACTCCGGGCTCGCCGGCGTGGCCGCGGTACCCGACGGCTGGCGGATGCCCCGCGACGGTGAGCTGCCGAGCTATCCCGACGCCGACATCACCACCGAGATCGACATCAGCGCGTACCTCCCACAAAAGGTGGCCGCCCTGGCCGCCCACGCCACACAGGTGACCGTTGCGGCGTCCGGAACCGAATACGCGCTGTCGAACAACATCCTGCAGCCGATCGCCCGCGCCGAGCATTTCATCCTCACCGAACCAGAGCGTCACGAGTCCCTCGGTGCCACGGACACGCGCGAGTCGGACCTGTTCGCCGGGATCGACTGACTCGATGGCCCGCTTTGTTCGGCCCGTATCGGGTTCCGTCCTCGACCGACTGCTCCTGGGGTTCCTCGTCGTCGACGGGTTCGCGATCGGGCTCCTGAGTGTTGCGTTCACCTATCAGCGCTTCGGCGGCGTCGCCCTGCCCGTCGCGGCACTCGTCGCCGGCGTGGTCAATGCGGTCCTGCTCTGGCTCGCGGCCGGCCTCACCGCGACCCCGTGGCGGTACGGGCCCCTCGCCGCGTGGGGGCTCGTCGTCGTGATCGCCGGTGGGCTCCCCGGCCCGGGCGGGGACGTCGTGCTCTCGATCAGCAGTGGTTACCTCGTACAGACCTTGTTGCTCGTCGTCCTCGGTGTCGGGCCGTGCGCCGCGCTGGGCTGGACGGGGCGGCTGCCCGAACCCGACTGACCACCGCTCCGCAGGGGCGCTCCGCGTTGTGCCGCGACGGGCGGCGTTAGAGTGAGAGACATGCTTCTGCGCGCGTGGGCCGAAGACATCATGGCCCCGATCGAGCGCGTCACGGCCGCACTGAGCCGTGTCCGTGACGACCCGACTCTCGGGGCCGACGCCCTCGACGATGACGGCTGGGTCGCACTCCTGGGTGCCTCGGGTGCGCAGCTCGACGAATTGTGCGATCTGGCCGACACCGTCCGTCGGCAGGTGACCGACCCGGAGGTGTTGACCTTCGTGGTCAACCGCAACTTCGACACCGGGGTCGTCAGCCGGCTCGGACCCGACGACCCGGGTCTCGACGAACTGGTCGCCGAGGCGGTCGCACTCGGCGCGACCGAGATCTGCATGCAGGGACCCCTGCCCGCCGAACTGCCGGCCGACGGATACGTCCGGCTCGTGGAGGACATCACGGGTGCCGCCGACGGGCTCCACCTGCACGCCTATCGGGCCCCGGAGATCGTCGACGGCGCCGAGCGTGCCGGGATCACGATCGTCGAACACCTCGAGCGGCTGCGGTCGGCGGGCCTGGGGTCGGTGCCGGGGACCGCCGCCCAGATCCTCGACGACACCGTTCGCGCGACACTCTCACCCACCGGCACGGCGCCGCCGGTCGGCAGCTGGGTCGACGTCATCGAGACCGCCCACCGCGTGGGTCTCTTCTCCACCGCGACGATGCTCTACGGGCACGTCGAGACGCCCGCACACCAGATCGCCCATCTTCGACTGCTACTCGAGATCCAGCGTCGCACGGGCGGTTTCAGCGAACTGATCCTGATGCCGCTGCTTCCCGAGAACGTGCCGCCCCACCTGGCGGACACCGCCTCGCGGACCGCGTCGGAGCGGGAGACCCGCGCGTTGCACGCCGTCGCCCGCCTCATGACCGCAGGCCTCCTCGACCATCTGCAGGTGGCGTGGACCAAACTGCCCGCGGCCACCGTCGATCTGGTGTTGCGCGGCGGGGCAGATGATCTGGGTGGGCTGTTGCTCGACGGCACCCTGATGCCGGGCGCGGGACCGGAGTCAGGTCGTGTCCTCGACGCCGCGGCTGTCGTCGACATCGCGGCGCGAGCCGGACGGAGGCCGCGCCAGCGCACCACCCGCTACGGGGTGCCGGAGCCCGACCGGCAACTCCCGCTGCCACAGGTGTCCGCGTGAGCCGGAGCATGTCTTCCGGGCGGGCGGCCGGAGCGCAGCAGCGCGCGCTGACGATGGACGACGTGGATGTCGCCATCATCGGCGCGGGCTTCGCCGGGCTCGGGATGGCGACGCAGCTCGCGCGCCGCGGGCGGGAGTCCTTCGTCGTGCTCGAACGCGCCGACGGCGTGGGGGGCACGTGGCGCGACAACACCTATCCCGGCATCGCCTGCGACATCCCCGCCCATCTGTACTCGTTCTCGTTCCGGCCGCCGGCCGACTGGTCGGCGCGGTTCCCTCGTGGCGCCGAGATCCGCAGCTATCTCGAACAGATCGTCGTCGACGAACGACTCGCCGACCGCATCGAGCTCAATCGCGAACTCCGCGAAGCGGTCTGGGACGAGCAGGGGGCGCACTGGGTGATCACGGCGGCGGCGCCGGACGGCCGGGCCGTCACCTTCCGCGCTCGCTCGCTGGTGCTTGCGGTCGGACGGTTGTCGGAGGCGCGCATCCCCGACATCGACGGACTCGACACCTTCCCGGGACAGGTCGTCCACACGGCCGCCTGGCACGACGACGTCAACGTTGCGGCTGCGCGGGTCGGGATCGTCGGAACCGGTGCGTCGGCGGTGCAGCTCATCCCGCATCTCGCCGACGCCGCGGACGATCTCGTCGTGTTCTGCCGCACGCCACCGTATGTCGTGCCGCGCGCGGACCGGCTCTACACCGACGACGAGCGGGCCGCCATGCTCGACCCCGTCGTCGCGGCGGAGGTGCGCGACCGACTGCTCACCGAAGCCGACGGGGCGTTTCGGCAGCGGCTCGGGTTGCATCCGGACATCGACGAGATCCGTTCCCGTGCACGGGATCACCTCCACGGGCAGGTGGCCGATGCCGACCTCCGTGAACAGCTGACCCCCGACTACGAGATCGGTTGCAAGAGAATCCTGCTCAGCGACGACTTCTATCCGGCGCTACAACGCTCCAACGTGGTGTTCGAGTCGAGTGCTCTGACGTCGGTCGCCGAGACCAAGGCCACCGCGCACAGTGGTCACACCTACGATCTCGACGTCCTGGTGATGGCAACCGGTTTCGAATCCGCACGCCCGCCCGCCGCATCGCGCATCACCGGTCGTGCCGGTCGGCGGCTGTCCGACCACTGGTCGGCGGGCATGACGTCCTATGCCTCGACCGTGGTCAGCGGATTCCCGAACATGTTCGTCCTCGACGGGCCCAACGCGGCGCTCGGCCACAACTCGGCGATCTACATGATCGAGACGCAACTCGACTACGTCCTGGGCGCGCTGGAGTACATGGCCGGCAACGGGATCACGACGCTGGCGGTCTCGCCTGCCGCCGAAGACGAATACACGCGGGAGATCGACGCTCGCAGCGAGTCGACGGTGTGGCTGACCGGTTGTGAGAGTTGGTATGTCGACCCCGACAGCGGTCGCCTGACCCTGTTGTGGCCGGGCACCGCGGCGTCGTTCCGCGAACGCAACGGCACCTTCGACCCCGAACCGTACGAACCCCGTCCCGACGCCGGCACCGGAACACCTGAGGAGGGTGAGGAATGACCGAGAAGTTGACCGTCCGCGCGGCCCTGGACGCCGCGCGCGACCGGGCGCCGATCGGTCTCGACGAGGCCGTGACGCTCCTGTCCTGCGCAGGAGACGACCTGGTCGAACTGCAATCGATCGCCGGGGCGCTCCGAGACGAGGGGCTGGCCGCGGTCGGCCGGTCCCGGCAGATCACCTACTCCCGCAAGGTGTTCATCCCGCTGACGCGCCTGTGCCGCGACCGGTGCCACTACTGCACCTTCGTCACGGTCCCCGGAAAACTCGCCCGCGCGGGGAGGGGCTCTATCTGGAACTCGACGAGGTCGTCGACCTCGCGCGCCGCGGTGCCGAACTCGGCTGCAAGGAGGCGCTTTTCACGCTGGGTGACCGCCCCGAGGACAGGTGGCCGCAGGCCGGCGAATGGCTGGCCGAACGGGGTTACTCCTCGACGCTGGACTACGTTCGTGCCGCCGCGGTCGCCGTGTTGTCGGAGACAGGTCTGCTGCCGCACCTCAACCCCGGGGTGATGAGCCTCGAGGAACTGCTCCGTCTGCGCCCGGTCGCACCGTCGATGGGCATGATGCTGGAGACGACGTCGCGTCGCCTGTTCACCGAGAAAGGCCAGGCACACTACGGAAGTCCCGACAAGGACCCGCTGGTCCGCATGCAGGTGCTGCGTGACGCGGGCACCGCTCGTGTCCCGTTCACCACCGGGATTCTGGTCGGGATCGGCGAATCACTCACCGAGCGGGCCGAATCGCTGCTGGCTCTCGCGGATGTGCACGCCCGAGGCGGGCACATCCAGGAGGTGATCGTGCAGAACTTCCGGGCGAAGCCGGACACCGCGATGCGCTCCACCCCCGACGCGGAGATGACCGAGTTCCTCGCCGCCGTCGCGGTCGCCCGGGTCGTCCTCGGCCCACACATGCGGATCCAGGCGCCCCCGAACCTGGTGTCGCCCGCCGAATGTGCCGCGCTGATCGCCTCCGGCGTCGACGACTGGGGTGGGGTGTCGCCGCTGACTCCCGATCACGTCAACCCGGAACGCCCGTGGCCTCACCTCGACGCCCTGGCCGCCCGCACCGCGGAGTCGGATTTCGTTCTCACCGAACGCATCACCGCGCAGCCGCCGTATGTGCTGAACGGTGCCGACTGGATCGACCCGGCACTGACCCAGCACGTCGCCGCGCTCGCCGACCCGGTGACCGGCCTCGCCGTCGACACCCGCCCGGCCCCGCGTCCGTGGCCCGCCGTCGCTTGAGAATCACTCTGCGCCCTCGAGGTTGCGTGCGGAGTCCCGCCCCCTGCTCCCTGAGGAGCGCCCGGAGCTTGCGGAGGGCGCGTCACGAAGGGTCTTCGCAACCCGACTCACCAGGACCCTTCGTGACGGCCTCCGCAAGCTCCGGCCTCCTCAAGGAGCAGTGATTGGGCTCGCGCCGAGCACGGCGAGTTCTTTCGTAGTCCACGACGGCCGCCAGGCCGCAGACACCGACGTGCGATCGAAGGGTCAGCCGAGAACGGGTGCGAGCGCTTCGTATCCGCCGACGACGTCGGTGGCGCGATGTAATCCGAGATCCTGCAGCGCCGCGGCGGCGAGGCTCGACGTATAACCCTGGGAGCACAGGATGATCCAGCGGACGTCATGGTCGACGGCCTGGTCGATGCGGGCGTCGCTCGCCGGGTCGCATCGCCATTCGAGGACATTCCGTTCGATGACGAGGGCTCCGGGGGCCTCGCCCTCCTCCGCGCGCTGCGCCGCGGGACGGATGTCGACCAGAACCGCCCCGTCGGCCAGCTCGGCGGGGACGTCCGCAGCCTCGACCCGCGCGATCCGCGACCTTGCGTCGGCGAGTACGTCGTCGATGGTGCGGGGAGTGCTCATTCGGGCTGGTCGGTGAGGACGGTCCGGTTGCGGCGCAGGTGGCCGCCCTCGGAGATGTCGTAGTAGGACATCGCGGTCAGCGGCGGTGAGTAGGCGTGCACGCTGAGCGTCGGGGTCACCAGCGGGCTGGTCTCCGCACCGATCTCCGGTGCGGCGACGACCGGGTTCCGCACGACGTCGTGCACCCACCCGAGAGGGAAGGCGGCCTGGTCGCCGGCGTCGAGGATGCGCACCGCCAGATCGTCTCCCGTCCAGTGGTACTCGCGCAAGCTGCCCGACAACACCGTCAGGGCTCCGAGCGAACCGGCGTGGTCGTGCAGTTCGGTGGCCTCGCCCGGCGTCCAGCTGATCAGCCACACGTCGACGTCGTCGTCGGCGTGCAGGCGCGTCGACCAGCGATGCCGTTCGTCCCAGACCTCCGGGAGCAGGTCGTCGTGGCGACCGTCGAGGACGTCTGCGACGCCCTGGTCGGTGATGCGGAGCAGGTCGGCGGGCCGGAGCCGCGTCGGCAGGTGACCAAGGGCGCGCGGGGCGGCGGTACCCGGACGCTCGCGCAGCGGCGAAGACGTCCGAGCACGATTCCGAGCGGAGGAAAGAGACGATATGGCGGACTGAGGCGCCCGTTCGGTGCGGGCGAGGGTGGAGGTCATGGCGAATCCTTGCGAGAGTCGAAGAGGATGTGGTGAGGCCGATCGGTTCAGCAACAGCACATCGACATCGACCGCGCGGTGGGTCGGTGCGGCACCCGGGCACACGCGCCCGTGGGTCGGTGTCCGGTGAGGACGGATTCGTCGACGACGATCATGCGCCCGACTCTGCACGCGGATCGTCGCGGCGTCGAGGTTTGGCGGCACGCTGAACGAAACCCGGAGCGGCGTCTCGCGGTCGGCGATGTGATCCTCGTTACTCAAACCCGGATTCGGGCGCCTCTGGACGGGGGTCGATTTCGTCGCAGCGTCTCCCGGGGCGGATACTGTGGGGTGCGGTTCGACCAGCCCTCGGGCCGCACCGGCGCCGACGCCGGAGTGCCGTTCGACGCCGAACTGCGTTTCTCGTCGCGCCGACCCGGATCTTCCCTAGCGAAGGAGTGAGTGGTGACCTACATCATCGCGGAGCCTTGCGTCGACGTGTTGGACAAGGCTTGCGTGGAGGAGTGCCCCGTCGACTGCATCTACGAGGGTGGACGCATGCTCTACATCCAGCCGGATGAGTGCGTCGACTGTGGTGCGTGTGAGCCGGTGTGCCCGGTCGAGGCGATCTTCTACGAGGATGATGTTCCCGACGAATGGGAGCCCTACGTCAGCGCGAACGCCGACTTCTTCGACGACCTCGGCTCCCCGGGCGGCGCCAGCAAGGTCGGCAAGACCGAGGCCGATCCGGCGTTCATCAAGGGCCTCCCGCCGATGAACGAAGAGGACTGACCGCCTCCGCATGAGCAGTCCTGTCTCCCGTACGGCTGCGCCCCTGCGCGTCTCCTCGACCCGCGTCAGCGGGCGTCTGCCCGACTTCCCGTGGGACACGATCGCCGATGCGAAGGCGACGGCTCAGGCCCACGCCGACGGCATCGTCGACCTGTCGGTCGGGACGCCCGTCGACCCGGTGCCCGCACTCATCCGCGACGCACTCGCCGAGAACTCGGCGTTCCCGGGCTACCCGACGACGATCGGGACCCGCGAGTTGCGGGAGGCGGCCGCGGAGTCGCTGATCCGACGCCACGGGGTCACGTCGCTCGACGAGACGGGAATCCTGCCGGTCATCGGTACCAAGGAGGCGATCGCCGGCTTGGCCTCGACCTTCGGGCTCGGACCCGGCGACGACGTGGTCATCCCCGAGGTCGCCTACCCGACCTATGAGGTGAGCGCCCTGCTCGCCGGTGCGCGGGCGGTGCGGGCTGATTCGACCGTCGCGCTGGGACCGATGAACCCGGCGCTGATGTTCATCAACTCGCCGTCGAATCCGACCGGCAAGGTCCTCGGCCTCGATCATCTCCGCAAGGTCGTCGGATGGGCACGCGAGCGGGGGACCGTCGTCGTGTCCGACGAGTGTTATCTCGGTCTGAGTTGGGAGGGCGAGCCGCTGTCGATCCTCGACCCGAGGGTCTGCGACGGCGACCACACCGGACTGCTCGCGGTCCACTCACTGTCCAAGATCTCGAACCTGGCGTCGTATCGCGCCGGATTCTTCGCCGGCGACACCGAACTGATCGCCGAATTGCTCGCGGTCCGCAAGCACGCCGGACTCATCGTGCCGTTCCCCGTCCAGGGAGCGATGACCGCCGCACTGGCAGACGATGCACACGTCCATGAGCAGCGCGAGCGTTATGCCGCGCGTCGTCGGCTGCTGAAAGCGGCTGTCGAGGGTGCGGGCTTCCGGGTCGACCACTCCGAGGCGGGCCTGTATCTCTGGGCCACCCGGGACGAACCGTGCCGGGAGACCGTCGCCTGGCTCGCCGACCGCGGAATCCTCTGTGCTCCAGGCGATTTCTACGGTCCGGCGGGTGAGCGCCACGTTCGGATGGCGCTCACCGCCACCGATGAGCGGATCGGTGCGGCCGTCGCTCGTCTGACGGCCTGACACCGGCCCTGCTCAGCCGCGACCGCTCTTCTGTTGCAGGCGGTCGATCTCCTCGGACGCCTCGGCTTTCGTGAGGTCGGCCGAGAGGGTCTCGCCGGCCTCCCGTGCGAGGGTGTCGAGATAGCTCCGCTGCGCGCCGGTCATCGGCTCGTCGCCGGTCACCCAGTCGTCCGGGTCCTTCTCGGTGGAGTTTCCGGCGCCCGCGCCGAGGACGTCGTCGATATCGTTCGTCGAACGATTGTTCGATGTGCTCATGGGCCCACCATACGTCGGGATCACGAATCCGGCCAGTGAGCCCCGGTGTCAGTCGTTCTTGTGCAGCGCCTCGTTGAGGGCGATGCCGTCGCCCTTCCACGGCACGACCTCGACCGCGCCGGTCAGGCTGTTGCGACGGAACAGCAGGTTGGACTGGCCGGACAGGTCGCGCGCCTTGATCTGCGTGCCGTCGGGTCCGGTGACCTTGGTGCCGGCGGTGACATAGAGGCCGGCCTCGATGACGCAGTCGTCACCCAGCGGGATGCCGCAGCCGGAGTTCGCGCCGAGGAGGCAGCGCTTGCCCAGCGCGATGATCTCCTTGCCGCCGCCCGACAGGGTGCCCATCGTCGAGGCGCCGCCGCCGATGTCGGAGCCGTCGCCGACGACGACGCCCGCGGAGATGCGACCCTCCACCATCGACGACCCGAGGGTGCCGGCGTTGAAGTTGACGAAGCCCTCGTGCATCACGGTGGTGCCGGCCGCGAGGTGTGCACCGAGGCGGATGCGGTCGGCGTCGCCGATCCGTACGCCGCCCGGCACCACGTAGTCGACCATGCGCGGGAACTTGTCGATCGAGTAGACGGTGACCGGTCCGCGGGCGCGCAGCTTCGCCCGTACCGACTCGAAGTTGTCGACCGCACACGGGCCGTGATTGGTCCAGACCACGTTGGTGAGCATCCCGAAGATGCCCTCGAGGTTGGCGCCGTGCGGGGTGATGAGGCGATGCGACAGCAGATGGAGTCGGAGGTAGACGTCGTAGGCGTCGATGGGGGCGGCGGTGATGTCGGCGATCCCGGTGCGGACCGCGACGGTCTTGACCCCGCGGGCCTCGTCGACGCCCACCAGATCACGGAGGTGGGCCGGTGTCGACTCGGCGTCGAGGATCACGGTCTCCGCGGTCTCGACCCCGTCGAGTTCGGGTTCGGGGAACCAGACGTCGAGGACGACGCCGGGAGTCGAACCCCCGTCGATCACGGTCGCGATGCCAGTTGCGTGTGCGCCAGTAGATGTCACGTCAGGTGAGTCTAGGTGATCGCCACCGGCGCCCCCGCCCCGCCACCGGCGCCCCGGCGTCATCCATTCGGCCCAAAGACCTGGTCACGTGCTGTGCGCCGCTCGTAGGGTCGCCAGCATGACCGGTCATCCCCAGCCACCTGTACCGCCCCGGCGCCGCCGACGCCGCTGGCCGTGGGTGGTGGGCGGGCTCGGCGTCGTGCTCGCAGCGGCGCTGGCGGTCGGTGCCGTCGTCTTCCAGCCGTGGCTGATCTTCGTCGACACCGAGGTCGACGACGCGATCCCGGTCGCGGTCACCCCCGCGACGTCGGCGCCGGGGCAGCCGCCGCCCGCCGGGCCGGTGGTCATCTCGCGCGGCAGCCTGATCAGCCACGAGCACTCGACATCCGGAACGGTCTCGATCATCGAACAGCCCGACGGCTCACGCGTGCTGGCGATCGAGGACCTGGACACGACGACCGGGCCCGACGTCCACGTGTGGCTGTCGCAAGGGGACGTGGTCGAGGGGTTCGCCGGGTGGCGTACGGCCGCGGGCGTCCCGCACGTCGACCTCGGCATGATCAAGGGGAACAAGGGCAACCAGGTCTACGAGATCCCCGCCGACGTCGAGCTGGCCGACTATCCGTCGGTGTTCCTCTGGTGCGTGAAGTTCAGCGTCTCCTTCGGCGCCGCGGAGATGGGCTCACTACGGTGAGGGAGTGAGCACCGACCTCGACCTGACCGCCGACCCCGTCGAACTGACCGCCGCGCTCGTCGACATCGAGAGCGAGTCGCGCAACGAGTCGGCCATCGCCGACGCGGTCGAGGCCGCCCTGCGCGCGCAGACGAGCGGATTCGAGATCCTCCGCCATGGCAACCGTGTCCTCGCACGGACCGACCGGGGGCACGCCCAGCGCGTCATCCTCGCCGGGCACCTCGACACCGTGCCGGTCGCCGGCAACCTCCCACACCGCCGCGAGACGGATCCGGAGGAGGGCGACGTCCTGCATGGATGCGGCACCGTCGACATGAAATCCGGTGACGCGGTGTTCCTCCACCTCGCGGCGACCCTGCCGGAACCCGCCTCGGATCTCACGCTGATCTTCTACGACTGCGAGGAGATCGCGGCAGAGTTCAACGGCCTCAACGACATCGAACGCGAACTCCCCGAGTGGCTCGCCGGTGACGTGGCGATCCTCGGCGAGCCGACCGCGGGGCTCATCGAAGCCGGATGCCAGGGGACGCTGCGGGTTCGGTTGTCGACGACGGGAACCCGAGCGCACTCGGCCCGATCCTGGATGGGCGACAACGCCATTCACAAGCTCGGCGGTGTCCTGACCACGCTGGCGGGGTACGAGGCCCGTCGGGTCGACATCGACGGCTGCGAGTACCGCGAGGGCCTGTCGGCGGTCGCGGTCGGCGGCGGGGTGGCCGGCAACGTGATCCCCGACGCCGCGCATGTCGACGTCAATTTCCGCTTCGCGCCGGACCGTTCGATCGACCAGGCGCTGGACCACGTCCGCGAGGTGTTCGCCGCCGACCTGGCCGACGGCAGGATCGGGCTGGAGGTCACCGATTCCGCGGCCGGCGCCCTGCCCGGGCTGGGGCACCCGGCGGCCGCGGCGCTCGTGGCGGCCGCGGGCGGACGGTTCCGCGCGAAGTACGGCTGGACCGACGTGTCGCGGTTCTCGGCGCTGGGCATCCCCGCAGTGAACCTGGGCCCCGGCGATCCCAATCTCGCGCATCGCGTCGACGAACGGGTGCCGGTGGAGCAGATCCGCGCGGTGACCGACCTACTGCGCACCTACCTGTCCTGACCTCGCGAGACCGGCGGAGCCGGACGGCGCTGCTAGCGTGACCGCCATGTCGACCACGCCCGAGCCGGAACCCGTCGAAGACGGAACGAACCCCGACACCTGCTACGTCGGCCCGATCCGGATTCGGCGGGACCAGCGCGGCAAGACCACGGACCGCCGCCTGCTGGAATGGGTCGACCCGCGCGACGCCACGCGTCGTTCCGAACGAACCATGCGCGACTCCTGGCGGGTCCTGCGCATCCAGTCCGAATTCGTCGCCGGGTTCGATGCGATGAGCGAGGTCGCCGAGGCCGTGACCGTCTTCGGCTCGGCGCGACTGCATCCGGAGTCGCCGGAATACGCGCTCGGTGTCCGCGTGGGCCGAGCGCTGGGCGAGGCCGGGTACGCGGTCATCACCGGTGGCGGACCCGGTGCGATGGAAGCCGCCAACCAGGGCGCACATCAGGCCGGGGCGCAGTCCATCGGACTCAACATCGAGCTGCCCTTCGAACAGGGCCTCAACCCGTGGGTCGATCTCGGCATGAACTTCCGCTACTTCTTCGTGCGCAAGACGATGTTCGTGAAGTACGCGCAGGCGTTCGTCTGTCTCCCCGGCGGGATGGGCACCCTCGACGAACTCTTCGAGGCGCTGACCCTCGTGCAGACCAAGAAGGTGGTCCGGTTCCCGATCGTGCTGGTGGGCAGCGACTTCTGGGGCGGCCTCCTGGACTGGATGCGCGACGTCCTCGCCGCGCGTGGGATGATCTCGCCCGAGGATCTGGACCTGCTCACCGTCGTCGACGACCCCGACGACGTGGTCGCCGCGATCGAGGCCGCGACACCCTGAGGGTCGATATGACCTTCCCGGCCGACGATGGCACGATTGCCCGGTGAGTGCTGTCTGCGTCTATTGCGCCTCCGGTCCCGTCGACCAGCCCTACCTCGATCTCGCCGCCGAAGTGGGTCGGACGCTCGCCGAGCAGGGGCATGTGGTCGTCTCCGGTGGCGGGAACATCTCCATGATGGGAGCGCTGGTCAACGCCGCTCGCGAGGCCGGTGGCCACACGGTCGGCATCATCCCGCGCGCACTGATGAAGCACGAGGTCGCCGACCTCGGGTCGGGCGAACTCGTGGTCACCGAGACCATGCGCGAACGCAAACGCCTCATGGACGAGCGCGCCGACGGGTTCATCACCCTCCCCGGCGGGATCGGGACGCTCGAGGAGCTCTTCGAGACCTGGACCGGGGGCTACCTCGGGATGCACGACAAACCGGTCGTCCTGCTCGATCCTGTCGATTTCTACGCGCCGTTGCTCGACTGGCTGCGAGAGTTGTCGACAACCGGGTTCGTCGCCCGACGATCGCTCGACCGGCTGCTCATCACGCGGTCGGTCGCCGACGCGGTGGAGTTGGCGACGGCACGGAAAGGTCTTGCTACCGGCCGGTAAGGTAGCGCGTGAGTGCGCGGGGCACTCGAAACGCCAGCGGGAGAGCGGAGGGCAGATGTCCCAAGGGGTCGAGCAGCAGGACGGTCGGCAGCAGAGTGTGAAGAAGACCGTCGGTATCCCCGACATCCTTCGCGGCGTGGTGAAGATGGCGCCACATGCGACCGGGATGATCAAGCACGCGCCGGGACTCATCCGACGCCCACCGGAGGCCAAACGGACCATCGGTTCGGTCTTCCAGAAGCACGCGGCCGAGCACCCCGACCGGCCGTTCGTCCGGTTCGAGGGCCGCACGACCACCTACGGCGAGGCCAACCGCCGCGTGAATCGTTACGCCGCAGCACTTTCCGCCGACGGCGTCGGCAAGGGCGACGTGGTGGCGCTGCTCTCCAAGAACTGCACGACCGACCTGCTGCTGATGCTCGCCACCGTCAAACTCGGCGCGATCGCCGGGATGCTGAACTACAACCAGCGCGGCGAGGTGCTCGAGCACAGCGTCGGCCTCCTCGAGGCCAAGGTCCTCATCCACGATCCCGAGTGCGCGGAGGCCTTCGAGTCGATCCCGGAATCGGTCCTGCCCGAACACGTCTACGATTTCGCCGCGTTCGACGCCGCGGCCGAGGGACTCTCGGAAGCCGATCCCGAGGTCACCGAGCAGCTGCCCGCGTCGACCAAGGCGTTCTACATCTTCACCTCCGGCACCACGGGGATGCCGAAGGCCAGCGTGATGAGCCACAACCGGTGGCTGGCGAGCCTGTCCGGCATCGGCGGTCTCGCCGTTCGGTTACGCCACAGCGACACCATGTACGTGCCGCTGCCGCTCTACCACAACAACGCGTTGTCGGTGTCACTGTCCTCGGTCCTCGCCTCGGGTGCGTGCATCGCCATCGGACGCTCGTTCTCGGCGTCGAAGTTCTGGGACGACGTGATCCTCAACCGTGCGACGGCGTTCTGCTACATCGGCGAGCTCTGTCGCTACCTCCTCGCGCAGCCCGAGAAGCCCACGGATCGCCAGCATTCCGTGCACACCGTGGTCGGCAACGGTATGCGCCCGGACATCTGGGACGAGTTCCGCGAGCGTTTCGGGGTCGACCGCGTCGTCGAGTTCTACGGGGCCAGCGAACTGAACCTCGCATTCGTCAACGCGTTCAGCGTCGACAAGACCGCCGGCTTCTGCCCGCTCCCGTACAAGATCGTGGAATACGACGAGGAGGGGAACCCCAAACGCGGCGACGACGGTCGGCTCGTGAAGGTCGGCCGGGGCGGTACCGGCCTGCTGCTCGCCCAGATCAGTGACCGGGTGCCCGTCGACGGCTACACCGACTCCGAGGAGACCGAGAAGAAGATCATCCGCGACGCCTTCAAGGACGGTGACTCCTACTTCAACTCCGGTGACCTCGTCCGCGATCAGGGCTTCGCGCACATCGCCTTCGTCGACCGGCTCGGCGACACCTTCCGCTGGAAGGGCGAGAACGTCGCCACCACCCAGGTGGAGGGGGCGGTCGACTCCTATCAGGCCGTCGCGCAGTCGGTGGCGTACGGCGTCGAGGTCCCCGGCACCGACGGTCGCGCCGGGATGATCGCGATCAAGCTGCGCGAGGGCGCCGACCTCGACCCGGGCGCATTCGCCCGCCATCTCTACGACGCGCTGCCGTCGTACGCGGTGCCGCTGTTCGTGCGGATCGTCGACGATTTCGAGCAGACCTCGACCTTCAAGAACCGCAAGGTCGAGCTGCGCAAGGAGGGGTACACCGACGCCGAGGCCGAACGGCTCTACGTGTTGCTCGGCAAGGAGAAGGGCTACACCGAGTTCTACGACGATTACCCCGACGACGTCGCCGCCGCCAAGGTGCCCAAGGGGTGAGTTCCGGCCCGGAGACGTCGGCGTCGGACACGCTGTGCGGGCGGCGGGTGCCGACCGACCGCGCGTTGGTGATGGCGATCGTCAACCGCACCCCTGATTCGTTCTACGACCGAGGTGCGAGCTTCGACGACGCCGCCGCTCAGGCGCACGTCGACCGGGTCGTCGCCGAGGGCGCCGACATCATCGACGTCGGCGGGGTCAAGGCCGGACCCGGACGCGAGGTCGACGCCGCGACGGAGGCCGCCCGGGTCGTCGGCATGATCGCCTGGATCCGTGACCGGCATCCGGACGTGCTGATCAGCGTCGACACCTGGCGCAGCGAGGTCGCCGACCAGGCCTGCGCCGCCGGCGCGGATCTCATCAACGACACCTGGGCGGGATTCGACCCCGACGTCGTCGACGTCGCCGCCGAACGCGGGGCCGGGATCGTCTGCTCGCACACGGGTGGCGCGCGGGTGCGGACCCGGCCGCACCGCGTCGCATACGGGGACTCGGTCGACGCGGTGGTGGCCGACGTGATCCGGGAGGTGACCTCCGCGGCCGACCGGGCGCTCGCTGCCGGGGTGCGTCGAGACTCGATCGTTATCGATCCGACGCACGATTTCGGCAAGAACACTCACCACGGGCTGGCTCTGTTACGCGGTGTGAAAGATCTTGTTAACACAGGCTGGCCGGTCCTGATGGCGCTGAGCAACAAGGATTTCGTAGGGGAGACTCTGGGTACAGACCTAGCGCACCGATTGGAAGGGACTCTGGCCGCGACAAGTCTGGCCGCCGCCCAAGGCGCCCGGATCTTCCGCGTCCACGAAGTCGCTGCCACTCGTCGCGTGGTCGACATGGTCGCTGCCATCGCGGGAGCGAAACCACCCGCCCGAACAGTCAGGGGACTCGCATGACCAAGCAGCAGAAGCGACGTAAGCCCAGCACCGTCAGCCGGGACAAGGCCGCCATGTGGCCGACGGTCGCCCAGACCCCGGGGACCGAGCAGCGCTGGTCGGCAACCCACACCTGGGAGCAGCCGGACTGGACGATCGACGACCTCGTCGACGCGAAGAACGGCCGGACCATCTCGGTGGTGCTGCCCGCGCTGAACGAGGAAGAGACCGTCGCCGACGTCATCGCCACGATCATGCCGCTGTACGGCACCCTGGTCGACGAGATCATCGTGCTGGACTCCGGGTCCACCGATGCCACCGCCGAGCGCGCGCTCGCCGCCGGCGCGCAGGTGATCTCCCGCGAGGAGGCGGTACCCGAGCTGGACCCGGTCAAGGGCAAGGGTGAGGTGCTGTGGCGTTCGGTCGCCGTGGCGACCGGCGACATCATCGCATTCGTCGATTCCGACCTCATCGACCCGGACCCGATGTTCGTGCCCAAGATGCTCGGTCCGCTCCTGCTGAACCCCGAGATCCAGCTCGTGAAGGGCTACTACCGGCGCCCGCTGCGCACGGGCGGTACGCACGACGCGAACGGTGGCGGACGCGTGACCGAGCTCGTGGCACGCCCCCTCCTGGCATCCCAGAAGCCGGATCTCACCGCGGTCCTCCAGCCACTCGGCGGCGAGTACGCCGGCACCCGCGAGTTGCTCTCGTCGGTGCCGTTCGCGCCGGGCTACGGGGTCGAGATCGGCCTTCTCATCGACACCTATGACCGGTACGGCCTGGCCGGGATCGGTCAGGTCAACCTCGGGGTCCGAACCCATCGCAACCGCCCGCTGGTGGAATTGGGGGTCATGAGCCGCCAGATCGTCGGAACCCTGATGCGCCGCTGCGGCATCGAGGACTCGGGCGTCGGGCTCACCCAGTTCACCGCCGAACCCGACGGCTCCTTCACGCCGCACACCACCGAGGTCTATCTCGAGGATCGTCCGCCGATGAACACCGTGCGCGCCCTGACCCCCAAGGCCGAGGAGATGGCCTCCTAGGCGGCTCCGGACCTGATGGGCCGGACCTGATGAACCCGGCCCCGACCCGGCGACGCCGCCCGCCCTGACGCGGGTGGCCGTCGCCGGGTCGGTGCTGTGCCGGGCCGTCGTCCGGGCGCTTCTGCCAGGATGGAACGCATGCAGACGCTGCTGCTGTACCTGCTGATCATGGGACTCGTCGTCGCGATCGTGTTCGCTGTCGTCTGGTTCGTGTTCGGACGCGGAGAAGATCTGCCGCCGGTCGAGCCCGACACCACGCTCACCCGGTTGCCGTCGGTGGGCATCACCGGTGACGACGTGCGTGCGTTGCGCTTCGCCCAGACCCCGCGTGGTTACAAGCAGGCCGAAGTCGACTGGGCGCTGGCACGTCTCGCGCGTGAGGTCGACGACCTGCGGTCGGTGATCACGCGTCTGCGCGAACGGGAGTCGGTGCCCGGGGCGGAAGCGGGCGCGGCTCCGGACGATCCCGCCGCTGGTATCACCGGGAACGGCGGCGTGGACGCCGGGCGGTCCGGCCCGCCGAGCACCCCCCAGTAGGGGCTGTACGTCGAGACCGCGCGGCGCGCGTGTCGCGCACTGACAATCGTGTGCGACCCGGGCACGTATCATGTTCGGAGCAGGGACCTTGAAGGGAGCTTGAGAATGGCGGCAATGAAGCCACGTACTGGGGACGGCCCCTCGAAGCGGCCAAAGAAGGGCGTGGAATCGTTGTCCGGATTCCGATCGAAGGTGGAGGTCGACTGGTCGTCGAGCTGACCGCCGACGAAGCAGCCGCGCTGGGCGAGGAACTCCGCGGGGTAACCGGCTGAACATGCCCCACGAGGGTAGTTCCCATGAGGCCCGGGCGGACCCACCGACCCCGCACCGGGCGCATGGCCTCACTTCGGTACTCGAGATCCTGCGCTGCCCGGTGTGTACCGGGCGCCTGTCGGCCGACGGCGCGTCGCTGCGCTGTCCGCAGGCGCATTCTTTCGACCTCGCCCGTCAGGGCTATGTCTCACTGCTCGACGGCCGGTCCGGCGCGCTGCGCGCCGACACCGCAGCCATGGTGGCCGCCCGAGCCCGCGTGCACGACTCCGGTTTCCTGCTCCCCGTGGTCGATTTCGTCGCCGGCCGCGCGGCCGAGGTCACGGGTGGACACGACCGGCCGGTGATCCTCGACGCGGGGGCCGGTGGCGGACACTATCTTCGCACCGCGGTCGAGGCGAGTGGGGTGCCCGGCGGTGACGGACGGTCCTCGGCCGCCGGAATCGGCCTGGACCTCTCGAAGTACTGCGCGCGGGCCATGGCGCGGGGACCCCGACCCCTCGCTGCCGTCGTCGCCGACGTCTGGCGCGGCCTGCCCGTCGTCGATGACGCTGTCGCGGTGGTGCTCTCGGTGTTCGCGCCGCGCAACGCGAGCGAGTTCGCCCGCGTACTGGCCCCTGATGGCGCACTGATCATCGTGAGTCCGGGGCCCGACCACCTCGGCGAACTCATCGAGCCGATGGCGATGCTGCGTGTCGACGAGGCCAAATCCGAGCGCCTCCGTGCCTCGCTCGACGCGGGCTTCGAATTGGTCGACGAGTCACCTGTCCGGTACTCCGCAGACGTCGACGCGCAGACCGTGGGGGATCTGGTCGCCATGGGCCCGTCGGCATTTCACTCCGACGAGGCCGACATCCGCTCGCGGGCCGCGGCCTTCGCCGGGGACGGTCGGGTGCCGGTCACGGTGTCGGTCGTGGTGACCACGTGTCGGCCCGTCCGCGGACGCTCACCCGCTCAACGCCGTACGGACTCGTAGACACCCAGCGTCTGTTCGGCGATCGACGCCCAGGAGAACTCGGCTTCGGCGCGTTCGCGGCCGGCCACCCCCATCGCCGACGCCGCCGCCGCATCCGAGGCCACCGCGTTCACCGTGTCGGCGAGATCGTGTTCGAAGGTCGCCGGATCGACGGGGTCGTACCGCACGAGGCGGCCGGTGACGTTGTCGCGCACCACCTCGGGAATGCCGCCGACCGCCGAGGCCACCACCGCGGTACCGCAGGCCATCGCCTCGAGGTTGACGATGCCCAGCGGTTCGTACACCGATGGGCACACGAAGACCGTTGCCGCGGTCAGGATCTCGCGGATGCGGGGGAGTGGGAGCATCTCGCGCACCCAGTGGACGCCGGGACGCGAGGCGGAGAGTTCGCCCACCGCGCTCTCGATCTCGGCGCCGATCTCCGGCGTGTCGGGGGCACCAGCACAGAGGACGAGCTGGATGTCCGGATCGAACCGGTGCGCCGCGGCCACCAGATGTGCGACGCCCTTCTGCCGGGTGATCCGGCCGACGAACGCCGCGATCGGGCGATCCGGGTCGAGCCCGAGTGCGGTCGGCGTCGAGTCGGGTCCGAACGGATCGTCGACCGGGAACCATTGAGATGTGTCGATCCCGTTGCGCACCACATGGACACGCTCAGGGTCCAGACGCGGGTAGGTGTCACAGATCTCGGTGCGCATCCCCGAGCTCACCGCGATCACCGCGTCGGCGTACTCCACCGCGTTGCGTTCCACCCAGCTCGACACCCGGTACCCGCCGCCGAGTTGCTCGGCCTTCCACGGGCGCGACGGTTCGAGCGAGTGGGCGGTCAGCACGTGCGGCACGTCGTAGAGCTGTCCCGCCAGGTGCCCGGCAAGGCCGGTGTACCAGGTGTGGGAGTGCACGACATCGGCACCGGACGCACCCACCACCATCCGCAGATCGGCCGACAGCGTCGTGATCGCCGCATTCGCCCCGGCCAACCCCGGGTCGGGGGTGTACACCGAGGCAGTCTCCCGCTCGGCGCCCATGCAGTGCACGTCGACGGTGATGAGATCGCGCAGATACCGGACCAATTCGGTGACGTGGACCCCGGCGCCACCGTAGACCTCAGGTGGATATTCCCGTGTCATCATCGCCACCCGCATGATCTCGACGCTAGTGCCAACGCGCGCAGATCGCCATCGGTGCTGCCAAACCCCGGTCGCGGCCGACGCCACGCATACTGACCGCCCGGTCATCTGGCCGACGGCTTCGATCGCGGTTAAGTTGGGGGAGTGAGATCTGAGCCGCACGTCCTCGGCATCGTCCTCGCAGGCGGCGAAGGCAAGCGTCTGTACCCGCTGACGATGGACCGCGCCAAACCTGCGGTGCCCTTCGGCGGTGCCTACCGACTCATCGACTTCGTGCTGTCCAACCTGGTCAATGCCGGTTACGAGCGCATTTGCGTGCTGACACAGTACAAGTCGCATTCGCTGGACCGGCACATCTCGCAGACCTGGTGGACGTCGGGATTCCACGGCGAGTACATCACCCCGGTGCCGGCCCAGCAGCGACTCGGACCACGCTGGTACACCGGCAGTGCCGATGCGATCTTCCAGTCGATGAACCTCATCACCGACGAACGACCCGAGTACATCGTCGTCTTCGGAGCCGATCACGTGTACCGGATGGATCCGTCGCAGATGGTGGCCGCGCACATCGAATCCGGCGCCGACGTCACGGTGGCCGGGATCCGCGTGCCCCGAGCGGAGGCGGTGGCCTTCGGCTGCATCGACTCCGACGAGAGCGGGAAGATCACCCGCTTCCTGGAGAAGCCGGCCGATCCGCCCGGCACGCCGGACGATCCCGACGTGACGTTCGCGTCGATGGGCAACTACGTGTTCACCACCGAGGCGCTGGTCGACGCGCTGCGCGCCGACGCCGCCGACTCGGACTCCGACCACGACATGGGCGGTGACATCATCCCGGCCTTCGTGCGCCGGAACACCGCCTTCGTCTACGACTTCAAGGACAACCAGGTACCCGGTGCCACCGAACGCGACACCGGTTACTGGCGCGACGTCGGAACACTGGATGCGTTCTACGAGGCGCACATGGACCTGGTGTCGGTCCACCCGATCTTCAACCTCTACAACGGCCGCTGGCCCATCCGCGGCGAGACCCACAACCTGCCGCCCGCCAAGTTCGTCCAGTCCGGGGTCGCCGAGGACTCGGTCGTGGGATCCGGCTGCATCATCTCCGGGGGCACGGTCCGCAACTCGGTGCTGTCCTCGAACGTCATCGTCGAAGACGGCGCGGTGGTCGAGGGCAGCGTGCTGATGCCCGGCGTCCGCGTCGGTAAGGGTGCCGTCGTCCGCAAGGCGATCCTCGACAAGAACGTCGTGGTGGGCGACGGCGAGCAACTCGGTGTCGACGTGAGCGCCGACCGCGAGCGGTTCTCCGTCAGCGCCGGTGGTGTCGTGACGGTAGGGAAGAACATCCGGGTCTGACGACGGCCCTTCGTGGCTCGCTTCGCTCGCACCTCAGGGAGCGGGGGAGCCGCCGTCCCGCAAGGCCGCGTCGATGAGCGTCGCGATGTCGTCTCCGGCGTCGTCCGGAAGCGCGTCGACCGGCCACCAGCGGAGGTCCACGGACTCGTCACTGCATACGACGCGGGGGAGTTCGCCGTCGGGCGTCGGGGCGGCGACCACCCGGTAGCGGACGTCGAGGTGGCGGGTGGGGACTCCCAAGGAGCAGGTGATCGGGTGGGTGTGGAGGTGGACCATCCCGTCACCGGCGAGCGTGGGGTCGGCGGTGTCGAGCACGAGTTCGGGCATGCCCGACTCTTCTCGCGCCTCGCGCAGCGCCGCGCCGGCGAGGGAATCGTCGGAGGGTTCGCAGTGACCGCCGAGCTGTATCCACTTCCCGACGCGGGGGTGCAGGGTCAGCAGAACGTGTCGGCGCGTCGCGTCGAAGACGATCGCCGAACCCGTCAGATGTCCTGGTGCGCAGGCCCGAAGACACCCGTCCGGGGACGCGGCGAGGAACGCGAGATATGCGTGACGCAGGGAGTCCTGGGCGGGATCGGGTGTCTCCCACCGTGTCAGGGCCTCGACGGCGGAGGCGTGCAGCGACTCGGCGGTCACAGTTCGACGACCCACTCCGCGGTGGGGGCGGGGTCGCGCAACCCGGCCGGTTCGAGCGGATGTCCGATGGCGACGGCCCCCAGCGGTTCCCAACTCGAATCCAGATCGAGGACGCGGCGCACCGTCGGCGCGGCGAAGATGGTCGACCCGACCCAGCAGCTGCCGATGTCGCGGACCGCCAGCGCGGTGAGCAGGGTGGCGACCGCCCCGCCCGCGGCCACGGTGAACATCGTGTGCTCGGCGGCGTTGCGACGATCATCGGGGTAGTCGTGGGCGCCCTCGGGTACGAGGAACGGGATCACCAGTTCCGGGGCGTCGTAGAGGATCTGCCCGCGTCGAAGTCGCTTCTCGATGGATTCGGCTGTCTTCGAGTCCGATTCGAGGTCGGTGCGCCAGTCGCGCGTCATCGCGTCGAGCAGTTCGCGGCGTCGCGAGGCGGAACGCATCCACACGAAGCGGACCGGATGTGTGTGGTGGGGTGCCGGGGCGGTGAGCGCCTCGGCGAGGGCGTCGCGCAGCTCCGCCGGGTCGACGGGCCGGTCGGCGAAGGTGCGCACCGAACGCCGGGTGCGGATGGCCTCTCGGCGGCCCTGTGCGATCGCCTCTTCGGTCCCGAGGCGGAACAGGTCCTCGTCGTAGGGACGGATGAGGTCGGCGGCGGTGGTGCCGTCGTCGGCCGGAGCGAACCCGCGGACGACGGCGACGGGGACGGCGGCGAGCTTGCCCTTGACGAGGTCTGCCGCGGCGGCGAGTTCGTCGGCCACCGCTATCTCGGTGACGATCAACGGATTCCCGTAGTCGTCGACGCCGCCCTCGTATGGGTGGGTCACGGCGATGCCGGCCGCGCCGATGGCAACGTCGGTCTGTCCGGTCCGCCAGGCCCGACCCATCGTGTCGGTGATGATCACCGCGACGTCGAGGCCGGCGGCGTCGGCGATGGCACGCCGCAGTGACGCCGCACTGCGGTCGGGGTTCTCCGGCAGGAGTGCCAGCTGATCGCTGCGCACATTCGAGCCGTCGATCCCGGCCGCGGCCTGCACCAGGCCGAGACGGTTCTCGGTGATCAGGGTTCGGTTCTTACGGGCCAGGACGCGCACCGATTCGGCGTCGACGAGGCGACGACGCAGTGCGTCCCGCTCCTCGGGATCGCTGGGCGCATCGACCATCCGCCCTTCGGCCTTGGAGATGATCTTGCTGGTGACCACCAGCACGTCGCCGGACTCGAGCCAGGGTGCGGCGCCGAGGATCTCGCCCGCGACGTCGGAGTCGGCGGTGAACTCGGGCAGGCCGGTCACCGGCCGGATCTCGAGATGTCCCGGTGCGCGGTGGTCGGGGCGAGCGGTCACTGCACGCCCTTGTTGGTCTCGGGCAGCGGTACGTCGACGAGCGCGCAGGCCGCACGCACCATCTGCGCGGTGGCCGCGGGGTCGGTCATGAGCAGCGGTGCGGTACCGACGGCGATGCCGTCGACAGCGGCGTGGTCGCCGTCGGCGATGAGCCAACCGTCGAGAATCCCGTTGCCGCTGCGGGCGCCGTAGTGTCCGGCGATCCCCTGTGCCGAGGACTCGACCTCGATCACGGACAGGCATTCGTCGGCCATGCCGCGCAGGGGACGGTTGTCGATGACCGGTGAGATCCCGACCACCGGGGCCCTGGTCTGGCGCAGCGCGCTGCGCATCCCGGGAACACTGACGATGGCGCCGATGCTCACGACCGGGTTCGACGGCGCGAGGAGGATGACATCGGCGTCGGCGATCGCGTCGAGGACGCCGGGTGCCGGCGCCGTGTCGTCCGAACCGACCTGCGCGAAGCCGAAGGTGGGGATCTGCGCGCGATGGCGTACCCACCATTCCTGGAAGTGGATCGCGACCCGTTCGCCGTCCTCGCCGTCGGGTTTGGCGACCACGACGTGGGTTTCGTGACGATCGTCGGTGACGGGCAGGAGCCGCACCCCGGGGACCCAGCGCCGGCACAGGGCGGCCGTGACGTCGGACAGCCGGTACCCGGCGTCGAGCATCTGGGTCCGGATGAGGTGGGTCGCGAGATCGCGATCGCCGAGGCCGAACCAATCCGGGTCGGCCCCGTAGGCGGCGAGTTCCTCTTTCGCGCGCCAGGATTCGTCGCGCCGACCCCACCCGCGTTCGGGATCGATCCCGCCCCCGAGTGTGTACATACAGGTGTCGAGGTCGGGGCAGATGCGGACGCCGTGCATCCAGGCGTCGTCGCCCACGTTCACGATGGCGGTGATCTCGTGCTCGGTCGCCGGGGCGCCGGACGCGTCGTCCTGGGGGGCCGGGAACGCCGTCGGGCCGAACAATTCGCGCAGACCGAGGAGGAATCGTGCCCCTCCGACGCCCCCGACGAGTACGGTCACCTTCACAGCAGGTACTCCTTCACACCGCCACTGTAGTGCGCGGTGCGAGTCGGCGGTCAGGCGCTGTCGGTGCGGTGCGGATGGTTTCGACCCGTGCCGGGTTCGGTGTGACATTCACGTCGGGTTGAGGTCAATGTCGTGTCGAGTCACAGGGTTGTCGGATCCTGGTGGTAAACAGAGAATCTTTGACTTCAACTTGACCCGGACCGCCTTGGGCGTGTGTAATCACATCAGTGTCATTCCGAGTTTGAGATCGAGAACCTTCGGATCGAAAACCGCTGGACTTCAACGGATTCGATCGTATGTTCGAACTCGGGTGAGGGTCGGTTCCGGCACTTCGCGGGCCGTCGCTCGGGCGCTGTGTACGTCTGATGTGGGTGTTTCCACATCCGTAGTACAAGTGGTGTGGCAACAGTGGTGGGTGCGGCACACAGGCCGTGTTCGCAGAGGACGCAGAAACTACCAACATCCCGAGCTAGGAGGCGCCGACGATGGCTTTGGAAAACCCGATCGGCAATCCGCTTGAACCACAGAACCGCCCGCAATTCACCGCCGAATTCAACACCCTTGGCCCCGTTGATGATTCGATGATCGGCGGCACCGCCGCCGCGTCGGCCATCGGTATCGGGACCGACTTCGGGTCGCCGCACGGGCCCGTCGCCGACGAGGCCGAGCCGGGTCGTCGTCATCTTTCGTTGGTGCCCAACGACTTCGACGATCTCTTCGACGCCGTCGAAGAGCAGTGGCAGGACCGTGCCCTGTGTGCGCAGACCGACCCCGAGGCGTTCTTCCCGGAAAAGGGCGGATCGACGCGTGAGGCCAAGCGGATCTGCCAGGGCTGCGAGGTCAAGTCCGAATGCCTCGAGTACGCCCTGCACAACGACGAACGCTTCGGCATCTGGGGCGGCCTGTCGGAGCGTGAGCGCCGGCGTCTCAAGCGCGGCATCATCTGACCGGCGTCACCATCTGACCGGACGGCTCGCGACGGAGTCGTCCCCACCGATCATCGACCGCGGATCACTCTGGTCCGCGGTCGATCGTGTCTTCGTCGACGCCCAGATGCGTCGCCACCTGTTGCACGAGTACCTCGTGGATCAGATCCAGCAACTCGGTGCCCTTCTTGGCCCGGGACTCCAGTGGCCGGCGGAACAGGATGATCTGCGCCCGCGTCGGTGCGCCGTTCACATCCATCCCGGCCGGGATCAGCCGTGCGAGCGGCACCGCACCGTCGGCGGTCACCTCGTCGGGCCACTCGACCGTCTCGGGGTCACGTGGCAGGAGCCGGGGGATCTCGTCGACGGCGATGTCGAGTCCGGCGATCTGGTCATGCCACTGCGCGTCGATCTCGGCGAACGCCTCCAGGGCGACCGCGTCGAATTCATCGGACCGGCTGTTGTGGGCGGGCACGCCCTGTGGCAGCAACGGCGAGCGCAGTCCCCGTCCGCGACGATCGCGGTGACGACCCGTCCGCCGACGACCGCGGCGCGCCTCCGGCAGGCCGGAGGAGCCACGTGGAGTCGGCTTCGGGTCGATACGCATGGCGAGAGTGTAGGAGGTCGGACGAGTCCGTGTCTCCTCCGGTCACTGCGTGTCTGCTCCGGCGGTCCGGGTCTTCGCCGGCCGCCCGCCCGGTGAGCGTGTCGCCGACGCGGTTGCGAGCGACGAGGGCTAATCTCGTCACGTGAAGCTTCCCCGACTGTGCTGCCGACCCGGCTGCGCCCGATCCGCGGTGGCTACCCTGACCTTCGTCTACGCCGAGTCGACCGCGGTGATCGGTCCGCTCGCGACGTCGCAGGAGCCGCACTCGTGGGACCTGTGCGACGATCACGCCCGCCGGATCACCGTCCCGCGCGGCTGGGAGATGCTGCGCAGCGAGCGGGGATTCTCCGCGCCGCCGGCCGAGGATCAAGAGCTGACCGCGCTCGCCGAGGCGGTTCGGGAAGCCGGAGCCGTCGCCGGCGGTGGACGCCCGCGGTACGTCGACCGCAGTCCGATCGACGCCCTCGACGCCTTCGAGGACACCGCGTTCGTCGAGGCCCATCGCGATGCCGTGGACGACCGTCGGACGGGTCGGCACCGCGCCGGCCCGGTCGATGCACCGTCGCAGCCGGCCGGGGCCCCGCGACACCAGACCCGGCCGCGCCCGGGGCGCCGCGGACACCTGCGGGTACTGCCGGACCCGGTCGACTGACCGGTCACCACCGCGCGGGGGGCGTGGACCACACAGACACTGTGCCGAGTACGTGCGCGCCGACTCCGCGACCTGGCTACCCTGGTGACATGCGAACCGGTTCCCCCGACCTCGACGACGCCGAGGAGCTGATCTCGGCCGATGTCGACGGTTTGCTGAGAGCGGTCGCGCTCGCCGGCGCACAGGTGCGCGCCGTCGCCGAAGCGGTGCGCGAAGGCGTGCTCGCCCCGCTCGCGGACCTGCGTCCCCGTAGCGTCATCGTGGTCCACGGTTCCAGCGGCGTCTCCCATCGGGCGACCGACTTCGCGGTGGCCACGCTCGGGGCCCGGGTGGACGTCCCGGTGGTCAGTGGTCCGGTGTTGCCCGGGTGGATCGGCCCGCTCGACGTCGTGATCGTCGCCGGCGACGATGCCGGGGACATGGCGCTCGCCGACGCCGCCGCGCGGGCGTTACGCCGGCGGGCCGAGGTCGTGGTGGTCGCCCCCGTGGCCGGGCCTCTTCGAGATGCGCTGGGCGGCAACGGGATCAACCTTGCGCCGCGGTTCGACATCGAACCCCGCTTCCGCTTCGTGGGGTTCGCCGCCGCGCTGCTCGCGGTGTTCGGTGCGCTGACCCAGGTCCGGTTCACCGGGAGCGTGCCCGCACTCGACGACCTCGCCGACGCACTCGACGACGAGGCCTCGACCGGACACCCGGCCCGCGACGCCTTCCACAATCGCGCCAAATCGCTGGCGCTGCGCGTCCGGGGCCGCCCCACCGTCTGGACGGCGGACAGCCCGGCCGGCGCGGCCATCGCCCGGCATGCCGTCGCCGGGCTCGTCGGACTCTCCGGGATCGTCAGCGCCGCAGCCGAACTCACGGACGTCTCGCGAATGGTGCAGTTGCTCGGGTCGCGCTCGGATGTCGCACCGAGTGCGGACTCGATCTTCTACGACCCCGACTTCGACGGACCGCCGGCAGCTCCCGCGCCGCGTGTCCAGGTCGTCTCGACGGGGCGGCGGGAATGGTTCACGCGTCAGCGGATCACCGGTCTCGGCGAGGTCGATCTCCTCGTCGGAATCGATCGTGCGCAAGAGACTTCGGCCGCCGGGGGCGCGGACGGCCGCGAGTGGGAGGACCGGCGTCCGGCGCCGGGTGAGGATCCGGTGGCCGACGGCCCGGGGGATGTACTGGATTTCCTGATCGTGGCACTACGGGTCGAGATGGCGGCGGTGTACCTCCGCCTGGTTGGGAACGCGTTGCAATGAGGATCATCGACGGAGTGGTGCGGCCATACGCCTGGGGGTCGCGGACCGCGATCGCGTCCATGCAGGGTAGGTCCGTGCCGTCGGCGCACCCGGAGGCGGAGCTGTGGTTCGGGTCCCATCCCGCGGGGTCGGCTCGGTGCGTCGATGTCGCCGGGATCGAGCAGGATCTCGTCGACGTGATCGACGCGGATCCGATCGGTACGCTCGGCGCGGCAAGCACGGCGGCCTTCGGCGAGCGTCTGCCGTTCCTCCTGAAGGTGCTCGCCGCCGAGGAACCGCTGTCCCTGCAGGCACATCCGTCCGCCGAACAGGCCCGGGCAGGATTCGAACGCGAGAACGCCCGCGGTGTCGCGCTCGAAGCCCGCGACCGCAACTACCGCGATCCATGGCACAAGCCCGAACTGATCGTCGCGACGACCCAGTTCGACGCCCTGGCCGGCTTCCGTCGACCGGAGGACACCATTCGGTTGCTCCGCGCACTGCAGGTCAGTGAGCTCGACCCCTATCTGGGGATGCTCGCGGGGCAGCCGGACTCGGAGGGGCTGCGGGCGCTCTTCACGACGTGGCTGACGCTGCCCGAGTCGCTGCTCCGTCAGCTGGTCCCGGCGGTACTCGCCGGCGCGGTCACCGTGCTGAGCGCGGGTGAGACGGAGTTCGTCGCCGAACTGCGGACGGTGTGTGAACTCGGGGAGGCCTACCCGAACGATCCCGGTGTCCTGGCATCGTTGCTGCTCAACAACATTCACCTTGAACCCGGGCAGGGGCTCTATCTGTCCGCGGGCAACCTGCACGCCTACCTCCGCGGTACGGGCGTGGAGATCATGGCGAACTCCGACAACGTGCTGCGGGGCGGACTGACGCCCAAACACATCGACGTTCCCGAGTTGTTGCGCGTCCTCGACTTCACCCCGGTCGATGTCTCGGACCTGACCCCGCAGATCCGGACCGTCGGCGCCGAGCGCGTGTACCTCACCCCCGCTCCCGAATTCCGGCTGTCGCGTGTCGAACTCGACGGGACGGGCCTCCACCACGCCTCGTCGATCTGCTTCGACATGCCGGGCCCGCAGATCCTCGCCGTGCTCAGCGGCGCGGTGGAGGTCCGACCGGCGGGTGGGAACCCGCTCACCGTGACGGCCGGACGGGCGGTGTGGATCACCGACGACGACCCGGACGTCATCGTCCGCGCGGCGTCGGCTCGTGCGGTCTTCTACCGCGCGCTGGTGCCGGCCGCGGTCTCGGCGCAACCCGACCCGACCTCATCGGTGGCGTCCGCGTCCGAATGATGTCAGTCCGTCAGCGCCGGACCGGAGTAGCCGCAGCGGTGCCCGCGGGTTCGGGGTAGCCGCCGATCAGGTTCCATTCGTCGGGGGTCGCGACCATGGTGACCAGGATCGGCCGCCCGCCGGTGTCGAGTGCGATGTCCTGTGGCGTACGCGGATTCTGACGCAGCGCGACGGTGGCGCCGTCGGCGGGTTCGCCGAGGCCCGGTGCGACGACGATCATCCGCGTGGTGTCGGGTTGTGGGGAAGGTGGCGCCACACCGTCGACGATGACCAGGCCGGGGCCGGGGCGCGCCGGGGTGCGGTCGCCCGAGAGTGACAGCGCGCTCGGATCGCCCACGGCGGTGACCACCGGGGTCCACCGGTGCGGGCGGTCGGTGTGCACGCGCACCGCGGCACCGACCGCGACTGCGCGGAGAGCGATCTGGGCCACGACGTGAATGCCCGCGGCGACCGAGACCGTGGAGATACCGGGTCCGACGAGCCGGGTGGCGACCGCGCGGCCGGCGTGATCGGCGCCGATGAGCTGGCCGCAACCGCCTGCCGGGATACGCGCCGAGGCGAGGAACGCCTCCGCCTCCGAACCCGTGAGTGCGGGTACGGCCCGGTCGAGCCGGGTCGGCGTCGAGATGGGGAGACTCGCTGCGAGAGCGTCGAACTGGCGGCCGTCGAGGGGGATCAGACCCGCGGGCCATCCACCGAGTGCGCGCCTCGCGGCGGGGAACTCGTTGACGCGGACGATCCCGGACACCTCGACCGTCGTGCGATCGCCGCGACGCCTGCCCTCGGTGACTCGTGGGCACAACTTCACGGTGACGGTCGTCGAGACCGCGGAGTTGACCCAGATGCCGCGCAGCACGTCGGTCAGGGCGGCCGGTTCGACGGCGGCGCTGCGCATCCGCAGACCGGCGACGCCGACCGAGTCGCGTTCCTCGGCGAGCGAGTCGAGGCTTGCGCCCTCGATGAGCTGCGCCGTGATGGCGGTGATCTGTGCCGCCGACAGGATGGTCGTCGACAAGCCGTGTTCGGCGAGCCTCTTGGCGACGCGGCGGGTGGTCACCGTCGCGGTGCGCAGTGCACCGGTCGCGCCGCCCCCGCGGCGGGCGACGGCGTCGGCGCAGTCGAGGGGATTGAGCCGGAGGACGACCAGCACCGACCGTTGGGCCGTCGCCGACAGCGGGCCCAGGGTGCGGTCGTAGGTGTCCGGCGCGATGCCCGAACCCCACACGCGCACACCGTGACTGATGACCTCGATGGAGCTGAGCCGGATGTCGTAGGGACTGATGCACTCGGCCAGGACGCCGAGGGGCACCACCTGGCCCGATTCGTCGCCGAGTTCGCTGTGGCCCGGGGTCAGGTAGGTGACGGCCGGGCTGCCCGGGTCCACCCGGACGACGGTGACCAGGGTGTCGCCGACCCACCTCGCGCCGATGGTCGTCGGAGCCGATGTCCGCCGTGCGGTGGCGTGGGTACTGGGGGCGGGCAGCGGGATGTCGAACGGGGCCGGGGCGAGATCGGCGTGGTCGCGGCGCATCCGCGACCACGAGAACGACAGATTCGCCACGATTCGACCGAACACCGACGGCCGGCCGCCGACCCGCACCAGACCTGCGGAGACGACCGCGGCCACGCCGAGTGCGGTTGCACCCCAGACGCTGCCGGACACCACCCAGACGACGAGTCCGAGCGCCAGCACCGCCTCGATCACGACGAGTGTGGGCAGTGCGATCCCACGCCTGTTCCGCTCCACGGTTGCGACCCCCTCGATCACCGCTGCCGACTGGCGTGTGCCGTCCACCGAGAGTGTGCACAAGCGGTGGAGCCCCACACGTCAGGGGCATGTTTGTCGGTTAGGCTACTACCGCGCGGCAGGGGGTATGCCGCAGGAGATCACAACCCGCTCGCCGCCGGAGAAGGTCCGACGCCGCGGCCCGGGTGCGGACAGGGGGAGCCGTGGCACGTCAGCTGACGACCAAAGCCCAGGTCAACGGCTACCGTTTCCTGATCAAGAGGCTCGAGCACGCCCTGGTACGACGCGACGTCCGGATGTTGCACGATCCCATGCGTTCACAGTTGCAGGCGCTCGTGGTCGGGACCGTCCTCGGTCTGCTGGTCCTCGGCGGGTGTGGAATCTGGGGCCTGATCCGGCCGCAGGGGTCCGTCGGCGACGCCACGATCATCGTCAGCAAGAACAGCGGCAGCACCTACGTCCTGATCGAGGACACCCTGCATCCCGTCCTCAACCTGGCCTCGGCACGGCTGGTGACGGGTAGCTCGGAGTCGCCGACCTCGGTCGGGGACAACAAGCTCAAGCCGTACCCGCGCGGACCCCTGTTGGGCATCCCGGGTGCGCCGGCGGCACTGCCGAAGTCGGCGCACCCGGACTCCTCCACCTGGACGGTCTGCGATTCGTCGACCGTGTCGGACGCGCCGGTCGAGTCGATCGAGCAGACCGTCATCGCCGAGACGCCGCGTCTGGGTGACGCGATCGGGACGGCGAACCCCGCCGACGCCGTGCTCGTCGATGGCGGCGACCAGACCTTCCTGGTGTATCAGCTGTTCCGGGACGGTGTCTGGAGTCCGGTCCGTGCCGCTGTCGACACCGAGAGCGCGCCCGTCATGCGGGCCCTCGGTCTCGAGGGGGCCACGCCCCGGCAGATGTCCACCGGCCTACTCAACACCTTCCCACTGGTCGATCCGCTTGCCGTGCCGGAGATCTCGGGTGCCGGCCAGCCCGGGGCAGTCGACGGCGCGAGTGTCGGCAGTGTCGTCAAGTCGGTCGGTGTCGACGACACGACGTCCTATCATCTGGTGCTGCGCGACGGGGTGCAGGAGATCAGCGCCCCGACCGCCGAACTCATGCGGCTGGCCGACTCCGACGCAGCTCCGGTGACCACCGTCGCCCCGGGGCAGCTCGCTGCGCTGAGAACCGTGGAGTCGGAACCCGTCTCGGACTTTCCCGAAGTCGCGCCGACGCTGCTGGACGTGGGCGGCGATCCGACGCTGTGCCGCACCTGGACCCGCGGGACGGGGGAGCCGCGCGCACAGACGACGTTGCTCGCGGGGCGTGAACTGCCGCTCGCGTCGGACGCGGTGCCGGTCCGGCTGACGTCGTCCGATGGTGCCGGACCGAACCTCGACGCGGTCTACATGCCGCCGGGCTCGGGCCAGTATCTGCAGGTGACCGGCAACGAGGCGGACAGCTCGCGCACCGAATCGCTGTTCTACGTCAACGATTCGGGTGTGCGGTTCGGCGTGCCGGACTTCGAGACCGGCGGCATCCTCGGGCTCGGGGATTCACCGTCCCGCGCGCCGTGGTCGGTGGTGTCGCTGCTCGCGCCCGGGCCGACCCTCTCGCGCGAGAACGCCCTCGTCGCGCACGACGGCCTGGAGACCGCACGACTCGACGCCGGCGCGGAGCACACCGAAGGACCCTCGACCGGCGGATGATCGACGGCGCTCCCGCCGCGGCCCTACGTGAGCGGGCCGCCGACGATGTTGCCGACGATCCCGCGGATGACGTTGGTGCCATCCTCGGATCGCAGTTCCTCGTACCAGGCCGCGGTCGCCTCCGGGTCCTTGCCGTGCGTGACGTCGCAGCGCTTCCGTGCGCGGAGCACGAGGTCGGCGGCCCGTTCGGTGCGTGACGCCTCATAGGTCGCGAGGGCCGCGTGCAGGTCGTCGGCGTGATCACGGAAGGCGAACTGCAGGGCGATCGCATCTTCCATCGCCGAACAACCACCCTGCCCGATGTCGGGGGTCGTGTTGTGCGCGGCGTCGCCGAGTAGTGCCACACGTCCCCGGACCCAGGTGTGGAACGGATCGATGTCGAGGATCTCGACGCGGTTGGTGGTCGCGGGATCCAGTGTCTCGATGAGCTTCTGGACGCCGGGCGCCCATCCGGCGAACTCCTCGGCGAGCACCTCGCGTGCGGTTCCGCGTTCGAACGGAACCCCTTCGGGCATGGTCACGTCGAAGAAGAAGTAGAACCGGTTGCCCGCCACCGGCATCACCGATACCCGACGCGAATCGCCCACGTAGGTGGTCCATTCGGTGGCCGGTCCGATCTCCTCGTCGATCGGGACGAGTCCGTTGAAGTTCACGTACCCGGCGTAACGACGCTCGACCGCTTGACCGAGCACATGGTCGCGGGCAAGCGATCTCGCACCGTCGGCGGCGATGACGACATCACCCTGGGCAGTGGTGCCGTCGGCGAATTCGACCGTGGCGCCGTCCGGACCGTCGTGGACGGCGACCATCTTCTTGCCGAACCGGATCTCGTCGTGGCCGAAGGCGTTCATGAGCATGAGCTGGAGTTCGGCGCGTGCGATCGGGTAAGGACGTTGCCTGACCTCGTCGATGAGCGGTGCCATGCTGAAGCGGCACATCGTCTCTCCGGTGAATGCGTCGATGTAGCTCATCGAATCGACGATGCCGCCCAGCGCGGCGGTCTCGGCTTCGAGGCCGAGGTGGTTCAGGCACTTGACCCCGTTGGACCACACCGAGATCGCCGCGCCGACGGGGCGGTTCTCGGTGACCTGCTCGTATATCTCGACCTCGTGCCCGAGCTGTCGCAACGCGATGCCCGCCGAGGTCCCGCCCATACCGGCGCCGATGATCACAGCTTTCACAGGAACCCAGGCTAGGTGTCCGCGAGCCGCGGCGCGCGGCGAGTACGCCGGACACCTCGCCGCCTGACCGCCGCCGCGAGGACGCGTGACCGGGATGGACCCGACGGTCAGGACCGGTCGTGTCCGGTGACGAGCGCGGTGACCATGTCCTGCCACTGATGGGTGATCGTCTCGAGGTCGAGCCCGATGTCCACCAACAGGTAGCGGACCGAACTCGCCGAGAGCGGCGCCTGGACAGTGAGGGCCAGGAAATCCAGCGCGCCGTCGAAACCCAACTGGCGCAACAGGATCTGCACATGCTGGGTGGACGTTCGGGCCACCGGGTGACTCATGAAGTCCTCGGCGCGGCGCCGGCCTCCAGCAGGATGTCGAGGTGGTCGGCGGTGAGCTTGAGGCGAGCGCGACCGTAGGCGAGGAGTCGGTCGAGCGGGGGAGCGCCGGGACCCAGCGGCTCCGGACCGGACAGATACGCCTGCTGGATCTCGGACTCGCTGTGGTCGAGGAGAGCGAGCATGAGCCCGGTCCGGCTGCCGAAGCGACGGAACACTGTGCCCTTGCCCACACCCGCTTCGCGGGCAACCGCCTCCATCGTCACCGCGGCCGCACCGTGGTGATCGATGAGGTTCTTGGCGGCAGCCAGCAGCAGACGCCGGTTACGTGCGGCGTCGGCACGTTCGGTCCCCGAAGAATTGAGCGAGATGTGGAGTGGGGAGTGGTCGGGCCCGTTTGGCACGTGATGAGCGTAACTCTTGACCAGATGCGGAATGAATCGGACCCTGGTCCGGTTAGAGCATGTCGTAGACAAGGTCGCGTGGACTTCCACGGACTCCTGTGCCATCGAGAGGAATCACATGTCGGAACGAGTCGTCGAACTGGTCGCGCTGGTCGGAAGCCTGCGTACGGCCTCGGTCAACCGCCAGCTCGCCCACCTGGCCGCGGACAATGCGCCGTCGGGAGTCTCCATCACGGTCGTCGACAATCTCGGCTCGCTGCCGTTCTACAGCGAGGACATCGACATCGAGGAGCAGCTCGACCCAGCCGTGGCGAACCTGCGCCAGATCGTCGGCGCCGCCGACGGCGTGCTGATCGCGACCCCCGAGTACAACGGCACCATCCCCGCCGCACTCAAGAACGCCATCGACTGGTTGTCGCGGCCCTACGGCACCGGCGCGCTCACGGGCAAGCCCGTCGCGGTGCTGAGCGCGGCCCTCGGCCAGTACGGCGGCGCGTGGACCCGTGAGGACACCCGTAAGTCGGTCGGCATCGCCGGCGGTCGCGCGATCGCGGAAGCCGACCTCGGTCTGCAGCTCGCGGCACTGCCCGAGGCCGGCCTGGATTCTCCGGAGGTCGTCGAGAAGGTCGTCGCGTCCGTCACCCGGCTCGTCGACGAGGTCGCTGTCAGCGCCTGACCCGCACCAACGTCCCGACGCCGCGCCCGGCCCTTGCCCGGCGCGGCGTCGTCGTGTCCGGGGGTGCCGGCGTCGGGCCGCGAGTGCGACCGGGGGCGGATGTGGATGGTCGGTGGACATGTTGTGGACCGCCTCGGGACAGCCTGTGAACGACACGCCGGACACGCGGAGGACACGCGGGGGATTTGTGATCGTGCACCGCTCCGACCTGCATGTCTTCCATCAATGTTATTCACAAGCCCTTGTGGTGACCAGAAATGTCAGCCACTAGGTGTAGTGTTTGAGCTACCAGTCAGGCAGACGACGAGAAGCAGTTCGACTCCTCGGAGAAAGCCACCACGATGGTGATCCAGGTCACCATCTTCACGCTGGGAAACCGCACGTCACTGGCGATTCCTACGACCCGAGGAGTACCTCCGAATGTCTATCACCGTCTACACGAAGCCGGCCTGCGTCCAGTGCAATGCCACCTACAAGGCCCTCGACAAGCAGGGTCTGTCCTATGAGATCGTCGACATCACCGAAGATGCCGAGGCGCGTGACTACGTGATGGCGCTCGGCTACCTGCAGGCACCCGTCGTGGTCGCCGGCGACGCGCACTGGTCGGGCTTCCGTCCCGACCGCATCAAGGCACTCGCCACCGCCGCTGCCTGATCTGTCGTCACCATGACGGTGACATCGCCCGCCCGACCGACGGTTCGGAGGCGATCCGACGGGGAAGCCGGATCACGCCGCACCGCGGGGTCATCGAGGAAATGGTCACGCCGCTCACGGCGTTGACACCGACAGTGCCGGGCCGGACACGGCCGGCGAGATCGACGAGAACGTCCAGGCTGGAGGAGACATGGCGGCAGAATCGCCGTTGATCGTGTACTTCTCCTCGGTTTCGGAGAACACCCACCGGTTCGTCGAGAAACTGGACATGCGCGCTGTGCGCATCCCGGTCCTCGATCGGACCGGTGTTTTCCGTGTCGATGAGCCGTATGTCCTGGTCTGCCCGACCTACGGCGGGGGCAAGGCGACGGGGCAACCCGGCGGCTACGTTCCCAAGCAGGTCATCCGCTTCCTCAACGACGAACACAATCGGTCATCGATCAGGGGGGTGATCGCGGCGGGTAACACGAACTTCGGCGAGGAGTTCTGTTACGCCGGCGATGTCATCGCACGGAAGTGCCACGTCCCCTACCTCTACCGGTTCGAATTGATGGGCACCTCCGACGATGTCGACCGCGTCCGCGCGGGACTCGCCGAATTCGCCCAGAGTCCGGCGTTCGCGGCGAGCGTGTCGCTCAGCGCCTCGCCCGCCTGACCTGCGAATTCCGCTCGATCAGGCTTTGTCGTACCCCTCCCATACTCTGGCCGCACCGGCCCTCGGTAACAGCCACCACTACCCGCAGGAGTCATCTGTCGTGTCGCCCACCGCCGCCGTCTCGGACACCACTTCAGCCAGCAAGTCGGGTGTGCACCCCGGGCCCTCGGGACACGACCCGGGCGAGCTCGACTACCACGCTCTCAATGCGATGCTCAACCTGTACGACGCCGACGGCAAGATCCAGTTCGACAAGGATCGCGAAGCCGCGAACCAGTACTTCCTGCAGCACGTCAACCAGAACACGGTCTTCTTCCACGATCTCGACGAGAAGCTCGACTACCTCGTCGAAGAGAACTACTACGAGCCCGAGGTTCTCGCGAAGTACGACCGCGAGTTCGTCAAGAGCCTCTTCGGGCACGCCTACAGCAAGAAGTTCCGTTTCCCGACCTTCCTCGGGGCGTTCAAGTACTACACGAGCTACACGCTCAAGACCTTCGACGGCAAGCGGTACCTGGAGCGTTTCGAGGATCGCGTGTGCATGGTGGCGCTGACCCTGGCCGACGGCGACACGGTCCTCGCGCGCAACCTCACCGACGAGATCATCGACGGCCGGTTCCAGCCGGCGACGCCGACCTTCCTCAATTCCGGCAAGAAGCAGCGCGGCGAACCCGTCTCGTGCTTCCTGCTGCGTATCGAGGACAACATGGAGTCGATCGGCCGGTCGATCAACTCGGCCTTGCAGCTCTCCAAGCGCGGCGGCGGAGTTGCCTTGCTGCTCAGCAATATCCGCGAGCACGGTGCGCCGATCAAGAAGATCGAGAACCAGAGTTCGGGTGTCATCCCCATCATGAAGCTGCTCGAGGACTCCTTCTCCTACGCCAACCAGCTCGGTGCCCGGCAGGGCGCGGGCGCGGTGTACCTGCACGCGCACCACCCCGACATCTACCGCTTCCTCGACACCAAGCGCGAGAACGCGGACGAGAAGATCCGTATCAAGACCCTGTCACTCGGTGTGGTCATCCCGGACATCACGTTCGAGCTGGCCAAGGCCAACGACGACATGTACCTGTTCAGTCCGTACGACGTCGAACGTGTCTACGGCGTACCGTTCGCCGACGTCAACGTGACGGACAAGTACCACGAGATGGTCGAGGACCGCCGCATCCGCAAGACCAAGATCAAGGCGCGCGAGTTCTTCCAGACCCTCGCCGAGCTGCAGTTCGAGTCGGGATACCCGTACATCATGTTCGAGGACACGGTGAACCGGGCCAACCCGATCGACGGCAAGATCACGCACTCCAACCTGTGCTCGGAGATCCTGCAGGTGTCGACGCCGTCGACCTTCAACGACGACCTGTCCTATGCCGAAGTGGGCAAGGACATCTCGTGCAACCTGGGTTCGCTGAACATCGCCAAGACGATGGATTCGCCCGACATCGGCCAGACCATCGAGACCGCGATCCGCGGCCTCACCGCGGTGAGCGACCAGACCACGATCACGTCGGTGCCCTCGATCGAGCACGGCAACAACCAGTCTCACGCCATCGGCCTGGGGCAGATGAACCTGCACGGATACCTGGCGCGTGAGCGGGTCTTCTACGGCAGCGAAGAAGGCATCGACTTCACGAACATCTACTTCTACACGGTGCTCTATCACGCGCTGCGCGCGTCGAACCGGATCGCCGCCGAGCGCGGCCGGGCGTTCACCGGCTTCGAGAAGTCGAAGTACGCGAGCGGTGAGTTCTTCGACAAGTACACCGAGAAGGTGTGGGAGCCGGCGACCCAGAAGGTGCGAGACCTGTTCGGGCAGGCCGGGATCGCCATCCCGACCCAGGACGACTGGCGTGAGCTGAAGGCCGCCGTCCAGCGTGACGGCATCTACAACCAGAACCTGCAGGCCGTCCCGCCGACCGGCTCGATCAGCTACATCAACCACTCGACCAGTTCGATCCACCCGGTCGCCGCCAAGATCGAGATCCGCAAGGAAGGCAAGATCGGCCGCGTCTACTACCCGGCGCCGTACATGACGAACGACAACCTGGAGTACTACCAGGACGCGTACGAGATCGGGTACGAGAAGATCATCGACACTTATGCCGCGGCCACGCAGCATGTCGACCAGGGCCTCAGCCTGACTCTCTTCTTCAAGGACACCGCCACCACGCGCGACGTCAACAAGGCGCAGATCTACGCATGGCGCAAGGGCATCAAGACGCTCTACTACATCCGCCTGCGCCAGATCGCGCTCGAGGGGACCGAGGTGGAAAATTGCGTCAGCTGCATGTTGTGACCTGCGCATCCGCGAACCACTCACCGCAGGAGGAGGCATGACGTAAAGATTGAGGGTGGGTGAGCTACCAACTCACCCACCCTCGGACGGCCGATACACTCAACCGCGTTGCAGCATCGAGTGTACGGCCTCGGAGTACGACCGCGAAACCATTCGCGGTGTGAATTACAAGACGAGGAAGTACAGATCATGGCTATTCGATTGACAGCAGTTCGGCTCGCCGGTGGGTATGAGCACCAGCACATCACTCATTTGTGGTGGACGAATCCCAGTACCGGGGAGTCGGGCTCCAGCTCCAAGGCAACGCTCGTGGACTGGATCGAGAATGACGGCAAGGCATACGTTGAGGAAGACGGGCATCGAGTGAATGTCGGTGTCGTGAAACCCTCAAGTGGGTCCAAGTATCTGCGGACATATGCCGACGGGGTATGGACCAACAACCTGTTGTCCCTGCCGCGACGTTAGTCAGGCTCGGTGCGGGTGGACATAGCGTCCACCCGCACCGGGCTAGTGTCTTGGTGTCCACTGCTCCAGAGGACGAAAGGAATGTGTGAGATGTGTGTTGCACCAATGTACTTAGCGGTTTGTGAGGACCAATGACCTCCACCGAACGCCACAGCCCCGCCGACGGAGCGCCCATCAAGCTGGTCAGCCGGGTCTCGGCGATCAACTGGAACCGCGTGCCCGACGAGAAGGATGCCGAGGTGTGGGACCGCCTCACCGGCAACTTCTGGCTGCCCGAGAAGGTGCCGGTGTCCAACGACATCCCGTCGTGGGGCACGCTCACCGAATACGAGAAGCAGCTCACCATGCGGGTGTTCACCGGTCTCACCCTGCTCGACACCATCCAGGGCACGGTCGGTGCGGTGTCGCTGATCCCGGACGCCACCACCCCGCACGAGGAGGCGGTGCTCACCAACATCGCCTTCATGGAGTCCGTGCACGCCAAGAGCTACAGCTCGATCTTCTCCACTCTGTGCTCCACCAAGGAGATCGACGAGGCGTTCCGCTGGTCGGAGGAGAACGAGCAGCTGCAGCGCAAGGCGCAGATCGTCATGGACTACTACCGTGGCGACGACCCGCTGAAGCGCAAGGTCGCCTCGACGCTGCTCGAGTCGTTCCTGTTCTATTCCGGCTTCTACCTGCCGATGTACTGGTCGAGCCGCGCGAAGCTCACCAACACCGCCGACCTGATCCGCCTGATCATCCGCGACGAGGCGGTGCACGGGTACTACATCGGCTACAAGTATCAGCGCGGACTCGAGGTCGAGACCCCGGAGCGTCGTCAGGAGCTCAAGGACTACACCTTCGAGTTGCTGTTCGAGCTCTACGACAACGAGAGTGACTACACCGAGGCTCTGTACGACGAGGTCGGGCTGAGCGAGGACGTCAAGAAGTTCCTGCGCTACAACGCGAACAAGGCCCTGATGAACCTGGGCTACGAGGCGATGTTCCCGCGCGACGAGACCGACGTGAACCCGGCGATCCTGTCGGCGCTGTCGCCCAACGCCGACGAGAACCACGACTTCTTCTCCGGGTCGGGCAGTTCCTATGTCATCGGCAAGGCCGTCAACACCGAGGACGAGGACTGGGACTTCTAGTCCCACCGAGGATTTCGTAGCGTCGACGCGTGCTATATGCGCATTGGCGCTACGAATCGCCGGCGGTGAGGCGGTCGTAGAGATCGCCGAGCTCGTCGATCGCCTCGGCGATGTCGGCGGGCGCGACGCCGGTGGCGCGCAACGCCGCCCGTAGTTCGCCGCCGTCGAGCGCGGTCAGCGGGTTCATCCGCGACGGCGACGGCAGCGGAGGCAACGTCGAGGCGGTGCCGTAGTAGTCGTCGACCTGCAGTGAGGTTGCTGACCCGCCGTCGTCGGAGGTCCGTGAATCCGGTGGGCGAGAGTCGATCTCGGCCAGCAGCGCTCGCAGGTCGGTGCCCATCACGGTCAGCAGGGTCAACGGGGTGCGGTCGATCTCGGCGGCCACCTCGTAACAGGTGACGAGAGCATGGATGCACCGCGGCGCCTCGTCGGGGCACGTGCAGTCGGTCATGACGTCGGCGGACTCCGTGGGCACCAGTAGCTCACCCAGCCCCGGCGGCTGTTCGCCGCGGGTGAGCAGCATGAGTTCATCGACAGCGTTGCGCTCGCGGAGAAGGTTCGCGAGTGTCGGTGTGTCGACGGTGCGGGTGGTCAGGATGACGTCGAACGGCTCGAGCTGGGTGCCCTCCACCGAGGCGGTCACCCGGCCGGCGCCGATCCGCAGGCCGCGCAGATGCCGATCGCGGAAATACCTGCGCGCCTTGGTGATACGACGGCTGTCCGCGACCGATTCGCCGTCGGCGCCGCGGCCCTCGACGACATCGACGAAGGCGCGTGACCACGAGGTGAGGCCATAGCCGCGGACCGCGATCGTGCCACGCTCACCGCGTCGTTGCGTGCCCTTCTTGCGCACCGTCATTCGCTGACCGCCTCGTCGCGCAGCCGGATGAGTTCGAAGAGTTCGTCGTCGGCGAGGTCGGACACCCAGTTCTCGCCGGCCGCGACCGTCAGCCGGGACAGCTCACGCTTCTTGGCGATCATGTCGTCAATGCGCTCCTCGATGGTGCCGACACAGACGAACCGATGCACCGACACCTTCTGGTCCTGGCCGATCCGGTAGGCGCGGTCGGTGGCCTGGTCCTCGACAGCCGGGTTCCACCACCGATCGACATGGATGACGTTGTTGGCCGCGGTCAGGTTGAGCCCGGTGCCGCCGGCTTTCAGCGTCGCCAGCAGGACCGGCGGCCCGTCGTCGGACTGGAAGTCGGCGACCAGGCGGTCGCGCTCGGTGCGACCCAGACCGCCGTGCAGGAGCGGGATCTCGCTGCCGAACTCCGCGGACAACCACGACGACAGCATGTCACCGAAGGCGGCGAACTGGGTGAAGACCAATGCGCGGTCGCGCTCCTCGGCGACGGTGGAGACGATGTCGGCCAGCAGCTCGACCTTGCCTGAGCGGTGTTCGCCGTCGCGGACCAGGTCGGTGCCGTCGGCGAGATAGTGCGCGGGGTGATTGCACACCTGCTTGAGGCGGGTCAGTGCGGCCAGTACGTTGCGGCGTCGTAGTGTGCGCTGTTGCTTGTCGCGCAGTGCCGTCATCAGTTCGTCGATCACCGCGCGGTACAGCGCCGCCTGCTCGACCGTGAGGTTGGCCCGGACGGCGAAGTCCGCCTTCTCCGGGAGGTCGGCGGCGATCGCCGGATCGGTCTTCTCGCGGCGCAGGATGAACGGCCGGGTGATCGCGGACAACCGTCGGAGGGCGGCCGGGTCACGATCCCGTTCGATCGGTTCGGCGTAGCGTGCACGGAAGACCGACGCGGAGCCGAGTAGTCCAGGGTTGACCAGGTCGATGACGGCGCGGAGATCCTCCAGGCGGTTCTCGACCGGGGTGCCGGTGAGAGCGAGGCGATGGCCGGCGGGGACCGTCCGAACCGCCTTGGCCGCAATGGTGTTCACGTTCTTGAGGTGCTGGGCCTCGTCGACCACGATCCGATGCCAGGGTTGCGAGGACAGCAACTCGTGGTCGCGCGCCGCGATCGCGAAGGTGGTGACCACGATGTCGACGGAGTCGCGGATGCCCGCGAACGCCGCCCCTGACTCGCGAGAGGGCCCGTGGTGGATCGCCACGCGGAGCGCGGGCGCGAACCGGGCGAATTCCCGCGCCCAGTTGCCCACCAGGGACATCGGGCAGACGACGAGCGTCGGCTTTCGAGGATCATCGGCAGGCGACGCGGACGGACCGCTACGCTCGTGGCATTCGAGTGCGATGACCTGCAGGGTCTTGCCCAGGCCCATGTCGTCGGCCAGCACGCCGCCCACGCCGAGGGTCGACAGATGGGCGAGCCAGTCCAGGCCGCGCTGCTGGTATGGACGCAGGGTGGCGGTCAACCCCGTCGGTGGCGCGACGGATTCAGGTCGAAGGACGCCGGTGTCGGCGACGTCGTCGAGCCAGGAGAGGCCTTCGACGCGTGACACAGGTACAGGTAGACGGTCCGACTCGCCGGTGACGAGGTTGAACAGCTCGCCGAAGTCGCTCGGCGGTTCGACCGCGGCCAGTGCGCGCTGGGTGGCGACGAACGTGGCTGCCCGGGTCAGCGCGGCGCCCTCGGCGCGCATCCACACTCCGCGCACGCGGACCAGATCGCCTTTCTGGCCGGACAATTCGTCGAGGTCGGCATCGGTGAGCGTGATCGCGTCTGGGGTGTCGCCGAGGGCGAGACGCCACTCGAACTCCCGGATCTCCCGAAGGCCGACCATCGCCGCCGGTGCCCCGCTGCCGGGCGGCGCGAGCGCGCGCAGGGTCAGACTCGGACGGACCTCGGCGATCGTCCTCGGCAGCAGAACCGGGATGCCGACGGCGCCGAGCGCCGCCGCGCCCGTGGCGAATAGTTCTTCCGTGATCGCGGTCGGCAGCAGGAAGTCGAGGGAGCCACGATCGGGGTCGGCGCGGCCCAGTTCGGGAAATTCACGGACTGCCGTGGCCAACTCGGTCGTCAGTTCGTCGAGTTCGTGGGCGTCGAGGCGGTGCGGCGCGACGGGTTCGACCTGTCCGTCGATGCTCCGACGACAGACCTGCAGTCGCCACCGCGAGGTCTCGGCCACCTCGGCGCGGCTCGGCGGGTCGACCGTGTCGTCGTCCCATGCGTCGGCCCACTGAGCGTCGGCGAGGTCGTCGTACTCGGGTTCGTGCAGCCGGAAGATGAGCGAACGATCGTCGCGCGGAGCGCCGGCGTTCCACCGCGACCAGCCACCCGCGGCGGCGGCGAGACGTTCCGGTGAGCTGGGCGGGCGGGGATCGGCGTCGGGGAGCAGTGCCCGCACGATGGGTGACGCGGGCCGTGGTTCACCGAGGCGGACGGCGGAACGAGCGATGGCAGAACGGCATTCGTGGTCGACGAGTTCGGCGAGGAAGTCGTCCAGGGCGGGTGCGGACCCGTTGTGCAGAAGCGCATCCGGCGCGCTTCCCACGACGACGGCATGCCAGCTGCGCCACGTCGGCGTCGCGACGACGACCCAGCGCACCATCCACTCGCCGGCCACCTGCAGAACCGACGGCGCCACGGTGCCCGACCGCACGAACGACCGCACGCCGTCGAGCAGGTACCGGTACCACCGGACGTCACCCGCCACCGGGACCGACCGCGATGCGTCGAGCAAAGTGACCGCCGACGTCAGACCGAGAGTCGCGGCGCGCACGAACTGCCGTCGATCGCCGGCGTCGACGACGGGGATCTCGCTGCGGAATCGTCGACCGTCGAGGAGGTCGCGTAGGGGTGGCGGGAGATCGGACACATCGCCGTCGATCCACACCGCCATGCCGACGCCCGGCCGCCAGAGGGCGTGCAGGGGCTCGGCGAGATGAGGCTTCGGGGCAGAGTCCGGGGGAGTCTGACCGCTGGACGGCGAATCATGTGGCATCGAGGATCGTCGGCCAGTTTAGCCGTGGCCTCCGACACCGCCCGGGCGTCGCGCGGCCGGCCGGGCAGCGAGGTGGTTTGTCCGCCCGACTCCCCGGGTATCGACGATCGTCGCAGCCGGCACGAGCACGGAGGTATCGATGGGACAGTCCGACAACCACAAGACGTCCGGGACAGACGCTCCCGAGAAGGAAGTGGAGAAGGATCCGCCCGGCCCGCAGGACCACGGACGCGAGGGTGGGATGGCCACCCGCGAGAACGCCCCCGAAGCGGTTCAGCGCTCCGAGGGCGGCGACTCGTAGGAGGGTCGAGTTACCCGGGTCAGGACACCTCGCGCAGGAGTCCGGTCGCGACGTCGAAGACGAACCCGCGCAACGACGTGGTCTTGGTGACGAACGGGCTGTTCTGGATCCGGGTGATCGATTGGCGGACGTCCTCGTCGAGATCGGCGAACGCCTCCGCCGACCACGCGGGCTTCTGCCCGATCTCGTCCTGGATCTGGCGCTTGAAGTCGTCGTCGGTGAACGTCAGCATGCCGCAGTCGGTGTGGTGGATGAGGATGATCTCGGTGGTGCCGAGCAGTCGCTGACTGATGGCCAGGGAGCGGATCTCGTCGTCGGTCACCACCCCGCCGGCGTTGCGGATCACGTGGGCCTCGCCCTCGTTCAATCCGAGGATGCGATAGACGTCGAGCCGGGCGTCCATACAGGCCACCACCGCGACGTGCTTGGCCGGCGGCAGGGGCAACGGCCCGGTGAAGGTCTTGGCGTATTCGGCGTTGTTCGCGAGGTATTCGTCGGTGACACTCATGCGCCGATCCTGATGTGTCGACGTCGCCCCGGCGAGGGTTTGGACGTGGGTGATCGGAAGTGGTCGAAACGGCCACGCAGATGTAGCGCTTCGTTGCGCCTGGGGCAACGATGTGCGACACCTGCCGATCGGAGACCGTCAGGAGTTGCCGTCGAGTGAGCCCTTGACGTCGTTGAGGACCAGCCAGGCGGCGGCGAGTCCCGAGGACTCGTACCAGACGTCGTCGTCGACGGCGAGCACACGTTTCCACACGGGTGCGCCCAGGCTGAGCCATTCGTCGCTGAGCAGGACCTCTTCCCCGTGGGCGAGGCCTTCCTCGCCTTCGAAGCTCACATAGATGAGGTCGGCGTCGGCGTCGCGGAAGTTCTCGTCGGTGAGGGCGAAGGAGTCGGGCACGCGCTGCGGCCCGGGCCGCTGGACGCCGATGTCCCCGAGCACCTGGCCGGCGAAGGTGTTCATCCCGGCGATGGTCTCGGAGTCGTCGCCGAATCGCACCAGCGACACCTGGGTGTGCGAGGCGTCCATCCGCCGGCCGGTCTTGGTCGCCTCGGTCGTGTACTCGGCGAGACGCGTCCGACCCGACCCGCTGCGGTTCACGGCGTCGGCGACGGCCTGGAACTGCTCTTGCCAGGTGCCGTCGGCCGGGACGGTGACGGTGCGGACACCGGGGAACGCGCGGGCGGAGTCCGCGGTGTCGGCGGTGGTGAGGACGAGTCCGGCGTCGGCGTTGGCGACCGCCGCGGCGTCGGGCGTCGGTCCGATGGCCGGGACCGAGGTCAGTTGTGGACCGAGATACTCGGGCACGGAACCGGGTTCGGCAGCCACCGCGACGACCTCGGGGCCGAGCCCGAGGGCGCACAGCGCGTCGAGGACGGCGGGGTCGGTCACGACGATGCGGTCGACGTCGGCCTCACCCGGATCCGGCGCGGTGGGTGCGAGGCAGGTCTTCGCGTAATCACGGTCGGCCGAGACGATGTTCACCTCCGCCACCCGTGTCGTCACGGTGGAGATGGGGGAGCCGTCCGGAGTCGTCAGCGGTTCCTCGCCCGAACAGGAGGCCAGCGCGACCACTGTCAACCCGATCGTGGTCGCCAGGCCCACGCGTCGGACGAGTGAGCGTCGGGTCTCGCCGGTGGCGGCGCCGACACTTCTGGCGGCCTCGTTCGCGACCGTGACCCTCCGTTGCACCCGCCCAACCTAGCACCGGTCCCGAGGCACCCGGCGTAGGCTCGGATGCGCACTCCCGGGCGCCGGACGCCGGCGATCTGAGGGGTGCCCCGAGAGCCTGGCGCGTCGTCGAAGAAACCGCCGATGAGCACTGCCGATCCGGTGGCTCCGACATCGAATACGACAGATCGTAGGACCCGCTCGGCCCGGGCACCGGTGAGGGTTTAGGATCAGTAACCAGCGCTCGGTTTGTTCATGTGCCGACCGACGGCCGAAGGGGTTCGGCGTCGGGTTCGGGCAAGAGGAGGATCTGTGACCGCGGTAGACCAACCCACCACACAAGTGGCTCCAGTGCGTCCGTTCCCGGAGCGCTATCAGCCCAAGGGTTCGTTCATCTACAAGCTGCTGACGACGACCGATCACAAGTTGATCGGCATGATGTACATCACCGCCTGCTTCGCGTTCTTCCTCATCGGCGGCCTCATGGCCCTGCTGATGCGTGGCGAGCTCGCGATGCCGGGCATGCAGTTCCTGTCCACCGAGCAGTTCAACCAGCTCTTCACGATGCACGGCACCGTGATGCTGCTGATGTACGCGACGCCGATCGTGATCGGCTTCGCCAACTTCGTGTTGCCGCTGCAGATCGGTTCGCCCGACGTCGCCTTCCCGCGACTCAACGCACTCGGCTTCTGGCTGTTCGTCTTCGGTTCGACCATCGCCGTCGCCGGCTTCATCACGCCCGGTGGCGCCGCCGACTTCGGGTGGACCGCATACACGCCGCTGACCGACGCCGTGCACAGCCCCGGCATCGGCGCCGACCTGTGGATCATGGGTCTGGCCGTCTCGGGTCTCGGCACCATCCTCGGTGGCGTCAACATGGTCACCACCGTGATCTGTCTCCGCGCACCCGGCATGACGATGTTCCGCATGCCGATCTTCACCTGGAACATCCTGGTGACCAGCGTGCTGATCCTCCTCATCTTCCCGCTGCTGACCGCGGCGCTGATGGGTCTCGAGGTCGACCGCCAGTTCGGTGCCCACATCTACGACCCGGCCAACGGCGGCGTCATCCTGTGGCAGCACCTGTTCTGGTTCTTCGGGCATCCCGAGGTGTACGTCATCGCCCTGCCGTTCTTCGGCATCGTGTCCGAGGTCTTCCCGGTCTTCTCGCGGAAGCCGATCTTCGGCTACTCCGGTCTGATCTACGCCACGCTCGCCATCGCCGCCCTGTCGGCCGCGGTGTGGGCCCACCACATGTACGTCACCGGCGCCGTGCTGCTGCCGTTCTTCGCCTTCATGACGTTCCTGATCGCGGTGCCCACCGGCGTGAAGTTCTTCAACTGGATCGGAACGATGTGGCGCGGTCACATCACGTTCGAATCCCCGATGCTGTTCTCGGTCGGCTTCATCGTGACGTTCCTCTTCGGTGGTCTGACCGGTGTGCTGCTCGCGAGCCCGCCGCTGGACTTCCACCTGTCCGACAGCTACTTCGTCGTCGCGCACTTCCACTACGTGCTCTTCGGCACCATCGTGTTCGCCACCTACGCCGGCATCTACTTCTGGTTCCCGAAGATGACCGGACGCATGCTCGACGAGCGACTCGGCAAGATCCACTTCTGGCTGACGTTCATCGGCTTCCACATGACCTTCCTGGTGCAGCACTGGCTGGGCAACGAAGGCATGCCGCGTCGCTACGCCGACTACCTCCCGTCGGACGGCTTCACGACGCTGAACATGATCTCGACCGTGGGCGCGTTCATCCTCGGCCTGTCGACCCTGCCGTTCCTGTGGAACGTCTTCCGCAGCTACCGCTACGGCGAGGTCGTGACCGTCGACGATCCGTGGGGCTTCGGCAACTCGCTCGAGTGGGCCACCTCCTGCCCGCCGCCGCGCCACAACTTCACCGAGCTGCCCCGCATCCGGTCGGAGCGCCCGGCGTTCGAGCTGCACTACCCGCACATGATCGACCGCATGCGTGCCGAGGCGCACGTCGGACCGGGCCACGCCGCGGGCAAGGACCGTCAGATGGAAGAGGCTCGTCGCGAGCCGTTCACCGTGGGAACGCACGAGGGATCCCCGGATCCCGACCCGCGCTGACCCGGTGAGCAAGGACTCGACAGCCAGTTCCGGTACGACCGTCCTGGTCACTGTCACCGGTCCCGACCGGCCAGGTGTCACCTCTGTTCTCATGGGTGCCCTGGCCGGTCAGGCCGTTGCACTGCTCGACGTCGAGCAGGTGGTCATCCGCGGGCAGCTGACCCTCGGCGTGCTGGTGTCCTCCACCGGCGACCCCGAGGCGCTGCAGGAAGTCGTCGAACAGGCGATGGCGTCCATCGGTTTCGACGTCCGGGTGGAGATCGGGGTCGATCCCGGTAGCCGCTCGCCGTCCTCGCATGCCGTCGTGATCCTCGGCAGCCCGGTCACCGCCACCGCGTTCAGCGCCGTCGCGGCGAAACTGGCGAGCCAGGGCGGCAACATCGACTCGATCCGCGGAATCGCCGACTACCCGCTCACCGGCCTCGAACTGATGGTCAGCGTTGCCGGCCGGGGTGGTGTCGCCGCCGACGCCGCCCTCCGCAAAGGCCTCGCCGAGGTTGCTGCGAAGCATTCGGTCGACATCGCCGTGGAGCGCGGCGGACTCGCTCGGCGCGCCAAGCGCCTGATCGTCTTCGACGTCGACTCGACCCTCATCCAGGGCGAGGTGATCGAGATGCTCGCCGCGCACGCGGGCCGCGAAGCCGAGGTCGCCGCGGTGACCGAGGCGGCGATGCGAGGTGAACTCGATTTCGCGCAGTCCCTTCACGAACGCGTCAAGGCCCTGGCCGGACTCGACGCGAGTGTTCTCGACGATGTCGCCAAGTCACTCGAACTGACCCCCGGTGCCCGGACGACGATCCGTACGCTGCACCGTCTCGGATTCCACTGCGGTCTCGTGTCCGGCGGTTTCCGTCAGGTCATCGACGGACTCGCGCACGAACTCGAACTCGACTTCGTCCGGGCCAACACCCTGGAGATCGTCGACGGGAAGCTGACCGGCCGGGTCGTCGGCGAGGTCGTCGACCGGATGGGCAAGGCGCACGCGCTGCGGTCGTTCGCCGATCAGGTCGGGGTGCCGATGGAGCAGACGATCGCGGTGGGCGACGGCGCCAACGACATCGACATGCTCAGCGTCGCCGGGCTGGGAATCGCCTTCAACGCGAAGCCGGCACTGCGCGAGGTCGCCGACGCCACGCTGAATCACCCGTTTCTCGACGGGGTCCTGTTCATCCTGGGCGTCTCCCGCGACGAGATCGAGGCGGCCGACGCCGCCGACGGCGTCTATCGCCGGGTACCCCTGGGCTGACCTCGCACCGCTCCATGGAATTCGAGCGCACGGTCTCTCCGCAGGTCGATCCGGAAGCGATCGCGGCCGATCATCGGCGGCTGGTCGCCTACGTCGGAGGCGGTGACGATCCGTCTGACCCCGCCGACGTCCTGGCGATGGCGATGGTGCTCCGCATCGAGAAGAACGATCCGCCCGACCGCACCGAACTGCTGACCGCGGCGGCGCGAGCGGTGGCGTTATTGTGCCTCGACGAACGGAGTGCGGGCGACGGTCCGTGGGCGGCGGCGATGGACGCCTGGTGCGACGCACGGATCCGGAAGATCGCCCGGCGCGCGCGTGGCGCGCAATGGGCTGCCGCGCAGGAGGTCTGGGGTGTGACCGCGACCGAGGGCGGGGCGTCGGCACGGGCGTTCGTGCCCGGCCGCGTCGGTGACCTCGACCGGCGTGTGGCGAAGCTGCAGATCGGTGGGACCGAGGTCGAGGGAGAGCTGCCCGAGCGGCCGCCGGTCTCGGGCGTCGTGCTGTGGACCAATCCCGACCTGCCGATGACCGTCGGCAAACTGGCCGCGCAGGTCGGTCACGCGTCGATGCTGGCGGCCAAGCTCCTCGCCGCGGACGACGCGATCGAGTGGCGTCGGGACGACTGCCCGCTCGCGGTCCGTCAGGCCACGCCCGGGCGGTGGCGAGAACTGCTCGCCGCCGATGCCGCCGGGAGGGCGGTGGCCGTTCGAGACGCCGGGTTCACCGAGATCGCGCCCGGTTCGGTGACCGTCATCGCCGAGGTCATCCGGGCCCAGGAGGACACGTGAGCGCTGCGGTACCGCCGGAATGGGTGAAAGCTCTGGATCTGCAACCCCATCCGGAAGGCGGCTGGTTCCGGGAGACGTGGCGGAGCGACGTCGTCGTGCCGTCGGCGTCGCTTGCCGACGGCTATACCGGCGACCGTGCCGCCGGCACGGCGATCTACTTCGTCCTCATGCCGGGCGACGAGTCGGCGTGGCACACGGTACGCGGCGCCGAACTGTGGCTGCACCATCGAGGAGCGCCGGTCGAACTCGATTTCGGCGGGGACGCCGATGTCCCCGGTGACCCGACGACAGTTCTCGTCGGACCCGACATCGAGGCCGGTCACCGACCCCAGGCGCTCGTGCCGCCGGGCGTGTGGCAGCGTGCCCGGCCCGCCGGGGACGAGCCGTCACTCGTCAGCTGTATCGTCGTGCCCGGGTTCGACTTCGAGGACTTCCGGCTGGCCTGACGGTCGGCCTGCGAATCCCGGCTAGCCGGCGGCGACCGGTGAGTTCACCGGCGCGAGGTGGCCGAAGGTGCCCAGCCACACGTCACGATCGGGCGCCAGCGACGCGACGATCAGCTCGTCTGCGTCGGCGTGCCCGGCGAACCACGAGAGGTACTCGCGCACCTCGCCCGGCGTCCCGACACCCGAGTACGTCAGCATCTCGTCGATCTGGCGTCCCTGCGGCATCGAGAGGATGGCGTCGGCTTCCTCGTCGGTGAAGGTCCGGCCGCGGCCGTAGAGCAGCGACACGCGTTGACGTTTCGCGATCTGCAGCTGCGCCTGCGCACGGTCGGCGTCCTCGTCGGCGATCGCTCCGACACCCGCGATGACGTAGGGCTCGGCGATGACCTCCGACGGCCGGAACTCGCGGCGGTACAACGCCACGGCCTCGGTGAGCGCCTGCGGCGCGAAGTGGGAGGCGAAGGCGTACGGAAGTCCGAGGGCCGCGGCGAGCTGCGCGCCGAACAGCGACGAGCCGAGGATGTAGAGCGGCACGTGGGTGCCCGCCCCCGGGGTCGCGCGGACGCCTTCGACACGCGACTCGTCACCGAGGAAGGCCTGCAGCTCGAGGACGTCGTGCGGGAACCGCTCCGCGGAGGCGTGGGTGCGGCGCAGGGCCGCGAAGGTCTGCTGATCGCTGCCGGGCGCGCGCCCGAGCCCGAGGTCTATGCGCCCGGGATGGAGTTCGGCGAGTGTGCCGAACTGCTCGGCGATGGTCAGCGGGGAATGGTTCGGCAGCATCACGCCGCCGGCGCCGAGACGGATGGTCGAGGTGTGCGCGGCGATGTGTGCGATGAGCACCGCCGGCGCCGACGACGCGATGGCCGACATGTTGTGGTGCTCGGCGTACCAGATCCGGCGGTAGCCCCACTTCTCCGCGTTCTGTGCGAGATCGACACTGGCGGACAGGCTTTGCGCGGCAGTCTCGTCACGACCGATCTGCGCGAGATCCAGGATCGCCAAGGGGAGGTTCGAAGGGGTCACGACGATGTTCAATGCGGCCGACGCCCCGGACTATTCCCGCCGTCCGGTCTGCCGTGAGTCGAACGGGTCGACCATTCCCTCGTGGTGCAGGATGGGGGAGTGACCGAATCCGATCCCGACCTCTTGATCGATTTTCGCGACGTCGCCGTCGTTCGAGGCGGCAAGACTCTCGTCGGCCCGCTGTCGTGGCAGGTGGAACTGGACGAACGCTGGGTGATCATCGGACCCAACGGCGCGGGCAAGACGACACTGATCCGACTGGCCGGGGCGGAGATCCACCCGACGTCGGCACCGCCTTCGTGCTCAACGAGAAGCTCGGCCGGGTCGAGATCCGCGAGCTGTCGACCCGGATCGGGGTCTCGAGCCCGTCGCTGGTCGATCGAGTGCCGCCGGAGGAGATCGTCAGCGACGTCGTCATCTCGGCGGGATATGCGGTCCTGGGGCGGTGGCGCGAGAGCTACGACGCCATGGACCGTGCGCAGGCCGTCGAATCGCTGGAATCGATGGGTGCCGAGCACCTCGCGGACCGTCGCTTCGGCACGCTGTCGGAGGGCGAGCGCAAGCGTGTCGTGATCTCGCGCGCGCTGATGACCGACCCCGAACTGCTCTTGCTCGACGAACCGGCCGCCGGGCTCGACCTGGGTGGCCGCGAAGAACTCGTCGATCGTCTCGCGCGTCTCGCCGCCGACCCCGACGCCCCGGCCATCGTGCTGATCACCCACCACGTCGAGGAGATCCCCGAAGGTTTCACACATGCGATGATCCTGTCCGAGGGTGGCGTGGTGGCCCAGGGGCTGCTCGAGGAGGTACTCACGAGTGAGAACCTCACCGCCGCCTTCCGCCAGCAGATCGTTCTGGACAAGGTCGACGGCCGGTACTTCGCGCGGCGCCGGCGCCGTGCGGGTGGCCACCGTCGAGCAGCAGGACGTAACTGAATGACGTCGACACAGCAGCAGGGCCCGGACATCGTGTCCGCACCGTTGCGGGATGCCGCGACCGTCGTGCTCGTCCGCGACGCTGCCGACGGCATCGAGGTCTTCCTGCAACGCCGCGTCAAGCAGATGGCCTTCGCGGGGGGAATGACGGTGTTCCCGGGCGGCGGCGTCGACAAGCGGGACGCCGACGCCGACCTGGCGTGGACGGGTCCCGAGGCCACCTGGTGGGCCGGGCAATTCGGCAGCGACGCCGAGATCGCCCAGGCCCTGGTGTGCGCGGCCGTCCGCGAGACGTTCGAAGAGTGCGGCGTCCTGCTCGCGACCGATGCCGACGGCGCCTTCGCCGACCCGGAGGGACTGGCCGAGGATCGGCAACGCCTCGTCGAGAAGTCGTTGTCGTTCGCGCAGTTCCTCACCGCGCGCGGACTGACGCTGCGTGCCGATCTGCTGCGTCCGCTCGCGCACTGGATCACCCCGGTGAACGAGAAGCGACGCTACGACACCCGGTTCTTCCTGGCCGCGATGCCCGACGGACAGCACGCCGACGCCGAGACCACCGAAGCCGAGGTCGCCCGGTGGGTGAACGCCCGGGTCGCGATCGATTCCTGGGCCGCGGGCCAGCACTTCCTCATGCCGCCCACGTGGTCGCAGCTCAACTACGTCTCGCAGTTCTCGACCATCGACGAACTGCTCGACGCCGAGCGTGTCATCGAACCGATCCTGCCGAACGTGACACCCGGCGCCGGGCTGGCCGGCCTCGGTTTCCCCGGCTCCGACGAGTACTTCCGGACTCTCGGCGATCAGCAGCCGCCCGAGATCACGCTCTGACCGGACGCGCTGTCAGGTTGAGGGCGCCAGTGCCCCGGCGGCGTTCGTCCGTCCGCCGAACAGCATGACGATGTCGCGGATCGGCGCCTCGACGACCGCGCCCGTCCCGGCCGCGAAGTCGCTGTCGGTGGCCACGTAGCGTCGTCCCTCGTTTCGGCGACGTGCGTGGAACGGGAAACCCGTCGACCACAGGTAGTCTGCGCACGCCGTCGCGGCGTCGGTCGGCATCGGCCGGTCGAGTCCGAGCGGGACCGCGATGTCCTGCCCGTGCAGGAGCGAATCCAGCAGCGGCGCCATGGGAGTCGTCCCGATCGGATGCCGACGCGAACCGACCATGGCGCGCAACTTCGAGGCGGCCTGATCCGCCGTGGTGTCGTCGCGGAGCGCGAGTTCGCGGATCATCGTGTTGAACCGGAATCCGTATCGGCACGCGGCGATCATCGCTCGTGCCGGTGAGGTGTGGGAGTGGGTGAGGTGGACCGCGACGTCGCGCACCGTCCACGCGTCGCACAGCGACGGGGTGGCGAGTTGCTCGGGCGTGAGGGTCTCGATCAGTCCGGCGAGTTCGAGTCGTTGCTCGTCGATCCGTTGCCAGATGAGGTCGGTGTCCATCGGTCGCTCCCGCCGCACAGATAGTCAGGTTCCCTGACTGATATTAGTCAGGGTTTCGTACTAAAGTCAACGTCGTGTCCGACCCGCAGATCGCCGTCCTGATGTTCATCGCCCATCGCGCGACCGAGCGCCGGGTGTTGGCACGGATCGCCGAGGAAGGGGCCGACGACATCACTCCGGCGCAGTCCCGGGTGCTACAGCGGCTGGCACCCGAACCCATGCGGTTGACCGATCTCGCCGAGCAGGCGGGTGTCACCAAGCAGACCGCGGGTGGCATCGTCGACCAACTCGAGGCGGCTGGCTACCTGACCCGGGTGCCGGACCCGTCCGACCGTCGCGCCCGGCTGGTGACGCTGAGTGAGCGCGGCGTTCATCTGTGCGAGGTAGCTGCGCGCGAGGTCGAGGCGCAGCAGGAGGAGTGGCGCGAGCATCTCGGCGACGCTGAGTTCGCCGCCCTGGAGAAGGCATTGCGGTCGTTACGCGACGTCACCGATCCATATCGATGATCTCGGCGTCCTCGTCGGTGCCGATGTCGTCGCGGTCGGCCCAGTCGATGAGGGTGTCGAGTCGGTGCGCGACGTCGTCGATCTCCGCGTGCAGGTCGCCGAGTTCGGCGAACCGGGCCGGCACGGTGGCGATGGTGAAGTCGTCGGGTTCGATGTCGTCGATCTCGGCCCAGGTGATCGGCGTCGACACGGTGGCCCGCTCGTTGCCACGCACGGAGTAGGCCGACGCCATGGTGTGGTCGCGGGTGTTCTGGTTGTAGTCGACGAAGACCGCCGCCGGGTCGCGGTCCTTGCGCCACCAGGTCGTCGTCACGTCGTCGGGCGCGACGTTCGACCTCCCGAGCGAAGGCCAGCGCCGCACGCCGGACCTGCGGGAAGCCCCACTCCGGCGCGATGCGGACGTAGATGTGCAGCCCGCGACCGCCCGAGGTCTTGGGGAACCCGCGCATACCCAGTTCGTCGAGAACCTCTTCGACGACGTGCGCCACCCGCCGGATCCGGGGGAACGTGCAGTCGGGCATCGGGTCGAGGTCGATACGCCACTCGTCGGGCGACTCGGGGTCGTCGCGTCGTGAGTTCCAGGGGTGGAACTCGACGGTCGACATCTGCACCGCCCAGATCACCGATGCCAGTTCGGTGACGCACAGTTCGTCGGCGGTGCGGCCGTACCGCGGGAAGTAGATCTCGGTGGTCTCCAGCCAGTCCGGCGCACCGGCGGGGATGCGCTTCTGGTGGACCTTGTTGCCGCTGACGCCCTTGGGGAACCGGTGCAGCATGCACGGACGGTCGCGCAGCGCACGGACGATCCCGTCGCCGACGGACAGGTAGTACTCGGCGAGATCGCGCTTGGTCTCACCGCGCTCGGGAAAGTAGACGCGGTCGGGACTCGACAGCCGGACGGTGCGGTCGCCGACCTCGAGCTCGATGGGATCACCTGCGGAACCCGACGTTTTCGCCATGACCGCCACTGTATGGCTCCGATGCCGGTGGGCGGCGGACTCCGGGCCGCGTCGTGCGTGCCGGGTCGTCGGCCTGGGTCGTCGGGCTGGGGCATCGATCGGACTTACCTACCGGTAGCCTTCGACCATGCCTGAGTTCGTGACCCTCGAGTGCTCCGACGCTCATCCGGGGGTCGGCACCATCCTGCTGCACCGGCCGCCGATGAACGCGTTGAGCCGGCAGGTGCAGGCCGAACTGGCCGCCGCGGCCGAGGAGGCCACGGTCCGCGCCGACATCAAGGCCGTCGTCGTCTACGGCGGCCCGAAGATCCTGGCGGCCGGCGCGGACGTCAAGGAGATGCGGGACGTCGGCTACGCCGAGATGAGCCGGGTGGCGGGTCGCCTGCAGAGCGATCTCGGCGCGATCGCCGCCATCCCGAAGCCGACCGTCGCGGCCATCACCGGGTACGCGCTCGGCGGTGGCCTCGAAGTCGCGTTGGGTGCCGACCGACGGATCGCGGGCGACAACGCGAAGCTCGGGCTGCCCGAGGTCCTGCTCGGTCTCATCCCCGGCGGCGGCGGCACGCAGCGGCTGGCACGCCTCATCGGGCCGTCGAAGGCCAAGGACCTGATGTTCACCGGCCGCTTCGTCGACGCCGCGGAGGCGCTGGCGATCGGACTCGTCGACGAGGTCGTCGCGCCGGACGAGGTCTACAACGCCGCGCTCGCCTGGGCCGGACAGTTCGACGGCGCCGCCTCGGTGGCGCTCGCCGCGATCAAGAAGGCCGTCGATCAGGGGCTCGGCGTCGACCTCGACACCGGGCTCAAGATCGAAGAGCAGTTGTTCGCCCCGCTGTTCGCGACCGAGGACCGCGCCATCGGTCTGACTTCGTTCCTCGAGAACGGCCCCGGGAAGGCGGAATTCGTCGGCCGCTGAGCCGTCGTCGCCGCGTACCCCTCGACCACAGCACCCCATCACCACGCACACAGGAAGCGATCATGACCACCGACGCCACACCGGGCACCGATCCCGCTCCCAATCCGCACGCCACCGAGGAACAGGTCAAGGCGGCCCTCACCGACACCAAACTCGCCCAGGTGCTCTACCACGACTGGGAGGCCGAGACCTACGACGAGAAGTGGTCGATCAGCTTCGACGAACGCTGCATCGACTACGCGCGTGGCCGTTTCGACGCCGTGGCCACCGACGAGCCCCTACCGTACGGCCGCGCGATGGAACTCGGTTGTGGCACCGGCTTCTTCCTGCTGAACCTGATGCAGTCGGGTGTTGCGTCGAAGGGGTCGGTCACCGACCTCTCGCCGGGCATGGTCAAGGTCGCCCTGCGCAACGCGGAGAACCTCGGTCTCGATGTCGACGGCCGGGTCGCCGACGCGGAGAAGATCCCGTACGACGACGACACCTTCGACCTTGTCGTCGGACATGCTGTGCTGCACCACATTCCCGATGTCGAGCAGGCGCTGCGTGAGGTGCTGCGGGTCCTCAAGCCCGGCGGGCGGTTCATCTTCGCGGGTGAGCCGTCGACGATCGGTGACTTCTACGCGCGCTGGATGAGTCGGGCGACGTGGTTCGCCACGACGAACGTCACGAAGCTCGGTCCGCTGCAGGGGTGGCGGCGCCCGCAGGAGGAACTCGACGAGTCCTCGCGTGCGGCCGCGCTCGAGGCCGTGGTCGACATCCACACCTTCGATCCCGACGAGCTCGCCGGCATCGCCCGCGCCGCCGGCGCGCAGAAGGTGGCCACCGCCACCGAGGAACTGGCCGCCGCGATGCTCGGCTGGCCGGTCCGCACCTTCGAGGCCGCTGTGCCGCCGGAGAAGCTCGGCTGGGGCTGGGCCCGCTTTGCCTTCGGTGGCTGGAAGCGGCTGACCTGGCTCGACGAGAACGTGCTGCGGAAGGTCGTGCCGCCGAAGTTCTTCTACAACGTCGTGGTGACGGGGACGAAGCCGCAGTAGGCGGTTCCGTCGTCAGGCCATGGGCTACTCCTTCGATCTCGACGACGTCGCGTTCCTGCGGTCGCGGCACGGCGAGAAGGCGCTCGACACGGTGGCCGGCCTCGAGCTCACCCCGTCGACGATGCTGGCCGACATCACCGAGGTACGCAGCCGATACGCGCCCCACGACGCCGCGCTGATCGAGACGGTGCAGTGTCGTAGGCGCGCCCGCTCGAAGCTGCGCGATGCCGAGGCGCTCCTGCTCACCGACGACGCCCTGCAGCAGGCGACCGCGTCGGTGGTCGCCGCGCACCGTGCGGCCGAAATCGCGGCGCGGTTCCCGGAATCGGTGGTGCACGACCTGACCTGTTCGATCGGGGCGGAGTTGCGAGAGCTGGTGCGCGCCAACGGCATCTCGGGTGTCATCGGCAGCGACATCGACCGGGTCCGGCTCGCGATGGCGCGTTCCAATTTGCCGGAGGCGACGCTGCTGGTCGCGGACGCGCTCACCCCGACCTCGACCGCGGACGTGCTCCTCGCCGATCCCGCGCGGCGATCGGACGCGGGCCGCATCTTCCGACTCGATCAGCTGACCCCACCGCTCTTCGAGCTGTTGACCACCTACCCCGGCCGCGCGCTCATCGTGAAATGCGCTCCCGGACTGGATCATCAGATGCTGCGAAACCGCTATGGCTTCGACGGCGAGGTCCAGGTCACCTCAGTCGACGGCGGCGTGCGCGAGGCGTGCCTGTGGACGGGCCCGGGTGTGGAGCCCGGCCGGCGGGCCACCGTGCTCCGCACCCGCGCCGACGGAACCATCGCCGAGGTCGAGGTCACCGACCGCGAAGACGACGACGTGCCGGCCGGTGAGGCGGGCGAGTGGATCGTCGACCCGGACGGGGCGATCGTGCGCGCCGGGCTGGTCAAGCACTACGCCCACCGGTCCGGGCTCTGGCAACTCGATCCGCAGATCGCCTATCTCACGGGTGATTCCGTCCCCGACGGCGCCCGCGGATTCCGGGTGATCGAGCAGACGGGCGTGACCGAGAAGGCGCTCCGGAAGGCGCTCGCGGCGCTCGACTGCGGCCCCCTCGAGATCCTCGTCCGCGGACTCGACGTCGACCCCGACCGATTGCGGAAGAAGCTCAAGCTCAGGGGCTCCCGGCCGTTGTCGGTGGTGCTGACCCGGATCGGGCGGAAGGGTGCCGCGTTCATCTGTGAGCCGGGCGTCCGGTTCTGAAACGAACCCGATCACGCAGAGTGCGGGATCGGTATCGGTTTCCGGTACGAATCCCGCACTCTACGAACACCTACTCGAGATCGGCCTTGCTGTCGAAGAAGTACACCTCGCCGAGATTGGTCGCGGTCGCGATCTGTCCGGAGTAGGACACCGAGACGCCGGTCGCGAAACCGCGCGAATTCGGCAGCGGCAGAATCCGTTTCGTCGCGCCGTCGGTCGTGGACACCTCGACCAGGGACAGGGAGTCCTTGCCGGGATCGCGGGCGACCGTCCACGCGGTCTGCTGCTGGGTCAAGGCGGACAGGCTCACCGTCGCCAGATCGGTGCGCTGCCAGACCTGTTCGGCACCATCGCCCCGATCACGCAGCAGGGTCAGCGGGGCGCCGAGCGAACCGGTCGGGATGATCAGACCGTCCGGGGAGACGGTCATCGTCGCGAATCCGTGGCCGCCGATGTCGTAGGTCCACCGCGTCGATCCGTCCTCGGCGTTCAGGGCGACGATCTTGCCGTCGCGCGAGAACGCATAGACGGTCGCGCCGTCGGCCGAGAGCGTCGGGGTCCCGATGACGCCGCTGGGGACGTCGGCCTGCCACGCAGTCCGGACTTCGCGGTTCCCGGCAACGGCGCCGTACTTCATCGCGCGGATCTGCGACGTCGCTGCGCCCTGGGGAAAGAAGTTGAGGAAGAAGCGTTCTCGTTCGGTGTCGACGGCAGCGGGGGCGGGGATCGCGCACTGCGGCCCGTTGCTCACGCAATCGCCGAAGCCGCGGAGCGGTTGCGCGGGGTCGGCGTCGTCGCGCAGTCTCACCTCAGGCGCGAGGAGTTCGTTGCGCTGGGTGTCGATCAGCAGGATCTGACCCTGTGTGGTGGCGACCAGCACCTCGTTCGGGGCCGCGAACTTCGCCGACAGCGGTACCCCGATCACGCCGGCCCGCCAGCGGATGGCGCCGCCGGCATTGAAGGCGAGGAAGGTCGTCTCCTCGCCGAGATAGGGCTGGTCGTACTGATCGACGAGCATCGCGTTGATCTCGACACCGGCCCGCATGTCCTTGCAGAAGTTCTTGCGTCCGGAGCGGCTGTCGAGCACGAGCACGTTGCATCCCTGCGCCGCATTCGACGTCACGCCCACGTTCCCCTTGCCGGAGATCGTCACCGGCGCGGTGACCGGGCCGCCGGTCGGCCGTGTCCAGCTCAGCGTGAGGTCCTCCGGCACATCGGCATACGCGAAGTTGGCGTTGCCCGGGACGCCCCCGTAGCTGGGCCAGCCGACGCTCGGCACGGAGCGGACGTCGATGTGGCCGTCCGAGCAGGCGGCGAGCGCCATCGAGCACACGGCCGTCAGCGCGACGAGCAGGCGGGTCAGCGCGGATCGGCGGCGTCGAGACACCTGCGGTCGTGCCAAAGCCATCCTGCTCCTCGTCGTCGTGCCCTGTTCAGCGTCGGGTCCAGGCGCCGGGCATGCCATCGAACGGCACTCCGCGCCAGCAGTGAGCCTATCGTGCGCGAAAATCGCGTCGATTAGGGTTTCTGGTCATGACCACCATGTGGAATGCGTCGTACCGGTCCCGCCGGCGCGCAGGCCGACGCCGCGACCCCGACCAGGCGCGTTTTCTCACGCTGGACTCGCTGCGCTGGATCAGACGCAACCGGGCGTACACACCGTGGTACCTCGTGCGCTACTACCGCCTGGCGCGGTTCCGCCTCGCCAATCCGCACATCGTGCTGCGGGGCATGGTGTTCCTCGGGCGCAACGTCGAGATCCACGCGACGCCGGAACTCGCGCGCATGGAGATCGGTCGCTGGGTCCACATCGGCGACGGCAACTCCATCCGCTGCCACGAGGGCAGCCTCCGCATCGGCGACAAGACCGTCTTCGGCTGCAACAACGTGGTGAACTCCTACCTCGACCTCGAGATCGGCGGTTCCACCCTCATCGCCGACTGGTGTTACATCTGCGACTTCGACCACAAGATGGACGACATCACGCTGCCGATCAAAGACCAGGGCATCGTGAAGGGCCCGGTGCGCATCGGGCCGGACACGTGGGTCGCGGCCAAGGTGTCGGTGCTGCGCAACACCATCGTCGGGCGAGGATGCGTGCTGGGCTCGCACGCGGTGGTCAAGGGCGTCATCCCCGACTACGCCATCGCGGTCGGCGCCCCCGCCCGGGTGGTCAAGAACCGGATGGACGACTGGGCCTCGAACGCCGCCGAACGCGCCGAACTCGAACGCGCCCTCGCCGACATCGAACGGAAGAAGGCCGCGGCCGAGCGGGACCCTTCGTGACGCCCTCCGCAGGCTCCGGGCTCCTCAGGGAGCAGGGGGCTATGGCTGGCCCGAGTCCCGTTCTGGCAGCGGACGTTCCGGGATGTCGGGCCGTCCGATCGCGTGCCGGACCCGACGCTTCGCGGCGAGGTGCACGCTCGCGGTGCGCTCGGCGACCTCGGCCCAGGAGAACTCCGCGGTGAGCCGCGCCCGGGCCCGCAGTGCCCGCTGCGCGGCCGCGCCCGGATCGGACAGCGTGGCCCGGACCGCCGCGGCCAGACCGGCGACATCCGCGGGCTCGAACGTCAGCCCGGTGTCCGGCTCGCGAACCGCCTCACCCAGACCCCCGGCCGTGGTCACGATCAAGGGCACGCCGGTCGCCGCCGCCTCCAGCGCCACGATCCCGAACGGCTCGTAGCGACTCGGTAGCACGATGGCGTCGCAGCGGTGCATCAGCGTCACCAGCTCGGTGTGGTCGACCGGGCCGACGAACCGCACCGCCTTGCCGACCCGATGCTTGCGCGCCTGCTCCATCAGCCAGTCTCGCTGGGTGCCGTCACCGGCGATCGTCAGCGTCGTACCCGGATGGCTGCGCCGGATCCGGGGGAGAGCCGCGAGCAGATCCTGCACGCCCTTCTCGTATTCGAGCCGACCCGCGAACAGCAGCTCGGCCGGACCGCTCGTCCGAGCACGTTCGGCGAACGGCCACGTACGGATGTCGATGCCGTTGTGGATCACCGTGATGTCGGTGGCGTCGTAGCCGAACAGTCGGTTCACCTCGTCGCGCATCGACGCCGAACACGTGATGAGAGCATCGGATTCGGACACCAGCCACCACTCGACCGAATGCACCTGCCGGTTCGTCCGGCCGCTCACCCAGCCGCTGTGCCGCCCGGCCTCCGTCGCGTGGATCGTGGAAACCAATGGCACATCGAAGAACTCGGCCAGCGCGATGGCCGGGTGGGCGACCAGCCAATCATGCGCGTGCACGACCTCCGGTACCCATCGCGACCCGATCGCTCCGCTCCCGGCGCCGTGCGGATCCGGCCCGCTCGCTCCGCTTCCGGCGCCGTGCAGAATCCGAAGTCCCGCCCGCACGAAGGCATGCCCCATCGCCAGCGTCCAGGCCATCATGTCCTGCCCGAACTCGAACTCCGGCGGGTCCTCGGCGACGGCCAGAACCCGAACACCCTCGACGACGGTGTCCGTCGTCGGATGACTCACCGCATCGGTCCCCGACGGACGCCGGGTCAGCACGACCACGTCGTGCCCGGCGGCGGCCATCTCGGTGGCGAGGTGATGGACATGCCGGCCGAGTCCGCCCACCACCACCGGCGGGTACTCCCACGACACGAACAACACCTTCATCGGATTCCCCCCTCGACACCGACCCGGTCGGCGGTCAGAGCCGTGTGCAGCCGGCGCGCATCGAGTGCGGGAAAGAGATTGTCGGCACGCGCCCAGGCGGCGGCGAGCGTCTCGGCTGCGTCGTCGCGGCCCCGCATCGCCGCGTCGCTGATTTCGCGGGTGGCATGCGCATGCGTGTGAGCTCGCGACACAGCGTACTGCGCCGCGGTGTCCTTCGACACCATGAACGGCCAGTCCGAGGACACGGTCAGCAGCGCCTCGCGCACGATCTGATCGGCGACCCGGCTGCGTGCATTCACTCGTTGCCGCAGCTTGGCGACCGCGTCGAGCGCCGTCTCGGTGACCTCGGCGTTCAGGTCGACCAGGTGCTGCACGGCCGGGCCGTTCCACACCCGCCAGTCCTTACCCGACCCCCACGACGACCTGGGGAGGTCGATGGGCGCGCCGACGAGCCCGGCCTGCGTTGCGCCCGCGAGTGTCCCGACGGTGACCCCGACCTCGGGCAGACGTCGCAGCACCCGTTCCAGCCAGACCGGGCCCTCATGCCACCAGTGCCCGAACAATTCGGTGTCGAACGCGGCGACCACCAGCGCGGGCCGGCCGATCCGCGCGGACTCGTCGACCAGACGCTGCCGCACATGCGCGACGAAGTCCTCGACGTGCCGGTCGACAACCGCGTCGACGCGAGCCGGGTCGTAGGGCTTCTTGTCCTGCCCGGACACGGTCCGGCCGGTGACCCGGAACCGCTTGAGCCCGGTCTCATGGTCATAGGTGTGGAAATCCCGATAGGCGCCATGACCCGGATAGCCCGACTTCGGCGACCAGACGCGATAGCTCACCGTCAGGTCACGTCCGTAGGCGACGACGACGCTGTCGCCGACGGGGCGTCCCAGCGCGGTGTCGCCGTGCAAGGCGGGCCCGTCGACCATGAAGTGGCGCACGCCCGCTCGGTCGTACTCCGTTTCCATCCCCGGCGCGAAGGCGCACTCGGGTGCCCAGATCCCGGTCGGGTCGACACCCCACCGCGCATGGGCGTCCGCGAGCCCCTCGGTCAGCGAGAATCGGCGCAGTCGCGGGTCGAGCAGCGGTGCGAACGGGTGGGCCAGGGGGCCGCCCAGGATCTCGACGACGCCGCTCGATGCCAGTCCGCGGATCAGTGGCGACGCGCCGTGACGCCATCGGGACGCAAAGGTGTCCAGCGCGCGTTGGGCGTCGAGGTACTCACGGCGGCCCGCCGCGGCTCGGTCGGCGTCGCGGGACATCGCTGCCTGCGTGGCCCGGAGCTGCCAGTCGGCGAGCCACTCGTACATCGACGACGCACAGTGCGGATCGTCGAGCTGCGCGGCCAGCACCGGCGTGATCCCGAGGGAGAGCTGGTCGCTGAAACCGTCGGCGGCCAGCCGCTCGAGCATGTCGAACAGCGGCAGGTACGACGCGGCCCACGACTGATACAGCCACTCCTCGCCGACCGGCCAACGTCCGTGATTGGCCAGCCACGGCAGATGCGAGTGCAGGACCAGCGTGAACTGGCCCGGGACGGGTTCGGTGCGGGTGGTCACCCTCAGCCCCGCAACGCGACGGCGAACAGGTCGAGCGAGTCGTCGATGTCGTACACGCCGGAATCGACGACATCGAAGTCCGCGGCGACCACGCCGGCGACATCCGCGGCCAGCTCGTCCGGCCAGGGCTCGCCGGCGAGCGCACGCTCGATCTGGGCGTCGATGAGCGAACCGCCCCATTTGGTGTCCAGGGCGCGAAGGCGCGGTCCGTGGACGACTCCCCACATCGCGTCGATCACGAAGCCGCCGTCGAGAAGCAGTTCGGTGAGTTCGGCCGCGTCGAGCTCACGGGTGTGGAACGGGTTGAGCGGTGTGTCGCGACCGGGGGAGAAGGTGATGCGGTTGGGCGTCGACATGAGCAGGACCCCGCCCGGACGCAGCACGCGGTGGCATTCGGCGACGAATCGCGGCTGATCCCAGAGGTGTTCGATGACTTGGAAGTTGACCACGATGTCGACCGAGGCGTCGGCGAGGGGGAGGTCGACGAGGTTGCCCTGGTGGACGACGAGCTGGGGATAGCGGCGTCGGGTGTGTTCGACCGCGGCGGCGTCGTAATCGACGCAGACCACCGACGACGCCCCGGCGTCGGCGATCATCGCGGCGCCGTACCCCTCGCCGGAGCCGGCTTCGAGGACGTCGTGGCCCGCGCACCGGTCGGCGATGTGGCGGTAGGCGATCTCGTGGCGCCGGAACCAGTAGTTCTCGGCGGGAATCCCCGGGACCGTCCGCTCGCCGGTCAGCGCCAATTGCTGGTCGGTGTCGAGCGCCTCGAGACCAGTGGTTGCCGTCCCGCGCGACGATCCGAGGTCTGCGTCAGTCATCTGACAGAGAGTAGGGCATGCCCCGGGGACCGCCGGGGCCGTCGTAGCGAGCGAGCGAACGGTAGCGTGCATTGTGTGAGGTAGTCGATGTTTAGTGGAAACATGGGAGACGCTAAAGTGGTGGGGACCCATGGCCTTACCCGCCGGTAAGTTGCCGAACCCGATGCAGGAGGTCGACGTAGACCCATGACAAACATTGTCGTACTGATCAAGCAGGTTCCCGACACATGGTCCGAGCGCAAGTTGTCCGACGACGACTACACCCTGGACCGTGAGGCCGCCGACGCCGTCCTGGACGAGATCAACGAGCGCGCCGTCGAGGAAGCGCTGAAGATCAAGGAGGCCGACGGCGGTGAGGTCACCATCCTGACGGCGGGTCCCGAGCGCGCCACCGACGCCATCCGCAAGGCCCTGTCCATGGGCGCCGACAAGGCGATCCACATCAAGGACGACCTCATGCACGGCTCGGACGCGGTCCAGACCGCCTATGTGCTGGCCCGGGCGCTCGGCACGGTCGAGGGTGTCGAGCTGGTCATCGCCGGCAACGAGGCCACCGACGGTCGCGTCGGCGCCATCCCGGCCATGATCGCCGAGTACCTCGAGCTCCCGCACCTGACCCACCTGCGCAAGCTGACCCTGGAGGGCGAGACCCTCAAGGGCGAGCGGGAGACCGACGACGGCATCTTCCACGTCGAGGCCAGCCTGCCGGCCATCGTCAGCGTGAACGAGAAGATCAACGAACCGCGCTTCCCCTCCTTCAAGGGCATCATGGCCGCCAAGAAGAAGGAGGTCACCGTCCTGACCCTCGCCGAGATCGACGTCGAGGCAAGCGATGTGGGCCTGGAGAACGCCGGCTCGGTCGTGACGGCGAACACCCCGAAGCCGCCGAAGACCGCGGGCGAGCGCGTCACCGACGAAGGCGACGGCGGCACCAAGGTCGCCGAGTACCTGGTCGGCCAGAAGATCATCTGACCTTCTCCACGCAGACCACCGGCGAACCCCCAGACATTCAGGAGAAAACCACCATGGCAGAAGTACTCGTTCTCGTGGAACAGGACGCCGAAGGCGCCCTGAAGAAGGTCACCAGCGAGCTCATCACCGCCGCCCGCGCACTCGGCACCCCGTCGGCGGTCGTCGTCGGCAAGCCCGGCTCGGCCGACGGCATCCTCGACGGACTCAAGGAGGCCGGCGCGGAGAAGATCTACGTCGCCGAGTCCGACGATGCGGGTAGCTACCTCATCACCCCGCAGGTCGACGTGCTGGCCTCGATCGCCGAGACCGCCTCGCCGGCCGGCATCCTCGTCGCGGCCACCGCCGACGGCAAGGAGATCGCCGGCCGCTTGGCCGTGCGCCTCGGCTCTGGCGTCCTCGCCGACATCGTCGACGTCAAGGAAGGCGGCGTGGGCATCCACTCCATCTTCGGTGGCGCCTACACCGTCGACGCCCAGGCCAAGGGCGAGGTCCCGGTCTTCTCGATCCGCCCCGGTGGCGTCGAGGCCGCGCCGCAGGCCGGCGCCGGCGAGCGTGTCGACGTCGAGGTCCCGGCTCAGGAAGAGGGCGCGGTCAAGATCACCAAGGTCGAGCCGAACGTCGGCGGCGATCGTCCCGAACTGACCGAGGCGTCGATCGTCGTCTCGGGTGGTCGCGGTGTCGGCAGCGCCGAGAAGTTCTCCGTCGTCGAAGAACTCGCCGACGTGCTCGGTGCCGCCGTGGGCGCGTCGCGCGCGGCCGTCGACTCCGGTTACTACCCCGGTCAGTTCCAGGTCGGTCAGACCGGTAAGACCGTGTCGCCGCAGCTGTACGTCGCCCTGGGCATCTCGGGCGCCATCCAGCACCGCGCCGGCATGCAGACCTCGAAGACGATCGTGGCCGTCAACAAGGACGAAGAGGCCCCGATCTTCGAGATCGCCGACTACGGCGTTGTCGGCGACCTGTTCAACGTTGCGCCGCAGCTGACCGAAGAGGTCAAGAAGCGCAAGTGATCATGAACTGATCAACTGCAGAACCCGGTGACCCCCGACTCCCCGTCGGGGGTCACCGTGCGTTCGGGGGTCGTTCACCCGCAGGTGGCCGTGGCGAGGCCTGTTCATCCGGTGGCGGCCCGAGTTCATCGAACCCGCACCGACACGACACGCTGCGGTGGTCCCGCCGATGCCCGGTCTCGTTTTCATTCGAGTCATGAACGCCATGCAGTCGCCAGTCCGCACCAGCCATGTCGCGCGCGCTCGGTTCTCGCGGGCCGTGCCGACGACCCTGCTCACCGCGGGGCCCATCCGGGTCCTCGTGTCCGACGATCCCGCCGACATCGTCGCCGCCCAGGAACTGCGGTATCGCGTCTTCGCCGACGAACCCGGCTTCTCCAACTGCATCGGTGACGCGGTCACCGGACGGGACGCCGACCGGTTCGACGCCTTCTGCGAGCACCTCATCGTCCGCCACGCCGACGACGGGGTCGTCGGGTGTGCGCGCCTGCTCTCCCCGGCGCGGGCGATCGCCGCCGGCGGCTGGTACTCGGCCACCGAGTTCGACCTCCGCGAGATGAACGACATCGTCTCCGCCACCGTCGAATTGGGTCGGGCGTGTGTCCACTCCGAGTACCGCGACGGGTCGGTCACCGCGCTGATGTGGGCGGCGCTGCTGCAGTACATGGACGACGCCGACCTGCGATACCTGATGGGCTGTGTGTCGGTGCCCCTGCACACGCCGGGTGAATGGCTGCCGGGGTCGTCGCTGCGCGCCCTGCGCGATCGTCTGCGGGACGACCACCGGGACCCCGAGCGACGTGCCCACCCGCTGGCACCGGCGCGCATCGGCGGACGCCTGCTCGACGACATCGTGCCGTCCGACACTGTCGCGATGCCGGCGCTGATGCGTGGATACCTCCGCCTCGGCGCCCGCATCTGTGGCGAGCCGGCGGTCGACGACGTCTTCGACGTCGCGGACTTCCTGACCCTGCTCGACCGCGAAGGGGCCAACAAGCGATACCTCGACCGGCTGCGATCGAGTGCCCGACGGCTGGGTTCGGCCCGCGCGGATGCCACGCCGGAGCCCGGTGGCGCGGCACGATGACCGCCCTGCTGGTCGGTCCGGTCGGACCTCGCTCCGAGCGTCCCCGACGCGAACACGCCGCGTGTCCGCCTGCCCGCCCGGCCGGCGCGCTCGCGCACCCGTGGTTCCCGATCAGCACCTGTGGCGACGGTTGCATCGGTGCACCGCGGGCCGGGCGGTTCGACGCGGTCTTCGGCGCGACGATCGTCGCGTGGCGTCTGTGCCGACTCGTCGTGGTCGTGGTGTGGATCGTCTGGGCGGCGCTGACCACCGGGGCGGTGGCGCGGCTGCGTCGTCGTCCGCCGCGTCCCCTGCGTCGATCCGCGTCGGGTGCACTGCTGGCGGCCCTGGGCATCGCCGTCCGCGTCGAGGACCGGCGCTGTGGCCCGACCCGCGCCGGACTCGTGGTCGCCAACCACATCTCGTTCCTCGATGTCTTGGCGCTCGCGCTGATCAGCCCTGCTGACGTGGTGGCCAAATCCGATGTCGTCGGGATGCCGGTGGTGTCGTCCCTCGCGCGCCGGTTCGGCGTCATCGCCGTCGACCGCGGCACACTCCGCGGTCTGCCGGGGACGGTCGGCGACGTGGCCGGGCGGCTGCACCGCGACTCGTCGGTGATCGTGTTCCCCGAGGGCACCACGTACTGCGGCCGCTCGGCCGGTGCATTCCGACCCGCGTTCTTCCAGGCCGCGATCGATGCGGACGTGCCGGTCGTGCCGGTGAGGTTGCGTTTCGTCGGCAGCGACGGGACCACCGCGACGGCACCGAGTTTCATCGGCGCCGACACCCCCGCCGACACGCTGCGGCGGGTCCTGCGGGCGCGTGGTCTCGTCGTCACGATGGTCATCCACCCGCCCGAGGAACCCGGCGCAGATCGTCGCGAGCTGGCGCGTCGGTGTGAGCGCGTCGTGGCGGGGCGGTTCCCGGCCGCGGAAAGTGACATCACCCGTTCTCTGATATAGGTTTTCCGGTAGCCGTCCGCAGCTCTGCGGACGATCAACCGCGTACCCCCAGGAGGCCGACGATGACGTCCACTCAGACCCGAGAAGCCGCGCGCGCCAAGTTCTTCGAACTCCGGGACGTCGACGGCCGAGTTGACGACGCCGACCTCGACACCGTGTGGGCGGGACTGTCGCCGCTACGGCCCGAGGAGATGCTCGGCGCATGGAAGGGCGGCGAGTTCACCACCGGGCACGCCATCAACGGTGCGCTCGCCAAGGCCAACTGGTTCGGTAAGACATTCACCTCACGCAGCGACGTCCAACCGCTGGTGTGCCGCGACGAGAACGGCAACCTCTACTCCAACACCACACTCGGCAAGGGCGAGGCCAGCCTGTGGGCGATCGAGTTCCGCGGCGAGATCACCGCATCGATGGTCTACGACGGTCAGCCGGTCATCGACCACTTCAAGCGCGTCGACGACACCACGGTGATGGGGATCATGAACGGCAAAGGCGGAGTCATCGACGGCCGTCACTTGTACTTCTACCTCGAGCGGGTCTGAGGCGGGCTGTCGTTCCGCGTCCGATCGCGGAATTTGTCGGCGACCTACGCGCGTTTATCCTTGCTAGCGATGCCCGTGCCAAGCCGACCGCCCGTGAAGGCGCCTGTCTACCTCGACCACGCCGCTTCGACGCAGATGCTGCCCGAAGCCGTCGAGGCGATGACGGCCGTCTTCGCGCAGCCGGGTAACGCCTCGTCGCTGCACGGATCCGGTCGCACCGCACGTCGTCGGCTCGAGGAGGCGCGCGAGGCCATCGCCGCGGCGGTCGGTGCCCGGCCCTCCGAGGTCGTCTTCACCGGCGGCGGCACCGAGGCCGACAACCTGGCGGTCAAGGGGATCTACTGGGCACAGCGGAACGCCGATCCTCGCCGTCGCCGGATCATCACCTCGGCGATCGAACATCACGCCGTCCTCGACCCCGCGCAGTGGCTGGCCGAGCAGGCCGGAGCCGAGCTCGTCCTGCTCCCGGTCGACGCCGACGGTGTCGTCTCGCCCGCCGACCTGCGCGCGGAGCTCGAGGAGCACGCCGCCGAGACCGCTCTCATCTCGCTGATGTGGGCCAACAACGAGGTCGGCACGATCCAACCGATCGCCGAGCTCGCCGCGGTCGGGTCCGAATTCGGCGTCCCGGTGCATTCCGACGCGATCCAGGCCGTCGGCCATCTGCCGGTCGACTTCGCCGCGAGCGGCCTCTCGGCGCTCAGCCTGACCGCCCACAAGTTCGGCGGGCCGCAGGGTGTCGGCGCCCTGCTGCTGGGTCGCGATGTCGGATGTGTGCCGCTGCTGCACGGCGGCGGCCACGAACGCGACGTGCGCTCGGGAACCCAGGACGTCGCCGGTGCGGCCGGCATGGCCGCCGCACTGTCGTGGTGCGTCGAGCACCTCGACGAGAACACCGCGCACGTCCGCGCCCTGCAGACCCGGCTGACCGACATTCTCCTCGGCGTCGACGGAACGGTGCGGAACGGTGCCGACGGCGATCGTCGCCTCCCGGGGAACGTGCACGTGTCGTTCGCCGGTTGTGAGGGTGACTCGCTGCTCATGCTTCTCGACGCCAAGGGCGTCGAGTGTTCCACCGGATCGGCCTGCACCGCCGGGGTCGCCCAGGCCAGCCATGTCCTCCTGGCGATGGGTCTGGACATGGCCGACGCGCGGTCGTCGCTGCGGTTCTCCCTCGGCCACACCACCACCGAGGCCGACATCGACGCGGTCGCCGCGGTCATCGACGAGGTCGTCGACCGGGCGCGGGCGGCCGGACTGGTCTCGGTCCCCGGCGGAAGGATCTCCTGATGCGCGTATTGGCAGCGATGAGCGGCGGCGTCGACTCGGCGGTTGCCGCGGCCCGGGCGGTCGAGGCCGGTCACGAGGTGGTCGGAGTTCATCTGGCGTTGTCGACGGCTCCGGGTGCGCTGCGCACCGGTTCGCGCGGATGCTGCTCGCGCGAGGACGCCTCCGACGCCCGCCGCGCCGCCGATGTCCTCGGAATCCCGTTCTACGTGTGGGATTTCGCCGACCGGTTCAAGGACGATGTGATCGACGAGTTCGTCGAGGCCTACGCGGCCGGACGCACCCCGAACCCGTGTCTGACGTGCAACGAGAAGATCAAGTTCGCGGCCCTCGCCGACAAGGCGATGGCGCTCGGCTTCGACGCGCTGGCCACCGGTCACTACGCGCAACTGACCGACGGCGAGTTACGACGAGCGGTCGACGCCGACAAGGACCAGTCGTATGTGCTGGCCGTGCTGACGCGTGATCAGCTGTCGCGGGCGATGTTCCCGATCGGTGACACCCCGAAGTCCGAGATCCGGGCCGAGGCGGCCCGGCGCGGCCTGGCCGTCGCGGACAAGCCGGACTCCCACGACATCTGCTTCATCCCGAGCGGCGATACCCGCGCGTTCCTCGGCGCCCGCATCGGCGTCCGGCCGGGCGCGATCGTGGACGCGACGTCGGGCGAGCGCCTCGCCGAGCACGACGGGGTCCACGGTTTCACCATCGGGCAGCGCAAGGGCCTGGGGGTCGAGGCGCCGGCCGCCGATGGCAAGCCCCGCTATGTCACCGAGATCGACCCGGATTCGGGGACGGTGACGGTCGGGACGGCTGCCGACCTGCAGGTCTGGGGCATCACCGCGACGCGCGCGGTGTGGACCTCCGGCGTCACTCCGGACGAACCCTTCGACGCGATGGTGCAGGTCCGAGCCCACGGCGGGCTCGCGCCGGTGCGCGCGACCGCCACCACGATCGACGGTGAACCCGGTATCGACATAGCGCTGCAGGAGCCGCTCACCGGCGTCGCCCGCGGTCAGGCCGCGGTGCTGTACCTGCCCGATGCCCGACGCGGCGACCAGGTCGTCGGGTGCGGACGCATCGCCACCACCTCGTCGCAGCCGACTGTCGTCGCGTCTCGGTGACCGGAGCGGCACTGCCCACCGGAGTGGGCACCGGCGTGGGGTCGATGCCCGGCACCGACGCACGTGCGGCCGCCGCGGTGGTGAACGGGGAACTCGATCTCGCCCACCTCGTCGAACTGCCCGCGCGAGGTATCGGTGCGGATCTGATCGGCCGGATGGCGGCGATCCTCGTCGACCTGCCGATGGACACCGCGACATGGGGTTACCGGCTGGCGCAACGCCACTCCCGCCTGGCCCGACGCGCCGCGGACCTGCTTGCCGAGGACCTCGACGTCGTCGAGGAACTCTGGGAGACAGCGGGTTTCATCGGTACCGGCCGCACCTTCAAGGTGCAGGTGGCCGGTCCGTTCACCACCTCGGCATCTGTCGAGCTGACGAACGGGCAACGAGTCCTGAAAGACCACGGAGCCGTCCGCGACATCGTCGAGTCGACGGCGGAGGGTGTGCGCGAGCACGTCGCCGAGGTGGAACGCCGGCTCGGTGCGCGCGTGGTGGTCCAGCTCGACGAGCCGATGGTCGGCCAGGTCATCGACGGCACGGTGAAGCCGCTGACCCGCTTCGACCCCATCCGGGCGATACCGGCGGTCGAGGTGGCTCGCGCACTCACCGAACTCGTCGACCACGTCGGCGTCCCGGTGGTCTTGCACGATTGCGGCACACCGCGGTGGGACCTCCTCGAACATCTTCCCGGGGTTGCATATTCGATCGACATCACCACACCGTCCGCGACCGATCTCGACGGCATCGGGATGCTCGTCGACCGCGGCGGCGTCCTCCTCGCGGGCCGTGTGACGTCGACAGCGCCCGATCGTCCGCTGGCCGCCGAACACGTGGCGACCGAACTCGCCGCGCTGACCGACCGCATCGGGCTGGACCGCAAAGTGTTGTCGGACAACGTGATCGTGACGCCGACCTGTGGTCTGGCCGGGGCGTCGACGAAGTGGGCCAAGACGGCCTTGGCGATCACCGCGGAGGCCGGTCAGCTGCTCGGCAGCGATCCCTCCGCGCTCTGAAAACCCCTGCGGGCCCGGCGTCGCGGACCTATTCTCGTCGGTATGCCGCACCCGATCATGTTCGACGACGCGGATCCCTATCTGGGCCGCATACGGGAGATCGCGCTCGCGCTGCCCGACGCGACCGAGGTCGTCGCGCACGGTCGTCCGACCTTTCGCTGCGGCAAGATGTTCGGCAACTACGGCGGTGGCGTCAAGGGCAGCAAGGTGCGTCACGATCAGTCGATCCTGGTCCTCGCCGACGACTCCGAGCGGCCCGCGCTGCTGGACGATCCGCGGTTCTTCCTGCCCGCCTACCTCGGGCCGGCCGGCTGGGTGGGGCTGATCCTCGACGACGGGACCGACTGGGACGAGGTCGCCGAACTCCTCGACACGAGTTACCGCCAGATCGCACCCAAACGGTCGGTGGCGAAGCTCGGTCCGTTGTGATGGTCGGCGCGGAAACTCCCGCGGTCCCGTCTCCCTCCCGCTGATCGGATCCGATCAGCGGGAGGGAAGCAGTACCGCGCGAATGAGGCATCGGTTGACGAGCTGGGTCTGTCCCACCACTCCGATACCCTCGGAACGTGGCAGATACAACGGAGTCGGGCCAGCCGGTCACCGAGCAGTCGGGGCCGGAGGCGGACCTGCGTGAGGAGTGGACCGCGCTCGCCGAGGAGATCCGCGAGCACCAGTTCCGCTACTACGTGAAGGACGCGCCGGTCATCACCGACGGCGAGTTCGATCAGCTTCTCCGACGCCTGCAGGCGCTCGAGGACGCGCATCCCGAACTCGCGACCGCCGACTCACCCACCAAGCTCGTCGGGGGTGGCTTCTCCACGGCGTTCTCCGCAGTGGACCACCTCGAGCGAATGATGTCGCTGGACAACGTCTTCGACCACGACGAGATGCGCGCCTGGGTCGACCGCGTGGTCGCCGACGCCGGCGCCCGGGCCGACTTCCTCTGCGAGCTCAAGATCGACGGCGTGGCCCTGGCGCTGGTCTACCGGAACGGGGTTCTCGAGCGAGGTGTCACCCGTGGCGACGGACGCACCGGTGAGGACGTCTCACTGAACGCGCGCACCATCGACGACATCCCGATGCGCCTGACCGAGTCCCCGGAGTACCCGATTCCCGAGGTCCTCGAGGTGCGTGGCGAGGTCTTCTTCCGGGTGGAGGACTTCGAGGCGCTCAACGCCTCGCTCGTGGCGGAGGGCAAGCCGCCGTTCGCGAACCCGCGCAACTCGGCCGCCGGCTCGCTGCGGCAGAAGAATCCGCAGGTCACGGCCCGTCGCAAGCTGCGGATGATCTGTCACGGGATCGGGCACACCGAGGGTTGGCGACCGGAGTCGTTGCACGACGCCTACCTGGCGCTCGGGGCCTGGGGTCTGCCGGTGTCGACCCACACCACCAAGGTGTCCGGCGCCGACGAGATCATCGACAAGATCGCCTACTGGGGCGAGCACCGTCACGACGTCGAGCACGAGATCGACGGCATCGTGGTCAAGGTCGACGACGTCACGGTGCAGCGCCGCCTCGGTTCCACCTCGCGGGCGCCGCGGTGGGCGATCGCCTACAAGTACCCGCCCGAGGAGGCCACCACCAAGCTCTCCGACATCCAGGTCAACGTCGGGCGGACCGGCCGCGTCACTCCCTTCGCGGTCCTCGATCCCGTGCTCGTCGCCGGGTCCACGGTCTCGCGCGCGACCCTGCACAACGGTTCGGAGGTCAAGCGCAAGGGTGTGCTGATCGGCGACACCGTCACCATCCGCAAGGCGGGGGACGTGATCCCCGAGGTCCTCGGGCCCGTCGTCGATCTCCGCGACGGCACCGAGGTGGAGTTCGAGATGCCCGAACTGTGCCCGGCCTGCGAGACGCCGCTGCGTCCCGAAAAGGAGAGCGACGCCGACCTCCGCTGTCCGAACCAGGAGAGTTGTCCGGCCCAGTTGCGCGAGCGGCTCTTCCACCTGGCCGGTCGGGGTTCCTTCGACATCGAGGCGCTCGGCTACGAGGCCGCGTCGGCCCTGCTGTCGGCGGGGGTGCTCACCAACGAGGGTGACCTCTTCTCGCTGACGGCCGAGGACCTGATCCGCACGGATCTGTTCACCACCAAGGCGGGGGCGCTCTCGGCCAACGGCAAGCGGTTGCTGGCGAACCTCGACAAAGCCAAGGACGTGGCGCTGTGGCGCGTGCTGGTCGGGCTGTCGATCCGCCATGTCGGGCCCACCGCCGCCCGCGCCCTCGCCACCGAATTCGGTTCCCTCGAGGCCATCGAGGCCGCCGACATCGACCAGCTCGCCGGCGTAGAGGGGTTGGGAATGACCCTCGCCCAGTCGATCCACGACTGGTTCACCGTCGACTGGCATCGAGACATCGTCGAGAAGTGGCGCGCCGCAGGCGTTTCCATGGAAGACGAGCGCGACGAGTCGATCCCGCGGACCCTCGAGGGCAAGACGATCGTCGTGACGGGTTCGCTGGTGGACTTCTCCCGTGACGGGGCCAAGGAGGCGATCCTGCAACGCGGCGGCAAGGCGTCGGGTTCGGTGTCGAAGAAGACCGACTACGTGGTGGTGGGGGATTCGCCGGGCACCAAGGCCGACAAGGCCGAACAGCTCGGCGTGCCGGTGCTCGACGAGGACGCGTTCAAGAAGTTGCTGGAGACCGGCAGCCCCGAGTGACCGTCGATCAGCCCAGAGCGGACTCGAACGCGCGGAAGGCACGCTGGTCGAAAAGGACGAAACGGACCTCCTCGATCGAGGTCTCCGGCAGCGTGGCACGCACCGTGTCGACCGCCTTGCGGGCGCCGTCGTCCATCGGCCAGCCGTACACGCCGGTCGAGATCGCCGGGAAGGCGATGGTGGTGGCACCGAGTTCGGTTGCGAGGCGCAGGGACTCGCGGTAGCAGGAGACGAGCAGGGATGAACGGTCCTCGTCGTAGGAGTGCACCGGTCCGACCGTGTGGATGACCCAACGTGCGTCGAGGTCTCCCGCGGTGGTGGCCACGGCCTCGCCGACGGGTAGTCCACGTTCGTAGGTGCCCGCCCGCAGCTCCTTGCACTCGGCGAGGATCGCCGGGCCGCCCCGCCGGTGGATCGCGCCGTCGACACCGCCGCCGCCCAGCAGTGTGGAGTTCGCGGCATTCACGATCGCGTCGACCGACTGTGTCGTGATGTCGCCCTGTATCAACGTGATGGACGTCATCAGACCATGATGCCTCCGGATCGACCGGCTGTGGCTAACTCTCGGCGCGCAGCACGGTACTGACGATCCCGGCGAGATAACCGAGTCGGGCGACCTCCGACGGCCGGAAGTCCGGTCCGCCGATGCGTCCGAGCAGGATCGCCTTCGACTCCGAGCCCAGGGGAGCCGCCGCGAGACGGGTGTCCATGTCCTGCCAGGCGCCGGGCACCCAGTCGCCGTCGGCGTCCAGCTCGACGGCTCTCTCGAGCGGTAGCCAATCCGCCCTGGTCAGCGGGGTCTCCGGGGCGCCGGACGAGCCGAAGAGCTGCAGCACGCCGCCGCTGGCGGGTGTGACCACCATCGCCCAGGAGACGCGCAGGACGCGGGGCGCGTTGTCCACCAGGATCTGCAACCGGTCACGTCCGGCAGTGGCCACCTGATCGACCAACTCGAGTTCACGATGGGTGTCCAGCACGCCCGAGTAGGGGCGGATCGAGTCGACACGGACGCCGTTGACCTTCTCGGCCGCGGTGATCAGGCTGTCGGGCAGCGCCCCGGGCGCCACCTCGACGACGAGGTCGTCCACGGCGTAACCGTTGCCGCGCTCGACGACCTCGAGGGACAGGATGTCTGCGCCGACCGAGCCGAGCTGCACGGCGAGCACGCCGAGGCTGCCCGGCCGGTCTTCGAGATAGACCCGCAACAGGTAGGACACGTGCGACATTCTCGCACCCACGCGCCGGCGGCGCGCAGTGCACGGCTGCCAACCGGTGGCTGGGGGAAGCGGTCGTCGCGGGTTCCCATAGTCTGGAGACGTCGCCCAGACGCCGACACGACATCGGTCGACGACACGGCGGGGGACGGCGAGACCCGAACGAAGAGTGATGGAAGGAAGGACGCTGCGGTGGCTGGCGAACCGAAGTCCATATCGCGCAACGAAGTCGCGCATCTGGCGCGTCTGTCGCGCCTGGCGTTGAGCGAGGACGAACTCGATGTCTACGCCGAGCAGCTGGACTCGATCCTGACCCACGTCGCGTCGGTGTCGGAAGTGGCCGCCGACGACGTGCCCGGCACGGCCCACCCGGCCGAACTGGCGAATGTGCTGCGCCCCGATGTCGTCGTCCCGGGGCTGACGACCGACGCCGCGCTGTCCGGTGCACCGGCCGTCGAGCAGGACCGTTTCGCGGTTCCGCAGATCCTGGGAGAAGAGCAGTGAGTCCCGATTCCAGCGCCCCCGGATCCCATGTCGCCGCGCCGCGTCCCGACGGTGATCTGACCGGGTTGTCCGCCGCCGAACTCGCCACCCGGATCGGTGCCCGCGAGGTCAGCTCGGTGGAGGTCACCCAGGCCCACCTCGACCGTATCGCCGAGATCGACGACCGACTCGGCGCGTTCCTCCACGTCAGTGGCGCCGAAGCGCTGGTCGCCGCGAAAGCCGCCGACGACGCGATCGCCGCCGGGGACGCCCCGTCGGCCCTCGCCGGTGTACCGATCGCCCTCAAGGACGTCTTCACCACCACCGACGCACCGACCACGTGCGGGTCCAAGATCCTCGAGGGTTGGGTTCCGCCCTACGACGCCACGGTCACCGCACGCCTGCGCGCCGCGGGCATCCCGATCCTGGGCAAGACCAACATGGACGAGTTCGCGATGGGCAGCTCGACCGAGAACTCCGCCTACCAGCTCACCCGGAACCCGTGGGATCCCAGCAAGATCCCGGGTGGTTCGGGGGGTGGCAGCGCCGCCGCGCTGGCCTCGTACCAGGCCCCGCTGGCGATCGGTACCGACACCGGGGGCTCGATCCGGCAGCCGGCCGCGGTCACCGCGACGGTCGGCGTCAAGCCCACGTACGGCACGGTCTCGCGCTACGGGCTCGTGGCGTGCGCCTCGTCGCTCGACCAGGGCGGCCCGTGTGGCCGTACCGTCCTCGACACCGCGATGCTGCACGAGATCATCGCCGGGCACGACCCGCGGGACTCGACCTCGATCGATGTGCCGGTGCCCGACGTCGTCTCGGCGGCCCGCGAAGGGGCCGAGCGGGATCTCGCCGGCGTCCGGATCGGTGTCGTCACCGAACTGCAGGGCGAGGGTTACCAGTCCGGCGTGCTCGACTCCTTCCACCAGGCCGTCAAGCTCCTCGAGGAGCGCGGCGCCGAGGTGGTCGAGGTCAGCTGCCCGCACTTCACCTACGCGCTGGGCGCCTATTACCTCATCCTCCCGTCGGAGGTGTCGTCGAACCTCGCGCGGTTCGACGCGATGCGCTACGGACTGCGGGTCGGCGACGACGGCTCGCATTCGGCCGATGAGGTCATGGCTCTGTCCCGGGAGCAGGGATTCGGTCCAGAGGTCAAGCGCCGCATCATGATCGGGACCTACGCGTTGTCCTCGGGCTACTACGACGCCTACTACGGTCAGGCGCAGAAGGTGCGCACCCTGATCGCGCGTGACTTCGCCACCGCCTTCGAGAAGGTCGACGTGCTCATCTCGCCGACCACGCCGACCACCGCGTTCCCGATCGGGAGAAGGTCGACGACCCACTCGCGATGTACCTGTTCGACCTGTGCACGCTGCCGGTGAACCTCGCCGGCATCGGATCGATGTCGGTGCCGTCGGGGCTGTCGGTCGACGACGGCATGCCCGTCGGGCTCCAGATCATGGCGCCCGCCCTGGCCGACGACCGGCTGTACCGCGTGGGAGCGTCGTACGAAGCGGCTCGGGGGCCGATCGTCTGACGACCCGGGCGGCGTGCCGTCTTCGGTGCACGCCGCCGCGGGCCGTCAGTTCCGCATCGGCTGCGGCGGTCCGGACTGTTCCGACCCATACCGGTGGCCGACCCCGGCCGCACCGTCGAGTGCGCCGAGAAGGTCGATGCTCGTCTGTACGAAACTGACCACGGGTAGCCACGGCGCCGACGGGACCCGCGGACCGCGGATGTGGGTGTCCTCGGTCGCGCGGTGCGGCCTCCACAGTCCGGCGGGTGACCAGCGCACGACGGGGTCGCTGGAATTGGCGAGAACCGTTCGCGAGGTGCGGGAATCCGGAGCGACGGTGCCCGCCGGCGGCGCGACCAGCACGGTCTCGTCGAGCAGAGCGGGGCGCTCGTTCTCCAGCCATACCCGGGCGGCGTCGGCGCCCACGGCACCGAGACTCTGCCCGTAGAGGATCACCCGCGGACGTTCGCGGTCGGGAACACCGTCGAGGACGGCCGCCAGTGCCGACACCACCGCGATCGCGGAGTCCGCCGATCGGGAGCGGTCGGACACGAAGGCCTGCCACGACGGCACGTCGTCGTAGGGGAGTGCGAGAACCCGGACGTCGCCGGCGAACCGGCTCTCGAAACCGTCGACCGCTGCCGGGTCGATCCATCCCGATCCGGTCGGCACCGCGACCACGACCGCCCGCGTCGACAGTCCGCCCGAACGCGTCCACGTCCGCACGAGTTGTGCAGCGGCGCGGTCGAATCCATCGGTGTTCAGCTCCCCGCGGGCCAGGACGTCCGAATGCGTCGCCACCGTCGTCGACGACGCCGGCACCGGCTGTTCGTCGGCGCCGGCGTCGGCGGGTGCCAGCAGTCCCGCCGTGAGGGCGACTGCGCCGGCCGCGAGCAGAGCGCAGCTACGCGGGACGGCGACGATCGCCAGGACGAGGACGGCGGGCGGGATCGTGGCCGCCGCCACCCATCCGGGCCCGACGGGTGCGACATCGACCGCCGCACGGATGAGGTTCTGCCACCAGACCGCCACGCCGACCGCGCATCCGAGGATCACCAGGCAGGAGCCGAACACGACGCGCCGTGCCTGGTCGTCCGGCTGTCGCCGACTGCGCCGGGCGGCGATCATCCCGATGATCGCACCCAGCGCGCCGAATGACGCGGTCACGATCGCGGTCGTCGTCGCGTCCCGGGGCAGAGTGCCCGGATAGACCGCCATGAGGTAACCGAGGGTCACCGCGACACTGATCGCGGGATGCGGCCACGATCGGAACGGGCCGTCACGCAGGCAACGGGCGTCTCGGTACTTCGTCATCGCCGCACCTCGCGCTCGTCGGGATCGACCAGGGCACGCTCGACGGTCGTGCGGACCAAGGCCGACAACGACTCGCCCCGGGCCGGGGGACCGCCGTACTGCCGCCACGTGTTCCACGCCAACCCGATCCGAGCGCCATGCGTGGCAGTCGTGCAGGCAGCTGTCCGGCAGGAGGCGTACATCCGGTCGATCAGCATGCGGTCCAGCGCGATCCGGGCCCAGGCGCCGAGCGGTTTGCCGTTTCGCTGCGCCGCCCGCAACAGGTCGTAGCCGAGATCGTGGGTGCGGCACAGCGGGGTGAAGTGCGGTGGCAACGGAACCGGCGACGAGCAGTCCCCATCCGGGTCGATCGGGTATCCGTCGACGATCCGCGGGGAGTACCCCTGCGCCACGACGAAGGACGGCGGAAGGGACGCCAGTGCGGTGGCCGGGTGCGGTCCCACGAGGGCGACGACCACGGCCGCGTAGGGATTGGTCGCATCGGCCGCCGGCGCCGTCACCGCCGGGCTCGGTGCTGCGAGGAGCGGGCCTGCGACGGCGTGTGCGGTCGAGACCCACTGGCCGGTGACGAGTACGGCCAGGGTGAGCATCGCCGCCCACCACCGCGACCGTCGTCGGCGAGTGGTTGCGGAGAGATCGCGGTGCTGGTGTAAGACGTTGTCCGACGGAAGCTTTCGGATGTTCTCTGATCCGGTCATGAGCATCGACGCTATGAGTCCGGATTCGGCCGGCACATCGCTCCGCGGGACCGGCCGCGGTCGTCCCCAGGCCGGTTCGTCGGCGCCGAAACGCTACGACGGTATCGGGTCGTCTCCCTCGGAAGTATGAGGTCTTCGAGCGGTCGGCGAGCCTAGGGTGAGGGCATGTTCGGATACCGCAAGAAGCTCCGCGCGGTGGGGGCGTCCTCACTGGAATGGGCGTCGACCGCACCGGTTGCCCAGGACCCCGCGGTGCGGCACTACTTCTCGTCGCGCCTCAACTGGTTCTTCCTGTTCGTGGCGCTGGTCATGTACTCGGTTGCGTGGCCGACGCTCCCGATCACCCACTCGATGCCGGTGTTCGTGCTACCCGTGGTCGCTGCCTTCGCGGCCCTGCCGATCGCCCTCGCGTGGTCGGCCCCGTTGCTGGGGTGGGCGATCTCGGTGGTCTCCGCCCAACTCATCGGCATCATCGTCCCGACCCGGGGCGGGTGGGAGCTGACGATCCAGGTCACCCACCTGATCGAACTGCTGGTCCTCACGTTCATGGCTTTCCTCAAGTGCCCGCTGCGATGGATTCCGGTGGTCTGGGTCTCGACGTCGATCGTCATCGCCTTCGCCGTGCAACCGACCGCGCGCGTCGGGTGGGTCTTCGGGATCTCGGTGCTCGCGGTCGTGGTCGCGTTGCTGCGCGGACTGATGGCTTCGCGCCGGCAGTTGGCGGTGCGCACCGAGCAGACCGAGGCCGCCGAAGCCGAGGCGGCCGTACTCCAGGAGCGGGCGCGCATCGCCCGGGACCTGCACGATGTGGTCGCTCACCGGATGTCGATGGTGGTGGTGATGTCACAGACCGCCAGATATCGCCTGCCGGATGTGAGCCCTTCTGCCGCAGCGGAATTCGACGCCATCGCCGAGGCGGCACGTACGTCCCTCGACGAGGTCCGACAGTTGCTCGGGGTCCTGCGCGTCGAGGGTGCGGATGCTTCGGCGGCACCCAATCCCGGCCTGGCCGAACTCGATTCGCTGGTCACCGAGACACGCCGCGCGGGTGCCGAGGTCGTGCTGGACCTGGCCATCGACGCCGACGAGGTCGGTGAATCGGCCGCCCTGGTGATCTATCGGATCGTGCAGGAGTCGCTGGCCAATGCCACCCGGCACGCCCCCGGCGGGCGCGTGGACGTCGAGGTGAGGCGCGGGGACGATGATCTCGTCGACGTCGCCGTGGTCAACACGGCCGCGACCGCTGAACCGCTGCAGATCGGCGGGAGCGGGGTGGGTATCCCCGGGATGATCGATCGCGCTCAGGCGGTGGGTGGTTCGCTGGTCGCCGCGCCGACCCCGACCGGCGGATTTTCGGTGCGGGCTCGCATCCCGGCGACGCCGCGCCGGGACGTCGTCGTGCCCGAGCCGATCGTGACCGCCACGGGTTCCGGTGAGCCGTCGTCGCGACGACGGTAGCGTGACGGCGTGCCGATCACCGTAGTCATCGCAGATGACCAGGCCATGGTGCGTCAGGGCTTTTCGGCGCTGCTCGCCGCGCAACCCGACCTCTCGGTCCTCGGCGATGCCGCCGACGGGGTCGAGGCCGTCGAGGTGTGTCGTCGGGTGCGTCCCGACGTCGTGCTGATGGATGTGCGGATGCCGCGCAAGGACGGACTGTGGGCCGCGGAGCAGATCCTCGCGTCGTCTGCCGAACCGCCCACGCGCGTGTTGATGCTGACGACCTTCGACATCGACGACTACGTGTACGAGGCGCTGCGCATAGGGGCATCGGGATTCTTGCTGAAGGATGCGCCCGCCGATGAGCTGGTGCGAGCGGTCCGCGTCGTGGCCGCGGGTGAGGCGTTGCTGGCACCGTCGATCACACGGCGGCTGATCACCGAGGTCACCGCCAGGCGCCGGCGGCCGGCGCGGGATCAGAAGCTCGACACGCTCACCCCGCGGGAGCGCGAGGTGCTCGAACTGGTGTCCGACGGCAAGTCCAACGCCGAGATCGGCGCGGACCTGTTCGTGACCGAGCAGACGGTGAAGACCCATGTGAGCAGTCTCCTGAACAAGCTCCGGCTCCGGGATCGAGCTCAGGCCGTCGTGTTCGCCTACGAGAACGGCATCAAGTGATTTCGCGACCAGCGCCGGGCTCGCCGGGGCACTAGATTGGGGTTGCTCGGGCAGGTTGACCGATGACGACAGGGAGGGTGGTCTCACCAGTGGCCAAGAGGTTCGGCATTCTGACGTCCGGGGGAGACTGCCCCGGACTGAACGCGGTCATCCGCGGCGCAGTGCTCAAGGGTGAGACCGTGTACGGCCACGAGTTCGTCGGCTTCCGGGACGGCTGGGCCGGACTGGTCTACGGCGACATCGTCGAATTGAACCGGTCGACGGTCCGCGGCCTGTCGAACCAGGGCGGCACCATTCTCGGCACGAGCCGGTTCGGTCCCTACTCCGAACCCGACGGCGGTCCCGAGAACATCAAGAAGGTGTTGAAGAACCTCGAGATCGACGGCGTGATCGCGATCGGCGGCGAGGGCACGGCGGCGGCGTCGAAGCGGTTGTTCGACGACGGCATCAACATCGTCGGGGTTCCCAAGACCATCGACAACGACATCGCCGCCACCGACTACACCTTCGGGTTCAACACCGCGGTGGAGATCGCGACCGAGGCCATCGACCGCCTCCGCACCACCGGCAACTCGCACAAACGGTGCATGGTCCTCGAGGTCATGGGTCGCCATGCCGGCTGGATCGCCCTGCACTCCGGGATCGCCGGCGGCGCCCACGTCATCCTGATCCCGGAGAACCCCGAGAGTCTCGACCAGATCTGTGCCTGGGTCACCAGCGTCAAGTCGCGCGGGCGTTCGCCGATGGTCGTCGTCGCCGAGGGGTTCAAGCTCCCGGAGATGAAGGAGGCGTACTCCACCAAAGGCCTCGACGGTTTCAACCGCCCCCGACTCGGTGGTGTGGCCGAGGTGCTCGCCCCGCTCATCGAGGAGCGGACCGGGATCGAGACCCGGGCCACCATCCTCGGCCACATCCAGCGCGGCGGCGTGCCGTCGGCCTACGACCGGGTGCTCGCGACCCGCATGGGGATGGCGACCGCCGACCTCGTCGCCGAGAAGGGCTGGGGGCAGATGGTCGCGCTTCACGGCACCGACATCGCCCGGATCACCTTCGACGAGGCACTCGGTGAACTGAAGACGGTGCCGTTGGATCAGTACAAGGAGATTCGGGTCATCTTCGGCTGAGCGACTCCGGGCCGTCAGGCCACCGGGGTGACCGTCGCGGCCGGCTCGCGCGGGATGATGATCCAGAGCGCCAGGTAGATCAGGACCTGGGGTCCGGGCAGCAGCATCGACAGGATGAACAGCACGCGGATGAGCGTCGGATCCCAGCCCCAACGTTGCGCGATACCACCGCAGACACCGCCCAGCCACGAGTTGCTGCGCGAACGCATCAGGCGGGGGCCGCTGTAGGCGGGTTGCGGGGTGGTCATCTCGTCCTCCTGTGTGGATTGTGGTCCGGCGTCGTTCGCCGGTGACATCCACGCTACGAGCGGGTCCGGCTCCCGGCATCGGTGATCACCCTGAACGTGCCCCTGGGATATCGCCGCATAAACTGGCCGCTATGACTTCCGCAGCCGTCGACCTGTTGGACTACGACGAGGTGCTTGCCGCATTCGATCCGGTGATGGGTCTCGAGGTGCACGTCGAGCTGGGCACCGCGACCAAGATGTTCTGCGGGTGCCCCACCGAGTTCGGCGCCGACCCGAACACCCAGGTGTGCCCGGTGTGTATCGGACTGCCGGGTTCGCTCCCGGTCGCCAACGCCAAGGCCATCGAGTCCGCGATCCGCATCGGCCTCGCGCTGAACTGCTCCATCCGGCCGTCGAGCGTCTTCGCGCGGAAGAACTACTTCTACCCGGATCAGCCGAAGAACTACCAGATCTCGCAGTACGACGAGCCGATCGCCTACGACGGTTTCCTCGACGTCGTGCTCGGCGACGGCACCACCTGGCGGGTCGAGATCGAGCGCGCCCACATGGAGGAGGACACCGGCAAGTCGCTGCACATCGGCGGCTCGACGGGTCGAATCCACGGCGCGAGTCATTCGCTGCTCGACTACAACCGCGCGGGCGTGCCGCTCGTCGAGATCGTGACGCGGCCCATCGAGGGCGCGGGGGAACGCGCGCCCGAGGTCGCCCGGGCCTACGTGTCGGCGCTGCGCGACCTGCTCAAGTCGCTGGACGTGTCGGACGTGCGTATGGACCAGGGGTCGATGCGCTGCGATGTGAACCTGTCGCTGAAGACGAAGGACGCCACCGAATTCGGTACGCGCACCGAGACCAAGAACGTCAACTCGCTCAAGAGCGTCGAGGTGGCGGTTCGCTACGAGATGCGCCGTCAGGCCGCCATCCTGGAGGCCGGCGGCGAGATCGTCCAGGAGACGCGGCACTTCCACGAGACCGACGGCACCACGTCGGCCGGGCGCCGCAAGGAGACCGCCGAGGACTACCGCTACTTCCCGGAGCCGGATCTGCCTCCGGTGCAGCCGGATTCGGCGTGGATCGAGGAGTTGCGGGCGAACCTGCCCGAGCTGCCGTGGCTACGTCGCGCCCGCATCCAGGAGGACTGGGGAGTCTCCGACGAGGTCATGCGTGACCTCGTCAACGTCGGCGCGGTCGATCTCATCATCGCCACCGTCGACGCCGGGGCAGCACCCGAGGCGGCGCGCGGCTGGTGGGTGTCCTTCCTTGCGCAGCAGGCCAATTCTCGCGGAGTCGAACTCGCCGACCTGTCCATCACGCCGGCGCAGGTCGCCGAGATCATCGGGCTGGTCGACGAGGGCAGACTCACGACCAAGCTGGCGCAGCAGGTCGCGACCGCCGTCCTCGACGGTGAGGGTGAGCCCGCTCAGATCGTTGCCGACCGCGGCCTCGAGGTGGTTCGGGACGATTCCGCGCTCCAGAAGGCGGTCGACGACGCGCTCGCCGCCAACCCCGACATCGCCGACAAGATCCGCGGCGGGAAGGTCCAGGCCGCCGGCAAGATCGTCGGAGACGTCATGAAAGCGACTCGCGGACAAGCAGACCCGGCCCGCGTCAAAGAACTCGTCATCGCGGCCTGTTCCTGAGGGCGCAGCCCCTCTGCTCCCTGATCCGAAAGACGACATAACCATTGCTCCCTGAGGTGCGAGGAGCGCCAGCGACGAGCCACGAAGGGCCTGGTGAGACAGGTTGCGGAGCCCTTCGTGGCTCGCTTAACTCGCACCTCAGGGAGCAGAGATGTGGACGCTCAAGAGTGTTCTTTCACGATCCACGACGGCCGCCCGGCCGCAGTTACTGAGGTGCGGGGAGCGCACGCCGCCGGGCCGAGCAAGCGACGAAGGAGCGCGTCGAGGTCGACGAGCCTTGAAGGGCGCGTCCCGGTCACGTCCGGTCGTTGCCACCGCCGGAGGGCAGGAAGCGGAACACGCGATCGTCGGTGGGCTTCGCTGAACCCACCTCCTTGTTGACGGTCGCCACCTGCAGCAGCCCGTTGGGGAGCGCGGCCATCCGGCCGAGGGCACCGTACCGCCGGTCGAGCACGACGGCCGGAGCGGTGATCGTCGGCTCCTCGCGAGTGGGCTCGTTGATGGCCTCGATGCGCTGGGTGCGTGTCGTCGAGACGAAGATGCTGCCCCCGGCGACCCCGCAACCCGCGATCTGCGGCCGGTCCGGCCACGTCCACAGCACCTTGGGTCCGCCTTCTTCGAGCACCTGCACGCGATCCTCGGTGGCCGTCTGGTCGGCGACGTAGACCGTCCCGGTGGAAGCGTTGGGACACAACGCCACCGACGACCCGAAGCCGGATGCGAGGATCGCCGGCCGCGGGCCGTCGCCAGAGGTGAACGAGGTCACCAGCAGTACCTTGCCCGCGAGGGACGACGGATCGTCCGCGGCCGCGGGATTCCCGGCATTGCCGGTGGCGACGACGAGTTCGGTCGGGGACCGGAAGTACATCGCGCCCATGTTCCCGGTGGCGCCCTTGGGGATGCCGGTCAGGATCGGCTTGGGCACGTCTCCCGGTGCCAGGCGGACGATGCGGTTGTCCGACGGGGTCGTGATGTAGGCGTAGATCAACCGGTCCTGAGAATAGGTGGGGGAGTAGGCGAAATCGATCAGACCGCCGTCACCGGACGCATCGACCGGCGTCTCTCCCAGGGTCCGGGCAGGACCGTAGCGTTTGGTCGTGATGATCTTGCCGGTCGTGCGTTCGGCGACGACGGTGACCTCGCCCTGCTCGTCGCCGGGCATCACACCGCCGGTGGACGCGAGGCACGTCGCGATCACCGCGGGGTCGGGGTCGACGCACGGGCCGGTCGGTGGCGGTTGCGTCTCGCGCGGGGTCTCCGGCGGTGGCGTCGGCTTGGGCTGGCCGCTCGGCCGGTTGTTCGGGCTGAACGCACCCGCCTCGCGTTGATTGTCCTGGGCGCTGAAGTCCGCGCAGCCGCCGACCAGCACCACGACCGCCGTCAGCACCGTCACCAGCACTCGCCACCGGGCCCACACCCGGCGGTCCGCCGTCGCGGCTGAACTCGTCCGGGCATCGTCGCGCGTGCCCGTCGGGCGCCCCTTCCACATGGCGTCCACAGTAATGGTGCTCCGGGTGACGGTGCCCCGAGCGTGGTGCCCCGACTCACCCCGTCGGGGTCCGGTGACCGCAGTCCGCGAGCCTCTAGAGTCGGGCGTGTGAGCGAACGCGACACGTCGGGCACCAGCGAGCGCGACACACCGGCGACGAGCCCCTACGACGAACCGACCGGACAGATCCCGGTCCCGGGCGGCGCGACCGGCGCACCCGGCACGGGACCCGGGGCGGGCAGTTCGCGTCCCGACGCCGGCCCGCCGACGCCACCCGCGGTGACCGACCGCGACGACTTCTACAACCGGCACGCCCGGCGGTCGCCGGCCCCCTACTCCCGGGTGGACGATCTCGACGACCTCGATCCCGGCGACGTCGAGACCCGTTCGGTCGCCGCTGGTCCGGCCGCGGCTCCTCGGTCCGGTCCGGCGCCGACGCGACCGGCCGCGACGACCGCGGGGCCCGGCGCCGGAACGGGTGTACCGGCCGATGACGACTTCGAGACCGTACAGTTCGCCAAACAGCCCGGCCCCGCGCGCGTGCAGACCGCCGACGACGCGGTCACCACCCCGGAGCCCGCCCTGCCGCCGGTCGGCACCGCGCGCTACGACTTCGTCGATGACGACGACGATCTGATCTCCCGCGCCCGAGCGCACGACGCCGCGTCCGACACCGAAGTACTTGACGACGAGCCGCGCGGTCGTCGTCGGTTCGGGCGGCGCCGAACCGACGACGACACCGATGATCGGCGCGGTGCCGGGGCCGACGACGACCTCGAGGACGCGCTCGCGAAATCGCGGCGCGGCACCATCGACCTGGGTTTGCTGCTGTTGCGTGTTGCGCTCGGCGGCCTGGTCGGTGCGCACGGCCTGCAGAAGCTCTTCGGGTTGTGGAACGGTCCGCGGTTGAGCGGCTTCGAGTCCATGCTCGTCGACGCCGGCTTCACCGCCGACTACGCCCAGATCCTCGCCATCGTCGGTGCGCTGTCGGAGACGATCGGTGGACTGATGGTGATCCTCGGGCTGCTGACCCCGATCGGGGCGTCGGCGATCCTCGGCACCATGCTCGTCGCCGCGGCCTACAAGATGTCGATGGCCGATGGCTTCTCGTTCTTCGCCGCCGCCGGCGGGGTCGAGTTCGAGCTCTTCCTCGCGGTGGCCGCGGCGGTCGTCATCCTGACCGGCCCGGGTCTGTACTCACTCGACTATCCACGGGGTTGGGCGCGACGGCCGTTCGTCGGCTCGTTCCTCTGGCTCATCGTCGGCGTGGCGGCAGCTGTCGCCGTCTGGGTCCTGGCCAACGGGAGCAACCCGCTCATCTGAGTCGGCACCGACACAGAACGCGGGGACGTATCGGAATCCGATACGTCCCCGCACTCTGTGCTGAGTAGTCAGTCGACCTGACGCACCGCGCCGCGGTCGGCAGACGTCGCGAGCTTGGCGTACGCGCGCAGTGCGGTGGTCACCGTGCGCTGACGATCCTTCGGCTGCCATGGCCGTTCGGAGGCCTCCATCTTGGCGCGCCGCTCGGCGAGCACCTCGTCGTCGACCAGGACCTCGAGGCGGCGGGTCTTGACGTCGATGACGATCGGGTCGCCGTCCTCGACGAGTCCGATGGCACCACCCGACGCGGCTTCGGGGGACATGTGACCGACCGACAGGCCCGACGATCCGCCGGAGAACCGGCCGTCGGTGATGAGCGCGCACTTCTTGCCCATCCCGGTGCCCTTCATGAAGGCTGTCGGATGCAGCATCTCCTGCATGCCGGGGCCGCCCGCGGGACCCTCGTACCGCACGACGAGGACCTCGCCGGCCTGGATGGTCTTGGAGAGGATGACCTGGACGGCGTCTTCCTGGCTCTCGACGACACGGGCCGGACCCTCGAAGTGCCACAGGTCCTCGTCGATGCCCGCCGTCTTCAGGACAGCGCCGTCGGGGGCGAGGTTGCCGCGCAGCACGCACAGACCGCCCTCGACGGTGTAGGCGTGCTCGAGGTCGCGGATGCAACCGCCCGAGGCATCGGTGTCGAGCGAACTCCACCGGTTCGACGTCGAGAACGGAGTGGTGGTGCGGACGCCGCCCGGTGCGGCGTGGAAGAGTTCGACGGCCTCGGCGATCGCCTTGCCGCCGCGGATGTCCCAGTCGTCGAGCGCCTGGGCCATGGTCGGGGTGTGCACGGTCGACGCGGTGTCGTCGAGCAGGCCCGCGCGGCGCAGTTCCCCGAGGATCGCCGGGATTCCGCCGGCCCGGTGGACGTCCTCCATGTGGTAGTCCGAATTCGGCGAGACCTTCGACAGACACGGCACGTTGCGGCTGATCTCGTCGATGACCCCGAGGTCGAAATCGACGACCTCCCCCTCCTGCGCGGCGGCGAGGATGTGCAGCACGGTGTTGGTCGAACCGCCCATCGCGACGTCGAGGGCCATTGCGTTGCGAAACGCGGTCGGCGTGGCGATGTTCCGCGGCAGCACCGATGCGTCGTCGTCGCGATACCAACGTGTCGCCGCATCGACGACGACCGTGCCCGCGCGCGCGAACAGGGCGCGGCGGGCCTCGTGGGTGGCCAGCGTCGAGCCGTTGCCGGGCAGCGCGAGTCCCAGCGCCTCGGTCAGACAGTTCATCGAGTTGGCCGTGAACATGCCCGAGCACGAACCGCACGTGGGGCACGCCGACCGCTCGACCTCGTCGAGTCCGGCGTCGTCGACAGCACTGTTCGCCGACGCCGAGATCGTGGTGATCAGGTCCGACGACGGATGTGCGACATCGCCGACGACGACTGCCTTGCCGGCTTCCATCGGCCCGCCGGAGACGAACACCGTCGGGATGTTCAGGCGCATCGCGGCGTTGAGCATCCCGGGAGTGATCTTGTCGCAGTTGGAGATACACACCAGCGCGTCCGCGGTGTGGGCGTTGACCATGTATTCGACCGAGTCGGCGATGATCTCGCGACTGGGCAGCGAGTAGAGCATGCCGCCGTGACCCATCGCGATGCCGTCGTCGACGGCGATGGTGTGGAACTCCCGCGGCACGCCACCGGCGGCCCGCACGGCCTCGGCCACGATGTCGCCGACGTCCTTCAGATGCACATGCCCCGGCACGAACTGGGTGTAGGAGTTGGCGATGGCCACGATCGGCTTGCCGAAGTCGTCGTCGGTCATCCCGGTGGCGCGCCACAGGGAGCGGGCGCCGGCGGCTTCGCGGCCGACGGTGGTGGTACGTGACCTCAGAGCAGGCATGGGTTCCTCGAATCGATCGTGTGGCTCAGGCGGGCCCGGCGCGATCGGACGTGCGGTGACGGACCGGCGCCGGACTCTTCGGCTCAACACCGCGACCCCGGGTGTGTTCCCACGGGCTGTGGCCCGGGCGAACTGTGTTGACGGGCGCCGCCTCGCTGAGGGTGGGCGTGAGGGAGCACCGAGAAGCAGGCTACTCCGCTGCGACGATGGGTAACAAAACCATTCGGGCGTGCGGGCCGGGCCGCGCCGGTGCAGTCCTCGGTCGGGGTCAGATCCCCAGCACCGTCTTGGCGATCGAGAAGTAGAGGAGAAGGCCGGTGGCGTCGCAGAACGTCGAGATGAACGGCGTGGAGAACACCGCGGGGTCGACGCGGATCGACTTCGCGATCAGCGGCATCACGCCGCCCACGGTCGCGGCCAGGGTGCACACCGACAGGATCGTCAGGCCGATCACCACACCGATCTCGAGGCCGTAGACGAGTGCGGCGACGGTGAACCCGGCGAGTCCGAGTAGCGCGCCCATGGTCAGTCCGACGCGGACCTCCTTGGCGGCGACGCGGGCGACGTCGCGCGGGGCGACCTCGTCGGTGGCGAGTGCGCGGGTCACGGTCGTCGCCGCCTGCGAACCGGTGTTCCCGCCGATCCCGGTGAGCAGCGGGATGAACAGTGCCAGCGCGACCCGCTGCTCGAGGGTGCCCTCGAAGATCTCCAGCACGTTGACGGTGAGGATCGCCGACACCGCGAGCACGAACAGCCACACGATCCGGGCGCGCGTGATCGACAGGATGGACGAGAACAGGTACGGGTCGCGGAGGGGTTCACGCGCGCCCGCACGGGCCTCGTCGGTGTCCCGGGCCTGCTCGACGACGTCGACGGCATCGTCGATGGTCAGGACGCCGACCAGGCGGCTGTCGCTGTCGACGACGGGCATGGCGAGGATTCCCCGGTCCACACACCTCTGCGCGGTGGCCTCGGCGTCATCCTCGGCATGAGCGAACATCGGCTTGTTCATCAGGTCGTGGACGGGTTGGGCCGGGTCGGCCAGGAGGAGGTCGCGCAGGCTGACCACACCGCACAGCGAGCGAGCGCCGTCGAGGACGGGCACCGTGTAGATCGTCTCCGCGGCGTGTCCGCGTTCTCGCACGCGGGCCAACGCGTCGCCGGCCGGTTCGTCCTCTCGGGCGTGGACGAACTCGGGACTCATCCGACGCCCCACCGAACCGCGCGGGTAGCCGAGAACCACCGCGGTCATGTCGCGTTCGGCCGGGGTGAGCTGCTGGATCAGCGACTTGGCGACTCCCGCGGGCAACTCGTCCAGCAACTCGGCGCGATCGTCGGGGTCGAGGTGGTCGAAGGCGGCGGCCACGTCCGCGGTGCCCAGATCGTCGATGAGGCGGCGCTGCGAGCCGGCCGACAGATCGTCGAACACCTCCACCGCGAGGTCCTTGGCCAGCAGACGGAACGCGACGCCACGGGACTTGTGGGGGAGCCGGTCGAGCAGGGCGGCGATGTCGCCCGCGGGCATCGCGGACAGCGTCGTCCCGACGTCTGCGAGGCGACCTGCCGAGATCAGTTCGTCGAGTTCACCGGCGTCGAATGTTCGGGTGTGCTCCACGGCCGCACTCTATTGCCGGCAGGTGGAGGCCTCTGAGACCGAGCGGAGTCGGATCCGTGCCAGAAACGAGGAGACCGTGACTACTCGGCAGAGCGGGCCGCCTCGAAGGGGTCCGGAATGCGGCCACCACTGACGAGCGACAACGCGGGAAGATCGCGGAAACCGATGGCCGGCAGACGAACTCGACTGCCATCTGTGAGGACCGCACGCACCGAACTCCACTTCGGGAACTGCAGTCCGGCGATGTCGGACCAGGCGATCTCGGTGGTCGAGAACATCCGCACCGAGGTGAGTCCGTTCTCGGTGACCACGGTCCGCAACCGGCGAATCCACAGCCAGACCAGGACCGGGACGATCAGGGCGAAGGCAAACCACGGGGAGGCGCCGACCAGGAGCACGACCACCAGAGCGGCCATCGGGACCGTGAAGTACGCGGTCCGGTTGATACGGAACGTCACCGGATAGTCGAATGCGACGTCGTCGTCGGCAGGGGTCGCGCTGGTCTTCGGGTCTACGGGGTCGGTGGAATCAGTCGGCACCGTTCCATTGTGCCAACCGGCCCCGAGGTCCCTCGCCGACGGGTTCGTCGCGCCGGACCGAAATCGAGGTGCGCAGACAACCGACTCGACCAGTGTTTTCCCAGATGGTGAGACGGCGTGGTCCGGAGTTTGACTCGGAACCGAACACAGTCCTACCGTGAACGCGTGATGCAGAACGGGATCCTCGTAGTAATCGGCTGGCGCGTCTTCGCCTGACCGGTCACCTCGCAGACCCCAAACCGGCATCGACGCGCCACCCTCGAACAGCGGAAGCTGTCGGGGGTTTTTTCATGCCAGGTACTTCCATCACGGATATCGGATTCCACAACCAAGATGAGGATCGTGCAGTGAGCGCACCAACAGCACGCACCGACGCCGGCCGCAACGAGCCGACGCGCAACGCAGGACTGCGGCAGCAGTCTCCGGCGGCGGGCAACCTCCGTGCGGTAACCCAGCACACCGTTGCTCCCGAGCGTGTCAGCGGCGCCCAGTCTGTGGTTCGTTCCCTCGAGGAGCTCGGTGTCGAGGTCGTCTTCGGCATTCCGGGTGGCGCGGTGCTGCCGGTCTACGACCCACTGCTGGACTCGCAGAAGGTCCGCCACGTCCTCGTCCGTCACGAGCAGGGCGCAGGTCACGCCGCGACCGGGTACGCCCAGGTCGCCGGACGCGCCGGCGTCATGATGGCCACCTCCGGTCCCGGTGCCACCAACCTGGTGACCCCGCTGGCCGACGCCCAGATGGACTCGGTGCCGGTCGTCGCGATCACCGGCCAGGTCGGTCGCGCGCTCATCGGCACCGATGCGTTCCAGGAAGCCGACATCTCGGGTATCACGATGCCCGTCACCAAGCACAACTTCCTGGTCAGCCGGGCGATCGACATCCCGAAGACCATCGCCGAGGCGTTCCACATCGCCGAGAGCGGTCGTCCCGGCGCGGTCCTGGTCGACATCCCCAAAGACATCTTGCAGGCGCAGACCACGTTCTCCTGGCCGCCGCAGATCGACCTGCCCGGTTACCGCCCGGTGACCAAGCCGCACGGCAAGCAGGTTCGCGAGGCGGCGCGCATGATCAACGCCGCGAAGTCGCCGGTGCTCTACGTCGGCGGCGGTGTCATCAAGGCGAACGCGTCGGCCGAGCTGCTGGAACTGGCCGAGCTGACCGGCATCCCGGTGGTCACCACGCTGATGGCACGCGGCGCGTTCCCCGACAGCCACCAGCTGCACCTGGGCATGCCCGGCATGCACGGCACGGTGGCGGCGGTCGCGGGCCTGCAGCGCAGCGACCTGCTGATCACCCTCGGAGCACGCTTCGACGACCGGGTCACCGGACAGTTGTCATCGTTCGCGCCGAACGCCAAGGTCATCCATGCCGACATCGACCCCGCCGAGATCGGCAAGAACCGGCCCGTCGACGTGCCGATCGTCGGTGACTGCAAGGCGGTCATCGCCGAGCTCACCGAGGCGCTGCGCGAGGAGCGGGCGACCAGCGGCTCGACTCCCGACATCTCGCAGTGGTGGTCCTACCTCGACAAACTGCGTCGGACCTATCCGCTGAGCTACGACCGTCAGACCGACGGCTCGATGTCGCCGGAGTTCGTCATCCAGGCCCTCGGCAAGGCCGCCGGTCCGGACGCGGTGTACTGCGCAGGTGTCGGCCAGCACCAGATGTGGGCCGCACAGTTCATCTCCTACGAGAAGCCGCGCACCTGGCTCAACTCCGGTGGTCTGGGCACGATGGGCTACGCGGTGCCCGCCGCCATGGGCGCCAAGGCCGCCGACCCCGACGCCGAGGTCTGGGCGATCGACGGTGACGGCTGTTTTCAGATGACCAACCAGGAACTAGCCACCTGCGCGATCGAGGGCATCCCGATCAAGGTGGCGCTGATCAACAACGGCAACCTGGGCATGGTCCGTCAGTGGCAGACGCTGTTCTACGACGAGCGTTACTCGAACACCGATCTGTCGACGCACTCGCGGATGATCCCGGACTTCGTCAAGCTCTCGGAGGCGCTGGGCTGCGTGGCCTTCCGCGTCGAGCGCGAGGAGGACGTCGACGAGGTGATCGCGAAGGCGCGGGAGATCAACGACCGCCCGGTGGTCATCGACTTCATCGTCGGCAAGGACGCCCAGGTGTGGCCGATGGTCGCCGCCGGCACCGGCAACGACGAGATCATGGCCGCCCGCGACATCCGGCCGCTGTTCGACGACGACGAGTCGGCGTCGGGTCCGGTGGAGATCCACCAGGCGATGGATGGCCATCAAACGGTCGACAACGCGCCGGCCGATCGCGCAAACCAGAAGGACGAGCAGTGAGCACCACCCATACCCTCAGTGTCCTGGTCGAAGACCGACCCGGCGTCCTCGCGCGGATCTCGGCGCTGTTCTCGAGGCGCGGATTCAACATCGAGTCACTCGCCGTGGGCCCCACCGAGCTCAAGGGCATCTCGCGGATGACCATCATGGTCTCGGTGGAGGACTTCCCCCTCGAGCAGGTCACCAAGCAGCTCAACAAGTTGATCAACGTGATCAAGATCGTCGAGCAGGACCCGGCGAGCTCGGTCTCGCGCGAGCTGATGATGGTCAAGGTGCGGTCGGATTCGACGGTGCGCACCGAGGTCATCGAGGTGGTGAACCTGTTCCGCGCCAAGGTGATCGACGTCTCGCCCGAGTCGCTGACGATCGAGGCCACCGGCACGTCGGAAAAACTCGAAGCACTTCTGCGGATGCTCGATCCGTATGGAATCCGGGAGATCGCGCAATCGGGCGCGGTGACCCTCGGTCGGGGACCGAAGAGCATGTCGGCCAACCGCTGACAGAGAATCCCGCTGTCGTCGCGCTCATCTGAGCATCGGCGAGGAGCGACAAGGGAATTACGAATCCCGACGGATTCTTCAGAATCCGCCAGGGACACCACATATCGAAGGGAAACATAGTGGCCATCGAACTGTTCTACGACGACGACGCGGATCTGTCGATCATCCAGGGTCGCAAGGTCGCGGTGATCGGCTACGGCAGCCAGGGCCATGCGCATTCGCTGTCGCTGCGCGATTCCGGCGTCGACGTCGTGATCGGTCTGCGTGAGGGCTCCAAGTCGAAGGCCAAGGCCGAGGAGCAGGGCCTCAAGGTGCTCACCGCATCCGAGGCCGCCGCCTGGGCCGACGTCATCATGGTGCTGGCGCCCGACACCTCGCAGGCGAAGATCTTCACCGAGGACATCGAGCCGAACCTGCAGGACGGCAACGCGCTGTTCTTCGGCCACGGTCTCAACATCCACTTCGGCCTCATCAAGGCGCCGGAGAACGTGACCGTCGCGATGGTGGCCCCGAAGGGCCCCGGCCACCTCGTGCGCCGCCAGTTCGTCGACGGCAAGGGCGTTCCCGCGCTCATCGCCGTCCACCAGGACCCCAAGGGCGAGGGCCAGGCGCTTGCGCTGAGCTACGCCAGCGCCATCGGCGGTGGTCGTGCCGGAATCATCAAGACCACGTTCAAGGAAGAGACCGAGACCGACCTCTTCGGCGAGCAGGCGGTGCTGTGCGGCGGCACCGAGGAATTGGTCAAGACCGGCTTCGAGGTGATGGTCGAGGCGGGTTACGCCCCCGAGATGGCCTACTTCGAGGTGCTGCACGAGCTCAAGCTGATCGTCGACCTCATGTACGAGGGCGGCATCGCGCGCATGAACTACTCGGTCTCGGACACCGCCGAGTTCGGCGGTTACGTGTCGGGCCCGCGGGTCATCGACGCCGACACCAAGGAGCGCATGCGCGGCATCCTCACCGACATCCAGGACGGCACCTTCGTCAAGCGCCTCGTCGCCAACGTCGAGGGCGGCAACAAGGAGCTCGAGGGCCTGCGCAAGGAGAACGCCGAGCACCCGATCGAGGTCACCGGCAAGAAGCTGCGCGACCTGATGAGCTGGGTTGATCGTCCGATCACCGAGACCGCCTGAGTCGCAGCGGTTTGCGCTGAACGCAGCGCCGACAGCGGGTCCGCACCGATGTGGTGCGGACCCGCTTGCGTCGCCGCACACCCACCCCTTTTCGGTAAACCCACCGGGGTCGCGGGGTGAGGAAATACCGAAAAAGGGTGGGTTCGGCTCGACGGGTTTAGTGTCGACCTGGTGGACAGCCAAGGGATCGTTCTGCCGCCGCCGGTCTATGTCGACGTCGACGGGGAGCGTGTTGCGACATATGTTCTCGAGCCGGCGGGGCACACCGACATCGATGTGGTGATGTGCCACGGGACCCCGTGGTCGGCGTACGTGTGGGCCGGCGTGGCGCAACAGATCGGCCTCGGTCGCCGGGTCTTCCTGTGGGACATGCCTGGATACGGGCAGTCGATGGTCACGGACGCACCGGTGGATCTGGCGACCCAGATGTCGAGATTCGCTGTGCTGCAGTCACAGTGGGGTCTGACGCGGCCGCACGTGATCGCACATGACATCGGGGGCGCGGTGGCACTGGGCGCGCATCTGCTCCACGGTCGCGAGTACGCGTCGTTGTTCCTCTGGGACATCGTGACTCTCGATCCGTGGGGGTCGCCCTTCTTCCGACTGGTCGCCGACAACACCGAGGTCTTCGAGCAACTTCCCGACCCCTTGCACGCGGCGTTGGTGCGCGAGTACATCGCCGGTGCCGCGCGGCATCGCCTGACGGACTTTGACCTCGACGCGCTGACCCGTCCGTGGCTCGGCGGGGCCGGCAAAGCCGGGTTCTATCGTCAGATCGCGGCCTTGCGGCCGGAGCACACGAGACCTGTCGCGGAACGCCTGTCGGAGGTCCGGTGCCCGACGCGAATCGGCTGGGGCGCCGACGATCCGTGGATTCCCGTCGAGCAGGCCACGCAGCTACGAGACCTCCTGCCCGACCGCCGCGACCCCGTGATCCTCGACGGTGTCGGACATCTCGCACCTCTGGAAGCGACGGCAGCGGTCACCCGGGCGATCGAGGACTGGCTCGGGGTCACCCGGTGACCGAAGCCGGCTGACCACCCGGGTCGTGCTCGGCCCGAGCAGTCGTCCCGGCGCCTCACTGCGCACGTCACCCCGCACACGACGACGCCCCGGAGGGAAACCATCCGGGGCGTCGGTGGGGGTGGGACCCAGAGTCGTCAGGCGACCCGGAATCCCTTGTACGCGTCGAGCGAAGCGATCCGCTTCAGGATCGGCTGGATGTTGGTGCCGGTCTCGGGGCCGAGGCAACCGAGGAAGTAGTAGGCGTTCACCATGCCCACCAGCCGGTCGCCGACGACCACGGGGCTACCGGAGTCACCTTCGATGACGCACATCTGGCTGACGTGCACGTCGCCGTCGGAGAACCAGGCGATGCCGCAGGTGTTGCCGGTGGTCCGGCCTTCTTTGCAGGCGATGGTCGGGAAGGCGAGCGGCGCCTGGTCGACCGAGCGGATCGTCACGCCGCGGACCGTGCGCAGCGGCACGACTCGCGAGGCGTCGAGTTCGATGATCGCCATGTCGAGATCCGGCGCAGTGTAGGTGATGGTGCCTGCCTGGCCGCGGTCCTGGAACGTCTCGGAGTAGACCTTCTGGCCGGGAGTGCCACAGTGTCCCGCGGTGACGCCGATGAGCTTGTTGGTCTTCGAGCGGCCGATGGTGGTCAGGGTGCAGGCCGCGGCCGAGTTGCCGCCCTTGAGCACCAGGATCCCGGACCCGCCTCCCATGAAGATCTTCGCCGGTGCGGCGACCGCGACGCCCCCTCCCCAGCCGGCCAGCACCGTCGCAGCCAAAACCGCCAACAGTACTGTCAGCTTCTTCGTCATCCGCACTCCACTTCTCGGGTCAACCAGTTCTCGATCACGGGCATTGCCGCCCGTCGGGAACTTCGCGATGGGCGGCAAGCACACCGTACCGGGCGCCCCACGCGCGCACGGCGGCGTGGGATCGAGCCGCGGTCGGTTTGCAACAGTTCTGTGATGCGCCGCGCGAGTTTGCCGTAATGCGCGTCACACTCTACTCGTGCCGGGGGACAGGGCTCTCGTTTCGGGGTAGACCGCATGCTCGACGGCACCTACCACACCTTTAAGCTGTCGTACGGAGTCGTCACCGACACTCCATACCGACGTTCGTGAAACCGCACTCCCCGAACCTGGAGAAATGACTGTGAGCTCTGCTGGCCGCCCGGTTGTACTCATCGCCGACAAGCTGGCGCCGTCCACCGTGGAAGCACTCGGTGACGGTGTCGAGGTGCGATGGGTCGACGGCCCGGATCGTCCCAAGCTGCTCGAGGCGGTCGTCGACGCCGACGCCATCCTGGTCCGCTCCGCGACGACCGTGGACGCCGAGGTCCTCGACGCGGGCAAGAAGCTGAAGATCATCGCCCGGGCGGGTGTCGGTCTGGACAACGTCGACGTGCCTGCCGCGACCGAGCGCGGCGTCATGGTCGTCAACGCCCCGACCTCGAACATCCACACCGCGGCCGAACACGCCGTCGCGCTGCTGATGGCCGCGTCGCGCCAGATCCCGGCCGCGGACGCCACCTTGCGCGAGAAGACCTGGAAGCGTTCGTCGTTCAACGGCGTCGAGATCTTCGACAAGACGGTCGGTGTCGTCGGACTCGGCCGCATCGGCCAGCTGGTGGCCGCGCGGCTGGCCGCTTTCGAAACCCACATCATCGCCTACGACCCCTACGTGTCGCCGGCTCGTGCGGCCCAGCTCGGGATCGAGCTCGTCAGCCTCGACGAACTCCTCGAGCGCGCCGACTTCATCACCGTCCACCTGCCGAAGACCCCGGAGACCCTGGGCCTCATCGGCGCCGAGCAGCTCGCCCGGACCAAGAAGGGCGTCGTCATCGTCAACGCCGCCCGCGGTGGTCTCATCGACGAGCAGGCACTGGCCGACGCGATCAACTCCGGTCAGGTCCGCGCGGCCGGCCTGGACGTCTTCGCCACCGAGCCCTGCACCGACTCGCCGCTCTTCGAGCTGCCGCAGGTCGTCGTGACGCCCCACCTCGGCGCATCGACCAGCGAGGCGCAGGATCGCGCGGGCACCGACGTCGCCAAGAGCGTCCGGCTGGCGCTGGCCGGTCACTTCGTCCCCGACGCCGTCAACATCACCGGGGGCGCCGTCGACGAAGAGGTCGCACCGTGGCTCGAGGTCGCTCGCAAGGCGGGCGTGCTCGTCGGGGCCATCAGCAAGGAGCCGCCGACCTCCATCGTCGTCGACGTACGGGGTGAACTCGCCGCGAACAACGTCGACGTGCTCGGCCTGTCCGCGCTGCGCGGCCTGTTCTCCGCAGTGCTCGACGAGCCGGTCACCTTCGTCAACGCCCCCGCGGTCGCCGAGGGACGCGGCGTGACCAGCGAGGTCACCACCGCGCCGGAGAGTCCCAACCACCGCAGCGTGGTCGACGTGAAGGCCGTGTTCGCCGACGGCTCGACCCACAATGTCTCGGGCACCCTGTCGGGTCCGCGCCTGGTGGAGAAGATCGTCAACATCAACGGCCGCAACTTCGACCTGCGTGCCGAAGGGCACAACCTCATCGTCAGCTACGCCGACCAGCCGGGTTCCCTCGGCAAGATCGGAACGCTGCTCGGGAACGCCGGCATCGACATCCTGGCGGCCGGTTTGTCGCAGGACGCCGAGGGCGGCGGCGCGACCATGATGCTGCGCGTGAGCAGCGTCCTCGACGACGAGGTCGTCGCCGCGATCGGTGACGCGGTCAGCGCAACCCTCATCGAACAGGTCGACCTCGCATGAAACTCGCAGTCATCGCCGGCGACGGCATCGGTCCCGAGGTCATCGGCGAGGCGCTGGGCGTCCTCGACTCGATCGTACCGTCGGTGAGCACTACCGAGTTCGACCTCGGCGCGCGCCGCTACCACCGCAACGGCGAGCTGCTCACCGAGGACGACCTCGAGTCGCTTCGTCGTCACGACGCGATCCTGTTGGGCGCCATCGGCGATCCGTCCGTACCGTCGGGCGTGCTGGAGCGCGGTCTGCTCCTGACGATGCGATTCGCACTCGACCACCACGTCAACCTGCGGCCGTCGCGCCGCTTCCCCGGTGTCTCCTCGCCCCTCGCGGGCGACCCCGACATCGACTTCGTGGTCGTTCGGGAGGGGACCGAGGGGCCCTACACCGGCAACGGTGGCGCGATTCGTGTCGGAACCCCGAACGAGGTCGCCACCGAGGTCAGCGTCAACACCCGGTTCGGTGTGGAACGCGTCGTGCGCAACGCATTTCAGCGTGCCCAGCAGCGTCGCAAGAAGCTGACGCTGGTCCACAAGACCAACGTGTTGACCTTCGCCGGGTCGATGTGGAGTCGCGCGGTCGAGGAGGTGGGTGCCGAGTTCCCCGACGTCACCACCGACTACTGCCACGTGGACGCGGCGACCATCTACCTGGTCACCGACCCCGGCCGCTTCGACGTGATCGTCACCGACAACCTGTTCGGCGACATCATCACCGACATCGCCGCCGCGGTGAGCGGTGGTATCGGGCTGGCCGCGTCGGGCAACATCGACGCCACCGGCGCCAACCCGTCGATGTTCGAGCCGGTGCACGGCTCGGCACCCGACATCGCCGGGCAGGGCAAGGCCGATCCGACGGCCGCGATCCTGTCGGTCGCGCTCCTGCTCCAGCATCTCGGCGACGACGACGCCGCCGCCCGGATCGAGAAGGCCGTCGCCGACGACCTCGCCGAGCGCAGCGGTACGTTCAGCACCTCCGAGATCGGTGCGCGTATCCGCGAACGGCTCTGATTCGCAGGCAGATTCACCAGCAAGGGACGAACCCGCCACCGATTCGGTGGCGGGTTCGCCCGTTGGTGGGGTTACACGTCGACCAGCTCATCGGCTGCCCGCATCCGGTCGCGCGGGACCAGGGGCGTCGCGATAAGCGGTGCCAGGGCGGTCGCGGCAAAGGCGATCGGGAAACCGACGGTCGCGATGAGTGCTCCGAGAAGCGGTGTGGTCGCCGCGGTCACCAGATACTGTCCGGTGTTCTGCACGGCGAGTCCGCGTCCGCTCCATTCCGGTCCGACGTACTCGGCTATGGCGGTGAACGCCAAGCCGTTGTCGGCCACCGAGATGACACTCGCCACCGCCATGAGCGCGGGCGCGAGTGGGCTGTCGAACCAGTCGGCGATCGCGAGCGCGGACATGGCGGCGACACCGGCCACCGCGATCACGCGGACCGGTCGCATCCGCGACATCCAGGCGTCCGACCACCGTCCGGCGACGATCCGGCCCAGTGCACCGATGATCTGGGTCACGGTGATCAGGGTTCCGGCGCCGGCCGGTGACCACCCGTGCGCGACGATCAGCCAGGTCGGTACGAAGGTCCACAGCATGGACTGGGGGATGACCAGCAGCATGCTGACGATGTGGATGCGTGCGAGGAAAGAGTTGTCGCGGTAGGGATTCGTGCGCGGGGGAGGGTTGCCGACCGTCGACGCGGGAGCCGGCCGACGCGGCGGATCGGTGATGCCGACGACCACCGCGACGAGTCCTGCAGCAGTCACCACGGCTGGGATCGCCAGTGCCGCAGCGGGTCCCGAACTCGCTGCGACAACCGGCATGGTGAGAGCGCAGACGCCGATCCCCAGCGGTTGTGCCATCTGCCGGATGCCCATCGCAGTCCCACGCTGGTGTGCGGGAAACCAGCCGACGACGATGCGACCGCTGGCCCCGTTCGCCGCCCCCGAGCCGAGACCGCCCACGAAGAGCGCGGCACCCACGACGGCATAGGACGCATCGGCTGACGCGGCGACGGTCGCCCCGGTCGCGCCGGCGAGCGAGATCGACAGCGACAGCAGGAGGATCCGTCGTTCGCCGTAGCGGTCCAACAGGATTCCCCACGGGATCGTCGCCGCCATCAGTCCGACCGTCGGGATCGCGGCAAGCGCCGAGGCCTGGGTGAGGGTGAGTCCGGCGTCGGTGTGCAGCGTGGGGATCAGGTAGGCGACACCGCTGACCACACAAGTCGTGGTGAGCGCGGCGAGCAGCGAGCACCCGAGGATGATCCACCTTCGGGCAGTGGTGATGTCGTCGACATCGGTCATGGTCTACTCACCTCGCTGCCTGTCCGGACCCGGTGAACCGGGGTTGGATATCTCAATATATGAAACAGTGTGACCACATTGTAAAACCGGCACCGACGTCCGCCAACTCGTCTCCCAACGTGTGGGATCGGCGGTGCGATAGGGTCTGGACATGCGCTTAGGTCGAATTGCGAGTCCTGACGGCGTGGCCTTCGTGTCCGTCGAGGGCGACGGAGACGACGCCGTCGTCAAGGAGATCGCCGAACATCCCTTCGGTACGCCGACGTTCACCGGCCGGTCGTGGAAGCTGGCGGATGTCCGGGTGTTGGCGCCGATCCTCGCCAGCAAGGTGATCTGCATCGGCAAGAACTACGCCGCACACGCGGCGGAGATGGGCGGCGAGGCGCCCGCCGACCCGGTGATCTTCCTCAAGCCCAACACTTCGATCATCGGCCCCGAGGTGCCCATCGTGCGTCCGCCGTCGTCGCAACGGGTCGATTACGAGGGGGAGCTCGCGGCCGTCATCGGACGCCCGTGCAAGGACGTGAAGGCCGCGCAGGCCAAGGGCGTGATCCTCGGATACACGGTCGCCAACGACGTAACCGCCCGCGACCACCAGCAGGCCGACGGTCAGTGGACCCGCGGCAAGGGGTACGACACCTTCTGTCCGCTCGGCCCGTGGATCGACACCTCGCTCGATCCGTCGGACGTCGAACTCGTGACGGAACTCGACGGCGAGGTCAAGCAGCGGACCCGGACATCGCTGATGCTCCACGACGTCGGTGAGATCGTCGAGTGGATCTCGCGCGTGATGACCCTGCTGCCCGGCGACGTGATCCTCACGGGCACCCCGGAAGGGGTCGGGCCCATGGTCGCCGGTCAACGTATCTCGGTGACCGTCGACGGTATCGGTACGCTCTCCAACCCGGTGGTGGACAAGTGACAGCTCCCAGCACGGCCCGTGTCAACGGGATCGACATCTCCTACAGCCTCGCCGGGTCGGGCCCGCTCGTGGTCATGGTCATGGGAACCGGAAGTCCCGGCCGCGTCTGGAAGGCGCATCAGGAACCCGCGCTGGTGAAAGCCGGCTTCACCGTCGTGACGTTCGACAACCGCGGTGTCGCACCGTCGTCGGAGTGCGCCGAGGGTTTCACGCTCGACGACATGGTCGCCGACACCGCGGCTCTGATCGAACACCTCGGCCGCGGTCCGGCGATCGTGATCGGCACCTCGTTGGGTGCCCGGATCACCCAGGAGCTGGCGCTGGCCCGCCCCGACGTGGTCAAGGCGGCGGTGATGGTTGCGACGTACGGCCGCAACACCCCACTGCAGGAAGCGATCTCGGCCGGTGAGCGGGCCCTCTACGACAACAAGATCAAGCTGCCACCGGAGTACGAGGCCGCCATCACCGCGCATCTCAACCTGTCGCCGCACACGCTCGACGACGACCGCACCGCGCGAGACTGGCTCGACATCATCGGGTTCTCCCCGCAGACGATCACCCCGGGCGTCCGCGCACAGCTCGAACTCCACAACAAGGAGTCCAACCGTCTCGCGGCGTACCGCGGCATCACCCGGCCCGCGCTGGTCGTCGGATTCGCCGACGACCGGACCCTGCCGGCGAAGCTGGCGCGCGAAGTCGCCGAGGCCATTCCAGGCGCGGAGTACGTCGAGATCGAGCGGGCCGGTCATTTCGGTTATCTCGAACAGCCGGCCGAGGTGAACCGGGTCCTGGTGGAGTTCTGCGAGCGCCACCGGGCCTGACGGCGGGCGTGCGGGGGCGGCGGTCGGCTTCGATACGCTGAGCCTCATGACCAGTAGTGAGGCCGTTCGCGTCCGATTCTGTCCATCCCCGACCGGCACTCCCCACGTGGGACTCGTGCGGACCGCGCTCTTCAATTTCGCGCAGGCCCGGCACGACGGTGGCACCTTCGTCTTCCGCATCGAGGACACCGACTCGTCGCGAGACAGCGAAGAATCCTACGAGGCCATCCTAGACGCCTTGCGCTGGCTCGGTCTCGACTGGGACGAGGGGCCGGAGGTGGGCGGACCCTACGGTCCCTACCGGCAGTCCGAGCGGCGGGAACTCCATGCCGACGTCGTCGCCCGCCTTCTCGAGGCCGGCGAGGCCTACGAGGCGTTCTCGACCCCGGAAGAGGTGGAGGCCCGGCACCGCGCCGCCGGACGCGACCCCAAGCTCGGGTACGACAACTTCGATCGTGACCTGACGCCCGAGCAACGTGCGGACTACCTCGCCGAAGGACGTAAACCCGTTGTCCGCCTGCGGATGCCGGACACCGACCTCACCTGGGACGATCTCGTGCGCGGCACGACGACGATCAAGGCGGGTACCGTTCCCGACTTCGCGCTGACCCGTGCGACCGGCGATCCGCTCTACACGCTGGTCAACCCGGTCGACGACGCGATGATGAAGATCACCCATGTGCTGCGCGGCGAGGATCTCCTGTCGTCGACTCCGCGGCAGCTCGCGCTGTACGACGCGCTGATCCGTATCGGCGTCGCCGACGCCGTGCCGGCCTTCGGGCACCTGCCCTTCGTGATGGGTGAGGGCAACAAGAAGCTCTCCAAGCGCGACCCCCAGTCGAACCTCTTCCACCATCGCGACCGCGGTTTCATCCCCGAGGGTCTGCTCAACTACCTCGCGCTGCTCGGCTGGGGTTACAAGAGCGATGTCGACGTCTTCAGCCTGGCCGAGATGATCGCGGCTTTCGATGTGCGACAGGTCAACTCGAACCCCGCACGGTTCGATCAGAAGAAGGCCGACGCCATCAACGCCGAGCACATCCGGATGCTCGAGGTCGCCGACTTCACGGCGCGGCTGCGCTCGTATCTCGTCGCGCAGGGCAAGCTCCCCGAGAGCGCCGACGACGAGACCTTCGCGGCTCTGGCCGAATTGGTGCAGACGCGTATCCAGGTCCTCGGCGACGCGTGGGACCTCATCTCCTTCGCCTACGTCTCCGACGACGAGTTCACGATCGACGAGAAGGCGGCGAGCAAGAACCTGGGCGCCGACGCGGTGCCGGTCCTGGACGCCACCATCGCCGCGGTCGAGTCGCTGGACTCCTTCACCACCGCCGCACTGCAGGACGCACTGAATGCTGCGCTGGTGGACGATCTGGGGCTCAAACCGCGCAAGGCGTTCGGTCCGGTACGCGTGGCGGTGACCGGCTCCCAGGTCAGTCCGCCGCTCTTCGAATCGATGGAGATCCTGGGTCGCGACAAGACGCTCGCGCGGCTGGCCTCGGCACGGGAGATCGCAGCCGAATAGTGCCGCTGAGCTGCACGTTTGTGGACTTACGGTGACCCTTTGATACTCTCTTTCTCGGCAGTTTTCCGCAAGGAGAATCAAGCCAATGGGGTATGGTGTAATTGGCAACACAGCGGTTTCTGGTACCGCCATTCTAGGTTCGAGTCCTGGTACCCCAGCGGACAGAAAGAGATCGAGACCGTGCTAAGGTCTTGATCGCCGGAAGTTCCCATGGCCCCGTCGTCTAGCGGCCTAGGACGCCGCCCTCTCAAGGCGGTAGCGCGGGTTCGAATCCCGTCGGGGCTACGAGAAACACCCTTCCTCTGCGATGCAGGGGGAGGGTGTTTTTCATTGCGCGACAGACCATCTCGTCCGTGTTGCGATGATCACACCGAAACACGGACGAGGGTCAGAAGGTGTCGCGCCGGGACTGCGGTCAGAGGAATTCGGCGGTGGTGCCCGAGGCCGGCATCTCGGGGATGCCGAGCTTGCGGTGGTCCCAGGAACGGGTGCGGGACGGACGGATCCGGACGGCGACGCGCTTGTTCATCATCTGCTCGACGAATGGTCGCGATTCTTCGGTGTAGGGCGCTGTGTAGCGTTCCCAGACGCTGATGCCGACCTTCAGGCACGAGTCCGGGTCGTCGAGGATCTCGGCAGTGCCCTCGAAGGTGACGCCGCGCAGTGTGTCGTAGGTGTCACCGTCCTCGATCATCACCGAGCACCGGTTGTTGCGACGGATGTTGACCGCCTTCTGCGACTTGGATTTGGTCTCGAACCAGATCTCGCCGTCGATGATCCCGTACCACATCGCCACGAGGTGGATGCTCCCGTCCGCTCCGGTGGTGGCGAGGGTCGCGGTCCGACTGCGCGCCACGAACTCCGCGATCTCGGCCTCGGACATGACGATCTGATTGCGTTGGTTGACTCCCATTCCCCGACGCTAGCCCACCGGCGGGTTCATCGGAACCGCTCCGGGTGCAACGGCTCTGGGTCAGGGACGTGCGGCCTGGAGGCGTTTGTGGATGGCGTCGGCGGCGGCGAGCAGATCGGCGGCCCAGCGTGCACCGGGTCGCCGGCCCATTCGGTCGATCGGCCCGGACACCGAGATCGCGGCGACCACGTCACCGTTGCCGTCGCGCACGGGAGCCGACACGCTCGCGACTCCGGCGGCGCGTTCACCGGCGCTCTGGGCCCACCCGCGCCGGCGGATCTCGTGCAGTGCGCGCTCGCTGAAGACGCTGTCCGGCACGAGCGCGCGCTGGGTGGCGGGGTCGGCCCAGGCGAGGAGGACCTTCGCCGCGGACCCTGCGCTCATGGGGAACCGGGTGCCCACCGGCACGGTGTCACGCAGGCCGGTCGGTGGTTCCATCGCGGCGACGCAGACGCGTTCGGCCCCTTCGCGGCGATAGACCTGAACCGATTCGCCGGTGATGTCGCGGAGCCGGGGGAGGACCATGAGAGCGGACTCGGTGACGGGATCGTGTGCCGAGGAGGCGAGTTCGCCGAGGACGGGGCCGGGCTGCCAGCGGCCGGTGACATCCCTGGTCAGAAAGCGGTGCGTCTCGAGTCCGACGGCGAGTCGATGTGCCGTCGCCCGGGGCAGACCGGTGCGCTCGCAGAGCTCGGAGAGATTGCACGGCGCCTCGGCGATCGCGTGCAGCACCGCCACGGACTTGTCGAGCACTCCGATTCCGCTGCTGACCGCGGATGCGGTATCCTTTCCCATAGGACGATACTAGCTGTCCAAATAGTGAGATGCACGTTCGAAACACAGCCAGAACGTCAACACCGCGTGCAGAGTCCGAAGAACCCGAGCAGATAACGAGTGAAGCCATGAGCAACAGCCCAGCCCAGCCGCTGACTCTCGCCGAGAAGGTGTGGCGCGACCATGTCGTCGTCCCCGGTGACGTCGATGCGTCCGGCAACACCAATCCCGACTTGATCTACATCGACCTCCACCTCGTCCACGAGGTCACCAGTCCCCAGGCCTTCGAGGGCCTGCGCCTCGCCGGTCGTCCGGTCCGCCGACCGGATCTGACCATCGCGACCGAGGACCACAACGTCCCGACGGTGGACATCGACAAGCCCATCGCCGATCCCGTGTCGCGGACCCAGGTCGACACGCTGCGCAGCAACTGCGAGGAATTCGGCGTCCGCCTTCACCCCATGGGTGACGCCGAGCAGGGCATCGTCCACGTGGTCGGGCCGCAGCTGGGCCTGACCCAACCCGGCATGACCGTCGTGTGCGGTGACAGCCACACCTCCACACACGGTGCCTTCGGAGCGATCGCGATGGGTATCGGTACCAGTGAGGTCGAGCACGTCCTGGCGACGCAGACCCTCTCGCTGCGCCCGTTCAAGACGATGGCGATCAACGTCGACGGCGAGCTCCCGCCCGGCGTGACGAGCAAGGACCTGATCCTCGCGATCATCGCGAAGATCGGCACCGGCGGCGGGCAGGGTTACGTGCTGGAGTACCGCGGGGAGGCGATCCGCAAGCTCTCCATGGAAGCGCGGATGACGGTGTGCAACATGTCGATCGAGGCAGGCGCCCGGGCGGGGATGATCGCACCCGACGAGGTCACCTACGAGTTCCTCAAGGGCCGCCCGCATGCCCCCTCGGGTGCCGATTGGGATGCTGCCGTTGACTATTGGGACAGTCTGCGCACCGATCCCGGCGCCACCTTCGACGCCGAGGTGCACATCGACGCCGCCTCGCTGACCCCGTTCGTCACGTGGGGGACCAATCCGGGACAGGGTGCCCCGCTCGGCGCGGCGGTACCCGACCCGGCGGAGTACGGCGACGAGGTCAAGGCGAGTGCCGCGGCCAAGGCGCTCGAGTACATGGGCCTCGAGCCCGGAACGCCGCTGCGCGACATCAAGGTCGACACGGTCTTCGTCGGCTCCTGCACGAACGGCCGGATCGAGGACCTGCGCGAGGTCGCCGGCATCCTCAAGGGGCGCAAGGTCGCGGACGGGATGCGGATGCTCATCGTGCCCGGTTCGATGCGGGTGCGTGCACAGGCCGAGGACGAGGGACTCGGAGAGATCTTCCTCGCGGCCGGCGCCGAGTGGCGGCAGGCCGGGTGCTCGATGTGCCTGGGCATGAACCCGGACCAGCTCGCCCCGGGGGAGCGGTGTGCGTCGACCTCCAACCGCAATTTCGAAGGGCGCCAGGGCAAGGGTGGCCGAACGCACCTCGTGTCTCCGGGAGTGGCAGCGGCCACCGCGCTGCGCGGCACCTTGTCCGCGCCCGCCGATCTGGACTCGCAGCCGGCGCCCGCCGATCTCGGTTGAGTCACGGTCCGACCCACATTCCTGCCACATCATTCGAACAGGGGCTTTCTCATGGAACCGTTCACCGAACACACCGGAATCGGTGTCCCGCTGCGTCGCAGCAACGTCGACACCGACCAGATCATCCCGGCCGTCTATCTGAAGCGGGTGACGCGCACCGGCTTTGAGGACGGTCTGTTCGCCGGTTGGCGGACCGATCCCGATTTCATCCTCAACAACGAGCCCTGGAGCCGCGGGTCGGTCCTGGTTGCCGGTCCCGACTTCGGCACCGGGTCGTCGCGTGAGCACGCGGTCTGGGCGCTGTCCGATTTCGGCTTCCGCGTGGTGATCTCGTCGCGTTTCGCCGACATCTTCCGCGGCAACTCGGGCAAGGCGGGTCTGGTGGCCGCGCAGGTCGAGCAGTCCGACGTCGAACTGCTGTGGAAGCGCCTCGAGGAGACTCCGGGCCTCGAAGTGACGGTGAGTCTTGTCGATAAGACGGTCACCGCCGGAGACCTCGTGGTGCCGTTGGCAATTGATGACTACACGCGGTGGCGCCTGATGGAGGGTCTCGATGACATCGGACTCACGTTGCGCCAGGTAGAGGCGATTTCCGAGTACGAGTCGGCGCGTCCGGCATTCAAGCCGCGCACCCTCGCGGACTGATTTCGCACCGCCGCGGCGGGGTCATCTCGCCGCGGCGGCACCATCGTGAGCTGCCATGCCATTTCGCAACACGGCGTCCTAATTGGCGTGGAAGATGGACGTTTTCACATCCGACGTTTACCGTGTGTTGGTAGCTGGCCGAAACTCGGTCAGATCAGCTTGCGGAGGTACTCATGAACAAGGCGGAGCTCATTGATGAGCTGACCAAGAAGCTCGACGCGGATCGCAAGACTGCGACTGAAGCCGTCGAGCTCGTCGTCGACACGATCGTGCGCGCGGTCAACAAGGGCGAGAGCGTGACGATCACCGGCTTCGGCGTATTCGAGAAGCGGAAGCGCGCACCGCGCGTCGCCCGTAACCCGCGCACCGGCGAGACCGTCAAGGTCCGCGCGACCTCGGTGCCGGCGTTCCGTCCGGGCGCTCAGTTCAAAGCCGTTGTGGCGGGCAAGCAGAAGCTGTCCGCGACCGGTCCGGCTGTGAAGCGCGGAAGCGGAGCCACCACCACGGCAGCCAAGAAGGCTGCGCCGGCGAAGAAGACCGCCGCCAAGAAGACGACCGCCGCCGCCAAGAAGACCACGGCGGCCAAGAAGGCTCCGGCGAAGACCACGGCGGCCAAGAAGACCACCGCGGCGAAGAAGGCTCCGGCCAAGAAGGCGGCGCCGGCCAAGAAGGCCACCGCGGCGAAGAAGGCTCCGGCCAAGAAGGCTGCCGCGAAGAAGACCGCGGCGAAGAAGACCACCCGTCGCTGACCTGCGGGACAACCGCGGTCGACGACCACAATTCAGCCCCCGGCGTACTTCCCCCGCCGGGGGCTGAATCGTGTTCGGGGTCAACCTGAGGGGGCGCGGGACTCAGGCTGTCGGGAGCGGCCCGGCGATGTGATCGGCCGCCACCAGCCGGCCGTCGAACAGGGACAGAACCCACACACTGCCCTTGCGGTTGGAGGCCTTGGGAAGCGGGATCGAGTCGCGCTCGGACCACCAGTCCATGAGGGGCGGGATCACCTTGCCCTGACTGCAGACCGCCAGGGTCGACGTCGTGTCGGCGGCGAGTTCGAGGATCCGGCGTTGCGCCGCTGCCGGATTGGTCCGATACGTCTCCTCCGACAGATCCGGCTCGCTGTGCAACTCGACCCCCAGCCGGTCGCGTAGCGGTTCCAGGGTCTGCTCACAGCGGACGCGATCGGCCGAGTGCACCCGGCTCGCCCCGAACGCGATCAGCAATGGGGCGAGGGCGGCGGCTTGCGCCCGGCCGAGTTTGTCGAGGGGCCGCAACCGGTCGTCGCCCTTGTAGGTCGAGCGCCGACCGGCCTTGGCGTGCCGTACCAACAGGAACGTGTGCAGGTCCGCGGGTAGCCGCACGAACTCCTCGAGGATCGTGCGATCGAGCGGATAGCTCAACATCTCCCGGGCCTCGTCGACGGAGAGCCACCGCAGCTCGTCGACCTCGTGCCCGGCGACGAACTCTCCGTCGGACGCTCGCGCCGACCAGTAGCGCACATGCTTGCGGGTACTGCCGAGGTCGTAGTGGACGTCGTCCAGGTGCCGGCCGAGGACGACGTGTTGGCCCGTCTCCTCGGCGATCTCGCGCACCGCCGTGTCGATGAGAGTCTCGCCCGGCTCGGCCTTTCCCTTGGGCAGCGTCCAGTCGTCGTACTTGGGGCGGTGGACGACCGCGATCTCGACATCGTCGATCTCGGCGGCATCGTTCCCGGTCGGACCGGGGACAACCGGTCGCCAGACCACACCGCCGGCGGCCCATACCTCATTCGTCTTCTTCGCCATGTCGATGGTGATCGTAGAGGTCGAAGGTTACGCGTCGGTGCCGGTCACGAACTGGTCTCCGGCCGACGACGATTGCGCCGCATCATCTGTCGCTGATGGTCGCGCACCTCTTCGCCCTCGGCGGGTGAGGCCACCCAGCTCCCGTCGGACTGCAGGACCCAGCAGCGGGTCCGCGGATCGAGGGCGGAGGCGAAGATGTCACCGAGTTCACCGGCCAGACGCTCGTCACGGACGTTCACCATGACCTCCACGCGCCGATCGAGATTGCGGTGCATCATGTCCGCGCTGCCGAACCAGTACTCGTTCTGCGCACCGAAATACAGGATTCGGGAGTGCTCGAGGAACTGCCCCAGGATCGACCGCACGTGGATGTTGTCGCTGTAACCCTCGACCCCGGGCCGCAGCGCGCTGATGCCACGGACGACGACGTCGACGGGTACCCCGCTCTGCGAGGCCCGGTACAGCGCATCGATCACCTGCTCGTCGACCAGTGCATTCGCCTTGAGCTGGATTCTCGCGCGCGTGTCGCCGTCGCGGAACAGCTCGATCTCGCGATGGATCCGTTTGATGATGCCCGCCCGGATGCCGTGCGGCGCAACGAGGATGTTGCGGTACTCCTGCTTGCGGGAGTAGCCGGTCAAGGTGTTGAACAGGTCGGTCAGGTCGGCGCCGATGTCGGGGGCGGCGGTCAGCAGGCCCACGTCCTCGTAGAGCCGCGCGGTCTTCGGGTTGTAGTTGCCGGTCCCGATGTGGCAGTACCGCTTGATCGTCGAGCCCTCGCGACGCACCACCAGGCAGGTCTTGCAGTGGGTCTTCAAACCGACGAGGCCGTAGACGACGTGGACGCCGGCCTGTTCCAGTTTGCGGGCCCACTTGATGTTCGCCTGCTCGTCGAAGCGGGCCTTGATCTCCACCAGCGCGACGACCTGCTTCCCGGCCTCGGCGGCGTCGATGAGCGCGTTGACGATCGGGGAGTCGCCGGAGGTGCGGTACAGCGTCTGCTTGATGGCCAGGACCTGCGGGTCGGCCGCGGCCTGCTCGATGAACCGCTGCACGCTCGTCGAGAACGAGTCGTACGGATGGTGGACGAGTACGTCACCGTCGCGAAGAGTAGAGAACACGCTCTTGGGTGTCTCTCGCTCGCCGAACGCGGGGTGGGTGGCGGGGACGAACGGACGGTCCTTGAGATGCGGGCGGTCGAGCGCGTAGATCTCGAAAAGTGATGACAGATCGAGGAGTCCGGGCACCTGGATGACGTCGGCGGGGTCCACCTCGAGCTCGCGCAGCAACAACTCGAGCATGTGCTCGCTCATGTCGTCGGCGACCTCGAGCCGCACCGGCGAGCCGAACCGACGGCGCGCGAGTTCTCGCTCGAGCGCCTGGAGGAGGTCCTCGTCGCGGTCCTCTTCGACCTCGAAGTCGGCGTTGCGGGTGATCCGGAAGACGTGGTGCTCAACGATTTCCATACCCGGGAACAACGTCCCGAGGTTGGCCGCGATCAGACTCTCCAACGGTAGGAACACCGCGCTCCTGGCGGCCTTGTCGTCGTCGGACGCCCGAGCGGGCGACAGCCGGTCGACGCGGATGAAGCGGTTCACGTTGTCCGGTACCTTGACCCGCGCGAAGTGCTCGCCGCTCTCGTTGACGTCGCGGACCGTGACCGCGAGGTTCAGCGACAACCCGCTGATGTACGGGAACGGATGAGCGGGGTCGACCGCCAGGGGCGTCAGGACCGGAAATACCTCGTCCTGGAAATAATCGGTCATCCGCGCCTGCTGCTCGGCGGTGAGCTGCGACCAGGACACCACGTAGATGTCGTTGTCGGCCAACGCCGGTCGGACCGAATCGAGGAAGACGCGCGCGTGCCGGTCGGCGACGGTCTGCGCGCGTCCGGCGATGCGCATGAGTTGTTCTCGCGGCGACAGGCCGTCGGCGGACCGGACCGACAGGCCGGTCTCGTCGCGCCGCTTGAGTCCGGCCACCCGCACCATGAAGAACTCGTCGAGGTTCGAGGCGAAGATGGCGAGGAACTTCGCACGATCGAGGAGCGGCAGGGAGATGTCCTCGGCGAGCGCGAGCACCCGGGAGTTGAAGTCCAGCCAGCTCAATTCCCGGTTGAGGTAACGGTCCTCGGGCAGGTCGGCGGATTCGTCGGGCACCAGGGTGGCGGCCGGCGGGGCATGCGGGATCGGTGTCGTGGTGACCGTGGCGGTCTGCGATACGTCATCGTCGGCGGGGCTCACCCCCCAATGATGACCCATCGCCGTCCCCGGCGTACACGCCCGCCGGTCGGACGCTTGTCGATTGCGGGTCGGGGTCAGAGATGACGCAGCGCAGCGACGGTGTGCGGTCCGAGGCCGAGCTCGCGGGCGACGCCCAGGTCCGCCGCGGTGTCGACGTCGGTGCGCAGGTCGGCCCACTCCCGGCCGGCCGGGTCGAGTTCGACGGCGCCGGCGGCCCGGTGGGCGGCCGCCGAACCGGGACCGAAACGGGGAGCGGGGACGCCGGTACCGGTGCCGTGCAGCAGCACCGTCCCGGATCCGTCCCGGTCGGTGACGAAGCTCGAGCGGTGTTCACCGGCGGCGCGCAACACGGCGGCGACGGACGTGCTCGTCGCCGCCGGCAGATCGGCCTGCACGTACATCAGGCCCGTCGACTCGGGCCACGCCTCGCGCGCCCAGCGCGCACCCTCGACGAACGCGGAGTTGAGACCGGCGTCCGCGGGTGCCCGGTGCGGCGACTCGCTCAGGCCGCGCATGCCCGAGCGCCGCGCCGCGGCGAGCACCTCGTCGTCGGGGCTGACGACGACGAGCCGAGAGATCCCGGCGCTGCGCAAGGCGTCGACGGTGTCGAGGAACATCGCCAGGACGAGGGAACCCCGGGCGACGGGGTCGTCACCCTCGAATGCGGTGGACAGCGTCGCCGCCAGTCGTGACTTCGCGCGGTGCAGATTCTTGACCGCCAGCACGGCCGCGACCGACGTCGCGACGGGCTCGTTGCCCCCCGCGTCGACGACCGTCGAGTCGGCGCCCGCGCCGACGGTGCTGTGTTCCATGCCGACCATCATGATGCACCGACCTCTGGTCGGTGACATTCCGGGTCGGCCATACCCGGCAGGCACTAGGGTGAGCAGGGTCGGCCGTCCGGCCGGCGCCGGCGGTGGGAATACGGAATTGGGCTTGCCCGGTGGGAGGTTGCGGTGCGCGCAGCGGTGATGGGTGCGGGTTCCTGGGGAACCTCGGTGGCGAAGGTGCTGGTCGATGCCGGTACCGACACCGTGATCTGGGCGCGGCGACCCGAACTCGCCGAGGCGATCAACACCGAGCACGTCAACGCCGACTATCTACCCGGCATCGCGCTGCCCGCCGCGCTCACCGCGACGAGTTCGGCGGTCGATGCCCTGCTCGGCGCCGACGTCGTCGTCTGCGGTGTCCCGTCGCAGTCGTTGCGCCCCAACCTGACGCAGTGGACGCCCTACATCGGGTCGGATGCGTCGTTGGTGTCGCTCGCCAAGGGCATCGAATCCAACACCCTGCTGCGGATGAGTGAGGTCATCGCCGAGGTGACCGGTGTCGCCGACGACCGGATCGCGGTGCTGACCGGGCCGAACCTGGCACGCGAGATCGCGGAGGGTCAACCGGCGGCGACCGTGATCGCCTGTGCCGACGAGGCGCGGGCGGTGACGCTGCAGAGCGCGTTCAGTACGCGATACTTCCGGCCGTACACCAACACCGACGTCGTCGGATGTGAGATCGGCGGCTCTGCGAAGAACGTCATCGCGCTGGCCTGCGGGATGGCCAGCGGCATCGGGTTCGGTCAGAACACCCTGGCGACGATCATCACTCGTGGGCTCGCCGAGACGATCCGGTTGGGCGTCGCGGTGGGCGCGCAGATCGAGACGCTGGCGGGTCTCGCCGGGATCGGGGATCTCGTCGCGACGTGTTCGTCGCCGTTGTCGCGCAACCGCACGTTCGGCGCGCGGCTGGGGGAGGGTGCCACCATGGCGCAGGCTCAGGAGGCCACCAACGGGCAGGTCGCCGAGGGCGTCAAGTCGTGCTCGTCGGTGCGTGCACTGGCCGAGCGACACCAGGTGCCGATGCCGCTCACCGACGCGGTCCACCAGGTCTGTCACGACGGCATGTCGGTGGCCGACGCGGTCAATTCGCTGCTGGGCCGCAGCACCAAGCCGGAGATCTACCGGGACTGAGCGCCCGCCGCCGATCAGCCGAAGTCGAGCGGTCCCCGTTCGAGGGTGCGGTCGATCAGTCCCGAGATGTCGGTGATGGGTCCGTTGCCGGCGTTCGTCGGAATCCACATCGCGACATAGGGCCGGTGGTCGACGCACACATAGGCCTGGCCCGAGCCGTCGACCGTGTCCGTGATGAACCACTGGACCCCGGCCTGGCCGGCGGCGTGGATCTCCTGGAGATTGCTGGTGGGAGACAGCTCGGCAGGTCGGGTCACCCCGCACCGAAGTGTCATGTCGTCGCCCGGGCCGGTCGACGGCCACGTCGCGCGGTCGCCGGAGACCTCTTTGGTACCGAAACCCTCGAAGGTGTCCGGTGCTTCGGTGAGCAAGCGGGTGCACTCCGCGGCGACCGGGCCGACGGAGTCGTAGGACTCGATCGGGGTCACCGGATCGGGGCGCATCGCGGCGAACACGATGAAGCCGGCGAGCACCATCACCGGAATGGCTACCAGGGTCGCGACGAGTGCGGGGCTGAGACGTCCGCCGCCGCCATACCGCGCGGAGTCCTCGGCGGATTCGCCGTCGACGGGATCCTGCTGGGTGTCATCCGAACCTGCTGACGTCACCCCACAACAGTAGGAGTCGGTCTGCCGAACCCGCGCACGGGGACCCGTCACGATCACCCGTCGTCGGCGGCCGGCCGACGCCCCTCAGCGCGTCGTGGGGACCACCGGGCAGGTCAGGGTGCGGGTGATCCCGTCCACCTTCTGGATCTGCGGAACCACGTTCTCGGTCAGGTGGGTGGCATCGGACGCGTCGACCCGGACGATCACGTCGTACGGCCCACTGACCTCTTCCGACGAGGCGACCCCGGCGATCTCGGCGATGGTCGCAGCTGCGAGGGCGGCCCTGCCGACCTCGGTCTGGATCAGTATGTATGCCTGAACCACGGACATCCTCTCCGTCTGTGTCGTACCCGGGCCACATCGTATGGGGCACATCGTCGACACGGGCTGTCGTACCGGCGGCTCGGCGCATGCGCGGTCGCCGGGCAGTGCACGACTGCCGCGGGCGGCCGGACTGTTGCGGATCGCTCTCGCCCGGCGGCCCCATACACTGTGGCACACATTGTCACCGACAACCCCGTGCGCGCGCGACCGGAAGAGGAAAGGCCCCGACGAGTGACCTTCGACGAGACAGGTCGGCAGGACCGCGCGATCGACCGGACCGACACGGTCGGGGCCATCGGTGAGCGTGCCGTGATCGCCGCGTTGACCGCGTCCGCGACCTCCGGTGAGCCCGCCGACGACATCGTGATCGGATCCGGTGACGACGCAGCCGTTCTCGACATCGGGGGATCGGCGGTGATCAGTACCGACACCGTCGTCGAGGGGCGCCACTTCCGATTCGACTGGTCGACGCCGGAGCAGGTCGGCGCCCGCGCGGTGGTGCAGAGTGCCGCCGACGTCGCCGCGATGGGCGGCCGCACAACGGGTCTCGTCGTGTCCATCGCGTGTCCGTCGGACACGCCGGTCGGCGTCGTCCTCGACCTCAACGACGGCGTGGTCCGCGCGGCACACGGACAGGGGGCCCGGGTGCTGGGCGGCGACCTCGTCGCGGCCGGTCAGGTGGTGGTGAGTATCACCGCGGTCGGCGCGCTCGAGGGTCGGCCCCCCGTCTCGCTGGGCGGTGCCCGGCCTGGTGACGTCCTCGCGGTGAGCGGTCCGCTGGGGGCCAGCGCCGCGGGACTCGCGGTGCTGTCCGATCCGCGTCCGGTGGTCAGCGATTGGTCGGAACTGGTTGCACTGCACCGAGTTCCGAACCCCGACCTCACCCAGGGGCCGGTCGCCGCGGCGGCAGGTGCGCACGCCATGACCGACATCTCCGACGGTCTGGTCGAGGAACTGCTCACGATGTCGAGGGCTGCGCAGGTCGCCATGACCGTGCATGGCGACGCCGTACCGCGGCGCCCGGATCTGGCTGCCGCGGCAAGCGAACTCGGGGCGGACGTCGACCGCTGGGTACTGGCCGGCGGCGAGGACCATCACCTGCTCGCGGCGTTCGGCGGGCCCGCGGTGGTGCCGCCAGGGTGGACCGTCATCGGCTCGGTGGGGGAGAAGTCCTCGTCGGCGCCCGAGGTCTGGGTCGACGACCGCCGGGTCGGTGGGCCCGACGGTCTCGAACTGCACGGGTGGCAGTCCTTCGCCGACCCGACTGGTGACTGAGGTCCCCGGGGCGCACCATTAGAGTCGCCTCATGGCGATCTACGCACTCGACGACCGAGAACCGGTCCTGGGACAGGACACCTACGTGCACCCGGACGCGGTGGTGATCGGCGCGGTCACCCTGGGCGACGGTGTCTCGGTGTGGCCGGGCGCGGTACTCCGCGGCGACTACGGGACCATCACCGTCGGCGCCCGCAGCAACATCCAGGACGGCACCGTCATCCACTGCACGGTTCTCGACCCGACCGTGATCGGCGAACGGTGCGTCGTCGGACACAACGCGCACATAGAGGGCGCGACGATCGGAAACGACTGCCTCATCGCCTCGGGATCGGTGGTCCTGAACGGGTCCACGGTCGGCGACGGCGCGATCGTCGGAGCCGGCGCGGTGGTCCCGTTCAAGTTCGACGTTCCCTCGCGACGGATGGCGCTCGGTGTACCGGCCCGGCTCCGCGACGGCTACGAGGTACCGGAGGGGCACACCGAACTCAACTGCGAGATGTACTTCCAGAACGCGCAGCACTATCGCACCGCCCTGAAACGACTGGACTAGCGACCGCCCACGACGGAGGCAATCGAGTGACCGCACCACCCAAACCCCTTGCCGAACTGATCGACCCGGGCTGGGCGCAGGCGCTCGCCCCGGTCGAGCCGCTCATCACCGAGATGGGCCGGTTCCTGCGCACCGAGATCGCCGAGGGGCGGCGCTATCTGCCTGCGGGACAACATGTCCTGCGGGCCTTCACGCGCCCCCTCGACGACGTGCGCGTGCTGATCGTCGGGCAGGATCCATATCCGACGCCGGGACACGCCGTCGGACTGAGCTTCTCGGTGGCGCCCGACGTGCGCCCGATCCCGCGTTCCCTGACGAACATCTACACCGAATACTGCGCCGATCTCGGCTACCCCATGCCGACCACCGGGGATCTCACGCCCTGGGCGGACAACGGTGTGCTTCTGTTGAACCGCGTGCTCACGGTGGCCCCCGGCGAGCCGGCCTCTCACCGGGGGAAGGGCTGGGAAGAGGTGACCGAGTGCGCGATCAAGGCGCTTGCCGCCCGCGACGAGCCGCTCGTCGCGATCCTGTGGGGCCGGGACGCCGCGGGACTGGAGAAGTGGCTGCCCGACGTCCCGACCATCGTGTCGGCGCATCCATCACCGTTGTCGGCCTCGCGCGGGTTCTTCGGGTCCCGACCCTTCAGCCGGGCCAACGAGGAACTGATGGACCTCGGGGCCGAACCGGTGGAGTGGCGTCTGCCGTGACCCTTCGAGGCTCGTCGACCTCGACGCGCTCCTCGCACCTCAGTACCTGCGGCCTGGCGGCCGTCGTGGACTACGAAAGAACACTGTTTGAGCGTCCACATCTCTGCTCCCTGAGGTGCGAGCGAAGCGAGCCACGAAGGGCTCCGCAACCTGTCTCACCAGGCCCTTCGTGGCTCGTCGCTGGCGCTCCTCGCACCTCAGGGAGCAATGGTTATGTAGTTCTTTCGGATCAGGGGGCGGTGGTGGCACGGCCCCGGGTGAAGTCCGGCGCGCGCTTGCCGACGAAGGCGTCAACTCCCTCGATGCCCTCGGGCAGTCCGGACCGTTCGGAGATGGAGCGGGCTTCGAGGGCGAGGTGCTCGACCAACGTGGTGTCGGCGGAGACGGCCAACAGATGCTTGGTCATCGCGTCGGCGTCGCGGGGACCCGACGCGATGGCCTCGGCGGCCGTGCGCGCGGCGGACTCGACCTCGTCGTCGGCGACGATCTCCGACAGCAGCCCCCACTGCTGGGCCTCGTCGGCGCTGATGACGCGGTCGGTCAGGATGATCTGGCGTGCCCGGGCAGCGCCGACGGCGCGGGGGAGGGTCCAGGTGAGACCCCCGTCGGGAGTGAGACCGATACCGCGGTAGGCGGGCCGCAGCCGGGTCGACGGACCACCGACGGCGACGTCGGCGTGCAACACCAGCGACATGCCCGCGCCGGCGGCCCAGCCCTTCGCGGCGACGACGACGGGGCGGTTCGCCTCGTACAGGGCGCCGACGAGCTGATGGAAGTTGTCGGCGATCTCGCGCAGGTAGGTCGGGCGGTCGTCCGCACCGGCGAAGGCGCGGACGTTGCCGCCGGCGCAGAAGTTCTTGCCCAGCCCGACGAGCAGGACCGCCCCCACGTCACGCTGTCCACGCGCGACCTCGCGCAGTGCCTGGGTTCCCGCGGCGAGGGCGGCGTCGTCGAGCGAGTTGCCCGCGCCCGCCGTCGAGACCGCGAGGGTGAGGACGCCGTTGCGCTCGTGCACCAGAGCGTCGGTGTCGTCTACGGCAGCGGGGGCGGTGGGGTTCGATGAGGCCATGCGCGAAACCCTATCGCGCACACGCCAAAGACCCGATGCCGGGGAGCTTGCGCTCATGGCATCGGGTCTCGTGCTCTCGAACTCCCACCCGCGGACGGGCGAGGAGGTCAGACAGCTGCGGTCTTGCCGGCCTTCAGGCAGGAGGTGCAGACGTTCTTGCGCTTGCGGTTGCCGGGGGCGACCTCCACGCGAACGGACTGGATGTTCGGGTTCCAGCGGCGGTTGGTACGGCGGTGCGAGTGAGACACCGACTTGCCGAAGCCCGGGCCCTTGCCGCAAATATCGCAGACGGCAGCCATCGTCGAACTCCCTTGGTAGATGATCATGGTCTGGTGTTCAGCCGCTCGGATCGATCGGCACCACCGGTGGGTGTGCGCGCTCGAGGCGAAAGGCAACCCTGCAAGGATAACCAGGTCGTGGTGGCGTGACCAAATCCGAGCCGATCCGCCACCCGGTCCCGCTCGGGCGCGCCGCACGGTCGGACACCCCGAGTAACCTTGCCCACAACCTCACCAGCCGGTCACGTTGCGCGCGAGAGCACAGTACGTCGCGCGCCGCGTCTGCGAGAAAGAGCCACCGTGTGATCGCCCGCACCGTCAACCCGCAGTTGCTGCGCGATTGGGCCCGAGTCTCGGTCGAACAGCTCGAGTCGCTGCGCGGCGAGATCAACGACCTCAACGTGTTCCCGATCCCCGATTCGGACACCGGGAGCAACATGCTCTTCACGATGCGGGCCGCGGCCGAGGCGGTCGAGAAGACGCCGCCCGACGCGTCGCTGCCCGAGGTCGCCCGCGCGATGGCCGACGGCGCGGTGGCGCAGGCGCGGGGCAACTCGGGGATCATCCTCTCGCAGGTGCTGGTCGGACTCGCGGACGGTGCGGAGATCCTGGGCGACACCGACGCCCTGACCTTCGCCGAGTTCTCGACGCTGGGTCTGCGTCTCGGTTCGCTCGCGGCGACCCGTGCGGTGAGCGAACCGCGCGAGGGTACGGTCCTCACGCTGGTGCGGGTCGCCGCCGAATCGGCCGCGGCGCACGAGCACGAGTCCCCGGCCGACCAGGTGCGCGCCGTCGCCGACGACTGTGCCGAAGCGCTCGAACGCACCCCGGAACAGCTGTCGGTGCTCGCGAACGCGGGCGTGGTGGACGCGGGCGGGCGTGGCTTCCTCGCGATCGTGGACGCCATGGTCAAGGTCATCACCGGCGTCTCGCACCGCCGCCGGCGTTACCGGGGCATCCTCACCGACAGCACCACGCTGGGTCACGGACCGGACGACAGCTGCCTCGACGGGAGCGACCAGGACTTCGAGGTCATGTACCTCCTCGACGGTGCGGCCGGCGAGCAGATCGCCGAACTGCGCGAACGTCTGGACGAACTCGGCGACGCGGTGGTGATCGTCGGCGACAGTTCCAGCGGTGAGGGCGAACGCTTCTCGGTACACGTCCACACCTGCCACCCGGGTGCGGCGGTCGAGGCCGGCGCGGGCCTCGGGCAGCTCTCGGATGTCCGGATCACTTGCTTCGCTCTCGATGCCATTCGGGCACAGGCGGATTCGGCTGAGCCGCCGCCCCGGCACAAACGGGCGGTGGTGGTCGTCGTGTCCGGTGACGGCGCGGCCGAACTGTTCGGCGAGGCCGGTGCGGTCGTGCTGCGCGCCGACGACGGACTCTCCGCCCACGAGCTGGGCCGCGCGATCCGCGACACCGACAGCGCGCACGTCGTCGTCATGGCCAACGGCGCATTGACATCGCAGGATCTCGTCACGGTCGCCACCGAGGTGCGGTCCACCCAGCGCTCGGTCCTGATGCTGCCGACGTCGTCGATGACCCAGTGCCTCGCCGCTCTCGCCGTGCACGATCCGAGCGAGGTCCCCGACGTCGACGCCTACGCGATGGCCGAGGCCGCCGCCGGGGCACGCTGGGGATCGCTGCAGTCGGCGACCACGAGGATGATGACGCTGGCGGGGATGAGCGAGGTCGGTGACGTGCTGGGGCTGATCGGCGACGACGTGCTCGTCGTGGCGCCGGATCAGACGTCGGCGTGCACCGCCCTCGTCGACCTCATGCTCTCCACCGGAGGCGAGCTCGTCACGGTGCTCGCCGGGGTCGAGGTCGACGAGGCCGCCCTCGAGGCCGTCGCGGAGCAGATGCGGCGCAGCTACCCCGGCATCGAATTGGCGGTGTACCGCACCGGACAGCGCACCGATCTCGTCCAGGTGGGTGTGGAGTGACCGAACTGGCACTGTCGGATTCGCTGTCCGACGTCCTGGGGACCAAGCCCGCCGAACAGCTCGCCACCGTCGGCGTGCACACGGTCGGGGAGCTGTTGCGGTACACGCCCCGCCGGTACATCCGACGCGGCCACGTGGTCGACCAGGAGCGGCCCGAACCGGGTGAGTGGCTGACGATCGTCGGACGGATCACCAAGTCCGATCTCATCAAGATGAGGAGCCGCAAAGGGTCGTTCCTCAAGGTGAAGGTCACCGACGACAACGACGTCTACGAGGCCAGCTTCTTCAACGCCCACCGCCTCAAGGGGCTGTTCCGACCCGGTGCACGGGTGATGATGGCCGGCGCGGTCAAGTACTTCCGCGACCAGATCCAGTTGTCGCATCCGGAATGGATGATCCTTCCCGACGGCGATCCGGAGATCGAGGACGTCGTCGGTTCCAAGATGCTGACCGAGATGTACGCGATCGAGGAGCAGATCACCGGAGAGCGCGGCGATCACCCCCTGGTCACCATGTTCGACCGCGACATCCTGCCGATGTACCCGGCCAACAAGAACATTCAGACCTGGGACATCCTCGGCGCGGTCCGCCGGGTCCTGAGTGAGAGCGCGCCGATTCCCGACGCACTCACCGAAGCCGAACGCCGCGCGCGGGGTCTCGTCAGCACCGACGAGGCGATCCGCAAGATCCACCTGCCCGATGCCGAGGACGACGTGAAGGTCGCCGCCCATCGGCTGAAGTTCGATGAGGCGCTGGCCATCCAGACCGTGCTGGCGCAGCGCCGGTTGGCGGGGCGGAGCGAGTCGGCGCCACCGTGTCCACGCGTGCCCGGCGGTCTCGAGGACAAGTTGCGTGACCGACTCCCGTTCACCCTGACCGCCGGTCAGGTCGAGGTGGGGGAGGAGCTCGCCGAGGATCTGGCCCGCGCGCAGCCGATGTCGCGGCTGTTGCAGGGCGAGGTCGGGTCCGGGAAGACACTCGTGTCGTTGCTGGCAATGCTGCGGGTCGTCGACAACGGGTACCAGTGCGCCATCCTGGCCCCGACGGAAGTGCTTGCCGCACAGCACTACCGGACGATGAAGACGATGCTGGGCGACCTCGCCGAGGCGGGCGAACTGACCGCGGCCGACGGCGCGACGCGCCTCGCGCTGCTGACGGGTTCGATGAAGACCAAGGGCCGGCGCGAGACGCTCCTCGACGTGGTGACGGGCCAGGCCGGGATCGTGATCGGGACCCACGCGCTCCTCGAGGACAAGGTCGAGTTCTTCGACCTCGGACTCGTCGTGATCGACGAACAGCACCGCTTCGGCGTGGAGCAGCGAGATGTGTTGCGCGGCAAGGGCCGCGACGGACGGATACCGCATTTCCTCGTGATGACCGCGACGCCGATCCCGCGGACCGTCGCCATGACCGCCTTCGGTGACCTCGAGACCTCGGTCCTCCGGGAGCTGCCGCGCGGTCGGCAGCCGATCACCACGTCGGTGGTGCCCACCGGGAAATCCTCATGGGTCGAACGGGTGTGGTCGCGCGCAAACGAGGAGATCGACGCCGGCCGTCAGGTCTATGTCGTGTGCTCGCGTATCGGCGACGGGCCCGAACCCGAGCCCGACGACAACGAGGAGAAGGGCCCGCGGACGACCTCGGTCCTCGAGCAGTACGAGGCCCTCGTCGCCGGCCCGTTCGCGCACCGACGCGTGGAGCTCCTGCACGGCCGCCTACCCGCCGACGAGAAGAACGCCGTCATGGATGCCTTCGGTCGGGGCGAGGTGGACGTGCTGGTGTCCACCACCGTCATCGAGGTGGGTGTCGACGTGCCCAATGCGACCACGATGGTCATCGTCGACGCCGATCGGTTCGGCGTGAGCCAGCTGCATCAGTTGCGCGGTCGTGTGGGACGCGGGCGGCATGCGGGCCTGTGCCTGCTGATGACGAATGCCCGGGACGGCTCGCCGTCGATGGACCGCCTCCGCGCCGTGGCCGGTTCGAACGACGGATTCGAGCTCGCGCGAGTCGATCTCGAGCAACGCCGGGAGGGTGATCTGCTCGGGTCCCTACAGTCGGGCGTCAACACGTCGTTGCGGTTCCTGTCCCTGCTCGAGGACGTCGAGGTCATCGAGGACGCCCGCGAACTCGCGGAAGACGTGGTGAGCGAGGACATCACGCTGCTCGAACACCGGCCGCTCGCCGACCTCGTCGACGGAATCCTCGTGCCGAACAAGATCGCGTACCTCGACAAGTCCTGACCGGCTCGGCCCGAGCCCAGTTGTCGCGCATCGGTGCGCCTGGCGCCACGTTCTGCGACACCGGTGCCGGGCCGATCGACACACGGAACCAGAAGGTCGCCGTGTGCGTCTGAGAATGCATGGTGATGCGTTCGCCGACGCTGCGACGACTCCGCATGCGGATCCGATGGATGCGCTGGACGCCGCGGGACTCGCCGTCCTGGTCGCCACGGCAGTGGGCGGTGCTCGTCGCCGCCGTCGTCACGGCGGTGGTGGTCGCCGTCGGGGTCGACGCCTTTCGGGCCGGTCCCGACACCGACCCGAGGATTCGGGCGATGGCGGGGCAGGCGGCGTCGTCGCTCGCCTCGATCCCGATCAGTGCGGGGCGTACCGACCGACAGGATTACGACCGGGCCGCGTTCGGCAGCGCCTGGTCGGACGCCGGGTCCGTTCCCGGAGGCGGCAACGGGTGCGACACCCGTAACGACGTGCTGGCTCGGGATCTCCACGACATCCGAGCCGGCCCGACGTCGAGTTGTCCGCGTGCCGTACTGGCGGGCGAACTGCGGAGCCCGTACACCGGCGACTTCGTCGTCTTCCGGCGCGATCGGAGCGCGTCGGCGGTGCAGATCGACCACATCGTCCCGCTGTCGTATGCCTGGGACATGGGAGCGTGGGCGTGGCCGCCCGACCGGCGGTTGGACTTCGCGAACGACCCCGCCAATCTCGTTGCCGTCGACGGGCGTTCGAACCAGGACAAGAGCGACTCCGAACCCGCGCGCTGGATGCCACCGGCCCGTGGATTCTGGTGCCAGTACGCGATTCAGTTCGTGATCGTCACGGCTACATACGGATTGGCGATCGACGAACCCTCCCGACGCGTCCTGTCGGAGGCGCTGCGGTGTGAGTGACGCCGCGGCGCCGATGACAGGGTGGAGCGGACTCCGGCCGGGCCCCGGGGATCACGGCGAGAAGGACGGCGGACCGTCGGCGGGACGCTTGATTTGCGCGAAGGCCTCGGTGCCGGCGAGGGTCACGAGTGCGGAGAAGAGCGCCTCCGCGTCGTCCCCGGTCGGGATGTCGGAGAGGACGGGACCGAAGAAATGGTTGCTGTCGATCCCGGTGATGGGGCTGCCGCCGGCCTCGCCCAGAGCATCCTGGCCGCGTTGATGCGACGCGCGCAGGGCGTCGTCGAACGATTCGTCGTCCATGGCCTCGGCCAGGCCGGCGGGGAGGCCGGTGTCGACGAGGATTTCCGACACCGTCGCGGGAGTCATCTCGTCGCCCGCGTGGTGCAGCCGTCGGCCGATCGCCGAGTAGAGCGGTTCGAGGGAGTCGGTCCCGGACTCGTCGACGGCCGCCATCAACACACGTCCGAGCCTCCGCGAGGTGTCGAGTTGCTGCCGCTGCTCGTCGGAATCCGGCTCCTGGTCCTCGTTCAGGATGGCCAGACTCATCACGTGCCAGTCGACGGAGGCATCGTGTGCCTGCGCCTGGTCGATGAGCCACCGCGAGGCCGCCCACGCGAAGGGGCACACGGGGTCGAAGTGGAAATCGAAGTGGGTCATGAGAACTCCGTTGGTCTCGGACGAATGTGCAAGGGGTTCAGGACTGTGCGGTCAGGGAATCGATCGCGGCGCGCAACTTCACCGCGGCATCACGTGCGACCGGTTCGAGGTCCGGTTCGCCCGAGACCTGGACCATGAGATCGGGGTTCATCGCCTCGACGAGCGTGTGGTCGGGGTTCCCCGGGTCGGAGCGGACGACGACGTTGCACGGCAACAGCAACCCGATCTGCCGCTGGACGCCGAGCGCCCGATGCGCCAGCGGCGGATTGCACGCGCCGAGTATCAAGTACGGCTCCATGTCCTCGTCGAGTTTCGTCTTGAGCGTCGCCTGGACGTCGATCTCGGTGAGAACGCCGAATCCCTGGTCGGCGAGTGCGGTGCGGGTTCGTTCGACGGCCTCCGCGAACGGGACCGGCAGCGTGGTGGCCAGAGCGAGAGACATCGCGATTCCTTTCTGTTCGATGGCACGGTAGATACCCCCTGGGGTATTGCACCCGGGGACCACCATACCCCAGGGGGTATCGTGGTCGCCGACACCGATGTCGGGTACCGATCTACGTGGCCGGCCAAACCACGGCCGACCCGCTCGGGTCGCCCGTACGTGGTGCCGCCACCCGCGAACTGGAGGAGAAGTGATGACCGGTGACGACGAGACGACGGCCGCGGTCCTCAACCGGTTACGCCGAGCTCAGGGGCAACTCGCCGGTGTGATCGCGATGATCGAGGCGGGGCGCGACTGCAAGGACGTCGTCACCCAGCTCGCCGCGGTGTCCCGCGCGCTCGACCGCGCCGGCTTCAAGATCGTGGCCTCGGGAATGCGGCAGTGCATCGAGACCGTTGACGGTGAGCAACCGCCGTTGACCGAGGCAGAGCTGGAGAAACTCTTCCTCACACTCGCCTGAGGCGCCGACCGTGGATCTCGTTGGGGACTCCGAACCTGCGGCGTTACTCTGAGAACGGCACTGTCCGGGCGGTTGCGCCCGGAACCACCGAAGTCGAGGATGTTGATGAGCGCACCCACCGCAGAGCAGTCCGTCGCCGAAGGCGGCTCCGGCGCCGAGAAGTCCGACACCGAGAAGGTCGTTCTCGGGCTTGCCCGTGCCGCCAAGTCGGCGTCCCGCTCGCTGAGCGGTCTGACGACCGCGGGCAAGAACGAGGTCCTGCTCGCCGCGGCCGACGCCATCGAGGCGGCCACCGACACCATCCTCGCCGCGAACGCGGAGGACATCGCACGTGCCGAGGCGGCCGACATCGAGGTGAGCCTGCTCGACCGGCTGCGGCTCGACGCCTCGCGCGTGGCCGGTATCGCCAACGGTCTGCGGCAGGTCGCCGTGCTCCCCGACCCGATCGGTGAGGTGGTTGCGGGGAAGACCCTCCCCAACGGGCTGCAGCTGCGTCAGCTGCGCGTGCCCCTGGGGGTCGTGGGCATCGTGTACGAAGCGCGCCCCAACGTCACCGTCGATGCGTTCGGGATCTCCTTCAAGTCCGGGAACGCGGTGCTGCTGCGTGGCTCGTCGTCGGCGGCGGCGTCGAACGCCGAACTCGTGCGCGTGCTGCGGGAGACCCTGTCGGCCAAGGGGGTCAGCGCGGATGCAGTGTCGCTGCTGCCCAGCGACGATCGGTCCAGCGTGACCGCGCTCATCCGGGCGCGCGGACTCGTGGACGTGGTCATCCCCCGTGGCGGCGCGGGCCTCATCGAGGCCGTGGTGTCGAATGCGACGGTCCCGACGATCGAGACCGGCGTCGGCAACTGCCACGTCTACGTCCACGCACTCGCCGACCTCGATGTCGCGGCGCGTGTCATCCTCAACTCCAAGACCCGCCGGCCGAGTGTCTGCAACACCGCGGAGACCGTGCTCATCGACAAGGCCGTCGCGGCCGACGCGCTGCCGCGGATCACCTCGGTGCTGCAGACCCAGGGCGTGGTCATCCACGGCGACGAGCCGGGTATGGAGCCGGCCACCGAGGACGACTGGTCCATGGAATACCTGTCGATGGACATCGCGATGAAGGTGGTCGACGGGCTCGACGCCGCGGTCGCCCACATCGACACCTACGGAACCGGCCACACCGAAGCGATCATCACCACCGACCTGGCGGCCGCCGACGAGTTCACCCGGCGGGTGGATGCCGCCGCCGTCATGGTCAACGCATCGACCGCCTTCACCGACGGCGAGCAGTTCGGCTTCGGCGCCGAGATCGGCATCTCCACCCAGAAGCTCCATGCCCGCGGCCCGATGGGTCTGCCGGAACTGACCTCGACCAAATGGGTGGTCTGGGGCAACGGCCACGTGCGGCCCGCCTGATGAGCGCGACGACCCCGGACGCGGGGACCGCGGGATACACCGGCTCGGGCCCGGCCGTCGTGCCGTCGTTCGAGGGTGTCGACGACGTCGTCGGTCGCCTTCGCGCGACGGGTTACCTCGCCGACGACGCGACCGCGACCTCGACCTTCCTGGCCGACCGTCTCGGCAAGCCGTTGCTGGTCGAGGGGCCGGCGGGTGTCGGCAAGACCGAACTCGCCCGGTCCATCGCGGCGGCCACGGATGCCGAACTCATCCGCCTGCAGTGCTACGAGGGCATCGACGAGGCCCGCGCGCTGTACGAGTGGAATCACGCCAAGCAGATCCTGCACATCCAGGCGACGGGGGACCGCGCGTGGGATGAGGCCAAGGCCGACATCTTCTCCGACGAGTTCCTCCTGCCGCGGCCGCTGCTCAAGGCGATCTCGCGCGAGGGTGCCACCGTGCTCCTCATCGACGAGGTCGACAAGGCCGACGTCGACATGGAGGGTCTGCTGCTGGAAGTGCTCAGCGATTTCGCGATCACCATCCCGGAGATGGGAACCGTTGCCGCTCAGCGTCGTCCGATCGTCTTGCTGACATCGAACGCGACCCGTGAACTGTCCGAGGCACTCAAGCGTCGTTGTCTGTACCTCTACATCGACTTCCCGGATGCCGAGCGCGAGAAGGAGATCCTCGCGTCGCGGGTGCCGAACCTGTCGGATTCGCTGAGCGCCGAGCTGGTGCGGATCGTCGGTGTCCTGCGCACACTCGACATCCGCAAGAAGCCGTCGGTGGCCGAGACGATCGACTGGGCGAACACGCTGTTGGCGCTGGGAGCCGGGGAGAAGGCCACGGCGAAGAGCGGTGGCGGATTCGACGACGGACTCATAGCGCGGACGCTCGGTGTCGTGCTGAAGCACCGGCCGGACCTCAAGACGGCTCTCAAAGAACTCAAGCTGGGCTGATGACGGCTCCGCTCGTCGCGCACCTCACCGATTTCGTCGACGAGTTGCGTCGTCGCGGGATCGTGGTCGGGCCGTCGGCGCTGATCGATGCGGCGAGTGCCATGGAGGTCCTCGACCTCCTCGAACGCCCCCGTCTACGCGAGGGGCTCGCGACGACACTGCTCGTCGATCACGCCCATCGCGGTGTGTTCGACCGGGTCTTCGACCTGTGGTTCCCGGTCGGCGCCGGAATGCGCACCGTGACCGAGGATCTTCCGCGCACCCCCGACGGCGAGCTCGATGTCGAGGCGGTCCGGGACGCGCTGGCGGAGATGCTCGCCGACGACGCGTCGGCGAACGACGGCCGGCTCGACCAGGCCATCGCGATGATCGTCGACGAGTTGGGGCGTTACGGATCGACTCGGGGCGAGGCGTTCTCGGCCTATCAGGCCATCACCGCGGTGAGTCCGCAGACACTGATCGCGAAGATCGCGGCGGCCATGGCCGGGGATGGCGACGGGGACGGCGGGCGGGCCGGTACGGAACCGCTCTACCGGCAGGCGGCGCGCCAGAAGGCCAACGATCTGCGTGCGGCGATCGAGCGAGAGACCCAGCGGCGCATGGCCGACCGCAACGGCCGCGAGAAGGTCGGTGCCTATGCGGTGCCCCCGTTACCGGAGAACGTCAACTTCCTGTCGGCGGGTGCCAAAGAACAGGTGGAGATCCGCAAGACCATCGAACCACTGGCCAGATTGCTGGCCGCGAAGCTCGAGACGAGGCGACGGCGCGCTCACCGCGGCGCGGTCGACGTCCGGAAGACGCTGCGCGCCTCGATGTCCACCGGTGGGGTGCCCATCGAACTCAGTCACCGCAAGCCCCGACCGGGGCGGCCCGAACTCATCATCATCTGCGACGTCTCGGGGTCGGTGGCCGGGTTCAGTCAGTTCACGTTGCGCTTGGTGTATGCACTGCGGCAACAGTTCTCGAAGGTGCGGGTGTTCGCCTTCGTCGACACCGTCGACGAGGTGACCGATTACTTCGACCACGGCGAAGAGGATTTCGGTGCGGCGATGCACCACATGATCTCCACCGCGCGGATCTCCACCCGCGACGGTCACTCGGACTACGGCAACATGCTGGCCGGGTTCGTCGCCGACTACGGCGATACGCTGACCCACCGGGGTGCGTTGCTGATCCTCGGGGACGGGCGGAACAACTATCACGATCCGCACGCCGACGCGCTCGCCGAACTGGTGGAACGGGCCCGGCACGCCTACTGGCTCAACCCGGAGGCCAAGCAGCACTGGGGCACGGGTGACTCGGTCGCGACCGATTACGCGGACGTGATCGACATGTTCGAATGCCGGAACGCCACACAACTGGGCACGGTCATCGCCGACCTCCTGCCGATCTGACCAGCGCTGCCGATTCGCGTCAGTGCTCGACGCGTAGACTGACCGTCCATGTCACCCGACCGCCCGCGTGCGCGCCGTATCGGCGTGATGGGCGGCACGTTCGATCCGATCCACAACGGGCACCTCGTCGCGGCCAGCGAGGTCGCCCACCGGTTCTCGCTGGACGAGGTGATCTTCGTCCCGACCGGCCGTCCCTGGCAGAAGATCGGCGAGGCGACGACGGTGAGCCCGCCGGAGGACCGCTACCTCATGACGGTCATCGCGACCGCGTCGAATCCGCAGTTCAGCGTCAGTCGTGTCGACATCGACCGCGACGGCGACACCTACACCGTGGACACGCTCCGCGACCTGCGAGCGCTGCTTCCGGAAGCCCAGCTGTACTTCATCACCGGTGCCGACGCGCTGGAATCCATCCTGTCGTGGCAGGACTGGGAGGAGCTGTTCGGCCTCGCCCGATTCGTCGGCGTGAGCCGCCCGGGGTACGAGCTCGACGCCACGCACCTGGCCCACCATCTCGAGGCCATGCCCGCCGACACCCTGCATCTGCTGGAGATCCCGGCGCTGGCGATCTCGTCCACCGAGTGCCGGACGCGCGCGTTGCAGGGTCGGCCCGTCTGGTACCTGGTGCCCGACGGCGTCGTGCAGTACATCGCCAAGCGGAAGCTGTATCGTGCGCCCCGGGCGTCGTCGCCCGGTGTCTCCGCCCCGGCGCTTCCGGGGGCCAACCGCCCCGAGCGGCTCCCGCCCGAGGAAATTCCTCCCGGGGAGTTGCAGGGCGATACCGACGGGTTGGGCCGCGACCTGGGCGAACAGGCCGTGACCGAATGAGAGGACAAGTGTGACTGCGTCAGCTGAAGCGCTGGAGATGGCCAAGGTGGCCGCCCTGGCCGCGGCCGAGAAGCTCGCCCATGAGGTGACGGTGATCGACGTGTCGGAGCAGTTGGTGATCACCGACGCCTTCGTGATCGCCTCCGCCGACAACGAGCGTCAGGTGAACTCGATCGTCGACGAGGTCGAGGAGAAGCTGCGGGAGGCCGGCCACAAGCCGCTGCGGCGCGAGGGCACGCGCGAAGGTCGTTGGGCACTGCTCGATTACGCCGACATCGTGGTGCACATCCAGCACACCGATGAACGACGCTTCTACGCGCTGGAGAGTCTGTGGAAGGACTGCCCGGTGGTCGAGGTGGACGGGCTGTCGTGAGTGGCGGTCCCGACTCACACGACACCGCCGTCGAACGTCTCACCCCGGTGGTGCGGCGCCTGATCCTGTTGCGGCACGGGCAGACCGAGTACAACGCGGCGAGTCGGATGCAAGGCCAGATCGACACCGACTTGTCCGAACTCGGTGTCCGGCAAGCTGGTTCGGCGGCGGTCGAGCTCGCCAAGCGGCAACCGGTGGTCATCTGGTCGTCGGACCTGCGGCGGGCCCGCGACACCGCCGAGGCACTCGCGCATCGAACCGGTCTGCCGGTGACCACCGACGTACGCCTACGGGAGACACACCTCGGTGAGTGGCAGGGTCTGACGCACCTCGACGTCGATGCCGCGATGCCGGGCGCGCGCGCCGTCTGGCGCGATGACGCGACCTGGACGCCGCCGGGTGGGGAGAGCCGCGTCGACGTCGCCCGCCGCTCCACCCCCCTGGTCGACGAGTTGATCGAGCTGCTGCCGGAGTGGGGCGTCGGCGACAACCCGGAGGCGCCGGTGGTGCTGGTGGCCCACGGGGGAGTGATCGCGGCGATGACCGCGGCGCTGCTCGGGCTGCCGGTCGAGAACTGGCCCGTCTTCGGGGGGCTCGCGAACACGAGTTGGGTGCAGCTGTCGGGGCACAGCATGCCCGGCGAACTGCCGCGGTGGCGCCTGGACGTGTGGAACGCGTCCGCCGAGGACTCCGACCCGGCGGTGCAGTGAGCGACGTCCGCCGATGACCGAGGCCGCCGGACCCGGTCCATCCGCTGCCGATGCGCGGGAGCGATGTGTGCTGGTGTTGTCCGACTCGCTCGCGTACTACGGTCCGCAGGGCGGTCTGCCCGCGGATGACCCTCGGATCTGGCCGATGCTCGTGGGCGCTGCGACGCGTTCGGAGGTGCGGCTGTTCGGCCGGATCGGGTGGACGAGCCGGGACGTCTGGTGGGCCCTCACCCAGGACCCGAACATCTGGGCCACCGTGCCCCGCGCCGACGTCGTCGTGCTCGCATTCGGAGGGATGGACACTCTGCCCTCGCCGCTTCCGACGGCTTTCCGGGAGCAGATCCGCTACATCAGGCCGAACGGGTTGCGGCAGCGAATACGCGCGGCCTATGCGTGGATACAACCGCGGGGGTCGCACCTCGGATGGCCGCTCGCGCTGCCGCCGCACGTCACGATCGAGTACCTGGAGAAGATCCGCGCGGCGCTCGCCCAGTTGCGTCCGGACCTCCCGATCGTCGTGTGCCTGCCGCCCACCCACCGCAGCCCGTATTACGGCAACGTCCATGCCGGGCGGATCCCGACGACCGCGGCGATGTCGCGATGGGCGTCGAGCCACGGCCTACCGAGTGTCGACTTCTACCCGGTCACCCGGGACGCCTTCGACGACGACACCGCCGAGATGAATCCCGACGGAATCCACTGGGGTTTCTCGTGCCATCGGGGCATCGCCGACGTTGTCGCCCCGGTCGTCGACGCCGTCCGGCGGCGCGCGAACCGCGACGCCGGGGGCCCGACCCCGACGCCCGTGGAGGCCCGGCGCGTGAACCCGTTAACGTAGACGCGTGCCTGTCGTCGTCGTCACAGACTCCTCGTCCCGACTGCCGCGGTCGGTGACCGAGCACTACGGGATACGGCAGGTCCCATTGCACCTCGCCGTCGGCGACGAGGACTACCGCGAAGGTGTCGACGACATCCCGGCCGACATCGTGACGACGCCGGGCGTGACCACCTCCGGCGCCAACCCCAACGATCTCTCCGAACATTTCGAGTCCGCGCTCGAGGCGAGTCAGGGTGCCGGCGTCGTCGCCGTCCACATGTCGCGCCGGTTGTCGGGGACCTGGAGTTCGGCGCGGATGGCTGCGGAGAAGTTCTCCGGGCAGGTTCGGGTCGTCGATTCCCGATCTGTCGGTCTCGCAGTCGGTTTCACCGCCGTCGCGGCCGCCCAGGCCGCCGCCGGGGGAGCCGACCGGGACCGCGTGTACGAGTCCGCCATCCGACAGGCAGCGACCGTCGACTCGCTGTTGTGTGTGCAGCAGCTCGACAATCTGCGCAACAGTGGCCGGATCAGCGCCGCGGGCAAGCTCTTCGGATCGGCGCTGTCCATCAAACCGATCCTGCACATGGTCGACGGGACCCTGACGCTGAAGGAACGTCATCGCACGTTCTCCAAGGCGCTGGACAAGATGGTCGACGCCGCCGCCGACTCCGCGGGCGGGCGCGCGGTCACGGTCGGCATCCAGCACTGTCAGAGCCCGGACGTCGCCGAGGAACTGCGCGCGGCCGTCCACGCCAAGCTGCGGGTGGTGACCTCCGAGCTGACCGTTGATCTCGGTCCCATCCTCGGCGCCCACGTCGGCCCCGGCGCGGTGGGCGTCGTGATCGCCGCGCACCTCGAACCGATCGAGGGTCTCGGCGAGTCCTAGCGGTCCGGCGCGCCGGGCTCGGCGCCATCCACAGCTCGCGCTGACCGTCCACAGATCGCGGGTTCTGCGGTTCGCGTGCGGAGCAGCGGCGGCTGTGCGACCTAGCGTGTGGCGTCATGAGCGCATCAGGACGGCGGAACCCGCTGGACCGGCTGGCGCCGGTGGCCGATCTGCCGGACCGACGGGACGGTACGGCAGGCATCGACCCCGTGTCGCCGCCGCTCGCGCCGGACATCGACGACCGGCTCGGCCCCGTCGAGGAACCCGAGCATCCCGGGTGGGGGATCGGCGGGATGCCGACGTGGCTTGACACGCCGGCGCGAACCCAGCGGCGACGGTCGGACGCCGACGGCGGCGACAGTGTCGGCGGCGACGGTGCCGAGGATGACGATGACTTCGACGACGATCCCATCCCTCGGCGGCGCTTCGCGGTCGCGCCACCGGCAGCTCTCGCGCTGATCGCGGTCGGTGTCGTCGTCTGTGCCGTCGCGGCCTTCGGACTGTTCCGCGGGTCGGGGTCGGCGCCGGTCGTGGATTTCGGTGCGGTGGCCGGCACCTCGTCGATGTCGGACCCGTCGACGCCGCCGGCCGTGCCGACCGAATCGATCCCGGCGCAGATGGTGGTCAGTGTCGTCGGTTTGGTGCACACGCCGGGTCTGGTGCAACTCACGCCCGGGGCGCGGGTCGCCGACGCGATCGACCGGGCGGGAGGTGCGCGCAAGAACGCGGATCTGCTGTCGCTGAACCTCGCGCAGGTCCTCCGGGACGGCGATCAGATCCTCGTCGGCTACGCGGGCGGGCAGGGCGAGATGTCGCTGCGCAGCGCCGTCGTCGGGGCTTCCGGCGCGCCGCCCGCACCCGCGGGTGCACCCCCGGCAGATGCAGGGGCGCCCGCCGGCGGTTCGGGTGGTCCGCCGGCCACCGGCGGACTCGTGAACCTCAACACCGCCACCGAGGCCGACCTCGACGAGTTGCCCGGGGTGGGGCCGGTGACCGCGAAGGCCATCCTGTCGTGGAGGGATCGCAACGGGCGCTTCAGCTCCGTGGACCAGCTCGCCGAGGTCGACGGGATCGGTCCGGCACGCCTGGCCAGACTGCGCGATCTCGTGACGGTCTGACGGGTGGACTACCGCCTGCTGGTACCGGCGGTGGCGGTGTGGTCGGTGACGGCGTTCGGGCTGGTGATGCCGCCCGGGTACACGCTCGGGCTGGCGATCTGTTCGGGCGCGGTGGCCTCGGTCGGCACGCTGGTCTGTGCCGGCGGCCGGTTCGGATGGGACGCGGTCGGTTTAATCATCGTCGTGGCCGGACTCGCCGCGGTGTGCGCGACTTCCTTGGCGATCCGGCAGGAGGTCCGCTCCGATCACCCGCTGGCCGCGTCGACCGGGAAGTCGACGGTCGTACTTACCGTGCGTGGGGACCCGGTGGTTGTCGGGCCCTCGTCGGCCGGACGCGTCCGTCTGCGCGTCGACGTGGAACAGGTTGGTTCGCATCGTGTTCCGACGGCTTCCGCCGACCTGATGGGGGATCTCGGGGAGTGGTCGGGACTGTTGCCCGGGCAACGGGTGCTCACGGTCGCGCGGGTGCGGCCGCCGCCCGAGCACTCGCTGCTGGTGGCGACCCTGACTGCGCAGCAGCCCCGGGTCGTCGGCTCGCCGCCCGCCCACCAGCAGGTGGCCGGTGCGATCCGGGAACGGTTGCAGGTGTTGGCCGCGCGGGCGCTCGACGAGGACGCGGCCGGACTCCTGCCCGGCCTCGTGCTCGGCGACGAGAGCTCCCTCGACGACGGCCTGCGGGACGATTTCCGCGACGCCGGCCTGAGCCATCTGACCGCGGTGAGCGGCAGCAATTTCGCGATCGTCTGCGGGGCAGCGCTTCTCGTGGTTCGCAGTGCGGGTGTGCCACCGCGGGCGGCCGCGGTCGTCGGGCTGGTGGTGATCCTGGCATTCGTGGTGCTCGTCCGGCCGTCGCCTAGTGTCGTGCGTGCCGCGTTGATGGGAGCGGTGGGTGTGTTGGCGCTCTTCGCCTCTCGTCGGGCGCAGGCGTTCCCGGCGCTCGGTGCGGCGGTCGTCGGCGGACTCCTGTGGTGGCCCGAGCTGGCGCTGCAACCGGGGTTCGCCTTGTCGGTGGCCGCCACCGCCGCCATCGTGCTGTGGGCTCCACGACTCCGTGACCGGTTGCGCGAGTGGCGTTGTCCGCCGGGTGTCGCCGAGGTGTTTGCGATGGCGGTCACCGCGCAGGTGGTGACGGCGCCGATCGTGGTCGTGGTGACCGGTACGTTCTCGGTGGTGGGGATCGTCGCGAATCTCCTGGTCGCCCCGGTGGTCGCGGTGATCAGCGTCGTCGGCACCCTCGCCGCACTCATCGGCGCGATCGGGCCGCCCGACGGCGTCGGCGCGCTCGTGGGTGAACTGCTGGTGCGCGCCCTCGCCCCCGAACTGTGGTGGATGGTCGTGTGCGCGCGCACCCTTGGTGGCGTGGGCTGGGCGAGTGTGGAGGTGTGGTCCCCGTTCGGATGAGGCCTGCGACGCTCCGTCGTGTCGCGTGGCCGACCGCCGGCGTCGGGCGCTGCGACCGTGTCGGCGCCGTCTGGCACCATTGTCGCCGTGACCGATCGCCTGCACCTGCTGCTCGGAGATGACGACTTCCTCACCGGCCGGGTGATCTCGGCCGTGGTCGACGCCGCGTCGAAAGCGGCGGGTACCCCGGTGCCGGTGACCCGGGTACGTGCCGGCGACGTGAGCGAACACGAACTCGCAGAGCTGCTCAGTCCGTCGCTGTTCGCCGAAGAGCGGATCGTCGTCGTCGAGGCCGCTGCCGACGCGGGCAAGGAGCCGGCCGCGCTCATCGCCGCGACCGCGTCGTCGCTGCCCGAGGGCATCACGCTGATGGTGATCCATCACGGCGGAGGCCGCGCGAAGTCGATGGTCCCCGCGTTGAAGAAGGCCGGCGCCGTCGAACACGAGACGACCGCCCCGAAGTGGCCGTCGGAGCGAATGACGTTCGTGCGCAACGAGTTTCGTTCGCTGGGCGTGAAGGTCGGCGCCGATGTCGTCGAGCAGGTGGTCGAGGGCGTCGGATCGGAACTGCGCGAGCTGGCCGCCGCGTGCGCGCAACTCGTGGCCGACACCGGCGGCAAGGTCGATCGCGACACCGTGCGCCTGTACTACCAGGGCCGCCCCGAGGTGACCGGATTCGAGGTGGCCGACCGGGCTGTGACGGGCGACCGTGCCGGCGCGCTGGAATCCCTGGCCTGGGCACTGCACCACGGCGTACCGCGGGTGCTGCTGGCCGACGCCCTCGCCGAGGCCGTCCACGCCATCGCTCGCATCCGGCCCATGGGGTCGATCAACCACTTCGATGCGGCCCGCGAACTCGGCATGCCGCCCAACCGGGTCAAGAACGTGCAGGCGAAGGCCAAGGCGTGGGACGCGGAGTCGATCGCGCGGGCGGTCGGCGTGGTCGCGGCGCTCAACGCGGATGTGAAGGGGCAGGCCGCCGACCCCGATTACAGCCTGACCCACGCCGTCGCCACGGTCGCCGACCTCCGGCCGGACGGGCGTCGGCGGAGCTGACGCCACGCGGCCGGTCTTGAGTCGGCCGTCGGACGGGAGTGGCTTCGACTCGGCGCCTCGCTCCGCTCGGGGCCGGCTCAACCAGCGGTAGGGCGCCAGACAGAAACGTCGATCACCCCGGCAACCGCGTGGATGCTGCCGGGGTGATCGAGGTATGGAGATGTGGCGACGGATCAACCGTCGGGCCGACCGGGGTCGGCGTCAGATCAGAGCTTGTTGACCGCGAGGGCGATGGCCGACTTCTTGTTGGCGGCCTGGTTGGCGTGGATGACGCCCTTGCTGGCAGCCTTGTCGAGCTTGCGGCTGGCGGTCTGGCCGAGCTCGGCGGCCTTCGCCTTGTCGCCGGACTCGACAGCCTCACGGAAGCTGCGGATCGCGGTACGAAGGGCCGACTTCACCGACTGGTTGCGCTGGCGGTTCGCTTCATTGGTGCGATTGCGCTTGATCTGAGACTTGATGTTTGCCACGCGTGTTACCTCTGTCGTTGCTGGTGGATATGTCTGTCTGTTCGGGTCGGACGGTCGGCCCTGGGGCTGAACTCGCACCGGGCGGTGTCGGCACGTGAAGCATCTTCACGGCGTCACCGCAACAGCGCACAACATTACCAGCCGGGGTCAGCCCGCCAAAATCCGTGCGTCGGGAACGGCGGGCCGCCGCGTCGGCCAATAAGAATCATCGTGAACTTATGTCTACGGTGGACCCATCATGTCCGTCGTTTACGTACACATCGGCCTTCCCAAGACCGGGACCACACACCTCCAGGATCGCCTCTGGCGAAACCGCGACCTGGCCTTGCAGTCCTCCGGGCTGCTGTACCCGGGCAACGTGATCTCCGATCACTTCCATGCCGCGGTGCACCTGCAGCCGGAGCGATACCTCGACTGGGTCGATCCCGCCTTCGCCGGGACATGGCCGACGCTCCTCGGTCAGATCCGGGCCTGGCCGCAGATCTCGTTGCTGTCGCACGAGCTGTACAGCACCGCGACCGTCGACCAGATCGAACGGCTGATGGCCGACCTGTCCTTCGCCGACGAGGTCCACGTGATCGCGACCGTCCGCGACCTCGGCCGCCAGCTCCCGTCCGTGTGGCAGGAGAACGTGAAGAACCAGCGGCGGGCGTCGTTCGACGAGTTCGTGGATTCGGTGGCCTTCGCTTCCGAGGGGCGCCGGACCGGCGGTCCCGTCATCGTCAGCACCCCCGCTGACGATTCCCCGGCCGACGAGGTCGACGAGGAGCCGTTCTGGGAGTTCCAGGACTACGTCGGCATCCTGGAACGCTGGTCGCGTGCCGTCGGACCCGAGCGTGTCCACATCGTCACGGTGCCGCCCCGCGGGGCAGCGCCGGGCGACACGCTCTGGGATCGGTTCCTGCGCGTGATGAACATCGATCCGGTCCCGCTGCGGATCCCGGTCCCCAGCCTGAACAGCTCGCTGTCCGCGCCGCAGGCCGAGTTCCTGCGCGGCCTCAACCGCCGCCTGCAGCCGGACGTCATCGAGTGGCGCCGATACGAGCGGATCATCAAGGGGCAGGTGATCGGGGAGATCCTGTTCGAGGCACCGTCCGGCCCACCGCAGGGACTCTCGGACAAGAGCCGGGAGTGGGCGGCGGGGGAGTCCCGGCGGATGGTCGCGGCGGTCCGCGACGCCGGCTACGACGTCGTCGGTGACCTCGACGATCTGGTGGTGTCGCCCGAACACGACGCAGGCGACGTACCGCCGCCGTCGGACGGCGAGGTGCTCGACGTCGCGCTCGACACGATCGCGGCGATGGTGCTCGCGGCGCCCTTGCCCAAGGTCGGACCCCGTGCGCGGACGCGGGCGGCGAATGTGGTGCGCCGGGTCAAGCGGCGGGTGATCGCCGCGCGCCGATCATCCTGATCGGTGGCCCCGGATCGGCGGTGCGGCTTCGTCGATGACACGGCCGGTCGACGTCCTGCCGATTTCGGCATTCTGTAGCACCATGGCAGTTTATGACCCCCGCATCGACAAGTGCGCCAGCCAAGAAGGCGGCGCGTAAGTCCGCAGCCGCGAAAGCGGCGTCGTCCACCTCGTCGGGACGGACGGCCTCCGCCAAGTCCGGTTCGACCAAGGGTTCCGGTTCCGGCAGCCGGTCGGCGAAGGGCGCGGGCGACGCGACCACCGGGGAGAACTTCACCGGCAATTTCGGCGGGTACGCAAAAGGCCCGTACGGCAAGGCATATGACGAGATGTTCGATGCCGCCGGTGAGGTGCGGACACCGTACCGCGGTATCTACAAGGCCATGGCTGACGAGGATCAGTCCGACCTCGTGGAGGCCCGTGTGGAGGCCCTCGGGCGTGCCTATCTCGACCAGGGTGTGACGTTCTCGCTGTCCGGCAAGGAACGCCCCTTCCCGTTGGATGTTGTACCACGGGTGATCTCGGCCGCGGAGTGGAACAAGCTCGAGGCGGGTATCACCCAGCGCGTACAGGCGCTGGAACTCTTCCTCGACGACATCTACGGCGAGCAGGAGATCCTGCGCGACGGGGTGTTGCCCAAGCGACTCGTCCACTCCTGTGAGCACTTCCATCGACAGGCGGCAAACATTCGGCCGCCCAACGGTGTTCGCATCCACGTCGCGGGTATCGATCTGATCCGCGACGAGAACGGCGACTTCCGGGTCCTCGAGGACAATCTGCGGTCGCCGTCGGGCGTCTCCTATGTGCTCGAGAACCGGCGCGCGATGGCCCGCGTCTTCCCGGACCTGTTCTCCAAACACAAGGTGCGTGCGGTCGCCGACTATCCGAGCCACCTCCTGCGCGCGCTGCGCGCGTCGGCGGCGTTCAACGAGGCCGACCCGAACATCGTCGTGCTGACCCCGGGCGTGGCCAACTCGGCCTACTTCGAGCACTCGCTCCTCGCACGCCTGATGGGCGTCGAGCTGGTCGAGGGTCGTGACCTGTTCTGCCGCGACAATGTCGTGTACATGCGCACGACCGAGGGGGAGCAGCGGGTCGACGTCATCTATCGCCGCATCGACGACGACTTCCTGGATCCCATGCAGTTCCGGCCGGATTCGATGCTCGGCGTGGCGGGGCTGCTGAACGCCGCACGCGCGGGCAACGTGGTGATCTCCAGTGCGGTCGGCAACGGCGTCGGCGACGACAAGCTGATCTACACTTACGTGCCGGAGATCATCCAGTACTACCTCGGCGAGAAGCCGAGTCTCCAGAACGTCGACACCCTGCGCTGCTGGCTCCCCGACGAGTGCGAGGAGGTGCTCGACCGCATCGACGAACTCGTCGTGAAACCCGTTGAGGGATCGGGTGGTTACGGCATCGTCTTCGGCCCCGACGCGACCGGCGCCGAGTTGGACGCACTGGCACGCAAGGTCCGCAACGATCCGCGCGGGTGGATCGCACAGCCGGTCGTGCAGCTGTCGACGGTACCGACGAAGATCGGTGACGACATCCGACCACGCCACGTCGACCTGCGTCCGTTCGCGGTCAACGACGGTGAGTCCGTGTGGGTCCTGCCCGGTGGCCTGACCCGGGTGGCGCTGCCGGAGGGATCGCTCGTCGTCAACTCGAGCCAGGGCGGCGGTTCCAAGGACACCTGGGTGCTGGCCTCGCGCGCCTCCGAGGGGGACCGGGAGTTGTCGGGCGCGAAGGTCGTGACGACGAGCGGTGTCGCCGCCGCCCGGCCGGCGGAGAGCGCCCCCGACCCGGTGCACACGCAGACTCAACAGCAACAGCAGGGTTCGATGATGCAGCAGATGGGCTCCATGATGCAGCAGTTGGGTGGGACGCAGCAGATGGATGGCATGACGCCGCAACCGAGTCCGACGGCCACGTCCGGCGACATGACACAGCAGCAGGGCGGTGACGTCCGATGATGCTGGCGCGGAACGCCGAATCGCTCTACTGGATCGGCAGATACGTCGAGCGCGCCGACGACATGGCGCGCATCCTCGATGTCGCGATCCACCAGATCCTCGAGGACACCACGGTCGACGTCGACCGGCAGGCACGCCTGATCATCCAGGTGCTCGGGCTCACCACGCCGGAGGACGACGACGAGCTCGATGTCTGGTCGCTGACCGAACGCGTCGCCTACGACGCCGACGCGGTGGGGTCGATCGTCGACCTGATCCGGGCGGCGCGGGAAAACGCCCGGGGCGCACGCGAAGTCACGTCCAGCGAGTTGTGGGAATGCCTCAACACCACCTACAACGGACTCGACGGCGCCGAACGGCGCTCGCGTCGCCTCGGTCCCCACGAGTTCCTGTCGTACGTGAAGAACCGGGCGGCGATGTTCGCGGGCCTCGCGGACGCCACCCTCAGCCACGACGACGGCTACCGGTACCTGCTGCTGGGCCGGTCGGTGGAGCGGGTCGACATGACCATCCGGATGTTGCTGTCCCGCGCCGGAGATCGGACGACGTCGCCGGCCTGGGTGAACGTCCTCGTGTCCGCCGGCGGGCACGACACCTTCCTGCGGACCTACCGCGGTGTGCTGGACGCGGAGAACATCGTCGAGTTCATGCTTCTCGACCGGTTGTTCCCGCGGTCCATCTTCCACGCCCTCAGCGTCGCCGAGCGCAATCTGGGCCAGCTCGAGAGTGGGCCGAGCCGGGTCGGGGCCCAGGCCGAGGCGCAGTTGTTGCTGGGCCGCGCGCGCAGCTCGCTCGAGTTCCTCGAGCCCGGGAAGTTGCTCGACGATCTGCAGGACCGGCTCGTCGACCTGCAGGACACCTGCCGCGCGGTCAACGAGGCGGTCACGAAGCAGTATTTCCATGTGTCGCCCTATGTCTCGTGGGCCGACGCCCGCGTCAGCGACGGGCATGTCATCGAGGAGAGTGAGCTGTGAGCTGGCGTCTGCGTGTTGTCCATTCCACGGGCTTCGCCTACCACAGTCCGGTCACCTCGTCGTACAACGAGGCCCGGCTCACCCCGCGCAGCGACGCCCGCCAGAACGTGATCGTCAACCGGGTCGAGACCGTCCCGGCGACGAGGTCCTACCGGTACACCGACTATTGGGGTACCGCGGTCACCGCCTTCGATCTGCACGCGCCGCACAACGAACTCGAGGTCTCGGGGCTGTCGGTCGTCGAAACCGAGGCCGGACAACGCCCCGACGAGGAGGATCAGGTCTCGTGGGACGACGTGAACAGCGATCACGTCATCGACCGATATGACGAGATGCTGTCTTACACACCGTATGTCGCCCGCAACCGGTCACTGTTGTCGACCGCGAAGAAGGTGACCAAGGGGCTCACCCCCGAGGAGGCGGTGGAGGCGGTGTGTCGCTTCATCCACACCGAGATGGAGTACGTCCCCGGCACGACGGGCGTGCACACCACCGCGGTCGACGCGTGGACCGACCGCAAGGGCGTGTGTCAGGACTACGCGCACCTCACCCTGCTGATGCTCCGCGGGCTGGGCATCCCCGCCCGGTACGTGTCGGGGTATCTCCATCCCGAACCCGACGCCGAGATCGACAAGACGGTGCAGGGTCAGAGTCACGCCTGGATCGAGGCGTGGACGGGCGGCTGGTGGGGCTACGACCCGACCAACGACACCCCGATCACCGAGCAGCATGTGTCGGTGGGCGTTGGTCGTGACTACGCCGATGTGTCGCCGCTGAAGGGTATCTACACCGGCGGCGGCGCGACCGACCTCGACGTCATCGTCGAGATCACCCGGCTCGCCTAGGGTTTCGTCCTCCGGGTCACCGCCAGCCGTAGTGCCCGCGGAGTTCCTGCGCGACGGCGTCGAACGTCGTGCGGTCGAGGATCGCGCCTTCCCGGCGGATGCCGTCGTCGTCGACGACGAGTACACGGTCGAGGCGCACGAAGCTCGGCCGGCCCTGGGAATCCCATCCGCCCGACCCGACGGGGAGCCAGTTGCCGTCGTCCCGGTGGTCCTTGCTCGACAGCATGAGCCCGAGCACGGTGTCGGATCGGTCGGCGCGGGCGTCCCGGCCCACGACCAGGACCGGCCGGTCCTTTCCCTGGTTCGGGTCGTCCTCGTAGGCGACCCAGGTCCACACGATCTCGCCGGGGTCGGCGTCGCCGTCGAGGTCGGGGGAATAGCTGATGGTGCGGGCGAGATCGGTTGTCGGCCGAAGTGCGGGCCGGGCGTCGCGACTGGTCATCGTCAGGAGTCCTCTCCGGAGATGTGGGGTAGCAGGAAGTCCTCGACCGCGTCCGCGGTGAGGGCTGCGGTGGGTTTTCTCTTCGGGTTGAGGTCGTGTCCGACCTTCTCGAGTTCGACGATGTGTGTCGGCGCATCGATGAGGCCGATCGCGCGGGTCATCTCGTCGGTGGTGCCGAACGGGTCGGTGCTCCCGTGGACCACGAGGGTCGGGACGGTGATCGACGGCAGGTGTTCGGTGCGCAGCCGGTCGGGCTTGCCCGGCGGATGCAGCGGATACGACGTCAGCAGCAGGCCGTCGGCCAGAGCTGTTCCGTCCTCGGCGACGGCCATCGAGGACTGTCGCCCGCCATAGGAGTGCCCACCGACGATCAGCGGCCCGTCGGACTCGGCGCGCAACGTTGCGCATGCGGCACGGATGCCGTCCCGGTCGGCGGCGGCGGCGGACGGGCTGGGCGGGCCCTTGGGTCGGCGCCGTCGATACGGCAGGTCGATCCGGGCGACGACGAACCCGCGGTCGCACAGTTCCTCGGCCAGGGCGCGCAGGATCACGGCGTCGCGGTTGCCGCCTGCGCCGTGGGCGAGGACGAGCGTGGCACGTGCCGGGATCCCCGGCCGGTGTACCTCGGCGGCGACGTCGTCGGACTCGATGGTGGTGACGGTGGACGCGGACACGGCTGCCACCGTAGCGCCTTCGGAGGTGCTCGCGGACTTCTCCGATCCCTGAGGAGGCCCGGAGCCTGCGGAGGGCCGTCTCGAAGGGTGCGACGTGGCCGGACGCGCCACGCGGGGTGCTCATGAGAAACTGGAGGACAACCCGTATCCGTACCCGTTCTCTACCGAAGTTCTCGTTCGAGGAGTAGTTCCATTCCCACCTTCGCCGACACCACCTTCACCGATCCGGCACGTATCCGGAACTTCTGCATCATCGCCCACATCGACCACGGCAAGTCGACGCTGGCAGACCGGATGCTGCAGCTCACCGGCGTCGTCGAAGAGCGGCAGATGCGGGCGCAGTACCTCGATCGAATGGACATCGAGCGCGAGCGCGGCATCACCATCAAGGCGCAGAACGTCCGTCTGCCCTGGACGGTGAAGTCGGCGGAGGGCGACGAGGACTACGTCCTGCACCTCATCGACACCCCCGGGCACGTCGACTTCACCTACGAGGTGTCCCGCGCTCTGGAGGCGTGCGAGGGAGCTGTCCTGCTCGTCGACGCCGCGCAGGGCATCGAGGCCCAGACCCTCGCCAACCTGTATCTGGCGATGGAGAACGACCTCACCATCATCCCGGTGCTCAACAAGATCGACCTGCCCGCGGCCGACCCCGAGCGCTACGCGGCCGAACTCGCGCACATCGTGGGTTGCGAGCCGGAAGACGTGCTGCGTGTGTCGGGCAAGACCGGCGTCGGGGTCACCGAGCTGCTCGACGAGGTCATCCGGAAGGTGCCGGCTCCGGTGGGCGATTCCGACGCCCCGGCGCGGGCGATGATCTTCGACTCGGTGTACGACACCTATCGCGGCGTGGTCACCTACGTCCGTGTCGTCGACGGCAAGATCGTGCCGCGGGAGAAGATCCTGATGATGTCGACCGGCACCACGCATGAACTGCTGGAGGTGGGCATCGTGTCCCCGGAACCGAAGCCGACCACGGGGCTGGGTGTCGGCGAGGTCGGTTACCTGATCACGGGTGTGAAGGACGTTCGCCAGTCGAAGGTCGGTGACACCGTCACCACCGCCCGCCGGGGTGCCGAGCAGGCGCTGACGGGGTACCGCGAGCCGCGACCGATGGTCTATTCGGGGCTGTACCCGCTCGACGGGTCCGACTACCCGGTGTTGCGCGAGGCGCTCGAGAAGTTGCAGCTCAACGACGCCGCACTGACCTTCGAGCCGGAGACCTCGGTCGCGCTTGGGTTCGGCTTCCGCTGCGGCTTCCTCGGTCTGCTGCACATGGAGATCACCCGCGAGCGTCTCGAGCGCGAATTCAACCTCGACCTGATCTCGACGGCCCCAAACGTCGTCTACCGGGTGGTCATGGAAGACGGTTCGGAGCATGTGGTGACCAACCCGTCGGACTGGCCGGAAGGCAAGACCCGGCACATCTACGAACCCATCGTCAAGACCACCGTGATCGCGCCGAGCGAGTTCATCGGCGCGATCATGGAGCTGTGTCAGTCGCGTCGAGGTGAGCTCGGCGGGATGGACTACCTGTCGGAGACGCGCGTGGAACTGCGGTACACGCTGCCCATGGCCGAGATCATCTTCGACTTCTTCGACGCCTTGAAGTCGCGGACGCGTGGCTATGCCAGCCTCGACTACGAGGAGGCGGGCGAGCAGGAAGCCGATCTGGTGAAGGTCGACATCCTGCTCCAGGGCGAGGCCGTCGACGCGTTCAGTGCGATCGTCCACAAGGACGCCGCCTATGCCTACGGCAACCGGATGGCGATCAAGCTCAAGGAGCTCATCCCGCGCCAGCAGTTCGAGGTTCCGGTGCAGGCCGCCGTCGGCTCGAAGATCATTGCGCGCGAGAACATCCGAGCCATCCGCAAGGATGTGCTCGCGAAGTGCTACGGCGGCGACATCAGCCGTAAGCGCAAACTGCTCGAGAAGCAGAAAGAGGGCAAGAAGCGGATGAAGACCATCGGCCGCGTCGAGGTCCCGCAGGAGGCCTTCGTGGCCGCGCTCTCCACCGACGCGGTGGGTGACAAGCCGAAGGGGAAGTGATGGGCGACGGGCAGACCGGGAGCGGGAGACGATGACCGCAGCACAGGGCGCCAATCCGGTACTGGCGCAAAGCGGCCTGCCCTACGACCTCCCCGACTTCGCGTCGATCTCCGACGACGACTTCCTGCCGGCGTTCACCGAGGCCATGGCGTCGCATGTGGCCGAGGTGCAGGCGATCGCGGCCGATCCCGCGGCGCCCACCTTCACCAACACGATCGAAGCCCTGGAGTTGTCGGGGCGCGACCTGGCCTGCGCGTCGGGGATCTTCTTCAACCTCGTCGGACCCGACACGAACCCCAGACGCAACGCGATCTCCCAGGAGCTGTCGACGCTCCTGACCGATCACTCGAACACGATCGCAATGAATCCGGTTCTCTTCGAACGGATCTCCGACCTCCACTCGCGCGCCGACGAACTCGATCTCACCGAAGCCCAGCGCCGGCTGCTCGACAAGCGGTACCGGGAATCGGTCCGCGCCGGAGCCGGACTCGACCCCGACGCACAGGGTGAGATGCGGGAGATCGCTTCCCGCCTGGCCTATCTCACGACGACGTTCTCCCAGAAGATCCTCGACGACACCAACGACTCGGCGGTGCTCGTCGACGATGCCGCCGAACTGGACGGTCTGTCGGCCGGACAGATCGCCGCCGCCAGCCGTGCCGCCGGCGAGGCCGGGCACGACAGCGGATACCTCCTCACGCTCGAACTGCCGACGAGTCAGTCGGTGCTCACCGAAGTGACGAATGCCGATGTGCGCCGGCGGGTGTTCGACGCGTCGGTGGGGCGGTGCGCCCGAGGCAACGAACACGACACCCGGGAACTGGTCCTCGAGATCGTCCGCCTGCGGGCACGCCGAGCAGAGATGCTCGGCTACCGGGACCACGCCGAATACGTGATCGCCGAGCAGACGGCGCCGGACCCGGGGGCCGTCGACGACATGCTGCGCGAGCTCAACTCCTCGGCCATGCGTGCCGGTGGCCGCGAACTCACCCGGCTCACCGAGTTCGCGGGTGACGCGCCGATCGGCCCCGCCGATCTCACCTTCTGGCTCGATCGGGAGAAGCGGTCGCACTCGGCGGTGCCGCTCGACGACTTCGCGAACTATTGCGAACTGGACGCGGTGCTGACCAGGGGTGTCTTCTTCGCCGCGAACAAGCTGTACGGCCTCAGCTTTCGGGAGATCACCGATCTCCCGCTGTACCACCCGGATGTGCGCGCCTGGGAGGTACGCGACGACGCGGGCGTCGGTATCGGGCTCTTCCTCGGCGACTTCTTCGCCCGACCGTCGAAACGCGGCGGGGCGTGGATGAACAACATCGTCGACCAGTCGTCGGTCCTGCACACCCAGCCGATCATCGTGAACGTGCTGAACCTGACCAAACCCGATGCCGGACAACCGTGTCTGCTCACGATGGATCAGCTCACCACGCTCTTCCACGAGTTCGGGCACGCCCTGCACGGGTTGCTGTCGTCGGTCGACTACCCGTCGCAATCCGGGACGTCGGTACCGCGGGACTTCGTCGAGTTCCCGTCGCAGGTGAACGAGATGTGGGCGCTGCACCCGGACGTGCTGGCGAACTATGCCCGGCATCACGAGACCGGAGAGCCGATCCCGGCCGAGCTCGCCGATGCGGCGCGGGAGTCGGCGGGAGCCGAGTCCGCGCACGGCACCATCGAATACCTCGCCGCATCCTCGCTGGACCTGGCCTGGCACCGGTTGTCGGTGGCGGAGGCCGAGGCGGTGGCCGATGTCGAGGCCTTCGAGGCGCGGGCGCTCACCGACGCGGGCCTGCACACCGAACTGATCCCGCCGCGCTACCGGAGCTCGTACTTCAACCACATCTTCGGTGGCGGCTACTCCGCCGGCTACTACAGCTACATCTGGTCGGAGGTACTCGACGCCGAGACCGAGCAGTGGTTCCTTGCCGAGGGCGGGCTGCGTCGCGAGAACGGCCGCCGGTTCGCCGACGCCACTCTCTCCCGCGGCGACAGCGTGGATCCGCTTGTCGCACATGAGGGCCTGATCGGTCGCCGGCCGCGTATCGAACCGCTGCTGCGGCGCCGGGGGCTCGCGGCCTGATCGGGTCCCGGTCATGACGACGACGCGCACCCCGCGCCGGGACCTGTCGGCGTTCGCGGTGCTGAGCATCGTGACCGCGATCGTCGTGATCGGTCTCAAACTAATCGCCTGGCGGGTCACCGGCTCGGTCGGTCTGCTCTCCGACGCGCTGGAGTCCACCGTCAACCTCGTTGCGGCGATCGGTGCGTTCGTCGCGCTGCGGGTGGCGGCGAAGCCACCGGACCGGAGCCACAACTTCGGGCACACCAAGGCGGAATACCTCTCGGCGGTGTTCGAGGGGGTGATGATCGTCGTCGCGGCGGTCGTCATCGTCGCGACGGCCGTCGACCGCCTGCTCCACCCGGAGGAACTGGACGAAGTCGGCATGGGACTGGCGATCTCGGTGGGCGCGACGGTGGTCAACGCGGTCGTCGGCTGGGTGCTCATCCGCGCCGGTCGACGTCATCGGTCGCTGACCCTCGAAGCCGACGGCCGGCATCTCATGACCGACGTGTGGACGACGGCCGGCGTGGTGGTCGGTGTGTTCCTGGTCGCCGTGACCGGCTGGCTGCCGCTCGACCCGCTGATCGCCATCGCGGTGGCTGCCAACATCCTCGTCGTGGGCGGACGGTTGGTCTGGCGATCCGGTGCGGGACTGATGGACTCGGCGCTGCCCGACGACCTGCGCGCCGCGATCGACGCCGTCCTCGCGCGTCACCGCGCCGACCGGATCGACTTCCACGACGTCCGCACGCGGGAGGCCGGCCACGAACGGTTCGTCCAGTTGCACATGCTCGTCCCCGGTGACTGGTCGGTGCAGCGCGCGCACGATCTGGCCGAGACGATCGAGGACGAACTCCGCGCCGCGGTCGACGATCTCACCGTGACCCTGCATGTCGAACCGATCAACGACCCACGCGCCTACGAGGACTGGCGGTTGGACTGAGCGCGTTTCGGCTCGTCGCGCTCAGTGATTCGCCGGCTGGAAGGTGGCCTGGTGGGCGGCTTCCTCGGCGCGGATCACATGCATCACCGCGTTGATGAGGGCGAGGTGGGTGAACGCCTGCGGGAAGTTGCCGAGGTGCTGTCCGGTCTTGGCGTCGATCTCCTCGGCGTACAGCTTGAGCGGGCTCGAGTAGGACAGCAGTCGTTCACACAGCGTCTTCGCCCGTGGCAGTTCGCCGATCTCGACGAGGGCCGACACCAGCCAGAACGAGCAGATGGTGAACGTACCCTCTTCGCCGCTGAGGCCGTCGTCGGTCTCCTCGACCCGGTAGCGGAGCACCAGTTCGTTCTCGGTGAGTTCGTCGGCGATCGCGAGAACCGTTGCGCGCACCCGGGGGTCGTCCGGCGGCAGGAATCGCAGCAGCGGGACGAGTAGTAACGAGGCATCGAGCGCGTCGTCGCCGTAACGCTGGGTGAACACCCCGCGCTCGTTGACCCCGTGCGCCAGGACGTCGGCCTTGATCTCCTCCGCGATCGCGGCCCACTCGCGCGCGTGGGCCTGCTCGCCGTGCATCGTCGCGAGGCGTGACCCGCGGTCGAGGGCGACCCAGCACATGACCTTCGAGGACGTGAAATGCTGCGGCTCCCCGCGCACCTCCCAGATGCCGCGGTCGGGATCCTTCCAGTGCTTGATCGCTTCTTCGACCTGGGCCTTCAGCACGGGCCACAACGTCTCCGGCACCGCTTCGTGCGACTTGATGTTGAGGTACACCGAGTCGAGCATCGTGCCCCAGATGTCGTGCTGTGCCTGGTTGTACGCGCCGTTGCCGATACGGACCGGCCGGGCGCCGTCGTAGCCCGAGAGATGGGTCAGCTCTTCCTCTTCCAGGGTGCGTTCGCCGCCGACGCCGTACATCACCTGCAGCGGATGACGTTCCCCGTTGGTGATGCCCGAGACATCGGCGATGAAGGAGAAGAAGTCGTCGGCCTCGCGGTCGAGACCGAGCGTGTACAGACCCCACAGGGCGAAGGTCGAGTCCCGCACCCACGCATAGCGGTAGTCCCAGTTGCGCTCGCCCTGAGGCGTTTCCGGCAGCGACGTGGTCGCGGCGGCGAGCAGCGCGCCGGTCGGGGAGTAGGTGAGTCCCTTCAGCGTGAGGGCCGAACGCTGCAGATGTGAGCGCCACGGATGATCGGGGAAGCTGCCGATGTTGATCCACTGCCGCCACGACTCGCTTGTCGCCCACATCTTCTGGGCGGCTTCCTCGAAGTTCTGCGGCGCCGGCTGCCGGGACCAGCTGAGTGCGACGAAGCGGTTGTCGCCTTCGACGAGCCGGGTACGTGCCCGCGCTTCGCGACCCTCCAGACCCAGCCGGAGGTCCGTGGTGAGTTTCAAGGTGGGCGTGTCGGCATCGGTGTCCTTGGCGGTCGCGATCGCCTCGCCGTAGGCCGGGCCCGAGTACTCCCACTTCGTCGTCCCGCGGTGGTAGTCGAAGGCGGGTTCGCAACTCATGTGCAGTTCGACGGTGCCGGACACGCAGCGCACGGTGCGCAGCAGGATGTGCTCGGCGTCCCAGTCGGTGGGCGTCCGGCGGTGCGTCTTCGAACGACGTTCGTTGTCGTGCCACGGACCCATGACCAGTGCGTCACGGACGATGATCCAACCGGTGTCGGTCTGCCAGGTGGTCTCGACCATCAGGCTGCCGGGCAGGTAGCGCCGATCCACCGGGACGTTCACGCCGTAGGGCGCCAGTCGGAAGTGGCCGGCACTACGGTCGAGGATGGCGCCGAAGACGCTCGGTGAATCGGGCCGGGGTATGCACATCCACTCGACGGAGCCGTTGCGCGCGATGAGACAGTTGGTCTCGGTGTCGGACAGGAACGCGTAGTCGCCGATCGGCGGGAAGGCGCTCGTGTGCGACGGAGCCGGAGGAGCCGCCGGGGAGACGTCGGCCGCGGTCCCGGATGCCCGCGGCGGCACGGTCGGCAGGGACGTTACGGTGGAGTCATCTGCGACAGACATGAGTTCCATCATCGCGACGGGTTCTCGCCGACGCCACTCGGCTCCCGTGAGGGAGACAGTGGCGGTGATCACGGACTCGGAGCGACGCAGACGCCGCGGACGGATATACGGCTGCCCGCGGGAACGGATGCACAGATGACGGGGTGATGAGGTGTCGGCGTTCTTCGACTGGTGGGACAGCGTGGAGGAGTGGCTCACGGGCCTGTCCTTCGTGCCCCAGTTGCTGGTGACCGTCGCCGTCGTGATCCCGGTGGCGATCCTCATCGCCTACGTGCTCAGTTTGCTGGTCGACGCCGCTGCCACGCTGGTCGACCGACGCCGCTTCGCTGACGACGACGGGACCGGATTGTGAAGAAGATACTGCGCTCGCCGGTCACCTTCGCGCTGCTGGCGCTGCTGGTCCTGGTCATCATCGCCTGGCTTGTCACGGGCTGAGCGTCATCCGCTTCGCGGCTTGTTTCTCATGCTCCCTGAGGTGCGAGCGAAGCGAGCCACGAAGGGGGTGGTGACGTGCCTCGCCCGCCCTTCGTGGCTCGTCGACCTCGACGCGCTCCTTCGTCGCTTGCTCGGCCCGGCGGCTTGCGCTCCTCGCACCTCAGGGAGCAGGGGCTGGGACCTGAGGGTCCCCTCAAGGAGCGGGGTGGTACCCAGCGGGCACCACTCGTTGATCCGCCGCCGTGCGGTAGAGCGACCCGATCGCCTCGATGACGTCCGGATGGGTGCCGAGGGGACCGGCGACGAGGGTGTCGTCGACCAGGGCGTCGAGCGCCGACTCGACCCGCTCGGTGAGCAGTCCGGCCGACAGGAAGTACGGACTCACCGCGATACGTCGGGCACCGCCGGCGCGGAGTCGGCGCACGGCCGAGACGACGGCGCGATCGTGCGGCCCCAGCTTGGTCGCGAAGACCACCTCGACCGGACGGTGGAGCCGTGTCGACAGTTCGATCGCCCGTAGGCGCACCGAACGATCGGCGGCCGGGTCGGAGGACCCGACCGCGGACAGGATCACACCGTCGTGCGGGCCGAGGCCGGCCTCGATCAGACGGTCCGCCAGTGCCCCGGCCAACGACCGGGTCCCCATGACGTCGGTCTGCCGGGCGGTCGGTCGTCGCGACGCGATGATCGACGGTAGGTCGATCTTGTGGTGGTACCCCGCCGACAGCAGCATCGGTACGACGACCGGACCGTGGTGCGTCGAATGCGCCCCGTCGAGCTGTCCGAGAACGTCGCCCACGAGTGGCTCGTCGAGGTCGAGATAGGAAAGCACCACCTCGACACCGGGCAGGCTCGACGCGACGGCGTTCCGCACACGGCGCGCGGTCGCGCCGAAGCGCGGATCGCGACTGCCGTGTGCGGCGAGGACGAGAGTCGGTGTCACACCAACTCTTTGAGATGGAGCGGCGCCAAGGCGTCGCCCACGAGGCCCGCGGCCAGCGTGTTCCCGCCCTGCGGGTCGATGACCAGGAAGCTGCCCGACTCCCGGTTGACCTGGTAGTCGTCGGCCGGGATCGGCTCGGCGGTCTGCACCGAGATCCGCACGATCTGGTTGAGCTCCACCGATTCCGGAGCCTCCACCAGGGCGAGGTTCTGCTCGTCGAACAGCGCGTCGAGGGCGCCGACGATCGCCTGGGTGGTCTTGGTGCCGTGCTTGAGGAGCAGGCGAGCGCCCGGGCGCAGCGGCTTCTCGGCGAGCCAACAGACCGTTGCGCTGAACTGCTGCAACGGTTCCGGGGCGTCAGCGGCGGCGGCGATGAGGTCGCCGCGCGAGATGTCGACGTCGTCTGCCAGCAGAATCGTGACACTGCGTCCGGTGTGCGCGGTGGGCAATTCGCCGTCGGCGGTGTCGATCTGGCTGACGGTGGTCCGCTGCCCCGACGGCAGGACGACCACCTCGTCGCCGACGGAGACCCGGCCGGCGGCGATCTGACCCGCGTAACCACGGTAGTCGGGGTGTTCCGGCGTGCGGGGACGGATGACGTACTGGACCGGGAACCGCAGGCCGACGTCGTTGCGCTCCACCAGATTGGGCACGGTCTCGAGATGCTCGATGAGTGTCGGCCCGTCGTAGAAGGCGGTGGTCTCCGAGCGGTGGGCCACGTTGTCGCCGTGCAGCGCCGACACCGGGATCGCGGTGACCTGCTCGTCGGACCAGCCCAGCGACCGGGTGAGTTCGGCGAATTCAGCGGAGATCTCGGCGAACACCGACGCCTGATCGGTGACGAGGTCGATCTTGTTGACCGCGAGCACCAGCTGGGGCACGCCGAGGAGGGCCATCACCGCGGCGTGGCGGCGGGTCTGGGCGACGACGCCGGTGCGGGCGTCGACGAGCAGGATCACCAGCTGCGCAGTCGACGCACCCGACACCGTGTTGCGGGTGTACTGGACGTGCCCGGGGGTGTCGGCGAGCACGAACGAGCGCGCGGGAGTGGCGAAGTAGCGGTAGGCGACATCGATGGTGATGCCCTGTTCGCGCTCGGCCCGCAGCCCGTCGACGAGCAGCGACAGGTCCGGGGTGTCGAGACCGCGGTCCACCGACGCCTTCGTGACCGCGTCGATCTGGTCGGCCAGAACGGATTTCGTGTCGTACAGCAGGCGGCCCACCAGCGTGGACTTACCGTCGTCGACGCTGCCCGCGGTCGCGATGCGGAGGAGATCAGGAGCGTGCTTCATCAGAAATATCCTTCGCGCTTACGGTCTTCCATGGCGGCCTCGGAGACCCGGTCGTCGCCACGGGTGGCGCCACGCTCGGTCAGCCGCGACGCGGCGACCTCGGCGAGCACGGCCTCGTTGTCCGTGGCGTCGGACAGGACCGCGCCGGTCGAGGAGCCGTCGCCGACGGTGCGGTAGCGCACCGAGAGTCGCTGCACCTCTTCGCCTTCGCGGGGACCGCCCCAGACTCCCGAGGTCATCCACATGCCGTCGCGCTGGTAGACCTCGCGCTCGTGGGCGTAGTAGATCGACGGGAGAAGCACCTGTTCGCGAGCGATGTAGCGCCAGATGTCGAGCTCGGTCCAGTTCGACAGCGGGAACACCCGCACGTGCTCGCCCGGGGCGTGGCGGCCGTTGTAGAGGTTCCACAGCTCGGGGCGCTGTCGCTTCGGGTCCCACTGGCCGAAGGCGTTGCGCAGCGAGAAGATCCGCTCCTTGGCGCGCGACCGCTCCTCGTCGCGCCGACCACCGCCGAACACCGCGTCGAAACGGTTCTCGGTGATCGCGTCGAGCAGGGGGATGGTCTGCAGCGGGTTGCGGACCCCGTCGGGGCGCTCGGTGAGCCGGCCGTCGGCGAGGTAGTCCTCCACCTTGGCCACGTGCAGCCGCAGGTTGTGCCGTTCCACGACCTGGTCACGGAACTCGAGGACCTCGGGCAGGTTGTGCCCGGTGTCGACGTGCAGCAGCGAGAAGGGCAGGGGCGCAGGCCAGAACGCCTTGAGCGCGACGTGCAGGAGCACGGTGGAGTCCTTGCCGCCGGAGAACAGGATCACCGGCCGCTCGAACTCTCCCGCGACCTCGCGGAAGATGTGGATCGCCTCGGACTCCAGGGCGTCGAGTGTGGTGAACTCGTCGGCCTCCGCGGCGGCGCCGCTCGTCTGGGCAGCGGCCACGCCGGGCGTCGCCGGAACGGACGGTGTTTCGGTCACGGTCATGCGTGCAGCCCACATTCTGTCTTGGCGCGACCGGCCCAGCGGCCGCTGCGCGGATCGGATCCGGGTTCGGGTTTGGCGGTGCACGGTGCGCACCCGATCGAGGGATATCCCTCGTCGACGAGCGGATTCACCAGCACGCCGTTGGTGTCGATGTAGTCCTGCATCGTCTCGTCGGACCAGGCCGCGATCGGATTGATCTTGACCAGTCCGAAGCCCTCGTCGAAGGAGATGAGCGGGGCGTTGGCCCGAGTCGGTGCCTCCACACGACGGATGCCTGTGATCCACGCGTCGTACCCGGCGAGCCCGGCCTTGAGCGGCACAACCTTCCGCAGTCGGCAGCATTCGCCCGGGTCGCGGGCGAAGAGGTTGCGGCCCAACAGTTCGTCCTGCTCGGCGACGCTGTGCTCGGGGGTCAGGTTCACCATCTCCACGCCCGGTCGAGCGAAGCGAGGGGCAGAATGGTTATAGACCTGCTCGACGGCGTCGCGGGTGCCGATGGTCTCGGCGAAGTGGTACCCGGTGTCGAGGAAGAGCACCTTGACCGGGTCGCCGTCGAGCAACTCACGGTCGATGTTCTTCACGGCGAGGTCGACCAGGGCCGCGTCCTGCATGTTCGACGCGACGACGAAGTTGGTGCCGAAGGTCTGCGCGGTCCAGCGGATCAATTCCTCCGGGGTGGCGTCGGAACCGAGGTCCGCAGCACCCTTCTCGGCGATGTCCCGCAGCTGGTCCTCGCTGAAGCGCCGGCCCGTACGGGTGGTGGTCTCGATGGTCATCGCAGCGCCTCCTCATCGGCACGAACGGCCCACTGCGCGAACCGTTCACCCTCTTCGCGTTGGTCGACGAAGTTGCGGACCACGCGCTCGATGTAGTCGCCCAGTTCGGTACCCAGCACCTTGTGCTGGCGCAACTTGCGACCGAAACCCGAGTCCAGGCCCAGGCTGCCGCCGAGGTGGACCTGGAAGCCGTCGGTCTGGTTGCCGTCGGCGTCCTCGACGAGCTGTCCCTTGAAGCCGATGTCGGCGATCTGCGACCGTCCGCAGGAGTTGGGGCAGCCGTTGATGTTCACCGTGATCGGCACGTCGAGCTTCGCGTTGATGTCGGCCAGCCGCTCGTCCAGTTCCGGGGCGAGGACCTGCGAGCGCTTGCGGGTCTCGGTGAACGACAGCTTGCAGAACTCGATGCCGCTGCACGCCAGCAGGTTCCGGCGCCACCGCGTGGGCCGGCCGTGCAGGCCGAGCGGCTTGAGCTCGTCGATCAGCCACTCGACCTTGTCGTCGGGGACGTCGAGGACGATCAGCTTCTGGTACGGGGTGAAGCGCACACGGTCGGAACCGGCCGCGGCGACCGCGTCGGCGGTCTTGGTCAGGATCGTGCCCGAGACGCGACCGGCGATGGGGGAGAAGCCGATCGCGTTGAGTCCGTTGCTCAGCTTCTGCACACCGATGTGGTCGATCGGACGCTCCGGCTTTTCCGGCGCCGGGCCGTCGATCAGCTTGCGCCCCATATATTCGTCCTCGAGCACCTGGCGGAACTTCTCGATGCCCCAGTCCTTGATGAGGAACTTCAGCCGCGCCTTGGCGCGCAGACGCCGGTACCCGTAGTCGCGGAAGATCGAGACCACGGCCTCCCAGACGTCGGGCACCTCGTCGAGCGGCACCCAGGCGCCGACGCGCTGGGCGAGCATCGGGTTGGTGGACAATCCGCCGCCGACCCAGAGGTCCAGTCCGGGGCCGTGCTCGGGATGCACGACGCCGACGAACGCGACGTCGTTGATCTCGTGGACCACGTCCTGCTGGCCCGAGATCGCGGTCTTGAACTTGCGCGGCAGGTTCGAGTACTTCGGGTCGCCGATGTAGCGGCGGACGATCTCGTCGATGGCCGGGGTGGGGTCGAGGACCTCGTCGAGGGACTCGCCGGCGAGCGGCGAACCCAGCACGACGCGGGGGCAGTCGCCGCAGGCCTCGGTGGTCTGCAGCCCCACGCCCTCGAGGCGCTCCCAGATGGTCGGGACGTCCTCGATGCGGATCCAGTGGTACTGGACGTTCTCCCGGTCGGAGAGGTCGGCGGTGTCGCGGGCGAACTCGGTGGAGATCTCACCGAGGGTGCGCAGCTGAGCGACGTTGAGCGCACCGCCGTCGCAGCGCACCCGCATCATGAAGTGGCTGTCCTCGAGGATGTCGATGTTCTCGTCGCCGGTCCAGGTGCCGTCGTAACCCTCGGCGCGCTGGGTGTAGAGACCCCACCAGCGCATCCGGCCGCGCAGGTCCTGTTTGTCGATCGAGTCGAAACCCTGCTTGGAATAGATGTTCTCGATGCGCGCACGCACGTTGAGCGGGTTGTCGTCCTTCTTGACCTGCTCGTTGGGGTTCAGCGGCTCGCGATAACCGAGCTTCCACTGACCCTCGGCGCGGCGCTTGGTCGGACGGGCCTTGCGGGCCGGGCGCGCGGGCTTCGCGGCGGCCGGCTCTGCAGCGGCAGCGTCGTTCGGTGCACCCGGACCGGAAGCGGCGGGGGCGTCGGTGGTGGACGTCATGAACTCTCCTGTGCCGGCGCACAGGGCCGGCGTTCGTTGCACGAGTTACGGGCTGAAACGTGCCGGCATCCCCAGGGAATCGGGGACAAATCGGGGCCGAGACGTCGCTAGATGCGACAGAAAGCGCTGTTGACGCGCTTGAGATCAATGTGGCGGCGAGCTGCGAGCCACACCCCGGGGAAAATCACGCGGTCCATAGTGCCACGCTCCCTATCGGCTCGTCTACTTGGGGTTATTTTCCATCATGATGATGGAAACCGGGCCGGCCTCCACACCTGCCTGCGCCGCACAACGCCGTCGAGGACCGCGCTGTTCCCGATCGGGGCGACGATTTCCTCCCACGCCGCCGCGATCGGCATCATGGAACGGTGAAGGTCGACACCACCACCATCGCAGCCGACCTGGTCGCCGCTGCGTGCCGCGACGTCGACGCGGACGTGCCTCTCGCGCTGTACCTGCACGTCCCGTTCTGCGCGACCCGGTGTGGATACTGCGACTTCAACACCTATACGGCGGGCGAACTCGGTTCGTCGTCGTCGCCGGAATCGTGGCAGCACGCGGTCGCCCGCGAACTCGAGGCGGCGTCGCGGATGCTGGCCCCCGGCCGGCCGGTCTCGACGATCTTCGTCGGCGGGGGCACGCCGTCGCTGCTCGGCGGCGACGGCCTCACACGACTCCTCGACGCCGTCCGGGTCCACTTCGACCTGTCCGACGACGTCGAGATCACCACCGAGTCGAATCCGGAGTCGACCTCGCCGGAGTTCTTCGACGACCTCCGCTCCGCCGGTTTCACCCGCATCTCGCTCGGCATGCAGTCGGCCGCCGCACACGTGCTCCGGCTGCTCGATCGCACGCACACCCCGGGTCGGGCGGTTGCGGCCGCCAGGGAGGCACGAGCGGCCGGGTTCGACGACGTCAACCTCGACCTGATCTACGGCACGCCCGGCGAGACCGACGCCGACCTGCACGCCACCGTTGATGCGGTGCTCGACGCCGGGGTCGACCATGTGTCGGCCTACGCGCTGATCGTCGAGGACGGCACCGCGCTCGCTCGCCGCATCCGGCGCGGGGAGATGCCCGCACCCGACGACGACGTCCTTGCCGACCGCTATCAGATCCTCGACCGTCGTCTGCGTGCGGACGGACTCGACTGGTACGAGGTGTCGAACTGGGCGCGCGGCGAGAAGTCGGTGTGTCGTCACAACATCGCCTACTGGCACAGCCACGACTGGTGGGGCATCGGTCCGGGGGCGCATTCCCACGTCGCGGGCGTGCGCTGGCTGAACGCCAAACATCCCGCGCGCTATGCGAAGTCGCTGGCGGACGGGGTCTTGCCGATCGCTTCGGCAGAACAGCTGACCCCCGCGGACCGACACCTCGAGGCCGTCATGCTGACCACCCGATGCCGCAGCGGACTGCCGCGCGATCTCCTCGACGACGCCGAGACTGCGCATGCCGAGCAACTCTCTGCCGATGGACTGCTCACCGCGGCCGACGACGCCTACGTGCTCACCGACGCGGGTCGGTTGCTGGCCGACGGCGTGATCCGCCGCGTGCTCTGGGGCTGACGCGGGGCCGGTTGTCGGCCTACCAGCTCTGATCGGGGCGAGGCGGACTCGTCCAGCCCGTCGATCGCGCACCGCGCCGATGCGCACCGGGGCCGTCGGGCGTGGTCGGGGGCCGGCGCGCCGGGATCTCGGCGGTGTCCTCGAGTTGCTCGTCGAGGGGTTTGGCCACGTCGGACAGGTCCAGGGCGTCGAGGTCGAGGGTGCGCGCGTGGATGATGTGCCGGTTGCGCAGCGCCGACCGCACCGCGCGATGCAGTCCGTCCTCGAGGTAGAGCTCGCCCTCCCACCGCACGACGTGGGCGAACAGGTCGCCGTAGAAGGTGGAGTCCTCGCTGAGGAGCTTGTCCAAGGCGAGGACCTTGGTGATCGGCGTCAGCTGGTCGAGCCGGAGTTGCCGCGGCGGGATCTTGGCCCAGCCGCGCGTCGACAGCCCGTGGTCGGGATAGGGCTTGCCCTCCCGCACCCCCTTGAAGATCATGCGAACTCCTCCGACGCCCGTGCCTCGACGATTGCTGATCTGCGACGACGCGTCGACGGTCAGTGCGCGACACCACGCCGTGGCACGGTGATCGCGATCCCATTTCGTACTATGGAACGCACCCAACTGTATGGCAGGGACCCGAGTCAGGAGGTGTGCCGCGTGTCTACCACCGATGATCGTCGCTTCGAGATCTTGCGTGCGATCGTGACCGACTACGTCGACACGCAGGAACCGATCGGTTCGAAGGCGCTCGTGGAGCGACACCAGCTGGGGGTGTCGAGTGCCACCGTCCGCAACGACATGGCGGTCCTGGAGGCAGAGGGATACATCACCCAGCCGCACACCAGCTCCGGCCGGGTACCCACCGACAAGGGCTACCGGATGTTCGTCGATCGGATCAGCGAGATCAAGCCGCTGTCGGCCGCCGAGCGCCGGGCGATCCTCTCGGTGCTCGACTCCGGCGTCGACCTCGACGACGTGCTCCGGCGCTCGGTGCGGCTCCTTGCCCAGCTGACGAGACAGGTCGCGGTCATCCAGTACCCGGTCTTGTCGGCGGCGACCGTGCGTCACCTCGAGGTCGTCACCCTGTCGCCGTCGCGCCTGCTGCTGGTCGTCATCGTCGACAACGGCCGGGTCGAACAGCGCATGGTGGCGCTGAACGAAGACCACGATGAGGACGAGATCGCCCGGTTGCGCGATCTGTTCTCGGCCGCACTGCACGGCAAACGCCTCGAAGCCGCGTCGGCCGCGGTGGCCGAGCTCGCCAATTCCGCGCCTGAGGATCTGCGCGGAGCGGTCCTCAACATCGCCACCGTGCTGGTGGAGACCCTCGTCGAACGCGGTGACGACCGGCTGGTGCTCGGCGGCACGTCGAACCTCGCGCGGTCGGCGGCCGACTTCACCCCCGTCGTCGGCGGGATGGACACCGTTCTCGAGGCGCTCGAGGAGCAGGTGGTGGTGCTCAAGATCTTGGCGACGACCCAGGACATGGGCCAGGTCACGGTGCAGATCGGCGAGGAGACCCGGACCGAGAACCTGCGTGGCACCTCGGTCGTGTCGACAGGGTACGGTGCTTCGGGAACCGTGTTCGGCGGCGTCGGTGTGCTCGGCCCCACACGGATGGACTATCCGGGAACCATCGCCTCGGTGGCGGCCGTTGCCAAGTACATCGGCGAGGTGCTCGCCGAACGATGATCGCTGTTTTTCCATGATCGCTGTCGGGCATACCGCAGCGTCGACGGCGGCCGCTCGCGACACCGAGCCGGGACGACGACGGGGACGGCCGGTCCACCCGCGCGTCGCGCGATCGTGAGAGCACCCGCCGCCAGGCACCAACTGAGACCGAAGGATCACTACAACCGTGGCACGTGACTACTACGCAATCCTGGGAGTGGCGAAGGGCGCCAGTGATCAGGAGCTCAAGCGCGCCTACCGCAAGAAGGCGCGGGAGCTGCACCCCGACGTCAACCCGGGCAAAGAAGACGAGTTCAAAGAGGTCAGCACCGCCTACGAGGTGCTGACCGATCCGGAGAAGCGTCGCATCGTCGACGCCGGCGGTGATCCGCTGGCCGGCGCCGGTGCGGGCGGCTTCGGCGGTTTCGGTGGCGGCGGCGGATTCGGGGACGTCTTCGAGGCGTTCTTCGGCAACGGCGGTGCGTTCGGTGGCGGTGGCGGGGGCTTCGGCTCGGGCCGCGGACCCAAGTCCCGTGTCCAGCCGGGTGAGCCGGCGCTGGTGAACGTGACCCTGGATCTCGCCGAGTGCGCCAAGGGGGTCGCCAAGGAGATCACCGTCGACACCGCGGTCCTCTGCGACGTGTGTACCGGCTCGGGAACCAACGGCGACAGCAAGCCGGTCACCTGCGACATCTGCAAGGGCGCCGGGGAGATCCAGTCGGTGCAGCGCTCCTTCCTCGGGCAGGTCATGACCGTGCGCGAGTGCCCGACCTGCCACGGCGTCGGCGAGGTCATCCCCGACCCCTGCCACAAGTGCGGCGGCGACGGACGCTACCGCTCGCGACGCACGATGACCGTGCGCATCCCCGCCGGGATCGAGAACGGCATGCGGGTTCGCCTCACCGGGCAGGGTGAGGTGGGTCTCGGCGGCGGCCCGGCCGGCGATCTGTACGTCGAGGTCGCCGAACGGCCGCACGAGGTGTTCCTGCGCGACAAAGACGACCTGCACTGCACCGTCAAGGTCCCGATGGCCGACGCCGCGCTCGGTGCCGAGTTCGAGGTGGAGACGATTCTCGGCGATCCGGTCACCGTGACGGTCGCGCCCGGCACGCAGCCGGGCCAGATCGTGAAGCTGCGCGGGCAGGGCATGCCGCACGTCAGTTCCGGTGTGCGCGGCACCATGCACGTCCACCTCGACGTCGTCGTACCGACCAGACTCGATGCGGCGCAGACCGAAGCACTGAAGAAGTACCGCAAGATCGCCGCCGACGAGATCGAGGTCGTCAACACCTCGGCGGCCGCGGCGCCCGGCGGCCTCTTCTCGCGGCTGCGCAACGCGTTCGCCGGGAAGTAGGCACCTGGTGTCCGCGGCGGCGATCTCCGAGTGGATGTTCGCGTTCGGGACGGCGGGTACGCGGTGAGTCCACCGCTGTTCTGGGCGGACTCCGTGCCCGCGCCCGGCGCTGACCTGATCCTGAGCGGTCCCGAGGGTCGTCACGCGGTCACCGTCGCCCGGCTGGGCGTCGGCGAACGGGTCCTCGTCGGCGACGGCGCCGGCTCGGTCGGCGGTTGCGAGATCCGGGAGATCACCGCCAAGGACACACTGGTGGCGACCGTCCACGACCTCGCGTTCGAGGCTCGCCCGACCCCGCAGGTGACCGTGGTGCAGGCGCTCCCGAAGTCGGAGCGGTCCGAGCTCGCGGTCGACCTCGCCACCGAGGCCGGCGCCGACGTCATCGTGCCGTGGCAGGCGCTGCGGTGCGTGTCGCGGTGGACGGGCAAGGCGGACAAGGGCGTTGCCAAATGGCGGGCCGCGGCCTCGGCAGCTGCCAAACAGAGCCGTCGACCATGGATTCCGGAGATCACCGACCTCGCGACCACCATCGACGTCCGGGCCCGCTGCGCGGACGTCGTCGCGCGGGGAGGGGTCGTCGCCGTCCTGCACGAGGAAGCCGCGCAGCCCCTGGCCCGGCTACCCCTCGCCGACGCCACCGAGATCCTGCTCGTGGTCGGGCCCGAGGGCGGACTCGACGCCGGCGAGGTCGCCGACCTGACCGCGCTCGGTGCGCACTCGGTCGTGCTCGGCCCCGAGGTGTTGCGTACGTCGACGGCCGCCGCGGTGGCCCTCGGTGCGATCGGGGTGCTCACCCGCCGGTGGGCCCGATGAGTGTCGTCGGACGCCGTTCGGTGCGTCGGACCAAGATCGAATACGGCTCTGCGCCTTCCCAATTCGGGCACCTGTACGTGCCTTCCGAGGGGCTCGACGCCGCGACGCCGACGCGGCTCGTGGTGCTTGTCCACGGCGGGTCCTGGTCTGTCGAGTTCGGGTCGACGACCCAGACCGCGATCGCCCGGATGCTCGCCGAACGCGGGGCGGCGGTGTGGAACATCGAGTACCGCCGGGTGGGTGAAGAGGGCGGCGGGTGGCCGAATACCGGCCGGGATGTCCTCGACGCGCTCGGTGCCCTGGACGGTCCCGTCCGCGACCTGCTCCCGCCCGGCGCTGTCGACTTCGCCTCGACCGCGGTCGTCGGGCATTCCGCGGGTGGTCAGCTCGCGGTCTGGGCCGTCGGTCAGCTCGGAGCCCGGACCGCCACGGCCACCATCACCACCGTGATCGCCCAGGCGGCCGTGCTCGACACCGTCGGCGCAGCGGACCGGGAGTCGGTGCGGGCGTTCATGGGTCGGCCGTTCAGCGAGTCGCCGCGCCGCTACTCCGACGCCTCACCACTGCTGGCACCGGTGGTCGACGCCCACGTCGTCGCGATCCACGGCGACGCCGATGACCTGATCCCGGTCGAGTCCAGCCGCCGGTACGTCGACGCCGCGATCGCACGCGGACAGTCCGCCGAACTCATCGTCGTCCCCGGTGAGGGGCACGACGCCTTCGTCGACCCGCGCAGCGTCGGCACGCGACAGACGATCCGCGTGCTCGGGATCTGACGGAAATATTGCCTGCTGATCGGCTGTTGCACCGCGATACACTGACCACACCCCAGCCGCCGCGACCGCGTCGTCCGGGGGCGCCGCATCCAGAACCGAACATCCATCCGGACCAGAACACCAGGAGTGATTTCATACGTGAGTGACGACAACCCCGACCAGAGCGGGCAATCCAGCCGTACGCAGCCGCGCCGGTCTGGGGTCACATCCACTGTCGAAGTCTCTCCCGGAGTCGTGTTCGGGCTGCTCGGCGCGAGTGACGTCAACCTGCGTACCCTCGAGCAGCTCCTGCCCGCCGACATCCACGTCCGCGGCAACCAGGTGACCTTGACCGGTGAACCCGCCGAGGTAGCCGCGTCCGAGCGCGTCATCGCCGAACTCGTCGACCTCGTCGGGCGCGGAACCCCGCTGACACCAGATCTCGTCCGGCACAGCGTCTCGATGCTGTCCGACGGCACCGAGGAATCGCCCGCCGACGTGCTGTCACTGGACATCCTGTCGCGCCGCGGCAAGACGATTCGGCCCAAGACACTCAACCAGAAGCACTATGTCGACGCGATCGACGAGCACACCATCGTCTTCGGACTGGGCCCGGCCGGCACCGGCAAGACCTATCTGGCCATGGCCAAGGCCGTGCAGGCGCTGCAGTCGAAGTCGGTCAACCGCATCATCCTGACGCGGCCGGCGGTCGAGGCCGGCGAACGTCTCGGCTTCCTGCCGGGCACGCTGAGCGAGAAGATCGACCCGTACCTGCGCCCGCTGTACGACGCGCTGCACGACATGATGGACCCCGACGCGATCCCGAAGCTGATGGCGGCCGGGGTCATCGAGGTCGCGCCGCTGGCCTACATGCGCGGCCGCACCCTGAACGACGCGTTCATCATCCTCGACGAGGCGCAGAACACCACGAGCGAGCAGATGAAGATGTTCCTCACGCGCCTCGGTTTCGGTTCCAAGGTCGTCGTGACCGGTGACGTAACGCAGGTGGACCTGCCCGGCGGCGCCCGCAGCGGTCTCCTCGCCGCGTCGGAGATCCTCGAGGGCATCGACGACATCCACTTCGCCCGCCTCACCAGCCAGGACGTGGTCCGGCACCGCCTGGTCGCCGACATCGTCGACGCCTACGGGCGAGCCGAGGAGGCGCAGCGGGGTCTGCCCAACACGGCCATCGGCGGCAATCGCGCCGCACGCCGGGCAGCGGCGCAGGGTCGTCGCTCATGAGCATCGAACTGGCCAACGAATCCGGGGTCGAGGTCCCGGCCGAGTTGATCATCGACGCCGCGCGTTTCGCGGTCACCGCGATGGACGTGAACCCGGCCGCATTGCTGTCGGTGCTGTGTGTCGACGAGGACACCATGGCCGACATGCACGTCCAGTGGATGGACCTGCCCGGTCCGACCGATGTCATGAGTTTCCCGATGGACGAACTGGTGCCCGGCGGCCGGCCGGATGCGACCGACCCGGGTCCGGCGATTCTCGGGGACATCGTGTTGTGCCCGGACTTCGCCCGGAAACAGGCGCGCGAGGCCAAGCGGTCCTTCGAGCACGAGCTCGCCATGCTGACCATCCACGGAGTGCTCCACCTCCTCGGCTACGACCATGCCGAGCCGGAGGAGGAGCGCGAGATGTTCGGACTGCAGAACCGCATCCTCGACGCGTTCTACGCCGAACGTCACCGTCGCGCCCAGGAGCAACGACAGACCGACCGCGATTCCCGGCTGCTGTCCAACATCGGGTTCACCGGAGCCGAGGGAGATTCACCGACCCCCGGTGCCCAGTCGGTGCCCGAGCAGTCGCGGTCCGAGGAGGACCGAGGGTGACCTCCGACTACTGGTTCATCGTGGCGGCAGTCGTGTTGATCGTGGTGGGCGGCGTCTTCGCGGCCGTCGACACCGCGGTGTCGACGGTGTCGAACGCCCGGGTCGACGACATGGTCCGGGAAGGGCGGGCCGGTGCGCGCCGCCTGGCGGGCATCCTCGAGGCGCGTGCGACCTATGTCGGCCTCGTGGTGCTGCTCCGAGTCGTGTGCGAGACCGCGGCGGTCGCGCTCGTCGCGGTCGCCGCGACGCAGCTGATCGGCGTCGGCGGGGGACTGGCGGTGGCCATCGCCGCCATGACGGTCGTCTCGTACGTCGCCGTCGGCGTCGGCCCCCGCACGCTCGGCCGGCAGCACGCGTACACGATCGCGCTGTCGTCGTCGTACCTGTTGTTCGCGCTCGGCGTGCTGCTCAAACCGCTGACCCGGCTGTTGATCCTGATCGGTAACGCCCTCACCCCGGGTCGCGGGTTCCGCAACGGTCCGTTCGCCACCGAGGTCGAGTTGCGCGAGGTCGTCGACCTGGCCGAGGCCTCGGGCGTCGTCGCGGCCGACGAGCGCCGGATGATCCAGTCGGTCTTCGACCTCGGCGACACCAGTGCCCGCGAGGTGATGGTCCCGCGCCCGGAGATGGTGTGGATCGAGGCTGACAAGACCGCGCTGCAGGCCACGAGTCTCGCGACGCGGTCCGGACATTCGCGGATCCCGGTGATCGGGGAGAACACCGACGACGTCCTGGGCATCGTGTACCTCAAGGATCTGGTGGCGCGCACGGTCGCCCAGCGGATCGATCCCACGACCCTCCGCGTGGTCGACGTGATGCGCGAGGCCGAGTTCATCCCCGACTCCAAGCCACTGGACCGGGTCCTCGCCGACATGCAGCGCGAGCGCAACCACATGGCGATGCTCGTCGACGAGTACGGCGGCATCGCCGGGCTGGTGACCATCGAGGACGTGCTGGAGGAGATCGTCGGCGAGATCACCGACGAGTACGACATCGACGAACTCGCACCGGTCGAAGACCTGGGCGACGGGTCGTACCGGGTGTCGGCACGACTGCCGGTGGAGGATCTCGGCGAGCTGTTCGGTGTCGAGATCGCCGAGGAAGAGGTCGAGACGGTCGGCGGACTCGTCGGTCTGGAACTGGGGCGGGTGCCACTGCCCGGCGCCCGGGTCGAGTCGCACGGGCTGCAGCTGGTGGCCGAGGGTGGGCCCAATCGCCAAGGGCGCCAACGCATCATCACGGTGCTGGTCACCCGGGTCCCCGACCCGGACGAGGATTCCCGACGCGACGAGCACGGCGGGCAGTCGAGTCGATCGCAGGGACGTGCCGAGCGCACCACGGGCAACGCCCACGAGGACCAGGACACGGACACCGCCGGCCAGGAGCGCGCAGGCGAGTCGAGAGCAAGGATGAACCAGTGACCGAGACCCTCTCCGACGAGGATCGCAAGCTCGTGGTGCTCGCCCGAGGTGCGCTGGCGCGCGCCGAGTCGCCCTCGGGCGCGGCGGTCCGGGACGGCGACGGTCGCACCTACGCCGGGGCCGACGTGCGGACCCGCTCGCTGACCCTCACCGGACTCCAGGTCGCGGTGGCGTCGGCGATCTCGAGCGGCGCCCGCTCCTTCGAGGCGGCGGTCGTCGTCAACGGTGACGCCGGCGACCCGGGCCTGGACACCCTGCACGAGCTGAGCCCGGAGGCCTATGCGGTCCTCACCGACACCGCGGGTCGTCCTCAGCAGCGGCTGGGGCGCGCGGATGCCTGAGTTCCGTTCGGGCTTCGTCTGTTTCGTGGGCCGGCCCAACACCGGCAAATCCACGCTCACCAACGCCCTGGTCGGCGAGAAGATCGCGATCACCTCGAATCGTCCGCAGACCACCCGCCACACCATCCGCGGGATCGTCAACCGGCCCGACGCCCAGCTGATCCTCGTCGACACCCCGGGCCTGCACCGACCGCGCACCCTGCTGGGTCAGCGCCTGAACGACCTCGTCCGCGACACCTACTCCGAGGTCGACGTGATCGGAGTCTGCATACCGGCCGACGAGGCCATCGGTCCGGGTGACCGGTGGATCATCTCGCAGGTCCGCGAGATGGCGCCGCGCACGACGATCGTCGGGGTGGTCACCAAGATCGACCGGGTCGGGCCGGAGCAGGTCGCCAAACAGCTGCTCGCACTGTCGCAGGTACTCGGGCCGGACTCGGAAGTGATTCCGGTGTCGGCGAAGTCGGGCAAGCAGCTCGACGTGCTGTCCGACGTGCTCGTGAGCCTCATGGAGGAAGGCCCCGCGTTCTACCCGGACGGCGAACTCACCGACGAACCCGAACAGGTGCTGATGGCGGAGTTCATCCGCGAGGCCGCGCTCGAGGGGGTGCACGACGAGCTGCCGCACTCGCTGGCCGTCGTCATCGAAGAGGTCATCGATCGTGAGGACCGCGACCCCGACCTACCGCCGATGGTCGATGTCCACGCCGTGCTGTTCGTCGAACGCGACAGCCAGAAGGGCATCATCATCGGCCGCAAGGGCGCGCGTCTGAAGGAGGTCGGTACAGTTGCCCGCGCACAGATCGAGCGGCTGCTGGGCACCAAGGTGTACCTGGATCTGCACGTGAAGGTCGCCAAGGACTGGCAACGCGACCCCAAGCAGTTGCGTCGATTGGGTTTCTAGCAGCGTGTTCCTGACGGCCTGGCGCCGGCAGGGGCGGCCTGCGGGGAGGTACGCCGATGGGAACGCACGAATCGCCACAACAGCCGGGGGACGATACCGGTAGGGGAGCGCACGAGGCGCCAGACACCGACCAGCCGACCGGTCGCACGATCGCCGGCGTCCTCGGATCGCCGCGTTTCTGGCTGGCACCGTTGGCTCTCGTCGCAGTGATGTTCTCGCTGATGGCCGCGCTGTACATGGCGGCGGTGGTCGACCCGCAGCGTCACCTCCACGACTTCCCCGTCGCCCTGGTGCAGGAGGACGCGGGTGGTGAGGTGCAGAACGCAGACGGACAGTCCACGCCGCAGAACTTCGGCGACCAGGTCGCCGAGGGCATCATCTCCTCGGCGGCGCAGAATGGGATCGTCGTGACCCGCACCGACCGCTCGACCGCGCTGTCCGAACTCAACAGCGGCAAGGTGTACGGCGTCATCGTCGTCGGGTCCAATTTCACGAATCGGGCGGTCGCACTGGGCCGGTCGACGGTCCTCACCGCCGAACCGGCGAAACCGACCATCGACATCTTCATCAACCGGGGCTCCGGGGCGTTCGCGTCGTCGATCACCACCACCCTCGCCGATCAGGTCCGTGAACGGGTCAACGAGCAGGTGGGCGCGCAGCTGACCGAACAGGTGCGTACCCAGCTCGAGCGCAACGACATCACCTTCACCGGCGCGGCGCAGCTCGCGCTCGCGAGCCCGGTGGCCGTCGAGGTGTCCGAGCCGACTCCGCTCCCGGAGGGTGCGGGCAATGGATTGTCAGCGTTCTACCTGACCCTGCTGCTCGTGCTCGCCGGCTTCACCGGGGCGATGATGGTCAGCATCGTGGTCGACGGCATGCTCGGCCAGACCCCCATCGAATACGGGCCGTTCTATCAGCTGCGCGAGCGGCTCGCGATCAGCCGGTGGGCGACGCTCGCGGCGAAGTGGACGATCATGTTCCTGGTCGCGGTGGTGCTCTCGACCTTGTTCATCGCCGTCGGCGCGATGGTCGGGACGTCGATCCCGAACGGCTTCGTGCTCTGGATGCTCTCGGTCCTCGGCATCTTCGCCGTCGGCGTGAGCGCGAGCGCGATGATGGCGGTGTTCGGCAACCCCGGTCTGCTGTTCAATCTGCTCTTCTTCGTGGTGTTCGGCCTGCCGTCGTCGGGCGGGACGCTACCGCTGGAGGCGAGTCCCCGCCTCTTCGAGTGGATCGCCGCGATCGAGCCGATGCACGTGATCTACCTCGGTGTGCGTGCGGTCCTGTACTTCGACGCCGACCTGTCGGCGGGGTTGGGCCGATCGATCATCCAGTGCTTCATCGGCTTGCTCGTCGGCGTGCTCCTCGGTCTGCTCGGCACCAAGTTCTACGACCGCAAGGGCTGGCACCGATACCCGGGTGGGATGACGCTGCCGCCGAAGCTGGACAAGATCGTCAACGCCGGCTGACACGGGCGGCGCCGCCTCGCCCCGACCGTTCACCTGGGTCTGACACGGTGGCCGGATGGGTACCCCCGTCGTCATGTCGATCCCCGAATTGTCCTCGGCCCTGCACGAACTGCGCGACGACCTCGACCGCGCCGAGGTGCAGGCCGAATCGCTCATCGCCGCCGTCGCCGACCAGCACCGGGACAGCGCCCGCAACCTCGTGCACTACGTCGCGGTACGACGCCGCGATCTGCGTCCGCTGCAGGAGTCGATGTCCGCGCACGGACTGTCGAGTCTCGGCCGGATGGAGTCGATCGTCTATTCGTGGATCGAGACGGTGATCGAAACGGTGGACGCCTTGGCCGAGGGTCGCACCCGGCATCCGATCTGGGGTGACCTCGCGGGCGGGGTGCGGACCCTGACGCGTAATCGCGACCGGCTCCTCGGGCGCGTGCACCCCGGTGGCGGCGATGACGCCATCGCCGACGGACCCGGTGACGAGCACGGCGAGCGGGCCACCCGTGTGATGGTCACGATGCCGACCCAGGCCGCCGACGACCCCGACCTCGTCCGCGCCATGGGTGCCGCCGGAATGGACGTCGCGCGGGTGAACTGCGCACACGACGGCCCGGCCGAATGGGCGCGGATGATCGAGTCGGTGCGTGCTCTACCCGGCCGGGTGCGGGTGGCCATGGATCTCGCCGGTCCGAAGTTGCGCACCGGCCCGCTCGAACCGGGACCGAAGGTGATCAAGGTCAAACCGGTCCGCGCCGACGATGGCACCGTCGAACGGCGGTCGCGGGTGCGGCTCAGTGCCGCACCGTTCGACCCCGGCGCACGCCTGCCCGACGGCATCGACGCGGTCATCCCGGTACGCGCACTCGCCGACGTCGTGCAGGGAGACCGGTTGCGCCTACGGGACGCTCGTGGTCGCCGACGGCGACTCGAGGTGGTCGCGGTGTCCGAGGCGGGGATCGACGTCGAATGCGATCGCACCGTCTACTACGAGACGGGTACGCCGATCGGGTTGTCGGGCTCTGCCGACGCCGCTCCGATCGTCGTCGACGATCTGCCCGAGAAGCGTCAGCATCTGCTCGTGCGCACCGGTGACGAGCTCCGGTTGCAGCGCGACCTCACGCCGACCCCGGCGACCCGGACCGGGCCGCACCGGATCGGATGCGAGCTCGGGGACGCCTTCGACGACGTCGAGGCGGGCCATCGGGTGTTGTTCGACGACGGCAAGATCGCCGGGCGAGTGCGGGAGAAGGTCGATGGCGAGATCGTGGTCGACGTCGAGCGTGCCGCGCCGGACGGGACGAAACTCCGCGCCGAGAAAGGCATCAACCTCCCGGACACGACACTGCACATCCCGGCGCTCACCGCGTCGGACCGCGATGACCTCGAGTTCGTCGCGGCACATGCCGACATGGTGAACTGCTCGTTCGTCCGGTCGCCGGAGGACGTGGCCGACCTCATCGGCGAACTGAACCGTCGCGGTGCGTCCGATGTGGGCATCGTGCTGAAGATCGAGACCCGGGCGGCCTTCGAGTCGCTCCCGCAGATGCTGCTCGAGGCGATGCGCTGGGACGCGGTCGGGGTCATGATCGCTCGCGGCGACCTCGCCGTCGAGGTCGGGTTCGGCCGGCTCGCCGAAGTGCAGGAGGAGATCCTCTGGCTGTGTGAGGCAGCGCATGTGCCGGTCATCTGGGCGACGCAGGTGCTCGACGGACTGGCCAAGAAGGGCGTGCCGTCCCGGGCCGAGGTCACCGACGCCGCGATGAGCCGGCGTGCGGAGGGCGTGATGCTGAACAAGGGGCCCTACATCGTCGAGGCCATCGAGGCGTTGACGTCGATCCTCGACCGGATGGGTGGTCACGTCGAGAAGAAGCGCTCGCTGCTGCGGCCGCTGACCTCGTTCGACATCGATCCGGGGTAGGCCGGCGGGCATGTCGGGGCACGTCGTGTCGGTACCCGATGGGAGAATGTCGCGGTGAGGTTCTACCGGGATGAGGCCGTCGTGCTGCGCCAGCACAAGCTGGGCGAAGCCGACCGCATCATCACGCTGCTCACCGCCGAACACGGTCTCGTGCGCGCGGTCGCCAAGGGCGTGCGGCGGACGCGGTCGAAGTTCGGCGCCCGGCTCGAACCCTTCGCCCATATCGACGTACATCTGTATCCCGGCCGCAGCCTCGACGTGGTCACCCAGGTCCACAGCCTGCACGCCTTCGCCGACGCCATCGTCGCCGACTACGGGCGCTACACCACGGCCTGCGCGGTCCTTGAGACCGCCGAACGGCTCGCAGGCGAGGAACGAGCGCCCACCCGTCAGCTGCACCGGCTGACGGTCGGGGCGCTGGCCGCGCTGGCCGACGACCGCCGGCCGCGAGAACTGATCCTCGACGCCTACCTGCTGCGCGCGATGTACAGCGCGGGCTGGATGCCGGCGCTCGAGGAGTGCGCGCGGTGCGCGACGCCCGGCCCCCACCGCGCTTTCCACGTCGCCGCCGGCGGCGCCGTCTGTCTGCCGTGCCGGCCACCCGGATCGGCGACCCCCTCGCCCGGCGTGCTCGACCTCATGGAAGCCCTGTTCCGCGGTCGGTGGGATGAGGTCGTCGACGCCACGCCGTCGCTGCGTCGCCAGGCCAGCGGACTCACCGCCGCGCATCTGCAGTGGCATCTGGAACGCCAGCTCCGAACCCTGCCGCTGATCGAACGCACCGCCCCTCATAGGCTGATGGAGACGGGTGTGGACACGGGCGTGAGGAGGGTCGACGATGGCGTTGCGGCCGGGTAGTTCGGCGAAGGGACGCAAGGCCGCGAGCCTCCGGACGGATGTCCGTCCCCCCGGTCCACATCCGAGCGGTGCCCGGCCCCCGGCGATCCCCGCCGAGTTCGTGCCCAAGCACGTGGCGCTGGTGATGGACGGGAACGGGCGCTGGGCCACCGATCGCGGGCTCCCGCGCACCGAGGGGCACAAGCGCGGCGAGGCCGTGTTGATGGACACCGTCTGCGGCTGTATCGAATTGGGGGTCGGCTGGCTCTCCGCCTACGCGTTCTCCACCGAGAACTGGTCGCGCAGCCCCGACGAGGTGAAGTTCCTCATGGGCTTCAACCGCGACGTCATCCGCCGTCGACGCGATGAGATGCACGAGATGGGCGTCCGGGTGCGCTGGGCCGGACGCCGACCCCGGTTGTGGCGCAGCGTGATCCGGGAACTCGAGATCGCCGAGGAGATGACCCGCGACAACACCGTCATGACGCTCACGATGTGCGTCAACTACGGCGGTCGTGCCGAGATCGCCGACGCCGCACGGGAGATCGCGCGACGCGCGGCGCGCGGCGAGATCGACCCGGAGCGCATCTCGGAGTCGACCTTCGCGCGGTACCTGGACGAGCCGGACATGCCCGACGTCGACCTGTTCCTGCGTCCGTCGGGGGAGCAGCGGATCTCGAACTTCCTGCTGTGGCAGTCGGCGTACGCCGAGATGGTCTACCAGGAGAAGCTCTTCCCGGACTTCGACCGGCGTGACCTGTGGGCAGCCTGCCTCGAATACGCATCGCGCGACCGGCGATTCGGCGGGGTGAAGCCGTCGTGACCGACGCCGCCGCGCTCCTCGACCGGACCGCGCAGATCGTCGCCGAACTCGGTCCCGTCGACCGACCCGACGCCGACTCCCTCGTCGTGCAGGTCGGTCCGACGCGTGCCTCCATCCGCGTGCTCACGCTGGCCGACGGGCTCGACGTACTGGCCCTGACGCAGATGGTTGCGATGGACCTGCCCAACACCCCGACGCTCCGGGACGACGTCGAGGCGTGCGCCGCCCAGCTCAGCTTCGGCAGCCTCCGACGCTCCGACCGTGCGGGGGTCACCACAGATGTGTTGCAGTACTACACGTTTCCGGCGAGCCAGCTCGACGACGTGCCGCTGCTGACGGTCCTGCACATCGTCCTCGCCGCCGGTGTCGACGCCGCCGAACGGCTGGTGGGCCCGGCTTCTGCTTGAGTCTGGCGACATCGGATCCCGCTCCCTGAGGACTGAGAAGCGTTGAGCACGACCAATGCTCCCTGAGGCGTTGAGCGCGACCTATGCTCCCTGAGGTGCGCGCGAAGCGAGCCACGAAGGGCCGCAACGTGTCTCGCCAGGACCCTTCGTGGCTCGTCGCTAGCGCTCCTCGCACCTCAGGGAGCAGTGGGAGGGGCATCGCTCGCACGCCACAGACCAGCGGTGTGTGGTTCTTTCGGATCAGGGACCAGTGGGGTGTGGTCTTTCGGATCAGGGGGCGCTGAAAGCTCAGTCCTTCTCGGCGGTTCGGCAGTCCCCACAGCGCCCGAAGACCTCGACGGTGTGGTTGATGTCGGTGAAGCCGTGCTGGGTGGCGATCTTCGCGGCCCAGCGTTCGACCGGTTCGGCCTGGACCTCGACGGTGGTGCCGCACTCCCGGCAGACGAGGTGGTGGTGGTGTCCCGACGAGCAGTGGCGGTAGCGGGTCTCACCGGAGCCGTCCCACAGGACATCGATCTGCCCGGCCTGGCTCAGTGCCTGCAGATTGCGGTACACCGTCGTCAGGCCGATGGATTCGCCCCGGGCCTTGAGGATCTCGTGGAGTTCCTGCGCGGAGCAGAAGTCCTCGGTGCCGGCCAGGGCGTCGGCGATCGCAGCGCGTTGGCGCGTCGACCGGATGCCGGTGACCGGCTGCGGCCCCGATGCGACGCCACTCATTCGTTCACCGCCCGGGACGCATCGGACGGCACGGCGCGGCCGTCGGTGGTCTCGTTCGCGTGGATCAGCGCATCGCCGACGATGTGCGCGACGTGGTCGTCGAGGAGTTCGTAGGTGATCTCGCGGCCGTTGCGCTGGCCTCGCACCACACCGGCGTCCTTGAGCACGCGCAGGTGCTGGCTGACCAGTGGCTGACTCAAGCCCAGGTGCCCGACGAGTTCGTGGACGCACTGCACCCGCTCCCGCAGGGACAGCACGATGGCGACGCGAGTGGGGGAGGCGAGGGCGCGCAGGAGGTCGGCGGCGGCTTCCCGCGCCGCGGCATCGGCCGCTTCGATCGGTCCGGGCCCGTCCAACGGTTGCGTCGACATCACGCTCCTCCTCGCCTGGCTCGCGCCACTGATCCGGCCATTCTATCGGAAATGGTTTTCAATCCGTGCCACCGGTGTCGCCGCTGGTCAGCCCTCGTCTGCACGTCGGCGCTCGGCCGGCGGCGGGACCCCGTCCGCACCTGCGGTCGACAACGCGTAGGTCGCGACCGCGGACGCGACCGCAGCCGAGTTGACGGCCAGCAGGTCGGTGTTCAGGTTGTCGAGGGTGTCGCGTGCGGTGTGGTAGTCGGGGTCGAAGGGTTCTCCGGCCCGGCCGCCCCACATCTCCGCCTGCGCTTCGTCCTTCTTTGTTTCCGCGCCGGTGAACACCCCGCCGGAGGGGATGCCCACCGCGATGAACGGGCCGTAATCGGAACGGCCGTCGAAGTCGTCGGGGGCGAGGGGGATGCCGCGATCGGCGTAGAACTTCTCGAAGGTCCGCTCGATGCCCCCGGAGCCGTCCGGGCCGGGGCCGGCTCCCTGACGCTCGGAGTCGTCGCCGTCGTAGGTGAAGTACCCGCCGTTGGGTGAGGCGAGCATGTCGAAGTTCAGGTAGAGGGCCACTGCCGTACGCGCGGCCGGGTCGAGTCCCCGGACGTACTCGGTGGAACCCACGAGCCCGTCCTCCTCCGCGCCCCAGAACGCGAATCGCACGCGGTGCGGGACCCGCGGCGACGACCCGAGTCGCAGAGCCGTCTCGAGCGCGGCCGCGGAGCCGCTGGCGTTGTCGTTCATGCCGGGTCCGTCGGCGACGCTGTCGAGGTGTGCCCCGGCCATGACGACGTCGTCGCCGGTGCCCGTCCGGGTCTCGGCGATCAGGTTTCGCGTGGTGATGCCGGTGGTCTTCGCCTCGACCGCAAGCGCGACCGATCGCGCCGACCGCACCCGATCGGCGTCGTCGCCCGCGATGCCGAGGACCGGGATCCCCGGGCGGTCGTCCGGCCCCAGGGTGGCGCCGGTGAGCGGGCCGGGCTCGTTGTTGGCCATGACGACCCCGACCGCGCCGGCCGACTCGGCGTTCCGTGCCTTGTCGGCGAAGGTGCAGGTACCTTGGGTGATGACGGCGATCGCGCCACGCGTCGTGGCCGGAAAGTCGGTGTTCGCGCATCCGAGGCCGTTGACGGCAACCGGGGCCCCGGTGACCGGGGTGTCGCCGGTTCCGGCCGAATACTCGACGACGCGGGTGGCGACCTTCAGGCCGTCGGCGGTGAGGCTGACCGGACCGGCGTCGAAGCGCTCGTACTCGACGGGCGGCGTCGTCACGTCGAAGCCCGCCGTGCGGAGGAGCCCGGCGACGTAGTCCAGCGAGGCGTCGTACCCGGGTGTGCCGGCCGCGCGGTTGCCGCCGTTGTTGTCGGCGATCTGGGCCAGTGCGCGAACGTGCGCCATCACGTTGTCGAGGGTGACGGCGTCGGCCAGCGCGGCCGGGGTGACCTCGTCGATCGGTGGTTCGGGAGAGGGCGTCGACACCGGTGCCGACGAGGGTCGCTGGGGCTCGGCGGGCTGCTCGGACGAACACCCCACGGCCAGTGCCAGTGTCAGTGCGAGGCCGGTCGAGGCGAGGACAGGCCGACGCCCGCGGGCCGATGGGGGGACGCCGACGCGTCGTCGTATGCGAACGATCACCCTGCCACTCTGGCAGTTCCCGTCCGTGCATGTGGGTCCGACGGGTGCACCGTTGCCGGTGGTTTCGGGAAACGGCACATGTGCTCGGTAGTCTGTACGGGTTGCCGCCCGCATCTGGTGGATGCACGTCGAGCACCGAGCGTCAGCACGACCGTCCCAGCCGAACACCTCAACCCGTGGAGAGCAGTTAACCGTGGCCGCCCAGTCCAATGTGGAATCCGTCGTCAACCTCGCCAAGCGCCGGGGCCTGGTGTACCAGTGCGGTGAGATCTACGGCGGTACCAAATCGGCGTGGGACTACGGCCCGCTCGGCGTCGAACTCAAGGAGAACATCAAGCGGCAGTGGTGGCGCACGATGGTCATCAGCCGCGAGGACGTCGTCGGCCTCGACTCGTCGGTCATCCTGCCGCGTCAGGTGTGGGAGGCCTCGGGCCACGTCGAGGTGTTCACCGACCCGCTGGTCGAGTCGCTGCACACCCACAAGCGCTACCGCGCCGACCATCTCATCGAGGCCTACGAGGCCAAGCACGGGCACCCGCCGGCCAACGGTCTGGCCGACATCAACGACCCGGAGACCGGGCAGCCCGGCAACTGGACCGAGCCCAAGGCGTTCAGCGGTCTGATGAAGACGTTCCTCGGGCCCGTCGACGACGAAGAGGGTCTGCACTACCTGCGTCCCGAGACCGCGCAGGGCATCTTCGTGAACTTCAAGAACGTGATGACCACCGCCCGCAAGAAGCCGCCGTTCGGCATCGCGCAGATCGGCAAGAGCTTCCGCAACGAGATCACGCCGGGCAACTTCATCTTCCGCACCCGCGAGTTCGAGCAGATGGAGATGGAATTCTTCGTCAAGCCGGGCGAGGACGAGGAATGGCACCAGTACTGGATCGACCAGCGCTTCGACTGGTACGTCAACCTGGGCATCGATCCGGAGAACCTGCGGCTCTACGACCACCCGAAGGAGAAGTTGTCGCACTACTCCAAGCGGACCGTGGACGTGGAGTACAAGTTCGGCTTCACCGGCAACCCGTGGGGTGAGCTCGAGGGTGTCGCCAACCGCACCGACTACGACCTGTCCACCCACAGCAAGCACTCGGGTGAGGACCTGTCGTTCTTCGACCAGGCGTCGGGTGAGCGCTACACCCCGTTCGTCATCGAGCCGGCGGCCGGCCTGACCCGCTCGCTGATGGCCTTCCTGTGCGACGCCTACACCGAGGAGGAGGTGCCGAACGCGAAGGGCGGCACCGACACTCGGACGGTGCTGCGGCTCGACCGCCGGCTGGCCCCGATCAAGGTCGCCGTGCTGCCGCTCTCGCGCAACGAGAAGCTCTCGCCGAAAGCCCGCGACCTCGCCGCCGAACTCCGCAAGCACTGGAACGTCGAGTTCGACGACGCACAGGGCATCGGCAAGCGGTACCGCCGGCAGGACGAGATCGGCACGCCGTTCTGCGTGACGGTCGACTTCGACACCCTCGACGACCAGGCCGTCACGGTGCGCGAACGGGACACCATGAGCCAGGAGCGGGTCGCGCTCGACAAGGTCGCCGAGTATCTCGGCGGCAAGCTGCTCGGCGCGTGATCCCGCTCCCGGCCGCGCGGGCCGGGTGTTCACGATTCCGCCTGACCTGCGGATGTCTGTCACAATCGATGACGAGTTGTCGCGTGGAGTAGGGCATGGGGTCCGTCGTGCGCGCGACGAGAGAGTGAGTGGAGTCGTGTCTGTCAGCGGGAAAGTCGTTCATTACGACGCGAATCGGGGATTCGGGTTCTTGGCGCCGGAATCGGGCGGCGCCGATGTGTTCCTCCACATCAACGACATCGACATCGACGAGAACTCGTTGAAACCGGGTGCCAAGGTGTCCTTCGACATCGAGGAGACCGACCGCGGTTCCAAGGCCGTCAACGTCGCGGTGACCGAGGCCGCGCCGGCCGACGACACCGCCGGCGCACGGGCGCACCGCCGCGACGAGCACCACGGCCGCGACCGTGACCGAGGCGACCGGGGCGACCGCGGACGTCACGACGACCGCGGCAGTCGTCGTCCGCGCGGCGGGGGCGGCTCGCTGGATGCCGCCGCGTTCACCGAAGAGCTCACCGAGCTGCTCCTCGACGCCGACGGCGCCCTCACGGCTCGTCAGATCGTGGCGATCAGGCAGCGGGTCACCGACTTCGCCGTCGCCCGGGGCTGGGTGCTTGACTAGCACCCGACAGGGTCCCGAGACGGTCGGGCATGTGCTCCCGACGGTGGCAACCTACGGCGAAGAGGCCGTCGAGCGGTTCGTGCCCGAGGGCGCCAAGGTCGCGAGCCTGCCCGGCACCCGGACCGACCATCGAAGCGACTTCGCGCGGGACCGTGCGCGGGTCCTGCACTCGGCCGCCCTGCGCAGGCTGGCCGACAAGACGCAGGTCGTCGGTCCGCGCGAGGGCGACACGCCCCGTACCCGGCTCACACATTCGCTCGAGGTCGGGCAGATCGGCCGGGGGATCGCCATCGGTCTCGGCGCCGAACCCGACCTTGTCGAACTCGCCGGACTCGCCCACGACATCGGGCATCCGCCCTACGGACACAACGGCGAACGCGCGCTCGACGAGGTGGCGGCGGAGCACGGTGGTTTCGAGGGCAATGCCCAGAACCTGCGCATCCTGACGCGGCTCGAACCCAAGCTGCTCGATGCCGACGGGCGCAGCGCCGGCCTCAACCTCACCCGCGCGTCGCTGGACGCGACCCTGAAGTATCCGTGGACCCGACGCACGCCCGGAGGCAAGTTCGGCGCCTACGACGACGATGCCGCCATGCTGGCGTGGATTCGTCGGGAGGCGCCCGGGACCCGACAGTGCGTCGAGGCCCAGATCATGGACTGGTCCGACGACGTGGCGTACTCCGTGCACGACCTCGAGGACGGCGTCATCGGTGGCCGAATCGACCTGCGGACCCTCGGCGATCCGCAGGACCAACGCGCGCTCGCCGACATCGGCGCCAAGGAATTCCCGGGTCTCGACCCTGAGGCCCTCGTCGACGCCGCCGCCCGCCTGCACCGCATGGACATCGTGCGGTCGGTGGGTGTCTTCGACGGCACGCTCGACTCCTACGTCGCGCTCAAGAGGTTGACCAGTGAGTTCATCGGCCGCTTCGCGTCGGCCGCGATCACCGGCACCCGCGAGGTGGTCGGCGACCGGCCGGTCTCGCGCTACGACGCCGACCTCGAGGTGCCGGAACTCATCGCCGCCGAGGTGTCGATGCTCAAGACCCTGGCACTGCGTTTCATCTTCTCCAACGAGCGGCACAAGGCGACGCAGCGTCGTCAGCGGGAACGCATCCACCGGGTCGCGAACTGGTTCGCCGAGGCGGCGCCCGGGGGCCTGGACCCGATCTTCGTGCCGTGGTGGAACGCCGCGTCCGACGATGCCGCCCGGATGCGGGTCATCGTCGACCAGATCGCGTCCATGACCGAAGGCCGGCTCGAGCGCACCGACAAGCACAATTCGGGGGCCCAGGCGCATCTGGGGTAGGCCGGGCGTGGTCGACGAAGCACCGGCCGGGCGGCCTCACCGGCGTCACTACACTGGTCGCGTGGCAGGCCGAATTCCCGATCGCGACATCACGGCGATCCGTGAGCAGACGAGGATCGAGGACATCGTCGGCGACTACGTCGCCCTCCGGCGCGCCGGTGCCGACAGCCTCAAGGGTCTGTGCCCCTTCCACGACGAGAAGTCGCCGTCGTTCCACGTCCGTCCCAATCACGGCCACTTCCACTGCTTCGGCTGCGGCGAGGGCGGCGACGTCTACAGCTTCTTGCAGAAGCAGGAGCACATCAGCTTCGTCGAGGCGGTCGAGCAGCTCGCCGATCGGATCGGCTACCAGATCAACTACGAGGGCGGCGGTACCGCCATCAAGCGGGACCGCGGCACCCGCGCGCGATTGGTGGCCGCCAACGCCGCCGCGGCCAAGTTCTACGCGGCCGCGCTGCAGTCACCCGAGGCGCAGCCGGCGCGCGACTACCTCAAGGAACGCGACTTCGACGCGGTGGCGGCCGTCCAATTCGGTTGCGGTTACGCACCTGCCGGCTGGGACACGATGACCAAGGCGCTGCTGTCGCAGGGCTTCGAGTTCAGCGAACTAGAGGCCGCCGGCCTGTCCAAACAAGGACGCAAGGCGCCGATCGACCGCTTCCATCGCCGTCTCCTGTGGCCGATCCGCAACCTCGGCGGGGACATCATCGGCTTCGGCGCCCGCAAACTGTTCGACGACGACAACCTCGGCAAGTACATGAACACGCCGGAAACCATGCTGTACAAGAAGTCTCAGGTGCTGTTCGGTCTCGATCACGCGAAGAAGAGCATCGCCAAGGGACATCAGGTGGTGGTCGTCGAGGGCTACACCGACGTCATGGCGATGCATCTGGCCGGCGTCACCACCGCGGTCGCCTCGTGTGGGACCGCCTTCGGTGAGGACCACCTCGCCCTCATCCGGCGGCTGATGATGGACGACTCGTACTTCCGCGGCGAGGTGATCTACACGTTCGACGGGGACGATGCCGGAAAAGCAGCCGCGCTCAAGGCCTTCGAGGGCGAACAGTCCATCTCGGGGCAGACGTTCGTGGCGATCGCGCCCGACGGCATGGACCCCTGCGAACTCCGGCAGGAGAAGGGCGACGCCGCCGTCCGCGACCTGGTCGCGCGTCGGGTGCCGATGTTCGAGTTCGCGATCAAGGCCCTCCTCGCCGGCCACGACCTCGACACCGCCGAGGGCCGCGTCCACGCGTTGCGCGACACCGTCCCGGTGGTCGCCCGGATCAAGGACATCGCGCTGCGTGACGAGTACGCCCGCCAGCTGGCGGGTTGGGTCGGTTGGGAGGAGGTCTCCCAGGTTCTCGGCAGAGTCCGCGAAGAAGGCGCGAGAATCCGAAAGGCGCAGGGCGTCAGTAACTCCGGCAGTCGGGGGAGCGGTCGCGGTGCTCGTAATCGGCCGGAGGCGGAGGCCGCGCCGACGTCCGCCCGCCCCCAGCCCAACGACCCGCGCCTGTGGCCGCAGCGGGAAGCACTGAAGGCGGCGCTGCAGTATCCGGCGATCGCCGGCACGGTCTTCGACTCGCTGCCCGTCGAGTGCTTCAACGAGCCGGCCTACGCCATCATCCGGCAGGCGATGACCGGCCTCGGGGGCACGTCGGCCGGGCTGGGTGGCGCGGCCTGGGTCGACGCCGTGCGCAATGCCGTCGACGACCCCGTCATCGACCCGCTGGTGACCGAGCTGGCGGTCGAGTCGATGCCGGTCGACGAGGACAACATCGCGCGCTACATCACGAGCGTGCTCGCCCGGCTGCAAGAGGTGTGGGTCGGTTCCCAGATCGCCGACATCAAGTCGCGTCTGCGCCGGATGGCACCCAGCGACGACCCGGACGGGTACAACGCGGTCTTCGGCGATCTCGTCGCCCTCGAGGCCTACCGTCGGAGCCTGCTGGAACAGGCGGTCGACCCCATCGTCGACGCGGGCTGAGTCCTGCCGGTCGCGCCGGCGCTGTGGGTTGAGCCGAGTCGAAGCCCCCGCCGGGCCGATGAGTTCGCGTGGTGGCGCCGGTCTATCTGTCGACACCGCTACGAAGGGCACTGATCATGGCGACCACCATCTATTCGGCGACCGCATCGCTCGACGGGTACATCGCGGGCCCCGGCGGGGACATGTCGTGGCTGACCCGGTTCTTCGACGTCCCCGCCGAGGGACAGAACCGGGCAGCCGACGACGCGGCCGACCGGTTGATGCGTGGTACCGGCGCGGTGTTGGTCGGCAACCGGTCGTTCCGCGGCGATGACCCCAACAAGGGCACCGACCGCGAGGGTGCGTTCGGCGGCGAATACGACGGTCCCGCCGTCGTTCTCACACACAACCCGCCGGCGGACCCCGTCGACGGCTTCACGTTCGTCTCGGATCTGCACGAGGCGGTCGACCTCGCCGCCCGGACGGCCGGCGATGGTTACGTCACCGTCATCGGCGCCGACGTCGCGCGACAGATGATCGATCACGGGCTGCTCGACGAGGTGCTCGTGTTCTTCGTCCCGGTGTTCCTGGGGGCGGGCATCCGGCTGTTCGACCGTCCCGAGGGCGGAGAGGTCAGACTCACGCCCATTCCCGGTGAGACCGAGTACTGGTGTCGCGTCGAACGATGAGCCCGGTGGCGGCGGCCGGCGACGAACTTCAGCTGAACAGTCGACGACGGTTTGCCTCCCACACTGGGAGACGACCGGTCGCTGCCTAGCGTGGGAGCGTGGACGCGAATGACGAGCGCCGGCAGGTCACCGAGGTTCAGCACCGCCTGATCGGGATGTACGGCGACAGAAAACCCGAGGAAGTGGCCGATGCGGTCGAAGCCGCGTACCGACACTTCGACGGCACCGACGTGCGCGACTTCGTGCCGCTGCTGGTCGAGCGCCGCGCCAACGAGACACTCAGTGGCTCTGCGGTGATGGCCGACTCGACCGATGTGCCACCCACAGTGGGTGAGTGAGCGCTGCGGGCCCGGCCGGGGGATTGTTTGCTCTCGCTCTGTGCTACAACGCTTTTCGTGCGTGGGGCGGGCGGGGCTCGAACCCGCGACCTACGGATTATGAGTCCGCGGCTCTAACCGACTGAGCTACCGCCCCGTGGGCCCGAGAGCCCGCTGCTGGACATTACCGCACGGGCGACGGTCATATGAATGCGGACCGGCACGACTGCCGAAGACGAGAAAACCCGTCACCTGCCGACGCGGGTGACGGGCCTCTTGCTCCCCCAACTGGACTCGAACCAGTGAACGAAGCGGAGTGCCGATCGGGCCGCTAGTCAGCGGTTTCACGTCTGTGACCTGCCAACACGCCTGACAGTAACTTGTGAGCGTTGCGGAAGCAAGGGGAAGATTCTGTAGGCTGATTCTGCACGTAATCTGCACGCCGAGGGGGACAAGCATGGCGACGAAGCGAACTCGGCGTGCGTTCGGCGGGCTTCGAAAGCTCCCGAGCGGACGGTGGCAGGCGAACTACACCGGGCCCGACGGCGCGCTGCACAAAGCACCCTCAACATTCGAGACCAAGCTCGACGCGGAGGCGTGGCTCGCCGACCGTCGACGTGAGATCGACCGCAATCTGTGGAACCCGGTCGACGCCGACCGACCTGCCGTGCCGATGTTCGGTGACTACGCCGACGAATGGCTCGAGACCCGCACCGTGCGTGGCCGCCCGCTCAAGACCCGCACCCGCGACCACTACCGCGAACTACTCGACAGACACCTCATCCCCGAGTTCGGGGACTCCCCCCTCGACGGCATCACCCCGGCGATGGTTCGCCAGTGGCACGCGCATCTCCTGCCCACCAAGGCCACGATGCGGGCGCACGCCTACAGCCTGATGCGGACCATCATGTCCTCAGCAGTGAGCGCCGAGTACATCGACGCCAACCCCTGCCGCGTCGAGGGCGCCGGGTCAGCCCAGCGAAAGTCACGCACCACTCCGGCCACCGTCGAAGAGCTGATGACCATCGTCGAGAACATGCCCGAACGGTTGCGACTGATGGTGCAGTTCGCCGCCTGGTGCGCCCTTCGGTACGGCGAGCTCATCGAGTTGCGTCGGAGTGACATCGACCTCGCGCAGGGCACCGTGTCGGTCACACGTGCAGCGATCAGACGGGCCGATGGTCAGTACGTCGTGACCACCCCGAAGTCCGAGGCCGGCGTCCGCGTGGTCCACATGCCGCCTCACCTGATCCCGCTCGCTACCGAGCACCTCGAGCAACACGTCGGCCGCGGCCGCGATGCGCTGCTATTCGAGGCCGGAAACGGCGGCTACCTCACCCCGACTTCGCTCTATCGCTGGTTCTACCCAGCCCGTCGGGCCGCGGGCCGCGACGATCTCAGGTTTCACGATTTGCGTCACACTGGCGCGGTCCTGGCCGCCCTCACTGGTGCAACGCTCGCGGAATTGCAACAGCGACTTGGACATTCGACAGTATCGGCCGCGATGAAGTATCAGCATGCCGCCAAAGGCCGCGATAAGAAGATCGCCGAGGCGCTCTCGAAACTCATCGGTGGCGACACGCAATAGACCTGGTGCGGCACTAAGCGGAAAATTGCTGATACGGTCGGTCTTAGTCGGCAACAACTACGTGGCAGCGCCCACGGTCAATTGGCGCCCAGAGCCTCGACTCTCTGGATACGTGTACGTCAACGGTCAATGACGGGTCCTCACCCAAATCTTTCTTGACTTTGGAGTATCACGTGTCCAGACTTGTCGCCCGCGCCAATCGGCGTTGGGCTTCCATCCAGGCGACAGCCGACTATATCGGCGTCACCGATCGCACGGTCCGGCAGATGATCGCCGATGGCCGCCTCACCGGTTACCGCAGCGGAAAACGCCTAATTCGCTTGGATCTCAACGAGGTTGATGCCGCAATGCGTCCGTTCGGCGGTGCCGCATGACTGACCCCGACTACACGCAACTTGAAGATCAGGCAGACGTGGGCCTTTTCGGTGACGCCAACGAAATTGGCGGTGACATCGAATGACCAGAAAACGAAACCCCGCCGGGGCGAACGGCGGGGCTCGGAAATCCACTTGGGCGGCGGATCACGACAAGCATAACCCCGATCTCCGCATCACGTCGCCCACCGCCGACGAGATTTACAAACACGCTGTCATCCAGGCCGCAACCGACCTGGGCTACACGGTGTCGATCCCGTGCCGTGTGTGCGGGCATCCGCTGACTGCACCGAAATCCGTTGCAGCGGTTGTAGGTCCGAAGTGCCGGCGCAAGGCGGTGCGCCATGACTGACGCATACACCGAAGTTCGTTCGTACGTCCAGCGCATCGTTGGCACGCACGGCGGTCCTGCGCCCGCAGCCGGATCATCCGCATGGTGCGCGCTCACCGACGGCGACCGAGCCAAGCTCTTGGCCGTGCTGCATGCCGGCACGCGGGCAGTTCTCGAGGACAGCCTCGCCGCGCTCGCTGACCGCCGTCAGGCCATCAAGGAAGCCGCAGTTGAGGTCTCCCAGGCCGACGATTGGGCCGCCGTTGCACGCCGAGTTCGCGACCGGGACCAGGCTCTCAAGTCCGGGGCCTACATCGAGCGGGTGGGTGCATGATGACTGACCTCTGGGAAGCACGTCCCGTACTGCGTCACATCCGCGACTACGCCCGCGCGAGCGGCGCCGGCCCCGTCGCGGTCCTGGCCGGCGTCATCGGCAACGCCATCGCATCCACCGATCCCGACCTCCAACTCCCCGACGGCGGATCGCTCAACCTGTGCATCGCGTTCGTCGGCCAGTCAGGAGCAGGGAAGGGACGCGGAGAACGAGCCGCACAGCACGCTGTGCGATTCCCGCGCGGCGGCAACGTCGAACGGTGGTCGATCGGTTCAGGCGAAGGACTCGCCGCTCTGTTCGCTACTGACAAGGACGGCGACCAAGCGTGCCGCTCCGCTGTCATCGACGTTCACGAGGTCGATGGTCTTGCCGCGCTCGCCAAGCGGCAGGGGTCGACGATCATGTCGACTATCAGACAGGTCTGGTCCGGTGAGCCCATCGGACAGTTGAACGCCGCGGCACGGCGGTACGCACCCGCGCACTCCTACCGCGCCATCATCTCCGTGGGGGTCCAGCCTGAGCGCGCCGACGCCCTACTCGGCGACCGTGCAGGTACCGCGCAGAGGACGCTCTGGATGCCCGTCAGTGATCCTGACGCACCCCGCGCGAGACCCCCGCTCCCTGATCCGATCTCGGTCAACGTCGATGGGGTTGGCGGGACGATCGAAATCCCGGACATTGCCCGTGACGCTCTGGCCGAGCATCGCTGGCATGTCCTCACCGATTCAGGCGAAGTGGACCCGCTCGACGGGCACGCAATGTTCACCCGGTTGAAGGTCGCGGCCGGTTTCATGCTTCTGGACGCCCGCACTGACGGCATCAGCGATGAGGACTGGGAGCTGGCCGGCACGCTTATGCGAGAGTCCGACCGCACCCGGGAACGGATCGCCGCGGTCCTGCGGGACTCTGCTCGCCGCTCAAATCGGGCCAAGGCGCACGCGGTCGCAGAGCGGGATGAAGTGGTGTCCGAGCGCAAACTCGAACGCGCCAAGGCCGGCGTTCTCAGGTGGCTTGAACGCGACGGTGAGCTACCCCGGAACGAGCTGCGGTCGCGGGCTCGGTCGGACTGGCGCGACCAGGTGTCCGCGGCACTGGCGGACCTCGTCGCCAACGGAACGGTGACTGAGATTCGGGTAGACCGCGGGACCCGCTATCGACTCCCTGAGCGGTCCACCCTGGACCGGGGGTCCACCCATGAAAACAGCAGTTCAGAGGGGGTGGACCTTGCGTCCACCCTGGACCCCAGCGATGGCAAGCCACCCGTCCTCGAAAGCCTCGGAAAGGCACACCAATGAACCGCGACCAGTTCGACCGCTTCAACCGCAATTGTGAGCAGTACACGGGTCGGCCGTGGGACGGGACGATCGAACACCTCGACGCCGCCCACGCCCGACAAGCCGAGATGATCGAAATTCTGAACGCTCACGTCGCGTGGCTCAGTGCGACCAAGGAGCGGGTGGAACGGCGCGGCGAGCCCTGGAACACACGCACCTGCCGGGAGCAATCGCGCCGCGACGGCGACCTCGCAGCACCCCCTCAATGGCTCGGCAACTACAGCGAGAACTGCACTCCCGAATGGAAGCGCAACAGATGACCACCGTCCGCTGCTGGCGCGGACCACGCTGGTACGCCGCCGCGGTCGTCCTCAAACCTGAGGAACCCGAAGAATCCGAGAACTACGAGACTATCCAGCCTGACAACACAACCGGAAAGGAAACACAATGTCCGACAACATGATTGACAACAACGAAACCACCGACACGCCGCCGACCGGGGAAACTCCCCAGCCGGAGGACAACACCACCGATCCCGACAGCCCCGAAACGCCTGAGCCGCAGAGCAAACGGGAAGCGCGGTACCGGGTCCAGTTGCGCGAGACCGAAGCCGAACGCGACACCCTCGCCGGCCGCGTCGAAACGATGCAGCGCGCGGAAGTCGAGCGCCTCGCCGCCGACGTCATCGGCAAGCCCGCGGCACTGTGGGCAACCGACACCACGCTTGCCGATCTCCTTGACGACGACGGTCTCGTTGACCCCGACAAGGTGGCCGCCGCCGCCCATGCTGCCAAGGACACGCTGGGACTCGAGATCGGTGCGGCCGAACGCAAGAAGCGCGGCCCCGTCGTGCCCCGCGAAGGAACCGGCATAAACCGCTCAGAACGCAACGCTTGGAAAGAAGCGTTCACCAAGTAGACTGGAGTCAGAACCTCTGGTGCGACACCAGGGTTCGACGACACACAGCCCACGCGGGCACCGGACGACGCGAGCCGCGCACCGAGAGAATCCACTCACAGGTGCGCGGCTCGCCGCGTATCCGAGACCCGTAAGGACACAACAACCATGGCTGTCGAAACCACAATCACCAGCACCAAAGCCTGGAGCCCCGACCTCACCGCCGTACCCCCGGCCGACGCCGTACCCGACGCACTCATCCTCGAGACGTCCACCGTCTCCGGCACCATCGAGGGCGACGCCCCCGCCGTCCGCGTCCAGTACGTCGACGACGCCACCGCCACCTTCACCGCCGAAGGTGTGACCATCGACGAGGCCAACCCCGGCCTGAGCGAAGCCCTCGTGCACACCGGCAAGGTCGCCCAGATCATCCGCCTCAGCCGCGAGCAGTTCGTCCAGCCGAACGCACAAGAACTCCTATCGGACAGCGTGCGTCGAGCAGTCACCAAGGCCGGCAACACCGCCTACATCGCCCAGGCAGCGCCGACCAGTCCCGCGGTCACACCACCTGCAGGTCTGCTCAACATCCCCGGCATCGTCAACGGTGGAGCTGTAGCTGACAGCCTCGACGGTCTCGTCGACCTGCTCGCCACCCTCGCGGGCAACGGCGCTGACCCGTCGCACATCGTGCTGTCACCCACCGCCTGGGCATCACTGCGCAAGTTCAAGACCGCAGCGGACTACAACACCAGCCTGCTCGGCACCGGCGCCACCGACGCCCAGAAGTTCCTGCTCGACCTTCCCGTCCTCGTCACCCCGGCAGCACCGAGCGGAAGCGGTCTCGTCGTCGACAAGACCGCCGTCGTCTCCGCCGTCGGCAACGTCGAGGTCTCCATCTCCGAGCACGCCTACTTCGCCGCCGACAGCATCGCAGTCCGCTGCATCTGGCGCTTCGGAGCCAACGTCGTCAAACCCAACCGCATCGGCAAATTCACCGTCACCGCACCCGAGTAAGACGACACAGACCGCGCGACCGAGGGCGTCAACCCGTGACCCACATGAGAGCACGGCAAGACCACCCCACGACGAGGGCCAGTTCCGATGCCCGAGGATGGCTCTGCGCCCCGGTCGCGCACCCTCAACAACCCCCCAGGGGCAGGTCCCCTCGACCACCACGAATCCGGCCTCTCTTGGCCATAGGCCTCCGTGTGTGTGACCCCCCCTACCCCCCTTGGCGAAAAGTGCGGACTTCCGCACTTTTCGCCGGGTCTGGCAACTCCGCAGAGAGGCACTGAAAGCTGATGCCGTTCGCTTCGACCACTATCCGCAATCGTCGGCGCGCTGAGGTCCGTAGACGTGACGGCGACGCCCCGTGTGCCTTGCAGATCACGGCTGACTGTCAGGCAGTCGATGGGCAGATCGAGTACGAGGCTGCGCCAATTGATCCGAGGTCTTTTCAGGTGGATCACATCGTGTCGTCTGATGCGGCTCGCGCTATGGGTTGGTCAGAGGTTGAGGCCGACGCGTTGGACAACTGTGTTGGTGTGTGCCGGCAGTGCAACCGCGAGAAATCGACAGGCCGTCCACCTGCAGGGCCACCCGCCCGTCCGACGTATGTGAACCCTCGATTCATCTGGGAGACCAAAAGTTATGGCTGACAAGTACACGACCCTGAGCGCTGCGATGGCCGCTGGCGACGAGCTCGCCGAGGCTGAGATCCGGTACGACCTACTGGCCGAGACCTTCACGGACATGCCCCAGCTGCGCGGCAACATGAACGGTCAGCTGGAGCGTGTGAAGGCCGAGATTATGCGTTTGCGGGCGGCTGAGGCTTCCGCGAAGAAGAAGGCGGCGCCGGCGTCGGAGGGTGACGACACGGTGGTCTCGTTCGACGCTGGCCGGTTCCGCAAGTCGGGTGCGTAGCAACCACTAGCGTCACGCCAGTCCAGGTCCCCACTTGAGTTCATCGTTTAACCGTGTCTTCGAGAGCGGAGTTCGTTCACAGCCAACGGACACCCCAAGGGTGGCAGAAGCTACCCCATCCCGTTCGACCCACGAGCCTTGCCTACCTATCGCGTCAGGCCACGACTGCTAGCACCGTGTCCGATGGACAGGTGTTGTCGTCATGGCACCGGCTCGTGTTTCGCGACGACGCGAGCGGTGGCGTACGTCCCCGGCGTACGACTGGGCTACAGGGAGCAGGCTGGTTTGCGTCGGGCTCTGCAAGGACGACGGGGTTCGGATTTGGAATCCGCTCCTACTTGGTGCCCTGCCGGGAGTTGAACCCGGCAACCGCGGTGATGAGCACCGCGGTTGACCGTCAGAGCTGGATGGGAGGTGCCACTTCCCGGAGTCGGGAACTGGTGTCAGGGATGCCCCTGAGAAGGTGATCGGTGGACCCGGCACCACGGTCCGTTGCGGCATGGCTTGCCCGAGCGGGTCATACGGCCACACTTCGCGCGCAACACCTTGATCGTGTACTTGGCGGGGAGTTTGCCGAGGCGTTCGTGGTCCGGGACTGGAAGGCCTTTGCAGGGTGCATTCTTGTCATCGCCATCAACGACGTAGAGCAGTTCGCCGCCCTCGGACCCGATGAGCGTGTGAATGAAGTAGCCGTCGACCATCTCGAATATGCGGTGGTCGTCAAGAAGCGTGTATCCCTCCCCATCGGCGTACTCGATGGGCAGACACTCGGGGCACGTCCGCCAATAGTTGGGGACGGCGAACACTCGATCACAGTGCTTGCACAAGCGGTTTAGGACGTGGGCAAGCTCGTCGCGGTAGCCCCGTTCGAAATCGTCGTCGTCTCGCAGCGTCATCGTCGCCAGCATCTGCTCTGCGACGCACCGTTTGTCATCACCCGACGCGCCCGCGCGTTCTGCGAGTTCCTCGCGGGCGGCACGCACCCCGGCGTTGTACGCGCTCACTGGTCTGACTCCAACCATGCGGCAACGGATGGAGTTGGTGACAGGATGTCACCGACCTCTTCGCCGGTCGCAACGGAGAGCGCCTGGATGACACGGCGAGCAAGTGCTTCGACGTCGTCGTGGCCGTAGTCGACGGCTTCCTCGAGCTGCCAGACAGCTTGACGCAGGTGGGCGGCGTGGTCGCACTCGGAGTCCTGCTCGTAGAGGTCCCAGGCGTGACGGATCAGTGTTTCGACGGGTTCGGGCGTTATGGGGGTCATGCGTGCCACCCCAGCTCGATGCACGCGGCCATGACAGCGATCGGGACGAAGTAGATCCCGAGGAGGAATGTCGCCACACCGGCGACGAGGGATAGAGTGCGGGAACGGTTCACGGGTGCCTCCGTGGATCGAGGCCCCGGCGGTGTTCGTAGCACCGAGCGGGGCCGACTTGTATGTCGGCGACCCGCTCGGACGTTTCCGCACGTATTCCGTACGAAACAAGAAAGGCCCGGTGAAAACCGGGCCTGACCTGCTATTTCTCTGCTCCCCCAACTGGACTCGAACCAGTAACCGTTCGATTAACAGTCGAATGCTCTGCCAATTGAGCTATGGGGGACTGCCTCGGACCTGCTCGGCGCTCGTGGAGCGCGTCATCAGGACCGAGGACAGACTTTAGCGCATGGTCATGTCGGACGACAAAACGGGCGGTCAGCCGCATGCGGCGGCCAGGCCGCCCGCTGCGCTACTCCCGGGGGTAGTCCTCGGGGTCGATCTCGACCTCGGTGGCCTGTTCGGCGGCGTCGGCGTCGTCGGCTTCGAACGGCACGCTGGGGTTGACACCTTCAGCGGGGTCGGGCGCTGCCGTCTGGGCCTGCTCGAGTGCATCGGCCTCGTTGGCCTCGACCGGCAGGTCGGCTTCCGGTGACGTCATCGGGACGCTCCTCTCGTCGTCGAACTCCTACGTCTCCACGTGTACCCGACGAGAGCGGTTTCAGTCGCCGCCGCGTCGCTCGTCGTAGTCGGCCTGGGCGTCGCGGACGGCCGGCATGTTGTCTTGCACGAGTTCGATCAGGCCGCTCAACTGGTCGGCGACCTGCCTGCCGAGCGGAGTGAGGTGGTACTCGACCTTCGGCGGGATGGCTTCGAGGACGGTGCGCACGATCATGCCGTCGCGTTCGAGGCTCTGGAGGGTCTGCGAGAGCATCCGTTCGCTCACGCCGTCGACGCGTCGCCGCAGCGCGCTGAATCGATAGTTGCTCTCTCCCAGAGCGATCAGCACGAGGCTGCCCCACCGTCCGGTGACTGTCTGCAGTGTCGTCCGGGACGAGCAGTCCCGGGCGAAGACGTCCGCCTCGAGGGACTGGTCGCTCATCTCGGTCATGTGCTCAACGGTAGCCGAATCTACGAGACCTTGCTAACAGTTCGTGTTGCACTTACGAAAAGTAAGTGCATACTGGGAGTCGTCCAACCGACAGAGATGAGGAATCAGATGACCACAGCAGTGACCGGCGCGACGGGGCAGCTCGGCGGACTCGTGATCGACGAACTACTCGCCCGGGGCATTGCCGCCCCCGACGTGGTGGCGATCGTCCGCGACGAGTCGAAGGCCTCGAATCTTGTGTCGCAAGGCGTTTCGGTCCGTGTCGCCGACTACGACGATCCGGCATCACTTGTCGACGCCCTCGCCGGCGTCGACAAGTTGCTGCTGGTCTCGGGTTCGGCGGTCGGGCAGCGTGTTGCCCAGCACACCAACGTGATCGAGGCGGCGGAGGCCAACTCCGTCGAACTGATCGCCTACACCAGCCTGCTGCACGCCGACACGAGCGGTCTGGGTCTGGCTCCCGAGCACGTCGCCACCGAAGCCCGGCTGAACGAGTCGTCGGTGCCCGCCGTGATCCTGCGCAACGGCTGGTATTGGGAGAACTACCTGGCCGCCATCCCGCAGGCGGCGTCGACCGGAACACTCCTGGGTGCCGCGGGTGAGGGGAGACTCGCTGCCGCCGCTCGCGCCGACTACGCGGCTGCGGCCGCAGCGGTCCTCACCGCCGACACCGACCAGGTCGGCAAGGTCTACGAGTTGGGTGGCGACGAGCGGCTGACCTACGGCGAATTCGCCCAAGCGATCGGTGAGGTGTCCGGGTCGAGCGTCGAATACCGCGACCTCTCCGAAGCCGACTACCAGGCCGCTCTCGTCAGCGCGGGTCTGCCCGAACCGGTCGCCGCGATGCTGGCCGGCGCGGATGCCGGGATCAGCCGCGGTGAGCTCGACACCACTTCCGGCGATCTCCGATCGCTCATCGGCCGGTCGTCGACCCCCGTCGCGGAGGTCATCGCGCAGGCGCTCGCCTGACCCGGCGTCGCACGATCGGCGTCCGGCGTGCTCCGCGCCGAGTCGCATCGATGAGTTTGGCTGCGACACCGAGTCTGTCCACATAGATTGCTCGTGCCGGCCGACAAGGAAGCGGAACCATGCCACAGCTACTCAGAGTCCAGAACTTCTCGATCTCACAAGATGGGGTCGGGGCGGGGGAGAACCAGACGTTCGAGCGTCCCTTCGGTGATCGCGTCGAACCGTGGGAACTGATGTCGTGGGCGGGCGCCACCGCGAGCTGGCCCAACCGGACCGACCCGGGTGGCACCCGCGGCCTCGACGACTATTTCACCCGCGACTTCGCTCATAACATCGGTGCGGAGATCATGGGCCGCAACAAGTTCGGTTATCAGCGCGGACCGTGGACCGACCATGAGTGGCAGGGCTGGTGGGGTGATGAGCCGCCGTTCCACACTCCCGTCTTCGTACTGACGCACCATGTGCGGCCGTCGTTCACGCTGAGTGACACCACGTTTCACTTCTTGGACGCGACCCCGGCCGAGGCCGCCGAGCAGGCGAAGGCCGCGGCGGACGGCAAGGACGTACGTATCGGCGGCGGCGTGAGCACCGTCCGGGAGTTCCTCGACGCCGACCTCATCGACACCCTCCACATCGCCGTCGCACCCGTCACGATCGGCGCCGGACTCAAACTCTGGGAGTCACCCGAGGAGCTCGAGGGCCGGTATCACCACGAATCCGTCCCGAGCACCAGTGGCGTGACGCACCATTTGTTCTGGCGCAAGTAGCGGAATGGCGGTGGAATGAGACCGGGAACTCGCGTAGTTGTAGGGACCATGACGGAACTCGCCGGCAAGGCCACTACTCTGCTCGAACTCCACCAGCCGGGAAACCCGGTCATCCTGCCCACGGTGTGGGACGCCTGGTCGGCGAACCTGGCGATCTCCGCCGGGTTCACCGCGCTCACCGTCGGCAGTCACCCGGTGTCGGACTCGATCGGCAAGCCCGACAACGAAGGAATCACGTTCGAGGAACTGACCACTCGCATCCGGCAGATCACCGCGGCGGTCGACGTCCCGATCTCCGTCGACATCGAGTCCGGCTACGGGGAGGACCCGAAGACACTCATCGAGGGCCTGATCGCCGCTGGTGCCGTCGGTCTGAACATCGAGGACACCGTGCACAGCGAGGGCGGACGCCTTCGCGAGGCACAGGAGCACGCCGATTTCGTGGGTGCGCTCCGGGCGGCGGCCGACGCCACCGATGTCCATGTGGTGATCAACGCGCGCACCGACCTGTTCGTCAAGCAGGTCGGCGACGAATCCGACCGCCTCGACCGGGCGATCGAGCGAATGAAGCTGGCTGCCGATGCCGGCGCAGACGTGCTGTACCCGGTCGGTTTCCACGACGACGCCGCGCAGAAGCGGCTCACCAGCGAACTGCCGTTGCCGGTCAACGCGATCGGCCATCCGACCAAGAACACCAAAGCGGCACTGGCCGAACTCGGTGTCGCACGGGTCAGTTTCGGACCGATCTTCCAGATGGTGCTCGCCGAACGCGCCGCCGAGGTTCTCGAACCCTGGAAGTAGTCACACCGCTCTCCTCCGGGTCGTCGAACCCGGAGGAGAATGTCGGTGGTCCGGACTACCGTCGGGTCATGGCACTGACGAAACCAGAACGAGAAGCGTTCCTGTCCGAACCCCATGTCGCGGCGCTGTCGGTCGAAGCCGAGCCCGGCCGGGCGCCGCTCACGGTCCCGGTGTGGTACCAGTACGAGCCGGGCGGTCGCCCCTGGCTGCTCACCGGAACCGAATCGCGCAAGTTGCAGCTCATCCGAACCGCCGGGCGGTTCACGCTCATGGTCGACGAGGTGTCGCCGCGGCTGATGTACGTGGCCGTGTCGGGGGATGCGGTCGACATGGTGCCGGGCACCCGCGGCGACCTGCAGGAGATGGCGGCGCGCTACCTCCCGCCCCAGGCCGTCGACCCCTACGTGGAGATGGCCGAGAAAGACCACGGTCCCCAGACCAAGCTGTTCCTCGAACCGAAACAGTGGGTGTCCCTGGACCTCGGTGCGCTCTGACCGACGGGCCGTGATCCGGCAGCGAGACGAACCCGTCGGGAACGTCTCGCTACATTGAACGCATGCCGAAGTCGCGTTCCACGTCCGACCAGCCCGAACAGTCCGTAGACGCGGAGTCTCACCAGGAGACATCGCCGACGGGCGAGCAGGTCACCCCGCTCGACGGCAACGAGTTCCTGCAGGCCAATCGCAGCAACCGCGACAAGTACCGCGCCGAGGCCGAGGCGAAGGCGGCGAAAGCAGCCCGCAAGGCCGAGCGCCGACGCCCGGCTGACGAGCCCACGGGCGCCGACGAGCCGGCCGATACGGACGACGCCGACGGGTCCGACGACGCCACGACCGAGGTCGCGGACCCACGCCCTGGCTCGGACCGCACCCCCCGCAAGCTCGATCCCGCCACGGCGCGTCGGAGTGGTTCCCGCCGGTGGACCGGTTGGACTTCGAAGGTCGGCAGCCGACCGTGGGCGGTGATCGCGCTGATCGTGGCGGTCGTCGTCCTCGCGGCGTCGACGGCGGTGCTCGCCGTGGCTTACGTGGATGCCGATGAACGCGCCGAGTCGAGCGCGTCGGCCGGTACGACGACGTCCCTCCTCGAGACCGCCCGGCGGTACGCGGCCGAGATCTCGACCTACAACTCAGCCGACTACGCAGACCTCGACCGACGCATCCGGGAGATCTCCACGCCGGCGTTCACCCAGACCTACATCGAGTCCTCGCAGGACGCCCGCCGCGGATCCGCCGAGGCCGAATCGGTGTCCACGGCGACGGCCGACAATGCGGGCCTCATGTCCGTCGACGACGGCAAGGCCGTTGTGTTGGTCACCCTGGACCAGACCCTGAAATCGCCGCAGACCGCCCAGGAGTTCCCGGAGGGATTCCCGTACCAGTCGCGGGTGAAAGTCACCCTCGTGGAGCAGGACGGTCGCTGGCTGATGGACGACTTCGCGGTGCTGTGAGGCCTCGGCTCCCTGATCCCAAAGAAGCGAGTCCTATCGCTCCCTGAGGAGCGCCCGGAGCTTGCGGAGAGCGCGACCAATCACCGCCTTCCTAATCCGAAGAACGACATGACCATTGCCCCCTGAGGTGCGAGGAGCGTTAGCGACGAGCCACGAAGGGCCTGGTGAGACACGTTACGAAGCCCTTCGTGGCAGTGAGAATGGGTGTGGGTGGTTGACCGGGTTTGGGTCTGACTTACTTCGTGGCTGACGGTGCTGTCATGGGCGAGATGTGTCGGCCCGGAACTCCGGTCGATCACCTGCACCAAGTGACCTGTGAGGACCGGGGCGGGTGTGACCTGATTAGGACCCTGTCTGGCTGGTAGGCCGTGACTCTTCACTGTCCTGTCCACCCGCCCCGGTGAGGTCATCCACCACCGCAGTGAAGGAGACACCGCCAGAATGGCTGAGACAGCAGTGACCACGCAAGTGGTCGTACTCGGAGTCGACACCCATCAACAGACCCACCACGCCGCGATCGTCGCCATCGACGGCCGCCCGCTGGCCGATCGCGAGTTCCCGACCACCACCGCCGGCTACACCCAGTTGTGGCAGTGGGCGTGTGGCTTCGGCCGCGTCGAGGATGCCGCAGTGGAATCGAGCGCCTCCTACGGGGCCGGGTTGACCCGGATGCTCACCGCCGAAGGGGTGCGAGTGATCGAGGTCAACACCCCCGATCTGCCGCGCCGCTACGCCCACGGTAAGACCGATCAACTCGATGCCTACGCCGCAGCGATGGCAGTCATCACCGGCCGCGCGACCGCGGTGGCCAAAGACACCCGCGGCGCGGTCGAATCTGTTCGGATGCTCACCGTGGCAAGGGCTTCGGCCGTCGAGGAAGCCACCCGCATCGGTAACCAGATCCGTGACCTGTGTACCACCGCACCAGCCGAGTACGCCGATCAAGCGCGCCAGGCCCGCACCATCGCCAAGCGGGCAGCATTCATCAAAGACTTGCCGGTACCAGCCGAGAAAGCTGATCTGTCCGGGCCGGCCGCGGCGTTCGTGCGCGCTGCGCGGTCGCTGCTCGACCGACACCGACTCGCCCAACAACAAGCCCGGTCTTTGGCCCGCGAACTCACACGACTGCTGAGCAAGCTGGTACCCACCCTGCTCTCGCGCCCGCAGATCGGGCCGATCACCGCCGCCCGCCTGGTGATCACCGCCGGTGACAACGTCGAGCGGATGGGCACCGAGGCACGGTTCGCCAAACTCGTCGGCGCCGCCCCGTTACCGGCATCCTCAGGCAAAACCAGCCGTCACCGACTCAACCGGGGCGGGGACCGGCAAGCCAACAGTGCTCTGCACATGATCGCGGTCGGACGCATGAAATCCCACGCCCCCACCCGCGCCTACGTCGAGCGACGTTCCGCCGAACACAAAACGAAGAAAGACATCCTCCGCTGCCTCAAGCGCTACATCGCCCGCGAAGTGTTCCGCGACCTCACCACTGACCTCGGAGCACTTGACAAGCTATAGGACCCTCTCGCTTCGCTCGCACCTCAGGGAGCAGTGGCACAGCACGTCTCTCGGGTTCTGCAGTTCTTTCGGATCAGGGAGCGAGGTTCGGCGTGCTTGCCGGTCATCAGATAGTCAGCCGTGCAACAGAATCCGCATCGCCAGTGCGTCGATCCGGTCGGGGGAGGGCGGTAGGGACTGACGCGACAGGTCGGTGACCACGTTCAGGGAAGCGTGTACGAGGAACCGCGCCTGCGAGAGCGACAGCTCGTCGCGGACGCGGGTGAGCCAGGTGGCGAACTCGTCCACGGTGATCCGCTGCTGGTTGCGTAGTTCCTCGCGTGCCTGTGGAGTCGTGTGCCCGATCTCGGTCTCGTAGATCGCGATGAGATCGGTTGCGCTGGATGATAACCGGATGTACGAGGCGACCATCGCGGCGATCGCCTCGCGGGGCGTGGTCGACGCCGCCAGCGCGTCGGAGATGGCCGACGTGACCCGGTCGGTCGCGCGCCAGAACGAGGCCTCGAGAATGGCGACCTTGCTGGGGAAGTGGCGGTACACGCCTGATGCCGGCAGGTCGGCCGCGTGTGCGATGTCCTCGATCGTCACGTCCCGGAACCCGCGGGCGGCGAACAGCTCGATCGCTTCGGTCAGGATGACCTCGCGCTTGGCGGCCGGGGCGAGTCCGGTCACCGACGGCGGCTCGGGGTCGGTCGGCTCTGGCAGCTCGACTTCGAGCAGGCCGATCGCGGCGGCCGACATCAACGCCGTCGCCTCGCGGGCCGGCAACGAGGCGCGATGCGTTGTCGGACTCGCCGCGACGCTGATCATTGCGGCGGCAACGAGATTGGCGTCGAGATCGGTCAGCGACGGGCGCAGCCGGCGGGCGGCGGCACGCACACGACGATGCTGGTGGACGACGACATCGCGGACGATCGCGGCGTCGGCGGGCTCGAGGTAGCGCGACTCCCACCGGTACAGCCCACCGCGGCGGCGATTGTCGAACGAGGTGGCGGTGATCGCCTCGAGGAGTGCGGGCAACTCCTCGGGCGACCCCTCCGGGACGGTGTCGAGAACGTCGCGCAGGCCGGTCGCGAGGTCGGCGGTGGTCTCGGCGAACAGTGCGTACTTGTTCGGGAAATGCCGGTACAGCGCCGGGGTGGAGATGCCGACGGCGTCGGCGATGTCCTCGAGCCGCACCGCGTGGTACCCGCCGTCGCTGAAGGCCTTCGCCGCGGCGTCGACGATCATGCGTCGCCGGTCGGCGGGACGACGACGCCGGGCGCCGGTGTCCGGGCGCGACGTCTGCGGACGTGCGGTCATGACGACAGAGCCTATCCGGAGACCACGTTCTCGTGACAGATTTCGGCATCGACCGGCAAAACTGCAGGAGAGCCCGGCTTGCGAGTCTGATAAGTTAACCGAGATTCTCGTGATCTGCGTCGCATTGTGGTAGTAATCTAGGCGATGGCACAGATGCGGGGGGCTGTGTCTACCGAGAAGCCGGCCTGGAGTGGGGAGAGCAGTGAGCGAAGAGATCACGCGCGGCGGAGTCATCACATCGGTGGACGACTCCGGGATCGGGCGCCTGACGATTTCTCGTCCGGAACGGATGAACGCCCTCGACGGCGGGGCCCATCAGGCGATCGAGGACACGTTGGCGGAGTTGTCGACTCGCGACGACGTCCGCGTGATCGTGCTCGACGGCGCGGGCGGCAGTTTCAGTGCGGGCGCCGATGTCCGGGGCTTCGCCGAACAGTCGACCGCGGGCGGCGCCTCCGGGTTCACTCCGACGCAGGCGCGTCAGATCATCTCCGGAGGTTCTGATCTCATCCGGGCCGTGCGTTCGGTCCCGGTCCCGGTGATCGCCTCGGTCGACGGTGCGGCCGCCGGGATCGGTGCGTCGCTCGCACTCGGTGCCGACCTCATCTACACGACGGCCAGGTCGTATTTCCTGCTCGCGTTCGTCAACATCGGTCTGATGCCCGACGGCGCGGCCTCGATGTCGTTCGCCACGGCCGTCGGCCGCGTGCGAGCCAACGAGCTGGCGCTGCTCGGTGAGAAGCTGCGTGCCGCAGAGGCTCTCGACGCCGGACTCGTCAACGGCGTCGTCGAGGACCGTGCCGCGCTCGACGAGGTGGTCGGCAAGGTCGCCCGCAAGCTCGCCGGCAAGAGCGCCGCGGCGCTCCGGCTCACGAAGGCCGCGCTCGACGCGCACACGATGTCCGGTTTCGAGGCCGCGATCGAACGAGAACTCGACGGCCAGACCGAACTGCTTCAGTCCCCGGAGTTCCAGGCGGCCATCACCGCGTTCGCCGGCGCCTCCAAGTGAGCACTGCGACACGTCGGAATCGCTGTACCACAACCGTTCCCGACCCCATCACCACCAGAGAGACAACGAGGAGACCGATCGTATGACCGCGACCGTCGACACCTTCAGCGACCTGGCCACCGAGCCGCTGCGTTCGCGCCGCAACCACTGGAACAACCAGATCCGCCGCCACGCCTTCATGACCCCGGACAAGGCGGCGCTGAAGTTCCTGGGCAACGTCACCACCTGGAAGGAACTCGACGAGCGCAGCCGCGCCTTCGCGGCCGCGCTGAGCCGCCGCGGCGTGCAGTTCGGCGATCGTGTGCTGATCGTCCTGCTCAACCGCTCGGAGTACGTCGAAGCGGTTCTGGGCGCGAACCTGATCGGGGCCATCCCCGTGCCGGTGAACATCCGGATGAGCCCGGCCGAGGTCGCGTTCCTCGTCAACGACAGCGGCGCGAAGGTGATCGTCACCGAGACCCTGCTCGCCCCGCTGGCCGACGCCGCGGCCGCCTCCACCGGAGCGATCGAGCGCACCATCGTGGTCGGCGGTTCGGACAAGGACAACCACCTCGACTACGAGGCGCTCGTCGCCGAGGATTCGTCGGATCTCGAGGAGATCGACGTTCCCGAGGAGACCGTCGCGCTGATCATGTACACCTCGGGCACGACCGGAAAGCCCAAGGGCGCCATGCTCACTCACACGAACATGCAGGCGCAGGCGGTCACCTGTCTGCAGGCCCTGCAGACCCGTTCCGACGACATCGGCTCGTGTGTTGCCCCGATGTTCCACATCGCCGGCCTCGGCGCCATGGCGCCCCTGTTCTACATGGGCGCCCTCTCGGTGATCCATCCGCTCGGCGCGTTCGACCCCGACGACATGCTGGACACCATCGAGCGCGAGGGCACCACCTCGATCTTCCTGGTGCCCGCACAGTGGCAGGCCGTCTGTGCCGCGCAGCAGGCCAAGCCGCGTGATCTCAAGCTACGTGTGATCAGCTGGGGTGCGGCCCCGGCGTCGGACACCGTCCTGAACGCGATGAACGAGACCTTCCCGGAGGCGCTCAACGTCGCCGTCTTCGGACAGAGCGAGATGTCGCCGATCACCTGCGTACTCGAGGGCAAGGACGCCCTGCGCAAGATCGGCTCCATCGGCAAGGTCGTCCCGGCCGTGACCGCGCGCATCGTCGACCCCGAGGGCAACGACGTCGCGCAGGGTGAGGTCGGCGAGATGGTCTACCGCGGCCCGAACATGATGAAGGGGTACTGGCAGAACGAGCAGGGCACCGCCGACGCCTTCGCCGGCGGCTGGTTCCACTCCGGTGACCTGGTCCGTGCCGATGAGGAGGGCTTCCTCTACGTCGTCGACCGCGCCAAGGACATGATCATCTCCGGTGGCGAGAACATCTACTGCGCCGAGGTCGAGAACGTCCTCTTCGGTCATCCGAGCATCACCGAGGCGGCGATCATCGGTCGCGCACACGAGAAGTGGGGTGAGGTGCCGGTCGCAGTGGTCGTGCTCGCCGAAGGCGTCGAGGACCTGACGCTCGCCGACCTCGAGCCGTACCTCAACGAGAACCTCGCGCGGTTCAAGCATCCGAAGGACATCGTCATCGTCGACGAGTTGCCGCGCAACGCCGGTGGCAAGGTCGTCAAGCCGACCCTGCGCCAGAGCTACGGCAGCAAGGACGCCGGCCTGGCCGACTGACGCCGTCGTATCCACTGTCGTCGGACGCCTCGGCGACGTCGACACCCTCCGACCTGGGCGCGAGCACTCGCGTCCAGGTCGTCGTGGTCTCATCAGTCCAGACCACCGCCGGCGTCGACGCGGCCAAGAAACGCGCACTAGAACACGTTCCAATTTTGTGGTTGAGTGACTACTGTCACGTCATGGCGGCAACCGTCGGAGTGAGTAGATCCTCCCGGTGCGAGACGTCGCCGGGTTCGAACGGAGGAGTTCAGTGAAGACAAAGGGTGCATTGCTGCGGGAGCACAACAAGCCGTGGGCGATCGAGGACATCGAGATCGGCGATCCCAAGGCCCACGAGATCAAGATCAAGATGGAAGCCGCCGGCATGTGCCACTCCGATCATCACCTGATGACCGGTGGCATCCCGATGGCCGGGTTCCCGATCCTCGGTGGTCACGAGGGTGCGGGCGTCGTGGCCGAGGTCGGTGAGGGAGTCACCGACTTCGAGGTCGGCGACCACGTCGTGCTGTCGTTCATCCCGTCGTGCGGCAAGTGTCCGTCGTGTCAGTCGGGAATGGCCAACCTGTGCGACTTCGGCGCCATGCTGCTGCAGGGTGAGGCGGTGTCGGACAACACCTTCCGGATCCAGACCGCCGCCGGCGAGAACGTCTACCCGATGACGCTGCTGGGCACCTTCGCGCCGTACATGGTCGTGCACGAGGCCTCGGCGGTGAAGATCGACAAGGACATCCCGTTCGAGGTCGCGGCGCTCTGCGGCTGTGGCATCCCCACCGGTTACGGCTCGTCGACCCGCAGCGGCGACGTACGACCGGGGGAGGACGTCGCGATCGTGGGTGTCGGCGGCGTGGGTACCGCGGCCCTACAGGGCGCGGTCATCTCCGGCGCCCGCAACCTGTTCGCCATCGACCCGGTGGAGTGGAAGCGGGAGCAGGCGCTCAAGTTCGGGGCCACCGCGGCCTTCGCCACGGTCGAAGAGGCGGCCATGGCGATCGCGGAGACCACTCACGGCGGCATGTGCCAGAAGGTGATCGTCACGGTCGGCGAGGTCCACGGCAAGGACGTCGACCTGTGGATGGGTATCACCGCCAAGGGTGGCACCTGCGTCCTGACCGGTATGGGCAACATGCTCGAGAGCGATGTCAACCTCAATCTCGCCATGCTGACCCTGCTCCAGAAGAATCTGCAGGGTTCGATCTTCGGCGGTGCCAACCCGAAGCTCGACATCCCACAGCTGCTGTCGATGTACAAGATCGGCAAGCTCAACATCGCCGACATGATCACCCGGCAGTACCGTCTGGACCAGATCAATGAGGGCTACCAGGACATGTTGGACGGCAAGAACATCCGCGGAGTCATCCGCTACACCGAAGAGGACTGGTGAGCACCCGGGTAACGTGACCCGATGTGTCTGTCCTTGATTCTCTGACGGAATGGCCCGTCGACCACGTGTCGGCGGCGATCATCACCCGCGACGGGGTCGCCGACCAGTTCGGCGACCCCGCTCGCGTCTACGAGCTCGCCTCGGTCACGAAGCCGCTGGTGGCCTACGCGGTGCTCGTCGCCGTCGAGGAGGGAGCCGTCGAGCTGGACGACCCGGCCGGCCGTCGGGGTCGACCCTTGCCCACCTGCTTTCGCACGCGTCCGGCCTGGCCTACGACACCCGCGAGGTCGAGGCCCCGCCGGGGGAGCGGCGGATCTACTCGAGCGCGGGCTTCGAGGTGGCCTCCGAGGTCGTGGCCGAGGCGACCGGTATCGAGTTCGGCCGCTATCTCTCCGAAGCCGTGTGCGCGCCGCTGGAGATGTCGTCGACGACGCTCTACGGGCCGGCCGGGCATGCCGCCCGCTCGAGCGTGGCGGATTTGGCGGCCTTTGCCCGCGAGTTGCTGGATCCGCGCCTGCTGGCGCCGGAGACCTTCGGGACGCTGACGTCGGTGCGGTTCCCCGGACTCGACGGATTCGTCCCCGGGTACGGCAAGCACCGTCCCAACGACTGGGGGATCGGCTTCGAGATCAGGTCCGAGAAGTCGCCGCACTGGACCGGGACGAGGAACTCCCCGCGGACGTTCGGGCACTTCGGTCAGGCCGGGACGTTTCTCTGGGTGGATCCGGCGCTCGACGCGGCCTGCGTCGTGCTGACGGATCGGCTCTTCGGACCATGGGCGAAGCCGCTGTGGAGCGAGTTCAACGATCGTGTCGTTGATGAACTCTCGTCACAGAACTGAATTTTTCTCGCAGGAGAAACTAGCGCAACACGTGCATCATGGGGCACAATTGACCCTACGAATGTGATATCCGCTGTCGCGAGGTGTGTTGGGGAAGACGTTCCTCGTCGACAACGGAGGTGAACAAGGTGCGCAATCTGAATCAGTTTGCGGACATGACAACAGGAGTGGTCTACATCCACTCGGCGCCGGTGGCGCTGTGCCCGCATGTGGAGTGGGCTCTGTCGTCGACCCTGAATGCGCGCGCCAACCTGAAATGGTCGGCACAGGATGCCGAACCCGGCATGCAGCGTGCCACTGTCGACTGGGCGGGTCCGGTCGGTACCGCGGCTCGTCTGGTGACGGCGCTGCGGGAGTGGTCGGCGCTGCGTTTCGAGGTGACCGAGAACCCCAGCGAGGGTGTCGACGGTGAACGGTTCTGCTACGTCCCGGGACTCGGCCTCTGGCGCGGCTCCACGAGCGCCAACGGCGACGTCATCATCGGCGAGAACCAGTTGCGTTCGATGATCGAATCGCAGCCCGACAGCGCCGGTCTCGCCGGTGAACTCGAAGGCGCGCTCGGAACCGCGTGGGACAACGCGCTCGAGCAGTACCGCATGGGCGGTGCCGGCGCCGAGGTCACCTGGTTGCAGCAGCGGGTGGGTTAGCAGGGGGACGAACTACAACGAGACGTGCCCCGGTCCTCGTGGACCGGGGCACTTTCGTCGTCTGTGCGATGCGTCAGAGCGGGATGTTCTTGTGGCGACCGCGGCGCGCGGGTGCCGCGGCGAGCGCCTCGGCGATGATGCTGCGAGTGTGCGCCGGGTCGATGATCTCGTCGACCACGCCGATGGACTGTGCGCGGCCGACACCGCCGGCGATCGCCTCGTGCTCGGCGGCGAGACGGTCGTGCAGGGCCTCACGCTCGTCGTCGGGCGCTGCGGCGAGAGCTTTCTTGTGCAGGATGCCCACCGCGGACTTCGCGCCCATCACGGCGACCTCGGAGCCCGGCCAGGCGAACACCGCGGTGGCGCCGAGCGCACGCGAGTTCATCGCGATGTAGGCGCCGCCGTAGATCTTCCGGGTCACCAGCGTGACCCGGGGGACCGAGGCCTCGGCGAACGCGTGCAAGAGCTTCGCGCCGCGGCGGACGACGCCGTTCCACTCCTGGCCGACGCCGGGCAAGTAACCCGGCACATCGGTGATGACGATGAGCGGGATGCCGAAGGCATCGCAGAGGCGGACGAAACGCGATGCCTTCTCCGCGCTCTCGGAGTTGAGGCAGCCGCCCATCCGCAGCGGGTTGTTCGCGATGATCCCCACGCTGCGTCCGGACAACCGGCCGAAGCCGACGACGATGTTCGGTGCCCATTTGGCTTGCAGCTCTTCGAAACTCGAGATCTGGGTCTCGCCGTCGGCCGCGACACCGGAGTCGAGCAACTGCTCGACGACCGGGTGGACGTCGTAGGCGCGCCGATTCGACTCCGGCAGCAGGGCCTTGAGGTCGGTGTCGCCGGCCCGCGCGTGTTCGCGGTCGAAATGTCCCTGCTGGGTGAACGTCGACACCAGACGCCGTGCGCGCCACAGCGCGTCGGGCTCGGAGTCGGCGACGATGTGACAGACACCGGACTTCTTGCCGTGGGTGGTCGGGCCGCCCAGCGACTCCATGTCCACTTCTTCGCCGGTGACGCTCTTGACGACGTCCGGGCCGGTCACGAAGACCCGGCCGGCCGGCGCCATGATCACGACGTCGGTGAGCGCCGGGCCGTAGGCGGCGCCGCCGGCGGCGAAGCCGACGACCACCGAGATCTGCGGGATGTAGCCCGAGGCACGCACCATCGCCTCGAAGACCTGACCCACCGCGTGCAACGCCTCGACACCCTCGGCGAGGCGGGCGCCACCCGAGTGCCAGATGCCGATGACCGGCGCCTGTTCGGTGATGGCGGTGTCGATGGCGTTGACGATGTGCGCACACCCCACGACACCCATGGCGCCGCCCATGACGGTGCCGTCGGTGCAGTAGGAGACCGTACGGACCCCGTGCACCAGTCCGACGGCGGCCTGGACGCCCGACTTGTCGCGCGGATGGAGCAGCGACATCGTGCCTTCGTCGAAGAAGTTGGTCAGCCGCAACAGCGGGTCGCGGGGATCGGCGGCTTCTTCGCGGCCGGCAACGGGAGCCAAGGTCGTCATCGATGTCTCCTGGGTGTCGGGGGGTGTGGCGGTGATGCTCAGTAGCGACCGAAGGCGAGCGCCACGTTGTGCCCACCGAAACCGAACGAGTTGTTGATCGCGTAATCGATCTGCCCGTACCGGGGTTCACCGTGCACGACGTCGATGTCGCATTCCGGGTCCAGGTTCTCGAGGTTGAGGGTCGGCGGGATGACGCCTTCCTCGACGCTCTTGATCGTCAGGACCGACTCGAGCGCCCCGACCGCACCGATGGAGTGTCCGAGCGCGGACTTCGGCGCGTACACCGCAGCGTGCTGTCCGATGGCGGCGAGGATGCCGGCGGCCTCGGCGGTGTCGCCGATGGGGGTCGACGTCGCGTGCGCGTTGATGTGGGTGATGTCGGAGCGCTGCAGACCAGCGGTCTGCAGGGCCCGCGTCATGGCCCGCGCGTTGCCCTGACCACTCGGGTCGGGGGCGACGAGGTGGAATCCGTCGGAGGTGATGCCGGTACCGAGCAGGCGGGCGTGGATATGTGCACCGCGTGCGCGGGCGTGTTCCTCGCGTTCGAGGATCAGCATCGCCGAACCCTCGCCGAACACGAAACCGTCGCGATCTTTGTCGAACGGTCGCGACGCCGCTGCGGGGTCCTCGTTACGGGTGCTCATCGCCCGCATCATCGAGAACGCGGCGATCGGCACCGCGTCGATGTGACCCTCGACGCCGCCGGTGACGACCATGTCGGCGTCACCCATGACGATGTGCCGCCAGGCGTGCGCGATGGCCTCGGCGCCCGACGAACAGGCCGAGACGGGGGTGATCACGCCGGCGCGTGCGCCGACGTTGAGTCCCGCGACGGCCGCCGGTCCGTTCGGCATCGCCATCGAGACGGCGAGCGGGGACACCTTGCGGTAGTTGCCGGTGCCCTCCATGGCCTGGACTGCGTCGACCATCGCGTCGGCGCCACCCTGACCGGTGCCGATGACGACCGCGAGGCGGTCCTTGTCGACGTCGGGTTCGCCGGCCTGCGCCCAGAGGCGCTTGCTCATCACGTGGGAGATGCGCTCGACGTAGGCCATCCGCCGGGATTCGATGCGCGTGACCTCCTCGGCGGGATCCTGGAGGAGACGACCACCGATGCGCACCGGGAGGTTGTACTTGGTGATGAAGTCGTCGGTCAGCTCACGGATGCCCGATTCGCCGGCCAGCAGGTTCTTCCAGGTCGAGTCGAGATCCCCACCCAACGAGGTGGTGGCCACCATGGAGGTGACCACCACACTCGGGAAGTTCCCACCCAGCGTGGAGTACTCGCGGAGGGAAGAGGGGGTCATCAGGCCTCGTCTGCCTCGACCTGCGCCTTGATGGCAGCTGCGGCCTCGGGGTTCTCGCTCTCGAGCTTCTGGATGTAGGCGACCGCGTCGCCGACCGTGCGCAGGCCGGCCAGATCCTCGTCGGGGATCTTGACGCCGTACTTGTCCTCGGTCTGGACCGCGATCTCGACCATGGACAGCGAGTCGATGTCGAGGTCGTCGACGAACGACTTCTCGAGGGTCACCTCGGACGGCTCGATGCCGGTGACTTCCTCGATGATCTCGGCGATGCCGGCAATGAGTTGTTCCTGGGTGGCAGCCACTGTGTGGTTCCCTTTCGTCTTCCTACGTGGATGTGAGATTTCCGGAGCGCAGCACGGACGGAGAAGTCCGCGCGCTTGGACACGCCGACATCGAAGCCGACGTTCCGGGGGTCGCGGACCAGCCGCGACCGCTATCCAAGTTCGGTGATCTTCGCGATGTCGCCGGGCTCCTTGAGCGCCAGCGCGGGGGTGCCCTTGAGCTCGCGCTTCGCGATGCCCACCAGCGTCCCCGCCGGGGGAAGTTCCACCAGGGCGTGGGCCGAGTGGTCGCGCAGGTACGCCGAGCACAGATCCCAGCGGACCGGCCTGGTCACCTGTCCCACCAGCTTGGCGAGCGCGTCGGCTCCGTTCGTCACCGGCTGTCCGTCGGAGTTCGACAGCAGGGTCCGGGTGGGATCGGCGGGGGTGATGCGGGCGGCGGCAGCGGCGACCGCGTCCTGCGCCGGGGCCATGAAGTGCGTGTGGAACGCGCCGGCGACCGCGAGCTTGCGGATCCGGGCCTTCTCCGGCGGCGAGGCGATGAGCTCGTCGATCTGCGCGACGGCGCCGGCGGCGACGATCTGCCCGGCGGCGTTGCGGTTGGCGGGGACCAGATCGAGTTCGTCGAGGCGTGCGAGGACGGCCGCCTCGTCGCCCCCGAGGACCGCGGCCATGGTCGTGGGCTGCAGGGCACACGCCTTCGCCATCTCCGAGCCGCGCAGCGCGGCCAGCGTGACGGCCTCGTCGGCCGAGATGACACCGGTGATCGCGGCGGCGGCGAGTTCGCCGACCGAGTGGCCGGCGACCACGGCGTCGGCGGGCAGTTCACCGTGCTTGCGCACCTCGTCGTAGGCCAGCAGTGCGGCGACGACGACGAGTGGCTGGGTCACGGCGGTGTCGGTGATCTCCTCCGCCGTGGCGGTGGTGCCGAGGCGTTCGAGGTCCAGACGGGTCTGTTTGGACCAGGTGGCGATCTGGTCACGCGCGCCCGGCAATTCGAGCCACGGCGTGAGCATGCCGGGTGTCTGAGAACCCTGTCCGGGAGCAAGCATCGAAAGCACGTGACCAGAGAACACCCTTTACCCGCGGGATGTGGGTGTGGAGAAGCATGAAGCTTGTCGCGGGCTTTTGTGGGGTTCCCACAAAGGAGACCTAGAGATCACCTGGTTCGTCACCAGTCTGAGATTTGTTACCGAACTGTGTTCTTAAAGCTCCTATCAGCGGAAACGGTGAATCGGACATGAAACCCGTGTGACTCATGTGGCAGATGATGGCGATTTGTGCCGGAAGTGTGTCAGTCGACCCACCGTCGACGCGACCCTCAGAACGTAGGCGTCGCGCGGGTTAGTTGGGTCACGTCCTGTGATTTCCGAAATTTTCTTCAGTCGGTAGCGAACCGTATTTGGATGGATGTACAGAATTCGGGCGCAGGACTCGACCGAGCCGCCGGAGTCGAGGTAGGCCTCGAGAGTGGTGGTCAGCGTCGCACCGCCCTCGGCGAGCGGCTGGACGAGGGATTCGATCAAAGCGGTCATCGCTGACTCATCGCCATTGAGCGCGCGCTCGGGTAGCAGTTCGAGACTGTGGACCGGCCGCGGTGCGCTCGGCCAGCCGGCCACCGCCTCGATCCCGGCCATCGCCTCGGTGGCACTCGAGTGCGCGCTGCCGAGGTTCGGCATGGTCGGACCGATCACCACCGGACCGTCGGCGAAGTGGGAGAGCAGTGCGCCGACGAACTTCTCGGTCGGACGGGCGGGACCGCTCACGATGGCCACCAGCACCGAACCCTGCACCACCGACAGGGCCGACCGGTCGAAGGACTTGGCCGTGTTGTGGATCGCCAGTGGCACCGACACGTTCTGTTCCGGCGGCGGCGTCCCGACTATCACGGTGGCCGGGGCATCCGAGTCCCAATTGAGCGCCGCTGCGCGAGAGAGCAATTGCGGCCCGGTGTCGCCGCGGACCACCGCGTCGACGACGAGGGCCTCGAGCCGGGAGTCCCACGCCCCGCGCGATTCCGCGGCCGAGGCGTAGATCGCCGCCGCGGCGAAACCGATCTCGCGTCCGTAGCGCAGCACCGACTCGGTCAGCGCACGGAGCTGGGCATCGTTGCGGGCGAGGAGCGGCAGCCACTTCTCGAAGAACTCCATGGCCACGCGGACCATTTCGACGGTCTGCAGCAGCGTGATGCGGCGGGCGAGATCCTGCGGGACCACCTGGAAGGCCTGGACCGTGAACTTCACGTTGCCCTCGGGGTCCTGGATCCACTCGACGAAGTTGACCACCGCGGTCTGCACGACGAGTTGCACACTCGCGCGTTGCGCGGCGTCGAGGTCGGAGAAATAGGGCAGCTGGTCCTGCATCGAATGGACCGCCTCGGTGGCGAGTCGGCCGCTGTACTGCTTGACCCGCCGGAGAAGAGTGTCCGGCAGCGCGTCGTGCACGGTGGCGGGGGCCGGTACGTGCGCGCCCCGCTCACCGAACACGTCAGCCGGTGGCTGCTTCCTGTTCACGCGCGCATCGGACACGACCTCAATCTAGCCCCTCGGCCGGGGTGGGTTCCCCGGCCGAGGGCGAGTGGAGGCCGTGTCCGTCGGCGCGACCGGTCAGGCGACTCCCGGATCGCTGGTCTGCTCGGGTGCGGCCGAGACGTCGTCGATCTGGTACTTGTCGGCGGCCTGCTTGGCCACCGACATCTCGATGTTGCCGTCCCGGGCGAGCGCGACGAGCACCGCGACGACGATGGACTCAGCGTCGACGTTGAAGAACCGTCGCGCCGCCGGGCGCGTGTCGGAGAACCCGAACCCGTCCGTCCCCAGCGTGAGGTAGGTGCCCGGGAGGTATGCCCGGATCTGCTCCTGCACTCCGCGCATGTAGTCGCTGACACCGACGAACGGGCCGGCGGCGTCGGCGAGCAGCTTGGTCAGGTACGCCGGTGCCGGCTCGGCGGCCGGATCACGCAGTACCTCGCGGTCGGCGCGGATCCCGTCCCGGGCGAGCTCGCTCCACGACGTGACCGAGTAGACGTCGGCGCCGACGTTCCATTCCTCCGCGAGCATGTCGGCGGCGCGCAGTGCGTCGGGCATGGTCACACCGGACACGAGGATGTTGGCCGGGTGTTCCTTGCCCTCCGGCGCCTTCTGGAACCGGTACGCACCCTTGACGATGCCGGTCGGGTCGAGTCCCTCAGGTTTCGCCGGCTGACTGATCGGCTCGTTGTAGACGGTCAGGTAGTAGAAGACGTTCTCCGGGTCCTCGCCGAACATGCGCTCCATACCGCTCTCGACGATGTGGCCGAGTTCGTAGGCGAAGGCCGGATCGTAGGAGACGACGGCGGGGTTGGTCGCGGCGAGCAGCGGCGAATGCCCGTCGGCGTGCTGCAGGCCCTCGCCGGTCAGCGTGGTGCGGCCCGCGGTCGCGCCGATGATGAAACCGCGCGCCATCTGGTCGGCGGCGGCCCAGAAGCTGTCACCGGTGCGCTGGAAGCCGAACATCGAATAGAAGATGTACAGCGGGATCATCGGCTCGTCGTGGGTCGAGTACGACGTGCCGACCGCGGCGAAGCTGGCTGCCGACCCGGCCTCGTTGATGCCCTCGTGCAGGATCTGACCCTCCGGGCTCTCCTTGTAGGCGAGCATCAGTTCGGCGTCGACCGAGGTGTAGAGCTGTCCGTTGCGGTTGTAGATCTTGAGGGTCGGGAACCAGGAGTCCATACCGAAGGTCCGCGCCTCGTCCGGGATGATCGGCACGATCCGCTTGCCGACCTCCTTGTCGCGCAACAGATCCTTGAAGACGCGCACGAGCGCCATGGTGGTCGCGACCTGCTGCTTGCCCGAGCCCTTCGCGGTGGCCTTCAGTGCCGAACTCATGTCGGCCTTCAGCACCTTCGCCTTGGTGCGGCGGCTCGGCAGGAAGCCGCCGAGGGTCTTGCGCCGGTCGAGCATGTACTGCAGCTCCGGCGAGTCCTTGCCGGGGTGGTAGTACGGCGGCAGGTACGGGTCCTTCTCGAGCTGCTCGTCGGAGATCGGGATGCGAGTGCTGTCGCGGAAGGCCTTCAGGTCGTCGAGCGTCAGCTTCTTCATCTGGTGCGTCGCGTTGCGGCCCTCGAAGTGCTTGCCGAGCGTATAGCCCTTGATGGTGTGGGCCAGGATGACCGTCGGCTGTCCCTTGTGGGTCATCGCCGCGGCGTAGGCGGCGTGGATCTTGCGGTAGTCGTGGCCGCCGCGCTTGAGGTTCCAGATGTCGGCGTCGGAGAGGTCCTTGACGAGTTCCTTCGTGCGCGGGTCGCGGTTGAAGAAGTGCTCGCGGACGAACGCGCCGTCGTTGGCCTTGTAGGTCTGGAAGTCGCCGTCGGGGGTGGTGTTCATCAGGTTGACCAGCGCGCCGTCACGGTCGGCGTGCAGCAACGAGTCCCACTCGCGGCCCCAGATGACCTTGATGACGTTCCAGCCCGCACCGCGGAAGAACGACTCGAGCTCCTGGATGATCTTGCCGTTGCCGCGCACGGGGCCGTCGAGACGCTGCAGGTTGCAGTTGATGACGAAGGTCAGGTTGTCGAGGCCCTCGGTGGCCGCGAAGCTGGCGAAACCGCGCGATTCCGGCTCGTCCATCTCGCCGTCGCCGAGGAAGGCCCACACGTGCTGGTCGGAGGTGTCCTTGATGCCTCGGTCGTGCAGGTAGTGGTTGAACCGCGCCTGGTAGACGGCATTCATGGGGCCGATGCCCATCGACACCGTCGGGAACTCCCAGAAGTCCGGCATCAGTCGCGGGTGCGGGTACGACGGCAGACCGCCGCCCTCGCCGGCGTGGCTGTGCTCCTGCCGGAACCCGTCCATGCGGGCCTCGTCGATGCGGCCCTCGAGGTAGGCGCGGGCATAGATGCCCGGGGAGGCGTGGCCCTGGATGAAGATGTGGTCGCCGCCGCCGGAATGGTCCTTGCCGCGGAAGAAGTGGTTGAAGCCGACCTCGTACAGCGACGCCGACGAGGCGTAGGTGGAGATGTGGCCGCCCACGCCGACGCCCGGGCGCTGTGCGCGGTGCACCATGATCGCGGCGTTCCACCGGATCATCTGGCGGAATCGGCGTTCGACGTCCTCGTCACCGGGGAACCAGGGTTCGGCCTCGGTGGGGATGGTGTTGACGTAGTCGGTGGAGGTGAGCGCGGGGATCGACACCCGCTTCTCGCCGGCGCGTTCGAGCAGACGCAACATCAGGTACCGGGCGCGACCAGGGCCCGCGGCGTCGAGGAGGGCGTCGAACGAGTCGAGCCACTCGTCGGTCTCGTCGGGGTCGATGTCTGGCAGATAGGACGCGACTCCTTCACGGATGACCCGGACTCGTTGTCCGGCGGCACGTCCGTTCGAGCTGGGGCCGGTGTTCCCGGCGGCGCTCGGCGAGACGTCCTGTGTCGCTTGGTCCATCTGGTTGGTCACGGTGATGCCTACTCCCTCTGACAGGCCGAACTCGGGGTGGTGGTCCGACCGCATGGCGTCGGCACCGCACTCCGATGTGGTGCGGCGCCTACCCTCATCGTGCCCCATGTGGGGTGGCTTGGCACCGGGTGGATCCGTGTCGCGTGTCCCGATCGGCGTGATGCGGTAGCGTCCAGAAACGGTTACTGACCAGTAGGGGGAGTGGATGCCGGATCGAGGAGGCGCGGCCGACGGGCGGCGCCGGGGTCGTGCCGTCCGGTCGGCGACCGCGGCCACGATCGCACTCGGCGCGGCCCTGTCGGGGGCGTGCGCGTCGACCGTCGATGGCGCGGGGGCGCCGGCGCCCGGCGAGGTGGCGGTGTACCGCTCCGAACTGTCCGCCTCGGCGGCCGCGGAGGTGCGTGCCGAGGGTGTCGAGCTCTGCCGCGAGTCGATGGCGTCGATGGTCGTGATGGTCCGCGGGTTCAACGCCTTCGTCGCCCGGCTGAACGCGGCGCAGACCTACGCCGGGGTAGGGGATCTCGACGAGAAGGCACGTGCCAGTCTCATCGCCGGTGCCGACGGGATCCGCCCCAAGATCACCGAGACGTCGCCGGCGGCCGTCTCCACGCCGGCGCGGGCGTTCCTCGCGTCGACCGCGCGCCTCGAGAACGCGATCAGTCGCGAACTGCGTGCCGGCCTGAACCCGGTGTCGAGCGAGTGGTCTCGCACCAAACAGCGCCTGCTCGATGTGTGCGGTACCTACACGCCGCTCCCGGCCACGTCCTCGGCCACACCTCGACCGTCGGTTCCCGCCACGACGTCGGCCGAGCGACCCGGGGGTTGACGCCGCCGTCCGCCTCGCGCCGCTGGGTACGGTTTGTTCCGCCCCGCTGTGGGTAACGATCGGGCGGGTCGGTCACGGAACCGGTGCGAAACGCCCGAAATCCCTGACGGCGTTCGGCTTGCAATGTGAGGCTCTAGGCTGTTGCCTATGCTGACAGGCGAACGGCGTGCGGGAGCGCACGCGGATTCGCCACAGACGACGCACAGAACGATCCACGAATCTTCAGGAGGTCACGCGCGGTGGTAGCCGCCACAGACGGTAGCAACGCCCAGAAACTGGGCTTGACCGCAGGCTTGGTCGTGCAGGAACTCGGCTGGGACGAGGACACCGACGACGAACTGCGCGCTGACATCGAGGACGCGATCGACGCCGAGATGGTCGACGAGGATGCCGATGACGTCGTCGACGTCGTGGTCCTCTGGTGGCGCGACGGCGACGGCGACCTCGTCGACGCCCTCATGGATGCGATCGGCCCGCTCGCCGAAGACGGTTTCGTGTGGGTGTTGTCGCCGAAGACCGGCAAGTCCGGCTACGTCGATCCGAGTGAGATCGCCGAGGCGGCCCCGACCGCGGGACTCACCCAGACGTCGGCCATCAGCCTCGGTGACTGGTCGGCGGCCCGACTGGTCCAGCCCAAGGCCGCGCGGGCAAGAAAGCATGAGCGGTGCTCTGCCTTCTGCGCCCCTGACCGTCGGTGACCGGGCCCCGGATTTCGCCCTGCGCGACCAGAACAACCAGCTCGTGTCGCTGTCGACCCTGCGAGCCGACCGCAACGTGCTCGTCGTGTTCTTCCCGCTCGCGTTCACCGGTACCTGCCAGGGCGAGCTCGGCTACATCCGCGACCAGCAGCCCCGTTTCGACAACGACGACGTGACCACGGTGACCATCTCGGTCGGACCCTCTCCCACGCACAAGGTGTGGTCCGCCGCGCAGGGTTTCCTGTTCCCGCTGCTGTCCGACTTCTGGCCGCACGGCGACACCGCGCGCGCCTACGGGGTGTTCAACGAGGACCGCGGCTACGCGAACCGCGGGACCTTTCTCGTCGATCGGGACGGCACGATCGTCTTCGCCGACATGGTCGGTCCCGGTGAGGTGCGCGAGAACGCGGTCTGGGACAAGGCACTCGGCGTCATCGGCTGACCATCTGCTGTCGACTCGGGTCGGTACATGACGGGTCGCCTGGTGTGTCTGTGTCGCCCGTGAGTCAGTGCTGCGCGCCGTCGTGTCGCCGCGACGGGTGGCGGCGAGAGTTCCGGGTGGCATCGGGAAGAAGAAATACGGTTGCCGCACCGGGGATTCGACGGTGTGATGTGTGGGCCCGCTGACCCGGGCGCACACGAGAGGATGAACTCCATGCCGACCAAGGTGTCGCCCAAGGTGCTGAACTATGCATCGCACGTGGACGACAACACCCTGACCCAAGCGGCCGAGACCGCCCGGTTGCCGTTCGTGCACCCGCACATCGCCCTCATGCCCGACGCACACTTCGGGAAGGGCTCCGCGGTGGGCACCGTCATCCCGACGACCGGCGCGGTGATTCCCGCGGCCGTCGGCGTCGACATCGGCTGCGGCATGATCGCGGTGCAGACGCGCCTGCGCGCCGCGGACATCGACGGAATGGACCTCGGGCGACTGCGGAGGACGATCGAGGACGCGATCCCGCTGTCGCCCGGCAACTACAACCGCGGTGTGGACCGGTTCGAGTTCACCCGGCCACGCATTGATGCCCTCGCCGAACAGGCGACGAAAGACGGTGTCGACCTGTCACATTCGCCGAAGTGGCGGGAGCAGCTGGGCTCGCTCGGCGGTGGCAACCACTTCATCGAGCTGTGCCTCGACGAGGGCGACGTGGTGTGGCTGTTCCTGCACTCGGGTTCGCGGGGCGTCGGCAACAAGATCGCGCAGAAGCACATCAAGATCGCTCAGCGGTTGTGCCGCCAGTGGTGGATCAAGCTGCCGAACGCCGACCTCGCATACCTGCCGCAGGGGACCCCGGAACTGACCGCCTATCTGGGGGATCTGTCCTGGGCGCAGCGGTTCGCGTTCGAGAACCGCGCCGAGATGATGGACCGCTTCGTCGAGGTGTTCGGAAAGTGGTTCGCAGACAACGCCTCCGGTGGCGTCGTCGAGGAAACGGAATCCCTGGAGGTGGACCGGATCAATTGCCACCACAACTACACCGTGCGGGAGACGCACGCGGGCCAGGACGTCTGGCTCACCCGGAAGGGTGCGATCGACGCCCATGAGGGCGTACGGGGCGTCATCCCGGGTTCGATGGGTACACGGTCGTATGTGGTGCTGGCAAGGGGAATCCCGCGGGCCTGTGCTCGGCGCCGCACGGTGCCGGCCGGCGGTTCTCTCGGAGCGAGGCGCGGAGGCGGTTCACCGCCGACGATCTCGCCGCCCGGATGGCGGGGATCGAGTACCGTCACGGCGAGCAGTGGGTCGATGAGATCCCGGATGCGTACAAGGACATCGATCAGGTCATGGCCGACGCCGTCGATCTGGTGGACATCGAGTACACCCTGCGACAGATCCTCAACGTCAAGGGGACGTGACCGACCGTTCCTGGCCGACAACAGGACGAATCCCGAAGGTGCTGGGCGCCCTCGGGATTCGCCCTGTCACCGCTGGCGGGGAGGTTCGGCTGCCGGCGGCGATGATCACTTGCCGGTCAGCTTGTCCTTGATGTTCGACGCGGCATCCTTCACGTTCTCCGCGCCGTCTTTGACGGCCGCGGAGAGCTGATCGTCCTTGCCCTCGCTCTTTAGCTGGTCGTCACCGGTCACATCGCCGGCGGCCTCCTTCGCCTTGCCGGAGAGGTCCTCGGCCTTGTTGCCGACCTTGTCGCTGAATCCCATCGTGTCTTTCCCTTCATTTCTTCTTCGGACGACCGCCCCGGACGAGGCGGTCTGTCGGTCTGTGTGGAGCCATCGGGTCGAGGTCACCTGTCGAGGTGGATCAGAGCCTGGACATGGACTCCGGACTCTCCGAGCGCGGTACGGATGGCGGCGACGGTCTCCGCGACGGGCGCGGTGACCTCGTCGAAGCTCCGATTCGGCGTCGCCGACACCTCGAGCCGGATGATGCTGCGCGACCGGTCGTCGATCGCTCTCGCGGTCACCTTCTGGAACAGCGGGTTCCCGGCCAGTTCCGTCGCTGCCGCGTCCGCGATCAGTTTCGGTGCGACGGTGAGCGCTCCGGTCTGATTGGAACCGACGAGCAGAGCGTCGTCCACTGCGCGGGGCCGTACGTTGGTGGCCAGCAACAACAGGCCCCAGCCGATCGCGATCACGGTGACGCCGGCCAATACCCAGACCCACCGGGACGCCTGCGCGGCGTCGAGAGCGGCACGCTCGTCGAGACGGTCGACCCACCCGGCCACCGGTTGGGCGTCGACCTTCCATGCCACGGCTCCGACGCCGACGATGATGAGCAGCAGCGCCACGAGTCCGACCGACAGCCGATGTGCGGTTGCGGGAAGACGATTCATCGGACGCTCCTCGGTCCTCGATCGCGCACGCGCACCACAACCCGCGGTGACGAGGCGAGATCGGCCGCCACGGCGGCGACCGTGCTGTCGATGAGGGCGCGGTCGGCGACCTGTCTCCGCACCCCGACGGTGCAGGTGACCTTCCGTCGCGTCACCACGGTGGCGGCGTCGAGTACGCCGGGCAGGTCGGACACGGCAGCGCTGCAGCGTCGGGCGACGTCTCCGGGGCGGGTCCACATCCCCTCGCCAGCGGCGAGTTCGAGGTGGGTCCGGCGACGAGGCTTGATCGCGATCCACAGCAGGACGAGGCCTACGAAGATCGACCCGATCGCGGCCGGCCACATCCAATTCTGCCACTGCAGTTCTGCGACCCACTCGGCGGCGGTGACCGACCACGGACGACCATTGAGCCAGCTCGCGTCGACGGCGATGTCGCGTACGGCTGCCGCGCCGAGAGCGAGGAGAGCGAGCCCCAACGCTGCGCCGGCGTTCGCAGCGCCCGGGAGAGCTGCAGGTGGGAAGACGTTCTGGGCGTCGGTGTTCCGTAGGGTCGCGACAGGAGCGGTACCCGATTCGGGTGCGGTCTGCGTCATCGTCGTACCCCCGTGTCGATGCTGATGGTCGGAGTGAATGCGTCGGTGTTGTCCGGGTCGTCGGGGCGCGGGTCGTTGTCGCGAATGTGGGCGTCAACGTCGTCGTATTCGGGCTCGTCGGAGACCGGCGGCAGGTCCACGTAACCCTTCTGCAGGCGCCGGATCGCCTGTCGTGACTCGAACTTGGACACCGTCACGTCGACGCGAAGCGGAACGATCCCGGCGAGTCGCTCGACCTCGGCGGCGACGTGATCGCGTGTGGTGCGGGACACCTCGGCGACCGCGCACGGCCATTCGAGGGCGAGGGACAGGGTGATCCTGGCGCCGCCCGCACGAACGGCCGCGTCGGGAAAGTTCCGCTCACCGACTCCCAGTACCGACCCGACGCCACCGCGATGGCGGACGACCCCCGGGATGTCGAGAGCCGCTCGGGCCGCGATCTTCTCGATCACGCGATCGGCGACGGTGAGCGTGCCGGGCGGCGAGTCACCCGCGGTCGGGTGAGCATCCCGGGCGGGCCCGCCGGATTCGTGCTCAGCCACGACCCCGGCTCCGCAGGAGTGCGCCCAGATCGATGGTGCCGTCCCGGTTGAGTCCCAGCACGAGTCCCGCGGCGCCGAGCACGATGGCCAGCAGGAAACCGGCCAGCCCGCCGGCGACGGCGGCCAGAGCGAGGAGCAGGCCGGCGAACAGGCCCACGATCGCGTTGTTTATTGCGCTTCACCATCTTTCGGAGTCGGCTTCGAGCTGACGCTGATGTCTGCCACGGTCACCGTGACGGGTCTCGCGGCGAGCTCCTCGGTGACATCGCGTACCCGCGCGGCAGTGCCGTGGAGGTCGTACGCTGCGTCGACGACGATGTGGACCTCGCCGTGGTCGTCGGCGAGGGACACGCCCGGGACCCGACGCCCGGGGAGATACGTGGCGATTTCCCCGAACAGGCCGTTGTGCAGGTCACGGACGCCCGGTACGGCGAGGACGGCGGTGGCGAGGCGTTCCGCCAGTGGGCCCCCGTCGCCGGTCCGCGCCGCCGGGAGGTCCGACGTCATCACTGGACCCGCGGGGTGGTGTTCGACTCCTGCTCGTCGTCGCCGAACGCGATGTCGTGCACGGTGATGTTGACCTCGGTGACCTCGAGACCCGTCATCTGCTCGATCGCCGAGACCACATTCCGTCGAATGGCCGCTGCGAGTTGATGAATCGCGACGCCGTACTCGGCCACGATCGAGACGTCCACGGCGGCCTGACGCTCGCCGACCTCGACCTCGATACCCTGGGTGGTGCTCACCGTCGTGCCCGGCAGGACGTCGCGGACCCGGCCGACCACGCGCTCGGTGGTGCCGCCCAGGTCGTGGACACCGTCGATCTCGCGTGCGGCGATCCCGGCGACCTTGGCGACCACGATGTCGGCAATGGAGGTGCGTCCCCGGTCGCCCGACGGATCACGGCGGGCGAGGGCACGGCCCGCGGCGCCGTCGGTGCGCGTGGCGTCGACGGTGGTGGCTTCGTCCTTGGTGGCGTCCTTGCTGGTGGTGGCGCTTGCGGACATGTCGAACTCCTTCGGTCGTCGTGTCTTCTTCGTAGACGGACCGTGTTCGGATGATGCGCGATCGCAAAGGCTGTTCACGATCCGTCTGTAAGGTCAGTCGGGACGGACGGGGGGAGTTGCACGCATGAATACCGGTGATTCAGCTCACAGGGAGCCGCCCGACCTAGTTGGACTCGACCTCTCCCAGCTCGGTGATGACGAACTCGCCGGCGCGGCGGCCGTCGGCGACACCGAGGCGTTCGACGTGCTCGTCCGGCGCGTGACCCCGGGTCTGCTGCGATTCATGCTGCGGATGGTCGACAGTCAGCAGACCGGCGAGGACCTCACGCAGGAGACCTTGCTCGACGCGTGGAAGGGGCTGCCCGACTTCGCTTTCCGGAGCAGCTTCCGTACCTGGATGTTCGCCATCGCGCACCGCAAGGCGGTGGACCACCACCGCCGCCGACGCGACGTCCCGTTCGACGACGAGCGGTTCGCCGAACTCGAGGCCGCCGGACCGCTGCCCTCCGACATGGCCGAACGGAGTCTGCTCATGGATGCGCTGCGCGCCGAATTGGGCAACCTCCCCGCCAATTCGCGCGCCGCGTGGTGGCTGAAGGAAGTCGAGGGGCTTACGCTCGAGGAAATCGGACAGGTGTTGCGCATCACCACGGGATCGGTGCGCGGTCATCTCCAACGGAGCCGGAAGTTCCTGTTGACCCGTTTGGCGCCGTGGAACCCTGGTAAACCGAGAATCACACCGACGGAGACCGTCGACGACGCGGAGGGAGGCGAGGTCGGTGCCTGACAAGCACGGACGCGACTTCGAGGCCACCGACGTTGCCGACGCCTGGCTCGTCGAGGCGACACAGCAGATCGCCGCCGACGAACCCATCGGTGACGTCGATCGGCTGATCACCTCGATCTCGGGCAGCCTGCAACGGATTCGGCGGCCGGCTCGGACCCTGGCGACCGACGAACTGCGCGTCAACACGAGCGACCGCGTCGTCAAACAACTCATCGCCGTGCGTACCCGCCGCGAACTCGGCCGCCTGACGGTCTTCGCGTCGGTCGACGGCACCGGTGACACCGTCGACGGTGTGCGCGTCGGCCTGATCGCTCGGTACGCCGACGACCTGACCGCGCTCTCCGACGAGGTGCGCGACATCGTCGACGACGTGCTGATCGACACCCTCGGGACCGAGAGCAGTGCTGCCGCCCGACGCAACATCTCGGTGCGCTGGCAGGACGTCTACACGCGGGAGTGGTTGAGCCGGTAGCGATTTCACGGATAGGAGTCGCGCTGGGCGCGGGTCTGAGCTACGAAATCGGGGGAGTGCGCGCAAAGGGATTCGAACCCCTGACCGCTGGTGTGTAAGACCTCTGGTCTCGGCGTTTGCAACCAAGTGACTCCAATACCCAACAAGTACCCTCAACACCGCACATAGGCAACGCGCACAACGGATTAGCCCGCCGAGACCAGTGAGAACAAGCAACACCAACAACCACCCAAACACACCCGAATAACTGGGTACTGCGGTCTCACTGCGGTCTCTGCGGTCTCCGCCGCCGTGCTGCCCCGGTCACGACTGCCGCGCGCGCCGCGCGCAAGCTCCGGGCGCCCGCGAAAATGTGGGAGCAAACCAATTCACTTGTGTCAGAGCAAGACACAACAACAACCCACACCCCACACCACCAGCGATTATCTGAGGTTGCTCAAGCTCAGGACACGAAACCGACACGCCGACAACAGAACTCACACTCGCGCGCGCGTACGCGAGGACGTATGGTCAGCCCATGACTCGACGTCACCGCGAACCGCAACCAACGGCCCTCCTGGCCGACTGGGACCCCTTCCCCCGCGACGTCCTGCCTGGCCCGCACCCCCTCCCGCCCGAACACCCCCTCGTGGGGCTCCTGGACCAAGCCCTCACCCGCGACGGCTGGAGCGAACAAATCCAGCAGGCCATGAGCGACCCCGCCCTCCTGCAATGGACCGTCATCCTCCGCACCGCCGCCAACCGCGCCAAGATCGCGTGGCGCACCGGCGCCACCCCGGACGACCCACGATTCGCCGCCTGGCGCACCCAAACCCTCCAGGCCCTCGCCGACGTCTCAACGCCCGACCAGCGCCACCCCAACGGCGCCCTCGCGAAGTATCTGCGCTACCGGCTCACCACGACCCCCGCGCGACCCGCCACCGGCCAGCGAGCCATCTCAGCCAGCATCCGCGCAGAGGCGATGCTCGCCGCCACCAGCGGAGACCCGCGCACCGCCGCGAACATCACGCGGCTACTCATCCGCAGCGACTAGCCACCGACCACAGGAGCCCTCACAGATGACCAAGCGCAACCCCGGAGTCCGCTACCACCCGGCGCGACCGCTCGACAGCGCGCAACAGGTGCTCGACGGCCTCGACAAACTCCTCGCCGAAGCCGCCGAACACGGCATCCAGCCCACCAAAGCCGTCGCCGCGACCCGCGAAGCCCTCGCCGACGTCATCCTCGAAGAGGCACAGACCGACAGCGAGATCGCCGACGTTGCCCGCCACCTCGACGGCGCCGCCGACGACGCCCTCGACGCCCTTGCGCGCGAAGACGCCACCCCCCAACAGCGCAGCGAAGCCGCCGCCCGCGTCATCTCCGGAGCGACGCCACAGACCGCGCGGCAACTGACCAAAATGCGCAACCAAAACAAGTTCCGCCGCGCCCGCGAGGCCCATAATCACCTGCACCGCCTTGGCGACGCTCTCGTCGTCGACCTCCTCCGACCGTGGGCGCTGGCCATCGTCACCGAGCTAACCGAGGAGCCCCACACAATCGCCGACCACGTCGTCGCGGGGAAGTGGCAGGGGATCATGGCCGCAGAGGAATTCCGGCAGGAACACTCGATCATGGCCGACGACATCCGACGCTGGACCAGCATGCCGAGCCGCCACTCGCTGGAGTACCGGCGACTCCGCGCGATTCAACTCGTCGCCGAGTTCGAACATTTGACCAACGTCACCGACGAGTTGCGCCGACGCGGAATCCTGCCCGACCTCGACCCCGAGCAAACCACCGCGACATCGGCCTCGCTCTACTTCCAGGACCCGACCAAGCTCGCCGACGCCGCCTCCGTCGGCGCCCGCACCGTCCTGTGGTTGTGCCAAGGCATCATCGCCGGATCCGGGCCGACCATCCGCACTGCCGCCGAAGCGGTCTCGGCACACAAGGAGGCCCCCGCAATGGCCAACTGAGAACTTGGGACGACCGTTCCTCCGGTTCGCGGGCCACGTCAACGGGACCGACGAACCTGTAAGGGGGCCAGCGCCAGACGCGACCACGCAGCCCGCGTCCCGGCAGCTTGGGCGGTACCTATCGACCTTCGCCCTCGACGTCCCCTGCGGTCGTCCCTTCCAAGCCCCGTCGCCTGGCCAATAGAACCGAGTGCGTGCCAAACCCCACCTCTCCGGGGCGGACAGCTAACCGAAGTAACTCACTCACCCTCGGTCAGGCGGCGGGCCAAACCCTCCACCAGGCGACAGCCTGACAACTAGCAACTTAGGAGCCACCATGGCCGACATCCTCGACGCACTAACCATCGAAGAGGGCAGCGGCCCATGGACCCGAGGCCCGCGCGTCATCGACCGCCCCGACCGCAACATCTCGACCGCCCTCGTCGACGTCTGCTCACCCGCGTACCCGCTTCCGGTCATCGAAGAGCCCGAGCCCCTCGGCGACGAAGCGCGCCCCATTGCCGCACTCGCGTATGCGGTCGTGCCGACCCGGTGCGAGCCCGCCGAGTACGAAGCCGCCGTCACGACCGCGATGGCCCGCTCGACCCCGTACCAGGCCGCGAAACTCCTCTGGCACGGCAGCGACGTCGAAGACGCGGATGACCCGTTCATCGCACACACCGACGTCCAGACCATCGCCGCACAAGCCGACCCCGTCGACACCGTCGCCGCCCTCATCAACGCCGCCTACGCGCGCCATCCGTGGATTGCCCCGGTCCTGCACGTAGGCACCGCCATGGCCCTCCGTCTAGCGCTCGCGCTCAACAGCAGCGGAATCCCCTGGGTCACCTCACCGGCCTACCCGCTCAACGGTCTCGCCGTCACCGACCGCGAGTCGCTCAAGATCCTCTTGTCGCCCATCGAGAGCACCGCCTCCGTGCAGATCGACGTGAATCGCAAGCAGATCGAACTCAGCCGGTTTGTCTCCGTCGAATTCGACCTCACCAAAACCACACGCGTGGAGTAACTTTCACCCTTCTCACCACGACGCAGCCTCGTCCGGTTCCTCGTCGACGATCACGCCGTCGATGACATCGTCGGATGGCAACTGCTCAGGTGCGACATCCTCGGCCACCGGAGGTAAAGAGAACTTCGACAGGTTCGCGCCAAGTTCGCGCACCTCTGTCACCACCGTGTTAGCGCTGTCCAGCACCCCAGCGAACCCACTCACGACATCATCAGCGGTGGCCAAGCAAGTCAGGGTGATCCCCACCGCGTAGACCAACTTCGCCTTCGCACTAGGCCCGGTCGTCGGCTTCATCGCCTCCGTAGACCCCGCCGTCACCAGCTTCCCCGCCGCATCCTTGACCGGAGCAACCCCGAACAAGCCAACGGACTCCATCAGCCATTGCAGCTCTTCGATCTTCCGCCGTAGATCGCGCACGACCGGCTCCGGTAAGCCCGCGTCGGTGAGCACCGCATTCCAATGCTCCAAGATTCCAGCGAAACCCCTCTGGGTCGTCGCGTCCCACCGACCGCCTCCGACGCGCATGGCCTCAAGGGTGGTCCCCAGATGTCCGAGAGGTCGGATCTCATTCGGACCCGCAATCTCTTTCCCGGCACACGACCAGTCCTGACTCGGCGCGAACGCCCCGTGCCACGACGGTAGGTAGACATCGAAGTGCTCGCTAAGGTTCGGATCGCTCTGCACAATCAGCCTCACGTGATCGAGCAAGTTGAGAGTCTGGGCGTGACACCTGAGAAACTCCGTCGAACCAAAGGGCACATCCCCGAAGGCACTCACCATCGACGCGTAAAACGAAGCACCGTTGTTCTTCAGATAGACGGTCTTTGCGATCCGGTAGAGAGCGGTGGCGGGATTACTGGGATGGACGACCTCGTCGGTTTCTTCTGTCATGCAATTGAGTATGTCCGGCCACACCCACAGAACGATGCACAAGTCGCGTGCCTGTGGATAGATCAATCCACAGCCGCGCTAGACAGCCTCGGAGTAGCAGAACCCCAGAGCCCCCGGACCCACGACACCAAGCCGATCCCGGAACCAACAGACCACCGCATCACCGACGAGACCGACGTCGGCACTCAAGAGCACGCCATCCGAGGCCAAGTCATTTACGGACCAGGTATCCGGCTCCAGGTCCTCGACGACAACCTCATCGACGAGAGCCACCCTCGACAACCGCAGAATCCAACCACCCTCAACCCGCATGACATCCGCGCAGTCAACAAGCTCGTCATCCTCGACAGCCTCACCGTCACCGATGTCGAGAATGTCGCCGTCGTCCATCGTTTCGAGGCTCTCAATGAGCCAGCGCCGCATGTGATCCCAGTCCTGACGCACCTTCATCAACGAACACCCGCCCGCAACTCCGCGTGAACCGCGCTCATCCGGTCCATAGACGCCCGCGACCGACGCATCTCTTCAAGTATGGCCGCGCGCTGCATCTCGCCGGTCATCTTCGAGGCGCTGGCCATGATCGGCGTCAGTTCCCTCGACCTCCGCCGTTCCGCCAAAATCTCCTCGATGAGTTCAGCCTCACGCGCCGCGACAACATCACGCCGAGTGGCGCGAGCGATCCGCCGCGCACCGAGGACAGCCGCCCTCGACGGCACAGAAGGACGCGCACGCTCGACCGGCTCGTCGCATAAACCCGAAGCCGCAGCTTGTCGCCGAACTTCCTCGGCGTCCCAGCGCGCGACCTCCTGAGCGATCATCGACCGCACGGTGAGTTCACGGAGCACCGGACGCCGCCGCGACCGCGACCGGGCGCCCAACTGCGCACGCAACGCCCGATCCAGCGTCCAGACACCGCCGCGACGCCTGTAGATGACCGGGCCAGGCTCAACCTTCACCATGCCGATCACAAGGGATTCGTCCGACGCATGGACGAGGGCGAAGACGCGGTCACGCGGGCCGACGCCCGCCGACGTCGGCGCTGGCCCGCTCATGTCGCCGCATCCCATCGCCAGGCGTCCGGCTTGTCGAAGTCCACGAGAACCGCATACCGCCCGCCCTCGTCGTCGCTGGCCACCCGGAACGACCCTGTATAGCCCCGCGCCCGCAACGCCTTGTGGACGCTCCCATCGGCGAACGAGACGCCATCGGGCAGAGGTAGCCGATGACCGGATGGTGTGCCCCGGTTCTGCGCCGCGCGCATCCGGGCCAGCATCGCGGCGTCGCCGCGTGTCAGCTCACCCATGACGCCAACCGCCCGCCACAGCGGCCCCCGCACAACGCAGAACGCTGACCGGGTCCGAAGACCCGGCCAGCGCTAGGAAACTCTCAGCCGTCATGCGCCGATTGTATCTACCTTTGTGTCAACCGCCGAGCCCTTAGTGACCACGAGAACTTGCCCACCCGCGCGCTCGCCCATGAGCTTCACGTACTCGCGATCCCACGACTCACCGATCAGGCTTAGATCCTCCGCGAACAAGTCCGAGTAGATGTCGAGGGTGATGCTCGCGCGGCTGTGTCCCAACTGCCGTTGGACCTGGTGAACGTGCATCCCTCGTCGCACCATTTCCGCTGCCGCCGTATGCCGCAAATCATGCGGAGTGATGAGCGGATCACCCTCGGCATCAACGAATCCCGCCGCAATCACCGCAGGCGCAAAGCGTCGCGTCGCCCAGTTCTTTCGTCGTAGTGGCTTCGATTCGCCCTTTGCTTTACGACCACCCTGTTGGAACACGAAGGACTGCGGACTCCGGCCCCCGCACACCGCCCGCAGCCGGTCTGTGATGAACGCCGAGAGGCTGACTTGGCGCGGCTTGCCAGACTTGGGGGAGCCGAGCTTCACACCCTCTGAGGTCTCCACCGCGTTCAACCGGATCCACGCGGTCCGACCGCCGAAATCAATTTCCCCGATCTGCAAACCCGCCGCCTCGCCGAAACGCAAGCCCACCTCGGCGAGTAGGAGGAGCAGGGTTTCATTCTCCGTGTCGCCATCCTCACCGACCATCGCCGCCGCCAACTCGAACACCTGAGACGACGTCAGATATACCCGGCGCTCCATCGCTTCGCGGTTCGCCTTCGGCAGCTCGACATCTCGACAAGGGTTGCGGCGCAGACGGCCCGCCTTGACCGCAGCGTTGCAGATACCCGACAGCACCACCAAGCACTCCGAGACCGACGACCGACTCAACCCCTTGTCCCCGGTAACCGTCGCCGCACGACCGCTCGACAACGAACCGACCCACGCCGCGATGCCCTCGAAGTCGAGATCCACCAAGGCCACATCACCCCAGCGCGGCAGAATGTGCGCGTTGTAGCGATTGCGGTAACTCGACGCCGTCGACGCCGCCTTCGTCGCCAAGTACGGCAACCACACGTCCTCGGCGAACTCGGCCACCGTCATCGCACTGCGATCCGCGCGCACGTACTCATGCCGAGTCACGTCAGCCATTTGATCGTCTAACCACCGCTGAGCGTCACCCTTGGTCGCGAACCCCTTACCCACCTCACGACCATCCCGCGCAACGAAACGTGCCTGCCAGCGAAGCCCCTTACCGTGCCGCGCAGTAGGGGAGAACTTCGACGCACAAGCCCCACCACAACGCTCACCCTCTGGCAGTGCTGTCCGCGAGTGCCAGCGGTCCAGCACACCGCTTCTCACGTTGCGCTTGGTCTTCGCCGCCGTCGTCTTCGTAGCCATCGGGATCCCCATCGTCTGCACCGGAGTTGCTTGGTTGTCCACAGAATACCTCACATTGACCGCTGGTGTTACTGCGGTCTCAAACAAATCTCGAACCCTCCACCGACGCTGCAAATAGCCAACTAAAGGCCAAATCCCCAGGAGCACAACGGCTAGTTGCACAAGCCCCGGACATAGTGCCTGGTCAGAGGTGGTTTTGGTGCTGGACAAACTCGCACAGTCAGGCGTAAACATGTCCCCACAACAGAGCAACACCAACCAACTAGGAAGTTGTAAAAGCATGGGACACAACGACAAACGCCCAACACCGACGATCATCGCGCGGCCCGTCATCACCGACCCCGACGAGGTCGACGACAACACCCCGGATTCGCGGATGGTCTCCGTCGACGTCGCCTCCGCGCTCACCGGCTTCTCCGTCGGCTCCCTGCGCACCATGCGCAACCGCAAGTCTGGCCCGCCGAGCTTCGTGCTGCGCCACAAGCTCGTATACCGGCTGGGGGATTTGCGCGACTACTTGACCGAGACGTACACCTCGACCCTCGTCACCGAGGCCTGAGGCGCCGGGGAGTGCCGGATTACAACCGCCGCGCCCGGACCCCTCCGCCGCGTGCCGTGTCCGCCAACGGGAGCTGCATCGGCCACGCCGACCGATTCGACCTTGACATCCTTCCAGGCGAGACCACATGGCAGCGGCGACAGCGCCTGGCCAACGCCGAAGCCACCTGCGCCCGCTGTCCAGTCCTGGCCGCATGCCGCCGTTGGGCGCAATCCCAACCGACGAATTCGTTTCACGGTGTGGTTGCGGGACAACGGTTTCGGTCACATTGGTACCCGAAGACGTCATCGAAGAAGCCCGCCTAATGAAACGGCCCGCGCCCCCTAGGGAAGCGCGGACCGCAGGAGCCGTCATGCGCAACGACCACCCGATTGTATCAGCCCTTGTAGCAACTGACCTCGTCGATCTCGCCCGAGTCGACTCGGCGACCTACCGCCGCCGTCAGGAATCCGCCCGAAGCGTCGTCCGCATCACCGGCGCGCCCGAGGTACTCGCCGACCTGCGCGCCCGCCTCGACGAAGCGCTCGCCGCCACCGACCCCGCCCGCGCCGCCGTTGCGCTGGCCTCGACCATTGGGGAGATCACCCGATGACCGACAAGAGCAAACCGCCCCAGGACGTCGACTACTCCATCGCGTCGCAGCTTGTGTGGTGGGCCGACGACACCACCTCGTCATACCGCGACGACGGCGAAGACCACTACGAACTCGCCCGCCCCAACGACTACGTCGACGACCCGACGCGGCTCCGCCCGGTACTCGTCGCGCTTCTCCAGCGCCTACGTCAAGAGTTCCAGGACGCCCCGACGCGCAACCAGCTCCGCGTCATCGCCGCCCTGCGCGCCGCATGCAAGAACGCACCCCGCGACTTCGACCGCCGCGACATGCTTCTCGCCGCGATGACCATTCTCACCGTCCTCCGAGGCGCCCCCACCGACCTCGGAGACGACCTCATCGCACGACGCCTTGTGCCCGTCGCCGCCATCGCCGCCGACATCGTGGTCGGCCTCATCGGCACCGAAGCCGAACGCCGCGACCAAGGCCTACCGCCCGATCCGCACGCGATCATCGACTGAGTGCATAGTGTCCTGAGTTTGATTAATTGCCAACGCGCACAACGACTCTGGTGATTGAAACCCGATGAGACCGGGCGTACTGTCCAAGGAAAGCCCGAACAAGACAAGGAACGATCAGAAATGCCCATGCGAGCCCCCACCACGCCAATCGAACGCGAGCTACGGCTTGCCCACAGCCACTACGCGAATGCTCACGGTCGGCCCGACGCTGACGAACTCCGACGGCAGGTGAAGGTGCTGCGCGCCCTCAACGCCCTCGACAAAGGCCTGTCCGACCTGGCGATGACCGAGACCGAGCGCGGACGGTTCTTCGCCCTCCTCGCCGGTGCGACCGTGATCGACGAGACCGAAACCGAGGTCGCAGCATGACGACACGCACGCGGATCTACCTCGCAGGAAAAATTGACAAGAACGACTGGCGACACGACGTTGTCCCAGGTCTACATGGCGCGACCTACTACGAGAGCGACCGGCACTATGACCTCCCGACATGGCCAACGCTCCCGATCAACGATCACTACGCCTACGTCGGCCCCTACATGACCTCTGACGACCACGGTTGCGCCCACGGCAGCAGCATGCACGGCAACGGCACCGACTCCTGTTGCTCGCACCAGATAGCCCCACAGCCATGCGTCGAATCATCAAGGGCCGATGCATCCAGGCCATCCGAGACTGTGACCTGTTCTTCGCCTGGCTTGGCCACGACGACGCACTCAGCGCATACGGAACGCTCAGCGAGATCGGCTACGCCGCCGCGCTCGACAAGCGAATCGTCATCGGAACCAACTGCGCCGCGCGCTACTGCACATGCCCACAGGACAACCTCTGGTTCGCAAAGCTCTTCGCACGCGACGAGGCCCTAGTACACGCCGATAGCGCCCCGGCGGCACTAGAGCACGTCTTCAACGGACGCGTGCCCGTCTAGCCCGAGCAGCTCCGCCGCTCACTCCCACCACCCCCAGGCCTCCCAGACCTCCCAGACAAAGCGAAAGCCCGCCGGAGAGACATCCGACGGGCCTTCAAATAGCGGAACGGTCTGGGACCGAATCACCACCTCGCACGGTCGATTCTACCCGCCGAACCGCTAGCAGGCACCACCGCAACGGCAGAGGCAGGACACAGAGTGAAGATCGAACCGCACGCACTAACGCATCCCCGCACCCGCACCGACGCTGACTGGCGAGCGGAGGTCGCGGCACTGGTAACCCCGGCGAACATCACGCAGGCCACAGCCCTCCACTACGCCACGGCCCTTGGCGTCATACCGATCAAGGTCTACGCCCACGACGGCGCCCGCATCCCCGAGACCGGCACCACCGGCGCCGTCGCCCTCCCCGAACCCGCCACCATGGCCGCACACATCGCAGCCATGGACGACACCCACCAACTAGGAATCCGACTGCCCGCCAACATCATTGGCATCGACATCGACACCTACGACGTTCAAACAGCCGGCGGATTGGTCCACAAGCGCGGCGGCACCACCATCACCCGACTCGAAACCGAGCTAGGGCCACTGCCCCCAACCCTCTGGTCAACCCGCCGCGAACCCCAAAGCGACGCACCCCACCACCGCACCGGCATCCGCTTCTACCGACTCCGAGAGCGGACGTTGCGGTACTACAGCCGCCGTGGACACCACTTCCTGCAACTCCGCGACATCCCCCCGCACGTCGAGACCATCGCGTTCTCCTACCGCTACGCCGCCGTCGCACCCACCACCGCCGACGGACTCACCTACACCTGGCACGCCACCGACGGCACCGTCATCGACCCCCTCGACATCCCCAACGTCGACACCCTCGCCGAACTACCCGACCCATGGGCCGCATACCTCATCAAGCCACCGAACACCCGACGCCGCACCAACCTCCGCCCACCAGGCGAACCCAGCGGAGGCGGCGCCACCTACGCCGAGCGCGCCGACACAGCCGACGCATGGTGTGCCGAGAACATCGCGCATTGGACCTCCGAGCCCGACGAGTACATCAGCGAACTCGCCAACCGCTACATCACCGACCTCGGCGCCGGTAGCCGTCACCTCACAGCCCTCCAGGGCACGCACGCCCTCCTCCGCGCCGCCACCGGCAGCCAAGAGTGGCCCGGACACCCCGGCGGACAAAAGGCCCTCACCAAGCTCGCCGAAGCGTTCCTAGACGCGAAGCCGACTCCCACCGCCCTCGGCGACTTCAACCGACAGTTCGCCAACGCCGTCGACAAGCTCGCAGCCGACATCGACAGCGGAGACCTCCGCCCCAGCCCCGCCAGCCTCGTCCCGCCCCGCTGGTCCACCGCAACAGAATCGAGCGCGCAATGACCGCCGAGCCCGCCTACAACGACGACTTCGACGACGAGAACACCGACTCCACCGTCGACATGCCCCCCTGGATGGCCGAGGGCAAAAGCGTCCTCCCCAACAACGTCCTCGGCATCACGCCGGACCCGGCGCCCCTCGAAGTCCCGGACTACGAGCCCGACGAACCCGCACCCGTCGACGGCCCCCAGGACGCCGAGGATCAACCCGAGACCGACGAAGGCCCCCAGGACACCGCCGACGACAGCAACACCACCACGGACGAGGCTGACGCGATGGACGCCCCTGACAACGCCGACGCGGACACCACCGCAGCCGACCCGGAAGACCCCGAGGACCCCGCCACGCCCTTCACCGACCCCACAACGCACACCGCCGCCGCAAAAGCGATCTACGCCGACGAGGACGCGCAGTTCTGGGACCGCCGCCAATCGCTCCGCAACATCCGCGACTACGCCGATAACGGCTATGCCTCCCCGTGGGGAGTCCTACTGTGCTGCATGGTTTTCGCCCTCCACGACGTCCCCCACACCGTCGCCCTCCCACGCATCGGACGCGTCGGCAGCCCCGGCAGTCTCAACTTCTTCGGCGCCATCGTCGCCGAACCCGGCGGCGGCAAGGGCCAAGCCACCGGCGTCGGAGCCGACTTCATGGGCCATAACCGCGACCAAGACGTACCCATCGGCACCGGCGAAGGACTCGTCAAACAGTTCATGCGCCCGATCACGCCCACCCGAGCCGCCCAGATCAAGAAGGACGGCCTCATCATCGACTCCTACGTCAACGGCTCCGACACCTACGAATGGGCACGCCGCGCAGTCAACCTCGACGCCAGCGAAGTCGGCACCCTCGAAAAGCTCGCCGAACGCGGCGGCGCAACCCTCGACGAAGTCCTCAAGAAAGGATGGTCCGGCGAACAACTCGGATTCGGAGTCGCCGCCAACGACAAACGCGTCATCGTCCCCGGCAACGCCTATCGCCTCACGATGCTTGTCGGAATCCAGCCCGAACGCGGCGGCATCCTCTTCACCGACGACGCCCGCGCAGGGGGCACACCGCACCGCTTCATCTTCGCCGAGGCCCGCGACAAACGCCGCATCGAAACCCTCGGCCTCAAGACCAGCCCGCCGCCGATTCCGCCCCGATTCGACCGCAGCGTCTTCAACCACCTCGGAGGCCCCTGGACCTCACCCTGGCCCAACGAGTTCCCCGTACCCGCCAACATCAAAGAAGAAATCCTCGACGCCATCCTCGGCGGTGTCGGCCTCGACGGCCACCGCGCACAAGCCCGCGAAAAGGTCGCCATTGCGCTGGCCATCCTCGACGGTCGCCGACACATGAACCAAGAAGACTGGAACCTCTCCGCCATCGTCATGGCCAAATCCGACGAACAACGCACCAAGATCGAATCCGCCCTCCGAGCCAAACGCCAACGCGCCGCCACCGCCCGAGGCACCTCCCGAGGCCACGAAGAGATCGCCGCCGAGAAAGTCCGCAACAACGACCGCACCGAACGAGTCGCCGAAACCCTCCGCGACAAGATCAGCCAAGCAACCGCCGAAGGCAAACCCATCAAGCGCGGCGACCTCCGCAAGGCCCTTAACTCACGCGACCGCGACGCCTACGAACCCGCCATCAAGCTCGCCGCTAGCTACGGGTGGATCACCGGCAACGACACCGACGGGTACACCACCAACCCACAATGAGCGTCCACCCGACCAAGGCAGGGGTGGACAGGTGGACAGGGTGGACACCAAAAATGGGTGTGGGTGAATGGTGGAATCCTTTTAGAAGATGAATTTACATACATATATATAACTACCTGGGGTTATTAGGTCACCCTCATACGGATTCAAATTTTGACCCAGACCCCCTGTCCACGTGTCCACCCTGTCCACCCCCCTTAATTTGTCCACCCCCTCGGAGTGGATTTTCAGGCCGCGCACCCGCACCTCCCTCGCGCGCGCACGCGCTAAGAAGCCTCCGCCCCCGGCGCCCCAGCGCACCCCGCCGCACGCGCTCGCCGAGGTGCCCCCGACCCTCTCGACCGCCAGCGCCGCCCCGCACAACCGACCGATCCCGAACACCCCGAGGACGTCCACCCGCCCCCGAGGACCCCCCTCGCCCCGATGACCGCACCGCTCAGCACGACCACCTCGCCGACCCCGAGGGCCAGCGCCAGCGCCACCGTCATCCGGGCCAGCGCCGCCCCCTCGACCCGCCCGAGGACACCCGCCGCGACGCCAACACGCACCCCCTCGGAGTCATGGCATACTGCGAAAAACGCGCCTACCAGCGCAAACAATTAGTCAATTAGTGGAATACGCTGCCGCACAACACAACCCGGCACCGAACCCTCCACCAGCGCCGACGAGGAGCACTATGGCCACCACCGTCAGAGTCACAACCCTCACCCTCGGCACCGCCGGAGCCCTCGTCGCCTCGACGACCAGCGCCGAAGTGTTCCCGACCATGGCCAGCGCCAAAGAGCAGGCCGAAGCGCTCTACGGCCCGATCAGGTGGCGCCCGAGCGAGTCGACACGGTCCTCATGGGCAATCGGGACGCCCTCCGCGCGACCGTCCGCGTACGACCAGCGCATCGTTGTTGCGCCAGCGGCCAAAGGTGTCGCCGAGGTTGTAGAAGAGCTGCGCCGCCTCGACGCGCCGAACCTCGACGACATCCGTCAACGGGTCCTCTCACGACAACGGCCAGCGCCAGCACAACCGACCGAGGAGACCCCGGCATGACGACCACCCGCTTTGTGTACTCATCTCTGCTGGTCAGCAACGATGCCCGCCTACTCCGCGCGACCACCTCGGCGCTTCACCTCGACATCGGCTCTGCCGCCCGCGCATGCGAGATCAGCGAACCGCCCGAGCGGAGCGTCGATTGGTTGCCCGCGATTCTCGACCGTGCCGACCACCTCGTCGGTTTGGCCATCGACCACAGCCCCTCGGCCAGCGCAACGCCGTTCATCTCACCGCGACTTGTCCATCCGGCCAGCGCAACCGAATACGAGATCCGGTCTATGTGGGCGCATATCCGCCGGTCAGCGCTTTTTCTCATCGAACTCAACGAGTACCGGCAGGAACGCGGCCTAGAGGTAGAGGAGGCGCCCCGATTCGACACCACCCCAGCGCCAACCCCCACCTACCCTCGCGTATAGGGGCACTCAGTACCGGCCCAGTACTAGGCCCAGTACCCCCAACCCCAGCGCACCACCACACGCTTACGCACCACCACGCACACAAGCGCACCCACGCACCACCAGCCCCACCACCCACAGCCCAGTACAGCCCTCACGCGCCTACAGAGCCCAGAGCTAGGGCAGCCGGTACACACAGGCCAACAGCCCTCACACTCACGCACGAAGAGACTCAGGCCTTGGCAATGAGACCGCAGAGACCGCAGACATCGACCCGACCCCTCTAAGGTCCTGCGGTCCCACTGCGGTCCCACTCGACGAGCCGCATACCCTAGAAGGGTATCTACCTGCGGTTTTAGAGTGCGCGCAGTAGGATTTGAACCTACGACCGCTGGTGTGTAAGACCAGAGCTCTACCGCTGAGCTATACGCGCGTGCCGCGCTGACGAACGTGGCGCTGCGCACACGAATTTAGTCGCTCCGATGCCTGTCGCTCAAACCGGGTCTGGGTGGTCGGGTCGCCAGCCCTTCGAGGCTCGTCGCTTTCGCTCCTCGCACCTCAGGGAGCAATGGCGGTCGCTTCTCGCGGATCGGGGAGCGGAGGGTCAGGCGAAGACGGGCGGAAGGGCCAGGACCATCACCGCGCCCCAGATGACGTGGGTGATCGCGGGGGCCAGGACGCCGGCGGTACTGCGCCGCAGGATGGCGCAGACGGTGCCGAGGACCGCGCCGGCGAAGCCGAGCATCACGTTGCCGCTGGCCATGGTGACCAGCACGTAGATGACCGTCGACACGAGGATCGGATTGTGCGGGCGGGCCGCCGAGTAGACCGAGCCGCGGAAGAACAACTCTTCGGCGAGGCCGTTGAGCATGGTGATCGCGGTGACCACGGCGAGGCTGCCGAAGTCGGCGAAGGCCAGCACCTGGTTGGCGAGGTCGCTGACGCCGGGGATCATCCGTGCCGCCAGGCCGCCGACCACGAACGCGCCGCCCACGGCCAGGCCGACGACGACGCCGAGTCCGATCGCTCCGATCCGGTCGGGCGGGCGGGAGGGGGTGGGGCTGAAGGCGCCGAGCCGCAGCGGTCCGGAGACGAACGCACCGACGATCCACACCGCCGCCAGGCCGATGGTCAGCGGGTAGAACGCGGCGTCACCCGGCTCCACGCGCAGGGAGATGCCGAGAACCACCGCACCGATGACGAGAAAGACGCCGACCAGCCAGCGTCGTCGGATGTAGTGGGCGCCGGGATCGGGGTCGCGGTCCGCGGCGACGGAGTCGTACAGGTCGCGCGCCAGTGAGGTCACCAGCACATCACCACCTAGTTCGATCGGTCAGGGAGTCGGTCGACTAACGGTCACCGCTCACGACGCTACATCGGCGCGACTGGGTCGGAGGACTCCGACGACCTTGGTGGCCACCCCGAGGGACGTGCCGATCGTCTCGACGACGCTGCGCTTGACCCGCAACCAGTCGCCGCCGGCCCAGGCCGGGTCGGTGTCGGCGAGGTGGTGGAGGTCGTCGAGGTCGCACACCGAGCGGGGATACGGCGACCGCACGGATGCGTGGACGGCCTCGCGCATCGGTGTCAGTCCGCCCGCCGGCGGCGGGACGAGATCGCGGATGCGGTGCTCGGACGCCGTCATCGGATGGTCGAGCGAGGTGACGAGCTCCTCGGTGAGCGACGCCGGGACCGGCACGAGCATGCCGCCGACCCGGCCCGCGAGCCGGGTCGAGATCCCGAAGACCGGTAGCCGCAGCCTCGGCATCCGGATCGCCGACACGTACTCGTGCAGGATCGAGATGTAGCGCGCGCTGTCGGGGCCGGAGATGTCGTAGTTCCCGGCGGGCAGGACCGACGAGTCGCACGCCGCGGCCAGATAGTGGACCGCGTCGCGGATGGAGATGGGATCCATCTCGTTGGTGATCCAGTCGGGTTCGGGGATCACCGGCAGTCGGTCGGCCATGTAGCGAATGATCTCGAACGACGTCGAACCCGCGCCGATGACCACTGCGGCGCGCAGCCACACTAGTTCGGGCCCGCCGTCGACCACCAGTCCGTCGGCGACGTCGGCGCGGCTCTGCAGATGGGTGGACAGTTTGTCGTCCGACGGCACGAAACCGCCGAGATAGATGATCCGTCCCACTCCGGCGTCGCGTGCGGCTTCGGCGACGTTGCGTGCGGCGTCGCGGTCGCCGTTCGCGAAGTCGGCCTGGCCGATGGCGTGGACGAGGTAGTAGATCGCGTCGATCTGGCCGGCGTCCGACATCGCCTTCTGGACCGAAGCCGGGTCGTCGGCGTCCATGGTCACCATGCTGACTTGGTCCGACCAACCGAACTTGGCCAGCTTCCGGGTGTCCCGCGACGTGACGACCACGTCGTGTCCCTGCTTGAGCAGTGCGCACACCAAGCGGGAACCGACGTACCCCGTGGCGCCAGTGATGAGAAGTCGCATGACACCGACGGTAGAGAAAATCGGCGGAGTCGGTCGGCTCGGGAGCGTCCATGTGACAGACACGGTGCCGATGTCACGGTCGGGTAACGGCGTCGGTGACGGTCACGGTTGCGCGACGACTGCCCGTCGGTACCGTTCGGCGACCCGGTCGTGGTACTCCGCGGCGGCCACCAACTCGGCCCGGAGTTCAACCGGTTCGATCACGGTGAAATCCGCGCCGAAGGCGTACAGCCAGCGAGCGATCTCGGCGAGCGACGTGCTGTACAGCGTGATCTCGCAACTGTGCTCGTCGCCGGACTCGAGTGCACCCCACGATTCGTGGACCATCGCCGACACCGCGTCGAGCGAGGCATGGATACGCACCCGCGCCGTGACGCGTCGGTAGACGGACCCGAGACCGCGCAGTACGAACGCCGCCGCGCCGCCCTCGGGTGGTTCGCGCGGGGTGAAACGCGGTCCGGTCGGCACCTTCGGTTCCATCCGGTCGACCCGGAACGACCGCCAGGAGCCGCGTTGGATGTCGAAACCGACCAGATACCAACGGTTCCCGTTGCGGACGAGTCGATAGGGTTCGATCTCGCGTCGGCTCTCCTCCCCGTCGTTGCGCCGATAGTCGAACCGCAGCCGCTCGTTCCGATGGCATGCGGTCGCGATTTCGGTGAGCCGGTCCGCGGACACCGCGCTCGCCGGTGCGGTACGCGGGACGGCCTCGATCCGCAGGGCGTCGAGCCGGTGGCGCAGCCTCGACGGCATGACCTGACGCAGCTTCGCGAGCGCGCCCGCCGAGGCCTCCGCCATGTCGGCGACCGCACCGGTCGTCACCGCGTCGAGACCTAGGGCGACCGCGAGGACCTCCTGGTCGTCGAGCAGCAGCGGCGGCATCTCCGCGCCGGCGCCCAGTCGGTAGCCACCGCGCGAGCCGACGTTGGCGTCCACCGGGTAGCCCAGTTCGCGCAATTTGTCGATGTCGCGCCGGACGGTGCGGGTGGTGATGTCCAGGCGCTCGGCGAGTTCGGGACCCGACCACTCGCGTCGTGTCTGCAGTAGCGACAGCAACGCAAGCAATCGCGCGGAGGTTTCCAACATGTGCTCATCCTGCCCGACGATGCGGACAGGTCCGGTCCTTGTTCGTCGCGTCGTCCCTGTAGGGGCGCGGTCAGCAGGTGATCTGCGATTCCGGGTCGGTGGTGTAGTCGAGCCAGCGGCCGTACGCATCGCCGCCGATCTGATCGCGCATCGTGCAGATGTCCTCGAGGCTGCGGCCCGCGACGTAATAGACGGCATAGATCGGAGTGCCGACATCGCTCTCCTGCTTGAGCGACGGGCACGACTGATCGGTGCGTAGGTAGGCCGCACCCGGGTGCTGGTTCAGATAGGACTGCACTTCACCGGGGTAGTTTCCGGGCGCGATCGCGTTCGCGACCACGACGATTCCGGTGCCGTCACACGCCGGTCGGGTCATCGGCACGGTGAGACCGAGATCGCCGGGGACGATTGCGGGTTGAGGACTCGCCGACGGCCGGGGTGCCGGACCCGGCTGCGACGCGGGGCCCGGTTGCGAAGTCGGTCCGGGAAGGGGTGTCGGTTCGGCCGGCGTCGGCGTCGTCGGCTGGGGCGCCGCCTCGGTGGTCGTGGACACTGCGGATGCGTCGGCGGCTGTGGTCGCCGGGTTGTCCCGCTCGGTCGTGATGATCGCCCAGGCGACGACGCCGGCGCAGATCAGCAGCACGACGGACGTCGCCACGACGATGGGAACCAGAGGTGACCGGCGGCGGGGCGGTGTGGTCCAGACCGCGGCCCGGGTGGCGTCCCACGGCCCGGGCGGACCGGCGGGTGTCGATGCCGACGCGGTGACGGGGACGACGGTGGGGGGTCCGGCCGGGATGATCGTCGGCGTGCCGCCGAGAGGCTCCGACCGCAGGGCGGCGCCGGCGTCGGCGACCAGCGCTGCCGCCGAGAGCTGGCGCTGCGACGGATCTTTCGCCATCCCGCGGGCGATGACGTGATCGATCGCGGCACCGAGGCGCGGCGGCGGGGCGGTGAGGTGGGCGGCGATCAACCGCTCGATGGTGGTCGCCGAGGCGAACGGGTGCACTCCGGCGAGACATTCGAACAGCACGCACGCCAGCGCGTAGATGTCGGCGGGCGGCCCCACGGCATCGTCGCCGAACCGCTCCGGCGCCATGTAGCCGAAGGAACCGACCGCGGTGCCGGTGCTCGTGAACCGTGTGTCGGTGTCCGCCTGTGCGAGACCGAAATCCACGAGGTACGCGAAGTCGCGATCGTCGACGAGAATGTTGTCGGGTTTGACGTCGCGGTGGACGAGGCCGGATCGATGCGCAGCATCGAGGGCGTCACCGATCTGACCGACGATCCGCAGCGCGCGTTCAGCCGGCAGGGGTCCGTCCTGCAGGAGCAGGGTGCGTAGGTCGCGGCCGTCGACCAGGCGCATGTCGATGAACAGGCGCCCGTCGATCTCTCCCCAGTCGTGGATCGGGATGACGTGTGGATCGTTGAGGCGGGCGGCAACGCGCGACTCGCGGTGGAACCGGTCACGGAAAGCCGGGTCGTCGGCGACCTGAGGGCTGAGCAGCTTCAGGGCGACGACCCGGTCCTTGCGGGTGTCGGTCGCGCGGTACACCTCGCCCATTCCGCCCCGGCCGATCAACCCGTCGATGAGGTACGGACCGAGCCGGTCGCCGGCGCGCACGGATGCAGACACGCGGACAAGCGTAGGGTGCCCGGGTCGTTCGCCGGGGCCGACACCGCGCAGTGTCCTCCGTTCGGCGGGTCCCGGGATCCGCCGAACGGTCCCCGATACGGTTGAACCGAGTGACCCGCCGGCGACCTGATCGCCGATCCAGACCCGAGGAGAAACGATGGCGACGACGATCCTGCCGATCGACGAGGTGACCGAGGCTCTGATCGCGCAGTGGGGCGTGATCGGCGAACTGGCCCGCGCGCTCGACGACGATGCGTGGTCGGCGCCGTCGGTTCTGCCCGGCTGGACCAATGCCGACATCGTCGCCCACATCGTCGGGACCGAAAGCATGCTCGACGGCCGCGACGTCGAGGCCACCCGTACGGTCAGCGCCCTCGACCACGTCCGTAACCCGATCGGCGAACTCAACGAGAAGTGGGTCGACCATTACCGCCCGAAGCCGCGTGCCGAGGTGGTCGCCGCCCTCGACGAGATCATCGGCGTCCGGACCGAGGCGCTGAAAGCCATGTCGCAGAACGACTTCGACGCCGAGGCGATGACGCCTGCCGGGCCGGACACGTACGGGCGATTCATGCGGATTCGGATCTTCGACTGTTGGGTGCACGAGATCGACCTGCGTGACGGCACCGATCGTTCCGCCGTGGCCGAGCGGGGCCCGGCGTCGTTCGCACTCGACGAGATCGGCGCGTCGTTGCCCTTCGTCGTCGGGAAGCGAGCCGATGCACCGAAGGGCAGCACCGTCCTCTTCGACATCACCGGGGTGTCTCCGCGGACCGTGCGAATCGCCGTCGCGGACCGGGCAGGTGTCGTCGACGAGTTCGACGGCGGCGACGACGCCGCCGACGTGCGTATCCGGCTGGATGCGACGAATCTCGCGCGGTACGCCGGTGGCCGACGGGATGCCGATCCGTCTGCGGTGGAGTTGCATGGCGATCAGGCTCTCGGACAGGCGATCCTGAGCCGGATGAACTACGTGATCTAGTCGGGTGGCCCTTTGCGGCTCGTGCTGATCCGGTTGCGGTTTGTATCGCTTTGCGGGACAAGTCGCAACCGGATCAGGCGGCCGAACGGCTCAACGCATTTTTCACCGTGGTCACCACCTGATCACTGCGTTCGACGATGTCGGCCCAGGTGAAGTTCAGGACGGTCCAGCCCGCGGCGATGAGCGCATTGCGCTTTGTCCGATCTCGCTGAAACGTCGTGACATCGCGGTGGTAGGCGAATCCGTCGATTTCGACAGCCAGCTTCTCCCGGGTGAAGGCCACGTCGATGACGTATCCCTCGGCGCCCGCGTTCGGTGTCCAGCTCACTATGCCCGACTCGCGAAACAACGTGGCCACGATTCGCTCCGCCTCCGATCGCGCGCCGTCGCCGAGAAGTCGCAAGTGCTGAGTGATGGCCGGAGAACCATGCCGCCCGGGGTAGCGCAAGTGCGCGGCCTGTAGGTCGGCGAGTTTCACCGAGGCGGAGAGAAGCGCCGAATCGAGGACAGCGATTCCGAGTTCGGCGGAGGCGTCGAGGACGGTGAGCGCCGCTGCGGTGACCCTGAGGTCGGCGTGCGTGGTGACGTCGGCGTCGGTCAGGCGGCGGTGCCGGACCACCGCAGTCGCCGACGAGCGCGAATGCGCTCCGTGAGAGCCGGTGAACACCAGGTGTTTTCGAGGTTCTTTCGGGTGGAGGCCCAACCACCAAGCGGCGGCAACCCCACCCAACGCGGCGTCGAGCTCACGGAGAGCACCGCGATCCGTGCCTGTGCGCGCGCCGATCGGTGATGGCCCAGAATTCCGGTTGCGGTTTGTCCCGGTTGCCGGGACAAACCGCAACTGGATCCACATGGACTCCTCGGGTCACCCGCCGACGGTCGCTTTTTGGATCAGCAGGTTCTGCTTCGGCGGCCCGACGCCGCGCCCGGGGCATTCGGGGTGAAACCGCCTGCCAGGACCTTGTCGAGGACGGCGAGTCCGGACGGGTCGATGGTGCCGACGGTCGAGTAGGTCAGCGGGAGGTCGGTGTCGTCGGCGAGCAGGAAGAACGTCGTCGAGCCGGTCGCGCCTTCGTCGTCTGGCAGATCGAGGATGCCGACGGTGCCGCGTGGGTAGGTGACCTGCGGTACGCCGTCGTCGTCGGTGCCGGCCGACGGCAAATTCTCGGGCAGCTCGTCCGGGCTGGTCCAGCCCGGGTTGGTGCCCTCCCGGCCGCCGGACGAGCCGCAGATCAGGTACTGCCGCGACGCGCGGTGACACTTGCTGTTGTCGTAGAAACCGGACTCGATCAACGACACCATCGCCCCCACGTTGCAGGGCGCCTCGGCACGGTCGAGCGTCAGGTCGATCGTGCCCTGGCCGGCAATGGGGATCTGCGCGTCGACCGTTCCGGTGTTCGGTTGGCTTGGGGCGGGAGCGGGCTGGGTGATGCCGCCGACCGCGGTTCGTGTCGGGTAGTCGCACGCGACGGTGCCCGCCGGGATCGCACTGGTCGACGTGCTCGGCGGGGCCGGGTCCTCATCGCCCGAACCGGCCAGGACCACGATGATGCCGGTGACCGCCAGCGCGATCACGACCAGCCCGGCTCCCACCGCGATGGCCACATTCCGTCCGGTGTTCGATTTCCGCGGCGGGGCGGTCGGGGTGCCCCACTGGCCCGGGCCCGCGAACTGTTGCGGGCCGGAGAACTGTTGCGGGCCGGAGTGCTGGGGGCCCGAATAGGACTGGGGACCCGAGCGCTGGGGACCCGGGTAGGACGCGCGCCCGAATAGGACTGGGGTCCCGAATAAGCCTGGGGGCTCGAAAGTCGTTGCGGGCCGGACTGTCCCGGCGGTGGCCCGAAACCGGGGGCGCCGCCGGGCTGTCCGGGCGCGGGTGTGCCGGGCGAGATGACCGTCCGATCCGAGGGGACCGGACTCCCTGGCTTGCGAAACGCGTCCGAGCCGGGCCCTCCGGGCGCGTAGGTGGGCGGGGCCATCGGGGGTGGTGTCACGATGCGCGGTGTCACCGTCGGCGGTGCCGACGACGCGGGCGGTTCGGTCAGCGCCGACGCCGCGGCCCGGATCAGTTCGCGCGCCGTCGGATAGCGCTGCGCCGGATCCTTGGCGAGTCCGCGCGCGATGACCGGGTCGAGCGGACCGCCCATCGTCGGCGGTTCCTTGGTGATGTGCGCGGCCATCAGACCCTGATCGGTTTTCACCGGATACGGGGTCTGACCGGTGACACATTCGTACAACACGCAGGCCAACGCGTAGTTGTCCGAACTCGGCCCGGCGGGGTCGTCGCCGAACCGCTCCGGCGCCATGTAGGCGAGTGTCCCGAGCGCGGTCCCGATCTGGGTGAGGCGGCTGTCGCTCGCGCCCTGCGCGATGCCGAAGTCGACGAGGTAGGCGAAGTCGTCGGCGTCGACGAGAATGTTGTCCGGCTTGATGTCTCGGTGGACGAGGCCGTTGCGGTGCGCGGCGTCGAGAGCCGACGCCACCTGGCCGAGGATCGCAACCGCCCGGGCGGCGGGCAGCGGACCGGCGGCGAGCAGCTTGCGCAGGTCCTGCCCGTCGACGAGTCGCATGTCGATGAAGAGGACGCCGTCCTTCTCGCCCCAGTCGTGGATCGGGATGACGTGCGGGTCGGAGAGCTTCGCCGCGGTCTTCGACTCCCGCTCGAAGCGCTCGCGGAAGTCCTTGTCGTGCACCAGGTGTGGGGGCAGGAGTTTCAGGGCGATGCGGCGTTCCCGGACGGTGTCGTAGGCCTCGTAGACCTCACCCATACCGCCACGACCCAGGAGTCTGTCGATGCGGTACGGACCCAGCGTCGTACCCGCACGCGACGATGGATCGCTCACGTCATCCTCGGTTCCTCGGCGTCGGGATCGAACCCAACCCTATCCATTGGCGACGACAGGTGTGCAGCGTGTGCCGGCAGCCGGGTCACGACACCGCGTCCGGCGGGCGGCCGCGCGACCACCCCGGTGCTTCACGGCTCGTCGGTCAGGGCCTCGCCGCGGGCGAACTCGCGGGCCCGGTCACCGAAGAGGATTTGCGCCGGTAGCGGATCGCTGAGCAGGGTGCGGACGAGGGAGGCCGACGGATCGAGCGGGGTGTCGCTGCCCGCGATCACGATGTTGCCGGTGCGTCGACCCTTGAACATCGCGGCGTCGGCGACGAGCGCGAGATGGCCGAACACCGATCCGACGGTCGCGGCTTCGGCGCGGGCGCCGGCGAGGTCCCGGCTGTCGCCGCAGTTGGCGAGATACAGGCCGCCGGGGACGAGGACGTCGCGGACGCGTTCGGTGAATTCGTGCGTCGTGAGGTGCCGTGGCGTGCGGTCGCCGGCGAACGCGTCCCGCACGACGACCTCGCGGGTGCCCGGCTGCAGCGACTCGACGACCTGCCGCGCATCGCCGACCCGTATCCGGAGTTTCGGCGCCCGCGGGAGGTCGAACCACTCCCGCACGAGGCGTGCGAGTTCGGCGTCGATCTCGACGGCCACCTGGCGGGCGTCCGGGTAGCGGTGGTCGAGGTGGCGCGCCAGCGCGCAGGCGGCCCCACCGAGATGCAGGACCCGTAGCCGATCGGTCGTGGGGTGCCGTTCGTCGATGACGGCCGCCATCTGCCGCAGGTACTCGAAGTCGAGCGCGGTCGGGTCGTCGGGGTGGATGTGCGAGCTGTGCGCCCCGTTGATGGTCAGCAGCCACCCGCCCGCGATGGTGTCGGGGCTCAACTCGGCGACGCCGGTGTCGATGTCGTACCGACCGGGTGTCGGGTGTGCGGTTGTCCGGGCCACGGGGGCCAAGTGTGGCACGGGCCCGGCGCCGGGAGCGAAGCGAGCGGGCCGAATGGGTGCCGGCGCCGGGAGCGAAGCGAGCGGGCCGGAGGCACACGAGCCCGGGTGGATACCATCGCGCGGTGCCCAGACCGTCGCGTTTCCGTAGTCCGCACCCCGATCGCCGTCGTGGTGACGTCACCGCGGCGGGGTTGGTGGCCGGGTTCGTGCTCGACGAGCTGTTCGGTGATCCGTCGCGCGGTCACCCGGTGGCCGGATTCGGACGGCTGACGGGTGCGGTCGAGCGGCGTATGTACCGGGACTCGCGGGCGGCGGGCGTCGGGCTGGTCGGGGTGATGGTCGGTTCGACGGTGGCGCTCGCGGCGTTGCCCGGTCGGCGATCTGCAGGCGTTGTCGACGTCGCGGTGACCGCGGCGTGACGTGGGTGGCGCTGGGCGGCACGTCGCTGTGTCGGGTCGGCGATGCGGTCGCGCAAGCGTTGGAGGCCGAGGACCTCGAGGGTGCGCGAGCGCTCATTCCCAGCCTGTGCGGCCGGGACCCGGAGTCACTCGACGAGGCGGGGCTCTGCCGTGCAGCTCTCGAGTCGATCGCCGAGAACACCTCCGATGCGACCGTCGGTCCGCTGGTGTGGGGTGCACTGGCGGGTGTCCCCGGAGTGCTGGGGTATCGGGCGGTCAACACGCTCGATGCGATGGTCGGCTATCGGAGTGAGCGCTACCGGAACTTCGGCTGGGCGGCCGCGCGCCTCGACGATCTCGTGAACCTGCTGCCCGCGCGGCTGGCGGGTTCGCTGCTGGTGGTGATCGGCGGCGCCCCGCGGCGGACGATCGCGGCGTGGCGCCGGGACAGCAGTGCCCACCCGAGTCCGAACGCGGGGGTCGTCGAAGCCGGGTTCGCCGGGGCGCTGGGGGTGCAGCTGGGCGGTCGGACCGTCTACCCGTACGGCGTCGAGATGCGTCCGACGCTCGGTTCCGGACCGGCGCCGGGGCCGGCCGATCTCCGAGCCGCGGTCGCCTTGTCGCGGCGCGTGCAACGCGCGACGGTGCTCACCTGCGCGGTCGTCGCCGTGGTACGACCGGGCGTCGGAGCCGCGGCGAGGCGGCTCAGCCGCCGTATCGCCGGGTGAGCTTGTCGCGGACGTCGCCGGATTCGTCACCGGCGCGCGGGCCATGGCCGATGTCGCCGACCTGCTGGGTCACCGTCGTCCCGGCGGCGGCCCGCAATTCCTCTCGACGGTGCTGCCGGCGCTGGGAGCGGGACTCGACGGTCGTGGTGGCAGCGGCGACCGGGTCGGACGGCTGGTCGACGGCGGTGCCGGCGGCCGCGGTCGCCGATGTCTCGGTGGCCGCAGCGGCAGCCCGGCGACGGGCGCGGATCTCGGAGTAGAGGAAGTAGCCGACGCCGAGGGGGGCCATCACGCCGAAGGCGAGCCACTGCAGGCCGTACGACAGGTAGGGGCCGGTGTCGAGCTGGGGCAGCGGGATCTCGCCGAGCGAGCCCGGCTGGTCGGGGGAGAGCTGCAGGTAGAAGTCGTCCATCGGGGTGGACGTCGCCGCGGACACCAGCCCCGGGTTGATGGTCGCGACGGTCAGTGCGCCGTTCTCGACGCGTGTGCCGCGGTCGGTGCTCACGCTCTCGGCGGCCCGGATGCGGCCGTCGACGGTTTGCTCGCCGACGGGCGGGGCCGGGATGTCGGGGACCGCTCCCTCGACCGGGCGGACGAAACCGCGGTTGACGAGGATGACCCGGTCGGACCCGCTGACCGCGAACGGGGTGAGCACCTCCACCGCGGGGCGCTGATCGACGTTGCGGAGCCGGACGAGAGCCTGCCGGTCCGTCAGGTACCGCCCGGTCACCGCGACCGAACGCCACTCCGAGGACGGCACGAAGGTCGACGACGGCGCCACCTCCGCCAACGGTGCCGTCTCGATCGACGTGGCAGTGCGGATCAGGTCGTTGCGGCGTTCGGTGTCGGAGTTCTTGCCCAGCTGCCAGGGCGCGAGCAGGGTGAAGCAGGCCACCGCGAACGCCGCGACCACGAGACCGAGGGCAATCCACCCGGGCCGGAGGATCGTTCGCAGTACGTGCACACCGCCCAGGCTACCGAGCGGGGGTAGCCTGATCGAAATGCGAGACTTCCTCTGCTTGAAGTGCGGTCAGCGTCTCTCCTTCGAGAACAGTCTGTGTCTGAACTGCCGGAGCCCGCTCGGCTTCTGGCTGAAGACCAGGACCATCCACGTCCTCGACGACCAGGCGCGCGTGGAGGTGGACGGCGTGCTGCTCGAACGCTGTGCCAATACCAAGGTCGCGCAATGCAATTGGCTGGTGAAGTGGAGCGGCAAGCCGACCATGTGTGAGTCGTGCCGCCTCACCCGTACCCGTCCCGGCGACGACGATCCCGAGGCGCTGGTCATCTTCGGCCAGACCGAGACCGCCAAGCGTCGCCTCATCCTGGAACTCGACGAACTCGGGCTCCCCATCGAGACCCGGGAGGAGAACCCGGAGTCCGGGCTGGCCTTCGACCTGCTCTCCAGTGCGAAGCAGTCGGTCATCACCGGTCATGCGAACGGCGTCATCACCCTCGACCTCGCCGAGGGGGACGACGTCCACCGCGAACAGATGCGCGTCGAACTCGCCGAACCGTACCGGACCGTCCTCGGGCACTTCCGGCATGAGATCGGCCACTACTACCAACTCGTCCTCATCACCGACGAGCGACGAGCGGGCTTCGAGGAGCTGTTCGGAAACCCCGACGACGACTATCAGGCGGCTCTCGACCGCCACTACAGCGAGGGCGCTCCCGAGGGCTGGCGGCAGGACTTCGTGTCCTCATACGCGACGATGCACCCGGCGGAGGATTTCGCGGAGACGTTCGCGCACTACCTGCACATCCGCGACACGCTCGACACCGCAGCGGCGTTCGCCATGGCGCCCGCGGGCACGACCTTCGACGGGGTGCCGCCCGGGGACGTGGGATTCGACCGGGTCATCGACGAGTGGCTACCGCTGACGTGGGCGCTCAACCAGATCAACCGGTCGATGGGCCATCCCGACCTCTACCCATTCGTGCTGCCCGAGACGGTTCTGACCAAGATCCGCTTCGTGCACAATCTCATCGCGCCGGCGGCTTGAGATCTGGGCTCCCGGCACCCGCACTGCTTGGCCGCTGAGGAGAGGGCGTTGCCGGCGACCGGCAGACTTCAACTCGACTCCTAGACTTCGATCGAGGTCCAGGGGTCGAGTTGAAGTCTGTCGGTCACAAATCGGCGCAGGTACGCGAGACACTTGCGAGCGTCACGAGGGTCTTCGCAACCTCGGTCGGCAGACCCTTCGTGACGCGCCCTCCGCAAGCTCCGAGCGCTCCTCAGGGAGCAGAGGACAGACCGGCGGTTTTGTGGTTCTTTCGGATCAGGACACCCCTATTTCGGCCCGCACCCAGTCGATCAGGCCCGGCATCGAACCCTCGATCTGTTCGCGTGTCACCACGAAGTCGTCGGGGGTGCCGTAGTACGGGTCGGCGAGATCGAGGTCGTCGGCGGGCGCGGACGGATCGAACGAGCGCAGCAGTCGTGTGCGGTCGCCGAGACGTTTGCGTTCGAGTTCGCGCACGTGGCCCTCGTCCATCGCGAGCAGAAGGTCGGCCTCGAAATGTTCAGGTCCGATCAACGCGGCGACATGTGCGTCGGAGTAGCCGTGCGCGACCAATTCGGTTCGCGCGCGATTGTCGGCCGGCTCACCGATGTGATAGCCGCTCGTCCCGCAACTGGACACACGCACCTTGCCGCCGAGTCCGGCGTCGTCGAGTGCCGTTCGGAAGATGTTCTGCGCCATCGGTGACCGGCAGATGTTGCCCGTACACACGAAGCAGATGTGAAGTTCGTCAGACACTGCTACCTCAACAAGTCGATGTGCGCCTCAGCCGGTCGTCGGGTACGAGGTCACGCACCCAGGACGTCGCGGAGTTCGGCCACGGACTCGACCACCCAGGTCGCACCCTGGTCCTCCCCGCCCAGAGCGTAACCCCACCGCACGAGAATCGCTGAGATGCCGAATTCGGCCGCGCCCAGCACGTCATGGCTGCGGTCGCCGATCATCACGACCGGAGTGGTCACGTGCCCGGTCTGCGGGTCGGTGGGCAGTCCGAGTTCGGCGAGGGCGGAGGTGATCACGTCGGCTTTCTCGCGGCGGGTACCGTCGTCGCTGGCCCCGGCGATGTAGCGGAAGTGTCCGGCCAGATCGAAGTGCTCGAGGATCCGACGCGCGGTGGTCTGGTTCTTCGACGTCGCGATCGCCAGGGTCCGGCCGCCGGCGGCCAGATCGGCGAGCAGCTCGGCCATCCCGTCGAACACCGAGTTCTCCAGCCAGCCCACCTCGGTGTATCGCTCTCGGTACGCGCGCATCGCCTTGTCGGCCGTCTCGGGGGAGAGGCCCAGGGCATTCAGCGTGTCGATCATCGGCGGCCCGGCGATGCCGGCCACGATGCGCGGGTCGGGCTCGGGCGCCCCGACCACGGCGAGAGCATGCCGAAAGCTGTTCTCGATACCTGCGAAACTGTCGGTGACCGTGCCGTCGAGGTCGACGAGTAGGACGGTCTCGGGATGGCGGGGATCCGGCGTCGTCGTCACCTCTCCATCGTGCACGTAAGGTCTGAACACATGACAGTTGGGTACGACGCGCTCGACGTCGAGACCGGCCCGGCCGGGACACCGCCGCCGCGCGCCGATCTGACCGACCCGGAACGTCACGGCGACCAGGACGCCACGCCGGGGCTCGTCGACTTCGCCGTGAACGTCCGCGGTACACCTCCGGCGTTCGTCCTCGACGCCATCCGGTCGGGACTCGACGATCTTGCGCGATATCCGACCGGAGCGCAGGAGCGACGAGCCGTCGACGCGATCGCCGCGGCACACGGCCGTCGCCCCGAGGAAGTGCTGCTGCTCTCCGGAGCCGCCGACGGGTTCGAGATGCTCCCGCGGCTGGGGGTTCGTCACGCGGCCCTGATCCAACCGTCGTTCACCGAGCCGGAGGTCGTGCTCCGCGCCGCGGGCATCCCGATCACGCAGGTCGCGCTGGCCGCACCCTGGGAGCTGCCCGGTCCGGGAGACAGCGGGACCGCCGTGCCGGACGACGCCGATCTCGTCATCCTGGGCAATCCCACGAACCCGACGTCGGTGCTGCACCCGGTCGAGGCCATCGCCGCATTGCGCAGGCCGGGACGGATCCTCGTCGTCGACGAGGCCTTCGCCGACCTCACCCTGGGCGCCGACGGGTCACTCGAACCCCAGTCCCTCGCCTCGGTCGACTGGCCCGACCTTCTCGTGATCCGCAGTGTGACAAAGACTTTCGGTCTCGCTGGACTCCGCGCGGGTTATCTGCTCGGGCCGGTCGACCTGCTCGATCGACTCCGTGCCGGCCGACGACCGTGGGCCGTGTCGACCCCCGCGCTGGCCGCGCTGACCGCCTGTGTCGAGCAACAGGGGCAGCGATACTGCGCCGCGGTCGCGCGGCGGGTCGCCGACGAGCGCAGCGAGATGGTCGCCGAGCTGACGCGGATCGGGCTCCGAGTGGCGGCCGAGCCCGCGGCGCCCTTCCTGCTCGTCGAGATGGCCCACGCCACCGAGGTGAAGCAGCGGCTGATCCGCCACGGATTCGCGGTGCGCAGCTGCGCCAATTTCGTCGGCCTCGGCGACTCGCATCTTCGTCTTGCCGTCCGGGCACTTCCGCAGGTCCGCGCGCTCACGCGGGCGATCGAGTTGGTACGAGAGGAGATCGACAGTGGAACCGGCGAACGCGTCTGACGCGACTGTGACGGTGGGCGACGTGGTCGACGTCGTGGAGCGGGCTTATCCGCCCGCCCTCGCCGAATCGTGGGATGCGGTCGGTCTGGTGTGTGGCGACCGGGCCGACCCGGCGCGCGGCGTGCTGGTGTGCGTGGACGTCACCGATGCGGTGGTCGACGCCGCGGTCGCGGCCGGCGCAGGGATCATCGTCGCCCATCACCCGCTCCTCCTGCGCGGTGTCACCACCGTGGCCGCCGACACCCCCAAGGGCCGGATCGTCCATCGGCTGATCCGCAACGGGATCGCGCTGTTGTGCGCACACACCAACGCCGACAGTGCGCGGCCCGGCGTCTCCGACGCGCTGGCCGACCGGCTCGGGCTGCGCGGCACCGTCCCCATCGACCCGAAACCGGTTGCGGCAATGGACAAGTGGGTCGTGATGGTGCCGGAGGGCAACGTCGAGCAGGTCAGCGAGGCGATGTTCGCCGCGGGTGCGGGGGCGATCGGCGACTACCGGGACTGCTCGTGGACGGTCGTCGGAACCGGGCAATTCGAGGCCGGCGAGGACGCCTCACCGACCATCGGCGAGATCGGGATGCGCACCCACGTCGACGAGGCCCGGGTCGAGATGGTCGCCTCGCGCGGACTGCGGGCCGGCGTCCTGCGCGCTCTGCGCGACGCGCACCCGTACGAGGAGCCGGCCTTCGACGTGTTCGAACTGGCCGACCTGGGCAGCGATGTCGGGCTGGGCCGCGTCGGGTCGCTCACCGAGCCGATGACGTTGCGCGATTTCGTCGCCGAGGCCGCCCGGGTGTTGCGCACCCCGGCGGGTGTCCGCGCCGCGGGAGACCCGGACGCGCTGGTACGGACCGTCGCGGTGTGCGGCGGAGCCGGGGACTCCTTGCTCGGACGTGTCCGCGGTCTCGGCGTCGACGTCTACCTGACCGGTGATCTCCGTCATCATCCGGTCGACGAGAGTCTGCGCGACGGCGGGCCGGCCCTGGTCGACGCCGGACACTGGGCGACCGAGTTCCCGTGGTGTGCGCAGGTCGATGCGCTGCTCGAGGCCGAATTGGGCACGCCGGTGAGTGTCTTCGAGGCGCCGACCGATCCGTTCGCGCTGCACAGTGCGGGCTGACTCGGGAGAAACCGAGCCGCCGCCGGCACTCGCGCGCCCCCCGCGTACGGTGGGGGGACTTTCGCCGAAGAGGAGACCGCAATGAAAGTCGACGCCGCCGTGCAGCGACTGCTGCTCGATCTCGCGGACTCCGATGCCGAGATCAATCGTCTCGTCCATCGCCGCAAGACCCTGCCGGAGGACGCCGAGATCGCCGAACACAACTCCGCGATCGATGCCGCCCGTGACGATCTGGTGCGCGCGGAGATCGCCGCCGAGGACCTCGGACGCGAGTACCGCCGGATCGACTCCGAGGTGACCGGTATGGCCAACCGTGAGGCCAAGGACTCGGCCCTGTTGACCGCCGGTGGCCTGGCGCCGAAAGCGTTGTCGGAGTTGCAACACGAACTCGCGGGCCTGGGTCGCCGGCGAGCGGTGCTCGAAGACGAGATGCTGTCGCTGATGGAGCAGCAGGAGGCCGTCGAATCCGAACGCACCCGCGCCGCGGCGACCATCAGCCACCTCGAGGAGAAGGTCGCCGAAGCACAGGTCCGGCGCGACAAGTCCCTCGAGACCATCGACGAGGACCTGTCGCGCGCGCGGGAGCGCCGCGAGACCCTCGAAGCCGAGATCGATGCGCCGCTGCTCGCGATGTACGACAAGCAACGCGCCGGCGGCCGCATCGGCGCCGGCCTGCTGCGTGCACGCCGATGCGGTGCATGCCGGATGGAACTCGACCGCGGGACCATCGCCACCATCGCCGCGGCACAGTCCGACGAGGTGATCCGGTGCGAAGAGTGCGGCGCGATCCTCGTGCGCACCGCCGAGTCCGGGATCTAGATTCGTGACCGCGACCGCCGAAGAGTCAGTCCCCGAGCATGATTCGGCGACCAAGGCGCCGTCGTGGCAGGGTCGGCGCAGCGATCCGACCCGGTTGATCCTGCTCCGGCACGGCCAGACGCCGCTGTCGGTGGAGCGGCGCTACTCCGGGCGGGGCAACCCGGACCTCACCGACGAGGGCCGACGCCAGGCCCGCGCCGCCGCCGCGCGCGTGGTGCGCGAGGAGGGGATCGCCGCGATCGTGACCTCGCCGCTGCGGCGTGCACGGTCGACGGCCGAGGAGGTCGCCGCCCTGACCGGGATCGACGTCGTCGAACATCCCGGGCTGATCGAGAACGACTTCGGTGACTGGGAGGGTCTGACGTTCACCGAGGCGTCGCAGCGTGACCCGGATCTGCACCGCGCGTGGCTGTCCGACATCACCGTGCCCGCGCCCGGCGGGGAGAGCTTCGCGCAGGTCGCCGAACGCATTTCGCGGACGAAAGCCGAACTGCTGGAGAGGTATCCGGGTCAGACCGTGGTGCTGGTCTCGCATGTCACGCCCATCAAGACGCTGCTGCAGGACGCGCTCGGCGTCGGACCCGAACTGCTGTTCCGGCTGCACCTCGACCTCGCGTCGGTGTCGATCGCCGAGTACTTCGACGACGGCGGCTCCGTCGTGCGGCTCGTCAACGACGCCGCGCACTGGCGCGTCTGACGCCGCCGTCGAGGGTCCGCCCGACGCCTGCCGTATCCTGGGTGCGCGAACGAGTCGGCCGGGCGGCCGCGGTGCGCGGAACGGGCGGTCTCCCGTCACGCCGCGCATCGAGGAAAGTCCGGACTCCGCAGAGCAGGGTGGTTGTCAACGGCAACCCGGGGTGACCCGCGGGACAGTGCCACAGAGAACAGACCGCCGGCCGCGAGGTCGGTAAGGGTGAAACGGTGCGGTAAGAGCGCACCAGCGGCACGGGTGACCGTGCCGGCTCGGTAAACCCCACCCGGAGCAAGGCCGAAGCACGCACCTCGCGGTGCGTGTGCGCGGGCGTCACGAGGGCTGCTCGCCCCAGCCCGCGGGTGGGCCGCTCGAGGTACCCGGCGACGGTGTGCCCAGATGGATGGTCGCCGCCCACGCGGTCTCACGACCGTGCGGGAACAGGATCCGGCTTACGTGCCGACTCGTTCGCCTCACTCTTCTCTAGGGTTGGGGGAGTGAAGCGCATCCTCTCCGCCCCCGACATCGACTTCGCCGGTATACGCACCGAACTGGGCGTCGACGAGGAGTACGGCGACGATGCCCTCGCCGAAGCCCGGGCCACCGCGCAGATGATCGACTCCGGCGCTCCGGGTGCCGACCGGTACGCCGACGTCCGCGAGGACCACACCGGCGTCCCCTTCGTCACGATCGACCCGCCGACCTCCCGAGATCTCGACCAGGCGGTGCACCTCACCGCCGACGGCGACGGGTTCGTCGTCGACTACGCGATCGCCGATGTCGCGGCACTCATCACCCCCGAAGGTGCTCTCGACCAGGAGAGCCGGCGACGCGGCGCGACCGTGTACTTCCCGGACGGGTCGGTCCCGTTGCACCCTCGCGCACTGTCCGAGGGCGCGGGTTCCCTTCTGCCGGAGCAGGTCAGACTGTGTGTGCTGTGGACCATCCGGGTGGCCGGCGACGGATCGGTGACCGATGTCCGGGTGCGGCGGTCCCGCATCGCCTCGGTTGCGCGCCTCGACTACGCCGGGGTCTCGGCCGATGCCGCCGCCGGCCGGCTGCATCCCGCCATCGCCGCCCTGCCCGCATTCGGCGAACTGCGACGCGAGGTCGCGCTGGCGCGGGGCGCGGTCGAACTCGACCTGCCCGACCAGACGGTCGTCCGCACGGCCGACGGGTGGCGTCTTGATCTCGAGGCACACACACCCGCCGACATGTGGAACTCGCAGGTGTCGCTGCTGGCCGGGATGTGCGCGGGCACGATCATGGTCGAGGCCGGTGTCGGGCTGCTGCGCACCCTGCCGCCGGCCGAGGAGGACGCGATCGAGGATCTGCGCGCCGCTGCCCGGGCCCTCGGGGTGCAGTGGCCGGCCGGCTTGCCGGTGGGCCGGTTCCTGGCGGGGCTACCGGGTGGCGAACCGAGCACGCTCGCCCTGCAATCGGCCGCGGCCGGGCTCATGCGGGGTGCCAACTACCTCGCCCTCACCGGACCCGACGAGCCCGTCGATGACGCGCTGATGCGGCATTCGGCGATCGGTGGGCTCTATGCCCATGTCACCGCACCGCTGCGGCGGCTCGGGGACCGGTTCGCCACCGAGGTGTGTCTGGCGATCGCATCCGGTACGCCGGTACCGGACTGGGTGCACCGCGCGTTGCCGACGCTGCCCAAGATCCTGCGGTCGGCCGACACGCTCGGCGCCACCGCGGATCGCGCGAGCATCGACCTCGCCGAAGCGGTGATTCTGCGGGAACGGGTGGGTGAGCGGTTCGACGCGCTGGTGATGTCGGGCGCGACCGAGCGCAGGCAGGCGCAGATCTTCCTGTCCGATCCGCCGGTGGTCGCGCGCTGCGCGGGTGATCTACGCCCCGGCGACCGCGTGGTCGTCGAACTCACCAAAGCCGACGAAGTGACCCGGACGGTGGAGTTCCGCAAGGTGTGAGGTGTTCGGTCAGAGTTCCTTGGCGACTCGGCGGTACGCGGCGATCGCGCGGTGCCCGTCGGCCTCGAGCCGGGCGTCGATCCGGCCGAGTACGAACATGTCGGGGCCGCCGAGGGTGCCGGCCGAGGCGATCTGTGCGAGTCGCGTCCGGTTGATCCGGGTGTCGTTGAAATCGCCCAGCGCGGACTGGATCTTCTTGGCCGCCACGCCGACCTCGCGATACTTCTTCTTCCCGAGCGGTTCGGTCGCGTCGATGCTGTAGCGCAGCCGCTTGGCGCGCTTGCGGATGGTGTGCAGCTGCTCCTCCCACTCGTCGGAACCCTCGGCGAAGCCGGCGAGACGAGCCTGTGCGCGGTGGATGTGCTTGCGGCTGCGGGCGATCGCCTTGTCGACGACCGTGGTCGCCGGGATGTCGGCGTCGGGGCCCGGTGGGGGCGACGCGATCAGGCCGTCGATGCTGTCGAGCAGGGCGAAGTACCGCTTCGACGACATCGCGGCGTGTGCCGCGCGCAGGGCGCGATCGTGGGCGGTGACCTCGGTGCCGGCGAGCTCGGCGAGCAGCTCCGGCGAGGCGTTCTCGCCACGCAGCAGTGATTCGCTCAACTCGAGCTGCACCTCTGAATCGCGTGCGTCGCCGAGGATCTGGGCGAGCAGCTTCAGCTCGGCGCCGATGTGGGCGGTGCGCTCGGCGTCGAGGACGGTGGGGAAGCCCGACAACACGCTGCGCAGGCGGCGGCACGCCACGCGCATCTGGTGCACCGCGTCGGGGGCGTCGACGCGCACCAGGGGATCGTAGGCGACCAGCGAATTGCGGTGCAGCGCAATGTCGGTGACGACGAGTTCGAGTGCGGTGGGTCGCTTGGACAGGCGCGGTTCGTGCACGGTCGGGGTGGCGCCGATCGCACGGGCGAGTTTCGACGCGCTCGACGCCTCGCGGCCGCCCCCGGCACGCAGCGCTTTGTCGGCGGCCTTCAGGAGCTTCGGCGTGCCACCGGCGAGGAGCTCGAACTCCCACTCCGCCCACTGCTGGCTGTGACCGCCGGGCAGGAGCGACTGGGCGGTGACGAGGTCCTCGGCGAGTTCGGCGAGCGGCTCGTCGTCGGCGCCGAGCAACCGGGTCACGGTGCGCGTCGTGGAGATGACGGCGACCGGCATCAGGGTGCGTTCGCGGATGTGGGCCAGGACCGGTGTCGACAGCGCGTCGGGGACGTCGCCGTCCGCGGGCGCCTCGTCGAAGCCCACGTGCAGCTCTCGCCGGGTTCCCGGAATGCCCGTGGGGCGCTTGAGGTGCCAGCCCTGGTCGCTTCCGCCGGTACGCCGACGCATGGTGATCTTGTTGCCGGCGAGGTCGAGGTTCTCGGTGTCGAAATAGGTGGCGTCGAGTGAGAACGTCTCCGGGGTCGTCGCCGACACGACACCGGGCAGCACCCGCAGGTCGGGGGCCACGTGTCCGGCGTCCACGTCGAACTTCAGCTCCACCTCGACCTGCTCGGATGCGGCCACCTGTTCCTCCTGGTTTCTCGACGGCTGTCCGTCGAGCTTAGTGGTGCGTGCGGAGTACTGGCGTCGGCTACCGCGCGAACCGGTCCGTGGCCTCGATCAGGTGGTGTCTGATACCCGGCTCGTACGATGCGTGCCCGGCGTCGGCGACGATGCGGAGATCGGCAGCCGGCCAGGCGCGGTGCAGGTCCCAGGCGCTGCGCATCGGGCACACGACGTCGTAGCGGCCCTGCACGATCACGCCGGGGATGGAGGCGATCGTGTCGATCTCGTCGAGGAGCTGACCGTCGCGCAGGAATCCGTGATTGACGAAGTAGTGGTTCTCGATCGATGCGAAGGCGAGGTCGAAGCGGTCGGTGTCCTTCTTCTGGGGGTCGTCCGCCGAGGAACCGTCCGACTCCTCGTCGGGGCGGGGGAGGAGATAGCTGGTCGCCTGCTCCCAACCCGTCCAGGCGCGGGCGGCGGCGCGGGCCGTCGCGGCGTCCCCGGAGGTGAGCAGGCGGTGATAGGCGGCGACGAGGTCGCCGTCGCGTTCGTCGACGGGGATGGGCTCGAGGTAGCTCTCCCACAGGTCGGGGTAGATGTGGGCGGCCCCGCCGTTGTAGTACCAGTCGATCTCGCTGCGCCGCAGCAGGAAGATGCCGCGCAGCACGAGTTCGGTGACGCGGTCGGGATGGGCTTGCGCGTAGGCGAGACCGAGTGTCGAACCCCAGGAACCGCCGAAGACCTGCCAGCGGTCGATCCCGAGATGAGTACGGAGGCGCTCCATGTCGGCGATGAGGTGCGGTGTCGTGTTGACGGTGAGGTTCGCGCCGTCGGCGATGTGGGGCCGGGACTGTCCGCAGCCGCGCTGGTCGAACAGGACGATCCGGTACTTCGCCGGGTCGAAGAACCGGCGCTGCGCCGGGGACGTCCCGCCCCCGGGCCCGCCGTGCACGAACACGGCGGGTTTGCCGTCCGGGTTGCCGGAGGTCTCCCAGTAGATCTGCTGGCCGTCGCCGCCGTCGAGATGGCCGGAGGCGTAGGGCTCGATCTCCGGGTAGAAGTTCCGCATGGACGTCAGCGTAGTGCTGACGTCCGGGCTCTCAGTAGCTGTGTTCGGGGCCGGGGAACACTCCGCGGCGCACCTCGTCGGCGTATTGCTCGGCGGCCGAGCGTAATTCGCCTCCGACATCGGCGAAGCGCTTGACGAACTTCGCGGTCTTGCCGTGGGAGAGTCCGGCCATGTCCTGCCACACGAGGACCTGCGCGTCGGTCTCGTTGCCCGCGCCGATGCCGACGGTCGGGATGGTCAGCTTGCGGGCGATCTGACCGGCGAGATCGGCCGGCACCATCTCCATCACCACGGCGAAGGCGCCCGCCTCCTGGACGGCGATGGCGTCGGCGACGAGCTGATCGGCGCCGTCCCCGCGGCCCTGGACACGGAAGCCGCCGAGCCCGTTGACGCTCTGCGGGGTGAACCCGATGTGGGCCATGACCGGGATGCCGGCCGCGGTCAGCGCCGCGATCTGCGGGGCGACGCGTTCACCGCCTTCGAGTTTCACCGCGTGCGCACCGGTCTCCTTGAAGATCCGGAATGCGTTCTCGAGGGCGTGCTGCGGGCCGATCTCGTAGCTGCCGAACGGCATGTCGGCTACGACGAGTGCATGCGGTGCGCCGCGTACGACGGCGCGGATGAGCGGGACCATCTCGTCGACGGTGACCGGGATGGTGGTGTCGTAGCCCAGGACGACGTTGGCGGCGGAGTCGCCGACGAGCAGGACGGGGATCTCGGCGGCGTCGAAGATGCGGGCGGAGGAGTAGTCGTATGCGGTGAGCATCGACCACTTCTCGCCCTCGGCCTTCATCTGCGCGAGATGGTGGATGCGGGTCACGCGTCGCTTGGCGGACTGGGCGGGGGCGGACGCGCCGTAAACCGAGGAATCGGACATCGTTGTCTCTTTTCTGCCTCGAGTCCCGACTGGCCGGAGAGGCGCGGCGGGTACCCGGGTTGAACACGGACGTAGGCCATTGTTTCACTAGGACGACCTGTTGTGACCTGCCATGTTTATGCGATTGGTCACACGCGCGGACGGGGTCGAGAGCGCCGTGTGCGACTCTGTCGGCAGTTCACTTGGGATTTCGTGCCCGGCCCCGCGTCCCAGCTACTGGTCGGACGTCTCACGATGTGGGATTGAGTCCGTAAAACTGCAGCACATCGAGTTGGAATTGCGCGTGTAACACGGATTTAACAGCGTACTTCTAATGTCGGCGACCATGGATCGCCAAAAGGAATTCGTGCTGCGGACCCTCGAGGAGCGCGACATCCGCTTCGTCCGACTGTGGTTCACCGACGTCCTCGGTTATCTGAAGTCCGTGGCGATCGCCCCGGCCGAACTCGAGGGCGCGTTCGCCGAGGGTATCGGCTTCGACGGCTCGTCCATCGAGGGATTCTCCCGGGTCTCGGAAGCCGACACCGTGGCCAAGCCTGATCCGTCGACCTTCCAGGTGCTGCCGTGGACAACCTCGGCCGGTCGGCACCATTCCGCACGCATGTTCTGCGACATCGCGATGCCCGACGGCACTCCCAGTTGGGCCGACTCACGGCATGTGCTGCGCCGGCAGCTCAACAAGGCCGCCGACCTCGGCTTCAGCTGCTACGTCCACCCCGAGATCGAGTTCTTCCTGCTCAAAGAGGCGCCCCTGGACGGGTCGGTGCCGACTCCCGCGGACTCCGGGGGGTACTTCGACCAGGCCGTCCACGACGCCGCGCCCAACTTCCGGCGGCATGCCATCGAGGCCCTGGAGTCGATGGGCATCTCGGTCGAGTTCTCCCACCACGAGGGTGCGCCCGGTCAGCAGGAGATTGACCTGCGCTACGCCGACGCGCTGTCGATGGCCGACAACGTCATGACGTTCCGCTACCTCATCAAGGAGGTCGCGATCAACGAGGGCGTCTGGGCGACGTTCATGCCCAAGCCGTTCAGTGAGCATCCCGGGTCGGCGATGCACACCCACCTCAGCCTGTTCGAGGGCGACCTCAACGCCTTCCACAACCCCGACGACCCGATGCAGCTCTCGGCCACCGGAAAGAAGTTCATCGCCGGCATCCTGCATCACGCCTCGGAGATCAGTGCGGTCACCAACCAGTGGGTGAACAGCTACAAGCGGCTCATCCACGGTGGTGAGGCGCCGACCGCGGCCACCTGGGGCGGCGCCAACCGCTCGGCGCTGATCCGACTCCCGCTCTACACGCCGAACAAGGCGTCGTCGCGCCGCATCGAGGTCCGCAGCCCCGACTCCGCCTGCAATCCGTACCTGACCTTCGCGGTGCTGCTGGCCGCCGGGCTCAAGGGCATCAACGAGGACTACGAGCTGCCCGACGAGGCCGAGGACGACGTCTGGGCGCTCACCTCGGCCGAGCGTCGGGCGATGGGCTACAAGGAACTCCCCGGCAGCCTGGCCGACGCGCTGAAGGAGATGGAGAACTCGGAGCTGGTCGCCGAGGCCCTCGGCGAGCACGTGTTCGACTACTTCCTGCGAAACAAGTGGACGGAATGGACGAATTACCGCAGCCTCGTGACCCCGTTCGAGCTGCAGAACTACCTGCCGCTGTAAGGGCGGCCTTGCCCGGTCCGGGACCGCGATGTCGTGCCGATCGGATCCGGTCGCTACTTTTGTGATGTGACAACACGATCGGGCCCCCCGGGGCGAGCCGGACGCAGCACCGTCCCCAGCGCGGGCCGGCTGGGTCTGCTCGACGACTCCGCACCCCGGAACCTCGCCGATCTCGGGTGGAACACGCCAGAATCGGTCGACGTGTTGTGGGCCCTGTCGCGGTCTCCCGACGCCGACCTGGCCCTCCGTACGCTCGTGCGGTTGCGCAGCGCCGTCGGCGACGAGTGGTCCGAGATCGACGGCCTGGTGCGCGCGGAGCGCGCATTCCGTGGGCGCCTGTTCGCGGTCATCGGTTCGTCGGACGCGCTCGCCGATCACCTGGTCGCCGAACCGTCGAGCTGGCGGCTCCTGCTCGCCGACGAGTTGCCCGACCGTGCCGAGGTCGACCGTCTGATGCTCGCCTCCGTCGGTGCCGAGCCCGTTCCGGGCGAGGTCGAGAAGGGCAACCGGGTGTACCGGTCGGCGCTCACCGGCCCGAAGGCCGTCATCGCACTCCGCCTGGCCTACCGCAACCTGATCCTGCAACTCGCGGCCCACGACGTCGCCTCGACCGTCGAGGACGAACCGGTGATGTGGTTGCCCGAGGTGGGTGCCTACCTGTCCGACTGCGCCGACGCCGCCATGACCGCCGCCCTCGCCGTCGCCTTCGCCGAGGTCTGCGGGGACGATCCCATCCCGGTCCGGCTCGCCGTGGTCGCGATGGGCAAATGCGGTGCGCGCGAACTGAACTACGTCAGCGACGTCGACGTCATCTTCGTCAGTGACCCGGCCGACGGTACCGCGGCGCGGATCGCGGGCGAGATGATGCGCATCGGTTCGCTCGCGTTCTTCGAGGTCGATGCCGCGCTACGGCCCGAGGGGAAGTCCGGAGCGCTGACCCGAACCCTGGAATCGCATGTGGCCTACTACGAACGGTGGGCCAAGACCTGGGAGTTCCAAGCGCTGCTCAAGGCCCGGGCGATGACCGGCGACATGCATCTCGCCGACGATTACATCGCCGCGGTCAAACCGATGGTGTGGAAGGCGGCCGAGCGGCCCGACTTCGTGCCCGAGGTGCAGAAGATGCGACGCCGCGTCGAATCCCTGCTCCCCGAGGACGAGCGCGAGCGCAACCTCAAACTCGGGCGCGGCAGTCTGCGCGACGTCGAGTTCGCGGTCCAGCTCCTGCAGATGGTGCACGGCCGGGTGGACGAGAACCTGCGCGTGATGCCGACCGTCGACGCGCTGGCCGCGCTCACCGCGGGCGGTTACGTCGGACGCGACGACGCCGCGAATCTCAGTGCGTCGTACCAGTTCTTGCGTCTCCTCGAACACCGGCTGCAGCTTCAGCGCATGTCCCGGACGCATCTGCTGCCGCAGCCCGACGACCACGAGGCGCTGCGCTGGCTCGCCCGCGCCGCACACATCCGGCGAGAGGGCGAACTCGACGCGACGGGGGTGCTGCGCGAACAGATCCGCCACCAGAGCCTGCGGGTCCGGCGGCTGCACCAGAAGCTGTTCTACCGCCCGCTGCTCGAGGCGGTCACGCGCTTCAAGACCGACGAGCTGACCCTGACCGACACCTCCGCCGAGAGGCGGCTGGCCGCACTGGGTTACGCGAAACCCGATCGGGCACTGAGTCATATCCGCGCGCTGTCGAACGCGCCGGGACGCCGCGGTCAGATCCAGCTGCTCATCCTGCCGCAGTTGCTCGAACACATCGGGGATACACCGGATCCCGATGCCGGCCTGCTGAACTACCGCCGGCTGTGCGACGTGATGGAGGACACCGACTGGTTCCTGCGACTGCTGCGCGACGACGGCGTGGTGGCGGCGCGGCTGATGAAGGTGCTCGGGACGTCGGAGTACATCGCGAACATGCTGATGCGTTCGCCCGAGGTGATCCACCAGTACTCCGACGGGCCGGACGGGCCCAAGCTGTGCAACGTGCGCCCCGAGGACGTCGCCAAGGGCCTCGTCGCCTCGACGGTCCGCCAGCAGGACATGAAACGCGCAGTGGCCGTGGCCCGTTCGCACCGTCGGGCCGAGCTGGTCCGCATCGCCTCTGCCGACGTGCTGGGACTGCTGGACGTACCGGCCGTCTGCAAGGCGCTGTCCAGTGTGTGGGCGGCGGTCCTGAACGCAGCGCTCACCGTCGCGATCAACATCTCCGAGCGAGAACGGGGGAGCCGGGCGCCGGCGCGCATCGCGGTGATCGGGATGGGCCGGCTCGGCGGTGGCGAGCTGGGTTACGGATCCGACGCCGACGTGATGTTCGTGTGTCAGCCCGATCGGGACGCCGAGGAGTCCGAGGCGCTCAAGTGGGCGCAGACGATCGCCGAGAACGTGCGGTCGATGCTGGGGAGCCCGAGCGCGGATCCACCCCTCGAGGTCGACACAGGGCTGCGACCCGAAGGCCGGAACGGTCCGATCGTGCGGACCCTCGCGTCCTACGCCGCCTACTACGCGCAGTGGGCGCAACCGTGGGAGGTCCAGGCGCTGCTCCGGGCGCATCAGGTAGCGGGCGACGAGGCCCTCGGCATCGACTTCCTGCACATGATCGACCACGTGCGGTATCCGGCCGGCGGTGTCAGCAACGACGCCGTTCGGGAGATCCGCCGGATCAAGGCCCGCGTGGACGCCGAACGTCTGCCGCGCGGCGCCGACCCGGCCACCCACACCAAGCTCGGCCGCGGTGGCCTCGCCGACATCGAGTGGACGGTGCAGCTCCTGCAGCTGAAGTATGCGCACCGCTATCGGAGCCTGCACAACACGTCGACGCTGGACTCACTGGATGCCATCGGCGCGGCGGAGTTGTTGTCGGAGAACGACGTCGCGCTGTTGAAGGACGCCTGGACGACCGCGACGAAGGCGCGCAACGCGCTGGTCCTGGTGCGTGGCAAGCCGATCGATCAACTACCTGGGCCGGGTGCACAACTGCGCCAGATCGCGTTTGCCGCGGGGTGGCCGGAGGACCAGGCCAACGAGTTCCTGGAGAATTATCTCCGGGTGACGCGCCGGGCCAAGGCCGTGGTGCTCAAGGTCTTCGGGGCCTGAGCGCGGAGAGATGCGGACGGGCGCGGAAGGGCGCAGCTGACTCCGGCGGGGGAACACCGGATCACATGGGGGAGCGATGACGAGATTTCTGTGGGCGGCCGCGTACGTCCTGGGGTGGGCGATGCTCGCCGGCGTGGTGCTGGGCGTGTTCCTGCACTTTTACCCGTCCCGCGGTGACGTCGCGCTGTACCTCACGAGCGCCGTGCAGTTCGCGTTGATCCCCGGAGTGATCGCCATCGTCGTCTTCGCGGTCCTGCGGCGCTGGTTCATGCTGGCGATTGCGATCGTGGCCGTCGGCGGTCTGGCCTACACCCAGGTGCCGCTGGTCATCGCCAACGCGGCGCCGTCCGGCGAGCGGTTCACCGTCGTGTCGGCCAACCTGCTCTTTGGCGGGGGCGACCTGGGTGCGCTCGAGAAGATCGTCGCCGACGCCGATCCGGACCTCGTGTCCCTCCAAGAGGTCACCCCCGAGGCGCTGGAACGTCTGCGGCGCAGTGAGATCGGCCGGACCCTGCCGCACGAGTTCGCGATCCCGTACACCTACGCGGCCGGCACCGCGATGTTCAGCAAGCGCCCGCTGGACGAGCGATACAACATCCCGGGGACGGTGCTGCACAACCTGCAGGCCCGCACCGACCTGCCGGGCGCCGCCGGGACCCAGGTCCTGGCCATCCACCCGGCGGCGCCGCTGTGGGGTCGCAACTGGGACTGGCACGACGACATGGACACGCTCGCCACACATTTCGCCGAGCTCCCACCCGGCCGGTGATCGCGATCGGGGACTACAACTCCACCTGGAATCACGCGAAGTATCGCAGCCTGCTGACCAACGGGCTCGTCGACGGCACCGACATGGCCGGTGCCGGGTTCCTGCCGAGCTATCCCACCGACAAGCAGCTCGGCAACCGGCCGCTGGTCGCCATCGACCGGGTCATCCTGCGCGGTTTCGTGGCCACGTCGATGGACACCCACTACCTGCCGGGTTCCGATCACCGGACTCTGGTGGTAACACTGGTGGCATCATGACGCCCGATCCCCAGAACGTCGGACCACACGACCGCCCGAGTATCTCCGAACGTCTGCGTTCGGCCACCGCGGTGGCGCACGAACGCGCCGAGCATGCGCCGTTCATCGACGATCTGATGTCGGGCCGGTTGGACTCCGGCGAGTATCAGCGCCTGGCGGTCCAGTTGTACTTCGTCTACGAGGCGCTCGAGCGTGTCGGTGCCGACCTGGCGGGGGACCCGGTGGCCGACGCCGTGCTGGACCCGAAACTGCTTCGCCTGCAACGCCTCGGCGCCGACCTCGCCTCCTTCGGCATCGACCCGTCGACGGCGTCGCCGCTGCCGGCAGTGGCGCGGTATGTAGCGGCGATCGAATCAACCCGCACCGACCCGGCGCGCTACGTGGCTCATCACTACACGCGCTATCTCGGCGACCTCAGCGGTGGCCAGGTGGTGGCCCACCGCATGCGAGAGCATTACGGGGTCGAGGACGCGGCGCTGAGTTTCTACTCGTTCGACGAGATCGACAAGCTCAAGCGCTACAAGGACGCCTACCGGGCGCGGCTCGACGCGCTACCGCTCGACGCCACAGGGATCGACCGGCTCGTCGACGAGGCCATCGCCGCTTTCGACCACAATCAGGCGGTGTTCGGCGATCTCGACGGCGCCCGGGCGGCCTGACCCATAGGTCCGCCCGAACGACGGGATCGTCGAATCAGGCGTCAGTTGACCTGCAGCTTGACGGTGCGGTCCAGGACGACCTCGCTCAGGTCGTCGTGGCCCTTCACGAGTTCGATGCGCAACTGGTTGTCGTCGAGACGACTGGTGGTCCGAACCACTCGCGGGGTGCCCTCCAGGCGGATGCGGTCACCGGGTACGAGGTCTTCGACGTATACATCACGGGTCATTCGTCCAAACTACGGTCGTATTCGGTGAGTCGGCAGGGTAACAAGTCCCAAAAGTGGTACGGATCACATGCCGTATTGCGGGTGCTGTTTCGACGCACGTCAGCGTTGCCGTTCGGCACCCGATTGCACATCCAGCGCGCGTCGCGCGCTGACACCCTGCGGAAGGTGAATCGATGGCAGATGCCGCCGTGCCCGATCTCAGCGAGATCCTCGCCGACTCGCCCACCAATTGGGGCAGATGGGGACCCGATGACGAGGTGGGCAGCCTGAACCATCTGACGGCCGCACAGGTCTTGGCGGGCGCGGCGCAGATCAGGCGGGGCGCGGTGTTCACGCTTCAGCGCCTGATCGGTGATCCCCACGGTGACCCCGTGTGGCCGGGTCGTAGCCCTGCCACTCGCGAGATGACCCTTGACGAATCGCACTGGGATGACGGCAAAGGGCCTGCTTTCCCCGGAGGCATGCACTGCGCCGACGACAAGCTCACCGCATCGCTCCAGGGTTCCACGCAGTACGACGCGCTCGGCCACGTCTGGTACGACGGCCAGATCTGGAACGGGTACGACTCGAGGACCACGATCGGGGGCTTGTCGAGGGCCAGCGTCGCGCCGATCGCCGAGCGTGGAGTGGTCGGTCGCGCCGTGCTCCTCGACATCGCACGTCACCGGGGTAAGGCCTACCTGGAGCCGTACGAGACGTTCGACCACGAGGATCTGATCGCGTGTGCCGAGTACCAGGGCACGGAGATCCAGCCGCGCGACATCGTGGTGATCCGAACCAATCACCTGCAACTGTTCTTCGAGAACGCCGTCGAGTTTTACAGCGACTTCTGCGAATCCGGCCTCGTCTACTCCCGCGAACTCGTGTCCTGGTTCCAGGAGATGGAGATACCGAATCTCGTGACCGACACCATCGCGAACGAGGTGACCGTGGACCCGAACAACGGCGCCGCTCTGGTGCTGCACAACGCGCTCATGCGCAACCTCGGCGTGGCGTTCACCGAGATCTGCGACCTCGAGAAGCTCGCCGCCGATTGCGCCGACGACGGGGTCTACACGTTCTTCTACGTGGCCGCGCCGCTGAAGATCAACGAGGCCACCGGTTCTCCTGTCAACCCTGTCGCCATCAAGTGAGACTTCTTCCCGGCCGGGCAGTCGTCTCAAGGTGAGACGTTCTGCGAGCGCACCCATGCCTACTCTTCGCGCGAGGACCCGCAACCACAAGGAGTCGGCCATGAAAGCTCTCGTGTATCACGGTCCAGGTCAGAAGGCCTGGGAGGACGTTCCGAATCCGGTCCTGCTGGAACCGACGGACGCCATCGTCAAGATGGAGGTGACCACCATCTGCGGAACAGATCTGCACATCCTCAAGGGCGACGTACCGGCGGTCACGCCGGGTCGGATCCTCGGGCACGAGGGCGTCGGAGTGGTCACCGAGGTCGGTCCCGGCTGCGAACGGGTCAAGGTCGGGGACCGCGTGATCGTGTCGTGCGTGAGCAAGTGTGGAACATGCGAGTTCTGCAAGGCCGGCCTGACGTCGCACTGCCAGACGGTGGGCGGCATCGGCTGGATCTTCGGTCACCTCATCGACGGCACCCAGGCCGAGTACGTCCGGGTTCCGTTCGCGGACAACGGTCTGATCGCGCTTCCCGAGAAGGTGACTCCCGAGCAGGGCACGATGCTCAGCGACATCCTGCCGACCGGCTACGAGATCGGGGTGCTCTACGGCGCCGTCGCAGAGGGCGACGTCGTCGCCGTCGTCGGGGTCGGGCCGGTCGGGCTGGCGTCGGTGATGACGGCGTCGGCGGCCGGCGCGTCGAAGGTGATCGCCGTGGACGGCAACAAGTTCCGGCTCGAGCAGTCGCGCGACTTCGGTGCGACCGACACGATCGACGTCAACGCAGGCGGGGACGTGGTCGCGCAACTCAAGGAACTCAGCCGAGGCGGGCTCGGGGTGGACGTGGCGATCGAGGCGGTCGGGGTGCCCGCGACGTTCGGCGTCGCGCTCGATTCCGTCCGTCCCGGCGGTCATGTCGCCAACGTCGGCGTGCACGGGGAGAGCGTCACCTTCCCGATCGAGCGGGACTGGATCAACAACCTCACGATCACCACCGGATTGGTCAACGCCACGACCGCACCCGAACTCCTGGAGAGCATCGAACGCGGGGACATCTCCCCGGAGAAGTTCATCACCCACCGGTTCACGTTCGATCAGTTCGACGAGGCGTACGACACGTTCGCGAACGCTGCCGACGAGCACGCGCTCAAGGTGATCATCGCCGCCGGCGACTGACGGTCCGGCCTGGTCCGGCGGCGCTGGCTCGGGTCGTCACTCCTTGGCCTCGGCGATGGAGAGAACGACCGTGGTCCGCTCGTCGGAATCCGCTACGACGTCGTCGGTCTCGTCGACCAACGAGAAGTGCCGGACGTTGGCGAGATTCACGATGTGCGCCGACCCCTCGAGCTCGAGGGCGATCGGTTCGCGCTGCCGGACCACGTCGCGGACGAACTGCATCACCTCCGGGACCGACTCCGCGAACAGCAGGCGGATCTCGAACTCGTCGGACGTCAGCAGTGTGCCCATGCGGCTCATCGTCGCACGGCGGGACGGTCGGACACGGCTGCTCGCGCGGATTGATGGATCGAACCGGCCGACAACGAAACGGCCCGCTCGGCGATCGGAGAGCGATCGCGGAGCGGGCCGAGTCGACGTCGGAGCCTGGGCTCAGCAGTCGTAGTACAGCGAGAACTCGTACGGGTGCGGACGGATCTGCACCGGCTCGATCTCGTTCTCACGCTTGAGCGCGATCCAGGTCTCGATGAGGTCCTCGGTGAACACGCCACCGGCGGTGAGGTATTCGTGATCCTCTTCGAGACGGTCGATGACCGCGGCCAGCGAGGTCGGGGCCTGCGGGATGCTCTTGGCCTCTTCCGGCGGGAGCTCGTAGAGGTCCTTGTCGACGGGCTCGTGCGGCTCGATCTTGTTCTTGATGCCGTCCAGGCCGGCCATCATCATCGCGGCGAACGCCAGGTACGGGTTGCCCGAGCTGTCCGGGCAACGGAACTCGAGGCGCTTGGCCTTCGGGTTGTTGCCGGTGATCGGGATACGCACACAGGCCGACCGGTTGCGCTGGCTGTAGACCAGGTTGATCGGGGCCTCGTAGCCCGGCACCAGACGCTTGTAGGAGTTCACGGTCGGGTTGGTGAACGCCAGCAGCGACGGTGCGTGGTGCAGGATGCCACCGATGTAGTAGCGCGCCAGGTCCGACAGGCCCGCGTAGCCGGCCTCGTCGTGGAACAGCGGCTTGCCGTCCTTCCACAGCGACTGGTGGGCGTGCATGCCCGAACCGTTGTCGCCGAAGAGCGGCTTCGGCATGAAGGTGACCGACTTGCCGTTCTGCCATGCGGTGTTCTTGATGATGTACTTGAACAGCTGCACGTCATCGGCTGCGTGGAGCAGAGTGTTGAACTTGTAGTTGATCTCCGCCTGGCCCGCGGTGCCGACCTCGTGGTGGCCGCGCTCGAGCTCGAAGCCCGAGTTCTGCAGGTTGGTGGACATCTCGTCACGCAGGTCGACGTAGTGGTCGTACGGTGCGACGGGGAAGTACCCACCCTTCGGGCGGACCTTGTAGCCGAGGTTGGGGCTGCCGTCGGGATCGGTCGGCGACGCGGTGTTCCACCAGCCGGACTCGGACTCGACCTCGTAGAAGGTGCCGTTCATCTCGGAACCGAAGGACACCGAGTCGAAGATGTAGAACTCGGCCTCGGCACCGAAGAAGCAGGTGTCGGCGACGCCGGTGGAGGCGAGGTAGTCCTCGGCCTTGCGGGCGACGTTGCGCGGGTCGCGGCTGTAGGCCTCGCGGGTGAACGGGTCGTGGACGAAGAAGCTGAGGTTCATCGTCTTGGCCTTGCGGAACGGATCGATCCGCGCGGTGGCCGGGTCGGGCAGCAGCATCATGTCCGACTCGTTGATCGACTGGAAGCCACGCACCGACGATCCGTCGAACGCCAGCCCGTCCTCGAAGACGTCCTCGTCGAAGGCCGACGCGGGGATCGAGAAGTGCTGCATGACACCGGGCAGGTCGCAGAAACGGATGTCGACGTACTCGACACCTTCCTTCTTGATGCCCTCGAGTAGTTCTTCTTTACTGCTGTACACCGTGCGGTGACTCCTTCGTGATCGGTGGTCCGTGTATGGGGACACGCCACATCCGCCACTGAGAAACAGCAGCGGATCTCAGCGGCAACCGTATGGAGGCGAAGTTGCCCATGCGTCAAGTCCGTGTTTCCCCCGTGTTACACGCGCAGTGGTGTTGGCTACACAGCGTGATCGGGGGCCGTCGCACTCGGCGCATCCCAACCCTAGCGGCAGGGGCCAACGGGCGGGACGGGTCACGACAACCAGCGACTACGATGGTTCCCAGTGCGGCGACGACGCGGACCGAGGGGGTTGCGCGGTCGCGTGAGAGGAGTCATCACCGATGGGACGAGTCACGGGTTCCTGGCTGTCGGGACCGCAGATCGGTCCCGAGAACGGCGTGGACAACGAGTACCGGGGACAGGATCTCGGCCTGCCGGAGAGCGGTCCCGGGTCGCTGGCCACCGGCTGGCCGCGGGTGGCCGGCCTGCTCGTCGACTGGCTGATCGCCGGTGGGCTCGCGATGGCGTTCTTCGGTGGCTTCAACTCGCCGCATCTGGGCACCGCGCAGATGGGCGTGTGGTTCGTCATGGGCATCTTCGCGGTGACGCTGTTCGGGTTCACCCCGGGCCAGCTCGTCATCGGGATGCGCGTGGCGCGTGTGGATTACGGCGTCGAGCGCAACACCGCCGAAGCGACCGGCGAGCAGAGCCCGGCGGCGGTCGGGATCGTCCGGGCCTTCTTCCGCCAGCTGCTGATGATCTTCCTCGTCCCGGCCCTGATCAACGACTACAACGGACGCGCCCTGCACGACCGCGCAACCGGCACCGCGCTCGTCCGGACCCGCTGAGCAGCGGCCGATCCGGCGCACAAGCCACTCATCGACGAAACCCACCACCGAATCGTCATTGGTGGTGGGTTTTGTCGTAGGTCGTGGCCCGGCGAACCCGGTTCACAGTCAACGTAAATCGATGCACCGTCAACGGGATCGGGTGCACGGTCGACGGGATGGGGCGGGAGCGTCAGCCGCGGCGGCGCGCCGTGCGCTGCATGCTGCGCATCTTGGCGTTCGCGGGCAGGGGACCCTTTGGCATGCCGGGGCCGGGGGCCTTGCTGCCGAGGGCGGACAGTCGGCCTTCCAGGGTCTCCATCCGCTTGCGGTCGATGTTGCTGGGCAGCTTGTTGAGGTGCCGCTCGAGCTTCGACAGCGGGACCTGGCCGTCGTCGTTGCCGACCATGATCTCGTAGATCGGGGTGTCGCCGACGACCCGCGCGACCTTCTTCTTCTCCTGGCCGAGCAGCGACTTGATGCGGGTCGGGGAGCCCTCGGCGACCAGGATGATGCCCGGCTTGCCGATGACGCGGTGCACGGCGTCGAGCTGGGAGGTGCCGGCCACCGCCTGCTTGACCCGCCACTGCCCGCGCATGTTGCCCAGTGCCCATCCGGCGGCGCCGGGCTGTCCCTCGGCCTTGGTGTACACGTTTTTCTGGACGCGACGGCCGAACAGGATGAAGGCGCCGAGGATGCCCAGCACCACGCCGAGCGGGATCAGCAGCCACGGCGAACCGAGGACGAATCCGAGAGCGGTGAAGACCGCGATCGACAGGACGATGACACCCACCATGTAGGGGATGAGTCGTTTGTCTTCCTTGCGCTGCATCTGGAAGGCCTGCCAGAGCTGCTGGCGCCGTTCCTTCGATGCGGCCTTACGGGCCTTCTTCTTCTCGGCCTTGACCTCTTTGCTCACCTGCGCCTTTGCCATGAGGCCAGTTTACGTCCGTGGATCGAGCGATCGGGGCATCGGGTGACCGTCCGATGATCACCGGACGCGCGGGGCGTCAGCGGGCGAGGCGTGCCATCAGGCTGGAGGCCTCCTGGCTGGCCGATCCCTCGGCCGCCAGGTGCGCGAGAGCCGGTGAGATCTCGCGACCGTGATGGGCCATCGCCTGCGCGTACAGGCGGCCCGCCCGGTACGACGACCGCACCAGCGGACCCGCCATGACGCCGGCGAACCCGATCTCTTCGGCGAACTCGGAGTGGTCGACGAACTCCTCGGGCTTGACCCACCGCTCGACCGGATGATGCCGCGGCGAGGGACGCAGGTACTGCGTGATGGTCAGGATGTCGCAGCCCGCCTCGTGTAGATCCACGATCGCCGACTGCACCTCCTGCGGGGTCTCGCCCATCCCGAGGATGAGGTTCGACTTCGTCACCAGGCCGAAATCACGTGCGGTGGTGAGGACTTCGAGGGACCGCTCGTAGCGGAAGGCCGGGCGGATGCGCTTGAAGATGCGCGGCACGGTCTCGAGGTTGTGCGCCAGTACCTCGGGCCGGGCATCGAAGACCTCGGCCAGCAGGTCGGGCTTGGCGTGGAAGTCCGGGATGAGGTTCTCCACACCGGTACCGGGGTTGAGGCGGTGGATCGCGCGGACGGTCTCGGCGTAGAGCCAGGCACCCTCGTCGGGCAGGTCGTCGCGGGCGACGCCGGTGATCGTCGAGTAGCGCAGGCCCATCGCCTGGACGCTCTCGGCGACACGACGCGGTTCGTCGCGGTCGAGTTCGGCGGGCTTGCCGGTGTCGATCTGGCAGAAGTCGCAGCGCCGGGTGCACTGCTCGCCGCCGATGAGGAACGTCGCCTCGCGGTCTTCCCAGCATTCGTAGATGTTGGGGCAGCCGGCCTCTTCGCAGACGGTGTGCAGACCCTCGCGCTTGACCAGGCCCTTGAGTTCGGTGAACTCCGGGCCCATCGTCGCGCGGGTGCGGATCCACTCCGGCTTGCGCTCGATGGGGGTCTGCGCGTTGCGCACCTCGAGCCGGAGCAGCTTGCGGCCCTCAGGGGCCGGGGTCGGGGTCTGTGGTGCGGATGCCGAGGCCGAGGGTGTGGCTTCGGGGGCACCGGGTCCGGGGGTGATGGGGGACGCGGTCACTGGATCGATCCTACGCTCGCAGAAGTGGATGGAGAGGACTGTGCCGACGCGACCGGGCTCGCAGTGGCGTCGAGCGCGGTGAGCACGGCATCGGCGGTGACGTCGAGCAGAGAGGCCACCGACAACGGCCGCCCCAGTTCGCGGGCCAGGGACGTGACCCCGGCGTCGGCGATCCCGCAGGGGACGATCGCCTCGAACGCCGACATGTCGGGGTCGATGTTGAGTGCAAATCCGTGCAGGGCCACGCCGCGTGCCACGCGGATACCGATCTGTCCGAGTTTGCGTTCCCCGGCGTCGTCGGTGATCCACACGCCGGAACGTCCTTCGACGCGGCCGGTGGTCACGCCGAGACCGGCGCAGACCGAGATGAGGGCCGCCTCGAGGCGACGGACGTACTCGACGACGTCGAGCGGCTCGGCGAGCTTCACGATCGGATAGCCGACGAGTTGTCCCGGTCCGTGCCAGGTGATCCGGCCGCCGCGGTCGACGTCGATGACCGGCGCCCCGTTGGTGGGCCGGTCGGCGTTCTCCGTGCGTTTGCCCGCCGTGTAGGTGGACGGATGCTCAAGCAGGAGCAGCACATCGTGGTCGAGGACGCCGTCGGCGCGGTCGGCCGCCAGGCCGTGCTGCAGGTCGTAGGCCGTCTGGTAGTCGACGACGCCGAGATGGCGGACCTCGACCGGTTCGGCACTCCCGCGGATCGGACGCTCAGTCATGACTGGTGGTTCCGGTGGCGTAGGCGAGGGCCTCGTCGACACCGGGATGGGTGAAGGTGAATCCGTGATCGGTCAGCACCTTGGGTGTAACGCGCTGACTGAACAGAATCATTTCCTCGGCCATCTCGCCGCCGACCCGACGCGCCGCGAAGGCGGGTACCTGCAGGATCGTCGGGCGGTGCACGGCCCGGCCCAGGGCCGAGGTGAACTCACCGAACGGGACGGCGCCCGGCGAACTCAGGTTCACCGGTCCGGACACGTCGGAGTCGAGGAGGAACTCGATGGCGCGGATCTCGTCGATGAGGCTGATCCATGAGAAGTACTGCTTGCCGTCACCGATCGGTCCGCCGAGCCCGAGCTTGAACAACGGCCGGAGTCTGCCCAGCAGGCCGCCCTGGGTGCTGAGGACCGGCGCCGTGCGGAGCAGGACAATACGCGTGTCCGCACCGACGCCGGCGGTGGCGGCGCGCTCCCAGTCGACGACCAGGTCGGCAAGAAATCCCTCGCCGGGGCCGTCGGTCTCGACCGCGGCGTGGCCACCGGTGTTCCCGTAATAGCCCGTGGCGCTGGCACTCACGAACGTCGGGATGCCGAGATCGCGGACGGCCTCGGCGAGCAGTTCGGTGGGGGTGATCCGCGAGTCCCGGAGTTCCTGTTTGAACCGGCCGGTCCACCGACCGTTGCCGACTCCCACACCGCCCAGCGAGACCACCGCCTCGACGCCGTCGAGACTCTCCGGCGGGACGCCGATCGTCTCGGGATCCCAGCTGAACTCGTCATCGGCGCGTGCCTCGCGGCGGACCAGACGTGTGACCGTGTGGCCCGCCGCGCGCAGCGAGTTGACCAGGGCGTTGCCGATGAGTCCCGATGATCCGGCGACGGCGATGCGCATTCTGTGTCCTCGGTGTGCCGTCTGAAGGAGATCTGGGCTAGAGGCCCAGGTCCGCGGCGAAGGCGGCCTCTTCGAGACGCTTCTTCACCGTGGTGAGGAAGCGACCCGCGTCGGCGCCGTCGATCAGACGGTGATCGTAGGTCAGCGGCAGGTAGGACATCGACCGCACCGCGATCGACTCCGAACCGTCCTCACCGGTGATGACGACCGGTCGCTTGACGATTGCGCCGGTGCCCAGCATCGCCGCCTGCGGCGGCACCAGGATCGGGGTGTCGAACAGCGCGCCCTGGCTTCCGATGTTGGTGATGGTGAACGTGCCGCCGGCGAGCTCGTCGGGCTTGAGGCCGTTGGAGCGCGCCCGGGACGCGATGTCGGCGATGGCGCGGGCCATACCGGCGATCGACAGGTCGTCGGCGTTGTGGATGACCGGCGACAGCAGCCCCTGCGGGGTGTCGACGGCGATGCCGAGATGCACCTTGTCGTAGTAGGTGATCTCCTTCTTGTCCTCGTCGATCGACGCGTTGACGTTGGGATGCGCCTTCAGCGCCTCCACGACGGCCTTCGCGATGAACGGCAGGTACGTCAGGTTGACGCCCTCGGACGCCTTGAAGCTCTCCTTCGCCGCCTTGCGGAGCCCGGCGATGCGGGTCATGTCGACCTCGAAGACCTGGGTGAGCTGTGCGCTCTGCTGCAGCGACTCGCGGGTCTTCTTCGCGGTGATCTGACGGATGCGGTTGATCTTCTGCGTCGTCCCGCGCAGCTCGGCGAGCTCGGGCCGGATCTCCGGCGAGCCCGACGACGCGGCCGGCGCCGACGATGCCGCGGGCTTGGCGGCCGGGGCGGACTCCTGCGCCGGGGCCTTGGCCTCCTCGGCCGCGGCGAGCACGTCCTGCTTGCGGATGCGGCCACCGACACCGGTGCCCTTGATGGCGTTCAGGTCGATGTTGTTCTCCGCGGCGAGCTTGCGCACCAGCGGCGTCACGTACGGGGTCGACTCGACGGTCGGCGGGTCGGACTTCTCCGCGGCCTGTGCCTTGGGCTCGGGGGCCTTGGACTCCTGGGCCTTCGGCTGCGGCTTCTGCTCTTCCTCGGGGGCAGGCGCCTGCTCGGGCTCCGGCTCCGGCGCGGACTCCTGCTCGGGCTCGGGTTCGGGCTCGGGCTCGGGTTCGGGTTCCGGTTCGGGCTTCTTCTTCGAGGGAGCCGCCGAGGCATCACCGATGACGGCGAGCTTGCCGCCGACCTCGATCACGTCGTCCTCCTGCGCGAGGATCTCGAGCAGGGTGCCGGCGACCGGCGAGGGGATCTCGGTGTCGACCTTGTCGGTGGAGACCTCGAGCAGGGGTTCGTCGGCGGCGACCTCGTCGCCGACGGCCTTCAGCCAGTTGGTGACCGTCCCCTCGGTGACCGACTCGCCGAGTTCGGGCATGAGCACGTCGGTGCCCTCGGCCGAGCCCGAGCCGGTGTCGGCGGTGGGCTTCTCGGCGGGCGCGTCCTCGTCGACGGAGGGCTCCTCGGCGGCCTGCTCGGGCTCGGGTTCGGGGGCGGCCTCGGTCGGCTCGTCGCCGCCGGCGGCGTCGGAATCGGAATCGTCCGAACCGGAGTCGTCGGAACCGGCCTCGTCGGCGTCACCGATCAGGGCGAGATCGCCGCCGACCTCGACGACGTCGTCCTCCTGCGCGATGATCTTGGTCAGCACACCCGAAGTGGGGGCGGGGATCTCGGTGTCCACCTTGTCGGTCGACACCTCGAGCAACGGCTCGTCGGCCTCGACGGTGTCGCCCTCCTCCTTCAGCCACCGGGTGACTGTCCCCTCGGTGACACTTTCACCAAGGGCGGGCATCTGGACGGAGAAGGCCATCGTTGTGAACTCCTGAACTCGACGTGGTGGTCTGTAGGTGATGCCCAGTGGTGTGTGCGCCGTGGGCACGGGGGTCGGGAGGCGGTGGAAGACCGCGCAGATGAGTGGCGGATCAGCCGCTCATCCCCGCGGCCAACCCTACCCGTACGGTGAGCCGCCGACTCGGTTCGGCTCGTACTCGTCGGTAACGATTCTCCGGCGGCCGCGGCACCGGTCTCGGCCGCGGCTCGCCGGAGGTGTTCTCAGCCGTTCGCGGCGATGTCCTCGAGCACGGCCGCGATGGTCCGGACGGGGACGCCCGTACCGCCCTTCGTCGTGTAACCCCAGGGGCCGCCGGTGTTGAAGGCGGGCCCGGCGATGTCGATGTGGGCCCACTGCACGTCCTCGGGCACGAACTCCTTCAGGAAGATGCCCGCGGCGAGCATCCCGCCCCAGCGGTGGGGGGTCACGTTCGCCAGGTCCGCGACGCGGGACTTCAGGTCTGCGCGCAGCTCGGCCGGGAGCGGCATCGCCCAGGCGTTCTCACCTACATCGGCCGACCGGGCCGCGACCCGGTCGCGGAACCCGTCGGTGCCCATGACGCCCGGTGTCCGGGTGCCGAGTGCCACCATCTGGGCGCCGGTCAGGGTCGCGGTGTCGATGAGATAGTCGGGATCGTCCTCGCAGGCCCGCACGATGGCATCGGCGAGGATCAGCCGTCCCTCGGCGTCGGTGTTGAGGACCTCGACCGTGCGGCCGCCGTACTGGGTGAGTACGTCGCCCGGGCGCTGCGCAGTCGACGACGGCATGTTCTCGGCCATGGGGACGGTGGCGATCACCGTCACGTCGACATCGAGTCGGGCGGCCAGGATCGTCGCCGCGATGACCGCGGCCGCGCCGCCCATGTCCGAGGTCATCGCGTCCATGTTGGCGGCGGGTTTGATCGAGATACCGCCGGTGTCGAAGGTGATGCCCTTGCCGACGAGCGCGACCTTCTTCGGCGACTTCTTCGCGGTGTGGGTCAGCCGGACGAGGCGCGGCAGCCGGGACGAACCCTTGCCGACGCCGATGATCCCGCCGTAACCCTGCGCCTCCAGCTGCTTGTCGTCGAGGATCTCGACCTTGAGCCCGGCCTTGCTGCCGAGGGTGCGGGCGCGGGCGGCGAACTCCTCGGGATACAGGTGGCTCGGCGGGGTGTTGACGAAGTCGCGGGCGATCGCCACCGAGTCGGCCACGGCGACCGCGCGCTCCACAGCGGACTTGGCCTCCTTGGACTTCGATTCGACCAGCAGCGTGATGCGTTGCGGCGGAGTCTTCTTGGGCTTCGACTTGTCCGAACGGAACTCGTCGAACCGGTAGGCGCCGAGGAACAGTCCCTCGGCGGCGGCAGCCAGGTCGACGGCCGAGAGCGTGGTGGCGACCGACTCGTGACCGTCGAGTTCACGGGCGACGACGCCGGCGGCCTGCCGGACCTGGTCGGCGTCGTCGAGGTTGTCGGCATCGCCCAGGCCGACGGCGACGACGATGTCGACGGGCAGCGACTCCGGGGCCGCGGTCCGGGTGACCTCGCCGTGGGACCCGGTCGCGCCGAGGGCGGTGAGAGCGGCGGTGATGGCGGCGGCCTGGGCGTCGTCGAGGATGCCGTCGCCGATGGCGAGGGTCGGTTCGGCTGTGGGGTCGGCATTCTCGGCGTCGTCGGGGGACGAGGCGCTGATCAGGCCGATGACCAGGGCGGAGTCGTCCTTGCCGATCGAGGTGGACAGTTCGAGTTCGGGGCCGCGCGTGCGGTCGACGGTGTCGTTCTTGCTCACCCGGTCAACTCTGCCACAGCTCCGGCGGCGCCGAGTCCCAGCGGGAAGACGTGCAGACGAACGCCGCGTCCGTGCCCGGCCGGCGGGGTCGCCCGATAGCGTGGACGGCATGAGTGAACTCCTCGCCGGGCCGATCGCCGACCGTCATGCCGCACTGGGGGCCACCTTCGCCGAGTTCGGCGGCTGGAACATGCCGGTGTCGTACTCCGGCACGGTCGCCGAGCACGCCGCGGTGCGGGAGAGCGTGGGCATCTTCGACGTCAGCCACCTCGGCAAGGCACTGGTGTCCGGCGAAGGTGCGGCCGCCTTCGTCAACTCGACGCTCACCAACGACCTCGGCAAGATCGTGCCGGGCAAGGCGCAATACACGTTGTGCTGCAACGACTCCGGTGGTGTCGTCGACGACCTGATCGCCTACCTCGTCGGCGAGGACGAGGTCTTCCTGGTGCCCAATGCGGCGAACACCGCGTCCGTGGTCGACCAGCTGCAAGCGGTTGCGCCGGAAGGGATCTCGATCACCGACCAGCACCGCGACCTCGCCGTGCTCGCGGTGCAGGGGCCGAAGTCGCCCGAGATCCTTGCCGGGCTCGGACTGCCCGCCGACATGGAGTACATGGCGTTCGCCGACGCCGACCTGACGACCGCCGACGGCGTGGCACCGGTCCGCGTGTGCCGCACCGGATACACCGGTGAACGCGGGTACGAGATCGTGCCGCGGTGGGACGATGCGGGTGCGGTGTTCGACGTCCTACTGGAAGCGATCGCGGCGGCCGGCGGGTTGCCTGCGGGCCTGGGCGCGCGGGACACCCTGCGCACCGAGATGGGATATGCGCTGCACGGCCACGAGCTGGGGCCCGACATCTCGCCGGTGCAGGCGCGGTCGAGTTGGGCGGTCGGCTGGGACAAGCCGTCGTTCTTCGGACGCGACGCCCTACTCGCCGAGAAGGAGGCCGGACCGACGCGTCGTCTGTACGGGTTGCGGGCGACCGGCCGCGGGGTGCCGCGTGCGGGGTGCGTGGTCCGCCTGGCGGGGAAGGACCAGCAGATCGGCACCTGTACGTCGGGGACGTTCTCGCCCACCCTCAAACAGGGCATCGCACTGGCGCTGCTCGATACGGCGTCCGGGGTGCGCAAAGGCGACGAGGTCGTCGTCGACGTCCGCGGGCGGGACCTGGCGTGCGAGGTCGTGATCCCGCCGTTCGTGCCGTCGCACGTGTGACCTGCGGGCCCTCGCGCGACGTCCCACGCAGCCCCGGGGGTCAGCCGACCGGGCCGGGAAATGCTTTTGTGCCCGGCGGTACGATGGCGTGATGACCTTGGAGTTCAACCGTACCGAGCATCCGCACCCGGTGTCTGAGGGCCGGCGCGCGGAGATCCTGTCCGCCCCCGGATTCGGGCGCCACTTCACCGACAACATGGTGATGATCGATTACGACGCAGGGGTGGGTTGGCACAACGCCACGGTGAAGCCGTACGGTCCGATCGCCCTCGACCCCGCGGCCACGGTTCTGCACTACGGCCAAGAGGTGTTCGAGGGGCTCAAGGCCTATCGGCAGCCGGACGGTTCGATCGCCGCGTTCCGCCCCGAGGCGAACGCCGCGCGTCTCCAGCGCAGCGCGGAGCGGCTCGCGATGCCCGCGCTGCCGGTCGAGGATTTCATCGCCTCGCTCAAGGCCCTGCTCGAGGCCGACAACGAGTGGGTGCCCGCCGCTGGTGGCGAAGAGGCGCTCTACCTCCGGCCGTTCATGTTCGCGTCGCAGGCCAGCCTCGGCGTCAACGCCCCGTCCTCCAGCTACATCTACTCGGTCATCGCCTCGCCGGCGGGCGCCTACTTCGCCGGTGGGATCAAGCCGGTGAGTGTCTGGCTGTCCACCGAGTATGTCCGCGCGGCACCGGGCGGCACCGGATTCGCCAAGTGCGGTGGCAACTATGCCGCCGCGTTCCTCGCCCAGCGGCAGGCCACCGAGCAGGGGTGCGACCAGGTCGTGTGGCTCGACGCGATCGAACGCCGCTTCATCGAGGAGATGGGCGGCATGAATCTGTTCTTCGTGTTCGGCTCAGGCGCCGACGCCCGGCTGGTGACCCCCGAGTTGTCGGGCTCACTGCTGCCCGGCATCACCCGTTCGTCGTTGCTGACGCTGGCCACCGATGCCGGCTTCGAGGTCGAGGAACGCAAGATCACCACCGAGGAGCTGCGCAAGGGCGTGGCGTCGGGCGACATCACCGAGGTGTTCGCCTGTGGCACCGCCGCGGTCATCACCCCGGTCGGCCGGGTCAAGGGTGAGGGCGAGGACTACACCATCAACAACGGTGAGACCGGTGAGGTGACGCAGGCGTTGCGTGACACCCTGACCGGCATCCAGCGCGGCACCTTCGCCGACACCCACGGGTGGATGACGGAGCTCTACCGCCGCTGAGCGGCGCCACGACGCCTCAGAGCAGGAGGCCGACGACACCGATCGCGACCCCGAGTTCGATGGTCGCGCCCAGCACGTCGCCGGTCATCCCACCCATCCGGCGAGCGCAGTGCCTCGTGAACCACCACGCGAAGGCGGTCACGGCCAGCACGATCGCACACCCCTGGACGACGGCGGCCACCTCGACGTGGCCGCCGTCGAATCCGTTGGCGGACAGTCCGAGCGGCACGGTTGCGAGCAGGGCCACCACGAACCACGCGGCGACCGAGGAGCGCTGGGTCCCCGCGACCAGGGCGCCGAAACCGTTGTGGTGGGCCGGTTCCAGGGACCGCCGGGTGCCGACGACTGCGCCGAACCGCCCGAGGGCGATCGCGAAAACGAGGTCGTACCAACGAGACCCGTTCGCGAGCGCGGCGAACCCGGTCGACTGCACGGCGAGTGTGAGGACAAGCGTCGCGACGCCGAACGGTCCGACGGTGCCGCTGCGCATGACCTCGGTGACACGATCGGGCGGCCCGTAGCACCCGAGTCCGTCCGCGGTGTCGGCGAGCCCGTCGAGGTGCATGCCCCGGGTGGCGACGCCGAGCAGCACGACGATCAGCACGCCCGCCGTGACCGCCGGGAGGTCGGTCTGCGCGAGCCCGAAAGCCAGTCCTGCCGACGCCGCGCCCAGGGCGGCGCCGATCGCCGGGACCGACGCCATGACCGCCGCTCCCAGCTCCCGGTCGGGTGCGGAAGCGCCTGCGTGACCACCGACGGGTACCACCGTGAGCCAGCTGAACGCGGTGCGCAGCGCCCGGATCGGCGAGATCATCTCGGATCGGTTCGGCGTCAGGTCGTCTGGACGGTGGCGTGTTCGGCCTCCCGGTCGGACACCCCCGCCTCGTCGAAGGTGGCCATCGAGCCGAGCAGGTCGGCGGCGGATTGCACGATCGGCAGTGCCAGGACGGCACCGCTGCCTTCGCCCAGGCGCATCGAGAGGTCGAGTACCGGAACGAGATCGAGGTGGTCCAGCGCGATCTGATGGGCGGGTTCGACCGACCGGTGTCCGGCGATCCACCAGCGCATCGCCCCCGGTGCGAGTTCGTTGGCGACCATCGCCGCGGCGGTGATCACCACGCCGTCGAGAATGACCGGCGTCCGACGCAGCGCCGCTTGGGCGAGGAAGCCGACGGTGGCGGCGAGATCGGCGCCGCCGACGGCGGCGAGCAGCGCGAGGGGGTCGTGGATGACCTTGCGCGCGCGACGCATTCCGTCTCGGATCGCGGCCGTCTTCCGCATCCATCCGGCGTCGTCGACGCCGGTGCCGCGGCCGACGATCTCGACCGGCTCGCGCCGGGTCAGCGCGCCGATGAGGACGGTCGCCGGGGTGGTGTTGCCGATGCCCATCTCGCCGGCGATGAGCAGGTCGGTGCCCGAGTCGACGAGGTCGTCGGCGATGGCGCGTCCGGCGGCCAGCGCCTCACGTGCCTCGGCGAGGCTGATGGTGTCGGTGGTGCGGAGGTCTTCGCTGCTGCGACGGACCTTGTACCGCGACAGTTCCGGCGGGGTGTCGGCGTCGACGGACATGTCGACGACCTTCACCGCGGCGCCGACACGGCCCGCCATCACGTTCACTGCGGCACCCCCCGCGGCGATGTTGGCGACCATCTGCGCGGTCACCTCGGGTGGGAACGCCGACACGCCGCCGCGTGCGACACCGTGATCGCCGGCGAAGACGACGACGGTGGGGGAGATGAGTGGCGCGGGCGGACACTGCCCCTGGCATGCGGCGATCCAGACGCCGATCTCCTCGACGCGGCCCAGCGACCCCGGCGGCTTGGTGAGTACCGCCTGCCGTTTCCGCGCATCCTGCGCGACCGCCTCGTCCGGCGGCGCGATCGGTGCGAACACCTCGGCGTCCGTGGGGTCGGGCCGGGGCCGTTCCGAGACACCCACGCCCGCAACAGGTTCGGGTGCTGCGCCGAAAGTGGTTGCCACCGCGGCCGCCGCTGCTGTGCTCGGCGGCGTCGCGGTCGGGTCGTCGGAGGCGGACGGAGTCGTCGTCGGGGTGTCCGATGCCGGGGTGGCCGAAACCGGGGCGTCCGACGCCGGGTCCGCGTTGCCGGCCGGGTCCGCGCCGGCTGTTGCATGCGGGATTCCGGACTCGTCGGCGGGAGCTCCGGCGGGGAGGTGCAGGACCCGGCCGGCGACGACGAGATCGACACGCTCGCACACCTCGGCGACCCGGACGTTGAGGGTCCCGAGCAGGTCTTGGAACACCCGGCCGGCGGGGGTGGGCGGTACGAGCGAGAGGCCGGCTTCCGGGCTGATGATCACGAAGTCGGCCGACATCGCGCGCAGGGCATCGCACAGGTCGTCGATCCGGCCGTCGAGGTCGATCTCCGAACCCGAGGTCCAACCGTGGACGGCGTCGATCTGCGCGGTGAGCCAGTTGCCCAGGTCGTCGACGAGGGCCGGGATGTCGGGCGCGGCGCGCAGGGCCTGGCCGAGATCGGTCGTCTCGATCGTCGTGTACCGGTCGTCGCGGCGTTCGCGATGGAGCCGGACCCGGTCCATCCACTCCCCGTCGGAGGACGTCAGCGGGCCCGTGGCCAGGTAGCGGATCTGACGGTGGCCGTCGAGCAACGACTCTCCGTGCGCGGACTTACCCGAGCGCACGCCGCCGAGGACGAGGGTGCGCGCTGCGCGATCGGTCATCGATCAGACTTCGTCGCCCGGCGAGACCATCGGCTTGGGGGCGCGCATCTTGCGCAGCTGCATCGCGCGCGTGAACGCGTACCAGCCCAGCTTGAAACCGCCGTCGCTGGACTCGGGGAAACGTTCGGCGACCCGCCGATTGACCATGCGGCCCAGGATCACACCGTCGGCCGCCATCAGCACGACGAAGGCGACCAGGATCAGGTTGGTCAGCGCCGCTGCCTGCGGGACCAGGAACATCAACACGATCAGCAGGATCGCGAACGGCATGAACAGCCCGGCGAAGTTGCGTCGGGCGTCGACGATGTCGCGGGTGTAGCGCCGCGAGGCGCCCTTGTCGCGCGGCATCAGGTAGGCCTCGTCGCCGGCCATCATCCGTTCGCGCTGCTGGAGCCGCTTCTCGCGGCGCTCGGCGGAGAGTGCGCGCTTCTCCTCTTTGGAGAGCGTGGACTTCAGTTCCTTCTTGCGGGCGCGCGCCTCGGCGCGGTTCGTCGGGGGCGGTGCGACGGGACCGCGTCGCTTGTTCTCGGCCTGTCGGCGAGACGGCGTCGGACGACCCTTGCCCGGGGTGTACTTGCTGCCCTTGGTGGAGGGCGCGACGTCGGTGCCGGACTCGTCGTCGGCGGTGTAGGTGGAGACCGAGCTGTCGCCGGAATCCGCCTGGGTGTCGTCCTTCTTCCATGGCAGCTTCACGCTGTAGAGCCTAGGTGATCGATGTTGCGAGACAAACGCGTGGTCGTCGCTTTCGGGTGGTCACCCCGGCGGACTCGGCATCTGCGGCTTCGCGCGGTGTATCGCGGATCCGTCCCGCGTCGATGTCGCGCTGCCGGGTCGGGTTCGGCCACTTACACTCCGTGCTCATGACCGGGAACGGCGCGCAGCGCGGTGGAGCACCCACGGGGCCGACGGCGGGATCCCGGTGCGGATCCTGATCGCGCCGGATTCGTTCGGTGACACCATGTCCGCAGTGGTCGCGGCGCGGGCGATCGCCCGAGGGTGGCGTGCGGCACGGCATGGGGACGAGCTTGTCGTGGCTCCGCAGTCGGATGGCGGACCCGGCTTCGTCGACGTGCTCGCCTCGCGGTTCGGGACCGTGATCGCCGAACCGGTGTCCGGTCCGCTCGGGGCGGGGGTCATCGCGCGATGGCTTCTCGACGACGCGTCGTCGACCGCATACATCGAGTGCGCCCAGGCGTGCGGTCTGCACCAGCTGGGCGGGACGCCGACGCCGCGGACGGCGACGGCAGCCGATACCCGCGGGGTCGGCGAACTCGTCGCGGCGGCGCTGGCGCGCGGGGCCGAGCGGATCGTGATCGGCCTCGGCGGCAGTGCGACGACCGATGGCGGCGCCGGCCTCGTGGAAGCCCTCGGTGGCGGCGACCGCGCCCGGGAGCGACTCCGGGGTGTGGATCTGGTGGTGGCGTCCGATGTGGAGAACCCGCTGCTCGGGCCGTCGGGAGCGGCCGCGGTCTTCGGTCCGCAGAAGGGCGCCGACCCGGAGACGGTCGAACTGCTCGAGACCCGCCTCGCCGACCGGGCGCAGGTGTTGAGTGCGCTCGCCGGCCGGGATGTCGCCGATGAGCCCGGCGCCGGCGCCGCGGGCGGGCTGGGTGCGGCGCTGCTCGCGCTCGGCGGTACCCGGGTGTCCGGTGCCACCGTCGTCACGGAGGCGACCGGGCTGGCGGCCGAGGTGGCCGCGGCCGATGTCGTGGTCACCGGAGAGGGGAAGTTCGACGCCCAGACGCTCCGGGGCAAGGTGGTCGCCGCACTTCACGAGGCGGCCTCGACGATCGGCGCCCGGGGCGCGGGTGCGCCGACGATCGTCCTCGCGGGGCAGGTCGCACTGGGCCCCGACGAGATCCGAGCGGCCGGTGTCGCGGCCGCGTATGCGATCGTCGACATCGCCGGATCGGTCGAGGTCGCGATGAACGATGCGGAGAACCAGCTCGTCGCGCTCGCGACGTCGGTCGCATCCGACTTCCGGGCGGCGGACGGTCCGGGCTGACCTCGGCGTCGCGCCGTGCCGCCGAATCGGGTGCCGACCTCCCGGAAACGCCCGTCCGACTGGACGGGAATACCACGGGGAGGAGTACGGTTGTACGCACGGGCACACCGGTCGACCTCCCGGCGAGCGGGTGAATCCCGAACGACCGTGAGGGCACACCCCAACCACGGCATCGGGCCACGATGCACCGGGACCACACCACTTACAGGAGCATCCATGACCGTGCAGAACGAAACGGGCACAGCCACGAGCACCGGCGTCATCCTCAGCGACGCAGCCGCGTCGAAGGCCAAGGCGCTGCTCGACCAGGAGGGCCGCGACGACCTCGCGCTGCGTATCGCCGTACAGCCGGGTGGTTGCGCGGGCCTGCGATACCAGCTCTTCTTCGACGACCGCACTCTCGACGGCGACATCACCACCGATTTCGGTGGCGTCACCCTCGCCGTCGACCGCATGAGCGCCCCCTACGTGCAGGGAGCCACCATCGACTTCGTCGACACCATCGAGAAGCAGGGCTTCACCATCGACAACCCGAACGCCACCGGCAGTTGCGCCTGCGGCGATTCGTTCAACTGACGCCGTACACGTCAGCAATTTTCCGGTACCGGCCGCATCCCACTTGGGGTGCGGCCGGTGTCGTTTGCCGATGAGTGAGTAGCGTGGACACCTGTCTGTGTCATCACCTGTCCGGGTGAGGTGACCACCTGCTGGGTACATCCGTCGGGCAACCAATCGAAGGGTCGAGATCTCCAGTGGCAATCGTTGTGTGTGGGTCCATCGCAACCGACCATCTGATGAAGTTCCCGGGCAAGTTCTCCGAGCAGCTGCTCGGAGACCACCTCGAACACATCTCCCTCAGCTTCCTCGTGGAGGATCTCGTCGTGCGGCGCGGCGGTGTCGGCGGCAACATCTGCTACGCGATGGGTCAGCTCGGCGGTGCGCCCGTTCTGGTCGGCGCGGTCGGGTCCGACTTCCACGACTACCGCCAGTGGCTCGAAGCCAACGGGGTCGACTGCCGGGGCGTGCGGGTCTCGGAGACCCACCACACCGCCCGGTTCATGTGCACCACCGACGAGACGATGGCCCAGCTCGCCACGTTCTACGCCGGCGCGATGAGCGAGAGCCGCGAGATCGTGCTGTCCGAGGTCATCGCCGAGGTCGGGACGCCCGACCTCGTCCTCATCGGGGCCGACGATCCGGCCGGGATGATCCGCCACACCGAAGAGTGCCGGGCCGCCGGTATCCCGTTCGCGGCGGACCCGTCGCAGCAGCTGGCCCGCCTCGACGGGGAGCAGACCCGCACGCTCATCGACGGCGCCGCCTACCTGTTCACCAACGAGTACGAGTGGGGACTGCTGCGCCAGAAGGCCGGATTGTCCGAGGCGCAGGTCGCGGAGATGGTCGGCGTGCGCGTCACGACGCTCGGCAAGGACGGCGTCGAGATCGTCGACCGCGACGGCACGCGCATCCACGTCCCCGTCGTGCCGGAGACGGAGAAGGTCGACCCCACCGGTGTCGGCGACGGGTTCCGCGCCGGGTTCCTGTCCGCGCTGGCGCGCGGGCTCGACTTCGAGCGGGCCGCACAGGTCGGCTCGATGGTCGCGGTGCTCGTGCTGGAGACCGTCTCGACACAGGACTGGGCCTGGGACCCGGACTCGGCCCTGGCTCGGATCGAGGGCGCCTACGGCGCCGAGGCGGCCGCGGAGATCAAGGCGGCGTTCGCCGGCTGAGTCCGGTTCTCCGGGGTGGTGACGCGTCTGACGTTGCCACCCCCGCCCCGGCGTGAGACGTTGGAACGGAGTCCCGATCGAGGACTCCCGGACGAGGGGTGCTGTACCCGGTGTGCGACAAGACGGCCCGGAGGGAGCGTCATGTCGTGGATCGTTCTGATCGTGTCCGGTGTCCTGGAAGCCGTGTGGGCAACCGCGCTGGGCAAGTCGGAGGGTTTCAGCAAGCTGGGTCCGACGGCCGTGTTCGGGGTCGCGCTGGTCGCCAGCATGGTCGGACTGGCGTATGCGATGCGCGATCTGCCGGTCGGGACCGCCTATGCGGTGTGGGTCGGTATCGGCGCGGTGCTGACCGTCGTCTATGCGATGGCCACCGGTGAGGAACCGGTTTCGCTGCTCAAGGCGCTGTTCCTGGTGATGATCGTCGGCGGGGTCATCGGTCTCAAGCTCGCGCACTGACGCCGTCGCCACCGAAGCCGCCCCGGATTCGTGGGCGGCTTCGGTTGTCGGGGAATCAGACCCGCACGGGGTAGGTGTGGTCGATGATCTCCGGGACGATTGTGCCCTCGACGAAGATGCCGTGCCAGACCATGAACATCAGGACCGTCCAGAGACGACGGCTGTTGTCCACCACGCCTTCTCGGTGCTCGTTGAGCATCGCGACAACCGCGTCTTTGGCGAAGATGTGATCGGTCTGCGAATGCATGATCGTGTCGTGCGCCCAGTCGAACATCTCGGTGCCGGCCAGCCAGTGGCGGATGGGGACCGGGAAGCCGAGCTTCTTGCGATGCAGGACGTGCGCCGGGACGATCTGCTCCAGCGCCTTGCGCAACGCGTATTTCGTTGTGCCGTGCGCGATCTTCTCGTCGTGGGGGAGACCTTCGGCGATCGCGAAGACCTCCGGGTCGAGGAACGGCACCCGCAGCTCGAGGGAGTTGGCCATGGTGATCTTGTCGGCCTTGACCAGGATGTCCCCGCGCAGCCAGGTGAAGAGGTCCAGATGTTGCATGCGGGCCACCGGGTCCCAGCCCTGGCTCATCGCGTAGATCGGTGCGGTGACGTCGGTGTGGGTCCATTCGGGACGGTAGTCGCGCAGCACCGCGCGGAGCCGCGCGTCGTCGAAGCTGCGGGCGTTGCCGTAGTAGCGCTCCTCGAGCGTGAGCGACCCGCGGTGCAGCAGGCTCTTGCCGCGGGTCCCCTCCGGAATCCGCTCGGACACCTTGCCCGCCGCACGACGCAGCGCACGGGGCAGCCGGTCGAACGCGGCGAGGGACAGCGGTTCCTTGTAGATCGTGTAGCCGCCGAACAACTCGTCGGCGCCCTCGCCGGACAGGACCACCTTGACGTGCTTGCGCGCCTCGGCGGCCACGAAGTACAGCGGGACGAGTGCCGGGTCGGCGACCGGATCGTCGAGGTACCAGACGATCGACGGGATCGACTCGATGAACTCCGACGGCCCGACGACCTTCACGACATGCCGAGCGCCGATCGCCTCCGCGGACTCGGCGGCGACGTCGACCTCCGAGTAGCCCTCGCGCTCGAAGCCGGTGGTGAAGGTGATGAGGTCGGGGTTGTGCCGGATCGCGAGCGCCGCGATGGCCGTCGAATCGATGCCGCCGGACAGGAACGACCCGACCGTGACGTCGGCGCGCATGTGCTTGGCGACCGAATCGGCGAGGACGTCGGCGATCTCGTCGTACCGCTTCTGCCGGGTGGCCTCGGTGACCGGGCGAACACCGAACTGCGGGGTGAAGTACCGCCGGATCGACAGGGGACTGCCCGGCGTGGCGGTCGCGTGGCAGCCCGACTCGAGCCGCCGGATCGACGCGTGGATCGTCTCGGGCTCCGGGACGTACTGCAGCACGGTGTAGTGCTCGATCGCGCGGGGATCGAGCTCGGTCGACAGCCCGACGCGTTCGATCAGCTCGAGCAGGCTCTTCTTCTCGCTGCCGAAGATCAGCCCGCCGGGGCCCGACGCGACGAACAGCGGCTTGATGCCGAACGGGTCGCGGGCGAGGAAGAGCGAGCGGTTCTCGGTGTCCCAGATCGCGAAGGCGAACATGCCGCGAAGCCGTTTGACCGCGTCGGGGCCCCAGTGGTGGAACGCTGCGACGATCGCCTCGCTGTCACCCTCGGTCCGGAACAGCACCCCCTCGTCCTTCGCCAGCTCGGCGCGGATCTCCAGGTAGTTGTAGATCTCGCCGTTGAACACCAGCGCGTAACGGTCGGGATTCTCGGGCGGGCCCCAGCGCAGCGGCTGATGCGAATGCTCGATGTCGATGATCGAGAGGCGGTTGAACCCGAACACGATGTCGTCGTCGTGCCACGTGCCGGGCTCGTCGGGTCCACGATGCCGCATGCAGTGCGAGGCCACCGCCACCGGTTCGACGACGTCGGCGGCCGTTCCGTCGGATGTCAGCAGGCCGAGCAGACCACACACGTCTCGTTCTCTCCGTTCAGTTGCCAGTCCACGCACGATTCCGACGCCGGGCCGGATCGCGTCCGAGTATGCCTGAAGCGGCGGGCGGAGTTCCTATGTGGCGCGGTGGGCCGTGCGAGCGAACGCGACTGTCGCGCGCGACCCGTGGGCGCCGGTGCGGGGCCGAGGGAGGGGGACACGACGCCGATCGCGCCCCGATTCCGACAGCTTCCGCGGGTTGGTCTACGCTGCGTAGTACTAGGTGCAAGAATTGCTGTGTGTCCACGGCAAGACCTTGCCCCGTGCAGGTCATGTGGCATGCACTCACCTCGGCGCGAGGGCGCCGGTGAGCGAGCAGGAAGGCGTGAAATTGGCACACGGTGGACGGCCCCGAGCGAGGCGTGTCTCATCAGCGTCGCGGACGATGAAGCGACTCGGATTCGTCGCCGCTCTCGGCCTCGGCGCACTGCTGATGTCGGGTTGCAGCGCCAGTGAGGCGATGCGTTTCGGTTGGCCCGAGGGCGTCACGCCCGACGGCAAAGAGATGGTCGATCTGTGGACCTGGTCGGTCATCGCGGCGCTGGTCATGGGTGTCCTGGTCTGGGCGCTGATCTTCTGGACGATCACGTTCCACCGCGCGAACGACGCCAAGAAGGGCGTGTTCCCGCGCCAGACGGCATACAACGTGCCGCTGGAGCTCACCTACACGGCGATCCCGTTCGTCATCATCGCCGTGCTCTTCTACTTCACGGTCATCGTGCAGAACAACGTCGAGGGCAAGAACAACGACTCCAAGGTCGTCGTCGACGTCACCGCGTTCCAGTGGAACTGGAAGTTCGGCTACAACCAGGTCGAGTTCTCCGACGGCACCACCTACAACGGCTTCGAGCAGAACGGAAACCCGTTCGAGGTCCAGGCCCAGACCGGCAGCGGCGCCGAGACCGAGCACGCCGGCAGCGACGAGGGCGGCGAGCACGGTGAGCTGCCCGGTCCGGCCGGCGGTCGTGACGACGACATCCGCGACTACCTGAAGTTCGACCGGATCGAGACGGTCGGCTCGTCGTCGGAGATCCCGGTCCTGGTGCTGCCGACCGGCAAGCGCATCGAGTTCAACATCGCCTCGGCCGACGTCATCCACTCGTTCTGGGTGCCGGAGTTCCTCTACAAGCGCGACGTCTTCCCGTTCCCCGAGCAGAACGCGACCGACCCGATCTTCCAGATCAAGTCGATCGACCGGACCGGCGCCTTCGTCGGCCGCTGTGCCGAGATGTGCGGTACGTACCACTCGATGATGAACTTCGAGGTCCGCGCCGTCTCGCCGGAGGACTTCGACAGCTACATCCGGTTCCGCGAGGCGAACCCCAGCGCCACCAATGCGGAAGCGCTCGCGTCGATCTGCCAGGCACCCGAAGCGGTGACCACGGTGCCGTTCGACACCCGCCGCGCGACCGACGGCTCCGTCGGTGCCACCGGTGATCCCGACAACCCGACCCTCGCCAACTGCACCAAGGAAGTGAGCTGACGATGAAGATCGAGGCACGCCTCTTCGAGATGCTGACCGCCTTCTTCTTTCTGACGGGCGTCGCATACACCCTCTTCACCGCGTTCACCAGCAAGGGCATCGAGTGGGTCGGCGTCGTCGGCCTGTTCTTCGCGGCCGGCCTGACGCTCATCGCGGGCACGTTCTTCCGGTTCGTCGCCCGGCGCGTCGAGATCCGTCCCGAGGACTACGAGGACGCCGAGGTCGAGGACGGCGCCGGGGAGCTGGGCTTCTTCAGCCCGCACTCCTGGTGGCCCATCCTGATCGCGCTCGGCGCCTCGACGTTCGCGGTCGGTTTCGCGACCGGCAACTTCTGGCTGGCGATCTTCGCGGCCGTCGTCATCATGGGCACCGCGGCGGGACTGGTCTTCGAGTACCACGTCGGCCCCGAGAAGCACTGAGCGACAGGCACTGACGCCGACGCCGCACGGCGCCGCGCACGCACCACGAGAGCGCCCCACCGGATCTCCGGTGGGGCGCTCTCGTGTCGTCGCCGAGCGACCCTCGGTGAGCGGTCAGGGACGCTCCCGGCCGACCGGCCGGAAGACCTTCAGGACGCGGTAGTCCACGCGGAAGTCGGCCTGCGAGAACGACTCCTCGACCTCGCCGTCGTGTGACACCGCGACGGGGCCGTCGACCGCGGTGAAGCGGAACTCGGGGACCTGCATCTCGTGGTACAGGTGAGAGCGTTCGAGACGACCGAGCGCCAGTGAACCCAGGAGGCGCAGGGTCGCCCAGCGATGGCTCGTCTCGAGGATCCGTACGTCGAGAAGGCCGTCGTCGAGCCGGACGCGTCGCGACGGCAGGAATCCGGTGGGCTGGTAGATCGAGTTGCCGACGAGGAACAGGGACGCGTCGAGTACACGGCCCTCGACCTCGATTCGGACGTGCGGATCTTTGCGGAGGACGTGCAATACGGCCGCCGCGGTCGCGAGCGGCCGGCTGATCCGCCGCTGCAGGCGTCGGCGGACCCGGACGAAGTCGGGGTGCGCGCCGATGCTCGCGGTGTTGAGGATCAGGCGGGAGTCGTTGAGCCACATCGCGTCGACACGGGACGCCGAACCCGAACGGATCGCGTCGATCGTAATGTCCACCGTGCCGCAACCGATGTCACGCGCGAAGTGGTTGAACGTGCCGGCCGGGAAGACCGCGACGGGAATGTCGGCGGCCAGCGCAGGAGCGGCGGCACATGCCACGGTGCCGTCGCCACCGGCCACCCCGAGGATCTCCGCTCGGGCCGCCACGTCGGCGAAAACGGCTGCCATGTCGTCGGTCTCGTCGAGTTCGATGATCTCGGCGGCGGGTAGCCGACCACGGATCTCCTCGAGGACCCGGCGCCCACGGCCGTCCGCGGAGCCCGGGTTGACGACGACGACCAGACCTGCCCCGTCGGGGTTGGGTCCCACGTCGACGACCGACGGGGCGGCCAGGGACAGCGACGGTTCGGTGATGGGCGGCACGACACGGGCACCGATGGTGGCGATGACGGCGCCGATGCCGAGCCCCGCGACCACGTCGCCGGGGTAGTGTGCCCCGGTCGCCACCCGGGACAGCCCGACGAGCCCGGCCAGTGCCGACAACAACAGACCCGCGGGCGGATTCTCGACGGCCACACCGACGGCGAAGGCGGCAGCACTGGCCGAGTGTCCGGACGGCAGCGAGTTCGACGTCGGGCGTCGACGACCCCGCCGGGACAACGGGATCAGTCCGTGGGAGGGCCGCGAGCGGTTGCGGATCCGCTTCGCCCCCTGGTTGGTGACCAGACTCGTCACGGCGAGCGAGACCAGTCCGCGTGCGGCACCGCGCTGCAGCGAGGGACGGCCGGACACGGCGAGCCCGGCGGCGATCGCCATCCACAGCTTCGAATGGTCGGCGGCCCGGGTGAGTATCGGCATCGTCACGTCGAGGAGCGGGCTCGGGGACCGGGCGATCGAATCGTAGATCTCGGCATCGAGAGTGCCCATCCCGCGGGTGATCTGGGACAGACCGGAACTTCGGGGAGGTGACCGGTGCATGGGGTACACCGTGCCACATCGGACCCGCGCCGGCAGCCACCCCGGGGGAGGGGAGTGGTGTCGGTCGGCGACGTGAGCCACTATGCACAACGAACCGCGGGCCGTCGCGCACCAGATGGTGCTCGACGGCCCGCGGTGGGTCGTGCGACCTCGTGTGACTACTCGCCGAAGGGGTTGCCGCCCTTGGCCTGCAGCTCGCGGAGGGCCTTCCGCTCGCCGGCCTCGATCTCGTGCTCGAGTTCGACGTTGCGCAGCTGCTCCTCCGGCGGATCCGCCGTGAGGATCGAACCCGTACCCGGGGCACCGGCGGAGCCGAGCTTGTTCATCCGCTTGGGCAGTGCCGCACCCTCGTAGGGGAGCGGGATCGGGTGACCATGGCTGTCGACCGGGCCGAGCGGCTGGTGGATCTCGATGTACTCACCCTGCGGCAGCCGCTTGATGATGCCGGTCTCGATGCCGTGTGCCAGTACCTCGCGGTCACTGCGCTGCAACGAGAGCGCCCAGCGGTAGGCGATGAAGTACACCAGCGGCGGCAGGACGATCAGACCGATACGCCCGATCCAGGTCGTCGCGTTCAGCGAGATGTGGAACTTGAACGCGATGATGTCGTTCATACATGCGATCGTGAGCAGGATGTAGAACGAGACCGCCATCGAGCCGATCGCCGTGCGCACCGGGGTGTCGCGGGGACGCTGCAGCAGGTTGTGGTGTGCATCGTCGCCGGTGAGCTTCTTCTCGATCCACGGGTAGGCGAACATCAGGCCGAAGATGATGGTCATGATCAGCACGACCCAGTTCGACATCGGCACCGTGTAGTTGCCCAGGTAGAGCTCCCACGCCGGGAACAGACGTATCAGACCGTCGGTCCACATCATGTAGATGTCGGGCTGAGACCCGGCCGACACCTGTGCCGGGTTGTACGGACCGATGTTCCAGACCGGGTTGATCTGGAAGACGCCCGACATGATCGCCAGGACGCCGGTGACGAAGGCGAACATCGCGCCGGCTTTGGCGGCGAAGACCGGCATGATGCGGACGCCGACGACGTTCTTCTCGGTGCGGCCGGGGCCGGGGAACTGCGTGTGCTTCTGGTACCAGACCAGCGCGAGGTGTGCGCCGATCAGAGCCAGGATGATGCCCGGGAAGAGCAGGATGTGCAGCACGTAGAGGCGCGGGATGATGATGACGCCGGGGAAGTCGCCGCCGAACAGTGCCCAGTGGATCCAGGTGCCGACGACCGGGATACCGAGGACGATGCCACTCATGGCGGCGCGGACGCCGGTGCCCGACAGGAGGTCGTCGGGGAGCGAGTAACCGAAGAAGCCCTCGAACATCGCCAGGATCAGCAGGAGACAACCGATGATCCAGTTGGCCTCACGCGGGCGTCGGAACGCACCGGTGAAGAAGATGCGCATCATGTGGATGATGATCGACGCGGCGAACAGCAGTGCCGCCCAGTGGTGGATCTGACGGACGAAGAGACCGCCGCGCACCTCGAACGAGATATTCAGCGTCGTCTCGTACGCCTTGGTCATCATCACGCCGTTCAGCGGCTGGTAGGCGCCGTCGTACACCACGCGCGTCATCGACGGATCGAAGAACAGCGACAGGTAGACGCCCGACACCAGCAGGATGATGAAGCTGTACAGCGCGATCTCGCCCAGCATGAAGGACCAGTGGGTGGGGAAGACCTTGTTGATCTGGCGACGCATGCCCGCGGCGAGGTGATACCGCGAGTCCACTTCTTCGGCTTGAGTGCCGAGGCGTTCGGCGATGCTCATGACTTACGCTCCCAGAATGCCGGACCGACGGGCTCGATGAAGTCGCCTGCGGCAACGAGGTAGCCCTCGTTGTTCACCGTGATCGGCAGCTGTGCCAGCGCACGTGCGGCCGGTCCGAAGATGGGCTTGGCGTACTCGAGCGCATCGAACTGCGACTGATGGCAGGGACACAGGATGCGGTTGCTCCGCTGCTCGTAGAGCGAGGCGGGGCAGCCGAGGTGGCTGCAGACCTTGGTGTAGGCGAAGTAGTCACCGTAGTTGAAGCTCTCCTGACCCTTGCGCTTGACCGCACGGGCCGCATCCTCGGGACGCAGACGGATGAGCATGACGGGGTTGCGGACCTGGTGCAGGCCCTCCTCCAGCAGATGGCGGGAGTGCTCGGACTCGCCGAACCCGTCCGAACGACGCCACGGGAACACGGTTTCCATACCGCCGGCGTCGAGATCTTCCGGCCGGACCAGGGCGACCTGGAACGGGTTGCCGGTGTCACGCCGCAGGTAGATGGTCTCGTTGGGCGCTTCCGGCGGGTTGTAGATCGGCGACCATCCCGAATGCCACAGTGGCGAGTCGGGGCCCTCGGCCCACGGGTTCTTGATGAAGCCACCGAGGAAGGCCACGAGTCCGGTGACCGCGAAGGCGCCGAGACCGAAACCGGCGGAGCCGATGATCATCTTGCGACGACCCAGGGTGGACGTGGCGCCGGTGTCCTGGAGCAGACCGACGATCGTCTTCTTGTCGACCTCGGTCGATCCACCGTCGTGACGATCCTGAACCGAGATCTCGGCCGGGATGAACTTCTTGGTGATGAGGATCAGCGCAACGCCGATGGCGAACACCGACAGACCGAACGTCACGCCGAGGAGTGGCGTGTTGAACGTGTACCACCAGTAGTTCGGATCGTCCGGGAGGGCGAATTCCCAGTGGTTGAACAGGAAGATCCCGAGGCACGCGAGGGCGGACACGCCGGCCACGGTGAACCAGATGGCCACCTGACGCTCGGCCCGCTTCTCGACCTTGGTGCCCGGCACCGAGTAACGCTCGGACCGGTGGATGATCTCGACGCCGTCGAGATTGGTGCCGAGTTTGACGAGCTCATCGGTGCTCATCTGTTCGAGTTCGTCCCGCGACGGGACGTCTTTGTCGTTCGCGCTCATGCTCGAGATCCCATCCACATGGCGCCGGCGACGATGGCGATGACGCCGACGAACCACATGACCATGCCTTCACTGACCGGGCCGAAACCACCGAGGCCCAGACCACCACTGGGCTTGGCCTCGCTCACGTACTTGACGTAGGCGATCACGTCCCGCTTCTCTTCCGGATCGAGCTGACGGTTCGAGAACTTGGGCATGTTCTGCGGACCGGTCAGCATAGCGGTGTAGATCTGCGCCTCGTTCACCCCGTCGAGGTTCGGCGCGAACTTGCCCGAGGACAGTGCGCCACCGCGACCGGTGAAGTTGTGGCACGACGCGCAGTTCAATCGGAACAGCTCACTGCCGCGTCCGATGCTGTCGCCGCGCAGTGACTCCATCGCGACGGTGCCGTCGGCATTGCGCGGCACCTGCGGTCCGCCACCCTCGGCCTGGATGTAGGCGCCGAGCTGGTCGATCTGCTCGGTGGTGAACTTGGCCGGCTTGCGCTGGGCCTGCGCCTCACCACGCGCCGCCGGCATACGTCCGGTCGACACCTGGAAGTACACGGCGGCGTCGCCGACACCGAGAAGTGCGGGACCGCGCTCGGGCACGCCCTGGAGGTTCGCGCCGTGGCAGGTGATGCACGAGGTCTCGTAGAGCTTGCGACCGTCGTCGATCATCGCGGCGTTGCTCTCGTCGGCGACCGCGACCTGCGGCTCGGGGGTCAGCACCGAGGCGAGCACACCCGCCATGACGAGGCCGGCCAGCAGCACGATGGTGCCGCCTGCGCGCCGACGGAGCTTGCGTCGGGCCTTGGCGCGGCGGCCGGCGTCGCGTGCAGAGGAGCGTCGGGCCGAGGCATCGGGTCCGACCTCGGTGCCGCTATCCGACGGACGCGGTGGAGATGAACTCATCTGTGACTCTCTACTAAGCGGGACGGACTGTTGTTAGATCGAGCTGCGCTCGGTCGTGCTGGAGCGGGCCGGCGTCATCGGATGAAGTAGATCGTGACGAACAGCCCGATCCACACGATGTCGACGAAATGCCAGTAGTAGGAGACGACGATGGCCGCGGTTGCCTGCGCCGGCGTGAACTTCGACAGCTTGGTCCGTATGAGCAGATACACGAACGCGATCAGACCGCCGATCACGTGGAGGCCGTGGAACCCGGTCGTCATGTAGAAGACCGAGCCGTACGCATCCGACGCGAGGGTCGTGCCGTGGCCGACCAGCACGGTGTACTCGTACGCCTGCCCGATCACGAAGATCGTTCCCATGATGAGGGTGATGACGTACCAGCGGCGGAGGCCGAAGACGTCACCGCGCTCAGCGGCGAAGACACCCATCTGGCACGTCACCGACGACAGGATGAGAATCGTCGTCACCGGGATGGCGAGGGCGAGATTCAGCTCGGTCGGTGGCGGCGGCCAGCCGACCGCGGAGTTGGCACGGGCGACGAAATACATCGCGAAGAGGCCAGCGAAGAACATGAGCTCACTGGACAGCCACACGATCGTGCCGACGCTGACCATGTTGGGCCGGTTCAGCGAGTGCACGCGCGAGGTGATGGCTGTTCCTGAGGTACCTACAGCGCTTGTCACAAGTGAAGTATGACGGTTCGTAGTAAGCCGTGGCCACCCGGGTCGGAAATTGCCTCCGACTATTTCTCTCGTCGCAGGTCCGGGCGCGAATCGGGTGATCCTCGGCGTGTCCGGGAAGGGCGTGGCGGACGCCCGGCTCGCTACCGTGTGTTCATGTCCAGTTCGGCGCCGCCCGGCCCCCGTGATCTCAACGGCCGAGTCGTCGAGCAGGGTCGCCTGGCGCGGCTCCGCTCACGGCTGCGCCCGCGTGCCGGTGTCGGCCCGCTGACGCTGCACGAGCAGGTGCAGGTGGTGGCGCGGTCCGACGACGACGCCATCGCGAGTTCGGTGGCGCTCGACGCGTCGTCGTGGCGAGCCGCGGACGAGGTGATTCTCCGGCACGTCGTCGAGGTGCCCCCCGCCCGGCGGGCCGATGCGGCCGCGGTGGCGGCGCTCGACGGCTACGAGTCCGTCGACGACGAACGCTGGGGGCCGAGGCCGGCGCCACGCGACGACCGGCTCGTGGTCCTGGTCCTGGCGCGGGTCCAGATGCTCGACGCGATGCATCTGTCGCAGGAACGGTCCCGGATGGCGAGCCTCGGTTCGCGGCACGGCGGATTCGCACGCGAGTGGGCCGTCCTCCAGCGTCCGCCGCTCTGAACACGAATATGCTGACTCCCCGTGAGCACCGCACAGTCTGACTTCAGCTGGCCGCAGATCCTCGGCAAGGTCACCGATCGCCTCGACCTCGACGCCGACGAGGCGGCGTGGGCGATGAACGAGATCATGACCGACAGTGCGACCGGAGCCCAGATCGCCGCGTTCGGCGTCGGCGTGAAGATGAAAGGTGCCGCACCGGCGGAGCTCCTCGGGTTGTCCCGCGCGATGCTCGACCACGCGACGCTCGTGGACGTCGGTCGCCCGGCCGTCGACGTCGTGGGGACCGGCGGCGACCGGTCGCACACGGTGAACATCTCCACGATGACGTCGATCGTGATCGCTGCGTCGGGCGTCGCGGTGGTCAAGCACGGCAACCGTGCGGCGTCGTCGAAGAGCGGCGGTGCCGACGTGCTGGAGGCGCTCGGCGTCGACATCTCCCTCGACGCCGCCGCGGTCGCGCAGTGCGTGTCGGAACTCGGGATCGGCTTCTGCTTCGCGCCGGTGTTCCATCCGGCGTTCCGCTTCACCGGTCCGCCGCGCAAGGAGATCGGCATCCCGACGGTCTTCAACGTGCTGGGGCCGCTGACCAACCCGGCGACACCCAGCCGGGGGCTGATCGGCTGCGCCTTCGCCGACCTCGCGCCGGTTCTGGCGCGGGCCTTCGCCGAGCGCGGCGGCTCCGCGCTGGTGGTCCGCGGCGACGACGGTCTCGACGAACTGACGACCACCACCACGTCGACGGTCTGGCAGGTCGTCGCCGGGCAGGTGAACGAACTCACCGTCGACCCGACGGATCTGGGGATCGCGCGCGTGGAACTCTCCGCCCTGCAGGGGGGAGACGCGACGGTCAACGCCGCGATCGCCCGTGAGTTGCTGGCCGGGACCACGGGCCCGGTCCGGGACGCGGTGCTGCTGAACTCGGCCGGGGCCATCGTCGCGTTCGAGCAGGAGGCGCCGATGAGCTCGGCGGAACTGACCGATGCCCTCGGCGCCGCGAAGGAGCGGGCGGCCGATGCGATCGACAACGGTGCCGCCGCCGACCTGCTGCAGCGGTGGGCCGAGCTCAGCGGCCGGCTCGCCGCGCCCGCCTGACGGTCACGCTGTCCCGAAATCCTTGTGGGGCTCAGTGTTCGGCGGGTCAGTTCTCGCCGATGGAGAAACCGCCCTCGACGTCGGAGCTGGAGTAGCTGCGGAACGCGATGTGTGTCGCGCTCTTGAGAACCCCGGGTAGGCGGTTGATCTGGCCGGTGACGACCGTCGCGATCTGTTCGTGGTCACGGACCCGGATCTTCGCGATCAGATCGACGTCGCCCGCACAGGAGTACACCTCTTCGACCCCGGGGATGTCGGCGACGGCCTGGGCGGTCTCCGGGATCCGGTGGATGTCGGCCTGGATGAGGACGATGGCGGTGATCATGCCGCCAGCCTAGTGGTGCGTGGCCCTCAGCTCGCCTGCCGTGTGCGAGAGTCGGCGACGGGTCTGGCCGCACGTGCGTCGTGCGCCGACTGCGACCAGCCGAGCCGGCGTTCGGCGCAGCCGGCGGGCAGGGCGACCGGCTCACTCGTCGACACGATGCGCGCGCCCGGTTCGGTCATCCAGCGGTACACGAGGCCGACCTCCTCGGCCGGCGCGCCCCGCAGCGGACCGGGGCCCGGTAACACGGTCTCCGCGGCCGCGACGAGCGCGTCGACGACGGGCATGGGCGAGACGCCGCGTCGGGCGCGCCCGGCGGCGGCGAGCCGTCCGTGCCGGATGACCGCGAACTGCCAACCGCGTTCACCGTCGGGCCGGGCGACCACGATCTCGGCGATCGCGCACAGCGCGGCCAGTCGCTGGCAGCGGGCGAGGGCGTCGATCGTGAGCGCGAGACGGTCCCGATGCCGCGCCGCGGTCTCGAACATGTGCGCCTTGGCGAGGTCGGTGAGGCGCGCGGTGAGGCCGTCGAGGAGCTCGTCGGCCTCACCTCGCATGAGCCGGCGGGCCGCGGTGACCCGGGGAGAGTAGTCCGGCACCGTCTGCGGCTGCGCCGTGGCCGCCCGGCAGGACCCCGGCCGCCGCCTCCCATCGGCCTCGGGACACCAGTGGTAGCCCGTCGCGCCGAGCCGTGTCGTGCACGTGCGCAGACCGGCGGCCGCCGAGATCACGTCGGCGACGGTCGCCGCGTTGTTGCGGTTGCCCACCGGGCCGATCGACTCGTCGGTGGGTGTTCGGCTGACCTTGAGCCGGGGGAAGCGTTCCTCGGTCAGGGTCACCCACCAACCCTTGTGCGGCTGGGTCGATCGTCGGTTGTACGCCGGTGCGTGCGCGCCGAGGAGCCGGCGTTCGCGGACGGCGGCCTCCAGGGCGTGGGAACACTCCACGACGTCGACCCGTTGGGCGAGGAGCACCATCTCCGCGATGCGGCGGCGCGGGTCGTTGCCACTGAAGTACGACCGGACCCGGCGGCGGAGGTCCACCGCGGTGCCCACGTAGAGGACCTCGTTCGACGGGCCGCGGAACAGGTACACCCCGGGACGGGCCGGGACATGGTCGGCGAGTGCGCGTTTGGCGCGCAGGCGCGGGTCGGTCTTCGGGAGATACGACGTCAGCTCGCCGACGGTCGCGATGCCCTGATTGCCGACGCGCTCGAGGAGCCGGTGGAAGACCTCCACCGTGGCGCGCGCATCGTCGAGCGCCCGGTGGGTGGGCCGCACGGAGACGTCGAACAGGTCGGCGAGCGCGCTGAGCTTGACCGTCGGCGCCTCGTCACGGCTGAGGATGCGCCGGGCCATGGTCACCGTGCACAGGCTGAGGCTGAACGTCCACGGCAGGTGGAGCCGGATCGCGTTCTGCCGAAGGAAACCCATGTCGAAACGAGCGTTGTGGGCCACCAGGATCGAGCCGCGGGCGAACTCGAAGAACGACGGCAGCACCGACTCGATCCGGGGGGCGTCGGTCAGCATCGCGGTGGTGATGCCGGTGAGGGTCACGATCTGCGGGGGGATCGGCCGGCCGGGGTCGACCAGCGTGGCGAACTCGCCGACCACCTCGCCGCCGCGGATCTTGACCGCGCCGATCTCGGTGATCCGGTCGCGGACCGGGTCGGACCCGGTGGTCTCGAGGTCGACGACGACGAGGGTCGTCTCGAAGAGCGACCGGTCGCTGAATTCGTTCGTCGTCTCACCCGTGGCCCCCTGGTCGGCGGCCTCCAGGTCGGCGAAGGTGAGCTGCCCCGCGGGCGAGCCGTCCACGCTGGTCTGCGTCACCCGGCGAACACTAGTTCGATCCACCGACATCGCGACCGCGACGCTCCGACATCGTGTCGTGTGACCCGTGTGACTGCTGTGTCGATCGCTGTTCGACGGACTTGTCGGTGGGCGCCCCTAGTCTCCACCTGGACGTGAGAAATGCGGTCTTCTCACGGTCACAACGACCCGTAACGGGGCCGACGCGGCCCACCCTCGCCAGATGAGATGGAGATCACATTATGTACGTCGATTGTGCGCGCTGCCCGGCTCGTCCCGTCGCTTGCGACGGGTGCATGATGACAGTGCTGTTTGGTGGTCCGAGCTGGGACGATATGTCCCACGAAGGTGGAGGTTCGGTAACGGCGGCCACCTCGGACGCGGATGCCGAACTGGACCTCGCCATCGACGTTCTGCAGGCTGCTGCAATGGTGACCAGCGGCGCTGCACGATCTGCAAGATCAGCCAAAACCGCAGTTCAGGCGCCGGATCGACGCGCTTCTGTGACCGTCCTCAGGGCAGGCTGAGAAGCGGCCGAGGTTTGGCTGTCTGTCGCTTAGTGGACAGAGCGCATCCGATTTCGTAACCTTTCTGAGACCTTTGCGGAGCGTCCCGCTTCAACAGAAGTGGTCCGCAGTAGTCACCGCTCAATCGCCCTCGCGGGCGAACCGGGGAACCACAACCTTCGGACGGGCTCGTCGGAGCGCATCACCACTGATGCGACTCGGTCGAAACCGATCCGAATCGGGGTGAATCGCGTTGCCATGCATGAGTGTCCAGTGGATACCTCATGCGCGAAAACGTGTAGGGCCACTCTTCCGGCCCGAACCCGACAGCTAACTCGGTCGGCGGTAGAGGAAGATCTGAAGGAGAACTCGCTTCGTGGCCAAACATCGTTTGGAACAGCCCAATCGTGGCAGCACGGTCGCCAAGAAGGCGGTGATCGCTGGATCGATCACACTCGGTTCGCTCGCCGCAGCCGCCGGCCCTGCTCTCGCCGCCCCGGTCCACACCCCGCTGGGCACTTTCGAGATCCCGGCCCTGCCCGGCGCGAAGGCCCCGGAGGCCAAGCCCGCGCCTGAGGCCACGCCGGTGAAGAAGTCGCCCGCCGCCACGGTCGAGATCCCCAACCTGGGGCAGTTCACCGTGCCGGGTATCGCGCCGGAGCAGATCCCGCAGCAGTTCCGCCCGCAGGGTGGCGGCGCGCCCCTGGGCCAGCCGCAGCTGACCGCCGGTCAGAAGGCGGTAAAGGCCGCCGAGAGCAAGATCGGTGCGCCGTACTCCTACGGCTCCGCCGGCCCCAACGCATTCGACTGCTCGGGCCTCATCTACTGGTCCTACAAGCAGGCCGGCAAGAACATCCCGCGCGACAGCTACGGCCAGCTCGGCGGCGGACGCGCGGTGTCGTACTCCGAGGCCAAGCCCGGCGACGTCATGATCTTCAACGGTGGCGGCCACGCCGGCATCTACGTCGGCAACGGTCAGTTCGTCCACTCGTCCAACTACGGCACGCCGGTCAAGCGCGACGCCGTCAAGGAGTGGACCCTGACGGGCATCCGTCGGTACTGACGACAACTGAACACGAACAGACTGAGCACGAAGGTCTCTGGACGGGCGGATCGCGTGGATTGCGATCCGCCCGAACCAGTCCCGGGGGCCGGTCGGCCGCCTAGGGTGGTCGACGGGACGCGGGGTACGGGTGCAGGGGCCCGGGATGCTCAGGGATCGACGAGCACACACGAGGGAGTGAGTAGACCGTGCTGATCGGGGAGGGGCGTGGTCGCGCGATGCGGCCGAGGATGCGTTCGGGTCCGCTGATGGTGGCGCTCTGTGTCCTGTCGGCGTTCGCCGTTCTGGCACCGACCGTCGCCGGCGGCGTCGGGGACGCCCGTGCGGTGCCCGCGCGCTCGGCCGATCAGCTGCTCGACCGCTACAAGCAACTGGGCATCGACGCGGAGAAGACCACCGAGGCGATGCACAACGCCAAGATCGAGTACGACAAGCAGCGCGGCATCGTGGCGGCGGCCAAGAAAGCCGCGGCCGAGGCGCAGCAGACGCTGGACACCAGCCGCGCCCAGCTCGCCGTGCACCAGAACCGAGTCGACGCGATCGTCCGCGCCAGCTATCAGGGCGCGCGGGTCAGCGGACTGTACGCCGTGATGGTCAGCGACTCCCCGCAGGCGCTCCTGGACCAGATGTCGGGTCTCGACATGATCTCGCGTCAGGCGTCGGTGGACCTGACCGCGATCAAGAAGGTACGGGCCAGGACCGCTGTCGCGAAGAAGGATGCCGAGCGCACGGCGGTGGCCGCCTCCGAGGCGGTCTCCCGCGCCGAACGGGTCCGTGGTGACCTCCAGACGAAGCAAGCCGACCTGCAGCTCCAGGCGATCCAGATCCGGTCGATCTACAAGTCGATGACCGGCAAGCAGTTGGCGGCTCTGCGCGGTCCGACCTTCGACTTCGATCCGCGACTGGTGCCCAAGGGCACCGCCGCCGGACTGATCGCCACCCACGCCGCCCTCACCCGGATCGGTGACCCCTACGTGTGGGGCGCCACCGGACCGAATTCGTTCGACTGCTCGGGACTCATGGTGTGGGCGTTCCGGCAGGCCGGCAAGACCATCCCGCGATCGAGCCAGGCGCAGATGGCCGGCGGTCAGCCGGTCGAGAAGAACGACCTCAAGCCCGGTGACCTGGTCATCTACTATCCCGATGCCCATCACGTCGGTATGTACGTCGGTGACGGCTATGTCATCCACGCCTCGACCTTCGGTGTGCCGGTCAAGGTCGAGCCGCTCGACGAGGCCGGACCGTACAACTCTGCCCGCCGGTTCTAGTCCCACCGGTGACCTCACCGCGCGGGCGCGCCGGCCTCGTCTCGGCCGTGGTCGTTCTGGTCATCGCAGTTGCCACCGCGTGCGGCACGGGCGACGTGCCCGACGGGCCCGGCTCGTCCGCCGCGCCCGTGTCGTCGAGCGCCGCGGTCAACGTCTACGAGCGTGATCGAGCGGCGGGCGTGACGCGGTTGCTCGACGCGCTCACCGAAGCGGTGCGTTCCGGGGATGTGCGGGCGATCGGCACCCTCGTCGACACCGCTGCCACCCCGGCGTTCAAGGACAGATTCGTCACGGCCGCCGCGGGTTTCGCGCCCAGCCGGTTCACGCCGCGGAACGGTGGCAGCGGCACCCTGCGGCTCGCACGGTTCGGTTATCAGCTTGCGCCCACCGAAGAGGCGGAGGTGCTCGTACCCGGTGAGTTGCAGGTGCTCCTCGATGCCGGGGGGAGTTCGGACTCGTGGGTCGCTCCGGTGGAGTTGCGCTATGCGCTCGGCGGCGAGGGGGTCCCGGGAGTCGACGAGGCCGAGGTGGTCGTCGGCACCCAGTTCGTGGTCGCCCGCTACGGCGAGGCCTGGCGCCTCGTCGGAGACGCCACGGCCCTGGGAGGAGAATCCGCACCCACTCAGATGTGGGAGCTGCCCGGACTCCAGGTGGCCAACACCGCGACCGCAGGCGGCACGTCGGTGGTCGCCTCGTATCCCCGAACGTCTTCGACGGTGGCGACGCTGCAGCGGGAGCTGCCCGGGGCGGTGGATGCCGTCAGTGACTTCTGGGGCGACGATTGGGATCGCCGCGCCGTCGTGGTCGCCACGGCGACCGACGACGAGTTCGCCGCCCTCGTACCCGAGGGCCGAGCGGCGACCGGGACCGCGGCGGCCGCGACCGTGTTCAGCAGCCTCGACCTGGTCCAGCGCACCGCGACCGGACAGCGCATCATCCTGACCCCGGCGGCCCGGGAACTCGCCGCACCGACGCTCGCGGTGGTTCTCCGGCACGAGTTGACCCATGTCGCGGCCCGCGTTCACACCGCGCTCGACGCGCCGCTCTGGATCACCGAGGGCGTGGCCGAATACGTCGGGCGCAAAGGGACTCACACGAGGATCGCGGATGCCGCACCCGACCTGATCGCGTCCGTGCGTGCCGGTCGAGTTCCGACCGGGCCACCCGCCGACACCGACTTCGCGATGGACGGTCAGACTTCACAGGTGGCTTATCAGAGTGCGTGGTCGCTGGCCGCCTACGTCGCCGATCGATTCGACGAGGCGCGGCTGAAGAAGATGTACATGGGGGTCGCGGCGTCGGCCCTGCCCGCGGCGCAGGACACGGCGATCGCCTCGAGTCTCGGGCTGACGCGTGCCGAACTGGTCGCGGGGTGGCAGCGGTGGCTCGAAGTGCAGGCCCGTTGATGTCTCGAACGTTGTTGCTCACCAACGACTTTCCGCCCCGTCCGGGCGGGATCCAGTCCTACCTGCAGAATCTGGTGGACCTGCTGCCGCCGGAGGACGTGGTCGTCTACGCGCCGCGCTGGCGTGGTGACTCGCACGAGAAGTTCGACGCGGCCGCCCCGTATCGGGTGTACCGGCACCCGACGACGCTCATGCTCCCCACCCCGTTCGTGGCGCGGCGTGCCGCGGAGATCGTGCGCCGCGAACAGATCTCGACGGTGTGGTTCGGCGCGGCCGCGCCGCTGGCCGTGCTGGCGCCGGCGATGCGTCGCGCGGGCGCCCAGCGGATCATCGCCAGCACGCACGGTCACGAGGTCGGGTGGTCGATGCTGCCGGGCGCGCGGCAGGTGCTCGGGCACATCGGCCGCCACACCGATGTGATCACCTTCGTCAGCCGATACACCCGCGGCCGGTTCGCGTCGGCCTTCGGCGCCCGCGCGGCCCTGGAACACCTGCCCCCCGGCGTCGACACCGAGCGGTTCGCCCCGGATTCGGTGCTGCGACAGCGGTTTCGCGAACATCTCGACCTAGGGGAGCGTCCGACGATCCTCTGCCTGTCGCGGCTGGTGCCCCGTAAGGGCCAGGATGTGTTGATCCGCGCCCTGCCGCTGATCCGACGCACCATCCCCGACGCGACGCTGGTCATCGTCGGCGGTGGTCCCTACGGGAAGACCCTGCGCGACCTCGCGGCCGACACGGGCGTGGCCGACCATGTGATCTTCACCGGCTCGGTGCCCGCCGACGACCTCGCGGCGTACCACAACATCGCGGACGTCTTCGCGATGCCGTCCCGGACGAGGGGACGCGGGCTGGACGTCGAAGGCCTGGGGATCGTCTACCTGGAGGCATCGGCGTCGGGCGTGCCCGTGGTCGCCGGGTTGTCCGGTGGGGCGCCGGAGACCATCGAGGAAGGGGTCACCGGCACGGCCGTCGACGGGACCGATGTCGACGCGGTCGCCCTGGCGATCCTGGCGATCCTCGGTGATCGCGCGGCCGCGGCCGAGATGGGCCGGGCCGGACGGCGTTACGTCGTCGAGAACTGGCAGTGGAGCCAGATGGCGGCCCGCCTGCGCCAGTTGCTCTGAGGAGCAACCGGCGCCGGCGGGGAGCTCACCGCTGGTAGATCGCCTCGATGTCGCCGGCGAACTTCTCCACGACGACGTTGCGCTTGACCTTGAGGGTCGGCGTCATCTCGCCGGTTTCCTCGGTGAAGTCGGTCGGCAGGATGCGGAACTTCTTGATGGCCTCTGAATGCGACACCGTCTTGTTGGCGAGGTCGACGGCCGACTGGACCTCGGCGCGCAGGTCGGCGTCGTCGGCGAGGTCCGCGACCGTCGCGGTTGCCGGCTTGCCGGTGCGCTCTTTCCACGCCGGAAACGCCTCCGGATCGATCGTGATCAGGGCGGCCACAAACGGTTTCGCGTCGCCGACGACGGTGGCCTGCGAGATCAGGGCGTTGGCGCGGATGACGTCCTCGAGTCCGGCGGGGGAGACGTTCTTGCCGCCGGCGGTCACGATCAGTTCCTTCTTGCGGCCGGTGATGGTGATGAACCCATCGGCATCCACGGTGCCGAGGTCGCCGGTATGGAACCAGCCGTCGATCACGGCCGATGCGGTGGCCTCCGGGTTCTGCCAGTACTCGGTGAAGACGACACCGCCGTGCAGCAGCACCTCTCCGTCATCGCCGATCCGAACAGCATTGCCCGACAACGGCTTCCCGACACTGCCGATCTTCGACGCCGACGGGGTGTTCACGCTGAAGGCCGCCGTGGTCTCGGTCAGGCCGTACCCCTCGTAGACGGGCACACCGACGCCGGAGAAGAAGTGACCCAGGCGGGCGCCGAGCGGCGCGCCACCGGAGATCGCCATCTGGCACTCGCCACCGAGGGCGGCCCGGAGCTTCTTGTAGACGAGCGCGTCGAAGACGCCGTGCTTGACCTTCAGCGCGAGACCGACCTGCCCCTTCTCCGTCGCCTGCGAGTAGGCGATCGCGGTCTCGGACGCGGCGTCGAAGATCTTTCCCTTGCCGCCGTCGTGGGCCTTCTGCCGGGCGGTGTTGTACACCTTCTCGAACACGCGCGGCACGGACAGGATGAGCGACGGTTTGAAGACGGCGAACTCGTCCACCAGGTTCGGGATGTCGCTGGTGTGTCCCACCTCGATGCCTGCCTCGATGGCGACGAGCGTGATGGCCCGGGCGAGCACGTGGGCGAGGGGAAGGAACATCAGCAGACGCTTCTCGTCGCGGGCGATGACCTGATCGAGGAGGTCGCCGGCGAGGACCGCCCGCACCTCCGACAGCATGTTGGCGTGGGTGAGTTCGCAGCCCTTGGGCCGTCCGGTGGTCCCCGAGGTGTAGATCAGCGTCGCCGGGTCGGCGGCCCTGACGGTGGCCCGGCGGGCCGCGACCTCGTCGTCGTGGACGTCGGCACCGGCGGCGACGAGCTCGCCGACGGCACCCGGCCCGTCGGTGCGGTCGATCTGGAAGACGGTCACCGGCGTGGTCAGGGAGTCGATGGACTCGAACTCGGCGCGATGTCCGTCGTCCTCCAGGACGATCGCGACCGCACCGGAATCCTGCATGATCCATTCGATCTGGCCGGCGGAGGACGAATCGTAGATGGGCACGGTGATCGCGCCCGCGGACCAGATCGCGAAGTCGAAGAGATTCCACTCGAGGCGGGTGCGCGACAGCAGCGCCACCCGGTCCCCGGGGTTGACGCCGGAGGCGATCAGGCCCTTGGCGATGGCGGAGATGCGGGAGGCGGCCTCGGCGGCGGTGACCGGCTCCCACCGGTCGCCCTGCTTGTGGCGGAACACGATGTGCTGCGGTGATCGCTGCGCCAGGCCGAAGATGATGTTCGTGCAGTTCTCGTCGTCGCCGATCGAGAACTTCGCGGGCACGCTGTACTCGCCCATCGTGGTTACCCTTCAGTAGACATCAGTCACCGAATCGTATCCCCGACACGGAATCGGACTCATCGCGACGTCGGTTTCGGGTGCACTACCCTGCGCCGACACGAGTATGTGAAGCTAGTGGGCGTGACGAGCATCCAGGTGGCCGACGAGGTCTTCGTCGCCGCGGCGCCGCCGTTGGCGACCGCCGTGATCGGCGACCCCGCCAACTGGCGCCGGTGGTGGCCGGACCTGCGTCTGGCGGTCACCGAGGACCGGGGCGAGCAGGGCGTGCGCTGGCAGGTCGCGGGTCCGGTGTCGGGGACGATGGAGATCTGGAACGAGGCGGTCCTCGACGGCTTCGTGCTCCACTACTTCCTCCACGCCGAACCCACCGGTCCGCTGCCCGACGACCCCCGCACCCGCGCCGACGTGCTGGCCGAGGAGAACAAGCTGCGCCGCGTGACGGGCAAAGAGGTCTCCTTCGAGGTCAAACGACTGCTGGAGAAGGGCCGCGTCGTCGGTGGTCCCGCCGCCGGTCTCGAGTCGGCCGGGATGCGGTGATGGCCGACCACACCGAACGCGACATCGTCATCGGCGCCGACGCCGACGCCATCCTCGCCGTCATCGCCGACTTCGAGCACTACCCGGAGTGGGTGACCGCCGCCCGCGAGGTCGAGGTGCTGCGCACCGATGAAGCCGGCCGCGCCCTCGAGGTCAGGTTCGTGCTCGACGCCGGTGTCCTCCAGGACACGTATGTGCTTGCCTACGAATGGGATCGGAACGCCCCCGCGGTGTCGTGGCGCCTGGTGTCGAGCGATCTACAGAAGGATCAGCGCGGACGATACGTGCTGACCCAACAGGTCCCGGGATCGACGAAGGTGACCTACGAACTCATGGTCGACCTGCAGGTGCCCATGATCGGCCAGCTGAAGCGGCGAGCCGAGAAGGCGATCACCGATGCCGCGCTGAACGACCTCAAGAAGAGGGTCGAAGGCTGATCGATCTCACACCCATCCACATCGTGCTCGGGCCGGGGGGTTCCGGTGTCTCCGCGGTCGCGGCCGCCGGTGCGACCCAGCGTCCCGGCACCTCCCGGTCGGCCCGGGCCGTGCCCCGGTCGGGCCTGTCGGCAGCCGAATCCGACACGCTCCTCATCACCGTCGACCGCTGGTCGCCGGTTCCCGACTGGGCACGGGTGTACCGCCGGCCCGGCGAGCCCGTCGCGGTGTCCAAATACCTGCACCTGTTGACCCTGGACCGACTGGACCTCACCGAACGCACATGGTCGGCGTTCGTCGAGGTGCTCGAGCACACCGTGAGCCGCAGCAAGACGGTCCTGCCCGTTGTCCGCACCCTGGCCGGGATCGACGCCGCCGAGCTCACCTCGTTGCCCGGGATCGACGACTTCCTGCTCCTGCGCCGTATCCGGGACGAGGCGATCAGCGGCCGGTGGCAGCGGATCGTCGTCGACTGTTCCGGATGTGGTGACCCACTCCAGTTCCTCCGTGGCGGAGCAGTTCTCAGCCAGGCCCTCAACCGGTTCTGGCCGCGTCACCGACGCCTCGCGATGGCCTCCGAGCGTCCGATGGTCGCGCAACTGACGGCCGCGGTCGACGCCATCGACCGGGACTGCCTCGACATCGCCGAACTGTTCGCCGATCCGCATGCGGTGGCGGTGCACCTCGTTCTCGCCGCCGACGACCGGAGCCGACGACTCACCGGCCACCATCTCGCCGCCGCCGACCTCATGGGCCTGCCGCTGGCCTCGGTCCAGGTCAACGCGGGCGTCGGCGCCGAACCGGCGGCCGAGGTCGCGGACATGGTGCGGGCCGAACTCGCCGGTTCCGACGGTTCGCGTTCCGTCGTCGTCGAGGTGGTCGAGAAATCGCCCGGTGCGATCGATCGCATGGCGCGGCTCCGCAAGCTCTCGGTCTCGTTGCCGGCACCGCACGGCGTCCCCCGGGGTTCGGCCGCGGCCGAGGTCGAGGCGGGCCAGGGGCGCGTGAGCGGCAAGCCGGCCGGTCCGGTGTACCGGTTGTCGTGGCCGCAGCGCCTACCGGAACCGGATTCGCTGGCGCTCGGGCGCAGTGGAGACGACCTCCTGGTGACGATCGCGGGATTCCGCCATCCGGTGCGGCTGCCGTCGGTGCTACGGCGCTGCACGGTCGTCGACGCCGACTGGGACGGCACGACCCTGGGCATCGGCTTCGTCCCCGATCCGGCGGTGTGGCCCCGGCCGCAGAACTGAGCCGGTTTCCCGGCCTGAACGTCGACGCCGCCCACAGTTCCGACGGCCAGGTGGGACGGCGATGGTGGAATGATCCCGCCCGGGCGGGGTACGTTCGCCAGACCGCACCGTTCGAGACGGCAGGGTACGGTGCCGATGACCCCGACGACAGACACGCGGGTGGGTGTTCGCGCGGGGCCGGGAGAAGGGGAGAGTTGGCGATGGGCACGGACGACGAGACGTTCCGGCAGGCCGGTGACGGGTCCGCGGACGGGCGTCGCGACGGACCCGCCGATCCGGTGCGCGACCTGCTGCTCGGACTGGCCGCCCAGATCGACCACCTGGCCGCGCTCTTCGCGCCGGCTCCGCAGTCGGCCACCGCCGGTGGTGCGGACGCAACGGGGACGCGCCCCGGTTTCGCCGCTTTCGCCGACGGTGGTCCGCTCGGGCATGCGCTCTCCGGGGCGTCGGGGGAGATCACCTCGTTGCTCGCCGAGATCGGCGATCTGGTCGCCCGGCTGATCGCGGCGGTCATCGCCGTACTCGAGGCCATCGCCGAGGCGCTGCGTTCGTCGCCGACCTCATCGGCGTCACCACGCCAGTACGAACCGATCGCGGTGCGATTCAACGGACCGGCCGCCGGGCGCGAGGCCGGCACACCGCGACGCGGTGATGCCTCACGGCGGGCCACGCCGCCCCCCGAACCCGGCCCCGGGCAGGAGAACTGATGGGCGACCTGACGATCGGCATCGACATCGGCGGCACCAGCGTGCGCGCCTCGGTGGTCGACGACCGGGGGACGATGCTCGACACCCTCCGCGCGCAGACCCCGCCGACCGCGGCCGCGCTCGAGCACTGCCTGGACCGGTTGGTCGGCGAACTGACCTCGCGCTGGGACGCGAAGGCGGTCGGGCTCGCGATCGCCGGCTTCCTGACCACCGACCGCAGCATCGTCCGGTTCGCGCCGCATCTGCCCTGGCGCGAGGCGCCGGTCGCCGAGGAGATGACCCGCCGCGTCGGGATCCCGGTCTTCGCCGAACACGACGCCAACGCCGCCGCGGTGGCCGAATGGCGGTTCGGCGCGGCGGCCCGTGGGCACAACACCGTCGTCCTGGCGATCGGGACCGGGATCGGCGCCGGGTTCGTGATCGACGGGGAGATCTACCGCGGAAGTTACGGCGTCGCACCGGAACTCGGACATCTGACGATCGTCCCCGACGGGCGCGCCTGTGCCTGTGGCAAACGCGGCTGCTGGGAGCGGTACTGCAGCGGCACCGCACTCGTGGACACCGTGGTCGAGTTGCTCGCCGACGGCGACTGGGGGCGCAGCCAACTCGCCGCCGATGTCGCCGCGGACCCCGGGTCGCTGACCGGCCGTCGGGTCGCCCGCGCGGCCGCCGACGGGGACGCCGTCGCGCTGGCCGCGTTCGCGCGGTTCGCGACGTCGCTCGGCCAGGGGCTCGCGATGATCGCCGACATCTTCGACCCCGACCTCATCGTCCTGGCCGGCGGCGTCGGCGCGGCGTCGGGGCTGTTCCTCGACGAGGCCCGGGAGCACTACGCCCGCCAGGTCACCGGTGCCGGACACCGTCAGCTCGCGCGTATCCGCGGTACCCAGCTCGGCGAGACCGCCGGCGTCGTGGGCGCGGCCGAGGTTGCGCGACAGGCGATCCGGACGGCCGCACGCCCTCTGGCCGACCCGCACCCCGAGACACGGCCGGTCTCCGGGCTCTGAGTGCTCCCGGCGAGACCCCGAGCGGTCCCGGCCGGACGGTAGAGTGCGACGCGGGTAAGGTCTTGGCGTCGGGACACTCCTCGGTTCCGCGGTCTCCGCGGCGCGGTTGTCCGGCGGTGGTCATCGGGTCGGTGTGCGCGGCGAGGAGATTCTCATGTGGTACTGGGCGTTCAAGTACATCTTTCTCGGTCCGATCCTGCGGGTCCTCGGCCGGCCGACGATCGAAGGACACGAGAACATCCCGACCGACGGCCCGGCGATCCTGGCGAGCAATCACCTCGCGGTGATGGACAGCTTCTTCCTGCCGCTGATGGTGGATCGCCGCATCTACTTCCTCGCCAAGAACGAGTACTTCACCGGTACGGGGCTCAAAGGTGGCTTCCAGCGCTGGTTCTTCACCGCGGTCGGTCAGATCCCCATCGACCGGTCGGGAGCCGAGGCCGCCGAGGGTGCGCTCACCGCGGCACGCCGCCAGCTCGACAAGGGCAAGCTGATGGGGATGTACCCCGAGGGCACCCGATCGCCCGACGGACGCCTCTACAAGGGAAAGACCGGTCTCGCCCGGCTGGCCATGGACACCGGGGTGCCGGTCATCCCCGTCGCGATGATCGACACCCACAAGTTCAACCCGCCGGGCAGCATCCTGCCGCGACCCACCCGGGTGTCGGTGCGTATCGGCAAGCCCCTGAACTTCTCGCGTTACGAGGGCATGGAGGGCAACCGCTACATCGAACGCGCGGTCACCGACGAGATCATGTACGAGCTGATGCAGCTCTCGGGTCAGCAGTACGTCGACGTCTACGCTGCGAGTCTCAAGAACCAGGCCCCGCCGGTCGAGCCCCCGGCGGCCGACGCCGCCGCTTGAGGAAGTCTCTGACCGCCCTCTGCTCCCTGAGGTGCGAGGAGCGCTAGCGACGAGCCACGAAGGGTTGGCGACGCATCTCACCAGGACCCTTCGTGACGCGCCCTCCGCAAGCTCCGGGCGCTCCTCAGGGAGCGGTGGTTGGTTGCGCCCTCCGCAAGCTCCGGGCGCTCCTCAGGGAGCGGTGGTTGGTTGCGCCCTCCGCAAGCTCCGGGCGCTCCTCAGGGAGCGGTGGTTGGTTGCGCCCTCCGCAAGCTCCGGGCGCTCCCAGGGAGCGGTGGTTGGTTGCGCCCTCCGGGCACTCCTCGGGGAGCACCCGCCGCAGTCGGTCAGCCGGCGTCGCCGACCCGGGTGCCGTCCAGGACGGCGCACAGCTCCGGAATCCAGTCGCGATCTGCCGGGACGATCTCGGCTGCGTCGAGGTGTCGTAGCTCGTCGGCGGAGAACCAGCGCACGGCGAGGTGCTCGAGCGCGGTCGGAGTCCCCGAACGCAACCGCGCAACGTAGGCGTGCAGGGTCAGGCCACCGGGCAGCGCGACCGGGGAGCCGACGCCCTCGCCGGCTTCGACCTCGGCTCCGAGCTCCTCGCGGATCTCCCGAACCAGCGCCGCCGCATGGGTTTCCCCCGACTCGACACGACCGCCGGGCAGTTCCCACAGACCGGCGAGTTCGGCGGGACGGGACCGCTGCGCCAGCAGCAGCCGGCCGTCGGCGACGATCGCCGCGGCGACGATCGCCGCGGCGACGACGTCGCGCGGTCGGGTGTCGCGGGGTTCGTCGCGCGCGGCGCGCGTCGCGATCATCCAGGCGAAGGTGACGAAGGTTGCCGCCGGCCACGCGGCCCCGAAGATCGCCTCGAGTGCCGCCGGGGGATGGGGACCGTACTCGATCGTGACCCGGAGCAACCACGGAATCCCGAGGCCCGCGACCACGATCCACATCGCGAGGACCGCCCGCGCGCCCCGGCGCCGCGAACCGGTGCCGTGCACGAGCCAGATTCCCAGCGGGATGATCCACACCCAGTGATGGACCCACGAGATCGGCGACACCAGGAGTCCGAAGAGCTGGACCACCAGCAGGATGCCGAGCGCGTCGGACACCGCGCGGCCGGCGAACACCGCCACCACGACCGCGACCAGGACGCCGACCATCCAGATCCAGCCCGACCCCACGTCGAAGCCCACGAAGCGGGACAGGGTGCCGCGCAGGCTCTGATTGATCACCGCCTCGACGGGGCCGATGCGCTCGGCGTCGCCGAGTAGGGTCCCGTAGTAGGTGCGGGTGACGTCGGGGAAGAGCAGCAGGCAACCGAGGACGGTGAAGACGAAGGCGACCGCGGCGGCCAGGGCGCCCAGGGGTTTGCGGGCGGCGAGATACCAGAGCCCGGAGATCGCCGGGGTGAGCTTGACCCCGGCCATCAGACCGATGAGTGCGCCGCCGGCGAGCACCCCGCGGTCGCTGCGCGCCCAGGTGACCGCCAGCAGGGTGCCCAGCATCAGGAAGACGTTGATCTGGCCGTAGTCCAGGGTGACCCGGACCGGTTCGCACCAGATCGCGGGGGCGGTCCAGAGTGCGGCCACGGCGTAGACGTCGGTCGTCGACCCGCACAGGCGTAAGGCGAGGACGACGCAGGTGTACAGGGCTCCGAACGTCGCGAGCTGCCAGCCGATGGCCACCAGGTCCCATGGCACGAGAGACAACGGGTACAGCACGACGGCCGCGAACGGCGGATACGTGAAGGGCAGGGCGAAGTCGGTCTCACCGGCGTAGGTGAAGAGATAGAGCGACCCGTCGGCGAGACCCGCCGAACCGTCGCGGTAAACGTGCAGGTCCACGAAGTTCCTGCCGTTCACGGTCAGCGTGTCCCAGACGAGCCGCGCGATGATCGACGCCGCCAGGAGAGCGGTCGCCAGCACGGACCTGGAGCGCACGAAATACCAGGGTAGACAGCCGGAGGGCGGTATGGCGAAACGGTGCGCGGTGAGCGGGTCGGCAGGAGGGTGTGTGAATACTTGACCCATGCGTTTCTTCTACGACTCGGAGTTCATCGAGGACGGCACCACCATCGAGCTGGTCTCGATCGGGGTCGTCGGTGAGGACGGCCGCGAGTTCTATGCGGTGTCGACCGATTTCGACCCGGCCGGGCGGGGGACTGGGTGCGGGCCAACGTGTTGCCGAAACTGCCCTCGCCGTCGTCGTCCGCGTGGCGGGACCGTCGACGCATCCGGGAAGATCTCCTCGAGTTCCTCACCGCCGACGGCTCCGACATCGAGCTGTGGGCCTGGGTGGGCGCGTACGACCATGTCGTGCTGTGCCAGTTGTGGGGTCCCATGACCGCGCTGCCGCGCGAGATCCCGCGGTTCACCCGTGAGCTGCGGCAGCACTGGGAGGCCGCGGGCCGACCGGCGCTGCCGCCCACGCCGTCGGACGCGCACGACGCGCTGAGCGACGCCCGGCACAACCTGCGCCGGTGGGAGGCGATCGAGAAGGCCCGCGTCTGACCCGCGGACGAATCCACGGCCACGTCTCCTCTACCCTGGACGGGTGGTGAACTGGACCGTAGACGTTCCGATCGACGACCTTCCCGAGCTCCCGCCGCTTCCGGGGGACCTCCAGACGCGTTTCGACGACGCGATCAGCCGCCCGGCGGTACAGCAGCCGAGCTGGCCGGCCGACGAGGCGCGCAAGATGCGGACCGTCCTCGAGTCGGTCCCGCCGATCTGTATGCCCGCCGAGGTCCAGACACTCGCCGCGCAGCTGGCCGACGTCGCCGAGGGGCGTGCATTCCTCCTGCAGGGCGGTGACTGCGCGGAGACGTTCGCCGACAACACCGAACCGCACATCAAGGGCAACATCCGCACGTTGTTGCAGATGGCGGTCGTGCTCACCTACGGCGCCAGCATGCCGGTGGTCAAGGTCGCCCGGATCGCAGGCCAGTACGCCAAGCCGCGATCATCCGACACCGACGCCCTGGGGCTGCCCTCCTACCGCGGCGACATGGTCAACGGATTCGTGGCCGACGCGGCGGTGCGGGCCCACGACCCGTCCCGGCTGGTGCGCGCCTACGCGAATGCCGCGGCCGCGATGAACCTGGTCCGCGCCCTCACCCAGGCCGAGGCGGATCTGAGCCGGGTGCACGACTGGAACCGCGAGTTCGTGCGCACGTCACCCGCCGGCGCACGCTACGAGGCCCTGGCGTCCGAGATCGATCGCGGCCTGCGGTTCATGGACGCCTGCGGCGTCACCGATTCGAATCTGAACTCCGCTTCCATCTTCGCCTCGCACGAAGCGCTCGTCCTCGACTACGAACGCGCCATGCTGCGGCTGGCCGACGACCCCGAGGGTGCCGGCAAGGTCCTCTACGACCTCTCCGCGCACTTCCTGTGGATCGGGGAGAGGACCCGCCAGCTCGACGGCGCCCACATCGCGTTCGCGGAGCTCATCAGCAATCCGATCGGCGTCAAGATCGGGCCCACGACGACGCCCGAGCAGGCCGTCGAATACGTCGAGCGTCTCGATCCGCACAACGTGCCCGGGCGACTCACGCTCGTCGCGCGGATGGGCAACGGCAAGGTCCGCGACGTGCTGCCGGCCATCGTCGGCGCCGTCGAGGCGACCGGCCACAAGGTCATCTGGCAGTGCGATCCGATGCACGGGAACACCCATGAGGCGTCGACCGGCTTCAAGACCCGGCACTTCGACCGCATCGTCGACGAGGTGCAGGGGTTCTTCGAGGTGCATCGCGCGCTGGGTAGTCATCCGGGCGGTGTCCACGTCGAGCTGACCGGCGAGGACGTCACCGAATGTCTCGGTGGCGCACAGGAGATCTCGGATCTCGACCTCGGGGGACGCTACGAGACGGCCTGCGATCCGCGGTTGAACACGCAGCAGTCGCTCGAGCTGGCGTTCCTCGTCGCGGAGATGCTGCGCGGCTGAGGGAGCGGGGCGTCAGCCGATCGCCAGGAACGTGCTGCCGACCCAGAATCCGAGGGCGCCGAGGCCGCCGACCAGCACCAGCACGACGACTATCCAGACCAGCGCGCCGAGCCGGCTGCCGCCGATGAGTTCGGGCTCGACGGCCACCGGCCGTGGGGTACGACGGGTCACCGGACGCGGCGCGGAGCCGACGTCGTCGCGCTCGGCCGCAGGTTGCTCCACGGGTGTGGCTGTGTCCGCGGGCCGCGCCGGGCCGGGCACCGACTGGACCCGGGTGCCATGGCCGCCGGGATCGGGGCCCCGGTAGCGCGACACCGTCTGACGCTCGGCCGACCGGCGCGGAGCGGGCACCGTGAACGGCGGGAGGTCGAGTTCGTCGGCGACGGCGAGCAGAGCCCGCTGCATGTCGAAGCCGTCGGCATATCGATCGGCGGGGTCGCGTTCGGTCGCGCGCAACACGATCTCGTCGAACTCCTCCGGCACCCCCGGGATCACGTCGCCCGGCGCCGGCACGTCGAAGCTGAGACGTTGGTAGGCGAGAGCCAGGGGTGAGTCGCCCGAGAAAGGTGTTCTGCCCGTGAGGAGTTCGAACATCATCACACCCATGGAGTAGACGTCGCTGCGCGCGTCGGCATGAGTGGACTCGACTTGCTCGGGGGAGAGATAGGCGGCCGTCCCCAGGATCACGCTCGCCGAGGTCACCCCGGCTTCGGCGACGGCGCGTACGAGTCCGAAGTCGGCGACCTTGACCTCGCCCTCGTCGGAGATGAGCACGTTCTCGGGTTTCACGTCCCGGTGGACCAGACCCGCGGCATGTGCGGTGCCCAGCCCGCCCAGTACCGGCGCGGCCACCGCGACGACGGCATGGGGCGGCATCGGGCCGCGTTCGCGCAACAGTTCGCGCAGGCTGCCCCCGTCGACCAGTTCCATCACCAGGAACGCGATGCCGTCGTCGATGCCCTGGTCGTACACCGCGACGAGCCCGGGATGTTTGAGGCCGGCGACCGCGCGCGCCTCGAACTCGAAGCGGCGCAAGAACTGTGGGTCTCCCGAGTACCGGGAGTCCATCACCTTCACCGCCACGTCGCGTCCCAGCCGCAGGTCGACGGCGAGGTAGACCGCCGACATGCCGCCGCGCGCGATGGGCGCGTCGATCCGGTACCGGTCCTCGAGGACGGTCCCGAGCATCGTGTCGACGGGGGAGTTCACGCTGCCGAATCTACCTGCAGCCCGGGCCGGTCGAGAGCATCGGCACGATGCCGATGGAGGGTGTCGCCGACGGGGCGTTCGCGGGTCCGTTCGTCATGTCGTCGCGACCCGACGGTTTCTCCCGCTCCCGACTACCGGCTACCCTTTCGACGTGGGTTCCCTACCGTTGTCGCCTGACACTCTGCCTTCCGACACCGAGTTCCTGTCGATCGACGATGTCGCCGACCGCCTCGGGGTGTCGACCAACCGGGTGCGGACACTCATCCGTGACCATCACCTGCTCGCGGTCTCCCACAACGGATACCCGGCGATTCCGGCGCTCTTCGTGGACGAGGGTGGCGTCGCGAAACACTTCTACGGGCTCGTGGCGGTCCTGATCGACGGCGGTTACACGCGCGACGAGGTGATGGAGTGGTTGTTCACCGAGCAGGAAGATCTCGGACTCCACCCGGCGGCAGCGCTGCACACGGATCTCGCCCGCGAGGTCATCCGCCGGGCGCAGGCCCAGGCTTTCTGAGCGACGCCCCGGCCCCGAACCCCCGGGGTCCGGACTCCCGGTGCTCGGCCTCGGCGCGCCCCGACTCCTCGACGCCCGTCTCCGCGAGGACATCCGACGCGAGAGTGTCCTCGCCGGCCGGGGTCGCGCCCCACGCCCACCTCCCGAACCGGCCCAGCCGCAACGGGTCCCGACGGGTCAGCGACCAGGCCGCGACGCCGGCCAGTGCGGCCGCCAGCGTCACCTCGACAGGTTTGTAGAAGACGATCGCGTCGTCGGGCTGGAACACGATCAGCAGGAACGTCGAGGCACCGACGACCGTGGCCCGCACCCACATCGGCAGGTCGAAGGCCACCGCGATCACCAGCACCCACGTGTAGTACCAGGGCAGCGTCGACGGCTCGAGCAGGAGTACGGCCAGCATCGCCCACGCCATCCCGGCGACCGCGTCCCGCACGTCGTGGCGGTGGCGCCACCAGAGCGCGACCAGCGTTACCGCGAGGACCACCGAACCGATTGCCCGCGTGACCTCCAGCACCGGTTGCAGATTGAGGGCGACGAACGGCGCCGCGACGAGGGTCACGACATGGGCGGCGAGGGTGGGAATCGTGAACCAGTTGATGATGACGTCGGCCCACCCCAGGCCGGTGAGCCAGCCGAGTCCCAAACCGATCACCAGGGTCCACAGGCCGAACACCGCGACCGCGATCCCGACGATGGATGCGAACACCGTCACCACGTCGCGGGCGGTCACCGGTCGCCGGGAACGGATGTGCGACAACCAGATCCACAAGACGAACGGCAGTGCGATGCCGGCGGTGATCTTGATCGACACCGCGAGCGCCAGGACGGCTGTGCCCACCACGTGCCGGCCGTCGACCACCAGGACGATCCCGGTGACGAGGACGCCCATCATCAGCAGCTCCACGTGCGGTCCCGCCACGAGATGGATCAGGACCAGCGGGTTGAACAGCACCAGCCACAGTCCGGCTTGCGGGGAGGCCCCGAACCGCTCCGCCAATCGGGGTATCGCCCAGAGGGACAGGAAGAGTCCGGGCAGCAGCACCAGCCGGATGGCCAGCACGCCGAGGACGACCTGGTCGCCGGTGATCTCGGTGACGACGCGCAGCATGCCCATGAAGAAGGGGCCGTACGGTGCCGTCGTGGTCGCCCAGACCTGCGCCATGCTGTCGACGAGCGGACCGGGCAGGTGGGCGGGACCGTCGGCATACGGGTCGAAACCGGCGCCGAACACCGCGCCCTGGGCGAGATAGGCGTAGACGTCGCGCGAGTACACCGGCACCGCGACGAGCAGGGGAGCGGTCCACACGAGCACCCATCGGCTCAGCGTCCGCGTCGTCGGCGCGGTGTCGGTGGTGGCGGAGATGATCCGACGCCCCAGCCGGACCCACCCGAACACCATGAGGAACACGCCCAGCCAGAACAGCGTCCCGAAGACGTTCTTGCCGTGCCCGTACGTGATCCAGCTCAGACCCAGATCGGAGAGAAGAGCGGAGTTGCGCGGCGGGTCGCCGACCCCGAAGCTGCCGAGACAGACCAGCACGGACCCGATCGCGCCGAGGATCAGATCGCCCCGACCGGCCGTGGCGGCACCTGTCACGGAAGTGCTCACGCCTGACGGTGCGCGACGCGATGGGCGACCGCGATCAGCTCGGCACGGATGTCGTCGCCGATGTCGGCGGCGTCGAGTGCGGTCAACGCCGACCCCAACAGCTCGTCGATCGAGTTCTCCACCTCGGCCACCGCGCCGAGCTCGACGAACAGGTCTCGCGCGGAACCCAATTCGTCGCTGTCGAGCCGGCGGCCGAAGTAGGAGCGCAACCGCGCGCCGAGGGCCGGGTCGGCCGCATCGGCGCGTTGCAGCGCGATCGCGCGCAGGGCCGTGTGCTTGTCCGAGACCAGATCGTCCCCGGACGGTTTACCCGTGCGTTCGGGATCGCCGAAGACGCCGAGCAGATCGTCGCGGAGCTGGAAGGCGATGCCGAGGTCGTGCCCGATCGCACGCAGCGTCGACACCAGCTGCTCGGACGCACCGGCGAGTCGCGCACCCAGCTCGAGTGGTCGCGCGACGGTGTAGGCGGCGGTCTTGAACTCCATCACCCGGTAGGCGGCCTCGGTCGAGTCGTCGCCGCCGGCCTCGTTCACGATGTCCAGGAACTGGCCGCCGAGCACCTCGGTCCGCATCGCCGCCCACGTCGCGCCCACCTCCGCGGGCAGCGGGTGGTCGCCGTCCCTGCCGGTTGAGCGGTCCCTGCCGGTTGAGCGGTCCCCGCCGGTTGAGCGGTCCCCGCCGGTTGAGCCTGTCGAAACCCCCGGCCGGTGACCGTGGACCAGGTCGTCCGCCCAGGCGAGCGCGAAGTCGCCGGCGAGGATCGCGGCCGCCACCCCGTGGGTGCCGGAGTCCCCGGCCCACTCCGCGCTCGCGTGCCGTGACTCGAACTCCCGGTGCACGGTCGGGTACCCGCGCCGGGTGTCCGACCGGTCGATGATGTCGTCGTGGATCAGGGCGCAGGCCTGCACGAGTTCGAGTGCGGCGCAGACGCGCAGCGCGTCCCGCGGGCCGGGGGCGTCGTCCTCGGCTGCGGCCCCGGCGACGGCACGGTCCGACGACGACGTCCCGCAGCGCCACCCGGCGAAGGCGAAGACCGGTCGAATGCGTTTGCCTCCTCGCAGCACGAACTCCCGGATCAGTTCGGCCGCCTCACCGACCACCGGTGCGATCGCGGCGGCGGCCGGGACCGCGTCGTCGAAGAAGGCGCGTAATTCGGCCTCGACGGCGCCCGGAACCGCATCGAGCGAGGTGGGCGTGGGGATCGTGGAGGTCACCCTGCCAGGCTATGCGACCTGCTCCGTACACTGTGCGGGTGACCCCAACCGCTCCCGCACCCTCGATCGTCGAACGCCTGTCCGCCCCGCACCGCGGCCCGGTCCCGTTCTCGGTCGAGTTCTTCCCGCCGCGTGACGCCGAGGCCGAGTCCCGGCTCTGGCGGGCGGTGCGCATCTTCGAGCGGTTGTCCCCGGCGTTCGTCTCGATGACCTACGGTGCAGGCGGTTCGACGCGCGATCGCACGGTGCGCATCACCGGTGAGCTCGCCGCACATACCACGCTGCTGCCGGTGGCCCACCTGACCGCCGTCAACCACAGCGTCGCGGAACTGAGGGCGCTCGTCGGTGCCTACGCCGACCAGGGCATCACCAACATCCTCGCGCTTCGCGGCGATCCGCCCGGCGATCCGCTCGGCGAGTGGGTCGCCCATCCCGACGGCGTCGAGTACGCCGAGCAACTGGTCCGGCTCATCGACACCCTCGGCGACTTCCACGTGGGGGTGGCGTCGTTCCCGGAGACGCATCACCGGTCGCCCGACATCGAACACGACACCCGCACTCTTGTCAGCAAGTTGCGGGCCGGGGCCGAGTACTCCATCACCCAGATGTTCTTCGACGTCGAGCACTACCTGCGGCTGCGCGACCGGGTCGCGGCCGCCGACCCCGAGCAGGGACTCAAGCCGATCATCCCGGGCATCATGCCGGTCACGTCGCTGGCCACCGTCCGTCGCATGGTCGAGCTGTCGGGTTCGGTGATCCCGCCCGACGTCGAGGAACGCTTCGCCAAGGCCGCGGGCAACGGCGCCGAGGAGGATCGTGCGTCGGTCCGTGCCGTCGGCATCGACTTCGCCACCGAGATGGCACAGCGACTGGTCGCCGAGGGTGCGCCGTGTCTGCATTTCTGCAGTCTGAACTTCGCCAAGGCCACGACGGAGGTCCTGGGCCGACTCGGCGTGGACGTCGACGCCGCGCTGCACGTCCCGGCCTGAACGGCCGAAGCTGTTCCGCCGGACCGGTGTCGGCGCCGGTCCGGCGCGGCATCATGTGCCCGCGGGTGGCTTTCGATCCGCGGGCGGCGTTGCCGATGACGGACCCGACACGGGATCGGCGGCAGCCGCGAGTCCTTCACCCGAGATCGACGAAGGGTTTGTCTTAGCCGCCACCGGACGTCCGGGCCGCGGTCCGCGATACCGCTTGGAGTAGGCGATCCGGACGATCACCAGGACGACCACGACGCACAGCAACGCGACGAACCACGACCAACTGCTGACCGCGGCGGTCGCCGGGTCCGGATAGGTGGCATCGGCGCTGAAGTCCGACGGTTCACCCGGAGCGGGGGTCCAGGTCACGGTGGACTCGCCGACCTGCTCGCCGTTCGTCGCGGTCACCGGACCGCCGAAGGTGACGGTCAGTTGTACGTAGTCGCGGTCCGGGACCAGCTCGGTCAGATCGGCGTCGCCGCGGAACCGCACCACCTCCCCGCTGCGCTTGGCGGTGAGATCCATCGTCAGCGAGGTGTCGCCGTAGGCGTCGGCCACGATGTCGCCCAGTTGGGCGAACTGCCCCGCGGTGAGATCGCTGAACGACGCCCGCGTTCCGACGCGCGTGGCGGGATCGTCCTCGTCGGGGTTCTCGTCCGCGCCGGCCTCGTCGTTTCCGGCGGGCTCGGAGGGTGAGGGGGATTCGGCCGTGTTCTCGGGTCCGGCGCCCGGAGACGACGGCGCGTCGGGACGATCGGGCACCTGTTTGTAGTCGGTCACCGAGACCTGCCCCATCATCGACTCGGGGAGGTCGAACTGCGGTGTCCCGCGCGGATTGTCCGGGGTGGTCGCCACGACGACGCTCCCCGAGTAGCGATCTCCCACCGTCGTCGACCGTTCGAGACAACCGGCCATCAGCGGGGAGAGAGCGACGAGAGCGACGGCCACCGCGGACGGCAACAGGCGCCGGGCTCGGCGGGACCCGGGCGCACCCGGTACGGGATTCGACGAACGCACGGTGCTCATCGTGCCAGACCCCGGCCGGACCGCGGGGCACCCGTCACACCGCGCCGCGTCGGGTGTCGGCGGTGTCAGGGCCGACGGCCGAGACCCCGACGCCCGCGTCGCAGCGCCAGGTGGGCGGCGATGTAACCGCTCGCGCCGGTGACACCTCCGCCGGGGTGAGTCGACGCTCCGGCGAGGAGCAGGCCGTCGGCACCGGGGACGCGGTGTCCGGCGAGGTCGGGGGTGGGACGCCACATGAACATCTGGTCGATGGACATCTCGACATGCATGATGTTGCCGCCGATCAGGCCCAGCTCATCGGCCAGATCTCGCGGCGTCTGGACGTACCGATGCGCGACCGACTCGGCGAAACCGGGCGCGTGGCGGTCCACCTCGTCGACGACGGCCTTCGCGGCGCGGTCCGCCGCGGCCGGCCAGTCGCCGTCGGCCGGCCGGTACGGATGCCACTGTGCCCAGAGATTGATGACGGAGCGGCCCGGGGGCGCGAGCGTCGGATCGATCGCCGAATAGCTCATCGCGACCACGGCCGGGCGCGGCGGGAGCTCGCCCACCGACGCCGCGGCATGGGCTCGGGTGAGGTGGGCGCGGTCGGTGACCAGCAGTCCGAGAGCCGAATGGACGCCGTGCTCGGGCAGGTCGCCGGGCAGCCCTGGTAGTCGGGCAGGCCGGTCGTCCCCAGGCGAACCGCCATCCCGATCCCGCTGCCCACGACGATGGTGCGTCGCCACCGGTCGATGACGCCCGCGTCGAAACCGCCGGCGGCGAGGAGGTCGAGCGTGGTGAGCACGTGGCAGGCGTGGATGACTGTTGCGGCACAACGGGATTGACCCGTGCTGGTGAGCACCCGCCAGTGGTCGCCGCAGCGGGCGACGGAGACCGCGGGGTCGCCGCAGGAGACACGGCCGCCGTCCTGGTGGATTCGGTGCACGAGGGCCTCGGTGAGTGCGCCGCTGCCCCCGATCGCGCGTCCGGGCGGGATTCGGTGCATGAGTGCGGCGAATCCGATCATCGGCGCCGTGCCCGGTGCGCTCATGGGCGGTCCGGACTGGGCGCCGAACCACGCGAGTCCCGCCTTGAGCTGTTCGGACTCGAAATACTCGTCGAGGAGGGAATCGCCGGAGGCCATCAATTCGGCGGTCAGGTTCAGCACCCGGCCACCGCGCCGGCCGAACAACCCCGTGCGTGCCGTGGTGGCGGTGCCGCCGAGCCCGCCGAAGGCCCGGCCGAACTTCCCCATCGTCGCGGGTTGGTAGAACGCATCCATGACCGCCCGCGCCCGCGGCGTCCACGTCTCCACGAACCGTCGATATGCGGCGGCATCGGTTGCACCACAGGCGTTCTCGATGGAAGCGCACGTCGCGTCGAGGTCGGTGCGGAAGACGATCGGCGGGGCGGTCGCGGTGGCCGGGACGAACGCCCACGGATCGCAGTCGATGTAGCGCAGGCCGTGCGCGGCGAGGTCGAGGTCGTCGAGAACGGGGGAGTGACGGATCATCAGATGCGACGACGACCCCCGGTCGACCCGATGTCCGGGGAACCGTTCGACGGTGGAGACCGCGCCGCCTGGGATGTCGTCCCGCTCGAGTGCCTCCACATCCCGTCCGGCCTGTGCCAGGTAGGCCGCGGCGATCAGGCCGTTGTGGCCCGCGCCGATGACGACGGCGTCACGCCGTGTGCCGTGCATCGTCAGCTCCCGGTACCGGCGCGGCGGGCGGCGGCCGGGGGTTGCAGTTCCAGGGGGAGCGGACGGCCGAGGAACGCGAACGGACGCGGATCGCCGGTGAAGGTGAAGTGGCGCAGGACGTCGGTGAAACCCATCCGCCGGTACAACGACCACGCGCGGTTGTCCTCGGCGGGGATCTCCGGGGTCGACAGCAGCACATGGCGTTCGGGCCGGTCGGCCAGCAGCCGGGCGAGGAGCCCCTGGCCGATACCTCGGCCCTGAGCGGTCGGGTGGACGTGCAGCTCGGTGAGCTCGAAGTAGTCGCGCGCGATCGCCTCGACCGTCTCGGGCGGTCGGCCCGTCTGGCGGAGTCCGAGCCGCAGCTGCTGGTTCCACCATTGACCGGTCGCGCCGGTGTAGCCGTAGGCGATGCCGACGAGCAGGTCGTCGGGTCCGAAGCCGACCGGCGGACCGACCCGGCGCCGCGCGGCCGGCATGGTCCGCGCCTCGTGTGGGGTCACCGTCTCGACCGCGCCCATCGCACGCCATCCGGGCCGCGCGATGTGTTCGCGCCAGAGCCCGGCCCGATGGATCTCCGTACCGCGCGGATAATTCATCGCGGTCACGTAGATCTCCAGGGCCGGCTCGAGCCAGGCCCGGGCGTCCTGGCCACTCAGGCTCACCAGGCGGATGGTCAACGGATTTCCGTTCTCTGCATCGTTCGTCCTGCGTCGTCGACCTGCAGACGAGGTCGGCTGCCGCTGGGGCGGGCCGCCCTCTGCCGGGGGCATCGCGTCGCAGGCCACTTCCGGGAATTGTCCTATCGATGATGCACACTCGGCAGGAATCGGCCCGCAGGTGGTGGCGTTGTACTCCCCGGCGGGGGTTTCGGGTCACAGATGTCTTGAACGCCGACGCCGGGATAGCTATATTGAACGTGTCGAACGGATGTTCGATGAATGTGCCTCCGCAAGCTGTTCGCGTTCATCCGACGACACGGTCCGGCGGCGGACGAGGGAAGCGTCTGCCGCCGGACACAGCCCATACGCACGAGGAGGACGACATGGCCAGACACCGCAGCGCCACGGCTCTCACCCACGCGGCGCCCGTCGACCCGGTGATGGTCGGTCGAGCGCGCGATCTCCTCGAGCGTGCACACGTGCTCTTCGACAATGCCGACGGCGTCGACGACGACGTCGAGCGGTTCCGTCAGCTGTACCTCGTTGCCCTCCGCGCCTCGGGCGCGGCCCTCGCCGTGCACGAACCGGTCGGGACCGTGCGGCGCAGGACGTCGAACGCCTGGACCCGCATCGGTGTGGTCGCCCCAGAGCTGGCGCCGATCGCCGCCCGGTTCGCCGCGCTGTCGCCGGTTCGGATGAAGATCGAGTCCGGGATCATCCGCACGATCGACCCCGACAGCGTCGCCGGCATGCGGCTGCTCGTCCTCGACTTCCTGCGTCGGGTCGAGACGATGGTCATCGCCTACGAGCAAGGAAAACTCGGTGCCGAAGCGCCGCAGATCGGCGCGACGGCGTGAATCCGGCCACACTTTGCGGTTTCTGGCACCGCCCGGTCGTCGGCAACAGCGAGTAATGGTGGTCGCGGTCGATTTCACCTCGTATCATGGGACGATATAGGCGCAGACGCCTTTCCGGTCGCGGGTGACCTTCGTCGGCGTCACGGATCAGTGAGAAGGAGGGTCGGTGCCACTTTCGGAGCACGAGCAACGCATGCTCGAACAGATCGAGAGCGCGCTGTACGCGGAAGACCCCAAGTTTGCGTCCAGTGTCAAGCGTCGGCGCCTTGGGAAGTCGAGCGGTCGTCGTCGCCTGCAGGCGGCAGCGGTCTTCGTCGTCGGCCTGGTGATGCTGGTCGGCGGACTCATCGTCAACATCAACATCGGCGGATTCCCGATCGTGAGCCTCCTGGGCTTCCTGGTGATGTTCGGGGCCGGCCTCTTCGCTCTCTGGGGAGACAACAACACCGCCGAGGCGGGCTCGTCGTCGACCAGGTCCGGCAAGAAGCAATCGGGGTCGTCCGGCGCCAAGCGCAAGCTGTCAGAACGCATGGAGGAGCGATTCAATCGCCGGTTCGAGCAGGAGTGATCCGCTGATCCCGACTCCGCGTTCGTCGATCGGCTGACCGACTCCCGCAACTTCGCATATTCGACTGAGCCGCGTGCCTTCGGGCACGCGGCTCTTTCATGTCCTCGATTGCTCTCCAGAGCACGCTGAACGGATCCGGGCGCACGGTCGACGGGATCGAACGCCCGGTCAACGGTCCTCGCGCTTCCATACTGGCGATCCCCACTTCTCGCCACCGGCGATCCCCACTTCTCCCCACCGGGTCGCCCCACTTTGCCCCACTAGAGGATTTACGCCTGGAATTCCCGCCTCTCGGACCTCATCGGTATCTCTGGTCACACGCTGGTTGCCCTTCTTTCCGCCCATGACGCGCCGGCGACACGCGCGTTCATCGTCATCTTGAGCTCCCTGAACTGGGAATTTGCTGTCAGTGGGTGAATGCGGGGGCGGTGGGGGTGGAAAGTGGTGGAAAGTGGGGTACTGTGGCATCACTGGGTGAGGCGAGATACGACGCGGAACCCGGTGGGCAGGAGGTGTCGACGTGTCCGTGCGATTCGTCGGTACCTACACGCCCAAATTGGACGACAAAGGGCGGCTCACGTTGCCCGCCAAGTTCCGCGATGCACTGGCAGGAGGGGTAGTGGTCACCAAAGGCCAAGATCACAGCTTGTCGGTGTACCGGACCGAAGAGTTCGACGCGATAGCCGCTCGGATCGTCGAGGCGTCTCGGAACGACCCTGATCTGCGCGCGTTCCAGCGAACGTTCTTCGCCGGTTCGGAAGAGCAGCGACCGGACGGTCAGGGCAGGATCAGCCTGTCCGGCGACCATCGCGTGTACGCGGGGTTGTCCAAGGAGTGCGTGGTGTTCGGCAGCTTCGATCACCTCGAGATCTGGGACTCGGCCGCATGGAACGAGTACCAGACGCGGCACGAGGAGAACTTCTCGGCCGCCAACTCCGCCGCGCTGAACGCGGTGCTGTAGCCGGAGGACCGGCCGCCACACCGCCGAGACAGCAACACCAACGACAGCAACCGACCAGAAACCGACCGAAGAGACAGCAACCGATGGGCGAGTTCGGTGCCCAGCGGCTTCGGGTGGCACGAGGCCCCGGCCCGGTGGCGACCCTGGCGTACTTCCCCAACGCCAGGTGCGTGATCGGGTCGGGACCCCGCTCCATCCGACCGCCTGCTCTCGCCGACCCGAGGCATCCGCCCACCGCCGATACCGCATACATGCCGATGGGGGGTCTTCATCATGGTCGATGCCGAGGACGAACCGCGTCGGTCCGGCGAGTTCGGCCACATCCCCGTCATGGGTGCGCGCATCGTCGAACTGCTGACCCCCGCACTGGATTCCGACGATCCGCGCGTCTTCCTCGACGCCACGCTCGGCGCGGGCGGGCACAGTCAACTGGTTCTCGAGTCGTTCCCGAACGTCCGCGTGGTCGGCATCGATCGGGACGCCTCGGCACTCGAGATCGCCCGCGAGCGCCTGACGTCGTACTCCGACCGGATCTCGCTGCACCAGGCCACCTTTCACGAGATCCGCGACGTGATGGACGCAGCGGGGGAGTCGGTCATCGATGCCGCACTGTTCGATCTCGGGGTGTCGTCGATGCAGCTGGACCAGGCCGGACGCGGTTTCGCCTATGCGGTGGATGCGCCGCTCGACATGCGCATGAACGCCGACGACCCGCTCACCGCCGCCGACGTGCTCAACACGTACTCGCACGGCGAATTGGCCCGCGTACTCTCCGATTACGGGGAGGAGCGCTTCGCCGGCCGGATCGCCTCGGCGGTCCTGCGGGAGCGGGACAAGGAGCCCTTCACGACCAGCGCGCGTCTCGTCGAACTGCTCTACGACGCCATCCCGGCCGCCACCAGGCGGACCGGCGGGCACCCGGCGAAGCGGACCTTCCAGGCGTTGCGCATCGAGGTCAACCATGAATTGGACGTCCTGCGTGAGGCTTTGCCCGCTGCGCTGGACGCGCTCGCCGTGGGCGGACGGATCGCCGTGATGAGTTACCAGTCTCTCGAGGATCGGATCGTCAAGCGCGAGTTCGCGACGCGCACATCGTCCACCTCACCCCCCGGGCTCCCGGTCGAGTTGCCCGGCACGGCACCGGAATTCCGTGTCGTCACGCGGGGCGCCGAACGTCCGGACGAGAACGAACTGGCCACCAACCCGCGCTCGGCGCCGGTACGTGTCCGCGCGATCGAGCGAGTCGAGAAGAAGGGCTGAGCATGACCATCCTGCACGAGGCCCCGTCGCGGTCCGCCGGCGACGAGCGCGATTCGCGACGGTCACGCCGAACCCGCATCGAGTCCGAACGTGCGACACGATCGAGGGCCGCCCAGCGGGCACTCGACCGTCGACACCGACGCTCCGCGGCGGGTCGTGCCACGCCGCCGCGTCGTACCGGCGGCGGACTGTCCATGACCGGGGTGTCCCTGCGAGAGCGACTGCAGCACACCCCGTTTGTCGTGCCGGTGATCGCGTTGCTCGTCCTCGGACTCGGTCTCAGCCTGTGGTTGTCGACCAAGGCGGCGCAGGATTCCTACAAGCTGGGAATCGAGCGGACGCAGAACCAGTCCCTCATCGATCAGCGCGACGCGCTCAAGCGCACGTACGAATCGGGCAACTCGGCGCCTGAATTGTCGGACAAGGCAGCACGTCTCGGCATGATCCCCGCCGACAACCCCGCTCGGATGATCGTCGACGACCCGCGACGCCCGCGCGTGGTGGGCAAGCCGGAGCCCGCGTCCGGGCGTCCGATGGGGAGCCTGAATCCCGATACCGCACCGGATCCCGCGGAATCGATCGACCCGAGCGAGGTCGACGACTCGATCGGGCTGGGCGGCGGATCGGGTTCCGCGGGACCCGAGGCGGGCGGGACGTCCACACCGCAACCCGCACCGTCGCAACCGGCATCCGACGAACCGGCGGCCGGCGGACCGTCTCCGTCGCAGACCGCACCGCCCGGCGCGAATCCGCTCCCGTCCGGTGCGAGTCCGGCTCCCTCCGGGGCCGGTGCCGTGCCCCCGGCCGCGCCGTCGACCCCGACTCCGGCGCCGAATGTGGTGCCCACCCCGTGAGTTCGCCCCGATCCGCGCTTCCGAAGTGCGCTGGATCTCCGGCGCCATCTCCAACCCGCCGGGGTCAAATCCGGGGTAACCACGTTGAAGCGGTGAACAATTGACGACCATGACACGTGCGACCTTCGAGCGGCTCGGCGCCGGCCCGTCGCGTCCGGGACGCCGACCCGGGCGTGGACCCGGAGCGGGGTCGGGAGGATCGGATCGGAAGGGGCCCGGCGGGCGGAACGGCCGTGGGCCGCAGGGTTTCGTCTTCCGTGCGCGCGCGGCCGGCGTGGTGGTCCTGCTGGTCGTCCTCGCCGTCGCGGTCAAGATGATCGTCGTCCACACGGTGCAGGCGAGTTCGATCTCTGCCGAGGCCGCACAGCAGCGCGAGTACACGCAGGTCCTCACCGCCAAGCGCGGTGCGATCCTCGACCGCAACGGGCGCCCGCTGGCCTACACCGACGAAGCGCGGTCATTGACGTTCCTGCCCAAGGCCGTTCGCAAGACGATCGAGGAAGAGCACCGCAAGAACCCCGCGCTTCCCGACGTCGAGACCAGGCTCGAGGAGATCGCGAAGGGGGTGTCGGTGGCCCTCGGTGGTTCGATCAGCGAGGAGGATCTCCTCGAGAAGGTCACCGGCGAAGACACTTTCGTGTACCTCGCGCGGTCCGTGAGCCCCGACGTCGCGTCCCGGATCACCGAGGACTTCCCGGAGGTCGGTGCCGACCCGCAGAGCATCCGCCTGTACCCGGGTGGGTCGCTGGCGGCGAACGTGGTCGGCGACGTGAACTACGACGGCAACGGACTCATCGGGCTCGAGGCGTCGCTTGACTCGATCCTGTCCGGGACCGACGGCTCGCGGACCTACGACCGGGGATCGGACGGGGCCGTCATCCCCGGCAGCATGCGCAACGTGCACCCGGCTCTCAACGGGGCGACGGTGCGCCTCACCCTCGACTCCGACATCCAGTGGTTCGTCCAGAGCCAGGTCATGAAGGCCAAGCAGGCATCGGGTGCGCAGGGCGCGTCGGCCGTGGTGCTCGATGCCAAGACCGGTGAGGTGCTGGCGATGGCGAACGACGGGACGTTCAACGCATCCATCCCGTTGTCCGAGCAGCCCGATGCCGAGCTGGGCAACCCCGCCGTCACGTCTCCGTTCGAGCCAGGCTCGGTCAACAAGCTCATCGCCGCCGCGGCCGCCGTCGAATACGGCATCACCCGGCCCGAGACGGTGTACCGCGTTCCGGGCAGCATCCGGATGGCAGGTGTCACGGTGCGCGACGCTTGGCCGCACGGGGTCGAGCCGTACACCACCACCGGCATCTTCGGTAAGTCGTCGAACGTCGGCACCCTGATGCTCGCGCAGCGGATCGGCGAGGAGCGCTTCGCCGACATGGTCAAGAAGTTCGGTCTCGGTCAGCGAACCGGGGTCGGCCTGCCCGCGGAGAGCGCGGGAGAGGTTCCCGCCCTGAGTCAGTGGTCCGGTGGCTCGTTCGCCAACCTGCCCATCGGACAGGGCCTTTCGATGTCGCTGCTGCAGATGACCGCGATGTACCAGGCGATCGCCAACGACGGCCTGCGCATTCCGCCACGCATCCTGGCATCGGAACAGCGGGACGGGTCGGCGCCCGACGACCGGGCGCGGCCCCAACCCGTCCGGGTGGTGAGCGAGTCCACCGCCCGGACCGTCCGGGACATGTTCCGGTCGGTGGTGCAGGACGACCCGACCGGTGAGCAACAGGGCACCGGGACCAAGGCGGCGTCGACGGCTACCAGGTGAGCGGCAAGACCGGCACCGCGCAGCAGGTCGATCCATCCTGTGGGTGCTACTCGAACTCGCGGTACAACATCACGTTCGCGGGCATCGCCCCGGCCGACAACCCGCGCTACGTCGTCGGGATCATGCTCGACAACCCACGGCGCAGTTCCGACGGGTCGGGCGGTCAGTCGGCGGCTCCGCTGTTCTCCACCATCACGTCGTGGATGCTCCAGCGCGCCCAGGTGCCGCTGTCCGCGCCGACGCCCCGGCTGACCCTGACCGCACGGTAGCGCCCGCGGAGTCCGTCGCCGATCAGCCGGACACCCGGACAGGTGCGGCCACGGGCGCACCGTGTGCTGTGGCGTCGGGGCGGGTCGGTATCGTGAGTGCGATTCTGCGCCTCCCGACGAGGCACCGACGCACCTCGCGGCACAGCCCGGTCCGACGTCCGAACACCGACACCCGTACCGAGCAGTCCCGCACGACCAGCACAGTCCCGAGGAGCGAGCATGTCCGCTCGCCCGTGGGAAACGCCGAGAGAAGAACCGAGGAGGCGAGGAGCACCGATGGCGTCTCGTCGACCATCACCCGACCGGAGGGGCGGACCCATCCGTCCGCGTGAGGTCGCGCCGACAGCGGTGTCCGTGTTGTCCACCGCCACCGGGGCCCGACTCGACCTGGTCGGCGGCGCCGACGCCGAGACCCAGGTGACCGGGGTCGTCCTGCGGGCGCAGGACGTCCGGCCCGGTGACCTGTTCGCCGCTCTGCCCGGGGCCAGCACGCACGGCGCGAAGTTCGCCGATCAGGCCGTGGCGGCCGGTGCGACGGCCATCCTCACCGACCCCGCCGGCCGGGCCGAACTGGCTCGCGTCCTGCCGCCGGAGACTGCCGTCGCGGTCCTCATCCATCCCGCTCCCCGCACGGTGCTCGGCAATGTCAGCGCCCGCGTGTACGGCAATCCGTCCCAACGACTCAAGCTGATCGGCATCACCGGCACGTCGGGCAAGACCACCACGTCCTATCTGGTCGAGGCCGCCCTGCTGGCCGCCGGGCACTCGGTAGGGCTCATCGGCACCGTCGAGACCCGCGTGAACGGCGACGCCCAACCGAGTTCGCTGACCACGCCGGAGGCCCCGACCCTGCAGGCCCTGCTCGCGGCGATGCTCGAGGACGGCGTCGACATCGTCGTCATGGAGGTGTCGAGTCACGCGCTGGCACTCGGTCGCGTCGACGGTGCGCATTTCGCGATCGGCGCGTTCACCAATCTCTCGCAGGACCATCTCGATTTCCACCTGACGATGCGCGCCTACTTCGACGCGAAGGCCCAGCTGTTCGTCCCGTCCGCCCCGACGCACGCGGTCCGGGCGGTCGTGTGCGTCGACGACGAGTGGGGTCGGCGGATGGCCGAGCTCGCCCGGCGGCCGGGCGAGGCCGCCCATCTGCAGCCGGTCCTGGTATCCACCGGGCCGACGCCGGCCCACTGGCATGCGGATGACTCGTCGCTCGCCGACGACGGCTCGTCACGCACCCCGTTCACCGAGCCGGACGGCGAGCACGAGCTCCTCATCCCGCTGCCCGGCCGGTACAACGTGGCCAACGGGCTCCTGGCCGTCGCCGTGGCACACGCCGCCGGCGTGCCGGTGCCCACCGCACTCGAGGCGGTCGCGTCGGTGAGCGTCCCGGGACGCCTACAGCGCATCGATCGTGGACAGCCGTTCCTGGCCCTCGTCGACTACGCCCACAAGCCGGGCGCGATCGAGGCGGTGCTGGCGACACTGCGCGGGCAGACCACCGGACGGGTGGCCATCGTCGTCGGTGCCGGCGGCGATCGCGACACCGGGAAACGGCCGCTGATGGGGGAAGCGGCCGCGCGCGGTGCCGAACTCGTGGTCGTGACCGACGACAACCCGCGTACCGAGGACCCGGGTGCGATCCGGGCCGAGGTGCTCGCCGGTGCACAGGCCGTGCCCGGAACCGAGCGCCCCCGCGGCGCGGAACCGATCCGGGAGATCGGCGATCGCGCCGCCGCGATCGAGGCGGCCGTCGCCTGGGCACGACCCGGCGACATCGTGCTGGTCGCCGGCAAGGGACACGAGGCAGGACAGGAGATCGACGGCGTGAAGCATCCGTTCGACGATCGGGAGGTCGTCGCCCGTGCGCTCGAGTCCCGCGCAGCCGAGGCTCCGGGTGCGGTCACGGAGAGCGAACGATGACCACCGGAGCGGTCACGGTCATCCGCGGCGATGCGCCGGTGTCGGTCGACGACGCCCGCCGGCTGATCCGGCGCCTCGCCGAGTCCGCCGGCGCCGGCCGCACCTGGGCGGTCATCGCCGAGCTGGCCTCGCCGGCCGGCCTGACCGAGAACCAGCGCGTCGTCGAACACGATCTGCTGGGTCGCCTGGCGGTCCGGCTGGCTGTCGACAAGACTCTCTGCGTGGGGGATTCACGATCGGTGCACGCGCTGCACCAGGGCGCGGTCATGGAGGGTTCGTGGGGTGACGAGGCGCGCATCGTCGAGTCCGTCGACGCCGCCGCCCGACTCGCCGACACCGAACCGGACTGGCGGCCCGCCGCCGGCGACGTCATCCTGCTGGCCGCGGCCGGCGCCGATCTCGACTCGGTGATCACCGCGTGGTCCGAGCGGGGCGGATGGCGGGTCGTCGACGCGACGGCCGCCGACGAGGCGGCACCGTGAGCGCTCGCGCGGGCGTGAGTGGGCCGACGATGCCGCTCCGCCGCGGGGTGTCAGGCAGGTTCGGGAAGATCGCGGCCGGGAACAGACCGGTCGCGTACGGAGAGGATGCGGGGGCAACGCGGTGACACAGATACTCCTCGCGGGGGCGATCGCGATCGCGGTGTCGATCCTGCTGACGCCGGTCCTCATCAAGGTGTTCTCCCGGCAGGGCTTCGGGCAGGAGATCCGGGTCGAGGGCCCGCAGAGCCACCAGACCAAGCGCGGGACCCCGTCGATGGGCGGCGTCGCGATCCTGGCCGCCCTCTGGGCCGGCTATTTCGGCGCCCACCTCGTCGGGGTCTTCACCGACGCCGGGAACGGGCCGACCGCCTCCGGACTGCTCGTCCTGGGGCTGGCGACCGCGTTGGGCGTCGTCGGGTTCCTCGACGACATCATCAAGATCCGCAAGCATCGCAATCTCGGTCTGAACAAGACCGCGAAGTCGATCGGGCAGTTCATCGCCGCCATCCTCTTCGGCATCCTGGTGCTGCAGTTCCGCAACGACTACGGCTACACGCCGGCGAGCACGAACCTGTCCTACGTCCGCGACATCGATGCGATCACGCTCGGGTCGGTCGTGTTCGTGGTGTTCTGCTGGCTGGTGGTCGCGGCCTGGTCGAACGCGGTGAACTTCACCGACGGGCTCGACGGCCTGGCCGCCGGCTCCATGGCGATGGTCCTGGGCTCCTACGTCCTGGTCACCTTCTTCCAGTTCGTCAACGCCTGTGCGGGCGGCGCGAAACCGCCGAGCGAGATCCCCACCGGCTGCTACCAGGTCCGTGACCCCCTCGATCTCGCGCTCATCGCCGTGGCCGGCGGTGGAGCGTGCCTCGGCTTCCTCTGGTGGAATGCGGCGCCCGCCAAGATCTTCATGGGCGACACCGGCTCGCTCGCCCTCGGCGGCATGCTCGCCGGTCTGTCGATCACCACGCGGACGGAGTTGCTGGCGGTCGTCATCGGCGCGCTGTTCGTCGCCGAGATCATGTCGGTCGTGATCCAGATCGCCTTCTTCCGGACCACCGGTCGTCGCGTGTTCCGGATGGCCCCGTTCCATCACCACTTCGAACTCGGTGGCTGGGCGGAGACCACGGTGATCATCAGATTCTGGTTGCTCACCGCCATCGCCTGTGCGCTCGGCCTGTCGCTGTTCTACGGCGAGTTCCTGACCACCAATGGCTGATCAGCCGGAAGCGAGTCCGACCCCCGGGGGGCCCGACCCGCGCGCCTGGCCGGCCGGACCGTCGTGGTCGGCGGGGCCGGGACCGCGGGGTTGTCCGCCACCCGGTTCCTGGTGACGCTCGGCGCGCATGTCCTGCTCGCCGACGACCGGTTCGCCGGTGCTGACGCGCCGCCCGTCGACCGGAACGCCGCGGCCGCGGCGGTCGCCGGGGTCACCGAACTGATGTCGCAGGGCGTCGAACCGGTCGCCGTCGCGGATCTGCTCACCGGTTCCGGGCGACTGGCGACGGCCAAGGTCGTGATCGTGTCACCCGGCTTCGCGCCCACCCACCACCTGGTGGCGGCCGCGGCCGCCGCCGGCGTACCGGTCTGGGGCGAGGTCGAACTGGCCTGGCGCGTGGACGTCGCGGGACTGCTGGGCGAACCACGCACCTGGCTTGTCGTGACCGGCACCAACGGCAAGACGACGACCACGTCGATGCTCGCCGGGATCGTCGAGGCGTCGGGCCGCAGGGGTGCGGCCTGTGGCAACATCGGGCTCCCGGTGCTCGACGCGATGCAGGCCGAGCCCAGGGTGGACGTGCTGTGCGCCGAACTGTCGTCATTTCAGCTGCATTGGGCGCCGTCGGTCCGTCCGCATGCGGGAGTCGTGCTCAACGTGGCCGAGGATCACCTCGACTGGCACGGGACCTTCGAGGCGTACGCACTTGCCAAGGCGGGAGCGCTGCGCGGTGCGGTGAGTGTCGTCGGACTCGACGACCCGGTCGCGTCCGGCCTGCCCGCCGCGGGCCGCCGCATCGGTTTCACGCTGCGCGAGCCGCAGCCCGGACAACTCGGCGTCGCGGACGGTGTGCTGATCGACCGCGCCTTCGACGCGGGCCGGTTGTACGACGCTGACGAGGTGCGCCCGGCCGGACCGTCGGGTGTCGCCGATGCGCTGGCCGCGTCGGCTCTCGCGCTCGCGGCCGGCATCGGGCCGGAGGCGATACGGGCGGGGCTGGCGTCCTTCCGGCCGGCCGGTCATCGCGGCGAGGTCGTCGCCTCGCGGGACGGGATCGACTTCGTCGACGACTCCAAGGCCACCAACCCCCACGCCGCCCAGGCGGCGGTCGCCGCCTTCGACCGGGTCGTGCTGATCGCGGGCGGTCTGCTCAAGGGTGCGTCGATGGACGAGATGCTCACCGCGGTGGGCAGTCGGCTGGCCGGGGTGGTCGCGATCGGCCGTGACCGAGACCTGGTGATCGAGGCGATCGCGCGACACGCCCCAGAAGTCCCAACAGTCACAGTATTCACAGGGGACGATGGCACGGTGAACGTGCATCGTCCGGGACAGGCCGGTCCCCAAGCCTCAGCAGCTGATCTCCCGGGGACGGGCTCCTCGACATCGGTGGCGGTCATGGACCGGGCCGTCGAGGAGGCGTGGGTGCTCGCGGAGGCGAGCCCGTCCGCGCCCGACGCCGTGCTGCTCGCCCCCGCGGCGGCCTCGCTGGACATGTTCGCCGGATACGGCGCGCGCGGTGACGCTTTCGCCGCCGCCGCGCGTCGGATCGCCGGCTCGCCCGACACCGGACGCTGAGTCGGATGAGCAGCCGCAACCCGGCCGCGGACAACGACCCCGTCGACGATGCCGACGACCGCAGCGGTCTCGACGGCGTCGGAGACGATGGTGTCGCTGCCGACAACGGGAGCGCTGATGTCGAGACCGGCGGGGACACCGGTGGCCGGACGCGCACGAGAGACGAACGGCCGGGCGTGAAGCGCGGCACCGGCGCCAGGTCGGCACGGGACGACGCCTCGGGCCGCTCCGCGGGTGCGGCAGCAGCGACTGCCGCGTCGATCCCCGCGATCGTGCTCGACGCCATCCGCAACCTGTTGGCGCGTCCGCTGGCGTCCTATCAGCTGATCCTCACGATGTCGTTCCTGCTCACCACATTCGGCCTGGTGATGGTCCTCTCGGCGTCGTCGGTCGAGGGGTATTCCAAAGAGGGATCGGCGTACGGGCTGTTCGCCACGCAGGTGATCTTCGCCCTGCTCGGCCTGGTGGTCTTCTACTTCATGCTGCGGATTCCGGTGCGGTTGCTCCGACGGTTCGCCGCTCCCGCGATGTTCGTCGCGGTGGTGCTCCTGGCGCTGGTCCTCATCCCCGGCGTGGGCACGCTCAGTCAGGGCGCACGCCGCTGGTTCGTCATCTACGGCCTGTCGGTGCAGCCGTCGGAGCTGGTGAAGGTCGCGTTGTGTATCTGGGGTGCGCACCTGCTGGCCTCGCGCCGGCGGGACAACGCCTCCCTGCGCGAGCTGCTGGTCCCGCTCGTGCCGGTGGCCATGCTCGTGTGCCTGCTCATCATCCTCGAGCCGAACCTGTCCACGACGATCACCATCGCGATCATCGTCGGTGCGCTGTTGTGGTTCGCGGGACTGCCGGTCAAGGTCTTCGTCTCGTTCGCGGTGTCCGGCATCGCGCTCGCCGTGATCCTCGCCCTGGCCGAGGGCTACCGCTCGCAGCGCGTGATGAGCTTCCTCGGCAACGTCGACGACCCGCAGGGCGCCGGCTACCAGGCGCGCCAGGCGACCTACGCGCTCGCGAACGGCGGGGTCTTCGGCGTGGGCCTCGGCCAGTCGAGTGCCAAGTGGAACTATCTTCCGAACGCGCACAACGACTTCATCTTCGCGATCATCGGCGAGGAGCTCGGGCTGCTCGGCGGGCTCATGGTGGTGTTCCTGTTCGTCGTCCTCGCCTACATCGGCTTCCGGATCGCATCCCGGTCGACCGATCCCTTCCTGCGCCTGATGTCGGCGACCATCACGGTGCTGATCACCGCGCAGGCGTTCATCAACATCGGCTACGTCATCGGATTGCTGCCGGTGACCGGAATCCAGCTGCCGCTGATCTCGGCCGGTGGCACGTCGACGCTGACCGTCCTCGCGATGCTCGGTCTGCTCGCCAACGCCGCGAGGCACGAACCCGAGGCGGTCGCGACGCTGACCGGCGGGTCGCCGAGCCGCGTGGCACGGTGGCTGCGCCTGCCGACGCCGGTGGCCTACCGGCAGACACGGGCGGAGTCGCTGCGCGATCGACTGGACCAGCGTCGCACGGCCGGTCCGCGTCCGACGGCCGGTGTCGGTCGCGGCGGCCGGGGACCGCAGTCGCGTCGCCGTCCGCCGAGCGGGCCCGCGCCGTCGGCCGATGCCGGACGTGGCCGTCGACGCTTCCCGTTGCCCTGGCGGCGTGCCGCCGCCCCGTCGCAGTCCGCGCGGGACGATCGACGGCAGGGCCGGTCGTCGACGCGATCCGGTGCCGGCGACACCCGAGGGGCCCGGTCGGCGGCCTCCGGCCGGGCGGGTGTCCTGCGCGGGCGGGTCCGGCCGGGGACTTCTTCGCGGAGCGGCGTCGACTACGGTGTCGGGTATCGGGGGAGCGGGTCGTATGTACGCGGCGCCGGGAGCGGAGCGAGCGGGCCGTATGTACGCGGCGCCGGGAGCGGAGCGCGCGGGCCGAATGTACGCGGCGCCGGCCGTCGGTGACCGGCGGTGGGAGCGGCTGAGGTGCGGGCCCACGACGGGAGATCTCCGGCCGGGAGCCCGCGAGTGTGATCGAAAGCTGGAATGGAGTGACGACGCCGGTGAGTTCGGGTGCGGTACAAGCTGATACGACCGGACGGCCGAACGGCCGGCCGTTGTCGGTGGTCGTCGCAGGCGGCGGCACGGCCGGTCACATCGAACCCGCCCTCGCCGTCGCCGACGCGGTCAGCCGCATCGATCCGACGGCCCGTATCACGGCGCTGGGTACCAGTCGCGGCCTCGAAGTCGATCTCGTCCCGGAACGCGGATACGACCTGCAGCTGATCCCGCCGGTACCGTTGCCGCGCAAACCCGGCCTCGACCTGGCGCGCACCCCCGGCCGTCTGCTGGGTTCGGTGGCCGCCACCCGCAAGGTCCTCGACGAGGTGGACGCCGACGTGGTCATCGGTTTCGGTGGTTACGTCTCCGTGCCGGCGTACCTCGCGGCGCAGATGCACCTGCGCCGACGCAATCGGATCCCGATCGTCATCCATGAGGCCAATGCCTCGGCCGGCATCGCCAACAAGGTCGGTGCCCGGTTCGCCGATCGGGTCCTGGCGGCGGTCGACGGTTCCGGGCTCGACGCGACGGTCGTCGGAATCCCGGTGCGCGGTGTCCTCGCCGAACTGGACCGGCCCGCCCTGCGGGCGAAGGCGCGCCACTACTTCGGACTCGACGACGACGCGCCGACGCTGCTCGTCTTCGGCGGCTCGCAGGGCGCGCAACGACTCAACGACGCCGTGTCGGGCGCGGCGAAGACATTGGGTGAGGCCGGCATCGGCGTGCTGCACGCCTACGGTCCCAAGAACTCGATCGACCCCGCCGTCGTCGACGACGCGCCGCCCTACCGCGCCGTCGGGTATCTCAAACGGATGGATCTCGCGTACGCCGCCGCGGATCTCGTGATGTGCCGGTCCGGCGCGATGACCGTCGCCGAGGTGTCGGCGACCGGGTTGCCCGCGATCTATGTCCCGCTGCCGCACGGGAACGGCGAACAACGACTGAATGCGCTCCCGGTCGTGGAGGCGGGCGGGGGACTGCTCGTCGACGATGCGACGGTGGACGCCGACTGGGTTGCCCGCGAAGTGCCTGCGCTGCTGACGGATACAACTCGGCTGCACGAGATGTCGATCGCTGCTGCGGGCACCGGGCATCGGGACGCCGCGGCGGCGGTGGCCACCGCCGCCATCGAACTCGCGCAGGATTTCCGGGCTGGACGTCGTCGCGGTGGGAGGTCGGCCCGTGAACGATGAGGCCGTGAGCGAAGCGACGGAGAGGGACGAGACGGCATCGGCTCCGGGGTCGCTGCCCGATGAGCTGAGCCGCGTCCACATGGTCGGCATCGGCGGCGCCGGGATGTCGGGACTGGCCCGGATCCTGCTGGCCCGCGGGGGACAGGTGTCGGGGTCGGATGCCAAGAACAGTCGGGGCATCCTCGAACTGCGGACCCGCGGCGCCCGGGTGCAGGTCGGGCACGATCCGTCGGCGCTCGACCAGATCCCCGGTGGCCCGTCTGTCGTGGTGACCACTCATGCCGCGATCCCCAAGACCAATCCCGAACTCGTGGCGGCACGGTCGCGCGGTATCCCGATCCTCCTGCGGCCCCGCGTCCTGGCCCAGCTGATGGCGGGTCAGCGCAGCCTGCTGATCGCGGGCACCCACGGCAAGACCTCCACGACCTCGATGGCGGTCGTCGCGCTGCAGCATGCCGGGACCGACCCGTCGTTCGCGATCGGCGGCGAGCTGAACGAGTCGGGGACCAACGCCCACCACGGTGGCGACCCGATCTTCGTCGCCGAGGCCGACGAGAGCGACGGCTCGCTGCTGGAGTACACACCCGACGTCGTCGTCGTCACCAACATCGACGCCGACCACCTCGATTTCTTCGGTTCCATCGAGGCCTATGTCGAGGTGTTCGACCGGTTCGTCGCGCGCATCGCGGGCGGCGGGTCGCTCGTCGTGTGCCTCGACGACCCGGGCTCGGCCGCCCTGGCCGGCCGCGTCGCCGAGTCGCTCACCGCGCGCGGGGTGGAGGTCCTTGGATACGGACGGGGGACCCACGCCGCGCTGGCGCCGACCGTCCGCAACGTCGCGACCATGACGTCCTGGGAGCGCGCGGAGGCGGCGGAGCCGCCACGGTCCGGTTCACCTCCCCGCTCTGCCCGAATGGCGAGGATCGACAGATCGTCCTCCCGCTCCCGGGCGAGCACATGGCGCTCAACGCGATCGCCGCGGTGATCGGTGCCGCCCGGGTGGGTGCGCAGCCCGGCGTCGCGACATCCGACCCATCGACCGGGGCCGGACGGCTCGACGCCATCGTGGCCGGGATCGGCGCGTTCGGCGGTGTCCACCGTCGCTTCGAGTTCCGCGGCCGGCGCGGCGGCGTCGAGGTCATCGACGACTACGCCCATCATCCGACCGAGGTGCGGGCCGTGCTCTCGGCGGCGCAGGACATGGTGTCCGCCCGCGGCGGGCCGAGCGGTTCGCGCGGGCGCGTGATCGCGGTGTTCCAGCCGCACCTCTACTCACGCACCGTCGAGTTCGCCGATGAGTTCGCCGCTGCTCTCGACCTCGCCGACGCAGTGGTCGTCGCCGATGTGTACGGGGCCCGTGAGGCCCCGATCCCGGGGGTCAGCGGGCGCACGATCTCGGACAAGCTGACCGTGCCGGGGATCTTCGCCCCGGACCTGTCGCGGCTGGCCGCGCAGGTCGCGCGACTGGCGCGGTCCGGGGATGTCGTGCTGACCCTGGGGGCGGGCGACATCACCATGCAGGGTCCGGAGATCCTCGACGCCCTGGCCTCGACCTCGACGACCGCCGACACCGCCACCGTGACGGGTTCGGGCGCGACTCCGACCGACGGCCCGGCGGACTCCGAGGGCCGGACGGGGCGGGTGTCGTGATCCGCTGGCCGCAGCGCCGCCGGTCGCGCGTGGTCCTCGGCACGCTCATGGTGGTCGCGGCCGGCGTCGGGTTGGTGCTCATCGCCTACCTCACGCCGCTGATGTCGGTGCGCGGCACCGACGTCCGCGACAACGGGTCGATTCCGGCCGACGAGATCCTGCGGGTCGCGGCAGTGCCGTCGGGCACCCCGCTGCTGCAGGTCGACACCCGGGCGGTCGCGCAGCGTGTCGCCACCATCCCGTCCGTCGAGTCGGCGCGCGTGCAGCGGAGTTACCCCTCGTCGCTGACCATCACCGTCGTCGAGCGGGTCCCGGTCGTGATCGTGAACAACGGCGACGACGTCCACGTGCTCGACAAGTCCGGGGTGGCGTTCCTCGACTACGACCGCACGCAGGGCGTCCCGCCCGAGGTGCTCAAGCTCCCGGTTCTCGACACCCCGAACCCGGGGCCGGCGGACCCGACCACCAGGGAGACCATCGCGGCGGTGGCGGGCTTGCCCGAATCGCTGGCGCGGCAGGTCATCCGGGTGACCGCGACCTCGCCGGTCGACATCGAGTTCACGCTGTCGGAGAAGCGCACCGTGGTGTGGGGGGACAGCGACCGCGGCGCCGAGAAGGCCCGCACACTGACGCATCTGCTCACCCGCGAGGCGCGGATGTACAACGTGTCGAGTCCCGAGTTCCCGGCCTATCGGTGACGCACGCCGGATCCGGCCGACCCCGAAATCACCGGTCGGGGTGAGGCGGACCCGCGAGACGGAACCGGACGACCCCCGTGGGGCGGCGAAAAGCTGAGGGTTCCGGCGGATTTCGCCACGACTTCCCGACACGCCGAGCGCGGATCTGGATACCGGGGCCTGCGATGCCTAGCGTCATCACCACAACGAGTTACTTGACATAACTCTAAATCTATGGTTCAGGTTTAGGGTTTGTCGCGAGCGGGACGTGGACCGGCCGGTTCACACAGGACATATCGAGACCAGAACTCGAACAACGAGATCGACCACACAAGGAAGGCGAGCGCATGACGCCACCGCACAACTACCTGGCCGTCATCAAGGTCGTCGGCATCGGCGGTGGCGGCGTGAATGCCGTCAACCGCATGATCGAACAGGGACTCAAGGGAGTCGAGTTCATCGCGATCAACACCGACGCCCAGGCGTTGTTGATGAGCGACGCCGACGTCAAGCTCGATGTCGGGCGCGACTCGACACGGGGTCTCGGCGCCGGTGCCGATCCCGAGGTCGGTCGCCGCGCCGCCGAGGACGCGCGCGACGAGATCGAGGAACTGCTCAAGGGCGCCGACATGGTCTTCGTGACCGCGGGCGAGGGCGGCGGGACCGGAACGGGTGGTGCACCCGTGGTCGCGTCGATCGCGCGCAAGCTCGGCGCGCTCACCGTCGGCGTGGTCACCCGGCCGTTCGCCTTCGAGGGCAAGCGACGCGGCGGACAGGCCGAGGCGGGCATCACCGCGCTGCGCGAGTCCTGCGACACCCTGATCGTGATCCCCAACGACCGTCTACTGCAGCTCGGCGACGCGCAGGTCAGCCTGATGGACGCGTTCCGCAGTGCCGACGAGGTGCTCCTCAACGGCGTGCAGGGCATCACCGACCTCATCACCACGCCGGGCCTGATCAACGTCGACTTCGCCGACGTCAAGGGCGTCATGAGCGATGCCGGCAGCGCGCTGATGGGCATCGGTTCGGCCCGCGGCGAGGAGCGTGCGCGCAAGGCCGCCGAGTCCGCGATCAACTCGCCGCTGCTCGAGGCCTCGATGGAAGGCGCCCGCGGTGTGCTGATCTCGATCGCCGGTGGCAGCGACCTGGGTCTGTTCGAGATCCACAACGCCGCGACCCAGGTGCAGGAGGCCGCGCACGAGGACGCCAACATCATCTTCGGCACGGTGATCGACGACAACCTCGGTGACGAGGTCCGGGTCACGGTCATCGCCGCCGGCTTCGACGGTGGCTCACCCAAGAAGCGGACCGACGTCCCGGCCGCCGCGGGGCGTTCCGCGGTCGGTCAGGGCCAGGCCGGCGCCGTGGCGTCGCCGCCGAAGAACGATCCGCTCTTCGGGGACATGCCGAAGGGTGCGGGCGATCCGTTCGAGCAGGAGCCGGAGCCGCCCCGCCGCAACACCGTTCGGCTCGACGACGACGATGTCGACGTGCCGTCGTTCATGAAGCGCTGAGCCCGCGCATGCGGGTGCGTCGTGTCATCACCACCCGTGCCGGCGGGGTCTCGGTGTCACCGTACGATTCGTTCAATCTCGGTGATCACGTCGGAGACGATCCGGAAGCCGTGGCGGCGAACAGGATTCGGCTGGCCGAGCAGATCGGGGTGGCGGCCGGGTCGGTGGTCTGGATGGAACAGATCCACAGTCGCAACGTCACCGTGGTCGACGGACCGGTTCCCGAGCCGGTGCCCGCCACCGACGCGCTGGTCACGACCACGCCCGGTCTCGCCCTCGCTGTGCTGTCCGCCGACTGCGTCCCGGTACTCCTCAGCGACGACGACGCCGGTGTGATCGCGGGGGTCCATGCGGGCCGCGTCGGCGCCCGGATCGGCATCGTGCCCGCCACCCTGCGCGCAATGTTCGAACTCGGCGCCCGGATCGGGTCCATCGGCGCCTTCCTCGGTCCTGCCGCGAGCGGAGACCACTATGAGGTGCCCGCCGACATGCAGGCCGACGTAGAGAAGCATCTGCCGGGCAGCGCCGTGCGTACCAAGAAGGGCACGGCCGGTCTCGACCTGCGTGCCGGCTTGCGGCGGCAGTTGCTCGAGGCCGGCGTCGCCGGAGTCGCGGTCGACCCGCGGGACACCATCGCCGACCCGAGCCTGTTCAGCCATCGCCGGGGCGCACCCACGGGCCGCCTGGCCTCGGTCATCTGGATGGACCCCGATGGCGATGCACACGGCGACGATGCACCCGGTGAGCGGCGCCCGCTCGGGGAGTGACCCGGTGGCGAGAAGGATGGGGACATGACCGGGTCATCTGATGCGCGCACCGCCGAGCTGGGGAAACGGTTGGCGGCGGTGCGTCGGCGCCTCGACGCCGCGGTCGAGGCCGCCCATCGGCCGGCGGGCTCCTGTCAGCTCCTCGTGGTCACGAAGTTCTTCCCCGCGGATGACGTCCGTCGGCTGCTGCAGCTGGGGGAGCGCGCGTTCGGCGAGTCGCGCGAACCCGAGGCCGGCCGGAAGGTGGCGGAGGTGCTCAGGGACTGGGAGTCCCCGGGGTCCGGTGACGTCCCTGTCTTCGACATGATCGGTTCGGTGCAGTCCAAGAAGGCCCGGTCGGTGGCGCGGTGGGCGCGCGCGGTGCACTCCGTCGACCGCCCGAAGGTCGTCGACGCCCTGGACCGTGCCGCGGTCGCAGCACTCGACGAGGGGGAGCGCGCCGATCCGCTCGGCATCCTGCTCCAGGTCAGCCTCGACGGCGATCCGCAGCGCGGCGGCGTCGTCGAAGACGATCTCCCGGCTCTGGCCGAGCGGGTCGTCGAGGCAGATTCACTGCGGTTGCGCGGGCTCATGGTGATCGCCCCGCTGGCTGGCGAACCCGGGCACTGGATGGCCGAGGCCGCACGCATCCGCGAGGCGTTCCGCGGGCGATTCGACGCCGCCGCCGAACTGTCCGCGGGCATGTCCGGGGACATGGAGGAGGCGGTCGCCGCGGGCTCGACATGCGTGCGTGTCGGAACCGCGATCATGGGCGATCGGCCGCTAATCTCTCAGTAATCACATTGGTAACACCAGAACCAAGTGACACACGAAGCGCAGTTAGCTCACTGACCACAGATGCACCATCCGGCACGGCAGCAACCGGCGTCGCACTACCAGAGAGGCCGTCAATGACCACGATGCAGAAGTTCAAGGCTTACTTCGGCATGGTGCCGCCCAGCGAGTACGAGGACGACTACCTCGAGGAGTCGGCCCCGCCGCTGCGGGAGCGGTCTCGTGAGCGCGCCTACCGTGACGACTACTACGGTGACTCCTCCTACGATCCCGGATACGAGCCGTCGTTCCGGGACGCCGGCTACCGCGACGAGATCGCGTACCGCGACGAGCTGTCCGACCGCCACTACGACGCCGGCTTCGACCTGGCCCCGGAGTACGCGGCGGAGTTCGCCTACGCCGGCAGTCGCGCGGTGGGCGAGGGGCCGATGCGGGCGCCCGCCCGCCTCGAACCGCTGCAGCGTTCGTCGAGCGCCGCCCTGCGCGCTGCCACCGCGCCGCGGTCGACGGGTGCCGACCCCCGCGAACTCGAGCGCGTCTTCGCCGACAGCCCGCTGCAGAAGATCACCACGCTGCGCCCGTCGGACTACAGCGAAGCCCGTACCATCGGGGAGCGTTTCCGCGACGGCAACCCGGTCATCATGGACCTCGTCGACATGAGCAACGACGACGCCAAGCGCCTCGTCGACTTCGCCGCGGGTCTTGCGTTCGCGCTGCGCGGATCGTTCGACAAGGTGGCCACCAAGGTGTTCCTGCTGTCGCCCGCCGACGTCGACGTGTCGCCCGAAGACCGCCGCAAGATCGCCGAGACGGGCTTCTACAACCACTCCTGACCGGCGGCGTAGGGGACCTCGGTTCGCCGTCGTCCGAGATGTTCAGGCACTCTTGACGCGTGGCTGCGATTTTGTTGAGCGTCTTGTACTACCTCCTGCTGATCTTCTGGTTGCTCCTCCTGGGCCGGCTGGTGGTCGAACTGGTCCGGACCTTCGCGCGTGAGTGGCGTCCCACCGGGATCGCGGTGGTCGTCATCGAGATGGTCTTCACCGTGACCGACCCCCCGATCAAGGCGCTGCGTCGCGTTCTCCCCCCGATCCCACTCGGTCCCATCCGGCTCGACCTGTCGCTCATGATCGTGATGCTCGTCGTGATCATCGGCATGAACATCGTCAACGGCCTACGCGCCGACGCCCTGGCCGAGTCGCTCGCGATCGCCGGACACCTCGTCCGCCCCTGACGCCGGGTCCCGGAGCTTGCGGGCGCGTCCCCCTGCTCCCTGAGGAGCCCCGGGAATTTGCGGGCGCGTCCCCCTGCTCCCTGAGGAGCGGCCGGAGCTTGCGGGCGCGTCCCCCTGCTCCCTGGAGGAGCGCCCGGAGCTTGCGGAGGGCGCGTCACGAAGGGTCCCGTCACCGGCGGGCGCACCGATCGGGCGGCGGGTACCCCGTGTCACGGCGATGGTCTACCGTTGTAAGTCATCTTCGGATGACTGTTTCATTTCAACAGCGCATCGCAGAGATGCGACCAACGGTTCGCGTGTGACAGGATTGGACGCCAGTTACAATTTTTGACTGGTATGAATAGTTAGTGACAACCTGTATCGGTCGAACGACTCACCGTCGCGCGATCCGGGTTGGACGGCCCGCCAACTGAACACAAGTTCACCACCAGACATGAGGGGAACCGACATGCGGCTGACTCCAGCTGATGTGCACAACGTCGCGTTCAGCAAACCGCCCATCGGTAAGCGCGGTTACAACGAAGACGAGGTCGATCAGTTCCTCGACTTCGTCGAAGCCGAACTCGCACGGCTGATCGAAGAGAACACCGACCTCAAGCAGCGCGTCGAGGAGCTCGAGAGCGAGCTCGCCGATGCCCGTTCCGGTGGTGGCGCCCAGGCGGACGACCGGACCCAGATGTTCGCCAAGCCCGCCGCGGCACCCGAGCCGCCCGCCCCGGCGCCGACGCCGGCCCCGCAGGCGACCAACGACGACGCCAACGTGCGTGCCGCACGCGTTCTCGCGCTCGCCCAGGACACCGCGGACCGGCTCACCGGCAGCGCACGCGCCGACGCCGACGCGATGCTGTCCGACGCCCAGACGCGCGCCGACACGCTGGTCTCCGAGGCGCAGACCAAGTCCGATGCCATGCTCGCCGATGCCCGGCAGCGCTCGGAGGCGATCCTCGCCGACGCGCAGACGCGGTCGGAGGCGCAGTTGCGGCAGGCACAGGAACGTGCCGATGCCCTGCAGAGCGACGCCGAGCGCAAGCACAGCGAGATCATGGGCACGATCAACCAGCAGCGCGGTGTGCTGGAAGGCCGGATCGAGCAGCTCAAGACCTTCGAGCGTGAATACCGTACGCGTCTGAAGACCTACCTCGAATCCCAGCTCGAGGAACTCCAGCAGCGTGGCAGCGCGGCGCCTGTCGAGGGCGGCCGACCCGATCAGTCGTTCTCGAACGATCCGGGTAACGGTGGATTCAGCAGCTACTCACCCAGCTGACCTGGGCGGATCGGTGCGCACTAGGCTGGTGATGTGCTGACCTTGGCGCTGGCCGCGACCCTCTTGGGGTTCGTGCTGCTCATCCTCGGTCTCATCACCGGGACCGTGTGGCTGGCCGTGGCCTGCATCGTGGTCTGTCTGGTGGGCCTCGGCTTCCTCCTGATGGACGTGTTCGCCGGTCGCAAGGGCGAAGCGGCCCGGTCACTGGAAGACATGGTCCCGGGCGCCGGTCGCGACACCGATCCGTCGCACGACGCCGATGACGACGCTGTCACCCGGCACGACCCGGCCGGCGATCGCGGCGACGATGCACCGACGCGTCGGTACCCCGCCGCCGACGCCCCCGGTGTCGGCGATTCCGAGCCCGCCGGCTATCGGCCCGGGGCCTTCGACCCCGGAATGGCCGCGCCCGCTGGTTCGGTCCCGCCGAATCGTCCTGCTCCCGAGCGTCGTGAGGGCAACCTCGAGGACTATCTGCGTTCGGTCGGCGGTGACGGTCCGAGTGGTGACGGGCCGCCCGCGGGCCCGCCCACCGGTGTCGATGTCGCCGGTGGTCGCCCCGGTCCGCCGCCGGGTTCCCGACCGCCCGGCGTAGGACCGCAGAGCCGACCACCCGGGGTCGGTCAACCATCGTGGACGCAACAGCAGGCCCGGCCGCAGCAGGGGCAATTCGGTCCTCCGCAATCCGGCCCGCCTCCGACCAGGGGCCAACGGCCTCCGGTCGGCCCGCCGTCGGCTCCGCGTCCCTTCGACCCGCAGTCTCCGGGGTGGGTCCCCGACGACGTGCCGGGCGGCGACGCCGCCGGCCCGGACGACTGGACAACAAGTCCCGATGAGTCCGCGCCGCGTCGTCGGCGTGCGGATTTCGATCCGCTTGATCCGAACTGGCATCCGCCGCCGGACTGAGCGCACCCGCACGGTCGCGCACCGGTCGAGAACCCATTGGCCCGACCGGGTCGGTCGTCGCTACACTGGTTCACGCGTTGATCCGGCCATCACCGGGGAGCACCCGGAAGAACGGTGTCATCGAGTGCGGCGTCCAGTGGACGGTGCGAATGCGTGACTCCCAGTAGAACCGGGCGGGCGTGGCCCGTGACAGCCACAGGATCGTACGGTCACCAACCGTCGCGATTCGTCGAGTGGCGTCGGAACTCCGACGCAAGCGGGGTGGTACCGCGCAGACCTCCGGTGTGCGTCCCCGTGCCGATGAGACATCACCAGGCACGAGGAGACGAGCCGTGAGCGACGCGACCGACCCCACCCAGTCCGCCCCCACTCAGTCCGGGCGGGTGTATCCCAAGGTCGACATGACCGGGGGCACCGGGCGCAGCGCCCCCGACTTCCCGTCCGTGGAACAGCGGGTCCTGCAGTACTGGGACTCCGATTCGACCTTCGCCGCGTCGATCGAGAACCGGGCCGACGCCGAGGAGTTCGTCTTCTACGACGGTCCGCCGTTCGCGAACGGCCTGCCGCACTACGGTCACCTGCTGACCGGTTACGTCAAGGATCTGGTACCCCGGTACCAGACCATGCGTGGCAAGAAGGTGGACCGCCGATTCGGCTGGGACACACACGGTCTGCCTGCCGAGCTGGAGGCCGAACGGCAGCTCGGGATCACCGACAAGTCGGAGATCGAGAAGATGGGCATGGCGAAGTTCAACGAGTACTGCCGCGACTCGGTGCTGCGGTACACGGGGGAGTGGCGTGACTACGTGACCCGCCAGGCCCGCTGGGTCGACTTCGACAACGACTACAAGACACTCGATCTCGACTTCATGGAGTCGGTGATGTGGGCGTTCAAGGCGCTCTACGACAAGGGGCTCATCTACCAGGGCTATCGAGTGCTGCCCTACAGCTGGTACGAGCAGACGCCGTTGTCCAACCAGGAGTCCAAGCTCGACGATGCCTACCGGATGCGGCAGGACCCGGCGGTCACCGTCACGATGCCGCTGCGGGTGCCCGACGGTCCGCTGTCCTCCCTCGACGGAGTCAACGCGCTGATCTGGACGACGACCCCGTGGACCCTGCCGTCCAACCTCGCGATCGCGGTGAACCCCGAGGTCACCTACGTCCACGTGAAGGCCGCCGACGGCCGGGAATACCTGCTGGCCGAGGCGCTGATCGGTGCGTACGCGAAGGAGATCGCCGATCCGGAGGTGCTCGGCACCCACCTGGGCAAGACCTTGGAGAACCTGTCGTACACACCGCCGTTCGACTTCTTCGCCGGCCATCCGAACTCCCATCGCGTGTTGCTGGGCGACTACGTGACCACCGACAGCGGCACCGGGATCGTGCACCTCGCACCGGCTTTCGGCGAGGAGGACATGGACCTCGCGACCGCCAATGGCATCGAGGTGGTGCAACCGCTCGACCCGGGCGGACGCTTCACCGCGCAGGTCCCGCCGTACGAGGGTCTGATGGTGTTCGACGCCAACCCGGTGATCATCAAGGACCTGAAGGAATCCGGCCGGATCCTCCGCCATGAGACCATCGAGCACTCCTACCCGCACTCGTGGCGGTCGGGCCAGCCACTGATCTACATGGCGGTGCCGTCGTGGTTCGTCGCGGTGACGCAGTTCCGCGACCGCATGGTCGAACTGAACAAGCAGATCACGTGGGTGCCCGAACACATCCGGGACGGACAGTTCGGCAAGTGGCTCGAAGGCGCCCGGGATTGGAACATCAGCCGCAATCGGTACTGGGGTGCGCCCTGCCGGTCTGGGTGTCCGACGACCCGGAGTTCCCGCGCGTCGACGTCTACGGTTCGCTCGACGACCTCGAGGCCGACTTCGGGGTGCGTCCGGACAACCTGCACCGGCCGTTCATCGACGAACTCACCCGGCCCAATCCCGATGACCCGAGCGGGAAGTCGACCATGCGTCGGGTGCCCGAGGTCCTCGACTGCTGGTTCGAGTCGGGTTCGATGCCGTTCGCCCAGGTGCACTATCCGTTCGAGAACCGCGACTGGTTCGACGGTGGTGACTCCGCGCACGCCCCGGCCCACAACCCGGGCGACTTCATCGTCGAGTACAACGGGCAGACCCGTGGCTGGTTCTACACGCTGCACGTGCTGGCCACCGCGCTGTTCGACCGGCCGGCCTTCAAAACCGTTGCTGCGCACGGGATCGTGCTGGGTGACGACGGGCAGAAGATGTCGAAGTCGAAGCGCAACTACCCCGACGTCAACGAGGTCTTCGATCGCGACGGATCGGACGCGATGCGGTGGTTCCTGATGGCCTCGCCGATCCTGCGCGGCGGCAACCTCGTCGTGACGGAGCGAGGTATCCGGGAAGGGGTGCGTCAGGCGCTTCTGCCGCTGTGGAACGCCTACAGCTTCCTGCAGCTCTACGCCGAGCGCCCGGCGACCTGGCGGACCGACTCGCAGCATGTGCTCGACCGCTACATCCTGGCCAAGCTGGCGACGACCCGCGACACGATGACCGCGGCGCTCGACACCTACGACATCGCGGGGGCGTGCGACGCCTTCCGTGAGTTCGTCGAGTCGCTCACCAACTGGTACGTGCGTCGTTCCCGGGCGCGCTTCTGGGCCGGCCAGGACGAGGACACCGACGCCTTCGACACCCTGTACACCGTGCTCGAGGTCGCCTGCCGGCTGGCCTCGCCGCTGCTCCCGCTGGCGACCGAGGCCATCTGGCGGGGTCTCACCGGGGAGCGGTCGGTGCACCTGACGGACTGGCCGACGAACGATGAGCTGCCGGCCGATGCCGACCTGGTCATGGCCATGGACCAGGTCCAGGCGGTGTGCTCGACGGCGTCGAGCGTCCGCAAGGCCAACAAGCTGCGGGTCCGGCTGCCCCTGTCGGGTCTGACGGTGGCCTCGCCGACCGCGGCCGCGCTCGAGCCGTTCGTCGACCTGATCAAGGACGAGATGAACGTCAAGGACGTGACTCTGGCGGCCGATGCCAGCGAGTACGGGCGTTACGAGATCGCGGTCAACGCGCGTGCCGCCGGCCCCCGCTTGGGCAAGGACGTACAGCGTGCGATCAAGGCGGTGAAGTCGGGCAACTGGACTGCGCGCGAGGGCGCCGACGGGTCCGAGGTCGTCGTCGCCGACGGCATCGAACTCCACGACGGGGAGTTCACCCGACGGCTGGTGGCCGTCGAACCGGACTCGACCGCGGAGCTGCCGGGCGGGAACGGCCTGGTCGTCCTCGACACGGCGGTCACGCCCGAACTCGAGGCCGAGGGGTGGGCGAAGGACCGGGTTCGCGAGCTGCAGGATGCGCGCCGCACCCTGGGACTGGACGTCTCCGACCGGATCACGGTGCGACTCGTCGTACCGGCCGAACGTCTGGACTGGGCGAGGACGCACGCCGACCTGATCGCCGGCGAGGTGCTCGCGGTGCGGTTCGACGTGACCGGCGATGGTGACGCGGGCAGCATCGAACTGGGCGACGGTGTGACCGCCGACGTGACGAAGGCGAACTGATCCGCTGACCCGGGCACCGCGCGGACATCCCGGCCGGGTGTTCGCGCGGTGTCGTTGTCGTCGGCCGCGCGGGGAGGTCGGACGAGACGATCTGGGACACCGATCGCAACAGTCGCACCCTGGTGGTGCTGCGCCACGTACGGTGTGGAGACTGCCGCGACATGGCCCCGCGGGTGAGCACACACCCGAGCGCGTCGTTCGCCGCCCGAACCATCTACGAGGGGGCAGACCCCGATGACCCGCATGGACGTGGACCCGATCCCGGCGCGATCCGCCGCGTTCGAACCGCTGCTGTTCACGGTGGCCTACGAGATCCTGGGCTCGGCTGTGGACGCCGATCATGTTGTCCGACACTGCCTCTGGGATCATCCGGCGAGCGCTCCGGTGGACGCGTTCGGCCCCGGGTCGGCCCGAGCGCACCTCATCGCGCAGGTCGCCCGGCGTGCGCTCGAGACGCTGACCGCGCGTCGACGTGTTGCCATGGATTACGTCGGACCCTGGCTGCCCGATCCCATCCGGTTCGACGGCGACGTCCTCGCCGACGCGGGTCTTGCGGAGTTCGCGTCGACCGCGATGCTGCTCGTTCTGGAGGAACTCGAGCCCGCTGAGCGGACGGTGTACGTCCTGAGTGGGGTCTTCGGATTCGCCGACGACACGATCGCCACGATGCTGTCGCTGTCCTGGTCGCTCGACGAGGTGGGGATGCTCGCGGAACGGGGCCGGTCGTTCGTCGAGCGTCGGCGCCCCCGGTTCGATCCGATGGACCGTGCCCGCGCCGCGGAGGTCGTCGAGACGTTCCTCGACGCGGCCGAGTCGGGCGACGCGGACGCCCTCATCGCCCTCATGGCACCGGAGGTGGTGCTGACCTCGGACAGCAACGGCAAGACCACCGCGGTACGGCAGCCCATGCGCGGGGCGCCCGCGGTGATGCGGGTGCTCTCGGGGTTCACCCGGATCGGTGCCGTGCTCGAGGATTACCGCGCCGAGTTCGTGGTCTTCAACGGTCAGCCCGGGATGATCCTCTACTTCGACGGCCGGCTGCAGACCGCGATCACCCTCCGCGTCGTCGATGGCCTGATCGTCGACATCTACGTGATGCGCAACCCCGACAAGCTCGTCGGGGTCGAGCTCCGTCGGCCGGTCACCCGCTGATCCACCCACCGCGCGGAGTGCGGGATCTGTACCGGAAACCGGTACGAATACCGCACTCTGTCCGATCTCAGGCGAACAGGCCCGACAGTGTCTGCTCGATCTGGAGCCGGAAGAGCTGCTCGGGATGCGCGAAGGTGTCGGTCCCGTACTGGCCGAAGGTCTCCAGGCTGATCGCGCCGACGAGTACGGCCCACAACGTGGTGGCCGCGGCCAGGACCGCGGCGGGGGTGTCGAGGTCGAACTCGTCGCGGATCGCGTCCATGTCCGCGGCGACATCCGGTGTGGGAGAGGGGAGGTCGGCGCGTAGCAGGCCTTCGGCGTGAGCGGCCGAGCACTCGCGGAGCAGCCGCACGGGAATGCGTGTGCCGGGCCCGATGGTCCGCTCGCCGGGGGCGGAGTAACCGGGCACCGGGCTTCCGTAGATCAGCGCCCATCGGGACGGCTCGGCGAGAGCCCAGGTCCGCGCGGCCGCGGCCGCGGCCGCGAGTCGATCGCGCCGTCGGGAGGTGGCGATGGAATCGGCCGCGGCATCGACGGCGTCCGCGACATCGGTGTAAGCCTCCACCAGCAACATGGTCAGCAACTCGTCGCGGCTCGGGACGTACCGGTACACCGCCGAGGAGACGACGCCCAAGTCGCGGGCGATGGCGCGCAACGAGAGCCCGGCGGCGCCGTAGGTGGTCAGGTGTTCGCGTCCCAGTCGACGGATCTCGTCGGTCATCATCGCGCGGTTCTCCGCGCGGGTTCGTCCGGTGGCCATGGCGACGATCCTGCCACAACCGAGAGCGGTGCTCTTGATTTCCTGGCGGCGTGGCTGCATACTCGATTTCGAGAGCACTGCTCTCGGATTCATCACCTCGACGAAAGGCCGATCATGACCGCGACCACCCACTACAAGGCCCCCAGCGGATTCGACGCCGCCTTCAACCGCGCGGTGCGCTGGCTCGCCGACCGCGGGGTCAACCTGGCCGGGGCCCAGACGCTCACCGTCGTCGGCCGGAAGACCGGCACGCCGCAGCGGGTGCCGGTCAACGTGCTGCGACTCGACGGGGCGGAATTCCTGGTCGCCGTCCGAGGCGACACGCAATGGGTCCGCAACGCACGCGCGGCCGGGACGGTGGAACTCCGCCGCGGCCGACGTCGGGCCGTCGTCACCCTCACCGAGCTCGACCCCGCGCTTCGTCCGCCGGTCATCCGGGAGTACCTGCGCCGCTGGGGGTGGGAGGTCGGGCGGTTCCTGCCCGCGGGCCTCGAGCTCGCCTCGTCGGATGAGGATCTCGCCGCCCACGCCGGGTTGATCCCCGTCTTCGCCGTCACCGCTGCTCACTAGACTCGGGGAGGTGTCACGCCTCGAACCCGAACCGCCGCGCCCGGTCGGTGCGGTGTCGGGGCGGGGGTCCGAACGCAGCCCACGCTGGGTGATGCACCTCGACATGGACGCGTTCTTCGCCTCCGTCGAACAGCTCACCCGCCCGACGCTGCGCGGCCGCCCGGTACTGGTCGGCGGGTCCGGTGGGCGCGGGGTGGTCGCCGGCGCCAGCTACGAGGCGCGCGTGTTCGGTGCCGGCTCGGCGATGCCGATGCACCAGGCGCGTCGGCTCATCGGGCCGAGCGGCGTGGTCATCCCGCCGCGCGGATCGGTGTACAGCACGGTCAGCAAACGTGTCTTCGGGATCGTGCGCGAGGCTGTTCCGGTCATCGAGACGCTGTCGTTCGACGAGGCGTTCGGCGAGCCGGAGGAACTCGCGGGGGCGACCGTCGACGCGGCCCGCGAGTTCGCCGAGGAGCTTCGATCCCGGATCCGGAGCGAGGTCGGACTCGCCGCGTCGGTCGGGCTCGGAAGCGGCAAACAGCTCGCGAAGATCGCCTCGGGGATGGCCAAACCCGATGGGGTGATGGTGATCCCACCGTCCGGCCAGCTGGAGTTCCTGCATTCGCTCCCGGTCCGCAAGCTGTGGGGCATCGGGCCCGTGTCCGGCGATCGGCTGGCGCGGCTGGGGATCGCGACCATCGGTGACCTCGCGGCGATGTCGCCGGTCGAGGTGGCCTCCGTGCTGGGCGCCACCGTCGGTCCCGCGTTGCATCGCCTTGCCCACGGCATCGACGACCGGCCGGTCGCCGAACGTGCCTCCTCGAAGCAGATCAGCGCCGAGTCCACCTTCGCCGAGGACATCGTCGAACTCGACGCGCTGCGTCCCGCCATCCGCAAGGCCGCCGCCGGCGCTCACCGCCGACTGCTCACCGACGGCCGGGGAGCGCGCACCGTCGTACTGAAACTGAAGAGATCCGACATGTCGATCCTGACGCGCTCGGCGACGACCGCGGCGGCCACCACCGACTTCGACGACCTCGAGCGGACGGCGCAGCGGCTCGCGCTCGATCCGCGTTCCATCGGGGCGATTCGCCTTGTCGGCGTCAGCTTCTCGGGGTTGACCGCGGTGCAGCAGTACGCCCTCTTCGACGAGCTGGGCAGCGAGGGACCGGCCGATGTCGAGACCACCCACCACGACACCGCCGCAGGCCACGGTGCGGCAGCGGGGGGCGGCGCCGAGGTGGCGACGTCACCGGACCCGGCCGGGGCCGAGGCGTCGGCCGTCCAGATAGCTGACTCGGCGCCCGAACCCCCGCGGTTCGCGCCGGGAGGGAGTTCGATGCCGGTCGGCCGCTTCGGCCCCGGCGCCGACGTGACCCACCCCGACCACGGGCACGGCTGGGTTCAGGGGAGTGGACACGGGGTCGTGACCGTGCGATTCGAGACCCGCACGAGCGGGCCGGGGCGCACGCGCACGTTTCCGGTCGACGATCCGAACCTCCGTCCGGCGGATCCGCTCGACAGCCTCGAGTGGGATCTTCCGGGCGACGGTTGACCGATCGGGCACGGTATCGACCGGCCGTGACCGCCACCCGGCGGGTGCCGGTGGCAGCAATCAGTCCTGTTGTGCGACAAAGAAATCGGTGATCAATTCGAGATCGTGACCCGAGGTCAGCAGTGCGATGAGCGCCATGCGCGCCTGCGGTGCGCGCAGCCAGGGTGACACGATCGCCCCGGCCCGCCGCAGATCGACTGCGCCGCCGCCCCCGCCGTAGGTCGCGGTCACCTCGCCGTACGGGACGCGGCTGGTGACGACGACGGTCACCCCGCGCTGGACGGCGAGTGCCACCTCGGCGGTGATGTCCGGGTGGGTGTTCCCGGAGCCGGTCGCCGCGAGGACCACGCCGGCGGCGTTCTGCGCGACGGACGCGGCGATCAGTCCCGGTGACACGCCCGGGTAGAGGGTGAAGGCATCGACGCGTGCCGGCCGGCCCACCGGTACCGGTCCGGCGAGCACTCGTCGCGGCACCGGCGGGTCGTCGGCCCGACGGGTGCCCTGCACGGTGTCGAAGGCCGCCGGGTCGGTGGTGGAGACCTTGAACAACCCGCGTGCCGGCAGGAGCCGGCCCCCCATGGCCACGAGGACTCCTCGACCGCGAGCGGCCGGGTCGTCGATCGCGGCCAACGCGGCGGCGAGATTCGACGGCCCGTCGGCGCGAGGAGAATCAGACGGCAGCATGGCCCCGGTGAACACGACCGGCCGCTCGTCGGCGGCGTACAGGTCGGCGAGGTAGGCCGTCTCCTCCATCGTGTCGGTCCCGTGCGTGACCACCACGCCGCGGACGGCGGGGTCGGTCAGGGCGTCGGCGATTGCGCGGACCACCGCGAACTGGTCGGCGACGGTCATCGCGGAACTGTCCACCGACATGAGGTCGACGGTGCGGGTGGCCGACGGAGTGCGCGACGTCCCGTCGTCCCCGGCCCCGATGTCGGTCCCGATGGTGACTTTCCCGGCGGCGGAGAGGAGAGCGGCCGAGCCGAGCGCCGGGACCGCGCCGTCGTCGGTGGTCTGGGCGGCGATCGTGCCTCCGGTGCTGATCAGCACGGTGACTCCGGCGGCCGCGGGCGGGGTGCCTGTCATGGTGCCCAAGGGTCACCGGAACCAGGTCGGCCCGTCAAGCGTTGCCTGCTCGGCGCCGCCGGCCGGACGGATCGTCGACGCGTGTCGCCGGGCACCGGGGACCCCTGGTGCCTGCCGTTTGGCATAGTGGTGTGGGCCGTCGCCGGGGGGAACCCGGCACACACGTCCGGCTGGGGGTACACCCCGGCAGACACGTCCGGTCGGGTCGAACCCGGCAGACACGTCCGGCATCGCGGTACGAGAGCGCCCGCCGGCGCACCCCATGCCCGAGAACACAGTGAGGGAGATCGTTGAAGTATCGGAAGTTTCTGGGCGCGACCATGATCGCGGCCGCGTTGATGACCACCGTCGCGGCCTGCGGGAGTGACGACAGCGACGCCCCGCCCGCACCGACACTCACCAGCACCACCGCCGCCGCGAGCGGCGATGGCTCCGAGATCACCGACGGCAGTAACCCGCCGTCGATTGCCGCCCTCAACGAGATGGTGGATCAGGCCGTCGACCCCGACATCCCGCGGGCCGAGAAGGTCGAACTGGTCGAGGGTTCGGAGAAGGACCCGGCGATCTTCGACGAGCTGGTCAAGGCGCGTGCCGAGAACTCCGACGTCGACTGGGTCCTCGTCAACCCCGTGATCAGCGCCGGCCCGAACAAGGCCCGCGTCAAGGTCCGGATCGAGACCGCGGGCAACCCGCCGACCAACGCCGAGTCGACCATCGTCTTCGACGACGGACGCTGGAAGCTCTCGAACGAGACCGTGTGCAACCTCCTCGGCCTCTACCAGGTCGAGAGCGCCATGTGCGCTCCCGCGAGCTGACCACTCGCCGCACAGCATGATCCGCGGCCCCGTGTCGCCGACGCCTGTCGGTGACCCGGGGCCGTCGGCGTTCAGCGCCAGGTGACGGACAGTCCGGTCCGCTGCACCAGCGGCCGGTTCGGGTCCGCACCGACCAACTCGCGAGCGCCCCGATAGGTGGCTTCGCCGGCGATGGGCAGCCCGCGGGTCAGGTCGACGGTCACCGAGCCCTGACCGGTGTAGCTGTAGCGGCTGATGGTGAGGCTGTCACTGCCGCCGGGGATCGCGAACACCGAGTTCACCGGGGTCTCGTCGGCGGTGTACTCGATGGTCAGCCGGTTGCCGTCCCATCCGGTGAGCCGTGCCTCGATGGTCTGGGTGACGGTCGCCGCGGCCGCGATCACCCGCTCGCTCCGCCACGTCGCACCCACCGCGACCGGTTCGGTCGGGAGCACGACCGCGGCGTTGAACGCCGACACCAGCGCCTGCTCGACCGCCAGTCGCGCCTCGCCGCCGGCCGGCTCCGGCGGCGCGATCCGCAGCGACACCGGCGCCAGGCCCGGACCGAGCGTGAGACCGGCTTTCGCGCCGGCCATCGCCGACAGTTCGTCGTTCAGGGTCGTGTCGGGGGATGTGACCGTGCCGAGGTCGAGTTCGAGGTCGGCGGGATCGGCGCACCCGAACCGCGCGGTCAGTGGCATCTCGACGGTCTGGGCGTCCGAGGTGCCCGGTGACGCCACCTCCGAGGTCGTCACCAGGGTCACCGACTGGGCGGTGGCGACGTCCGGCGCAGTCGTCGGCACGCGGCGCTCCCCGGTTCCCGCGTCGACGATCGTCACCGTCGCCGGTGCGATCGGGACCGGCGCCGCACCGGCGGCGCGGGACGGCGAGTCGGTGCTGCAGCCCGCCGATGTGCTCGCCGCCGGAGCGCCGGGCGTCTCGTCGGGACCCGATGCGCATCCCGCGACCAGTACGGACAGCGCGGTCACCGCCCCGATGGACGAGACGACGGACCGGAGGCGACGGGGATGCGGGGACACGGGTAGCCAGCGTATTCGACGTGTCGTGGACAATGATGCTGTGGATGACCAACCCCTGACGGATCGAGAGCACGTGGACCCGCACGACCGTGTCGAACCCGGGGCCGACCGCGGACCCGACGACACCGACGCCGCCGCACGTCCCGGCCGTCGGGTGCCGACGGCGACGATCGTGGTGCTCGGCGTCGCGCTCGTGGTCCTGGGACTCGACCAGCTGACGAAATCGATCGCGGTCGCCGCGATGACCCGATGCGCCCGGTGGAGATCATCGGCGACTTCGTCACGCTGCGTCTGGTCCGCAACAGCGGCGCGGCCTTCTCCATGGCCACCGGATACACCTGGGTGCTGTCGATCATCGCCCTGGTGGTCGTGCTCGTGATCATCCGCTACAGCAGCCGGCTGCGCTCCTGGTGGTGGGTGGCGGGTCTGGCCCTCGTGCTCGGTGGCGCCATCGGCAATTTGACGGACCGCATCTTCCGTGCCCCGCAACCACTTCAGGGCCATGTCGTCGACTTCGTGTCGGTGGGCTGGTGGCCGGTGTTCAACGTCGCCGACTCCGCGGTGGTGTGCGGTGCGATCCTCCTGGTCGTCCTCTCCGCGCTCGGTTTCGACTACGACGGCACCCGCACAGGCTGGGCGGCCCGTCGCGAGCAGCGCGATCCCGCCGGCACCGAGGGCGGCGCGCATGCGTGAATCGCGGTTCCTGCCGGTGCCCGACGGCCTCGACGGGATGCGCGTGGACGCCGGTGTCTCCCGGATGCTCGGGCTGTCGCGCACCGTCGTCGCCACCCTGGCCGAGGAGGGCGACGTCGTCGTCGACGGCGTGGCGGTGGGGAAGTCGCACAAACTCGCCGCGGGCACGATGCTGCACGTCACGCTGCCCGAACCGGACGAACCGCTGCGCGTCGAGCCGACCCCGGTCGAGGACCTCGAGGTCATCTACCACGACTCCGACATCGTCGTCGTCGACAAGCCGGTGGGTGTCGCCGCGCATCCCTCGCTGGGCTGGAGCGGCCCGACGGTCATCGGGGCCCTAGCGGCTGCGGGTTTCCGGATCTCGACCTCGGGAGCGCACGAACGTCAAGGGATCGTCCACCGTCTCGATGTCGGCACGTCGGGGGTCATGGTGGTCGCGGTGTCCGAACGGGCGTACACGTTGCTCAAACGGGCGTTCAAACAGCGCACCGTACACAAGGGTTACCACGCGCTCGTCCAGGGGCACCTCGATCCGCCGTCGGGGACCATCGATGCGCCGATCGGCCGCCACCGGGGCAACGACTGGAAGTTCGCGGTGACCGCGAACGGCAAACCGAGTGTCACCCACTACGACACCCTGGAGATGTTCGCGTCGGCGTCGCTGCTGGACGTTCACCTCGAAACCGGTCGCACGCACCAGATCCGGGTTCACTTCTCGGCCCTCCACCATCCGTGCTGCGGTGATCCCACGTACGGCGCCGATCCGGTGCTGGGCAAGAAGCTGGGTCTGGAACGCCAATGGCTGCACGCGCGGTCGCTCGGGTTCGCCCATCCGGCCGACGGCCGACAGGTGGAGTTCACCTCGTCATACCCCGAGGACCTGCAGCACGCGCTCGAGGTCCTGCGCGCAACCTGATGCCTCGCGCGACCAGGCCGTTCGATCGACTATTTCCGAGACACACCGCTAGATTGGGGGAGTGCTCGAGCCGGGAACCCTCGTCGCCGGGTACCGCGTCGAACGGGTACTCGGCAGCGGCGGCATGGGTGCGGTCTTCCTCGCCCGGCATCCGGAGCTGCCCCGGTACGACGCCCTGAAGGTGCTGAAGGCCTCGGCCGGGCTCACGGACAGCAACTTTCGCCGGCGGTTCCTGCGTGAGGCGGAGGTCGCGGCCACGCTCGACCACCCGAACATCGTCACCGTGTTCAACCGCGGACGTGCGAGTGTGCCGGTGGCGTCGAGGCCGGACAAGTCGGCGGAGGCCGATCTGCTCTGGATCGCCATGCAGTACGTCCCGGGAACCGACTGTGCGCGCGAACTCGCCGGACGCGGCCGCCTCGCCCCGCGTCGCGTGGTGCACATCGTGTCGGAGGTGGCGCGGGGGATCGACCACGCCAACCGGCGCGGACTGCTGCACCGCGATGTGAAACCCGCCAACATCCTGCTCGCCGAGGTCGACGATGATTCGTCGTTCGACGAGCAGCGGGTCCTGCTGACCGACTTCGGGGTCGCCAAACTGTCCGACGAGACCGAGGCGCTCACCTCGGTCGGCACGGTCCTCGCCACGCTGTCGTACGCGTCGCCGGAGCAGCTGACGGGTCGTCGACTCGGTGGCCGGACCGACCAGTATTCGCTGGCGGCCACCACTTTCCACCTGCTCACCGGACGCGTGCCCTTCGACGACCGCGACAACGGCGCCGTCATCGGAGCACATCTGAAAGAACCCGTACCGCGGGTTTCCGAGCTCGTGCCCGGACTCTCGCCCGACGCCGACGCGGTCATCGCGCGTGCGATGGCGAAGTCCCCGGACGAGCGCTTCGCCAGCTGCCGGGAGTTCGCCGATGCGCTGGCGACGGGTCTGCGGAACGTGCGGCCGAGGTCGGCCGCCGACCTCGACGCGGAGACGGTCCGCGGCCTCCCCGGTCGGATGGCCGGCGGCGCCGTCCCGGGTCCGCGCACGCCGGACATGCCGGGACGGTTCGACCGGCCGACACCGCCGCCCGCCGGTCGCGCCGCGACCCCCGACCGACCACCCGCGGAACGTCGATCACGGCCGGGGCCGGCCGAGCCCCGCCGACCCGGGCCCGGCCGTCCCGCGGCGAACGTGGACCCGGCACATGAAGCGACGCAGCGCGCGGCCCCGGCGCGGGGCGGTCCTCCGAACGCCCCACCGGGTGCGGCCACGCCGTCCTCCGGCCCCGCGCCGGGCTCGCGGGTGCCCGGGCGCGGCCCGAGATCGAGGCCGACGACCGGTGCCGATCCGGCGGTGTGGCAGCACCTGCCGTCGAATCCGTTCCGGCAGAGCAACGACCACCTGCGGCCCGACCGGAGCCGCCCGGGCGGCGTCGGCCCGACACCGGCCGGCACCCCGCCGCGCGGCCTGGATGCCGCGGGACCCGGCGGGCTGCCCGGTCAGGGTGCCCGGGGCTGGGCCGGGCCGGCGGGTCCGACTTCATCGACGCCGTCGTCGTCGAACCGGTTGCCCATCGTGCTGGCGATCGTCGCCGCGGTGTTGCTGGTCGCGATCGTCCTCGTGTTCATGGCCCTGTGAGCGCGGTGAGCGAACCGGCTCCGCTACCACAGCTGTCCCATCCGTCACGACGCGGAGTGGGAGCCCGGCGGTGTCGGTGCACGCGCCTAGAGTGGACCCGGACTCGGACCCGCCCGACCGCCTTCGGGCGCACTCTCCCGGGTGCCGATGACCGCCGACCGAACCGACATCTGACGACTGACCCGACATCTACCGACTGATCTCGACAGAAGAGGCGCCGTGACGGACTCGTTTGTACACCTGCACAACCACACCGAGTACTCCATGCTCGACGGTGCGGCCAAGGTGTCACCGCTGTTCGCCGAGGCCAAACGGCTGGGGATGACCGCGATCGGCATGACCGACCACGGAAACATGTTCGGCGCCAGCGAGTTCTACAACACGGCGATCAAGAACGACATCAAGCCGATCATCGGCATCGAGGCCTACATCGCGCCGGGCTCGCGCTTCGACACCAAGCGCGTCCAGTGGGGCACCCGCGAGCAGAAGTCCGACGACGTGTCGGGTTCGGGCGCCTACACCCATATGACGATGGTCGCCGAGAACGCGACCGGTCTGCGCAACCTGTTCAAGCTGTCCTCGCTCGCCTCCATCGAGGGGCAGCTCGGCAAGTGGGCGCGTATGGACGCCGAGCTGATCGCCGAGTACGCCGAGGGCATCATCGCGACCACCGGCTGTCCGTCGGGCGAGGTCCAGACGCGCCTGCGCCTCGGTCACGACCGCGAGGCCCTCGAGGCGGCCGCCAAGTGGCAGGACATCTTCGGCAAGGACAACTTCTACCTCGAGCTGATGGAGCACGGCCTCGAGATCGAGCGCCGCGTCCGCGACGGCCTGCTCGAGATCGGCCGCAAGCTCGGCATCAAGCCGGTCGTCACCAACGACTGCCACTACGTCGTCAAGGAGGATGCCGCCGCGCACGAGGCGCTGCTGTGCGTGCAGACCGGCAAGACCCTCTCCGACCCGACGCGCTTCAAGTTCGACGGCGACGGCTACTACCTGAAGTCGGCCGAGGAGATGCGGCAGCAGTGGGACTCGGTGGTGCCCGGCGCCTGCGACACGACGCTCGAGATCGCCGAGCGCGTCCAGTCCTACAAGGACGTCTTCACCCACCGCGACCGGATGCCGATCTTTCCCGTGCCCGAGGGGGAGTCGCAGGAGACCTTCCTGCGCAAGGAGGTCCTGCGCGGCCTGCGTGAGCGTCGCTTCCCGGGTCGCGAGGTTCCGCGCGAGTACCTCGAGCGCGCCAACTACGAGCTCGACGTCATCATCCAGATGGGCTTCCCGGCCTACTTCCTCGTGGTCGGCGACCTGATCCGCCACGCCCAGGAGGTCGGCATCCGCGTCGGCCCGGGCCGTGGTTCGGCGGCCGGCTCGCTCGTCGCCTGGGCCCTGGGCATCACCAACATCGACCCGATCCCGCACGGACTGCTGTTCGAGCGATTCCTCAACCCCGAACGCGTGTCGATGCCCGACATCGACATCGACTTCGACGATCGCCGGCGCGGCGAGATGGTCCGCTACGCCACCGAGCGCTGGGGCAAGGACAAGGTCGCCCAGGTCATCACGTTCGGCACCATCAAGACCAAGGCCGCCATCAAGGACTCCGCCCGGGTCCAGTTCGGCCAGCCCGGCTTCGCGATCGCCGACCGCATCACCAAGGCGCTGCCGCCGCCCATCATGGCCAAGGACATCCCGGTCTGGGGCATCACCAACCCCGAGCACGAGCGCTATGGCGAGGCCGCCGAGGTCCGCACGCTCATCGAGACCGATCCGGACGTCAAGAAGATCTACGACACCGCACTCGGTCTCGAGGGCCTGATCCGCAACGCCGGTGTGCACGCGTGTGCGGTGATCATGTCGAGCGAGCCGCTGACCGACGCGATCCCGGTGTGGAAGCGCGCCCAGGACGGCGCGATCATCACCGGCTGGGACTACCCGTCGTGTGAGGCCATCGGCCTGCTGAAGATGGACTTCCTGGGCCTGCGCAACCTCACCGTCATCGGTGACGCCCTGGAGAACATCAAGCAGAACCGCGGCATCGACCTCAACCTCGACGAGCTGCCGCTCGACGACCCGAAGACCTACGAGTTGCTGGCGCGCGGCGACACGCTCGGCGTGTTCCAGCTCGACGGCGCGGCCATGCGCGAGCTGCTGAAGATGATGCAGCCCACGGGATTCGAGGACATCGTCGCCGTCCTGGCGCTGTATCGCCCGGGTCCGATGGGCGTGAACGCCCACACCGACTACGCCAAGCGCAAGAACGGTCTCCAGGAGATCCGGCCGATCCATCCGGAGCTGGAGGAGCCGCTCAAGGAGATCCTCTCCGAGACCTACGGTCTGATCGTCTACCAAGAGCAGATCATGCAGATCGCCCAGAAGGTCGCCGGCTACTCGCTCGGACAAGCAGACCTGCTGCGTCGCGCGATGGGCAAGAAGAAGAAGGAGATCCTCGACGAGGCCTACGACGGCTTCGCAGAGGGCATGCGCCAGAACGGCTTCTCTCAAGAGGCGATCACCGCGCTGTGGGACACCGTGCTGCCCTTCGCCGGATACGCGTTCAACAAGTCCCACGCCGCGGGCTACGGCCTGGTGTCGTTCTGGACCGCCTATCTCAAGGCCAACTACCCGGCCGAGTACATGGCGGGCCTGCTCACCTCCGTCGGCGACGACAAGGACAAGGCCGCCATCTACCTCGCCGACTGCCGCAAGCTCGGCATCACGGTGCTCCCGCCCGACGTCAACGAGTCCCAGCCCAACTTCGCCGCGGTCGGAGCCGACATCCGCTTCGGCCTCGCCGCGATCCGCAACGTCGGTTCGGGCGTCGTCGACTCGATCATCAGGTCGCGCGAGGAGAAGGGGAAGTTCACCAGCTTCTCGGACTACCTCAGCAAGATCGACGTCACCGCCTGCAACAAGAAGGTGACGGAATCGCTCATCAAGGCCGGGGCCTTCGACTCGCTCGGCCATCCGCGCAAGGGTCTGTTCCTCGTCCACGGCGAGGCCGTCGAGTCGGTGCTCGGCACCAAGAAGGCCGAGGCGATCGGCCAGTTCGACCTCTTCGGCGGGGGCGGCGACGACGAGGCCGCCGACCTGGGGCTGGCCGAGGTCTTCGCGGTCAAGATCCCCGAGGAGGAGTGGGACACCAAGCACAAGCTCGCCATCGAGCGGGAGATGCTGGGCCTCTACGTGTCCGGGCATCCGCTGGCCGGCGTCGAGCACGCCATCGCGGCGCACACCGACACCTCGATCACGCAGCTGCTCGAGGGCAACATCTCCGACGGAGCGCAGATCACCATCGGCGGCATCATCTCGTCGGTGACCCGCCGCGTGAACAAGAAGGGCGAGCCGTGGGCGGCGGTGACCCTCGAGGACATGGTCGGCGGCGTGGAGGTCTACTTCTTCCCGCGCGCCTACATGGCCTACGGCATGGACATCGTGGCCGACAACATCGTGCTCATCAAGGCGCGCGTGAACATGCGTGAGGACAGCATGATGATCAGCGCCAACGATCTCGCGGTCCCGGACCTCGAGACCGCCGGCGCCACCAAGCCGGTGTCGCTGACGCTGTCGGCGCGGTTGTGCACGCCCGACCGGGTCCAGGCGCTCAAGCAGGTGCTGACCCGTCACCCGGGCATGGCCGACGTCCACGTCACTCTCGTCAGCGACAAGAAACAGACCCAGCTGAAGCTGACCGAGTCGTTGCGCGTGGCTCCGAGCTCCGCGCTGATGGGCGATCTCAAGGCGCTGCTCGGACCGAGCTGTCTGAGCTGATCGGCAGTCCGTCACCGAAGTTTTCGGTCGACCGAAACTTTTCCTTCGCCGAGCGCTATACTCGTGGCCACGACCATGAAGGACGTGCCCGGCGAGGGGAGTGTGTTCGCTGATGACCACGATGATCGGCACCAACGCGTACCGACCGGCCCGTCGCGCCCGCGCCACGGTCGAGGTGTTCGGGGTCCGCTGGCCGGCCCACAAGGCACACGCCGTTCTGGCGGGAGTGGTCGCCGCGCTGGCGACGCTGGTGATCTTCGGCTCGCCGCAGGCCTCGGCCTGGGTGTCGGCGGTCGTCGTGCTCGCCGTGTGGTGGGGCGAACGCTACCTGGCGGGAAACGCGGCCGTGGCGCCCCGGTCGAATCCGCCCGGGATCTCGTAGATCCGGCCGTCGAAGCCGGCGCGGAACAGCCTTCCCGCCGAGAAGCCCTGCGTGCCACGGCCGTAGGAGACCACGCTCGACGTCGGCAGTCCGCTCGCGAGCACGCAAAGGCGTCCCGGTGAGGAGATCCGCACGATCTCGCCGGTGGCGTTGAACGGAACGATCGGGCGGTCCCGCGAGTCCAGCGTCAGGCCGTCGGGAGTCGACGCCGCGCCGACGCTCAGCAGGCTCTGCACAGTGCGCGGGTTCGTCGTCGATATGCGGCTGACGCCGGGGTTCACGAAGGTGCGCGAGACGTACAACCAGTTGTCGTCGCGGCCGAGGACCGCGCCGTTCGCGCTCGGCAGCGATCCCCATGCCGCATTCACCGAGCCGCCCGGGGCGACCCGACCGATGAGATTGCCGAAGTCGTTGGTGGCATAGACATTTCCCCGTGCCGAGACGTCCATTCCGTTTGCGGCCGACAGCCCGCTCACCCAGGGGCGGAACGCGCGGGTGCCGACGTCGAGGCGCCCGATGGACGCGTGCCGGAGCACGTCCCCGGCGATCACCCGCGGATCGGCGCCGTAGCCGACGAGCAAGGTGCCGTCCGGGGTCCAGGCGAGCGCACCCGCGCCGCCGTCGGGGACCCGGGCGATCGGGACCGCCGGCGCACCCGGCCGGGACAACCGGAACACCCGCCCGGAGATCAGGTCGGTGGTGTACAGACGGCCCGACGCATCGACCGTCAGGCCTTCGAGCGCGGCCCCGGGGATCGAGCCCACGAGACGTGCGGGCGCTGCGCCGGGGCACGAGGGGGCGGCGCCTGCGGGCGCGGTGCCGATCGCGCTCACGAGTCCGGCGGCGACCGCCATGGCCGCCGCGGCGGCGACGACCTTCGTGCGGGACGGGATGCGCAGGCTTCTCATGGTTGCTCCTACAGATCGCGGGTCGTGGGCACCGTCCTCGCCGTGGCGGCGGGTGGGCTCGGTCGGGGTGGGCTCGGTGGGGTGGGCTCGGTCGGGGTGGCTCCGCCCGGGTACCCAACCGTCGCACCCGGAACACCTCGTGAGCACATGTGGACCTCCGTCCTGCGCGCACCCGGTCAGAAATCCGCCGAGAGCGCAGTGAGAACATGGACTTCGTGAACACGCACGACGCCCAGGCCCCTGCTCACGGTTCGACGCTGTCGGTCGACAGCATCGAGGCGGCGTCGACCCGAATCGCCCCGGCGGTGGCCCGGACCCCGCTCGACCAGTGCCCTCGGCTGTCGGCGTCGGGCGCGGAGATCTACCTCAAGCGCGAGGACCTGCAGGCGGTCCGTTCGTACAAACTGCGCGGTGCCTACAACGTCATGGCCCAGCTCACCGACGAGGAGCTCGCGCGCGGAGTCGTGGCCGCCAGCGCCGGCAACCACGCCCAGGGCGTCGCCTTCGCGTGCAAGTCGATGAAGGTGCACGGCCGCATCTACGTGCCGACGACGACGCCGAAGCAGAAGCGCGACCGGATCATCTGGCACGGCGGCGAATACGTCGAGCTCAAGGCCATCGGCGAGACCTACGACGCCGCCGCGGCGGCCGCGCAGGCCGATGTGATGAGCACCGGCTCCACCTGGATCCACGCCTTCGACGACCCGCGGACGGCGGCCGGTCAGGGCACCATCGCGCGCGAGATCGTCGAACAGCTCGGCCGCGTGCCCGACGTCGTGGTGGCTCCGGTCGGGGGCGGCGGCTGCCTCGCGGGGATGGCCACCTACCTGCGCGGGATCTCCGAGGAGGTGTCGATCGTGGGCGTCGAGCCGACCGGCGCGGTGTCGCTGACCGCGGCCCTCGTCGACGGCGGACCCGTCACGCTCGACGCGATCGACCCGTTCGTCGACGGCGCGGCGGTCAAGCGGATCGGGACGATCGGGCATCGCGTGATGGCCGACCTCGGCGCCTCGGTGAGCGACCACCCGATCCTCGCGTCGATCACCGACGCCCCGCAGACCCGAATCGTTCCCGACGAGCGGATCTCCCCGAAGCCGGGTTCGGCGCACATCCTGCACGTCGACGAGGGCGCGATCTGCTCGGCGATGCTCGAGCTCTACCAGAACGAGGGCATCATCGCCGAACCCGCGGGCGCGCTCGCGGTCACCGCGCTCGACAAGCTCGACCTGCCCGCCGGCGCCACCGTGGTGTGCCTGATCTCCGGCGGCAACAACGACGTGTCCCGCTACGGCGAGATCATCGAGCGCTCCCTGGTCCACCGCGGGCTCAAGCACTACTTCCTCGTCGACTTCCCGCAGGAGCCCGGCGCACTGCGTCGCTTCCTCGACGAGGTCCTCGGACCCGACGACGACATCACGCTGTTCGAGTACGTCAAGCGCAACAACCGGGAAACCGGGGCCGCGCTCGTCGGCATCGAGCTCGGCCGGCCGGAGGACCTCGGTGCGCTGCTCGACCGGATGGCGCACTCGCGGCTGCACTGCGAGCGTCTCGAACCCGGGTCGCCCGCCTACGAATACCTGACCTGAGCGCTGCCAGGCGATGTCGTGAACCCGAAGCCGCGGCGGGCGCGGCCCCGGGCGGTCAATCCGCCGCCACTCCGACGATCACGTTGTGTCCCGGCGAGATCCCGTCCGGCGCCGGCGGTTCCCAGGCGAGCCGGACGTCGAGCCGGCGGGGGAGCGCAACCGGGTCCTCACCCGGGACGACGAACACCCACCAGTCGCCGCGACGCATCGCGAACCAGCCCGCGTCGAATTCGGCGGCCACGGAGTCGAATGCCGGATCGTGCAGGGCCGGTTCGGCCTTCCGCAGCGCGATGAGGGAGCGGTAGAAGTCGAGGAGACGGGCGTGCTCGGGACCGTCGGGTTCCGACCAGTCCAGTTTCGACCGGGTGAAGGTCTCCGGGTCCTGCGGATCGGGGACGTCGTCGCGATCCCACCCGTGCTCGGCGAACTCCGACTTGCGGCCCTCGGCGGTGGCGCGGCCGAGATCCGGTTCCGGGTGGGAGGTGAAGTACTGGAACGGCGTTCGCGCGCCCCACTCCTCGCCCATGAACAGCATGGGGGTGAAGGGGGACAGCAGCACCAGCGCCGCCTTGATCGCCAGCTGCCCTCCGTCGAGGTACTCCGACGGCCGGTCGCCGACCGCGCGGTTGCCGATCTGGTCGTGGTTGCAGGTGAAGGCGAGCAACGACGAGGCCGGCACCAAGTCGGTGGGGATCGGCCGGCCGTGGTTGCGCCGCCGGAACGACGAGTACGTGCCGTCGTGGAAGAACCCTCCGGTGAGCACCTTCGCCAGGCACTCGGCGCTGCCGAAATCGGCGTAATAGCCCTGTCGCTCGCCGGAGACGAAGGTGTGGATCGCGTGGTGGATGTCGTCGTCCCACTGCGCGGTGAGTCCGTATCCGCCGTCGGCGCGCGACATGACCAGCCGCGGGTTGTTGAGGTCGCTCTCGGCGATCAGCGACAGCGGCCGCCCGAGCCGGGCCGCCAGCGCATCGGTGGCGGCGGCGAGTTCCTCGAGGACGTGGACGGCGCGTTCGTCATGCAGCGCGTGCACGGCGTCGAGCCGCAGCGCGTCGACGTGGAACTCGGTGAACCACCGCAGCGCGGTCCCGGCGATGAACGCGCGCACCTCGTCGGAGTCGGGACCGTCGAGGTTGACCGACGAGCCCCACGACGTCGTGCCGGTGGACAGGTACGGCCCGAACTCCGGTAGGTAATTGCCCGACGGGCCGAGGTGGTTGTAGACGACGTCGAGCACCACGCCGAGGCCGCGGGCGTGGCAGGCGTCGACGAACCGGGCGAGCGCGGCCGGGCCGCCGTAGGCCTCCTGCACCGCATACCAACCGACCCCGTCGTACCCCCAGTTGTGGGCTCCGTTGAAGGCGTTGACCGGCATGAGCTCGACGAAGTCGACCCCGAGGTCGACGAGGTGGTCGAGGCGCGCGATCGCCGAGTCGAGCGTCCCGGCGGGGGTGAAGGTGCCGACGTGCAGTTCGTAGACGATCGCGCCGCGCACGTCGGCGCCGCCCCACGAGTCGTCGGTCCACGTCGTCTCGTCGACGGTGAACAACGCGGACAGCCCGTGGACGCCCTCGGGCTGGCGGACCGAGCGGGGATCGGGCCGGACCGCGCCGCCGTCGATCGAGAAGCCGTACCGGAGTTCGGAGACGGGCACGGCGCCGATTCCGTCGGGGACGCCGTCGGGTAGCCACCACCCGTCGGGCTGCCGGCGCATCGGGTACGACGACGTCGGGGAGTCGGGGCCGGTGGCGACGGCGAGTGCCACCGACGCGGCGCCCGGCGCCCACACCCGGACCTCGTCGACGCCCCGAGGCGGGACGAACGGCTCGAGATCGGAGCGAAGGGGCAGTTTCGCCCGTCGCTGGTCGATCGTCCAGGTTAGGGTCTTCTCCACACCGGGGGACTCACGGTCGCCTACGCCCATTCGTGCACGGTATGTCGAACCCGACTCCCGCGCAGGGTTGCGTCCATGAAGATGGTGTACGAACCGGACCTGAACGAACTGGCCGGCGTGTCGTAGCCGCACGAAAGACGGTCACCGCGTGATTCTTCGAGAGAGCTACCAACTCGACTCGACGAAAGAGCACGCGATGACCACTGCCCACGATATCGACCTCCGCCAGCTTGTCGAAGACCGACTCACCGGCGCCAGCCCCGACCTGCTGCGCGAGCTGCTGACGATGTTCATCCACGCCCTGATGAGCGCCGAAGCCGACGCCCTGTGCGGCGCGGGCTACGGCCAACGCTCCGACGAACGCGTCAACGTCCGCAACGGCTACCGGCATCGGGACTTCGACACCCGCGTCGGCACCCTCGACGTGGCCATCCCCAAGCTGCGGCAGGGTTCGTACTTTCCGGACTGGCTGCTGCAGCGGCGCAAACGCGCCGAACGTGCCCTGACCTCGGTCGTTGCGACCTGCTACCTGCTCGGCGTCTCGACCCGAAGGATGGAGAAACTCGTCGACACCCTCGGGATCACCTCGCTGTCGAAGTCCCAGGTCAGCGTGATGGCGAAAGACCTCGACACCCAGGTCGAGGCCTTCCGGAACCGACCCCTCGATCAGGGGCCGTACACGTTCGTCGCCGCCGACGCCCTGGTCCTCAAGGTCCGCGAGAACGGACGGGTGGTCAACGTACACGCCCTGGTCGCGGTGGGGGTCAACGGCGACGGCTACCGCGAGATCCTGGGGCTGGACGTCACCTCCGCCGAAGACGGCGCCGGCTGGCTGACCTTCTTCCGCGGGTTGGTCGCCCGAGGCCTGTCCGGGGTGCAGTTGGTGACCTCCGACGCCCACGCCGGCCTGGTGTCCGCGATCGGCGCCACCTTGCCCGGCGCGTCCTGGCAACGATGCCGGACGCACTATTCGACCAATCTCATGGCGGTGACCCCGAAGTCGTCGTGGCCCTGGGTGAAGACACTGCTGCACTCGGTGTACGACCAGCCCGACGCGGATTCCGTGCACGCACAATACGATCGAGTGATCGATGCCCTCGAAGCCAAGCTGCCGAAGGTCGCCGAGCACCTCGACGCCGCCCGGGTCGACCTGTTGGCGTTCACCGCGTTCCCCAAGCAGATCTGGCGGCAGATCTGGTCCAACAATCCCCAGGAGCGGCTCAACAAGGAGATCCGCCGTCGGACCGACGTGGTCGGTATCTTCCCGGACCGCACCGCTCTGATCCGACTTGTCGGAGCGGTGCTCGCCGAACAGCACGACGAGTGGATCGAAGGCCGCCGCTACCTCGGACTCGACGTACTCGCCCGCTCCCGCACCGACACGCCCACCGACAGCGTCACCGAAGACACCGAGGAGGTGACACCGGCCTTGACCGCCTGACCCACCGACGAGGAATCACGCGACGACGTCGTACACCACCTCACGGGACTTGACCCCCGCGCAGACCGGCGCTACTGTGACCCCACACACAACTGAGACGCGAAAGCGGGGTATATTACGGCGACGCTCATGCCCGTCGGGGGCACGTCGAGCAGATACGCCGGACGGTGTGCGCGAGGACGAAGTGGTCCTCGCGGACATCATGGCCTGACACGGCCGGTGAACGGGGTAAGCCGAGACGCAAGGGTAGGGATTGAGCACAGACGCTGTGACCTCTGAGCAGGAGGAGGTCGGCCGGAAGAGGCCGAATGCGCTTCGCGCGTGGTTCGACAAGCACGTCGTGGCCTCGTTCGACACCTTCGGACGACAGCTGGGCATGTTCGTCGAGGTGTTCCGCACGCTCTTCGCCGACATCGCCAAGCGGCGCTTCCCCTTCGGCGAGTTCGTCCGCCAGTGCGCGTTCATGGCCTCGACCTCGGTCTTCCCGACGCTGCTGGTCGCCATCCCGATCGGCGTCATCGTCTCGATCCAGGTGTCGAACATCGCCGGTCAGGTCGGCGCGACCTCGTTCTCGGGCGCGGCCACCGGCCTCGGCGTCATCCGTCAGGGCGCGCCCCTGGTCACCTCGCTGTTGCTCGCCGGCGCGGTCGGCTCGGCCATCGCGGCCGACCTCGGCTCCCGCACGATCCGCGACGAGATCGACGCGATGAAGGTGATGGGCGTCAACCCCATCGAACGTCTCATCTCGCCGCGCCTGCTCGCCACGATGGTGGTCAGCTTCCTGCTCTGCGGCTTCGTCTGCTTCGTCGGCTTCATCACCGGCTACGTCTTCAACGTCTACTTCCAGGGCGGCACCCCCGGTAGCTATACGGGCACCTTTGCGTCCTTCGCGACGACGTCCGACCTGATGTTCGCGCTGGCCAAGGCCGTCATATTCGGCGCGATCGTGGCGATCGTCGCCTGCGATCGCGGCCTGTCGACGAAGGGCGGTCCGGCCGGCGTGGCCAACTCGGTGAACGCGGCGGTGGTGAACTCGGTGCTGTTGCTGTTCACCGTGAACGTCATCCTGACGCAGCTGTTCGCGATCCTCTTCCCGGCGAAGGTGGTGTGAGATGACCGCGTCACGGTATGTGCCACCGGTCCTGAAGCCGGTCGAGGCGGCCGCCAAGGTCGTCTATCACGCGCCGCGCAACGGCCTCGCGGCGATGGGCCACCTGATCACGTTCCTGGTCAGGTCGATCGGCGCCGTCCCGCTGGCCTTCCGGCAGTACAGCTCGGAGGTGTGGCGTCTGTTGTCGGACGTCGCCTGGGGCAACGGCGCGATCGTCGTCGGCGGCGGAACCGTCGGCGTCATGGTGATCCTCGGCGTGATGGGCGGGGCGACCGTCGGCATCGAGGGGTACACGGCACTCAACCTGCTCGGCATGTCGCCGGTGACCGGCGGCCTGTCGGCGTTCGCGACGACCCGCGAGATCGCGCCGCTGCTCGCCGCGACCGCATTCACCGCGCAGTCCGGGTGCCGGTTCACCGCCCAGCTGGGTTCGATGCGCATCGCCGAGGAGATCGACGCGCTCGAGGCCATCGCGATCCGGCCGCTGCCGTACCTGGTGACCACGCGCATGTGCGCCGCGGTGCTCGCGATCATCCCGCTCTATTCGGTGTCACTCGCCGCGAACTACCTCGCGTGCGAGGTCATGTTCATGCTCCAGAGCGGGCAGGGCGCGGGCACCTACCTGTACTACTTCCATTCGTTCATCCTGTCGTGGGACATGGTGTTCTCGTTCATCAAGGTGATCGTCTTCGTACTGCTGACGACGTTCATCCAGTGCTACTACGGATACTTCGCCGCTGGGGGGCCCGAAGGTGTGGGAGTTGCCGCCGGACACGCAATCCGACTCGCGATCATCGTCATCGTGTTCGCGAACCTGATCATGACGCTCGTCTTCTGGGGCACCTCGCCCGGAATCCAGATCTCGGGATGAGGGGGATCCGGTGAACATCGCAACCGACGGACGCAATCCCTCGATGACGCAGTACGTGCTGCGGGGGATCGCCTTCGTGCTCGTCCTGCTCGTGGTCTTCGTCCTGTTGTTCATGCGCTACCAGGGCGACTTCACCAAGACGGTCGCCGTGACCGCCGACCTCGTCGACGTCGGCGACGGCCTGACCCCCGGCGCCGACGTCCGCTACAACGGCCTGATCGTCGGGTCGGTCGAGTCGATCTCGGTCGACGAGGACAGCCGGGAGGACGCCGCGAAGGTCGTCAAGCAGGTCAAGATCGACATCACACCGAAGCAGGCCGAGGGGATCCCGGCGTCGGTGACGGCGCGGACCGTGCCGTCGAACCTGTTCGGCGTCAACTCCGTCGAGCTGGTGCGCCCCGCCGACCCCGGCACCGAGCGCCTGTCGAACGGCGCCGTCATCCCGGCCGACACGTCGCTGGAGACCATCAAGCTGCAGGACGCGCAGAACGAGCTGAACCGCCTGCTCGACGCGGTGCCGCCGGAGGATCTCGCCGAGGTGCTCGGGACCATCGCCGGTGCGCTCAAGGGCGGCGGCTCGGTGTTCGGCTCGTTCGTGGGCATCCTCCGCAACTACTTCGACTCGATCAACGCGCAGTTCCCGGCCGGCGCCCCGCCGGGCTTCGACAACTTCGACCGCTCGCTGAGCGGCCTCGCCCAGTCGGCGCCGGAGCTGCTCGACGCCCTGGGGCGCAGCGTGATCCCGTCGGTGACGCTCGCCGAGAAGCAGCGAGACCTCGCCGCACTGCTGTCGGGCACCCAGGGTCTGCTCGACCAGACGCAGCTGATGTTCGCGCGCAACGGCAACGGCGGCCAGCGCCTGATCTCCGACCTCAACCGCATGCTGGGCGCCACGGTGCTGGAACCGAACTCGCTGCCGGAGGCGATCGTCGCGCTGAACAAGCTCGCCGCGCGCGTGCTGACGGTCTTCACCGGCACCAACGGCCACTTGCAGCTGAACATCGGCGTCAGTTTCGGCGCGTTCGTGCAGTACAAGCGGCAGAACTGCCCGGTCTACGACGGCGGGCCGTACGGGCAGCTGCGCGGACCGGGATGTGTGGGGCCCGGTACCGGCACCGGACCGACGATGTCGGGTCCGTTGCAGATCTACCCGTCCGACGGGATGCGCCGGAACCGGCCGGTCGGCATGGTGACCACCGATTCGGACAACAAGACTCTCGGCGCGGTGCTGCGCCGCACGCCGTCGGCGGCCGACACGATCATGCTGGGGCCGCTGGTCCAGTCCATCGAAGCAAGTGACGCCGCTGCGCCCGGGCAGGGAGGGGGACGATGAGCTCGGCCTCGGGTTCGATCCGCAAACCGCTGATCGGCTTCTCGATCTTCGCTGTTCTCGCGTTGCTCGTGACCTATGTGATCTTCTCGACCCTGGAACGGTCGGTGTCGGGGTCGACGAACAACTACACCGCCTTCTTCGACGATGCCTCGGGCCTAGCCAAGGGTGACGACGTCCGCATGGCCGGCGTCCGCGTCGGCCGCGTCGACAAGATCGACCTCGACGGCGACCGTGCCCGGGTGGAATTCGAGGTGCAGACCGATCAGCAGGTCTACACCAACACCCGGGCGGCGATCCGCTACCAGAACCTGATCGGCCAGCGGTACCTCAACCTGACCCTCGTCGACGGCAAGCCGAGCGAGCCGCTGAAGCCGGGCTCGACGCTGGAGATGCCGTCGGAGGACTCCTACGACGTCACCAAGTTGCTCGGCGGTTTCCAGCCGGTGTTCGAGACCCTCGACGCCGACCAGGTGAACGCGTTGTCGCAGGGCCTGATCGAGGTCTTCAACGACCCCGACAACACGGTGGCGCTGACCAGGACCGTCGCCGAGGTCGGCCGGCTCGCCGAGGACACCGCCAACCGCGACGTGGTGATCGGCGCGATCATCGACAACCTGAGCACCGTGATGCGCGACCTGTCCCGTCAGGGCGACCAGTTCGGAACGGTGATCGAATCGATGGGCAACCTCATCGAGAACCTCAACGCGAACTCGGCGGCCTTCGGCAGCGCCGTCACCGACATCGGCCGGACCGCAAGCGGATTCGCCGACGTCCTGAGCCGCAGCCGGGACAGCCTGGCCGCCGCCGCCACCAACGGGCGGATCGCCACCAACACGCTCATCGCCAACGGCGCGAAGCTCGACCGGATGGCCGTCGACGCACCGGTCTTCCTCGGGCACTTCGCGCAGGTGCTCGGCGAGGGCGCCTACCTGAGCAGCTACGCCTGCGACCTCGACGTCGCGATCGGCGACGTGCTGCTGCCGCCGGGGATCTTCAACAAGATCGGCGGCACCAACCACTCGGTGGTGTGCCGATGAGCTGGTTTCGCAAGAGCTTCCGCAGCAACTCCCGGGTCTGGACCGGCGTCATCGGCGCGGTCGTCATCGTCGCGCTGCTGCTCGGCGTGACCGCGCTCGCCGAGGCGCATCTCGGCAAGCAGACCCTCACCGCCGATTTCGCCCAGGCCGGTGGCATCCGCCCCGGCGACAAGGTCCGCGTCGCCGGCGTCGACGTCGGCGAGGTCACCGAGACCAAGCTCGCCGGCGACCACGTGGCGGTCGCGATGAAGGTCGACGACGACGTGCACGTCAAGTCCGACGGATCGGCGGAGATCAAGATGTCGACGCTCCTCGGTCAGCGCTATGTCGATGTGTCGCTGGGCCGATCGGACGAGGGCATCAAGGACGGGCACATCGAGAACACCGCGGTGCCCTACGACCTGAACCAGACGATCGAGGAGGGTGCGCCGATCCTCACCGGCATCGACGACAAGACGCTCGCGGAGAGCATCGACGAGCTCAACTCGCAGATGTCGGGTGTCCCGGCGATAACCAAGCCGACCTTCGAGGCGCTGACCCAGATGTCGGAGGTCATCACCCAGCGCAAGGACCAGCTCAACCAGCTGATCGAGGACACCAAGACGATCACGAACATCGTCAACGACAACCAGGCACAGCTCGCCGTGATCGTCGGTCAGGGCCGTGAGCTGACCCAGAAGATCGTGGCGCGCGAACAACTGGTGACCCGACTGCTCGACGGCATCGCCGAGCTGACCGAACAGGCCAGCGCGGTCGCCGGGGAGAACGCGAACCAGTTCGCCCCGATCATGGCCAACCTCAACACGATCACCCAGGGCCTGGAGAAGAACCGCAACAATCTCCGCAAGCTGCTGGAGATCCTGCCGGTGACCGCGCGCCTGACCAACAACGTGATCGGCGACGGCCCCTACGTGAACAGCTACCTGCCGTGGGGCATCTTCCCGGACAACTGGCTCTGCCTTGCCAAGGTGGTGGACGGATGCTGAGCATGACGAAACTGCGTCGCTCGACGCTGCTGGCGGGCATCGCCCTGCTCGCCGTCGTCGGACTCTCGGGATGCTCGATGATCCCGGGCAGCTGGAAGGCCGCGTTCGGTCAGGCGATCGAGGTGACCGCCTACTTCGACAACGTCGCCGGCCTGTACGAGACCAACGACGTCTCGGTGCTGGGCATGCCGGTCGGACAGGTGACCTCCGTGGAGCCGCAGGGCGATCGGGTCAAGGTCACCATGACCATCGACTCCGACATCCCGGTCCCGGCCGACGCGACCGCCGCGATCGTGAACACCTCGATCGTCACCACCCGGCACGTCGAGCTGAGCCCCGTCTACCAGGAGGGTCCGAAGCTCGAGAACGGCAGCGTCATCCAGGAGACGAAGGCGCCGGTCTCGATCGGGGAACTCTTCGACGCCATCGACGGGCTCGTCGTCGCGCTGAAGGGACCGAAGGGCGGCCCGGCCCCGCTGGCCGACATGATCGACATCACCGCGGGGATCGCCGACGGCAACGGCGAGGAGATCCGTGCCGCCCTCGAGCAGCTGGGCGAGGCGTCGGAGGTGGTATCCGGCAACAGCGATGCGCTCGTCGACGTCATCGAGACCATCGAGGGACTGACCACCACACTGGTGAAGAACTACCCGAAGATGACGGCGTTCTCGAAGTCGGTCAACGAGGTGTCGGAACTGCTGGGGCAGCAGTCGCCCGGTCTGGTCGCGACCCTGCGCAACCTCAACCAGACCCTGCAGAACACGACCGAGTTCCTGCGCGGCAACACCAACACGATCTCGGTGTCCTTCGACCGCCTCGCGGCGTTGACCGCGAACCTGAGCGACTACTCGCGTCAGGTGGTCGAGACGATCGACGTGGCGCCGCTGCTGTTCCAGAACCTGAGCAACTCGATCTCCGCCGAGCAGGGCGCGGGGCGAAACCAGGTGCTGCTCGGCAAGTCGCTGGTGGACAACGAGCTGCTCGCCAAGTTCTGTGAGGCGATCAACCTGCAGAAGGACGGCTGCCGCACGGGCAAGCTGAAGGATTTCGGTCCCGACCTGGGCATCTACTCGGCCATGTGGGAGCTGGTCAAATGAGGGCGGCGACAAGGCATTCCCTGCACATCGGGCGCCGTGAGACCACGCCCCGGCGGACCCGGGTGCGCCGGGGGAGCGTCCTCGCGCTGCTGACGGCCGCGCTCATGGGCCTCACCGGCTGCGGCATGCTGCCCGGGCTCACCGTCGAGCAGATCCCGCTGCCCGCGCCGGGCGGCATCGGGGAATCCATCCGGATCACCGCGAACTTCGACAACGCCCTCAACCTGCCGAGCCGGGCGAAGGTGAAGCTCAACGGCATGGACGTCGGGCAGGTCGACACCATCAGCGCCAAGGACTACAAGGCCGTGGTGACGATGGACGTCAGCAAGGACGCGCGCCTGCCGGTCGGCACCGGCGCCGAACTGCGCCAGGCGACCCCGCTCGGCGACGTGTTCGTCGCGCTGCTGCCGCCGCCCGATGCTCCCGATGGCTACATGGGCAACGGGGACACCCTGACCGGTCCCACCTCCGCGGCGTCCACCGTCGAGGATCTGCTCATCAGCATGTCCGGTGTCGTCGACAGCGGTTCGCTCAACTCGCTGACCATCGTCCTGACGGAGCTGAGCAAGGCCGTCGCGACGAATCCGTCGGACCTGAGCGGAGCCATCAACGGACTGACGACCGGTATCCGCAAGCTCAACCAGAACGCCGGCCGCGTGGACCGCTCGCTGGAGACCACCCGGGTCCTCACCGGCGAGCTCGCGGCCGGACGCGCCCAGATCATGGCGTCGATCAACAAGCTCGGTCCCGCCCTGGAGTCGTTGAACTCGCAGATCGGGTCGATCCTCACGACGCTGGACAAGACCCAGACGGTCACCGCGGCGACCAACGATTTCCTCGACACCGACCAGGACGATCTGGTCGAGATGCTCGAGCACCTGAACACGGTGCTCGCCGGGCTGCGGCAGGCGGCGGGCCCGTTGGGCTCGCTCGCCGACAACCTGCACGTGCTGGTGCCCAAGTGGGCCAAGTCCACGCCGGGTAGCGCGGCGGTCGTGTCGGCGAAGGTCTACTGGCTGAACCCGGGCGTCGGATTCGACTCGGCGAGCAGGCTTCCCGAGGCGTCCGACATCGACCGCGGTTCGGAGGCGCTCCAACAGACCGTCGCCCGGTTGCTCGCCCGGCTGACCGGAACCAGGGGGTGCTGCGGATGAGCGGCGTGGTCGGTTTCCTGCGCAAGCACTCGGTGCTGTTCGGCAACATCGCGCTCGTCGTGGTGATGTTCGTCGGCCTTGCCTACCTGTCGATGGGGGCGCTGAGCTGGCGGCCGCTGGAGAGCAAGTACTCGGTGACCATCGACTTCCCGATCTCCGGCGGCCTGCAGGACACCTCGGATGTCACGTTGCGCGGAGCCAAGATCGGCGACGTCAAGTCGCTGCAGGTGCAACCTGAGTCGGTGACCGTGAAGGTCTCCATCGACTCGCGGTACAAGATCAACCGTAATTCCAAGGTCGCGGCACTGGGGTTGTCCGCGGCGGGCGAGCAGTACGTCGACTTCCAGCCGACCACCAACGACGGGCCGTACCTGAAAGACGGCGATCGCATCGGTCCGGCGCAGACCGAGGTCACCACGCCGTTCCCGGATCTGCTCGAGTCCTCGCTGGAACTGATCCAGGAGATCGACGCCGAGCAGCTGCGGTCGGCCGTCGACAACCTGCGGATCGCGCTGAACACCGACGACGGCAACAACGACCTCAAGGTCCTGTTCGACTCGGGCGGAACGATCTTCGCCAAGCTCTACACCGCGCTGCCGGAGACCACGCGCCTGATCAAGAACGCCGGCACGATCTTCGAGACGACCTCGCAGATCCAGCCCGACTTCGGCGACACCGTCTCGTCGCTGAGTGACCTGATCAACGCCGCGGCCGCCGCGGACAAGGAACTGCGCACGCTCCTCGACCGCGGACCGTCGCAGATGACGAGCCTCGCCGGATCGATCAACCAACTCACCGATCCGGTGACCAACGTGATGAAGCAGTTCCTCGACATCGCCGAGCAGGGCGCACTGCGCGCCCCGGCGCTGGCGGTGCTGCTGCCGTCGATCCGCGACGCCAGCATCAAGAGCCTCGCCATGTTCCACGACGGCGCGTGGTGGGTCTTAGGTTCGGTGTACCCGCGCCCGGCCTGCAACTACCCGGTCACGCCGCGCCGGCCGACCCAGATCCTCGAACTGGCGGTCCCGGTCAATCTGTACTGTGTGACCGAGGATCCCAACCAGCAGATCCGCGGCTCGGCCAACGCACCACGACCGCCGGGCGACGACACCGCCGGACCGCCGCCGGGCTACGACCCGAACGCGCGCACGGTGCCGCTCGACAAATGACGACTCGACACCCGACGAAGACAAGTTGCGTGACCTGTAGATGACAGACCATGAAAACGACCGAGAGAACGCCGATCTCGAGACCCCGGAGGTGACCGCGGACAGCGGCGTCGACGAGGCCGGCGCGGAGACTCCGGCCACGGACGGCTCGGACGCCTCCGACGCGAAGGTGAGCCTCGACAAGCCCGCGGCGCCGCGCGGCAAGACCGCCCGCCGGTCCGCATCGGGGCCGAAGCAGAGCGCCGCCGAGAAGACCACGGCGTCGTCGACGAGAACCGTGGAGACACGCGGTTCCGACGACACCGCCTCCGGCGACAAGGAGTTCGCGGTCACCATCACCGCACGCGGCATCCGGCGCGCCGTCGGGGCGCTGCTGGTGATCGCGCTGATCGCCGCCGTCGGGTTCCTCGGCTGGCGGACCTTCACACTGCAGCGCGAGGCCGACGCGTTCGCCGACGCGAAGACCGCGTCCGCCGACTTCGTCGGCAAGCTGGTGACGACGCTCAACGCCGAGAACGCCGGAAACTCCAAGGAGCTGCTCGGACCACTCTCGACCGGCGAGCTGCGCAAGCGGCTGGAGCAGGAGCGCGACGACACCGAGCAGAACGTCGAGGCGCTCAAGATCGAGGTGACCTCGAAGATCAACGTCGTCGCGGTGGAGACGGTCAGCACCGACACCGCCAAGACGGTGGTGATGGCCGAGGTCACCGGCCGCAGCGTGAAACTGCCGACCGGCGGGACCAGTCTCATGGTGTTCCGACTCGACCTGGCCAAGGAAGACGGCAAGTGGCTGGTGTCCAAGGTCGACGGCCCGCCCGGCGCCCCGAGCGGCCAGATCGACCCGTCGCAGTCGCTCCCCGGCGGTGGTGCGCCGCAGCAGAACCAGCCGGCCCCAGCGCCGCAGCCGGGAGGCTAGGACCAGGAACGAAGAGATCCGGTTGCGCCGGCCCCGAATCCCAGGACAAACGCAGCCGGATTTCTTGTGTCCGTCGAGCTGTCGGCGGACCGTTCAGTCCCGCACCAGGATCGCCACCGGATGTCCGGCGCGCGCGGTGTGCAGATCGACGGTTCCCTCGTGGATGGCCCCGCCGCGCACGTCGCGCCACCGGCCGGCCGGCAGCTCGATCGTCGTCGCCGCCGCGGAGACCGGGTCCAGGCTGTGGGTGAAGCGCGCGGTGATGACCACGACCGACGCGCACTCGCCGGTGCCGCGGGCGAAGGCGACGCCGTGGTCGTGTGCGGCGCCGTCGACGGGTAGGCCGGTGTAGGTGCCGGACGGGCCGAAGGCCTCGGGATGCTCGGCCCGCACACGCAGGGCGTTCCGGACCATCGCGGTCTTCGGGTGGTCCGGCGGGCGGCTGAAGTCGACCGGCCGCCGGTTGTCGGGATCGACGAGGGAGTCCTCCCACCACTCGGTGCCCTGGTAGATGTCGGGGACACCCGGTCCGAGGATGGCGATCGCCTTGCGCGCCAGGGCTTCTTGTTCCCACGCAGGGGTGACGCGGCGGACCAGCTCGGTGACGGCGGCCGCGACCGGGGTGGTGGTGACCTCGTCGATCCAGCGTTCGACCGAGACCTCGAACTCCTCGTCGATCTCGGTCCAGGAGGTGTGCAGCCCGGCCTCGCGGCACGCCTTGCGCGCGTATTCGACCAGGCGGGTGCGCAGCTCCTCGGTGACGATACCGTCCGTCGGCCAGACCCCGAAGATGTTCTGCAGCAGGAAGTACGCGGTCAGGCCGTCGGGGATCTCGGTGTTCAGCCACACCTTCTCGATGAGCAGCGACCACCGCTCGGGGACCTGCGAGAGCAGGGCGATCCGGGCGCGGACGTCCTCGCCGCGTTTGGTGTCGTGTGTGGAGGTCGCGGTCATCGCCAGCGGCCACAGGCGGGCTCGCGCCTCGTTGTGCTCGTGGAAGTCGGCCACCGACAACGCGGGATTCGCCGGGTCGCCGCCCACCTCCTGAGCGGACACCAGGCGCGCGGTGCGGTAGAAGAGGCTGTCCTCGACGCTTTTCGCGGTGACGGCGCCGCAGGTCTGCGCGAGTCGCGAACTCGCGGCGCCCGGACTGCGCGTCGCTCGGACGACGGCGCCGAGCGGCCGCGTCAGCTCCGGCCGCTCCGCGGCGATCTTCACCGCGGCCGTCTCCAACCGCGACCGCAGCGACGGATAGTCGGCGCGGTAGACCCCGAGTGCGGCGATGAGCTCCCCGCACGCCTCGGCGATCGCCTCGGAGTCGGCGGCGGGATCGGCGTGGGTGATGGTGCGGACGAGTCTCCGGAGCTCAGTGGGGAAGGATTCGCGCAACGTGGTCAGCTTCTGCCAGTGCTCCACCGCCTCGATCCAGCGCCCGTCGCCGGTCTCGCCGGTGAGGTGCTCGTGCAGCTCGGTCAGCTGGACGACCCCCGAGGGGGCGACGAAGAGGCCGTCGATGACGCGCATCTGGTCGTACCCGGTGGTGCCCTCGACCGGCAGGCTCGGTTCGAGCGGTTCGTCGGGCGCGAGGATCTTCTCGATGTAGATCAATCGGTCGTCACCCATGTCGGAGCGCAGCCGCTGCAGATAGTGCTGCGGGTCCCACAGGCCGTCCGGATGATCGACGCGCACACCGTCGATCAGGTCCTCGGCGGCCAGATCCCGCAGCCACTGGTGTGTGGCGTCGTAGACGACCGGGTCCTCCTGGCGGAGTGCGGCGAGTTCGTTGACGGTGAAGAAGCGGCGGTACCCGATCAGGCCGCTGTTCCAGGGCACGAGCTTGTAGTGCTGGCGCGCATGGACTTCCGCGGGGGTGCCGTCCCCGGTGCCCGGGGCGACGGGGAAGGAGTGGTCGTAGTAGCGGAGGTTGCCGTGCCGGTCGATCGTGAGCGGACCCAGGTCGCCGTCGGCCGCGACGACGGGCAGGGCGATCTTGCCGCCGGCGCCGTTGTCCGCGGAGAAGTCCACGTCGAAGAACGACGCGTACTGCGAATGCGGTCCGTGGCGCAGCAGGTCGGCGAACCACGGGTTGGCGAGCGCGTCGGCGACGCCGGTGTGGTTGGGCACGATGTCGATGATGAGTCCGAGCCCGAGTTCGGTTGCGGCCCTACGCAGTTCGCGCAGGCCGTCGAGCCCGCCGAGGATGTCGGAGACCGTCGGCGGTGGCAGCCAGTCGTAGCCGTGCGTGGAGCCGGTGGCGGCGGTGCCGATGGGGGACAGGTACACGTGACTGACCCCGAGGTCGACGAGATGGTCCAGGGTGGAGACGACGTCGGCGAAGGTGAAGTCGGCGTTCACCTGGAAGCGGTAGGTCGCGCGCGGTTCCGGCCGCCCCGGTCGGGTGCCCATGGGCCTACGCGGTCTTCCGCAGGACGAGGACGGCCCGGCCGCCGACCGTCACGGTGTCGCCCGCGGACGCGGCCAGCTCCGAATCGCCCGTGGGACACGTGGTGTCGAGTTCGCCGACCCATTCCAGGCCGTAGGAATCGGGCGGGAGGGTGAAGTCGATCGGCTCATAGTGGGCGTTGAAGCAGATGAAGAACGAGTCGTCGACCACCCGTTCGCCCCGCTCGTCCTTCTCCTCGAGACCGTGGCCGTTGAGGAACACGGCCAGGCTCTTGCCGAATCCGCTGTCCCAGTCCGCCGTGGTCATCTCGACCCCGGCGGGGGTGAGCCAGGCGATGTCGAGGGCCTGAGTGCCCCAGCGAATGGGCTTGCCCGCGAAGAAGCGACGCCGCCGGAACACCGGGTGCGCGGTGCGCAACGCGATCGCCTTGCGGGTGAACTCGAGCAGGTCGGCGTTCTCCTCGGCGAGGGACCAGTCCATCCAGGACAGTTCGTTGTCCTGGCAGTAGACGTTGTTGTTGCCGTGCTGGGTCCGGCCGATCTCGTCGCCGTGCGCCAGCATCGGGGTGCCCTGCGACAGGAACAACGTGGCCAGGATGTTGCGTTGCTGGCGGGCGCGCAGCTCGTTGATCTCGGGATCGTCGGCGGGGCCCTCGACCCCGCAGTTCCAGGATCGGTTGTGGCTCTCGCCGTCCCGGTTGTCCTCGCCGTTGGCCTCGTTGTGCTTCTCGTTGTAGGACACCAGGTCGCGCAGCGTGAACCCGTCGTGGGCGGTGACGAAGTTGATGCTGGCCAGCGGCCGGCGCCCGGTCGCCTCGTAGAGATCCGACGACCCGGTGAGGCGGGAGGCGAACTCGCCTAGCGTCGCCGGCTCGCCGCGCCAGTAGTCGCGGACGGTATCGCGGTACTTGCCGTTCCACTCGGTCCAGAGGGGAGGGAAGTTGCCGACCTGGTAGCCGCCCTCGCCGATGTCCCACGGTTCGGCGATGAGCTTGACCTGGCTGACCACCGGATCCTGTTGCACCAGATCGAAGAACGCCGAGAGGCGGTCCACGTCGTGCAACTCGCGGGCCAGGGTGGAGGCGAGGTCGAAGCGGAAGCCGTCGACGTGCATCTCGAGAATCCAGTACCGCAGCGAGTCCATGATCAGCTGCAGGGTGTGCGGATGCCGGCCGTTGAGGCTGTTGCCGGTGCCGGTGTAGTCCATGTACATGGCGGGATCGTCGTCGACGAGGCGGTAGTACGCGGCGTTGTCGATGCCCCGGAAGCACACGGTCGGACCGAGGTGATTGCCCTCGGCGGTGTGGTTGTAGACCACGTCGAGGATCACCTCGATGCCGGCGTTGTGGAACTCGCGCACCATGGCCTTGAACTCGGTCACCGCGCTGGCCGGCTGGTCGGGGTTCGACGAGTACTCGATGTGCGGCGCGAAGAACCCGAAGGTGTTGTAGCCCCAGTAGTTTCGCAGGCCCTGGTCGCGGAGCACAAAGTCCTGCAAGAACTGGTGGACCGGCATCAGCTCGATGGCGGTGACGCCCAGCGACTTCAGGTGGTCGATGATCACCGGGTGGCAAAGCCCGGCGTAGGTGCCCCGGAGGTGCTCGGGCACACCGGGATGCGTCATGGTCATGCCCTTGACGTGGGCCTCGTAGATGACCGTCTTGTGGTACGGGCGGTTCGGGGAGCGGTCGTTCTGCCAGTCGAAGTAGGGGTTGATGACCACCGACACCATGGTGTGCCCGAGCGAGTCGAGGCCCGGCAGGTCGTCCGACGATCCGGCGACCGGCGGGGAGTCGTGGGGTGCCTGGTCCGGCTCCGGCCCGGCCGCGGGTTCCCCGGAGTCCTCGGGCTCGTCTGCGCTCTCTGCTCCCTCGGCATCCGCGGTCGCGTCAGGGGACCCGTCCACGCCGGTGGACTCCGGCGAGGAGCCCTCGGCCTGATCCGGCGCGGCCGACGCCTCGGCGGCGTCCCCGGAATCGGGGGACCCGTCGCTCGTGACGTCGTCTTCCCCGGCATCTGGTAGGCGATAGGAGAACAGCGAGGCGTCGCCGTCGAAGTCGCCGTAGAAGGCTTTGCCGTACGGGTCGAGGAGCAGCTTGCTCGGATCGCATCGCAGTCCGCGCGAGGGATCGTAGGGGCCGTACACGCGGTACCCGTAGAACTGTCCGGGCCCGATGTTGGGCAGGTAGCAGTGCCAGCAGTAGCCGTCGACCTCGTCGAGGCGGATGCGGCGTTCCTTGCCGTCCCGGTCGATCAAGCAGAGCTCGACGGCCTCGGCGACCTCGGAGAACAGCGAGAAGTTGGTGCCGGCGCCGTCGTAGGTGGCGCCGAGCGGATACGGCGTGCCCGGCCAGACCGGTATCGGCGCCGGCTCGGGTTCGACCAGGGCGTCGGCCTGGATCGGGTCGTCCGGCATCGGCACCGCGGGCGCCACGGTGTCACCGGATGAGGAGCCTCGTGGTGACGGGGCGCCCGCGCCGGGATCATCGGAGTCCGGCGCCTGCTGCTCCGGGGTCGGCGATACGGTCATGCCCGGCTTCCTGACGACGTCATGCACCGACCCTAGTCGGGTCGGGCCGGGCGGTCATCTCGGAGAGATTTGCCCCGCGGCAGTCCGCGTTACGGCCGCAAGGATTGTGTGCGGTGGTGAATGGGCAGGTCAGGGTACGTCGGGGCCGGCCCACGGGATGGCGAGCGCCATCTGGCGCCCCAGCTCGTCGATGAGGCTGCGGACGAAGGTCGCGCTCAGGTGGTGCGGGTCCTTGTAGACGGTGATGTTGCCGACGATGGCCGGACAGAAATCGTCGGTGCAGATGCCCTCGGACATGTCCAGCGGGTGGAAGTCCGGTCGGGTCGCGGCCAGTTCGAGTGCGGGGTCCTCGGGTGCCAGGACGGCCGCGCGCCGGGAGCCGCAGCTCTCCGCGTCGCCGCCGTCGGCGAGGCAGATGGGCGTGTCGATCGTCCCCTTGGCGTTCTTCGGCCACGGGGTGTCCCGCATGCCGAACACCGGGATCCCGGCGTCGAGGAACCGGTCGAAGATCGGGACGTAGTCCGGCGGAACCCAGTCACCCGGCTTGTAGTCGCGCGGGCGCGTCGAGTTGGTGAAGACCGCGTCGGGCTTGTCGGCGATGATCTCCTCGATGACGCGCTGACCCCAGTCGTAGCACTCGGGGTAGGGCACCCCGCGCTGCTTGGGGACCTTGTTCGTCGACAACGGGCAGCCCATCTTCAGGTACGTCTTGACCTTGAAGCCGTTGCGCTTGCCGAGGGTGTCGAGCGCCGAGATCCACATCTCGGCGTGTGAGCCGCCGGCGAGGGCGATCGTGCGCGTCGCGTTGGGATCGCCGTAGACGCCGACGTGGATCTCGTTGTCGGTGAAGTCGCTCATGAAGCCGTCGGTGGACGTCTCGGGGAAGTCCTGGATCACCTCGAGCGCCGACGGCTGCGGGTCCACGGCCGGCACGGGCCACCCCTCGAGGAGGGCCCGGGCGCCGGGGTAGAGGCGCGGGTCGAGATTCTTGGTGTCGACGACGATGTTGTCGACGTGCCGCTCCCACAGCTTGATCCCGACACCCGCGACGACCGTTCCCGCGACGAGGATCGCGGTCACCACCGAGGTGTAGGACAACCACCGCGAACGGCCCTGCCGGTCTCCGTGCGCCAGCGCTGAGCGGTCGCCCTCACGCAACGGGTCCTCGATGTAGCGCTTGGTGAGCCACGCCAGCCCGATGGACACCGCGAGGACGCCGACGCCCTCGATGAAGTTCGCGTGGTTCTTGTCGCGCCAGGTCAGGTAGAAGATGAGCAGCGGCCAGTGCCACAGGTACAGCGAGTAGGCGATCGTGCCCAGCCACACCGGCCAGGTGGAGGCCAGCGCGCGGTTGGCGACCGGCAGGACGTCGGGCGCGGCGTGTGCGCCGTGGGCAGGCCGCTGCAGCGCGGTCGCGCCCGCCCAGATGATCACCAGCGTCGCGCCTACCGGGAACAGCGCCATCGGGCCCGGGTACTCGTTGACGCCGTCGATCCACCAGCCGCAGCTGATGATCAGCCCGAGGGCCCCGACCGTGGCGAGGTTGCGCACCCAGTTGGGGACCCTGAGGGACGGCAGCCAGATCGCGAGCAGACCGCCGACGAGCGGCTCCCACAGTCGCGAGATCGTCGAGTAGTAGTTGTACGGCTGGTTGATCGCCATGCCGCGGTGCGCCCACCAGAACGACCCGAGGGCGACGACGAGGACCGCCGCGAAGACCAGGACCTTGATCACGCGCGGATCGGCGAACGGGCGGACGGCCTTCGCGAGCAGCTTCAGAAGACCCGCGAAGAGCAGCGCGACGACCAGCGTCAGGACGAAGAACTGCCCCTGCATGGACATCGACCAGATGTGCTGCAGCGGGCTGTTCGCCGAGCTCGCGGCCAGGTAGTCCTGGGAGTTCTCGGCGAGGTACCAGTTCTGGTAGTACAGCGCGCTGGCCACGATCTCGTGGCCGATGTTGGCCCAGCGCGTGTCGGGCAGGATCAGCACCGTCAGCACCGTCACGGCGAGCAGCACGGTGATCAGCGCCGGCAGGAGGCGTCGGAGCAGTCGCTTGAGCCGCGGCCACGGGTTGAGGGTGTCGCGGAAGGTGACGTGCGGCTTCTGGGCGTAGATCGCGTGCCGCAGGAGTGACCCGATGAAGAAGTAGCCCGACAGGGTGAGGAAGACGTCCACGCCGCCGGAGACCTTGCCGAACCACACGTGGAAGCAGGCCACGAGGGTGATGGCGATGCCGCGCAGACCGTCGAGGTCGGTGCGGTAGGCAGGCGTCGTCGGCGTCGAGGGGGCCGACTCCGGCGCCACTACTCGGGTCGTCGATGCCACGCGGGACTCTTTCGGGTCGGGAACGGTTTCGGCCGGGTAGCAATGTACCCGCCGAATCTGTGAAAACCCGACTCCGCCGGTCCCGACACCCGGGTGGGATGGGTCACCGCCGGTCAGGTTCCTACGAGCGGCGGCGGGTGCGCGCGCCGTCGAGGATGATCTCGAGCCCGTCGGCGAACTCGCCGCCGAAGTCGCGCCCGGACGGCCCGATGACCCCGAGTCGCTCCATCTGGGCCCGGGTCTGCTCTTCGATGGTCAGGCCGATGACGAGCTGGCAGATCGCGGTGCTCACCGCCTCGGCGTCGCGGAGGGACAACCCGCCGGTGTGCGCGGCGGCGGCGATGTCGGCGGCGATGGCCTTCGTGGACAGCCCGCTGGCCCAGCTCGACGAGACGACCTCGGCGCTGTCGGGCACGTCGAGCAGCGCCGCGCGCATACCGGTGGCCAGCAGGTTCAGCCGTTCGTCCCAGGGCAGGTCGGCGGGCGGGATCGCCACCGCGCCGAGGATGTCGTCGGCGAGCGCGGCGAGCAGCGTCTGCTTGTTGGGGAAGTGCCAGTACAGGGCGTTGGGGCTGACCCCGAGCTCGGCGGCTAGGCGGCGCATCGACAGGTCGGCCAGGCTGTGCTCGCGGAGGATGTCGCGGGCTGCGCGGAGGACGTCGGTGCGGCTGTTGCTCATCGAGGTCAGCGTAGTGACCGCCGCCCGCGCGGCCGGCGGCCGCGTCCCCTCGGCCAGGTCTCGGTCGGTGTCCGCCCGTGTCGCCTGTACACTGTCCAGGAGTTGCCTGTACGGTGTGCAGGACACCTGGACGGTGTACAGGTGATGCCGTCCACACGCGCAGGGCGAGAGTGAGGAGACGTTCGTCGTGGACCACGCGGAGATCAGCCGTGTCGACGCCGACCACATCTGGCACCCGTATGGTGCACTGCCCGCCGCGACCCGACCGCTCGTCGTGACCTCCGCGTCGGGCGTCCGCCTCGAACTCGCCGACGGCCGGACGGTGGTCGACGGCATGAGCTCGTGGTGGGCGGCGATCCACGGCTACCGGCACCCGCGTCTCGACGCCGCGGCCGCCGTCCAGCTCGGCCGGATGTCGCACGTGATGTTCGGCGGCCTGACCCACGAACCGGCCGCCCGGCTCGCCCGACTGCTCGTCGAGCTCACCCCGGAACCCCTGCAGAAGGTCTTCTTCTGCGACTCCGGCTCGGTCTCGGTGGAGGTCGCGGTCAAGATGGCGCTGCAGTACTGGCGCAGCCGCGGGCAGTCGCGGCGCACCCGGTTGCTGACCTGGCGCGGCGGCTACCACGGCGACACGTTCACCCCGATGAGCGTCTGCGACCCCGAGGGCGGCATGCACTCGATGTGGACGAAGGTCCTCGCCGAGCAGGTCTTCGTCGACGCCCCGCCCGCCGACTTCGACGCCGGGTACGTGGCGATGCTCGACGCCGCGGTCGCCGAGCACCGTGACGAACTCGCCGCGGTCATCGTCGAGCCGGTGGTCCAGGGCGCCGGGGGCATGCGCTTCCACGACCCCGCATACCTGTCTGCGCTCCGCGACATCTGCGACCGTCACGACGTGCTGCTGATCTTCGACGAGATCGCCACCGGATTCGGCCGAACCGGAACCCTTTTCGCCGCCGACTCGGCACGGGTCGCACCCGACGTCATGTGCGTCGGCAAGGCCCTCACCGGCGGATACCTGACGCTCGCCGCGACGCTGTGCACGACGCGCGTCGCCGAGGTCATCAGTGCCGGGGAGGCGGGCGGCCTCGCCCACGGACCGACCTTCATGGCCAATCCGCTGGCGTGCGCGGTGGCCGTCGCCGCCATCGAACTGCTGCTGGAGACGCCCTGGGCCTCGCGGGTCACCGAGATCGAGGCGCGACTCGCCGGCGGACTCGCGCCCCTTCGCGAGGTGGACGGCGTCGTCGACGTGCGGGTGAAGGGCGCGATCGGTGTGGTCGAACTCGACCGCCCGGTGGACATGTCGGCCGCCACCGAGGCCGCCGTCGACGCCGGGGCCTGGCTCAGGCCGTTCCGCAACCTCGTCTACACGATGCCGCCGTTCGTCTGCGAACCCGACGACGTCGATCTCATAGTCTCCGGCATCCATGCCGCGGTGCACGCCACGCTCGCCGAGACCTCCGGTGCCACGGTCGAACTCGTGGGAGCGCGGTCATGACGCTCGCATCGGATCGGCCGTTCGCCCCGGGCGGCCCCGGCACGGGACCGGATGCCACGGGCGAGGTCGGCCTCGCCTGGCTCTCCGGGGCGGCCCGCGACCGCGCGGCGGCCGGTCTCCATCGCGACCCCCATGTCCGGCGGGTCGGCGCCGCGGAGATCAACCTCGGCTCGAACGACTACCTCGGCCTCTCGGCGCACCCGGACGTCATCGCCGGGGCGCGGGAGGCCGCCCGGCGGTGGGGTGGCGGTTCGACCGCGTCGCGACTGGTGGTCGGCACGACGCAGGCCCACGTCGATCTCGAGAACGAGCTGGCCGACTTCCTCGGGTTCGAGGCGGCGCTGGTCTTCTCGTCCGGTTTCCTGGCCAACATCGGCGCCGTCACCGCACTCGCGGGGCGCGGCGACCTGATCGTCAGCGACACCGGAAGCCACGCGTCGCTGATCGACGGGTGCCGGCTCTCCCGCGCGCGGGTGGTCGTCGTCGACCGCGGCGATCACGAGGCGGTGCGCGCCGCTCTCGCCGATCGGACCGAACAGCGTGCGCTCGTCGTCACCGACTCCGTCTACAGCATCGACGGCGAACCCGCCCCGATCGCCGACCTCTACGCCGCCGCACGCGCCCACGGCGCGGTGCTTCTCGTCGACGAGGCGCACGCGGTCGGCGTGCGCGGGCCCGGTGGTCGCGGCATCGTCGCCGAGCACGGACTCTCCGGCGCGCCCGACCTGGTGGTCACCTCGGTGCTGTCCAAGTCGCTGGGGTCGCAGGGCGGGGTGGTGCTCGGCACAGGTCTGTTGCGGTCGCACCTCGTCGACTGCGCGCGCACGTTCATCTTCGACACCGGGCTCAACCCGGCGGCCGTGGGCGCCGCGCGCGCCGCGCTCGGCGTATTGCGGGCGAACCCGGATCTGCCGGACCGGCTGCGCGCCAACGCCCGTCACCTGGCCAGGGCCTGTGGGGCGGAGGAACCGCAGGCCGCGGTCATCTCGATCATCGTCGGCGACCCGCAACGCGCCGTGGCCGCGGCGGCCGCATGCCGCGACCGCGGCGTGCTCGTCGGATGCTTCCGTCCGCCGTCGGTGCCGCCGGGAACCTCGCGGTTGCGCATCACGGTGCGCGCCGACCTCGACACCGCGACCCTCGACCACGTCGCCGGGGTCGTCGACGAGGCGCTGCGACAGGTGGGGGTGCGATGACCGCGCGCGGACGCGTCCTCGCGATCACCGGCACCTCGACGACGTCGGCAAGACCGTGGCGACCGCGGCACTGGCGGCCGCCGCGCGGGCGGCGCGCCGACCACTGTGGCCGTGTGCAAGCCCGTCCAGACCGGGGTCGCCCCGGGCGAACCCGGTGACCTCGCCGAGGTCGCCCGTCTCGCCGGCCCGGTCACGACCGTCGAGTGCTATCGCTATCCGGAGCCCCTCGCGCCCGACACCGCGGCCCGCCGAGCGGGGCTGCCGTTCGCCGATCCCGCCGTGATCGCCGGCGAGATCGACCGCCTCGCAAGCACTTACGAGCTGACCCTGGTCGAGGGTGCGGGCGGGGTCATGGTCCGGCTGGGGGAGACCGCGACCCTGCTCGACGTCGCGGGACCGGTCCTGGCCCCGGAAACGGCCGACGGCGTGCTCGTCGTCGTGAACCCCGGCCTCGGTGCGCTCAACCATGCCGAGCTGACCGTCGACGCCATCCGCGCCCGTGGCCTGCGCCCGGCGGGCCTGGTGATCGGGTGGTGGCCGGAGGAGCCCGATCTCGCCATGCGGTGCAACCGCGACGACCTGCCGCGGGTGACCGGCGTGCCGGTGGTCGGGGTGCTGCCCGCCGGTGCCGGCGAGCTCGACCCCGCGGGGTTCGGCCGTCTCGCACCGACCTGGTTCGACCCAGAGTGGCTCGACGGTCTCCGCCCGGTGGCCGTCCGCCCCGAACCCGCCGCCCCCGCAGACCTGCCGGAACAGCTCATCCGGACCTGAAAATCTCTACCGCACCGGCACTTTCGCCGGATCACCAGCAAGGAGTTCCACCAGTGACCCAGGCAACCGTTGACGCAGCCCGCGACGTCCGGGCGTCCGACGACATCCTCGCGATCGCCCGCGAGCAGGTGCTCGAGCGTGGCGAGGCCCTCACCGAGGAGCAGGTGCTCACCGTCCTGCGCCTGCCCGACGACCGTCTCACCGAGCTGCTGCAGCTGGCCCACGACGTCCGGATGCGGTGGTGCGGTCCCGAGGTCGAGGTCGAGGGCATCATCTCGCTCAAGACCGGCGGATGCCCGGAGGACTGCCACTTCTGTTCGCAGTCCGGCCTGTTCGCCTCCCCGGTGCGCAGCGCGTGGATCGACATCCCGTCCCTGGTCGAGGCGGCCAAGCAGACCGCCAAGACCGGTGCCACCGAGTTCTGCATCGTCGCCGCGGTCCGCGGCCCCGACAAGCGGCTGCTGAGCCAGGTCGCCGCGGGCATCGAGGCGATCCGCAACGAGGTCGACATCCAGATCGCCTGCAGCCTGGGCATGCTCACCCAGGAGCAGGTCGACCAGCTGCGCGACATGGGCGTGCACCGCTACAACCACAACCTGGAGACCGCGCGCAGCCACTTCCCGAACGTCGTGACCACCCACACCTGGGAGGAGCGCTGGGACACGCTGCGGATGGTCCGCGAGGCCGGTATGGAGGTGTGCTGCGGCGGCATCCTCGGCATGGGCGAGACGCTCGAGCAGCGCGCCGAGTTCGCCGCGGAGCTGGCCCAACTCGAGCCGGACGAGGTGCCGCTGAACTTCCTCAACCCCCGCCCCGGCACGCCGTTCGGGGATCTCGACGTGCTGCCCGCCACCGAGGCGCTGAAGGCCGTCGCCGCGTTCCGCCTCGCACTTCCGCGCACCATCCTGCGCTTCGCCGGCGCCGCGAGATCACCCTGGGCGACCTCGGGGCCAAGCAGGGCATCCTCGGCGGCATCAACGCCGTGATCGTCGGCAACTACCTGACGACGCTGGGGCGGCCGGCCGAGGACGATCTCGACCTGCTGAACGACCTGTCGATGCCGATCAAGTCGTTGAACGACACGATCTGACGTCGACCCTCGCGACGATCGGTAGCGTGTTCTCTCATGATCGACACCGTCCCGGGCCCGCTCGCCGAACCGTGTAGGTACGGCGTGTACACGGGTATCGAACTGGAACTGCAGTCGCCCGACGCGATCCCGCCCGCCGCGCGCCTGGGCCTGGAACCGCCGCGCTTCTGCGGACAATGCGGGCGGCGCATGGTGGTGCAGGTCCGTCCCGACGGTTGGAGCGCACGGTGCTCCCGCCACGGCACGGTCGACTCCGCCGAGTTGGGCCGCCGGTGACCCCGCGCGTCGAACGCCCGGTATCGGTGCTGGTCGCCATGACCGTGGCGGTGGTGCTGATGGGCGCCATCGCCGGCATGGTCTGGGGCGTGCTCACCCCGCCGACCACCGGCGTGGTCGTCCGTGGGCTCACCCCCGAGCTGGTCACCACCGACTTCGGCGGCGTCGCCGCCTTCGCGCTCACCATGTTCGGCTACGGCGCGGCCGCGGCCCTCGTCGTGTGGATCGCGGTGCGGGCCTGGCGCGGCGTGGTCGGCTTCCTCGTGCCGGTCCTCGGCACGGTGGCCGGTTCCGCGGTCGCGGCCGAGACCGGGATGTGGCTTGCGGGCATGCGATTCGACGACGACGTGACCGCGTTGCCGGTCTCGTCGGTGTACGAGGTCGCTCCCGAGTTGTGGCTCGAGGGCGGAACCAGTGCCGGCTACAGCTCCCCGTGGATTCTCCTCATCTGCGCGCCGTTCGCCTTCGCGATCGTCTACCTGGTGTGTGTGTTGTCCGCGCGCACGGCCGATCTCGGCGTCGGAGACCTGCCCGACGACCCGTTCGCCGAGCCGGCCGGAGCAGAGCTCACATCGGGGGACGCAGCGTCGCGAACTCGTCTGTGACGCGTAATTCGTTGTCGGCGAAGGCGTACAGCGCCGGCGGGCGACCGCCGGCACGGCCGGTCTTGCCGACGGTGCCGGTGGACACCACCACGGCGCGTCGGCTCAGGATGCGCAACAGGTTCGTGGTGTCGACCGGGTAGCCCAGCGCCGCGCAGTAGATCTCCGACAGCTCCGACATCGGAAAACGCTTGGGCGCGAGGGCGAAAGCGATGTTCGTGTACGAGAGTTTCGCGGCGAGCCGGTGCCGGGCCGTCTCGATGATCGCGGCGTGGTCGAACACGACCTCGGGGAGGGCGTCGACGGCAAACCAGCCGGCACCGCCGGGGAGGCCGGAGGACGCGTCGGACGGGACGAGCCCCAGGTAGCTCGAGGCGATCGTGCGGATACCGGGAACCCGATGAGGGTCGGAGAACACCGACAGCTGTTCGAGATGGGCGACGTCGCGGACGCCATCGTCTCGGTGACGAGACGGCGTGCGCTGGCCGACAGGTTCTCGTCGTCGGCGACGTCGCCGCGGGGCAACGACCACCGCCCGGCAGGGACCTCCGAGAGCAGGACGCTCAGCACCGGGTGCGCGGCATCGGCGTCGGCCGGCGTGCGGACCTGGAAGACGACGGGCAGCACCTCGACCCGCAGACCGGCGCCGCGCTCGTCGGCCGGGTGCGTATCGGCGTGGGGCCCACCGGAGGAGGGGCCGTCGGTGGAGGAGGAGTCGGTCCCGGCGGCTGGCATGCGGTGATTGTATGGCCCCGGCGCGTGTCCGCGACGCAGGAACGATCCGACGCGGCGCCCGCCCCGTCAACGATCCGACGCGGCGCCCGCCTTGTCAGGCGGGTCGTGCGGTGAGCACGCGCGCCTCGCCGTCGGTGATCGCGATCGTGTGCTCGCTGTGGGCGCCGCGCGAACCGTCGAACGACCGGATGGTCCAGCCGTCGGCGTCGAACTTGATGCGTTCGGTACCCAGCGTGAACCACGGTTCGAGCGCCAGGGTCAGTCCCGGCCGCAGCTTCATCCCGCGTCCGGGCCTGCCGATGTTCGGCACGTGCGGGTCCTCGTGCATGGTCCGGCCGAGTCCGTGCCCGCCGAACTCGGTGTTGACCCGGTACCCGCGCGACTTCGCGACGGCGCCGATCGCTGCGGAGATGTCGCCCAAGCGGGCCCCGGGCCGGGCCGCGTCGATCGCCGCGCGCAGCGCCTCCTCGGTGGCGGCGACCAGGCGCTGGTCCTCGGGGCGGGGCGTGCCGACGATGACGCTGCGCGCGGAGTCGGCCACCCAGCCGTCGATGGAGACCGCGATATCCATCGACAGCAGGTCGCCGTCGGCGAGCACGTAGTCGTGGGGGAGCCCGTGCAGTACCGCGTCGTTGACCGACAGGCAGATGACGTTGCGGAACGGGCCGTTGCCGAAGGACGGTGCGTAGTCCCAGTAGCAGGACTCGGCGCCGCGCTCGGCGATCATCTCGCGGGCGCGCTGCTCGAGGTCGAGCAGGTTGACACCGACGTCGGCACGTTCGGCGAGGTCGGCGAGGAGTTCGGCGATGAACGCGCCGGTGACCGCCATCGCCTCCACCTCGGACGGTGTCTTGAGCTCGACCATGTTCTCGGGTTCCCTTCGGTGGCTGCGTCGATCATCGGCAGATGAATCCCGGTATAGAAATACCGGGGCGTACCGGTATATTCATACCGCATCGGATAGGATCTGCCCATGGTCCGCAACCCGTTGACTCCCGAGCAGATCGCCGCCGGACGCCGGTTGGGTGCCCGGTTGCGTGAACTCCGCGGCGAGCGCCCGCTGGCCGAGGTCGCCGTACACGCGGGGATCTCGCCGGAGACGCTCCGCAAGATCGAGACGGGTCGTATGCCCACCCCGGCATTCGCGACGATCGCGGCACTCGCGCGGTCACTGGAGACGTCCCTCGACGATCTGGCCGTCGTTCTCGACGGCGAAGAGGTTGCTCGCGCGGGATGACTCCGCAGCCCTCGTCTTCGACTGCCATCCGACGCGCTGATGCGTGAATGACGTGCCCCGTCCCGCGTGGGGCGGCGGGAATAGGCCCGGTGTGGCGAATGTTACGATGCATAGCGTTTTCGACCATGAGTCGAAAACCTGCCTCGGACACACGGCCCGTGATCCGGGGAACCGACGACCCGGCGGAGCATGCGTCGGGGAGCCAGAGGAGTGGCAATGAGCATCACCAGTGATCGTCCGGCGGCCGTCACCGCGACCGGACTCCTCGATGCCGAGTGGTACGACGCTCCCGGCGGCTACGCCGGCGTCGAGCCGACCCAGGAGTGGGCGGACGAGGTCCGACGCCTCGCCCGCGCCCGCAACGCGACGCTGCTCGCGCACAACTACCAGCTGCCGGCCATCCAGGACGTCGCCGACCACGTCGGTGACTCGCTCGCGCTCTCGCGCATCGCCGCCGAGGTCGACTCCGACGAGATCATCTTCTGCGGCGTCCACTTCATGGCCGAGACCGCCAAGATCCTCAGCCCTGAGAAGCGCGTCCTGATCCCGGACGAGCGCGCCGGGTGCTCGCTCGCCGACTCGATCACCGCCGACGAGCTGCGCGCCTGGAAGGCCGAGTTCCCCGACGCGATCGTGGTGTCGTACGTGAACACCACCGCCGAGGTGAAGGGCCTGACCGACATCTGCTGCACCTCGTCGAACGCCGTCGACGTGGTCGCCTCGATCGACCCCGACCGGGACGTGCTGTTCCTGCCCGACCAGTTCCTCGGCGCACACGTCAAGCGCGAGACCGGCCGCGACAACATCCACATCTGGGCGGGCGAGTGCCACGTGCACGCCGGCATCAACGGCGACGAGCTCGCCGACCAGGCCGCCTCGCACCCGGACGCCGACCTGTTCATCCACCCCGAATGCGGCTGTGCCACCTCGGCGCTCTACCTGGCCGGTGAGGGCGCGGTGCCCTCCGACCGGGTCAAGATCCTCTCGACCGGCGGCATGCTCGACGCCGCCCGGGAGACCGGCGCCAAGCAGGTTCTCGTCGCCACCGAGGTCGGCATGCTGCACCAGCTGCGCAAGGCCGCGCCCGGCGTCGACTTCCAGGCCGTCAACGACCGCGCGTCCTGCCCGTACATGAAGATGATCACGCCGGCCGCGCTGCTGCGCTGCCTGCGCGAGGGACGCGACGAGGTGTTCGTCGACGCCGACGTCGCCGACAAGGCCCGCAAGAGCGTCGAGCGCATGATCGCGATCGGCAACCCGGGCTCGGGCGAGTGACCCTCGGGAGAGCAGACACGGTGAGCGACGGATTCGTCGGACAGGAGGCGGCCGGCGGGGCGCTCGAACTCGTCGTCGACGACGAGATCCGGGCGCTCATCCGGACCGCACTCGACGAGGACCTGCGGTACGGGCCCGATGTCACCACGGCCGCAACCGTCCCCGCGGGAGCAGTCGTCGACGCCGCGATCGTCAGCCGCGCGCATGGTGTGATCGCCGGCGTGCCGGTGGTCGAGGCGGTCTTCGACGAGGTGATCGGGGCGGGCGAGTACACGATCACGTCGCGCGTCGACGACGGAACCCGCGTCGAACCCGGCACCGTCGTACTCGCCGTCCACGCTCCGACGCGAGCGCTGCTGACCGCGGAACGCACGGCCCTCAACCTGATCTCGCACCTGTCGGGGATCGCCACGACCACCGCGGCCTGGGTGGCGGCGGTGGAGGGTACGGACGCCCGAATCCGCGACTCGCGCAAGACACTTCCGGGTCTGCGGCATCTGCAGAAGTACGCGGTTCGTGCCGGCGGGGGAGTCAACCACCGGATGGGGCTCGGCGACGCCGCCCTCATCAAGGACAACCACGTCGTCGCCGCGGGTTCGGTCGCCGCGGCGCTGGAGGCGGTCCGGGCGGCGGCGCCGGGCCTACCGGTCGAGGTCGAGGTCGACTCGCTGACCCAGCTCGACGAGGTCCTCGGACTCGAACCGCAGTTGGTCCTGCTGGACAACTTCGAGCCGTGGGAGACCCAGATGGCCGTCCAGCGCCGCAACACCCGTTCGCCGGGCACCAAGCTGGAGAGCTCGGGAGGCCTGTCGCTCGACGTCGCGGCCGACTATGCCCGCACCGGCGTCGACTACCTGGCCGTGGGCGCCCTGACGCACTCCGTCACCGTCCTGGACCTCGGTCTGGACATCCCGACGCCCTAGGTCGCTCGGCTACCCGGTGTCGGTTCGGACGTCGACGTCGAAGACCTCCGTCCGGGCGATCACCCGGTTCCGTTCGTCCGCGAGCGCCACCCGGCGCGGATCGGCGAGATAAGCCTCGAGTGCGTCGCGGTCGGCGATGCGCAGGACCTGCACCTCGTGCGGCGAGCCGTCGTGTCCGTCACCGACCACTCGGCTGAGCACGACGCCTTTGTGCTCGGGGAGCAGGCCGAGAACGGTGTCCTCGTATCGGGTCAGGGCTTCGGCCGTGTCGGCGCGCGCCCAGAGCAGGCAGCAGAGGTGGATCGGCGATAGTGAGTTCGGCACTACCGGAGGCTATCGAGGTGGACCGCGACCGGCGACGGGCTTGTCGGCGTCGTCCGCCGGTATGACTTGCACATCATCTCGCATCGTCTTTGGCCAGCCAGCCAGCCAGCCAGCCGGCGAGCCAGCCAGCCAGTCACTCACGCACCTCGCTGTGGCTGATCGAGATGCGCTGGCCGCTGGTCCCACCTCCCCAAGGGTTCTGGGCTCGTTTGGCCGACGACTCGGGACCGCCGGAATCCTGTGCCAGCTGATCGTCATCTCAGATGCGGTCAGAGGGTGGCGAGTAGCTCCATGAGGTGGGCCTCGACGAGGGAGGGCCGGGATAGGGGTGGTCCGGATCGTGGTGGTCGGACGTCGATGACGTGACTGGTTTGCGACCATGAGCGGCGCGCGTCTTGGTGGTGGGTCGGCTCGGGGCGCGACTGGTCTGGGCGTGCTTGATCGCCGGACCTTGTTAGTGGTCCGTGGATTTCGTCGCGCACGGTGTTCAGATGCTCTGCGAACCGCCGGGGTATGTCGGGTCGGCGGTTGAGGCACTCGGGGTTGGGCGGTGCGCCGGGTTCGGCGTTCAATCGCCAGGCGCAGCGGCCTTCGTCGGGTCCGGATCGGGCGATGCGGGTGGTGTATTGGCCGGGGTGGTCGCCGACCATTCGGTTGTGGCGTGGGCAGGCGGGGGCGAGGTCGTCGATGTCGGTGAGACCACCCTTCGCCCAATCCTTGTGGGCGTGAGTAGTGCCCCATAGAGTGGTGTAACTCGGTGGCCGAGATCGTCTGCGATTCCGTGTTGTGTACGGATGTAGAGCGGCCACCGTGTGATCCTTCGAGTCAACCTTCTACCGAATCCTCGAACGGAGTCATCACGATGACCGCACCCCATATTGTCGACCCTGCAGGCCTGCTTAGCCAAGCCCTGACCGACGCGTCACCGGATCTGATGCGCGAGCTGCTGCAGACCATGATCAACGCCCTGCTGTCCGCGGACGCCGACGCCGTGTGCGGCGCCGAGTGGAACGCCCGCTCGTCAGAGCGCACCAACTACCGCAACGGTTATCGCCACCGGCCCCTGGATACCCGGGTCGGCACCGTCGACGTCGCCATCCCCAAGCTCCGCTCGGGCTCCTACTTTCCCGAGTGGCTGCTCGAGCGTCGCAAGCGGGCCGAATCCGCGCTGATCACCGTCGTGGCGGACTGCTACCTGGCCGGGGTCTCCACCCGCCGGATGGACAAGCTGGTCAAAACTCTCGGCATCGACTCGCTGTCCAAGTCCCAGGTCTCCCGCATGGCCGAAGACCTCGATGAGCAGGTCGCGGCGTTCCGGCACCGGCGCCTGGACGAGGCCGGACCGTTCACGTTCGTCACCGCCGATGCGCTGACGATCAAGGTCCGGGAGAACAAGCAGGTCGTCAAAGCCTCGGTGCTGCTGGCCACCGGGGTCAACGGTGACGGCCACCGCGAGGTCCTGGGCATGCAAGTCGCCACCAGCGAGACGAAGGCCTCGTGGAACACCTTCTTCGCCGACCTGGTGGCCCGTGGCCTGGGCGGAGTCCGGCTGGTGACCTCCGATGCCCACGCCGGGCTGATCGAGGCGATCGCGGCGAACCTGCCCGGGGCCGCCTGGCAGCGCTGTCGCACCCACTACGCCGCAAACCTCATGGCCGCGTGCCCCAAGTCGATGTGGCCGGCCGTGAAGGCGATGCTGCATAGCGTCTACGACCAGCCCACCGCCGAGGCTGTCAATGCCCAGTTCGACCGGCTCTTGGACTACACCGAAGGCAGACTGCCCGAGGTTGCTGACCACCTCGGCGATGCCCGCGAGGACCTGCTGGCGTTTATCGCGTTCCCCGACGATGTGTGGCGGCAGATCTGGTCCAACAACCCCACCGAGCGGCTCAACCGGGAGATCCGACGCCGCACCGACGTGGTCGGGATCTTCCCGAACCGGGATGCCATCGTTCGCCTCATCGGCGCCGTCCTGGCCGAGCAGACCGACGAATGGGCCGAAGGCCGCCGCTACCTCGGTCTCGAAGTCCTCAGCCGCTGCCGACTCACCCTGACCACCGACCCCGCCACCAGCTCGCCGACGGAGGTGAGCACCGATGACCTGATGCAACTACCCGCCTGACCACCCACGAAGGATCACCATTCAGTTACACCACTTCCAGGGGCTTGACCGTGGGCGTGATGCATGTCGACGTGGGTAGCGGGCTGATCACACCCGGGCGCCGAACATACTTCACCGTCGGGGCGGGCGAAGGAGACGAGGCGCTGTTCACGGGTGGCGAGACGCTTTCCCCGCCCGAAGTGCAGCGGGACAGCGGTGGCGTCTTTGAAGATCGCCAACCACGGTTGGACCTCACCGGCCATCGCGATCAGGTCCGGGATGGGGGGTGCCGGTGGCGGTGGTGGCGAGTCCGGCTTCGCGGATCAGGTCGCCGAGGTCGGCTTTGATGATCAGTTGCACGGGCAGTCCGCGATGCGACGTCCCGAGTGCGCCGTCGGCGAAGCCTGCGGCGAGTGCAGCGTCGAGCGCGTCGTGATTGGTCTGGGCGAGGGTGCGGCCGTCGCGGTCGGCTGCGGTGGCCAGGGCGTCGGGGTCGGCGGCACCGGCCGGCCCGCTGGGCGAGGCGGGGTCGTCGGGGTTGTTGAGTCCGGGTTTGCCCCACACGGCGAACATCATGGTGAGTCGGGCGGCGAGTTCGGGGGTGAGGGTGCCGGAGATCTTGGCGGTGCCATCGGCGCGTTGCCGACCGATCCACAGGTTGCGGCGTCGTTTCTGGTCGGTGTCATCAGCCAATGTGCCGTCGGGATCGAGGTGTGCCAGCAGCCGGGCACCGAGTTGGGTGATGTCGGCGGGTGTGTGGTCGGTGGCGATCTCGGCCATCTGTCGCTCGGCCGCGACTTTCACGTCGTGGTCGATTCCGTGGGGAATCTGGTCGAGGACATCGAGGGCGGCCTGCACGTGCGCGGAACCGACCGCTCCTGCGGCGAAAGCCTCAGCCAGGGTCGGGTTTTCGGGTTCCAGTATGTCGCCGCCGAGGCTGGTGCGGGTCGCGGTGGCGTCCATTTGCTTACGGCGTCGCATCGGGTTCGACACTCGTAGCCGGTGGGTCATGTACTGCATGAGTGTTCGGCACCCCGCTTTGCGGGGCAGGTCGCGGGCCTCGACCTGATCGATCTGCCGGTCACCGGCAACAGTCAACCGTGCGATCGCTTTCTCGGTATCGGCGGCCACTTCAGCGAGTTCGGCATCGGTACACGGCGACAGATCCACCGACTGCATTTCGTCGAGGATCGCGTGCAGCTCGCTCACCAACTCGACGGCACGCGGTTGCGGCGTCGCGGACTCGTCAGACATGGCCAACCCCCCAAGAACCGTTGCTGCGAATGTACGTTCGAGTGTACACGAAAACCGGGCTGCGCTGGATTTGAATCATATTGTCGCACAGAGTATTAATACGATACGCGGGCGGCGGGAACTGTCGGTGTGCTGTGATAGGCGCCATTCAATCCGGCTGACCACAGACATCAGGCCGGCGTGTGGGCACCTTCCCGACACCTACGCGCCGTGGTCGAGCAGCGAGTCGCCAGGATGTGCGCGCCACACGCGCTAGTCGCGGTGCCCACTGATCGCAGTCGAGGGTCGTCACCGAACGAAAACAGGGCGTCCTCCTCTTTCGCGATGCGCCGGTGGAGTCCGTCGACCTCGCTCCGGCATCCGGCCCGCTCGCTTCGCTCCCGGCGCCTGGCTCCACCTCAGGAGAACCCCGCATCACCCGCACCAGAAACCCGCTGGCACCCGACACGTATCCTTGTTGGGTAAATCAGCAGCCACCAGGAGAGATCATGCTCGCCCGAATTGACCTGCGCGGTAGCACGCCGACACTCGCCGAGTTGCGTCGTGCGCTGCCCCGCGGGGGTACCGATGTCAATGCCGTCCTCGACACGGTGACACCGGTCGTGCATGCGGTGGCGGAGAACGGCAGCAGTTCTGCGCTCGACTACGGCGAGAAGTTCGACGGTGTCCGCCCCGCGTCGGTGCGGGTGCCCGCTCGGGTCATCGCCGATGCTCTGGCCGGGCTCGACCCGCAGGTCGCCGAGGCGCTGCGCGAGTCGATCATCCGCGCCCGCAAGGTGCACGCCGACCAGCGACGGGAGACCACCCGCACCCAGGTCGTCGACGGCGGCGTCGTCAGCGAGAAGTGGATTCCGGTGCGCCGCGTCGGCCTGTACGTCCCGGGCGGAAACGCCGTCTATCCGTCGTCGGTCATCATGAACGTCGTCCCCGCCCAGGAGGCCGGGGTCGGCTCGCTGGTCGTCGCCTCGCCTCCGCAGAAGGACTTCGGCGGGTGGCCGCACCCGACCATCCTCGCCGCCTGTGCGCTCCTCGGCGTCGACGAGGTGTGGGCGGTCGGCGGTGCCCAGGGCGTGGCCCTGCTCGCCTACGGTGGCGCCGACACGGAATCCGCGGACGAGCCGAATGCCGTTCTCGACCCTGTCGACCTCATCACCGGCCCGGGCAACATCTACGTCACCGCGGCCAAGCGTCTGTGCCGCAGCGTGGTGGGCATCGACTCCGAGGCCGGACCCACTGAGATCGCGATCCTCGCCGACGACTCGGCGGACGCGGGCATCCTCGCCTCCGACCTCATCAGCCAGGCCGAGCACGACGTCCTCGCGGCGTCGGTGCTCGTGACCGACAGCGCCGAACTCGCCGACGCCGTCGACGAGGCTCTCGAGCAGCAGGTCGCGGCCACCAAGCACCGCGAACGCGTGACCACCGCGCTGTCGGGGGAGCAGTCGGGCGTCGTCCTCGTCGACGATCTCGACGCGGGGCTCGCCGTCGTCGATGCCTATGCGGCCGAACACCTCGAGATCCAGACCCGGGACGCGGCCGCGGTCGCCGATCGGGTGCACAACGCGGGCGCGATCTTCGTCGGGCCCTACGCGCCGGTCAGCCTCGGTGACTACTGTGCGGGCTCCAATCACGTTCTGCCGACGTCGGGTTCGGCGCGCTTCGCCTCCGGGTTGTCGGTGCAGACCTTCCTCAAGGGCGTCCACGTCATCGACTACGACGAGGCCGCGCTGCGCGAGGTCGCCGACAAGGTGGTGACCCTCGCCGATGCCGAGGACCTGCCCGGTCACGGTGATGCGGTGAAGCAGCGCTTCGTCGGGAGCGCGGGCCGGTGACGGCCGCCGATCCGGTGACGGCAACCCCGGGCAGCTCGATCACCGTCGACGACCTGCCGCTACGTGAGAACCTCCGTGGCAAGAGCGCTTATGGCGCACCGCAACTCAGGGTTCCGGTGATCCTCAACACCAACGAGAACCCGCACGCGCCGTCGCCGGCCCTGATCGACGATGTCGCCGCGTCGGTGCGCGAGGCCGCCGCTGAGTTGCACCGCTATCCCGATCGCGATGCCGTCGCCCTCCGTGTCGACCTCGCCGCCTACCTGACCCGGGCCACCGGTGTGCAGCTCGGCGTCGAGAACCTGTGGGCGGCAAACGGTTCCAACGAGGTTCTGCAGCAACTGCTGCAGGCCTTCGGCGGTCCCGGCCGCAGTGCGCTCGGGTTCGTGCCGTCGTATTCGATGCATCCGATCATCTCCGACGGCACCGACACCACCTGGCTGGTCGCGGCGCGGGCGGGCGACTTCTCGCTCGACACCGACTACGCGGTCGCCGAAGTCGCGAACCGCGAGCCGGACGTCGTCTTCGTGACGTCGCCGAACAACCCGACCGGTGGTTCGATCCCGCTCGCGGACCTGCGTCGCATCGTCGAGGCGGCTCCGGGCATCGTGATCGTCGACGAGGCCTACGCCGAGTTCTCGGCGGCTCCGAGTGCCGTCGAGCTCATAAACGAGTTCCCGGCCAAGGTCGTCGTCAGCCGCACGATGAGCAAGGCCTTCGCCTTCGCCGGCGGCCGGCTCGGCTACCTCGCCGCAGCGCCCGCCGTCGTCGACGCGATCCAGCTGGTGCGGCTCCCGTACCACCTGTCCGTGCTGACCCAGGCCGCCGCGCGAGCCGCATTGCGCCACAGCGACGACACCCTCGCCGGCGTCGCCGCGATCCGGTCCGAACGCGAGCGCGTGGTCGCGGCGCTGACCGCCTTCGGGTACCGCGTCATCGACTCCGACGCCAACTTCGTGCTGTTCGGACGGTTCCGGGATGCTGCGGCGTCGTGGCAGCGTTACCTCGACCAGGGCGTCCTCATCCGGGACGTCGGCATCGCCGGTCACCTCCGGGTGACCATCGGTCTCGCGCATGAGAACGACGCCTTCCTCGACGTCAGCCGCACGCTCGCCACCACAGATCTGGAGAACCCTCAGTGAGCACCCCCTCTGCGACCAACCCCGCGCCCCGTGTCGCGAAGGTCGAACGGAGCACCAGGGAGTCGTCGATCTCCGTCGAATTGAATCTCGACGGAGATGGCGTGACGAACATCTCGACCGGCATCGCGTTCTTCGATCACATGCTCACCGCCTTCGGTCAGCACGGCAGCTTCGATCTCACCGTCGAGGCGAAGGGCGACATCGAGGTCGAGGGCCACCACACCATCGAGGACACCGCGATCGTGCTCGGCCAGGCTCTCGGCCAGGCGCTCGGCGACAAGAAGGGCATCCGTCGCTTCGGCGATTCCTGGATCCCGATGGACGAGACCCTCGCCCAGGCCGTCGTCGACGTGTCGGGCCGCCCCTACTGCGTCCACACCGGCGAGCCCGAGCACATGCTCACCGCCGTGATCGGTGGCTACCCGGGTGTCCCGTACTCGACCGTCATCAACCGGCACGTGTTCGAGTCGATCGCGCTCAACGCGCGCATCGCGCTGCACGTGCGGGTCCTCTACGGCCGCGACCAGCACCACATCACCGAGGCGGAGTTCAAGGCCGTGGCCCGCGCGTTGCGCGCGGCGACCGAGTACGACGCCCGCGTGACCGGTGTGCCGTCGACGAAGGGCGCGCTGTGAGCGTCGCCGACGTCACGATCCTCGACTACGGCTCGGGCAACCTGCGGTCCGCGCAGCGTGCGCTCGAGCGGACCGGGGCACAGGTGACGGTCACCTCCGACTTCGACACGGCCCTGAACGCCACCGGCCTCGTCGTGCCCGGCGTCGGCGCGTTCGCCGCCTGCATGGAAGGCCTGCGCGCGGTCAAGGGCGACCGGATCGTCGGGCGACGATTGGCGGGCGGCCGCCCGGTCCTGGGCATCTGCGTGGGCATGCAGATCCTGTTCGAGCGCGGCGTCGAGTTCGGCGTCGAGGCGGAGGGTTGCGGGGAGTGGCCGGGCAGTGTGACCCAGTTGCCCGCTCCCGTTCTGCCGCACATGGGCTGGAACACGGTCGACGCACCCGAGGGCACCGTGCTCTTCGACGGGCTCGACGCCGACACCCGCTTCTACTTCGTGCATTCCTACGCCGCGCAGACCTGGGAGATGGACAACGAGGGTTCGCCGTTGACCGCGCCCAAGCTGACCTGGGCCGAACATGGTGGACCGTTCCTCGCCGCGGTGGAGAACGGGCCGCTGTCGGCGACCCAGTTCCATCCGGAGAAGTCCGGCGACGCCGGTGCGCACCTGCTGGAGAACTGGGTTCGGGGACTCTCGTGACCGACGGCACGCCGCGCCCGGACGACGCCGGGTACGGCGACGGACCCGTCGGGCGACCGTCCGGGTCCGACGCGGCGGGCGCGTCCTCGGCGTCCTCCGGTTTCTCGATCGCCAAGCTCGCCTTCTACGCTCTCGGTGCGGGAGTGCTTGTCCTGATCGTGTCCGTCCCGATCATCGCGCTGTGTGCGCACTGGTCGCCGATCGCCGGACTGGTCGCCGCGCTGGTGGCGGTGGCGGCGATGATCGCCGCGATCGGTACCGTTGCCAACCGCATGGTCGACCGCGCCCGGACAGACCTGATCGCGGCGCGCGACGGTCACCACCCCGCCTGACCCCACCCCGATCACGTCCACCGCCGACTCGCTCGATCAAGAACCGCGCTCGATCCAGAACAGACAGGACAGATTCACCCATGGGTAGCACCCTCGAACTCCTTCCCGCCGTCGACGTCGCCGACGGGCAGGCGGTCCGCCTGGTCCAGGGCGCGGCCGGCACCGAGACGTCGTATGGTTCGCCGCGCGACGCGGCGCTGGCGTGGCAGCGGGACGGTGCGGAGTGGATCCATCTCGTCGACCTCGACGCCGCGTTCGGCCGCGGCGACAATCGCGAACTGCTGGCCGGCGTGGTCGGTGAACTCGACGTGAAGGTCGAACTGTCCGGCGGCATCCGCGACGACGATTCGCTGGCCGCCGCCCTCGCCACCGGGTGCACGCGCGTGAACCTCGGTACCGCCGCCCTGGAGAACCCGGAGTGGTGTGCCCGCGCGATCGCCGAGCACGGGGACCGCATCGCGGTCGGTCTGGACGTGATCCGCGACGGCAGTTCCTACCGGTTGCGCGGGCGGGGCTGGGTCACCGACGGAGGCGATCTCTGGGAGGTCCTCGAGCGGTTGAATCGCGACGGATGCGCCCGCTACGTGGTCACCGACGTCTCCAAGGACGGCACGCTGCAGGGTCCGAACCTCGATCTCCTCGCCGAGGTCGCCGCGGCCACCGACGCCCCCCTCGTGGCCTCGGGCGGCGTCTCGGCCATCGACGATCTGGTCGCGATCGCCGGCCTCACCGGCCAGGGTGTAGAGGGCGCCATCGTCGGCAAGGCGCTCTATGCGGGCCGATTCACGCTGCCGGAGGCGTTGACCGCGGTCGCCGGGGTCTGATGAGCGCGGCGGACTCCACCCTCGACCTGCCCCGGCTGCTCGACACCGCCGGGTCGATCCTCGACGCCGCCGTCGATCGCTTCGTCGACGGTCAGGGTGCGCCGAGCGCGATCAACAAGGGCGGCACCGACTTCGCCACGCAGGTGGACCTCGACCTCGAGCGCCACATCGGGGCCGAGCTCGCCGACCGGACCCAGATCCCGGTCCACGGCGAGGAATTCGGCGGCGCCGACGTCGTCGACGGTCCGGTGTGGGTGCTCGACCCGATCGACGGCACCTTCAACTACTCCGCGGGGATGCCGCTCACCGGGATCCTCCTCGGTCTGGTGGTCGACGGCGAGGCCACGCTCGGGATGACGTGGCTGCCGCTCGTGGGACGCCGGTACGCCGCACACGCCGACGGTCCGCTGGTGCTGAACGGCGTAGCCGTCCCGCCGGCTCCCGACATGGAACTCGCCGAGGCAGCCATCGCCTTCGGTCCGTTCGATGCCCGCGGCGGTGGCCGCTACCCGGGCGCGCGCCGGGCCGACCTCCTGCGCGAACTCAGCACGCGTGCCGCCCGGATCCGGATGACCGGGTCGACGGGTGTGGACATGGCGTTCACCGCGGCCGGCGTGTTCGGCGGGGCGATCGCCTTCGGCCGGCACCCCTGGGACAACGCGGCAGGAGCGGCGCTGGTCCGGGCCGCCGGCGGTGTGGCGACCGACATCGCCGGCCGTCCGTGGACCGTGGCGTCGCCGTCGCTGGTCGCCGGTACCCCGACCGTGCACGCCGGTCTGATGCGTGTCATCGGCGAGACGATCCCGGAATGGACCCCAGACGTCATCACCCCAGAATCCACCACCCCGAAGGAGACCCGACGATGACGCTGGCGACCCGGGTTATCCCGTGCCTCGACGTCGACGACGGCCGCGTGGTCAAAGGCGTCAACTTCGCCAACCTGCGCGACGCCGGCGACCCGGTCGAGCTGGCCGAGCGCTACGACCGCGAAGGCGCGGACGAACTGACCTTCCTCGACGTGACCGCGTCGAGCTCGGGGCGCTCGACGATGATCGACGTGGTGAAGCGCACCGCCGATCAGGTGTTCATCCCGCTCACCGTCGGCGGGGGCATCCGGACCGTCGACGACGTCGACACCATGCTGCGCGCCGGGGCCGACAAGGTCAGCGTCAACACCGCGGCCATCGCCCGGCCGGAGGTGCTCGCCGAGATGAGCCGGCGCTTCGGTTCGCAGTGCATCGTGCTGTCCGTCGACGCCCGGACAGTTCCCGAAGGTGCGGAACCCACGCCGTCGGGCTGGGAGGTCACCACCCACGGCGGCCGTAAGGGCACCGGGATCGACGCGGTCGAGTGGGCGGTCCGTGGGCAGGACCTCGGTGTCGGCGAGATCCTGCTCAACTCGATGGACGCCGACGGCACCAAACAGGGCTTCGACCTGCGCATGCTGACTGCCGTACGCGCCGCGGTGTCGGTGCCGGTCATCGCCAGCGGCGGCGCCGGCCGCATCGACGATTTCGCGCCGGCGGTGCAGGCGGGCGCTGACGCCGTTCTCGCGGCCTCGGTCTTCCACTTCGGCGAACTCACCGTGGCCCAGGTGAAGACGGCCATGCGCGACGCCGGGATCACCGTCCGATGACACGCCGCGTCCCCTCCCGCACCGATCCGGAAGGTCGCTGATGGCACTCGATCCCGATCTCGCCGCACGCCTCAAACGCAACGCCGACGGCCTGTTCACCGCGGTGGCGCAGGAACGCAGCACCGGGACGGTGCTGATGGTCGCCTGGATGGACGACGTCGCGCTCGAGCGCACGCTCGCCACCCGGAAGGGGACCTACTACTCGCGGTCACGCCAGGAGTACTGGGTGAAGGGGGAGACGAGCGGGCACACGCAGTATGTGCACGACGCCCGCATCGACTGCGACGGCGACACCGTGCTGCTGATCGTCGACCAGGTGGGCGCGGCCTGCCACACCGGCAACCACAGCTGTTTCGACACCGAGTCGCTGACGTTCGGGATCGACGCGGCGCCGGGTTCCGGGGCCGAATCCGGGTCGGGCTCGACGGACCCAGCAGAATAGACCCGAGACACGAGTCCCGGGTGCGAACTCCGGGACACGCCACAGCTCGAGACCTTCGAAAGGCGGTGCGTCCATGCCCCTCATCCAGATCTCGCAGACGCCGGGACTGTCGGATCGCGTCAAGCGCGAGACGATTGCCGCGGTCACCGAGGCCTATGCCAAGGCAACCGGCAAGAACCCCGACTCGGTCTGGGTGACGATCACGGAGGTTCCGCGTAATCAGTGGGGCGTCGGCGGCGAGCCGCTCGGATGACCGCCACCACCGGCGGGGCCGCCGACACCACGACTCTCGCCGAGTTCCTCGACCTCGCGCGCGATCACCGCGTCGTACCGGTGACGCGTAAGGTCCTCGCCGACTCCGAGACGCCGCTGTCGGCCTATCGCAAACTCGCGGGCGACCGTCCGGGGACCTTCCTGCTGGAGTCCGCCGAGAACGGGCGGTCCTGGTCCCGATGGTCGTTCATCGGCGCGGGCGCACCATCGGCCCTGACCGTCGTCGACGGACAGGCGCACTGGTGGGGGTCGGTGCCCGTCGGCGCACCCGAGGGCGGCGACGCGCTCGAGGTCCTCGCGGAGTCATTGCGCCTCCTGCAGACCGACCCACTCCCCGGGATGCCCCCGTTGACCGGCGGATTCGTCGGCTTCATGGCCTACGACATGGTCCGCCGGCTCGAGCGTCTGCCCGAGACCACGGTCGACGATCTGGGCCTCCCGGACATGATGATGGTGCTGGCTACCGACCTCGCCGCGGTCGACCATCATGAGGGCACGATCACGCTCATCGCCAACGCGGTCAACTGGGACGGCTCCGACGAGCGGGTCGAGGACGCCTACGCCGACGCACTCGACCGGCTGGACCGGATGACCGAAGCGCTCGCCGCACCCGCGCCGTCGACGGTGTCGACCTTCGACCGCCCGCGGCCCGAGTTCGCCGCGCAGCGATCGCTCGCGGAGTACAGCGAGATCGTCACCGATCTCGTCGGCGAGATCGAGGCCGGCGAGGCCTTCCAGGTCGTGCCGTCGATGCGCTTCGAGATGGACTCCGACGCCGACCCGCTCGATGTCTATCGCGTGCTGCGCGCATCCAATCCGAGTCCGTACATGTACCTCCTGCGGATGCCCGGCACCGAGGAGCACAGCGACACCGGCTCGCCCGACGCGATCGCGCGCAAGCCGTTCACCATCGTCGGCAGCAGCCCCGAGGCACTGGTCACCGTGGCCGACGGGGTGGCGACCACGCACCCGATCGCGGGCACCCGCTGGCGCGGCGCGACCGAGGAGGAAGACCAACTGCTCGGCAAGGGCCTGATCGAGGACGAGAAGGAGAACGCCGAGCACCTGATGCTGGTGGACCTCGGGCGCAACGACCTCGGACGTGTCTGCGTACCCGGCACGGTCAAGGTCAGCGACTATCGGCACATCGAGCGCTACAGCCACGTCATGCATCTCGTCTCGACCGTGTCGGGGACCCTCCGCGACGACAAGCATGCCCTCGACGCCGTGACGGCGTGCTTCCCGGCCGGAACCCTGACCGGCGCACCGAAGGTGCGGGCGATGGAACTCATCGACGAACACGAGATGACCCGCCGCGGGCTCTACGGCGGGATCGTCGGCTATCTCGACTTCGCCGGCAACGCCGACACCGCCATCGCCATCCGCACCGCGCTGCTCGCGCGCGGTAAGGCATTCGTCCAGGCCGGCGGTGGTGTGGTGGCCGACAGCGAGCCCGAGTACGAGTACAACGAGGCGCGTAACAAGGCCACCGCGGTGCTCAACGCGGTCGCGGCCGCCTCGACGATGCGACGGGTGGGTGAGAACTCATGACCTCTGACGAATCCGGAGCCGCGGCAGGTCCTGACGTAGAGGCCATCCGCCGCAAGTCCGTCCGGCGCCGACAGGTCGTCGCGGCACTGCTGATGGCGGCGGCCGCAGCGGCCTTCTGGGGTGCGAGCCGGCTGACCTGGGCCACCGTCTCCGCCGAGGACGGGTTGTCCCCGCAGCGCGCGTTCGAGGTCAACGGCGGGGACTGGAGTCCCTGGCTCACGCCGCTCGCGCTGGTCTACTTGGCGGGCATACTCGCGGCGCTGTCAGTGCGTGGCTGGGCCCTCCGAGTCGTCGCGATCCTGGTCGCCGTCGGCGGGCTCCTGGCCGCTTTCCCGGCGATCTCGCTGATCACCGGGGGCACCGACTCTGCGTACGCCGCCGAGGCGGGCAGCATCCCCGATCGCTACATCGTGCTCTTCGTCGACACCAACCCCCTCGCCGCGGTGGTCGTGCTCGCCGGCACCGTGTGTGCGGTGGGTGCAGCGGTCATGCTGCTGCGCGTCGCGAAGGGGGCCACCCGATCGTCGAAATACACCACTCCGGCCGCTCGCCGCGAGGAGATCGAGACCGAGATCTTCGCCGACTACGAGCGTCGCAAGGCCGCGGAGCAGAACGAGGCCGCGGTCGCGGAGCCAGGCGCGGCCCGATCCGATTCGGCGAAGCCCGGAACGAGCGGTCGGGCGGACGACCCCGACCCGGCAGCGGAGCCGACGCCGCCCGGGGCGAACGAGCGGATGATGTGGGACGCGCTCGACACCGGCATCGACCCGACCGACCCGAACGACCCCGACCGTCGCTGAACCGCAAGCCGATGACGGGTCGGGGACGGCGACGCCCGGTCGCAGACTCCGACGATGGACGCATCAGCGCGATGAGGTCACGGATCGGCCAACCCGGACGCAACCGGCCCGAACCGCCCGTCTACCCTGAGAACACACGTCGAGGGAGAAGGGAGCAAGTCGCTGTGAGCGTGCCCAACGTTCTCGAATCGATCATCGAGGGAGTGAAAGCCGACGTCGCGGCACGTGAGGCCGTCGTCGACTTCGCCTCGGTCAAAGCGGCCTCCGCCAAGGCTCCCGCCCCCAAGGATGCGCTGGCCGCCCTGCGTCAGCCCGGAATCGGTGTCATCGCCGAGGTCAAGCGCGCCAGTCCGTCGAAAGGCGAACTCGCCAGCATCGGGGACCCCGCCGAACTCGCCCGCGCATACGAAGACGGCGGCGCGCGCATCATCAGCGTGCTCACCGAGGAACGCCGGTTCCGCGGCTCGCTCGCCGACCTCGACGCCGTCCGCGCCGCGGTCGACATCCCGGTGTTGCGCAAGGACTTCATCGTCGGCACGTACCAGATCCATGAGGCCCGCGCCCATGGCGCCGACGTCATCCTGTTGATCGTCGCCGCCCTCGAGCAGAACGTGCTCGCCTCACTCCTCGACCGCACCGAGAGCCTGGGCATGACCGCGCTCGTCGAGGTGCACACCGAGGAGGAGGCCAGCCGCGCCCTCGAAGCCGGCGCCTCGGTCGTCGGCGTGAACGCACGCAACCTCAAGACCCTGCAGGTCGAGCGGGACACCTTCTCGCGCATCGCACCCGGTCTGCCCACGGAGACCATCCGGATCGCCGAGTCGGGTGTGCGCGGCACCGCCGATCTGCTGGCCTACGCCGGTGCCGGCGCCGATGCGGTTCTCGTCGGCGAAGGTCTCGTCACGAGTGGCGACCCGCGTGCCGCGGTCCGTGAGCTCGTCACCGCGGGCACACACCCGTCGTGCCCGAAACCTGTTCGCTGACAACGCGTCCGGGCCGGTATCGGTCCGCGTGATGCTGTCGGCCCGATCGTCTGTGAGTTGAAGTGACCGCTCATCCTGATTCCGTCCGCACCGACGCCGTCGAGGCGACTCCGCTGCCCACCGCGAGCGTCGGGCTCACCACTCGTACCTCGATCGAACCCGACGAGCACGGGCACTTCGGTGTCTACGGCGGGCGCCATGTACCCGAGGCCCTGATGGCCGTCATCGACGAGGTGACCACGACCTTCCAGAAGGTCCGCGCCGACGACGATTTCCTCGCCGAACTGGACCGCCTGCAGCGCGACTACGCTGGCCGCCCGTCTCCGCTGTACGAGGCGAAGCGCCTGTCCGAGCACGCCGGCGGGGCGCGGATCTTCCTCAAGCGCGAGGACCTCAACCACACGGGCTCGCACAAGATCAACAACGTTCTCGGACAGGCGCTCCTGGCCCAGCGGATGGGCAAGCACCGCGTCATCGCCGAGACCGGCGCCGGACAGCACGGGGTCGCCACCGCGACCGCGTGCGCGCTCCTCGGTCTCGAGTGCGTGATCTACATGGGCCGGGTCGACACGGATCGCCAGGCGCTCAACGTCGCCCGCATGCGACTCCTCGGTGCGGAGGTGATCGCGGTCGACAACGGTTCGGCGACACTGAAGGACGCGATCAACGAGGCCATGCGCGACTGGGTCACCAACGCGCACAACACCTATTACTGCTTCGGCACGGCTGCCGGGCCGCACCCGTTCCCGGTCATGGTCCGCGATCTGCAGCGCATCGTCGGGCTCGAGGCGCGCGTGCAGATCCTGGAGAAGGCCGGACGCCTGCCCGACGCGGTGACCGCCTGCGTCGGCGGTGGTTCCAACGCGATCGGCATCTTCCACCCGTTCATCGACGACGAGGGCGTCCGGCTCGTCGGCTTCGAGGCCGCCGGCGACGGCGTCGAGACCGGCCGCCACGCAGCGACTTTCACCGGTGGGACACCCGGAGCATTCCAGGGCGCGTACTCCTATCTCCTGCAGGACGACGACGGTCAGACCATCGAATCCCATTCGATCTCGGCGGGCCTGGATTATCCGGGGGTCGGACCCGAGCACGCCTATCTCAAGGACACCGGACGGGCGGAGTACCGGCCGATCACCGACACCGAAGCCATGGATGCACTCGCGCTGCTCAGTCGCCGCGAGGGCATCATCCCCGCCGTCGAGTCGGCCCATGCGGTCGCCGGCGCCCTGAAACTCGGGCAGGAACTGGGGGAGGGTTCGATCATCGTCGTCAGTCTCTCCGGTCGCGGCGACAAGGACGTGGACACCGCCGCACGCTGGTTCGGGCTGTTCGACGCCCCGCCGTCCCAGGACGAGGCCACCCTGTCGGAATCGTCGGACGTCCAGAAGCCCGGAGAGCAGGCATGAGCACACAGTCGATCCCGTCGAAGCTCGGCCCCGTGTTCGCCCGCTGCCGGGACGAGGGTCGCAGTGCGCTGATCGGTTACCTCCCGGTCGGTTTCCCGACCGTCGACGAGTCGCTGACCTCGTTCCGGACGATGGTCGACGCCGGTTGCGACATCATCGAGGTCGGCGTGCCCTACTCCGACCCGGTGATGGACGGCCCGACGATCCAGGACGCCGCCGACCAGGCACTGACCAACGGGGTGCGCGTCCGTGACGTGTTCACCGCGGTCGAAGCCATCACGTCCGCCGGTGGCAACGCGGTGGTCATGAGCTACTGGAACCCCGTTCTCAAGTACGGCGTCGAGAACTTCGCCCGCGATCTGGCGGCGGCCGGCGGTGCCGGACTCATCACCCCGAACCTGATCCCCGAAGAGGGCGCGGAGTGGCACGAGGCGGCGGACCGGCACGGGCTCGACCGCATCTACCTCGTCGCTCCGTCGTCGACGACCGAGCGGATCGCCCTCACCGTCGATGCGTCCCGGGGTTTCGTCTACGCGGCCTCCACGATGGGTGTCACCGGTGCGCGAGATGCCGTGTCGGACATGGCTCCTGAGCTGTGCGCGCGGGTTCGCGAGTACTCCGACATCCCGATCGGCGTCGGTCTCGGCGTTCGCAACCGCGAGCAGGCGGCCCAGATCGCCTCGTACGCAGATGGAGTCATCGTGGGTTCGGCGCTGGTGACCGCGGCGAACGCGGGCCAGGACCGGTTGGCCTCGCTCGTCTCCGAACTGGCCGAAGGGGTCCGCTCGCGTCGGGCGTCTGTCTGAACCGGACGCTCTCGTGATCGACGCGGCGGGTCCCGGTCGACAGGTCGAACGTCCCATCCGGTCGGCTAGGGTGACAGCGTGATCGCGCCGACCTCGACGATGCTCGCCTACCTCCCGAGTCCGCCTCAGGGCGTGTGGGAGATCGGACCCTTCCCGCTACGCGCGTATGCGTTGTGCATCATCGTCGGCATCATCGTCGCCGTCTGGTGGGGCAACCGCCGATGGATGGCCCGCGGCGGCCAGGACGGCGAAGTTCTCGACGTCGCGATCTGGGCGGTCCCGTTCGGCCTCATCGGTGGCCGGCTCTACCATCTCATCACCGATTGGAAGACGTACTTCGGTGCCGATGCGCTGAAGGAACCGATCGACGCACTGAAGATCTGGGACGGCGGACTCGGTATCTGGGGCGCGGTCGCGCTCGGTGCGGTGGGCGCGTGGATCGGCGCTCGTCGGCGCGGCATCCGCCTGCCCGCCTTCGGCGACGCCATCGCGCCGCCGATCCTGTTGGCACAGGCGATCGGTCGCCTCGGCAACTACTTCAACCAGGAGCTCTACGGACGCGAGACCACACTCCCGTGGGGCCTGGAGATCTACGAACGCGAGAACGCCGCCGGGTACTCCGACCCCGGACTGATCGACGGCGTGTCCAACGGCGTCGTGGTCGCGGTGGTCCATCCGACCTTCCTCTACGAGCTGCTGTGGAACGTGCTCATCGTCGTGCTCCTGGTGGTCGTCGACCGGTACTTCCGCATCGGGCACGGCCGGTTGTTCGCGCTCTACGTCGCGGGCTACTGCCTGGGCCGGTTCTTCATCGAATTGCTGCGCGACGACCGCGCGGCCGTCGCCAACGACATCGCGGGCATCCGACCGAACCTCTTCACCGCGGCGCTGGTGTTCCTCGCCGCCGTCGTCTATTTCGTGGTCGCGCCCAAGGGACGCGAACAGGGACTGGAGATGTATCACGACGACCGTGCCGCGGAGCTCGCGGAGCAGGGTGTCGCCGGGTACGTCGACGACTGGTACGACGAGGACATCGAACCGGAGCCGAGTCCGGCGGCCGCCGCCGGGGTGGCGACGGGTGCGGCGGGATCATCCCTGTTCGATTCCGACGACCAGGGTCGGAAGGCGGGCGCGGTGGGGGAGCCGTCCACCGACGACACCGCCGGCACGGATGACCCGGTTGCGGCCGCACACCCCGTGGCCGCGGGCAGCGATGCGGAGCCGGGCGTCGAACCGGACACGGACTCGACGACCGAAGCGGAGCCGGGCGCCGAACCGGAGCCGGTTGCCGAACCGGAGCCGGTTGCCGACGGTCCGGTCGAGCCGGGCGAGGACACCGTCGAGGCCGGTGGCGAAAAGCCGGTCGACGAAGCGCTCGACGAGGAAGCGCTCGACGGGGCCGAGTCGGACACCACCTCGCACCCCGAAACTCCGACAGACGAAGCGGTCGACCTCGGGGCCGACGAGGAGACGACCTCAGCGACCGAGGCCGGTACCGAGGCCGGAACGCCCGCTCAGCCGGAGACGGCGACGTCGCCGGGGGACGAACCGGCTGCCGACGAGACCGTGGACTCCGCAGACCCTGAGGCCGACGACGACATGGACGCGGCCGACAAGGACGACTCGACCACCGGCTCGGTCCCCGACGCAGCCCCGGTTGCCGACGCCGATCCGGTTGCCGACGCCGATCCGGTCGCCGACGCCGATCCGGACATCGACGCCGACGCGGTCACCGACACCGCCGATCCCGCCGAGGAGTCGGATACCGACATCCCGACGGACACCCCCACCGACACCACACCGGGTGCCGGTGCCGGTTCCTCCGACGGAGACAAGTCCTGACGTTCGGTCCTGCCACGAGCTGATCCGTCGGCAGGGTCACAGGTCGCGGGTGACGACGCCTCCCCGGGTGTTCGGATAGAATCGGATCTCACGGTGCGCGATCCTCCGCCCGGTACCGACCGTTCCAGAGCACGCAAGCGCTCAACGGTTCTGACTCAGCCCGGTACCGATCTCGGCACGGTCATTCGTACGCCGCGCAATGCTCCACGGGCCAGTGCTGTCCCATTGGACACTCAGCAGCGAGCCGGTTCTCGGTTCAAGTGGAGGTAGTGATGCTGTTTTCTGCGCTGCCGGCCAAGCAGGGTCTGTACGACCCGGAGGCCGAGGTCGATTCGTGTGGGGTGGCCATGGTCACCGACATCCACGGTCGCCGTTCGCATTCGATCGTCGCCGACGGGTTGCTGGCGCTGGAGAACCTCGAACATCGAGGTGCGGCCGGGGCGGAGACCAACAGCGGTGACGGCGCGGGAATCCTGATCCAACTCCCCGACGAGTTGCTGCGCGACACCGTCGACTTCGACCTACCCGAGCCCGCCGCGGACGGGTCGAACAGCTACGCCGCGGGAACGTGCTTCCTGCCCATGGACCCCGACCTGCGCCGCGCGGCGATCGAGCGGGTCGAGGCCCTCGCCGCCGACGAGGGCATCACCGTGCTCGGCTGGCGGGACCTCCCCGTCGACCACGAACACGCCGACGTCGGCGGGACGGCCGTCGCATGCATGCCGTACATGATGCAGCTGTTCGTCACCGTCGACCCGGCGCCCGGCGCCGACCGCATCGCCGGGCTCGCGCTCGACCGCTTCATCTACCCGTTCCGCAAGCAGGCCGAACGGGTGACACCGGAGATCGACGAAGCCGGCACCGGGCTGTACTTCCCATCGCTGTCGAGTCGAACGATGGTCTACAAGGGCATGCTCACCACGATGCAGCTCCCGCTGTACTACGAGGATCTGCGAGATGACCGCTGCCTCAGCGCGATCGCCATCGTCCACTCCCGGTTCTCCACCAACACCTTCCCGTCGTGGCCGCTCGCGCACCCCTTCCGGTTCGTGGCGCACAACGGCGAAATCAACACCGTGCGCGGCAACCGGAACCGGATGCGTGCCCGCGAGGCGCTCCTCGAGACCGACCTCATCCCCGGCGATCTCAAGCGCGCATTCCCGATCTGCACGCCCGAGGCCTCCGACTCGGCGTCGCTCGACGAGGTCCTCGAACTCCTGCACCTCGGCGGTCGGGACGTCCACCACGCGGTGATGATGATGGTGCCCGAGGCGTGGGAGAACGTGCCCGACATGGATCCCCGTCGTCGGGCGTTCCTGCAGTTCAACTCCTCGCTCATGGAGGCCTGGGACGGTCCCGCGTGCGTCACGTTCACCGACGGCACGGTCGTCGGCGCGGTCCTCGACCGCAACGGACTGCGCCCGGGCCGGTGGTGGCAGACCCGCGACGGCCGGGTCATCCTCGCCTCCGAGTCCGGTGTGCTCGACGTCCCGGTCGACGATGTGATCAGCAAGGGCCGGCTCGAACCCGGCCGCATGTTCCTCGTCGACACCGAGCAGGGCCGGATCATCCCGGACGAGGAACTCAAGGGCGAGCTCATGAACGCCGAGGCGTACGACGAGTGGCTCCACGCCGGGTTGCTCGACATCGCCACGCTCCCGGACCGGCCGGTCTTCCAGCCCAACCACGACACCGTCGTCCGCCGGCAGATCTCCTTCGGTTACACCGAGGAGGATCTGCGCGTACTCCTGACCCCGATGGCGGCGTCGGGCTACGAACCCCTCGGATCGATGGGCACCGACACCCCGGTCGCCGTGCTGTCGCAGCGTTCGCGGCTGCTCTACGACTACTTCGTCGAGCTGTTCGCCCAGGTCACGAATCCGCCGCTGGATGCGATCCGCGAGGAGATCGTCACGTCGATGAGTCGCGTGATGGGTCCGGAGCAGAACCTGCTGCGGCCGACCGCGGCGTCGTGCCGCCAGATCATGGTGCACTGGCCGGTGCTGGACAATGCCGAGCTGGCCAAGCTCGTCCACATCAACGACGACGGTGACAATCCTGGTCTGTCGGCGAAGGTGCTGCGGGCGCTCTACGAGGTGTCCGAGGGCGGTGCGGGTCTCGCCGCGGCGCTCGAGGACCTCCGGCTGCGGGCCAGTCAGGCGATCGCCGAGGGGCACACGACGCTGGTGATCTCCGACCGGCTCACCGACGCCGAGCACGCGCCCATCCCGTCGCTGCTGGCCACCTCGGCGGTGCATCACCACCTGGTCCGCACCAAGGAGCGGACGCGGGTCGCCCTCGTCGTGGAGTCCGGCGATGCCCGCGAGGTCCACCACATCGCGACCCTGATCGGATTCGGCGCGGCCGCGGTCAATCCCTACCTGGCGCTCGAGACCATCGAAGATCTGATCGCCGAAGGTGAGCTGACCGGGGTGACCCGGGCCAAGGCGATCGGCAACTATCTGGAGGCGCTCGGCAAGGGCGTGCTGAAGGTGATGAGCAAGATGGGCATCTCGACCATCAGCTCCTACACCGCGGCACAGGCTTTCGAGGCCGTGGGATTGTCGTCGGAGGTGGTGCGCGAGTACTTCACCCGTACGGTGTCGCGGATCGAGGGCGTCGGACTCGACGAACTGGCCGAGGAGGTGCGCATCCGCCACCACCGGGCCTTCCCGGAGAACCCCACCGAACAGGTCTACCGTCGACTCGAGGTCGGCGGCGAGTACCAGTACCGCCGCGAGGGCGAACTGCACCTGTTCTCGCCTGAGACCATCTTCCTGCTGCAGCACGCCACCAAGACCGGCCGGGCCGAGATCTTCCAGAAGTACTCCGACGAGGTCGACCGGCTCTCGCGTGAGGGTGGCACCCTGCGCGGACTGTTCGACTTCGATCTCGATGCGCGCGAACCGATCCCGCTCGACGAGGTGGAGCCGGTCGAGGAGATCATGAAGCGCTTCAACACCGGCGCGATGAGTTACGGCTCGATCTCCGCGGAGGCCCACGAGACCATCGCGATGGCCATGAACCGGATCGGCGGCCGCTCGAACTCGGGGGAGGGCGGCGAGGACGTGGAGCGTCTGTACGATCCGGAACGCCGCAGCGCGGTCAAGCAGGTCGCGTCGGGCCGGTTCGGCGTGACCAGCGACTACCTCATCAACGCCACCGACATCCAGATCAAGATGGCGCAGGGTGCCAAACCCGGTGAGGGCGGCCAGCTCCCGGCCTACAAGGTGTATCCGTGGATCGCGAAGACCCGGCATTCGACGCCGGGTGTCGCGCTGATCTCGCCGCCGCCGCACCACGACATCTACTCGATCGAGGACCTCGCCCAGCTGATCCACGACCTGAAGAACGCGAATTCGCAGGCACGCATCCACGTGAAGCTGGTCAGTGCGGTGGGCGTGGGGACGGTCGCGACCGGGGTGTCGAAGGCGCACGCCGACGTCGTCCTCATCTCCGGGCACGACGGCGGCACCGGCGCGTCGCCGCTCACCTCGCTCAAACATGCCGGCACGCCGTGGGAGATCGGCCTCGCCGACGCCCAGCAGACGTTGATGCTGAACGGCCTGCGCGACCGCATCACGGTGCAGTGCGACGGGGCGCTGCGCACCGGGCGCGATGTCATCACCGCGGCCTTGCTCGGCGCCGAGGAATACGGGTTCTCCACCGCGCCGCTGATCGTCGCCGGGTGCATCATGATGCGCGTTTGTCACCTCGACACGTGCCCGGTCGGCGTCGCCACCCAGAATCCGCTGTTGCGGTCCCGCTTCACCGGTCAGGTCGACCACCTGGTCAACTTCTTCCGCTTCATCGCCGAGGACGTCCGGAAGTATCTGGCGCAGTTGGGTTATCGCACGCTCGACGACGCCATCGGGCAGTCGCAGCGTCTGCACACCGACGCGGCGGTCGCGCACTGGAAGTCCAAGGGGCTCGACCTCAGCCCGATCTTCCGCAAGGTCGAGGACAAGGGACCGAGTCGTCGGGTGCGGGGCCAGGAACACGGCCTCGAGCGCGCGCTGGACCAGACGCTGATCCAGCTCGCCGAGGGTGCACTCGAGGACGCACACCCGGTGACCCTGGAGTTGCCGGTGCGCAACGTGAACCGGACGGTCGGCACCCTGCTCGGCTCGGAGGTGACCCGGCGGTACGGGGCCGACGGCCTCGCCGACGACACGATCACGGTCAGGCTCGAGGGCTCGGCCGGGCAATCGCTCGGGGCCTTCCTGCCGCCGGGCGTGACGATCCGGTTGACCGGTGACACCAACGACTACGTCGGAAAGGGATTGTGCGGCGGCAAGATCGTCGTCACGCCGAATCCCGACTCGCTGTTCGTCGCCGAGGACCAGGTGATCGCCGGCAACACGATCCTCTACGGGGCGACCTCCGGCGAGGTGTACCTCAGAGGCCGAGTGGGCGAACGCTTCTCGGTACGCAACTCGGGTGCGACGGCGGTCGTCGAAGGAGTGGGCGACCACGCCTGCGAGTACATGACCGGTGGCCGGGTGGTCGTCCTCGGACCAACGGGACGCAATCTCGCGGCCGGCATGTCGGGTGGTATCGCGTTCGTCCACGACCTCGATCCCGCGAAGGTCAACATGTCCATGGTCGAACTCCTGCGTCCCGACCCGGAAGACCTCGCCTGGCTCAAGCACACCATCGCCACGCATACGGAACTGACCGGTTCCGCGATCGGCGCATCGATACTGGCCGACTGGCCTCGACGCTGCCTGGCGTTCACCAAGGTGATGCCCACCGATTACAAGCGTGTCCTCGACGCGGCCCGGATGGCCGAAGCCGAAGGGCGCGACGTCGATTCAGCGATCATGGAGGCGGCACGTGGCTGACCCGCGCGGGTTCCTGGAGGTCCCGAAGAAAGAGGCGAAGTACCGTCCGGTCGCCGAACGCGTCCAGGACTGGGACGACGTCTACGAGCACGCCGACAATCCGATCAAGGTCCTCGACGAGGTCAGCGGACAGGCCCGCCGGTGTATGGACTGTGGTATCCCGTTCTGTCATTCGGGAACCGCGGGTTGCCCACTGGGCAATCTCATCCCGGAGTGGAACGACCTCGTCCGGCGCGGCCGGTGGGATGCCGCGAGCAGCAGGCTGCACGCGACCAACAACTTCCCGGAGTTCACCGGGATGGTGTGCCCGGCGCCGTGCGAGTCGGCCTGCGTGCTGTCGATCTCCGAACCGGCCACCGGCGGCAGCGTGACGATCAAGCGCATCGAGAAGACCATCGCCTACGAGTCGTGGGCCGAAGGCATCATCGGGCCCGAGCCGCCTGAGTCCACCACCGGCAAGTCGGTCGGGGTCGTCGGCTCCGGACCCGCGGGACTGGCTGCGGCACAACAGCTCACGCGGGCCGGTCACGACGTCACCGTCTACGAGCGCGACGACCGTCTCGGCGGGTTGCTCCGCTACGGCATCCCGGAGTACAAGCTGCAGAAGTCCGACATCGACCGGCGTATCGCCCAGATGCGGGCGGAGGGAACGACCTTCGTCACCAATTGCGACGTCGGGGCCGACCTGTCGGTCGCCGATCTACGCGCGAACCACGACGCGGTGGTCCTGGCCATCGGTGCGATGGAGGCACGCGACAACCCGGTGCCGGGGCGGGAGCTGAACGGCATCCACCTCGCCATGGAGCATCTCGTGCCCGCCAACAAGGAGTGCGAGGGCGACGGGCCGTCACCCATCACCGCCGCGGGCAAGCACGTCGTGATCATCGGCGGTGGCGACACGGGAGCCGACTGCCTGGGTACGGCGCACCGTCAGGGTGCGGCCTCGGTCGTGCAACTCGACTACAACCCGGAACTGCCCGGGCAGCGCGACGACGAACGGTCGCCGTGGCCGACATGGCCGTTGATCATGCGGACCTCGAGCGCACACGACGAGGGCGGTGAACGGTTGCACCAGGTCGCGGTGCAGCGATTCGAGGGTGACGAGGACGGCAACGTCACGACGATGGTGCTCGCCGAGGTGGAGGTGACGCGCGATGCCGACGGGCGCCGCGAGATCACGCCGGTGAGTGAGGAATTCGAGATCCCCTGCGAGCTGGCCCTGTTCGCGATCGGGTTCGCCGGGGTACGGGGTGGGGCGCTGCTCGCCGATCTCGAGATCGAGCCGAACCGGCGCGGCGTCATCTCCTGCGGGAGCGACTGGCAGACCGACGCCCCGGGCGTGTTCGTCTGCGGTGACGCCCACCGCGGCGCGTCGCTCGTGGTGTGGGCGATCGCGGAAGGTCGCTCGACCGCGCGTGCGGTCGACGAGTTCCTGGTCGGCGAGTCCGACCTCCCGTCTCCGGTCCGTCCGGCGTCCCTGCCCCTGTCGGTGCGCTGAGCAGGCCCTCGCCGCCACCCAACGGGCTCGGTCGAACACACGCGGCCGCAACAAGTTAAGTAAATTTCATACTCGGCGGTAGCGGCTCGCCACCAGCGGTAACAGCCGGTGGCGGGCCGGTGACATGTCGTCGGCGACATGGAGATGGACCATGGACGGGACTAAGGTGTTCTTGTGACACGCCGAACCAAAATCGTCTGCACCCTGGGCCCCGCCACCGCGAGCGACGAGCGACTGAAAGAGCTCGTCGAAAGCGGCATGGACGTGGCCCGGATGAACTTCAGCCACGGCACGCATGAGGACCATGCGGCCGTCTATGCGCGCGTCCGCAAGGCCTCGGACACCACGGAGAAAGCCGTCGGCGTCCTCGCCGACCTACAGGGCCCCAAGATCCGGCTCGGCCGTTTCGACGGTTGTGACGGCTCGACCGTCTGGGAGACCGGCGAGCAGGTGCGCATCACCGTCGACGACGTCGTGGGCGACCACGACCGCGTCTCGACCACCTACAAGCAGCTCGCCGAGGACGCCAGCCCCGGCGACCGCCTGCTCGTCGACGACGGCAAGGTCGGCCTCGCCGTGTCCGCGGTCGAGGGCAACGACGTCCTCTGCACCGTGACCGAGGGCGGCCCGGTCAGCAACAACAAAGGGCTGTCGCTGCCCGGGATGAGTGTCTCGGTGCCGGCGATGTCGGAGAAAGACATCGCCGACCTGGAATTCGCCCTCGAACTGGGCGTGGACATGGTGGCGCTCTCCTTCGTGCGCAGCCCCTCCGACATCGAACTGGTCCACGAGGTGATGGACCGCGTCGGCCGCCGGGTGCCGGTCATCGCGAAGCTCGAAAAGCCCGAGGCGATCGAGAACCTCGAGGCCATCGTGCTGGCCTTCGACGCGATCATGGTCGCCCGTGGCGACCTGGGCGTCGAACTGCCGCTCGAGGAAGTGCCGCTGGTGCAGAAGCGGGCCATCCAGATGGCCCGTGAGAACGCGAAGCCGGTGATCGTGGCGACCCAGATGCTCGACTCGATGATCGAGAACTCGCGCCCGACCCGGGCCGAGGCCTCCGACGTGGCCAACGCGGTCCTCGACGGTGCCGACGCGGTCATGCTGTCCGGCGAGACGTCGGTGGGCAAGTACCCGCTCGAGACGGTGCGGACCATGGACCGGATCTGTCGGGCGGTCGAGACCGGCCCCCGTGACGTGCCGCCGCTGTCCCACGTGCCGCGTACCAAGCGCGGTGTCATCTCCTACGCGGCGCGCGACATCGGCGAGCGCCTCGAGGTGAAGGCGCTGGTCGCGTTCACCCAGTCCGGGGACACCGTGCGTCGACTGGCCCGTCTGCACTCGCGCCTCCCGTTGCTGGCGTTCACGCCGACCCAGGCTGTCCGCAGCCAGCTCGCGCTGAGCTGGGGAACCGAGACGTTCATCGTCGACCACGTCGACACGACCGACCACATGATCGACCAGGTCGACCATCAGCTGCTGCGTATCGGCCGACTCAGCGAGGGTGACGTCGTGGTGATCGTGGCCGGGGCCCGCCCGGGACGGTGGGTTCGACCAACCTGATCCACGTGCACCGGATCGGCGAGCAGGACCACTGACCGCGTCCGCTCCTGCTCGGGCCGGTGCACCACGCGGCCGCGTCCGGGTTCTAGGGTGTGAGGCATGACCGTGGACCAGGCCGGGGATCTCGGCAAGCTACTCGCATTGCTCGACGTCGAACGTCAGGGCGATGACCTGTTCATCGGGCACCATCCCGAGCAGGTCACCGCCCGGACGTTCGGCGGTCAGCTGCTCGGCCAGGGGGTCGTCGCGGCGGCCCGGAGTCTGAGTCGGGGAAATCCGCCCATCCACGCCCTGCACGCGCACTTCATCCGTGGTGGTGATGTCACCAAACCGTTGGAGTACCACGTCGACCGGTTCCGCGACGGCAGGTCGTTCGCCAATCGTCAGGTGACGGCCAAGCAGGACGGCGAAGAGATCTTCACGATGCTGGTCGCGTTCCAGGACAACACTTCTGGGCTCGAGCACGCGGTGGAGATCCCCCAGGTGCCCTATCCGGAGGAATTGCCCACTCTCGGTGAGCATTTCAAGGGCTACGAGGACCGTATCGCGGCCTTCGTGAATGCGTTGCACCCCATCGACATCCGTTTCGCGAACGATCCGAGCTGGAAGGCGAAGGAGGCGGGGGAGAAGCTGACCGACAACCGGGTGTGGATGAAAGCCGACGGCACGATGCCCGACGACCCCGTGATGCACGTCGCCGCAATGTGTTACGCCTCGGACACGACGGTGCTGGACTCGATCATCACCACCCATGGCCTCTCATGGGGCATGGACCGGTTGTTCGCCGCGACCGTCAATCACTCGATGTGGTTCCACCGCGAGTTCCGGTTCGACGACTGGTTGCTGTACGCCACGCGGTCGCCGGTCGCGACCGGGTCGCGCGGAATGGGATCGGGCCGATTCTGGATGCGCGACGGCACTCTCGCGACGTCGGTCGTGCAAGAAGCGCTCATCAAATACTTCCCGCCCAAGAAGTGACCGCACCGGTCTGCAGGGGGAGCTGATGGATCGCGGCACGGGCGGGTCGATGACCCCGGGGTACGGCCCTGCACCCGAGATGTGGCTGGACCCCGGTCCACCGCTGCCGCGCCGGACATGGCAGCGACGCACCCGGGTCCCGGTCATCGTCGCGACCACGGCCGCGATGATCGTCTTCGCTGTCGTCGTGGGCGTCGCGGTCGTCGCCGGCCTTCTGACCACGCCCACGTTCACCGCCAAGGGTGGGGTGGTCGCGGATTGTCTGACCGAGGTCGCCACGCTGCCCGGTGGCGGCACACTCGCCCGCGGCGCACCGGTCGTCCTCTACGACGCGGCCGGTGGGGAGGTCGCCCGCACCACGCTGTCGGTGTTCCTCCGCGGCGACGACGGGTGCCAACTCACCTTCGAGGTGAGCGGCGTCGAGTACACCGACGCGGGCTATCTCGTCAGCGTCGGCGATGCCGACCGTCGCTTCTCGGAGTCGGTCTCGACCGCGGCGCTCGAGCAGGGCGCGGTGCTGCGGCCGCTGGGCTGAGGTCACCGAACCGGTCGGAAAACCGACATTCCGCGCTCCCGACGACGGGTCTGCGCTCCGTCGACGCGGTTGCCCGGACACCGGGTGAACGCCGGGTTAAACTGCGCCGGATCATCGTTGAGGCCCGGACCCGTTGTGGCGACGGGGTCCTCGCTGCGATCGACCGGGGTTTGTCGACCGTGATGCCCGCCGCCGGGCCATCCGACGCGAGGAGTGTGCGTGGAGTACAGCATCGACTGGGGCAACGAGGTGTGGGCCAGTCTGAAGTGGTTGGCCATCGCGTTCGCGATCTCGGCCGTGGCCATCCTGGTGATCGGATATCTGCTGTCGCGGTTCAGCCGGTGGGGCGGCCCGCTGTGGCGGGTGATCGGGGGGTTCTTCACCGACCCGAGAACCCGGGTCTGGGCGTGGGCGCTGGTCGTCGTCCTCACCCTGCTGTCGTTGCTCGGTGTGCGGCTGAGCGTCCTGTTCAGCTACTGGAGCAACGACCTGTACACGTCCCTGCAAACCGCGGCCGAGGGCATCGCGACGGGCGGGCCCCAGGGAGCGGAGATGCTCCAGATCGGCAAAGACGCGTTCTGGCATTCGATCACGATCTTCGGCATCCTCGCCGCCACTCACGTCGTCCGCACCATGGTCGAGATCTATGTCGGTGCGGCTTTCGAGATCCGGCTTCGCTACTGGCTGACCGAAGGGGCGACCGCCGACTGGATGTCCGGCCGTGCCTTCTACCGCAACCGGTTCGTCGACCTCAGCGCGGGACTGTTGCGGCGCAGACGATTCGGGCGCGGTAAGTCGGATCCGCAGCGACGGGCCGTCGACATCCACCCCGGGGTCGACAACCCGGACCAGCGTATCGAGGCCGACATCACCAACATCGCCACCGTCGGCTCGTCGTTGTTCTGGGGCGGCGGTGGGGTCTCGACGAACGGTGTGCTCCCGGCGTGTGCGTCCATCGTGTCGTTCTCGGTCGTGCTCTGGGACCTGTCCGGGCCGGTCACGCTGTTCGGGGTCGAGATCCCGCGCATGATGATGTGGCTGGTCCTGGTCTACGTCCTCGTCGCCAGCGTGGTCGCGTTCGCCATCGGACGCCCGCTGATCCGACTGAACTTCTGGCGCGAACGCCTCACCGCGAACTTCCGCTACGCACTCGTCCGCGTCCGTGACAGCGCGGAGAACGTCGCCTTCTACAGCGGCGAGCGCGTCGAACACAACAACCTGATGACTCGATTCCGTGCGGTCGTGAAGAACTTCTGGCAGATCATCCATGTGCAGCTGGCGTTCGTCGGATGGAACTTCAGCGCGTCGCAGCTCGCGGTGGTGTTCCCACTTCTCGTGCAGGCACCGCGGTTCTTCGACGGTCAGATCAAGCTCGGTGACATGACTCAGACGGCGTCCGCCTTCGGCGAGATGCACGACGCTCTCTCGTTCTTCCGGAACGCCTACGACGATTTCACCGCTCTGCGCGCGTCGATCATCCGTCTCGACGGTCTCGCCGACGCCGATGCACGGTCGCGGACCATGGCCCAGGTCACGACCGTGGATCGCGAACGCGCCGTTGCTCTGTCGGACGTCGACGTGAAGACCCCGAGCGGCGACGAACTCATCAGCGCGCTCAACCTGTCCCTGGCACCCGGGGCCGCTCTCGTCGTCAAAGGGCGGTCGGGCTCGGGCAAGACGACACTGCTCCGCGGCCTCGCCGGACTGTGGCCCTTCATCGACGGCGAGTTCACCCGGCCGCCGGGGGAGCACACGCTGTTCCTGTCGCAGATGCCCTACATCCCGCTGGGGGATCTGCGCACGGCGGTCGCCTACCCGGCACTGCCCGACGACGTCGGTGACGAGGCCATCAAGGCGGCGCTCGAGAAGGTCTTCCTCCCGCATCTGGCAGACCGGCTCCACGACGAGGAGGACTGGGTCAAGGTGCTCTCCCCGGGCGAGCAGCAGCGCATCGCCTTCGCGCGCATCCTGTTGACCCGGCCGCAGGCCGTGTTCATGGACGAGGCGACCTCGGCTGTGGACGAGGGGCTGGAGTACTCGCTGTACTCGCTCGTCCGCACGGAGCTGCCGGAGACGATCCTGGTGTCGGTGAGTCACCGCAGCACCACCGACCAGCATCACACCGACCTGCTTGAACTGACCGGTGGCGGCGCCTGGAATCTCGAGTCGCTGACCGAGCGTCCTTCGCTCGACAAACGGTCCTGATCTGGGGTTTTTGTCAACAGTTCACCATTCACCGGAACCGGCCGTGACGCGCGCCCGAACTGGCTAATGTGACGTGCAACACATCACTTCGGCCAGTCGAGGACTGTCATGACCGCTGCAGAGACCATCACCTTCCCCCATCAGACCGGTGTCGCAGTGGCGACGCTGCCCGCCGCGTTCCAGCAGACGGTCACCGTACGGCCCGACGCCGTCGCCATCCGTACGGTCGGTGGGCTGCAGGAGATCACGTGGACGGAGTACGCCGCGCGCGTCGAAGCCATCGCCGGCGGGCTCGCGGCCCTGGGGGTCAAGCGCGGCGACACCGTCGGGATCATGCTGACGAACCGCCCCGAGTTCCACCTCGTCGACGCCGCGGCGCTGCACCTCGGCGCGGTTCCGTTCTCGATCTACAACACCAGTTCGCCCCAACAGATCGAGTACCTCTTCGGCAACGCGGAGAACTCCGTCGTCGTCACCGAGCAGGTGTTCCTGCCCGCGATCACCGCCGCGGCGACCGGGGTGTCCACCACGATCGTCGTCGACGGCGTCGCGACGGGCGCGTTGTCGCTGGCCGATCTCGAACAGTCTCCGCCGCCGGCCGGATTCGACTTCACCGCGACGTGGCAGGCGGTGGAACCCGAGGACCTTGCGACCCTGATCTACACCTCGGGCACCACCGGCCCGCCGAAGGGCGTCGAGATCACCCATCGCAACATCGTCGCCGAGATGACGGCGCTCGCCGAGATCGTTCAGGCGGGCTTCGACGACCGGGCCATCTCGTATCTACCCGCAGCGCACATCGCCGACCGGGTCTCCTCCCACGCCGCGAACATGATGCGCGGCATCCAGATCACTACGGTGCCCGATCCCCGGGAGATCGCCGCGGCCCTTCCCGACGTGCACCCGACGTTCTTCTTCGGGGTGCCGCGGGTGTGGCAGAAGATCCGAGCGGGGATCGAGGCGAAGCTCGCCGAGGAGTCCAGCCCGGTCAAGAAGGCGCTCGCCGACTGGGCGTTCCGCGCCGGGGCCTCGGCGGCGCAGGCCCAGATCGACGGCAAGGGCTCCGGTGGTCTCACACACGGTCTCGCCGACCGCCTGGTGCTGCACAAGGTCCGTACCGCGCTGGGCCTCGACCAGGTCTCCTTCGCCGGATCGGGTGCTGCCGCGATCCCACCGGAGGTGCTGAAATTCTTCCTGGGACTCGGTATCCCGGTTCTCGAGGTCTGGGGGATGTCGGAGACCACCGGCGTCTCGACGATGACGACCAGTGACAACCTCCGGATCGGAACCGTCGGCAAACCGGTCCGCGGCATGGAGGTGAGACTGGCCGACGACGGAGAGCTCCTCGTCCGCGGACCGGTCGTGATGCGCGGCTACCGCAAACAGCCCGACAAGACGGCCGAGACGATCGATGCCGACGGCTGGCTGTCGACCGGTGACATCGCGACGATCGACGGTGACGGCAACGTGACCATCGTCGACCGCAAGAAGGAACTGATGATCAACGAGTCCGGGAAGAACATGTCGCCCACCAACATCGAGAACGCGATGAAGGCGGCGTCGTCGCTGATCGGTCAGGTCGCGGCGATCGGCGACGGCCGGCCCTATGTGTCCGCGCTCGTGGTTCTCGACCCGGATGCGGCGGCCGCGCGGGCCAAGCGACTCGACCTGTCCGGTGCCGACCTGACCGAGTTGTCCTCGCACCCCGATGTGGTGGACGAGGTGGCGGTGGCAATCCGTGCCGGAAATCGGTCACTGTCCCGCGTGGAGCAGGTCAAACGATTTACCATCGTGCCGACCGCCTGGGATCCCGGCGGCGACGAGCTCACCCCCACGATGAAGTTGCGCCGCAAGCCGATTGCGACCAAGTACGCCAGTGAGATCGGCGAACTGTACGAGGCGCAACCGGGACGTTCGGTGGTGGATCTGAGGTCGTGACCGGGGCCCGTTGCCAGACGGTCACATCGACGGCACGAGACAGGGAGAAGGAATTGGACGACCAAGCAGGTGTCGACCAGACGGCTGACCGCGAACTCGGACCCATCGACTACATCGTGGTCGAGTGGACGGGCAAGCAGCCGACCGGTGAGGCACTTCCACATCTGATCGATCTGATCGACCGCGGGATCGTGCGACTGATCGACATCGTCTTCATCACCAAGGACGCCGACGGTACGGTCGCCCGGCTCGAGATCAACTCGCTCGGCGCGGATTTCGCGATCTTCGACGGCGCGGCGACCTCCCTGCTCGACGACTCCGACCTCGCGGAGGCGGCCACGGTGATCGATCCGGGGTCGAGCGCGGCCGTCCTCGTCTGGGAGAACGCATGGGCTGCCCCGTTCGCCACGGCCGTCCGAAAGGGCGGCGGACAACTCGTCGCTTCGGGCCGGATACCGGTGAACGCACTGCTCGCCCAACTCGATGCGGCCGACGAGGCGGCGCCGGCCGCTCCGACCGCGTAGCGCACTGCGACCACCGACCTGAAACCCCGAAAGGACAGACCATGCCAGGACTTCTCCGCGGCGTCGCCCGCACCGCCGTCATCTCCGGCACCGCGACGGCGGTGAGCAACCGGGTGTCCCGACGCCAGGCGAGCCGATGGGCTCAGCAGGGTGCCGCTGCCCAGGACCCACGCGCACAACAGCAGTACGCACAACCCCAGTACGCCCCGCCGCCTCAGCAGCAGGCGCCCGCATCGACCCCGACGGACACCATCTCGGCGCTGAAGGAGCTCGGAGCCCTGTACCAGCAGGGCATCCTCACCGAAGCCGAGTTCGCCGCGCAGAAGGCGAAGATCCTCGGGACCTGACCCCTCCGCTCCCTGATCCGAAAGAAGCACAGACCCAACTGGTCCCTGAGGTGCGAGGAGCGTTAGCGACGAGCCACGAAGGGCCGGGTGAGACACGTATGGAGTCCTTCGCGGCTCGCTTCGCTCGCACCTCAGTAGCTGCACCTGGCGGCCGTCGTGGACTGGAACGAACTCGTTGTGCTCGGAGCGGGTCCGATTACTGCTCCCTGAGGAGGCCGGAGCTTGCGGAGGCCGTCACGAAGGGTCTTGGTGAGATGCGTCGTCAACCCTTCGTGGCAGTGAGAATGGGTGTGGGTGGTTGACCGGGTTTGGGTCTGACTTACTTCGTGGCTGACGGTGCTGTCATGGGCGAGATGTGTCGGCCCGGAACTCCGGTCGATCACCTGCACCAAGTGACCTGTGAGGACCGGGGCGGGTGTGACCTGATTAGGACCCTGTCTGGCTGGTAGGCCGTGACTCTTCACTGTCCTGTCCACCCGCCCCGGTGAGGTCATCCACCACCGCAGTGAAGGAGACACCGCCAGAATGGCTGAGACAGCAGTGACCACGCAAGTGGTCGTACTCGGAGTCGACACCCATCAACAGACCCACCACGCCGCGATCGTCGCCATCGACGGCCGCCCGCTGGCCGATCGCGAGTTCCCGACCACCACCGCCGGCTACACCCAGTTGTGGCAGTGGGCGTGTGGCTTCGGCCGCGTCGAGGATGCCGCAGTGGAATCGAGCGCCTCCTACGGGGCCGGGTTGACCCGGATGCTCACCGCCGAAGGGGTGCGAGTGATCGAGGTCAACACCCCCGATCTGCCGCGCCGCTACGCCCACGGTAAGACCGATCAACTCGATGCCTACGCCGCAGCGATGGCAGTCATCACCGGCCGCGCGACCGCGGTGGCCAAAGACACCCGCGGCGCGGTCGAATCTGTTCGGATGCTCACCGTGGCAAGGGCTTCGGCCGTCGAGGAAGCCACCCGCATCGGTAACCAGATCCGTGACCTGTGTACCACCGCACCAGCCGAGTACGCCGATCAAGCGCGCCAGGCCCGCACCATCGCCAAGCGGGCAGCATTCATCAAAGACTTGCCGGTACCAGCCGAGAAAGCTGATCTGTCCGGGCCGGCCGCGGCGTTCGTGCGCGCTGCGCGGTCGCTGCTCGACCGACACCGACTCGCCCAACAACAAGCCCGGTCTTTGGCCCGCGAACTCACACGACTGCTGAGCAAGCTGGTACCCACCCTGCTCTCGCGCCCGCAGATCGGGCCGATCACCGCCGCCCGCCTGGTGATCACCGCCGGTGACAACGTCGAGCGGATGGGCACCGAGGCACGGTTCGCCAAACTCGTCGGCGCCGCCCCGTTACCGGCATCCTCAGGCAAAACCAGCCGTCACCGACTCAACCGGGGCGGGGACCGGCAAGCCAACAGTGCTCTGCACATGATCGCGGTCGGACGCATGAAATCCCACGCCCCCACCCGCGCCTACGTCGAGCGACGTTCCGCCGAACACAAAACGAAGAAAGACATCCTCCGCTGCCTCAAGCGCTACATCGCCCGCGAAGTGTTCCGCGACCTCACCACTGACCTCGGAGCACTTGACAAGCTATAGGACCCTCTCGTCGCTATCGCTCCTCGCACCTCAGGGAGCAATGGTTATGTCGTCCTTTTGGATAAGGGAGCAGGTTGTGTCGTTCTTCCGGATTGGGGAGTAGAAGGAGGCTCGTTTCGCTCGCACCTCAGGGAGTGAAACGCACTCACGACTCGTGCGGGAGTGCCTCCGCGTCGTCGATCTGCGCGAGGGCGTCCGTGCGCGACATGTCCTTCAGTGCGACACCGGATCGTCCGAGTTTCCGGGCGCCGTCGATGAGCGCGGCAGTCGTCCGTGCGGCGACGTCGTAGTGCAGACCGTCGGGCGGGTGGATGTTCGAGATGCAGTTCCGGTCGGAGTCGGCGCGTCCCGGCCGGGGGAGGTGGGTGAGATAGACGCCCAGGCTGTCGGCGACCGAGAGGCCGGGACGCTCGCCGATGATCACGATGAGCGTCCTGACGCCGAGCGCCTCGCCGATGTGATCACCGAGTGCGACGCGGGCCTCGGTCGCGATGACCGGCGGCGCGATCGAGTACCGGCCGTCGAATTGACGTAGCAGTGCCGCGACCAAGCCGCCGCCGTGATCGGTGAGGGCGCGAGGTGACAGTCCGTCGGCCAGCACGATCCCGATCTCGGCGTCGGCGTGCGGGAGCTGCGAGAGATCTTCGGGTAGCCGGCCGAGGTCGGGTCGGCGCAGGTACTCGCTGCGCGTTGCCGCGCGACTCCGGACCACGATCGGGGGATCGAGGTCGAGTTCGCCGATCGCGCGCGTGAGATCCTCGACGTCGAGCGGCTCGTGGACGGCGTCGCGGGCGACTGCGTGAGCGGACTGGAACTCGAGAACTCGTTGCGACGGAAGTGAATTGCCCGCGCGTCCGAGTCCGATCCGGGCCTGTGTGCTCCGGCGCAGCTCGGTCCAGGGGTCCGGGGTCGGCTGATCGTCCGCGGGTGCGGGCTGGGTCGGCGTCATCGCCCGGACGCCAGTGGCAGGAGTGGGGATTCGCCCGGATCGACCGGCAGGATGCGGCCGGCGCCGTCGGTCATGCCGAGTCGCGCCAGCCAGGATTCGAACTCCGGCGCCGGCCGCAGTCCGAGTGCCTCACGGACATAGAGGGCGTCGTGGAACGACAGGCTCTGATAACCGAGCATCACGTCGTCCGCCCCGGGCACGGCGATGACGAACGCGGCACCGGCGACGCCGAGCAGGGTGAGCAGCGTGTCCATGTCGTCCTGGTCGGCCTCGGCGTGATTGGTGTAGCAGACGTCGACTCCCATCGGGAGCCCGAGCAGTTTGCCGCAGAAGTGATCTTCGAGTCCCGCGCGGATGATCTGTTTGCCGTCGTAGAGATACTCGGGTCCGATGAAGCCGACGACGGTGTTGATCAACAACGGTTTCAGCATCCGCGCCACCGCGTAGGCCCGCGTCTCCAGGGTCTGCTGGTCGACCGGCTTGCCGCCGGTGCCGAGATGCGCACCGGCCGAGAGCGCCGACCCCTGACCTGTCTCCAGGTACATCACGTTGTCGCCGACGGTTCCGCGGCGCAGCGACCGGCCCGCCTCGTCGGCCTCGCGCAAGATGTCCAAGGTGACGCCGAACCCCTTGTTGGCGCCCTCGGTGCCCGCGATGGACTGGAACACGAGATCGACCGGCACCCCCTGCTCGATGAGGTCAACCGTGGTCGTCACGTGCGACAGCACGCACGACTGCATCGGGATCTCGAAACGCTGCCGGATGTCATCGAGCATGTGGAGCAGGTCGGCGGTCGCCCGCGGCGAGTCCGACGCCGGGTTGATCCCGATGACCGCGTCGCCGCAGCCCATGAGCAGGCCGTCGAGGGTCGCCGCGGCGATGCCGCGTGGGTCGTCGGTGGGGTGGTTGGGCTGTAGGCGCGTCGCGATCCGGCCGGGCAGTCCGATGGTCGAGCGAAAGGCGGACGTCACCCTGGTCGCCGCCGCCACCAGGATCAGGTCCTGGTTCCTCATGATCTTCGACGCGGCGGCCACCATCTCGGGGGTCAGTCCGGGGCCGACGCGGGCGAGCCGTTCACCGGCATCGGATCGGGTGGCGATCTCCAGCAGCCAGTCCCGGAACCCGCCGACGGTCAGGTCGGCGATCTCGGCGAACGCGGTCCGGTCATGGGTGTCGATGATCAGTCGAGTCACCTCGTCGGACTCGTACGGCACCAGTGGCTCGTCGAGAAATCGGCTCAGTGGCACGTCGGCGAGTTGCCATGCGGCCGCGGCACGTTCGGCGTCGGAGTCGGCGGCGCAACCGGCCAGTTCATCGCCGGATCGGCGTGGGGTGGCCTTCGCCATGAGTTCGACGAGGCCGTCGAACTCATAGGTGGTGCCGGCGATCGTCTGTGTGTACTTCATCGGATCGACCGGCCGGGGAGGAGCTGAGTGCGCGTCATGATCCCCCGAAGTCTAGGTTCGGACCCGACCGGGCGCATGCCGAACGCGGGCGTCTCCTCGCACCGTCGGGGCCGAGATCGGTGCGTTCCTCACCGCCGCGAACTCACGGCGGTGAGGTCGCGGGTCACTGGGCCGCGTCGGCAGAGGACTCGAGCGTGAAACCGATCTTCAGCGTGACCTGGAAGTGCGCGATCTGACCTTCCTCGATGTGGCCGCGGGTCTCGGTGACCTCGAACCAATCGAGATGCTTGACGGTCTGCGAGGCACGAGCGATCGCGTTACGAATGGCGTCGTCGGTGCCGGTCGATGACGATCCGACCACTTCGATGACTCGATACACATTGTCCGACAAGGTAATCGCTCCAATCGTGAGAACATCTGGCATAGTCCGCGGTGGGTCCGCCGCCCGGGCGGGCCGCCACTCCTGTCTACCCTACGATCGAGGGGTGAAACGCGGTTCGGAAATGCGGGACGTCCCCGAGAGATGCCCGTGCACGTCCGGCTTGTCGCTCGGCGACTGCTGCGGTCCCGTTCTCGCCGGTGAGCGGGCCGCGCCGACCGCAGAGACGTTGATGCGTTCGCGTTTCACCGCTTTCGCGCTCGGCGATCGGAATCATCTGCTCGCGAGCTGGCATCCCGACACCCGCCCCGCCGCACTCGATCTGGACGAGTCGATGCGTTGGTACCGCCTCGACATCGAGTCGAGTAGTGGGGGTTCACTGTTCGAGGTCGAGGGAGAGGTCACGTTCACGGCCCACTATCGGCGAGGTGCGGAGCGTGGATCGCTGCACGAGCGCAGTCGCTTCCTCCGAGCGAACGGCCGCTGGCTGTACGTCGACGGGATCGTGGGGTGAGCCGAGATCAGGCGTCGGCGTAGTCCCAGAACTGGAGCCACGTCACGTTGGCGAACACCGTCAGACACAGGAGGTAGAGGAGCAGGACCGTACCCGCCCCCGCGACGTTGCTGCGCCAGTTGCTTCCGTCTACCGGATCGAGCCACCGCCGGAACGGGCGCGAGGCCCATGGCATCAGCCACCACTGCATGAGCGAGACGCTGACCACCTGGCTCAGCCACAATGCCAGCCACGGCTCCGCACCGAGACGATCGAGTGTCGGGCCGAGGAACCTGGAGAGGGTCATCACGGTCGGGTACAGGACCAGCAGCACCATCATCGCCGACTTCCAATTCGGTGTCTGCAGAATCCGGCCGCGATCGGTGCGCACGTGGTGCCGAAGGCCGTCGTGCTGGCCATCGTCTCGAAATCATGGGTCAGGCTCGAACGCAGCCCGGCGAGCGCTTCGCTGCGTCGGCTCGACGAGACCCAGGCCGCCAGCTGGCGGTCCGTGCGGAACCGCAACACCGACAGCGATGTCTCCTGTTGCGCATCGACGAACAGCGCGGTGCCCTCGTAACCGCCGAACTCGCTTGCTGCGTCGGTCAGCACGTGTTGTGCCGCAATGAATTCGGGTACCGCTCCGGCGACGATGTCGTGCCGGAACGCGCCGACACCGGGCGGCGGCGACCGCCCGTCGACGAGTTCGAGCACGGGCGTCGCCGGTAGCCAACCGTGCGCTCGTCCGGCATCGAGCGCCGCGCGGTGACCCGAGCTGTCGAGCCAACGGTCCAGGGCGTCCTCGTCGACGAAGGTGGTGGCGACCGCCGGGTCGAAATGTCCGTCGGTCACCGCCGAGATCGCGACACCCAGACAGCCGTCGGAGTCGGTGGCCGACGCGGCGAGTGTCGCGGCCCACTCCGCGAAATCGCCGGTGTCGCCGGCGTGGAAGACCGACACCGCGATGATCGCGGTGCCTGTGGCGTCGTGGGTGGTGACGATCGTCGTGTCCTCGGGTCGCCGATTCATGGGCTGCCGGTCAGACGGTGACCCGACGCCCCTGGACGTGGACCTCGGCGATGGACGACTCGCGCAGGCCCATCAGCAGGCCGAACAGGGTCTGGTCGCGGGCGAGATCGGCATCGTCGGACCGGACGGCGTTCTCCAGCGTGGACTTCAGGGCGTCCACGGGTTCGATGACCAGGAAGTCGGCTTCCTTGCCCTCATCGAAGTTGCCGAAACGGTTTTCCATGTCGAGTGCCCGGGCCCCGCCGACGGTCCCGATGAACAGCATCTCGGCAGGGTGCATCGACACCCCGGCGTCGCCGGGCTCGGTGATGTGCTGTTTGAAGGCATCTCCGAGTACGCGCGGGACGAGCCATTCGTCGCCGCCGCCGAAATCGGTTCCGGCGGAGATGTTCACACCCGCCGCCACGGTGCGCTTCCACGGCATCGTGCCGGATCCGAGGAACAACTGAGACACCGGACAATGCGAGATCGAGGTACCGGTTTCGGCCATGCGCGCGAGTTCGGCGTCCTGGCAGTGCACGCAGTGCGCGAGGATTGTCCGCGGACCGAGCAGGCTCTTGCCGCCGACCTGCGATCCGGGCAGGAACTTCCCGTCATAGGTGTCGAGGTAGGAGTCGACCTGGTAGACCTCCTTGGTGGTGTCCACCTCTCCGGTGCCGGGACGGTTGTTCTCGTTGAGGTGGCTGTGGACGTAGACGCCCTGCTCGCGGTATTCGTCGTACAGGTCGCCGAGGTTCTTCAGCGTCTCGGTGGTCACCGACAGCGAGAACCGCGGCACGATCGCGACGTGCAGCAACGCGGTCCGGTAGTCGCCGGTGTCGGCGGCATGCCACTTGTCGATCTCGGCCCGGGTGAGGCGGATCGCCTCCTCCTCCGAGGTCAGCAGCGGCTTGGCGGTGTCACCGCCGACGGTCTGGATGCCGCGGCCGGCCACGATACGCAGCCCGGCCTTCTGGGTCTCGGTGAACAGGGAATCCTGGGCGTGGGGGAAGGCGGAACCGAACACCATCATCGCCGTCGTACCCGCGGCGACCCGTCGCCTGGTGAACTCGACCGCGGCGGCCTGGGCGAATTCGTGGTCGGCGAACTTGGATTCGGACGGGAAGATGCACAGATTGAGCCATTCGAGCAGTTGCCCGCCGCCGTAGGAGTCGCCGGCGTAGGTCTGCGGGAAGTGGATGTGGGTGTCGACGAAGCCCGGGATGAGATACCCGCTCGGGTGCTCGTGCGCCTCCGCGCTCGCGAATTCGGAAGGGAGCTCGGATCTCTCGCCGGCGAACTTGATCGTGCCGTCGTCGCCGACCACCAGAGCTCCGTCGGGTATCGATACCAGCGCGTCCACCGCCTCGGTGATCGCGGGACTGCCGGCGAGATGGAAGATGTGCCCGTAGTGGACGGTGTCGGTCATCGGTGCTCCTCGGGCATCGGGGTCACAAACTCGGATCGTCATCGGAGGTCCACCCGGGTGCCTGTGATCGTCCTCGGATCTCGGACGCGGTCGGCGACCAGTATCACCCGCCTCCCGTTGCACGCGCGCGCCAACCGTCGAAGTCGCCGTCTGATCGTTTCCATGTGGCGCGCGAACCGGTCGGTGCGGGCTCTCAGCTACCGGTGCGGGCCGCGATCCACTCGACGAACGGGACCGTCGCCCGCCAGTCCCGCCGCACCCGATCGACGAGTTCCGCGGAATGGATGATCTCGTCGAATCCGTAGTCCCGACCCACCGACAGCGATCGGTGGCGGAGCAGTTCGATTCGCGGGTGGGCGACGTCGTACCCGCGAGGTGCGGTCTTCAGCCGGTCCCCGGCGATCTCCCAGCCGTCCCCCGTGAGCCGCCGGAGCAGGCTCTCGAGCTCGGGTCCGCTGCGGTCGTGGTCGATGGACTTCCGAATCTCGGCGAGCCGGGCCGGGGTGGCCTCGTAGAAGCCCGCGCCGACGCGAACACCCGGTGCGCCGATCTGCACGTAGTACCCGGTGGCCGGGGCCACGGCGACGAACGCGCCCTGATGGGTCTTGTACGGCGCTTTGTCCTTCGAGAACCGGACATCGCGGTGCGGTCGGAAGATCTTGGCCGGGCCGAACTCGTCGGCCAGCGCGTCGGTCAGGGCGCGGATGGGTTCGGCAACCGCGGCACGGTAGGTGGCCTTGTGGGCCTCCCAGAACACCTTGGAGTTGTCGATCTCCAGATCGTCGTAGAAGTCGAGGGCGGCCTCCGGGAACCCGGTGAAGTCTGTCATCGTCACCCCGGCAATCCGCGGCCGAATCCGACGACACCGCCGTCGGAGCGCCAGTCCAGCGAATGCACCCGGATGCGGCCCATCTCGTTGCCCCCCACGGTGACGGCGGACTCACCATCGACTGCGACGACGATGTTGGTGTGCTGTCCGAATCCCGACGACCGGTCGTAGAGCACGACGTCGCCCACTCGGGGCGGTTGCTCGCCGACCGCGTCGAACCGACCGGCGGCCTCGTAGTATTCCTGCAGCGTGTACACCCCGGGGATGCGCCAGTGACCGGAGTGGGGATTTACCAGCGGATTGCCGGCCGTCCGCATGATCCAGCTCACGAAGTTCGCGCACCACGGTTCGTCGACGCCCTCGGAGTAGAACGTCCCGGGACGCTGAGCGGTGTGTTCGTGGCGCACCGCCTCGACGACGCGTCGCTGGGCCGGCGTGAGTTCCGCGGCGTCGATCTGCGGGAACTCGGCGGTGTCCCAGGGCAACCACCGTTCGGGTACGGCCCGCCATGCGACGAGACCGACGCCCGCGACGACGATCACGACCAGCGCCGCGGCGATCACCGTCCGCCGACCGCGTCGACGCACCGGGCGCATGCCCGCACCGTCTGCGGGTCGGTCGGCAGTCGTGTCGGCGCTCACCTCGACGAGTGTAGGCATCGTCCGTGGCCGCGCCTCGTTCCTCGTCCCCGCCGACGTTCGCCCGGCGCCTCGCCGCGCGGGCGACATGCGCGCTTGGCACAATGGGCGCCGGTCGGGGGGCCAAGGCGATTCAAGGAGCGAACGCGGTGGACGAGTCAGATCACGAGCCGATCCTGCGTGCCGGGGACACGTGCCGGGAGATCGCGACCGCCGACCGCGTCGCATGCATCGTCGACGCGGCGGACTACTTCCTGCACGCGAAGTCGGCGTTGCTGCAGGCCCGGCGCCGCATCGTCCTCATCGGTTGGGACGTGGACACCCGGATCCGGCTCGATCCGCGGACCGCCGACGACGAGGTCCCCGACGTGCTCGGTGACTTCCTGAGGTGGCTCATCGACAACCGTCCGGAACTGGAGATCCACGTCCTGCGCTGGAGCACCGGCGCGTTCACCGGAATCCTGCGCGGAGTCGCGCCGCCCTTCGTCCAGGATCTGCTCACCGGCCGTCGTCTGCACTACCGGATCGACGCCGCCCACCCCGTCTCCGCCGCGCATCATCAGAAGATCGCGGTGATCGACGACCAGTTCGCGTTCTGTGGCGGCATCGACATGACGGTGAACCGGTGGGACACTTCGGAACATCTGTCGCACAACGAGTTTCGCCGGGATCCCGATGACCGGCCGCATGGGCCCTGGCATGACGTCACGGTCGCCCTCGACGGCGACGCCGCGCGCGTGGTCGCGTCTGTCGCGCTCGACCGGTGGGAGGCCGCCACCGGCGAGAGCCTCAAACCCCTCGTCGACACCGACGGCCCCGACATCTGGCCGACGGATCTCGACGTCACGTTCACCGACTGCGACGTCGCGGTGGCCCGGACGATTCCGCAGTACGACGACCGGCCCCAGGTCGAGGAGATCCGGCGCCTGTACCGTGCGGCCTTCGCCGCGGCCCGCCGCACGATCTACATCGAGAGCCAGTACCTGGCGGCGCGCGAGGTCGCGGACGCGCTGGCGGAACGACTCGCCGAGCCCGACGGGCCCGAGATCGTCCTGGTGCTGCCGAGGCATGCGGACAGTCCGGTGGAACGGCTCGCCATGGACGGTGCGCGGCACAAATTGCTGCAACTCCTGTGGCGCGCCGACAAGTACGACAGATTCCGCGCCTTCTACCCCGTGACGGCCGAGGGGGACCCGATCTACGTGCACGCCAAGGTGCTCATCGTCGACGACGTCCTCCTGCGCATCGGATCCTCGAACCTCAACAACCGGTCGCTCGGATTCGACAGCGAGTGTGACGTCGCCATCGAGGCCGATCCGAACGACCCTGCCGACGGCGACCTGAGCGAGACGATCCTGTCCATGCGCACGCGGTTGTTGTCCGAGCATCTGGGCGTCGACCACGAGGTGTTCGACGATGCTGTGGCACAGGAGAACTCACTCGTCGGGGCGGTCGATCGGCTGACCGGCCCGGGCCGGACACTCGAGGCATTCGATCACGAGACGATCGACGGCGAGGAGTCTGTCATCGCGGAGAACGAACTCGTGGACCCGGAGGACGCGCGGATCGGCACGATCGACCGCATCTACCGCGCGGTGATCCGTCGAGGCACGCGGAACCTGCTGCGGCGCTGACGTCACATCCGCGTGCGGGCCGCCTCGATGGCGGGGGCGATGACCTCGGCGAGGTCGGATGCGACGTCGCGATCGCCCTCCGGGGGCATCGCGATGTAACTCAGCGCCATCCTGGTGATCGCGCGCGAGATCCGCACGACGTCGGACTCCGGCATCGACAGCCACTCGGACTCGCGGAAGGCCTCGGCCAGCCGGTCGGCGGCCGTGGTGATGATCGGTGCCGCATCGGTGGTGATCAGCTTCATCAGATCGGGTTTGGCCTCGCCGGACAGCAGCGAGGCGATCAGCGGGTCGGTGGCGACTCCGGCGAAGAATTCACCGAACCCCTTGTGCAGGGCCTCGGTGACGTCGTCGACGGAACTCGCCAAGGAATCTGCGACATGGCCGGCGAAACGGCCCGCCAACCGCACCGCGTAGCCCTGCGCGAGGCCGTACCGGGAACCGAACTCGTTGTAGACGGTCTGGCGGCTGACCCCCGTCGCGGCGGCCACATCGGACATGCGCACCGCCGCCCAGTCCCGGTCCAGCAGCAGGTCGTGCAGTCCGTCGAGCAGCGAGTTGTGCAGCAGGGCTTTGCTGTCCTGCGCATAGTTGCGAGTCGTCATCCGTGCGCACCGACCGGCTGGAGAGATGACTCGATCTCGGCGCGCAGGGATCGTCCCGAGCCGCCCCTGCCCAGGCAGACCGCGCCGACAAGACGACTGCCGGCGAAAGCCCGCACGACAGAGCAGGAGTCGTCCAGGTCGACCTCCACACGATCTCCCGATGTCGGCCACCCGACGATCTGGATGTTGGTCGTGTACTGCATCGTCCAGGCCAGTGGCACACGCGGTACCGCAGTGCTGATGCCGGTGTCCAGCCCGAGGTCGGCGGCGATCGTCATGGCGACCAGTCTGCCGTGCTCGGTCGCGGTGAGCCACTGCTCGGCACGCATCGGTGCGCCCGTCAACGGATGGGGCCGCGCCGCGACGTCGCCGGCCGCGTAGACGCCGGGGACTCGGGTTCGCAGCGAATCGTCGACGACGATCCCGGCCGCATCGACGGGAATGCCTGCGCTGCGCGGCAATTCGAGATCGGGCTCCATTCCGATCGCGCTGATCACCGTTCCGGTCAAGGCCCGTCCGTCGGGCAACGTCACGGACTCGGCGGTGATCGTGGTGGGCACCACGCCGGTGAGGATCTGCACCCCGCGTTCCCGGTGCAGGGTCGCCACCGCCTCGGCCACCGTTGCCGGAACGACCCGTGACAACAGCGACGACTCGCGCTCGATCACGGTGACGCGCGAACCGTCTCCGGTCGACGCCACGGCTGCGGCGATCTCCAGTCCGATCAGTCCGCCGCCGAGAACGATCACCGGCCCGTCCTGGATCGCGTGCCGGAGCTCCGCCGCGTCGTCCCGGGTGCGCAGGGCGAGCGGGGACGACGTCGTGCCGGGGAGTCGCCGGGCACGCCCTCCGGTGGCCAGGACCAGCGCGTCGTAATCCACTTGGGAGGAGTCGGCGAGGCAGACCCGCCGCGACGAGGTGTCGACGTCGGCGACGCGCGTCGAGGTCACGATCTCGATGCCCCGATCCGACCAGTACCCGGGCGGACGGAGCGTGATCTTGGCGTCCGTCAGGTCGCCGTCGACGAGGTTCTTGCTCAGCGCCGTTCGTCGGTAGGGGAGTTGTGGCTCGTCCCCGAACACGGTGATTGTTCCGTCGAAACCGTTGGAACGCAGCGACTCCGCAGCCGTGATGCCGGCTACGCCGGTGCCGACGATCACCACCGAACCGCCCCGGGTGGTGCCGGCGCTCACGGACGGGCCACCTCGACCATCTCGAAATCGGCCTTGGCAGCACCGCAGTCCGGGCAGCTCCAGTCGTCGGGGATGTCGGCCCAGCGGGTGCCCGGCTCGATGCCGTCCTCCGGCCAGCCGAGCTCTTCGTCGTACTCGAAACCGCAGACCTCACAACGGAAGAGCTTGAAGTTCATCGCACAGAGTTCCCTTCGCTGATTTCATCCGGCCCGCTCGCTTCGCTCTCGGCGCCGCTGGGGTCATTCGGCCCGCTCGCTTCGCTCCCGGCGCCGCTGGGGTCATTCGGCCCGCTCGCTTCGCTCCCGGCGCCGAGATCATCCGGCCCGCTCGCTTCGCTCCCGGCGCCGAGGAAGTCGATCTTCTCCCGCACGCCGCAGTCGGGGCACGGCCAGTCGTCGGGAATGGTGGCCCAGGGTGTGCCGGCCGGGAATCCCTCCCGGGGAGCGCCGACGGTCTCGTCGTAGACGTAATCGCAGACCGGACAACGGAAGGTGCTCATCGCGGCGACACCCCGTGCTCGGCCAGGACGCGTTCGCGGCGGTGCGGTGCGATGTTGATCCGTTCGACGTCTCCGTCGTAGTGGTCGAGCACCCGCTTGTCCATCACCCGCCGCCAGATCGGCGGGAAGTAGGCGAGCGTGATCATGCTCGCGTATCCGCTCGGCAGGTTGGGCGCGCCGTCGAAGCTGCGCAGGGTCTGATACCTCCGGGTGGGGTTCGCATGGTGATCGCTGTGGCGCTGGAGGTGGTACAGGAAGATGTTGGTGCAGATGTGGTCGGAGTTCCAGCTGTGCTCGGGCGTGCACCGCTCGTAGCGGCCGGTCCGCGTCTTCTGGCGGAGTAGACCGTAGTGCTCGAGGTAGTTCACGGTCTCCAGCAGTGAGAAACCGTAGACGGCCTGGATCACGAGGAAGGGGAGGATCTCCCAGCCGAAGATCGCGGTGAGCGCCCCCCACAGCACGATCGACATCGCCCATGCGTTGAGGACGTCGTTGCTCGGATGCCAGAAGGGCTTGCCCGCCCGCTCGAGGCGTTTGCGTTCGAGTTCGACGGAGGAGGTGAGGCTTCCCCAGACGCTACGGGGGAGGAAGCGCCAGAACGACTCTCCGAAACGGGAGCTGGCCGGATCTTCGGGCGTCGCGACCCGCACGTGGTGCCCACGGTTGTGCTCGATGTAGAAGTGACCGTAAAACGTCTGGGCGAGAGTGATCTTCGACAACCAGCGTTCCAGATCGTCCTTCTTGTGCCCCAGTTCGTGAGCGGTGTTGATTCCGATCCCGCCCATCGCGCCGATCGACAGCGCCAGCCCGATCTTCGACGCGAGCCCGAGCCCGCCGTCGATGCCGAGCCAACTGAGGTCGTCGGCCGTCCACAGGTGGCAGGCCATCACGAGACTCGCGAGCTGGAACGGGATGTACACGTACGTGCAGTAGCGGTAGTACTTGTCGTTCTCCAGCTGCTCCATCAGCTCTTCGGGCGGATTCGATCCGTCGGGCCCGAAGAACACGTCGAGGATCGGGAGCAGGACGTAGACGAGTAGCGGCCCGATCCACCACCACACCGGCGACACGACGTCGAAACCATGGCCGATCGCATTGAAGCCGGCGACGAGACCCATTGCGAGAAAGATCGACGTCGGTGGGATCAGGCCGAGCAGCCAGAGATGGCGTTTGCGGTCCTTCCACTCGGCGGCGGAGTCATCCGCGGTGAACGGGGTCGGTGCGGTACTCATACGCGCTCCTGTCTGGGCGGGCTGTGTTCTACGCCACTAGACATTAACCATGTTAATGTCTGTTGTCTAGACATTAACCGAGATTTGTAAAGAGACCCCGGTTCAGGGACGTCCGACGGGGGCCTGGGCGGCAGGGACATCGCTTCGCCGCTGCCGGGGCCTTCGAGACCGCCCTGTCCTTCATCTCGGTCGTCGAGTCGGCCAGTCGGTTCGGACACCGGTGAACACGAGCACCTTGAGCTGTTCCATGGCCACGGCCGAGGTCTTGCCCATCACGGCTCCGCACGGGCGGTGCGCTGCTCGCTGTTGTGGTGCTGGTCCGAGGCCTGTTCCTGTGGTCGCCGCCGACGTCGGGTTCGGCTGCCCGGAACCCGCTCCCGCTCGAATGGCCGAGTGGGAGCGGGTCGGTCGTGTTCCGCTGTGGAGTTGTCAAAGTACGGACGTCGTCCCGGGTATGGCCCGGGTACAGAAGGTGCTACGCGAAAGTGGTTGTCGGACGGCCGGTCAGGCGGCGTCGTCGAGGCGGATGGTGCGGCGGTTGTAGGCGGGTAATGGACGGCGGTGTGGGTCTACGGTGGCGGGTGGGACGAGCCAGGGGTGCCGGTCAAATCCCATGACGATGTCCCAGCCGTGGTGGTGGACCTGGGTATGTGACGGTGGCGCACCGCATTTGATGCAGCAGGCGTCGCGGACGATCATTGCTTTGCGCAGGTGCGCCGGGAACAAGCGGTGGGTGTGGCCCATCTGTAGCGGTACGCCCTCAGCGTCGAGTCGCCCCTGCTCCCCGAGGTGCGAGCGAAGCGAGCCTCGAGGGGTCAGCGAGCCGTCGCACGACACCTGTTTCGCGGTCGCTTGGCTGACCGATCCGGTCCACGGCAGCGTCGCCAGGTCTCCGGTCGCGGGGATCGTCAGCATGAGCTGCGTGCGTGGACTTCCGACGGTGTCGATGCTCGCGCCGATCGCGGCTTGGTCGAGGATCAATTCGAAGGCGTCGGCGCGGCGTTGCTCGGCGGTGCGACGATCCTTGGTGCCGTCGGGTTCGGGTCGTGGGCAGGACCGTTCGTCGATCATGGCCAAGAACTTCTCGCCCACCACCTGGGTGAGATCGGCACGCACCTCGACGCGGCCGTCGTCGGTGGTGTGGGCGCTCACCGAGTTCAAACTTGCATCGTCCGACGCTGGAGTTCCTGCGTCACACGCATCGGCGAGAGCGTTGCCGATGGCCTGAGCATGCTTGAGTACTTCAGTCGGTGTTGCACCGGATAGTGCTTGGGCGATGAGTTCGATCTAAAACCGGGAGCGCTTGTCGACGAAAAGCGCTTCCCCGCAACGTCTATCGATCTCGTTCATGCCGCGGACGATGGCATCGACGATCTCGCTCGACAGTCGTCCGTCGGCTGCGTGACGCGCCACAGCGGGCAGGTTGGGCAGCGCGTCGACACTGCGCATGGTGCGGAGGGCGGCGGCCGGCGCATGTCCTGACTCGATCAGCAGCTTCTTGGTGGTGCTGCCGGTCTTCTGCGCGACGCCGAGGTCGTCGAGTTGTGCTGCGTGCGCGACGATCTGGTGATCGGCAAGGTTGCGGATCAGACGCCACGTGTGGAGGGAGTCGAATGTTGCTCTGCCGGTTGGGTCGTCGACGGGCGGGGTGGTCTCGATGAGTTGATCGAGGAGAGTGGCGAGCTCTGGCATGACTCCACAGTACAGGAACATGCGTGGCTCTTCTGACCCTGAAGTGGGCTACTTTTAGCGAGCCTAATGCACGCAACGCCCAGTCTCGCTTAGGTTTTGACTTGCGAAGAAAAAGACCTAGAGGAGTGGGCGTTGCGCACTGTCAGAGTACTGCAGAAGTTGCTTGGAATCGAGCGTGCCCGTGTCGTGGGTGTCAGGTTCGATGAGGATGATCGCGGGCACGTCATGGTGGCGACACTAGAACTGCACAAGAACGCACGATCACGGTGTCCGCAGTGCAAGAAGCGCTGCCCGGGTTACGATCAGCCGCCGGCACCGCGGTTGTGGCGGCATCTGGATATGGGCGGCTGGCGGTGTTTCCTCGAGCTGCCCGCGACGCGTGTGCGGTGCCCTCGCCATGGTGTGAAGACTGAGTTGGTTCCGTGGGCACGTCCGGAAGTGAAGATGACCAGGGCGTTTGACGACACCGTCGCGTGGATGTGTGCGCACGCCCCGATGACCGCGGTGAGCGCCTACCTGCGGGTCTCCGGGTGCTTCTCGAGGCACTCGAACTCAAGGCCGGGCGAATCCTTTTCAACGGGTGGCCCACCGGCGTCGAGGTCGGACACGCGATGGTCCACGGCGGACCCTATCCGTCAACTTCCGACAGCCGTAGCACCAGCGTCGGGTCGCTCGCCATCGAGCGTTTCCTGCGGCCGGTGGCCTATCAGGACGTTCCGACGACGCTGTTGCCGGACCCCATTGCCGACGGAAACCCCGAACAGATCTGGCGCCGTGTCGACGGCGAACTCATCCGCGACTGATCCTCACCCCATCCAAGGAGTCCCAATGCTCAACGGCGTCTTGTTCTTTCCCGTCACACCCTTCGACAGCAGCGGAGAGGTGGACTACCGTCGCCTCGCCGAACACATCGACCGCGGGGTTGCCGCCGGTCCCGGCGGCGTGTTCGTCGCCTGCGGCACCGGCGAATTCCACGCCCTCGGACTCGAGGAGTTCGGGCGGATCGTCCGCTGTGCGGTCGAGACCGTCGCTGGTCGCGTCCCGGTGTTCGCCGGTGCCGGCGGCTCCCTCGTCCAGGCCCGCGAGTTCGCGGTGAGTGCGAAGGCCAACGGGGCCGACGGCATCCTGCTCCTGCCCCCGTATCTGGTGACGATGCCGCCTGCCGGCCTCGCCGAGTACACGCGGTCGGTCGCGGCCTCCACCGATCTGCCGCTCATCGTCTACAACCGCGGCAACGCCCTGTTCGACGAGGCGTCGGCCATCGAGGTCGCCAAGCTGCCGACGGTCATCGGGTTCAAGGACGGCACCGGTGACCTCGACAACGTGTCGCGCATCGTGATCGCGGTCAAGGAAGCACTCGGGGACAGCAAGGAGTTCCTGTTCTTCAACGGCCTGCCCACCGCCGAGATCACCCAGCAGGCCTACCGCGCCATCGGTGTCACGTTGTACTCGTCGGCGACGTTCGCGTTCGCCCCGGAACTGGCCCTGGCCTTCTACAACTCGTTGGAGAACGGCGACGTCGAGCTGACCGAGGCGCTGCTGCGAGAGTTCTTCCACCCCTTGGTCCGTCTGCGCAACAGGGTGCCGGGCTATGCGGTCGCACTCGTGAAGCACGGTGTGACGATGGAGGGCATCGAAGCGGGTCCGGTGCGCGCGCCGCTGGTCCAGCCGACACCGGAGCACCAGGCCGAGCTCGAGCGGATCACCGCCGCCGGGCGCGCCGTCCTCGCGACGACGCTCGCCGCGCAGGCCACGGTCTGAGAACTCATGTCGACGAATACCTTCCAGTCGGTGCCGGTCGGGACGCGAACCGTGGCGAGTCCGCACACCGACACCACGATCACCGAGGTCACGGTCACCCCGGTCGCCTTCGTCGACCCGCCGCTGCTCAACACGGTGGGTGTGCACCAGCCCTACGCACTGCGGGCGATCATCGTGATCGAGACGGCCGGCGGAATCCGCGGGCTCGGCGAGACCTATGCCGACACCGCTCATCTCGCGCGGATGGAGGCCGCCGCCGAGGCGATCATCGGACTCGATGCCTTCGCGCTCCACAACCTGCGCGATGCCATCGACCTGCGGGTCTCGACCCTGTCGGTGACCGGGGGCGACGGAGTGGCCGGCATGATCACCACGGCCAGCACCACCGATCGTGTCTTCTCGCCATTCGAAGTCGCCTGTCTCGACATCCAGGGCAAGGTCCTCGGTCGACCGGTGAGCGATCTGCTCGGCGGCCGCGTGCGGGACCGAGTTCCGTTCAGCGCCTACCTGTTCTACAAGTGGGCGGCCCACCCCGGGGCGGCCGGCACCAACGGACTGCCGGACGAGTGGGGCGAGGCCGTCGATCCGAGCGGACTGATCCGGCAGGCACACCGGATGATCGACCGCTACGGGTTCACCGCGATCAAACTGAAGGGCGGCGTGTTCGCCCCCGACGAAGAGATCGCGGCGATCAAGGCGCTGCACGCGGAGTTCCCCGGAATCCCGTTGCGCCTGGACCCCAATGCGGCGTGGACCGTGGAGACCTCGGTGCGCGTCGCGGCGGAACTCGAGGGCATCGTCGAGTACCTGGAAGACCCGACCCCGGGCCTCGACGGTATGGCGCGCGTCGCCGAGCAGGCGTCCATGCCGCTCGCGACGAACATGTGCGTGGTCGCCTTCGATCACCTCGAACCGGCGGTGCGCAAGCGGTCGGTCTCGGTCGTCCTGTCCGATCACCACTACTGGGGCGGCCTGCAGCGGTCGCGTCTTCTCGGCGGTATCTGTGAGACCTTCGGACTCGGCCTGTCGATGCACTCCAATTCGCACCTGGGCATCAGCCTCGCCGCGATGGTGCATCTCGCGGCTGCGACACCCAACCTCACCTACGCCTGTGACACCCACTGGCCATGGAAGACCGAGGATGTTCGTGTGCATCTCCCAGAACAGGATCTCGGCCTCAGACCTCGCGGACACGGTGACCTCGCCCTGATCGATGGTGCGCAGCGCATCGCCCTCGACCAGTCGCGCGCCGTCGTCGAGGTCGACTTCGCCGCGCGCCACGTAGAGATGTCCGTACGGTGCCGGGGGAAGAGTGACCGACTGCCCGGAACCGATCCGGGCCATGTGCAGTGCCGCGAACGGGTTGCCGATCGAGATCGCATCTGTGCCCGCGTGTTCGGGCCTGCCGGAGACCACCGTGACCAGCCCGCCGGTCGCGAGATCGGCGCTGAAGTCGCGTTCGGCGTAGCCGGGTTCACCTCCACCGTGCTCGGGCGCCACCCACATCTGCACGACGCGCAGGTCCCGGTTCTCGCTGCGCCGTGACGCATTCGCCTCGGTGTGGGTGATCCCGCGGCCCGCGCTCATCCGCTGCGCGACGCCCGGCGTGATCACGCCGGTGTTGCCGAACGAATCACGATGAGCGACAGCACCTTCGAGTACCCACGTGACGATTTCGGCATCCCGGTGGAAGTGGGCGTCGAAACCTTCACCGGCGTCGACGCGATCGTCGTTGTGCACCAGCAGGACTCCGTGGGCGTTCGCCGCAAGATCGAAGTTGCCCGTGACGGGGAAGGACTGGCGGGAATCGAGCCACTCGCTCCGGAAGATGTGCCGCTCGGTACCCGGGATGACCTGCCGCGACGGCACGGTCCTGATGAATGGCTCGCTCATCGTCGACTCCGATCTGGTCCTCCGGACCCCGCCGGCACAACCGTCACGTCGCCGACCCTATTCCGGTGTGCGATCGGTGCAGGGGCTTCAATCGAGAAGGTTGACCGCGTTCGCCACCACCAGGCTGAGGATGACGATCGACAACAGCGACTGTGACGCCATCGCCAGCTTCGCACGACGCGACAGCGGCATCACGTCGGTGGGGCTGAAGGCAGTCGCGTTGGTCAGGGCCAGATAGAGGTAGTCGAAGAATACGGGACGCCACCCCGACGGTGCCAGACGTGGCTCGAGGTGTTGCGGAAAGGCGAGGTCCGGGTGTTCGGCCGGACGCAGATGCCGGTTGACCGGACCGCCGCCGTCGAGTTCCCAGTACAGGAACGCGAACGCGATGACGGTCTGCAGCCAGACGAGAGCCCCGGCGACCAGCAACTGGTTCGCCGCCTCGGTCTGCGGATCTCCGTGCAGCAGGTCCCACACGAGCCGCGCCGCGGCCCACGCCGCACCTGCGGCGATCGCCACGACCAGACCGACGGAGAGGGCGCGGACCCACCGGCCGGGCCGGTCGATGCGACCGGGGTCGACCACGATCAGTGTCAGCAGGACCAGCCCCTCGATCGCGGGTAGCAGCCAAGCGGTACCGGCGGCGTAACGCGCGGGCAAGAGGAACGGGATCGCCATCGCGACCAGTACGAACGCCGATGCGGTCCAACGCTGCTCAGCTCGGGGCAGGTTCTGCGCGGGAACGTGGTCGTCGTCGTTCATCTGGCGGCCTCCGGTCGGGGGAGCCGACACGTTCCGCCAACATCGTTGACTCAGCGGGCCCGGCCGGTACTGTGTTCTTCATCACATAGGCAGGAAGGGATGTGCCATGATACCGACCGAGATAAAGGAGCTGCATCGGAGTATAGGTGCGCTACGGCATCACATGACCACGCTGCAGACGCAGTACGGCGATGTAGACGCGGTTCGGCGAATGTCCAACGATCTGGATCGGCTGGAGATCGACCTTCACGACTTCGAGCACGCACCGCCACCGCTGCTGCAGACGAAAGTCGGACGAGACCAGGTTATCTATGTGCCTGACTGCAAGTCGGACGAGTCGGCCTGGCTGGGTGCGCAGGACGAAGGGCTGGGCTTTCATTCGCGTGAGCGCACGAAGTGAGCGCCCCCGCGACTGAGCGGGACACAGTCGGGGTCTTCTCTCCGGGCCGCGCGCGAATCCTGGCCCGAACTCTCCGCCAGGACAGGTGGTGGCTGTCGCCGCTGCTGACAGTCGTGGGTCTCGCGGCCTTCGTCATCTACGCGACGATCCGGTCCTTCGTGCGCACCGCCTACTACGCCGCGGACTATCACTACCTCTCGCCGTTCTATTCGCCGTGCCTCAGCGAGTCGTGCGTGCCCGGGGCGAGTCATTTCGGTACCCCCTTCCCCGAACTCCCCATGTGGATTCCGCTGGCATTCCTCTCGCTGCCGTTCCTGCTCGGGTTCCGACTGACCTGCTACTACTACCGCAAGGCCTATTACCGGTCGGTCTGGCTGTCGCCGCCTGCCTGCGCCGTCGCCGAACCCCACAGTCGGTACACCGGCGAGACGCGACTGCCGCTCATCATCCAGAATTCGCACCGGTACTTCTTCTACGTGGCCGTGGTCATCTCGGTGATCAACACCTACGACGCGATCGTCGCCTTCCACGGTGAAGGCGGCGGTTTCGGCTTCGGGCTGGGCAACGTGATCCTCGTCGTCAACGTGCTCCTGCTCTGGACCTACACGGTGTCGTGCCACTCGTGTCGCCACGTGACCGGCGGCCGGCTCAAGCACTTCTCGAAACATCCGGTGCGGTACTGGGTCTGGAGTCAGGTGTCCAAGCTCAACACCCGGCACATGCAATTCGCCTGGATCACGCTCGGCACGTTGGTGCTCACCGACTTCTACATCATGCTGGTGGCCAGCAACACCATCTCGGACCTGAGGTTCGTGGGTTGACCGATTGACAACACAACGCCTGTGGTGCAGCCGTTCTCAACGTTGGGAGTCCCGCTAGATGACCGAGCCGGAACGCTACGAGTACGACGTCGTTGTCATCGGTGCGGGGGGTGCCGGCCTGCGAGCGGTCATCGAGGCCCGCGAGCGCGGCTACTCGGTGGCCGTGGTGTGCAAGTCGCTGTTCGGCAAGGCCCACACGGTCATGGCCGAAGGCGGATGTGCCGCCTCGATGGGCAACGCCAACTCGAAAGACAACTGGCAGACACACTTCCAGGACACGATGCGAGGCGGCAAGTTCCTGAACAACTGGCGCATGGCCGAGTTGCACGCCAAAGAGGCCCCGGATCGTGTCTGGGAACTCGAAACCTATGGCGCCCTGTTCGATCGAACCGCGGACGGGCGGATTTCGCAGCGCAACTTCGGCGGCCACACCTATCCTCGACTCGCTCATGTCGGCGACCGCACCGGGCTGGAGCTCATCCGGACGATGCAACAGAAGATCGTCTCGCTGCAGCAGGAGGACTACGCCGCCACCGGTGACTACGAGTCGCGCATCAAGGTGTTCGCCGAATGCACTATCACCGAACTGCTGAAGGACGGCGACGCGATCGCCGGTGCGTTCGGGTATTGGCGCGAGTCCGGCCGGTTCATCGTGTTCGAGGCGCCCGCGGTGGTCGTCGCCACCGGCGGGATCGGCAAGTCGTTCAAGGTGACGTCGAATTCGTGGGAATACACCGGCGACGGGCACGCTTTGGCACTGCGAGCCGGCGCGAGCCTGATCAACATGGAGTTCGTCCAGTTCCATCCGACCGGGATGGTGTGGCCGCCCAGCGTCAAGGGCATCCTCGTGACCGAGGGTGTTCGCGGCGACGGTGGAGTTCTCAAGAACACCGAGGGCAAGCGCTTCATGTTCGATTACATCCCACCGGTCTTCAAAGGTCAGTACGCCGAGACCGAAGAGGAGGCCGATGAATGGCTGGCGGACAACGACAGCGCCCGGCGAACGCCGGACCTGTTACCGCGCGATGAGGTCGCGCGGGCGATCAACGAGGAGGTCAAGGCCGGACGCGGCACCGAGCACGGCGGCGTCTACCTCGACATCGCGTCCCGCATGCCCGCCGAGGAGATCATGCGCAGGCTGCCGTCGATGCACCACCAGTTCAAGGAGCTCGCCGACGTCGACATCACCGCCGAACCGATGGAGGTGGGGCCGACCTGTCACTACGTGATGGGCGGGATCGAGGTGGATCCGGACACGGCCGCGTCACGGGTTCCGGGCCTGTTCGCGGCCGGCGAGTGTTCCGGCGGGATGCACGGTTCGAACCGGCTCGGCGGAAACTCGTTGTCGGACCTGCTGGTCTTCGGACGGCGGGCCGGCCTCGGCGCGGCGGCGTACGTCGAATCGCTGACGACCCGTCCCGCGGTCTCCGCCGAAGACATCGACCGGGCGGCTGCGTCCGTGCTGGCGCCCTTCGATCCGCCGGCCGAGGGCAAACCGGAGAACCCCTACACGCTGCACACCGACCTCCAGCAGGCCATGAACGATCTGGTCGGGATCATCCGCAAAGAGGACGAGATGCAGGAAGCGATCGGCGTGCTCGCGGACCTGCGAAAGCGCCTGGGCGGCATGCAGGTCGAGGGACATCGTCAGTTCAATCCGGGCTGGCATCTCGCGGTCGACCTACGCAACATGCTGCTGGTCTGCGAGTGCGTCGCGAAGGCCGCACTCATGCGCACCGAGAGCCGTGGTGGTCACACCCGCGATGACCATCCGTCCATGGACTCGAACTGGCGCAATGCGCTGCTGGTGTGCACCGCGGACCTCGACGGGGACGACGCCGCGGTGCCGGAGGTCAGCGTCGTGCGCACGGAACAGACGCCGATGCGGCCGGACCTCCTGGAGCTGTTCGAGTTCCCCGAGATCGAGAAGTACTACACGGCGGCCGAGATAGCCGGTCATCCCGGCGCCGGTGGCGAGCGAGCCGAGGGGCATTCGGAGGACTGACATGGGATACGACGCGAAGTTCCGGATCTGGCGCGGCGACACCGACGCCGGCGGTCTCGAGGACTACACGGTGATCGTCAACGAGGACGAGGTGGTGCTGGACATCATCCACCGCCTACAGGCGACGCAGGCCCCGGATCTCGCGGTGCGCTGGAACTGCAAGGCGGGCAAGTGCGGATCGTGTTCGGCGGAGGTGAACGGGCGTCCCAAACTGCTGTGCATGACCAGGATGTCAACGTTCACCGAGGACGAGGTCGTGACGGTGACCCCGATGCGCACGTTCCCGGTGATCCGCGACCTGGTCACCGATGTCTCGTTCAACTACGCCAAAGCCCGTGAAGTGCAATCGTTCACACCGCCGCCGGGTCTGGCGCCGGGGGAGTACCGGATGAAGCAGGTCGACGTGCAGCGTTCGCAGGAGTTCCGCAAGTGCATCGAGTGCTTCCTGTGCCAGGACACCTGCCATGTCGTGCGCGATCACGAGGACAACAAACAGAACTTCTCCGGGCCGCGTTTCCTGATGCGCGTCGCCGAACTCGACATGCACCCCCTGGACGTGGCCGAACGCCGCGACTCGGCGCGCACCGAGCACGGACTGGGCCTCTGCAACATCACCAAGTGCTGTACCGACGTCTGTCCCGAGCAGATCAAGATCACCGACAACGCGTTGATCCCCATGAAGGAGCGAGTTGTCGACCGCACCTACGACCCGCTGGTGTGGTTGGGCAACAAGCTCTTCCGACGTTAACGGACCCATACGCAGTATCGTCTTCGACGAACTCCCGTTCCCCGGTGCGCGGCGCGCGCGGGCCACCCGCTCGAGGCCAGATGTCGCACAACGTTGCGCCCAGAGCAACGACTCACTACATCTACAGGGGTGACCGCACCGCCGTCATCGACGGTGCGCTCCGCCTCACCTACGCCGACCTGTATCGGCGGGTCGGGCACGTCACCGCCGCGCTGGAGGCGCTCGGCGTCAGGCCGGGTGACCGCGTGGCCGCCCTCTGTGCGAACAGTGCGGTCATGCTCGAACTGCACAGCGCCGTGCCCGCGCACGGTTCGGTGTTGGTGCCGCTGAACATCCGGCTGTCCGAACCCGAGCTCGTCTACATCCTGGAGCACAGCGGTGCGACGCTCCTTGTCGCGACCGTTGAGTTCGCCGACCGTGCACGGGCGGTCGCCGAATCGGTGGGGATCCGGGTCGTCGTGGGTGGTTCAGCGGACGGCGCGGACGAGTACGAGTCGCTGCTCGCGCAGGCCGGGGCGCCGATTCGGCGGGAGACCGACGAGCGGGGGTTGCTGGCGATCAACTACACCTCGGGGACGACGGGCCGTCCGAAGGGCGTGATGTACCACCACCGCGGCGCGTACCTGCAGTCCTTGGCGATGGCGTACCACTCCGGTCTCGGACCGGGCTCGACATACCTGTGGACCCTACCCATGTTCCATTGCGACGGTTGGTGTTTCACCTGGGCCGTCATCGCCGCGGGTGGTACGAACCTCTGCCTGCGCAGCATCGACACCGGACGGATCTGGCGCCACCTCACCGAGGAAGGGGTGACTCACTTCAGCGCGGCTCCCACGGTGCTCACCATGATCGCGGAGGACCCGTCCGCGGCACGGCTCGACCGCGTCGTCCGGGCTGCGACGGGAGGTGCACCGCCATCTCCCGCGCTGCTCTCGCGGATGGCCGGGCTCGGCATCGAGATCACCCATCTTTACGGGATGACCGAGACGTTCGGCCCGATCGTCGTGAACGAGTGGCAGCCTCAGTGGGACGACGCCACGGACGACGAACGCGCCGTACGCAAGGCACGGCAGGGGATCGGGAACATCGTGGCAGGGCGGGTTCGGGTGGTGTCCGACGAGGGACGAGATGTCCCGTCCGACGGCGAGACCATCGGTGAATTGGTGGTCCGCGGCAACAACGTGATGCTCGGCTACTACCGCGACCCTGCGGCGACGGCCGCGGCCACCGTCGACGGCTGGTTGCGAACCGGTGATCTCGCGGTCATGCACGCCGACGGGTACGTCGAGATCCGGGACCGCAGCAAGGACGTCATCATCTCCGGCGGTGAGAACATCGCGTCGGTCGAGGTGGAGCGGGTGCTCGACAGCCATCCCGATGTCGTCGAGTCGGCGGTGGTCGGCCGTACCGACGAAGAACGTGCTCCGCAGTCAGGGATGACGACGCCGCCATGATAGTGCCAACGGTGACTGTTACGCTCACCGTTGACACTGTCAATCGTGGATAGGTACGCACACCATGACCGAACGGTCCTCCTGGGAAGACGACGATCTCACCGCGCTGCGGGATCTCGCACGTAGCTTCTGTGAGAAGGAGATCCAGCCGAACACCGAGAAGTTCATCGAGCAGCACCATGTCGACCGCGACCTGTGGAACAAAGCCGGTGACCTCGGCCTGCTCTGCATGTCGATTCCCGAAGAGTACGGCGGCGGCGGTGGCACCTTTGCGCACGAGGCCGTGCTCATCGAGGAGTAGGCGCGCGCGTCGCCGACAGCTCGTGGGGCGTCAGCCTGCACAACGGCATCGTCGCGCACTACATCCTCGAGTACGGCTCGGAGGAGCAGAAGAAGACCTGGTTGCCCAAGATGGCCAGTGGCGAGGCGGTGGGCGCCATCGCGATGACCGAACCGGGTACCGGATCGGATCTGCAGAATGTGAAGACGAAGGCGATCAAGCAGGGCGACGAGTAAGTCATCGACGGCTCCAAGACCTTCATCACCAACGGTGGTCAGGCCGACATCATCATCGTCGTCGCCAAGACCGACGTCTCCGAGGGAGCCAAGGGCATCTCGCTCATCCTGGTCGAGGCCGAGCGCGAAGGTTTCCGACGCGGCCGGGTACTCGACAAGATCGGCCAGCGAGGGCAGGACACCTCGGAGCTGTTCTTCGATGGTGTGCGCGTCCCCACCTCGAACCTCCTCGGCCCCGAAGAGGGCCAGGGCTTCGTCCAGCTGATGATGCAGCTCCCGCAGGAACGGCTGATCATCGCGCTGGCCTCGGTGGCCGGCATGGAGAAGGCCGTCTCCGAGACCATCGCCTACACCAAGGACCGCACGGCATTCGGCCGGCCGATCTTCAGCTTCCAGAACACGAAATTCAAACTCGCCGAGGCGGCGACCGAGGCACGGATCGCGCGCGTGTTCGTCGACGACTGCATCAACAAGCACATCAAGGGCGAGCTCGACATCCCGACCGTCGCCATGGCGAAGTGGTGGAACAGTGACCGGGCCATGGTGGTCGCCGACGAGTGCCTGCAGCTGTTCGGCGGGTACGGCTACATGAACGAGTACCCGATCGCGCGTCTGTGGGCCGACAACCGCGTCCAGAAGATCTACGCGGGCACCAACGAGATCATGAAGGAGATCATCGCCCGGACGTTGTGACGTCACCTCTTGTACGGCAGACGGCCCCGGTGATCTGATCACCGGGGCCGTCGCTCACCCGTCCGGTTTCCGGTTCGTTCCGAATGTTTGGGGACCGGGGCAGTGTGACCAAGCCGATGATTCGTCAGCGAGACGAACGGATATACCAGGAGCTGGGGTCGGCCGGTTGTCCGCGAGGGGAGTCGATACACACGATGACAGCACACCACCAGGTCGCTCGACCACAGCGAAGTGCGTATGACGTCGAGTGACACCGTGCTGGTGGACGGGCGGACCCGACACTACGGCGAGTTCTACGGCGTCACCGAGGCGCAGATGAACGATGACGAGCAGCTGCTCGTCGTCTGGGGAAACTGCCAGGCCGAAGCGCTGCGGATCGTGCTGTCCAGCTCCCCGGACCTTCCGTTCCGCACCATTCGAGTCCCACCGGTCCACGAACTCGAGTCCACCGACATCGCTCATGTCGAACGCCTCGTCCGCCGGGCCGCGGTCATCGTCTCTCAGCCGGTACGTGCCCGATACCGGGGGCTCCCGATCGGTGGACCCGACCTCGCGGAGATAGCGCCGGCCGCGACCGTCGTGGTGTGGCCGGTCATCCGCTACGGCGGGTTGTTCCCGTTTCAGGTCATCGCCCGACATCCCGCGCGACCGTCCGCAGTACCCGCTGCTGTTCCCTACCACGATCTCCGGACCGTCCTGGCGGTCAGAGCCGGCCGGACCCGCTTCGACGAATGGGATGTCGAGGTCTCCGCCGACCGCTTCCGGGAGGCCGCACAGTGGAGTGTGGCCCAGCTCGAGGTTCGCGAGCGGCGACACTGCGACGTCGGGATCTCCGACATCCTGCTCGACGTCGGGGCCGACGCCGCACATACGATCAACCATCCCGGCAACCGGGTACTACTGACCCTCGGCGGTCGGATTCTCGAGGCGCTCGGGGCATCGGCGCCGGTCCCGCCGTCACGCGACCTGCTCGGCAACATCCGGGCGCCGCTGGAACGACGGGTGATCGACGCGCTCGGTATCCAGGCGCCCCCGCGGACGTCCTGGGACGTCGACGGTGCGGTGCTGACCGAGAAAGAGGTGCACCGCAGTCAGATGCAGTGGTACGCAGAGCATCCCGAGTTCATCGACGCCGTGCTGGACCGGTACGGCGATCTCATCGAGATCCTGGGAATGTCATGACGAGCCCAGTGGGGCACCTCCTCGTCGGACCCCGCTCGCACGGTGTGGTGCGGTATGCCCAGTCTGTCTTCGACGCGGTGACGGCCCAGGGTGGCGATCATCGACTGGCACACCTCCGCACGCGCTGTGCCGGCGTGTCCTCGGTTCTGGCCGAGTGCGCACACGTGCACATGCACGTGACCGACCGTCTGTTCGGACACACTCCGTTGCGAGCGCGCGACAACCTGCTCGCCATGATTGCGGGGCTCCGACGTCCGGTCTCGGTGACGTTGCACGATCTGCCGCAGCCCTCGGATGGACGGGCGATGCCGGCCCGCATCGAGTTCTTCCGAGCGGTGGCCCGGTCTTCGGCGGGCGTGATCGTGTCCAGCCGACACGAGGCGTCGCTCTTCGCCGAGTATGTCGACGCGTCGATCGAGGTGGAGGTAGTGCCGCTGATGTTCGACGCCGTCCGTGCCCACAAGCCCTCGGACTCAGACGAATTGACCGTCGGTGTGCTCGGCTACCTGTATCCGGGGAAGGGTCACATCGAGACGCTCCGAGCGATGGCCGGTCTCGATCCATCGGTCGGCTTCGTGGCGCTCGGAACTCCGTCGCCCGGCCACGACGATCTCGCCGACGACCTCGCGAAGCTCGCCGCGGACACGGGGAGGCGATGCACGATCACCGGCTACCTGACGGACGACGAACTCCGCCGGGCGTCGGCCGACGTCACGGTTCCGGTCGCATACCACCGGCACATGTCGGCATCCGGTTCGATCAACTCCTGGATCTCGGCCGGACGTCGTCCGCTGGTTCCGCGGACCGCCTACACCGAGGAACTCGCCGCTCGGTCGCCGGGCGTGCTCACGATGCACGACAACAACGACGTTGCGCTCCGGGCCGCCATCGAGAGTGCGTTCGCGGAGCCGGAATCCACGCGGATCGATGCGGCGGTGTCGCCGTCGCCGACCGCCGCCGATGTCGGTCGGAGTCACGAGCTGTTGCTGCGGCGGTGGAGTGCGTGACGATCGTCGGACTCGACGATGGCCGGACCATCGTGCCCGACAATCGCTGGGACCTGGTCGGGAGTACTTCGTCGAGACCCTTGGTGAGCGTCGTGATCCCGTATTACGAGCAGCCACACCAACTCTCATTGGTCCTCGAGGCGTTGACGGCGCAGACCTATCCGCCGGATCGACTGGAGGTGGTGGTCGCCGACGACGGATCGAGAGTTCCCCCGGATGTGAGCGCGTGGACCTCCCGGTTGGCCATCACCGTGGTCAGGCAGGAGGACAAGGGATTTCGAGCCGCAGCCGCCCGCAACCTGGGTGTCGCTGCGTCGAACGGCTCGGTGCTGTGTTTCCTCGACGCGGACACGGTTCCGACCGCCGGCTACATCTCGCACATGGTCCGACTGGCCGCCGCGGTGCCCGATGTACTCGTGGTCGGCCGTCGTAAGCACGGGGACCTGAGTCAGGTCGAGCCGCGCTCGGTGGTCGAATGGCTGTCCGCCCAGCGGCATCTCGAGGCCGCGCACGACCACGAACCCGAGTGGCTGGTCGACGCCTATGACCGCACATCCAACCTCCTGGTCCCGGGCTGGGACGGCTACAAGTACATGATCAGCGCGGTGATGAGCTGCAGCCGACAGCTGTTCGACGACGTGGGAGGATTCGACCCTTCGTTCGTCCAGTACGGGGGAGAGGATTGGGAATTCGCGAACCGGGCTTTCATGATGGGTGCGGTGTTCGCTCACGAACCCGACGCCGTCGCCTGGCACGACGGACCCGACTGGGCAGAACGCGCTGTGTCCGAACGGGTCTCGGCGAAGAATGTCGAAGCGTTGGCCCTCGCCCCGCTCGTCACCGACCCGGCGGCCCGGACCGCCGGGCTGCTGTATCCGATCCCGGACATCGTCGTGCTGGTGTCGACGGACGGCCACACCGCGGCTTCGCTGCTGCACACCGTCGGCAGCGCCCTGCGCGGGTCCGATGCCGCCGCCTGGCTTGTCGGGGACGACGCCGAAACGCTGGTTGCTCAGCTCGGAGTCCGTGATTCGCGAATCCGGATCGGTGGCCCGGACGCGTCGACGCTGTCGCGGTGCAGGTTCGTCGTCGAGGTTGCCGGGCCCGTGGTCTTCTCCGCTGATTCGCTCGCGCTCCTCGCGACGCGCGTCGCACCGGGGGAGGGTGGCCAGGTGACGGTGGACTTCGGCGGGTTGCGGCCGGCGTCGGTCACGCTCACGGCGTCGCGTGCACGACACCGTGTCCGACGCTGGGCGGAGCACACCGACCTGGGTGCCGATGAGCTCCTGAGGCGTCTGTTCGGGGTCCGGACAGTGCGTTGCGACGATGTCGGGATCGGCGTCGGCGGCTGCGAACCGGCGTTGGCCTGGTGAGTGTGCCGAGCCGCCGCAAAGCGGGCGGTGATCAGGTCGTTTCTGGTGCCCCCGGTCAGACTCGAACTGACACTGGACGGGTTTTGAATCCGTTGCCTCTGCCAATTGGGCTACGGGGGCCAGTGCGCGGGTTGCCCGCGCCGGGAACCAACTCTAGATGATCGGCCGAGCGGCCTGCCAACCGGTACTCTGCGTGCACACAGACGTGGCGTCAGCGACGCGGAGGAGGGGATGGTGACGGTGACCGACAGTGCGACGACCGCAGCCGGTGAGACCACGACAACACACCGCGTGCTGGTGGCCGAGGACGATTCGTTGATCCGGATGGATCTGACCGAGATGCTGCGTGAAGAGGGCTACGACGTCGTCGGCGAGGCGCCGAACGGGCAGGTCGCCGTGGAGTTGACCGAGTCGCTGGCCCCCGACCTCGTGATCATGGACATCAAGATGCCCGTGCGCGACGGTATCGATGCCGCGACCGAGATCGCCGAGAAGCGCCTCGCCCCGGTCGTCATGCTGACCGCGTTCAGCCAACGCGACTTCATCGACAAGGCGCGCGACGCCGGTGCCATGGCCTACCTCGTCAAGCCGTTCACGAAGGCCGATCTGGTGCCGGCCATCGAGGTGGCGGTGAGTCGCTACCAGGAGCTCAAACAGCTCGAGCGTGAGGTCGCGACCATGAACGAGCGGCTGGAGACCCGCAAGCTCGTGGAGCGGGCCAAGGGCCTGCTGATGGAGAAGCAGGCTCTGTCCGAACCAGAGGCCTTCAAATGGATACAGCGCGCGGCCATGGACCGCCGGACCACCATGAAAGCCGTTGCGCAGGTTGTCGTCGAGACGCTCGGCAGCGACTGATCCAGAACCCCTGGACGACGCAATGCCTCTGCGCGCAAACCAGTTTCACTGTCTTTACGCAGCCGCAACAAGATCGCGCTAGCTTTTCTCCTGCGAGGCGCGGTTCGCCCTACGGCGATGCGCCGCCTTCGTGACAAATGCCGAACGCACCGGCCGAACGCCGAACGCGCAGGCCAGACGCAAGGAGAGCATCGATGTCCGTACGCTTTTTGAGGAGCGGGGCAGTGGTCGTGACCGCGGCGGCGACGCTGGTGATCGCGGGCTGTAGCAGCTCAGATTCGGGTTCCGACGGCGGTTCCGAGGCGTCGTCGAGTGCCGCCGTCGAGTCCACCCCCGCACCTCCGGGCCTCGGCCTCGCACAGAAGCTGGCGTGCAACCCGCCCAAGGCTGTCCCCGGCCCGGCGAGCACGGCCGCACTCAAGGTCGGCACCCTGCTTCCGGCGACCGGTTCGCTGGCCTTCCTCGGACCGCCCATGGAGGCAGGCGTGGAGCTCGCGATCAAGGACATCAATGCCGCCGGCGGGGTCCTCGACCAACCCGTCGAGCTCGTCACCGGTGACTCCGGAGACACCACGACAGACACGGCCAACGCCACCGTCGACCGCGAACTCAGCGCCGGAACGCAGGTGATCATCGGTGCCGCGTCGTCCTCGGTGTCGTTGAAGGTGATCGACAAGGTCGCCAACGCGGGTGCGGTCATGTTCTCGCCCGCCAACACCTCCGACGAATTCACCTGCTACGAGGACAAGGGGCAGTACTTCCGCACCGCGCCGGCGGATACCCTCCAGGCGCAGGCGCTCTCGCAGACGATGGCTGAGGACGGCGTGCAGCGCGTGTCGATCCTCGCGCTCAACGACCCGTACGGAACCGGACTGGCCGACAACACCGTTCGCGATCTCGAGGCCGCGGGTGTCCCGGCCGACCAGATCCAGAAGATCATCTACGATCCGAACGCCCAGTCGTTCAACGCCGAGGTCGATCAGGTGAAGAACTTCAACCCGGACGGCATCGCGGTCATCGGTTTCGAGGAGAGCGCCAAGATCATCACCCGTATGCACGAGGTGGGCATCGGCCCGAGCGACGGAAAGCTCGTCTACGGTGTCGACGGCAACATGGGCAACGCCCTCGGTGAGGCCGTCGGTCCAGGCCTGCTCGCAGGCATGAAGGGCACCACGCCGCTCACCCAGACCAGCGGTGACTTCCAGGCGGCCCTGAAGGAGGTCGACGGCGATCTCATCGACTTCAACTACTCGGGTGAGAGTTACGACGCCACGGTGCTGAGTGCACTCGCGGCCACCGCGGCCAAGTCGACCGACGGCCGCGCGATCGCGGCAAACATCATCGGGGTGACCAACGGCGAGGAGAACTGCGACTCCTACCAGGCCTGCCTGGACCTGCTGAACGGTGGCAAGACGATCGCCTACGTCGGCAAGACCGGCAACCTGGCGTTCAACGCAGCCGGTGAGCCGAGTGTCGGCTCGTACGGTGTGTTGGAGTTCGACGACGCCAACAAGCTGCTCACCCCGACGCGCAAGTACGTCTCGGTCGCGGCGCAGTAAGACCCGCACACGACGAGACCCCCGGCTTCGGCCGGGGGTCTCGTCGTCGGTGCGGTCGGCGGGGGAAGTGCCGTCGGGACGGGCCTATGACCTCAGTTCTTCTCGGAGCTGCCCGCAAGCGTGCCGAGGTAGAGCTCGATGATCTTGGGGTCGGTGGCCAGGTTGCGGCCGGTGTCCGTATAGGCGTTGCGGCCCTGGTCGAGGACATACCCGCGGTCGCAGATCTGCAGGCACCGCCGGGCGTTCTGCTCGACCATGATGATCGAGACGCCGGTCGCGTTGATGGCCTTGCAGCGGATGAACACCTCGTCCTGGAACATCGGGGACAGACCGGCCGACGGCTCGTCGAGCAGCAGTACCGCTGGGTCCATCATCAGCGCACGGCCCATCGCGACCATCTGCCGTTCGCCGCCGGAGAGCGCACCCGCCTTGATCTTTCGCCGTTCCGAGAGCAGCGGGAAGAGTTCGGACACGAAGTCGAACCGCTTGGCGAAGGTCTTGGGCCGCAGATAGACGCCCATCTCGAGATTCTCCTCGATCGTCAACGCGGGGAACACATTCTGTGTCTGCGGGACGTAACCGACACCCTTGTCGACGAGGACGTGGGCCTTGGCCGAGGTGATGTCGTCGCCACGGAGGGTCACCGAACCCTTGCGCACCGGGATCAGTCCGAACAGGGTCTTCAACAGCGTCGACTTCCCGGCACCGTTGGGGCCGATGATCCCGACGATCTCCCCGTCACCGAGGTAGAAGTTGCATTCCTCGAGGATGTTGATGCCGGGCAGGTAGCCGGCGGTGATGTCGTCGGCCCGCATCAGGGCGTTGCCGGCCAGCTTGCGGTGCTCCTCGGCGGTGGCCGCGAGTTGCGCGGGCGTCAGCTGTCCGGGACCGGGGTCGGTGCTCATCGTCCGTCCTTCTTCGTGTCCGGGGTCGTGGGGGCAGTTCGGTGACCTCCGAGAGATCCCCGCCGTCCTCCAGCGTCGCCTCGATGGCCGCCTCGACCTTCTCGGCGAGTACGGCGGTGGCGCCCACCGGCCGACCCTGATCGTCGAACTCCAGGGCCTGGTCGTGATGCCCGCCGAGGTACGCGTCCACGACGGCGTCGTTGTCGCCCAACCGATCCGGGAGCGACTCGGCGATGATCTGACCCTGGGCCATCACGACGACCCAGTCGCTGATGTCGCGGATGACGTCCATGTCGTGTTCGACGAAGACGACCGTGACCCCTTCGTCCCGCAACGACTTGATGTGTTCGAGCAGACTCTGGGTGAGGGCCGGGTTGACGCCGGCCATGGGCTCGTCGAGCATCACGATCTCGGGGTCGGTCATCAGCGCGCGCGCCATCTCCAGCAGCTTGCGCTGCCCGCCCGACAGGGAGCCGGCGAAGTCGTCGGCCTTGGCGTCGAGCTTGAAGCGCCGGAGCAACTCGTGTGCGCGTTCGGTGACCTCGGCCTCCTGCCTGCGCCACACCCAGGGCGCGAGTGCGGCAAGGAAATGCTCACCCCGCTGCCCGGTCGCGCCGAGCCGGACATTGTCCAGCACAGTCAGTTTCGCGAGCGCCTTGGTGAGCTGGAAGGTACGCACCATGCCGCGGCGTGCCACCTGATGCGGAACCATCCGGCCCAGGGAGTCGCCGTTGAGCGACCACGTGCCGGAGTCGGGCTTGTCGAAGCCGGTGATCAGGTTGAAGAAGGTGGTCTTGCCCGCGCCGTTGGGGCCGATCAGGCCGGTGATGGCGCCGCGCTGCACCTCGAGATGATCGACCTGCACCGCCTTGATGCCGCCGAAAGTACGGGAGATGTTGTCCACCACGATGATCGGATCGGGTTTGGGCGAACCCGACTCGGCGGCAACGCCGGCGAACAGCTGGGCACGCTCCGCGGCCGACAACGCGGTGAGGTCCCGGCGCGTCGCCCGGATGGCCGCAGTACCCGTGTAGGTGGGGTCGTCAGGCATCGAGCTGCACCTCCCTCTTGTTCCCGAGCAGGCCCTGAGGTCTGAACACCATCATCAGGATGATCGCCAGACCGAGCAGAACGTAGCGGAATGCGCCGACCTGCTGCGCGGACAGATTCAACAGCGGGTCGTCGCCGGACGTGGCCTGCCGCAGCAGTGCGTCGGGGACCGCGAGGAGGAACCAGAACAGCATGGCACCGAGCACCGGACCGAACACCGTCGCCGCCCCGCCGAGGATCAGCGCGCCGTAGGCGAAGAAGGTCTGTGCGGTCGAATAGAAGTCGGGATTGATCGACTGCGTCGCAAAGGCATTGAAGACACCCGCGAGGCCGCCGATGCAACCGCCGAGTACCAGGGCCTGCATCTTGTAGAAGTAGGCGTTCTTACCCAGCGAGCGGGCGGCGTCCTCGTCTTCGCGCACCGCCTTGAGGACGCGGCCCCACGGACTGCGGACGAGCAGGTACACCATCACACACAGCAAGCCGACGACGATCCAGCCGACCACCATCGACCACAGGTCGCCGCCGAGGAACTTGACCCCGAGGAACGAGTACTGCTTGCCGTTGTCGAACGGGCTGATGGAGAAGAAGCTGCCCGCGTATCCGTAGATGCCGTTGGTGGACCGGGTGAATTCGTCGGTCGACGTCGAACGGAAGACCAGGCGCAGGATCTCCGATGCGGCGATGGTGACGATCGCCAGATAGTCCGCGCGCAGACGCAGGGTCGGCAGGCCGAGCACCACGGCCAGCATCCCGGCCGCGGCGATGCCGATGATGGCGCCGAGCCACAACGGCTGGTCGTAGTTCACCGCCATGATGCCGACGCCGTATCCGCCGAGCAGTGCGAAGGCGATCTGGCCGAAGTTGAGCAGGCCGGCGTAGCCGAAGTGCAGGTTCAGGCCGATGGCCAGCAGGGCGTAGAAGATCGCCGACGGGCCGATCAGCTGGGCGATCGCTATCTGGAGCGCTGAGATGATGTCCATGGGTCAGCCGATCCTCGCTCGAGATCCGAGAATGCCCTGGGGCCGGATGGTCAGGATGATGATCAGGATCAGCAGCCCGCCGATGTATTTCAGGTCCGGACTGAGGATGTAGGTCGACAACTGGACCAGCAGACCGACGATGACACACCCGAGCAGTGCGCCGTAGGCCGTGCCGAGGCCGCCGAGTGTGATGCCGGCGAACATCAGCAGGAGCAGTTTGAAGCCCATCTCCCACTGCACCCGGCCGCCGAGCTCGGAGAGCGCGAACATCACGCCGCCGAGCGTCGCCAGACCGCCGGCCAGGGCCCACACGAACAAGATGACCCGGTCGACGTCGATACCCGACGACTCGGCGAGATCCTTGTTGTCGGCGACGGCGCGCATGGCCTTGCCGATCCTGGTGCGCTGCAACAGCAGTGCGACGCCGAGCAGGGCCACGATGCTGATGATGATGCAGGCCAGGTTGACCGGTGTGATCGCGAAGGGGCCCGAGCCGATCTGGGTCTGCGCCTGATAGTCGTCGAACGGTTCGGCGCGATCGGAGAAGAAGATCAGGATCAGGTAGCGAAGCACCAGCGACAGGCCGATCGACACGACGAGCATGGCGATCAGCCCGGTTCGTCGTCTTCGCAACGGTCTCCACAGACCGAGCTCGTTGAGGATGCCGATACCGATACCGACGATCACCGCCAGGATCGTCGCCGGGATCAGCTGGACGCCGAGCTTGACGTTGATCACCCATGCGATCACCGCGCCGAGTGTCACCAACTCGCCGTGCGCGAAGTTCGTCAGTCCGGTCGTGCCGAAGATGAGGCTGAGACCGACGCCGGTGATCGCGATGATCAGGCCGAAGCGTATGCCGTCGATGGCCAGCCGTGTCAGTTCGGAGACTGCCGACACCTCGGTGCCGGTGCGGACATCGCCGAAGGAGAAGATGACCGGTCGCGCGGTGCCACCGCTGACGTCGACGGGCAGCTCCGCCTTCTGGACCTCGACGCCGTCGGGGAGTGAGTCGGTGTTGATGACGATCGTGTACTGGCCGGGTGGCACGTTGATGGACCACGCACCCGTGGCCGACGAGGTCGCGGTGCCGACAACGGTTCCGGATGCGTCCTTGGCCTCGAGTTCGACGCCGGCGACCTTGTCCGTACCGTTGCGCAGCACGCCGAAGACGCGGACCGAGTCGCCGGGCGCGGCCGCGGCCGGGGAGGCGCCGAACAGCCCGAACAGCATCGACGCGGCGAGAAACACCAGCATGGCGATCGCCGACCGGCGCATCGGTGGAAGGTGGCCAGACGGATGGCTCTCGCGATCGGGACGGTCGTCGAGAGCGCATCGTGGCGGCGTCTGCGGCGCGGTGCCGGCGCGTTGCGATGTCACCTTGCGGGACATTAGCGCCAGCGTCGTCACCACGTGGCGACAACGACGTTTCCCGGAGGTAACTTCTCCCCGACGCTGCCCAGTCGGGAAGTCGCGATGTGCTGTCGGAGACCCGATCCGGGTCGTACGCTGGTCCGATGGTCCCGGTCAGCGTGTCCACCACCACAGACGTCGAACTCGCCGCTTCGTTGCTGGCACAGGCCTTCGCCGACGACCCGGTGACGGTCTGGATGCAGCCCGACACGGCGCGGCATCTCATCATGTTCCGCACCCTGCTCAAGTACAGCCACGGCCCGAATTCGACGCTCGATCTCGCGATGCGTGACGGGCAACCGGTCGGTGCCGCCGCCTGGGATCCCCCGGGCCACAAGGTCTCGGCCCTGTCGCAGATGGTGTCGATGGTCGGCTTCTTCCGGGCGATGGGCTCGCGGATGAGCCGCGGGATGAAGCTCGAGGAGGAGTTCGGCAAACGACGTCCCAAGGAGCCGCACTGGTACCTCGGTCAGATTGGGGCGCCGGTGCACGGGGTCGGGGTGGGCACGTCTCTCCTGGGGCATCGACTCGAGCAGATCGACGGACCCGCCTACCTCGAGTGCTCGAACGTCCGCAACGTGCCGCTCTACGAGCGGTTCGGGTTCAGCGTGACCGAGGAGTTCGAACTGCCGCTCGACGGCCCCAAGGTGTGGTCCATGTACCGGCCCCTCCCGTGAGAGGCCGAGTGTGAGGAGTCCGGCAGGCTGTGTCGGGGGCGGTCACTAGACTCGGCGATTGTGAGTCCAGCGCAGAGTTCCCCGGCAACGACCCCAGCCAAGGCCACCGGATCGACGGGCAAGGCGGCACCCGGCGCCAAGGGCAAGACCAAGCAGCCGGTGTTGATGCTGCTCGACGGGCACTCCCTGGCGTACCGGGCGTTCTTCGCGCTCCCGGCGGAGAACTTCAAAACCCATTCGGGGCAGACGACCAACGCCGTCTACGGCTTCACCTCGATGCTCATCAACCTGCTGCGCGATGAGGAGCCCACGCACATCGCCGCGGCCTTCGACGTCTCACGCAAGACGTTCCGGTCGGAGATGTATCCGGAGTACAAGGCGCAGCGGTCCAAATCCCCGGACGAGTTCAACGGCCAGGTCGATCTCACCAAAGAGGTCCTGGACGCGCTGGGTGTCTCGGTGCTGGCCATCGAGGGTTACGAGGCCGACGACATCATCGCGACCTTGGCGACGCGGGCCCGGGAGGACGGATACAAGGTCCTGATCGTCACCGGCGACCGCGACTCGCTGCAGCTCGTCGACGCCTCCACCACGGTGCTCTATCCGCGCAAAGGCGTGTCGGACCTCACGCGGTTCACGCCCGAGGAGGTCGAGAAGAAGTACGGTCTCACTCCCACCCAGTACCCCGATTACGCCGCGCTGCGCGGTGACCCCAGCGACAACCTGCCGGGTATACCCGGAGTCGGGGAGAAGACCGCCTCGAAGTGGATCCGCGAGTACGGGTCGCTCGCGGCCCTCGTCGATCACGTCGACGAGGTCAAGGGCAAGGTCGGCGACGCATTGCGCGCTCATCTGGCGTCGGTACAGACCAACCGACAGCTCACCGAGCTCGTCCGGGACATGCAGCTGCCGACGTCCCCCGACGACCTGGCCATGGTCGGGTGGGACCGGGACCGCATCCACCAGCTGTTCGACGACCTGGAATTCCGGGTCTTGCGAGACCGTCTCTTCTCGACGTTGAGTTCGGTCGAACCCGAGGCGGAAGCAGGTTTCGATCTCGACGGTGCGGTCCTGGGTGCCGGTGAGGTCGCCGGATGGCTGACCGAGCATGCGCGCACCGGTCGCGTCGGTCTCGCCGTCACCGCCCCGCATGTCGTGGTCGGGGCGGACCCGACCGGGGTGGCGGTCGCGGCCGCTGATGGGACCTCCGCCTATGTCGATGTGACCGCGCTGAATCCCGAAGACGAGGCGGCACTGGGGGATTGGTTCGCCGACCCGTCCGCGCCGAAGGCGGTTCACGAGGCGAAATGGGCCGTACACGCGCTGCGCTCACGTGGCTGGAAGCTCGACGGTGTCACCAGCGACACATCGCTCGCGGCCTACCTGGTCCGACCGGGACAACGGACGTTCAACCTCGACGACCTCGCGCTGCGCTACCTGCGTCGTGAACTGCGCGCCGACGGCGGCCCGGGCGACGGCCAGATGTCGTTGCTCGACGACGATTCGGACGGGCGGGTGGCCGAACAGCACATGCTCGAGGCGCGGGCGGTCCAGGAACTCGCCGACACGCTCGACACGGAACTGGACCGGATCGACTCCAAACCGCTGCTCACCGAGATGGAACTGCCGCTGTCGTTCGTGCTCGCCGATGCCGAGGCCGCGGGCATCGCCGTCGACGTCGATCATTTCGGTGCCCTCGAGCGGATGTTCGCCGACCGGATCCGCGCCGCGGCCGAGGCGGCCTACGAGGTCATCGGAGAACAGATCAACCTCGGTTCGCCGAAACAGTTGCAGACCATTCTCTTCGACAAGCTGGACATGCCGAAGACTAAGAAGACCAAGACCGGCTACACCACCGACGCCGACGCGTTGCAGTCGTTGTACGAGAAGACCGAGCATCCCTTTCTCGCACACCTCCTCGAGCACCGCGACGCGACGCGGCTGAAGGTCACTGTCGACGGGCTGCTGAAGTCGGTCGCGGACGACGGACGTATTCACACGACGTTCAATCAGACGATCGCCGCGACGGGACGCCTCTCGTCCACCGAACCGAATCTGCAGAACATCCCGGTGCGTACCGAGGCGGGCCGCGAGATCAGGCGCGGCTTCATCGTCGGCGCCGACACCGCGACCGGTGTGCCCTACGACTGCCTCATGACCGCCGACTACAGCCAGATCGAGATGCGGATCATGGCACACCTGTCGGAGGACGCCGGCCTCATCGAGGCCTTCAACACCGGGGAAGACCTCCACAACTTCGTCGGGTCACGGGCCTTCGGGGTGCCGATCGACGAGGTCACCACCGAGATGCGCCACCGGGTGAAGGCCATGTCGTATGGACTCGCTTACGGGCTCAGCGCATTCGGGCTCGCCGCCCAGCTCAAGATCAGCCGCGACGAGGCCAAGGAGCAGATGGAGGCGTACTTCGCGCGGTTCGGCGGGGTGCGCGATTATCTGCACGACGTGGTCGCCGAGGCCCGCCGAAACGAGTACACCGCAACACTGTTCGGTCGCCGGCGGTATCTGCCCGATCTGAACAGCGACAACTGGCAGCGCCGGCAGGCCGCAGAACGGATGGCGCTCAACGCTCCCATCCAGGGCACCGCCGCCGACATCATCAAGGTCGCGATGATCAACGTCCACAAGCGCCTCGCAGCTGAAGGGCTCACGTCGCGAACACTTCTCCAGGTCCACGACGAGCTCGTGATCGAGGTCGCCTCGGGTGAGCGGGAGGCCGTCGAGGCCGTTGTCCGGGAAGAGATGGGCAATGCCATCACCTTGTCCGTCCCGCTGGAGGTGTCGGTCGGGTTCGGACGCTCCTGGGACGACGCAGCTCACTGATGGGTGACCGGGACAGAGAGTTCGGAGTCCTCGTCGGGGACGGGATCGGACCCGAGATCGTGCCGGCGGCGGTGACGATCGCCGAGGCTGCCGCTCGTGCGGAATCGATCGAGATCAGTTGGCAGCACTTACCTTTCGGGCTGTCTGCGATCACCTCGCACGGCGATCCGGTGCCGGCGGAGACGCTGACGGCCCTCGACGAGCTCGGCTTCTGGATCGTCGGCCCCCACGACTCGGCGGCGTACCCGCCGGGTCATGGGGACCGCACGCCGGGAGCGGTCCTGCGAACCCGGTACGACCTGTTCGCCAATCTCCGTCCCGCCCGGGCATTTCCGGGTGTTCCGGCGCTCCGGCCGGACATGGACGTCCTGGTCGTGCGGGAGAATTCCGAGGGCTTCTACGCCGATCGCAACATGGCGGTCGGCAGCGGCGAATTCATGCCGACACCCGACGTGGCACTGGCGGTCGGGCTCGTCACACGCGCGGCGTCGGAGCGAATCGCGCGAGTCGCATGCGCCGCCGCGATCGAGCGTGCGGGTTCCGACCGGCAGCCGCGGTTGACCATCGTGCACAAGGCGAACGTCCTGCGCATGACCACCGGCCTGTTCCGGGATGCATGCCGCGACATCGCCGCCGGGTTCCCCGAGATCGAGGTGTCCGAGCAACACGTCGATGCCATGGCGGCCCTGCTGGTTCGGCGTCCCGCGGACTTCGACGTCCTCGTCACCGAGAACCTCTTCGGCGACGTCCTGTCCGACCTCGCCGGCGAGCTCGCCGGTTCGCTGGGCATCGCCGGTTCGGTCAACAGCTCGGAGTCCCGCGTGATGGCGCAGGCGTCGCACGGTGCCGCACCCGACATCGCCGGGCGCGGCATCGCGAACCCGGTCGCGATGATCGCCTCGGTGGCCATGGGTTTCCAGAGGTACGGGCAGATGACCGACGACGCGGCCCTCGTCGCGGTCGGTGCCCGGATCGACGCCGCTGTCGCCGACACGCTCGCGCACACCGCGACCCGCGACCTGGGCGGCGAGGCGAGCACCGCCGAGTTCGCCGACGCGGTGGTCCGGCGGATCGTCGAGCGGTGAGCTCTGCGAGCGGACTACGAAAGAACTCGTTGTGCTCGGAGGGAGGCCGATTACTGCTCCCTGAGGTGCGAGGAGCGCAAGCGACGACCCCCGTTGCTCCCTGAGGTGCGAGGAGCGCTAGCGACGACCCCCGTTGCTCCCTGAGGTGCGAGGAGCGCAAGCGACGAGCCACGAAGGGTCCCGCAACCCGTCTCACCAGGACCCTTCGTGACGCAGCCTCCGCAAGCTCCGGCCGCTCCTCAGGGAGCAGGTGGTGACGCAGCCTCCGCAAGCTCCGGCCGTTCCTCAGGGAGCAGGTGGTGACGCAGCCTCCGCAAGCTCCGGCCGCTCCTCAGGGAGCAGGTGGTGAGGCGCTCGCTACGCGCGTGAACGGCGGGTGGCGAGCCGGGGCGCGGCGGGCGAACTACAGTGAGTTGGTGCGATCGGCCGGACGAAGGGTAGTGGTGTGACGCGGGTGGCTCGTTGGCTCGGCGTCCTGCTCGCCGTCCTCGTCGTCGTGACCGGATGCGTGGACAACGAGGCGCGGGAGCGCGCCGGTCAGGTCGTGCCGATCGACGTCGACGTCGCGACGGTGCCGGACATCGCCGCGCTGGTCCCACCGGAGATCGCGCGCACCGGACGCCTCATCGTCGGGGTCAACATCCCGTACCAGCCGAATGAGTTCAAGGATGCATCGGGAAAGATCATCGGCTACGACGTCGACCTGATGAACGCCGTCGGCAAGGTGCTCGGACTCGTTCCTGATTACAAGGAGTCCCAGTTCGACACCATCATCCCCTCGGTGCAGGCCGGGACCTATCAGCTGGGGATGTCGTCGTTCACCGACACCCTCGAACGCGAGAAGCAGGTCGACTTCGTGACCTACTACAGCGCGGGCGTGCAGTGGGCGCAGGCGAGCGACAACGACGACGAGATCGACCCCGACAACGCCTGCGGGCTCCGGGTCGCGGTGCAGACCACCACCTATGAGGACACCGACGAGGTTCCCGCCAAGAGCGCGGCGTGCGTCGCTGCGGGCAAACCGGCGATCGACAAGGTCCGGTTCGACAGCCAGGACGAGGCCGTCAACGCACTGATCCTGGGTCGGGTTGACGCGATGTCGGCCGACTCACCGGTCACGGCCTACGCGATCAAACGCACCGACGACCGGCTGAAGCCCGCCGGTGGGGTCTTCGACTCCGCGCCGTACGGGTGGCCGGTGCGGAAGGGCTCACCGCTCGCGCCCGCACTGCAGCGGGCCGTGCAGTACCTGATGGACAACGGACAGTACGAAGAGATCGCGGCCAACTGGGGCCTCGAGGAGGGCATGATCGATGTCTCCGTCATCAACGGCGCGGTGAGCTGACATGACGTCACCGCACAGCACCGCCGCGTCACCGCCGGGCGAACCCGAACCGATCGAGGCGGTTCCGCTCCGTCGTCCCGGACAGTGGGTCGCGGCGGTGATCATCATCGTGTTGGGCGCACTGTTCGTCTACGGTGCCGCCACCAACGAGGCCTACAGCTGGGGCACGTACGGCAACTATCTCTTCGACTCGCGAATCCTGTCGGGGGTCGGTTACACGCTCGCTTTGACCCTGCTGTCGATGACCATCGCCATCGTGCTCGGCGTCGTCCTCGCGATCATGCGGTTGAGCCCGAACCCGGTGTTGCGCGGCACATCGTGGGTGTATCTGTGGATCTTCCGCGGCACCCCCGTGTATGTGCAGCTGGTCTTCTGGGGCCTGTTCCCGGCGATCTACAAGCAGATCGACCTCGGCATACCGTTCGTGCACCAGTTCGTGTCGCTCGACATCCAGACGCTCAACGCCGCGTTCCTCTTCGCGGTCATCGGACTCGGCCTGAACGAGGCCGCGTACATGGCCGAGATCGTCCGCGCGGGTGTGTCCTCGGTCGGTGAGGGGCAGACCGAGGCGTCGGTGGCACTGGGTATGTCGTGGGCGCAGACCATGCGACGAACGGTGCTGCCCCAGGCCATGCGGGTGATCATCCCGCCCACCGGCAACGAGCTGATCAGCATGCTCAAGACCACGAGCCTGGTGGCGGCGGTGCCGCTCACCCTCGACCTCTACGGACGTCAGCGGGACATCTCGGGCGTGATCTTCGAGCCGATCCCGCTGCTTCTCGTCGCGTCCACGTGGTACCTCGTCATCACCAGTGTCCTGATGGTGGGCCAGTACTACGTGGAGCGCTACTACGCGAAGGGCGCGACCCGGCAGCTCACGGCGCGGCAACTCAAGACGATGGCCGACGGCGCGGCCACGGCGCCCGGCGGCGCCGCCGGGCCGGCAGGGGGAGAGAAGGCATGAGTCCCGCAGAAGACACGGCCGCACCGGCCGCCGGCGGATCGCCGCCGCCGATGGTGGTGGCCGACCGGGTCTGCAAGAGCTTCGGTTCGGTCCAGGTCCTCAAGGGGATCTCGCTGGAGGTGGCGCGCGGCGAGGTGCTGTGTCTCATCGGTCCGTCGGGATCGGGGAAGTCCACGTTTCTCCGCTGTGTGAACCACCTCGAAGTCGTCAACGCCGGCCGGCTCTACGTCGACGGTGATCTGATCGGCTACCGGGAACGCAACGGCAAGCTCCACGAGATGAGTGCCAAGGACGCGGCGACCCAGCGACGCGACATCGGCATGGTGTTCCAGCATTTCAATCTGTTCCCGCACCGCACGGCCCTCGAGAACGTGATCGAGGCGCCGATGCAGGTGAAGCGTCAGTCGCGTTCGGAGGCGGTCGACAAAGCCCGCTACCTGCTGGACCGGGTCGGCCTGTCCGACCGGGCCGACGCCTATCCGGCCCAGCTGTCGGGTGGCCAGCAGCAGCGTGTCGCCATCGCGCGTGCGCTCGCGATGGACCCCAAACTCATGTTGTTCGACGAACCCACCTCGGCGCTCGACCCCGAACTCGTCGGCGATGTACTGAAGGTGATGCGTGAGCTGGCTGCGTCGGGCATGACCATGCTGGTCGTCACGCACGAGATGGGTTTTGCCCGGGAGGTCGCCGACCAGCTCGTGTTCATGGACGGCGGCGTCGTCGTGGAGAAGGGGAACCCTCGTCAGGTCCTCGCCGATCCGAGAGAACAGCGCACCCGGGAGTTCTTGTCGAAGCTGCTGTGAGCGCCGCTAGTCGGGCTTGTGGCTGCAGAAGATGGCTGTTCCCGGGAAGTAGCTGCCGCGCAACGGGCTCCATTGCCCCCAGGTGCGGTCGAAACCGTCCGGCCACTCGGGTTCGATGATGTCGTCGAGAACGAACCCGGCGGCCCGGAGTTCGCGAACACGGTCACCGATGGTGCGGTGGTGCTCGACGTAGGTCAACGTTCCGTCGGCATCGGTCTCGGTGTACGGCGTGCGGTTGAAATAGGGGATCCGTACGGTCAGGCCCTCCGGCCCGGGATCGTCGAGGAACATCCAGCGCATCGGGTGATTGACGGCGAAAACCCAACGCCCACCGGGTTTCAGGACCCGTGCGACCTCGCTCATCACGCCGGCCGAGTCGGCGACGAACGGTACCGCGCCGAAGGCCGAACACGCGGCGTCGAACGACGCGGACGCGAAGGGCAGGGTCTCGGCGGTCGCCTGGACGAGCGGGACCCGCACGCCTTCCGCCGCCATCGCGTCGAGTCCGATGCCCAGCATCCGCCGCGACAGGTCGACGCCGACTGCGCGCGCGCCGTGCGCGGCCAGCCACCGGGCACAGGGCGCCGAACCGCAGCCGATTTCGAGGATGTCCTGGTCCTCGATGTCCCCCAGGAGCCCGACATCGGCCTCGCGTAAACCCTCCGGACACCATACGAAATCCCCGCCTGCGGCATGGGCACCGAGAAAGTCGCCGTGCTCGACGTGATAGTTCTCCGCGTCGTGATCCCACCACCACCGGCTGGCACGGTCGCTGGTCGCGGAGTCCACGTCGCCGAGGATCCTCGGGGGACGGCTCGACCCCGGGCCGTTCGATGTCGTTTGTTCGGATTCCGCCTGGTTGGGGGACATCCTGCGATGATAAGGCCATGGTCTGTCTCACTCTGCTGGGTCCGGTGGACACACCGGATGACGCGGGTGTGTCCCGACCGCAGTTCGGCACGCCTCGCCTCCGCTGTCTGCTCGCCGCCCTGGCATCGCGCGCGAATGCGGTTGCCGATGTGGACTGGCTGACCGACATCCTGTGGCCCGACGCGCCGCCGGCCACCCCGGAGTCGGCCCTGCACAACCTCGTCTTCCGACTACGAACCACCTTGCGGCGACGTCAGGTCGACGGCCGTCTGCGAGTCGTCACGACCGCGCCCGGGTACACGCTCATCGTCGATCGGACCGATGTCGACGCACTGCTCTTCGACGACACCGTGGCACGGGCCGTCGCCGTCGTCGATGCCGAGCCCCAGCTGGCTGTCGATCTGCTCGACCAGGCCGAGAGTCTGTGGCATGGAACGCCATACGGCGAGTTCGCCGACTGTGCCTGGGCGCAGCCGGAGGTCGGGGCGCTCCTCGAACGGCGTGTCCTGGCCGCGGAGACAGCTGCCGATGCCCTGGTCACCCTCGGCCGTCCGGAAGACGCCTATGTCCGGTTGCTGCCCTTCGTCGATGATCATCCCTATCGCGAGGGGCTCCACCTCCGGGTCATGGCGGCGCTGTGGCGGACGGATCGTGCGGCCGAGGCGCTCGATGCCTACCAACGGTTGCGTCGACGCCTCGCGGAGGATCTCGGCACGGACCCGGCCCCGTCGGTCCGCGAGCTGCATGCCCGCATCCTCGACGGGGACCCGCCGCCGCGCCGCGTCCGCGGGGATCGGCGGCCGGCCGGAACAGTCGCGGTACCACATACCGAAATCGGCGCGGCGAACCATGATTCGGGCCAGCTGATAGGCCGGGATGCCGACCTGACGGGCCTGACGGCAACCGTGCGGGGACGCGGGGTCGTCACGGTCCTCGGCCCCGGTGGCGTCGGCAAGACGGCGCTTGTCCGGCACCATGTCCGGTCGGCGAGTGACCGTCCCGTCTGGTTCGCCGAACTGGCAGCGGTCGCGAGCCGCCACGCGGTGGTGCATCTGGTGGCGTCGGCGACGGGCCTGTCGATGCGTCGTGATGTCGCGGCCCTGGACGCACTCATCGGCGCACTGACCGGTCGACACGGACTGCTTGTGCTCGACAATTGTGAGCACGTCCTCGAGTCGGCGGTCGAAATCGTTGTCGCGCTGCAGGATCGGTGCCCCGATGTCACGGTGCTCGCGACCTCACGGGTGCCGCTGGGGCTTGCCTCGGAACGGATCATCTCCCTCGATCCACTCCCGGTGCCGGACGTGGGCGCGGCGGCCGCCGCCATCGAGTCGTCGGATGCCGTCCGGCTGTTCTGTGTCCGTGCCCGGGCGCGCGATCCGCGCTTCGAGCTGAACGAAGCAACTGCGCCGGCGATCGCGGAGATCTGCCGCCGGCTCGACGGCCTGCCGCTCGGTGTCGAGCTCGCGGCGACGAAGGCGCGCGCGATACCGCCGGCAGTGCTCGTCGACCGACTGCACTGGCGTTTCCGGGTCCTGCGCGGTCCGCGCGGGATCGCGCCCCGGCACCGGAGCCTGCACGCACTCGTCGACTGGTCCTATGGACTGCTGAGCGACCCGGCGCGTGGTCTGTTCGACGTCCTCAGCATCTTCCCCTCCCGGTTCGGCCTCGACGACGCGGAGTTCCTGGCCGCGGCGACGGGAGTGCTGGACCGCGAAGACGTGGCCGATACGATGGCCGAACTGGTCGACGCGTGCATGGTGTCGGTCGATCCGGGGGGTTATCTACTCCTGGAGACGTTGCGCGCCTTCGGTATCGATGCACTGGCGAGTCGGGACGCCCTCGCCGGTGCGCGGTGTGCGCACACCGCGTGGGTGGCGGACTGGCTGGGTCCGTTGGGGTGCGAGGTCTACGGTCGCGGACACCTCGACGCCGCGCGCCTGGTCGATGCACGGCTCGACGATGTGCGGCAGGCGATCGATCATGCGAGTGCTCACGACCCCGCTCTCGCCGACACGATCCTGCAGGGGTCGATTCCTTTCCTCGAACTGACCATGAGTCCGGAGGTCACCGCGTGGGCGCGGATGCTCATCGACCGTCACGACGACTCGTCGCTGGGGTCCGCGGTGTGGGCGGTGTCGGCCGGTGGTGCGCGCTTCGACGGCGACCTGCCGACCGCGCGGCGGTGCACGCGTCGGGGCCTCGACGCCGGCCCAGACCCGTCGGTCCGCGTCTACCTCCACATGATGCTCGTGGACATCGGGCTGTTCCAGGGGGATCTCGACGCTGCGCTCGACGACGCGCGGACGTTCCGCGAACTCGCACTGGCGGCCGGCATGCCGGGGGCGGCGCACATGGCCGACATCAGTGCACTGCTCATCCGTGCCTACCGCGGCGAGGACGCGTACCCGGCCGCGCGGTCCCTCGAAATCGCCTGTGCCACATCGGGTGAAGACGTTGTCGCGGCCTGGTGTCGCTATGTGTCCGGCGAGTGTCTGCTCGACGCCGATCCCGGGCGGGCGCGGCAACTCCTCGAGGGTGCCATCGAGTCCGCGCGCCGACACGGTGACCGGTACCTACTGGGGGTGGCGATGGCGTCGCGGGCGTCGATCGAGGCCCGTTCCGGCGCAACCGACGCCGCCGCCCGGTCGTACGTGGAGGTGCTCGAGCATTTTCGGCAAGCGGGAAACTGGACGAATCAGTGGGTGACCCTGCGCTCGGTGATCGACGTCCTGGTCGATCTCGGGCGGTGCGAACAGGCGGCTCTGATCCTCGGTGCCATCCGGCGAGCACACGAGGCGGCCGGGTCCGATCCGTTCGGGAACGACGTCGAGCGACTCGGTTCCGTCGAGAATCGAATCCGAGCCGCGCTGGGCGAGGCGGTGACGGACGATCTCGTCGCGACCGGTGCCGCCATGGCTCCGTCCGATGTCGTCGACGTCGCCGTCACCTCGTTGCGGGCCGGGCACGCACCGGCGGGGTCAGGTCGTCAGCTCGTAGAAGCGGAAGAAGCTGAAATCCTCGATGGGTAGGACCGTCACGTCGGCGTAACCCGCGTCGTGCGCGTACCGACGCAGCGTCGACGGTCGGAGCACCGTGCCGGTGGCCGCGGACGGTGGTGAACTCATCGAGTCCGGCAGACACACCAGCAACGAGAACCCGTACATGATCTTGTCGAGATCGTCTGCGGGACCGTCGAACTCGTCGGATACGGCTTCATCCATGACGATCAGCGAAGCTTCGGGCGCCAGTGCGCGCCGGACCGCGGCGAGGACCTCGACCGGCCGCGGCATGTCGTGTAGGCACTCGAACGCGAAGGCGACGTCGAACGGGCCGTGCGCCGCCGCCTCGTCGCCGTCGGCGACGAGGAACGTCACGCGGTCGGTGACACCCGCCGCCTCGGCATGCGCACGGGCCATCCGTACCGACGCCTCGTCGACGTCGAGCCCGATGAAGGTGGCCTCCGGGTAGGCCCGCGCGAGTGCGATGGTCGAGTGGCCCGCTCCGAACCCGACGTCGGCGATCCGCGCCCCGGGCCGGGACAACCGCTCGTGCAGGGCTTCGACACCCGCCAGCGCGGGCGCGAGGCGGGCGTCGAACCAGGGCCGGTTGAGATCGGCCTGGCACTCTCGCGCGTCGGCGCCCAGGGTTTCCCAGCTCACGCCCCCACCGTTCCGGTAGGCATCGAGCAGCTCCGGGAGATGGCGTGCCGATGCCGCGAACATGCGGGGGAGGGCGCCGAGGTACGACAGGCTGGTGGTGTCGGTGAGTACTTCGGCGACTCCCGGCGAGATCGCGAAGGTGTGCGGCCGGGTGGTGAGGTCCGCGTCGAGAATGCCGAAGGCGCTCTGCATCTCCAGCCATTCCCGGGCATAGCGTGCGTTGGTGTCGGTTCGTTCGGCCAGCCCGTCGGCGGTGAGGGGGCCCGATTCGGCCAGGCATCGGTACCACCCGAGGCGCTCGCCGAGGTACACGCTCATGGTCTCGGCGGTGGCGAGCGTCGAACCGAAGAGTCGTTCGGCGAACTCGTCGGCGCTCGGTGCTGGTCGATCGGTGGAGGATCTCAGTGTTTCGGTCATGCCCAGATCATCGGGCCGTGGGCTCTCGAGTCACTCTCATCGTGATCTCGGAGGCCTTCACCCGGTGGCGGTGGGACGCCTCGTCGCCGTGGCGACGACGTGGGTCACAACGTTCGACGACCCCGGTCCGAAGACCCTGCTTGGGTAACCTGAGCGCCGTGGGCGACCAGACTTGCCGATGCGGTCACGACCGATCGGCTCACGAGCACTACCGGACGGGTACGGATTGCGCGCTCTGCGGCGAGCGGTCCTGCCCGCGGTTCCGTCCGGACTCCCGGCTTCGTCGGCTACTCGGCGCGTTGCCGGGCCGACGGGGAAACGGCGGCTCCTCCGTCTGACCCGCAGTGCGATCAGCAGGCCCGCCCCGCGAGCACGACGTCGGTTCCCGCATCTGGATTCCAGCGTCGCAGTGCGGTGAACTCGCCGACGATCTCGGCGCGGATGTCGAGGATGTCGAAGGCGCGGACGAGCTGTTCGGCGTCCATCCGCCGCGCGAGGGTGACGTGCGGGGTCCACTGCCCGGGAACGGTGTGCGCGAACGGCATTCGGCGACCATCGGTCGAGGCTGTCGCCGTGTCGGCCGGCTCGGGGTCGACGAACTCGGCGGATAGCCGCGAGACCTGGGCGTGGACCGACAGTAGTTCGCTCGACGGCACCACGAGCCGCGCGAGCGTGGATCGTCGACCGCCGCCGAAGACGATCGGAGCGCCGAGCCGCATCCCCACCGGCAGGCGCATGGCGACCGCGGCCAGTGCCGCATCGGCGTTCCCGTCGATCCGGGACGCGGCCACCAGCGTCACGTGGGGCCGATTCGTCGGCGACGCGACGCGACCCTGATGGGGGAGTCTGGCTGCGGCGAGGGCGTCCCATTCGGCCCGAACCTGCTGGTCGGACGAGTCGTCGAGGAGGAGTTCGAGTGAGTGCGCCACGTGGGGATCGTCTCATCTCCCGTCGGGCCGCACGTCCTGGCGGCCTCGTGAGACGAGCCATTTGCCCAGCACAATGCCGCTGGAGTAGGCTTCTACACGCGCGTGTGCCCGATGACGCGCGGTTCGCACCTGCCCTGACCGGTGACAGGCCGGTCCAGGTGGTGTCGATCAACAGAGCTTTGCAGAATCGTACCTACTACACACCTGTCCGGAGCAACTCAACATATGTCGTCCCCCACGATCACCTCGCCGCAAGTAGCCGTCAATGACATCGGCACTGCCGAGGACTTTCTCGCCGCCATCGACTCCACGATCAAGTACTTCAACGATGGCGACATCGTGGAAGGCACCATCGTCAAGGTCGACCGGGACGAGGTTCTGCTCGACATCGGTTACAAGACCGAAGGCGTCATCCCTTCTCGCGAACTGTCGATCAAGCACGACGTCGACCCCAATGAGGTCGTCAACGTCGGTGACGAGGTCGAAGCCCTGGTCCTCACCAAGGAGGACAAAGAAGGCCGTCTGATCCTCTCCAAGAAGCGTGCGCAGTACGAGCGGGCTTGGGGCACCATCGAGGAGCTCAAGGAGAAGGACGAGGCCGTCAAGGGCACCGTCATCGAGGTCGTCAAGGGCGGCCTGATCCTGGACATCGGCCTGCGCGGCTTCCTCCCGGCATCGCTCGTGGAGATGCGCCGCGTCCGCGATCTGCAGCCGTACATCGGCAAGGAGATCGAGGCCAAGATCATCGAACTCGACAAGAACCGCAACAACGTGGTCCTGTCGCGTCGCGCATGGCTCGAGCAGACCCAGTCCGAGGTCCGCAGCGAGTTCCTGCACCAGCTGCAGAAGGGCCAGGTCCGCAAGGGCGTCGTGTCCTCGATCGTCAACTTCGGTGCGTTCGTCGATCTCGGCGGCGTCGACGGTCTGGTCCACGTCTCCGAGCTGTCCTGGAAGCACATCGATCACCCGTCCGAGGTCGTCGCCGTCGGCGACGAGGTCACCGTCGAGGTCCTCGACGTCGATCTGGACCGCGAGCGTGTGTCGCTGTCGCTCAAGGCAACTCAGGAAGATCCCTGGCGCCAGTTCGCCCGCACCCACGCCATCGGCCAGATCGTGCCGGGCAAGGTCACCAAGCTGGTGCCGTTCGGTGCGTTCGTCCGGGTCGACGAGGGCATCGAGGGTCTGGTCCACATCTCCGAACTGGCCGAGCGCCACGTCGAGGTGCCGGATCAGGTCGTCGCCGTCGGTGACGACGCGATGGTCAAGGTCATCGACATCGACCTGGAGCGTCGTCGGATCTCGCTGAGCCTGAAGCAGGCCAACGAGGACTACACCGAGGAGTTCGACCCCTCGAAGTACGGCATGGCCGACAGCTACGACGAGCAGGGCAACTACATCTTCCCCGAGGGCTTCGACGCCGAGACCAACGAATGGCTCGAAGGCTTCGAGAAGCAGCGTGAGGCATGGGAGGCCCGGTACGCCGAGGCCGAGCGTCGCCACAAGATGCACACCGCCCAGATGGAGAAGTTCGCCGCTGCTGCCGCCGAGGCCGCCAACGCCCCGACCGACTACTCGTCGGCGTCGGAGAGCCGCGGCGGATCGTCGTCGAGCAGCAGCTCGACCGGCGGATCGTCGGCCGGCGGTTCGCTGGCCAGCGACGAGCAGCTTGCCGCACTGCGTGAGAAGCTGTCGGGCAACGCCTGACACGCCTCGCTCACCGAGCACGATGAAGAAGCCCTCCCGGGAGACCGGGAGGGCTTCTCTCGTCTGGTGCCGACGGTCAGTCGGGCGCCCCGGTGCGACGCCGAGCACTCCAGTAGTCCCGGGCGTCGAAGGTTGTTAGTGCCGCCCACCGCAGCGGCATCCGGCTCGGTGGTCCATCCGGGTGGTCCGTGCCACCGGCGACTCCGCTGCGCCGTGCTTCGAAGTCGCGTAGGCGGAGGGCCAGCAAGGGCTCTCGATCGACGGCCGCGGCGAGGGCATAAAGCGTGGCGAGGATGTGCAGGCACCGGTCGCCGCGGGCGCGGCAGGAGCAGTCGGCGACCTCGAGAACCGGTGACGACCACGACGCCGCTTCGATGAGGCGACGATGCATGTCGTCGGTCGGTTCGGTGGATTCGCCGAGCATCCCCCTCACCGTCGTCGCGTTCGCCGGGGTCATGGCATCGAACTCGAGATGTGCCATCGACGCCTCGCCGCCACGCTGCACCAGACCGCTGACCGAACGTCCGTCGACGGTGAGCGTGACGCCGCCGTTGCGGGCGACACTGCGGGCTCGTGGCGCCGAGGCGTTGGGGCCACGCGCCGAGATCGGCTCGGCGAGCCGGACGATCTCGGCGCCCCAGCGGGTGAACCCGAATTCGGCAGGAGTGCTGGTCATCGCGCCTCCCGGTGACGCCGCAGGATGTCCATCAACCGCTCGTCGTCGAGGCCGGTCAGCTCGGTGAGGGCGGACGTGTCGTCCGCGTGCGCGCCGAGCGCGGACTTGCGCCGGTGCAGGCGATCGATGTGCTCTTCGAGGGAGGTGGCCGAGGTGAGGGTGGTGATCGTGACGGGACGTTCCTGGCCGATTCGGTGCACCCGGTCGGACGCCTGGGCCTCGACCGCCGGGTTCCACCAGCGGTCGAAGTGGATGACGTCGCAGGCGCGCGTGAGGGTGAGCCCGACGCCGCCGGCTTTGAGGCTCATGACCATCAGCCCGGGGCCTTCGCCCGCCTGGAAGGCGGCGACGAGTTCGTCGCGACGGCTCGCCGAGAGACCGCCGTGGAAGAACGGTGCCTCGACCGCCAGTTGTTCGGCGAAGTGCCGGACGAGGAGTTCACCGGTTTCCCGGTACTGGGTGAAGACGAGCGTGGGGGAGCCGGTACGCAGGTTGTCACCGAGGATCTCTGTGCACACGTCGAGCTTGCCCGAGCGTCCCGCGAGCACCCGGGTGTCGCCGGTGACGAGGCCGGGATGGTTGCAGATCTGCTTGAGCCGGGTGAGTGTGGCGAGAATCCGTCCGTGTCGTTCGAATCCGTCGCCGAAGCCGGTGTCTCCCACGCGCGCGAGGTGAGCGTCGTAGAGCTGCGCCTGTTCGTCGGTGAGATCGACGAGCACCGGATTGCCGATCTTCGGCGGCAGCGCCGAGGCCACACGGGATTTGGTGCGCGCCAACATCACCGGCGCGACCGCCACCCGAAGTCGTCGCAGCGCGCCGGCGTCGCCGTCGTCCACGGCTTTGGTGAAGCGCCGCCGGAACACCGCCCGGTGAGGAAACAGTGCGGGCGCGACGACCCGGAGAATCGCCCAGAGGTCGTCGAGACTGTTCTCGATGGGAGTGCCGGTCAACGCGACGTGAGCCCGGGCGCCGACGGTGCGCGCCGCGCGTGACACCTGGGTGCGCGGGTTCTTCAGGGCCTGCGCCTCGTCGAACACGGCTGTGGCCCAGTCGAATCGACGGACGTCGGCGATGCTCAGTCGCAGTCTCGCGTAGGAGATCACGGTGATCGAACCGGGCCCGTCCGGCGCATGGTCGAGGGGGCCGGTGTACACGTTCAGATCAGGCGCGAAGCGGGCCACCTCGTGACTCCAATTGGTCACGAGGCTGGTCGGGCAGACGACCAGCTGTGGTCCCTCGTGCGCCCGAAGCGTCAGCAGTCCGATCGCCTGGACGGTCTTGCCCAGTCCCATCTCGTCGGCCAGCACGGCACCGCCGGTGACCTCCACGGTGCGGGCCAGCCAGGCGATACCGCGAATCTGATACGGCCGCAGGTGGGCTCGCAGAGTGTCTCGCAGTATGTCCTCGGCGGCGAGAGACTCCTGCAGCGCTGTACGGGCGAAGTCCGCAGTCGTCACCGCCGTCCCGGTGGGATCGATCTCGGCGTGTGCGGCGAGCGGCAGCGGTGTCGCGGAGTCGCCGGCGAGTGTGCGTCGCCACGCTTCGACCGACTCCGCGACTCGGCTCGGATCACCCTGGTCGCACGCGGCCAGGAGTGCCGGGGGATCGACGAGTTCGCAGCGGACGTCGCGAACGACGAGGTCGCGGCCGTCCGGGACCGCGAGACGGCAGGTGTCCGACAGGTTCCCGGCATCGGACTGGTGGGAAGACCAGAGCGCGAACTGGTGCAGGTCCGGCAGATAGGTGGCCTGAGTGGGCAGTGGACGCTCCTCTTGGTACGGTGTACGGGGTTATGACTCAGTACACCGTACGGGAAAGGCGTCGCCGTGTCGACCGCAGATGATGCACGCACGCTGGTCCGACTGCTCTGGCGGGCCGAGGCCGGAGATGGCGGTCCGCGGCGGGGGCCGCGGCAGCGGGTGTCGGTCGACGACATCGTGACGGCGGCGATCGACCTCGCGGACGAGCGCGGGCTCGGTGCCGTCTCGATGCGCGCCCTGGCCGCCGAACTCGGCGTCGGGCCGATGAGTCTGTACACCTACGTGCCGACGCGTGACGTGCTGGTGGCGCTCATGATCGATCACGTGACAGCACGGACTCCGATGCCCGGGCCGGCACCGACCGTCGTCGAGTCCCTGGCGGGAGTCGCGCGCGCACTGCGTGCCGAGTGTCTCGACCACCCATGGCTGCTGGCGGCCTCGCCGTGGCGCCAGGTGCTGGGCCCGCACCGCCTGGCCCGGTACGAGCGGCAGCTCGAACTGCTCGAGGCGACCGACATCTCGGATGTCCAGCGGGACAACATCATCGCACTGCTCGGTGCCTTCGTGGCCGGCAACGCCCGCGAGGCGGTCGGGGAGCGGACGGCCGCCGAGGAATCCGGGATGAGCGACGCGCGATGGTGGGAGATCGTCGGTCCTGAACTCGCGGCGGTCATCCCCGATGGTGCGTACCCCCTGTCGGATCGGGTCGGCAGTGCGGTCGGAGAGATCCATCAGGCGCCCGGCGCCCCCGATGACGCCTTCGAATTCGGACTCGCCCGCGTGCTCGACGGGTTGCGGCCGTTGCTGGCCTGATGCCGGGGTGTTCGCGAGGAGCGGCCGTTGCGGGCCACCATCATCCCATGCGTTGTTGACAATGATTTTCATATCCATGTTCACTGTTCGGGTGTTTGCACAACGGACAAAACTGACCCGCTCTCTCGCGTTTCTCACCGCCGCGTCGTTCGCGCTCGTCGCCTGCGGGAGCGAGGATTCGAGCGAATCCGCGCCCGCCTCCAGCTCGGCCGCGGCCGTCGAGCAGCAGAGCGCCACGCCGCGCCTCGCGCTCAGCTACGACGGCGGCATCCTGGTCCTCGACGCGCAGTCGTTGGAGCAGGTCGCCGACCTCCCGATCGACGGCTTCATCCGACTCAACAGCGCCGACAACGGCCGTAATGTGTTCGTCTCGGAGTCGGACGGGTTCCGGGTTCTCGACATGGGTACCTGGACGCGTCAACACGGCGACCATGGTCACTACTACACGACGACACCGGCCCTCACCGACATGACGTTCGGCGGTGAAGAGCCGGGACACGTTGTGCCACACGACTCCCGGATCGCCCTCTTCACCGACGGCACGGGCCAGGTCGACATCGTCGAGCCCGCCGAGCTCCTGCGCGGGAACCCGGCGTCGACCTCGTTCACACTTCCCGAGCCGCACCACGGGGTCGCGGTGTTCCGTGAGGACGGCACGGTCGTCGTCACCGTCGGAAACGAGGACTCGCGCAGCGGGATTGCAATTCTCGACCCCGAGCGCAAGGAGATCGTGCGCAACGACCAGTGCCCGGGCGTGCACGGTGAGGCCGCCGGCGCCGACGGAGTCCTCGCTTTCGGTTGCGAGGACGGACTGCTCATCGTGAACGGGAACGACATCCGCAAGGTCGAGAGCCCCGACGAGTACGGCCGCATCGGCAACCAGGCCGGCAGCGAGGAGTCCCCGATCATCCTCGGCGACTACAAGTCCGATCCGGACGCCGAACTCGAACGGCCGACCCGGTTCTCGCTCACCGACACCCGCACCGGCCAGCTCCGGCTCGTCGACCTCGGCACCTCCTACAGCTTCCGGTCCATCGAGCGCGGTCCCGGCGGGTCCGCCGTGATCCTGGGAACCGACGGTGCCCTACACGTCTTCGACGCCGACACGGCCGCGAAGACCGCCACGATCCCCGCCATCGGCGCCTGGACCGAACCCGACGAATGGCAGTCCCCGATGCCGAACGTCGTGGTGCAGGAGGGCATCGCCTACGTCAGCGACCCGGCCGCCAAGAAGATCGTCGCCGTCGATCTGAACAAGAACGAAAAGGTCGGCGAGGCGGACCTGCCGCACGAGACCATCGAACTGGCGGCCGTCACCGGCTGATCCCTCAACCCGAGGAGACCTCGTCTCGACGTCGTGACCTGCTGAGGGTCATCGCGCGAGACGGGGTCTCTCGTGTCTGCGGGGGCCTTCCAACGTGTCGCAGACGAATTTGTCAGACTGGTGAGCGTGATCAGGCTTGGGCTGACCGGTGGCATCGGGGCCGGCAAATCGACTGTGGCAAAGACGTTCGTCGAGCGGGGCGCGTACATCATCGACGCGGACAAGGTCGCCCGGGAGGTGGTCGAGCCGGGATCCGAGGGTCTGGCTGCGCTCGTCGAGGCGTTCGGTCCGGACATCCTGGCCGCCGACGGGAGTCTCGATCGTCCGGCTCTCGCGGCGAAGGCATTCGTCGACGACGAGTCGAGGCTGACGCTCAACGGCATCACCCACCCGCTCATCGGGGCGCGGACCCAGGCCATGCTCGACGACGCACCGGCCGACGCAATTGTGGTGCAAGACATCCCGCTGCTGGTCGAGAACCACACGGCGCCGTTCTTCCATCTGGTCGTGATCGTGTTCGCCGAGGCCGACGTGCGGTTGCACCGGCTGACCACCATGCGGGGTGTCGCCGAGGCCGATGCCCGTGCCCGCATCGCCGCGCAGGCGACCGACGAGCAGCGTCGTGCCGTGGCCGACGTATGGCTGGACAACTCGGGCGCCCCCGAGGAACTGGCGGCATCGGCCGCCCGGGTCTGGGACGAGCGCCTCGTGCCGCTCGAGCTGAACGTCCGCGAGCGTCGCGTCGCCGAGTCGGTGCCCGGGCTCGTGGCAGCAGAACCGAATCCCGATGGTCCGTCCGCGCGTCTGGTGAACCGATTGTGGGCGCTCGCCGGCGAACTGGCCACCGCGGTCGACATCGTCGACCCGGCGACGGTCGAGTTGCGGGTGACCGCACGTGACGCCGGCGCCGCGGAGGGCTTGGCGGATCGTCTCGCCGACGGTGGATTCGCACCGGCCGGACCGGATCAGTACGGGTCCTGTGACCCGGGGCGGCCGGCCGCGGTGCGGGTCGTGACACGCTGACCGGCGGTTGGCACAAAAACTGACTACAAACGTTGCCAAAATTCGCACATGCTGCCCCGTCCGCTGCTAACTTGTGAGTCGCACGCCCCCGCGGTGGGGGTGGTCGCCGAGGACGAAGCCCAGGAGTGGAGTACAGCATGGTCGGTCGGGGAAGTCGGAGTCGCGCGCGGATTGCCAGTGGCGCAATAGCTTTCGGTGCAGTTGCGTGCGCAAGCGTGGCGCTGGCCGCGCCGGCGGAGGCGGCGCTGCAGGGCATCGCGGTGGACACTCTTCCGGGTTACGGCTCGTCGGCCAACGGCTCGTTCAACTACGGGGTGTACGGCGCGGGATGTTCCTACACACTGTCGGTTCTCGTCAGCGATCCGCGTTCGGCGAAGTCGAATCTGAAGGTCACCCTGGTGGGCGCCGGGCGCACGGTCACGATCTACGACCAGAAGCCCACGAATGTCGAGATCCGGCCCAAGTGGCGGCCGTCGACCCCGGGCCGCTACCTGCTGAAGGCGACCCTCGACGGAGTCGAGAAGTCGAGGGCGGTCACGGTGGGCACCGGCGTCCAGCTCCCCGACTTCATCCGTAACGGATCCTGTTTCGTGCTGCCGACGTACTGATCTACCGGGCCTCGCCGTGGCGACGGTGGTCGTGGTCGCGAAAGGCCACCGCGCCACCCGCCGCGGCGTCGAGCCAGTCCTGTATGTCGTTGCCGTGTTCCGCCGCACCGACGAGTGCACGCGTGGCGATCCCGACGGCTTCGACGCACTGCGCGGTGTCGAGCAGTCCCTCACGGTGGGCCTCGAGCAGCTCGTCGGTGTCGAGCAGCAGGGGAGGGGTGCCCGGCACGTCGACGAGATCGAGGTACCAGTCCTCGGCATGCCACCGGCCGTCGTCGTCGGGGCCGGCGAACCGGCCGACATCCAGGTACAGGCGCTGCCCTTCGCGGTAGCCGCCCTGGTAGTGGAAGATGTTGGCGCGCAACCCCAAAGCGGGTAGCAGCCATGACTCCAGGTGGTCGAATCTGGGGTGCCCGGGAGCGTGGCGCGACATGTACAGCCCGAAGTCGGTGACGCGATACTCCTCGACCTCCCGGACGAATCCCTTGTTGTCGGTGTTCGTCATCGCCGGGACGTCGAAAGTCTCGCGTTTGGGCGGGTGCAGCGGGTGCGGTGCTGACCCGGGGTCGGCGGTGCGCCCGCCATCGCTCGTCATGCTCTGAATCTAGACAGCCTCACCGACGATCTCAGGGTGAAAGCCCGAGTTCTCACCGATGCGTCCGACCGCCGATTCGCGAGATGGTCGGAACATGAGGACTTTCGTCGCCGAACGGGGCCGTGGAATGGCCCGCGAACGAATCACAGCGCGGCCGACGGTCAAGTGCGCACGGCACCTGCTGCTGTGGATACATGTGCTCTCGTCGGTCTGTTGGATGAGCCAGACGCTCGCGATGGCGGTTCTGATGCTGAGTCCCGGGGACGGGGGCGCGGTCGCCGCACACGTCCTCGACACCACGGTCCTGGTGGTCTCTGCCAATGTGTCCGCGATGTCGGGATTCCTGCTGTCCGCGACGACGCCGTGGGGCTTCTTCCTCCACTGGTGGGTCCTCGTGAAGTTCGCGATCACGGTGAGCCAGCTCGTCGTCGGGATCGCGGTGCTCTCACCAGCTCTCGACTCAGCGGCGCGCGCCCGCGAAGTCGCGTCGGCCGGCTGCTCGCGTCGACGGTCCTGATGGCCACGTTGATCGCGTTCCAGGGCTGGCTGTCGATCGCGAAACCGTGGTCGCGCGTGCCGCGCAGGTCCCGCGGCAAGGCGCCGGTTCCGGGCCCGGCGGTCCGGGTCGCGGCGCCCGTCGCGGTCCTCGCCGACGTCGGGGTGTTCGTCGTCGTCGGCCAGCCGATCCCGCTGTGCTCGGCGCTCGTGCTCGTCGCCGCGCTCGTCGGACGCCGGTCCGCGGGAACATCGATGTCATAGGTCGCGTTTACCCTGGCACTATGGCTTTTGCAGCAGAACGCCCCGTCATCGCGCACTCGGAGTTCCGGCCGGTCGGCGAGATCGAGCGGACCGATGCCCGCCTGCAGGTCGTCAGCGAGTACGAACCGGCCGGCGACCAGCCCGCCGCCATCGAAGACCTCACCCGCCGGATCAAGGCCGGGGAGAAGGACATCGTCCTCCTCGGCGCGACCGGCACCGGAAAGTCGGCGACCACGGCCTGGCTCATCGAGCAGGTCCAGCGCCCGACGCTCGTGATGGCGCCGAACAAGACGCTCGCGGCGCAGCTCGCGAACGAACTGCGCGAGATGCTGCCCAACAACGCCGTCGAGTACTTCGTGTCGTACTACGACTACTACCAACCCGAGGCGTACATCGCGCAGACCGACACCTACATCGAGAAGGACTCGTCGATCAACGACGACGTCGAGCGCCTACGTCACTCGGCGACGTCGAGCCTGCTGTCGCGACGCGACGTGGTCGTCGTCGCCTCGGTGTCCTGCATCTACGGCCTCGGTACGCCGCAGTCCTATCTCGACCGGTCCGTCGAGATCGAGGTCGGGCAGGAGATCGATCGCGACGCCCTGCTGCGTCTGCTCGTCGACGTCCAGTACACGCGCAACGACATGTCGTTCACCCGCGGCAGCTTCCGGGTGCGCGGGGACACGGTCGAGATCATCCCGTCCTACGAGGAACTGGCTGTGCGCATCGAGTTCTTCGGCGACGAGGTCGAGTCGCTGTACTTCCTGCATCCGCTGACCGGTGACGTCGTGCGCCAGGTCGACTCGCTGCGCATCTTCCCGGCCACCCATTACGTCGCCGGGCCCGAGCGCATGGAGAAGGCGATGGCGAGCATCGAGCGCGAGCTCGAGGAGCGACTCGCCGAGCTGGAGGGCAAGGGCAAGCTGCTGGAGGCCCAGCGTCTGCGCATGCGCACCACCTATGACCTGGAGATGATGCGTCAGGTCGGGTTCTGCTCGGGCATCGAGAACTACTCGCGCCACATCGACGGGCGAGCCGCGGGGAGCGCGCCGGCCACGCTCATCGACTACTTCCCGGACGACTTCCTCCTCGTCATCGACGAGTCGCACGTGACGGTGCCCCAGATCGGCGGCATGTACGAGGGCGACATGTCGCGCAAGCGCAACCTCGTCGAGTACGGATTCCGGTTGCCTTCGGCGGTCGACAACCGACCGCTCACATGGGACGAGTTCGTCGACCGCATCGGACAGACCGTCTATCTGTCCGCGACTCCCGGGCCGTACGAACTGGGCCAGTCCAACGGCGAGTTCGTCGAACAGGTGATCCGTCCGACGGGACTCGTGGACCCGCAGGTCGTGGTGAAACCCACCAAGGGCCAGATCGACGATCTGGTCCATGAAATCCGTGAGCGAACCGATCGCGACGAGCGCGTCCTGGTGACCACCCTGACCAAGAAGATGGCCGAGGATCTCACCGATTACCTGCTCGAACTCGGTATCCGCGTCCGGTACCTGCACTCGGAGGTCGACACCCTGCGTCGTGTCGAACTGCTCCGCCAGCTGCGGTCCGGTGATTACGACGTTCTGGTCGGCATCAACCTGCTCCGCGAGGGTCTCGACCTGCCCGAGGTCTCGCTCGTCGCGATTCTCGACGCCGACAAGGAGGGCTTCCTGCGGAGCACCACGTCGCTCATCCAGACGATCGGTCGCGCGGCCCGCAACGTGTCCGGCGAGGTCCACATGTATGCGGACAAGATCACCGATTCGATGCGCAACGCCATCGACGAGACCGAGCGGCGTCGCGAGAAGCAGATCGCGTACAACAAGGCGAACGGCATCGATCCGAAGCCGCTGCGCAAGAAGATCGCCGACATCCTGGACCAGGTCTACAAGGAAGCCGAGGACGAGGCCGTGGCGGTCGGCGGTTCCGGACGCAACTCCAGCCGCGGACGCCGCGCACAGGGTGAGGTGTCGAAGGCCGGTAGTTCGGGGGTCATCGAGAAGCGTGACGTGTCGATGATGCCCCGCGCCGAGCTCGCCGACCTCGTGTCCCAACTCACCGACCAGATGATGAGTGCCGCTCGGGATCTGCAGTTCGAACTCGCCGGACGACTCCGCGACGAGATCGCCGATCTGAAGAAGGAGATGCGAGGGATGGACGCGGCCGGGATCAAGTGACGTCTGTTCGGGGTGGCAGCGTCGGGTTCACGATGTGCCGATCACCACGAACGGGGGACAGACGTGCCCGTGGCACACTAATGTCCCCGTGCAGGACCCCTGCATTGTGGGTATACGCGATGACGCCTCGCTGATGGGCAGCGAGGCGAATTCATGTCGAGAGGTTGGGATGAGCTCTTACGAAACCGTCGTCGTCGGAACGGACGGCTCCGAGTCGTCGATGAAGGCTGTGGAGCGTGCGGGTGCACTCGCGGGCGACGCTCAGCTGGTGATCGCGTGCGCGTACTTCCCGAACGAGCGCGGAGCCGGCGACGCTGCGGATGTCCTGAAAGACGAGGCGTACCAGGTCACCGGATCGACGCCGACCGAGGAGATCCTGCGAACCGCGAAGGAACGGGCCACCAAGGCCGGTGCGTCGAACGTGGTGCAGCGCCCGGTCAAGGGTGCTCCGGTCGACGCGCTCCTGCAGTTGGTGAGCGACGTCAAGGCCGATCTTCTCGTCGTGGGCAATCGCGGCCTGAATTCGATCGCCGGCCGGCTCCTCGGATCGGTCCCCGCCGATGTGGCCCGCAAGTCGGCGTGCGACGTGCTGATCGTCCACACCACCGGATAGTCGACGAAGGGTGTCCCACCGGTGCGTTCGCACCGATGGGGTCCCGCTCAGATGTCCCCGTCTCCGCGGACGGCCGGAAATGCTCCGGCACGTCCGAGGAGTGCGGAGACATTCTTGTCAAGGGCCCGGCCCAGCCACGCGGCGGTGTCGATCAGCCCCTGCATGTCGACACCCGTGATGACCTCGGACCGATCGAGTGCGTAGACGAGGTCCTCGGACGCGATGTTGCCGGTCGCCGCGGGCGCGAACGGACACCCACCGAATCCGCCGACACTGGCGTCGATGGCGCCGGCACCCGAATCGAGCGCGGTGAGAGCATTCGCGTAACCGGTGTTCCGCGTGTTGTGGAAATGCCAGCGCTGTGGAATACCGGGCGCACGCTCCGCCGTGCGGGCGGCGAGATCGCGGACCTGCGCCGGGACCCCGACGCCGATCGTGTCGGCTAGAGCGATCTCGTCCGGGGCGGCCTGATCGGTCAACCGCGCCACGATGTCGGAGATCCGGCGCGGGTCGACCTCGCCCGTGAACGGGCAGCCGAACGCGACCGCGATGGTCACCGTCGTCGCGAGGCCGGCCGCGCGCGCGTCGCGCACCACGTCGACGGCCGCGGAAACGGTGTCCTCGACGCTGCAGCCCTGATTACGGCGGCTGAACGCCTCGGTGGCCACGACGACCGCGTTCACCTCGTCGACCGCGGAGGCGAGAGCGCGGTCGAGACCACGACGATTGAGGACGAGCCCGATATAGGAGACACCGTCCATGCGGGGCACCCCGGCCATGACCTCCTCGGCGCCGGCCATCTGCGGTACGCGTTTGGGGTTCACGAAACTCACCGCCTCGATCCGGCGCACGCCGGCGTCGACGGCCCGGGCGATGAACTCGATCTTCTCCTCGACGGAGAGCAGGGTCTGCTCGTTCTGCAACCCGTCCCGCGGGCCCACCTCGATCAACTGCACGTCTGACACCAGTCCGATCTTGCCTTGTCCGGCGCCGGGCGAAGCCGTGTCCGAGATGCCGTTCTGCCCCGGTGTCGGTCGAACGACCGAATCCTACGGTCCCGGAACCACGCCAGACGGTACGAAAGTGACCAGTGTGGCTGCATCGCACTCGGGTGATCCCATCTGTCACACCAGTTTCGAAGTAGTCTGATCGTCGGGAACGGCCGGTCGAGCGGGATGTATCACTTTCCGAAGCGGATGCGATGTACCGCGTATGATTCGTTGCTGTTCGACGATCGCTGCGGGGGGACGCGGGGGCGTCATCGTCGAGCGACCCAATCGCCGAAACCGACGTCGGACGACGCATGGATGACACTGTGTCCCACCGAGATGGGACTGGGGGAGACTGGCGCCCGGGGGCACCCCGCGCGCCTCGAGGGGCGGATCTACTGAATCTGACCGCGGCCCAACGCGCCATGTGGTTTGCCGAGAACCTGGTCGACGACCACTCGGTCACCGTCGCGCACTACCTCGACATCGTCGACAACGGACGCCCGTTCGATCGGGAGTTGTTCCGTCGTGAAGTGCTCGAGGCGGCACGCGACCTGCAGACGGCGTACACGCGCGTGGTCGAGGTCGACGGCACGCCTCGGCAATACATCGACTTCTCCGTCCCGTTCGACGTCATCGACGTCGATCTGCGGACGCACCCGGATCCCGAAGCGGCCGCCGCCGACTGGATGCGCGCCGACCATCAGCGGTCCGTGGACCTGCTTGTCGATCCGGTCGCGGTCGCCGCCTTCATCCGGATCGCCGACGACCGGACGTACTGGTACATGCGCGGTCACCACATCGCGTTCGACGGATACGGCGCGCTGATGTGCCTGCACGAAGCGGTGGCGCGCTACAACGAGCACCGGGAGCCGGATCCTGCGGCGGACGCCGCTGCCACGGTGCCGCCGCGAACCCGCCGCCGTCCGGTCCGACGCGCCAGCATCGCCGAAGTGGTCGCCGACGACGCCGCGTACCGACAGAGCACCCGGTTCGAGAAAGACCGCGAGTTCTGGCAGGAACGCGCCGCCGGGCTCCCCGAGCGGGTCAGCCTCGCCGCACACCCGGCCACCGCCGGCGTCCGCAACGAGACCGTGGTCTCCGCCGGGCTGCTCGGTCCCGAACTGGATGAGGCGCTGCGTCGGTGCGCCCGGGATCTCGACGCCTCGGTTGCTGCCATCCTCACCGCCGCGTTCGCCGCGTTCCTGGCGCGCATGTCCGGCAGCGACGACATCGTCCTCAGTCTGCCGGTCACCGCGCGGACGACGGCGCGCGTCCGGCACTCGGCCGGGATGGTCTCCAACATGTTGCCGCTGCGTGTGGACGGAATCTCCTCGGCGACGTGCGCCGACGTCGTCGCGGCGGTCAGCGCGGAGATCACCGCGGGTCTGCGCCATCAACGGTATCGATCGGAGGACATCAGGGCGGCAGCCGGTTTCGGTGATGCCCGCGGTACGTCGTTCGGACCGTTGGTCAACCTGTTGCTGTTCGACAAGCCGATTGTCATCGACGGCGCCCGCGTGCGCTATCACATGCTGTCCGCCGGTCTGGTCGAAGACCTGGTGATGAACGTCTTCGCGGCCGGCCCGGAGGCCCCGCTGGAAGTGGGTCTGCACGCGAACCCCACGCTGTACGGGTCGGCGGAACTCGAGGCACATCGCGGTCGCCTGCTCAACGTGCTCACCCAGTTCGTCGCGCACCCGAACCGGCCGGTCACCGACCTCGACCTGCTGATGGCCGGGGAGTCGGCAACCCTGGATCACCTCGGTTCCGGCGGGCCGGCCGTCGGCGTTGTCGGTGAGCACGTGCTGGCCGCCTTCGATCGCCAGGTCGAGTCGACGCCGGACGCGGCCGCGGTGACGTTCGGCGACACCACCCTCACCTACCGCGAATTCGCGCGTGCCTGCGACACATTCGCGGACCGATTCACGAGTCTGGGCGCGCGGCGCGGCGATCGCATCGTCGTGGCACTGGAACGCTCGATCGAGCAGGTGTGCGCGGTGTATGCCGCGATCGGGCTGGGTGCGGCCTACGTGCCCGTCGATCCGGCCGAACCGGACGAGCGGCGACAGGCGATCATCGCCGCGGTCGAACCCGCCCTGGTCGTCGACGCACACTTCATCGCCGGTCTCGACTCCCCGCTTCCCGGTCCGACTGCACGGCCGCATCGGGAGACCCGGGTTCCGGTTGATCTGGCCGCCTACGTCATCTTCACGTCGGGATCGACCGGGACCCCCAAAGGTGTTGAGATCGGTCATCGGGCGATCGAGCAACGCCTCGGGTGGATGCAGCACGGTCACCCGATCGCCGCGGGGGACGGCGTGCTGTACAAGACGCCGGCGACCTTCGACGTGTCGGTCTGGGAGTTGCTGTGGCCGTTGCGCGTCGGGGCGCGGATGGTGATCGCGATGCCCGGCGGACACCGCGATCCCGCGTACCTACGCGACCTCATCGCGCGCTCCGGCGTCACCGTCCTGCATTTCGTACCGTCCATGCTCGATGCCTATCTCGACGTGGTGCTCGGACCGGACCCCGGTGGTTCGACGACTCAGTCCGTCGACGACTTCGGCGGAACCGACACGGTGGCGCACGAACGGCTCTCCCTACCCGATCACGTGCGATGGGTGTTCACGTCGGGCGAGGCGCTGCCGGCCCGGCTCGCCCGGCGCGTACGGTCGACCACCCGTGCCGGACTGGTGAATCTGTACGGGCCGACCGAGGCGGCGATCGACGTGACCGCCCAGCGGGTCACGACGGATGGTCCGGTCGTTCCGATCGGACACCCGGTACCGGGACCGAGGTGCGGGTCCTCGACGGCCGACTACGTCCGGTTCCGGTCGGGGTCGCCGGCGAGTTGTATCTGTTGGGGCCGCAGCTGGCATCGTGCTACGTCGGTGCTCCGGGACTGACATCGGGCAGGTTCACGGCCGATCCGCGGGGGGACGTGGGTGCCCGGATGTACCGCACCGGGGATCTGGTCCGATGGACTGCCGACGGTGAACTGGAGTATCTGGGACGAACCGATCAGCAGATCAAGATCCGGGGTCAGCGCGTGGAACCCGGCGAGGTGGAGGCGGTGATCGCCGCGATCCCGGGCGTCGACGCGGTAGCGGTCGTCGCCCGCCGCGATCTCGGGCCCGCACCCGTTCTCGTCGCCTACCTCCGTGCTCGCCGGGATGGGTCCGTGCCCGACTCCCGCGCCGATCGTGATGCCGGTGACACCCGGCAACTGCTCGACGCCGACGCTGTGCGCGCGCACTGCCGACGGCGACTCCCCGGACACATGGTTCCGCCGGGGATCGTCTTCCTCGACGCGTTTCCCACCACCCGGTCGGGCAAGCTGGACACACGCGCGCTGCCGGTTCCCGTACTCGGCTCCGCCGCAACGAGTTTCCGGACGCCGCAGACCCCGGTCGAGCGGGCGATCGTGTCGCTGGTGGAGGAGGCGTTGGACCGTGAGGGGGTCAGCGTCTCGGACAATCTCTTCGCTTTGGGTGCGGATTCGTTGCTCGCCGCCCGGATGGTGGCCCGCGCACGTGTCGACCACGGGCTGGGGATCGCCCTGACCGACGTCTTCGACGCGGTCGACCTCGCCGATCTCGCGTCACGCGCCGTGGTCGTCCCGCAGTCCGACAGGTCCGCCCCGACCCGGTCGCAACCACCACGTCCGGCGCGAATCCCGCTGTCGCAGGCGCAGACCCGGTTGTGGTTCATCAACAGGATGTCGCCGGCCGAGTCGACCTATAACATGGCGGGCGCGCTGCGCCTGGCGCACGCGCTGGACGCCGATGCCATGCACCGGGCGGTCCGGGATGTCGTGGACCGGCACGAGATCCTGCGCACGGTGTTCCCGGTCGTCGACGGCGAACCCGAGCAGCGAATCCTGGACTCGCGCACGGCTGCCGATCTTCTTGCCGGCGGGACACACGTTGAGCTCGTCGCCGGGAGCGCAGCGAGCGGGACACATGTCACTGTCGCCGGGAGCGCAGCGAGCGGGACACATGTCACCGACGCCGGAGACGATGTGGACGTGGCGATCTCCGCCATCACCGACGTGGGCTTCGATCTGGCCGAGGAGATCCCATTCCGGTACCGCCTGGTGACCGGACATCCGGATGGCGACATCGTCGTGCTGGTCCTTCATCACATCGCGGCCGACGGGCACTCGCTCCGGCCGCTGCTGCGAGATCTGATGACCGCGTACGACAGTCGACGCGCGGGTGCGGAACCGGATCTCTCACCGTTGCCGATGCAGTACGCCGATGTCGCCGTCGAGCGCGCCGAGACGCTCGGAACGCCGGATGCGCCGTCGTCGGTTCTGGTCGAGGGCCTGGAGTTCTGGCGGGCGGAGTTGCGCGGCGCGCCGGATCTGCTGCAGTTGCCCACCGATCGGCCGCGTCCGCGGGTGATGTCGAGTAGCGGAGCGCATGTGGACACCGTGCTCGGGACGGGCCTGACCGCGGGGATCCGGCAGCTCGCGAGATCGTTGGCGGTCACCCCGTTCGCGGTGTTCCAGTCCGCCCTGGCGATCACCTTGGGTCGGCTGGCCGCCACCGACGACGTGAGTATCGGGACCGCGGTCGCCGGCCGCGACGATCCGGCGCTCGCCGACCTCGTCGGCATGTTCGTCAACACCGTCGTGCTGCGAACGACCCTGCAACCCGGGGACACCGTCGCCGACTTCGTCACCGCCGCGCATCGCCGCTGCGCGCGCGCGATGAGCCGCGCCGACGTCCCGTTCGAACGGTCGTGGACGCTGTCGCGCCACAACGGTCGCCGTCGCACTCGCCGCTGTTCCAGGTCGCGCTGACGGTTCAACCCGATCAGTTGGCCGAGCTCGCCCGATGGGCCGGGTCCGCAGAGGTCCTCGATGCCCGGGTACCGTCCGCGAAGTACGACGTGACCGTGTCGGTCACCGACCGCACCGACCGTTACGACGTCGAATTCGCCTATGCAACCGATCTTTTCGACGACGCTACGGTGCGTGACATGGCGCGGCGGCTGGAGTTCGTCCTGGAGCAGATGGTGCACGAGTCGTCGCGGAGCATCGGTGCGATCGACCTGCTCCGCCCGGACGAGATGCGTACCCTGGCGGCGCCGGCCCGGGGATCGCGTCCCGAGCAGACCCTCGCAACCCTGCTGACGCGCGGTCTCGCGAGCGCCGACCCCGGCGCCCCTGCCCTGCTCGGGGAGAGCGCGGTCCGCTGGTCCGAGGTGACAACCACGACCAATCAGATCGCCCGCGTCCTGATCGAACGCGGCATCGGCCCAGGCGACGTCGTCGCGGTGAGCATCCCGCGCTCGCCCCGGTCGGTCCTGGCCGTACTGGGCGTGGCCATGAGCGGCGCCGCCTTCGTGATGATCGACTCCCGTCTGCCCGCCGCCCGCCGTTCGGCGATGCTCGCCGACAGCGGTGCGGTTCTGGTCATCACGGCGGATCCCGTCACCACGGACGGCGCCGGGTCCTCGGTGACCCGATCCACGGTCGCGGAGCTGGTTCTCGATGACCTCGAGGTGGATCTGGGCATCGCCGGACGGCCGACGCACCGGGTGGCCGACGCCGAGCGGGTACGGCCGATCGCCCTCGACGACGCGGCCTATCTCCAATTCACCTCCGGGTCCACCGGCCGGCCCAAGGCCGTCACGGTGACCAACGCCGGGTTCGCCGAACTGGTCGGCGAGCAGCAGCATCGCTTGGGCGCGGGCCCGGACTCGCGCATACTCCACGTCGCCGCACCGGGATTCGATGTTGCGGTCTGGGAGATCGTGTTCGCGGTGTGTTCGGGCGCCCAGCTGGCGATCAGCCCACCCGAGGTGTTCGCCGGTCCCGAGCTGGCGACCATCATCGCCCGTCACCGGGTCACCCACACGATCATGACGCCCACCGCGCTCGCCACTCTCGATCCTGCGGCGGTGCCCGAACTCTCGGTCGTGATGGTGGCGGGCGAGGCCTGCCCTCCGGAGTTGGTCGCGAGGTGGCACGCGGCGGGCCGCCCGCTGCTCAATCTCTACGGTCCCAGCGAGACCACGATCTGGGCCACCGCCTCCGCGCCCCTCCGGCCCGCGGAACCGGTCACTATCGGTGGGCCGATCGCCGGAGTCGGCGTCCGGGTCCTCGACGCCTGCCTGCGTCCGGTGCCGGACGGTGTCCTGGGTGAGCTGTACCTGTCGGGACGGGCACTCGGGCGCGGCTACCACGGTCGTCCCGGACTGACGGCGGGCCGGTTCGTCGCCGATCCGTTCGAGACCGGGGGGCGGATGTACCGCACCGGTGACCTCGTCACGCGCACACCGTCCGGCGACATCGTCTACCACGGGCGCAACGACTTCCAGATCAAGATCCGCGGCATGCGGGTCGAACCCGGCGAGGTCGACGGCGTGCTCGCAAGCCATCCCGATGTGGACATCGCGGTCACCGTCGGGACGTCGACACCGGCTGGGGACACGGTGCTGGTGTCGTATGTGACCGCCCCTGCCGACCGGGTCCCCGCACCCGAGCACATCCTCGACCACGCCGCCGCCCGTCTCCCGTCGCACCTCGTGCCGCACACCGTGGTGGTGCTCGACGAGTTGCCGATGACCCGGACCGGCAAGGTCGACCGCCGCGCCCTGCCCGCGGTGGAGATCTCGCCCGCACGTGAATATGTCGGCCCCCGCAGCCGGCTCGAGGGCGTCGTGGCCCAGATCTTCGCCGACGTGCTCGGTCTGCGGGAGGTCAGCGTGTACGACGGGTTCTTCGAACTCGGCGGGAGCTCGCTGTCGGCGACCAAGGTCGCCTATCGCGTCGAACAGCACGTCGGACGCCGCGTGCCGATGTCGCTGCTCTTCGAGAACCCGACCGTCGCGGACTTCGTGGCGGCGGTGGCGACGGCCGACCGGGCGGTCTCGGGACGCATGCTGACGCCGCGCGAACGCACTCATCTCGTCGACCTCACGGGGGTGCAGCGCGGCCTGTGGTCGATCAACCAGACCGATCCGGCCTCGCCCGCCTACAACGTCGGCCTGACCCTGGAACTCGACGGCCGGCTCGACGTCCCGGCCCTCACGGGCGCGGTGGGTGACCTCGTCGCGCGGCACGAGTCGCTGCGCACCCGTTACCCGCTGCACGACGGCACACCGGTGCAACTCATCATCCCCGCTGCGGATGCGGTGCACGCGTTGCGGATTCCGCTCGTCGATCTCGCCGGTGACCGGCCCGACATGCCCGCCGAGGACCGGTTGGGCGCCGAGGTCGCGGCTGTCGTCGGAGCTGGTTTCGACCTGACCGGCCCCCCGGCGGTACGCGCGACGATCCTGCGCGTGAGCCCGGACCGGCACTTGCTGGTGTTCGTCGTCCACCACATCAACGCCGACGGTGGGTCGCTCGGCCCGCTGGCCCGCGACCTCGCCGAGTTCTACTCCGCCCGCATCTCGGGGCGAGCCGGATCGAGAAGTGCGGTGGGGCAGCGCGTGCAGTTCGCCGACTATGCGATCTGGCACGCCGAGCGCCTGCAGACCACGCGGCCCGACGGGGAGACGGAACGGCAGCGTCAACTGCGGTACTGGGGGCAGCGTCTGGATCGGGCGGGGGAGCCGGCGACGATCCCGACCGACCGGCCCCGGCCCGTGGAGCCCCGCCATGTGGGCGGAGTGGTCGATCTCGACATCCCGTCGTCGACCGCGACGATGCTCCGTCAGATGGCGCGGGTGGGCAACACGACGCAGTTCGCCGTCCTGCACGCGGCGCTCGCGGTCCTGATCGGGCGGTTGTCGGGAAGCGACGACATCGTCATCGGCACACCGTTCGCCGGTCGTGATGATCCCGCCCTGACCGACATGGTGGGGATGCTCGCGACCACGGTGCCCCTGCGTACGCGGCTTCGCCTCGACGAGCCGTTCGCGGAGCTCTTGCGACGGGTGCACACCGATGATTTCGCCGACCTGGGTCACACCGACGTGTCCTTCGACGAGATCGTCGATCATCTCGCCCGGACCGACCGTGCGTCGGTCCGCCGCGGACGCCGCAACCCGTTGTTCTCGGTGATGCTTTCGTACCAGAATCTCGAGTTCCCGGACATCGAACTCGACGGGCTCCATGTCCGGCCGCGTCTGCCCGAGTCCTTTCCCGCCAAGGTGGACCTCGAGGTCATGCTCTACCCGGGCGACCCCGACGGCGTCGACCGGAACGGCGCGCTGGGCGGGCAGATCGCCTTCGACACCGATCTCTTCGACCCCGGCACGGTGGCCCTGTTCGCCGAGAGGTACCGAAATCTGTTGGCCGACATCGTGTCACGGCCGGATACTGCGATCGGGGATCTCGCCGTCTGGGCGGAGCAGAACGCGCCGCAAGCGGGCGGGAACGATGCCGTCCGGCCGCTGCACGAGCTGGTGTCGGAGGTCGCGGCCGTCGCGCCCGACACGGTCATCGGCGTCGCGGGGGCGCCACAGGTGACCTTCGCCGATCTCGAGGCAACCGCGGTCGCGATGTCGATGTCGATTCCCGACGAAGACCCGGCGGAGGCGTTGACGATCGCCGTGGCGACGCTCCTCGCCGACGCCGACCGGTCCATCGACGAGGTCTTCGGCAGCGTGCGAACCGCCGCCGATGCCGTCGTGCACGGCCACACGGGCGCCGGATCGGGCGCGGTTGAGCGAAATCGAGTGGAACCCGCGTGACGTCGGACACCTCGATTCCCCGCACCTCGACGGGGCATGCCCAGCCGTCGCTGCGCCGCCCGTCCGCGATTCGGCTGCTGGCGCTCGCCGCCGCCCATGCCGGCGACGACGAGGCGATGTCCGGGGCGGCCGGCCCGGTGACCTTCCGTGCTCTGCACCGCCGGGTCTCGGCCTCGGCGATCACCCTGGCGGAGCGGGGCGTCGCGCCCGACGCCGCCCTCCGCGCAACGGTGACGGCGCTGATGCCGCGCGCGGGGCTGAGCGGATCGCAACTCGCAACCGCCGCGGCCGGAATCGTCGATGAACTCGACCGGCGGATCACCGAGATCCTGGGCCTCGGTGACCGCGAGTCGCTGCCGGGGCTCTTTCGGATCGCCGCACGACGACGTGCCGACGCCGTCGCTCTCGCCGACCTCGACGGGGCGTCGCTCACCTACCGGGAACTCGACGAGCGCTCCGAACGGATGGCGCACGCCCTCGTCGATCGTGGTGCGGGTCCCGAAACACTCGTGGGGGTCGCGCTTCCGCGCTCGGTGGACCTCATCGTGGCGTTGCTCGCGGTTCTCAAGACCGGTGCCGCCTATCTACCCCTCGACCGGACACACCCGGTTGCGCGCCTGCGCGGGATCGTCGAGGACGCGTCGCCGGTCGCCGTCGTGGCCGACGCCCAGACGGTCGGGGCCTGGGCTGCGATGCCCGCGCCGCTGTGCACGCCGCAGGACCTGTTGACGCAATACGACATCGATGCCCGGTCGGTCTCGGCCCCACCGCTGCCGGAGCGGGTGACCGCGCAGTCGAGCGCCTACGTGATGTACACCTCCGGATCCACCGGACGCCCCAAAGGCGTTGTCGTCACCCACGACAACGTGGTGTCGCTGCTCGATGCGCTCGACGCCGTCGTGGAGAGTTCACCCGACGACGTGTGGTCGATGTTCCACTCCTACGCGTTCGACGTCTCGGTCGGCGAGATCTGGGCCGCACTGCGCGCCGGCGGTCGTCTCCTCGTGCTCGACCATGCGACGACCCGCGCCCCGGACGACGTGGTCGAGGCGTTCGACCGGCACGGGGTCACGATCGCCAACTTCACCCCGTCGTCGTTCTATCAGTTCGCGGCGGTCGTCCGCCCGCCCCTCGGCCGTCGATTGCCCGAGTCCGTTCGGCGCCTGCACTTCTCGGGCGAACTCCTCGACTACGAACATGTCCGGACATGGCAGACCGACCGGGCGGCCGACGGGTCGGCGACCCGTCCCGGCGCCGATGTCGCGGGCCCGCAACTGAACAACATGTACGGTCCCACCGAGACCACCGTCTACATGACACGTCGGGAACTGACGCGCGCATTCGTCGACCGGGCAACCGCCTCCGACATCGGGACCCCGCTGCTCGGTTCGCGGGTGTACGTCCTCGACGGTCGGCTCGCCCCCGTGCCCGACGGCGTGCCCGGTGAATTGTACGTCGCGGGCGCCCAGGTCACCCGCGGGTTCCTGAACCGGCACGGTCAGACGTCCACGCGGTACGTCGCCGACCCGTTCGGACCGCCGGGCGGTCGGATGTACCGGACCGGCGACGTCGGGATGTCCCGCAACGGGTCCATCGAATTCGTGGGACGACGCGATGGCCAGGTGAAACTCCGCGGCTTCCGGATCGAGCTGGGAGAGGTCGAGTCGGCGATGTCGGCGCTCGACGGCGTCGACGCGGCGGGGGCGGACATCCGTACGCTCGGCGACACCGAGCATCTCGTCGGCTACCTCGTCGCCGCGGGCGGCGCCGCTTCGTCGGCCGTTGACGCAGTCGGGCTGTCGGACAGCGAGATCCGTACGCGCCTGGCGACCGCGGTGCCGGAGTACATGGTGCCCACCCGGTTCGTCCGGCTACCGCGACTGCCGCTCACCGTGAACGGCAAGCTCGATCGCGGCGCGCTGCCCGATCCGGGGTTCGGCGATGGCCCGGAGGTCGCCGAGCCGCCCGCCGGCGCGACCGAGGCGGCCCTGGCCGCACTGGTCGCCGAGATCTTGGGCGTGAGCGACGTCGGGGTCACCACGTCGTTGTTCGATCTCGGTGGCAACTCGCTCACCGCTACCCGGGTGGCCGCCCGGGCAGCCGAGCAATTCGGCACGACGGTCTCCGCGCGAGATGTGTTCGCAGATCCGACGGTCCGGGGTCTGGCAGCGGTCATCGACGGACGCGACCCCGGAGACCACGACGGACGCGGGGGAGCTGATCGCCGGGTGCGCCTGCGCCGAGTGGGCCGCGACGGGGTGCTCCCGTTGTCGCCCGCACAGCGTCGAATCTGGTTTCTGGAGACGCTGGATCCGGGCGGGGCCGGGTATCTCATCCCGGCCGTGCTCCGCCTCGATGCCGCATCGGGTTCTGGTCTGGAGGCGGCGGGTGACCGGTCCCCGGACCCTGCGGTCGTCGCCGCGGCTCTCGCGGATCTGCTTGCGCGACATGAGGTGCTGCGCACGCGATTCGTATCGGTGGACGGCGTTCCCGAGCAGGTCATCGCGCCCGCGGGAGACCCTCGACACGACGTCCGGGTGACACCCCCGATCGACATGCGCGGCGCCGACGAGGGCGACGTCACGGCCACCATCGCCGAGATCACCAGTCGTGGATTCGATCTCGAAGCCGGTGCGCCTGTTCGGGCCCGCCTGATCCGCGTCGCCGACGACGCCGTGATCCTGGTCCTGGTGGTGCACCACATCATCAGCGACGGTGGCTCGGTCGCGCCGATGGTCACCGACTTCGTCACCGCGTACGAGGCGCGCGCGGCCGGCCGCGAACCCAGCTGGGCGCCACTGCCGATCCAATACGTCGACTACTCGGTGTGGCAGCACCATCGGCTCGGGGACGCCGCCGACCCCACGTCTCTCGCAGCACGTCAGCTCGACCACTGGCGAACCCGTCTCGCCGGGGTGCCGGCACTCATCGAGTTGCCGGTGGACCGGCCGCGCACCCCGGTTCGGGACGACTCGGGTGCCGAGCTGTCGGCGACGTTCGACGCCGCCACCTGGAACGCTCTGGGAGACCTCGCCGGTCGGCACGGCGCGACGATGTTCATGGCCGTCCACGCCCTGCTCGCGGTCACTCTCGTCCGGTCCGGCGCCGACGAGGACGTCGTCATCGGGACCCCGGTCGCGGGTCGGGGCGAGCGCGATCTGGACCCATTGATCGGGATGTTCGTCAACACGCTGGCGCTGCGCAGCCGGGTGCGTCGAGTGGCCTCGTTCACCGATCTGCTGGACGACATCCGCGAGATCGACGTGACCGCACTCGATCACGCCGATCTACCGTTCGAGACCGTGGTCGACGAGGTCGTCGCGGTACGCGACACCGCGCATCCGCCGCTGGTCCAGGTCGCTCTGGCATTCCAGAACGCCGCACGGCCGACCGTCGAGTTGCCGGGGGTCGTCGTCTCCGAGATCGAGGCCCCGGTCACCACCGCGAAGGTCGACCTGCAGATCACGGTCCTCGACGAGCCGGGTCGCAGCCCGGCCGACGACACGCGCGTGATCGTCACCTATGCCACCGCCCTCTTCGATGCCGGCACGGTGGACGCGTTCGTCCGTCGGATGACCGCCATCGCGCGAGCGGTGGTGGACGAGCCGCACACGCCGGTCGGCGACCTGTCCACCGGAGACGATCACTCGGATGCGGTGATCGCGGCACCGGGTCTCGCGTCGGCGAGGTCGACGCTCGCCGACCTGCTGGACGCCGCGATCGCCGTGAACCCCGACGGCATCGCGGTCACCGAGAACGGGCAGCACCTGACGTACACCGAGCTCGACCTCCGTACGCGCCGGCTGGCCGACGTACTTCGTGCGCGCGGCGCCGCGCCGGACGCCGTGATCGCCCTCGCCACACCGAGATCTCTCGAAGGCACGGTCGGGTTCTGGGCGATCGCGCGCACGGGCGCGGCGGTGGCGCCCGTCGACCCCGGCCTGCCCGGGGAGCGCCTGCGCTACATGCTGGCCACCGTCGACGCGCGTCTGGGGGTCACCTCGTCCGAGGCCGTCGCCGGGCTGCGACCGGCGGCTGCGGCGGTGGACTGGGTCGTTGCCGAACAGCTCGGCGGTCCGGACGAGACCGGAGTCGCGTCCGCCCGACGTCCGCGCCCCGACGAGACGGCCTATGTCATCTTCACGTCCGGCTCGACCGGCCGGCCGAAAGGCGTCGCGGTCACCCACCGCGGGCTGGCCGATCTGGTCGCCGATGCCCGTGCGAGATTCGGACTCACGCCGGCGGCGCGCGTACTCCGCTTCGCGGCACCGGGTTTCGACGCCGCGGTGTTCGAGACACTGGTCGCGGTGGCGGCCGCGTCGACCATGGTCGTGGTGCCCGGCGGGGTCACGGGCGGCTCCGAACTCGCGGCGATCCTGCGGCGGGAGCGCATCACCCACGCGACGATCACCCCGACCGCCCTCGCCACGGTGTCCGAGGCGGTCACCGAATCGGGCGCGGCGACCGGCACCGGGTTCCCCGATCTCGAGGTCATCTCCGTCGCCGGTGACGTCTGTTCGCCGGAACTGGTCCGGGCATGGTCCGCCGGTCGCTCGATGCGCAATCTCTACGGTCCCACCGAGACCACCATCTGGGCGACATCGTCGGCACCGATGCGGCCCGACTCCGCGGTCACCATCGGCGGTCCGATCGCCGGTGTCACCGCCGCAGTTCTCGATTCCCGCCTGCATCCCGTTCCCGCCGGCGTGGCCGGTGAACTGTATCTGGCGGGTTCCGCCCTCGCCGCCGGCTACGTCGGCCAGACCGCGCTGACCGCCGAGCGCTTCGTCGCGGCACCGTTCGGCGCGCCGGGCGAGCGGATGTACCGGACCGGTGATCTCGTACGATGGCGCCGACGGAGCGGCCGCTGGACGTTGGACTTCCTGGGCCGCAGCGACTTCCAGGTCAAGATACGGGGTTTCCGGATCGAACTCGGTGAGATCGACGCGGTTCTCGGCGAGCACCCCGGGGTGGACTTCTCGACGACCGCCGGAATCGAACACCCGACCTCGGGTGAGACGGTCCTCGTGTCCTGGGTCCATGGTGTCGCCGGCGCTGCGCCCGACACCGCAGACGTCGCGACCCACGCGGCTCGACGGCTCCCCGCCCACATGGTGCCCACCGTGATCGTGCCGATCGACGACATCCCGCTGACGGCCACCGGAAAGCTCGACAGCAGGGCGTTGCCCACACCGCGTTTCGGTGAACACGTCCACGTCCGTCCGTCGACGGCAACCGAGCAGGCGGTCGCCGCGGTCTACGCCGAGGTCCTCGGACTCGATGCCGCGGAGGAGGTGTCGGCCGAGGCGTCGTTCTTCGATCTCGGCGGCACCTCGCTGTCGGCGACCCGGGTGGTGGCCCGCCTGGATGGCTCGCTCGGCGTGGAGATCGGAGTCCGCGCGCTGTTCGAGACGCCGACGGTCCGGGCGCTGGCCGCCGCCGTCGATGCGGGGCAACACGGTCGCGGTGCCGATCTGCCCGCGCTCGAGGCGATCCGCCGGCCGGACCCGGCGCCCCTCTCGTACGCCCAGCGCCGGATGTGGTTCCTCAACCAGTTCGATCCGCACTCCGCCGCCTACGTGATCCCCATCGTGGTCCGTCTGCGCGGCGACCTCGACGTGTCCGCGATGCGGGCGGCGATCCTCGACGTCGTCGACCGCCACGAGGTGCTGCGCACGATCTACCCGACGACGACGCCCGACGGCGACACCGGCGCGGAATCCATCGCGGCCGGGTCCGCGTCGGCCGAAACGGGCGCTCGCGCCGCCGGTGTCGAACCCGTGGCGCATGCACCCGACGACTGGGCCGGGCGCATCAAGATCGGGCACACCGTGGTCCCGCCGCGGGCCGCCGCATCCTCCGACCAGGTCGTCGACCAGGAGATCCAGGAACTCGTCACGACCACGTTCGACGTGACGACGGACCTACCGGTACGGGTGCGCGTCATCACCGCGTCGGCGGATCACCACGTACTCGTCATCGCGCTGCACCACATCGCCGCCGACGGTGAGTCGGCACCGGTGCTGGCGGCCGAGATCGCGCGGGCGTACGCGGCCCGGCGGTCGGGCCGCGCACCGGACTGGCCGGCCCTGCGCTTCCAATACGCGGATTACGCGGTGTGGCAACGACATCGGCTCGGTGACCCCGCGGACGCCGACTCCGTGATCGCGCGCCAGTTGCAGTTCTGGGTCGAGCGGTTGACCGGCCTGCCCGACATCCTCCCGCTGCCGATCGACCGCCCGCGCCCCGCCGAGACCGACGGACGCGCGGCCACGGTGCGGTGGTCGTTGCCCGCGGCCGTCGTGTCGCGACTGCGCCGACGTGCCGCCGCCCGCCGTGCCACCCTGTTCATGGTCGCGCACACGGCCACCGTCGCGGTCCTCGCGCGCCTGACGTCGACGAACCGGATCGCCGTGGCCACGCCCGTCGCAGGACGAGGCCGACGCGAGATCGACCAGCTGATCGGCATGTTCGTCAACACCGTCATCCTGTCAGTCGACGTCGAACCGCACCTCACCGTCGGCGCGTTGCTCGAGCAGGTCAAGAACGCCGACCTCGCGGCGTTCGACAACGCCGACGTGCCGTTCGAGCGGGTGATCGACGCGGTGAACCCGCAGCGCATCGAGAACGTGGAGCCGCTCGCCCAGGTGCTGCTCGTCCACTCCACGAGCGGCGGACCGGCGCTCGGCACACTGGCCGATCTCGACACCGAGTTCGTCGAGATCGAGGACACCGCCGCGAAATTCGACCTCACCATCGGTTTCCGCGAGACCGCCGACGGTGGGCTGACCGGCTCGATCGCCTATGCCACTGCGCTGTTCGACCCGGCTACCGCGGAGATGATCTCCGCGGCGTTGTCCGCGGCACTCAGCTCGCTCGCCGACGACGCCGACGTACCAGTCGCCGATCTCCCGATCCTCACCGCAGCCGAAGCCGATGCGCAACAGCAGCTCTCGGTCGGAACCGAGCTCGTCCTGCCCGACCTCACGATCCCGGCGGCGATCGCGGCCGCCAGCCAGCTGCGGTCGCCGGAGGCGGTTGCGGTGCGTTTCGGGGACCGCACGCTCACCCACCGCGAGTTCGCCGCGCGGGTGGCCACCATCGCGCGGGAACTCATCGCGCTCGGGATCGGCCCGGAGGACTGCGTCGCGGTGTGCATGCCGCGGTCGATCGAACTGGTCATCGCGGTCCACGCGGTACTCGCCGCCGGCGGTCAGTACATGCCGGTGGCACCCGACGCTCCCTCCGACCGCGTTCGCCACATGGTCGACACCGCGCACGCGAGGATCGCGCTGATCTGCGACGACAGGGCGGCGCCCGCGGCGCAGGTTGTCCCCCGCGCGATCGTTGTGGACGCCGCGAGCCCGGTCGACCTCGACACCGTCCCGGTCGCCGACGACGAACGTCTGTCGATACTGCGCCCCGACCACGCGGCGTACACCATCTTCACGTCGGGGTCCACCGGCCGACCCAAGGGCGTCACGGTGTCCCATCGCGCCGTACTCAACCGATTGCGATGGGGAGTCGACGAATTCGGGATCGGACCGCACGACTCGATCCTCCTGAAGACGCCCTTCACATTCGACGTGTCGGTGCCCGAACTGCTGACCCCGGCGCTGACCGGCGCCCGGTTGGTCATCGCGCCCGACGACGCCCATCTCGATCCGCATTCGATGGCTCGGCTGATCGACGCCGAGCAGATCAGCACGGTGCACTTCGTACCGTCACTGCTCGCCGTCTTCATCGATGAAATCCGGCCCGCTCGCTCCGCTCCCGGCGCCGGTGACATTCGGCCCGCTCGCTCCGCTCCCGGCGCCGGTGACATTCGCGACGATGCGAGTTCGCCGCTGCCGAGCCTGCGACACCTCTACTGTTCCGGTGAGGCCCTGCCACCGGCGACGCTGCGGGCGACGCGCGCGGCGCTCCCACACGTACGCGTCTCGAACCTGTTCGGTCCCACCGAAGCCGCCGTTGAGGTCGCCGTCGCGACTCCGGACCCCGGTGCGGACGTGGTGCCCATCGGGCGGCCGGTGTGGAACACCCAGACGTTCGTCTTCGACGCACGCTTGCGTCCCGTGCCGGCGGGGGTCACCGGCGAGTTGTATCTGGGAGGCGTCCAGCTCGCCCGCGGGTATGCGGCGCGGCCGGACCTCACCGCCGAACGGTTCGTCGCCGATCCCGCAGGCGGCGGCCGACGCCTGTACCGCACTGGCGACCTCGTCCGGCGTAACCGTGCGGGCGACCTGGAGTACCTGGGACGCAGCGACTTCCAGGTCAAACTCCGCGGACAGCGGATCGAACTCGGTGAGATCGAGGCGGTTCTGTCCGGGATCGACGGCGTACGCCAGGCCGTGGTCACCGTCGCGAGCGCCCCGGGCGGTTCGGACCACCTGGTGGGATATCTCATCGGACCCGGCGGCGGTGGACCGGACGGGGACGAGTTCATCGCACGCGCGCGGGAGGCGGTGGCCGCGTCGTTGCCGGCGTACATGCGGCCGACACTGTGGGTGCCGCTGACCGAAGCGCCGCTCGGCAGCACCGGGAAACTGGACCGGAAATCGCTCCCGGCGCCGCGCTTCGACCCGTTGTCGGAAGCCGTCCACGCCGACGCCGCACCCGCCGACGACGCGGAACGGACCGTTGCCGCAGTCGTTGCATCACTCCTCGGGGTCGAGGACGTCCCGGTGACCCGGTCGTTCTTCGAACTCGGCGGGGACTCCATCGCATCCATCCGCCTCACGTCGATGCTGCGCGCCGCGGGGCTCCATCTGACCCCGCGCGATGTGTTCGCGGCGTCGACCATCCGTGAGCTGGCCCGTCGTGCACAGACGGAGGCGATCCAAGGACTCGACGAAATGCCGGGCGGGGCAATCGGTCCGGTCGGGATGACCCCGGGCCTGGCGTGGATGCTCGACCTCGCCGACGACCCGGACGACCTCGCGGACTTCTCGCAGAGCACGGTGCTCGCGCTGCCGGTCGAGGCGGACGAGGCCGCGGTCCGTGCGGTGGTGACCGCGGTCGTCGCGGCCCATCCGATGCTGACCGCATCGCTGCGCACCGACTCCGTCGGGGGTCCGGTCGTCGTGGCGGGCGACGGCGACCCGGGTGACATCACGGTCGAGATCCTCGACCGCTCGGACATCTCGACATCGAGCCGGCCATCGACGCCGGCGCGCTCCGTCGACAGCGCCATCCGGGCAGCCCATGCGCGCGCCCTCGCGACCTTGTCGCCGGCCGACGGACGACTGGTCGCGGCGATCGGCGTCCGCTTCGCCGACGGCACCGGCCGACTCGTCGTCGCCGCCCATCATCTCGGCGTCGACGCCGTGTCGTGGCCGACCATCGTGGCCGGTCTGGGGCGCGCGTGGTGGCAGTACCGCAACGGGGAGACACCGGGGCTCACGGCCTCGGGCACCTCGTTCCGGCGCTGGTCGAGTGTGCTGGCCGGACTCGCCGACCGCGCGGAGGAGATCGAGTGGTGGTCGCGCCAGCTGCCGCCGACCCCGACGGCGTGGGAGATCGACCGGGCCCGGGACCGTCTCGCGACCACGATCTCGGTGTCCCGCACCATCGGCGCCGGTCTGGCAGAGCGTGTCTTGGGCACGGTCACCGAGACGTTCGGTGCGCGCCCGGACACCGTGGTGGCCGTGGCCGTGGCATTCGCGCTGCGGGATCCGGTCACGGCGTCCGGTCCGGTGTCGATGGTGATCGAGAACCACGGCCGCGAAGAGGGCATCGCACCCGGCGCCGACCTGACCGAGACGGTCGGATGGTTCACCTCGTTCGTACCCGTGAGCGTCGACGTCCCCGGGCCGGTGGAGGCGACCGGCACAGCAGCTCGGGGTGAGACCGTCGCGGACGTCACCCCCGGTCATCGTCTGGCGACGATGGTCAAGGCGCTCAAGGACACTCAGTCCCGAATGCCAGACAACGGCATCGCGTTCGGGCCGCTGCGATGGTTGCGTCCCGGCTCGCCATTGCGAAACCGGTCCCTCCCGCCGATCACGGTCAATTACCTGGGTCTGCTCGGGGGTGGAGACGTCCACGACACCGATTCGACGGCAACGAATTTCGTGCCGATCGGGGACGCGCCGCCGCTTCCGCCGTCGGTTCGGGGAGACATGGTCGCGTTGGCGGCGCTGACCGTGACGGCCGCCTCGGTGGCGACCGCGGGGGGTCGGGAGTTGCGAGTGGACCTCACCGCACCCGAAGGGTTGTTCGACCAGTCCGCGCTGGGCGGGATCGCCGATCGCTGGGAATCGGCACTGTCCTCGCTCGCCGCGTATGTGGATGCCGTGGGCGACCCGGGTCCGAGTGAGACCGACGTGATCGGCGGGCTCGACCAGACGGACATCGACCACGTGCTCGCCGCTCGGACACGCGCAGCACGGACGCGCGGCCGCTACGCGATCTGGCCGCCGACGCCGCTTCAACAGGGGCTCTTCTACGAGTCCGAGCGGCTGGTCGGCGTCGATCCCTATGTGACCCAGTCGGTCATCGAGTTCGACGGAGCTCACCCCGCCGACATGCTCCTGCCGGCCGTCCGCGAACTGCTGACCAGGCAACGGGTACTGCGCTCGGGGTTCACCCGCACACCGTCGGGTCGACTGGTCGTGGTGGTACCCCCGGCCGATCATCCCGCGGTGACCGAACCCGACTTCCGCGGCGTGGACCTCACCGGTCTGAGCGTGGCCGACGCGGCCTCGCGGATCGTGCAGATCGCCGACGAGGACCTACGACGCCCGTTTGTCCTGGACGACCCGCCGCTCATCCGGTTCTCCGCGGTGTCCCACGACACGGTGACGGGCCCGGCGCACACACTGGTCATCACCGCACACCACATCATCCTGGACGGATGGTCGGGGCCGATTCTCGTCGCCGACCTCCTCGCGGCCCACCTCGGCCGCCCGGCGATCACGCCGGAACGTGACTTCGAGTCCTACCTCGATTGGCTCGACCGACGCGACGCCGCGACCGCGATCACCGCCTGGCGCGAGCATCTCGCCGACATCGTTCCGACGCTGGTCCGTCCACAGGTGCACCCCGGTGCCGACCGCGAGCCCCGGCGGCACGAGGTGACGGCGCGGGTGTCCGCGACCACCCGGGCCGCCCTCGAACGGACGGTGCGGACGCTGGGCACGACGACGAGCACCGTGCTGAATGCGGCATGGTCGATCGTGTTGGCCCGCTTCACCGGCGAGCAACGAGTCGTCTTCGGTGAGACGGTGTCGGGGCGGCCCGCCGACCTCGACGGTGCCGACGGCATGATCGGCCTGTTCATCAACACCGTGCCGGTCGTTGCCGACGTCGCACCGGGTCGATCGCTGGCCGCTCTCATCGGTGAACTGCACCACGCCCGCGCCCGCATGCTCGACCACCAGTTCGTCGGACTCGGCGACATCACCGCAGCGACCGGGCATCCGCGACTGTTCGACACCCTCGTGGTCTTCGAGTCGTATCCGGTCGACGTGGACACGGTCGTGGCGGGGTCGCGGACCTCGGGCCTCGAGATCCGCGACGTGAGCACGTCCGACGCCACGCACTATCCGCTCGCGCTCATCGCCGCACCGGAGGGCGATGACCTCTGCCTCACGGTCAAGACGGATCTGTCCGTCGTCGATGAGGGTGTCGCCGAGACGGTCGCCGCCATGCTGACCGACCTGCTCGACGCGGTGATCGACGACCCGTCCCTGCCGGTGGCCGCGCTCGACCCGATGCCGACTGCCCTGCGCCCGACGGTCGAGGGTTGGTCGCGTGGTGTGGAGGTGGGGTTGGGGTGGTCGGGTCGTTCGGTGGGGTCGGTGGTTGCTGAGCGGGTGGGGTTGTCGGTGGGTTCGGTGGCGGTGCGGGTGGGTGGTCGGGTGGTGTCGTATGGGGAGTTCGGTGGGTTGGTGGGGGGTGTTGCGCGGGAGTTGTCGGGGTTGGGTGTGGGTGTTGATTCGGCTGTGGGTGTGGTGATGTCGCGGTCGTTGGAGTTGTTGGTGGCGGTGCATGCGGTGGTGGCTGTGGGTGGTCGGTATGTGCCGGTGGAGGTGGATGCGCCTGCGGAGCGGGTGGGGTTCATGTTGTCGACGGCGGGTGTGGGTGTGGTGTTGGTGCGGGCGGGGGATGTGGGTGGGGGGAGTGTTGTTGCGGGGGATGTGGGTGGGGGGAGTGTTGTTGCGGGGGTTGAGGGGGTTGTGGGTGTTGGGGGTGTGCGGCGTGTGGTGGTGGATTGTGGTGAGGGGGTGGGTGTTTCGGTTGATGGTGTGGTGGTTGGTGAGGGGTTGGGTGTGGGTTTGTTGGGTGAGGTGGTGTCGGGTGTGGGGGAGGTGCCGGGTGGTGCGGGTGTGTACACGTTGTTCACGTCTGGGTCGACGGGTCGGCCGAAGGGTGTGACGGTGTCGCAGGCTGCGGTGGTGAATCGGTTGGGGTGGATGCAGTCGTTGTTCGGGTTGGAGCGGCGGGATGTGGTGTTGTGGAAGACGCCGGTGTCGTTTGATGTGTCGGTGTGGGAGTTGTTCTGGCCGTTGATGGTTGGTGCTTCGGTGGTGGTGGCGGAGCCGGGTGGTCATCGGGATCCGTGGTATGTGGCGTCGGTGGTGGAGCGGTTCGGGGTGTCGGTGTGTCATTTTGTGCCGTCGATGTTGTCGGTGTTTGTGGATGCTCTCGGGGAGTCGGTGCCGCAGGAGTCGGTGCTGCCGGGTTCGGGCGGGTTGGGTTCGGGGTTGGGGTCGTTGCGTCAGGTGTTTTGTTCGGGTGAGGCGTTGGGTGTGGGTGCGGTGGAGGGGTTGCGGGGGTTGGTGCCGGGGGTGCGGGTGGTGAATTTGTATGGGCCGACTGAGGCGGCGGTGGATGTGACGTCGTATGTGGTGTCGGGTGGTGAGGTGGTGGTGCCGATTGGTCGGGCGGTGCCGAATGTGTCGGTGTGGGTGTTGGATTCGCGGTTGCGTCCGGTGCCGGTGGGTGTGGTGGGTGAGTTGTATCTGGGTGGTGTGCAGGTGGCGCGGGGGTATGCGTCGCGGGCGGGGTTGACTGCGGAGCGGTTTGTGGCGGATCCGTTTGGTGGGGTGGGTGTGCGGTTGTATCGGACGGGTGATCGGGTGCGGTGGAGTGGTGTGGGTGAGTTGGAGTATGTGGGTCGTGTTGATTTTCAGGTGAAGTTGCGGGGGCAGCGGATCGAGTTGGGGGAGATCGAAACCGTCCTCGCGAGTGCCGACGACGTGGTCTCGGCAGTCGCGGTGGTGCAGGACGACCGGTTGGTCGCGTACGTCACCGGACCCGACGAGTCGGCGGTGTCGCGGTTACGAGACCATGCCGCCCGCAGGCTCGCGTCGTACATGGTTCCCGACACCGTCATGGTGCTCGACGCGTTGCCGCTGAACACCGCGGGCAAGGTCGACCGAAAAGCCCTGCCCGCGCCGGATCTCTTCTCCACTCGACGGGTGGAACCGGACACCGACACCGAACACGCGATCGTCGCGATGGTCGCCGAGGTGCTCGGTCGTGGTGGGGACGCCACGGCGATCTCGGTGACCGACAGCTTCTTCGAGATCGGCGGGCATTCACTGTCGGCCACTCGGGTGGCGGCGCGGGTCGCCCACGCGTTCGGTGTGCCGTTCGGCGTTCGTGAACTCTTCGATGCACCGAGCGTGCGCGCGATGGCCGCTCTCGTCGACGCGACCCGTCGCACCGACAGCGGTTCACCCACCGAGACAGCAGACCTCGGTTCGATCCCGCGTCCTGCCCGCCTCCCGTTGTCACCGGCGCAGCAACGCATGTGGTTCATCAACCAGTTCGATCCGGGGTCACCGGCCTACAACATCCCGTTCGCCCTACGGGCGCGTGGTCGTCTCGACGTCGTCGCCTTGCGCGCGGCACTCGCCGATGTGATCGACCGGCACGAGGTGCTGAGGACGCGTTACCCACAGGGCCCGGATGGCCGACCGTGGCAGGACATCGCAACGGCTGACGACGTCACCGTCGATCAGTGGTGGCGGACCGCCGGGGTGGAGACGCTGTCCGCAGAACCGTTCGACGTCACCCGCGACCTCCCGATCCGTGCGGGCATCCTCGGAGCCGATCCCGACGACCACGGTGCCGACGACCACGGTGCCGACGACCGCGGTGCACACGACCACGTGCTGGTCGTCGTGCTGCACCACATCGCCGCCGACGGCGAGTCACTGGCGCCCCTGGTCGACGATCTCCTGCACGCGTACCGGTCCCGCGTCGAGGGTCGCGCGCCTGTCCGTCCTCCGCTCCCGGTGCACTACGCGGACGTCGCGCTCTGGCAGGAACGCGCCCTGGGCTCGATCGACGACCCGGGCTCCGAACTCGGCAGGCAGTCGCGCTGGTGGCGCGATCACCTCGCCGGCCTGCCCGGGGTCCTCGAGTTGCCCACCGACCGACCTCGTCCGCCGGTGGCGTCCCTCCGCGGGGCGGTGGTGGACCTCGACCTGCCCGAGGATCTCGCACCCCGCATCGAGTCGTTCGCCCGCGCCCACGGCGTGACCGTGTTCATGGTCTTGCACGCGTCGGTCGCGGTGGTGCTGTCCCGGTTGTCGGGGACGTCGGACATCGCGGTCGGTTCACCGGTGGCCGGCCGTGGCCGTGCCGAACTCGACGCCCTGATCGGCATGTTCGTCAACACTCTGGTCCTACGCACGGAGGTCGACGCCTCGGCCACCTTCGAGCAACTGGTCCGGTTGGTGCGCAACACCGACCTCGATGCGTTCGCCGCTGCCGACGTGCCCTTCGAGTACCTCGTCGATGCCCTCGCCCCGGCGCGCAGCGAGGCGTTCGCGCCGCTGACCCAGGTGCTGCTGACCCTAGAACAGACCTCCGTGGGGGAGTTGTCCGCGCCGGGACTGACGATCACGCCCGTCGAGGCCGGTGCGCCCGCTGCCCGGTTCGACCTCATGATCGGGATGTCCGCCGATCGGGACGACGCCGGTGCCCTCGCCGGCCTGGCCGGCCGGATCGTGTACGCCACCGACCTCTTCGACGAGCCTACGGTGCGACGCATCGGTGCGCGGATCGTCGACGTCCTCGACGCGGGCCTCGCCGATCCCGACGTGATCGTCGGCGACATCGACCTCGTCGACGCCATCGAGCGCGCCGCCATCGAGGGTTGGTCGCGTGGTGTGGAGGTGGGGTTGGGGTGGTCGGGTCGTTCGGTGGGGTCGGTGGTTGCTGAGCGGGTGGGGTTGTCGGTGGGTTCGGTGGCGGTGCGGGTGGGTGGTCGGGTGGTGTCGTATGGGGAGTTCGGTGGGTTGGTGGGGGGTGTTGCGCGGGAGTTGTCGGGGTTGGGTGTGGGTGTTGATTCGGCTGTGGGTGTGGTGATGTCGCGGTCGTTGGAGTTGTTGGTGGCGGTGCATGCGGTGGTGGCTGTGGGTGGTCGGTATGTGCCGGTGGAGGTGGATGCGCCTGCGGAGCGGGTGGGGTTCATGTTGTCGACGGCGGGTGTGGGTGTGGTGTTGGTGCGGGCGGGGGATGTGGGTGGGGGGAGTGTCTGTTGGGGGGTCGAGGGGTTGTGGGGTTGGGGGTGTGCGGCGTGTGGTGGTGGATTGTGGTGAGGGGGTGGGTGTTTCGGTTGATGGTGTGGTGGTTGGTGAGGGGTTGGGTGTGGGTTTGTTGGGTGAGGTGGTGTCGGGTGTGGGGGAGGTGCCGGGTGGTGCGGGTGTGTACACGTTGTTCACGTCTGGGTCGACGGGTCGGCCGAAGGGTGTGACGGTGTCGCAGGCTGCGGTGGTGAATCGGTTGGGGTGGATGCAGTCGTTGTTCGGGTTGCAGGGGCGGGATGTGGTGTTGTGGAAGACGCCGGTGTCGTTTGATGTGTCGGTGTGGGAGTTGTTCTGGCCGTTGATGGTTGGTGCTTCGGTGGTGGTGGCGGAGCCGGGTGGTCATCGGGATCCGTGGTATGTGGCGTCGGTGGTGGAGCGGTTCGGGGTGTCGGTGTGTCATTTTGTGCCGTCGATGTTGTCGGTGTTTGTGGATGCTCTCGGGGAGTCGGTGCCGCAGGAGTCGGTGCTGCCGGGTTCGGGCGGGTTGGGTTCGGGGTTGGGGTCGTTGCGTCAGGTGTTTTGTTCGGGTGAGGCGTTGGGTGTGGGTGCGGTGGAGGGGTTGCGGGGGTTGGTGCCGGGGGTGCGGGTGGTGAATTTGTATGGGCCGACTGAGGCGGCGGTGGATGTGACGTTGTATGTGGTGTCGGGTGGTGAGGTGGTGGTGCCGATTGGTCGGGCGGTGCCGAATGTGTCGGTGTGGGTGTTGGATTCGCGGTTGCGTCCGGTGCCGGTGGGTGTGGTGGGTGAGTTGTATCTGGGTGGTGTGCAGGTGGCGCGGGGGTATGCGTCGCGGGCGGGGTTGACTGCGGAGCGGTTTGTGGCGGATCCGTTTGGTGGGGTGGGTGTGCGGTTGTATCGGACGGGTGATCGGGTGCGGTGGAGTGGTGTGGGTGAGTTGGAGTATGTGGGTCGTGTTGATTTTCAGGTGAAGTTGCGGGGGCAGCGGATCGAGTTGGGGGAGATCGAAACCGTCCTCGGCACCACGCCGGGTGTCGCCCAGGTGGTGGTCTCGGTCATGGAACTCGCTGCGGGAGAACAACTCGTGGCTCACGTGACCGGAGCGGATGTCGACGTCGAGCATCTGCGCGCGACGGCTGAGCAACTACCCGCGTACATGCGGCCCACGTCCTGGGTCGTCCTGGACGCGTTGCCGTTGAACACTGCGGGCAAGGTGGACCGCAAGGCGCTGCCCGCACCGAATTTCGTCGCCGCCGAACGCGTGCTCCCCGAGACCGACGCCGAAGTCGCGATCACCGGTGTCTTCGCCGACGTGCTCGGGCTGTCTGCCGCGGACTCGGTGTCGGTGACCGACAGCTTCTTCGATCTCGGCGGCAACTCACTGGCCGCGACCCGACTCGCGGCCCGCGTCTCCCGGATGCTCGGGGTCCCGGTACGGGTGCGAGACGTCTTCGACGCCCCGACGGTCCGTGATCTCGCGCGTCGAGTCCAGGCGGCAGACATCGCCGGGGCCGGAACAGTAGTCCCGGATCGGTCGGCTGCACCGGCCCGTCCGTCGGTCTTGCCTCTCTCGAGCGCCCAGCGCCGCATGTGGTTCATCAACCAGTACGAGCCGGCGGTGGCGTCGTACATCATCCCGTTCGCCTTCCGACTCCGCGGCACGGTCGAAGTCGAACACGTCCGTCGAGCGCTCGCGGACGTGGTCGCGCGTCACGAGGTTCTCCGGACCACCTACCCGGTGTCCCGCGACGGACGCCCCGAGCAACGAATCCACGACGTCGATCCGGAGAATCCCGGATTCGACTGGGCGGTGGCGGATTCCGAGTCCGAAGCGTTGGCCGTCGCCGCCGAGCCATATGACCTGACCCGTGACCTGCCCGTGCGCGCCCGTGTGTACGTCGATCCCGGCACAAGTGCGCTGCTGGCTGTCAGCATCCATCACATCGCCGCCGACGGCGAGTCGGGCCGGGCGCTGTCGCGCGATCTGCTCACCGCGTACTCGGCACGACGCGACGGTCGGAGCCCGGACTGGCCGCCGCTCCCGATCCAGTACGCCGATCACGTCCTGCAGGTCGCCGGACGAGCGGACGAGCAGGACGAGCACCGGCAGTGGTGGGCCCGCCGGCTCGACGGCGCCCCGGTCCTCATGGATCTGCCCACCACCCATCCACGCCCGGCCACGCCGACCATGCGCGGCGCGACCGTCGAGTTCGTCATCCCGGGACGTGTCGCGCAGGGGATCGGCATCCTCGCCCGCGCCGGCGACGCCACCGCATTCATGGTGCTGCACGCCGCACTCGCCGCGGTGCTGGGTCGGCTGTCGGGCAGCCGCGACGTCGTCATCGGGACCGCCGCCGCGGGCCGCGACGGCGACACCGACGACTTGATCGGCATGTTCGTCAACACGGTCGCGCTGCGGACCCCGATCGTCCCCGCACAGCCGTTCACCGACCTCCTGCGGGTGGTGCGCGAGGTGGATCTCGACGCCCTCGATCACGCCGGCGTGCCCTTTGACGACGTCGTCGACGAACTCGGGGTGGCCCGCACCGCGTCCCATGCGCCACTGGTCCAGGTGCTGCTCACCACGTCCGATCTCGCCGCCCCCGGCGCCCCCGGTGGGCAGTTCGCCGGCCTCGACGTCGAACCCGTTGCCGTCGAGGACAACTCGGCAAAAGTCGACCTGACCCTCGGTGTTCTGACGGACCCGGCCGCGGGGGCTCCGTGGCGCGGTTCGCTCACCTACGCAACGGACCTCTACGACGAATCCGACGCGCGCCGGCTCGCGGACCGATTCGTCGGCGTGCTGACGTCCGCGGTCGGCGACAGCACACTGCCGGTCGGGGACCTCGAGCTGCTGACCCCGGACGAGGAGATGATCCCGCTCGTCTCGGGCGACCCCGATCCCGCCCCGGAACTCCTCTCGGACCTGCTCATCGACGCGGCGCGGATGCGTCCGACCCACCCGGCCGTCGTCGACCCCGCCGCCGCGGACCCCGAACACGTCTGGACCTATGCCGAAATCGATTCGGCGAGTTCGCATCTCGCGACGGTCCTCATCGGCCGCGGTATCGGTCCGGAGGACGTGGTCGTCAGCGCGTTCCCGCGCTCGGCGACGGCGCAGCTCGCCTTGTGGGCAGTGGCCAAGACCGGTGCGGTGTACTGCCCGATCGACCCCCGCTACCCGGCGGAACGCATCGCTCGGGTCCTGGACGCCGCGAACGCCGTGCTGGTGCTCACCGACGGGAGTGTCGAGGGGCCCACCGCCGACACGGCCTCCACGTGGCCGCCGCGACTGCGGCTCGACGCGGCGCTCGTCGCCGACCTGCGCAAACGCCCGGCGCTCGACCCGCCGCGTCGCAACCGGCCGGTGACACCCGATTCCGGCGCCTACATGATCTTCACCTCCGGATCGACCGGGACGCCGAAGGGGGTGCTCGTGACGCACCGCGGCCTCGCGGGTGTCAGTACGGTGCTGCGCGACCGGCACCGATCCGGGTCCGACGCGCGCTGGCTGGGGATCAGCTCGCCCGCGTTCGATGCCGCCATACTCGAGGTCCTCGGTGCCTACGGCAGTGCTGCGACGCTCGTCGTCGCGCCTCCCGAGGTGTACGGGGGCCGCGAGCTCGCCGACGTCATCACGACGCACCGCACCACCCACGCCTTCCTGGTGACGTCGGTGGCGGCGTCGTTGCCGGATCCCGGTCGCCTGCCCATGACCGACGTCCTCGTCGGCGGCGAGGCCGTCCCCGACACCGAGAAGGACCGGTGGGCCGCGCACGTGGCGTTCCACAACGGTTACGGACCCACCGAGACCACGATCATCAGCGTCACCTCGCCTCCGATCGGCGTCGACGAGCCGGTCCACCTCGGCAGCCCGGTCCCTGGCGCGAGCGCCCATGTCCTGGACGAGCGGCTGCATCCGGTGCCGCCGGGGGTCGTCGGGGAGCTGTACCTCGCCGGTCCCGAACTCGCACGCGGTTACCACGGACGGCCGGCGCTGACCGCCGAGCGCTTCGTCGCCGCCGTCGACGGGGCACCGGGCACGCGGATGTACCGGACCGGGGATCTCGTGCGCCGGGACCGCAGTGGCGGATTGGTCTACGTCGGCCGCGCCGACTTCCAGGTCAAATTGCGCGGACAACGGCTCGAACTCGGTGAGATCGAGGCCGTCCTGACCGCACACCCGCAGGTGCGGACGGCGGCGGTCATCGGGGTCGGGAACCCGGTGACCTCGCTGGCCGGTTACGTCGAACCCGTCGAGCCCGGACGGCCGGTCGAGATCTCTGCCCTCCGTGAACATCTCGCGACCCATCTGCCATCGCACATGGTCCCGGCGGCACTCATGGTGCTCGACTCCATCCCGCGCAGCCCGATCGGGAAGATCGACCGCGCCGGCCTCCCCGCCATCGAGCCGTCGAAGGCCGACGCCGAACGCGTTCCGCCGTCGACGCACACCGAGCGGTTACTCGCGGCCATCGTCGGCGAGGTTCTCGGACTCGACGACGTGTCGGTGACCGCTGACTTCTTCGTCATCGGCGGCAACTCGTTGTCGGCCACGCGTGTGAGTGCCCGCGCGGGGGACGCTTTCGGGGTCCGCGTCGGTGTCCGTGACGTCTTCGAGGCGCCGACGGTTCGCCTGCTTGCTCGTCGCGTCGACGCCGCTTACGACGATGCGTCGCGACCGCCGCCGCTGCGCCGTGTCGATCCACGGCCCGCGTACATTCCACTGTCATATGCCCAGCAACGGATCTGGTTCCTGAACCGGTTGGACCGAATTCGGGGGCCTACACCATCCCGATGGCCGTCCGCCTCCGCGGCCGGCTCGATCGGACTGCGTTACGCGCCGCCGTAGTCGACCTGCTGGCCCGCCACGAGATCCTGCGGACCTTGTTCCCGGCGCCGGGCGGCGAACCGCGGCAGCACATCCTGCCGATCGACGAGGCCCGGGCCCGCCTGCGGTGGGAGGACATCGAGGCTCCGCGGGAGCTCGCCGACCCGGCCGCACTCGTCGGTGATGCCGCCTTCGACATCACGTCCGAGCTGCCGCTGCGTATCCGCCTGTTCGCCGTCGGCGACGGTGGGATCGACACCGACGACCACGTCCTCGTCGTCGTACTGCATCACATCGCCGCCGACGGTGAGTCGATGCGGCCCCTCGTCGCCGATCTGTGGGGGGCCTATCTGGCGCGTGCCGGGGGCCATGCGCCAGCGGCGGCCGCACCGGCGATCCAGTTCGCCGATCACGCATTGTGGCAACGAGAGACGCTGGGGGACATCGACTCGCCGGAGTCCGTTCTCGGTCGCCAGGTCGGCTACTGGGTGAATCGACTGTCGGGATCCCCGACCTCCTCCCGCTGCCCACGGACCGGCCGCGACCGGCGGTCGCGTCGCAACGGGGCGGTCGCGTCACCGCGGCCATCCCGACCGAACTGACACAGCGGATCGCGGACACGGCCCGCGCCCACGGGGCCACCGAGTTCATGGTCGTCCACGCCGCGCTGTCGATCGTGCTGGCGAGGCTGTCCGCGACCCGCGACATCGTGATCAGCACCCCGGTTGCCGGACGGGGCCATGCGCATCTCGACGACCTCGTGGGCATGTTCGTCAACACCGTGGTCCTGCGCACCGACGTCGACCCCCGGACGCCGGTCGGGGAGTTCCTCGAACGGGTGCGCGTCGACGACATCAACGCCCTCGCACGCGCCGATGTCCCGTTCGAGTATCTGGTGGACCGACTGTCCCCGGTCCGGTCGGAGGCGTTCGCCCCGATCAGCCAGGTGATGCTGTCGGTGCTGCACGATCAGGACACCGGAACGGTCGGGACCGACCCCTCGGGATCGGCGAATCTGACCTTCGAGCCGATCGAGGCGTCCACCGGCACCACCCAGCTCGACCTGACCGTGGCGGTGACGATCCGTCCCGAAGGCGCGTGGGACGTCGAGATCGTCTATGCCACCGACCTGTTCGACGAGCGGACCGCGCGCACCGCGATCACCCGCCTGACCAGGGTCCTCGAGGCGGTCGTCGGTGCCGACGACATGGCTGTCGGTGCCATCGACCTGACCGACGCGGCCGAGCGCGCGCGGATCGCCGAACTGATCGCGGGCCCCGATCTGTCGGTGCCGTGGTCGACGGTCACCGATGCGATCGAGGCGGCCGCGCGACGCTCACCGGAGTCGACGGCACTGGTGGCCGGTGCGCGATCCGTGACCTACCGCGAGTTCATGGACCGGATCACCCAGCTGGCCGAGATGATGTCCGCCCACGGCGTGGGTCCCGAAGTGGCCGTGGGCGTGTGTATCCCGCGGTCGGTGGAGCTGGTGCTCGCGATCCACGCGGTGGTGATGGCCGGCGGCAGCTATGTCAGCATCGACCCGTCGACTCCGCCCGAACGAGTGGCCGCGATGGTCGACGCCGCGTCGATCGCGGTCATCCTGACCGCTGAGGTGTCCCCGTCCGCGCTGTCCGGTCTGTCGGTACCGACGCTCGTCGTTGACGGAAACGCCCCGCCGGAAGACCGCTCGGGTCCCCGGCCGGAACTCCGTCGCCCGTGTCCGGGCAACGCCCTCTACACGTTGTTCACGTCCGGCTCGACCGGAACGCCCAAGGGAGTCACGGTCAGTCACGGCGCCGTACTCAACCGACTCGCATGGATGGCGGTGCGTTCCCCGCTGCGTCCCGACGATGCCGTTCTGCTCAAGACGCCGGTCACCTTCGACGTGTCCGTCCCCGAGTTGTTCGAACCGCTGATGGCCGGGGCCCGCCTCGTCATCGTCGAGGACGGCCGCCACATCGACCCGGCCCACGTCCTCGCCGAGATCGAGCGGCATCGGGTCACCTCGGTGCACTTCGTGCCGTCGATGATGGCGGCGTTCGTCGAGTACATCGGCGACCACCCGCGGCGGCGCGCGGCACTGTCGTCGTTGCGGCGGGTCAACGCGTCGGGCGAGGCACTGCCGGCGGCCACCGCCGAGGCCATGGCGGCGCTCGTGCCGCAGGCGGACCTCGACAATCTCTACGGGCCGACCGAGGCGGCCGTCGAGGTGACGGCGTACCGCTTCGCCCCCGGCGACGTGATCGTGCCGATCGGGCGCCCGAACGCGAACACCACCACGTGGGTGCTGGACGACGGGTTGCGCCCGGCGCCGGTCGGGGTGGTCGGCGAGCTGTACGTCGGCGGCGATCAGCTGGCGCGCGGTTATGCCGCCCGGCCCGACCTCACCGCCGAACGGTTCGTGGCCGACCCCACCGGCCCGCACGGAGGCCGCCTCTACCGGACCGGTGACCTGGTGCGCTGGAACGCCTCCGGTGCGCTCGAATACCTCGGCCGGGCAGACTTCCAGGTGAAGTTGCGCGGACAGCGCATCGAGCTCGGGGAGATCGAGACCGTCCTCGCCCGTGTCGACGGCATCTCGCACGCGGCGGTCACCGTCCGGAGCGGACCGGCGGGCGATGCACTGGTCGGATACCTCGCCGGCCGTGTCGATCTCGACGCGATCCGTGAGCATCTGCGGCAGGCGTTGCCGCAGTACATGCACCCGACGCAGTGGGTGGTCCTCGATTCGGTCCCGGTGACCGCGACCGGCAAACTCGACCGCCGGGCCCTGCCCGCGCCGCGGAGCGAGCCGGTCGAGATGGTGCCGCCCGCCGACGCCGTCGAACGGGCGGTGGCCGTCGTCGTCGCCGACGTGCTGGGACTCGACGAGATCTCGGTGACGACGCCGTTCTTCGATCTGGGCGGCAACTCGCTCGCCGCGATGCGGGTCGTCGCCCGGATCGGCGAGCAGCTCGGGACCGACCTCGATGTGCGCGACCTCTTCCGCACCCCGACGGTCCGCGAGCTCGCGCAACTCGTCACGCGTCGTCGGGTCTCCGACCATCCGCTCGTCGCACGACCCCGGCCCGAGCGCATCCCGTTGTCGTATGCGCAACAACGACTGTGGTTCATCAACCAGTTCGACGTGACGTCCCCGACGTACAACATGCCGATCGCATTCGACATCCGGGGATTCCTCGATGTCGACGCACTACGCGCCGCGGTCGCGGCTGTGATGACGCGACACGAACCGCTGCGGACCGTCTACCCGCTCGGCGACGGCGGGGTGCCGCTACAGCACATCCTCGATCCTTCGGTGGCGGCGGCCCGACTGCGCTGGGAATCGGCCGGGACGCCCGAGGACGCGATGGCGTTGTGCGCGGAGGGATTCGACGTGACGACGCAGCTGCCGTTGCGTGTGGTGACGTCGCTGGTATCAGCGGAGGGTGCGTCGCCGCCAGTGTTTCGAGTCGTGCTGGTCCTGCACCACATAGCCGGCGATGCGGCGTCCCTGGCGATCCTGGCCGCGGAGCTCCTCGGTGGGTACCGCAACGGTCGACGCCCCGAAGTCGGGTCGATCGACGTACCGGAGATCGCATACGCCGATCACGCGCTGTGGCAACGCGATCTGCTTGGGGACCTCGACGACCCGACCTCACCGATGGCGGCGCAGTACTCGTTCTGGACCGAGACGCTGGCCGACGTTCCGGCCGCACTGGAGATCCCCGGTGACCGTCCGCGTCCACCGATCGCCGACCCCACCGGTGGTCGGCTGCCCCTCCAGATCGGCGAGGAGCGCAGCGCGGCGGTGGCGGCGACCGCACGCGTGCACGGGATGACCCCGTTCATGGTCTGTCACGCCGCCTTCGTCGCCGCACTCGCCCGTGTGGCCGATGTGCGGGACATCAGCGTCGGCGCCGCCATCTCCGGTCGCGGGCACGCGGCCACGGCGGGGCTCATCGGGATGTTCGTCAACACCGTGGTGCTCCGCACATCGGTGCACTCCGAGGACACGGTCGAGGACCTGCTCCGCCGGGTCCGCGACGCCGATCTCGCGGCCTTCGCGCACGCCGACATCCCGTTCGAGACCCTCGTCGAGCACCTCACCCCGGTCCGGTCCACCGCCCACGCGCCGCTCGTGCAGATCATGATCAACTATCTCGGCGAGTCGTCCGGGACACCGGCGGTGCCTGGTATCGGCGCGGACGCCGAGCCGCTCATCGTGGACGGTCTCGAGGTCGTGGCCGTCGAACCGGGGCCGCCGCCGGCGAAGGTCGACCTCACCCTCGGTCTCGCGGAGCGGTCCGTCGGTGCGGCTGTCGAGTTGGTCGGCGAGATCGACTACGCCGCAGCGCTGTTCGACATCGAGACGGTTGAGTCGATACGCGACGTCTTCCTAGGCATGCTCGACGCCGTGACCGGTGACATCGACATGGTGCTGGACGAGGTCGATGTGACCGGTGCCGTTGACGGTGCGTCGCTGATCCTCGACAGCGCGGGCCGGGCGGTACCGGCGCGGGTGCCGGGTGAGTTGCACGAGCGCACGGCAGACGGTTCGCTGCTCGCGACGGGTATGCGGGCGCGGTGGGTCGACGCCTCGATGACACGACCGGAGATCCTCGGGCCGGTCGAGCGTCACCCCCGGATCGGCGGGCGGCGAGTGGATCTCGATGCGGTGGAGGCGGCACTCAACGCGGTGGCGGGCGTCGTCACTGCAGCGGTCGTGGCGTCGGCGTCCGACGGTCAGCCGACAATTGACGGAGTCGAGGTGGGGGCCTGGGTCGTGGTCGACCGCGACGGCCCCGGCGCCTCCGACCTCCGACGCGAGCTGTCGAGAGTGCTGCCCGCACACTGTATTCCGACGGTGATCAGCGTCGTCGACGCCATCCCGGTCGGCGCGGACGGGCGACCCGGACGCCGCGAGGTCGCGTCGCTCATGAACTCAGCCGGTGGGGGGCGCGAGGACGCCGAGCCCGCGGCCCCGACCGGCCGCTGGGAAGTGACGGTCGCCGACGCGATGTCGGAGATCACCGGGACTGCGGTGACCGACGCGGACCAGGGGTTCTTCGACCTCGGCGGGACCTCGCTGTCGGCGGTGCGGCTGGTGTCGCTGCTGCGGCGACGGACCGGACTGCCCGTCGAGGTCGCATGGATCTTCGCCGGACCCACACCGCGCGATCTCGGCGCCCGGCTCGCTGCTCAGGCGACGCACGAGGACTCAGCCGACACCGCCGCCACGCGGGGCCAGGTCGTCGTGCCGCTACGGGCGGACGGCAGCCGCGAACCGGTCTTCTGCGTCCACCCCGCCGATGGGTTGGCGTGGCTGTTCGCTGGTCTCACACCGTATCTCGACGACCGGCCGGTCTTCGGTCTGCAGGACCCCTTCGTGGTGGCCGGCGACACGGCCGCCACGTCGATCCGCGAACTCGCCGCGCGGTATGTGGCCGAGATCCGGGCGATCGTCCCGCAGGGGCCCTACCACCTCGTCGGTTGGTCCCTCGGCGGGCTCATTGCCCAGGAGATGGCGGCCGAATTGCGTTCGCAGGGTGCCGAAGTCGGGTTCCTCGGCCTCCTCGACAGCTATCCCGCGACCGGTGACGAACTCGAGACCGGCGGTGAACTCGAGACCGACGGGGCGGCGGCGCGTGCCGAGGTGTCCGCGGAGGATGCGCGAGCCACGGTCGCGGACCTGCTCGGCGGGTGGCGAGCGGTCATCGACATCGACGCGGTGACCGCCTCCGACGATCCGGCCGCGATGGCGGCGGCGGTCCGCGAGCGGGTCGTCGGACTCGGACTCCTCGACGGACCCGCGTTCGACCGCATGCTCCAACGGATGGCGACGTCGGCCCGACGCACCGTCGACCATCGGCCCCGAACCTACGACGGCGACGCGATGCTCGTCGTCGCGGCGGCGGGGGAGGCGAACCCGGACACCACCGCCGGACGCTGGACACCGTTCCTCGGCGGGCGGGTCACCCGTGTCGACGTCGATGCCGATCACCTCGGGATCGTCGGTACCGACGCGCTCGAGGTGATCGGACCGCGGATCGACGCGGCGATCCGCGAGGCCGAGGCGCGGCGCGCAAGCGACGGCCCCCACCCGCTCCCTGAGTAGGCCGGAGCTTGCGGAGGGCGCGTCACGAAGGGTCTTCGCAACCCGGCTCACCAGGACCCTTCGTGACGGCCTCCGCAAGCTCCGGCCTCCTCAGGGAGCAGTAATTGGGCCGCTCCGATCACAACGAGTGCTTTCGCAGTAACCGGGTCGGCAGGTCGCATCAACCGGGAGCGGAGCGGGGATCGCGCGCCCTCAGCCGGCCGGGAGATCCGCAAGGGCGTCGGGGAGGTCGCCCCGATGGACGACGACGAGTCGCTGGGTCGCCCGGGTGAGGGCGACGTACAGGTCGCTGAGCCCGCGTGGTGACTGGTCGATGATCGCGGCGGGCTCGACGACAATGGTCGTGTCGAACTCCAGGCCCTTACAGCTCCGCACCGTGTACACCCGGGGTGGTTCCCGGTCGGGGAGCGTGAAGCGATCCGGCGCCAGCGCCGCGTCGATCGGGTCGTGCAGGTGATCGGGGACCACGACGGCGGTGAGGCCGTCGGGTTCGGCGAGCCCGACGGCTCGGAGGACGGCGTCGGCGATGCTCCCCGGGGAGTCGTTGTCCGCCCGCAGCGCCACCGGCTCGATCCCGTTGCTGCGCAACGAGGTCGGGGCCTTCTCGCCGTTGCCGATCTCGTCGAGGACGCGCGCGGCGTACTCCATGATCTCGCTCGGGGTCCGGTAGTTGACCGACAGCTCTTTGAACTGCCAGCGCTTCGCGACATACGGCTCCAGGACCTCGGCCCACGAGCGCGTGCCCGCCTCGTCGGATGTCTGAGCGGTGTCGCCGATGATCGTCATCCACCGATTCGGGATGCGTCGCATCACCATCCGCCAGGACATGGGGGAGAGCTCTTGGGCCTCGTCGACGATGACGTGGCCGAACGTCCAGGTGCGGTCGCCGTAGGCACGTTCGGCCGTCGTGGCGCGTCGTGTCTCGGTCTGGCGGGACGCGAGCTGTTCTGCGTCGATCAGGTCGTAGGCCATCAGGATCTCGGGATCGAGTTCGTCTTCGAGGTCCTGCGGCGCCGAGCCGGTCAGGATGTCCAGTGCGTCCTGCGCCTCGGCCAACTGGCGACGCCAGCGTGCGCGTTCGGCCCGCTCCGCGTCCTCGGTGCCGTAACCGATCAGCTCGGCGAGTTCGTCCAGCAATGGGACGTCGGCAGGCGAGAAGTCCGCGCCCGACGTCGTGGCAGGGCGCGACGGACGGTGCAGCGCCGCACGATCGGCGTCCGTCCAACCCGGGGTGGCCTTGCGGATCGCGCGTTCGTCGCCGAGCAGGTCGCGAAGCAGGGCCTGCGGGGTCAGCGTCGGCCAGTACCGCAGCAACGCGGCACGGATGTCGGGATCGCGGCTCATGTCGTCGCGGATGTCGGCGATGTCGGCGGGGCTGAGCAACTGCGAACCGTCGAGCAGGCTCGATCCGATGGCCGCCGCGTGCCGCGCCGCGAGTTCGGCGAGTCCCGCCTTCAGGAAGGCGTTCTGCGAGAGGTTGTGGGCGCGTCGAGTCGCGCGGGCCTTGGCGCGCGCGGCCTTGACCAGAGCCGAGTCGATCTCGACGGTGTAGCTGTCGAAATCGACCGCCTCGGGACGAGACGGCAGCGACTGCTGGGCACGCACCGCCCGCTTGAGGACGTCGACCATGCGCAGTCCGCCCTTGACCGCGGCGGTCGTCCGCAGGTCGGCGGTGCCCGCGCGGACGCCGGGGAACAGGTCCCCGATGGTCGAGAGGAGCACGCCGGACTCGCCCAGCGAGGGCAGCACCTGGCCGATGTAGTTCAGGAAGTCGTCGTTGGGTCCGATGATGAGAATGCCGCTGCGCGAGAGGTTCTCGCGATGTGTGTAGAGCAGGTAGGCGGCTCGGTGCAGCGCCACGGCGGTCTTGCCGGTACCGGGGCCGCCCTGGATGACGGTGACCCCGCGATGCGTCGACCGGATGATCAGGTCCTGCTCGCGCTGGATCGTCTCGACGATGTCGGTCATCTCGCCGGTGCGGGCGGCGTTGAGGGCCGCGACAAGAGCCGACTCGTTGACGACGTCGCCGTGTCCGAAGTCGTCGAGCAGCGCATCGCCTGCGGTCAGGGACTCATCGCTCACCCCGCGGACCTTGCGGCTGCGGGTCCGGATGTGGCGACGGCGCGCGACGTCCTCGGGCGCGGCGGGCGTCGCCAGATAGAACGGCCGGGCCAGCGGCGCGCGCCAGTCCAGCAGCAGGGTGGCGTCGGTGGCGGTGGCGTCGAGTTCGCCGTCGTCGGCGAAACCGTCGTCGAGGACACCGATGCGTCCGATACGTCGGATCTCGCCGTCCTCGAGGTCGAGACGACCGAAATACAGATTGTGTTCGGCGGCATCGAATTTGGCGAGATCCTCGTTGTACATCCGTTCGTAGGACTCGCGTTCGGACAGCGCCTGCGGTGTGCCGCCGCGTTCGGAGAGCGTCGACGACAACCGACGCTGCGTGGTCCGACGCATCCGGTCCAGCCTGCCGTACACGCGGTCGAGGTGCCGCTGTTCCTCGTCCACGCGGGGGTCGGCGTCCGGCGAGAGGGCGGTCATCGGCCGTCCCCGATCGACAGCGGTGCGCGGGACCTGTAGGACCGGGCCAGTCCGGCGGCCCGGATGCGGGCGGTCATCGCGCGGGGGTCGGCGGACAAGCGGCTGCAGACCTGCGACGCCGGGTCGGCGAGTGTCTCGTCGTCGAGTCGGCGGGACAGCCACTCGAGAACGTCGGTCTGTGCGTCGAAGGGGACGGGGTCACCGGTGACCGGGTCGGCGAGGACGCCGTGCCGGGACACGTACAGGTCGAAGGTCGCAGGCGGGGTCCACTCGTCCGGAAGGAGGGGAGAGGGACGGCCGAGAACGGGGTGGTCGCGCGTAGTCACTGTATGTCGATCATAGTTGGGTTCGGTGGCGTCGAGAGCATCGATGTGGGTGGGACCCAGCCAGGCCGCGGTCGTAGTGATCGCGCCCTCGCCTGCGAGGATCGGTGCGGCCGGGATGTATCCCCGGGCCGCTACATGGGCGGAATGGCCGACTGTGATGTACGTGACGCGGACCGTGCGGAGGCAGATCCGGTCCGTCGACGGAACGTGGGCGAGCTTGCGACGGAGAACGTCGGGGGCGGCATTCGACCCGACTGCGATCACGAGCCGCGAGCCGGCCGACGGGACCGTCCCGAACGGCGGACCCGCGAGCGTCATCTCGTGCAGCGAGGCCTCTCTCAGCGCCGCGGACGCGGGCACCCAGGGATAATCCGCTGGCGGGTGCTCCGCGTCCGTGGTCGTGAGATCGGTTGTGCTCAGGGTCGTGCTCGTATCTGTTGCTCGTGCGCGTGGAGACCCCGAGGGATCAGCGACGTGCCTTGCGCAGACGCTTGCGACTCTGCTCGGCGGAGTCCTCGGCAGCTGCGGCGAGCTGGCGTGCGGTCTCGGCGAGCTCGGCCGACCGTGCGCGGGCGACGTCGGCGAGTTCGGCGGACCGATCGCGTGCCACGTCGGCGAACTCCGGTGCGCGCTTGCGGGCGGTGTCGGCGAGATCGGACGCGCGGTCGAGGGCCGAATCGGCGATCTTCGGAGCCTTCTTCTTCGCCTGCTTCTGCGCCTTCGCGGCCTGCTTCTGAGCCTTCTCGGCTCGCTTCTGCGCTTCCTTCACGAGCTTCGGGCCCCGCTTGCGCGCGGTCTCGGCGAGATCAGACGAACGCGCGAGCGCCGTGTCGGCGAGCTCCGACGACCGGTGGAGAGCCGCGTCGGCGACGACCGGGGCGCGGTCCTTGATGCGATCCGCGACATCGGAGGCGGTCTCGGCGGCCTTGCCGGCCAGCTCGAGGGAGCGCTTCTGCGCGGCCTCGGCGATCTCGGGTGCGTGCTCGCGGAACTTCGCCGCGGCGTCGGCGGACCGCTCGGAGACGATCTCGGCGCCGTCGTGGGTGCGCTCGACGAGGTGCTCCCAGGTCGACGACCCGGCGGCGGCACCGATCGGCAGCGCCGCGGCCACAGCGGATGCCTTCTGACGGCCGCGCCACGCGAGCGACGGCTTGCCCTCGGTGTCGACCGCCGCCAACAGGACTCCGCCGAGCAGGCCGACGTTCTTGATGAACGCGTTGCGCTGGGCTTCCTTCTTGACCGGGTCGGCCTCGTTCCAGAAGTCGGTGCCCGCTGCCGTCGTCGGGATCAGGGTGCCGGCCAGGACGACGGACGCCACGCGCGGGAACTTGCCGGTTGCGAGCAGGATTCCGCCGCCGATCTGGGCGGCGGCGTTGATCTGCACCAGGGTCTCGGTGTTCTCCGGGATCCGGCCGGCCACCTCGGGCGGGAGCGACGACCGGGCCTTGTCCACGACCGGCTCCGCGGACTGCGCGATCGGTTTGGGGCTCCGGATGGCGTCCACGCCGCTGGCGACGAACGCCGAGGCGAGGAGCGGACGGGCTATACGGCGGAGAATCATCGGTCACAACCTTCTTCAGTCGGGTTTGGCTATCGAGATCCGTCGGGTGAAGCGCGTTTCTGGCCCGTTCAACGCTACCCTGTCGCAACGAATCTGCAGGTCACTCGGCGTGCCGTGACCGGTTTGCGTACCTACGGGGCATCTGGGGTCACGACTCGCCGAACGATCCGAGGAACAGGTAACCGCCCGCGACGGCGACCAAACACTCCGGAACCGACCGGCGTCGCCCGCTTCCGGATCACCAGCGGCGCTCACGCCATTCGGGGAGTGACCCGCGCTCGGCGCCCAGGGTCGTGTCCTTGCCGTGGCCGGGGTAGACGATGGTCGAGTCGTCGAAGCGGTCGAACAGCTTCGTCGAGACGTCCTCGAGGAGGGTGTCGAAGTCCTCCGGCTTCCAGGTCTTGCCGATGCCGCCGGGGAAGAGGCAGTCACCGGTGAAGAGGTGCACGGTTCGCTCGCCGCTGTCGTCGACGTCGGTGAGTGCGAGAGCGATCGATCCCGGGGTGTGCCCGACGAGGTGGATGGCCTCGAACGTGAGGTCGCCGACCTCGAGGACGTCACCGTCGTCGACGAGGCGGTCGGGGGTGACGGGCAGTTCACCGGCGTCGAGGCGCCCCGCCGCGGTCGGCACCCCGGTGGACTCGGTGACGGCGGCGAGGGCCTGCCAGTGATCGAAATGCTGGTGGGTCGTGAAGATGAGCTTCGGTGTTCCCTCGACCGCCGACAAGACCTCGGTGATCGTCTCCGCGTCGTTGGCCGCGTCGATGATCAGCTGATCGCCCGTCGCACGCGAGGTCACCAGGTAGACGTTGTTGTCCATCGGGCCGACGGACAGCTTGACGATGGTGGCCGACGACAGCGTGCGGCGCTGTGGGGTCTTCGACTCGGAGAGGTCGCCGGTGTAGTCGTCGCTGATCGGTGTCGCTGGGGAGGTCATGCCGACAGGCTATGACAGCGGGCAGCCGGAATGTGACGGTCGCGACCATGAAACCCGGCGTGGCGCGCGTATCCTGGACCATCGGTTCGGCGATGACACGCGGGCGGCGAGACCGATCGCCCGGTCGTCGGACTCCGAATCTCCCCGGGGCGAGTGCATGGCGACGTTTCTGTCGGTGGCCGTCGGTACTGTGCCCGTGCGCCGTCTGTGCGCCCTGTGACTCGAGAATGTAAGGACTGCAGTGGTTGATCGTCTGATCGTCCGAGGTGCCCGCGAACACAATCTGCGCGGCATCGATGTCGACCTGCCCCGGGACAGCCTCATCGTCTTCACGGGGTTGTCGGGATCGGGCAAGTCATCCCTCGCCTTCGACACGATCTTCGCGGAGGGGCAGCGGCGCTACGTGGAGTCACTGTCCGCCTATGCGAGGCAGTTCCTCGGGCAGATGGACAAGCCGGATGTGGACTTCATCGAGGGCCTCTCGCCCGCGGTGTCCATCGATCAGAAGTCGACCAACCGCAATCCCCGGTCGACCGTCGGCACCATCACCGAGGTCTACGACTACCTCCGTCTCCTCTACGCCCGCGCCGGCAAGGCGCACTGCCCGATCTGCGGCGAGCCCATCGCCAAGCAGACACCCCAGCAGATCGTGGATCAGGTGCTCGCGATGGACGAGGGCACGCGCTTCCAGGTGCTCGCGCCGGTCGTGCGTACCCGCAAGGGAGAGTTCGTCGACCTCTTCGCCGAGCTCCAGACGCAAGGTTTCTCCCGCGCCCGCATCGACGGCGTCGTCCATCAGCTGACCGATCCGCCGAAGCTGAAGAAGCAGGAGAAGCACGACATCGAGGTGGTCGTGGACCGCTTGGTCGTCAAGGCCAGCGCCAAGCAGCGTCTGACGGATTCGGTCGAGACCGGTCTGCGCCTGGCCGACGGCATCATCGTGCTCGACTTCGTCGACCTCGAGGAGGACGACCCGGAACGCGAGCGCCGCTTCTCGGAGCGGATGGCTTGTCCCAATGCGCATCCGATCGCGATCGACGACCTCGAACCGCGGTCGTTCTCGTTCAACTCGCCGTACGGCGCCTGCCCGGAATGCGACGGGCTCGGCATCCGCAAGGAGGTCGACGAGGAGCTCGTCGTGCCCGACCCGGAGATGTCGCTCGCCGAGGGTGCGATCGCCCCGTGGTCGACCGGCCACAACGCCGATTACTTCCTCCGGTTGATGTCGGGTCTGGCCGATCAGATGAAGTTCGACATCAACACGCCCTGGAAGAAGCTGCCGATCAAGGCGCGCAGGGCCCTGCTCAACGGCAGTGACCACCAGGTCCACGTCAAGTTCCGCAACCGGTACGGCCGCACCCGCTCGTACTACACCGAGTTCGAGGGCGTGCTCTCGTTCCTCGCGCGCCGCATGGACCAGACCGAGTCCGAGCAGATGAAAGAGCGGTACGAGGGTTACATGCGGGACGTGCCGTGTCCTGCCTGCCAGGGCGCGCGCCTGCGCCCCGAGATCCTCGCCGTCACGCTCGACCACCCGGAGTTCGGGCCGAAGTCGATCGCCGAGGTGTGTGCCCTGTCGGTCGCCGACTGCGCCGACTTCCTCGACCAACTGCGGCTCGACTCCCGGCAGGCCGCGATCGCGGGACGGGTCCTCAAGGAGGTCCAGGCCCGCATCCGCTTCCTGCTCGACGTCGGACTCGAGTACCTGTCGCTCGAGCGCGCCGCGGGTTCGCTGTCGGGTGGTGAGGCGCAGCGCATCCGCCTGGCCACCCAGATCGGTTCGGGTCTTGCGGGCGTGCTCTACGTCCTCGACGAGCCGTCGATCGGTCTGCACCAGCGCGACAACCGTCGGCTGATCGACACGCTGACGCGGCTTCGGGATCTGGGCAACACACTGATCGTCGTCGAACACGACGAGGACACCATCCGCGCCGCCGATTGGATCGTCGACATCGGGCCCCGTGCCGGGGAGCACGGCGGGCACGTGGTGCACAGCGGCAGTTACAAGGACCTGCTGAAGAACAGGAAGTCGCTGACCGGTGCGTACCTCGCCGGTCGCGACACCCTGCCGGTGCCGGACATCCGGCGGCCGATCGATCGCAAGCGCCAGCTGACGGTCGTCGGCGCACGGGAACACAATCTCCGTGGCATCGACGTGTCGTTCCCGCTCGGCGTGATGACCGCGGTCACCGGTGTCTCGGGGTCGGGCAAGTCGACGCTCGTCAACGACATCCTGGCCACCGTGCTCGCCAACAAGCTCAACGGCGCGCGTCAGGTGCCCGGGCGTCACACCCGCATCAAGGGTCTGGACAACCTGGACAAGCTCGTGCAGGTCGACCAGTCGCCGATCGGGCGCACCCCGCGGTCGAACCCGGCCACCTACACCGGTGTCTTCGACAAGATCCGCACGTTGTTCGCGGCGACGACCGAGGCGAAGGTCCGCGGCTATCAACCGGGGCGGTTCTCGTTCAACGTCAAGGGGGGCCGCTGCGAGGCGTGCACCGGTGAGGGCACGATCAAGATCGAGATGAACTTCCTGCCGGACGTGTACGTCCCGTGCGAGGTCTGTCACGGCGCGCGGTACAACCGCGAGACCCTCGAGGTGCACTACAAGGGCAAGACGATCTCCGAGGTTCTCGACATGCCGATCGAGGAGGCCGCCGACTTCTTCGAGCCCGTCACCTCGATCCATCGCTACCTGAAGACACTCGTCGACGTCGGTCTGGGCTATGTCCGGCTCGGGCAGCCGGCGCCGACGCTGTCCGGCGGTGAGGCGCAGCGCGTGAAGCTGGCGGCCGAATTGCAGAAGCGGTCGATGGGCCGGACGGTCTACATCCTCGACGAGCCGACCACCGGTCTGCACTTCGAGGACATCAAGAAGCTGCTCGCCGTGATCAACGGTCTGGTCGACAAGGGCAACACGGTCATCGTGATCGAGCACAACCTCGATGTCATCAAGACCGCCGACTGGGTCATCGACATGGGACCCGAGGGTGGCGCGGGTGGTGGAACCGTGGTCGGCGAAGGTACTCCGGAGGACATCGCCTCGACCCCGGGCAGCCACACCGGCAAATTCCTGGCCGAGATCGTCGACATCGACCACGCGGTGGCGTCGGTGGGCTGAGCCACCGAACGCGAATCGCCACTTCCGTTGCAGGAGCGCCGGTTACCGCGGCACACGTCAACGGGAGTGGCGATTTGCGTGTTCTGAGGGGGAATGCGCGGCGGGGGAGTGCGCTACGAACCCATCGACTTGCGGATCTCCTCGAGTCGCTTCTTCGCGGCCTCGTCGCGTTCACGCATCATCTCGTCGACGGACTGGCCCTCGGCGCTCGCCTCCGCCAGCTCCTGCGACCCGATCGCGGTGGTGATGCGGTTCTCGATCTTGTCGCGCACGAAGTCGAAGGTCGGGACGCCGCTGTCGGAGTAATCCGGATCGGGAACCGCTCCGGGCACCGGGCCGGTCGGCACGATCTCCGCATCGATGATCTCGTCGGACCGTCCGGACTCATCGGCATTCGTCATGGGTCCAGCGTAGGCCCTCCGCTGGTCGAGCAGCGCCGGCCGAGCGGAGCGAGGCCGTCGCGTGTCGAGGCCACTACCGCCGAGGCGCGCGAACCGGGCCGGTGTACTTCTCGCCCGGGCCCTCGCCGGGCTCGTCCGGGTATGCACTGGCCTCCCGGAACGCCAGCTGCAGGCCCTTCAGGCCGTCGCGGATCGGTGCGGCGTGGATGCCGAGATCGGCTTTCGACGCGTCGACGATGCCGGCCAGGGCGGTGATCAGGGTGCGGGCCTCGGGCAGGTCGATCCGGTCGGCCGGGGTCCCCTCGGCCAGGCCGAGCTTCTCGGCCGCCGCGCTCATCAGCATGACGATGGATCGGGTGATGACCTCGATGGCCGGAATATCGCCCAGGTCACGGACGTTGTCGGGATCGGTGTGCGCCGCATCTCCCAGGTCGGCGCCATCGCCCGTCGCACCCTCCGGGGGTAACGGTGCAGGTGACGAATAGGAGTTCTCGGCCATGGCTGTTAGACTCCCATAGCACGACCGCCCTGGTATGCGCCGGGGTCGTAAGTGGAGTTCCGCTCCCACCGTTCGACGCGAGGTTCTCGCAGTTGCACGGTCCGGTTCACGCCGATCGTCGCAGATCGCATCTCTCGATGCTGAGCTGCACGTCGTCGGCAGCGTGTGTCAGCACTGGCACGCGTGGACGAACCGGTCGGTATCGGAGCCCCGCGGACATCAGTCCCGGGGCTTCCTTGCTGAGGTGTCCCGCAGGTTCTCTTGCATACGTCCCTCGCCACGACGCGACGGTTACCACTGCAGGATTGAACAAGGAGGCCCCATCAGCACTGAGACCCGCATCAACGAGCGCATCCGCGTCCCCGAGGTCCGACTCGTCGGACCCAACTCGGAGCAGGTGGGCATCGTGCGTGTTGAAGATGCGCTTCGCTTGGCCTACGAGGCCGATCTCGACCTGGTCGAGGTGGCCCCGGACGCCCGTCCGCCGGTCTGCAAGATCATGGACTACGGCAAGTTCAAGTACGAAGCGGCCCAGAAGCAGCGCGAATCGCGTCGCAACCAGCAGATGACCGTGATCAAGGAGCAGAAGCTCCGTCCCAAGATCGACGACCACGATTACGAGACCAAGAAGGGTCACGTCATCCGGTTCCTCGAAGCGGGATCCAAGGTGAAGGTCACCATCATGTTCCGCGGCCGCGAGCAGTCCCGCCCCGAGCTCGGCTACCGACTGCTGCAGCGCCTGGGCAACGATGTCGCCGACTACGGCTTCGTCGAGACCTCGGCCAAGCAGGACGGCCGCAACATGACGATGGTCCTCGCGCCGCACAAGGGTGCGAAGACCCGCCAGAAGGCGCAAGAGAGCCGCGAGCGTTCCGGTGGCCCGAAGGCCGCCCCAGACGCGAGCTGATCCGCGAGCACTGAGCGGACGAGAACTGAGTCGATCGGCCGGACGAGAGTCCGAACCGCTCCGGCCGAGATCACGACACGCGAACACGGGTACACACCGGACCTCGCCGGGTCCGGTGCCCGAGTTCGCCCGAGAAAAGGAAGAACATGCCGAAGAGCAAGACCCACAAGGGCACCGCGAAGCGCTTCAAGGTGACCGGCAGCGGAAAGATCGTCCGCCAGAAGGCCAACCGCCGCCACCTGCTCGAGCACAAGTCGTCCCGGCGCACCCGTCGTCTCGACGGCACCACCGTCGTCAGCGAGAACGACGCCCCGCGCATCAAGCGACTGCTCAACCGCTGACGCCAGCGACCCCAGACATCTGACAAGCAAAAGGATCTAACACATGGCACGCGTGAAAAGGGCCGTCAACGCCCAGAAGAAGCGTCGGTCCACCCTCGAGGCCTCCAAGGGCTACCGCGGACAGCGGTCGCGCCTCTACCGCAAGGCGAAGGAGCAGCAGCTCCACTCGCTGAACTACGCCTACCGCGACCGTCGCGCGCGCAAGGGTGAGTTCCGCAAGCTGTGGATCTCGCGTATCAACGCCGCGGCCCGCGCCAACGACATCACCTACAACCGCCTCATCCAGGGCCTCAAGGCCGCGGGTGTCGAGGTCGACCGCAAGGTGCTCGCCGACATCGCCGTGACCGATCCCGAGGCCTTCACCGGTCTGGTCGAGGTCGCCCGCAAGGCACTGCCGGCCGACGTCAACGCGCCGGCTGCCTGATTGCGCACCAGCACCCACGACCCGCGAGTCGCGCGGACGAACCTCCGATGACGGAGGTCCTGTCCGAGCGGTCCTCGCGGGTCGTGTCGTATGCGAAGCTGCATCGCGCGGCCGAGCGGCGCGACCAGGGTCGCTTCGTCGCCGAAGGTGCCAATGCCGTCGCCTCGGCGCTGGCCGTCGGACGGGCCGAGGCGGTCCTGGTCGCCGACGAGGAGCAGTTCCGTCATCGCGATCTCGCCGAGACCGCCGCGGCGGCCGGCGTCCCGGTGTCGGTGATCACCGGCCGCGCCGCGTCGAAGCTGGCCGAGACGTCCACGCCCGCGGGCATCTTCGCGATCTGCCCGTTGCTCGACGTGCCGCTCGACGCCGTCCTCACCGCCGGGCCGCGACTCCTCGCGATCGCGGTCGAGCCGCGGGAGCCCGGGAACGCGGGCACGCTCATCCGCTGCGCCGACGCGATGGGCGCCGACGCGGTGATCCTGCTCGGCGATGCCGTCGACCCCCACAACGGCAAGTGCGTCCGTGCGAGCGCGGGAAGCGTGTTCACGGTGCCCGTGGTGCGTGAGCGCGCCGTCGACGACGCCCTCGACGCCATCCGGGGGTCCGGCATCAGCCTGTTGGCGACCGCGGCCGATGGCGAGGTCGCCCTGGACGCGGCGGGCGACATCCTCTCCGGCCGCGTCGCATGGCTCTTCGGCAACGAGGCGCACGGCCTGTCGGTCGAGGTGCAACGCTCCGCCGACCACCGCGTGTCCATCCCCATCCGTGGCCGCGCCGAGAGCCTGAATGTCGCTGCCGCGGCGGCCATCTGTCTGTACGAGAGCGCCCGTGTCCACGGCGCGGCGGGTCGCGTCTGACCGCTGTCCGAGCCGGCCGGTAGGGTCGGCGATCGTGTCAGAAACTGTGTCACCCGACTCCGCGCCCGAACCCGCACCCGCGACCCCCGGCTCGCCGGCCGCGGCACCCCAGACGGTGCCCGCGCCCGATCCCGCGGTCGTGAACTCCCGCATCGCCTCGGCGATCGCGACCGAACTCGGGGTGGGCGCCGGTCAGGTGCGATCGGCGATCGAGTTGCTCGACGGCGGATCGACGGTTCCGTTCGTCGCCCGATACCGCAAAGAGGCCACCGGCGGCCTCGACGACGCGCAACTGCGTACCCTCGACGAGCGTCTCGGTTACCTGCGCGACCTCGAGGCCCGACGCCAGGCCGTCCGCGAATCCATCGCCGCGCAGGGCAAACTCGACGCCGCACTCGATGCGCGCATCCTCGAGGCCGACACCAAGGCGCGCCTGGAGGACATCTACCTGCCCTACAAGCCGAAGCGCCGCACCAAGGCCCAGATCGCACGCGAGGCCGGACACGAGCCGGTGGCCGATGCACTGCTCTCGGACCCGACGACGGACCCGGCGACCTTCACCGCCGAGCAGCTCGACGGCGCCCGCGCGATCGCCGTCGAGCGGTTCGCCGAAGACGCCGACCTCGTCGGCGAACTCCGTGAGCTGATGTGGCAGACCGGAGTGCTGCGCACGGCGGTTCGCGACGGCAAGGAGTCGGCCGGCGCCAAGTTCGCCGACTACTTCGAGTTCTCCGAGCCGTTCACCTCGCTGCCGTCGCACCGGGTGCTGGCCGTGCTGCGCGGCGAGCGCGAGGAGATCCTGTCGGTCACCCTCGACGCCGATCCGGCAGCGGCCGACCGGCCCGCCGGCCCCGGACCGTACGAGCAGCGGATCGCCGCCCGGTTCGGCATCGCCGATCAAGGGCGTCCGGCCGACCGCTGGCTCACCGACACGGTGCGCTGGGCATGGCGTACCAAGCTGTTCGTCGGGCTGTCCCTCGACGTCCGGATGCGGCTGCGTCAGGCCGCCGAGGCCGACGCGGTGGCGGTGTTCGCGACGAACCTCAAGGACCTCCTGCTGGCCGCGCCCGCCGGGTCCCGTACGACGATGGGTCTCGACCCCGGCCTACGCACCGGCGTGAAGGTCGCAGTGGTGAACGCGACCGGAAGGGTCGTCGACCACGCAACGATCTATCCGCACGAGCCCCGGCGCGACAAGTCCGGCTCGCTCGCCGTGCTCGGCGCACTCGTCGAGAAGCACGGCGTCGAACTCATCGCCATCGGCAACGGCACCGCCTCACGCGAGACCGACGCGCTCGCCGGCGAACTCCTGTCCGCGATCAAGGAGGCCGGCAAGAAGCCGCCGACGAGCGTCGTCGTGTCCGAGGCGGGTGCCTCGGTCTACTCGGCGTCGGCGTACGCGTCGAAGGAATTGCCGGACCTCGACGTCTCCATCCGCGGCGCGGTCTCGATCGCCCGCCGGTTGCAGGATCCGCTCGCCGAGCTCGTGAAGATCGATCCGAAGTCGATCGGGGTGGGGCAGTACCAGCACGACATCTCCGAGACCCTGCTCGCGCGCTCACTCGGGGCGGTCGTCGAAGACGCGGTGAACGCGGTCGGCGTCGACGTGAACACCGCGTCGGTGCCGCTGCTGTCCCGCGTGTCCGGCATCACCGCGGGCCTCGCGGAATCGATTGTCGCGCATCGTGACACCAATGGCGCGTTCCGGGATCGCAAGCAGATCACCGCGGTGCCCAGGCTCGGCCCCAAGGCATTCGAGCAGTGCGCCGGCTTCCTGCGTATCGCCGACGGCGACAATCCGCTCGACGCGTCGAGCGTGCACCCGGAGGCGTACCCGGTCGTCACACGCATCCTCGAGAAGGTGGGCACCGATGTCCGGTCGCTGATCGGCGACACCGCGACCCTCACCAAGTTGCGACCCGAGGAGTTCGTCGACGAGACGTTCGGTCGTCCGACCGTCGTCGACATCATCGCCGAACTCGACAAGCCCGGGCGCGACCCGCGGCCGGAGTTCAAGACCGCGACGTTTGCCACGGGCATCGAGAAGGTCTCCGACCTGACCCCGGGGATGGTCCTCGAAGGTCAGGTCACCAACGTGGCCGCCTTCGGCGCATTCGTCGACGTCGGCGTGCACCAGGACGGCCTCGTCCACGTCTCGGCGATGGCACACCGCTTCGTCTCCGACCCCCACGAGGTCGTCAAGTCCGGCGACATCGTAAAGGTCAAGGTCATGGACGTCGACATCGACCGCAAACGCATCGGGTTGTCGCTGCGGCTCGACGACGAACCGGGCAGTGACGGCAAACCCTCCCGCGCGCCTCGCGGGCAAGGGCGGGAGGACAGTGCTCGTGGCGGCGGCAATCAGCCGCGGAGGAACGAGCAGCGTGGCGGCGGACGGGGCAACCCGGGCGGCCAGGGCCGGGGCGCTCAGGGGCAGGGCAACCGAGGCGGGAACCGGAACGATCGACGCCCGGCACCCAGCGGGGCGATGGCCGACGCGCTCAAGCGAGCCGGCTTCGGCAAGTAGGGTCGCGGCCCGGGCGGGCCGGTTGTGTGTTCGCGGATGCGGGGATTGCCGACCCCGAGCGAGTAGTTTCCCTCAGGCCGTCCCGGTCGCCGCGGTCGAGACTCGACGCCATGCCCAGCATCGTCTCGGGACGGCCGGCGTCGACCGGTCTGCCCACGCCTCGTGAACTCGCCGCCCTCACCGGGGACCGCGACCGCGTCATCGACCTGATCCGCATCATGTCGCTGGCGGTCGTGGTCGCCGGTCACTCGATCATGCTCACCGTCGACGTGACCGACGACTCGATTCATCTCGGCAACACACTCGGCGACGTGCCCGCACTGCAGCCGGCGACCTGGCTGCTGCAGGTGCTGCCGCTGTTCTTCTTCGCCGGTGCCGCCGCGGCGACCCGCGGCTGGACCTCGCGCGGCGACGGTGACACACCGACCGCCGGGCAATGGCTCGTCGCCCGGACACAACGCTTGATGCGGCCGGTGTTCTGGTACCTCGGAGCCGTCGCGGCCGTGTACACCGTCCTGTCCGGCACCGGTGCCACGGCGGCGGCCGACGTGGTCGCGCGTCTCGGGGTGCAGTTGCTGTGGTTCCTCGGCGCCTACCTGCTCGTACTGGCGGTGGTCCCGTTCCTGCAGCGCCTCCGGTCCGTCGGTGGTGTGCTGGCCGCCCTGGCGGTGTGTTGGGGGAGCACGGCGATCGTCGACGCCGTCCGACTGACGGACGGCCCCGCAGCGCTCGGCTACCTGAACTTCCTCGCCGTGTGGACGATCCCCGCGGTCCTCGGGGTCGCGTACGCCAAGAAGATCCTGCGGCCCGGGCTCGCCGTCCTCGCGGCCGCCGGTGCGCTGGCAGCCGACCTCGTCCTCGTCACGTGGGGACCCTACGAGGTCTCCCTCGTGACGGTGCCGGGCCAGCACCTGTCCAACATGAGTCCGCCGAGCCTGCTGCTCGCCGGCCACGCGATCGTGTTGTGCGCGGGCGCGATCGCGGTGCGCCGATTCCTCGCGGTCGTGGCCGACCGTCCGCGCGTCTGGTGGTGGGTGGTGCTGGGCAACCGGGGCGCGATGACGCTGTATCTCTGGCATCTGCCGGTGCTCGCGGCGATCATCGGTCTGTGCGCCGCGGCCGGCATCGACCGCGGCGACGTCGGCGCGGCGTCCTTCCCGATGATCGTCGGGGCGCAGACCGTGTTGCTGCTCGCGGGCATGGTCCCGGTGGTCGCGATCCTGTCCCCACTCGAGAACCGGTCCCTGCCGTGGTGGGACGAACCGGTCGCCCGGCGCAGCGGACCGGTGCGGAACGCGGCCCTGCTGACGGCGCTGGCCGGGCTCGGCGTGGCAGTGCTGATGCTCGCGCGCGGCGGTCTGACCGGCGACGGTGTGTGGTGGCTGATCATGGGCCTCGCCTGTGCCACCTGCTCGCGTTGCCTCGCGGTTCCCGCCGGTCGTCCGACGGCAGCGCCAGGGCTTCCCGGTGACGACGCCTCCCTGCAGGTCAGCGCCCCGCGGTAGTCGACTACCCTCGACGGGAGTCATCGTCGGCGCCGGAGGTGTCCGTCGGCCCGTTGGGTCGGCGTGCACAGCGCGACGACGATGCCGACCATCCATCGATCGACGCACGAGGAGCACGCCCACCGTGGCCACTTCCGCCGACGCAACGGCATTCCCGGGACCCGACGACCTCGAGGCGGCCGCGACGTCGGCCATCGAGGACTTCGAGGCGGCGGCCGACCTCGATCAGCTCGCCGCGGCCAAGTCGGCGCACCTCGGTGACCGCTCGCCGATCGCACTCGCCCGGCGCGCGCTGGGTTCCCTCCCCAAAGAGGAGCGTTCCGAAGCCGGCAAGCTGGTCAACCAGGTGCGCGGCCGGGTGTCGGCGGCCCTGGAGGCGCGCACCGCCGTCCTCGACGCCGAACGGGACGCGGCGGTCCTCGTCGCCGAATCGATCGACGTGACGTTGCCGAGCGGTCGGCGCCCGGTGGGCGCGCGTCATCCCATCACCGTCATCGCCGAGCAGGTGGCCGACGTGTTCGTCGGTATGGGCTGGGAGATCGCGGAGGGCCCGGAGGTCGAAACCGAGCACTACAATTTCGACGCGCTCAACTTCCTGCCCGACCACCCCGCCCGGTCGATGCAGGACACCTTCTACATCGCGCCCGAGGGATCGCGGCAGGTCTTGCGGACGCACACCTCGCCGGTGCAGGTGCGCTCGATGCTGAGCCGGGACCTGCCCATCTACGTGGCGTGCCCGGGCCGGACGTTCCGGACCGACGAGCTCGACGCCACCCACACCCCGGTCTTCCATCAGATCGAGGGACTCGCCGTCGACAAGGGACTCACACTGGCGAACCTGCGGGGCACCCTGGAGACCTTCGCGCGGGCACTCTTCGGCCCGGAGACGACGACCCGCATGCGGGCGAGCTACTTCCCGTTCACCGAACCCTCCGCCGAGGTCGACGTGTGGTTCCCCGCCAAGAAGGGCGGACCCGGCTGGGTCGAGTGGGGCGGCTGCGGCATGGTCAACCCGAATGTGTTGCGCGCCAGCGGTATCGACCCGGATGTGTACTCCGGATTCGCGTTCGGCATGGGCCTGGAACGCACCCTGCAGTTCCGCAACGACATCTCCGACATGCGGGACATGGTCGAGGGGGACATCCGGTTCACCCTCCCGTTCGGTCCGGCCGCCTGACCGGCACCGCGCAGATCCCGCCCCGACGACTCCTCACGACGCGACGAAAGTAGTTGATACACAGTGCGTGCACCACAGTCCTGGTACACCGAGGTCCTCCGCGCCGGCGACCCGCAGTGGTCGGCGACCACCGATGAGATCGACGCCGGTTTCGTCCGTGTCGGGTTCGAGATCGAGGACATCGAGGCGTTCCCGGAGATCACCGGACCGCTGGTGATCGGTCGCGTGGAGACGATCGAGGAGCTCACCGAGTTCAAGAAGCCGATCCGGTTCTGCACGGTCGCCGTCGGTGAGGACGAGCCCCGCGGAATCGTCTGTGGTGCACGCAACTTCACCGAGGGTGACCTGATCGTCGCCGCGCTGCCGGGGGTCGTGCTCCCCGGTCCCTTCGAGATCGCCTCGCGCAAGACCTACGGCCGGGTGTCCGACGGCATGATCTGCTCGGTCTCCGAGCTGGGTATCGGCACCGATCACAGCGGCATCCTCGTGCTCGCGCCCGGGACCGCCGAACCGGGCGCGGACGCCCGCGAGGTGCTGGGACTCGCCGACGCGGCGATCGACGTCAACGTCACCCCCGACCGCGGCTACGCGTTCTCGGTGCGCGGCCTGGGCCGCGAGCTCGCGGGCAGCTTCGGGGTCCCGTTCGTCGATCCCGGACTCCGGGCCGCGGACCTGGCGGACGACGGGTCGGCCCCGGCGTGGCCGGTCGCCATCGACGAGAACTCCGGCGCGACGCGTTACACCGCTCGGGTCATCACCGGTGTGGACCCGACTGCGATCTCCCCGTGGTGGATGCAGAAGCGGCTCATGGTCGCCGGTATCCGCCCCATCTCCGCGATCGTCGACACCACCAACTACGTCATGATCGAACTCGGTCAGCCGCTGCACGCCTTCGACGCCGACCGTGTCACCGGAGCCGTCACGGTCCGGTCGGCCCAGCCGGGGGAGAAGCTCACCACCCTCGACGACACCGTTCGCGTCCTCGACCCCGAGGATGTGCTGATCGCCGACGAGACCGGACCGATCGCCCTCGCCGGTGTCATGGGCGGCGCGAGCACCGAGGTGGGTCCCGAGACGACGACGGTGCTGCTGGAGTCGGCGACCTTCGATCCGGTTCGGGTCTTCCGCACCGCGAAGCGCCACAAGCTGACCTCCGAGGCCAGCAAGCGGTTCGAGCGGATCGTCGACCCCGAGATCACCGCGGTGGCCTCCGACCGCGCCGCCCGGCTGATCGTCGAGATCGCCGGCGGACGCATCGCCTCACCGCTGTCCGAGACGCATGTCCAGACCCCGATCCGGTCGACCATCGCCATCGCAGCCGACGAACCGGACCGGGTCGCGGGCGTCAGCTATCCGCCGGGAACCACCCTGACGCGGCTGACCGAGGTCGGTTGCGTGGTGACCGGGACCGACGAGCTGGACGTGTTCCCGCCCTCGTGGCGACCCGACCTGCGGCAACGCGCCGACCTGGTCGAGGAGGTCCTGCGCCTGGAGGGCTTGGAGGACATCCCCGCCGTGGTTCCGCGCGCGCCCGGCGGCACCGGACTCACCCCGGTTCAGCGACGCCGGCGCAGCGTGGGACGCACCCTCGCGCTCGACGGCTACGTCGAGGTCCTGCCGTATCCGTTCATGCCGGCCGGCGTGTTCGACCTCTGGGACCTGCCCGCCGACGATGAGCGCCGGCGCACCGTGAAGGTCCTCAACCCACTCGAATCCGATCGCCCCGAGCTCAACACGACGTTGCTCCCGGGGCTACTCGAGATGGCAGCCCGCAACATCGCACGCGGTCAGCGGGATCTGTCGCTGTTCACCATCGGTCAGGTCGTCATCGCCGGCGATCACGTCGCCGCGGTGGACGCGCTCGACGTCACGCGCCGCCCGACCGACGAGGAGATCGCGGCGCTCGACGCCTCGCTGCCCCATCAGCCGCTGCACGTCGGCGTCGTCCTCACCGGACTGCGCGATCCCGCGGGCCCCTGGGGGCCGGGACGCGCCGCCGACCACCTCGATGCCTTCGAGGCGGCGCGCACGATCGGTCGCGCGGCGGGGGTGACCGTCGAGCTCACCGCCGACGATCAGCGCCCATGGCATCCCGGCCGCTGCGCGCGGCTGACGGTCGACGGCCGCACGGTCGGTTACGCCGGCGAACTCCACCCCGCGGTGCTCGAGCGGGCCCATCTGCCGAAGCGGACCTGCGCGGTGGAGATCGACATCGACGCACTGCCCTTGGACGCGCGACTCCCGGCGCCGTCGGTGTCGGTGTTCCCCGCGGTCCTGCAGGACGTCAACGTCGTCGTCGGAGGGGAGGTCCCGGCTGCGGACGTCCAGAAGGCGCTTCGTGAGGGGGCCGGCGACCTGCTCGAGGACATCGCATTGTTCGACGTCTTCACCGGTGAACAGGTCGGAGCGGGCAACAAATCGTTGACGTTCTCGCTGCGGTTCCGCGCCCCGGACCGTACCCTCACCGAGGACGAGGCCAACGAGGCCAAGCTGGCCGCCGTCGACGCAGCCGCCGCGCGGGTGGGGGCCCGTCTCCGCTGACCCCATCGGCGTGTCACCCCGCCGTGAATTGATTTGCAGCCTGCTGCATAATGATCATATGGCTTCGACAAGCAAGGTGAGGGTGGCGGTGGCCGGCGCGAGCGGCTACGCGGGTGGCGAGATACTCCGGTTGCTGTGCGGGCACCCCCGTCTGCGATCCGGCGAACTCGAGATCGGCGCGCTCACCGCGGGTGGCAATGCCGGGACGCTCCTGGGTGCGCACCATCCCCATCTGCTCCCGCTGGCCGACCGGGTCCTGGAGGACACGACACCGGAGATCCTCGCCGGACACGACGTCGTCTTCCTGGGCCTGCCGCATGGCGCATCCGCGGTGATCGCCGATGCCCTGCCGCCGACGACGCTGATCATCGACTGCGGGGCCGACTTCCGGTTGCGCGACGCCGGTGAATGGACGTCGTACTACGGCGGAGACCACGCCGGGACCTGGCCGTATGGTCTGCCCGAGTTGCCCGGCAACCGGGAAACGCTCCGGGACGCGAGCCGGATCGCGGTGCCCGGTTGCTATCCGACGGTGTCGATCCTGTCGTTGCTCCCGGCCATCGCCGCGGGCATCGCCGATCCGCACGTGACCGTCGTCGCGGTGAGCGGGGCATCGGGTGCCGGACGGTCGCCCAAGGTCGACCTGCTGGCGTCCGAGGTCATCGGGTCCGCGCGGGCCTACGGCGTGGGCGGGGTCCACCGGCACACGCCGGAGATCTCCCAGGCGCTCTCGACCGCCGCGGAACAGCCGGTGACCGTCTCCTTCACGCCCATCCTCGCCCCGATGGCCCGCGGCATCCTCGCGACGTGCACCGCGCGCACCGGGGCCACCGCGGAGGAGGCCCGCGCGGTCTACGAGAAGGCCTATGCGGACGAGGAATTCGTGCACGTGCTGCCGGAGGGGCGGCTGCCTGCCACCGGTTCGGTGATCGGCTCCAACGCCGTCCAGCTCGGCGTGACCGTCGACGAACGCGCACAGACCCTCGTGGTCGTCGGCGCAGTCGACAACCTGACCAAGGGGACCGGCGGCGCCGCGGTCCAATCGATGAACCTGGCGCTGGGCTGGACCGAGAACGAGGGACTGAGCACCGTGGGAGTGGCACCGTGACCGGATCGCAGGGCAGCGCGGAAACAGAGCAGGACCGGATCGAGGGCGGCGCCCCCGGCGATCACCCGCGGCTCGTGCGGAACCAGGGCGTCACCGCGCCCCTGGGGTTCCGGGCCGCCGGAATCGCGGCGGGCATCAAGGCATCCGGTGCGCTCGACCTCGCACTCGTCTTCAACGAGGGCCCCGACCATTCCGCCGCCGGCGTCTTCACCCGCAACCAGGTGAAGGCGGCACCGGTGCTGTGGTCACAGCAGGTCCTCACCACCGGCCGGCTGCGCACCGTGATCCTCAACTCCGGCGGCGCGAACGCCTGTACCGGACCGGGCGGCTTCCAGGACACCCACAAGACCGCGGAGGCGGTGGCCGACGCGCTCAGCAACTGGGGGACCAGCACGGGCGCCGTGGAGGTCGCGGTGTGCTCCACCGGACTGATCGGCGACCGGCTGCCGATGGACAAGGTCCTCGCCGGGGTCACCGAGATCGTCCAGGACATGGGCGGCGGCCTGTCCGGCGGCACCGACGCGGCCCACGCGATCATGACCACCGACACCGTCCCCAAACAGGCTGCGCTGCACCACCCGCAGGGGTGGAACGTGGGCGGCATGGGCAAGGGCGCCGGAATGCTGGCACCGTCGCTGGCGACGATGCTGGTCGTGCTCACGACCGACGCGGTGGCCACCGCCGAGCAGCTCGACACCGCCTTGCGCAGGGCGACGGCACGCACCTTCGACCGGCTCGACATCGACGGCTCGTGCTCGACGAACGACACGGTTCTGCTGCTGAGCTCGGGCGCCAGCCAGATCCCGGTCGAGCAGAGCGATCTCGACGACGCGGTGTTCGCCGTCTGCGACGATCTCGCCGCCCAGATGATGGCCGACGCCGAGGGCGTCACGAAGCGGGTCGTCATCACGGTCACCGGGGCGCACACCGAGGACGACGCGCTGACCGTCGCCCGCGCCGTCGCGCGAGATTCGCTGGTGAAGACCGCCCTCTTCGGGTCGGACCCCAACTGGGGACGGGTACTCGCCGCGGTCGGTGCGTCGCCGGTCACCGTCGACCCCGACCGGATCGCGGTGTCGTTCAACGGCAACCCGGTGTGCGAGAACGGTTTCGGGGTCGAGGGCGCGCGAGATGTGGACCTGTCCGGCCCCGACATCGCCGTCGTCGTCGACCTGACGCTGGGAGAGTCGGCGGCCAGTGTCCGCACCACCGACCTCTCCCATGCGTACGTCGAAGAGAACTCGGCGTATTCGTCATGAGCGAGACAAAATCGGGCGTCCACCCGATCGACCCCGCGGCCGGCCTGGCCAAGGCGAAGGTCCTCGCCGAGGCCCTGCCCGCGCTGCAGCGACTCGCCGGTGCGACCGTCGTCGTCAAGTACGGCGGCAACGCCATGATCGACGACGAGTTGAAGAAGGCGTTCGCGGCGGACATGGTCTTCCTGCGCGCCTGCGGCATGCATCCCGTGGTGGTTCACGGTGGTGGCCCGCAGATCTCGGCGATGCTGAAGCGACTGGGACTCTCGGGTGAGTTCAAGGGCGGATTCCGGGTGACGACCCCCGAGGTCATGGACGTCGCCCGCATGGTTCTCTTCGGTCAGGTCGGGCGGGAGCTCGTGGGGCTGATCAACTCGCACGGACCGTATGCCGTCGGCATCACCGGTGAGGATGCCCACCTGTTCACCGCGACGCGGCGCACGGTGCTCGTCGAGGGTGTTCCCACCGACATCGGCCTCGTCGGTGACATCGCGTCGGTCAACACCTCGGCGGTGCTGGATCTGATTGCCGCCGGCCGCATCCCGGTCGTCTCGACGATCGCGCCGGACCGCGACGGGGTGGTGCACAACATCAACGCCGACACCGCGGCCGGTGCTCTCGCCGAGGCGCTGGGGGCGTCCCGGCTGGTGATGCTGACCGATGTCGAAGGCCTGTACACGGACTGGCCCGACCGCGGATCCCTGGTCTCCCAGATCGCCACCGACACCCTCACCGCGCTGTTGCCGTCGCTGGATTCCGGCATGGTCCCCAAGATGGAGGCCTGCCTGCGCGCCGTCACCGGCGGCGTCGACCGCGCACACGTGATCGACGGGCGTGTCGCCCATTCCGTACTGGCCGAACTGTTGACCGAGAGCTCGACCGGCACCACCGTCGTCGCGCCCGAGGAGGACGCATGACCGCGCCACTGCAGCAGCGCTGGGCACAGTCGCTGATGAACAACTACGGCACACCCCCGATCGCCCTGGTGGAGGGCTCGGGAGCGTATGTCACCGACGCCGATGGCAAGCGCTACCTCGACCTGCTCGGCGGGATCGCGGTGAACGCCCTCGGCCACGCCCACCCGGCGATCGTCGACGCGGTCACCCGCCAGCTCCAGACACTCGGACACGTGTCGAACCTGTACATCGCCCCGCCCGTCGTCGAACTCGCCGAGGCGTTGCTCGGCCGGTTCGGCCATCCGGGTCGCGTGTTCTTCTGCAACTCCGGCACCGAGGCGAACGAGGCCGCGTTCAAACTGGCCCGACGGACCGGCCGGCCCGAGATCGTCGCGGCGGAGCAGGCCTTCCACGGACGCACCATGGGTGCGCTCGCGATGACCGGTCAGCCCGCCAAACGCACTCCGTTCGAACCGATGCCGCCGGGCGTCCGGTTCGTTCCCTACGGTGACGTCGACGCGCTCGACGCCATGGTCACCGACCAGACCGCCGCGGTGATCCTCGAACCGATCCTCGGCGAGGCCGGCGTCGTCGTGCCCCCGGCCGACTACCTGGCGGCCGCTCGCCGGATCACCGAGGAGCGCGGCGCGCTGCTGATCCTCGACGAGGTGCAGACCGGCGTCGCCCGCACCGGTACGTTCTTCGCCCATCAGCAGGTGGGCGTGGTCCCCGATGTGATGACGCTTGCGAAGGGATTGGGCGGTGGCCTCCCCATCGGCGCGTGCATCGCCACCGGCCCGGCGGCCGACCTGTTCGGGCCGGGCCAGCACGGCACCACTTTCGGTGGCAATCCGGTCAGTGCGGCCGCCGCGCTGGCCGTCCTGAGGGTCATCGAAGCCGACGGTCTCCTCGATTCCGTTGCCGCGGTGGGGAAGTCGATCGCGACCGGCATCGAGGACCTGCAGCATCCGCTGGTCTCGCATGTGCGTGGATCCGGCCTGTTGCTCGGTGTCGTGCTGACGCAGCCGCTCTCGCAGCGCGTCGAGGCCGCCGCCCGGGACGCGGGGTTCCTGATCAACGCACCCGCGCCCGACGTCCTGCGCCTGGCCCCGCCGCTGATCCTCGCCGAGGAGCAGGGACAGGATTTCGTGCGCGCGCTACCGACACTGCTCGACACCGCCGCCACATCGAACGAGGGGGACAAGCCATGACCAGACATTTCCTGCGCGACGACGACCTGACCCCGGCCGAGCAGGCCGAGGTGCTCGCACTCGCGGCCGAGGTCAAGGCGAAGCCGTTCGACTTCCGGCCGCTGGAGGGCCCCGCGGGGTCGGGGTGATCTTCGACAAGAACTCCACGCGCACCCGGTTCTCGTTCGAGGTCGGCATCGCCCAGCTCGGCGGTCATGCGGTCGTCGTCGACGGCCGGACGACCCAGCTCGGCCGCGAGGAGACCCTGGAGGACACCGGCCTCGTCCTGTCCCGCTTCGTCGACGCCATCGTGTGGCGGACGTTCGGGCAGGACCGGCTCGAGGCGCTGTCCTCGACCGCCACCGTCCCGGTCGTCAACGCGCTGTCCGACGAGTTCCACCCCTGCCAGGTGCTCGCCGACCTGCAGACGATCGCCGAGCACAAGGGCCAGCCGGCGGGCCTGACGATGACGTACCTGGGTGACGGCGCGAACAACATGGCGCATTCGCTGGCGCTCGGCGGCGTCACGGCCGGCATGCACGTCGTCCTCAGCTCGCCGGACGGCTTCCAGCCGGACCCGGCGGTGATCGCCGACGCCGAGAAGCGTGCCGCGCAGACCGGCGGCTCGGTGACGCTCGAGACCGACCCCGTCGCCGCCGCGACGGGGGCCGACGTCCTGGTGACCGACACCTGGGTGTCCATGGGGCAAGAGGACGACGGAAAGGACCGCACGGCGCCGTTCCGGCCGTACCAGATCAACGATGACCTGCTCATGCATGCCGCCGATGATGCGATCGTGCTGCACTGCCTGCCGGCCCATCGTGGCGACGAGATCACCGCCTCGGTGATCGACGGACCCCGCAGCGTCGTGTTCGACGAGGCGGAGAACCGCCTGCATGCGCAGAAGGCGCTGCTGATCTGGCTGCTGGACCACCAGTGAGCGGACACCCACGATGACCGCCGGAGCCGAACCCTCGGAGAGCCGCCTCGCCGCCACCCGGGCGGGGCGTCATGCGCGCATCATCGAGATCCTGTCCACGCATCAGGTCCGCAGCCAGTCGGAGCTGCAGCGGTTGCTCGCCGAGGAGGGCGTCGACGCCACCCAGGCCACCCTGTCACGCGACCTCGACGAGCTCGGGGCCGTGAAGCTCCGGGCCGCGGACGGCGGCGCCGGGGTCTACGTGGTGCCCGAAGACGGTTCGCCCGTCCGCGGGGTGTCCGGCGGCACCGACCGGCTCGGCCGGCTCGTGTCGGACCTCCTGGTCTCGACCGACAGCAGTGGCAACCTCGCGGTGTTGCGAACGCCCCCGGGCGCCGCGCACTACTTGGCGGCTGCGCTCGACCGGGCGCGCCTGCCCGACGTCGTGGGGACGATCGCCGGGGACGACACGATCTTCGTCGTCGCGCGCGAGCCGCTCGACGGAGCGGAACTCGCCCGCCGGATCGAGGGCCTCGTGTAACCCTCGCCGCATCGACATTCTCGGTTCCGCCTCCGCGGAACCGGCAGACCACACCAAACGAACAGCCGAGACGCCGCCAACCGGATACCCGGGCGGTGTCGTCGGAACACCGGGGCCGATGATGGACTCGGTCATCGCGCAGAACAGGAGCTTCACCTCATGGCAGAACGTGTCGTACTCGCATACTCGGGCGGCCTGGACACCTCGGTCGCGATCAGCTGGATCCAGAAGGAGACCGGCAAAGAGGTCGTCGCCGTGGCACTCGACCTCGGTCAGGGCGGCGAGGACATGGAGGTCATCCGCCAGCGCGCACTCGACTGCGGCGCGGTCGAGGCCGTCGTGGTCGATGCCCGCGACGAGTTCGCCGACGAGTACTGCCTCGGCGCGATCACCTCGAACGCTCTCTACATGGATCGTTATCCGCTCGTCTCGGCGCTGTCGCGCCCGCTGATCGCCAAGCACCTGGTCACCGCCGCCCGTGATCACGGCGGCACCGTCGTCGCCCACGGATGCACCGGCAAGGGCAACGACCAGGTCCGCTTCGAAGTCGGTTTCGCCACCCTGGCGCCCGATCTGCAGGTGCTCGCGCCGGTCCGCGACTACGCCTGGACCCGCGAGAAGGCGATCGCCTTCGCCGGGGAGAACGACATCCCGATCAACGTGACCAAGAAGTCGCCGTTCTCGATCGACCAGAACGTGTGGGGACGCGCGGTCGAGACCGGCTTCCTCGAGGACCTGTGGAACGCGCCGACGAAGGACGTCTACGACTACACCGAAGACCCCACCGTCAACTGGAACTCGCCCGACGAGGTCATCATCGGCTTCGACAAGGGCCGCCCGGTCAGCATCGACGGCCGCCCGGTGAGCGTCCTCGAGGCGATCCAGGAACTCAACCGTCGGGCCGGCGCCCAGGGCGTCGGACGCCTCGACGTGGTGGAGGACCGCCTGGTGGGCATCAAGAGCCGCGAGGTCTACGAGGCGCCCGGCGCCATGGTTCTCATCCGCGCACACGAAGAACTCGAGCACGTGACCATCGAGCGCGAGCTCGGCCGCTACAAGCGCGGCACCGACCAGAAGTGGGCCGAGCTGGTGTACGACGGTCTCTGGTTCTCGCCGCTGAAGCGGTCGCTGGACGCGTTCGTCGCCTCCACGCAGGAGCACGTGACCGGCGAGATCCGGCTGACCCTGCACGGCGGCACGATCGCCGCGACCGGCCGCCGCAGCTCGGAGTCGCTCTACGACTTCAACCTCGCGACCTACGACGAGGGCGACACCTTCGATCAGTCCGCGGCCCGCGGCTTCGTCGAGCTGCACGGCCTGTCGTCGAAGATCGCCGCGAAGCGGGACCTGAATCTGTGAGTGCGGGCACCGGCGGCGGCAGCGGCCCGGAGACCGGCGGGACGACCAACCAGGGTTCGCTCTGGGGCGGTCGCTTCGCCGGTGGTCCGGCGGAGGCGATGGCCGCGCTGAGCAAGTCGACCCACTTCGACTGGGCCCTGGCCCCGTTCGACATCGAAGCGTCCAAAGCGCATGCACGGGTGCTGAACAAGGCCGGGCTGCTCACCGCCGAGGACCTCACCGGCATGCTCGACGGGCTCGATCGCCTCGCCGCCGATGTCGCCGACGGCAGCTTCGGGCCGGCCGAGTCCGACGAGGACGTCCACGGCGCGCTCGAGCGCGGCCTGATCGAGCGCGTCGGTCCCGAACTCGGGGGCCGGTTACGCGCGGGGCGCTCACGCAACGACCAGGTCGCGACCCTGTTCCGGATGTGGCTGCGCGCCGCCATGCGGCGGGTCGCGTTGGGCCTGCTCGACGTCGTCGACGCGCTCACCGCACAGGCGGCGGCCCATCCCGACGCGATCATGCCGGGCAAGACGCACCTGCAGGCCGCACAGCCGGTCCTGCTGGGGCACCATCTGCTGGCGCACGCGCAACCACTCCTGCGCGACATCGACCGGCTCGCCGACGCGGATCGTCGAACCGCGGTGTCGCCCTACGGTTCCGGCGCCCTGGCCGGCTCCTCCCTCGGCCTCGATCCGGCGGCGATCGCCGCCGACCTGGGCTTCGACGCACCCGCGGAGAACTCGATCGACGCCACCTCATCGCGCGATTTCGCCGCGGAGGCCGCGTTCGTCTTCGCGATGATCGCAGTCGACCTCTCCCGATTGTCCGAAGAAGTGATCATCTGGAGCACACCGGAATTCGGCTACGTGACGCTGGCCGACGCGTGGTCCACCGGCAGCTCGATCATGCCGCAGAAGAAGAATCCGGACGTCGCCGAACTCATGCGCGGCAAGGCGGGTCGTCTCATCGGCGACCTCACCGGACTGCTGGCGACACTGAAGGCGCAACCGCTGGCCTACAACCGGGATCTGCAGGAGGACAAGGAACCGGTCTTCGACGCGGTGGCCCAACTGGAGCTGCTGCTGCCCGCGGTGACCGGCCTGGTCGCCACGCTGGAGTTCCACACCGACCGCATGGCCGAACTCGCGCCGGCGGGCTTCACCCTGGCCACCGACATCGCCGAATGGATGGTCCGACAGGGCGTGCCGTTCCGGGTGGCGCACGAGGCCGCGGGTGCGTGTGTCCGCGAGGCCGAGTCCAGGGGCGTCGGCCTGGACGAACTCGACGACGCGACGCTGGCCGGTGTCCATCCGGCGTTGACGCCGGCGGTGCGTGACGTCCTGACCGTCCGCGGTTCGGTCGAGTCGCGCAACGCGCACGGCGGCACCGCACCCGGACAGGTCCGGCGGCAGATCGACGTCGTCACGGCCCAGACCGCCGATCTCCGGACACGCTGGACCGCTGGGCACGGCGGGCGCCGCTGATTCCGCACGACTGGGTACAGTGACCTGTGTCACCGGCGCCGCGACAATCAACGCGCTGGTGAGGCCGGTACACCGACGACGGGAGGATCGACACGATGGCGGTGTGGGACGGGGGCCCCGATCTCGTGGGGGCGGTCGGCAGGGTGTTGGCCACTGCGCAGAACGGCCTCGAGGTGCTGCGGTTCGGTGGACTGGAGACCGGCACCGAACCGGCGCCCTTCGCGGTCGTCGAGACACACAAGATGTTCCGGCTGCGTCGGTATTTCCCGAACGATCCGTCGACCGGTCCGAACATCGTCCTGGTGCCGCCGATGATGGTGTCGGCCAACGTCTATGACGTCACCGAGCACAACGGTGCGGTGTCGATTCTGCACCGCAACGGCATCACGCCGTGGGTCGTCGACTTCGGGTCACCCGACTCCGAAGAAGGCGGGATGGAACGCAATCTCGCCGACCACGTGGTCGCGATCAGCCACGCGATCGACCTGATCGTCGAGGCGACCGGCCGTGACATCCACCTCGCCGGGTATTCGCAGGGCGGGATGTTCGCCTACCAGACCGCGGCCTACCGCCGGTCCAAGGGGATCGCGAGTCTGATCACGTTCGGCAGCCCCGTCGACGTCCTCGCCGCACTGCCCCTGGGGCTGCCCGCGGGACTGGTGGCCCCGGCGGCCGAGTTCCTGGCCGACAAGGCGTTCTCACGCAATCTCTGGGTGCGGGATTGGATGGCGCGCACCGGCTTCCAGCTCCTGGATCCGGTGAAGACGGTGCGCAGCCGCATCGACTTCCTGCGCCGTCTGCACGATCGTGAGGCGCTGCTCCCACGGGAGGACCAGCGCCGCTTCCTGGAGGCCGACGGCTGGGTCGCATGGTCCGGCCCGGCGATCGCCGAGCTGCTCCGGCAGTTCGTGGCGCACAACCGCATGGTCTCCGGCGGCTTCGTGATCAACGGCGATCTGGTGTCCCTCGCCGAGATCACCTGCCCGGTGCTCGCGTTCGTGGGCGATGCCGACGACATCGGGCAACCGGCGGCGGTACGGGGCATCGTCCGCGCCGCGCCCGACGCGGAGGTGTACGAATCCACCCTGCCGGCCGGACATTTCGGACTCGTGGTCGGCAGCGCGGCCGGTGAACACACCTGGCCGACGACCTCCGACTGGGTGAACTGGCTCTCCGACAACGGTCCGCGCCCCGAACTCGTCTCCGAGATGTCGCTCGTCGAGCCGGGTCACGGCGGCGGGGTCAGCCTGTCGTCGCGACTCACGCACGGTGTGGGGTCGGTGGCCGACGCCGGCACCGCCGCCTCACGCGAGTTGCTCGGCCTGGCCAACTCCCTGCAGCGCACCTCGCGGGCGGTCGCCTCGGAGTCGGTGCGGACCGTCCCCCGACTGTTCCGGCTGGGACAGATCCAGAGCGGGACGCGCATCTCCCTGTCGAAGCTGATGGCCGAGAACACCAAGCGCGGCGGCGACAAGGAACTGTTCCTCTTCGAGAACCGTGTGCTCACCCACGCCCAGGTGAACACGCGTATCGACAACGTGGTGGCCGGGCTGGTCGACTGCTGCATCCGCCCCGGTCAGCACATCGGCGTCCTGATGGACACCCGGCCGAGCGCCCTGGTCGTCATCGCGGCGCTCTCGCGTCTGGGCGCGGTGGCGGTGCTGCTCGCCGCGGACGCCGACGTCCGCGAGATGATGCGGCTCGCCGACAGTTCGGTCATCGTCACCGACCCCACCAATCTCGATCTCGCCAGTGCCGCCTCTGACCGTGTCCTGGTGCTCGGCGGCGGCAGTGGCGACTCCCGGGCGATCGACGGTGCGGACGGCACCTCGATCGTCGACATGGAACGCATCGATCCCGACGAAGTCGTGATGCCGACCTGGTACCGGCCCGACCCCGGCCTCGCGGGTGACCTCGCGTTCATCCTGTTCAGCCGGGCTTACGGCAAGCTCGTTCCATGGCCGGTGACCAACCACCGGTTCGCGATGTCGGCCTTCGGCGCCGCGGCCGCGGCGGCGCTCACCGACCGCGACACCGTGTACTGCCTGCCGCCGCTGCACCACGCGTCGGGGCTGCTCACGACCCTGGGGGCGACGGTGGTCGGGCGGTCGAGGATCGCGCTGTCGAACGGCATCGATCCCACGAACTTCGCCGTCGAGGTGCAGCGCTACGGCATCACCGTCGTGTCCTACACCTGGTCGATGCTCAGCGGCATCGTTCGCGACCCCGACTTCCACATCAACCAGCACAACCCGATCCGGTTGTTCATGGGCTCGGGTATGTCGGCGGGACTCTGGGAGGACGTGTGCTCGAGTTTCCCCCGCGCGCGCATCCTCGAGTTCTTCGCGACCGCCGACGGCTCGGCGATCCTCGCGAACGTCTCCGGGGACAAGTTGTCCTCCGTCGGCCGGCCACTGCCGGAGACGAACCCCGTCGAGGTCGCGGCCTACGACATCGTCGGCGACCGGTTGCTCATCGACGACTTGGGCTTCGTCCGCCGGGCGGAGACGGGGGAGCCCGGTCTGCTCCTCGCCAAGGCCAAGCACAAGTTCGACACCAACGGGACGGTGCTCCGCGACGTCTTCACGACGCGTGATCGGTGGGAGGTGTCGGGTCACTTGTTCGTGCGCGACGCCGACGGCGACCTGTACTTCCTCGGAGCGACCGACCGCGTGCTCCGGACCGCGGACGGCCCGGTGTTCATCCCCCCGATCGCCCACGCCCTGTCCCGACTGAAGAGCGTCGACCAGGTCGTCGTCTACGGGGTCGGCGAACCCGGCCACCAGGTCGTCGTCGCGGCGGTGACCCTCCGGCCCGGGGTCACGCCGGACTCGCTCACGGTCACACAACTGCGGATCACGCTGGGGGAGTACCGGGCCGAGGAGCGCCCTCATCTCGTCCACGTCGTCGACGAGATCCCGCAGTCGGCGTCGTTCCGCCCGCTCAGCACCGGTCTGGTCGAGGAGGGACTTCCGAAACCGGGTGCGCGCGTCTGGTATCGCGACGACGAAGGGCGCTATCGCAGGTACACGAGGACCGTGGCGGAGAAGCTGGACTGGAGCGGGACCTCGACGCGCAATGCCCTAGGCTGATCCGGGTGACGACACGCGCTGAGGCCATCGACCCGATCGTGCGCGAACGCCTGGCCTGCCCGCAGGACCACGGTCCGCTGGTCGACGCCGGCGACGAGCTCTACAACCCGCGGCTGCATGTCGCCTACCGCATCGACTCCGACGGCATTCCGGTGATGCTCGTCGACGAGGCGCGCACGGTCGACGACGCCGAGCACGAGCGCATCGTCGGTTCTCAGCCGGAGTAGCCCGCCTGCGGGCGTCACCTCGACCGCACCTCGATCTCGTCGGATGACAAGATCGAGGGGTGAGTGCTGACAACGTCGAACCACCCCGACCGGCCGAGTCCTCCCGGCCGACTGCCGTCCCCGCCACCGTCGACATCCTCGACGAACTGCAATGGCGCGGGCTGATCGCCCAGTCCACCGATCTCGGTGCACTGGGGGAGGCGCTCGCGACCGGACCGGTCACGTTGTACGCGGGCTTCGACCCGACGGCGGCGAGTCTGCACGCCGGCCACCTCGTCCCGTTGCTGACCCTCAAGCGTTTCCAATTGGCGGGTCATCGTCCGATCGTCCTCGCCGGCGGTGCCACCGGTCTGATCGGTGATCCCCGCGACGTGGGGGAGCGGACGATGAACTCGGCGGACACCGTGGCCGAGTGGGCCGCGCGTATCGATGCGCAGCTTCGGCGGTTCGTCGACATCGACGACACCCGTACGGGCGCCGTGGTGGTGAACAACCTGGACTGGACCGGCAAGCTGTCAGCGGTCGAGTTCCTCCGCGACCTGGGTAAGCACTTCTCGGTGAACGTGATGCTCGCGCGCGACACGGTGAAGCGACGCCTCGAGGCCGACGGCATGAGCTACGCGGAGTTCAGCTACCTGCTCCTGCAGTCGAACGACTTCGTCGAACTGAACCGCCGGTACGGATGCGTGCTGCAGATCGGTGGTTCCGACCAGTGGGGCAACATCGTCGGCGGCGTGGATCTGGCCCGTCGACTCGACGGCTCGGCGCTGCACGGGATGACGGTTCCGCTCGTGACCTCGTCGGACGGCAAGAAGTTCGGCAAGTCCACGGGTGGGGGCAGTCTGTGGCTCGACCCGGAACTGACGAGCCCCTACTCCTGGTACCAGTACTTCGTGAACACGGCGGACGCCGATGTCATCCGTTACCTGCGCTGGTTCACCTTCCTGGGGCGCGAGGAGATCGACGAACTCGAACGTGCCACCGCCGAGACCCCGCACCTGCGGCGCGCACAGCGCACACTCGCCGCCGAGATGACGACCCTCATCCACGGTCAGGCCAACACCGATGCGGTCCAACTCGCCAGCCAGGCACTGTTCGGGCGGGCCGAGCTCGATGAACTCGACGAGGCGACCCTCGCGGCCGCGGTCGGGGAGACCTCGATCGCCGAGTACGGCGAGACCCGTCCGACGATCATCGAGTTGCTGGTCGACACGAAGCTGTCGGAGTCCAACAAAGCTGCTCGCCGTGCAGTGTCCGAGGGCGGCGCCTACGTGAACAACACCAAGATCACCGACCCGGAGTGGCAGCCGGCCGACGCCGATCTGCTCCACGGGCGGTGGTTGGTGGTGCGTCGCGGCAAGAAGAGCTTCGCCGGCGCCAGACTAGGCCTCTGACCTGGCGATTTGACGCGTTGTTCGCGCCTGTGTAACTTAATCGACGCACCGCAGAGAGCAACTCCCCCGGAGCCGCAAGCCCCGGGGAAGCAAAAGTGCCCGAGCCACTCGCTCGGGCCGCCTGTGCGGGCCTCTCCCGAGAACAAGAGCGTGAGTATTTCTCGCGCTCAGGGAGAGCTCATCGGAGCCGGCTTCACATCGAGGACGTCTGGTGGGTGTGTGTTCTTTGAGAACTCGATAGTGTGTTGGTGGATTGTTTGATGCCATATTTTGGTGTCAGATGGTTTGCTTGGATGATGTGTCCGCGACCTTTATGTCGCGTGGCGCTGATGAGTTTATTTTTTGATGCCAGTTTTTTTGAGGATTATTTTGGTCAGGTTTTGCTTTCCTGGTTGAAGATTTTGTGTTGAAACGTTGGCTTTCGGGCTGATTTGGTTTCTGCATTTTTTCATGGAGAGTTTGATCCTGGCTCAGGACGAACGCTGGCGGCGTGCTTAACACATGCAAGTCGAACGGAAAGGCCCAGCTTGCTGGGTACTCGAGTGGCGAACGGGTGAGTAACACGTGGGTGATCTGCCCTGCACTCTGGGATAAGCCTGGGAAACTGGGTCTAATACCGGATATGACCAACTGTCGCATGGTGGTTGGTGGAAAGCTTTTGCGGTGTGGGATGGGCCCGCGGCCTATCAGCTTGTTGGTGGGGTAATGGCCTACCAAGGCGACGACGGGTAGCCGACCTGAGAGGGTGATCGGCCACACTGGGACTGAGACACGGCCCAGACTCCTACGGGAGGCAGCAGTGGGGAATATTGCACAATGGGCGCAAGCCTGATGCAGCGACGCCGCGTGAGGGATGACGGCCTTCGGGTTGTAAACCTCTTTCACCAGGGACGAAGCGTGAGTGACGGTACCTGGAGAAGAAGCACCGGCCAACTACGTGCCAGCAGCCGCGGTAATACGTAGGGTGCGAGCGTTGTCCGGAATTACTGGGCGTAAAGAGCTCGTAGGCGGTTTGTCGCGTCGTCTGTGAAATTCTGCAACTCAATTGCAGGCGTGCAGGCGATACGGGCAGACTTGAGTACTACAGGGGAGACTGGAATTCCTGGTGTAGCGGTGAAATGCGCAGATATCAGGAGGAACACCGGTGGCGAAGGCGGGTCTCTGGGTAGTAACTGACGCTGAGGAGCGAAAGCGTGGGTAGCGAACAGGATTAGATACCCTGGTAGTCCACGCCGTAAACGGTGGGTACTAGGTGTGGGTTCCTTTTCACGGGATCCGTGCCGTAGCTAACGCATTAAGTACCCCGCCTGGGGAGTACGGCCGCAAGGCTAAAACTCAAAGGAATTGACGGGGGCCCGCACAAGCGGCGGAGCATGTGGATTAATTCGATGCAACGCGAAGAACCTTACCTGGGTTTGACATACACCAGACGCGGCTAGAGATAGTCGTTCCCTTGTGGTTGGTGTACAGGTGGTGCATGGCTGTCGTCAGCTCGTGTCGTGAGATGTTGGGTTAAGTCCCGCAACGAGCGCAACCCTTGTCCTGTATTGCCAGCGGGTTATGCCGGGGACTTGCAGGAGACTGCCGGGGTCAACTCGGAGGAAGGTGGGGATGACGTCAAGTCATCATGCCCCTTATGTCCAGGGCTTCACACATGCTACAATGGCTGGTACAGAGGGCTGCGATACCGTGAGGTGGAGCGAATCCCTTAAAGCCAGTCTCAGTTCGGATTGGGGTCTGCAACTCGACCCCATGAAGTCGGAGTCGCTAGTAATCGCAGATCAGCAACGCTGCGGTGAATACGTTCCCGGGCCTTGTACACACCGCCCGTCACGTCATGAAAGTCGGTAACACCCGAAGCCGGTGGCCTAACCCCTTGTGGGAGGGAGCTGTCGAAGGTGGGATCGGCGATTGGGACGAAGTCGTAACAAGGTAGCCGTACCGGAAGGTGCGGCTGGATCACCTCCTTTCTAAGGAGCACACAACAACACGTGTTTCAGCAGGCGTTTGTTCTGCGGCGCATGTGTGTTCAAGGGTGAAACATCAAACACGCCACGCAAGGTGCCGGCCTCATATGGGCAGGCGCTGGTGGTGAGCTTGCCGGGTGACTGGCTCGCTGCTCCCAACACACTATCGGGGTTCTGAGAGAACACACGTTTTCTCTGAGCTGGTCATCGTGAGGTCGTGCTGATGCATCCTGTGATGGGGTGTGGAGCGGCCAAGTGGTGATCGGCGTGTGTTGTTTGAGAAGTGCATAGTGGATGCGAGCATCTTTATTTCAAACCAATGCTCCAACGTTGTTGGGGTGCTTGGTCTGTGATTTAGCAGATAATGTTTTGAGTGTTTGTGTGATGTCTACATTCGATCCTCCTTGTGGGGGTTGTTTGTAGGTGTTGTTGTAAGTGTGTAAGGGCGTTCGGTGGATGCCTTGGTACCAGGAGCCGATGAAGGACGTGGTAGGCCGCGATAGTCCTCGGGGAGTTGTCAAACGAGCTGTGATCCGAGGGTGTCCGAATGGGGAAACCCAGCACGAGTGATGTCGTGTTACCACCAGCTGAATGTATAGGCTGTGTGGGGGGAACGTGGGGAAGTGAAACATCTCAGTACCCATAGGAAGAGAAAACAATTGTGATTCCGTGAGTAGTGGCGAGCGATAGCGGAGGAGGCTAAACCATGCGCATGTGATACCGGGTAGGGGTTGTGTGTGTGGGGTTGTGGGGTTCGTCTTCTTCCATCTGCCTGTGGAAGCGTGAGTGAGAAAATCATGTGTTAGGTGAAGTGGCCTGGAATGGTCTGCCGTAGTCGGTGAGAGTCCGGTAGCTGAAAACACATGGTCTTGCGTGACGGTGTCCCCAAGTAGCAGCGGGCTCGTGGAATCTGCTGTGAATCTGCCGGGACCACCCGGTAAGCCTGAATACTTCCTGGTGACCGATAGCGGACTAGTACCGTGAGGGAAAGGTGAAAAGTACCCCGGGAGGGGAGTGAAATAGTACCTGAAACCGGACGCTTACAATCCGTCAAAGCCTGTGCCTTCGGGGCGGGTGATGGCGTGCCTTTTGAAGAATGAGCCTGCGAGTTAGTGCTCGGTGGCGAGGTTAACCCGTGTGGGGTAGCCGTAGCGAAAGCGAGTCTGAATAGGGCGTTTGAGTCGCCGGGTCTAGACCCGAAGCGGAGTGATCTACCCATGGCCAGGGTGAAGCGTCGGTAAGACGTCGTGGAGGCCCGAACCCACTTCAGTTGAAAATGGAGGGGATGAGTTGTGGGTAGGGGTGAAAGGCCAATCAAACTCCGTGATAGCTGGTTCTCCCCGAAATGCATTTAGGTGCAGCGTCACATGTTTCTTACTGGAGGTAGAGCTACTGGATGGCCGATGGGCCCCACAGGGTTACTGACGTCAGCCAAACTCCGAATGCCGGTAAGTGAGAGTGTGGCAGTGAGACTGCGGGCGATAAGGTTCGTAGTCGAGAGGGAAACAGCCCAGATCGCCGGCTAAGGCCCCTAAGCGTGTACTAAGTGGAAAAGGATGTGGGGTCGCGAAGACAACCAGGAGGTTGGCTTAGAAGCAGCCACCCTTGAAAGAGTGCGTAATAGCTCACTGGTCAAGTGATCCTGCGCCGACAATGTAGCGGGGCTCAAGTACACCGCCGAAGCCGCGGCACTCCACCATGACATCCGCAGAGGTTTACGGACTTCTGTGTAGTGGGTGGGGTGGGTAGGGGAGCGTCCTGCATCCGTGGAAGCGCCGGAGTGATCCAGGTGTGGAGGGTGTGGGAGTGAGAATGCAGGCATGAGTAGCGAAAGCAGAGTGAGAAACTCTGCCGCCGAATGACCAAGGGTTCCTGGGCCAGGCTAATCCGCCCAGGGTGAGTCGGGACCTAAGGCGAGGCCGACAGGCGTAGTCGATGGACAACGGGTTGATATTCCCGTACCCGTGTATCCGCGCCCATGCTGAATCAGTTGTACTAACCATCCTGATCCCCCGGGAGCACCTTCGGGTGCCGAGTGGGGTGATGCATGGGACCTTGGCTGGTAGTAGGCAAGCGATGGGGTGACGCAGGAAGGTAGTGGGGCCAGTCAGTGGTTGTACTGGTGTAAGCCTGTAGGGCGAGTGATAGGCAAATCCGTCACTCACAGAGCCTGAGAGGTGATGCGTAGCCGTTGTGGCGAATTCCATGATCCTATGCTGCCGAGAAAAGCCTCTAGTGAGTTGGTACACGGCCCGTACCCCAAACCAACACAGGTGGTCAGGTAGAGAATACTAAGGCGATCGAGAGAACTGTGGTTAAGGAACTCGGCAAAATGCCCCCGTAACTTCGGGAGAAGGGGGACCCATCCTGGTGACGATCTTTTCGGTCTGAGCTGGTGTGGGTCGCAGAGACCAGAGAGAAGCGACTGTTTACTAAAAACACAGGTCCGTGCGAAGTCGTAAGACGATGTATACGGACTGACGCCTGCCCGGTGCTGGAAGGTTAAGAGGACCGGTTAATCACCTTCGGGTGGTGAAGCTGAGAATTTAAGCCCCAGTAAACGGCGGTGGTAACTATAACCATCCTAAGGTAGCGAAATTCCTTGTCGGGTAAGTTCCGACCTGCACGAATGGCGTAACGACTTCTCTGCTGTCTCAACCACAGACTCGGCGAAATTGCAGTACGAGTAAAGATGCTCGTTACGCGCGGCAGGACGAAAAGACCCCGGGACCTTCACTATAGCTTGGTATTGGTGTTCGGTTCGGTTTGTGTAGGATAGGTGGGAGACTGTGAAGTGGGCACGCCAGTGTTCATGGAGTCGTTGTTGAAATACCACTCTGATCGTATTGGACTTCTAACCTCGGACCCTGATCGGGTTCAGGGACAGTGCCTGGTGGGTAGTTTAACTGGGGCGGTTGCCTCCTAAAAGGTAACGGAGGCGCCCAAAGGTTCCCTCAGCCTGGTTGGCAATCAGGTGTTGAGTGTAAGTGCACAAGGGAGCTTGACTGTGAGACGTACATGTCGAGCAGGGACGAAAGTCGGGACTAGTGATCCGGCACCGGCAAGTGGAAGCGGTGTCGCTCAACGGATAAAAGGTACCCCGGGGATAACAGGCTGATCTTCCCCAAGAGTCCATATCGACGGGATGGTTTGGCACCTCGATGTCGGCTCGTCGCATCCTGGGGCTGGAGTAGGTCCCAAGGGTTGGGCTGTTCGCCCATTAAAGCGGCACGCGAGCTGGGTTTAGAACGTCGTGAGACAGTTCGGTCTCTATCCGCCGCGCGCGTAAGAAACTTGAGGAAACCTGTCCCTAGTACGAGAGGACCGGGACGGACGAACCTCTGGTGTGCCAGTTGTCCCGCCAGGGGCACTGCTGGTTAGCTACGTTCGGAAGGGATAACCGCTGAAAGCATCTAAGCGGGAAGCCTGTTCCAAGATGAGGTTTCTCACCCCCTTCGCGGGGTTAAGGCCCCCCACAGACCATGGGGTTGATAGGCCAGAACTGTACGCACAGCAATGTGTTCAGGTGACTGGTACTAATCGGCCGAGGACTTACCAACAACACCCACAACATCACCAAACCTCAGGTTCGGTTGGTGTTCGCATCCACTATGTACTTCTGAAACAACACACAACAAACAAACAAACACTGTTGTGTGACAGCTGTTTCACAAAGTTACGGCGGCCATAGCGGAGGGGAAACGCCCGGCCCCATTCCGAACCCGGAAGCTAAGCCCTCCAGCGCCAATGGTACTGCACCCTAATCAGTGTGGGAGAGTAGGACACCGCCGAACACAATTTCAGAAAGGCCCCGTATTCGATGATTTCTTTCGTCGGATACGGGGTCTTTCTCGTTCGTCGGTCGCCTGATGCGTCATCGCCGGGCGGCACAACTCAGCAAGGTTCGAGGGCATAGATTGGCGGCTATGAGTGATCGTGATCGTCCGCGCCGCGACGGGCGCGGCCAGCGGGACACACGTGGACAGCGGGATGGCGGTCGAGGTGGCCGGAATGATCGTCCGGGGCGTGACCGCGGATCTGATCGCGGCAGCCGGCAGCCCGGGCCACCGCTACCCGAGGACATCGCGGCGTCGGATCTCGATCCCGAGGTGCGCCGTGATCTGCTGACGCTCGACAAGGCCAACGCCGAGATCGTCGCGCGGCACCTGGTGATGGTGTCGCGCATCCTGCTCGAGGATCCCGTCCAGGCGCTGGAACATGCACGTGCCGCTCGCGCTCGCGCTTCCCGGGTCGGCGTCGTTCGCGAGACCGTCGGCATCGCTGCCTACAACGCGGGCGAGTGGCAGGAGTCGGCGACCGAACTCCGCGCAGCCAAGCGCATCACCGGCAACCCGGCCCTGTTGCCGCTCATCGCCGACTGCGAACGCGGACTCGGGCGCCCCGAACGTGCCGTCGAGATCGCGCGCGGTGACGAGGGACGGTCACTGACCGGCGACGATGCCACCGAGATGCGGATCGTCGAAGCCGGTGCCCGCATGGACCTCGGTGAACCGGAGAAAGCCGTCGTCACCCTGCAGGCCGAGAACCTCAAGCCCGGCCAGCTCGGTACCGGACCGGCCCGTCTCTTCTACGCATATGCGTCTGCCCTGGAAGCTGCCGGCCGTCGCGACGACGCGATCACCTGGTTCATGAACGCGGCGGCCGCCGACGTCGACGACGTCACCGATGCCGAGTTCCGGCTGACCGAGCTGGCCAACGACGACCAGCCGTCCGAGAGTGTGGGAGTGAACGGCGTTGCGCCAGGCGAGCTCGACAGCCCGCTGTCGGTGCCGGCTGTCGATAGGGACATCGACTCCGATGCGGACCCGATCCCGCCCGCCTCGGCGCCTGCGCCCGATGTCACAACCGCAATCGATTCGCCTGCTGCGTCCGGTGCCATCGAGAACGACACCATCGAGAAGGACTCCATCGAGGCCGTTCCGGGTACGGCCGACCTGTCGCAGACCTCGGATTCGGTGGCGGTGTCCGCCGTTGCCGAGGAAGAGGGAGATGCCGGCGATGACGTGATCGCCGAGTCGACCATCGTGGAAGGGGTGCCCAATCCCCTCGCCACCCTGGACGAGTCGTCGGGAACCGAGTCTGCGGCCGAACCCGCCATCACATCGCCGTCCGATTCCGTGACCCTTGTCGATCGTCACGACGCACTACTCCTCGACCTGGACGGCACCGTGTTCGCCGGGCATCACGCGCTGCCGAATGCGCTCGATGCCCTCGCCCGGCTGAACATCCCGCGGTTCTTCGTGACCAACAACGCGAGCCGGCGGCCGTCCGAGGTGGCCGCGCACCTGCGTGAGCTGGGGTTCGAGGCGACCGACGACCTCGTCGTCACGAGTGCACAGTCGGGCGCGCGGCTGCTGTCCGAACATCTCGAGCCGGGTTCGCGTGCACTGGTGATCGGTACCGACGGACTCGCGCAAGAAGTCCGCGAAGTCGGTGTCGGGGTGACGCGTAGTGCCGACGACCGACCGGCCGCGGTGATCCAGGGCCACTCGCCGGACACCGGTTGGGCGCAACTGTCGGAGGCGGCGCTCGCGATCCGGGCCGGCGCGCTGTGGATCGCGACGAACATCGACGCCACCCTGCCGTCCGAGCGGGGCCTGCTCGTGGGGAACGGTTCGATGGTCGCCGCGCTGCGTAACGCGACGGGCAAGGAGCCCCTGGTGGCGGGCAAGCCCGCCGCGCCGTTGATGGCCGACGCGATCGCGCGTGCTCGGGCGAGCGCTCCGCTCGTCGTCGGGGACCGGTTGGACACCGACATCGAGGGCGGCCATGCCGTCGGTATCGAGAGCGCCCTGGTACTGACCGGTGTGAGCACGGTCGACGATCTGCTGTCGGCGCCCCCGGAGCAGCGACCCACCTACGTTCTCGACGACCTCGCCGGCCTTTTCGTCGACATCGACGCCGTGCGGGTGTCCGACCAGCCCGGTTGGGACATCACCGTCGAGGGTCCGACCGTGCGGGTCGCCGGTTCCGGCGCGGAGGCGGGACTGGTGCCCGCGCTCGCCGCCGCCACCTGGGCCGCAGTCGATGCCGGGTCCGCGGATCCGGACGACTTGCGGGTGATCGCGGAGGGAGCCGCGAGGACCAAGCTCGAATCCCTCGGTGTCACAGTCGTCGGCTAGCGTGGTCCACGATGACTCACCCGACTGCCTCCTCGGCTGACCCAGGTCCGTCCCGGCCCACGCCGGGAGCGATGCCGCGTCGGCAGTTCGACCCCGTCGTCGACGCATTCGGCACCGCCGATGGGGTCGGGGAGCTGCCCGACGTGGAGGCCGAGGTCACCGAGATGCTCGCGCAGGTCGACGAGATCCGTGAATCGGCGGGTGACGCCTTCTCGCTGGCGGCGCTCGAACGTCAGGCGGCGCTTCTCGAGCAGGCCCATGACTCGCTCACCGCGGCCCTCGACGCCGTGGACCGACGATGAGACCGGCCTCGGTGCGGAAACCGGAGTCGTCCACGAGGGAGCGGTTCTGACCATGGTCGCCAGAGCACGACTCGATGCCGAACTCGTCCGCCGAGGTCTCGCCCGATCGCGCGAACAGGCGCGTGAGCTCGTCGATGCCGGGTCGGTCCGGGTCAACGGGACCATCGCGTCGAAGGCGGCCACCGGGGTCACCCGGGACACCCCGATCGTCGTCGACGAGGGTCCGCGAGACGACTGGGCGTCACGAGGCGCGCACAAGCTCCTCGGTGCGCTCGAGGCGTTCGAGCCGGGTGGCCTGACGGTGGAGGGGCGTCGGTGCCTCGACGCCGGCGCATCGACCGGGGGATTCACCGATGTGCTGCTGCGCCGCGGGGCCCGCGAGGTGGTCGCCGCGGACGTCGGATACGGACAACTCATCTGGCGGTTGCAGAACGACGAGCGCGTCGTGGTCCATGACCGGACGAACGTCCGGCACCTCGAGCCCGGGTCCATCGGCGGCCCGGTCGACGTCGTGGTCGCCGACCTGTCGTTCATCTCGTTGGGCCTGGTGCTGCCCGCGCTGGCCCGTTGTTGCGCGCCGGGCGCCGACCTGCTGCCGATGGTCAAACCGCAGTTCGAGGTCGGCAAGGACCGGGTCGGATCGGGCGGCGTGGTCCGCGATCCCGCGCTACGCGCCGAGGCGGTACTCGGAGTCGCGACCGAGGCCGCCGCGCACGGACTGCGGACGCGCGGTGTGGTGGCGAGCCCGCTGCCCGGGCCGTCGGGGAACGTCGAGTACTTCCTGTGGTTGCACAACGAGCTCGCCGACCGGACGGGCGAGGAGTCGGGGTGGAGCGATAGGGTCGACCGGGCGGACTCGACCGACGCGGATCGCCCCCTCGGGTCCCCGGACGAACTACGGGCCATGATCGAACAGGCGGTCGCCGCGGGACCGCGCTGACCCGCTGGGCCCGCGTCTCCGTACCGACACCGCACTTGTCCCAGACCGCACTTCGATGGAGGGGATCACCAGTGACCGACGATCCGGCACCGGACCACACCGGTGCCCGCGAGTTCTTGGTGGTCGCCCACACCGGACGCGAGAACGTGCTCGAGACCATCGAGGCGATCGCGCGCCACTGCGCGGCCGCCGACGTCGCGCTGCGCGTGGTCGACCACGACACCCTCGACCGCGACGCCCCCGATCACGATGTGCTGTACCGGAACAACGAGGGCGAGTCGCCCCGTCCCCGCAACGTACCGGTCGACCCCGAATACCTGCGGTCGCTCGGCGCGGTCGTCGAGGTCACGACGGCCGAGTCCGCGACGGCAGAGGGCTGCGAACTCGTCATCGTCCTGGGCGGGGACGGCACCTTCCTCCGGGCCGCCGAGCTGGCCTATCCCGCCGAGGTCCCGGTCCTGGGTATCAATCTCGGACACATCGGCTTCCTCGCCGAGGCCGAGGCGCATCGCGTCGACGAGGTCATGATCCAGCTGATCGCCCGGGACTACCGCATCGAACCGCGGATGACCCTCGACATCGCCATCGTGGACCCGGCCGACCCGGATCCGCCGACCGCGTGCAGCTGGGCGCTCAACGAGGTCGCGGTCCTGAACACGAGCAACAACGGTGTCCTCGAGCTCGTGACCGAGGTCGACGGCCGGCCGGTCTCGGCCTTCGGCGCCGACGGAGTGCTGGTGTCGTCACCGACCGGGTCGACGGCCTACGCGTTCTCCGCCGGCGGGCCGGTGATGTGGCCCGACCTCGAGGCCATCCTGGTCGTGCCGAACAACGCCCACGCCCTGTTCGCCCGGCCGATGGTGACGAGTCCGCGATCGCGGATCGCGGTGGAGGTGGACAAGAACGGGCGGTCCGCGCTGGCGCTGTGCGACGGCCGACGCGCACTCGACGTGCCCGCGGGAGCGCGGGTCGAGGTGGTGCGCAGCGAACGGTCGGTGCGTTGGATCCGGATCGATTCCGACCCCTTCGCCGACCGACTGGTCACCAAGTTCGCCCTCCCGGTCACGGGATGGCGAGGGAGGCAGGCATAGTCGTGCTCGAAGAGATCTCGATCTCCGGTCTCGGTGTCATCGAGGAGGCGCAGGCGCGCTTCCATCCGGGATTCACGGTGCTCACCGGCGAGACCGGAGCGGGCAAGACGATGATCGTCACCAGCCTGCACCTGCTGTCCGGTGCCCGTGCCGACGCGACGCGCGTCCGGACCGGCAGCCCCAAGGCAGTCGTCGAGGGCCGGTTCCGGCTCGCGAACAACGGCGGAGCGCACCGGGATCCGGTCGTCGCCGACATCCTGGACTCCACCGGAGCCGAACTCGACGACGACGACACCGTCATCGCGGTCCGGTCGGTCAGCGCCGACGGACGATCCCGCGCCCATCTGGGCGGCCGGTCCGTTCCGGTGGGCGTCATGGGCCAACTCACCACGGCGGTCCTGGCCATCCACGGCCAGAACGACCAGTTGCGGCTCCTCCGCCCCGAACACCAGCGCGCGGCACTCGACACGTTCGCCGGCCCGAAGGCGGCTGCGGCGCTGGACTCATACCGGAAGGCACGAACGGCCTGGGTCGAGGTCCTCGACGAACTCGACGCCCGGCGCTCCAACTACCGGGAACTCGCGCAGGAAGCCGACCGGCTGCGGTTCGGCATCGACGAGATCGCCGCGGTCGATCCGGTGCCCGGCGAGGACGAGGAGCTGACCGCGACGATCCGTCGGCTCTCCGACCTGGAGTCCATCCGTGGTGCCGCCGACCAGGCGCACGCCATCGTCGCCGGGGATTCGGGATCGTCGGTCATCGAAGGACTCGGAACAGTGCGCACGCTGCTGGAGACCGCGGCCGACGACACGCTGCGTGATCTCGTCCCGCGCGTCGCCGAGGCGCTCACCGTCATCACCGATGTCGGCGCCGAACTGACCGCCTTCACGTCGGGCCTACCCGCCGACGCCGAGGAGCTCGACAAGTTGCTCGCCCGTCAGGCCGAGCTGAAGACGCTCGTCCGCAAGTACGCGCCGGATGTCGACGGAGTGATCGACTGGCGCCACAAGGCCGAGGCCAGGCTCGCGGAGATCGAGGACCCACGGGCCTCCATCGAGGAGCTCGAGGTCGCCGCGACGGCGGCCCGGGACAAGGTGCAGGCCGCGGCGGACAAGTTGCACACGCTGCGGTCGAAGGCCGCGAAGTCGATGGCCGACAAGGTGTCTCGCGAGCTCAAGGGACTGGCCATGGGGGACTCGGCGCTGGCGGTCGCGGTCAGCCCGGATGCGGCGACGCCCGACGACCGGCTGGCCGTCAGCGTCGCGGGCACCGCCGCCCACGCCGGCGCCGACGGAGCGGACAAGGTCGAGTTCGCACTTCTCGCCCATCCCGGCGCCACGCCGCTGCCCATCGCGAAATCGGCGTCGGGCGGCGAACTCTCGCGGGTCATGCTCGCCCTCGAAGTCGTCCTCGCCGCACCCACCTCGGGATCGGTGATGGTCTTCGACGAGGTCGACGCCGGGGTCGGTGGTCGCGCGGCCGTGGAGATCGGGAAGCGGTTGTCGAGGCTGGCACGAGCACACCAGGTGATCGTGGTGACCCACCTCCCTCAGGTCGCGGCGTTCGCCGACAACCACCTGGTCATCGGCAAGAGCAAGAAGGGGGCGCTCGTCACCAGCAGTGTGCGCACGCTCGATCGCAGCGAGCGAGTGGCGGAGTTGGCCCGCATGCTCGCGGGCTTGGGGGAGTCCGACACCGGGCGCGCCCATGCCGAGGAACTGCTGGCCACCGCGGAGGCGGAGCGCGCCGCCGACTGAGCACCGCGGACGGTGAAACACATGATGCGTGTGTGACAAAAGTTGCTGCTGTTACGGCGCGCCTCCCCGGCTGAGGCGTGCCTTCGGCCGATCATGGCCGTCATGAAGATGCCTGCACTGCTCGCGCGTAACACCGAAGAACTGCCTGGCGTGACCGGTATCGCCAGAATCGACAAGAACACGAAACGGCTGCTCAACCGCGTCGGGCCGGGCGACATCGCCATCCTCGACGAGGTCGACCTCGACCGGGTGACCGCCGACGCGCTCGTCGAGGCCAACGTCGTGGCCGTGGTCAACGCCTCGCGGTCGATCACCGGCCGCTACCCCAACCTCGGACCCGAGGTCCTGGTGGCCTCCGGCATCGTGCTGCTCGACGATGTGGGTCCGGAGATCTTCAAGCGGGTCAAGGACGGTGCCAAGGTGCGGGTCCACAACGACCGGCTCCTCGTCGGCGAACGGCGACTCGCCCTCGGTACCGAACTCGAGGAGCGCGACATCGCCGACATCATGATCGGTGCCAAGGCGGGCCTCGTCGATCATCTCGAGGCGTTCTCGGGCAACACGATCGAGTTCATCCGCAGCGAGTCGCCGCTGCTGATCGACGGGGTCGGTGTGCCGGAGATCGACGTCGACGTCGCAGGCCGTCACGTCGTCATCGTCGGCGAAGGTGCCGACCGGGCTGCCGACCTCCGCTCGCTGAAGCCGTTCATCAAGGAGTACCAGCCCGTCATGGTGGGCGTCGGAGCCGGTGCGGACACGCTGATGAAGGCCGGGTACAAGCCGTCGATCATCGTCGGCGATCCCGAGACCATGAAGACTCCGACGCTGAAATCCGGTGCACAGCTGGTGCTTCCGGCCGACACCGACGGACATGCGACCGGGCTCGAACGCATTCAGGACCTCGGCATCGGGGCCACCACGTTCCCGGCCGCCGGGTCGGCCGGCGACCTCGCGTTGCTGCTCACCGACTACCACGGCGCCGACCTGATCGTCACCGTCGGCTACCCGGGATCGCTCGACGACTTCTTCGACCGGTCGCGCCGGGAGAGCAATCCGTCGATGTTCCTGACCCGACTGAAGGTGGGCCAGAAGCTCGTCGACGCGAAGGCGGTCGCCACGCTCTACCGCAGTCGGGTGTCCGGTGCCGCGATCGCGTGTGTCGTGCTCGCGGCACTCGTCGCCGTCATCGCCGCCGTGCTGCTGTCGAACGCGGGCACCGACATCACCGACTGGATCGTCGTGCAGTGGAATGCGCTGCTCGACTGGGCTCGAGAGGTCTGGAACCGGTAGCCGATGATCTCGCTACGACAGCATGCGATCTCGCTGGTCGCGGTCTTCCTCGCGCTCGCCCTGGGACTGTTCCTGGGTTCGGGATTCGTCGGGGACCGCGTCAACTCGATGACCGGCACGAGTCGTGACCGCATCGGCGACCTGGAGAGCGAGCGCGACGATCTCAACGCAAAGCTCAACGCCTCCAACAGCTTCGACCTCGCCATCACACCCCGGCTGATCGCGAACAAGCTCAAGGGGCAGTCCGTGCTGGTGGTCACCGCACCGAACGCGGCGGATGCCGATGTCGATGCGGTCAAAGAATCGATCTCGGGTGCCGGTGCCCGATTCGGCGGACAGATCGGTTTGACCGACGCACTGCTCACCGACGGCAAGTCCGAGGAACTGCGGACGATCGTCGACCAGACCATTCCGCCGGGCACGATGCTGCGCGCGGAACTGACCGATTCCGGGGGCCGGGTCGGGGACCTGCTCGGGGCCCTCGTGCTGTCGAACGAGACAGCGCGACCGGCGTCGTCCGGGGACCGTCGGACCGGGCTGGCGACACTGCGCGACGGTGGGTTCATCGACTACGCCGACAACGCGATCACCCCGACCGATCTGGTGGTGGTGGTGACCGGTGACGAGTTCGGTCCGGACTCCGGTGCGCAGGGCACGCTGGTCGGCCGCCTGGCCGCCACGCTGTCGGCACGCGGGGTCGGCGGGGTACTGGTCGGACGCACCGGCTCCGCGGCGGGCGGGTCGCCGATCGCCATCGTCCGCTCGGATCCGTCGCTGGCCAACGCGGTCTCGACCGTCGACAACATCGACCAGCCGACGGGTCTCATCACGACGATCCTCGCCCTGGCCGCCGAGGCCGACGGGACGACCGGCTCCTACGGCACCGGCCCGGGCGCGACCGCGATCACCGTCGGTGCCGACGGACGACCGGCCGCCTGAGATCGAGTCCGCCACCGCACGCGAGCACCGCCACACCCGTCGACGGTGTGGCGGTGCGGCGTCGGGCGTCGGTGGTGTTACCCTGGAGTCCCGTAGGTAATCAGGGCATCGGCCCCGATTCGGCCGACGGGAGACACTTCTTTTGCGACCACTTCGCCATGTACACGACACCAAGCACATCTTTGTGACCGGTGGCGTCGCCTCTTCGCTGGGCAAGGGCCTGACGGCCTCCAGCCTGGGTCAGCTTCTCACCTCGCGGGGCCTGCGGGTCACCATGCAGAAGCTCGATCCGTATCTGAACGTCGATCCGGGCACCATGAATCCGTTCCAGCACGGTGAGGTGTTCGTGACCGAGGACGGCGCCGAGACCGATCTCGACGTCGGACATTACGAGCGTTTCCTCGACCGCAATCTCTCGCAGTCGGCGAATGTGACCACCGGACAGGTGTATTCGTCGGTCATCGCCAAGGAACGCCGCGGCGAGTACCTCGGTGAAACCGTTCAGGTCATCCCGCACATCACCGACGAGCTCAAGTCGCGCGTGCTGGCCATGGCCGAACCCGACGCCGGCGGTGAAGTGCCCGATGTGGTCATCACCGAGATCGGTGGCACGGTCGGCGACATCGAGTCGCTGCCGTTCATCGAGGCCGCGCGACAGGTGCGCCACGACGTCGGCCGCGACAATGTCTTCTTCCTGCACGTCTCGCTCGTGCCCTACCTCGCGCCGTCGGGGGAACTCAAGACCAAGCCGACCCAGCACTCGGTCGCCGCGCTGCGCAACGTCGGCATCCAGCCCGACGCGCTGATCCTGCGCTGCGACCGCGACGTGCCCGAAGGGCTCAAGAAGAAGATCGCGCTCATGTGCGACGTCGAACTCGACGGCGTGATCTCCACCCCCGACGCCCCGTCGATCTACGACATCCCGAAGGTGCTCCACAGCGAGCACCTCGACGCCTACGTGGTCCGCAAGCTGGGTCTGCCGTTCCGCGACGTCGACTGGACGGTGTGGGGCGAGCTCCTGCGCCGCGTGCACGAGCCGCGCGAAACCGTCCGCGTCGCGCTGGTCGGCAAGTACGTCGATCTCCCCGACGCCTACCTGTCGGTGACCGAGGCCATCCGCGCCGGTGGCTTCGCCTGGAAGGCGCGTACCGAGATCAAGTGGGTGCCCTCGGATGAGTGCGCCACCCCGGCCGGCGCGCAGGCCGCCCTCGGCGACGTCGACGCGATCCTGATCCCCGGCGGCTTCGGCATCCGCGGCATCGAGGGCAAGGTCGGTGCCATCTCGTACGCACGGCGGCGCGGGATCCCGCTGCTGGGCTTGTGCCTCGGGCTGCAATGTGTGGTCATCGAGGCGGCGCGCTCGGTCGGCCTCGACGAGGCCAGCTCGACCGAGTTCGACCCAGAAACCCCGCACCCGGTGATCTCGACGATGGCCGATCAGGCCGACGCCGTGGCCGGCGACGCCGACCTGGGCGGCACCATGCGACTCGGTGCCTACGACGCCGTGCTGAAGGCCGGGTCCGTCGTCGCCGAGGCCTACGGGACGCGGGAGGTGTCCGAACGTCACCGTCATCGCTTCGAGGTCAACAACGCCTACCGCGACAAGATCGCCGACTCCGGGCTCGTGTTCTCGGGTACCTCGCCCGATGGGCACCTCGTCGAATTCGTCGAGTACCCCAAGTCGGTGCACCCGTATCTGGTTGCCACGCAAGCACACCCGGAGCTCAAGAGCCGGCCGACCCGCCCGCATCCGCTGTTCCGTTCGTTCATCGAGGCGGCCCTGAAGTACAAGGCGGCCGAACGTCTTCCGGTCGACCTCGGCGACGACTACGAGTCGAACGACGCTCCCGCGGACGCGGTGGCCGCCGTCAACGCGGTCACGGTGGAACCGGTCGCCGGGCTGGGCGAGGCAGTCCTCGACGACCCTGCCGGCAGGGACTGACCGCGTTGGGCCACGACTTCGAGGTCAAGGACAGCCGCACCGTCTACGACGGCGCGATCATCACCCTCCGGGTCGACGACGTCGAGATGCCGGGCGGGCGCGTCGCCGAGCGTGAGGTCGTCGAACATTTCGGGGCCGTCGCGATCCTGGCGCGCGACGATGCCGGCCGGGTGGCGATGGTGCGGCAGTACCGTCACCCCATCGGCCGACGTCTGCTCGAGTTGCCCGCCGGGTTGCTCGATCAGGCCGACGAAGAACCCCTGGCCGCCGCACAGCGCGAGCTGGCCGAAGAGGCCGACCTCGCCGCCGACTCATGGCATGTCCTGGTCGACCTCGCGCTGTCACCCGGCTTCACCGACGAGGCGCTGCGGTTGTATCTCGCCGAGGGGCTGCACAATCTCGACGCGGCCGAACGCGTCGACGAGGAAGCCGACATGTCGATCGAGTGGGTGCCGCTCGACGACGCCGTCGCGAAGGTGTTGTCGGGGGAGATCGTCAACGCGACGAGCGTGGCCGGCATCCTGGCCGCGGCCGCAGCCGGCGGGTCGACGGCCGGCCTCCGCGGCGTCGACGCCCCGTGGCCGGACGAGCCGACCGCGTTACGGAACCGACGTGCCGACGATCGGGGCCGCCGGTCGTGACCCTGGCCGCCGACATCGCGCGCTACCTCGATCACCTGACGGTGGAGCGGGGTGCGGCGGCCAACACGGTGTCGTCCTACCGGCGCGATCTCGAGAGGTATCGCGGGTATCTCGACCGGCGGGGGATCCCGTCACTCGACGCCGTGACCAAAGAGGACATCCGCGAGTTCCTCGTCGAACTCCGTCGCGGTGACGCCGAGGCGGGGTTCGCTCCGCTCGCCGACAGTTCGATCGCGCGAACCCTGGTCGCCACCAGGCGTTTTCACAAGTTCGCGGTGGATGAGGGGATCGTGCCGACCGACGTCGCGCACGATGTGCGGCCCCCGCGCGCGGCGCGGCGCCTGCCGAAATCCCTGCCGGTCGACGAGGTGCTCGCCATTCTCGATTCGGCCGGCGTCGAGGACCATCCGCGCGGGTTGCGGGACCGCGCGCTGCTGGAGTTCCTCTACAGCTGCGGGGCGCGGATCTCCGAGGCCACCTCCCTCGATCTCGACGATCTCGATCTCGACGACATGCGCGCGGTTCGCCTCCGGGGCAAGGGCGGCAAAGAGCGTCTCGTGCCGCTCGGCGGGCCCGCCGTCCAGGCACTCGAGGCGTACCTCGTCCGCGGGCGACCCGCGCTGGTGTCACGGGCGACGCCCGCGGTGTTCCTGAACGCGCGCGGCGGGCGGCTCTCGCGGCAGAGCGCCTGGCAGGTGCTCGTCACCGCGGCCGAGCGCGCCGGCCTCGACAAGGCGGTCTCGCCGCACACCCTCCGGCACAGCTTCGCGACCCATCTGCTCGACGGCGGCGCCGACGTCCGCGTCGTGCAGGAACTCCTGGGCCACGCCTCGGTCACCACCACGCAGGTGTACACGCTCGTGACGGTCAACACGATGCGGGAGGTCTATGCCGTCGCCCATCCGAGGGCGCGTTGACCCCGCGGATCCCCCGGGCGCGCCGACGCCGGGATGACCGGGGAGATGTCCTAGGCTGATACGAGGCTCGGCCGTGGACGGACAACTGAACTACCGAGAAGCGGCATCGAACAGCGAAGGGAGCGGCGGACACGTGACCACTCCGAGCGCACCCCTGTCTGGCGCCCGTCCGGGAGGGTCTGGCGCCCGTCCGGGAGATCAGTACAGCATCCAGGTGTCGCCCGGAAACGACACCGACGAGGCCGAGCACGATGCCGACGAGATCGGCCCCACCGGGCGGCCGTATCGCGACGTACCCGAGCCCGCTCCGCTGGACCGTCACGGACCCGCCACGGTGATCGCGGTCTGCAATCAGAAGGGCGGCGTCGGCAAGACGACGTCGACCATCAATCTCGGTGCTGCGCTTGCCGAATACGGTCGTCGGGTCCTGCTCGTCGACCTCGACCCGCAGGGTGCGCTGTCCGCGGGACTCGGTGTGCCGCATCACGAGCTGGAACAGACCGTCTACAACCTCCTCGTACCGCCGCAGGTGGCCACCGACGAGGTCCTGATGCGGACCCGCGTCGACGGTCTCGACCTGCTGCCCAGCAACATCGACCTGTCGGCCGCGGAGATCCAGCTGGTGACCGAGGTGGGTCGCGAGCAGTCGCTCGGCCGGGCACTGCATCCCGTGCTCGACCGCTACGACGTCGTCCTCATCGACTGCCAGCCGTCGCTGGGTCTGCTCACTGTCAACGCGCTGGCCTGCGCCGACACCGTGCTCATCCCGATGGAGTGCGAGTACTTCAGCCTGCGCGGGCTGGCTCTGCTCACCGACACGATCAACAAGGTGCGCGACCGGCTCAACCCGCGCCTGGACCTCGGCGGCATCCTGGTCACCATGTTCGACGCCCGCACACTGCACTCCCGTGAGGTGATGGCCCGCGTCGTCGAGGTGTTCGGCGACGCGGTCTACGACACCGTCATCGCCCGCACCGTCCGGTTCCCGGAGACCAGCGTCGCCGGGGAACCGATCACATCGTGGGCGCCGCGGTCGGCCGGCGCGAAGGCGTACCGGGCGCTCGCACGCGAGGTGATCGCCCGCAACGTCACGCCCGCATGACGACCGGCACCGACCAGGCAGTCCCCGAACCCGCCGTGTCCGAAACCGCCGTATCCGAACCCGGCGCGTCCGATTCGGTTGTGCCCGAAGATGCTTCGAGCGCGGCGGAAGCGTCGTCCGAGGTCGGTGCCGAGGAGTCCGGTTTCCGGGTCAAGCTGCGCAACTTCGAGGGTCCGTTCGACCTGCTGCTGAACCTGATCTCGCAGCACCGCCTCGATGTGACCGAGGTGGCGCTGCACGAGGTGACCGACGACTTCATCGCCTACACCCGCGCACTCGGCCCGGAGATGGGGCTCGACCAGACGACCGAATTCCTCGTCGTCGCGGCGACGCTGCTGGATCTCAAGGCGGCTCGCCTGCTGCCCTCCGGCGAGGTCGATGATCCGGAGGACCTCGCACTCCTCGAAGCCCGGGACCTGTTGTTCGCGCGGTTGCTGCAGTACCGCGCCTACAAGCAGGTCGCCGCCCTGTTCGGCGAACTCGAGGCCGCCGCCCTGCAGCGCTACCCACGCGCGGTGTCGCTCGAGAAGCGCTTCGAGGATCTGCTGCCGGAGGTCACCCTCGGTGTCGACGCCAACGGCTTCGCGCAGGTCGCCGCGGCGGGGCTGACGCCGCGTCCGGTGCCCACCGTCGGCCTCGACCATCTGCACGACGTCCAGAAGGTGTCGGTTCCGGGCCAGGCACGTCGGATGGCATCTCTCCTCAGTGCGGTACCGGGCACATGGCTGACCTTCGGCGAGCTGACCGCGGACTGCGAGAACGTGCTGGAGATCGTCGGTAGCTTCCTCGGCCTGCTCGAGTTGTTCCGGGAGCAGGCCATCACCTTCGAACAACCCGAGGCACTCGGCGATCTCGCGGTGATGTGGACGGGGGAGCGCGGTGCCGACGACCTGCGCATCGACAAGGCAGAGGACTACGGATGACTGATCACGCTCCTGAGGTCGACCACCACGGCCCGACCGGCGTAGCCGAGGGAGAGGACCCGGGACCGGCCGAACCCGAGCAGACCACTCTGCAGGGCGAAGGGGAGTACCTCGACGACGCGCGACTCCGTTCCGCCCTGGAGGCGGTGCTGCTCGTCGTGGACACCCCGGTCACCACCGAAGAACTCGCGAACGCCGTCGACCAGGACCGCACGCGGGTCCGGGAGACACTCAACGCCATGTCGTCGGAGCTCACGGCGTCGGGCAGCGGCATCGATCTGCGCTTCGCCGGCGACGGCTGGCGTTACTACACCCGGGCGGAGTACGCCCCCTACGTGGAGCGGCTGCTGCTCGACGGCGCGCGGTCGAAGCTCACGCGGGCGGCGCTCGAGACGCTGGCGGTCATCGCCTACCGGCAACCGGTCACCCGGGCACGGGTGAGCGCCATCCGCGGCGTCAACGTCGACGGCGTGATCCGCACCCTCGTCGCTCGCGGACTGATCAACGAGGTCGGCAGCGAACCGACCACGAACGCGACGACCTATGCCACCACCGAACTCTTCCTGGAACGGCTCGGGCTGGCGTCACTGTCGGAACTGCCCGATCTGGCGCCCCTGCTGCCGGACGTCGACCTGATCGACGACCTCGACGAGGAGCTGCTCTCGGATCCCCGATTCGCCAAACTGTCCACCCAACCGTCAGACTCGAATGAACTGATCATCGACGGTGGCACCACCACCGACTCACAGGACTGAGAGAACATGGCATCCGCTGGCCGAGATGGCTCACCGGGAAAACGCCGCAAGGGCGCGCCCGCACAACAGCCGCGAACCAAGAAGACCCACCGCAAGGGGTCGTCGAAGCCGAACGCCGAAGTGGGCCGGATCCGGCTGAACAACGCCCGACCGGCGCGGCACCAGACGCCTGAGCACGGCGAGGGTGCCGGCGCCAACTACGTCGAAGACGGCGTCCGCCTGCAGAAGGTGCTCGCCCAGGCGGGGGTGGCCTCGCGCCGCGGCGCCGAGGAACTGATCGCGGCGGGTCGTGTCGAGGTCGACGGGGAGATCGTCACCGAGCAGGGGCTGCGCATCGACCCGGACACCGCGATCATCCGCGTCGACGGTGCCCGCGTGATCATGGACGAGACCCGGCAGTACCTCGCCTTCAACAAACCCAAGGGCTGGCAGTCGACGATGTCCGACGACCAGGGCCGTCCCTGCGTCGGTGATGTGGTCGCCGAGCGGGTCATGGCCGGTCAGCGTCTGTTCCACGTCGGCCGCCTCGACGCCGACACCGAGGGTCTGCTGCTGCTGACCAACGACGGTGAACTCGCGCACCGGTTGATGCACCCGTCCTTCGAGGTGCCCAAGACCTACCTCGCCACGCTCAAGGGCGAGGTGCCCCGCGGGATCGGACGTCGCATGCGCGAGGGCGTCGAACTCGACGACGGCCCGGTGACGGTCGACAAGTTCACCGTGATCGAGGTCCACGAGGGCCAGTCGCTGGTGCGGATCACCCTCCACGAGGGTCGCAACCGCGTGGTGCGGCGCATGATGGACGAGGTCGGCTTCCCTGTCGTCAAACTGGTTCGCACCCATGTCGGTTCGGTCGCGTTGGGTGAGCAGCGCCCGGGCAGCCTGCGCGTCCTCGGCAACGACGAGGTCGGTGGACTGTACAGGGCGGTCGGCCTGTGAGCGACGGAGCTTCGGAGTCCGCCGGCGGGACCACGCATGTCGTGGCGATCGACGGTCCGGCCGGTACGGGCAAGTCCTCGGTGTCCAAACTCCTGGCCGCCGAGGTCGGCGCCAGCTATCTCGACACCGGCGCGATGTACCGCGCAGTGACTCTCGCCGTTCTCGATGCCGGTGTCGCGCTGGATGATCCGGCCGGAATCGCCCGCGTGGTCGCCGACGTCGCCATCGAGTTGGTCCCCGATGGGGACGGCGCCAAGGTCTTCCTCGACGGGCGCGACGTCTCCGGGCCGATCCGCACCGACCACGTCACCAGCGCCGTCTCCGCGGTCTCGGCGGTACCCGAGGTGCGCACCAAACTGGTTGCGCTGCAACAGCAGAATGCGCAGGGCCGGTTCGTGGTCGTGGAGGGGCGCGACATCGGGACCGTGGTGTTCCCCGACGCCGACGTCAAGATCTTCCTCACCGCGACACCCGAGGCGCGGGCCGAGCGCCGGCACAAGCAGAATCTCGCCGGCGGTCGCGACAGCGACTACGACGCGGTGCTGGCGAGCGTGAACCGCCGCGACCATCTCGACTCGACACGCAAGGTCTCGCCGTTGCGCGCGGCCGACGACGCGACCGTCGTCGACACCAGCGACAAGACCCTCGACGAGGTGCTCGCGGAACTGAGCGGCCTCGTCGCGACCCGGATCGGAGCAGTGGAACGGTGAGTGACGACTACTCGAACGACCTCGCGGCGCTACCCGGCGACGGCACCTGGTCGGACGAATCCGACTGGCAACTGACCGATGTCGGGGGAGCCGACGACGCGTCCGGTGTCGAACACATGCCGGTGGTCGCGATCGTCGGGCGGCCGAACGTCGGCAAGTCGACGCTCGTCAACCGCATCCTGGGGCGTCGTGAAGCCGTGGTCGAGGACATCCCCGGCGTCACCCGGGACCGGGTGTCGTACGCGGCGTCGTGGTCGGGCCGGCGGTTCACCGTCGTCGACACCGGTGGTTGGGAACCCGACGCGAAGGGCCTGCAGCAGGCCGTCGCCGCGCAGGCCGAGCTGGCGATGCGCACCGCCGACGCGATCGTCGTCGTCGTCGACGCCACGGTCGGCGCGACCGCGACCGACGAGGCTGTCGCACGGGTCCTGCGACGCTCGAAGACCCCGGTCATCCTGTGTGCCAACAAGGTCGACAGCGAGCGACTCGAGTCCGACACCGCATCGCTGTGGTCGCTGGGACTCGGTGAGCCGTATCCGGTGTCGGCCGCACACGGCCGCGGCGCCGGTGATCTGCTCGACATCATCCTGGACAAGCTGCCCGAGACCCCGCGGGAGGCACCGACTCTCGGTGGCCCGCGTCGCGTCGCCCTGGTGGGCAAGCCGAACGTCGGCAAGAGTTCGCTGCTGAACAAGCTCACCGGCACCGAGCGGTCGGTGGTCGACAATGTCGCCGGGACAACCGTGGATCCGGTCGACGAACTCGTCGAACTGGGCGGCAAGACCTGGAACTTCGTCGACACCGCCGGTCTGCGCCGCAAGGTGCGGACCGCGAGCGGCCACGAGTACTACGCGTCGTTGCGGACGCGGTCGGCGCTCGACGCGGCCGAGGTGGCGATCCTGCTGATCGACGCGTCGGAACCGATCACCGAACAGGATCTGCGGGTGCTGTCGCTCATCATCGAGAGCGGCCGCGCCCTCGTGATCGCGTTCAACAAATGGGATCTCGTCGACGAGGACCGCCGGTACCAGCTGGACAAGGAGATCGACCGCGAGCTGGCCCGCGTGCCATGGGCGCGTCGGGTGAACATCTCGGCGTCGACCGGCCGGGCCGTCCAGAAGTTGGTCCCCGCACTGGAATCCGCGCTCGACTCATGGGACAAGCGCATCTCGACCGGCCCGCTGAACAACTGGCTCAAGGACGTCATCGCCGCCAATCCGCCGCCGCTGCGCGGTGGCCGGCAGCCGCGCGTGATGTTCGCGACCCAGGCCTCGGTGCGGCCGCCGACCTTCGTGCTGTTCACCACCGGCTTCCTCGAGGCGGGCTATCGCCGGTTCCTGGAGCGGCGCTTGCGCGAGGAATTCAACTTCGACGGTTCGCCCGTCCGGATCAACGTCCGCGTCCGCGACAAGCGGGAGCAGCGCCGCAAACGCTGATCACCGTCCGGCGACTCCACCACCGTTGGGCAGGTCCGCCACCGCGCAGGTGGCGGACCTGCCCATCTCCGGTGGATGTGTCGCGTGCCGGTGGCGCACGACACCTGCTGTGAGATACTGCGTCTCGTGCTCATCCTGGCAATCATCGTTTTCGGCATGGTCATCGGCGCCCTGGCGCAGATCCTCCTCGGCGGCAAGAACCTGCGCACCGTCGACTGGGGTCTCGCCCTGGTGGCCGGCATCGTCGGCTCCTTCGTCGGCGGACTGCTCATCAGCCTGCTCTCGGGCGACGGCCTCGAGCTCCGCCCGAGTGGCATCATCGGCTCCCTCGTGGGTGCCGTTCTGGTGACCGCCGGGTGGATCTTCTTCAAGAAGCGTTCGACCGTCTAGCAGCCGGTGTCAGATGTAGCGCTTCGTGGCGGCAGAAGCAACGACGCACTACATCTGGCCACCGGCCCGAAATGAGGCCTGACCAGGCGATTGGTTCGGAACCGTGCTCGTCGGCTAGGCTTTACATCGCTCCGCTTCTCCAGGGAGCAACGGGCTGTGGCGCAGTTTGGTAGCGCACTTGACTGGGGGTCAAGTGGTCGCAGGTTCAAATCCTGTCAGCCCGACAGAAAACCCCGGTGAGCGTCGCTCACCGGGGTTTTGTTCTCGGAACCATCGACCGCTCACACGACCAGCGGCACCGCGACGTCGGCGCCGCCTTCCTCGGTGATCCGGGCACCCATCTGCGTGTACGTGGGCGCGGTGATGAACCCACCGGCGAGGAGTGCCTCACCCTGGCGGAACCCGGGCGACTCCGCCAGGAGGTGTTCGGGTACGAAGCCGAAGGTGTCGGCCAGCTCGGCGAGATCGCGTGGGGCGTTCATCCGCATCAGGCACAGGTTGTCGCACTGGGACAGGACATTGGGGTGGATCTTGGTCGGCCGCTGGGTTGACAGCAGCAGCCAGAGGCCGAATTTGCGGCCCTCGGCGGCGATCTGCACGACCCGGTCGATCAGCGCCTGCTCGACCGCGCTGGTGGCCTGCGGTGGGCAGATGTTGTGGGCCTCGTCGATCACGATGAGTATCGGGCGCCGCTCGTCGCGGTGGGCCCAGAGGTGTTCGAGCACACTGAGGGCGGCGACCTTCGGTTCCGCTGGGTGGGCGAACCCACCCAGGTCGAGCACGGTCGCCTGGGGTCGCTCGTCGATGACGTCGGTCGCCGCGAGGTCACCCCGCGCCCAGAGTGCCCAGTCGAGGACCTGCAGATTCTCGATACGCTTGGCCAGCCGCTGATGTCCGGGGTCGGCGGAACTGCGTAGCGCGTCGAGGTAGGTGGTCTGGTCCGATGTTTCGGTGAGTGTGGCGTCGGCGTGCAGCAGGACGTTGTACTCGTCGGCGTCGGCGATCGGATCCAGCTGCAGGACCGCGGCCTTCGCGGCCAGGGGCAGGGTCAGGAATCGCGTCCGCAATTGCGGTCCGTCACGTCGCGTCGAATGCAGGACCCGGATGTCGGATGCCGCGATCGCATCCGCGGCGGCGGGGTCCGCGGTACCCCGTGTCTCGGGCAACCGGGTGAAATCCGCGTTCGGATCGAGGATCAGCAACGGGAGTCGGGTCCGGAGCAGCAGCTGTTCGAGAACCACCCCGAGCGCGTAGGTCTTCCCGGAGCCGCTCTGGCCGCACCAGAAGGTGTGCCGATTGAACTTCTCCGCGGTGAGGAGGACGTCGGTCGTCGCGTTGTCGCGATGGCTTCCCACTGTCAGCTGAACCACGCCCGTACCTTACTGGCACGGGCGGGATTCCATCGGATTACGGAGCGGTCAGCTCCTTGCGGAGAACGAACGCCCGATCGCCGGTCTCGGGGTCGCGCAGCGGGAATTCGTGCCGGGCATAGAAGCGGTGCGCGTCGACGTCGGGTTCGTCGACCTCGATCTCGAATTCCCCGGCGCCCCGTCGCGCCGCCTCGGCAACCGCGGCGGTGAGGACGGCACCACCGAGTCCGCGGCTGCGTTGGGCGGGCGTGGTGTACATCTCGTCGAGCAGGGCGATGCCGCCGTCGACCCAGACGTTTGTCCGGATGGTCACCAGGCCCAGCGAGGTGATCGGGTCGCCGGCCACGATCGCGAAAGTCGAACTGCGCGAGAGTAAATCGGTCAGTCGATCGGCCAGGGCGGCCGGTCCGGGAGACGGTTCGCCGTACTCGCGGTTGAAGGCGTCGAGCAGTTCGGCCATGGTCGCCGCGTCGGCCGGTGTCGCCACTCGCGGGCTGTCGGGCTCGTTCACGGTCACCACCGTAGCCGCCCACCCGACGATCACCGGCGCAGGTCAACCCAGGGCGCCGAACCGGGCGAGTAGCCGGTCGACCGCACTGCAATCCTGCAGGACTCGTCGTCTATCGGGATCCTCTGCGGACTCGCGCAGCATCGTGGCGCCGTCCGGGATCCGCTCGGCGGCGAGGATGGCCGACCAGGCGGCGCTGTCGGTCGCCGTGAACGCGTCGACGCCGTCGCGCAGCGCATGCGCCAGGACGAGCCGGTCGTCCGGGCCGAGCCGGTCGTGGACCATCGCGATCATCTCGCCGGCGACCGAGCCGTGCGCGCGCTCGTCGCGGCGATGCAGGGCGACGGTGGCTTGGTGAACCGGTTGGATCGTCCGATCCTCGGCGATCAACGTGAGGTAGTCCCCGATGGAGGTCTCGGCGACCGTCGCGTATGCCAGGGTCGTGAGCGCCGCGGCTCGTGCCGACTCCGCACGTGCGAGCGCAGCCCGATGGCGGCGCACCATCAACGACTCGGGCAGTGTGGCATCCGGGAGCGTCCAGGCACGCCGGCGGCGGGTCAGCGCGGAAGCGTTCAGATGCATCAGCGTGTGGTACTCCTCGTCGACCATCGACTGGACGACCGCCGCCCTCCCGGCGTCGGAGAACCCAGTGCCGAAGGCATCCCGGAACAGCAAGCCGAAACCGGGTGTGACCACGTCTTGTTCGATGTCGACGACGTTCTTGTTGTATGCGATCCACCCCCACGCCCGGACCCGGGACCGGCGGTCCTCGTCGAGCCCGTTCCATCCCGGATGTCCGGCGAAGGGGAGCAGTGTCTCGGGATAGTCGACGCAATCGTCGTCGTAGAGATCGTCCATGGTCGGGCCGTCGAGTTCGGGCTCGGTGCGGCGCACCGTGGCCCGCCGCGACCAGCTGCGCACCAGCCCACGGATCACCGCCGTCTCCACCGGGTCGGCGGCGTCGTGGTCGGGCAGCGTGCCGGTCACGACGCCAACCCGGCGAACAGTTGCGCGCACAGCCCGGCATACTCGCTGCCGCGATCGCCCAGCGGCGCTCCGGCCCGGGCGAGCAGCGCCGTGAACTCGTCGGTGTCGCTGTCGCAGGTGGCGGAGACCCGGGACACCGCACGCGCCAACGCATCCCGGGCCGTCGACGCGCACGGGTTCGACGACTGCACGTCCCGGTACACCTCCGGTGTCCCACCGGCGACGCGCGCCAGCATCGCCGACATCGTCATGAACGGCGGGGTGGCCAGTGTCGCCGCCTCGTCGGCCTCGACGCCGAGATCGGCGAGCGCGACCCCGAACGACAGGATGGTCGCATGGGTGAGGGCCTGCACCGCGGCGCACAGGCGGTCGTGCCGATCGGCGGTGGTGACCTGCACGCGAGCGCCCCACCTCGCCAGGTCGTCGATCAGGCGGTCCACGCCGGGTCCGTCGCGATGGACGACCACCGCAATCGCGCGGCCGGGCAGACCGAGGGACGGGGCGAACATCGGGTTCACGCCGACGGCCGGGCCCGTTGTGGCGCAACGGCTCTCGTCCAGTCCGCCGACGGCCGCCGCGAACCGGGTCTTCACCGACAGCGTCTCCACCAGCATCGCGGTCGGGCGCATCAGTGATCGCACCGTCCCCAGCGAGGCGACGGCGACATTCTCCGGCACCGCGAGGACCACGATGTCCGCCGCGCGCACCCGCGCGGTCGCCTCTGGGCCGGGGGCACGGATGTCGTCGCCGGAGGTGGCGTCCAGGATGTGTACGAGGTCGCCGCCGCTGCGCCACCGGTCCGCGAACATGGATCCCACCGCCCCTGCTCCGCCGGCCACGACCACCGACCGCGCACCGGGGCCGGCCGATTCGGTCACGAGTCGCTCTCCTCGGCGACGGACAGGCAGCGTCGCATGGTCAGGGCCTTGACCATCGTCTCCTCGAACTCCTCGTCCGGATGCGACAGCGCGACGATCGCACCGCCGACGCCGAAGGTCACCTCGGAACCGGTCGCCACCATCGTGCGGATCACGATCGACAGGTCAGCGGTTCCGGTGAGCGAGAAGAAGCCGATCGCCCCCGAGTACACGCCCCGCGGACCCGCCTCGAGTTTGTCGATGATCTCCATCGTGCGGATCTTCGGTGCGCCGGTCATCGAACCGCCGGGAAAGGCCGCCCGCACACAGTCGACCGCCGACACCCCGTTCCGCAGCGTCCCCCGCACGGTCGACACCATTTGATGCACGGGTGCGTAGGTCTCGATGTCGAACAGTGACGGCACATGCACCGACCCCGGGACGCAGACACGCGACAGGTCGTTGCGGACGAGGTCCACGATCATCAGGTTCTCCGACCGGTCCTTCTCGCTCGCCCGTAGCGCGGATCGCAAGTGGTGGTCCTCGGTGGGATCGGCCGACCGCGGCCGTGTCCCCTTGATCGGCTTCGACTCGACCGTCCCGTCGGCACCGATCTTCAAGAACCGTTCCGGCGACGCGCTGAGCACCGACATCCCGGCGAACTGCAGCAGGGCGTTGTAGGGCATCGGGCTGATCTCCCGCAGACACGAATACCCGGACACGGGGTCGAGGCTGCGGTGCACGGTCGCCGAGTTCGTCAGACACACCTCGTACGACTCCCCGGACCGGATCTCCGCCAGACAGTCCTCGATGAGCCTCAGGTACGTCTGGCGGTTGTGGCGGAACACGATCGGCACCTCGTGGGGCGCCGGGACCAGCGGGGGAGTCGTCGCCGGAGCGGGTGTGGCGGTTCGCATCTCCCGAATGGTCGACGCCGTCTCGTCCAACCACGTCGCGACATCGGGATCCGGGCTCTCGACTGCTTCTAGTGCGAGCACATACGCACACCCGTGTCCGTGGTCGATCACCACCGCGCGGTCGGCGAACACGAGCGCCGCGTCGGCCTGCTCGGAGGCATGCGCCAGCTGGCCGCCGGTGTCCGCTTTGAGCTCGTAGCCGAGATAGCCGACGTACCCCAGACAGAACGCGAACGGCAGCTCAGGTTGCGCAGCCACCGCACGCGCCCGCAGCTGGGCGTCGAGGTAGTCGAAGAAGGTGCTGCGGACCTCCTCCGCTGTACCGTCCGAATGTTCGACTCGCACAGTCATTTCCGGGACCCGGTAGGTCACATACTCGGCGTGGGGGCCCGAGCAGTCTCCCATGACGGAGTAGCGACCGTCGGTCTCCTCGGCCGCCGACCGGTCGAGCCAATAGCTGTTCGGGCCACCGGCGAACAGTCGTTCATAGACGCTGTTCGGGTCCACCACGTGGTCCACCCGAACCGATCGGACCCGGTATTCCTCGTGCCGATTCCCCGTCGGTTCACTCCCCGCCGATTCACTCGTCGACGCCTCACTGGCCGGGCGCTCCGTCGTCGCCGACGCCCGACTCGCCCCGACCGAGACCCCGCGGTGCGCTCGCACCCGTGTGGCCGCCGCGAAGTTGGCCAACAGCTCCCGGCCGTACTCGCTGCAGATCGACTCCGGATGGAACTGCACCCCCCACATCGGCAACACCCGGTGGCGCACCGCCATCAGGACGCCGTCGTCGGACCACGCCTGCTCCTCCAACTCGTCGGGGACATCCACCACCGCCAGCGAGTGATACCTGACCGCCCGGAACGGGGAGGGCAGTCCCGCGAACAAGCCGCGGCCGTCGTGGTGGACGGCGCTGAGTCGTCCGTGCCGCGGTTCGGGGGCCCGTACCACCGGGCTGCCGAACACATGGCACAGGCCCTGGTGGCCCAGGCACACCCCGAGCACGGGTAGTCCGCTGTCGGTCAGCGCCCGTGCGCTGATCCCGAAGTCGCGGGGGTAGTCCGGACGGCCCGGGCCGGGGGAGACCACGACGTTGTCGAAAGCTGTCAGGTCCACCGACGTCCAGGGCACATCGTTGGCGACGACGACCGGCTCCCGGCGGTTGACCTGGGTCAACAACGCGTACAGGTTGTACGTGAACGAGTCGTAGTTGTCGATCAGCAGTGTGCGCACCGGGTCCACCTCAGTCCGCGCTCGCGACGGCGGACGGGTGTCGGGCGGGGTCACGATCCGGCCCCGCTCGCTGCGACGTCTCGGTCCCGACGATCAGATCCTCGACCCGACAGGTCTCCGAGATCATGAGGTCGTAGAGGGCATGCAGGAAATCGGTGGACAGATCGTGATCGATGGCGAACCGGTGGGCGTGTTCGTGTACAGCGCCGACCCGGCGCGGCTGCATCACCGGGATGGCGTGCCGTCGTTTGAGTTCCGCGATGCGTGTGCAGACCTCGATCCGGGCCCGCACGTCTTCGAGCAGACGGTCGTCGATCCCGTCCAATTCCGTTCGCAGGGCTTCCAGTTCGCGTGCGGTGGGGTCGTCTCCACCCGGCGCACGGCTGTTGATGTTCGTCGATCGGGTCATGGCGCGACCACCTAGCAGTGTCCGAAAGTGCGGCCCGCCGACTTGACCCGCCCGACATGCGGCGCCTGCCCCCGTGCGGCATTGCGCCCGGCCCGCGTTCGCGAACCGCATCCCCGACTCGGTCCATGGTCGCACCGAGCGTGCATGTCGCGAGGGGCGTTGACGTCACCAGGTGATCACGATTCGCCAACGACCAGTACGTCAGCGCACGAGATCCGTTGCCGGGGCGGCGGTTCGAATGCGGCAAGTCCGACCTTCCGGGCTTCGTTGCCGAGACCCTTTGCGGCGCTTACTTTCCGGCGTGCCGGAGGTGTCCGTAGAGGGCGGCGCGATAGCCGCGTGTGTAGCTCGGTTCCTCGTCGTCGGGGTCCGGCGGACACGCGAGCGTCGACGACGCCAGTTGTCGCGCCCACGGCGCGGGAAGCGCACCGAGATCGGCCGCGGCATCGACGAAACCTTGCTGGAACAGGTCCGGATCGAGGTGCTCGTCGAGTTCGGCGTCGAAGATCGGGAACGAGGTGGGCAGGCGCGTGACGACGCCGTACTCGGTGACGATGTCGAGTTCGGGGAGGTCGGAGTCGGGATTCTTCAACGGACCGAACGCCTCTCGGCCAGGGTGCGATACAGGGTCGCGCGGCTCACCCCGAGCTCTTGCGCGATCCTGGGTACGGAAACCCCCTGCGCGCGCATCTGTTCGGCGCGCACCACCTGATCGGCATCGAGCGCCCGCGGCCGGCCGATCGCCGACGTGGACCCACGCAGGGTTCTCGGCGTGGAACGGTCCGACCGTCTCGGCGCGTCGTCGTCGAGTTCGGCCAGCGACGCCAGCACCGCGACGATCATCGCTCCGGCCGGGTCGGCGGTGTCGATTCCCTCGCGGAGCGAGCGCAGTCCGATGCGGCGCCCGGCCATCTGGTTCGCGACCTCCATGACCTCGCGAACGTTCCGGCCGAGGCGGTCGATGCCGACGACCACCGTGGTGTCGCCGGCTCGCGCGTAGTCGAGGAGGGCGGCCATCCCGGGCCGCTGACCCGCGGGCGCGGAGCGATCGGTCGCATCGGTGTAGATCCGCGCGGGGTCCACCCCGGCATCGGTGAGCGCGTCGATCTGGGGCGCGAGCGCGTGGGCACCGGGGGAGTCGCGTGCGTAACCGAGGGCCATCCCCGACGGCTGTGTTGCGTCTGCTGTCACCGCGACAGCGTATCTCAGAAGTATCGAGACAGACTCAAAAGACGGGCCGGTAATTCGAGATGTTCGTGCCAAATAAAGTTTGAAGGTCTTGATAGTCGCAAAAAGAGTCTCGAAATAGGCGGGATGACTCAGGTGCGGCCGCGTTCGGGGTTCACCAGTTCGCACCGTTTCACCGCGTTGTGCCGCGCGGGCGCCGCGCCGGCGTTACCGTCGCACCACGGTCGTCGGAGGAGGTACATCCATGGGGCTCGCTCACTCGGACAGTCACTCGACGAAACCGCGCCTCGTCGAGACGCCGACCGGGCCGGTCGAGTATGTCGACGTCGGATCCGGGCCGCCGCTGGTGTTCGTGCACGGGTCCCCGGGTGGCTGCGACCAGGGGGTCCCGATGACGCGCTTCCTGGCCGGGGCGCATCGCGTCCTCGCGGTCTCCCGACCGGGCTACCTGGGTACGCCCTTGGGCGGCGACAGTCGAGATCCGGCCGCGCAGGCGGAACTGGTCAGGGCGGTGCTGGACTCGGTGGGGATCGATCGTTTCGGGCTGATGTGCTGGTCCGGTGGCGGGCCCGTCGCCTACTCGTTGGCGGCTGCGCTGCCCGAGCGGGTGTCCGCGATCGTCGCGGTCGCTGCGGTCAGCACCCGATTCGATCCGCGGAGCAGCCTGCGTGGACGACTCGAACTGTCCGAGGAGAAACTCCTCTTCAGCCGTTTCGGTGAGTGGCTGGCGACCACGGTCGCGTCGAAGGCGCCGTCCACGGCCATCTCGACACTCCTGTCCGGTGAGGGAGACCTGTCGCGTGTACAGATCAGGGCGCTCACCGCGGAGATCATCGCCGATGACGACCAGCGCACGCTGGCAATCGATCTGTTCGACACCGTGTCGGGGTCGCGAAAAGCTGGCTTCGACAATGACTTCGACCAATTTCGCGAACTCGACCTACCGCTCGCGGAGGTGACCGCACCCGTGCTGGCGATACACGCCCGAACCGACGCCGACGTCCCGTTCGATCAGAGTGTCCATGCCGCGCAGACGCTGCCCGATGCTCGCCTCGAAGCCGTCGACGAGGGAACGCACCTGTCGTTGTGGCTCGGCTCGGACGCTCCAAGGCTGCAGTCGCTGGTCGTCGAACATCTGTCCGGGGCGTCGCGCACATGACGCTCGACGCTCGAGGATGCCGGATCACGAACTCACGTCGCGTGCGACATCGGTCCGCTGATGCGACTTCGATCGAGGTCGCGTAGACGGATTGATGTCGCATGCGACATCGATCCCAGGGTCGGCGTAGTCGGCTGGGCTCCTGATCAGAACAGCGTCGGCGGGAGAGCGCCCTCGAACTCGAGCAGCCAGCGTTTGGTCGCCAGACCCTGACCGTCCGCGCCGCCCGAGTAGCCGCCGAGTCCGTCGCCGGCGACGACGCGATGACACGGGATGATCAACGGCAGGGGATTGATCCCCATGATCGTGCCGACGCCGCGCGCAGAGACCCGCGTGCCGCTCATCGCCGCGAGTTCGCCGTAGGTGACCGTGTCGCCGTGGGCGACCGTCCGGTGCAGCGTCGACAGGACGCCCGGGCGGCGTCCGACATTCGATCGAGATCGACGGGCAGGTCGAACTCGGTCAGTTCACCGGCGAAGTAGGCGCGGATCTGTCGAATTGCCTCTGCGAGAACGGGATCGGTGGTCCGATTGTCGGCCGGTAGGTCGGTGACCACTCGCCAGGCCACGCGCGTGACGGCTGACCCGTCGCTGTCGACGGCCACGGTGCCGACCGGCGTCGGTACGAGAGCACGGCATGGTGTGGTCATCGGTGAGATCTCACGGTCGAGGTCAGGTCCGGCCGCAGTATCGAAGAGTCACGACGCAGATGGCGCCGCGGGGAATACCCGGCCCGCCCGTGGTGTTCCGCCCACCATGAGTGCTAATGCAGAGTTGAGTCCTGAAGGCTGGGTCCGCGAGCAGACCGAGAAGATTCTGGAGCAGGGCACGACCGACGGTGTGACCGTGATGGACCGCCCGATCGTCCTGTTCACCACGACCGGCGCGAAGTCGGGCAAGAAGCGCTACGTCCCGCTGATGCGCGTGGAAGAGAACGGCAAGTACCTCATGGTCGCCTCGAAGGGCGGCGCGCCCGAGCATCCGGCGTGGTACCACAACGTGAAGGCGAACCCCCAGGTCACCGCGCAGGACGGTACCGAGGTGAAGGAATTGACCGCGCGCGAGCTGAGTGACGGCGAGGAGCGCGATCACTGGTGGGAGCTGGCCGTCGCCGCCTTCCCGCCCTACGCCGAGTACCAGACGAAGACCGATCGGCAGATCCCGGTGTTCGTCCTCGAGTGAGCGTCGCGCTGCATCGATAAAGCCCCCGACCGCGGTCGGGGGCTTTACGCTGTCTCAGGTCGTACTTTGTCATCAAAGGGGAGTACTGACCCCCCGGGGTCACGAGAAGCGGATATTCAGTGTGGCGAGACCGAAGATCTTGCGGCCGCCCGACTTGGCCACCACGATCACGACGCCCGTCCGGGTCGCCGGATCGAGCGACTTGATCCGCCCGCTGTACTCGATCTCGCCGCCCTCGGCGCCGGACACGACAGCGGGCTGGGACAGGCGCACCGCGTAGCGGGTGACGGCACCCGGGTCGCCCGACCACGACGACACGAAAGCGGCCCCGAGCCCCATGGTCAGCATGCCGTGCGCGATGACATCGGGCAGGCCGGCCAGTTTCGCGCTCGTCTCGTCCCAATGGATGGGGTTCGCGTCGCCCGCGACACCGCCGTAGTTGACCAGATCGCCGCGCGACAACCTGATCGTGTGCAGAGGCAGTTCGTCGCCGACGTTCAACTCGTCGAAGTTCCGTGCGCCCGAGGTGCGCCCGCTGTCGTCAGCGGTGCGGACGTCAGCGTCGGGACGGACCGTCCGCACGTATCGCTCCGCCGCTTCGTCGTGGCTGAAGATGTTGACGTCGTGCATCATCACCTTGCGGACCGCACTGCTCAACTCGGGGTCGACCTCGTCGGCGGTGACCCCGACGACCGTCGTGTGCATGGTGTGGACACGCTCGCCCGAGGCATCGGTCATGGTGTTGGTCACGGTGATCAGGTCTTTGCCCGCGATCCGGCGGACACTCGTCAGCTCCACGTCCGTCGTCAGTTCGTCGCCGGCGACGATCGGGCGGTGCTGCTCGAAGACCTGCTCGGTCTGGACGTAGGTGTCGTAGCCGACGATGACCTTCTCGAACAGCTCCCGGTTCGCCGCCATCGCCGGGATGGAGGTGAAGGTGAGCGGCGCGACGAGACCGGAATAGCCAAGGGCGGCTGCGGCTTCGGGCTCCCAGTGGGCGCCGTGGTAGTCCTGGACCGCGCGTGCGTACTCACGCACCTTCTCGCGGCCGACCTGATACGAGCCGTCGAGCACGTAGTAGTGGCCGACGCGGGATCCGATCCCGGAGGGATCGTCGGTGGTCGTGGCGGTGGTCGTCGGGGTGTGCGTCACCCCGAACACGCTAACGGTGTGCGCATTCGAGTCCAACTCTGGAGTAACTCTCCGACACCGCGGTCAGCGCCGGAGACCTTTCCCGTGGGCGTACTCGGCCGGGCGACCCGAGGTCTGCCAGTCGTGCCAGTTCTCCCGATGGCGGCACATCCACTTCTCGTGAAGTCGACGGAATCGAGGTGAGAGTCGACGGGTGGTTTCGACGACGATCACCACCGGTAGTCGGAGCACGATGACGAGCATCCCCGGAACCGGACTGGGCATCCGGTAGCGCAGCCGCGTCGTGGGCAGCATGTAGATGCTCGAGTACGCCGCGTACATCGCCGCGTTGTATGTGCCGCGCAACCGCTGCAAGCCGGTCGACCCGCTCTTCGCGAACGCGGCCGGGAACGACTCGATGAGCTCTGCGCCGTCGGCCCCGGCGTCGTAGGTGCGGGTGGACGTGACGAAGGCCAGCAATCGCAACGAGTCGGCGATCGTTTCCGGATACCACTGCGTGCGCACCCCGAGTAGGTGGCCGAGGTAGCGCTGATAGTGCAGCAGGACGCGGATCTCGCGGGGTGTCGTCTGTACTCCGGTCAGCCACAGCGCCATCGCGGGCACCACGCTGCCGCCCAGCAGGGTCAGTAGTTGGTAGGACTGACTGATCGGGTCGCCCCAGCGTTGGCGGTCCCATTCCGGGTGTTCGGCGACGGTGCGCCGGACCCACACGTGCATGATGCGTACCCGCATCGCCGTCGCACGACCCTGCGACCCCGGCGTGAGCAACGCGTCGGGTTGCGAGACGTCGATCCAGAAACGCGAGGTCTCCAGGAACCGGCGCAGAGCGTTGTCGCCCGCATAGCCCCCGGCCAGCGAGAGCGGTTTCGCGACCGCGGCCTCGGTGTACATCTCCAGGGTGATCCCCCGGCAACGCTGAACAGGCCGGTACCCCACCGGCGCCAGATGGCCTCGCCCTCCGCGATCAGCTCGGGGTCGACCCAGTCGGGCACCGTCTCGAATTCCTCGAACAGGTCGACCAGTGCCGGCGGGGGATCGTCGATGCTGTCCAGGCCGTCGGTGAGTGCCTGATCGAGCAGGGCCCGGGCCGCCTCACCGCCCAACGTGCCGTAGACCTCGTCGACGAAACGTTCGGCCACGGGGTCGGTGCGGAACATGTCCTCGGCGAAGGTGCGTAGGTTTTCCGGCTCCGGGAAGAGGTCTTTGCGGGTGAACTGCCGTACCAGCGCCCGCACGCCTCGCAGACGCTGGTTGGTCATCGCGGACTCATAGGCGACCGCCGCCGGAAAGGCAGGAGTATCGGGTGGCAGCGAGGTGGACACGGGGACTCCTGACGTGAGACGGATTCCTAGATGTGTATCACCCGCGGTGCTCTGCTGACCAGTCGGCAACGGCGTCTTGACTTCAAGTGAACTCGAAGTTGCACCGTGGTGGGAGATTCAACCAACCCGAGGAGGTATCGATGCGCCGCGTATTCGCCGACCTGTGGGAGACCAGCTCCGACAACCCGTTTCCGGGACTGACCACGCATGCCTACCTGTGGAGGTCGACTCGAAATGTCCTCTTCTACTCGGTTGCGTCGGATTCCGAGTTCGATGAGCTCTACCGCCTGGGCGGGATCGACGAGCAATATCTGTCGCATCAGGATGAGGCCGGGCCGCTGCTGGCCGCGATTAACGAACGATTCGGGACGACACTGCACGCTCCTGCCGCCGAAGCGGACCGGATCGGCCGCTACGCGCGGATCGGGGTGGGGCTCGCGGACCGGCACACGGACGGCAACGGGGTCGAGGCGATCCCGACACCCGGCCATTCCCCGGGTAGCACGAGCTACCTGGTGCACGGCGCCGACGGCGACCGCTACCTGTTCACCGGGGACACCCTCTATCGAAGCGAGTCGGGGCGGTGGACCGCCGGGTATCTCCCGGGCATCAGTGACCCCGTCCAGCTCGCGGGGAGCCTCGAACTGCTGGCCACTCTTGCCCCGGACGTCGTCATATCGAGCGCGTATGCGGGGGAGTCGGCCGTTCACCGTGTCGACACGTCCACCTGGACAGCCGGTGTCACCGAAGCGATTCTCGGCCTGCGGGTGGCTGCGGACCGAAACGCCTAGTCGAACAGCCGCCGGAAGAGATTGGTCTCGGCGAGGTCGACCAGTTCGTCGCCGCGTCCGGACAGTACGGTGCGGAGCGCGTAGAGCGTGAAGCCCTTGGCCTGGGCGGCGGTGATCGTCGGCGGGATGGACAGCTCCTGGCGAGCGGTGACGACATCGAGTAGCGCCGGACCGTCGTGGGCGAGGAACTCGTCGACCGCACCGGACAGGTCGTCCGGCCGCTCGACGCGCCGACCGCGGATACCGAGCGACTCCGCCAGCGCGGCGAAGTCCGGATTCTCCAGATCGGTTCCGTAGTTCACGAACCCGGCCGCCTTCATCTCGACCTCGACGAAGTTCAGCGACGAGTTGTCGAAGACGACGATCTTCACCGGCAGGTTGTTCTGCGAGATGGTCAGCAGCTCGCCGAGCAGCATCGCGAGCCCGCCGTCGCCGGCGAGCGCCACGATCTGGCGGTCCGGGAACGCGGTCTGTGCGCCGATCGCCTGGGACACGGCATTGGCCATCGAGCCGTGGGTGAACGAGCCGATCAGGCGACGGGCCCCGTTCATCTCGAGGTAGCGCGCCGCCCACACCACCGGTGAGCCGACGTCGGGGATGAACACCGCGTCGCGGTCGGCTTTCTCGCTGATCAGGCGAGTCAGGTACTGCGGGTGGATCGGTGCCCGGTTGCGGTCGTTGTCGGCGAGGTCGTCGAGGCGGCGACGTGCCGTGGCGTAGTGCGCCAACGAGGTCGACAGGTGTTCGGAGTCGCGGCCGGTGGAGATCTTCGGCAGGAGCGCACGGGAGGTGTCGCCGACATCGCCGACGAGTGGCACGTCGACGGGGCAGCGTCGACCGATCTGCTCGCCACGGATGTCGACCTGGATGATGGTCGCCTTCGACGGATAGAACTGTTCATAGGGGAAGTCGGTGCCCAGCATGAGCAGTGTGTCGCACTTCTCGATCGCCCGGTATCCGGACGAGAAGCCGAGCAGCCCGGTCATTCCCACGTCGTAGGGGTTGTCGTACTCGATGAATTCCTTGCCCCGCAACGCGTGCACGACGGGGGCCTGCAGGGCACGGGCGAGCTCGACGACCTCGTCGTGGGACCCCTGCACCCCCGCCCCGGCGAGAATCGTCACGCGCTCGGCGGCGTTGAGAGTGTCTGCGGCGCGGGCGATCTCGGCATCGGTGGGCCGGGTGACCCGCGGGATACGGCGGATGGGGGCGCCGGCGCGTCGTTTCGGGCACGGCGCCAGGAAGGTCTCGCCCGGGATGACGAGGACCGCCACATCCTGTTTCTCGACCGCGGTGCGCAGGGCGATGTCGAGGAGGCGCGGCATCTGGTCGGGCGTGCCGACCATCTCGCAAAAGGCGCTGCATTCCCGGAACAGCTGCTCGGGGTGGGTCTCCTGGAAGTAGCCGGTGCCGATCTCCGTCGCCGGGATGTGCGCGGCGATCGCGAGGACCGGGACACGACTGCGGTGTGCGTCGAACAGTCCGTTGATCAGGTGCAGGTTGCCGGGCCCGCAACTTCCCACGCACACCGCCAGTTCACCGGTGAGCGCGGCTTCGGCGGACGCGGCGAACGCCGCCGACTCCTCGTGTCGCACATGTTGCCACGAGATGGTGTCGTTTCTCCGCAGGGCATCGGTGAAACCGTTGAGTGAATCACCGGGCAACCCGTGGACGTGCCGGACTCCGGCGCGCTCGAGTTCCTCGACGATCCTCTCCGCGACAGTGGGCGGCATGGCGATCCGTTCGGTCGGCGACGGTGTGCCCCGACTATAGACGCGGCGCGCGCCGGTGTGACCTCCAGAGAATTCGACCCACCCTGATTCGCCGACATGTCTCCGCTGCCAGACGGTGTGAAGATCGATTGCATGCCACGACGCGGTGAACCACTCCGGAAGCTCGGTTTCCTGACGATCGGACGCTTCGACGGTGACGACCCGCGCCCCGGTCACCTCGAGACGCTCCGGATGATCGAGCTGGCCGAGCAACTCGGCTTCGACAGCGTGTGGGTGCGCAACCGGCACCTGCAGTACGGCATCTCCTCGCCGGTGGCCCTGCTGGCGGCCGCGGCGGTGCGCACCAGCCGTATCGAGCTCGGTACCGCGGTGATCCCGCTCGGTCTGGAGAATCCGCTGCGGCTGGCCGAAGACCTGGCGACGGGGGACATCCTCAGCGGGGGACGGCTCAACCCGGGGGTCTCCGTCGGTGTGCCGATGCGCTACGACGACTTCAAGACCGCGCTGTACCCCGAAACCCATGCGCTCGAGAACTTCTCGAAGGACCGGGTGGTGAGGCTCCTGGACAACCTGCGGGGCGAACCCGTCAGCGACTTCGAGGGCACCGTCGGGATAGAGACGTTCTCCCGACGGGTGCAACCGCATTCGCCGGGTCTCGCCGATCGGGTCTGGTACGGAGGTGGATTGAGCTCGGCGATCTGGGCGGGCCGGCAAGGCATCAACTATCTGACCTCGTCGGTGGTGACCACCGAGGGCACGGAGTCGCGCGACTTCGCGACCATCCAGGCCGAACACATCGACGCCTACCGTGCCCATCAAGTCGATCCCGACCGTGCGCGCGTGTCCCAAGGGCTCGTGGTGATCCCCACGGATTCCGCGACCGCGGACCAGATCCGCAAGTACCGGGCGTATGCCGACAGTCGGTTCGAGCGCACGCTCACCCCGCAGGGCCCGCGGGGCCTCCTGTTCTCGCCGGATCTCGTCGGACCGTCCGATGAACTCGCCGAGAGACTGTATGAGCACGCGGGATTCCAACGCGCCACCGAGGTGGCCTTCGCGTTGCCGTTCTCCTTCGACGAGCCGGACTACCTGCAGATCGTGGGTGATCTCGCCGGGCAGCTCGGACCGGCACTCGGATGGACGCCGGCCATCGGGACTCCGTAGCGAGAAACCCTGCGATAAGCCATCTTTCGCTACGGGACGATGGTGGATTCGACCGGTTGACGCAGCAGGGTCCGAAGTTTCTGGGGAGCTACTCGGCGGAAGTCGCTGAAGTAGATCTCATGGTGACGGCCCGACATGCGTAAGCCGTTGTCGGGTATGAACCGATCGTGCATCTCGGCCAGCACCGGCCCCTCGTCGTCGAACGGCCCGTGGTGCAGCGTCTGAACACACGACCCCTCGTCCAGCGACTCCGTGCGTAGATCGGCGAGACGCGGCGGCGGCTTCGTCGCGCCGGCCTCGAGAACAGCGGCGTCGAGCAGGTCCTCGCCGATCCACTCGGGGACCATCAGCATGAGCGTCCACCTCCAGCGGCCCTTGTCCCGGGCGCCGGTGAAGGTGCTCATGTCGTCGGCCCACCAGAGCCCCTCGAGTGGCGGGACGACGTAGTCACGGCCGAGTTCACGACTGCTTGCGAACTTCAGCTTGTACGCTACCGGATACAGCGTCTCGATCGACGCCGCGAACTGTGGTGTCGAGTTGGGATCGCCCGATCCGTCGATCATCAGGTAGCGCCTGGCCGGAACGTCGAGAATGCGGAAGTGGCCGCGCCGGGCCTTGTACGAGTCCAGCGTCTTCTTGAAGTCCACCTTCTCGGGCACGCCCTCGACACTATCCGGGAATGCGTCGCCGCTCATAGGTTCGGAGCGCGAGAAAGTATGCGGCCCCGCCGATGGCGAGACTCCAGGCGAGCGAGGCGACAACATTCGCGGTGGGGACCGGGGCGTCGGTGAGGGTTCCGCGCAGGACCTCGATGACGGGGGTGAAGGGCTGATACTCGGCGAATTGCCTCAGGCCGGCGGGTAGGGATTCGGCCGGTACGAAACCCGTGCTGAGGAACGGCAGGATCGTGAGGAACATCGGTGTGTTGCTGGCGGTCTCGACGCTCTTGGCCGCCAGCCCGAGATAGACCGACAGCCAGATCAGCGCGACGGAGAACACGGTGGTCACGCCGAGCGCGCCCAGCCAGTCGAGCGGACCGGCCGACGGCCGGAATCCGATCGCGACGGCGACGGCCAGCACCACGACGATGCTGAACAGCGCCTGCAGGAGGCTGGCGAGTACGTGACCGGTGAGGACAGCGGAGCGAGCGATGTCCATGGTGCGGAAGCGGTTGATGATCCCCGAGGTCATGTCCATGGCAACGACGATGGCGGTGCCCTGGACCGCCGACGCGACGGTGACCAGCAGGATTCCGGGCACCACATAGTCGAGGTAGGCGGCCCGCCCGCTGTCGCCGGACTGCGTGGTCATCCCGGCGCCGAGCTGGCCCCCGAACACGAAGACGAACAGCAGCAGGAAGACCACCGGGATGCCGACCAGCATCACGGTGAGCACCGGGAACTTGATGAGCCGCCGAACGTTGCGGCGGACCATGACCCGCGAATCCGACACCGTGTGTGCCAGGGTCGTCATGAGGCGGCTCCGGACGGATCCGGGTCGGTGGCACCGGGTTCGCCGATGTCGGCATCGGCGGCCGCGGAAGCGGGATTGCCGGTGAGCGCGAAGAACACATCGTCGAGGGTCGGGGCATGGACACCGACGTCGGTGACCGTGATGCCGGCGGCCTCCAGCTGGTTCAGGGTGGTCCGGACAGTGGTGACGGTGTCGTCGGTCGCGATGTCGAGGCGTCGTGCTTCGGGAACCGGACGCGCATCCGGCAGAAGCGAGGCCGCCTTGTCGAAGGAGTCGCGGTCGGCGAAGGTCAGGCGCACCTCGGAGTCGTGCACCCGGCTCTTCAATTCGGCGGCGGTGCCCTCGGCCACGATGTGGCCGTGGTCCAGAACGGCGATGCGGTCGGCGAGCTGGTCGGCCTCCTCGAGGTACTGCGTGGTGAGGAAGATCGTGACGCCTTCGGCGGCGAGCCGGGAGATGGTCTCCCACAGCATCCGTCGACTCCTGGGGTCGAGACCCGTGGTCGGTTCGTCGAGGAAGATCACTCGCGGAATGGACACCAGAGTCATGGCGAGATCGAGGCGCCGACGCATGCCGCCGGAGTAGGTCGACACCGCGCGGTCGGCGGCCGCGACCAGATCGAACTGCTCGATCAACTCCTGGGCGCGGGCCTGTCCGTTGCGTCTGCCCAGCCGTCGTAGGTCGGCCATGAGCACCAGATTGTCCCGCCCGCTGAACAACTCGTCGACCGCGACCGACTGGCCGGTGACACCGATCATCGCGCGCACCGCACGCGTCTGCGCGACCGTGTCGTATCCGCCGATCGTCACCGTCCCCGAGTCGGCGGGGAACAGGGTCGACGCGATGCCGACGGTCGTGGTCTTGCCGGAACCGTTCGGCCCCAGCAGGGCGGTCACGCTGCCGGCGGGTATCTCGAGATCGATGCCGTCGAGAACGCGATGTCCGCCATAGCTTTTCGTCAACCCGCGGATCTCGATGTCGGCGCCGGTGGTCAACCGATCGGGTCCGTCCGGCGGGCCGGTGCGCTCATCGGTCCTGCGCGTCGAGCCGGGCCGCGACCTCGGCGGGGAATCCGCCGGTGGCCACCGGACCCCACCTCGTCGGCGTGATGCGGATCAGCGACTTGCCCTGTGTTCGCATCGCTGCTCGGTACTCGTCCCAATCGGGGTGCTCACCGGAGATGCTGCGGAAGTAGTCGACGAGCGCGTCCTCGGCCTCGGGCATGTCGAGGACCTCGGCATCACCGTCGACCTGGACCCAGGCGCCGTTGAAGTCGTCGGAGAGCACCACGACACTGGCCACCGGCGTGTGCCGGAGGTTCGCCGCCTTCGCCCGGCCGGGATAGGTCGAGATGACGATGCGGCCCTGCTCGTCGACCCCACCGGTGACCGGCGACATCTGCGGGCTGCCGTTGGAACGGACGGTGCTGAGGATCATGTGGTGGCGCGGCCGGATGAACTCCAGCAGTTCGGCACGGTCGACACCATCGGCTTTCGCGACTGTTCTGGCCATGCGCCGACCTTACGCCGGGACCGGGGTCTCAGGGCAGCGCGGCGATGAGGCCGGCCTGGACGGCGCTGACGGGGGTCGTCGACTTGCCGTCGACCGTCATCGCGTCGTCGGTGTTGATCACGATGATGATCGTCGTGTCCGAATCGTAGTTGTGGAACAACGAGGTGTTGTAGCCGGGGAAGTCACCGTCGTGACCCCACCATCCGTCGCGGTTGCCGATACCGATGCCGTATCCGGAGGTGGCGGTGTTCGGCGGCGGCGAGGTGAGAATCGAATCCCGGCGCAGTTGCTGGGTCGGCGGATTCAGGACGCCCTGCCCGGTGAACAGGGCCTCACCCCAGGTCTGGAGGTCGTCGACGGTCGAGATGACGGCACCGGCGGTGGACGCGAAGGACGGATTCCGGCGCGTCGAGTCGACCGTCTGCCCGTCGGGCTGACCCTGATCGGTGAGGCCGTCGAGATGTGGATCGGGGATCTCGACCGACCCGCCGGGCCACGAGGACTCGTCCATGCCCAAGGGGGTGAAGATCCGGTCGGCGAACACCTCGCCGATGGGTTTCGCCAGCACCTTCTCGATGACCAGGCCCAGCAGGACGTAATTCGTGTTGGAGTACTCCCAGCCCTGCCCCGGCGGAAAGCTCGGTGGCAGCGCCTTCGCGGTGTCCACCAGTTCGGTGGGCGTCCAGACGGATTCGGGGTCGGCGAAGAACTTCCGGTCGAAGGACTCGGACGCGGTGTACGACGGGATGCCGCTGGTCATGTCGGCGACCTGGCGCAGCGTCGCGCTGCCGTTGGGGGCGTCCGGGACGAACCTGTCGATGCGGTCGTCGAGCGAGACGCGGCCCTCTTGGACAAGCTGCAGCAGCAGGGTGGCGGTCATCGTCTTGGTGAGCGAGCCGATGCGGGTGTGATCGGCCGTCTGGATGGGATCGTCCCCGCCGGCCGCCCGGACCCCGGATGTCCCCGTCCAGGTTCCGGCCGGTGAGATGACCCGGGCGATGACGCCGGGGAGATTCCCGGCGGCCCGGGTGTCGTCGATCGCCTTCTGGAACGCCGCCGCGGTGTCGGCCGGCACCGAGGTCGTCTGACCCGAGCCGGGCGCTGCACTCGACGATCCCGCACCGGATGCCGTCTCCGAGGGTGAGCATGCGGCGAGGCCGAGTACGGCCGCGGCGCCGATCGTCGCCATGCGGAGGAGGGCCCTGGCGCGCACGGGGTTTCGGCTCATGTGGTCACTCTAACGGGAGGTCGGCGCACCGAGGCGACTTGGCGCAAATGGGACAACCTCCGGGGCGGGTGTGTCAGATGCGGTGCGCCAGCGCCGGCGAGACCGGGTAGATGTCGACGGCCGTGGCGAGCTTCGCGGCGACGGCCCGCTCCCGCGCCACCGGGTCGAAACCCCGCCCGTGCGGCCGCTCCGGGACGGACGTACCGGAATCCACCACGGTCCAGTCCGAGCCGGCCTCGACCAGTGATCGATGTTTGGTGGTGTAGTAACCCGGCATCGCCACCACCGCGATCCCGGGGTCGCCGGCGGCCGCGGCCATCAGGTGCGGGTGGAACCGGGTGCTGATCCAGGTGCTGCGGTGTCCGGCGGGCAGCCCGTCGTTCCAGACGTCGCGGAAGGTGAGCACGGTGGCGCCGGCCAGTCGTGTTCCGAGCCGGTAGGGAACCTCGTTGTCGTGCCCCGGGATTCCCTCGACGACGGTGACCGCCGAACCGGGTACGTCCCACGCGTCGAGCGTCGCCCGCACGAAGTCGGCCAGGGCTTCGACGCCGGTCGCCCGCGGTCCGGTGAACCGCTCGGTGAGATCGGACTGCAGGCACAGGACGACGCCGTTCTCGGCCGGTGCATCCATCTCGCGATACAGCGGAGGTCGCGGTCGGTGCAAGGCGAGCCACGCGTCGTCGCCGGAATGCCGTGCGCCGACGACGCCGTCGAGCACGTCGTACGACGCGGTGTCGCGCACGTCCACGACGTCGAATGCGGCGAACGCCTCGGTCAACGCCGCCCACGCGGCGCCCTGCAGCGCGGGAACGAGTCCCTGACCCGTCGCGGCGAGGCGCGCCCCGGAGCGCCGGGCCACCGCAGCAGCTGCGACGAACAACGAGACATGGTGTGGCCACACGGTATTGAGGTAGCCGCCGCCCAGGAGGTGGATGGTGGTCGCCGACTCCAGGAGGTCGATCCCGGCGGTCAGTCGCGGCGCCAGACCTGAGTCGAGGGCGGCGGCGCCGACCCACTCCCAGGGCGCGGGTTGTTCGGCCTCCGCGGCGTAAGTGGTCAATTGCCACAGGGTGTCGACGACGAGCATGTTCGGGTGGGCATCGCGCAGCAGCGTCGTGGCCGTGCCCGGGCTGTGGCAGTCCAGCACGATCGTGGCGTTCGGACGCACCCGGGTCAGGTGCCGCAACCAGGTTCTCGCGATCAGTTCGTCGCCGTAGTTCGGGTGGCCGGCCGGCGCCACCAGGTAGATCACCTCGCCGGCACCCATCGCGCGGCCGAGACGTGAGTCGGCGGAGCGCTGCCGGACCGAGGTGCCGATGCGGTCGGCGAGCGCGCCCGCGGCCCGGAACAGGGGGCGGTTGGGTGCCGGTCTGCTGGTCACGATCCCCAAGGTTACGGCGTGCGCGGCCGGTGGCCCCGGCCGACAGAGATCGAACGACACGGCCGCGCGCCGGTACGAGGTGCCGGCGCTACCCGAAGGTGCCCTCGAGATGACGCAGCGCGGCCTTGCCGTCGGTGGTCGGCCCGCGGTACCCGACATACCCGTCGGGCCGGATGACGAACACCGTCGAACCGTCGGGGCGGTAGCCATCGGTGAAGCGGCCGTCGGTGTCCCGGAGCAGCGGTAGTTCGGTGCTGCCGACCTGCGCGGTCGGCGCGGCGATCACATGAATGTCGATGTGGCCGTGCGCTTTCGCCGACATCTCGTCGGCGAGTGATTCGAGCACCGCGACCTCGTCGGCGCCGGCGGTGGGGTCGGCGTACAGGACGAGCGAATGGTCGACGCCGCCGATCACGTCGAACAGTCGCAGCGGGAAATTGACGGAATCGCGGCTGAGGCCGGCGGCATCCGGTGCGCGTTCACCGGCGCGCGGTGCGGCCGGCGCCGTGGGTACCGCCGACCCGGCGACGAGCGGACTGTCGGCGTAGGAGATCAGCAATTGGCCCTCGCGCCGCATGATGAAGTCCAAGTCGTTGGAATCGGTGCCGATGCCTTCGCGGGCGTCCCGGACCGTGCGTCCCACGACCTCCTCGCCGACGGGCCGACGTTCGAGGTCGTAGCTGTCGAGGAGCCTGTCGGAGCCGACACCCGCGACGGCGAGGGCGAGCTTCCAGGCGAGGTTGTGTGCATCCTGCACGCCGGTGTTCATCCCCTGCGCCCCCGTGGGCGGATGGATGTGGGCGGCGTCGCCGGCGACGAACACGCGTTCACGACCGTAGGAATCGACGATGCGGTGACTGATCCGGAACACCGAGGACCAGCGCAGGTTCGACACCGTCGCGGGTTCCGGTGCGAGGCGGTCGACCACGGCCTGGATGTGGGACAGTTCCGGCGCCCGGGTTCCCTCGAAACCGTGCGCCACACCGTCTCCGCCGGTGGTCGGTGCGACCGCGAGTTCGTCGGGGACGAGCATCGACATCCGGTAGCGGCCGCGGCCGGGAAGGGGGATGCACACCAGTTGGTCGTCGGTCGTGCCGTCCGCGGTCTGGTGCATCGAGCGGATCGCGTACCCCTGGGGCATCGACCAGTCCGCCACGACGTCGCCGAGCATATACTGCTCGGTGAAGGCGGCCCCTTCGAAGGACAGTCCGAGTCCTTTGCGCACCACGCTGTGGGCGCCGTCCGCGCCGAGCAGATAGCCCGCACGGATGGTGGTGTCCCCGTCCGGACCCGTCAGGGTCACGGTCACCCCGTCCGCGTCCTGGTCGAACGCGGACACGGCGGTGCCCCGGTCGATCTCGGTACCCAGATCGGTCAGGCGCTCACGGAGGATGCGCTCGGTCGCGTACTGGGGGAGCAGGTGGAATCGGTAAGGCACGTCGGGTGGCGTCGACAGATCGACCCGCGAGACCTGACTTCCGTTGACGTAGACGAGTTGTCCGCGCATCTCGAGCCCGGCGTCGAGCACCTGTCCCACGACGCCCATGCTCTCGAAGACCTCGAGCGTCCGCGGTTGGATGCCGACCGCCTTGGCGTACTGCGGGGGTTCGAGGAGCGGATCGACGATCCGCACGCGAACTCCGCGCCTGCGCAGCTCGATGGCGGCGGTCAAGCCGATGGGGCCGGCGCCGGCGATCAGGACATCGACTTCGGTCATGGAATCCTCCCGTTGTCGGCAGTCGCCGACACTCTGAGGATTATCGGGCGGGTGCCATCCCACCGCACCAGAACGGAGAAATCGGACGTCAAGACGACGGTTGATTCCGGCCCCGGTCATCTCGGGATGGCGGCGGGGCCGATCGTCTGGGCGCCGAGTTGCGCGACTCTGGCCCGCAATTCACGGTCGGCGGTGACCACGATGCGCTCGCGACGAGGATCCGAATCCGCGACGACGCCGACGATCGTGTCGTCCCCCGAACCCGGCGCGTCGACGATTCGGACCTGTTCGCTCGCCACGACACCGCGGGCCCGACCCTCGACGACCAGCACCACCTCGAGTGGCCCCGGCAGTCCTTCGAGTCCGCCGACGGCGACGGACTCGAGACGCGTCCGCAACCGTTCGGTGGCTCCGCGGCGATCGCGCCACCACCCGTCGGGCACCGAACCCACGACGTTGGCGGCGTCCACGACGAGCAGGGGCCGGTCGTTTGGGGTGCGATCGTGCCGGGGTTCGGACGGTTCAGACATGCCGACCATCAGTCCACATCCGGCCACCCGGGGCAAGTGCGCCGTCCGGTCGGCCGATCACAGGTCGCCGTGACAGAAGCGATTCGCCGGGTCGAGGGCGGCCTTGATCTCGTCGAGCCGGCGACGGTTGTCCGCGCTGAACGCGTCCGCGGCCCGGGCGACGCGTTCGGAGCCCGAGGTGAAGTTGAGGTAGGCGGCGCCGGTCACGTAGGGCTCGAGCTCGGCGCGGGTCACCCGCAACGTCGACTCGACGGCCAATGCGACGTGCGGATCGGGCACCGCCGCAACGAGTTCGAGTAGGAACCGGCCCTGTCGCCCCCGATCGTTGGGCGCGTTGTCCGCGCTGCGAGCGATCGCTCCACCGGCGTGGCGGATCTCGCCGCACACGATGAGCGGCGCCGACGCCGGGGCCGGCCGGACCCGCGCGGCGACGATGTCGACGGCCTCGTCGGGGAGATCGTCGAACCATTCGGTGGTGACCATCACCGGCATCGGCTCGGTCGGGTCCATGCTGACGGCGTCGATCGCCGCGAACGGCAGCGCACCCCACATGTCGACGACCGGCGTCCGCCACTCGCGCCATTCGTCGACGACCGCGCGACCGGCGTCGAGATCCCCGGACCAGCAGCCGCGCACGACGGCGAAGCTCCGGCCGCGGAGCGGCGCCGGGACGTCGTCCGTGGGCGGGAGGTTGAGAATCGCGACGGCCGACGTCAGCTCCTCGGACTGGGCGGGCGCCCAGTCGCGGAACCGGCGGATGATCTCCTCGGCGTCGGCGGCCGGATAGAAGACATTGCCGGCGTACACGGTCGACACTTCGACGAGCGCGATCTCCATGGACGTCACGACACCGAGACCGCCGGCGCCGGCGCCGCGCAACGCCCAGAAGAGGTGCGGGAAACTGGTATCGGTGACCCGGATCGGTGTCCCGTCCGGAGTCACCAGGTCGAACGAGAGCACGCGGTCCGACGAGAGGCCGTGGCGTCGACCGAGCCAGCCGAAACCGCCCCCGAGCGTGTAACCGACCGCCCCGACCCCGCCGGCCGAGCCCATCAGTGGCGCGAGACCGTACGGCGCCGCCGCGTCGACGACCGTTCGCCATGGGGCGCCGGCGCCGACCCGGGCGGTCCGGGTGACGGGGTCGACGCTCACCGACGAGAGCCGGGAGGTGTTGATCAGCAGTCCGCCGTCGGCCGGTCTCCCCGTGCCGTGACCGGTCGCCTGGACGGCGACGCGTAGATCTTCCTCGACGGCGAAGCGGACCGCCTCGACCACGTCGAAATGATTGTCGGGCACGGCGATCACGGCCGGGCGGTGCACGTCGAGCCGGTTGAAGCCGGATCGCGCGTCGAGGTAGCCGGCATCGCCGGGGCCGAAGACGTCGCCGGCGATCCTGTCGCGTAGTTGCGCGAGGACCGAGGTACGGGTCCGGACGGTGAGGCGCTCGGCGTGCTCGGGCAGGGAGGAGGCGGGTGTTGCGGGCATCGGCAGGTCCTCGGTCGCGGCCGGAACGATCCGGCGGAATTCGTCGGGCTCCGGACGACGCCGGAGTCCTGACCAGGGTCGCCGACGGCGCTTGAAGGCGACTTGAGGCGGACTTGGCGACTCAGGTCGGGGACGTCAGACCCCAGGTCGTGGCCAGTGAGTCGATCCGTCGGATCAACCCGTCCGCCTCCTGCGCGCGGGCGGTGTCGCGCGCGGTCGCCAGCGTGGCGCCGACCACGGATGCCGGACGCCCGTTGGCGTACTCGTAACGTGCGCGTACGAGGAGGCGGTGGGCGTCGGCATAGCGTTCACCGGTGCGGTCGGCGAAGTCGTCGGCCCGGTCGAGCAGTGTGGCGGCGTCGGTGAGCTTGCCGGCAACGACGAGGACCTCGGCGTGCAGACCCAGCCAGTAGCCCTCACCTGTCCGCGGGTGATCCTCCATGCCGACCTCGTCGGCACCCAGTCGCTCGATGTGCTCCAGGGCGTCGTCGAGGTCGCCGGTGAGGGCGCGCGCCCACCAGTACATGCGTTCGCCGCCGCGACGGAGGTAGGCGAGGGGTCCGACGCCGTCGGACGTGATGGCCGGGCCCGCGTCCAGAACCCACCTCGTGTCGCCGAGCATCGACGCCGCGCCGACGGCGAAGATGGCCATGGCGAGCCGGGACCGTGGATCGGGATGGGCATCGGCCATCGCGGCGAAGAGGTCTCGGCCGGCGTCGACACCGCGATGCACGGTCACCGCCCAGGCGCGGAAACCGCGGGCCATCGCGAGCTGATCGTCGCGGAGACCGTCGACGACGACGTCGATCGGCGCATAGTCCTCCAAGATGCGATGCGCCGCACCGAAATTGCCGCGTGTGAACTCGTCGATGCCGGCGGCGTGCATGCCCAGATGGGTGACGACCGGGTCGTCGGATCTCTCGGCGCGCGACGCAGATCCTCCGCGAGGCGGTGCCCGGTGTGTGTATCCGCGATCTGGATGTGGGCCGCACAGCGGGCGTAGTCGAGGGTGGCGAGGAGCCGGGCGTCGCCGAGGGCGGAGGCGAGTACACGGGCGCGGTCCTGCAGCTCGGGATCGGCGGCGAAGTACCCGTGCGCCGCGACGTCTCCGGCCAGTTGGGTGGTGATCGCGACGAGCTCCGCCTGCTGGTCGCCGGTCGCGCGGGCGAGTGTCGCCGCATCCCCGAGATGCCGGCGGGCCCCGTCGAAATCGTAGGTGCGCAGGGCGATGTTCCCCGCCGCGAGGAGGGCGGTCGTGGTGCGCTCGCGGTCGGCCAGCGGCCCGGCGGACCACAGATGCCGCGCGACTCTCGCCACGGCATGCGGCGAGGAGTTGCCGGCGAGGGCGTCGGCGACCGCGAGATGCAGTCGCCGGGCCCGCATGGCCGAGATGCCGTCCGCGATCGCCTCCCGGATGATGTCGTGACTGAAGCCGAATCCGAACGGGTCGTCCGGTCCGAGATCGATGACACCCGCCTCGCCCGCGGGTTCGAGGAGGTCGAGCGCCTCGTCCACCGGGCGCTTCGCGGCGGTCGCCAGCAGGACCAGGTCCACGCGGGTCCCGATGAGGGACGCGAGTTCGAGCAGTTCGGTCGTCGCCGCGGACATGCCGACCAGTCGCTGGCGCACCACATCACGGATGCCGGACGGGACGGCGCTGCCCGCGATGGACCCCCGGTCGGCCAGGATGCGGGCGAGCTCGCGCACGAAGAAGGCGTTGCCTCCGGTGCGTCGCTGGATCGACGACACGGTGGCGACCTCCGGCCACTGCCGGGTCTCGCGCCGGATGAGCTCGGAGATGTCGTCGCCGCCGAGCGGGCCGACGTGGAGGCGGCGATGCTCCGGCAACCGGGCCAGCGTCGCCAGGGTGGTGGCGACGACGGGCCGGTTCGACGGCGAACGCAACGAGGCGAAGAACGTGACCCCGGCGGTGCGTCGTGCGGCCATGTGCGCGAACAACTCCAGAGACGCACCGTCGGCCCACTGCAGATCGTCGAGCACGATGATCAGCTTCGACGTCGCGGCCACCCCCTCGAGGAGATCGGCGGCCTGGTCGTAGAACTGGAATCGAGCGGCCGCGTCCGGCATCTGCCGGGGCGGCGGGATCACGTTGACGCCCTCGGTCACCATCCGGCCGAGTGGACTGTCGAGGAGTCGTTCCCGATCGGCGGGGTCGAGCCGGGGGAGGACCGCACCGAGGATCTGCACCCACGGCCACATCGAGGGTGCGGCCGGGTCGTCGACGCAGCGCCCCCACAGGACCCGGAGGTCGGCGGCGCCCGCGGCCCGACGGCCGGCTTCGTCGATGAGCGCCGTCTTGCCCGCGCCCGGTTCGCCCTCGACCACGACCACGCCGCCGTGTCCTGTCATCGAGGCGAGCACCGCCCGATGCAAGGCGGCGAGTTCGTCGGTCCGGCCGACCACGGACGGGGCGTCGTCGAGGTCGACGTCGTCGACCGATTCGTCCGTCATCGACTGCGTCGACGTCCGCGGGCCCGGTGCCGGGACGTCCGGCGCAAGCGTCACCTTGCCCGCGGCGGTGGCGGCCGGGGCGTCGAGATGCGGAGCGTGGTCGAGGATGTCGCGTTCGAGGGTGCGGAGACGGGGTCCCGGGTCGACGCCGATCTCCTCGGCGAGGGTCCGGCGGGCGGTGGCGATCGCCCCGAGTGCGTCGGACTGACGGCCGAGTCGGTAGAGGGCGGTGGCGAACAGCACCCACAAGCCCTCGTCGAGCGGCGCGCGTTCGACCTCGGTCTCCAGTTCGGTGACGAGCAGGCGGTGGTCGCCGTCGGCCATGCGGGCCTCGAAGGACATCTCCCGCGCCGCCTGCAGCATGCGGTCGAGGTGATCGGCGGCCTCGTCCCGGAAGGCGAGGCCCTCGAACTCGGGGAGCAGGGGACGATAGTCGGCGAGCACCTGGTGCAGCAGCGGTGCGGCACCCGCCGCGTCGCCCTGTTGCATCAATGCACGAGCATCGCCGACCCGGGCGGTCAGCCTGCGCACGTCGACGTTGTCGGCGGCCGTCGGGAGGCTGTACCCCGTCCCGTGGGTGAGCAGGACCGTGGAGGGAGTCCGAGGCTTTCGATGCGGCTCGAGGACTTTGCGCAGGCCCGAGATGTAGGACTGGAGCGACACCTCGGCGCGCTCCGGAGGCGAATCGCCCCAGATGCCCTCGATCAGACTGTCGGCGCGCACCGGAACACCCTCGGCGAGAATCAGCTGAGCGAGTGTCGCCCGCTGCTTGCGCGTGCCGAGTTCGACGGGGTCGGAACCGATCTGAGCCCCGAGGCCGCCCAAGACCGTATAGGAGATTTCGAGCATCAGCGTGAGTGTAAGTGGTGATCGGGTCCGTCCGGGCGGCTAGCGGCGAACGTGCCGACGATCTGCCCGCGACCGCCCGGGGATGTCGGTGGCCGGGAGTAGCTTGGCAGGCATGAGTCTCGCACTGGGCATGATCACCGTCGACGCACTCGCGCCCGCGCCCCTGGCGACGTGGTGGGCCGAGCAGCTCGGCGGCCGCATCGTCGAGGACAACGACGGTTACTTCGTCGTCGTCGCGGTCGGGGAGGGCGAGCCGCTGTTCGCGTTCCAGCAGGTCGAGGACCCCACGCCCGGCAAGAACCGCGTCCACCTCGACCTGACCACCGACGATCTCGAGACGGAGGGTGGATCGACTCGTGGCGGCGGGCGCGAGCCGGATCGCCGATCGTGAGATGCCCGGCTTCGTGTGGGTGACGCTCGCCGACCCCGACGGCAACCAGTTCTGCGTGTCGGCCCGACACGGTGCGGAGACGGCATCCTGACGCGTTCCCGCATCGCCCGGCCGGATACCCGGTGTGCCTGATGGGATTCACCCGGGCCGACCTGCTCGCCTACCGAGACCGCACCGTCGACGACCTCGTGGGCGAGGGCTGCAAGCTGCTGTTCGTCGGCATCAACCCCGGCCTGTGGACCGCGGCCACCGGTGCGCATTTCGCCCGGCCCGGCAATCGGTTCTACCCGGCGCTCGCCCGGGCCGGCATCGTCGACCACGTGATCGACGCATCGACGGGCATGTCCGACGCCGACCGGACGATGCTGCTCGACCGCGGCGTGGGGATCACCAACGTCGTGCCACGCGCCACCGCGACCGCCGCCGAACTGACCGTCGAGGAGTTCCGCAAGGGGGGACGCCGCCTGCGCGAACGGGTTCGTGAGATCCGCCCACGGGTTGTCGCGGTCGCCGGGATCACCGCGTATCGCAGCGCGTTCGGGCGCCGCGATGCCGTGCCGGGGCGGCAGGACGAGACGTGGGACGGGGCCGAACTCTGGGTGGTCCCCAACCCGAGCGGACTGAACGCGCACGAGACGGTCGAGTCCCTCGCGGCCGCCTACCGCCGGGCCGCGGCTGCCGCCGGGGTCGTCGACGACCTCAGAAGTCCTCCGAGCTGACGACCCGGCGTCGCACCGACAGCAACTCGACTTCGGGATGGGCTGCCGCAGAACGTTCGACGGCGTCGAGCACGTCGACGACATGTCCGCGGTCGGCGGCCACCGCACTGACCCCGATGACGGTTCGCCGATGGACGTCGAGGTGTCCGACCTCGGCAGCCGAGACCGTGTACCGCTTGCGCAGGTCGGCGACGATCGGTCGCACCACGGACCGCTTCTGTTTCAGCGAGTGCACGTCACCGAGCAGATAGTCGAACTCGCAGAACCCGATCCACATCAGTGGTCGGTGCGGATCAGCGTCGCCACGTGGTCGGGTACGTACTTGGACAGCGAGCGCGGCGGGCGGTGATAGTTGCCCGACTCGATCGGATGCTTGGGCAGGGACACGCGGGGGCGGGGGACCTCGGCGTACTCGATGGTCGACAGCAGATGCGAGATCATGTTCAGGCGAGCATGCTTCTTCACGTCGGATTCGACGACGTACCAGGGACTCAGCGCGGTGTCGGTGTGGACCATCATCTCGTCCTTGGCGCGCGAGTAGTCCTCCCACCGGTACACCGACTCGAGATCCATCGGGCTCAGCTTCCATTGCCGCACTGGGTCGTTCATGCGTGACCGGAACCGCTTGAGCTGTTCGTCGTCGGACACCGAGAACCAGTACTTGCGCAGCAGGATGCCGTCGTCGATGAGCATCTGCTCGAAGATCGGGGTCTGCCGCAGGAACCGCGAGTGCTCCTCGGGGGTGCAGAAACCCATGACCTTCTCCACGCCGGCGCGGTTGTACCAGGACCGGTCGAACAAGACGATCTCGCCGGGCGCGGGCAGATGCGCGACGTAACGCTGGTAATACCACTGTCCGCGTTCACGATCCGTCGGCGCCGGGAGCGCGGCGACCCGTGCGATCCGTGGGCTCAGATACTCGGTGATGCGCTTGATCGTTCCGCCCTTGCCGGCAGCGTCACGCCCCTCGAAGATGACCACGACGCGGGTGCCGCTGTCACGGACCCATTCCTGGAGCTTCACGAGTTCGGTCTGCAACCGGAACAACTCCGCCTCGTAGACCTTGTTCCCGATCTTGGCCCTTTTCGCCTTGTCCTTCTTCGACATGAGCAGAAACACTACGGGGTGGACACGGCCTCGCGCTCGGATTGGAGTTCGGCGACCGACGCGTCGATCCGCGCCCGCGAGAACTCGTTGATGTCGAGACCCTCGACGATCTGCCACCGGCCGTCGACCGAGCGCACCGGAAACGAGCACACGAGTCCCTCGGGGACTCCATAGGCTCCCGGGGACGGCAGCGCCACCGACGTCCAGTCGTCGGGCGGTGTCCCGAGCACCCAGTCGTGGACATGGTCGATGGTGGCGTTCGCTGCCGAGGCCGCCGACGACGATCCGCGAGCCTCGATGATCGCGGTGCCACGGCGGGCGACGGTCGGGATGAAGTCGTCGACGAGCCAGTCACGGTCGGCGGCGATGTCCGCGCCGCTTCGGTTGCCGACCCGGGCGTGGAAGATGTCGGGGTACTGGGTGGCGGAGTGGTTGCCCCACACCGTGACCCGGCTGATCTCGTCGACGCTCGCGCCGGTCCGGCGAGCGAGCTGGGCGATGGCGCGGTTGTGGTCCAACCGGGTCAGCGCGGTGAACCGTTCAGGCGGGACCTCGGGTGCGTTGGCGGCGGCGACCGCGGCGTTGGTGTTGGCGGGGTTGCCGACGACGATCACCCGGATGTCATCGGCGGCAACGTCGTTGATGACCGAGCCCTGGGCGGCGAAGATGTCGGAGTTGGCGGCCAGCAGGTCGGCGCGCTCCATGCCCTTGGTGCGCGGACGGGCCCCGATGAGCAGACCGAAACTCGCCCCGTCGAACGCCTTGCGCGGATCGTCGAGGACGTCGACGGACTTCAGGAGGGGGAACGCGCCGTCGTCGAGTTCCATCGCGGTGCCGACTGCGCCGGAGATCGCCTGCGGGAGTTCGAGGAGTCGGAGAGCAACCGGTTGGTCGTGACCGAGCATCGCGCCGGCGGCGATGCGGAAGACGCTGGCGTATCCGATGCTGCCGGCGGCACCCGTCACGGTCACCGTCACCGGTATCCGCCGGTTCATGCCGGCTTCTCGGTCAACAGGACCTGCGCCGCGGGGCCGACGAGGATGAGGGAGTGGCCGACCGAATACCAGGTCAGCGGTTCCTTCGTGAACTCGGTGACCCAGGTGTCGGCCTCGGCGCGCGGCCCGGGGCAGGCCATCATCGTCGAGGCGAGGGAACCCAGGCGCAACAGCGAGTTGTCGACGCGGAGGTCGCCGATGTGTCGGTTGCAGCCGGCCGACAGTGCGATCCGGTTGGCGGCGGGGAAACTGACCTCCAGCGGTCCGCCACCGGGGATCTGCTCCCCGGCCACCGCGGTCGAGGTGTAGGTCTTGCCGACGAAGCCGGGGGCGGGGGGAGCGGCGACCGCGGACCCGGGGCCGACGAGCATCGTGCCGGCCGCGGCGATCACCGCGCTGAGCAGTAAGGCCATGCGTAGGCTGATGCGGTGTTCGCCGGAACTCACGTGCACAACGGTAGCCGACCGGACAGGGGATGGATATGACGAATGTGGGGGATCCATGGTCCCGGTGACGTGTCGGACCGAGTACCTGACCGGTCGCCACCATCGTTCGGCCACCGCCGCCTGGGTCCTCATGGTCGCCGGGATGATCGCACTCGTCGCGCTCAACATCGCCGGGGTCGACGGTCTCATCACGTCGGCGGTGGTCGGTGGCGCGATCGCGGCGTCGTTGCTCGGGGCGGCCTTCGGCCGGCTCGGTGAACGCGGCGCGGTCCTGCTGACCGTCGACGACGACACGGTCTACTTCGGGAACGAGGACCGCACACTCGTCGGCTACCCGCTCGACTCGCTCGTCACGGTGGCCGTGGGTGGGCCGGCGGACGCGACTTCGGAGATGGCCGGCGAGCGTGCGCGTCACCTGACGGTCGTCGGGCAGAAGTATCTGAAACTCACCTTCGCGAGCCGGGACGGTGAGCCCGTTCCCGCCGACCGGACGCCACCCGGCTCGCGGGACGAGTCCGACGACACGCCCGAGACGGAGTTCTGGCGGGTCGCCGTCGTCGAGGGGGATCCGGCGGTCGCGGAGATCCTGGCCCGACTCCGCCGGCACGCGCCCGAACGCATCGCCACGAAGAAGAAGGGCGCCCCGACGCCGGCCGGGTCGCGGGCGGCAGCGGCGAGCGCCCCGCCGGACGAAACGGTCGACCTGACCCGACCCGCATCCGGCGGGCCCCGGATCGCCGACGCGGGTTCTGACGAAGCGGCGCAACGGTTGTGGGAGGAAGCGGCGCGTCGCCACGACGAGGTCCTCGGCGCCTACGGAACATACGAACTCGATCCCGCCATGCTGCTGAGGTATCCGGCCGTGACCGACGTGACGGTCGAACAGACGCAGACCTTCCATCTCGCGCTCGACGAGGCGATGGCTCTGCGGACCGACGACTACCCGGACAACCGCTCGCGCGCCGACGCCTACCAGCAGTCCGTCGCCAGACTGCGGCGGGCCTGGATCGCCTGCGAGAAGAACGGCCGGCGGGTGGGCGCAAGCTACCTGGAGCAGACCGATCAGGACGACCTCGATCGCGCGCTCAAGCTCTACAACCACGCCGCCGCCAGCAGCACGCCGGCCGAACAGGCGACGTACTACGGCCGCGTCCGCGACATCGTCACCACGATGACCGATCGCGGGGTGCTGCATCCGCCCGAAGCGGCGGTGGCCGAACTGCAGGCCGTCACGCGGAGGGCGCTGGAAGCGGGGACGCCGAAGGTGTGAGGCCGGCCAGTGTGGTCGCGCCGGCCGGCTCCGGCGTCAGTACCGGCCTTCCTTGATGAAGCGTCCGTCCAACGAATAGACCGCCTCGGCGTCGTCGGTGTTGGCGATGTCCATGCGGATGACGAACTGCGGAGCCTCGTCGATGTAGTTGCGTTCGACTTCGACGCCCACCGCATCGCGGTCGTACTCCGGGACAGACGCACGTCTCATCAAGTCGGCCCTGACCTGGTCGAGGGTGTCTGCCGAGATGCTGTCGAAGCGGAAGCCTTCGCTTCGGTAACGGCCTTCGCTGACAGAGGCCACCGGGAATTCGCCGGGCGCGACGGCGACTTCGCCGCCACGGTCGCCGAGCCGGTACCGGACCAGGACCCCGCCAGAGTTCTGGATGATGCTCGCTGTGACCGGGGACACACCGTCCGCTGTCCCCTGGATGATGAACTCCTCGATGACGGGTGCGTCCAGAGGGACACGCGCAGCCGCCAGTTCACGTCGTGCCAGTTCAAACGACTTGGCGAAGTCCGCGGGGTCGAAGAACTCGGCGACGGTGCCGTCGGGTGTCGCCTGGACAACGTAATCATCGACGACGCCCTCGTCGGGTTCGATGGTCCCGGTGATCAATACCGGACCGTCCGGTCCGCGCCGTTCGATGACCACCTTGTCCAGTTCCGGTTCGGTGGAGTACGGCCGGACCGCCGCCACCATCGGGTCGGCGAGTGAGCCAAGCGTGTTCGGGTCGATGGCCGCGGCGTCGAAGGTCTTGTTCGCTCTTTCGGTGTTGGGCACGACTGACGAATTCGAGTACCCGTCACCGATGTTGATCGTCCTGGCACGGCCGGTAGTGGGATCGAAGACGCGCGCAGAGGCCGACGGAGAGCCGATCTCGTAGTCGAGTTGCAGCACGTTGTGTACGCCCTGCGGGCCCGCGTATTCAGCGATTGCATCCAGCATCCGCCGATGGTGATCGGCGAGAGTCGCCGCGTTGTCTTCGTCGGCCTCGTCGTCGGAATCGATCGCGGAATCGAACCCGGAGAGCGACGGCCCCTCGACGTGCCACCCGCCGGCGACACCGAACAGCAAGGCGCCGACCACGAGCAGGGTCACCGCGGGATAGACGAGCGCCCAGCGGCCGGGCTGGTCGTCGAATTCGGGGGTCTCCGGCTGGTCGCGGGGCGGGAGAGCGTCCGGCGGCAGTGTCGTGAACGGGGTGTCGGTCAGCGACTGGAAATTCCCCTTGGTCATCGAGGTGATCCAGCGCGCCCGGTACGCGGTGTCGTTCGGTGGGTTGATCGTCGCGGTGACCATGGTCGGTTGCGAGTCGTCGGCGGTGAGGCTGCTGCGGGTGAGTGCCTCCACCTCCACCTGCGGTGCGTCCGGCGACGTGGCGCGCCGGAACTCCGGCAGTTCCGACACCCGGGAAGCGCGGGGACTGACCGCGATGCCGGCGAAGACCAGGGGGATCCCGAAGAACAGCGCGACCCACCAGTCGTTGAATGCGCCGAGGCCGACCCCGACCGCGATGAGCGACCCGGCGATCGTCGCGCGCAGGAGGCGGAGTCGAACCCTGGTCCGGCGAGTCCTGGTCATGGGCCGTCCTTAGTCCTCAAGCCGAATCGGGTGGACTGATCATAATGTCGGCGTCCTCGGTCGACCAGCGGCCGCGTACCGTTGTTGCTGACCTGACCGCCCGGAGGGGGTGGGTCGCGACGGAACCGGGAACGATCAGGAGAAATGTTTCGGTGGGAAAGCTGAGCAACAGCATGTGGCGCCTTCTGGGCGCCCAGTCGACTCGCAACCAGTCGAAGTCGTTGGGTGTGATCAAGGATGCCGAAGCCCACACCGACTGGGCCGCCGAACTCGCCGACGACGCGTTCGGCGCGGAGGCCGAGAAACTCGACATCGCCGAGAAGCCCGCGGACCGCGCGAAGTTCCTCGCCCTGGTCCGGGAAGCCGCCGACCGCACCATCGACCTGCGGCCGTTCGACGTCCAGTTGCAGGGCGCCCTCCGACTCCTGGAGGGCGACATCGTCGAGATGGCCACCGGTGAGGGCAAGACGCTCGCCGGCGCCATCGCCGCGATCGGCCATGTGCTGCAGGGACATCAGGTCCACGTGATCTCGGTCAACGACTATCTGGCGACCCGCGACGCGGAGTGGATGAAGCCGCTGTTCGACGCCTTCGGCATCACCGTCCACGCGGTCTCGGAGAACTCGAGCCGCGAGGAACGGCGACGCGCCTACACCGGTGACGTCACCTACGGTTCGGTCAACGAGATCGGCTTCGACGTCCTGCGCGATCAGCTCGCCCTGTCCGAAGCGGACCTCGTCTCACCGACACCCGACGTGGCCATCATCGACGAGGCGGATTCGGTGCTCGTCGACGAGGCGCTCGTGCCGCTGGTGCTCGCCGGTTCGACCGAGACCGAGGTACCGGACGCGGCGATCCACGACGTCGTGTCGCGGATGAAGAACAAGCACTACGAGGTCGACGCGGAGGGCCGCAACGTCACCCTGACCGACGAGGGTGCGGTGTTCGTCGAGGAAGAACTCGGCGGCATCGACCTCTACAGCGAGGAACACGTCGGCACGACGCTCGTACACGTCAGCATCGCCATGCACGCCCACTATCTCCTCGAACGCGACATCCACTACATCGTCCGCGACGGCGGCGTGCACCTCATCAACGCCTCGCGCGGCCGCGTCGCGCAGCTCCAGCGCTGGCCCGACGGGGTCCAGGCCGCGGTCGAGCTCAAGGAAGGGCTGACCCAGACCGATTCGGGTGAGGTCATCGACACCATCACGGTGCAGGCCCTGATCGGCCGCTACCCGAAGGTCTGCGGCATGACCGGCACCGCGCTCGCCGCCGGCGAGCAGTTCCGCCAGTTCTACGAACTGCGCGTCTCGCAGATCCCGCCGAACACCCCCAACGTCCGGACCGACCTGCCCGACCGGGTCTACGACACCAAGGCAAACAAGGTCGAGGCGATCGTCGCCTACGTCAAGGAGATCCACGAGACCGGACAACCCGTCCTCATCGGTACCCACGACGTGGCCGAGTCCGAGGAGCTCGCGTACTTCCTCGACAAGGCCGGGGTGTCGTCGGTCGTGCTCAACGCGAAGAACGACGCCGAAGAGGCGAAGATCATCGCCGAGGCCGGCGCCCGGGGCGCCGTCACCGTGTCCACCCAGATGGCCGGACGGGGGACCGACATCCGCCTGGGCGGTTCGAAGGACGACACGGACGCCCACGACGAGGTCATCGAACTCGGCGGGTTGTGCGTCGTCGGAACGGGCCGCCACGACACCGAACGCCTCGACAGTCAGCTGCGTGGACGCGCGGGCCGTCAGGGCGATCCCGGTACGTCGGTGTTCTTCTCCAGCCTCGAGGACCCGGTCGTCACCAAGAACCTCGCGTTCAAACGAGATCCCGTGTCGCCCAACGAGGACGGTTCGATGGGCAGCAAGGGCGTCGACCTCATCGAGCAGGCCCAGCGGATCGCTGAGGGCGTGATGCTCGAACTGCACGCGAATACCTGGCGTTACAACAAGCTGGTCAATCAGCAGCGGGACATCATCGTCGAACGTCGTATGCAGATCCTGACCACCGACGCCGCGCTCGAAGAGCTGGCGGATCTGGAACCGGACCGCTACGCGCAGTTGACCGGGAGCACGACGACGGTGGAGACCACCACCGACGAGGCCGACGCCGAGAAGGCCGACGCCGAGAAGGCCGACGCCGAGAAGGCCGCGACCGATCACGGGGCCACCCCCGCCGTCGCGCCCGTGCCTCGCGAGGTGTTGTCACAGGCCGCGCGCGAGATCGTGCTCTACCATCTCGACCGCGCCTGGGCCGACCATCTCGCGTTCGTCTCCGACGTCCGCGCCAGCATCCACCTCCGGTCGCTGGGCAAGGAGAGCCCGCTGGACGAGTTCCACCGGCTGATCCTCGCCGAGTTCGCCGATCTGCCCGGTACGGCCCTCGCGAAGGCGCGTGAGACGTTCCGGGAGGCCGACATCACCCCCGACGGCGTCGACCTCGGGTCGGCGGATCTGCACCGGTCGACGACCACCTGGACCTACATGGTCCACGACAACCTGTTCTCCTCGGGCGGAGCGAAAACCTTGCAGGGCATCATCGGGATCTTCCGGTGACCGAGCCGGAGGCGGCGACCACGCCGGCTCCGGACCGGATCGTCACGGTCCCGAACGCGCTGAGCGTGCTTCGGCTCGCACTCATCCCGGTGTTCGTGTGGCTGCTCCTCGTCGAGAAGGCGGACGGCTGGGCCTTCGCCGTCCTCATGTTCTCGGGCTTCTCCGATTGGGCCGACGGCAAGATTGCGCGACTCCTCGACCAGTCGTCGAAGATCGGTGCGCTGCTCGACCCGGCCGCCGACCGGCTCTACATCGTGATCATCCCGATCGCGTTCGGCATCCGGGAGTTCCTGCCGTGGTGGCTGATCGGTGTGATCATCGCGCGCGACGTCCTGCTGTTCGCGTCCGCTCCACTGTTGCGATCGCGGGGCGTGCTGGCGCTCCCGGTGCTCTACATCGGCAAGGCGGGGACCTTCGCGCTGATGAGCGCATTCCCGTGGCTTCTTGCCGGACAGCTCGATTCGATCGTGGGGACCATCGCGTACCCGATCGGCTGGGCTTTCATGATCTGGGGCGTCGGACTGTATCTGTGGTCCTTCGTCCTGTACTGGTATCAGACGATCCTGGTGATGCGGCTCATGCCGCCGCGTCACCCGGCAGGCGACTCGGCAGACAGTAGAGTCTGACGAGGACGAAAGGGGTTCGCGTGACCGACAGCAAAGTGCCAGAGACCTTGCGCTACACCGCGGAGCACGAGTGGATCGAGCGACTCGGGCCGACGACGGTGCGCGTCGGGATCACCGACTACGCCCAGGACGCTCTCGGCGACGTGGTGTTCGTCCAGCTACCCGAGAGCGGTGCGGAGGTGACCGTCGGCGAGTCGTTCGCCGAGGTCGAGTCGACGAAGAGTGTCTCGGACATCTTCGGGCCGCTCGCAGGCACGGTGTCGGCGGTGAACGACGCCCTCGACGCCTCGCCGGAACTGGTCAATTCGGACCCGTACGGCGAGGGGTGGCTGGTCGAGATCGAGGCGGCAGACGAGGCGACCCTCGACGAACACCTGGGTGAGGTACTCGACGCCGCGGGGTACCGCGCCGTCATCGAGGGGTGAGTTCTCCCGGCCGTGAACGGCCGGTGCCCCGATCGACCCGGCTGATCGCCTCCGGAACGATATGATCGTCGATGCCGGAGTCGACTCGCGCGCCGGTGGGATCGGCAGGACCGGTACGGTTACGGCAGTGGGAACGAGGCGCGACGTGACACCGATGCTCACGATCTCGCGCCGAGAACTACCCGGCCGCACAAGTCATGTAGATTCGACCGGCCATCGTGGCGAGAGCCGACGGGCACCGTCCCAGGCGATGCCGGCGGTTCCGAGAACGAGGTTGGCGACTGTGCGGTCGGCACTGACGACGACGAAGGAGAAGTGGTGAGCGAAAACGACAGGGACTTCGAGGCGCCGGTGGAGACCACATCGGTGTTCCGGGAGGAGTTCATCAATGAACTCGATGCCGGGACCAGCACCTCGAGTGAGCCGGCCGACACGGGGGTCGAACGACTCGCTCCCGGGACCGCGCTGCTTGTCGTGAAGCGAGGACCCAATGCGGGGTCGCGGTTCCTCCTCGATCAGCCGACGACCTCGGCCGGCCGGCACCCCGACAGCGACATCTTCCTCGACGACGTGACCGTCAGCCGTCGTCACGCCGAGTTCCGTCTCGGCGACAACGACTTTCAGGTCGTCGACGTGGGCAGCCTCAACGGCACGTACGTCAACCGCGAGCCGGTCGACACCGCGTCGCTGAGCAATGGCGACGAGGTTCAGATCGGCAAGTTCCGTCTGGTGTTCCTCAGCGGTCCCCGCGACGAAGCAGACGCCTGACACCCGTGACGGCGTCCACGGCCCCCCGCGGCGAAGGATCGATGTCGATCGGCACGGTCCTCGCCCAATTGCGTGATGACTTCCCGGACATCACGATCTCGAAGATCCGATTCTTGGAGTCGGAGGGTCTGGTGACCCCGGAGCGGGCTCCGTCGGGGTATCGGCGGTTCAGTCAGGCCGACTGCGAACGGCTGCGGTTCGTGCTGACCGCGCAGCGGGACCGGTATCTCCCGCTGAAGGTGATCAAGGAACAGCTCGACGCGATCGACAACGGCAACGGCGGTTTCGGTCCCGGCGGAACGCGCGTGCTGTCCGCGGCCCGCGGGACCGTGGCGCCGGCCACCGACTTCGGTGCGCGCGCCGGACGCGTCTCCCGGGAGTCGCTGATCGAACGCACCGGGGTGGATTCGGCGTTCGTCACCGAACTCCAGCGCAACGGCCTGTTGACCGCCGGGCCCGCCGGGTTCTTCGACGAGGACGCCGTACGGCTCGTCGAGGCGGCCGCGGCCCTGGCCAGTTACGGCCTGGAGACGCGTCATCTCCGGGCATTCAAGGTGTCCGCGGATCGCGAGGCGGGCCTCGTCGCCCAGATCGCCAACCCGATCGCCAAGGGCAAGGGCACCGGTGCGCGCGACCGTGCCGAGGAACTCGTGCGCGAGATCGCGGCCCTGTCGGTGACGCTGCACACGCAGTTGGTCAAGGCGGCCGTCAAGGGTGCGCTGGACTGAGATCGCGGTGCGCGCGTGCGGCCGCCGCACCGGACTGAACAGCGACGATCCGCCGAGGGCGCCCGCTGGGGGGATCCGCTGGGGTGCCGCGAGTCGGCCGCCGCTGTCCGCTCGGTCGGTGTAGCGTCGAGGTCACTGAATCGAGCGCCGTACAAGGCGTCTGGGAGGTGCGAGATGAGCGAGATGCGTGTGGTGGGCATCAGGGTCGAACCCCCGCAGAGTCAGCCGGTGTTGTTGCTGCGCGAGGTCGAGGGCGAACGCTACCTGCCGATCTGGATCGGGCAGAGTGAAGCTGCGTCGATTGCGCTGCGGCAGAAGGGGATCGAGCCTCCTCGTCCGCTGACCCACGATTTGATCGTGAACCTCATCAAGGAGTTCGGGCAGACCCTCGTCGAGGTCCGGATCGTCGACATGCAGGAGGGCACCTTCTACGCCGAGATGATCTTCACCGGCGATCTGCGGGTGTCGGCGCGGCCGTCGGATTCGATCGCGGTCGCGATGCGTGCCGAGGTGCCGATCATCGCCGACGAAGAGGTTCTCGCCGAGGCGGGGTTGCTGATCCCGGACGAGGATTCCGACGAGTCCGCCGAGGTGCAGCCCGAAGAGGTCAAAGAGGACGAGGTCGAGAAGTTCAAGGAGTTCCTCGACAACGTGTCCCCGGACGACTTCAAGGCAAGCGGCGCCTGACCGGTTCGTGGAATCCGTCGAGGAACGTGTTCGCCGACCGGAACCGAAACTCAGATCACGGAATCGACACCGCCCGATCACCATTTGTCTTGATCTCAAGTTGAGGTTGAGTGTCGTGGCGAGTCGCGTTGATCCACCGTCCTCCGCCGCATAGCGTCATCAGCGACATCGAGCACCGGACACGGGCCGATGAAGATGATCGGCCGACCGGAAACAGCCTGGACCGCGTACTGTGGACGTGGACGTCAGGCACCGTGGTGCGGCGTCCGATCCGAGCTTTGCGAGGGAGTCAGAAGTGGGCGATCGTCCGGTCGACAGCGAAACGACGTCGAGCGACCAGTCACCCGATCGTCCGGTGGGCGAGCGTCCCGACGCCGTCCCGACCCAGGGCAGCCTCGGCGAGATCGCCCCAGGTCTGTTCCCGGACGACACCGTGCCCGACGAACTCGTCGGTTACCGCGTGCCGAGTGCGTGCCAGATCGCCGGGATCACCTACCGCCAGCTCGACTACTGGGCCCGCACATCGCTGGTCGTCCCGTCGATCCGCGGAGCGGCGGGTTCCGGAAGCCAGCGCCTGTACTCGTTCAAGGACATCCTCGTCCTCAAGATCGTCAAGCGTCTGCTCGACACCGGGATCTCCCTGCAGAACATCCGCGTCGCCGTCGACCACCTCCGTCAGCGCGGTGTCGAGGACCTCGCGAAGATCACCCTGTTCTCGGACGGTACGACCGTGTACGAGTGCACCTCGGCCGAGGAGGTCGTCGACCTCCTGCAAGGCGGGCAGGGCGTGTTCGGCATCGCCGTCAGCGGCGCGATGCGCGAACTCACCGGCACCATCGCCGACTTCCCCGGCGAGCGGGCCGACGGCGGTGTCAGTGAGACCGCACCCGAGGACGAACTGGCCGCGCGGCGCAAGAACCGCGCCCGTCGCACCGGGTAGTCGAGACTCCGCGTAGACTGGCCCCGCGTCGCTACGCTGCGGGAGAGCGCCGTCGGATACTCATCGCCGGCGGCCGCCGAAGGAGCAACACCTCTCCGTCAAACTCTCAGGCACCCAGGACCGCGGTGGTGACGACGTCTCTGGAAAGTGACGATCCGTCGTCCGCCCACGGTGAAAGGCGATCGCGCAGAGTTGCGCGGCGCCGAATCTCTCAGGCGTCACATCGGCTGTGGCCGAAGACATGACAGAGGGGGAGGGTCAGCAGCCGGTCCGTGTACCGGCGCCTGCGAGAGGTTGCCCGCCACCGTGTCCACCACTGAAGCGACCCCGTCCGACGCCCCAGAAGGATCCAGCCCAGAAGGATCCGGCCCAGAAGGTTCCGGCCCGGATCCCACTCCGGCCGCTCCCCATCTGTCGGCCGCCTTCGTCGACCGTCATGTCGGTCCGGACGCCGACGAGACCCGCCGGATGCTCGAGGCGATCGGCGCGGCTTCCCTCGATGATCTGGCGCACCGTGTCATACCCGCAGTCATCGCCGACGAACTCGATTCCGACGTCCTGGGGGCGCTGCCCGCACCGCTGAGCGAGAGTGCGGTCCTCGCACAACTCGGTGACCTCGCAGCCCGTAACACCGTGGCCCGGTCGATGATCGGGCTCGGCTACTACGGAACCCACACGCCCGGCGTCATCCTGCGCAACGTGCTGGAGAACCCCGCCTGGTACACCGCGTACACGCCATATCAGCCCGAGATCAGCCAGGGACGTCTCGAGGCGCTGCTGAACTTCCAGACCATGGTCGCCGACCTCACCGGCATGGAGGTGGCCAATGCCTCCATGCTCGACGAGGCCACCGCGGCCGCCGAGGCGATGACGCTGATGCGTCGCGCGGGCAAGTCGAAGTCGAACCGCGTGATCGTCGACGCGGACCTGTTCCCGCAGACGCGTGCCGTCCTCGACACGCGCGCCGAGCCCCTGGGCATCGAGGTCGTCGAGGCCTCGTTGCACCCCGATCTGCCCGGATGCGGACTGCCGGACGGCGACTTCTTCGGCGTGATCCTTCAGGTGCCCGGCGCATCGGGTCGCATCGTCGACGCCACCGCGATCGTCGACGCCGCGCGCGAGCGCGGCGCTCTCGTCGCGGCCGGTGCCGATCTCCTGGCGATGACACTGGTCACGCCGCCCGGCGAGCAGGGAGCCGACGTCTGCTTCGGCACGACGCAACGCTTCGGTGTGCCGATGGGCTTCGGCGGACCGCACGCGGGTTACCTCGCCGTCGGGTCGATGCACGCCCGACAGCTTCCCGGGCGGCTCGTCGGTATCTCCAAGGATGCCGACGGCAACCTGGCCTACCGGCTCGCGCTGCAGACCCGCGAACAGCACATCCGCCGGGAGAAGGCCACGAGCAACATCTGCACCGCGCAAGTGCTGCTGGCGGTGATGGCCGCCATGTACGCCTCGTACCACGGAGCGGACGGCCTGCGAGCCATCGCACGACGCACCCACGACGCAGCGGCCCGGATCGCCGACTCGATCGCCGCGGGCGGGTTCTCGGTGGCGCACGCGAACTTCTTCGACACCGTCGAGGTGCACGCACCCGGTCAGGCCGACACGATCCTCGCCCGCGCCCGCCACGACGGGATCAACCTGCGACGCGTCGACGCCGACACCATCGGCATCGCCTGTGACGAGACGACGACCGACGCCGACATCGATGCCGTCCTGCGGGCCTTCGACGTCGCCGGCGTCACCCCGCGGGCACTCGCGCAGCCGATCGAGAATCGCACCAGCGAGTACCTGACCCATCCGGCGTTCAACCGGTACCGCACCGAGACCGCGATGCTGCGCTACCTGCGGGCCCTGTCGGACAAGGACATCGCGCTCGACCGCAGCATGATCCCGCTCGGGTCGTGCACGATGAAACTCAACGCCACCACCGAGATGGAACCCATCACGTGGCCCGGCTTCGCCCAGCTGCACCCCTTCGCCCCGGTCGACGACACCGCGGGCATCCGCGAGCTGATCACCACGCTCGAGGGCTGGCTCGTGGCGGTCACCGGTTACGACCGCGTCAGCCTCCAGCCCAACGCGGGTTCACAGGGGGAGTTCGCGGGACTGCTCGCGATCCGCGGATACCACCTCAGCCGCGGTGACGTCGACCGGGATGTCTGCCTCATCCCGTCGAGCGCCCACGGCACGAATGCCGCGTCGGCGGTGATGGCCGGGATGCGCGTCGTGGTGGTCGGGTGCCGCGAGAACGGCGACGTCGACCTCGACGATCTGCGCGCCAAGATCGCGGCGAACGAAGGCCGGGTCGCGGCGATCATGATCACGTACCCGTCGACGCACGGCGTCTTCGAGCACGACGTCCGCGACGTCTGCGGCGCCGTGCACGACGCCGGCGGCCAGGTCTACGTGGACGGCGCCAACCTCAACGCGCTCGTCGGTGTCGCACGGCCGGGTCATTTCGGCGGTGACGTCAGCCATCTCAACCTGCACAAGACGTTCTGCATCCCGCACGGCGGCGGCGGGCCCGGCGTCGGACCCGTCGCGGTCCGGGAGCATCTGGCCCCGTTCCTCCCCGGACACCCGCTCGCCGACGAGCTGCCCGGGTCGGCCACGATCGCCGCGGCCCCGTATGGCTCGGCGGCGATCCTGCCGATCACCTATGCCTACATCGCGATGATGGGCGCGGACGGTCTCCGGCGGGCGACGCTCACGGCGATCACCGCCGCCAACTATGTCGCCAAGCGGCTCGGTGAGCACTATCCGGTGCTCTACACCGGCGAGGACGGCTTCGTCGCCCACGAGTGCATCCTCGACCTCCGGGCCATCACCAAGGCCACCGGCGTCACCGTCGACGACGTGGCGAAACGACTCGCCGACTACGGTTTTCACGCACCGACCATGAGTTTCCCGGTGGCCGGCACGCTGATGGTCGAGCCCACCGAAAGCGAGAACCTCGACGAGATCGACGCGTTCTGCGATGCGATGATCGCCATCCGCGGCGAGATCGAACTCGTCGGACGAGGGGAGTGGCCCGCCGAAGACAATCCGCTCCGCGGCGCCCCGCACACGGCCGAGTCGCTCGTCGGCGAGTGGGACCACCCGTACTCGCGGGAACTCGCCGTCTACCCGCAGGGACTGCCGTCCGCGGGCGGCCGGGCGAAGGTGTGGCCGGCCGTCCGGCGGATCGACGGGGTGTACGGCGACCGCAACCTGGTGTGCAGCTGCCCGCCGATCGAGGCCTACAGCAGCTGATTTCTTCATCGTCTTAAGCTCCTCACCTGTTCGTTGAGCAGGTGAGGAGCGCAGCGACGAACCTCTCTACCGCTCGTTGAGCAGGTGAGGAGCGCAGCGACGAGCCGTGTCGAAGCGACCCGTCCTCGCGAGCTCTAACCCCCCGCGCTTCCCGACGGCACCGAGGGCGGCGTGGAGCTCGCCGGAACGCTGGCCGGCCCGTAGACGAGCCGATTGATGGCGACGATCGCGCCGTTCTCGGGCGTCGGCATCGGATTCGGCGTGCGCGGGAACGTCACGGTCGGGGTCGGGGAGGGCATCGGGGCGTCGCCGCGGAAACCGAGCTCGGTGAGCAACTGCAACTGCTCGGGCTCCGAGGCGAACTGGATGAACTCGGCGACGGCATCGGCGGCCGACTCGGTGACCTCGGGACCCGACATCCGGATGACGGGGTAGTCGGCGATGGGCGTCGGACCCGACGGGATGAGTTCGGCCAGGCGTGCGCGGTCGTCCTCGCGGGTCATCTGGAACAGGCGTTGTTCGGTGATGGGCACGACGTGGATCTCCGCTCGGGCCGCGTCCGGTGCGTCGGCGATGGCCGTTGCCGCGCCCTGGGGTGTCCCGTCCGGGGAGAGCGGCGCGCCCTCCAGCATGGCGCGGACACTGGAACTGACCCGCGGCGACTCGGCGTCGGCGGTGGTCAGCGGTCCGGTGGTCCGGGTGACGCGTGTCGCGACCGCCTGGGCGGCCAGCGCGCTGGCGTCGGATTGTGCGCCGATCGGCATCGCCATGCGCAACGATCCCCAACCTTCGAGTCCGAAGTCGGCGAGGGAGTTGTCGCGGCGCTGCAGGGTGGGGATCTGTGACCAGTCGAGGCGGCCGGCCAGGGAGCTGTTGAGCTCGGGGGACACCGCCAGCACGACCGGCGTCGAGACCAGTGATCGGGTGTTGCCCTCGATCGCATCGGGTTTCGCCGCCGCCAGATCTGCCGACCACACCGACGACTGCGGCACCCAGGCGGCCGGGTACGCGCCCATGGACTCGGTGTCCCACGACCCCGACAGACCGTCGAGGGTGATCTTCGCGTCGCCCGGCCGGACGTCGACGCTGACGCATTTGTCGCGCACGACGGGGCTCGTCTCGCCGAAGTTGCGGGCGACGGCCGCCAGTCCCGGCGCGATGTCGGGATCGGCGACGATCGGTACCGACTCACGACCCTCGACGCACTGCGCGGCGGCCTCCTCGGCCTGGCGATCGATCTGATCGCCGAGGTCCTGCCAGGTGACGACCACGGCCGCGACGAGCAGGATCGACAAGAGTGTGGCGACGACACCTCGGCTCACGCCGCGGCTTCGGATGCTCTCCCCGCCGCTACTCCGGTGATGTGCCAACGCCGATGCCCTCCCTGCTCGGTGCGTCCCTCGCCCGGTCGGCCGTGGCGAGCCGGTGCGCAGTGCAGGGTACGACGATACGCCGTGCCGATCCTCGGCGGTTCGGCACGGTCGTATCGCCTACGTGGAACCCGGTGCTCAGCCGGCCGGGTTGGCCGCCTTGTACTCGCGGCGACGGCGGTGCAGGATCGGCTCGGTGTAGCCGCTCGGCTGCGTCGTGCCCTCGAGGATCAGCTCCTTGGCCGCCTGGAAGGCGATGTTGGAGTCGAAGTCCGGCGCCAGCGGACGGTAGGTCGGGTCACCGGCGTTCTGCCGGTCGACGACCGGGGCCATCCGCTCGAGGGATGCGACGACATCGGACTCCGCCACGATGCCGTGGCGCAGCCAGTTCGCCAGCAGCTGGCTCGAGATCCGAAGCGTCGCACGGTCTTCCATGAGAGCGACGTCGTGGATGTCGGGGACCTTGGAGCAGCCGACACCCTGGTCGATCCATCGCACCACGTAACCCAGGATGGACTGGCAGTTGTTGTCGAGTTCCTGCTGCTTCTCCTCGTCGGACCAGTCCGTCTTCGGCGCGAGCGGGATGGTGAGGACGTCCTCGACCCGGGCGGGATCGCGCTTGGCGATCTCGTCCTGGCGCTCGAAGACGTCGACGAGGTGGTAGTGCAGCGCGTGCAGGGTCGCGGCCGTCGGCGAGGGGACCCACGCGGTCGTGGCGCCGGCCTTCGGGTGCCCGATCTTCTGCTCGAGCATGTCGGCCATCAGGTCGGGCATGGCCCACATGCCCTTGCCGATCTGCGCCTTGTGCTGCAGGCCCGCGTGCAGGCCGGTGTCGACGTTGAAGTTCTCGTACGCGCCGATCCAGGTCTGCTGCTTCATCTCGGCCTTGCGGACCATCGGCCCGGCCTCCATGGACGTGTGGATCTCGTCGCCGGTGCGGTCGAGGAAGCCGGTGTTGATGAACACCACGCGCTGCTCGGCTGCCTTGATGCAGGCCTTGAGGTTCACCGTCGTGCGGCGCTCCTCGTCCATGATGCCGACCTTGAGCGTGTTCTCGGGCAGGCCGAGGACCTTCTCCACACGGCCGAACAGTTCGACGGTGAAGGCGACCTCGTCGGGGCCGTGCATCTTCGGCTTCACGATGTAGACCGATCCGGTCCGCGAGTTCTGTAGACCCTCTGCACTCAAACCGTGGATGCCGATCAGCGAGGTGATCAGACCGTCGAGGATGCCCTCGGGGACCTCGTTGCCGTCGGCGTCGAGAATCGCGTCGTTGGTCATCAGGTGGCCCACGTTGCGGACGAACAGCAGCGAACGCCCGTGCAGGTCGAAGGTGGTTCCGTCCGGCGCGGTGTACTCGCGGTTGCCGTTGAGCACGCGCGTGAAGGTCTTGCCGCCCTTGGTGACATCTTCGGACAGGTCGCCCTTGTTGAGGCCCAGCCAGTTCCGGTACCCGACGACCTTGTCCTCGGCGTCGACCGCAGCGACCGAGTCCTCGAAGTCCATGATCGTGGTGATCGCGGATTCGACGACGACGTCCTTGATGCCGGCCGGGTCGGTGGAACCGATGGGCGAGGACGGATCGATCTCGATGTCGAGGTGAAGACCGTTGTTGCGCAGCAGGATCGAGGTCGGCGAAGCCGCGTCGCCGCGGTAGCCGACGAACGCGGTCGGGTCAGCCAGGGTGGAGGTCTTGTCGCCGTCGAGCCTCACCTGCAGCGCGCCGTCGGTGACGGCGAACGCCCGCACATCGGTGTAGCTGCACTGTTCGAGCGGCACCGCCTGGTCGAGGAAGTCCTTGGCGTAGGCGATGACCTTGTCACCGCGCACCTTGTTGTACGACGAACCCTTCTCCGCGCCGTCGGCCTCGGAGATCGCGTCGGTGCCGTAGAGCGCGTCGTACAGCGAACCCCATCGGGCGTTCGAGGCGTTCAGCGCGAAGCGCGCGTTCAGGATCGGGACCACGAGCTGCGGACCCGCGGTGTCGGCGATCTCGCGGTCGACGTTCGACGTGCTGACCTGGAAGTCGGCGGGGACCTCCGCGAGGTAGCCGATCTCGGTCAGGAACGACTTGTAGGAGTCGAAATCGGCGGTGCCGGGGGTGAGATCGGCACCCTTGTGATCTCGGTGCCAGGCGTCGAGCTTGGTCTGCAGGTCGTCGCGGACGGCGAGCAGTTCGCGGTTGCGCGGGACGAGATCGGCGATGACCGAGGCCGCACCGGCCCAGAAGGCGTCCGCATCTACACCGGTACCGGGCAACGCCTCGTTGTTGATGAAGTCGTGCAGGACGGTAGCGACCTGCAACCCGTTGACGGTGATCCGGTCAGACATGGCAGCCTTTCTCGAGCGAATGACGACGCATACATGCTACTCGTCGGTAAAGGCGGACGGCAGGCGCCTCCCGCCGGGTACGGTCGCGAGGTCCGCGAGTTCCGTACAGATGGTGAGCAACCGCGCCCGCAGGGTCATTCCCCGTTCGGCGATCGCCGACTGCTCGCGCACGTAGTCGGCCCTGCCGGCGGCTGTCTCGATGCGGACCGGCTCGTAACCGAGGTCGCTGAGATCGTAGGGACTGGCGCGCATGTCGAGGTCGCGGGCTCGGAGTGCCAGCGCGAAGCAGTCGAGCGTCAGGTTCGACGGCACGAGCGGCGCGAGGGTGAAGCAGTACCGGTAGAGGTCCATCGTCGCGTGCAGGCAACCCGGCTGTTCGTGCGCGATCTGCGACACACGGCTCAGCGTGGTGTCGTTGCGCGGACGCGCCGGGTCGGTGAAGAACCGGAAGGCGTCGAAGTGGGTGCACCGCAGCGGCATGGACTCGACGACCGCGTCGGTGCCCGCGGACCCCAATCGCAGCGGCAGGTCGTGCCGGGTGTCGTGGGTGCGGTAGACCATCGCCCACTCGTGCAGGCCGAAACAACCGAGCCGAGCGGGTCGTCGGGCGGTGGCGCCGAGCATGTCCACGGCGGCGGCGAGCGCTTCGCCACGGTGCCGGAGATAGGGGTCGCCGACGCTCACACCGGCGGCGGTCCGCTCGTAGCCACGCAGGCCGAGGAACTCGTCGCCGTCCTCGATCGTCACACCGAACCCGGGATGCCAGCGCAGCACGTGCGCCGGACGTGACGAGTAGTAGGTGAACAAGAAGTCGATCACCGGGTGACGGGCGCCGCGACGCCGGGCGTCGAGGTAGGGGCCGATCAGCTCGTCCACCGCCTGCCGATGGGCGTCGCGGCGTGCCCGCCACTCGTCGGCGTCCAGGACCTGCGCCGTCAGGCCGTGATCCGGATGTTCCAGCTGCGCGGTCATCGTGGTCACACCCGGTGTGTCTCGTCGCGGACGTTGCCGACGAACTCCTCCACCAGATCGGCGAGCGGGACGATGCCGATGGTGCGGCCGCTGTCGTCGACCACCGCGCCCAGATGCGAACTGGTCCGTCGCAGCACTCCCGTGGCCTCGTCGAGGGGCGTCGTCGAATCGATGACCGGCAGCGGCCGGATCTTGTCGACGCCGATGATGGTGTCCGGTCCGACGTGCTCGTCGAGGATCTCGTCGAGTACGTCCTTGAGGTGCAGATAGCCGGTGAAGGTGCCGTCGGGTCCGCGGACGGGGAACCGGGAGAACCCCGTCTCGCCGACCGCTTTCTCCACCGCACCCAGGGTCGGTCCGATGCCGCCGGAACCGGACACCTGCACACCGACACTGCGCATCTGGTCCAGCGGGATCATCACCTCCGACACCGTGCGGCCGATGGACTGCAGGGCGCGGGTCAGTCGTTCGTGCTCCTCGGCGTCGATGAGGCCTTCCTGTTTGGACTCGCCGACCATCTCGGCCAGCTCGCCCAGTGACACCGTTGACTCGAGTTCGTCCTTCGGTTCCACCCGGAGGAGCCGCAGGGAGATGTTCGCCAGCCAGTTGTAGAACGCGATCAACGGCCGGACCAGACGGATGAAGAGCAGATGTGCCGGCACGAGGAGCATCGCGGACGACTCCGGGCCGGCCAGCGCGATGTTCTTCGGCACCATCTCACCCAGCAGGATGTGCAGCACCACGACCAGAGACAGCGCGATGGCGAACGAGATCGGGTGGAGAAGGGCATCGGGAACGTGCGCCAGGTGCAGCGGCGCCTCGATGAGATGCGCGACCGCGGGCTCGCCGACCCGGCCGAGCAGGATCGAGCAGATCGTGATGCCGAGCTGCGCACCGGCCAGCATCAGCGACAGCCGTTCGCCGGCGTGGATGACGGTCCTCGCGCGGCTCTTGCCGCTCTCGGCGAGGGCTTCGAGGCGGTCGCGTCGAGCCGAGATCAGGGAGAACTCGGCACCCACGAAGAACGCGTTGCCGGCCAGGAGGACGACGGTCAGCCCGACCGCCCACAGATCACCGCCCATGCGGGTCCCCCTGGATGTTCGACGGTTCGCCGTTTCGTTCGGAAGCGGCGGAGAGGTCTCGATCCGCGTGAGCCGGCCGGACCTGATCCGCGGGAGCCGGCCGGATCGCGACCACGTCGACCCGGCGTCCGTCCATCTGGGTGACGGTCGCACGCCAGGTGACGTCCGAGCCGCGGTCGGGCGACTGGGCGGTGTCGTCGTCGGTCTCGCCGACGGCCGAGCGTCGTGGGAGGTCCACCTCGTCGTCGACGGTGGGAATGCGGCCCAGGCAGTACATGACGAGTCCACCCAGCGTGTCGTAGGGCCCTTCGGGGGCGTGGTAGCCGACGGCGTCGTACAGCTCGTCGATGCGCAGCAGTCCGGCACAGAGGTAACCGTTGCCGTCGACCGCGACGTCGGCGCGTTCGTCGTCGTGTTCGTCGGTGACGTCGCCGAGGATCTCCTCGATGAGGTCTTCGGTGGTGACGATGCCGGCGGTCCCGCCGTATTCGTCGATCACGACGCACAGCTCCATCCCGTCGGCGCGGATGCGTTCCATCAGCGCGTCACCGTCGAGGCTGGCCGGCACACGTGGCACCGGCCGGGCGATCGAGGTGACCGAGGTGGTGGCCTGTCGCTCGGGCGGAACGGTGAAGGCCTGTTTGATGTGCACGACCCCGACGAGGTCGTCGAGGTCGCCGTCGATGACGACCGGGAAACGGGAATGCCCGGTGCGCGACGACGCCATGACGAGATCGCGGACGGAGTCGGCGCGGTCGAGACAATCGATGGTCACGCGGGGGGTCATCAGGTCCTCGGCGGTCAGTTCGCCGAAGCGCAGCGAGCGGTCGACGAGGGTCGCCGTCTGCTGGTCGAGGGCACCGCGACGTGCCGAGTTACGGACGAGCGAGACGAGTTCCTGGGGCGACCGCGCGGAGGCCAGCTCATCGGTCGGTTCGATGCCGAGTCGGCGGACGATCCAGTTCGCCGTGCCGTTCAATCCGTTGATCGCCCAGCGGAAGACCGCGGAGAACACGGTCATCGGGCCGGCGGTGGCCCGCGCCACCGCGAGCGGCTTGGCGATCGCGAGGTTCTTCGGGATGAGCTCGCCGAGCACCATCGACAGGGAGGTCGCGATCACCAGCGCGAGGATGAGCGAGGTCGCCGAGGCCACCGACTCGCCGACGCCGAGTGCGGTCAGCGGCGGCCGGAGGATCCGGGCGAGGACCGGTTCGGCGATGTAGCCGGTGATGAGGGTCGTGATCGTGATGCCCAGCTGCGCGCCCGACAGCTGGAACGACAGGGTGGAGTGCGCGCGTTGGACCATCCGAGAACGACGGTCCGCGCGATCGGCCACGTCGGCGGTGATCGTCGACCGCTCCAACGCGGTGAGGGAGAACTCGGCCGCCACGAACAGCGCCGTCCCGAGCGTCAGCGCGATGAATCCGACGAGACTCGCGACCAGGAGCAGGATCTCCACGTCACCACCCGCCCGGCAGGGGCCGTCCTTCGGCGAAGCCGGCGGGCGACTGGATGCCCAACACCACCTTGTCGTGGAGTTCGCGCAGGTTGCGGGCGCCGGTGTACGTGGCCGTGCTGCGGACGCCCGCACAGATGTGGTCGATGACGTCCTCGACGCCGGGCCGCTCCGGGTCCAGGCGGATCCGTGAACTCGAGATGCCCTCTTCGAACAAGCTCTTGCGTGCTCGGTCGTAGGTGCTGTCGCCGCTCGACCGGGCCGCGACCGCCCGCTTCGAGGCCATGCCGAAACTCACCTTGTACGGACCCCGCTCGTCCACGAGCAGGTCGCCCGGTGACTCGTGGGTCCCGGCGAACCACGAGCCGACCATCACGTTCGACGCCCCGGCGGCCAGTGCGAGCGCGACATCGCGCGGGTGTCGGACACCGCCGTCGGCCCAGACCGCTGCACCGTGTCCCGCGGCGACCGCGGCGCATTCGGCGACCGCCGAGAACTGGGGACGCCCGACGCCGGTCATCATGCGGGTGGTGCACATCGCGCCCGGCCCGACACCGACCTTGATGATCGACGCGCCGGCGTCGATGAGGTCGAGCGTGCCCTCGGCCGACACGACATTGCCGGCCGCGATCGGGACGCCGAGGTCGGCGTCGGCGACCGCGGACAGCGCGGTGAGCATCTTCTCCTGATGGCCGTGCGCGGTGTCGATCACCAGTAGATCCGCTCCCGCGGCGACCAACGCGCGAGCCTTGCCCACGACGTCGCCGTTGATGCCGACGGCCGCCGCGATCCGCAGGGCGCCGGCGGAGTCGAGGTTCGGCGTGTAGATCGCATGCCGCAGGGCACCGACGCGGTTGAGCACCCCGGCGAGCCGGCCGTCGGGTTCGACGAGCACGGCCAGGCCCAGGTGCAGGTCACCCAGCGCGTCGAAGACCTCGCGGGGCGGGGTGTCGACGGGCAGCGTCACGATGTCGGGGTCGGCGATCTCGCGGACCCGGGCGAACCGGTCGACGTCGCGGCACCGTCTCTCGGTCACGACACCCACCGGCCGGCCATCTTCGACCACGACGGCCGCGCCGTGGGAACGCTTCGGGATCAACGCGACCGCATCGGTGACCGACGCGTCCGGGTCGAGGGTGACGGGTGTGTCGGCCACCAGGTGCCGTGACTTCACGAAGGCGATGGACGCGGCGGCCGCCTCGATGGGCAGGTCCTGGGGGAGGACCACGAGCCCACCGCGGCGGGCCACCGTCTCGGCCATGCGCTTGCCCGCCACCGCCGTCATGTTCGCCACGACCAGCGGGATCGTGGTACCGCTGCCGTCCGACGTCGACAGGTCGACGTCGAATCGGGAACTGACATCCGACCTGCCGGGGACGATGAACAGATCGTCGTAGGTCAGATCATGTGTCGGCCGGTGGCCTTCGATGAATCGCACTGGGGTTCGCAGGCTCCTATTCGGTCACTTCGGAGCGGTCGCCGCTCCACAGTGTGTGGAACGTGCCCTCCTTGTCGATGCGCTGGTAGGTGTGCGCACCGAAGAAGTCGCGCAGACCCTGGGTCAGCGCGGCCGGCAGCCGTTCGGCGCGCAGACCGTCGTAGTACGACAGCGACGACGAAAAGGCCGGCACGGGTATACCGAGCAGCGTCGCGGTCGAAACCACCCGGCGCCAACTGTCGATGCCGACCTCGACGGCTTCGCGGAAGTACGGCGCGAGAAGCAGGCTCGGAAGGGCGGGGTCGTCGTGGTAGGCCTCACGGATGCGGTTGAGGAACTGTGCCCGGATGATGCAGCCGCCGCGCCAGATGGTGGCCAGTGCTCCGCGGTCGACATCCCAGCCGTACTCGGCGCTGCCGGCGGCGATCTGATCGAAGCCCTGGGCGTAGGCGACGACCTTGGAGGCGTATAGGGCCGTCTTGATGTCGTTGACGAAGCTCTCGCGGTCGGCGGGGGCCGAGCCGAGGTTGCCCGACGACAGGCCGCGCGCGGCGACGCGCTGATCGGTGGCGCTCGACAGGGCGCGGGCGAACACGGCCTCGGCGATCCCGGTCGTCGGGATGCCCAGGTCGAGTGCGGACTTCACGGTCCAGCGGCCGGTGCCCTTCTGACCCGCGGCGTCGACGATGACGTCGACCAGCGGCTTGCCGGTCTCGTCGTCGACCTGGCTGAGGACCTCCGCGGTGATCTCGATCAGGTAGCTCTCGAGTTCGGTGGTGTTCCAGTCGCGGAAGACGTCGGCGATCTCCGAGACCGGCATGTCCAGGGCCTTGCGCATGAGGTCGTAGGCCTCGCCGATGAGCTGCATGTCGGCGTACTCGATGCCGTTGTGCACCATCTTGACGAAGTGGCCGCTGCCGTCGGGCCCGATGTGGGTGCAGCACGGCTCGCCGTCGACCTGGGCGGCGATCGACTCGAGGAGGGGCCCGAGCGACTCGTAGGACTCGGCGGGTCCGCCCGGCATGATCGACGGGCCGTTGAGCGCGCCCTCTTCGCCGCCGGAGATGCCCGCGCCGACGAAGTTGAGTCCGCGGGCCGACATCGCGGCCTCGCGCCGGATGGTGTCGGTGTAGAGGGCGTTGCCGCCGTCGATGATGATGTCGCCCGGCTCCATCGCGTCGGCGAGTTCCTCGATGACCGCGTCGGTCGCGTCGCCCGCCTTCACCATGATGAGGACCCGGCGCGGACGCTCGAGTGCGGCCACGAACTCGGCCACCGTCTCGGTGCGGATGAAGTTGCCGTCGCCGCCGTGGTTTTCGAGCAGCGCGTCGGTCTTGGCGATGCTGCGGTTGTGCAGCGCGACCGTATACCCGTGACGGGCGAAGTTGCGTGCGATGTTCGAACCCATGACGGCCAGGCCGGTGACACCGATCTGGGCCTTCGCGGAGGAGGACGATGCGTCGACATTGTTCATGCGGACAGCCTATTGCCTCTGTGTCCGAAGCGGCGATCTGCCTCCACGTGTGACGGCGGTCCGATACCGCCGGGGGACAGGAGTCGTCAGAACGCCGACATGAGTCGGTTGAGCTCGGTCAGCCACGGGATCGCGACCGCGAGGGTCGGCAGGACCAGGATCGCGGCGGCGGCGATGTAGGCGCCGGCCGCGAGAACGCGTGCGGGACGGTCGTCGCGGAGCCGGTGGACGCGGGTCAGGGTGGTCGGCCCGCCGACCGCCATCGCCCCGCGGGGAGCCACCGCGTCGGCGCACGCGACCAGTGCGCGACCCAGTGTCGTCGGGGTGGTCGCGCGGACGGCCTGGTCGTCGGCCAGTGCCTCGACGAGCAGTTCCGCGGCGCCGAGCGCCGAGCTGCTGCGGACGAAGCGGGGGAACGCCTCGTGCAACGCGATGAAGGCCTCGAGGACGAGGTCGTGGCGGGCGCGGAGGTGCGCGCGTTCGTGGGCGATCACCGCGACGAGTTCGTCACGGGTGAGCCGATGCACCACGCCTTCGCTGACCACGACGCGCTGACGCAGCCCGGGCAGGCAGTAGGCGAGGGGTTGTTCGACGTCGATCATCCGGACGTCGCGGGCGTAGAGCGGATCGTCGGCGTCGTCGGTCCGGTCGCAACGGTCGAGGATGTCGATGAGCTGACGGTGCGCCTTGCGCCGGGCGCGGGTGCGCAGGCCGACGCGGATCACGGTGTAGAACAGCCGCGCGCCGACGAGCAGGGTGAGCACGAAGACCCCGACGCAGAGGAGCCACAGCGGCCAGCCGAGGCGTTCGATCTCACGGACCGGGTGGGTCGTCGGGGTGCCGTCGGGACCGATCACGAGGATGTTCGCCGCGATCGCCAGGCCACAGCTGAACGCCGACAGCACGGCGGCCAGGGCAATGGCCTGCCACAGCGTCATCGCCGCGCGTGGTGCTCGGATCGGCCAGCGGGCCCGGGACAGTGCCTCGGGTACGGGTCCGGCGAGCACCAGGCTGACGATGCCGAATAGCAAGGCGGTCATCTGGTGATTCCTCAGGGTGGGCTGCGAGTGGTGGTGCCGCGAATCTAGCCGGTGTCGCTCGTTCCGCGGGCGGCTTCGAGTTCATCGAGTGCGGAACGGAGGGCGGCCGCCTCGTCGGCGCCCACGCGACCGACGAAGGACACCAGGGCCGCATGTCGGGAGCCGGGAGCGGCGGCCTCGCTGAGCGCGTCGACCATGAGGCTGGCGACCAGGTCCTCGCGGGGATGGGTGGGGACGTACTTGTGGGCCCGGTCGTCGCGGATCTGCGTCACCAGGTTCTTCTTCGCCAGTCGCTGCAGGACCGTCATGACGGTCGTGTACGCAAGGGAGCGGTCCCGGGACAGTGCGGCGTGTACCTGCCGCACGGTCTGCGGGGTCGAACTCTCCCACAACGTGTCCATCACAGCGCCTTCGAGGTCGCCCAGGCCATTCATCTTTCGCATTTTACTGCTGTGCCTCCGTTTGTAGGTCCGGTGGATACCCAGTTGTTGCGTGTCGGTGTGCCGAGCGACGCCGATGTCGGTCACCACGCTCCTGACGTGGCCTTTTCCCGAACGCTTGACAGGTTGGTAAGGCTAGCCTACATTAAGTGTCACGTCGGACCGCGCGAGAGTCCTGAGGGCTGCAGAGACCCCCGGTCCACGGCACGGAAGGCCCCGCATCTCTGGGAGATGCGGGGCCTTCTGGGATCCTCGGGGGGCAAACGATCGGCGGTCGAGCCCGGTTCCCCGCCGAGTCCCGGACTGCTGTCGCCACGATCCGACCGACATGCGACTGTTGACGTCATGACTGCTGACAGTGCGGACGATGTTCTCCGGGATTCATTCGGCAAAGGGCTCGACGGGGTCCTGGGACTCGAGGTCGTCGAGGCCGGGCCGGACCGGATCGTGGCCACGATGGAGATCACCGAGCGTCATCATCAGCCGTTCGGCATCGTGCACGGCGGCGTCTATTGCGCGGTCGGTGAGAGTGTCGCCAGCATGAGCGGTTTCCTCTGGCTGCAGGATTCCGGGATCGGCGGCACCGCCGTCGGGGTGAACAACAACACCGACTTCCTCCGGTCCGTCCGCGCCGGCACGGTCACCGCGACGTCGACCCCGATCCACCGGGGCCGTCGCCAGCAGCTGTGGGCTGTCGACATGGTCGACCAGGACGGAAAGATGCTGGCCAAGTCGCAGGTGCGGCTGCAGAACATCGAGGTCACATAGGCCGTTGAGGCCCGCGTCACCCCATCGCCACTCGCGCGCCGACCCCGTGTCGGCATGGCAGGATGACTCCTACTGCCCGGCCGGACCCACCGAACAGACCGTCCGGCCGAACACTCTCGAGGAGCGCTCCCGGTGCGACTGTCGCCGCATGAACAAGAACGGCTGTTGATCTCCTACGCGGCCGAGCTGGCCCGGCGGCGGCAGGGGCGCGGCCTGAAGCTCAACCACCCGGAGTCGGTCGCGCTGATCACCGATCACGTCCTGGAGGGCGCCCGCGACGGCCGGTCGGCGGCCGAGCTGATGACCTCCGGCCGCGAGGTGCTCCGGCGCGACGACGTCATGGACGGGGTGCCGGAGATGCTGCACGACGTCCAGGTGGAGGCGACGTTCCCCGACGGCACCAAGCTGGTGACCGTGCACGACCCCATCGCCTGACGCCCCGCGATCGGGGCACCGTCCGAGGTGGATCGTGGCGCCCCGCGCCCGTCCATCGAACACCAGCAGTCCAGAGGAGACCGAAATGTCGGGTACGCATCCCGGCCCGCGATCGACGCTCGTGCCGGGTGAGGTCATCGCGGCCGACGGGACCATCGAGCTCAACGCGGGTGCCGACGCCGTCGAACTGCCGGTCGTGAACTCCGGCGATCGTCCGGTGCAGGTCGGCAGTCACGTGCACTTCCCGCAGTCGAATGAGGCACTGGTCTTCGACCGCGCCCGTGCGCACGGCCGTCGCCTCGACATCCCGGCCGGGACCGCGGTGCGGTTCGAGCCGGGTATCGAGATGACCGTCGGTCTCGTCCCGCTCGGCGGAACCCGCGAGGTGTACGGGATCTCCCTGGCGCCCCCCGGCGCCTGCGGACCGGTCGACGCCGTCCGTACCGACGAGAGTGAGTGACGCATGGCCATCCTGGGACGCGACCGGTACGCACAGCTGTTCGGCCCGACCACGGGCGATCTGATCCGCCTCGCCGACACCGATCTGCTCATCGAGGTCACCGAGGACCTGTCGGGCGGACCGGGTCGCGCCGGAGACGAGGCCGTCTTCGGCGGTGGCAAGGTGATCCGCGAGTCGATGGGACAGAGCCGGGCGACCCGCGCCGACGGCGCCCCCGACACCGTCATCACCGGCGTCGTGCTCCTCGATCACTGGGGAATCATCAAGGCCGATTTGGGAATTCGGGACGGTCGCATCGTCGCGATGGGCAAGGCGGGTAATCCCGACACCATGGACGGGGTGCATCCGGACCTGGTCATCGGGCCGTCGACCGAGATCATCGCCGGCAACGGCAAGATCGTCACCGCCGGCGCCATCGACTGCCATGTGCACTTCATCTGTCCGCAGATCATGGACGAGGCGCTGGGCAACGGGATCACCACCGTGATCGGCGGCGGTACGGGTCCGGCCGAGGGCAGCAAGGCCACCACCGTGACACCCGGCGCATGGCATCTGGCCTCGATCCTCGCCGCAACCGATCACTGGCCGATGAACATCGCGCTCCTCGGCAAGGGCAACACCGTCAGCGCCGAGTCGATGCACGAGCAGATCCGCGCGGGCGCTTCGGGTTTCAAGCTGCACGAGGACTGGGGCAGCACGCCCGCGGCCATCGACGCCTGCCTGCGGGTGGCCGACGAGACCGGCGTGCAGGTCGCCCTGCACTCCGACACCCTGAACGAGGCCGGGTTCGTGGAGACGACCCTCGGCGCGATCGCCGGCCGCGGCATCCACGCCTACCACACCGAGGGTGCCGGCGGTGGTCACGCTCCGGACATCATCACGGTCGCGGCCTACCCGAATGTGCTTCCGTCGTCGACCAATCCGACGCGCCCGCACACGGTCAACACACTCGACGAGCACCTCGACATGTTGATGGTCTGCCACCATCTCAACCCCACCGTGCCGGAGGACCTCGCCTTCGCCGAGAGCCGGATCCGGCCGTCCACGATCGCGGCCGAAGACCTCCTGCACGATCTGGGCGCGATCTCGATGATCGGCTCGGACTCGCAGGCGATGGGCCGGATCGGCGAAGTCGTGCTTCGGACGTGGCAGACGGCGCACGTGATGAAGCGCAAACGCGGATCGCTGCCCGGCGACGGTCGGGCGGACAACAATCGCGCACGACGTTACATCGCGAAGTACACGATCTGTCCGGCACGTGCCCATGGCTTCGACGACGAGATCGGTTCGGTCGAGGTCGGCAAGCTCGCCGACCTCGTGCTGTGGGACCCGGCGTTCTTCGGGATCCGCCCCGATCTGGTCATCAAGGGCGGCGCCATCGCGTGGGCGGCGATGGGCGACGCCAATGCGTCGATCCCCACGCCGCAACCGGTCTTCCCGCGTCCGATGTTCGGCGCCGCACCGAAACTCGCGGCCGCCACGTCGGTCAGCTTCGTCGCCCCGGGTGCCGACGCCGATCTCGCCGGGCGCATCGGGGTCGACCGCAGGCTCGTCCCGGTCAAGAACACCCGCGGCGTCGGGAAGGCCGACATGGTCAACAACGACGCCTGCCCGACGATCGAGGTCGACCCCGACACGTTCACGGTGCGGGTCGACGGTGAGGTGTGGGAGTCCGAGCCCGTTGCCGAACTCCCGATGGCGCAACGGTATTTCCTGTTCTGATGCGACCCGACGACACGAACCCGGGCGCCTCCGCGCCGCTGGCGATGATGCTGGCCCTGGCGGATTCGCGTCTACCGGTGGGCGGGCACGTCCACTCCGGTGGCGTCGAGCAGGCGATCACCGACGGATTCATTCGCACCGCAGGCGATCTCGCTTCCTTCCTGTACCGCCGGGTGACCACGAGCGGTCTCGTCGCGGCATCGGTGGCGGCGGCCGTGGCCGACGGCGCACTCGACGTGCCCCGCGCGCAACGCGAAACGGATGCGCGCACGCCGTCGGCGGCCGCACGGAAGGCATCGCTGGCGCAGGGCCGCGGGATGGTGCGGCTGGCGCGGCGGATGTGGCCGGACGTCGATTGGTCGGCCCACCGGCCGTCGACGCATCTCCCCGTCATCAGCGGGTCGATCGGCGCGGTGTCCTCGCTGTCGGGTTTCCACACGGCCCTGATCCTCGTGTACACCACGATGAGCGGGTCGGCGACCGCCGGCCAGCGCCTGCTCGCACTCGACCCGGCCGACGTGTCGATCATGATCGCCGAACTCGGTCCCGAGTGCGAACGCGTCGCCGCCGAGGCCGCGGTCGGCCTGGCGGACCTGTCCGATCCGGTGCTCGACATCTTCGCCGAACGCCATGAGCGGCAACCGATGCCGCTGTTCATGTCCTGACCACCGCCCATCCATCCCGTGACCCGGCGAAGTCGCCGTCGCGAACCGAGAGGAGTTCCCATGCCCCCGCATCTCATCGACGGGCAGCCGCACACCCACGACCACAACCGGCCGCGCCGCAAGCGCGAGCCCGGCGAGGCGCTGCGCATCGGTGTCGGTGGCCCGGTCGGATCGGGCAAGACCGCGCTGGTGGCCGCACTGTGCCGACAGCTCCGGGACGAGTTGTCGGTCGCCGTGTTGACAAACGACATCTACACGACCGAGGACGCCGACTTCCTGCGCCGCAACGCTGTTCTGCCCGACGAACGGATCACCGCCGTCCAGACCGGCGGATGTCCGCACACCGCCATCCGGGACGACATCACCGCCAACCTCGACGCCATCGACGATCTCGTCGAGGCGAACCCACCGCTGGATCTGATCCTCGTGGAATCGGGCGGCGACAATCTCACCGCGACATTCTCGACAGGTCTGATCGACGTGCAGATCTTCGTCATCGACGTCGCGGGCGGGGACAAGGTGCCCCGCAAGGGCGGACCCGGCGTCACGTTCTCGGACCTGTTGGTGATCAACAAGATCGATCTGGCCGAGCGCGTCAATGCCGACCTCGACGTCATGCGGCGCGACGCGGCGAAGGTCCGCGAGGGCCGGCAGACCGCCATGATCTCGCTGACCGAGGACCCGGCCGCGACGGACGTGCTGGCCTGGGTCCGGGCCCAACTGGCGGCCCCGGTCGCCGCCGGGTGACGATGCGCACCGAGGTCGACATCGTCGCCACCGTCGAGCGTGGCGTGCGTCATCGGGCGGTCGGGGGACTGGGCGTGCGGCTGACCGCGCCGGGCCACGTTCAGCTGATCGGCACCGCCGCCACGCCGCTTGGTGGTGACGAGATCGTGGTGCGCATCGAGGTCGAACCGGGTGCGCAGTTGCGCCTCGGCAGCGTCGCGGCGACGATCGCGCTGCCGGCCCGCGACCGTCCGGACTCGTCGGCTCGGTGGGAGATCGCCGTCGGCGACGGTGGTCGCCTGCGCATCGACCCGCAACCGACGGTCGTCGCCGGTGGCGCGGTCCACCGCTCGGACATCACGGCACGACTCGCCGCCGGCGCCACCCTCGATCTACACGAGCACGTCCAGATCGGCCGGGCGGCGAGCATGACGGACGCCACCCTGGTCGACCGCGACCGGATGGGTGCCTGGACCGGGGGTCTGCGCGTCGAGGTCGACGATCAAGTCGTGCTGGCCCATCGGCTCTCGCTCGGTCAGGGCACACCCGCGGGGGCCGCGGGCCACCGGGCGGCGAGCAGCGTGTTCCGGTACCCCGACAACCGGCCCGGCGACGTGCACGGGACCGATTTCGCCGCGCGTCTGCAGCTGGCCGGCGGCGCCAGTCTGACCACCGCCCTCGGGACCTCGGTCAGCACCGCGCGGCGGCTGGCCGACGGCCTGGAGATCGACTCACTGGCCGTCGTGCCGTAGACGACCGCCGGCGGGCCGGCCGCCGTCCGCGGATCAGCTGGCCTCGGCCTCGGATTCCTTGCCGTCAGCGTCCTTGCCCTCGGTGGGTACCGAGCCCGTCGCCCCGGGAGCGGTCGACGCGGTGCCCACCGTCCCGGCATCGGTCTTCGCCGGTTCCGCATCGGATGTCTCGCCGGCCTTCTCGAGCGCCGACAACTGGCCGATCGCGGTGCGCGCGTAGACCTGCTGCTCGGTCACCGCGAGCTGCGAACGGCCGCGAGTGGTGAACGCGAAGAACCAGTTGATCAGGGTGTTCAGGCGGTTGCGGAACCCGACCAGATACACGAGGTGCAGCGCCAGCCAGCCGAGCCAGGCGAAGTAGCCCTCGGTCTCGAACGTCTTCTTGATGCCGGGGATCGGGACCTGCATCACCGCGGAGTACCGCGAGATGGTCGCCATCGAGCCCTTGTCGTAGTAGCTGAACGGCTTGCGCTGGTCGGGGGTCTGCCCCTTCAGCTCGGCCTTGATGGCGTCCGCGGCATAGCGGCCGCCTTGGATCGCGCCCTGCGCCACACCCGGGACCCCGTCGACGGCCATCATGTCGCCGACGACGAACACCTCGGGATGGCCGGGGATGGTGAGGTCGGGGAGCACCTTCACCCGGCCGGCGCGGTCGAGTTCGACGCCCGACTGCTCGGCGAGCTGCTGGCCGAGCGGGCTGGCCTGTACGCCGGCCGACCACACCTTGCACTGCGACTCGATGCGGCGGGTAGTGCCGTCCTTCTCCTTGACGACCAGGCCGTCGTAGTCGACGTCGACGACCATCGCGTTCAGCTGAATCTCGACACCCATGCGCTCGAGGCGGGCCGCGGCCTTGCCGCCGAGCTTCGGGCCGAACGGTGGCAGGACGGCCGGCGCGGCATCGAGCAGGATCACCCGGGCTTCGGTCGGGTCGATGTTGCGGAACGCGCCCTTGAGGGTCTTGTCGCTCATCTCGGCGATCTGGCCGGCCAATTCGACACCGGTGGGGCCGGCGCCGACGACCACGAAGGTCAGCAGCTTGGCGCGCTCGGCGGGGTCGTGGGACAGCTCGGCCTGCTCGAAGGCGCCCAGGATCCGTCCGCGCAGTTCGAGTGCGTGGTCGATGGTCTTCATGCCGGGCGCGTACTCGGCGAAGTGATCGTTGCCGAAGTACGACTGATCGGCGCCGGCGGCGACGATGAGGTCGTCGTACGGGGTGACCGTGATGCGCTCGAGCAGGCGGGAGGTGACGGTCTTGGCCTCGAGGTCGATGTCGTACACGTCACCCATGAGAACCGCGGTGTTCTTCTGCTTGCGCAGGACCACGCGGGTGGCCGGTGCGATCTCGCCCTCGGCGACGATGCCGGTCGCCACCTGGTAGAGCATCGGTTGGAACAGGTGATGGGTGGTCTTGGCGATCAGCGTGACATCGACATCGGCCTTGGCCAGTCGCTGGGCGGCGAACAATCCGCCGAAGCCCGAACCGATGATGACCACTTTCCGACGGGTCGTGGCTGCTCCAGCGGGGGCCTGGACGGCGGGGCTGCTCATCTCCAGACATCTCCTTCCAGGTCGTTGGGCGACGGTCGTGCGGACTTCGGCGAACCCGAGTGGGGTGCTACCCGAGGGGGCCGTGTAGCGCCGGGGCCGGAGTACGACCGTGCATGTTCTCAACGGTAGTCAATGATGATCCGATGGGCGCGGCCAGAGGGGTGTTGCGCTCACGCGGTGAGACCCCCGGCCGACGACCATCGTTGCGATCGCTCCTGCCAGTCGGCCCGGAGGAGCTCGTATTCGACCTCGGACCGGTCGCGGTCCGGGTGGATGGTCAGCAGCTCGGCCGAGTCCGCGGCGTCGTCGCAGAGGTGGATGGCGCAGAGCGTCATCCCGAGCTTCTCCATCACGCGGCGCGACGACGCGTTGCGGGCTACCGTGCTCGCGAACACCCGCTCGGTGCCGAGGTGGTCGAACGCGAACGCGACGAGGGCGAACGCCGCCTCGGTCGCGAGGCCGCGGCCCCACACCGTGCGCCGGAGGCGATAGCTCAGTTCGAGTTCGGCACGGTTGCTGTGCCGTGGTGTGCGCAGCGAGATCCAGCCGAGGAAGGCGGCGGTGGCGGGGTCGCACAGGATCCAGGTGCCGGTGCCGTGTCTGCGGTGTTCGGTCTCGGCGCGGGGGACCACCCAGTCCTCGATCACGGCGCGCGGTGTCGCGGCACCGCCGCTCACGTACCGCATGACCTCGGGATCGCTGTCGAGGTGGACGAGCTCGTCGACATCGACGGCGGACACCGGGCGCAGCCGAGCCCGTGCCGTGTCGATGTTCACCCGAGCCCCTCACCGCGCGCCGGGGGTGCGCGCACCGATACGCCTGACGTCCTGCCCCGGCGAGTGAGTCTACGGTCTGGTCGGCGGTGACTCCTGCAGTTCGTCGTACGCGTGTCCCGCACTAAGATCGCGCCGTGGCCCCCCACCGAGATGCCCCCGACCCAGATGCCCTCGATCCCGAGGCAACCGCAGCCGGTTCCGCCGGACCGGACTACGTCCTCGACATCCCGGTCGCGCTGCGCTGGGGCGACATGGACATCAACAACCACATCAACAACGTGCAGATCTCCCGGATCTTCGAGGAGAGCCGGGTGCGTTCGTTCTATGAATGGATGCCCGACCGGCCGCGGAAGTTCTCGTTCCTCGTCGCGCGTCAGGACATCGAGTTCTCCGCTCCCGTGCACTACTCGCTCGACCCGGTGCACGTGCGCACCTGCATCGGACGCGTGGGCCGGTCGTCGTTCGTCATGGCCCTGCGCCTGTTCGACCAGTCCGGGACGCTGTGCGCCACGGCCGAGACCACGATGGTCGTCGTCGACCCGGACACCGGCCGACCCACCCCGATTCCCGACGACGCCCGGCCGCTGCTGACCGCGCGCCTCGGCGAGCCGGTGCGTTTCCACACGCCCCGGTCGAACGCCGCGGGCTGACCGGGCCGGGCCCCGGAGTCACAGCCGTCCCATGCTCATCCTGCACCGCGCCGAACGCACCGACACGCTGGCCGATGCGCTGGCCGAGGTCCTCGCGCACCCGCTGGGCGACCCGATGCGCCCGGAGATCGTGTCGGTTCCCGCCGCGGGAGTCGAGCGGTGGCTCGCCCAGCATCTGGCCCGACGCCTGGGGGCAGGGGCCGGCGACGACGGGATCGCGGCCAACATCGATTTCACCGGACCGCCCCGCCTGGCTGACGCCATCGTCGCGGCGGTGCTCGGTGACACGCGTCTGAACACCTCGGGCTCGCTGACGGCGCCGGACGATCCGTGGCGCGCGGCCGAACTGACGTGGCCGGTGCTGCGTGTCCTCGACGACCGCGTCGACGACCCCGCGCTCGACGTGATCGCGCGGCACATCGGCGCGGGCGACACCTCCTCGCCCCGGATCGGGCGCCGCTACGCCACCGCACGCCATCTGGCCGAGTTGTTCGACCGGTACGGGCGGTCGCGTCCGTCGCTGATCGCCGACTGGGCCGCCGGCCACGATCTCGACGGTGCCGGCCGCCCCCTGCGGGACGACCTGGCGTGGCAGCCCGGGTTCTGGCGTGCGGTCCGCGCCGAGATCGGCCGGCCGCATCCCGCGGAGGATCTCGCCGCGGTCTGCGATCGGCTGCGCACCGACCCCGCGGCGGGGAGATTGCCGGAACGACTGTCGGTCTTCGGGCCGACGCGGATCACCGAGTCGTTCCGTCAGATCGCCGCGGCCGCAGCCGTCCACCACGATGTCCACCTGTTCGTGCCCCACCCGAGTCCGCGGCTGTGGGCGGACCTCGGTGCCCTCGTCGACCCCGACTCCGGCAACGGGGTCCCACCTCGACGCGGGGAGTGCGAGCTCCCCGAACTGCGAAACCCCCTGCTCGCCGGTCTCTCCCGTGATCTGCAGGAACTCCAGTTGCGGCTCGCTCCGATCGTCGATCGGGACCTGCACCATGTGCCGCGGGAGTCGGTGCTGGGCGACACCGCGCTGCACGTCGTCCAGTCGGGGATCCGCGACGACCTGGCTCCCGCGCCCGGCCTCACCGACACGTCGGACCAGACCGACACGTCGGACCCGACCGTCTCCGCGGACCCGTCCGTAGAGGTGCACGCGTGTCACGGGCCCGAGCGGCAGATCGAGGTCCTGCGGGATCGGTTGCTGCATCTGTTCGCCGCCGATCCCGAGCTGCAGCCGCGCGATGTCCTCATCATGTGCCCGGACGTCGAGACCTACGCACCCCTGATCCGTGGCGCATTCGGACAAGCGGGACTGCCGCATCCGGCGTTCGATCTGCGAGTTCGGCTCGCCGACCGTGGAATTCGCCATGTGAACCCGATCCTCGACGTGATCGTCGGAGTCGTGGAGCTGGCCGCGGGCCGGGTGACCGCCGGTGACGTCGTCGACCTCCTCGGCGCCCCGCCGGTACGAACCCGGTTCGCGATGACCGACGACGACCTGGATCTGATCCGGGAATGGCTGGCGCACAGCAACGTCCGGTGGGGGATAGGCGTCGCCGAACGCGCCCGCTACGGTCTCGAACGGTTCCGCCAGGGCACCTTCGACGCCGGCCTGGACCGCATCGCCCTCGGCGTCGTCGCCGAGGAGGCCGACGACGAATGGCTCGGTACTGCACTGCCGCTCGCCGGAGTGGAGAGCACCGGCATCGATCTCGTCGGTAGGTTCGACGAGTTCCTCGACCGACTCGGTCGGGTGCTGGCCGAACTGCGGGAAGCCGCTCCCGCGCACCGATGGGCGGAGACGCTCATCGACGCCGTCTCGTCGCTGACGGCGACCGAGCCCGCCGAGGATTGGCAACGCGCACAGGCAATCCGGATGCTCAGCGAGGCCTTCGGGGACACCCGACCGGTCGAGCCGGAGGAGGTGCTGCGTCTGGCGGACGTGCGGGACCTCCTATCGGCGCTGGTCTCCGGCCGGCCGACGCGCTCGAACTTCCGCACCGGAGAACTGACGGTGTGCACGATGGTGCCGATGCGCTCGGTGCCGCACCGGGTGATCGTGCTGCTCGGGATCGACGCCGAGGTGTTCCCGCGTGTCCAGCGGATCGACGGGGATGACGTACTCGGCGTCGATCCGCTGGTGGGCGAACGCAATCCGCGGGACGAGGACCGGCAGTGTTTCCTCGACGCGATCTGCGCCGCGCAAGATGCCCTCCTCGTCTTCTACAGTGGCGCCGACCCCGTCTCCGGCCGGCGGATCCCGCCCGCTGTGGTCGTGAGCGAACTGGTCGACACGCTCACCGGTCTGACCGGCGTGAGTCCCGTTCGCCGGCATTCGCTGCACGGGTTCGACGCGCGGAACTTCACCCCCGGTGGCGTGCCGGGAATCGCGGGGCCGTTCAGCCACGACGCGTCGATGCTTCGCGGAGCCGAGGCCTTACGCGAGCCGACGCGGCGCGTGGTGGTCGCCGCTGCCGAGGTGCTGCCCGCGCCGGAACGGACCCCCGACACCGAGGACATCGACCTCGCGACCCTCATCGACTTCCACGTGGACCCGATCGTGGCGTTCGTCCGCCAGCGCCTCGGTGCCCGCATCCCCGACGACGACCGGCCACACGACGACCAACTCGATGTCGAACTGGAACCACTGGACAAGTGGGGGATCGGCGACCGATTCCTCTCCCGGATGCTGACCGGGGTGTCCATCGGGGAGTGCGAGGCGGCCGAGCTCCGGCGCGGGACGCTGCCGCCGTTCGCCTTCGGCACCCGTGAGCTCCGCGCGATCTCGCGGACGGTCACGCGGCTATACGGCGTCGTCGAGCCGTTGCGCACAGGGACTCCCACGACCCTCGACGTCCTGGTCCGACTACCCGACGGCCGCCGGGTGCACGGAACGGTCGGTGACGTGTTCGGCGACACCGTGCCGGCCGCGTTGGTGCGGCCGACGTACTCCAAGCTCAAGGCCAAACAGCAACTCAGCGGCTGGATCACGCTTCTCGCGGTGGCCGCCGCCGCGACCCAGGGCAATGCCGCGGCGCGGTCGGTGGACTCGGCGGTCCTGATCGGGCGGGCCCCGCGAGGCGGCGGGACCAGCACCATCACACTCCGGCGCCCCGCGGATCCGGTTCCGTTGCTTCACGACCTCGTCCGGCTACGTGACGAGGGTCTTCGTCGTCCGCTGCCGCTGCCGCTGGAACCCGCGTACACGTTCGTCGAGAACGACGGGCCCGGCCGGCGCAGCACGTTCTCGCTCGCCAACGCCCGCCGGAACTTCGACGACAGATTCGGTGCCGCGCACGACCCATATGTGAAGCTCGCATTCGGCGGGGACGTGCTGGCCGAGGTCGATTTCGACGACCTCCTCGACGGCGCGACGCCCGACCATCGCACCGTCGGCGGTGTCGAACTGCCCATGGGTGACGACGAACCGTTGTTCGCCGGGCTGGCGCGAACCGTGTGGGTGCCACTCGATGAGCACCGGGAGGGCACGTGAGACGGCCGGCCACCTTCGACGTCACCGCCGACCTGCCGGATCACACCACGGTCCTGGAGGCGAGCGCCGGAACCGGGAAGACCTACGCCATCGTCGGACTCGCCGCCCGGCACATCGCCGAGGGAGTCCCGATCTCGGAGATGCTGCTGGTGACCTTCAGCCGGGCCGCGACCGCCGAGCTGCGTGAACGCATGCGAGACCGCGTGCGCGAGTTGCTGGACGGACTCGACCGTCCCGGTGCCGCCCCCGGCCACGACGCGCTGCTGCAGATGCTGGCGCAGGGATCACCGGACGAGGTCGCCACCCGTCGTCGCAATCTCGCCCGCGCTCTGAGCGACTTCGACGCGTCGACGATCGCGACCACCCACACGTTCTGCAACCGCATGCTGGAGGCGCTGGGCTTCCTGGGTGAGCGTGAACTGGTCTACTCGATCGTCGAAGAGGTCGACGAACTCACCGAAGAGGTGGCGCTGGACCTCTACCTGCGCGGCTTCTGGGCAAGCGACACACCGGAATTCGACTTCACCGAGGCGCGGTCGATCGCCCGCGACGCGGTACGCCAGGCGTCGGTCGCACTGGCGCCGGACACCTCCGAGTCGACCGACGGGCCGGGTGGCGATGCGGTGGCCGCCCGTCGGGTGAGTTTCGCGTCCGCGGTCCGCCGCATCGTCGAGGCGCGCAAACGTGATGCGCGCGTACGGACCTACGACGACCTGCAGGCCATCCTGCAACGCATCGTGACCGACCCGGTGGTCGGCGAGCGCGCGTGCGAACGTATCCGCAACACCTTCACCGTGGTCCTGGTCGACGAGTTCCAGGACACCGACCCGTTGCAGTGGGACATCCTGCGCCGGTGCTTCCACGGCCATCGCCGACTCATCCTCGTCGGCGACCCCAAACAGTCGATCTACGGATTCCGCGGTGCCGAGGTCCTGAGCTACCTCGCCGCGGTGTCCTCGGCCGACACCTTGCAGGCGCTCGACGTGAACCGGCGATCCGACGGCGCGCTCGTCGACGCCCTCGGACATCTGTACGGCGAAGCGGCGCTGGGACATCCGGGCATCGTGGTGCATCCGGTCTCGGCGGCACACCCGGGCAGCCGGCTCGACGGTCGTCCGCCGCTACGCATCCGCGCGTTCCTGCGCACCGACTTCACGTCCCGTAACGCCTACAACCTGCCCGCGGTGAAGGACGTCCGCGACCGGATCGCGGTCGATGTCGCCGACGACATCGCGCAGACCCTCGCCCAGGGCGCTCGGCTCGAGGTCGACGGAACCTCCCGCCCGGTGGATCCCGGCGACATCGCGATCCTGGTGCGGCTCAACAGCACCATCGAACCGCTCCAGCGGGAGCTCGCCGAGCGCGGCATCAACTCGGTGATCGGGTCGGGGGTCAACGTGTTCTCCACGACCGCGGCCCAGCACTGGCTGTGGGTGATGCGTGCCGTCGAACAACCCTCCCGCGCGGACCGCGCGCGGTTGGCGGCGCTCACGACCCTGCTCGGCTGGTCGATCGAGAAGGTGGCCACCGCAGGCGAACCCGAGGTCGCCGAGCTCGGGGCCGAATTGGCATCGCTGGGACGGGTGTTCGTGCAGGGCGGGTTCGCCGCGATGGCGCAGCGCCTGCTCGACTCGCACGGTGTCGCCGCGCGCGTCCTGGCCACCGAGAACGGTGAACGCATCCTCACCGATCTTCTGCAGGTGTCCGCGCTCTGCAACAAGCACGTGGTCGAGACCTCGGCGGGAGTCAGTGGCCTCGTCGAGTGGCTGGCCGAGCGGATCGCCGACACGTCCGCGCGCCAGCGATACGAGGACCAGAGTCGGCGCCTCGACCGCGACACGCAGGCCGTCCAGATCATGACCGTGCATGCCAGCAAGGGCCTGCAGTTCCCGATCGTCTACGTGCCCTACGGCTGGGACGGGACGTGGATCGGCGACCGCGGCAACATCACCTACCACGACGAGTCGGGTACCCGGCGTCTCGATGTCGGTGGCGCGCAGGCGCCCGGCCGCGCGGCGCGGCGCAAGCGGTACGCCGAGGAGACGGCCGGCGAAGACCTCCGGCTGCTCTACGTCGCGCTGACGCGGGCGCAATCGCAGGTCGTGGCGTGGTGGGCGCCGTCGATGAACACCACGAGCGGGCCGCTGCACCGGCTGATCTTCGGGCGCGATACCGCAACCCGAATCCCTTCCGAGACCGGCGAATCGGTGTGGTCGGTCGCCTCCGACGTCCCCATCCCCGACGACGACGCCACGTGTGTCGGCGTCCTACGTACCCTGACCGGGCGCGATGCCGCGATCTCGGTCGAGCCCGCCGGCCGGATCGAGGCCGGTGCGGTGGCGGCCCCGCCGCACGCCGATGTCGAGCCGGCGACCCTCGGGGTCGCGCGGTTCCGGCGCGCCATCGATCAGGAATGGCGTCGCACGTCGTACTCGGCCATCGTCGCCGATGTCGCGCACGGCGCACCCGGGGCACCCGCCGGTTCCGTCGTCACCACCGGTAGCGAACCGGCCGACGACATCCTCGGTGACGAGCCGGCCGGCCCGGTCGAGCTCGACGAACCGCCCGCCGAGGGTCACCGAGCGGGAACGCCGTCGCTGATGAACGGCCTGCCCTACGGGGCGACGTTCGGCACCCTGGTGCACGAGGTCCTCGAATACGTCGACACCTCGGCGCCCGACATCGAGACCCATGTGCGCGAATTGTGTTCGCGCGCACTCGGGGTCCTGCCGGCCGACATCGACGCCGACGTACTGGTCGCCGCGCTCGTCGGCGTCCTCACCACGCCACTCGGTTTCGGCGATCTCTGGGGCGTCGAGCCGGGAGATCGCCTCGCCGAGCTCGACTTCGAGCTCCCGCTGGGGCCGCCGGATCGCGCCCCCGGCGCCCGTGGGGCGACGCCGGGGGTGTTCGCCGAACTGCTGGACCGGTATCTGCCCGACGACGATCCGTTGCGTGACTACGTCGATCACCTCCGCGAGCTCCCCGATCGTGAACTGCGCGGCTTCCTGACGGGCAGCATCGACTCGGTGCTGCGCACCCCGGACGGCCGCTACGTGGTCGTCGACTACAAGACCAACCGCATCCGGGCGGGGGACCTGGTCGTCGAGGACTTCGACACCGCGGCCATGGCAGGCGAGATGATCGCCGCCCACTATCCGCTGCAGGCGATGCTGTATTCGGTTGCGCTGCACAGGTATCTGCGCTGGCGCGTCGTCGGCTACGATCCGGTCCGGCATCTCGGCCCGGTGCAGTACCACTTCGTGCGCGGCATGGCCGGGCCGGGCACGCCGCCCGGTTGCGGCGTGTTCGAGTGGGATCTGCCCGCAGACCTGATCCTCGCATTGTCCGATGCACTGGCGGGAGCGTCCCGATGACCGTGTCCGACGTCCAGGTGGTGGAGTGGGCCACCGGTGTGCTCGCCGAGTGGAACGAGGCCGGAGTCCTAGCCGCCGCGGACGTGCACATCACCGACCGTCTCGTGACGATGTGCGCCGAGCCGGTGTCCGAGACCGCGCGTCTCGGCGCCGCGCTGGCGGTCCGTGCGGTGCGGCTCGGTTCGACGTGCCTCGCGCTGGACCGTTTGGGCGAGCTGGCCGGCGACGACACCGCCGACCTCACCATCCCGTCGTCCGATGCGGTGCTCGACGCACTGCTCGAGAGTCCGCTCGTCGCGGGCAGCGAGGCGGGTCCGTTGCGTCCGTTGGTGGTGCGACGGTCCATCGATGGGCCGCTGGTGTACCTCCAGAAGTACTTTCGGCAGGAACAGACGATCCGCGAGACGCTGGCCCGCCGCGCACAGACGACACCCGTGGTCGAAGCCGATGCGCTGCGCGCTGCGATAGCCGCCGTCTACACCTCGCCCGAGGACGGGCACCTGCAGAAGCTGGCGGCAGCGGTCGCCGCGACCCGCTGGACCACCGTCCTGGCGGGCGGTCCCGGCACCGGCAAGACCTACACGGTCGCACGCATTCTCGCGGTACTGGACGCCCTGCAGGGACCCGGCCTCCGTATCGGACTGTGCGCGCCGACGGGCCGGGCGGCGGCTCAGCTGCAGGCCTCGGTGGAAGCGGAGTCGACGGTTCCCGTCACGGCGCACGCCGTCACGCTCCACTCGTTGCTCGGCTGGCGCCCGGGTGCCAACCCGAGGTACGGCCGCGGGCGGACCCTGCCGCACGACGTCATCGTCGTCGACGAGACCTCGATGCTGTCGATGACCGCGATGAGCCGTCTGCTCGACGCAGTCCGTCCGGATGCACGGGTGATCTTCGTCGGTGACCCGCATCAGCTCGCGTCGGTCGAGGCCGGAGCGGTGCTCGCGGATCTCGTCGAACGGGCGGATGTCGCTGGAGTGCAAGGAGATTCGGGAACCGTGACGGCGGTATCACAGGCCGCGCTCGAGGCGGTGGGCCTGGATGCTGATCATGAACTGGAACCCGAGGACACCGATCATCTCGCCGGTGGCGTGATCACCCTGCGGCGCCAATTCCGTTTCGGCGGCGGCATCTCGCGGGTCGCGGCGGCCGTGAACGCCGGTGACGCAGACGAAGTCCTGAGACTGGTCGCCGCGGACGACGTCCCGAACGTCGAACTCGTGGCGCCCGACGACCTCGATGCCGTCCGTGCCGATCTCGTCGAATGGGGCCGGGCGCTGCGGGCAGCGGCCCGTCGTGCCGATGCCGACGGGGCGCTCGACGCGCTCGATGCCCACCGGGTGCTGTGCGCGCACCGGGAGGGGTCATGGGGTGTCCGTGGCTGGTCGGCCAGGATCACCGAGTGGCTGGGCACAGCCGGCGCCGAGCTGGCCGGATGGTATGCGGGACAGCCCATCCTGGTCACCGCCAACGACCGCCAGACGGCGACGTTCAACGGCGACACGGGCGTGGTGATCGCCGATCCCGAGGGCCGGACGCAGGGGGCCGACGGCGTCCGGGTCGCCTTCCGTCGCGGCGGATCGGTGCGACTCCTGCACCCGACGCAGCTAGCCGACGTCGTGTCGGTTCACGCGATGACCATCCACCGCAGCCAGGGCAGCCAGTTCCGACAGGTCACGGTGATCCTCCCACCCACGGGCTCAGAACTGCTCACCCGGGAGTTGCTGTACACCGCCATCACCCGCGCCCGCGACCACGTGCGGATCGTCGGGACACCCGAGGTGCTGGCCGCGGCGGTCGACCGCCGCGTGCAGCGGGCCAGCGGTCTGCGATCGGCCGTGACTCCGTACGACCGCTCCTAGTGGTGTGTCTCGGTTTTAGCTAACTCCTTGTTCGAGTGCGGCGCGGGCGCGGGCGACCTTGGCCAGGATCGACCTGGAGGTTGCGGTCCAGACATATGGTGTCGGGTTGTCGTTGTGGGCGTTGAGGTATTCCTCGATGCTCTCGATGAGGTCGGGCACGCTGGCGAAGATCCCACGGCGGATGTTCTTGTCGGTCAACTCCCGAAACCAGCGTTCGACCTGGTTGAGCCACGACGACGAGGTCGGGGTGAAATGGAAGTGAAAACGTTTGTGCCGCTCCAACCATCGCAGGACTTCGGGATGTTTGTGGGTGCCGTAGTTGTCCAGGATCACGTGCACCTGCAATCCCTTGGGGACTTCACGGTTAACGGTGTTGAGGAACGTGATGAACTCGCTGTGGCGATGTCTGGGTAAGCATTGTCCGATCACCGTGCCGGTGAGCACGTCGAGCGCGGCGAACAAGGTGGTGGTGCCGTTGCGTTTGTAGTCGTGGGTCATCGTGGCGGCACGGCCGGTGACCATCGGCAACGACGGCTGGGTTCGGTCGAGGGCTTGGATCTGTGATTTCTCGTCCATACACAGCACAATGGCCTTGTCCGGCGGCGTCAGGTACAAGCCGACCACATCGATCAGCTTCTCTTCGAACTGCGGATCGTTGGATACCTCGAACGTGTCCACCCGATGCGGCTTAAGCCCAAGATCAGACCAAATGCGTTGCACGGTAGCCGGACTCACCCCAACATGGGCGGCCATCGTGCGGCACGACCAATGGGTATGCCCGGGTGGAGTGCTCGTCTTGGTCAACCGCACGATCTCGGCGACCTTCTCCTCACTGATCGAAGACTTACGGCCCGACCAGCTCGTACCTGCCCGAACTTCGTCAACCCGTCCTCGGCGAAACGTGTGCGCCACGCCCGCACTGTCACCGCGGTCACCCCAAGTTCCTCGGCGATCACCCGATTCGCTTCGCCGTCGGCGGCCATCAGCAAAACCCTGGCCCGCAACACCTCACGGTGCGGCGCGGTCTGCGCCCGCGCCAACGTTTCCAACGTCTCCCGCTCGGCTTTCGTCAACCGCAAACACGCTGCCGGTGCACTCATCAACCCAGCCTACCGAACAACGAGCTAGACAATTGCGAGACACACCACTAGATCAGGTCGCAACCACCGGGGACGAGGTCGCGGCGCTGATAGCACTCGACGCCGAGCAGCTTCTCCTGGATGTCGTCGGGCAGCGACATGAAGCCGGAGATGGCCCGGCTGCGATCGATCTCGGAACGGTGGGCGGTGACGGCCGCCCTCTTGCGGGCCGCGAGATCCGACACGTCGACCACCACGTCGATCTCCGACTCCGGAGTGCCGGGTAGCTGCTCCCGGGGGATGTCCGCGAACAGACTCTCCGCGAGGATGTCCATCATCCACTTCGGGATGGTGGCGAAGTACAGCGAACGCACGCGCCAGGCCGGCCCGGCGCGGTGATAGAGCTTCGTCGACGCCGCCGCGTCGGCCGCCGCGCACGCGAGCCGGTGCGCGTGGACGTGGTCGGGGTGACCGTAGATACCCAGCGGGTCGTAGGTGATCACGATGTCGGGTTGCACTGCCCGGATGTGGTGGGTGAGCGCACGGACCTGTTCGTCGAACGACGCCTCGCACAGCCGCTGCGCATCGGGTGCGGATTCTGGTCGCCGGTCGTCGGCATAGCCGAGCATGATCGGCGGGCGCGGCATGCCGAGGATGTCGACCGCGTCGGCGAGTTCGCGGTGCCGGACGGTGCCGTCGGTCCAGGTGCACATCACGAGGTCGACCTCGCCGCCGGCGTCGGTGTGACGCGCGATCAGGCCACCGGTCCACAGTGATTCGTCGTCGGGGTGCGCGTGCACCAACAGCAGTCGGGGTGTGCCCATCCACCTGGCTTCCTGATCGTTCCCGCACGGCACGGATGTCGTGCGGGGTAGTCGGTCCCCGACCCAGGGTAGCCACACCACCGCTCGGTAAAGTCGGTGTCCGTCACACGTGTCGCACCGGCGCGGAGATTTTCATCCGTCCGGTGCACGAGAACAGAACATGGAGGTCTGCGATGAGCGCTCAGCCCGAAGTCCACGAGTTCCAGGCCGAGACCCGGCAGCTGCTGGATCTCATGGTCCACTCGATCTACTCCAACAAGGACAGCTTCCTGCGCGAGCTGATCTCCAACGCGTCCGACGCACTGGACAAGCTGCGGCTGGAGTCCCTGCTCGACAAAGACCTCGACGTCGACACCTCCGACCTCCACATCACGCTCGACCCCGATGCCGAGGCCCGGACCCTCGTCGTGGCCGACAACGGCATCGGCATGACCCGCGACGAGGTCGTCGGCCTGATCGGCACGCTGGCCCGTTCGGGCACGGCCGAGTTGCGCCGGTCGCTCGCGGAGGCTCGCGCGAACGGGGTGTCCGACGCGGCGGCCGAGGAACTGATCGGTCAGTTCGGCATCGGCTTCTACTCGACGTTCATGGTCGCCGACAAGGTCACGCTGGTGACCCGTAAGGCGGGGGAGAGCACCGGCACCCGCTGGGAGTCGACCGGCGACGGAACCTACACGATCGACGACGTCCCCGACGCCCCGCAGGGCACCTCGGTCACGTTGGCGCTCAAGCCCGTCGACACCGAGGATCACCTCTACGACTATTCGGATCCGACCAAGCTCCGCCAGCTCGTGAAGCGGTACTCGGACTTCATCGCGTGGCCGATCCGGATGGACGTCGAGAAGACCGTTCCGGTGGAGACCCCCGACACCGAGGCCTCCGACGCCGACGACGCGGACGAGAAGAAAGCGCCGGAGACGAAGACGGTCGTCGAGGCCGAGACGATCAACTCGATGAAGGCGCTCTGGGCCAAGTCGCGCTCGGAGGTGACCGACGAGGAGTACCAGGAGTTCTACCGGCACGTCTCCCACGCCTGGGATGCGCCGCTGGAGACCATCACGCTGCAGGCCGAGGGCACCTTCGAGTACCAGGCGCTGCTGTTCATCCCGACGCAGCCACCGTTCGACCTGTTCATGCGCGACAGCAAGGTCGGCATCCACCTCTACGTCAAGCGCGTCTTCATCATGGACGACTGCGCCGAACTGATGCCGGAGTACCTGCGCTTCGTCAAGGGTGTCGTCGACGCGGCCGACCTGTCGCTGAACGTGTCCCGCGAGATCCTGCAACAGGACCGCCAGATCCGCGCGATCCGTCGCCGGCTCACCAAGAAGGTGATCTCGACGGTCACCGAGATGCGCGCCGGCCGGCCCGACGACTACCGCACGTTCTGGGATGCCTTCGGCCGGGTGTTCAAGGAAGGTCTGGTCAACGATCCGGACAACCGCGAGGCGCTCCTCAAGGCCTCGTCGTTCGCGACCACCCACTCCGAGGACGAACTGACCACACTCGCCGACTACATCGGCCGGATGAAGAGCGGTCAGGACACGATCTACTACATGACCGGCGAATCGCGTCAGCAGATCGTGAACTCGCCGCACATGGAAGCGTTCCGCGCCAAGGGAATCGAGGTTCTCGTCCTGTCCGATCCCGTCGACGAGATGTGGGTCTCGGCGGGTGCGGAGTTCGACGGCAAGTCGTTCCAGTCGATCGCCAAGGGCGCCGTCGACCTCGACGGTGACGACGAGGACGCCGACGATTCCGCCAAGGAGGAGCAGAACAAGACCTACGCCGACCTGCTGGGGTGGCTCACGAGCACCCTCTCCGACGACGTGAGTGAGACGCGACTCTCGTCGCGCCTCACCGAGTCGCCGGCGTGCCTGGTCGGTGACACGTTCTCGATGTCTCCGCAGCTGGAGAAGCTCTACCGGGCGTCCGGTCAGGAATTCCCCAAGTCCAAGCGGGCACTGGAGCTCAACCCTGATCACCCGCTCGTCGCCGCGCTGAACAAGGCCTACGGAGCCGGGGATCACGAACAACTGGTGCCGACGGCGAAGCTGCTGTACGGCATGGCCGTGATCGCCGAGGGCGGTGAGCTCGACGACCCGGCCGAGTTCGCGAAGCTGTTGGCCGGTCGGCTGACCGAATCGTTCGCGGCGAGCGGACCGTCGGCCGGTTCGGAGTCCTGATCGGTCTGTCCAGACCACGGGTACGCCGCACGTGAGCCGCCGAAGACGGATCGTCGTCTTCGGCGGCGTGGCGGTTGTCCTGGCGGTGGTGCTGGTCGCCGCGCTCGTCGTCGGGCTGGCCCGCGAGGACGAGCGGGCGGCCACCCCGTCCGAGGCGGTGCAGACCTATCTCGACGCGCTCGCCGATGCCGACGCCGACGCGGCTCTGGGTGTCATCGATCCGCGCCCCGACACCCGGTTTCTGTCCGACAACGTCCTGCGGGCTCAACACTCCGCGGCGCCGCTGGGCGACATCGAGGTCCGGTCTGCTGCCGACGGTGCGCCGGAGGAGAACGTCCGGGCAAGATACCGGATGGGTGCCCGGGTCATCGACACCGAGATCCGGACCGTACGGGTCGCCGACGGCTGGGCCGTCGTCGACGGCGCGATCGCGGTCCGGATCGAGTCGCTACGGGTTGTGCAACCGACGTTCTTCGGCGGCGAGGTCGAGGAAGGGGACACGGTGCACGTGTTCCCCGGACCGCAGCGCTGGGGCTCCCGCGACACCGACTTCGTCGCGCGCGTCGCAGACGACGATCCTCCGACCACGCCGAGAGGACCCATGTCCGTCCGCGTCGTCGGCGAACTGAGCGCCACCGGCGCCGGAGCCGTCAGCGATTCGGTGTCGGCGCACCTGACCGCGTGTGCGGCGTCGACCCAGGCCGATGCGGGGCGGCAGGTCGCGGGCTGTACCCAACGGTTGTACCGCTCCGCGGTGGACGGCAGTGTGCGGTGGACGGCTCCGAAAGACCTGTCCGGGCTGCGTTATCTGCTCCGTGTTCCGGTTTCGGATGCGAGTGGGGACAGCAGCCGGGACGGGTCGGGTCTGGGTGTCGTCGACGTCGTCGGCCCGGTGCGCTGGCGGGTGTCCTACACCCCCGAGTACGACGCGGACGGCCCCCGGGTGGAGACCGTCGACGAGCAGTACCTCGTGGGCCATGTCGACCTCACCGAGAGCAGTCCCGAGTTCGTCACCGACGGCTGACCCACCGAGTTCCGACCAGGTCGGGTCAGCGCGGTCGCAGCCGGAACACCGGGATGCGGCGGTCGGTGCGCTTCTCGTACAGATCGAAGTTCGGCCACACCGCCCGCAGCGTCTGCCAGGCCGCGTCCCGCTCGGCGTCGACCAGTTCGGTGGGCACCGCCTCCGACACCTCACCGTGGACGATGATCTCGATCTCGTCGGCAGCGCGGAGGTTGAAGACCCACGCCGGCATCTTGGGACCGCCGAAGTAGGAGCCTGCGATCAACCAGTCCGACCCGTCCGGGACGGCCAGGAGTTGCGTCGTCCGGATCGCACCACTCTTGCGGCCCGGGACCCGGATCGTGATGTTCGGCAGATCACCGATGTCGAGCAGGCTCAGCCGCTGTCCCGACACAGATTGAAGAACGCTGTCGCACCTGACGATCTGCGGGAGGAAGCGAGGCATCCAGGAGATCGACCCGATCTTCACCGCGAGTCCGCGCCGCACCGTCATGCGCCCAGTGTGTCACGGGGATTCGGCGAATCGACGTCGACTCCCCGGACCCGTGTCGAGTCTCCGCCGACGCCGTGACGGTTCGATGCCCTCCGGGCGGATGGGCACCGAGGTAGCGTTGCGGTCCGTGACGACCGGTGACAGCGTGACGCACATCTTGATCGACGGCGGCCAGACCGGCACCCGCGTGCGGATCGAGACGCCCGACGGTGGTTCCGACCACGACGCGCCCCCGATCCGTACCGACCGACCGGTCGTGGAGCAGATCGCCGCAACCGTGCGGGACATCCTTCGAACGGCGATGGTGAGGTCGGGTCCCGACGGGTCGCCCGGCCCGTCGGTGGTCGCGGCCGGCGTGTCCGGACTGACCCCCGGCGCCTCCCGCCCCATCGATCTCCTCGCCGCGCTCGCCGACGCAGGCGTCGACTCCGTTGCCCTCGCCCATGATTCGGTGACCGCGTATCTGGCCGCGAATCGTCACGAGTTCGGCGCGGTCACCGCGGTCGGGACGGGCGTGGTCACCCTCGGGGTCGGCCGGGGCGGTGTCCGCCGGGTCGACGGCTGGGGATACCTCTTCGGCGACGCCGGTAGTGCCTACTGGATCGGGCGGTCGGGCATCACCGCGGCACTGCGCGCCTTCGACGGCCGGGGGCCCGAGACGGCACTCCGCGTGGCCACCGAGGAGGAATTCGGTCCGCTGGCCGAGTTGTACATGTCGGTGCAGGCCGACCCCGACCGCGTCGCACGCATCGCCGCGTTCGCCCGGGCGGTCGACGCCGCATCGGAGGCCGGGGATGCGGCGGCCCAACAGGTCATCGACGACGCCGCCGACGAACTGGCGACGTCGGCGATGACCGCGCTCGACCGCAGCGGCCGCGGGCCCGGCGAGCCAGCACGCGTGAGCTGGGTCGGCGGTGTGATGTCGGCCAGTGATCGACTCCGAAACCGGTTCGTCGACACCATCTCTCGCCGAGCCCCGGAGGTGTCCGTGGAACCGCCGCACGGCCCGCCCTTCGACGGCGTCCGACTCCTCACCGATCTCGACGCCGCACACCCGCTGGCCGAGCACGTCTACCGTGGGACCTCTGCTCCCTGAGCCGAAAGAAGCGGCCCCCATTGCTCCCTAATCCAAAGGAACGACATGACCATTGCTCCCTGAGGTGCGAGGAGCGCCAGCGACGAGCCACGAAGGGCCTGGTGAGACAGGTTGCGGAGCCCTTCGTGGCTCGCTTCGCTCGCACCTCAGGGAGCAGAGATGTGGAAGCCCACGCGTGTTCTTTCGTAGTCCACGACGGCCGCCAGGCCGCAGGTACTGAGGTGCGAGGAGCGCAAGCCGCCGGGCGGAGCAAGCGACCACGGAGCGCGTTGAGGTCGACGAGCCTCGAAGCTCAGGGCGACTCAGCGGCCCTTGAACTCGGGTTTGCGCTTCTCGAAGACGGCGGTGATGGCCTCGGTGAGGTCCTCGCTGGGCAGGAACGCGGAGTTCCACGCGGCGACGTAGCGGAGGCTGTCGTGGACGGCGGCGCTGCGCGAATGGTCGAGAACGGACTTGATGCCGTGGACCACGAGCGGCGGGTTGTCGGCGATCTCGCGGGCGGTCGAGCGGGCGAGCTCGAGCACGGCGGTCTGATCGTCGGCGACGTCGTTGACCAGACCGATCTTCTCGGCGCGGGCGGCGTCGATGTCCTTGCCGGTCAGCGCCAGCTCCCGCATGTGACCGTCGCCGATGATGAACGGCAGGCGCGCGAGTGTGCCCACGTCGGCGACCATCCCGACCTTCACCTCACGCACGCTGAACTTGGCGTCGGCGCTGGCGTAGCGCACATCGGCCGCGCAGATCAGGTCCACGCCGCCACCGATGCACCAGCCGGACACGGCCGCGACGACCGGCTTGCGACAGTCGGCGACCGCGGTGATGCCGGCCTGGAGTGTGCGCAGCGAGTCGAGGAATTCGGTGCGCGGCGCGGCTTTGGCGTCCCCGGCGAGGACGGCCGACAGCGTCCCGCCCATCGCGACGAGGTCGAGGCCGTAGGAGAAGTTCTTGCCCGACCCCGTCAGCACCACCGCGCGCACTTCCGGATCGGTGTCGAGGTGCCCGAACAGCTCTGGGAGTTCCTGCCAGAAGTCCGGTCCCATGGCATTGCCCTTGCCCGGGCCGATGAGGGTGACCTCGGCGATGTGGTCGGAGACGGTGATGTCGAACGCGGTCCAGGCGCGGTCGTTCCAGGCGTGGTCTGTCATGCGAGGGAGCCTACTCGGCGGTCAGAACCGGCGGTGTCCGGGTCCGCCGACGGCGACCGGTCGGGCCGAGAGCGGTGCGTCGACCCTGTTAGATGGGTACATGAGCGGATACATCCAGGAGGACATCGACCCGGAGGAACTCGCGCACCGGACCGAACTCGCGTCCGCGATCGCGGGCAGCGTCCGGGACTTGATCGATGCGACGGTGCGCACCGAGGTCGGTGAGACAGACATCGCGGAGGCGAGGCGGCTCATCGCCGCCGCCACCGAGATCCTCCGGAAGGACCAGCTGCCGGGCCCGTTCGGCATCCGATTCAACTCCGACGGCACCAAACGGTCCTGGGGCAATGCCGTTCTGGGGCGGCGGAACCCGATCGCACCGCCGGTCGAGCTCCATCACGAATCCGAGTACAGCTGGCTCGAGGTCGCACTCGGTCCCCAGTACGAGGGTCCGGCCGGACTCGTCCACGGCGGCGTGCTCGCGCTCGTCTTCGACCAGCTGCTGGGTTCGACCGCGGAGTTCCAGGGTGTGCCCGGGATGACCGGCACCCTCACCGTCCGGTATCGGCGCGGTACGCCGCTCGGGGTGATCCGCGGCGAGGCGCGCGTCGATCGGGTCGAGGGTGTGAAGACGTTCGTCACAGGGACGATCTCGGTCGACGGCCAGCTCACGGCCGAGTCCGAGGGCATCTTCATCCTGCCGCGGTGGGCTCGCGGTGAGGTGCCCGACGCCATGCGGAACTCGGTCGGCGAGGGCTGAACGCCGCGGGCCGGCCCGTCGCCCGACGACCGGTCAGACCTCCGCGGGAGTCGATCGCGGCCCTACGGGTGAGTAGCGCGCACACAGGAACGCGCCGTTGCGTGCGAAGTCCTGCAACTCGAAGTCGTAGGCGCGCGGGAAGAGTGGTCGGCCCGACCCCAAGGTGACGGGCGCGATCGACACGATGACGTCGTCGAGCATTCCGGCTTCGGCGAACTGCGCGGCGAGGTCGCCGCCGCCCACGACCCAGACGTGGCGGTCGCCCGCTGCGTCGACCAGACGGTCACGGAGGTCTGCGGGGCTCCCGGCGACCACCGAGATGGTGTCCGACACCGGCGTCAGTGACTGATGGGTGAAGACGAACGTCGGTATGTCGTATGGCCACGGCTTCCCGTCGGAGACCTCGTGGTCGAGGATCCACCGGTAGGTCGTCGCGCCCATCACGGCGACACCGACCTGCCGGAAGAAGTCGTCGTAGTTCATCGGCCCGCCCTCCTCGAGCGGCTGGCTGAGCAGCCAGTCGAGGTTGTCCCGGTCGTCGGCGAGGAAGCCGTCGAGGGTCGTTGCCGTGTAGTAGCGGAATGCCATCAGAATCCTCCGGAGTGTTTGCGGTGCCACATGATCGGGTCGGGATCGAGAGTCGGGGCGGTGACGTCGACGCCGGAGTCCCGCAGCATCCAGCGGGCGACGAGCCGACGATGTGCGGAGAACGTCAACACGTGCGCGACGATCTGGGAGAGCAGGAACGATTCGGGTGGGTCGCACAAGGCGTCGATCACGCGGTCCTGCCACGCGCCGCGTCGGTCGATGTCACGGATCAGGGCGAGCCAGCGCGGTGCGATGTCGCGATGCAACTCGATGAGGTCGGTCAGTTGGGTCAGTGCGGCCGGCGGCAGGTCGGCTCCCTCGATCGTCGACAACCAGGGGAGTTTGTCGCCGACGAGATGGGAAATGACCTCTGCGAGAGACTCTTCCGGTCCACTCCAGGACAGCAGCTGGTTACCCGCGAAACGCGGCGCGGTCCACGACGCGGCGTCGAGCCCCTTCGCGGCGTCGAGGAGCGCCTCGATGTCGTCGAGGTCGTGGCGAATCATGAGCATCACCACGTTGCCCGCATCCTCGGTCGTGGGTGAGCCGCTGTCGACGTACAGCGCAGTGGGCGAGTGGAAGTGGATGCCGTTCGGCGCCGGCAGCCAGTGGCTGTGCTCTCCCACCGCACCCATGCGGCCGGGACTGTGTCCGAAGGCGCGGCTGAAGGCACGCGAGAAGCCGTCGACGGACGAGTACCCGGACTCGAAGGCCACGTCGGTCACCGACTGTCCCCGCTGGAGGAGCCACGCCGCACGTTCGAGGAGGACGCGGCGCCGCAGGGCCACCGGTGCCTCGCCGGCACCGCGCCGGACCTGCCGGGTGAAGTGGAACGGCGACGCGTAGGCGCCCGAGGCCATGTCGTCGAGCGAGGTGTTGTCCTCGGACAGCACCGCGTCGAGAAGCTGCCGGAGACGGTCACGGTCGGTAGAGGTCACCCTCTGAGTATGGAACCGCGAAAGCCGTTCCCGCCCGACCGAAATTGCTCCACCGGGCGGCGGTGCCGATCAGTCCCTCGTCAGCAGGGGGATCAGACGTTCGGTCTTGGCCTCGGTCCAGCCCGGCGGCTGCAGGATCTTGGCCCAGGCTGCCGGGATCGCGGACATGTAGTTGTGTCCGTGGCCGTCGGGGACTCCGACCGACACCGCCATGTCGGCGCTGACCTGCAAGAAGGTCACGAACGGGATCCACCGCATCGCCGACAGCACGTCGCGTCCGGGTTCCTCCTCGAGCCAGTCCGGCTCGCGGAGGATCAGTCGCGGGTTCCACCACGAGATCGGATCGGAGGCGTGCTGCAGATAAACCGCGCGACCCGACGGCGACGTCCACTCGGTGGTCGGCTTGTCGAGGTCCGGTGCGTCGGCGATGAATCGGACCTGTCGACCGTCGTCGTAAGTGGGCAACACTTCCGGCGTCCCGTCGTCGCGTGACCCGGTCGTGTCCACCCACAATTTGTTGTTGAAGGTCGGTCCGCTGAACAGGGCACCGTCAGTGCGCGCGCTCAGCGCCGGGATGGTCCCGAACGCCGACTCGGCCGCGAAGGAGCCGAGGCTCTCGCCGAAGACGACGAGCTTGGGGCGTTGGGCCTCAGGTACCTCGCGCACCCGTTCCGAGACCGCCTCGAAGAGCGCCTGCCCGGCCTGCCGCGCGCGTTCCTTGTCGACGAGGAACGACAACCAGCTCGGCAGGTACGAGTACTGCATGCTCACCGTCGCCGTGTCGCCGTTGTACATGTACTCGAGCGAGTCCACCGTCGCCTGGTTGATCCATCCGGTGCCGGTGGTGGAGGCGACCGCGATGAGTTTGCGCTGCAACCCGCCGGCGCGCACGAGTTCCTCTGCGGCGAGTTCGGCATTGGCACGCAGATCTGTACCCGAGCCGAGCCCGACGTAGGCGCGGATCGGTTCCATGGCGGGGGACCCGTTGAACGCGCTCAGCTCTTCCACGGTGGGCGACACCGAGATGAAGATCCGGCCTTGACGCCCGAGCGAATCCCAGGTCACCAGCGAACCCGGACCGCCCGAACGCTGCGGGGTGGTCGGCGGACTGGAGTCCGCCGTCGTTTCGTCGTTGACCGCCGCGAACGACGAGTTCAGCGCCTGCATACCGTAGTTGGCGACGACGCCGTTGAGGACCAGCACCGTGATGATGATCGCGATGGTCGCCGCGGCGAAGGCCGAGATACGCGGCGGCGCCACGCGATTGAGTTTCCGGACGAGCCACTTCACCCCGTCGCCCCACGCCTGCCCGATGGTCATCAGCAGGGCGAAGACCACCACGGCGATGAGCAGGATCTGCGGGTAGGCCGTCCAGGACAGGAGGTCGACCCCCATCATCGTCCGGACCTGGTCCTGCCACCGCTGGAACGCGACCAGCATGACGACGGTGCCCGCGATCGCGGCCAGGCCCAGCGCCGCCCAGAGCCGGCGCATCGGCGCGGGCCAGGGTTCCTCCCGGGAGATCATGTAACGGATCAGCCAGGACACCAGCACACCGAGGCCGTACCCGACCGCGGCCGAGGCCCCGCTCACGATGCCTTGGAACAGCGGCCCGCGCGGCAGGAGCGACGGCGTCACCGACAGCCACAGAAAGACGAGCGCGACCGTCAACCCGACGCAGGAATACCGGTGGAGCCGCCGCCGCCACCACGACGGCGTCTTCTCTTCTGCCGGGCCGGTGGCGCCGGACTGCTCCGGAACCGGTGCGTCGTCCGGTTCCGGAGCGGCAGGTGGTTGCGAGGTGGGCGTGGTCGACGACACGTGGGTTCCTCTTTTCTCGAGAACCCGAAAACCGTAACACCGATCGCGGTGTGGCAGCGGCGCTTACGGCGACCGTGACCGTCGTGCCATCCAGCGGCGTCCGTTACTTGACCTCAGACCGCAGAATCCGTAGCACCCCGAACGCCAGGGGCAGTCCGATCCAGATCACTGCCGAGACGAGCATCCTCGCCCATTCGCCCCCGGTCGCCCAGTCGCCCTCTTGAAAGGGCACGTTCGTCAAGCCGGTGTCCACCCACTGGCCGAGATTGTCCTTGAACCACGGGACCAGCTGGCTGACCACGGTCAGAGCGGTGGGCAGCGCGAAGTAGGCGACAATCGCGCCCGGGGTGTTCAGGATCAGGGCGGCGAAGCCGAAACCGAGCAGCAAGCCGAAGGTCTGCGAGACAAACGAATTCACGAACCCGGCGAGCGTGAGGTCCCAGGAGCCGGCGGGATCGGGGAACGCCAGACCGGCGATCCCGTTGCCGATGACGCCGAGGATGAGCGCGACCGCGACCGCCGCGACGGCGGTGAGGAGCGCCGCCACCAGCTTCGCTCCGACGACGCGCTGCCGTCGGGGTTCGAGGGTGAATGTCGTCAGCGCGGTGCGTTGGCTCCACTCCCCGGTCACGAGCAGGATCGCGAGGATGGGCAGAATGATGGCGGTCGGGATGTTCATCATCCCGAAGAACTGTCCGAGGTTGAGGTTCTCGGGGCTGTTGCGGTTCGCGATGAGCATCGCGATCACGACGATCGCCGCGATGACTCCGATCGAGGCGGTCAGCCAGAAACCCGCACGCGTGTCGACGAGCTTGCGCAGTTCGACGCGGACGAGTCGGGAGAACGGGATTCCGGGGCGCTCGACGTCGATCACGTCGGTGTGGGGCACGGGGGTGCCGAAGTCGGCGAGGGTCATCGGGCTGCTCCTTCGAGTGTGGTGTGTTCACGCTGGGTGTCCGCGGTCAGCTGCAGGAACATCGCCTCGAGCTGGGCGCCGTCCGCGGGCCGCAGCTCGGTGAGGACGACGCCGACGGCGGCCGCGGCGCGGCCCACGTCGATGGGGTCGGCGTCGACATCGAGTCCGCCGGAGGCGTTGCGCTGCACGGTGATCCCGGCTGCGTTCAGCGCCTCGCCGAGGGTCGCGTCGTCGAGTGATCGGACGCGTGTCCCGGCGCCGGCGAGCAGTTCGTCTTTGGTGCCCTGGGCCACGATCCGGCCGTTGCCGATCACGACGATGTCGTCGGCGACGATCTCGATCTCGTGCAACAGGTGCGACGACAGCAGCACCGTGCCGCCGCGATCGGCGTACCCGCGCAGCAGGGTTCGCATCCAGTGGATGCCCGCCGGGTCCAGTCCGTTGGCCGGTTCGTCGAGGATCAGGATCTTCGGGTCCCCGAGCAGGGCTGCGGCGATACCGAGACGCTGGCGCATGCCGAGGGAGTAGTTGCGCACTCGTCGCCCGGCCTCCTCCGGGGTGAGGCTGACCAGCTCGAGCATCTCGTCGACGCGGTCGTGGCCGATGCCCATGGTCATCGCCGACAGTCGCAGGACCTCCGCGCCCGTCCGGCCGGCGTGCTGAGCCGAGGCGTCCAGGAGGATGCCGACCTGCGTGCCGGGATTCGGGATGGACCGGTAGTCGACGCCGTAGAGTTGCGCCACCCCCGACGTCGCGGCGTCAGCCCGGCGATGATCCGCATCGTCGTCGACTTCCCGGCGCCGTTGGGGCCCAGGAATCCGGTCACCTGCCCGGGGCGGCAGGTGAACGACACGTCGTCGACTGCGACGTAGTCGCCGTAGCGCTTCGTCAGATTCTTCACTGTGATCATGTCGTCCATCGTGTCGTTTCCGCACGGCGTGCACATCGGACCTCCGGACAGCGTCGTATCGACCGAAAGTCGTAGGGGTCGACACCCATCGGGAGGACGCGGGCACCACCGGCGCCCGACTACGGTGACGGTTGTGCGTCCTGAGCAGTACCAACCACCGATGACGTGGGCCAGCCGATTGTGGCGGCTCGCGGTGATGCTCTGCGTCTCGGCCGGCACCTTCGCCACCCGTGCGTCGTACCTGTGGGACCAGGCCCGGTGGTGGTTCGTCGCCGACCTCGCACTCGGGGTGCTCTCCTACATCGTCATCTGGTGGCGCCGAAGCCATCCCGTACCGGTCACGACGTTCACGAACATCGTGACCATCGTGTCGTCGTCGTCTCTCGGACCGGGCATTCTCGCCATGGTGTCCCTGTCGACCCGGCGTCGGTGGCGCGAGATCATCCCGCAGGCGGTGTTGTCCGTTGTCGCGGGGATCATCGCCCTCGCCTTCTTCGCCACTCCGACCGAGGCGAACGATCCCGTCATCGTCAGTTACTCGGTCACGGTGGTCGCGACGGCGGCGATGGTCGCGTGGGGTCTCTACATCGGTTCGCGGCGTGAGCTTCTCGCCAGCTGGCAGGCGCGCGCGCTGGCCTCCGAGGCCGAACAGCAGGCGAAGGTGATGCAGGCGCGTTCGCTCGAACGGGCGCGGATCGCACGCGAGATGCACGACATCCTCGCGCATCGGATCTCGGCGATGAGCATGTACGCGGGCGCATTGGCCTACCGTTCGGACCTGTCCGGAGAGCAGATCCGCGAGACGGCGCAGACCATCCAGGAGACCTCGCACCTGGCGTTGACCGAGCTGCGGGAGGTGCTCGGGGTTCTGCGGGAGGGGCCCGGCGACGCCGCGCCCGAGGAACCGCAAGGGGTTCCGGACCTGGCCGCGCTGATCGAGGAGGCGCGCCGGCTGGGGATGCGTGTGGACAGCCGATGCGACATCGATGTGAATTCGCTGGGCCCGGCGATCTCACGCACGCTGTATCGGTGTGTGCAGGAGGCCTTGACCAATGCGCGGCGTCATGCGCCGAGCGCGCCGGTGACCATGCACATCCGGGGCGGACCCGAGCACGGTGTGGATCTGCTCGTCGAGAATCCGCTACCGCTGACGGCGGGTTCAGGTGGTCCCACACCAGGATTCGGCCTCGTCGGCCTGGCCGAGCGGGTCGGGTTGCACGGCGGCAGGCAGTCGGTGACCGTGAGCGAGGACAAACGGTTCCTGTTGCACGTCTGGTTACCGTGGCAGTCATGACCGCCCGCATCATGATCGTCGACGACGACCCCCTCGTCCGTTCCGGACTCCGGCTCCTCCTCGGCGGTGATGCCGGCCTCGACATCGTCGCCGAGGCGGGCAACGGGCAGGAGGCCCTCGACACCCATGCCACGGCGCCCGTGGATCTCGTCCTCATGGATCTGCGGATGCCGGTGCTCGACGGGATCGCGGCCACCGGCCGCTTCAAGGCACTGGCCTCGCCACCCGCGATCATCGTGCTCACGACCTTCGACGCCGACGACTACGTCGTCCGCGCACTCGCGATGGGTGCCGACGGATTCCTGCTCAAGGACACGCCACCCGACGACATCGTCGCGGCCATCCACCAAGTGCTCGACGGTCGACCTGCCCTGAGTCCCTCGGTGACCGCCGCGTTGATCAAGCAGGTCGTCACCAGCGGCGGTCACCGAACCTCGTCCGCGGTCGAACGTGTCGACCGACTCACCGCACGCGAGCGTGATGTGGCCGTCGAGCTCGCCCGCGGGGCGTCGAACGCCGAGATCGCTGAACGGCTCTACATGAGTCTTGCGACGGTCAAGGCGCACATCTCGCACATCTTCACCAAACTCGACGCGGGCAACCGGGTCCAGGTCGCGATCCTGATGCACGACGCCGGGATGGTGTGACGTCGACACACCCACCCCTTTTTCGTGAACCCACCCGGTCCGAGCGTGGTGCGTTTACGGAAAAGGGGTGGGTTTGCGAATTCCGTGGGCGCGGAGCCGCCTACCCGCCGGTTGAGCCTGTCGAAACCCCCGGGCCCGTCACCAGCGGAAGGTCGAGTGTGGTGCGAAGTCCCGCGGGCCCGTCGACCACCGCGGGGATGGCGTTCACGATCCGGCCGGCCGCGGCGACGATGGCGGCGTGGTTGTGGTCACCCTTGCGGCTCGTCGGCATGATGTCGACGGTGTACGACGGTTCGCCGGTGATCTCGACGCGGTAGCACCCGCCGGGCTGAGCCGGCTGCGCCCAGTCCGGCCGCAGGTCACCTCGAAGCCGCGTCACGTGCTCGATGACGATCACGGGTTCGCCGGCCACCTTGCCGATGATCTCGAAACGCACGGCCGCGCGGGTGCCCGCAGCGATGTGACCGGCCGCGATGTCGAAATCCTCCGGCGCAGGCTCGCTTTCGGAGATCTCCTCGATGTCGTCGACGGTGACGCCGAGACCGGCGGCCAGTTGCCGGATCGTCGTGCCCCATGCCAACCCCAGTACCCCCGGCAGGAACAGCATGGGGGTCTCGTCGAGCGGTTTGCCGAAGCCCATGACGTCGAACATGACGGTCGCCCCGTCATAGGTCGCGTAGTCGGCGATCTCCATGCAGCGCACCTGCTCGATGTGCTGGCAGGTGCCTGCGAAGACGAACGGGATGAGGTCGTTGGCGAAACCGGGATCGACCCCGGTCACGAACAGGCTGGCGCCGCTGCCCGCGGTGGTCTCGTCGATCTTGGCGATCGCCTTCGCGGGCATCACGTCCCAGGGGTACTGGAGCGTGTTCGGGGAGGACCCGACGACGTCGATCCCGGCGGCGAGGATGCGCACCACATCGTCGAAGGCCTCGACGGGACGTGTGTCACCCATGGCGCAGTACACGACACAATCCGGCTTCGTCGCGATCACCTCGTCGAGGTCGCCCACCGCCAGGACTCCGGTGGGTGTCTCCAGCCCGGCGAGCGTCGCGGCGTCGACACCGACTTTTTCAGGGGTGGACACGCAGACGGCCACGAGTTCGAACCGCGGGTCCTCGATCAGCTGGGTGAGGCACAACCGGCCGACGTTGCCGGTTCCGACGAGAGCTACCCGGAAGGACATGGCGTGGAACTCCTTGTGTTCGATCGGCGCCGGTGGGGCGTGGTGTACACCTGTCCGGACGTTTGTCTGTTCAGTAGACCATTTTTCGGTGGAACCTGTTCTATTTTCGCGCTCGTCGCGGTAGCGTTGCCGCCCATGGGACGCGTAGACGACAAGGTTGCAGTGATCACCGGTGGTTCGCGGGGCATGGGCGCCGAGCACGCCCGGGCCCTCGTGGCCGAGGGGGCGAAGGTGGTGATCGGCGACATCCTCGACGATGAGGGCAAGGCGCTGGCCGCCGAACTGGGGGACGCGGCGCGCTACGTCCACCTCGATGTCACCTCGCCCGAGGACTGGCAGACGACGGTGTCCACCGCGGTAGACGAGTTCGGCAAGGTCAACGTCCTGGTGAACAATGCCGGCATCGTGAACGGTTCGACGATCCAGAAGTTCCGGCTGGACAAGTGGAAGCAGATCCTGGACGTGAACCTGACGGGCACGTTCCTCGGAATCCAGGCGGTCGCGGACCTGATGATCGACGCCGGCGGTGGCTCGATCATCAACGTCTCGTCGGTGGAGGGCCTGCGCGGAAGTCCCTGGGCGCACGGCTATGTCGCGAGCAAGTGGGGCGTGCGTGGTCTGGCGAAATCGGTTGCGCTCGAACTGGCTCCGCACAACGTGCGGGTGAACTCCATCCACCCGGGTCTCATCCGGACGCCGATGACCGAGGGGATCCCCGACGACATGGTGACCGTGCCGATGGGTCGGGCCGCGGAGTCACGCGAGGTGTCGACCTTCGTGGTGTTCCTGGCCAGCGACGAGTCCTCGTACGCGACCGGTGCCGAGTTCGTGATGGACGGCGGCCTCAGCGCCGACGTGCCACACAAGTGAACGCCCACACCAGGACGACCATCCCGATCAGTTCGACGAGTGTCTGCGTGATCACCGTCGCCGCGGCCAGTTCCGCCCCGACCGGCAGCGCCAGCGCGAGTGGCAGGACGACGAGCGAGTTGCGGGTGGCTCCGGAGAAGACGACCGCCGTCGACGGCTCCGGGGCCAGGCGGAACATGTGTGCCACCGCGACACCGGCCGCCACCATGATCGCGAGGAACGCGGCGTAGACCGGGATCACCCCGACGATGTCGGCAAAACGCGAACCGACGAGAGGTACCTGGGAACTCACGGCGACGAAGAGTACGGCCACCATGAGCGGGACCATCGTCATCGTGGCGCCGACCAAGGCTCGACGACCCGCCTCGGATCGTTCCGCCCACGCCTGGGTGAGCCACGCCAGTGCCAGCGGGCAGAGGATGAGGACAGCGAACGCCCAGAGGAACGGCTCCGGCTCGATCACCGACCGTCCGTCACCGAGCAGCAGCACCAGATACAGCGGTGTCAGCAGCATCTGGGCGAGGAGCAGCAGCGGCGTCGCGGCAAGGAGTCGTCGGGCGTCCCCGCCGCCGAGCCCGGCGAACACGACGACGTAGTCGACGCACGGACACAGCAGCACCAGTAGCGCGCCGAGACGGATCGCGTCGTCGGCGGGCAGCGCTGAGGACAACACGGCCACCACAAGAGGCGCCACGACGAAGTTCAGGAACAGCACCGCGACCAGGAACCGTCGGTCACGCAGCGATTCCAGGAGATCGGACCGGCGGATCTGCAGAAAGGTGACATAGAGCAGCGCGGCGAGCAGCGGCGTGATCGCCGACTCGAGGCCCTCGGCGGGACCGGGTGCGGCCAGTCCCGCACACAGTCCGGCGAGTATCGCGCCGAGGTAGAGGGCGACCTGGTGACGTTCGAGGCGGTCGACGACGGTCGCGGGTCTTGGCACCGAATCATTCTGCGACACCGCGGCCGCGTTCACCGACACCGCCATGGCGCGGTACGGCAGACTCGACCGGGTGATCACCCCGTCCCGTCGCACCGACGTCGCGCTACTGGTCGTGGTGATCGTGTTCCTCGTCGCGGTGAACATCGGTGCGCATCTCGCGGACGGCCCGCTGTCGGTGGCGATCGTCCCGGTTGCCGCCGTCGTGGCCGTGGGCATCGCCCGCCTCGCCGGCCTCGGCTGGCGGGACCTCGGCCTGAGCCGTGCGGAACTGCGCGCCGGCATCCCGGTCGCCGTGGCCGCGGTCCTCGTGGTCGCGGCGGTGGTCTCGACAGCGGTCGCGATCCCGGCGACGCGTGAGTTCTTCCTGTCCGACCGCTACGACGACACCTCCGAGGCCCTCCTGGCGGCGTTCGTGATCATCCCGCTGCAGACCGTTCTCCCGGAGGAGGTCTTGTTCCGCGGTGTGCTGCAAGGGGTTCTGGGCCGGTTGTTCGCCCCGTTGACGACGCTGGTCGTCGGTGCGATCGCCTTCGGTTTGTGGCACATCCTGTCCTCGACCGGTCTCACCGCGGGCAACGAAGGCCTGAGCGGCGTACTGGGTGCCGGGACGGTTGCACAGATCGCCGGCATCGCAGGCGCGGTCGTGGCAACCGGGGCCGCGGGTTTCGTGCTCGGGTGGTTACGGCAACGCACCACGAGCCTCCTCGCACCGATCGCCTTGCACTGGGCACTGAACGCCACCGGGGCGATCGGTGCCGCGGTGGCCTGGCAGGTGTCGTAGACCGAACACCTCCGGCGCGCCACAGCACCACGAACCCTGCTCCCTAATCCGAAAGAAGCCCATAACCCCTGCTCCCTGAGCCTGGATATTTCACTGATGTTGCTGGTGTTCGGCGTGTGATACGCGAAAGTGCCTGTCTGCCTTGTGATTATTGATTCACCACAAACAAATAGTCACAAGAAGAAAGGCACCTCGCAGGTGAAGAATAACGTGTATCCCGAGTTGATGGTGGACCCTACGCGCACTGAGTCGGTGCTGACGACCTCGGGCGGGGTGTTGCTGACGAAAACCGTGCAGGTCTCGGGCCTGGGAGCCGAGCTGACCGCGGCGATGGCGCCGTGGCGGACCGCGGCGACGGTCCATGATCCGGCCAAGATCGTGCTGGATCTGGCGCTCACCTTGGCGACCGGTGGTGACTGTGTGGCCGATGTGGCCACAGTCCGGGCTCAGCCACAGTTGTACGGGCAGGTGGCCTCTGATCCGACGATTTCGCGGGTGATCAGCAGGCTGGCTACCGATGTCGAGGCGGTCAGTACCGCGATCAGCGCGGCTCGCGCCGCGGCGCGGGAGCGGGTGTGGGGCATTGCCCGCCCGTTGGAGGGCACTGCGGGCAGCATCGATGGCGGGCTGGTGATCGTTGATCTCGATGCCACGACCGTGACCGCCGGCTCGGCCAAAGAACAGGCCCAGAAAACGTATAAGCGGGTGTTCGGGCATTCCCCGATGTGTTCGTTCGTCGACCACGGCGCCTTCGGCACCGGGGAAACACTGAACCTGGACCTGCGGCGTGGAGGTGCCTCACCCAAAGGTGCGGACATGCACATCGCGGCCCTCGAGGCGGCGTTGGCCCAGCTGCCCGCCGCTGAACGCGCCCAGGTGCTCATACGTACCGATTCGGCCGGGTGTGCCAAAAAGTTCCTGGCCCACCTGGCCGAGCAACGCCTGCAGTACTCGGTCGGGTTCACCATCTCCGAACTGGTCAAAGACGCATTGGACGTGCTGCCTGAGGCCGCCTGGGTGACCGCGATCAACACCGACGACGCCGATCCACGAGCTGATGCCCAGGTCGCCGAGATCACCGACCACATGCCGCGCTCGGTCCGTGACACCGAAACCGCCTACGAGCCCTGGCCACCCGGGATGCGGCTGATCGCGCGCCGCGAATATCCCCACAACGGAGCCCAACACCTCATCACCGACATCGAGGGCCGCCGCTACACCGTGTTCGCCACCAACACCCGCGGCCGCGGCTGGACACTGCCGATCCTGGAACTGCGTCACCGTCAACGTGCCCGCGCCGAAGACCGTATCCGCTGCCTCAAAGACACCGGCATGGCCAACCTACCGTTCGACTCATTCGCCAAAAACCAACTGTGGCTCGATATCGTCGCCCTGGCCTCCGACCTCATTGCCTGGACTCAAACCCTCGGCTACCACCGCCACGACCCCATCCGCCGCTGGGAACCCAAACGCTTGCGCCACCGCCTGTTCACCGTCGGCGGCAAGATCATCACCCACGCCCGCACCACCACCCTGCGACTACCCACCGACTGGCCCTACAACCACCACATACGCCACGGCTGGCAACGCCTCACCGCCTAACCAGCCCCTCGGTCACCGCGCCCCGTCACCGCCGCCCACCCCACCTCAGAACCCGAACAACCAGCGAACCCAACGCTGGCGATCCACCCTGCCCACACACCAGCACCAACCATCAAAAGGCGACACCGACAACCGATCGGCGAAACCCTACCCACCCGTGAAAGATTCAGGCTGAGGTGTGAGGAGCGCAAGCGACGAGCCTCGAAGGGCCTGGTGAGACGTGTTGCTACACCCTTCGCGGCTCGCTTCGCTCGCACCTCCGGGAGCAGGGTTCCTTCCTGTTCTCGAGGTCAGGCGGTTCCGAAGATGCGATCGCCGGCGTCACCGAGTCCGGGGCGGATGAAGCCGTTGTCGTCGAGTTCGCGGTCGACCGCCGCGGTGAAGATCGGCACGTCGGGGTGTGAGCGATGCAGCACCTCGATGCCCTCCGGGCAGGCGAGCAGGCAGACGAACTTGATGGACTTCGGACCGTACTCCTTGATCCGGTCGATCGCGGCGACCGCCGAATGCCCGGTCGCCAGAAGCGGATCGACGATCACGACATCACGCTCGGACAGCTCCGACGGCATCTTGAAGTAGTACTCGACGACGACCATGGTCTTCGGGTCGCGGTAGAGGCCGATGTGTCCGACGCGCGCGCCGGGAACAACGGTCAGCATGCCGTCGGCGATACCGGCACCGGCCCGCAGAACCGCGGCGAACACCAGCTTCTTGCCGTCGATGACCCGGGCGGTGGTGGTCTCGAGCGGTGTGTCGATGGTGATCTCGTGCATCGGGATGTCACGCAGGACGTCGTACGCCATCAGGATCGAGATCTCGTCGAGCAGACGGCGGAAGTCGTTTGTCGACGTCTCCTTGCGACGCATCAGGGTCAGTTTGTGTTGTACCAGCGGATGGTCGATGACGGCGACGCTGCCCATGGGTTCCTCTCGGTCGGTGGTCGGCTCAGAAAACGGTGCCGGTACTGCGTATCATCAACGGCGGCAACCCATCGCGAAGTCGGCTCGCGAGCACGCGGCCGGCCGCCCACGTGCCACCCTCGAGCACGCAGGCCAGGGGCATCGAGGCCGCATCGGCGTCGAGGCGATCGCGTACGAGGTCGGCGATCTCGTCGAGAAGGGCGACGGTGAGCGCCCGCCATTCGACGACGAGCTCGTCGCCGACCTCCCACTCCCGGTCCGCCCAGGCCTCCTCACGCAGCGCGAGCACACCCGAGTCGAGGAGAAGGCCACCGTTGCGGTATTCGGGGAGGCCGGTCAGCTCGTCGAGTCCGGTCACCTGGACACCGGCCCAGCGAAACGGTTCGAGAAGCGAATAGGTCAGCCACTGGGACAGTTTGTGGAACGGCACCCAGCCGGCGGTGAGGCCCGGGCCGACGACGGCGTCGTGATGCCAGCAGTCGCCCAGTGGGTGGGTGTCGATCGTGTTGTCCGACGGCCAGATCGGGCCCAGATACTCGAGTACCCCGCTCAGGATGTCGACCGCGGGCACCTCCGCACGACCACCGCGGGTGAGGTGATCGAACAGGCCGCCCGGCCGGGCGTCCGGACCGAAGATCTCGGGGCGGCTCGACAACACCTCGCCCAGGCGGCGCAGGAGATCGACCCGCCCGGGCAGGCCCGTGAGCGGGTTGTCGGGACCCACCTGGAAGGCCGCGCCGAGAGTGTCCGCCGTGACGCGGCCCAGACCGGTGGCGTCGACCCGCAGGGGATCGGCCGGGTCGCTCGAGAACACCCCCTCGCAGAACGCCACCCAGCTCGCGACGCCGAGCCCCTCGGAACGGGTGAGAACCAGGTCGCTCGACCGTTCCCGAAACGACCACTCGGGTCCCGCGCCGGCATCGAGGAGGACGCTGACCAGCACGACGTCGATGAGCGCGCGGGTTCGCTCCGCCGAGCCGGCCGGGGGCAAGGCGGCGTCGAGAGCGCCGAGGCGGTCGATACCGCCTGCCTCGAAATGTCGCCACCTGCTGTGAAAAGGGATGTCTCCGTCGGGATATCGCAACCGAGTCGTTTCCACGACGATGTCAGCTGCCGCGTCCCGCGCATCGTCGTGGACGATGAACCACGACGATTCGCCGGCCCGCGCCCGTTCGAGGAGTTGTCGCGACCGGCTCCGGACGGTGGCGGTGGAGCGCAGCAGCCGGGCGGCCTGTGAGGCGGAGAGTTCCACCTCTGGTGCTCCGGTCATCACAACCCCCGGCCCTTGACCTGACGCAGCTGTTCGGCATCGGGCACGGGTCCGGGCGTGAAGTAACCGGCAGCCATTTTCGCGTCGATCTCGACGCGGGCGTCGGCGGGGATCAGTTCGTCGGGGATGTTGACCCGTTCGCCGACCTCGATACCCGAGCCGGTGATGGCGTCGTACTTCATGTTCGACATCGACACCAGGTGATGGATCCTGGTGATGCCGAACCAGTGCAGGACGTCGGGCATGAGCTCCTGGAACCGCATGTCCTGTACGCCCGCAACGCATTCGGTGCGGGCGAAGTACTGGTCCGCGGTGTCACCGCCGAGTTGGCGTTTACGGGCGTTGTACACCAGGAACTTGGTGACCTCGCCGAGGGCGCGTCCCTCTTTGCGGGAGTAGGCGACCAAGCCGACGCCGCCGCGCTGGGTGCCGCGGATGCACTCCTCGATTGCATGCGTCAGATATGGGCGGCACGTACAGATGTCGGAGCCGAACACGTCGGAGCCGTTGCACTCGTCGTGCACCCGTGCGGTGAGTTCCACCGAGGGGTCGGCGAGGTCGCGGGCGTTGCCGAAGATGTAGACCGTCTGCCCGCCGATCGGCGGGAGGAACACCTCGAGATCCGACCGCGTGACGAGTTCGGGATACATGCCGCCGGTCTCCTCGAACAACACCCGGCGCAGCTCGGCCTCGGAGCAGCCGAACCGCTCGGCGACGCCGGGAAGATGCCACACCGGTTCCACGGCCGCCTTGGTGACCAGAGCCGCGCCACTCGGCAGCAGAACCTCACCGTCGGGGACCAGACGGCCCTTCTCGATCGCCTCGGCGATCTCGGGAAGGATGACGTGCGCCTTGGTCACCGCGATGGTCGGCCGGATGTCGTAACCGCGAGCGATCTCGTCGGGGAAACTCTCGGCGACTGTCGCACCCCAAGGATCCAGCGAGACGATCGCGCGCGGATTGCCCCACTGTGGATACGGTCCGATGTGGTCGGTGGGCGAGGTGTTGGTGAGATCGGCTCGGTGCTCTCGTGCAAGGGCGCCGGCGGCGACGGCCAGTGCGCGATAGACGCTGTAGGAGCCGCTGTGGGTGCCGATGACATTGCGATGCGCACGTGTGCCCGTCGTCCCGATGACGGGACCGCGTTCCGCCGCGGTGGCCGCCCCCCCAGTGGATGGGCGGAGCGTCGACCCCGCCGCTGTGTGAGGTCAGTCGGATATGGCCCAGGGACCTGTGTTCGCCGGACATCGTCGTCGTCCTCACCTTCGTCTCGAGGCGGTCACCCGCCACGGAGGGAAAGCGCCAGCATAGTTCCGGAAGTCCCTGTGCGCCGGGTGATGCGAAACGCCACGGCGGCGGCACCCCACGAAGGGTGCCGCCGCCGCATCTGATCGGTTCGACGATGAACCGATTTGCTCAGAGTACGAACCGGTCCAGGTTCATCACCTTGTCCCAGGCCGCGACGAAGTCGTTCACGAACTTCTCCGCTGCGTCGTCGGCCGCGTAGACCTCGGCCAGGGCGCGCAACTGTGAGTTCGACGTGAACGCCAGATCGGCGCGAGTGCCGGTCCAGGTCTGCTCGCCGGTGGCGCGATCGCGCCCGACGTACAGGTTCTCGTCTTCCGACGCCGACCAGGCTGTCGACATGTCCAGCAGATTCACGAAGAAGTCGTTCGTGAGGACGCCGGGACGGTCGGTCAGGACGCCGGCCGCCGAGCCGCCGAAGTTGTTGCCCAGCACCCGGAGGCCACCCACCAGCACCGTCATCTCGGGGGCGCTGAGGGTCAGCAGCGATGCCTTGTCGACGAGGGTGAACTCGGCCGGAAGGCCACTGGTCTTGCCGACGTAGTTGCGGAACCCGTCGGCGGTGGGCTCGAGATGTGCCATCGAATCGGCGTCCGTCTCGTCCTGGGTGGCGTCGGTACGTCCAGGGGTGAACGGTACCGTGATCTCGACTCCGGCATCCCGCGCCGCCTTCTCGACTGCTGCCGTGCCGCCGAGGACCACGAGGTCGGCGAAGGAGACCTTCGCGCCGGCCTCGCCGGTGAACGCACCCCGGATGCCTTCGAGGGTGCGGATCACGGTGGCCAACTCGTCGGGCTCGTTGACCTCCCAGGATGCCTGCGGCTGCAGGCGGATCCGGCCGCCGTTGGCGCCGCCGCGCTTGTCGCTGCCACGGAAGCTCGACGCCGCCGCCCACGCGGTCTTCACGAGTTGCGCCACAGTCAGTCCCGAGTCGAGGAGCGTCGCCTTCAAGGCTGCCACGTCGGCATCGGTGACGAGTGGGCCCTCGTGCGCCGGGACATTGTCCTGCCACAGGTACGTCTCGGTCGGAACAAGCGGACCCCGATACCGGACGGCGGGTCCCATGTCGCGGTGCAGGAGCTTGAACCAGGCCTTGGCGAACTCGTGCGCCAGTTCCTCGGGGTGATCGAGCCACCGCCGGGTGATCTTCTCGAAACCGGGGTCGTAGCGCATCGCGAGGTCGGTGGTCAGCATCGACGGGTGGGTCTTCTCGTCGCCGAATGCCGTGGGGACGGTACCGGTCCCGGCGCCGTCCTTCGGACGCCACTGGTTGGCTCCGGCCGGACTCTTGTAGAGCTCCCACTCGTAGCCGTAGAGAGTCTCGAGGAAAGCGTTGTCCCAGCGGGTCGGGGTCGGATTCCAGATCACCTCGAGGCCGCTGGTGATCGTGTCCGCGCCCTTGCCGGAGCCGTGCGAGCTGGTCCAGCCGAGACCGGCGTCCTCGACGGCGGCGGCCTCGGGTTCGGGACCCACCAGGCCGGCGTCACCGGCGCCGTGGGTCTTGCCGAAGGTGTGGCCCCCGACGATCAGAGCCGCGGTCTCGACGTCGTTCATCGCCATCCGCGCGAACGTCTCGCGGATGTCGACCGCGGACGCGAGGATGTCCGGATTGCCGTTCGGTCCTTCCGGATTCACATAGATGAGCCCCATTTGCACTGCCGCAAGCGGTGTTTCGAGTTCGCGGTCGCCCGGGTACCGCTGATCCGCCAGCCACTCGAGTTCGGGGCCCCAGTACACCTCGTCGGGCTCCCACTCGTCCACGCGCCCGAAGGCGAAGCCGGCGGTGGTGAACCCCATCGACTCCAGGGCGACGTTCCCGGCGAAGACCAGGAGGTCGGCCCAGGACAGTGCCGTACCGTACTTCTTCTTGATCGGCCACAGGAGTCGGCGCGCCTTGTCCAGGTTCGCGTTGTCCGGCCAGCTGTTGAGCGGGGCGAATCGCTGCATCCCGGCTCCGGCACCACCGCGTCCGTCCTGTACCCGGTAGGTACCCGCGGCATGCCAGGACATACGGACGAACAGGCCTCCGTAATGGCCGAAGTCGGCGGGCCACCAGTCCTGCGAATCGGTCATCAGGGCGGTCAGGTCGGCGCGTAACGCCTCGACGTCGAGATCCTCGAGCGCCGAGTCGTAGTCGAAGTCGGCGTCCATCGGATTCGCGACTTCCGGATTGTGCTGAAGCACCTTGAGATTCAGCTGGTTCGGCCACCAGTCGCGGTTGCCGCCGCCCTGGGTGGGCGGCGTGAGCCGACCGTGCGCGACCGGGCAACCGCCCGCGGCGGGCTCGGTGTTCGCCTCGGCGATGGGGGATGTTCCTTCGCGTCACGGACGGGCTCGTGGTCTTGCTGCGCCATGCGGGGTTTCCTTTCGGGCACGGTGAGAACTGCGATCGCCGGGTCGGTGATCGCAGGGGAGGGAGGCGTCGTGGGTCGGGGTCTATCGGTCGGGGCCGGCGCCCGGAGCGGGTCGGTTGGGTTCGGGGATGCAGTCGGGGCAATGACCCCAGTAGATGACCTCGGCTTCGTCGATGACGAAACCCCGGTCGTCGGACGGGGTCAGGCACGGGGCCTCGCCGACTGCGCAGTCGACGTCCCCGATGGATCCGCATGTACGGCATATCACGTGGTGATGGTTGTCCCCGACGCGTGACTCATATCGAGACACGTGGCCGGACGGCTGGATGCGTCGCACGAGGCCGGCCGAAGTCAGTACGCCCAGAACGTCGTACACCGTTTGCTGCGAGACCTCCGGCAACCGTTCGCGAGCGGTTCGGAGGACCTCGTCGGTGTCCGCATGAGGATGTGCTCGGACGGCTTGCATGACCGCGACCCGCGGACGGGTCACCCGCAGTCCGGCGGCGCGCAGGTGCCGGGCGCAGTCCTCGTCGGTGAGCATGGTGACCATCGTGCAGTCTTATCTGGAATGATTCAAGTTTAGAAGGCGAAGTGAGGTGGCCGTCACGGGCGCCGTCGTAGTATCTGCTCATGCGGACAGTGACGCCGACCACCGCTCGGGCAGCCCTATGACCCCGTACGACGAGATCGTCGACGAGCTGTACGGTCTGGCGCCGGCGGCGTTCGTGACACGCCGGAACGAACTCGCTCGGGAGATCAAAGCGGACGGCGACCGTGACCTGGCGGGGCGGATCGCGAAATTGCGTCGGCCCACGCAAGCTGCATGGGCCATCAACCAATGGGTTCGCGCGCACCCCGACGACAGTGCCCTCATCGCTGGGTTGGCGTCGGATTTGACTGCGGCCCAGCGCCGCTCGGCTGTCGACAAGATGAAGACGTTGTCGCGACGCCGTCAGGATCTGATCAACGATTCGGTGACCGCGGTCGCCGCCACGGCCGCAGATCTGCGAGTGACGCTGGGAGACAGTACCATTCGCGAGGTCACGCAGACATTGCGAGCCGCGGTGGCCGACCCGGAAGTGCTCGAGCAGGTGTTGCGGGGAAACCTCACCGCATCCGCCGAATACAGCGGCTTCGGGCCCGCCGGCGTGTTCGTCGTCCCGGAGCCGTTGCAGGAACCAGTCGCGGACGAGTCCGAGGCAAGCGGCGCGGACGCAGACGGTGCCGACGAAGAGGGTGCCGACAGGGATGACGCCGACGACTCGGACCACACAGCGTCTGACGAAGCGGAGCGTCGTCGACGTGACCTCGAAGCCCGACTGGCCGAGGCCGAGACAGGGGAGCGAACGGCCCGATCCGACCTCGACGCCGCCTCCCGAACTGTGGACGGGGCTTCGTCGGAGGTCGACGAGATCGTCCGGCGGGCTCAGGAGTTGCGGGCCGAGCTGGCTCGTTGCGAAGAATCGCTGCGGTTCGCGCGGCAACGACTCTCGACTGCGGAACAGGGCCGGGCCGAGGCGCGGATCGCGCTCCGTGAAGCCGTCGCGGCCACCAATGAGATCCGCTCGGCGCTCGCCGAGCTGTGAGCCGACGAAGGGGTCGAACCCGAAGTCTCCACCATGGTTGCCCGTCGCCCACGGTCAGCGTGTCAAGTGAAAACGCAGCAGCTCGGTGGTGCCGTTCAGCGCGCGGCCCCAATAGCCGCCACGGCCGTCGGCTCGGAGCTCGTCACGCACGAATCCCACGGCGGTTCCCGAGTAGTCGACGACGATGACCGGTGCACCGTCCTGCACGGAACGCCCGGGGTACACCGCGCCGGGGAAGGCCCACCCGATCGCGGTGTTGTTGACGACTCGCGAACCCGTGAAGTTCTTGCCGAACCACACCGTGTCGGCGATCGGGGCGCTGGTGACGTCGCCGCGGTAATACCCGGACGGCATCGGCGGTGCAGCCTGGGTGGTCCCGGGTGCGGCCAGTGTCACGGCGCCCGCGAGGGCGCCCGCAGCGACCGCGACGGCACCCCGGCGGAGGTGGGCGGTGGGTGAGGTGTCCATCTACCCATTGAACGCCTCCGCCGGCTCGCCGGCTCGTGGTTCGTCGGCGCCGTCCTCGCGTCGCCGAGGATCGGTGGCCGACGAGGATCAGTGGCCGACGAGGATCAGTGGCCGACGAGGCGGAGTGAGTCGTCGCGGCGGAGCACGAAGAAGTACGGCTTCGGCGACCCCTTCAGGTCCATGGCGCCCAGGACGGCATCATCGGAGATCCGGTGGAAGACGTCGTTGATCGGCAGCTGGTCGTACGACATGGTCGCGGTGTCCGTGCCGCGGTACCGAGTGGTGCGCAGCCGGGCCCGTGCTCGTCGGGTCTGACTGAGAAGCCTGGTCGCGGCGATCGGCGTCCCCAGCGACAACGACTTGACCCCGGGTGCCTTCTCGGCGATCCCCAGTCCGCCGAAAGCGATCGCCGGGTTCATGGCCCACAGTGCCGAACCGTCGCGGGTCGGGAAGAGCAGGGGGTGGACGGTCTCGGCGTCGACGAATTGCTTGCCCCACCAGCCGCTGGCCGCGAGGAAGCCGTCCAACGGGTGGTCGGTGGGCAGCTCGGCGCCACGCCAGGTGCCGATCATGAAGTCCGGTTCGACCGCGGGGGCGGAGTCGAACAGGTCGAGGGCCTCAGCGGTCGTCGTAGGCGTGGTGGTCAGGATCTCGCGCACATGCATGTCGACGATCGTACGTGTAAAGACACAGGATCTGAAGAATGTCGCAACGCATCGCGGAGCCATGCCCGGGGTGTGCGGCCCGTCCGGAATAGCCTGTACGTACGCCGGGTTGCCGCAGGCATGAACCAACCCGCGTATGACCCTCGTGATCTTCTCGCCGAAGGCGGAGTCGGTGTCCTCGCCACGATCAAGTCCTCGGGATTACCACAGCTGTCCCCGGTGACCCCCTTTTACGACCGCGACGCCGGGACCATCTACGTCTCGATGACCGAGGGCCGGGCCAAGACCGCCAACCTCCGACGCGATCCGCGCGCCGCGTTGGAGATCACCGGGCCCGATCGCTACACGTGGGCGACCGCCGAGGGCACTGTGACGTTGATCGGACCGGGCACCGAACCGGACGGGCCCGAGGTCGAGGCGCTCGTCGACTACTACCGCAAGGCGGCAGGCGAGCACCCGGACTGGGACGAATACCGCAGGGTCATGGTCGCCGATCGCCGCGTCCTGATGGTCATGTCCGTGGACCGGGTGTACGGCGAACGTCTGCGCTGATTTTCACGATCGAGGACCCGGGTTGTCCTCGTCGTGTCGCACAGTGGACTCATGACAACCGACTTTCAACTGACCTTCGACTGTGGTGACCCGGCTGCTCTGTCCGCATTCTGGGCCGAGGTGCTCGGTTACCGGCTCCAGGACCCGCCTACCGGATTCGACAGCTGGGAGTCGGCGCTCGACGCATTCGGTGTGCCTCCGGAGCGTCGGAACGACGCCTCGGCCGTTATCGACCCGGAGGAGCGCAGGCCACGGTTGTTCTTCCAACGCGTACCCGAGGGCAAGACGGCGAAGAACCGGGTGCACCTCGACGTCCGTGCTGCCCCTGGCCTGAGTGGCGACGACCGGATGCGCGCCCTCGAGGCCGAAGCCGACCGGCTCGTCGGACTCGGTGCGACCCGGGTCGAACGACACGACCCCGCACCTCCGCTCGGCGAGGGACACATCGTGATGCACGACCCCGAGGGCAACGAGTTCTGTCTGGACTAGGGATTTCGTGGCGACAATGCGCGCTATGTGCGCTCTGTTGCCACGAATTCCGGTGTCAGACAGATGTTTCCGGCTCTACCGAGCGTCCCGTCCAGGTCGGGCTGCTCGAAAGTGACCTCGGCGAAGCGTCCCTGAACCGAGAGCGTCGCGATGGTGTTGCCGAACAGCGGGCCCAGGGTGTTCCGCCAGGCGACGGGCAGTTCGGGTGAGCCACCACGACGCGCCCAACGCCGGACGACCGAGGCGAGCCGATTCGACCACCCCAACCGGAACACCACCTTGATGTACGGCGGGATCGCGTTGTGCACCGGCGAACACACGAGCTGGTGGACGTCGGCGCTCGTCGTGTCCGGGAAAACCGCACGTGCGGCATAGCTGTGGTGGACGTCGCCGGACAGCACGCTGACGGTCGCGGGCCCGGGGTCGCGCGCCGCAACCTGCCGGATCATCTCGCTGAGCCGGACGAAGGAATCGAAGAAGGCCGGCCAGTGCTCGAGGTCGGCACCCTGCCGGATCTTCTCGGCCAGCTGTCCACGACCGCCCGGCCGCCGGGCGCCGATCTCGTTCACAGTCTCCGCATCACCGATGACCGGCGGGAGCAACCACGGCAGTGATGAGCCGAGGACCAGGTGGTCGAGTCGCTCGATGTCGTCGTCGACCTGGCTCTCTACCCAATCGAATTCGTTGTCACTCACCATCTTTCGTGTTCCGTCGGACAGGATGCGACCGTTGCGGGAGTCGATCATGACCAGCCTGGTGTTGCCCAGGTTCCACCGGAAACTGAACCGGACACCCTTGGTTCCGTCGGTTTCCCGGTCGGCGCGATCCGCGACCTCGACCAGGTGGGGCCAGCAGTCACCGTCGATCTCGCGGACGCGGCGGTAGTCCTCGGACTCGGCGAGTTCGGCGGGGGAGAGGTTGCCGAGGTGCTGATACACCCAGTACGACGCGAGGCCGGCGCGGATCCGGTCCTGCCACCACGGCTTCTCGCTCATCTGCCGACGCCAGGTGTCCGAGGTGTTCCAGTCATCACGGATGTCGTGATCGTCGAAGATCATGGCCGTCGGCACGGTCGAGAGGATCCATCGGATCTCGGGGTCTCCCCAGGTGTGCCGATACAGTCCCTCGTACTCCTCGAAGTCGACGACCTCGTCGGACGGTCCGGCGGTCGAGGCCCGGCTCGACTCCAGCGACTCCTTCACCTGCGGGGTCAGCTCGTCCGCGTACACCTGGTCGCCGAGCAGAATGAGGGTGTCCGGCCACTCCTCCACCGGGAGGTGGCGCATTCGGACCGCGTAGCAGTCCAATGCGTCGAGTCCGAGCTTCTCGTCGAGCTTGGGGTCCTCGGCCCGCGGATACCGGCAGGACCCGAAGACGAACCGGTGCCGGTCCGCGGTGTCCGGTCCCCGGGTCCGGATCACGCTGGGCGGGAACTCGGTGTCCGGGAGGGGCCACTCGAGGGCGCCGTTGACGCGGACCTGATACTCGGAGACCGTGTCGGGCACCAGGCCGCTGACCTCGACCAGCGCGTAGTGGTGACCGGACACCTCGAACGTCCGGGTCGCACAGCCGAGGACTTCGACCTCGCCGGGTTCGTCGGTCTGCACCCAGATCAGCGCGGAGGTTTCGTCGACGTGCCGGAGGATCGGACCCAGAACCAAAGCCATTCGATCAGAGTAGGCCGTGGCGCGGCGTCGCGCGGCCACGTCGATCGTGAGCGATGAGTTCGCCGGGTCGTGCCGGTCTGCACTCCTGTCGCCCTCACCATAGCGGTGACGTCTCGCGCCGGGACACCGGTGCACCGGAGTATCGATGGAGGAGCAACCAATGGTGATCGTTGCCGGCAGTCTGCGAGTGGACCCGGACCAGCGCGCGGCGTACATCGCCGGCTGCGACGAGGTGGTCGGTGCCGCCCGTCGGGCACCGGGGTGTCTCGATTTCGCAATCTCCGCGGACTCGATGGACCCCGGCCGGATCAACATCTTCGAGCGCTGGGACTCGCAGTCGGCGGTCGAGGCGTTCCGTGGCGACGGGGTCGGCGAGGACCAGTCACGGGCGATCCGGTCGGCGTCCGTTGCCGAGTACGACGTCGCCGACGTGCGGATATTGGCGGGCCCTCCGGATTGATGAGCACACAACCCGCGGCCACATCGAGCGTCGTAGGCTGTGTGCGCACTTCCAGAGGGGATCATGACCGGAATGTCCGACATCCAACAGACTCTCGCCGACGTCCTCGGCGAGCTCCGCAGTCTCGACGACCCGCGGATCCGAGCGGTCAACGAGAAACACGGCGACGACTACGGGGTCAATCTCACGAAGCTCAGGGCGATCGCGAAACGACTGCGAACGCAGCCCGAACTTTCCGCGGAGCTGTGGGCGACGGGCGACACCGCGCCGCGCCTGCTTGCACTGTTGATCTGTCGCCCGCGGGCGTTCGACGCCGCGCAGCTCGACACGATGATCCGCGAGGCCGACCGGCCGAAGGTCCACGATTGGCTCGTCAACTACGTCGTCAAAAAGAGTCCGCATGCCGAGGAGTTGCGGAGGTCGTGGATGGCCGACGCCGAGCCCGGTGTCGCCGCGGCGGGATGGGCCCTGACCGCTGATCGAGTGGTCAAGAAGCCCGGTGACCTCGACATGGCCGGGTTGCTCGACACCATCGAGTCCGACATGGGGAACGCGCCGCCACGCCTGCAGTGGGCGATGAACACATGCCTGGCGACCATCGGCATCGAGAATCCCGACTTCCGTTCTCGTGCAATCGACATCGGTGAGCGGTTGCGAGTGCTGGAGGATTACCCGACCTCCCCGGGCTGCACTTCGCCGTATGCGCCGGTCTGGATCGCCGAGATGGTACGGCGCAGATCGCCGTGACCTGAGCGGCTGCTCGTTGCCCCGTCGCTCAGGCGTCGGATCCTGACACTCCCGGAGATCCTTTGCTGCTCAGTCATTGTGGTGGCTGTGGGAAACCGGCATGACGACCGTGGTGAGGTCGCCGCCGTCTGCGGACCGAATCGTCATCGGGAGGTCCCGATTGCGGACGTCGATCATCATCTCGCCCCCGATCGACACATGGACCGCTGGGTAGAGCGTCGAGACCTCGAACCACAGTGCGATCGGGGGGCCGCAGGTCTCGGCTGGCACGACGGCGAGTTGTGCCGACGAGGCGTCGCTCAGTGTGAGTGCCGCCGACGTGAAGTCCAGGTGCACCCGGTCGGTTGCACAGCGCTCCAACGATTGCAACACAGCGGATTTCGCGACACTCGCACGCATGGTCACCGTGGGCAGGGCTTCGATCATCGCCTGGTGCGCGGGAAACGGCCCGTCGAGTAGGCGGCACCACATGTCGTCCCGACCGTCGAGCCGGAATCGAACTGCGCCGGCCGCGGCGTCGATGTCGACGACGCCGCCCCGTGTCAGGTCGGACAGACCATCACGGAGGTCGGCCGCACACAGCGTTCCCGACCACCGGGTGCCGCACGGTTCGACGGTCGGTAGCGACCGGGAAGAGAGCCGGTAGCGGTCTGTCGAGGTCAGGGTGACGGCCCCGTCTTCCAGCCGGAGTTCGACAGCGTCCAGGACGGGATGGGCCACGTCACGGGCGGCTGCGGTGAGCACCTGGCCGAGCGCGGCGGCCAGGATCGGTCCACGCACGGTGGCGAGCAGGGTTGTCGACTCCGCGGCGATCGTCATCTTGATCGTCCTGGCCTCGCGCCGAACCCGATCGGCTTCGGCAGCGACGGTGCGCACGTGTTCGTCGATCAGTCCGCCGGCGGTACCCGGCTCGGCGGCGAGGACCGTGCGGATGTCGGCGAGCGACATCCCGTTCTCGCGGAGTCGCCGGAGTGCGATCGCGTGCCGCTCCTGCGACGCGCTGTACTGGCGATATCCGGTCGACGCGTCGACGGCGGCCGGGGTGAGCAACCCCGAGTCGTCGTAGAACCGCAGCGCGGACGCGGTCAAGCCGGTGCGTTGCGCGAACGCGCCGATCGGGACGAGTTCGCTGACTTCGGGAACGGACGGCATATCGCAGATCATCCGGCTTCGACCTACCTGAAGGTCAAGTGGAACCGTGTCGGCGTCCGTTCGGGTCAGATGAGACCGAGTGCGAGCATGGCGTCGGCCACGCGAGTGAACGCCGCGATGTTGGCGCCGGTCGCGTAGTTGCCCGGTGCCCCGTATTCGTCTGCCGTGTGCAGGCAGTGGTCATGGATGGCCGTCATGATCTCCGACAATCGGTCCTCGGTGTGCGCGAACGTCCACGAATCCCGAGAAGCGTTCTGCTGCATCTCGAGTGCGCTGGTGGCGACGCCGCCCGCGTTCGCGGCCTTACCCGGGGCGAAGCCGACGCCGGCGTCTGCGAAGATGCGCACCGCCTCGGGGGTGCTGGGCATGTTCGCGCCCTCGGCGACGATGCGACATCCGTTCTTCGCCAGTTGAGTGGCGTCGACCCCGTTCAGTTCGTTCTGCGTCGCGCAGGGGATGGCGATGTCGGTGGGCACACTCCACATCGATCCGGTGTCGACGTGACGGGCGGACCCGCGGCGGGCGTCGGCGTAATCCGAGATACGGCCGCGCCGAACGTTTTTGATCTCCTTGAGCAGTTCGAGGTCGATACCGGCATCATCGACGACGTAGCCCCCGGAGTCCGAGCACGCGATCACGCGACCGCCGAGTTGTTGCACCTTCTCGATGGCGTAGATCGCCACATTGCCCGAGCCCGAGACCACCACGGTCTTGCCGTCGAGATCATCACCGGCCGCGGCGAGCATCTCGCGGACGAAGAACACCACGCCGTACCCGGTCGCCTCGGTGCGGACCTGCGACCCACCCCAGGCGAGTCCCTTGCCGGTGAGCACGCCGGACTCGTAACGGTTGGTGATGCGCTTGTACTGGCCGAAGAGATAACCGATCTCGCGACCGCCGACGCCGGTGTCACCCGCGGGTACATCGGTGTACTCGCCGATGTGGCGGTAGAGCTCGGTCATGAACGACTGGCAGAACCGCATGATCTCCGCGTCGGAGCGTCCCTTGGGATCGAAGTCGGCGCCGCCTTTGCCGCCGCCGATCGGGAGCCCGGTCAGTGCGTTCTTGAAGATCTGCTCGAACCCGAGGAACTTGATCACGCCCAGGTAGACGCTGGGGTGGAATCGAAGGCCGCCCTTGTAGGGGCCGAGTGCGGAATTGAACTCGACCCGGAACCCGCGGTTGATCTGCACCTGCCCCTGGTCGTCGACCCACGGCACTCGGAAGATGATCTGGCGCTCGGGCTCCGTCAGTCTCTTGATGATCCCGGCGTCCGCGTAGTGGGGATGTTTCGCCAAGACCGGACCCAGACTGTCGAAGACCTCCCGGACGGCCTGGTGGAACTCGGCCTCCCCAGGGTTCCGCGCAACAACCTGCGCGTACAGATCGCTGATCTTCTCGTCGAGCACGATGGCGACCACTTCCTTCTCCGTAGGTGTGGGACGGCGACGTGCCCAGGTGAGCACGCCGCCACCCGCACCCTATCGAGTGACAGGAATTCGACCGCAGACCGGTCCGTCGGACGACGACCGCGGTGTGTCCGCAGTGAGGTGGTCGGACCCGCTCACCTGCGGAGCAGTCCGGTCGGGCACCGCTATGCGCGGATCACGCGCGGGCCAGAACAGGTCGTCGCACCTGGAGCGACGGATGTCGGGTCACGATCTCATGCCTGGACGTCGGATCGGCACCAGTGGTGAGCGTCAGGATCCAAGGCACCGACTCGGCGTCGTCGGACACCCACGGATCCAGTTCGAGGTGGGCCAGGATGTCGCGTGACAGGCTCTCGAGTCTCGCGACGGTCAGTCGTCCGGACGAGTCCGCGAAACCGAAGCACACATCCCGCCCCTCGGGTATTCCGAACACGTCCACGTCGTTCTCGCGGTGCCATTGCCGTCGGAGGAGCAACGACTCCGACTCCTCGACGACAACCGAACACCTGGCGGGGTGGGAAAAGGCGTCGTGCGCGCGAGTCGACGCTTGCTCGACGAATTCTCTGACCCGACCGGGGGAGCCACACACGCGTATTCGGCACTCCATCACAACCGCATTCACGGCCACTCTTCCTTTCGCTGCTACCGGCCATCTGCGACCGGTGCCATGGACTCTAGCCCAGAAAAAAATAAAAGCCAGTCCGGCGCATTTCGCAGGCCCACAGTAAATGAAACGTACTGTGTGACAACGTATGAAGTCGGCAAGTCGGCATCAGATCGGACGGGCTGGACTTCTGCCATTTCTGGGCTATGGTCACGAAGGAGAGCGGGAGCGAACCGTTGTAGACCACGACCGATTCGAGGATAAATGGCGGAAAAGAATTCGAGCTCGAAAAAGCGGCGGCAAGAACTCAAGGAACGTCGTGAGCGAAAACGGGCACTCGAGGATGTCTCGTTGATTCGGAAGAGGAAAAGCGCGCGTTGACGCCGACGCTCGCGTCAGCCCGCGCTTTTCAGTGCCCGGGCGATCGTGGGCCAGGCTCGGTGCAGATCCTGGTTCCAGTAGCCCCACGAGTGGAGACCGGCACGGAAGTCGTAGGTGATGTCGACCCCGGCTCGGTCTGCGCGACGCTTGAAGCTCTCGGTGCATCGGGCGACGATGCCCTCGAGCACGCCTCCGACGGGTGAGGCCAGCCCGGCCAGCCCTAGGGCCGGGTCGGACAGACCGTTGCCGACCGCTACATACACGGGCTTACCGCGTAGCGCGGACACGTGACCGGCGGGATTGTGGGCATCCCAGTTGTCGTGATCGAGCGGGCCCCACATGTTCTCCGGGTTCCCGCCTCTCGTCGTGACCGATGTGGCGGTCGCCTGCCGGAACTCCGGCGACCCTTGATCGAGGCACCCGCTGAAGGCGACCACACCCCGGTAGAGATCTGGGTTGCGGACCGCGATGGACATCGCGCCCAGCGCCCCCATCGACAGCCCGCCGATCACGTTCCGTCCGTTGCCCCGGAAGCGTCCGTCGACCAGCGGAGGGAGTTCCTCGGTCAGGAAGGTCTCCCACATGTTCCGACCCAGGACGGGATCGATTCGGCGCCAGTCGGTGTAGTACGAGCCCGTACCCCCGATGGGCAGAACCACGTTGACCTTCTTGTCGGCGACGAAGCGCGCGATGTCGGTCTGAAAGGTCCACCCGCTCTGCGTGTAGCTGGTGTAGACCCCACCGTCGATCCCGTCGAGGAGGTACACGGTCGGCCGTGGGCCGGTCCGCTCGCGGGGGGCGAGCACGCTCACTCGAACGGGCCGCTTCATGGCGGCGGAATACACGGTCATCGTCGTGCGTGTCGCCGTCTCCGAGGACACCGCAAGGATCCGCGCCGAGTCGCCGAGCCTCGGCGGGGTCGCTCCCGCCGGCTGCCCCGTCGAGACGCTCGCGACGACCGCGATCAGAAATGCACAACCGAGCCCTGCGGCTCGCTGCCAGCGTGACACTCTTCGTTCCCCCTCGGACACTGCCGTCACGACCGGCGACCCACCCCCAGGTCGACGTCCGGCATTCGCCGCGTGTCGGTCGATCACGGGTCCGGACACGGACCGCGGACCCATTAGAGCAGGTCTGGGGCCGCCGTGTGACCGAAGCGCGCCGACGACCGAGGTTTTGCGTACAGGGACCCGGGTACCCGAATGATCCCGGGCTGTGGACAGTCGGGATTCACACGACAGAGGAAGGTAGGTGCTCTGGTGGGCACATATGTCACCGCGAATCCGACCACCGGTACGACCGATCGGGAATTTCCCGGACTGAAGGACGACGAGGTGGCCGGCGTGGCCGAACGGTCACTCGCGGCATACCAGGAGTGGCGAGCGACCGAGGCATCCGAACGGGCCGCAATTCTCTCCCGGACCGCTGACGAGTACGAGAGGCGAGCCGATGAGCTCGCGGCCGTCATCACGACCGAGATGGGCAAACCCGCCAAGGAGGCGGCGGGAGAGGTTCAGCTGGCCGCGGACATCTATCGCTGGTATGCCGAGCACGGACCGGATCTGCTCGAGACCGAGGTCCTCGACCCGCAGGGCGCGGACGCGTCGATCGTGCAGGTCGCGCCGATCGGACCACTGGTGGGCGTGATGCCGTGGAACTACCCCTACTACCAGGTCGCACGTTTCGTCGCGCCGAACCTGTTGGCCGGCAACACCGTCATTCTCAAGCATGCGTCGATCTGCGCGGCCTCGTCGGCGTTGATGGCAGAGATCCTGCACGACGCGGGTGTCCCTGCCGACGCGTACATCAACGCGTATGCAAGCAGTGATCAGATCGCAGACCTGCTCGCGCACAACGCGATACGCGGCGTATCGCTCACCGGCAGTGAGAAAGCGGGTGCAGCCGTGGCAAAGGTTGCGGCGGAGAACCTGAAGAAGTCCGTGCTCGAGCTCGGCGGTTCGGACCCGTTCATCCTGCTCGACTCCGCCGACATGGAACGCACGACGAAGATCGCGGCGGGCGCACGGCTGTCGAACGCGGGCCAGGCGTGCAATTCGCCGAAACGGTTCATCGTTCTCGACGAGTTGTACGACGACTTCGTCGACGGTGTGGTCAAGCAGTTCGAGTCGACGGTGGTCGGTGATCCATCCGACGATTCCACTCAGATGGGTCCGCTGTCGTCCCTGTCGGCGCGCGACACGGTGGCCGAACAGGTCGAGACCGCGGTGAAACAGGGCGCCACCCTGCGGACGGGTGGAAAGCCGCTGGAGCGCGACGGAGCCTTCTTCGAACCCACTGTGCTGACGGACATCACCCCGGACATGGACGCCTACTCCGAGGAGATCTTCGGGCCGGTCGCGATGGTCTACAAGGTGTCCTCTCCGGAGGACGCCGTGGCGCTCGCCAACGATGTCGAGTTCGGATTGAGCGGATCGGTGTGGAGCGGTGACATCGGCAAGGCCGAGGAGGTCGCCGATCAGCTGGAGGTCGGCATGGCGTATGTCAACGAACACGGCACCACGCTGCCCGGCCTTCCGTTCGGCGGGGTGAAACGGTCCGGCTACGGTCGCGAACTCGGGCGTTGGGGCATGGGCGAGTTCGTCAACACCAAGCTGCGTCGCACCGCCTCCGAGTAGCCGGACGATCGGCGATGGCCGGACGGGCCGATGCGGAAGCGTCGGCCCGTCTCGCTGTCCGGCTCGTGATCTGGCGGCCGGTTGTCCGACGTGTCAGCCGTTGGTCTGACGCGCCCGGTCGACCGCGACGGCCACCCCGTGATGCCACGGCACCCCGTGCCCGGGAAGCAGAGACTTCGCGTCCGTCGCTGCCAGCGCGTCGAGCGACGCCCGATTGCGATCGAGGTCGGCGGTTGCGGAACCGGCGATCATGCGCGGGCCGGTCGCCGCGGTGTACGGATCGAGGGTGACGAGCGCGTCGCCGGCGATGACCGCGTCGCGCAATGGAAAGTGCAGCGACACATGGCCGTAGGTGTGACCGGGAGTCGGCACCACCTGCGCGCCACCGGGGAGCAGGGCATCATCGCCGAAAGGCGTCACATCCAGGTGATCGACGCCGCGCACCGTGAACGCACCGGCCGCCGCCATGCGTCCGAGCAGGCGTAGCGAACGCGGATGACGAAGGGGCACTCCGAATCTGGTCGCGTTCTGATGCGCGTAGCGGTAGGGATGGGACGCCAGCCACGCATCGTCGCGATGGACGTGGACCGGGATCCGCCACTCGCGCGCCAGGCGGCGCGCGGTGCCGACGTGATCGAAATGACCATGCGTGATGATCAGGTCGGTCACGGCATCGGTGTCACGGCCGAGTTCCCGGATGGCCTTGACGAGGGGTTCGTACGAACGGGGGAGTCCACAGTCGACGAGGATCAGCCGGTCCTGGTCCTCGATCAGGTACTGATTCGTGTAGGCGTACTCGAGCCAGTGGATGCCGGGGACGACGTCACGATGGAAGGTCATGACGAGACGCGTACCCGGTGGTCGCGGCAGCAAACCGGGACGACCTTCGAAGTTTGGACAAGACCGGGGGTTTCTGTAATCACCCCGGCCTCTGGCTCGACATGCGGGTTACAGCACCGCAGGAGCGTGACTGCGACAGTAACAGGAACACCCCGGTGAACGCGAATCACCGATTGCCGACCTGATGTCGATCGTCGATGAAGACCTGCCAGCACAGGTAATTGCGGGCACGTTGGTCGTCGAGCACCAACTCGCGTACCCGAACAGGGAGATGTCTTCGCTGCCAAGCGCATTCGTGTCTACCCGCGTCGACCCCGTGTGCGGACCGGACCGCCTTGATCGCGTACGCCGCGGCACCGAGGTCGTGCGATGCGACGTGCGCGGTCACCGCCGCTTGCCCGGCGGCGTAGGCGGCGAACCGCGGTGCGCCACGTAGATCGCGGGCGGCACCCATGGCGTGTCCGCCGGCGGCGCGCGACTCCATCATCGCCAGTTCGCCCCGGGTCCACGCGCGGACCGCCGCGATTGCCTCCCTGGGGCGAGCGTCATCCGGCCGTGCCGACTCGAACAAGGGCAGAACGTGCTCCGCACACCGTGCCGCCCAGAGCGCCAGCAAGTGGTGATCGGCGTCGGTGAGTGTCCCGCCACGACGGATGGTGACCAAGCGGGGGTCGAACACTGTGGGGAGGATCATCGCGACCTCTCTGCCGGCACGGACTCAGCGGCGGCGCCGGGCGATTTGCACCTCGACGTCCTCGGGTGTGAGAACCGCGGTGGGTTCGGCGACGACGCCCACGCGTACGGGCGCCTGGGCTCGGTCGGTGACGGTGAGCGGCGGGCCGTCGGGCTGCAGATGGTCGTTGCCCCACTGCATCAACGACATCACCACGGGAAACAGATCGCGGCCCATGTCGGTGAGCTGATACTCGAACCGTTCGCGCTGGCCGGCGTCGCGGTAGGGGACCTTGGTGAAGATCCCGGCCTCGGTGAGTTCGCGCAGGCGGGCCGACGCGACCGCGTCGCTGATCCCGACCCGCCGGCTGAACTGATCGAACCTGGTGGCGCCGTAGAAGGCCTCCCGCAGGATAAGGATCGCCGACCGGGTGCCCACCAGGTCGATCGCCTTCGCGATCGAGCAGCCGCTCGCCTCCCAGCTGTCGCGTTCGGCCAGCGGGCCCTTCAGGTGCATCATGCCCCCAGCCTACCCTGACTTGACAAGACCATAGCCAGAGCGTAGACCTGACTTTGGCAGACAAAAGTCAGCCATCATCCGGATCGGGTTGCGTTCCGATCCGCACACTGACGGAGGATCAGTCATGAGATCTGCGGTCATCGTCGACGCTGTTCGCACACCCATCGGCAAGGGCAAGCCCACCGGCGCCCTCCACGACGTTCATCCCGTCGACCTCCTCGCGCACAGCCTCCGAGCAGTCGTGGACCGTTCGGGTGTCGATCCCGAACTCGTCGACGACGTGATCACCGGTGTCGTCAGTCAGGTGGGGGAGCAGAGTTTCAACATCGCGCGGCGCGCGCTCCTGGCCGCCGGCTACCCCGAATCCGTGCCGGGGGTCTCCGTCGACCGCCAATGCGGAAGCGGGCAACAGGCCATCGCGTTCGCCGCGCAGGGCATCATCGCGGGCACGTACGACATCGCGGTCGCCGCGGGTGTCGAATCGATGTCCCGTATCCCGATGGGCTCGGCCGTTGCCGGTACCGCCGATCTCAACGGACGGGCGTTCGGCGAACGATACCCGCAGGGCCTCGTGGGTCAGGGGATCTCGGCGGAACTGATCGCCGCCCGCTGGGACATCTCGCGACGCGAGATCGACGAATTCTCGCTGCAGTCACACGATCTCGCCGCCACCGCCACCAAGAACGGACTCTTCGACGACGAACTCGCCCCCATCGCGGGGCTGACGTCGGACGAGGGCATCCGGCTCGGGGGCAACCTCGACGACCTCGCCCGGTTGCGACCGGCCTACTACGACGAGGCGATCGCGAACCGGTTCCCCGAGATCGACTGGCGGATCACCGCGGCGAGTGCGAGTCAGATCAGCGACGGGTCGTCGGCGGTGCTGCTGATGAGCGAGGAGAAAGCCGCCGAACTCGGTCTGCGTCCGCGCGCTCGTGTGCACACCATCGCGGTCGCCGGTGACGACCCACTCCTGATGCTCACCGGCATCATCCCGGCGACGCGGAAGGCACTGTCACGCAGTGGTTTGCGAGTCGAGGACATCGACCTGTTCGAGGTGAACGAGGCGTTCGCGCCGGTGGTACTGGCGTGGTCGCGGGAGTTCGGGGTGGACGTGGATCGAGTCAACGTCAACGGCGGTGCGATCGCGCTCGGCCACCCGCTGGGTGCCAGCGGTGCCCGCCTCGCGACCACGGGACTGAACGCGCTGGAACAGCGCGGCGGTCGTTACCTCCTGCAAACGATGTGTGAGGCAGGCGGATTGGCCAACGCGACGATCTACGAGCGACTCGGCTGAGCCGTCGGCGGTCCGGGCGGACGTGCTCGTCGTCCATTCGGCGAATCTCGGTCGCACACGTTGCGTCCGCCCGGTACCGTGATTGCGCATACCCGCTGTTCGGAGCGGGGCCGATGACTGCGGGGACCTCATGAACCCAACCGATCCGAATGCAGCAGCGCTCGTCGCGACGCGGGAGGCCACCGTTCTGGCGCATCTCGAGGCCGAGAATCGGCACGACGTCGGTGCCACGCTGGCGACGTTCAAAGACGGCGCGGCACGTACCGAGTTGCCCGGTGAGATCGCCGATGGCCACGACGCGGTGTCGGCCTCGTATCACGAACTGTTCACCGCATTGCCGGACATGCATTTCGATGTCGACCCCGAGACGCTGTGCCATCACGACGATCGAGTCATCTGTGAGACGCGAGTTCGCGGAACACATCTGGGCCCATACCGCGGGCTCGCCCCGACGGGTCGGTCTCTCGACCTGCCCATCGTCGCGGTGTTCACCTTCGCGGGCTCAGATCTGGTTGCGGAGCGCGCCTACTTCGACCGTCTGGAAATGTTCATGCAGCTCGGGGTCGCGCGGGATCCGAACACCCTCGCCGGCCGGATCGCCACGCTGCTCAATCACCCGATCACGGTCATCGGCGCTGCTGTCCGTCGTCTAACATCCCGGTCCGCCGCGTCGGCCTGACGCCGCAGAGGATCACACCCCCAGGCGGCGCCTCGCCGCATCGATGTCGAAAGACGTCGGGTCGAAGGCAGAACCAGGTGACATGCCCGCCCACTCGCGTAGCTCCAGATGGCGAGGGTGCGTCTGATCGTTGACCGCCTCGATGAAGTCCGCCCATCCAGGCACTCCGCCGACGTCTTCGAACGGGGCGGTTCCACCACCGTCGATGAACGTCACCGGCGGTTCGTCGTCGTTCATCGGCGCGAATGCCTCGACGACAATGCTCACTTCCCAGCCGTCGCCGAAGTCGTACTCGTAGGTCACCACGTCGCCGGGTTCGTCGATCAGCTCGCCCAGGGTCGAGTCGAAGACAGACTCCGTGTATCGGTCGACCCGTGCGGTGTCCATCGCTTCGTCGGACAGGTACCGGTGCGCGTGGCCAGAACACGGCGTTGTGAAGGCGTAGAGATGCGCGTCGTCCCAGGCGAAAGCAGCTTGGAGCACTTCATGGAGTTCGTTCAATGGAACCAGCGCGAGAATTCGAATCCGTCGCCAGACTCTGGGTCGTACGCCGGCGAGTTCGACGCGAACCGTGATCATGGTCGCCTCGCCCCCGCTTTCCGGATTGTGACGTTCCGGAAATCCGTCCCACACCGCGGGTCGCAACCCCTCGGGGACGACGTAGTCACCGTCATCGTTGAGGACGAGCCACCCGTCCTCGATGATGTGCTCGACGCGAGAATGAGCCTTGGGAATCTCCGGTGAGATCAGCCCGTCATCGCGCAGGGCGGCGAAGCGATCGGCGGCAAACGGCATGATCGTCAGCCCGTGGTATACGACGCGCGCGACGATACCGTCCACAAACTGTGCCATTGCACTCGAATCAGAGGTCAACGCCCTGCCGACGGCCGCAGCCAGCGTGCTGCGTCGCGTCGTCAGCGACTGTGGTCCACGCCAGTACGCGGCCGCCGGGCCCGGGTAGACATGGGATGAAGTGATTGCGATCAACTGGGCATCCCGGGCGAGCTCCCAGATCTCGGCAAGAACGCGATGATGTTTCATTGCCTTGAGTGCTGCTGACGGTTGCTCGATCTGAAGGGCCTGCAGAAGGTCCGGAAGCAGTGCCGGCTTGAGCCATCCACTCGGCGTCACCGGCCGTTTGTGGCCGATCCAGTCCATCAACACATCGAGCCGCTGCAAAACCCGAACCGTTTCCAGTGCATCGCGCTCGGCGGAGCTGTCGATGTCGTCGACCTCGACCTTCAGCCCGCCCATGGAGTCGAGGAGGTATCCCTGGCAAGCCCCCATCACGACATCGGCGCTGATGGCTCCTGTCCACCTGGAAGTGGTGACGAGGAAATCGATGAACAGGCGCAGTGCGAAGACCGCGATGCTTGCCGGTAAGGCGTCGTCCTCTTCCTCTTCCATGTACTCGGCGAAGTCGATTGCCGCATCGACCTCATCGAGCGACCACTCGGTGGGCCGATGGTCTGGCAATGCGTAGCCGACGGCAAAGTCCAGCGCTCTGACGGCGTCGACGATGGCTGCCTGCTTGTCCGGATCGTCTTCGAATTCCTCGCTGGGCAGCCATCGTTCGAACTCGCGCAACAGGACGCCCATCTCCGAGGTGTCGCGACCCCGGATCGGGATCACGTTGCTGTTTCGGCGGGCAGCCCGCTTCTTCGCCTTCTCGGTCCGCTTGGCGCCACGGGACTGCTTGTTCTTCCGGCTCATCGGGACCGATCCTATCGCGAGCACCGCCGTCATCGGCCAGGTCGAGTGCTGATCCTGCCAGCGGTCGAACGGTCCCGGCTCCTGAGGGCCGGGACCGTCGGCTGTTCGGTATGAAGAGTCCGGACTTTCCTAGCTCTGCCTTGGTCCTGCCTCCACCAACTTGTCGTCCTCCGGGACATCCTCCTTCTTGGCCAGCGCGCTGGGCCACCACACGGGACGGCCGATGTCGTAGACGAGCGCCGGGACGAGCAGGGTCCGGACGATCAACGCGTCGAGGAGGACGCCGAAGGCGACGATGAACGCAATCTGCGCCAAGAAGATCAGCGGGATGACCGCCAGGGCGGAGAACGTCGCCGCGAGGACCACGCCGGCCGAGGTGATGACTCCGCCGGTGACCGTGAGCCCACGGAGAACACCTCGGCGCGTACCGATCTGCAGTGCTTCCTCGCGGACGCGGGTCATCAGGAAGATGTTGTAGTCGATGCCCAGCGCGACCAAGAAGACGAACGCGAACAGCGGCACGACCGGGTCGGCGCCGGGGAATCCGAGGATGTGGTTGAACACGATCGACGAAATTCCCAGAGTGGCCGCGAAACTCAGGATGACGGTGGCCATCAGGAGAATCGGGGCGACGATCGCCCGGAGCAGCGCGCACAGGATGAGCAGCACGACGATGCTGACGATCGGGATGATCAGGTTCCGGTCGTGGATGGCCGTCGTCTTGGTGTCGAGGTCGACCGCCGTCGGACCACCCACGAGCGCGTCGGCGCCGTTGACGTTCCCCACCGCGTCGCGAAGACGCTCGATGGTCTCCTCTGCGGCCACGGAATCGGCCGGATCGGTCAGGGTCGCCTGCAGAGCGACTCGTCCGTCGACGGTCTTGGGGGCGCCGCTCGGATCGGTGACCGGGACGACCTCGGCGACGCCGTCGACATTCGCCGCCGTGTTCTGCACCTGCTGCAGCGATGCGGCGTCGGCGATGATGACCGCGGGTGAACCGTCCCCGGCGTCGAAGTGGGCGGTGAGGACTTCTTGGCCCTCCTGCGACTGCACTGCTACGAGGAAGGTGTCGGACTGCGCGACCCCGTCGGCCTTGAACTGGGGGAGGAACAGCGCGAAGAGCACGAGTAGCAACGTCGTGGCCACCCAGAAGCGGCGGGGGTGCCGTCCGATCCGGTGCGCCAGGGCGCCCCAGACGCGATGATTGCTGCTGTCTTCACGCTGCGCCGACGCCGGGTCGACGACCGGTCGCTTCGGCCAGAAGGCACTGCGTCCGAGCAGGGTCAGTGCCGCGGGGAGGAACGTCATCGACGCCAGGAACGACGCCGCGATACCGATCGCGGCGACGGGGCCGAGACCGCGGTTGGAGTTCAGATCCGACAGCAGGAGGCACAGCACACCGGCGATGACCGTGCCGGCGGAGGCGGCGACCGGTTCGAGGGTCGCGCGCCACGCGGCCCGCATGGCGTCGTACTTGTCGTCGGTGAGTCGCAGTTCTTCTCGATAGCGGGACACCAGGAGCAGGGCGTAGTCCGTCGCCGCACCGAACACGAGGATGAAGAGGATGCCCTGGCTCTGGCCGTTGAGGGTGAGCACGTCGTTCGACGCGAGCACGTAGACCAGCAGACTGGCGAGCCCCAGCGCGAACACGGCGGACACGATCACGACGAACGGGAGGATCGGACTGCGGTACACCACGATGAGGATCAGGATGACGACCGCGCCGGCAACCAGTAGCAACAAGCCGTCGATCCCGCCGAATGCCTCGGTGAGATCGCCCGCGATGCCTGCGGGTCCGGTCACATACACCGACAGTCCCTCGGGCGGGCCGTTCGCGAGTTCCGCACGCAGAGCCTCGATGCTTTCCGAGATCTCCCCGGAGGAGTCGACGGGCACGATCATCTGGATCGCCTGACCATCCTGCGAGCGGATCGGCGGAGACGTTCGCTCGGAGATCCCGTCCGTGCCGGCGACCTTGCCCACCGCCTCGGACACGAACGCGAGGTCGGCGTCGGTGATGCCGCTCGTACGTTCGGCCACCACGACGGCCGGGATCTCGGAGGAGTCCACGAAGTCCGCTTCCAGGCGGGAGACCTCGGTGGCTTCGGCGGATGCGGGCAGGAACGACGTGTTGTCGTTCGCCTGTACGTCACCGAGTTTTCCGGCGAACGGTCCGCCGACAGAACCCAGGGCCAGCCATCCGATGACCAAGAGGGCTGGCAGAATCCATCGCAAGCGACTGACTCGTCGAGCAGAGGTGGGTGGGTTCACGGGCTTCCGTTCGTCGGTTGCGGGTGGAGTGCGTGAGCACCATGATGTTCAGCAGGCTGAACAATTGCAAGTCTGCGGGGTGTGACGTAGAGAATCGGCAGGACAAGGTGGACGACGGAAACGACGGGATGGACGGGTGGCCGACCGGTCGGCTGCTGTCGGTGGCGGCACGGCTCGTCGAGCACGCCTGGGAGGCGGTACTGCGGGAGTACGACATCTCGAGCGCTGGACTCGTCGTCCTCCATGTGGTGAGCACGGGACCGGCCACCCAGCGCGAGGTCGCCAAGAAGGCCAGGGTGACCGATCAAACTGCGAGCCGCACCATCGAGCGACTGGAACGGATGGGTTACGTGCGGCGTCAGGTCGATCCCGACGATGAGCGGAGAAAGCACGTGAGCGCGACTCCGGCCGGTGCCGAGGTCTACCGCGCATTGCTGGAACGGGAGCGAACCGACCCGGCGCTGATCGCGTCCATCGGCGCGTCAGAACCGGAACTCCGTCGATTGTTGCTCGAACTGATTCGCGTGCAACAGGATCGGAGCTCGGGGCCGTCATAGCGTCGCGTCGGTTGCTCAACCCGCGTCGCGGGCTGCTTCGAGTCCGGCGACGAGTGCGTCGACCTTCGCCCGGTTCTCCGCCGACGTCATCAGCCCGACGAACGGCGGGCGCGAGAAGGTGAGGGTCACCTGGAGGAGCTGTTCGCGTTCACCGCCGAACAGCTTCTTCCGTCGGTTGGTCTCGGTGACCTCCGCGGAGACGAACGATGCTGCCGGCAACCGGGTCTTGGACGTGCCGCCGCGGAGTTTCTCGAACCACTCGCCATCGAGTACGACCGTTTCGTTCGACAGACCATGGATCTCGAGCACGTGCTACCCCTCGCCCTGCGGATTGTGTCGTGATCACGATATCCGCCGAGAACGGCGATGCCGGGGTTTGCGGCAGATCACAACACCGTTGCCCTTCGACGCCGGCGCGCACTACTGTGCCGATCGTGCATACACCGACCTGCTGGGCCCGCGCTCGTTCGGCGACCCGTGGCTGAGGTGAGACTTCGGCAGGCCGACGACGCCGACACGGACCGCCTCGTGGCCGTGTGGCGTTCGGCGGTCGAGGCTACGCATCACTTCCTGACTCCTGCCGACATCTACGGCTACGCGGATCGGCTCGCACGTGACTACTTTCCGGCGGTCGAGTTGGTCGTCGCGGAGGCCGACGGAGTGGTCGTCGGCTTCAGCGGAACCGCAGAGAATCGGCTCGAGATGCTGTTCGTCGATCCGGCCGCCCACGGGCGGGGCATCGGCACGGTGCTGCTCGATCACGCGGTCGCGCACGGCGGCGTCGACGAACTCGACGTCAACGAACAGAACCCGGGCGCCGTGGAGTTCTATCGGCGCAGGGGGTTCGAGCAGGTGGGCCGCTCGCCGGTGGATTCCGACGGCCGGCCGTTTCCGTTGCTGCACTTTCGGCGCGCCGGGGTCCCGTGAGACCTAGTTTCACGCCGCGGCGAATCGCGGGTGCAGAACTTGTTCACCGTCACCACGGCCATTCGAGGCCTCTAGAAGTCTCGCGGACGAGTGTCGGCTCACGTTCGGATGTGTCGAACTGCGACTGCTGCCCTACGCAGCTGATAACGCGCCGAAGACAAACGGGGACGGGAGAGTTCGAGTCCGGCATCGTCGGCGATGTGCTCGACAACTTGGTCGACACTGCGTTCGTCTGCTGGCACATGGCTTGCGAATCGGTCCTCGCCAAGCCGGGCGACGCACCTCCCAGTCTGTTTCATCGCCCAGGTCTCATCGGCGCCGAGGATGGGGCCGAGACGGTGAGCAAGGCGGGCTCTGAGACGTCGATGGATCACTTCGACGGAAGCGGTCAGGGTGTAGTGCCTGACATCGACGCCATGCTCTTTGAGTCCACCGACGATCTCGTCGAAGTACTCAGCGTCGACGAGCGTCATGGGAACGATCACCGGGGAGTCGCTGGATTGTTCGGCATCCAAGAGGGTTTGGGTGACGCCCGTGCGCCACTGCGGTAGGTCCTGAAAATCGTCGCGCCGGGCGGGCGGCAGCATCTTGTGCATCGCGAATCCGAGGAGTTCGGGATCGGCCACGTGCGACGCAGTCAGCCGGCGGTGAAGCTCGTGTGCGGTCTGTGTCTTACCGACGCCGAAGGCGCCGTTGATCCAGATCAACATGACGTGAGGTTACCGACAGGTGGGCAGCGCTTCCGGTGAAGCGGTCAGGGGCGATGTCGGTCCGCCGGTCAGGATTCGTGCCTCCGGTCTTTCTTGGTCTGACGTCGCGCACCGGCGGCGATGGTCGAGGCCTCGTACTTCTTTCGACCGGGTGATTCGCGGGTGTCGTCGGTCCGGATTCGTCCCGACGACGCCACTTTGCCCTTGCCCTTGTCCTTGCCTCTGCCCTTGCCGGTGTCCTTTTGAGATGTCGGGCTGTCGGTACGCGCCCGGACCAGTCGCTCGGCCTTCAATTCGAGAGCGGCGTCTCGAGAAACCCTGGCCAGTCGACGGCTCACGCGGCTCAAGGCGTCCTCGAAGACCTCGGCTTTAGCGGCGTTCCGGGCATTTGCTGCTTTCGCGCTCCCACGGCCGCCTTTGGTCTTGACTTTCTCAGCACCCGCACGGCGGTAGAGGGTGACGTGCTTGTTCCGTGCGCGCCGGATTCGCGAGTGCAGATCGATCAGTCCGTCCTCGTCGAGGCCGGCCATCTGTGATTTCTTGGTCTCGCGGACGAGTACATATTCGCTTTCGGACAGGGAATTCAGGGTCTTTTTCATGCCGGTCCTCGCTCGTCATGCCGTCACGTTGCAGTCCTGATGTTAGGTGCCGGCGCGCGCTCGAACTTCGGTTCTGTCCGATTCGGGTCAGATGAACCGGCTCAGGTGTCAGAGGGGGCCGGCGGCGAACCCATCGGCCGGTCGTAGGCTTTCTCGACCTCCGGACGAAGTCGTGCGTCCTCTTCGGCCTTGCGGGCGGCAGTCGTCCACATCTGGGTGACCATGGGCAGGTAATAGGTTGCCGGGGCGCCGAGAATGTAGGTGGCGTTGCCTTCGACGAACGTCTTGTTGGCCGGATCGTCGAGCCCGATCATGCTGTAGTCGTTGTGTACCGGGCGGCCTTCACCACGTCCGCCGACCGAATCCGACGCACTGTGGTTTCGTCGGGCGGCGTCGTTCATGAGGTCGCGGTTGGGTGCATCGGCCCAGAAATCGTATTGTCGCGCAACTATCTTGACGGTGTATCGGGTGTCATCGGGAAAGTTGTTGCCGCCGTAGTCCGCGCGGCATCCTCCCTGGTTGGCGCAACCGTTGTATTTCGATTCGAGATCACCGGTCAGGACGAACGTCACTGTGGCAGGGTCGATGTCGCTGGTGGGACCGTAGGTGCGCAGCCAATCATCCTGAACTTGCGCGCCTTGACTGTGTCCGACGACGATCTTCCGCCCGGGGATCTCGTGCAGCATCTCGTTCAACTTGTCGCGTCCGCGGTGGGTGTTCGTCGCGCCGGGAAAGTTGTTGTACGGCACGTTCACCACTCGATTGGGTGGTGCGAACAGCTCACCGCGCAGCCAGTTCATCGGAAGCGAGCGGAAGGCCGGGTCCAGTGTCAGCACTGTCGCCCCACCCGGGCCCGGCGCTGCACCTGCGACATTCGGTGTCCATTGCCCGATTCCGATTGCCACAATGAGCACCAGGACTATTCGCGAATATTGCTTCATTCTAAGCCGCCTCAGAGGTCTGACGAATGTCTATCACATCGCAAATCTCGCCGGGGGGATGCGAGAAAAGGGACGGCGGTCCGACGATAGGCGTTTAACGCTGTTGTTTGCCGATTTGTATCGCGAATAGACCCGGAATCACACCGAATCGGGTGCGTAGAACTTCGCGGTGGCCGCAGCCGCGGCCGCGACCTGCGCGGGTTCACCTCCGGCCGCGAGGTGTGCCTCTCCCCAGGCCGCCGCGCTACGGCGGATGAACTCGCGTCCCTCGGGAGACTTCTCGATTGCTTCGTGGTCAGCGGTTTCGCCATCGACGAGCAGCCGGGTCAGACCGAGGAGCAATAGATCCCAACCGACCCCGCCGGCACCTGGTCCGTACGTCGCGAACAAGGGTTCTCCGACGAATGCTGCATGGATGAGCTCCAACTCGGTGCCGCCTGCCTGGCCGGGGGAGAGGCGCACCCGCACTTCACTGGTGCTAGGCCACTCGTCGGCGTCGGGACGTAGAGCCAGGTCACCGTGAGGAGGTGCGGGGGGAGTGGACCAGCCATTCGTCGACGTCTCGCAATGGACCGGGTGGTCGACCCACTAGTCGCCGCCACCCGAGCTTCCGCCAGAGGAATCGGAGCCGCCGTCGCCTGACCATCCGCCATCGAAACCGAACCAACTCGAGGACGAGTCGGAGCTTCCCGTATGACGACTGTGCGGCGGCCGGGACGGAGCCCCCGCTGGCCTCTCGGCCCCTCGGCCTTGCACGTGCCTGTTCGCCCCGAAGTCCCGTATTGCGATCGGGAGCACCAGGGCGAGCACGAAGAGCAAGGCGGCTACGACGACGATCAGCCAATCCGGCGCCCCGAGTAACGCGGTGACGATGGTGGTTCCGATCGCGACGAACATCAAGACCGTTCCGAGCGTGATGCGCGGCAATGCTCCTCCTTGATAGCGACGTCGAGGTCGTGTCCGACTGCCGTCTCCGCGACAGGTTACGCAGGTGTTCGTCGGTGTCTCCGTCGAAACTTCACAGGGCCGACGGCTCATCGGCACGTTCGAGTTGACGCGTCCGGGATCATTGGCGACATGGAAACCAAATACGAGGCTTGGCCCGCACTACCGGTGGAGTCGTGGGTCGACACAAGGGACACCGTCCAGTTGTGGACCCAGATCGTCGGCAAGACGCGTCTCGCTCTCGGACCCGAGGTCAACCACTGGTGGGGCGTACCGCTGTATGTGGACGCGCGTGGCCTGACCACGTCCCTGATGGCCGTCGGAGACCGCGGCCTCGAGATCCGCTTCGACTTTCTGGACCACCAGCTGCTCTTCCTCGTCACCGATGGCAGCACCCGTCAGATGAAGCTGGAACCGCGGACGGTCGCCGATTTCTACGCGGAGTACACCGCTCACCTCGCCGACCTCGGCTTCGACATCGCCATCGTCGGTACCCCCGTCGAACTGCCTGATGCGACCCCGTTCGCCGAGGACACCGCCCACTCGTCGTACGACGCCGACGCCGTGTCTCGGTTCTGGCGGTCTCTCGTCAGTGCGCACCGCGTGCTGTCGGAGTTCCGCGGCCGCTTCCGCGGCAAGTCGTCACCGGTCCACTTCTTTTGGGGCGCTTTCGATCTGGCCGTCACACGGTTCTCGGGACGCAGTGCACCCCAGCATCCGGGTGGGGTGCCGAATTGCCCCGACTGGGTGATGCACGAGGCCTACAGCGACGAGGTGTCGAGCGCGGGCTACTGGCCGGGTGGCGCCGAGGAGGGGGCCTTCTACGCCTACGCCTACCCACATCCCGAGGGCTACGACACGCACCCGGCGGTCGAGGCTCCGGCGCGGTGGGATGCCGCACTGGGCGAGTACATCCTGCCGTATCAGCTTGTACGCCAATCGCCGGACCCGGACGCCGTGGTCCTGAAGTTCCTCGAGCAGACTCATCGAGCGGCGGCGGAGACGGCGGGCTGGGACTAGACGCGAGCCGGCGGCGGACGTTTCCGACGTCCAGACGTCGAGGTCTGTTCATCGTTCGTCCTGGCCGGTTGCAATCTCGCTCAGCGGCGCCGCTCGCCACCTAACCCCCGAGCCTATCCGGCGAGCAGAGCGTCCAGCGCTTCGAACGCCGCGCGCCAGCCGGCGGCCGCGTACTCGTACTGCTCGTCGGTGAGGTTGCCACCGGTTTGGCTGAAACGGATCTCGGTGCCGTTGTCGACTGCCATGAAGTCAGCGGTGAGGAGTTCACGTTCATCACCCGGCTCGTCGGTCATCGTCAGTACGAGTCTGTTCGGTCGGCTGACCTCGACGTACTCACCGCGCCAATGGACTTCGGGGAAATCGCCCCCAACGATCATTGTTGCTGCCCAGGTGCCCCCGGGTCGGGCGTCGAGCGATACCGATTCGACGGGGACCTGGTTCGCGCTGCCGCCGAAGAACTCGGCGAACAGAGCCGGCGTCGTCCACGCGTCGAACACGGCGGCGGGAGAAGCGTTCAGTGTGTAGGTGAGGGTTGCCCCGGTTGCGTCCGTCATGGTGTGACTGCCTTCTGGTCGTCGACGTCGGCCGACATCGATGTTTCGCCGCGGACGGCTCGGTCCGCAGGAGGGCAGACCCTCGTTGCTCGCAGAACTCATCGGGCTCACGGCGGGGAGGGTGCGGTTGGGCAGAAGCAGTCGGGCGAGTCCTGATCGGTGCCGATCTACCAATCAGGTCTGCTAGTTTCTCGGCGACGTGCCATTCCAGGCGAAGAGAACCGGTGGGTATCGATTGTGAACGAAGAACCGCGAGCCGGCGGCAAGGCGCCCGCGATGAGGCCGTCCGAGGCGCCGATCGAGGAAGTGCTCGACCGAGCAGTCGGTCCACGTCGGGACGAGGCCGATGAACTGGTCGCCTTGCTCGGTGAGATCTCCGGACACCGGCCCGTCCTCTGGGCCGGCCGCATGATCGGCTTCGGCGAGTACGAGTACCGCTACGCCAGCGGGCATGGCGGTCGGGCGCCGGAACTCGCTTTCGCGCCCGGCCCGAAGAATCACACCATCTACCTGGTCAGCGACTTCGCCACGCAGTGGCCAGATCTCATCGACCGGCTGGGAAAGTGTCGCGTCGCCAAGTCGTGCCTCCACGTCACTCGGCTCCGAGATGTCGATCTCGCAGTGCTGACAACGCTTCTCGAACGATCGTTGGCGCAGACACGCTCGTCCCACGGAGGTTGAGATCACCGCGGGTCCGGTATCCCGCTCAATCGAGATATCCGGTCTCCGGGTTGATGTTCGAGAGGAACTCCCTGATCGACTCGCGGTGGTCGCGAATCGTCGGCAGGGGGAGTGGCAGCGGGGCGGGCGGGAGCCCGTCGTCGCTCTGCCACGCAACTCGCGGCCCGCTGGAGCCGAAGCCGTACCCAGGGTTCGGGCCCGACGTCCACTTGCTTGAATACCCACCGTCGGCACGGACTGTCACTTGAAACAGTTCTCCGTCGACGACCAGATCGACCGGGCAGTCAGCCGGCGCCGGGCGCCAGTCATCGTTCTGTTGCGCAATCATTCGTGGGACGTTAAAGACTCACAGCAGTACTCGCATGGCATTTTCCCGCAAACGGGGGGGGCGTGACTCTGAGTGGTGATCAGTGGCCGGGAAAGTAATCCGGCCCGGGGTCATCCGCGGCCGCGGTGGTCGACGCGACCGCAGGCGATGCCAGCGCGGCATCAGTTTCCTTAGCGTTCGGTGGGTGGTCACGAGGTCGCGGCGCCGTGCAACCGGGCGGCTTGTCGTCACGAGTTCAGATTGTCGCGCCGCGACTGTCACGGGGTCACCCCGAAGCGGCTCGGAACCGCTTGGTGAAATGCGTTGAGTCGCTGAACCCATGAGCGCGGGCGATCATGGCGTCACGGGCACGGTCGAGGCGGCGTCGGATGACGTGATCCATCAGCCGCCTTTCGGAACTGGGCCAGTCGGCGTACAGCTCCCGGGTCGACACGTTGTGGGCCGCGGCGATCGTCTCGGCCGACAGGCCGGCGTCGGTCAGCTGCTGTGTTGCTTCCCAGGACCCGCGGACACGTTCGCATGCACCTCAGCGATCCGGACTTGTCGCCGGTGTCGATCGCGCGGGCGCACGGCATCACCGTCCGAAAACTGTTCCAGCTCCTCGCCGATGCCGGCACGAGTCTCGAGCAGTGGATCATCACGAGTCGACTCGAGGGCGCGCATGATGACCTCGCGCCGAGACCGCTCATCAACCGGTCGCGGCAATCGCCCGGCGCTGGTGCATCACGAATCCGTCGCACTTCAGTAGACGATCCCGCGCGATGTACGTGATCAGTCCGCGGGCGTGGCGGGTTCTCGCGGCGTCGCGCACACGAGAGCGGATAGGAAACGGCTGACTGAACGAATTGCGACCGGTCTCGGAGAGCTGGCCTCGGAAAACGCGATGTGATGTCACCAGCCGCGTCGCCGGTCAGTCGATTGCACCTCCCGTGCCACCCTACGTTCGTGTCCATTAGCACCGTGCCTGCGGGGAGGTGATTCGATTTCATTCATGAGTCGCGGGTGTCGTCAGGGCGGCGTATCTGAGCAAGACTGCGCCAGAGGAGAAGGGTCGGCATTCCATCAGTTCCAGTCGGGTTGAAGGCTGGTGTGCGTCGAGGACGGGTTTGCCTTTGCAGAGCAAGATCGGGTTGACGATGAGGTGGAACTCATCGACCGCGTTCATCGCATTGAGTGTCGCGATCAAGCTGAGGCTGCCGTAGACGACCACATCGCCGTTGGCGCGATCCTTGATGCGCTGGATCTCGCTGGCGGTCACTTCTGTGACGTGCTGGGTCACCGGCCATGCGGCGATGTCACCGGAACGGGAGGCGACGAACTTGTCGAGCTGGTCGAGGCGACGGGCGTAACGCCGATTGCCGTCGTCGGCGTCGATCGTTCCGGCGGCGACAGCCGGCCAGTAGGAGGCGAAGTCGGCGTGCGTGATCCGGCCGAGCAGGAGCGCGCCGGCGTGCTCGACGAGGGCGAGTTCGTAGTTCATGAGGTCGGAATCGGCGAGTAGCCAGTCCATGGAGTCATCGAGGCCAGCGACATAACCGTCGAGAGTGGTCCACATGCTGATGATCAGTCTGCTCACGATCCTTGCTTCTTTCTCTGGGCCCGAAAAGTCATCGGAGCTGCGCGTCCCGCAGCCAGGGCTCTGCACGTCCTGGCGACGATGGGGGGCTCGTGGCCCCGATAGGCGGTATTTGTGAACTCCTCGCCCGGATAGCTCCGGTCGGGACGGTTGCGCTTTCCGTTCCGCGTATGCGACAGCGCCTCGGGACTACCCGGACAGCACAGCATTCAGCGCTTCGAACGCCGCGTGCCAGCCGGCCGTCGCGTACTCGTACTGCTCATCGGTGAGGTTTCCGCCGGTTTGGCTGAAGCGGAGCTCGGTGCCGGCGTCGACTGCGATGAGGTCCACGGTGAGAAGTTCACGTGCGTCGCCCGGCTCGTCGGTCATCGTCAGCACGAGTTTGCTCGGTCGCTGCACTTCGATGTACTCCCCGCGCCAATGGAACTCGGGCATTTCCGCGTCGGCGATCATGGTTGCGGTCCAGGTGCCTCCGGGTCGGGCGTCCAGCGTGACCGAGTCGACGGGGACCTCATTCGTGGCACCGCCGAAGAAGGCGGCGAAGAGTTGCGGCGTCGTCCACGCGTCGAAGACGGCGTCGGGGGAGGCGTCGACGGTGTGGGTGAGGGTTGCTCCGGTTGTGTCGATCATGGTGATCCTGCCTTGTCGTCGTCGATGTCTGCAGGCATCGGTGGCTCGGTGCGGACGGTCTCGTCCCACCCGGGCAGACTCCCGGCGCGGCGGGAACCCATCGGCGCTCGGACGACGGAAGCGCTGGATGGGTCCAGTCGGCGATCCGCATCAGGATGGAGCGTTTGCCGCCTAGACGCCTTTGTTCTCAGCGCGGTGTGGTCGACCGCATTGGCGGATCGGAAAGATGGTCCGGCCGGACGATCATCCGAGGCCACGGCGGTTGCCGCAGGACCGCCGCCGATCCCAGGGCAGCTGCGACGAGACCGGTGATCACCCCGATGAGAGCCACTACCGTGTCGGGCGCAGGTCGGCGCCGAGGGTGGCCGCTGACCAGCGGATTCGGCCCGGGTGTCACATTCTCGTCGCCGCCGGTGTCTCGAGGGCGAGCACTATCGAACACCACCACGGAAGGCGGGACCATGAACACCACCGACATCAACCAGATCGGCGACGACAAGGCTGACGGGGAGCGGACGCACGTTGTCGTACTGGGTGCGGGCTACGCCGGCGCGATGGCGGCCAACCGGCTCCGGCGTGATCGTGCGGTCGACGTCACGGTCGTGAACCCACAGCCGTTCTTCGTACAGCGCATACGGCTCCACCAGTTCGTTTCGGGGACCGGTGATCCGCAGATCGCATTCGACGATGTGCTGGCCGACGACATCCGCGTTCTCGCCGACACCGCCACGCGCATCGACGCCGACGCACGGCGAGTCCATCTGGCGTCGGGCGCGCACCTCGATTACGACTACCTCATCTACGCGATCGGCACCCGCCACCGCACCCCCGAGATCCCAGGGGCCGCGGACCATGCGCTGTTCATCGCCGATTGGGAGAGTGCACAACGCATGCGCGAACGCGTCGAGGATCTGGCGGCGCACGAGACGGTCACCGTCATCGGCGGGGGACTCACCGGGATCGAGGTTGCGGCAGAACTCGCCGAGAGCGGACACAGCGTCCGGTTGGTGGGCGGCGGTGAGTTCGCGGCTTCGGTGAGCGCCCGGGCTCGACGCGCCACGGAGACGCAGCTGAATCGACTGGGTGTCGATGTCATGGACCAGGGACGTGTGGTCGAGCTCGGGGAGCGGACCGTCACCGTCGACATCGACGGTCAACGAATCGTGCTACCCAGCGCGGCAACGGTTCTCGCGACCGGCTTCGAGGCGCCGGAACTCGCGGCCGCCAGCGGCCTGGAGACCGACGAGATCGGCCGCCTGCGCGCCGACGCCGCCCTGGCCAGCATCGACGACGACCGGATCATCGGCGCCGGTGACGCGGTGGCTGTTGATGGCATGACGCTGCGGATGAGCTGTCAGGCCGCTGAACCACTGGGCGCCCAGGCCGCCGACGCGGTCCTCGCGAAGATCGCCGGTGAGCAGCCGAGCCCTGTCGACCAGGGCTTCGTCGCGCAGTGTGCCAGCATCGGCCGACATGCGGCCACCCTGCAGTTCACGCGCCGCGACGATTCGCCGACGCCGGCGGTGGTGACCGGTCGTCTCGCAGCCTGGACGAAGGAGTTGGTGTGCCGAGAAACCGTGGCCAACATCCGGCGTGAGGCCGCGCGGCCCGGTAAGTTCAGCTGGTTCGGTGCAGCGAAGAGCGCGACCGCCGAGCGTGAACCGGTCGGACGATGACGAACGGCCCGTCGACGAACGGAGTAGCTATGACAGGCGGTCAACTCGACCGTCGCGCAGCACGATTCGCAGAACTGCGGCCGTTGCTGTTCACCGTCGCCTATGAGATCGTCGGTTCCGCCGCCGACGCGGATGATGTCCTGCAGGAGAGCTACCTGAGGTGGGCGGAGGTCGACGACGTCGAAGTCGCCGACCCGAAGGCCTACCTCGCGAAGATCGTCACACGCCAGGCACTCAACACCCTGCGGTCGCGCTCGCGGCGTCGTGAGGAGTACGTCGGCCCGTGGCTCCCCGAGCCGATCCTGCTCGACGACCGCGACCTCGCCGACGACGTCGTACTCGCCGAGTCGGTGTCCACGGCGATGTTGGTGGTGCTGGAATCGCTGAGTCCGGACGAGCGTGCAGTGTTCGTGTTGCGCGAGGTGTTCGGGTTCTCCTACGCCGAGATCGGATCGATGGTCTCGAAGTCGTCGGCCGCGGTGCGCCAGATCGCGCACCGCGCCCGGTCGCATGTCGAGTCGCGGCGGCCCCGGTTCGAGCCGGTCGACGCCCAACGCGCCGGAGCGGTTGTCGAGGAGTTTCTCGCCGCCGCGCAGTCAGGTGAGGTCGAATCGCTCATGGCGCTGCTGTCGCCCGACGTCGTGTTCACCGCCGACAGTGACGGCAAGGCCACGGCGGTGAAACGGCCCATTCAGGGTTCGCTGCCGGTGGCGCGCCTGCTCACCGGATTCGCGCGACTCGGGACGACGATCGACGACTATCGCGCGGAGGTGGCGGTGCTCAATCACGAGCCCGGCATGCTCGTGTACTTCGACGGAAAACTGCAGGGCGTGTTCACGTTCCACATTGTCGACGGCGTGATCGACCAGATCTACGCGATGCGCAATCCCGACAAGCTCGCCGGGGTCGAGGAACCGCGAACGATCGCACGGTGACGTTCACCCGGCACGTTTCTATGCGGGAACAAGGCGATGAGGGCCGCGCCGGGCCTTGTTCTGCGACGATGGTCCGATGTTGCACAACTTGTCGACTCCCGCATCGCTCAGGTCGGTGCTGCGAGTTCGCACTGGTTTTCGGCATGGCATGCCGACGACAGAGTTGCGGATGAATCTGGCTCCTGACGCAGTGTGGGCGACGATCACCGATGTGAACGCCTGGCCGTCATGGGGACCCACGGTTTTCGGGGCGCAGGTAGACGGTGACGTCGAGTTGGCCTCTGGGACACGCGGAACGATCACGACTGTCGCGGGGGTACCCGTGCCGTTCGAGATCACCGAGTTCGTCGACGGACGATTGTGGGCGTGGAAGGTGGCGGGTGTGAACGCGACGCGGCACGAGGTGATCCCGGTGGCGGGTGGCTGCATTCTCAGCTTCGGTGCGCCGGTCTGGGCGGTACCGTATCTGCCGGTACTGGCCATCGCGTTGCCGCGGATCGAACGGATCGCGTCTGGTCTCGGAAGCTGACCTCGAAAGGCGCTGCTGCGTCAGAGATGTGATGACACCGGCCCCGCCGCGTCAGTCGATTGCCGCTGCCGGCGGCCTCAGGGCATCGCGCTGAACGAAGATACCGACAACGACGCCGACGATGGTCAAGAGCACGACCAGGGCTACCCCCGGAATCACGTGCCCTATCCCGTCGGGGCAGACCCACACCTGCTGCCCATCGATCGTGGTCGAGGAACAGCCCAGGTGCAGCACGGACTCGGACAGATAGATCAGCGGCCACGCCAGAGCGACCGCTGTCGGTACCGCGACCGCAACACTGACCAGGAGGATTCCGATCAGTGTCGACAGTGAGCGCAGAAGCCGCGAGTCCGTCATCGCCTCACTGTACGAGCGACCGTCGCCCAATATCAGTGCCCCGGACCGACGCCATCATGAGAGCAGTCCACTGGGTGTCACGGCCACCCACCGGCCATCGCTGGGTGGTAGGTCTTTCCACCCGCGGGAGTGGGCACGGTCGCAGATGATGCGTTCGCATCGCGGGCGGTCGGCGGGGGAGGCGTGCCATCGTTCGACGGCGGCGGCGATCGTGGGAAGCACGGTCACGTGTGGACCCATCGTTGGGTGGCGGGACTCCGCAGCGTATATGTCGCTCCAGAAATGACTCCCGACGACTGGGTGGACAAAACCGTCACCGATTCGGGCCGACATCATCTTGCTGTAGGCGCGCGTGCCCGCAGCATGAACTCCGTCGTCGTGGTCGCCGCCGAGGGCGAACATCAACTCTTCACCGAGCTGCTGCTGATGAACGGTTGTCATCGAATGCCCGTCGATGACCGGTTCGCCGGGTGCTCGGCGGCGAAATCTGGACATGATGTCGGCGACCGTGGCGGCGATCTCCGGGGGGATCAGCGGCGGGACAGAGTTCGCCGGCTCGTCACTGGTGAAAGCGAGGTACCGGAGGCTCTCTCCGACGAACGTGTCCCACGTTCCCTCCACGATTGAGTACTGGGTGACGGAATAGATGAATTGGTCGAATACGTCACGGGCAAACGGGACGCTCCGGCGTAGCAGGTCGACCTGGGCGAGAGGTACAGCACGGTGCAAGCGGGATTCGAGGAGACGGTCCTCGTGGTACAGACTCACTTCGATCCCCATGCACTCGGCAAACCGACGGTCGACGCCGTCGGGCATGAGGTCACCTGTGACCAGTAGAACACGGAAACCACCGGATGTGATCGGTCAGCCTTCACGTCTTCAGAGCTTGACGGCAGTTTCCGGCCAACCGGCCACGTATCACTCTGCACGACAGACGTTCTCGTGGTGAGAGCTGTTGGTGTAGAGGTGGTAGTCGCAGCTCGGGGTGTACATCCGAGGCCCACCCGGTGGGGGAGACACGACACGCTGAATGGCCGGCCCAGATCGCGAGGTAGCAGTCGTCGGAACTGCGCGTCACCACAGCCAGGGCTCTGTACGTCCGGGTGACGACGGCGTGGTCGCCGCCGACGTAGAGAGGGTGAACGCCGTCGCACGGCTCAATTCGCGCAGCGTGTGTTACCGTACTGAAACACTCGTTTCAGTGAGATTACTCGGAGGTCGCGATGACCCAGGGAACAGCAGCGGCGTGGTCGACCCCGCCGTCCGGTGGTGTCGTGCTCCGTCCGTTCGGCAAGCCAGGCGACCTCGGGTGGGTCGTACAGACCAACGGCGAGGTGTACGCGCGCGAGTTCGGTTGGGACATAACGATCGAGACGCTGGTCGCCGACATCGTTGCCGCCTTTGCCCGCAACCACGACGAAGACACCGAGGCCGGCTGGGTCGCCGAACTCGACGGCGCGCGGGTCGGCTCGGTGTTCTGCACTCGTGGACAGGATGAGCGCACCGCCAAGCTGCGAGTGCTCGTGGTCGATCCGAAGGCGCGAGGGCACTCGCTGGGTCGACGTCTGGTCGGGACCAGCGTCGATTTCGCGAGGCGAGCGGGCTATGAGCGGATGGAACTCTGGACGGTCGACTCCCTGACTTCAGCTCGTCGCGTCTACATTGACGCCGGATTCGCGCTGGACACCGAGTGGTCGAGCCGCCTGTTCGGAAAAGATCTGGTCGAACAGACCTGGTCACAAACTCTGTGAGCGCGCCACGGCCTGAGCTGGCGACAGGCTCTGCCCGTCGAGTCCAGCTCCTCGACGCCGCATACGCCTACATCGTCGACAACGGGGCAGCCTCCCTGTCGCTACGACCGTTGGCGACCGCGATCGGGTCGAGTCCGCGTGTGCTGCTGTACTTGTTCGGCAGCAAGGATGGACTCATCCAGGCACTGCTGCAGCACGCTCGCGCCGACCAGATGGAATCGATGGCGGGGCGCGTAGTCCTCGCAAAACAGCCTGCTGCACGGGATATCTTCGCCGTTGCACGAGCGGTGTGGGAATGGCTGTCCACGCCTTCGCAACGACCGGTACTGGCATTGTGGGTCGAGGCTTACGGTCGAGCGCTCACCGACCCCGACGGCCCGTGGAGCCTGTTCGCGCAGGGGACTGTCGACGACTGGCTGACGATGCTCGCCGAGGCGCAACCGACAGGCGTCCGGCAAACGTCGAAGGCCGAAAGTGAACGGACGGCTGTTCTCGCCGTCCTCCGTGGCGGTCTCCTCGACCTGCTGGCAACCGGCGACGTCCGACGAACCACAACCGCTGTCCACATGGCTCTGGACTCTCTGGCTGGACGAGTCGTGCCCGAGGGCCCGCAGTAGTGGGTGATCGGCGCGGGTTAATACAGCAGATGAGTATGCAATCATCTACTTGACATAATATCTATTATCGGCTAAAAACGAGGCTAGTGGAAGGCTAGTATTGCGGCTATCATGTAGCCATGACGACAGTGCCACTCGGTGAAGCTAAGGACAAGCTCTCCGCGCTGGTCGACAGCGCCGAGAGCACGCACGACATCATCACGATCACCAAGCACGGCAAACCCGCCGCGGTGCTGATGTCGGCCGACGACCTCGAATCGCTGCACGAGACGATCTACTGGCTCTCACGCGCCGGCGTCCGCGACGACGTCGCTACCGCAGACGCCGAGTACGCGGCCGGTGAGACCGTCTCCATCGACGACCTGCGCGCCGAACACGGCATGCCGCCGAAATGAGCGACGCTCCGACAGACTCGTCCGCCCCGTACCGGGTTGAGGTCGCATCCCCAGCTCGACGCGACCTTCAACGACTCCCATCCCGGATCGTCCACGCCGTCATCGAATTCATCTCCGGGCCGCTCGCCGAGAACCCCCACCGGCTTAGCAAGCCGCTGCGCGACGACCTCGCAGACCTTCACAGCGCCCGCCGCGGCGATTATCGCATCCTGCTCCGCATCGACGACCCCAACCACACCATCGTCATTGTCAGAATCGACCACCGAGCCCACGCCTACCGCACCTGAGTCTGGTGCGTTGAATTCTCAACCGACCCGGCGGTACTTCCTGTGCATTGCCTGCTTCGTCGTTCCAAGGAGCGTGCCGATCTCTGCCCACGACAGTCCTGCCAGGCGTGCCCGCCGCACCGCGACTTCCTCCTCGCGGGCAATCTCCCGTCGCCAATCTGCGACTCGGGAAAGCTGCTCGATTGGTGTCTCGTCGTCGTCGCCGCGGTCCAGTCCAGTCCTCATGCAGACCAGCGTGCCCGTGTCTCCGCGATCCGTCAACATTGGTTGACGGAAACCAGTTTGAATCACTGCTCGTCGTCAGTACCCGCATTCCTGGGCTGTCGACCAGCTCTAAGACCTCATCATCGCGCTGCAACGCCAGGTCAGCATGATCATCGCCGCCTCAAGACCACTTGTAGTGGTGACGATGGAGTGATCGTAAGCGGAACACGCACTATCCATCACCGCTGTGCGAGCTGTCAGCCTCGCCATCGGTGCTATCCGGGGGTCCCGAGCGACGGTCCGGCCAGTTGGAAGGGTCGGGCAGCAAGCTGCGATCACCACCGAAGGCATCGCCGAGCCCGAAACCGCCATTGCGAATGGCCATATCCAGTCCTGAAGACTTCCACAACCTGGAAGCCACGTCATCGAAAGCTCCAGGGTTGGTCTTGCTTAGCGACAGCAACGCGTCGTTCAGAGCACCCTCTTAGCGAAGAATGCCTGTGCGGCGACGACTCCGACTGCGAACGAGCTGCAGCACGAATGGCCGAGGCCCACCTGCCTAACGCCCACCAGCTCCTGACGATGCTCGCCGACACCCTCGGCTACAGCCTCACCAAGCGGTAAGTAGGAACGAAGCCTCCCGCTGCCCGGACATCCCAGGCAGCGGGAGGCTTTCGCTCATACGTGGTTATGCCTGCGTGAGGCGGTCCTCGCGCTCGCGGACCAGTCGCACGATCCCCTGGAACACGCGGTACCCGCGTGCCCGCTGGTACCCGCTCACCGCTCGGTCGTACACCGCCGCGACCGGAAGGGTCTCCGACTCCAGACCGCGGTCCTCGACCAGCTCCTCGTAGATCGAGTTGAACGGAGCGATCCAGTTGTTCAGGCGGCGATCGGGACCGTAGTCGCCCAGCCGGTACACCGACTCCCGCGAGACGAACCCGCCGTTGCGGATGAGATTTTCGCGCTAAACAAGTTCTCTTACGAACCGGCCCTCGGTGCCATAGATTGAGCCGGGACTCACCGTAAGGTGGGTCGATGGTAGCCACTTTCGCCGTATCGCGTGCAGGCAAGGCCCAGGTCGTCGCCGCCGCTATCATCGGCTTCGTAGTCGGGATGTTCGTCGTGATCCCGCTCGCCCATCTGACACGGAGCTGGCTGGGCTTGTCGGAACCCACCGCCGCGCCCCTGGATGCACCGGTGGACAGGCCGCTCATCGCCACGTACTGGGTTCCGTGGTTGCTGGCATGGGCGGTGCTACTCCTTCCCGGGATCGCGGTTATGCTCCCGGCACGCACCCGTTGGGCTGGCTGGGCGTACTCGCTCGCGGCTGGCGTAACGGCCGGAGTGATCGCGCTACTCGGGGCATGGACCGATTGGGGCTTGGGATAGACCTTGTCGATCAGGACTGCTTCTTGCAACTCGCCCTAGTTCAACACGTCCCGTTACCAGTTGAAAAATGCTGGGGGACAGGGCTTTAGCTAGCCAGATAGACATAGGCCCGTCGGCGTCACAGGCCGAGCTGCTGGCGCAGCGTGGCGAGGTCCTGTTGAGCGACGTCGAGGATCTCGGCGGCCGCCGGCGGGCAGTATCTGATCGCCTTGTCGTTTTCCGTGATGACCAGGTGGGTGTCACCGGCCAGGATGAAGTGGGCCTTCTTGCCTTTGCGGTGGGCGGCGCACGGACGCTCGTGATTCGTGCGGGGCGTCTCGACACGGACGTGGCGCAGGATCGCTTTGGTGGTGGGCATGCTGACTCCTTTGGGGCACGGTACGGGTGAGGTTTTACCCGCGTTGGGACAGTTGGGATCTCAACGTGTCGCGGACGGTGTCGGCGATCTTGTCGATGCGTTCGAAGATGGTGGTCAACTGCTCGCCCGACCACTCGCCGCGGGTGCCGTTGGGCATGCCCACCGCCTCGTTGATCGCCGCGGCCAGACGGCGGATTGCGATGACCGTGTTGTGCTGACGCGGGCCGCCCGTGACGGCCATCAGCTGGTGACCCCGGGTCGGGAGGTCGAGGTCGGCCAGAATTCGGTTGGCGACCGCCTTGGTGCGCTGGTTGACCCGGGTCTTGGCCGATTGTCGTGCCCGCTGCGGGGAGACCGGGATCGGCTGCGGCGCAGGGGGTGCGGCTGCTGCCTGCTGCGCCAGCAGGCGTTGGCGTAGCTGCTCGCGGTCAACGACGTCGCCGACACGAATGCCGGGGGCGACTTCGCGGTTCAAGATCTCGTCGAGGACCCGGTCGTCGGTGGGATCAAGGTAGGTCTGCTCGACGAAGTCGGTGAGGATCTCGTTGTCGACGAGCATGCCCTCGTCGAATCGGCGGGCACGCGGTTCGCCATCACCGTTGCCATCGCCGTCATCGTCGGTGGTGCCGGCAACCCATCCGTGCACCAAGGCTTGGTCATCGAGGTCGAGTTCGCGGAATTCTGACCAGCGGGCGTCGTTGTTGAGTCCGATGTGGGACACGATGTGGCCCTGGTTGTCGGGGTGCTCGGGGGCCGCCTCCTGCACCACGCGCATCACCCGGCCGACAAACTGGATGTAGGGCGCCAGGCTGCGGAAGGGCCGGAAGATCGCCGCGACACTCAGGCGCGGGTGGTCGAAGCCCTCACCGAGCATCTGCACCTGCACGACGCAGTCGAGCTGCCCTTGGCGCAGCCGTGCGATGACGGCGTCCTGGTCGTTTTCGTCCATGTCGGAATGGATCTCGGCCGCGCGGTATCCGCATTCGTTGTAGATCGCGGCGACCTGGCGGGCATGGTCGACCGAGCAGGCCGCGGCGATGATCTGGTGCTGGATACCGGTCTGGGCGCGCATCCGGTCACACGCCTGGATGCTGGCCTCCACGATGTGGCGGTTGCACTCGGTACTCAGCGCCACGCCGCGGCGGAACCAGGCCTCCTCGCGCAGTTCCAGGACTTCGTCGAGGGTGTGGCGGCGGGTGTCGTCACGGTAGGTGAAGTACAGCTCGGCGGGGGCGACGTTGCGGGAGTGGATCTGCTTGATGTAGCCGGTGATCATCGCCCGGGTGAACGGGTACCGGTAGACGATGTCGCCGTGCAGCTGCTGCTGGTCGGAGCGAAACGGGGTGGCGGTCAGGCTGACGACCTTGGCATTGGGGAAGCGCCGGAACACCTTCTGCCAGCTTTCGGCGGCAGCGTGATGGCCCTCATCGACCAGGATCATGTCAAAAAAGTCCTCCGGGAACTGCGGAAGCCACCGGTCGGCCTGGCTGGCCAGCTGCTGGATGTTGCAGACCACGAAGTCACTTTCGATCGCGTCGTGGACGTTGGCGTTTGGCCCGTCCAGGACGGCCATCCACGGCCCTGCGGTGAAATCCGACAACACCCGACACTTGGTCCAGAAACACTGCGGGCTGGTGATGTCCACGGCATCGGCGACCCCCTTACGGATCGTCAAGTTCGGCGTGATCACCAGCGTGCGACCACGGGCGATGCCGAAGGGCAGAGTCGCCATGATGCCGGTCTTGCCGCACCCGACTGGAATCTGCACGATCGCCGGGGTGGCGTTCTCAGCGAAGTGCTCGCGCACAGCACGGTGGGCCTCGCGCTGTGGCTCCCGCAACGCCGCGTTGGCCTCGACGTCCGCGTTGGCGGTGACGAACACACTGCTGTTGGCGCCAGCCGCGGCGGCCTCCTGGGCACGGCGATACTCCAGCCGGAACGGCTCCAGGTCGGCGCGCCGGTAATACCGGTAATCACTGCCGGGGCGCCGCAGCGCAGGCAAGGTGCCGTCACGATCCCATCGCCGCAGCGTCTGGGCGGACACCCCGAGATAAGCAGCCGCCTCCGCGACTCGCAGAAAACCTTGTTCAGCCATGATTAAAACTATACAACATTATACAACTCTAACAAGTATCCACTGCGTATATTGCCGCGCGCAAATGAGCTTCAACCTCGACACACTCTCCCGCTCACACGTCAGGTCACCTGGACGGGCCGGGCCCTCGAGGCCGACAAAGTCACCACAGCGTCCCGCTACATCAGTCGGGCAGGTAGGTGCGAGGCAGGAGTGCCGAAGTGATCTGCGGTACCCGATTTTCGTTGACGTAGATCACACATTGCAGATAGCGTGTCCACCACTTGCTGGTCTTGGGGGGCGAGTGAAGGTGGTGACGGTGCGTAGGTTTGGTATTGCCCTGGCCTCGTTAGTAATTGCCGCATTAATGTGGATCGGCGCAGGCGCGGTACGCGCGGACGTCTTCCATGGTTACTGGATCTACGGGAAGATCCACGAGGAATACGAACAAGCCGGTGGTTACAACTTCTTCGGCAACGCCACCATCCCCGAGTCAAACACCCAGAACGGCGGCAAGTTTCAGAAGTTCGTCAAGAACAGCTCGATCTACTGGCACTCCGCCGTGGCCGGCGGGCATGCCAACCAGATCGGTGGACTTATTCGCGATGCGTGGGGCCGAGTAGGTTGGGAGACTGGGTATCTGGGCTATCCGATCACCCGCGAGTTCGGCGTCAACGGCGGGCGCGCGAATCACATGGTGGCCGGGTCGATCTACTACTCGGCCACGACCGGAGCTAAAAACGTGTGGCTGGGAATCCGCGACGTCTGGGCCGATTCAGGCTGGGAGAACGGGCGATTCAAGTTTCCCACTGAAGACACCCGCACCACCACCTGCTCGGTCTGGGCGCAAGACTTCCAGGGCGGCACTGTGCTCTACAAGGACACGGGCGTCGGCGGCTACTTCCTACCCAACAACGACGTCGATGGGCAGCGCCTCGCCTACAGCACCGGCGGCGGTTTCCTCTACGGCGCCGAGCTGCAATCTGCGGTGAACTCCTGGAACCAACTCAGTCCTATCACGGTCGCGCCGGTAGGTGTGTTCGAGGTTGCCGATGTGGCGATCTCGACGGAAAACCGATCCGATGTGAGCTGGTCTGGGCTGCACACGCGCTACAACGCGCCGCTGACCAGCACTATCCAGATCAACATGCACTACGTGCAGGGCTACTCATCGGCGAGGAGAGCGGGGGTGATCGCCCACGAGATTGGGCACGCACTGGGACTGTTCCACACCTGCTCCAACGACCTGATGGCAGATAATGACGGGGCCCGCGGAACGTCCTACACGCCCACTGGGCTCACCCGCGACCTCTACCACAACAAGTGGGGATTCTGATGACCACCAACCACCGAGCAACACGACCGGCGGCCCTCACGCTCGGCATCGTCGGCATCTTCGCCGCTGCCACCCTGGCCGCGTGCGGCGAACAAACCGTCAATGAGGGCATCCCTCCCCTCGAATCGGCCACGGCCACCTCGACCGCCCATGCGGACTCGATCACCGACACCTCTGACCTACGCAACCTGATGGCGATCTCGACGCACGTCTTCACCGGCCGCGTCGAATCAGCCGCCGGCACCAAGGCACTCGGGCCACTCCCCGAAACTCAGTACAGCGTGCTCACCAAAACGGCGATCAAAGGTGAAGTCCCCGAGAGCGTGGTAGTCAACCAGCAAGGCGGAGTCAAAGACGGTGTCTACATTTCCGTCAACGGCGACAGACCTCTCAAGGTCGGCCAGTGGTACCTGTTCGCCACCCGCTACCTCGAGTCAGAGAAGTGGTACACCCTCGTCCCTGTCGACGGCCGCAAGCCTGTGACTGAACAACAAGCCCGCGACAGAGCCTCCGCGCCCCTAGCCGCAGCTGAGGCCGCGTTGCGCGCCAACCCCCAAAACCGGCTCGCACCACCGGCCCCACCGAGCCCGTCGATGACCTTTCCGATACCCCAACCCGGCGACCGCAACCCGCCACCACCCTCACCGGCGCCAACCGGTTAATCATCCGGTGGTCAGGGTGTATGAACCGTCCTGGATCGGATGGAGACCTCGTTTAGGCCACCGCCATCTCGGAGGTGGCTGTCTCACGGTAGCGCCTCTCGTACTCAATGGGCGGGCAGTAGCCGATCGATGAGTGCAGCCGCTCGGTGTTGTACCAGTGCACCCAGGCGGCGGTCTCGCGCTCGACTTCTGCGCGCCCGGTCCACGATCGCTGGCGCTCGATCAGTTCGGTCTTGTACAACCCGATGGCTGATTCCATCAACGCATTGTCGAGTGCATCGCCGACCGACCCGATCGATCCGGCCAAGCCGGAGTCGCGTAATGCTTCGGTGAACGCCAGCGCTGTGTACTGACTTCCGGCATCGCTGTGATGAATCAAACCTGTTGCAGTGAACGAGAAGTCGGTTCTACGTCGGGTGAACAAGGCCTGTTCGAGAACGCTGGTCACCAACGGTGTCGACTTGCTCGTCATCACCCGCCACCCGAGGATTCGACGCGAGTACACATCGACGAGAAACGCGGTGTAAACGAACCCTGCCAGGGTCCAGCAGTAGGTGAAATCAGCCACCCACCACTGATCTGGCCTGGCCGGCAATGACCACTTGCGCTCCACCAGATCAGGATGCCGCGGCGCGCGATCATCGCGCTGGGTCGTGATCGTGCGATGTTTTCCGCGGGTGACTCCGGCGATCCCGCAGATCCCCATCAGTCGGCCCACCTGATCACGGCCCATCTCACGGCCCTCGCGGCGCATCGTGTGCCAGATTTTGCGGACGCCGTACACGCCACGATTGCGATGAAACGCCTGGTAGACCGCGTGAGCGTCGTACGCCTCGGCCAATCGTGTCACCGAGACCGGACCCGCTTGCGTGCGGGCGTAGTAGGTGGACGGGGCGATCTGCACGCCGTGCTCAGTGAGCACTCGGCAGATCGGGGCGACCCCGAACCGACCCTTGTGAGCGTCGATGTAATCAACGATCACCGCAGTCGGCGGTCGACCTCCGCCGCGGCGAAAAACGCCGACGCTGTCTTCAAAATCTCATTGGCCCTTCGCAATTCAGCGTTCTCCTTGCGAAGCGCCGCCAACTCGGCGTCCTGCTCGCCCACCGTCATCGTTCCCCGCGCAGTCACGATCGGCCGGTCCTTCTCGATCCAGTTCCGCAACGTCGCCTGGTTGATATCGAGCAATGCGCCCACGTGTTTCCGGGCGGCGAGCTTTCCGCCGCCATGCTCGGCGAGGTGGTCGTGATACATCCTCACAGCCCGCTCACGCGTCTCTGGATCAAACTTCCTCAGTGCACCCATACCGGCATTCTCCTGGTGAGATCACGGTCTCCACCAGACCCAGGACGGTTCAGTAGAACCTGGCGTGCGGCCCGGTCGGTTATGGCCGTACCACAGGTCGTTGACCCTTTCGATCAAACGCTCATGCACGACCAGGGCGAGTTGACGACGGGCGCCCGCTCACTGTCTCAGGCACTTCTCGCGGTCGCCCGCAGCGACAATCCCTGGTCGAAGGGGCCCCACTCTAAGTCGGGTTCGGCGTTCAGGCCATCGTCCTCGGAGCCGCGGGACAGGGTGTCGATCTTGATGATCGCTGGGCTGGGGGCGTCGACCAGGTACACCATGATGTCGCCGGCAGCATACGTTCGTGGGGTCAGCCAGACGAGATCGTCAACATCCGGGTCGTCGTCGTCGCCAGGGAAGAAGCTATTTACGGCTTGCCGCCACGGCTGAAGCAGGCATAACTGCACTCGTCGGCCGTCCGCATTGCCGGTGCCGGCGACCCGTGGGGTTCTCCTGCGGGCTACGATTCGGCCCATTCAGCGAATTCCTTCCACGAGATCGGAATACGCTTCTGCCCGTGCTTGGGTCGCCACTGCAGATTGCCCTCAGAAACGTAAAGGGTGCCGAGAGTTCTCCCGTCGATCGCGACATCGAACTCGAAGTCGATGCCAGCAACGCGCACCCTACTGGCGCTGAATCGCACGTCGTGATCAGCCACGATGATCCTCCCAACAACGGCACAGTCTGGTGTCGATCCCTCTCGCGAACGTAGCGAACGACCATGTCTCGGGCAATGATCTGCCCGGAACCGATGCCAGCTCACCGGGCCAGCGATCGCCGGTTGCTTCCAGACCTGACCAGACCCCCCGGGGCGGATTGCTCATGTAAAAGGAGTGCGGTGAGGGCTGTCAGCGGCCGAACAGTGCTCGTTCGATCACATCCGGGGTGGTGTCGAAGTCGTGGGCCCAGTCCGCAGCCAAATCAAGGTAACGGCCGTACATGTCAGCCGGGCCGTCGATCTCCCACTCTTCGGTGGTCACTCGACGCAGACTGTCTACAACCCTGCTGTCATAGATCAGTGGGCGGCCTGTCAACGCATTGGCGTCGTACCCGCCGAAGTAGAGGAACTTGGTGAAGAAGCCCGCCGCCAGTCCGGTGATTTTCAACCGGTTGCGCCCGCTGAGGGCTTTGTAGGCGCTGACCGGCCCCTCGGTCCGCACGACAGCCAGAGCCTTGGCGAGCTTCTCCGCGGCGTCGGGCTGGCTGAGGGGACGCAGCGCCCGCACCATCGTCAGGCCCGGACTCGTACCCCACACCACACACGCCACGTGCAGTTGCGCCGCTACGATCGGCGACCCGTCCTGCACCGCTCGGGCTGCGACCTCAAAGACATCGCGGCGCGAAACCACTCGATAGCGACCACTGCCCGCCGACACACTGTCGAGCTCGTCAGGCCACATCGCAGCATCCGGCAAGCGTGCGCGCACCGCAGCCGGATCGAACCGAATTGACTGGCCCAAGACCCATTCGCGATCGGGAACAGAACCGTCGGGAAACAAGGTAGTCAACGCGATCGGCATTCCTTCACGCTACCGGCAGATAACCGGAGGTACGCGAACGATGTGTGACATAAGGTCACTTCACCCTTCGCGCGCCGTCGGTGGCGGCGGACTAGGTTTGGATGGCGTTGAGATAGCCGTGATCATGTAGTCGGTCGGGACCGGGTCACTCAGCAAGTCGTGTGACCCCCTTCCGTGAAAGTGAGAGTCACCGTGCAGCCAGACAACCCCGATGCCGTGTTCGTTGACGACAGCGGAGACACCGCCGGCCGGGCATTGATGACCATCGTCTCCGCGCAGCACGAAGAACTGGTGATCCTGACCGTCCAAGGCAGCATCGACGTTCTCACCGCACCACAACTGTCCGAGGAGGTGACGAACGCGCTGCACGGACAACCACGAGGCCTGATCATCGATCTGACCACCACCGACTTCCTGGCCTCGGCCGGCATGGCCGCACTCGTCGCCGCCCACGAGGCGATCGCACCGACCGGACTGTTCGGAGTCGTGGCCGCCGCACCCGCAACGTCGCGGCCGCTGACGCTCATGGGCCTGGACCAGACAATCGTCCTCTACCCCACCCTCGCCCACGCCGTCACCGCCATGACCAGACCCACCGGAATGAGCGGCAGCCCGACTGGGTAAACACGACGGCGTGGACTCATCACAGCACCTCGATGGCGACTCCACCGGTGACTTCGAACGATCGGTCGAGGCCACCGCCGAGGCCGCCCACAGACTGCGCGAACTGTTCACCGTGTGGGTGACAGCAACCGTCGAGGCCGACACCGAACGCCGCGCCGACATCGTCTTGGCCGTCTACGAAGCGATTGCCAACGCCACCGAACACGCCTACAAAGACGCTCGAGAGCCAGGCGCGGTCACCGTGCGCAGCCGCCGCCGCCCCAGCGGCACCCTCGAAATCACTGTCACCGACACCGGCACCTGGGACCTCAGCCCCGCACAGCGCTTCCGCGGCCGCGGACTCGCACTCATCACTGCGCTCAGCGACACCCATGCGCTTACCACCGGACCCGACGGCACCACCGTCACCATGTGCTGGCAGCCGACGCCCGTCCTGACGACATGATATCTAGTATCAGATTTCGAAACTACCTGCGGCAGAATCGAATTAGACGATACTCGCCCGGCAGCACTCACGTGCGGTCTTTCCAGCGCTCGTTGGCTGATTGTCGGGTCATGCCGGTCGCCGCGCCGATGTCGGCCCACGAGCGACCCAGCCGGCGGGCCTTGGCCACCGCGGCGTCGAGCAGTGCGTCGGCGTCCCTGCGGGCCTCCACGGCCGCCCGGATCTCGTCGTCGATGTCGATCGAATCGAGATGCTCACGCCGCCACAATGCTTGGGCGGCCGCCGCGACATCGGGCCGCACGTTGACGTCGAGGTCGATGTCGGGGGCGAACACCTGGTGGCGGGCCAGGTCCTCGAGGGACGCTGAGGGCACCCGCGTCCACTGGACGGGATCGGTCCAGGTCGACACATCAGAGCTGGTTCGCCGGGCGCAATTGCAGGACAACAGCCAGCCGACGATCTCGGCCGACGGCCGCCGACGATCCTCGTCCGGGTGCCGGCCGGTCCCGACGATCTCGTAGTCAACGCCGTCGACCATGGTCGACCCGTGGCTCTCGGCCCCGTCCTCGAAGAACGGCACCAACGCCGCCTCGTGCAAGTGCGTGGCGCTCTCGTGTACCCAGCCCATGCCGATAGGGTAGACCCGCTGTGTCAGGATAACCAGACACAAGAGTCGGGTCGCGTCAGGAGTACCTGACATAACGCAACATTATCGGCGTTAACATGACGGAAGTATCAGTAGCTGCGGTTACTGCCGTTTACCTGCGATAATTCCGCGGGTGTGGCGCGACGGTGAGGTCGTCCTGCTCCGCGCTGAGGACCTGGCGGCTATTCGGGGCGGGCGATGGGTTTGTCGTCCTGATTAGGTGGTGTCGAAGTCGACCTCGACTCGGAACACGTCGGCTCGAAGCCAGGAGATCGTGAGTTCCACGGGGCGGTGGTTGCGTGCGGCGGCATCGGTGCGGGACCGGATAGAGATGACCGGTGGGCGGCCGCTCAGTTCGAGGTGCTCGGCGACGTGGGGTGGCGCGGGGTCGATGGAGACGCCGAACCATCCGCGCTCGGGTTCCAGTTTGTAGTGGGTGGCCAGGGTGTCGTGCAATGAGTCGGCTGGGCCGAGGATCTGGGGTAGGTCGGGGACGAGTTGGGGGTCGAGGTAGGTGTCTGCGTAGCCGACGAGCTCGTGGTTGATGTATCGGTTCCGGGAGAGTGCGAGCAGTTGTCTGCGTGCTCCGACTTTCATGCGGCCACGGATCTCGGTTGGGGGGGTCTCGAGTCGCCATCCGGTGGTGCGAACGTCTGGGGTGAATCCGGCTTTGCGGACGCTTGCGCTCCAGGACGGTGGGATGTGTCGACTGATGGTGTAGTCGATGCGTTGGGACACGAAGGTGCCGCTGCCCTGTCGGCGGCGCACCAGGTAGCGCCTCTCCAGCTCGGTCAGTACTGCTCGGGCGGTGAGCCGGCTGACGCCCAGGATGCGGGCTAGTTCGTCTTCTGAGGGGAGCCGAGTGCCGACGGGCTGGTTGGCAATTGTCTCGGCGAGCGCGTCGGCGGCGGAAAGGTACACCGGTACCCGAGGACTGGTTTTGGTGGGTGCGGCGTCGCTGATGGGCGTGATCATACTGCGGGAACGGAGGAGGTCGACGGTTTCCGCGGGTCGTTGACGGCTCCGTCGGGCATTTTGCCTGCGAGTGATTGCAGGATGGATCTCGCCGCGTGTTCCTCGATCGCCAAGCGTGCCGTCGCGACCGCAGATCCGAGGTGCGGGGTGAAGAGGGTATGGCTCGTCAGTTCCATCAGGTCCGGGTGCAGGCCGCTGGGGCGGTCGGGTCGGGAGAGGTCCTCGAACTCGAACACGTCTGCGGCATATCCGCCGAGGTGTCCGCTGCGCAGGAGCTCGGCCACTGCGCCTTCGTTCACCACTGAGCCTCGTCCGACGTTGACCAGCAGCGCTCCGGGTCGCATCGATGTCATCGCCTCGTGGTCGAGCAGGTGCAGTGTGTCCGCCGTCAGGGGGGCGCAGACCACCACGGAGTCGCTGTGCTGCAGAAGCTCGGCGAGTTCCACCCGTTCCATACCGATCGACGCCGCGGTTGCGGACGGCACCGGATCGGGGTCGTGGTAGAGAAGTCGGGGATTGAATCCGGAGAGCATTTGCGCCACGGCCCGGCCGAGTACGCCGGCGCCCACGATGCCAATCGTGGAGCCGACGAGTGTGCGTCCGTAGAGCACCGGCCGCCAGCCGCGGAAACCGGCTCGCACGGTGCGGTCACCGGTCGCGACGTGTCGAGCGAGGCCGATCAGCAGCCCGACTGCCAATTCCGCGGTGGGTTCGGTGAGTAAGTCCTCGACTCGGGTGAGCCAGATGCCGCGCTCGGTGCAGGCGCGAACGTCGATGTTGTCGTAGCCCTTGAGTGCGCCGGCGACCACCTGCAGTCGCGGGCAACCGTCGAGGAACTGCGCGGTGATCTGGTCGGGCATGAACGCCATCAGCCCGTCGGCGTGTGCCACTCGGCGTTTCAGTTCGGATGCCGGGAGGCTGTCGTCTTGCTGGTTCGGCACCACGTCGCACTCGCGGCCGAGCATGTCGAGGATCTGGGGATGCACCCGGTGGGTGAGAACGACCACCGGGCGCGCGGACGCGTTTGTCATTGGAACCTTCTTCGTAATGCTCCGCCGAGGGCGTCGACCACGGTGACGGTGGCGAGGATGACGAGCAGGATTGCGGAGACTTCCTGGTACTGGAGGGTGCGGAGGGCGGCGATCAGCTCGAATCCGATGCCGCCGGCGCCGACGACGCCGACGACTACCGAGGCGCGGAAGTTGAGCTCCCACCGGTAGACGGTGACGTCGGCCATTTGGGGCAGCACCTGCGGCAGGATGCCGTGCAGGATCACTTGTGCCCGGGTGGCTCCGGCGGCGCGGGCGACCTCGACGGATGCTTGATCGGCGCGTTCGATCGAGTCGGCGAAGAACTTTCCGACCATGCCGGCGGAGTGGATACCCAGCGCCAGTGCGCCGGGAAGGGCGCCGAAGCCGACGGCGGCGACGAACACGATCGCCATGATCAGCTCGGGCACCGATCGCAGGGTGTTGAGGACCAGGCGCGCGACCGCGTAGACGGTGGGGTGCGGGGAGGTGTTACGGGCCCCGAGCAGCGCGAGTGGGACCGACAGCAGGACCGCCAGTGCGGTGGCCGCGATACTCATCGACATCGAATCCCACAGTGGGCCCCACCACCGGTTGATGTGGGTGAAGTCCGGGGGCCACATGTCGCCCAGGAGGTCGGCGATGTCGGCCAGCCCGGTGATCATCCGTTCGCCGTCGAGTAGTCCCACCGCCCAGACGCACACCAGCACCAGGACGCCGACGACGCCCATGGCGGCGCTGTTGCGCCCCCAGCCAATCCACACCCGACGGGAGATGTCCCGGTACTGTTCTTCCCGCCGTTCCTCGACGGGGTCCGGCAAAGTGTCGGCGGTCACTGGTAGTCCGCCAGGTCGATGTCCAGCAGGGGCGCGAGGTCGCGCACCGCGTCGTAGTCTTTATCGGTCACAGGTCCGAAACCGGCGGCCTCGAACGCCTCGAGCACGGCGTCGTCGTCGAGTTCTAAAAACGCCGCCCGCACCTTGTCCTTGAAGTCCTCGGGCAGATTCGTCTGCATAGTCCACGGGTAGTTGTAGTAGGGCTCGGACTCCTGGACGGTCACGACCACCTCAGGGTCAATGGTCCCGTCTCGGACCATGCGCTCGTAGATGGGCAGGCTCATGCCGCCCGCGTCGGCGTTGCCGTTCTGCACTGCCAGCGCCACCGCGTCGTGGGCGCCGACGTGCTGTTCTTCGTAGTCGCCGTCGTCGACGCGCAGGTCCGCTTCCTCGGCGAGCATGGCCTTGGGTATCAGGTGGCTGGAGGTGCTGGCCGGGTCTCCCCACGCGACGGTCTTGCCAGCGACGTCGTCGAGTGTGGTGATGCCGGAGTCGGCATTGGCGAGAAACACCCCTTGGTAGGTGGGGGCAGCGCCTTCTTCCTCCTGCAGCGCGGCGAAGGGCTCGATGTCGGCCTGCTCCTGGGCGAGCACGTAGGACAATGGCCCGAAGTAGGCCAGGTCCAACCGGCCGCGGGTCATCGCCTCGATCATCGAGGAGTAGTCGGTGGTGACGATGAGTTCGACCTCGACGCCCAACTCGTCCTCTAGGTATTCCTTGAGCGGTTCGTTGTCCTGGATCACTTGAGACGCGTTCTCGTCGGGCAGCAGGGCCACGCGGAGGGTCTCAGGCACCTCGCCGGCGGCAGGCTCGGAGGTGGAGCCGGAGCCGCAGCCGGTGAGAACAAGCGCGAAAGAGATCAGCGCCGCCAGGGCGGCAACTGTGGAACGGGCTGGTCTGGTCATTGTGAAGAACTCCAGGATCTGGTGAATGTGATTCGGGTGATGCGAACAGCTTCCGGTCAGCGGACACCAGCAGCGAGGTGGCCGGTGACAGTACTGGTGACGGCGTCGCCGTCGGATTCCCCGTTGGGTTCCTCAGTGACGCCTTCGTAGATGAGTCGGATGGCGTCATCGGTGACATCGGACGCGGGGCTGTCATGCACGATCTCGCCGTGTGCGAGGCCGACGATGCGGTCGGCGTGCTCAAGGGCCAGGTCGACCTGGTGGAGGCTGGCGACGAGTGTGATGCCGTTGTCGTGACAGACACGGCGCAACAGCGCCATCACTCGGCCTGCGGTGGCCGGGTCGAGGCTGGCAACCGGTTCGTCGGCGAGGATCAGCTGCGGCTGTTGGGCGAGTGCGCGGGCGATGCCGACGCGCTGCTGCATGCCGCCGCTGAGATTGTCGACCCGGGTGAGCGCGTTGTCGAGCAGACCCACCTGGTCGAGCGCCTCGAGGGCGATGCGCTCGTCGGCGCGACCAGCGGGCAGGAGACCGTGCCAGAAACTGTGGTAGCCGACTCGGCCGAGCAGCACGTTGCGCAGCGCGGTGTACCGCGGGACCAAATGGTGGTGCTGGAAAACCATGCCAGTGCGCCGGCGATGCCGTCGTAATGCACGGCGCGAGTCCAGTGCCGGGAGACCGGCGGCACGCACAGTCCCGGTGGTGGGCTGCACGAGCAAATTTATGCACCGCAGCAGCGTCGACTTGCCGGCTCCCGAAGGACCGAGCAGCACGGTCACCTGCCCGGCCTCGATCGTCAGGTCGGTTCGGCGCAGCGCCTGCACGCCCCCCTTGTAGGTCTTGCTCACCTCGACGAGCTCGATCATGGAAACCCCTCTATAGGACTTGGTCGAACACCCCGAAACCTATAGAGGACTTACGAACGGGCGATTAGGGTTGAGAGAACGGTGAGTGAACCCCGTCCGACCATCCGATGCCGGTGAACGGCCGATGGCTTCCGCGTTCATGCGACGGCCATAGGGCCCTGTCAGAATGTGTCGTCATGACCTTTGGGAACTCGTGTTGGACGCCGACAGATTTTGTGATCGGCCACGTCACAGCGGTGCTGCCCCATCGGGTGGTGGATAACGCAAGAGTGGTGGTGCGCGAGGGTCGGATCGCCGAGGTGGGCCCACACCCGCCGGGTGCCGGCTGCACCCTGGACGCCCACGGCGCCCACTTGCTGCCGGGCCTGGTCGATGTCCACACCGACATCCTCGCGCGGGAGACCCGGCCGCGACCGGGCGTCGTCCTAGACCCTGCCTTCGCACTGATGTCGGCGGGCGGCCGTCTACGCGCGGCAGGTATCACGACCGCCTTCCATGGCCTTGCGTTCCAGGAGCGCTCCATCGTGGGAACGACGATCGGTTCCCCCGCTGCGGCAGAATTGTCCGATTCGCTGCGTCACGCTGACGACACCCAGGTCGACCACCAAGTCTTGCACCGGTTGGACGCCCGCTGCGAGTACGGCCGGACGCTGCTCGCAACGGAGCTGGCCGCATTCGACGACTCCGCGGATTCTGAAACGCGTCGGAGCATCACCACACCGAATGATCCCCCACACGCACGGGTACCGATCGTCTCTCACGAGGACCACACACCGGGGCAGGGGCAGTTCGCCGACCCCACGACCATGCAGCGGTGGCTGATCACCAACGAGGGCATGGCCGAGGCTGCTGCGGTCGACCACGTCGACCGGTGGCGTTGCACCCGCGCCGAACGTCTCGCCGTGCGCGACCGCACCCTCACGTGGCTGGGCGACCTGGCCCGGACCGGACACATCCGGCTCTTCGGCCACGACCTGGCCACCCCGGAAGACGTCGCGGCTGCCGCCGACCGCGGCTGCACCGTGGCGGAGTTCCCAACGACCCTGGACGCCGCCCGTGCCGCCCGCGACCGAGGCATGCTCGTCGTTGCTGGCGCCCCGAACGTCGTCCGTGGCGGCTCCCACACCGGGAACGTCTCGGCAGCCGAGCTCGTCGTCGCCGGTGTGGCCGACTCCCTGGCCAGCGACTACCTTCCCTCCTCGATGCTCCCAGCCGCAGTGCGACTTGTGCGCGACGGTGTCCTCTCACTCCCGCACGCCGTGCGGCTGATCACCTCAGGCCCGGCCGCCTGTGTCGGTCTCAACGACCGTGGCGTGCTGACCGAAGGCTTCCGAGCCGACCTGGTCCTGACCGACCTCAGCAAGACGTGGCCCGTCGCCCACGTCATTTCGACTCAGTCGCATACCGCTGCCCGCGAGTAGCTCGGATTCAGCGGCAGTAGGCCACGAGGACTGTCACCGCTTCGGCTGTCTCACACCAGTCCGACGGAGGTGAGCACCGATGACCTGATGCAACTCCCCGCCTGACCGCAAGCGAAGGATCAGAAACGAGTTACACCACCACACGGGGCTTGACCGGACTCTCGACTGACCACGGCGTCGAGGGGAGCGAACCTTCCTCGGACGTCACACCGAAAATGACCGCACACGCAGTCCGCGCTGTCAGCGGCAATCGGTCGCCCACTGACCAGCAAGCATGACGGAATATGACATTATCGGCGGAAGTGGACTACTGGACCATGAAGGGTCCAGCTAGCGGGTCTTGAAGGTCATATGTTCCTGCCCTAACGGAAGCGCCAGCGGTTTCTAGTCGATACTTGAGATCGAGCCGACTGTCCCACTTTCCGTCGAGCTTGATCCAGTTGAACCCGGCGATATCTGAAATTTCCCTGGACGGCCCGCTCTTGACAAATATCGTGCGCTCGGGGGCCATGGCGAATGACATTCCAGCTTCCAGAAGTACGTTCGGTCGAGCTTGACCTTGAGGGGTTCGATCCGGATCTCCGGTCTCGGAGAATTCGTCCTTAACTCGGGCGAGGTCGTCTGGGGAGAAAATTACGATCGTGGCTGAGGCATGCAGCATTCCGGCACGGACAATATCGTAAGTGTGCGGTTGGGGTTCCCCGGTCAGTTTTACTGCCTCTGACCACGAGATGTCATGAAGCCCCAGAAACAATAGATATGTTCTAAGGGCAACAAGCGGACGTGCGTCTCGGCCGTGAACTATAAATATCTTGGCGGGATCTCTATTCTCAATTGGCGTGTCAGGGGACTGTATGGCTGTAACCGGCTTAGAGACTGCGGAGCGCTCATTTTCAAGGGCGCCGTTGGATGCACGAAGGTCGTCAACGTCCCGACCATCTGGCAGGGTGTACCCGCTCTCGGTGAGCGATATGCCTCGAGGGTCCAGTACGCGCTTGCGCAAGTTGGCGTATGAAGGATTGCTGTCGGATGTGTCAGCGTAGCTGTTTTCTACGTATAGGAAGTTTAGAAGCTCAATAAGGAGTAGATCAGTGTTCGGACCGTTAAAGATGTGCTGCACTATCTTGTTGCTTCGTTCTCCTTTATTTCCCTCGGTTGTAATGCCAAGTGGCCCCTCGAACGTGTCAATTCCAGAATGGGTTGTGCCCTCGCTTAGGCTGGAAGCGAAGTAGCGGGAATCGGCGCGTTTAAATGTCGCGGAAGGCATCGAGCGATGTTACCGCAGTGGGAGGGGTGAGGCAGGCAGGTGATCCGGCCGTGAACGGGCAACGTCCTGGTGGGGTACACCCGTGCGGGACGATGCGCCGCCGGCAGTCGCTGCTGTGTCACAGGGTCTAGTTTGATACTTATGAAACGTTCTCCCGGGGGGTCTAGGATCTATTGATACAGATTCCGGGCGAAAGGGTCCCCTCATGGCTGATCGGATCGGGACGTTGCTGAATCGTTCGGGTGGCGAGGAGGTGCTCATCGTCAGCCGCGGGAAGGTGCGGACTCGGTTCCGTCGTCGGGATGAGTTGGGTTGGAACTTTCGGGTGGAGTCGACGGACTCGGAGAACGTCATCGAGGTAACGCCAAAGCCGAAGCCAGATCCGAAGCCGGCTCGCCGATCTTCGCATGCGCGTGGGCAGCGGGTGGCGTACGTGCGGGTGTCAGCCGCGGATCAGAACGAGGCGCGTCAGCTCGAGGCGGTGGGGGAGTGCGACCGGGTCTATATCGAGAAACAGTCGGCACGCTCGCGCGCTGATCGCGTAAAGCTCGAAGAGTGCATCAGGTATCTGCGGGACGGTGATGAGCTGGTTGTCGCGTCGATGGACCGACTCGCTCGTTCCCTGGTTGATCTCAAGCAGATCGTCGGCGAGGTCACCGCGAAGGGTGCGAGTGTGCGGTTCGTCCACGAGCGGGCCACCTACGCTGCCGGTGCCCAGGATCCTCGAGCCGACCTGATGCTCTCGCTGCTCGGGGCGTTCGCAGAGTTCGAGCGGGCCATCATTCGCGAACGCCAGGCCGAGGGTATCGCCATCGCCAAGGCGAAGGGCAAGTACAAGGGACGCAAACGCGTCCTGACTGAGGAGCAGATCGACAAGGCCCTTGCCCGTATCGAGGCGGGGGAGGGGCCGTCAGCTATCGCCCGGGATCTCGGGGTGGGTCGATCCACGCTCTACCGCGCACTCCAGCGAGTAAGGAAGTAGGCGCCGCCGACACGTCGCGTTAGCCCGCCCACTGCGCGACGAAGCTGGTGCGACACCCTTACATGACACCGAAGTCGTAGCCCTTGCGTCGAGATGCCGCGTTCGGAGATCCCCGCTACGGCATGGACGACGAGGGTTCGAGCACGCGTCAGTGAGTTCCGGTTGGAATGAGCTCCACCGTCTCGTTCGGCGCGACCTAGTGCGCGCCCGGGTGACCACCACTCGCCAGTGAGACCGCCGCGAAACGTCCGTAGACCACCGCCACCGCCACTTACCCGCGAAAGTCACAATCACAACCCTGCATAGCCACAGGATTTCACGCCAGCCACCACACCGGGCTCCTGCCACGAGGATTGTGCAGCAGTCTCCTAGTAAGCGGGGTGGTCCAGCTCGTCGAGCACGCGCTGGGCGATGCGGTAGGCCGCGTTGGCATCGGGCACGCCGCAGTAGATCGCCGTCTGGAGCAGCAACTCTTTGATCTCGTCGTTGGTCAGCCCATTGGTACGCGCGGCCCGCACGTGCATGGCCAGCTCCTCGTGATGGCCGCGGGCCACCAGGGCGGTCAGCGTGATGAGTGAGCGGCTGCGCCGGTCAAGACCCGGACGCGTCCACACCGACCCCCAGGCGTACTGGGTGATGAAATCCTGGAAGTCGGCGGTCAGATCGGTGATCGCCGCGGTCGCGCGGTCGACATGGGCGTCGCCCAGGACCGCCCGGCGCACCGCCATGCCGGCGTCGCGCACCCCGGCGACGGTCGTGGGAGCGGCAACCGCCTGCCCCGCGTTCGCGTGATCGCGGATGAGTTGGCCGACCTCGGACGGTTGCTCGGCCGGGGGCAGGTGCGCGACGCCGTCGAGGACGACGAGCCGCCCGTTCCGGACTCCGGAGGCGATAGCCGCGAGATCGGCCGGCGGAGTGGGGACGTCGAGCAGACCCGACACCGCCAGCACTCGCGGTTCGATCTCGCCGAGGCGGTCACGGACGTCGAAGCCCGCCAGCGCCTCGCACACCAGCGCATAGCCCTCGTCGTCGGCGTCCCGCAGGTCGTGCAGCAGGGCTGCGCCGATCTCCGGCTCCCGCTCCAGGAATCCGGGTGCGAACCAACGCTGGGCCGACCCTTCGATCATCGACGGGGTGCCCGACGCGCGCACGGACGTGGCCCGTGTCCGCCAGGCATCCGGCTCGCCGATCCGTGCGCCCGTCGACAGCAGGACAGCGGAGTCGATGCGCGCGGGTGCGTCCAGCAGCAGCTGCAGCCCGACGGCGCCTCCCACCGAGTCGCCCGCGTAGGTGAAAGTGCTGGCGAACGTGTCGCGCTGGGCCACCACGTCGTCGACCATCTCGAGGACACCGGCGGCCAGCTCGGCCATCGTGAACGGCTCGGCCGAACCGACATTGGATCCGTGCCCGGGCAGGTCCCACGCGAGGACCTCGAAGCGATCGGTGAGGCCGGCGGCGCAGCGCGCCCACAGTGACTGAGCCGACGTGCCCAACGAGGGCCCGAGGACGAGCAGGGGCATGGCGGGTGAACCGCCGAGCTGGACGGCTGTGATGCGAGGGACGGTCACTCGTTCTCCTCCAAGAAGGTCTGGGCCCGCTCCACGGCGCCCACGATGAGGTCCTCGGAGAACCCGCGGTAGGTGGTCGGGTCGGAATCGGCGGTCTTGTCCAGCAGCCCGGCGATCGTGCGGCGCTCGGCCAGCACGCTGTCGGTCGACCGGTCGAGCGTCGCGCGCATGCGCTCGGCGTCCACGTGCAGACCTTGCAGCAGCTCGGTGGTCTGGGACGCGGCGACGACGCTGCGTCGACCGAGCATGTGCAGGGTCGACCACTCGACGTGCCACGCGCCGTCCGGGCGCTGGTCGCCCGCGGTGGCGGAGGCGAGGTGCATCGTCGCGGCCAGAGCGGGGGCTCCCAGGGCTGCGCGGCGCACCAGTACGGAAAGAATCGGGTTGTTCTTGTGCGGCATCGTCGACGAGCCACCGCGGCCCTCGGCCGTCGGCTCGGCCAGCTCGCCGATCTCGGTCCGCGCCAGCGTCGCGACATCGGTCGCGACGTGTCCCCAGGCGTCCGTGCACGAGACCAGCGCGTCGGACGTCCGGGTGACCGTCGCCCGCGAGGTGTGCCACGGGCGGAGTTCCCGTAGCCCCAGGGCCGCGGCGGTGCTGGCGACCAGGTCGGCGCTGGTCCCCTGGGGATCCTCGTGCCCCCGCAGGTTCGCCAGCTCGGTGGCCGCCGACAGAGTGCCGACCGCCCCGCCGAGCTGCACCGGCAGGAGGGAGCGGGCGTCCTGGACCAGATCGGCGGCGTCGACCAGGCCGTCGAGCCAGCCTGCGGCGACGGCGCCGAACGTCGTGGGGACGGCGTGCTGGGTCAGGGTGCGACCGACCATCGGCGTGTCGGCGTGCTGCGCGGCGAGGCGTGAGAGCGCGGTCACCTGGGCGCGCAGCTCGTCGATCAGGCGATCGAGCGCATCGCGCAGCGCGAGCATGAGGGCGGTATCGAGGACGTCCTGGCTGGTGAGCCCGCGGTGCAGCCAGGTGGCGGCGGGCTGCGGCGCCCGCGAGCGGAGCAGGCCGACGAGCGGGACGACGGGGTTGCCGCTGCCCTCGGCTGCCGCCGCGATGTGCGGCAGGTCGTCGACGGTGACGAGCGGGGCGAGGTCGGTGGCGGCGGCGGACGGCGCGAGCCCGGAGGCCACGAGAGCGTCCAGCCACGCGGACTCCACCCTGACCATGGCGGCGAGCAACGCCTCAGCACTCATCAGGTCGCCGGCGCGCTCGTCGCCGGGCCAGAACAGGTCGGTCATGGCGTTCAGTGTGCCGCCCCGTGGCCCGGGAACGTCAGGAAGACGGTCTCGCCCTGGCCCTGCAGACGGATGTCGAACGCATGTCCCTGCGCATCGGCCTCCGCGACCAGCGTCGCGCGACGGTCCGGCTCGAGGCTGCTGAGAAGGGGGTCCGCAGCGAGGGCGGCCTCGTGTCCCGGCAGATATGCGCGTGTGAAGAGCCGATCGAGCAGGCCACGCGCGAACACCGTGAGCGCGAAGAACGGTGCGCCCCCGTCGACCCCACCCGGCGCGATCGTCGAGAACGAGTAGTGGCCGGCGTTGTCGGTCGACGACCGGCCCCAGCCCGTGAACGTCCAACCGTCGCGGCGCAACGAGCCCGGCTGCTGGACGATCGCGCCGGACGCGTCCGCCTGCCAGAGCTCGACCAGCGCGTCGGGGACCGGCGCACCAGAACCGTCGAGCACGCGGCCGTGGAACCGGATCGCACCCGGGCTGCTCGCAGGCACCAGTTCGGAGTCGCCGTCATAGGGGAGTGCGTAGTGGAAGAACGGGCCCACCGTCTGGCCGGGCGTGGGGTGCAGGCGGGGGCTCATGCGTGGTCCTTGTCGTCGTTGTTCTCGGTCCAGGTGCGGTGGGCTCCGGTGAGCACGATGTCCCACCGGTAGCCGGTCGACCACTCGGGTCGCGTCAGGTCATGGTCGTAGCGGGCGACGAGGCGGTCACGGGAGCCCTGGTCGGTGATCGACTGGTAGATCGGGTCCAGCGCGAACAGGGGATCGCCCGGGAAGTACATCTGCGTGACGATGCGCTGCGTGAACTCGGTGCCAAACAGGGAGAAGTGCACGTGGGCGGGACGCCACGCATTGCGGTGGTTCCGCCACGGGTACGGACCCGGTTTGATCGTCTGGAATGAGTAGCTACCGTCCGCACCGGTCAGGCACCGCCCGGCGCCGGTGAAGTTCGGGTCGAGCGGCGCAGGGTGCTGATCACGCTGGTGGATGTAGCGTCCTCCGGCGTTGGCCTGCCAGATCTCGACCAGCTGGCCCGCGACCGGGCGTCCGTCGCCGTCCACGACCCGGCCGGAGATCGTGATGCGCTCGCCGATCGGCTCGCCCGAGCGCTGAATCGTCAGATCGGCCTCGAGTGGATCGACGTCCCGGTGGCTGAAGCACGGAGACCACAACTCGACGCCTTCCGGATCGACCTGGTGCAGATCCTTGGTCGGATGCCGCAGGAGGCTGCTGCGGTACGGGGAGTAGTCGAGGCGGGGCCTGATAGCGGACGGGTCGGTGCCGGCGGACAGGTCGGCGATCTCGGCGCTGATCTCGGCTTGGGTCGATAGGTCAGGAGTGCTCACCAGCCCGACGGTAGGTGGCCGGGGCGTACGCTTCGAGCTATATCGTTCACTGAGTGAAAGAGGGCGACGATGGCCGGCAACACCTCCGACCCGGGAGCCAGTGTCGCCTCGCGCCTGCTGACCGTTCTCGGCGCCTTTGACGATGAGCACCGGGCGATGACGCTGAGCCAGATTGCGCGTCGGGCGGGTCTACCGCTGCCGACCACTCACCGATTGGTGGCCGAACTGGCCACCTGGGGCGGCTTGGTGCGGCGGCCGACCGGCGAGTACGTGGTGGGTCGCCGGATCTGGGAGCTCGCACTACTGGCGCCGACCCAGACCGGCCTGCGCCAGATCGCTGAGCCGTTCCTCCACGACGTGTACGGCGCGACGCTGGCCACCGTGCACCTCGCGGTGCGCGAGGGCGCCGAGGTGTTGTACCTCGACCGGCTGTCCGGCACGGCGTCCGTCCCGATCGTCAGCACCGTCGGCTCCCGACTGCCGCTGCACTGCACGGCGGTTGGGAAGGTGCTGCTCGCGCACGCGCCCGACGACGTGCTCGCCGAGACGCTCGGCTCGTTGACCCGGATGACGCCGTTCACGGTGACCCAGCCCGGGCTCCTGCGACAGCAGCTGGCTCGGGTGCGGCGCCATGGGTATGCGACAACGGTCGAGGAGATGTCCCTCGGGGCGTGCTCGGTGGCCGTCCCCGTGCTTCGAGACACCGCGGTCGTCGCATCCCTGGGTCTTGTGGTTCCCCGCTTGACGAGGGACAGGACCCGCCTCGCCGGAGTCCTCCAGGCCGCGGCGTTCGGTATCGGCCGGGAACTGGCGTCAGGCGGGTGATGGGAAGGAGATCTGACGCGGGCTAGAGGGACACAGGGGCCGACGCTGACCCATCTAGACCGATGTCCGGCGAAGTCGTACTTGAGGCATGAGAATTCAAAAAATCGAACCCCACGGAATCCGGGGCACACCAATGTGCCCATCAAACCCGGGGCACACCAATGTGCCCATCAAACCCGGGGCACTTCAGAAGCGGTATTGCTCGCACCACAGCCTTGACCTGGAAGGGCAGGAATGCCAGCCATGAACTTTTTACCGCCCTGCCCACGGGTGCGTAAGCGCAGCGTGCCGGAGATGGATGCGGCATCGGATGCCCCGGTGGCAGGTCACAGCGCGTGAGACATCCGGGCCGTGGATTCGCCGCTTTGGCTGTGGCCGTACTGGTGACTGTCTTAACAAACATGCCGGTGTTTCTCCTTGGGGCGCTGGCCACGGAGATCACCGCAACAATCCGCGTCCCGGCCTACGGGATCGGCCTGGCGGTAGGGGTCTACTGGGCTGCGGCCGCCCTCACCTCCGCGTGCACCGGTGTGATTGGTCGTGTGCTCAGCGAGAAAGGCATGGGCATCGCCGCCTTGCTTCTGGCGGTCGTGAGCCTGACCGGCAGCGCGTCCTGGATCTCTGCGTGGCCGTGGCTAATTGTATGGGCATCCCTGGGGGGACTCGGGAACGGTCTCGGGCACCCTTCCTCCAACCACTTGCTCGTCACGCACATCCCAGCCGCCTCGTGCGGGCTGGCCTTCGGGGTGAAACAGGCCGCGGTCCCTGTGACGGGGTTGGTCGCCGGCGTTTCGATCCCGTTGGTTGCGTTGACTCTGGGATGGTCCATGGCCTTCCTGCTGATGGCTGTACTGGGCATGCTCGTACTGGTCCCCGTGGCCCGGACCCGGACCATGCCGGTCGTTATGGGTACGACCCGGCCGGCGGGGCAATGGGATACCCAGATGCGTTCGGCGTTGGTGCTGATGGCCGCGATGACGATGTTCGCGGGCGGTGCCGTTACGTCCGCCGTGGCCTTTGCCGTGATCGGCGCGCTGGAGCGGGGGATTGCAGTCGGCCCGGCTGGTGTGATTCTGGCCGTCGGCAGCGCCTTAGGAGCCGCGACCCGTATCGTCATTGGCGGAGTCGTCGATCGAGGCGGCGTGTCAGCACTTTCTCTGATCCAGACAGCACTCATCGTCTGCGCCGTCGGGCTTTCACTCATGGCGATCCCCACCACCTGGAGCTACGTGGTAGGTGTCCTGCTAGCGGTGGGCCTGGGGTGGGGGTGGCCAGGTCTGGTGCACTTCCTCATCTCGCACATGGCGCCTGGGGCCACCGCAGCGGCCACCGGCATTGTCCAGACCGGCACGTACATCGGCAATACCATCGGCCCCGTGCTCACCGGGGTGGCCCTTAGCCCCGCTGATTCACGGGCCGGTGTGACTGCTGCTGTCGGGTGACGGCGGGATCGATTTCGTGGGTGGGCGTGCGTGTGTGCCGGCTGGCGCTGCCGGTGGGCGGGTCCCCGGGTGGTGATGTCGTGGGCGGGCATGTGAGGTCAGGCTGGTTTGGGGATCGCGGCGATCGTGTTGAACACAGCGACGATCGCGACGGCCCAGGGCCATGTTTCCGGGATCTTCACTTTTCGCCGTCGGCCGCTGCGGACCAGCCGGGCTGCCACGTGAAGGAAGCGGTAGCGCAGTGCCTTGGGCTCGCACAACGCCAGGACTGCGGCCTCGCCGGTGCAAGCGAGCATCCGCGTCCAGGCAACGAGGTCCGCTGCGATCATCACCGCGACGAGCCAGGCCTGGTTGAGCGCGAACCCCCGCGAAGGTAGCCGCCCGAGCCCGGTGTCCTTGGCGTGGCGTATCCGGTCCTCGACCCGGGCGTGAGCCCGATGCCTGGCCTCGAGGAATTGCAGCTGACCCGTGGCGGTGGTGTTGGTGACAAAAGCCTGGTAGCGCCATCCATCGATCTCCTCGAACATCGACAACTGAGCACCCGGATGGGGCCGCTCGCGGCGCACGATCACCCGCATCCCGTCTGGCCACTTGGCGAGCATCCGTTGGGAGAGGAATCCGGTCAGCTCCGCGATGTCGGCCCCGTCACGAATGTCCCCGTTGGGGTTGAGCGCTGGTCCCCACGCGGCTTCGGGGCAGGTCGCGATGGCCCGGCGAATCGGGGCAGTGATGGAGAAGCCGACCGAGTACTCCACCTGTCGACCACGGACGCGGTTCTGCTCGGTGATCCAGTCGATCAGGTCGTGGGAGGCGCCGGCACCGTCGGAGCGGATCAGCAGATCACGCCGATGACTGGCGGGGATCTGCGCGATTGCCTGGCCCAGGACGTCGATGTGGTCGGCGGCGGTGTTGGACCCGGCGTTGCCTGGGCGCAAGCTCGCGGCGAGGAACTCTTCTGTGTTGTCGCACCACACGCCGATCGGGTGGTACCCGAACGTGCGCTTATACGTCGGCGCAGCAAGCTCCTTCTCGCTGTGAGTGACCACAATGGTGGCGTCCACATCGAGCACGACCGTCGATCCCAGATCCCGCCCCGCACACGCCGATGCGGGCACTCCGCCGGGCAGGTGGGACCACACGTGCCGCCGCGTGCGAGCCCGCGCCACCTGGATCTTCTTGCGCTTGCCGGCAGTGACCTCATCGAGCGTGCGCCACACCGTCGGCGCCGACGCCACTGGGCCCAGGGCGCCGGACTGGTGGCGCAGGACGCCGATGTCGGAGATGGACTCGCCGCCATCGGCGAGCATCACCGCGGTATCGATCAACACCCGGCCGCGATCGTGGATCGGGATGAACCGGCGGCGAGCCATGGCCCCTGACAGCTCGGCGGTCAGACCGACCTGATCAGCCAGAAGTCGAGGCACGATAGCCCCGGCATGCGAGACCACCCCGACACCATCTGCAGTAACGGACAGACCGGCCGACCACGAAGTACGCTTCACCTACCGAGTGCTTTCTGCTGGAGAACATGGAACCTTAGACAAGTCCCAGTTTCCCCTGTTCAGGAAGCACTTCGGTCTATTTTCGCCCAGCGATCCGCAGATTCCCATGAATCACCCGGGTTAGCCTCGGTAACTCGACACTGACCTGGGCGATGCTCGTCACTATGGCAACCGTCGCCGTGGTCATTTCCTTCTTCTTCGGGCTCCGACTGCGGAGAATCGACTCTCTGGAATCGCCGCTGGCCTGAGGTGGTCCTGTCCACAGCACCACCGTCACCGGCCGTCGAGATCCTTAAACGAGCAAGTTCTGGATTTCTTTGGCGGCTGTCTGGAGCATAGCTCCGAGTTCTGTGCGGAGTTGTTCAGTCATGCGGTGAGCGGGCACGGATACATTGATCCCGTAGTATCCTCCGCTCGGGCTGGTGATGGGAACAGCGACTGACATGACGCCGTCTTCGCTTTCTTCCTGGCTCGTTGAGTACCCGGTTTGCCGAATCGTTTCGAGGGCACGCTCCAGATCGGAACGGGAAATGATAGATCCCTTGGTGAGACCCGGGAGCTCCTCATACGGGTACAGGGCATGCAGTTGTTCCGTGGTGAGTAGGCTCAGCATTGCTTTGCCCGTTGCAGTGCAGTTGGCAGGAAGCATCGCACCTTGACGTGAGGCAACGCGGACGGCACGTTGGCTTTCGATGGCCTCCAGAAAGTGTGCGTTCGAGCCTTTGAGCTCGGCAAAGTGCACCGTCTCTCCGGTTGCCTCGAATACCCTTTCCATTGCTGGACGAATTAGCGTTCCGATGTCGACGTGGCGCCGTATGGCGAAGGCGATGGAGCTGAGTGCTTGTCCGGGTTCGTACGCTTTGGTCTGAGGGTTCTGCCGTACGAAACCTCGGTAGAGGAGCATCCCCATGAGGCGATGGGCCGTAGATGACGCCACTCCGAGGTACTTGCTGGCATCGGTGAGCCGGATGCTCGGCCGAGTCTCGAAGAGCAGCAACAATCGGAGTGCGTTGTCGACGGATTCGATGGGGTACTGCGGAGGAGGGCCGTATCTGGAGTCGTCCTCCGCCCGTGATGCGGACATGAGCTTCATGTTACTGACCGGGGGTTCAGTCTCTGTCCGGCTAGGGCGCAGGCCATCAACGAGGCTCACCAAGTCGTGCGAGTTCATGTCTCCAAGCAGTCTCTGTGTTGAATGCTCCTCCGAGGTCGGGCAGTTCGGCCATATCGGCGTCGGGCAGATCGACGAGGTGCCCACCAGCCGAAGTCACTTGCAGTGCCAACCCGGACAGGCCGTCCACGCTGATGGCCTGGAGAACTGCTTGCTCGACGGTTTCGGCCGCGCTGGTGAGGCCGTGGCCCCGCAGCACAACAACGGGCCTTGTTCCCATAGCATCGGCCATTTCGGTGGCGAGCCGACGGTCGCGGATGAGTACTCCGCGGGGATAGACGGGCACCCCGTTGGCGGCGAGGCGGGCTCCGGGAATGTCGTACGCCCCTACGATGGGGCGTACTGCAAGCCCTGCCAGGTCGGCGGCAACCACTCGCGGGGGATGGGCGTGAACGACAGCCCGGATGTCTGGGCGGCGCCGGAAGAGCTCGGTGTGCAGCGGCAGTTCGTTGGGGACCGTGTATCCGCCCGCGAGCTCGCCGTCGGCGGCGGGATTGCCGTCGAGGTCCACCATGCGGATGTCTTCGGCTTGCGTATACGCCAGTCCGCGTTCGTACGGGCCGCGACAGCGCACCAGCAATGTGCTGTCGGTAATTTTCAGGCTGATGTGACCCAAGATTCCATCTGCAAGGCCCCGATGGGCCAAGACCCGGCAGGCGAGGGCGATACGTTCCCGGCTGACGCTCTCGGTCTGGGGCAGCAAGTTTCCGGGTGTCATGACGCCCTCCTCGGCGGTGGCTCCAACTGGGGTTCGAGCTTGGCGCGCAGATCCTGCACCGTGATGCCCCTGGCCATGCCCAGACGGCAGGCAATGAGGGCTTTGGGCCAGTTCACGATGGCTGCGCCCCGGACGGTGGTGCCGTCGATGGTGTAGAGGGCGGCGAACTTGCCGTGGACCTGCGGGTGTCCGATGAGGACGTGGTCGACATTGCCTCCGACGCGTCCCACGACCTGGATCTTCCAGTCGTGCTGGTCGCTCCACACGTATTCAATGGGCGTGTAGGCGCGCGGCTGTTCCGGATGGATGATGTTGTAGGCCACGCAGGCGGCCTGTTCCACCGCGTTAGTCCAGTGCTCGGTCCTGACGTCCTCGCCGTGCTTCTGGTGGCGCCAGCGGGCTACGTCGCCGACGGCGTACACGTTCGCAGCGTCGAGGGCTTGACAGTACTCGTTGAGCACGACCCCGTTGTCCACCAGCAGGCCGGATGCGCTAAGCCAGGAGTCATTGGGGATGACGCCAATACCGATCAGCACGGTGGCCGCCTGAACGCTCTCACCGTTGGTCAGGTGGAGGGAGAAGTTGCCCTCCTCGCCTTCGATAGCTTCCACTCCGGTGCCGAACATGGTGTCGACCCCGTTGTCCTGGTGAAGGTCTGCGAACCACTGGCCGATCTCAGGGTTAAAGAGGCGGCTCATGGGCACGGGCACCGGGTCGATGACGGTGACCTCCAATCCCAGGCCGCGGGCGGTGGCTGCCGCTTCGGCGCCGATGAACCCTGCCCCGATAACGGCCAGCGCCCCACCCCGGAGAAGGTCCCCACGTAGTTCGCGGGCGTCCTCAAGGGTGCGCAGCACGTGAATCCCTGGAGACTGGCCCCAGGGAGAGGGCCGGGGTGATGCTCCGGTGGCAATGACGAGGTTGTCGTAGCGAAGGGGGTCATGCCCTTCAAGCTTCAGCAGGTTCTCGGCGACGTCCAGATCGACAGCGCGGTGCCCCAGCAAGAGTTGGATGTCCTCGGCATCGGCCTGCTCCTGTGTCAGCAGCCGGATAGAGTCCTCGTCGGCGGATCCCGCAAGAACGGATTTCGACAATGGCGGCTTATCGTAGGGAAGTTCGGTCTCTTCTCCCACGAGGATGATCTCCCCCTTATAGCCTTCCAGCCGGAGGGACTGCGCGGTGCGCACCCCGGCAATGGAGGACCCGACGACGACGACGGTGCCCGGGCTCATGCGTCCTCTACCACCAGTGCGGAGACCGGGCAGCTGCGCGCGGCTTCGGTGACGCGGGCGCGGTCGGCTTCGGGGACTTCGGTCTGGAGCAGCACGACGATCCCGTCGTCGTCCAGGTCGAAGTAGTCAGAGGCTCCGACGACGCAGTTCGCGTATCCCTGACAGGCCTGCAGATCGGCTTTTACAACGGGCATGGTCGAACTCCTTAGCTTGAGACGGTGGTGCTCTGGCGGTTGGGGTGTTTATTCGTCTTCGGCCACGAGCGGCCCGAAAGGGTGTCCGATCATGGCCGAGAACGTGGCCGGGGCCTGCCAGGTCAGGGACTCCAGTTCCAGCGGACAGAGCGTTACCCACTGGCCCGAACGAGGAGATTGAATCATCAGCCGCGAACCGTTGCGGGTCTCGATGCGGGTGACCTGGACCTCCGAGAACTCGTTAGCGATCACGATCGGCTTGCCGGTGACGTGCTCTTCGAGCCGGCGGCGTTCCTCGGTGGCCTGGATCGCCGCGAGGCGGTCTTCCTCCTCGCCTTCCCATTCCAGTTTCACAGGAAGATCGCCAGGTTCTGCATGCGGATGACCGACTCGTCGACCATGATGGTGCGACGGGCCAGCTCCCACCCGGACCCGGATGAGGTACGGCGGAGGAGATCCTCGCGTCCTGCCGAGACAGTGGAGGACTCCCCGACGTCACCACGGCTGCGGAAGAGAAGAACCGCCGAGTCCACGATGATCTCTTGCGGGTCGGGGGTGCGGAAGGTGCGCACGTTGGTGATGTAGTGGCGCAGCCGTGATGGGGGGTCTTCGGTCCACGCGTGCTCGGTGGCGAAGCGTGCCACGCGGCGACTGAGCGAGTACTTGTTCTCGTCCCAGTGCGCCATCCCCGGTGAGGTGGAGTATCCGGCGCCCAGGGCAGTGGTGACGCGGACGGGCATGAGATAGTGCACGTCATCGGCGATCCGGGAGAGCCACTCGTCGTAGTCCTGGGCGTCCAACAGGTACGCCTCATCGACCAGCCAACGATGCGCCTCCAGGTGAAGTTCATCGTTGAAAGGCAGGGTCTGCCCCGTCCGCTGAGTACGCGGGGCGTGGGCTCCCAGCGCCGATTGTTCGGACAGCGTCAAGTTCTCGTTCTCGTGTGCCGTTCCAACACTCATGATCAGACCTCCTCGTGAAGGGTTGCTGCGGGCGCGGTCTCTGCGCTGCCGCAGGCCGGGCGGGCGGGCCCCGATCCGGCGGCCGGTGGCGCTTGCACCGGGTCCGAGCCCACGTGCACCTGCGCTGCGGCTTCTACCGGACGTTCGAGGTGATCGGCCCACCGGCGCAACAACTCCCGCTGGTTGTACTCGCTGTAGCCGACACGGGTGGCGCCGGGTCCCGAGTATTCCTCGGGGGACAGGGCCTCGACGACGTTCTCGCCGTTCTCGAGCATGCCCATCCGGCTGTTGAGCAGCAGACGCCGTGCCATGGAGCCGGCGGCAGTATTGGTGAGGGACACCCAGTTCTCGACGTCGTCCTGCTCGAACATGCCGCCACTGCCGAAGCACATGAGATACGCCTTGTAGGAAAGCGCTTTGTACTCCTCCGGCGCGTTCTTGTCGACGGCGAACCACGAGAGGACTTCCGTCTCGTTCTCGCTGATCGGCTGCCACACGCGGATAGAGATGAAGGGGAGCACCTCGTCGGAGCCCTCTTCGACCCGCGGCCAGTTATGGACGAAGCTCATGTTCGGGAACAGTGAGGCCGCCGAGATCATGAACCCGTCCTTGCCGACCACGTCGAGCTGCTCCTGGGTCCACTGCTCCTTCATCCGGGCGATCATCTCGTCCGGGTAGCCCACGTAGCGCAGGCGCTCCTCCAGGCCACCTTCGGGCAGCTTGTAAGTGGTGCCGCCACCGTTGCCAGCCCAGTACGTGGTGCCGTCCTTGCGCTTCTCCGCCTTGGGCTCGCGGAAGAGGCCGATCTCCACCACCGAGGTGTGGGTCTGGGGCGTGTGGTACATGTCCCCGGCGAAGTTCTCGGCCCCGATCTTCCAGTTCGCCTTGACCCGCCAACGCTGAGGGCCACGCAGCTCGATGCCGTCCGCGCTCTGCTTCGTGTAGTAGTCCAGGTAGAACTTGAAGTCCCCCAGGAACTCCTCCAGGGGCTCGGCATCCGGGTCCATGCTGATGAAGATCAGACCGTTGTACGTGGCCAGCGAGGGAGCAGGCAACAAGGTCTGGCCCTTCTTCTTGAAGCCTTCCTCCCCGCCGTATGCCTCCTTGTGAAACGGCAGGCCAACGAGGCGCCCGTCATTGCGGTAAGACCAACCGTGGTACGGGCAACGGAAGTGGGAGGCATTGCCCATCTCCGCCCGGCACACCTGCATGCCCCGGTGGAGGCACATGTTGAACAGGGCCCGGACCTGGCCCTGTTCGTCCCGAGAGATAATGAACGAGTCCTCGAGGACCCTGCGGACCACGTAGTCACCAGCCTCGGGGACCTCCGACTCGTGGGCGACGAACAGCCAGCTGCGGCTGAAGAGACGTTCCTTCTCGAGTTCGAAGAGCTCTTTGTCGTTGTAGATATGTGCAGGGATCATGCCCCGCCGTACGTCCTCGAGGACGCCGTGATGGTCTGCCATGGGAGAGCTCCTTCTCGATCATCGATCAGTCAGTCTGTAGAGCAGAGGTCCACTCTGTCGTGAAGAGGTTTCCGCATTTTGTGATCTACGTCAACCCCTCCCACTCTTCGTGCCAGGTACGGGTGGGTGCGGCAAGGGTCAGTGGCCGTTTTCGGGGGAGTCGGAGTCGCGGGCGGCGTTCTCTCCGCGGTCCAGCCTCGCCAGGGCGGCCATTTCCTCGGCAGTCAGGGAGAAATCGAACACCGAGATGTTCTCGACCAGCCATGCGGGTTTGGCGGCCTGCGGGATCGGGACGATTCCTTGCTGGACGTGCCAGCGGAGCAGAACCTGCGCCGGACTCTTTGCTGTCCGTTGCGCGATCTGCACCACGATGGGGTGGTCACGCAGTCCCGATTCGCGACCAATAGGGCTCCAGGCCTCGGTAATGATGCCCAGGTCCTGGTGCACTGCCCGCGGGGGTAGCCGTGCGAGATCGGGGCTGAGCTGGATCTGGTTCACGTCAGGAACCACGCCGGTCGCGGCAATGACCTTCTCCAAATGGTCCGGCTTGAAATTGGAGACACCGATCGCTTTGACACGGCCTTCGTCCAAGAGCTTGACGAGGCCTCTCCATGCCTCGGTGTACTGGTCCAAGGCCGGCACGGGCCAGTGGCACATGAACATGTCCAGGTAGTCCAGGCCCAAGGCTTGGAGACTGCGGTCGTAGGCCCTCTGCACACCGTCGACGCTGTGGGACTCCTTGTTGAACTTGCTGGAGACGAACAGCTCTTCACGCGCAACGCCGGCAGTGCGGACACCGCGTCCCACCGCGTCTTCATTGCGGTACTGGAACGCGGTGTCGACGAGCCGGTAGCCGCTTTGAATGGCGTAGCGGACGGCCGTCTCGCACTCTTCCCCCACCAGTGGCCAGGTGCCCAGGCCCAGATGCGGAATGCTATGCCCGTGCCGCAGTCGGAGCCTCGGGACCGTTGCGGGGTCATCGCTCGGATGGGTTTTCGTCGTCATGGACAGCCTCTCGTCGAAACGTCTTGCTTTCTTGTCACCGGAGGCAAATAGCGCGAGCCTCGGGGTCTGTGTCGGTCAGTCGACATCTTTGTTGGATCTCCAGGTGGTTGCAGCTGGGGTGATGATGTCTACTAACCTCGCGCTTTCACGCTGATTCGTGTCGTGAATAAAGAATGGTGCCCTGAACTGGGATGATTGAACTTGCGAAGGTATCAATCGGACCAGATCGAGGAGCACCATTCAGGTGAGCAAGTCTACGTCGCCGTACCCCACGCTGTCTGCAGATGGCACCGGAACCGGGGTCGTGTCGCACGCCGGCGCCGCGGTGTTACTCCGGGCTGCGGAGAAAACGGGTCTGACCAGCCGATTATCCGAGGCGTTGGCGCCGTGGCGCAAACCTTTGGCGACTCATGATCCGGGCAAGATCATCTCGGACCTGGCCGTGGCGGTCGCGATCGGTGGCGACTGTTTGGCCGACATCAACCAGTTACGCGCCGACCCGGCGGTGTTCGGTCAGGTCGCCTCTGATCCGACGGTGTCGCGCCTGATCTCGACGTTGGCCGATGATGCGCCGGCGGCGCTGTCGGCGATTGCGACCGCGCGTGCTGCCGCGCGGGCAGCGTGCTGGTCAGCAGCCGGTGCCACTGCTCCCGACCATGACGCCGACGTCGCTGACCCGGTGATCGTCGACCTCGACGCCACTTTGGTGACCGCGCACTCGGAGAAACAGGATGCGGCACCAACCTACAAGCGGGGGTTCGGTTTTCACCCGCTGTGTGCGTTCGTCGATCACGGCAGCGACGGCACCGGCGAACCCCTAGCGATCGAGTTGCGCCCGGGTAATGCTGGTGCCAATACCGCTGCCGATCACATCGCGGTCACCGCCGCCGCACTCGAGCAGCTACCGCACGTGGCGGGCTATCGGGTTGGCAAGTCGGTGCTGGTGCGCACCGACTCGGCCGGCGGCACCCACGAGTTCGTCGACTACCTCACCCGACGACGCCTGGCGTACTCGGTCGGGTTCGGGCTCACCGAAGCGACCGCAACCGCGATCGACCGGATCAGTCCCGAGGCCTGGACCCCGGCCTACGACACCGAGGGCATCGAGCGCGACGGGGCGTGGGTGGCCGAGTTGACCGGGCTGATCGACCTATCGGGCTGGCCCGAAGGCATGCGAGTGATCGTGCGCAAGGAGCGCCCGCATCCAGGTGCGCAGCTACGCTTCACCGATCGTGATGGGTTGCGGGTGACCGCGTTCGCCACCAACACCGTTCGTGGCCAACTCGCCGATCTGGAACTGCGTCACCGGCGACGCGCACGCTGCGAAGACCGGGTCCGCACGGCGAAAGACTGTGGCCTGACCAATCTTCCGTTGCACGGATTCGATCAGAACCGCATCTGGTGTGCCATCGTGATGCTCGCTTGCGAGCTGATCGCCTGGACCCAGCTGCTGGCCTTCGCTGATCATCCCGCTCGCCGGTGGGAACCCAAACGACTGCGCCACCGCGTGTTCTCGATCGCCGCCAAGATCAGCCGCCACGCCCGCCGAACCCGGTTGAAGCTTGCCGCCCACGCACCACATGTTGGACTGCTGCTCGACGGGATCTCAAGACTCGCAGCACTTCCCGCACCTGCCTGACATCAAGCCGACCTGACCTCTGATCCAGAAAGGACGTTCCACCTCGGGGCCGTGAACCCCGACGCCCACCGACGCGTCGGGCACCTCTCACGGCCTACGCCCGGAGATCCGGTCCTCAGACCACCCACCCGGGCCACCCAACAGACGACCGCCACCTCACGAAAGATCGAGGCTAAAGCGAGATGAACGCACCAACCGCGGCGTTGAACTTTTCGCGCTGGTCACTGAACACGTGATGACCAGCGTTGTTGATGAGATAGAGCGAGCTATCCAGGGTGTTGGCAGCGATCAGATCGAAGAGCCCCTTACCCATCGACACCGGCGCCGATCGATCATTGACTCCCCACACAACCAGCGTCGGCACCGGGATTCCTGCGTCGGCAAGCCGTTCCTGAACCCAGCGCCTGCCCTCGCTGAGGCTAGGCAACCAGTGCTCCTCCGCATTGCGTGCATATCCGGCGACAGCGTCGAGCTGCTTTTCGCTCTCGAGCCACTTTGTGGCGATCCCGATGTAGTCCTCGGGCAGATCTCCCTCATTAACCCCCTGGGCAGCATGATAGTGACGGATCAACTCGGCCGAACCTCCGGGGGCAGTCCTTTCGACTCGCTCGTAGAAGTCCATGTCGGTTCCGACGGGCGGCGCCGGTGCCGCAGTCGCACTGCTGATGATGACCAGCTTCTTTACCATCTCAGGGTACTTCAACGCGAGAAGGACCGCCGTCATGCCGCCGCGCGAGTGACCCACCAGGGTCAGGTTCTTGAGCCCCAACTGAGTTGCAAAGTTCGCAACGTGTTCGGCGACCGCGTCGACAGTCCAGTCTTCGTCATTCAGCGGGAGACCAGTCTCGCCCTGACCGAGTTTGTCGACCGCGAGGACACGGCCGTACTCGCCGAAATCCTCTAGAACGTTGCCCCAGGATTCGATTCCGACCGGTATGAAGAACCCGAAATGCCCCCCATGGATGAGGAGGATCGGATCCTTGTCCTGGCCGTCGTCGAAATAACGCGTCTGAACCCCTTTCACATCGACGGTATGGAACTTCTGGGTGATTGAAGAGCTTGGCACGGATAACGCCTTTCTGTGCACGATAACGATTGAACAATTCATCGCAGTTCGACCCCTACCGACGTGGTAGTTCTGGCCAGTAGAAATCTCTTCTGCGTGTGCCTGAAAGCTACGCGCCTCCGCATCGACTGTCAATAGAAAGGGCCCTTCCGGATTCAGAGTGCATTGATCCGATCCTGAAGCTGTCCGGAGTGGATCAGTGACCGCAAGATGTAGTGCTTGAGGTTGCGGAAGCCCAGGGCGATTCCGCGGAGGTGTTCGAGCCTGCCGTTGATGGCCTCGACGGGGCCGTTGGAGGCACCCACGTCGAAGTAGGCGAGGATCTCGCGGTGCCGCTTCCATAGCGACCGGCCGAGCTGGGCGAGCTCGGGCAGCTCGGTGGGCACCCCGGTCCGGATCGAGCGCAGGAGCTTGTACATCGCGATCTTGCCCTCCCGCTTGCCCGAGGCCTCGTAGGCGGCGATGAGTCGCTGGTAGACGCCGTAGGTGACCTCCACCGCCGCGTGCGCATCGTTGGCGGTGAACGCCTTGAACAAGCGCACTTTCTGTTTGTCGGTCAGCAGCCCTGCCCGGGTGTTGAGCGTCCTGCGGATGCCGTACAGCGGATCGCCGGTGCGGCCCCGGTGCCCGGTGGTGGCCTGCTGGATGCGTTGGCGGCACACGGTGAGCTTGTCGGCGGCAAGATGCACGACGTGGAACGGGTCCATCACCGTGCGTGCTGCGGGCACGGCCTTGGCTGCGGCGGAGTGGTAGCCGGCGAACCCGTCCATCGTGACCACCTTGACTCGGTCTCGAAATGCCTGGTCGCGGGCGTTGAGCCACTCGGTGAGGACCTTCGCCGAACGGCCCGGGACCATCCTTTGGCGCGGCCGAGGAACTTGTGCCCGCCGCCGTCGGGGATGCGTCCGAGCTTCTTGATGTCCACGTGCACCAGATCGCCCGGTGCGGCGTGCTCATAGCGCTGCGGGCGTCGCTTGGTGGCGCGCACCGGGGCGCCGGTGGCCGGGTCGGTGAACGCCAGGCGCACGCACCCGAAGCGGGACAGGATCTTGTGCACCGTCGAGGGGTGCATTCCCAGGTGGTAAGCGATTCGGGCTGGCCCCCACCGGCGCGATACGCGCAGGCCGATCACCCGGCGCTCCCGACGACGCGGGGTGCGGTGGGGGCAGGTGTGCGGCCGGCTGGAGCGGTCAACCATGCCGGCCTTGCCCTGCTCGCGATACCGGCTGGCCCAGCGTCGGGCCGTGGTGACCGAGACACCGAACCGTTCCGCAGCTCGGGCCGGGGGCCAGCCGTCTTCGACGACACACCGGGCCAGGCGCAGTCTTCCCGTGGGCGTCAAGGTCGCGTTAGCGTGGGACACGAAGACCTCCGTTGTGGGTGTGGTTGCTTGGTCGCTTTCACACCTCACACGGAGGTCTTCCTCATTTCATCTCGCCATGCCGACCGGAGACACAACCTCCGTGGTCAGTACATCTAGCCGACTGGGCCAGTGCCCGAGGTGCGGCAGGAAGGCAGGCCGGTATCCTCTTGGGCGTCAACGATATGCCCGCCGCGGCGACCAAATGCTGTACGCGTGGCAGCCCGGGATGCTGGCATCGAGCCCCGGATCGCGAGTCGCCCGGTCTGACAACGTGGTCGTTGACCCGCTCAGCGATCGGCCATTGCGGCTGCCACCCCTCCAACCGAGAGCGCGAGCGGAGAGAACCTGCTGAACGGCGCAGCCGGCCGCTAACGTCGGTGGTAGCACGTTCACGAACCGGGGCACAGGGCGTACCGGCCACCGCCGCCCGACGGGGTTCGTTCTCGACCGCGGTTGCCACCGCGTCCGGCGAAACTCCGTCGGTCACCGGCCGCGCCGCGGCAGCGATGGTTCGTCCACCAGGGGGTCGGAGACGGTGATGGCCCGCATCGGGCAGCTCGCGGCGGCCTCGAGCGCTAAGGCGCGGGTGCGGGGGCCACCGTCAACAGGCTCCAGAACGACGGCGACGCTTCGCTCGTCATCGAGGTCGAAGAGCTCGGGCGCGGTCACAACGCACGAGGCGAAGCCCTCACACCGCTCGAGGTCCACCGTAATGTTCATCATGTTCATCGTCCCTCCGTGGTTAAGTCATGGGCAGTCTGTTCGGCGGCGAAGCGCCGCATCGGATCGATCCTGAGCGCGCCGGCCAGCTGCATGATCAGCAGTGGGTGGGCGCCCCTTTGCTGGAGGGTGACCAGGTCGCCCTCCAGGACGGCCGCAAGATCGGCCAGCCGTACGCCTGCGAGGTCGGCCGCGAGCTGGCCCGACTCTTCCGCAATAGAACGAAACTCCGGATCCCGGACGACCCGGCGGATGACCTGGTCCAGGGGTAAGTTCACGGTTCCTCCTCGGGGGCCAACCGAGCCAGCGCGATCCCGGTCGCCCAGTCCGGGACGGACTCGTATGCCAGGACGACCCCTCTCGGCCCACGGGCCGTCCGCTCAGGCTCCGACACTCCCCAGCCCTCCTGACGGGACGCGGCGGCCATCGCGGTGACCCAGTTGCAGATCTCCGGGGCACCATTGCCGGCCTCAGCGAGGACGTCGGCGGTCTTCATGGCGAGGATCGCGCCGAGGTCCCCTGCGCGCACGTGCTGCAGGAATCGCTCGTCGAAGGCGGAGTTGATCTGGCCCATCTCCGGCGTGCCGACCCAGTGGGAGAGCCCGCCGGTCCCGAGCACGACCACTGTTTCGGCTGCGGGCCGCCGCGTAATGACGTCGCGCAGCAGTTCCCCCAGTTGGGCGCTGCGCCACAGGGGTGGCAGAGGCTCGGTGTTGGCGTTCTGGAACACCGGGACCACCGGGATGTCCATCTCTGGTCGGATCAGGGTCAATGGTGCCATGAACGCATGGTCGATCTTCGGGTTGGCGGAGAACGCGAGGTCGAATCCGGCGGCCACCCCTTCGGAGAGCAGCTGGGCAGCGAAGGCGCCAGCAAGTGGGACCTCGGCGCTGGCCACTCCTCCATCGCCCCAACCGGTGGCTATCTCTCCGATTCCGACGCATATCTGCGGAAAGCTGTCGTAGCTGAAGGATGCTAGGTGCTCGCTGCTGACGACGACGAGCACGTCAGGGGACAGCCGGTCAATTTCCGCACGCACCTGAGCGAAGGCCTGATGGACTGCGGCGTGCACGTCGTTGTCCGGTTGGAGCTTTCGGATCATCATCGCCGTGTGGGACGTCGCGTACGCACCTACCAGCCTGCCCATCAGCGGGCCGCCCGTTGCCGGTTGGTGGCCGGATCCGTGGGGCCGCCGTCGCCGTCGCCGTCGGTGCGCCCACCTCGGCGCCCCGCGGTGACCGAACGCACGAAACCGCCGACGACAGCGTGGAATTCCGCCGGCTTCTCGAACTGCGGCCAGTGACCGGCGTCCTCCATCAGACGGAACGTTGCATCGGGAATGATCCGGCTGGCCGCCTCCCCCACCGTCCACGGCATGGTCGGGTTCTGCCGGGTCCACAGCACGAGCGTCGGGCAGTTGATCGTCGCGAGCCGCTCGGCGGTCAGCAGTTCCTCCGGCCGGGGCCGGGAGGTGAATGCGGCGACCATGTCACCGGCGGTGGCGGCGAAGTCCGGGCTGGCGTAGATCCGGTACCGGGTCTCCACCAGTTCGTCGGTGACCACGGACGGGTCATGGACCAGCCATTCCAGCCGAGTCCGGACCTTCTCCCGGGTCGGGGTGTCCAGAGCCTTGGTGGTAGCCTCCGCGACCTGCCGGCCGACGTTCTCGGTCAGCGTGGCACCGTCGGCGTCCACCTGCAGCCCCGCCCCGGTGACGCTGACGAGCGAGGCGACCCGCTCGGGGTGGTGGACGGCGAGAAACGCCGCGACCCAGCCACCGAGAGACTGCCCGACCAGGTGGGCTCGCGAGGCGCCGATCTCGTCGAGGAAGCCGAGCACGTGCTCGGCGAGCGCGCGGATCGAGTACTCGATCTGCGGCTTGTCGGTGAAGCCATGACCCAGCATGTCAATGGCATGCACGCGGAAGTCCCGGCCGAGGACGGCGACGTTGCGCACCCAGGTCTCGGCGTGCCCGCTCACGCCGTGCAGCAGGACTACCGGCTCACCGGCGCCTGCCTCGATGCTGCGGGTGCGGTAAGAGCTCGCCTGGCGGTACCGGACCTCGGTTCCCAGCAGGTCCACCCAGAACGAGTTCCCCTGGGGCTGGGCCATTCCCCCTTCAGTGCTCGTCACGTTGAAGCTCCTCTCTGTTCGGCCGTGCGGCCGGTGCGGGATGGTCGGTCACTCCGGTCCGAACGGCTCGGAGAGCAATGTCGTGTAGGCCCTCTCGTCGAGCCAGGTGAGGCTCTCCAGCTGCAGCGCGTCAAGGAAGACCTCGCGGCCGGTGCGCAGGCTACGGATGGCCAGGCGAAGGTCGTTGCCGTCTCGGTCGGCGCGTACCCGCACCCGGGCGAACTCGTTGCGGACTACGAGCTCGCCGTCGGCAGAGCCGATGCGCAGCCAAGAACTCGGCTCTGGTGCGCCATCAGCCCCGACGTCCCGACTGCCGTCGAGGTCAGCCGCCTGGGCCTCAGAAGAAGATGGAGATGGCACGGGGCAACACCCGGTGGTCGAGGAGCACGGTCCGTTCGGCGATCTTCCAGCTCTCACCGGAGGTCACGATCCGGTCGCGACGGGAGCCGACGAAGAACTGCTCGGAGTTGGCTCGCCGGGACTGGAAGATGATGAAGTTGCACTCCGCTACCAGGTCGCCGTCCGGCCCGGGGGTGACCAGGACGTTGCTGATGAACCGGCGCGTCCGCGACCGCGGCTGCTCCGCGTGGGCAAGGCCACCGGCCAAGCGCTCCATCCGCTTGGCGAGGAAACGGGCGTCCTCCTCCATGAGCGACCACTCGCCGGGGACGTGGTCCCGGTGCTGCCGCACCTCACGGGTCTCCGTGATCGGCATCCAGTAATGGACATCCTCAGTGAACAGGTCGAGCCACTCGTCGTAGCGTTGCTCGTCGAGCATCTTGGCCTCGCTGTAGAGGAAGTCCTCGACGTCGCGGCGCAGATCGGTGAGGGAATTGGTCATTTCTGCTCTCCCGGGGTGGTCATGAGTTCGAGCCAGTAGCGATAGAAGTTGCGGTGGTTCTGCTCCGAATAGTGGGGCCCCAAATGGCCGGGGTATCCCTCCTCGTGGATCTCGCCCTCGTGCCCCAGGCCCATCGCGTAGTTGAAATCCCGGGTCTGGGAGACCACCCCTCGGGCGGACTCGGTGATTTGCTCGAAGTTCTCGCCATCGTCCTGGCCAAAGATCCCGGCCGCGGCGTTCTCCTGGGACATCTGGGTGCGGGCGAAGTCCTTGACCGACTGCGGCGCGTCGCGGTCGAAGAGCGCCGTCTGCCAGACCTCGATCTCACCCGGTCCCCTCGGGTGCCATTGGAAGAGCCCGAAGACGTGGAAGACGCCGAACTTGATCCATGACAGGTTCGGGAAGATATTGCCCTGACCGAGCCCGTGCATCTCCGCCTGCAGCGGGGAGACCCGGGCCTTGAGCCGCTCGTGCACGGCGTTGACGTACTCGATCGCCTCCGGCCCGAGGAGCTGAGCCATCCCGACGTCGTTCTGATAGGCCGGCCGGGCTTGCTGATGTCGCCCATCCCGTGGCCGTGGTCGAAGTATGCGATGTAGTCGCCGAGCGTGTCGTAATCGGGGAGGAAGCCGATCTGGAAGGCCGACCCATGTGTGTAGAGCACGTGGTAGTCGTCGCCGGCGAAGTTCTCCGCCGCCAGCTTCCAGTTGGCCTTGATCCGGAACTTCATCGTGGGGCCGATCACCTCGAGCCCGCCGAGCGGCGCCTCGAAGGCCAGGTCCAGATACCAGAGCTGGTCAGCGCCGAGGTAGTCTACCAGCGGGATGGCGTCCTCGTCCCAATTGGCGAAGATGAAGCCCTTGTAGTTCTCCACCCGCGGAACGGCCTTCAGACCTAGGCGCGGCTTGTCCAGCTCGCCATGGTAGACGGTATCTGCGCGCGGTGCACCGATCAGATCGCCGTTGTTGCTGTAGGTCCAGCCGTGGTAGGGGCAGCGGAAGAACTTCGAGGACCCGGCGTCGGTGCTACACACGGCCATGCCCCGGTGGGCGCAGGAGTTGAGCATCACCCGGATCACTCCGTCCGCACCGCGAGTGGCGATCACAGGGTCCTCGCCCATGAAGTTCGTCAGGTAGTCGCCCGGCTCACTCAACTGGGACTCGTGGCCGATGAACAACCACGTCTTGGTGAATACCCGGTCCAATTCCTTGCGGTAGGTTGCCTCGTCGACGAAGACTGTTCTGCTGACGGCACCCTCGTCGGGCTTCACCAGGTCGTGCAGTCTTGCGGCGGCCACGTCAACGGGGCGTTCGCTAATGCTGGTCATGATCGGGTCCTCTCGGGGTCTGACGGGTTGCGTGAGGTGAGATGGGAGGGCGGACCCGAACGGCCCACCTGTAGGCGGATCGTCTGGGCGTCTGCGGTATCACTGAGCGCTGTCATTGCTGGTCCAACTGTTCTGGGCCCCGAGGTTTGCCATGCCCGCGGCGTACAGGGCACCCTGCGCGTCGAAGGGGAGGTGGGCCACGCCGGCCCGCTCGTATGACGGGGTCGCGGCTTCCAGCCGGCTGTAGATCTCCTCCATGTCCGGAGGCAGCTCATGGTCCTGCCAGGCGGCGTAGTCCCCGTAGCCGTGGTCGTAGTTCCACTCCGGCACGTAGTAGAGGCGCCCGGACGTCCCCGCGCTGTCCTGGGCGGCGAGGAAGAGCGAGATCGGCAGCAGGTGCTCGGGAATCGCCGGGCGCATGAAGTAGGCAATGCCCTGCTCGTTGAAGGCCCGGGCGGTGGCGTCGAACCACGACGCTCGGGTGTGCCCCGGCATGATCGCGTTAACCGCGACCCCGTCGCCGCGCACTTCCTCGGCGAGGTAGAAGGTCAGCGCCATCACGGCGGCCTTGGTGGCCTGGTAAGGCATCTCGACCGTCCACGGGCGCAGCCCGTGGTAGCCGCCGCCGGCGGCGACGGCCAGGACGCCACTGCTGACGACGTTGACGATGCTGCCCCGCTGCTGGGCCCGCATCGGCTCGATGAACCGGCGGATGGCCTTCAGCGTGCCGAACACGTTGACGCCGAACATCACCTCCCAGTCGCGGTCGGTCGTGTCAAGGGTGTTCCGGTGGCCTGTGGGCGGGAAGAGGGTTTCGGAGACCAGAGACGCGTTGTTCACTAGGACGTCGACGGTCCCGAACCTGTCGATTACAGCGTCTCGGGCGGCGTCGAGGGCGTCGTCGTCGGTGATGTCCATGTCGACGGCCATGCCGCTGCCGTCCGACTCCAGCTGCTTGCGGAAGTCGTCAGCGTCGTCCCACGTCAGGTCCGCTGCAACGACCTTGGCGCCGGCGCGCAACAGTCCCTCGCAGAGGGAACGGCCGATGCCGCGGGCTCCACCGGTGACAACGATGACTCGACCCGCCGCCTCGCCCTGCCACTCACCGAGTGCCCGCTCGACCAGCTGACGCTGCCGCGCAGTGGCCACGGTTTCTCCACCAGACTCCGACATCCAATTCTCCTCAAGTTAGGACGGCTTTCTGCATTGCAGTACACATAAAAGAGTATGACCTTCATCACAGGCTGTCTATGGGCTATTTTGGTATCGAGCTATTCACTGGTGAAACTAGGAGCCGTGCGTGGAGCTGCGTCAACTCAGGTATCTCGTTGCGGTGGCCCGCGAGGGGTCGTTCCTCCGCGCCGCCGCCACCCTCGATGTGCCGCAGCCCTCGCTGTGGCGTTCGATCAAGGCGCTGGAGGCGGAGCTGGGCATCGCCCTCTTCGAGAGGTCCGGCCGCGGAGTACAGCTCACCGGTGCCGGGAATCAATTGCTGCCCCGCGCCCATTACCTGCTGAATCGAGCGGAGTCGGTCTCCCAGTTTGCCCACGAACTCGCTCGCGGTCGAGCGGGCGTCGTCACGGTGGCCTGCGCATATCCGCACGTGTCACGGTTCCTCGCGCCCCTGATCGGCACCTTCCGGTCGGCGCATCCCGCTATCCACGTCGCCGTCCACGAGTACTCGGGCCTGCCCGCGATCGAACAGGTGCTTAACGGGGACGTCGATCTCGTGACGGGCCTCGGGCAGGCCGACCAGCGTCTTGCGGGCCACCAGCTCGGCGACGTGCGGCTGGCGGTGGTGACCTCCGACGACCACCCGTGGCGGGGCCGGAGCCACGTCTTGGTCGCTGAATTGCGTGGCCAGCCGGTGCTCACCGGGCACGCCGATAGCCTCACCCGGCGCCTGCTGGAGCCGGCGCTGCGGGCAGGGGGCTTCGGGCTCGACATCACGTCGGAGAGCGTCAACGCCACCACCATCGTTGCGCTCGCCCGGGCAGGGCTGGGCGTGGCCGTCATCGCCGACGACAACCTCAGTGCCGACGACTCGGCCAGATGGCCAGTGCTGGTCGACGAGCACACCCCGATGAGCGCCCCGCTGTGGATCTACTGGTCACGCGAAGGAGGCATCGCCCCGGCGGTACGGTCCTTCGTGCGCCACGTCCAGGGGACCGGCAACCGGCTGGACCGGGACGGCGGGCAGCCCAGTCCAGCCTGAGGCCCAGCCGACTTCGGCCTGACCACGCCGATCAGAGCAGGAGATGGTCGATCTCCTCCGCCGCAGCTACCAGCCGAGTGAGGATGTCCTGCTCGGTCGCCGAGCTCATGCGACTGAGCGGCAGCGAGGCCTTGACAGCCAACCGCGGAGAGCGGGTCGAGGCCAGTGCGACGGCGAGGGAGGCGACATCCTCCTCGCTCTCCTCCTTGCTCGACGCGAACCCCCGGGAACGGATCGTGCGCACCGCGTCGAGAAGTTCGGTCCGGGTGCCTAGCGAATGGGCTTTACCGCCTGGTGGACGCCGCCTACGAGAAACGTGCCATCGCGATCAGCTCGAACCTGCACCCGGCCGGTTTCGACGAACTCATGCCCAAGACCATCGCCACCGCGACAGTGGATCGGCTACTGCACCGCGCCCACGTCTGCCAGACCAGCGGCGACTCCGTCCGCCTCTCCGAAGCACTCGCAGGCCAGGGAGTGAAGCCCTTGTCCTGACAACCCGAAAACCCGAGATGGCCAACTTCTGGGCAGATCCCATTGAAGTGCCCCGGGTAATCGATGTCTCCATCAAACCCGGGGCACTTCAGCGGTCAGGTCGTCGGTGAGGCAGCATCGTGCGCACAGTCCTCGGCGGTGGGGTTCGTCCTGGTCTCCGCAGCGGGTGCAGGTCAGTCGGGGGTCGTCGATTCCGGCACAGTCAGTGCAGATGGGCTGGTCGTTGGCGAGGCCAGGCAGCAGTCGATCCGGGCGTTGGCAGCGGGGGCAGGTGCCGCGTCGGCGGGTGGCCTGTTGGTAGCAGCGGCGGCAGACGAAGCCCTCGGGCCAGCGCACTCCGCGATGCTGCTGCTCGTCGTTGCACCGTGTGCAGTGGTACTTCGATGTGTCAGCCATGTGTCCGCCGCCTGCCTGGGGGTCTACGCCGTCGGTCCGGGTCGGTGGATGTGTGCCCGCTTCGGTCGCAGTGGCACGTCGGTTGCGGGGGAGGCGTCGGTGGCTGTGGCGGTGCGTCTGGAGGGGGAGGTGTCGACGTGGAAGACGCAGAGGTCTTCGACGGTGCAGTCCAGGACGTGGCACAGCGCTCCGAGTAGGGCCAGGGGCAGTCGCTCAGGGGTGCGTCCCAGGAGGCGGTAGAGCTGGGAGGCGGAGAGTTCGATTCCCACGTCGTGCAATGGCGTGATCAGGTCGGACAGGGTGTGCATATCTCGGTCGGTCATGACCTGGCGTAGTCGCCACTGGTAGGCGATCCGGTGTTTCATTGCTGGTCGGTCCTTTCGGGCAGGCGTTTGGCCGCGGCGCGAAGTGCGGCGGCCACGACACGGCTGCGGTAGTCGGGGGAGACGAAGGTGTAGAGCGAGGTGGTTGAGGCGTACTTGTGTCCGACTTGTTCCTGGATGAAGCGGGTGTCGTATCCGGACTCGACCAGCAGCGTGACGTAGCTGCGGCGCAGGGAGTGAAAATCCAGTCCGGGATCGGTCAGGCCGGCGGTGTCGCAGAGGTCGGCGAAGCTATGGGACAACGCGCCGTTCGAGATGCGCTCGGATCGCTCGGTCGGGAACAATGCGGTCCCGACCGGGTGGTCAAAGGTGGTGCGGCCCTGGTCGATCCATCGTTTGAGGCAGTCGATCGCCCAGGCGGTCTCCGGGACCGTCAGGACGCCACGCCGCTTGGCCGCAGATCCCTTGCCGGGTTTGCCGTGGCGGACGTAGCAGAACCCGAACTGGCCGAACTGTGGTGCTCGAGGGTTCGGTCCGAAGTCTGTCAGATCCAGCATGCGGACTTCGTTGCGACGCAGGCCCCACGCGTAGGCGACCTTGATGATCGTCGCGGTCCGCAGGGCCACCATCGCGCCCTTCGAGCCAGCCTCGAAACGGTGGTTGACCTGATCGTCCGCGAAATCGCAAAGGTCCTGCAGTTCATCGGTGGTGTAGGCCCGTTTGAGTGGATTGTCGGGGCCCTCGTAGGTGTGGCGGGCCGAGTTGGCCTCGGTGATGATCTGTATCGGATGCGTGTCGAATCGGTCCTGGCATTGCTGGGTCCACTCGTAGGCCGGATCGAGCAGGTAGTCCATGAAATGCCGCAGTGCACCCTGGTAGCTCAGCACCGTGCCCAGGGCCAGGCCGTGGACCCCGCGCAGTTCGGTGAACCAGTCATCGACCATCGGGGCGTCCAGTGCCAGGGGCCGGCGACACCGCAGAAGTCCTGGAACCGCCGGATCGTGGCGACCTGGGCCGCGATCGTGCCAACGGACAGGTTCCGGGCCATCTGCTGGTGCGACCACCCGGTGACCATCGCCTCGAACACCGCGGCTTCCGGCCGCAGGACAGCGATGCCGTCGGCCAATTGCAGCCGCGCCGACCCCGGCGGAGGATCCTGATCTGCCATCTCGCACCACCCAAACATGGTTCGCGATATATGCGAAAGTATCGCACTTTGCGCGAATCAACACAAGAGGTCGCAGGTAGCGGCATTGCCAGTCAGTCCGCGGAGGTTGGGCCACTGCACTCAGAGGCGGCCCCGGGAAGCGGTCCGTCACGTGACGACGTGCAGGTCAGTCGGGGTGCCGGACAGGGCGGGCGAGAGAATGTCCGGGAGGTGTCGAGTTCGCAGAACTTACAACTCAGCACCCGCTACTTGTCATAACGTCTGGTTACCGGTGCTCGATGTGGGTGGCAAGGCGACACGAGTTTTCGGACACTGCTGCCCTGCGGAAACGACTGGTTCTGTGAGTGTCGCGAAATCGATCGCTAGCTAGCGGACGCGCTCGGACGGGGGTTTGACTACCTTGAGCCACCGTCGTGAGGTGGGGTCGTCACGTCCCACGCTGACTTGCGGATACGAGATGAAGGTCGCTTCGTCGATGTAGGGCGGGACCGTGGCTCTTTCTGGTGACGTCCTGCCGTGTGTCAGTTGAAGCCTCCGGACGGTGTCGTGGCCTGCTCTCTTTGCCACATGACGATGGTCAGTTCGGCGTAGAGGACGGTGTGGTCGTCCTGATCGGTCAGCCGCATCTCCATCTTCACTCGCCCGCGTGTTCCGTCGAGAGTGACCTCGGCAATCCGGACGGTTCCGGTGAGAACGTTCCCGGGTCGGACGGGCACCGGGAACCGGACCCGGTCGAATCCGAGCCCGGCGATCACTGCCCATTGGTTGAGCACTGTTTGTGTGAGCAGCCGTTGAGCGATGGCGATGGTGTGTACCCCGCTGGCGATGAGTCCGCGGAAGTGTCCCTGATCGGCCGCTTCCTCATCGATGTGAAACCACTGTGCGTCCCAGCGTGTGGCGAAATCCACCAGTTCGGCCTTGGAGACGGTGTGATCGCCCAGTTCGAGGATCTGGCCCGGGGTGAAGTCTTCGGCGTAGACGGACGGACTTGGGGGAGTGGCGTTCACAGCGACCTGGCTACGAGCAGCTTCATGATCTCGTTGGTGCCGCCGTAGATCCGCTGCACGCGGGAGGCGGTGTACATCTGGGCGATGGGGTACTCCATCATGTAGCCGTAGCCACCGAACAGCTGTAGGCACTTGTCCACCACGCGGCACTGCATGTCGGTGGCCCACAGCTTGATCATCGAGGCGCCGGCGGCGTCGAGGGTGCCGTCGATCTGGCGGCGGATGCCGTCGTCGATCAGCGCCTTGCCGGCGTAGACGTCGGCCTTGCACTCGGCTAGTACGAACTGGGTGTTCTGGAAGTCCAGGAGTTTCTTGCCGAACGCATCGCGCTCTTTGACGTACCGGATGGTCTCGATCACCGCGGCCTCGGCCACTGCCACGCCGGCGACTCCGATGATGAGTCGCTCCCGCGGCAACTGGGTCATGAGTTCGGCGAAGCCGGAGCCCTCCTCGCCAAGGATGTTCTCCACCGGTACCCGCATGTCGTCAAAGAAGAGTTCGCGGGTGTCCCATCCGTGCATGCCGATCTTCTCGAGGACGGCGCCGCGGGAGAAGCCCGCGACGTTATTGTCGACCTCGGCGACTAGTAGGGAGATGCCCTTGCCGCCGGCCGCTGGATCGGTCTTGGCCACGATGACAACCAAGTCGCAGTGGGTGCCGTTGGAGATGAAGGTCTTGGCGCCGTTGACCACGTAGTGGTCGCCGTCGCGGATCGCTGTGGTCTTGACGTTCTGCAGGTCTGAGCCGGTACCAGGCTCGGTCATGGCGACGGCCACCACTTTCTCGCCGGAGGCGAGCCCGGGTAGCCAGCGGCGCTTTTGCTCCTCGGTCCCGTAGGCGTTGATGTAGTGGCTGACGATCGTGGAGTGCACGGTGAAGCCGAACGCGCTGTCGTGCGCGTACGCCAGTTCCTGGGCCACTACAGCCTCGTGGCCGAAGTCGCCTCCCCCGCCGCCGTCCTTTTCGGCGATGTCGGTGAGCAGTAGGCCTGCCGCTCCGGCTCTGTTCCAGAGTTCGCGGTCGACGTGGCCCTGCCGGGCCCAGTCCGCCTGGCGGGGGGTGACTTCTCTGGCGAAGAAGGCGCGGGCGTGGTCCCGTAGCAACTCGTGGGACTCGGTTTGCCAGGTGGGGCGGTGGTCGGGGAACAGGGTGGTGGTCATGATCTTGTCCTTGTCGGGCCGGGTCAGCGGCCGGTGAAGTTCGGCGAACGCTTGGCCACGAAGGCGGCCTGGCCCTCGTGGCTGTCGTCTGAGGCGAGTGAATAGACGAAGTTGCGCTTTTCGTGCTCGAGCCCTGCGGCTATCGACCCGGTCTGCGCGGCCAGGGCGGCGTCTTTGGCCAGGGCCACGGCCAGCGGGGAATTAGCCGAGATCCGCTGCGCCAGGGCGATCGCCTGTTCGACGACCTCGTCGTCGTCGACCACCTTTCCCACCAGGCCGAGGGTGGCGGCCTCGGTCCCGGTGACCAGGTCGCCGCTGAGCAGCAGTGCCATGGCGCGAGGTTTGCCGAGCGCCCGGATGAGTCGTTGGGTGCCGCCGCCGCCGGGGATGACGCCGAGCTTGACCTCGGGTAATCCAAGGCGGGCACCCTGGCCGACGATGCTGGTGTCGCAGGCCAGGACGAGTTCGAGCCCGCCCCCCAGGGCCAGGCCCTCGACGGCTGCGATCACCGGTTTGGGGAAGTTCTCCAGGTCGGCCCATAGAGTCCCCCCGGAGGCCCGCCGCTGCCCGATCAACGGATCGGCCCGCAGGGCGTCGAACGCGGTGATGTCTGCTCCAGCGCAGAACACGCCGCTCGCGCCGGCCAAAACTATGGCGCGCACGGAGTCATCGGTCCGCAGCTCGGCTAGGTGCCCGTTCAAGGCTGCGAACACCGCGGCGTTCAGTGCATTCCGGGCCTCGGGTCGGTTGATGCGCAGGATCGCGACGGCTCCGCGTCGTTCGCTGCGCACCACATCATCGTGTCCGCTCCGGTTGTTCATTCCTCGGCTCCCCGGTAGAGATCGGCGTGGTCGGTGCGTAGCGTCTTTTTGTCCAACTTGCCGACGCTGGTGCGCGGCAGCGCGTCGGCGAAGATGACGATGTCGGGCAGTTGCCACTTGGCGAACTTGTCTTCCAACACGGCGTGGATGTCGTCGACGTCAAGATCGGCACCGTCTTCTTGGACGACGATCGCAACCGGGCGCTCTTGCCACTTGGGATGCTCGATCCCCACCACGGCGGCTTCGCGGACCTGTGGGTGGGCGACGATCGCGTTTTCCATGTCGATCGAGGAGATCCATTCGCCGCCGCTTTTGACCACGTCCTTGATGCGGTCGGTCAGCTTGAGGTAGCCGTCGGGGCGGATCGTGCCGGCATCGCCGCTGCGCCACCACCCATCGGCGAACGCGCCGCCTTTGTCTTCCATCTTGTGGTAGCGCTCGATGATCCACGGGCCGCGCATGAGCACCTCGCCCTGGGAGACACCGTCGTGGGGTAGTTCGGTTCCGTCCGGTCCGACGACCTTGATGTCGATCCCGTTGACCAGCAGACCCTGGGCCCGCTTGAGATCCCACTTCTCCTTCTCACTGAGCACGTCCCGCAGCGTGTGCTTCAGGCCTGCGTTGACGGTGACCAGCGGAGTGGTCTCCGTGGCGCCGTAGGCGTGGATGATGTCGGCGCCGGTGAGGTCATGGAAGCCGCGCATGAGCGTCAACGACGGTTCGGTCGCCCCGGACAGCAGACGGGCGCGGCTGAAGTCCGGGCGCGTCTTGAGTGTGCGGATGTAGTCGAGCATCGGCTCGAAGATCGCGGGGGCACCGTTGGCTACGGTGACGGACTCGGAGATCATCGCGTCAACCAGCACAGAGGTGTCCTCGGCCGTATACCGTCCGGGCAGCACGACCTTGGCGGCCGAGTAGATGGCCGACTGCGGCAGTCCCCAGCCCTGGCCGTGGAACATCGGGGTGATGACCATGACGGTGTCGTCGTCGCCCATCTTCAACTGCGCTGCCTCGGCAAGAGTGTGGAGGTAGATCCCGCGATGGGAGTAGTACACGCCCTTGGGGCGGCCGGTGGTGCCGGTGGTGTAGCACGCGCTGTACGCCGAGGTTTCGTCGATCATCGGCCAGTCGAAGGTCGATTCCGCGGCCGTCAGCGCGTCTTCCCAGTGGACGACCCCGGGCAGGGTGGTGGAGATCTCCGAGAGTGGCTTGTCCGTCATGACCACCCAGGTCTTCACCCCGACGCCCTGCTCGACCAGCGCCTCGGCCACGGGCAGCAGGGACTCGTCGACCAGCACGATCGAGGCTTCGGCGTGGTCGGTGACATAGGCCAGGTCCACCGGGGCGAGCCGCAGGTTCATCTGCAGCATCACCGATGCGATACCGGGAATCGCCCAGTACAGCTCCATATGGCGTTTGGAGTTCCAATCCAGGATTCCCACCACCGTTCCGGGGCCGGCCCCAGCCCGGTGAGCGCGTGGGCTGACTTCCCGACCCGCTCGAACATGTCTGCGTAGGTGTAGCGGTCCCAGCCCCCGTCGATGGTGCGGAATACGATCTCCTGCTCGGGGTAGGTCCGGGCGGAGTGCCGCAGCAGGGTGGTGGTGTTGAGCTGGTAACTGTCACCGTGTGTCGACGGCAGACCGGTGACGATGGGGTGGGACGTCATGTTGGTGCTCCTGAAGTGGGGTTGGGACGGTGGCTGGGACGGAGGGGGCTCGTCAGAGGCGTTCGATGATGGTGGTGTTAGCGGTGCCGTGGGCTTCGCAGATGGTCTGTAGCCCGTATCGGCTGCCGGTGCGTTCGAGCTCGGTCAGCAGGTCCGTCATCATGCGGGCGCCGGTGGATCCGAGGGGATGGCCCACGGCCACCGAGCCGCCGTTGACGTTGAGTTTGTCGTCGGGGACGCCGAACTCTTTTTGGAACATCAGCGGTACTCCCGCGAACGCTTCGTTGACCTCGAACAGGTCGATATCGTCCACCGTGAGCCCCGACCGGACCAGGGCCTTGCGGGTGGACTCGAGGATCGCGGTGAACTGGATGATCGGATCGGCCGCGGCGACCGCGTGGACCACGAAGCGGGCGCGGGGGGTGAGCCCGTGGGCCTCGGCGAACTCACGGTCGGCGATGAGTAGTGCGGCGGCACCGTCGCTGAGCTGGGAGGAGTTGGCTGCGGTGGTCTTGCCGTCCTCGGCGAACACCGCCCGCAGGGACGCCATCTTCTCCGGGTCGAGCTCGGCCCGGATCCCCTCATCCGCGGTCACGGGCTCGCTGGAGTCATCGAGCGGGTCGCGGCGCAACGGAACCAGCTGGGTCTCGAAGCGGCCGTCGCGGGTGGCAGCCAGCGCCCGCTCATGGCTCCGGCGGCTGAACGCGTCGAGTTCCTCCCGGCTGAGGTCGAAGCGGGTGTTCATCAGCTCACTGGACGGGCCCTGCACCAGCAGTCCGCCGTCGTAGCGGGCCAGCTCCCGGGGGGAGTACTGCGGGCCGAGCGGGGCGCCGGGTTGTAGTGAGGATGGCAGCGCCACCTGTGACATCGACTCCACGCCGCATGCGATGGCGAGGTCGTAGGACCCCGCCTCCACACCGTGGGCGGCAAATGCGACAGCTTGCTGCCCCGAGCCGCACTGTCGGTCCACGGTCACGGCCGGCACCGAATCGGGCAGGCCGGAGGAGAGTACAGCATGGCGGGCGATGTTGGAGCTCTGCTGGTCGTGCGTCATCACACAGCCAGCGATCACGTCGTCGATTTTCTCCGGCGCCACATCACTGCGGCGAACCAGTTCACTGAGGGTGGCCCCCAGCAGATCGGCGGGATGCCAGGCGGCCAGCGCCCCGCCGCGCTTGCCGACCGGGGTCCGGACGGCATCGACGATCACCGCCTCGCGGGTGGCTCGGGAACTACGGGGCTGGGGGGAGTCGGTCATGACTGGGTCCTTCCTCAAGGTGGTCAGGCGGTAGTCGCCGTGAGCGCGTGAGTGGTCTGCGCTGTGGCCGGGTGGGCATCGCGAACGGCGCTGAGCGGGATGTCGTGGCGCGCGGCCAGATCCTCCCAGTGGGCCGTGGTGCGCGCGGCGAAGGCGCGGGTGTAGGCGGCGGATGTGCCGTCGCAATCGAGTACCTCTCTGGTGCGGGCCTCGAAGTGCGGCTCGAGTGCCCCCAGGGCGATATGGCCGTCGGCGGTGGCATAGATGTTGTAGGAGGGCAGAGCCCCGCCCAGTGGTGCTCCATTGCCAAACAGGCCGTGCCGGAGGGCAGCCGCGGAGTCGTACGCGGCCGCGTCGAGAGTGATGCGTTGATGTCCACCGGAGTCGTGCTGTCCCCGCGCCAGCAGCAGTGCCAGGGCGGCCGAGATGGCCCGCTCCCCACCGACGGTGTCGGCGACCGGGACCAGCGGCAGGTGCGGCGGCCGGATGGTGCCGTATCTCGCCTGATAGGTCAGGTCGTGGCCCGCGACCTCCTCGTCGGCGCCGTCGTAGCCCACGATCTCCACATGGCACAACCGCGGGTAGCGGTCGCTGAGATCGCCGAGGCCGAGTCGGCAGAACGCTGACGGGCGCATGGCGGTCACCAACACGTCCGCCGTATCGAGCAGCCTGGTCAGCTCCTCCAGGCCGCTACGACTCTTGAGGTCGGCCCGACGAACCTCCACCCCCTGTGTCAGTTCTGCGTACCAGGAGGGCGCGGCCACGGCCAAGGCGTCACCCACCGGCGGCTCCACTTTGATCACCGCTGCGCCGAGGTCACGAAGGCCTGCCACGGCCAGCGGACCGGGCAGGTTGGTAGCCAAAGAGACGACCTGTATGCCGGCCAGGGGTCGGAGCGATCGAAGACTCATTCCAGCGACTATACAAGTAGTCAGTAAACTTAGCCACTGTATAGCTTTAGCGATTGGCGCGTCCCCGTAGACTCGTTTGTCGACCGAAGGGAGACCGCGTGGACCGCCCCGCCCAGCACTCCGGCGACCAAGATCTCACCGCCAAAGCGCGAATCCGCAACGCCGCTCTCGAGCTTTACGCGGCCAACGGCGAGGACCGCACACCGATGCGGGCGGTCGCGGCCGCCGCCGGGGTGACTGTCGGGCTGGTGGTCCATCACTACGGGTCCAAAGACGGCCTCCGCGAGGCCGTGGAGCAGATCGTCGTGGAGCGTTTTGCGTCGGCCCTTGCTTCGGCGCCGACCGACGGGGCCGGCGAAGAAATCGCTCGCGTCCGGAATGAATCCGTCGCGGAAATGCTGTTCAGAAACCCGGAGGTGGTCAACTACCTCCGCCGGGCGCTACTCGAACCCGGCGGCCAGCGGGGGCAACTGCTGGAGCGGCTCACCGAACTCACCCACCGGGAGGTCGTTGCGATGCGCGAGACCGGCGCGGCCTCGCGAGGTCGCGCCGACTCCGTCCAGGTGGTCGACGTGATCATCAACCAGATGGGCCGACTGTTCCTGCAGCCGCTGGTGGATGCCGTCTGGACCCACCTCGGGACCTTCACCCACACCGAGGGGCACAGCAAGCCCGAACTCGGCGTGAGCGTGTCCGGGGGAGGAGCTGTCGATCGTTCCCACGGGTCAGCCACCTGACCCGAGTTTCACTTTCACTGAACATCTGTACAAGCATCACGCTGGCGGTTACTGTTCCTGCTGTGTCCGGGGTCACATACCCGATCCCGGAGTCATCGACACCTCAGGAGTCACCATGGCCACTCTCGGAGGCGCCCTCGCGCTCAATGCCCGCCGGCACCCGGACAAGACCGCACTGATCTTCGGCGAGAGCACCTACTCGTACGAGCAGCTCGCGGCCCGGATCAATCAGTATGCGCACGCGTTGGCGTCGCTCGGAGTCGGCAAGGGCGACAGGGTGGCACTGCTGAGTCCGAACTCCGACGCGTACATCCTGGGCCTGTACGGAGCGTTCCGACTGGGGGCCGTCGCCGTGCCTCTCAACCCTCGCGTGCCGGCCCGCGAACTTCGCTACCTGCTCGAGGACTCCGGTGCGACGGTGCTGCTGTACTCCGAGGGGCTCGCGGTGGTGGTGGCCGGCCTCGACGAACTCGATCCGCTGCCGTCCGCGCCGCAAAGTCTGGTGCTGGACGAGCCCGCCGCGCAGGGCATCGCGCGGCTCGCAGACACCATGCCGACCACCGCGCCGGAAGTGGAGGTCATCGAGGACGACGACTGCATTATCCTCTACACCTCGGGCACGACCGGGCGTCCCAAGGGAGCGTTGTTCGACCATCACCGCATGCTGTGGGTGGGGAACTCGGTTTCCGCACTCGGTATGAATATCTTCGACCGGAATCTGCACGTCGCGCCGATGTACCACTGCGCGGAGCTGGTCCTGTTCGTTATGTCAGGGTTCAGCCTGGGCACCACTCACGTGGTGCTGCCAGCGTTCGAGCCCAAGGCGGTCCTGGATGCGCTGGAGAAGCACCGCATCACCGTGTTCCTGGGCGTGCCCACCATGTACCAGATACTGCTGCAGCACCCCGAGCTCGGCACGCGCGATCTGTCCGCGTGGCGGCTGGGCTTCTTCGGCGCCGCACCAATGCCGCCGAGCGCGGCGACCAGCTTGCTCGCCACCCTGCCGCACGTGCAGTTCTTCCAGCTGTGCGGCCAAACCGAAGGCGGCCCGACCGGCATCTTCCTCACTCCGGACGAAGTACGCGCCCGCCCAGATGCCACCGGACGGGCGTCCATCACTAACGCCGAGACGCGGATCGTCGACGACGAGGGCAACGACACCGCGGTCGGCGAGCCCGGGGAGATCATTTACCGAGGCGAGACCATCATGAAGGGCTACTGGAACAAGCCCGAGGCCACCGCCGATGCGCTCCGCGACGGCTGGCTGCACAGCGGCGACGTGGCGGTCCGGGACGCCGACGGGTTTATCACGATCGTTGATCGGATGAAGGACATGATCATCACGGGCGGGCGCAACGTGTACTCGGTGGAGGTCGAACAGGCCCTCGCCGGCCACCCGGACGTGGCCGATGTGGCGGTCGTCGGGCGGCCGGACGAGATGCTCGGGGAGAGCCTCATCGCCGTCGTCACCCCGGTCGAGGGCCGCGAGGTCACCTTGGAGTCGCTCCGCGAGTACGGATCCCAGTTCATTGCGGGTTACAAGCTTCCGCGCGAGCTCATCACCCGGCCCATTCCCCGTAACCCCTCGGGGAAGATTCTCAAGCACGTGCTGCGTGATGCAATCACGGAAGGCACAGTCGCCACCAGCTAACAATCGGATAGCTCGTTAGGCTCCTCTACCAAGCCACCTGCCATTTGGCCCGCTCTGGGAGAGGTCGAGTTCGCGGGATACTCGGCATCGCCTACTTTACATAACGTAGATTATCGGCGAATCTTGATGCGAATCAACGTGTTTCGTCACCAGTCGGGCGGCCTCGGCCAGACCGCGATTCAATCTCAAAGCCGGATGCTCGCGAGCACCCCGTGGTGGTCGGAGCCCGGCAGATCGATCCGCCGGAACGATGTCGGTGTCGGGCCGTTGCGGGTGAGTACCCGATCGAGCGCGAGCAGGGGCGGGTAGGGTCGGCCGGCGGGGTAGGTCGCGACGACGCCGGATCCGAGATGCTCGGCGGCGTCGGTCAGCTGGGGTGAATCCGGCGGTCCGGAGAGCAGCTGCCGGAAGGAGCGGTGATCGTAGGTCGAGTTGGCATCGGCGCCGATGATCAGCGGATCTGTGTCGGCGGACAGGATCGAGCGTAGCTCGCGGAGCTCGGCATTCCAGCGCCACGATGGTTCCGGATAGGGCGGCAACGGATGCAGTGCATAGACCGAGATGGGCGAGCGGTTTGGTAGCGTAAGTCGCGCATGAAGATTCGACAGTTCGAATCCGCGCAGGAGTTGCCCGTCAGTCAGCGGGGACCGAGCATAGATGCCGGCTCCACCTCCACCCTCGCGGGGACGGAGAAACGCGAACGGCAAGGCGTGGCGCAACCCGGCGCGATCGAGGGCCCCCACCGACTCGGGCGTCAGCTCGACCACCGTCATGACGTCGACTCGCGAGCTGCGTACCCGCGACACCATCTCATCCGGATCGGCCTGCCCGCGAAAGATGTTTGCCTGCATAACGGTCAAGTCCGAGTCCGAGACCAGTTCGTCCACTCCCCAATACAGCGGGGCCTGCGCCGTGACGCCCACGGCAACGACGAGCACAGCTGCCACCGCGGAGATCCAGGCGCGCGCGACGAGCAACAGCACCAGGCCGAGGACACCGACGCCGATTAACACCGGCGTGAACGCCGCCACCCGGGACGCGGTATTGCTGACCAGGCCAGAGTAGTGAGCAGCAATCCCGACGACAGCGGCGAGGACCGCACCCCAGCCGAGTGCTCGTAGGAGTCCACGCATGCGGTCGATCATGCCACGATCGCCGTCAGGCTCAGAACGCTGATAGAGGCGCAGGATGACGATTCTGACGCCCACTCGGAGAAACTAACCACGGTAGTAGTAATCTGTCCGTGGCCCGTTCGATATCGAACTGTTTCATCCGGAACGACGCTTGAACTGAGGGACCTTCATTGGCACGGCATCGCAAATCTGACCCCAGCCCACCTCCTGCTGGTATACCTGCGTCCCGCCGCCCTGCGTCGGCGGCTTTCGACCGCGGGCCTTCGGTGCCACGGCATTCGGGTATCGCGCGGGCGTCGGGGCGACATCGGATACCCCACCCCCCTGAGACTGCGGTCGGGTTCACCCGAGCAGTCCCCTCACCTGCCCCGGCCCTCACGCGCTCGCCGCAGATTTCATCGGTGAGTGCGCCCAGGACGTCTCCTCCCAACCCGCCTCGCGGCGCCCGCCCACACCCGTCCCCCTCGCATCATGCACGGCCGCACGCGGCCCGTTTCGACCATGACGCGTATGGGCCGTGGCGCACACCACGCTCGGTCGACGTCGGCAGGAACCAAAGGGTTGCAGCGCCTACCGCGCCATGGGAGCGGGCGATGTCCGTTCTCGATCACCATGACAATGAGCCAGTTCACTCTGATTTTCTCGATGTGCTCGACGAGGAGAAGACGTCGGGAACACCACTCAGGTCCGTAGCCGCAGCCGGGGTCAGTGGATCGCTCGCGGCTGCGGTGGTCCTTTGCGTCGCCGGCGGGACCGCGGCCACTGCGCTCGCCGATCGTCACAGCCCAACAGTCACCCCAGTTTTCCAGGCTGGCGTGTCCGCCGACGACCGATCCGCGGCAACGCCATCACCTGTAGCCCTCGGATCGGTGGACGATCGACAAGACACCACGCCGGCGCGGACATCGTCACTCGATGAGCTGACCGCGGCCGTGCGAGAGTTGGTGCAGCCAGATCGTCTGCGGCCTTCCGATCCCCCTGCGCCACAACGGCCGCGGTCGGCGGCACCTACCTACGGCACCGTGACCTCGAGCTACGGGGCACGCTGGAGTACCACGCACTATGGCCTTGACATCGCCAACGCGATTGGCACGCCGGTGGTGTCCGCAAGCGATGGGCAGGTCATCGAATCCGGTCCGGCCGATGGTTTCGGTTTATGGGTACGCGTGCTGCAAGACGACGGCACGATCGGCGTGTACGGGCACATCAACGAGGCGTTGGTGAGCGTCGGACAACGAGTCCGGGCCGGCGAGCAGATCGCAACGGTAGGAAACCGCGGCTACTCCACTGGACCACACCTGCACTATGAGGTCTGGCAGCAAGACGGACCCAAACTTGATCCGGCACAGTGGCTGAGAACCCGGGGCGTCTACGTCGTCGGCTGAACCGGCGTGAACGGTGCAAAGCTGCTGGAGATTTCGTGGCAGGTGTGCGGGCGTAAGCCAAGCCGACGTTGCCAGTCTCGTGGTCTTACTGAGCTTTACCGACGGCAAGCTTCTGGCAAATGCGCCCGATCGATCGGATCGCAACGGTGTGCAAATCTATCGTGGTCACAGGCCGCGGCGGACAGTGGCAGCCGCTCTTTGCTGGTTGGTGGTCGTACCCCATGATGAGGTGCGTACGTGCCTGGGTTGTGGTTTAACTATCTGGCAGGTTCACCGAGCGGCTCTTCGCGAGTCCCCTCTTGCTCGCATGGTGGGCGTCCATCGCTTCGGCCTGGTGATTGATGCGAGTTCGTAGGGGTTTGAGGACGAGCATCGAGACTGGACTACTGAGCACTACTGCGAGCACGACGGCTCCGAAAATCGGGATTTTCACGTCAAATACGAAGGAAATCAACAGGATCAATCCGCACAGCGCAGCGGCGAGTGCTAGCCGCGCGGCGTTATACAGCAGGGCAATCGCGACGAGTGACTTGCCCGAAGGGGCGGGCGAGGGGGCGGCATGGTCAGAAGTGCTTCTGCTCATGTTCGGTAGGCCTTCCGTGTGCTGCTTGTTGAATGCGATCGGATGTATGTGTGACGTGGCACGCCCTCTCGTCGAGTGCTTCAACTGGGGGACATCGATCCCCGCAGGATGAATCTCTGCTGATGTGAGTCTCATTCGTGACGTGTGCGTCGTAGTCGGCGGTTCGCTGACGCTGGCTCGGTCATCCATCGCCGCGCTTGCTCGTTGAAGTCTTCGCCCCACCCAGCCTGATCGGTGCGGGCCAAACCGGCGATGGTGACAGCAGTGCGTCGTTGGCCATCGATCTCGGTGGGCACCAACCGCACCCAGATTCGTCGGCGCCGGACAAGCAGGGACACAAGTAGCCCAGCCAGCATCACAGTCGCGGTCAGCAGGACCCAGTTCTGTGCCGGCCCGTGCGACACCTGCATGGACACAAACCGTTCGTACCCGTCGAAGCGCACTACGGTGCCGTCGGCGATGGTGTGGGTCTCTCCTGGGCCGAGATTGACTTGGGCCCGCTGCTGGAGCCGGCCCTGCTCGATGAGTGATTGGTTCAAGGAGTATGCGTTCTGCGGACGACCGGTATCCAGTCCGGTGTCGCCCTGGTAGATCCTGATCGCTACATACGGATCATTCGGCACGGGAAACGACGAGGTGAGAAGCGTTCCTTGGAATGCCGCGGTCGGCGCGAACAGACCCTCAATCGCGATCTGTCGGCGGCGCCGTTCATCCGCGTCGGGGTAAAGCCCCGCGGGAGTATCAAAACGGGCCGCGCCTGAGGACAACATCGTCTGCAAGTTGTCGGGAATGAAAAGTACTGTCTGAGTGCGCTGCTCACCGTTCGGGAAGGTCACTGTGAATGTAGGTGCGAAGCCATTGCCTAGGACGTAGACGCGGTCACCGGCTACTCGCAGAGGCTCGTTCACTCGAATACGCGCAGCGTTCCAGGTAGTGGGGTCGGACTGTCGTACGTCGTCGGTGTAACTGACGTCGGCTTCGTACATGTCGGGCTGGCCGCTCGGCAGGAACCTCGCATCGAAGCCCTCGACACGAACACAGAATGGTGAGAGATCGGTGCCGTCGACAAGGCTGCCTGCTCGAAACGAGTCATAGACGGCCGTCGAGGTGTTACAGAGGCCTTGCGTGCCATCGGCGATGAGACTGCGGGTGCCCTCGTACCCGTAAAGTTTGTCGGCCGCGATCGCTATCAACAGGGCGAGCAGTGAGAAGTGGAACAGGAGGTTGCCCCACTCGCGGAGGTAGCCCTTCTCCGCGGAGATCTCCACGGCTTCGGTGGGTTGGGCACCCGTCGCCGGGCGCGTGGTGGTGACTCGGCGCCAGCCACGCAGATTGGTATTTATCAGGGCAGCAACCTCGTCAGGATCTCCGTGCACCGTGTCCTCGACGTGCCGCGGCAGACGAATGAGGTTGCGTGGCGCGGGGACCGGCTGAGCGCGCACTGCGCGCGCATGCTCGAGAATTCGGGGGGTGAGGCAGCCCACAAGCGATACGAACAGCAGGACGTAGATCGCGGTGAACCACGTGCTGGCGAAGACGTCGAACAGCTGCAGTCTGTCCATCCACACCCCGAGCGCGCCGCGGTCGGCAATGTACTGGGTTGTTTTCTGCTCGTTGAGCGGTCGTTGTGGCAGCATGGCGCCCGGGATCGCGGCTGCGGCCAACAGGAACAGCAGCATGAGTGCGGTTTTCATCGACGTGAGCGATCGCCACAGTCTGCGCAGGGAGCCAAGCGCCGGGTGCGCTCGGCGCGGCGTCGGCGCTTCGGTTCCCATCATCGTGGTGGGGGTAACGTCGTCGCACTCCGACAGTCCATGACTGCAGGAGCGACGTCGAAGTCGCCGGCCGAGTGCCGATCGACACCCGCCACCACGAGCGCGGTGGGTCGCCGGGACATACTCCCCCGCACCGCCACTATGGGTCTCACCTGCTCTCCCTCACCTACCCGGATTACTACGCACCGTAGTATTTATAGAACCCGGATGGCAACCACGTTGGGTCTTGCTTGCTCGATCGGAGCGGTGAGGCCTGGTGAGCCGTAAACTACTATCATTGTTAGTAAGACCTGTGGCGGCGCCTACATTCTGTGGTCGTCGGTGTGTGCTCCGGATGAAGGGCTTTGTAACTGATGGGCCGCTTTGGCACTCCGAGGACGATGCGTCGCGACCGCCGATCGACTGGCCATAGTCAGCTGCGGCAACGTCTGGGAACCCTTCGACGCCACCGTTCGGCGCAGGTCAAGGCTCGGCATGTACTGGTATTGGCGGCGCTGACGGCCGTCGTGGTGGTACTGACCTCGTGCAGCTCGGCTGGCGGTAGCTCTACCTACAGTGACCAGATTTCGGCCGTCGACAGTTTTGCGGCCATCGCACAACCCTCCATCGCTGTGGCCACCGAAGGAGGCGATCGGCTCGCTCCCGACGCGGTTGTCGAACCTGGGCTTCCTATCGTTGTGACGGCCAGTCGCGGCGCGTTGACCGACGTCGATATCCCAACATCTAGCGGGCGTGCGTTGGCGGGCTCGCTGAGCGAGGATGGCAGTACCTGGACAAGCACCCAGCCGTTGGGGTACTCGAAGCAGTACTCCGTTCGAGCTGAAGCCGTGGGTGTGGGTGGTCGAACGAGCGTCTCGCAAGGCTTCACCACAGCCTCGCCGGAGTCGCTGACCAGCGCGGCCATTCTGGGCGAGAAGACCGTCGGAATTGCGCACACGATTGGTGTTCGATTCTCGGATCCCATCCCTGACCGCCGGAAGGCGCAGGCTGCAATCACCGTGGCCTCTGATCCACAGATGCAAGGCGCGTTCTATTGGATCAGCGACTCCGAGGTCCGATGGAGGCCCGAGCGCTTCTGGATGCCGGGGACCAAGGTCAGTGTCGCCGTGAACATTTACGGAGTCGACCTCGGCGACGGGCTCTATGGCAACAGAAATCTGTCCTACGACTTCACCATTGGCCGAGCTCAGACAATCGAAGCCGACGACAACACCAAGACCATCGTCGTAAAGAGGGATGGCAAGGTCATCCGAACGATGCCGACGTCGTTCGGCAAAGACAGCACACCGACTCCACGCGGCATCTACATGATCGGTGATCGCGTCGAGCACATCGTCATGGACTCGTCCACCTACGGAGTGCCTGTCGAGTCCGCAGCGGGATACCGCACACCCGTTCAATGGGCGGTGCAAATGTCCTACAGCGGCATTTACATGCACGGCGCACCGTGGTCGATGTCGGCGCAAGGCAACAGCAACGTCAGCAACGGTTGCCCAAACCTGAGTCCCGCAGACGCGGAATGGCTCGTGAAGAACACCCTGCGCGGTGACCCCGTCACGGTCAAGAACACCAACGCCGACACGCTCTCGGGAGTCGATGGACTCGGCGACTGGAACATCCCGTGGTCACAGTGGAAGAAGGGCAACACCGACACCTAGGCGCCCCCCGCCGGGCTGGAGCTTGTCGACGCCAACTCGCCATATCGATGGGTGTTGAGGTATTCGCGCCGGCGCGCCTACAATGGGCCATATCAATGAACGTAAGGATGTTGATATGACTCAGGAGTCGGTGGACACATGCGACCTGCTGTGCCTCGATCTGCCGCACGCAGAAACTATCCGGACTGCGCTACCCGAGGTGACCGCGGTCGACCGTGCCGCCGCCGGAGCTCGCGCACTCGGTGATCCCACCCGGCTACGTGTAGCGACGGCGTTGCTGTCGGGCGAGGAATTATGCGTCTGCGACCTCGCGTGGGTGGTAGGCCTGGCGCAGAACCTTGTCTCGCACCATCTGCGCTTACTCAAGGGCGCCGGCCTGGTGACCGGGCGCCGGCACGGACGGTTGGTGATGTACGCGTTGACCCCCTCCGGCCACGCTCTCGTGACAGCCGTTCTAGCGATTGCATGTGTCTCCGTACCAGCCACGACGACGTCATCGGCGGCGGCCACAGTGCAGGGGCGAGCTCATGGCTGACGCATGCTGCGGACCATCAGATCCCGCCGACCTCGACGCCGAGGTCGATCAGGGCCCGGTTCGGTTGTGGCAGGTGCGCGAGCTGCGTTTCGCCGCCGCCGCAGCAGTGTTCCTCGCGCTCGGCTGGATCATCGGAGGCTCTCTGTCAGAGACCGCGGGCATCGTCGTGGAACTGGTCGCGGTCGTCGTCGCTGCCTCAACGTTCGTGCCGTCGACGCTGAGGTCGCTGCGCCACGGGCGCATCGGTGTCGGAACGCTGATGACGATCGCCGCGATCGGGGCTGTGGCGCTGGGCCAAATACCCGAGGCTGCGCTGCTGGGAATCTTGTTCTCGGTCGCTGAAGGACTCGAGCATTACGCGGTCACCAAGACCCGGCGCGGGCTGCGGGCACTGCTCGCGCTGGTTCCACCGACCGCGTCGGTGATTCGTGAGGGTCGCGAGATCACCGTGTCCCCTGATGAGTTGATCATCGGCGATGTGCTGGTGGTGCGTCCCGGTGAGCGCGCGTCGACCGACGGGACGATCACCGCGGGCACTACCAGCGTGGATATGTCGGCGATCACCGGCGAATCTGTTCCGGTGGAGGCGGGTCCGGGCGACTTGCTCTACGCCGGCGCCATCAACGGTGGCGGTGCGATCGAAGTCCGCGTGACCGCCCGCGCCGCGGATAGTTCCCTGGCCCGCATCGTTCACATCGTCGAGCAAGCGCAGGAACGCAAAGGCGCCGGCCAACGTCTCGCCGACCGCATCGCCCGCCCCCTGGTCCCCGCCATCATGGTGCTCGCGGCGCTCGTGGCAGGTATCGGTGCGCTGCTCGGTGATCCCCTGCTGTGGCTCGAACGCGGCCTGGTAGTCCTCGTTGCCGCGTCCCCGTGTGCGTTAGCGATCGCGGTGCCGCTGACGGTGGTCGCCGCGATCGGCGCCGCCAGCCGCCATGGCGCACTGGTCAAAGGCGGTGCTGCACTAGAGGAGTTGGGACGGGTCCGCGTCGTCGCACTGGACAAGACCGGCACCTTGACCCGCGGCACTCCGGAGGTCATCGCCGTGGTGAGCACACCCGAGATCACCCGCGAAGACGCGTTGTCCTATGCCGCCGCGCTCGAGGCACGCAGCGAGCACCCGCTGGCGAGCGCCATTCTCGCGGCCGCACCTGCCCTGGACTCACCTGCCGAGGACGTCACCGCGATCGCCGGTCACGGACTCACCGGCCAGATACGCGGACAGCAACTGCGCCTGGGCAAACCCGGGTGGCTCGATCCTGGCGCGCTCGCCGGCGAGGTCACCCGGTTGCAGAGCGACGGTGCCACCGTCGTGCTGATCGAACGCGATGGCACCGTCGTCGCCGCCATCGCCGTCCGCGATGAGCTTCGCCCCGAGGCCGCTGAAACGGTCGCTCAGCTGACGGCGCTGGGTGTCAACTCGGTCATGCTGACCGGGGACAACGATCGCACCGCACACGCCTTGGCCACGGCGGCCGGAATCAGCACCGTCCATTCCGAACTGCTTCCCGAAGACAAAGCCGACTTGCTGCCCACGCTGGCGCGCGGGCGGGCGATCGCCATGGTCGGCGACGGCGTCAACGACGCCCCAGCGTTGGCCACCGCCGATGTCGGAATCGCAATGGGAGCGATGGGTACCGACGTCGCCATCGAAACCGCCGATGTGGCGTTGATGGGCGAAGATCTCCGCCATCTCCCCCACGTGCTGTCCCACGCTCGGCGCGCACGCCGAATCATGGTGCAGAACATAGGATTCTCTCTGGCCATCATCGGTGTGCTGATTCCGCTGGCCGCCACGGGCGTCCTCGGCCTGGCCACGGTGGTCTTCGTCCACGAACTCGCAGAAGTGCTGGTGATCGCCAACGCGATTCGCGCTGCCCGGACGAAAGCACTGCCAGGCACCGGTGCCATGCCCCGGGTAACCCGCGGCAAGCTCAACATCTCGGTGGCGCCCTACAACGACACAGGCGACGCCTGCTGCGCCCCGGTATCCGCCACCACCACCGATCAGCCACGGCCGGTGCCCGAGGTGCCCCTGCTGCCGACTCCACGATTACGCGGCGCGGCGACCAGCACGAGTTGTGCTGCCACTACAGAACCAGGGTGCAGCTGCTGTTCGAGCCCGTCGGATGACGCCGATGACGCACCGAGTAGCTCACCAACGCCCCATCGCGAACGCCACTGAAGCAACCACGCCGCGTCAGGTGCGTTGGCGTGATCTCCACGTGCGTACAACCAGTGCCGCCAGGACCGCGGCAGCACAGATCCCTTCTCCTGCTGCTCCGATCCGCGTCGCCAGAGTCGTCGTTGTCCTCAACGGCACCCGCGCGATGAGAACATCGGGGGAGAACAATTCTGTGCGTTGTGCAATGGTCCCATCAGGTTCGATGACCGCGCTCACGCCACTGGTTGCTGCGATGACCACCGCCTTATCGTGTTCGACTGCCCGAACTCGCGACATCGCGAGTTGCTGGTAGGTCATCTCGGTGCGCCCGAACGTCGCGTTGTTCGTCGGAACCGCGATCAGCTGCGCACCGGCGCGCACCGATTCGGTCACCAGATCGTCGAACGCGACTTCGTAGCAGGTCGCTACCGCCACGGGCACCCCGGCAAGATCGACAACGCCATCGCCTGTGCCAGGAATGAAGTTGCCAGCCCGGCTGGCGTAGGACGAAAGCTGTGTCATCAGTCCCCGCAGCGGCAAGTACTCCCCGAACGGCACCAGCTGACGTTTGTCATGCTCCTGACCAGGCCCGGTGACGGGATCCCACACCACCAACGTATTGCGGGACGTGCTGTGGCTCCCGGCGATCACCGCGCCCACCAGGATCGGCACCTCGATCGCCCGCGCGGCACGATCAATTTGCGCCGCAGCATCACGGTTACCGAACGGGTCGATATCGGATGAGTTCTCCGGCCACACCACCACATCGGGACGCACGACCCGCCCAGAGCTGACCTCCTCCGCCAGGTCGAGAGTGCGCCGGACATGATTGTCGAGCACTGCACGTCGCTGAGCATTGAAGTCCAAACCCAACCGCGGTACGTTGCCCTGCACCAACGCCACCGTCACCGACTGCTCCTCCGGTTCTGCTGTCTGCGACGGCGCCAGGGTCCATGTCAGCACTCCCACTACGGCGACTGCTACGCCTGGGCCGGCCAACGCCCGAGGGTGCACGTTGATTACCGCCACTGCGATCGCGGCCAGGAGTGCGCCGAGCAGCACCACAACGAAGGACAACCCCGGCGCGCCAGCCAAGGCCGCTAACGGCAGCAAGAACCCGTCCGGCTGACCGAATGCTATTCGGCCCCAGGGAAAACCGCCAAAAGGCACGCGGGAGCGGACGGCTTCGACTGCCACCCAGGCGCATGCTAGCCACACCGGCGCTCCGCGGCATCTGCCGACCAGCGCCGCCACCGCCCCGAAGACACCGAACGCCACCGCCTCGACCGCCGCCAAGGCCAGCCACGGCACCGCACCCACATACGTACCGACCCACGGCAGCAGCGGCACGAAAAAGCCCAGCCCAGCGAGATAGCCGTAGCCTGACGCCGCCCACAGCGACCGCCCACGCAGTGTCACCACCAGGACCGCGATCGCCACCGGGGCAAGGAACCACAGTTGGCGCGGAGGGAAGCTCACATACAGCAGCCCGCCCGAACCGGCCGCAGCCGCGATACGTAGTGCAGATGCACATATCGGTGGCAGACCTGCGCCGGCATGCCGAGCATCCGAGTGACGACTCACCGCCCACCGCTCCCCTCACCGGTTCGGTCGTGCGTGATATGCACGCCAATCGCCCGGACGACACCGCACGCCCTGTAAACTACTAGCCAACGTAGTAGTAATCGTGACGGGAGTGATGATCGTGCCAGCTCAAGCGGTCAAGGTTCGACGCGGAGGGATGTCTCGATGAGTCGCAACGTCAAGATGTCGCTCGCGGCAGTCTTCGTGTTCTGCCTGGCGCTCACAGTGGTGTTCGTGGTCTCCCGGGCCGGAGAGAGCGAACAGTCCGGCGACCAGGCGTATACGACGGTACGGCCTGATTCTCCACGGCTATCGGCTCCGACCGAGTCCAAGGCGACATTTGTCGAGTTCCTGGACTTCGAGTGTGAAGGGTGTGGGGCGGCGTACCCGGCGGTGGAGCAGCTTCGCCAAACCTACGGCGATCAAGTCACTTTCGTGGTCCGCTACTTCCCCCTCCCCGGGCACTTCAACGCCGACCGCGCGGCACGGGCCGTGGCCGCGGCGGCCGAACAAGGCCAATTCGAACCGATGTACCGCAAGATGTTCGACACTCAACGCAGCTGGGGCGAACAAAAGGTGCCGCTGGACGATCTGTTCTTCTCCTACGCCCAGGTGTTGGGCCTGGACATGGAGCGATTCGCCGCCGCCTATGACTCACAGGCCACCCGCGAGCTCATCGACCGCGATGTCGCTGACGGCAAAGCACTAGGCGTGACCGGAACCCCCACGTTCTTCATCAACGACGAACTCATCAAGCCCGAAGGCTATGACGATCTGAGCTCTGCGCTCGAATCCGCGATACGTCAGTGACCATCACACCCCGGCAGACCTCAGAGCCGTCAGGCTTTGCGCCCGACACGCAGATCCCGGTTTTCCCGCGGCTGCTCCCGTGGATTCTTGCGGTCTGCGGAGGCATTGGACTTGTCGCTGCGTTCGCACTGACCGTCGAAAAGTTCGAACTGGCAACCGATCCGAACTACACGCCGACCTGCAGTATCAACCCGATCGTCAATTGCGGATCGGTCATGGACACCCCCCAAGCAGCCGTCTTCGGGTTCCCCAACTCACTGCTCGGAATCGCAGGCTTCACAGCTCTGATCGCTATCGCCGTCCTGCTAGGACCCCGCCCGGCCTTGTGGGTCATGATCGGATTGCAGATCGGCCTGACGGGTGCGGTGGTGTTCGTCCATTGGCTGATATTTCAGAGTCTGTATCGAATCGATGCACTCTGCCCGTACTGCATGGCCGTGTGGGTCGTTGTCGTGGTTGCCTTTTGGTATGTGAGCCTGCGCAATGCCGACCATGTCTGCCCATCCGGGAGAGCACGCCGAGCCCTCGATGTGGTCCTCACGGTGCACACCGTAGTACCGCTGGTGTGGGCGATGGCGGTGATCGCCCTCATCATCGAACGCTTCTGGTGGTACTGGTCCACGCTGGTGTGACCGTGGCCCGATTGACAGGGGTGAAGCATCGTCTCTCCCCTGGCAACGATCGTGCACTTCGTGCGCAGACCGGCGGCGTGGGTGTCGTCGATGCGCCACCCCTCACGGGTGATGGGCTGCCAAGGCTTCCTCCTGGTGACGCTGGGCACTGGTCTCGAGCTGGAAGGTGGAGTGCTCGAAGGAGATGGCGAAGTGGGTCGCCACGCACGTTCGGATGTCATTCAAGATCGTGGGGGCGTGCCCGTCCTGGAAGCAGTCGTCATCGACCACCACGTGAGCGCTAATGATCGGCAGACCAGTGGCCACCGTCGATGCGTGGAGGTCGTGCACGTCCTGCACGCGGTCCATCTCGAGAATGTGGGCCCTGACGTCGTCCAAATCGATCTCCCTGGGCGTGAACTCCATCAGCACTCGCGTCGTCTCTGCCATGAGCTTGAGGGCGCGGGGTGCGATCAGTAGCGCAATGAACAGGCCGGCCAGTGCGTCGGCTTGTTGGAAGCCGGTGGTAGCGATGACGATCGCGGCGACAATTACACCCAGCGATCCCAGTGCGTCGTTGAGGACCTCCAGGAACGCCGCTCGCATGTTGAAGTTGGCCCCGCGTCCTGAGGCAAGCACCAGCATGGCGACGATGTTCGCCACGAGCCCGATGATTCCGAAGATCAGCAGTTCGGTCGAGGGAACCTCTGGCGGAGCGAACAGTCTCCGCACGCCCTCAACAGCGGCGTAGAGCCCGACAGCAAGCAGCAGCGAGGCCTGCCCCAGAGCGGCGATGACCTCGATGCGCCGCAGTCCCCATGTGCGAGTCTTGCTGACCGGACGGTGCATCACGGTTGCTGCGACCAGCGCGACCGCCAACCCGATCGCATCTGTCGCAGCGTGCGCGGTGTCGGTCAGCAGCGCCAGACTTCCCGTGATCACCGACCCGACCAACTGGGCCACGACAATGATCCCCGTCAGAACAAACGCTATCGCCAGACGGACACGCAGCGACGAGTCGCTGGACGCAGGATCGGTTGGTCCGTGGTTGTGTCCGGCTCCCATACTTCGTACTCCCTCTCATCCACACCCAGATAGCCACGCTACCCCTATATATCAATACATGCGCATGTGACTATATGACAGACCGGGCCGGAACGGTACCAGCGGATCACGTCACGACTGACTCGGGATGTGCTGAGATGGCCCGACGTTGGCGGCGTGGAGGCGGTGGTTGTTCGGTCTCGTGAGGGTGCGGTGACCGGAAACAGGGGGACGCTGTGGACGTCGAATCGGGGCCGCCACCACAGGGCTCAGATGGGTAGTTGAGTATCGGTGATGAACGCGTCGCGCACCCACACGATGAATTGGTCCCACAGGCCGGTGATCAAAGCGATGCCCACCGCGATCATCATGGCCCCGCCGGCGATCTGGATCATGCGGGCGTGGGTGCGCAACCAGCCGAGGCTTCGCAACGCCCACGCCGAGGAAAACGCAAGCACAACAAAAGGAATGCCAAGGCCGGCGCAGTACGCCACGATCAGCGCGACGCCCTTGGCTGCGGTGGCGCCTTCGGTGCCGCTGGCCGTAGCAATGACTGCCGCGAGTGTGGGCCCCAGGCACGGGGTCCACCCGAGTGCAAAGACCCCGCCGAGCAGCGGGGCGCCGGCGATGTTGGAGACGCGGCGGGGGGCGAACCGTCGTTCCTGTTGCAGTGCCGGCACCAGCCCGATAAACACCAAGCCCATGACGATGGTGACCACACCGCCGATACGTTGCAGGACTTCACGATTCACCACGAAAGTCGTGGTGACCCCAAGTACTGTGGCGGTCGCTGCCACGAAAACCACGGTGAAACCGATGACGAACAGGCCTGCGGCGAGCGCCACACGCGAGCGACCCCGTTTATTCGACTCCCCCACCGACACCGCCGGCGCCTCGGCGCCGACCACGCCAGCCAGATAAGACAGATACCCCGGGACGAGCGGGACCACACACGGTGAGGCGAACGACACCAGCCCGGCGATCATGCATGCGAGCAGCGCCAGCAGTAGCGGACCGCTGGCGACGACGTCAGCAAACGTCTCGCCGACCGAGGCTTGCAGTTCGACTGACTGCGCCGTCATGGGCGTTGTGTCACAGGCTCAGCGACGACGCGCTGAACTGTTGCCCCGAGTTCGTCGGCGGTGATGGCCTTGAGGAACACCGCGGCCGGACGGTGGTCGCGGTCGAGCACGATGGTCGTCGGCACCACCGACGTTGGAGTGGTCAGCGCAGCCAGAGTGATGCCGGCAAAGTCGTAGATCGAGGGAAAGGCGACTTTCCTGTCGACAATGAAGTCCTTCGCCGCTTGCCGGTTGTCGCGCAGATTGATACCGAGGAACTCGACCCCCGAGGTCTTGTTCTGGGCGTAGACATGCTCGAGGTCGTCGGCTTCTCCCCGGCAGGGTCCGCACCACGAACCCCATACGTTGATGACGACGACTTTGCCTGCGAAGTCGTTGAGTCCGACGGTCTGGTCGGTCACCACATCAGGGCCTGAGACGTCAGCGATCCTCTGACGGCTTGCAGGCGGGTCGTAGGTGATGACCGTCTGCCCGCCGGGTGAGACGAACTGAAAGGTTCCCCCCTGCGCAACGGCGTCGTCGCCAGCGCTACCACAACCCGACGCTACCCACGGCACCACGCACATCAGCGCCAGGATTGCCGCCCGCACCGCGGATATCCTTCTCTCCTGCTGCACCAGCACTCCTTGACCTTGATCTACTACGCAGCGTGGTAGATTAACGTTCGCGTTGTCAACATAGCCGTAGTTTTTGCGATCTGCACCGGCCCGTAGGCCCACGTCCCGCGGCGAGGGTTCTGCCGCGTTCATCTGACGTATCGGTGCGCTCAGCTGTGATTACGCTTGATTCGGTCGAGGTCCCGAGGCTGGGCATCATTGCTTATCTGCAACTACGTTCCCTAGTAATAGAGGCCGCCAGTTGCGACTGACGCTCAACCGGATCGTGTTACTGCTGTGACCTGTGGGGCCTATGGTTCGAACGGAGGGCTGCCAATCGGGGCCTCATGTGCACCTGGCGTGCGGTGCTGAACGTCAGTGCGTCGCGCCCGTCTCCGGAAGGTCTCGCTGGCATGCCTATGTCGTCCCTCATTCGCCGCTGCGGCGTTGCACGGCCCTGTCTGAGGCTGGGGGCCGTGGGAATTGTTGCTGCGGTTCTGCTGAGCCTCTCGCTTGACGCTCGAGCGCGCGCCGACGCAGATGACACCCATGTGGCCCAGCAGTTCGCCCAACTGGTCGCCGAGACGATCTCGGCATCCTTGGGGGGGCCGGCGATGGGGGAACTAGCCGACGAGATCCGGACCGTCAGCACATGTCTGGCCGATCGTGCGCGCCCAGTCGAGCCGTCGGAGCCAACGGATGACCCCATCACTGCGGTGGGTTGCTTTGCCGCCGTTCTCAGTGCGGGACGAGCAGCCGCCGAACTGGTTGTCGACGCGCTACCGATCGGGCGGTTGCTGGCGCTGCTGGCATTTGAGATGCGTCCCCACGATCCTGCGACCCCGCATCCCGCACCGAACGGTCCACCCGTCTATTCGTCGCCGTCGCCGGGGTCCGTAGTCGCTCCGACGAATGGTCGAATCACCTCCACCTTCGGTGACGGTCGAGGTCATCAGGGCATGGACATCGGCAACGACCTCGGCGCGCCGATTTTCGCGGTCACCGACGGCGAAGTGATCAACTCCGGCCCTGCCCAAGGCTTCGGATTGTGGGTACGTATCCGACATGCCGATGGAACAGTCACCACCTACGGCCATAACGACGACAACCTCATCGAGGTAGCGGCTCCGGTCACGGTCGCCAACCCATTGCCACGGTTGGCAACCGAGGTAACTCAACCGGCCCCCACTTGCATTTCGAGGTGGCCGATGCATCCGGTGCTGCCCTCGACCCGGTGAGCTGGCTCGCCGAACGCGGCGTCCGTCTGCCCGCCGACGGCGAACCTACTATCCCTCCCAACGAACCGCCGAGCAGCGGAAGTGCAGACCTCTGGCGGTAGGGAGCAGCGCCGCGTAACCGCGATGACCCTCCGCGCCTGATATTGGTGAGGGAGCCGACTTTTCGTTGCCGCCATGTCGGTACTCGCCCGAGATTCGGGATTCCGGGCCCAACTATGCTACCTAGTAGTTAATCGACTACAGTCCGTAGTTACGGCCCGGGAAGTCGCACGCAGGATGCGCGTGTTGCTCGATCAGGGCCACCGTTTGTCCGACTCAGATGGAGGCCTGATGACCGCGGTGTCCCCGCGCCCACCCGAGGTGGTCGCTACGCGGCCCTACCCCGAGCGGCGCAAGTCCAGAGGGTCATTCATCTACAAGCTGCTGACCACGACCGATCACAAGTTGATCGGCATGATGTACATCGTCGTGTGCTTCGCGTTCTTCCTCATCGGCGGCCTGATGGCGCTGCTGATGCGCGGCGAGCTCACGACGCCGGGCATGCAGTTCCTCTCGACCGAGCAGTACAACCAGCTGTTCACCATGCACGGCACGATCATGCTGCTGATGTATGCCACCCCCATCGTGATCGGCTTCGCCAACTTCGTACTGCCCCTGCAGATCGGCGCTCCCGACGTCGCCTTCCCGCGGCTCAACGCCCTCGGCTTCTGGCTGTTCGTCTTCGGCTCGACCATCGCGATCGCCGGCTTCATCACCCCCGGTGGTGCCGCCGACTTCGGCTGGACCGCCTACACCCCGCTCAGCGATGCCATTCACTCACCCGGCGTCGGCTCGGACATGTGGTTTCTCGGACTGACAGTGTCCGGCTTGGGCACCATCCTGGGCGCGGTCAATATGGTCACCACGGTCATCTGTCTGCGCGCACCGGGAATGACGATGTTTCGCATGCCGATCTTCACGTGGAACATCCTGGTCACCAGTGTCCTGATCTTGCTGGTGTTCCCGCTGCTCACCGCGGCACTGCTCGGCGCCGAAGTCGACCGTCAATTCGGCGCGAATCTGTTCGATCCGTCCAACGGCGGCGCCATTCTCTGGCAGCACATGTTCTGGTTCTTCGGCCACCCCGAGGTCTACATCATCGCGCTGCCGTTCTTCGGCATCGTCTCCGAGATTTTCCCGGTCTTCAGCCGTAAACCGTTGTTCGGGTACTCAGGACTGGTCTACGCCACCCTCGCCATCGCCGCCCTATCGGTCGCGGTGTGGGCACACCATATGTATGTCACCGGCGCCGTGCTGTTGCCGTTCTTCTCCTTCATGACGTTCCTGATCGCGGTGCCGACGGGCGTAAAGTTTTTCAACTGGATCGGCACAATGTGGCGGGGCCACATGACGTTCGAGACACCGATGTTGTTCTCGGTCGGCTTCATGGTCACCTTCCTCTTCGGCGGACTCACCGGTGTGCTCCTGGCCAGCCCACCCATCGACTTTCAACTCTCCGACAGCTACTTTGTGGTGGCCCACTTCCACTACGTCCTCTTCGGCACCATCGTGTTCGCCACCTACGCCGGCATCTACTTCTGGTTCCCGAAGATGACCGGACGTCTGCTCGACGAACGCCTGGGCAAGATCCATTTCTGGCTGACGTTCATCGGCTTCCACCTCACCTTCTTGGTGCAACACTGGCTCGGAGCAGAAGGCATGCCCCGCCGGTACGCCGACTACCTGCCCTCAGACGGCTTCACCACGCTCAACATCATCTCCACCGCCGGCGCGTTCGTCCTCGGCATCTCGACCTTGCCGTTCCTGTGGAACGTCTTCCGCAGCTACCGCTACGGCGAGGTCGTCACCGTCGACGATCCATGGGGCTTCGGCAACTCCCTGGAATGGGCCACCAGTTGCCCACCGCCGCGCCACAACTTCACCGAACTCCCCCGCATCCGGTCGGAGCGTCCAGCGTTTGAACTGCACTACCCGCACATGGTGGAGCGGATGCGCGCCGAAGCTCACGTCGGCACACGGCACGGTGAACCCAGCGAGACCGCAGAAGAAGTCCGCCGTGCGCCGCTGACCACCGGAGACCATGAAGCATCTACAGATCCCGACCCGGAGAGCCGACCGTGAACAACTCCCCCTTCCCTGCCCTCGACCAGGCCGCCGTCCCGCGATCGCGCCGCCCGCTGACCGTTCCTCGATGGTTCGCCATCCTCGCAGTCGGCTACACCGCGTTGATGACCTTTGCGTTGACCCTGCTCGCGGGTTCTGTCCTCGCTCAGGGCACTCCCCTGCTGCTGTGGCTGATCGCGGCGACCGCGGCAGCCTGCGCGGCCCGCGGAGCAGCCGCGATCGCGGCCCGCACAGCACAACCAGCGCGCGGCCGTGCGCTGCGGCGGTAGCCGGTCGCGTCATCCATCGGCCCAACTCTGCGTGATCAGAGCCTTGCCTGCGGGGCGTGGTGCTGCACAGCGCCACGTGGGCCATGTCGAGACTGCACGCCCCGATGCATAGCTGACGCGATCCCGGTATGACCCTGGTGACGTGGATTATGCATCCTGTTGCGACAGTCTCTCGGCTGGCGGGTCCGATGGCGAAGATGCACTCTGGGCCTCGCGGGGGCGGCGCGCGCGGGGCGTGCGCGCAACACCATGAGACACGCGCCGGTGAAGGTCGTCGTTACCGGTGGCGCAGATGAACGAAACGTCACCGGGTTTGCGACACTAACTGCTGAAGAGTGAACGTGGCGGTGCGGGGACTCACGCGGTGAGCCCATGCGCAACAACTGAGAGCACCGGAAGTGCTGCAACGGTACACAATGCGGCACCCAGAAGTGGCAGTACACTCGCCGCTGCGTACTTCGATTTGGTCGGCTCGATCACGCCATTGTCGAGCATGCGCAGCCGGTAGCGCGTGGAGTGCTGCATGGGGGTCCCGGGGCCTACGCCCTGACCGGTGACATGGGCCAGTGCGCTGCGTACCGCAGCCGTGCTGGTGACCCGGGCTGCCGACATGTCGGCATCCACTTCGATCAGGGCCGCGACCGCCGCTGGCGCCCGCCGAAACAGCGGTACGAAGGGCAGAGCACGTGCCATGACGTCGCAGACCGCCAGGACCCGGTCGTGACGAGACCTTAGATGGGCGAACTCGTGTGCCAGTACTGCTGCCCGCGCCTCGGCCGGCACGCGTGTGCGCAGCGCGCTGGTGGCTACCACGAAACCGCTGCGTCCGCCGACGCAGTAGGCCATGGGGTGGGGATGATCGATCCAGAGTACGTCGGGGGTATCGGGTTCGGTGCTGCCTACCACCGCAACGACGTCGCGATGAAGGCGTTGCACACGTTGCACATCGCGCGTGTGACGAGCGCACGACATCGCGGTGCGAGCGACCACGGCGAACAGCACGACGGCGACGGTGATGCCATACACCTGGCTGAAATCGTCGCGCACCGCATGCAGGACAGCGCCAGCGCACCGAGCCAACGTGTCGACGAAACGCTCCGCAGGCGGCGCATCGGGCCATAAGGCCGACAGCGCCGACAGGAGAAGCAGTCCCACCGCAGTGGCAATGCTGCTGACCCATGCGGTGATCACTACCCGCGGTGACCATCGCTGTGGCAATCGGTCGAGAACGTAAGGACCCAACACACCCAGCACGGCCGCGCCCACCAGGTGGGCCAAAGCAACGCTCACACTCTCAGCGCCTTCTCGGACGATCCGTCCGCGTCCGGGACAAGTGTTCGCTAAGGACCTCGCGCTCCTCGGGGGTAACCATCCGCGCGAAATGCATCAGGACCGCCGTGGAATCGCCGCTGGCATCGAGCACCCGTCGCAGTGTCTGCGACGTCGCCTCCTCCCGCGACTGCAACGGGAAGTACCTGTAGGCGCGGCTGATCTTCTCGCGTCCGGCGAAGCCCTTCTTGTGCAGATTGGTTACCACGGTCAACACCGTCGTGTACGCCAGATCGCGATCGGCCAACGCATCGACAATGTCGTGCACACTCATCGCCGCAGAAGCGCCCCACAGCACGTCCATCACTGCGCGTTCCAACGAACCCAATTGAGTCACCGTCGCCTGCCTGATCGCCTTGTCTTTGCTGCCAGTCTAGAACAAACTACCCTGCTTAGTAGCCGAAGGTGGCTTCGCCAGGTTGGCCGCCACCATCTGACACACTTTTCGCATTTCCTGCGGTGCCATGACTCACCTCACCGCCTACTGAAAGCGCCACTCGTGACCGACCTCGTTGACGACACGTACTCGACCCGCCGCATCCAACTCGATGTAGGTGGCATGACCTGCGGTGCGTGCGCAGCCCGAGTGGAACGCAAACTCAACAAGATTGACGGCGTACGCGCCTCGGTGAACTACGCTACTCGGCGGGCCACCGTGGAACTCGATAGCCACGCAGGCGTGGCCGATGCGATCGACGCTGTTCACACGGCAGGCTATTCGGCTACGGAACTGACCGAGCAGGCTCCTCCTGTCAACGAGGATGCGTCGACGGCGAAGGCGCTGTTCACCCGACTGATCGTCGCGCTGGCCCTGTTCGTGCCGCTGGCCAACCTCTCCGTAGTGCTCGCCGTCATCCCGGACCTGCGTTTTCCCGGGTGGCAAGCGGTGTTGGTGGCGCTTGCCGCACCAGTCGTGACCTATTGTGCGTGGCCGTTCTACCGCACCGCGGTGCGTACGTTGCGGACCGGTGTGGCCACGATGGACACGCTCGTCTCCCTGGGAGTGCTGGCCGCGACCGCCCTGTCGATGTATTCGATGTTCTCGGCCGATGCGATGTCTGCCGCGGGTCAGGGGGTGTGGTCAGCGATCTTCTCCAGTGACTCGATCTACCTCGAAGTTGCCGCCGGCGTGACGGTCTTCGTGCTGGCGGGACGCTACTACGAAGCGCGTGCCCGCACACAAGCTGTCCAGGCATTGAGCGCGCTGGCCGCGCTACGCGCAACCGAGGCCCGCGTCGAGTGTGCAGGGGGTACGAGCATGCTCATACCCCTGGCGGAACTCAAAGTCGGTCAACGACTCATCGTGCTGCCGGGTGAGACCATTCCCTCGGACGGGCATGTGATCGAGGGCACAGCCAGTGTGGACCTCAGTGCGATGACCGGAGAGACGACGCCGGTGCAAGTATCAGCCAACCACCGCTCCACCGCAGTCGGGGGCACTACCTGCCTCGACGGGCGATTACGGGTGGAAGTCACTGCAGTCGGTGACGACACACGCCTTGCGGAGATGATCGCGCTGGTCGATAGCGCACAGATGGCCAAGGCCCGCGCTCAACGGGTCGCTGACCGTATCGCCGCGATCTTCGTACCATGCGTCATCGCCCTGGCTGTGAGCACTGTCGTGGGCTGGTCACTAACCGGAGCGTCCTGGGAGCACGCCGTGAGCGCCGCGGTGGCCGTGCTGGTCATCGCCTGCCCGTGCGCGCTGGGCCTGGCCATGCCGATGGCCCTGGTGATCGCCACCGGGCGCGGCGCCCAACTGGGAATCTTCCTCAAAGGGCATTCCGCATTGGAACTGTCCGGGACGATCGATGTGGTGGTCTTCGACAAGACCGGCACTCTCACCAATGGGCGACCTCAGGTCAGCGGCGTGTACACCGTCGACAACAACAGCACGGAGTTGATCCTTGGCTGGGCCGCGACACTCGAGCAGCACACCAGCCACCCCATCGCTACCGCTATCGCCGCAGCGGCCGGTCCGCAGTCCCTTCCTGCACCGGTCGAGGTGGTCACCGACGTCGGCAGTGGCGTGCGTGGAGTGATCGACGGCCTGAGGGTGCAGGTGGGCTCGCCGACGTGGATTGCCCGTACCGCTGCGGTGCCTGCCGCGCTCGACGCGCAGCGCGCTGACGTCGAACGCTCTGGTGGCACCGCGGTGTACGTCGCGGTCGACGATGCAGTTCGGGGCCTCATCGACATTCGCGATAGCGCCAAACCCTCTGCTCGCCAGGCAGTCGATGAGTTGCACCGCATGGGACTTCGCACGTTGTTGGTCACCGGCGACAACGCCGGCGCAGCGCAGCGCGTAGCAGCGCAGGTCGGCATCGATGACGTGACCGCCGGGGTGCTCCCGGCTGAGAAAGTGGCCATCATCGACGACGCGCGCAGGAGCGGTGCCTGTGTGGCGATGGTCGGTGACGGCATTAACGACGGGCCCGCTCTGGCTTCGGCGGATCTGGGCATTGCTATCGGTGGCGGTACCGATGTCGCTATCGGCGCCGCCGACATCGTGTTGGTGCGCGACGATCTCACCACCGTCGCGTTGGCCCTGCACCTCGCCTCGGCCACCCGACGGACGATGCGCACCAATCTGGCATGGGCGTTCGGTTACAACATCGCCGCACTGCCGCTTGCTGCCGCTGGACTGCTCAACCCCCTGATCGCCGGGGCGGCAATGGCCTTGTCATCGTTTTTCGTCGTCTCCAACAGCCTGCGTCTGCAGAACTTCGCGCGTGTAGACCACTGAGGGTGACAGTTGCTGGGTCGGTGCCAGCTGAGACACCATCGCTGCGACGGTTCGAGAGTCGCTGCCATCAATGGCGACGGACTCGGGCAGATCGGGCCGGCGTTCGGCACGCACCCACTGCACCAACAGCACCAGGCAGACCACCACCATCGGAATCTCGCTGATCACTGCGGCCACCACACCGCCCGCCCACTGCGTGCGCGCGAGGTCGGGACCCCACGGCAGTTGCAACTGGCTGTAGAAGGATTCACCGATCACCGTCGTGGAGGTCATCAGTGCGATACCAAAAATGGCGTGAAAAGGCATGACGGCGAACAGCAGACCTAGGCGCGCCAGAATCGGCAACTGCTTGGGGCCCGGGTCGATCCCCACAGAGACCCAAAAGAACAGGTACCCAAGGGTGATAAACAGCACGCTCATCAAGACGTGCCCCCAGTGGTAGCGGACGAGTACGTCGAACACCGGTGTGAAGTACACCAGAAACGACGAGCCCACAAACAACGCGAACGCGACAACTGGATTGAGCAGTAGGTGCACGCCTCCAGAGCCGAGCAGAGTCAGCAGTCCCCGCCGGCACGCCGCTCCACCAGTGTTACCTGCCGTTGGCAGCACCCTCAACAGCAACGTGATCGGTGCGCCACCCACCAGCAGAATAGGTGCGATCATGGTCAAAGCCGTGTGTTCGGCCATGTGCACGCTGAACAGAGCATTGCCGTAGGCCTTCAATCCGGAGCTGGTGGATACCACCACCACAGCGCAGCCCGTGACCCATGACGCGGTCCGCCGTATCGGCCAGCGATGTCCACCGCCCCGCTCCCGCCTGGCGGCTACGACATATCCCACGGCGCTCACCACCGCTGCCACACCCACCACAAGATCAACACGCCACAACGACACCAGCGACCCGACACCGGGCGGGCCAGGAAGCGAATAACCCAGGTACACGTCCCACGCAGTGAATGGGTGGGCAATCAACCCGGGTGCGACCCGGGTGTCCATCACCGCCCAACACGCCACCGCTGCCAGCGCAGCCCCCGCGGCAAGGGAAGAAGCAGTTGCCGACATCGGCACACCCCGGCGCAGGCGCACAACATCGGCGATCACAAGCACCGCCAGTACACCCACCAACAGCCCCGCAGCGCGACCGAAAGCCGACGACCACACGCCCGGAGTCCGCAGCAGCACCACCACACACACCGCGCCCACCAGAGCTGTCACATCGGCGCCCAAGACGACATAGCTGACACGTCGGTCGGCCGCCCTGTCGATGGTCGCCGACCCCAAACCACGAGCCCTAAACCGGTCGGCCCACCGCAGCCCCACCGACACCGCCAAGCTCGCCGCGAACACAATCACCGCGCCGGTCGTGTAATCGTGGTCAGGCCCCTGCGCGGCATTACCGACCACAGGCAGCGCGAGCACCCCGACCGTCGCGGGAACCACCAGCGCCACCTGGACCGACCACCGCAGCGACACCGAACCGACCAGCACCACGACACCCGCTGCCGCCACAACCAGCCACGCCAGCGCCGGCAAACTCACACTGAACGCGTAACCAACCTTGCCGCTGGACACCATCGCGCCCACGGACACACCAGTGGTGTCCGCGGCCGACGTAACCGCCATCAGCACCGCAACAACCACACCAAACCCTGCAGCGCGGCGGACGCGGCGAAACACCGGATACACCGCAGCGTCAATGAACCCCTGCGAGTCGGGAGACGCGGTGAGCACCACCGAAACTAACCCTCCGAGGACCGCCGCAGCCAACGCAAAGCCAGCAAAATTGCCGACCACATCGGCCACAGCCGTACCCATCCCCGGGTAAGGATCCGCACTCTCGACATAGCGAGTGGCCCCGGACGCCCAGGCGTACACCGCCAACACCAGCATCAGCCCACCGACCAGCAACGGCGCCACCACCCGAAGAGGAACTGCGCGCAGCAGTCGCGACTGGATTGACGAGGTGTCAGCCTCCGGCAACGCCTTTGATTCGCCCACCAACCGTATGCTACTACTGCGCATAGTAGTTAACTCACATGGATCGAGGGCCGCGGTGATCGACGACCTACTCCTGCGGTGGATCGTCACCGCCATGTTCGCGATCGGAGCGATCGACAGCATTCGCACCCTAGCCGCCCACCGCAGCGACCTGCGGCTCTCAGTCGTGCACTGCCTCATGCTCCTGATGTCGCTGGCGATGATCGTCATGGCGTGGCCACAAGGCAATCAGCTCCCACTGCTGCCTCTGATGCTGCTCTTCGCTCTCGCCACAGCAATCGCGGTCGTCTTCGCGGTGCCGAAGACGACCGCGCGGCGGCTTTACGTCTCTACCGCAGTGATGATGGCCTCGATGGTGTGGATGTATGCGGTGATGAGCCGGCACAATTCCACATCCGCCGTTCCCGCTGCCACCGCCCCCGCACACCACGGAGGCCCGTCGGGGGCCGACGCCATCAACGAGATGACACCGCTGCACGGCCCGTCATCAGATCCCATGTGGATGGGGTCGGTCACCTTGCTACTCGTGCTCGGCTTCCTCGCGCTCACCCTCTACTGCGCAGCCCGGTCAATTCAGCTGCCACGCACCGCGGCCCCAGCGCCACCACTGTCAAACGCTGTAGCGACGCTTCGCCGCCCGCATCTAGAGTTCTCGTGGATATGCCACACGTTAACCGCCGGTGGGACAGGAATCATGTTCGCCGCTCTACTCTGACAGGCCACCCGAGCCTCAGAGTGAGCGGTCATTCCCGATATCGCTACGGCCGCCGCGCAGCGCATGCTCATCACTGTCGCGTCTGCGGCTGTTCATGACCGTAACGCAGAAGCGATATCGCCGGGAACCGGCATCGGGCGCATCAGACCGGCGGCAACACGTCCGGTGTTGCCCTCGGGGTAGCGTCCGCTCAGCGATCCGGGAGCGGAAACGATGATGCGCACCACCTGGCCGAGCGCTTCGCGCCGATCATGTTGGTGCACAGCGAATCTGAACATCGAAATGTGGTTCTGAGTATGCAACCACGGGTCCGGCTGGGACACGATGTGGGCGCGTTCAAGATGGTGCCAGCGCTGCTCTGCCACCTCGGCGGCGGCGGCCGCTGCCATCTCTGCCCGGTAGAGGTCACGGGCTGCCTCACTAATGCGAGCCATCGCCAGCCTCCTCGGCGCAGCACGGATCATCCAACGCAAGTACCAGCCCGAGTAGATCGTCGAGTGCATGACCAATCCGGCTATTAGCCAGTTCATACCGACTCCGTCGACCCTCAGGTACCGCGACCACCAAACCGCATCCCCGTAGGCAGGCCAGGTGATTCGACAACGTTTGCCGCGACACCCCAATCGCCTCAGCCAAGTCCGCCGGATAGGCTCCACCATGGCGCAACCGAACCAACACCTGCGTTCGCGTCGAATCGGATAGTGCGTATCCAAACCTCGTCAACGCGTCATGCTGCGCTTCTACCACCGTGCTCACGCCAAAATGATACATGACTCGATGTATTCACGCACATCTGAACAGTAAAGGTCAGGACTTCCGTCCGGCTCGATTAAGGCATAATCCTTTGCCTGTGCCTGACATAGCATAAGTTATCGGCGAAATATGTTGTGCTGCTTTATATTACGTCACCAGTGACGTAATGCAACGCGAACTAGCAGTTCAAGGAGACCGATCATGGCAACGCGGACCACGGTGCGCACCGAGTTCCTGTGCGACGTTTACACCTGCGCACTTGAAGGCGGTATCGGCTACTGGTCGACCTGTACCGACTATCGCTGGAGCAGTGATCCGCGAGCGACTGTCGAGGAAAGCTCCGGCGATCCGCACGTGATCACGCTCGACACGATCGCCCGGGGCGTGAACTCCATCGTCAATGGCGCAGCAATGATTCCGGATGTGCAGCGTCGTAGGATCGCCGCCGCTGTCCGCACCCACGATGCCGAGACCATCGACGCGACAGATGCAGACGCCATTGTTCAGGCGGCACTGTTTGGCTCCCTCGTCTACGGGTGAGACCAGCGGTCACTGCGGTCTCGACGAGCTGAGGTGTTTCCGATTGCGGTGCCGATGTAGTGCTGAGCGGATAGTGGGCCCTGGTCCGAGTTCTTTCGCGATCGACAGTTCGCCGGCCATCAGCAACGCCAACCACCCGAGAATGGCTAGCGTCCATCCTGCCCCGACGAAGACTCCCGACGGCCACGCGGTGGCGGTAATCCGCCAGAGCGCGCAGAAGCCAGCGAGGAGCACGCCGACGGGCAGGGTAGCCAGGCCGACCAGGCCGGTGGTCCATTTGAACCGGGCGGGCGGCGGTGTAGGTCCAAGCTCAGGGTGCGGCTGCCAGCGCACCGCCCGAACAGGTTGTGTTGCCGCGTCTATGACAGCGGCCACGCCGAATCTCGACCAGTAGACGAGGCCGCTCAGGAGCAGGATCTGCCAGACGAATCCGGCCGCTACCGCTTGATTCAATGCGGCGTCCTTTCTTCACGGTCTGAACAGGCGTGATTGGTGGCTCAATCGCCGATGCGCGATGCGCACCGCCGGCAGAAGGTACCGGTGTGTTGACGGGTATGCCCATCGGGTAGCCGTTGGGTTTCCGTCGCGAGGGTGGGGCTGTGGCCTACTACGGCGCAGATGACGGGTATCCCTGTACCGCTGTCATATTCGGCGTCGGAACGCACCCAAGAACTTCATGCGCAACGCGACAAACGCCGCGACGCCTACGCCCACGGCGATGACGATCGCCAGGGGGAATGGCAGCACCGTGCGGAAGAAAATGAGCCCGGCAATCATGATCGCCGCAGGGATCAGCAGGGTCATGACGATGAAAGAGCGAGACTCGCCGTCCTCGCTCGGTGTCTGGCGCCCTCCGAGTATGAGTCCGATAGTCGCCGCGCCCACCCAGAACACCGCAATCATCACCCATCCCACGGCCGCGCCCCATGCGCCGGACGGGACGATCGACGTGTCGGGAAAGTTGGCGTCAGCAGCAAGGATCATCGGCGTTGTCCTTCCGGATTGGTTCGACCGGTGTCGAAGCCGAGGGCACGAAGGTGCTGGACATCGGGAATGCGAACCCGCGCAATGAGGAAGCACTCGACCGCTCCCGCAACAAGCACCACAGCGCCGCACACCCACGTCGTGGTGTTTCCGTCGTTGAGGGCGGCTGCGGTGGCGCCGCATACGACTGTGATCGCCGCAAAGGTCATCGCAACTCGCTGGAATTGCCGTGCACGGGCAACAGCGGTCGCGGCGTCCTTGTGTGGGCGAGGCTGAAAACGGTTAACGCGTTGCCGAATTACCCCGGCGGTGATTATTGTGACGGCTCCGGCAAAGAGCAGGATGATCGCCGTGGTTTCCATAGGTGTTATTTCCTTCTGTTGGCGATGAGCGCGAGGACTTCGGCGACTTCCTCGTTCTCAGTGACCTCGCCGCGTGCCGAGCGGGTCAGGAACTCAATGTCGTCACGTTGCGGGTTCCAGCCGTCGAGGACGTTGTTGTCGATCGCCTGCACGACACCGCGGACCTGCAGATCGGTGAGTCCTGAGAACAACTCCGGCCAACGGGCGATCCACTGTGACTCGATCATCACTCACCTTTCGGATTGGTTCACCTGTAAGGCACTGTCGCACAGTGGTCCGACAGTCTCGCGTCGGCGACACTGCGGTGGGCGGGGGTGAGCCCTACCAAGGGCCGTCATCTCCACCATCGACGCCCGACTCGATGCCACGATGCGTCCGAGAGTCACACAGGTCATCAATCCGGAAGTAGCTGCGAAGCAGGTATGTCGAAGTGGTCAGCGATCCGGTACAGCGTCCCGACGGTGATGTTCTCACCGCCGGACTCGATCGCCGACAAGTGTGTCCGGTGCACGCCAACAGCTTTGGCTACTTCGGCCTGCGTCTGACCGCGACCGGTCCGCGCGTCACGCACCCGGCTGCCCAGCTCCCGAAGTCTCTCCACGATGTTGACTATAACCCACACCTATGTAGACTAAAACCATCATCGCTGATGATGCGGTGAACCTTCGCTGCCGACTCGGGCAGAAACAAGAGTGGTCCGCGGGTGCTGGAACACCCACGGACCCGACGCACACCACGGAAAGGGCCGTGACATGCACCAATGCCCCACTCTACTCGAACAAGCCTCCGGCTATCTCGCCGCCGATCACACCATCCGCCGCATCACCCCGACCGCCCGGGCGAGCGCCGCAGCGGCGATCCTGGCGCACTACCCGCCGACCTCGGCGTTCGATGCTGGATTCCGACAGCGGCTTGTCGAGTTCACTCCTGACGTGGCGTCTGCCGATCAGCGAAAGGGGCGGTAGGCCAATGGAGTTCGCAACTCTCGGAGTCCTGGCCGACGCAGCTCCCCTCATACCGGAGGCCCCTGAGGCCTTTGTGCAGGTGGCGGCCAATCTCGGATGGGGGGCCTCGATCATCGGGGTGGTCATCTTGTTGGGGGCGGGCCTGCGAGCCGCCATTGCGAAGAAATCAGGCGGGGGCGCCGCCGCCGTCGTTCCACTTGCGGTCGGTGGTGTCATCCTCTCCTCCGTCGGACTCGTTCTGACACTGGTCGGCCCCGGCCCGGATCGGGACAGGCAGCCAACCTCCCCCGACGCGTCCCCCGCGCCACCGCCGCCGGCCCCGGCCGAGCAGACACCGTCTGCCCCCGAGGCGCCCACCGACTACACGACGCTGTGGATCATCTGCGGAGCCGCCGCGGCCAGCCTCATCGTCATCGCTGTCGCGGTTCTCGCCTGCCACAAAGTGAGCCAAGCACGTTCTCGCCGAGCCGTTCTGGTGACGAGTGTGCGTGCTCAGTGGGTCAAGGCGGCCGACGTCCTGGGCTCCATCGACGCCGAGTACGCCGCCTACCACGCCGACCTCGCCGACCGGTTGTTCGCGCGCCCACTCCTCGACGACACCAACGATCCCCGCACCGCGGCGTTCCTCGACGCCTACACCGCGGCCCACGCTGCGGCCTACGACTCCCGGCCCCTGGACAGAGACCTCGCCGACCGTGCCGTCGCCACCGCCCTCGCTGCCCGCGACGCACGGGACAGTGCCTCACGCCATGCCCGCGAGACCGGCCTGAACATCCAGCCCGCCAAGCGTGGAAAGCTCACCCGAGCACGCAAAATGCTCGACCAGGCACTGGACCCGACCATCACCGACGCCTACCGCGACAACCTGCTCGACCGCATCACCACACTCATCGCCGAGGCCGGCGCACGCCGCATCCCACCGGTCCGGGCGCTGGTCGCAGAAGCTGTTCAGCGGCAACTCAACACGGCAGTCTGTCGGCCGCAGCTGCAACAATGACCCACATTGAACGCCACCGACCTACGAAAGGGGTCAACCGTGTGGTCCTTCCTGTACTTCGCCGTCGCCTTGCAATTGGCCGGAGTCCTCGCCCTGGCTGTCGCCAACTCGGCATACCCACACCGTCGCCGAGGGGTGCGTCTGCTCGCGGCCGCACCCCCGGTGGCCTCGACCGTCACCCTTGTGACCGGCGCAGTCCTCACGATCGCCTCCGGCCAGTACCAGGCCGGCGACGTAACTCTAATCACCCTCATGGCGATCTTCTGCACCGTCGTCAACGTTTTGATCCTCGGACTGTTCGGATTCTGGGCCGAGCTACGCCGCGCGCTGGACAACCGTCGGCGGTCGTCCGGCCCGCCGGACATCGAATCCATTCCCTGACGAAGGGTCCGCATCTAGTGAACGACAGGACGATTCGCGCCGGCACCGACCGCGCCGACTTCGTCGCGCACGTCGCCGAACGCATCCGCACCCATCCCGACCCCCTGCTGAGGGCGCGGGCAGTCCAGATCGTCCTCGCCGCAGACGGCGTGCAGGCGAGCGGCAGCTTGGCAGACCCCAGAGGCGCTGTGATCGCTCACAATGAGCTACGCAGGCGGGTGGACGAGCTGGCCGCGGCCGCGGAGCTGGCCGACCTCAAACAGGACTTCCGCCTCAGCGGACAGCACCCGGCTCGACATGGCGGCGACATCGCCTTCTATGGCTTCTTCGGACTGACGGGTCCAGCAGCGTACCTCCTCGGCGCCTTCGGCTTCGAGCTGCCGCCGTCCCTGGACGGGTTCAACGTCGTAGCAATGGTCATGGCCGCTCTCACCCCCATCGCCGCCTACTGGTGCTACTACACCCTTCACCACTCCGGCCAGGATGCTCGCGGCTGGCAGGGCATAGTTGAACAGGCCGCCCACGTCGCCTACGCCGGTCGCGACGACGACACTCCCGACCAGCCGTCCGTCGCCGGGGACGACGACCTCGCCCGGCGCCGAGCCGCCGCCGCCCGCTCGCTCGATGACCTGCTCGCCGCCTGGGGGCACTACAAACTCGACACCGAAGCCTGGTACCTCACCAAACCCCTGCTGCACGACACCACCGGCACCGTTGCCACCACGGTCGCCTACACCAGCGCCATGACCGATCTCGCGGCCGCCGTCGACGCCCTAGGCGAACACTCCACCGCCAACGACGTCGACCACACACTGGCCCTCGCCGACCGCGCCTGGGCGGCCTGGCACGACGCGAATGACCACGCCGCCGCCGTCGGGCTCGACGATCGCAGCCCCACCGAACGCGCCGCGCTGCAACGCCTCAACAAACTCGTCACCCGACTCACCCGCAGCAGCGCCGACGATCCCGAACTCGCCGCAGTCAAACGCGACATCACCGCCTGCCTCGACCGCATCCACACCGTCTCGGTGTCCTGGGCCGACATCGCCGCACTGCCCGCCCTCGACCAGCAACTCATCCCGCAGTTGCCCACCGGCGCCGCCTGAGGCCACGTCGCCGAGGCGGCCAGCAGGAAGTGTCTGCGATCACAAACGCCAAGTGCGCGCGCGGCGGTGACTACAGCAAAGAGACGATTTGCTAGTGTGGCGGGACGTTCTTCTGAGTTGCCACACCCAACCGAAGATCGTTCCTCACAGGATAGGAGGGGAGGGCGGCGAACTCCCCCGAATGTGCAGCCCCCTCCCCTCCCTCCTGGCTACGCGCGGCGACGACCAGCCGGTGCGGGTCTTCACTGAGGGTCGTGGAGTGTTAGCGCCCGATCTGCTGAAGTAGTTGCGAAATCGGCACTTTCAGCGCTCCGGCGATGCGCGCCAGGGTGATGACGGTTGCCCGCCGCGATCCGTCTTCCACGCCGCGCAGCATGTTGCGCTCGACGCCGGCCTCGAGACCAAGGGCCCGCTGACTGAGGCCCAGTTCCTCGCGGCGGGTCGTGATCGCTTCTCCGAGAGCGCGTAGCAACGCAGGTTCGTCGATGTCGACGGCCATGACGGCTCCTCCTCCCCTGTCGCCCGCCAGGTCGGCGGGCACACTCGGCATGGCTGAGCCTACCGGCGAGGTCGCCACGGGCGGCAGGACGACGGCGGTGCGCCCGGCCGACGCGGGACAGCTACTCACTGCGCGGGTTTCACGATCGTCACGGTCAGCTGGTCGTCGTCGATGTGCTCGTCGAACTCCTCAATGGCCAGCCAGTGGCCGCAGACGTACTGGTCGCGCTCGGAATCGTCCATCGCTGCCCACTGCTCGGGCAGCGGGCCGACATAGCGCTGCACCCGGCGTACCAGATACGACCGCTCGACAACCTCGGTGCGCGCCAGCTCCGGCATCGCTTGCTCGACCAGCCCGACCAGGGCGGCGGCCGCGTCATGTTCAGCGTCGACACCTCCTGCGAGGTCGCAGGCTTGGCGCCACCGCTCGATGCCTGCGGCGATTGCTCGCGCATGAACGCTCATCGGTGTTGCCGCGCAGGTGTTTTCGGTGGTCGTGGCCATGTGCTGCTCCTTCTTTCCTCCGTGCCTCAGTGGTTGCCTATAGGCTACCGTTAATGGTAGTCTATAGGCAACCACTAAGGATGGAATGAGCGAGGAAACGACGATCATGGGGCACATCATCTCGAAGACAGCGGAACATCGACCGGCGCTGCGCCGCAGACGATTCCGTCACGACAACCCGACCGCGCTGGACTTGTTCTCGGGATTCGGCGGATTCACCCAGGGCATCGAGGCCGCCGGATTCGACACCATCGTCGGGGCCAACCACAACCGCTACAAGGTCGAGGTGCACGAGGCCAACCACCCGCATGTCGAGCACTGGATCGCCGATCTGATCAACACCGACTCCGACACCTACCACTCGGTGCGCGAACTCCCGGCGGCCGATCTGCTGGTCGCCGGGGTGACCTGCACCAACCATTCCCAGGCCAACACCCAGCGCGCCTACGAACAGGGTCTGACGTTGTTCGACCTCGACGACCCCGAGTTCGAGGAACGCGCCACCCGATCCGAGCGGGACCGCGCAACGGCCAACTGTGTGCTGCACTACGCCGACCAGCACCACCCCCTGCTGATCCTGGTCGAATGCACCACCGAGTTGCAGTCCTGGGGTCCAGCGGTCCCCGGCCGACGCAAGGTCGGCGACGGGTCGACGTATCGGTGGTGGCTGCGCGAGATCACCAAGCTCGGCTACGAGCACAAGGTGCTCTACCTCAACTCGATGTTCTTCGGCGTCCCCCAGAGCCGGGACCGGCTCTACATCGTGTTCTGGGACCGCGCACTGCCCGCCCCCGACCTCGATCACCGCCCCCAGGCGTGGTGCGGACCCTGCGATGAGGCCGTCGAGGCGATGTGGGCGTGGAAGACCGGCGTGCCCGCCAGCGGATCGGTGCGCTACGGCAAGCAGTACAACTACCGCTGCCCGCGCTGCTTCGGCGAGGTCTCCCCCACCACCACACCGTCGTTGACGGCCCTTGACCTGACCCACCTGGGCACCCGGATCGGCGAGCGGACCAAACCGCTGGCCCCGGCGACCATGGCCCGCGCGGAGCGGTGCCGTCAGAAGTTCGCCGAGTTCCCCGCCGTGCTGATGCCGGCCAAGGCCCAACGCGGCGTGGAACGCCACCCGCTGCAACCGATGTCGACGCAAACCTCGCAGCAAGAGACCGCGCTGCTCAGTACCGGCGCGATCATGGTCGCCGCCGGAAACACCTTCGAGCGCCCCGGATCGCAGTGCCGGACCCGAACCCTGGGGCAGCCGCTGTGGACCCAGACCGCCACCAACGCCACCGGCCTGCTCACTCCCCCGGTCGCGATGGCCATCAACAACTTCCAGGGCGCACCACGCGGCCTCGATGAGGCGCTGCCCACCCAGGGCGGTTCGGAAACCCTGAGCATCGTGTCCTCCGGTGTGGTGCCCTTCCGCAAACACACCACCCCGACCAGCCACGCCCAGGCCATGCCGACGGTCACCGCCGAACAGACCCCCGGCCTGCTCACCGCGACCGGCGACCCCGCGCTGCTCGCGGGCTGGTTCAAGCAGAACGGCAGCACCGGCACCGAGACCGCCGCGCACCCGCTCACCGATCCGCTGGGCACCCTGACCAGCCGCGACACCACCGCCCTGCTGGCCACTCACTGGCGCGACGCCCTCGCCGACATCCCGCTCGATGAGTGCTTCTTCCGCATGATGACCCCGCACGAGGTCGGCCGCGGCTGCGGATTCGACCCCGACTTCGGCGACCACAAGGGCACCTTCACCGTCTGGGGCAAAGGCCGCGACCAGATCGACGGCTACGGCAACGCCGTCACCCCACCCGTCCCGCTGTGGATCGGCACCCGCCTACGCGAAGTCCTGCACCCCACCAGCGGATGATGACGTCGACCGCCCCGGCACACCGTGACCACTGTGCCGGGGCATCCGGCCCAGTCCACACGGACGGGCCGCGCTCGGACAGCTCGGAAAGCCTCACCGATCACGCCCGTTGCTATTATTGCTGCATGATTGACGCTGGCCGGTGGGGTGCGATCCGCGACCTGGCTGATCGCCAGTTCGGGCTGTTCACCACCGCCCAGGCCCGCAACCTCGGCGTCGCGCCGTATGTCCTGGCTCGCCTCGCTTCCCGTGAGGCCATCGTCCGGGTACACCACGGTGTCTACGAGGTCCCCGAGTCCTCGGCCTGGACCACGCTCGGTGACTGGGCGGCACAGTGGTTGGCGCTGCACCCCGCCGCTGACATCGAGGACCGCCGCACCCACCCTGACAGCGTGGTGAGCCACGCCGCCGCCGCCCAGGTCCTTCGGCTGGGCACGATCACCGCATCCGGGCTCGAGCTGAGCAGCCCGCATCGCATCAACGTCCGCGACCCGTCGGTGCGCACCTGGCGCCGGCCGATCGGTGACCGCGGCCGCGACTGGGACCTCGTCGACGGACTGCCGGTGACCACACCCGCGCGCACCGTGGTCGACCTGCTGCTCACCCACGGCGACGGCGGGCACATCGGGACCGCGCTGCACACCTGCCTGACCGAATCGCTGGTCGACGCCGACGAGCTGATCGCGGCATGTGATCGGGCCGCGCCGCGCTGGAAGTACGCCTCGGGTGCTGAGCTGTTCGCCTCGTTGCTCGATCAGGCCCAGATGCCGGCCGAACCGGTGCTGGTCGGCTGATGGCGTATGCGTCCGAAGAGGCCTTCCGTGCCGGGCTGAAAGCCCGCCTGTCCGCCGAGGCTCGGACGAGCAGATTCAGCCGTGACGAGCTCGCTCAGACCGTGACCCTCCAGTTGTTCCTGGCCCGGCTGTTCCGTTCCCCCGACGCCGACCAGTGGATCCTCACCGGCGGCACCGCCCTGCAATTCCGGGCGCCGACCCAGGCCCGCCCCACCGCCGACGCCGACCTGGCGACCCGCCTCGACGCCGAACACATGCAGCACTCGCTGCGCCAGGCCGCCCACCCCGGACCCGGCGACTTCGGCGAGTTCGACATCACGATCACCGCGACTCGTAGCCCGGGCTTGTTCGCCGGGCGTATCCGTTACAACCTTGCCGGACAACGGTTCTCCGACGCCACGCTCGACCTCGCGACCCACCGGGAGATGCTGCTACCGCCCGAGACGATCAGCCCGCGCCCGGTGCTCGCGCTCGACGAACTCGACCCCATGCCCGTGATCCGGATGCAGGCCGCCGCCGAGGCAGTCGCCGACAAAGTCGCTGCCCTCTACGAGCTGCACGGCCCCCACGGCGACAGCCCCTCGACCCGCGCCCACGATCTGGTCGACCTCGTCATCCTCGCCCGCACCCAGTCGTTCGACGCCGAGCAGCTGCATGCTGCGATCTGCCACCAAGAACAGCGCCGCGACCTGACGATCCCTGCGCCGTTGGTGCTGCCCAACCCGACCTGGGAGCGCGACTACCCAGAGCGCGCCGCGCACAGCGGCTTGCCGGCGCACCTGCACCAGGCCGACGCCGCGCTCACGGCCGCCAACAGCCTCATCGAACCGATCCTGACGGGCGCGACAGAGAACGGCCAGTGGAACCCCGACGACGGTGTCTGGACTTCGGACAGGCCACGTTCGATTGGAGAACTGCTCGCCGACACCCGTGCTGCACAGGCGGCACCGCGCACACCGGCACCGGGGACCTCCCCGCGGCCATCGTCGCGTAGCACAGAACGCTCCCGCGACCACGGACCCGAGCTTTAGATTTGACCAGCGGCCCCGCCGCAAAGCGGGAATGGCGCAGCGAAGGCAGGAGGACGCGATGCGTGATGTGTTCGGTGAGTGGTACTCCGATGGCGACGATGAGCGCCGCGATTTCGTCACTAAGGCCAGAATCGCGTTGGATGCCAACGTCCTGCTGGGCCTGTACCGGATATCGAAGGAGTCCCGCGAGAAGATCCTCGTCCAGCTCGAACGGGACGATATCCGTCCGCGCCTCTTCCTTCCCTACCGCGCCGGCTTCGAATACCACCGTCAACGACTGTCCGTCGCAGCCGATCACGCCAAGCAATACACCAGAGCGACGAACATCATCTCGGGAGTCAAGGGCAAAGGCGTCAATAGTCAGCTCCTGCAGGAACTTCGCGCGGCTATCAGGGAAGTCAAGGACACCGGAGTACAGAAACGACTACTCGACGCGGCGGACACGGCATTCAAGGAAGCCGCGACTACCATCGACGGAGCGATACGGGCAGAGCGTGAGTCGAATATCCTCCACCCCAAACAAATTCAGACAGATGACCCAATCCGGGATCGTATCGAGAAGCTGTTCACCGATGCCGGTCAGATCGGTCGTCGGCGGACATCGACCGACCTCCGGGCATGGGAGGACCAGGCACGTGCTCGGCTCGCCGCTGCCATGCCCCCCGGGACCGGAGTCGATGAGTCCAAGCGGGACGGCGGGATCGGTGACCCACTCATCTGGATGGAGATGATGGACCTGGCCCGAGCTGTCGAGCAGGACGTGCTGTTTGTGAGCGACGACATGAAGGCAGACTGGCGTCAGATCGTTGACGACAAGGACTTCGGGCCTCTACCTGACCTTCTGCGTGAGTTCGCTGACGAAACCGGCCAGCGATACCACCACGTGAACTCGGACACCTTCCTCGAAGACCTCAACACCTATCTCGACGCCGATGTGGACAACGATGTGATCGACGAGGTCAAGAATGCACGCATTTCTGTCTCCGATTCTGGTTCGAGGATCGTTCTGCCCGAAGAGACTATGGAGCGCCTGAGGGAATGGGTTCGCACCAACGAGGCGTTTGACACGACGCTGCGCTCCGAGGCGTTCCGGAACTTCATGTACGGGGAAGACAATCCCGCATCTAAGTCGTTCCAGAAGTTTATGTACGGGCCAGGCAATCCGGCATCTAACCTCGATGTTTCGTGAGGTGGCGGTCCCTTGTTGAGTGGCCCGGTTGGGTGGTCTGAGGACCGGATTTCGGGCGTGGGCCGTGTGGTGTTGTCCGAGGCGTCGGTGTGCGTCGGGTTTCACGGCCCCGAGGTGTGAATGTCCTTTCTGGATCGAAGGTTGGTCGGCCTGGTGGTCAGGCCGGCGCTGGAAGTGCTGCAAGCCTTGCTAGCCCGTCGAGTAGCAGATCGACGTGCGGAGCGTGGGTGGCCAGCTTCATGCGGGTTCGCCGGGCGTGGCGGCTGATCTTGGCCGCGATCGAGAACACGCGGTGGCGCAGTCGCTTGGGTTCCCACCGGCGAGCAGGGTGATCGGTGAACGCGAGCATCTGCGTCCAGGCGATCAACTCGCAGGCGAGCATCACGATCGCGCACCAGATCCGGTTCTGATCGAAGCCGTGCAGCGGGAGATTCGTCAGGCCACAGTCTTTGGCGGTACGGACCCGGTCCTCACATCGAGCCCGCCGCCGGTGACACAGCTCCAGATCAGCGAGTTGGCCACGGACGGTGTTGGTGGCGAACGCGGTCAGCCGCAACCCATCACGGTCGGTGAACCGCAATTGTGCACCCGGGTGCGGCCTCTCCTTCCGGACGATCACACGCATCCCCTGCGGCCAGCCCGATAGGTCGATCAACCCGGTCAACTCGGCCACCCACGCCCCGTCGCGTTGCACGCCGTCGGCATCGTAGGCCGGGGTCCACGCCTCGGGACTGATCCGGTCGGTTGCGGCCGCGATGGTCTCGGTCAGCCCGAATCCCACTGAATAGGCCAGGCGCCGGCGGGTGAGATAGCCGAGGAACTCGTGGGTGCCGCCGGCCGAGTCGGTGCGTACCAGCACCGACTTGCCGACCCGATACCCCTGCACCGTCGGTAGCTGCTCGAGTGCGGCGGCGGTGACCGTGATGTGGTCGGCGGCGGTGTTGGCGCCGGCGTTGCCGGGCCGCAATTGGATGGCCAGGGGTTCGCCAGTGCCCTGGCTACCGTGATCGACAAACGCACACAGCGGGTGGAAACCGAACCCGCGCTTGTAGGTTGGTGCCGCATCCTGTTTCTCCGAGTGCGCGGTCACCAAGGTTGCGTCGAGATCGACGATCAGGGGATCGCCAGTATCGGCGTCGTGATCGGGGGCGGACGTGGCGGCTGCTGACCAGCACTCTGCCCGGGCAGCAGCGCGGGCGGAGTTGATGGCCGTCAATGCCGCTGGGGCGTCGGCGGCCAACGCCGAGATCAGTCGTGACACCGTGGGGTCAGAGGCGACCTGACCGAATACGGCGGGGTCGGCGCGCAGTTGGTTGATGTCGGCCAGACAATCACCGCCGATCGCGACTGCCACGGCCAGATCCGTGATGATCTTGCCTGGATCGTGGGTCGCCAGGGGTTTACGCCACGGTGTCAACGCGTCCGATAAATCGGTGGTCAGGCCCGTTTTCTCGGCTGTCCGCAGCAACACCGTGGCGCCGGCTTGCGACACTACCCCGGTTCCGGTGCCATCTGCAGACAGCACGGGATAGGGCGACGTAGACTTACTCACCTGAATGGTGCTCCTCGATCTGGTCCGATTGATGACTTCGCAATCTCAATCATCCCAGGTCAGGGCACCATTCTTCATTCACGACACGGAATCAGCGTGAAAGCACGAGGCTAGCTCCCGCACGGCCGCGGACAGCTCATCGCGTGACGATGCCCTTGCCAGAGTGGTGCCTTGTTCTTCGTCCACCGATCCGGGGGCTACAGGTCGTGGCGCTGCTGCGGATCGGTCGTCGGCGGACACGCCAGCCATGAGCGCTGGGGTGTTCGTTGGATTGTGACGATCGGCGAGCGCGGTGGCCGCGGCCCCGCCGGCTACACAGAGAACCACCGCGGCCACGAGCGATCCACTCAGCCCGGCAACGGCCGTCGACCTGGCTGATGCGCCCGAGACCTTCTCGTCGTCGAGCACGTCGAGAAAAGCAGATCGAACTTGCTGACTGCCTTGGCAATCGAGACCGGACGCCCGCTCCCATGGAGCAGTAGGCGGTGCGGCCCTGGGTTCCTGCCGAGATCGACCGTGCGCGGTGTGCGCGGTGGCCCGAAACCCCTATGATCGAACCGGGCTGCGCGCGGCCATACATCATGCGAGCGAGACGTGTATGGACGGCCATCGCGAGGTAGATATGAAGATGAAGACGTCCCGGGCGCACCCCCCGACCGAGCGTGCGACGCGCGCGGGGGAACAGAGGTAGCGGGCCGGATGGACCTGACCACAGCTTCGGGGGAGGGAGGCATCCGATGTCGCCCCGCCGCACGCGCGACACCCGAAGGCTGCGGCCCCGTGGCTCCGAGGGTGAAGGCCGCCGAGGCACCGCGAGGGGACGTGTGCATACCAATGGGGAGCGGGCTGGGGTCAGCTTTGCGATGCCGTGCCAAGGAAGGTCCTTCAGTCCAAGAGTCGTCCCGGATGGAACAGATCGATATCAAACGAGCCACGAACAGGTTACTACTACGTGGGTTAGTTTCTCTCCGCGCGGGCGCGCCGAACCGGCGCCCCTCACGGTTCCATCAGCGTTTTAAGTTGACCAGTGGGTCAGGGCTATGCGCTGGGGCGGAAACAGTTCGCAACGATGACAGCGCCCGACTAAAGCGTTTGCACGAGCGACCCCGCTAGGCGCGGTAGAAGCCCCACGTTGCCGGAGGCCTTGAACTACGTCGATGGTAGTAGTGCCACAGTGGTAGTAGTGCCACAACGGTGCAGCGCCCCTGAGCACAACCATGGACCAACCGAAGGACGGCTGTCTACCGGTTACGGCCTCGAATAGCACTTCATTCTTTGGAGCCGATCGCCGCTGTCCTCCGTGATCTGGGCCGTGCAGACCGGGACGACGGTCAGAGGCCGAATGCGCCGCCGCTGACGAGGATGACGATTCCGAGAACGATCAGCACGAGCGGGAACAGGATGTGTTCCCACCGTTCCAAGATCTCGGCGATGGCCTTGCGGGTGGTGAGGAACTTCGCGGTGAACACCAGCACGGCGACCAAGAGCAGGAACACGACCGAGTAGGCGACGATCGCCGCTGTACCCACGGTCGCGAAGACCGGGACGTAGACGCCGATGTTGTCGCCGCCGTTGGCGAAGGTCACCGCCGCCACCGTCCAGACCGCGACCTTCTTGCCCTCGAACCGTTCATCGTCGTCGCCGTTGTTGCGCCATGCTCTCCAGGCGGCGAGCAGACCGAGCAGCAGAGGAATGAGCCCGAAGTAGGCGATGGCTTCTTCGGGCAGCAGCGCCGTGACTCCCAGCGCTACGAGGACCGACGCGGCGAGGATCGCTCCGAAACCGAGATATTGTCCGGTCGCGATGGCGGCCGTTGTTCCGCGGGTTCCGCGCCGCGGGCGAAGAACAGCGAAAGCACGATGATGTCGTCGATGTTGGTCACCAGGAAGAGTCCGATGGCCTGCAGGATCGAGGTAACCATTCCGGCGGATGCCCTTTCTCTGGGAGTGCACTGCTGCTCGGCTGACACGCAGTTGTGTCGCGTGCCGTAGCCGCTGTCATGGGAGTGGCTATTTCAGTTTCGATCACGCGCCGGTGATGTCGGCGCGGGCGCAGGAGTGTGGTTGGGGAGTTTGGCGGCGATGGCCGCGGCCAGTAGTGCGCTGATGGCGGCGCTGGCAAGGAACACTGCGGACATGGCGTGGCTGTAGGCGTGGGCGCTGGACGCGGCCAGATCGGCGCCCGCTGGGCCGGGAATCTGGGTCGCGGCAAGTTGCGCTCCGGCGATGTTGTCACGCGCCGCGCTGACCACTGGTTCGGGCAGGCCGCTCAGGTGGGGGTCGAGGTCGCGGGTGTAAACGACGGTGAGCAGGGTGCCCAGGATCGCGATGCTGAACGCGGCACCGACCTGTCGAATGGCCATCAGCAACCCAGCTCCTGCGGCGCTGCGATGCTCGGGCAGGCTCGCCATGACCGCGTCGACAGCCGGCGCCAACGCCAGCCCGGCTCCCAGGCCCACGGTCGCCAGGCACACCGCGACGAAGCCGTAGCCGGAGTCGACGGTGATGCGGGATGCGAGCACGAATCCGGCCGCGGCGATCACCATGCCGGTGGCGATCGGGATTTTGGCGCCGAGTCGGGTCACGATCTTGTCCACAGCGGCTGCGGCGACGATGATCGCCAGCACCAGAGGCACCAAGCGCAGGCCGGTGCCGAAGGCGTCGTGGTAGCGCAGTATCTGCAGGTATTGCGGCAGCACGAACAGCACGCCGACCAGGGTGAAGGTGCCCGCGGTTGCGGCCAGGGTGGGCCAGGTGAAGGCCGGATTGGTGAACAGTGCCAGATCGACCAATGGGTCGCGGGCACGGCTTTCCCACACCAGAAATCCCGCGATCAGCCACACACCGGCCGCCAGAGCCGCGAGCACGACGGGATCGGTCCACCCGTACGCGGGAGCCTGGATGATGCCGAATACCAGCGCCGCCGTACCGGGCACGGCGGTGAGGATCCCGAGCCAGTCCAACGCCGGTGCATGCGGGTCGACCGATTCGGGCAACAGCACCACACAGGCAACCAGGGCGGCGACACCGACCGGGACGTTGATCAGAAACACCGAGCCCCACCAGAAATGCTGCAGCAGCCAGCCACCGACGATCGGCCCCAGCGGCAACCCGACACCCAGTGCACCGACCCACACCGCGATCGCGCGGCGACGCTGGTCGGGGCCGAACAGGGTCGGCAGGATCCCCAGCGACAGCGGCACGATGATCGCGGCCCCGATGCCCATGACCGCGCGGGCGGCGATCAGCGAGCCGGTGGACCCGCTGAAAGCGGCCCAGGCCGAGGCGGCGACGAAGGCGACCAAACCTATCAGCAGCAGCCGTTTGCGACCGTAGCGGTCACCGAAGCCGCCGGCGGGCAGCATGAGCGCGGCGAAGACCAGGGTGTAGGCGTTGACGATCCACTGCAACTGGGTGGTGCTCGCGCCGAGGTCTTGGGCCAGGGTGGGCAGGGCGACGTTGAGAACCATCAGGTCCAGCCCGACGGTGAGCAGGGCGACGACCAGCGCCGCCAGCCCTGCCCACCGACGTGACGGGCCCGGCTCAGTCCCGGTCGTCGGCGTGGTGTTCGGGTGAGAGTGGTTCTCGCTCATCGGAGTTTCCGATCAGAGTGGCGATGATGAGGGCGGTCGCGCCGAGCACGATGAAGGTGTCGGCGAGGTTGAAGGTGGGCCACCAGCCGGTGTGCAGGTAGTCGGTGACCACACCGTCGGGGGCCCGGTCGATGACGTTGGCGGCGGCACCGCCCAGGATCGCGGCGAGCGCGACGCGGGTGAGCAGGTTCGCGCGCGGCGCGACCACCCATCCGCCGACCGCGACCGCGGTGGTGATCACCGTGGTGAGCGTGAGCATCACCCAGCTCGGTGCGTCGGCGGCGATCGAGAACGCCGCTCCCGGGTTGAACGCCAACTTAAGGTCCACCGGACCCGCCTCGATCGGGGCCCCGGCCAGCGTGGTCTGCGCCCACGCTTTGAGCGTGAGGTCGATACCGGCCAGCGCGGCCGCGGCAGCGACCCACCGCAGTCGCCGCCCCCACCGCGACACGGTGGGAGCAGACGACGCGGTGGCGGTCACGCGGGCGCTCCGGCCAGTACCGGTGCGGGCTTTGCCGCCGAATCGGTCAGCGAGGCCAGGGGTTTGGTGCGTCCGGCGCGGACACCGTTGGCGATGACGACGATCTCGGCGAGTTCGTGCACCAGCACCACCGCCGCCAACCCGAGAATCCCGAACAGCGCGAGCGGGATCAAGATCGTGATCAACCCCAACGACAAACCGACGTTTTGCAACATGATCCGGCGAGCCCGACGAGCGTGCTCGAGAGCCCGCGGCAGGTGCCGCAGGTCCTCACCCATCAACGCCACATCCGCGGTTTCGATAGCGACATCGGTGCCCATCGCGCCCATCGCCACACCGAGGTCGGCGGTTGCCAGTGCGGGGGCGTCGTTGACGCCGTCGCCGACCATCGCGGTGAACCGGTCGCTGCGCAGTTCGCCCACGATGTGGGCCTTGTCCTCCGGGCGCAGATCCGCGTGCACGTCCTCGATCCCCGCCTCAGCGGCCAGAGCGGCGGCGGTGCGGGCGTTGTCACCGGTGAGCATCGAGACCCGGATTCCCAGCGCGTGCAATCGGTCGATGACCTCGTGTGCCTCGGGCCGCAGTTCGTCGCGCACAGCGATCGCACCGATCACCTGGCCGTCGAGCTCGATCAGCACCGCGGTCGCCCCCGCGTGCTGCATCCGTTCCACATCGGCGGCCAGAACACCCGGTTCGATCCAGCCCGGACGGCCCAGCCGCGCCCGGCGTCCGTCGACGCGGCCGGTCAACCCGGCACCGGTGACCGCCTCGACGTCGGTGGCGGGAGTGACGGTGTCGACGGCGGCGAGGATGGCGCGGGCGAGGGGATGTTCACTGCGCGATTCCAGCGCGGCCGCGACCGCCAGCACCCGGTCCCCGTGCACACCGCCGGTGGCGGCGATCTCGACGACGGCAGGCTTGTTCGCCGTCAGCGTGCCGGTCTTGTCCAGCGCGACCTCGCGCACCCGGCCCATCGCCTCGAGTGCGGCACCGCCCTTGACCAGCACACCCAGCTTGCTCGCCGCACCGATCGCGGCGACCACGGTCACCGGCACCGAGATCGCCAGCGCGCACGGTGAGGCGGCGACCAGCACCACCAGCGCACGTTCGATCCAGGTGACCGGATCCCCGAAGAGCGCGCCAATCACCGCGATGGCTGTGGCGGCGATCATGATGCCGGGCACCAGCGGTTTGGCGATCTTGTCGGCCAAGCGTTGAGCGTCGCCCTTGCGGGCCTGCTCGGCCTCCACGATCCGCACGATCCGTGCCAGGGAGTTGTCCTCGGCGGTCGTGGTGACCTCGACGGTCAGCACACCGGTGCCGTTGATCGCCCCGGCGAACACCTCCGCGCCCGGCCCGGCTTCTACCGGTACCGATTCGCCGGTGATCGCCGAAACATCCAGCGCGCTACGCCCGTCGACGATCACCCCGTCGGTCGCGACCCGCTCACCGGGGCGCACCAGCATCCGATCCCCGACGCGCAGCTCGGCAGGGGCGATGACGGTTTCGGTGCCGTCGCGTAGCACGGTGGCCCGGTCCGGTACCAGGTTCAACAGGGCGCGCAGCCCGCGGCGGGTGCGCGCGACCGCGTACTCCTCGAGGCCCTCGCTGATGGAGAACAGGAACGCCAGCATGGCGGCTTCGCCGACCTCGCCGAGGATCACCGCGCCGATCGCGGCGATCGTCATCAGCGTGCCGACACCGATCTTGCCCTTGGCCAGCCGTTTGAGCGTGGAGGGGACGAAGGTGTATGCACCGACGAGCAGTGCGGCGATCTCCAACCCCAACTCGACGGCGCGTGGGCCGCCGGTCCAGCCGACGATCAGTGCCGCGACCAGCAGCACTCCGGCGACCGCGGCGGCGCGCAGTTCACTGACTTCCCAGAGCTTTTCGGGTTCGCGTTCCTCGGCCTCGCCGTCACCGGCGGGTTCGTCGTGGCCGCAGCCGCATGCGTCGCTCATGCTCGTACCTCCGCGCTCTCCGTCTCGGTGGTGGAGTCGGTGCCGTAGTTCGGGCACAACGCCACCGCATTGCCTGTCGCCGCGAGCAAGGTCTCTGCCGAGGCGAGTAGGTCCATCAACTCCGGGCGGGCCAGGCTGTAGAACACCTGCCGCCCTTGCGGGCGGCCCACGACCAGCCCGCAGTCGCGCAGGCACGCTACGTGCGCCGATACCGTTGACTGAGCCAGTCCGAGCCCGGCCATCAGGTCCAAGACCCGCGCTTCCCCGCACGCCAGCCGGTGCACGATCGCCAACCGTGTCGCATCGGAGAGGCTGTGGAACAGGGCCACCGCCGGATCCAACCCCTGCGTCTCGACGAGGCAACCCCCGCCATCATTAATCGCCATAAAGCGATGATAGCGGCGAAAGCTATTGATATCGAGTGAGAGTGTGATTAATCTCGTTTCAACGATTACATCGTGATATGGCGATCAATTCGTGGTCGCTACGGAGGGAGGACGCGTGAACCAGCAGAAGTCCGCCGTCGTCGAGAACTCGCCTCAGCAACCATCGCCGCCGGGCTCGCCCGGAGTGCTATATCGGTGGGGCGTTCTGATGGCCCGGCGCAGACGTGCGGTCCTGGCGGTCTGGGGACTGCTGCTGGTGGTGTGCGCGGTGGCCTACCCGCTGCTCGAGAACCGGCTCGGTGCGATGGATTTCGGTGTCGAGGGCTCGGAGTCCACCGAGGTGGATCGCCTGGTTGCCCGGCACTTCCCGCAGTTCGGTACGGAACAGGCGGTCATCGTGCTGCAGTCTGGCGCGGTCACCGCCACCGACGCCGAGTTCCGTGCAGCGGTGGCTCGCACGATCACCGCCGCCACCGCGGTCGAGGGCGTGGTCGACGTCGTCGGCCCCTACGACGGGCTGCCCGGATCCCAGATCTCGGCCGACGGTCACGTCGCGATCGCGCTCGCCGGCATGGACGGCGACATGGCCGAACGCGCGAAAGTCGCGCGCGACCTGCAAGACGCCATCGCCACCACCGGCGACGATTCCATCGACGTAGGGGTCACCGGGTACTCGGCGGTACAGAACGCGGCCACCGAACTGCAGAACGCCGACCTGGCCCGCGCCGAGGCAATCGGCATCCCGGTCGCGCTGGTCCTGCTCGTCCTCGCCCTCGGCGCCCTGGCCGCAGCGGCGGTCCCGATCGCAGTGGCCATCGCCGGGATGCTGACCGCGGTCGGAGTGTTGTTCACCCTCACTGCTGTGACCGCGTTCGATTCGCTGACCGTGGCCATGGCCACCATGGTGGGCCTCGGCGTCGGTATCGACTACGCGATGTTCATCGTCAGCCGCTTCCGCGAAGAACTCACCCACCACACCGGGCCAGACCATGCCGCGATCAGCGGCGCCGTCGGTCGCTCCCTCGCCACAGCAGGCAAAACGATTCTGGTCTCGGGCTTGGTGGTGATGATCTCGCTGTGCGCGTTGATCATCATCCAGGCACCGATCTTCCGTGGCATCGCCATCGGCGTCGCCACCGCCGTCACCAGTATGCTCACCGTCGCCGTCACCCTGCTACCCGCCCTGCTCGCCGCCTTGGGCCCGGCTGTCAACCGCGGTAGTCTCCCGGCCCGCTGGCGCCCTGCCGACAGCGCCACCGACGCTCCCGGCGTTCTCGGTGGCCGCTGGGCGCGCTGGGCGTATCTCGTCATGCGCCGACCCGTCCTCTTCGGCACCGCGGCCGCAGCGGTGCTGGTCCTCGCCGCGCTGCCGGTATTCGGGATCCGCTACGGCCTCGACATGGGCACCACCGCCCTCGACGACACCCCGACCGGACGCGCCAGCACCGCATTGAACACCAACTTCCCGCCCGGAGCACTCTCCCCGGTCGAGATCATCGCCACCGGCCCCAGCGACACCCCACTCACCGCAGACGCCGAAGCACGGGTCAACCGATTCCTGACCGAGATCGACGGCGACGCCCGCATCGACACCGTCCTGCCCGCCCAGCTCAATGACGGTCGAATGCTCGCGATGGCGATCCCCTCGGTCACCTTCGACTCGATGGCCGCCACCGACCTCGTCCGCGACCTGCGCAACACAGCCGCCGGCGCAGCCGGAGCCGAGATCCGCATCGGCGGCAGCACCGCCGAATTCGTCGATCTCTCCGACGAAATGACCACCAAACTTCCGCTGGTCGTAGCCCTGGTGCTGACCGCCTCGCTGGTCTTCCTCATCGCCGCTTTCCGCAGTATCGCCTTACCCCTCAAGGCCATCGCGATGAACCTGCTCGCCACCGGCGCCGCCCTCGGTATCACCGTCGCGGTGTTCCAGTGGGGTCTGGGCGAGAATGTCCTCGACTTCACCAGCCCCGGATTCGTGCAGGTCTACCTACCCACCGTGGTGTTCGCGCTACTGTTCGGGCTCTCGATGGACTACGAGGTGTTCCTGATTCGTCGCATCCGCGAATACTGGGACGCCAGCGGCGACAACCAGCGCGCCGTCGCGGCCGGGCTCACCCACACCGCACGCCCCATCACCGCGGCCGCCGCGATCATGATCGCCATCTTCGCAAGCTTCCTCACCGCCGACATCCTCGAACTCAAACAACTCGGACTCGCCCTTGCCGTCGCCGTCGCCATCGACGCCGTCCTCATCCGCCTCGTCCTCGTCCCCGCCCTCATGCGCCTGCTCGGCGGCTGGAACTGGTGGCTGCCCGCCCTCAGGTTTCGCCCACCCAACACTCGCGCACCACGGGCCGCCGCTGAGTAGCGCGGCGATCAGACCAGGTTGATTCGTCGCGGACACGGGACCGGCCGCCGGGGCCACACCGCCCTCGGGGGCAACCGTCACGGCCGGTCTGACCTTCGAGTCGAGTCGAAGGTTCAGGGTCGCGGGGTGGTGATGATGCGTATTACCCAGCTGGCGCGGCGGAGCGGTGTCCCTGCCACCAGCTGCGGCTCTACGTCGGATCTGGCCGAGTTCGTGGAGGCCGGACCGTTCCTGGAAGCGTTCCTCGTGTTGATCGTCATCCCACTGACGCTGGCGTGGCTCACCCCAGGTGTACCGCGCGCCGGGACCGGGCAGCGGGTCTCGGCGCGCGGTGAGCACCGGCGATGGCGCCGTTGATGGCTACGGTGCTGATCACCGTGGTGGCCTCGCAGGCGCCAAACTCGGTGACGGCCTGAGCCAGGTCGCGGCGGTGGTGCGGGCCGGAGTGCCCGCGTCGCCGGAAGGTGTGGCTGCGCAGCCCTCATCGCAGCCGCGGGCGCGAGTCATTGGCGGGACCAGATCAGTCCGAGGAGCCCGAGTCCGATGGGCGAATCCGAGCGGTTGGAGCCATGACAGGCTCACCAGCAGCGTGCCGCTGCTCAGTGCTACGGCCGCGATCAGCAGCGGGGCACCACCGCGCAACAGCCCAGGCAGCAGTGCCGCGGTCCCGATGCAAGCCCGCCAGCGGCGTGTCTAGGTCGCAGCAGCCACAACGGCCTCCCCCGCAGCTCGCCGAGCCACCGCTGCCTGGCGCTGGGTTCGGTGTCGATGGGACAGGGCAGCAGGGGGATTCGCTGCGCTCGAGCAGGTCTTCGCGTCCGGCCGCCAGCGCGGCGGCCAGGGTGTCGCCGGACCGCGGTGAGTTCGGCGAGCTCGGCATCGACCTCGGCGAGCTTGACACCCAGTCCCAGCCGCGGTGAACCCGCCGACGGTGAGCGGCTGCCGAGACGTGAGGGCTGTCGAGGGCGTTCATGTCCGGTCACCGTCCGGTACCTGGTCGATGCGGGTGCAGCACGTCAGGGCGGCGGCGTTGTCGGCCGCGAGCAACCGGGCGAGCAGCACCAGTTCGGCCACGCGCGGGTCTCCGACCGTGTACCGCAGCTTCTTGCCGTCGCGGCGCGCGACGATGTATCCGCAATCGGCCAGACACGACAGGTGCACCGACACCCGCGGCTGGGAGATGCCGGCGTGCGCGACGCAGTCGGCCGAGGTGCGTTCGCCGGCGAGGATGTATTCCAGCAGCTTCAACCGGGTCGGATCCGACAGGGCGCGAAAGAACTTCGCCGTCGTATCCAGATGTGTGCACGCCAGCTCGTCGCCGGGCACGGCGGTCGTGGACCGGGACATGGGGCACCTCCACACCACTTGAACTATTCGCTTAAGCGCATAGTATGAGCCCTGTAGGTATTCGTCAATGCGAATAGCAGCCGTTGGCTGGCGACGCGGTTGCTCAACCCCTCAGGAGGCAGGCGTGGCCACGACACAATCCCGTCCGGATCTGGCGATCGTCGGGTCCGGTTCGGCGGCGTTCGCCGCCGCTATCGCCGCGGTCGGCCACGGCAGGTCCGTGGTGATGATCGAGCGCGACACCGTCGGTGGCACCTGCGTGAACGTCGGGTGTGTGCCGTCGAAGACGTTGCTGGCCGCCGCGGAGGCCCGCCACGCCGCAGCCGCCGCCGACCGGTTTCCCGGCCTGGGTGCCGCTGCGGTGCCGCTGGATTTTCCGGGCCTGATCGCCGGTAAGGACGCGCTGGTCGCGCAGCTGCGGGCAAACAAGTACATCGAGCTGGCGGGCGAGTACGGGTGGGAGATCGTCTCCGGCACGGCAGTGTTCGACGGCACGAGTGCGGCGCCGGGGTTGCGGGTCGGAGCGAACGACGGCGGGACCCGGGTGATCGAGGCTGGCCATTACCTGATCGCGACCGGTGCGACGCCGTGGATCCCGCCGATCGACGGTCTGGTCGAGGCCGGGTATCTGACCTCGACCACCGCCATGGACCTGAAGCGGCTCCCGGAGTCGCTGATCGTGATCGGCGGCAACACTGTCGGGCTCGAACAAGCCCAGTTGTTCGCCCGCCTCGGCGCCCGGGTGACGGTGATCGAGGCCCTGGGGCGGCTGGCGCCGGGCGAGGAACCGGAAATCTCGGCCGCGATCGAGGCTGTCTTCGCCGATGAGCATATCGCCGTGTTGACCGCGGCCACCGTCGAGAAGGTCCTGGCCGGTGGCGGCCACAAGCTGGTGAGCGTGCGCACTCGGGCCGGGGTCAGCGAGCTGCGGGCCGAACACGTGTTGGTCGCGACCGGTCGCCGCCCGAACACCGCGGGGCTGGGCCTGGAGGCGGTCGGGGTCGGTGTCGACGGGCGCGGCGCGGTGATCGTCGATGACCGTCAGCGCACCGGCAATGCCCGGATCTGGGCGGCCGGGGACGTGGCCGGGGGCCCGCAGTTCGTGTATGTGGCCGCCGCGCAGGGAACGCTGGTGGCCGACAACGCGTTCGCCGACGCGGATCGGGTCCTGGACTACGCCACAGTGCCGCGGCTGACGTTCACCAGCCCCGCCATCGCCGCCGTGGGGCTCACCGAGGCCGAGGCGGTGACGGCCGGATACCGGTGCCGGTGCCGGACGCTGGCGTTGTCGAGTGTGGCGCGGGCGCTGGTCAATCGCGATACCCGTGGCCTGGCCAAGATCGTCGCCGACGCCGATACCGGCCGGATCTTGGGCGTGCACGCGCTGGCCGAGGGTGCCGGAGACCTGATCACCGCCGCCGGATACGCGATGACCGCGGGTATGACCGTCGACCGGCTCGCCCACAGCTGGGCGCCGTATCTGACCATGGCCGAAGCGTTGAAACTGACCGCCCAGACCTTCACCACCGACGTGACGAAACTGTCCTGCTGCGCAGGCTGACGATCTCCTCCAGGAAAGGCCGAGATGAACGGGCACATGACGATCGGCGTGTTGTCGGCGCGGACCGGGGTGAGGGTGAAGGCGTTGCGTGAATACACCGACCTCGGGCTCATCCACACCCTGGGGCGCAGCGCGGCCGGCTACCGCCTGTACACCGATGACGCACTGTGGTGTGTGCGGTTCATCGGCGAGCTGCGCGGGCTTGGGCTCACCATCGCCGAGATCTGCCAGCTCACCGATGACGCCGTCGATAGTGGAGACGGAGCGGTCGGCGCGCGTCTGGCCGAGCTACTGGAGCGGTCGCGACAGCGGCTGCACCGCCGGATCAGCGACGCCCAGCAGATCCTCGACCGCATCGACGACTTCACCAGCATCCACCGTGCGCGGTGGGCCGCCGACGATGTGTGCTGGACCGAGGTCCGTGCCGATGCCCGACGCGGGCTTGACTCTGCCCCCGGGCAGACCCTACCGTCATCGACATCGCACCCGACGCATTCTCGGAAAGGCTGACTCTCATGAGCACCGACTCCATTCCCGCCGACGTTTTCGCCACGATCGCACCAGCCGACCGTGACCGGGCGCTGCTGCGGGCCGCGCTGCGGCTGCTGGCCCACGGAGCGCCGGTCACCGTCACGGAGTTGGCGGCCGCAGCCGGTGTCGACGCCGGAGATCTCGAAGAGACACCGATCGGCGCCGACATCGAATACGACGAGCAGGGCCGGGTCCTCGGGTGGGGATTGACCCTGAATCCGACCCCGCACCGATTCACCGTCGCAGGCCATCAGCTCTACACCTGGTGTGCGCCCGACACGCTCGTCTTCCCCGCCGTGATCGGGGCGAGCGCACACGTCGAATCCGAGTGCCCGGTTACCGTCAGCGCCGTGCGATTGACCGTCGATCCAGTCACGGGAGTCACCGACCTGCAACCGGCCGCCGCGATGGTGGCCTTCGTCGACCCCGCCGGGATCCGGGGCGGGCAGGTCCGCGCCACCTGCTGCAATCCGCAGATGTTCCTGGCCACTCCCGACGCCGCCGAGCAGTGGCGATCCGAGCATCCTGGGATGACCGTGCTACCGGTCGCCGACGCCTACACCCAGCTCGCACGCCCACTGGCCGAGGCGCTCATCGACCCGGCCGGCGAGGCGCCGTGCTGCTGACTCAGAACAGGGTGTCGCGCACCCACAAGGGCCGGTACCCGGTCGGGCCGAGCTGGGCGAGTTCGGCGTCGATATCGGTCTTGAACGCGCCGAAGAAGACCTCCGATCACACCAAGAGGTCAAGCCGCGATCTCGAAGGACGCGTCCTGAGCGGGCCCGAACGCCTTGATCGGGTCGTAGTGCTGACCGGTTTGCAAGCAGTAGTGGAGCTGCCCGAGCAAGCGGTCGAAGAGGTGCCGAAGCGCAGCGGCGTGCCGATCGCCGCGGTCGCGTCCTCGGCGTTAATGGTCTTGGGGTGCGCCGGCTTTCGCCATCGCGGCGAACGCCCAAAGGAATCCTGCAGCGTTGAGTCGGTTGTTCTTCACCACGCGGCGGGTAATCGAGATGCTGCGCCCGGAGGCCCGCGTGATCAGCACAGAACCGGCGTAGGTCCTTCAGCGAACGGGCGTCGGTGAACCGCTCGCGGTCGTCGCCGATCTCGCCGAGCACCCGAGCGCCGGAGAGGTCAGCCAGGCCAGGAAAACTGGTGATCACCGCGTAGTCGGGGTACTGCTGGAATGCCTCGGTAGTGGCCTCGGTGAGCTGATCCACGGCGGCGCATTCAGCATCGACGCCACCCAGCAGCGCGAGGGCCTGGCGGCCGAAGGCATCCGCTGATCTACAGATCGAGAGTCAGGGTGGCGGTGCGCGCTCGAGATACGCACGGGTAGATGACTCCGGTGACGAGCGCTACTGACACGAGTGACGAATCCCCAGGTCGCCAACTGACATCCAAATGACGGATCTCAGGCCACGTGTTGCATCTGATGCAATATGCAGGGGCTTACTTGACATAAGATAGGGGCTTCACCGTAGGCGGCTTTGTAGGCGGCCGCGAACCGTGCCACATGAGCAAACCCATTGTCGTAGGCGACGTCTGCAACGGTGGCTGCGCCTCGAGTTCTGTCGGAACGGGTGGAGAGTGTCAGAGCGCCGCGGTCAGATCGTGGGGGTCAAGTGCGAGCGTCGACAGGGTGTAGAGCGAGTCCTTCTTTCGGATGGAAATGGGCATGTATGCGATTGAGTCGTTCGATCCACTCGATGCCGGTGAGTGAGTCTGGTCCGTGGTCGAATGGGCAGGTTCAGTCCTTGGACTGCGGTCGACATGAGTAGTGCGCGACTGTGTGGTGCCTAGGTGGTCTGGTCGTCGACTGTGGCGTCGCCGGCGTTGTGTTTGACCGACTCGATCCCGGTTCGCGCTGAGGCCTTCGACTCATATGCGTGGCTGGCGGCGATGATTTCGCCGTTGGCTGCTTCAGATGGAAACGGTTCTTGCCGGGCCTCGTCGGTGAACAGTTCGAACTTCGCGGCCATCGTTGGGGTTCCTTCCGGTCGGGAGTGCCGCAGTCACTACAAATCGAATATGCGCGACCGTGGGCTCGACTTCTCCCCTCGAGACCTGATCCGGTGCTGATTTGTCCCTGGCCTTGCGGTCCTGCACAACGCTGGATGTGCGGCGTCGGCGATGCCGGTATCTCATTCTTATTCATCGGTACCATCCGTCGTTAGGTGACGAATCCTGACACCAGCGGGCGCGGCGGTCACCACGCCTGCCGTTCACGTCTCTCGCCGAGTGTGCAGACCGAGTATGATCCAGGCGCCAGGTCTCGATGAGTCCGCAAAATCTGTAGACGATTGAGCGCGATGTCGAGATTGTGGATGGCGCGGTGATGGTTGGGCCCGCCAGAGACGTGTAGTGCCAAGCTGGATCTCTCCGCCGTGAGAGCGAGTCTTTCAGCCGCCCGCACTACTAATTTCCGGGGGGACACAGCTCCTCGCCCCTGGATAATTTCGGCCGCCCGCTCGACTTCGGGCCGATGGCGGCGAGTAGGTATTTTGCGCGGTGGGAGGTGTTGCGCGCTTCGCGGACGGCGTCGAAGGGGTACAGCTCATTCAGACGATATGTTGTGACGAGTGCGGTCAACAACTCGACGACCTCTGCTAGGTCTGCGTGGTCACCGGCTGCGTCGCGCGGTCGTCGCGCCCGGGTGTCGAGCCGAGCGCGTATTAACAGCCGGTGCCGATCGAGTTCAAGGGCGAGCAGTAGCCCCTGCAGGCGTGTGGTTGCGCGGCTCTGCTCAAGTGGGACCATTCGGATCAGCCTCAATCCTCAGTTGCCGCAGAATGTCGGTTTGCGTCGCTTGGTTGGTCGACGTGACAAGCCAGCGGCGCGCGTCCGAGAACTGGATCTGTGAGCTTTGCCCGCGAGGGTGGGGAAAGGTCCACGAGATCGAGGGTCATCAATCGCCTGAAACGCCCCGGGTTTGTCGGAGGCTCTCGAATCTGTGAAGGATGGAGAGCATGGCAGCACCACGGAAGTACAGCGTTGAGCTGAAGGAGCGGGCGACGCGGATGGCGGTGGAGGCCCGCAAGGACCCAGCCACGCGACCAGGGGCGCTCAAACGGATCGCCGATCAACTCGGTGTGCACCCGGAGGCGCTTCGCACCTGGGTCAAGCAGGCCGAGATCGATGGCGGGGACCGCCCGGGGACCACGACCAGCGAGGCTGAGCGGATCGCGCAGCTGGAACGGGAGAACCGGGAGTTGCGGCGGGCGAACACCATCTTGAAGCAGGCATCAGCTTTCTTTGCGGCGGAGATCGACCGCCCACAGCGTTGATCGTGGAGTTCGTCGCCGCTTTCCGCGACGAACACGGAGTCGATCCGATCTGCGCGGCCCTGCGCGACACGGCCGCCCAGATCGCTCCGTCCACAGTCCGAGCCCATCTGAGCTCTCGACGAGTCGAGGCGCCACGGGTGGTCCGTGACCGCGAGATCCTCGGTGAGATCCGCACCGTGCATGCCGACAATCTCGGCGTCTACGGTGCCCGCAAAGTCCACGCCGAACTACGCAGAAAGGGTATCGGCGTGGCCCGGTGCACCGTCGAGCGGTTGATGAAAGCTGATGGGCTGCAGGGGATAACGAGATCCAAGACGCGGAAGACCACGCACAGCGAGGGGGCCGAAACTCCGCAGCCGGCCGATCGTGTCGAACGGCAGTTCACCGCGGCGGCGCCCAACGCGCTGTGGGTGGCGGACCTGACCTACATCCGCACACACTCGGGGTGGGTGTATGCCGCGTTCATCCTCGACGTCTTCTCAAGGATGGTCGTGGGCTGGCAGGTCTCGACCACCATGCACACCGACCTCGCGCTCGACGCCTTGGATATGGGGTTGTGGGCGCGGTCGCGTGCCGGCCAGGGCGTGGCCGGGCTGATTCACCACTCCGACCGCGGAGTGCAGTATCGAGCCATCCGCTACACCGAACGTCTCGCCGAAGCAGACGCAGTGACTTCTGTTGGCTCCAAGGGTGATTCGTACGACAATGCGATGGCCGAGGCGTTCAACTCGTTGTTCAAGGCCGAGTGTATCCGTAACCCAGTCATGCGCCCTCGCGGTGGCTGGGGCGGTGTCGGCGAGGTCGAGATCGCCGTCGCCGAGTACATCGACTGGTTCAACCACCGCCGCCTGCACGGCGAGATCGGGCACGTCCCACCCGTCGAGTACGAGACCACCTACTGGTCGACCCACACAGTCACCAGCTACCGTGAGAACCCGGTCCCGGCAGTCGCTGGAACCAAGTAAACGAGCCCCCAGCAAACCCGGGGCGATTCAGATTGCTTCGAGACCCTCGTTCCCGGCGCCCACGCCCGATGGCCACAGAATACGAAGGTGGTTAGTAGAAGTGGGGTGTGATGCGGGTGTGCTGAGGAGATGGTTGGGCATGACTGACGGTGTCGAGGTGCGGCGTGCGGGTCGGTTCGGCCCGCGCGGTCCTGCCCGTACGATCTCCCGTGCGGTGGGTCTTGCTGTGGTGATGTTTGAGGCGGTGGCCGCGTTCTGGCTGGTGATGCTGCTCCGAACGTCGGATCTCGTGCCATCCGACCCCCGCTCAGGAGTCGGGCGCGGTGATCCGGTTGAGCTGCGGGTGCTGACCGCTGTGGATGTGCACGACTGGGTGTCGGCTCTGAGTGCTGCGGCCTTCGCTGCGGGTGTGGCCGGTGCGCTGGTGGCGCGTCTACTCCCAGCAGTCAAGGGGCGCGCGACCGGTTGAGTAGTCGGGCCTGGGCCTCGCCGGAGTTTCCCTTGTCGGAGGGTTTCTATGGCTTAGGCTTTGGTGCCGCCGCCGCGGGTGTGGCGAGGTTTAAGGGTGAGGTATTCGCTGAGCACTTCACGCTCGGCGGGTGTCACGGTCTGGGCGAAGTGCATCAGTACTGCCGCGGAGTCCCCGCTGGCGTCGAGGACCTGACGCAAGGTGCGTGAGGTGGCCTCTTCACGGGTCTGCATGGGGAAGTACCGGTAGGCGCGGCTGACTTTTTCTCGACCGACGAACCCTTTTTTGTGCAGGTTGGTGACGACGGTGAGCACTGTGGTGTAGGCCGGTTCGCGGTCGTGGAGTTCCTCGACTAGGTCGTGCACCGACATCGCCGCACCGGCTGACCACAGCACGTCCATCACTGCGCGTTCCAGTGAACCCAGCCCAGTCATTTTCACCCACCATCTCTAGATGCGGGTCAATCTTACGACGGACTACCTCAGTTAGTAGCTTGGTCCCGTTGGAGCGCATCGGCAGCGCCGCGACGCGTGCGGTGTTTGAAGGCCACGGAGAATTCGGTTCCAGGGGTGCTGCGGTGGATGTGACGTCGGGTGGTGGTCGGCAACGTGATGGTGAAGGTGGCTCCGTGTCCGGCTCCCAGGCTTTCGGCGAGCAAGGTGCCCCCATGGTCTTCGACGATAGAGCGGGCGATGGTGAGGCCGATTCCGCTGCCGCCGGCGTCTCTGGTGCGTGAGGAGTCGGTGCGGTAGAAGCGGTCGAAGATGTGTGGAAGGTGTTGAGGGGGAATGCCGTCACCGCAGTCGACGACGCTGATGCGCACCGCGTGTGCCGGGGCGGTGTCGGCTTTCACTACGACTCGCTGGCCCGGGGAGCTGTGTCGCAGCGCGTTGGTGAGCAGATTGAGCAGTACTTGGCTCATTCGTTCGGCGTCGACATGGATGTGTACGCGCGCGGCGGTGGTGACGATGCCCAGCGTGACTTCGGCGTCGGTGAACAGGTCGGCGGCTTCTTCGTAGGTCGCGATGAGCAGTTCGTTGACAGTGATCGTCGCCGGGTGGAGGGGCATCTGATGCTCGTCGGTGCTGGATACGGTCGCGATGTCCTCGGCGAGACGCTGCAGGCGGGTGGTGGCGGTGCGCACGACGTCAAAGGTCTGTGAGTCGGGAGCCCGGATTCCGTCTTCGATGGCGTCGGTGATCGCGCCGATGGTGGTCAGTGGGGTGCGCAGTTCGTGGGCAAGGTCTGACAGCATCCGCTTACGGATGTCGTCTTGTGAATCCAGCCGTTGTGCAAGTTGGTTGATAGCTCGGCTGAGCTGGGTGAACTCGGTGCCGAGCTGGCGATCGGGTACGCGCGTGCGGTAGTTGCCGGCGCCAATAGCCACGGCTGAGCGGGCGACACTGGCGACTGACTGTTGTACGCGGCGAGCCAGGAACCAGCTGACGGCCGTGGCCAGGATCGTCGAGGTGATCAATGCGGCAGACATTGAGACGACGATCGAGGAAGTGAACGCGGCTTCGACATGGTCGGCCTGAACTGACCCTGGCTCGAGGCGAGCTTGGCCGAGGTGGTCGTGGAAGGTGTGTGGAGCCACGAATAGTGCCACGATCGCGACGCTGATGCCGCCGCCGGCGATGACGATAGCTTGAGCGAGCATGAGCCGGGAGCCGAAGCTGCCGGGGATACGTAACCGTCGACGTTCATCGTTCATCGCTGGCTCCTCGAGGTTGGCCGTCACCCATCCGGTAGCCCACTCCGCGAACGGTGCGGATGAATCGGCCGGCTACGGCGCTGTCACCGAGTTTGCGGCGCAGACTGGCGACATGGACTTCGACGACGTGGGCATCGCCGACCCAGTCGGGTCCCCAGATTTCGGTGAGCAGTTGCTCTCGACTGAACACAACACCGGGCCGCCGCGTGAGCGCTTCGAGAACGTCGAACTCAGTCCGAGTCAGCTCCACGGGTGTGCTCTGCACCTGGACTTCACGACCCTGAGGGTCGAGGGTGAGCTCCCCTATCGTCCGCGGGTGCGACTCGCCGGTTGGGGTCGGCCGTGGTCGGCGCAGCATGGCGTCGATGCGCGCCATCAGCTCACGAGGGCGAAATGGTTTCGTGAGGTAGTCATCGGCCCCCACCGACAGGCCAACGACTGTGTCGACTTCGTCCGCGCGGGCCGTGACCATCACGATGTAGGCGTTGGTGAAGGTGCGTAACTGTCGACAGACCTCGACGCCATCGAGTGACGGCAAGCCCAGGTCGAGGATGACTACTGCCGGACTCGCCGTGCGTGCGGCGGCGACTCCCTCCTGGCCGTCGGGCGCAACGGTGACCGTGAATCCGCTGCGCTGCAGGTAGTCAGCAACGACTTCGGCAATGTCGGGCTCATCTTCGATCACCAGGGCGTGCAGACCGTGCGGTGGTCGGACCACCGGCATATGGAGGTCGTCGACGACGTTGCGATCTTGGGGCACGCTCCTATGGTGGCGGTGGTCTACACGATCATCCAACCTCGTGGGCGTTCTTGAGCAGATCTTGATCCACGCTGCCGATCAGCCTTGAGGTTCGGTGGGCAAGGTGGCGGTGTCGCCGGGTGGAACGTTACGACACAGTTCCCTCTCACACTGATGATCTGATTTCTGCCCGGCGGCGTCCTGTTCAACAACGCAGAGGATGCCCGTGTGACTGTCTCTTACAGCCTCACCACCAGTGATCCATTCGCCACTACCTTCCCCGCCGAAGCCGCGTCGCCCCGTGCTGGGCTGAGTCGTCAGCTGGTGGGCGGCACCCCGGTGTTGCGCATCGAGGAACCCTTCGCCGAGCACGGGCGCGGCTTCTGGGCCAAGCTGGAAGGCTTCAACCCCGGGGGTATGAAAGACCGGCCTGCGCTGCACATGGTGGAACGCGCCCGCGCCCGTGAAGAGCTGGCCCCGGGGGCGCGGATCATCGAATCAACTAGTGGGACACTGGGATTAGGCCTGGCATTAGCGGGCATCGTGTTCGGGCATCCGGTGACCTTGGTGACCGATCCGGGACTGGAACCGATCTTGCGGCAGATGCTCGCCGCCTACGGCGCCCAGGTCGATGTCGTCAGCGATCCCCATCCGGGCGGGGGTTGGCAACAAGCCCGCCGCGACCGCGTGCGCACCTTGCTCGAGCGTGACGAGGCTGGGTGGTGTCCCGACCAGTATTCCAATCCCGACAACGTGACCGGTTACAGCTCGTTGGGTGTGGAGTTGATCGCGCAGCTGCGACATATCGATGTGCTGGTGTGCTCGGTGGGCACCGGTGGGCACTCAGCCGGTGTGGCTCATACTCTGCGGCAGTTCAACCCTGAGCTGGAGGTTGTGGGCGTAGACACCATTGGCTCGACGATTTTCGGCCAGCCGGCACAGTCACGGATTATGCGGGGACTCGGCTCGAGTATCTACCCCCGTAACGTTGCCTATGACCAGTTCAGTGAGGTGCACTGGGTGGCGCCGGCCGAGGCAGTCTGGGCATGTCGCACCCTGGCCGCCACGCATTACGCCACCGGCGGCTGGAGCGTGGGCGCGGTGGCCCTGGTCTCGGGCTGGCTGGCGCGTACTCGTTCGGCCGATACGCGCATCGCGGCGGTGTTCCCCGATGGCCCCGCTCGCTACTACGGAACCATTTACAACGATGAGTACTGCCGCGCTCACGACCTGATCGGCGCCCCGGCGCCGCCCACTGAACCCCGCACCATCAGCGATCCGCTCACTCAGGTCGCGAGCAGCTGGACGCGGTGCCCTACCATCATCGACCCCACTTGCGTGCCGCACGCCGAGCCCACGAGCTGATCTATGCGACGCATCTACCGCAGTTTCCGCAGCTTCGATCGCCCCAGCCAAGTGCTGATGGTCAATCAGTTCACCATCAATCTCGGCTTCTACATGCTCATGCCCTACCTCGCCGCCTACCTCGCCGGCCCGCTGGCCCTGGCCGCATGGGCAGTGGGCCTGGTCCTGGGGATACGCAACTTCTCCCAACAGGGCATGTTCCTGATCGGGGGAACACTCGCTGACCGCTGGGGTTACAAACCGCTCATCATCGCCGGATGCCTGATGAGGGTCATCGGATTCGTCCTACTGGCCCTGGTCAGTTCGCTGCCGGCGATCCTGATCGCCTCGGCGGCAACGGGATTCGCCGGGGCGCTGTTCAACCCCGCCGTACGGGCCTACCTGGCCGCCGACGCCGGTGAGCGGCGCATCGAAGCATTCGCCGTGTTCAACGTCTTCTACCAGGCCGGGATCCTGCTCGGGCCGCTGGTCGGACTAGCCCTGACCGCCCTGGACTTCCGGCTCACCTCTCTCTGTGCGGCAGCAGTTTTCGCGGTCCTGACCCTCGTGCAGATCAAAGCGCTACCCGCAACAGCACCGGCCCCGAGCAGCACCTCAATCATTCAGGACTGGCGCAGCGTCGTCCGTAACCGGCGATTCCTGCTCTTCGCTGCGGCGATGGCCAGCTCTTACGTGCTGTCCTTCCAGGTCTACCTCGCCCTGCCCCTACATGCCGACCGCATAGCAGACAACCCCACCCTCGCCACCAGTGTTGTCACCGCAATGTTCGTGGTGACCGGTCTGGTGGCCATCGCCGGCCAGCTACGCATCACCACATGGTTCGGCAACCGCTGGGGCAGCACCGGCAGCCTGAGCGTGGGAATGACGCTGATGGCTGCAGCTTTCCTGCCCCTAGTCGCCAGCACCGCAACGCATCAGCGCAACATCGCCCTCAACATCGCCGCCCTGCTACTCACCGCAGCTCTGCTCGCCGCCGCCACCGCAGCAGTGTTCCCATTCGAAATGGACACGGTGGTGGGACTGGCCCGCGGCACGCTTGTCGCCACCCACTACGGGCTCTACAACACCATCGTCGGGATCGGGATTCTGCTCGGCAACGCCGCGACCGGGTGGCTGTTCAGCGCGGCCACCACCCGCGACATGCCCGAACTGGTGTGGATCGCTCTAGTCCTCACCGGCATGGCGGCGGCGTCTGCCCTGTTGCTGTTGCACCGCCGCGGATGGCTCAGTGTCGCCGCCCCCACCGAAGCTCAGCCCACCACAACCCATTGATTACCCTAGGGGGGTAAGGTATAACGGTGGTGTGGCGAGACGCCACAGCGACAGACCCCCTGAGGGTCGTTGGCACCACTGCTGTACCGAAAGGGCACATCTCATGAGCACATCGACAGTGATCGTCTCCGGAATGACGTGTGGGCACTGCGCGGCGTCGGTGCGTGAAGAAGTCGGCGCACTGGCCGGCGTAACTGACGTCGACGTCGACGTGGCCAGCGGGCGAGTCACCATCTCTAGCTCGGCCCCGATCGAGGCCGACGCGATCCGCGGCGCGATCGAAGAGGCCGGCTACCACCTGGCGCAGTAGCCGACGAGGGGCTGAAGTGTCTGCCCCACTGGCGACTTCAGCCTCTCCCGGGCGGCGTGGGTGTCGCCACCACCGATGACAGGAATCCAACGATGAATGTTCCAACCAAGCTCGGCGTCTTCGCCGCGGCCCTGCTGATAGTTTTCGCTGCGGCGTACGCCATCGCCGCTGGTGTCGCTCCCGACAGGGCGTCGACCTCCCCGGCTGAGTCCGCCCATGCCGATCACAATGCTGCACCACAGTCGCGAACATCCGCCTCGTCTCCGGGGGCCGATCAGGTTCGCGGAGTTTCGATGGCAGCAGCCGGCTTCATCCTGGGGAATGTGGTGGCACCCCATGCGTCCGGGGTGCAGGCTCCATTGAGCTTTGAGATCCTCGATGCCGCCGGGACCGCGGTCACCGACTTCGCCACCGAGCACGACAAGCAGCTGCACCTGATCGTCGTCCGCGCGGATGGCACCCACTTCCGACACGTGCACCCCACCCTCTCGCCCGAAGGGCGCTGGACGCTGCCCTGGCAGTGGGCGACGGGAGGCAGCTACCGGATCTACGCCGACTTCGTGCCCGCCGCCACCGGCCAACCCCTCACCCTCACCAGCACCGTCGAAGTCAGCGGTGACTACCAGCCGGCCCCACCCACCGCCGAATCACGACAGTCATCCGTCGACGGGTTCGACATCGAGCTGGCCGGTCATCTGCGCGCGGGCGCCGAGTCCGAACTGACCGTCACCGTGCGCCGAGCAGGACAACCGGTTACCACCCTGCAGCCGTATCTGGGCGCTTTCGGTCACTTGGTGGCCCTGCGTCAAGGCGACCTGGCCTACCTGCATGTTCACCCTGAGGGCGTGGCACCGACCGCCGGTCAACTAGCGGGACCACAGGTCCGCTTCGCCACCACCGCCCCCACCCCGGGCCGCTATCTGCTCTACCTCGACTTCCAGGTCGACGGCGCTGTGCACACCGCCACCTTCGTTCTCGATGCCCCCACCGGCACCCCTGCCCCGACACCTGACTCCACGGCCCCCTCGGCCGATCCGCACGCCGGACACTAACTCGCTGACCAGCGCCACCCCGGGGCATTGCGCCGAGGCATTCACCCACGAGGAACTCCCCCATGACCACCTCAGCTCCGATCCACCCACCTGCGGCCACCGCCGAGCAGACAGGCGCCGTCGATGTCGAACTCGCCGTGTCGGGCATGACGTGTGCATCGTGCGCGGCACGCATCGAACGCACACTGAACAAACTCGACGGAGTGAGCGCCTCGGTGAACTACGCCACCGAAAAAGCTCACGTCAGCGCACCCGCCGGTGTCGACCCACACCTGCTGATCGAGACCATCGAACAGGCCGGATACCACGCTGCGCTGCCCGCCACTCCCACCAAAGGTGCCGCCCCCGACGATGACCCTTCGGACGACGACGGGGAGCTCGTGGCCTTGCGTCACCGACTGATCGGTGCGGTGGTTCTCTCGGTACCGGTGATCGCGCTGGCAATGGTCCCGGCGTTGCAGTTCACCTACTGGCAGTGGGCGTCGTTGACGTTGGCCGCGCCAGTGATCGTGTGGGCGGCATGGCCGTTTCATCGCGCCGCGTTGCTCAACCTGCGCCACGGTGCGGCCACCATGGACACCCTCATCTCGGTCGGCACCACCGCGGCGCTGTTGTGGTCGTTGTATGCGTTGTTCTTCGGCACCGCCGGACAACCAGGCATGACCCACGGATTCACCCTGACGGTCAGCGCCTCTGACGGTGCAGGCAACATCTACCTCGAGGTCGCCGCGGGGGTCACGATGTTCGTCCTGGCCGGCCGATACTTCGAGAAGCGGTCCAAACGGCAAGCCGGTGCGGCGTTGCGGGCCTTGTTGGAGCTGGGCGCCAAAGACGTCACAGTGATCAGGGACGGCCACCAGCATCGGATCCCGATCGGCGAGCTCGCCATTGACGACGAGTTCAATGTGCGCCCCGGCGAGAAGATCGCCAGCGACGGTGTGGTGGTGTCCGGCACCTCGGCAGTCGATGCCAGCATGGTCACCGGCGAGTCGATGCCAGTCCAGGTCGCCCCCGCCGACACCGTGACCGGCGGGACAGTCAACGCCGGCGGGCACCTGCGGGTGCGGGCGACCCGCGTGGGAGCGGACACCCAACTCGCGCAAATGGCCGCGATGGTCGAACGCGCCCAGACCGGCAAAGCCCACGCCCAGCGACTGGCCGACCGGATCTCAAGCGTCTTCGTGCCGGTGGTCATCGCCGTCGCCATCGCAGTCCTCGGCGCGTGGATCGGCGCCGGCTATCCCCTGCAAGCGGCGTTCACCGCCGCGGTCGCTGTGCTGATCATCGCCTGCCCCTGCGCGCTGGGACTGGCCACCCCGACCGCACTGCTGGTCGGTACCGGCCGCGGAGCCCAACTCGGCATCGTGATCAAAGGCCCCGAAGTCCTGGAATCCACCCGAACCATCGACACCGTTGTCCTCGACAAAACCGGCACGGTCACCACGGGCCAGATGACACTCGTCCAGGTCACCACCTCCCCCACCACCACTCGCGCCGACGTGCTCGCCCTCGCTGGAGCGGTGGAAAATGCCTCCGAGCACCCCGTCGCGGCCGCCATCGCTGCTGGTGCAGCCGCCGAAGTCGGACAGCTCGACGAGGTCGAAGACTTCCGCAGCTTCGAAGGTCGAGGCGTGCGCGGCACGGTCCAGGGACGTGTGGTCACCGTCGGGCGTCCGACGCTGCTGGCCGAACACGGCATCGCCGTGGATGACCCCCACCTCAACGAGGCGCAGACCGCCGCCGAAGAAGCCGGACAGACCGCCGTACTCGTCGCCTGGGACGGCCGCGCCCATGCGGTCCTGGCGGTCGCCGATGCGATCAAACCCACCAGCGCACACGCCATCGCCCGGCTCGCCGCACTGGGTATGACGCCCATCCTGTTGACCGGCGACAACCAGACCGTCGCCGACACCGTCGCCGCTGAGGTCGGGATCGACACCGTCATCGCCAACGTCTTGCCGGCCGACAAAGCCGCCGTCATCACCGACCTGCAATCCGACGGCAAGGTTGTGGCCATGATCGGCGACGGCGTCAACGACGCCGCTGCCCTGGCCCACGCCGATCTCGGGCTGGCGATGGGCACCGGCACCGACGCCGCCATGCATGCCGCCGACATCACCCTGGTCCGCGGCGACCTCAACGCTGCCGCCGACGCGATCGCCTTGGCACGCACCACTCTGAAAACGATCAAAATGAACCTGTTCTGGGCATTCGCCTACAACGTCGCCGCGATACCGCTGGCCGCGCTGGGACTGCTCAACCCCATGCTGGCTGGGGCCGCCATGGCGTTGTCCAGCGTGTTCGTCGTCAGCAACAGCCTGCGGCTGCGCGCCTTCACCAGCCCGCCCCACTCATCGTCCACAGTTCCACCCACCAACCCCTCGACGTATACCCCCCAGGGGTATAAGGTAGCGGCATGAACGAGCACTCTTCCCCTGAGCACGTCGGTCACGACGCCGCCGATGAACGCCACCACGGCCAACTCGCCGCAGCGTCACACAACCACCACGATCACCATGCTGAGCGCGCCCGCGCAGACCATGATCACGCTGGGCATGGGGGGCATGGTGATCACGTCGGGCAGTTCCGGCGGCTGTTCTGGATCATGCTGGCCCTGGCTGTGCCGGTCGTGGCCTTTTCGCCCATGTTCGCGATGCTCATCGGCTATGACCTACCCGATGGTGAAGTGTTGAAGTGGGTCTCACCGGTGCTGGGTACGGTGATGTACTGCTGGGGTGGGCGGCCGTTCCTGGTAGGCGCCTCTGCAGAACTGCGGTCGCGCGCACCGGGAATGATGCTGTTGATCGCCTTGGCGATCACGGTGGCCTTCGTGGCGTCCTGGGGTGCGAGCATCGGTGTGTTGCACCACGAACTGGACTTCTGGTGGGAACTGGCCCTGCTCATCGTGATCATGCTGTTGGGGCATTGGATCGAGATGCGGTCGCTGGCCCAGACAACCTCGGCCCTGGACTCGCTGGCCGCGCTGCTGCCCGATGAGGCCGAACGCGTCGAGGGCGACCACATCACCACCGTTGCTCCCAGTGAGCTGCAGGTCGGAGATGTGGTGATCGTGCGCCCCGGGGCCAGCGTCCCGGCCGACGGTCGCGTCGTAGACGGCTCGGCCGAGCTCGATGAATCCATGGTCACCGGAGAATCGCGCACGGTGCGCCGCGGCATCGGCGATCAGGTGGTGGCCGGCACGGTGGCCACCGACTCGGGGCTGCGGGTCCAGATCACCGCCACCGGCGACGACACGGCGCTGGCCGGGATTCAGCGCCTGGTGGCAGACGCGCAGAACTCCACCTCCCGCGCCCAGCGGCTGGCCGATTCCGCCGCAGCGCTGCTGTTCTGGTTCGCGCTCGGCTCAGCGATCATCACCGCCATCGTGTGGACGGTCATCGGCCAACCCGACCAGGCGGTGATTCGAACCATCACCGTGCTGGTCATCGCCTGCCCGCACGCACTCGGCTTGGCTATCCCCCTGGTGGTGGCCATTGCCACAGAACGCGCCGCCCGCGGCGGCGTGCTGGTCAAAGACCGGTTGGCACTTGAGGCCATGCGCACTGTGGATGCGGTGCTGTTCGACAAGACCGGAACCCTGACCAAGGGTGAGCCCACCGTCATCGAGATCGCGGCCGCCGACGGCGTCGATGAGGACACCGTGCTCACCCTGGCCGCCAGCGCCGAAGCCGACAGCGAGCACCCGCTGGCGCGAGCAATTGTCGCAGCGGCCGGCGACCGCGCCCAGCCGGTTCCCGCGGCCACCGACTTCACCTCGTCACCGGCGGTCGGTGTGACCGCTCGCGTCGAGGGCGCCACAGTGCGGGTGGGCGGGCCCCGCATGCTCGAGGAACAGGGCCATCAGGAACTGGCCATCGCTGATCGCTGGCGCGCCGACGGCGCAATCATCCTGCATGTCACCCGCGACACTGAGCTGATCGGAGCTGTCAAACTCGCTGACGAGGTGCGCGGGGAATCCCGCCAAGCCGTCGAGGCGCTGCACGCCCGCGGGGTCGAGGTCGTGATGATCACCGGCGACGCCGAAGCAGTGGCGCACACCGTCGCTCACGACCTCGGTATCGACCGGGTGTTCGCCGGTGTACGCCCGGAAGACAAAGCCAGCAAGGTGGCCGAACTGCAGCACGAAGGACGCAAGGTGGCGATGGTGGGCGACGGCGTCAACGACGCCCCCGCCCTGGCCCAAGCCGATGTGGGCATCGCGATCGGGGCCGGCACCGACGTCGCGATCGCCTCGGCGGGGGTCATCCTCGCCAGCGACGACCCCCGCTCGGTGCTGTCGGTCATCGAGCTGTCGGACGCCAGCTACCGAAAAATGAAGCAGAACCTGTGGTGGGCAGCGGGATACAACCTGATCTCGGTACCGCTGGCCGCCGGAATTCTCGCGCCCATCGGGTTCGTCCTGCCGATGTCGGTCGGAGCGATCCTGATGTCAGCCTCGACGGTCGTGGTCGCACTCAACGCGCAACTGTTACGCCGACTCGACCTGCACCCAGGCGCGAGTACAGTGCGTGCACTGCAGCACAACCGACCGCGATCCACTGAGAAGGTGAGTCCATGACCGCTGCGTCCGCACCGGGACAATCCTCCACCCCGGAAGAATCCTCTGCCTCGGAACACTCTTCCCACGGTTACATCAGCGACAAGGGCAAATACCTGGCCCGCCTCAAGCGCATCGAGGGGCAATCCCGAGGTATCTATCGGATGGTCGACGAGGAGCAGTACTGCATCGACATCCTGACCCAGATTTCGGCGCTGACCAAGGCGCTGGAGGGGGTCGCGCTGGGTTTGCTCGACGACCATCTCACCCACTGTGTGCTCGATGCCGCCCACGCCGGCGGGGACGAGGCGCAGGAGAAGATCGCTGAAGCCTCGGCGGCCATCGCTCGCCTCGTTCGTTCCTGACCCACCACACCGGGTTCGTCACAGGCGTGGTTCGCCGACCCACTGCGGCACCACCGGCCCCGGCGCGCGGGCGTCGGCATCAGCGGCCATCGCCAGAACCACCCCACGATCGGCCAGCCACTGTGCCGGATCAACGTTGACTCCCGTCGGGTCGAGAACCTCGAAATGCAGATGCGGGCCGGTCGACACCCCACGGTTGCCCACCGTGGCGATCGATTGCCCCATCCGTACTCGCGCGCCCTGCTCGAGCAGATTCTCGTCGTTGTGGCCGTAGGTGGTGATCGTGCCGTCATCGTGCCGGATCCGCATCCACAACCCGAACCCCTCGGCAGGTCCGGAGGTGATGACCTCCCCGTCAGCCACAGCGACAATCGGCGCACCCAGATCATTGCCGATATCAATGCCCTGATGGCCCCGTCCGTCACCGAAGGTGGACGTGATCTCACCCGCAGTCGGCGCCACCGCACCGCCACTACCGGGCAGCAGCGGCGTCGGCGTTCCGGGTTCCTGCGGCTGGGGGCCATGCGGCTCGTTCGGATCGTGCGGCACGATCGCGGCGATCAGGGTGGCCACCAGCCGAGCCAGCGGTAACGCGTCGATGATCCGGAACCCGTCTATCGGATCAATGAGCGAAAACGTTCCGAAGCACTGCAGCGCGGCCACACTGCCCGCATCGCCGACACTGCCCGACTGGGCCTGAGCGCCCAGGCAGGACGCCGCCTGCGTGATCGGCTTCCCCAAATTCGCCGCCGCGGCACCACCCAAAGCGGCCTTCACCGAGTCCTGCACGATCGCGATCAACTCCCCGGCCACATGTCCATCGGTCGAGGCCGCCGCCGGTGCGGTGGCAATCACAGGCGCAACGCCCACGCACACCGCCGCTGCCACCCCCAGCGCTTTGGGGCCCCACTGCTGCCCCGCCTTGACCCGTAGCGATGTCAACACCATCTGCATGCGGTCGGACCTTTCCCGCGGACGTCGTAGACCCACGCACGAGTGCCATGCGTGTACCCGCGAGATCACACCACAAGTCACTTGTGCCCCACCAGTCACACGCGGCTCCACTACGAAGCGAACTAATCAGGCATTAGCGGCTTTGTTTGCGCAGTTCACCGCCCGTTTTGTGGGTGCCGGGCAGGCGACTAACTACTATCGGTGTTAGTAGAATTGTTATCGAAGCGCCGCCGGGCGGTGGCGAAGTATCACTCTTGAGGAGGAGATCGATGAGAGTCACACGAACGGGTGTCGTCGTTGCTGCCGCGGCGGCTGTTCTGACAGTGGTGGCCGCGTGTTCGGACACCTCGACTGAGGATCATTCCTCGATGTCGGGGATGGGTACCAGCGCGGCCAGTACCGAATCCTCAGCGGCGGCCACTGCCGAACACAACAGCGCGGACATCTCGTTCGCCCAGCAGATGATCCCGCACCACACCCAGGCGATCATGATGAGCGACATCCTGTTGGAGAAGGACAACATCAACCCCCAGGTCGTCAGTCTGGCCCAGCAGATCAAAGACGCTCAGCAGCCTGAGATCGAGCAGATGCAGTCGTGGCTGAAGCAATGGGGAGCCCCACTCGAGGGCCAGGGACACAACATGGACATGGGTACGTCGATGGCGCCGGGTTCCTCCCCGATGCCGTCGATGATGGGCATGATGTCGCCAGAACAGATGCAGCAGCTACGCGACGCGCAAGGAGCCGAGGCGTCGCGCCTGTTCCTGACCCAGATGATCGAACACCATCGCGGCGCCATCGCCATGGCCAAGACCGAGATTCAAGACGGCCAATCGCCCGAGGCGATCGCTCTGGCACGTCAGATCGTCACTGATCAGGAGAGCGAAATTGCGAGGATGCAGCAGCTTCTCAACAACCCCTAGCGGTCGGACCTGCCCGGGTCGGTCTCGGCTACACACACATCGCGATCACCATCGCCGAGACGACACCGGACACCGCCAGCGTGGTCGGCACCGCCACCACACCAGCCACCGCCGCGGCAGCACCCACATGATGACGTCGCGACCGGCACCGGTGACCGGAGTCCAAGCGGCTCAACCGAGGCCCCACCGACGACGAATCGCTGATCGACAACACACCCACCGGGCCCGCTACAGGTCCCGAACGGGCCAACGTTCCCAACGCCGAGCAGACCGCCCGCGCACCCACCAGCTGGGCCGCGCGGGCATCGGCGGCTTGCTCGACCAAGCCGGCGACCTCACGGCCCGCGCGGCTGAACAACGGAATCAGCGGGAACGCACGCCCGAGAGCGCGGGCCGCCAACACCACGGTGTGATGACGTTGCCGCCGGTGTGCGCGCTCATGAGCAACGACGGCATCGAGTTCCTCACCGGACAACGCCGCCTGCAACCCGGTCGTGGCGGCAATGCCGGCATCCTTGCCCGGCAGACAAAACGCCATCGGCCGCCCGTCGGCGAGCCACCACACATCGGGATAGCGCTCACTGCGGGCGCCCACCAACCGCAACGACTGAAGATACTCCTCACGAGCACCACGCATCCGCACCGCCGATCGCACCGCGATCGTCACCGCTCGGACAATCGCTGCCACGGTCACCACCGCCAGCACGCCACCAGAGATCGCTTCCACCCGCGGGGATGCGCCGTGTGACAACACCCGCAGACACGACACCACCTCAGACAACGAATGGATGCCGAAATGACCGGGAACCGCCAGCGTCACAACAGCTCCCACCCACAACAACGCAAACACGACCTGCGCGGCCGGCCAGGCCACCAACACCCAACGAGCATCGATACGGCCCTGCACCCGAACCATCCATCGAGGCCACAGCCAGCCCAGCACACCTGCGGCAACAACTAACCTCGCGCTTTCACGCTGATTCGTGTCGTGAATAAAGAATGGTGCCCTGAACTGGGATGATTGAACTTGCGAAGGTATCAATCGGACCAGATCGAGGAGCACCATTCAGGTGAGCAAGTCTACGTCGCCGTACCCCACGCTGTCTGCAGATGGCACCGGAACCGGGGTCGTGTCGCACGCCGGCGCCGCGGTGTTACTCCGGGCTGCGGAGAAAACGGGTCTGACCAGCCGATTATCCGAGGCGTTGGCGCCGTGGCGCAAACCTTTGGCGACTCATGATCCGGGCAAGATCATCTCGGACCTGGCCGTGGCGGTCGCGATCGGTGGCGACTGTTTGGCCGACATCAACCAGTTACGCGCCGACCCGGCGGTGTTCGGTCAGGTCGCCTCTGATCCGACGGTGTCGCGCCTGATCTCGACGTTGGCCGATGATGCGCCGGCGGCGCTGTCGGCGATTGCGACCGCGCGTGCTGCCGCGCGGGCAGCGTGCTGGTCAGCAGCCGGTGCCACTGCTCCCGACCATGACGCCGACGTCGCTGACCCGGTGATCGTCGACCTCGACGCCACTTTGGTGACCGCGCACTCGGAGAAACAGGATGCGGCACCAACCTACAAGCGGGGGTTCGGTTTTCACCCGCTGTGTGCGTTCGTCGATCACGGCAGCGACGGCACCGGCGAACCCCTAGCGATCGAGTTGCGCCCGGGTAATGCTGGTGCCAATACCGCTGCCGATCACATCGCGGTCACCGCCGCCGCACTCGAGCAGCTACCGCACGTGGCGGGCTATCGGGTTGGCAAGTCGGTGCTGGTGCGCACCGACTCGGCCGGCGGCACCCACGAGTTCGTCGACTACCTCACCCGACGACGCCTGGCGTACTCGGTCGGGTTCGGGCTCACCGAAGCGACCGCAACCGCGATCGACCGGATCAGTCCCGAGGCCTGGACCCCGGCCTACGACACCGAGGGCATCGAGCGCGACGGGGCGTGGGTGGCCGAGTTGACCGGGCTGATCGACCTATCGGGCTGGCCCGAAGGCATGCGAGTGATCGTGCGCAAGGAGCGCCCGCATCCAGGTGCGCAGCTACGCTTCACCGATCGTGATGGGTTGCGGGTGACCGCGTTCGCCACCAACACCGTTCGTGGCCAACTCGCCGATCTGGAACTGCGTCACCGGCGACGCGCACGCTGCGAAGACCGGGTCCGCACGGCGAAAGACTGTGGCCTGACCAATCTTCCGTTGCACGGATTCGATCAGAACCGCATCTGGTGTGCCATCGTGATGCTCGCTTGCGAGCTGATCGCCTGGACCCAGCTGCTGGCCTTCGCTGATCATCCCGCTCGCCGGTGGGAACCCAAACGACTGCGCCACCGCGTGTTCTCGATCGCCGCCAAGATCAGCCGCCACGCCCGCCGAACCCGGTTGAAGCTTGCCGCCCACGCACCACATGTTGGACTGCTGCTCGACGGGATCTCAAGACTCGCAGCACTTCCCGCACCTGCCTGACATCAAGCCGACCTGACCTCTGATCCAGAAAGGACGTTCCACCTCGGGGCCGTGAACCCCGACGCCCACCGACGCGTCGGGCACCTCTCACGGCCTACGCCCGGAGATCCGGTCCTCAGACCACCCACCCGGGCCACCCAACAGACGACCGCCACCTCACGAAAGATCGAGGCTAACACCACCGCTGCACTCATGGATGCTCACCCATCGTTCGCCTCGATCCTCGACGCCCGCCGTCGTGCTCGCTGAGACCCACGCTCAATACACCTTCCCGGCGGTCCGCCACCTGCACCACCAGCCAGTATGCCCCAGGGGCTCGTCCGTGACGCCGCAACTCCAGCACCCACCGCGCCGCCAATTACTAGGCCCTATAGTAGTTAGATGACGCGGGTTGACCCAGCCTGCGCGTACTAGTTCGAGGGATGCGCTGTGACCGAGAACCCGAGGGGGACGCACTCGCCCCCGGACGACCACCGTCGTCAGTATCTGCATGCCATGCGCGACGTCTACCGGGCACCCACGCCATACTCGGCCCACCAGTTCTTCCACCGCGCCCATCACCTCAGCGTCACCTCGAACCGACGCCGCCACCTCGCCGCTCACATCGGTCTCGTCCGCCACCTCGCTGCGATCGGCGACCTCGCCGGGGCGCGTCACCACCTCGGTACCGTCCTTGCCTCCCTCGTCCTCCAAAGACATTGCGGCCAACAACCTTCGCAGGCTTCCATCCCCATCCAGAAGTCGTGACCACGACCACGACGCCCCAGAGGGCCAGGGTGGCTCTCTACCGACCCTCGATCCCGGTCTCGCCGCCACACCGAGCACCACACCACCCACGCCCGAACTCAGTCCTACCCACACGAAAGTCCTAGCCGCTTGCCTGCCTCAAACCCGTCCAACCGCACCGCTGCGGTCGTCCTCGCAGTCATCGCCACGCTGATTGTGCTAACCGGCTGCTCCACCCGGGAACAACCCACATCCCCACCACCGTCGGCAACCTCAGCAGAGAGCGCAACACTGACCCCAGAACTCGACCACCTCCACGCCCTGCACATCCGCGCCGACGGCACTATCCTCGCCGGAACTCACACCGGCGTAATCGCCCTCACCGCAGATGGAACCACCAGCCGGGTCGGCGTCTCCGACGACGACTTCATGGGACTGGCCGGGGTAACCGGCTCTGATCGGATCTTCGCCTCCGGCCATCCCGGCCCGCGGAGCTCGGCACCCAACCCGCTGGGACTCGTCGCCAGCGAAGATGGCGGGCAGACATGGACACCGAGATCGGTGGCCGGCGACATCGACTTCCACGCGCTCGCCACCAACGGACAACTACTCGTAGGCTTCGACGGAATCAACGGCCTGCTCGTATCGACCGATGACGGGAGAAGCTGGACCCCCGGCGCGCCCCTGGCCGCAGCAGCACTCGCGATCACCGACCGCGGCGTATGGGCGACTACCCCAGATGGCCTGCAACACAGCACCGACGACGCCCAGACCTTCACAACCGTTCCCGATGCGCCGGCCCTAGCTCTCCTGGCGGCCGCACCCGATGGCACGCTCTGGGGCATCGACACCGCCGACACCGTCTGGCGCAGCCCAGACGGCACACACTGGGAACAACGCAGCACCATCAATAGTGTCAACGCGCTGGTCGCCAGAAACGCCGAAAATGCATACGCCGCAAACGAACAATTGCTCTACACGCTCAGCTAACGGACTCGTGTGGAGCAACGAAGGAAGGAGGCGACTCAGATCCGGACGCGCTTTTGATCACGTCCACTCCACCCACTCCACGAGCAGGATCTGACAGACGGTGGCACCCGGCCGACCTGGGTGGTCACTCTCGACCACCTGACGGCACCCAGAAACGCCACGTCTTCGAAGACGTCACTGTCGTTATCGATGAGACGAGCAGCCCCGACTACCCCACGAACTTGCTGCGCGTGTCACAGCTGCGTGAGCACACCGAACCCGCGACCTCAAAGATCGCCTTGGGCGGGGACGGTTATCGAAGGCCGCCGGCTTCGGGCTGTGGATGCGAGTGCTGCAAGACGACGGCACGATCGGCGTGTATGGGCACATCAGCGAGAGACTGGTGAGCGTCTGGCAGCGAGTCCTGGCCGGCGCGCAGATCGCAACGGTAGGAAACCGCGGCTACTCCACCGGCCCACACCTGCACTACAAGGTGTGGCAGCAAGATGGACCCAAACTCGATCCTGCACCGTGGTTGAGAACCCGGGGAGTCTACGTCGTCGGACGACCCGCCTTATCGGCGCGCGGGAGGTATGAGGACGAGTGGTCCCGCAGGTGTCGCGAGAGTTGTCGCACCACGGCCTCGACGTCGGCGAGCGGTGGCGAACACGCATCGGCGGGGACTACCTGTGGGGTGTCGCCACACGGCAATAATGAGGTCGACGTGACCGCTCGGCGGTCGCCCACCACGAAGACGTTTCGAACCTGCTCTCGCGCTGTGCAGCGGTAGAGGAGCGCACAGCATTCAACTACTATCGTGGATAGTAAACCTAGTCCAGGCGCCGAGTGAGAGGGTTCGCCACAATCGATGGGCCGCGTAAGAAGGACTCGAGCTATCGAAGAGCCACGTGATCTCTTGGCGGCTTACGGTGCGCAGCCGCAGTGCTCGAGCGCTCGTGGATGCCGCGGGTCGGTCCGGGCAGGTATTCCGCGACTGCTGATGCTCGCAGCCCTGACGGCTGTGGTGATGTTATTGACCTCGTGCAGCTCAACCGGAGGCGCCGCCTACAGCAACGAGATTCAGGCCGTTGACAGCTTCGCCGACATCGCACAGCCTTCCATTGCTGTGGCCACCGAAGGTGGCGGTCGACTCGCGCCCAACGCGGTTGTCGAACCTGGGCTTCCTATTGTTGTCACGGCCAGCCGCGGCGCGTTGACAAACGTCCGTATCCCCACAGCCAGCGGCCGTCCCTTGGCGGGCTCACTGAGCGAGGACGGCTCAACGTGGACAAGCACCCAACCCCTGGGATATTCGAAGCGGTATTCCGTTCAAGCCGAGGCCGTGGGCGTGGGCGGTCGATCGGTCGTCTCGCAGCGCTTCACCACGACCTCACCGGAGTCACTGACCAGCGCTGCCATCCTCGGCGAGAAAACCGTCGGGATCGCCCACACAGTCGGGGTGCGGTTCGCCGATCCCATCCCCGACCGAAAGAAGGCACAGGCGGCGATCACCGTGTCGTCTGACCCCCAGATGCGGGGTGCGTTCTATTGGATCAGCGACTCCGAAGTCCGGTGGAGGCCCGAACGCTTCTGGACGCCGGGCACCAAAGTCAGTGTCGCCGTCAACATTTACGGAGTCGACCTCGGCGACGGGCTCTACGGCGACGAGAACTTGTCCTACGACTTCACGATTGGCCGAGCTCAGGAAATCGTTGCCGACGACAACACCAAAACGATAGTCGTCAAACGAGACGGCAAGGTCATCCGCACGATGCCGACCTCGTTCGGCAAAGACAGCACTCCGACGCCCCGCGGTATCTACATGATCGGAGATCGCGTCGAGCACATCATCATGGACTCGTCCACCTACGGAGTGCCTGTCGAGTCCGCAGCGGGATACCGCACACCCGTTCAATGGGCGGTGCAAATGTCCTACAGCGGCATTTACATGCACGGCGCACCGTGGTCGATGTCGGCGCAAGGCAGCAGCAACGTCAGCAACGGTTGCCCAAACCTGAGTCCCACTGACGCGGAATGGCTCGTGAAGAACACCCTGCGCGGTGACCCCGTCACGGTCAAGAACACCAACGCCGACACACTGCCGGGAGTTGATGGACTCGGCGATTGGAACATCCCGTGGCCACAATGGAAGAACGGCAACGCAGACACCTAGGCGCCCCCGCCTGGCTGGAGTTCGTCGACGCTCAGCACGTTCTTCCGACCATGCACGGCCGGGGCGAGTTCACGACGGGCTCACCCGCTCACTGTCTCAGGCGCTTCTCGCGGTGTACAGAACTTCGCTCGAATGCAGCACACCACCACTCGCGACGAGTGCTACTACCGGTCACCCACTGAGCCAGGGGTTAATTCACGAGGGCCGTTGGTCAGTCATGTCGAGACCCTGTGCGGGCGAACCGGTGCCGTGAGGATCAACATCAATAACGAGCAGCGGCGGCATAGCGTCCGTCGGTACTACCTGTGCGAGGCGAGGCTGATCTGGCCGCGTGGGACGACAACCACGCCGCGCGCCGTTCGGGTCTTCTTGGCCGATCCCGGCGTTCGTTTGGCCGGCGGACCGTGCACGGAGTGTCGTCAGAGACGTCAACCCGCACTTCGCCACCTTCGGTGCCAGCTCCCTTGCGGTTACCAACATTCTCGCCGACCCGCACGTCGACACCATCGACGACGACCCTACGGTCGATCCACCGCGCTACCTCTGATGGCCGAGCATTTCGGAGAGGACCCTAAAGACCTTGTTGTTGATGCGGTCGATGACCGGTGCGGCGATGGGCTAACCCCACTTTCCGGCTTCATATCCAGCATCCGCCCAAATGTCCATAATAGGTTCGTTGACAGGATGTGCGCCAGTTGTGGGGTAAATGAGCCATTCTGAAACGAATTAAAGCGACCTTTGCCGTCCGGTGTCACGATTGAGCCTCCCCAGTTTGAGTGGACACCGAGATAGTGGGGCCAGGGGTCCTGCTGGAAGGATGTCGACATGTCCAGGAGGCGGTCGTTTACGCCGGAGTACAAGGCTCAGGCTGCTCGTCGGGTGATTGATGGTGGTCGGCCGATCACCGAGGTGGCTCGGGAACTCAATGTGCATGAGAATCTGCTGGGCAAATGGGTTCGGGCTGAGCGGCTTCGAGACGGCGTCGCCGATGATGTTCGCAAGGTGCCGCCCGACCAAGATCTGTCGGCGAGTGAACGCTCAGAACTGACCAGGCTGCGTGCCGAACTCGCCGAGAAGGACCGTGATATCGCATTCCTGAAAAAAGTATCGGCGTACTTTGCGGCGCAGCATCATCGGTGAGTCGTTTCGAACTCATCGCCGCGGAGTGCGCCAACCACGACGTGACGAAACTTGTTGCTCTCCTGGGTGTGTCGCGGTCCGGATTCTACGCGTGGGCAGATCGGCAACATCGTGTCGAGTTGACGCCCCGACAGCAGCGGCGCCGGGATCTGGAAGTGAAGATTCTGGCGCACTGGCAGGCCTCGCGACGCATCTACGGTTCACCGCGCATTACCGCCGATCTGCACGCTGAGGGGGTGGCGGTCTCGGAGAACACCGTCGCCAAGATCATGGCCGAGATGGGCATCGAGGGCATCAGTCCGCGCACGTTCAAGGTCAGGACCACCCAGGTCGATCCGGCCGCGTCGTTCCCGCCGGACCGGGTCGGCCGCGATTTCGATCGCGGCGGCATCAACCTGGTCTGGACCTCCGATATCACCTATCTGACCTGCGGCGAAGGGGACGCCTACCTGTGCGCGATCCGAGACGAGCACTCGCGTCGAGTGCTGGGCTGGTCGCTGGCAGATCACATGCGCACCGAGCTCGTCGAGGACGCGGTGGATGCTGCAGTGCTCACTCGTGGCGGTTCGGTGGCCGGCACCATTCTGCACAGCGACCGAGGCGGTCAGTACACCAGCTACGACATGGCTTCAGCGTGCCGTCGACATGGTTTGCAACGCTCGATGGGCGCGACCGGCATCTGCTGGGACAACGCCGGCGCCGAGTCGTTGTGGTCAACGGTCAAACACGAGAACTACAAGCGCCACGCGTACGGCAGCTACGCGAATCTTGCTGCCGGACTTGACAATTACATCCGATTCTACAACCATGACAGAAGGCATAGCTCGCTAGGGATGGTCTCACCTATCGACTTCGAAATCAGATCACACACAAGTCAGCAAACAAGCTAACCGTGTCCACTTTTTCAGGGGAACCTCAGATCTCATCGGAGTCTGGGTAGGCCAGGTATCCGCACTGAGCTTCGAGGCCACCCGCCGTGGCTTCTACGTCAGTACTGATCGACTCGGCATCCGCCGCCGCACCCACCACGAGGGCGTGAGCGCCACGAGATGCGCCCACTTTCAAAGACGACGTTGTGCTGCCGCGACACCGAGCCCTACCGCGGCCCGCGTCGCTCCCGCACAATCACCCCGACTGCCTTGTGCGTCCGGTGTGCCCGACCTCCCGAGACGAGGTCGCCGGCCCCGACCGGTTGCGGTTTGTCTGCCGGCTGCGCCGTCACCTCATCGGAGCGGCTACGCCGCGCCCTGAGCCCTTCGGGCTGAGTTGGTTTGCGTTGCCCTGCCGCATTCTCTTACCTCCACTCGCGGCCCGCAAGGGCGTGAAAAACTAACCCGCCCTACGGGTTTGCAGGCCTACGGCCCGGATGACTTTTTCACTTCCTCCCTTGCAGCCCACTCCCTCCGGCAAAGAGATGGCCAGTGCAAACGCAAACCAGCACTCACAACGGGAGGGGTCACCATGACCAGCGCCACCACCACCGCCTACCAGCTGTGCAACAGCTGCGCGGTCGCCGTCGCCTACGGAGACATGACCGCCCTCAACACCGAGAGCACCGCCCAGGTCCTGGCGTTCATGGCCGATCACGGTTACCTGACCCAGGCCGACGACATCGACCCACCCGGCTACTGGCTCTGCGAATGCTGCGGAATCGACCAACTCGGCGCAGGCCGCACCTTCACCCACGACTAACCCGCACAACAACCCGAAAGGACCCACCGACATGAACGCCTGGATCGCCACCAAGGACCCCGCCAACGTCGACGCCGCCGCCGACCAGATCGCCCAGCACGAACCGAACCGCCTCACCGAGGCCGACGGCGACCGCGAATTCGCCGTGTGGATGTACGGAGTCGACCGAGCAATCCGCAGACGCACCAACGGATTCAGCCACCGCGACCTGCCCGATTTCGGCTGGAAAGACGCATACAACAACGACCTGTCCCCCGCCCTCGCCGCCGCCGACGCGATCGCCCACTGGGAAGAGATCGGCGACCTGTAAAAGAAGCTTCCGCGTCGCAATCCGGTACGCGGACAAAAGAAAACCCGGCCAGGGTCAGGCTGGCCGGGGTCTCACCCACCACAGTAAGGGAGAAACCCCATGACACACAACACCACCACCGAGACCGTCACCGCGACGGGCGAGCTGCGCCACCTCAACCCGGCCGATCTGGTCATCGACACCAACATTCGCACCGAGGCCGAGGCCACCCTGACCGCCGAGTTCGTCGATTCGATCCGCGACGGCGTGCGCCAACCCATCCTCGCTGTCGAGGTCGACGGCGAGGTCCGGGTGCGCGACGGGCAGCGCCGCACGCTGGCCGCGCGCGAAACCGAGCTTGCCACCGTCCCGGTCTACGTCGTGCCGGTCGCGTCCGACGCCGACGACAAGGCGTTGACCATCGACCGGATCGTGGAGCAGCTGGCCAGCTTCCAGCGCGAAGGACTCCGCACCCGCGACCGCGTGGCCGCGATCGAACAACTCTCCCTGGCCGGGATGTCGGCGACCAAGATCGCCAAGACGATCCGCACCAAGAAGAAGGACGTGGACGCCACCCTCGCGTTGGCGAAGTCCGAAACGACCCTGGATTTGATCGAGCAGGGAGCGGGGTTGACGTTGGAGCAGTCCGCGACCGTCGCGGCCTACGACCACGACCCCGAAGCGCAGCAATGGCTCCTAGACGCCGCCGCACGCGGCGTGTTCGAGCATCAGGCCAAGCAGTTGGCCGACAACGCCGACGAGCGGGTCGAGCTGCTGGCCCAGGTCGCCGTCTACACCGCCGACGGCATCGAGGCCGTGACCCGTAGACCCGAGCACCGGCACACCCGCGCCCAGTTGGAACACATCGAGACCGCCGAGGGTAAGCCCGTACAGATTGAGGACGTGCCAGTGAGTCAGCGTCTCGCCTACGTGTGGGCCGACGTGACCGAAGGGTGGGTCGACGCCGAGGGCAACAGCATCGACGAGCACCTGATCGACTTGGACCTCACCGACGAGGACACCCCCGCTGACGCCCAGCCCGACGAGGGATTGCACGACCCGCGTGCCCTCACTCGCCAGGCGAGCCGGTCAATCGAGACCACTTGGTATGTCAGCGAGTTCCGCGACCTAGGAATGAGGTTCCGTACCTACAGCAGCACCCCGAGCAGCGCAACCGCCACCGCTGACCTCAGCGATGACGAGAAGGAGGCCCGGAAGCAGGAACGTCGCCGGGTGCGGGTCCTCAACACCGCGAGCGTGACCGCCCGCGAGGTGCGGATCGAGATGCTGACCGCGTGGCTGGCCCGCAAGACCCTGCCGAAGGGCAGCGCCCCGAAGGTCGCGAAGTTCATCGCCGAATCGATGCGCGCCCATCACGACATGTTCGGAGCGAACAGCATGCAGGGCAACGCCGCCGAGATCGCGGCCACGATCCTCGGAGGCGAGCCCGCCGAGCTGATCGAGCAGGCCACCACCGCCGACCGCGCCCAGATCATCGGACTCGGCATCGCGCTTGCGTCGCGGGAAGCGCACATGTGGAAAGACGCCTGGCGCAACGTCGGTGACCGCAACTACCTCGGCGGCAGCCAGGTCAAGGCCCGCGCTGGCTACCTGCACTTCCTCGTCGAGGTGACCGGCTACACCCTCTCCGACGTCGAGCAGGTCATCGCCGGTGACAAGCAGGCCGCCGACATGCCACTCGACTAGACACCCGACGCTAGCCGCTCTTAGACTGAGTCCTTGCCTATGTCGTGAACATGGCCGCAGGTTGCGTTTCGTCACGTGTGACGAAACGCATTGTGCAGCCGCGCGTTCCAAGTGGATTGTGCTCAGCGGCGAACCGCCCGACAGGCTTTGTCGAAGTACAGCATCCGGGGTCTGTCGAGCGATGTGACAGTCGGTGACCGGGATGACCTACCATGCCTGTGGTCGGTCTGGTCACCGTTCGTCCCCGTCCGCCGGCCGTGTGTCCGCACACGAACCCGAATTCCGTTGAAATCAAACGACTGCTGTCGTCAGCAGTCGCCAGCGCCACCGGTTCCGACGGTGAGTTTTCGCTGCCGAACACACAGGGAGGGTAATTCCGATGCCGCACAATGAGTCACGGCCCGACCGGTCGTCGGTGGCGGACAAGGTCGCCCAGACCACCGGGGAAGCCATCCGCGCGCGCGCGCCCACGACTCCGAGGCGTTCGGTGCCGCGACCGACCTTCTCGCGTTGCACCCCGAGTCGCGAGAAGTGCATGCGATCACGCTGCGCGAACTCCTCGAGACCGTGTTCCCCGATGGGCTGACCGGCGATGATGTGTCCGAGGTGATGACCAGCACCAGCCGTGCCGCCGCCTCATGGACTGCCGCCGCCAGTCCCGCAGCGGTAGCCCTGGTGCTGACCGGCGCGTTGGGTGTGGGCGACACCGCCGGCGCCGATGCGCTGCCATCCGCTGGCCTACCGGACGCGGAGACCACCGCCGCTGCCCTGGTGGTCATCACCGACCTCACGGCACGTGCCGACGTCGACCCGATGGAGTACGTGACTCGGGCTGTGGACGAGATTCGTCGCGCCCAGACGATGGAGATGCCTTGATCGGTGGTCGCACGGTGACCGCGATCCGCTGGTCGCCTTGGACCACGACTTCGCGCGTGACCAACTGCGAGCGCCCGGCGAGGTCGAACGCATCTGCGGCAACTGCGAATCTCGACTAGATCTCCCCTGCGGTCATTCGCTTGCGACGCGTACGACGATCTTGCCGCGGACATGGCCGGATTCGCTGCGCTCGTGAGAGCTGGCCGCGTCGGCCAGGTCGAACACCTCCGCGATCTCCGGCGTGAGATCGCCTGCGTCGGCGAGTCGGGCGAGTTCGGCAAGATCCGCGGGGTCGGGACGCACCCAGACGTAGTGGCCGCCGAACTCGTCGCGCGCCCGCGCGTCGGTGATCGAGGCGACCGTGCCGCCGTCGCGCAACACGTCCTCGACCGAGTCGAGTGCGTCGCCGCCCACGTAGTCGAGGATGACGTCGACACCCTGGGGCTCGAGTGCCCGTACCCGGTCGGTGAGGCCCTCGCCATACGTCGTGGGCTCGGCGCCCAGACTGCGGAGATAGTCGTGGTTCGACTCCGAGGCCGTCCCGATCACGCGTGCGCCCAGGGACCGGGCGATCTGCACGGCGAACGTTCCGACTCCGCCCGCGGCGGCGTGAACCAGCACGGTGTTTCCGGACTGAACTCCTGCCCGGCGGATGGTCTGCAGAGCGGTGAGACCGGCCAGCGGGAGCGCCGCAGCCTCTTCGAAGGACCAGTTCGACGGCTTGTGTGCCAGGGTGCGCACCGGGGCGGCGACGAACTCGGCGAACGTCCCGCCCGCCACTTCCCCACCGACGACGTCCTTACGGACGTAACCGAACACTTCGTCGCCGACCTGGAACTCAGGTGTGTCCAGGCCGACCTGCTCGACCACTCCCGCGACGTCCCAGCCCGGGACCACCGGGAAGACGGTGTCCATGATCTCGGCGAGATAGCCCTCGCGAACCTTCCAGTCCACGGGATTCACACTGGAGGCGCGGACGCGCACCAGCACGGAGTCGGGTCCGACTTTGGGCGTGGGCAGGTCGGTCAGTTCCAGGACGTCGGGACCCCCGAAGCGGTCATAAGTGATTGCTCGCATGGTGGCACCAACGGGACGCTCGTCGGAATGATTCCAACAGCTCGGCGATGTCTGCTGACGTCCCATCGTCGTGATGCGTACCGAATGCGCCCGTTATCCGGCAGGCCGGGACGTGGTCCATCGCGGGAGCAACCAGCGCAATCCCGGCCCGAGCCTGCTGGACGAAGCCCGGTCGCAGCATGAAAAACATTGTGCCGTAGTGTTTTCACCCGTGAATTTCGCTGCTGCCGACGCCATCGTGACCGACTCCACTACCCACGCCTGCGTGTGGTGCTCATCCAGCGACGACATCGCCGAACTCCGCGGCGAACCGCGGTGCGGGCGCTGCCGCGCGGCAGAACAGACCATAGCGGCGGCCCGCGAGTTCGTCGGCTTCTATGGTCTGCGACCCTTGGGCGCGTCAATGACCTCGGACGACGACGAAGAACGCGAACACCGGGTGGCGGCCCGTGACGCCTGGGCAGTGCTGAATCGGACCCGCACACAGCCCCCACCGCGCGTCCGGTCCAGCCGGCGCGGTGTCACACGATCCGCGTCCACCACCACAAACAAGGACGGCAGCACAACGGCTCGCAAAGCCAAGAACGTCGGGGCCGGAAGCGCCCGCCCTGCGGACGTCTCCCGACCCGACCACGAGGAGCTCATGAGCCGTGCGCAGTCCTTGCTGGCGCAGCTCGCCGAGATCGAGGAACGGCTGGCAGTCGCGCAGGCGGACTCGGGCCTGAGTGGCAAGGCGAAGGTCTCCGACTTGACCGCCAAGCGCGATTCGGTGCTGCGTACGCTCGCCGCTCTGGAAAAGGCCAAGCGGGCCCTGGAGCCGGCCTGAGTTCTCACGTGCCAGGACGGTTGTGATCCGAAAGGCGATGAACCGTCACCCGATCCTCCTCACGGAGTAGCGAACGGGGATTGTGCGGTCCACAGCGATTCCACCGTCACCGCCACAGCGACACGATCAGGACGAGGGTGAGCAGCTTCAGGGCCCAATCCCCGAGGTGTACAGCTGCCGCGGACAGGGCCGTTCCCTCGTGGAAGACCGCGCCCGCGAACAGTACCAACGGGATGAGGAACAGCCCCGCGGCGAGCAGAAGTGCACCGGTGGCATCCGGATCGAGTTGCGCGACCAGACCGGCGACGAGGAGTACGAGCAGTGCGTTGCGGATGAGTTCGACAACCGGCGTCGCCCAGGTCGGTCGGTGTACTTCCGCCGCGGCGGGTGCACCCACGACGCCGTAGTACACACCGCTCACCAGGAACGCGGCGACCGCTGCGGCCACGCACGCCAGTACGTTCACGCTGCCCAATGTCTCATCCGATCGGTAGGTGCAGGGTCTGACACCACCCCGATACAACACTCATCGGTGGTAGAAGTGTTGCCCCGACCCAAAGCCCACGCGTGCGTCGGCTTCTCAGTCGGCACCGACTCCGGAGAAGAACGTCCGGACGGCGACATCGGCGGCGCGGCGACGCGACATCACCCCGCCGGCGATCGAGACCGCACCGACAAAACAGAGTGAATAGAACACCCCGGCCAGCCATCTCGTTTCGAGATCACCGGCGATGGCACCGTCTTTCTGCGCCCGAGAAAGGACCTCCGGAAGCATCTGGTCCTCTTCCTCAGCCCACTCCGGGTGGCCGTCGAACCGGTGTGGGTCGGCGAACAGGAACACGATGACGTCGTCGATGCCGATGATCACCCGCATCAGCGATTCGAGTGCTGCGCGAGCCGATTCGCACCCGTCGACCGCTTCGCTCGCCTGCCGCTCGAGAACGCTCCTCGCCTCGACGAGCGCCGCATCGACGAGAGACTGACGGTCGGGGAAGTGGCGGTGCAAGGTGCTGCGGCTGACGTCCGCCCGGTCGGCGATGTCGCCCAGGGACGTCGAGAAATCAGTTGCCCACGCCGCGATGGCGGCTGACACTATGGCCTGTCGGGTGCGCAGGCGCACGCCCGAGACGGCAGCCGGTTCCGGCGCATCGTTCACCTGGCCGAGACTATCCACCACACTCGGGTCTCTGCAACACACTTGATTGAAAATGGGACATCAATGTGTCATTGTAGAGCTTGCATGTTCCGCTCGGGAGGGCTCACACCATGACGACTTCGACAACCGCGGCCGATCCCGGGCAGACCCCGGATATGCCCATGCGCGCCAAACTCGTGATCCTCTGGGACTACATACGCCCCTACCGGGGCGTCCTTGCCGTGGGCGTCGTCCTCGGGTTGCTCGGCACCGCTGCCGAACTCGCGACCCCGCTGGTCACGAAGTGGGTGCTCGACGGTCTTGCCGTGTCGGAATCTCTGGCGGCGCCGATCACCGTGTTGGCCGTGTTGCTCGTCGCCGGGTCGGTGATCGGTCTGATCCAGACGATCATGCTGGGGACCCTGGCCGAACGCATCATCCTCGCCACCCGCACCGGACTGATCGGTCACCTGCTCCGCGTCGAGGTCCCCGAGCTCGCCCGTAGGTCGAGCGGCGAGATGGTCGCGCGCGTCACCTCCGACACCCTGCTGATCCGCGAAGCGACGACGTCGAGCATTGTCAACGGTGTCAACGGTTTCGTCGGTATGGTCGGCGCGCTGGTACTGATGGCGTTTCTGGACCTCCCGCTGTTCGCGACCACGATGGTCGTCGTGGTCATGGTCGGGATCGCCGCCGCCGTACTGATGCCGGGGTTGGCGAAGGCGCAGCAGGACGCGCAGGCCGAGATCGGTTTCCTGGGTGGCCGATTGGAGGGGATTCTTCGATCGATTCGCACCGTCAAGGCGAGTCGGGCCGAGGCGCGGGAATCCGACCGGATCGGAGAGTTTGCGCACCGGTCGGCGAGCAAGGGAATCCGGGCCGTGCGTATCGAAGCATGGGCCTGGACGATCACCGGGTCCGGGATCAATCTGGCGGTGATGGTCGTCCTGGCGTTCGGGGCCTGGCGCGTCGCCGACGGTTCGATGGCCGTCAGTACTCTGATCGCATTCCTGCTCTACGGATTCCAACTGATGATGCCTGTCTCGCTGCTCACCCAGAGTGTCACGGCCTTACAGTCGGGATTGGCCGCGGCTGCGCGGATTGCCGAGATCTCCGACCTGCGAACCGAATCCGACGACGAGGTGGTGGCGAATCGCACGTCGGCTCGGGTCGACCGGACCGCGTCCGCACTCGAACTGCGCGACGTGGTGTACCGATACGCACCAGACTCCCCCGCTGCGCTCAACGGCATTGACCTGACGATCCCGCGCCGCGGACACACTGCCATCGTCGGACCGTCGGGTGCCGGGAAGACGACCATCTTCTCCCTCTTCCTGAAGTTCCTACGACCGGATCGCGGCGAGATCGTGCTCGACGGCCGGGCGCTCGACCAGTGGACACTCCACGACCTGCGAGCACGCATCGCCTACGTGGAGCAGGACACCCCTCTGGTCCCCGGAACGGTCCGCGACAACCTCGTCTACGCGGCGCCCGAGGCGACAGACGACGAGGTGTGGCGTGCCCTGTCGGCCGTACGGATGGATGAGCGTGTCCATTCCATGCCCGACGGCCTACTCACCGACGTGACCACGTCAACGCTGTCGGGCGGGGAACGGCAACGGATCGCGCTCGCCCGCGCGCTGGTGGTCGACCCAGAACTCCTCCTGCTCGACGAGGTGACCGCGCAACTCGACGGGTTGACCGAGGCGGCTGTGGCCGAGGGCATCCGTCGACAGGCCACTCGCGGAGCCGTCGTCACCATCGCGCATCGGCTCTCGACGATCATGGACGCCGACCAGATCGTCGTCCTCGAAGCCGGTCGGGTGCGGGCGGTCGGCAACCATCGGAGCCTGCTCGCCACCGATGAGCTCTACCGAGAACTGGTGGCCGCCATGCGTATCGACACCGACGTGGACGCTGCCGAGCTGAATTGATCCGACACCCGCCCACCCGGCACAGGCCGGGTGGGCGGGTGTCGGGCCGGCGGGTCGGGTCAGAACCGCCCGACGACCACGTTGGTGGTCTGGACCCGTGCCCGGCAGTCGCCGTCGGTGAATCGGACCCGGGTGAACACCTCGTCAGCACCGTCCCGGTCCTCGTTGAGAACCGAGCTCGGAACGACGAACTCCCGGAGATACTCGAGCCCGCGGTCGGAAGCCCGGAGGAACCCTTCGGTCCCGACCGAGGTGCCCGGGAAGTTGCGGTCGTAGAGGTACTGCTCCCGGCCGTCGTCGCCCAGCACGATGTAGTGCATTCCACCGCAACCCCGATCGTTGATGTGGGTGACGAATCCGACCGCGTCCGCTCGTGTCATCGGATACAGGCCCTGGATGATGATGCGGTTCTTGCCGGCACCGGTGATGTTCTGGTCGACGATCGTCAGCGTCGCGCCCGGTGTGCGCGCGGGTGCTGCCGAAGCCGTCGTCGCAAGCGGCGCGGCGACGCCGATGACCGCGGCGATCGACAGTGTCGCGCCGAGGCGAGCGATGACCTTGCCACGACTCCGGGGCGCGCTCATGACCGCACCGCCTCGACGACGCGGTACTCCCAGTCGATGGAGATCCCGCCGGGGACCGGTTGCTGCCGAGACTCGGCGAGGGAGATCAGATCGGCACGCAGTGCGTGCTTGCCGCCCTCGTCGAGCTTCGACGCCGCGGAGAACGTCGGACCGTAGTAGCCGAGGAACAGGTCCGCGAAAGCGGCCGCGTCGACGAACCGAACGGTCAGCACGGCGGTGTGCGAATCGACCGAGTGCACACGATCGCCGAACAGCGATGCGACGTACTGCTGATCGCCCCACCGGGTGGCGGGACGCGCGCCCGGCGGCGGCGTCACGTGGCGGCCGACCGCGGCGAGCATTCCACCGACGAAACCGTCTGCGGTCCAACTCGTGACCACGATCTTTCCGGCCGGGCGGACGACTCGGGTCAATTCGCGCGCGGCCTGCTCGTGATCGGCGGCGAACATGATGCCGATCGACGAGATACCGGTGTCGAACGCGGCGTTGCCGAACGGCAGGACCTCGGCCGGGGCTTCCACGAAGTCGACGTCGAGATGTTCTGCGGCTGCCCGACCCCGGGCGATGTCGAGTAGTGCCGGCACGTAGTCGATCGCGGTGACGTCGCCACCCTGGCGGGCAGCGGCGAGCGCGGAGTGGCCGGTGCCGGTCGCGACGTCGAGGACGCGTTCGCCGGGGATGACCGATGCCGCGACCACGGTCGCTTCGTTGACCGGCACGGTCAGCGCGGCGATACGGTTGTAATCGCCGCTGCGCCAGACCTTCTGCTGCTTCTCCCGCAGCGATACCAGGTCTGGTGAGAGAGATGTCGTCATCGGATTGTCCATTTCTGTGTGGTGGGACGACTGGCCGTCGGTGACCGTTGTCGGTACCGGCGCACCACAACAGTCGGTCACCGGGCATACGGACGGCATCGGTGAGGACCTCCCATCTTTCGCCGAACGTCCTTCCCATGAATGGGTAGACCCACCTATTCGAGCGACGGGCGGCCTACACTCGGACGGTGCGATTGTTGGAGAGAACCGAGCAGTTGTCGCAGATCAGCGCGGCATTTGACCGGTTGCCGGTGGGTTCGGCCTTCTCCATCGCCGGCGAGAGCGGTGCAGGCAAGACGACGCTGATCGCGCAGGTGTGTGCGACCGCCCGGGACGTGCGTGTGCTGCGGGTGGCCTGCGATCCACTCGACACACCACGTCCACTGGGTCCCGTCAAAGACCTGGGCATCGGTGTGCAACCGATGATGCTCGCCGACGTCTGCGAAGCCGCTTTCGCTCATCTGAGGGCTGCACCGACGCTTCTCGTGGTCGAGGATCTGCACTGGGTCGACGCCGCGTCGACCGATGTACTGAGGTTCCTGTGTCGACGCATCGAGTCGATGCCGCTCGTTCTGCTCCTGACTCATCGAGAGCTCGAGCCCCAGGCGGCAGCGCGTGCCCTGCTCGCCGAGGGCGTGTGCCGGATCGAGCTGCCGCCGCTCAGTGTCGAGGCGATCGCGGAACTGGTCGAGGGTACGGGTCTCGATCCCGTGCGGGTCCATGCCGCGACCGGAGGTAACCCCTACTTCGCGACCGAGGTCTCCCGCGAACCCGGCCTGCCGATCCCGTCGTCGGTGCGCGATGCGGTCCTGGCGCGGACGACCAAGGTCAGCGCGGCCGATTTCGAAGCCCTTCAACTGATTGCGGCGTCGCCGGAACGGGTGTCGGACACCGCGCTGCCGGTCCTGCGGATCGGTTACCCCACTCTGCAGCGTCTCGCCGACACGGGACTTCTGGAATGGGGGCCCGACGGCACTCTTTTCCGACACGAATTGGCCCGTCGGGCAATCGAATCCACGATTCCGCCGGGTGGGGTGGCCCATCTGCACGCGCAGCTCCTGGACGCACTCGAGCAGCTGGGCACCGTGCACCCGTCGGTGTTGACCCACCACGCCGTCGCCGCCCGGGACTCCGACCGCGCCGTCCGTCATGCCTGCGCCGCAGCCGAGGACGCCATCCGCGGCGGAGCGCACACCGAGGCCGTCGCGTACTACGAGATCGCCAAGCAGCACCAAGTCAATGCTCCGGCTCGCGAGCGTGCCGAACTGTTGTTGGCGCTGGCCAACGAGCAGTACATGGTCAGCCGACTGCGCGATGCGATAGCCAGTGTGAACGAGACCTTCCCGTTGTGGACCGAACTGGGTGACGACACCGGGTTGGCCACGGCACATGTGGCCGTCGGGGTCTACGAGTACTACAGCGCGCATCGGCAGAGCGCGGAATCGCACCTGGGTCGTGCAGCGGAGATCGCCAACGGGACGGGGGCGTCGGCGGTGTACAGCGAGGCGCAGATCCACCGCGCGTTTCTCGCGTTCATGCGGGGCGACGTGTCGGGAACGGCGTCCCTGCTGGCCGACACCGCGTCGGCATCCGACGAGGAACTGCGGCTGTGGAACAAGGTCGTCTCGGACTCGGCTGCGCTGTCCACCGGCGAAGTCGACTCTCGCAGAAGACTTCTCGATCACATGGAAACCGCCCGCACCCTCGGCTTCGACGAACTCGCATCAACCGTCTATTCACAGGTGGCCAGTCTCGATGTCGAACAGGGAAGGTACCGGGCTGCCGACCGGATCCTCGACGCGGGTCTCCCGTTCACGGTGGAGCGCGACATCCAGATCTGTCGCCACTGGCAGACCGCGGTGCGGAGTCGCCTGCATCTGACCCGCGGACACTGGAACGGAGCCCTCGAGGACGCCGGGGCGGTCATCGACGCCGACGGGATGCCGATCGCCACGCTGTGGCCGCTCCTGGTCACCGTGCTGGTGCCGCTCCGATGCGGCGCGTCGTTCGACATCGACGAGATCGAGAACGCCTGGACCCTCGCCAACCAGATCGATGAACCCCTCCGACGGCTCGCGGTCCTGACCGCCCTGGCGGAGATCAGTTGGATGACCGGGACCGAGGACGCCCGGGTCACCGCGGCGCACACCCTCGACGATGACGGAACAGAGTGGGGCTCAGGGAGTCTCGCCGTCTGGCGTGCGAGGCTCGGGTTGTCGACGCAGACCGGGCCGATCGCGGCGCCGTACCGATTGTCGCTCGACTGTCGGCACGCCGATGCCGCGCGTTGGTGGTCAGACGCGGGTGATCCGTTCGCATCGGCGATGTGCTGGTTGGATTCCGACGACCCAGCCCGTGGTGTGACGATGCTCGACGGACTCGGCGCCGCGGGTACCGCCGATCGTGCGCGTGCGTTGATGCGCGAACGGGGTTGCGCCACCGTCCCGCAGCGCCCTCGGCCCACGACACGAGTGAACCCCGGTGGCCTGACGAACAGGCAACTCGAGGTCGCCCGCCTGGTGGCGGAGGGACTATCGAATTCGGAGATCGCCAAGCGGCTGTACATCTCGTCGAAAACCGCGGACCATCACGTGTCCGCGGTCCTGGCGAAGCTGGGTATGACCTCGCGTCGTGAGGTGCTCGCGCAGGGCGTCGAGTTGGGGCTCCGGTAGCGCGAACCCGCGGAACGAAAAAGAAGTGGTGGGCATCGCCCGGCGGTGTTAGCGTGAGCCGCGCTGTCCGGTGGGGGCAGCACGAGACCTGGAGGTGAGTCGATGGTTGCCGTCGAGATCGCTGGCATCGTCAGCATCCGAACCATCCCTGTTCCTCCAGCCCGTTGCTGATCCTCGAACACCGTTCTCGCACAACCGACTGAGCTGCGAGTCGGATGACTCCTGGGGTCGCGGGCTTTCCTCGAAAGTCCCCAACAGTGAATTCTGCAAGTAATTCGTCTTTTCCCGTCGAGCTCGCCGCTCTCGGCTGGGACAAGCATTTCTCGACCCTGTACACCGACCGCGCGTCCGACGACGAGCTACCAGCTCGCGTCGTGCGGGTGGATCGCGGCGGGTGCGACACCATCACCGCATCAGGTCCGGTCCGCGCCATCCGCGGTGTCGGGCGCACTGCGGAGCGCGAACAGTCCGTGTGCACCGGCGATTGGGTGGTGCTGCGCCGAGACGACGGGCAGGCCCGGATCGTGCACCTGTTGCCGCGCCGGACGGCGATCGCGCGCGCGAGTTCGGATCGGACATCGGAACGGCAGGTACTCGCCGCCAACGTCGACACGGTGATCATCGCGGTGTCGGTCGCGAACAGGGTGAATGTCGGTCGCATCGAACGCCTGCTGACGTTGGCCTACGACGCCGGCACCCGGCCGATCATCGCGTTGACCAAGTCGGATCTGGTTGACGATCCTCTTCCGGGTGAGGCGATGGTCGCCGCGGTCGCTCCGGGCGCCGACATCGTGACGACGAGTACGATCACCGGCGCAGGCGTCGACCTCCTCGAGTCCACCATGACCGGTACCGCCGTCCTGCTGGGCTCGTCCGGCGCCGGCAAGTCGAGCCTGGCCAACGCATTACTCGGTCGTGAACAGATGGCGGCCAACGAGATTCGGGCGATCGACGGAAAGGGTCGGCACACGACGGCGCACCGCGAGCTGCTGCTCCTGCCGGGAGGCAAGGTACTCATCGACACACCTGGCCTGCGTGGGATCGGGGTGCAGGATGTCGCCGAGGCGGCCGGCCGTACGTTCGCCGACATCGAAGAGCTGGCTCGTGAGTGCGCGTTTCGCGATTGCGAACACCGCAGCGAGCCGAGATGCGCGGTGCAGGAGGCGATCCGGGACCGCCGACTCGACGCCGGCCGGCTGGAACGCTATCGCAAGCTGCTGAGGGAAAGTGAGTGGTCGGCCGCTCGGGGCGACGCCCGACAGGCGAGCAAACGGAGCAAGCGGGACAAAGCGATCACGCGAGACATTCGCGCGATGTACCGGTTCCGGGACCGGCAGGCCTGACGGGGCCCTTCGTGACGCGCCCTCCGCAAGCTCCGGGCGCTCCTCAGGGAGCAGAGGGGCGCCCTTGCAAGCTCCGGGCGCTCCTCAGGGAGCAGGGGGTCGCCCTTGCAAGCTCCGGGCGCTCCTCAGGGAGCAGGGGGTCGCCCTCGCGAGCTCCGGGCGCTCCTCAGCGAGCGAGGCCGCGCTGGTCGTCGACGGACCCGTCGAGGTTGGCCAGCGCGGCCCGCGCGGCTTCGAGTTCCTGACTGAGTTCGTCGATGCGGCGTTGCGCGGCCGTTCGGGCCGATTCGATGACGGCGTCGACCGCGGCGATCGCGGTCTCGTCATCGAGCTCCCGCATCGCCCGGGCCACCCGGTCGGCGGTGATCTCGACGGGTTTCGCCAGCTTTCTGGTCCCGACCGCAACCGACAGCGTCCACGTGCTCTCCCCTGCCGCGGTGATGGTGACCGTGGTCGGCGCGGTCGGCGTCTTGGCCTTTCGCGACGACCTGGTCGTCGCAGGCGCCGACTCCGCCGCCCTCGGCGGGGCATCCGTCGCAGGACGCGCCTTTCGGGACGGGCGGGCGGAATTCGATTCCTCGACATCTGTTTTCGATGACGACGTCGGTTGTGGCTTCGGGGGCGCCGGTTCCGGTGTGCGTCGACGAACCGCAGCGGTCGCAGTGGTGGCGGCCGCCGGTCGGTGACGTCGCAGTTCGTCGGCTTCGAAGGGCAACTGGTCGTCGACGCCCCTCGGGCTCACCGTCACTGTCGTACCGTCGATCGACACGACTCGCGCCGAGGCGCCGGCCTCCAGGTTCAGCGATGGCATCGCATCGCGCAGATAGACCGTGGCTCGCTTACCGGCCGCGAGTGCCGCGGACAGCGACTCCAGGTCGTCGGGACTCAAGCCGGCCCTCGTCTGTGAACTCACCGCGCCATTGTCGCACATGCGTGCGAATCAACGTTACCCATCCCTGCGTCGCGCCATTGGCGCTTCGCCGTTTGCGCAGTTCAAACCTAGTAGCTATGACCGTTATCGTTTCGTGACCCTTCGCATCGGTGTGGCCTCGAACGTCGCCGCCGGGTCTCTGCGAAACGTTCGCGGCCCTAATGTTCTCGGGGAAGGTAACGGGTCTTCGGAGGGACAACTTGTGACAGAGGCCAGCACCCCGACACGCACATCGTCGGTCAAGGCACGCGAGACCCCGATTGCCGATCACGCATATGCAGGCGTCACGATCGCGGCGCTGCTGTGCGCGACCTCGGCAGCGACATTCCTGACGCTCTTCTCCTGAACCTGCCGTCCCTCAGACCTCAAGTGGAAAGCACCACAAGTGCTCATTGCCGGTGTGTCACCTGCGTCGACTTCGGTCCGCAGGTGGCACACACCACTTGACGATCGCACATCGGCGCCAGGAGGCCCGTCTTCAGCCCGCTGTCACCCGGGTGAGCTGTTCAGACACCGCCCACAGACGCGATGCCGCTTCGCGATCACGGAACGGTTGCCAGGGTTGCCGTACTCCGGGCGGCCCGCCGGCGTCACCGGGCCACCGTGGTCCGAAGAACGCATCATCGGGCGTCTCCGGCTGCGTCGCCGCCATCAGTGCTGGGAGGGCAGCGGTTTCGACGGTGCCCACACCGACGCCGTGCCGCGACATCCACTCGATCACCCGCCGGCCGCTCGTCGGCGCGGTCCTGCCGACCTCAGGACGAGCGGCGAGAAGGCTGGTCGGGGCGACGCCCGGATGGGAGATCACGCTCGTCACATCCCAACCGGCAGCGCGACTTCGGCGTCCGAGTTCGAGTCCGAACAGCGCGCACGCGATCTTGGACTGGCGGTAGGCCTTCATTGCGTCGTAGTGGCGCTCCCAGTTCAGATCATCCCAATTGATCGAGCCTCGTTTTGCCGCGATGCTCGTCTGCGAGACCACCCGTGCCTTCCCCGGACCGGAGCAGCGGAAGCACCGCGACGGTCAGGGCGAAGTGTCCTAGGTGGTTGGTGCCGAACTGGACCTCGAATCCATCGCCTGTGGTCAGGCGTTTCGGCGGAGTCATGATCCCGGCGTTGTTGATCAGGATGTCGATCGGTGTGCCGTCCGCCCGGAGCCTGCCGGCAAGCGCCTCGACCGATGCCATCGATGACAGGTCGACGTCCTCCATCGTGAGTGTGGCGGCGGGGTGACGATCACGAATGCGCTCGACCGCCCTCGCCCCCTTGTTCGGATCACGCACCGGCACGACCACTTCCGCACCGGCGCCGGCGAGCGCATTCGCGATCTCCCACCCAATGCCGTCACTCGCGCCGGTCACGACCGCTCGACGGCCCGTGAGATCGGGGATGGACAGGCTGTATCTGCTGTTTCGTGTCATGCGGAGCTCCTGACGGACTCGGAATGTTCTCGCTTCCAGTCTTGTGGCGGGTCGCACCGTTATCCACGGCCTGTCGATCCGTGGCTCCGCGGTTCCGGGCGCGCAAGAATGGCCGAATGATCGATCGACCCGGTCTCGCTGGCTTCCTTCGGGTGAGGCGTGCCGCCCTTCAGCCCGAAGACGTCGGACTGCCTCGCGGGCAGCGCCGTCGCACAGGTGGACTCCGTCGCGAAGAGGTGGCTGCCCTGTGTCACATGTCCGCCGACTACTACTCACGACTCGAACGCGAGCGCGGCCCGCAACCGTCGCCACAGATGGTGGCCGCCATCGCTCGGGGCCTCCACCTCTCCGTCGAGGAGCGAGACCACCTGTTCCACCTCGCCGGCCACCGGCCGCCCATGCGCGGACCCGACCGCGAGCACATCTCCCCGGGCATGATGCGGATCTTCGACAGGCTCGCCGACACCCCGGCCGAGATCGTCACCGAACTCGGCGAGACGTTGCGCCAGAACCGACTCGGGGCGGCACTGGTCGGCGACCTCATGCGGTTCGACGGGCCGGCGCGGAGCATCGGCTATCGGTGGTTCACCGATCCGCGGGCTCGCCAATTGCACCCGTCCGACGACCACGACTTCTACTCACGTATGTACGTATCCGGACTACGAGGAGTGGCTGCGCTACGAGGCCCGCAGTCGTATGCGGCGTCGCTCGCGGAACGGCTCACAGGCGAGAGCGAAGAGTTCCGCGAGATCTGGGCACGGCACGAAGTGGGTATAGCGCCTCGCGAGATCAAGAGGTACGTGCACCCCGACGTGGGATTGCTCGAGCTGAATTGCCAGATCTTGGTCGACCCGCGGTGTTCGCATTCGCTGCTCGTCTACACCGCGACCCCGGGCAGTGCGAGTGTCGAGAAGCTCCGGTTGCTGTCCGTCGTCGCGGCACCCACGGCGACCTGACACCCGGCAAGCGAAGCCGAGTCACGCGGAGGGCGGCCGCTCAGAACCCCCCGAAGTCGCCACCGCCGAAGTCGCCTCCCCCGCCGAAGTCGCCGCCACCGAAATCTCCGCCGCCGAAGTCGCCGGAGTCACCACCGCCGAAGTCGCCGGAGTCACCGCCTTCCAAGGCGCCACCGTCGGAACCGTCGCCGGCGCCACTCTCGAAGGACTGCGCGTCATAGGGGACGCCCGCCATGCCGGAGAACATCGCCGAGAACAGGAACATCGATCCGAGTCCCCAGGCGCCGGCGACCAGAGCCGGTTTCCACCACGGCTCGGAGTACCAGCCGGCGGGCACCGGCCTGCCGGCGACGCGGCCGCCGGGATAGTAGTTGGGCGTCTGCTCCGACGGGTTGGGCGATGCGGCGACCTTTCGTCCCTCGAACTCCACGGTCCGGTCCTCGGTGACCGCACCGGCACTCTTCTGCCCGTCGAGCTCGGGGATCGCCGGACCGGGGTCGAGGTCCATGGCGGCCCGAGCCGCACGGATGTAGTAGAGCCCCTCGATCGCAGTCTGTTTGGCCAGCCGCGCCTGAACCGGCGAATTGGCCTGCTCGATCTGAGACCCCGCCGCGGTGTATCGCTCCCCCGCGTCGGCCAGCGCCTGTTTCGATGCCGGGCCGTCGCCGACCAACATGAACACCTGGCCGCCCAGACGTTCGATCACCTGTCGTGCGTCGGCTTTCGCGTCCTCGAGGGTGCGGGCCGCGTTGGCGCCGGAACGCTGTTGGGCGAACACCACCACCCCGACGACGATCACGACGATGACGGCGATCAGGATCAGTGCTTCCATGCTTCCCTCCGGTTTCGCGAGTCCGCAGCCCGGTGGCGGTGACGTCAGGCCGACAAAACGGACACCACCGAGCGTACCGATGCCCGCCGACCCGATGCGTCTCGACAGATGGCGAGCACCTCCGGCCTCGTCCATTCTCCGCGAGGCCGGCGGTGGTCGCGGAGTTTCTGCGGTGCCGCACGCGCAGCCGCCGACCGTCATCGGTCACCCTGGGTGGGTGACCGGTCGACACGCGGTACGAATTCAACCTTCGCAGAACTCCCACCTTGTGGCCGAGCTCCGCTGGGAGTGGGCGTACGAAGACGATCGCTCCGTCGGGCCGTGGCTTGGCGATACCGCCTTCGCCGCCGCGGTTGCGAGTTGGTTGGACGATGAGCGACGAACGGTCTGGACCGCGGGCACGGACGACATGACCGTGGGAATGGTGTGCTTGACCGAACACGCCCGGATGCCGAGTCCCCGGCAGGGCGCCGGCGGCCGATGGGGTTATCTCGGTCATCTGTACGTCCGCCCGGCGTTCCGCGGTTCCGGGATCGGACGTGAGCTGGTCCGGCATACCGTCGCGACCGCGGACGGCCGTGGATACGCGAAGGTGGTGCTCAACCCGACCGAAGCATCGACAGACCTGTACAAGCAATGCGGTTTCACAGCCGAGAACGACCTCTTGGTCCGCCGCCCGTGATCGACTACCGCGGCGCGTGACCGGCCGCCGCGAGCCGCGAACTCTACGATGGCGGCGTGTTCTTCTTGTTCGGATATGGCCGTAGGCAGAAGCCTCTCGGTGCGGGTCAGACCCGCACCTGTCCCCGCTGCCACAACACCACCCAGTGGGCGCGGATGCGTGAATACAGCCAGTTCAGCGTGTTCTTCATCCCGATCGCCCGGTGGAATCGGCGCAACTTCGAGGCCTGCGGCATCTGCGGCGCGGCGCTGGCGGCCTGATCGCCGTCCGAGGCGAGTGAGGTGGACACTCCTCCCTCGCCCCTTCTGCGCAGCCGGTTTGCCGGTCCGGAAACTGGTTACCCTCGAGGGGTGTCCGTCTCTCCCGATACTCCCGCCCGCACGAGCGCCGCGATCACCGGCTTCGAGCGCACCTTCGTCGACGAGCTGACGCCTTTCACCGTGCCGTGGCAGGTTGCCGAGACGCCTGACCCCCGACTGCTCGTCGTCAACGAGTCACTCGCCGACGACCTGGGCCTCGACATCCCGGCACTGACATCCGACGACGGTGTCGCACTTCTGTCGGGTGCGGCCGCGCCCGCCGATGCCGTCCCTGTCGCCACCGCCTACTCGGGGCATCAATTCGGCGGTTACACACCGCTCCTCGGGGACGGCCGGGCGTTGCTGCTCGGGGAGCTGATCGACCGCGGCGGTCGACGAGTCGACCTACAGCTCAAGGGTTCTGGGCGTACTCCGTTCTCCCGAGGTGGCGACGGATTCGCGGTGGTCGGGCCGATGCTGCGCGAGTATCTGATCAGCGAGGCCATGCACGCCCTGGGGATCCCGACCACGCGTTCGCTGTCGGTCGTGGCCACCGGGCGGGACATCCAGCGCACCGGGGCCGAGCCCGGCGCGGTGTTGGCGCGGATCGCCGCCAGCCATCTCCGTGTCGGCACCTTCGAGTACGCAATCCGGAACACCGACCTGACGCAACAACTCGCCGACTACGCGATCAGCCGCCACTACCCGGAGCTCGCGAAAGCGTCGGAGGCCGGCGGCGGCAACCGGTATCTCGCGTTCTTCGAAGCCGTACTCGAACGTCAGGCCGCACTGGTGGCCCAGTGGATGCTGGTGGGGTTCGTGCACGGCGTGATGAACACCGACAACACGACGATCTCGGGTGAGACCATCGACTACGGGCCCTGCGCCTTCCTCGACGCCTTCGACCCGTCGGCGGTGTTCAGCTCGATCGACCACGCGGGCCGATACGCCTATGGGAATCAGCCCGCCGTCCTGAAGTGGAATCTGGCGCGGTTCGCCGAAACCCTGCTCAGGCTCATGGCCCCGACACCCGATGAGGCGATCGCTGCGGCGTCGGACGTGCTCGCCACGTACGAGGCGCGGTACGAACACCATTTCGCCACCGGCATGGTGTCGAAGATCGGTCTGACAGAAGCGCTTTCCGAACCCGAACTGGTCGCCGACCTGTTGACCCTGATGCGTGATCATCGCGCGGACTGGACAGGCACCTTCCGGGCACTGGCCGACGAACTCCGCGGAGATCAGGTCCCGATCATCAGCCTCATGCCGCGCGCGCAGATCGGTCCGTGGCTGGAACGATGGCGCCGTGAACTCGCCCGTCTCGGGCGCGAGCCCGCTGCGGTCGCCGAGACGATGGACACCGTGAACCCGGTGTACATCCCGCGCAACCATCAGGTCGACGCCGCTCTGCGCGCCGCGACCGACGGCGATCTGGAACCGTTCACGCGGCTGATGGATCCCGTCACGCATCCGTTCGAACGCCGCTCCGAATGGGCTCACTACGCGGCGCCGGCCCCGCAGGCGTTCAGCGACAGCTTCCAGACCTTCTGCGGCACCTGAGCGAGACGACTTCGGTGGGCCCACGGTGACCTCGAGCCAGGACGACGAGTCGCGAGATGCGCTGCTCGCAGAACGGGAACGAACCGCCGCGCTGATCGAATCGTTGTCGTCCCGGCTGGCCGCGGTGCTCGAGGCGACGAGCGACGCGGCGGCCGACGACGAGCACGATCCGGAGGGTTCGACTCTCGCGGTGGAACGCGGCCATCTGGTTGCGCAGCTGGAACGGTCGCGAGTCCGGCTCGACGAGATCGGTGCCGCCCTGGACCGGGTCGGCGCGGGTGCCTACGGCCGGTGCGAGGACTGTGGCGAACCCATCGGTGCCGAGCGCCTCGAAGTCCTGCCGGCCACCCGGCAGTGTGTGCGGTGCGCCGCGCGGAATCAGTCGCGACGATGGTGACCCGGAGTCGCAGCGTTGTCCGGTCCACCCGTACTCCAGAGTGCATCCGGTCCTCTTCCGACTCCGGCTGTCGTCTCGGCTGATTGACTCTGCCCCAAGGGGTTTGATGCACCCGACACGCCGCGACATCGAACTCCGTGGTCCGTCCCGGCTTCTGATCGGCTTGTCCACCTGTGCCGCGGTTCAGCAGGAATTCGCGTCTGGTTTCCCGCCGACGTATGCGCGTATCGCCATACGCGGGTAGACCGGAGGGCGGGAGAGCACGCAACCGACTCGAACCGAGAGGTGTCCGGCATGAAAGCCATCCAGATCGTCAAGCCAGGAAGTCCGCCCGAGCTCCGCGAGGTCGACAAGCCGACACCCGGCCCCGGCCAGGTGTTGTTGAAGGTGACTGCCGCCGGTGCGTGCCACTCTGACGATTTCGTGCTCAACATGCCCGCCGAGGGTTTTCCCTATCCGTTACCCATGACGCTCGGGCACGAGGGAGCCGGTGTGGTCGCCGAGATCGGCAGCGGTGTGACGTCGCTGACCGAGGGAACCGCGGTGGCGGTCTACGGCCCCTGGGGTTGCGGGGTCTGTCACTTCTGCTCGCGTGGGTTCGAGAATTACTGCAGTCGTGCGGCCGAGCTCGGCATCACTCCACCCGGGCTCGGCAACGAAGGTGCGATGGCCGACTACATGATCGTCGACGACGCCCGGCACCTCGTTCCGCTCGGTGATCTCGACCCGATTGCCGCGGTACCGCTCACCGACGCGGGGCTCACGCCGTATCACGCGATCAAACCATCGCTACCGAAGCTCGTCGGCGGCACCACGGCAGTCGTCATCGGTGCGGGCGGACTGGGGCACATCGGGATTCAGCTGTTACGCCATCTGACCCCGGCGCGCATCATCGCCCTTGACCTCAGCGAGGACAAGCTTGCGTTCGCACGCGAGGTGGGTGCCCACGAGACCGTTCTCAGCGATGCCGACGCCGTGGCGAATGTCCGGAAGATCACCGGAAACGACGGCGCCACCGCGGTATTCGACTTCGTCGGCTTGCAGCCGACCATCGACACCGCGATGGGAATCGTCGGCACATTGGGCGACGTCGTGATCGTCGGCATCGGTGACGGTGTCGCCGCGGCGAAGGTCGGCTTCTTCACCCAGCCCTACGAGGTGTCCGTTCGGGCGCCGTACTGGGGTGCGCGGCACGAACTGATCGAGGTCCTCGACCTCGCGCGCGACGGTGTCCTGGAGGTCGCCGTCGAGAAGTTCTCCCTCGACGACGGGCTCGAGGCCTACCGTCGGTTGGCCTCGAACGAACTGCGTGGCCGGGCGGTCGTCGTCCCCGATTGACCTCGGAGCTGTTACCCGGGCTGTCATGTGTAGTCCCGTTGCGGCACCGCGGCGCCGCAACCTACGGTACCGTAACTTAGGTGAAGGTCGAGCTGTCCGAGGCACAGGCGGTATACGAGCACTACCTGACCCATCAGCAGGACCGCGCCCGGGCGCGAATGATGTACGCGGTGCTCGCCGCCCGAATCCGGCCGGTCGTGCGCTTTCGTTCGCGGGAGGCGATCGTCCGCGCCGTGCGCAGCGGGGCTCCGCTGCTCATTGCGGCGAATCATGTCTCCGAGCGCGACCCGTTGGTCCTCGCAGCTGCAGGCTTCCGGTCACCGCTGCGGCACCGGATAGGCAGCCTGCGTGTCCTCGCGAAGGACGAGCTGTTCCAAGACGCGGAGCAGCGGAAGAAGATCGACACTCTGGGCGGGATCCCGGTGTTTCGCAGCAAGGACCACGGAGTGCGAGCTGCGGCCGACGCCGGGCGTCAGATGATCGCCGTCTGCGTCGAACGAATGGCGCGCGGGGACAGCATCGCGGTGTTTCCGGAGGGGACCTGCAACGAGGGCGACCCGACGGAGGTTCAGCGGCTCGGCACCGGGATCGGCCACATCGCCCATCGAGCCCTGCGAGACGGTGTCGGACTGTGGTTGGTCTCCGCCGGGATCGCCTACCCGGCCGGTGGTGGCCGGCCCGTTGTCGCTCTGGGTGAACCGGTGGACCTCGGCGCCCGTCGAGACGACACACCCGCCGCCGTGACCCGCTGGATCCAGCGAGATCTGCAGGGGGCGGTCGACGACGCCTGCGGCCACGTGCGCTGACCCCACAGGTGACGGGTGCGCCGACGTCGGCCGGGTTTGGCTTGCGTGTTCGCCGGTTAAGCGCAGGGGATGAAACGAGATGACGCCGCTGAACGAGCGGACAAGGATCCGGCCTCAGCTGAACCGGACGTTCGCGACGACCCCGAATCGGCCGACCCCGATGATCCGCGCAAGCCGGACTCCCCCACTGACCTGACCAAGCCGTCCCTCCTCTTCGTGCTGAAGAAGACCGCGCGGGAGTTCTCGCGCGATCAGTGCACCGATCTGGCAGCGGCGCTCACCTATTACTCCGTGCTCTCGCTGTTCCCGGCGCTGCTCGCGCTGGTCTCGCTGCTCGGTGTGTTCGGCCAGGGCGAGAAGACGACCGACGCCGTCCTGCAGATGGTCGACGACCTCGGACCGTCGTCGGCCGTGGACACGTTGCGGGGCCCTGTCGAACAACTCGTGGCCGCCCCCAGCGCCGGTTTCGCGCTCGTACTCGGTCTGCTCGGCGCGCTCTGGTCCGCGTCGGGTTATGTGGGGGCGTTCGGACGCGCGATGAACCGGATGTACGAGATCGACGAAGGTCGTCCCCTCTGGAAGCTGCGGCCGATCATGCTGCTCGTCACGCTCGTAGCACTTGTCCTTGCCGCCGCGGTGGCACTCATGCTGGCAGTCAGCGGACCGATCGCGAAATCGATCGGAGACGCCATCGGTTTCGGCGAGACCGCGCTGACCGTGTGGAACATCGTCCGTTGGCCGATCCTCCTGCTGTTCGTCATCCTGATCGTCGCCATTCTCTACTGGGCAACCCCGAACGTGCAGCAGCCGAAGTTCCGGTGGATCAGCGCCGGTGCGGTGCTGGCCATCGTCACATGGATCGTCGCGTCGGCGGCATTTGCGCTGTACGTCTCGAACTTCGGCAGCTACAACAAGACCTACGGCGCACTCGCGGGAGTCATCGTCTTCCTGCTGTGGCTGTGGCTGACGAACCTCGCGCTGCTGTTCGGGGCCGAGTTCGACTCCGAACTCGAACGTGGCCGACAGCTACAGGCGGGGATGCCGGCCGAAGAGCACCTGCAACTGCCGCCTCGGGACACCACGGCGTCGGACAAGAACGACGAGAAGGACCAGAAATACATCGAACAGGCTCGGGCCCTTCGTAACTCGCAGGGGAAGTGAGCGACCGGCCGGCACCCCGTAACGTCAGTGGAACCGGCCGGGCACCAGCTCGGTCGAACGGCGGAAGGAACGTGGCGCGATGAGCCGCAATCAAGTGACCGGCGCGGTCGACCGCGCCACCGACAGCCCGTGGTTCGAACGCTTGGCGCGTGCCGGCCACGCGGTCAGCGGCCTGCTCCATCTGCTGATCGCCTACATCATCCTGCGCCTCGCCTTCGGTGGGGGCGGGAACGCCGACCAGTCGGGTGCGTTGGGGATCTTCGCCGACTCGTCCGGCGGCCGCGTCGTCCTGTGGGTGGCCGCGGTCGCGTTCGCAGCACTCGCGCTGTGGCGACTCGCCGAGGCCGTCGTCGGACCCCACGCCACCGAACCGGGCGAGGACAGTGACGGCGCCGAGCAGTGGTTCGATCGCGGAAAAGCGTTGTCGCTCGCCGTGGTCTACGTCGGGTTCGCCTGGTCGGCAATACGTTTCGCGACGGGCCAAGGCAAGTCGAGCGGTCAGGAGAACGCCGGACTGACCGCGCGACTCCTGCAGTCCGGTGGCGGGAAGTTCGTCCTCGTCGCGGCCGGCCTGATCATCATCGGCGTCGGCGTCTACCACGTCTACAAGGGAGCCAGCCGGTCGTTCCTCGACGATCTCAAGATCTCCGACGACAAGGCGGCGACAATCGCGGGCGTGATCGGTTACTGCGGCAAGGGTGTCGTTCTGGCCGGCACCGGCATCCTGGTCATCGTCGCTGTCGCGACTGCCGATCCGTCGAAGGCCACGGGGATCGACGGAGCGGTCAAGACACTGGCCGGCCTGCCCGCCGGGCAGGTGCTGATGATCCTGGCCGCGGTGGGTATCGCCGCCTACGGCGTCTACTGCTACTGGCTGGTGCGGTTCGCGCGGATGTGACTCAGCCCGCCGTCCGGCGAGTCGTCACCGCTACCCGACCGTCGACCGCACCCGCTCCCCCGCACGCGCGAATCGGACGTTGTCGTCGGCGACGTCACCACGGAACAACTTGCGGTCGGCGTAGTAGCTCATCGACATCACCCAGGGCTCCTCAGCTCCCTGCTTGGGCAGGGTGTCGAGGGCTCGTTGGACGTAGCCGGCCCCGAAGTCGAGCAGTGGCCGAGTCGGCATATCGGGGTCCGCGACCGCCCACACACTGTCGTATCCGTGAGAATCCATGTGCGCCAAAAGTTTGCAGAAGTATTCGCACAACAGTCCGATCTTGAGGGTCCACGACGCATTGGTGTAACCGATCGCCAGCGCGAAGTTCGGGACACCGGACAGCATCATCCCGCGGTAGACGACGGTGTCGGGAAGGGACACCGGTTCACCGTCGACGCTCAGCTCGATGCCGCCGATGATCTTGATGTTGAGCCCGGTCGCGGTGACGACGATGTCGGCCTCGAGTTCCTCCCCGCCCACTGTCCGGATGCCGTTCTCGGTGAAGGTGTCGACCCGGTCGGTGACGATCGAGGCCTTCCCGGAGCGGATGGCCCGGAACAGGTCGGCGTCGGGCACCACACACAGCCGCTGGTCCCAGGGGTTGTACGGGGGATTGAAATGCGTGTCCACCGGATAGTCCTCGGGCAGCTGAGATTCGTTGATCTTGCGGATCAGCCGACGAGCGACCGATGGGAATCGCTGGCACAGTTCGAAGAGCAACCGCTGCTGCGCGACGTTCTTGTGTCGGGTCAATGCGTATCCGCGTTCGGTGCCGAACACTTTCTTGAGGGTGTTGGCGATGGCGTCCTCGCGGGGCAGCGGGAGGATGTAGGTCGGTGTGCGCTGGAGCATGGTCACGTGCGCGGCCTGTTCCGCCATCGCGGGAAGCAGTGTGACCGCCGTTGCGCCGCTGCCGATGACCACGACCCGCTTGCCCGTGTAATCGAGGTCCTCGGGCCAGTGCTGCGGATGCACGATCTCGCCACGGAAGGTCTTGGTGCCGACGAACTCCGGCGCGAACCCCGCGTCGTAGTCGTAGTAGCCCGAGCCACAGAAGATCCATCGCGCACTGATCTGGCTTCGCGTTCCGGTGTCGGTGTGTTCGACGTCGACCGTCCACCGCGCGGTGTCCGACGACCACACGGCCGCCACCACACGATGCCCATACCGGACCAGCGGAGCGAGATCGTTCTCGTCGATCGTCTCGTGGAGGTAATCGAGGATTCGCGGGGCGTCGGCGATCGCCTGTCGATCGGTCCAGGGCTTGAAGTCGTACCCGAAGGTGTGCAGGTCCGAGTCGGACCGAATCCCCGGGTAGCGGAACAGGTCCCACGTACCGCCGGCGGTATTCCGGGCCTCGAGAATCGCGATCGACTTGCCAGGGTGTTCGGTTCGCACCCAGCGGGCCGCACCGATGCCGGAGATCCCGGCACCGACGATGAGGACATCGACTTCGTCTGGGATCGTTGTCACCCGGCACTCCTTCGGTCGGTCTGTCGGTGATCGGCATCCAGGATGCCTCGCCGGTCGTTGTCGGCGCCAGACCGGGGTGGCGACACTACCCGTCGACGCGTCGCGCGGTGCTTTCGGTTGTCGGTCGCGCAGCTGCAGCGTCGTTCGCGACCGCTGCACCGAGCAGTTGTCCACCGCTGGTCAGCAACGCTCGACGCCACGGCGCCACGCCCTCGATCTCGATCTGGATGGACATCGACAACACGGTACGGATGAGCACGATGAGCCCGAGGATGAGCGCATCCTCGATCGACGGTTTGGACGTGATGGTGCGGATGAGATCCGCCGCGACCAGGACTTCCAGCCCCAGGAGAATGGCTGCTCCGAGTGTGTTGCGCAGCACCGAGAAGGCAGTGTTGCCACCCTCTCCCCGACGGAGCGAACGTGCGCCCAGCACGCACGCGATGATCGCTCCCACGATCATCGCGAAGGCTCCGACTGCCTCGAACCCGACCGCTACCGCTGTGAAGAGTTCCTCACCGCTCATGCGGTGGAGAGTACGGGACCGGGGCGCAGCCGGTGTCCCGTGTAGTCAGTCGTTGTCGGACTGCCGTCCGGGTAGGAACTGGCGGATTCCTTGTCTGGCTGCGTTCTTGGCGACGGCCCATGCATCGTCGTCACCCTTGACCAGCGCCTCGCCGAGGGCGAGGACCGGCTCGCGGGTCGCGTGCGGCGGGACGGGAGGCGCCGTCGGGTCGCAACGCACGTCGAGCAACGCCGGTCGATCGGCGGCCAGGGCGGTGTCCCATGCGGTACCGAGACCATCCGGGTCGTCGACGTTGATCCCGACGAGTCCGATCCCCCGCGCGAAGGCCGCGTAGTCGACGTCGGGGAGTTCCTGTGAGGCGGCGAATTCGGCGATCCTGACATCGCGCGCTGTTCCCACGTGACCTGGTTCAGGTCGTTGTTGTGCAACACCACGACGACGAGCCGCGGATCCGTCCACTGCTGCCAGTAGTGCGCCACGGTGATCATCTCGGCCAGGCCGTTCATCTGCATCGCACCGTCGCCCTTGAAGGCGACCGCGGGCCGGTCGGGGTGCGCCCACTTGGCGCCGATGGCATACGGCACCGCCGGCCCCATCGTGGCCAGCGTCCCGGACAGCGACCCCCTCATCTCGTCGCGGAAGACGATGTGCCGTGCGTACCAGTTGGCGGCACTGCCCGAATCCGCGGTGATGATGCAATTCGACGGGGCGCGTGGCGAGAACTCGTGAAAGACGCGCATCGGATTGACCGGATCCGCGTCGGTCATCGCCTGGCCGGCCGCATTCGTCCACCAGCGCTCGACGTCGGCTTCGACCTTGTCGCGCCACGAGCGGTCGGTCTTGGGTTCGAGCAGCGGGATGAGAGCTTGCAGCGTGGCGCGTGCGTCGCCGACGACATTGAGCTCGTTCGGGTAGCGCATGCCGATCACCTCGGGTGAATGGTCGATCTGCACTCCCCTGGCCTGTCCGAACGACGGAAGGAACTGCGAGTACGGGAAATTCGATCCGACGGTCAGCAGGGTGTCGCAGCCGGTCATCAATCGATGGCTGGCAGTCGTGCCGAGCAGGCCGATGGATCCCGTGACCCACGGCAGCGTGTCGGGGAGGACATCTCGCCCGAGAAGGGCTTTCGCGCAACCGGCGCCGAGGATGTCCGCAACCGTGATGAGCTCAGGCGCACATCCCCGTGCGCCCTGGCCGACCAGCATCGCGACTCGCTCCCCGGAGTTGAGGATCTCGGCGGCTCGCGCGACCGCGTCCGGGTCCGGCACGGGGGTCGCCGACGTGACCCCGAGGCTGGACGGGACCTGCTTGAAGGCCTGCTGTGGTGGCTCGTAGGTCAGGTCGAGAACATCCGAGGGAAAGATCAGGGCCGTCGGCGCGCGTTCGGCGAGCGCGATCCGACGGCTTGGAACGCGCTCATCTCCTCGTGGCGCGATTGGACGAACTGCGGATCGTTCTCCGCGCGAACCCAGGCCGACAGCAGGCCGTTGATGCCGTCGCCGGGGTAGCCGAAAACCTGCCGGACCCCCCACTCCCGAAGGCGTTGCAGCACGATGTCGGCGACGGTCTCGGACATGGGTTCTCCTCGGGACGACGTCCCGGACGGTGACGGAGACCGCCGGGCTGTCGCTCGACTACCCGGGGAGAAGCCCGCCGACACCCGACGGGCTGGGCCGACCGAGCACTAGCCCGTGGGTCACCTCGATCTGTGCCACACGGCGTCGAACGGTGCGTTCGAGGCGAGACGGCCGACGATGCCGTCGTGGGTGAACTGTTTGGCGGTCCGGATCGCGTCGAGGACCCCTGCGCCCTTGGTGAGTTCGGCGGTGGTGGCGGCCGCGAACACGCAGCCGGCTCCGGAGACCCGCTCGTCGCCCACCTTCGGGGCACGCAGGACGGTGACCTCGGAGCCGTCGAAGACGACGTCGATCGCCTCCTCGCCGGGGAGTCCGACCCCGCCCTTCACGACGACGACCTTCGGCCCGAGATCATGGATTCGCCGCGCCGCCTCGGCGAGGTCGTCGGTGGACGTCAGTTCGTCCATGCCGGCCAAGGTCGCGGCCTCGAACAGATTGGGGGTCACCACGGTGGCCAGCGGCAAGATCTCGGAGCGGAGGGCGTTGTCGGTGTCGAGTGCGGCGCCGGGCTCCTGACCCTTGCAGATCAGCACCGGATCGACGACGACGTCTCGCCACTGTCGGGAGCCGAGCGCCTGCGCGACCGTGGAGATGGTGGCCGGGGTGCCCAGCATGCCGATCTTCACGACCTCGGGTTCGTGCGCGGCGGTGGCCACCTCGATCTGATCGGCGATCACCCCGGAGTCGATCGGTACGAACCGATGGGACCACTCGTTGTTCGGGTCGAAGGACACGATGCAGGTGATGGTCCCGACACCATAGGTACCCAGCTGTGCGAAGGTGCGCAGGTCGGCCTGGATGCCCGCTCCCCCGCTGGCCTCCGAACCGGCGATCACATAAGACACCATTGACATCGACGATCTCCTCCCGAGGACTGTCCTGGATTCGGGTTCCTTTTCTACACCCCCGCGCGTGACACCGGTCTGCGCGCACCGCGCCGCCGGCGCGGTTAGTACCGCATTTGTGGGGTACCCGAACGCGCATTAGTCCAGACACGATGTGCGCGATGGTCTACCGCGGCCCCGCGGCCAAGTTCCAGCTGCAGGCGGGTCACCGATCGCCCTCAACTGGGCCATCGATGCGGTCCGCAAAGGCGGCACCGTTTCGGTCATGGGTGCGTACGGGCCGATGTTCAGCGCGGTCAAGTTCGGCGACGCCATGAACAAGGGACTCACCCCGAACATGAACCAGTGCCCGGTAAAACGGCAGTGGCCGAGACTGTTCGACCACATCCGCAACGGCTATTTCACACATTGTCACGCATCGAATTCCGCTTCGAGCACATCGCTGAGGGCTACCGCATCTTCTCCGAGGAGCTCGACGACTGCATCAAGCCAATCATCGTTGCCGACGCCGGCTGAGGAGGACCCGTGCCCGCTATCCCGCAGACCGCCCCCACGACCCCGACACCGCCGCACTGGTCGACCGCATACCCGGATGGGGCGTCGACCTGGATCCCGCAAACCGCCCCGCGGTTCCGCGCGAACTGCCCGTGGAACCGGCCCCCGGCGTCCACTGGACCGTCCCCGAAGACCAGCCCGAGCGTCAGCCCCGCGAGCGATCGAACGAACATGCCTTTCTGCCACCGGTTTTCGGCACGTCCACGCCGCCGCGCGGGCTGTCCGGGGTGATCCGACGCTCCGCGTACCGCTACAGCGAGGGGCGCGCGGCGCATTGGCTGATCCTGCTGGGCGCCGATCGCGTGGCGTCCATCGAGGCGCACCTCGCGTCGTTCGCGACCGGTCGGCCCGACAACCCGGTGACCGAGACGGGCATCCGGTCCGAACTCTCCCACCACGGATGGTCGTCCCGCCGTGGCCGGAAACGCGTCGACGGCAACCACTCCCGGTTCGACCCGTTTCTGGTGGGCGGGCCGCGGGTGATCACCGGGGCCGCGGCGGGTGTCGCGGTGGGGTGGGCGCGCCCGGTTCGACGATCATGTTCATCGGCGAACAGCCCGGTGACCAGAAGGATCGTGCCGACGAACCGTTCGTCGGTCCGGCCGGCCGCTGTCGTGTGTCTGGGTGCCACGGCCGCACAGGCCTTGCTGGGCACCAACTTCCGGCTCACCCGACACCGTGGCGAGCGCTTCGATCTCGGCGCCGACGGAGACCTCGGCCCCGACCATTCCGAGTTCGTGGTGGTGACCGTGCACCCGTCGTCGATTCTCCGCGGACCCACGGATCAGCGCGAGCGGGCCTTCGACGCCTTCGTCGCCGACCTCCGCGTCGTCCGCGACCTCGCAGCATCGACCTGACTTGCGGCACCCGCTCCGGTGCGGTTTCGCTGACAAGCGTCTGGACTGGTGTCTATAGTCGGCGGCGACGGCCGGTCTCGGCGCTGCCACGACGGGCTGCCCGTACCGATACCGGTGGACGGGAGAACGATGGACCTGCAGGAGATCAGCGACCGGTTCGGCATCGCGGACACGTTGTACCGGTACTCACGTGCGGTCGACACCAAGAACTGGGAACTCTGGCGCTCGGTGTTCACCCCGGAGGCGGTGGTCGACTACTCGTCGACGCCCTACGGTCAGGCGGGCACCCGGGACGAGATCGCCGCGTGGCTGGAGGAGAGTTTCGCGTTCGTGTCGGTGAGTCAGCACTTCATCACCAACATCGAGTACACATTCGACGAAGACCGGGCCGACGTGCGCGCCATGTTCTACAACCCGATGCGTTTCGTCGGCATGCCCGAACTCAGCACCTGCGGCGGCAACTACCACCATTCGATGGTCCGGACCGCGGATGGCTGGAAGAGCGAGGGCCTCCTGGAGGAGTGCCTGTGGTTCGAGAATTCGCCGGCGGACGCGAACGACAGCTGACGGGCAGACCTGAACTCGACCGCCAGGCTTCGATCAAGGTCTGGCGGTCGAATTCAGGTCTGGTGGTCTGAGTTCGGTGTCGGCCGGACGTGCCGTTATCGAATCGTGGCCACGGAGAACGATCCGGCACCGACCGCGCCGAGGCGACGGCGCCGAGCGGCTTCGCTCCATAGCCTGGGAGGCACACCCGAGAGCGGAGGAGTCAGGTGGACGAGTCGCGAACCTGTCTGGTCACCGGAGCGACCGGTTACGTCGGCGGCCGATTGGCGCCCCGGTTGTTGGCACGCGGGCACAGTGTGCGCGCACTGGCGCGGACGCCGGAGAAACTCGCCGACGCACCGTGGTTGTCTGATCCGACGGCCGAAGTGGTCCGGGGTGATCTGTCGGATCGCGATTCGCTGGTCAAGGCCTTCGCGGGTGTGGACGTCGTCTACCACCTGGTCCACTCGATGAGCACGGACGCGGACTTCGCGGCCGAAGAGCGGCGTGCCGCGGAGAATGTGGTGGCCGCGGCTCAGCAGAACGGCGTGTCGCGCATCGTCTACCTCGGCGGTCTCCATCCGTCGGGAACCGACCTGTCCGAACATCTGGCCTCACGCGCCGAAGTCGGCGACATCCTCATCGACTCACCCATCGAGACCGTCGCCTTGCAGGCCGGGACGCTGATCGGCTCGGGGTCGGCGTCGTTCGAACTCATCCGGCACCTCACCGAGCGACTCCCCGCGATGACCACGCCGCGGTGGGTGCACAACAAGATCCAACCGATCGCGGTCGACGACGCCCTGCACTACCTCGTGGAAGCCGCCACCGCCGCCGTCCCGTCGTCGAGGACCTGGGACATCGGCGGTCCCGACGTCCTCGAGTACGGCGACATGATGCAGGTGTATGCCGAGGTCGCGGGTCTTCGACCTCGAGTCATGGTGGTACTGCCGTATCTCACGCCTGCGCTGGCGAGCCGCTGGGTCCGGTTCGTCACGCCGATTCGCGGCAAGATCGCTCGACCGCTGATCGAGTCCCTCGAATGCGACGCCGTCTGTCGCGACCGGGCCGTCGACGCGATCATCGATCGTCCGGAAGGGGGATTGACCTCCTACTCGGAGGCGGTTGCCCACACGCTCGAACGCTCGGCGCGCGGCGATGGCCGTGCCTCGTGGGCCAACGCGTCCGTAGACGTGTCGCCGGCCGAACCCCTTCCCACCGATCCACAGTGGGCCGGTGAGGAGATGTTCGAATCGGAGACCCGGGTCAGTGAGCGCGCGAGTAGTGCGACGGTCTGGGAGCGGCTCGAGTGGGATGCGCGGCACCGCGGTGAGATCGTGCTCGCGCAACGACGGGACCGACTTCGTATTCGTCTGCGTGACAACCGTTTCGGCAGATCGTATCGCGAGTATCGCCTCCAGGCGGCGGACGACCCGGACGGGTCGGTGACAGTCACGACCACCGACCGCTACTTCCCGCGTGGGCTGGCTGGGCTGGCCTATTGGCGTCTGGGAACACCCTTCCGCACCCTCGGCATCCCCGGATTCGATCCGTTCCGGTGAACCGCCGATCCGATGACGTGTCCCGAATCGTCTCGTGCTCGGGTTAAAGTCGGCACCTCCGTGGTAACTCCCGGTGAACGATTCGTTCAACGGAACGGGGAAAAGGCACGGGCCGGCGAGGAGAAGGATGATCGGGTGTCGTTGACCGAGCGGGTCGACCGTTTTCAGCGGCGTCATCCGGCGACCGGCTTCCCGCTTGCCGTCATCTACAAGTTCGTCGACGATCAGGGCGCCTACCTGGCCGCGCTCTGTGCCTACTACGCGTTCATCTCGTTGTTTCCGCTGTTACTGCTGTTCGCGACCGTGCTGGGGATCGTCCTGGCCGACAACCCCGACCTCCAGGACCGCATACTGGACTCGGCGATGAGCCAGATCCCGGTGATCGGTGGGCAGTTGGGCGAACCCGAGAAGCTCAGCGGCGGGGCCACCGCCATCATCATCGGGGTGGTCGTGTCGCTGTATGGCGGTCTCGGAGTGGCGGTCGCCGCCCAGAACGCGATGAACACGATCTGGGCAGTGCCGCGCAACGAGCGTCCCGACCCGATTTTCGCCCGTCTGCGCGGCCTGCTGTTGTTGTCGACGATCGGTGTCGCGGTCATCGGTCTGACCGTCGTCAACGGCGTCTCGGCCGCCTTCGAACTCGGCGTCGTCGGACGCTGGCTGGCGATCCTCGGATCGGTGGCGTTGAGCACGCTGGTGTTCACCGTGGCTTTTCGGATCGGCACGGCGCGCGACGTGTCGATCCGGGACGTACTGCCGGGCGCCTTCGGGGCGGCGGTCTGCTGGCAGATCATCCAGACCTTCGGCGCGGTCTATGTGCAGCACGTCATCGGTAACGCCAGCTCCACCAACGGCGTCTTCGCGATCGTGCTGGGCCTGCTCGCCTTCCTCTACGTGTCGTCGATCGTGATCGTCATCTGTCTCGAGACCAACGCGGTTCGCGTCGACCGGCTCTATCCACGTTCGCTGCTCACCCCGTTCACCGACAACGTCAGTCTGACGAAGGGCGACGAGGCGGCGTACTCGGCGCAGGTTCTCGCGCAGCGCAACAAGGGTTTTCAGGAGATCGACGTCTCCTTCGACAACCCGCGTGACGTCGAGTCCGGCGCTGAGGTGGACCAGCGCTCCCCCGGTCCAGAACGCGGCTGACCGTCGGCGCTCGTGGCGCGACATCAGCGACGCCGGAACTCAGTGCAGCGCGCCCGATTCGACGAGCAGCACACCGACGATGATCACCCCGATGCCGGCGACCATGCGTCGGTTGAGGCGTTCGCGGAACAGGAAGTGTGCGGCGACGGCCGTGGCTGCGACCCTGGCCGCCGCCCAGATACCGTACGCCACACCGAGGGGCACGCCGTGCCGCAACCCGAGGGTCAACGCGACGAACGCCGTCAGATACCCGAGGACGACGACTCCGTAGAAGGCCGGTCGACCGGTCGCGGCGGCACGCAGCGCGAGGGTCCCGGTGACCTCGGCGACGATGGCGGCGACGATGAAGACATATCCCACGGTCAGACCCCCGAAGCGGCGGCGGAGTCGGTGCCCTCGTCGACGGGTGGCCGGTGGCCGGTCTCGACGAGGAGAACCCCGATCATGATGCACACGATGCCGATTCCCATCAGGAATCCGAAGGGCTCGTCGAAGATCCAGGTCGCCAGTACCGCGGTGAGTGCGACGCCCGACGCCGACCAGATCCCGTAGGCCACGCCGATGCCCATGCCGCGCTTCAGGACTGCGGCCAGGAGTATGAACGCGAACGTGTAACCGACAGCGACCACCGCGTACAGCATCGGTTCGGTCTGTGAACCCTTGAGTGACAACGTCGCCGCGACCTCCGAGGCGATTGCCGCGATCAGCATCAGCCAGGTCATATCTCTCATTCCACTCGACGCCCTACTGGGACTGTAGGCGAGGACCGCGGACGGCGAACGCCCCGGTCCGCAGGGTGGGCGGACCGGGGCGCATGAACCGGGCGCCGGTAGCGGAGCGGGGTCAGCGCGAGGTGCCGACCAGGTCGCGCGACCGGGTGTCGTCGGCGGCGAGCCAGCGGACCTTCGACCCCAGCGCGGCGTCCACGCTGAAACGTCCGGCGCCGATCACGGCCAGCAGCAGTGCGCCGGCACCGAGGGCGAGCACGAACTCGTAACCACCGTCGGAGACCCAGATGCCGTTGTCGACGTGTGCGATGAACAGCGCGCCGATCATGTCCAGCGTGAACAGGGCGGCGACGATCGGGGTCAGCAGCCCGACGATCAGGGCGATGCCACCGAGGATTTCGAGCCACGTGACGACGAACGCCGAGAAGGACGCGGCCGGAACACCCATCATGTCGAACCCGGTCTGCGGTCCCGTCCAGCCGTTCTGCTGGAACTTCTGCAGGCCGTGGGCCAGGAAGATGACGCCGAGAGCGACGCGTCCGATAAGAATGCCCGCACTGCGGACGATGGGGTTGGTCATGACTGAGCCGCCTCACTAGATGGTTGTGACTTGAAGTATCAAGTGAAGGCTAGGTGTTGACACTTGATGCGTCAACCTGATCACGGACGTGTTCACTTCGTATACACTGCGCAGATGTCCACTGCCCCAGAGCCGAACTGGCTCGACGACGAGGAAATGGACGCCTGGATCCAGGTGGCAACCGCGCTCGCCCGTCTCCCCCACGCCCTCGACGCCCAGCTTCTCCGTGACGCCCAGATCACCCACTTCGAGTACGAGGTGATGGCAGCGCTGTCCGAGGCCCCTGACCGCACCCTGCGGATGAGCCAGCTCGCCGAACTGTCGTACGGTTCGCTGTCCCGGCTCTCGCATGTGGTCGGCAGACTCGAGAAGCGGGGATGGGTTCGGCGCCATCCTTGCCCCGAGAACGGTCGATTCACGAATGCCGTTCTCACCGAGTCGGGTTGGGAGAAAGTGGTGGCCACCGCTCCCGGGTATGTGACCAACGTGCGTGAGCTCGTCATCGACCGCCTCACGCGTGCGCAGCTTCGCCAGGTATCCGCGATCGGGAGGCGGATCAACACCCGTGGCACCGGTTCGACATAGTCCCCCGGAGCCAGACGGTCAGCGCGGATCGAGTCCGAGTTCTTGTGTGCCGAGCACGTTGAGCAATTCGATCTTTCCCGCTGCGTCCGTTCGCGGCGCTGCCGTCAGCACGAGCAACACCTGGGTTTCGTCCTCGGTGAAGAGCGCCTGACAGTCGACCTCGATCGCGCCGACCTCGGGATGGATCAGGATCTTGTGGTCCTCGAAGCGTCGGCTCACGATGTGGGTGTCCCAGAGTGTGGCGAACTCGCTGCTGCGCCGTCGAAGTTCCGTGACCATTGCTCCGGCACGGGAATCGGCGCCCATGACGCCGTAAGCGGCACGGAGCGAGGCGACCTGCGCACGACTCTGCCGCTCGTGATCATCCGCCGGGTAGCGGCCGCGTTCCTCGGCGGGGTGCACGAACCACCGATAGATGGCACTGCGGTCCATTCCGACGAGATGGTCGGTGTCACCGAACAGCGCTCGCGCGCAATGATTCTGCACCAAGGTCTCCCCCAGTGCCGAGAGAATGAGGGCGGGGGTGTCGGTGAGCCGGTCGAGTACCCGCAGGAGTCCGGGCGCGATGTGGTCCGAGGCCGCCATCCGGTCCGGCGCGCTGTGTCCGGCTACCCGGAACAGGTAGTCCCGCTCATCGGCCGTGAGGCGGAGTGCGCGAGCAAGCGCCGCCAGCATCTGGGTGCTCGGTTGTGGGCCGCGGCGTTGTTCGAGACGGGTGTAGTAGTCGGTCGACATCGTGGCGAGCTGCGCCACCTCTTCGCGTCGAAGACCCGTCGTGCGTCGCCGGGCACCCCCCGGCAGACCGACATCCGATGGTTGCAGACTGTTGCGTCGGCTCACGAGGAACCCGGCCAGCGCATCACGATCCATCAGGCCAGTATCACGGCGTCGGTACCGCGTTGCCAGGGATCGGCGATCCCCCGATGGTTGCGCTCTGGATGACTCGCCTGCTGGATCCGAGACTCGATGACATGAACCTCACCGGAAACACCATCTTCATCCCCGGAGCGACCAGCGGGATCGGCTTGGCACTTGCGACCCGTCTGCACGATAAGGGCAACACCGTCATCGTCGGCGGGCGGCGCACCGAACTCCTCGACCGGATCCGTGCGGAACACCCCGGATTGCACACCGTCGCGATCGATGTCGCCGACCCGGCCAGTGTCGAGTCCGCCGCACGGAAGGTCATCGCCGAACACCCGAACCTCGACGTGCTCGTCGCGATGGCCGGCATCATGCGGGTGGAGGATTGGTCGTCCCCGGAAGGCTTCCTCGATGCTGCGGAGGCAATGGTCACCACCAATCTCCTCGGTCCGATCCGTCTGATCGGCGCGTTCATCGACCACCTGCGGTCTCGACCGTCCGCCACGATCATGACCGTGTCCTCGGGCCTGGCATTCACCCCGCTCCGGGTGACGCCGACCTACAACGCCACGAAAGCGGCGATCCACATGCTGAGTGAATCGTTGCGCCTGCAGTTCGCCGATACCGGAGTCGACGTCGTCGAACTCGTGCCGCCGGCGGTTCGCACCGACCTGCTGCCGGGTCAACGGGACAGCGACTTCGCCATGCCCCTCGACGAATTCGTCGATGAGGTCGTCCATCTGATCGGCACGCAACCCGCCGCCACCGAACTGCTCGTCGAGCGGGTGAAGTTCCTGCGGTGGGGTGAGGCGCGCGGCGACTACGCCGACGTCGTGGCGACGCTGAACGAGCAGGACCCGCACTGAGGTGGGAGGAGCGCGACCCCTTCGCTCCCTGATTCGAAAGAAGCCCACCACCCCTGCTCCCTGAGGTGCGAGGAGCGATAGCGACGAGCCTCGAAGGGTCCTGGCGAGATGCGTGGCACACCCTTCGTGACGCGCCCTCCGCAAGCTCCGGGCGCTCCTCAGGGAACAGAGATCTCCTCGATCACCCGAGCCGGGCGATGGTCTCGACGGCCAACTCCTCGACGGCGTCGCGGTATCCGCTCCCGGCCCAGAGGTTGATCCCGTCGGGGTCGTTGCTGGCGGCGCGTCGGATGCCGCCGGTCAACGTGTTGACGGCCGGGTACTCGGCCACCGCGGCGTCGGAGAACCTGTCGGTGAACAGGTTTCGCAGGGCGCGTGCCGGTCGGCCGCTGAACGCCCAGGTGACCACGGTATCGGTTCGGTCCGGATCGGCGAGAGCCGCCGCGTGCGCGGGTTTGGTGCCGGCCTCGGCGGTCCGCAACAGAACCGTACCCACCTGCACCGCAACAGCTCCCACTGATCGGACCTCGTCGCCGGGCCGACGTGGAGATCCCACCCGCCGCCACGATCGGCAGCGGCACCCGGTCGGCGACCGCGCGGATCAAGTCGTCGAGCGGCTCTGTCGGAGGAGTGCTCCGGCGGTCGAAGACCGACCGATGGCCACCGGCGTCGGGACCCTGCACGCACAGCCAGTCGGCCCCTGCTCGACCGGCGATCTCGGCGTCCGTGGCCGTGGTGACCGTGACCCCGACACTGCACCCGTGCCGGTGCAATTCGGCGACGACCTCGGGTGCGGGACACCCGAACGCGAAGGACACGAGCGGAATCCGCTCGTCGCACACCAGCCGGATTTTGTCGTCGAAGTGATCATCGTCCTCGCCCAGGTCCTCGACCTCGGGAAGCGTCACGCCCAGACTTCGCGCATACGGGACGAGTTCGGCGCGGTAGCGGGCGAGGTCGTCGCGGTTCACCGGCTCCGCCTCGGGAACGAAGATGTTGACACCGAAGACCTCGGTGCCGGCCGTCCGCACGGCCGCGATGTCGGCGCGCACCTTGTCGGGGGTCAGGTACCCCGCGGCGAGCTGGCCGACACCGCCGGCCGATGCCGCGGCCACCACCAGTTCCGGGGTGCTCGGACCACCGGCCATGGGGGCCGCGACGACGCGGCTGGAGAGCTCACGCAGATCGAACATTCAGGCTTTGTCCTTCGCCGCACGGACCGCAGTGAACTGCGACAGTCGCGCCTCTGCCACCGAATCCATCTGCTCGAGCTCCATCCCCTTGGTCTCCTCGACCTTCCGGAGGACGTAGAAGAACGAGGCCGCGGCGCAGAAGGCGAAGAAGCCGTAGATGATTCCGAGTCCGACGGCTTCGGTCATCGGCGGGAACAGCATCGAGATGGTGAAGTTCGCGACCCAGTTCACGGCCGTGCAGACACCCAGGGCGACACCACGGATGCGGTTGGGGAACATCTCCCCCAGCATCACCCACATCACCGGGCCCCACGTCGCGGCGAAGGCGACCACGAACAGGTTGGCGCCGATCAGTGCGACCACACCCCACGGGTCGGGCAGCGTGATGTTCTCGCCCTCGCCGATCTGCTGGGTGAACGCGATACACGCCATGAGCAGGCCGATGAACATGCCCACCGAACCGCCGAGCAGCAGTTTCCGCCGCCCGATGCGGTCGACGAACAGGATCGCCACGAAGGTCATGACGACGTTGATGACGGCGGTGATCACCGATGTCTTGAACGAGTCGGCCTCGGAGAAGCCGACGGACTGCCACAGCGTCGTCGAGTAGTAGAAGATCGCGTTGATACCGACGAACTGCTGGAAGACTGCCAGCCAGATGCCGACCCAGACGAGCGGGTGCAGCCCGAATGACGGTCCGGCGATGTCCCTGATCGACGACTTCGCCTCGCGCTTGACCGTCAGCTTGATCTCTTTGACCCGCTCGAGGGGGTTCTCCTCGCCCGTCACCTCCTGCAGGATCCGGGCCGCCTCGGCATCACGGTTGCGGCCCACCAGGTATCGCGGCGACTCCGGGATCAGCAGCGCCAGCACACCGTAGACGACGGCGGGCACGACACCGACGAGGAACATCCACCGCCACGCCTCGAGGCCCCACCAGAAGTCGTTCGACGCGCCGCCCGCGCTGTCGGCGAGGAGAGCGTCGGACAGCAACGCCGCGAAGATGCCCATCGTGATCGCCAACTGCTGCAGAGACCCCAGGGCGCCGCGGAAGCGGGCCGGAGCGATCTCGGCGATGTATGCGGGAGCGATCACCGATGCGATACCGATGCCGATACCGCCGAGCACACGCCACAAGAGCAGGTCCGGGATGGTCTGTGTGAAACCGGTGCCGATCGAGTTGATGATGAAAAGCGCGGAGCCGAGCAGCATCACGCGCTTGCGGCCCCACACGTCGGCCAATCGGCCCGCGAACCATGCGCCGAGCGCACAGCCGAGCAACGCGATCGCGACGGCGAAGCCGGTCATCAGCTTGCCGAGGCCGAAGTCCGCTTCGATCGAGTCGACGGCGCCGTTGACGACCGAGCTGTCGAAACCGAACAGGAAGCCACCGACCGCCGCGGCGACCGTGACACCGATGACCTTCGCCGTGTGTTGCTCGGCGACTTGCCGCTCCGCGTCGGTCATGACGCCGTCCAGAGCGTTGCAGGAGTCCACCGCAGAATGTGTGTCATGTCCGTGACCTCGCTGTCCGGTTGCATGGACGCCGGGTGATCGACGTGGCGATCAATCTACTCGCGTGCATCGCCGAGTCTGACGGTAACGGACACAGTCGCATGCATAGCGCAGATACGCCCCACGGTATGGCGTGGGACGCCTCGGTGACAGTGTTGGTCTGGCGCGGACAGGTCAGCCGGTCTCCCAGACACCGGGATTCGCCCGGATCCGGACTCCGGACCCGATCACGTCGGCCAGCGGGGCGGGACGCCCGAAGTGATAGCCCTGCGCGAGGTCGCAACCGACCTCGGCGACCGTGGCTGCCTGCGACTCGGTCTCGACTCCCTCGGCGACGACCCGCATGCCCGCGGCGTGCGCCATCGTGACGATGCCGGCCAGGATCGACTTCGCACTGGGGTGCTCGTCAAGGGCGTCGACGAACGACTTCGCGGTCTTCAGCACGCTGACCGGCAGTCGGTAGAACTCGCTCAGCGACGACGCTCCGGTGCCGAAATCGTCCAGCGAGACCTGGGTCCCGAGATCGCGCACCTCGCCCAGCAGGGTCAGCAGGTCCCCGTCGAGTGGATCGAGCGCACTCTCGGTGATCTCGAGGCAGAACGCCGCGGGGTCCATGCCCGACCGGGCCATCGTGTCGCGGAGCCGCGTCGGGAACTGGCCGTTGGTGAGCTCCCGACGGGAGACGTTGATACACAACATCACCCGACGCAGTTCCGGTACGGCGGCCACCTCGGCGGCCGCGGTCTCCAGCACGTAGTTCCCCACCCGGTCGATGAGATTGGATCCTTCTGCGAGCGGGATGAACTCGGTCGGCGAGATCGAACCCAGTTCCGGGTGACGCCAGCGCAGAAGGCTTTCCAGCCCCACCAGCGTGCCGTCGCCGGTCGACACGATCGGTTGGTAGTGGATCTCGAGCTGACCGGTGTCGGTGTCGAGGACCCGGCGCAGTTCTTCCTCGATACGTTGCCGGCGCTGGAGTTCCTCCCGATGCTGCGTCTCGAACCGGACGTAGCGTGCCCGAGAGGCTTTGCGCGCCTGGTACAGCGCGATGTCGGCGTCGCGCAGCAGATCGGTGGCGGTGTATTCGTCACCGGCCTTGACCGTTGCCACGCCGATGCTCGCCTCCACCTTGAGGGGCTCGCTGCGGATACTGACCGCTATGGGCTCGTACACCGCCCCGCGAATCTTGTCGATCTGCTGCTCGATCTCCTCGGCCGAACACGCGATCCCGAGAGTGGCCACCAGGACGAATTCGTCGCCCCCGATCCGGCCCACCGCGGCCTCGTCGGGGGTCGCCGTCGCCAATCCCTGTGCGACCGCGTGCAGTACCTCGTCTCCCACCGCATGCCCGAGCGAGTCGTTGACGAGTTTGAAGTTGTCGAGGTCGATGTAGAAGATCGCGACGCAGCAGGCGTTCTCCTCTTCATCGAGTCGGGCCATGTGCGACTCGAGTTCGCGAATGATGCCCGACCGGTTGTACAACCCGGTCAACGGGTCGTGTACGGCCTCCCACGCCAGCTGGGACGTCTCGCGATAGCGGTCGGTGATGTCGACGAAGGACACCAGGGCGACGACCTCGGCGCCGTCGTCGTCGATGGGCCGGCAACTGCATGACAGCCAGCGCTCGCCGAGCGGCGTGGTGATCGTCGCGGTGGCGTCGGTGACCGCCTCGCCGGTGCGCAGGCACTGTGCGATCGGTGACTCGCCCGCGATGAAATCCAGGGGCAGTTCGTGGACGCTCGCGCCCGGGCTCGCTCCGGTACCCAGCATGGTTCCGGCCGCCGGGTTCGCCAGTTCGATGTGCCCGTCTTCGCGGACGACGATGACCGCCTGGTGCAGGGCGGCGAGGATCGTGCCGAGGCGCTCGATGAGGGGTCGACGAGTCGGTTCCGCGACGATGAGAAAGCCGTCGTCCATAGTGGTGATCGATGTGTGCGCGAGGAACGACCGTCCGTTGTCGGAACGCCGGTGCAACTGGTCGACGGTTCCGCCCAGCGCCACCGCCGCGTGGGGATCGACGTGCGCCCCGATGACGTCGTCGAGGTGTCGTCCGATCGCCTCGGAGGCCTGCCTGCCGTACATCTGTTCTGCCGCCGGATTCCAGGACCTCACCGTCCTGTCGTCGTCGACGGCGATCACGGCGTTGCTCACGTGGTCGAGCAGCGCTGCTTGTCTGCGCAGCGCGGACTCGACCGCCTTCTGGGCGGTGATGTCTCGGAGGATGACCTGATAGGCCGGCTGATCGTGCCAGACGTGCGCACCGAGGTCACCTCCATGGGCCGGGAAACCCCGTGTGCGTCCACCATGACCACTTCCTCGGGCGTGGTCGACGCGCCGGCCTCGTCGCCCATGCCGATGATCCGCTCGATCATCTGCGGCAGTTCGTCGGGATGGACGAACTCGGCGATCGAACGACCCAGCATCGCTTCGCGGTCGTCGACTCGCGCGAACGCCAGGGCGGCTGAGTTCACATAGACGATGAGGCCGTCCTGGTGCACCGCGATCGCGTCCGGACTCAGTTCGAGAAGCAGGCGGTAACGCTCGGCGACCGCCGCGTCACTGGCACGGGCCATGGGCTCGGCGTCCGGGGCGACGAGGCCGGGCCGGTCATCGTCGCTGTGCGTCGGTCGGCTCACTGCGTCACCCCCTCGATCCGTCTTCCCCCAACCGCCCATCCTCCCCTACCTGGCTTCGAAAAGTGGGCGCTGCGCGGTGCAAGACTGCGTCAAACGGAAATTTCGCCCTCGAATACCCGCGTGAACTGGCCGAATGTCGGGTTTGGGCGGGATCCTGGGAGCGGGTTGCCCACTCGGGCAACCGCGATGACCCAAGATTCATCGCTTATCGCACAGAAAGTTCACGATCATGACGATTCAACGTTCGACCATCTCCGGCCTGGGAGCCGTCACGGGGTACGGCTGGGGCCGCGACGCACTCTGGAGCGGTCTCGTCTCCGGCAAGTCGGCGGCCGCACTCCATCAGGGTTTCGGATTCACGGGTGGTCAGACGACCGGTGCCGAGGCGTCTGACGACACCGCAGAGCCCGGGTGGATCGTGCGGGTGCCCGACGGTGGGCAGCAGTCCGACGGTCGCACCCGCTTCTCGCGCGCGATGCGTGCCGCAGCGCGTGAGGCGATCGAGGACGCGATGGCGCGCGGCTGGACCCGGGTCCCGGGTGGGACTCGTGCACGCCTGCGTGCTGGGCGACCTCGACATGTACCCGATCGTCACCTCCGGCGTCGGCCAGTACACCGGACGGCAGTACCTCTCGGTCACCCCGTCGACGCCGGTGTCTCTGCTGATGCAGGAGTACGGCTTCCACGGACCCGCGATCACGGTGTCGGCCATGTGCACCTCCGGCTCGGCGGCCATCGTCACCGCGAAATCGTGGCTCGATTCCGATCTCGTCGACGACGTCGTCGTGGTGGCGACCGACCTGTCGGCCCGGCCCGAGGTCGTGGCGATGTTCGTACAGCTCGGTGTCGCCATCACCGACACCGATGCGCTCAACGCGTGCCGCCCGTTCCAGGAGGGCAGCCGCGGATTCACCTTCGGCGAGGCGGCGATCGCGTTCACGATGACCAACCGTGCCGCCGACGGTTACGCAGATGTGCTGGGCGGGTCGATGTCCCACGACGCCTTCCACGTCACGTCGATCGATCCGGAACTGACCGGCGTCCGTTCGTGCGTGGAGCAGTCGCTCACGATGGCCGGCGTCGACGGCAGGAGCATCCGCTACCTCAATGCGCACGGGCCGGGGACCCGCCAGTGCGATCGCGCGGAGGCGACCATCGCCGAGCAGATGGTGCCCAACGCCGAGGTGTTCTCGGTGAAACCGCTTGCCGGTCACTGTCAGGGCGCTGCCGGAGCTGTCGAACTCGCGGCGTCATTACTCGGCTACGAGCGGGGCGAGATCCCGGCGAGCCCGCGGGTCGCCGAGGCGATCATCCCGCAATTGCTCGACGGACGAACCGATCTGGTCAGCGGGTTGACCCTCAAGACCTCCCTCGGAATGGGCGGACACAACGCGGCGGTCGTTCTCGCGCCCAATGCGTGAATGGTGTGACGTCCTGCTGACCTCGATGCGGCCCGGGCTCGCCGCTCGGGCCGCATCGAACCGGAAATGCTGCGGAATACCGCGCCGCACCTCACAATTCAGCTATGAGCAACGAACCCGATCCTCCGATGGGCGATTCGACACGGACCGACCCACCGCCGACATCGGGTGCCCGCCACGCATTGACGCTGTTCCTCAACTCACCGTTCGCGGGCATGTCCCCGTGGATCCTGATGGCGCTGCTCGCGGGGCCCGGTCGATTCGAGGAGGCCGCGGCCTCGGCGTTCGCGCTGTCACTCCTCCTGGTCATCGGTGGCCACAAGCGCGGTACGAGCGTCAAACTCCTCGAGGTCTTCGACGTCACGTACTTCGGCACGATGGCGATCATCGCGCTGTTCGCCTCCGACCACGTCATCGACTGGTTGGAGCGTTGGGGCGGAGAGATGACCAACATCGCGCTGGTCTCCTTCGCGCTGGGGTCGATCCTTGTGCGCCAGCCGTTCACGCTTCAGTACGCACGGGAGACCACCGAGAAAGAATTCTGGGACAGCCCGCTGTTCATCCACATCAACTACGTCATCACCTGGGCGTGGGTCGGCGGCTTCGGCGTCGCCGCTATCTCGGGCGCATTCGGCGATCTGGTGCTCGACGACCCGAACAACTTCTGGACCGGATGGATCATCCAGATCGGCGGCACGATCTTCGCGATCGCCTTCACCGAGTTCTATCCCGACTACGCGACCTACCGGGCTGCGGTTCGTGAGGGTTGGTCCACCGACGAGAAGCCCGAGAGCATCATGCATCTGTTCGGTTGGGTGCCGATCTACGTTCTCGCGATCGGCATCTCCGGACTGGTCACCGACTCCCTCGGGACAGTTGCCGGTGTCGTCCTCATCGTCGCGGGCGTCGTCGCGATCAACGTGTTCAAGCGGATGACGGCCGCCATGGACGCACGGCTGGAGGCGACGGCGGGACGACCGACACAGAGCTGACTCGGGTCGGACGCCTCGGCGCGGCCCGATCGCTCGATCGGTAGTGTCGACGGCATGAAACTCGACGGCGTAGGAATCTGGAGTTCACCGCTACGGTACGGAGACACCGGGGAGGCCGCCGAAGCGGCTGCCGAGCTCGACGACCTGGGATTCACGGCCCTCTGGATCCCCGATGTGGGGGGTCCGGTGCTCGACTCGGTCGAGAACCTGCTCGGCGCGACACGGAAGGCCATCGTCGCCACCGGCATCCTCAACATGTGGATGCACGAGCCGCACGATGTCGCGGCCGCGCATGCGCGCCTCACCGAGCAGTTCGGTCCTCGCTTCCTCCTGGGCCTCGGGATCAGCCACGCGCCGTTGATCGACGCCCAGGAAGCCGGTCGCTACCAGAAGCCGCTCGCGACCACCAAGGCGTTCCTCGACGGTCTGGACGAGGCACCGCAGCCGGTGCCGGCCGATGCACGAGTACTGGCCGCCCTCGGGCCGAAGATGTTGCAACTGTCCGCCGACCGGACCGCCGGAGCCCACCCCTACCTGGTGACCCCGGACCACACCAAGGTCGCCCGGGAGACCCTCGGCGACGGTCCGCTGCTCGCACCGGAACAGACGGCGATCTTCGCCGCCGACCGCGACGAGGCGCGCGCCGTCGGCACGAAGTGGCTCAAGGGTTACCTCGCGATGCCGAACTACGCGAACAACCTTCGGCGCCTCGGGTTCTCCGAGGACGATTTGAGCTCGGTGAGCGACCGCCTGTTCGACGCCCTGATCGTCTGGGGCGACGACGCGGCGATCCTCAAGCGGATCGATGAGCATCGGTCCGCCGGCGCCGACCACGTGTGCGTCCAGGTTCTCCAAGCCGACCACCGGGGCTTCCCGCGCGAGCAGTGGCGTCGTCTCGCGGCGGCGCTGGGGTGATGCGTACGGTCCTTGAGGTGCGGCCACCCTCTGCTCCCTCATCCGAAGGAACGAGATAACCTTTGCTCCCTGAGGTGCGAGGAGCGCCAGCGACGAGCCACGAAGGGCCTGGTGAGACACGTTGCGAGGCCCTTCGTGGCTCGCTTCGCTCGCACCTCAGGGACCAGTTATTGGGCTCGCACTTCAGGGAGCGGGGTCGGGCTCGCACATGAGTAAGGTGCGACGTCGTCACGGGATGTCCCGCCGGCGGAAGCCGGCGAACCCCAGAGCGACGAGCAGCACCACGACGACCCCCACCCAGACCAGTCCCCACCAATCCGGCTGGGCAGCAGACACATCCGGTACGTGATGAAACGGGCTGAAGCCCAGCGCCCAGTCCGGGAGTTTGAAGCTCGGGCCCAGGATCGTGAGCACGAAAGACACCAGGACGCCCAGCCAGATCGCGGGCCGCACGCGGGGTCGGGCGCCGATGACGGCGACGGCGATGCCGACGACCGCCCACACGGCGGGGATCGTGGCGATGGACTGGAGGAACACGTCGCCGAAGCCGAGGCCGAGATCGGCCGTGGCGGCGAAGACGCCGACGACCAGCCCGGCAACGGTGACGAGGGCGGCGGGGACAACGAGGGCGACACCGGTGACGGCGCCGAAGTAATTCGGACGGCTGACGCCGGTCGCGAGCACCGCTTCCGCTCGGTCGTCGAGCTCCTCGGTCCGGATGCGATTGACGATCTGGACCCCGGCCACGGATGCGACGATCCCGACCAGGCCGAGAATCGTTGTGACGAAGGCTGATACCAGGTCCGCGGGCGACGCCGCGCCGGAGGCGAAGATCTGGGCCATGGCGGGATTCGCGGTCAGCAGGCCGCGGACCGACCGGGTGAAGTAGCCGAAGATGACACCGAGTCCGACGAACGCGACCGTCCACGCGACGATCGGCGCCCGGTTGAGGCGGATCGCCAGCGCCAGTGGCGAGCCGATGCGGCCCCGTGCCGGGCCGGCCGGGCCGGTATGAGTCCCTGACCGAAATCCCGTGCACGCTGCAATGCGAAAGCCGCTGCACCGACGACGACCGCGAACGCGACGCCGATCAGCAACGGCCACCAGTGATCGCCGGTCGCGGGTCTGGTCTCCTGAATCCATCCCAGCGGATTGACCCATGTGGTCCACGTCGGTGCGTCCACCGAGAACAGAAACCCGCGCAGCACGAACAGGACGCCGAGCAGAGACACGGCGATCGTGGTGGCGGCCCTGGCGTCGGAACCCACCTGGGCGCTGACCGCGGCGATGGCGCCGAACATCCAACCGGTGACCGTGAACCCGGCGCCCAGCAGGAACGACGACCCCCAGGCCCCACCGCACAGCGACGTCGCCAGACCCGCCAGGATGCCGATGGCGATCGAGCACACGCCGGCCATGATCAACGCGGTCGACAGTCGGGCGGCACGTCCGAGCACCCCCGCGGCGAGAAGTTCGGCCTGGCCGGAATCCTCCTGTCCACGTGCGGCTTTGACCACGATGAAGATCGCACCGAGCGCGGCGATGAAACCGCCCAGCGCGAGGCTGCGCCACGCGACGAATCCGTCGACCGTGGCCAGGTCGTAAGCGGGTCCGAAGATCAGCCCGAGTGCGGGATTCGAGCCGATCGTCGTGGCGAACGCGGCGCGTTCCGCGGCGTCGGGAAACAGCAACGGGTAGGCGATGACCGACGACACGGCCAGTGCGGTGGGCAAGACGATCCACGGCGCGAAGCTTCGACCTTCGTGGTGCAGGGAGGCCCGTAACAGCGGCGGCGTACCGATCGTCGATGCAGTCATCGCCTCACCGCTCCCCTGCCGGCTGGTCGGCCTTTTCGTAGAGCGACAGGAACAGGCTTTCCAGCGAGGGCGGTTCGACCGTCAGCGACCGCAGGCCGCAGGCGGTCAGCGCTGACATCACCGGACCGATCTGATCCGAGTCCACGGTCGCGCTCAGTCGGAGCCCGCCGGAGTCGTGGTCGTGCGAATCGATATCGTGCACCTCGGCGTTGTGCAGTTGCGCGAGAAGGTCCGGGCTCGGCGCCGAATCCAGTTCGGCGCGAACGGAAGTGCGGGTGTGCCCGCGCAGCTCGGCCAAGGAGCCGGTCGCCACGACGGCGCCGTCGCGGATGATGCTGAGCCGGTCCGCCAGGGTCTCCGCCTCGGCGAGGATGTGACTCGACAGCAGCACGGTGGTACCGCGAGCGGTGGCCTCCCCCACGACCTCCTGGAAGACGTTCTCCATCAACGGGTCCAGGCCCGACGTCGGCTCGTCGAGGATGAGCAGCTCTACATCTGACGCCAGCGCCGCCACGATCGCGACCTTCTGCCGGTTTCCCTTCGAGTACTGCCGTCCACGTTTGGTGGTGTCGAGCTCGAACCTGGAGACCAGGTCGGCCCGGCGCCCCTCGTCGAGTCCGCCGCGCATCGAGCCGAGTAGATCGATCATCTCCCCGCCGGTCATCGTCGGCCACAACGCGACGTCGCCGGGTACGTACGCCAGCCGGCGGTGCAGCTCGACGACGTCACGCCAGGGGTCGCCGCCGAGGAGTCGGACCTCTCCCCCGTCCGCGCGCAACAGACCCAGCAGGACCCGGATCGTCGTCGATTTGCCGGCGCCGTTGGGTCCGAGGAAGCCGTGGACCTCCCCTCGCGCGACCTCGAGATCCAGTCCGCGAAGCGCCTCGAACGTGCCGAACGACTTACGCAGACCCCGGACGTCGATGGCGGGCTCGGTTCTCTGCGGGTTCTCGGAACGTTCGACGCTCATGCGTACCTCCGGCTCGACACGACGTGATGATCGTTCCACAGCGACTCTTGCAGCGGAGAAGGTTTGACCGTCGACGCCGTCGGGGCACACTGCCGCCATGGCGATCAAGAAGAACGACACCGTCCGCTGGAACACCTCTCAGGGCGAGACCGAGGGCACTGCGGAAGAGAAGCGCACCAAGGAATTCACCTTCGAGGGGCAGAAGTTCAAGGCCAGCGAGGACGAGCCGTACTGGATCGTCAAGTCGTCGAAGACGGGCTCGAAGGCCGCCCACAAGGAGTCGTCCCTGTCGAAGAAGTAATCGGCACACGCCGGTCCGAGGACTCCTATACCTAGAACTGCTATGCTCCTAGCAGTTCTAGGTGTAGGAGTGCTATGTATATCGAGAAGGACTTGGTGGCCGCGTCCGCGACCCCGCTGGTGCTGGGGATTCTCGCCGAGGGCGAGTCGTACGGGTACGCCATCCTCAAGCGGGTCCGAGAGATGTCCGGTGGTCGGATGGAGTGGACCGACGGCATGCTCTATCCCCTTCTGCACCGTTTGGAGCGCGCCGGCCACGTCGAGGCGAGCTGGGGTGCAGCCGACACCGGGCGGCGTCGCAAGCACTACTCGATCACGGCATCGGGGTTGGCCGCGCTCGCCGAGCGGAGGTCGCAGTGGGAGGTCGTGGCCGACGCGCTCGACCAGGTGTGGCGGACGGTCGCCCTGCCGCCTGCGGCGGAGGGTCTGGCATGACCGCGGAGACCGAGCTCGAAAGCCAGATCGACCGGTGGCGCGGATACGTTCTCCGACACCAAGCCATCGCCACCACCGATGCCGACGAGATGGAAGACCACCTCCGCGGGCAGATCGCCGACCTCGCCGCCGGTGGCCTCGACGACGACGAAGCGTTCCTGGTCGCCGTCAAGCGCATGGGCCGCGTCGATGCGTTGTCGCGTGAGTTCGCCCGCGAGCACTCCGACCGGTTGTGGAAGCAGCTGGTGCTGACCGCGGAACCATCCGGCGATCTGGGCCGACGACGTCACGAACTCGGAGTCGTGATCGGCCTCGTCGTCGCGGCCGCCACGACCGTCCGCGTCGCCGTCGAGGTCATGCCGGAATGGGTGCTCGTCCGCAATGCCGCGTTGCTCGTACTTCCTTTTATGGGCCTGTATTTCGGTTGGAAGCGCCGCGTCTCGACGCGAACCGCGCTCACGGTGATCGGTGCATTCGTCGTGACCGGAATCGTCGTCAACGTCTACCCGTTCGTCGACGACGGCACCACCCAGGCCATCGTCGCGATCCACGCGCCGATCGTCCTGTGGTTCCTCATGGGGGTGACCTACGTCGGCGGCCGCTGGACGTCCGGACCGCGTCGGATGGACTTCATCCGGTTCACCGGCGAATGGGTCGTGTATGCAACGCTTCTCGGCCTCGGTGCGGGAGTCCTCACCGGTCTGACCGCGGGGGCATTCGGTGCGCTCGACATCGACGTCGACACCGTGATCTCCCAGTGGCTGGCGCCCATCGCCGCGCCCGGCATCGTGCTGCTGGCGGCATGGCTGGTGGAGGCGAAGCAGAGCGTGGTCGAGAACATCGCACCGGTGTTGACCAAGGTCTTCACGCCCGTCACCGCGGTGATGCTTGTCGTGCTGCTGATCGCGATGGTGACCAGTGGCGACGTCGTGGACGTCGACCGTGAACTGCTGATCCTGGTGGACCTGATCCTTGTGGTCGTGCTCGGCTTGCTGCTGTACGCGATCTCCGCGCGCGATCCGCATCTACGCCCGGAGCTCTTTGACCGCCTGCAGCTGATTCTGGTCGTGACTGCGCTCGCGGTCGACGCGGTGATGCTGACGATCATGGCGTCGCGGATCGCGGAGTTCGGGTTCACGGCCAACAAGACGGTGGCGCTCGGTCTCAATCTCGTCCTGCTGGTGAACTTGTCGTGGGCCGCGTACCTGCTCTTCGGTTTCGTCCGCCGCCGCCGCGGGTTCGATGCGACGGAGCGGTGGCAGACCGACTATCTGCCGGTGTTCGCACTCTGGGCGGCCGCGGTCGTCGTCGTGGTACCGATGCTGTTCGACTTCGCCTGACCGCACCCCGGCGCCGGGAGCGAAGCGAGCGGGCCGAATTGATGCCGGCGCCGGGAGCGAAGCGAGCGGGCCGAATTGATGCCGGCGCCGGGGAGCGGAGCGAGCGGGCCGAATAGAAGCGAGCCGCGTAGACTCCGCGACCATGGCGATCGTCAACCGAGGGTTCGTGGGGCGCCGCGACCGCGACGCGCGGCGTCTCCCTCCCGGCCAGTACACGACACTCGATTTCCCGGTGCTGTCCGCGGAGCCGACTCCTGCGGTCGCCCCGGACGGTTGGATGCTGGCCGTGCAGTCGGCTGACCACCGGGCCGCCACGTTCACATGGGACCAGTTCCAGGACCTGCCGCACGACGACATCACCACCGACATCCACTGCGTCACACGGTGGTCGAAGTTCGACACACGGTGGCGCGGAGTCTCGTTCGACACCTTGCTGCAGGCGCTCCCGTGGGAAGCGGCCCCGTTCGTGATGGCGCACTGCCACGGCGGGTACACCACCAACGTCCCGCTCGCCGACCTCATCGACGGCCGGGGCTGGATCGCCGACACGTACGACGGCGAACCCCTGTCCGCCGAGCACGGCGGCCCGGCTCGCCTCCTCGTGCCCCACCTGTACTTCTGGAAAAGCGCCAAATGGGTTCGGCGACTTCGCTTCATGGCCGAAGACGCACCCGGATTCTGGGAGGAACGCGGGTACCACATGTACGGCGACCCCTGGCGCGAACAGCGCTACTCGTGACGACCTGGCATCTCACGACGGTCACCGCGGTCGTCGACCTCACCCCCACCGCGCGCGCCCTGCGCCTCGCCCTCCCCGAGGCCGTCCACGCGTTGCCCGGCCAGCACGTCGACATCCGGTTGACCGCCGAGGACGGCTACTCCACCGCGCGCGCCTACTCGCTGTCCGACGTCCGCGAGACCCGGTCGATCGAGGTGACCGTCGAACGACTCGAGGACGGTGAGGTGTCGCCCTACCTCGTCGACATGGTGGAGGTCGGCGACCCGTTGGAGATCAGCGATCCGCACGGATACTGGTTCACCTGGCCGTCCGGCGACGACCGTCCCGTCCAGCTGATCGGCGGTGGCTCCGGGATCGCGCCACTCATGTCGATGATCCGCAGCCGCGAGGTCGAGGCGCCGCAGACTCCCTTCTCCCTCGTGTACTCGGTTCGCAGCCCCGACCGCGTCTACTACCGGGACGAGATCCGGCAGTTGATCGCTCACCGGCGCATGGATGTTCACCTGATCCACACCCGGGTGGCCCCCGACGACGCGACGCGGCCCGCGGGACGTATCACCGCCGACGAACTCGCCGCGCTGACCATGGATCCCGCACTCTCGCCGACCGTGTTCATCTGCGGCCCGAACAGGTTCGTCGAGAACTGCGCACAGTGGATGGTCGAGGCCGGCCACGACCGCACCCGCATCCGGACCGAGCGATTCGGCGAGTGACCCCGGGATGCTTCGACGATTCTCCCAAGCAAGTGCTTGATCGGCACGTAGCGTAGCGGCATGACCTCTGTGTACGACTTCACCGCCACCAGCATCGACGGCGATCCCGTCGAACTCTCGCAGTTCCAGGGCTCGCCCCTGCTCATCGTGAACACCGCTTCGCAGTGCGGATTCACCCCGCAGTACCGCGGCCTGGAGGCACTGCACCGGGACTACGCCGACAAGGGGCTGCGGGTCCTGGGCTTCCCGTGCGACCAGTTCGGGCACCAGGAGCCCGGCGACGAGGAGGAGATCAAGAACTTCTGCTCGCTGACCTACGACGTGACCTTCCCGATGTTCGCGAAGGTCGATGTGAACGGACCCGACGCCCACCCGCTGTTCGCGTGGTTGCGGGACCAGAAATCCGGCGTGCTCGGCGGCCGGATCAAATGGAACTTCACCAAGTTCCTCATCGGGCGGGACGGGTCCGTCGTCGCGCGATACTCGCCGACGACCAAGCCGGAGAAACTCGCTGGATCCATCGAAGAACAGCTGTGATGGGGACGCCCGTGAGCACCGACAGCACCATCAGCCGAAGCGGTTCGTTCGTCCGCGTGACGATCGCCTACGTGCTGGCCTTCGCGGTCGCCGCCGCCTGGCTCATCTGGGGTCCGGCCACCGCCTACCTCTGGCTCGACACCCTGATCGCAGATCTGCTCGCCACCCTCGTGATCTTCGCGTTCAGCCGGTTCTACGGCAATTCCAGCTTCTACGACGCCTACTGGAGCGTCGTGCCGCCCGCGCTGTTCGTCTACTGGTGGGCCGCCGGCGACGTCGGGATCGACGCGGTGCACTGCTGGGTCATCGCCGTCGTCATCGGCGCCTGGGCGATCCGTCTGACCGCGAACTGGGCGATCGGCTGGCCGGGTCTCCACCACGAGGACTGGCGGTACCCGATGCTGAAGTCCGGGGCCGGACGCGCCGAACTGCCCGTCGACCTGATGGCGATCCATGTGTTCCCCACCATCCAGGTGTTCCTCGGCATGATCCCGATCTACGTCGCGGTCACCCACACCGGCGGCGTCCTGGCCTGGCTGACCGCGGTTGCGGCCGTCGTCGGACTCGCTGCCACGGCGCTCGAGTACGTCGCCGACGGGCAGCTGCGACGTTTCACCGCACACCGGACACCGGGCGCCGTCCTGGACACCGGCGTGTGGGCGTGGTCGAGGCACCCGAACTACTTCGGCGAGGTCCTGTTCTGGGTGTCGATGGCCCTGTTCGGGCTCGCCGCCTCGCCCGGCGACTGGTGGTGGCTGTTCGTGGGCGCGGTCCTGATGCTGGCGATGTTCCTCGGCGCGAGCATCCCCATGATGGAAAAGCGCAGCCTCGAGCGGCGCCCCGGTTACCAGGACGTCATCGACCGGGTGCCGCGCTTCGTCCCCCGCCCCCCGCGCTCGGCCGCACATCCACCGGATCAGGTCACTGCGTGAGCCGACCACGCGTCGTCGTCGCCGGCCTCGGTGATTCCGGAGTACTGACCGCGATCCATCTCGCCCGGCATGCCGACGTCGTGGGCATCTCGTCGAAGCCAGGGCTGGTCAGCGGGCAGGAACTCGGGCTGCGGATCAGCCAGCCCGACGCGTGGGCGCGCGACTACCGGATCCCGTTCGGGCGCTTCCGGAAACTCGACGGCATCCGGACCGTCCACGGCACACTGACGGGTGCCGACCTCGGTGACCGCACCGTCACCGTCGTCGACGCCAACGGCTCCGAGATGGTCGAGCGTTTCGATGCGCTAATCATCTCCACCGGCGTGCGGAACGGATTTTGGCGACATCCGGAACTGCAGTCGGAGGCCGACGTCGACGCCGAGTTGCGTTCGGCGCATGCGAGATTCGCCGATGCCGGGACCATCGTGGTGATCGGTGGCGGCGCGGCGGCGGTGAGCGCCGCGGCCAACCTGGCGCAGACCTGGCCGGGCAAACGGATCGATCTGTATCACCCGGGCGAACGTGCTCTGCCGCAGCATCATCCGCGGACTTGGGCGACCGTCCTGGCGCGGTTGCGCCGGCTCGGCGTCGGCGTGCACGGCGGCCATCGTGCGGTCGTACCCGACGGGTTCGCTTGCGACGAGATCACTCCGGGGCCGGTGAGCTTCTCGACGGGGCAGTCTCCGGTGAAGGCCGATGCCGTGCTCTGGGCCATCGGCCGGGTGAGACCGAACACGGAGTGGCTTCCGCGAGAGGTGCTCGATCCGTCGGGCTTCGTGCGCGTGACGGCCGAACTGCGCGTACCCGGTGCGGATCTCGTCTACGCGATCGGCGACGTCGCGGCGACCGACGACCTCCGCAGTTCCGCTCGGAATCGTGCCGATCGTTTGCTCGCACACAACATCCGGTCCGACCTCGCCGGGCGGCCGGGCCGTGCGCGGCGCTACGCTCCCCCACGGCGGCGTTGGGGTTCGGTGCTCGGTGTCCAGGCCGACGGTCTGCAGGTGTTTGCGCCCAACGGGCGACCGTTCCGATTCCCGGCGTGGTCGGTCGACACGATCCTGCAACCGTGGATCGTCCGTCGCGGAATCTACGGCGGCATCCGGAAGCCGTGAGTGCACGGGGTGTTTTCCGGGAGGACGGGCAGCGGTCCGCGCATACACTCGGCCCATGAGCAACGAACCGTTCTCTGCCAATCCATCCGGACAGCCGCCGACCCCGGGCGGGCCCGGACAGACGCCCTCCGGCGCGTACCCGTCGGGAGCGGTGCCTCCCGCCGCGCCGCCACCGGAAGCTTCCCAGTATCCCGCCGGAACCACACCCGGCGTCGCGCCGACCGACTCGACGACCGATGGGACGACCCCGGTCAAGCCGACCGCCGCCGAACGCGCGAACTCCGTGGTGAAGAAGGTGGTGATCGGACTCGTCATCGCGGCGCTGCTCGTCGTCACCTACTTCATCCTCGAGGCGTTCCTGCCGCGCTGGTGGGCCGGTCAGATCGGGCAGCGCGTCGAAGGATCGTTCAGCCGCGGCATCGGCACCGGCCTGGTTCTCGGGATCGTGTGCACCTTCTTGCCTGTGCTGTTCTTCACGTTGGCGTTCGTCAACCGCAGCCGCATGAAGAACGTCCCGACGATCATGTTCGCTGTTCTCGGCGTGGTCGTCGCGATCCCCAACCTGCTCACCCTCACGGTGGTCGCCGGCGGTGGGAACGGCGCACATGCCGGCGAGCGCATCTTCGACGTCGAAGCGCCCGGCTTCCGCGCCGCCACCGCCTGGGGCGTGATCATCGGGGTCGTTCTGGCGATCGGCGTCGGCTACTTCATCTGGCGATACCAACGCCGCGGCCGTCAGCTCCGCGAGATCAAACACCCGCCCACAACAGATCGGAAGTAGATACATGACCGAGCAGCGGATCGTCGTGGACATCGACGACGCCGGTGTCGCCACGGCGACGCTCAACCGAGCCGACAAACACAACGCGCTCGATCCGGCGATGTTCGAGGCCCTCATCGACGTGACGGGCACCCTCGCCGAGGGCAACCGCGTCCGGGCCGTGGTGGTACACGGTGCGGGCAAGAGTTTCTGTTCCGGCCTGGACGTGTCGAGCCTGGGTCAGGGTGGCGGGGTGAACTCGCTGCTGGAACGGGAGCCTGGCGTGCTCGGCAACCACGCGCAGCGGGTGTCACTGGACTGGGGCCGCATCCCGGCACCGGTGATCGCGGCCATCACCGGCAACTGCTTCGGCGGTGGCCTGCAGATCGCGCTGGGCGCCGATATCCGCTACTCGACCCCCGACGCGCGCCTGTCCATCATGGAGGTCAAGTGGGGTCTGGTGCCCGACATGGGCATCACCCAGACCCTCCCGCGACTCGTGTCCGCCGATGTGGCAAAGGAACTCACGTTCACCGGACGCATCGTCGACGGCGCCGAGGCCCAACGACTCGGTCTGGTCACCCGCGTCGTCGACGATCCGCTCACCGCCGCACTGGATCTCGCGCACGAGATCGCATCGAAGTCGCCGCACGCGGTTCGTGCCGCCAAGCGTCTCTACGACGAATCGTGGGCGGGCACGGATCCGGCCGCGGCGCTGATGCTGGAGAGCGAACTCCAGGTCGGACTGATGGGATCCCCCAATCAGATGGAGGCGGTACACGCCGGGATGGCGCGACGCGAGGCGCGCTTCGCCGACCCGGAGTGACCGGAAGCCCTTGGTGGCTCGTCGCTTTCGCTCTTGCGCCCCCTCTGCTCGCTAATCCGAAAGAACCACGAACCGCTGGACTGTGGGGTGGAAGCGATGCCCTCCCTCTGCTCCCTGAGGTGCGAGGAGCGTTAGCGACGAGCCTCGAAGGGTCCTGGTGAGATGCGTCGCCAAACCCTTCGTGGCTCGCTTCGCTCGCACCTCAGGGAGCATAGAAATCGGACGCTCACCTCAGGGAGCGGGCGGTGATCAGTTCGACAGTCCGGCGTCCTTGCTGCCGTAGGCATCTCGGAGCCGTGGCTTGACGACCTTCCCCCCGGCGTTGCGTGGGAGTTCGTCGATGATCACCAGGTCCTTGGGGTGCTTGAACCGCGCGAGGTTCTCGTTGAGGTGCGGCTCGAGATCGGCGAGGGTGAGGTCCTCGACGCCTTCGGCCAGCACGACCACCGCGACCGGCACCTCGCCCCACTTCTCATCTGCGCGACCGATGATCGCGGCCTCGGTGATGCTCGGATGGCTGAACAGGACGTTCTCGACTTCGGCGCAGTAGATGTTCTCGCCGCCCGAGATGATCATGTCCTTGGCGCGGTCGACGACGTAGAGGAAGCCCTCTTCGTCCTGGCGCACCAGGTCGCCCGAGTGGAACCAGCCGCCGCGGAAGGCTTCTGCGGTCGCCTCGGGCTTGTTCCAGTAGCCGATCATCATGTTGGGCCCGCGATAGACGATCTCGCCGACCTCACCGGGCTTCACGTCGTTCATGAGCGGATCGACGATGCGCGCGGTGACCGCCGGGACGACCTTGCCGATGGAGCCGAGCTTGCGCAGTGCATCTTTGCCCTCGAGGATCGTCGTCACCGGTGACATCTCGGTCTGACCGAACGCGGTCATGTTGGCGGCCTCCGGGAAAGATTCATTCATCGCGTTCAGCACGGTGTCCGACGCCGGGGCCGCGCCCCAACTCATCGTGCGCAGCTTGAGCTTCCGGGGACGCGCCTTCTGCGCCGCACAAACGGCCTGCCACTGAGCCGGGACCATGAAGACCGACGTGACGCCTTCGCGCTCTAGCGTGTCGAGCATGGTGTCGGGATCGAACGCGCCGAGCGGGTGGAGCACCGCGCGGATCCCGCGGTAGAAGATCGGTGCGAAGCCGCCGATCCCCGCGATGTGGAACAGCGGAGGCACGATGGAGGCGACGTCATCGGAACCGGACTGTGCCCCGGCCGTGGCGATCGTCGTCACCGCCTGCGCCTGGATGTTCTGATGGGTGAGCATGGCGCCCTTGGGTTTTCCGGTGGTGCCCGAGGTGTACATGATGGCGGCGACAGTGTCCTCGGGCACGTCGACCTCCGGCAGGTCCGACGCGCCCTCGGCCAGCAGGGTCTCGAAGTCGAGATGGTCGGCGTTGTCGCTGCCGTCGACGACGATGATGGTCTCGATCTGACCGGTCGACCCGGCGACCGCGTCCGCGATCGGCGCGAGGAGGGTCTCGGTGACGACGACCTTCGCACCGCTGTCGGTGACGAGATAGGCCACCTCGGCGGGGCTCATGCGGATGTTGACCGGTACCGGGATGGCGCCGATGAGAGTGGCCCCGAGAATCGCCTCGATGTACTCGGTGCGGTTGAGCAGGGCCATCAGAACCCGATCACCGAATTGGACACCCCGCCGGTGGAGTGCGGCTCCGAAGGCGCGCGACCGGTCGTCGAGTTCCTTCCAGGTCGTGTTCTTGTCGAGATAGGTGATCGCCGTGTTGTCCGGGGTCATCATGGCGTGCCGGCGGACCTGGTTGTTCCAGTGATTGCGGCGCGAGCGGTACGGCTCGGTGGTCAGATCGTTCGTGACCTCGGCACTTGCAGTCATGACTGCCTCCATTCGTCGAGCGAGGCTCGACCCGTTGTGAAGCCCTCGGTGAGGGTCCGGCCACTGTTGTGTCCCGAGTCACACATTAGGTCGTCGGTGTTGCCAGAATCAGGCATTCCCGCCGTTTGGTGACACCCGGCCGCCGCCCCCCTCGACCGTGCGTCGGTTCCGTCGGGCTCGCGACGATCCCTACCCAACCTTGCCCGCACGTCGTCGCAGATACCCCCGCGCTCGTTCGTCGCCGGTGAGCTCTGCAGCCCGTTCGAAGTGCTCACGCGCCACGTCGGAGTGCCCGGCCCGAACCAGCAGATCTGCCTTCACCGCGTGGAACGGGCCGAAACCTGCGGCGTCACCGCCCAACTCATCAAGCAGGGAGAGTCCATCTGCGGGAGAACTCGCCCGCCCGACGATCGCAGCGTGGGCGATTCGCGCACCAAGTGTCGACGCCACGGACACGAGCGCGGACGACAGCGACTGTAATGCGGCCCAGTCGACGACACCGGTGCGTGCGCGGTCGGCGTGGACGGACTGCATGGCAGCTTCGAGCTGAAATCGACCGTGTGGCCGGCCGTACGTCGATGCGCGTCGAAGCATGGCCTCCCCATCTCGGATGAGCGCGGTATCCCAGGTGGCCGGATCCTGCTCTTCGAGCGGGATGAACGGGCCGGTCCGTGCCGGCGCCCGCGACAACGACAGCGCGATCAGCGCAGCGAGACCCCACGCCTCAGGATCGTCGAGCAGCGCGGCGAGCGTGACGGCCAGGTGCAGCGACTCCCCCGCCATCGATTCGACGGTGTCGGGATCGGTCCCGTCGGCGTCGTTCCATGCGATCGCGAAACACCCATATACCGCTTCCAGCACAGCGGGAAGTCGCTCCGGCATCGCCGCGCGGTCGGGAACGACGAACGGTATCCGGGCGTCGCGGATCCGGCGCTTGGCTCGCACGAGGCGCTGCGACATCGTTGCCGGGGCGACCGCGAAGGCGGTGGCGATGTCGGCGGCCTCGAAGCCGAGCGCCGACTGCAACATGAGCGGCGTGCGGGTGGCGGCGTCGATGGCCGGATGGGCGCAGGTGAACAGCAACTCGAGCCGCTTGTCGGGAATGGCGTCGGGGTCCACATCGTCGAAGGGGGTCACTGTGGTTGCTCCGGGAGAGATGGTGTCGTCGAGGGTCTTCGACGTACGGTGCGCCGCCGACTTCCAGACGTCGCGCAGCTGATTGCGTGCGACCGTGAACAGCCAGCCTTCCGGGTTCGCGGGTACCCCATCTGACGGCCACGAGGTGAGTGCACGTTCGAAGGCGGTGGCCAGTGCATCCTCCGCGAGCGCGAGATCCCCCGACGCGGCGGCGAGAAGCGCCACTAGCCGCGAATATGACTCGCGGGCAGCATGTTCGGCGGCGGTGTGCGCTTCTCGTCGGGTCATGCGTTAGGTGTCCACGCACCATCGACGGTGTAGGTCGCGCCGGGCCTGATCTCCACGACACCCCACTCGATCGGCGGTGCCTGACGCGCCCATTCGATGGCGGTGTCGAGATCGTCGACATCGATGACGACGGTTCCGCCGAGCTGTTCCTTGGTGTCGGCAAAGGGGCCGTCCTGAACGACGAGCCGGCCGTCGACCTTGCGCAGCGTCGTCGTGACGTCCGAGTGCTGTAGGACTTCGGCACTCACGAGCACGCCGGCGTCCTGGAGGGCCGCGGTGTAGGCCGCGAAGGCGGCCTGGCCCTGAGCGATGGCTTCCTCACCGAGGGTCGACGCGTCCATCTCCGGGTAGTGCAGCAGCAGCGAGTAATGCATGATCAGACCTCTCGTTCAGCGGGCCGCTCGTCGGTCCGTGTGCAGTGATGACGAGCGTGCCGGACGCCATTCGACACATTCGGCACATCGTTCTTCGATTACCGCTGCCCCTAATCAGACGGAGCGCATAACCCCTGCTCCCTGATCCGAAGAACCACAAAATTGCTGGTCCGTAGGGTGCAAGCGATGCCCTCCCTCTGCTCCCTGAGGTGCGAGGAGCGCAAGCGACGAGCCACGAAGGGCCCGGCGAGACAAGTTGCCACACCCTTCGTGGCTCGCTTCGCTCGCACCTCAGGGAGCATTCCTTTGGGACGTTCACGACTGTTTTATTGGTCACGATGGCCGCCAGGCCGCCGATTTTGAGGAGGCCCGGAGCTTGCGGAGGGCCGTGTCCCCCGCTCTCTGAGGAGGCCCGGAGCTTGCGGAGGGCCGTGGTCCCCCCGCTCCCTGAGGAGCCCGCAGTTTGCGGAAGCAGTCCCCCTTCGCTCCCTGAGGAGGCCCGGAGCTTGCGGAGGGCCGTCACGAAGGGTCATCGAACAGGGCCATCACGAACGGCCAAGCCGGTCAGCGCGGGCCGCGGCATCGGGCCACATCGCAGGGCACGGAAGACCGGGTACCGTCGCGAGCTCGAAGTGCCACCACTCGTTGGCGAAGGTTCGGCACAGACCCCAGCGGTAACCGGTTCGTTCGAGCCAAGCGGCGCCTTCCCGAGGGCCGACGTCGATGGCGTGGCCGCTGACATGTGGCGACTGCTCCGCCGGCAGGACCCACCGTCGAGCGGCTTCCGGGCTGCCATAGGTCGCGATCGCATCGCGCCACATCTGACGCTGCTCCGCGTCTGTTCGCTTACCGGACGTGATCCACAACGAGACCCCCTGTGCGCGTGCGCTGTTCGACGCCTGCTGGTAGGCCGTCGCCAGCGCTGGATCGAGGCCGGCGGTGGGCGGCGCGGCATTCGCCGGCACCCCGCCGAGCCCGCACAGCAGCAGGGCCACGAGTACGGCGGTACAGATGAACGCGATTCGCCGGGCCGCGATGTCGATGAACCTCATGACCGCAGTAAACCGTACGACCGACGACTCTCGCATCGAACCGTCGGAGCTACTACCGTCTACTGCGGGTGGGCCGCGTGCGAGCCTGTGGAGGGTCGGAAAAATGAAGAAGCGTCTGGTGGTCTGTTGCGACGGCACGTGGAAGTCGTCCAAAGACCCACGAATTTCGAATGTCGAGAAGATCGCCCGAGCCGTCACCACCGATGCCGACGACGGCGCTGTGCAGCTGGTCCATTACGTCAACGGTGTGGGAACCGGGTCGGGCTGGTCCGACCGCGTCATCGGCGGGGCGTTCGGTCGCGGCCTCGATGCCAACCTGATCGATGCCTACCGATTCCTCGCCCTGAACTACGAGCCCGGCGATGAGATCTTCGTCTTCGGGTTCAGTCGCGGCGCGTACACCGCGAGGAGTCTCGGGGGCATGATCTGGCACATCGGCCTTGTCACCCCGCTCGAACTCGCGCAGCACCCGACCGAGAACCTGTTCGAAACGGTCCTGCGGTACTACCGGACGAAGCGGGAGGATCGCCCGGCGAAGACCCCAGGCGCCCCGGTGCCGGTCAAGTTCATCGGCGTCTTCGACACCGTTGGTGCCCTAGGCGTTCCCGGCATCACGCGCGTCAAGCACAAGTTCCACGACGTGAAGCTCGGCAAGAACGTCGCGGTGGCCAGGCAGGCGCTCGCCATCGACGAACGTCGGCTGACATTCGATCCCTGTGTCTGGGAAGTCGACGAGGCAGATGAGGGCGAGATCGATGTCAAACAGGTGTGGTTCGAGGGGGTCCACTCCGACATCGGCGGTGGTCTGGCGGTCACCGAACCGTCGGAACTGAGTCTGTCCTGGATGGTGCGCGAGGCGGAACTTGCGGGCCTGCAGTTCTGCTACAAGCGATTCACGCCTATCAGCTTCCCCATCGACCCGTCGAACGAGAAGTACGCGACCAACAAGTCGATGAACGCTGCGTACCGCATCGTCAACATCTTCAAGCTCGCGTTCGGCCCGCTGCGGATGCGCGGAGAAACCGTGCGTCACAAGGGTCAGTCGCGATTGCTCGAGGCGAACAAGAATGATCCAGCAAGGCCGCTGTACATAGCCGCGCCCGCGCTCACTCGGTGGACTGACGACATCGGGTCACGCAAGAAGAGGGCGACGAACATCGGCGCGTGGGAAGAGCTGATCAAGGACCTATCGGTCCGCGCGGTCGACATTCCTCCGCTCGAGGCGCCGGTGACTACCCGACAACCGGCATCCCCCGCGTCTGAGTCGCTACTTCCACAGCAATAGTCACTGCGGGGCAACGTCTTTCGTCGCAGCGATCTGGATGAGGTTTCCACACGTGTCGTCGAAGACCGCGACGACCGCAGGTCCGATATCGGTCGGTTCCTGGGTGAACTCCACGCCGAGGCCGCGTAGCCGCTCGTACTCGGCCTGCACATCGTCGACGGCGAACTGCGCCAACGGGATTCCGTCTTCGATGAGCGCGTCCCGGTAGGGCTTGACTGCGGGGTGGCCAGACGGTTCGAGAAGGAGTTCCATCCCCTCGGGATCGTGCGGGGAGACCACCGTCAACCACCACGTGTTCTCCCCCATCGGAATGTCATGGCGAGTCGTGAATCCGAGTATCTCGGTGTAGAACTCGTGTGCCTTGCGCTGGTCGTCGACGAAGACGGACATCAGTGTCATTCTCATGGGAGGTCCTCTCGATGGGCGGGCCACCGCTCGGCGATCTCGCCGAGTGGTGCGGGGTCGAAGTAGTGGAATTTGGAGCGTCCGCGTTTCTCGGTGTGGACCAGTCCGGCCGTCTCCAGCACGCCGAGGTGCTGGGAGATCGCCTGTCGGCTCAGGTTGAGCCCACGCCGAGACGTGAGGCGACCGCAGATTTCGAACAGCGTCTGGCCGTCCCGTTCGACCAGCTCGTCGAGAATTGCTCGCCTCGTCGAGTCATCGAGTGCATGGAACACGTCGGCCACACCTGACAATAGGCAAGTCGCTACTTGCATGTCAATGGTGGGCGTCGCGCTCGCCATTGCTCCCCGAGCCGCAAGAGCGACCCCCATCGCTCCCTGAGGTGTCCACCCCTTGCCCCCTGAGGTGCGAGGAGCGCGAGCGACGAGCCTCGAAGGGCTGGTGAGGCGCCTCGCGATGCCCTTCGTGGTTCGTCGCTATCGCTCCTCACACCTCAGGGAGCAGAGGGGGGCGGGAGCAGGGGACGGCAGCTCCCTGAGGCTAGTGAGCAGCACTCCCGAGATACGCCTCTTCGATCCGCCCGATGTCACCGGCCAGCGACGCTGCGTAGTCCGTCAAAGCGATGTCGCCGTGGACCAGCACTACCGCCCGATCGGCGATACCGAGCGCCAACCGGACGTGCTGTTCCACGAGAACGACCGCGGTGCGATCCTTGTCGGCGACCTCCCGAAGGACGGGCAGGATCGACTCGACGACGATGGGCGCGAGTCCCATGCTCAGTTCGTCGATCAGCAGTACTTTCGGCTGCTGCAACAGCGCGCGTCCGATCGCCAGCATCTGCTGCTCTCCCCCGGACAGCTCGCCCGCGGCGACCTTGAGCCGCGCACGGAGAGCCGGGAAGTGATCGAGCACCCGGTCGACGGCGTTGTTCCGAGCCGCCCCGCGTCGGCGAATGGCCAGCTGGAGGTTCTGTCGGGTCGTCAGCTGCTTGAACAGCGACCGGTCGTCCGGAACCAGGACGAGTCCGGCACGCACGGCCGCGCGCGCATCCCCCGCCCGAACTGCGTGACCGCCGACGCTGACCTCGCCGTCGAGTCGCGGAAGCAGACCGGCAAGGGTGGTGAGCAGCGTCGTCTTTCCGGCCCCGTTCGGTCCGAGCAGAGCGACGATCTCCCCTGCTTCGACGGACAGGTCGAGGCCGTGGACGCAGGCTTTGCCGCGCGAGTACCCGGCGTCGAGACCGCGGCATTCGAGGACCGTCACGGCGTCATCTCCTTGGTCGTCGAATGTGTCTCGGAGACAGTTGCATTGGGTGGCGAAGGATCGTCGGACTCCGCGGTCCCCGCGACCGCCGACGACGGCGTGCCGAGATAAGCGTTGACGACTGCCGGTGAGCGTCGAATCTCGTCCGGGGTGCCTTCGGCGATGACGGCTCCGAGGTCGAGGACGATGACCCGGTCGCACAGGCTCAGTACGAGATCCATGTCGTGGTCGACGAGGACCATGGAAATCCCGTGTGCCCGTGCGGCCCGCAACCTGTCGCCCAGCCATCGACTCTCGGTGCTGTCGAGTCCGGCGGCCGGCTCGTCGAGCAGCGCCACCTCCGGCTGGCCGGCGAGTACGCGAGCCACCGCGACGAGCTGACGCTGACCTTGCGAGAGATCAGCGGCCACAACATCACTGAGGTGGCTGATCTCCAGCATCCGCAGGACGTTGCGGACGTTCTCTGCGGTATCCCCCGGCGCACGGCGCGCGGCGATCGCCAGGTTCTCGGCGACCGACAGCTCACCGTAGAGCTCGATGTCCTGGAAAGTTCGGCCGAGCCCTTCGCGGCTGCGTCGATGTGGTGCAAGGCCGTTGAGGGTCGTGCCGCCGAGAGCCACCGTTCCGGACGCGGTCGCGAATCCGCTGATGGCGTCGATCAGAGTCGTCTTGCCGGCGCCGTTGGGTCCGATCAGGCCGACGATCTCGCCGGAACGGAGGTCGAAGCTGACGCCATCGACGGCGGTCACCGCCCCGTAGCGCACCGTGACGTCGCGAGCCGAGAGCAGGACCTTGCCGCTGGGCGGTGTGACCGGTGGAGTCGGTGCTGCCGGAGCGTCGTCGTAGGCCGGTTGTGGTGCACGACGTCGAGCCGGCATCGGGATCTTGTGCAGGTACCCGATCACGCCGTCGGGACTGGTGACGACGGTGAGCACCAGCAGTATTCCGCTGACCAGCATGTAGTAGTCGCCGAACGACGCGTACTTGTCCGCAGCGAAGTACATCAGCCCACCAGGCGCGATGATGCCGGCGAGGACGGCTCCGGAGATCGAGGTGACGCCGGCGATGTAGAAGACCGCGAACAGCCCGATGCCAGCGAAGACGGCGTAACTACCGGCGGTCGCGAGGGTCTGCTGGTACGCCAGCAGCGATCCGCCCAGTCCGGCGAGGAACGACGCGATCGCGAAGGCGATGAGTTTGGTTGCGCCGACGTTGATCCCGGCCGCGGCTGCGGACCGTTCGTTGGCGCTCACGGCCAGCATCGACGCGCCGAGCCCGCGGCGACGGAGAAGTGCCACCGCGTACGCCACCAGGGTCAGCACCACGAGGCACAGGATGCCGAAGGCGGTCCGCGGATATCCCTCACCCGCACCAATTCCCAGATCGATGCCGAAGATCGACGGGGATTCGACACGCGCACCCTGCAATCCGCCGTTGAGCGACGGGTTGCGGAACCAGAACGCCTCGCAGAACACGGCGAGAGCGAGCGTCGCGACCATGAGCGGTAACCCGCGCACCCGAAGAGCGGGCAGGCCGACGATCACGCCGATGACCATCGCCGCGCAGGCCGCGAGCAGCGGAGCGAGCGGGAACGGGATGTTGAGGTCGTCGGTGAGTCGGCTGAGCGCGTAGGCGCCGACGCCGGCGAGCGTCAGTTGCGCCAGCGACACCTGGCCCGCGTACCCGGTGACGACGACCTGGGACAGCGCGATGATGGCGTAGATCATCGTGGCGATGACGGCGAGGCGGAGACTGCCAGAGGTGGTGACGAGGGCGAGGACCGCGACGGCGACACCGAGGACCCCGGGAATCACCAGATGGTTCGGACGCGGTGACCGGCCGAGGTCGTTGCGGGTGACCGCGCCGCGGCCCGGCAATGGACGCCCGCGGATGAGGAGGAAACCGATGATGAGGATCAGCGGGACCGCCTCGGCGACACCGGCGTCGGGCATCCAGTCCCAGGTGGTCTGGAGTTTTGTGGCCTCGGACTGCAGCATGCCGATGACGAGGCCGGCACCGACCGTGATCGAGATCGCGGTGAAGTTGCCGACCAGCGCCGCCGCGAGGGCCGGCACGATGAACATCGTGTAGGCCACGGGATTGAGTGGAACGATCGGTGCGATGAGCACGCCGCCGAGTCCGGCGGTGGCCGACGACAACGCCCAGTTGGCGACCGCGATCCGGTCCGGTGAGAGGCCGGTGACGAGCGCGCCCTTCTCGGATTCCGCGGCCGCCTCGGTCGCCACGCCGAAGCGGGTGTAGCGCAGCACGAGTCCCGCACAGATCGCGAGTCCGACGATGACCACGGCCAACATCAGACGGTCCGTCGGAACTGCGCTGGATCCGATCGTGAACGTGTCGACCTTGAAGATGGGTCCGACGCTGGGCGCGTTCTCGCCGACCCGCAGCGCGATGAGTGCCTGAATGACGAGCATCAGACCGATCGCAGCGACCGCCTTGGCCAGCGCCGGGGCGGCCCGCATCGGGCGGAACACCAGTAGGTACAGGATGACGCCGAGGATCGCGGCGACGACCACGGAGATGAGTAGCGCTGCAGCGACTCCGAGGTCGGAGCCTAGTGAGGTGGTCGCCGGGAAGCCGGGGATGGGGTTGAGGAGTTCTCCTTGGCGCAGAAAGGCGTAGGTGTAGGCGGCGTACAGCGCTACCGCGCCGGTGGCGAAGTTGACGACGCCGGAACTCTTGAACGTCATCACCAGCGCGAGGCCGAGTGCGGCGAAGACGGCTCCGTTGCCGAGGCCGAGGACCAGGAAGGCGAGATGGTCGGTCATGGAACTCCCACTGGGAAGTGCGGGGATCGGGGGCCGCGCGGACGCGACCCCCGATCTGGAGCGGAACTAATTGTTGGTGACGACGGTGTTCTCGAGCTTGGCGTCGGCGGTCACGTCACTGACCAGGATCGCCTTGCTGCACAACGACGTCAGCGGCGGGAACGCCTTGCCGTCGCAGGTGAAGGTGATGCCGGGTGCGGCCGGGAGCGGGACGTTCTTGGCCTGTGACAGCGCGGTGGTGAACGCTTGGGCGTCGACAGTGCCCTCGAGACCGTTCAGCTCGCCGAGCGCAGTCATGACCTGATAGCCGATGTAGGCGAGACCGGCCGGATCGGTGTCGGGCGCGTATTGCGCCATGACGCTGCGGTATTGGGTGACGCTCGGGTCGTCGGAACTGAGGTTGACCGTGGTGAACGCCTTGGCGCCGGAGACCGCGTCGTTGCCGACGGCGTCGAGGACGGGCTTGTCGAGGCAGCTGGCGATGAGGTACTTCGAGGCGTCGGGGGCGACGGTCTGCAGCGTCTTGAGGACCGAGATGCACTGGCGGGTGTCGCCGAGGATGCTGACCGCATCCGGGTTGTCGGCGAGACCGGCGGTGATCTGCGGTGTCAGGTCGGCGGCGCCGACCGGCACGGTGACGACGTTGAGAGCCACCCCGGCACGCTGGAACATGGGATCGCCCAGCGCTTTCACCGACGCAGCCGCATCACCGGAGTCGCCGATGATCAGGGTGACCTTCTTGAGTCCGTCCTTGGCGGCGGTCGCGGCCTGTCCCGCGAGGACGGCGACGATTCCGCCGGACAGCATGAACGAGCCGGGGGTCGCCATCTCGGCCTGGGACACCGGAGCCTGTGCGACGAACGGGATCTTGGCGCCGGCGATGATCGGCAGCATGACCGCACCCTGCGCGCCCAGCGGCGAGACCACAACCGAAACCTGCTGCTCCACCATCTGATTCGCGCACTTGGTGGCCGAGGCGGGTTCTTCCTGCTGCTTGCACACCACCAGTTCGATCTGGTGACCGCCGATGCCGCCGCCGTTGTTGTTCAGGTATTCGACGGCGGCTTCGCTGCCCTCGCGCACCATCGGCGTGGTCACGGCACCGCCCTCGGGCACGATCAGGCCGACCTTGACCGGGTCGCCGGTGGCCGGGTTGCTGGGGAGCTGGCTGGTCTCGCCGGCGGTGGAGCTCTCCGAGCTGTCGTCGGCGCAGGCCGTCAGCGCTCCGAGCGCGAGCACCCCGGAACAGCCGATCACCGTCGCGGTCCGAAGCACACGCCTGAGTGCACTGGGTGATTTCATGCGATCCCCTTCGATCGTGATTCGACAAGTCGCCGCCCCGCTGCGGAGACGGACGAAATGTCGGATTTGCTGACTCGGTGGCGACTGTAACCCGCAGGTCGCGGTCGTCGGTCGGATTCGAAATATTCTGTCCTGCAATGAGTCTCGGCTTAGGTAACGACTGGTGCGCATGGCAGCACAAGTCGTCGGTCCGGCGCCGGAAGATCCCCCCGCGGTCGACTCGCGTGACGTCGTCTCATGGAGCGACGACCTCACACTGGACTCAGAGCAAAAAGTTAGACGCCCATCCAAACTTTGGGGGCGGAATGCAAGAATTGGTCGGTCGGGGTCGCCCCGCCCGTACGGAAGGCACCACTTTGACCGAAGCTCCGGCCATGGGTCGGCGGGAACGCAACAAGCAGCAGACGCGCGAACGCCTGCTGATCGCTGCGCGCGAACTGCTCGCCTCCGAGGGGAGCGCCGCGACGGTCGAGTCGATCGCCGAGCGTGCCGAGGTGTCGCGGGCGACGTTCTTCAACTACTTCCCGAGCAAGGACGACCTGCTCACCGATCTGTACGCCCAGCTGATGGGGACGTTCTCGAACGTCGTCGACGCGATGCTCGAGAAGCCGCTGAGTACGTACGAGCGCGTGGTGGGTGTGTTCGTCGACTTCGCGCGTTCGTCGGTCGCCGACCCGGACTACATGCGGACGGTGACGAGCGAGATCGAACGGATTTCGTCGATGTCGGGGACGCTCGGTGAACGCAGCCACGTGTTCACCTCGGAGGTGCTGCGGCTCATCGAGCGCGGTGTCGAACAGCAGGATGTGCGGACCGATCACCCGCCGGAGTTCCTCGCTCAGATGGTGGCCGCGATCTATGTGTCGAGCATGCGGTACTGGCAGATCGATCCGGGCTTCGAGGTGAGCGAGAGCTTCGAGCGCGCCGGCCGCTATGCCGCGGAGTCGCTGCTGCCGCGGTAGGGCTGGTCAGTCGTCGGGTCGGGCGACGTCGGTCTCCCACCGTTCGCGGCGTTCGTCCTCGGTCTGCTCCCACCATGGGGTGCCGCGCTCTCCCAGGGCGACCTTCGCCGCCTGGACGCCCCGACGTGACTCGGGTGCGCCTTTCGTCCGCTTCACGTCCCGACGCCACGCCATGAGGATCGACTGCAGTTCGGACCGCCGCTCGTCCGGAATCAGCGGGTCCGTCGCCCGCCACTTCCGGCCGTTGACGACGATATGGCGGCCGTCGGGCGTGTGTTCGGGCTCGGGCATGGATTACACGGTGCCACGCGGTTTCGACGCCGTGTGTGACCGGGATCTCGTTTGGGGTCTCACCTGGGGCTTTGCGTAAGTCCTGGGAGTCCTGGGCTGACTCTCAGTGTCTGCTTATGTCAGAAAAGGTAACTTCGCCGTGTCCTTGCCGATACCGAACTGTTACCCAATCTGAGATGGACAACGCTTTGCCTCTTCACCGACTGAACGCCGTCTCTTCGACGCGCCCCGCCACTCGCGCCCTGCTCGACTCGACGTCGCGCACCCGGCGTCCCGGACGCCATCGTGCCACGTCGCACTCCACCGCCCGCACGGCCCTGCGAACGGGCGCGTTCGCCGCGTTCGTCGGTGCGGTCGGCCTGAGTGCCGGCACCGCCGCGCAGGCAGCGGCGCAGCCCGCTCCCCCGTCTGCGCCGAAGATCGCGCTCCCCGAGAACGTGAAGCTGCCGGCTGGCGTGGTCCTGCCGCCTGAGCTCGACGACTTCGCTCGCGACGTCCTGCCGCCGTCGGTATTCGGCCCGGGCAGCTCCGACCTCCCCGGTATCAAGAAGGCAGTGAAGCCGGTCAGCGGCACCGTGGCCTCGGGCTACGGCCCGCGCTGGGGCACCCACCACAACGGAGTCGACATCGCCAACAAGATCGGAACGCCCATCTACGCCGTGACCGACGGCGTCGTCCTCGAGTCCGGCCCGGCATCCGGCTTCGGCCAGTGGGTCCGCGTCAAGCAGGACGACGGCACCGTCGGCGTCTTCGGACACGTCAACGAGAGCTTCGTCCACCCCGGCCAGCACGTGCGCGCCGGCCAGAAGATCGCGACCGTCGGCAACCGCGGCCAGTCCACCGGCCCCCACCTGCACTACGAGGTCTGGGATGCCAACGGCACCAAGATCAACCCCCAGGCCTGGCTCAACAAGCGTGGGGTTCATCCGTGACGGATGGTCGCCCTCGCTATACGACGTCGGTCCTGTCGCAGGAGAACAGACAGCGAATCTAAACGTCGCCGGTTCCAGGTACCTAGACGTCAGCCTGACTGCGAGTACTGCTCGTCGCCGGGAAACGTGATGCAAGGCGACAGGGAGGTTACTGTCCACGGGGGACCATACGAAACAATTGAACGAGTGAGGACGACGGAGAACCTCGTCGTTCGTAACCTTTCGTTCGTCCGCCGAGTCCTTTTGCGCAATCTCAACAGGCTCGTACCCGCGCGACTCACGTACGGAGAAGCCGCGGTCCACCTGTGAGCGCGTCGTCGGTTCGTTGTAGTCGACGTTAGTCTCCGACCGAACACTCCACGGCGGCCCGTCGGCGAGCGAGTTCTCGCCGGTGCTACATCCGCGAAGCTTTTCCGGATGCGTCATCGGCTGCTCGGGAAAAGGAAGTGCGACTGCCATTCAGGCACAAGTTCGCTGAGGTTCTGGTTGACCATTCTCCAGGCCACGTCGACGGGCATCTCTAAAGACGACTTCTCGGGGCGGATCGAACCTTCGGATCCGCTGGTGATTCCGATCAGGCCTATTGCAAGAGTAGCCACTGCAGTGATTGCCCTCAATCTAGGAACCTCAACGGAGTCCAAACTTGGGGTCAATGGCGTGACTCGTTGATTTTAGTTCACGAGTATGGTCAATTCGGCGCTTTAATTCTACGAGCGACTTCTTTCAGATCCGCACCATTGGTCGCCTTCGCTTTGTTTGAGAAGTCGGTATTGGGAATGACAAAAAAGCGCACCCACCCTTGGTGATACCGTCGGAGGACGCTCGTCGTCTCGAAGTCCAGTTCCTCTCCCTCAATGGTGAGGGTGAACAGATCGCTGTCCAGGGTCGTCTCGGTGGGCATGACCGTGAACCCCCAGCCATACCCGAGATCCGCGTGGATACGGTTCTCAGGGAGCGTGTCGACTGAAACAAGTTCAATGTACGAGTCGAGCGCCCTTCCTCTTGGGACGTCTGGCAGTTCCATGTAGATCGGCGTTGACGTCGAGTACGTGTTGAAGAACTGCGTCAGTGCGTCAATTGCTAGCTGACATTGATTCTTGCCCATGACTGCACCTCTCTGACCATGAGATCGCTCTAACGAATCCAAGAATTGGGAATCATCATGCCCGGCGTGAAGACTATCTGATTTCCACCGCCGAGAAGCACGCCTCCTGCATAGATTTCCTGAGGCGCGACAGCTCCCTCGAAGTACTTCGTGCCAGCCGGAACTTCAATCCTGGTCACAGCTGTGGCTTGATTCATCCACTCCGGGTTCAGTGCGCTATCGATACGAGCCTGCAAAGGGCCGCTCGGTTCAGTCCGAGTCCAGAACTGACCAAGAGGACGTCCGCCTTCTGTGTACGTCCTATATAACGTCATCGGACTCGTCGACACTCTTTCTGTATAGCTGCCACCTCGGAATGTTTCGGCCAACCACTTTTCCAGGGGCCCATCTACGTGAGGACCGTATCTCTTGACCGTCTCATCGCCAGAGCACGGGGTGAGGCCGAGTGGGTCGATAGTCGCGGTCGGGTTGGCGGGATAGGTATGCGGATTGGGAGCAGGCGTTAGTCCCAGCGGGTCCGGGTTCAGATACCGTCCGGTCCCAGGCTGGTAGTACCGGTAACGGTTGTAGTACAGCCCGCTCTCGGAGTCCGCGTACTGACCGGGAAACGCCCACGGCGTCGACGAGCCCACCCACGTGCTCTCGCCGTAGAGAGTTCTCGCTGAGTGCCCGGCGACTTCGCCAGTGTGCGGGTCGACGAGCGCTGTCGGTGTCGCGATCTGATCAGTGACGATCGCGAAGAACTCTCGATCGACTTCGGTCTGGGTCCACTTGACGGGCCTCGACGGCGCGACCCCAGGTGAGCCGAGGTTGAGGCTCACGTCCGCGTCGGGTGCGCTATTCCTTTCTTCAGGACTGTCCGACGCCATTATCGTTTCTGTACTGCGCGTCTGCGCCAGAGGTGTGTACGCGTAGGGCGCGAACGTCCAGGTAGTCGCCGTGAGGCCCGCGTTGGTTCCGGCGTCCGATGCATCCGGCACTGACTCTGTCTGTTCAACCAGCTGCTCGCCGTGCCAGTGGAACCGAGTGACTGCCCCGGTTGCCGTGTTGGTCTTGCTGAGGCGTCGCCCGAGGTGGTCGTACGTGTACGTCCAGGTCGTCCCGTCGGGAGTGGCCACGCTGCGTAGCCGATCGTGAGCGTCCCAGACGTAATGCCACACATCGGGTTTGCGCGACAATCGCCTGCGACTCATCGTGGTGAGGCGGCCCGCGGGGTCGTACCGGTACGACGTCCGGCCGTCGTCAACGAGCAGGGTGCCGGAGTATCGCCAGCGGGGACCCTTCGAGGCTCGGCTAGCGCCTCGCACCTCAGGGAACGGGGGCTGGCTAGCGACTCGCACCTCAGGGAACGGGGGCTGGCTACCGCCTCGCGCATCAGGCAGTGGGGGCTGGCTGACGCCTCGCATGCCGGGTGGCGGCGACTGGCCAACGTCTTGCACCTCGGTCGGCGTGGTCCCGGGACGCGAGTCGCTGATCCCGTATTCGGTGATGTTGCCGGTCGCGTCGTAGGTCAGTTGCTCCGAGTTGGACACACCGACCGCCGCAGTGATCCGTCCAAGTACATCGACCTGGTAGTCGGTCCGGCCGCGATTGGCGAGCGTCGTCGTCGAAGCGGTGAGGATGCCGTCGGCGCGGTAGGTGTACTCGGCTCGTGCGACGGTGCGTTCCGGTACCCCGCCGGACGGCCCGCTCGAACCGAGGTTCAGCGTCGCCGGGTTCGCCGAGACCGCCGCAACCGACCGTCCCACCAGCCGACCGACCGGATCCCACGACGAATCGATGGCCGTGCCTTCGAAGCGTCGACGCTGCTCGCGACCGGACGCGTCGGTGGTGATGTCACAGGTACGACCCGCCGTCGAAATGAAGTCGAGCACCCCGCGCGGGTCATACCCGTAGCGCGTGTGCACTGCGGTCGGCGTCGTCACCGATGCCGAACGGCCCGCGCCCGTCCAACCAGACTCGATCACCCAGTCGCCGGTTCCGTCGTTCACGCCGGTCAGTAAAGGCATGCCCGCCGCCGTATACGTCGAGTGCCACCGTCCGAACGCGCCGACGACACTCTCCGGCCGCCCGGCGAGGTCGTAGCTGTACTCGGTGACCTCCCCGTCGAAGACGGGGTTGAGCGGGTCGGAACTACGTTCGGCGACAACACGACCGGCCGCGTCGTACTCGAACGCTACAGTCTGCCCGGCCGCGTTCGTCCGCGTAGCGAGCCGTCCGCCCGCGTCGTACGCGTAGGTCGTTGTCGCGTTGTTGAAGTCGACCTCGGACTGCAACGACCCGTCCGCGTTGTACGAGTAACTCCACACCAGACCGTCCGGGTTGGTGACCGCGACGAGTCGGCGGGCGGTGTCGTAGGTGAACGCGGTTCGCGACCCGTCCGCGTCGATCCGCGCGACCGGCAGGTCGTAGTGGCCGTACTCCCAACGCGTGGTCGCGCCGACGGGATCGACGTAGGCGGCGCAATTGCCCTCGCCGTCGTACTCCCACCGCGACTGTCCACCATCGGGAGCGACGAGACTGGTCCGATTCCCCATCGCGTCGTACCCGACGGTGATTCTGGCGCCCTCGGCGTCGACGACCTCGACCGGCCGCCCGAACGCATCAAATCTGATCCGCGTCGTGTTGCCGAGCATGTCGACGATCTCGGTGGGGAGTCCGGCCGCGTTGTTGCGGTAGCGAACCATCACGCCGTCGGGGTCCGTGAGCGACGTCAGTGCGCCGTGTTCGTCGTAGGTGTACGACGTGACCGCGCCGGCGTTGTCGGTCACCGTCAGCGGACTTCCATTGTCGGTGTAAGCGATTCGCGTGGTGACCGGACCCGGTTCGACGATTCGGTCCGGCCGTCCTAGACCCGCGTAACTCACTTCCGTCGCTGCACCGTCGGGTCCGACGATTCGCTCGACATCACCGAAAGCGTTGTAGTGCAGCCGTGTCGAGAGTCCATCTGCACCGGTGAGCACCATCGGTTGCCGACTGTCGTTGTAGTCGGTCCGGGTGATCCGACCCAGCGCGTCGATTTCCTGCCGCACCCGATTGTCTGCATCGATGCCGTACAGCGTCGTCGCGCCGACGGCGTCGGTGTAGGTCGTTATCGACCCGGGGCCCGCCGTCCGGAGCTGGTAGTCGAACCGCCCGGACCACACTCCGTTCATGCCGGATTGAATGGTCACACGGCCGAGGTCGTCGTACCGGTTCCAGTACTCCATCCCGATCGAGTCGCGCCACCAGGTCATCCGCCCGGCGTCGTCGTAGCCGAAACGCGTTGTCGCACCGACGGCGTTGGTCGACGCGGCTAGATGGCCGCGGTGATAGGTGAATGTGCACAGTTGCTGGTTGGCCGGAACGCCGTTCACCCCGGCAACCAAGCGGTAGCCGAGGATCCGAGCGCTGTCGCACTGCACCTCTATGCGGTAACCGGCGGAATGCTCTACCGCAGAGGGTCTTCCGTGCTCGTCGAACACGAAGCGGATGCGGTTGTGATGACGGTCGGTCATCGCGGAGGCTGCGATGCTCCCGGCCGTGACGTCGACGCCGTCCAGTTCTGGGATCGGGATGAAGAACCAGCTGACGAGCGTGCGGACATGGGTCAGCTGGTACCCGTCCGTCGCTGTTGCTCGCAGTTCCCAGTCGGTGTCGTTCACGCTTCGCGACACGGAGTCATCTTGCGGCTTCGGGAAATTCGTCATCGTGCCGTCGGCGTCGACGATGGTCACCAGGTCGTCGCCGACGATGGCGCGGGCGTCGAACGTCGACGGCGTGGTCGGCCCGAGCCACCGTCCCCAGCGGTATCGCGAGCGATGTCGGTGGGTGAGCCGCAGCGGTAGGACGCCCGGGAGGTCGACATCGGTCAGCGGAAGGAAGTACTCGCCTGTTGCGACGTTGACCGGCTCGCCGTTGCTCCGACACTGCTCAGGCGCCTCATTGCCCTCGCTGGTGTCGGCGCGATCCGTCGAGCCCGCGTCGGTGCGTTCGGGGTGGGCGGGGTCGATCGGTTCGCCGGTGTCGTTGTCCGGGGCGGAGTTATCGACGTCTGGGTTGTCGCCGTCAGGTCGATTACCTGGGGCGGGGTCGCGCGGCGATGACGGTGCATCGGGACTCGCCGGACGTGGGCTGGCCGGCGACGGGCGTTCCGGTGTGAACGGGCGGTCGGGAACCACCGTCGGCGGGATCGGACGGTCGTCGGGTCCAGTGCGCGGCGGGTTAGGTGTTGTGTCCGGCGTGTTCCGCACGGTGGGTTCGGGCACGTGATGGGTGTTCGACGGAACCGGACGGCCGCGGTCCAGGTCGCGCGGTGTAGTCGACTCCGGTGTGGTGCGCGCAGGCGGCGTGCGGTCCGGGGTGTGATCGGGTGCGCGCGGAGGCGTCGCAGGAGCATCCGCACGCGCCGGGGCGACGGGACCAGCCGACGTCGGAGCGGGTTTCGATTGCACGGGATCGGGTGTGGCATGTGGCGTCGACACCGGAGGGTGCCCGGCGACCGGTGCTAAGGGTCCGGTTGCGGGCGTGTCGGTGTGGTCAGGCGCGCGCGTCGGGGTGTCGACGACGTCGGGTCGTGTTGTCGGCGCGTCGGGATGGATCGAGGCCGGCGTGGGGCGTGGACCAGGCGCGTCTGAGTCGGGGCGCGTGTGAGGTGTTGTGGGACTTGCTGGTTCGTCGGCTTTGGGTGGGTGCCCGCCGATCGGCTCGTCGTGCCGGGTCGGGGTCCGGTCGACGACAGGCTCGTCGGGCTTGGGCGCCGACGGTTCATGGTGTGTCGGGTTCGGTGCGCCATCGCGGTCGACGGCGTTGAGTCCGGGAGTGGACTGGCCGGGTGACCGGTCGCCACCGGGTGCGGCTGCGGGAGTTGTGGTGTCGCCGCGGTTCGGCCCGGGCGGGTCGTCGTCACCCAGGTTTCGTGGTCCAGAGGGATTGTCCGCGGGTCCCGGCGTCGGCGATCCCGGCCCGTCGGAAACGGGCGAGGGAGTGGGCTCGGGATTCGGAGTGGGCGCGGGGGTCCCGGGACCGGGTGTGTGCGGGCCGGGGCTGCCGACAGGTCCGCTAGCGACGGGCTGGTCCGGCGACCCGGCGTCGGGGCGTGGCGCGGGCGGTTCAGGTGCACCCCCGCTGGACGGAGTGTCGACGGTGCCGGGCGAAGGTGTGCCGGCGTCGGGCGTGGGAGCCGGATTCGGTTGGTCGGCGGGCGCAGGTGGTTCGTGGGCCGGAGCGTCCGGCGCGGGACCGTCAGCTCTGGGGACCGGAGGCGCGTTGTGGTCGACAGCGAGGTCGGGACCTTGTCGTCCAGGCAGGTCGGCACTGGGGCTGGCGCCAGGCGTGTCTGGCGACGATCCGTGTGGCGCGGGCGTCGGGTGTAGTGACGCGGGCGGGGCGCCTGGGTGACGTGGTGTCGGGTTGATGTGTGGAGTTGGTGGCGTCGACGGGATGTTGCGACCAGCCTTCATGAAGCCGGTCAACATACCGCCGCCCTTTGGACCCGGGGCAATCATCATGGCCGTGTTGCCGATGACGTTGCCGAGTGCCTGGGACGGATCGGTCGACCATCCGGATCCGGCGAAGTTCCGGACGAACTCGTCGGGATGGGCGACCTGGTGCACGATCCCGGTGACCATGGTCGCCGAGTTGCGCATGTAGTTGTGGGGATTGGCAACGTTGTACGGGTTCTGCGGGAGCATCGTGTTCAGCCCCCTCACCACCTCGGTGACCGACCCGATGAGACCTGCCTCGAAGTGGTTGAAGCCGGTGACGGCGGCGGTCCCGACATCGGTAGCGGTCATGCGCGCCTGATCGAACGCGGACGGCATCGGCGGTGCCATGTTCGCGGCGCCGCTCAGTTCGGCCTTGACGCCCGGGGCCGACGAGTTGCGGTGGTCGCGGCCGACTTTGAGGACTCGCTCCGCCTCGGCCTTGTATCCGGGCCAGGGATCGGGTCCGGGATGGGTGGGCGGGGTGTCGCGTCGATCGTTCTTGTAGTCGTCGAGTTCGTCGTTGTAGATGTTGGCCTTGGTGACCCATTCGTCCCGTTTGCGCTCGCCCTCTTCCCAGATGCGCACGGCCTCGGCGGCTTTCTGCTGCGCAAAGGTAACGACGCCGGCCCAACCTGTGAGTGCGGCAGCGGCTTTAGCCGCGGCGTCGCCGGCGGCGAACCATGGTGGAACCTGGCGGCCGATCGCATCGGCAAACTCTTGTCCGCCGTCGCCCGACCAGTCGTCCACCGAAATGGCGCGCAAGCCCTCGCCGGCGGTGACGAAGTTCCCGGCGAAACCCGTGAACTTCTCAGCGAGAGAGGTGATTCCGGACGGATCACCAAGGATCAACTCCCTGGGGTCTTTGGTCTCGTCGAGATTCTTCTCGTCGGGCATGGCGCCCAGCGAGTTGGCGACGTCGTCACCGAAGTCTTCGACGTTTGTGGCGATGCTGTCAAGGCCGACGGCGCGCAAACCGCCGCCGAGGAGCTCCGTGGCGCCGTCGATGAGTCCGCCGACGACCTCCTTGCCGCCTTCGAGGGCGTCGAACAGCCCCACTTACTTCGTCTCCGGCGTGCCGGCTGGTTCGCTCTCGGCGGTGCTCGGTGAGTCGGCGGTGAACCCGTCACGCTCGAAGCCGTCGATCGTGTCGGTTACGAGCGATGACGGATCGACCTGGTGGCGTGCGATGGTCTCGAGGTCCTCGACCACCGTCCCTCGGAGTTGTTCACCGAGCTCCTGGTGTTTCCGTATCTCTTCCGGCGTCAGGGCCCACTGCGGATCGGTGATGGCGTTCTTGTTGTGCTCCCACAGATCGTCCCACGACATTCCTTTGATCTCGTCTGGGGTGAGGCTCGGGTCGCCGAACACGTCCATCGCATAGTTCTTGAGCTGGTCGCCCGCCCATTTCTCTTCACGCTCGTAATGGCTGGCACCGAGCCCGAGTCCTCTCGACAACTCAGCGGCCCCGGTCACCAAGGCTCGAACACCCCACTCCCAGCGGTCGCAGTACTCCTCGAGTCCGCTCTTCGGGTCGGCATGTCCGATAGTTCCGCCGTCGAGGTCGAGGTCCCCGTATCCGCGACCGAGCGCCGCGCTGTAGTCCGATCCGACGCCGGTGTCGGCGAGTCCGTCGATCACGCCGTTGATCCCGGCGCTGGCCTTGTCGAGGGCCGAGGGCTCAACGTGCAGGTTTTCAGTCATCGGACTACCCTGCCCTCGTCGTCGTAGTAGCAGTGCGGTGTCAGCTCGCGGGATGGCGGGAACGTCATCGTCGACGGCGTCGCGGGATCGACGACGAGGCCGGTGGGTTCGGGCGCTTGGTCGAGGACGCGGTCGATCAGCGCATGACCGGGAACGTCGAGGTAGCGCACCTCGTCCAAGTCGCGGTCGGTGAGTTCGGCGAACTCACGCAGGCGTTCGGGCGACGTGAACGCCAGCATCCACGGGATACCGGCCTCCACCAGCGTGAACAGGCGGCCGTTGAGGTCGAGAGGGACGGTGAGGTTCGCGTCACGTAGTGCGTCATAAAGCCGAGGTGGGTCACCGAAACCGGACAAATACGCCCGCACCTCATCGACATATGTCGTCATCACCGGACTCCCCCGCAGTCATCACCGTGTGCCGGTTGATGCTAGATCATGAAGCTGGGGTTCCCGCGGTGGTGTCCACAGGTCGGTTGAACCCGTATTCGCGGTGAGGCCAGGTTGAGTACCGTCCGACTGTTCTCCGCGAATGATTTGCGATCTCGTTTCTGCTTAAGGCCCTGCGAAGTGGGCTGACCCAGAATCTGTCACCACGGGCATGTCGCGGGTTTTCGTCCACAACTCGGCAGCCCCCATCACAATGACCCCGCGTCGTACTAGTCTGTTCGACGAGTCGGCCCCAGGACGGGTCCGTCACCGGGAGGGGGACCCATGAGCACGCCATTCGCCGACGACTCTCTGCTGCCCCGGGCCGTCCCGGAAATGCCGGTCAGCCCGCACGGTCGAGGAACTGTACTGCGATCAGAGCGTGCTGACTGGGAGCGTCGCGCCGCGGTAGCTCGGGACACGCAGGAGGCGGTGGCAGCCGCTCACAGCCTGCTGGTCGGCGTGGCTGAATCAAACTACTTCGGTGATTGCGTCGAAGGAGAACGGTTCTACGGGTTGCTGGTATCCGCAGTCGCAGCACTCGCTGATCAGTGCAAGCGACAAGCTACGCTCGCTCGGGCTCTCCGCGAGCAGTGCCAAGTCGCAGGTCAGAGAATCGACGAAATCGATGCGCAAAGCGCTGCCGATCTGAAGGCGTAAATGCATGAACCGGAGTGTTCGTATCTTGCCGATCGCCTTCGCGCTCGGCGCTTGCCTAGCGGGGTGTACGACCCCTGGGCTACCTCAATCGGAATCGACTTCGTCTCAGGTGCAGTCGACTTCGACTCCCGCGGTCAGGCAGACCGATGACGCTGGTAAAGCTTTGCCCTTCGAAACGGAGTTTCCCAATCGCTGGAGCATCAATAATGACGGGTCACCCTACGAGCCCTGTACTCAGGTTTCGAATGAAACGCTGCGTCAGTTCGGTCTAGTTGTAGATTCCGCAGCTGACATGGCCGGATCCGACTTCCAGACGGCTAGAGGATGCCGATGGAAGTACAGCGACGACGACATGTCCTTCGTTGCACAGTTCGTGGGGGACATCATTCGTCCCTCCGAAGGGTTGACGGGGCACAAGGCGCTGAATCTGGCAGGCAAGACCTGGTTCCCAGATACCTCCCTGAACGGGCGACGAGTCCTTGTGAGTTCGATCGGTGCCGGAGCTTGCTCGGTCTACATTCAGTCGGGTAGCGCGGTAGTAGTAACTACGGTTAGCAGGTTTGATCTGGAACCGCCCCCTACACAGGCCGTATGCGAAGTCGCGACAGACTTCCTAAGAGCAACGATGAACCAGATTCCGCCCTAGCGGCACTGGTGTTCAGAGCCTGGGGGCGAGTGGTGTCCATGGCCATGAGAAAGTCCCCATTGGTGGCCAGGTCGAGGTCCCCGCTGGTGGCCAGATAAAAGTCCCCACCCTGTGTTCGTCGTGTCGACCCGGAACTGAGGGCCCAGGCGATGACGGTGAAGGTGCCAACCGATCACCATCACCGCCTGGGAGTTCCATTGAAGTCTGCGAAGGACCGTATGGACATCATTTCTGCTTACCGAGAACTCGGAAGCTATCGCGCCGCAGCCGAGGTGTGCGGCACCACCCACAAGACCGTCAAGCGTGTGGTCGACCGGTTCGAGGCCGACGATCAACCACCCGACCGCAAGGAACGGGCCCGCAACTACGATGCGGTCGCCGAGTTGGTCGCTGAGCGAGTCGAGCGGTCACACGGCCGGATCACCGCCAAGCGACTGCTGCCGGTAGCACGTGCCGCGGGCTATGAGGGCTCGGCCCGCAACTTCCGTCGTCTCGTCGCCCAGGAGAAAACACAGTGGCGCCGTGATCATCATCGTGGCCGCCGCCCGGCGGTGTGGGCTCCGGGTGACTACCTGGTCATCGATTGGGCCGTAATCGGCGGGCTGCACATGTTCTGCGCGGTGTTGGCGTTCTCGCGGTGGCGGTTCGTTCGGTTCGCCACCAACGAAACATCCACCACCACACTCGGATTCATCGCCGAGGCGTTGGAAGAGATCGGTGGAGTGCCCAACAAGGTACTCGCTGATCGGATGGGTTGCCTCAAAGGTGGAGTCGTCGCCAACGTCGTCGTACCCACCCCCACGTATGTGCGGTTTGCCACCCACTACGGGTTTTCCCCGGACTTCTGTCACGGCGCCGATCCGGAATCGAAAGGGATCGTGGAGAACCTCTGCGGGTACGCGCAGTCGGATCTGGCGCAGCCGTTGTGGACCGAAGCCAAGATCGCTGCTGGTCGTGACGACGTGCAGCTGGATGTGCACGCAGCGAACCGGGCCGCGCGGGACTGGTGTGTCGAGGTCAACACCCGCCGTCACAGCGACACACTGTGCGTGCCTGCTGACCAACTCACGATCGAACGAGACACATTGAGCCCGTTGCCGTCTCTGCGGGCCCAGGTCGGTCCACCGCCGGTCACCCGTAAGGTCGATCGCCTCTCGTGTATCCGGTACGCCTCGGCCCGCTACTCGGTACCCAACCGGCTCATCGGCACCACCGTGACCCTCATCCAGGACGGTGAGCGGCTCCTGATCGCCGAACCTGCCTCCGGTGAGGTGGTCGCCGATCATCTGTTGGCCGCACCTGGTGAGGTCGTCCTCAACGATGATCACTACGGGGGGCCACGCACCCCGCCCAGTCGTGCACCACGGCCCAAAACTGCGGTAGAGAAACAGTTCTGCGATCTCGGTGAGGTTGCTGAGCAGTTCCTGGTCGGTGCCGCGGCCATCGGGAACACCCGCCTGGGCGGTGAACTCGATGACATCCTCGGGCTCGTCACCTCCCACGGCCGCGAACAGGTGCTCACCGCTCTGACCAGGGCGGTGGCGTTCCGGAGGTTCAAGGCCGCCGATGTGCGCTCGATCCTCGATGCCGGAGCCGGCACCCCCAACCCGCGACCGGCCGGCACAGCACTGTTGGGTCACCTGCCTACCGCGCCCACCCGCTCGCTGGATGCCTACAAGCTGGGCGCCGGCGACAAGGAGGTGTCATGACCACCACAACATCGACACCCGTTGCACCTCAGACAGTGCCGCCGCTACCGGCCGACCTCGATCACGCGCTACGCCGATTGAAACTGGCCTCGATCCGCCGCAGCGCACCCGAGGTCCTGCTCACCGCGAAAACCCAGCGGTGGACACCCGAAGAAGTACTGCGAACCCTGGTGGAAACCGAGATCGCCGCTCGTGATGCCTCCAACATCCGCAACCGACTAAAAGCTGCCGGGTTCCCGGTCACCAAAACCTTGGAATCGTTCGACGTGGCCGCATCCTCTATTCCGGCCAATACCTTCGAATACCTGTCTTCACTGGAATGGGTTCGGGCGCAACATAATGTCGCCCTGATCGGCCCTGCCGGGACGGGTAAGAGTCACACCCTGATCGGGTTGGGGATCGCCGCAGTGCACGCCGGACACAAAGTGCGGTACTTCACCGCCGCCGACCTCGTGGAGACCCTGTATCGCGGGCTGGCCGACAACACCGTCGGCAGAACCATCGACACCCTGCTGCGCCAAGATCTGCTCATCCTTGACGAGATCGGATTCGCCCCGCTCGACGACACCGGCACCCAACTGCTGTTCCGGCTCGTCGCCGGCGCCTACGAACGCCGATCTCTCGCGATCGCCAGCCACTGGCCCTTCGAACAATGGGGACGATTCCTGCCCGAACACACCACCGCCGCCAGCATCCTCGACCGGCTCCTGCACCACGCCACCATCGTCATCACCGACGGCGACTCCTACCGCATGACACACCGAACGGAGGTGCCACCGACCTAGAACATCCCGCACAGGGTGGGGACTTTTACCTGGCCACCAGCGGGGACATCAAACTGGCCGTTGACAAGTGGTCGCTCTATCGGCAGTCAGTAACTCGTGCGCACGCCGGGATCGCCCTTCTCCATTGCTGTCACTCCTCAACCTCCACCCCATGCCGAACTGCGAACTCGGCGAGGCCGTCGTCGTAGCCCTGGCCGACTGCGCGAAGGCGCCAGAGGCCGTGACGTCGATAGATCTCCGCGATGATCATTGACCGTTCAGTCGTCGCGGCGTCTAAAACTGCTGTTGCGAAGGTGAATTCGGCCGCGTCAACCGTTACAGAAATAGCGCCGACATCCCCGAAGGTTGCGTCACCGTCGATTGCGGCTCCGATCGTGATCTTCTCGATCTCGTCTGAAGCCGCGGCGAGGTCGATGCTCAGGCCTTGCTCGCGGTCACCGTCGATCGACAGTCGTGCGACACCATCTGGACTGGCCGGTTGGTTGTAGAAGACGAACTCATCGTCTGACGGGACTCTCCCGTCACCCGCCAACTCGAATGCGACGACGTCGACTTCGGGGCCGCGGGACGAGTTGCCGTGCGTAGACGTCCACGCGACGTTGACTGTGAATCCATCGAACCCCTGCGGAATGTCGACGACGGCGCCAGCGGACAACGAAGTCGGCGCGGAACTCGCTTCCGGGCAGCCGTCATCGACGCCCTGCGGTTCAGCTATTGCTGGGTCGCTGGTAACAGCGACACTCGAGACATGATGGGCCTCAAGGACCGGGAGACCCCGATCCCGCGCTTTCGAGAAGCGACCGTCGGCTTCTCCCCCAGTCATAACAAGAACGTGCGTGACTGCAGCCGTCAAGTTGATGGCGGGCACAGCACCAAGCTGGACAAGGCGTGCCCGCACCGCCGTCGCGTCGCTGTGGTGTCCTCCCAGCACGAGAACCCGTCGACCGGACCATGGCAGTGAACTCGACGCCCGTCGCGGGGGTGTCCCGCGAGTCCGGGGCGGCGAAGGAATGACCTCTATCACCGAAACCGATTTCAGTGTGCCGGGCACGACGCGCTCGGACAACGAGAGCGCAGTCGCTTCATCAACCAATGGGATTCCCAGTTTTTGGGCGCGCTGCAACTTGCGGCTGTCCGGTGCCCCGGGATTGGCGACTAGCAACCCCGTCTTGCCGCTCACCGCGTTCATCACGTCCAATCCTGCATCGGCCAGACGACGAGCCAGCTCGAGGCGAGGCGCATGCGTCGGTCCTGTGATCACGACTTTGGTGCCCTGGATCAGTCCCACAGCCGAGTCATAACGGCCGGGGTCTGTCCACGGGCAAGGCACTCTGGTGACCTTGTCTGGATACGCGCGAGTCGCAGCACCGCACGCGACGACGGGCAGTGGCAATCCCAAAGTGCTTGCAAGACCGGTACTCCGTCGAAACACCTCCAGCAAGGTTCGCACGTCATCGCCGGCGTCGTGGGCGGCTCGTTGTGGGACCGACCAGTGTTGAGCAAGTGTCGAGAGTTTGGCGTTGGGGACGTCCAATTGGAGCCGCCGCGTCAAGGTGATGGTGCACAAACGATGAGTGATCGGGAGAGTAACCCCTGCTCGTCGCGCCTCCTCGACGAGGAAGCCGTGGTCGAAGACCGGGTTGTGGGCAACCAGCGTCCGACCTTCGAGCAGTTCACGTAGGTGCTCCACTGCAGAGTCAAAGGTCGGCGAACCGTTGAGACGCTCGCGCGTAAGGCGATGGATGTGAACGGGACCCGGATCGCACCCGGGGTTGAACAACGACGAGTACTCGCCGACAACGTGTCCGTTTGCGTCCAACGCGATCGCGGCCAAACTGAGTACACGGTGCTGACGCGAACTCAATCCGGACGTCTCGACGTCGACAAGCGTCCAACCTCGCCCTACAGATGACACAGCAACCCCGCATTCGACAGCTCGACTGGTGCATCCGGCAGGCGGATCCTCGGCCAGCGGACGGGCCCAGGGCGCAAGGCGCATCCGGACAACTCGGTCACTGTAGCGGTTGGCCAACCGACGGGAGGTAAACCGTGGATTCGAACCACAGGTTCGGCACAGAACTCGATTCGTCTGCGGGCCTACTGCTTCCGCGACCTGGTGACGGGTGTCCATCCAGCACGCGAGGCGTTGTAGTCCGTTCGGACCAACCGCGACGGTGTCGGACCTGTCCGATACATTCGGTGCGTTCCCACGCAGATGGAGGTCCGATGTCCAACGAGCTCGTCCAGGTACCGGTGTGGACGCTGGCCACAGATGAGGCGGACGTCCCGGCTGTCCTGAGCGACACGGCGCTGACTCCTGAGAGGCTTGCGGGCCTTCGCCGTGCGCTCGCTGAATTCAGCGAGACGCCCTTGACGACGCTAGAGGCTCATACAGCGCCGGACTCGCTTGACCGGTCGCAGGGTATCCACCTGCACGGTGTGAGTCCGCTCGCTCAGCAATTGTCGCAGCTTGTCAGCCGGACACCCAAGGTCGTCACGGACGGTGGCGAAACGCTTTACCGCATGGTGCTACCCACCAAGGTTGCGGCACAGGTAGCTGGCGGCATGGTCAAGCCGATGGCGTCGTCGAGCGTCGCGGGCGGAGTGCACAGCGCGCTCACGAACGGGTCAAAGATCGCCGCGCAGGCGTCCTTCGTACCTGTGACTGCGGGAAAGGCGGCTGCCGCCGGCGCCGCGACAGGCTCGGCAACGACGGCCGGAGTGGCCGCCGCCGGCGCCGGTGCACTGACCGTCGCCGCTCCGCTGGTCTTGATGGCTGTAGCTGTGGGTGTCAGCGCATACGCCGACCAGCAGCGCCAAAAGACCCTCGAACGGATCACCGAACTACTCGAGAAGCTTGTTGCAGACAATTTGGAGTCCGAGCAGCACGCGTTGGAGGCATGCCGCGGCGCGATCCAGAAGGCGACCTCGATCGTTCTCGACGAAGGGCGCATCGGGGTGACCCTGGGACTGGACTCCGCGGTGTTCGCGATCGAGAACGCCGTGACGAAAGCCAGGTCCCGAATCGAAAAGTGGGAGAAAGCGTTACAAGCGTTCGACACTGACAAGGTCGAACTGAACCACCTCGCGAAGGCGATCCCAGGTGTTGAGGCCGCAGACAGCGAGTTCTACGTCCACGTCGAGCTCGCCCAGCTCGCCATCGCGATGAAGCGGCGTGTCATCGTGCTCCAGGCTGTCGAGCACGCGCAGCTGTCGGAAGGAAACCCGTTCGAACGCTTCGCTGCGATGCTGCACAAGGAGCAGCACGACATCGAGGCACTCGATCGCCGCCTGGATGGCGTTCTCCTCCGCCTGTCAGCGCTGCAACTCGACCGGTCTCACGGCATCCGCGACATCATGTTCTCCTCCGGCGAGGTGGACAAACTGCTGAACACAACGCGTCGACTGCGCGATCTCGGGCAGACGGTGCAGAATGCCGGACGGCAGTCGGAGGTCACCATCGACATGGTCCAGGAGAAGGACGGTTCGGTGATCGTCTTTCCTGCGATCGCCTCGTAGGGGTAAACGATGGGGCCGGTGAACGGACGTAACGCGGAACCCAGCGTGGTCGCGGCGAAGATGGCGCGGATTCGGGAACCCCACGTAGCGCCACTCAACGAACTCGCCGATCGGGTAGCCGACACCGAAGGCCTACGTCGAGGTGAGGTGCCCTACGTCGACCCCGACACCGGCGGTATCAACGCCCGCATGCTCGTGCTGCTGGACAACCCGTCCACCAAGGCCGAATCGACAAGCGGGTCGGGCCTTTTAAGCCTGGACAACAACGACCGGACCGCGCGGAACTGCCGGGAGGCGTACGCGCGCCACGGAGTCGACTGGGGCGATGTCGTCCACTGGAATGTGGTGCCATTCCCGGTTGCCGGTTTGAAGAACGGTGGATCGACCCCGACGGAGCGGGCGCGCGGGGCACGTTGGACCCACGAAGTGGTGAACCTGCTCCCGAATCTCGAGATCGTCCTGCTTCTCGGTGGTTCCGCTCGCGATGGTTGGCGTCGTGCAGCCATCACGCGCGCCGGCATCTACGTGCCGGCAGGCAAGATTCCGCACTGTTCGATGCGCGGCTTGAACACCGCGGGCGGGCGCGAGCGGTTCGAAGCCGCGATAGCCGACGTATCGACGAGACTCATGCTGGCCTGAGCACTTACCTGGAACGGATGAGGACTGCGGCGACGTTCGGCCACCGGCTGCAGTCGTAGCTTCGAGACGCCCACACGGTTCCGACCAGCATGGGCCAATGCGCTGTGCAACAGAATCTCTCGCTGCCGTCGAACCGCCCTACTGTCATCGCATGACGACTGACACGCATGGTGCGCAACGAGTGTTGCGAACACGCTCCGCGTCCACACCGTCCACGGTGTGGCTAGCCACCGGATTGATGATCACCGGAGCGAGCATCCAGCTCATCGGCATGTTCCGCGCGCTCTCGTTGGTCGACGCAGTCAGGAAAGAAGCACGTCTGCGGCAGTCCGTTCGCCTCGGTGACAGATCGACGTATCGGAGCTCTGACGCACTAGATGTCGCGAGCGAGACCGGGACCAACGTCGCGACCGGTTTGATCGTCGCGTCCTGCCTCGCACTTGCCGGACTCTGGCTACTGCTTGCGTACGCCAACCTGCGCGGTTTCCGCTGGGCACGCGTGGCGGCCACCGCCATCGGCGCGGTAGGCATCGTCTCCGGGATCACGTCCGTAGCAACCTATGACAGGTCAGTGACCAGCACGCTCGACGTCGTGCTGTTGGTCATCGAAGTCGCTGTACTGAGTCTCCTTTGGCATCCGCGTTCAGCGCCCCACTTCCGCCAGAAGTGACCTGACAGTCGGCCAACGCCCCGTTGCGTTTCGCCACGGTCGATGCTCCGGAACATTTGGCAGAATGCGGGCATGGTCGAACAAAGCATCTGGATGCAGAAGTCCGCCGAGGATCCCAACCACTCGAGCTGGTACGTCGAGCGCTTCCGCGCCCTCGCTCGTGAGGGCAACGACCTGGTCGGCGAGGCTCGGCTCATCGACACGATGGCGTCGCGCGGGTCCCGCATCCTCGACGCCGGGTGCGGCCCAGGACGCGTGGGCGGGTACCTCGCCGAGGTCGGACACGATGTGGTCGGCGTCGACGTTGACCCGGTCCTCATCCAGGCCGCCGAAGAAGACCATCCGGGCCCGCGCTGGCTGGTGAACGACCTCGCCGAACTCGATCTCCCCGCCCGCGGCATCGACAAACCGTTCGACCTGATCGTCTCGGCCGGCAACGTGATGGCGTTCCTCGCGCCAAGCACCCGTGTCACCGTCCTCGAGCGATTGCGCAAACATCTGCGCGACGACGGCCGCGCAGTGATCGGCTTCGGCGCCGGCCGGGACTACGCGTTCGACGAGTTCCTCGAGAACGCAGCCACCGCCGGCTTCGCTCAGGACCTGCTCTTGGAGTCCTGGGACGTTCGCCCGTTCACCGACGAGTCGGAGTTCCTTGTGGCGGTCTTGCGGACCGCGTAGAACGCAGCAACTGGCCGGCATCAGGTGCACTAACCGTCAAGAGCCCTGAACACAGGCGAATCAGCCGGCGGTACCGCCGAAAGTTCCCACGGGCCCGTAGTCGATCTGTGCGCCGGCGCGGACGAAGCAGTCGCGAAACGCGGTCACGTCTTTAGCATCCGACGCTCGCCAGTAGCGGTACTCAAGTCGCTTGATCGCAGCGACTATTCGAGCCGCAGAATCTGCACCGCCCTCGCCGGCCGCAGACCCCGTGTCGTAGGCCGCCTCGGCTTTCCGCGCGCGACGGAGAGTCACAGATCGCCGGTAGATCAGCGATGTTCGAGTGGAAGACCTACTCCCAGCGTGATGGAGGACCCTTCTGTAGCACTACAACCTAGCTAGGCGTTGCGGATTGAATACGCGTTTAGCGCGTGCCGGTCGTCGTGCTGTTGCGGAGACGCGGCGTGCAGACCCAACTGCATCTACGAGGAGACCTCTCGGGCAAGCGTAATCAAGCTCTTATCGCGGTAGAACCAGACGTCTCCGCCTGGGATCGCGTCTCGGACCTCATTAGTTGCCATCATTACAACGTGCTTAGCGAGACTTGTTGGTGTCCATGTGCGTTCGGAGTCCTCCGTCTCTGCGTCCCAGCGAAGCGGCTTATCCCGGTTGCGCGTCCAGGTCGCGAGTCCTCTCGCCGGGAATTCCTGGATCCACTGTTCTATTTCGGCTACTAGCTCCTGCGCGACCGCGCCGCGAAGGTTAAGTTCAACTGTCGAGCCCTCCGGAATAGCGGTGTTGTCGTAGAGGAGATAGGTCGAACGAGCGGCTCGCTGTCGTTCTGCAATGCGTGTAGCCGCCGACTCAATGCTTGTGAGACCAGGTGTGAGAACACGGGCGGACGGGTCATCGGGTGGGTACTGTCGTCGAAATACCACGCAGGACGACGACTCTTGTCCATCTCTCGTGTCGTGAAAGACGTTCACAGTGTGCATTTCGATAGTCAACTTAGGTGCAATGTCCGACAGCCACGCAACAGTCGTCAACGTCTGTGCGGCGTAACTTTCTGCGATTAGAACAATCCTGGGTAGTTTTAGGATGTCGTCGTTCCAGTCATCAATGACATGCTCTTCTAGACGAAGGAGTGCCTCGTCCTTGGTGCACGGTGTTCCCAAAGTCGCCAGGTACTCAGCGTGCGCCTCGGCCAGTGTCAGCTTGTCGAAGCCCGCGACCAAGGCGGCATACGTCACTGCCTGTAAGTGGATTCGGGCGTCGTTCCCCCGTTTCAGCTCGACGACGATCAACTGGCCGGACGTGTCTAACGCCAGAACATCGAGGCGTTCCCGTCCAAGGTCTCCCTCAGATGAAGACCATTTCGAGTACTGGCGCGCGACGACCATTACGCCAGCGCCAAGTACTGCGGGGTTGTCAACCACCCACTGCTCGAGATGGACCGTCTCAAGAAAGCCGGACGCAGCGAGCGATCCGCTGGCTAGCGGCTTTGCGACTGAACCATCGACAGTCAAAATCTTGATATCTGTCGTCACAAATTCATGCTAGACGTGAAATTCCAAGAACGTGACATCTCGCCCGGCATTCTACGACGACGGCGCAGGCCGGCGGCCAAGGAGTACGAACGACTAAGCAAGTGCTTCGTACAACTCAAAGTTGTGTGCACAAACCATTACGACTGTCGTACGACGGAGAGGGCGTCAATTCGACCAGCGCCGTCCCATCGGACCGAAGGCCACATGCCTACAGGAGCGTCATGCCGATCCGCTCGCGTTGGCCGGTGGCCTGGCGGCCGGAATCGTCCGCCACGCTCGGAGGGTGCCGACCTGTTCTCGAGAACCGCCAGTTCCCTCGACTACCGTCAGCCTGATCGCTCTGTGCCGCTGCGTGCTATCCGCCCCGCTCACGGCACGCAGGTTGTCGACGATCCCACGTCCTGTGCCGGGTACTGCCGTACGTCCATGCAGAAGGTCGCCGAGGATCCCAACCACTCGAGCTGGTAGGTCGAACGCTCCCGGGCTCTCCGGGCTCTCCTCGCCGGCCGCCCTCGCCTTCATCTCCGCGGCGAAGGTCCACTGCGGGATCTCGCGCGCGAGGGTAACGACCTTGTCGGCGAGGCTCGACTCATCGACGCGATGGCGTCGCGCGGTTCCCGCATCCTCGACGCCGGGTGCGGCCCGGGGCGCGTGGGCGGGTACCTCGCCGAGGTCGGACACCAAGTCGTTGGCGTCGACGTCGACCCGGTCCTCGTCCAAGCCGCTGAAGAAGACCATCCAGGCCCGCGATGGCTGGTGAACGACCTCGCCGAACTCGATCTCCCCGCCCGCGGCATCGACAAACCGTTCGACCTGATCGTCTCGGCCGGCAACGTGATGGCGTTCCTCGCGCCGAGCACCCGTGTCACCGTCCTCGAGCGACTGCGCGCACATCTGCGCGACGACGGCCGCGCAGTGATCGGCTTCGGCGCCGGCCGGGACTACGCGTTCGACGAGTTCCTCGAGAACGCAGCCACCGCCGGCTTCGCTCAGGACCTGCTCCTAGAGTCTTGGGACGTCCGCCCGTTCACCGACAAGTCGGAGTTCCTCGTAGCGGTCTTGCGGCCCGCATAGAGGTCACCTGCTTGGCATCTGTAATGCCAACCGTCAAGAGCCGTGAGCGACAACAGAATCAACCGCCGGCGGCCCCGAACGTTCCCTCAGTGACCTCGACGTCAGGTGACAGTGGCTGCCGCAGCCGCCAGCGTTCAGTCAGCTTCGATGCGGCGATCGTCCACTCGCCGTCTTCGACGACGTACTCGTCGTCGTACTCCCCCACCATGACCGTCTCGGTCCGGTCGAGCAGGTTCACCTGACGGAAACGCAACGACCATCGCCCCGTCGCAGTCGTCTCGCTGGTGAGGGTGATGTCCGGATGCATGCCGTGATGCATGTCGAGGATGGCGAACCGGCCATCAACCTTGTGCAGCGCGACCCTCCGAAAGATGTCCGTCAGGGCGTCGGCATCGTCGAAGGTGCCCATCGATCCGTAGTCGATCCGCGCGCCGTCGCGGGCGAAGCAGCCGCGAAATGCGTCCGCGTCTTTGGCATCTGACGCTCGCCAGTAGCGGTACTTGAGTCGCTCGATCGCAGCGACGTGATCATGCTCCGAATCAGTCGTCATCGTCATCCCTTCTCCGCTGCACAGGCCCGCCCGCGGTCCGCTCGGGCATCAGGGGCAGCCTATGTTCGATCGCACCAACCTCACGCGGATTCGCGGACACCAACGGGCTGGTCTGCGGAAGGCAACGCCCGCCCCGAGGATTCGGGACGCTACCGCGAGTTGGGGCACGTTGGCCCCGCGGATGTCAGAACAGTGCGGCGTCATCCCGCATCCCCGAGGCCGACCGAAATTGTCAGTGGTCGATGCGATCATCAGTGAGTCATGAGGGGTTCTCGCCCCAGATCTACGTTCGCTGTCAAATGCCTTACCGCTGTCGTTCTCTCGCACCACGAGCAGCGTCGTCGCATACGGCCCCGATGGCGACCTGATCGAGGCGGGTTGGAGGAAGGAAGACGGATGAAACTCTCTGCTGCGCTCGATGTCGAGGTCGTCGCCCACGAAGCCGCCGACGAGGTGACCGTGCTGCTCGAACTGCAGGCACCGGCCGGTCCCGTCACGGACCGAACACCCACAGCGTTCCAGGTCGTGCTCGACCGGAGCGGGTCGATGTCCGGCGCCCCACTCGCCGGCGCACAGAAAGCGCTCGCGAGCGTGGTCGCCCAACTCGACCCGACCGATGTGTTCGGGCTGGTCACCTTCGACGACGCGGCCGACGTCGTGGTCCCCGCCGGTCCACTCACAGACAAGCAGCGCGCGACCGATGCCATTGCTCGCATCGACGCCGGGGGCCTCACCGACATGTCATCCGGTTACCTACGCGCTCTGCAAGAGCTGCGACGCGGAACTACCACGGCAGGTATTCGAGGCGGGACCGTGCTCATCGTCAGCGATGGTCACGTGAATCAAGGCATTCAAGACGTCGACGCCCTCGCCGGCGTCACCGCGAAAGCCGCCGCTGACGGCATCGTCACCTCGACGCTCGGCTACGGCCGCGGGTACGACGAGACGCTGCTCTCCGCGATGGCGAAGGCAGGCAACGGGAATCACATCTTCGCCGACGACCCGGATGCCGCTGGGGCGGCAATCGCTGGTGAGGTGGACGGGTTGCTGGCCAAATCGGCTCAGGCCGTCACCCTGACCGTGCGTTTCGTACCGCAGGTGCAGAAGCTGGCCCTGTACAACGATCTTCCGGTCCACCAGACCGCTGAGCGCGAGTTGATGATCGAGCTCGGTGACCTGCATGCGCTGGAGCAGCGGAAGCTGCTGCTGCGGATGAAGGTCGACGGGCTCGCCGCGCTCGGGGTCACACAGGTCGCCGACCTGGAGTTGCGCTACGTCGAGACGGCCACGCTGACCGAGCACACGGTCACGCTGCCCATCTCGGTCAACGTGGTGCCGGGCGATGAGCTGGGTGATCGGATACCCGATCCAAAGGTGCAGTCCGAAAAGCTCTACCAAGAAGGTCAGGCCGAGAAACTCAGGGCGTCGCAGGCCTTCGAGCGTGGAGACATCGAGGGTGGCGAGTCCGCGCTCGGTGTCGCTCGGGCGCGCCTGACGGAGGCCGCCTCATTCTGCCCGCCCGAGGACCGCGAGGCCATCGATGGGGAGGTTGGCGCGCTTGACGTGCTCGCTGCCGATGTCCGTACGACGGGGGCCGGTTACGTGTCCAAGGCGACCCGCGACTCGTATCATCTCGCCAACCGGAAGCGTGGCCGGCGCCGGGACTGAGCTCGTCCTTGATGACATTGTCCCCAGGTTCTGCCCTCAACGCCGACGACTCACCGCGTCGAGCGCGACCGAACTCTTCACCAGGAGGAACGATATGCACCTCACCACCGCGCAACTCGACCGCGCGCAGGTGTTGTCCTCGGGACAGCCGCTGGTGATGGGCTCGGCGTTCCGTACAAGTTCGAGTCCCGCGTCCTGCGTGGTGACGAGGCGCCCCAGCTGCTCGGCGGAGGTCTAGACTATTTCGCTCCCGGCGAATGGAGCGACGACACGTCCATGGCGATGGCGATCGCCGACGTCGCGGCGACCGGTGCCGACCTCACCAGCGACGAGGCGCTCGACGCCATCGCCGACAACTTGGGCGTTGGATCGTTCCACGTGACCCGCTCAGTTCGATGATGCCGACTAGGACAGGTACGACTGTATTCCCGACCGAAGTTGAATCGTTCGTCAGCCGGCGCTATTCTCCGACTCGATTCCATGGCCGACGCCCATATGGACTCTGCGTCGGCGAAACAGCGACGTGCCACGTCAGACCGGTGGCGTCAGCCTCTGGTGCGAACGCCACTAACCCACAACCAGGCCATTAGTTCTCAGCCGCGAGGTGAATCAGCTTTTCTGAAGCTCATTCTCGATTCGGTTCACGATGTCGTCAGGCGACTCATGTTCCCAAAACCGGAGAACCCGCCACCCTTGGGCCTCAAGCAGCAGCGTTGCGCAGTCATCGCGCTGGCGGTTGCCTTCGAGCTTGTTCTGCCACCAGACCGAGTTCGACTTCGGGACGACGCAGTGCTCCGGGCACATGTGCCAGAAGCACCCATCGAGGAATACAACAACCTTCGCACGAGTCCAAACGATATCTCCACGGAAGCGGCGCCCAGGTACGAGGCCGCCGAGATCGACCCGGTACCGGTAGCCCCTCGCGTGCAGCGCACGCCTGACCGACAGCTCGACTTTCGTCCCTGTGGTCCGCTGCCGTTGCATCTGCCGTCTGACGACGTCACTCGGAGGATCGAGTTCGTCGCTCACTCGCATCACCACCTCCATCGAACGCCCGCGAACCATGTCCTAGCTGTGACCTATCCTAGGGGGGTGAGTTCAGCCGAAGAAGTGACGTCGTCGCAGGCATACGCCGTAAAGCAAGTTCGAGGTCCCTTCGTGAAGCTACCCCCGCACCCCCTAGCGGCTAGCACAGAACGAGACCTCGCGAGCCTCGCTCGTGGGTTCAGGAAACAGGGCCACCCACTGGCAGCCGACCTGTTCGCGGGTGCGGGAGGAATCAGCCTCGGCCTTGAGAGTGTCGGTTACAAAGTAATTCTCGGAGTGGATCACTTTAACTTCGCGGTCGACACGCACCACGCGCACTTCGCTGGCATGTCTCTCGACTGGGACCTCGCTGATCCTGAAAACGTTGAACGTGTCGCTCAACTGATCAAGTCGAATAAAGTTGAACTGCTTGCTGGTGGGCCTCCTTGCCAGCCATTCTCAAAAGCAGGACGATCGATGATCCGCTACCGTGTTCAGTCGGGGTTGAGAGACCCACACGATCAGCGAAGAGACCTATGGCGGTCCTTTCTCGAAGTTGTCCAGATCGCGAAGCCGCCTGCAGTCATCATGGAGAACGTTCCCGACATGGCACTCGATCGGGAGATGTTTATCTTTCGAAGCATTGTCGAAGAACTCGAACAAGAAGGCTACTCCGTCCAGTCGCGCGTTATTGAGTCGTGGCGGTATGGCGTACCACAAATGAGACAACGCCTAATTATTGTTGCAATTCATCAACAATATGAGTTCGAGTGGCCCAAAGATTCCACTCAGCGAGTCACTTTGTGGAATGCAATCGGCGAACTTCCCCCTGTCGAAGGTGGATGGCGACCAGACGGAGGCGCATCTGGGTGGGCAGACTATCCAGGACCGAGGACGAGATACCAACGCCTGATGCGTGCCCGCGTTCATCCATTAGAGAAATATAAAGTCTTTGACCACATCACTCGACCAGTTCGGGAAGATGACCGCGCGGCATTTGAGTCGATGACCCACAAGACAAAGTACACGGATCTGGCACCCGAACTACAGCGGTACCGAAAAGACATATTCGACGACAAGTACAAGAAACTCGACGAGAACGATCTAAGTCGAACGATTACGGCACATATCGCAAAAGACGGTTACTGGTATATTCATCCTCGCCAGGCTCGCACACTGACTATCCGTGAGGCAGCCAGGATTCAATCATTTCCAGATGATTTCAGATTCGCTGGCCCACCTTCGGCAGCGTTTAAGCAGATCGGCAATGCAGTCCCCCCGTTGGTCGGCAAGGCGATCGGTGGTGCAGTTAAAGAAGCGCTTAGAGCAAAGAAACCGTCGTCCTGGTCGACACGTGAGGTGTCTCGGTCCCTCTCGCTGTGGTTGCACTCGGATTCTCCGGAGCTGAGCACAGTACCTTGGCTAAGGTCCAAGGATCGATGGAAGATTGCTGTCGCAGAACTATTACTCGAACGTGCCTCCCAGACCGTCATACGGTCAGTCTGGCCTCTCATCTCGGCACAGCCCACGTTCGGTCCCGACCGCCTCCCCGATGACGAATTCTGCGCCATCCTCGACGATTTGCTTGCCGGATTCGGACGCCGAGCGCGTGTGCACAAGGTTACTACCTTGCACACGGAGATGAGGCGATCACCAGAGGCATTGTGGGAGGGAACAATTGATAGATCAAAATTGCCTTCGCTGCCGACCGCGATCGCAGATCTCGCCGAATTAGCTGCACCAACCGCCGAGAGCGAAGAACCTGTGTTGGTCACCAAGGGTGTGCTGAGGGCGGCATCGCGGGTTTTCGGAAACGATGTCGACAAACGTAATCGCCAGACGGACGGGCGGCTAGCGGTGGCACGCTTGGTAGGTATCGGGGCGCATTCGCGTCACGCGCACCTTGGACTTATCCGCCTTGCAAACGACCTGTGCACTGTCGAGGACCCGGCATGCGCAAGCTGCCCTCTGAAGGTCTGGTGTTCAGTAGGTAACGCCGCGAACGCTGGTAACGGATCAGAGTCGTAGTTCTGCTCGGGAGTAACGAACGCCGACCCCGCTAACAAAAGTACGGCCACGCCAATGACACAGTACGGCGAACGAGGCTCTTCCCGATGGCATGGTCCGTATTCACGGACTAGCACAAATGAGACGAAACGATCTGGACACGAGCGCACTGCGCAATTATCGCCAACCGGCGAAGGTAGCTAGTCTACTCCAAAACTCACCCCGCCGGAACATGACCGAGGGCACCGCACAATTGAGTGCGTGCGTGACCAAGGTGTTCTCGCTAACGAGTAGACGTGGCAGACTGGTGCGACGAATTGATTCAACTTAGCTGGTTCGAAGACTACTGTTGACAACCCATTAATCCTGCAGCCGCCGACGTAACCGCACTATTTGCGACGATAAGAAAGTACGCACCTACACCAAATCTCGATCTTTGCGGCGTACGCCTAGGCTTTAGACCTATCAGCTGCAAGCCGATTCAGTGTCGCCAAGGCCGGTACGCTATCTGAACCCCAAAGCGTCCGCGACGTCTGGGTTTTGTCGGCGGACCAAGTCAAGAATCGATTTGAGTGCGTCATAGTGCCCAGCTTGAACTGCCGCTGCCTTGAGTGCAAGGCCTAGTTCAGCTGCACTTGCGTTTCCAGATCGATCCATACTTTTCTGATCCGGTGCAGTTCCGGGTCGAGGGTCGTCGACCTCACGATCATCATTCTGTCGTCGATACGTGTGATCAGCCAGTATGCAAAGCTCACTAACCGGACGCTCAAGCATCTGCTTCAACTGACCCGGAATGGCGACTCGCATCTTGGCTACATTGATATTAAAGGCAGAATCCAGTTCATTACCGAAATCTAGGCTCGCCCGAGCAAGCTTTGTATGTTCGTCGATGCCACGCGTCCCAGCCCAGCTACCCCATTGAACTAGCCGATTTTCGCGATATATATACAGGCCCTGCTGCCTGTTCCAATTCAACGGACCGGCTGCCGCGTCAAACGCTTCTCTGGAACTAAATGTCCTTTTGCCGGGCAGTATGAAGCGGTTTAGCACGACGCTCCCAACCCCCTCGGAATGTTCAAGCTCGAACTCCTGTGGCGCCATCGCCTGAGTGGCAACCTCATGTCTCACGAATGGGTCCCAAGGATCGAGCTTCTCACCGTTCACGCTAATTGATAGTCGGTCGACGCCGTTCTCACCGGCCAAGAATCGATGAAATACCATGCTCAAGTGCGTGCGTGTCTTCTGGGTGAGGGTTTCGAAGCGACGCTTGGCCCAACCTCCGGTCGAACCCGAACTCGGAAGCACGCGATCAAGCTTCTGCCAGATGACGACCGTTCCCGACGCCGATCCGAGCAACTTCTCCGCTCTACGTACTGCATCGTCACGGGGGTCTTCGGTAATCACCCAGTCATCGCAACGTTCGACGAGGTCCAGATCGAGCGTACGCCGTACCGTGCGGCTGCGTTCCAAAGAGCGAGAGACAACCGTCAACGAACGCGCTTGAGATAGCGACGCCGTCTTTAGCCCCAGCCCGTACCGTCCCAAGTCTCCACCTTGGTACGACCGACGGGTTCCGAAACGGAGAGCCTCATTCGCGCTGATTCCTGTCATGCCTTGACCATTATCGGCGATCAGGACATACGAGTCATCCCCATCGAACTCGATCTCGATCGTGATCTCCCCGGCATCAGCGGCGACGCTGTTGTCAACGATGTCAGCGATCGCGCTCACAAAGTCGTAGCCGATGTCACGCAATGAGCGCGTGAGGCGTGCGGCAGACGGCGTCGCCTGGATAAGTGCCCTGGCCATGTACATCCCTCGTGTTGGTCGTAGCTCTGGTCACTAAGCTAGCTGTTGCCACCGACATCCCTTCATCTGACGCACCGACACGCCGAGGTGGCGCCAGACACCATAGTCCCTGTCCGAATCCGCTGGGCTAAGCCAGCGACGTCGAGGATGTGACAATCCCGTCGCGGTGCCGCATGATGCCGCAGACTGGGTCATCGTGCGGCAGACTGCGTCGCCTCACGCGTTGACTCGAGCAGACCTGCGTCATGCAGAATCACCACGGTACCCGGTCCGCTTCTCCAGGCCGGCAGCTTAGCCCCCCGGCCCGACTTACACTGACCTTGGAGTTACAACTAGAGGTCGACACGTGGCGGACGAGGGCGACGGTCGACACTAGAACCTTAGAGGCCACGTTCAAGCGCGAGAGTAATCCCCGAGGCTCTCACTCACGAAGACCAAAAGACCGCGCACGCTCGAGGAGCTCTAGCAGAACCTTACTCTGCAGCTCCGACGGTATAGTCCCGCTCACCTTCTTCTGCACGATCGACAGCTCCTTAGCCGTCCCGAATGATCTCTCCACAGCCAAGTCCTTCACTGCCCTCCAAGTAGTATCAGGGACCTCCATCACCTGCACTTGGGCCATGATCCCAGAGTCGACTTTCTGGGCCCGGCGAGCCTCGCGCTCTTTAGAAACTGCCTGAGATTTCGCTTCCAGCTGATTCCTGAATTCAGGATTCAGCTCGATACTAAGCCCTCTCACCTGCTCCCAACAGGCTTCCTTCTTCGCCCACTCCGTAACGTTCTGAACTGGGCGATTCGAAGAAGTGAGAACACCCAACACTCTGTGCGCAATGCGTAGTCCCTCCTCACGAAAGACATCGTCGGTATCCTGGGCAGTCCATATCCTCAGCAAATCCAGTTGCGACCCAGAGAACTGTCGCGCGATATCATGCACAATCTTCGAAATCGTATACGCCACAATATTTGCAAGGTAGCCTTTCTCGTACCACGAGGCTCTCGAAACCTCTCGTCTCAACGAATTATAGATAATACCCATCGAAACAAGACGTTTGAAATACAACTCGTTAATCAAATCGGGTTCATTCGACCAAATCTTGGACACCTCATCAGCGAAAACGACAAAGTTCTTCTGAGCGCCAGAACTCACAACGTGGGGCTTCATTGAGAAACAAACAGCATACTTCGCAGCATCTGTCTTTGTCACGACTTGGTTGCGCGGAAATTCCGCGTCAAACCGCTTTTGTGCTGCCTTAGTGAGACGCGAACGCTCACTTTGATACTGACCGCGGGTACGTTCGTAGAACCATTTAGTCTGGACATGCACGCCAGCAACGGCTGGAGCAAGAATCCGACGTGAAATATCCTCCAAGCGAACATGAAAAGGACTGCTCGAGAAGAAATCAACCTCACTGACCTTGTTCTGACTGTTTGCGTACCGAGAAATATTCGACACCACGTCCTCGGCTGTCGACGGGTCAACCACCACCAGTTTCATCTGAACGTAGACTGAGCCGAGATCAACGTCTTTAGTGTCCCTTCGTGTATAGAAGAGAGACGCGGTTGTCTGACCGCCATTGACGATCTGTAGGTCACGAATCGAGTTGATACATGGCGCACTGGATGTGTCATTTGAAGTCTTCACATGCGTCGCTGTAGCCGTCACACCGTTGTTGTAAGCAAGGAACATACTTGGTTCGGACAGAACCGTAGTTCGGATACCCTTGTTGACTTTACCCTTCGTACTCAGGAACGAACGCACGTTACTCTCGAGCAGTCGACTGCCGTATTCTTGATAAAGGTCGGCGAGAAGCGACCCAGGAAGAGCCGCGAGGTAGGTGGTGAACTGATCATTCTCGCCCACGAACCGCAACGCTGGGAGGCCACTGGGTAACCAGGTCGTCAGATCAATATCGAGAGCCGCGCGCGCGCCTAGGGACTCCTGAAGTTGGTGAAACCGATCAATATCCCAGAGATGATACTCGACGGGAGTACCCGATATCTCCTCGTTGGTGATCGAAGTCGCTCGCCCACCCAGCCTCATATCAGTAAGCAGGTAAAGCCGGTACCGGTTAGTTGAAGCACCCCTCCGCTTGATGTCGACAGCAACTTGATAGGACTCCGAGCTTTCTTCACGGTCTTGGAGAAACTTGCCGTCGAGCGACTCCACGAGAAAGTTCTTCAGTGCTGCCAGAGTCTTCCGAGCATCAGATGCAAGGATAGTCGGCATATCCGACAGATCTGCACCGGTTTCGTAGACTATCAAAGATGTTGTACCGTCGGAGACATCAAACGAGTAGCCATCGAGTCGCAGGCGGCGATTACGCGAACCGTATCCCTCGAAATGCAATACTGTAGGTTCGCTAAACTCGCCAGACTCTTCGAGTGCCTCGGTTAACTCTGCCAGCATTGCGGTCGAGAGAAAATCGTTGTCAATAGTGGCACGTAGCGAGCTCGCGTTAATAAGGCTCTGTCGGTAGTCACCAATATCCACGTCGTGCTCCTCTAGTACTCGACTGAGATGTTAAGGGTTTAGTGTTCGTAGTCGCGTATCGCATTGAGGTCCAAGCGATACGATACTCTTTCAATTCCCAACGGGATTGCGTCACGACCGATTCTTGGGAAGTCTTCGCAGACATGAAAACTGCGGGAAGCTTGGACCCGGAATACTACCCGCTCATAGTATGGGTCCGAGATGTCCACTGATAAAGCAGAAAGACGAGACCGAAACGCAGCCGAATAGACAACATCATCCGACAAGCTCGATTCGATTTGGGCCACCAACCTGCTTAGAGTCGTCCAGTTTTGATGATCTTCGGGGCTGTACTGGTCAACTTCTTGGTGAGCCAAAGAAATCAACACGAGGGACAAGTCATTATCATCGGACCATAGTTGTTCCGCAGACGAGATCGTTATGAATCGGGAACCCGGGTGCGTCGACTTGACCTCATACATCCGAAGGTCGGGGCCGAGAAAATCATGGGGGGCGCCTACCGGACCCACCCAAGAAGACACTACCGTCGCGGGGTTCGGATCAAGTTCCCCACTCATAAAGCCCCACCAAAGCTCGCCGAAAAGACCACGCATTCCATCGATGCCGAGTCGCGATGACTTGTTCTCCGCGAAGATCTGTCGCCAGTTGTCGAGGCGTACGACGAAAGTAGCCAACGCAGCTCCCTCGTCAATCACATTCTTAACAGAATGGAGAAGATCAGACAATAATGCCAAGAATACCTTTGAAAGACTTGCATCCAAAAGCGTCAGGGAGAGCGCCCATCGGTCATCGATCGTCCGTTTTCCAACCTGAACGTCAACCACTGACGATAAGTCGGTGATTAGTGGACGTTGATTGGACGTCACGATAACCAGTGGACGCCCCACCTCATCGGACCCGTAATAGGCGTTCAACGATGACTTGAGCTCAACAGGCCTCTGACTTCCAGGAATCGTGGCGATTAACCGGTCCCAAGCTGCCACCAATGTCTCAGACATCATCGTCTCCGAGCTCGTTGAGATACTCTGGGAACCAAGTCTCGATGGCGACGGAATTAATGACGTACTCGACATCACCCGAGCTATTTTTAACGTCAGTCGAGTCTCCTGGAATCGCCAGCTTCAGCGCGACGACAAAGTCGACGGATCTGAGCTTCTTGAAGACAGATTCTTCCGTCGAATCTTTCTCGACGGACCTCAGTGCATAAATGAGTATTGCAGGTCGAGGAAGAACTGGGTAGTAGATACTCTCGGGATACGAGATCTTCTCCATATCTGTACCCGGCTCTTTGGTCTGCCGAAATTCTTGCCGCACCTGCTCGATCGTGGCGTCTTCGTCGATAAGATTAATTAGATCATCGGCGCCCGCCAAGCGCGCGCTATTTCCACCCAGTCGTAGCTGCTGGTTCGGACCAACCGTGAATGATCGTCGAGGCGCATAGAACTCGGTACCCCCGATTCTGGTATGCGCATCGTCAGTTTTCGCGCCGTTTACCAGTACAACGTCCCAATACTGAAATCCCGGACTAGATGAGTTTCGGACAAACTTTCCGATCGCATTTTGCGAGAAGATCTCGTCCTGCGGGTGGATTGTAAAATTGTCGAGAAGGTCCGCTATGTAGTTCTTTGGCACGTGCGTCCATTTCGGGTACATACGTCGCGATTTCCCAAAGCTGATTTCGTCAGTATCCGTGAGGCGTCGAATAAAGGTGTCGACGGATCGAGAGTTACCCTGCAGAATTTCTTGATCAAACGAAAGCTTCGTCGTCTCGAGGCGTCTTGCGATTAGCGATATCTTCGTTGGTCTCGTCTCAGCAGAGCGCATCTTATTCTTCGCAGTAACTAGCAGAGCTCCCGGATGCTTGCGCACAGCCAGCCCGAAGTCTCGCGGTGTGAGGTTCTGTCGAAGCATCGTGCGCAAGTCTGTCCGCAACTCCTCCACCGACTCAAATACGAAACGGTAGTCGGCGGCAACTGCTGGATCGATCCATACGCGACAGAGGTCATGGTAACCGTCGCGATATCCAAACCAACGAGCCATCTGCAAGAGAGTGTCCGAAGCCTGGCTACTCCGGTAAAAGTAGCTGACGGTAAGACCGTCTAGCGTCAGACCTCGGCTTAGCACGTCTCCACCGACTGCGACAAGACGCTGTGGTCTGTCCCAAGTCATGTGGTTGTCCTCAAGGTTCTTGTCGGTATCCGAATTGAAGACCTGCACCCGGATATCAGACGATGAGGCCGCCAAGACGTCGAGCACTTCATTCCATGTGACCCCACAGTCCCCGTACTCTTTCGCAAAGACTCCTTCAAGCACCGATATGGTTGTGTTTGCACTCCCGCGCTTGTGCATGACGGAGTATAGTTCGATCGCGTTCTTAATACGGGCAATTTCGTCACTTACGAGTTCAAAGACTTGCTTCTGAACTGCCTTGAAACGAGATACGTTAACTAACATCGACCGTGGACGATTGTCATTGCGGAGATCTCGGATCGCGTTTGAAAGAACGAAGGCTTGGAGTGAATCGATAAGGCTGCGTGGCAACGCAGGAACTCGATAACTTGATTTGTGTTTTAGCGGAATATAGGTCTCCGCATCGGTCAGTTCGCGGACGTTTGTGGTGTTCTTCGCGTCAGTGGTGCCGAACGTCTCCTTGGAGCCGATGTAGTTGCTTGGTGCAGACAAGGAGTATATGAAGTCACGTGGGAATAGATCGTTATCAAATTCGTGATTAATAAATATGTTTGCGAACGGTGTTGCGGTGTAAGCAACATAGCTACTGCGCGAAAACTGATCAAGAATTTTTCTGATCGCAGCATTTATAGCAGTGGGGTCGTCTTCAGACTTTGTATTCACCGACGCATAGTCAGACTCATCATCAAGCAAGAGCAGTGGCGTGTCGAGTTGCTCGCCAGGGTTCGACTGCTCTGAGAGCCAACCCGCTAGAGCGTTCAGCACCCACTTGTTCTTCTTAACGACAAACACGTACGGATGTGCCGCGTCACGAGATATGGCGATTGAAGTAGCTTGTTTACTCTGTTTGGTGAAGTCTTGAGTAAGAGTCGTCATGCCATTAGCGTTCGCGATTGTGCGGTTGATTCGTCCAACACCGATTAGGCGGCTCTGTGGCGCAGTTCCGGCCCGATGGACCGATGCGCTTGAGTCACGTCCTATAAATGCCTCGTCGACACGGGTCTGCGTCTGCTGCCGTAGCGATTCTGTGTGCCCGGCCAAAACGATGATTAGTCTGTAACCAGCGTCTGCTGCTTTGTTGAAGAGCCCGAGGTAAGAGGCCGTCTTGCCCGATTGGACATCTCCGAGCACGAGTCCGCGACGCGCCCATGCTCCTGGTACGAGTGGATCGCCGACGAGGTCTAGTATGTCGTCAGTTAATTCGTCAAGGTTCTCGATCACTTTACTGGGCCACTTTTGTTGGCCCAAGAATTGTTTGTACGTTACCCAGCGATCCCATCGTATTTCGCGTCGACGTTCTGCCAACCAAGGAACATACTCGTGGGACTTGAGGACCACGCCACGTTCCATGCTTATGTTCAGCCGTTCGATCATGCGCGCGACGAGGTCGTCCCGCTCAGCGTCGGAGATACCTGCCGCAGCTACCGGTCTAAACGCCTCAACCGTGTCGATTAGTTCTTTCTCCGTATGAATTCCATCGCTAAGAGCGGCTGTGACCACCCGATCAAGCTGGTCGATCTGACTAGCGTTATCGTTTGTCTTCTCATCATTATTCATTTACCGTACCGCCTTAAGTAGGAAGTTCTCTGGGTCCGACAGCATGCTGAATGGCTCAACAAATGCAAAGATTCTCGCGAACTCTTCGGTTGACTTACCAATTTGTTTGAAAGCCTTCCATGCATCTTTGGCTAGGGTGACAAGACTGTCCTCCTCGCTTGAAGCTTGCTGGTGAATCTGGTCACTTGCGAGTCTGTTGAATGCGTCTTGTATCGGAAAGGTGGACTCAACCAACTCAAGCAAAAGTTCCATGTCCGCAGCAGATCCGCCGCGTATTGAGGTTTGGACTAGAGGGTGCTCTCGGTTAATTTCGTAACGAAATTCGTCGCGGTCCTCATACAAACTCCAGACAGGAACAAGCTTCGTGTCGTTGGTCTTCCGGCCTCGGTACTTGTGAGCACGTTCGCTGGGCTCGAGTGTTCGCTGCACTAGCCGCTTCAGCTGGCTACGTATTGCAGGAGGAGGCGTAGCTGTCGACTTCTTGATATCCAACGCCCAGAGGTGATCCAGACTGTTTGGAACGTCAACTTGGACTCTTGCGAGTCGCCCCATCTCGCTCTTGGGGGCAAGTCGAAACCACGTGCCCCATACGACAAGGCGAAGACCCCGATATATGTAAAATCCTTGGCTGTCGCGGAGACTGCCGGTATGTAGTCCGGCTAGTTCGCGGTCTTTCTTGGTCAATTTGTTGACAAAAGGCAACGTGTAAGACTGAACACGAACCGAAACCCCGTCTATCGATATTTTTTCAACTCGGCCATGTTGTGTTCTACGGTTCGTCTTTAAGAACGGATCGATGCGTGGAATTTGTCTGCCGTTGAAGAATATGGCTAAGTTTCTACCGTCTTCACCATCGATGTAGCGATGAAACACCAGCGCCAAATGGTTCTTGGTTCGAATTGCTGCGTCGTCTAGACTAGCGGGATCACTTCCCAAGGTGTCAATAAGAATATCAAGCTTCTGCCACAAGATCATGGTCCCGTGCTTTTTCGAAGTCAACTCTGAGACGTTGGGCAGCGATTCAATCTCGTCGGCGCTGTGTTTGATAACCGTCCATCTCTTTGTCTTCGCCAGCCTGTCGAGATCCCAGGTGTAGGCCGAAACCTTTCCACGACGTTTGGAAACCACGGTGAGCGATCTACATTGAGATAGAGACGCGGTCTTCAGCCCGAGGCCGAACCGGCCGAGGTCGTTCTGTTCCCTCTCTGCGGTTGCATTAGTGCTGGCCAGTTGCATAGCATTGAGAATGCCGGCCTCGGTCATGCCATCGCCATCGTCCACGATGGCAAGATGATCGGGCTGATCGGAGGTAAAGAAGATTTCGACATTGCCAGCGTTAGCGGTGACAGAATTGTCGACCAGGTCCGCGATTGCCGTCTCGATCGTGTACCCGACAGCGCGCATGGACTCCATCAGGCCAGGCTGTGGTGGCAGTTCAACTTCTGACATCGCAAAGTCCTTGATGAATTGGCGGAATGAGACCCATCATTGGGTTTCCTGTGTACCTGGCGACACCGACAACGTTGCATATCGCGCGGCGCTCGCTGAAGACAACCTGTGCAATCGCGTCACCGGCGGACTGTCCCCCGCTGCTGTGTGCTCATACCGCACTGGGAGCCGAGACGTGACCTCAATGCATCGCCGACCGGGATGTTGACGACTGACCGCCACACACTCGACGGACTTTGTCACCCCTACTTGTTGATCGATGATTGGTCATCTCGTCTCCGCACTCTCAGTCCCTGTCCTCTCGACCATAGTGGAGCGACTTTGTGATCGTTCGAAGGACGGTACGCGTTTCAAGTGGAAGTTCTCGCGAGTCAGATAGCGGTGGGTGTTCTTGGTCAAGAAGTCGTCCGTACAGACGATTGACAATTCACGGATCCAATGGGTGTTCAACACAGCGTGTGTCCCTTTTGATCCGATGGGGACCCTACCGTGTTCGCAGCGGCTCGGACACAGTTGTGCTAGAGGTCAGCGTCGGTGCGCCATAGGCGGGATGGTGCCGAGGCTTGGGCTGATTACTGGCTGCGTCTATCTGGCTCCCACTGTGGAGATGTCGGCTGGGCGACAACAGCCGGCCGGCAAAAGGTCACAGTGCGTCGAATCAGTGCACCTAAGCTCCACCTGGCCCCTATCTCGGGCGACAGGTGGTCCAGCGGCAATGCAGTTTAGCAGGAACTCAGACGTCGCTTCGGCATACGCACTTGCATGATCACGCTACCCGGCGCCGTCAGTAACCAGGGCCAAGTCGCAGAACACGGTGTCGGGTAGCGCGGCACCGGCAGACGGTCGTACGCGCTTCGGCGGGCCAGGCTCACGACGATTCTGGATGTGGCGAGGCGAGGACGCTGTGGTGTACGTGACGAAATGCTTGAAGATTTAGCAGAATCTGGTGATGTCAACTGAAGGAAACTATCATCGACGCCCTACACCGACAATTGACTCCCCGACCGCCGTAACTCCGAGAACGCCTTGATCCCCGTCGACGTAGCCGTGGCTACCGGCCGCAGATCCGGCCCGGCCTCGGTCTTCGAGACCATCACCACGTTGTCCACGTACGGCTGGATCGTGCTGGTGTTCTGGACTGTCGCAACGATGATCAGCTGGAACCCGAACTTCCGGAACGCTGACAGCGCTTGCTGGGCGAACTGCGGGTCGGACTTGGAGAACGCCTCGTCGAGCATCAGCTGGGCGAAGATGGGGCGGTTGTCGTTGCCGTGGGGGCTGGCCAGGTTGAAGCTCAGCGCACCCGCGAGGCAGAACGCCATCAGCTTCTCCTGCTCACCGCCGGAGTTATCGCCGGCGTTCGAGTAGGTGCGGATGGTCTCCCCCGACTCGGCGTCGTGCTCCTCGCAGTAGAAGTCGAAGCGGTTGCGCACGTCGAGTGCGTCGCGCGTCCACTGGCGGTCCTCCGGGGTGTTGCCGGCGAGGCGTTCGCGCAGCAGCAGGATGTCGGAGTACTGCTCGAGGATGGCCTGCTCATCGCCGAAGCTGACCGCGGTCGCGCGGTTGGAGATCTGGCGGGCCTTCTCGGTCAGCTCCTCGACTGCGGCGAGCTTCTTGCGGCCCGGGCGCAGCCGAAGGCGTGTACCGCGGTTGAAGGCAACCGCACCCAGGCCGGTGTTGACGCGCTCGATCTGCTCGACGATGCGTCGTTCTTCGGCGTCGGCGGCCATGTGCAAGCCCAGGATCGCGCCCGGGGCCTGCTCGGTGATGAGACGGCGCATCCGCTCGTAGGCGGCGGGAAGCTCGCGCTCGTCGATGCGGCGGCAGACGGCGACATAGTCGTGAAGACGTTCGTCGAAGTCGTCGCTGTCGTTCGGGATGGCGTCCGGGAACTCCTCGTCGTAGGTGTCGAGGATGCGGGCCAGCTCATCACGGGAACGTCGAGCATCCGACCGCATGCGGTCGCGCTCACGGCTCGCCGCCTTGACGATCTCCTGGCGGTACGGCTCCGGGTTGAGTACGTCGAGCGTTGCGGAGAGGTCCTCGCGGAAACCGTCGAGGGTCTTCTCCGCCTGCGCGGGAACATCCTCGGGCTTGAGCCGGTCGATGAGGTCCAGGAGCTGCGTGCGCCGTGAATCCTGGCGGGCGATCTTGTCCTTCACCAGCGCAGCCTGCGAAATCGCGTTGCGTACCTGCTCCCACAGGTCCTCGGCCTTGCGCTGCAATGCCTCGACGTCGGGGTTCTCCTCGATCAGCAGGTCGTACTGGTCGGTCAGCTGGTCAACACGGTCATCGACCGAGTCGACGTCGATCTCGTTCCACTGCGTGAACTGCTCGCACACACGGCGATACGCGTCGCGGCGTCGTTCCTTGGCGCTGCGCTCACGGTCGAGCTCGGCGCAATCCTGGCGGGCATCCTCGAACGCCCGCTCCTCGTAGTCGAGTTCGTCGCGAAGCGCGGCGATCTTCGACGCAACGTCGCCGACGAAGATGTACTGCGACCGGCGCAACTGCTGGCGGTCGTCCTTGACCGCCAGCTTCGCCGAGTCCTTGCGCAGACCCTGGTCGGTGACGGCCTTGGCGTGCTGGGAGAACTCGCCGGGACTGTCGACGCACATGTGGTTGCCCAGCTTCGACAGGACCGTCATCGCCTCGGCGGCGCACGGGTGCGACGCATCGACGGGACGCAGCTTCGAGGCCAGGGTCCCCTGCTCCAGAACCGGCATCGGGCGAGAGTCGGCCTGGTGCAGCTGGATCCGGCCGCGCATGTCGTGCGAGTTCACGAAGCGTAGAGCGGCACGGAAGTGCTTGTCGGGTACCAGCAGGCGTAGGCCGACGTTCCGCAGCACCTTCTCGACGGCCAGGCGCCAGCGCTCTTCGTCGGGATCGAGTTCGACGAGCTCGGCGACGTACTTCAGTTCGGACTCGTCGATCTGGAGTCCATGGGCGATGGCGCGGCGCATCTCGTGCTCGGTGCGCGGGAGTGCGGAGCCCGCATTCTCGACGCGACCGAGCTCCTCCATCGCGGCATCGCGGCGGGTGCGCGCGGCGACCTCGCTGGCCAGCGCCTCGGCGTAGTGGGCGCGACCGGCGTCGAGTTGGCCGTCGATCTTGGCGGCCTCCTCGGTGAGTTCCTCGCGCAGGAGCCAGAACCCCTCGGCCCGGGTCGGCGGGGTGAAGCCGAGCGCGGAGACCTTGTCCTCGTAGGCGTTGCGTCGGGCGGTGACCTCGGTGCTGAGTTTCTGTGCGCCGCCGAGCTGTTCGCGCAGCGGGGCCAGATCGCCGGTGGAGGTGGCGATCCGGGACAGCAGCAGGCTGTGGTCCTGGCGGAGCTGGTCGTGCTGGGTGGTCAGCGCGGCGAGATCGCCGTCGAGGCGGGTGATCTGGTCGTCGAGGTCGGCGACCTCGGGCTGGGCGTTGTGGATCCGCAGGTTGTTGACGTAGCTGCGGATGGTGGTGTTGTCGATGGTGTCGAGGACGGAGAAGGTCGCCGCCTCCCCCGCGTACCGCTCGTGCACCTCCTCGATATTGCCGAGGATGGTGCGCTTGCGGCGCGCGACGTCGAGCAGTTCGCGCGCTTCGACGAGCGGGTCGATCTGGTCGAGGGCGTCGGCGATCCCGACGATGCTGGTCGGGGCGTCGAGCATGAACTCCCGCACGAACTGCGCGAGCCCGCCGACACTCTTGAGCGACTTGGCTTTTCCGAGGAGCTGCTGCGCGGCGTCGGAGCCGCGGATGCCGATGAGCGAGTACAGCGTCGAGAGGTACTTGCCCTCGCCGGGGCCGCCACGCCAGCCGCGGTCGCGGAACTTGGCCGAGTTGTAATTGTTGGCGGCCCACTCGTTGCAGGCCTCGACGATGTCGGCGTCGCCGTCGTAGATGAAGTACGAGCTGTGCGCGTCGGTCATCTTGCCCGCGGCAAGCCATTTCAGCACCAGGCCGGTGATGGCCTCGCCGGAGCTCGAGGTGTACGTGACCGCGATGGCGGCCCACGCCGGGCCGGTGCCACGCAGGTACATGATCTCGCGGTGGGCGTTGGCGCCGTCGCGTCGCTCACCCCAAGCGCCGCGCACGTACTTGCCCACTGTGCGTTTGCCGCTGGAGGATCCGGCCGCCGTCGCATCTCCGGAGGCGTTGAAGTTGCGGCGATGGTCAGGCAGGAACGCCAGCGAGATGGCGTCGAGCAGCGACGACTTGCCGCTACCCGACGACCCGGTGATCAGAGAACCGTTAGGACTGAACGGGATCGAGTGATATCCGTCGAACACGCCCCAGTTGATCAGCTGCAACCGGGACAGGTGGTACTGGTCGACCTGCCCGCTCACCAGTCGTCTCCTTCGTCGTTCTCGCCGTACGCTCCGTCGAGGTCGGCCGCGTCGTCGTCCCTCTCGGCAGGCTCGTCGGCGAGGTCCTCCGGCGGAACCTCGCCGGTGTCACCGGAGCCGATGAACTGCTCGAATTGGCGCTGTAAGTCGGTGATCACCGATGCCGTCATCACCGCGGAGATCACCGGGCTGACGATGAAGGTGTCGGTGTCGTCACGCTGCTTGCGCAGGAACTCGAGCTCCTCCATCTTGTCGAGGGCGCGTTCGATGCGCTTGTCGAAGAGTGCGAGGTCGCGGTCGATGGTGTTGGTGACGCCGGCGAAGAGCTCGTGGATCTCTTCGCGGGTGATCAGCACGGGCTCGTCGCGAGCGGCGCGCACGTACTTGGCCAGGTGCAACGCCAAGATGGCGTCGTAGGTGTGAATCGTCTCGCGCTTGAGGATCTTTCGGCCCCACCGGGAGTCGTAACCGGCCTGCTCGACGAAGGCGACCTGCAGTTCGTCGACGATGCGCAGCCGGAGGTCGAGTTCGGAGAGGCGACCGCGCAGCACGTCCTGATACTCGGCCACCCACGACCACAGCTGCGGCTGTCGGTCGCCGCTGATGTAGCGGCGGGTCAACAGGTTCTGCAGCGCCCAGCACGCGCGGTCGGGCAGCTCACTGACGTCGCCGTCGAAGCGGGGTGCGTTCGGCGTGTGGGTCGCCGCGCGGTTCGCGACGGTGGGCAGGTCGTCGAAGCCGGCGAATTCGTCGGGGGTGGTGGGGGCGCTGGTCTCGGGGTCGGACTTGGCGTCGCCCTTCGTGGCTCGCTGCGCTCGCACCTCAGGGGGCAGAGAATCGTCCTCAGTGCTGATGTCGGTGTCACCAGTGGTGCCATCGGTGGTGGTCATTCGGCGTCGACCTCCGCAGTCGGAATCGGTTCGGTGAAGGTCAGGTCGGGCACTTCGATGGCGTGGTCGTCGCCGATGAGGGACCGGAAGCGGACGGTGGTCATCGGTACCTTCTCCCCTGCCGCTTGCTGTTTCGACGCCCACGACCAGAGGACGATGACGTGCGCTAGGTATGGCTCCTCGAGTCCGTCGATGACGTCGGCGAGGGCAACTGGCCCGGTGGCGACCGCGGCATTGACGGTGTCGGTGAGTTCGGTGGTGTCGACCTGGCCGGACAACGATGCGAACGAGGTGAGGTCGGCGTCGAGAGTTGCCGGGAGTGCCGGCGCGGGCGGCACGTGTTCGCGGATCTCGAAGGCGAGTCGGCCGATCGAGTTCACCGTCGGCGCGGCCAGCGGTAGCTCGTAGCCGATGCGACGGTCCGCGAGCGACGTCTTGAGCAGCTCGTTGGCGGTGGCCAGAGCGTCGTTGAGCTGGCGGGCGAGACCGCGGCTCTGCTCGAGCGTCCCGGACGCGACGAAGCGTCGAATACGGCGTGCACACCGCTGACGGGTGCGGCCGACCTCGGCCATCTGCTGGGTCACGAGGCCGAAGAAGTTGTCCATCACCGACCGCAGGCCCGCATCCATGCCCGGGAAGCTGTCGATGATCGTCTCGATGTCGGACTTCAGGCGGGCACGACGTTCCGGGTCCTGGATCAGGTGGGAGAACGCCTGGTACGACGCGGACTGCGGCGAGTCGAGGAGCGCCTCGTAGTCGTCGAAGAGCTGGCGCTGGCGGTCGCGGTAGGCGAGGTCGGAGTCGCCGGGGTCGTCGAGCAGCGCGGTGGTGATGCGGTCGAGCATCGTGCCGTACTGGCCGATGTCGGAGATGATCTGCTCCATCTGATAGCCGATGGTGCGGGCGGCGTCCTCGGCGACGCGCAGGTCGACCGGGGGGCGTCGGCCGGCGTCGAGGTCGGCGAGTTCGGCGTCGAGGTCGGACATCTGCGCCTCGATCTCCGAACGGATGTGGTCGGGATCGTTGCTGACCTGACCGGCGACGCGTCGGAGCTCGGCGGCGATACCGGTGATGGAGCCGCCGGTGGCGATCGAATCCTCACGACGCTGACGCCGCATGAAGTCCAGGACCGACCGCGCCTCGCTGGTCAGATGGCACAGGTTGGGGGCGTGCGGGTCGGTCGTGTCGGTGACGCGGTGCAGCCAGCCCTGCCGAGCCCAGAGTTTGACCAGTTCGAGGCCGGTGGCCTGATCGGTGAGGTCGAGGTCGGCGAGGTCGCGGTCCAGGCGCACCGTCAGCTCGGTCTCGGACTGTTTGGCGCCGTAGTCGAGGTGCCGTTCCATCAAGGTGACGTAGAGAGCCGAGTTGGTGGCCGCGAAGAGTCGTCCCACCGCCGACTTCTGGATCGAGCGGTTCGATTCCCACGCATCCGCCAGCGTGAGCTGCACGGACTCGGCGCCGCTCGACGCGCCGGGGGCCTCGACCGGAGCCGGGAAGGCTGAGAACTCCATCGCCGCCTCACGGGGATCTCGGGGACTAGAGGACCCGGGTAGTCTGCCACGCCTGGCGACCGCCGCCCCACCCGGTGGGTCGCGTGTCCAGCCGCGCATCGACACTCTCGTTACCCTGAGCGGCATGGTGATGGCTGATCGTCCGGAGGTCCAGACCGCGTCGGCGCCGGTGACCGCGCTGACCGTCGTCGGACTCGCGCAAAGCATGATCAACGGCCTCGCGCGGGTGCCGTTCCGCAAGCCGTGGTCGGGTCCGTCCGGGCTGCTCGACAACCTCGGCCAGTCCGTCACCCGCCAGACCATCCGCGCGTTCATGGGCTTCTCGATGGGACTGCCGATCGAGGAGTTCCGCTCGATGGAGAAGATCCTCGACGACGTGTGTCGCGTCGTGATGCCGCCATTCGTCGAGCTGACCGACGGCGTCGAACTCACCGACGACATCGTCGGCGGCGTGCCCGGGCTGTGGTGTCGTGCCAAGGCCAGCTCCGACGCGTATGTCGACGACTGTGACGACAAGCAGGAGATCGGCGCCACCATCCTGTACCTCCATGGCGGCGGGTACATCGGTACCTCGCCGATGATGTACTCGGCGTTCGCGTCGTCGCTCGTGCGGATCGCCGGCCACGAGGTCTTCATCGCGGACTACCGCATGGCTCCCGAATTCCCGTTCCCCGCAGGCGTTCACGACGCCGCCGACGTCTATCGCGGGCTCCTGGGACGCGGCGTCGACCCGGAGCACATCATCGTCGCGGGTGATTCCGGTGGCGGTGGGCTCGCGGCGTCGCTGGTGGCCTACCTTCGGGACCACGACCTGCCGCGGCCGGGCGCTCTGGCGTTGTTCTCCCCCGAGATCGACCTCGACCTCGACCATCCGTCGATCACCGACAACGCGCCCTACGACATCCTCCCCTGGAGCATCCCGGTCACGCCGTACCTGCACGGCGTCCAGCCAAATGACGCGCGAGTGTCGCCGGTCAACGCTGAGCCCGACCCGTCGTGGTTCCCGCCGACCTTCGTGTGCTGGGGCGGTAGCGAGATGTTCCGCGACGGGATACGCGACTTCGCCGCACGGCTCGAGGCGTCGGATGTGACCACCCACGCCATCGAAGAACCCGGCATGTTCCACGTCTTTCCCATCCTCATGCCGTGGGCCGAAGCGTCGAAGCGCGTGTTCCGGGCGTTGTCGGAGTTGGCGGATGGGCATGTCGAAGGAGACCCGGAGGCTGTGCAGACGCACTGAGTGGGTGGGCTGTATGTGTCGCGAGACCCTTCGTGACGGCCCTCCGCAAGCTCCGGGCCTCCTCAGGGCGCAGGGGGTGACGGCCCTCCGCAAGCTCCGGGCCTCCTCAGGGAGAGAGGGGGTTGCGGGCGCCCTTCGTGGCTCGTCGCTTGCGCTCCTCGCACCTCAGGGAGCATGAGGTACGCCATCCTCGGGGAGCAGTAAGCGGTCAGCCGAGGACGAAGGCGAGCAGGAACCCGCCCGCGGTCGCGAGGCCTACCCACCAGCCACCTTCGCGGTAGGCCTCCGGCATCAACGAGTTGGCGAGCACGCCAAGCGTCGCACCGCCGGCGAACGCCTGAACGACGCTGATCGCGGTCGGTGAGATGGTGTCGGCGAAGGCATAACCGCCGACGGTTACCGCCACCAGGACGACAGCGGTGAAGATCCACATCGTCAGCGCCGAGCGCATCGAGGCGTCGTGCTCGCGACGCATCAGCGACGCACCACTCACCGCTTCCGGGACGTTGCCGACGGCGATCGCCACCACCAGCACGAGTGAACCGCCTGCGGTGAGTGATACACCGAGGGCGGTGTTCTCCGGCACGCCGTCGAGAAAGACGCCGATCATGAGCGCCGGACCAATTGCCGACGACCCGAGCTTGGTCTCGACGAGCCGGTCGGCCACGACGTAGACCGCGGTCCCGGAGAACAACGCGAGCGCCGCCACCCCCGGGCCGGCCTGGGTGAAGGCGGGGTCGAACAGTTCCGTGGAGACGGCGGCGATCATCGTGCCCGCGCCGAACGCCATCAGCGTCGCCAGAATCGGATTCGGCAGATTCCAGCGCAGACCGATCGCAGCACCGACTGCGATCGGGATGGCAGTCGCGAGGCCGTACAGAACCGCGGTGAGCATATGGACAAGGTTGCTACGTGTCGCGGGCGATGGCGAGTGTGGCGCGCAGAGGTGTGGTGGGTGGGTTGGGGAGACCCTTCGTGACGGCCCTCCGCAAGCTCCGGGCCTCCTCAGGGAGCAGGGGGTGCATGGCCCTCCGCAAGCTCCGGGCCTCCTCAGGGAGCAATAGGGTCGCTTGCGCTCCCCGCACCTCAGGGATCGAGTGGTGGTTGCTCTCACATGAGGGAGCAAGAGCCGATCAAGGATCTGCAATCCGACAGGTCACAGAATTGCGGATACCTCGATGGACCGTCGTCAGGGGCGAGGGATACACTGGCTCTTGTCCGACGAACCGGTCAGACCCCCGACCCGACCGGTTCGTCGGATTTTTCATGTCGCGGGCATGTCTGGTCGAGTCGGTCGACCGACCAGGGTCGTGTTACGCGAATCCGAGTTTTCTTTATTCCGCCGGAAACCATTCGGTAATCGATGGCGAGTGAACTGTGTGTCGTAGCAAGCAATAGCTACTCGATGAGACCGGATCTCCGGTCGAACCACTGAGGGCAATGATGCCCGATCCACCCCCCGCACGTCGAGCCGCCATGCGGCCGATCACTCACAGACACTGTCTCGTCTCGCCATCCCAGGAGTTCCTGTGCCTTCTTTCGACGAAACCATCACCGAGAACATCGCCGCGTCGCTGGCGGAGATCCCGCACCCCTCACTTCCCAAGGGCTCCAACATCTATGGCGGCACCAAGATCTTCCCGGACTACCAGGCCGAGAACGGTGAGTCGTACTTCACGCTCGTGCACGGCATCGCCCACGAGTCGTCGGTGTCGTTCGTCGCCGTTCTGCAGGCCACTCGCGCGCTCCGCAAGGGTTTCGAATCGGCCATGTACTTCTACGGACCCGGTGCCATCAATTGCCTTGCCACACGCGGATTCCCGACGACCGGAGACTCCGGGTTCCCGGGTGAGCAGAACATCAACAACTCGCTCGAGACCTTCATCTCCGAAGGGGGCACCGTGTTCTGCTGCCGCTTCGGCCTCGCGCTGCACGGCGGACGCGAAGAGGACCTGATCGAGGGCGTCATCCCGGCGCACCCGCTCGACGTCCAGGACGCACTCATCCACTACGCACGCAAGGGCGCGATCATCAACTCGACCTACATGGTCTGAGTCACGGAACAGACCATCTGAGTTCATCTTTCGATCACCGACTTTGGGAATCACATGACCACCATCGGAACCGTCGCGGCGAACTTCACCCGCGATCTCGAGCAGAACTACGCGACGATCGAACAGTACGTCGCCGAAGCACGAACGCGGGGCGTCGACTTCCTGGTGTTCCCGGAGGCGGCGATCGGCGGATACCTGTCGTCCCTGGGGAACCACGGCGACACCCAGAAGAACAGCGCCCGGTCGTTGCCGCCGGCGATCTCCCTCGACGGGCCCGAGATCGCTCGGGTGCAGTCCATCGTCGGAGATCTCGTGGTGGCGATCGGGTTCTGTGAACTCGGCGAGGACGGTGAGACACGCTACAACGCGGCCGCCGTCCTCGACGGCAACCACATCTACGGCAGCTACCGCAAAGTGCATCAGCCGCTCGGCGAGAACATGTCGTACTCGTCGGGCACCGGGTACGACGTCTTCGACACTCCCGTCGGTCGCGTCGGCCTCCAGATCTGTTACGACAAGGCGTTTCCCGAGGCCGCCCGAATCATGGCACTCAAGGGCGCCGAGATCATCGCCAGCCTGTCCGCGTGGCCGGCGGCCCGCACCGCAACCGCGGAGAACCTGCAAGAAGACCGCTGGACCTACCGGTTCAATCTCTTCGACACCGCCCGCGCGCTGGAGAACCAGGTCTTCTGGGTCGCGGCCAACCAGAGCGGCACCTTCGGGTCGCTGCGTTACGTGGGCAACGCCAAGATCGTCGACCCCGGTGGGAACATCCTCGACACAACGCTTCTCGGAAGCGGCCTGGCCGTCGCCGAGGTGGACATCGCGGAGAGCTTCACCGCCATGCGGGCCGGCATGTTCCATCTGCGGGACCGTCGGCCTGAGGTGTACGGGATGCTCGTCGAGGCCGACACCGATGCCGACACCTCGGCGGCCTTCGCATGGCGGGACCTCGCCCATGCCTGAGATGACCGTCCAGGTGCGCTGGCCCGACGGCCTGCTCCGCCAGTACTACTCCCCCAGCCTCGTACTGCACGACCACCTCGCGCCGGGTACGTACCGCGTCGACGACTTCCGGTCGCGGGCCACCACCGCGCTCGACGAGGCCAGCGCGCGTGTCCGTGCCAAGTACGGATTCGCCTGCACGTCGGCCGCGGCGTCGGCGGAGGAGATCGTTATCGACGCCTCTCGGCATTCCAATTCGGCTGAGGTCGAGGTGGTGTCGATGTACCCGCCGTTGCCGGGTGCGGAAGTGGCTTCGACTCGGGGCGTCGCTTCGCTCCGGCCCGGCTCAACCAGCAGTGGGGGTTCGGAAGTGGCTTCGACACGGGGCGTCGCTTCGCTCCGGCCCGGCTCAACCAGCGGTGGTAGCGGTGGAACCAGCAGTGAGGGGCGGTCATGAACACACACGTGCCGGTCGTCGTCATCGGCGGCGGACAAGCCGGCCTCTCGGTCAGCTGGTACCTCGGGCAGGCGGGCGTCGAACACCTCGTCGTCGAAGCCGACACCGCGGTTCATGCATGGGCTGACAAGCGGTGGGACAACTTCACGCTGGTGACTCCGAACTGGCATTGCAAGCTCCCCGGATACACCTACGACGGCCCGGATCCGGACGGGTTCATGACCCGTGACGAGGTCGTAGAGTGGTTGCACGGTTGGCTGGAGACCTTCGAACCACCCCTCGTCGAACACACCAAAGTTACTCGCCTGCAACGTCTCTCCGGTGATCGGTTCGAGCTGACTCTTGACGGCCCCGACGGAATGCGGTCGCTCACCTGCGACCAGGCCGTCATCGCAACCGGCGGGTATCCCCTGCCGGTGGTTCCGCCGTTCGCGTCGTCGCTGGATCCGGCCGTGCACCAGGTGCACTCCGAGGAGTACTTCAACCCAGAGCAACTTCCCAACGGTGCCGTGCTGGTCGTCGGGTCGGGACAGTCGGGCACGCAGATCGCCGAGGACTTGCACCTCGCCGGCCGGCAGGTGCATCTCGCGATCGGCAACGCGCCGAGAGTCGCTCGGTTCTATCGCGGCCGCGACTGCATGACGTGGTTGTCGGACATGGGTCTCTACGACACACCGACCCAGGAGTACCCCGGTGGCCGTGCCGCGCAGGAGAAGACGAATCACTACGTCACCGGCCGCGACGGCGGCCGCGACATCGACCTCCGGCGCTTTGCCGTCGAGGGGATGAAGCTGTACGGCGTGCTCAGCGACGGTAAGGACTCGACGCTGCGGTTCGCGCCAACGCTGACGGCCGCCCTCGACCGGGCCGACGCCGTGTACAACTCGATCTGCGGTGACATCGACCGACACATCGAGAAACTGGGTATCGAGGCGCCGGAGGCATCGCGGTACGAACCGGTGTGGGCGCCCGAGGTCGATCCGACCGAACTCGATCTCGCGGCCGAAGGCGTTACCTCGATCATCTGGGCCATCGGCTACCGACCCGACTATCGGTGGATCGAGGCCAGCGCCTTCGACGGCGGTGGCCGGCCGATGCAGACGCGCGGGATCACCGAAGTCCCCGGGCTCAGCTTCGTGGGGTTGCCGTGGATGCACACCTGGGGGTCCGGACGGTTCCTTGGTATCGACCGCGATGCGAGGTATGTGGCTGAGCATGTTGTTGGATCGGTTTGTGGTGGACGCGCGCAATTGGTTGATGCGCAGTAGGTTTGGGGTTCTGTGGGCACCGGGGTTGCGTTGTGGAGGACGGGTCACCAGGTGGCTTCGACTCGACGCCTCGCTTCGCTCGGGGTCGGCTCAACCAGCGGGGGCTCGGGGTCGGCTCAACCAGCGGGGGTCGGCTCAACCAGCAAGAAGCGCTCACCGTCGAGCACATAGTTCATTCTTCTAAGGAGTACCCATGACGGTATCCACACGAGTTGACCTGGCGTTGCTCGGTATTCGCGGGGAGCCGCCGGTGCAGCGCACCGGCGGGGCGGGACCCAGCGACGACGGTCACCTGATGGTCGACGGGTTGCATGCCGCGATCCCGCGGAACCCGCAGAGCCCGTTCGTCTTCGACGGTGATCGCGTGCTGTACGACGGGGTCGACATCGGTGTTGAGGTCAGCGCGATCGGACGTCCACGGTTCTACGACCTGCAGACCGCGGACGGGGTGAGCTACGAGAAGATCGCCCGCCTGCACGGACGCAACGTCTTGGCGACGACCGTCCTGCAGACCTGTATCCGCTACGCCGAGGACCAGCGGTGCCGGTTCTGTTCGATCGAGGAGTCGCTGAAGTCCGGCTCGACGATCGCGGTGAAGAAGCCCGAGCAACTCGCCGAGGTCGCCCGTGCGGCTGTCGCTCTCGACGGCGTCACCAACATGGTCATGACGACCGGTACCAGTGGTGGACGCGATCGCGGGGCTCGTCATCTCGCTCGGTGCGTCCGGGCGATCAAAGCGGCGGTGCCGGAACTGCCGATCCAGGTGCAGTGCGAGCCGCCGGCCGACCTCGCCGTGCTGACCGAACTGCGCGAGGCCGGTGCGGACGCCATCGGCATCCACGTCGAATCCTTCGACGACGACGTGCGGCGTCGCTGGATGCCGGGCAAGTCGACGGTACCGATGTCGGAGTACCGGGCGGCGTGGGCCGAGGCCGTCCGGGTGTTCGGGCGCAACCAGGTGTCGACCTACCTGCTGGTCGGACTCGGCGAGGACACCGACGAGATGATCGCCGGCGCCAAGGAACTCGCCGACACGGGCGTGTATCCCTTCATCGTGCCGTTCCGGCGTCACGCGGGAACCCTCGCCGTCGACGTCGACAACGCCCCGGCACCCGACCCCACGATCGTCGAGAAGATCACCCGCGAGGTGGCCGGTCATCTGAGCTTCATCGGGATGTCCGGATCGGAGCAGCGTGCGGGATGCGCGGCTTGCGGTGCCTGCAGCGTCCTGCCGACGGTCGGGGGCTGACGTGTTGTCACGGGGCGAACTGTCGATCCTGTCCGGGCTCCCGCGAACGACACCGCGGTCGGAGTTTCTGATCACCGTCGCGGACAGCCCGCGGGAACATGCGGCGTATCGCGTGCTGCGGCACCGCGAATTCGTCGATCGGCAGGCGCTTTTCGACCGCACCGACGTCGATGACATCGACGACGACCCGCGCACCACCGTCCTGATCGCGACACTGCCCGACGGGACGATCGCGGGTGGCGTGCGGATCGCCGCCACGCCGTGGGCGGGGTCCGAGCGCACCGACATCGGATGGTGGTTCGGCTCCCGACTCGTCGTCGCCGATCCTGGCCTGGCAGCCGGGATCGGGCCGGCACTTGTGCGGGCGGCGTGCGCGCACGTCGAACAACTGGGCGCCCTGCGGTTCGACGCCACCGTCCAGGATCGGTACGTACCGATGTTCTCGAGGCTCGGCTGGCAGGACCGCGGGCCAGGCCCGGTGATCAATGAGCGGTCGCATCGGGAGATGGGCTACCCACTCAACCGAATTCAACGCACAGTCGACGGGACGAAAGCAGTTCTCGCCGAGGCACTCGCGCCGTTCGCAGACCAACCGGGCGGTCTCGGTGCTACCGGATTCCGCGGCGACGACGGCGTTCCGCTGCCCGGCACCGACGTCATCGCCGCCTGCGACGCAATCGTCCCGTCGATGATCGAACGCGATCCGGAGTGGGCCGGTTGGTGTTCGGTGCTCGTCAACCTCAACGACCTCAGCGCGATGGGGGCTCGGCCGCTCGGTCTCCTCGACGCCGTCGGCGCGCCCACGACATCGCATCTCACCCGCATCATCCGCGGGATCAGCTCGGCCGCAGCGGCGTGGCGCACACCCGTGCTCGGCGGTCACACGCAGGTCGGTGTGCCGTCGGCGCTGTCGGTGACCGCGCTGGGCACGACGCCCAGTCCCCTGCCCGCGGGCGGTGGCCGGGTCGGCGACACCGTCACCCTGCACGCGGATCTCGGCGGCTCGTGGCGACCCGGATATCACGACCGCCAGTGGGACTCGACGAGTTCGCGGAGCAGCGAGGAACTCTGCGCCATGACATCCCATCTCGCGACCGTGCGCCCGGCGTCGGCCAAAGACGTCAGCATGGCCGGGATCGTCGGCACTCTCGGCATGCTCGCCGAAGCGTCGGGAACGGGTGCAGAGCTCGACGTGACGGCAGTGCCGCGCCCCGGCGACGCGTCGATGGGCGCGTGGCTCACCTGCTTCCCCGGTTATGCCATGCTCAGCACCGACCGGGCGGGTGCTCGACGCGACGTCCCTGCACCCGAGCCGGTGACGACCGCCGATTGCGGCCGGCTGACCGCTCAACCGGGCGTGCGGCTGCGGTGGCCCGACGGCGAGACGACTGTCGCGGTCGCGTCGACGGTCACCGGACTGGGCGTCGCATGATTCCCCGGCGACCCGACCGGCCGACGGATCCGGCCGGTACCCTTCGCCCATGAGGACGGTCACCCTCGGCGCCCTCGCCGCGCACTTCGGACGCGACGTGGAACGCGGTGTCGCCAAAGCGGTCGGCATCGTCGAATCCGCGGCGCGCGACGGCGTCGACCTCCTCGTCTTCCCCGATGCCTCGCTCGGTGGATACCTGGGTGACCTCCGGCACCCCGACCCGGCCGAACTGCCGCCGGCGCTGCACCCGGACGGTCCGGAGCTCGCGGCGATCGCGGCCGCCGCCGGTGACATGACCGTGTGTATCGGGTACACCGAAGCGGTCGATGATCAGCGGTTCAACACCGCCGTCTGTGTTACCGGAGACGGTGTCCTGGGCACACACCGCAAGGTCCATCAACCCGCCGGCGAGGCGCTCGCCTACGCGGCGGGCGATCAGTTCGGCTCGTTCGACACCCCGGTCGGCCGTCTGGGCATGCTGATCGACTACGACAAGACGTTCCCGGAGTCGGCGCGCACGCTCGCGCTGGACGGCGCGCGGATCATCGCGGCGCTGTCGGCGTGGCCCGCCAGCGTCACCGATCGCGCCGCGCGCCTGCCCGCCGACCGCCAGTCCCGGCTGTTCGACCTCTACGACTGTGCCCGCGCCGCGGAGAATCAGGTGTTTGTCGTGTCGTCGAACCAGACCGGGGTCATGGGATCACTACGCTTCCTCGGACAGGCGAAGGTCGTCGGACCCGGCGGTGACATTCTGGCGACCACGCGATCGAAAGGCGGAATGGCGACGGTGACAGTCGATGTCGATGCCGAGGTCGACCGGGCGCGGCGCGTCCTGAGTCACCTCGCGGAACTCCGGCCGGACACCTACCGGTCGACGACGTCGGCGGACCAGCGGTGACCGGCACGACAAGTCCGCCGCTGCGTGTCGCTCTGCTCACCTATTCGACGAAACCCCGTGGCGGCGTGGTCCATACGTTGAACCTGGCCGAGGCGATGGCCCGGCTCGACGCCGACGTCACGGTGTGGTCGCTCGCCCGCGGTGGCGACGAAGGCTTCTTCCGCGCGGTGGATCCGGCTGTGCGGGTTCGGCTCGTCCCGTTCCCCGACCGGGAGAACGAGACGATCACCCAACGCATCGTGCGGTCCATCGACACCCTGCGGGCCGCCTTCGACCCGGCCGACTTCGACATCGTGCACGCCCAGGACTGCATCAGCGCCAACGCCGTCGGGACATGCATCCGCACGATCCACCATCTCGACCAGTTCACGACACCGATCCTCGTCGACTGCCACGAGAAGGCGGTGGTCAACCCGTATGCGCGAATCTGCGTGTCGCGTGCCGTGGCCGACGAGGTGGAGCAGGGCTGGGACTTGCATCCGACGGTGATCCCGAATGGGGTTGCGTACGAACGCTTCGCGGGCGCGGCGTCGGACTCCCCCGAGTCGGTCGAGGCGCGGCGGCGCTGGTCGGACCAGCTGGGTGACTATGTGCTCGCCGTCGGCGGAATCGAACCCCGCAAGGGCAGCATCGACCTTCTGGAGGCATATGCCGTACTGCGCGAACGTCACCCGGACCTGAAGCTCGTCTTCGCGGGCGGCGAGACCCTGTTCGACTACCGCGACTACCGTGCCGACTTCGACTGTCGGCGAGCCGAACTCGACGTCGAACCGATCGTGCTCGGGAATGTGCCCGACGACAACCTGCCGTCGCTGGTCGCCGCCTGCCGGGTGTTCGCGTTCCCATCGGTGAAGGAAGGCTTTGGCCTGGCCGCGATGGAAGCCCTCGCCGCGGGGCGTCCCGTCGTCGCGCGAGACCTTCCCATCCTGCGTGAGGTGTTCGGTACGACCGTCTCCTACGCCTCGACCGTCGCCGAACTGGCCGACGCCCTCGACGCCTCTCTCGTGCCCGACCCCGATAGCACTGCGTCCGGGCGTGCCCTGGCCGCGTCTCTCACGTGGGACGACGCGGCACGTCGGCACCTCGAGTTCTATGCGCGACACCCCCATCCGGCGTCGCCGGTCGGCACCCACAGATGAGCGAGTCCCGTCGGAGCGAACGCATCGGGATGCTGGCGGTCGCTCTGACCGCGATCCTGTGGGGCACCTCGGGTACCGCCGCGGCGATGGCGCCCGAGCTCAGTGCCGTGACCGTCGGCGCCGTGGCCATGTGCGGTGGCGGGCTGCTGCAGGCGGCGGTCAACGCCCGCGGGATTCGAGCCGCGTGGTCGTCGGTGACGGCTCAGTGGCGGGTCGCCCTTCTCGGTGGGATCTGCGTGCTGATCTACCCCCTCTGCTTCTTCGGGTCCATGCGCGTCGGCGGCGTCGCGCTCGGAACCGTCGTGTCGTTGGCGTCGGCTCCGCTGGTGTCCGCGGTCATCGAGCGAGTGGCCGACGGGCGGAGGCTGACCCTGCGGTGGACCATCGCGTGCGCGCTCGGCATCGTCGGCAGTGCGGCGTTGGCCGTGTCGCGGAGCGAGTCGTCGCATGCGGACGCACTCGGCGGAAGTTCATCGTCGGCGCTCGGTGTCGGCCTCGGCCTGCTCGCGGGTGTCACCTACGCCGGGTTGTCGTGGGCGATGCGTCGGCTCATGAACAGGTCGGTGCCGCGCGGCGCCGCGGCCGGGACGGTGATGGGACTGGGCGGATTGTTTCTGTTGCCGGTCGTCGGGGTCGGGGTACCGGCTGTGGTCGCGTACCCCGAAACCCTCGGCGTTCTCGCCTACCTCGTCCTGGTTCCGCAGTTCCTCGGGTACGTGCTGTTCAGTCGTGGACTCGGTCGGATCGACAGTTCGACCGCCACCACCATCACCCTGATCGAGCCCGCTGTCGCGACCGCGCTGGCCGTCGGAGTGCTGTCGGAATCCATCACCGCAATCGGTTGGGTGGGTATCGCAATGCTGGCGACGGCGCTGGTCGTCCTGCTGGCTCCTCGCCTTCCGTCCGCAACCGGCCCGGCATCCACTAGCGTCGACGCAGGATCATCGACAGGGAGGTCGACGCATGAAGCAGTTCCGAGAGGCCGTCGAGGCGCGTGACGAGCAGGCGATGAGGGTGCTGCTCGCCGACGATGTGGTCTTCACCAGTCCGGTCGCATTCAAGCCGTATCCGGGCAAGGCCATCACGTCGGCCATCCTGCGGGGCGTGCTGCGGGTCTTCGAGGACTTCCGGTACATCCGAGAGATCAACGACGCCGACGGGCACGACTCGGCGCTCGTCTTCGAGGCCGTGGTCGGCGGCAAGAAGATCACCGGTTGCGACTTCATCCACGTCAACGACGACGGCAAGATCGACGACCTCATGGTCATGGTCCGGCCGCTGTCGGGAGCACAGGCCGTCGCCGCGGCGATGGGCGCGCAGTTCGATCAGATCGCCGCCGAGGCTGCTGCGGAGTCCGAGAACACAGCGGAGTCCGAGGGGGTCAGCCAGTGAAACTCGGTCTGCAACTGGGCTACTGGGGTGCGCAACCGCCGACCCATCACGCCGAGATCGTCGCCGCGGCCGAGGCCTCCGGTTTTGACAGCATCTTCACCGCCGAGGCCTGGGGATCCGACGCCTACACCCCGCTGGCCTGGCTCGGGTCGTCGACGGAACGTGTCCGGCTCGGGACGTCGGTGCTGCAGCTCTCGGCCCGCACCCCCACCGCCTGCGCGATGGCCGCGCTGACCCTCGACCACCTGTCCGGCGGACGGCACATCGTCGGGCTGGGTGTTTCGGGTCCGCAGGTCGTCGAAGGCTGGTACGGCCAGAAGTTCGCCAAGCCGCTGGCCCGGACCCGCGAGTACATCGACATCATGCGCCAGGTGTGGGCGCGTGAGGCACCGGTCAGCAGCGCCGGACCCCACTACCCACTGCCGTTCGACGGTGCGGGCGCATCGGGACTGGGCAAGACGCTCAAGCCGATCACGCACCCGCTGCGCAGCGACATCCCCGTCATGCTCGGCGCCGAGGGGCCGAAGAACGTCGCGCTCGCCGCTGAGATCGCCGATGGCTGGCTGCCGCTGTTCTACACGCCGCGGATGGCCGACACCTACAACGAGTGGCTCGACGAGGGATTCGCCCGCCCGGGTGCACGACGCAGTCGCGAAGACTTCGAGGTGTGCGCAACCGCCCAGATCGTCGTCACCGATGACCGCGAGGGCACCTACGCCGCGATCAAACCGTTCCTGGCGCTGTACATGGGCGGAATGGGCAGCGAGGACACCAACTTCCACGCCGAGGTATACCGCCGGATGGGGTATTCCGATGTCGTCGACGAGGTGACTGCACTCTTCCGCAGCAACCGTAAAGACGAAGCGGCCCAGATCATCCCAGACGCCGTGGTGGACGACTCGGCGATCGTCGGCGACCTGGACCACGTGCGTGAACAGATCAAGGTCTGGGAAGCGTGCGGGGTGACGATGATGCTCGTGTCCCCGGGCAGCGTCGCCGAGGTCGAGCAACTCGCGGAGCTCATCCGCTGATGCTCTCCCCCGCCCGCGTCACCGTCATCGACACGGTGGTCTCGTTCGACGCCCCGATCGACGTCACCTTCGACTACCTCGCTGACCCGACGAATCGACCGGAATGGCAGTCGAGCCTGCGCCGCATCGACGACCTGCGACCGATCGGTGACCGGGCAGGTGACGTCGGCACCAGCTGGACCGACGTCACCGTCGTACCCGGGGTGTCACCGCGGATGGAGGTGACCGCCTGTGAGTCTCGTCGACGGTGGCAGGAGATCGGACGGTGGCGGTCCGTTGATGCGGTCCTGACGTTGACGTTCGCCGATCGCGAGGCCCGCACCGACGTGCATGCCGAGGCGGTGCTGACGGTGCCCGCGATCGGTGGGCTGGTGCTGACCGCGACGCGGTGGCCGGCGGCGCAAGCGGTGCGGGCCGATCTCGAACGGGCCGCTCGACTGTTGGCCGGTCGAGGCTCTCGGTGAGGGGCCGCGCCTCGGGTAGCGTTCCGAGGGTGAACATCAAGAACGTGACCCTCGCCCTCGGCACCGCTCTCGTCCTGGCTGTCGCCGGTTGCAGCTCCGACTCCGATTCCGGTTCGGGCACAACCGAACCCACGGCGACGGCAGCGACCGGCGCGAGCGAGACACCCGCAGCGGCAGCTGAGAGCTGCCCGACCGCCCCGGCGAACGCCGATGCCACGCCGCAGTGGACCGAGCAGGGCACCACCGGTGGATTGCAGATGGTCGCGTCCACCGCGACCGAGGCCCCGGACATCACCGTCGAGAACCCGTTCAGCGTCGACGAGACCCAGGTCAAGACGCTCGTCGAGGGTGACGGCGCCGTCGTTCCGGAAACCGCGTCGGTGTCGGTCTGCTACGTCGGTGTGAACGGCCGCACCGGCGAGACCTTCGACAGCGCCTACGCAAACGGCTCCCCCGTGACGTTCCCGCTCGACGGCGTGATCCCCGGGTTCAGCAAGGCCATCGCGGGACAGAAGGTCGGGTCGAAGGTGGGCGTCGCCATGACGTCGGCCGACGGATACGCGCAGGGCAATCCGCAGGCGAACATCGAGGTCGGCGACACCCTCGTCTTCGAGATCAGCATTCTCGGGGCGTCGTAGGGGGTTGTTGGTGCGGAATCACTTGGTGACTTCGGGTCACCAGGTGGCTTCGACACGGCTCCTCGCTTCGCTCGGTGCCGGCTCAACCAGCGGAGGGGGGCTCCTCGCTGCGCTCGGTGCCGGCTCAACCAGCGGAGGGGGGCTCCTCGACCTCGACGCGCTCCTTCGTCGCTTGCTCGGCCCGGCGGCTTCGCTCGGTGCCGGCTCAATCAGCGGGGAGGGGCTCTGCTGAGGTCGTCGCCGTCGCTCTTCACCCGTTGGGGTCTGCGGTTGCGCACAGTTGGACCTCTGGCGTGCCAAAACGCGTCCCTCTCAGCGTGATCGAAGGGCATATTTCCCTTCGATCGTGCTCAGGGGGATGAGAATTTCTTTTGCGCCTGTCTACTCCTGACCTTGAGTTGCACGAGCAGCGAACCACGAAGGCCCCAGCCGTGAGATCGACTGGGACCCTAATGGGGGTGGATCGGCGTCCTGCAGGGGATGCTGGTTTGTGTGAGCCTTCCCGGCCGGTGACCACTCCGAGACCCTGAAACGGTGTCGGATTTCTACACGAAGACCGTGGCCCGGCCGGGTAAGGATCACCCGCTAGAACGCTTCTGGGATGTCGTGCCCCCTGAACCATGTGGGGTGAGCACTGATCCATTAGGCCGCGTCAAGGGTGATCACCCCAAGGTTCACACCGACGATCGATCGAGACGACCGAAGACGAGGTGAACGACCGACATGATCTGTGTGGGCAACGACTGGGCGTCGGATCATCACGACGTGTGCGTGATGGATGAACACGGCACCACCCTGGCCACCCGCCGACTACCCGAGAACGCGGCCGGCGTGACGGCGATGCATGACCTGCTCGCCCGGTTCGCCCACGACCCCTCTGAGGTGGTGGTGGGGATCGAAACCGATCACGGCATGTGGGTCGCCGCCCTGGTCGCCGCGGGCTATCAGGTGTATGCGATCAACCCGTTGTCGGTGTCGCGGTACCGCGACCGCCACCATGTCGGGGGCACCAAATCCGATAAGGCTGACGCGAAAACGCTGGCTGATCTGGTGCGGACCGACCGGCACAATCATCGATTGGTCGCCGCCGACACCGTCGAGGTCAAGGCGATCACGGTGATGGCCCGTACGCATCAGAATCTGGTGTGGGCGCGCTCAGCACAACAGAACGTGTTGCGCGCTCAACTGGGCGCCTACTATCCGGCCGCGGTCGATGCCTTCGGCGGCGACCTCGCCCACAAAGACTGCCTGGCGGTGTTGCGTCGCGCTCCCACCCCACGACAGGGAGCGGCACTGACGGTCGCGGCGATCCGATCAGCTCTGAAAAAGGGTGGCCGCCAACGCAATACCGATACCCGTGCCCGCGAGATCCAGCAGGCCCTGCGTGGGGGCGGTCATCTGAGCGCACCGGAGGCACTTACCGCAGCGTATGCGGCGACCGTGACCGTGACGGTGAACATGCTGACGACGCTCAACACCCAAATTGATCAACTGGAAACCAGTATGGCCCAGTCTTTTAGAGCGCATCGCCGACGCCGAGATCTACCTGTCCATGCCCGGAGTCGGTGACATCACCGGCGCCCGGATGCTTGGCGAGTTCGGGGACGACCCCGAACGCTATGCCACCGCCAAGTCTCGCAGAAACTATGCCGGCACCTCACCACGGACCATCGCCTCAGGCAAAGGGCACGTCGTGCTGGCCCGCCATATCCGCAACACCCGCCTCAACGCCGCCGCCATGGCGATGGCGCAAAGCGCGCTGACCGGCAGTCCCGGCGCCCGCGTCTACTACGACAGCCTGCGAGATCAGAAGAAGTCCCACCCCCAAGCCTTGCGTGCGCTCGCCAACCGGCTCATCGGCATCCTCCACGGCTGCCTCAAACACCGCACCCTCTACAACGAACACACCGCCTGGAACCACCGCGCCAACCTCGCCGCTTGACACCTTGCACCCCTGGGATGTCTTCGTGGCTCGTCGACCTCGACGCGCTCCTTCGTCGCTTGCTCGGCCCGGCGGCTATCGCTCCTCGCACCTCAGGGAGCGGTGGGTTGGTGCTTGCGCTACTCGCACCCCGGAGACCGGTGGGCTGGTGCTTGCGCTGCTCGCACCCCGGGAAGCGGTGGGTTGGTGCTTGCGCTACTCGCACCCCGGGGAGCGGTGGGTTGGTGCTTGCGCTGCACGCACCCCGGTGAGCGGTGGCCTGGTGCTTGCGCTGCTCGCACCCCGGGAAGCGTTGGGCTGGTACTTGCGCTACTCGCACCCCGGGGAGCGGTGGAGCGGCTCGCTCCTCGGTTGTGAGGAATCGTCAGATCTTGCGGTGCCGCAGGTTGATCGGGAGGCCGTCGGCGGGGGTCGGACCGGTGCCGTAGGTGAGTTCCGGGCGGTAGCCGGCCGGGACGTCCCATTCAAAGCGCTGCAGCATCTGGTGCAGGATCGACTTCACTTCCATGCCACCGAAATACAGGCCGATGCACTTGTGGGCACCGCCGCCGAAGGGTGCCCATGCGAAGCGGTGGACCTTGTCTTCGCGGCGTTCCGGCGAGAAGCGTTCGGGGTCGAAGTGGGTGGGGTTGGGCCACCATTCCTTGCGCAGCATCGTCGCCCACGGGTGGATGCCGAGCAGCGTGCCCTTCGGGATGTAATGGCCGCAGACCTCGGTGTCCTCGATCGCCATTCGGAAGAGCATCCCGACCGGGGCGTTGAGGCGCAGCGTCTCCTTGAAGGCCAGCTCCATGCTGGGGAGCTTGTCGACGTCGTCGTAATCGATCGTCGGCTTGTCGAGGGCGAGAGACTCCTCGCGCAGGCGCTGCTGCCACTCGGGGTGCTTGCCGAGGAAGTAGGTCATCATCGACAGCGCGATCGTGCTGGTGTCGTGCGCAGCCATCATCACGAAGATCATGTGGTTGACGATGTCCTCGTCGGAGAACGTCTCGCCCTCGTCGCTCTCGGCGTTGCAGAGCACGCTGAACAGGTCGTCGGCGTCGTTGCCTCGTCGCAGCGGGATCTCGGAGCGGAAGTACTCCTGCAGCACCTCGCGACCCCGGAGGCCCTTGGCCCAGGTCCAGTTGCCGACGTCCTTGCGCACGATCGCCTGACCGCCGCGAACCGCCGCCTCGAAGGCGTGCTCCAGTCGGTGGGCCTCGGCCTCGCTGACGTGGGCACCCATGAAGACCTCGGTCGCCAGCGACAGGGTGAGGTCCTTGGTGCGGGAGTACATCTTGAAGCCGTTGCCCACCTCCCAGTTGGCGAGGGTCTTCTCGATGTGCGGGGTCATGATGTCGAGGTAGCCGGTGAGGCGGGGCCGGCTGAACGCCTGCTGCATGATGCGGCGGTGCTGCATGTGCTCGTCGAAGTCCATCAGCATCACGCCCCGGCGGAAGAACGGGCCGATCATCGGTTCCCAGCCGAGTTCGCTCGAGAACGCCTTCTTGCGGTTCATCCACACCGCTTCGATCGCGTCCGGACCGACGAGGGTGACCATGTTCATGCCCAGCGCACCCGACCAGGAGACCTGTCCGTAGCGTTCGAACCGTTCCATGGCCGACTTGAGCGGGTCGACGAGCGCTTCGAGGGTGTTGCCGAGCCACGGAACCCCTGGGTCACCCATCACCGGCTTGAGATCGGATCCGGCGGGCGGCTCGGCCAGCGGACGCTCCGAGCTCGGGTACATGCTGCTCGCCTTCGCCAGCACGCTCTGGATCTGCTTTTTCCGACTCGTCATGAACCTGCCACTCCCCGTTGTTCCGATGTGCGTTACATCACTATGCACCATTGGAACGGATTTTAGCGTCTGTTTCAAGGGGGGTCTGCAGACGGGGTGTTCACGCAGGTTGTGCGAGCGTGTCGGCCGACCGTCGGGACGTCAGCACGCGGGGAGCCGAGACCCCCAGCGCGACCAGCACCGCCAGACCCCAGAGCAGGTACGACGACCCGACGAGATGCTGCCACCAGACCCAGGACAACTCGGCGTCGTACCGCTGCGGGATTCGCTGATGCGGCGCGACGGCGAAGATGACGAGCCCGGAACCGACGAGCCACCACCACATCGCCGACGCCGCGGGCGTGGTCGCGAGGAAGGTCAGCAGGATAAGCAGCGGGACCACCCAGACCCAGCTGTGGTCCCAGGCGACCGGCGAGCAGTACAGCGCGGCGAACGCGACTGCCATCAGTGCCGCGACGTCGCGCGGCCCGGACGGCTGTGGACCTGCCGGTGCAACCGACAGCAGATGCCACGCGACCCATGCGATGAACAGCCCGACGATCAGCGAGACGAGGAACCACGCGACGTCGGACTCGATGCCGAGTCTGCCGAGCTCACCCTTGATCGATTGGTTGTTCGCGAAGTGCGGGCTCCCGATGCGGTCGGTGTCGAAGAGGGTCGATGTCCAGTAGGTGGTCGAGTCGTTCGGTGTCAGGAGATGGCCGAGGGCGGCGTAGGCGACCGCTGACGCCGCGGCCACGCCGAGTGCGCGCCAGTCCCGTCGGACGAAGAAGAACAGCAGGAACACCGCGGGGGTGAGCTTGATCGAGATGGCGAGTCCGACGAGCAGCCCGTTCCACCACTTGCCGCGGCCGAGCAGTACGTCGACGACGACGAGCGTCATCAGCACGATGTTGATCTGGCCGAAGTTGAGGGTGTCGCGGACGGGTTCGAGCCAGAGGCCGACCGTCGCGGCGGCCGTTGCGAGCCACCACAACTCGTGAGCGGGCCGCTCGACGAGACAGGACAGGACGATGCGGCACACCACCAGCAGGCAGCCGATGGAGATCGCGGTGAACAGGGCCTGACCGAGGCCGAGTGGGACGACCGTGAAGATCGAGAACAGCGCTGCGGCAAGCGGTGGATACGTGAACGGGAGGTACGAGCCTTCCGCGAGTCGGGGCAGGATGCCGTACAGGTCGCCGCCGTCGAGCAGGACCTGTCCGCCCATGCGGTAGACGTCAAAATCGATGCGATAGGGAGCCGGCGGTTGGTTCGGCAGCACGACGATGGCGACCGCCGAACTGATGAGGAAGACGGCGAGTGTCGCCCACCGGGCCCGGGCTGATCCCAGGTATCGATCCAGCGCACGTCGCGGGTTTACAGCAGCAGTCACGAGCCCTCACTTCCGAGCGGGATCGTATCGCGGAGGTCGTGCGATTCAGGGTGGCCGGGCCGTGGTCAGTCGGGCGGCGCGGATCTCACGCGGACTCGTCGGTCGTCGGGCAGTCGAAGGGTGGTCGCGCGTTCTCCGGTGGGGTCGGTCGATAGGACCGTGGCGAGTCGAAGTGATCGGCCGTCGCCGGGATCGGGCGAAGGGCGGGTCAGGCGGCTCCGGGTTTGCGTCGTTCGGCCGTCGTAGCGTCGACCGTGAGCTCATCCGGATAGCCGTCGAGCATGATCGTCGCGACCGCGCCGAGCGCGCGGTCCCAGGCCAGCGTCATGGCCGGGGTCCAGGACTTGCCGCCGATCTCGCTCATCGCGGCGATCATGCATTCCGCGACCGCCGTGTACATCGGTCTGGTGACGCCGAGGCCGGCGTGTCGCCGGCCCAACGTGTGCAGAGTCGTCGTCAGCCACTCGGCGTCGTCGAGATGCTCCACGACCGAGACGACGGCGCTGCGCAACATCTCGGCCTGGGCCCGAGCGTCGCGGCCGAACATGGCGCGAACGGTGGGATAGCGGTCGAACAGGATCTCGTAGAAGCGAACGGTGAGGCCCGCGTCGGGAAGATCGACGAGTGCCAGGCTGCGTTCGAGCAGTTGCTTGTCCATGCACGGACCTTGGTGCACCGGCATTGCGACTGGGCACGCTGCGGGGAAGGCCGAGGTAACAGTGGTCTCACAGCGAACCGCAGCCGGTGTGAGGTTCGGGATTGTTCGGGCGTTTGGTCCGTCTTCAGAGGTTCTCAGCTGTCCCAGTCGACGGTGCGGGCCATGTTCAGCAACCGGCGTCGGCGCGTCTCCCCCGTCGCACCCACCCACGCGATGAGGCCGTAGACGTGTGCGCGGAAGTCCGGGTGTTCGTCGTGATTCTGCGACGACGCCCCGTGTCGGCGGGCGTTGTGCAGCAGGGCTCGCAGGTTGTCGTAGTCGGATCGGGCGACCTGCGGACGGTCGTTGACGACGAGACCGGCGAGCTGTTGGCGCTGATGGCTGCGCATGATCCGGACTTTCTCCGGGTGCACGGTGAATCGCTCGTCTTCGACGATGCGGAGCACGGTCCACAGCGCGCGGTCGGCGTTCATCGCGTCGCCCGAGATCGCGAGGTCGTCGCCGTAACGGGTGTAGCGGAGGCCGTGACGGCGGGCGTACCCGTCGAGCCGCCGATCGAGCGGCCGCATCACGAGATTGGCCAGATGGGGCGAGGTCGGCGCACCTTGCGGCAGATGCCGTTCCCGGAGGAAAGCTGCGTGCGTGTGACCGATGCCGCGGAGTTCGTCCACAGGCGTTGCCGTGGTGCACAATTCGGCGAGAAGGCGCGCGATGTGCGGAGGGTAGCCGGCCTGCCGGAACACTGCTCGGACGCGCGGAACGGTGATCGTCTCGAAGCAATGCCGGAGGTCGACGCGCAGCACCACGGGACGGTCCGTGTGCGGCCAGGCGAAAGCAGCCGGTGACGACCCGGGTATGAAGCCGCGCGCCGCGGGATGGGCCGGAATGCGCTCGACCAACCGTCTCAACAGGCGCCGTTGCGTCTCGCGCATACGGGGTTTCGGAGCTTCGATGACCCGGACACCGTCCCGCTTCTCACGCCGCCAGATTCGGTAGTGACGCAACGGCGGGCGCGCCGTTCGTAGCCATTGGCCGCGGTCGGCGAACCATTCGAGCTCGGGCACGGTGAAGTCGAGCCAGTGCGCGAACTGCTCGACATCGTAGAGATCGGGCAGAGCGTCGGACACCGTTCCCGCGGAACGTGGTTCGTGCAGTACGACGGGTTGAGCGGCGAGGGGTGCCGGGTGGGTCCACGGCGCGAGGGCCTGGATCATCACGGTCGCGGGATGTCGCGGTTCGTGAGGCGAGAGTTCGATGATGCCGGCGGCGACTTCGGAGGTGACCTCAGCGGGCAGGACCGCTGTCACTGCCGCCAGGATCTCCGGCCACGTCCAGGCGGTATACGTGCGCGAGAAGGCCGCAGCGACTTCCGCTGCCTGGTGCGGTTGCAGGAACGGTTCGGTCACGGCGTCGTGTCGCGTCGCGAGCTGACGTGATGATGAACGACGGGTGGGGTGACCAGAACTGTGCAGCGGCGCCGTGTGGCACGTGAAGCGTGCGCGCCGGCGTCGGACGCAGGGACCAGCTGTGAAGTGCACCCAGGGGTTACCCCTGAGACGGATCGCGACGATCCACTCTCACCTTGCCCGTCGTTCATCAACCGACATGGTGCCACGGGCGTCTGACACCGTCGGGGACGTTCGCGGTCCGCGCGGAGAAGGCGTCACGCGGGGTGCCGTAGTGAAAGGGTCAGCTGCGCTGCGCCGTTTGTGCTGTCTCGCGCGAAACCTACTCCCTTGGTGACCGACAGACTTCAACTCGACCGGTAGACCTCGATCGAAGTCCATAGGTCGAGTTGAAGTCTGTCGGTTGGGGGTGCCTGGTTGCTGGACCCTTCGAGGCTCGTCGCTATCGCTCCTCGCACCTCAGCCTGAATCCGTGGAAGGGGTTCAGGTGGGGTGGGGTTGGGGCGCGTGATCGCCTGATTGTGTTGTGGGCGTGTGGTATTCGCTGACCTGTGTCAGCCTTTTCACTGGGGTTCCTTGGTGGTGGGTGGGCGGGTGTGGTTGGTAGGTCAGGTGGTGTTCACCGCGGCCCACAGCGCGGTGAACGCGTGTTGGGTGGGCCAGTGGCGGGGTAGGTGCAGGACCGGTGTTCGTGCTGGTCGCGCTAGTCGGGCGGGTATCGCGATGAGGGTGCGGCGCAGCGTAGCGCCCCGCGCGGCACGCAGTGCCGGTGCTGCGGTGAGTGCGGCGAGGGTACGCATCAGGTTGTGGCTGATCGCGGTCAGCGCCAGCCAGGCGGCGTTAGCACCGAACCGTCCGGAGGGCAGATGCGCCAGCGGTCCGTCGATGAGGTCGGCGAACACGGTTTCGATGATGGCGTGGCGGCGGTGAGTGAGGTCGGCGGTGACGGTGTCGTCGGTGGTGTTGGTGAAAAACGAGTGGTACCGCCACGCAGGCATCAACGTGTCGGTGCCGGCGGGGTGGTGGGCTTTGACCCGACGCACGATCAGTCGCGCGGTGACCGGCTGGGCGGAGTCCGGTTGCACGGTGTAGGAGGTCTCGGCGACTTCGGCATCAGAGATCAGTTCGCCGGTGACGGGGTCGGTGACCGCACCGGGATAGTGCACCGGCGTCCACGCGTCGTCTCCGATCGCGGTGATGGCGCGGGTGATCGCCGTGTTGGTCCGCAGGACCAGCGAGAACGTCGCTCCGAGGCGTTGACAGGTACGCATCACCGCAGCGGTGCCATACGCCGAATCGCCACGGACGGTGATCTCCCCGCTCGCTCCGCAACGGCGTGCGGTGGTCAGGGTTTCAGCGATCATTCTCGCTGCCCCGCTCCCGGAAGCGGTGCGGCCGGCGCGTAGCCAGGCGTTGCCGATCACCGGTGGATGCCCGGATGCGGACAGGGTGGCGATCAGCGGGGACAACCCTTTGCGCAGGAGTTCACGCCCAGCGATCTTGGCGTGCCCATAGGAGGCTCCGGCCTTGTAGTAGCCGTACACCGGGCGCAGCAGCGAGTCAATATCGACAAACACCCGGGACCCGTCGGTGGGCAGCAGACCCGCCGTGGCGCACATCGCCGGCAATGTCCGGGTCATCACCGCGTTGAGCGCTCGGGCGTGCCCGGGGGTGAACTCGCGCAGCATTTGCCCGATCGTGGCCGGGGCGTACACGCGGTCGAACAGGCGGGTGTGCCCACCAGTGCGGACCATCCCGAGGTCGTCGATACTGTCAGCGCCGCAACACAATCCGGCGATCACGGTCAACAGTTTCGCCTCGAGGTTGGCCCCGGCGGAGGCGACCTGGGTGGTACCGAGATCGACCCGGTCGCCCAGCGATGCGGCCAACCCGGTCGACTCGGCCACTCTCATGACCGGTACCAGCCCGGCGTGCGACACCAGGTTATCGTCGTCGAAGACCGCGGACTCGGCGGAGAACGTGTGCGATACTTTCACTGAAAGTGCCTTCTGAGCTGGAATGTTTTGTGTCTCAACACCACCAATCATTCCAGCTCAGAGGGCATTTTCACGTTATCGACACCCCGCACCCGTCCACGGATCCAGGCTCAGGGAGCGGAAGAAGGCTCGTCACCTAGGGTTTGGAAGCCTCGGTCGCTGGACCCTTCGTGGCAGTGAGAATGGGTGTGGGTGGTTGACCGGGTTTGGGTCTGACTTACTTCGTGGCTGACGGTGCTGTCATGGGCGAGATGTGTCGGCCCGGAACTCCGGTCGATCACCTGCACCAAGTGACCTGTGAGGACCGGGGCGGGTGTGACCTGATTAGGACCCTGTCTGGCTGGTAGGCCGTGACTCTTCACTGTCCTGTCCACCCGCCCCGGTGAGGTCATCCACCACCGCAGTGAAGGAGACACCGCCAGAATGGCTGAGACAGCAGTGACCACGCAAGTGGTCGTACTCGGAGTCGACACCCATCAACAGACCCACCACGCCGCGATCGTCGCCATCGACGGCCGCCCGCTGGCCGATCGCGAGTTCCCGACCACCACCGCCGGCTACACCCAGTTGTGGCAGTGGGCGTGTGGCTTCGGCCGCGTCGAGGATGCCGCAGTGGAATCGAGCGCCTCCTACGGGGCCGGGTTGACCCGGATGCTCACCGCCGAAGGGGTGCGAGTGATCGAGGTCAACACCCCCGATCTGCCGCGCCGCTACGCCCACGGTAAGACCGATCAACTCGATGCCTACGCCGCAGCGATGGCAGTCATCACCGGCCGCGCGACCGCGGTGGCCAAAGACACCCGCGGCGCGGTCGAATCTGTTCGGATGCTCACCGTGGCAAGGGCTTCGGCCGTCGAGGAAGCCACCCGCATCGGTAACCAGATCCGTGACCTGTGTACCACCGCACCAGCCGAGTACGCCGATCAAGCGCGCCAGGCCCGCACCATCGCCAAGCGGGCAGCATTCATCAAAGACTTGCCGGTACCAGCCGAGAAAGCTGATCTGTCCGGGCCGGCCGCGGCGTTCGTGCGCGCTGCGCGGTCGCTGCTCGACCGACACCGACTCGCCCAACAACAAGCCCGGTCTTTGGCCCGCGAACTCACACGACTGCTGAGCAAGCTGGTACCCACCCTGCTCTCGCGCCCGCAGATCGGGCCGATCACCGCCGCCCGCCTGGTGATCACCGCCGGTGACAACGTCGAGCGGATGGGCACCGAGGCACGGTTCGCCAAACTCGTCGGCGCCGCCCCGTTACCGGCATCCTCAGGCAAAACCAGCCGTCACCGACTCAACCGGGGCGGGGACCGGCAAGCCAACAGTGCTCTGCACATGATCGCGGTCGGACGCATGAAATCCCACGCCCCCACCCGCGCCTACGTCGAGCGACGTTCCGCCGAACACAAAACGAAGAAAGACATCCTCCGCTGCCTCAAGCGCTACATCGCCCGCGAAGTGTTCCGCGACCTCACCACTGACCTCGGAGCACTTGACAAGCTATAGGACCCTCTCGTCGCTATCGCTCCTCGCACCTCAGGGAGCAGTTGGGGCGCTCCTTCGGATAGGGAGCGGCGGGGCGCTCCTTCGGATAGGGAGCGGCGGGGCGCTCCTTCGGATAGGGAGCAGTGGGGGCGCTCCTTCGGATAGGAAGCAGTGAGCCGCTCCTCAAGGAGCAGTGGCGCAGCTCTCGCTCGCGCCCGACTGCGCGCTCGGGTCAGGCACCGACGTACTCGGCGAGGTGCTCACCGGTGAGCGTGGACCGGTCGGCGACAATGTCGGCGGGCGTGCCCTCGAAGACGATTCGGCCGCCGTCGTGGCCGGCGCCCGGGCCGAGGTCGATGATCCAGTCGGCGTGGGCCATCACGGCCTGGTGGTGCTCGATGACGATCACCGACTTCCCGGAGTCGACGAGACGGTCGAGCAGTCCGAGGAGCTGTTCCACGTCGGCGAGGTGGAGGCCCGTGGTGGGCTCGTCGAGGATGTAGACGTCGCCCTTCTCCCCCATGTGACCGGCCAACTTCAACCGCTGGCGTTCGCCGCCGGACAGGGTGGTCAGAGGCTGACCGACCTTGATGTAACCGAGCCCGACGTCGACCATCCGGTGCAGGATCTTGTGCGCCGCCGGGAGTTTGGCGTCGCCGTCGGCGAAGAAAGCTTCCGCCTGGGCGACCGACATCTCGAGCACTTGGCTGATGTTGCGGCCGCCGAAGGTGTAGTCGAGCACCTCGGCCTGGAATCGCTTGCCCTCGCACACCTCGCAGGGCGCGGCGACGCCGGCCATCATCGCGAGGTCGGAGTAGACGACGCCTGCACCGTTGCAGTTGGGGCAGGCACCCTCCGAGTTCGCGCTGAACAAGGCGGGTTTCACGCCGTTGGCCTTGGCGAATGCCTTGCGGATCGGCTCGAGCAGACCGGTGTAGGTCGCCGGATTGGAACGCCGCGACCCCTTAATGGCGCTCTGGTCGATGGAGACGACCCCGTCCTCCTTGGCGACCGTCGAGTTGATCAACGAACTCTTGCCCGAGCCCGCGACGCCGGTGAGCACGACCAGCACACCGAGCGGGATGTCGACGTCGACATCGCGCAGATTGTTGGCGTCGGCCCCGCGGACCTCGAGATGACCACTGGGCGTGCGGACTTCGTCCTTGACGGCGGCGCGGTCCTCCAGGTGGCGCCCGGTGAGCGTGTCCGCGGCCCGCAGTTCGTCGACGGTGCCTTCGAACACGATCGTGCCGCCGTCGGTGCCCGCTCCCGGGCCGATGTCGACGACGCGGTCGGCGATCGCGATCACCTCGGGCTTGTGCTCGACCACCAGCACCGTGTTGCCCTTGTCCCGCAACGCGCGCAGCAGATCGTTCATTCGGGTGATGTCGTGCGGGTGCAGACCGATCGACGGCTCGTCGAACACATAGGTCACGTCGGTCAGCGACGAACCGAGGTGACGGATCAGCTTGGTGCGCTGCGCCTCTCCGCCGGACAGGGTGCCGGCCGGGCGCTCCAGGGACAGGTAGCCGAGACCGATATCGACGAACGCGTTGAGGTGGTCTCGCAGCGCGGTGATCAGCGGGGCCGCGGACGGATCGTCGAGTTCGGCGACCCACTGGGCGAGATCGCTGATCTGCATCGCGCATGCGTCGGCGATGCTGATGCCCTTGATCTTCGACGAGCGGGTCTCGGCGGTGAGGCGGGTGCCCTCACAGTCCGGGCACTTCGCGAAGGTGATGGCGCGGTCGACGAAGGCACGGATGTGCGGCTGCATCGCCTCACGATCCTTGCTCAGCATCGACTTCTGGATCTTCGGGATCAGACCCTCGTAGGTGATGTTGATGCCCTCGACCTTGATCTTGGTGGGCTCTTTGTACAGCAGGTCGTTGAGCTGCTTCTTGGTGTACTTCGCGATCGGCTTGTCGGGGTCGAAGAAGCCGCAGCCGCGGTAGATCCGGCCGTACCAGCCGTCCATCGAGTAGCCGGGGATCGTCAGCGCGCCCTCGTTGAGCGACTTCGACGAATCGTAGAGTGCGGTGAGGTCGAAGTCGGAGACGTCGCCGCGTCCTTCGCATCGCGGACACATGCCGCCGGTGATGGAGAAGCTCCGACGCTCCTTGACCTTCTGCCCGCCCTTCTCGATGGTCACCGCACCCGCCCCGCTGATCGAGGCGACGTTGAACGAAAACGCCTGCGGCGGTCCGATGTGCGGAGTTCCCAAGCGACTGAACAGGATACGCAGCATCGCGTTGGCGTCGGTGGCCGTGCCGACGGTCGACCGGACGTTGGCACCCATCCGCTCCTGATCGACGATGATCGCCGTCGTCAGACCCTCCAGGATGTCGACGTCCGGACGAGCCATCGACGGCATGAAGCCCTGGACGAACGCGCTGTACGTCTCGTTGATGAGGCGCTGGGATTCCGCGGCGATGGTGCTGAAGACCAGTGAACTCTTCCCGGAACCCGACACCCCGGTGAAGACCGTCAGCCGACGCTTCGGCAGATCGACGCTGACGTCCTTGAGGTTGTTCTCCCGGGCGCCATGGACGCGGATGATGTCGTGCGTATCGGCGGGGTGAATGCCGTCGGCCCGCACGGCGTCGACCTTCCGTGCGGGACGGGTGGCGGTTCGGCTCATCGTCTCTCCATCAATGTGGCGACCGCGGGCGGGCGGTCGTCGGCGTTCGGGGTGCTCGTGTCATTCCGGAGGTCCGTTGCCGCGAGGTCGGTGCGCGGACTCCCGGTCGATCTAACCAGGGTGGAGGACACGTCCGCGGGGTGTTGTCGGTCGACGACCGCGCCGAGTGCTTCCGGGGGCGGGTATCGACCGGGTCCGCACATCTCTCAGCCGGCCTGGTCGATACGGATGAGATTGCCCGCCGGGTCACGAACGGCGGCGTCGCGAACGCCGTACGGCTGATCCATCGGCTCCTGCACGATGTCGACGCCGCTGGACTGCAACTTGTCGAACAGCCCGTCGAGGTCGTCGGTCGCCAGCGTCAGCGCGCCGTAACTCCCCTTGGCGATCAGCTCGAGGATCGTCTGTCGTTCCTCCTCGGAGATACCGGGATCGGCAGCCGGCGGATGCAGGACGATCGACGTGCCCGGCTGTCCGGGCGGGCCGACGGTCAGCCACCGCATGCCCTCGTAGCCGACATCCTTGCGGAGTTCGAAACCGAGGAGGTCGCGGTAGAAGCCCAGGGCGGCGTCGCCGTCGGTGTGTGGGAGGAACGTGTATTGGATCGTGATGTTCATGCGATCAGGCTAGGCAGTCTCACCCGCGCTGTGCTTCTCGATTCCTGATCGGTCTCGTGATGTTCTTCGCCAGGCACGCCGGTATCCCGTCCGTCGCGTCGGCCGACTGTTCGCGATAGACCGTCGGCGGGACCCCGACGATTTCGGTGAACCGGGTGCTGAACGTGCCCAACGACGAGCAGCCCACCTCGAAGCAGACCTCGGTGACGGTCAGGTCGCCGCGCCGCAGCAGCGTCATCGCCCGTTCGATACGGCGAGTCATCAAGTACGAGTAGGGCGATTCGCCGTAGGTCTGGCGGAACTTCCGGCTCAGGTGACCGGCCGACATGCTCACCCCGCGCGCGAGCGCCTCGACGTCGAGCGGCTGCGCGTACTCGCGGTCGATGCGATCGCGGACCCGACGCAGCAGGGTCAGGTCGCGCAGGCGCTGATCGGAATCGGTTCGCGGCACGGATCGATCGTAGTGCGCTCAGACCCCGAGCACCGCCGAGATGTCCGCACCGAGGGCGTCGAGACGGCGTGCGGCCTCGTCCCGCGGTACGGCGCCGCCCGGGCAGTCGAGGACGACTTCCAGATAGCACTTCAGTTTCGGCTCGGTGCCGGAGGGACGCACGACGACGCGGTCGTCGGCGGCGGTCCGCACCAGGACGCCGTCGGTCGGCGGGAGATCAGCGGATCCATGTGCCAGGTCGCGGTTCTCCACCACCGGCGAGCCGGCCAGTCGTTCGATCGGCGACGAACGCAGGCGCTGCATCATCTCGCCGATCAGAGCGGTGTCCTCGACGCGGATCGTCAACGGTGCGGTGGCATGCAGGCCGTGGCGACGGGCGAGCCGGTCGAGTTCGTCGGTCAGCGTGCGGCCGTCCTTCCCGAGTTCCTCGACGAGGGAGATGACCCGGACCATCGCACCGATGCCGTCCTTGTCGCGGACGGTGTCGGGGTCGGTGCAGTAGCCGATGGCCTCCTCGTAACCGAAACGCAGGCTGGAAGTCCGGGCGATCCACTTGAAGCCGGTGAGCGTCGCGGCGAACCGCAGCCCGTGGTCCGCGGCGACCCGGCCGAGCAGCCGGCTCGACACGATCGAACACGCCAGGGTGTCACCGGGGCGCGTCGCATCCCGTGCCGCCTGCTCCCCCAGCAGCGCGCCGATCTCGTCGCCGGTCAGCTGCCGCCACTGCCCATCGGGACCGACCGTCGCCACCGAGCAGCGGTCGGCATCGGGGTCGAGGGCGATCACGACGTCCGCGTCGACGTCGCGTGCGAGATCGAGCGCGAGGTCGAGGGCACCGGGCTCCTCCGGGTTCGGGAACGGCACCGTCGGGAAGTCCGGATCGGGAGCGGACTGCGCCGCCACCACGTGGACGTCGCCGATTCCCGCGGCCCGCAACACGTCTCGGGCGACCGCACCCCCGACCCCGTGCATCGGCGTCAGTACGACGCGCACCGGCGACGGGCCGCCGCCGGGTCGAAGCCGCGCGGTGCGCTCGACATAGGTCCGCACGGTCTCGTCGTCGAGGTGGATGACCGCCGCGGGGTCGCGGGACACTTCGTCGGCGGGCGGCGCCTGCGCGATCCGGGCCGCGATGTCGGCGTCGGCCGGCGAGATGATCTGCACTCCCCTGCCCGCATCGTCGGTGGCACGGCCGCCGAGATACACCTTGTAACCGTTGTCGGCCGGTGGGTTGTGCGAGGCGGTGATCATCACCCCGGCGTCGCAAACGAGCGCACGCGTCGCATGAGCGGTGACCGGCGTCGGCAACCGGGGTGGCAGCGCGAACACCGTGAGCCCCTGCGCCGCAAGCACTTCGGTTGCCGCGTCGAAGAACTCGGCCGATCCGTGCCGGGCGTCGCACCCGACCACGACACGCGCGTCGGGACCGACCGTGTCGAGCAGATACCGCGCGACACCGGCCGTGGCGCGGGTAACCACGGCGACGTTCATCCGCGACTCGCCCGCACCGACCTCGCCGCGCAGGCCGGCGGTGCCGAAGGTCAGCGGTCCGTGGAAGAGGGCCGCGAGATCGTCGGCGGCGGCGACGTCACCGGTCACGGCCGCGTCGATCAGATCGGTCAGCACGGCTCGGGTCGACGGGTCCGGATCGTGGTCCCGCCAGTGCCGCGCGGTCGCGAACAGGTCGGCCCGGGTCACCGGATGCGGCGACCCGGCTCGACGCGGTCTCCCAATGCCACCCGGGCACCGCGCAGGATCTGCGTATCCATCCCGACCAACGTGATCTTCTCGGTCGGGACCGGGCGTGTCCGCGGGTGCCCGCCGATCACCGCGTTCGGGCCGACGCGCACCCGTTCGTCGAGGACAGACCATGCGACCGACGCGCCGGCGCCGATGACAACGTCACCGAAGATCACCGAATCGGCCACGACCGCACCTTTTTCGACGACCACCCCCGGTCCGAGAACGCTGCGTCGGACCGTTCCGTGCACGTGGGCGCCGCTGCTGACGAGACTGTCCTCGACGACCGCCCCGGTCTCGATACGCGCGGCCGGGCGCTGCGGCTGGTTGGTGAGGATCGGCCGGTCGGCGCGGAAGACGTCGAGGGACCCGTCGATGAGGTCGCGGTGCGCCTGCAGGTAGGTCTCAGGACGGCCGGCGTCGATCCAATAGCCAGACATCGCGTGGGCGACCGTCTTGCCGCGGTCGACGAACCAGGGCACCAGGTGTTCGCCGAAGTCGCCCAGGCCGGTGTCGTCCTTCGGGGACCCCTCGGTCGTCCGGCTCTCCAGGTACTCGAGGCCCTCGATGAGCACGGCCGGGTCGTAGACGAAGATCTCGGTGGCGATCGTGCGCGTGGTGGCGCGTTCGGGTTTGTAGCGGAACTCGCGGACGGTCCCGTCGCGGCGGGCTTTCACGGTGGCGTGCTGCGCAGCCTCGTCGAGAGGACACGTCGTGGTGACCACAGTGCATTCGGCGCCATGGCGGCGGTGGGTCTCGATGGCGTCGCGGAAGTCGAAGTCGTAGACGTGGTCGGCGCTCATGACGATGACCTCGGCCGGTGCGTGGGCGGCGATGCGGCCGCGGATGCGGTACAGCAGGTCGGCGTTGCCGGTCGCGAAACCGTCTTCGGTTTCCGGGGCGTCGGTCTGTTCCGGCATCACCACGCGCAACCCGCCGCTCGTACGGTCCAGATCCCAGGGACGGCCACCCGCCACGATCTGGGTGATGGTCTCGGCCTCGTATTGCACGCACAACCACACGTCGTCGATGTGACTGTGGTGCAGGTTGGAGAGCGGGAAGTCGATGAGCTGATAGTTGCCCGCGAACGGCAACGCGGGTTTCGCCCGCCGATCGGTCAGCACCTCCATCCGCGAACCACGTCCACCGGCCTGCACGATCGCGAGAACCTCCGAATACCGCATCACCCCAGTCTGCCCCACGCCGCCGGGTTTGCCCGGATACCGTGGCCGACGGAACTCGACGACATGCGACGAGGAGGTACGAGCGGTGACGCGCATCCACCGGGCCGAGCACGCGACGACGGAGCGTGTGGAGGTCGACTGCCTCGTGGTCGGCGGCGGCATCGTCGGGCTGGCGGTGGCGCGGGCATTCACCCGGCGAGGACGCGACGTCGTCGTCCTCGAGGCCACCGATTCGGTTGGCGCGCAGACGACCTCGCGGAGCTCGGAGGTGATCCACGCCGGCATCTACTACCCCGAGGACAGCCTGAAGGCGGAACTGTGCGTCCGCGGTCGCGAGCAGTTGACCCGATTCTGCGACGAGCACGGCGTCTCGTGGGCGCGGCCGGGCAAACTCATCGTCGCCACCGACGGCACCCAGAGCGAACGCCTCGACGTCTTGCTCCGACACGGTCTGGCCAACGGCGTTTCCGACCTCCGACGGATCGGAGTGGACGAACTGCGCGACCGGGAACCGGCAGTCGAAGGCGTCGCGGCTCTGTTCTCACCGTCGACCGGGATCGTCGACGTCGACGGCGTGGTGCGTGCGCTGGTGCGTGACCTGGAGGCACACGGTGGCGCGATCGCGTTGCGCAGCAGGGTGATCGGCGGACAGATCGACGCACACGGCGTCACCGTGCACACATCGGACGGTGAATCGGCGTCCGCCCGGACGCTCGTCAACTGTGCCGGGATCGGCGCGTGGGAAGTGGCCCGGGCGCTGGCCGGATTCAGCGGCCCGATCCCACCGCGCTTCCTCGCCAAGGGGAATTACTTCGGGTTGTCCGGCGTCCGGGCGCCGTTCCGTCACCTCGTCTACCCGATCCCCGCCGACGGCGGATTGGGCGTGCACTACACGATGGATCTCGCCGGCGAGGCCCGTTTCGGCCCCGACGTCGAATGGCTGACGCCGTCCCCCGACGAGACGATTACCGGGGAGGAACTCGACTACGCCGTCGACGAGGCGCGCGCCGACGCATTCGAGCGAGCCATCCGCACGTACTGGCCGCAATTGCCGGCCAATGCCCTGGTGCCCGCTTACGCCGGGATCCGACCCAAGGTCGCCGGACCGGGTGCCGGTGCCGGCGACTTCGTGATCCAGGGTCCGCTGTCACACGGCATCGCGGGCCTGGTCAACCTCTTCGGTATCGAGTCGCCGGGCATCACGTCATCGTTGGCGATCGCCGACCATGTCGTCGGTCTGGTCACGCCCCCGACGACGTGACCAGACCGACCGGGAGCGCTCAGCCCTGGTGCGCCGCACCCTCTTTGGGGTGGTACTGGTAGGCAGCGCTTGCCTTCTCGCGAACCTTCATGGCCTGGATCGCGTCGTGATGACGCCGGGCGTGATAGGCCAGCGGGAAGTACGTCAGCCGCTCCGGCAGGGTGCGGTAGGCGAATCGCAGATTGCGATGAATCCGCTCGAGGTGACGCTGCTCGGCGTCGGACCAGCTCAGGCCCAGGATTTCGCGCACCCGCGGATCCATGACGCCGACGGTGGTCAGGTAGTTGAAGTTCTGGAACGGCACCGACGCGGTGGCAGCGGCCTTCTTCACGGCGGGGCGCAACGCCTTGGGCACCGACTTCGGGACCACGGGCGCGGCGCGCATCTGACCGATCAGTTCCAGCGCGACCGGGTGCCGGACGAGCTTGTTCTCGATGAAATCGTCGAAGTACTCGTCGAACTCCTCGAGGGTCTCGGGGTAGTTCTTCATCGGTACCTGGACGATCTTGGCGATGCGGCGGTTGTCCCGCAGGAGTTCTTTGCGCTCCTCGAGAGTGAAGTGCCGGCCCAGCACCAGCGGCGCGGCGGTCTCGATCGTGGGTAGCGCGGTGGCGATCACCCAGGCGTACGCCTCCGGGTTGAGTGCACTGATGTGCTTGCCCTCCGAGTTGCGCATCTGCAGCGGCTGGTGCAGCTTGCGGAGACGCTTGCCCTCCTCGAGAGCCTCCTGACCGCCGTAGGTCCAGCGCAGCACCGAGTCGGCGGAGCGGATCGCACGTCCCACGGGATCGGTGCGGAAGACTGAATACTTGTCGACGACATCGCCGATGACGGGGTGCATCACCTGCATCACGAACGCCGCCCCGTTGATCGGGAGGAACGTGTACATGCCGGTGAGCTTGGCGGTCAGCGAGTCCGGCGGGATCAGTTCGATCTCGTCGTCGCGGTGGTTGAGCAGCGGCTCGCCCGCCACGAAGTCACTCGCTGCGGGTTCGGACGCTGTCCGTTCTTCGTGTACCGCGGTCATGGTGCCCCCAACATCGGTCTCGGATACTACTAATTCGACAACATTCGTAGTCAGATTAGCGCAGGCGTTCCCGAAAACCCACCTTTTGTCGGATTTCGGCTACTGACGCGAGTCGGGTCCGGCCTCGGGGCCGATGACCACGGTCCGCGTGGCGAGTTCGCGGTGGCGAACCGTGAAGATCCGCGTGCCCTTCTTGCGTCCGATGCGGACCTCGCTGAGATCGAGTCCGTCGGCCGTCAGACGCGCGTGGGTCGTGTCCACATCGGTCGACCGCCATGCCACACCCCAGAGCATGACCGGCGACGACGGCACCGGGTCGGCCGGCGGGCGGGGCGCGGCGACGACCTCGACGATCAGGTCGTCGCGCCGGAAGAACAGCTGACGGGCGTCCTGCCCGATCGGCTGGTCGAGACGGAAATCTAGGCCGAAGGTGCCGGCGAACAGCGCGACGGCGACATCGCGGTTGTCACAGGTGAAGACCAGATGATCGAGGCCGGTCAGATCGCCGTCGGCGGCGACTCCGGACTCGTGTCGTTCGGCGATCCCGACCGGACTGGTCTCGCCCAGCGCTCCGAGGACGGTGTCCGCGAGCGGATACCCGCGCCGGCCGAGTAGACGCCGGGACGCCGTGATGTCGTCGACCGTGAAGTACACGTCGTGGGTGTCGGGCTCGCCGGCCGACGGCCGGATCGAGAGTGCGACGTTGCCGAGGTTCACCACTCGCCGGCCGTCGGCGCCCGTACCGACCTCGCGTCCGAGCAACCGCTGGTAGGTCTCGGCGGTCGTCGACGGGTCGTCGCTCGCGAGGTCGACGAGTGCGTGCGGGCCGGCGGGCGGAATCGTCACCGCTTCTTCTTACCCTTCCGACGACGAGCCGGCGCCGGCGGCACCCGTCGATGAATCAGTTGCGCCGAGCTGGTGATATGCCAAGCGCGGCAGGAGCACTCGTAGTAGCGCAGCTCCGGAGCGGTACCGACGAGGTGGCGCCGGAGTCGATCGATGCCCTCGCGAGCGTCGGCCGGCGAGGCGAACGGCAGTTTGTCGGGCGTCGGGCAGGCCGGATAGTCGACGCCGGCGCGGCGCCGGCGTCGAGGTTGCTCGCGGAACGCCGTGCGTGCCTCGACATCGCGATAGAACGCTTCGAGATCGTCATCGGAGAAGGGCACCCGTCGATTATCCCCCGAGCCGCGCGCGGGCTGGGATCAGCGGGCCATCCACAGCCGACGCCGGATGACCTGGCGCATGCGGCGCAGCTCCGCAGCGGTCAATCCCGACGGCGGGTCGGTGTCGACGAGGCGGTCGACCTGGGAGAAGAAGTCCCGATCGGTGAGGCCGAACTCCTCGACGATCTGCCGGGAGGAGCCCCCGCCCAGGGAGTACCAGTCCGTCTCGAACTGGATCATCTGCTGCTGTTTGCTGTCCATGAAGACCACCGAATCTGCGTTTTCGACCTGAAACCCGGACCTGTGTCGCGGAGCCACTCGGCTTCGGCTCCTGCGTGACACGCGTCACCGACGTCGTCATTTCTACACCTGTCGACCGACAGAAGACAGCAGGCGGCCCATGCTGATTCCAAAGGTCCCGCAGATGTTCATCGCACGTTCGAGGACGGCCGCGGAGAAGCTCAGACCGCCAGTCGATCGCCGGTCCCGGCACGCGCTTCGCGCCGGTTCGCGCGGATGCTGCTGGCGAGCGACGCGCCGATGAACGCCACGCCGACGAGCCCCGTGATCACCTCGTTGATCTCGATCTCGATGCTGATCAACAGGATTGCGGCCAGCGCGCCGATGGCCCAGTGCGCACCGTGTTCGAGGTAGCGGTACTCCCCCAGCGTGCCCTTGCGGACAAGGTAGATCGTGATGGACCGCACGAACATCGCGCCGATGAATCCGAGCCCCAACGCGATGATGATCGGGTCGGAGGTGATGGCGAAGGCGCCGATCACCCCGTCGAAGGAGAACGACGCGTCCAGGAGCTCGAGATAGAGGAAAAGGAAGAACCCGGCCTTGCCAGTGGCCACGGTGACCGGGTGCGGACCGGAGCCGTTCGATCCGGACCTGTGTGATCCGGGCCCGCCTGATTCCGTCGCGTCTGATTCCGGCTCGTCCGATTCCGGCTCGGCCATGAACAGCGAGCTGAGCCCGTCGACGGTGATGTAGGTGACCATGCCCAGGATTCCGGCGATCAGGACGGTCGCGCGGCTCTCGTCCGGCGCCAGGAACTCGGCGGTGAGAACCAGAGCCAGGGCGGCCAGTACGACCGCGAGCTGGTCGAGCTTGCCGAGCGTGGCGAGCGGCTTCTCGAGCCACGTGAGCCAGGTCTGCGGGCGCTCGGTGAGCACGAAGTTGAGGAACAGGAGCAGGAGGAACATGCCGCCGAACGCCGCGATCTGCGGGTGGGCCTCGGTGAGGATCGTCTCGTAGCTGGGTTGACCGTCGGCGAAATGCGTCTGCCCTTCGGGCGGCGGGTTCATCGCCAGGTCGAGCGCCTCGACGGGGTTGAGACCTCCGGTGATCCACACGATGACCAGCGGGAACAGGAGACGCATGCCGAACACGGCGATGAGCACGCCGACGGTGAGGAACATCTTCTGCCAGAACGCGCTCATCCGTTCGAGGATCGTCGCGTTGATGACCGCGTTGTCGAACGACAGGGACACCTCGAGCACGCCGAGGATGGCGCACAGGGCGAGGCCGGTCCAGCCGAGGTAGAGGTAGGCGACGACCAGGGCCACGAGCGTGACGACGAGCGAGGGCGCGAAGATGCGCGCGGTCACCGCAGCTTCTCGGCTTCCCGCGCGAGTTCGAGCAGAGTGTCGGTGAGGTCGGCCAGCACGTCGTGTTCGGCACCTTCGGCCACCGCGGTGCCGAGGTCCTCCGCGGCGCACCGCAGCGCGAACATCCGGTCGCCGAAGTCGGCGGCCTCCGCCGAGGAGAGAATCACCGCGTCGTCGGGAATGGATGTGCCCTCCAGCAGCGTTCTCTGCTCGTAAGCACGCTGCCTGCACGATCGCTTGCAGTACTTCCGCCGACGCCCCATCTCGGAGTCCACCATCGTGCGGCCGCACCAGGCGCAGGCGTACGGCCGACGCCGACGCGATGCGCCCGTTTGTACGCCGTGCGTAGTGCCTGGTTCCACACCGAGACCGTACCGCTGTCACGACCGGCCCCGCTCGCTGCGCTCCCGGCGGCGGCACACACTCGCCCCGCTCGCTGCGCTCCCGGCGGCGGCCCCGCCGAGCGGGTTGGACAACACGGGTCGTCGCCGGTGGCGAACCCACGCAGGAATGCGCGTAGAATGTTCCTGTTGACGACCCGAAAGTCGTGCGCAGCGTTGCGCGCGATCCTGGAATGCAACAGAGATCTCCCGGCAGACCGGGAGATCCGACGAAGTTGAGAGGAACCCTTCATGGCAGATCGAGTACTTCGGGGTAGCCGCCTCGGCGCGGTGAGCTACGAGACCGATCGTGACCACGACCTCGCGCCGCGACGCATCGTCCAGTACCGCACCGACAACGGCGAGATCTTCGACGTGCCGTTCGCCGACGACGCGGAGGTCCCGTCGAAGTGGCCGTGCAAGAACGGCATGGAAGGCACCATCCTCGAGGGCGCCGAGCCCGAGGAGAAGAAGACCAAGCCGCCGCGTACGCACTGGGACATGCTCCTCGAGCGTCGCAGCGAGGAAGAGCTCGAAGTGCTGCTCAACGAGCGCCTCGACCTGCTCAAGCAGCGGCGCAAGGGCATCACCAACTGACACCCGCGGCGCCCGACGCCCGGAACCGAACAGACCCGGCAGGACATCCTGCCGGGTCTGTTCGTCTGCTCAGCGGATCATCGCGTCCGGACGAGTCCCCAGCGCTCGAGGCGGCTCTGGACTCCCCAGCGGGCGACCATCGTGAACGCCTCGGACATCACGCCGCCGCTCATCTTGGACACCCCGATCTCACGTTCGGTGAAGGTGATCGGTACCTCCCGGACGTCGAAGCCGGCACGCACCGTGCGCCACGCCAGGTCGATCTGGAAGCAGTAACCCGCGGACTCGACGGTGTCGAGCTGGATCTTCTCCAGCACGATGCGGCGATAGGCGCGGAACCCGGCGGTGATGTCGCGGACGCCCGCACCGAGAGCCAGACGGGCATAGGTGTTGGCACCGCGGGAGAGGAACTCCCGGCGCTTCGGCCAGTTCACCAGCTTGCCGCCCGGGACATAGCGGGACCCGATCACGAGATCCGCGCCGTCGTTGACGGCGTCGAACAGGCGGTGCAGCTGCTCGGGTGCGTGGCTGCCGTCGGCGTCCATCTCGACGATGACGGCGTAGTCGCGGTCGAGTCCCCACGCGAAGCCGGCGAGGTACGCCTTGCCCAGGCCGTCCTTGTCGACGCGGTGCATGACATGGACCCGGGTCGCCGCGTCGGCGCGAGCAAGGTCGTCGGCGACATCGCCCGTGCCGTCCGGGCTCGAGTCGTCGACCACGAGGACATGCGCCCCTGGCAGCACGTCCTGTAGACGTCCGATGATGAGCGGCAGGTTGTCGCGCTCGTTGTACGTCGGCACGACGACGAGTGCGCCCGTGCCGTCGGCGCCGACCACGCGTTGCGGCGCGTCGTCGGGCCGCCGCTGCCCTGCCGTGGCGTCAATCCCCGATGCCATCGAGCTCCTTCGTGTCACCGGTCGCCCGTGCGGCGACCCTGCGTGGCCTGAGTGAGAACCTAGTACGCGAGCGCAGCGCAAACAAAAGCCCGGCCACCGCGGCGATGATCGCGACCACCTCCGGCCAGGGGCCCAGGCGGGTCGCGAGAGTCGTGTCCTCATGGAGCGGCAGACGCCCGGTCAGCACGTCCGCGGTGAATATGCCGGACTGTTGGCTGATGGATCCGTCCGGCTCGATGACGGCGCTCACCCCACTGGTGGCCGCGACGACCACGGACCGCCCGTGTTCGACGGCCCGGACCTGTGACATGGCCAACTGCTGGTAGGTCATCTCGGTCCGGCCGAAGGTCGCGTTGTTGGTGGGCACGAACAGCATCTGCGCGCCGTCCCGGACGGATTGCCGAGCGGCCCGATCGAAGGCGACCTCCCAGCAGGTCGCGACACCGACGGTCACCGTCCCCGAGCGACCGGGCACATCGACCACCGTGGGTCCGGTGCCGGGGCGGAGGTCTCCGGCCATGTCCGCATACGACGAGAACAGGCGGAAGAACGGCCGCCACGGGAGGTATTCGCCGAACGGCTGGACGATGTGCTTGTCGTAGCGGTCGACCGGGCCCTGCGCGCCGTCCCAGACCAGGACCGAATTGGTGGGTCGGCCATCGGGGTTGCGGATGAGCGTGCCGACCAGGATCGGCGCGTCGACGGCCTCGGAGGCCGCGGTGATCCCGGCGGCCGCGTCTGCGTTGTCCAGCGGCGAGATGTCCGAGGCGTTCTCCGGCCACAGGACGAAGTCGGGCTGCTCGGTCTGCCCGGTGTCGATCGCCCGGCCGTGGGACATCGTCGTGCGGACGTGATTGTCGAGGACAGCGCGCCGCTGGGCGTTGAAATCCAGACCCAGTCGCGGGACATTGCCCTGGATGGCACCGATCCGGGCCGAGGACGTCGCGATGTTGCGGTCGAGGCTGGCGGGGGTCGCCGCGATGGCCGCGATCGGTGCGAGCAGCGCGATGGCCACCGCGGCGGTCGCGATGCGCACCACGCCCGAGGAACGTTCGGTGGACGGTCCCGGACCGTCGGCGTGCTCGGGGTCGGAGGCGGTCGTCGTGCGCCGGTACGCCCGGGTGAGGATCACGAGCAGCCAGGCGACCGCGGAGCCGAACAGTGCGACACCTGCTGACAACCCCGGCGCGCCGAGCACCGAGGCCAGCGGCAGCAGCGGTCCGTCGACCTGACTGAATGCGGTTCTCCCCCAGGGAAACCCGCCGAACGGAAAGGCGGAACGGAGCGCTTCGACGAGCACCCACGACAGCGTGAACCACACCGGAGGCACCGGAAGCCGCATCGTCAGGGTGGCGATCGCGCCGAACAGCGCGAGGTAGGCGGCGAGCACCGCGGCCAGGGCGAGCCACGGGAGCGGACCGACGTAGACGCCGATCCACGGCAACAGCGGCACGAAGAACGCCAGCCCGAAGACGAAGCCGATCCACCCGCCGGTGCGCACCCGGGGCGACCCGACGAGGAGTGCGGCGAACAACAGGCCGAGGCCGAGGACCGCGAGGAACCACCAGTTGCGCGGTGGGAACGCAGCCCACATCGCGACACCCGCGGCGGCGGCGGTCCCGGTACGTGCGAGCCAGGACGCTGAGATCCGGGATCGGGAGACCCGCGGGGGACTCACCCGGCGTCCCGGTCGTACAGGGTCCGTCCGCGATGCACGGTGCGTACGCAGCGCGGCAGCGCGGCCCCCGGTGAGACGTCCGGCAGCGCGGGCACCCGCGACCGCGGATCGGTCGACCACCGCTGGACCTTCTCGTGGGATCCGGCGACGACGAGGTCATCGACTTCCCACACCGCGTAACTCGCCGGGGCGCCGGGCGTCAGGGTCCCGGTGACACCGTCGTTGACTCCCCCGGCCCGCCAACCGCCGCGGGTCGTCGCGGCGAACGCGCCGCGCGCCGAGATCGCGTTGGTCGGCTGATGATGGTGCACGGCGGCCCGGATGGTCGACCACGGGTCGATGGCCGTCACCGGCGCGTCTGACGAGAACGACAGGGCGACACCGGTTTTGGCCAGCATCGCGAAGTCGTTGAGGGTGGCCGCGCGGCTCGCGCCGAGACGGGCGTCGTACAGGTCGCCCGGACCGCCCCATTCCGCGTCGAACAACGGTTGCATGCTGGCGATGACGCCGCAGCGCGCGAGGACCTCGGCGTCGGCGGCGGTGACCATCTCGGCGTGTTCGAGCCGGTGCGCACAGCGTGCGAGCGCGGGCGTGCCGAGTTCGTCGGCGAGTTCGGCGAGTGCGCCGACGACCACACCGGTCGCGGCGTCGCCGATGACGTGGAAGCCCGCCTGGATGCCCGCGATCGTGCAGGCGCGCAGGTGATCGCGGATCTGGTCGGGGTCGAGGTAGCTGATACCGCTGGTGTGCGGATCGTCGGTGTATGGCTCCGAGAGCCACGCGGTGTGGGAGCCGATGGCACCGTCGATGAACAGGTCACCGCCCAGGGCATCGGCCCGGGTGATCGACATCAGTTCGCGGGCGTGGTCGGCGTCGGTGACGGCCTGGCCCCAATAGCGCCGGATCTCGACGGGATGGTCGAGTTCGGCGAGCGCGAGGAAGTCGTCCATGCCGCTGATGTCCGGTCCGCCGTTCTCGTGCACGGCCACCACCCCGTGGGCGGCGGCCCCGTCGAGCGCGCGGCGTTGCGCACGTTCGCGATGCGCCGCGGTGACCAGAAGACGGGCCGCGCCCCGGACGAGATGGTGGGCCTCGGCGACCAGCGGCTCCTCCGGGTGATACCCGACGGCGTCGGCCAGGTCCGGGATCAGGCGTCGTAGCGCGGTGGATGCCACCGCGGAGTGCTCGTCGATCCGGGCGAGGTAGACCGGCCTGGTCCCGACGACGGCGTCGAGCTCGGTGGTCGTCGGGAAGCGACCGTCGTCGGGTTCGGCGCCCGCCCAGGTCGAGTCGTCCCAGCCGAGACCCCAGATTAGGTCGCCTCCGTCATGGGCGGATTCGGCGGCCACGGCCTTCTCCACCAGCCGCAGGCAGTGCGTGCGGCTCGACGCCTCGTTCAGGGTGAGGCCGTCGAGTCCGAGCCCGGTGGACGTCAGGTGGACGTGGGAGTCGACGAACCCGGGACTGACGAAGTGCCCGTCGAGGTCGATGACCTCGGCGTCGGGATGGAGTGCGCGGCCGACGTCGTCGGTCCCGACCCAGACGACGATTCCGTCGGTCACGGCCATCGCGGTCGCGTCGGGGGCCGCCGGCGAGTACACGGCGCCGCCGAGGAGCAGTTGGGTTGCCACGATCGTTCAGTGTGCCTTGCCGTCGGAGGAGGGTGGCGAGCGGTCCGGATGCGTGCGTGTCGGTGGCGCGGGCGGCGTGGTGCCGACCGTCGGCTGATCAGGACCTGTTCAGCGGCCCTGCGGTAGGCCCCGGGTGTGCGGCGGCGCCGACGGCGACCCCGGCTCGGACGTGTCGGATTCCACGACGGAACCCTCGACGACGGTCACGCCACGTCCTGCGCCGTAGACACCGGTGGCATACATCCCGGCCCGGTCCATCGCGGTCGCCACACGGCGGGCACCCACCGCGGCGACGGCCGGACGCATCACCCGACGGGTGGGCGGGAACAGCAGCAGGGTCCCGGCCACGGTCGACACGACGCCCGGGACGACCAAAAGGATGGTCGACACGGCGACGAGCGCGGTGTCGGCCAGCGGGGCGCGGGCGTCGACCTCGTTTCGCGACGCGCGGCGCAGCTCGTCGAAGACCTTGCCGCCCTGCCAGCGCAGGACGACAAATCCGAGGACCACGGCGGCGAGGCTGATGAGCACCGCCCAGCCGAATCCGAGGGTCATGACCATCGCGACGAACGCGGCGATCTCCAGCACGGCGTAGGCCGCGAACCAGCGGAGAGCCATGATGCTTCACCTGTCCTTCGGCGCCCTTTCGGCACCCGTTGACGTCAGGGTCTGCGTGGACAACGAACGACGACGCGGTTTTGTCCCGGGGGGTGGTTTCGACAAGCTCAACCAGCGGTGGGCGGCTCAACCAGCGGTGGGCGGCTCAGCCGGCAGAGGCGTCCTCGCCGCGGCCCTCGATGTCGCCCTCGGTCTGGAGGTAGACGGTGCGGAGGGCGTCGAGGAGCTCGGCCGGCGGTTCGCGCCACATGTCGCGTTCGACGGCCTCGAGGAGACGTTCGGCGATGCCGTGCAACGCCCAGGGGTTGGACTGCTGCATGAACTGCTGGTTCGTCTCGTCGAGGACATAGGACTCGGTGAGCTTCTCGTACATCCAGTCGGCGACGACGTCGGTGGTGGCGTCGTAACCGAAGAGATAGTCGACGGTGGCAGCCATCTCGAAGGCCCCCTTGTATCCGTGGCGCTGCATGGCCGAGATCCAGCGCGGGTTGACGACGCGGGCGCGGAACACCCGGCTGGTCTCCTCCGACAGCGTGCGGGTGCGGACGGAGTCGGGGCGGGTGCTGTCGCCGATGTAGGCCTCCGGCGAGGAACCAGTCAAAGCGCGAACGGTCGCGACCATGCCGCCGTGGTACTGGAAGTAGTCGTCGGAGTCGGCGATGTCGTGTTCGCGGGTGTCGGTGTTCTTGGCCGCCACGGCGATCCGCTTGTACGCGGCGCGCATGTCGTCGACCGCGGGCACCCCGTCGAGGTCGCGTCCGTAGGCGTAACCGCCCCACTCGGTGTAGACGCGGGCCAGGTCCTCATCGCTGCGCCAGTCCCGTGAGTCGATGAGTTGCAGGATGCCGGCGCCGTAGGTGCCGGGCTTGGAACCGAAGACACGTGTCACGGCCCGACGCCGGTCGCCGTGCTCGGACATCGCGGCGCGCACGTGTGCCGCGACGAAGTTCTGCTCGTCGGACTCGTCGTCAGCGGCCGCGGCGAGCGCGACCGCGTCGTCGAGCATGGTGACGACGTGCGGGAAGGCATCCCGGAAGAAGCCAGAGATGCGGACGGTGACATCGATGCGGGGACGTCCGAGTTCCTCGAGGCCGATGAGCTCGAGCGAGGAGACCCGCCGCGACATCTCGTCCCACACCGGCATGACCCCGAGCAGCGCGAGCACCTCGGCGACGTCGTCACCCGAGGTGCGCATGGCGCTGGTCCCCCACACCGACAGCCCCACCGACGCCGGGTATTCGCCGTGGTCGGTCAAATAACGCTCGAGAAGGGAGTCGGCCATCGCGCGGCCGGTCTCCCACGCCAGCCGTGAGGGCACGGCCTTCGGGTCGACCGAGTAGAAGTTGCGTCCGGTCGGCAGCACGTTGATCAGCCCGCGCAGCGGTGACCCGCTGGGTCCGGCCGGGATGAACCCGCCGTCCAGTGCGTGCAGCACCCGCGGAACCTCGCCGGTCGTCTGACGCAGGCGCGGGACGACCTCGGTCGCCGCGAAGGTGAGCACATCCCCGACCGCGCTGGGCAGTCCCGCGGTGGCCGCGGCAACCGCTTCGGTCGACCAGTCATCCTTCGCGCAGGCGGCGACGAGTTCGCGGGCCTGGGCCTCGACGGCGTCGACGGAACCACGCTCGGCCGATCCGTCCTCGACGAGTCCGAGGGCCTCGCGCAGGCCGGGCAGCGCGGACGTGCCACCCCAGAGCTGACGCGCGCGCAACATGGCGAGCACCAGGTCGACCTCGGCGTCGTCGCGCGGGGGCTCGCCGAGCACGTGCAGCCCGTCACGGATCTGCACGTCCTTGATCTCGCACAGCCACCCGTCGACGTGCAGCAGCATGTCGTCGAAGACCTCTTCGTCGGGCCGTTCGGTGAGCCCGAGATCGGAGTCCATCTTCGCCGCGGTCAGCAGTGTCCAGATCTGCTGGCGGATCGCGGGCAGCTTCGCCGGGTCGAGGGCGGAGATGTTGGCGTGCTCGTCGAGCAGCTGTTCCAGCCGGGCGATGTCGCCGTAGGACTCGGCGCGTGCCATCGGCGGGATCAGATGGTCGACGAGAACCGCATGAGCGCGGCGCTTGGCCTGCGTCCCCTCACCCGGGTCGTTCACCAGGAACGGGTAGACGAGCGGGAGGTCGCCGAGGGCGGCGTCGGTCCCGCAGTCCGCCGACATGCCGAGGTTCTTGCCGGGCAGCCACTCGAGGTTGCCGTGTTTGCCGACGTGCACGATGGCGTCGGCGCCGAAGCCGTTGTCGTGCGCCGCGATCCACCGGTACGAGGCCAGATAGTGGTGCGACGGCGGCAGATCCGGGTCGTGGTAGATCGCGACCGGGTTCTCGCCGAACCCGCGCGGCGGCTGAACCATGATCGCGACGTTGCCGAAAGTCAGTGCCGCGATGACGATGTCGCCGTCAGGATTGTGCGTGCGGTCGACGAACAGGTCGCCCGGTGCGGGTCCCCAGTGTTCGGTGACCGCCGAGCGCAGCCCCTCGGGCAGGGTGTCGAACCACGACCGGTATTCGCGCGCCGACAGGCGGATCGGGTTGGCGGCGAGGGTCTCCTCGGTGAGCCAGTCGGCATCCTGACCACCGGTGGCGATGATCTGGTGGATCAGCGCATCCGAATCGTCCTCGGCGAGACCAGGGATCGCGTCTGGGCCGACCTCCGGGCCGATGTCGTAGCCGGCGTCGCGCATCGCGGCGAGCAGGCGCAGCAGGCTTCGCGGCGTGTCGAGACCGACGGCGTTGCCGATCCGGGCGTGCTTGGTCGGGTAGGCCGACAGCATGACCGCGATCCGCTTGTCCGCAGCCGCTGTCCGGCGCAGCCGGGCGTGCGCGGTGGCGATCCCCGCCACCCGTGCGCAGCGTTCGAGATCCGGCTGGTACCACGGCAATCCGTCGTCGTCGAACTCCTTGAAGGAGAACGGCACGGTGATGATGCGGCCGTCGAACTCGGGCACCGCCACCTGGGTGGCGACGTCGAGTGGCGACAGGCCGTCATCGCTGTCCTCCCAGTCCGCGCGGACCCGGTGAGGCAGAGACCCTGCAGGATCGGGATGTCGAGGGCGGCCAGCCGTTCGATGTTCCACGCCTCGTCGTCGCCGCCGGCCGATGCGGTGGCCGGCGTGGCGCCACCGGCGGCCAGCACCGTGACCACGAGGGCGTCGGCGGTACCGAGCAGTTCGAGGAGGTCGTCGGGGGCGGTCCGCAGCGACGCGCAGAAGATCGGCAGCGCGCGGGCCCCGCGGTCCTCGATCGCATCGCACAGCGCAGCGATGTACCGCGTGTTGCCCGCCAGGTGCTGGGCGCGGTAGTAGAGGACCGCGATGGTCGGGGCGTCGGGCCCTTCGTGGCTCGTCGACCTCGACGCGCTCCTTCGTCGCTCGCTCGGCCCGGCGGCTTGCGCTCCTCGCACCTCAGGGAGCAAAGCCGAAGCCTCAGGGAGCGGAGAAACGTCAGGCAGCGCAGAAGCCTCGGGGCGCGAGGAACGTTCGAGCACGCCCCACGCGGGGGTCTGCTGCGGGAGTTCGAAACCGTTGCCGGTCAGCAGGACGGTGTCGGATAGGAAGTGGTGCAGGTTCACGAGGTTGGCGACCCCGCCCGCGGCGAGATAGTCGTGGGCCTGGGCGGCGACGCCGGAGGGCACGGTGGAGTGCGCCATCAGATCGGGGTCGGGCTGCTGCTCACCGGAACAGACGACGAGCGGCTTGCCGGTCGCCTCGACCGCAGCCAGCCCGTCCTCCCAGGCGCGTACACCGCCCAGGATGCGCACGACGATGAGGTCGGCGTCGGCGGCGAGACGCGGGATGTCCTCGATCAGGATGCGAGACGGATTCGCGCCGCGGTAGGACACCGACGCATCGGGCAACGCGCTGCCCTCGTCGGCAGCCGAGGCCGTGAGCAGGTCGGTGTCCGAGGTCGAGAGCAGCAGGATCATCGTGTCTCCTCGCCGGGTTGTCGCGCCCGGTGCGTGTCGGTGCCGTGGGTGGCGGGTGCAGTGCGAGGGACTGGTCTGACTTCCGGATGTCCGGCCGATGCCGACCCCCGGTCACAGTGGCGCGACCGCGCCGGAATCGCACCGGCTTCAGCCCGCTCGCGGTGCGTTCAGCCTACGGCCACCGCGCCCGCCGGTCGTAGGCTGGTGGGATGAACCAGCCAGCCCGGGCCGCCACCGACCGTTGCCCAGGGGTCTTCGACACGCACCCGGCGGCCGACGGCGCGCTGGCCCGTGTCCGGCTGCCGGGCGGACGGATCCGTCCGGACCAGCTGGAGACGCTCGCCCGGGCCGCCGCCGACCACGCCGACGGGCACCTGGAACTGACGGTGCGCGGCAACCTCCAACTGCGCGGGATCACCGACGTCGAAGCCGTCGCGCAGGCCGTCGTCGCCGCCGGGCTCGCGCCGAGCAGCAGCCACGACAAGGTGCGCAACATCGAGCTCAGCCCCCTGACCGGTCGCATCGGCGGCGTCGCCGACGCGCGTCCGCTCGCCGCGGCCCTCGACGACGCCCTGCGGGCCGACCCGGCCGCGGCCACCCTGTCCGGCCGGTTCCTGTTCGGCATCGACGACGGGCGCGGTGACATCGCCGGACGACGACCCGACGCGTGCGCGATGATCCGGAGCGACACTCCCCTGGCCGCAGACGTCCTCATCGGCGGGACGGCCGTCGGATCGGCCACCGGTACGGAGGCGATCGTGCGCGCGCTCATCGCGGTGGCCGCGGGTCTGGGCGAGGTCTCGCCCGGCGCCTGGCGGGTCCGCGACCTCGACGACGACTCCCGGCGCCGGCTCGCGGAAATCATCGCCCCGACGCTGGATCCCGTCATCGGGGCCGACCCGGACGCGGCACAGGTCGCCTCGGAGGAACCGATCGTCGGCTGGTTCGACCAGGACGACGGCGCGGTGCTGCTCGGCGCGGTCGTCGAACTCGGACGCTTGCCGGCCCGGCTGGCGGAATTCATCGCGGCCGTGCAGGCGCCGGTCGTGTTCACCCCCGACCGCGAGATCCTCCTGTGCGACCTCGGCGAAGGCGTGGCCGAGACCGTCGTCCGCGTGCTCGCACCGATGGGTCTGATCTTCGACGCCGCTTCGCCATGGGCCCAGGTCAGCTGCTGCGTCGGAGCCCCGGGTTGCTCGTCCGCGCATGCGCCGGTCCGGGACGACCTGGTGGCCCGGGTGCAGGACGGCGACCCCGTCGAGGAGCGTGAACACTGGGTGGGCTGCGCCCGTGGCTGCGGGTCGCCGGCCGAATCGCACCTGTCGGTGCAGGCCACGCCCGACGGCGGATACGAACGGCGGCGCCGTTAGGCTCGTTCCCACCATGACCGAGTACCTGCGTGACGGCGCCGCGATCTACCGCCAGTCCTTCGCCACGATCCGCGCCGAGTCCGACCTCTCCGCGTTCGCACCCGACGTCGCGACCGTTGTCGTCCGCATGATCCACGCGTGCGGCCAGACCGACCTGACGCGCGACGTGGTCGCGACGCCCGGCGTCGTGACCGCCGCGCGCAGTGCCCTCGAAGCCGGCGCCCCGATCCTCTGCGACGCCAACATGGTGGCGTCCGGGATCACGCGCAAGCGTCTCCCCGCGGACAACGAGGTGCTCTGCCACCTGTCCGAACCCACCCTCCCAGCCCTCGCCGAGAAGATGGGAACCACGAGGACCGCTGCGGCACTGGAGTTCTGGCGGCCGCGCCTGGAAGGTGCCGTGGTCGCGATCGGCAACGCGCCGACCGCACTGTTCGCGCTCCTGGACATGATCGACGACGGCGCACCGCGTCCCGCCGCCGTCGTCGGGGCACCCGTCGGTTTCGTCGGCGCGGTCGAATCCTGCGCGGCACTGGCCGAACGCGACGACCTCGAATTCATCACGGTCACGGGTCGGCGTGGTGGATCGGCGATCACCGCGGCCGCGGTCAACGCGCTCGCGACCCCGCAGGAATGATGGTGGACCCCATGAACTCTGACAGCACCGCAGCGGCCGGACGGGAGTCACGTCCGGGCACGCTCTACGGCATCGGGCTCGGCCCGGGTGACAGCGAGCTGATGACCGTCAAGGCCGCCCGCCTGATCAGCACCGCGGACGTGATCGCGTATCACTCGGCGCGACACGGCAACAGCATCGCGCGATCGGTGGCCGAACCCTACCTGCGCGACGGCCAGACCGAGGAACGTCTCATGTACCCGGTCACCACCGAGACGACCGACCACCCCGGCGGGTATCAGGGCGCTCTCGACGACTTCTACGCCGAGAGCGCCGAACGTCTCGCGGTGCACCTGCGCGCGGGCCGCGATGTCGTCCTGCTCGCCGAGGGCGATCCGCTTTTCTACAGCTCCTACATGCACATGCACAAACGCCTGGCACCGCATTTCGACGCCGAAATCGTGCCCGGCGTCACCTCGGTGAGCGCGGCGTCCGCGGCGACCGGGGTCCCCCTCGTCGAGGGCGAGGAGACGCTGACCGTCGTGCCCGGTACCGCGTCGACCTCGGAGCTGCTCTTCCGTTTCCGGTCCGCGGACGCGATCGTGGTCATGAAACTCGGTCGGACCTTCGAGCGGGTGCGCGACGCCCTCCGCGAGGCCGGGCGTCTCGACGAGGCCTTCTACGTCGAACGCGCGTCGACGACCGTCGAGCGGGTGTTGCCGGCCGCCGACGTGAATCCCGCAGAGGTGCCGTACTTCTCGATCCTCGTCGTCCCGGGACGCCGCAACAACCCGATGTTCGAACCGGAGCCCGTCCCCGGTGAGCTCGTCGTCGTGGGGCTCGGACCGGGTCACGACAGCTGGACCACCCCGGAGGTCCGCGCGGAGCTGGCCACGGCCACCGACCTCGTCGGTTACACCACCTATCTCAAGCGCGTCACCCCGCGGCCGGGGCAGCGAGTACACGCCAGCGACAACCGGGTCGAGGCCGAGCGGGCCGAGTTCGCGCTCGACCTCGCTCGACGCGGCGCTCGCGTCGTCGTCGTCTCGTCCGGTGATCCCGGCGTCTTCGCGATGGCCGCCGCGGTCGCCGAGGTCGCCGCACAGCCCCGGTGGCACGAGGTGCCCGTCCGTGTGGTGCCCGGCGTCACGGCGGCGACCGCGGTCGCCGCTGCCGTGGGAGCGCCCCTCGGGCATGACTTCGCGATCATCTCGCTCTCCGACCGGTTGAAGCCGTGGTCGGTCATCGAACGGCGCATCCGAGCCGCACTCGGCGCCGACCTGGTGATCGCCATCTACAACCCGGGCTCGGCGAGCCGCACCTGGCAGGTCGGGGCCCTCAAACACACTCTCTCGCAGACGGTGTCGCCCGATCGCGTCGTCATCCTCGGACGGGACGTCGGTGGTCCGGAGCAGCAACTCACCACCACCACGGTCGCGGACTTCGATCCCGCGGTCGTCGACATGCGCACGATGATCATCATCGGGTCGTCGGCCACAAGGGTCGCGCCGCGCGCGGCCGGAACGTTGGTGTTCACACCGCGCAGTCACCACCCGGTCGACAGCGACGATCACACCGCCGATCAGTCAGCCGAACAGCTCCTCGAGCCAGTTCCGGGCGGCACCGACATCTGAGACGACCGGCGTGTCGGGTTCGGCGGGCCGGTCGACCATGATGACCGCGATCCCGAGTTCGGCCGCGGCCGCCAGCTTGGCCGAGGTCAGCGTTCCGCCGCTGTTCTTCGTGACCAGCAGATCGATGTCGTTGTTCCGCAGCAGCTCTCGCTCCGACCGGTGGTCATAGGGCCCCCGCGAGCGCAGCACCTCGTGATGCGGCGGAAGCGCTCCGGTCGGGGCGTCGACGACCCTGATCAGGAACCACGCCGAATCGATCCCCGCGAAGACACCGACGTCCTGGCGGCCGGTGGTCAGGAAGACACGTCTGCCGCGGGCGGCCACTTCACGCGCGGCGGCGGGGAGGTCGGGCACGCGTGTCCACGTGTCGGTGTCGCCGGGCACCCACGGATCGCGACGCAGGCGCAGCAGCGGCACACCCGCATCGGCGGTGGCTCGCGCCGCATTGCGGGTGATCGTCGCGGCAAATGGATGGGTCGCGTCGACCACTGCCTGAATGCGGTTGCTCTGCAACCACTCCCGGAGCCCGTCGGATCCGCCGAACCCGCCGATGCGCACCGGCCCGACCGGTAGGCGGGGGTGTTTCACCCGGCCGGCGAGGGAACTGATGAACGCGATGTCGGTGTCGGCGAGGGTCGAGGCGAGCGCTCGCGCCTCCCCGGTCCCGCCGAGGATCAGGACGTGCGGGACAGGATCCGGCGGGCTCTGGTCGGTCACGACGTCGAGTGGCGATCAGCGCGGAGTTTGGTCATCCGCGCATGCGAGTACAGATAGCTGTCGGTGACGTCCGACCGGCAAGGACCGAGCACGTGACCGACGAAGATGACCGCGGTCCTCCGGATGTCGGCGGCGTCGAGGGCCTCGGGCAACCGGTTGAGCGGACACCGTACGATCTGCTCGTTCTCCCGACTGGCGAAAGCGACTGTGGCGGTAGGGCAGTCATCGCCGTAGTGCGGGGTGAGCGCCGCCACGATCTCCTCGGCCCGATGGGCTGCGAGATGCAGCGCGAGTGTCACCCCCGTCCGGGCCAGGGTCGCGAGGTCCTCCCCCGGCGGCATGTCCGTCGACAGGGTGGAGACCCTCGTGATCAGCAGGCTCTGGCCGACACCGGGGATGGTGAGTTCGGTGTCGAGTGCCGCCGCGGCAGCCGCGAACGCCGGGACACCGGGCACGATCTCGTGATCGATTCCGCGCGCGGTCAGCTCACGCTGTTGCTCGGACATCGCCGAGTACACGGAGAGGTCACCGGAGTGGAGGCGGGCCACGTCGTGCCCCTTGCCGACGGCCGCCGCGATGACATCGATGATGTCCGACAACGGCATCCGGGCGGTGTCGATCAGTTCGGCACCGTCGGGACACAGGTCGAGCAGTTCCGAGGGCACCAGTGACCCGGCATAGACGCAGGTCTGGCACTCCCCCAGCAGCCGCGCTCCGCGCACCGTGATGAGATCGGGCGAACCCGGGCCGGCCCCGATGAAGTAGACGGTCAACGGAGCGCCTCCGTCGAATCCGCGGCGGCAGCGTGGGGTGCCGTCTTCGCGACGGCCCACTGCACGATCGGCAGCGCGGGGCGCCAGGTGTGCATCGTGCCGAGCGGTGCCACCTTTTCGACCGACAGGCGTCGTAGGTCACCGCCGTGTCGGGCGTGCCAGCGCGTGACGAGCGTCTGGTTCTCCACGGTCACCGCGTTCACGACGAGCCGCCCCGAGTCCGGCAGCCTGGTCCAGACGAGCGAGAGGATCTCCTCGTCCAGTCCGCCACCGATGAAGACGGCATCCGGTTGCGGTGCGTCGGACAGGCCGTCGGGAGCCGGGCCCCGCACCGAGAGCCGATGCGCCACCCCGTGTCGGGTGGCGTTGCGTCGCAATCGATCAGCGCAATCGGGATCGCGTTCGAAGGCGACGACCACTCCCCGGTCGTCCGCGCGCAACCACTCGATCGTCACACTGCCCGACCCGGCCCCGATGTCCCAGAGGAGCTGCGCGCCGGCCGGTTCCAACGCGCACACGGAGAGGGCACGGATCGTCGACTTGGTGATCTGACCGTCGTGTTCATAGGTGTCGTCCGGCCGGCCCGGGAGCCGGGACCGGCGGGGTCCGACGCAGTCGACGGCGACGATGTTGAGCGGGTCCCCGGCCCGGCGGCGCCAGGTCTCGGCCGTACCGGTGGCGATCTGTTCGGCGGGCCCACCGAGCTGCTCGAGGACGGTCATCGTGGACGCACCGAAACCGGCGTCGACCAGGATGCCGGCGAGTGCGGCGGGTGTGGTCTCGTCGCGGCTCAAGAGAAGTACGCGAGCCCCGTCGGTGACCTCGCCGAGCACCACGCCCGGCTCGGCGCGCACCGCACTGACGATCCGGGTCGTGGCGAGGTCCCAGCCCAGACGCGCACAGGCGAGGCTCGCGCTCGACACTGCCGGATACACCCGTACCCGGTCGGCACCGACGCGCGCGATGATGCTCGCACCGACGCCGTGGAACATCGGGTCGCCGCTCGCCAGGATGTGGATCGTGTCCGGGTGAACGGCGTCCGCGGCCTCGCTCTCGACCACTTCTGCGAGGTGTTCAGACATCGGCGACCGCCACGGTCGCAGTTCGGCGTCCAGTTCGGGCACCGCGCCGTCGAGGAGCGCCAGTTGCCGCGCAGCGCCGTAGATCACGCGAGCGCGGCGGAGTTCGTCGCGGACGGTCTCACCCAGACCGGACCAACCGTCGGCGCCGATCCCGACCACCACGAACTCCGATGGGACGAACTCGGACGGGACAGACGACGTGACTTCGGTGTCCGGAGACGTCATCGGGGAAGTCTCCGCCACACGGCACGCGGCAGCAGTCGCATCCCGAAGAACAACGGACGCAACGTCCCGGGGATCCAGACCTCACCGCGGCCCATGCGATAGGCGTGTGCCACCGCGTCGGCGACCTGCTCGGCATCCCGCGACAGCGGGGCCGGTTTGACCCCCGAGGCCATCAGGTCGCGGGTCATCGCGCCGATCACGAAGCCCGGGCGGGCCAGCAGCAGGCGAGCGCCGGTGCCGTGCAGCGCATCCGCGAGTCCGCTCGCGAATCCGTCGAGACCCGCCTTGGTCGACCCGTAGACGTAATTCGCGCGGCGCACCCGGACACCGGCGACCGAGGAGAAGACGATGATGGTTCCGGAGCCCTGCGCGCGCAGTACCGAAGCAAGCGGGGTGAGCACGCTGATGTGGGCGTAGTAGTCGGTGTGGGCGATCTGAAGTGCATGCGCCACATCGGTTTCGGCGCGAGCCTGGTCGCCGAGGATGCCGAACGCGATGATCGCGATCCCGATCGGCCCGTGTCGCTGCGCCAACGACTCGACGAGCCTTGGATGGCTGTCGGTGTCGTTCGCGTCGAAGGCGACGGTGTGTACCTCGGTTGCACCGGCGTCGAGCAGTCGTGCGGACTCGGCCGCGAGGTCGTCGGGACGGCGGGCCGCCAGGACGACGGTCCGCCCGGATGCGAGGCGCGCCGCGGTGGCGACGCCGATCTCGCTGCGGCCGCCGAACAGCACGAGGGCACCGGCCGGGTCGGTGTCCGGACGCGCTGATGCCCATCTGCTGCGTGACGCCATGGCTGCCAGTATCGCATCGGCCCCGCGACCGACCGTGTGCGGCGTCGCGGCTAGTTTGGTGTCATGCCTCGTACCGCCGCCGATCTCGGGCCCGATGCGCTCGCCTTCCTCGTCGAACGCCACCTCGGGACCCTCACCACACTGCGCGCCGACGGCACCCCCCACGCCGTGGCCGTCGGGTTCACCTGGGATCCCGATGCCGGTCTGGCGCGGGTCATCACCTCGGACGGCAATCAGAAGGTCCGCAACACCGAGCGTGGTGGCTACGCGGCTGTCACCAACGTCGACGGCCCGCGATGGCTGACCCTGGAGGGACCCGCGACGGTGAGTCGTGAGCCCGAGCGCGTGCGCGAGGCCGAGCAGCGCTACGCGCAGCGATACCGGGAGCCCAGGCCGAACCCGCGCCGCGTCGTGATCGAGATCAGCGTGAGCCGGGTGCTGGGTTCGGCGTCGCTGTTCAGCTAGTGACGCGCGTCGGAAGTCGGATGCTTCTTGCGGAGCCGTCCGGCACCGGCCCGGCCAATACACCACCCGGGTGGTCCGCAACGGACCCGACGAAGGCCGCTGCGCCTGGCGACTCAACCCTGAACCCGGCGCACCACCCAACCCCGAACACATCAACCGCCGACCCGACATACTCCGACGGTTCGCAGAACATCTGAACACCGGGCGCGATGAGATCCACGGACCTACCACCCGACGGTTTGGCAGGCTCGGTCGCCGGACCCTTCGTGACGCGCCCCCGGATTCAAACCCGCCAACCAGCGAACTTCAACTCGACTGCTGGACCTCGATCGAAGTCCAGCAGTCGAAATGAGGTTCACCGGTCGAATTTCGCCTACAACCGGACGAGTTCGTGCGGGCGGTTGTTCAGCGACTCGCAGCCGTCATCGGTCACGACGACGATGTCCTCGATGCGGGCACCCCAGTGACCGGGCACGTACACCCCCGGCTCGACGCTGAACGCCATGCCGGTGCGCAACGGGATGTCGTTGCCGCCGACGATGTACGGCTCCTCGTGTACCGACAGCCCGATCCCGTGGCCCGTCCGGTGGATGAACCGATCGGCCAGGCCGCGCTCCGCGAGGAGATCACGCGCCGCCGCGTCGATCGAGGACGCGCTCACCCCCGGCCGGACGGCGGCCACCGCCGCGCGTTGGGCCTCGAGCAGGGCGGCGTAGGCGTCGGCGATGTCGGCGGGCGGATCGTCGAAGCAGTAGGTGCGCGTCGAGTCGGAGTTGTAGCCCGGCTCGACCGGGCCGCCGATGTCGATCACGACGATGTCGGACCGCTCGATGACCCGGTCGGAGAATTCGTGGTGGGGATCGGCTCCATTCGGTCCCGACCCGACGATGATGAAGGCCGCCTCGGTGTGTCCCTCCTCGAGGATCGCGGCGGCGATGTCGGCGGCGACCTCGCGTTCGGTGCGGCCGGGGATCAGCCAGTCCCCCATCCGCGAGTGCACCCGGTCGATCGCGGCACCCGCGCGGCGGAGCGCGTCGATCTCCGCGGCGTCTTTGATCATTCGCAGTTCGCGGAGCACGTCGGTCGCCAATTGCGGTGTGGCGCCGGTGTGTCGGGCCAGCGGGATGACGTGGAGGGCGGGCATGGAGTCGGAGACCGCGATCCGCGGCTGCGACGGCAATCCGGCCAATGCGAGAGCGTGGGCGTCGTCGCCGTCGACCCAGTCGGCCACCTCGATGTCGAGATCGCCGACCGCGGAGGACGACAGCGACGGGACCTCGAGCCGCGCGATCACCAATCGGGGATCACTGGTCGCGGGGATCACGAGCGCCGTGAGCCGTTCGAAGGTCTCCGCCCGGGAACCGATGAGGTACCGCAGGTCCGGCCCGGGGGCGACGACCAGCGCGTCCAACTCCGCGGCGCGGGTGAGTTCGGCGGCGCGGCGGACCCGGTCGCGATAGACCTGCGCCTCGAAGAGTGGCCCGGCTCCGGTCCCCTCGCCCGCCGTCGCGACCCGTGCTGCCCCACTCCCAGATGCCATGCGACGAACACTACCGCCGACTCATGACAGAGTGTGAGGGTGACGGATTCGTTGATGCTGCTCGACGGCGCCAGCCTGTGGTTCCGATCGTTCTTCGCGCTGCCGGAGAAGATGACCAGCCCGGATGGGCGACCGGTCAACGCGGTACGCGGTTTCGTCGACACGATCGCCAATCTCGTGGTGCGCGAACGCCCGACACGCTTGGTGGTGTGCCTCGATCTCGACTGGCGCCCCGAGTTCCGCACCGACCTGATCCCCACCTACAAGGCCCATCGCGTCGCGGTCCCCGACGGTGGGACCGACGTCGAGGGCCGGGACATCGACGTCGAAGAGGTACCCGACACGCTCACCCCGCAGGTCGACATGATCATGGCCGTTCTGTCGGCGGCGGGCATCGCCACCTCGGGCGCCGTCGGTTGTGAGGCCGACGACGTGATCGGCACGCTCGCCTACGACGAGGCGAACGATCCGGTGATCGTGGTCAGCGGTGACCGGGACCTGCTGCAGGTGGTCGCCGACGATCCCGTCCCGGTGCGCGTCCTGTACGTCGGCCGCGGTCTGGCGAAGGCCGAGATGATGGGCCCGGTGGAGGTCGCCGAGAAATACGGCGTGCCGGTCGAGCGCGCGGGTATCGGCTACGCGGAGATGTCGATGTTGCGCGGAGATCCCTCGGACGGTCTGCCGGGCGTGGCCGGTATCGGCGAGAAGACCGCGGCGAAACTGATCACCGAGTACGGCAGCCTCGACGCACTGGAGGCGGCTGCCGCCGACCCGTCGTCATCGGTTCCGACACGGAGCCGCAAGGCACTGCTCGCCTCGGTCGAGTACCTGCAGGCGGCGCGGACCGTCGTCTCCGTGCGCACCGACGCCGAGACGATCGACAGCGGTTCGGACATCCTCCCGGCCGAGCCCGCCGACCCCGCGGCCCTCGCGGAGCTCGTCGAGGAGCTGGGTATCGGAGCGTCGGTGGGGAGGCTGGCCAAGGCTCTCGGCTGGCCCCAGGCCGGCTGAGGCCACATGTCGCAGCCGGGCTGAGGCCGGATGTCACAGTCGGTTGAGGCTGGAGCTCACAGCCGGTCGAGTCAGCTGGGGCGCGAGACCTCGTAGCGGCCGTCGTCGTCGATGAAGGTGACGGTGACCTGCTGCTGCTGCCCGCCGACGGTGACGGAGCACGTGAACGATGCTCCGGTCTCCACCCGCTGCCCCGACGGGCACTGGACGTCGGAGACGTCGCTGGCCTGGTAGTCCTCGGTGAGGATCTTCTGCACGCCGTCCTGCGCCGCCTGCTGATCGAGGTTCTTCGGTGCCCATCCGGGGAAGAGGAATGCGGTGATCAGCACGATCGCGGCGATGAGGAGCAGCGCGCCGCCGCCGACGAACATCAGCGTCCGGGCGGTCTTGTTCGACTTCCCGGTCGCCATCCCGCTGAACTGGTCGCCGCCCCCGTATTGGTTCTGTCCGTATTGGTTCTGGGCGTACTGGTTCTGGGCGTACGGATCCTGGCCGGGGGGCTGCTGGCCGTACTGTCCGGGTGCCCCGTACTGACCGGGCCCGTACTGACCCGGTCCCCCGTACTGACCGGCTCCGTATTGCTCGGCGCCATACTGACCGTAGGGCTGACCGGCCGGTTGTCCGTACTGCCCCGGTTGTCCGCCGGGATGACCGACCTGAGTCGGCTGGGATTGGGACGGGGCCGACTGGGGCGGCTGGCCCGTCGGCCCACCCGGCTGCTGGTACGGGTTCTGCTGGTAGGGATTCTGTTGGTACGGATTCTGTTGCGGCTGACCATAACCCGGGTTCTGTGACCCGGGGTTGGCGGAGCCCGGGTTGGGGGCCATCGTGGTCGGGTCGGCCTGCGGGGCGCCCGTCGGAGTGGCGCCGGGGAGGTTCACGATCTCGGTCTTGCCGTCGGGACCGGACTGATCACCGGAGGGATTCGGCTGGGACGGGTTGGGGTTGTACGGGTCGGTCATGAGTCCCTCCCACTCGGCCGTTCACCCGGACGGGTGCCGGCGAACTGTGACGTCGCGGCAGTATCGGGGCAGGACACGCCGACACCGAATGCGGGATGAACGTTACCTCAGCGGCCTGGGACTATCAGCGAACATCGCGCGTGGCCCGGCGTCGCGTCGTCCGGTGAACCGACACCGGCCCACACTCGTCGGCGGAGGTCGACGGCGCGGTTCAGCCGAGCTCGGCGGCGACCACGCCGCGGCGGATGGCCTTGACCGCTGCCCGCGCCGTCCCACCGAGGCGCGTGTCGGAGCCCACCCCGAGTCGGATCTGTTCGAGCAGGTCCACGACCTGCCGGTTCCACCGCACGAAGTCGCCCGGAGAGAGCAGCTGTCCGCGTTCGCCCGCCAGCAACAGGGCCTCGCCGAGCGAACGACCCGACGCCCACGTGGCCACGGCGACCGAGAAACCGGTGTCGGGTTCGCGTGTCGGACTGACCCGATGACGCTGCTCGACCGCGGTGACCCGCGACCAGATCTCGACGGTCGCGGCCATCGCCGCACGCATCGAGCTGCTGCCGGGCAGGGCGTCGACCCCGCTGTAACTGTCGCGCCGGCTCTCGTAGACGAGTGCGGCGACGACTGCGGCGAGGTCGGGGGGTGACAACTCGTCCCAGACCCCGGCTCGGATGCACTCGGTCACGACCAGGTCGCTCTCGCTGTAGATACGGCCGAGCAGCTTGCCCGAATCGGTCACCATCATCGTGTGCCCGGTGGACTCGGTCGACTCGGCGACGCGCTCGAGATATCCCAGCTCGCTGAGGACGCCGACGATGTGATCGAAGGTGACCCCGAGGGTGGACGTCCGCTCCCCGATGCTCCGCTCGGCGTTGACGATGTCGCGCACCAGCCGGTTACGGCGTTCGGCGAGCCGGAACAGCTCGTCACCGTTGGACAGCTGATGTGCCGGGTGCGCGCGCAGGGTTCGCCGAAGGTTCGCGAGTTCGGTGTCGTCGGCGGCGTCGGCGCGCTTCTTCTGACGTCCGCGCGGCATCTCGATGCCGGTCGATCGCAACGCCGACGCCAGGTCGCGGCGACCGCGCCCGGTGCGCCGGTCGGCGTTCTTCGGCATCCGCATGTTGCCCAGCACCTCGGGCGGGTTGACGAAGTCGCGGGTACCGACGCGTCCGCACCAGGCGTCCTCGGTCAGTACGAGCGGCTTCGGATCCTGCGCCTGCGTGGCCGGTTCGATGATGACAGCCAGACCGCGGTGCCGGCCGACGGGTACGCCGATGACATGACCACGTTTGAGTGCGGCCAGGTCGGCGGTGATGGCGTCGTGTGTATTGACCCGCTTGCGGTACTTCAGATCTCGTTCACGGCGGCGGATGTCCTCGCGCAAAGTGATGTAACCCAGGAAGCCCGCGTACGGACCGTCGTCCGAATCCGATTCGGCGCCACCGGGTTCCAACCCCCGAGCTTGCGCGGCGCGGGCCAGCTCGCCGTCGAGCTTGCGCAGTGCCCGTTGCGCCTCGTCCAGCTTTCGCGCCTGACCGACGACCGATCGATCGGCCTGGAACTGGGCGAACGACCGATGGAGCAGCTCACGCGCGCCGTCCAGGCCCAATCGACCGAGCAGGTTGACCGCCATGTTGTATTCCGGGGAGAACGAACTCCGCAGCGGGAACGTCCGCGCGCCGGCGAGGCCGGCGACCTCCTCCGGAACCACCTCGGGTGTCCACACCACGACGGCGTGACCCTCGACGTCGATCCCGCGACGGCCGGCGCGACCGGTCAGCTGCGTGAACTCGCCGGGCGTCAGGTCGACGTGCGATTCGCCGTTGTACTTCACGAGACGCTCGAGAACCACCGAGCGAGCGGGCATGTTGATGCCGAGCGCGAGCGTCTCGGTGGCGAACACCATCCGGACCAGGCCGCGCACGAACAGTTCCTCGACCGTGTGCCGGAAGGTCGGGAGCATGCCCGCATGGTGCGAGGCGAGTCCGCGTCGCAGCCCCTCGCGCCACTCATGCACCCCCAGCACGTCGAGGTCGGCCGGTGCCAGTTCGGTGAGATGGCGGTCGACGATCGCGTCGACCTCGCCGATCTCGGCGGGTGTGAGAAGCGAGATCCCGGATCGCAGACACTGCGCCAGGGCGGCGTCGCACCCGACACGGGAGAAGATGAACCCGATCGCCGGGAGCAACCCCTCGCGGTCGAGTCGCGTGACGAGGTTCGGCCGGGAGAGCGCGGGTCCCCGTCCGTCGCGCCGACGGGGCGCGCCGCCACGTCCTCGGCCACGGCCGCGCGACGCCTCCCGCTCGTCGTCGGCCATCAGGATCCGGTGCCGGATCTGGCGTTTGAGCTCCGGATTGACGCGCGGACGCGTGCCGGCCTTGCGGGCCGGACCGGTGTCGGCCGGATCGAACAGGTCGAACAGTCGCTGCCCGACGAGCATGTGCTGGGACAGCGGCACCGGACGGTGTTCGTCGACGATCACCGAGGTGTCACCGCGGACCGTCTGGATCCAGTCGCCGAACTCCTCGGCGTTGCTCACCGTCGCCGACAGACTGACGACCCGCACCGACGGTTCGAGGTGCAGGATCACCTCTTCCCACACCGCCCCGCGGAACCGGTCCGCCAGGAAGTGGACCTCGTCCATGACGACGTGGGACAGACCGTCCAGGGCCCGTGATTCGGCGTAGATCATGTTGCGGACGACCTCGGTCGTCATGACGACAACCGGGGCATCGGGATTGATCGAACTGTCGCCGGTGAGTAGCCCGACCGACTCGTGCCCGTGGACGGCAACGAGATCGTTGTACTTCTGGTTGCTGAGCGCCTTGATCGGCGTGGTGTAGAAGCACTTCGAGCCACCGGCCAGGGCCAGATGGACGGCGAACTCGCCGACGATGGTCTTACCCGCGCCGGTCGGTGCGCACACCAGCACACCGTGGCCGCCCTCGAGCGCCTCACACGCGCGGCGCTGGAAGTCGTCGAGGCGGAAAGCGAGTCTCGACGTGAACGAGTCGAGTTGGGTCACAGGACGTCGTCGAAGGTCTCGCGTGCCCGCGTCGACGTACGGGTGGCGTTGGCGACCGCGTTCGCCGGCGCCGGGATCGGCGATGCCGGGGCGATCGGTTTCGTCGGCGGCAGTGGGCTGGCCTCGTCATCGGAGAGGCCCGCCCATGCGGGCGCCTTCTTCGCCTTGCGTCGGTCGAAGATCCGCGCGAACTGGATCGCGAACTCGAGCAGCACGGTGAGCGCGAGGGCCAGTGCGAGCATCGTGAACGGATCCTGGCCCGGTGTCGCGATCGCGGCGAAGACGAAGACCGCGAAGATGAGCCCGCGGCGCCAGCTCTTCAACCGGGCGTAGGTCAGCACGCCGACGACGTTCAGCGCGATGATCAGGAGCGGGAGTTCGAAGCTGACGCCGAAGATCACCAGGACGTTGAGCATGAAGCCGAAGTACTGGTCACCGGCGAGTGCCGTGACCTGGACCTCGTTACCGACCGTCAGCAGGAAGTCGAAGGCCTTGGCGACGACCAGATAAGCGAGCACCGCGCCGCTGACGAACAGGGTCGTCGCCATCGCGACGAACATGATGCCGTAGCGACGTTCGTGGGCGTGCAGACCCGGAGTGATGAACTGCCAGATCTGGTAGATCCACACCGGGCAGGCGAGGACCACACCCGCGGTCAGCGCGACCTTCAACCGGAGCATGAACTGGTCGAACGGACCGGTCGCCAGAAGGCGACACGAATCATCCGGGGTCAGCGTCGCGCGTGACGACGCAGGCAGATCGCAGTACGGCCCGCGCAGGACGTCGCCGAGCGACGGGATGCCCAGGAAGCCGTGGCTGTACCAGACGAACCCGAAGATGGTGGTGGCGATGATGGCCAGCAGCGAGATGACCATACGAGTGCGCAACTCGTACAGGTGCTCGACCAACGACATGGTGCCGTCGGGATTGAGTTTTCGCTTGCGTTGCCGCGGGTCGAGGCGTCGGGGAATCGGGAGAGTGCGCACTGGCGATGCTCCGACGCGCCCCTAAGCCGATTTCTTGGCGTCGGCGTCGCGCTGCGTGGCCGGCTGGGTCGAGTCACCCGCGGGCAGCTCGCGTCGTGCCGGATCGGTCGCGGCCGCGTCGGCGGTGGCCGGCGCGTCCTTGTCGTCGTCCTTCTGCATCTCCTTGACCTCGCTCTTGAAGATGCGCAGCGACTGTCCCAGACCACGGGCGGCGTCCGGCAGCTTCTTCGAGCCGAACAGGATCAGCAGCACGATGGCGACGATCGCCCAGTGCCACCATGACGTGAAGCCCATGAGATCACCCTTCAGTTCGGAGCAGACAGTGTCCAATGCTACCCGACACACGCCGGGCCGGAAGGGCCCAGCCGTGGCCGGTCTCAGCGATAACGCCCGCGGGCGGCCTCCGCGGTGTCGGCGACCGCGGCGGCAATCGCCGGGTCATCGACGACCCGCACGGCGCCGGCGAATCCGAGCAGGAATCGGGTGAGCCATTCCGGCGAGCCGTAGACCAACCGGGCGCGGACGGGGAGACCTGGATCGGGCCGGTCCTCGACAGTCTCGAGGGGTTCGAGCGGGTAGTAATCGAGAATCCACAGGTGATCGGCGTCGATCTCGATCTCGACGGCCGGGAGGTCGGGGTCCTCGGCGACGAGCACCGACTGATTCGACGCCGCCGCCTCGGCCGGCGGACGGCTCGGCTCGTCGAGGGCGGTCGCGGTGTCGACGCGGTCGAATCGGAACAACCGCACGCCTTCGGCCATCCGGCACCAGGCCTCGAGATAGGTGTGCTGGTCCATGACCTGCAGGCGGATGGGGTCGACCACGCGGTCGGTGACGCTGTCGCGTCCGGCCGAGTAGTAGCGCAGCCGCAATGCCCGCGCTTTCTTGGTGGCCTCCCGGATCGTCGTGTACGTGGGGTTCTCCCCCGACGGGCCGGCGGGCGTGTCGGACGCGCCCGCGACCCCCGGCACCGTCGCACCCACCGCCTGCTCGATCTTGGCGATGGCCCGCCTGGCCGCGGCCACATCGACGACCCCGGGGGTCTCGACCAGCGCCCGCAGCGCGACGAGGAGCGTGCTCGCCTCCACGGTCGTCAGCCGCAGTGGCCGGTCCATGCCCGCGGTGAACCCGACCGTCACGTACCCCTCGCTGAACTCGAGCTCGATCAGGTCGTCGGGGTAATAGCCCGGTAGCCCGCAGACGAAGAGCAGCTCGAGGTCCTTCGTGAGCTGCGCTTGCGTGACCCCGAGTTCGTCGGCGGCCTGAGCAACCGAGATGCCCCGGCGGGCCTGGAAATACGGGACCATCGCCAGCAGTCGGTTGAGTCTCGACGGCGCTGCCGCGGCCATCAGACGCTCACCCCCATCAGACGGTCGAGGCTCGCGATGACGAGCTCGCGCAGCTCGGGTGGATCGAGGACGACCGCATCGCGGCCCACACCAAGCACCATCCGTGCCACCGCGGTCAGCGAGTGGATGTCGAGGGTCACGATGTCGCCGCGTTCGCCGTCGAAGTCGGCGGGTTCAGTCGTCGTCGCGGCCCTGCGGAGGCCGAATGCCCGGTCGGCCGCGACCCAGATCCGCGCGACCCGTCCGTCCGAACCGGCAGCGGAATCGACCGCCGCGGAGACGATCTGCTGGAGATCAGTGCCGGCCGGGACCACGACCGCGTCGGCGGCACCGACCGCGGCGACCGCCGTGATCCGCGACAGCCGGAAGGTCCGGGTGGCGTCGCGGTCACGGTCGTGGCCGACGACGTACCAGCGGCCCCGGTGTGACACGACCCCCCACGGTTCGACGCGTCGGGTGGTCGGGGCGGCCGCGGCAGACGATCGATGTTGGAACTCGACGGCACGGCGGTCCTGGACCGCGGCGAGCAGGCCGGCGATGACCTCTTCGGAGCCGAGCGATCGTGATGACCCGCCCGAGGTGATCCCCAGATCGTCCTCGGAGCGGACATCGAGCCCGGCGGCCCGGAGCTTGAGGATCGCCGTCTGCGACAGCGTCGAGACCTCGGGGGTGTCCCACAGCGCGGCGGCCATGGCGATCGCCGCGGCCTCGTCGGACTCCAGCGAAACCTCCGGCAACTCGTACGAGTCGCGGTCGATGCGGTATCCCTCGGCGCCGGCCGCCATCGGCGAACGGCCGGTCACGAGGGGGATCCCGAGATCTCGTAGCTCGTTCTTGTCCCGCTCGAACATCCGGTTGAACGCCTCGTCGGACTGCCCGTCGTCCGAATAGCCCGCGACGTTGCGGCGGATGTAGTCGGCGGTGACGTACTGTCGCGTCCACAGCAGGCAGATCACGAGGTTGAGCAGACGCTCGACTTTGGGGGTTGCCACCGAGTCAGGTTAGAACGTGGCCGTTCACCGCGTGCGGAGGCACGCTGGGTTCGCCGGTGACCCGGCGCTCACATCGAGGCGATGAGGCGATCGACGCGCTCGTCGACACTGCGGAACGGGTCCTTGCACAGCACCGTCCGCTGGGCCTGGTCGTTGAGCTTGAGGTGAACCCAGTCGACGGTGAAGTCACGCCCGGCTTTCTGCGCGGCCGAGATGAAGTCGCCCCGGAGCTTGGCGCGGGTGGTCTGCGGCGGCTCGTTGACCGCGGTCTTGATGGCCTCGTCGGTGGTCGCCGGCGACCAGCCCCTTGCGCATCAGGACGTCGAACACGCCGCGGCCGCGTTTGATGTCGTGGAACGCCAGGTCGAGCTGCGCGATCTTCGGATCCGAGAGCTCCATCGAGTACCGATCCTGGTAGCGCTGGAACAGCTTGCGCTTGATGACCCAGTCGACCTCGGTGTCGACCTTGGCGAAGTCGTCGCTCTCCACGGCGTCGAGCATCCGTCCCCACAGGTCCACGACCATGTCCATCTCGGGGTCTGGTCGGCGGTTGGTGAGGTGCTCGACGGCGCGTGCGTGATACTCGCGCTGGATGTCGAGGGCGCTGGCCTGCCGACCGCCGGCGAGGCGCACCGGGCGTCGCCCCGTCGGGTCATGGCTGACCTCGCGGATGGCGCGGATCGGATTGTCGAGCGCGAAGTCCCGGAACGCGACACCGGCCTCGATCATCTCCAGGACGAGAGCCGCCGAACCGACCTTGAGAAGTGTGGTCATCTCCGACATGTTCGAGTCGCCGACGATGACGTGCAGCCTGCGGTACTTCTCGGCGTCGGCGTGCGGCTCGTCGCGCGTGTTGATGATCGGGCGCGACCGGGTGGTCGCCGAGGAGACGCCCTCCCAGATGTGCTCGGCGCGCTGGGACAGGCAGAAGGTCGCGGCCTTGGGGGTCTGCAGAACCTTGCCCGCACCACAGATCAGCTGGCGCGTCACGAGGAACGGCAACAAGACGTCGGAGATGCGGGAGAACTCCCCCGCCCGCACGACGAGATAATTCTCGTGGCATCCATAGGAGTTGCCGGCCGAGTCGGTGTTGTTCTTGAACAGATAGATGTCGCCGCCGATGCCCTCGTCGGCCAGGCGTTGTTCGGCATCGACGAGCAGGTCCTCGAGAACCAGTTCGCCCGCGCGGTCGTGGTTGATCAGCTGGATGAGGCTGTCGCACTCCGCGGTGGCGTATTCGGGATGCGATCCGACGTCGAGATAGAGGCGAGCGCCGTTCTGCAGGAAGACGTTCGAGGACCGGCCCCACGACACGACCCGGCGGAATAGGTACCGCGCGACCTCGTCCGGACTCAGGCGGCGGTGGCCGTGGAAGGTGCACGTGACACCGAACTCGGTCTCGATGCCCATGATTCGTCGCTGCACTTGACCAACCCTACTCGCGCGGACCGCGGCGGACCGGTCGACACGCACCGGCCGCCGCGCGCCGCGGCGTTCTCGTCACTGTTCGGAGGATGGCGTCTCACCAGGGGCTTCGTCCACCTCGGACGGTGTATCCGAGGACTGGGCCGCCGCAGCCTGCGGGAGGAGCCCTTCGACCGTGGACGTCGTGAGGCGCCGGAACGCGCGCCGCGGACGGTTGTGGTCGAGGACGGCGACCTCGAGGTCGCCCGCGGCGAGCACCCGACGTTCGGTCGGGGTCCCGCCACCGTTGTCGGCCGGCGCCGTCAGGGCGGTGACCGCGACGCCGATCGCCCGGCCGAGCTCCATGTCGGGCTCGTAGCTGTCTTTGAGGGCCGCCGCGATCGGTTCGGTCGCCCCGCCCATCACCAGGAAGCGGGTCTCGTCGGTGATCGACCCGTCGTAGGAGATCCGGTACAGCTGCGACCGTTTCGGCTTGCCCGGACGGGCGACCTCGGCGACGCAGAGCTCGACCTCGAACGGCTTCGCCTGCTCGGTGAAGACGCTGCCCAGTGCGTTGGCGTAGGTGTTGGCCAGCGACAGCCCGGACACGTCGGCACGGTCGTAGCTGTAGCCGCGCATGTCCGCGATCTGGATGCCGGCCTTGCGCAGGCTCTCGAACTCGTTGTACTTGCCCACCGCCGCGAAACCGATCCGGTCGTAGATCTCGCTGGTCTTGCGGAGCGTGTTGGACGGGTTCTCCGCGACGAACAGCACACCGTCGGCGAACGTGAGGATCACGACGCTGCGTCCCCGGGCGATGCCCTTGCGAGCGAGCTCCGAGCGATCGCGCATGATCTGCTCGGCACTGGCGTAGTACGGGAAGGTCATCGGGCACCCCCCTCGTGCTCGGCGCTGCGGCGTTCGACGACGGCACGTGCCGCCGCCTCGATGTCGGTCGCGTCCACCTCCCGGGCCCCGTCGGCGCCGACGATGGCGGCCATCGGGAAGATCTTGCGGACCAGATCGGGCCCGCCGGTCGCCGAGTCGTCGTCGGCGGCGTCGTACAACGATTCGACGGCGATCGCGAGCGCCTCGTCGGCGGTCAGATCGGGTCGGTAGAGCTTCTTGAGCGAGGACTTGGCGAACACCGACCCCGAGCCGATGGCGGTGTAGCCACCGAACTCCTCGTGCCGGTCACCCGCGACGTCGAAGCTGAAAATGCGTCCGCGTTCGTTCGGATCGTCGTGGTCGATGTCGTAGCCGACGAGCAGCGGAATGGCCGCCAGACCCTGCAGGGCCGCGCCGAGATTGCCCCGCACCATCGAGGCCAGCCGGCTGACCTTGCCGTCGAGGGTCAGCGGGACGCCTTCGATCTTCTCGTAGTGCTCGAGTTCGACGGTGAACAGCCGGACCATCTCGATCGCGATCCCGGCGGTGCCGGCGATCCCGGCCGCCGAGTACTCGTCGGTGATGTAGACCTTCTTGACGTCGCGCGTGGCGATGAGGTTGCCCATGGTGGCCCGGCGGTCCCCGGCGAGGACGACCCCACCCGGGTATGACACGGCCACGATCGTCGTGCCGTGCGGGATGTCACCGGCGCCGTCGGCGCCGCCGGCGAACGACCCCACCCGGTCGACCTGGGCCTGCGGGAGTTGTTCCGGCGCATGCGTCCGGAGGAATTCGGTGAACGACGAGATGTCGGCGCCGGCGAACGAGCCGGGGCGGAACTGGGACAGCGGGGGCAGTGAACCGAACCTGTCGCTCACTGGCCGCCCTTCTGGACGTAGGCGCGCACGAAGTCCTCGGCGTTCTCCTCCAGCACGTCGTCGATCTCGTCGAGCAGGTCGTCGGTGTCCTCGGCCAGCTTCTCGCGACGTTCCTGTCCGGCGCCGGAATCGGGGCCCACGCCCTCGTCGTCGCCGCCGCCACCACGCTTGGTCTGTTCCTGCGCCATCTGCTGCCTCCTTGAAACCGATCGCCCCTTGGCGGGCTACCGCGGTCGAGGGAGTCGGGATCGGGTGTCGCTGTCGCGGCGCTGATCCGGTGTCTCGACCCTGCGGAATCGTGTGCTCCCACACTACCTGTGGGGACGACAACTGTGGCGGAACGAAGCACATGCCGTCGGAGACGGCGAGGCGCCGCGGCCGCTCAGGTGGTGAGCTGATCCACCAGTTCGGCGGCCGAGTCCACCGAGTCGAGGAGCTTGCCGACGTGCGCCGCGGTGCCGCGTAGCGGTTCGAGGGTGGGGATACGGACCAGCGAGTCCCCGCCCAGATCGAAGATGACCGAGTCCCAGCTCGCCGCCGCGACGTCGGCGCCGAACCGGCGCAGACACTCGCCGCGGAAGTAGGCGCGCGTGTTCCGCGGCGGCTCGCTGATCGCGGCGAGCACGTCGTTCTCGTCGGTCAGCCGCTTCATCGACCCGCGCGCGACGAGCCGGTTGTACAGCCCCTTGTCGAGCCGGACGTCGGAGTACTGCAGGTCGATGAGCTGCAGACGCGGCGCCGACCACGACAGGTTCTCGCGCTGGCGGAAGCCCTCCAGGATGCGCAGCTTCGCGGGCCAGTCGAGGATGTCGGCGCACTCCATCGGGTCGCGCTCGAGGCGGTCGAGCACGTCCGCCCACGTCTGCAGGACGTGTGCGGCGCGCTGGTCGTCGGAGTGCTCCTGGTCGTGGAACTTCTGACAACGCTCCAGATACTCCCGCTGCAGAGCGAGGCCGGTGAGCTCGCGACCGTCGGTGAGTGCGACCGTGGCCGTCAGCGACGGGTCGTGACTGATCGTGTGGACGGCCTGCACCGGCCGCGCGAGCTCGATGTCGGAGAAGTCGACCCCGGCCTCGATGAGGTCGAGGACGAGCGCGGTGGTCCCGACCTTCAGGTAGGTCGAGGTCTCGGCGAGGTTGGCGTCGCCGATGATGACGTGGAGTCGCCGGTATCGCTCGGGGTCGGCGTGCGGCTCGTCGCGGGTGTTGATGATGCCCCGCTTGAGCGTGGTCTCCAGCCCGACCTCGACCTCGATGTAGTCCGACCGCTGCGACAGCTGATAACCCGCCTCGTCGCCGGACTGGCCTATACCCACGCGTCCCGAACCGGTGATCACCTGCCGGGACGCGAAGAAGGTCGTGAGCCCGGCGATGACGGCGGTGAACGGGGTCTCCCGCGCCATCAGGTAGTTCTCGTGGGTGCCGTAGGAGGCGCCCTTGCCGTCGATGTTGTTCTTGTACAGCTGCAGTTTCGGAGCGCCCGGGACGCTCGCCACGTGACGAGCCGCGGCCTCCATCACGCGCTCCCCGGCCTTGTCCCAGATGACCGCGTCCATCGGGTCGGTGACCTCGGGTGCGGAGTACTCCGGGTGGGCGTGGTCGACGTACAGCCGCGCCCCGTTGGTGAGGATCATGTTGGCCGCGCCGATCTCGTCGGCGTCGATGATCGGTGCGGGTCCGGCCCCGCGGCCGAGGTCGAAACCTCGGGCGTCGCGAAGCGGCGACTCCACCTCGTAGTCCCAGCGTGTCCGCTTCGCGCGCGGTACACCGGCGGCCGCGGCATAGGCGAGAACCGCCTGGGTGGACGTCATGATCGGGTTCGCGGTCGGGTCGCCGGGTGCGGAGATTCCGTACTCGACCTCGGTCCCGATGATTCGCTGCATCCTTCGAGGGTAGATGTTCACTTGCCACCGGTCGCAACCACCGCACGTGCTGAGTACGGTCGACGCCGTGAAAGCATTCCGCCGGTTCACCGTTCGAGTGCCGCTGCCCGACCGGATCGCCGACCTCGCGCCGTTGTCGCACAACCTGCGCTGGGCCTGGCACACCCCCACCCAGGAGCTGTTCGCCACCATCGACCCGCGCCTGTGGTCGTCGACCGGCGATCCGGTCCGGGTTCTCGCCGACACCGACCCCGCCCGTCTGGTCGAGCTGGCCGACGACGAGGGTTTCGTGGCACGGGTCGCCGAGGCACACGCCGACCTCGAGCAGTATCTCGATGCACCGCAGTGGTTCCAGAGGTATGCGGCCGAGTCATCGGGACAGGACGGTTCGGCGCATGACCGGGTGGTGCCCCCGGGAATCGCGTACTTCTCGATGGAGTTCGGCGTCTCCGAGGTCCTGCCGATCTACTCCGGCGGCCTCGGCATCCTCGCCGGTGACCACCTCAAGGCGGCCTCCGACCTCGGGCTGCCGCTGATCGGCGTCGGATTGCTGTACCGCTCCGGTTACTTCCGCCAAGGCCTCGATCACGACGGCTGGCAGATCGAGCGGTATCCCGTGAACGATCCCGCCGACCTGCCCCTCACGCTCCTCGCCCCGGGCGACGGCGCGGAGCCGGTGATCGTCGAGGTCGCGATGCCCGGCGGGGCGACCCTGTCGGCCCAGGTGTGGGTGGCGTCGGTGGGCCGAATCCCGTTGCTGCTCCTCGACTCCGACATCGATCGCAACGATGACGAGCCCGAAGGCGCCGCCCTGCGCGCGGTGACCGACCGGCTCTACGGCGGGGATCAGGAACACCGGATCGCACAGGAGATCCTGCTCGGCATCGGCGGTGTCCGCGCGCTCCGCGAGTACGTCCGGATCACCGGCCGGCCCGAGCCGACGGTGTTCCACATGAACGAGGGACACGCGGGCTTCCTCGGCGTGGAACGCATCCGCGAGTTGGTGGCCGGCGGGCTCGACTTCGACACCGCGGAAGCGGTGGTCCGCGCCTCGAACGTGTTCACCACCCACACCCCGGTGCCGGCCGGGATCGACCGTTTCCCCGCCGACCTCGTCGCCCGTTACCTCGACGCCGACTCCGACGGCAAATCCCGCCTGCTGCCCGGGCTGGCCGCGGCGACGGTGGCTGAACTCGGCGACGAGGCGGACCCCGGCGTCTTCAACATGGCGCACATGGGATTTCGGCTCGGGCAACGCAGCAACGGGGTGTCGCAGCTGCACGGTGCGGTGAGTCGGGAGATGTTCGCCGACCTGTGGCCGGGTTTCGACGCCGCCGATGTGCCAATCGGCGCGATCACGAACGGCGTGCACGGACCGACCTGGGTGGCCCCGGCGTGGCGCGACTTCGCCGACGGGGATGAGGACTCCGCGCCCGAGGTGTACGCGGGCCTGTCCGACGAGACGATCTGGCGAACGCACGAGGAGCTGCGCGAGGAACTAGTCGACGAGGTGCGGCGGCGAGCACTAGCCAGCGGCCTCGACCGCGGCTTCACCCACGCCGAGCTGGCATGGAGCGCCGACTTGTTCGACCCGCACGTGCTGACCATCGGATTCGCACGGCGAGCGGCGACCTACAAGCGCCTGACGCTGATGCTCCGCGATCCCGAACGCATGCGCACCATCCTCACCGATCCCGATCGGCCGGTGCAGCTGGTCATCGCGGGCAAGGCCCACCCGGCCGACGAGGGAGGCAAGTCCCTGATCCAGCAGGTCGTCCGGTTCACCGAGGATCCGGAACTGCGCGATCGCATCGTGTTCCTCCCCGACTACGACATCTCGATGGCGCGTTTCATCTACGCCGGTTGCGATGTGTGGCTGAACAATCCGGTCCGTCCCATGGAGGCCTGCGGGACCTCGGGGATGAAATCGGCGCTCAACGGCGGACTCAATCTGTCGATCCTGGACGGCTGGTGGGACGAGATGGCCGACGGCGACAACGGGTGGGCGATCCCGTCCGCGGAGGGGATCACCGACGAACATCGTCGCGACGATCTGGAGGCGCAGGCGCTGTACACGCTCCTCGAGGAGACGGTGATCCCCCTCTTCTATCGCCGGGCGGACGACGGTGTACCCCGCCGGTGGGTGGAGATGATGCGCCACACCCTCACTCGGCTCGGACCGCAGGTACTCGCCTCGCGCATGGTCCGCGACTACACGACCGACCTCTACTGCCCGGCCGCCCGCGCCTACGAGTCCGCATGCGCCGACTCCTACGCGGGTGCGCGCGACCTCGCGGCTTATCGCCGGACCCTGGAGACCGGATGGTCGTCGGTGCAGGTGGCCGGGGTCGAGGACGAGCGTCGCGCGGACGGACTCTGGATCACCGCCCATGTGGCATTGGGAGATCTCGCGCCCGAGTCGGTCGCGGTGCAGGTGGTACTCGGCCGGGTCGGCGACGACGGCGAGATCCTGGCACCGACGTTCACCGACATGACCCGCGGTCCCGACCGCGATGCGTCGGGCCGGGTGGTGTTCACCGCACTGGTGCCGCCGTCGGCCTCCGGTCATCTCGGCTACACCGTCCGGGTGCTGCCCCGCCATCCGCAGTTGTCGTCGGAGTCCGAACTCGGGTTCGTACGCTTTCCGGCGACGACCGGTTGACGGATCCGTCCATCCCCGGGGGTGATTCAGGGTCTTGCCGGATGCCGTCGCCGCCCTCGCCACGCCACACTGGTCGAACCGAGCCAGTGACGGGAGGACCGGATGACCGTGTCGTCGACGGTCGCGAGGACGGCGTCGCAGATCGCTTCGATGCTGGGTGAGCGACGCATGCGGCTGGTGGCGGTGCTCAACAAGCACGTGACCAACCGGATCGTGCTGCTGTGGGCAGGGCGCGTCCCGGGTATGGCGGTCATCGAACACGATGGTCGACGCAGTGGCCGCCGCTACCGGACGCCGGTCATGGCGCTGGCGTCGGGTCGCGATTTCTGGGTCGTCCTGAACTATGGCGCCGGGTCGGACTGGGTGGCGAACGTGCTCGCGGCGCAGGGGGCCTCGATCCGACACCGCGGTCGTCGAAGGCAGATCGGGGACGTCCGCGTGCTGCCGGCGTCGCGGAGCGGCGCACCCCTCCCCGACAGCCTCGACGACGTTCGGAAGGTGCTGTGCGCCGTCATGCGAGACGTCTGACGGAACGGACCGCCCGTCAGTGCTGGTCAGCCGCCGCGGGTCACCGCTTCTTCAATCGCAGCCGCGAATAGGTGAAGGCGAGCAGCAGCGCGCTGATCACCGCGAGCACCCCGTAGGCGAGTGCGGTGTGCGCGACCGATGTCTCCCACAGCGTGATGCGCTGCGGCGCGGCCACATTGATGTTGTAGAGGTCCACGCTGCCGGCCGCGGCGACATACCCCCAGAACGACGGGAAGATCCACGACAGCTGTTCGAGTCCGATGCCGTCGAGCTTGAACAGGCCGCCGCAGAACACCAACTGGACCATCACGACGATGACCAGCGGCGGCATGACCTGCTCGTTGGATTTGACCGCCGACGAGATCGCGAGACCGACGAGCGTGCTCACGCAGGCGAGGACGGCCACCGCGACGAGCAACGCCAGCGGCGGCGGGAGGATCGGACCGCCGAAGTCGGGCAGCCCCCGACCGGCGAAGGTGATGCCGACCATGATGATCGTCTGCAGCACCGCGGCGACGAAGAACACCACGATCTTGGCGAAAAGGTATGCGCCGGGCCGCAACCCGACGGCGCGCTCGCGTTCGAAGATGTCGCGCTCCCCGACGAGATCGCGCACGGTCAGCGCGGCCCCCATGAACGCGGCCCCGACGACGAGCACGACGAGGATCTGGATCGCCTCCGCGCCGTCCTTCGGTGGCGGCGCGTTCGGGATCACCTCGAGGCGGGCGAACCCGCTCGAACCCGGGATCACCAAGGTGAGCAGGCCGAGCACGACGGGTAGCAGCACGAGGAAGACGAGATAGCCGACGTCGGCGAAGATGAGCCGTACCTGGCGTCGGGCGATGGTCGACGACTGGCGGGTGAAGCTCGTGTGCGGCACCGGTATCGGTGGCCCGGGAGGACGCTGGGGCGGCGGCGGATTCGGCGCTCGGCGGTGCCGGTCAAGGTACCGCATGTGTGCGGTGTCCGGCTGATCGGCGACGTACGCGAAGATCTCTGCCCAGTCGGAGGTGCCCATCTCCCCCTCGACCTGTCCGGGCGGGCCGCAGAAGGACGTCTTGCCGCCGGGCGCCAGCAGCAGCACCTGGTCGCACATGGACAGATAGGTCAGCGAGTGCGTGACCACGAGGACCACACGCCCGGCGTCGGCGAGCCGGCGGAGGGTCGCCATCACCTGCCGGTCGAGTGCGGGGTCGAGACCGGAGGTCGGTTCGTCGAGGATGAGCAGTGACGGACCCGTCAGCAACTCCATCGCGACCGACGCGCGCTTCTGCTGGCCGCCGGACAGCTTCTCCACGCGGGTGTCGACATGCTCGGTCAGCTGCAGCTCGCTGAGCACCCCGTCGATGACCCGGTCCCGATCGGCCTTCGAGAGGTCGGGTGGCAGGCGCAGTTCCGCGGCGTAGCGCAAGGCCTGCCGGAGCGTGAGCTTGTGGTGCAGGACGTCCTTCTGCGGCACCATGCCGATGCGGGTGCGCAGAGCGTCGTATTCGGCGTGGACGTTGCGGCTCTCGAAGGTGACCAGGCCGCTCGTCGGTGAGTTGAGTCCGGCCGCGATCTTCGACACCGTCGACTTACCCGCGCCCGAGGGGCCGATCACCGCGGTCAGCGTGCCCGGACTGGCGCTGAAGTCCACGTCGGCGAGCAGACGCTTCCCGCCGTCCACGACGAGACTCACACCGTGGACGTGGAGGCCGTCGGCGACCGCGGCGCTCTCCTGCCCGCGCATCAGCGTGCCGCCGGACACCACGAAGTCGCTGTTGCCGATGGTGACGACGTCGCCGTCGGTCAGTTGCGCGCTCGACACCCGCCGGCCGTTGACGAAGGTTCCGTTGACGCTGCCGAGGTCCTCGATCACGAGGGCCGCCCCGCGGCTGGACACCTGTGCGTGGTGCCGGGACGCCAGGACGTCGCTGACGACGATGTCGTTGTCGGGCGTGCGTCCGATCCGCTGGACTCCGCGGAGCGAGATCGACTCGCGCTCGGGCGGTGTCGGCGCGCCGGGCAGGCGGTAGACCGCCGACACGTTCTGCTGCAGCGCTTGCAGATGCGGCGCGCTCAGGACTTCCTGCGGCATCGGGTCCACTCGGTACTGTCGCCCGCCCGGTGCATGGGCCGGCATCTGGCCTGAGGCCGGGACAGGCGCGCCCGGGAACCCCGCCGAGCGAGGACCTGACGGCGGGTAGCCCGACTGCATCGGACGCGAGACCGGCGGACCCGGCCGGGACGGCACACTGCGTCCGGGACCACTCGAGGGCGGTCGGCCGCCGGATGCGGGCACGTCGACCACGAGGTCGACGACCGGACCCGTGTTCACGTCGCCGAGGCGTACCTGGGTCGTACCGGGCACCATGAACTCGGCCATCCGCAGGCCGTTGACGAAGAAGCCGTTGGTGCTGCCGATGTCGACGAGACACCAGGCCGTACCGCGCCACTCGATGGCGAGATGCCGACGCGACACCATCGGATGGTTGATCACGATGTCGTTGTCGGGCTCACGCCCCAGGGTGATGCGCTGAGCGCCGCCCAGTGGATGCGGCGCCCCACCGTCGACGATCACTCGTCCACGCGCCATCGATGTGCTGTTCATCGCCGACAACTCTAGTGCTTGACGGCGCTGTTCACGCGGTTCTGTCGAGCAGACAGCCGACCCCGTGGGAGTCGGCTGTCTGCTCGGTCGAGACCACTGTCGCTACAGGTACTGACCCGTGTTCGTCTCGGTGTCGATGGCCCGGCTCGCGCCCGCACTCTTGCCCGTGACCAGCGTGCGGATGTAGACGATCCGCTCGCCCTTCTTGCCCGAGATCCGGGCCCAGTCGTCGGGGTTGGTCGTGTTGGGCAGGTCCTCGTTCTCCGCGAACTCGTCGAGGATGGAGTCGAAGAGATGCTGCACGCGCAGACCCGGTGCACCCGTGTCCAGTTGCGACTTGATCGCGTACTTCTTGGCCCGGTCGACGACGTTCTGGATCATCGCGCCGGAGTTGAAGTCCTTGAAGTACATGATCTCTTTGTCGCCGTTGGCGTAGGTGACCTCGAGGAACCGGTTGTCCTCGCTCTCGGCGTACATCCGCTCGACGACCTTCTCGATCATCGCGTTGACACAGGCCGTGCGATCGCCCCCGAACTCGCCGATGTCGTCGGCGTGGATGGGCAGCTCCTCGGTGAGGTACTTGGAGAAGATGTCGATCGCGGACTCGGCGTCGGGACGCTCGATCTTGATCTTCACGTCGAGGCGCCCCGGGCGCAGGATCGCGGGGTCGATCATGTCCTCGCGATTCGACGCACCGATCACGATGACGTTCTCGAGGCCCTCGACGCCGTCGATCTCACTGAGCAGCTGCGGCACGACGGTGGTCTCCACGTCCGAGGAGACGCCCGATCCGCGCGTGCGGAAGATCGAGTCCATCTCGTCGAAGAAGACGATGACCGGCGTGCCCTCCGAAGCCTTCTCGCGCGCCCGCTGGAAGATCAGCCGGATGTGCCGTTCGGTCTCACCGACGAACTTGTTGAGCAGCTCGGGGCCCTTGATGTTCAGGAAGTACGACTTCGCCTCCTTGGCGTCGTCGCCGCGCACCTGCGCGATCTTCTTCGCCAGGGAGTTGGCCACGGCCTTGGCGATGAGCGTCTTGCCACAGCCGGGCGGACCGTAGAGCAGCACGCCCTTCGGGGGACGCAGCTGGTAGTCGCGGAACAGGTCCTTGTGCAGGAACGGGAGTTCGACGGCGTCGCGGATCTGCTCGATCTGGCGGCCCAGGCCACCGATGTCCTCGTAACCGACGTCCGGGACCTCCTCCAGGACGAGATCCTCGACCTCGGCCTTGGGCACCCGCTCGAACGCGAACCCGGCCTTGGTGTCGATGAGCAGTGAGTCGCCGGGACGCAACTTGCGACGCAGACCGTCCTCACCGTCGACCTCGCCCAGCAGCGGTTCGGCCAGCCAGACCACCCGCTCCTCGTCGGCGTGACCGACGACCAGGGCGCGTTTGCCGTCACCGAGCACCTCGCGCAGCGTGCTGATCTCGCCGACGGTGTCGAATTCACAGGCCTCGACGATGGTCAGGGCCTCGTTCAGACGCAGGGTCTGACCCTTGGTCAGCAGGTCGGTGTCGATGTTGGGCGAACAGGTGAGGCGCATCTTGCGGCCCGAGGTGAACACATCGACGGTGGCGTCGGGGTGCACGTCCAGCAGGACGCCGTACCCGCTCGGCGGCTGACCCAGACGGTCGACCTCCTCGCGGAGAGCGACGAGTTGCTGTCGGGCCTCCTTGAGGGTGTCGAGCAGCTTCGCGTTGCGTGCCGGTGAGGCTGTCCACCCGCTCTTGGACGATCCCCGGCCGGCCGGCCGGCCGCGCCGCGCGCAGACGAGTCCGGGCCGCTCCGCGACAGGGGCGACTCGGTGCCGCTCCGCGGCGGGGGCGGAGTGTAGGCGGGGACGAAGCCCTCGTCGGATGCACTGGCGCCCTCGGGAACGCGCGGTCCCCCAGTGCGTCGTGGCGGTCAGGTTCGGTCATTGCTGACTCCTCTCGCCGGCAATCACCCGATCCCTCGATCGGAATGCTCGCGCCGTATCCCTACGCTACCGGCCGAGACGGCGAATCGCCGTCCACCGCGCAATCGCCGGTGTTGACGGTGTGTTAAATGTGCGTCTTCGCAACGTATTCGCGATGTTTCACCGCGCAGCTCGGCGACTGGCCGTTACTCCGCGACCGGGCTCAGCCCTTGCTCGGACGGCGCTGCGGACGCAGTGTGGTGGTGCCGTCGGCAAGGCGCCGGGCCGTGATCAGAAAAGCCGTGTGGCCTTGCATTTTGTGTTCGGGACGCACCGCGAGGCCCACCGCGCTCCACTCGCGGAGGAGCGTCTCCCAGGCCCGGGGCTCGGTCCAGCACTCCTGCTCGCGCAGGGCCTCCATCACCCGGGACAACTGGGTGACGGTCGCCACGTAGACCGTCAAGACCCCGCCTGGTTTCAACACGGTCCGCACGACGTCGAGCGGTTCCCAGGGCGCGAGCATGTCCAGGATGACGCGATCGAACCGTTCGTCCCGATCCACGTTCGCCAGATCGTCGACGGTGAGGTGCCAGTTGTCCGGCCGTCCCCCGAAGAAGGTCTCGACGTTGCGGATCGCGTGCTCGGCGTGGTCATCCCGGATCTCGAAGGAGACGACCTCACCGTCGGCACCGACCGCGCGCAGCAGCGAACACGTCAGCGCGCCGGAGCCGGCACCGGCTTCGAGGACGCGGGCGCCCGGGAAGATGTCGCCCTCGAGGACGATCTGGGCGGCGTCCTTGGGGTAGATGACCTGGGCCCCGCGCGGCATCGAGAGCACGTAGTCGACGAGCAGCGGGCGCAGCGCCAGATATTGGGTACCGCTGGTCGCGGAGACGATGCTGCCCTCGGGCGAACCGATGAGGTCGTCATGGGAGATGGCACCGCGGTGGGTGTGGAACTGCTTTCCCTCGTCGAGCAGCACCGTGAACTTGCGCCCCTTGGCATCGGTCAGCTGAACCCGGTCGCCGACGACGAACGGTCCGGTGGTGGGCACTGGTGCTTCCTCTCGTGAACGATCCGAACCCACGCGACTCGGCGCAGGGGTTCGTGGGCCGTGTGGACGTTACCCGACGAGGTGGGCCGGTCCTGCCTCGTGTCGCTGCGGGGAGGGCGCCGCCCGGGTGGCCGGCGAGCGGACCCGAGTGTCGGGACCTCGGACTGTCGGGCCCGGCGCCTACCCTGCGAAGGGTGAGCACGATGACCGGAGTCGGAGACGCCTCCCCCAGCACGACCCCGACAGGGACCCCGGGCGGCCCCGACCCGGAGGCGCGAGGGATCGTCGGGCGCCCGCTGGCGCTGTCGCCGTCCCGCGCCGCGGACTTCAAGCAGTGCCCACTGCTCTACCGCTACCGTGCGATCGACCGCTTCCCGGAGACCCCCACCACCGCGCAGACCAGGGGCACCGTCGTCCATGCCGCGCTGGAGAATCTGTTCGACCTCCCGGCCGAGCTCCGCACCCAGGACTCGGCCGAGTTGTTGGTCGAAGGCGCCTGGGCCGCGATGTGCGAGGGCGACCCCGAGCTCGCGAAGGTCATCGGCGAAGGTGGCCAGGCCGCGTTCCTCGCCGATGCGCACAAGCTCATCGCCACCTACTACACGATGGAGAACCCGACCGCCTTCGACGCCGACGCGGTGGAGGAACACGTCGAGATCGACGCCGACGACATGCTCATGCGGGGGTTCATCGACCGCATCGACGTCGCGCCGACCGGCGAGATACGCGTCGTCGACTACAAGACCGGGCGGTCGCCGGGTGAGGCGTACGAAGCCAAGGCGTTGTTCCAGATGAAGTTCTACGCGCTCGCGATCCTGCGCACCCGCGGGGTCGTTCCCGCCCGGTTGCAGCTGATGTACCTCTCCGACGGGCAACAGCTGATCTATCGCCCGGACCGTGACGAGCTGCTCCGCTTCGAGCGCACCCTGCGCGCGATCTGGCAGGCGATCCGCACGGCCGTGGCCTCGGGCGACTTCCGGCCGAAGAAGTCGTGGTCGTGCAAGTTCTGTGAGCACCGCGCCCGGTGTCCGGAGTTCGGGGGCGTCATCCCGCCGTACCCCGGTCCCCCGGCGGGTTTCGCAGTCTGAGCAGCCCCGACGTCCGCGGGACGCCCCCGCCCCGACCCATTATGTCGGCAGTCATAGAGTGACTCGGGTGGAGAACTCGTACTACGAACCCATCGATGCCCCGTCGGATGCTGCCCGTGACGAGGGCGACTTCGAGTACTTCCGCCCGACCGAGGCGACGCTGAGCGTGTGGTCGCCGACGATGCAGCACGGTGGTCCCCCGTCGGCCCTCCTGATGCGGTCGTTGCTGCGGTGCGAGCCCGACCCGGCTCAGCACTTCACGCGTGTGACCACCGAGATCCTCGGCCCGGTCGGGCTGGGCGTCAACCGGGTCGCCGCCCGGGTCGTGCGGCCGGGCCGCCAGATCAGCCTCGTCGAGACCGAACTGCAGGTGCAGCAGGCCGACGGGACGTTCCGCGCCGCCGCCCGCTCGGTGGGGTGGCGGCTCCGCGTCGCCGACACCGCCGAGATCGCGAACGGTCCCGATCCCCTGACGCCCGGACCGGACGAGTCGAAGGCGGTGATCGGCTTCTCCGACGACAACGGCGAGGCCGTCGACTGGGGCACCCTCGGGTTCATCGGCACCATCGAGTCGGTCCGGGCCGAGGGACGCAACGGCTCGACTCCCGCGGTATGGCTGCGGCCGGCGATCCCGCTCGTCGCCGACGAGAAGACCGAGGACCTGGAATCGATGTTCACCGTCATCGACGTCGCCAACGGGTTGGGCACCCGACTCCGCCCGAATCGGTGGACGTGGATGAACACCGACACCACCGTGCACCTGACGCGCGTCCCGAGCGGACCGTGGGTCGGCATCGACGCCCACATGATCGCCGGTCCGGACGGGTTCGGCAGCACCTTCGCCGACCTCTACGACGCCTCCGGCCACATCGGCCGGTCGGCCCAGACGGTGATGCTCAGCGCGGTGCAATAGCCACAAACCCACCACTGATCGGCAAACCCACCAGCTCGCAGCTGGTGGGTTTGCCGAAAATGGGTGGATCTGCCTCCGCTAGAACCGGCAGGACCGGATGTCCGTCGCCAGGATGGCCTTGGCGCCGAGCTCGGACAGCTCGTCCATGAGGTTCTGGTGGTCCTTGCGGGGCACCATTGCGCGGACCGCGACCCAGTCCGGGTCGGCCATGGGCGCCACGGTCGGCGACTCGAGGCCCGGCGTGAGCGCCGACGCCCGATCGAGAAGCGAACGGGGGCAGTCGTAGTCGATCATCACGTACTGCTGTCCGAACACCACGCCCTGCACTCGGGCGACGAACTGCCGTTCGGCCTTGGTGAGGTCGGCGTCGCGCCGGGAGATCAGGACCGCCTCGGAATCGCACAGCGATTCACCGAACGCCACCAGGCCGTGCTGACGCAACGTGCGACCGGAACCGACGACGTCGGCGATCGCGTCGGCGACACCGAGCTGGATCGAGATCTCGACCGCACCGTCGAGCCGGATGATGTCGGCGGTGATGCCATGACCGGCCAGGTCCTCGCGCACGAGGTTCGGGTACGACGTGGCGATGCGTTTGCCCGCGAGATCGGCCACCGCCCACTGCTGGTCGGCCGGAGCCGCGTAACGGAAGGTCGACGAGCCGAAGCCCATGGCCAGCTGTTCGCCCACCTCGGCGCCGGAGTCGCGGGCGAGGTCACGTCCGGTGATGCCCAGGTCGAGCCGGCCGGAGGCGACGTAGATCGCGATGTCCTTGGGACGCAGGAAGAAGAACTCGACGTCGTTGTTGTTGTCGAGGACCGTGAGGTCCTTGGCGTCGGTCCGGCGGCGATAGCCGGCCTCGGAGAGGATGGCCGACGCGGATTCGGAGAGCGCACCCTTGTTGGGTACGGCCACTCTCAGCATCTCGTTGTCCTTTTCGTGGAGTGCGCCTGCGGGCGCGGGGATGGAGCAGAACTGTGTCGTGTGGACTGTGTCCGGACCGGGTCAACCGGTCACAGATGTCGGTACACGTCCTGCAGCGTCAGTCCCCGCTTGATCATCATCACCTGCAGCCAGTAGACGAGCTGCGAGATCTCCTCGCCGAGCGACTCGTCGGATTCGTGTTCGGCGGCGAGCCAGACCTCACCCGCCTCTTCGATGATCTTCTTGCCCAGGGTGTGGACGCCGGAGTCGAGGGCGGCGACGGTACCCGAACCCTCGGGACGGCTCTGCGCCTTGTCGCTGAGTTCGGCGAACAGCTCCTCGAAAGTCTTCACGATTCCTCATTTTTGCATGTGGAGATGCGCGCGAGACCGCCGGTCCATGCACCGGCGACATCGTCGAGGTCCAGCCCGACAAGACTGGTCCGGAAGACGCGCAACCGGCCCGGCTCGACCGGTGCCGCGGACTCGACGACGAGCGTCGGACATCCGGCCGCCGATGCCGCCTGGGCGCCGGTCGGCGAGTCCTCGACGGCCAGACAGTCGGCCGACGGGACACCGAGCAGTTCCGCCGCGCGCAGGTAGGGGTCGGGCGCGGGTTTGCCCACCGCCACCTCGTCGCCGCAGACCGTCGTGGTGAATCGTCCACGCCCGATGGTCTCCAGGGCCACCTCGGTCAACTCCCGCACCGTGTTCGTCACCAGCACCATGGGGATCCCTGCCCCGGCCACCAGGTCGAGTGCTTCGGCTGCGCCGGGACGCCACGGCAGGTCGTCGGCGAACAGTTCGGCGACCCGATCGAGAGTCCAGCGTCCGTCGGCATCGGGATCGCGCTCCGCGGCGGACAGACCGGCCGCGTCATGCACCTTCGCCAATGCGTCCGCCAGCGAGTTCCCGAGAGTGGATTCGCGGAGTTCCGGTGACATGACGATGCCGTGCCGGGCGGCCAGTTCCGCCATCGCGACGTCCCAGATCGGTTCGGAGTCGAGCAGCGTGCCGTCCATGTCCCACAGCACGGCAGCGGGGAGTCGCGCACCCGACGGTGAGGTGGGGCCGGCGGTGGAGACGGTGGGGGCGGTGTCGGTCACCCCTGCATCATCGCAACCCACCGCTCGGTGGGCTCGTCGGCGGGGTAGAACAGCTCGATGGTCAGCTCCTCGAGGGTGACATCGCGTGGGGAGCCGAACGTCGTGAGGGTGCTGAAAAACGACAGCACCTGGTCGCCGAGGGCGAGCCGGAACGGCACCAGCAACTGCGGTTGTCCCCCGACTCCGGCACGGTCGCGGGCGAGACGTCCGTCGAGTGCGGCGACGGTCGGATATCCCGAGACCTCCCGTTCGAGGTCGGCGAGGCGCGGATCGCCGGTGATACGCGCCATCCGCCGGAGCAACTCGAGCAGGTAGGTCGCCCACTCGTCGAAGTTGTGCGTGGCCCGCGCGAATCCGTCCGGATGCAGCGACACCCGGAACAGGTTGACCGGTCCGGTCTGCAGTTCGGGCGGCAACAACTCGAGAAGGGTGAGCGCGGTGTCGTTGGCCAGCACGACGTTCCAGGTCCGGTCGAGCGCCATGCCCATGTTCGGGTTGTGGGCGTCGAGCAATCGCTGGACCGACGACCGGACGTGGGCCATCGTGTCCGAGTCGAGCGGTTCCTCGCTGTAGCGGGGTGCGTGCCCGGCAGCGAGGAGCAGCGAATTTCGTTCTCGCAGTGGAACATCGAGCCGCTCGGAGAGCGCCTCGAGCAGCGCCGGACTCGGGCGTGACCGGCCGGTCTCGACAAAACTGAGGTGACGCGGCGAGACACCGACCTCGTAGGCGAGATCCAGCTGGCTCAGCGAGCGGCGAGAGCGCCACTGCCGCAGCATGCTTCCCACCTCGACGGTCATGGGGTCATGGTAGGTCCCGGGCGGGAGCGCGGCGACTACCTCACGGGTAACGGTCGTCCGGCGATCAAGACCGCAGACAGGACTCGAGCAACTCCAACGAGTGTCCGATCGTCTGGGCGAGGACCTCTTCGGGTTCACCGTCGAACACTTCCCGGGAGGCGCTGACGCGGCCGCGGTGATCCAGTCCGAACCACACCGTTCCCGGTGCCGCCTCGTCGGGTTCGGGACCGGCCTCACCGGTCACCGCGACGACGAGGTCGGCGTCGAACAACCGAGCGGTCGATGCCACCATCGCGCGCGCCGCGGTCTCGCTCACGACCGGCCCCTCGGGCACGTCGAGCAGGTCGTACTTGACGTCCTTGTGGTAGGCCACGACCCCGCCGCGGAACCACGTACCCGCGTTCGGCGCCTTGCTCAGTTCGGTTGCCAGGTTCCCGCCGGTCAGCGATTCGGCGACCGCGATCCGGACGCCTGCTTCCATCGCGGCGTCCGCCACGCGCTTGCAGGTCTCCGAGAAGTCACTCACATCCGACATCTGTCGCTCCCTCCGTGTCCGCGTCGACCATCCCTGGTTGGTATCCACAGGGCCGCGCCCTGAAACGACTACCTGGTAGGTAGTGGTGCCGGCGGCGCGGGTGCGAGACGTTGGGGACATGACCCGCATCGAGAACGACCCCGTTCGCACACGGCACACGACGGTGTTGATCTCGCCGGCGATGGGAGTGCCGGCGCGTGTGTACCGGCGCTTGACGGAGGCCCTGAGCAGAGCCGGATTCGACGTCGTGATCGTCCCTCGGCGAGGGATCGAGGAGGGAAGCGAGCCACCGTCTCGACGTTCCGACTGGTCCTATGCCGACGAGGCGGACGACCTGGCCGACGCCGTGACCGCCGCCCGGACCGAAACCCCGGAGACGAGGGTCCTGGTGCTCGGTCACAGCCTGGGTGCACAGCTGGCAGCGATCGTGACGTCACGGACCGATCGTGCTCCCGACGGGATCGTGGCGATCGGCGCCTCGGTCCCCCACTTCCGACACTACGGCGCACGCGGAATCCCGCTCGCCGCACTGGCCGCGTCGGTGACGCCGGTCGCGGCGGTGCTCGGCCGGTGGCCACGACGCGGCTTCGGCGGTCCGACGCCGCGCACGCTGATGCGGGAATGGGCGCGCATGGTGCTGACCGGGTGGGCGCCGTTCGCACTCGACTCCCGAATCGCGGTGCGAGCGTTGTCGATCCGGTTGCACGACGACGAGGTGGTGTCCGGCCGCGCCGCGGACGCCTACGACGCGGCGTTCGACAAGGACGCGATGTCGACACTGTGTTACCGGGCCTCCGACGGTCCGGCCGGGGGCGTCGCGACGCACCTCGGATGGACGCGGACGCCTGACGGGATCGTCGAGCTGATCGCGCGATGGTGGGAATCTCACGCCGTCCAGGAGCCCGATCGGGACTCGACGCGGTCGCGTGTGCGCACGGCGGTTCGTTCCGCCCAGGCGCCGGTGGCGAGATAGGCCAGCACGGCGATCGCCATGCCGCACAGTGACACCACCATCCAGAACGGTCGTGCGGTGGCGCTCAGGTCGTCGGCCACCGTTCCCACCCGTCCAGAGAACGCGATGGCACCGGACACCGCCACGCCCAGCGCCGTCCCGACCTGGCGCCCGGTGGAGGCCATCGCGGAGGCGAGTCCCGCCTGGGTCCGCGGCATGCCCGACACCGCGGCATTCGTGATGGGCGCGTTGACCAGTCCGAAGCCGATGCCGAACACGAGGTAGGCCGAGCCGAGGTAGGTGAACGGGGTATCCGGTCCGACGCCGAGGAGAAGCACTCCGCCCGCGGCCATCCCGATCCCGCCCGCGAACAGTGGCGGCCGGGACCCCCGCGCGGCGACGAGGCGTCCCGAGACCGGCGCGCAGCACGCGGCGGCCAGAGCCATCGGGATCAGCCTCAGACCCGCGCCGAGCGGACTCAGTCCGCGTACCTCTTGCAGGTACAGGGTGTTGAGGAACAGGAACCCGCCGGTCGCCGCGAACGCGATGACCGCGCACACGACCGCGACGGTGAACGGCACACTGCCGAAGAACCGCGGGTCCAGGAGCGGCTCGTCGCGGCGCAACTCGTACCAGACGAGAACCACAGACGAGCACGCAGCGACCGCGAAACAGCCGACGATGACGCCGGACCCCCAGCCCAGCACGTGCCCTTCGATGATCCCGAACGTCACGGTTCCCAACAGCACGAGGATCAGCAGCTGACCCACCACATCGGCCCGTCGAGGCTGTGGCGCCCTCGACTCGGGGACGTACCGCCGGCTGAGAACGAGGGCGAGCACGCACACCGGGACATTGAGCACGAAGATCGCCTGCCAGCCCAGGCCGGAGACCAGCGCACCACCGACGACCGGGCCGAAGGCCAGACTCGCCCCGAATGCACTTCCCCACAAACCGATCGCCCGCGCACGCGCCTTCGGCTCGGTGAACACAGTGGTCACGATCGACAGGGCCACCGGGTTCAGCATCGAGCCACCGACCGCCTGGACAGCCCGGGCCGCGATGAGCACCTCCGGTGTCGGCGACACCGCGCAGAGCACCGACCCGGTTCCGAAAATCGCGAGGCCGACCCCGAAGATGCGTCTGCGACCGAGCCGGTCGCCGGTGGTGCCGCCGAGGATGAGCAGGCTCGCGACGACCAGCGTGTACGAGTCGACCACCCACTGGAGCTGAGACGGCGTGGCGTCGAGATCGGCACCGATCGACGGCAGCGCCACGTTGACCGCGGAGATGTCGAGGCCGACGAGGAACATGCTCAGACAGCAGACGACCAGGATGACGCATCGACGCCCGGTCGTGGACATGGAGCCAATGTAGAACGCCGACCCCGGGGCAGGCGCCGACCCGGTGAGGATCATGCCCACCGGGAACGAGACCGCGAGGCGCCGGGATCGTCGTAGTCTGGGCCCACGCGCACCGCCGAGGAGAAAGCCGAGGTCCCATGTCGAAGATCCTGGTGTTCGGACACCGCAACCCCGACACCGATGCCATCGGGGCTGCGATCGGCCTCGCCCACCTCGAAGCCGCGCTGGGCAGCGATGTCGAGGCCGTCGCCCTGGGCCGGCCGAGTCTCGAAACCGCCTTCGCCTTGGACCATTTCGGACTCGACGCACCGCGCGTCATCGAAACGGCCGCGCCGGCGGAGGTCATGCTCGTCGACCACAACGAGCGCCAGCAGAGCGTCGCCGACATCACCGACGTGACCGTCCTGAAAGTCATCGACCACCATCGGATCGCCAATTTCGAGACGGCTGCGCCGCTGTACATGCGCGTCGAACCGGTCGGATGCACCTGCACGATCCTCACCCGGATGTATGCGGAGAACGGGGTCGAGATCCCGCGCCCAGAGGCGGGCATCATGCTGTCGGCGATCATCTCCGACACCCTGTTGTTCAACTCCCCCACCTGCACCGACGCTGACCGTGCCGCCGCCGCGGAGCTCGCCGCGATCGCGGGCGTCGACGTCGACGAGTACGGCGACGCGCTTCTACGGGCCGGGACCGCGCTCGGCGACGAGCCGGTGTCGGCGATCATCGGACGGGACTCCAAGAGCTTCGAAATGGGGCCGAAGACGGTGCGGGTCTCGCAGATCACCACGGTCGACTCCGCCGAGATACTCGACCGTCGCGACGAGTTCCTGACGGCAATGACCGCCGAGAAGGAGGCAGCCGGCTACGACCTCTACCTCCTGCTCATCACCGATGTGATCAAGGCCGACTCGGATCTGCTGGTGGTCGGCGAACCCGCCTCGGCGGTCGAACAGGCACTCGGGGTCACCGTGGCGGACGGCCATGCCTTCGGCAAAGGCGTCGTCTCGCGCAAGAAGCAGATCGTCCCGCAGTTGACCGAAGTGCTGGACGTCTGAGCGGTCTCTGGCCTCCCCGCGCACATCCGCTGTCGAGAGAGGACTCGTAACAACATAATTCGAGGACAACGCAAACAGGCGCCCCCCATCTACCACACAGCACCGACAAGTTGTCCCGACGAATACCGTTGCACAACAGAAACTTTCGGGTTGCGAGATGCCGGCTGTGGTGTACACTCGAACGTACATTCGCAGCTACGGTACTTGGGGGGTGGCCATGTCTGACGTATCAGCGACGCCGCAGCCGCGTGCCGTCGAGTTGATTGCCGACCTCCACCGCATCGTGGACGAGTTGCAGACGGTCGACCTGGGGCCGTGCACCGATGCCGAGTTGGCCGAAGTGGCAGCCGATACCGAGAAAGCGATCGCACGGTTGACTGTTGCCGGTGACCGGCAGATCGATCAGGTCGAGGCCCGCGACCTGCCCCGCAAAGCCGGGTGCCGAACACTCATGCAGTACATGACCCACCGGCTACGAGTGTCGAACCCGATGCGACGCCGTAAGCAAATGGACGCCACCGCGACCCGCACCAGCCTCGGCGGCGACATACTGGAACCCGAAAACCCGACCCTGGCTGAGGCTTTCGCCGCAGGAGCGGTCGGTTCCGCGCACGTGCAGGCCGCCCTCGATGTCCTCGACCAGATCCCCCACGGAATCGACCACGACGTGAAAGTCGCGGCCGAGCGACAGATGGCGGAGATCGCCACCGACCACACACCCGCCGACATCACCCAACTCGGTGCCCGGCTGCTGGCCCATCTCGATCCCGACGGCACATTGGCTGATGACACCGACCAGAAACGACGCCGCAACCTGTGGATCGGTCGGCAACGCGCCGATGGCACCGCCAAGATCTCGGGCACCCTCACCCCCGAACTCGCCGCCCGGTTGACGATGATGTTCGCGGTCTGGGGTAAACCCGGACTCAACAACCCCGACGACCCCCACTCACCGTCCGGACCGGCCGGGGCCGCTGACCCCGACGCCCTGACCACCGCAGCCGACCGTGACAGCCGTACTCCCGCGCAGATCAATCACGACGCGCTCGACGCCGCCCTGGCCGCATGTTTCGCCGACGGGACCCTTGGAAAGTCGCACCGCGGGTTGCCCGTGCAACTGATCGTCAAAGCCGACCTCGGCGACCTGATCCGCGAAGCCGGTCTCGCGACCACCGCGACCGGCACCGTGCTGCCCATCCCGGACCTGATCGCGATGGCCGGTGAGGTCCAGCCGTGGTTGGCGATCTTCAAAGACGCCACCGCTGTCCCGCTGCACTTCGGGCGGGGAAAGCGTCTCGCCACCCGTGAACAGCGCCTCGTCTCCTTCGCCCGCCCTGACGGTGAAGTATGTTCGGCGCCCGGGTGTGATCAGCCCGCTACCCACGTCGACATGCATCACGCCCACAAGGATTGGGCGAAGGGTGGTCTCACCGACATCGACGACCTCGCCCCCGCCTGCCCACGCCACAACCGAATGGTCGGCGACAATCCCGGCCAGTACACCACCCACATCGAACGCTCTGGACCCGATGAAGGCCGCTGCCTCTGGCGACTCAACGCCGAACCCGGCGCACCACCCAACCCCGAACGCCTCAACCGCCGACCCGACATCCCGCGGCGATTCACACAACACCTGAACACCGTGCGCGAGCAGATCCACGGGCCACCAACGCGGTCCGGCGATCACGCGCGCCCGAACAACCGGCACCACGACGACGCGCGTCGATCATGGTCGAGAACCAGCCACGTCATCGACGTGAGACCACCCCGACCCGGCCAACGACAGCTCCGACCCTCCCTCGTCGAAGCATTCCTAGCCGAGTACCTCGCACGCAACTGACTGCGCTACAGCGCAAGAGGACCCGTCGTAGCTCGTCGACCTCGACGCGCTCCTTCGTCCCTTGCTCGGCCCGGCGGCTATCGCTCCTCATACCTCAGTGTCTGCGGCCTGGCGGCCGTCGAGGACTACGAAAGAACCGTTGCGCGCGGTGCGAGCCCATTTACTGCTCCCTGAGGAGGCCGGAGCTTGCGGAGGCCGTCACGAAGGGTCCAAGCGAGTCGGGTTGCGAAGACCCTTCGTGACGCACCCTCCGCAAGCTCCGGGCGCTCCTCAGGGAGCGGGGTTGGTCGCCCTCCGCAAGCTCCGGGCGCTCCTCAGGGAGCGGGGTTGGTCGGCCGTCGCCCTCCGCAAGCTCCGGGCGCTCCTCAGGGAGCGGGGCAGGGCGTTCTTTCGGATCCGGGAGCAGGGGCTGGTGAGTAGCTTGGCGCGTCGAGACGTTCCGCATGCGTCGGATCGTCTAGCTCCCCACACCCTCACCGTGCCGGCCCGCGCCGCCGGCGAATCTGCTTGCGCCGGCCAGGGTGTCGGTGGCGAGCGAGACCATGCCGTGTCGGAGTTCGTTGGCGATGGCCGCGTCCGTGTCCAGGCCGTCCTGCTCGAGGACCGACAGCCGGTCCTGGCGCATGCACGTCTGCGGGAACGCGGCGATCTCCGTGGCCAGCGCGATCGCGGCCGGTAGCGCGGTCCCGGACGGCACGACGCGATTGGCGAGCCCGATCGACAGCGCCTCATCGGCGGGTACCGCCCGGCCGGTCAGCACGAGATCCATGGCCCGGCTCTCGCCGATCAGACGCGGAAGTCGAACGGTCCCACCGTCGATCAGCGGGACACCCCAGCGACGGCAGAACACCCCGAAGACGGCGTCGTCGTCGACCACACGCAGGTCCGCCCACAGCGCCAGCTCCAGTCCGCCGGCCACGGCGTGCCCGGAGATCGCCGCGATGACCGGCTTGGACAACGTCATCCGCGTCGGGCCCATCGGACCGTCACCGTCGGGTGCCACCCGATTCGGGTCACCGTCCGAGATGGCCTTGAGATCGGCTCCGGCGCAAAAGGTCCCGCCTTCGCCGTAGAGCACCGCGACCGACACCGAGTCGTCGGCGTCGAACCGCCGGAAGGCATCCGCCAGCGCATCGGCCGTCGCCCGGTCGACGGCGTTGCGCCGATCCGGCCGGTCGATCCCGATGATCCGCACCGGCCCCTCGGACCGCTCCAGAACCGTCATCGCCTGTCCCCCGTCCCTCGATCCGGTGGCGAAGTACGTCAGGTGTTGAAGTACTTCGCCTCCGGATGGTGCAACACGAACGCGTCGGTCGACTGCTCGGGATGCAACTGCAACTCCTCGGACAATTCGACGCCGATCCGCCCTGGCTCGAGCAACTCCATCATCTTCGCGCGGTCCTCGAGGTCGGGGCAGGCGCCGTAACCGAACGAGAAACGCGCGCCACGGTATTCGAGGTCGAAGAAGCCCTGGGCGTTCTCCGGGTCCTCGCTGGCCATCGTGCGGTCGCCGAACGCGAGTTCGCTGCGCACCCGCTGGTGCCAGTATTCGGCGAGCGCCTCGGTCAGCTGCACGCCGATGCCGTGTACCTCGAGGTAGTCGCGGTAGGCGTTGTCGGCGAACAGCTTGTTGGCGAAGTCGGCGATCGGCTGTCCCATGGTGACGAGCTGGAACGGCAGCACGTCGACCTTTCCGGCGGCCGTCGCGTCGGGGCGGGACCGGATGAAGTCCGCGATGCACAGGAACCGCGACCGCTGCTGACGCGGGAACGTGAAGCTGAACCGCACCGGCGCATCGGGTTCCGGCTCGGTGAGCACGTGGACGGTGTCGCCGTCGCTGACCGCCGGGTAGTACCCGTAGACCACCGCGGCGTGCTGCAGGATGTTCTCGGTCGACAGGCGATCGATCCAGTACCGCAGTCGCGGACGGCCCTCGGTCTCGACGAGGTCCTCATACGACGGCCCGTCACCACCGCGGGCGCCCCGAAGACCCCACTGACCCAGGAACAGCGCGCGCTCGTCGAGGAGCTGCATGTAGTCCGCGATCGGGACGCCCTTGACGATCCGCGACCCCCAGAACGGCGGGGTCGGGATCTCGTTGTCGGCGGCCACATCCGAGCGGGCCGGCACCTCGACGGGTTCCTCGGCGGCCTTGCGCTTGGCCGCGATGCGCTTCGATCGCTCATGGCGGGCCTTGCGTTCGGCGGCCTTCTCCGCCGCGGCCTTCGCCTCGTCGCTGTCCGGGTCGGGTCCCCCGCCGCGTTTGGTCGCCATGATGTCGTCCATCAGGCGCAGACCCTCGAAAGCGTCACGCGCATAGTGCACGTCGCCCTCGTAGGTCTCGGAGAGATCGTTCTCGACGTAGGAGCGGGTGAGTGCGGCGCCGCCGAGGAGGACCGGGTACTCGTCGGCGAGCCCGCGGGAGTTGATCTCCTCGAGGTTCTCCTTCATCACCACGGTCGACTTGACCAGCAGCCCGGACATCCCGATGACGTCCGCCCGCTTGTCCGCGGCGACGTCGAGGATGGTCGCGATCGGCTGTTTGATGCCGATGTTGACGACCTCGTACCCGTTGTTGGACAGGATGATGTCGACGAGGTTCTTGCCGATGTCGTGCACGTCGCCCTTGACGGTGGCGAGGACGATGCGTCCCTTGCCGTCCTCGCCGGTGGCCTCCATGTGCGGCTCGAGATGCGCCACCGCGGTCTTCATCACCTCGGCGGACTGCAGCACGAACGGCAGCTGCATCTGGCCCGAACCGAAGAGTTCGCCGACGGTCTTCATCCCGGCCAGCAGCGTGTCGTTGATGATCGTCAGCGGCGGGACCTGGGTCATCGCCTCGTCGAGGTCGTCGGTCAGACCGTTGCGCTCACCGTCGACGATCCGGCGCTCCAGGCGCTCGAACAGCGGCAGCTTCGCCAGTTCCTGGGCCCGCGACTCACGCGCCGAGGCGGCCGAGACACCCTCGAACAGCTCCATGAGCTTCTGCAGCGGGTCGTAACCCTCACGTCGACGGTCGTAGACGAGGTCGAGGGCGACCTCGCGGTGCTCCTCCGGGATCCGGGCCATCGGCAGGATCTTCGACGCGTGCACGATCGCGGTGTCGAGGCCGGCCTGTACGCACTCGTGCAGGAAGACCGAGTTGAGCACCTGTCGCGCAGCGGGATTGAGCCCGAAGGAGATGTTCGAGATGCCCAGCGTGAAGTGCACGTCGGGGTGGGCCTCGTGCAGCCGGCGGATGGCCTCGATGGTCTCGATGCCGTCGCGTCGGACTTCTTCCTGACCCGTCGAGATCGGGAAGGTCAGCGTGTCGAGGATGATGTCCTCTTCGGCGAGTCCCCAGTTGCCGGTGATGTCGGCGATCAGCCGCTCGGCCACCCGGACCTTCCAGTCCGCGGTACGCGCCTGCCCCTCCTCGTCGATGGTGAGCGCGACGACCGCCGCCCCGTGCTCGACGACGAGCTGCATGATCTTGGTGAACCGCGAATCCGGTCCGTCGCCGTCCTCGTAGTTGACCGAGTTCACCGCGCAGCGCCCGCCCAGCGACTCCAGACCGGCTCGGATGACCTCCGGCTCGGTGGAGTCGAGCATGATCGGCAGCGTCGACGAGGTGGCGAACCGGCTGGCGAGGGCCGTCATGTCGGCGGCGCCGTCGCGACCGACGTAGTCGACGTTGAGGTCGAGCATGTGCGCGCCGTCGCGTGTCTGGTCCTTCGCGATGTCGAGGCACTTCTGGTAGTCCTCGGCGATCATCGCCTCGCGGAAGGCCTTGGAGCCGTTGGTGTTCGTGCGCTCACCGATCACCAGGAAGCTGGCGTCCTGGTCGAAGGGCACCGCGGAGTACAGCGACGACGTCTCCGACTCGTGTTCCGGGGTCCGGGTCGCCGGGGTCACCTCGGACACCGCGTCCGCGACCTGCCGGATGTGTTCGGGTGTCGTGCCGCAACAGCCGCCGACGAACTGCAGGCCGAACTCGCCCACGAACTGCGACATGGCCTGCGCGAGTTCCTCGGGCGTCAGCGGGTACTCGGCGCCGTTGGCACCGAGGACCGGCAGACCGGCATTGGGCATCACCGACACCGGGATGCGCGCGTGCTTGGAGAGGTACCGCAGGTGCTCGCTCATCTCGGCGGGACCGGTGGCGCAGTTCAGGCCGATCAGATCGATACCGAGCGGCTCCAGCGCCGTCAGCGCGGCACCGATCTCCGAGCCGAGGAGCATCGTGCCGGTCGTCTCGACCGTGACGTGGGAGATGATCGGGATCCTGCGGCCCACCCGCTCCATCGCACGGCGGGCGGCCACCACCGCCGATTTGACCTGCAGCAGATCCTGCGAGGTCTCGATCAGGATCGCGTCGGCACCGCCCTCGAGCATGCCGATGACGCATTCCAGGTAGGCGTCGCGGATGGCCGCATACGTGGTGTGGCCGAGGCTGGGCAGCTTGGTGCCCGGCCCGATCGAACCCAGGACGAAACGGTCGGTGCCGTCGGCCGAGGGACCCATCTCGTCGGCGACGCCGCGCGCGATCGTCGTTCCCTTGTACGACAGCTCCCGGATCCGGTCCGCGATGTCGTAATCGCCCAGATTCGAGAGGTTGCACCCGAAGGTGTTGGTCTCCACGGCGTCGGCGCCGGCCTCGAAGTACGCACGGTGGATGCCCTCGAGGACGTCGGGCCGGGTGTCGTTGAGGATCTCGTTGCAACCCTCGAGGCCACGGAAATCGTCGAGCGTCAGATCCGCGGCCTGCAGCATGGTGCCCATCGCCCCGTCGCCGATCAGTACCCGACGCGACATCGCCGACAGAAATGTCGTGTCGAAATCGCGTGGATCGGTTCCGGAGAAGTCAGGGGACATGGTTGACAGCGTAGTTCGCCCTCTCTGCGTGTTCGGTCGTAGGCTGGATCGGTGAACGCTGAGCAGACGTCGAACCTTCCCCAGCTGCGCAGACCCATTCTGCTCGCGGCCTTCGAGGGGTGGAACGACGCCGGGGACGCCGCCAGCAGCGCTGTCGAGCACCTGGCACTCGAATGGGACGCCCGACCCCTCGCCGACATCGACTCCGATGAATACTACGACTTCCAGGTCAATCGCCCCACCGTGAATCAGATCGACGGGGTCACGCGCCGGATCGACTGGCCGACGACGTCGATCTCGTACTGCAGCCCGCGGGGCGCCGACCGCGACATCGTGCTGGTCCGCGGCATCGAACCCAACATGCGGTGGCGGGCGTTCTGCGCCGAGATCGTCGACCTCGCGCAGGAGCTCGGTGTCGAGACCACGGTGATGCTGGGCGCGTTGCTCGCCGACACACCGCACACCCGCCCGGTGCCGGTGACCGGTGCGGCCTACAGCAGCGAGTCCGCGGCCCGGTACAACCTCGCGGAGAGTCGCTACGAGGGACCGACCGGCATCACCGGCGTGCTCCAGGATCTCTTCGTCCAGGCGGGTCTGCCGGCCGTCTCGTTCTGGGCGGCCGTCCCCCACTACGTGTCGACGCCGCCGAACCCGAAGGCCACGGTGGCGCTGCTGACCCGGGTCGAGGAGGTCCTCGACATCGAGGTGCCGCTCGGCACCCTCCCCGAGCAGGCGGAGGAATGGGAACGCGCGGTCACCGAGATGACCGAGGACGACGAGGAGATCGCCGACTACGTGCGCGGGCTCGAGGAGCGCGGGGATGCCGAGGTCGACACCGACGAGGTCATGGCGAAGATCGACGGCGACGCGCTGGCCGCGGAGTTCGAGCGCTACCTCAAACGTCGCGGCCAGGGCCCGTTCGGACCCTGAACCAGGCGTCCGGCCGGAATCCGGGTCGTCAGCCGATCTTCTCGATGGACACCACCGGGGTGGTGATCCGCCACGTGCGGACGTCGGGATCGTCGGCGGCGCGCACCCAGAATTGCGCGGACTCCCCCAGGCGACAGGACTTCACCCCGAGCAGCGGGATGTCCTCGGAGTCGCGTCGGAGCCTGCTGACCGTCCAGTCCTCGTTCTCGGTGCCGCCGACCCCGGGGGCCCGGAGCAGCGTCATCTCGGTGAAATCCAGCAGGTAGGTCGACGTCCGGGTGACGACGGTGTACACCCCGGCGTCGGTCTCGGGTCGGATCTCTTGCACGCGCGCCACGTCAGCACTCTACCCAGACGTCGGCGCGCGGACATCCGGGTGTGGGGACAACGCCTATCGGACGTCGGGGACGAGCGGGATTCCCAGCAGCGCGTCGACCGCGGCCGCGAGTTCGGCGGGCGCCGTCGTCGACGAACCGATTCCGTTGCGGACATCCGCGCACCAACCGTCCACTGCGGCAAGCGCTTTAGGGGTGTCGAGATCGTCGGCGAGATGCTGGCGGAGCCGCGCGATGACCGGTTCGGCGTCGGGTCCGGTACTCGCGCCGAGCGCCGCACGCCAGCGACCGAGGCGTTCGACGGCCGTGTCCAGGACCGCGTCCGTCCACATCCGGTCACCGCGGTAGTGGTCGGCGAGCAGTGCGAGTCGGATGGCCGCGGGGTCCACGCCCTCGCGACGCAGGACCGACACGAACACGAGATTGCCACGACTCTTCGACATCTTCTCGCCGTCGAGCCCGACCATCCCGGTGTGCACGTAGTGCCGGGCGAACCGCCGCGAACCGGTGAGGGCCTCCCCGTGGGCCGCCGAGTACTCGTGGTGCGGATAGATGAGATCGTTACCGCCGCCCTGGATGTCGAACTCGATCCCGAGCCGGTTCAGCGCGATCGCCGAACACTCGATGTGCCAGCCCGGCCGGCCCGGACCGAACGGCGACTCCCACGACGGCTCGCCCGGACGTTCGGCGCGCCACAGCAGCGCGTCGAGCGGATCGCGTTTGCCGGGACGATCGGGATCGCCGCCGCGCTCGGCGAAGAACCGTTCCATGGTCTCGCGGTCGTACCCCGACTCGTAGCCGAACTGTTCGGTGGCATCGGTGCGGAAATAGACGTCCGGGAACTGCGCGTCGTCGACGGTGTAGGCGGCCCCGGAGGCCAGCAGCTTGCCGACGACTTCGACGACCTCGTTGACCGACTCGACCGCGCCGATGTAATCGCGCGGGGGCAGGACGCGCAGGGCGGTCATGTCGTCGCGGAACAGCTGCGTCTCCCGCGCCCCGAGATCACGCCAGTCGACGCCGTCCCGGTCCGCCCGTTCGAACAGCGGGTCGTCGACGTCGGTGACGTTCTGCACGTAATGAACCTCGTGACCCTGATCGCGCAGGATCCGGTTGACCTGGTCGAAGGTCACATAGGTGGCGGCGTGCCCCAGGTGGGTCGCGTCGTAGGGGGTGATGCCGCACACGTACATGGTCGCGGTGGCCCCGGGGGCGACGGGACGGACCGCACGGTCGGCGGTGTCGTAGAGACGGAGGGCGGGTCCACTGCCCGGTACGGCGGGGAGTTCGAGATCGGGCCACGACTGCATGCGTCCACTGTATTGCCCACCGCGCGCAGGCCCTTCACGGCCTCGTCCGGGACGGAGCGCACTCGCTCAGAACGGCGGCCACGGGATGGGCCGGTGACCGGGCGGGTGCGGCATGGTCGCGCTCTCGGCGACCACGATCGCGCGGATCGCGAGCGACTCGATCTCGTCGGGCGTGATGTGTTCGGCGAGCTGTGCGCGCAGCGCCGAGCCGTCGGTCGCCAGGCGTTCGGCGAGTTCGGCGACATCGGCGACGAGGTGCCCGGGTACCGGTTCGCCCGCCCAGCCCCACAGCACCGTGCGCAGCTTGTCCTCCTCGTGCAGGCAGATGCCGTGGTCGATCCCGTAGACGGTGCCGTCCAGACCTTCCAGGACGTGACCGCCCTTGCGGTCGGCGTTGTTGAGGATGACGTCGAGCACCGACATGCGCTGTAACCGCGGGTCGTCGGCGTGCACCAGCACGACGGGGTCGCCGTACGGGTCGTAGGCCTGCAGGACCGCGAGGTAGCCGGTGGGTACCGCGCCCACCGGGCACAGGTCGACCAGGTCGACCCGCGGTTCGGTCTCCGGGATCGGGTGATCGGTGTTGTCGGGTGTCTCGACCCAGCGCTGCACCATCCCGGGCCCGAGCGGCCCGTCGCGGTGCACCGTGGTCGGGATCGTGTCCCACCCCAGCGCCTCCGAGATCAGATACGACGCCACTTCCCGTCCGGCGAGCGTGCCGTCGGGGAAGTCCCACAGCGGCACCTCACCGCGCACCGGTTTGTACACACAGCGCACCGAGGTCCGGTCGTCGAGCACCGCATCGCACACGAGCGTCGCGTTGCTGGCCGAGGGGATCCGGCCGAGGATGGTGAGTTCGCCGTCGCGGAGGACGTGGTCGACCGCGGGCTCGTCAGTCACGTGCGGAAGAGCCGGCGTCACCGGGCTCGTCGGGGTCGTCCGGGTCACCGGACGGCGGGGTGTCCCCCGCCTGACCGAAGGGGTCGTCATCAACCGCCAGGCCCGGATCATTCTGTGCGGCAAGGCTGTTGAAGACATCGGGGTCGATGAAGTCGAGGGATTTGCTCAACTCCGCGGCCCGTTTGTACCCGTTGGTCCGGATACACAGGTGACCTTCGGGATCGAGCGGTTCGCTGCACAGCGGGCACGGCTGTCGTCCCGCGGATATCACCCTCGACGAACGGGCGGCGAACTCACGGGCCGCCGCGGTCGTCAGGAAGACCCGCACCGCGTCCGGGCCCTCGTCGGTGTCGTCGAGGACCACGCTCTCGTCGAACTCCCCCTCGGTGATGGCGAGCAACTCGACCACCACCGCCTCGGATTCGGCGTCCCAGCCGAGACCCATGGTGCCGACCCGGAACTCGGCGTCGACCGGCATCACCAGCGGACTCAGGTCACCGACCCGGTCGGTCTCCGGCGGGATCGGCGTGCCGAAGCGTCGGTGGATCTCGTCGAGCAGGGCACCGATCCGGTCGGCGAGGATCTGGACCTGCTGCTTCTCCAGCATCACGCTGATGATGCGGGCCTCGTGGACCGCCTGGAGGTAGAACGTGCGGTCACCGGGCTGCCCGATCGTGCCCGCCACGAAGCGGTCCGGGCTCCGGAACACGTGAATCGCTCGAGACATCACACCTCCTTCGTCGTCTGGTTCATTATCCCGATGTCGCCGGGATCGTCGCGGCACCGTTGGCGGACGGCGCGACATCCGCGCCCGTGTCGCCGCCCACCACCGCGTCGTCGGACGGTCGCTGCCCGTCCTGCGCCGGCGGCGGGGGCTTCGGGATGGACAGCAACTCGGTCGCATTCACCGTATGGACATACGGACGCGACGGCGTGTAGCGGATCACGCTGATCGACGCCGGTTCGACGACGATGCGCTGGAAGGCGTCGAGGTGGCTGCCCATGGCGTCGGCGATGATCGACTTGATCACGTCACCGTGCGAGCAGGCGATCCACACCCCCGAACCGTCCGGGCCGCCGTGGACGCGGTCCAGTTCGCGGATGGCGCGTACGGCCCGTGCCTGCACATCGGCGAGTCCCTCCCCGTCGGGGAAGATCGCGGCCGACGGCTGCCGCTGCACGACCTTCCACAGCGGTTCGGTCAACAATTCCGAGATCGGACGCCCGGTCCACCCGCCGTAGTCGACCTCGGCGAGATCGTCGACGACGATCTCGGGTGGCGCCTGCCCGTCCCCGGCCAGCGCCGCCAGCAATGGCTGGACGGTCTCGGCGCACCGATCGAGCGGCGAACGCGCCACCGCGCGAATGGACCCGAGATGGTCGCCGAGACGACGAACCAGATCATCGGCCTGGGCGCGCCCGCGGTCGTCGAGGTGGACGCCGGCGCTGCGACCGGCGAGCACCCCTGAGGTGTTCGCCGTCGAACGGCCGTGCCGGAGAAGGATCACGGTCATCCCACAACCATAGGCACCGGCCCGGCGGGACCGCACGGCGCGACCGCCCGGCGCCGCGGCCGTGGCATCAGGTCGCCGAGACGACGCCGGTCGACAACAGGATGATCAGCGTGACGCCCAGCACGATGCGATAGGCGCCGAACCAGTTCATGGAGTGCGCGCTGACGAACTTGAGCAGCCAGGCGATCGCGGCATAACCGACGACGAACGCGACCAGCGTCGCGACGAGCAGCTGGGGCCCGCTGGCCTCCATGCCCTCCCCGCTCGGGTTGAACGCGTCCGGGAGGCTGAACAGGCCGGATGCGGTGACCGCGGGGATGGCCAGCAGGAACGAGAAGCGGAAGGCGGCTTCGCGTTCGAGTCCGAGGAACAGGCCGGCACTCGCGGTCGCACCGGAGCGCGACACGCCCGGGATCAGCGCCAGACATTGGGCGCCACCCATCACGAGGCCGTCCCGCAGGGTGAGCTGTTCGAGGTTCCGCTGCTTCTGCCCGTAGCGCTCGGCCAGCCAGAACACGCCGGCGAACACGATCAGCATGATGGCGACGAGCCACAGATTGCGTCCGGTGGTGCGGATCTCGTCCTTGAACAGGAAACCGATCAGGCCGATCGGGATGGTCGCGAAGATCACGTACCAGCCGATCCGGTAGTCGACGTTCCGCTCGTCGGCATGACGGAGCCCGCGGAACCACGCGGTGATGATGCGGACGATGTCGCGGGCGAAGAAGACGAGGACCGCGGCCTCGGTGCCGAGCTGCGTGACCGCGGTGAAGGAGGCCCCGGCGTCCTCGCCGAACATCAGTTCGGAGGCGATCCGGAGATGCCCGGACGACGAGATCGGCAGGAACTCGGTGAGGCCCTGCAACGCCCCGAGGACGATCGACTGGGTCCACGTCATGGTGTCGGTCACGGCGCCCGATGCTACTTGGGACCGCCGCAGCCGACCCGACACGACGACACGGCCCCGACCCGCCTGAGCGGCGCGCGGAAGCGGTCGCGCAAGATGGGGACATGCTCTTCCCGCGACCTTCACGCCCAAGTCACCAGCCCCACACGGGCGTGTCGCGGCTACGGGGTCCGATCGCGGCCACGGCGGCACTGGTCATCGGTGTGGGCATGATCACCGCGTGCGGCTCCGACGACGGCACCCCCGACGTACCGACCGTCGTGCCCGCGACCGCGCCGGAGGCGCCGGCGAATTCGACGACGGCTCCCGCGGGCACCGTCGCGCCCGCCCCGGCCGAGGCGCGTGCGCTCGCCGCGTCGGGTGGCAGCGTCGCCGTCCTGTCAGCCGACGGCAACCAGATCCTCCGATACGACGCCGGGGCGCTGACGACCCCGCCGCAGACGATCGCGGTCCCGGGCCTCACCGCCCTGGCCGCCGGCGACGACGGCGGGTTCGTCGGCGCGGGCCCGGGTGCGCTCGTCGTCGTCGATGCCGACGGACGGGTCCGCACGGGCGACCTCGAGTCCGACCAGCCGACGGCGATCGCCCGGACCACGGCCGGGCTGCTCGTCGTCGGCACGGCCGATGGACGAGTCCTCGTGTACGACAACGATTTCGCGAAGAAGCACGACGTCGATCGCTTCGTACGGGTGGACTCGGTGACGGCCGCGCCCGAGTCTGCGGAAGGCCTCGACGGCCAGGTCGTCGTCCTGGATCGGGCGCAGTCGTCGGTGACCCCCGTCGACCCCGAATCCGGTGAACTGGGGCCGGCGCTGCGTGCGGGCAACGGGGCCACCAACTCGACCGTCGACGAGTTCGGACGCGTGCTGGTCGCCAACACCCGTGACGGCGAGATCCTCGGCTTCTTCGGATCACCGCTGGTGATGCGCTTTCGCTACCCGGTGGCCGGCGGACCGTACGCCGTAGACTACGACGACACCCGAGACCTGCTCTGGGTCTCGACGACCGGCGACAACGAGGTGGTGGCATTTGACCTGGCAGACGGTGAACCCACCGAGGTCCGGCGGTTCGCTTCGGTCGTACAGCCCGACCGCATCTTGGTCGACGGATCGGGCACCGTCTACGTGCTCTCGGCGCGGAACGGCGGACTCCAGGTGGTTCCCGACGACGGGCGGGCCGAATGAATCCTGACCGGCGTCCGCACGCTCGTAGTGCGCGTACTGCTGCGCGCCTCGGTTCGCGCTATCCCGACGGGTGGGAGGTCACCTCGGAGGATGTCGAGTGCATCCTGCTGCGTCTTCCCCCTGACGTCACCCGGGTGACCGCCTCGATGCGGTTGGCCCTCGAGGCGGAGTTCGGCGGTTGGGAGCTGTCCCGGGTGCGGCTCTACTCCGACGGAACCCGCAAGGTGCTGCTCAAACGGCGCCGGCCGCCGCGAGGTTCACGCGGGCCCGACACCGCCGACCCGACCGGCGACCGGTCCACCGGATTCGACGACAACGACCCACGGAGCGCCCGCGCATGCTGATGTCCCGCAGCACCACCCGAGTACTTCCCGTGCTCAACCGGTGGTGCTATCCCCTAGTGCGCTCGATCATGTTCCGCGTCGATCCGGAGCGAATCCATCACATCGTGTTCTCGGTGCTGCGCGTCGTCGGGCGGTTTTCGCCGTTGGCGTTCCTGACCGCGAGGCTGTTGGCCCGGCATGATCCGATCCTGCGGACGCGGGTGTTCGGCGTCGACTTCCCCGCCCCGATCGGTCTGGCGGCCGGGTTCGACAAGACGGCCGGCGCGGTGAACACCTGGGGTCAGCTCGGCTTCGGGTTCGCCGAGATCGGCACGATCACCGGCCAGGGGCAGCCCGGGAATCCGACGCCGCGATTGTTCCGGCTGCCCGCGGACCGTGCGCTGATCAATCGGATGGGCTTCAACAATCCCGGTGCCGAGGTGGCCGCACAGCACCTGACCGAGGTACGACGGGGGCCGGTGTCGGTCCCCATCGGAGCCAACATCGGCAAGACCAAGGTCGTCCCGGTCGAGGACGCCATCGACGACTACCGGCGTTCGGCGGAACTGCTCGGACCGCTCGCGGATTTCGTCGTGGTCAACGTGAGTTCGCCGAACACCCCGGGACTGCGTGATCTGCAGGCCGTCGACTCACTGCGGCCCATCCTGGCCGCGGTACTCGCCGCCGTGGACGTCCCGGTGCTGGTGAAGATCGCCCCCGACCTCGTCGACGACGACGTCGACGCCGTGGCGGACCTGGCCGTGGAGCTCGGCCTGGCCGGGATCGTCGCCACCAACACCACGATCGGCCGCGAGGGTCTGCGCACCGCGTCGCACGAGGTCGACGAGATCGGTGCCGGTGGGCTGTCCGGGCCGCCGGTCGCCGCTCGGTCGCTGACGGTGCTGCGTCGCCTCTACGACCGCGTCGGCGGACGTATCGCGCTCGTCAGCGTGGGCGGCATCGAGACCGTCGACCAGGCCTGGGAGCGGATCTGCGCCGGTGCCGACCTGTTGCAGGTCTACACCGGCTTCATCTACGGCGGCCCGGTGTGGCTCGCCGAACTCCATGCCGGACTCGCCCGGCGCGCCCGGGACGGTGGCTTCGCCTCGATCTCCGACGCGGTCGGTTGCGCGGCCCGCAACCAGCCCTGACGGCCACCGATCGCCCGGTACGCAGGGCACCGGGCGATCGGCCGAGCGAGAACTCAGACGTTCTCGGCTGGTTGCTCGTAGGTGCCGACGAGGGTCGCCCGCGCGATCGCATGCGAGAACAGGTTGAAACCCAGGTAGGCCGGTGTCGCGTTCTCCGGCAGCCCGAGCGATTCGGTGTCCACGGCGTGCACGACGACGAAATAGCGGTGCGGGCCGTGTCCGGGGGGCGGCGCGGCACCGATGTAGCGGCGTAGCGAAGCGTCGTTGGTGAGAGTGACCGCGCCGTCGGGGAGCCCGGACCCGTCGTCGTCGCCGGCGCCCTCGGGCAGGCTCGTGACCGAGGCGGGGATGTCGGCGACGGCCCAGTGCCAGAACCCGGCGGCGGTCGGAGCGTCGGGGTCGTAAACGGTGACGGCGAAACTCTTGGTCTCGGCGGGGAATCCGGACCAGCTCAGCTGCGGGGAGAGGTCCTCGCCACCCGCACCCATGATCCCGCTCACCTGCCCGTTGGCGAGTGCGGCCCCGTCGGTGAAGCTCTCCGAGGTCAGGGTGAAACCGGGAAGGCTCGGCAGCGGGGAGTACGGGTCGAATGACGACATGTGTTCACCTTTCTCACGTTTCGCGCGTCGGAAGAGTGCCGGTCGCCCTCCGAACCGGTTCGCCCGGATCGGCGGGAAGGCCGTGCCGCCCACTGTAGTGATGTGCTCAGCTGTGCCGCAGAAAGTGCTCGAAGACCTTGGTGCCGAACAGAACCGAATCGACGGGCACGCGCTCGTCGACGCCGTGGAACAGGGCCGCGAAGTCGAGTTCGGGCGGCAACCGCAACGGCGCGAACCCGAAGCACCGGATGCCCAGCTTCGCGAACGCCTTGGCGTCGGTGCCGCCGGAGAGCATGTACGGCACCGTCTTTCCTTGCGGATCGTGCTCGAGGACGGCGGCGTTCATCGCATCCACCAGGTCGCCGTCGAAGGTCGTCTCGTAGGAATCGAGATGGGTGATCCACTCCCGCCGCACGTTGGGGCCGATGAGTTCGTCGATCTCCTTCTCGAACGCGGCCTGCCGCCCGGGGAGCACGCGGCAGTCGATGACCGCCTCGGCCTTCTGCGGGATGACGTTGGCCTTGTAGCCGGCCTTGAGCATCGTGGGATTGGCGGTGTCACGCAGGGTCGCGCCGATGATCCGCGCGAGGTTGCCCAGCTTGAACAGCGACGTCTCCAGGTCGGGGGCCTCGGGACTCAGGTCCAGGCCCGTCTCCGCACTGACCTCGGCCAGGAACTGGCTGACCGATTCCGTCATCACCAGGGGGAACGTGTGCCGACCGATCCGGGCGACCGCTTCGGCGACCTCGGTGACGGCGTTCTCCTCATGCAGGAACGATCCGTGCCCGGCCCGCGCCTCGGCGGTGAGCCGCATCCACGCGAGCCCCTTCTCGGCCGTCTCGACCAGATAGAGACGTTTCTGCGTGCCGTCGGGCCGGTCGACGGTGAGCGAGAAGCCGCCGACCTCGCCGACGGCCTCGGTGATGCCCTCGAACAGGTCGGGCCGGTTCTCGACGAGCCAGTGGGCGCCCCACGCCCCGCCGGCCTCTTCGTCGGCGAGGAACGCGAACACCAGCTCCCGGGGCGGCACGGTGCCGTCTCGTTTGAACTGACGCGCGAGCGCCAGGGCCATTCCGGCCATGTCCTTCATGTCGACCGCGCCGCGGCCCCAGATGTAGCCGTCCTTGATGGCACCGGAGAACGGGTGAACGCTCCAGTCGGCCGGTTCGGCGGGCACGACGTCGAGGTGGGCGTGGATCAGCAGCGCGCCGCGATCGGAGTCGGGCGGACCGGCGAGGCGCGCGAACACATTGCCGCGGCCGGGACGGCCGGACTCGACGTACTGCGTGGTGTAGCCCACCTCCTCGAGCTGCTGGGCCACCCACTTGGCGCACTCCTCCTCGCCCTTGGTGGTCTCGGGCTCGCCCGTGTTGGAGGTGTCGAAACGGATCAATTGGCTGACCAGATCGACCACTTCGTCGGTCGCAGACTGTGAAGACACCCCTCACTCCTACGGGATTTGGGATACACGGGCAACCTCGGTTAGGGTTATCCCGCTGCAGCGAGGCGGGGTCGAGAGACCACCGGCGGGAGATCGCCGGACGCTCACCGCGGCACGCAGGTCCGAGTGGCGGAATGGCAGACGCGCTAGCTTGAGGTGCTAGTGTCCTATTAACGGACGTGGGGGTTCAAGTCCCCCCTCGGACACCAGAACAACGAGAAGAACCCCGGCTCACCGCCGGGGTTCTTCTTGTTGTGCCGCAGGCGATCTCCGCGTCAGGGTGCGACCGAATCCGCGAGCGCCGCCCACGCCCGCGAGTACGGCAGATCGATCGAGTTCTCCACGAAGGCCCGCAGGATCGCCCGACGCAGTCGCCGCTGCACCGCCCACTGGCCGTTCGGTTTGGTCTTCACCGTCAGACGCAGGACGACCTGATCCGACGACACCTCCTGGACGCCGAGCATCTCGATCTGGCCGAGGATGTCGGTCGAGTCCTCCTCCACCGCGGTGCGGGCCGCCTCGTCGGCCACCTGCTGCGCCTTGTCGATGTCGGCGCCGGGCGCCACCGGGACGTCGACGCGCGCGACCGCGAACTCCTGGCTCATGTTGCCCACGCGGGCGATCTCGCCGTTGCGGACGTACCAGAGGGTGCCGTCGATGTCGCGCAGGGTGGTGACGCGCAGCCCCACCGATTCGACCTCGCCCACGGCCTCGCCGAGATCGACGATGTCACCCACGCCGTACTGGTCCTCGAGCAGCATGAAGACGCCGGTCACGAAGTCGCGCACCAGGTTCTGCGCACCGAAACCGATGGCGAGGCCGACGATGCCGGCCGAGGCGATGAACGGCGCGATGTTGACGCCGAGGACGCTCAGGACCGACAGCACCACCCAGACGAGCAGCACGATCGACACCGTCGACTTGAGCACGGACCCGATCGTCGCGGCCCGCTGTGCACGGCGTGCGGCGATCTGGGCGTTGCGCTCGGTGGAGGCCGACTTCGACCGCAGTCCGCGCATGAGAGCGGAGCCGCGGCCCGGCTCCCCGCCGGCGGTCCGTGGCCGGGTGGCGCGGTCGATGGCACGGTGGATCACGAAGCGGACGATCAACGCCACGGCCACGTAGGCGACGATGCGAGCGGGATTCTCGATCAGCCATTCGCGGTTCGTTTCCGTCCATTCGAAGGCAGAGTCCTGAATCGACATGGGTCCGACCGTACGGATGATGAGATCGTTGTCCAGTCGTGACCGACCCCGTGTTGGGTGCCGGTTGGGAGGTGGTGACGCCGGAAACCGTTGTCAGCCTGCGGTGAACGTGACGATGTTCTGATCGAGGATCATCTGCTTCTCGTGTGTGCTCTCCGTCACGCCGGGGGCGAGCCGCAACGGCACCCCGGTGGCCTCCGAGGCGTCGAACGCCGCGGTGTCGACCACCCGGCCGGTGATCGTGAACTCCTCGGTCACGCTGGGCACACCCTGCGAGCCGAGGAACTCCGGCCCGTTCATGACGTGGACGTGCAGGTGCGGCGCCACCGAGTTCCCGGTGTTGCCGACCTTGCCGATGACCTCACCCCGGCGCACCCGGTCGCCAGGGGCGAAGCGGACCGACCCGGGTTGCATGTGCGCATAGTTCACGTAGAAGCCGTCGCCGATGTCGAGGACGAGGTTGTTGCCGTCGGCGTCGCCGATGGCGAGATCCGGCGGGAACGTCCCCGGTGTCTGCTCCGGCAGGTCGTTGCGGCTGGCGACCACCGTGCCGTCGGCGACGGCGAGCACGTCATCGCCGAAGATCCGGTAGCTCGCCGGATTCTTCGCGTCGCCGACGAAGATCCGACCATCGGCACCGGCCTGCTCCCAGTCCACCGCGTACCGCTGGGCGAGGACCGGTGATCCGTTCAGTGGGAGAAGCGCGCGTGTGTGCCGGACGGCGTCGCAGCACGCGTCGGCGGCGATGTAGTGCTCACCGAGCAGGGGTGGTCCCAGGACCGGGACGGTTGAATCGCCCACCGTGACGGGCGCGAGGCGTTCGTCGACATCCCGCATACCCGGTCGCGCCGCGTCGGCACGCACGGAGATCTCGTGGATCAGCTGCTTCGGCGCATTCCCGGAGAAGGTCACGTGGAGGAAGAGGACGCCGTTCTGTCCCGGCGCCAGCACGTCGGAGTACCCCTCGGGTGCGCCCGGACCGGGCGGCACCGACGGGGCGCCGGTGGGCTTGAGCCGGTCGCGGACCCCGTTGTCGTCGAGTGTGAGCAGCGGTTCGCGGTCGGTGGTGGCGTCGAGCACCTCGACTCCGGCGACCGTCACCGGTGTGCGCCCGTAGTTGGTCAGCGAGATCTCATAGACGAGGTGGTTGTCGCCGTCGGAACCGGCGAACGGTGTCGGCGCGAACATCACCGACCCGACCACCGGTGTGACGACGGGAGCCGACGGCGTACCGCGAGCGCCGGCCGAACCACTCGTCGAGGAAGCCTCGGGCTCGGCGCTGTTCGCGCCGCACGCGCTCATCAGGAGGACCGCACCGGCGGCCAGGGCGGCCAGCGTGTGTCGTGTCGGGGCCATCGGTTCCTCCGGGGCTCATCGGGCCGACGACGGTCCGCCCCGGCTGCCGTGAGCCTAGGGTCCCGACGGGGTGGTGGACCTGCGTTCGCAGCGGACCCGGCACAATTGTGCGGTGACCCAGCGGCTGTTCTTCGACTGCGACACCGGCATCGACGACTCACTCGCGCTGATCTATCTGCTCGCGCGCACCGACGTCGACCTCGTCGGAGTGGCCTCCACGGCCGGCAATGTGCCCGTCGATGTCGTGACGGCCAACAATCTCTCGTGGCTGGAGCTGTGCGGACGCTCCGAGGTGCCCGTCCACACCGGCCCGGCCACTCCCCTCGTCGCCGCGCTGATGACCACCGAGGACACCCACGGTCCGCTGGGCGTCGGACACGCCGAACTGCCGGCCCCGACCACGACGCCGAGCCATCTCGACGCCGCCGACGCCTGGATCGAGGCGTCGCAGGCGCACTCCGGCGAACTCGTCGGCCTGGTGACCGGCCCCCTCACGTCCCTGGCGACCGCGATCCGACGCGACCCGGACCTGCCGGCGCGCCTGCGGCGCCTGGTCATCATGGGCGGCGCCTTCCACACCCACGGCAACACGACGCCCACCTCGGAGTGGAATGTGGCCGTCGACCCGGAAGCAGCGGCCGAGGTGTTCACCGCCTTCGGCACCGCGGGCGCCCCGGAACCGATCGTCTGCGCGCTCGACCTCACCGAGTCGGTCGTCCTGACACCCGATCACGTGGTCCGACTCGCCGCCGCGGCCGGCAGCACGCCCGTCGAGTGCCCGGACCCGACCGACGAACGCGGACTCCGTTCGGTCGCCGACAACGAGATCATCCGGCATCTCGTCGACGCCCTGCGGTTCTATTTCGAGTTCCACGACGATCACGACGAGGGTTACATCGCCCACCTGCACGACCCGTTCGCCGCACTGGTCGCGCTGGCCCCCGACACGGTCGAGACCCGCCCGGCGCGCGTCGACGTCGAACTCGCCGGGACGCTGACGCGGGGCATGACCGTGGCCGACGAACGCGCGATGACCGCGCCCGGACCCAACGCCCGCATCGCGACCTCCACCGACATCGACGCCGTGTTCGACGAATTGATCGAGACGATCGGCGCGTTCGCACGCAGTCGCGCACCCGAAATCGTCGGCACCGCGCCGGAGGAGTCCACCGGACTACTCTGAACGGGTGACTCGACTCGGTTACCAGATCCCGAACTTCACCTACCCCGGCGTCGCCGCAGACCAGTTGTTCCCCACCGTGGTCGCGCAGGCGCAAGAAGCCGAGAAATCCGGTTTCGACACCGTCCTCGTGATGGACCACTTCTATCAGTTGCCGATGCTCGGTGAGCCCGACGACCCGATGATCGAGTGCTACACCCTGCTCGCGGCACTCGCCCAGCACACCTCGAAGGTCCGTCTGTCGTCGCTCGTCACCGGCAACACCTACCGCAACCCGACGCTGCTCGCGAAGACGGTCACGGCCCTCGACGTGGTGTCGGGTGGTCGGTCCCAGCTCGGCATCGGGGCGGGATGGTATGAGCTGGAACATGATTCGCTCGGGTACGAGTTCGGGACGTTCACCGACCGGTTCGAGCGCCTCGAGGAGGCGCTGCAGATCATCCTCGGCATGCTCGCCGGCGAGGCACCCAGCCTCGACGGTGACCGCTATCGGGTCACCAACGCTCTCAATGTGCCTGCGCCGCTGTCGAAGATCCCGGTGATGATCGGCGGCGGCGGCGAGCGCAAGACGTTGCGGATGGTCGCGCAGTACGCCGACGAATCGAACCTGCTGTGCACACCCGCCGACATCCCCCGCAAACTCGACGCCCTCGCCGAACACTGCGAACGACTCGGCCGGGACCGCTCGGAGATCACCGTGACCGTCCAGACGTCGGCCTGCGTGGCGCCGACCGCCGCCGAGGCGACCGCCGAGCTGGAGGCGTACCTGGAACGCACACCGGCGGCCGAGGTTCGCCGCGGATCGACGATCGTCGGGGATCCCGACGAGGTGGCCGCCCGCTACGCCGAACTGCTCGCGACCGGTGTCGACGGTGTCACGGTGAACGCTCCCGCCAACGGTCATGTGCCGGGGCGGGTCTCGCTGCTCGGCGAGACGCTGGCACCGCTCATCGGCTGATGCTCTAACCCCGGGGGCGCCGGGCCGCACCAGATGTCCACGCCGCCGCCGGGATTGACGTCGCATGCGACCTCAGTCCGTTGACGCGACCTCGATCGAGGTCGCACGGACGGATCGAGATCGCATGCGACCTCGATCGGTGCACTCAGCGCTCGTCGAACGCGTCCACGATCCGTTGCGCGGCGAGTGCCGGGGTCAGCGACCCGTCCCGCAGTTGCTGCTCCACGTCGCCGCGGATCCCGCGCACGGCGGGTGAGTCACCGAGCCGGGACAGCACGATGTCGTTGACCATCGCCCAGGTCCAGTCGATCTGTTGCTGGTTGCGGCGGGCGGTGAACTCTCCTGCCGCGGTGAGTGTCTCGTTGTGGCGTACCACGGTCTTCCAGAACTCGTCGACGCCGGTGTTCTCGATCGCGCTCATCGTCAGCACCGGCGGCATCCACAGCGCGTCGTGCGGATAGATCAGCTTCAGCGCGTTCTTCAACTCGCGTGCCGCGCTCTTCGCCTCGTTGAGGTGTTTGCCGTCGGCCTTGTTCACCACGACCACGTCGGCGAGTTCGAGGACACCCTTCTTGATGCCCTGCAACGAATCCCCGGTGCGGGCCAGGGTGAGGAACGTGAACGTGTCGACCATGTTCGCGACCGTCACCTCGGACTGCCCGACTCCCACCGTCTCGACCAGCACGACGTCGAAGCCGGCCGCCTCGACGAGCACGATGCTCTCGCGGGTGGCCTTGGCCACGCCGCCGAGCGTGCCCGACGTCGGCGACGGCCGGATGTAGGCGTTCTCGGCCGTCGACAGCCGGCCCATTCGGGTCTTGTCGCCCAGGATCGAGCCCCGCGTGCGCGTCGAACTGGGGTCGACGGCGAGCACCGCCACCTTGTGGCCCAGCTCCAGCAGGTGCATGCCGAGCGCCTCGATCGTCGTCGACTTGCCCACCCCGGGGACGCCGGTGATGCCGACGCGGAACGACTTGCCCGCGTGCGGCGTCAGCTTCAGCAACAGCTCCTGGGCGGCGGCCCGGTGATCGGCGCGCTTGGACTCGACGAGCGTGATCGCACGCGCCAGATCGGCGCGGCGATCGGCCAGGACAGCGTCGGCCAGCGCGTCGACGTCGATGGGACGTCGCGGTTGGACCGCCATCAGTTCGCGGTCGCCCCGGGCAGTTCCAGGCCGAGGGTGTCGGCGAGCTTGCCGATGAGTTCCACGGCCGAGTCGGCGATGACCGATCCGGGCGGGAAGATCGCGGCGGCGCCGGCCTCGTACAGTTCGGCGAAGTCGCCGGGCGGGATCACGCCGCCGACGACCACCATGATGTCCTCGCGGCCGACCTCGCGCAGCGCCTCCCGCAGGGCCGGGACCAGCGTCAGGTGCCCGGCGGCCAGCGACGACACACCCACCACGTGCACGTCGTTGTCGGCGGCCTGGGCGGCCACCTCCTCCGGCGTGGCGAACAGCGGGCCCACGTCTACGTCGAAGCCGAGGTCGGCGAACGCGGTCGCGATCACCTTCTGGCCGCGGTCGTGACCGTCCTGGCCCATCTTCGCGACCAGGACACGCGGCTGGCGGCCCTCCGCCTCGGCGAACTGGCGCACGGCCTCGATCGCCGCGTCGATGTTGCTCACCTCGCCCGCCTCATGTCGGTACACCCCGCTGATCGTCTTGATCTCCGCCTGATGGCGACCATAGACCTTCTCGAGTGCCTCGGAGATCTCACCGACCGTCGCCTGATGCCGTGCTGCCTCGATGGCCAGCGCCATCAGGTTGTTCTCCAGGCCACCCTCCGACGACGCGGCCGCGCGGGTGAGATCGGCCAGGGCCGCCTCGACCGCAGCCGAATCGCGTTGTCCGCGAAGCCGGTCCAGCTTCTCCAGCTGCTCGGCGCGCACCTTCGAGTTCTCGACCTTGAGGACCTCGATCTCCTCGTCGTCGGCGACCTGGTACTTGTTCACGCCCACCAACGGCTGCTGGCCGGAGTCGATACGCGCCTGGGTGCGCGCCGCGGCCTCCTCGATGCGCAGCTTCGGCAGGCCCTCGTTGATGGCCTGCGTCATGCCGCCGGCCTCCTCGACCTCGCGGATGTGCTTGCGCGCCTTCTGCGCCAGCTGATGCGTGAGCCACTCGACGTAGTTCGAACCGGCCCACGGATCGATCGGACGAGTGGTGCCCGACTCCTGCTGCAGGAGCAGCTGGGTGTTGCGCGCGATGCGGGCCGAGAAGTCGGTCGGCAGCGCGATGGCCTCGTCGAGGGCGTTGGTGTGCAGCGACTGGGTGTGACCCTGCGTGGCGGCCATCGCCTCGACGCAGGTGCGGGCCACGTTGTTGAACACGTCCTGGGCGGTCAGCGACCAGCCCGAGGTCTGCGAATGTGTGCGCAGCGACAGCGATTTCGCGTTCTTCGGATCGAACTCGGCGACGAGCTCACTCCACAGCAGACGCGCCGCACGCAGCTTCGCGACCTCCATGAAGAAGTTCATGCCGATGCCCCAGAAGAACGACAGTCGCGGGGCGAACTTGTCGATGTCCAGGCCGGCCTCGAGTCCGGCGCGGATGTACTCGACGCCGTCGGCGAGCGTGTAGGCCAGCTCCAGATCGGCCGTCGCCCCGGCCTCCTGGATGTGATAGCCGGAGATCGAGATCGAGTTGAACTTCGGCATCTTCTGGCTGGTGTACTCGAAGATGTTGGAGATGATCCGCATCGACGGCTTCGGCGGATAGATGTAGGTGTTGCGGACCATGAACTCTTTGAGGATGTCGTTCTGGATGGTCCCGGCCAGCTTCTCCGGCGGCACACCCTGCTCTTCGGCGGCCACGACGTAGAGCGCGAGGATCGGCAGCACCGCACCGTTCATCGTCATCGACACCGACACGCTGCCGAGGTCGATCCCGTCGAAGAGCTGACGCATGTCGAGGATCGAGTCGATCGCCACACCGGCCATGCCGACGTCACCGGCGACGCGCGGATGGTCGGAGTCGTAGCCGCGGTGGGTCGCGAGGTCGAATGCGACCGACAGTCCCTTCTGGCCGGCCGCGAGGTTGCGACGGTAGAAGGCGTTGGATTCGGCCGCGGTCGAGAAGCCGGCGTACTGGCGGATGGTCCACGGCTGGTTGACGTACATCGTCGGGTACGGGCCCCGGATGAACGGTGCGGCACCGGGAACGGAGTCGAGCGGGTACGGATGTTCGGCATCGTCGAGGACGGCGTCGCGCTCGGCGCGCGTGTACACCGGCGTGACGTCGATCTGCTCCGGGGTGCTCCAGGTGACCTGGTCCACCGAGTAGCCGTGCGCCGAGGCGAGTTCCTCGGCGACCGCGGCCGCGGCACCATCAGCGGTCGTCGCACCGGTGTCGTCCGATGTCAGACCGATTCCGGCGAAGTTCGGAATCGTCTGTGTCAGATCGGGTTCGGTCTGGGTCATGCCGTTGCTCCCGCCGTCTTCGGGGATGTCGAGACCAGCTGGTCGAGAAGGTCGCCGAGGGTGCTCACCGCATCGATGCCGACGCGCAGCGAACCGTCGGGACGATCGTCGCCCTCGGGCCATTCCTTGTCCGGTCCGGCGAGGAGCACTGTCGACAGACCGGCCGCGCGAGCGGCCGCGAGTGCGGCGGGCCCCTCTTCGGCATAGCGCGCCTTGGTTCCGCAGAGGACCGCGATCGGGGTGTTCGCCCCGGCCACCGCGTCGCCGACCTTGTCCGCGGTCAGCGGGCCGGGGTTGACGACGGTGATGCCGCCGGCACCCAGGAAGTTCGCGACGAACGTGGTGCGGCCGTTGTGTTCGGCGACGCTGCCGAGCGGGATGAGCAGGATCGACGGCCGTGCACCGTGCTCGGCGAGCACGACGTCGGATCGGTCCCGCAGTTCCTCGAAGGCGCGTCCGATCCGCGCGAGGCGCGGCGTACCGGTGACGACGTCGGTGACCGCGGAGGCCGGGCCCGGTCGTCTCCGACAGTGCGCGCTCGTCGATGTTGGGGAACTCGTTGACGCCGGTGACCGAGATGCGGCGATGCGCGACCTCGGTGTCGCGGCGAGCGAGGGAGGCGTCGACCTTCTCGGCGATCCAGCCCGTGTCGAGCGCGGCACGGTAACCGCCGGCGGCCTCGACTTCGGTGAACACCGTCCAGGCGTTCGTGGCGAGATCGTCGGTCAGGGATTCGACGAACCACGAGCCGCCGGCCGGATCGAGGACGCGTCCGATGTTGGACTCCTCGAGCAGCAGCAGCTGGGTGTTACGGGCGATGCGTCGCGAGAAGGACGCGCTCGAGGTGCGCTTGTCCGCCGGGATGGTCGCGTCGTAGCCCAGGACGGTCAGTTGGTCGGCTCCGCCGACCCCGGCGCCGAATGCCGCGATGGTGCTGCGCAGCATGTTGACCCACGGGTCCCGCTGGGAGTACATCGACAGATCGGTCACGCCGTGGGTCAGTGCTCCGCCGACCTCGGGTGCGCCGACGACCTCGGCCACCCGAGCCCAGATCTTGCGCAGCGCACGGAATTTCGCGATCGTGGCGAATTGGTCGTCGTCGGCGGAGACGCCGAAGGTGATCTGACGCAGCGCGGCCTCGGGTGAGAGGCCGGCCGCGGTGAGGTCGCGGAGGTGGGCGACCGCGGCCGCCACCGTGAGTGCGAGTTCGAGGCCGTTGTCGGCACCGGCGGTGGCGAAGTCGCTGCCGTCCACCCGGAAGGTACGGACCCCGTCGGGCAGCCCGGATGCGGCGAGGGCCGTGGCCTCGTCGGGATCGACGGTCGCCCGGCCCGAGAACGCGGCCGTCAGCGGCGACAGGCCGAAGGAGTGGACGGTGGCCGCCGTCGGAGCGGCGGCGACCGGAGCGGCCTGGGCCTTTTCCTTCAGGCCGAGCAGTTCGCGAGCCGCCGCGATGCCCTCGGTGCCCGCATCGAGGGTCACCGGCACCAGATCGAGGTAGACGCCGCGCAGCGCCGTCGCGAGGTCGGCGACCCCCAGCCCGTCACCGGGCCTGCTCACCGAGAGCCAGAGACCGCTCGTCCCGTTGGCCATCGCCTCCAGGATGAGCTCATTGAGGTCCGCCGCCGGCGTCGCGTCGTCGCCGAACCGTTCCGTGACGCGCCAGCCGGTGGTGACGTCACGAGCCGGGTCGGCGCCACGGACGAACGGGAAGCGACCGGGGACACCGGGCTCGGCGAGTTCGTCGCGACGTGTGTAGAGCGGCCGGATGGTCAGCCCGTCGGCGGTGTCGGTCGAGAGCAGCGCCTCGGGTGTGTCGGGCAGCTCGTCGACGTCGACGCGTCGCGACTTCGCCAGAACGGCCGCGGCGGCCGTCGACCACGCCTGGTAGGCGTCGTCGAGTTCTGACTCGGGTTTGGGCTGGTCAGTTTGCTGTGGCATGTGGGGAAGCACACCTCCGTGAATGCACTGTGATGAGCGCGTACACGACACTAGCCGATCGCTCGCTCGGCTCGGCGTCGAGGTCGGCGTGACGTGGCGCACTCGGGGACCCGGTACACCGCTGGGCCCAGCGTAGAGTGTCCGGGTGCCCGATCGATCCGCTGTCAGCGAGGATGTCGCCGGCCCGACCGCGGCCGACGCGGAGATCGCGGACGCGGCGAGCGCCGGAGACGGTCACCCGCCGACGTCGGGCCGTCGTCGGGCCGATCGACGGATCCTGCGCCGGGCTCTCGTCGCCGCCGTGCTCCTCGCCGCCGTCCTGGCCGCGTCCTACTTCGTCCCGCTGCCCTCGATCTCGAGCGTCCGCGACTGGGGCGCGGATCTGGGACCGGCCTTCGTGTGGTTGTTCTTCCTCGCCTACGCGGTCGTCACCATCGCCCCGATCCCGCGGTCGACGTTCACGGTGATGTCCGGGATCTTCTTCGGACCGCTGGTCGGTTTCGCGGGGGCGATGATCGCCTCGTCGGTGGCGGCGGTGGCAGCCTTCGTCCTGGTCCGCAGGGTCGGACGCGACCGCGTGCAGCCGTACCTGAAGGCACCGGTGGTCCGTGCCGTCGAGTACCGGCTCGAGCGTCGTGGCTGGTTGGCGGTCGGGTCGCTGCGGTTCATCGCGGCATGCCCGTTCTCGGTGGCGAACTATTGCTCGGCACTGTCCTCGGTGCGTCTCGTGCCGTACGCGATTGCCAGCATCCTCGGCATGGCCCCCGGCACCGCGGCGGTGGTCATGCTGGGCGATTCCCTGACCGGTGACACGCATCCCCTTCAGCTCGCGGTCACCGGTGGCCTCTTTGCGATCGGCATCGCCGGTCTGGTGCTCGACTCCCGCCTGCCGGTCTCGTCGTCGAACGCGACAAGCGCAGCGACTTGATCCCCGAGGATCAAGTCACCTAGCGCGATCCCATCCAGTCAGGGGACTTGATTCACAGCGATCAAGTGCATAGCCTTGAGTGATGTTCGTACTCACCGTCGACCAACGCGGAAGTCGCCGCGACATCGACCGGGTGGACGCCATCCTCACCGCTCTCGCAACGGTCCAGACCGTACGGGCCTTCGAACGTACCGCGGGCGACGAGATCCAGGGAGTCCTCGCTGATCCGGTGACGGCCGCCCGACTGGCCGTCGAACTCACCGCCGAGGGTCACTGGAGTGTCGGCATCGGCGCCGGACCGGTCGACGAGCCTCTCCCCCCGTCCACCCGGGCCGGGCGCGGGCCCGCCTTCGTCCACGCTCGCGACGCCGTCGAGGCCGCCAAGCGGCAGCGGGTCCCCCTCTGTGTCCGCGGCCCGGAGACTCGCTGGTCCCGTCACGCCCAGACGGCCGGCCGTCTCATCGCCGACGTGATCACCGCGCGCAGTGCCGCCGGCCGGGAGGCGGTGGAGCTGATGCGTCGCGGCCTCACCCAGGTCGAGGCCGCCGCCGCACTCGACATCACGCCACAGGCCATGAGTCAACGGCTGCGGACCGCGGCGTGGGATCTGGAATCCGATTCCCTCGGCCTCGTCGCCGACGCGCTCGCCGAGGCCGACCGACTCCCGTCCGGAGGATCGGCATGACCACCGCAGCGATCACCCTTCTTCTCCTGACCGCGCTGGCGACGCCGACCTGGGCGCTCGCGACGCGGAAGAAGCGCAACCACGCGCCGGTGTCCGTCGTACGCAGACTCGACGTCATCGGAGCCGTCGTCCTGCTGGTCCTGGCCGGGGTGACCGCCGTCCTCGCCGCCGTGGCCGCGCCCGCCACGGGCTTCCTCGCCTCGGCCGTCCCGGTCGTCGCCGCGCTCGCGGCGGTCACCGGCGGCGGACCCGTGGTCCGGACGGTCCTCGTCGCCGGCGGGGTCGGCCAGCGCACGGGGCCCGGACCCGATCCGGAGGGGTCGCCGGATGACGGATCCGGGGACGACACCGACGCGCCCGACTCCCCGGCGCCCGCCCCGGCCGACCCGGCCGACCCAGCCGAAGCCGGGCCGTTGCGCGGCGGCCGGGTGATCGGATACCTCGAACGCCTCGCGGTCGTCACCACGTTGATGGCGGGGTGGCCCGAAGGCCTCGCGATCATCCTGGCCGTGAAAAGCCTCGCCCGCTACCCCGAGCTGCGCGCCCCGCATGCGGCCGAGCAGTTCATCATGGGCACCTTCGCCTCGGTGATGTGGGCGGTCGGCATGGCGGGCGTCGAGCACCTCATCCGCTGAGCCGTTCTCAGGTCGTGGGCTCGGCCGGCCCCGGCTCCTCGGGCTGTACGGGCTGGGACCACGCACCATCGGTGAGCTCGGCCGGCTCGGACCCCACCGGCGACGCATGGCGCGACGCGCGCGACGCACGAGCGGTGATCTCGGGCGCGACCGGGGTGCGGGCCACCGCCTCCGCCTCGGCGACGGCCTGGGCGACCTTGGGATCGGAGGCCATCGAGAACCAGTCCTCGGTCTCCGAGTCGTCGATCGGCGAGGGCGGCGAGTCGGCCGGCTCGTACCGGAACACGCCGTCGTCTCCCTGGACACCGAAGGATTTCGCGAAACCCTGGAGGGCCGAACCGAAGTCGGACGGCACCACCCACACCTTGCTGCCCTCGCCCTTGGCCATCTCGGGCAACTGCTGCAGATACTGGTAGGCCAGGAGTTCCGGGGTCGGCTTGGCCGCCTTGATCGCCGCGAAGGTCTTCTCGATCGCCTTCGCCTCACCCTGGGCGTTGAGGTACGACGCGGCGCGGTCGCCCTGCGCCCGCAGGATGCGCGACTGCCGATCCGCCTCGGCCGCAAGGATCGCGGCCTGCTTGGCACCCTCGGCGGCGAGGATCTGCGACTGCTTGTTTCCCTCGGCGGTCTTGATCGCCGACTCGCGCTGGCCCTCGGCCGAGAGGATCGTCGCCCGCTTCTCGCGGTCGGCCTTCATCTGCTTCTCCATCGACTCCTGGATCGACGGCGGCGGCATGATCGACTTCAGCTCGACGCGCGCGACCCGGAGGCCCCAGCGGCCGGTCGCCTCGTCGAGGACTCCGCGCAGCTGGCCGTTGATGGAATCGCGGGAGGTCAGGGTCTCCTCGAGCGTCATCCCGCCGACCACGTTGCGCAGCGTCGTGATCGTCAGCTGCTCGACGCCGGCGATGTAGTCGTCGATCTCGTACACGGCGGCGCGGGGATTGGTGACCTGGAAGTAGACGACGGTGTCGATGGACAGCGTCAGGTTGTCCTCGGTGATGACCGGCTGCGGCGGGAACGACACCACTCGTTCACGGACGTCGACGCGGGCGCGGATGCGGTCGATGAACGGCAACAGCAGGGTGAGCTGGCCGGACACGGTGCGGGTGTAGCGGCCCAGTCGCTCGATGACCGCGGCCTCCGCCTGCGGGATGAGGGCGACGGACTTGACCAGCATCACCACCACGAGCAACACGAGCAAAACGATGACGGTCAGGCCGAAGATCTCGTACTCCATGGTCACCTTCCAGCGTTGTCGTTCGGCGGTGTCGCGGCGGCACACTCAGGCGCGCCACACCACCGCGGTCGCGCCGTCGATCTCCACGACGGTCACGTGGGTTCCGGGTTCGAGCACCTGGGTCGGGTCCATCGTGCGGGCCGACCACACGTCGCCGCCGATCTTGACGCGTCCGTCACGGGCGTCGACCTGTTCGGTCACCACCGCCGGCCGACCCTCGAGCGCCTCGGTGTTCATCAGGACCGCCGGACGGTTCAGCATGTGCTTACGGGCGATCGGACGGACCGCAACCAGCAGCAGCACCGAGACGAGCGCGAAGACCAGCCCCTCGACCCACAGCGGCGTCTCGAACGCGAAATCGACACCGGCGGCCGCGAATGCGCCCCCGGCGAGCATGAGCAGGACGAGTTCGCCACCGAACATCTCCGCGACCACCAGGACGATCGCGGCCGCCAACCACAGCAGGGCGCTCATGGGTCCAGTCTGCCAGAGATGTCCGAACCGCCTTCGGCGCTCACGACGCGGGTGGGCCCCGGTGGGCGTCAGGCCGTGTGCGTCACCTGGGCGCTTCGGCCGCGGTCACGAAATCGATGAGTTCTTCCACCGACCGCAGCAGATCGACCTCGAGATCCCGGAAACTGCTCACCCCGCCCAACACCCGGCGCCAGCCGTCACGAGGGTCCCCCCAGCCGAGCTCGGCACACACCCCGGTCTTCCAGTCGGTGCCCCGCGGGATGTGCGGCCACGCCGGGATCTTCACCGACGCCGGCTTCACCGCCTCCCAGACGTCGATGTAGGGATGCCCGCACACGAGGACGTGCTCCCCGACCTCGGCGGTGAGTTGTGCTTCTTTGGAACCCGCCACCAGATGGTCGACGAGGACACCGGCCCGGCGATGCGGTGCCGGCTGGAATTCGTCGAGTGCCGCCTCGAGGTTGTCGAGGCCGTCGAGGCTGACGACGACCACGCCCTCCGCGCGGAGGTCGTCACCCCACACGCGCTCGAGGAGTGTCGCGTCGTGCACGCCCTCGACGAAGAGCCGGCTGGCGCGCGCGGTCCGCGCGCGGGCGCGAGGTGCGGCTCGCGATCCCGACGCCGTCATGGCCGGCTGCTGCGGGCCCCTGGTGCGCGGCCGTACGAGCGTCACCGGCCGACCGTCGATGAGGAACGCGCCGGGGTGCATCAGGAACACCCGCGTCTGACCTCGCCGGTCCTCCAGCCGGACGAGATCGCCGGCGTAGCTCTTCTCGAGCCCGACGACCGCACCGCAGAAGCCGGTGGCGGCGTCCTCGACGACCAGATCGCGATCCGCGGCGACCTCCGCGGGACGCGGCTTCGCCCGACGGTGCTGGGAGAGCACATCGCGTCCGTAGCGGTCATCCATCGCACACCACCATCTCTCGATCGGTCATCTCGTGATCACGCCGCCGCGATGGACAGGTCGGGCGGCGCACACACCGTATGCCCCGCGGGCCCGCCCGCGGGGTTGCCACGCCCGGCTCCCACCGGCCTCGCCGGTATCCTGGCTTCTTGATGAAACGCAGCCGCCTGCTCTCCGCCACCGTCGCGTGGCCGACGTGCGCCCTCGGCGCGTGGTCGGCCGCCTGGCTCACCGGCCGGTGCTCCCCCGACGACGTGATCGAAGCCCTGGCGGAATCCGCCGACCGGCACCTCCTGCACTGGCCCGACGGCGGGGTCGCCGGGGCCGAACAGAATTCGCCCGCAACGGGTTCGGCGAACGGGGTGCTCGATCTGCTCGCGCTGCTGCGACCCGCTCGACGCCTCGTCGTCCGCCTGCCCTCCACGGGTGATCCGCAGGGACTCCCACCGCATGTCGCGACGTCGGCCGCACTCGGCGCGGGCGAGGTGCTGCTCGTCGACGACGCGGCGGGCGCCGGCACGCTCGCGCTCGTACCGGAGTTCGCCGCCGACACCGCCGATCCACCGTTCGTCACGTGCACGTGGTCGGCCTACCGCTACGACGCGACCCTCGACCTCGGTCATCTCGTATCCGCGGGACCCAGTGCCGGTGATCTGGAATACGAGCTGCGGCAAGCAGTTCGAGAGGCGACCACGATCATCGGCGGGCTCGGCGGACGCCGGTCGGCCGACGCGAGCGACCTCCGTACGGAACTCGCGGCGCTCACCTCGAGGCATCGGGTCGCCCTGCCCCCGCACCTCCTCGACGCGCGCTCCACCCGCCTGATCGACACGGCGGCACAGGTCGAGGCGATCGTCGACCTCGCCGGAGCGCGCAATGTGGAGATCGGCGACAGTGCCGGACAATGGGATTCCGGCGACGCGACGCTCCGGGGCCTCCAGGCGCTGACGCGGACCGCACGGGCGGCGGCGGTCAATCACACGATCCTCGAGCTACTGCGACGCTAGGACCCGGGCCGCCACCGCCGGAAGGTCACTCCCGGAGCCGCGGCGGACGGTCGGACACGACGCCGTACAGATCGAGTCCATTCCGCTGTTCGGTGGCGAACAACGTCGCCCCCCATTCGTGGACGAACCAGTCCCGCAGCCGAGCGGAGCCGGTCCAGGCGTACTACGGCCGGGCCGCAGAGACACAGAACCGTTCCACTTCGCGCATCATGCGAACGAGAGCGTCGCCACCACGAGCTTCGGGAACAATCGCCGCGATCCGCACATCGACGGCATCCGATGCCGGGGAGGGCAATTGTGGGCTGGTGAGGAACTCGATCAGCCGTTCGCGGAGTCCGGGAATGGCCGCGACCCGGACGAAATCAGCCGGGCCGAGCGGCGGTTCGCCGTCGGGCGACAATTCGACATCGTGGGGATGCCAGATCAGAATTCCGACGAGATGCTCGTTCTGGAAGGAACCCAATACGCAGCCGGCGTTGAGATAAGGCCGCACCAAGATCTCGGCCAACCATTCCCGCAGCGTGAGATCCGGGAGGTGGTCACCCAACACCCATCGATACAACGGAATGTCCTCGACCGCTCGTGCGAGTAGCTGCGTAGCAGGTCGGAGATCAACTGGGATGAGTAGTCGTTCCGCGGTCAACACTGTTGATACACGCGCACAAAGGAGAGATCACGCCGCTGTGGGCTACGTCGTCAACGCAGCCCACAGCGGAAACGGATCTCAGTTGACGGGCTCGCTGCTACCGTCCGCGGAGCCGGTGGAAAGTGTCTTCAGAATCGGTCCGAGGAAATCTATCTCGAGCCTCAGTGGTCCTTCTGCCATGGAAATTTCTCTCTCACGTTCGCACCCCGATTCAGATGCGCGTGCCACGAGAGTTTCATTTCGACTGAGGCGCAGATCACATTATGGACCGTTCCTATATCAAATCGTTATGAAGGCAAACAAAGCCAGTGAATCTACGCGCGGTCAGATGGCCTCGCCGCAGATCTAGGCCGCGCCGCGGGCACACAGCACCGGTCTCGACAGGTGCTGCCGTTGTCTCCGCATCCCATCGCCGACAGGTCGCCCAAGCCCCCGGCGTAGGCCTCCACGAATTCGCCGATCATCGAGATGAACCGCGGATCGGGACCCACGGTGTCGGCGCGGACATAGTCCAGGCCGAGGCGCTCGGCGACCTCCGCGGCCTCGTTGTCGAGATCCCAGATCACCTCGAGATGGTCGGAGATGAACCCGACCGGGTAGACGACCACCCGTCGAACACCCTCCGCGGCAAGGCTCTCCAGATGGTCACAGATGTCCGGCTCCAGCCACGGGATCTGCGGTGGACCCGACCGTGACTGCCAGACCTGATCGAAGTCGGCGACGCCGAGCTCGTCGGCGACCGCCTGCGACGCCGCCAGCACCTGGCGCGAGTACAGCTTCCCGCCGTCGGCCGCCGGACCCGACGCCTCATCGGCCGAGGTCGGGACCGAATGGGCGGTGAACACCAGCCGTGGCGGCTCCTCGCCGGGCCCGAGTGCGTCCAGAGCGCGGCTCACCGCGTCGGCCCCGGCCGCGACGAACGCCGGATGCGACCAGTACTGCGGGAGCTTGCGGAGCACCACCGCACCGTCGGGTTCGCGGCTCGTCGGTTCACGGTCGGCAAGCGCCGTCACCGCCCGGTCGATGTCCTCGTGATACTGCCGGCACCCCGAGTAGCCGCCCCACGCCGAGGTCGGGAACACGAGGATCCGGCGATGACCGGCGCGGTACATCTCGGCCAGGGTGTCCTCGACCATCGGGTGCCAGTTGCGGTTGCCGAAATACACCGGGAGGTCGACACCACGTCGGTCGAGCTCGGCACGCAGGGCATCGATCATCTCGAGGTTGAGCCGGTTGATCGGTGAGACGCCGCCGAAGTGCAGGTAGTGCTCGGCCACCGACTCGAGCCGTTCGCGCGGGATTCCCCGACCGCGAGTGACGTTCTCCAGGAACGGCATCACGTCCTCGGGCCCGTCCGGTCCGCCGAACGACAGGAACAGGACGGCATCGAACGGAGCGGGATCGACGGGCGCGGTGTCCCCCGGTGCTGGCGAACTCATGAGCCGGTGGTCATGCCCTCCGGGAACCAGGTGTTGTGGCTGGCGCCACCGTCGACGTAGACGATGGAACCGGTGGTCGCCGGCAGCCAGTCGCTGAGGAGCGCACACACCGACTTCGCGACGACGGTGGGATCGTCGACGTCCCAGCCGATCGGGGACGCGCCGTCCCAGTACTCGTTGAGCATGTTGAGCTGCTTGGCGTCATCGGTCGCGGTACCCGCGATCGCCTTCGCGGCCAGGGTCTTGATCGGGCCGGCGGCCACCAGGTTCGACCGGATGTTCTTCGCGTTGCCCACTTCGCGCGCCACGTACCGGTTCACCGACTCGAGCGCGGCCTTCGCCACACCCATCCAGTTGTAGTACGGCATCGCGGTGCGGGGATCGAAGTCCATGCCCACGATGGAGCCGCCCTCGTTCATGGCGGGGAGCACGGCGCGGGCGAGCGAGGCGTAGCTCCACGCCGAGATCTCGAAGGCCTTGGCGGCGTCGGGGCCCGGCCCCTCCAGGAACGGCTTGGCCTCGGGACCCATCAAGGTGCGCGGCGCGAAGGCGATCGAGTGCATGACGCCGTCGATGCCCTGCGGCGCCAGCTCGGCGAGCTTCCCGGCGAGCGCGCCGAGATCGCCCTCGTTGGTGACGTCGAGCCCGATGGCCGGCGGCACCTCCTTCGGCAACCGCTTGGCGATCCGGTCGATCAACCGGAGCCGTTCCGGGATGCCGGTGATGAGGACCGTGGCGCCCTGCTCCTGCGCCATGGCGGCGGCGTGGAAGGCGATCGACGCATCGGTGATGATGCCCGTGATGAGGACGGTCTTCCCGTCCAGGATTCCGCTCACGAAGATGTGCTCCTGAGTTCGACGTTGATTGACGTGCCTTACGACTGCGCTGTGCGGGTCAGTAGCCGTGCGACCGCGCTCGGCAGTTTCAGTGCCCCATGCCCATCCCGCCGTCGACGGGCAGGACCGCACCGGAGATGTAACCGCCCTCGTCGGAGGCGAGGAAGCTGATGGCCGCCGCGACGTCCTCGGGCTTGCCGGTTCGGCCGAGCGGGATCGCCTGCTTGGCCATCTCGATGTAGCGGTCCTCCATCGACGCGGTCATGTCCGTCTCGATGAACCCGGGCGCCACGACGTTCGCGGTGATGTTGCGCGAGCCGATCTCACGCGCAATCGAGCGCGCCATCCCGATCAGGCCCGCCTTCGAGGCCGCGTAGTTCACCTGGCCGGGGATGCCGGACATCGCGACCACCGAGCCGAGGAAGATCATCCGGCCCCACTTGGCGCGCTGCATCCCCTTGGTGGCGCGCTTGGCGCACCGGAACGCGCCGGTGAGGTTCGCGTCGAGGACCTTCTCGAAGGATTCCTCGGACAGTCGCATGAGGAGCATGTTCTCGGTGATCCCCGCGTTGGCGACGAGGATCTCCACGGGACCCTGATGCGCCTCGACCTCGGCGAAGGCGCGGTCGACCGACTCCGAGTCGGTGACATCGCACTTGACGCCGAACAGTCCGTCCGGGGCTCCGGAACCGCGGTGCGTCACCGCCACCCGGTGACCGTCGGCTGCCAGTCGCTGGGCCACGGCCAGGCCGATTCCGCGGTTGCCGCCGGTCACCAGGACCGAGCGGGAGGGATTCTGCGCTTCGTTGCTAGCTGCCGTCATGGGTGTTCAACTTATCCGTTCTCGTTGCGGGGGTGACACGCGGTCGGGGGGCGGGGCGCACGGCGGCACACCCCGGACACGTCCGCGTCAGGGCAGCCGGCGGTTGATGGCCAGCGCGGCGAACGCCGACACCAGCGCGAACAACGTACCGGCGACCAGCCACGGCTTCGAATTGTCCCCTCGACGGGTTTCGTAACCGATCTCGTCCTGGAGCTGCTCGTAGACCTTGTTCAACTCGTCGAGGCTGGCCGCGGTGAAGAAGTCGCCACCGGACAGGTTGGCGATCTTGCGCAGCGAGTCGTCGTCGACCGGCACCGGCACCCGGTCGCCCTCGAGTTCGACGGTGCCGGTCCGGGTACCGAAGGAGATCGTGGAGACCGGGATCTTCTCCTCCTTGGCCTTCCGGGCCGCGGTGAAGGCACCCCGCGGGTCGTCGGGGTCGTCCGGGACGGTCTCCTTACCATCGGAGAGCAGTACGATCCGCGCAGGTGGTGCGCCCTCGGTCCCGCCGAGCACCGCGTTCAACGTGCTGATCTGCTGCAGGGCCGCGAAGATGCCCTCCCCGGTTGCCGTCTTGTCGTCGAGCCGCAGTTTGTCCACCGCGACCTTGGTGGCGTTGTGATCCGGCGTCGGCGACACGAGGCTGGCGGCGGTACCGGCGAAGGAGATCAGTCCGAGGTTGATGCCCTCGGTCAGCTCGTCGGCGAACTTCTTCGCCGCCTCCTGCGCCGCGCGGATCCGCGACGGCGACACGTCGGTGGCGTTCATCGACCGCGACACGTCCATCACCAGGACGACGGTCGCCTTGTTGCGCGGCACCTTGCGATCGGCCTGCGGCCCGGACAGCGCGACCGTCAACAGGATCAGCGAGACGATCAGCAGTGCGATCGGCAGGTGCCGCAGACGACTACGGTCCGCGGGCGCGACCGACTTCAGCAGGTCCAGGTTCGCGAAGGTCAGCGCACGCTGCCGCCGCCGGCGCAGCATGTAGACGTACGCGGCGCCGAGCAGCGCCACGACCAGGAGCAGGAGCAACCACCAGGGACTGGACAGCATCGACCTACCCCACCCCCGCCGCGAGACCGCGGCGGCGTTGTGCGACGAACTTGACGGTGTCGGCGATCCACTCCCGATCCGTGCGCAACGTCAGGATCGCGCCGCCACAGCTGCGCAGAGTGCGGTGGACCCGCTGCTGGTGTGCGCGCGCCGCGGCCGCGAAGTCGCGCCGGAGGTCGTCGGTGATCGTCACGTCGTGGATCTCCCCGGACTCCGCGTCGGCCAGGGTGACCTCCCCGATCGCCGGGAGGTCGAGATCGCGGGGGTCGAGGACCTCGACCGCGAGGAGTTCGTGGTGTGCGCCGATGGCGCGCAGCGAGCGCTCCCAGTCGATCGGGCCGAGGAAGTCACTGATGACGACCGCGAGGCCGCGACGGCGCTGGGGCCGTCGGAGCGCCTCGATCCCCGCCTTCAGGTCACCCCGGACGCCGGGCGAGCTGCGTCGCGTGGTGGCGATGGTCTTGAGGAGGTTCTGGGCGTGCGCGCGCCCGGCACGGGCCGGTACCCGCACCACGTCGTCACCGGTCACCACCAGCGCGCCGTGCCGGTTGCCGCCGCCGGTCGTGAGGTGGACCAGAGCCGCGGCCGCGGCGACGGCCAGGTCGCGCTTGGTGCAGTCGACGGTGCCGAAGTCGAGGCTGGCCGAGGCGTCGACGACGAGCCAGGTCTCGAGTTCCCGGTCGGCGATCATCTGCCGGACATGCGGCTGGGTCGTGCGTGCGGTGACCGACCACTCCATCCGCCGGACGTCGTCGCCCGGCTGATAGGCCCGCGCCTCCCCCGGCTCCGAACCCGGTCCGGGGATCAGACCCAGGTGCTCGCCCTGGAGCACGCCGTCGAGTTTGCGCCGCACGGTGAGCTCGAGCATCTTCAGCGCCGCCGTCAGCTGCGCCTCGTCGAGCAGCCCGGCGCCGAGACGCGGTAGGTCCCGATTAGCCGCCATACTGAGGTGAATTCCGGTTCGCCGGGGCCGAATTCGGGTCCATCGGACCGGCGGACTGCGGGACCTGCTGTCCCGCATACCCATTCGGCCCGTGTCCGGGATTGGGCGCGTGCTGCTGTCCGGGCGGGTACTGCCCCTGCGGCACCGGTTGCGCGCCGACCTGCGGCAGTCCGACGGTCTGCAGGACGCGGGCGATGACCTGGTCGGCATCGATCTCGTCGGCCAGTGCGTCGTAGGACAGCACGAGGCGGTGCCGCAGCACGTCGGGCATGATCTCGACGACGTCCTGCGGGATCACGTAGTCGCGTCCGCGGACCAGCGCCAGGGCGCGGGCCGCGGCCACGATGCCCAGCGTCGCACGAGGCGACGCGCCGTAGGACAGCCACGACGCGACGTCGTTCAGGCCCAGCTCGGCGGCCGGCGGGTGGCGTTGATGACCCGGACGACGTAGTCCACGAGCGCGTGATGGACGAAGACGTTCGCCGCGGTCCGCTGCAGGCGCAGCATCGCGGCGGGGTCGAGAACCTGGGAGGCGGTCGGCGGGACGTTGCCCATCCGATAGACGATCTCGCGCTCCTCCTCCACTGACGGGTAGTCGACGAGGACCTTGAACAGGAAGCGGTCCCGCTGCGCCTCGGGCAGCGGGTAGACACCCTCGTTCTCGATCGGGTTCTGCGTCGCCATGACCAGGAACGGATCCGGCATCGAGTACGTCTTGCCGCCGATCGAGACGTGCCGCTCGGCCATCACCTCGAGCAGTGCCGACTGCACCTTCGCGGGTGCGCGGTTGATCTCGTCGGCGAGCAGGAAGTTCGCGACCACCGGGCCGAGCTCGGTGTCGAACTCCTCGCGGCCCTGACGGTAGATACGCGTACCGATCAGGTCGGTGGGCACGAGGTCAGGGGTGAACTGCACTCGCGAGAACGACCCGCCGACGACGCGGGCGAACGTCTCGACAGCGAGCGTCTTCGCGACACCCGGCACGCCCTCGAGCAAGATGTGTCCGCGCGCGAGGAGACCGACGAGAATGCGCTCGACGAGCTGATCCTGGCCGACGATGACGCGCTTGACCTCGTAGATGGCCCGCTCGAGCAGGGCGACGTCGGCGTCGCTCAGCACCGAGCCGTCCGCTCCTGCCGCCGCGGGATCCCCCGTGGCCGCCTTGCCGAGGGAGTGCGATTCGGTCAACCCGTGCTCCTGTTCCTCTGAACTGCTGTTCCGTCGAACCGCGAGGGCCCACGGGCGGCGCGAACGCGCAGCGCGCAGGCGTCGACCCCGCGTGTCTGTGCCAGCCTAGCCGTGCCGGCTGAAAAGGTGCCAAGAAGACTCGACGGGTGTCGGTCGTTCACAGCTGCCGCCGGAACCACCACGCCTCAGAGCAGACGGACCACGTTCGGCATCGCACCGTTGGTGCGCAGCGGGGACACCTTGACCACGTCACCCGACTGCGGTGCCTCGACCATCTTGTTGTCGCCGAGGTACAGCGCGACGTGCGCACTCGCGTTGGGGCCGTAGAAGATCATGTCGCCGCGTCGCATCTGTGACAGCGGGAACTGCGGTCCCGAGGTGTACTGGTAACCGGTGTAGTGCGGCAGTTCGATCCCGACGCCGGCGAACGCGTAGATCATCAGGCCGGAGCAGTCGAAACCGATCTTGTTGTAGTCGCCGTAGCTGTCGGCCACACCGCCGTCGCGGATTCCCTGCGTCGGGCCGTTCGCGTCGCCACCGCCCCAGGCGTAGGGCACGTTCAGCTGCGAGAGCGCACGGTTGACGGCGATCTCGACGGCTTGCGGACCGCGCAGCCCGGGTCGGACGACGCCGCCCCCGCCCCCGCCGCCGCCGGAGGAACTGCCGAACAGAGAGCCGAGGCTTCCCGAACCGAGTCGCGCACTGAGGGTGTCGCCACCGCTGCTGCCGGTGATGTCCGCACCACCGATGCCGAGCTCGTTCAGCAACTCGGACTGGGGCAACTGCTGCTGCCCGACCAGACCGGCGAGGATCGACGAACCGACGTCGATGGCGAGGCGCGCGGCGGCCTCCGCCGCGACGGCCAGTGCCTGGTTGTCGGTGGCGGGCGTGGCGGGTAGCGCCTTGAGCGCCCCCTCGGCCGACGGTTCCGTCGGGAACAGGTTCGAGAGCAGATCGCTCGCCGACGGCCCCTCGACCGTCTTCTTCGGCACGTATCCGCGAATCGTGTTGAGGCGCTTCTGGACCCGGTCGCGTTCCCCGATCAGGGTGGCCTTGCGCTTCTGCTGCGAAGCGATGGCGGCCTTCGCCTCGGTGACCGCCGCCATGGCGTCGGTCTTGCGCTGTTCGGCGCTCTTGGCCGCGAACGACGCCTGCCGGCGGGTGGCCTCGACGGCGGCGAGTCGGTTGGCCTTCTGGTTGCGGGCCACCTGCAGCCGTCGAATCATCTCCTGCTGCTTCTTGCCGACCTGATCGATCAGCTTCATGCGGTCGAGGACGCCCTGCGGGTCTTCGGAGGCAACGTAGTTCGACATCGAACCCTGCTCGGGCCCCTGCTGGTACGCCAGGCGGGCGAACCGGTCGAACTCCTTCTGCGCGTCGACGACGGCCTTGCTCGATCGGTCGAGTTCGGTGCGTGCTCCACGCGCGGCCACCGTGGCGAGGCGCTGCTGCGCGAGCGAGTTCTGGAAGTCGACGATCGATCGGTTCACGTTCTCCTGGCGGGACGCGAGCGCCTGGTCGAGGTCGGCGATGTCCTGGTTGACCGTCGCGATCCGGTTGATCAGACCGGAGATGGGCGACTCGGGCGTCTTCTTGGGCGCCGCGTCGGCATGACCCGCGCCGACCGCGCAGACGAGTGCGACAGCAAGGGCCGCCGAGACGCGCGCCGGCCATGACGCACCAGTTCTTCCTCGCCTCACCTGGAACTCCTCGCGATTCGCGGGGATCTTCCGATCCCCGGTCCGGCGACCGTCCGGGGTGTCTGAACCCGCGGCGATCACGCACTGCACTTCCGCCACATCGGACCCTGTAGAGAACACAGGCATCACACGCGACATCAGAACCGTACGTCACATCAACCACACGAGAAAACCGTGTTCGCGAATTACAAAGGCGTGATTACCTGCGAAAATGCCGTGAACTGGCGAAAGATCGAACGGTCGTCAAGGTCTCGAATTGGCAACAGACCGGAAGACACGCCGTGAAGGGTCCCCGCCGCGCGAGAACGAGGTGCCAGGAGCCGGGCCCGCCCGCCGCATCGCCGGCCGGCCGAGGCGGCCCTGGCCTGCGTACTACCGGCCGGAAGCGGTCGGCTCGCGACGTGGTGCCGACGAGTCATCCGACTCCGCGGCGGTGGCCCGCACGGGTCCCAGCGGACCGGCGGCCAGGTTCTTGCGGGTGCGGACCTGCCGGAGCCGGGCGAGCACGGCTCCGCCCGCGACGACCAGGATCAGCAGGAGGCCCACGATCGTCCAGTCCACGTTGGGACCGGTCATCGTGTCGATCATCTGTCGCGCCGCACCCGCGGGGTCGGTGAGGGTCAGGCCGTCGGTGGCCTGTTCCTGCACCACCCGGCTGAATTCGGGCGACGAGCTGCCGACCGAGTTGGGGCCGAGCACGATGACGGTGCCGCCGACCTGTTCCTGCAACTGGTTCGCGACGTCGCGGTAGAGAGTGAACCGGGGCTGAACCTGGTCGATGACCACGAAGCTGACGTCATGGCCCTTCGACTGGGCGTATTCGACGACCTCGAGCATGCCGGGCAACTGTTCGGGCGTCGCCCCCGCCACGCCGTCGTCGGCGATGTCCCGCGACAGCTCACCCATGTCGACCCCGACGAGTCCGGTGAGTTCGTTGTTCTCCGCGGGAGCTGCCAGCACCAGCGTCGTCGCCTGCGGACCCATCCGCCACCCCTGCCTCTCGAGATCACCCGGGGTTGCGTGCACGTTGACGGGCGGTATCGCGCCGGCGTCGAGTGTCTCCTCGCCGAACCCCGCCCTGCACCGTACGACACAATGGACTCGTCTGGGTATTCCGGTGTCGGCAGGTCCGATCCGGCGTGTCCCGGCCCGAGCTTGGTAACAGTACGCTCGTACTGTTAGACTGGACGACGTTGTCGCGGGTGGCCCTCGCGGACATCCGATGGTGCCGGCGCAGCCCGCCGGTGCAGAACGTCAGCCGGTGCGGCACGACTGCGCCGGATCGACCAGCCCCGCCCGACCGCAAGTGGATCATCGAGTAATCGCCGGCGCAGCCCGCCGGCACACGAGGAGAGTGGATTTAGACGTGAGTATCAATTCCTTCGGCGCCCGCGGCACGCTGGACGTCGGTGACAACAGCTACGAGATCTACCGTCTGAACGCTGTCGAGGGCACCGCCAAGCTCCCCTACGCTCTGAAGGTCCTCGCCGAGAACCTCCTGCGCACCGAGGACGGCGCGAACATCACCAAGGAGCACATCGAGGCCCTGGCGAACTGGGACCCGAACGCCGAACCGAGCGTCGAGATCCAGTTCACGCCTGCCCGCGTGATCATGCAGGACTTCACCGGCGTGCCCTGCATCGTCGACCTCACGACCATGCGCGACGCCGTCAAGGAACTCGGCGGCGACCCGGACAAGGTCAACCCGCTCGCGCCGGCCGAGATGGTCATCGACCACTCCGTCATCATCGAGGCTTTCGGCAATGCCCAGGCGTTCGAGCGCAACGTCGAGATCGAGTACCAGCGCAACGAGGAGCGCTACAAGTTCCTCCGCTGGGGTCAGGGCGCCTTCGACGACTTCCGCGTCGTGCCGCCGGGCACCGGCATCGTGCACCAGGTCAACATCGAGCACCTCGCGCGCTCGGTGATGGTCCGTGACGGCGTCGCCTACCCCGACACCTGCATCGGCACCGACTCGCACACCACGATGGAGAACGGCCTCGGCGTCCTGGGCTGGGGCGTCGGCGGCATCGAGGCCGAGGCCGCGATGCTCGGTCAGCCGGTCTCCATGCTCATCCCCCGCGTCGTCGGCTTCAAGCTCACCGGCGCGACCAAGCCGGGCGTCACCGCGACCGACGTGGTCCTCACCATCACCGAGATGCTGCGCAAGCACGGCGTGGTCGGCAAGTTCGTCGAGTTCTACGGCAACGGTGTCGGCGAGGTCCCGCTCGCCAACCGCGCCACCATCGGCAACATGAGCCCCGAGTTCGGCTCGACCTGCGCGATGTTCCCGATCGACGGCGAGACCGTCAACTACCTCCGACTCACCGGGCGCAGCGAGGAGACGCTCGCGCTCGTCGAGGCCTATGCCAAGGAACAGGGCATGTGGCTGGAGAAGGACGCCGAGGAGGCCGTGTACTCGGAGTACCTCGAGCTCGACCTGGCCGACGTCGTCCCGTCGATCGCCGGCCCGAAGCGTCCGCAGGACCGCATCGAGCTGTGGGACGCGAAGAACGCGTTCCGCAAGGACATCCACAACTACGTCGAGAACGGCAACTCCGCTCCGCAGACCAAGCTGGACGAGGCGGTCGAGGAAACCTTCCCGGCGTCCGACCCCGCGACCCTGTCCTTCGCCGACGACGACGCCGAGCCGCTGCACTCGGCCGCCAACGGCGCCGAGGGCCGGCCGACCAATCCGGTCCGGGTGGATTCCGAGGAACGAGGATCGATGATCCTCGACCACGGGATCGTGACCATCGCTTCGATCACCAGCTGCACCAACACCTCCAACCCGTCGGTCATGCTCGGCGCGGCGCTCCTGGCCAAGAAGGCCGTGGAGAAGGGCCTGTCGTCCAAGCCGTGGGTCAAGACGTCGATGGCACCGGGCTCGCAGGTCGTCACCGGCTACTACGACAAGTCCGGTCTCTGGCCGTACCTGGAGAAGCTCGGCTTCTACCTCGTCGGCTACGGCTGCACCACGTGCATCGGCAATTCCGGCCCGCTGCCGGAGGAGATCTCGAAGGCGATCAACGACAACGACCTCACCGCCACCGCGGTGCTGTCGGGCAACCGCAACTTCGAGGGTCGCATCAACCCCGACGTGAAGATGAACTACCTCGCGTCGCCGCCGCTGGTCATCGCCTATGCCCTGGCCGGCACGATGGACTTCGACTTCGAGACCGACGCGCTGGGCAAGGACACCGACGGCAACGACGTGTTCCTCAAGGACATCTGGCCGACCAACGAGGAGATCGAGGCGACCATCGCCTCGTCGATCTCGCCGGAGCAGTACGCCTCGGACTACGCCGACGTCTTCAAGGGTGACGAGCGCTGGCAGAACCTGCCGACCCCGTCGGGCAAGACCTTCGAGTGGGACGACGAGTCCACCTACGTCCGCAAGCCTCCGTACTTCGAGGGCATGCAGCGTGAGCCGTCGCCCGTCTCCGACATCAAGGGCGCACGCGTGCTCGCGAAGCTCGGCGACTCGGTGACCACCGACCACATCTCCCCCGCGTCGACGATCAAGCCCGGCACCCCCGCCGCGCAGTACCTCGATGCCAACGGGGTGGCCCGCAAGGACTACAACTCGCTGGGCGCCCGCCGCGGCAACCACGAGGTGATGATCCGGTCGACCTTCGGCAACATCCGCCTGCAGAACCAGCTGCTGGACGGTGTGACCGGCGGTTACACCCGCGACTTCACCCAGGAGGGTGCACCGCAGTCGTTCATCTACGACGCCGCGCAGAACTACGCCGAGCAGAACATCCCGCTCGTCGTGCTCGGCGGCAAGGAGTACGGCACCGGATCGTCGCGTGACTGGGCGGCCAAGGGCACCAGCCTCCTCGGCGTGAAGGCCGTCATCACCGAGAGCTTCGAGCGCATCCACCGCTCGAACCTCATCGGCATGGGCGTCATCCCGCTGCAGTTCCCCGAGGGCGAGTCGCACAAGTCGCTGGGCCTCGACGGCACCGAGACCTACGACATCGCGGGCATCGAGGAGCTCAACAACGGGACGACGCCGTCGACCGTGCACGTCACCGCCACCAAGGAAGACGGCTCGACGGTGGAGTTCGACGCCAAGGTCCGCATCGACACCCCGGGTGAGGCCGACTACTACCGCAACGGAGGCATCCTGCAGTACGTGCTGCGCAACATGATCAAGAGCTGACAGGAGGCACTCGACGTGCCCAAGGTCAGCGATGACCGGCTTGCCGCGCGTCGTCGGGAGATTCTCGACGGCGCGCGGCATTGCTTCGCGGAGTACGGATACGACGGCGCGACCGTCAAACGGATCGAAGAGTCCACCGGCTTGTCCCGGGGTGCGATCTTCCACCATTACCGGGACAAAGAGGCGCTGTTCCTCGCGCTCGCGCGGGAAGATGCCGAGCGCATGGCCGACGTGGCGGCCGAGCAGGGCCTGGTGCAGGTCATGCGCGACATGCTCACGCGGCCTCAGGATTTCGACTGGCTCGGCACGCGCCTGGAGATCGCGCGGAAACTACGGACGGACAACGGCTTCCGCGCGGAGTGGGTGTCCTACGCGGCCGAGGTCGAGCAGGCGACACTCAGTCGGCTGGAGCGGGGTCGGCAGGCGGGGCGCCTGCGCGACGACGTCCCGACCGACGTTCTGCTCAACTACCTCGACCTCGTGCTCGACGGTCTGATCACCCGGCTGGCCACCGGCCAGCCCACCGACGATCTGCACGCGGTGCTCGACCTCGTCGAGGAGTCCGTGCGCGCACACGACTGACCTCAGTCCGGGGCCAGCAGGGACACGACCTCGTCGATCGAACGATTCGCCGACAACCGGTAGGCCCGCACCGCCTCATCGCCGGTCAGCTGGACGACGGGATCGCCTCTCGTACCTCTCGTCGTCCAGCGTGGCGATCCGGCCACCCCTGATCCCATCGGCCGCAGCTCCGGCACCGGCAAACGGGGGTCGTTCGGGACCGGCGTGAGTCCCTGCACCTGTCGCATACGCATTCCGACGGCCGCGACCAGCCAGCACTCGGCGACGCCGACGGGTCGGATCGACGACAGGACCTGATTCGCCCCGTCGAAGGTCATGGTCATGGTGTCGGCGCGCTGTACCCGCCACATCGAGCCGACCAGGTCGAACCGTGCCATCCGGTCGTTGTGCAGATCGAACTCCGCACCGAAGCCGCGCAGCGCCGCGGTGCACTCGCCGGTCAGATACCTTGTCGCCGAATCGCGTTCGCGGCGACGCTCGTCCTCCTCGCGTCGCCGATCACCGATCGGGCGGTACTCGCGTTCGAGGGCGCCCCGGTCCGCCGCGGCCCCCTCGGCGAGGCGCCGATGCAGCCACGCCGGGTCGATCTGCAGGAAATACCGGTAATGAATCCGGCACGGCACGTCGTCCGCGGTCACCGGTCCGTCCCCGACGAGCATCTGCACACCGTGGTCGGCCGACCAGACGGCGGCGACCCGGCCGTCGACGTCGGCCACCCAGGACCAGCCCCGAGAACGGATCTCGGGCGCCGCCGCGGCGAGGACGACACTCAGCGCCGTACCCGGCTCCACAAGGAGTGAGTGTGCGTGGGAAGCGACGTCATCCCCCATCGCCACGCTGTCGCGGTCCACCTCGATCTGCAGCGCAGCCGTCACACCCCGGAGCCTAACGTCCCGCGGCCCCGGCCGACTCGCCGATCGCGCACCGCGCCGGACGGCAACACCTTCGCCACGACGACCAACCCGGACAAACGCGCCGCGTGGTTCGGCAGCCCCGCCGGGGCGAGTGCAGCGAGCGGCCTCCCGGTCGAGCCGTACCCCGGCGTCCTCGACCATGTGATGGGCAACGGCGTCGAGGCCGTGTACGGCGCGGGCGTCGGCGGTGGGTCGCTCGTGTTCGGCTCCTTCACGCCCGTCCCCCGCCGACAGGACTTCGAGCACATCTTCCCGGCGGCCGCCGACTACGCGCAGCTCGCCCAGACCTACTTCCCGCGCGCGAAGGCCGGGCTCGGCGTCTCGCCGCTGCCCGCGGACATTCTCGCGCACCCCAAATACGTCGGGGCCCGGTCCTGGCTGAAGGTGATCGAGCGCTACGGCGCGTCACCGCACTTCTTCGACTTCGCCATCGACTGGGACATCGTCCGCGACGAACTGGCCGGCCGGGCCACCCCGTCGGTGACCGCGGGCGAACTGAGCTACGGCGTCAACAGCGGCGCCAAGAAGTCTCTCGACCGCAGCTACCTCCTCGCCGCCGAACGGACCGGCAACGTCACCGTCAAGCCGATGCACGAGGTCTTCGACATCCGGCCTCGCTCGCGCCGCGCCGGATTCGTCGTCACCGCACGGGTTCTCGACGAGCAGGGCCGCACGGTACGCACCGTGACCACCGAGGCCGATCATCTCTTCATGGCCGCGGGCTCCTTCCACACCACCCGCCTGCTCGTCGAAGCGCGCGCGCAGGGGCGCCTGCCACGACTGTCACCGCGCATCGGTGACGGCTTCGGCGTGAACGGCGACTTCCTCACCATCCGGACGAACCCCCGCGAAGATTTCGGCGCCGTCCAGGGCGGACCGGGCTACGCACGGATCTACGAGGACAACCTGCCCGGCGGACCGGTCTCGATGGTCTATCAGGCCACCCCGCTGCCGGCACCGCTCGGCAAGGCCGCGACCACCCACCTCGTGCAGGCCCACACCGACGAACGCGGCACGATCGACTACGACCATCGCACCCGGCGGGCGCAGCTGAACTACCCCCACCCCGCCGACCGCAACGATCTCGACCGCCGGAGCAACGCCTTCATCAAGCGTTTCCACGAACGCACCGAGGGCCGTTTCGGCTTCGCCGCCAACGGAACCCACGTGTCGTCTCGCGCGCTCGGATTCGGTTCCGCGAGTACCTATCACGGGCTCGGCGGCGTCGTCATGGGTGCCGCGGCCGACACCGACGGCGCAATCCGGGGCTACGACAACCTGTGGGTCGTCGACGGTTCCTTCGTACCCGGGGCAGTCGGCCTGGTGAATCCCGCGCTGACGATCACCGCGCTCGCGGAGCGAACCATGGACAGGTTTCTCTCGACGCACTGAGGAACTGCGAAATCGGACACGACGCTAGGGTACTGTGACTCGCAACACCCCGAACGAGCGTTAGATACGATCGTTCGGGGTGGCCATCCCCTTCGTCACGAGGAGCGTCACTCTTGTTTCCTGGAGTCTTCGCGAAATACACCCCCGACAAGCCGGCCGTCATCCGGGCCGCTACCGGCGAGGTACTGACCTACCGACAACTGGACGAGAACTCGACCCGGCTCGCCAACTACCTCGACTCCCTCGGACTCCGACGCGGCGACAACATCGCCGTGGTCTCCGCCAACGACTTCCACGTCTTCGAGGTGTACTGGGCGGCCCTGCGCAGCGGTCTGTACGTGACCGCGGTCAACCACCACCTCACCGCGGCGGAGACCAACTACATTCTCTCCGACTGCAACGCGCAGGTCCTGTTCGCCGGCGCCTCGGTCGTCGAGGCCGTGTCGGCCGCCGGCGAGATCGAGGCCCTTGCCGGCCCGGGTCGCCGCATCGTGTGGGGTGGCGATCTCGACGGCTTCGAGAATTACGACAAGGTCCTGGCCAATGCGTCGGCAGAGCCCCGCACCGACCAGCCGCGCGGCACCGACATGCTCTACTCCTCCGGGACCACCGGCCGTCCGAAGGGCATCAAGACACCGATGCCCGAAGGGCAGGTCGACCAGGTGCCCGACGCCTACACCGCGATCTTCGCACCCATGTACGGCTACGACGACTCCGCGGTCTACCTCTCCCCCGCGCCGCTGTATCACGCGGCGCCGCTGCGCTATTGCGGGATGACCAACTCGGTCGGCGGGACCGTCGTCATGATGGACCGGTTCGATCCCGAAGCGGCCCTCGCCGCTATCGAGAAGTACCGCGTGACCCACAGCCAGTGGGTGCCCACCATGTTCATCCGGATGCTGAAGCTGCCCGCGGACGTCCGCTCGAAGTACGACGTCAGCAGCATGAAGATCGCCGTCCACGCCGCCGCGCCCTGCCCGGTCGAGGTGAAGCGGGCGATGATCGAGTGGTGGGGCCCGGTCATCCACGAGTACTACGCATCGACCGAGGCCGCCGGCGCGACGTTCATCGGCCCGCAGGAGGCGCTCGATCATCCCGGCTCGGTGGGCAAACCGCTGCTCGGCGTGGTCCACATCTGCGACGAGGACGGCAAGGAACTCCCGACCGGCGAGGTCGGCCAGGTCTTCTTCGAACGCGAGGACGTGGCGTTCCAGTACCACAACGACCCCGACAAGACCCGCAAGGCCCAGCACCCCGAACACGAGAACTGGTCCACCACAGGGGATGTCGGATACGTCGACGACGAGGGTTATCTGTATCTGACCGACCGCAAGGCGTTCATGATCATCTCCGGCGGCGTCAACATCTACCCGCAGGAGGCCGAGAACGTCCTCATCAATCACCCGGCGGTGTTCGACGTCGCGGTGATCGGTGTCCCCGACCCCGACCTCGGCGAGGTCGCGAAGGCCTGCGTGCAGCTGGCCGACGGCCACGAACCCACCGATCGGCTCGCCGAGCAGCTGATCGCGTTCACCACCGAGAACATCGCGGCCTACAAGGCGCCCCGGTCGGTCGACTTCGTCGACGACCTTCCGCGCACGCCCACCGGGAAGCTCGTGAAAGGCGATCTGCGCAAGCGGTATTGGCCGGAGGCCTGACACCCCACCCCCTGCCGCCGAACGTTAGCTTACGCTAAGCTAACTCACACTGAGTTGGTCCGGTTACGGACATCGGCGAATCGGCCGGTGCCGCACCGCTGTTCGGAGCTGGGGAGTGCAGGGTTTGGACGCGGTAGGCGGGCTTGTGCCCGATGACGATCCGGGACGGGCGGCCGTGCCGGTGGCCGACCTCCTCGTCGCGCGACTCGTCGATGCGGGGGTGCGGACCGTCTTCGGCGTTCACGGGGCCAACATCGAAGACGTCTTCGATGCGGCGGTCCGGCACCCGCTGCTCACCCCGGTCGTCGCGAAACACGAGTTCGGGGCCGGCGCGATGGCCGATGGGCACGCACGGCTCACCGCCGAGCCGACCGCGGTCCTGACGACGTCGGGTGGCGGTGCACTGAACGTCATCCCGGCGCTGGGCGAGGCCTATGACAGCCGCGTACCCGTGCTCGCCGTGATCGGTTCGGCGCCGACCGCCGCGGTGGGGCGCGGTGGCTTCCAGGACATGCTCCACCCGCCGGACACCGTGGACCTGCGTGCCGTGATGTCCGGCGTCGTCGGATTCTGCGGGCTCGTCGACGAGTCGGCTCGTCTCGATCAGGTCCTCGACGAGGCGTTCGCCACCCTCGCACGAGGTCTGCCGGCCGCGGTGATCCTGCCCAAAGACGTGCAGTCCTCACCCGGGTACGCCACACCGTCGCGGTCGGGGGCACCGACCGAACTCCGGTCGGTGCCCCCGGCGGTCGTCGACGGACTCGCCGACTGACTCGTCGGGGTGGCGCGCGACGGCGGGTCGGTGTGCATCTGGGCGGGCGAGGAGGCATCGCGGCTCGGATTGCACAGTGCCGTCGAGGATCTCGCGGACCTCCTCGGCGCCGGGGTCGTGGTCTCACCGGGCGGTCGCGACATCGGCCGCGGGTCCTGCTCCGGGGTCACCGGGGTGATGGGGCACCCGTCGGCCCATCGGGCCGTGCGGGAATCACAGCTGATCCTGGTGATCGGCTGCCGCATGTCGATGACCGATCGCGCCGGCCTCGACGACGCCCTCGCAGCGATCCCGGTCGTGCATCTCGGCAGCGCGCCGCCGCGCACCCCGCGGCCGACGTCGAGCACATCGGGACGGCACGTCTCACCGAGACCCTCGGGGCGCTCCAGCGGTCACTCGCCGACCGGCTCCCCGGACGCCGCCCACCCCGGGTCCACCCGCTCGACCACCTGTCCGTCGCACCCTCGGCTCACGCCCTCGGAATGCGCGACGTGCTCGTCACCATCGGCGCCGCCCTGCCCGCGGGGTGCGCGGTGTTCGCCGACGCCGGGAACACCGGCGCGGCGGCGATCCACCATCTCCCGTTCGGCGACGGGCGGTTCGTCGTCGCATTGGGCATGGGCGGGATGGGATGGGCCATCGCGGCGGGGATCGGGTCCGCGATCACCGCGCAGGACACCCTTCCGGACGGTCGGGTCGTCGTCATCGCCGGTGACGGCTCGTTCCTCATGCACGGCATGGAGTTCCACACCGCGATCGAACACGATGCGCCGATCACCCTCATCGTGCTCAACAACGACGCGCACGGCATGTGTGTCACACGTGAGGCGCGATTCTTCCCCGGCGCGCCGAGCGTCAACCGGTTCCGCCACACCGACATCGCGGGCGGGCTGGCCGCGATGTTCACCGGCCTCCCGGTGCGCACCGCCGGCGATCTCCTCACCCTGCGCTCGGCATGCGACGAACTGTTCTCACACACCGGACCGAATTGCCTCATCGTGGAAGTGGATCCCGACGAAGAACCCCCGTTCGCCCCACTGATCTCGAGAGGTACCCCATGACCACGCACACCTCCGCGCTGTCCGATCTCGGGGACACCGCGGCCACGCTCGACGGCGTGGTCCGGGTGGAGACCCACCCCCGTTCCGCCAACACGGCACTCGTCGTCGACAAGGTCCGCTCGGTGTATCCCCATCACCAGGTGTTCGGCGACTTCTGCCCCGTGCAGGGCTACGTCGACGCACCGCCGCGCGAACTGTACGAATGGCTGGCCGACACGCGCTCGCTCGAGGAATGGACCTACAGCACACGCGGTTTCGAGCCGGCCGGGGAGCCGGACCTGTGGGTCGGATACGACCGCCTGAACGAGGACACCAAGATCTACGTCCGGACCGTGGCGAACGCCGACGCGATGACCGTCGACTACCACTGTGCCTGGGATCAGGGAAAGCACCTCTGGATGATCTACCTGATGCGCGTCGTCGACGCGCAACTCGTTCTCGACCGTCCGGGTTCGGTGGTCTGTGGAACAACTGCCACCACCCGTTCTACGACGAGAACCCCTTTCCCGAGACCGCACCGGCCGGTCGGGAGGAGTGGGTCGGCGACCTGTGGGACATGTTCGGTGCCGGACATCAGATCGAACTCGACAACCTCACCGCCATCGCCGAACACCGCCATCGCCACGGACTTCCGCTGACCCCCGAATGGATGCGCTCATGACCGCCGACGCCCCCGCCGTCTCGCTCGCCGACCTCGCCACCTACCGCCCGGCCGCCCGGGTGCCGGCGGAGTTCTTCGCGCAGTACGCCGAGGACGACGAACTCGCCGGCAACGTCATGTTCCGGGCTCCGTCCTTCCGCCACCACGCGGCCGACGGTGAGACGTCGGCGGACATGATCGTCGCCGCCGCACGGCGTCTCGTCGAGCGCCACGGCGACGGATATCTCGACGACGTGGACGTCGTGCTCACCCACAGCCAGCTGCCGGAGGTCCCGGTCCGCGGGTGTGTCGGCGAGGTCGCACACCGCCTCGGCCTCGCCCCGCGAACCGTGCTCGACGTGCACAACGGCGGCTGTGCGGCCTTCGTCCACCTCATCGAGATCGCCGGAGCGCTCCTGCGCGCGAACGGAGGCCGCAAGGCCCTGATCGCGCTGGCGCAGAACAGCGCCGGACAGATCTTCACCCAGGAGCAGGTACGGATGAAGGCGCAGGCCGCGATACCCGGTGACGGCGCGGCCGTGGCGATCCTGACTCTCGGCGACGCGGGTAACCCGGTGCTGGGGACCGAATGCCGGTCCTTCGGCCAGTTCTCGGCGGACATGACCGCCGTCGCACAGCCGGAACGCAAGTACTGGGAGGCGGGCCCGGGTCAGATCCATGTCGGCTTCACCGAGGCCAAGATCGCGAAAGTACTCGCACGCGGGAACCGGATGGTCCCGGAAGTGGCTGCGGCGCTTGCTCATCGAATCGGGGTACGTCCGTCCGACCTGGACCTGCTCGTCACCAACCAGCCCAACCGGATATTCCTGCGCAACTGGCGCGAGGCCTTCGAACTGCCCGAGTCGCGACACCCGGACACGTTCGACGACTGCGGGAACCTGTTTGCGGTCGGGATTCCGATGACTCTGGACGCGGCGATCGACGACGGGCGCGTGCGTCCCGGTGACATCGTGATGATGTCGGCGTTCGCCCATGCCGGCGACTTCGCCGCTGCCGGAGCGATCCGGTGGAGTGGGCGTTCGTGACGGTTCTGCTGCCGGCTCCGGTCTCCGAGCGCGCCACGGACCTCGCCGGCGTGCGCACCGACGTCGTCGTGCGATGCGACCGGAACGAGTCCGCCTATCCCCCGTTGCCCGCGGTCGTGTCCGCGCTGCGCGACACGGCGGCATCGGCCCACCGCTACCCGTCGTTTCGTCCCGACGGTCTGCGCGCGACGATCGCCGAGCACACCGGTGTCGAGGCAGCGCACATCAGCGTCGGCGCCGGGGCGACGGCCGTACTCTCCGCGATCCTGCAGGACTCGGCTGCACGGGCCCGGGCCAGGGGTCGTACCGGACCTCGGATTGTCACCCCTGCACCGACATTCGAGGGTTTCGCGCTGCTCGCCGAGATGATCGGGCTCGGGATCGACACGACCCCGCTGTTCGACGACGGGCGTCCCGATGTCGGTGCGCTCGCCGCGGCCGCGGGTCCGGACACCGCGGCCGTCATCGTCTGCAGCCCGCACAACCCGACCGGATCGGTCCTCTCCGACGCGGAGATTCGTGAACTGCTCACGGCTGTCGACCCGGCGATCCCGGTGATCCTCGACCAGGCGTACGTCGAGTACTGCCGGAACGCACCCGATGTCCGGACGCTGGTCGACGAGTACCCCAACCTGATCGCGGTGCGAAGCCTCTCCAAGGCCCACGGTCTCGCGGGACTGCGGGTCGGATATGCGATCGGGTCGGCGACGTCCGTCGGCGGTGCCCGCCGTCACGAGGTCCCCTTCTCTTGCCGCGTCCGACGAGCTGGCCGGACGGGTCACGGCGATGCGCCGCGAACGCGATCGAATCGCCGACGCGCTGCGCGACTCGGGCCACCCGGCGCTGCCGAGCGAGGCGAATTTCGTGTTCGTGCCGGGCCCCGACGGCATCGAGTTCGGGCGGCGACTGCGGGACGCGGGGGTCGTCGGCCGGGAGTTCGCCGGACACGGTCACCCGCTGACGGTGCCCGACCGCGCCGGCACCGATCGGCTCATCGAGGCGATCAGGCGAGCTCGATGAGCTCCTGATACTCCTCGCTCCAGTGGTCCTCGGTGCCGTCGGGCAACAGGATCACACGCTGCGGATCGAGCGCGGCGGCGGCGCCCGGATCGTGCGTCACCAGGACGACGGCCCCGGTGTAGCTGCGCAGGGCGTCGAGGACCTGTTCGCGCGAGATCGGGTCGAGGTTGTTGGTCGGCTCGTCGAGGAGCAAGACGTTCGCCGCCGAGGACACCAGCCCGGCCAGCGTGAGCCGGGTCTTCTCACCGCCGGACAGCGTGCCGGCCGGCTGATCGAGCTGGGCGCCGCTGAACATGAACGCGCCCAACAGGCCTCGGAGGTCCTGCTCGCCCGCGTCGGGTGCAGCGTGCCGGATGTTCTCCCACACCGACGCCCGGTCGTCGAGGGTGTCGTGTTCCTGCGCGAAGTAGCCGATCTTCAGACCGAATCCCGGCTCGATCGACCCTGTGTCCGGCTTCTCCACTCCGGCAAGCATTCTCAGCAGCGTCGTCTTGCCCGCGCCGTTGAGGCCGAGGACGACGACGCGACTGCCCTTGTCGATCGCGAGGTCCACCCCGGTGAAGATCTCCAGCGAGCCGTAGCTCTTCGAGAGTCCGGACGTCATCAACGGTGTCTTGCCGCATGCGGCCGGTTCGGGGAACCTGATCCGCGCGGTGCGGTCGGCCACCCGTTCCTCGTCGAGGGCGTCGATCATCCGCTCCGCGCGCTTGAGCATGTTCTGCGCGGCGGTCGCCTTGGTGGCCTTGGCACCGAGCTTCGCGGCCTGCGCGCGCAGGGCGGACGCCTTCTTCTCGGCATTGGCCCGTTCGCGACGACGGCGCTGCTCGTCGGTCGCCCGGGCATCGAGGTACCGCTTCCAGCTCATGTTGTAGATGTCGGCCTCACCGCGCACCGCGTCGAGGAACCACACCCGGTTCACCACGTCGGCCAGCAGGTCGACGTCGTGACTGATCACGACGAGACCCCCCTCGTGGTTCTGCAGGAAGCTACGGAGCCAGGCGATCGAGTCGGCGTCGAGGTGGTTGGTCGGTTCGTCGAGCAGGAGGGTGGTGTCGGATTTCCCCGAACCGTCGGACGCCGCGAACAGGATGCGTGCGAGCTCGATCCGTCGGCGCTGACCGCCGGAGAGTGTCCGCAGCGGCTGCTCGAGAACCCGATCGGGCAGACCCAGGCTGTTGCAGATCCGCGCGGCCTCGGATTCGGCGACGTATCCGCCGAGGGCGGCGAAGCGCTCTTCGAGGCGGCCGTACCGCGCCACGGCCTTGTCCCGCAGCTTGTCGTCGGCGGCCTCGGCCATCTGCGCCTGCTGCTTCTCCATGTCGCGCAGGATCTCGTCGAGACCGCGCGCGGAGAGCACCCGGTCCTTGGCCAGGACGTCGAGGTCGCCCTCTTTGGGGTCCTGCGGGAGGTAACCGAGTTCACCGGACCGGCGGATCGATCCCCCGTAGGGTTCGGTCTCGCCGGCCAGGATGCGCAGCGTGGTGGTCTTGCCGGCACCGTTGCGGCCCACGAGGCCGATCCGGTCGCCGGGCTGGATGCGTAAGGCGTCGCCGGGCGCCGCCAACAGGGTCCGAGCGCCCGCTCGTACCTCCAGGTCGGTCGCGGTGATCACGACGGTCGATTCTACCGGTGCCACGCCACTGCTTTTTCCACGTGCGGACCCCGGCGCCGTGCGGCCGAGTCGACCACCCCCGTCACGGTGGACCGATACGGTGTGGGACGTGACGCACTCCACAACGATTCCGCAGAACTTCCCGCAGTCCTCCGACCTGACCGGCCGGTCCGCGCTCGTCACCGGTGCCAGTCGCGGCATCGGTGAGGCGATCGCGACGGAACTGGCCCGTCGCGGCGCCTCGGTCGTCATCACGAGCCGGAAGGCCGAGCCACTCGAGGAGGCGGCCGGCCGGATCCGGACGGCGGTGCCCGGAGCGACGGTCTCGGCGTGTGCGGGCAACACCGGCGACGCCGACGACCGGGCGGCCGCCGTGGACGCGGCCGTCGCACAGGGCGGCGGCATCCACATCCTGGTCAACAACACCGGGATCGCGCCGCTGGCCGGCCCACTGATGGGGGCCGACCTCGCCGCGTACCGCAAGACGTTCGACACCAACGTCGTCGCCGCGCTCGGGTTCGTCCAGGAGGCCTACCGGGCGGGCATGAAGGACACCGGCGGGTCGGTCGTCAACATCTCCTCGGTCGCGGGCCTGCGGTCGACGGGCGTGATCGCGGCGTACGGCACGTCGAAGGCGGCGCTGATCCGTCTCACCGCCGAACTCGCCTGGGAACTCGGTCCGGCGATCCGCGTCAACGCGATCGCCCCCTCCATCGTGCGGACCAAGTTCGCATCCGTGTTCACCGAGGGCGACAACGAGGCCCGCGCGGCGAACTCGTACCCGATGAAGCGGATCGGGGAACCCGAGGACGTCGCCCGGGCGGTCGCCTTCCTCGCGAGCGACGAGTCGGCGTGGATCACCGGCGAGACCCTGGCCGTCGACGGTGGCATGCTCGCCACCGGCGGTTCGTGACGTCCCTGCCCGACGACACGTCACCGTCCGGATCGCCGCCCGCGCCGAAGGACAGGATGTGAGTTCCGGAGTCATCGTCGCGGGGGCCGGGCCGGCCGGCCGCGCCCTCGTCCACCGCCTGGCCCGTGCCGGCGTACCGGTCACCCTGGTCGATCCGTCCCCCGACCGGGTCTGGCGGTCCACGTTCGCATGCTGGTCCGACGAGTTGCCCGAGTGGGTCGAGCAGTCCGCCGTCGCCGCCCGGACCGCGCGCATCGGGATCGCGGGCCGCGAACTCGAGGAGGTGGCCCGCGGGTACACCGTCTTCGACACCCCCGGCCTGCAACGGTCACTGACCCTCGACGGGGTTCCGACCCGTTCCGCTCGGGTGGTCGAGATCGACGGCGCGCGTGTGCATCTCGATGACGGTTCGGTCCTGACCGGCGATGCCGTGGTCGACTGTCGCGGTGCGCTCCCCCACGACGCACCTCGACAGACCGCGTACGGGATCGTCGTCGACGCTGAGGTTGCCGCACCCGTGCTGGACGGGCACGAGGCACTGCTCATGGACTGGCGGGGTGGCGCGACAGACCGCCGGGCGCTGCCGTCCTTTCTGTATGTCGTGCCGCTCGGCGGGGGCGAGTACCTCCTCGAGGAGACCTGTCTCGCCGGGCATCCCGCCCTCGGTCTCGACGAACTCGAACGCCGCCTGGCCGCGCGGCTCGGCGGGATGCCGTCGGGGATCCGGCGGGTCGAGCACGTCGACTTCCCGCTGACCGGCTCGTCATTACACCCCTGGCGCGATCCCGTTTTCCGGTTCGGCGCCGCGGGCGGTTTCAAGAACCCGACGACCGGCTACAGCGTCGCGACATCGTTGATGTGCACCGACGCCGTGGTGGCCGCTCTCGCCGCGGGTCGAGACCCCGCCGCGGATCTGTGGCCGCCGTCCACCCGTGCGGTACACAACCTGCGTCTCCGTGGGCTCAGCGCCCTACTGGGGCTCAGTCCGTCGCAGACGGTCGCGTTCTTCGAGGCGTTCTTCACGATGCCCCTTGCCGCACAACGCAGTTACCTGAGCAAGCGGGACGATCTCACCGGCACGATGAGCGCGATGACCAGGGTCATCGCCGCAGTCGACATGCGTACTCGCGTCGTGGTGGCGCGCGGTGCGATGTCCACCCCGGCGTGGGCCGGCGACGCCGGCTGATCAGCGCCGCAGCACCCGCCACCGCCGGATCATGTCGTCGACATCGACGGTGTGCGCGACGACGCTGTGCGGCAACGCCATCTGGCGGGAGGCGAGATGTGCCTCGCGCACACGGCGATTGAAGTCGACGAGGATGTCGCGGACCGCGTCCTCGTCGGCGATGTGGCGCAGCGACTCCGGGAAATCCTGCGCCTCCCGGCGCAACAGCAGCGGCGCGGGGAGCAACGCCGACGAGTCGAGGTTCTCCTCGCGGATCTTGCGCTTGACCCACCAGTCGGGATCGTCGCTGTCGGTCAGGTCCAATGGCTTCCCCGCGCCCGGCAGGTTGTCGAACTCGCCGCGTTCGGTGGCCTCGCGGATCATCCGCTCGACCCGCGACTCGAAACGCCTCATGCGATCAACTCCCCGCACGGAAGTGCCCTACCGACGAACAAGCGCCGGACCCGGTCGTCGATCATGACCGGGGCCGGCGCAGTGGTGTGTCCGATCGTCGGTCAGACGGTGAAGCCGAGGGCGCGGAGCTGCTCGCGACCGTCGTCGGTGATCTTGTCCGGACCCCACGGCGGCAGCCAGACCCAGTTGATCTCCATGTCGGTGCACAGACCGCTGGAGACCAGCGCACCGCGCGACTGATCCTCGATCACGTCGGTCAGCGGACAGGCCGCCGAGGTGAGGGTCATGTCGATCTTCGCGACCGCGTCGTCGGTCACCTCGATGCCGTAGACCAGACCGAGGTCGACGACGTTGATCCCCAGTTCGGGGTCGACCACGTCGCGCATCGCCTCCTCGACGTCCTCGATGGCCGGCAGCGACGTCGCGGGCGCGCGGGGTGTCCCCGTCACGCCGGTGTCGGCGGCCGCGGTCGTCGGTGTGTCCGTGGTGGCTGTGTCGTCACTCATGCTGTCTCCGCTCGTGTCTCGTGGCTGTCCATCGTCTGCGCGAGTGCGTCCTTGAAGGCCATCCAGCCCAGGAGCGCGCATTTGACGCGTGCCGGGTATTTGCTCACCCCGGCGAAGGCGATCCCGTCGCCGATGACGTCCTCGTCGCCGGCGTCCTTGCCGCGGGAGGTCATCATCGCGTTGAACGACTCGACGGTGGCCAGTGCTTCCCCGACCGGCCGCCCGACTATGAGGTCGTGCAACACCGACGTCGACGCCTGCGAGATCGAGCATCCCTGCCCGTCGTAGGACACGTCGTCGATGCTCGAACCGTCGTCGGAGACCGCCACGCGCAGGGTGACCTCGTCACCACAGGTCGGGTTGACGTGGTGGACCTCGGCACCGAACGGTTCACGGAGTCCGCGCCCGTGTGGGTGTTTGTAGTGGTCCAGGATCACTTCCTGGTACATCTGTTCCATCCGCATGGCTCAGACCGTCCCGAAGAACTTCTGCGCCGTGACGATCGCGGCGGCGAGCGCATCGACCTCGGCGAACGTGTTGTACGCGGCGAACGACGCACGTGCGGTGGCGGCGACGCCGAAGCGCCGGTGCAGCGGCCACGTGCAGTGGTGACCCACCCGGATGGCCACGCCCTCGTCGTCGAGGATCTGCCCGAGATCGTGGGCGTGGATGCCGTCGACGAGGAAGGCCACGGCGCCGCCGCGGTTCTCCGGGGTCGACGGCCCGATGATCCGCACGCCCTCGATGTCGCCGAGCTGCTCCAGCGCCCGCGCGGTCAGCGCATGCTCATGCGCGGCGACGGCGTCCATGCCGAGATCGGTCAGGTAACGTACCGCGGCACCGAGTCCGACGACCTGCGAGGTCATCGGCACGCCCGCCTCGAACCGTTGCGGCGGCGGGGCGTAGGTCGACCCCTCCATGGTCACGGTCTCGATCATCGATCCGCCGGTGATGAACGGCGGCAACGCATTCAGCAGATCGGACTTGCCGTACAGCGCACCGACCCCACTGGGCCCGAACATCTTGTGCCCGGAGAAGGCGGCGAAGTCGACGTCGAGCGCACGGAAGTCGACCGGCATGTGCGGCACCGACTGGCAGGCGTCGAGCACGACGAGTGCGCCGACCGCCCGTGCGCGCGAGACCAGCTCGGCCACGTCGGCGACCGCCCCGGTCACATTCGACTGGTGCGTGAAGGAGACGACCTTCACCGACTCGTCGAGGGTCAGCGATTCGAGGTCGATTCGACCTTCGTCGGTCACCCCGAACCAGCGGAGCCTCGCGCCCGTGCGGCCGCAGAGCTCCTGCCACGGAACGAGATTGGCGTGATGCTCCAGCTCGGTGATGACGACGGTGTCGCCGGGCCCGAGCGCCGAACCCCCGAGGACATCCGCAGACCGCGGGTCGCCGAGGGTGTAGGTCACGAGGTTGAGTGCCTCGGTTGCGTTCTTGGTGAACACGAGCTCGTCGGCGGACGCCCCCACGAACGCCGCGATGACCTCCCGGGCGTCCTCATACGCATCGGTCGCCTCCTCGGCGAGCTGATGCGCGCCGCGATGCACCGCCGCATTGTGGTGCGTGAGGAAGTACCGTTCGGCGTCGAGCACCTGGACCGGACGCTGCGAGGTCGCCCCGGAATCCAGGTACACCAGCGGCTTTCCGTCGCGCACGGTGCGCGAGAGGATCGGGAAGTCGGCGCGCAGCGAATCGACGTCCAGGGCGGTGGAAACCTCTGTCGAGAGTGTCACCTGGTACACCTCCTGTGCTGGTCGGCTCGGATCGGTCGGGCGGTCTCAGCCGGCCTTGGCAGCCGAGGTGAAACGCTCGTAACCCTTCTCCTCGAGCTCATCGGCGAGTTCGGGACCGGCGGATTCGACGACGCGACCGTTGACGAAGACGTGCACGAACTCCGGCTTGATGTAGCGGAGGATGCGCGTGTAGTGCGTGATCAGCAGGATCCCGCCGTTGTCGCGCTCTTTGTACCGGTTCACGCCCTCGCTGACCACCCGCAGGGCGTCGACGTCGAGTCCCGAGTCGGTCTCGTCGAGGATCGCGATCCGCGGCTTGAGCAGATCGAGCTGGAGGATCTCGTGACGCTTCTTCTCACCGCCGGAGAAACCCTCGTTGACGCTGCGCTCGGAGAACGACGGATCGATGTCGAGCGAGGTCATCGCCTCCTTGGTCTCCTTGACCCAGTGGCGCAGCTTCGGCGCCTCACCGCGCACGGCGGTGGCGGCGGTCCGCAGGAAGTTCGACATCGAGACGCCGGGCACCTCGACGGGGTACTGCATGGCGAGGAACAGTCCGGCGCGGGCTCGCTCGTCGACGCTCATCTCCAGGACGTCCTCACCGTCGAGGGTGATCGACCCCGAGGTCACCTCGTACTTGGGGTGACCGGCGATGGCGTAGGACAGCGTCGACTTGCCGGAACCGTTGGGGCCCATGATCGCGTGCGTCTCCCCCGACTTCACGGTCAGGTCGACACCCTTGAGGATGTGGATGGGCTCGGCGTCGGCGTCGGTCTGCGCGACATCGACGTGCAGGTCACGGATTTCCAGTGTGGTCATAGTCTCAGGATTTCTTTCTCCGGGCTGGGAAGTTCGGATGGCGAGGGTGATCGGCGGTCAGGCGCCGGCGAGTTCGAGTTCCTGCTCGACCGCCGCCGAGAGACGCTCGCGCAGCTCGGGCACACCGATCTTGGCGATCACCTCGCCGAAGAAGCCGCGGATGACGAGGCGTCGGGCCTGGTCCTCGGGGATGCCGCGGGCCTGCAGGTAGAACAGTTGCTCGTCGTCGAAACGACCGGTGGCGCTGGCGTGTCCGGCACCGACGATCTCGCCGGTCTCGATCTCGAGGTTCGGCACCGAGTCGGCACGCGCGTTGTCGGTGAGCACCAGGTTGCGGTTGAGCTCGAAGGTGTCGGTGCCCTCGGCCTCGGCGCGGATCAGCACGTCGCCGACCCACACGGTGTGGGCCTCACGGCTGCGATCGCCGGAGACGTCGCCCTGCAGCGCGCCCTTGTAGACGACGTTCGAGCGGCAGTGCGGCTGGCTGTGGTCGACGAGGAGTCGCTGCTCGAGATGCTGGCCGGCGTCGGCGAAGTACAGACCCCACATCTCGACATCGCCACCGGGCGCGTCGTAGTGGACGATCGGCGACAGCCGAACCAGGTTGCCGCCGAAGCTGATCGCGAAGTGGCGGACCACGGAGTCACGACCGGCGCGCACGTGATGCGTCGCGACGTGGACGGCGTCGTCCTCCCAGTCGTGGATGTTCACGACGGTCAGTGCGGCACTGTCGCCGACGACGAATTCGACGTTCTCCGCGAACGTGCCGCTGCCCTTCTGATCGAGGACGACGACGGCGCGCGCGAACGCCTCGAGCCGGATCTGGGTGTGGCCGAAGGCGGTCTCGCCCTCGCCGGGGCCGGTGACCGTGACGGTGACCGGCTCGGCGAGCTCGACCTCGCGGCCGACGGTCACCACGGTCGCCTGCGTGAACGACGAATACGCCTGCGCGGCAACGCGGTCGAACGGCACGCCGCCCTGGCCGAGCCGCTTGTCGTCGCGACCGACGGTCTCGACCTTGACGCCCTCGGACGCTCCGGTCACTTCCACGGTCGCCTCGCCGGTCCGCTGCGCGGATCCGTCGTGCAACCCGCGGAGACGACGGAACGGGGTGAACCGCCACGCCTCCTCGCGGGGACTCGGCACCTCGAAGGCGTCGACGTCGAACGAGGTGAACATCTCGCCCTTGTTGACGACGGGCGCCGCCGAGCCGGGAGTGGTCACGGGCAATGTGGGATCGGCCATCAGCCGACAGCTCCTTCCATCTGGAGCTCGATCAGGCGGTTGAGCTCGAGCGCGTATTCCATCGGGAGTTCCTTGGCGATCGGCTCGACGAAGCCGCGGACCACCATGGCCATCGCCTCGTCCTCGGTCAGACCGCGGCTCATCAGGTAGAAGAGCTGGTCGTCGCTGACCTTCGAGACAGTCGCCTCGTGGCCCATCGTCACGTCGTCCTCGCGGATGTCGACGTACGGGTAGGTGTCGCTGCGCGAGATGGTGTCCACCAGCAGCGCATCGCATTTCACCGTCGACCGGCTGCCGTGCGCACCGTTGTTGATCTTGATCAGACCGCGGTACGACGCCCGGCCACCGCCTCGGGCCACCGACTTGGAGACGATGTTGCTCGAGGTGTTCGGCGCGAGGTGGACCATCTTGGAACCGGTGTCCTGGTGCTGGCCCTCACCCGCGAACGCGACCGAGAGGACCTCGCCCTTGGCGTGCTCGCCGGTCAGCCAGACCGCCGGGTACTTCATGGTGACCTTGGAACCGATGTTGCCGTCGATCCACTCCATGGTCGCGCCGGCCTCGGCCTTCGCGCGCTTGGTCACCAGGTTGTAGACGTTGTTCGACCAGTTCTGGATGGTCGTGTAGCGGCAGCGGCCGCCCTTCTTCACGATGATCTCGACGACCGCGGAGTGCAGCGAGTCCGTCTTGTAGATCGGCGCGGTACAGCCCTCGACGTAGTGCACATAGGCACCCTCGTCGACGATGATCAGCGTGCGCTCGAACTGGCCCATGTTCTCGGTGTTGATCCGGAAGTATGCCTGCAGCGGGATGTCGACGTGGACACCCGGCGGCACGTAGATGAAGGACCCACCCGACCACACCGCGGTGTTGAGCGCGGAGAACTTGTTGTCGCCCGCCGGGATGACGGTCCCGAAGTACTGCTGGAAGATCTCCGGGTGCTCCTTGAGCGCGGTGTCGGTGTCGAGGAAGATCACGCCCTGCTTCTCGAGGTCCTCACGGATCGAGTGGTAGACGACCTCGGACTCGTACTGCGCCGCGACACCGGAGACGAGACGCTGCTTCTCCGCCTCGGGGATGCCCAGCTTGTCGTAGGTGTTCTTGATGTCCTCGGGCAGGTCGTCCCACGTGGCGGCCTGCTTCTCGCTGGAGCGCACGAAGTACTTGATGTTGTCGAAGTCGATGCCCTCGAGCCCCGCACCCCAGCCGGGCATGGGCTTCTTGTCGAAGATCTTCAGGGCCTTGAGGCGCTGCTCGAGCATCCACTCGGGCTCGCTCTTCTTCGCCGAGATGTCGGCGACGACCGCCGGGGACAGTCCGCGCTTGGCGCTCGCGCCCGCGACGTCGGAATCGGCCCAGCCGTAGCCGTACTTGCCGAGGGCGGCGATCGTCTCCTCTTGGGTGAGGGGCGCCGCTGGGGTCGGGGTGGCCGGATCGGTGACAGTCATCGCGTGGCCTTTCGGGTTGTCGTGGCGGTCGGTGTCTGGTTGGGGGTGGCGCGGGGCGATACGGGCTGCGTATCGGGGTCCGCGACGGCCCCGGGTCGGTCTTCGGTGGTCCCACCCGGCGGTGGGTGGATCGGCACATGGGTGGTGCAGGCGCAGTCACCGTTGGCGATGGTCGCCAGACGCTGCACGTGCGTGCCGAGCAGTTCGGTGAAGACCGCGGTCTCCGCCTCACACAGCTCCGGGAACTCGGTGGCGACGTGCGCCACCGGGCAATGGTGCTGGCAGATCTGCATGCCGGTCCCGACCTGACGCGTGTTGGTCGAGTACCCCGCGCTGGTGAGCGCGTCGGCGATCTCGGCGACCGTGTCGGCGACGGTCACCGGGCCGGTGCTGGGACGGACGCCGGCCACGATGCGTTCGACGCGCTCGCGCGCGAACTCGGCGACCGCGTCGGTGCCGCCGAGATCACGCAGCTTTCGCATCGCCGCACCGGCCAGGTCGTCGTAGGCGTGGCGCATCTTGCCGCGTCCGGAAGCGGTGAGCTGGAAGTACTTGGCGGGCCGGCCCCGGCCGCGTTGGCCGAACCCCGGCGAGGCGACCTCGATGTCCCCGGCGCCGGTCAGGGCGTCGAGATGGCGACGCACGCCGGCCGCCGAGATGCCGAGGCGCTCGCCGATGTCGCCGGCGGTGAGCGGGCCGTCTTCGACGAGCAGGGTGATCACGGCCTCCCGGGTCTGACCGTCATGGTGCGCGTCGACACCGCCGGTCACTCCGGCACCCGTACCAGCGGAGGGCACGGCGCCGACACTGCCAGAAGGCAGCACAACATCGTTCCGCATGGTTTTCACAACACGAGTGTGACGTAATTACTTCCCTGCTGCCAGCAAGGGTGCCCTTATCGCAGGGGGTCGTGAGGCCACCACGCCCGGCGATTACAGTCGTCGTGTGCCCGAAACCACAGCTCCGCGCCGCGTGCCGGACTACTTCGGACTCGTCTGGACCCGGTTGGTCGCCCTGCTCGACTATCTCGGACTGCGCAAACAGCGCCCTGCCGCTGCCGGCGCCGAACCCGGCGACTACGGCAAGACCGTGGCCCGCCTACACGACGACGAGCGCGAGGTCGGCCCGCTCAACGCCGAGGAGACCCGCCGGCTCCGCCGGATCAAGCTCTTCGGCGCCACCGGCTCGGTACTGATCCTCATCGGCGCCCTCGGGACCGGTGCGGTACCCGTACTGCAGAACCCCGTTGCCGGGATGCGCGTCCTGTCGTTGCCGTCACGCATGTTCGGCACCGCCCTCGCGCTGTCCATCGGCGGCGCGATCACCCTGGTCGTCGCGTGGTTGTTGCTCGGCCGGTTCGCAGTCGGCCGGTTCAGCGTCGAGGTCCGCCACGGCCGGAGCCCGGAGCGCCGCATGAGCCGCCGCCAGGCCGACCGGACCCTCATGCTGTGGATCGCCCCGATCATCGTGGCGCCGCCGCTGCTGAGCAAGGACATCTACTCGTATCTCGCGCAGAGCGCCATCGCCTTCCGGGGCATGGATCCGTACTCGGTCAGTCCGGTCCGCGGACTCGGCGTGGACCACATCCTGACCAGGTCGGTGCCCAACCTCTGGCGTGACACCCCCGCGCCCTACGGCCCCTTCTTCCTGTGGATCGGCGAGGGCATCACCAAGGTCACCGGCGACAACATCACCGCCGCGATCTTCTTGCACCGCGTCGTCGCACTGATCGGCGTCGCGCTCATCGTCTGGGCACTCCCCCGCCTGGCCCGCCGCTGCGGGGTCTCGTCGGTGGCCGCACTCTGGCTGGGCGCGATGAACCCGCTGGTCATCCTGCATCTCGTCGGCGGCATCCACAACGAGGCCCTCATGCTCGGCCTGATGCTGGTCGGTCTCGAATTGAGTTTCCGCGCCATCTACGGCGCCGAACGACTCCGCCGACCCGGGACCTTCGTCCCCACCCGAGCGGGCTGGTTGCTCATCGGCGGCGGTGCGGTACTCGCGGCGTCAGCGATGATCAAGGTCACCTCGATGCTCGCCCTGGGCTTCGTCGGCATCGCGCTGGCCATGCGGTGGGGCGCCACCCTGCCCGTGCTCCGCCACACGCCGATCCGGGAATGGTGGGGTCGCTCCCGGTGGTCGGTGTACATGCTGAGCGCGTCGGCGGCCTTCTACGTGGTGGTCCTGGGCATCGTGATGATGGGGATCTCCCTCGGCACCGGGCTCGGCTTCGGCTGGACGGGCACGTTGTCGACGGGCGAGATCGTCCGCTCGTGGATGTCGATGCCGACCCTGTTGTCGGTGACCACCGGCCGGATCGGTGTCACCCTCGGCCTCGGTGAGCACACGCAGGCGATCCTCGAGGTGGCCCGGCCCATCGGCCAGCTCGTCGCCGCCCTGTTCATCGTCCGGTGGATGCTCGCCACGCTCGGCGGCCGGCTCCACCCACTCGGCGCACTCGGTGTGTCGATGGCCACAGTCGTGCTGTTCTTCCCGTTCGTGCAGGCCTGGTACCTCCTGTGGGCCGTGATCCCGCTGGCCGCGTGGGCCACCGGCGCCTGGTTCCGGATCTCCACCATCGCGGCGTCGGCGATCATCGCCATCGTGGTGATGCCCACGAGTTCCAACACGAGCGGAGTGGTTCTGGCACAAGGACTTCTGGCCGGCGTGATCATGGTCGCGGTTCTCACCGCCCTGTTCTTCGAGGACCGCGCGCCCCGTCGGCGACGCCGCCGCGGGCCCGTGTCGGACGACGACGAGGCGACGGCCGGGTCGGCGTCGGCACGACGATGAGCGCATGCGCCGTGTGCCCGGTCACCGCTTTTCGTCCCTGGGCTCCGAGCGCCTAGTCTGACCAGTGTGCGCAGCACGACCTCTCGGCAGATCAACGACGACGATCGGGTGAACGATCGTCGGCTCCGCGATCCCGGGTCAGCCGCCTCCGCCGCCTCCGCCGGCACCCCGGCCGCCTCTGCGGCGGCCGTCGAGGTCCGCGGTCTGGTCAAGCGCTTCGGTGATCGCACCGCGGTCGATCGGCTCGATCTCACCCTCGAACGCGGCGAGATCCTCGCCCTGCTCGGTCCCAACGGCGCGGGCAAGACCACGACCGTCGAGATCTGCGAGGGCTTCACCGCGCCCGACGCCGGCAGCGTCCGCGTCCTGGGTCTCGATCCCATCGCCGACAACGACGCGCTCCGGCGCCGCATCGGCGTCATGCTGCAAGGCGGTGGCGCCTATCCGGGAGCCCGGGCCGAGGAGATGCTGCGCCTGGTGGCCGCGTATTCGGCCGATCCCATCGATCCCGAGTTCCTGCTCGACGCACTCGGGCTGACCGAGGTGCGTCGTACGTCCTACCGACGTCTGTCCGGTGGCCAGCAGCAGCGCCTAGCCCTCGCCTGCGCGGTCGTCAGCCGCCCCGAACTGGTCTTCCTCGACGAACCGACCGCCGGACTCGATGCCCACGCCCGCCTCGTCGTGTGGGAACTCATCGACCGGCTCCGGGCCGACGGAGCATCCGTCCTGCTCACGACCCATCTGATGGACGAGGCCGAGGAACTCGCCGACCACGTCGCGATCATCGATCACGGCCGCGTCGTCGCCGACGGGACACCCGCCGACCTCACCAGCACCGGCGCCGAGAACGAACTGCGCTTCACCGCACCACGTGGACTCGACCTGTCGATGCTGGTGCTGGCCCTGCCCGAGGACTACCACTGCACGGAGGCCACCCCCGGCTCGTATCTGGTCATCGGTCCGATGACGCCGCAGGTGCTGGCCACGGTGACCGCCTGGTGCGCCAAGATCAACGTCCTCGCGACCGATCTGCGCGTGGAGACCCGCAGCCTCGAAGACGTCTTCCTCGATCTCACCGGACGGACCCTTCGACCGTGACCTCATCCGCACCCACCGGGCTCCCCCGCCCCGCCGACCGTGCTGCCGGAACATTCCCCGACGGTCTGTTCCGCCCCGCTCCCCGGGCGGCGTCGCTGCCGGCGATGATCGCCGCGCAGAGCGGCCTCGAACTCAAGCTCCTGCTCCGCAACGGCGAGCAGTTGCTCCTCACGATGTTCATCCCGATCACGCTGCTCGTCGGTCTGTGCCTGCTGCCGATCGACACCGGGTTCGGCGACGGCCCCGCCGAGCGGGCGGCGCTGTTCGTCCCGGCGATCCTGACCGTCGCGGTGATGTCGACGGCGTTCACCGGACAGGCGATCGCCGTCGGGTTCGACCGTCGCTACGGCGCGCTGAAACGCCTCGGCGCGACGCCGATACCGCGCTGGGGCATCATCGCCGGCAAGTCGATCGCGGTCCTCGTGGTGGTCGCGCTGCAGTCGGTGATCCTCGGTGGGATCGGCGCCGCGTTCGGCTGGCGACCGAGCCCCGTCGGTCTGCTCATCGGTGCGGTGGTCCTCGCGGTCGGCACCGCGTGCTTCGCGGCTCTTGGGCTGCTGCTCGGCGGCACCCTGAAGGCCGAGGTCGTGCTGGCACTGGCGAACCTGCTGTGGTTCGCGTTCATCGGCCTCGGCAGTCTGGTCGTCGTCGACTCCAACATCCCCGACGCCGTGCACTGGATCGCGCGGTGCATCCCGTCGGGGGCATTGAGCGAGGCGCTCGAGATGGCCTCGGAGGGTTCGTTCGACGCCTTCGGGGTGGGTGTCTTGCTGGTGTGGGCCGCGGTGGCCGGCACCTTGGCGGTGAGGTGGTTCCGATTCCGATGACATCCGATACTTCGAACGCCCCGGCGACGGCCCGGTCGGGCGATCATGCCGCGGCCGCCGGCGAAGCGCGCCGGCCGCTGACCGGTCCGTGGCGGTTCGTCCTCGGCTTCGGCCGTCCGACCGCACGATTCGTGCATCGCTGGGCCATCGCCCTGCTCGTCTCGAACGTGGGCATCGTGGCCACCGGCGGCGCCGTGCGCGTGACCGCCTCGGGCCTCGGTTGCCCGACCTGGCCGCGGTGCACCGACGAGTCGTTCGTGCCGCACGGCGAACTGGGCATGCACGGCGCGATCGAGTTCGGCAACCGTCTGCTCACCTTCGTGCTGATCGTCATCGCCATCGCGACCTGGGTCGCCGTCCTGCGGTCAGCCGGAGCGGCGCGCCGGGACAAGTGGCTGGTCACCCTCATCGCGCTCGGCATCCCGTTCCAGGGGGTGATCGGCGGGATCACGGTCCTGACCCAGCTCAACCCGTGGGTCGTCGCGCTGCATTTCCTGCTGTCCATGGCGCTGGTCTCCGCATCCACCCTGCTCGTCTACCGGATGCGTCCGTATCCGACGCCGACCGCGCCCGGATCGCCCGACGCCGACGCTCCCTCGACCGCCACGCGCCGACTCGGCATCTACCTCGCCTGGCTGGTCTATCTCGTCACCTGGGGCACGATCTACCTCGGCACGGTCGTGACCGGCTCCGGCCCGCATGCCGGCGATGTGGACGCCCCGCGGAACGGTCTCGACCCCGGCAACGCGACACAGCTGCACGCCGACGCCGTCTTCACCCTCGTCGGGCTCGCGATCGCGGCCCTCGTCTACGCACGGGTGTTCGCGCGGCCGCAACAGCGCTCGGCAGTGGTGTTCATGCTGCTCCTGCTGCTTCAGGGCCTGATCGGGTTCGTGCAGTTCGCCACCGATCTGCCCATCGCCCTCGTCATCGCGCACATGTTCGGCAGTGCGGTCCTGCTCATCGGCGCCACCTGGCAGCTCCTGATCGCGCGGAACCCGATCGACAAGGATCCGGCCACGAAAAAGGCAGACCCGCTGCGCGAGCCTGCCTGATCGAACTCCGGCCTCAGAGGATGGCGCGGTTGCGCGCACGCGGGAAGCGCTTCTGCCGCGCGACCCAACCCGCCATCTTGCGGTAGTGCGACGTCGACACCGTGGTCTCCGAGGTGAGGTCACGGTCCCACTCGGCAATCTCGAGACCGTCGACGGCGTCGACCACGGCCTGCGCGGTCGCGAGATCGGGCACGACCCGGTCCCCGAGGATGCCGTTGGCGTCGCCGACGAGCGTGATCCGCACACCGGCGTCCCCGATCGCCTGGAGGACGACCTTCGCGCTGCCACCTTCGCGCTCGACGAACTTGCGTACCGAGGCGACGACCTCGGTGGGTGCCTCGACCTTCTGCTGCGTGCCCGACTTCTCGCCGTCGGTGGTGTTCGTCATGGGGGTCAGCATACCGGGGCGATCCCGGCGTGTAGAACGGTGTCGTGCGAGCTATCCAGGTGACCCGCCACGGCGGACCCGACGTCCTGACCTTCGGCAGTGTCGACGATCCCATCCCGGCCGCCGACGAGGTGATCGTCCGGACCGCAGCGGTGGGCGTGAACTTCATCGACACCTATCTGCGCCGGGGCCTGTACCCCTCCACACCGCCCTACATCCCCGGTACCGAGGGCGCGGGCGTCGTCGTCGCGACCGGCTCGGATGTGACGTCGCTGCAGGAAGGTCAGCGGGTGGCGTGGTGTGCGGCCCCCGGTTCGTATGCGGAGCTTGTCGCGGTCCCGGCCTCGAAGGCGGTCTCGGTACCCGACGCGGTCGACGACGCGGTGGCCGGGTCGTCGCTTCTCCGCGGTCTCACCGCGCACTATCTCCTCGACGGGAGTGCTCATCCCCAAGCCGGCAACACGATCCTGGTGCACGCCGGTGGCGGTGGTGTCGGCCTGATCCTCACCCAGCTCGCCAAGCGCCGCGGACTGACGGTCATCACGACGGTCTCGTCCGATGAGAAGGAGGAACTCTCGCGCGCCGCCGGGGCGGATCACGTCCTGCGCTACGGGGAGGACCTGAGTTCCCGCGTCCGTGACCTCACCGACGGACGCGGCGTGCCGGTGGTCTACGACGGCGTCGGCGCGGACACCTTCGAGCAGTCGCTGGCGTCGACCGCGGTCCGGGGGATCATCGTGCTCTTCGGGGCGGCGAGCGGGCCGGTTCCGCCGTTCGACCTCCAGCGTCTCAACGCCGCGGGGTCGCTGTCGGTGACGCGGCCGACACTGGCGCACTTCACCGACACCGCCGAGGAACTGAACCGCCGGGCCGGTGAGTACTTCGAGGCGATCGTCGACGGCAGTGTCGAGGTGCGCGTCGGCCAGCGTTACCGATTGGCCGATGCAGCTGCCGCACACACCGACCTGGAGGCACGTGTCACCACGGGTTCGACGGTGCTGTTGCCGGCCGGGACGTGAGCCGCGCTCAGAAGTAGGACGAGATGGTCTGCAGTCCGACGACCGCGTCGATCGCGAGTCCGCAGAACACGATGGCGAGATACTCGTTGGACTGCAGGAACACCTTCAGCGGTGCCACCTCCGCGCCGCGCTTGGTGTCGCGGTACAGCTTGGTCACACGCTCCAGGAACCAGCCGCCGGCGGTCAGCGCGATCACGGTGTAGATCCAGCTCGTGGCCGGGATCAGCAGCAGTGAGGTCACCACGGTGAGAACCGTGTAGATCAGCATCTGGCGGGTGACGCGTTCCTCGGTCGCGATGACCGGGAGCATCGGCACACCGGCCGCCTTGTAGTCCTCCTTGTAGCGCATCGCCAGCGCCCAGGTGTGCGGCGGCGTCCAGAAGAAGATGACCGCGAAGAGGACGATCGGCTGCCAGCTCAGCGACCCGGTGACCGCGGCCCATCCCACAAGGGTGGGCATACAGCCCGCGGCGCCGCCCCAGACCACGTTCTGCCAGGTCCGACGCTTGAGGATCAGCGTGTAGACGCCGACGTAGAACAGGATCGTCGCCGAGACCAGCAGCGCCGAGAGGAGGTTGGCGGCGAAGTACAGGACCGCGAAGGACGCCGCCCACAACGCGAGACCGAAGATGAGCGCGCTCCGCGGCGCGACCGCGCGGCGGGCCAGCGGACGCCGGGCCGTGCGCTTCATCTTCTTGTCGATGTCGGCGTCGGCCACCATATTGAGGGTGTTGGCGCTGCCGGCGCCGAGCCAGCCACCGATGAGGGTGAAGGCGATGACCGCGATGTCGACGTGGCCGCGGTCGGCCTGCAGCATCACCGGGATCGTGGCGACGAGAAGCAACTCGATGACACGCGGCTTGGTCAGCGCGATGTAGGCGAGCACCGTCGCACGCACACGCCCGGCCCACGATTGATCGGCCGGCGCGACCGTTTCGGTCGATACCTGCGGATTCGATGCGGTGTCGGTCGAGTGAGATGCGGCGGAACTGTTCCCGCTCACACGCTCCCCTATCCTCACGAACACTCCTCGTCCGCCCGCACAGACGCCCGCGGGCTACTACGGAGCATGGTAGACGTTTGCCTCTGCGAACCGTGAATCGAGGCATGGCACCGCCATGCGCGAGCTCTCGACCGGCGATGACGCCAGAACTCGCCGGTAACCATCGGTCGGCGCGCAACGCGTGGCCGGCGCCGATTACTCTGGACGCGTACGCGCCGACGATCGTCGGTGGCCGACACCGGTCAGCGCCGATACCGATCAACGCCTACACCGATCACGCCGGTACCGGTCGCCCTGGTACCCATCGCCCCTTCTACGACCTCCGACCGAGTACGAATCGCACCGAGCAGGCACAGGAGACCTTCAACATCGTGGCCGACACAGACGAGATCCGCGCTTTGACCACCCCCCGCCACCCGGATGACTGGACCGACCTGGACACCCGCGCCGTCGACACGGCCCGGATCCTGGCGGCCGACGCAGTGCAGAAGTGCGGAAGCGGACACCCCGGTACCGCGATGAGCCTTGCTCCGCTCGCCTACACCTTGTTCCAGCGAGTCATGCGTCACGACCCGACCGACACCGACTGGGCCGGGCGCGACCGCTTCGTCCTCTCGTGCGGACACTCGAGCCTGACGCTCTACATCCAGCTCTACCTCGGCGGGTTCGGTCTCGAGCTGTCCGACATCGAGGCGCTGCGGACCTGGGACTCCCTCACGCCGGGCCACCCCGAGTTCCGCCACACCCGCGGCGTCGAGATCACCACCGGCCCGCTGGGTCAGGGTCTGGCCTCGTCGGTCGGCATGGCAATGGCCGCCCGACGCGAACGCGGCCTGTTCGACCCCGACGCGGCGCCCGGACAGAGCCCGTTCGACCACTACATCTACGTCGTCGCCTCCGACGGCGACATCGAAGAGGGCGTGACGTCGGAGGCCAGCTCGCTGGCCGGCACCCAGCAGCTCGGCAACCTGATCGTGTTCTACGACCAGAACCAGATCTCGATCGAGGACGACACCGACATCGCGCTGTCGGAGGATGTCGCGAAGCGCTACGAGGCGTACGGCTGGCACGTGCAGACCGTGGAGGGCGGCGAGGACATCGTCGCCATCGAGGCGGCGATCGAGGCGGCCCAACAGGTCATCGACCGGCCGTCGATCATCTGCCTGCGCACCATCATCGGCTACCCCGCCCCCAACATGATGAACACCGGCATGGCCCACGGCGCGGCGCTCGGCGAAGACGAGGTCGCGGCGACGAAGAAGGTCCTCGGTTTCGACCCGGAGAAGAACTTCGAGGTCACCGACGAGGTGATCGGCCACACCCGCAAGCTCATCGACCGCGGTGCCGAGGAGCGCACGGCGTGGACGTCGTCGTTCGATGCCTGGGCGGAGAAGAACCCCGACGCCAAGAAGCTGTTCGAACGGCTCACCGCCCACGAACTGCCCGAGGGCTGGACCGACGTGCTGCCCAGCTGGAACGTCGGCGACAAAGATGTCGCGACCCGCAGCGCATCGGGCAAGGTGCTCGGCGCGCTCGCGCCCGTGCTGCCCGAGCTGTGGGGCGGTTCGGCCGACCTGGCCGGCTCCAACAACACCACCATGGACGGCGAGCCGTCGTTCGGACCGACCTCGATCAGCACCAAGAAGTGGTCGGCCAACCCCTACGGCCGCACCCTGCACTTCGGTGTCCGTGAGCACGCCATGGGATCGATCCTGTCGGGCATCGCGCTGCACGGGCCGACCCGCGCCTACGGCGGTACGTTCCTGCAGTTCGCCGACTACATGCGTCCCGCGGTCCGCCTCGCGGCGCTGATGGAGATCGATCCGATCTACGTCTGGACCCACGACTCGATCGGTCTGGGTGAGGACGGCCCGACCCATCAGCCGATCGAGCACCTGGCCGCGCTGCGCGCGATCCCGAACCTCGACGTCGTCCGGCCGCGACGCCAACGAGACCGCGTACGCCTGGCAGCACCTGCTCACCCGCCGGAACCATCCGGTCGGCCTGGCGCTCACCCGCCAGAACATCCCGATCCTGGAGGGCACCTCGGCGCAGGGCGTCGCCAACGGCGGATACGTCCTGAGCGACTCCGAGGGTGACCCTCACGTCGTGCTCATCGGCACCGGCTCCGAGGTGTACCTGGCCGTCGACGCACAGAAAGCACTGGCGGAGAAGGGAATCAAGGCCCGCGTCGTCTCGATGCCCTGTGTCGAGTGGTTCGACGAGCAACCGCAGGGGTACCGCGACCACGTGCTGCCGCCGTCGGTTCCGCGCGTCGCCGTCGAAGCCGGCATCGCCATGCCGTGGTACCGCATCGTCGGCGCCGGTGGCGAGATCGTCTCGATCGAGCACTTCGGGGCCTCCGCCGACTACAAGGTGCTGTTCACCAAGTTCGGCATCACCGCCGAGGCCGTGACCGCGGCCGCCGAGCGCGCCGTCGCCGGCTGAGCGACCACAACCCACAAGGAGAGAATCGTGACCCAGAACGAGAAGCTCGCCGAACTGTCCGCCGCCGGAGTGTCGGTGTGGCTGGACGACCTGTCCCGGGACCTGATCAGCTCAGGGGACCTCGCCGAACTCATCAGCACCAAGTCGGTCGTCGGGGTGACCACCAACCCGTCGATCTTCCAGGCCGCGCTGTCGTCGGGCCATGCCTACGACGACCAGGTCAACGAGCTGGCCGCACGGGGCGCCGACGTCGACGCCACCATCCGGACGGTCACCACCGACGACGTGCGCAACGCCTGTGACGTGCTCGCCTCGACCTTCGAGTCGACCGACGGCGTCGACGGACGCGTGTCGATCGAGGTCGATCCGCGCCTCGCCCATGACACCGACGCCACGGTGGCACAGGCCGTGGAGCTGTGGAAGATCGTCGACCGGCCGAACCTGCTCATCAAGATCCCGGCCACCGAGGCCGGGCTCCCCGCGATCAGCAAGGTCATCGCCGAGGGCATCAGCGTGAACGTGACGCTGATCTTCTCGGTCGAGCGCTACGAGAAGGTCATCGCCGCCTACCTCGACGGCCTCGACGCCGCCGCCCAGGCCGGCCACGACCTCTCCCGGATCCACTCCGTCGCCTCGTTCTTCGTGTCGCGGGTGGACACCGAGATCGACAAGCGACTCGACGCCATCGGCACCCCGGAGGCCACCGACCTGAAGGGCAAGGCGGCACTGGCCAACGCGCGCCTCGCATACTCGGCGTACCAGCAGGTCTTCGAGGTCGAATCCCGCTTCCCCGACCTGCTCGCCAAGGGCGCCCGCCCGCAGCGCGCCCTGTGGGCGTCGACCGGTGTGAAGAACCCCGACTACCCGGACACCCTCTACGTGAGCGAGCTCGTCGCACCCAACACGGTCAACACGATGCCGGGCAAGACGATGGACGCCTTCGCCGACCACGGCTGGGTCAACACCGAGTCGATCATCGGTCTCGCCGCCGAGTCGCAGGAGATCTTCGACAAGCTCGTCGCGGTGGGCGTCGACCTGTCCGACGTCTTCCTGGTCCTGGAGAACGAGGGCGTCAGCAAGTTCGAGGACGCGTGGAACGATCTGCTCAGCGCGACCGCCGAGCAACTGTCCGCGGCGAACAAGGGCTGACCCCAGGTGGCGGGAGGCGAGGAGTCAACCGGGACCGGTTCGTGGACCAATCCGCTCCGTGACCCGCAGGACAAACGGCTGCCGCGCATCGCGGGACCGTGCAGCCTGGTCATCTTCGGGGTCACCGGCGACCTCGCCCGCAAGAAGTTGATGCCGGCGGTCTACGACCTCGCCAACCGCGGCCTCCTGCCACCGTCGTTCGCCCTCGTCGGCTTCGCCCGGCGTGACTGGACCGACGAGGACTTCGGCGCCATCGTCCACGACGCCGTCCGTGAACACGCACGGACCGGATTTCGCGAAGAGGTGTGGGAACGCCTCGCCGAGGGATTCCGGTTCGTGCAGGGCGCATTCGACGACGACGCCGCCTTCGACAGGCTGCGCGACACGCTCAAGTCGCTCGATGTCGAACGCGGGACCGACGGCAATCACGCGTTCTACCTGTCGATACCGCCGGGGGCTTTCCCGACGGTCTGCGAGCAGCTCGAGCGCAGCGGTCTCGCCACGCCGACGGGCGACAGCTGGCGACGGGTGGTGATCGAGAAGCCGTTCGGTCACGATCTCGAGTCCGCACGCGAACTCAACGCGATCGTCAACAACGTCTTCCCCGAGTCGTCGGTGTTCCGCATCGACCACTATCTGGGCAAGGAGACCGTCCAGAACATCCTGGCCCTGCGGTTCGCCAATCAGTTGTTCGATCCGCTGTGGAGTTCGCATTACGTCGACCACGTCCAGATCACCATGGCCGAGGACATCGGTCTCGGCGGCCGGGCGGGCTACTACGACGGGATCGGCGCGGCACGCGACGTCATCCAGAACCACCTGCTGCAGCTCATGGCCCTGGTCGCGATGGAGGAGCCGATCTCCTTCGAGCCCAAGCAATTACAGGCCGAGAAGATCAAGGTCCTCGCCGCGACGCGCAACGTCCTGCCGATCGACGAGAACACCGCCCGCGGTCAGTACGGACCCGGATGGCAGGGCAGCGAGAAGGTGCCGGGCCTCAAAGAAGAGGAGGGCTTCGCGAAGGACTCGAAGACCGAGACCTTCGCCGCCATCGCCCTCGAGGTCGACTCCCGTCGCTGGGCAGGGGTCCCGTTCTATCTGCGCACCGGAAAGCGCCTGGGCCGTCGCGTCACCGAGATCGCACTCGTCTTCAAGCGCGCTCCGCACCTGCCGTTCGACCAGACCATGACCGAGGAACTGAGCCAGAACGCGCTCGTGATCCGGATCCAGCCGGACGAGGGCATCACCCTCCGATTCGGGTCGAAGGTCCCCGGGTCGAGCATGGAGGTCCGGGACGTCAACATGGACTTCAGCTACGGCACCGCCTTCACCGAGGCCTCGCCGGAGGCGTACGAGCGTCTTATCCTCGACGTCCTGCTGGGTGAACCCTCGCTGTTCCCCGTCAACGAGGAAGTCGAATTGTCCTGGCGCATCCTCGATCCGGTGCTCGACCATTGGTCCGAGTCGGGGTCGCCCGACACCTACGAGTCCGGGACGTGGGGGCCGCGTTCGGCCGAGGAGATGATGGCCCGCACCGGTCGCGCGTGGCGCCGGCCGTGACGAGACGTCCGTACGCCCGCACCGTCCGATCCGTTCAGGAGGCCTCCCGATGATCGTCGAACTGCCCGACACGTCGACCGGAAAGGTCGCCAAGAAGATCATCGAGGTGCGCGCCGCGGGCGGCGCGCTGAGTCTGGGTCGCGTACTCACCCTGGTCGTGTGCGTCGAACTGGGTGAGCCGATGGAAGGGGCCATCGAGGCGGCGGTCGGCGCGAGCCGCGAGCACCCGAGCCGCGTCATCGTCGTGTATCGCGGTGTGCGCGAAGGCGACTCACGGCTCGATGCGCAGATCCGCGTGGGCGGCGATGCCGGCGCCTCCGAGGTGGTCGTGCTGTCGCTGCAGGGCGAACTCGCCGACCATCCGGACAGCGTGGTGACCCCCTTCCTCCTCCCCGACACCCCGGTCGTCACGTGGTGGCCGGGCAAGGGTCCACGACGCCCCGCCGACGATCCGCTCGGCAAACTCGGGCACCGGCGCATCGTCGACGCGAGCAAGGCGGGCGACTCGCTCGCGGTGCTGGCGCAGCGCCTCGAGACCTACTCCCCCGGCGACACCGACCTCGCCTGGACCCACATCACCCACTGGCGCGCGATCCTCGCGTCCGCGGTCGACCGACCGCCGCACACCCCGATCACCGAGGTCGTGGTCACCGGGTCCCAGAACTCGCCCTCGGTGGACCTGATCGCCGGCTGGCTGCGGTCCACCCTGAACGTCCCGACGCGACGCCGCCGCGGCAGTTTCGAGATCCGACTCCACCGCGACGAGGGTCCGACCATCCTCGCCGTCGACGAGGAGAACAACGCCGTGCTGACGATGCCCGGCAAACCCGATGGACGCGTCGCCATGGGCCGGCGTGAACTTCCCGCGTGTATCGCGGAGGAGCTACGACGACTCGACACCGACGAGGTGTACATCGAAGCACTCAAGGGTGTGCCCGAGGTCGAGTTCACAGATGACACCGAAGGAGTTGCCGCCCGATGACCACCGAGACCCTCGTCTTCGACTCCAAGCAGGAACTCGTCGAGACCGCCGCGACCCGGTTCGTGGACCTCGTGACCCGGGCCCAAGCCGAACGCGGCGTCGCGAGTGTGGTGCTGACCGGCGGCAGCAACGGGATCGGCCTCCTGTCGGCGCTCGCCGCCGACAGCGGCACCATCGACTGGTCCAAGGTCGACATCTACTGGGGCGACGACCGTTTCGTCCCCGCCGACGATCCGGAACGCAATTCGGGTCAGGCGCGCGAGGCGCTGCTCGACACCGTGCCCGTCGACCCGTCGCGGGTGTTCCCGATGGCGCCGTCGGACGGACCGCTCGGCGACGACATCGAGGCCGCCGCCGCGGATTACGCCGCCATTCTCGCCGGCCGGTCGAGCGACGGCGTGGCGCCGGAGTTCGATCTCCATCTGCTCGGCATGGGCGGTGAGGGACACATCAACTCGTTGTTCCCGCACACTGCGGCCACCGCGGAGACCACGAAGTCGGTGGTCGCCGTCGAGGATTCGCCGAAGCCGCCGCCGCGCCGGATCACCCTGACCCTGCCCGTCGTCAACCGTTCCCGGCAGGTGTGGTTCCTGGTCGCCGGCGCCGACAAGGCCGAGGCGGTCGGTGCCGCACACGGTGGCGCGGACCCGGCCGACTGGCCCGCTGCCGGGGCGCGCGGCACCGAGGAAACCATCTGGTTCCTCGACGACGCGGCCGCCGCCGACATCCGGTGACCGTCCGCTAGCCCGAGTTCCGCAGCGCGGTGGCGAGGCCGTTCATGGTGAGCTGGATCCCGCGCCGCACGATCGGGGTGTCCTCCCCCGCGCGGAAGCGCCGCAGCAGCTCGACCTGCAGCAGGTTGAGCGGCTCGAGATACGGGAAGCGGTTGTAGACCGACCGCTTCAGCGCGGCGTTGTCGTGGAGAAGGTCGTCGGTGCCGGTGATCTTCGCGCACATCGCGATCGTCCGCTCGTGTTCGTCGACGATCATGCCGAACACCCGCTCGCGCAGCTCCTCGTCGGGCACCAGCTGTGCGTACCGGTGGGCCAGGCCCATGTCCGACTTCGCCAGTACCTGAGCCATGTTCGACATCACGGTGCGGAAGAACGGCCACTTGGCGTAGTACCGCCGCAACGTCTCCAACCGCTCCGGATCGTCCCCGACCCATTCCTCGAACGCCGAGCCCGTGCCGTACCAGCCGGGCAGCATCACGCGCGACTGCGTCCACGAGAGCACCCACGGGATCGCCCGCAGATCGGAGATCTTCTCGGTCTGCTTGCGCGACGCCGGCCGGCTGCCGATGTTGAGGGCACCGATCTCCGACAGGGGCGTCGAGGTGGTGAAGTACTCGACGAATCCCGGGGTCTCGTGGACCAGCCGGCTGTACGCGGCTCGCGCCTTCGCCGCGATGTCGTCCATGATTTCGTAGGCCGAATCGGATTCGTCGCCGAGGCCTTCGGTGTCCAGGAGCGAGGACTCGATGGTCGCGGCGAGCAGCGTCTCCAGGTTGCGCCGCGCCGTGACCGGTTCGGCGTACTTCGCGGCGATGATCTCGCCCTGCTCGGTGATGCGCAGCGAGCCCTGAACCGCGCCGGGCGGCTGGGCCAGGATGGCGTCGTAACTGGGACCACCGCCGCGCCCGACGGTCCCGCCGCGCCCATGGAACAGACGCAACCTGATGCCCGACCGCGACGCCACGTCGACCAGATCGAGCTCGGCGCGGTAGAGCGCCCAGTTCGCGGCCATGTAGCCGCCGTCCTTGTTCGAGTCCGAGTAGCCGAGCATGATCTCCTGAATCCCGTTCTGGGACTCGACCATCGCCCGATAGAACGGGACGTCGAGAACGGCGAGGAGGGTCGCTGCGCCCTGCTGGAGATCCTCGATCGTCTCGAACAGCGGAACCACGCGGACCGTACAGCGTGGCGTTCCGTCATTCGGATCGTAGAGGCCTGCCTCCTTGAGCAGGATCAGCGCCTCGAGCATGTCACTGACCGAGGTGCACATGCTGATCACGTAGTTGGGCACGGCCGCGGGGCCGAAGGTCGCGACGCCCTGGCGGCGGCCCGGACGATTCCGAGTTCCTTGGTGGCCAGCTCGCTCAGCTCGGCGTCGGGACTGGTCAGCGGTCGGCGCGCACGCAGTTCCGCGGAGAGGATCTCGACGCGCTCGGACTCGTCGAGCGACGCATAGTCCGGATGCACACCCGCCCACGCGAGCAGCTCGGCGACCACTTCCTCGTGCATGTCGGAGTTCTGCCGCATGTCCAGTCCGGACAGGTGGAACCCGAAGGTGCGCACGGCTTCTCGCAGAGCGAGCAACCGGTCGTCGGCGATCGTGTCGTCGTTGTTCGCGCGCAGCGCGCCGTCGATCACATCGAGGTCGGCGAGGAGTTCGGCGGCGTCGCCGTACGGCTGTTTCCCGTCGATGAGGAAGAGGTCGCTCGAGGTGAGGAAGTCGTCGTCGAACATCTCCCGGGCGGTCGCCACCAGACGGGACCGGATGGAGCGCAGGGCGAGCCGGAAGGGTTCGTCGGCCCCCGGGTCGTCGGCGTCGGCCCCGGCGAGGTCGAACAGGGTGTCGCTGGCGTCGATGAGCCGGGCCGACATGCTGAGTTCCTGTGCGAGACTCTCGAGTTCGGCCAGGTGGTGTCCGACGGCGGTCTGCGCGGCGAGCGTGGTGGCCAGGGTCACCACCTCGGAGTTCACGAACGGATTGCCGTCGCGGTCGCCGCCGATCCACGACCCCATCCGGATCATCGGTTCGTCGGCGAGTCCGGCGTCGGGGTACGTCGAGCGCAGCGCGGTGCGTACCGCGGTGTTGATGGCGGGCACGACCTCGAAGAACGAGGCGTCGTAATAGCGGAGCCCGGAACGGATCTCGTCCTGGATGGTGAGACGTTCGAGCCGGATGAGGGCGGTCTGCCAGAGCGTCAGGATCTGCCGCCGGATCGACTCGGTGACCGCCGCGTCCTCGTCCGGCATCAGTTCGGTCCGGCCGCGGAACCGCATCAGCTCGGTGATGCGGTTCTGGGCCTCGAAGACGGTGCGTCGGCGGGTCTCGGTGGGGTGAGCGGTGATGACCGGCACCACGGCGGCATCGGCCAGCGCCCGGCCGACCTCGTCGTCGCCGAGTCCCGCCTCGGCGAGCTTGCGGTAGGTGGCGGCGAGGCTGCTGTCCTGGGGCGGGTCTCCGGCCCGGACGTGGATGGCGCGGCGCCGCTCACGGTGGATGTCCTCGGCCAGGTTCGCCAGCAGGGCGAAGTGGCTGAACGCGCGGATGACCGGGACCGCGGTGGAGATGTCCAGATCGACGAACATGTCGGCGAGTTCGGTGCGGTCGATCTCGTTGCGGCGCACCCGGAATGCGGCCACGCGGGCGGCTTCGACGAGATCGAAGACGTCGCTGCCGGAGTGCTCGCGGACGACGTCACCCAGGATCCCGCCGAGAAGGCGGATGTCCTCCCGTAGGGGTTCGGTGAGTGCTCGGCCCTCGTCGTCGACGACGATGTGGTCGACGATGGAGATCGATGGGCGCCAGTCCGGGACTCCCCGCGCGGGACGGTTTCACTCATGCCGTCAAGTATCCCGGCAACTCACGGGCGCGGCATCCCGAGGCGCGTACGGTGGCTAGCCGGACAGTTTGATGTCGACGCCCACGCCGACGATGAAGATCACCCAGATGAGCCCGACGAAGATCGTCAACCGGTCCAGGTTGCGTTCGACGACGCTCGAGCCCGAGAGGCTGGACTGGACACCGCCGCCGAACAGCGACGACAGACCGCCACCCTTGCCGCGGTGCAGCAGGATGAGCACGATCAGCAACACGCTGGTCACGATCAATCCGATGTCGAGTGCACCTTGCACAGTCACGAGTCGCAACGCCCTTCCGTAAAGCCCCTACATACAGCTGTGGCAGGTCAACCCCCGAAAAGAGGCCAACCTGCCACAGTGTACGCGTGGGTGCGACCCGTCAGGGCAAGGGGCCACCCGCGGCGATCGCCGACAGCGTCGCGAACTCGTCGGACTTCAGCGATGCGCCGCCGACCAGGGCGCCGTCGACGTCGGGACGTCCGACGATGTCGCCGACGTTCTTGGCGTTGACCGATCCGCCGTAGAGGATCCGCACCGATGCCGCGGTCTCGGCGTCGGCGATCTCGACCAGCGCCTCACGGATCGCCTTGCACACCTCCTGGGCGTCGTCCGCACTCGCCACCCGGCCGGTGCCGATCGCCCAGACCGGCTCGTACGCGATGACGGTCTGAGCGATCTCGGCCGCGGACAGACCGGCGAGCGATCCCTTGAGCTGCGCCACGTTGTAGGCCACGTGGTCGCCGGCCTCGCGGACGTCGAGCCCCTCACCGATGCACACGATCGGGGTGAGTTCGTGCTTGAGCGCGGCCTTGGTCTTGGCCAGCACGACCTCATCGGTCTCGTTGTGCAGGGTGCGCCGCTCGGAGTGCCCGACCACCACGAAGGTGCAGCCGAGCTTCGCGAGGAACGCACCGCTGATCTCGCCGGTGTAGGCGCCCGAGTCGTGCGCCGACAGGTCTTGCGCACCGTAGGTGAGCAGGAGCTTGTCGCCGTCGACGACCGTCTGCACGCTGCGGATGTCGGTGAACGGCGGGATGACCGTCACATCGACCTTGTCGAAGTACTTCGCCGGGAGGGCGAAGGCGATCTTCTGAACCAGCGCGATGGCCTCGAGGTGGTTCAGATTCATCTTCCAGTTGCCCGCGATGAGCGGTTTACGAGTTGCCATGGATCAGCTCTCCAGAACCTTCAGTCCGGGGAGTTCCTTGCCCTCGAGGTACTCCAGCGATGCGCCACCTCCGGTGGAGATGTGCGAGAAATCGGAGTCGGGCAGACCCAGAGTGCGGACCGCGGCCGCCGAGTCGCCGCCGCCGACCACGGTGAACGCGCCGTTGCCGGTCGCGCCCGCGATGACCTCGGCGACACCGCGGGTGCCCGCCGAGAACTTCTCGAACTCGAACACGCCCGACGGACCGTTCCAGAAGATGGTCTTGGCACCCGAGAGGACCGCGGCGAATCGCTTCACCGACTCCGGTCCGATGTCGAGCCCCATCCAGCCGTCGGGAATGGCGTCGGACGCCACCGTGTCCGACTCGGCGTCCGCGGCGAACTTGTCGGCCACCACGACGTCGACGGGCAGGTGGATCACGTCGCCGAACCGCTCCAGCAGGCTCTTGCAGACGTCGATCTGATCTTCCTGCAGCAGCGAGGAGCCCACCGAATGCCCTTGTGCGGCAAGGAAGGTGAACGCCATACCGCCGCCGATGACCAGCGTGTCGACCTTGGGTGCCAACGCCTCGATGACGCCGAGCTTGTCCGAGACCTTCGACCCGCCGAGGACGACCGCGTAGGGACGCGTCACCTCTTCGGTGAGCTTGGACAGCACGTCGACCTCGGCCTCCACCAGCTCGCCCGCGTAGTGCGGGAGCAGCTTGGCGACGTCGTAGACCGAGGCCTGCTTGCGATGCACCACTCCGAAGCCGTCGGAGACGAACGCGCCGTCGTCGCCGACGAGCTCGACCAGCGCCTTGGCGAGCGCCTCGCGCTCGGCGTCGTCCTTGGCGGTCTCCCGCGGATCGAAGCGGATGTTCTCCAGCAGCAGGACGTCGCCGTCGGTGAGTCCTTCCGCGCGGGCCAGCGCGTCGGTGCCGACAACGTCACCGGCGAGCTGCACGTTGCGGCCGAGTTCCTCACCGAGGCGGGCGGCCACCGGTGCCAGCGAGAACTTCGGATCCGGCTCGCCCTTCGGACGACCCAGGTGCGCGGTGATGATCACCTTGGCACCGGCGTCGATGAGCGCGTTGAGCGTCGGCAGGGACGCGAGGATGCGACCCGGATCGGTGATCGTCGACCCGTCGAGCGGGACGTTGAAATCCGACCGGACCAGCACACCCCTGCCCGAAACACCTTCGTCCAGAAGGTCTTTCAGAGTGGGAACACCCATGAGGCGTTGACTCCTAAGGTCGTTGGGGGTGGGTCAGAGCGACTTGCCGACGAGACCGATGAGGTCGACGAGGCGGTTGGAGTAGCCCCACTCGTTGTCGTACCAGGACACGACCTTGGCCTGGTCGTCGATCACCTTGGTCAGGCCGGCGTCGAACAGCGAGCTGTGCGGGTCGGTGACGATGTCGGACGAGACGATCGGTGCGTCGTAGTACTTCAGGATGCCCTTGAGCGGACCGTCGGCAGCGGCCTTGAGCGCGGCGTTGATCTGCTCGGCGGTGGCGGTCTTCGACAGCTGGGCGGTGAGGTCGGTGACCGAACCGGTGGGGATCGGGACACGCAGCGCGTAGCCGTCGAGCTTGCCCTTCAGCTCCGGGAGCACCAGGCCGATGGCCTTGGCGGCACCGGTCGAGGTCGGCACGATGTTGATGGCGGCGGCGCGGGCGCGACGCAGGTCCTTGTGCGGGCCGTCCTGCAGGTTCTGGTCCTGGGTGTAGGCGTGGATCGTGGTCATGAGGCCCTTGACGATGCCGAACTCGTCGTTGAGGACCTTGGCCAGCGGGCCGAGGCAGTTGGTGGTGCACGAGGCGTTCGAGATGATGTTCTGGCTGCCGTCGTACTTGTCGTCGTTGACGCCCATCACGATGGTGATGTCCTCGTCCGAGGCGGGGGCGGAGATGATGACCTTCTTTGCGCCGGCATCGAGGTGTCCCTGAGCCTTGGCGCGGGCGGTGAAGATGCCGGTCGACTCGACGACCACGTCGACGCCCAGGTCGCCCCACGGGATGGCGGCCGGACCTTCCTTGACCTCGAGGGCCTTGATCTTCTGCTCACCGACGACGATGGTGTCGTCGCCCTCGAGGGTGACGTCGTCGGACAGGCGACCGAGGATGGAGTCGAACTTCAGCAGGTGCGCGAGGGTCGCGTTGTCGGTCAGGTCGTTGACCGCGACGATCTCGATGTCGGTGGTGCCCAAAGCTTTTTGCGCTTCGACGGCACGGAAGAAGTTGCGGCCGATCCGGCCGAATCCGTTGACGCCTACCCGAACAGTCACAGTTGTGCTCCTTAGCGGTATTCATGGTCGGGCCTGGTGGTCAAGCCCGGTCTGGCCGCGCGTGAGCGGTCAGCGAAGCACACCTGAGTGGTCACGCCTCCGCCCACGTCGCCACCAGCCTAGTAGGCGACCCTCTGCTCGGCACACCGCAGGTCCGTGTCAGGCCTCGTCGAGCAGCTCGGAGGTCACCGCGGATTCGGTGTCGGGGATGCCGTCCTGGCGGGCCTTCTTGTCGGCCATCGACAGCAGGCGGCGGATACGCCCGGCGACGGCGTCCTTGGTCATCGGCGGGTCGGCGAGCTGACCGAGCTCCTCCAGCGACGCCTGCCGGTGGGTGATCCGGAGCTGTCCGGCCGCGATCAGATGGTCGGGCACCTCGTCGCCGAGGATGTCCAGCGCGCGTTCCACGCGGGCCGCGGCGGCGACCGCCGCACGCGCCGATCGACGCAGATTGGCGTCGTCGAAGTTGGCCAGGCGGTTGGCGGTGGCGCGCACCTCACGCCGCATCCGTCGTTCCTCCCACACAAGCCTCGTGTCGTGGGCCCCCATCCGGGTCAGCAACGCCCCGATGGCCTCGCCGTCGCGGATGACAACGCGGTCGGCCCCGCGGACCTCGCGGGCCTTGGCCGTGACACCGAGGCGTCGGGCCGCGCCGACGAGGGCGAGCGCCGCCTCCGGCCCGGGACAGCTGACCTCCAGGGCCGACGACCGGCCCGGCTCGGTGAGCGAGCCGTGCGCGAGAAATGCTCCGCGCCAGGCGGCCTCGGCGTCGGCGACACTACCGCCGACGACCTGGGCGGGCAGGCCGCGCACCGGGCGGCCGCGCAGGTCGAGCAGCCCGGTCTGTCGTGCCAGGCCCTCGCCGTCCTTGGTGATCCGCACGATGTAGCGCGCCGACTTCCGCAGCCCGCCACCGCGCAGGACGTGGACGTCCGAGGCGTAGCCGTAGAGGTCGTGGATCTCGCGGCGCAACCGGCGCGCCACGTTGCCCATGTCCACCTCGGCCTCGACCACCACGCGACCCGCGACGATGTGCAGACCGCCGGCGAAACGCAGCAGCGCGGACACCTCGGCTCTCCGGCAACTCACCTGAGTCACCGACAGGCGACTGAGTTCGTCCTTCACCGCCGCCGTCATCGCCACCGGTACCTGTCCTCCTGTCAACAGACCACACGTCCCTCGAGTGAAAATCGCGGAGACATCGCCCGAATCAGGCGTCCGCTCGGTCAGAGTAACGGGTCAGTTCACCTTCGCACAGTTCGTTCACCACGGCGGCGACTTTCGCCGGGTCATGGACCTGCCGGCCCGGCACCGCGACGTCTCCGACATTCAGCTCCGCGCCGAACAATCCGGCCGCACGCACGAGGTGATCGCGCTCCCGTCCCGCGGGCACCGACGACGCGTCCACGAGGACGTGGTCGACGCGGAAGGTGTTCGCATGGGCGTGCAGCACATGGAGGTGACGCTCGACCGAGAACCCCGGGGTCTCCCCCGGCTCGGGGGCCAGATTGACCACGAGCACCTTGCGAGCGCTGCTGCGCTGCAAGGCCTTCAACTGTTCGGGCACGAGCACGTGCGGGATCACGCTCGAGAACCAGGAGCCCGGCCCCAGCATCAGCAGGTCGGCCGATTCTATTGCGGTCAGCGCCGATTCGCAGGCCGGCGGGTCGCCGGGCAACAGCCGGACGCGGCGCACCTTGCCGGGCGTGGTGGCCACCGCGACCTGTCCCCGGATCTCGCGACTGATGCGTGGATCGGCCTCGAGTCCCGACACGTCGGCCTCGATGTCGAGGGGCACGGTCGACATCGGCAGCACGTGCCCCGTGATGCCGAAGATCTCCCGCAACTCGGCGAGGGCCCCCACGGTGTCGCCGAGCACCTCGGTGAGTCCGGCGAGGAGCAGATTGCCGATCGGATGCCCGGCGAGCGCCCCACGGCCGCCGAAGCGGTGCTGGAGCACCTCGGCCCACAGTTCGTGCCGGCGGCGGGCCGCCGGGCCGTCGGCGGCCTGTGCGTCCGGCAAGCCGTCGGGCGTACTCATCAAGGCGGCGAGCGCCATTCGCAGGTCACCGGGTGGAATGAGTCCGAGTTCGGCGCGCAACCGTCCCGACGACCCCCCGTCGTCGGCGACGGTGACCACCGCGGTGATGTCGGCGCTCAGATAGCGCATCGCGGTCAGCGTCGCGTACAGGCCGTGACCGCCGCCGAGCGCGACGATCCGGGGCTCCCGGGAACTCATTCGCGCCCCAGATCACGATGCATGACCCGGACGTCATAGGACGCGTGGCCGGCGTCGTCGACGGCGCGGCGCAACCGAGCCGACAGTTCCTCGGCGATGGCGACACTGCGGTGCTTGCCGCCGGTGCAGCCGACGCTGATGGTCATGTAGCGCTTGCCTTCCCGCAGGTAACCGCGGCCGACGATCGAGACCAGGCCGGTGTAGAGGTCGAGGAATCCGTCGGCGTCCGGCTGGCCGAGGACATAGTCGCGGACCGGCGCCTCCCGGCCGTTGTGATCGCGCAGTTCGTCGATCCAGTGCGGATTGGGCAGGAAGCGGACGTCGGCGACGAGATCGGAATCGATGGGCAGACCGTACTTGAAGCCGAACGACTGCACCGCGATCGACAGCCGCGGTTCGGTGTCGCCCGGCGCGACGCCCTCGACGATCGCGCGCAGTTTGGCCGCGGTCAGCGCCGACGTCTCCACCACCAGATCGGCCACGTTCTTGATCGGGGCGAGGATCGCCCGTTCGCGGGCGATCCCCTCGACGAGGGTTTCCTTGCCCTGCAACGGATGTCGGCGACGAACCTGCTCGAAACGGCGAACCAGCACCTGGTCGCTGGCGTCGAGGTAGAGGAGCCGGGTCCGGATCCCGGACTCTTCGAGACGGTCCCGCAGCTGTTCGAGCTGATGGGCCAGGTTGGCGTCGGACGCGCGCAAGACCATGGCGAGCCGGGTGATCGCCGGATCGTCTTCGCGGACCATCCCGACCATCGTCGAGATCAGCGAGGGAGGCACGTTGTCGGCGACGTACCAGCCGTCGTCCTCGAGCACGTTCGCCGCGGTGGAGCGTCCCGCGCCGGACATCCCCGTCACGAACAGGACGGTGAAGTCGGTGTCGTTCGCCTCGGCGATCGCCGCGCTCTGCACTTCGGTGTGGTCACTCATCGGCACCTCGTCCCGCGTCACCGGTCGCCACCGTCATCTCCTTCTCGGCCCGCTCCGGGATCGGGGCCGGGTTCGGGGTCTGGTCGGGCGCCGCCACCTCGCCGGAGAGCGCGGTCTGGACCGCACGCGCCGTGGTGAGGCCGATCCCGGGCACCTGGGATATCTCATCCAACGATGCCTCGCGCAGGCGCGCAACCGAACCGAAGTGGGTCACCAGCGCGGTGCGGCGGGTTCGGCCGAGGCCGGGGACCCCGTCGAGCACCGACTCGGTCATGCGCTTGCTGCGCTTGCTGCGGTGGAACGTGATGGCGAACCGATGGGCCTCGTCGCGCACCCGTTGCAGCAGGAACAGTGCCTGGCTGTTGCGCGGCAGGATCATCGGGTCGTCGTCGCCGGGCACCCATACCTCCTCGAGGCGTTTGGCGAGCCCGATCACCGAGACGTCGGTGATGCCGAGTTCGTCGAGGACCGCCGCGGCGGCGTGCACCTGGGGCGCACCGCCGTCGACGACGAAGAGGTTCGGCGGGTAGGCGAACTTCCGCGGTTGCGCCGTGGTGTCGGCCGCCGCGCTGATCTCGCCGGACACCGGTGGCGGCGCATCGCGGTCGGTGCGGTGGCGCAGGAACCGGCGTCGGGTGACCTCGGCGATGGACGCGACGTCGTCGGATCGGCCCTCGCCGGCGGCGTGCCGGATCGAGTAGTGCCGATAGTCGGACTTACGCGGCAGACCGTCTTCGAAGACCACGAGGGAGGCGACCACATCGGTGCCCTGCACGTGCGAGATGTCGACGCACTCGATGCGCAGCGGCGCCTGATCGAGCAGTAGCGACTCCTGCAGTTCGGTGAGCGCCGCCGATCGGGTCGTGAGATCGCCCGCGCGTCGGAGTTTGTGCTGCGCAAGGGCTTCGCCGGCGTTGCGGGCGACGGTCTCGAACAGCGCCTTCTTGTCGCCGCGCTGGGGCACCCGCAACCGCACCCGGCTGCCGCGGAGACCGGACAGCCACTCCTCGAGCTCCTCGGCGTCGGACGGCAACTCCGGCACCAGCACCTCACGAGGTATCGACTCCCCGTGTGCCCGATCGGTCCCGACGTCGACGGTGGCGTCGAAATCGACCTGGGCGCCGTAGAACTGGGTGATGAACTCCCCCACCACATCGCCGTCGGTGCCGTTGTCGCTGCGCTCGACCACCCATCCGCGCTGGCCGCGCACCCGTCCGTCGCGGACGTGGAACACCTGGACCGACACCTCGAGCTGATCGCCGGCGAGCGCGATCACGTCGGCGGTGGTGCCGTCGCCGAGCACGACCGCCTGCTTCTCCATGGCGCGTCGCATCGCACCGATGTCGTCACGCAACCGCGCGGCACGCTCGAAGTCGAGCTCCTCGGCCGCGACGTTCATGTCCCGTTCCATCTTGCGGATCATCAGGTCGGTGCGGCCGGCGAGGAAATCGCAGAAGTCCTCGACGATCTCCCGGTGTTCCTCGGCATCCACCCGCCCGACGCAGGGGGCGGAGCACTTGTCGATGTAGCCGAGCAGACACGGGCGGTCGATCTGCCGGTGCCGTTTGAACACTCCGGCCGAGCAGGTCCGGGCCGGGAAGACCCGGGTCAGCAGGTCGACCGTCTCGCGGATCGCCCACGCGTGCGCGTACGGACCGAAGTAGCGCACGCCGCGCCGACGCGGACCCCGATACACGAACAGGCGCGGATACTCCTCGTTCAGGGTGACCGCGAGCATCGGGTAGCTCTTGTCGTCGCGGTAGCGGACGTTGAAGCGCGGGTCGAATTCCTTGATCCAGTTGTATTCGAGCTGCAGAGCCTCGACCTCGGTGCCGACCACCGTCCACTCGACGGAAGCGGCTGTCGTCACCATCTGACGGGTGCGGGGGTGCAGCGAGGCGATGTCGGCGAAGTACGACGTCAGCCTCGACCGGAGGTTCTTGGCCTTGCCCACGTAGATGACACGACGATGCTCGTCGCGGAACTTGTACACCCCGGGATCGGTCGGGATGGACCCCGGGGCGGGTCGGTAGGTAGTCGGGTCGGCCACGTGTTCCAGGCTAGTGTCCGGGCCGGACAGTCCCGCGGTAGCGCTCCTCGAGCTCGCGGAATCGACCCATCGCGTCGATGGCGCGCTGACCGTCACCGGCCTGAACGGCCAGGACGGTGATGTGTTCATCGGCCGGGAAGAGCAGCCACGCCCCGAAACCCTGCTCCGGGTAGGTGAGACCGAGAACACGGTCCCATTCGAAGAGCCGCGCCGACACCAGGTTGCGCACCTCGACGCCGGCGGCTCCGACGCGCAGTCGCGGGCGGGTGAACAGCAGGATGGCTGCCGAGATGAGCACGCCGATGAGGATGATCGCGATCTGGTCGGAACCGCCGAGATTGCGGACTCCGACGTCGTCGATCGTGAGCAGCAGACCGAACGTGATGTGGATGGCCATCACCACGACCGCGGCGGCGATGGCCCACCGCGGTAGGTTGCGGGGCCGGTAGACCAGGTCCCAGCCGGTGGAGTCGGTCGGCGGGGTGTCCGCGGGACTCACGCCGATGCTCCTCCGACCGCCACCGGGAGGGTTTCGCCGCGCGCGAGCGCGCGCAGGGTCAGCGCCGACGCCAGCGCGGCGACCGTCGCCTGTGCGCCCTTGTCCTCCGTCGAGCCCGGGAGTCCGGCCCGTGCGATCGCCTGGTCCTCGGTGAGCACGGTCAGGACTCCGTTGCCGACCGGGGTCGACTCGTCGAGCGACACCCGTGTCAGGCCGGCGGTCACCGCGTCACACACATACTCGAAATGCGGTGTCTCACCCTTGATCACGACGCCCAGCGCGACGACCGCGTCGTGCGTCCGCGCGAGTGCCTGCACGATGACGGGCAGCTCGATGGCGCCGGCCACCTGCACGATGGTCGGGTCGACGACGCCGTTGTCGCGCGCGGCCCGGATGGCACCGTCGAGGAGCGCGCCGCAGACGACCTCGTGCCACTGCGACGAGACGATCGCCAGACGCAGCGAGCCGGCGTCGGCGAGTTCGAGGGTCGGCTCTCCGTGGCCGCTCATGCAGGTGCTCCTTCGGACGCGCCGTCGGTGGGCTGGACGTGATCGTCGAGCCCGATCAGATCGTGGCCCATCCGGTCACGCTTGGTACGCAGGTACCGCAGATTCTCGGCGTTGGCGCGCACCGGCATCGCGACCCGGTCGACGATGTGCAGACCGTATCCATCGAGCCCCACGCGCTTGGCGGGGTTGTTGGTCAGCAGACGCATCGACCGTACGCCGAGATCGACGAGGATCTGGGCACCGAGTCCATAGTCCCGCGAATCGGCGGGCAGGCCCAGTTCCAGGTTGGCGTCGACGGTGTCGGACCCCGCGTCCTGCAGCTGGTAGGCCTGCAGTTTGTGCAACAGCCCGATCCCGCGACCCTCGTGCCCGCGCATGTACAGGATGATCCCGCGGCCCTCGTCGGCCACCATCTCCATCGCGGCGTCCAACTGCGGGCCGCAGTCGCAGCGCAGCGACCCGAAGACGTCGCCCGTCAGGCACTCCGAGTGCACCCGGACCAGGACGTCGTGGCCCTCGCCGTCCTCGCCGGTGACGTCTCCCTTGACGAGCGCGACGTGTTCGACGTCGTCGTAGACGCTGGAGTAGCCGACGGCACGGAAGTCGCCGTGCCGGGTGGGAATCCGGGCGTCGGCGACGCGGACCACGTGCTTCTCGTGACGGCGGCGCCACGCGATGAGGTCGGCGATCGAGATCAGTGCGAGGTCGTGCTCGTCGGCGAACACACGCAGCTCGTCGGTCTGCGCCATCGAGCCGACGTCCTTCTGGCTGACGATCTCGCAGATCACGCCGGCCGGGGCGAGGTCGGCCAGGCGGGCGAGGTCGACCGCGGCCTCGGTGTGCCCGGGACGACGCAGCACGCCGCCCTCCTTGGCTCGCAGCGGGACGACGTGGCCGGGTCGGGTGAAGTCGGCCGCCGCGGCGTCGGGGTCGGCCAGCAGACGCATGGTGGTGGCGCGGTCGGCGGCGCTGATACCGGTACCGATGCCCTCCCGGGCATCGACGGTCACGGTGTAGGCGGTGCCGTGCTTGTCCTGGTTCATCGAGTACATCGGCGGCAGGCCGAGCCGGTCGCAGGCGTCGCCGTCGAGCGGGACACACAGGTAGCCGGAGGTGTAGCGCACCATGAACGCCACCAGTTCGGGGGTCGCCTTCTCCGCCGCGAAGATCAGGTCGCCCTCGTTCTCACGATCCTCGTCGTCGACCACGACGACCGCCTTGCCGGCGGCGATGTCGGCGATGGCGCGCTCGATCGTGTCGAAGGCGACGGCGCCGCCACCCTCGGTTGCCGTCGCGTCGTTCCCCTCGCGCGGTGACTCGCTCATCAGAACCTCACTCGTTGTGCTCATTTCGCCCCCGCTACATCAGGAGTACCAGTCGTGTCCGAACCCAGGTGAAGGCGCTCGACGTATTTCGCGATGACGTCGACTTCGAGGTTGACCACGGTGCCGGGTCGGGCGGCGCCGAGGTTGGTCTCGTTGAGGGTCGTCGGGATCAGGGAGATCTCGAACCAGGAGTCGTCGCCGGACCCGCCGACCGCGGACACGGTGAGGGACACCCCGTCCACGGTGATGGAACCCTTCTCGACGAGATACCGGGTGAGCGCCGCGGGCACGGCGATCCGTACGACCGTCCAGTTCTCCGACGGGTTGACCGCGGCGATCGTGCCGGTGCCGTCGACGTGTCCCTGCACGATGTGGCCGCCGAAGCGGCCGTTCGCGGGCATGGCGCGTTCGAGGTTGACGGTGCTTCCGGCGGCGAGGTCGGACAGCGAACTGCGGCGCAGCGTCTCGCCCATCACGTCGACGGTGAACTCACCGGGACGGAGGTCGACGACCGTCAGACACACACCGTTGACGGCGATGGAGTCGCCGTGACCGGCGTCGGCGGTGACCACGGGCCCGCGGACGGTGAATCGGGCGGCGTCGGAGAGATCCTCGCGGTCGGCGATGACGCCGAGTTCTTCCACGATTCCGGTGAACACGCACTCCTCCTGCTCGCTCGGAGCAGACAGGGCGGCCTCGTGTCGCCTGTTCTCTCGCATCCGGACTATGACCGTCGGCTTCGGATTCGCACCGAATCTGCTGTCCCTGCCTGGTGGCAGGCGCTCGCGGGCTGGACGATGCGGATCCACCGCACCCTCATCACCGCCGGTGGGGATTTCCACCCCGCCCCGAGAACTGGTGACATCGACGCTAGCACGGTCGGCGATGTCAGTCGCATTGCGATTCCGGTGAGCGAAATGCGTCTCGGGCATGTCGTCTCGCTCAGCTGTCGCGCGGGGTGGTCGACGGCCGCGACAGTGTGACGAGGACGTCCTCTCCGAGTCGGGTCACCGATCTCGTGCTGAACCGCTGGCCGTCGTCGAGGGTGGTCACGCCCGGGATCTCGACCGAACTGCGACCGGCACCCAGCACCAGCGGGGCGACGTAGGCGTGCACCTCGTCGACGAGGCCCGCCGCGAAGAACGCGCCGAGGATGGGTGGCCCGCCTTCGACCAGCACCCACAGCGCGTCGGGCAGCGCGGCGAGGACGTCGGCGGGGTCGTGGGAGTCGATGCGGACCAGCGGTCCGCCGGCCGGATCCCGGAGCCGGGCGTCGGCCGGGATGTCGCGGTGGCCGAGGACCACGCGCGCGGGCTGGTGCGGGTGCAGTGCGCCGTCGACGGTGCGCGCGGTGAGCGTGGGGTTGTCGGCCAGCGCGGTGCCGGTACCGATCACGATGGCGTCGATCCGGGCGCGCTGTGTGTGCGCGTGGTCGCGAGCCTGCGGGCCGGTGATCCACTGGCTGGTGCCGTCGGGCGCTGCGATCCGGCCGTCGACACCGGACGCGATCTTCGCGGTGACGTGCGGACGACCGAGACGCTGGCGGGTGAGCCATGGCCGCAGGGGCCCGTCCTCGACGGCGCCGGCGGATACTCCCCCGGTCACCCGGACCCCGGCGGCCCGAAGCGTCTCGGCACCACCGGCGGCGACCGGGTTCGGGTCACTCACCGCGTAATGGACTTCGGCGATCCCGGCCTCGAGGAGTGCCTGCGCGCACGGGCCGGTCCGGCCGATGTGGTTGCACGGTTCGAGAGTGACGATCGCGGTGCCGCCTCGCGCCGACGCGCCCGCAGCTCGCAGTGCCATCACCTCGGCGTGCGGCCCGCCGGGTGGTTGCGTCGCCCCGACGCCGGCGACGGTGCCGTCGGCCGCGAGGATGACCGCGCCGACGGGTGGGTTGGGCGAACTGATTCCCATCGCCTCCCGGGATGCGCTGATGGCGCGTTCCATGGCGGCGGCGATGTCCATCGGGTCAGGCCTGGGTCTGTGCCCGTGCGGCGGCGGCCGACTCGCGGAGTGCGGCGACGGCCTGTCCGGGATCGTCCGCGCCGTAGACAGCAGATCCGGCGACGAAGCAGTCGATGCCGGCCTCGGCGGCCTCCTCGATGGTGTCGGCGTTGATGCCGCCGTCGATCTCGACGAGGAGCCGCAGGTCTTCGGCGTCGATGAACTTCCGTATGGCGCGGGCCTTGTCGAGGACCTCGGGGATGAACTTCTGACCGCCGAAGCCCGGTTCGACGCTCATGATCAGCAAGGTGTCGAAGTCGCGCAGGATCTCCAGGTACGGCTCGAGCGCCGTACCTGGTTTGATCGACAGCCCGGCCTTGGCCCCGGCGGCGCGGATGTCGCGGGCGACGCCGATCGGGTTCTCGGTGGCCTCGGCATGGAAGGTGACGTTGTGTGCTCCGGCCTCGGCGTACGGCGGCGCCCACCGCTCCGGGTTCTCGATCATCAGGTGGCAGTCGAGCGGGATGTCGGTCGCCTTCAACAGGCTCTCGACGATCGGCAGCCCCAGGGTCAGGTTCGGGACGAAGTGCGCGTCCATCACGTCGACGTGCAACCAGTCGGCGCGAGTCTCCCCCGGCTGCGCCACCGCAGCGGCCTCGGCCGCGAGATTCGCGAAGTCCGCGGACAGGATGGACGGGGCGATCATGGGCGCGGTACCGGCGGTGCACATGGTCGACAAGTGTAGGACGCGGGTTCCGCTACGGACGAAAGCGTGCCGGCGTCTCAGACGCCGTTCGCCGGCCAGCCGGGGGACGGGGGCAGTACCGGCCACGGCTCGGGTCCCGTCTCGACCCCGACTCTCGGAAGGTCGGGGTTCGGGGGTAAGGCGTTGCACGCGACGATATCGGCGCGGTTCTCCGGACCAAGCCCCAGCTGCACAAAATTGATCGCGTTCCACGACCCGAAGACCGATGTGGTTGGCGTCAGATTCTGCCCAAGCTGCTCGCCGGGTGGCGAGTTGTTACCGGCAGTGACGAAGTCGAGAATCGCCGGCACTCCCCAGGAGTCCGCGAAATTCTTCCACTCGATGTCCCCGGTTCCCGAAGGCAGCATTGTAGACGTGATCTCGCTTCGACAGAGGATCACCCGGACTGTCCCTTCTCGCTCGGTACGTCGTAGCGGAGTGAAGAACACCGTCTTTTCGACATCCCGGTACTTACTATGGCTCTCAATGGTTCGTACGCGCTGATCGATGTCAGCTGGCGATGCCGATTCGAAACCTGGATAGCCCCACGAAGCAGACTGCCCTTCGAAAGCCAACTCATACGATTCTGCGTACGCCCGCACGAAAGTGGCTTCCGGACTCATCAGATTGAGCGTTGGCGACGGGACCCAGCGAAATGCGATCTTGAGTTTCGGCGGAATCGCATCTGCCGGTGTCATCGCAGGCGTAGAAGTAACGCGATCCGTGACATCACTGGACGAGAAAGCACACCCTGAAAGCAGCACCGCCACGAGCAGAAGCACGATGGCCTGCGGACGAGAACGGATCGAAATCGAGCACACCGCCGGACGCATCCGATCACCGCCTGTATGCATGCTCAAAATTCTCGTTGTGACGAAGGGCGAAGGCGTTGATATCCGACTGCATTAATTTCTGAATGAATGTAGCAGCCCGTGGACTGTCGACATTCTCAGCAATTACTCCGGTTCGTCTCATTTCCTCGAAGTCCACCTGTTTCCCTGTAACGAAAATCTTTCGGAACTCAGGATTATTCACGAGTTCAGGGTGATTCTCAAAGTAACCTTCGAGAATCTGCACATACTTCGCATTTGGGTTGATCTGCTGGTTGTACATGTCGGTCCGGAGTTCCTGAAGCTTCGGATCGGCCTTGATCGTGTCTGGATCAATCGGCAGCCCGGACAGATCGAGCTTCAACTGAGGCGCCGCACCGTCGAGCAGAACTTTGACAGCCGGGTCGAGACCCGGGACCGCAGTCATAAGCGCCTTCGCGCTGTCAAAGACGGCGCCGGCTACTGCAGCGTCGTGGGCGGCCAGATGCCTGCCGTCGATGTTGGTTTCCTCGATGTGCGCATCGAGTCCACCCGCCATCGCTCCCTCAAGCCGTCCCGCAACTTCCCCAAGCCCGTAGTCATGAGGGTTTTTGCCGAACTCCTGCTGCATCACATCAACCTGCAAGGCGGTGAGAGAATTGATGATCTTTCCCGCAGTAGCGTCGGAATTCAGTATTTCAAAAGTAGCTTTCAGATCCCTGACGTCGACCGCTTGAACACCGTGCGTATGGAAAAGCCCGGGATCCGCGCCTGCCAATACGGCCGTGTGGGAGCCGATCGCAGAAGCCAGCGTCCGGGTCAGCTCCGGGTTGAGCTCGCCCAGAGCCGGTTTCCGATCTCCGATGTCGATCAGGGCATCTTTGTTGTCGCCGAAGTACTGCGCGAGCGCAGTCGAGATGTTGCCGGCTCGTTGGCTTTCGAGCACCGCTTCCGCGGAGCTCCCGTCGGGCGCGTAGGCAACACCCGGCATCCAGTTGAACAGCTTGTTGATTCCGTCGTTCTCGTGGCCCGCTTCATCGGTCCAGTCGAACGTCAACAGGTGTTCGAGGGCCTCCGCGTCCCTGAACGACCGTTCGTTGCCGTCGAGGTCAAAAGTCGTCGGCATCGAGTTGCCACTTGGGTTGCCGGTCGCGGACATGACCGCATCATGCACTGCAACGTGATCACCGCCCGCGACGCCCAGCATCTGGACGAGGAGACTCTCGACGTCGCTTTCCCGAACGAGATTGTGATCGAGCATGCCTGGATTGGATGCGTACTCCGTCGCGCCCGCTGCCGCAATCTCACTCGCCCTCGCGATCAACGCTCGGTCAACGTCGCTGCCCAGTTGCACCGACTCCGAGCCGTACCCGCCTCCCGGCGGATCAACCGACCGGTGCTCCAGGATGTCCATCACTGACTCGAGGTCGTCGAAGGTCTTCAGATCGGTGACCAGCCTGTGGCCGCCTGAGTGCGCACCCGAGTCCGGCACCGACAATCGGCCTCTACTCGCGGCAGAATCGGTCAAGGCCTCGCGGATCGGAGTCGGGAGTGCGCTCATCCCACCGGACACGAATGGTGCTTCCGTCCCGTAGATCTCGGCGAGAGCATTCGAGTCGGTCTGCGCGGTCCGCAGGTGTGGGTTCCCCAGCATGAACACACCATCAGCGAGACCCTGTTTCAGGTTTTCACGTTCTGCGTCGGTGTACTTGTCTCCGAACGACTTCAGCGCATCAAGGGACAGTGGCTGTCCTTCGGGTCCGCCACCCCAACTCGGTGTGTAGATCGCTTTCAGGTAATCGAACTGCTCCTTCGAAATCTCCGCGAAATCCCCTCGGGCCAACGCGGCCCGCTGTTCCGCGGTCAGGCTGGTGGCTCGGAAGAACCGATCCCTCTGCTCCTTCGTGGCGGTACCACTCATGATGGCCTGGACATCGATGCTCGCCTGGCCCGGCGAGTAGCTCGACGCGACTGGCGCATTACCTTCGGCATCGCCAAAGGCTGCCGCGAGAACTCTCGCCCCGTTGCGATCGTCCTCGCCCATCTGATCGGCCAGGGATTGCAACGAGAGGGTCGCCGTCTTCGCCTCCTCCGCTCGGGCGGCCTGAGCGTCGAGAATCGAGCGCTCGGTCGCACTTCCCGCCTCCACTCCTTTGAGCTCGGCCGCATAGTTTCGGGTGTCTCGTACCGTCCAGTCGTCGGCAACGCTGAACTCGTCCCGTTCCAGCCCGAGCGCTCGAACCAGTGCGGTAGTGCGATTCGGACTGATCGCAGACGACGTATCCCGGAGCGCAGTGGCGGCGCGGGTGAGGTCGGCCCCGAGTTTGTTGATCTCGGTTCGATCGGAGTCGGTGCGAGTCTCGCAACCGCGTTGGGAGTCCCCCACCCACCCTTTGGAGTCGCCCGCTTTCATCGGCGCTTCGGCCATCCTCTGGGTGAGACCGCTCAGGTCATCCACGGCCGCGTCGAGCGCAGACGCGGCCGCATCCAGAGACATCAGGTCCCAGCCATTGACGACAGACCGCGATGGTCGCGACATCAGAACTCGCTGATGGCACGGAAGCCGCTGGCCAGGGACTCCTCGGTATCAGCAACGTCACCGGCGGCCTGGTAGCAGGTCTGCGACACCTGGTCCATCCTCGCCGCCGCGCGGCCCAGCAATGAGCGGACGGTGTCGTCTTTCCCGGCGCACGCCGCACCGATGGCCGATGCCGGCATCGCCCCCGACGCATCGTCGAAGGCGGACTTCCCGGTCCACAGAGCTCGTGTCTCCGATGAGCATCGAGCCAGCGCATCGCCCACGCCGGTGATGACACCCAGCTCCTCGACACCGAACCGCTCAGCCATACAAACCCCCGAGTTTGCACCGACAACGACGTGGCGGACCGCCACGACGAACAACCTAGTGGTGTGTCTCGGAAATAGGTGGCCGGTATCCGGTGGAGCGATCGGTGGTCTGGCAAGGCGGAGGAGGGAGGGATAGCGGAGCTATCTCGACCGACGACAACGCAGCCAGGCGCCGATCGAGCGCCGGAGACCAGTCGCTTACTTCCGAGACACACCACTAGTACAGCATCACCGGACTGTGCGTTCGCCATCCACAATCACGACGCTGCGAGTATCTGGATCAGGCTGGTTTCGACGCCGCTGCGTGCGGGCGGTTGATGCCCGATCGCGGGCGGAGCGACACTGCGGTGTCGTCGCGCGGTCGCGGTGATCACGTGGCTGAGTCGGCCAGACCCAGAAGGGGCCGTTCGGGCAGGACGAGGTTCACCGCGACCGGCGTCGGCTGGGAAGGATCTCCACCTGGCTGGAGCATCAGCGCGTTGTCTGGACCGAGCGCACGGCCCGTCCAGGACAAACCCGAAGTCGAGCGATCGCAGCGACGAGTGATTGACGTGACCGGCCACGTGATCGGCGAAGAATCACTGCTTGCCGGCAGATCTCAGTGGTTGGGCGGAGGTAGTTCGAGTGCCCGCGAGTGGCGCATCCGCCACGTCAGGAACGCCATACCGAGCCTCGCTCGGCCGACTCCGTCGAGGGGGTCGAAACCCAGTGCATCCGTAAGGATTTCGACCCGGGACTGCATTGTCGAATGATGAATGTCGAGGAGTCTCGCCGACTGTCGCACACTGGAAGAATCGAGCAGTGCCCCCACGGTGGGGCGGACCCACTTGAGATCCCGAATGGAATCGAGCACGTCCGCGTCGGGATTTGTTGCGGCGGAGGGGGAATCGGCAAGCAGATGAACCAGCCCACCGTATCGTTCCGCATCCACGGCTCGGTGGGGACTCTCGCAGAGTTGGAGGGAGATGAGTGCGGTTCTGAACGAGTCCGCCAGTCGGTCGATGTGGGCGGTGACACCCAGCCCGCACGGCGTCATGGGGGCATCCGCACACATCGCATCCGCCGGCGCGATCAGCGCATGAATTGTCCCGACCGCGGTCGCCATCACGTCTTGAGGCCAGGACGGGTGCGTAGTCCACTCGGCGAACAGAGTGCTGGCAACGGCCCGATAACGCACATCCGGAGTGAGACCCAGACGGCACGCGGCTTCGCGACGATCGTCGATCGGCGTCTCGCGATCGAACAGCACCGCGATATCACGACGAGTACGCTCCGGTGCGGCCCCGGCCAGTCGAACGCCGACCGCGAGACCGAGCCGCTCCAGAATGATCGCATCGTTGGGCAATTCGGGACCGTGACGTTCCAGCCACACTTCGCCACCGTCCACCTGTAGTCCACGACGCATCGGCGGGAGACCTCCGCCGAGGGGTTCTCCGAGCACTGACACTCGATAGGACGAAGAACCATGCGAACAGCCTGCCGGGCACCCTGCCAGGGCTGCGGCGGTGGCGAGCAGACCCTGGATGTTGACGTTGCCGACGACCAGTTCGTCGAAGCAAGCTATCACCCTCAGACCCACACTCGCGTTCGGATCCAGTGCAGCGATGCGACCGAGGAGTTCCTGCACGTCGCCTCCCTGGAGAATGGTGGATCATGTGATCGGATCAACACTACGCCGCTACGCCCGTGCCGCACCGGCACACCGGCACACCGGCACACCGGCACACCGGATGGGTCGGATGGATCGGGGGCACGGGCGGCGTCGCAGCCAGATCGACCGGCAGATCCGCGTCGCCTTCCCTCAGCGCTGCAGGGAGGCGTACACGGCGGTCTCGAAGTCGAGGTATCCGCCAACCGACCCGGCGTCGGCGAACGGCAGGATCTGAGTCGCCCAATAGCCTCCGATCCTGTTCTGCCGGTCGATCCAGTAGTAGAGGTTCGCCAGCCCCGCCCACGCGAGGGAACCAGCAGGACGTCCGGTGGGAGCATCGTGTTCATTGATCATGAAGGTCAGCGCCCACGACTTCGGCATTCCGGGAAAGAACTCGGCGTCGTTGCTCAGACTCGGGATGACGCCGGGCAGTCGCGTGATCTTCATCGATCCCGGCAGATGGTTTCGCGCTGCGAGATCGACGGTCGCCGGGCTCAATATCGGCTCGCCGGAATCAGCGCGGCCGTCGGCAAGCCACATCCGGATGAATTTCAGGTAGTCGCCGACTGTCGAATAGAGGCCGTGACCGCCCATGTGCACTTCGGGCTCGTCGGGCAGAGTGAAGTCGTGGTCAGGCGCCAGGGACCCGTCGGCGGCTCGGTGATGGATGGTGGCAGTGCGTTCGCGCATGGAGTCGGTTCTGGTGAAAGCAGTATCACTCATCCCCAGCGGCGCGAGAATCCGCTCGGTGATCACTTCTCCGAGCCGTTTGCCGGCGATTCGTTCCACCACCAGCCCCGCCCAGTCGATGTTGGTGCCGTACTCCCACGCGGTACCCGGATCGAAGAGCAGAGGTGTCTGGAGCGATGCCATCGTGGACGTGACAATGCTCGGCTGGCCGTGCTCGGCGGCGAGTCGTGCATACACCTCGTCGAAGAAGTCATACGCGAACCCAGCAGTGTGGGTGAGCAGATGGCGAGTCGTGATCTCCGATCGGGGCGCACGTAGGCGAGGCTGACCTCGATCGTCGAACCCCTCGATGACAGCCACGTCACCAAGCCGCGGCTCGTACTCGCGGGCCGGGGCATCGAGATCGAGGTCTCCGCTCTCCACCAGCTGGAGAACGGCGGTACCCGCGATCGCCTTCGTGGTGGAGAAGATGGCGAAGACCGTGTCGTCGGTCATCGGGTCCGGTTCGTCCAGCGCGCGGACACCGGAGTGGCCCAGGTAGACGGTCTCCTTGTCGGTGGTCACTCCGGCCACGACGCCAGGAACTCCCTGTTCGCCGGCCGATGCCGCTCGGACCACCGCATCGGCAAATTCGGCAATTCTGTCTGAATCGACTGTGCGAGTAATCATTTCGAACCTCTCGTTGTGTTGACGCGGGCATGTGGAACCACCGCCGGTCCATCTGGTGCCGGGCGGAAGAGTGTCGGTTGCGTGAACGCCGCTCTCAGTCGGCAAGCATCCGCTGCATCCACAGCAGTCTTGTGTGCAGCATGGCCTTGGCCAACGCGGTGTGCGGCGCAAAAATGTCGCAGGCATGGAATGCTCCGGGCCACACATGCAGCTCGGCGTTACCGCCGGCGGCCCAGAACGCCGAGGCGTAGGCGATGACCTCGTCCCGGAAGATCTCACAGTCACCGACGTCGAGAAACGCCGGCGGCAGACCCGACAGGTCGGTCTCGCGAGCCGGGACCGCGTAGCGGTGGGCATCTTCTGTCCGGTAGGTGGCACCCAGATAGGCCCGCCAACCGGTCTCGTTGGACACCCGGTCCCAGACTCCGACGCCGTCGAATTGTGTTGTCGACGGCGCGATACCCCGATCGTCGAGCATCGGATAGGACAACATCTGGCCGCGGAGGGGTGGCGTCGAACACCGGTCGCGCGCGGCAAGTGCCAGCCCCGCGGCAAGACCGCCACCGGAACTCGCACCGGCGACGACAATTCGTGTGGGATCGATTCCCAGTACGCCGGCCTGCGACACCATCCACTCGAGGGCGGCGTACATGTCCTCGCGCGCGTACGGATCCGTGTATTCCGGTGCCAGCCGGTACTCGGGGCTCACCAACACCGCTCCGAGATGTTCGACCCAGTCGAGATTCGCGTCGAGCGCATTGAAACGGTCACCGAACATCAGGCCGCCGGAGTGCGCGTAGAGTACTGCCGGCCGGCGGCCGGCCGCCGTGGGCGAACGAAACACGGACACCACGATGGCGTCGCCCCGGTACCCCGCCACCTCGTACTCGAGGTGGTCAACCGCACGACCGGCGAGCGTCTCCGCCACCGGTCGGGATGCATACGAACGACGCATGAAACCGATCAGGTCGGGTGTCACGGTGGGCGGAAACATCCCACCGACAACAGCCAGGCCGGCGCGAAGCTCCGGGTCGAAAGCAGGTCGAGCCTGCGCCCTGGACTGTGTCATAGAGCACAGTTTATGGAACCTGTGGGAGCCGCGGAACCGCCGGATGTGCCCTGTTCGGCTGTCGTCGACCGCCATATGGCGGCCGTCCGGAAACCTGGCCGTGAGCCGGCACGCAACCGCCGGCCACTAGTCCCGCGTCAACGCCGCCAGGAACATCGCGTCGGTGCCGTGGACATGCGGCCAGAGTTGAACGTGGGGTCCGTCGCCCAACAGGTCCGGGCCTAGCTTGCCCACCGTCACCAACGGGCGGGCATCGAGTTGGCGCACACCGTCCGCCGACGCCAGGACGTCGGCTACCACCGCCGTCGCCTCCGCCGGGTGCGGCGAACACGTCGAATAGACCACGATGCCACCGGGTTTCACCAGGCGCAGCGCTTCGGTGAGGAGCTCCTTCTGTAGGACGACGAGTTCGTCGACGTCGGCAGTGGTCCGGCGCCAGCGGGATTCGGGACGTCGGCGCAGCGAGCCCAGCCCCGAGCACGGAGCGTCGAGCAGGATGCGGTCGTAACCGGCGTCGAGCCCACTGGACCGGGCGTCGGCGACGTGGATGGTGACCGGAAGGTCGGAGACGACCTTGCGGATCAGGCCGGCGCGATGCTCGGACACCTCGACCGCATCGAGTCGGGCACCGTCGATCTCGGCGAGCGAACCGATCAATGCGGCCTTCCCGCCGGGGCCGGCGCACATGTCGAGCCACCGCCCACCGTCGTCGGCGACCTCGGCCACGGTCACCGCACGGGCGATCAGCTGACTGCCCTCGTCCTGGACACCCGCGTACCCCTCACGGATCGCGGCGACGTCGCCGGGATCGCCACCAGGCAGGTACACGCAGTACGGGGAGTAGTCGCCGACCTCCCCCTCGCTGGTGAGGGCGAGTTCCTCGGCGGTCATGAACCCCGGACGAGCGACGAGATGCACCGGCGGTCGCTCGTCGTCGGCGGCGAGTGCCGCCTGAAGCTGTCCCGCCGAACCACCGAGAGCGTCGCGGAACACCTCCGCGATCCAGCGCGGATGTGCGTACTGGAAGGCGAGATAGCCGACGAGATCGTCCGCGGGCGACGGTGCGAGCTCCTCCACCCACATGTCCTCGTCCTTCTGGGAGACCTTGCGCAGCACCGCGTTCACGAAACCGGAAGGCCCCATCCCGTTCTCGGCGCGCACCAGGTCAACCGACGTGGAGACCGCCGCATGTGCGCCGACCCTCGTCCGCAACAGCTGATAGGTGCCGAGCCGCAGGACGTCGAGCACCGTGCCGTCGATGTCGGCGACCGGCCGTTTCGCGGCGGAGGAGATCACCGCGTCGAGTAGACCCTGGGCCCGCGCGGCCCCGTAGGCCAGCTCGGTGGCGAAGGCAGCGTCTCGTCCCTCGATCTTCCTGTCGCGCAGCATCTTCGGCAGGACGAGGTTGGCATACGCGTCGCGTTCGCGTACCGCGCGGAGGGTGTCGCGGGCGGCCACGCGCGCGGGATCGAGGTCCTTCTGCCGGAACTTGCCGCTCATCCCAGGACCGTCCCGTCGGTCAGGCGCGCGCCACGAGCCCAGTCGGCGGCGGGCATGGGCTTCTTCCCCGGCGGCTGTACGGTGCCGAGTCTCACCGGCTGCGAACCGGTTCCGACGAACACCGCCTTCTTCGTGACGGCGAGTGCACCGGGCGCCAGGCCGCCGTCCCGCGCCGCATCGGGCAGACCGGGATCGTCGGCCGACGCGACCGACACCGGCCCGACCTTGATCCGCGCGTCGTCGAGGCTGGTCCACGGTCCGGGTGCTGGTGTGTACGCGCGAACCAGGCGATCGATGATGTGTGCCGGCAGTTCCCAGCGGATCCGCGCGTCCTCGACCTCGACCTTGGGCGCGTGGCTCACCCCCGTGGTCGGCTGCGGTTCGGGGGCGAGTTCACCGGCCTCGAGGCCGTCGAGCGTGGACAGCAACAGTCCCGACCCGGCATCGGCAAGACGCCCGAGCAGATCACCGCTGGTATCGGTGGGTCGGATGGTCTCGGTCAGCACCCCGAAGACCGGACCGGTGTCGAGACCCTTCTCGAGCCGGAACGTGCTGGCCCCGGTCACCTCGTCGCCGGCGGCGATGGCGGCCTGGACCGGAGCGGCACCGCGCCAGGCGGGCAGGACCGAGAAGTGCAGGTTGATCCAACCGTGGCGCGGCAGGTCCAGCAGTCCGGGCGGTACGAGCCCGCCGTAGGCCACGACGGCACCGCAGTCGGGAGCCCAGCGCCGGAGCACGTCGTCGACCTCCGGCTCCGACAACCGGCGCGGGGTGATCACCTCGAGTGCATGCTCGTCGGCGAGTTGCCCGACCGGTGACCGCATCACCTTGCGGCCGCGGCCTGACACGGCGTCGGGCCGGGTGATGACCCCGACGACCTCATGCGAGGGCGAGTCGATGAGGGCCTGCAACGACGGCACGGCGACCTCGGGGGTACCGGCGAAAACGATGCGCATTCATCCGATCGTAGGCGGGTCGATCTGCACCCGGATCGGCCCGGTCTGTCGATGTGTGTTGCGGCGCACCTGGCCCGCGACGAGCGCCTCGGCGAGGAGCCGTCCGTGCTTGCGCGGCAACCGCACCAGGATGCGATCCATCTCGTCGTCGGCGGCGGCCTCCCACTCGGCACTGCCGGCCGGCGGGCGGACGCCGGGCGGCAACGGCACCGGGCCGAGAACATCGGCGTCGGAGGGTAACTCGAGGTGTTCGACGAAGTCGGTGATCACCCCGGTCGGCCCGTCGACCGACGCCATCGTCACCGCCGGGGGGAATCCGAGTTCCACGCGTTCCTGCAACTGGATCGACGCGAAACCCACCGGGTCCCAACGGATCAGGGCCTGCACGGGTGCGAGCGCCGAGTCGGCCACGATGACCACTCGCCCACCGTCACCGTGCGGGGTCACCATCGCGGCGAGCGCCATCCACCGCCGGACCGCGTGCTCCTCGGCACGCAGGTCGGCCCGGTCGAGCTGGGCCCAGGTGTCGACGACGATCGCGGCGCCGTATCCGCCCGGGGCCACCGGCTCCGCGCCTGGCGTCGCGACGACGAGCCGTGCGCCGGGTTCGATCTCGTCGAGGATCGTGTTGCCGCCGCTGGTCAGCACCGGCACGCCGGCGAAAGCACGTCCCAGCTCCTCGGCGGTCCGGCGCGCACCGGTCACCGTCGCGCGCACCGAGGTGTTACCGCACTCCGGGCAGCGGAACGACCGTTCGGGCCGTCCGCACCATCGGCAGCTCAGTCGTTGGTCGGCATCGAGCTGCAACGGTCCGTGACAGGCCCGGCACCGCGCGTGTTCGCGGCAGCGGGTGCATGCGAGCGACGGCACGTAACCCCGGCGCGGGACGCTGAAGATCACCGGACGATCGGCGGCGAACGCCGACCGCGCCGCGTCGAACGCGACTTCGGGGATGCGCGCCGACCGGGCCATGGGGTCGCGTGCGATCTGCCGGTCGTCGTCGGAGATCGCCTGGACACGGGGGCTGCGGGTGCGGACCGTCGTGCGGTCGGCGACGAGGTCGTGCGCCCAGCCCGAGACCACCAGCGCCTGCGCCTCGGCGGTCCGGGCGAACCCGCCGAGCAGCAGGCCGCACCGCTCGTGGTGCGACCGCAGCACCGCCACCTCGCGGGGATGCGGGTAGGGCGCCCGTGGGTCGGCCATGCTGTCGTCGCCGTCATCCCACACGACGACCAGGCCCAGGTCCTTGACCGGCGCGAACACCGCGCTTCGGGTACCGATCACCAGCTGCGCGGCACCGCGGCGCACGGCCAGCCATCGGCGGTAGCGCGCGGTGGGTCCGAGTCCGGCGGACAGCGCGACCCCACGGTCGCCGATCAACGGCTCACACTCGGCCCACACCCGATCGAGATCACGCTGATCGGGAACGACGAGGATGCACCCGCGTCCCCCTGCGAGGGTCGCCGCGGCGAGTTCGGCGAGACGGCGCGGCCAGTCCTCCCCCGGTAGGGCCTGCCAGACGGCACGCGGATGACTGTCGGCCAGGTTCTCCACGTAGGAGTCGGCCAGGGCATACCGATGCCAGTCGGCGAGGTCGGGCGATTCGACGACAGCGGCCGGGTCGGGTGTCGTCTCCTTCTCGGTGCGCGCATGCCGCGGCGGTATGGCCAGGCGCACGACGTCGCCCATCGTGCCCGCGTACCGATCGGCCACCGCACGGCACAGCGTCGCCAGCTGCGGGGTCAGTACCGGCTCGGCGGACACGACCCGGTCGAGCCAGCCCAGCTTGCCGGGATGATCGCTCTTCTCGATGCGCTCGAGGAGGTAGCCGTCGACGAGCCGACCCGAGAATCGCACGCGGACACGAACACCGGGCTGCGCGTCCTCGTCCTGGTCGACGTCGATCAGGTAATCGAAGGGACGGTCGAGGTGCGCGAGCCCCAGAACAGGAAGAACACGGGCCACCGGCAGCTCGGCGGCCGGGACCCGTGCTCCTTTGGGTGTCAGTGAGAGTACTTCCGCAGAGGGTCTACAGACCCGCGGCGGCCCGCAGCTTCTCCGCGCGGTCGGTCCGCTCCCACGGCAGGTCGACGTCGGTGCGACCGAAGTGGCCGTACGCGGCGGTCGGTGCGTAGATCGGGCGCAGCAGGTCGAGGTCGCGGATGATCGCGAGCGGACGCAGGTCGAAGTTCTCGGTGATGACCCGCTCGATGACAGTCGGATCGACGTTCTCGGTGCCGAACGTCTCGACAAACAGGCCGACCGGTGCGGCCTTGCCGATCGCGTAGGCGACCTGGACCTCGATGCGGTTCGCCAGTCCCGCGGCCACGGCGTTCTTGGCCACCCAGCGCATCGCGTAGGCCGCGCTGCGGTCGACCTTCGACGGGTCCTTGCCGGAGAACGCGCCGCCGCCGTGACGGGCCATGCCGCCGTAGGTGTCGACGATGATCTTGCGGCCGGTCAGGCCGGCGTCACCCATCGGGCCGCCGAGGACGAACTTGCCGGTCGGGTTGACCAGCAGACGGTAGTCGGTGGTGTCGAGGGTCGGCAGATCGATCTCGGCGAGCACCGCGTCGACGACCTGCTTCTTGATGTCCGGCGCGAGGAGATTGTCGAGGTCGATGTCGGCGGCATGCTGCGTCGACAGGACCACGGTGTCGAGGCGGACCGGGGTGTCACCGTCGTATTCGATGGTGACCTGCGTCTTGCCGTCGGGGCGCAGGTACGGGAGCGTGCCGTTCTTGCGCACCTCGGTGAGGCGCCGCGACAGGCGGTGGGCCAGCGCGATGGGAACCGGCATGAGTTCCGGGGTCTCGTTTGTGGCGTAGCCGAACATGAGGCCCTGATCGCCGGCACCCTGGCTGTCGATCTCGTCCTCCGAGATGCCGCTGCGGCTCTCGTGCGAGTTGAAGACGCCACCCGCGATGTCCGGGGACTGCGCACCGATGGCGACGTTCACGCCGCACGATGCGCCGTCGAAGCCCTTCGTCGACGAGTCGTACCCGATCTCCAGGACCTTGTCGCGAACGATCTTGGGGATGTCGGCGTAGGCGGTGGTCGTGACCTCGCCGGCGACGTGCACCTGTCCGGTGGTCACGAGGGTCTCGACCGCGACACGCGCCTTCGGATCGTCGGTGAGGATGGCGTCGAGAATCGAGTCGCTGATCGCGTCACAGATCTTGTCGGGGTGTCCCTCGGTGACGGATTCGCTCGTGAACAGGCGTGACGAGGTGGTCATCAGATCCTCTCGAGATCTACGCGCGTCGATGGTCGCCGCGCCGCTGGCGGTGTCGGCCAGTCCGACTGGCCGGGGATGTTTCCAACCTAATCGGTCGGTCGAGCTCCTCGACCATCAGGCACCAGTTGCCGCACTTCGTCAAGTATCCGACTCGACATGAGTGTTTTCGACCCGAAGGGCAAGGCGGTCTCGTCGCCGTTGGCGGCGAGCAACCAGCCGGTGTTGTCCTCGGTCCCGAAGGCCTTGCCGTCGCCGACGGCGTTGACGACGAGGAGGTCGCAGCCCTTGCGGGCGAGCTTGGCGCGGCCGTGGTCGAGGACACCGCCGGTCTCGTCGCCGGTCTCGGCGGCGAACCCGACGATCACGGTGGCAGTGGGAATGCGGCCCTCGTCGCGTGCGGTGACGAGTCCGCGCAGGATGTCGGGATTGGTGGTGAGATGGATCGGCGCCGGCCCCTCGTCGCCCTTCTTGATCTTCGACTCGGCGACCGCAACGGGTCGGAAGTCGGCGACCGCGGCGGCCATGATCACGACATCGGCGTCGGCGGCGCGCTTGGTCATCTCGTCGGCGAGTTGCTCGGCGGTGGAGATCCGCACGATGGTGACCCCGGCCGGGTCGCCCGGGTCGGCAGTGGACCCGGCGACGACGGTGACGCTCGCGCCGCGTTGGGCCGCGGCGCGGGCCAGCGCGAAGCCCTGTTTGCCGGAGCTGTGGTTGCCGAGGTACCGGACCGGGTCGAGCGGTTCCCGGGTGCCGCCGGCGCTGATGAGCACGCGGACGCCGGCAAGGTCGTACGGGAGTGCGTCGGCGCGATCGAGCAACAGCTCGCCCACCAGGGCGATCTCCTGAGGATCCGGTAGACGACCGCGGCCCGAGTCGGTGCCGGTGAGACGGCCCGACGCGGGTGTCATCACGACCGAGCCGTGCGACCGCAGCGTTGCGATGTTGGCCTGCGTGGCGGGGTGCTCCCACATCTCGGTGTGCATCGCGGGCACGAACAGCACCGGGCACCGCACGGTCAGCAGCGACGCGGTCAGCAGGTCGTCGGCACGCCCCTGTGCGGCGCGGGCCATGAGGTCGGCGGTGGCCGGGGCGATGACCACGAGGTCCGCCCCCTGCCCGAGCCGGACGTGCGCGACCTCGTCGACGTCGTCGAACACGGTCGTGGAGACGGGGTTACCGCTCAGCGCCTCGAAGGTCGCCTTGCCGACGAACTCCAGCGCAGCCGGGGTCGGCACGACGCGGACGTCATGACCGGACTCGGTGAAGTGTCGGATCACCGAGCAGACCTTGTAGGCCGCGATCCCGCCGCCGACGCCAATCAGGATGCGGCGCCGGGTTCCGGTCGGTTTGGTCATCACCGACGACGACTATTCGCCCTCGGTGTGCTCGAGCAGGTCGGAGTGGATCTCACGCATCGCGATCGACAGCGGCTTCTCCTGCAGGCCGGGCTCGACCAGCGGGCCGACGTACTCGAGGATGCCGTCGCCGAGCTGGTTGTAGTAGTCGTTGATCTGGCGCGCACGCTTGGCTGCGTAGATGACGAGTGCGTACTTCGACGACGCGCGGTCGAGGAGATCATCGATCGGCGGATTGGTGATCCCCAGCGGCGTGTCGTAGGCCGGTGCGTCGGCGATCTCGGTGATGTCGAAATTGGTCGGGGTGCTCACACGAACTCCTGCGTCGAGGTCTGGGTGTCGGAAAGGGCCGGTCAGGTCGCGGATGCGGCCGGCTGTTCAGGTCCGACCAGCAAGGATACCAACTCATCGACGGCGCGGTCGACTTCGCTGTTCACGATAACGTGGTCGAACTCGTCCTGCGCGGCCATCTCGGTGCGCGCGGTGGCCAGTCGGCGCTCGATCGCCTCGGGCGTCTCGGTGGCCCGCCCGGTCAGGCGGGCTACGAGTTCGTCCCAGCTGGGCGGCGCGAGGAAGACGGTGATCGCCTCCGGGAGCCGGGCCACGACGTTGCGCGCACCGACCAGGTCGACCTCGACCAGAACCGGTTTGCCGGCTTCCAGAGCGGCGAGCACGGGGGCGATGGGGGTGCCCGAGCGCTGCAGCCCGCCGTGGATCTCGGCCCATTCCAGGAGTTCGTCGGCGGCGATCATCTTGTCGAAGTCGCCCGCGGACACGAAGTGGTAGTCGCGGCCGTCGACCTCGCCGGGCCGTGGGTCCCGGGTTGTCGCCGAGACGCTGAAGTAGACATCGGGTACCGCGGCGCAGACCCTCGCGACCACGGTGGACTTGCCGACGGCCGAGGGGCCGACCAAAACGATCAGTCGACCCCTCGTGCGTCCGGTTCCCTCGTGGTCCGGGCGGTGGTTCACCGCCGCGTCCACGGGTTCGTTCCGCTGCCGTATCCGGTTCGGTTGCTCACGCTCAGGAGCTGAACTTCTCGAGCAGAGCCTTGCGCTGACGGTCGCCGAGACCACGCAGGCGGCGGGTCGGGGCGATCTCGAGCTCGGTCATGATCTCCTGCGCCTTGACCTTGCCGACCTTGGGCAGGGCCTCGAGCAGGGCCGAGACCTTCATCTTGCCCAGGATCTCGTCGTTCTCGGCATCCTTGAGCACCTGCTGGAGATCGGTGCCACCGCGCTTGAGGCGCTCCTTGAGCTCCGCGCGGACGCGACGAGCGGCAGCTGCCTTCTCCAACGCAGCGGCGCGCTGCTCATCGGTCAACTGGGGAAGGGCCACGGGGTTCCTCCGTCTTTCGTTCTCGAGTGGGACTGCATCGTTCGCCCGGGGGCGTCCGAGGCTCTGTTGCCGTGCGACCGCGGCTGGATCGCCGTCGCCGGCCTGTCAGCCGGGTCTGCACCCGGCCGACGCCATCAAAATGTTGGCGGCGAATGCGACCGTACCCACGTGAGCAGGCATTTGCGAGTGCGACCCCCCATTTTCGGAGCGTTTTCTCATGTTGTAGGGCCTCGTGTGCGTTCACGGGAGCACAGCACCGATTCAGTGCCGCCCCCATCGCGCTGACTACGTGTTTCGTAGCATTCTCGCAGGTCAGCGCAACACCAGGCGACAAGGCGGTCGATAGCAAAGCGAACGACCTCCCGCCCGGACGTCCCTCGACTGAGACGCGTGTGACACCAGTGATGTGGCCGGAAATTCTGGGATTGGACCGAGGCACCGCGCGTGTCGCGGGCAGCCCTGTGCGCAGTGTGAGCACATGCGCCGGCATCGTCGGGTGCCTCGGTTACTGTGAGCAGACTTTTCACCTGAACACTGATCGGGGGTCAGTGACATGTTTGTGGATCCGCCGCGAGTTCGTGGCCTGGCAAGGGCAACCCGGGCCGTCGCAGAGGCGACCCGGCAACGCGCACGCTGAGCGGCGGCGCCAATCCGGTGGCCGGCGCTGACGACAATGAACTAGCGGTCAGCCTTCGCGACGCAGCTGCAGCACTGGATAGAGTCGTCGACTACCACGCAGGTCAGTACGTCGGCTTCGCCCACCTTTGCACGCGCGGGGCGGACTCTTATGAGAACGCCGACGATGCCAGCGGCCAGCGACTCCGCAGCGACCTGGCGCATGGCCGAACTTCGGCTGAGCCCGATCGTCGAGGGGGTGGAGGCTAGTGTCCGGCGAAGGTTCGAAGTACACGGTTCCCCTTGTGATGGGGTGGTCCCTGGACAGTGCGAAATCGGTCAGTCGTCTTCTGTCGTCCGCGTCCAAGCAGATGTCCACCGACTTCAAGAGCGCGGGCAGTACTTTCGACGCGTCGCACGAATACTGGCGCGGGCACGGCGGAGAGGACGCTCGCGAGTCGTCGCGGACCCACGCTGATGACGCAGTTCGCAGCGCCTCCGTGATCGGTGCGGTGGCCGAGAAGTTCGACACTCGGGTGTCCGAACTCGAAGGCGAGGTCTCGAACCTTCCAAGCAAGGTGACCGAAGCACTCTCCTCTGAGTTCGATTTCTACGTCGAAGACGACGGCACCGTCAATTCCGAGCGGTCGAACATGGAGTGGTTGCGTGTGTGGAAGTCGGACTATCTGTCCAAACTCGCGGAGAAGGAAGGGTTGGAGAACTTCCTGACAATCGCTATTCGTGGCTCGCTGGCGGTCAAGCCCCTGGAAGTGGTGTAACTGAATGGTGATCCTTCGTGGGTGGTCAGGCGGGTAGTTGCATCAGGTCATCGGTGCTCACCTCCGTCGGCGAGCTGGTGGCGGGGTCGGTGGTCAGGGTGAGTCGGCAGCGGCTGAGGACTTCGAGACCGAGGTAGCGGCGGCCTTCGGCCCATTCGTCGGTCTGCTCGGCCAGGACGGCGCCGATGAGGCGAACGATGGCATCCCGGTTCGGGAAGATCCCGACCACGTCGGTGCGGCGTCGGATCTCCCGGTTGAGCCGCTCGGTGGGGTTGTTGGACCAGATCTGCCGCCACACATCGTCGGGGAACGCGATAAACGCCAGCAGGTCCTCGCGGGCATCGCCGAGGTGGTCAGCAACCTCGGGCAGTCTGCCTTCGGTGTAGTCCAAGAGCCGGTCGAACTGGGCATTGACAGCCTCGGCGGTGGGCTGGTCGTAGACGCTATGCAGCATCGCCTTCACGGCCGGCCACATCGACTTGGGGCACGCGGCCATGAGGTTTGCGGCGTAGTGGGTGCGACAGCGCTGCCAGGCGGCCCCGGGCAGGTTCGCCGCGATCGCCTCGATCAGCCCGGCGTGGGCATCGGAGGTCACCAGCCGGACTCCGCCCAGGCCACGGGCCACCAGGTCGGCGAAGAAGGTGTTCCACGAGGCCTTCGTCTCGCTGGTGGCGACTTGCATGCCCAGGACCTCGCGGTGGCCGTCACCGTTGACCCCGGTGGCCAGCAGCACCGAGGCTTTGACGACCTGCTTGTTCTCCCGGACCTTGATCGTCAGCGCATCGGCGGTGACGAACGTGAACGGTCCGGCCTCGTCCAGGCGCCGGTGCCGGAACGCCGCGACCTGCTCATCGAGGTCTTCGGCCATGCGGGAGACCTGGGACTTGGACAGCGAGTCGATGCCGAGAGTTTTGACCAGCTTGTCCATCCGGCGGGTGGAGACCCCGGCCAGGTAGCAGTCCGCCACGACGGTGATCAGCGCGGATTCGGCCCGCTTGCGACGCTCGAGCAGCCACTCGGGAAAGTAGGAGCCCGAGCGGAGCTTGGGGATGGCGACGTCGACGGTGCCGACCCGGGTATCCAGGGGCCGGTGGCGATAACCGTTGCGGTAGTTGGTGCGCTCTGACGAGCGGGCGTTCCACTCGGCGCCGCACACGGCGTCGGCGTCCGCGGACAGCAGGGCGTTGATCATGGTCTGCAGCAGCTCGCGCATCAGATCCGGTGACGCGTCGGTCAGGGCTTGGCTAAGCAGGCCTGCAGGGTCGACAATATGGGGTGCGGTCATCGTGATGACTCCGTTCGAGGATTCGGTAGAAGGTTGACTCGAAGGATCACACGGTGGCCGCTCTACATCCGTACACAACACGGAATCGCAGACGATCTCGGCCACCGAGTTACACCACTCTATGGGGCACTACTCTCGCTGGCACGGATCGAAGACATCGATCGACGAGGCGCCGAAGAGCTCCGAACCGTCCTTGAGGGCCTCTCCGACAGAGTGAAATACGGGGTGGTCGGCACACCCGACGATCCGAGACTCGCCGAAATCCTTCGCCGATACCAAACGGCGCCGTCCGAAGGCGGTGCCCGGTTGTGGCCGAGCGGCGTTCTGTTGCAGGCAATCCGCGCGGTGGACCCGGCGGTTGAGCCGGTTTTCATGACCCCAGAAGAGATCGTCATGCTGGCGACGATGGGGGCTCGGCCGAACGGCTTGGACGATCTGGTCGACTTTTTCGCCATTCGTTCACAGGCCAGCGGCGCCGCAGAACAGCAGCATGCCGGACCGCGCAGCATTTCCGATGGACATGGCGACGCCTTCCGGCACACTTACTGGAATGCGCTCATGACCCAGCGGTTCGGGGAAGATTGGACTCGACAGTTCGCAACCGCGCACGAGCAATTGGGCGGCAACCCGCCTCACCGAGAGGCGATGGATCTGTACAACAACGAGATCGGCCGTCAGTTGGCGCGGGAACACCCCGAAGCGAGTCCCGAAGAACTGGCCGCCGCCGTCGATCGGGCAGTCCGGGACGGCAGGACTCTCGTCATCGGGGCCGACGACGAGATCGCTTGGAGTGACCGAGTGGCTGAGCACAGCACCGGTGCCCCGTCACTCACGGATATCCCGCTACCGGCAGGTGAGCGGTGACCTCGTATCAACACGGCAGGTGGTGCCGCGCGATGATCGGGCTTTTCGTGGTCTGCTTCACCGCTACGGCGATTAACGGGTGTTCAGGACTTGCCTCTGGGGGTCCCGAGCAGAAGCAGATGCAGTGTGAGACCGAGTTCCGTATCGACGACAATTCGCAACCACTGGGATCGTCCGAGCGTTTTAGACACGCAGCCATTCAGTCAGCCTCAACGGGCACACAGGTGACAACGCTGCACGACGTTGCTCGCGAAGCAGGGTGGACCGGGGCGTGGGACCGAGTGCTGCAGGCTTTCGACAACACCGATTCCGCGTCGATCAACGCCTCCGCCGGAACTACCGGCATCTGCTTTCTCGGGGTAAGCCGCAGCGATCCCGATTTCGGCGCACAGGGCGACTACATCTTTTTCGACGGCCCTCGTCCCGTCCAAAGCATGCACTGGGACGGGGCCACCGAGATCATGCGCGCGTTGGGTGATAGCACCACCATCCGGCGTGATGAGCCACTCACTGCGGAAACCGACTCAGATCCGCCGATGCTGGTAACCGTCGAAACCCGCTCCCCCTGAGCACGAAACCCTGACCGCACCTCAGCCCAGCGCGGCCTCGACCTCGTCGCGGGCGCGGACGAAAGCGTCGCGCAGGGCGATGGGATCGGGCCCGGCTCGGAGCACGCCGCGGGAACTGGCGGGCAGCACCCAGGCCGGGTCGGCCCCCTCGAACACAATCGGCAGGTCGGCGGCCGTTGCACCCTGGGCACCCAGCCCGGGGGCCAGGATCGGGCCGCGGAGGCCGGCGAGATCGAGCCCGTGCTCACGTGTCGCCCCGACGACCAGGCCGACGGTCGCGGTCCCGTCCGTGTTCTCGGCGGCCGCGGCGTCGACGATCGATTGCGCGACCGTCCGCTCCCCCACCTGTGCCCGCTGCAGCTCGCCGCCCTCCGGGTTCGACGTCCGCGCCAGCACGAAGACGCCGCGCTCGCCGGACCGCGCGAGATCCAGTGCAGAGCGCAGGGATTCGTAACCCAGGTAGGGAGACGCGGTGACCGAGTCGGCGCACAGCGGCGACGACTCGGACAACCAGGCCTGCGCGTAGGCGGCCATCGTCGAACCGATGTCACCGCGCTTGGCGTCGGCGATGACGAGGGCGCCCGCCTCGCGACAGCCCGCGACGACGCGTTCCAGCACCGCGAAACCCGCCGAACCGAACGGCTCGAAGAACGCGACCTGAGGTTTGATGACGGCGGCCACCGGACTTAGCGCCTCGACGCAGATGTCGGCGAACGCCGACAGTCCGTCGATGTCCACCGAGAGGCCCCATTCCTCGAGCAACGCGGCGTGGGGATCGATCCCGGCGCACAGACGCCCGCGCTCGACGACCGCCCTCGTGTAGCGGCCGCCGAACCCGGACGCGTCCGTCACGAGCGGCCGGCCAGGTCGGCGTGCCGGTTCTGCAGCGACCGCACCCCGATGTCGCCGGTCATCGCGGCCTCGATGCCCTGCACGGCGGCCGAGGCACCCTGCACCGTGGTGATACACGGGATGTTCACCGACACCGCGGCGCTACGGATCTCGTAGCCGTCGACGCGGGGCCCCGAGTTGCCATACGGGGTGTTGATCACCATCGTCACCTCGCCGGCGCGGATGATGTCGACGATCGTGCGCTGCCCCTCGGCGGCCTCGAAGTGCTTGCGCACCGTCTCGCACTTGATCCCGTTGCGGCGCAACACGTCCGCGGTCCCCTCGGTGGCCAGGATGTCGAACCCCAGGTCGGCGAGGTGCTTCACGGGGAAGATCAGCGCCCGCTTGTCCTTGTTGGCCACCGACACGAAGATCTTGCCGCTGGTCGGGAGCGAGCCGTAGGCGGCGGTCTGCGACTTGGCGAATGCGCGACCGAAGTCGGCGTCGATGCCCATGACCTCGCCGGTCGACTTCATCTCGGGGCTCAGCAGGTTGTCGACCCCGCTGCCGTCATGGCGACGGAACCGATTGAACGGCAGGACCGCTTCCTTCACCGAGATCGGCGCCGTCGCCGGAGCCTCTCCGCCGTCGCCGGTGGCGGGCAGGATGCCCTGCTCCCGCAGATCGGCGATCGTCGCGCCGAGCATGACGCGCGCACACGCCTTGGCCAGGGGCACCGCGGTGGCCTTGGAGACGAACGGGACCGTCCGGCTCGCACGCGGATTGGCCTCGAGCACGTAGAGGATGTCGTCCTTGAGCGCGTACTGGACGTTGAGCAGACCCTTGACGCCGATGCCCTTGGCCAGCGCCTCGGTCGAGGTCCGCACCATCTCGAGGTCGGCTCGGCCGAGAGTGACCGGCGGCAACGCGCACGCCGAGTCACCGGAGTGGATTCCGGCCTCTTCGATGTGTTCCATCACGCCGCCGATGTAGACCTCGTCGCCGTCGCAGAGGGCGTCGACGTCGATCTCCACCGCGTCTTCGAGGAACCGGTCGACCAGTACCGGATGATCCGGGGTCAGCTCGGTCGCGCGAGAGATGTAGTCCTCCAGGGACTTCTCGTCGTAGACGATCTCCATGCCGCGTCCACCGAGGACGTACGACGGCCGGACGAGCACCGGGTACCCGATCCGGGCGGCGGTGTCGCGGGCCTCGTCGAAGCTCGTCGCGGTACCGAACGCCGGGGCCGGTAGTCCGGCGGCGGTCAGCACCTTGCCGAACTCGCCGCGATCCTCGGCGAGGTCGATGGCCGCCGGGCTGGTGCCGACGATCGGCACCCCGGCCTCCTCCAAACGGTGCGCGAGACCGAGCGGCGTCTGGCCGCCGAGCTGGACGATGACACCTTCGACGGTGCCCGACTCCGATTCGGCGTGGTAGACCTCAAGGACGTCCTCGAACGTCAGCGGCTCGAAGTAGAGACGGTCGGCGGTGTCGTAGTCGGTGGACACCGTCTCCGGGTTGCAGTTGACCATGACGGTCTCGTATCCGGCGTCCGACAGGGTCAGTGCGGCGTGCACGCACGAGTAGTCGAACTCGATGCCCTGACCGATGCGGTTGGGGCCCGATCCGAGGATCAGGACCTTGGGGCGCTCCGTCTGGGGCGCGATCTCACTGGTCGCCCCGGGGTCGAGTTCGTAGCTCGAGTAGTGGTACGGCGTCTTCGCCTCGAACTCGGCCGCGCAGGTGTCGACGGTCTTGTAGACCGGCCGTACGCCCAGCCCGATCCGGTGGGCGCGAACGGCCGCCTCGTCGGCGAAATCCGAACGCAGAGCGGCGATCTGACGGTCGGAAAAGCCGGTGGACTTGGCCTCGCGCAGCAACGCCTCATCCAGCGTGTCGGCGTCGCGGATCTCCACTCCGAGCGCGGCGATCCCGCCGATCTCGGCGAGGAACCAGGGATCGATCGCAGTGGCCTCGTAGAGGTCCTCGATCGTCGCGCCGGCCTCGAAGGCGAGCATCAGCTTGTACAACCGGCCGTCGCGCGGGGTCTTGATGTCCTCGAGCAGTGCGGGCAGGTCGACGGTCGACGGGTCTGGGCGGTTGGGCTCGGCCCAGAAGCCACCGGCCTTCGTCTCCAGCGACCGCATGACCTTGCCGAGCGCCTCGGCGAAGCTGCGACCGAGGCTCATCGCCTCGCCCACCGACTTCATCGTGGTGGTCAGCGTGTCGTCGGCGCCCGGGAACTTCTCGAACGCGAACCGCGGAGCCTTCACCACGACGTAGTCGAGCGTCGGCTCGAAGCAGGCCGGGGTCTCCTTGGTGATGTCGTTGACGATCTCGTCGAGGCTGTAGCCGATGGCCAGCTTCGCGGCGATCTTCGCGATCGGGAAGCCGGTGGCCTTCGACGCGAGCGCCGACGACCGCGACACGCGCGGATTCATCTCGATGACGACGAGGCGCCCGTCGCGCGGGTCCTGGGCGAACTGGATGTTGCAGCCACCGGTGTCGACGCCGACCTCGCGCAGGATGTCGATGGAGAGGTCGCGCATGATCTGGTACTCGCGGTCGGTGAGCGTCATCGCCGGGGCGACGGTCACCGAGTCGCCGGTGTGGACGCCGACCGGGTCGAGGTTCTCGATCGAGCAGACGACCACCACGTTGTCGCGGTTGTCGCGCATGAGCTCGAGCTCGTACTCCTTCCACCCGAGGATCGACTCCTCGATGAGGACGTTCGCGGTCGGGGAGGCGGCGAGACCGCCGCCCGCGATCCGGTCGAGGTCCTCGTCGTCGTAGGCCATGCCCGAGCCGAGACCGCCCATGGTGAACGACGGCCGGACGACGACCGGGAACCCGAGTTCGGCGACGGTGTCCCGCACCTCGTCCATCGTGTGGCAGACGCGGGACCGCGCGCTCTCCCCGCCGACCTTCTCGACGATGTCCTTGAACATCTGCCGGTCCTCGCCGCGCTGGATGGCGTCGAAGTCGGCGCCGATCAGCTCGATGCCGTACTTCTCCAGCGAGCCGCGATCGTGCAGTGCGACAGCGGTGTTGAGTGCAGTCTGACCGCCGAGGGTCGCCAGCACGGCGTCGATGGGATGCCCGGCGTCGCGCTCGGCCTCGATGACCTTCTCCACGTACTCGGCTGTGATCGGCTCGATGTAGGTGGCGTCGGCGAACTCCGGATCGGTCATGATCGTGGCCGGGTTCGAGTTGACCAGGCTGACCCGCAGGCCCTCGGCCTTGAGGACCCGGCAGGCCTGCGTGCCGGAGTAGTCGAACTCGCAGGCCTGACCGATCACGATCGGCCCGGACCCGATGACCAGGACGTGGTTGATGTCTTCGCGGCGCGGCATCAGGCACTCGCTCCTTGGGACTTGTCCCCTTCGAGCAGGGTGACGAACTTGTCGAACAGGTAGGCGGCGTCGTGGGGACCGGCGGCCGCCTCGGGGTGGTACTGCACCGAGTAGGCGCGGCCGGAGAGCAGCTCGACGCCCTCCACGGTGCCGTCGTTGGCGCAGACATGGCTGACCCGGGCGCGGCCGAAGTCGGAGTCGAACTCCTCGCCCGCCTCGCCTTCGAGCGCGAAGCCGTGGTTCTGCGAGGTGATCGAGACCTTGCCGGTGGCGTGGTCGACGACCGGGATGTTGATGCCCCGGTGGCCGAACTTCATCTTGTAGGTCGACCGGCCGAGCGCGCGGCCCAGGATCTGGTTGCCGAAGCAGATGCCGAACAGCGGGATGTCCTGGCCGAGCACCCCGCGGGTGAGTTCGACGATGTCGTCGGCCGTGGCCGGGTCGCCGGGACCGTTCGAGAGGAACACCCCGTCGGGCTTGAGGTCGGCGATGGCGTCGAGCGCGACGGTCGCGGGCAGCACGTGGGTGCGGACGCCGCGTTCGGCGAACATCCGCGGCGTGTTGGTCTTGATGCCCAGGTCGATGGCGGCCACCGTGAACCGGTGCTGGTCGAGGGGTTCGACCACGTAACCGCTGTCGGTGGTGACCTCGTCGGCCAGCCGGGCGCCCTCCATGTCCGGCTGGTTGCGCACGCGGGCAACGAGTTCGTCGGTGTCGGCGAGCGCCGGGCCGGAGAAGATCCCGGCCTTCATCGACCCGTGGTCGCGGAGGATGCGCACCACGGTGCGGGTGTCGATACCGCCGATCCCGACGATGCCCTGACGGTCCAGCTCCTCTGCGAGGGAGGTCGTCGCGCGCCAGTTGGAGACGCGTCGGGTGGGGTTGCGAACCGCATACCCCGCGACCCAGATCTTGCCCGAGTCACCGTCGACGCCGGTGCTCCCGGCGCTGCCCGTGCTCTCGCCGTCCTCGGTGTTCCAGCCGGTGTTGCCGATCTGCGGCGCCGTGGCGACCACGATCTGCCGGTGGTAGCTCGGATCGGTCAGGGTTTCCTGATAGCCGGTCATCGCGGTGCAGAACACCGCCTCGCCAAGGGTCTGGCCGACTGCGCCGAAGCTCCGGCCGGTGAACACCTGGCCGTTCTCCAGCACCAAGACCGCTGTGTTCATTCCTGTGCCCCTTGTCCCTGTGGCCCGTGTCCACTGTCATGCGTCCCGGCGAAGGCGCTCACCCAGCCGGGGTAGATCGTTTTGTCGTCGGCGCGCACCCCGGAGTCGATCTCGGTGCCGCTGGGCAGGACCCAGCGGATGGCGAGGACGCCGTCGGCGGTCATCACCTTGCCCGCGATGCCGCGTTCGGTCCGGACCGCGGTGATCGATTCCCGGGGAATCCAGAGGTCACTGGCTCCCTGACGCGCGATGAGGATGCCCGTCTCGAACTCGGTCAGCACCGAGGACGCCCGGTCGCCGATGTCACCGACGGTCACCCGGTTCTGCCAGCTCGGCGCGATGGTGCTGCCGAGGTAGAGGCCGGTATCTGGACCTCTGAGTACCGCGCCCGGCTCGGTGGGGATCGTCGGCAGCGTGCCGATCACGTCGGCCTGCGCCGCGGTCTTCTTCCGATTCCCGGTCGCCAGCAGGTAGAACACCGACGCCACCCCGAGGGCGAGCAGTGCGACCACGCCGATGAACCAGGCGTTGAAGACGATTTTGCCGTATCCGAGCAGCGACGCGAGCACCGAGGCGACCACCAGCACCGCGAGGATCGCCGGTACCAGTCCACGCCTGGGTCTCGCGGTCATCGGGTCACCTGCCCGTCGTGGGCCGTCACCACGCCGCGCAGCACCGTCGCGGTGACGGTGGCGGGCATGGTCATCGACTCGAACGGGGTGTTGGCCGACAAGCTCGCCAGCTCGGGACCGTGCACCACCCAGGACGTGTCCGGGTCGACGACGGCCAGGTTCGCCGGCTCGCCGACCTCGATCGGACGACCCTGATCGGTGAGTTCGACAATCTGCGCGGGCCGCTCGCTCATCACTCGCGCGACGCCGCGCCAGTCGAGCAGGCCGGGCTTCACGAGGGTCTCGACGATGATCGGCAGGGCGGTCTGCAGGCCGAGCATGCCGGGCTTGGCCTGGGCGAACTCGCAGCACTTCTCCTGCGCGGCGTGCGGCGCGTGGTCGGTGGCCACACAGTCGACGATCCCCTCGGCCAGCGCCTGTCGCAACGCCTCTTTGTCGCGGACCTCGCGCAGCGGCGGATTCACCTTGTTGACCGGGTCGTACGTCTCCAGCCGCGAGTCGTCGAGCAGCAGGTGATGCGGGGTCACCTCGGCGGTGATCGCGATCCCCTGGTCCTTCGCCCAGCGGAGAAGTTCGACGGTGCCCTCGGTCGAGGCGTGGCAGATGTGGATGCGCGCACCCGCGTCGCGCGCGAGCAGGGCGTCGCGGATCACGATCGACTCCTCGGCCGCCCGCGGCCAGCCCGCCAGGCCGAGGCGCGAGGCCGTGGGCCCCTCGTTGGCAACGGCTCCGACGGTCAGTCGCGGCTCCTCGGCGTGCTGGGCGATGAGGACGCCGAGCCCGGTCGCGTACTCGAGCGCGCGGCGCATCAGGAGCGGATCGTCGACGCACTTGCCGTCGTCGCTGAACATCCGGACGCCGGCGGCACCGGCGGCCATCATGCCCATCTCGGCGAGCTGCTTGCCGGCCAGACCCACGGTCACGGCGCCGACCGGGTACACGTCGACGAGTCCGACCTCGCGCCCGGACCGCCACACGTTGTCGGTGACGGTCGAGTTGTCGGCCACCGGGCTGGTGTTGGCCATCGCGAAGACCGCGGTGTAACCGCCGAGCGCGGCGGCTGCCGAACCCGACCGGATGGTCTCGGTGTCCTCGCGGCCCGGCTCCCGCAGGTGGGTGTGGAGGTCGACGAACCCCGGCAGCAGCACGCCGCCCTTGCCGTCGATCGTCTCGGTGCCGTCGGGCGCGGTGACCGCGGAACCCATCTCGCTGATGACGCCGTCGACTAAGAGGACGTCGATCGGGTCACCCTCGCCGTATGGACGAACGGCGCGGAGAAGAACGGATCCGGTGCGGGCGGTCACTTCACATCTCCTGACACGATGTCGTGGGCGGTCACAGGTGCGCTCCCGCGGAATCGGAGCCGACGAGCAGCCGGAACAGGACCGCCATGCGGACGTGCACGCCGTTGCGGACCTGTTCGAGAACGGTCGCCTTCGGCGAGTCGGCCACCGAGTAGCCGATCTCCATGCCGCGCAACATCGGTCCGGGATGCAGGACCACGGCATCGTCGGCCAGCAACGCCATCCGACGATCGTTGAGCCCGAAGCGGACCGAGTACTCGCGGGCACTCGGGAAGAAGCCGCCGTTCATGCGTTCGGCCTGGACGCGGAGCATCATGACGGCGTCGACGGCCGGCAGTTCGGCGTCGAGACTTCCCGAGACGCTCACCGGCCACTGGTCCACCCCGACCGGCAGCAGCGTCGGGGGCGCCACCAGGACGACCTCGGCGCCGAGCGTCGAGAGCAGGTGGGCGTTCGACCGCGCGACGCGGGAGTGGATGATGTCGCCGACGATCGCGATCCGCCTGCCCTCGAGCGAACCGAGCCGCTGTCGCAGGGTCAGCGCGTCGAGGAGCGCCTGCGTGGGATGCTCGTGCGTTCCGTCGCCGGCGTTGATCACCGCGGGACCGTCACCGTCGGGCGTGGTCGTCCAGTCGGCGATCTGGGCCGGCGCGCCCGACGCCGGATGCCGGACGATCAGCGCGTCGGCGCCCGCCGCGTGCAGGGTCTTGGCCGTGTCGCGCAACGACTCCCCTTTGCCCGCAGAGGAACTCGAAGCACTGACATTGATGACGTCGGCACTCATCCACTTGCCCGCGACTTCGAAGGAGACCCGGGTGCGGGTGGAGTTCTCGTAGAACACGGTCATCACCGTCCGACCGCGCAGCGTCGGCAGTTTGCGCACCTCACGCCCGGTCAGGGCCTGCTCGAAACGCTCGGCGTCGTCGAGGAGGGCGGTGGCATCGTCACGGCTGAGGTCTTGCGTCGACAACAGATGCCGCATCATGAATCACTCTCCGCGGCAATCGGATTCGACGCCGAGGCGAGGACGACCTCGTCGATGCCGTCGTGTTCGACGAGATGGACCGAGACCTGTTCGTCGCGGGCCGTCGGGATGTTCTTGCCGACATAGTCTGCGCGCAACGGGAGTTCGCGATGGCCACGGTCGACGAGGACCGCGAGTTGCACGGCCGCGGGACGACCGAGATCGCGCAGTGCATCGAGCGCGGCACGGACCGTCCGTCCGGAGTAGAGGACATCGTCGACCAGGATCACGATGGCGCTGTCGACGCCACCGGCCGGCACCATCGTCCGCTCGAGCGGGCGGTGTGGCTTGCCGCGCAGATCATCGCGGTAGAGCGTGATGTCGAGATATCCCACCGGCACGTCGACACCCGCGAATTCGCCGATCTTGGCACCCAACCGGGTGGCGAGAGATGTTCCGCGAGTGGGGATTCCGATGAGGACGACGCGAGGTGCGTCGGGCGAGTCCAGAGCAGTCTTCTCGATGACCTGGTGTGCGACACGGGCAATCGTGCGCGACACGTCAGCGGCATCGAGCAGCACCCTGGGAGCGGGGCTGGCCAAGGCCGACCTCCTTCTCCGCCTCGCAGGACGGATCGTTAAAGGATGTCTGTCTCGCGACACTCTACACCGGGCGGCGACGCCGACGAATTCCCGCGACGTACGCCACACCCGGTGCGGATCAGTTGGGCTCCGGCCGTCCGGGTGCGGCCCCACCGGGTTCGGCGGAAGCGGCTGCGCGGACCTGCGGCGCGAGCTCGGCGATCTTGGCCAGCACGCCGTTCACGAAGGCCGGCGAGTCGTCGGTCGAGAGTTCTTTGGCGAGTTCGACCGCCTCGTCGACGACGACGATCGTGTCGACGTCGAGGGAGTTGAACAGCTCCCACGTCGCCAGTCGCATGATGGCGCGGTCGACGGCCGGGAGGCGTTCGAGGGTCCAGTCACGCAGATACGACGAGATGACCGCGTCGACCTGACCCTGGTCCTCGGCGAGTCCCTGGATCACGGTCGCGGTGTAGTCGTGGATCGAGCCGACGCTCTCGTCCGAGCGGACGTATTCACGACGTTCGGCGACGAGCTGCGCGGGACTGACCTTCTTGGCCTCGGCCTCGAAGAGCAGGTCCACCGCGCGCCGCCGCGCCTTGTGTCGGGTTCCGGGTTGTTTCACAGGTCAGGAGTTGACGCGGCCGAGATAGCTGCCGTCGCGCGAATCGACCTTGAGCTTGTCACCGGTGTTGATGAACAGCGGAACCTGGATCTCGGCGCCGGTCTCGAGCGTGGCGGGCTTGGTGCCGCCGGTGGAACGGTCGCCCTGGAGTCCGGGATCGGTCTGGGCGACGATCAGCTCCACCGTGACCGGCAGTTCGACGAACAACGGGTTGCCCTCGTTCAGCGAGACCTGCACGGTCATGTTCTCCAGCAGGAAGCGGGCGCCGTCGCCGACGGTGGCCGGCGGCAAGGAGAACTGCTCGTAGTCCTGCGCGTCCATGAACACGTAGTCGGTGCCGTCGTTGTAGAGGAAGGTCATGTCTCGACGGTCGACGGTCGCGGTCTCGACCTTGACGCCCGCGTTGAAGGTCTTGTCGACGGTCTTGCCGCTCAGCACGTTCTTGATCTTGGTGCGCACGAACGCGGGGCCCTTGCCCGGCTTGACGTGCTGGAACTCCATGATCTGCCAGAGCTGGTCGTCCATGCGCAGCACGAGGCCGTTCTTGAAGTCGGCGGTGGATGCCATGTGGTTTTCGTTCCCTTGCAGTCAGATGACGGTGAATGTCTTGTCGGTGGCGGTCAGCAGGTCGGGGTCGCCGTCGGTGACCACCAATGTGTCCTCGATCCGGACCCCACCCCATCCGGGTAGGTAGACACCGGGCTCCACGGTGACCGCAGCACCGCATGGCAGTGTACCCGCCGCGAGTTTGCCGATTCCCGGCGCTTCGTGGATCTCCAACCCCACTCCGTGACCGAGACCGTGCACGTAGTTCTCGCCGTGGCCGGCGTCGGCGATCACGTCGCGGGCCGCGGCGTCGACCGCCCGCAGGTCGGCCCCGGGCGTGAGGGCCCGGCGGCCGGCGGCCTGTGCGGTGGCGACGAGTTCGTAGAGGTCCCGCTGCCACGACGCCGCGCGCCTCAGGACGAAGGTCCTGGTCATGTCGGAGTGATACCCGCCGACCACCGAGCCGAAGTCGATCTTGACCAGATCGCCGTCCGCCAGAGCCGTGTGGGTGGGCCGGTGATGCGGGATCGCCGAGTGGGCGCCGGCGGCCACGATGGTCTCGAACGCGATCCCGTCGGCCCCGAGGCGATACATCTCCCACTCGAGCGCACGAGCGACCTGCCGCTCGGTCGTCCCGGCCCGCAGGACGCCGTCGGCGACGACCTGCGCGAGGGCCGCATCCCCGATCGCGCACGCCGCCCGGAGCAGCTCGATCTCCCCCGGTTCCTTGACCGCGCGCAGGTTCTGCACGACACCGGTCGTGCTGACGAGTTCGATCCCGGAGTCCCCGACAGCCGCGGACAGCGCTCGGTGCCCGGCCACGGTCTCGGTGTCGGCTTCGAAGCCGACGCGACCCGCCCCGGCGGCCCGGGCGTGGTCGACGAGGGCACGCGCCGCCGCGCGTTCGATGATCGGCTCGACGTCGGGCACCTGTTCGGCGACCTGCGTGAGGTACCGGCCGTCGGTGGCGATCCGGTCACCGGCCGGATCGTCGACGTCGATCAGCACGGCGGCGTTGGAGCCGGTGAACCCGGTCAGGTAGCGGACGTTGACGAGGTCGGAGACGACGAGGAACGAGACCGGGTCGTCCGCGGTACGCAGTTCGGCACGCAGCCGGGCGCGGCGGCCTGCGGTGTCATGGTTGATCGGCACCCTGGCCACGCTACGGCCGGCGCCCGAGCCGCGCGAACCCGCCCGACCCGCGAAACCCGACCACTTCGACCAGGGTGTGTCCGCTGTCACCACCCCCGTGCGTAAGATGACGCGCATGTCTTCGTGGTTGGTGCGCGGTCTGACGATGACCGCAGTTCACGTCCTCGCCCGCGTCTTGCTGGGATTCGCCGTGGTGCAGGCGCCGCTGAACTCGACGATCTGGCGCACCATCGCGATCGCGGTCGTCGTGCTCATCGCCCTGGTGTGGGGTGGTTACGACGGCATCCGCGACGCCCGCGCCAACCCGGATCCCGATGACTACGAGGATCTGACCGTGCGCTGGCTGCAGGCCGGTGTCCTCGCCGGCGTTCTCGCCGGGTTGATCTCCTGGATCCTCGGCACGGTCGTCCTGGCCGGCATCGGGCAGGCCAGCCTGTTCATCGAGCTCATCGCCGGGGCGTCGTTCACCGCACTGCTCGTCTTCGTCCCGGCCTTCGTCGGCGCGGCGATCGGCCGTTTCCTCGTCCGGCGCGACCAGAACAAGGGCGCAGCCGACGACGACTGGTCGGTGCACGAGGATCGTTCGCACCGCCACGACGGCGGGACTGAGGCCGACTCGGACGCGCCGACACAGCGCATTCGCTGAGGCTCAGGAAAGAGCCCGCGTGCGAGTGGCCGAATTCTCAGCTCCCTGAGGTACGAGCGAAGCGAGCCACCTCCTGCTCCCTGAGGAGCGCCCGGCGCTTGCGGAGGGCGCGTCACGAAGGGTCTTCGCAACTCGTCTCGCCAGGACCTCGCCTCAGAGCAATATCGACGTGCTCTTCTCCGCTGAGCCACCGGCCACTGCCGAGTAGGCAGCGGCGATCAAGCCGGGGTCGGGCCCTTCGAGCCGGCCCGGCTTGGCGAGTCCGTCGAGCACGACGAAACGCAGCACGCCGGAACGGTTCTTCTTGTCCCCCGCCATCCCCTGCAGGAGATCGGCGAACGCATCCGGGTCATAGGTCGTCGGCAGCCCCACGAGATCCAGGATCGCCTTGTGCCGATCCGCCGTGGCGTCGTCGAGGCGGCCGGCCAGGCGCGAGAGTTCGGCAGCGAACACGAGACCCACCGACACCGCCGCGCCGTGACGCCAGCGGTAACGCTCGCGGCGCTCGATCGCGTGGCCGAGAGTGTGCCCGTAGTTGAGGATCTCGCGCAGCGACGACTCCTTGAGGTCGGCCGACACCACGTCGGCCTTGACCTGCACCGAGCGCCGGATGAGATCGGGCAGTACCGGCGACGTCGGGTCGAGGGCGGCCTCGGGGTCGGCCTCGATGATGTCGAGGATCGTCGGATCGGCGATGAACCCGGTCTTGATGACCTCGGCGAGTCCGGCGACGATCTCGTTGCGCGGGACGGTCTCCAGCGTGCCGGTGTCGATCAGGACGGCGTCGGGTTCGTGGAACGAACCAACGAGGTTCTTGCCCGCCTCGGTATTGATGCCGGTCTTGCCGCCCACGGCGGCGTCGACCATCGCCAGCAGGGTCGTCGGGATGTGGATGACCCCGATGCCGCGCATCCAGGTCGCCGCGACGAACCCGGCGAGGTCGGTGGCGGCTCCCCCGCCGAGGCTGATGACCTTGTCGTTTCGTTTGAGGCCGATCCGGCCGAACACCTCCCAGCAGAACGACGCGACCGAGAGGTCCTTGCCCGCCTCGGCGTCGGGGATCTCGACGCGATGGGCGTCGAACCCCTTGTCCGCCAGATACTCTCGGATCTGTTCGGCGGTCTTGGCCAGCGGCGGCTGATACAGGATCGCGATGCGGTCGGCGCCCTGCGCGGCCGCGGCCACCTCACCGAGGAGTCCCCGGCCGATGGTCACGTCGTACGGTGCGCCGGCGTTGACCCGGATGGCGATGGGTTCGTTCGCTGCCTGTTCGTTCACGGTGATACTCGGCTTCCTCACATCAGTTCACGGGCGAGTTGGACGACCACGGCGTCCGCAACCGCGTCGGGGTCGGGGTCGGCGTCGACGTCGAAGGTGCAGACCGCCTCGTAGACGGGTGTCCGCTCGGCGAGCAGTTCGGCGTACCGAGCGGCGGGGTCGTCCGTCCCCAGGAGCGGGCGGTCGGTACCCGACACGCGGTCGTACCCGCGATCGGGCGACACCCGCAGGTATACGACGCGCTGGTCGGCCAGTGCCTCGCGGATCCCGGCGGTCGTCACCGCGCCGCCGCCGAGCGACACCACCCCGCCGTGATTGTCCAGGACATCGGTGACGACGTTCGCCTCGATCGTCCGGAATCCCTCGAGACCGTCGGATTCGAAGATCTCCGGGATGCTGCGGCCGGTGCGCCGGACGAGTTCGATGTCGGTGTCGATGAAGTCGACGCCGAGCCGGTCGGCGAGCATACGACCGACGGTGGACTTCCCGGCTCCCATGAAACCGATCAGTACGGCCGCCGGGCGGCGACCGGTCGTCGGACGCGTCGGGGTCACCACCGTCCAGGGTGCGTGGTCGGTGTCGGGGGTGCCGGGGTCGGGGTGCCGGGGGCTGGGTCATGCCCGGGGCGGACGCGCGTCGATGGCAGCCCGGTAGGCGGCGAGGTTCGCGCCGGTCTCGGTCACCGAGTCGCCGCCGAACTTCTCGAGAGCGGCCTGGGCCACGACGAGCGCGACCATCGCCTCGGCGACGACGCCCGCCGCGGGCACGGCACAGACGTCGGAACGCTGATGGATGGCGCTGGCCGTCTCCCCGGTCGACATGTCGATCGTGGACAACGCACGCGGCACCGTCGAGATCGGCTTCATCGCGATGCGCACGCGCAGGTCCTCGCCATTGGTCATGCCGCCCTCGAGTCCGCCCGCGCGGTTGGTCGATCGCAGGACACCGTCGGCACCGGGCACCATCTCGTCGTGGGCCTCACTGCCACGCCGGCGGGCGGTGGTGAAGCCGTCGCCGACCTCCACACCCTTGATCGCCTGGATGCCCATCAGCGCGGCCGCCAGCTTGGCGTCCAGCCGGGTGTCGCCGCTGACGTGCGAGCCGAGGCCGACTGGCACCCCCGTGGCGACGATCTCGACCACGCCGCCGAGGGTGTCGCCGTCCTTCTTCGCCGCCTCGATCTCGGCGATCATGGACTTCTCGGCGTCGGCGTCGAACGCCCGGACCGGACTGGCGTCGATGGCCTCGAGGTCGGCGATGCGCGGCGGCGGGCCGACATAGGGATCGCTCGCGCCGATGGAGATGACATGGGAGATGACGTCGACGCCCAGTACCTGGCGGAGGAAGTTGCGGGCGACCGTGCCCGCGGCGACACGCGCGGCGGTCTCGCGGGCGCTCGCGCGCTCGAGCACCGGACGGGCGTCGTCGAAGCCGTACTTGAGCATGCCGGAGTAGTCCGCGTGCCCGGGGCGGGGACGCGTCAGCGGTGCGTTACGGGCGCTGCCCTCGAGTTCGGCCGCGTCCACTGGATCGGCCGCCATCACCGTCTCCCACTTGGGCCACTCGGTGTTGCCGATCTCGATCGCGACCGGGCCGCCCATGGTCTGGCCGTGACGAACCCCGCCGAGCACGGTGACCTGGTCGGCCTCGAACTTCATCCGCGCACCGCGGCCGTAGCCGAGCCGGCGGCGTGCCAGTTGCCCGGCGATGTCGGACGAGGTGACCTCGACACCGGCCACCATGCCCTCGACGATGGCGACCAGGGCGGGACCGTGAGATTCTCCGGCAGTTATCCAGCGCAACACAGTGATCGATTGTTCCATGCTGCCGAGCCCGGACCGACGGCGGCGCCGCCGAACCACGCGTAGCACGCGTCACAAGAGATCGGCGACCACGATCGAGGCGGCGACGAGCGCGGGTCCGTGCGGATGAGACCCGCGGCCGGCGGGGTCCCGGCGACCGACGCGATGCCCGACCACCGTGCCCACCGCGATGACCGAGGCGAGCGCCACCACGAGCAGGGCGGCGTCCCACCGTACGGCGAGCGCACCGCACGCGATGGCGAGCTTGACGTCCCCACCGCCGCACCATCGCATCCCGAAGGCGAGCGCGTACGGGGCCGCGGCGACGAGCGCGGCCACCGCCGCGCCGGGGTGGACTGCGCACGCGCCCACCGCACCGCAGATACCGGGCCAGACGAGCACGTTCGGGATCCGGCGGGTGTCGGCGTCGGTCATCGCGACGACCGACAGCCAGATCAGGATCACGCACTCGGCCATCCGTCGAGCATGTCGGGGTGGTTGATCGGTACTGTTCGCCCGTCCACAACCGGCACGTCCTGTGGACGGAGTCGGAGCTCGCCCGGAATCAGTCGGCGGTGAGTGCCGCGACCATCACGTCGCGGGGTGCGGGCAGCCCGGTGAACTGCTCGACCTGTCGGAATGCCTGATTGACGAGCATGACCAGACCACCGACCACGGTTCCACCGGCCGCGACGACCGCGGACGCGAGCGGAGTCGGCCAGGGGTCGTAGATCACGTCCACGACCTTGCGTGCCCGCGCCACGGCGGGCGTCAGGACCGCGGCCGCGTCGGCCGGCACCGTCGACACGACGACCGCGGACTCGCGACACCTTCGGGCCAGCGCCTCGGCGGGTTCGAAGGGCACGACGTCTCCGTTCATCCCCAACCGCTCACACAGTTCGAGGACGGGCGCGGCCCGGCCGGCGTCGCGGGCGACCACCGTGACGTCGGTGATGCCCGTCTCGGCGAGCGCCATGATGGTCGGAAGTGCCGTGCCACCCGCTCCGACGACCACGGCGACCGGCGAGGTCCCGGCGGCGAGGTCCGCGTCGACCGCGAGGTCGGTGAGCGCTCCCGACACGCCGTCGATGTCGGTGCAGTCCGCGCGCCAACCGGTCGCCACGCGCACCAGGGTGTTCGCCGACCCGACCAGTTCGGCGCGTTCGGTGCGTTCGGTGGCGAACTCGAGGGCAGCGCGTTTGTTGGGCATGGTGACCGAGAACCCGATGAAGTCGGCGTCGGCTCCCGAGACGATCTCGGGCAGACGGTCGGCGGTGCACTCGATCCGGTCGTACCGCCAGTCGACCAGCCCGAGTGCCCGGTAGGCGGCCAGATGGACACGCGGCGAGCGCGAGTGCGTGATCGGCGACCCCAGAACCGCGGCCCGACGGTGGTCACCGTGCGGTGAGCGGACGTCGGCGGGCACGGTGTTCATGGCGGGTCCGCTGCTCACTGGCTGCAGCCGGTGGCCACCAGCTTGTTGCGGCAGGCGACCTGGCGGTTGCGGATGTGATCTTCGAAGGTGTTCGCGAACAACGTGGTCCCGGCGGTGTCGACGGTGACGAAGTACAGCCATCCGCCGGGCGCCGGGTTGAGCATCGCCTCCAGGGCGGGCACGCCGACCGCCGCGATGGGCGTGGGCGGCAACCCCTTGTACCGGTAGGTGTTCCACTCGTTGTCGTTCTTGTACGCCTCGCCGTGGACATCGATGTTCGTGATGTCGGCCGTGTAGTTCTGCGTCGAATCCATCTGCAGCAGCTGGTCGCGGTCGAGGCGGTTACGGATGACCCGCGCCACCTTCGGCGCATCCTCGACATGCCGGACCTCGCGCTCGACGATCGACGCCGCGATCAGGGTGTCGTACGGCTCGAGTCCGGAGTTGTTGCGGTCGAGCAGTCCCCATTGTTCGAACATCGTCGCGCTGCTGGAGATCATCTCCCGCAGGATCTGCGTGGCGGTGTGATCGGGTTCGATGCGCTCCCAGGTGGTCGGCGCGATGAGCCCCTCGATCCGGCGGTGATCGCCCGTCATCTCGGCGACGTTCTGTTCGGCCCACGCGGGCACACCGAGCTCGGCCGGGGTGGTTTCGGCGGCGGCCTTCTCGAGGTCGGCAACCGTCACCCCCTCCTGCTGCCCGTTGAACGAGAACGACGTGGCGTTCTCGATGAGCTGGAAGATGCCCGGGGTGACCTTGCCGTCGATACCGGTCTTCGAATCGAGCTGCAGCCCTGGCGGGATCACCACCCGCCCGACGCGGTGCACGGCGCCGTCGGCGGTCAGCATCTCCACGGCCGTGGTGGCCGGGATCTGGGTGCGCATCTTGTAGAGGCCGCCGGACATCGGCTGTCCACCGGCGGCGTCGACGAACGCCCGCACGCTGCCCACCACGTCGGCGTCGACGAGGATGCGGCCGAAGTCGGCGAGCGTGGAGTTGTCCGGGATGTCGACGACGACATCGCCGGAACCGGCGGCGTTGGTGTAGTCCTTGCGCGACTCGAGCAGGCCGGTGGCGCGCACACCGTAGTAGCCGACCCCGGTGATCAGCGCGAGCATGAAGACGATCGCGACGGCGAGGACCGCACGACGCTTGCCCCGGCTGCGCTTGCGGCGCGGCGTACGGCGCTGTTGCTGGTCGGGTTCGGTGTCGTCGGCGCCGGGCCACCAGTCGTCGTGCTCGTCGTGCTCGTCGAAGCGCCGGTCTCGTCGGGCGACGCGATCGTCGTCGCGGATCGGGCGTGCGGTGCCCGGCGTCTCGAAACGCCCGGTCTCGAAACGCCCGGCGTCGTGGCCACCGGTGTCGTAGCGCCCGGTGTCGTACAGCTCGGCGTCATGGCGTTCTGCCCCGTGACCCGCCGGCTCGTAGTCGGCAGCGGTGAACTCCTCCGCGGCGTGATCGTCCGGGAAAGAACGAGATTCGTCGGGGCGAGGACCCCGGGCCGGAGGCGCCGGAGCGGCCGGACGGGCCATGGTGAAGTCGGTGTCGACGTCGTCTTCGACCGGACCCCCGGCAGCCGTTGATGGACCGGGCTGCGGCGGACCGGGCTGCGGCGGACCGGGCCGCGGTGGTGCCACCGGCGGCGGGGTGGGCGGCTGCCCCGGCGGGATGCGGACCGGCGTCGCGCGGGGGCCGGGCGTGCCGGATACCGGCCGCGCCTGTTCGGCGGGCGGGACATTCGGCGGGGCCGGGCGCCGGGGAGCCGGTTCGGCATTCTCGCCACCGGCGCGCCGGCGGCGGTGCCGCGTGTGGGGCGACCCGTCGGCCGACTGCGTGAAGTACCGCAGACGCTCGGGATCCATGCCCTCGGCACGGCGTCCCTGGCCGTCTCGGTGCCGGGTGCGACGCCGATCATCGGTCACCGGAGGCTCCCCTGACTCACCGTCGCGCATCCAACCACCCCTGCAGAATAGCGACCGCCGCGGCCTGGTCGATCACCGCGCGCGAGGACTTCACCGTCCGGCCGCTGGCGTGCAGTGCCTGCTGTGCGGTCACCGTCGTGAAACGTTCGTCGTGCCAATGCACGGCCACCGGGTCGATCCGGGTCGCGAGACGGTCCCCGAATTCCTGTGCGGTCTCGGCCGCCGCCCCCGCGGTGTTCTTGAGCGTCTTCGGTAGCCCCACGACCACGCCGACGGCCTCGTACTCCACGACCAGAGCCGCGATGCGGTCGAGATCGTCTGTGCGCGAAGGGGTTCGACGCACCGTTTCGACCGGTGTGGCGAGGATGCCGTCGGGATCGCACACGGCGACGCCGATCCGGACGCTTCCGACGTCAATCCCGAGGAGTCGCCCGCGGGTCCGCTGGTGACCGTCGGCCCGGGTGTGCGGATCCGGCATCAGGCGACGAACTCGCGGATTCGCGTCAGTGCCGCGTCGATCCCCGCGGGATCGGTGCCCGCGCCCTGGGCCAGATCCGGCTTGCCACCGCCACGACCGCCCACCAACGGCGCGACCTCCTTGACGAGGTCACCGGCCTTGATCCCGGCGTCGCGGGCGGCCGCCGTGGTGGCGATCACGAACGGCACCTTGGCATCCGGTCCGTCACCGCTCGGCGAGAACAGCGCGATCACCGCCTGGCGGTCGGCGACTCGGCCGCGGAGGTCGGTCACCACCGAGCGCAACCCGTTGGCGTCGAGGCCCGGCACCCGTCCCTCGACGACGAGGGTGGCACCGACGGTCGTCGCCGTGTCGAGGAGACCGGACACCGCGGCCCGGGCCGCCTCGGCACGTACCCGCTCGAGTTCCTTCTCCGCGTCACGCAGCTTGGTGACGAGCTGCTCGACCCGGCCGGGCACCTCTTCCGACGGGACCTTGAGCGACGACGCCAGGCCGGCCAGCAACGCACGCTCCTTCGACAGGAACCGGAACGAGTCCATGCCGACGTAGGCCTCGACGCGCCGGACACCCGACCCGACCGAGGACTCCCCGATCAGCGTGATGGGTCCGATCTGCGATGACGACGCCACGTGCGTGCCGCCGCACAGCTCCATGGAGAACGGCCCGCCGATCTCCACCACGCGGACGACGTCACCGTAGTTCTCGCCGAAGAGCGCCATCGCGCCCATCGCCTTGGCCTCGGACAGACCCGTCTCGAACGTGTTGACCTGATAGTTCGCCTCGACCGCGGCGTTGCTGATCTCCTCGATCTCGCGTCGCTGGGCCTCGGTCACCGGGCCGCTGGCGTTGAAGTCGAAGCGCAGGTAACCGGGCCGGTTCAGCGAACCGGCCTGCGTCGCGCCGGGGCCGAGGACCTCGCGCAGCGCGGCGTGGACCATGTGGGTGCCGGAATGGCCCTGCGTGGCGCCGTGACGCCACGCGGTGTCGACCGCTGCGAGGACCTCGTCGCCTTCCTCGATCTCCCCCTCGTCGATGCGGACCTTGTGCAGCCACACCGACTTGCCGACCTTCTGCACGTCGGTCACCGACATGCGCACTCCCGACCCGGTCGTGATGGTGCCGACGTCGGCCATCTGGCCACCGCTTTCGGCGTAGAGCGGGGTGCGGTCGAGGACGACCGTCAGTTCCTGGCCGGCCGACGCCGCCGGCAGCCGTGCGCCGTCGGCGACGAGGCCGAGCACCCGCGCCTCCGACACCAGCTCGTCGAAGCCGGTGAACTCGGTCGGCCCGCGATCGAGGAAGTCCCGGTAGACGCTCAGGTCGGCGTGCCCGGTCTTGCGGGCGGTCGCGTCGGCCTTGGCGCGTTGCTTCTGCTCAGCCATCAGGGCGGTGAAGCCCTCCTGATCCACCGAGAGACCGGCCTCGGCGGCCATCTCCAGGGTGAGGTCGATCGGGAAGCCGTAGGTGTCGTGCAGCGTGAAGGCGTCGGAACCGGTGATGGTCGTACGCGACGCACTCTTGGTGGCGGTCGCCGCGTCGGCGAACAGCTTCGACCCCGCGGCCAGGGTCTTGGAGAAGGAGGTCTCCTCGCCCACGGCCACGTCGACGATGTGCCAGCGCTGCGTCTCCAGCTCGGGGTATGACGGTGACATCAGGTCGATGACCTTGCCGATGATCGTGCCCATGGTCGGCTGATTGTCACCGGCGCCGAGCAACCGCATCGACCGGACGACCCGACGCAGCAGGCGGCGCAGGACGTACCCGCGGCCGTCATTGCCGGGCAGCACGCCGTCGCCGATCAGCATCGCCGAGGTCCGCGCGTGGTCGGCGACGACCCGGAACCGGACGTCGTCGGCATGCGAACCGGCGGCGTATGCACGTCCGGACAATTCCGCGGCGAGGTCGATGATCGGCTTGCACAGGTCGGTTTCGTACACGTTGTCGACGCCCTGCAGGATGCAGGCCACGCGCTCGACGCCCATACCGGTGTCGATGTTCTGCTTGGGCAGCGGGCCCAGGATCTCGTAGTTGTCCTTGCCGCCCCCGGGACCGCGGACGTTCTGCATGAAGACGAGATTCCAGATCTCGATGTAGCGGTCCTCGTCGGCCTCCGGCCCACCCTCGACGCCGTACTCGGGTCCGCGGTCGTAGAAGATCTCCGAGCACGGCCCGCAGGGACCCGGGACGCCCATCGACCAGTAGTTGTCCTTCATGCCCCGTCGCTGGATGCGCTCGGCCGGCACGCCGATCTCGTCGCGCCAGATGGCCTCGGCCTCGTCGTCGTCGAGATAGACCGTCGGCCACAGCTTCTGCGGGTCGATACCGAAACCGCCGTCGTCGACGCTGTTGGTCAGCAGCGTCCAGGCGAAGGTGATGGCCTCGCGCTTGAAGTAGTCGCCGAAGGAGAAGTTGCCCGCCATCTGGAAGAAGGTGTTGTGGCGGGTGGTGATGCCGACCTCGTCGATGTCGAGGGTGCGGACGCACTTCTGCACGCTGGTCGCCCGCGAGTACGGGGGCGTCTGCTCACCCAGGAAGAACGGCTTGAACGGGACCATGCCGGCATTGACGAACAACAGATTGGGGTCGTCGAGGAGCAGCGAAGCGCTCGGCACCTCGGTGTGCCCGGCTTTGATGAAGTGGTCCAGAAAGCGCTTCCGGATGTCATGCGTCTGCACTGTGGGTTTCGTCCTAGCCGTTGGTGGTCCCAGCCGTTCGGTGGTAGCGGCCGTTGTTTGTCGCGACATCCCAGCCTACCGTCGGCGAGTCGCCGGGGGCGCAGGGACTCTGCACTGGGGAAACGCCCCACGGACGGTCAGCGCGACCGGCGCCGCGACACCGCGCCACGCACGATCGATCGCAACTTCGCGACCCGCGGCCCGATTTCGCGTTCCAGCCCATGGTCGGTGGGCTCGTAGTAGTCCCGGCCGACCAGGTCGTCGGGCGGATACTGTTGCGGCACAACCCCGTCGGGATCATCGTGCGGATATCGGTATGCGACACCGCTACCGAGCTTCTTGGCCCCCGGATAGTGACTGTCACGCAGATGGGCCGGAACCGCGCCGGCCTTGCCCGACCCGACATCGGCGAGGGCCGCGCCGATCGCCGACACCACGCCCGCCGACTTCGGTGCCGTCGCGAGGTGGATGGTGGCCTGTGTGAGCGCGAGTTTGGCCTCCGGCATCCCGACGAGGTTCACGACCTGAGCGGCCGCGACCGCGGTCTGCAGGGCCGTCGGGTCGGCCATGCCGATGTCCTCGCTGGCGTGGATCATGAGGCGCCGCGCGATGAACCGCGGGTCCTCCCCGGCCGCGATCATGCGGGCGAGATAGTGGACGGCGGCGTCGACGTCGGAACCCCGGATGGACTTGATGAAAGCACTCGTCACGTCGTAGTGCTGGTCGCCGTCCCGGTCGTACCGGACGGCGGCGCGGTCGATCGCGGTCTCCACATCGGCGAGGTCGATCCGGTCGGTGGCGTCGGCGCTGGCCTCCAGCGCGGTCAGCGCCCGGCGCGCGTCCCCACCGGACACCGCGACGAGGTGGTCGTAGGCGGCGTCGGTCACCTCGACCTTGCCGTCGAGCCCACGCGGGTCGGCGACCGCACGAGTCAGCACCTCCCGGATGTCGGCATCGGTCAGCGACCGCAGCTGCAGGACCAGCGACCGGGACAGCAGCGGCGCGACCACCGAGAACGACGGGTTCTCGGTCGTGGCCGCGACGAGCAGCACGATCCGGTTCTCCACGGCGTCGAGCAACGCGTCCTGCTGGGTCTTCGAGAACCGATGGACCTCGTCGATGAACAGGACCGTCTGCTGACCGCCGTTCTTGCCGTCACCGATGAGCCGGCGCCGGGCCACGTCGATGACCGCGCGCACCTCCTTGACCCCCGCCGACAGCGCGGACAGGGCCTCGAAGCGGCCGCCGGTGGCGCGCGCGATGAGCGAGGCCATGGTGGTCTTGCCGGTTCCGGGCGGCCCGTAGAGCAGCACCGACGCCGCGCCCGAGCCACTGATCAGCCTGCGCAGCGGCGAACCGGTACCAAGCAGGTGCTGCTGTCCGACGATCTCGTCGAGGGTCTGCGGCCGCATGCGGACCGCCAGGGGTGCGGTCGGGGCCGGTGGTGCGGTGAGACCACCGGCGTTGCCATGCCCGTCGGAGCCGGCCCGAGGATCGTCGGGTGGGTCGAACAGTCCGTCCACGAGCGTGTCAGGCCAGCCAGATGCGCTGCAGCGCGACGCCCATCGCGGTCGCGAACACCGCGATCTCCTCGTCGCCCGCGCGTCCCGCGGCGGCGGCGAGGTCGGTCCAGCGGCTGACGATCACGCGGGGGTCGTTCGTGTGCAGCGCCCAGTCATGCGTGAAGCCGGCGGCAGTGACGTCGGCCGGCTCGAAGTCGGTCGCCTCGACGTCCGCGTCCGGGCCGGTGGGAGCCAGCGGGTCGCTCGGCAGCATCCACACCGTCGACAGCCACACCCACAGCTGACGGGCGAGCAGCACCTTGCGCTGCATCTCCCGCTCATGGGCGAGCGCCGGCCAGATCGAGTGCACCTCCGAGCGCCAGGCGTCGACCATCGAGACCTCGAGGTCGGTGGCCCGAGCAGTGGTCCGGGGCGGAAGCTGCGCGGTGATGGTCACGAGGGCGTAGGCGATGTCGAGGGTGGCGTCGCGGAAGCCGCCCCACTCGTAGTCCATGAACTGCACGCCGTCGTCGTTGAGCAGGATGTTCTCGGGCCCGACATCCGACGGACTGAATGCGCGGTGATCGCCCTCGTCGAACAGCGTCGCCGCGGTACGCAGCGACTCCACCACCTGCTCGGGGACCTCGACGTCGAGCGCGGCCGCGTGCCCCACCACCGAGTCGATCGACCGCAACGCCTCGTCGCGCAGGATGTCGCGTCCCTGCATCCCCGACGGTCCGCGCCGCAGCAGCGCGAGGAAGTCGCCCTCGCCGCCGACCGTCGCCGCGTGCATCCGGCCGAGTGCCTGGCCCCAGGCACTGACAGCACGTGAGGTCTCGACCGGGTCGACGCCGGCCAGGTACTCGAGCATCGTCCGGCCGTGGCCGAGGTCGGAGAGCACCATGATGCGGAGATCGGTGTCGGAGGCGATCAGTTGCGGCCCCGGGCGCGATTCGTTCGGGAGGGCGGTCGCGTACTTGTACGACGCGATCTCCCGGTGGAAGGCCTGAGGGTCCTCGTGTTCGGGAAGGGCCTTGATCACCAGTGAGCGGTCCAGGCTGAGGGGGTTCTGGGCGACGCGGACCCGCACGACCGTGGTGCGTCCGCTGCCGCCGAGGTCCTCGGGATCGTCGAGAACCACTGCTGATCCGGCGCGGTGTGACAGCAGCGCCTCTGCCGCCCGCACCACGCTGGTGATGCGGCTTTCCGTAATGACCGTCATGTCGCCAACCAACCTACCCGTTGCAACGTTGTCGCAACAGCGCGTTCGTCCATCTGTACCACGTCGTTACCGGTATGACCCGAAAACGTGCGCCGAAAACACTGTGGCACAGCGACTTACCGAGCAGGCGAGTCCGATGTGCCCGGTTCAGCCCGCGGTGAGGTCATCTGTCGGCCGGACGTCGACCGACACGTCGATCCGGCTCTTCGTGGAATCGGTGTAGATGACCCCTCGGAGAGGCGGCACGTCGTCGTAATCCCGCCCCCACGCCAGTGTGACGTGGCGTTCGTCGACCAGCTTGTCGTTGGTCGGATCGAACGACAGCCAGCGGCCGTCGGGCATCCAGACGGCCGCCCAGGCGTGACTGGCGTCGGCACCGAAGACCTTTTCCTTGCCGGGCGGCGGCTCGGTCGCGAGATATCCCGACTCGTACCGCGCGGCGAGACCCTGTGACCGCAGACAGGCGATCGCGATCCGGGCGAAGTCCTGGCAGACACCCTCGCGACGCTGCAGGACGGTGTCGACCCGGGTGGAGATGGCCGTCGACCCGGACCGGTAGGTGAAGTCGGTGAAGATGCGCGAGGTCAGATCGATGACCGACTCCACCAGCGGCCGGCCGGGCGTGAAGATGCCGGCGGCGTAGTCGCGCACCGCGGGGGTGATCTCCGGCGGGTCGAGATCGAGGACGAACTCGGCAGCCAGGGCACTGTCCCGCCCGTCCACCACGCACGGTCGCGCCTGTTCCCACGGACCCCGGGCCGCCGGACTGAGGAGGACGCCCGGGTCCACGGGATCCACCTCGACCACCGACCGCGCGGTCACGGTCAGCTCGCGGTGCGCGGTCCGGACATGGAAATAGCTGTCGTGGTTGCCGTAGACGTCGAGCCCCGTCGACCGGTCGTCGGGTTCGGGGTCGATCTCGACCGACGTCGAGTGCACGCGCTGGCCGGGCAGGTCGCGCGGGGTCAGATGGCAGCGCCCGTACGAGGACGACACGTCGTCGTCGTAGGTGTAGCTGGTCCGGTGCAGCACACGGTAGACGCGCGTGCTCACGATTCCCCACCGGCCCAGATCGGTCGCGCCTGGCGCGGGGTGGCGAAGCGGGTCCGGGTGAGCAGATCGGAGAGTTCACGCGCCCCGGTGCGCAGGGTCGTCATCAGTTCGACGAGTTCCGGGCGCCTCCGGTCGGCGTCGACCCGCACGAGGTCGGCGGGGTCGCCGCGGCGCAGTTCGGCGATCATGTCCTGCACGGCCCGTTCGGCGCCGGCCGACCGCAGGGTCTCCGGTACGGACGACAGGTCGGCGTTCATCTTGTCGAGGCAGAAGATCATCGACCGGGGATTGGTCGGGTCGAACAGCAGCAGCTCGGCGACACTGGCCGCCTGATACAGCCCGCGGTTGCGGCGACGGTAGATCACCGACGATTCGTTGGCCACCAGGTACGACTCCAGCAGCGCCTGCTCGACGTCGGTGTCCTGCGCGTCGGCGAACATCGCGAGCGTGAGGTCGGCGAGGGTGACGGCCCGTTCGATGCGTCGGCCGACGTCCATGAACATCCAGGCCGGATCGTGCACCATCGACTCGGCCTGCAGCCCGGTCAGCGCCAGGACGCCGTGCAGGATCTCGTCGTGCGCGCGGGCCAGATCGGGTCCTAGGTCCAGCGCGGCGTCGCCCGCCCCGGCGTCCGCGCGCGACCGGAGGACCAGCCGGGTCGTGCTCGCCATGATCCGTTCGACCGGCGCGAGCACCATCCAGGTGCTCGTGGACATCTGGTCACGGACCGCCCGGACCGTACTGATCAGCCGGTCGACCGAGTAGGCGATGGTCCCGGGCACCGATCGCGACACGGTCAGGTCGGCGATCTTCTCGATCGCCTCATTGACCTGATCGGGTGACGGCGGTCGGTCCGAACCCGGCAACAGCAGGTCGGCGGTGTCCAGGTAGCGCGCGGTGCCCGTCACCGTGGCGACCGCGTGCAACAGCAGCGGCACCGCCGGCGTGCCCGACATCCACGGCCGGTACTGGAAGTCCTGATAACGCTCGCGGGGCACCTTGGCCAGGCGGGTCACGAGCTCGGTGCGCTCCCCGTAGCGGCCCAGCCAGAACAGGTCCGCCAGGACGCGCGGACTGGCCGCGGCCGCGACGTCGGAGTACTCCCGGGTCACCGGGCGACCCGCCGACGTGCCCGCGACGACCTCCCCGGCCGGCTCACCGCGGGTCTCCGACCGCCGCGACACGTGCCCGCCCACCTCGGTGCTGGTGACCCACACGTCCTTGGCGGCCACCACGTGGTGGGCGGCGCCGGCGACCCCGTCGGCGAGAACGGCCCCCAGGCCGCCCGGCATGACCGCGTACCCGGGACCCTGTGCCACGCTGAACGCGCGCACCGACACCGGCGCCGCCCGCAGCGTCGCGATCGGTCCACCGGAACCGCTGCCGGGGGTGATCGTCGGGGCCACCGAGAACGCCTCGAGCTCGCGGGCCACCCACTGCCAGGTCTGGGCCTCGATCCGGGCGACGAGCTCGGCGCGGTCGGTCGCGGCGAGCAACGGGCCGATGAACTCCTCCCCCGTACTCGTGTTCGTCAGGACCAGGGCGGCCAGACGATCACGGATCAGGCTGCGCTGCAACGGATCTCCGGCCCAGTACGTGGTGACCGAACCCAGCCGCAGGTCCTCGTCGAGCAGGACGGGCGCGAGACGTTCCAGCACGGTGTGCAGCGCCGGGTTCTCCAGCACCCCCGAACCGAGGGTGTTGAGGACCGTCACCGTGCCGCGCGAGATCGCCTCGACCAGCCCGGCGACGCCGAGCTGGGAGTCCGTCCGCAGGTCCAGCGGATCGGAGTAGGCGGCGTCGACCCGTCGCAGCAGCACGTCCACCCGCTTGTAGCGACCCAGCGAGCGCATGTAGACCGCGCCGTCCCGGACGGTGAGGTCGGCGCCCTCGACGAGGGGGAAGCCGAGTACCGACGCGAGATAGGCCTGGTCGAAGGCGGTCTCGGACATGCTGCCGGGGCTGAGGACCGCCACCGTCGGGTCGTCGACCCCGGGCGGCGCGTACTCGGTGAGTGCCAGCCGCATCGTGCCGGCGAAGGTGGTCATCGGCCGCGGTGCGCACGCCTGGAACAGCTGGGGGAAGGTCTTCGACATCAGCCGCCGCCCGACGATCGCATAACCGATCCCCGACGGCGCCTGGGTGCGGTCCCGGTAGGCGACGAACCGGCCGTCGGCGGTGCGCGAGATGTCGACCGCGTGCAGGAACAGCGCGTGCGGCCCGGCGACCTCGAGTCGGGCGGCCTTGCGGATGTAACCGGGATGGCCGAACACCATCTCGGGCGCGACGAGTCCGGCCGCGATCGTCTTCTGATCGCGGTAGAGGTCACGCAGGAGCAGGTCGAGCAGCATCGACCGCTGCGTGATGGCCTTTTCGAGTTCGGCCCATTCGACGCCGTCGATCACCAGCGGCACCGCGTCGACATCCCAGTCGCGGGTCACGGTGTGCTGACCGTCGAACTCGTTGTAGACCACGCCGTCGTCGCTGACGGCTGCGGCCAGCCGGGCCGCGGACTCGCGGAGGCGGTCCGGACCGCGCAGCTGGTAGATGCGGGCCAGGTCGGCCCACGCCGGACGGATCGCGCCGTCGGCTTCCAAGAGCTCGTCGTAGGAGTCGGCCGGCCGGTCCGCGGATGCGGCGAGACGGGTCAGACGGTCGGGATCGAAGAGAGTGTGGCCCTCGGCGCGGTAGCGGTCGAACACCGCGGAAGCGTTGCCCGGCGAAGAGGTCACCGAAGAACTGTACGTGCCCGCCGGAGGTCGAGGATCCCGGGCACCCCGAAGTCGGTGGCCTGCCGGGACTGTCGTTCGCGCAACAGCCCGACGTCGACGGTGCCGGTCGTGTGACCGGCCGCCTCGAACCGCCCGTTGCGCCGGGACTCGGCCTCGACCGCGTTCACCGGCGGCCGATCGTAGGCACGTCCTCCGGGATGCACGACGTGGTAGGTGGCACCGCCCACCGACCGGCCGTTGACCGTGTCGATCAGGTCGAAGGTGAGCGGGGTGTCGATGGTGATCGTCGGGTGCAGCGAGCTCGGCGGCTGCCAGGCCCGAAACCGGATACCGGCGACGCGTTCACCGGTGCGACCGGTGGCGCGCAGTGGAATCGGGAAACCGTTGCAGGTCAACAGGTAACGATCGTCCTCACCACCCAGGACGCGCACCTGCACGCGCTCGACAGAGGAGTCGACGTACCGGGCCGTGCCCGTTCCGGTTGCCTCCTCCCCCAACGTGTTCCACGGCTCGATGGCACCGCGCAGCTCGATCTCCTGGTCCCGGATCTGCACGGTCCCCAGACGCGGGAAGCGGAATTCGGTGAACGGGTCCAGCCAGGCGGTCTCGAACGGATAGCCGGCCTCGCGGAGTTCCTCGGCGACCAGCGCGATGTCGGCGATGACGTAGTGCGGCAACAGGTGTTTGCCGTGTAGGTCGCCGCCGTGGCGGATCAACCGGGCCCGGTAGGGCTTCTCCCAGAACCACGACACCAGGCTCCGCACCAGCAGCGACTGCACCATAGCCATCCGGTGGTGGGGCGGCATCTCGAAAGCCCGCAGCTCCAGCAGGCCCAGCCGGCCGCGCACCGAGTCGGGACTGTAGAGCTTGTCGATGCAGAACTCGGCCCGGTGCGTGTTGCCGGTGATGTCGGTGAGCAGATGCCGCAGCGCCCGGTCGGTGACCCAGGGGTTCGGGGGCGCGCCGTCGAAGCGTCCGCCGGCCCGGGCACCGTCGCCACAATTCTTGACCGCGAGCCGGTCGATCTCGGCGAAGGCGATCTCCAGCTCGTAGAGCGAGGACTCCCGACCCTCGTCGACACGCGGCGCCTGCGAGGTGGTGCCGATGAACCGGCCGGAGAACAGGTACGACAGCGCGGGATGACGTTGCCAGTAGGTCAGCATCGACACCAGCAGGTCGGGGCGGCGCAGCATCGGCGAATCGGCGGGCGTGACGCCGCCGAGGGTGATGTGGTTGCCGCCGCCCGTGCCACCGTGGCTCCCGTCGAGGTCGAAGCTCTCGGTGCCCAGCCGCACCTGTCGGGCATGGTCGTAGAGCGATTCGAGCAGCTCGGACTGCTCGGCGAAACTCCCGGTCGGCTGGATGTTGACCTCGACAACCCCCGGGTCCGGGGTCACCGACAACGAGACGAGTCGCGGGTCGGCGGGCGGTCCGTACCCCTCGACGACGACCGGCGTTGACACCGTGGCGGCGGCGTCCTCGACGAGTTCGACGATCGCGAGATACTCCTCCAGGGTCGAGGTCGGCGGCATGAACACGTGGAGCACGCCGCCGCGGACCTCGGCGACGAGGGCGGTCCGGGGCAGGAATTGCGCGGGGTCCACCTCGCGGACGGTGTGCCCCAGCGCCGCCGACGGGTCGGTCGGCAGGTCGTCGTGGCGTGCGGACGGATCGGCTTCGAACAGCGTCGGGGCCGGACCCCACGACAGCGAGTTGAGCGGCAGCCGCAAGCCGGCCGGCGAGGTGCCGGGGGTCAGCACGATCCGTCCCCGCCGGGTCGTCCACACCGCGCTCTGCCACGCGGTCCGGTCCTCCGAGCGGCTCAGCGGCAACACGTGCGCACTCGGCTGGGTGACGGCGGCGTCGAGCCGCTCGATCAGGGCTCGTCTGCGTCGGACGGAATCCGTTGTCGGAGCGAGGCTCTCGTCGTCGTCGCCGTCCGCCGAATCGGCGTCGACGGCGATCTCGGCCTGCGTGAACGACCGTGCGGCGGGCAGGGTGGGGTCGGTTCCGGGGTCACCGGGCGGCATCGCGGCGAGTTCCCGCATCCGGACCAGCGGGTCCTCATAGGCCGGCACGACCTGACCGACCGGGAGTCCCAGTCGCGTCGCGAAGGCGGTGAGCAGTTCCCGTGCCGGGCCGGCGTCGCCGAGGTCGTCGGGGTTCGGGCCGTGGGTCTCGCGGTCGATCGCCGCGGCACAATCGTCGGGCGTCGCCCACGGGTCGGCGAGCAAATTCGGATTCCGCCAGATCGGCAGACCGTCGGCGCGCCACATCAGTTCGAGCTGCCACCGCGGCAGCGGTTCACCGGGATACCACTTGCCCTGGCTGCGCCGCATCAGGCCGCCCGGCGCGTACGCCGTCATGAGGCGGTCGGCCAGCCGCCCGGCCAGCAACCGTTTGTGCGGACCGTCCGCGGCGGTGCGCCACTCCGGGTCCGTCTGGTTGTCGATGGACACGAATGTCGGCTCGCCGCCCATCGTCAGGCGTACGTCGTTGCGTTCCATCCGTTCGTCGACCAGCGCGCCGAGATCGGTGACCCGGCCCCACTGCTCCGCGGTGTAGGGCAGCGTGACGCGTGGGTCCTCGTGGAACCGCGTGACCGTGTTGGTGAAATCCAGAGTGGCGTGGCACGGGCCGGTCGAACCGGTGATCGGTGCGGCGCCGACCGGATGCGGGGTGGCCGCCAAGGGGATGTGCCCCTCGCCGGCGAACAGACCCGACGTCGGATCCAGTCCGACCCAACCGGCCCCGGGGAGGTACACCTCGGTCCACGCGTGCAGGTCGGTGAAATCGGCGTCGGGACCCGACGGACCGTCGAGCGACTTCACGTCCGAGGTCAGCTGGACGAGGTATCCGGACACGAAGCGTGCCGCGAACCCGAGTTCGCGCAGGAGGGCGACCAGCAACCAGGCCGAGTCCCGGCAGGAACCGATCGCACTGGAGAGCGTGTACTCCGGCGACTGCACGCCGGCCTCGAGGCGGACGGTGTAGCCGACGGCGTCGCGCACCGCGGCGTTGAGGCGCACCAGGAAGTCGATGACCCGCGTGCGGCCGGCCGCCGATGCTTCGCCGCGAACCTCGCGATCTCCGGATGCACCGGCGCACCGGCGAATTCACCGTCGGTGACCCCGGCCGGCCGGAGGAAGATCTCGAGGTCGCGCCGCAGCTCGGCCGGATAGTCGAACCCGTAGAACTCGGCCCACTCCTCGATGAAGAAGTCGAACGGATTGATCGCGGTGAGGTCCGCGACCAGACTCACGGTGATCCCGAGGGTGGTCGAGGGTTCCGGGAACACCAGGCGCGCCAGATAGTTGCTGAACGCGTCCTGCTGCCAGTTCAGGAAGTGCTCACCGGGGTCGACGGTGAGCGAGTACGCCTCGATCGGTGTGCGCGAGTGCGGCGCCGGACGCAGGCGGACGACGTGGGGGTAGATCTTGGTCGGCCGGTCGAACGAGTACACCGTCCGATGCTCGAGGGCAACCTTGATCGTCACCGGCGGAACTCCCCGCCCGGGCCCGTCATTACTATTCCGGCAGCCGACTCGATCCCACCGCTGTGCGCCATGGTGGAGATCTCATCACAGATGACCTCCAGGCGCCGGGTGACGAGCACCGCGCCGGGAACACGGTGGCCGAACTCACGTCGGCCCACCGCTTTTCGGCTCAGGCAGTGCTCCCGGCGTCCTTCTGGTCGGCGCCCTTCTGCTCGGCGTCCTTCTGGTCGGCGCCGCCCCGCGGTGCGGGCTTGGCGTCGATCCCCGATTCCTTGCGCTGCTGCGGGGTGATCGCCGCGGGGGCGTCGGTCAGCGGGTCGACGCCGCCACCCGACTTGGGGAACGCGATCACCTCGCGGATGGACGACTCGCCGGCGAGCAGGGCGGTGATGCGGTCCCATCCGAAGGCGATGCCGCCGTGCGGCGGAGCGCCGTAGGCGAAGGCGTCGAGCAGGAAGCCGAACTTCTCCTGCGCCTCGTCGTGGCCGATGCCCATGATCTCGAAGACGCGCTCCTGCACGTCCCGCCGATGGATACGGATCGATCCGCCGCCGATCTCGTTGCCGTTGCACACGATGTCGTAGGCGTAGGCCAGGGCCGAACCCGGATCGGACTCCAAGGCGTCGATCGACTCCGGCTTGGGCGAGGTGAACGCATGGTGCACCGCGGTCCAGGCCGAATGTCCCAGTGCGACATCGCCGGACGCCGTCGCGTCGGCAACCGGCTCGAACATCGGCGCGTCCACCACCCAGGTGAACGCCCAGTCCCCGTCCTTGATGAGCCCGAGCTTCGAGGCGATCTCACCGCGCGCGGCACCGAGCAGGGCGCGGGTCGACTTCACCTCTCCCGCACCGAAGAACACGCAGTCACCCGGCTCCGCGCCGACATGGGCGGCCAGACCGGAGCGCTCCTCCTCGGAGAGTTCTTGGCGACCGGCCCGCTGAGGGTCCCGTCTTCGGCGATGAGGACGTACGCCAGACCGCGTGCCCCGCGCTGCTTCGCCCATTCCTGCCATGCGTCGAGCTGGCGGCGTGGCTGCGACGCACCGCCGGGCATGACGACCGCTCCGACGTACGGTGCCTGGAACACGCGGAACGGGGTGTCCTTGAAGTACTCGGCACACTCGACGAGTTCGATACCGAAGCGCAGATCCGGCTTGTCCGAACCGAATCGGCGCATCGCATCGGCGTAGGTCATCCGCGGGATCGGGGTGGTGATGTCGACGCCGATGAGCTTCCACAGCGCGACGAGGATCTCCTCGGCGACAGCGATGACGTCGTCCTGGTCGACGAAGCTCATCTCGATGTCGAGCTGGGTGAACTCCGGCTGCCGGTCGGCGCGGAAGTCCTCGTCGCGGTAGCAGCGCGCGATCTGGTAGTACCGCTCCATGCCCGCGACCATCAGCAGCTGCTTGAACAGCTGCGGGCTCTGCGGCAAGGCGTAGAAGGTGCCGGGCTGCAGGCGCGCCGGGACCAGGAAGTCACGTGCCCCTTCCGGCGTCGACCGGGTCAGCGTGGGCGTCTCGATCTCGGTGAAGTCGTGGGCGGCGAGCACGCCGCGCGCCGCCGCGTTCGCCTTGGACCGCAGGCGGAGCGCCGCGCTGGGCCCCGCACGCCGCAGGTCGAGGTAGCGGTGACGCAGGCGCGCCTCCTCGCCCGGCGACTCGTCGAGCTGGAACGGCAGCGGCGCGGACTCGTTGAGGACCTCGAGCTCGACGGCGTTGATCTCGATCTCGCCGGAGCTCAGGTTGGGGTTCTCGCTGCCCTCGGGACGCACCTCGACGACGCCGGTCACGGTGACGCAGTACTCGGCGCGCAGACGGTGGGCGGCCGGCGCGACCGACTCGTCGCGGAAGACCACCTGGACCAGTCCGGTGGCGTCGCGCAGGTCGATGAAGACCACGCCACCGTGGTCGCGTCGGCGTGCGACCCACCCGGCGACGGTGACGGTCTGCGACGCGTCGGCGCGGCGCAGCGAACCTGCGGAATGCGTGCGGAGCACTGAGAATCCTTCCAGGAGTCGAAATCGGTCGGCGGAAACGCAGACCAGGTGTCCATGGTGCCGTATCCACGCCCCCGGCCGTCAATCGCATACCTCCGCGACTGCGCCGAGGGCGGGTGCCGATCGTGCCAGAATGGCCGCGTGACCTTCCAAGGCAGCGGATCGATCGACACCGGCAACGTCTCCGGCGGCGGTGGAGGCGGTGGGGGCCGGATCGCGCTGGGCGGCGGCGCGGGACTCCTCATCACGATCGTCGCGCTGTTCTTCGGGGTGAATCCCGGCGATCTGCTCGGCGCCGGCGGCCCCGCTCCCGGCACCTCGTCGGACGCCGCGCAGATCCAGCAGCAACTGGACGAGTGCACCTATGAGATGGCCAACGAGAACACGATCTGCCGGATCAAGGCGACCACCGTCAGCGTCGACAAGGTGTGGTCGGATCTGTGGCCCGAGTACGAGCCACCGCAGACGGTCATCTTCTCCGACGCGGTGAACACCGGATGCGGCGCGGCGAGTTCGGCGACCGGCCCGTTCTACTGTCCCGCCGATTCGACGGCGTACTTCGATCCGACGTTCTTCGCCCAGCTGCGTCGCATGGGCGGCAGCGACGGGCCCCTCGCGCAGGAGTACGTCGTGGCCCACGAGTACGGACACCACGTGCAGAACCTCACCGGCGCCCTCGCCAAGGGGCAGCGGATGGGTTCGCAGGGACCGCGATCGGGTTCGGTGCGGGTCGAATTGCAGGCCGACTGCCTCGCCGGGGTGTGGGCCCATCACGCCGACGACGGCCCAGACGCCCTCCTAGCGCCCATCACCGAGGAGCAGATAGCGACGGTCATCCAGACCGCGAAGGCCATCGGCGACGACACCATCCAGGGCGCGGGCTCCAATCCCGAGGGCTGGACTCATGGTTCGGCCGCCCAGCGCATGCGGTGGTTCACCGTCGGCTATCAGTCGGGCGATCCGGATCGCTGCGACACCTTCGCCACCGACGACCTGTGAACGCCACCGACCCCGGCGGGACCGGCCCGCGCAGGCCCACCGCCGTCGATGCGATCGCCGAGGCGCACCTGGACCGGTTGTGCGCGCTCGATCCGCTGTTCGCCACCGAGATCGGGCGCGGTGGGCACGACGACCGGCTGACCGACTTCTCCGCGCAGGGGTGCGCCGAACGCGCCGAGGTCGCCGCCGGCACCCTCTCCGCCCTGGGCGGCGCCGACGTCGTCGATGCCATCGACCGCGTCACCGTCGCGACCATGAGCGCCTCGCTGCGTCGCGAGCTCGCACTCGCCGACGCGGGCGAGCACATCGGCGACTGCAATGTCATCGCGTCACCGTTGCAGGCGCTGCGCGACGTCTTCGACCTCATGCCCACCGACACCCGCGAGCAGCGGGAGACCTTCTTGTCCCGCCTCACCGCGATCCCGGCGTCGCTCACCGACGTCGTCGACGGCCTCGCCCACCGGCTTCGTCACGGTCCGCCGCCGGCCCGTCGACAGGTGGCGGCGGTCGCCCGGCAGGCCGACACCGCGGCCGATGCCATCGCCGGCAACACCGCACCGATCGCGGCCGACCCGGCGCTCGCCGGCACCCTCGCCACCGCGCTCGACGCGGCGCGGACCTCGTTCGGGACCTTCGCCCACTACCTGCGCACCGGCGTTCTCGCTCAGGCCGTCGACGACGACGCGGTCGGCCGCGACCGCTACCTGCTGCACCTGCCGGCCTACCTGGGCGCCGACGCCGACCCCGACGACGCCTATGCCTGGGCGATGACCCGGTTGCAGCAGATCGTCGCCGAGCAGCAGGAGATCGCGGAGGGACTGCTCCCCGGACAGGGGGTCGCGGCGACGCTCGCCTGGCTGGATCGTCAGCCGCAGTACCAGATCCACGATCGCGCGGAATTCGTCGACTGGATGCAGGCGACGTCCGACGCGGCGGTCGCCGGTCTGGCGGGCACGCACTTCGACCTCCCGGCCCGGCTGTCCCGGCTGGAGTGTCGGCTCGCCCCGTCGTCGACCGGGATCATCTACTACACCCAGCCCAGCGAGGATCTCTCCCGTCCGGGACGGATGTGGTGGGCGGTGCCCGACGACCAGACCGTCTTCCACACCTGGCAGGAGAAGACGACGGTCTACCACGAGGGCGTGCCCGGGCATCATCTCCAGCTCGGATCAGCGATCGTCGACCCCGACCTCAACGCCTGGCGCAAGCTCGCGTCGTTCACCTCCGGACACGGCGAGGGCTGGGCGCTCTACGCCGAACGCCTGATGGACGAGCTCGGCTGGCTCGAGGACCCGGGCGACCGTATGGGGATGCTCGACTCGCAGCGGCTGCGGGCCGCGCGGGTCGTGGTCGACATCGGCGTCCACTGCCGCCTGCCCGCGCCGGAGTCCCTCGGCGGCGGGATCTGGGACGCCGACAAGGCCTGGACGTTCCTGACCTCGTCGGTCGCGATGGACCACGCCGTGCTGCGCTTCGAACTCGACCGCTATCTGGGCTGGCCCGGCCAGGCGCCCTCGTATGCGCTCGGCCAGCGCGTGTGGGAGCAGACGCGTACCGCCGCCCTCCGCCGGCACCCGGACTGGACGCTCAAGGACTTCCATTCGCGCGCACTGGCTCTCGGCGGTGTCTCGCTGGACGTCCTCGCGGCCGAGGTCGCCGGCGAGGACCAGGAGACGCGCCGCTGAAAACCACCCTCCGCAGCTTCGCCGACGCCTTTGAGCAGTCGCCGGTCCTGCACTGGGCGGTTTTCAGCTGCGAATGTATGCGCTGACCTCAGCCCAGGAGACGACGGACCTCGGCGACCACGTCGTCCAGGGCGACCCGGTGCTGTTCGCCGTTGCTCAGGTCCTTGATCTCCAGCCGGCGCTCGGCGAGTTCGTTCTCCCCGAGCACCAGCGCCAGCCGCGCCCCCGAACGGTCGGCCGCCTTCATCGCGCCCTTGAGGCCACGATCGCCGTAAGCCAGGTCGACACTGATCCCGGCGGCGCGCAGAGCGCCTGCGACACCGACGAGTTCGGCTTTGGCCGCCGAGCCCAGCGGCACTCCGAAGACCTGGCAGCGGGCCGCCTCGGTGCCCGCGACACCCTCGGCCTCCAGCGCCAGCATCGTCCGGTCGACGCCGATCCCGAACCCGATGCCCGACAAATCCTGCTTGGCGCCCAGCTGTCGCATCAGACCGTCGTAGCGCCCGCCGCCGCCGATGCCCGACTGCGCACCGAGACCGTCGTGGACGAATTCGAACGTGGTCTTCGTGTAGTAGTCCAGGCCGCGCACCAGACGCGGGTTGATCTCGTAGACGACACCCAGCCGGTCCAGGTGCGCCAGGACGAGGTCGAAGTGCGCCTTCGCGTCGTCGGACAGATAGTCGATGAGCAGCGGCGCGCCCGCGGTCGCCGCCTTGATCTCCGGCCGCTTGTCGTCGAGGACACGCAGCGGGTTGATCTCGGCGCGCATCCGGGTGGCCTCGTCGAGGTCTAGCCCGAACAGGAACTCCTGCAACGCCTCTCGATAGCGCGGACGGCTCTCGTCGTCACCCAGCGAGGTGATCTCCAGCCGGAACCCCGTCAGGCCGAGGCGGCGATAACCCTCGTCGGCGATCGCGATGACCTCGGCGTCCAGCGCCGGGTCGTCGACACCGATCGCCTCGACGCCGACCTGCTGCAGCTGGCGATACCGGCCGGTCTGCGGCTTCTCATAGCGGAAGAACGGCCCGGCGTAGCAGACCTTCACCGGCAGCTGGCCGCGGTCGAGACCGTGCTGGATCACCGCGCGCACCACGCCCGCGGTGCCCTCGGGACGCAGCGTCACCGAGCGGTCGCCGCGGTCGGCGAAGGTGTACATCTCCTTGCTCACGACATCGGTCGACTCCCCGACCCCGCGTGCGAACAGCGCGGTGTCCTCGAACACCGGCAGTTCGATGTGGCCGTAGCCGGCACGACGCGCCGCGTTGGTGAGCGTGTCCCGGACCCTCCGGAAGTCCGCCGAGTTCGGCGGGAGGTAGTCCGGGATGCCCCGGGGGGCCTGAAATGCTCCGCTCACAGTCCGTGTCGTCCCTTCGGTCGAGTGCTCTGGCGTTCGAGGCCGGCCAGGAAGGGATTGCTCGCACTCTCCTGGCCGATGGTGGTCTGGGGTCCGTGGCCGGGCAGGACCAGCGTCTCCGCGGGCAGCGGCAGGAGTTTCGCCGCTATCGAGTCGAGCAACTGCTGATGGTTGCCCCCGGGGAGATCCGTCCGGCCGATCGAACCGGCAAACAATACGTCACCGGAGAAGCAGACCCCGACCACCGACGGCGTGTCGGGCCCGGCCTGATCCCGGGCCTCGTCCGGCACGTCGACGTCGACCCCGAGCAGCACCGAGCCCTGTGTGTGCCCGGGCGCGAGATCGACAGAGAACGCGACCCCGGCGAGTTCCACCGACTCGCCGTCGGCGAACTCGACCACCTTCTCCGGCTCGGTGAACACCTGGTCGCCGATCATCGCGCCCAACGCCCGTCCGATGCCGAGACCGGGATCGGCGAGCATCGGACGATCCGCGGGATGGATGTAGGCCGGGATCGAGTACTCGTCGCAGAGTTCCGTCGCGTTCCAGGTGTGGTCGAGATGACCGTGCGTGAGCAGCACCGCCACCGGGGTGAGGTCGTGTTCGGCGAGCAGTTCCCGGACCCGCGGCGCCGCATCCTGGCCCGGATCGATGATCACCGCCTCCGATCCCGCCTCGGCGGCGACGATGTAGCAGTTTGTCTGGAACATCCCGGCGGGGAATCCGGTGATGAGCATGCTGCTCCTCGGGTCGGCGCGGACAGGACGACGCACACACGTCGGTGTCCATTGTTGCGTAGGCGGCATGGCTCGCGACCCGCCGCACCCCGTTCTCAGGTACAACTGGCACACTTGCCCCCGAGTAAGTGACATCCACGACGATGTCGGCACAGCCATGCCGAGGTTTCAGGAGGATCCACCCGCGTGTCCACCAATGAGGAGCGCCGCGAGGCGGCGAAGCGGAAGCTCGAAGAACGCCTCGAGACCGAGCGCCTCGCCCGGCGCAAGCGGAAGATCGTCATCGCCTCCGTCTCGACCGCCGTCGTGGTCGCCGTGGTCGCGGGCGTGACCGCCGTCGTGGTGAAGAAGATCATGGACGACCGCGAGGCCGCACGCTGGACGACCTGCGCCTACGAGGACTCCCCGAGCCGCTTCGACCAGCTGCCCGATCAGGTGCCCGACAACGTCCCGGCCGATCAGCGAGCGCAGTACCAAGCCGAACTCGACGAGCTGAAGGCGGCCGCGGAGAACGAGCGCACCTCGCCCAAGCCCGACGAGCGCGTCCTCAAGTCGGGCACCGAGAAGGCCACGTTCGTCACCTCCCAGGGCACCCTACCGATCACGCTCGAACGCGATGGCGCGCCGTGCAACACGGCTGCGGTCACCTCGTTGATCGAGAACAAGTTCTACGACGACTCCACCTGCCACCGCATGACCACCAGCGAGACGCTGAAGATCCTGCAGTGCGGCGACCCCACCGGCACCGGCATGAGCGGGCCCGGTTGGACCAGCCCCGACGAGCCGCCGACCGATCTGCAGACGGTCGGGCAGCCGGATCCGACGACCGGTTCGCAGCCCGTCATCTACCCGCGCGGCACCATCGCGATCGCCAACAGCAGCCAGGGCGGGCAGAACCCGAACACCGGGTCCAGCCAGCTCTTCATCGTGATCAACGACAGCCAGTTGGGCCCGGACTACTCGATCGTCGGCAAGGTCGACGAACCCGGACTCGCGGTGCTCGACAAGGTCTACGCCGGCGGCATCAACCCCGGCCCGATCGGCAGTCAGCCCGGGGACGGCGAGCCGAAGCTCCCGGTGACCATCGAGACGGCCACGATCAACTAGGCGCCGGGAACTCTAATCCCTAATCCAAAAGAACCTCGAAACCCGTGATCCCTGAGGTGCGAGGAGCGCGAGCGACGAGCCACGAAGGGCCTGGCGAGGCAGCTCACCCGGCCCTTCGTGGCTCGCTTCGCTCGCACCTCAGGGAGCAGAGGGAGTGGGCTGGCGAATCAGAACAGAGCCTCCCGATCACGCCGCCGAGGTCACCCGGTAGACGTCGTAGACTCCTTCGACGTTGCGCACCACGTTGAGCACGTGCCCGAGATGCTTCGGGTCGCCCATCTCGAAGGTGAACTTGCTGATGGCCACCCGGTCCCGGCTCGTCGTCACCGACGCGGACAGGATGTTGACGCGTTCGTCGGCGAGCACCTTGGTCACGTCCGACAGCAGCCGGTGCCGGTCGAGCGCCTCCACCTGGATCGCCACCAGGAACACCGATTCCGGCGACGGGGCCCAGGACACGTCGAGAATTCGTTCCTCTTGCTGCCGAAGCGATTCGGCGTTGGTGCAGTCGGTGCGGTGCACGCTGATCCCGCCGCCGCGGGTGACGAAACCGAGGATGTCGTCGCCGGGCACCGGGGTGCAGCACTTGGCGAGTTTGATCACGACGTTGTCGATGCCGTCGACCATGACGCCCACGTCGCCGCCCTGGCGTGCCCGGGTGGGCATCGTCGACGGCGTCGACCGCTCGGCGATCGCCTCTTCGGCGTCCTCGATGCCACCCAGTGAGGCGACCAGCCGGTTGACGACATGCCGTGCGGAGACGTGGTTCTCACCGACCGCGGTGTAGAGCGCGGTGACGTCGGTGTAGCGCAACTCGCGGGCGATCGCCGACATCGATTCCGCGCTGAGGAGCCGCTGGAGCGGGAGCCCGCCGCGGCGGACCTCCTTGGCGATCGCGTCCTTGCCGGCCTCGAGGGCCTCCTCGCGTCGCTCTTTGGCGAACCACTGCCGGATCTTGGCCTTGGCGCGCGGCGAGACCACGAACGTCTGCCAGTCCTTCGACGGACCGGCGGTCGGCGCCTTGGAGGTGAACACCTCCACCACCTCGCCGTTCTCGAGCGTGCGCTCGAGCGCGACCAGCCGACCGTTGACGCGCGCGCCGATACAGCGGTGCCCGACCTCGGTGTGGACCGCGTAGGCGAAGTCGACCGGGGTCGATCCGGCGGGCAGCGTGATGACGTCGCCCTTCGGGGTGAACACGAAGATTTCGCGCACGGCGAGGTCGTAGCGCAGCGACTCCAGGAACTCACCCGGGTCCGCGGCCTCCCGCTGCCAGTCGAGCAGCTGGCGCATCCAGGCCATGTCGTCGATCTCGGCGGTGTCGGACTTCTTGCCCGACTTGCGGTAGCCGTTCTCCTTGTAGCGCCAGTGCGCGGCGATCCCAAACTCGGCCGTGCGGTGCATCTCGTGCGTGCGGATCTGCACCTCGAGCGGTTTGCCCTCGGGTCCGATCACGGTCGTGTGCAACGACATGTAGACGCCGAAGCGCGGCTGGGCGATGTAGTCCTTGAAGCGCCCCGCCATGGGTTGCCACAACGAGTGCACGACACCGACGGCGGCGTAGCAGTCGCGGTCCTCCTCGCAGAGGATGCGCATCCCGACGAGGTCGTGGATGTCGTCGAAGTCGCGGCCCTTGACGATCATCTTCTGATAGATCGACCAGTAGTGCTTGGGCCGCCCCTCCACGGTGGCGTTGATACGCGCACCGGCCAGCGCGCTGTTGATGTCGGCTCGCACCCGGGCCAGGTAGGTGTCGCGGGACGGCGCGCGGTCGGCGACGAGCCGGACGATCTCTTCGTAGCGCTTGGGGTGCAGGATCGCGAACGACAGGTCCTCGAGTTCCCATTTGACCGTCGCCATGCCGAGTCGATGAGCAAGTGGCGCAATGACTTCCAGGGTCTCGCGGGCCTTGCGCGCCTGCTTCTCCGGCGGCAGGAAGCGCATCGTGCGCATGTTGTGCAACCGGTCGGCGACCTTGATGACGAGAACGCGCGGATCGCGCGCCATCGCGATGATCATCTTGCGGATGGTCTCGGCCTCCGCGGCGCTGCCGAGGGCGACCTTGTCGAGCTTGGTCACGCCGTCGACGAGGTGTGCGACCTCGGGTCCGAAGTCCTTCTCCAGCGCCTGCAAGGAGTAGCCGGTGTCCTCGACCGTGTCATGCAGCAGCGCCGCAATGAGGGTCGTGGTGTCCATGCCCAGATCGGCGAGGATCGTGGCGACCGCCAGCGGATGGGTGATGTAGGGATCGCCGGACTTGCGCTTCTGGCCGCTGTGCCGTTCGTCGGCGACGTCGTAGGCGCGCTGCAGCAACGCCACGTCGGCCTTCGGGTAGATCTCGCGGTGCAGAGTGACCAGCGGTTCGAGGACCGGCCGGACCTGACTGCGGGTCGCGGTCATACGGCGCGCGAGGCGGGCGCGCACCCGGCGTGAGGCCGACGCACCCGGCTGGATGGAGCCGACCGCGGCCGGTGCGTTCGGCCGGTCGGCGGTCTCGGCCGACGTCGCTCCGGCGTCCGGGGTACCCGCGGGGGTCACGCCACGCTGCGCCGTGTCGGATTCATCGGGCATCAGCGGTCCTCCTCACGGTTGTCTGTCGGCATACGGTGACCCGTCCGGCCTACCGGGCGGGCTCAGCCGATTCTAGTCGCGGCCCGCCCATGACCGGGTCGACGCCGTCAGTCCAGTGCGACCGCATGGACGGGAACATCCGGTCCGAGGCCACGGGCGATCGTGTCCCGGCCGCCGAGACCCGCGAGTTCCATGATCACCGCGACCCCGACGACGTGCGCACCCGCACGATGGAGCAGTTCGGCCGCGGCGACCGCCGTCCCACCGGTGGCGAGCACATCGTCGACGAGCAGGACACGCCGGCCGCTGAGGTCGAGGCCGTCGGCCGGGATCTCGAGCGTGGCCTGTCCGTATTCGAGGCTGTAGTCGATGGCGAGGACCGGCGGCGGCAGCTTGCCGCCCTTGCGGACCGCCAGCACCCCGACCTCGAGCTCACGCGCGACCGCGCCGCCCAGCAGGAACCCGCGCGCGTCGATACCGGCCACGAGGTCGATCGACGAACAACCATGCGTGAGCGCGGTGACGATCGTCGACAGCCCTTCCGGGTCCGCGAGGACCGGTGTCAGGTCCTTGAAAGCGATTCCGGGAGCCGGGAAGTCGTCGACGAGGCGAGCGTGTTCGGCGATCGCCGCCTGCGCTCGCGAGACCGCCTCCGCCGTACGGTCGGGCACGACACCACCCATCGCTTCACTCCCCTGCTCAACCACGGATCGTCCACCGATCCATGTTCCATCCGGTGCCGTCGCGGCCGAGACCGGCCACCACGTTGCCCACCCGATCCTTCCACTGCCGTATCCGCGGCGCCGCGAAGAGGGGCACCGACGGCATCGTCGCCCAGGTCGCGTTCTCGATGGACCGGGCCAGACGGAGTCGGTCGGGCGCCGAGACGGTCGTCGCGAGCTGATCCACTCCCCGACTCACCATCGGCTCCCGGATGCCGGACAGGTTCAACGGGTCTCCGCCGCGCAACGCGTAGGCGTCCCGGCTCGGGTCGGCGGCACCGGCCGCGGCGAATGACGCGCCCCCGGCGACGATGAGTGCGTCGACATCGCGGCCCAGAGCGTCGGGCCGCAGGTCAGGTGAGGACGCGTCCTCGACGACGATCCCGGCGGCGCGGCACGACGCCGCGATCGCCGCGGTCATCTGCTGCCACCGCGGAGTCGGCGCGACGTAGCCGATGCGTACCGTCCGCGGTCGCAGCGCGACCTCCGAACCGGCCGCCTCGCCGCCGGCCGGGTCCTGTACCGCGCCCTGCCCGGTGGCCGCCCGGACGAGTCCGCGCGCTCGTTCGATGTCCGGCCGCTGATAGGCCTGGCCGAATTCGGTGTTCATCTGTGCGGCCAGGTTGTCTGCCGGGGAGAGCACCCGGAGATTCCAGACCTGCGCGCCGGCGCCGAAGTCGCGCGCGAGGTCGGCTCGCGGGACGCAGGAGGCGAACGCCCGGCGCATCCGGACATCGCCGAACAAGCCGCGGCCGGCCAGGACGAGTTCCTCGACGCCCAGCGCGCGCGCCGGCGAGGACGGCCCGGCGGCCCCCGCCGAACCGGCGATGTCACCGTCGACAAGGCCGGCCGTCACGTCGACGACGTCGAACCGCCCGTCGGGGAGCCGGCGAGTCGCGTCGGTCCCGCGCCCCCAGACGACGATGCGGGAGGTCTCCGGCTTGTCGCCCCACCACTCGTCGTTGGGCACCAGGACGAGTCCGCCCGAGCGCGAGTACCGGTCGATGCGATACGGACCCGACGCCGGATAGTGCGCGTGATCGACCGGTCCGAACGTCAGGTCGAAGCCGGTGTTCCATGCGTCCGCGATGCGTCCGACGGCGGCCCGGTCCATCGCCCGGATCGGGTCGATGACGTCGGAGAGGCCTGCCACGCGGGCCACCACGTGCGCGGGCATCATCGCCCCGGCGCCGAAGAGCGAGAGCCAGTTCCGGTACTCCCGTCCGGGCGCGAAGGTGACGGTCGCGCTCTTGTCGCCGGCCCCGCAGTTCACCGAGTCGATGTCGCGATAGCCGGCGGTGGTCGCCGGGGTGAAGCCGGGCAGCCGTCCGCTCATCGCCGCCCAGGCGAGCACGAGATCGTCGCAGTCGAGGGCCACCCCGTCGGAGAAGACCGCCTCGGGGTTGAAGTCATACCGCAGGGTCGGCACGCGGCCGGGCACCTGGGTGACCGTGCCGACGTCGCGATCCGGGATGACTTGGCCGGCCGGGCCCAGCAGACTGAAGCCGGGCAGCAGCCGGGTGGTCGCCATGAGGACGCCATCGGCGTTGCCGCTCACCGTGTTCGCGTTGTAGGTCGTGATCCGCGCGTCGACCACGTAGTCGATCGTCGGCGGCCCGTCGTCGCCGCAGGCCGTCACCAGCCCGGCGACCGTGACGAGCCCGACGAGGAGGCTCAGGACCCTGACGAACTCCCGGCGTCCAACGCTCACGTCGCAGAGACTAGCGGTTGCGACGGCGTTTGCCGGTCGGGACCGCGCGGTCCGCGTCGTCGGTGTCGACTGCTGCCCCGGCGGACGCCCCTCGGCGCGTCCGGACCGGCCGCGGCTCGTCGGACGGGAGCCCGGCGCGACGCCGGAGGACCTTCTCGGTGTGCCGGCCGATGTCGGGGCGACGTTCCTTCAGTGTCGCCAGGAGCGGCGCGGCGAGGAAGACCGACGAGAACGTACCGACGAGGACACCGACGAGCTGAATTAGCCCGAGATCCTTGAGCGTTCCGACGCCGAGCAGCCAGACCGCGATGACCATCAACGCGATGATCGGCAGCACCGAGATGACGGTGGTGTTGATCGATCGCATGAGGGTCTGGTTCACACCCAGGTTGGCCTGTTCGGCGTAGGTGCGCCGGGTGGTCTGGAGCACCGAGCGGGTGTTCTCGGAGATCTTGTCGAACACGACCACCGTGTCGTAGATCGAGAAGCCGAGGATGGTGAGCAGGCCGATGACGGTCGCCGGGGTGACCTCCCACCCGACGAGCGAGTAGATACCGGCGGTCACGATCAGGTCGAAGAACAGCGACCCCATCGCCGCGATGGACATCTCCCGGTCGAATCGCACCGCGATGTAGACGAAGACGATGACCAGGAACACGGCCAGCGCGATCAGCATGCGCTCGGTGATCTCGCTGCCCCACGTCGAGCTCACATCCGAGATGCTCACCTCGGCGGGCGCGAGTTCGGGACCGAATTCGTCTGCGAGCGCGCGCGTCACCGATTCCGCCTGGGCGAGATCGAGGGTCTCGGTGCGCACCTGGACCGTCTGGCTGCCACCGGCTCCCGCGGTCTGTACCGATTCGGGCGCCTCGCCGAGGGTCGCGGTGACAACTTCTTCGACGGACTCCGCGGTGATCTCCGAGGAGACGACCGGCACCGACATCTGGGTACCGCCCTCGAAGTCGATACCGAGGGTGAACCCGCGGATTCCGATCGAGGCCAGGCAGATCAGCAGGATCGCCGCGGTGACGCCATACCACATGCGGCGGCGCCCGACGATCTCGAAGGCACCGGTACCGGTGTAGAGCCGGGACAGGAACGAGCGGTTGCGATCGGCGACGAAGTCGGCGTCCGCGCCGGGCTGGGCCTTGTCGGCGTCGAGAACGGCCGAGTCGCCGGCTGCCTTGTTGTCCGGCCCGGTCATCGCACCGTCCCCTTCTCCCGAGTGGCATCAGTGGTGTCGTCGGCGTCCGCAGTGCCCGCGGGCGTGCCATCGGGGGCAGCACTCGCCTGTCGGTGTGCCGCGACGCGACGCTGGCGGGCGACCTCGCTGATCGCCCCGAGTCCGTTGACGCTCGGCTTCGACAGGAATGTCGAACGGCTCGCGTAGACGACCAGCGGGTGGGTGACCAGGAACACGACCATGACGTCGAGGATCGTGGTGAGACCCAATGTGAACGCGAAGCCGCGGACCTCGCCGATCGCCAGGATGTAGATGACCGCGGCGGCGATGAAGCTCACCGCATTGCCGGACCAGATCGTGCGGCGCGCGCTCGCCCAACCGCGGGGCACCGCGGACCGGAAGCTGCGCCCCTCGCGCATCTCGTCCTTGATTCGTTCGAAGTAGACGACGAACGAGTCGGCGGTCATACCGATGCCGATGATCAAACCTGCGATACCGGCCAGATCGAGGGTGAACCCGATCCAGCGACCGAGCAGCACGATGATGCCGTAGACCATCGCCCCGGCGAGGACGAGCGACAGCACCGTCAGGATGCCGAGCATTCGGTAGTAGGCCAGAGCGTAGATGAAGACCGCGATCAGGCCGACGAGACCGGCGATCAGACCGGCCTGCAACGACGCGAGACCCAGTGTCGCCGAGATCGTCTCGGCGTCGGAGGCGGTGAAGGACAACGGCAGCGAGCCGTACTTCAGCACGTTGGCGAGTTCGTTCGACGACGACTCGGTGAACGGACTGGCGCTACCGCCGCTGATTCGGGTCTGACCGCCCGGGATGGGCTCGTTGATCGCCGGCGCCGAGACGACGCGCGAGTCGAGCGTGAAGGCGGTCTGGGTCCGGTTGGGGGCCTGCTCGGCGGTGTACCTGGGCCAGAAGCTGGCGGCCTCACCCTCGAATTCGAGGGTCACCACCCATTCGCCGGTCTGCGGATCGGTACCGGCGTTCGCGTTCTTGATGTCGCGACCGTCGATGATCTCCGGGCCGAGGAGGTAGACCTCCGAGCCGTCCGTCGAGCAGGCCACGAGGTACTGATCGGGGCGGTCGTTGCCCAGCAGCGGGTCGTTGGCCGTCGTCGAGCAGTCCATCTTCGCCATCTGCTGCTGGAGTGCCTCGAGCTGCTGCGGGGTCGCGTTCCCCGGCGCCTGACGGAGCTTGCGCTGCTCGTCGATGGCGGCTGCCGCGGCCTCGGTGGGCAGGGCGTCGGCCTGATCGTCGGCACTCTCGGGCTTCGGCGGTTGCGGAGTCGCCATGGCCGGCTGCCCGACGACCGGTCGGACGTACAGGCGCGCCGTCTGGCCGAGTGACTTGGCCTGCGCGCCGTCCTGGCCGGGGACCGTGATGATCAGGTTGTCACCGCTGACGACGACCTCGGAACCGGAGACGCCGAGCCCGTTCACGCGCTGCTCGATGATCTGCTTGGCCTGATCGAGCTGCTCTCGGGTCGCCGCCTGACCGTCCTCGGTCCGCGCGGTCAGCGTGACGCGCGTACCGCCCTGGAGGTCGATACCGAGCTTCGGTTCGATGGTCTGGGGTCCGGTGAAGAAGATCAGTCCGTAGACGACCGCGAGCAGGCCGATGAAGGCCACGAGCGGACGCCACGGCGGGATCTCTCGAGCCGGTCGCGACCGCTTCCCTGCAGTCCGGCCCTTCCCCGAAGTCCGAGAGGGAGTTGTCACAGCTGTTCAGGTCTCCTTGAGAGCGTCAACCGGCCGACGAGCAGCCCGACCGGCATGACCCATCGTCCACTCCTGGCCGGGACACGCCGGAAACGCGTCGGAGGCGGTGCAGACGGATGGGCGCGCCGCGTCGTGGATCGACGCGGCGCGGATGCGGCTTACTTGTCGTTGTCGCGCGCGTCGTCGGTGGCGGGCTTGTCCAGGCTGACCGAGTCGGCGTCGTCGTAGTCGTCGGACTCGATCTCCGGGGCGACGTGGCCGGCGTAGGTGGCCGCGGCCTCATCCGTCGGGACGACGCGCATGACGGCCAGCCGGTTCCAGCGGGTGACCACGCCGGTGGCGATCTCGACATCGACGACGTCGGGCGAGCTCGCGTCGATCACGGTGCCGAAGAGACCCGAGGTCAGCTGGACGCGGGTACCGGTGGACACCGAGTTCTGCATCTCCTGCATCTCGGCCACACGCTTCTTCTGCTTCCGCATCGACAAGAACATGAAGCCGGCCAGCAGGGCGAGCAGAAGCGGGAAGAGCAGAGCGTCCATGAGTGCGAGTCAGTCCTTTGGGTATCAGTGGGTACGGCGTGAGCGAGCGGCCTGTCCGGACAAATCCGGGCAGCATCAGCTCAGCTGTGCTCCACACAGTGTGCCACGTCTTGCGCGGAGCTCATCCCCGCAGGTGGTGCCGGTGTCCTCGACGGTCGTCGAAGATCCGGCTAGAGGTCGTCGAACAGCGTGTCGGCCGCCACGTCACGGGGACGCACCCCGAAGGTGGCGTTCATCGCACCGGCGGGCGGGGTGAGTCCGAGATGATGCCAGGCGGCGGCAGTGGCCACCCGCCCGCGCGGCGTCCGCGCGATCATGCCCGCGCGCACCAAGAACGGCTCGCAGACCTCCTCCACGGTCGCCGGTTCCTCGCCGACGGCCACGGCCAGCGTGGACACCCCGACCGGCCCCCCGCCGAAGGCGCGGATCAGGGCGTCGAGGACGGCTCGGTCCAGACGGTCGAAGCCGAGTTCGTCGACGTCGTAGACCGCGAGCGCCGCGCGGGCGACGTCCACGGTGATCGACCCGTCTCCCCTTACCTCGGCGTAGTCGCGGACCCGGCGGAGCAGCCGGTTCGCGATGCGGGGCGTGCCCCGCGACCGGCGCGCGATCTCGCCCGAGGCGTCGCCGCGGAGTTCCATGCCCAGAATCCCGGCCGAGCGGTGCAGCACCCGGACGAGTTCGTCGGGCTCGTAGAACTCCATGTGCGCGGTGAACCCGAACCGGTCGCGCAGCGGGCCGGTCAGCGACCCCGACCGTGTTGTCGCCCCGACCAGCGTGAACGGCGCGACGTCGAGCGGAATCGAAGTCGCTCCCGGGCCCTTGCCGACCACGACGTCGACGCGGAAGTCCTCCATCGCGAGGTACAGCATCTCCTCGGCCGGGCGCGCGATGCGATGGATCTCGTCGATGAACAGCACGTCGCCCTCGACGAGGTTCGACAGCATGGCCGCGAGGTCGCCGGCGCGCTCGAGTGCCGGACCAGAGGTCACCCGGATGGCGGCGCCCATCTCCGAGGCGATGATCATGGCCAGCGACGTCTTGCCGAGCCCGGGCGGTCCCGACAGCAGGATGTGGTCGGGGGTGCCACCGCGGCCCTTGGCCCCGTGCAGGACCAGTTCGAGCTGTTCGCAGACCCGCGGCTGGCCGATGAAATCAGCGAGTGACCGGGGACGGAGACCGGCGTCGAGGTCGCCGTCGGAGCGCACCGGCATCGCGCTCACGTCCCGGTCGTCGACGTCGTCCGGATCGCCGCCCATCTACGACGCCTTGCCGAGCAGTGACAGCGAGTGACGCAGCGCGGTGGACGCATCGGCGTCGGGATTCTCGGCCAGTACCGCCGTGACCGCCTTCTCCGCCGGACCGGCGGTGAACCCGAGCCCGACGAGCGCCTCGGCGACCTGCTCGCGAATACCGCCGACGACGGTCACACCGGTCGACGCCTCGCCCGTGGGCCGGTCCACCTTGTCCCGCAGTTCGACGCACAGCCGTTCGGCCACGCGTTTGCCGATGCCGGGTACCGAGGTCAGTGACTTGGTGTCCGATTCGGCGAGCGCGCGTCGCAACGCATCCGGCTCGAGGACTGCGAGGGTCGCCATCGCGAGTCGCGGGCCGACGCCGGTGACCGTCTGCAGCAGCGCGAACAGCGCACGGGCGTCGGGTTCGGTGAAGCCGTAGAGCGTCATGGAGTCCTCGCGGACGATCATCGAGGTCAGCAGCGTCGCCTCGTCGCCGCGGCGCAGCCGGGACAGCGTCGCGGGCGTCGCCAGCACGCGGTATCCCACTCCCCCGCAGTCGATCACGGCGTGGTCGAGCGCGATCTCGAGCACCGGTCCGCGGACTGACGCGATCATGCGCGACTCCCTTCTCGTGCCTGGGCCACCCGCGCGCGGTGCCGCGCCGCGGCCGCGTCGGCCTGCTTCTGTGCGGCTGCCATCCGCTCCATCATGGGTCCGCGCCAGCAGTGACAGATCGCCAGCGCGAGCGCATCTGCGGCGTCGGCGGGACGCGGCTTTGTCTGCATGCCGAGAATCCGGGTGACCATCGCGGTGACCTGGGATTTGTCGGCTCGTCCGCTGCCGGTCACCGCCGCCTTCACCTCCGACGGGGTGTGGAAGCGCACCGGGACGTCGCGCTGGGACGCCGCGAGCGCGATGACGCCGCCGGCCTGCGCGGTCCCCATCGCCGTGGACACCTGGTTCTGCGCGAAGACCCGTTCGATGGCCACCACGTCGGGCTGGTGCACATCGAGCCAGTGACACGCCGAGGTGTAGATCGCGAGCAGTCGCTCGGCGAGTTCCATGTCGCTCGGGGTGCGCACGACGTCCACGTCGAGTGCGGTCACCGTCCGCCCCCGACCCGACTCGACCAGCGCGATACCGCACCGGGTCAGACCCGGATCGACGCCCATGACGCGCACTCGTACCCTCCCAGGCATGGTGATCTGCGAACAGTTGTTCGAGATCTTATCGGGGAGGACGGACAAGTCCGGTGATCAACACACCGGAGAGGAGGCGGCTGTCAGTCGTTCTCGAGTTCGGCGAGGACCTCGTCGCTGATGTCGACGTTGCTGTAGACGTTCTGGACGTCGTCGGAGTCCTCGAGGGCGTCGATCAGCTTGAACACCTTGCGTGCGCCGTCGGCGTCCACCGCGACCTCGACCGACGCGCGGAAGCTGGCCTCGGCGGAGTCGTAGTCGATCCCGGCCTCCTGCAGCGCGCTGCGGACGGCGATGAGATCGCTTGGCTCGCTGACGATCTCGAAGGACTCGCCGAGATCGGTGACCTCTTCGGCGCCCGCGTCGAGCACGGCCATCAGGACGTCGTCCTCGGTCTGGCCGTTCTTCTCCAGCGTCACCACGCCCTTGCGGGTGAACAGGTAGGAGACCGAACCCGGGTCGGCCATGTTGCCGCCGTTGCGCGTCATCGCGGTCCGGACCTCGCCGGCCGCACGGTTGCGGTTGTCGGTGAGGCATTCGATGAGCACGGCGACGCCGTTGGGCCCGTAGCCCTCGTACATGATGGTCTGCCAGTCCGCGCCGCCGGCCTCTTCACCACCGCCGCGCTTGCGTGCGCGCTCGATGTTGTCGTTGGGAACCGAGGACTTCTTCGCCTTCTGGATCGCGTCGAACAGCGTGGGGTTACCCGCCGGGTCACCGCCGCCGGTCCGCGCCGCCACCTCGATGTTCTTGATGAGCTTGGCGAACATCTTGCCGCGCTTGGCGTCGATGGCCGCCTTCTTGTGCTTGGTGGTGGCCCATTTGGAGTGGCCGCTCATGTCCGTCGATTCCTTTCCCGGCGCCGGCACGTGCGGCGGGCCGTGGCCCGCATCCGGCGCACTCCTACGTCTACTCGGTCGCCCTGTTGGTTGTCTCCGGCGCGGTGCCGGGCTCGTGGTCTACCGCTGGTTCGGCACGATCTTACCGACGCACCATCTCCACGAAGTATTCATGTACGCGCCGGTCGCCGGTCACCTCCGGGTGGAACGACGTCGCGAGCACGTTCCCCTGGCGGACCGCGACGATCCGCCCGGCCGCCGGGCCGTCGGGAACACGCGCCAGGACCTCGACCTCCGGGGCGACGGACTCGACCCACGGCGCCCGGATGAACACCGCACGCATCGGCGCGGCACCCTCGGTGTCGGTGATCCCGGTGAACTCCAGGTCGGTTTCGAAACTCTCCACCTGTCGCCCGAATGCATTGCGCCGCACCGTGACATCGAGGGCGTCCAGATGCCGTGCGTCTGGCCGGGTGTCGAGGATCGTGGAGGCCAGCATGATCATGCCCGCGCACGACCCGTACGCCGGGAGGCCGTCGGACAGCTTGTCGACCAGCGGGTCGAACAGGTCGAAGATGCCGAGCAGTTTGCTCATCGTCGTCGATTCACCGCCGGGGATGACGATTCCGTCGATCTCGTCGAGTTCGGCCGGGCGTCGCACCGCCACGGCGTCGGCGCCGGCCGCCTCGAGCGCGAAGACGTGCTCGCGCACATCGCCCTGCAGTGCCAGAACCCCGATCCGCGGCCGGTTGCCTTCGCTCACCGATCGGTCCGGGCGTGCTGGTCGTCGGGCATCACACGACCGGTGCGCGCCAGCCCCTCCTGGGTGACCGCCGCCACCAGGCGGCCCTGTCGATCGAAGATCCGTCCCTGGGTCAGCGCGCGACCACCGCCCGCCGACGGCGACGTCTGGTCGTAGAGGAGCCAGTCGTCGGCCCGGAAGGGGCGCATGAACCACATCGCGTGGTCGAGGGAGGCGACCTGCGGGTTGGACTCCGGATGGGGCACGCGCGAGGAGCCGAGCAAGGTCATGTCGCTCATGTAGGCGAGGGTGCCGACATGGAACACGGTGTCGTCGGGCAGCCGATGGCGGTAGCGGAACCAGACTCGTTGTTGCGCAGCGAAATACGACGAGGTGACCATCATCTCCGGGGGCACGATGCGCAGATCGAAGTTGCGCCACTCCTTGAACACCGCGCGCTCTTCCTCGGCCAGCTCGTCGAGGCGGTCGGTGAGCTCGTCCGGTTGCGGCGCCGGCGGCATCCGGTCCTGGTGCTCGTAGCCCTGGTCGGTCCGTACATGGAACGACGCAGACATGGTGAAGATCGCCTCGCCGTTCTGGATGCCGGTCACCCGCCGGGTGACGAACGACCGTCCGTCGCGGATGCGGTCGACGAGGAACACCGCCGGACGATCCGGGTCACCGGGACGCAGGAAATAACCGTGGAGGGAATGAACGTCGAACTCGTCGGACACCGTGCGGGTCGCCGACATCAGGGCCTGGCCGGCGACCTGGCCGCCGAAGGTGCGCTGAAGGTGACTCGGGAACGCACCGCCGCGGTAGATGTCGGTCTCGATCTGTTCGACCTGGAGTATGTCCTCGATGGCTGCCACGCAGACCAGTATCGCGCACGGCGCCGGTGGGCACTCCCCTGCCCGCCGAAGCGCGGCCGGCGATCAGAGTTCGTCGAGGGTCATGATCCCGTCCTGGATGGCCCTGGCGACCAGCGATGCCTTCGTCGGGGCCGGACGGCCGATCTCGGCGTACTTGGCCCGGATCCGGGTGAGGTGGGTGTTCACCGTACCGAGCGAGATGTAGAGCTGCTGGGCCACAGCGGGTTTGGAGTCGACGAGCATCCAGGTGCGCAGGACCTCGACCTCGCGCGAGGTGAGATTCGGCTTGGCGCGGTCGGCCGTGGCCTCCGCGACCTCGGGGAACTCGGCGAGCGCGGGAACGGCGACCGCACGGTGCAGGTGGGGGTGTCCCGGACGATGGCCCAGGCCGAGCGGCTGACCCGCGCGCGGTGTCTGGATCTGGTGGCCGGGCAACGGCATCCGGCGAGCCGCCAGACGCGCCAGGGCTTCCTTCCGGCGGGCGATGGCCTCCGCGTCACGACGAGCGCTGACCGAGCGCAGGTGCTGGGGGGCCTGATGGGCGATCGCAGTCATGTGTGCTTCCTCTTCACTCATTCAACCGGTGGTCTTCCGGGTTCTCCCGGCGATGAGATGAAGATTATGGGCTGCGGCCCGGGTGGTCGATGGGGAGAACTCCCCTACCCGTGGGGAGAACTACCCACGGTGAAACCGCAGGTCAGCGACGTGCATACGCGGCGGCTGACTCAGTCGGCCGCGTTTCGGGCCGCCTCGGCGTCGATGAGGGGGAGATCTTCTCGCGTGACGATGCGTGACGACACCGCGTACTCCACCAGTTTGGTCCGGCGGTTGCTCGCGAGTTTCCCGCCCCCGCCGCGCATTCCGCTCACCCCGAGTTGATCGAGTTTGTCGCAGACGTTGTCGAGCTTGCGATTGAACTTGGTCAGCGGCCAGCCCAGCCGGCGCGCCGCCTGCGCCGACGACGGGATGGCACTCGACCCGGTCCCCTCACGCCGCAGGATCTCCTCGGCCAGCACGATGATCAGCAGCTTCTGACTCTCCGTGAGCGTGGGCACGCCTTGCGTCGTGTGCCCGCCGCTGTATTCCGGACGCGTCACCGATTTCACCTGCGGCGCGCGGGCGAACAGGCTCAGCTCGTAGGTCGTCGGGCCGGCGGTGAACACGATGGTCGTCTCACCGAAGACGAGCGGCATGCGCGCACCGGGGCCCAGGGTCGCCGAGAACCCGACGTCGCCCGCCGAGACGCTCGCCGACAGGTGCGTGCCGAGATTGGTGAGCCACCAGAGCCCGTTCTCGTTGTGTATCACCAGGAATCGGCGATGAAGGTACGGGTTGTCGTCGATGGACAGATCCGCTTCGCGGCCGATGAAGAACCGTCGGTCGGCGTCGAGCGCGATGCGCTCGCCGCAGTATTCGACGTAGGTCGCCCCGGCGTCCAGCGCGGCGTCGCCGGACTCTGCGGGGGATGTCTCGGCCCGGTCCTGACCCGTGGTCATCAGTCCTCCGATCAGCTCGGGTCGGGGGCCGGAGCAGCTCCGGCGGCCTCTCCCTGCGCCGAGTCGTCGAGCGCGGGCATCGTGAGGGTCGGCACCGATTCGTGGACACTCACGACGATGACGGTGACGTTGTCGTGCGCGCCGAGCGCCAGCGCGGCGTCGACGAGCCGTTCGGCCGCCTGCCGGGAGTCCTCCGCATTGCGCAGGATGTCACCGATCTCCTCGTCGGGCAGCTCCCCGGTCAGACCGTCGGTACACAGCAGCAGCACATCCCCCGGGAATGCCGGCGTACTCGAGTAGTCGGCGACCGGGTCGACCATGCCCGCGCCGAGCGCACGCGTGATCACGTTGCGGCGCGGATCGGTTCGGGCCTGCTCGGGCGTGAGGAATCCGGCGTCGATGAATTCCTGGACCTGCGAGTGGTCGGTGGTGAGCTGGTTGAGCGACCCGTTCTGGAAGCGATAGGTCCGCGAGTCGCCGATGTTGAGCACCAGCCAGTGCGGGCTCTGCTCGTGCGTGACGAGCACGATGCCGGTGGCGGTGGTACCCGCGCGTCGCTCGGTCTCGGTGTCGATCTCGCCGATGCGCCGCTGGGCGGCGAGCAACAGATCGTCGAGTTGCAGTTGGGTCGCCTTGAGTTCACCCGCGCTGGTGGCCTCCGACAAGGTGAGCAGTGCGGCCTCGCTGGCCAGTTCGCCGCTGTCGTGCCCGCCCATGCCGTCGGCGAGCAGGTACATCCCCGGCAGCGCGAGTGCCGCGTCCTCGTTCGTCTCCCGGACTCGTCCCACATTGCACGCCGCGGACCACTCGAGCCGCAATTCACCCACGATGTGTGTGCCCGAGACCGAAGCGTCTCGAACGATGGTCGCCGCATCCATGATCAGCAGATACTACCGCCGCGAAGCCCCTGACCCGCCACGCATGTCGACTGTTCGGTCTCCGGCGTGTTGAGAAGGGGCCCCGCGGCGGGAGGCGGTCGGTCTGACCACCTACGATCCGGACGAAGCGGTCACCAGCCGCGCTCGGCGAGGCGGTGCGGCTGCGGGATGTCGTCGACGTTGATGCCGACCATCGCCTCGCCCAGGCCGCGCGAGACCTTCGCCAGCACGTCGGGATCGTCGTGGAACGTGGTCGCCTGCACGATCGCCGCGGCCCGCTGTGCCGGGTTGCCCGACTTGAAGATCCCAGATCCGACGAACACGCCCTCGGCGCCGAGCTGCATCATCATCGCGGCGTCGGCCGGGGTGGCGATCCCGCCGGCGGTGAACAGGGTGACCGGCAGCTTGCCGGCCTCGGCCACCTCGACCACCAGCTCGTAGGGAGCCTGCAATTCCTTTGCCGCGACGTACAGTTCGTCCTTCGGCAACGAGGTCAGACGCCGGATCTCGTCGCGGATCTTGCGCATGTGGGTCGTCGCGTTCGACACGTCGCCGGTGCCGGCCTCGCCCTTCGAGCGGATCATGGCCGCGCCCTCGGTGATCCGGCGCAGCGCCTCACCGAGATTGGTCGCACCGCACACGAACGGCACCGTGAAGGCCCACTTGTCGATGTGGTTGCTGTAGTCGGCCGGGGTCAGGACCTCGGATTCGTCGACGTAGTCCACGCCGAGGCTCTGCAGGATCTGCGCCTCTACGAAATGACCGATGCGGGCCTTGGCCATCACCGGGATCGAGACGGCGGCGATGATGCCGTCGATCATGTCGGGATCGCTCATCCGCGACACCCCGCCCTGGGCACGGATGTCGGCAGGCACCCGCTCCAGAGCCATGACGGCCACCGCGCCGGCATCCTCGGCGATCTTCGCCTGCTCGGGGGTCACGACGTCCATGATCACGCCGCCCTTGAGCATCTCCGCCATGCCGCGCTTGACCCGGGCCGTGCCCTGGCCGACCTCGGGAACGGTCGCGCCGTTGTGACTCACTGAAGATCTCCTCGTGTCGCAGTCCCGACCTGCCGCGTTCGCGGCGGCGGTATGCCCACCAGTCTAGGTGAGGGGCCGAGGGCCCCTGACGAGGGATCAGTCCGCCTGGCCTGGGGTGACGCGCTCGATGATCTCGAAGTACTCCGGGGGTGCCGCGTGGCCGCCGAGCCGCAGCCATCGAACGGGCCGTCGTTGCGCGAGAGCCCTGGTGTCACGCACGGCGTCGTTGTAGAACCGACGCGCCATCATCACCCGCGTCTCGGCGTCGGCGAGTTCGACGACGAGGGCCGCGGACCGACGATTCGGGTCGGTGCGCGCCAGTGCGGCCGACAGCGCGTTCTCGGCGTCCTCACGTGCCGCCGGTGCGGCCCGCTCGGCGCGATCGGCCAGCGTGGCGAGCTCTCGCGCCTGGGCGGCGACGCCGTCGTCGACGGACGTGCGGGAGTTCGCGGCGCCGTCGCCGGCGATCATCTCCGCGGACACGGCACGCACGACCACCGCGCGCCGGTCGAGGTTCGATTCGAGCGCCTGGCGGGCGAGATCGACACGGACGTTGAGCCGGTCGAGGCGGTTGGCCGTGTGGTAGGCCCATCCCGCCACGAGCAGCACGGCCACCACGCCGAGGACGATCCAGGTGGCCATCAGTCCGACACCACGACCGGACCGGCTCCCACCGTGACGGTGTCGTAGACCCGGAGGATCTGGTCGGCCACCCGCGACCAGTCGTACTTGTCGGCCCGAATCCGTCCGGCGGCGACGAGATCGCCGCGCGCCTCCGGGTCGGCGAGGAGTTCGACGAGGCCGGCGGCGAGTTGATCGGGGGACCCCGTCTCGACGAGTCGCCCGGCCCGGCCGTCGTCGAGCACTCGCCGGAAGGCGTTCAGGGAACTGGCGATCACCGCCGCCCCGGCCGCCATCGCCTCGACCAGGACGATGCCGAAGCTCTCGCCGCCGAGGTTGGGTGCGCAGTAGACGTCGGCGGAGGCCAGCGCCCGCGCCTTGGTCGCGTCGTCGACCTGTCCCAGGAACACCAGGTGTTCGGCGAGTGGACCCGCCCGCCGCCGCAGCGCCGCCTGGTTGCCGCCGCCGACGACCAGGACCGCACGTACGGGAACCTCTCCACGACCGCGGGCAGCGCACGCATGAGCACATCGATGCCCTTGCGCGGTTCGTCGAAACGGCCGAGGAACAGGATCGTGCCACCCGGGTGCGGATACCCTCGAGGGCTCGGCGTCGGCGAAGGACGCGACGTTGATGCCGTTCGGGATCTCGACGGCATCGGAGCCGAGTGACTCCATCTGCCAGCGACGCGCGAGCTCGGAGACGGCGATCTTGCCCGCGATCCGTTCGTGATACGGCCGTAGGATTCCCTGGAACACGCTCAGCCACAACGATTTCGAGGTGGCGGTGTGGAAGGTGGTGACGATGGGCCCGGAGGCCACCATCAACGACAGCATCGAGATGCTCGGCGAATTCGGTTCGTGGACGTGCAGGACGTCGAAGCCGTTCTCGGCGACCCAGCGACGCAAGCGCAGGTAGCCCTTGGGACTGAAATTCACCCGGGAGACCGAGCCGTTGTACGGGATCGCCAGCGCGGGCCCCGCCCGGACGACGTAGTCCGGCAGTTCGGTGTCGCGGCCGGCCGGGGCGAGCACGCTGACCTCGTGGCCCCGGTCGAGGAAGACGTCGGCGAGTTCGGTGACGTGGGCCTGTACACCCCCGGGCACGTCGAACGAGTAAGGGCAGATCATTCCGATTCGCATGGCACTCCCCTGGTCGTCGTCATGTCGGCGTCCCGTCCTGCTCGACGCGACCGCGCTGACGGTCGGTCCAGTCGCTCTCCCAGAGCGGCTGCAGCATGTGCCAGTCCGCCGGATGCGCGGCGATGTTGACCGCGAAGGCGTCGGCGAGGGCCTGGGTGGCCGTTTCGATCCCGCCGGAGACGTCGATCTGCTCCCCGCAGCACATCATCGAACGCGGCGCCTCCTCGAACCAATGATGGACGGGCATCAGCGCGGCACCGGTCTCCATCGCCAGCCGTGCGGACCCCGCCGGCATGCGGGTTCGTTCGCCGAAGAAGGTCACCGGAACCCCGTGCCGGGCGATGTCGCGTTCGCCGAGCAGGCACACGATGCCGCCGGCGCGGAGCCGGTCGCCAGCTGCCCGAACGGGGGTTGCTCGCCGCCGCTCAACGGGAAGATCTCGAAGCCCAGTGATTCCCGGTAGGCGACGAACCGGTTGAACAGTGACTCCGGCTTCAGGCGTTCGGCGACCGTCGCGAACCTGCCGTAGTGGTGGACGAGCCAGACACCGGCCATGTCCCAGTTGCCGGTGTGCGGCAGAGCCAGGATGACTCCCTTACCCCGGGCCAGCGCGGCGTCCAGGCGGGCCCGGTCCTCGTCGGGGAGCGCAACGGTGGACGTGACGGTCGCACGATCCTGGGTCGGCAGGCGGAACGCCTCGCACCAGTACCGGGCGTAGGACCGCATGGCGTCGGCGACGAGGTCGTCGGGCACCTGCGCGGGTTCGACGCCCAGGACACGGGCCAGGTTGCGGCGCAACTGGTCCGGGCCACCGCCACGACGACCCGCGTAGCTGCCGGCACGGTCGAACAGACCCCGCGCCGCCCGTTCCGGAGCCCAGCGGACGGCGGCCCAGCCGGCCCGGTACCCGAGATCGGCGGCCATCGCGCCGAGATCGGTCATCGCTGTCCCGCGGGCGGGGTCTGACCGTCCGAGCCGGACGAGGGTTCGGCATCGCCGTTCTCGGCTTCTGCGGGCTCGGTGTCTGCGGGTTCCGAGGCGATGGGGATGAGGTCCCGCGCACCCGGCGGCTGCGCGATCGACCACATCCGCTGCCCGACGGTGATGACACTGGCGACCGCGAGGAACCACATCGCGACGTGGATGGCCCACCACAGGCCGAGACCCGTGAGACCGGCGCCGACGAGCACGATGATCAGCCGGTCGGGCCGCTCGATGAGACCGCCGTCGCCGTACAGGCCGCTCGCCTCCGCGCGGGCCTTGGCATAAGAGATGACCTGGGAGGTCACCAGACAGATGAGGGTCGCGACGAGGAGCAGATCGTGGGGTTCGGTGACCGCGCACCACCAGGCGAGGCCGGCGAAGATGGCGCCGTCGGCGACGCGGTCACAGGTCGCGTCGAGAACCGCGCCGAATCGCGTGCCGCCGCCCCGGGCACGGGCCATCGCGCCGTCGAGCATGTCGAACATCACGAACAGCCAGATGACCAGCGTGCCCCAGAACAGCTCCCCCATCGGGAACAGCGTGAGGGCGGCTGCGACGCCGGCCAGCGTGCCGATCACCGTCACCGAGTCCGGCGTGAGCCCGGTCCGCAGGAGCGCGCGACCCATCGGGAGGGTCACCTTCGAGACCGATGCCCGACCCAGAATGCTCAGCATCGCCGAGTTCCTCCCCCATCTCGCGCCGCGTCGTGCCTCAGCGCTTCCCGATCGCTCTCGTCTGACATCGCCTCACCTGATCGCACCGGCACCCGATCGCTCACAGCGGGGTCAGTCGTCCAGCCGTTGCCAGGCGGTGGCCAGCAGTCCGCGGGTGTCCCGGAGCAACTGGGGCATGACCTTCGTCTCGCCGACGATGGTGATGAAGTTCGCGTCGCCCATCCATCGCGGCACGATGTGCTGGTGGAGGTGCTCGGACAACGAACCGCCCGCCGCATAGCCGAGATTCAGACCCACGTTGAATGCGTTGGGGTTCGACACCGCCTTGATCGTGCGGATCATCCGCTGCGTGAACGCCATCAGTTCCGCGGACTCCGCGGCGGTCAGATCCTCGAGGTCGGCGACCTGCCGGTACGGCACCACCATGGTGTGCCCCGGGTTGTAGGGGTACAGGTTCAGCACCGCGTAGACGGTGTCACCACGCGCCACGATGAGACCGTCCTCATCGCTCATGGTCGGGATGTCGAGGAACGGGTGCCCCGTCTTCTCGGCCGGTTGCGGGTCGGCGATGTAGGTCATCCGGTGGGGACTCCACAGCCGTTGCAGGCGATCCGCCACACCGACACCCTCGTCCCGGATCTCGCCGGGCGCCTCACCGAACGCGGCGTCACTCATCGAGCGCTCCCGCCACCACGACCGTCTCCACCTCGCCGAGCGCGGCCTCGACCAACTCCTTGGTGGGCGACTCGTTGCGCCTGCTCCGGACCCACCCGACGATCACCGACACCGCATCGGCGACCGGCACGCCGTTGACCTGCGTGCCGTCGCGGAACCGGAAGCTCACCGCCCCGGCCTCGACGTCGCGTTCGCCGGCCAGCAGCATGAACGGCAGCTTGCCGGTGGTGTGGTTGCGGATCTTTTTCTGCATCCGGTCGTCGGAGGCGTCGACCTCGGCACGGACACCGGCGGCGAGAAGGTCGGCTGCCACGTCGTACAGATGCTCCTCGAACGCTTCCGCGACCGGGATGCCGACCACCTGGACCGGTGCGAGCCACGCCGGGAACGCGCCCGCGTAGTGCTCGGTGAGCACGCCGAAGAACCGCTCGATGGAGCCGAACTTCGCCGAGTGGATCATCACCGGCTGCTGCTTGGTGCCGTCGGCGGCGGTGTACTCGAGGTCGAATCCGGCCGGCTGGTTGAAGTCGTACTGGATGGTCGACATCTGCCAGGTACGCCCGATCGCGTCCTTCGCCTGAACCGAGACCTTCGGTCCGTAGTAGGCGGCACCACCCGGGTCGGGCACGAGGTCGAGACCTGATTCGACGCACACCTCTTCGAGGATGGCGGTCGCGGCGGCCCACTGCTCCGCGGAACCGATGAACTTCGGCGAGTCGTCACGGGTGGACAGCTCGAGGTAGAACTCGTCGAGGCCGAAGTCGCGCAGCAACCCGAGGATGAAGTCGAGCAGATGCTTGATCTCGTCCTTGGCCTGTTCCGGCGTCACATAGCTGTGCGAATCGTCCTGGGCGAACCCGCGGACGCGGGTCAGACCGTGCACGACGCCCGACTTCTCGTAGCGGTAGACGTGACCGAACTCGAAGAGCCGCAGCGGCAGTTCACGGTACGACCGTCCGCGCGACCGGAAGATCAGATTGTGCATCGGGCAGTTCATTGCCTTGAGGTAGTAGTCCTGCCCCTGGCGGGTGATCTCCCCTGCCTCGTTGCGTTCCTCGTCGACGTGGATCGGCGGGAACATGCCGTCGGCGTAGTACGGCAGATGGCCCGACAGGTGGAACAGATGTTCCTTCGAGATGTGCGGGGTGCCGACGTACTTGAAGCCGTTCTCGATGTGCTTCGCGCGGACGTAGTCCTCCATCTCGCGCTTGATGATGCCGCCCTTCGGGTGGAAGACCGGGAGTCCCGAGCCGAGCTCGTCGGGGAAGCTGAACAGGTCGAGTTCGGCGCCGAGCTTGCGGTGATCGCGCTTCTCGGCCTCCGCGAGCATCTCCAGGTGTGCGTCCAGCGCCTCCGACGATTCCCACGCGGTGCCGTAGACGCGCTGCAGACCGGCGTTGGCCTGATCGCCGCGCCAGTACGCCGCCGAGCTGCGGGTCAGCTTGAAGGCCGCGATGTACTTGGTCGTCGGGACGTGCGGTCCGCGGCACAGGTCGCACCAGATGCGTTCTCCGGTGCGCGGATTGAGGTTGTCGTAGACCGACAGTTCCCCGCCGCCGACCTCCATCACCTCGGCGTCGTCGGCCGCGCCCTTGTCGTCGATGAGTTCGAGTTTGAACGGCTCCCCGGCCAGTTCGGCGCGGGCCTCGTCCTTCGACTCGTACACCCGCCGCGAGAACCGCTGACCCGACTTGATGATCTGCTTCATCTTCTTCTCGAGGGCGGTGATGTCCTCGGGGGTGAAGGGTTCGGCGACGTCGAAGTCGTAGTAGAAGCCGTCCTTGATCGGCGGGCCGATGCCGAGCTTGGCCTCGGGGAACAGCTCCTGGACCGCCTGCGCGAGAACGTGTGCGGTGGAATGCCGGATCACGCTGCGGCCGGCCTCGGTGTTCGCGGCGACCGGTTTGACATCGGTGTCGGCGTCGGGTGCCCACGACAGGTCGCGGAGGTCCCCGCCCGCGTCACGGACGACGACGATGGCCTCCGGGCCCTTGTTGGGCAGCTCGGCCTCGCGCAGTGCGGTGCCCGCGGTCGTCCCAGCCGGCACACGGATCGTGGCGGGGCTGGTCACCTGGACGTCGTCGGGCACGGGGGCGCTCCTCGGGTTGGGGCGGACACGCGAAGACGCGTCCGGGTCGGACGTTTGCGACTCTGATGGTATCCGCGACGGGTCGTCGTGGAGTGCACCCCTACCTTGCGGCGTCGGAGATCAGCCGAAGATCGGACTCGCCAGCCAGCCGTAGTCGAGGCCGACCCACCCGGCGACGGTGTTGAGCGCGCCGAGAACCCAGAGGGTGGCGATGACGATGGCACAGGTTGCGAGCCAGAAGACGGCCTGTACCGACCAGTGTTGCCGACCGATCCAGTCCATCCAGGCGTCGTATTTCGCCCGCGCGAACTTCAGCAACCGGTGCGCCCAGTCGAACTCGGACGCCAGGATGCCCAGTCCGAGGAACACGATGAGCCAGCCGGGCCCGGGTACGGGACCGCGACGATTCCGCACAGCAGGACGATCGTGCCGATGGTCCCGACCGCGATGCGGTACATGCCGTGCCACTTCGGGTTGCTTCGCACGACGTAGCGACGATGGCGTGCGCGGATGCGCAGGCGATGCCGGAGAGACCCGCGGTCCGCGTCGGCCGACGTCCGCGCGCCGCTCGGTGTGGACGTCTCGTTCACTCCGGATTCGCTCGCCCCCGGTGTCGGCATCGTCTCCCACCTCGTTCATTCGGCCCGCTGCGCACTTCGGCCCGGTGTTCGTCTCGGCCTGGAAAGTGACGTCCAGGCTACGCGATGCAGGTGTGGGCCTCCGGCGTCGGCAGGGTGGTCGAGCGGCGCCGTCGCCTCCGCCGCGCGCCGTCGATCAGAGTCGCGGACACGGTGACCGCGAGAAGCAGCGGATAGCAGCCCGAATACAGCACGACGAGCAGATCGCCCACGACAGAGTCGTCACCATTTCGCGGCATCATTAAAAGCCCCAACGCGATGGCGTGGTCGGAGGTCAGGTACGGCCCGCTGTCCCACCAGTGCCGCCACCAGGTGAACGTCAGCGTCGCCACGCCGGCCGGCGCGAGCCAGTACCACCACGTACGAGCCGTACTCCCCCGCCGCATCGCCAGATCCAGCGCGACGACGAACAGCGGCACGCACCAGACCCAGTGGTGTCCCCACGCGAAGGGCGAGACCGCACACATCGTCATCCCGACGATCGTCGCCGCGAGGACGTTGCGCGCATCGCGGTCGGCGACCACCGCGGCGAGCAGTCCGAGCGCGGCGACGACCAGCGCGAGCGGGAGCCACAGCCACGTCGGCGCGACGAAGACGGGCCCGCCGGGTGCGGGCTCGGCGAACCGCCCGATGTCGAAGTGGGACAGCATCTGTGACACGAATCCGCGCACCGACTGGTTGGCCGGCGAGTCGGCCCGGCCGATGCGTTCGGTGTCCGTGAGGTGGCGGGTCCAGTAGGCCCACGAGTCGGCGGGGACGGCGAGGAATCCGATCATCACGGTCGCCGCGAACGTCGCCAGCGCCGTGGCTGCCGCGCGCCACTGGCGGGTCACCAACAGGTAGACGACGGCGAACAGCGGTGTCAGTTTGATCCCGGCGGCGATGCCGATGGCGACTCCGCGCCACCGCGATGTCGTCGAGAGGAACACCAGGTCGACGAGGATCAGGGTCATCACCAGGAGGTTGACCTGTCCGAGCCAGATGGTGGTTCGGATGGGTTCGAGGGCGGTCGACGAGATCGCGAGCAAGGCGGCGAACGTGATCAGGCGACCGTCCGGCCGGTAGCGCAGGCTCCGAAGGCACATCCCGATCACGCCGATGAGCGCGGCGAAACCGATTGTCCACCAGACGATGTTGGCGACGGCCTCGGTGAGCAGAGCCAGCGGGACGAACACGACCGCGGCGAACGGCGGATAGGTGAAGTGCAGACGCCACAGGACGGGTGCGTCGTACAGCGGACCCGCGTCGAGCACGGTGGCCGCGCCCGCGCGGTAGACGCGGGCATCGGTGGCGTTCTCGAAGAGTCCGTAGAACGGGTTGGCGATGGGGAACGCCGCGACGTGCCAGGCGATCACCCCGACCGCGACGACGGCCGCCACGACGATCGCCGCCGTCGGGATCCGTGCGGGCACAGGACGAGACGACTCCGGCAGATCGACGGCAGTCTTCGCGGCCACGCGGCGAGCGTACGCCCTGTATGTGAGCTGCATCACGCGCAACGCCGTGGCGCCTGGTCGGTTGTTCGGTGGACAGCTGGATCGCGACGGTCCGTGCCGGACTACCGTTGACCTCGGTGGGTGACGAGATCACCTGGGGGACGACACCATGTCATCACTACGAGCAACCCTCGGAGTCGTACTGGTCATCGCGGCATCATCAACGCTGACCGTCGCATGCGTCGGGGAAGGCATCGAGCCGGTCGCGATGACGCGCGACACCTCGTCGAGCACCGCCGACGGTCCGGTTCCACCGATCCACATCGCACTCGAGACCCCGTCCGAGGTCGTGCGCCCGCGGCTCAACCCCTGGCCACTCCCCGACGACTCTGCGCTACGACCCGACCAGCGGCGAGTGGTCGACGTACTCATCGATCTCTCGACCGGGAACGACGGTGAGGAGCTCGCGCAGCGTTCGACCTGCCGCGTTCTCGACGGCATCCAGTCACCGCCGGCCGACGCGCCGGGCTGGCAGGCGCGCATCGTCGCCACGGTGACGATGCGGCACGGTTACGGCCTCCTCGCCGCGCCGCTGCAGCGGTCCGCGGACGCCGCGGTCGTCGTGCTGGCCCGGGCTCTCGCCGACGTCGATGCGGTTGCGGGACAGCCATACCGGCCCGTGTTCGTTCATGGGTGCAGTCCGCACTGAAAGCGTCCGATCGTCGCGCCGCACCCACGGGACGTCGGCGTGGCGATTACCACTGCCATCGCAAACCGGCGACGGCGTTCTTCGCCATCAACGTCTTCAGAAGTCCTAGTAGCGACACGCGTGCGAGGACAGAGGTCCTGGGTCACGTAAGCACGAGTCCTGCTCGTACGCGGGCTGAGGCTGTCATCAGGATCGCAGTAGCTCGATGGTTAAAGATTGATCCTAGGAAGCGACTTTAATCTAAAGATATTGCCTTGCCCTTACGTCCTGCTGTAACGTATTGTCTGCATCACTCCTTGGGAAGGCAGGCGCATGCTGAATCTCAATCTGCGTGAGAAGTTCTTGGTCGGACCCGGGACATCAGTCGGCGAGGATCCGTCGGATTGGAATCGCAACTGGGCCGGGTTCGACCCACACGCAAGCGACAGCGTGAACTTCAATCAGAACCGCGGCGTGTACAAGATTGGGCCACGCGGTCATCGAGAGCGGATCGCCACGATGAGCGTCGGGCACGTCATTCGTATCGTTGCCGAGATCGATCACATCGAAGACGTTCCGCTTCGCTCAGGAGGCGTCAAGCAGGCCGTTGTCGGACACGTTCTGCGCAGGGGGCACCCTGATTACGACCGTCTCATCGACACCGCGATCGAGCCATTCCGCAATCCTGTCCGGTATCTGCCGGACGACAACTCCAACCTTGGCTGTATGTGCGGGTGTGGCAGTGAATTGCCACCTGGCCGCCGCTGGGTTCCCGGCCACGACCAGCGTGCACTTCACGACCGCGTAGCGGAAGGTTGGGGCTCCGTTGAGCGGTTCATTCGCTGGTACGACGACGAATACCGGCTGAGTTCCGATTGACATGCAAGCAACGCGTTTACGTCCTCAGTGCCGACAAGCCGCTACCCGTACCAGCGGCGGACAGCCCACGGAGGACCTTCGCCCTGCGCCCATCGCGACGGCTCTAGGACTGCCTCCATAAATGTCGGGGCACTATCCGGGCTATGAGGCGGCCACGGCGGCACTTCAAACGCCGCTGCAGCGCTAGTGCCCGGGGTCTCGTAACCGAACTCGTGAGAGGCAGCCACGATCTCGAAGTTGATCTGCCGAGCCTCACTGGCACTTAGTTCAAACGGCGGCGGCAATGGATGAAACTTGCGCGCTGCCAGTACCAGTAGTCGATGCGGACCGAGCGGAAACACCATGTGCGAGGAACGCGCCCAGGCAGGGGGCTCCCACCGGCCACGAGCCGGACCTCCCAACCAGATGGTGGGCTCATCACATGTGACCAATGGACCCGCACTCGACACAAGCCACCAACTTCGCGCCGCCACGAGGTGCGGAATAGCCTGCGACCGCCAGACGCCTATGGCACTTTCCAAAGCCCGGGGCTTCCGCTCGCTACTGAGCAACTGAACATTCAGAATCTCGTCCAACAGCTCGTCGTGGCGCTCCGCCGAGTAAGGAATCCCATACAACGGAGCAAGCCAGGGCAGCACTCGACTGACCGTCTCAGCGCGACCAAACCGATTCAACGCGTCTTCAATCCGCAAATTCTGCGCGTGATGTTTGAGTGTCCGCTGCTCCTGCAGCGCCACGAACACACCAAGATTAGCGATCAATTGCCGATCACGAATTTGCCCATCGGGAAGCTCGTCTAACGCGCCGAGCCATGCGGCGGCGTCGCTCTCGATCCTCGACATGTGCTTCTCGAACCACAGCTCAGGGTAGTCAGATTCCAAATCGGACGCGGAGATCCTGTACAGATTCGATTTCTTGGCGATGTCCTTGGTGGGCTGGACATATGTGTCACGCGTCGAGACTTTCGTGACTCGGACCGCACCTTCGGAGTCAGCCCACCGCCGGAGGTAAACCTGAGGCACGTGGTGATGCTTCTTTCCGACACCGCCAGCGGCAGCAAGACGTTTCGACTCCTCGATCTCGACATCCGATGTCCACTTGTGCGGAAACACCCGCCCTTGCATTCATCACCCCGTTCATCATCAGATCGACTCAAAGAAGTCCTCGTCCAGGCGATACAGAGTCGCAGCCTGCTCGGGCTGAACGCCGACCTCGTACTGCACCAGCAACTCGGCGAGCCGGGAACCGTCGATGAGTTCGATGCGGGCGTTGATTCGCTCTGCCTCGTCGCGAGCGCCGTGGGTGAATCTCGATGTAGTTAAGTACACGCCACGGTCGCCCTGCTTTCCAAGGAGCGCTCCCGCGAACTCGTGGATCCTCGGTCGATCGACAGCACGGTCCTCGGCGTACCGCTTCGCCTGAACATAGATGCGATCGAGGCCGAGCGGATCCTGGCTAATGATCCCGTCCACTCCTGCGTCACCCGACGCGCTCGTTCGCTCGACCGATCCGGCACGCCCATATCCCATGCGGTCCAGGAGCCTCACGACCAGCTCCTCAAACCCGGTCGGCGAGAGTTTAAGTGCCGTTGCCAGCACCTCGCTCTCAACGGCCGCCCGATTAAGTGCGACCGCACGCTCCAGGAGGTCGTTCGGCGTCGCCGCCCCATCGTCGTCAGTCACAGTCGGTTCGACGATGTCGTGGTCCTCGTGAGAGTCATCCTCGCGCTTCCGCTTCCGCATCTTGAACGCGCGATACGACTCGTATTCCTCCAAGACCTTCATGTCGATGCGCTCGGGATTGCTGTATAAGGCGCCACGCCCCTGCTGTGAGATCACAATCTGCCCTCGGCCAGGGCGTTCGATCAGGCCGGCCTGGCTGAGGTAGGTCGTCGCCCACCCAACTCGGTTGTTGATTCGTTTCGCCGCACCGCTGGGCAACATCTCGGCGCGCTCAGCCTCGGTCAAACCGAACTGATCAGCCATGGCCTCGACAACATCGCGAGATCTGTGGACCTGCCCGTCGGCGAGAAAGGCGAGCACTGGCCGCATTAGGGATTGGAAATCAGGAATGGTCACCGCGCACAACTCCGACAGGGCACGGAGCAAACCTTAGACGGTGGCGGTGCGGTTGCTGTTGAAGAACGAAGGCGCGTCGTGGCTGGCGAGAGGTCGAGTGATGGCCCGATGACCTGACAGCCGCTATCACCTGGTGGTCCCGGCTGGGATCGAACCAGCGACCTTCCCGGTGTGAACGGGACGCTCTTCCACTGAGCCACGGGACCGTGTCGGGCGCCTTCGGTCAGTGCCGGGGGCGCCTGCGCACGAGCCAGAAGATTACACGGGTTGCGCAGAAGTCCCAAATCACCGCGGTGGGCCACGTCACAAACCCGCCTATGCGGCACGGGAGCGAATCACACGCTGGTGATTCACTCGCGGCCACGCCCCTGACCAGGCGATTTGGATAGTTCGGAAACCATCGCGTAAGTTTCTCTTCGCACCGCGAGCAGCACGATCCACAAGATCGCTCGTGGGCATGCGGATGTAGCGCAGCTGGTAGCGCATCACCTTGCCAAGGTGAGGGTCGCGGGTTCGAATCCCGTCATCCGCTCGGCGCGAGTCGACTCGCATCTGGTGGTGTGGCCGAGTGGTGAGGCAACGGCCTGCAAAGCCGTGTACACGGGTTCGATTCCCGTCGCCACCTCCACCGCTGCACAATTCCATACCCGCGCGATTAGCTCAGTGGGAGAGCGCTTCCCTGACACGGAAGAGGTCACAAGTTCAATCCTTGTATCGCGCACCACGACAAAACCCCCGGATCGATCCGGGGGTTTTTCGTTGGCTCATCGGCGTCTCAGTTGCCCGCCGACCACTCGTCGACGATTTCCCCCAACGACGCCGCCGACGGACCCGAGGGCGCGGGCAGTACGGTCCGGGAGAACCGCGGTGCCGGCGCGGGGGCGATCGCGTCGTCGACGCGCACGAACGAACCGCGTTGCACCGCGACCGGGTCTGCCGCGGCTTCGTCGAAGTCGAGAACCGGTGTCACACAGGCGTCCACACCATCGAACACACTCCCCCATTCGTCGCGCGTACGCGACCCGAAGCGGGCGTGCAATGCCGCGCTGATCACCGGCCACGAGGCCCGGTCCCACCGGTCGGGCAGGTCGCCGATGCCGAGGGTGTCGATCAGGTTCCGCCAGAACTTCTCCTCGAGCGCGCCGACGGCGACGAACTTGTCGTCGGCGCACCGATATGTCGCGTAGAACGGCGCCGAGCCGTCGAGGAGATTGCCCTGGTCCCGAGACCCCCAGCGTCCGGCGGCCTTCCACGACCACTGCAGCGCGCCGAGCAGTCCGGCACCGTCGACCATGGCGGCGTCGATGACCTGGCCTCGGCCGGTGCGCGTGCGGTCGTGCAGAGCGGCCAGCACGCCGACGACGAGCAGCATCGATCCCCCGCCGAAGTCGCCGACGAGCGAGAGCGGCGGCACCGGCGGGGCGCCGGCCGGACCCATCGCCTCGAGCACGCCGGTGACCGCCAGGTAGTTGATGTCATGTCCGGCGCTCGCGGCACGATCCCCGTCCTGACCCCACCCGGTCATGCGCGCGTAGATGAGTTGCGGTGCGTCGGAGCAGATCTCGGGACCCAGGCCGAGGCGTTCCATCACGCCCGGACGGAAGCCCTCCACGACGATGTCGGCGCGCCGGATCAGCTCACGGATGCGGGCCACGTCGTCGGGGTCCTTGACGTCGGCGTCGACCGTGCGTCGCGACCGGTACAGACCGGCGTCGGCATCCGGGATACCGTCGGGCCCGGGCAGATCCGGGCCGGGCCGCCGGATCCGGATGACGTCGGCGCCGAGATCGGCGAGCAGCATGCAGGCGTGCGGGGTCGGCCCGAGCCCGGGCATCTCGACCACCCGCACGCCGGCGAGTGGTCCGCTCACGACGTCGGACGATGGTGGAGAACGCCACCGATCGTGAAGTCGACGTAATCGCGGACCAACTGGTCGACATCGTGAGAGTCGTTCAGCCACCAGCTGATCCCGTTCATCAGGTCCAGCACCGCGATCGCCGACTGGTGTGGGTCGCGGACCTCGAACAGCCCCAGTCGGGCGCCGGCGGCGATCACATCGCGAATTCGACGCTGGTAGTACTTCCGATAGTCGGTGACCACCCGTCGGTGCTCGGGTGTCAGCGCCGACAATTCCCGAAGGGCGACAAGGTGTTCCACCCGGTGCCGCGCCAGACGCCGGACGTGGGCCTCGATCAGGTTCGTGAGCCGTTCGACGGGACCGCCCTCGGCGTCGAGCAGCAGCAGATCCTGCTGGGGATCCTCGGTCATCCGCAGCGCGATGGCGTAGAGGATCTCCTCCTTGGACTGAAAGTGGTTGTAGAGGCTCGCACCCCGCATACCGACCGCCTGGGCGATGTCACGCATCCCCGCGTTGGAGTAGCCGTGATCGGCGAAGTAGCGGGCCGCGGCCTCGACGATCTCGTCGCGGCGTCGGCGGGGCCGCCGCGCCGGCGGCGTCCGGTCTTCGTCGGTGGCAGCGTCGGCGTCGATCTCAGCCCTGACCGGTTCCATAGGCCTTCCTCAACTCGCGTTTGAGCAGTTTGCCCTGGGCGTCGGTCGGCAACGCGTCGACCACGTGGACCTCCTTGGGCACCTTGTACGATGCCAGGTCGGTTCGGCAGTACTCACGGATGTCCGCGCCGGTGTGTTCCGCGCCGGCGCGGAGCACCACGAATCCGGTGACCGCCTCCGACCAGTACGGGTCGGGCAGCCCGACGACGGCGGCACGCTCGACGTCGGGGTGCGCCTGCAGAACTCGCTCGACCTCCTGTGACGCGACGTTGAAACCGCCTGTCTTGATCATGTCCTTGCGCCGGTCGCGGAAGAACAGGTTGCCGTCGGCGTCGATGCGCACGATGTCACCGGTGTGCACCCAGCCACCCTCGAAGACCTGAGCGGTGCGCTTGGGGTCCTTGTGGTAGCCGAGCATGACCGACGGTGTGCGGCAGAGCAGTTCGCCCTCTTCGGCGTCGTTGCCGTCGGCGTCGACGACCCGGACCTCCAGGTGCCCGACCGGCTTCCCGATCCAGGTCGGGTCCTGGTCCGGTACGTCCTCGAGTCGCCGGAACCAGCCGACGGAGCCGAGCTGGGTGAGTTCGGACTGTCCCCAGTAGGTACCCCAGACCGATTCCGGGGTCGCCGCGGCCCACGCGTCGACCGCGTGCGGCGACACCTGACCGCCGTAGGTCAGGCAGCGGCGCACCGAACCGACGGTGTCGGCCCCGAAGTCCGGGTGGTTGGCGAGCGCGATGAAGAAGGTCGGCGTCTGGGCCAGCACCGAGATCTTCTCGTCGCGGATCATCCGCAACGCCGTCGCCGGGTCGACCGCGGCCGGCAGCACCAGGGTGGCGCCCAGCAGCGTCAACGAGGTCAGCGAGCCGATCCCGGCGATCGTGTGGAACGGCATCACGTAGAGCCACACGTCGTCGTTGCGGCAGCGCAGCCCCCACGTGTACGCCGGCGAGGTGGAGATGAGGTAGTTCCGATGGGCGATCTCGACGCCCTTCGGCGTCGACTCGGTGCCGCTGGTGTAGACGATCATCGCGAGATCGTGTTGTCGACCTCGCAGTCGGGTTCGGAATCGTCAGCCGCCGCGACGGACTCGTCGAACGAGTTCCACGAGTTCGCCTCGTCGTCGCCGACGACGAGAACCGAGATGCCGAGACTGTCGGCGATGGGGCCGGCCAACGCGGACAGCGGCTGCTCGACGACGAGCACCGTCGGTTCCAGGTGCCGGAGCTGCTGGGCGACCTCGCCCTCCCGGAACATGGGACTGACGCCGGAATACGCGGCACCGACCTTGAGGGCGCCGTAGTAGGTGGCGACCGTCTCGACCCGGTTACGACTCATCACCGCAACGCGATCCCCGCGCCCGACGCCGAGGTCGAGCAGCACATGGGCGACCCGGTTGGCCATCGTGTTCAGCTCCGCGTACGACGTCGACGTACGTCCGCCTTCCGCGTCGTAGGCCACGATCGCCGGGGTCGAACCCTGGGACCGGGCCAGGCGACGCAGCTGGTCACCGATGGTGGCCCGGCCCAGCATCGAGGTCTGAGCGGGAGACAGGGCGCGCGTCGAGGGGTTCACGGCGGGGGCGCTCACGCGAACATCCGGTTGTCGAAGCGGTCGAGGAAGGCGATCTCCTCGACCGGGGTCCGGGACAGCTTGCGGGGGAAGTCGTCACGCGGATAGCCGACGGCGATGTGGGCGGCGGTGAGATAACCCTCGGGGATGCCGAGGAGGTTCTTCACCTCGTTCTCGGCGGCGCAGAGCAGGGTCGTCAGCGCAGTGGCCACGCCTTGCTGCCGGAGCGCAAGGGTGAGGTTCTGGACGCTCGGATAGATCGACGCCCCGCCGACGACGCTGAGCCTGCCCAGTTCGTGGTCGGTCGGGTGCAGTCCGTCCATCTGGGCGCACACCACGATCAGGGCGGGCACCTCGGCGAGGTGGTGCGCGAAATAGTTGGCGCTCTCCACGGTCTTGGGGATGGCGCCGACCTTCTTCGACCCCTCGACGACCGCGGCGTAGTAGCCCTCCCAGAACGGCAGGTACAGGTCGGCGAGAGCCTTCTTGGTCACCTCGTCGCGGACGACGACCCAACGGACGGGCTGGCGGTTGCCGCCCTGCGGGCCGAATCGCGCGTCGTCGAACGCCCGGTACAGCACCTCGTCCTCCACCGGGCGGTCGCTGAAGTAGCGGCAGGTGCCCGTCGTGCGCATTGCCTCGCTGAGATCCATGTCAATCCTCCGTGCTCACTAACCGTTGTTAGTATGACTGAGGACACAGTGGCACAGCCGGCTTTGGTCGTCAAGAGCCGTCAGACGGAGTTGAAGGCGGTGTTGACGTCGCACTACTAACAGTGGTTAGTTTTGGTTATGACATCTGTTTCGCTGCGTCCGGAGACGCGCCCGACCACAGCGGAGATCCGGGCATTCGTGGCGGCGGGCAACATCCCGACCCTGCTCGCGGTCCTCGTGGAGATGACGGGTGACCACCGGTGGATGGCCGATCGATTCCGCCCGACGCGGAGCCGAGGCATGGACGACAACTCCTCGGGCGGGCTCGGAGAGGACGTCCAGCAGGAGATCCGCGCGGCGGTCGTCGACGCCCTCGAGGACTGGTACGACCGTGGCCGGCCTGCGCGGAAGCCGGCCGACGAGGCACTCGTCGCATCGTTGATGTCGTTCACGGCGGGCGAGCAGGTGGCCCCGGAATTCGCGCCGATGATGACCGAGATCGTCCGTGGCGACCTCCGGGATATGCATCTGCCGGCGTTGCCCGATGATCTCGCCACGTCGATGGACGCGCTGGTCATCGGCGCCGGTGTGGCCGGCATGCTGATCTCCACGCAACTCGCCGGAGCCGGCGTCGAGCACACCGTGCTGGAGAAGAACGACGAGGTCGGCGGCTCGTGGTACGAGAACCGGTACCCCGGCGCCGGCGTGGACACGCCGAGCTACCTGTACTCGATCTCGTCCTTCGACCACCCGTGGTCCACGCACTTCGGCAAGCGCGACGAGGTGCAGGGCTACCTACAGGCCTTCGCCGACCGGCACGCGGTGCGCGATCGCGTCCGCTTCGGCACCGAGGTCCTCTCGGCCGCCTACGACGCCGAGACCCAGCGCTGGACGGTCCACGTCCGTAACCGCGAGGGCCACCAGGACACCCTGACCGCCCGGATCCTCATCAGCGCAGTCGGTCTCCTCAACCGCCCGAAGCTTCCCGAACTTCCGGGGATGGACGACTTCACCGGTCCGATCTTCCATTCCGCACAATGGCCGGACGAACTCGACGGGCCCGGCGCGCTCACCGGCAAACGGGTCGCCATCGTCGGATCCGGTGCCAGCGCGATGCAGATCGGGCCGGCCATCGCCGATCGGGTCGGATCGCTGACGATCTTCCAGCGCTCGCCGCAGTGGATCGCGCCGAACGATGACTACTTCGCCCCGGTCGGCGACGACGTGCACTGGCTGATGGACAACCTCCCCGGGTACCGGGAGTGGTACCGCGCACGACTGTCGTGGATCTTCAACGACAAGGTCCACTCGACCCTGCGCATCGACCCGGACTGGCCCGAGCCGACCGCGTCGATCAACGCCGTCAATCACGGTCACCGCGAGTTCTACCTGCGCTACCTGCGCAGCGAACTGGGTGACCGCGACGACCTCATCGACCTGTCGACTCCCGACTACCCGCCCTTCGGCAAGCGGATGCTGTTGGACAACGGCTGGTTTCGCATGTTGCGCCGGCCGAACGTCGAGCTGGTTCCACACGGCGTCGAACGGGTCACCTCCGATGGACTCGTCGACGGCACCGGCACCGCCCACGACTTCGACATCATCGTCTTCGCCACCGGATTCCACAGCGACCGCTACCTCTACCCCATGGACATCGTCGGACGCAGCGGGCAGAACACCGTCGACGCGTGGGGTGATCACGACGCGTACGCCTACCTGGGGATCACCGCACCCGACTTCCCCAACCTGTTCATCCTCACCGGGCCGAACACCGCACTGGGACACGGCGGCAGCTTCATCAGCATCCTCGAATACCAGGTGCGCTATGTCTGCGACGCTCTCCGCGCGATGATCGAGAACCGGCTGGGCGTACTGGAAGTCCGACGTGACGTCACCGAGGAATACAACGACGCCGTCGACCGCGCCCACGCGCAGATGGTGTGGACGCATCCGGCGATGACCAACTGGTATCGCAACCCCGACGGACGCGTCGTCGCCGTCCTGCCATGGCGGATCGTCGACTACTGGGCGCGGACGCGCAGTGTCGACCTCGACGATTTCGTCGCCGAACCCCTCGTCGACTGACGGGACTACCGTGGCTGTCATGACGCCCCTCATCTCCGCCACCGATCTCGCCGCCCGCCTCGGCGAGGAGAACCTCCGCATCGTCGACGCCACCGTCCATCTGACCTTCGATGCCGACGGCGCACACGTCGCCTCCGGTCGGGAGACCTATCTGGCCGGGCACCTGCCCGGCGCGGTGTTCGCCGATCAGATCACCGACCTCAGCGACCCCGACGGCGAGGCACCGTTCGCCGCAGCAGACTCCGCGCGTTTCGCCGATGCGGTCGGCCGCCTCGGCATCGGCGACGACTCCACCGTCGTCGTGTACGACACCGCCAACGGCATCTGGGCCACGCGACTGTGGTGGCAGTTCGGACTCGAGGGCTTCGACGACGTACTCGTCCTCGACGGCGGGTACGGCGCCTGGACCGCGGCCGGCCTCCCGGTCGAGACCGGCGAGGTGACGACCACCGCGGCATCGTTCACCCCGCGCCGCCGGCCCCAGCGGATCGTCTCCACCGACGAGGTCGCCGCCGCCACCGGCGAGTCCTCCGTCCTGCTGGTCAACGCGCTCGACCGGGAGTCGTTCGCGGGCGGCCACATTCCCGGCAGTGTCAACGTGCCGTTCGCCGAACTGGTCGACGACGCGGGGCGACTCCGGCCGCTCGAGGAGCTGCGCGCACTGTTCGCAGACGTCGGCGCCCTCGATCCGTCGGTACGCCCGGTCACCTACTGTGGCGGCGGGATCGCCGCCACCGCAGCGGCTTTCGCGCTGCACAGCCTCGGACGCGACGACGTCGCGGTCTACGACGGATCGATGAACGCCTGGACCGCCGATCCGGCTCGTCCGCTGTCGTGACCGACCCCGGTGCCGCCGACCTCGCCGATGTCACCGTGGAGGTCGTGACCGACCCCGCAGCGGCGGCGGGAGTAGCCGAGGTCGCCGCCGTCACGTTCCCGCTCGCGTGCCCGCCGCACGCTGCACCGGCCGACATCGAGAACTTCGTCGCCGACAACCTGCGGGAGAACAGCTTTCGTGATCATATCGCCGATCCGACTGCCGATGTCCTGGTCGCGCGCGACGGTGTCGGCGGACCGATCCTCGGCTACGCGCTGGTGCTGCATGGCGACCCAAGGCACCCCGACGTGTGTGCGGTCGTGACCGAGCGTCCGGTGAGCGAGATCTCGAAGATGTATGTGCTGCGCGACCATCATTCGCGGCAGGGCGCGACTCCGTCGCACCTGCTCATGGGTGCCGCGCTCGATCGCGCACGGTCGCACGGCAGCGCTCTGGTGTGGTTGGGCGTGAACCAGCTCAACGTCCGGGCCCAGCGGTTCTACACGAAGATGGGTTTCGAACGCGCCGGCGCGAAGACCTTCACCCTCGGTGACAGCATCGAGCACGACTACGTGTTCACGCAGCGGCTGTGAGCCTTCGGTTCGATCGGACGTCGCACCTGGACTGGTGACTTCGGCCACGCGCTGTCAAGACACCACGCTTTCCGTGTGACCATTCGAGAGTGTCCGCAGAGCGTCATGCAGTAGTCACCGCGATCTCGGCGGCGGCCGCCGACGCCGGGATCGTGCTGGACCCTCAGCAACGGCTACTCGTCGATCGGCTCGCCGTCCTCGTTCCGGAGGGACGCCGGCGGACACGACGCTCGTCGGGCCCGCGCGGGCTCTATGTCCACGGTTCGGCCGGTCGGGGCAAGACGTGGCTGGCCGATGCCTTCTACAACGTGAGCCCCGTACCGAGGAAGACGCGGATCCATTTCCACAGCTTTTTCGAGGAACTCCAGCGCCGAGTACACGAGCACCGGCACGACCCGCACTCGCTACGCCTGGGCATGGACGATGTCCTCGGCAACAGCGAGCTGTTGTACTTCGACGAGCTTCACGTGCACGACTCCGGGGACGCACGTCTCCTCATCCGATTGCTGGAGTACGTGCTCGCCCGCCGGATCACCGTCCTCGCGACGTCGAACTACGCCCCGGATGACCTTCTGCCGAACCCCATCTGGCATCACCTCTTCGAGCCCGGCATCACGCTGATCAAGAATCATTTCGACGTCCATCACCTGAACGGGCAGACCGACTACCGCACATCTCCCGCGGGGACTCCGTCGGCTTCGCCGCGGGAACTTGGATCACAGTGCCGCCGTCAGGTCGCGTGTCCGAGACCACCCAGACAGTCGGGCTCACTGTTCGTGGGCGACGTTTCGAGGTCCACTCCGAGCGTGACGGGTGTCTGCAGGCCTCGTTTGCGCACTTGTGTGACGCGCCGGTGTCAACCATCGAGTATCTGACGTGGGCGCGAATGTATCCCCGATGGACGATCACCGACGTACCGACATTCGATGTCGCCGACGAGGAGGCGCAGCAGCGGTTCATCAACCTTGTGGACATCCTGGTCGACGAGGACATCGCCGTCACGTTCACCTCGCCCCACTCCTTGCCCGACTTCTGCGCCGCCGCAACGGCCTCCCGTCCCGATGCATTTCGTATGACCAGTCGTCTGCGGTTGATCCGCTCGACTCCGTAATCGCGGCGTTCCGCCGTCGTGGTCGAATCCCTGGCGTTTTCTTGAGTCGAACCAACTTAAGTTCGCGCCACATCACGGGACAACCGGATACTCCTGTGACTGAAGGTGCGTTCTCGTGGTAATCACGCCTCGATCCACATTCTCAGAGTGATTGCAGTGCAACAGTATTCATGTGCAAAACCCCTGGCGCTCGCCAGGATGTCGAGTACCTTGGAGGCATGACCGATCTCACACTGCTTCTCGATCAACTGGTCGACGCCGAGTCACCAGCTGATGATCCCGCCGGGCGTGCAGCTTTCATCGAGCTGGAGACGCTGCGGCTTATGCGGAACGTGATCGATCACCGGATCGCCATGCGCTCAGCAAAACTGGGTCGCCTACGAGTCGCTGAGCGAAACCACTCGACGCTACGGAGACTGCTGATCGAGATGGGCTTCGCGCCCGCTGTGGCCTCGCGAATCGTGCGGATCGTTGACAGACTAGAAGATCTACCCAAGGTTGCCGGCCACGCCGCCGACGGCCGTCTTTCCGCCGAGATCGTCGACGCCGTCGCCCGCGGCCTGGATCACATCGAGAAGCGCTCGGCCACTGCGCTTGTCGACGACGACCGAGCCGCCTTCGAGACCGAGTTGATCACCCAGGCACTGTCCGGGGCCACGCCCGCAGAGGTGCTGCGACGTGCTCGAGCCCTCGGCAACACGGTTGCCGAGACCAACGGCGGAGTCCCGGCCGCCGAGGATCGGACACTCAATGCCGTCGTCCACAACGTCACCGACGATGGCCGGGTCGAGATCGCCGCCGACTTGACCAACGTCATCGGCGAGAAGTTCATCGCCATGATCGACGAGCGCTCCGTCCCGCGACCCGAACCCGACGGCGCCGGCGATCGCCGCTCGCCCGCAGAACGGCGCGCCGATGCGCTCGAACTGATCCTCGACCAGGCATGCCTGGGCGCCACCGTCCAGACCGCGGGAGCCCCACGCACACAACTGATCCTGACCATCCCCGCCGACGCCACCGACCTCGGCACCCTGCCATGGACGGGCACCATCACCGACACCACCGCCCGCGCTCTCACGTGCGACGGCACCCTGACCGAGATCGTGGTCGACTCGGCCACCGTGCCCCTCGACATGGGTCGCGAAAAGCGGGTCTTCCCACCGGAATTGCGCAAGGCCGTGGTCGTCCGGGACGCCTGCTGCATCAAATGTGGTGCGCCACCGTCACATACCCAGGTCCACCATCTCGAACACTGGGCGGACGGCGGAACGACCAGCCTGGACAACGGCTGCTTGCTCTGCCAGCGATGCCACACGCAGGTTCACCTCCATGGCTGGGACGTCGTCCTGGGTTACGACCGACATCCGTGGCTGATACCACCCGTCGAAGTCGACCCCGCGCGCCGACCGCTCCCCGCCTACAACCGACGCACCATGCGCCTCGACGACGCCGCCTGAGTCACCGGACCTCGACAACCTCGGCCGCCTGCTGGTGGCACGTTGTCGCGGGGGGCCCGAAACCCGGGCTGCTCCACGTACATTGACAACTCCACAGTGTGAGGGCCGCCGACGACGGCCTCTACCCCGAAGTCAGGCCGCCGACTCCGCGAACCGCGAGAGAGCCAGCAGGCGCGACGTGGCGCGTAGGTACTTCTTGCGGTAACCGCCGGCGAGCATCTCCTCGGTGAAGATCTCGTCGAGCTTCGCGCCCGAGACGGTCACCGGGATGTGGGCGTCGTAAAGACGGTCGGCGAGCACCACCAGGCGCAGGGCGACCGACTGGTCCTCGGCCGGGTGCACCCCAGAGATGCAGACCAGGGAGACGCCGTCGACGAGGTCCTTGTACTTCGACGGGTGCAGGGTGCTGAGGTGGTCGCACAGTGCGTCGAAGTCGTCGAGGGTCGCGCCGTCGGTGGACTCGGCGATCTCGGTCAGTTCGGACTCGCTGCGCGGCTCCGGCGCCGGCGGCAGATCGCGGTGACGATAATCGGGACCGTCGACGCGGATCGTCTCGAACACCGAGGACAGCTTGCGGATCTCCCGTAGGAAGTCCTGGGCGGCGAACCGGCCCTCCCCCAGCTGGCCGGGGAGCGTGTTGGAGGTGGCGACGATCGACACGCCCTTGGCGGTGAGTTCGGTCAGCAGCCGGGAGACGAGCATCGTGTCGCCCGGGTCGTCGAGCTCGAACTCGTCGATACACAGCACCGTGTGCTGCGAGAGCCGCTCGACGGCGTTCACGAAGCCCAGCGCGCCGACCACGTGTGTGACCTCGACGAACGTGGCGAACGACTTCGGTGCGGGCATCGAGTGGTAGATCGACGCCAGCAGGTGGGTCTTGCCGACGCCGAAGCCGCCGTCGAGGTACAGACCGACCCCTTGGGCCGGCGCCTTCCGGGAGAACAGGCCCTTCTTGCCCGAGCGCGCCTTCGACGCCCGCGCCACAAAGTCGCGCGCCTTGGCCACCGCCTCGGCCTGCGACGGCTCGTTGGGGTCGGGGATGTAGGAGTCGAAGCTCACGTCGTCGAAGGTCGACGGGGGCACCATCTCGTCGATGAGTGCGTCGGGCGAGGTCGCAGGGTTGCGATCGCAGAGTCGGGCCACCATGTGTGGAGAGTAGCCAGGCGCGGAATGATGAACGCATGTTCCACCTGCAGAAAGCGACCCAGGTCACATCCGAGGACGAGCTGGTCCGGCTGGCCGAGCTCTACTCGTACCCACCTCGATCGTCCACGGATCCGGACGACGCGCGCCGTTCGTGCGGGCGAACATGGTGTCGTCGATCGACGGTGCGGTCACCGTCGACGGCAAGTCCGGCGGTCTCGGCGGTCCCGGCGACAAAGCCGTGTTCCGCGTGCTGCGAGGGCTCGCCGACGTCGTCCTCGTCGGTGCGGGCACGGCGACCACCGAGGGATATGGGCAACCCGAGCCCGACGACGCCCTCGCCGCAGTCCGGCGATCGCTGGGGCAGGCGCCCGCCCCGGCACTCGCGCTTGTGTCCCGGTCGCTGTCGATACCGCCCGACTTCGAGCCCGTGTCCCACGAGAACACCGTCGTCCTCACCTGTTCGAACGCGCCCGCCGATCGCCGGCGGGCTCTGCTCGATGCCGGCGCGACGCTGGTGGACTGCGGCGACGACGCCGTGTCGACCGCGGCCATCCTGGAGCACTGCGGTGTTCGCGGATGGTCCCGGGTGCTCTGCGAGGGCGGTCCGAGTCTGCTCGGTTCGCTCGTGGCGGCCGATGCCGTGGACGAGCTGTGTCTGACCACGAGCCCGCACCTCGTCGGCGGGATCGCCGGCCGTATCGCGGTCACCGACGAGGGGGCGGCGGTCCTGCGCGCACTGCACCCGGCGTCGATCATGACCGATGACGACGGGTTCGTGTTCACCCGCTGGGTCCGCGACGGCCGCCCGTCCACAGGATGAGCTGTCCGCTCCCGGTCCGGGACTCACCCCGACACCCGGCTCGAGCGTCCTCCCGGATTCGTTGACTACGCTCGCGGACATGCCAAGAGCGCACACCCCGGCCGTCGGCGCAGCACCGAACACACGCCCGAGGGCTCTCGCGGGTGTGGTCGCCGGCGTGATCGCGGCGATCGTCCTGTCCTCTTGCGCCGTCGGTCCCGATCGTGGTCCCGACTTGATCCCGGGCGGCGGCGGTCAGGAGGGGCCGGCACCGTCGTCGTCGACCGCCCCGCCCGCCCCGGCGCTGGCGGTGCCGAAGACCGACCTCGAGTGGAGCGAGTGCGCCGCCGAGACCAGCGAACGGTACGGGGTGCCGCGTCCGGAGGGCGTGACGATCGAATGCGCCGAATACGACTCGCCCATCGACCGCGACCAGCCCGACGGCGAGGTCGTGTCGATCGCGGTGACGCGCGCCCGGACCGCGGACACCCCACCCGACGCCGCGCCGCTCGTCCTCACCTCCGGTTCCGATCTGCCGTCGTCGCGGACCCTGATGGTGATGGCCGCCGGCCAGGGCCGGGCGTTCCTCTCCTCGCACCCCGTGGTCGCGGTCGACCATCGCGGCATCCCGCTCAGCAGCGACATCGACTGCATGACCCGACTCGAACGCACGACGATCGCCAACAACGGCCTCGTCGACCGCGCCACGACGACGGACGCGCGGATCTCGCGCCTGTCCGCGGCCGCATCATCGGCCTCGGACGGGTGCACGGAGACGCTCACCCCCTACCAACTGAGTTTCGGGGCCGCGAACGCCGCCGCGGACCTCGAGTCCCTTCGCCAGCGCTGGGGCGTCGAACATCTGGGGCTCATCGGCACCGGTGAGGGTTCCGACGTCGTGCTCACCTACGCCTCCATGTACGGCGGACGTGCCGGGCGGATCATCCTCGACACCCCGACCCCGTTCGGCGCGAACGCACGCGATCGCGCGCAGTCGCAGGCGCAGGGCGTCCAGGTGGCGCTCCAGGGCTTCGCACAGCGGTGCTCGGCCCTACCGGGCTGCGCGCTCGGGTCCAACGGGGTCGCGACGATGACCCGCATGCTGGGCAAGGCACGGGCGGGCGACCTCGAGTCGCTCTCCGACACGGCCGCTCTCGATGCGATCACCACGACCCTGGCCCTGGCGCCGGACCGCCCGCAATCGTTGCTCGACCTCGCAGATGCCATCGCAGCGGCCGACCGCGGCCAGACCGCGGCGCTGGTCCGCCTCGCCGATCGCGCCGCGACCCTGCGGCTCCCCGACGGCGCCCTGGTGTCCCGCTGCAACGACGTGACCGGCCCGGTCGGTCAGAACGAGGTGCCGGGTCTGGTGGACGCGTGGTCCAAGCAGAACCCCCTCACCGGCGCGAACAGTGCGCTGTCACTCGTCCGGTGCAACGGCTGGGCGTCGGGCAATCCGGTCCGGCCACCCACGTCGCTGCCCGCCGACCCGTTGATCCTCAACGGGACGCGCGACCCGATCAACGGTGGCGAGGGAGCCAATGCGCTGGTGCCGCTGTTCATGAACGCCGAGGCCGAGCCAGTGACCGTCACCTGGGACGGCCTCGGGTATTCGGTCCTGGGACGCAGTGCGTGCGCCGCCGGGGTCGTGGCGGAGTACGTCGATCGGGCGCCGCTGCAGGGTCCGACCCAGCGGGGCTGCCCCACCTGAGTCCCCGGACCACGCCGCACGGTTCTGAGCTCGGCGGCGCGCGTAGTACGGTTCGCGGGTGGCCAATCTCGACAGGTATCTCTATCCCCCGATGAGTGCTCAGCGGATCATCCCGATGGTCCTGTGGCCGATCAGCCTGCTCATGGTCGTGCACCGCTCGGTGTTCCTCGGTGTCAACGGTGACCGCACCGACGACTTCAAACCGGTGTACGCCGCGGCCTACAACTTCCTCAACGGCCTGCCGGTCTACGGCGAGAACTACGCCACGGTCGACCCGCACTACCTCTACCCGCCGTCGGGCACCCTGCTGATGGCGCCGGTCGCCGTCATCGACTACGAGCGCGCCCGCTGGGCCTTCATCGCCGCGAGCGTCATCGCGCTGCTGATCTGCGCCTACCTGCTCACCCGTATGTTCGGGTTCGCGTTCAACTCGTGGGTCATGCCGACGGTCCTGTTCTTCTTCTTCAGCACCGAGACCGTCTCGCACACACTGATCTTCACGAACTTCAACTCGTTCGTGCTCCTCGGCCTCCTCGCCTTCCTGATGCTGATGCTCAGCCGGCACGACTGGTGGGCGGGCGTGCCGATGGGCCTCACCCTCGCGGTGAAACCGGTGCTGGCGCCGCTCATGCTGCTCCCGCTGCTCAACCGGCAGTGGCGGGTGTTCGCGCTCGCCATCGTGGTTCCGGTCGTCCTGACGATCGTCGCCTGGCCCCTGTCGGTCGACGCGAACGACTTCATCAGCCGGACCGTCCCGTACCTCGGCGAGGCGCGCGACTACTACAACAGCTCGATCGCCGGCAACGGCGCGTACTTCGGCGTCGCACCCTGGCTGGTACTACTGCTCCGCGTCGCCTTCGTCGCGATGGCCGCGTTCTCGCTGTGGTTCCTGTACCGCTACTACCGCAAGACCAACGAGTTGCTGTGGATCACGGCATCGTCGGGGGTGCTGCTGTGCACGACCTTCCTCGTCGGTTCGCTCGGCCAGGGCTACTACTCGATGCTCCTGTTCCCGCTCCTGATGACGGTGCTGCTGCCCGGATCGCCGATGCGCAACTGGCCCGCCTGGCTCGGTGTCTACGGGTGCATGACCTTCGACGGTTTCTACTCCGACCGCTGGACGGCGTTCGGCTGGATGGTCGAGTACAACAAGGTCACCTGGGGTTGGTCACTCCTGATGATCGCGGTGTTCTGCTCGCTGCTGTTCCGCTACCTCGACATGCGGTCCGACGGGGTGGCCGGCATGGTGCCGCCGGTCCGCTCGGAGACCGACGCGCCGAGCATCCCCGCCACCGAGACCACGACTTCCACGAGCGAGACCGTGGGCCTGTCGAAATAGTGCTGCCAAAGCCGGTCCGGCAGCGCGCTACCGTGGAGGACATGACCGACAGCACCCCGTCGACCGACGCCGAGAATCTCGCCGAACTCACCGACGAGCAATGGCGCCAGCGCCTGACGCCGGCCGAGTACCGTGTCCTCCGCCAGGCGGGCACCGAGGCGCCGTTCACCGGTGAGTACACCGACACCAAGACGGTCGGCATCTACCGGTGCCGCGCCTGCAACACCGAACTGTTCCGTAGCGAGCAGAAGTTCGAATCGCACTGCGGCTGGCCGTCGTTCTTCTCCCCGCTCGCCGGCGACAAGATCATCGAGGTCGAGGACAACTCGTTGGGCATGCGGCGCGTCGAGGTGCTCTGCGCGAACTGCAAGAGCCACCTCGGCCACGTCTTCGCCGGTGAGGGCTACGACACCCCCACCGACCTGCGCTACTGCATCAACTCCATCAGCCTGACGCTGGAACCGGCCGAGTAGCGGCCGGTCCCGCGCTCTGCTCAGGGCAGGGCGTCGATCAGCGCCGGCACCTCGACCCGCGGTCCGGTGAAGAACGGGGTCTCCTCGCGCACGTGCATCCGCGCCTCCGTGGCGCGCAGATCACGCATGAGATCGACGATGCGGTGCAGCTCCGGCGCCTCGAAGGCCAGCAGCCACTCGTAGTCACCCAGCGCGAACGACGACACCGTGTTGGCGCGGACGTCCTTGTACGCGCGCGCTGCCTTCCCGTGGTCGGCGAGCATCTTGCGCCGCTCCTCGTCGGGCAGCAGGTACCACTCGTAGGACCGCACGAACGGGTACACGCAGATGTAGTTGCCGGGGTCCTCGCCCGCGAGGAACGCCGGGATGTGGCTCTTGTTGAACTCGGCGGGCCGGTGCAGCGCGACGTTGCTCCACACCGCGTTGCACGCCCGTCCCAGAACGGTCTCGCGACGGAACTTCGCGTAGGCGGCCTGGATCGGCTCGACGTCCTCGGCGTGCCACCAGATCATGAAGTCGGCGTCGGCGCGCAGGCCCGACACGTCGTAGACACCGCGGACGACGACGCCGGTGTCCTCGAGGGACTTGAAGAAGTCCGCGGCGTCGGATTTGGCCTGATCGCGATCAGCACCCAGTTCACCTGGGCGGACCGCGAACACCGAGAACATCAGGTAGCGGATCGTCGAGTTGAGTTCTGCGTAATCCAAGCGGCTCATGGATGCCATCGTGCCACCGGCGCCCACCCGGCGACCAGGCAGGTCAGCGGAGTCGGGTCACGTCAGATCTGCCAGCAGTTCGGCCGCCGCGCGACCGGCCCGACCGATACAGGCCGGCACCCCGACCCCGACATACGACGACCCGGCCAAGGCCAGACGCGACGGCCGCGCGGCCAGCACCTGCGACATCGCGGCGAGGTGCCCGGGCGCATAGACCGGCAGTCCGTCGTCCCAACGCTGGACGTATGCGTCGACGACCCGCGACGACACCGGCGCGACACCGGCGGCGCGGCACACCTCGTCGAGGTCTTCGAGTGCCTCACGACGCAGCCGGTCGTCGACGCCGGGTTCGGTCGTCTCATCCGGTACCACCGCACCGAACCTCCCGAAAGACGCCCGCACCGAGACCGGCCGGTCCGCATCCGACAGATGCGCCCACTTCTGCGAGCTGAACGTGAAAGCCTTGGCGCGCAATCCTTCTCCGGTCCCCACCAGCACACCGGAGTGATCGGGCAGCTCGGTCCCCGGCGCGAGCGCGATCGACACCACCACCGACGAGGCGCCCCGGACCGAGCGCAACGGCGCAGACAGGTCCGGCGCGGACCGACCCAGTAGCTCCGCCGCCCGCCAGGCCGGCACGGCCAGGAGCACGGCGTCGTACGGTCGCGGGTCGCGAGCCGCACCGAAGTCGAGCACCCACCCGGCCCCCGACGGAGTGACATCGGTGACCGGACACGAGATCTCGGGTTCGACGCCGGCCGCGGCCCGCAGGGCGTCAAGGAGGACTTGGTATCCGCCCACGAGGGCGCCGAAGACCGGCCCCGAGGCCCCGGCCCCCGCGGCGATGAGGTCGCCGACGGCAGCGGTGAGCGACGGCGCGCCCGCGTCGAGGCGCGTGGCCAGCGCCGGTAGCGCCTCGCGGACCCCGATGTCGGAGGCGAGACTGGAGTACACACCCCCGAGCATCGGGTCGACGCTGCGCGCCACCACCGAGGGCCCGAACCGGTCGGCGACCAGCTGCCCGACCGACGTATTGGTCCCGGCTTCCCACCGCATCGAACGGTCGGGTTCACCGGACATGCGGTCGACGTCCTCGGGGTCGGCGAGACCGTCGACGACGGCCGGTCCGGCCGGGATGCCCATCAGCGCCGGACTGGGCAACGGATGCAACCGCTTACCCGACCACACCGCGGGACGGCGCGGCGTCGGCGAGACGATCCGGTCGGCGAGGCCCAGTTCGGTGACGAGTTCGAGCGCCTCGGGTCGCCGGACGATGAACGCCTCGGCCCCGACGTCGACGGCCCGACCGCCCACCGTCGTGGTGTGCAGGACCCCGCCCACCCGTCCGGAGGCCTCGAGCAGGTCGAGGTGCGCGTCGGGCCCGAGCGCACGACGAAGGCGGTAGGCGGCGGTCAGACCGGAGATCCCGCCGCCGACGATCGCGATTCGGACCCGCGGGGACATCAGAGGCTGTGGATGACTTCGACGGCGCGTGTCAGCACGTCCGGGTCGGTGCCGGGCAGCACGCCGTGTCCGAGGTTGAAGATGTGCCCGACCGCCCCGGCGGCGATCGCCCGGTCACCGTCGGCGACCACCCGGCGGACCTCGGCGTCGACGACGTCGGGGCCGGCGAACAGCAGTGTCGGATCGAGGTTGCCCTGCACTGCCTTACCCGGACCCACCCGGCGCACGGCCTCCTCGAGCGGCACACGCCAGTCGACGCCGATGACATCGGCACCGACATGCGCCATCGGGGCGAGCAGCTCACCGGTGCCGACGCCGAAGTGGATGCGCGGGACGCCGTACCCGGCGACCTCGGCCAGGACACGGGCGCTGTGCGGTGCGACGAAACGCTGGTAGTCGGCGGCCGACAGCATGCCCGCCCACGAGTCGAAGAGCTGGATCGCGTCGACCCCGGCCTCCAGCTGGACGCGCAGGAACGCGATGGTGATGTCGGCGAGACGCGCCATCAGCTCGGCCCACGTCTCCGGGTCGCCGTGCATCATCGCCTTGGTCCGCTCGTAGTTGCGGCTCGGGCCGCCCTCGATGAGGTACGAGGCCAGGGTGAACGGCGCTCCGGCGAAGCCGATCAGCGCCACCTGGTCCCCCAGCTCGCCGAGCAGCAGTTCGATGGCCCGCGCGATCGAGCCGACCGCCGCCGGTTCCAGCCGCGGGATGCGCGACACCGCGTCGGGCGAGCGCACCGGCTCGGCGATCACCGGCCCGGTGCCCGCGACGATGTCGAGGTCGATGCCGGCGGCCTTGAGCGGCACCACGATGTCGGAGAACAGGATCGCCGCGTCGACGTCGTGCCGGCGGACGGGCTGCATGGTGATCTCGCAGACCAGTTCGGCGTCGAAGCAGGACTCCAGCATGCCGTGATCGGCGCGGATGGCCCGGTACTCGGGCAGCGAGCGGCCTGCTTGCCGCATGAACCACACCGGCCGGCGTGACGGGGTCGCGCCGGTGGCCGCGGCGACGAGCGGCAGGTTCGACCTATGGACCCGGGTACCAGTTGCGTTCGACATCACCGCTTACTCTGCCATGCCCCTCGATCTGCGCACGGGTGGTCCTCGGCGCGCCTCCGCCGTGGCCGGGCACCCCAGCCCTACGGTCGAACGGTGACCTCTTCGGGAGCTCCGGACGAGCCTGCTGATTTCCGCGCGGCGGTGGAGTCGCTGCATGCTGCCCGGGTGCGCCGCGAGATCGAGGTCGGGCCCATCCGCCCGCCGCAGCGCCTGGCGCCGTACAGCTACGCCGTCGGCGCCGAGGTGCGCCCGCCCGAGGACCTCGACGTGGTGCCCACGGATTCGCAGGGAAGCGCCTTCGGGCGCCTCATCCTGCTGTTCGATCCCGCTGGACAGGACGCGTGGAACGGCACCATGCGCCTCGTCGCGTTCCTCCAGGCGGAGGTGGAGGCGGCCCTGGCCATGGATCCGCTGCTGCCCGAGGTGGCCTGGAGCTGGCTCAGCGACGCCCTCGGCGTCCCGGTGGGCGCGACCGCCACGCCCGACGGTTCCGCCCACCGCGTCGAGGTGACCGCGCTCGGCGGCACCGTCACCTCCACGACGTCGGTCCGGTACGGCGACATCGCCGGACCTCCGCGCGCACATCAGCTCGAGGTGCGCGCCTCGTGGACCGCCCTGAGCTCGGACGGCCTGAACAACCACCTCGAGGCGTTCTGCGACGTGCTCGCCTCCGCCGCCGGCCTCCCGCCGGTCGGGGTCACCGAACTCGGCGCGACGTGAACGACTCCGCCCCCGGGGATGCGGCCGAGAACCCGATCGAGCCGGACCCCGCGCCGGAGGTCACCCCGTTGCTCCGGCCGGCCGACGGCGTGCCCCCGGTACTGGCGACCGCCACCGAATTCGCCGACGCGGCAGCCGCTCTGGCAGCCGGCGACGGGCCGATCGCCGTCGACACCGAACGCGCGTCGGGCTACCGGTACTCACAACGCGCCTATCTGATCCAGATCAAACGACGCGGATCGGGGAGCTTCCTGCTGGACCCGATCGGTGATCCCGGCGCGCTGGCGCCCGTCATCGACGCGATGCGCGGACCGGAATGGGTGCTGCACGCGGCCGATCAGGACCTCCCGTGCCTCCGCGAACTCGGTTTCGAGTGCGTCGAGCTGTACGACACCGAGCTGGCCGGACGCCTCCTGGGCCTGGCGAAGGTCAACCTCGCCGCGATGGTGGCGGAGTTCCTCGGGCTCGGACTCCTCAAGGGACACGGCGCCGCCGACTGGTCGCGCCGCCCGCTGCCCGACGAATGGCTGAACTATGCCGCGCTCGACGTCGAGGTCCTCGTCGAACTGCGCGACGCCATGGACGCCGCACTCGCGGAAGCTGGCAAGGACGGCTGGGCGCGAGAGGAATTCGCTTACGTCCTGGGCCGGCCACCGGCACCGCCGCGCACCGACCGGTGGCGCAAGACGTCGAACGTGCACACCGTCAAATCCACCCGCGCCCTCGCCGCGGTCCGCGAATTGTGGACCGCGCGTGAGGAACTGGCGCAGCGTCGGGATGTCGCGCCCGGACGTGTCCTGCCCGACACGGCCATCGTCAACGCCGCGACCGTGAACCCCCAGTCCATCGCCGAACTCACCAAGCTGCCGGTCTTCGGCGGTCCGCGCCAGCGCCGTCAGGCCGGGATCTGGATGTCCGCGCTGCAGCGGGCGCGCGAGATCCCCGACAGCAAGCTGCCCTCGCGGAAGTCGACCGGACCGGGCCTGCCCCCGGTCAGCCGGTGGGATCAGCGCAACCCGGAGGCCGCGGCGCGGCTGCAGGCGGTCCGGCCGGTGCTCAAACAGATCGCCGAAGACCACACCCTGCCGGTGGAGAACCTCCTCGCACCCGACGTGGTGCGACAGCTGTGCTGGGACGGGTTGCCGGAACCGATCACGACCGAGGCGCTCGATGCACATCTGGCCGCCGCCGGCGCCCGCACGTGGCAGCGGACGCTCTGTGCGGAGGCCCTGACCGAGGCCCTCCTCGACGCCGCCCGACCAGGGCCGACGGCGGCCGCCGAGTAGATCGCCCAGCCCGACGAGACCCCCGGCCATCGCGCTGTGGTGCCGACCTTCGCGTACATTCGGGGGTCACGACCCGAATGCCATCACCCGAGTACGCGAGCCACCGGGAAGTCACCTCCGGTGTGCACACCACCTTCCGCGATGGGAGCAGTTCCGTGGCCACAGTCTCCGTCGGCATCGACTCCGACCTCGAACCGAGCGCAGCATGGGCGCTCGCCAGCAACCTCTCGCGCTTCGACGAGTGGATGACCATCTTCGGCGGGTGGCGCTCGCCGGTCCCCGACACGATCGCCGAGGGCACCACCATCTCCTCCCTCATCAAGGTCAAGGGCTTCCGCAATGTGATCCACTGGACCGTCACCGATTACGACGAGCCGCGGCTCATCGCGCTGTCGGGAACCGGCCGCGGCGGGGTGAACATCGATCTGGCGATGAAGGTCGACGAGATCGCCGACGGTTCGCACTTCGACCTGTCGGCCGAGTTGTCCGGCGGTCTGCTCAACGGCTCGGTCGGCAGGCTCGTCGCCAAGATCCTGGAATCCGATGTGCACAAGTCGATCTCGAACCTGGCGACACTGCGCTGAGTCGATCGGGGCCGACCTGACCCCTCTGCACCCTAACCCGAGGAACCACCAAACCGCTGGTCTGTGGGGTGCAAGCGACACCCTCCCTCCGCTCCCTGAGGTGCGAGGAGCGCCAGCGACGAGCCACGAAGGGTTCGCGACGCATCTCGCCAGGACCCTTCGTGACGGCCTCCGCAAGCTCCGGCCTCCTCAGGGAGCAGTAGTAAGGCTCGCCGCGAGCACACGGGTTTCTTTCGTAGTCCAGGACGGCCGTCAGGCCGCTGGTACTGAGGTGCGAGGAGCGCCTAGCGACGAGCCCCACGAAGGGCAGGCGTCCGTCGTCAGACGGGCGGGTGCAGCGTCGCGGCCCGGACCACGGCGAGAGCCGATCCGGACTCCTCGAAGAGGCGCCGCTGGCGAGAGGCCCCGTTGCCATCCAGACGCAGCCGGTCCAGCGCCTGCATGACGCCGTCCCGCTCACCGAGTCGGTCCAGCGCCGGCGCGAGCACGGTGAGGAACTGCTCGACCCGCGTCCAGACCGGCACCAACGCGCCGGTCGTCGGGTCGAGCGCGCGCCCGTCGACGCCGTCGTGGGCGGCGATCCAGTACGCGGCCGACAGCAGCGCCGGATCGAGGTCCGCGGCCGGGAACCGCCGGTCCCCCGCGCGCAGGTCGTCGAGGGCGGTCATCACCGCCGCACGGACGAGGGTGGCGAAGGTCTGTGTCTCCTCCACCCGCATCTGCACGTCCCCGACCCGCACCTCGACCGTGGGCAGGTGATCCGACGGCCGAGCGTCCCAATACAGCATGTGCGGGTCCAGGATCGTGCCCGTGGCCACGAGGAGTTCGACCGTCTCAGCGAAGTGTTCGGCCGAGCGCAGGTGCGGTGGCGGTCCCGCCGCCGGCCATCGCGACCAGAGCACCGAGCGCCAACTGGCGTGGCCGGAGTCGGCGTCGCGGTAGATCGCCGAGTTCGCCGACAGCGCAAGCAGTATCGGTAGCCACGGGCGCAGGCGATTGCACACCGCGACGGCGGTGTCGGTGTCCGGGACACCCACGTGGACGTGACAGCCGCTGATGCCCTGTTCGTGGGCCAGCATGCCGTACCGCGCCGCGATCGCCCGGTAGCGGCCGGTGTCGGTCACCGGAAACGACTCGGGCACGCGTGGCGGCACCCCGCAGGCGACCACGTCGACGCCTACCTCACCGGCCGCCGCCGCCAGGATGCCCCGCAGCCGGTGCAGGTGGTCGCCGATCTCCTGGCTCGTCGCCGCGGTCGGCGTGGCGATCTCCACCTGCGACGAGGTGAGTTCCAACTCGAGGTCGAGGCCGCGCGCGGATGCCGCGGTCGCCACCTCGCGGTTGCTCCCGACCGGCCGTCCGGTCTCCCGGTCGACGAGGACGAACTCCTCCTCGACCCCGAGGGTCGGCGCCGGAATGCCCCGGAAATCCCCGCCCGCGGAACCGTACTCGTCGTTCACACGGCGAAAATGCCCAGCGGCGGCATCGGTCAAACGGGACGTCAGTCCTCGGCGCGGCTCTCCGCCGGATCGGGCGTGTTCTCGATCGCCCGGTCCAGGCCGGGACCGGCCTGCATGCCCGAGACCGTCGCGGTGATCGACCGGGCGAGGTCCTGCGCGGTCAACCCGATATCGGCGAGGATCTCGTTGCGCGAGGCGTGTGCGATGAACTCCTGCGGGATGCCCTTGATCTGGACCGGGACGAGCACCTCCGCCGCCGACAGCGCGGCGGCGACCGCGGACCCGACGCCGCCGCTGGTGCACCCGTCCTCGAGCGTGACGACGAGCCGGTGGCGGCGCGCGACCTCGACCACCGAGGTGGGCACCGGCAGTACCCAGCGCGGATCCACGACCGTCGCATCGATTCCCTGACGGGCCAGGCGTTCGGCGGTGTCGACGGCCAGCCCGCAGAAGGCACCGACCGCGACGATGAGCACATCGCCGCCCGCCGGACCGAGGTCCCGGTCCGTCCGGTGCAGCACGTCGACACCGTCGTCGAGCCGCTCGACCGCCCGGATGTCTTCGGGGACAGCACCTTTGGAGAACCGGAGGGCTGTGGGGCCGTCGGCGACGCCGAGAGCCTCGTCGAACTCCTCGCGCAGTCGGACGGCGTCACGGGGTGCGGCGACCCGCAGGCCGGGCACCATCGCCATCAGCGAGAGATCCCACATGCCGTGGTGGCTGGGGCCATCGGGTCCGGTGATGCCGGAACGGTCGAGGACGAGCGTCACCGGCTGCTTCAGCAGCGCGACGTCCATCAGCAGCTGATCGAACGCGCGGTTGAGGAACGTCGAGTAGATCGCGACAACCGGATGCAGTCCGCCGAGCGCGAGTCCGGCCGCCGAGGTCATCGCATGCTGTTCGGCGATGCCGACGTCGAACATGCGGTCCGGGTAGCGTTCGCCGAAGGGGGTGAGCCCCGTCGGCCCGGGCATCGCCGCGGTGATCGCGACGACGTCGGGACGGTTGGCGCCGGCGTCGAGCAGTGCGGCGGAGAACACGGCGGTCCAGTCCTGGGGTGAGACGCTCGTGGGCCGGCCGGTGACCGGGTCGATGATGCCGGTCGCGTGCATGAGGTCGGCGACGTGGTTCTCGGCGTGGGCGTAGCCCATGCCCTTGCGGGTCACGGTGTGCACGATCACCGGGCCGCCGAAGTCGCGGGCCTGCCGCAGCGCCGACTCGACCGCGTCGATGTCGTGACCATCGACGGGCCCGACGTACTTCAGGCCGAGATCGGTGAACATCGCCTGCGGGGCCAGGAGGTCCTTGAGCCCGCTCTTCATCCCGTGCAGCACGGCGTACGCCGGCTCCCCGACGACCGGCACCTGCTTGACGACGCGGCGACCCTCGTCGAGGAATTTCTCGTACCCGGGCTGCAGGCGCAGCCCCGACAGGTGACTCGCGAGTCCGCCGATCGTCGGCGCATAGGACCGACCGTTGTCGTTGACCACGATGACGACCCGGCGGTTGCAGGCGGCGATGTTGTTGATCGCCTCCCAGCACATGCCGCCGGTCAGGGCGCCGTCGCCGACCACCGCGACCACCGTGCGATCCGGCTGACCGGTCAGTTCGAAGGACTTCGCGAGCCCGTCCGCATACGACAGCGCCGCCGACGCGTGCGAGGACTCCACCCAGTCGTGGTCGGACTCCGCGCGCTCCTGGTAGCCGGTGAGCCCGCCGCGCTGGCGCAGCTGATCGAAGCCGTCCTTGCGTCCGGTGACGATCTTGTGGACGTAGGACTGGTGGCCGGTGTCGAACAGGATCGGATCCGACGGCGAGTCGAAGACGCGGTGGATGCCGAGCGTCAACTCGACGACTCCGAGGTTCGGTCCGAGATGTCCGCCCGTGGCGGCGACCTTCTCGATCAGGAACGTCCGGATCTCGGCCGAGAGGACCTGCATCTCCTCGTCCGACAGCGGCCGGAGATCGGCCGGCGAGCTGATCCGGTCGAGCACACCCATCGTTTCCTCCATCACCGGCGAGACGCCAGGTCGGCTGTCGAGCCGGAGAACGTCCGGCACATGTCTGGTCAGTCTACGGAAGCATTCGTCGCGAGCCCGATCGACGGATGGCCGACGCGTCGGGATCCGGACCTCGCGAGCGCGCCCCGCTCACCCGTCGGCGGCCGGAATGAGGCAGGCCACCGCCTCCACGTGGTGTGTCAGCGGGAAAGCGTCGAAACCGCGTATGTCGACGACACGGTATCCGCGTGCGGCGAAGTATCCGAGATCACGTGCGAATCGGGCGGCGTCGCAGCCCACGTGGACCACGATGCCGGGCCGGGCGTCGGCGATCGCCCCGATCACCCGTTCCCCGGCTCCGGTACGCGGGGGATCGAGGACGACGACGTCCGGCCGCGCGGTGAGGTCCGTGATCCGGGCCGCCACCTCCCCGCGGTGGGTGTGCACCCCATCGCCGTCGCCGGCGAAGGCCCGCTCGGCGGCGTCGAGTGCGGCCGGATCCGAATCGACGATGTGCACCGTGTCCGGCGCACCGGCCGGGCCGTCGAGCAGTGCACCCGCGAACACCCCTGCCCCGCCGTACAGATCCCACGCCACCCGCGGCGGTCCCCCGAGATGCGCACCGACGAAGTCGACGACGGTCTCCGCATAGGTCCGCGGCGCGTTCCGATGCGCCTGCCAGAACCCCGCGACGGGAATGTCCCACGACCGCCCGCCGACCCGCTGGACGGCCGTCGCCTCGCCCTCGACGACCCGCTGGGCACGAGGCCGTGCGTGCCGGGCGCGGTTCTGCTGCGCCCGGCGCCGGCTGTCGGCGCGGCCCCGGCGCGGCTCCGCCACGGGCGCGAGTTCGGTGATGTGGCGCGCGCCGTCGGCGTCGAGCACGACGGCGAGTTCGGAGTGCGTGGTGAAACCGCGGTCGGCGAGTCCGTCGAGCATTCCCGGGGCGGGCTGGACGCAGGCCTCGGTGACGACGCCGCGGCCGCGGAACGCCGACTGCCCCGGGCGCCCCCGGCCGTCCACGGCCAGGCGGGTCCGGATTCGCCACCCCACCTCGGCGTCCCCGAGACGCCGCACGCCGTCGGTCGCCAGCTCGGTGCCGGCCACGATCTCGCCCGGTAGACGACCCACGCGATCCAGGACATCGAGCAGCACATCCTGTTTCAGGTCCCGCGCATGGTCGGGCGTCACGTGCGCGAGATCACAGCACCCGGCCCCGGCCGCAGCCGCCGGACACCGCGGCGCCACCCGGTGCGGCGAGGCGTCGAGCACCTCCGCCACCTCAGCCCGCCAGTACGAGTCGTGCCGGTCGTCGGTGATGTCGGCGACCACCCGTTCGCCGGGGATCGCCCCGCGGACGAACACGACGCGGCCGTCGGCGCGGCCCACGGACTCACCGCCGTTGGCCGGACGGTCGACGGTCACCTCGACCCGGCGCGGTGTTGCCGGGCCGCTCACGGTCGCCGTTCGGGTTCGCCGAGCGCACGACGGGTCTCCCCCGGCGCCCAGTACGCGCGGTCTTCCTTGCGCCGGTCCGACGAGGTGAGCTGCCACGGCACCGAGGTCACCATCACGCCGGGCTCGAACAGCAGCCGGCCCTTGAGGCGCAGCGCCGACTGGTTGTGCAGGATCTGCTCCCACCAGTGCCCGACGACATACTCCGGGATGAACACGGTCACGACGTCGCGCGGCGACTCACGCCGCACCCGGCGCACGTATTCGATGACGGGCCGGGTGATCTCGCGATAGGGCGAGGCGATGACCTTCAGCGGGACGGTGATGTCGCTGGCCTCCCACTCCGAGACGAGCTTGCGGGTGTCGCGGTCGTCGACGTTGACCGTGATCGCCTCCAACACGTCCGGACGGGTGGCCCGCGCGTACCGCAGGGCCCGCTTGGACGCCATGTGCAGGCTGGACACGAGCACGATCGAATGCGTGCGGCTGGGCAGGACGGCCTCGTCGTCGTCCTCGGCGCGGTCGAGTTCGCGCTGCACCGACGCGTAGTGGTGATGGATGAGTTTCATGATCACGAACAGCGAGACCATCGCGATCACCGCGATGTAGGCACCCTCGGTGAACTTGGTGATCAGGACGACGACCAGGACGGTCGCGGTCATCACCAGGCCGACCGTGTTGACCACCCGGGACTGCATCATCCGACGCCGCGCGCTCGGGTCGGTCTCGGTACGCAGCAGGCGGGTCCAGTGCCGCACCATGCCGGTCTGGCTCAGGGTGAACGACACGAACACGCCGACGATGTAGAGCTGGATCAGCGCTGTCACCTGCGCCCCGAACGCGACGACGAAGACGATCGCGGCGATCGCGAGGAAGAGGATGCCGTTGCTGAACGCCAGGCGGTCGCCTCGGGTGTGCAACTGGCGCGGCAGGTAGCGGTCCTGCGCGAGTACCGAGCCGAGCACCGGGAAACCGTTGAACGCCGTGTTGGCGGCCAGCAGCAGGATCAGCGCGGTGACGGTGGCGACGAAGAAGAAGGCCGGCGGGAACGAGTCGAAGACGGCATGGGCCAGCTGGGCGATCATGGCCTTCTGCTGGTAACCCTCCGGCGCCCCGATGAGATCCTGCTCCGGGTTCATCACGTACTTCGCGCCGATCTTCTCCGCCAGCAGCACGATGCCCATCAGCAGGGTGATGGAGAACGCACCCAGCAGCAGCAGCGTCGTCGCGGCGTTGCGCGACTTCGGTTTCCGGAAGGCCGGCACCCCGTTGCTGATGGCCTCCACCCCGGTGAGCGCCGCACAGCCCGAGGAGAACGACCGGGCGACGAGGAAGATCAGCGCCAGCCCGGTGAGATTGTCCTGTTCGGGCACGATGCCGAAGTCGGCGGTCTCGGAATGGATGTCCTGACCGAGCACGTAGATCTCGGTAAACCCCCAGATGAGCATGCCCAGGACACCGATGATGAACCCGTAGGTCGGGATCGCGAGCACGGCCCCGGACTCCTTGATGCCACGCAGGTTGACCGCGGCGAGCAGCATGATCGCACCGACGCAGAACCACACCTTGTGCTCTTCGACGAACGGGATCGCCGAACCGATGTTCTCCGCCGCCGACGTGACCGACACCGCCACCGTGAGCACGTAGTCCACCAGCAGGGCGCTGCCGACGGTCAGGCCCGCGTTGGGACCGAGATTGACGGTCGCGACCTCGTAGTCGCCGCCACCCGAGGGATAGGCGTGCACGTTCTGGCGGTAGCTCGCGACGACCACGGCCATGACGACGGCGACGGCGATCGCCACCCACGGCGTGAACGCCAGCGCGCTGATGCCGGCGACGGACAGGACCAGGAAGATCTCCTGCGGCGCGTACGCCACCGAGCTCATCGCGTCGGAGGCGAACACCGGCAGGGCTATCCGCTTGGGCAGCAGCGTGTGACCGAGCGTGTCGCTGCGAAAAGGCCTGCCGAGCAGGAGGCGTTTCGTCGCGACGGACACCTTGGAGACGGTGGACACCAGGCAACCCTAGAGCGTTGGCGCCGAGGCGGGTAGGTTCGACTCGCGGCAGACGAGCCGCGTGTGGAGAGGAATGCCGTGCAGGTGGTCATCATGGGTTGTGGGCGGGTCGGATCCGCGCTCGCGATGTCGATGCAGAAGCGCGGACACGACGTCGCGATCATCGATCGGGATCCGAGCGCGTTCGTGCGGCTGAGTCCCGACTTCGCGGGCCGCACGATCACCGGGGTCGGGTTCGACCGCGAGATCCTCGTCAAGGCGGGCATCGAGCACGCCGACGCGTTCGCCGCGGTGTCCTCCGGGGACAACTCGAACATCATCTCGGCGCGGGTGGCCCGCGAGACCTTCGACGTCGAGCGCGTCGTCGCCCGGATCTACGACGCCAAGCGCGCCGAGGTGTACGAGCGGCTCGGCATCCCCACGGTGGCGACCGTCCCCTGGACGACCGAGCGGTTCGTCTCGGCGCTCGGCGAGACGACGACGATGGAGTGGCGCGACCCGTCGGGTTCGCTGGCGGTCGCCCAGATCGACGTCGACGACTCGTGGATCGGGATCTCGGTCGGCAAGTTCCAGGAGCAGACCGGCGCGCGGGTGGCCTTCCTCAGCCGCGTCGGACGTCCGGTCCTCCCCGAGGCGAAAACCGTTCTGCAACAAGATGATGTGGTCTACGGAGCGGTCATGCTCGACAACCTCAAGAACGCCCGCGGCGTCGCTGCGCGGCCGTTCACCCAGAACGAGTCCGGATGACCCGGGCCGAAGGAGTCCCGAAGTGAAGGTCGCCATCGCCGGAGCCGGCGCGGTCGGGCGCTCGATCGCCCGCGAACTTCTGGTGAACGCCCACGAGGTCACGCTCTTCGAGCGTAACGCCGGCCACATCGACACCGACGCGGTCGTCGGCGCGGGCTGGGTGCTCGCCGACGCGTGTGAACTCGCCAATCTCGAAGAGGCGCAACTACAGACCTACGACGTCATGATCGCCGCGACCGGCGACGACAAGGCCAACCTCGTCGTGAGCCTGCTCGCGAAGACCGAGTTCGCCGTCAACCGGGTCGTCGCCCGCGTCAACGACCCGCGTAACGAGTGGCTGTTCGGCGAGGACTGGGGGGTCGACGTCGCCGTCTCGACCCCGCGCCTGCTCGCCTCCCTGGTCGAGGAGGCGGTGTCCGTCGGCGATCTGGTCCGGCTGATGACGTTCCGTCAGGGGCAGGCCAACCTCGTCGAACTCACCCTGCCGTCGAACACTCCCCTCGCCGGCAAGCCCGTCCGGAAGCTGGAACTGCCGCGCGACGCCGCGCTCGTCGCGATCCTGCGCGGCGGCCGCGTCATCGTCCCGCAGCGCGACGACCCCCTCGAGGGCGGCGACGAACTGGTCTTCATCGCGCCCACCGAGGCCGAGCCCGCCCTCTACGAGGCTATGCAGATCGCGCGGTGACGTCCGCGTCCGGCGGGGTGCCGGCGCGCGCCGCCTCGGCTCGCTGTGCCCGGCGGACCAGGAGGATCGTCGCGAGCACCACGAGCGCGGTCAGCGGCCACCCCATCGCGATGCGCGCGAACGCCAGCCACCCGGTGGCCCCGTCGTCGTACAGTTCCGACTGCGTCAGGTAGCGCGCCGCGAAGAGCACTGCCCACAGTGCGGTGGCGATGTCGTAGGCGCGGAGGATGGAACGCTGCTTGCGCCAGCCGGAACCCTCGCCGTTGATCAGATGCCAGGCCACCCCGATGAGGGGCCACCGCACCAGGATCGAGACGGCGAACACGATCGCATAGACGAGGGTGCTCCAGATCCCGAAGAGGAAGTAGCCCTTGGCATCCCCCACCCGGTCGGCGATGAAGACGCAGATGGCGACGCCGAGCAGACCCGAGATCGCGGGGGTCAGGGGTTCGCGGCGCACGAGCCGTACGACGAAGAGCAGCGCCGCCACGCCGAGCGCCGCGTAGATGGCGGTCCGGAGGTCGAAGAAGGAGTTGACGGGGACGAACACCACGACGGGCACCGTCGAATTGACCAGGCCGGAGACGCCACCGATCTGTTCGAGCACCGTGGGCGCCGCCTGCTCGGGTGCTGACTGTCCGGGTGCCGACGGTTCGGCGTCCGGCTGTCTCGAGGCCGGATGCTCGGGGACCGGACCGGTCACTCGTCGACGCCGTGCAACTCGTAATAAGGGTTGTAGATCACCTTGTGGCCGTCCTGCTCGGCGAGCCGGCCCCGGACGGTGACCTTGCGGCCGGGCTCGATGCCGGTGATGCGGTTACGGCCCAGCCACTTCAGCATCACGATGTCGGAGCCGTCAAAGAACTCGGCCTTCACCCCCGCCTTGGCCGACCGCGAACAGGTCTCGACGGCACGCAGTTCGCCGTGCATGGTGACCTCGTCACCGCGGCAGCACTCGGACGCGCGCTGAGCGCCTGTCGCCTTGGATTCCTCGGCGATCTTCTCTGCGTCGGCGTCACCGAGATCTTCGGTCAGCCGACGGGTCAGTCGTTTGAGATAGCCGGCAGTGGGCATCTCGACCCTCCCAATGGATTTCGGCCGGCACCGCAGGGCTGTACAGAGCGGTGTCCGTGGGTCGCCGAACGAGTGATCGGTGACCTGCCCGCCAGCGTAGACCTCGGCCTCGGCCAGTGACAACGTCGGCGACCGCGGGGCCATTCCGTGGTCGCCGGACCCCCGCTGTCCAGGTCTGCGCGGGGGCCTCGGGACACCTTAGTGGTGTGTCTCAGAAACAGGCGACTGGTCTCCGCCGTTCGATCGGCGCCTGGCCGCGTTGTCGTCGGTCGAGATAGCTCCGCTATCCCTCCCTCCTCCGCCTTGCCAGACCACCGATCGCTCCACCGGATATCGGCCGCCTCTTTTCGAGACACACCACTAGGGGATGATGCCCTGATGCCTGGCACCGACGGTCCGCACCGCCCTCGCCCGACGGCTCTGGTCGGCATACCCGGAACGGGTTCCGACGCCGATCACGTCACCCGTTCCTTTCAGCGCGCCGCAGCTGACCTGGAGGTAGAGCTCATCGCGCTGGACCCGACAACGCCGTTGATCGACGGCCACCTCCGCGGGCTGGAGCGGGCCGCCGGAGCCCACCGCTCGATCCTCGTGGGCGGGGTGTCGATCGGGGCCGCGATCGCGCTCGAGTGGGCCCTGCAGGACACCGACCGACGCTGCGCCGGGGTGCTCGCCGCACTGCCGGCATGGAGCGGCGACGCCCACTCGGCACCCGCGGCCGCGAGTGCCGGCGCCACCGCCGAGGCGCTCGAACGCGACGGACTCGAGGCGACCATCGCGGCGATGGCGAGCAGCAGCCCGGCCTGGCTGGCCGCGGAACTGACCCGGTCGTGGCGGGGTCTGTACCCGGGCCTCGCCGGCATGTTGCGCGAGGCGGCTCGTCATCGGGCGCCGACGCCGGCCGAGATCGCCGGGCTCACGGTGCCGCTGGCCATCGTCGCGGCCGCCGACGATCCGGTCCACCCCATCGCCGTCGCCCGCGAATGGCATGCTGCCGCACCGCAATCGACCCTCGTCGAGATCACGCTCGACGACTGGGGCCACGATCCGGGTGTGCTGGGAGACGAGCTCCGGGCCGGGCTTGTCGCACTCACCGACCCGCCGGGGTGATCGGAGCCCGGTGTGGCCGGAGCTTCAGCGGCGGCGGCGGAAGCGCTGCATCGCCGAGCCCGACGACGGCGGCAACGGCTCCTCGTCGACCTCGGGATCGGCGGGAGCCGCGGACTCCACTTCCGGGGCGGCGGCCGCCTCCGGCTCGTCGCGGTAGGCGTTCTCCCCATAGACGGTGGCGTGGGCTACCTGATCGAGCGCACCCCCGGCAACGGGTACCGAATCGTCGGTCGCGTCCTCGGTGGTCGCGGCACCCGGGCCCGCGTCCTGTGCGGTGGGGTTCGGGGCGGTGGGGTTCTGGGCGGAGGGGTCCGGGGATTCTTGTCCGGCCGGGGGGCCGGCGAACATCTGCTGCTGGGCGGCCGCGACCTGCTCGGCGAGCACCGGCGGCAACACGACGGGCAGCGGATCCCGCGGGGGGAACGGCTCGGACCCGCGTCGGACCACCGTCTCGGCCAGTACGGCGCGGCTCAACCGTGCGAGGTCGTCCGCATGCTCGGTGGGTCCGCTGCCCACGCACCGGACGAGCCAGCGCGGGCCGTCGACCCCGATGAACCGGTGGGTCGCACCGTCCGTCTCGGCGACCACCTCACGCCCCCAGTGCCCGTCTTCGACACTCGTGGCCGCGCCGTCGTCGCGGAGGGAAGCGGCCAGCTCACGGACCACCTCACGCCACATCCCGGGGGACTTGGGTGCGGCGAAGGCGCTCACCGAGATCCGGCCGATGGGGGTCACCAGGTACACGTTCTGCGGCTGGTGGGCCTCGGACATCTCGACGGTGACCTGTCCGCCCTCGACCACCGGGACCAGCACCGATCCGAGGTCCAGATGGGAGTTCTCGAGCTCCTGCGGCCGGGTCGCCAGTGCGTCGATGTCGTAGGGGCCGCGCGCCTGACCGACCCGCAGCTCCTCTGATCCGTCCTGTGCCATCGCGTCACTCCTCGTTCGTCACCGCCGGCGACAGCGATCCGCCGGACACACGGGAAACACTAATCGACTCCCGTCGGGGAGAGCCCCGGGCGACGGTTCACCGCAGCGGTCAGGCGAGAATCGCCGATCCCCCGCTCGATCCGTACCCGCCGTCGCCGCGTGCGGTGTCGTCGAGTTCGTCGACCTCGACGAAGTCGGGCAGCTCGACGCGCTGCACGATCAGCTGGGCTATGCGGTCTCCCCGCGAGATGGAGATCGTCTGCTCCGGATCGTGGTTGATCAGACAGACCTTGATCTCCCCGCGATAGCCCGCGTCGATGGTGCCGGGGGTGTTCACGACCGACAGGCCGGCCCGGGCGGCCAGTCCCGACCTCGGGTGGATCAGCCCCACGGTGCCGATCGGCAACGCCACGGCGATCCCGGTCCCGACGAGTTGACGGCGTCCGGCGGGCAGTTCGAGATCGATCGTCGAATAGAGATCGACCCCCGCGTCCCCGGGGTGCGCCCTGGTCGGCAGCGGTAGGTCGGGATCGAGGCGTCGGAGCGCGATCGGCGCCGGGTCAGCGGGGTGCGCGGGGGGGGAGATCTGAGGCCACGCAGGCAGACTACGCTGGTCACGTGACCGCAGATCATTCGCCCGAGCGCCCCGGAGGACCCTCGGACGCCTCCCCCGCACCCACCGGGCGGAACGCCGGCGTCACCGACTCGACCGCCGATCTGTTCGACGAGCGCCTGTACGTGCCGTGGTGGTGGTGGTTGGCAGCCGTGGTCCTCACCGGCGTGGTGGGCTACGAGATCCAGCTGTCGGCGCGCGGGAGCGCCTGGAGCATCATCGGATACGTGGCCACCGGCGTGCTGTGCGTCGTGATGCTGTGGTCGATGAGCCGTACCCGCATCCGGGTGACCGCGGATCGGGAGCTGCATGCCCACCGTGCGGTCCTGCCGCGCGCCGTCGTCGCGCGGGCGGCGACGGTCCCGGCGACCGCGAAGAGCGCCGCACTCGGGCGGCAGCTCGACCCGGCGGCCTATCTCGTGCACCGCTCCTGGGTGAAGACGATGGTCCTCATCGTGCTCGACGACCCCGACGACCCGACACCGTATTGGCTGGTCTCGACACGTCGGCCCGCCGAACTCCTTGCGGCGCTGGGCGTCGACGACGCCGCGGCCGACCGTCCCGCACCCACCGCCTGACCCGGGCACGACTCTCTACCCGAGACACGACGAAGGGGCCGCGCCGTATTCGGCGTCGGCCCCCTTCATCAGCTGTGACAGCTGGACTCAGTTCATCTCACGCGCAGTCGACGCAGATGAGCGAGCTTCCGTTCTCCTCGGCCAACCGGCTGCGGTGGTAGACGAGAAAGCAGCTGGTACAGGTGAACTCGTCGGCCTGCTTGGGGATGACACGCACGGACAGTTCCTCGCCCGAGAGATCGGCGCCCGGGAGTTCGAAGGACTCCGCGGTATCACTCTCGTCGACATCCACTGCCGAGGACTGCGCCTCGCTGCGTCGAGCCTTCAGTTCTTCGAGCGAGTCCTCGTTGAGGTCCTCGGTCTCCGTCCGTCGTGGCGCGTCGTAATCTGTAGCCATTCCTTGCCTAACTTGTCGAGAGTGTGAGGGGCGCTCACGGTGACGGCGCTGACGTCGCCACCCGGTGTTATTGCGCACGACTCCGCCGGGATTGTCTTACCGATGGGGTCACTGCAACGTCGTCTCGGGCGAGATTCGTACCAGAGGATCAGACGTATTGCGTGATTTCGATCACGGTTTCATATCGGGCGCACCCCGGGTCTGGAAGCGCGGGCGCCCGAAGCATAGTCGACACGCTATCGAAGGTCAATACCCGGGACCCAACTCGTCGGTAAGTTTCGGTTCGGCGCCCGATCCATTGCCCCGGTACACCCCAGTCGTACCGCTCCCGGCGAGGCTCGCGGGGCACTGCGGGGTCACCCTCTACAGTGATCCGAGGTCACGCAACGCCCAGTGAGGAGTCAGTCCACGGTGGTGTCGAAGATTACGGTCGGCTATCCGACCGACGAGCAGGGCCGACCCTACCGTCGGCGGCGCTACGCACCGGCGATCGTCACGGTCGTCGTCCTGATGGTCGTCGGCGTGGTGGTGTGGGCGGTTGCGCTGGGCGGCGGCGAGTCCGAATCCGTTCCGACAGCGTGCAATCAACCTACTCCGCCGACGTCGGTGGAAGCGGGCGCGCCACCTCCGCCGGCCCCGCCGACCCTCACCGTCGTCGGACGGGACGAGATGCTCGGAGTCGCTCCGGCCCCGCTGTCGACCTTCGGCGTCCGCGTCCTCAACGCCTCCGACGAACGAGGCGCGGCCCGCACGGTGTCCGACGACCTGACCGCGCAGGGGTTCAGCCCGGTGCCGGACACGCCGTACGCCGATGACCCGGTCTATCCCAACCGGGATCTCAACTGTGTCGCACAGATCCGGTTCGGGCCGGCCGGTCGCGCGGCGGCGGCGGCCACGTGGCTGGCGTTCCCGTGCGCCCAGTTGGTCGACGACGGCCGGCGCGGTACGGCCATCGACGTCGCACTCGGGGTCCACCACTCGGGTGGCGAGATGTCGCAGGACGCGCAGGCCGCCCTGGAGGCGCTGCGGTCGGCGGATCCGAAGAATCCGGCGAGTGGTGTCGACCCGGTCCTCGTCGAGGCCGTGCACTCCGCCCCCTGCTGACCTCCAAGCGCCGTGCGGCGGCCGCCGACCCCATGGCGAGACGCGGGAGTGCCGTCAGGTGAGCGGGCTGCGGGCGTCGAATTCGTCGAGCAGCGCGAGGAATTCGTCGGCCACCCCGGGCGCGACAGCGACGGTGATGTGACCCTCGTCGGCCCGTGAATCCGGTGGCGGAGTCTGGACGACGGCGCCGGCCTCGGCGGCGATCAGCCCGCCGGCGGCCCAGTCCCACGGGCTCAGACCGTGTTCGTAGTGGGCGTCGACCGCGCCGGCCGCGACCATGCAGAGGTCGAGGGCCGCGGCGCCGATGCGTCGGACGTCGCGGACACGAGGGAGCAGTTCGGCGACGATGCGTCCCTGCTGCCGGCGGCGCGCCGCGTCGTACCCGAAACCCGTTGCGACGAGCGCCAGTTCGGCCCTGTCGACCGGATTGCAGCGGAGCGGCCGGCGTACCCCGGCGGAGTCCGCCGCCCACGCTCCCCCGCCGAGGGTCGCGCCGTACGTGACGTCGCGGGCGACGTCGACGACGACCCCGGCGACCGACTGTCCGTCGACCTGGGCCGCGATGGACACCGCATAGGCCGGCACGCCGTACATGAAGTTGACGGTCCCGTCGATCGGATCGACCACCCACCGGACACCGGATGGCACCGCCCGGCTCCCGCCGTCCTCCTCGCCCAGCACCTCGTCGTCGGGGCGCGCCTCACGGAGCAGGGAGCGGATCAGGCGTTCGGTCTCGGTGTCGGCGAGGGTGACCGGATCGGTTTCCGTCGACTTCGTCGACACAGGCTGCACCGTCGACTTCGTCGAGACGGGCTGCACGGTGGAATTCACCGCGGCGGGCTGCGGCGGCTCGCCGTGTCCCGGTGTCGCACCGAACAATTCGGGCCGGCGGCGACGTACGTGCGCGGCGGCCTCCCGGGCCACGGCGCCGGCGACCGCGGCGAGCTCGTCCACCGGAATTGTCTGATCCACGCCCTCCATGTGAGCACATGGCCGGTGCGCACCACCGATCGCGGTGACCGATCTCTCCCCTTGCGTGGTCGAATCGTGTCGACATGCGTTGCGATGACGGGCGTTGCGCCGGTCGCGTGAATAGGCTGGTCTCGGATTGCCCCCACCCTCAGACACCGACCCGGACAGGGAGCCCGCCATGACCGACACGTCCGTCCCCGGATCGTCCGACTCCGATGTCGCCGGCCCCGATGATCCGACACCTCCGACGAACCTCGGTTTCGGGGTCGACGTCGGCGGTTCCGGGATCAAGGGCGGCATCGTCGATCTCGACACCGGTGAACTCGTCGGCGAACGGTTCAAGGTGCTCACCCCGCAGCCCGCGACACCCGAGGCCGTGGCCCGGGGCGTCGCCGAGGTGGTCGCGCATTTCGACTGGACCGGCCCGGTGGGTGTCACCCTCCCCGGGGTCGTGACCGACGGGATCATGCGCACGGCGGCGAACATCGACAAGGCCTGGATCGGCACCGACGTCTACGACCTCTTCAGCGGACACCTCGGCGGTAGGCAGGTGTCGGTCCTCAACGACGCCGACGCCGCGGGTATGGCCGAGGACGCGTACGGCGCGGGCAAGGGCGTCGCGGGGGTCGTGATGCTGCTGACGTTCGGAACCGGTATCGGGTCGGCGATCCTGATCAACGGCACCCTCGTGCCCAACACCGAGCTCGGTCACCTACAGGTCGGCAAGAAGGAGGCCGAGCACCAGGCGTCTTCGCGTGTCCGCGAGGAGAAGGGCTGGTCGTACGAGAAGTGGACCGAGAAGGTCTCCGAGGTCCTCAAGACCTACGAGGCGCTGTTCTGGCCGAATCTCTTCATCGCCGGCGGCGGTATCAGCCGCAAGTCCGACAAGTGGATTCCGCTGCTGACCAACAAGACGCCCGTGGTACCGGCGACGCTGTTGAACACCGCCGGCATCGTCGGTGCGGCCATGGCAGTGTCCCAGGGGCTGAAGACGTGACGCCGCGCAGGGCGTGACCAGGGCTTTGACACACCGGGGACGGCGATGTCGTTACAATGGTCGTCACCGGTCATTCCAACCGAGAAACCAAGACCTCGTCCACGGCGGCTCATGCTGCCGTGTCGCGTCTGGTGACAGACGACAGAAGACACCACAGAAGACAGTTCGAAAGGTTGTACGTGGCAGCCATCACGACCCACCAGGGTGATGCAGAGGCCGAGTCGACGGAGTCGACCCCAGCCGCGACCGACGCCCCGGCGAAGCGAACCGCCAAGAAGGCTGCGAAGAAGACCGCTGCCCGCAAGGCCCCCGCCAAGAAGGCCCCGGCGAAGAAGGCCACCAAGAAGGCGGCACCGAAGAAGGCCGCCAAGAAGGCCGCGTCCGCGGAGGGTTCCGGCGACGATCCGAACGCCGAGCCCGACGACCCGGACTCGATCGACGACATCGACGGTCCCGACGCCGAACTCGAGGACGTCGAGATCGACGACGACCTGGAGGTCGACGACGACGACTCCGAGGACGAGTCGGAGGACGACGACGAGTCCGAGGAGGCGACCGCGCCCGCCGCCGGCGGCGCAACCCCGGCCGCCGCGAAGGCCGCGTCCAAGGACGAGGCCGCCGCCGCGAAGTCCGGCGACTTCGTCTGGGACGAAGAGGAGTCCGAGGCGCTGCGTCAGGCCCGCAAGGACGCCGAGCTCACCGCCTCCGCCGACAGTGTCCGCGCGTACCTGAAGCAGATCGGCAAGGTCGCCCTCCTCAACGCCGAGGAAGAGGTCGAACTCGCCAAGCGCATCGAGGCCGGACTGTTCGCCACCGAACGTCTTCGGCGCATCATGGATGCCGGCGAGAAGCTCAGCACCGCCCAGAAGCGTGACCTGAACTGGATCTCCCGCGACGGCAACCGCGCCAAGAACCACCTGCTCGAGGCGAACCTGCGCCTCGTCGTGTCGCTGGCCAAGCGCTACACGGGCCGCGGCATGGCGTTCCTGGATCTCATCCAGGAGGGCAACCTCGGTCTGATCCGCGCGGTCGAGAAGTTCGACTACACCAAGGGCTACAAGTTCTCGACGTATGCCACCTGGTGGATCCGTCAGGCGATCACCCGCGCCATGGCCGACCAGGCCCGCACCATCCGTATCCCGGTGCACATGGTCGAGGTCATCAACAAGCTCGGTCGCATCCAGCGTGAACTCCTCCAGGACCTCGGCCGCGAGCCGACGCCGGAAGAACTCGCCAAGGAGATGGACATCACCCCGGAGAAGGTGCTGGAAATCCAGCAGTACGCCCGGGAACCCATCTCGCTGGACCAGACCATCGGCGATGAGGGCGACAGCCAGCTCGGCGACTTCATCGAGGACTCCGAAGCCGTCGTCGCGGTCGACGCGGTCAGCTTCACGCTGTTGCAGGATCAACTGCAGTCGGTGCTCGAGACCTTGTCCGAACGTGAGGCCGGCGTGGTCCGCCTCCGCTTCGGACTGACCGACGGCCAGCCCCGCACCCTTGACGAGATCGGGCAGGTCTACGGCGTGACCCGCGAGCGCATCCGTCAGATCGAGTCGAAGACGATGTCGAAGCTGCGCCACCCGTCGCGCTCGCAGGTCCTGCGTGACTATCTCGACTAGTCGGTGACGACAACACCCTGATCGCCCCCGGAACCTCACGGTTCCGGGGGCGATGTCGTTGTGTCATCCACATAGACATCGATCTGTCAATAGTTCTGCGCGCTCCGATTTGGACACGACCGGATTCTCGGGCTTTCGGGGACGCACTACATAGGATGGCGCGGTGACTTACGCAGTGACCGGGAGCAGACGCGGCGCCATGCTGGTGCGTCGTGCCACCGTCGACCTGCTGCGCACAGCATCGATGCTGTGTCTGTGACGCGACAGACCCCACCCGAGGGCGAGAACGCCACCTGCGATTCCCCTCTTCCGCGTTCCACTTCGTCGCGGGCACTGAGTGCCTGCCCCAGCCTCGTCACGTCCCTGACGGCGTGACTTCCCGGAAAGACCCACTATGAGAACGATTGTCCTGATCGGCCTCGTCGGCTTCGCTGCTCAGCTCGTCGACGGCAGTCTCGGCATGGCTTATGGCGTCACCACCACGACCCTCCTCCTCGCCATCGGTACCAACCCGGCTGCCGCCTCGGCCACCGTGCACCTGGCCGAGATCGGCACGACGCTGGTCTCCGGCGTCTCGCACTGGAAGTTCGGGAACGTCGACTGGCGCGTCGTGCGCCGTATCGCGATTCCGGGAGCCATCGGCGCCTTCCTCGGCGCCACGATCCTGTCGAGTCTCTCCACCGAGACCGCCGCGCCGGTCATGGCCGTGATCCTGCTGCTGCTCGGGCTCTACATCCTGGTGCGGTTCACCTTCCAGGGCATCCCCCGCCACAACCTCGGCAAGCCGCTGCGCAAGCGATTCCTCAGCCCGCTCGGATTCGTCGCCGGATTCGTCGACGCCACCGGTGGCGGCGGTTGGGGTCCGGTCGGCACCCCGGCCATCCTGGCCAGCGGCCGTCTCGAGCCCCGCAAGGTGATCGGTTCGATCGACACGAGCGAGTTCATCATCGCCGTCGCCGCGAGCCTCGGCTTCCTGTTCAGTCTCGGCTCGCAGGGAATCAACTTCGCATGGGTCGCCGCCATCCTCGTCGGCGGCGTGATCGCCGCACCGATCGCGGCCTGGCTCGTGCGTCACATCCCGCCGCGTCTGCTGGGCGCCTCGGTCGGCGGCCTGATCGTCCTCACGAACACCCGCAGTCTGTTGAAGAGCGACTTCATCGACGCCCCCGGCTCGGTGCGCAACGTCTTCTACATCGTGATCGCCATCGCCTGGGCCGCGGCGTTCGCCTACTCGCTCCGCGAGTACCTGCGCGACCGGGAGAACGAGTCCTCCGACGCGGTCACCCATTTCCGCGAGGAGCAGGAAGAGGCGCTCGTGGGCGCCGAGGGCGCGGAACGCCCCGGCTCCGAGGGAACGTCGACGTCGGACATCCCGGCCGCCGAGTCCGCACCCGAACCCGATGCGGGTGCGAGCGGAACACACACCCCCACGCGGACGAGCTGACCGAACGACTCGTCCCGCGCACAACGCGTAGAGTGGTGCGACCCGGCCCCATGGCCGGGTCGCATTGCGTTCGGGCGATCGTTGTTGAGTTGTTGCCTGGTGTAAACGGTGAGTGACGACACACCGAGAGCACCCTCGGAACAATACGAACGCCCCGAGCGTCTGACAGAGTGAGGTTGACGCATCGCCCGGATGTGTCGGCTCGAAGGGAAGGCGACCGGACACCCGGCGCCGGACCGGGACGGAGGAACGAACCATGACTGACATCGCCACCACAGCCCCGATCTACCTGCCGCTCACTGCCGCCGATCGCTGCGATCGCTGCGGCGCCGCAGCCAAGGTACGGGCCGTCCTGCCCAAGGGCGGCGAACTTCTCTTCTGCCGCCACCACTTCAACGAGCACGAGGCCCGCCTTGTCGAGTTGAGCGCCACCGTCGTCGAATCCGCCGGCGAGCTGGTCTGACACCTCCGACGATCGAACGCGGGCTTTCCCTACGCGCACAGAGCCCGGCCGGAACAATCCGGCCGGGCTCTGTCGTGTCCGGGGCCTGTTCCGGCCCGCCCGACCAGCGCCGCTGCGAAGCCTCTGTCAGCGCCACTCGCGCAGTGTCTATCAGCGCCACTCGCGCAGTGCGGCGATCCGTTCCTTCAGCTGATCGGCGCTCGCCATCGCGGTCGGCGGCCCGCCCAGCCGAGTCCGCAACTCGTTGTGCACCATGCCGTGTGGTTTGCCCGTGCGGTGATGATGCATCGCGACGAGCGTGTTCAGTTCCTTACGCAGGGCGTGCAGGTTCTCGCCGGTGGTTCCCGCCGGCCGGCCGGGAGTGGGCGGCTCGGCAGCCGACGATTCCGAGGACGACGCGACCGTCCGCGCCGTGACCTGTTCCTCCTGGCGTTTGCGCAGGAGGGCACGCACCTGGTCGGCATCGAGCAGCCCGGGCAACCCCAGATAGTCCGACTCCTCGTCGCTACCGGCGAACGTGGCCGTGCCGAACGAGGTGCCGTCGAAGATGACCTGATCGAGTTCGGCGTCGGCATGCAGCGACTGGAACTTCGGCTCGTCCTCCCCCGGCTCGTCCTCCTGCTTGTTGGCGTCGATCAGCAATTGGTCGTCGAGGCCGTCGCTCTCGCGGTGCGGCTTGCCGAGCACGTGATCGCGTTCGACCTCCATCTGGCTGGCGAGGTCGAGCAGCACCGGGACCGACGGCAGGAAGACGCTCGCGGTCTCACCCGGACGACGCGATCGCACGAATCGTCCGATGGCCTGGGCGAAGAACAGCGGCGTCGACGAGCTGGTGGCGTACACACCCACGGCCAGGCGGGGGACGTCGACACCCTCGGACACCATGCGGACCGCCACCATCCACTCGTCGGTGGACGCGGCGAACTGGCCGATCCTCGACGACGACTTCGGGTCGTCGGAGAGCACCAGCGTCGGCGGCTTGCCGGTGATGGCGGTGAGGAGTTCGGCGTAGTCGCGGGCCGCGGTCTGATCGGTGGCGATGACCAGCCCGCCCGCATCCGGTGTGCCGGTCGCACGGAGCTGTCCCAGCCGCGTGTGTGCGGCGGTGAGGACCGCCGGAATCCAGTCGCCGTGGGCGTCCAGCGCGGTACGCCAGGCGCGGGTGGTGTGCTCCGCGGAGAGCGGTTCACCCAGCCGGGCGGTGTACTCCTCGCCCGCGCTGTCGCGCCAGCTGGCCTCACCGGAGTAGGCGAGGAACACGACCGGACGGACGACGCCGTCCTTCAGTGCGTCGGCGTAGCCGTAGGTGTGGTCGGCCTTGGAGCGCTGATGCCCGCCGGCCTCCGGTTCGTAGGTGACGAACGGGATCGGCGAGTCGTCGGAGCGGAAGGGTGTACCGGTCAGCAGGAGCCGGCGCTCGGCGTCGTCGAAGGCCTCCCGGATCGCCTCGCCCCACGACTTGGCATCGCCACCGTGGTGGATCTCGTCGAGGATGACCAGGGTGCGATAGTTCTCGGTGCGCACCCGGTGCCGGGCCGGATGGGCGGCCACCTGTGCATAGGTGACGACGACGCCGTGGAAGTCCGAGCTGGTCTGTCCGGCGGCGTTGGTGAACCGGGAGTCGAGCGCGATCCCGACCCGCGCGGCGGCCTCGGCCCACTGGTGTTTGAGGTGTTCGGTCGGGGCGACCACGGTGATCTTGTCGACGGTGCGGTCATCGAGGAGTTCGCGGGCGATACGCAGGCCGAACGTCGTCTTGCCGGCGCCCGGCGTCGCCACGGCGAGGAAGTCCTTCGGCTTCTGCGTCAGGTACTTGGTCAGCGCACGACGCTGCCAGGCGCGGAGCTGGAGTTTCGGGCCGGCGGTGGATCCGGAGGGTTCGGCTGACGTCACCTTCTGGGCTGCTCCTCCACGCGTGCGGGTTTCCGGCCGGACATGAAACGACCCCTCGCGTGCGGGGCCCGCGCCCGAGGGGACCCGCCAATGGTACCGCCGAAGCGCGACAGCTCCCGCATCCCGACACCGGGCCGCGGCGTCCGCCGCGACGGGCGCCCGTGGGCGATCCGAACGACTCGCCTGGTGACCCGGGTACCCAATCGGCCTCCCGATCGGGGATATTGAACACATCACAACGCGCAAGAGGAATCCGGTCCCACTGGCCGACGACCCGTCGTCGGTGGTTGCCGCGAGCCCGCCCGCCGTCCCGCCGGGTCCCGTGTCGACTGCGGTCACCGCGCCGATCGGCGACCCACTCGCCGATGTCGGGGCCGCGACCGAACCCCTGCGCGCGCCGCTGCGGTCCGCCCCGGCCTCCGGGGACGTCGAAGTCCTCCGCGGCGCGAAGGGGTCGACCGAACCGGACGCTGGGTCGGAGAAGACCGGGAACGACGATCCGGAACGAACCGAGGCGGCGTCCGGACCGGGCCTGCCGGTCCTGCCGAACATTCATCGCGTGGTCTGGCGCACGATCGTCAAGTCCTGGGACGACGGGATCATCGGCTGGGCCGCACAGGCCGCGTTCTGGCAGGCGCTGTCGCTGCCGCCGCTGCTGCTGGGTCTGCTCGGCTCGGTCGGTTACGTCGCCGGCTGGTTCGGCCCCGACACCGTCGACGTCGTCTACGCCCGCATCATCGACCTCGCCGGCCGGACCTTCACCCCCACGGTCGTCGACGACCTGATCACCCCGACGGTCGACAGCGTGCTCGGGCGCGGCCGGATCGGCCTCATGTCGGTCGGGTTCGTCATCTCATTGTGGGCGGGATCGTCGGCCGTCTCGTGCTTCATCGCCTCGATCGCGCACGCACACGACCAGCACGAGGTCCGACACCCGGTGTGGCAGCGGTTCTTCGCGCTGTTCCTCTACGTCGGCTTCCTGAGCGTCGCGGTGTTCCTGCTGCCCCTCGTCGCGCTCGGACCGAACTACCTGCGCGCGATCGTGCCGGAGTCGTGGGGATCGTTCGTCACCACCCTCATCGACTACGGCTACTTCCCGTTCGTCGCCGTCCTCCTGCTGTTCGTCCTGACGACGCTCTACCACCTCGCGCTGCCCAATCCCCTGCCGTGGCATCGGCTCATCGGCGGGGCGATCGTGGCCGGCGTGTTCTTCTGGGTCGCGAGCTACGTGCTGCGCATTTATCTGACCAAGATCACCGAGGCCGGGGTCTCCTACGGGGCGCTGGCCACACCGATCGCGTTCCTGCTCTTCACGTTTTCGCTGGGCTTCGGCATCGTGATCGGCGCCGAGTTCAACGCGGCCGTGCAACAATTCTGGCCCGCGAAGGCGTCGACCACCACGCAGGTCCGGCACTGGGTGAACTCCCAGACCTCCGACTTCACCGGCCAACTCCGGACCCTGCCCGACCGGCTGTCCTCCGGCCCGATCCGCCGGCAGGCGCGGCACCGCGACCGCGGCTGACCGGCGACGCCCGCCGATCAGCCGCCTCGCGTCACTTGCGCATCTTGTTGTAGATCTTCTTGCACTTCGGGCAGACCGGCGACCCGGGCTTGGCCGACCGCGTGACCGGGAAGGTCTCGCCGCAGAGGGCGACGACATGATTACCCATGACCGCACTCTCGGCGATCTTGTTCTTCTTCACGTAGTGGAAGAACTTGGGGCGGTCGTCGTCACCCCGGTCGGTCGCGTCGGCATCGGGACGCTCGTCGGTCTTGGTGTCGGACCATTCGTCGAGGTCCGGGCGTTCGATGGTTTCGGTTCCCATTCGTCCATTGTGCGTCACAACCGGGCCGACGGAACACCCGAGTGCTCATTCGCCCCGCTCGCTACGCTCCCGGCGGCGGGACCCGATTCGCCCCGCTCGCTACGCTCCCGGCGGCGGGACCCGATTCGCCCCGCTCACTACGCTCCCGGCGGCGGGTGCAATAGACCGCCAAAAGGAGGACAGTGGAGAGGGTGTTCGAACAATGGGAATCCATGGGTGAGTCCGCTCGCGGACAGCACGGCCGCAACAGCACGTCGCCGCACGTCGACGAGCACGGACATCCCGCGTCGAAACGTCCGGGCGCCGAGGCGTACCTGATCACCGACGCACCGGACTCGCTCGAGGCCCAGCACCGAGCGCGTGTGCGTAAGTATCTGTTCCTCATGGCTTTCCGCGTGCCGGCGCTCGTCATCGCCGGTATCGCCTACGGCATCACCGGGTCCGGACTACTGGCGCTGGCCATCGTCGCGATCTCCATCCCGCTGCCATGGGCGGCGGTCCTGATCGCCAACGACCGTCCGCCGCGCAAGCGCGGCGAGGTCCCCCAGTACAAGTACGGCGCCGACCATCACGTCGTCGGACCCCCGGCACTGACCGATACCGGCACCGACCACCAGCTGTCGCGCACCATCGACGGGCAGGTCGTCGATCCCGACGACCCCCGCGCCTGACACCTCCGGACCAGACGGGTCGGCACCGCGGCCCCGTGCGTTCCCGCGTTCCCTCGGGTTCCCCCGCGCGCGACATCTCAGCAACTTCTCAGCCGGTTGTCGAGTCGCGAAAAAGAATGCGCAGGTCACCAAGCCTCGGCGAGGTTTGCTCCGAACCACTCTCGGGAACTATCGCCCACACAAGGGCGTTGGACCCAGTGAACGCACTCAAGTCAGGAGGCCGCATGTCACGCTCGACAGTTGCACGTTCGACCCCGACCAAAGGTTTCGCCGAAGTCACCCCTCCGGGTACCCGGCCGGCGATGACCGAACAGGATCTCGACGCCCAGTCTCCAGCGGCGGATCTGGTCCGTGTCTATCTGAACGGAATCGGTCGCACCGCCCTTCTCAACGCGGAGCAGGAGGTCGAACTCGCCAAGCAGATCGAGGCCGGGCTCTACGCCAAACACGTTCTGGCCACCAAGAAGCGGCTGTCCGCGGCCAAGAAGCGTGACCTCGCGGTCATCGTCCGTGAAGGCGAGGCCGCCCGGGCCCACCTGCTCGAGGCGAACCTCCGCCTGGTCGTGTCGCTGGCCAAGCGCTACACCGGCCGCGGCATGCCTCTCCTCGACCTGATCCAGGAGGGCAACCTCGGTCTGATCCGGGCGATGGAGAAGTTCGACTACGCCAAGGGCTTCAAGTTCTCGACCTACGCCACCTGGTGGATTCGTCAGGCGATCACCCGCGGAATGGCGGACCAGAGCCGCACGATCCGGCTCCCCGTCCATCTCGTGGAGCAGGTCAACAAACTGGCCCGCATCAAGCGCGAGCTGCACCAGCAGCTCGGCCGCGAAGCGACCGACGACGAGCTGGCCAACGAATCGGGCATCCCCGCGGAGAAGATCGCCGACCTGCTCGACCACAGCCGCGATCCGGTGAGCCTCGACATGCCGGTGGGCAGCGACGAGGAAGCTCCCCTGGGCGATTTCATCGAGGACGCCGAGGCCACCTCCGCCGAGAACGCCGTCATCGCCGGCCTGTTGCACTCCGACATCCGCGCCGTCCTGGCGACGCTGGACGAGCGTGAGCAGCAGGTCATCCGGATGCGCTACGGCCTCGACGACGGCCAGCCGCGCACCCTGGATCAGATCGGCCGCATGTTCGGGCTGTCGCGCGAGCGCGTGCGCCAGATCGAGCGCGAGGTCATGGGCAAGCTCCGCCACGGCGACCGTGCCGAGCGCCTGCGCGCCTACGCCAGCTGAGCGTCCCCGCACGCTCCGCCGCCTCCTTCACTGAGTCCACTCGGTCACCCGAGTCGCCTGGGTCCGGTGTCCCGCCTGTCGGGCACCGGGCCCACGCGTATCCGGGCATTGAGAACGGCCGCGCCGTCGACCGAGGCCAGGATCGGATCGCAGACCACCTCGCGGACCTCCGGGATGTCGTCGGTGAGCGTCGAGATGCGCAGCAGCAGATCGGCGAGCGCCTCCTTGTCGGCGGGCTCCTCCCCGCGGTAGCCCGACAGCAGCGGTGCCGAACGCGGCTCCTCGATCAGTTCCCGTGCATCGAGTTCGGACAGCGGGACGGCGCGGTAACCGTGGTCGCCCAGCAGGTCAAAGGTCCGCCCGGACAGACCGAACGACATCACCGAACCGAACGACGGATCGTCGCGCACCCGGATGACCGTACCGACGCCCTTCGGCGCCATCTTCTGCACGTGCAGCACGCGGTCGCCGGTGAGTTCGGTCAGTTCGGCGAACGCCGTCACCACCGTCGTCGCGTCGGGTAGGTCCAGGCGCGCGCCCTCGCGGTCGAGACGACCGCGCCACTTGTCCGACGTCGCCTTCACCGCCACCGGCAGCCCGAGTTCACGGGCCGCCGCGGATGCCTCGTGCATCGTGGTCACCTCGCGGAACGGGACCACGTCGATCCCGTACCAGCGCAACAGCTTCGCCGACTCCACATGCCCCAGCAACCGCTCGGCGGGACGACCGGTCGCACCGTCGCCGACCATCGCCTCGCGCACGAACATCCGCGCGGCCTCGGGATCGGTGCCGTCGGGACGGTGGACCACCGATTCCGGCCGCAGGCGCCACCGGGCGTACTGCCACGCCCTCGCCAGTGCGGCGGCCGCGCGCTCGGGCGAGCCGTACGACGGAATCGACCCCTTGGTCGGCATGCCGTTCGGGCCGGGCCGAGTCAACCCCGGCGGGATGCCGTCGACGGCTAGGAAGGTCGTGACGATCGGCTTGTCGGCGTCGGCGTCGGGGGTGTTGGCCGCCGCCATGAGCGCCCGGGCGTGCCAGTCGGCCCCGACCGCGACCGGCGGCACGAACACGACGATGATCCCGTCCACGCCCGGGTCGGCCATGGCCGCCGAGACCGTCGACTCGAACTCCTCCTCCGAGGCGCCGGCACCGAGATCGACGGTGTCGACGACCTCGAGGCCGCCGTTGCGCGCGGTGTCCGCCGCCAGGCTGCCCAGCACCGACGAATTGCCGATGATGCGGACGCGCGGGCCGCGCGGCAGCGGCTGATAGGCGAACACGGCCGCGCAGTCGAACAACTCGGGGATCGTGTCCACCTGGATGACGCCGGCCTGTTCGAGCATCATGCGGGCGATCTGGTCGTCGAGGGTGGCCGCCGAGCGCGCCGCCCGGACCGGCGTCATCGCACCCCGGCCGGATTTTACCGCGATGATCGGCTTCGAGCGTGAGACCCGCCGCGAGATCCGGGAGAACTTGCGCGGGTTACCGAAGCTCTCCAGGTAGAGCAGGATGACGTCGGTGGTGGCGTCGGTGTCCCAGTACTGCAGGAGGTCGTTGCCGGACACGTCCGCGCGGTTGCCGGCCGAGGCGAACGTCGACAGGCCGATCTGGCGACGGGCCGCGGTGTCGAGGATCGCGATGCCCAGGGCGCCCGACTGACAGAAGAACCCGACCCGGCCGGCGGCCGGGATGCGCGGCGCCAGGGTCGCGTTGAGCGCGACCGCCGGGTCGTTGTTCGCAACGCCCAGCGCGTTCGGCCCGACCAGTCGCATCCCGTGCTCGCGGACCTGGGCGACCAGGCGGCGCTCGTTCTCGAGGCCCTCCTCCTCGCCGGACTCGCCGAAGCCCGACGACACCACGACGAGCGTGCGCACACCCTTGACCAGGCAGTCGTCGAGCACGTCGTCGACGCGCGCGGCCGGCACCGCGACCACCGCGAGGTCGACGGGGTCGGGGATGTCGCGGACGGTCTCGTAGGCCCGGATCCCCCGCACCGACGGCGGTCGTTCCCGGGTGCGACGACGCGCCGGCGTCGGTTCGCGGCCGACACCGGGCCGTCCCGGCTCGGGCTCCTCCTCGACCCGGGCGGGGCCGTTGACCGGGAACACCGGCCCGGTGAATCCCCCGGCGATGATGTTGGCCAACAGGGCGTTTCCGACCTTGTTCGGGTCGGTCGAGGCCCCGATCACCGCGACCGAGGCGGGTCGCAGCAGATTGGCGACGCTGCGGGCCTCCGACGCGCGTTCACGGGCGTTGCGCACCGACAGCAGCGCCTCGGTGGGGTCGATGAGGAACTCAACGTGCACGGTCGAGCCGTCGAAGCTCCGTGCGAGTTGATACCCCGCGTCGCGGAACACCGCGACCATGTTCGGGTTCTCGCTGAGGACCTCGGCCTCGAAACGGGTGAAACCGTTCTCCGCCGCCGCACCGGCCAGGTGTTCGAGCAGGATGGGTCCGAGGCCGCGGCCCTGGTGTTCATCGGCGACGACGAACGCCACCTCGGCCGATTCGGGTTTGCCGTCGAAGCCGAGACCCTCGTAGATGCCGACCGCGATGATCTCGCCCCCGAGTTCGGCGACGATCGCGACACGCTGCTGGTGGTCGACGGTCGTCATCCGGGCCACCTCGCGCGGCGGCAGGGTCGGAGTCGGACCGAAGTACCGCATGTACCGGGTGCGCTCGGAGAGCTTGGAGTGGAAGGCCACGATGCGGTCGGCGTCGTCGGGCACGATCGGTCGCAGGTGCACGACGCCGCCATCGGAGGCCAGCACATCTGCGATCCAGTGCCGCGGATAATCCCACGGGCTACGCGGTTCCGGCTGATCGGCCATGGCGGGAGTGCCTGCGGGCGCGGTGGCGTCGGCGGTCGAGGTGTCGTCAGTCACGGGGGTCCTCCGGGTCGAGACCGTGAAGCGGGTAGACCGCGCGTCGGGTGGCGAGGATCGCGCGGTCGGTCTGGCGTTGGGCGTTGGCCGCGACACCGTCGGGTGGTTCCTGGCCGGCGTCGCCGGCCCACGGCTGGTAGTCGACGATGCCCCCGTCGCCCATGACCCGAACGGGCGGGGCGGCATAGTCGGAGTGCACCTGCTCGGAGATCTGTTCGGCTGTGGCACACCAGGATTCGTCGATGACCGACGATACGTCGACCTCGCGACCGAGGGCGACGCCCAGCAGATGCGTCCAGCTGCGCGGCACCACGTTGACGACGCCGTAGCCACCGCCGCCGACCGCGATCCAGCGGCCCTCGCAGTACTTGTCGGCGAGGTCGCGCATGGCGATCATCGCCGCCCGCTGTCCGTCGACGGTGAGCGAGAGGTCGGTCAGCGGATCGGCGCGGTGGCTGTCGGCACCGCACTGGCTGACGATGATCTGCGGCCGGAACTCGGCGATCAGCGACGGCACCACGGCGTGGAAGGCGCGCAGCCACAACCGGTCCTCGGTGTTGGGCATGAGGGCCAGGTTGACCGCGCTGCCCGCCGCGTCGCCGTCCCCGACCTCGGTCGGCCATCCGGTGCCGGGCCACAGGGTCGCCGGGTGCTGGTGCAGCGAGACCGTCATCACCCGCGGGTCGGCGGCGAACTCGACCTGGACGCCGTCGCCGTGGTGGGCGTCGACGTCGATGTAGGCGATGCGGTCGAAGCCGTGGTCGAGCAGATATCTGATCGCGATGGCGCAGTCGTTGTAGATGCAGAATCCGGCGGCGCGCGAGCGCATCGCATGATGCATGCCGCCGCCGATGTTGACCGCTCTCGTCGCCGCCCCGGAGACGACCGTCTGCGCCGCGGCCAGCGTGCCGCCGACGAGCAGGCGCGCGGCCTCGTGCATCCCGGTGAAAACCGGGTTGTCGGCGTCGCCGAGGCCGAACAACCGCTCGAGCAACGGCCCCGACAGCGACGCCGTCCCCGAACCGACCGCACGGACCGCGTCGATGTAGTCGCGGCTGTGGACGACGGTCAGGGCGTCGTCGTCGATGGCCTGCGGCGGGATCGTCTCGACGTCGTCGAGGACTCCGAGGCTCTGCGCGAGGGTCATCGTGAGGGCGAGTCGGACCGGGTTCATCGGGTGCGTGTGGGCCCATCGGTAGGACAGGAAGTCCTCGCTCCAGATGACGGCCGTCGTCATCGGGCGCTCGTAGTGTTGATCACGACCTCAGGCTAGTGGTACACATCGCGCAGCGGCCACGGATGTCGCGTCGGACACGAGTGCGCGCCACGTACCGCCGCCCCGGGACTCCCCGGTCGCGGTGAGATCGCGGTCACCACTCCCGAAGAGGGTAATCTTGGCGGGGACGAAAGGGATTGCGCACAGTGAACGACCTGGTTGACACCACCGAGATGTACTTGCGAACGATCTACGATCTCGAAGAAGAGGGCATCGTGCCGCTGCGGGCGCGGATCGCCGAGCGTCTGGACCAGTCCGGTCCCACCGTGTCGCAGACCGTTGCCCGCATGGAGCGCGACGGCCTCCTCCGGGTCGCCGGGGACCGACACCTCGAACTGACCGACCGCGGACGCACGCTCGCCGTCGCGGTGATGCGCAAGCATCGCCTCGCCGAACGCCTTCTGGTCGACGTCATCGGAATGCCCTGGGATCAGGTCCACGAGGAGGCCTGCCGCTGGGAGCACGTGATGAGTGAGAACGTCGAACGCCGCCTGCTCGCGGTCCTCGAATACCCGACGACCTCGCCCTACGGAAACCCCATCCCGGGACTGGAGTTGCTGGGCGTGGAGGTGCCGAGCTCCGACGACGGCGCCACCCGCCTCGCCGACCTCCCGCCGGGTGAGACGGTGCCGGTCATCGTGCGTCGCCTGTCCGAACACGCCCAGTCCGACACCGAACTGATCGGCGCGCTGCGCGAGGCGGGCGTGGTTCCCAACGCCCGTGTGACGGTGTCGAACACGGCCGGCACGATCACGATCGACACACCCGGTCACGACGGCCTCGAACTTTCGTCCGACATGGCGCACTCGCTGTTCGTCGAGAAGGTCGTCGAAAAGGTCTGACACAGCAAAGGTCTGACACAGCAAGGTCTGCAGTGGTCACCCGGCGGTACGCAGTGTCGCCGCCGGGATGACGACGCCGAGGCGTTTCGCGGCGTCGTAGGACTTCTCGATGGTGCCCCACAGCCTGGCCGGGCGGACACCGGCCCGCAGGGCGGTGTCGAGCAGCGTGGCCAGGTGGTCGGTGTCCGTGCCCGCAAGCGCGACGTCGAGGGCGACACCGGTGTAGGCGCCATCCCCGCCGATGTAGTGCAGATGCGCGAGAAGTGTTGCGGCGGTGGACCGTCCGCGTCCGGTCAGCCGCCGGGTGAGTTCTCGCCAGAGGTGTTCGGCGGCTCCCCGGAGTTCGGTGACCGACAGGGCGAGCGCGGCGTCGCGGACGTCGGGGCGCAGGATCGCCTGTTCCAGTCGGTCCAATTCGCCACAATCCAGTGGTTGTTCCGTTTCGATCATCGCGCTGATGACCAGGTCGAGTGCGCGCGTCGAGGCCTCGACGTCCTCCTCGTCGGGATCGAACAAGTCGAGATCGCTCTGATCCAGGTCGATGCCCCGGCATGCCCGACAGTCCGGCAGCGGACGTCCCGGACCGCATTCGCCGTCGAGCGGTTCGAGCATCGTCCGCATCTCCGAGCGCCGGGCGAGAATCCGCCGTCCCGAACGCACCGCCTCCGCGACCGCGGTCGGACTCGTGTGCGGATCGTCGAGTTGTCCGGCCGACCCCGCGGACACGTCGACCGACCAGGCTCGGTCCTCCGGACACCAGATGGTCGACCAGTGCACGCCGGCATCGAAGCCCGGCACCACGAACCCGGCGGCGACACCACCGACATCGCCGAAGTACCGGTCGCTCATCGCGAGGATCCGCCGATAGCGACGGTCGTCCGCCGGGTAGCGGTCATCGGCGATCACGACCAGCATCTCCTCGATGCCGTAGGTGGACGTGATCTCCCCGAGTCCGGCGAGGACGACGACCAGTTCGCGCGTGGGGCTGCCGTCGGATTCGAGGGCCAGGTCGTGCCGCATGGTCGCGTTCACCGTGCGATCGCCGGCGATGGCGATCGCGATGATCGACCGCTCGGGGACGAACCCCAGTCGAGCGGGGATCGAGGTGAGCAGCGTCGTCGGGTCGTGGGGGCCATGCGGTGGCGGTTCGAGGATCTGCATGGCGACAGCGTCACCCGTGGCCGAGCCGCTCGAACGGCGGTCGACACACGCTGTGGACAACCAGGAGAGGTCATCCACAGGGCGGTACTGGTCAGCCGAACGCGGCCGCGAGCGCCTTTCCGAACAGCGTGTCGAGCGCGGCGGACGCTTCGGGAGGTACGGGACCTGCTGCGGGCCAACGGTATTCGGTGTACACCCGGACGCCGTCCCGCTCGCCGAGCAGCGTGAGAGCGCTCGTGGTGGACGGGACACCGCCGCCGGTCACGATCGTGCGGCGGAGCGTCGCGGTGTCGACCCCGTCCGGCGCCGGCGGCGGGGGCAGCACCTCGGTGGTGATCGTCGAGGACGCCCCGAACGTGGTCGTGGTGGTCTCGGGGCAGCGCTCGGCCAATTCGACCACGTCGTCGAGCGGCGTCTCGACACCGGCCACGACCGAGGTGAGGGTGGCCCGCTCCCCCGGGCCGGGACCCAGGAACGCGACCGCTCCGTCCGCGGGGACGGACGCGGGTGCACACTCCGGCGGCGACACCTCGGTGCCCGTCCGTCCGGGCATCGGCGCCCCGGTCACGTCGGCCAGGGCGTTCGCGACCGCCGACGTCGGGATGGGACTCGCGGCGCCGTCCGGGAAGTCCGCGGCCTCGACCGATCGCGCGGACAGGTCCGGACTCGACGGCTCCGGCTGACCGCCGACGGAGCAGGCGGACAGCACGAGCGCCGCGGCGACGAGACCGGCCACCGTGCCGGGAACGAGGCGGCCGGGCAGGGACAGGCGCAGTCGGGGCGCATGCGGCTCGATCACAACGGTCTACTGTGCCACCGGCGTCTCCGCCAGGTGTCGAGGACACACCCCTGGGGAACAACAAACAGGAACACCAACGGGGGGAATCACCGGTGTGTCGCGGTGGTTGCACCGAGGCGAGTGGCCACCGCCGGGTGCGGTGCGAGACAATGGACGTTCAGCTGTCTCTTCCGGGACAGCTGCCAGCAGAAGGAGGGACGACGTGGACGAGCAGCCCGCGCGCAACGACGCGCTGTATGAACTCGCCTTTCCCGCTCCGCAGGTGACCCGGCCCGACGGCACGGGTCCGGTACTGATCCACGCGCTCGAGGGCTTCGCCGACGCCGGGCACGCGGTCGCGCTGGCCGCGACGCATCTCCGCGACAGCCTCGAGTCCGAGTTGGTCGCGACCTTCTCCTCCGACGAGCTGATGGATTACCGGTCACGCCGGCCGACCATCTCGTTCAGCGGCGAGACCTTCACCGACGTCGAGATGCCGACGCTGGCGCTGCACGCGATCCGCGACAACTCGGGCAAGGGTTTTCTCCTGCTCGCCGGTTCCGAACCCGACCTCCGGTGGGAGCAGTTCGTCGACGCGGTCCGACGCCTGAGCGACGGACTCGGCGTCACCGATGTCATCGGCCTCAACGCGATCCCGATGGCCGTGCCGCACACCCGACCGCCGTCGATCACGGCGCACGGCAGTGATCCCGACGCCCTCGGTGACCTGCCCCGGTGGGGATCGGCGATGAAGCTGCCCGCCAGCGCGTCGATGCTCCTCGAGTTGCGGATGGGCGAACACGGCTACCGGGCGTCGGGCCTGTCGGTACATGTCCCGCACTATCTCGCGCAGACCAACTACCCGGCGGCGTCCGCACGCCTGCTGGCGGCGGTCGCCGAGCTCGCCGGTCTCGACCTCCCCCTCGCCGCTCTCGACAGCGCCGCCGAGAAGGTACGCGCACAGGTGGACAACGAGGTCGAGGGCAACTCGGAGATCGAGTCCGTGGTGGCGGCGCTGGAGACCCAGTACGACACGTTCACCCAGGCCGCGCAGGAACGCTCGTCGCTGCTCGCCGCCGAGGAATCGCTGCCCAGCGGTGACGAACTCGGCGCCGAACTCGAACGGTTCCTGGCCGAGCAGACCGGCGACGGCGAGGCCGGCCCCGGGGACGAGGGTCCGCAATCACCGATCTGATCCCGGACACCGCACCGATACCCGCGCCGCACGTCCTGGTCCCCACCGACGACGAGGACACCGCACTCGAGCGGTACACCGAGTGGTGGACGGGACGCGGCCTCGACCTCTACCCGCATCAGGAGGAGTCGCTTCTCGAGCTCCTCGCCGGCAGCCACGTGATCCTGGCGACGCCGACCGGCTCGGGCAAATCACTCGTCGCGGCGGGCGCGCTGTACTTCGCGCGCTGCCGCGGCGAGCGTGCGTTCTACACCGCACCCATCAAGGCGCTCGTCAGCGAGAAGTTCTTCGAGCTGTGCGCCATGTTCGGCGCCGACCAGGTCGGACTGCTGACCGGCGACGCCGCGGTCAACGCCGACGCGCCCATCGTGTGTGCGACCGCCGAGATCGTCGCCAACCTCGCCCTCGCCGCCGGCGGTGCGAGCGACATCGGCACCCTCGTCGCCGACGAGTTCCACTACTACGGTGAACCCGACCGCGGTTGGGCCTGGCAGGTCCCGCTCATCGAATTGCCGTCGACGCAGTTCCTGCTGATGTCGGCGACGCTCGGCGACGTGTCGTTCTTCGTCGACGACCTGACCCGGCGCACCGGACGCGAGACGGTCGAGATCACCGGCGCCGAGCGTCCGGTCCCCCTGGACCATGCCTACGCGATGACCCCGATCCACGAGACGATCGAGGAGCTCGTCGACCGGGGACGGGCGCCCATCTACGTGGTGCACTTCACCCAGGCCGCCGCGGTGGAGCGCGCGCAGGCGCTGCTCAGCGTCCGGATCTGCGACAAGGCGGAGAAGGCGGCGATCGCCGAGGCGATCGGCGACTTCCGGTTCTCCACCGGCTTCGGCAACACGCTGTCCAAACTGCTGCGCGCCGGTATCGGCGTCCACCACGCCGGGATGCTCCCCCGTTACCGCCGTCTGGTCGAACGTCTTGCGCAGCAAGGGCTGCTGAAGGTGATCGCCGGCACCGACACCCTCGGCGTCGGCATCAACGTGCCGATCCGCACGGTCCTGTTCGCGGCCCTGAGCAAATACGACGGACGGCGGGTCCGTCGCCTGCGGGCACGCGAGTTCCATCAGATCGCCGGCCGGGCCGGGCGCGCCGGTTTCGACACGATCGGCTACGTCGTCGCGCAGGCTCCCGACCACGACGTGGAGAACGCCCGTGCGGTGGCCAAGGCCGGCGACGATCCCAAGAAGCTCCGAAAGCTGGTGCGCAAGAAGCCTCCCGAGGGTTTCGTCTCGTGGGGGGAGAAGACCTTCCTCCAGCTCGTCGATGCGCCCGACGAGCCCCTGCGCAGCCACTTCCAGATGACGACGGCCATGCTCCTCGAGGTACTCGGCCGACCGGGCGACTGTTTCGCCGCGGTCCGCCACCTTCTCGAGGACAATCACGAACCGCGCGACCGCCAGCTGCGCACCATCAAGCACACTATCGAGCTCTATCGGGGGCTCCGGGACGCGGGCATCGTCGTGCAACTCGCCGAACCCGACGACACCGGCCGGCACATCGCCCTGAGCGTGGACATGCCGGAGAACTTCGCGTTGACCAACCCGCTGTCCGCCTTCGCGCTGGCGACGTTCGAGATCCTCGACCCCGAGTCGTCCACTCACGCACTCGATGTGGTCTCCATCCTCGAATCGACCCTGGAGAACCCGCGACCGCTGCTGCTGGCCCAGCGCAAGGTCGCGCGCGACGCCGCGATCGCGGAGATGAAGGCCGACGGCATCGAGTACGAGGAGCGGATGTCGCGCCTGGAGGAGATCACCTGGCCGCCGCCGCTGGCCGAGGAGATCTACGCCGCGTTCGACATCTATCGTCGCGGGCACCCGTGGGTGTCGTCGTTCCCGCCGGCGCCGAAGTCGGTGCTCCGCGAGATGCTGGAGAAGGCCATGACCTTCACCGAGCTGATCTCCGCGTACGGGCTGGCGCGCAGCGAGGGCGTGCTGCTGCGCTATCTGTCGGACTGCTATCGCGTTCTCCGGCAGGGCGTTCCGACGAGCGTCGTGACCCCCGAGATCGAGCGGATCGTCGAGGAGCTGGGCACCATGGTCCGCGAGGTCGACTCGAGTCTCGTCGACGAGTGGGAGGCTCTCGCCGCACAGGCGGCCGCGGCCGAGATGGCCGGCGGCACGGTCTAGAGCGCGGTCACGGCACCGGTCGCGCCGACGAGATCGCCGATGAGAGAGCCCAGTTCGCGGTAGGCCTCGTCGTGGCGCGCGGACGCCCGGAAGACCAGGCCGATCCGCCGCCCCGGCCGCGGGGCCGCGAAGGTCGCGGTGGCCAGATCACCCGACGCCGTCTCGGAGGCCACCGCCGTCTGCGGGATGAGCGTCACGCCGAGTCCGCCGACGACGCAGTGCACCGCGGTGGTCAGCGAGGCGGCCCGGGTCTGACCCAGATCGGGCCGCACGCCCGCGAGCCGGCACACCTCGAGCGCCTGATCGCGCAGACAGTGCCCCTCGTCGAGGAGGAGGAGCGGCAGGTCGGCGAGCGCGGTGGGATCGACGCGGCGGCGTCCGGCCAGCGCGTGACCGGACGGGAGTGCGAGAACGAAATCCTCACGATAGATGGGAACTTCGACGATGCCGGGCATGTCGACGGGGAGAGCGAGCAGCGCGACGTCGAGCGTGCCGGTGCGCAGTTGTTCGATGAGGCGGGCGGTCTGTTCCTCCACCACCCGGGGTACGAGGTCCGGGAGCCGTTGCCCGAGTCCGCGCAGCAGCGTCGGCAGGACGTAGGGCGCCACCGTGGGGATGACCCCCAGCCGCAGCGGCCCGCTGAGCGGTCGGCCCGTTCCGGCGGCCGCCGAGGTGAACTCGTCCATGGCCTCGGTCACCGCGATCGCTCGCGGGAGGAGTTCGTCACCCTCGGCGGTCAACAGGACACGCCGCGTGGTGCGTTCGACGAGGGTCACCCCGAGACCGGACTCCAACGCCGACAACGCCTGCGACAGCGATGGCTGACTGACACCGAGATCGGCTGCCGCAGTGCCGAAGTGGCGTCGATGCGCGAGTGCGACGAAGGCACGCAACCCGGCCATGGTCGGCTGATAAGTTCTATCGGACATGCTTATCAGTGTAGTGCTAGTAATCACGTTTCGTTTTCGACCGTAATCCGGCACGATGGTACCTGTACGTCGCGAAACTCATTCGCGCGCAGATTCCGTACATTCACCAGCTGAAGGAGCGATACATGGCCCTGCTCACCATCGGTGACCAGTTCCCTGCCTACAACCTCACCGCCGTCATCGGTGGCGACCTCAGCAAGGTCAATGCCCAGCAGCCCGACGACTACTTCACCACCGTGTCGTCCGACGATCACCCCGGTCAGTGGCGCGTCGTGTTCTTCTGGCCCAAGGACTTCACCTTCGTGTGCCCGACCGAGATCGCCGCGTTCGGCAAGCTGAACGACGAGTTCGCCGACCGCGACACCCAGGTGCTCGGCGCCTCGGTGGACAACGAGTTCGTCCACTTCCAGTGGCGCGCACAGCACGAGGACCTCAAGACCCTCCCGTTCCCGATGCTGAGCGACCTCAAGCGCGAACTCGCCACCGCCGCAGGCGTTCTCAATGCCGACGGCGTCGCCGACCGCGCCACCTTCATCATCGACCCGAACAACGAGATCCAGTTCGTGTCGGTCACCGCGGGCTCCGTGGGCCGCAACGTCGACGAGGTCCTGCGCGTCCTCGACGCACTGCAGTCCGACGAACTGTGCGCCTGCAACTGGAAGAAGGGTGACCCGACGATCGACGCCGGCGAGCTCATGACGGCCGGCGTCTGAGAGGAGAACAGATGAGCATCGACAACCTGAAGGAAGCACTTCCCGAGTACGCCAAGGACCTCAAGCTCAACCTCGGTTCGATCAGCCGCACCACCGCGCTGACCGAGGAGCAGCTCTGGGGAACCCTGCTGTCGACCGCTGCCGCCACGCGAAACGCCAAGGTGCTCAGCGAGATCGCCGACGAGGCCGCCGACACGCTGTCCGCCGAGGCCTACAACGCCGCGCTCGGGGCCGCGTCGATCATGGGGATGAACAATGTGTTCTACCGGGGTCGCGGCTTCCTCGACGGCAAGTACGACGACCTGCGTCCGGGCCTGCGGATGAACATCATCGGCAACCCCGGCGTCGACAAGGCCGCTTTCGAGCTGTGGTCGTTCGCGGTGTCCTCGATCAATGGCTGCGGTCATTGCGTCGCCGCGCACGAGAACACCCTGCGCGAGGCCGGCGTCGACCGTGAGGCGATCCTCGAGGCGCTCAAGGTCGCGTCGATCGTCAGCGGTGTCGCCCAGGCAATCGCGACCACCGAGGTGCTCGCCAACGCCTGATCCGTCGCATGTGAGACGACGACGGGGCCCGGCTGCGCTACGCAGCCGGGCCCCTTCGTGACGCGCCCTCCGCAAGCTCCATGCGCTCCTCAGGGAGCAGAACGAGACGCGCCCTCCGCAAGCTCCAGGCGCTCCTCAGGGAGCAGCACGAACGGGCGCCCCAGGGTCAGCTCAGCGCCGCGCGCATCCGGTCGGCGAGTTCGCCGACCTCGGCGGTCGTCATCACGAACGCGGGCGAGATCTGCAGCGCCCCTTGACCTGCGGCGCGGGTGCTCACCCCGTGTTCGCGCAGCTTGACCACCGTCGCCGGGGCCGTCGCGGGGTCAGCCAGCTGTACCGCGGTGACCGCGCCGAGTCCGGTCCGGACCTCGGCGACCGTGTCGAGGTCGGCGAGCGGCGACAGCGCGGCGGCGAGGTCGCCCTCGAGCCGTGTCGCCTCGGCGAGCAGGTTCTCTCGCCGGATGATCTCGAGGTTCGCGAGGGCCGCCGCCGCCGCGCCCGCGTGGCCGCCGTAGGTGTACCCGTGCCGCCACCAGACGCCACCGGCGAAGAACGGCTCGGCGATCCGCGGTGCGATGAACACCGCGCCCATCGGGACATACCCCGAGGTGAGCCCCTTGGCAGTGGTGATCATGTCCGGTTCGAGGCCGAATCGTGCGGAGGCGAACCAGGATTCGCCGCCGATGCGGCCGAAGCCGGTGACGACCTCGTCGACGACGAAGAGGATGTCGTGGTCGCGGCAGATGTCCCGCACCTCGGCGAGGTAGCCCTCCGGCGGGAGATAGATGCCGCCGGCCCCGATGATGGGCTCGCAGAAGAACGCGGCGATGTTGTCGGCGCCCACGCGCTCGATGAGACCGAGCAGGCTCTTCGCGTCGTCCCATTCGACGTTCTGGACGTCGTGCATGAGTTCGCCGTAGCCGTCGTGGTTGAGCGGGATGCCCGCCAGCGAGGTACCCGCGGCATGCATCCCGTGATAGGCCTTGGTGCGGCTGACGACGACCCGCTTGGATTCGCGGCCCTGCTCCACCCAGTAGCGGCGGGCGAGTTTGACCGCGGTGTCGATGGAGTCGCTGCCGCCGGAGGTGAAGAAGATCTTCGATCCGGGTACCGGCGCGATGGCGCCGAGCTCCTCGGCGAGCTGCAGGGTGACGTCGCTCGCGAAGTCACCGAAGTTGGAGTAGTGCGCGAGGGTGCCGAGCTGGCGCGCGACGGCATCGGCGATCTCGGTCCGGCCGTGCCCGACGTTGGTGAACCACAGTCCGGCGGTCGCATCCAGGTAGGAGTTGCCGTCGCGGTCGAAGATCCGCGCACCCTCTCCCCTGGTCACGACGAACGGCCCGCTCGCGGTCACCGCACCCATGTCGGCGAAACCGTGCCACAACGATCCAGTACCAGTGCTCGAACCATCAGCCATGGCCCCATGATGCCGGTCCACGCGGCCCACGCGGCCACTGGGGTGAACCGGCCTCGGCGCTTCCCCATATCCTGGAGTGATCATGTCGGCCCCGTCCTCGTCACCTGACCCGTCCCCGTCTCCACCGGACACCGCTGCATCGGACATCCCCCGCTCGGATCTGCTCCGCGCACTCGACGACGTGGGCCTCGTCGACGCCGACCGGTTGCGTCGTCGCATCGATCGGCTCGCCGCGCGCCCGGATGCCGCGAAGTGGCGACAGTTGGTCGCCGATGTCGACAAGGCACGCGCCCGTCTCGACCGGCGGCGCGCGACCGTGCCGATTATGCGCTTCCCCGACGAACTACCGGTCTCCGCCGCACGCGACGAGATCGCCGAGGCGATCCGCAACCACCAGGTCGTGGTCGTCGCGGGCGAGACCGGCTCGGGCAAGACCACCCAGCTCCCCAAGATCTGCCTCGAACTCGGGCGTGGCATCCGCGGGTCGATCGGGCACACCCAGCCCCGGCGCATCGCCGCGAGCTCGGTCGCCAAGCGCATCGCCGACGAGACCGACACCGAACTCGGCGACGCGGTGGGCTACTCCGTCCGGTTCACCGACCGGTCGGGCGCCGACACCCTCGTCCGGGTCATGACCGACGGCATCCTGCTCCGCGAGATCGCCACCGACCCCATGCTGCGCCGCTACGACACCCTCATCATCGACGAGGCCCACGAGCGCAGCCTCAACATCGATTTCATCCTCGGCTATCTGCGCCGCCTGCTGCCCCGACGCCCCGATCTGAAGGTGATCATCACCTCGGCGACGATCGAACCGGCGCGCTTCGCACGGCATTTCAGCACGCCGAAGACCTCGGTCCCGGTCATCGAGGTATCCGGACGCACCTATCCGGTCGAGATCCGGTATCGACCGCTGAGCCTGCAGGAACGCCCCGACGACGGGGACGACGCCGGCGGCGGCGAACATGCGGATCTCGACCAGATCCAGGGCATCGACGCCGCCGTCGACGAACTGTGGGCCGGTGGCCGCGGCGACATCCTCGTGTTCCTGCCCACCGAACGGGACATCCGAGAGACCGCCGAGGCGCTCCGTCGACGAACCGGCGGCAGCAAGGGTCCCGGTGCCGAGATCGTGCCGCTCTATGCGCGACTTTCGATCGCCGAGCAGCAGAAGGTGTTCTCCCCCTCCGACGGACGCCGGATCGTGCTGGCGACCAACGTCGCCGAAACGTCGGTGACCGTGCCCGGCATCCGCTACGTCATCGACACCGGCACCGCCCGTATCAGTCGGTACTCGACCAGGACCAAGGTCAATCGTCTTCCCATCGAACCGGTCTCACAGGCCAGTGCCCGGCAGCGGGCCGGTCGATGCGGTCGTGTCGCCCCGGGCGTCTGCATCCGTCTCTACAGCGAGAACGACTTCGACTCCCGGCCGGCCTTCACCGACCCGGAGATCCTGCGCACCAACCTCGCGGCGGTCATCCTCCAGATGACCTCGCTGAAACTGGGTGAGATCGCCGAGTTCCCGTTCGTCCAGCCGCCCGACGACCGCGCGATCCGCGACGGTATGGGTGTTCTCACCGAACTCGGCGCCATCACCGTCCCGCGCGAGGGCGGGCCCCCGCGACTGACCCCGATCGGCCGGTCGATGTCGCGGATCCCGGTCGATCCCCGGGTCGCCCGGATGCTCATCGCCGGACACGAACTGGGTTGTCTCGACCACCTTCTCGTGATCGCCGCCGCGATGTCGCTCCCCGATCCACGGGAACGGCCGGCCGAGCACCGGGAGGCCGCCGACGCCCAGCACCGGCGCTTCGTCGTCCCGCAGTCGGACTTCCTGTCCTACGTGGAGCTGTGGCGGTACCTCGGCGAACAGCGCAAGGAGTTGTCCGGCAGCCGCTTTCGGCGCATGTGTGAGCGCGAGTACCTCCACTTCCTGCGCATCCGGGAGTGGCAGGACCTCCACCGGCAGCTGACCGAGATCGTCAAGAACCTCGACTGGTCGGTCGCGCCCACCGAACTCGACGCCGACGCCGTCCACCGATCCATCCTGTCCGGGTTGCTCAGCAACATCGCCGCCCGCAACACCGAGGGCCGCGAGTTCACCGGTGCGCGCAACACCACGCTGATGATCTTCCCCGCTTCTCCGCTCGCCAAGAAGCCGCCCGCCTTCATCATGGCGGCCGAGGTCCTCGAGACGTCGCGCCTGTTCGCCCACACCGTCGCCGGGATCGATCCGCTGTGGGCCGAGAAACTCGCCGGGGATCTCGTGAAGCGCACCCACAGCGAGCCGCATTGGTCGGCGAAACGCGGAGCGGCGATGGCCTACGAACGCGTGACCCTCTACGGGGTCCCGCTCGTCGCCCGCCGGCGCGTCGACTACGGCCCCATCGACCCGGTGGTCTCCCGGGAGCTGTTCATCCGGCACGCTCTCGTCGAGGGCGATTGGCGGACGCAGCACGCCTTCTTCGACCGCAATCGCACGCTTCTCGAGGCCGCCTCGGACGTCGAGAACCGCACGCGCACCCGGGGTCTCGTGATCACCGAGGACCAGCTCTTCGAGTTCTACGACCAGCGGCTACCGTCCGACGTCACCTCGGCCCGGCACTTCGACACCTGGTGGAAGAAGGCCCGCCGGGCGAACCGGATCTGCTGGATCTGCGCCCCGAGGACGTCACGGGAGGCACCGACGTCGCCCCCACGGACTATCCCGGCGCCTGGCAGCAGGGCGACACCCGACTCGAACTGCGCTACCGGTTCGAACCGGGCGCACCCGACGACGGCGTCACCGTCGTGATCCCGCAGGCACTGCTCCCCCATGTCCGACCGGCCGGCTTCGACTGGTCGGTCCCGGGCATGCGCGCCGAACTGGCCACCGCACTGGTCAAGTCGCTGCCGAAACAGCTCCGCAAGAGCATGTCGCCCGCGCAGCGATTCGCCGAACTCGCGCTCGGCCGGCTCACCCCGCGCAAGGAGCCGCTCACCACCGGGCTGGCCCGCGAGCTCTCGGCGATCACCGGGATGCGGGTGACCGCGGGCGATTTCGACACCGACCGGGTACCGCCGCACCTGCGCATGCATTTCGCGGTGGCCGACGACTCCGGACGGATCGTCGCCCGCGCCGACTCGTTGCCCGAACTCCAGCAGACCGGAACGCCCGCGGCGCCGAAGACGGTGTCGCGCAACCTGTATAAGACCTGGACCGCCGATGGGATCGGCTCGCTCGCCGAGCAGACGACGGTCGATGTCGCGGGGCAGCGGCTGACCCGGTACCCGACGATCGACGTGGTCTCCGACGCGAAGGGCCACGCGCGCGGCGTTGTCGTCGTCGATGCGGCTAGCCCGGAGACACGGGACCGCCTCCTGCGACGCGGGATCGTCGCCCTCCTCGACCTCGCGATACCTCCGCTGCACAAGCGGATCGCCGGCTCGCTGAGTCCGGTCGAACGACTCGCCCTGAGCCAGAGCCCGTACTCGACCACCGAGGCACTGCTCGCCGACTGCACCCGACGGGCCATTCGGGACACGGTCGCCGACATCGACGACGCAGAGCTCGCCGCGGTTCGCTCACCACAATCCTTCTCGGCGCTGCTCGAACGGATCCGGCCACGGGTCGCCGCGGCCGCACCGGACTACTTCTCGCTGGCCGTCGCAGCCCTCGAACGGATGTCCCCGCTGCGGGCGGCGATCGACCGGCACGCCGGTTCGCTGGCTGCCGACGACGTCGCCGAACAGGTCGCCCACCTCGTGTTCGACGGATTCGTGGCGGCTACCGCGCGACGCCACCTGGAGAATCTGCCGCGCTATCTCGACGGCGCGCAAGCACGTCTGGAGGCACTACCCGCGTCCGCAGCACGCGACCAGGCCGGGGTGGCCGCCGTCGATCGCGTCGTCGAACGGTGGGCCCAACGCCTCGAACAGGTACCCGAGCACCGGCGGGCGGTGGTCGACGACGAAGCGCAGTGGCTCGTCGAGGAGTTGCGCGTGGGGCTGTTCGCCCAGCGTCTCGGCACCGCGTTCCCGGTGTCGGAGAAACGGGTCCTACGAGCTCTGGACCGACTCGGCTGACACGGGTTCGGCGAGCGCGCTCCCGGATCCCGATGCCGCCTTCAGGTCGTCGATCTCGCGCTGGAAGTCCTCCACCGAGTCGAACGACCGGTACACCGAGGCGAAGCGCAGATACGCCACCTCGTCGAGATCGCGGAGCGGGCCCAGGATGGCGAGTCCGACCTCGTTGCTGGGGATCTCGGCCGATCCACTGGCGCGCACCGTGTCCTCGACCTGCTGGGCGAGCTGCGCGAGCGCGTCCTCGGCGACGTGGCGGCCCTGACAGGCTCGCCGCACGCCACGCATGACCTTCTCCCGGCTGAACGGCTCGGTCACGCCGTTGCGTTTGACCACCGCGAGCACGGCGCTCTCCACGGTCGAGAACCGGCGACCGCACTCAACACAGGAGCGACGGCGGCGGATGGCCTGCCCTTCATCTGCGACACGCGAGTCGATGACCTTGGTGTCGTCGTTCTTGCAGAAGGGGCAGCGCATCGTGTCCTCACGCAGGTCGCGGGACGCTGGAACGCACCCGAAGCGTGCGCCCCGCCGCTTGTCGGCCGGCCCCTGTGACATCGAGGATACCGCCCGGCCTCAGCGGTACCGGGGGGTGAGCAGGGGCTGGCCCACCTGCAGCGCGCTCGACCCCAGATCGTTCATCGCGACGATCTCGTCGATCACGACCTCGCGCGGCATCTCGGGTGCCACCCGGCCGGCGATCGAGCTGAGCGAGTCCCCCGAGCGCACATGGACGACCTCGGAACTCACGGCGGACGGTGTCAGCGAGTCCGAGTAATTCTGGCCGACGACACCGAACACCCACACGACGAACGCCAGCCCGACACCGGCGAGGAGCGCGACCGCGGTGCGGCGGCGGCGACGGAACACCGCCGCGTCGGGCCCGACCGGGCCACGTCCCCGGACCCCGACCGGAGAGCCACAGTGGGTACCGCCCACCCGCGGGGTCACCGGCGATGCCCCCCGCGGCCGGGTGCCGGCCGGCCGGTTGTCGACCGGTCGGCCGCCGTCGGACAGCGGGGCGCGGGTCCGGACGCGATCGGCGCGGTCGGTGCGCGGCCGGACGGCGTCGGGACGGTCGGTGCGGACGGGAGCGACGAGAGTGGCGGTGCGCATGGTGCCCTCCGGTGTTCGGGTGTCTGGGATCGTGCGGGTGTGGTGGTCGGTGTTCGAACATCGATCAGATGTTCGATGCACTGATGTTCGAATTTGTAGCACGACGTCCCGACAAAGTCTCGCGACACATCGAACAAATGTTTGAGGTGCCGGTCGCACTCCGCTAGGCTCGGACCCGGCGCAAGCCATCTACCAGCACGTTCCGAAGACGAGAGGAACCGAACATGAGTGACACCGGCGATAGGCGCGGCCGAGCGCGGGGCGCCGACGACGAGGCCCCGTTCGACGCCGCCGCCGCCGAGGCCTCACTCACCCCGCGACAGGCCGGGGTCCTGGAGGTGATCCGCCGCTCGGTGCGCGAGCGCGGTTATCCGCCGAGCATCCGGGAGATCGGCGACGAGGTCGGCCTGGCCTCGACGTCATCGGTGGCCCATCAGTTGCGGACGCTGGAACGCAAGGGGCTGCTCAAGCGCGACGCGAACCGTCCCCGTGCGGTCAACATCGCCCCGAGTGACACCCCGTCGCCGGACACCCCGACGGCCGGCCAGCTTCCCGAGCCGACCTTCGTGCCGGTTCTCGGCCGTATCGCGGCCGGCGGTCCGATCCTGGCCGAGGAGGCCGTCGAGGACGTCTTCCCACTGCCCCGTGAGCTCGTCGGCGAGGGATCGCTCTTCCTGTTGCGCGTCGTCGGCGAGTCGATGATCGACGCCGCGATCTGCGACGGCGACTGGGTCGTGGTCCGGCAGCAGAACGTCGCCGACAACGGCGACATCGTCGCGGCCATGATCGACGGCGAGGCCACCGTGAAGACCTTCAAGCGTCAGGGCCCGAACGTCTGGCTCATGCCGCACAACGAACTGTTCGATCCGATCCCGGGCAACGATGCCGTCATCCTCGGCAAGGTCGTCACCGTGATGCGGCGAGTCTGACCTCTCCACCGACCGAACCGTCGAGCACCGCCGCGGCCGCCTCGCGCGCCGCGGCGGGATCCGAGGTGGACAGGGCAGCCTCGGCGGCGGCCCGGCAGTCCGGTGCGGACACCTCGCCGAGCCGGGCCCCCACGGCCGCCGCAGCAGCCGGCGCGCTGGACAGCGAGGTGACCCCGAGACCGACGAGCACGCAGGCGAGGTTCGGATCGGCGGCGGCCTCGCCGCACACCCCGACCGGCTTTCCCTGACGTGCACCCGCTGCCGCGACACCCGCGATGAGGCTCAACACGGCCGGTTGCCACGGGTCGGTCAGTCCGGCGAGATCGGCCGACATCCGGTCGGCCGCCATCGTGTACTGGGTCAGATCGTTGGTGCCGATGGACACGAAGTCCACCTCGGCGAGGACGGCTTCGGCCAGGATCGCCGCCGCGGGCACCTCGATCATCACCCCGGCGACCAGACCACGGCCGCGGACCTCGGCGGCGAAGGTGCGCGCCTCCGCCGGCGAGGCGATCATCGGCGCCATGACCCACGGCGCGACGGCCGACCCCGACGCGGCCTGCGCGATCGCGTCGAGCTGATGCGCGCGGATCTCGGGGTGCGCCAGCGCGATCCGATCGCCCCGCACGCCGAGCGCTGGGTTCGATTCGTCGGGATGGGTCACGAACCGGAGCGGTTTGTCGGACCCGGCGTCGAGGGTGCGGATGACCACCTTCTGCCCGTCGAACGCATCGAGCACCTCCCGGTAGATCGCGGCCTGCTCGTCCACCGACGGTTCGTCGGCACGCTCGAGGAACGCGAGTTCGGTGCGGAAGAGCCCGACGCCCTCGACGGGGTACCCGGCCGCGGCGCGTGCCGACGATCCGTCGGCGACGTTGGCGAGCACCGCCACGGCCACCCCGTCGGCGGTCTGCCCCGGACCGGTCCAGCCGGCGACGAGTGCGGCATGCCGCCGATCCTCGTCGACGCGAGCCCGGGCCGCCTCCGCATCGGGCTCCACCTCGATCCGCCCGGTGCTGCCGTCGACGAGAACGGTTGTGCCGGGCTCGATCTCGTCCAGGTCGGCCACCGCCACCACGCACGGGATCCCCAGCTGGCGCGCGATGATCGCGGTGTGGCTGGTCGGTCCGCCGAGGCGGGTGACGAGGGCGATGGTGCTCGTGGGGTCGAGGCCCGCGGTGTCGGCGGGCGCGAGGTCGTCGGCGAGCAGGACCGACGGCACCTCCGGAGTGGGCACACCAGGTTCGGGTAGGCCGAGCAGTTCGGCGAGGACCCGGTCGCGCACGTCGTTGAGATCGGTGACCCGCTCGGCCATCAGTCCGCCGAGCTTGGTGAACACCGCCGCGAACTGTTCGGTGGCCGCGACGGCAGCGGCCTCGGCGGGGGCGCCCTTGCCGATGAGCGCGGTCGCGGCACCGATCCAGCCGCGGTCCTCGGCCAGGCCCGCCGTCGCGGCGAGCACCTCGGCCGTCACCCCGGTGTTCTGCGACGCGCGCGTGCGCAGCCGCGCGGCGACGGCGCCGGCCGCGGTGGCGAAGCGCGTGACCTCGTCGGCGCGCCGTTCCTCGGCGATCTCCACACCGACGCCGAGCTTCTCCGGCGAGTGGTCGGGTCGCTCGCCCGGCCACAGCGCGGGACCGTGGGCCAACCCGCCGACCACCGGGGTTCCCGTCAGGATCTGCGCCATCGTCTTGCCTCTCACTCGACTACCGATGTGACCACCGTTACAAAAAGTGCTTGACTTGTCAACACAAACAGGCGTAAACACAATTACTACAACATCCAATCCCACACGCCTCAACAAGCGGGTTGGTCGAAACCGGAGATCGGAGCGGTGTGTACGCCGAGGAGAGACAACAGGCGATCGTCGACGAGGTGCGACTCGCGGGGCGGGCATCCGTGGCCGCGCTCGCCGAGAAATTCGACGTCACCAGCGAGACCGTCCGACGCGATCTCGCGGTACTGGAACGCGCCGGACATCTCCAGCGGGTCCACGGCGGCGCCGTGCGCGCCGAGATCATGCGCACCCTCGGCGAGCTCGGGATCGACGAACGGGAGTCGAGCCAGATCGAGCAGAAGACCGCGATCGGCCGGGCGGCCATCCGGTTCCTGCCGCCCGACGGCGGCTCGGTGCTCTTCGACGCCGGCACCACCACCTACCGCGCGGCCGAGGCGACCGCTCCCGATCGGAGGCTCACCCTGTTCACCAACAGCCTGCCCATCGCCGGCCTGCTCGCGGGAACCCATCCCGACGGTCTCCATGCCCTCGGCGGACGCGTACGCGGTCTCACCCAGGCGACCGTGGGCGTCGACACCGTGGACGCGCTTCGCCGACTGCGCGTGACCACCGCCTTCATCGGGACGAACGGCCTGAGCGAGGCCCACGGGTTGTCGACACCCGACCCCGACGAGGCCGCGGTCAAGGCGGCGATGGTCGCAGCCGCGCAACGGGTCGTGGTCCTTGCCGACAGCTCGAAGATGGACCGCGAGGACCTCACCTCCTTCGCCGGACTCGACGACGTCGACGTCCTCATCACCGACTCCGGGATCGACCCGGCCTATTCGGCGGCCCTGTCCGCGCGTGGCGTCGAGGTCGTGATCGCATGATCGTCACCGTCACCGCCAACCCGAGTCTCGACCGCACCCTCGAACTCGGCGCACCGCTCGCCCGCGGCGAGGTGCAGCGCGCCGGCGTGGTCCGCACCGAGCCGGGCGGCAAGGGCGTCAACGTGGCCCGGGTCGTCGCGGCCGCGGGCCTGGCCACCCGCGCACTGCTCCCGGCGCGGCCGGGCGACCCGCTGCGGGCCGCACTCGACGACCTCGCACTCCCCTACGACGCCGTGCCGGTCGACGGCGAGGTCCGGTCCAACATCACCATCGCCGAATCCGACGGGACGACCACCAAGATCAACGCACCGGGCGTCACCTTGACGGGCCCGGACCGCGAGGCGCTCGTCGGGCTGATCCGTGAGCACGCCGGCTCCGCGCAGTGGGTCACCCTCTGCGGGTCGCTGCCTCCCGGCGTCCCCGACGACTGGTACCGCTCGATCGCCGACGACCTCGTCCTCGCCGGCTGCCGGGTCGCGGTGGACACCTCGGGCGCTCCCCTCCGTGCCAGCGTCACCGGTCGCGTCGACCTGATCAAGCCCAACGAGGACGAGCTCGCCGAACTGACCGGCGCCGACCCCGGACAGCTCCGAGAAGCACTCGCGCGCAACGATCTCGGACCGGTCATCGACGCCGCTGCGACCATCGCCGAACAGATCGGGGGCAACGTCCTCGCCACCCTCGGCGCCGTCGGGGCCGTGTTGGTCACCGCATCCGGCGTGTGGTCGGCGACCCCGCCGCCGATCGTCCCGCGCAGCACCGTCGGCGCCGGCGACTCGTCACTGGCCGGCTACCTCATCGCGCAGAGCACCGGGGCCGCGCCCGCCGACTGCCTCCGGTCGGCCGTGGCGTACGGCGCGGCGGCCGCATCGCTCGCCGGCACCCAGGCCCCCACGCCCGACCACCTCGACCTCCCCGGCGTGCGGGTGACCGAACTGTCGGGAGCCGCGCGCATGACCTGACGGCACCGTCCCGGCGGGTCCCCACATCCATCCAACACCGCGCCCATCCAGCACCGACTCCATCCACCATCGACCCACCCAGCACCGACCCCACCCTTTCCACCGAAGGACATGCCATGACCGAGCAGATCATCACCGCGCAGACGGTGAGTCTCGACGTCGACGCCGGCGGCGATCCCGCCGCCGTCATCACCACGCTCGCCGACGCCCTCGCCGCGGCCGGCCGGACCACCGATCCCGCCGACCTCGCGCGGGCCGCACTGGACCGAGAAGCCAAGTCCGCCACCGGACTTCCCGGCGGCATCGCCATCCCGCACGCCCGTACCGCGTCGGTGACCGCGGCCAGTCTCGCCATGGCGCGGCTGTCCCGCACGGTCGACTTCGGCGCACCGGACGGGCCGGCCGACCTGGTCTTCCTCATCGCCGCGCCCGAGGGGGGTGCCAGTGCGCACATGAAGCTCCTCAGCTCGCTGGCCCGCTCACTCGTCCGGCCCGACTTCGTGGCCTCGCTCCGCGCGGCCGAGAACGAGGAGCGGGTCATCGAATTGGTCAACGAGGCCATCGACCCCGCACCCCCGGCCCCGCCACCGCGCCGACCGCCACCCCGTCGACCCTGCCCCGTCGACCACTGCCCCGGCCGCCGCGGCAGCACCAGCGACGTCGACCACGGAACCCGAAGGTGCGCCGGCCCATCCGGACTCGGACCGGACCCCGGACCCGGGACCGGCCACGCCGCGCATCGTCGCGATCACCGCATGCCCGACCGGCATTGCCCACACCTACATGGCGGCCGACGCCCTGAAGTACGCCGCCGAGCGGGCCGGCGTCGAGTTCGCGGTGGAGACCCAGGGGTCCTCGGCGACCACGGCCTTCGATCCGGATGTGATCGCGTCGGCCGACGCCGTCATCTTCGCCACCGACGTCGGGGTCAAGGACCGCAACCGGTTTCGCGGCAAACCCGTCATCGCATCCGGGGTGAAGCGCGCCATCAACGAGCCCGACGCCATGATCGCCGAGGCGGTCGCGGCGGGGCGCGACCCGAACGCGGCGCGCGTCACCGGCGACGGCGCGGACGCGGACGCGGCCGACTCGTCGAAGTCGGGCATCGGTCTCGCCGGCCGTACACGCCAGGCACTCATGACCGGTGTGAGCTACATGATCCCGTTCGTCGCGGCGGGCGGACTGCTCATCGCGCTCGGCTTCCTGCTCGCCGGCTACGAGGTCGCCAACACGAACCTCGACGACGGCGGCACCCTCAGCGACGGCGCGTTCATCGCCCTGAACAACAGCCTCTGGGATCTGCCGGCGGGCGGGTTGTTGCAGTACCTGGGCGCGGTGAGCTTCGCGATCGGCTCGGGCGTGATGGGCCTGGCCGTACCGGTCCTCGCGGGCTACATCTCCTTCGCGATCGCCGACCGCCCCGGTATCGCACCCGGTTTCGTGGCCGGCATCGTCTCGCTCGCCGTGGGCGCCAGCTTCATCGGCGCACTGATCGGCGGTCTCATCGCCGGCGTGGTGTGCCTGTGGATCGCGCGGACCCCGGTGCCCCAGTGGGCTCGTGGTCTCATGCCGGTCGTGGTCATCCCGCTGTTCGGCAGCATGATCGTCGGCGGACTGCTCTACATGGTCCTCGGCAAACCGCTCGCCTGGCTGACCGAGCAGATGAACAGCGGCCTCGAGAGCATGTCCGGCGGATCGGCCATCGCCCTCGGCATCGTGCTCGGCCTGATGATGTGCTTCGACCTCGGCGGACCGGTCAACAAGAGCGCGTACCTGTTCGCCACCGCCGGGATCGCCGACGCGGCGACTGCCGGACCCGCGCAGTTCCAGATCATGGCGGCGGTCATGTGTGCCGGCATGGTGCCCCCGCTCGCCCTGGCTCTCGCCACCGTCGTCCGACCGGGCCTGTTCACCGAACCGGAGCGCGAGAACGGCAAGGCCGCATGGCTCCTCGGCGCGTCGTTCATCTCCGAAGGTGCCATCCCGTTCGCCGCGGTCGACCCCTTCCGGGTCATCCCGTCGATGATGGCCGGTGGTGCCCTCAGCGGTGCGCTGATCATGGCCTTCGGTGTCGAACTGCGCGCCCCGCACGGCGGCATCTTCGTCTTCTTCGCCATGAACAACTGGGTCCTGTTCCTCGTCGCGCTGGTCGCCGGTACGGTGCTGTCCGCTGTCCTGGTGGTCGCGGCCAAGCAGGTGCACCGCAGTCGCGACGCCGTCGCCTTCGACGAACTCGAGGCGGTCGCCGTCTGACACCCGATCACACGACCACCTGACATCCGGGGCGCTCCCCGGCACCGAATCGCCCGACAACCACCACAGAACACACGACAACACTCGAAGGAGTTCCCATGCCCAGCACCACCGCCACCGTCGGCTCCGCAGTCGGACTGCACGCCCGCCCCGCCACGATCATCGCCGAGGCGGTCGCCGAGACCGGCAGCCCGGTGACGCTGGGCCTCGAGGGCGGTGACCCGGTGGACGCGGGGTCGGCGCTGATGATCATGACGCTCGGGGCCGAGAAGGGCACCCGCGTGGTCGTGACGGCCGACGACCAGGCCGCGCTCGACACCATCGTCGGTCTCGTCGAGAAGGATCTCGACGCCGACTAGGTCCGTACAGCCGACTGGGTCCGTACAGCCGACTGGGTCCGTACAGCCGACTGGGTCCGTACAACCGGCGAAGCGCTCAGATCCGGAGGTCCGCGATCTCGCCCGCGAAAGCGGCCGGGACGCGGACCTTCATCGTGGTGCCGGTCTCGGTGTGCTCCGACGAGATGACCTCGCCCTCGCTGTGGACGCGAGACACGACATCACCCCGGTCGAACGGCACCTCGATGGTCATCTCGACGTCCTCGCGACCGACGAACTCGCGCACCCGCCCGAAGAGTTCGGGCAGTCCCTCACCGGTTCGGGCGGAGATGAACACCGCATCCGGACCGAGCGCGCCACGCAACTCGGTGAGGCGGTTGCCGTCGATGGCGTCGATCTTGTTGATGACCAACAACTCCGGCGGCGCGGTGACGCCCTCTTCGGCGACGATCTCGTTGATGACCTGACGGACGGCCGAGATCTGCTCCATCGGGAAGGCGTCCGCACCGTCCACGACGTGCAGCAGCAGATCGGCGTCGACGACCTCCTCGAGCGTCGACCGGAACGCCTCGACGAGCTGGGTCGGCAGATGCCGGACGAACCCGACCGTATCGGTGAAGACGACCGCGCGGCCGTCGTCGAGCGTCGCCCGCCTGGTGGTGGGATCCAGGGTCGCGAACAACGCGTCCTGCACGAGGACACCGGCGCCGGTCATCGCGTTGACCAGGCTGGACTTGCCCGCGTTGGTGTAGCCGGCGACGGTGATCGTCGGGATCGAACCGCTCTTGCGCGCAGCACGTTTCGTCGTCCGCGCCTTCTTCATGCCACGGATCTCGCGCCGCAGCTTGGCCATCCGCTCCCGAATGCGGCGACGGTCGGTCTCGATCTTGGTCTCACCGGGACCGCGAAGGCCCACACCGCCGTTGCTGCCCGCCCGGCCACCGGCCTGCCGGGACATCGATTCACCCCAGCCGCGCAGACGCGGGAGCATGTACTCCATCTGCGCGAGGGAGACCTGCGCCTTGCCCTCGCGAGAGGTCGCGTGCTGGGCGAAGATGTCGAGGATCAGCGCGGTGCGGTCGATGACCTTCACCTTCACCACCTTCTCCAGCGCATTGAGCTGGGCGGGCGTGAGCTCACCGTCGCAGACGACGGTGTCGGCGCCGGTCGCGAGGACGATCTCGCGCAATTCCTCGGCCTTGCCACTGCCGATGTAGGTGGCGGGATCGGGTTTGGAGCGACGCTGGATCACCGCGTCCAGGATCTGGGAACCGGCCGTCTCGGCGAGGGCGGCCAGCTCGGTCATGTTGGCCTTCGCGGCAGCCGCGCTGCCCTCGGTCCACACGCCGACCAGGACCACGCGTTCGAGTCGTAGCTGCCGGTACTCGACCTCGGTGACGTCGGTGAGTTCGGTGGAGAGTCCCGCGATGCGCTGCAGTGAGGCGCGCTCGGACAGTTGGAGTTCGCCGGTGGTGGGATCCGCGGTGTCGCGGATCCCGAGATCGGCCGCGGACATGATCTGTGCTTCTGATTCGGTCATACGGGAACCATGGTCTCACGACCGTCCAGGACCGAGCACGCGAATATCGAGCTCAGCGCTCCCAGCCGGGCCGCAGCACCCCGTCGGCGACCAGCATCGACGGCCCGCGCAGGGTCGAGCCATCGGGACGGATCGTCACGGTGACCTCACCGCCGGGGATGCCGATGCGCAGCTCGCCGGTGTCCGCGCCGCGGGCGTCGAGAGCGGCGCGCGCCGCCGCGACCAGGCCGGTTCCGCAGCTGCGCGTCTCCCCGACGCCCCGTTCGAACACCCGCATCCGCGCGGTCAGGCTGCCGTCGGGCCCTTCCGCGGGTGGGGTCAGCAGCTCGACGTTCGCGCCGTGCGGGAAGTCGGCGGCCTCGATGGTCACGCCGGCGGAGAAGTCGACCGCGTCGAGGTCGGCCGCGGTCATGTCCGCGACGACGCACGCCAGGTGGGGGTTGCCCACGTCGACCATCGCGCCGGGGTAGATGTCGTCACCGATGCGGACCACCGACGACCCGTCGAGCCGCGCCGGACCCATCTCCACCGTGACCTCGGCGTGCACGGCGTCGAAGGAGTGGATGGTGACGCCGCGGGCACCCGCACGGGAACCGACGGAGAACGTGTCGGTGTCGACGAGTCCCGACGCCCGGACGTAGTGGGCGAAGACGCGTACCCCGTTGCCGCACATCTCCGCGACCGAACCGTCGCCGTTGCGGTAGTCCATGAACCAGTCGTCGGCCGACACCCCGTCCGGCAGGGCGTCGAGGACACCGGTCGCGACGAGGGCGCCCGAGCGGGCGACGCGCAGCAATCCGTCGGCGCCGATCCCCCGTTGCCGGTCGCACAGCGCCGCGACCGTCGCGGCGTCGAGCGCGATCTCGGCGTCGGGGTCGGCGAGGACCACGAAGTCGTTCTGGGTGCCATGACCCTTGACGAAGTGCAGGCCGTCGCTCGCACTGCTCTGCGGGGCGGAAGTCACGGATCACAGCCTACGGGGAAGGCGCGTCGACGATGCGCAGCGCTCGGTCGAGCAGATCGGGTGCGGCGGCGTCGAGCCACTGCGCCCGGTGATCGCGACGGAACCACGAGCGCTGCCGACGGACATAACGCCGGGTGCCGATGAAGGTCAGCTCCTCGGCCTGCGCGAGGTCGTACTCGCCGTCGAGGGCCGCGAGGACCTGTTTGTAACCGATCGCCTGCGACGCGGTGCGTCCCTCTCGCAGGCCGCGGGAACAGAGGTCCTCCACCTCGTCGACGAGGCCCTGCTCGAACATCGCTCTCGTCCGACGGCGGATCCGGTCGTCGAGTTCCTCGGTGTCCCGGTCGAGGGCGAGGATGAGCGTGCCCCAGCGCGGTTCGCCGATGGTGGGCTGCGACGCGGCGAAGGGCGCACCGGTCAGCTCGACCACCTCCAGCGCCCGCACGATGCGGCGACCGTCGGTGGCCAGGATGGTCGACGCCGCGGCCGGGTCGACCTCCGCGAGCAGCCGGTGCATCTCGTCCACTCCGCGCTCGTCGAGCAGATCCTCGTAACGCCGGCGTACCTGCGGGTCAGTGGCCGGGAACTGCCAGTCGTCGAGGAGTCCCTGGACGTACATCATGGATCCCCCGACGATCACCGGGACCCGACCCGCGGCGCGCAACCGATCGACGTCGGCCCGCGCGGCCTGCTGATAGCGCGCGACGGTCGCCACCTCGGTCACGTCGAGCACGTCCAACTGGTGGTGCGGGATGCCACGGCGTTCGTCGGGCGGGAGCTTGGCCGTCCCGACGTCCATGCCGCGGTACTGCTGCATCGCGTCGATGTTGACGATCTCGCCGCCGAGCCGTTCGGCGAGGTCGAGGGCCAGATCGGACTTGCCGCCGGCAGTGGGTCCGACAACAGCGATCGGGGTGGGCGGCGCGGTCATCGGGCGTGCTCGCCGTCGTCGACGGTCCAGGTCACGACCACGTAACCCACGCCGAAGGGCGCGTCGGCGAAGTCGGGTACCGCCCGGACCGACCGGTCGCCGACGAGACCGGCCGCCACCTGCCACGCGACCCGGCCGCCGACGCCCTCGGCATCGCACTTCGCAGGGTCGAGTGCCATCAGCGTGTCCGTGTCCGCCGATCCGAGCGCAGCCACGATCGCGTCGTTCAGCGCCACCGCCGATTCCCGACGCCCCCCGCCGGGGGCCTTGTCGGTCAGCGCCGTCGACCCGTCGCCCACCACCAGGACCCCGACGGCGTCCGAGCCCTCGTCGAGACGGGCGGCCAGCCGGGTACCCACCGCGACGCACTCCGCGGGCGGCGTGGCGGAACCGACGCTGCACACGCTCAGCGGACCCAGCGACATCCGCTCGGCGATCCACCCGGCGATCAGCGCCGACAGACTCATCCGGGGCAGCGGGTCGGTGACCGCGACATCGGCGATAGCAACATCGGTGATCGCGGAGTCGATCGTGACCGGGACATCCACGCCGAACCGCGCGAAGGTGCCGCGCAAGGGCTCGCCCACGAGGCCAGCGGTCGACTCGTCGGCGGTTCCGATCGCCACCCAGCGGTCGATGCCGAGCGCGCCCGCGACCGCGTCGAGAGCTGCGCGCCGCACCGGCTCGGTGTCGGAGGCGGCCGGTCCGGCCAACTCAGGGACGAGCAGCGGGGCACTCGGAACGAAGACGACGGCCGCAAGCACACCACGACGCTAGTCGACAACACGAGGCCCGCTCGCTCCGCTCCCGGCGCCGGTGACATTCGGCCCGCTCGCTCCGCTCCCGGCGCCGGTTACCCCGCGCCGCGACCCACCAACTCGGCATGGACGCCACATCGACGGGCCTGAACTGCTTGAATGGAACGGTACTTGTCGGCGATCGCGGGCGTAGGATGCCCGGCGAGAACCGACTCCAGCGACCGGCAGCCGTGACGCGCGGCACCACTGAGCGGCAGGACACGTGCACATGAGCAACCCGACCGAATCGGCTTCCGAACCCCAGCAGGCACCCGCCGGGCAGGACACACCGAAGCCGGGACCCAAGCCGGGACCCCGGCCCAAGCCCGGACCCCGCCCCGGCATCGCGTCCGAACCGGTCGTCACGCATCTCGTCACCGGCGATCCGCACCGCTTCGGTCGTATCGACGAGTCGGGTGTCGTGTGGCTCAAGACCGACGAGGGCGAACGCGAGATCGGTTCGTGGCAGGCCGGCACAGTCGAGGAGGGGCTTGCGCACTTCGGACGCCGGTTCGACGACCTCGCCACCGAGGTCGAGATCCTCGAGGAACGGCTCACCGCCCGCTCGGGAGACCCGCGTAAGGCCCAGCAAGCCGCCAAACACCTGCTCGACGAGTTGCCCAACGCGCATGTGATCGGTGACGTCGCCGCGCTGCAGCGCCGCCTCGAGGCCATCGTCGGCAGCGCCGACGAGGTCGCCGAGACCATCCGCGCCGAGCGCGAGAAGACCCGGTCGGAGGCCATCGCGCGCAAGGAGGTCCTCGCCGCCGAGGCCGAGCAGATCGGCGCCGACGCGACCAACTGGAAGAGCGCGGGCGACCGGCTGCGCGAGATCCTCGACGAGTGGAAGTCCATCAAGGGCGTCGACCGCAAGACCGACGACGCGCTGTGGAAGCGGTACGCCAAAGCGCGCGACGCCTTCAATCGCCGGCGAGGTGCGCACTTCGCCGAACTCGACCGCGAGCGCGCCGGTGCGAAGGAACGCAAGGAAGCACTCATCGCCCGCGCCGAGGAGCTGTCCGGCTCCACCGACTGGGGTCCGACGTCGGCCAAGTTCCGGGAACTGCTCGGTGAGTGGAAGGCGGCCGGCCGCGCCCCGCGGGACACCGACGAGGCCCTCTGGCAGCGGTTCAAGGCCGCACAGGACGTCTTCTTCGGCGCCCGCAACGCGGCGTCGTCGGAACGCGACGCGGAATTCTCCGCGAACGCGACCGCCAAGGTCGCCCTGCTCAATGCCGCCGAGAAGGCCATCGACCCGGCCGCCGATCTCGACGCGGGCCGCCGCGAGTTCCGGTCGTTCCGCGATCAGTGGGACGAACTGGGCAAGGTCCCGCGCGATCAGATGCACAGCCTGGAGGCCCGCGCGCGGCCCTGGAGAAGCGCATCCGCGACGCCGAGGACGCTCAGTGGCAACGGACCGATCCCGAGGCACTGGCGCGGGCGGCGCAATTCGCCGATCGCGCAGCGCAACTCGAGGACCAGGCACGCAAGGCGGCCGAACGCGGAAAGGACCGCGACGCCGCGAAGTTGCGCGATCAGGCTGCGCAGTGGCGCGAGTGGGCCGCCGCCGCGGAGAGTGCCGTCACCGACCGCTGAGTCCGGTCGGGGCCGGCCGGATCAGTCCTCGTGCGGGTTCTTGCGGTACAGCGCTGCGGCGTAGGCCTCCTGCTCGGCGGCCTGCCGGCGCCGCTCGTCCTCGAGCGCGAGCTGGTAAGAGCTCCGCGCCCACACGACGCGGGACCAGTGGAACGTGAGCACGAAGACCGCGATCCAGCCCAGCACGAGGCCGATGCCGACGCCCGACGGCGGCTCGACGCCACCGACGCCCGGCGTGTTCCGCGACCACCACGCCAGCATCCCGGCGACGCACGCGATGGCGCACCCGCACAGCGCGATCCACGCCAGGAACCACCGGCGGGTGAGCAGCGCGAGCATGGAGACGACGATGCCGAAGATCGTCACCAGGTAGACGAAGATCCTCGACACGATCGTGACGCGCTCGGCGGCCGCCTCGGGCGTGAAGGTGAGGACCTCGAGCCCGGTGACGGATCCCGTGTGCGGCAACACCATCGACACCATGGCGAGGACGACTGCCACGGCGACGACGACCGCGCGCGCACCCGGGTCGATCTCGCCGGCCACCCGCCGTTCCGCCTTGCGCAGGTCGTTCTCGTACTGCTCGAACGCGGCCTTCTCGGACCCAGAGCTGCCGGACGCCTCGTTGTCGGACGCCGAATTCTCGGACATGGTCATCGCCTCACTTCGTGATGGTGGTCAGCTGCCGCAGCCACTGCCGCAGCCGGCGTCGGCCGGGACGGCGGCGGGGGCACCGAACCCCGGCAGCCCGAGCCCGACGCCGACGGGCGCGGTGGTGGGGGTACGGCTCTGTTCGTGTGCGTCGCCGGCGCGGGTGCGGCGGTGCGCGAGAACGCCGGAATCGGCGATCAGATGGTGTGGTGCCGCTGCGGTGAGCTGCGTGTGCACGACGTCACCCGGGCGGATCCCCGACGCCGTTCCGGGCGCGAAGTGCACCAGGCGGCCGTCCCGGGCGCGGCCGGTCATGCGCTGGGTCTTCGCCGACTTGCGCCCCTCGTCGGCGACCACGAGCAACTCCACCTCGGTCCCGACCAGCGCCTCGTTCTCGGCCAGGCAGATCCGCTCCTGCAGCGCGATGAGACGCCGGTAGCGATCGGCCACGACCTCGGGCGGCACCTGATCGGCCATCGTCGCGGCGGGCGTGCCGGGGCGGGGCGAGTACTGGAAGGTGAACGCGCTCGAGAAGCGGGCGCGCTCGACGACGTCCAGGGTGGCCTGGAAGTCCTCCTCGGTCTCGCCGGGGAAGCCGACGATGATGTCGGTGGTGATCGCCGCATGCGGCATGGCCTCGCGGACCTTGTCGAGGATGCCCAGGAACTTGGTCTGCCGGTAGCTGCGGCGCATCGCGCGCAGGATGCGATCGGACCCCGACTGCAGCGGCATGTGCAGTTGCGGACACACATTCGGCGTCTGGGCCATCGCCTCGATCACGTCGTCGGTGAACTCGGCGGGGTGCGGTGAGGTAAACCGGACGCGTTCGAGCCCCTCGATGTCACCGCAGGCGCGCAGCAGTTCGGCGAAGGCGCCCCGGTTGCGGGGCTGATCGGGATCGGCGAAGGACATCCCGTAGGCGTTCACGTTCTGGCCCAGCAGCGTCACCTCGACGACACCCTGGTCGACGAGGGCCTGTACCTCGGCGAGCACCTCGCCCGGCCGGCGGTCGACCTCCTTGCCGCGCAGCGACGGCACGATGCAGAACGTGCAGGTGTTGTTGCACCCCACCGACACCGACACCCAGCCCGAGTAGGCGGAGTCGCGCTTGGCCGGCAGGGTCGACGGGAACCGCTCGAGCGCGTCGAGGATCTCCACCTGGGCGGCGTCGTTGTGGCGGGCTCGATCGAGCAACGCGGGCAGCGACCCGATGTTGTGTGTGCCGAAGGCGACGTCGACCCACGGGGCCCGGGACAGCACCGTGTCCTTGTCCTTCTGCGCGAGGCAGCCGCCGACGGCGATCTGCATGCCGGGCCGGTCGGATTTGACCGGGGCGAGGTGCGACAGGTTGCCGTACAGCTTGTTGTCGGCGTTCTCCCGGATCGCGCAGGTGTTGAAGACGACGAGATCGGCGGGGTCGTCCTCACCCGCGCGCACGTACCCGGCGTCCTCGAGCAGACCGGCGATGCGCTCGGAATCGTGGACGTTCATCTGGCAGCCGTAGGTACGGACCTGATAACTGCGCGCGGCGGGTGCTGCCTGCTCAGGCCGATCCGACAACTCGATACTCACCCCTACGAGGGTACGGGGCGCACGCAAATCGACTCCCACAGGACACCCTGTTCCACGTCGGCCGATAGGGTGCCCCAATGACCGTTTCGCCGAGTAAGTCCGCGGACCCAGGGTCCCAGCCGATGATCGCGATGCGCGGGGTGCAGAAACACTTCGGGTCGTTGCACGTCCTCAAGGACATCGATCTCGAGGTCCCCGCCGGTCAGGTCGTGGTGGTCCTCGGACCGTCGGGCTCGGGCAAGTCCACCCTCTGCCGCACGATCAATCGCCTCGAGCCGATCGACGGCGGCGAGATCCTGGTCGAGGGTCAGGTGCTGCCCGCCGAGGGCAAGGACCTCGCCCGGCTCCGCGCCGACGTCGGAATGGTCTTCCAGTCCTTCAACCTGTTCTCGCACAAGACGATCCTCGAGAATGTCACGCTCGCGCCGATCAAGGTGCGCAAGAAGAGCAAGGACGAGGCCGGCAAGCGCGCCCTCGAACTGCTCGAGCGCGTCGGCATCGCCAGCCAGAAGGACAAGTACCCCGCCCAACTCTCCGGCGGCCAGCAGCAGCGCGTGGCCATCGCCCGGTCGCTGGCGATGAACCCGAAGATCATGTTGTTCGACGAACCGACCTCGGCCCTCGACCCGGAGATGGTCAACGAGGTGCTCGACGTGATGGTGTCCCTCGCGAAAGAGGGCATGACGATGGTGGTCGTCACCCACGAGATGGGCTTCGCGCGCAAGGCCGCCGACCGCATCATCTTCATGTCCGACGGGGCGATCATCGAGGACTCCGATCCGGAGACGTTCTTCAGCAACCCGTCGACCGATCGCGCCCGGGACTTCCTCGGCAAGATCCTGGGGCACTGACATGACACAGCGAACCACCCGCCCGATGCGGACCGCGGGCCTGGTCCTCGCGGTCGGCGCCCTGCTCGCCACCGTGTTGTCCGCCTGCGGCAGCACCGAACCGCGCAACCTGCTCGACTCCATCCGCGAGGGATCGGTCGTGCTGGGCGTCAAGTTCGACCAGCCCGGTCTCGGCCTCTACGAGCCGGACGGCAACGTCGAGGGATTCGACGCCTCGGTGTCGCGCTATGTCGTCAACCACATCGCCGACGACCTCGGTGTCCCCCATCCCGAGGTCACCTGGCGCGAGACCCCCTCGGCGCGCCGCGAGGCGATGATCGACAACGGTGAGGTCGACCTGATCGCGGCCACGTACTCGATCAACGCGGCGCGCTCGAAGAAGGTGTCCTTCGGCGGTCCCTATCTCGTCACGTACCAGGGTCTGATGGTGCGCGCCGACGACAACACGATCGACGAACTCGCCGACCTCGACAAGGGCAAGAAGCTCTGCTCGGTGACCGGCTCGACACCGGCGCAGAACGTCAAGGCACAGCTGCCCGCGGTCCAGTTGCAGGAGTACGACTCCTACTCGGCCTGCGTCGAGGCGCTGCGTCGCGACAAGGTCGACGCGGTGACCACCGACGAGGCGATCCTCGCCGGCTACTCCAACTTCTGGGAGGGCGAGTTCAAGCTCGTCGAGATGACCTACCTCAAGGACGCCTGCGTGAAGGATGCCCTGAAGACCGCGGGCAGTCCGTTCTCCACCGAGCGCTACGGCGTGGGGCTGGCTCTGGACGACACGGCGTCGCAGAACGCCGTCAACACGGCACTCGACGCGATGCTCGCGCCTTCCGTCGACGGCGAGTCGGCCTGGAACGCCGCGCTGCGCGAGGCACTCGGCAATCCCTACGTGGACGAGATCATCGCCCGCGCCGACCGTCCGGACTCGAAGTTCCCCTACCTGCCCGATCCCGGCGACCTCGACTTCCTCGACTCGCCCTCCACACCGTGCCCGCCCGGGCTGCAGTGAGCGACGGAGCTACCGATGAATGACGTCTCTCTGTGGGAGAGCATGGGTCCAGAGCTGTGGCCCGCCTTCTGGGTGACCATCCAGCTGACCTTCTACTCGGCGATCGGCTCGCTGGTGTGGGGCACGATCCTCGCGGCCATGCGGGTCTCCCCCGTGCCGGTGATGCGCGGCTTCGCCGAGGTCTACGTGAACATCGTCCGCAACACGCCGCTGACACTCGTGGTGCTGTTCTGTGCGATCGGCCTGTACCAGAACCTGGGCCTGACCTTCGCGCCGACGATCGAGTCGAACAACTTCTGGCTCGCCGTCCTCGCCTTCGTGCTGTACACCTCGACGTTCGTCTGTGAGACGCTGCGCTCCGGCTTCAACACGGTCCCGCTCGGGCAGGCCGAAGCCGCTCGCTCCCTCGGCCTCTCGTTCACGCAGGTCTTCGGGGTCATCGTGCTGCCACAGGCGATCCGGTCGGTGATCGGTCCGCTGGGCAGCGTCCTGATCGCGCTCACCAAGAACACGACGGTCGCCTCGGTGATCGGCGTCGCCGAGGCGGCGGCTCTGATGAAGACCGAGATCGAGACCTACTCCGACCAGCTGTTCGTCATCTTCGGCGTCATCGCGGCGGGATTCATGATCATCACACTCAGCGAGGGTGCCGTCTTCGGCTACCTCGCCAAGCGACTGGCGGTGAAACGATGAGCGCTGACTCGACCGTCCTCTACGACGCCCCGGGACCACGCGCCCGCACCCGGAACCGCTTGCTGGCGATCGCGTTCATCGCGGTCCTGGCCGCGATCGCGATCTACGTGATCGCCGTCCTCGCCGCCAACGAACAGTTCACCGCCGAGAAGTGGTCGCCGTTCGTCACGTGGAGCACTTGGACCGGCTACATCCTGCCGGGCCTGTGGCGGACCCTCGCGGCCGCGGCGGTCTCGATCGTGCTGTCGTTGTTGCTCGGTGCGGTCCTCGGTATCGGCCGACTCTCCGATCACCTGTGGGTACGCACCATCGCGGGCCTGTTCGTCGAGGTGTTCCGCGCCATCCCGGTGCTGATCCTGATGGTGTTCACCTGGTTCCTGTTCGCGATCTACGGGGTCTTCCCGTCGTCCTTCCTGGCGTTCGCGGCGGTGGTCACCGGACTCACCCTGTACAACGGGTCGGTCATGGCCGAGATCCTGCGATCCGGTATCAACTCACTGCCCAAGGGACAAACCGAGGCGTCGATGGCCCTGGGTCTGCGCAAGAGCCAGATGATGCGCATCATCCTCCTGCCACAGGCGATCACGGCGATGATGCCCGCACTGATCTCGCAGATGGTCGTGGCGCTGAAGGACAGTGCGCTGGGCTACATCATCGGTTACTCCGAGGTGGTCCGCAGCGGCCTGCTCTCGGCGTCGCGCTACGGCAACTACATCCCGGCACTGATCGTCGTGGCCATCATCATGATCCTGATCAACTTCGGGCTCTCGACCTTCGCCACCAGCCTCGAACGCCGGCTCCGGCAGGGGCGCCGGTCGTCCGCACCGCCCGCGGATCCGGAAGAGACCGAACTCGCTGCGTCGGAGAACCTGCCGACCGGCAGGTGACACCCGCACGATCGTCGTGTGGGGGCGCTCAGCCGCTACGCAGCTCGCTGAGCGCCTCCCCCACGACGTCGAACGCCAGGGATTGGGAATAGCCGCGCCGCACCAGCATTCCGACGAGACGTCGCATCGCCTTGTCGCGTTCGGCGCGATCCTCGGCTATCCGGTCGACGACCGAGGGCGTGAGTTTGCGCACGACCAGACCCGACGCGATCTCACGTTCGTCGTCGGGGTCGATGTCGGCGAGGGCCTCGGCGATGATCGACTCGTCGATCCCCTTGGTGCGGAGCTCGTGTCGTAACGCGACGCGCCCCTTACCGGAGTTGAGGTGGCGGGATCGTACCCACTCGGAGGCGAACTCCTCGTCGTCGAGGAGGTTGTGTTGCTCCAGGCGCGCCATCACGTCGTCGACCGCCTCGGGTTCGAAACCCTTGCGCGTCAATCGCTCTCGCATCTCCTGGCGTGAACGCGCACGGACCCCGAGCAGTCGGAGCGCCGAGTCCCATGCGCTGGGTCCCTTACGGTCGGGGTCGTTGCCCCGCCGTGTGCGCGTCTGCCCGGGGTCCGTTGCCTCGCTCACGGTCTACCTGAACTCGCCTTCGATGTCAGAATTCGACTGGGGCGGGGGCGATGTCGTCGGCGTCGACGGTTGCGCCGATGCCCAGCTTCTCTTTGATCTTCTTCTCGATCTCGTCGCGGATGTCGACGTTCTCGAGCAGGAACTTGCGCGCGTTCTCCTTGCCCTGGCCGAGTTGATCGCCCTCGTAGGTGAACCACGAACCGGACTTGCGGATGAAGCCCTCCGCGACACCCATGTCGATCAGCGAGCCCTCCTTGCTGATGCCCTGGCCGTAGAGGATGTCGAACTCGGCCTGCTTGAACGGCGGTGCGACCTTGTTCTTGACGACCTTGACGCGTGTGCGGTTACCGACCGCGTCGGTCCCGTCCTTGAGGGTCTCGATCCGGCGGACGTCGAGGCGCACCGACGAGTAGAACTTCAGCGCCTTTCCGCCCGTGGTGGTCTCGGGCGAACCGAACATGACGCCGATCTTCTCGCGTAGCTGGTTGATGAAGATCGCGGTGGTCTTCGACTGGTTCAGCGCGGAGGTCATCTTCCGCAGGGCCTGGCTCATCAGGCGGGCCTGCAGACCGACGTGGCTGTCGCCCATCTCGCCCTCGATCTCGGCCTTGGGGACCAGCGCGGCCACCGAGTCGATGACCAGGATGTCGAGCGCGCCCGATCGGATCAGCATGTCCGCGATCTCGAGCGCCTGCTCACCGGTGTCGGGCTGGGACACCAGCAGCGCGTCGGTGTCGACGCCGAGTTTGGCGGCGTAGTCGGGATCGAGTGCGTGCTCGGCGTCGATGAACGCGGCGATGCCGCCCTGCGCCTGGGCGTTGGCGACGGCGTGCAGGGCGACGGTCGTCTTACCCGAGGACTCCGGACCGTAGATCTCCACGACGCGGCCGCGGGGCAGTCCGCCGATACCGAGGGCGACGTCGAGCGCGATGGACCCGGTGGGGATGATCTCGATCGGCTGACGGGTCTCCTCGCCGAGCCGCATCACCGAACCCTTGCCGAAGTTCTTGTCGATCTGCGCGAGGGCGAGGTCGAGAGCCTTCTCGCGGTCTTGGGGCGCAGGTGCCATGGGAGTTCTCCTCGGTTGTGAGCCGGATTTCCGGCGGGCGGTCTGTGCGGTCCGGGCGTTCATGTGATGAAAGTAGCCGGTGGGTCCGACAACTCTTCAGACGCAGACTCGGCCCGTGTGGTTCCGTCTGATTTCACCTCTGGGCACCAGGATGGACGAACACCTGTTCGATGGCAAGTGTGACACGCGGTGGCGTGTCACCAGCGATGGCGCGGTACGTCGAAGTCGCGACAGATCGCGATCCAGACGTCGCGCGGGTCGACCCCGTCGTCGATCGCCTGGGCACCCGTGCGTCCGCCGACCTCGATCAGGATGTGATCGGACAGGATCGAATCCGCCGACGGCACACCGAATTCGGTGGTCATCAACTCGGTGAACTCGGTCAGACGCACGGGTCCAGCCTAGGTGACGCCGCCAGAACGCGATGCGCGACCGCCACCGGGTCGACGACGTCGGTCACCGACTCCCCGATCGCACCCGCCGCGCGTGCATGTGCCGGATCGTCCAGGACGGCCCGCACGGCGTCGGCAACCGCGTCCGCGGTGACCGGACGCACCGCCTGCCCCGCGCCGGCTCGTCGGATCCGGGCGGCGAGCTCCCACTGGTCACCCCCACCGGGTACCGCGACGACCGGCACCGTCGCGAGCATCGCCTTCGCGAGGATCCCGTGCCCGGAGCCACAGATCAGCAGGTCGGCGTGCGCGAGCACCTCGTCCTGCCGGCCCGGCCCCGCCGTGATCAGTTCCCCGCGGAAGCGGGCGAGATCAGCCCCGTCGGGGTCTCGGAGCCCCGAGACCACCACCCGCACGGTCCGGCCCAGTGTGTCGGGCGACAGCGCTTCGAGAGCCTCGCCGAGCATGTCGGCGGCGCCGGTCTGCGCGGTCGACGGGGCGACGACGACGAGGGGGTGATCGCCGGGAGGCACGGTGAAGTGATCGTCGGTGGGCTCCCACACCAGGGGTCCGACGAGATGCGCGTCGGTCGGCCAGTCGGGGCGCGGGACCTCGAGGCCGGGAAGGGTGGCGATGAGTCGCGCCGCCGGTTCCGCGTCGACGTCACCCAGCCCGATCGTCCGCCGGGCAGCGTCCCGCTGCCGCACGCCCTGGCGGATCGACGACGCGGTGGCGGCGCGCATCAGCGTGTCGCGCAGCCGACCCCCGACGCCGCGACCCGGTTCGAGCCCGGACCCGATCGGCGGTAGTCCCCGGGACGGCCGGTACAGCGGATGCGGCGACAGCTCGATCCAGGGCAGTCCACACAGTTGAGCGGCCCAGCCCCCGCCCACGGTGATGACGTCGGAGATGACGAGTTGCGACCCGGCCGCACGCAGCGGCCCGACGAGCTGCTGGGCCATGCGCGCGGCGCGGGCACTCAGTTTGGCTCCGGCGTCGGAGTCGTCGTCGGAGTCCTCGGCGCGCAGCCCCGGGAGATCAGCGATGTCGATCCCCCGGCGGCGCGCGGCCTCCGACCATGCGAGGGAGGTGAACACGACCGGTGTGTCACCGGCGGAGCGGAACCGCTCGGCCAGCGCGAAAGCCGGGAAGGCATGCCCGGCGTCGGAGCCCGCGACGATCGCGACGCGCACGGGTTCGTCGTGCACGCGTGCGCGATCTGTCAGTTCTGCTGGGGCGGCTCGGTGGTCGGCGGCGCGGACTGGGTCGCCGGCTTCTGCAGACCCGGTGCGGTCGTCCCGGCGGCGGGCAGCGCGTCACCGCGCATGCTCGCGCGGATCTGTTCGAGACGAGAATGTCCGGCCATCTGCACGCCGGCCTGCTCGACCTCCTGCATGCGGCCCTGCACGGAGTTCTTGGCCAGCTCCGCCGAACCGAGCGCGTTCGCGTAGCGTCGTTCGATCTTGTCGCGGACCTGGTCGAGGCTCGGCGTGTTCCCGGGCACCGACAGCTCGCTCATCTGGTTGAGCGACGCCGAGACCTGCTCCTGCATCTTCGCCTGCTCGAGTTGACTGAGCAGCTTCGAACGCTCGGACAGCTTCTGCTGCAGGATCATCGCGTTGCGCTCGACGGCCTTCTTGGCCTGATCGGCCGCCTGGAGCGACTGGTCGTGCAAGGACTTGAGGTCCTCCACGCTCTGCTCGGCGGTCACCAGCTGGGCCGCGAACGCCTCGGCGGCGTTGGTGTACTCGGTCGCCTTCTGGGTGTCGCCGGCCGCGGCGGCCTGATCGGCCAGCGTCAGCGCCTGGCGGGTGTTCGCCTGCAGCCGCTCGACGTCCTCGAGTTGCCGGTTCAGCTTCATCTCGAGCTGCCGCTGGTTGCCGATCACCGAGGCCGCCTGCTGCGAGAGCGCCTGGTGCTGACGCTGGGCGTCCTCGATCGCCTGCTGGATCTGGACCTTCGGGTCAGCGTGCTCGTCGATCTTCGCGTTGCCGAGTGCTGTGAGGTAGCGCCACAACTTCACGAACGGGTTCGCCATGCTCGTCGTACTCCATTCAGGGGTCTGAGAACTCTGGTGACCAATCTAGCGTCTGCGAGTCCGGTGTTGAGTCGGTGTCGTTCAGACGGTGCGGGTCAGGCAGCCGCGAGAGCCGTGGCCTCCCGGCGACCGGCGGGAGCCGGGATCACGACCTTGGTCGCGGTCAGTCCGGCCTCGGTGGCCTCGACGCCCTCGCCCATCGGCTCGGCGCCGACCACGACGGGTTCGGCACCGGCCGGACGCATTGCGCTGCCGACTTCGAGGAGCAGGTCGGCGATCTCGACGTCGAGCGCGTCGCAGATCGCGGCGAGCAGTTCGCTCGACGCCTCCTTCTGACCGCGTTCGACTTCCGAGAGGTAGCCCAGACTCACCCGCGCACCGGTGGACACCTCGCGCAGGGTCCGGCCCTGCTGCGTCCGGACCCGACGCAGGCTGTCGCCGAGCGCCTCGCGTAAGAGCATCGCCATCGAGTCTCCTCCCTACTGAACGTCTCGGCCCAACGGAACTGCTCGGCGCCCACCGAACCGGCGGCGCGCCTGCTGCCCTCCCCAACGCTTCGCGGTCCCGACGGGTTCCCCGCGGCACCGGCGGCGTCGGCACCCACGGTCGGGGCAGCACCGTCTGATCGACGATAGTCGAAGTCAGTGACCGCCGCCGGTTCCTCCCACAGCACGTCCGCGCGGTGCCACCGGCCGGGGTGCGGTCTCATCGCGATCGGACCGGACCTTGACCGCCTGCCAGGTGTAGTCCAGACCCGTGTAGATCGTCACCACCACCGCCAGTCCCATCAGGATGTCGGCGGCGAGCTGCCACGGTCCGCCGAGCGGGAGGAGGTACAGACCGATGGCGAGCGCCTGCAGCAGCGTCTTGAGCTTGCCGCCGCGGCTGGCCGGTATGACCTTGTGCCGCAACACCCAGAAACGCAGCGCCGTCACCCACACCTCGCGGGCGACGATCACCACGGTGACCCACCACGGCAGGATGCCGAGGATCGACAGCCCGACGAGGGCACCGCCGATCAGGGCCTTGTCCGCGATGGGGTCGGCCAGCTTCCCGAAGTCGGTGATCAGGCCGCGCTGCCGCGCGATCATCCCGTCGTACCGGTCGGTCAGCGCCGCGACCCCGAAGACGATCGTGGCGATCGTGCGCCACAGCGTCGACTCGCCCGACTCCATGAACAGCGCCACCAGGAACACCGGCACCAGGACGATCCGGAACACCGTGAGTGCGTTGGCGATGTTGACCACCGGCACCGGGTCCACCGGGTCGGTGATGTGGTCGGGCCCGCGGCCCACATTGGCGATGCCGTTCTCTTCGACGGCCCGCCGGATCCGGTCGGTCATGAGCTCGCTCCTGACCGCGGCGTCGTGCCGCAGTTCAGGGCAGTCCTCAAGTACACGCCCATCAGGGTATCGGCAGTCCCGAGGAACGACGTGCACAGGTCGCCCCATCGCAGAGACTAAGCTGAATTCCCATGTCCCCCGCCGATCACGTCGTCATCCGTCGTGCGCGCACCTCCGACGTCCCGCGGATCAAAGAACTGATCGACCAGTACGCCGGGAAAATCCTCCTCGAGAAGAACCTCGTCACGCTCTACGAGTCCGTCCAGGAGTTCTGGGTCGCCGACGTCGACGGCCTGGTCGTCGGTTGTGGTGCGCTGCATGTGCTCTGGGCCGATCTCGGCGAGGTCCGCACGGTCGCCGTCGACAACGCCCACGCCGGGCGCGGCATCGGCCACCTCCTCGTCGACCGGCTCATGGCGGTCGCCCGCGAACTGCAGCTCTCGCGCGTCTTCGTGCTCACGTTCGAGACGGCCTTCTTCGCGCGGCACGGTTTCGCCGAGATCCAGGGCACCCCGGTCACGCGCGAGGTGTTCGAGGAGATGTGCCGGTCCTATGACACCGGCGTCGCAGAGTTTCTCGACCTCAGTTATGTCAAACCCAACACCCTGGGCAACACCCGGATGCTGGCAACCATCGAGCAGGGGTGACCATGCCGTTCTTCGCCGTGCAGTACACCTATCGCCCCGCCAAGGCCGCCCTGCGGGATCAGCACCGGCCTTTGCACCGGGAGTGGCTCGCGGAAGAACACTCGGCGGGCAACGTGCTGATCGCCGGCCCCTATCCCGACGGGTCGGGCGCGCTCATCGTCATCCGCGCAGCCGACCTCGAGGCGGCCGAGGCATTCCTGGCCAACGACCCGTTCCAGGCGCATCAAGCCGTCGATGCCATCCGCATCGACGAGTGGACGCAGGTGTTCGGGCCGTTCCCGGGCTGATGCCACGTCCACCCGTCGGCGACGGGTGGACGTGGACGGGTCAGGAGTCCTTGGACTTCGGTGCCGGCGAGTCGGTCGTGTCGCCGGCGGATTCGACCTCCGGCGACTTCGCCATCCCGCGACTCTTGATCAGGCTGGCCACCGTGGTGATCACCAGGACACCGAGGATCACCGACAGCGACAGCCCGGTGGAGATCTCGGGGACCGCCACGTGCTCGCCACCGTTGATGAAGGACAGGGTGTTCTCGTGCAGGGCGTGGAGGACCAGCTTGACGCCGATGAAGGCCAAGATGATCGACAGGCCGATGGACAGGTACACCAGGCGGTCGAGCAGTCCGCCGATGAGGAAGAACAGCTGACGCAGACCCATCAGGGCGAACGCGTTGGCGGTGAAGACCAGGTAGGGCTCGGACGTGAGGCCGTAGATGGCCGGGATCGAGTCGAGCGCGAACAGCACGTCGGTGAAGCCGATGACGATGAGAACCATCAGCATCGGGGTCGCGAGGCGCTTGCCGTTGACGCGGGTGAACAGCTTGTCGCGGTCGTACGAGTCATGCGTGCGCAGGTAGCGCTTGACGAAGCGCTCGAGGCGCGTCTCGCGCTCCTCCTCGTGCTCGACCGGGTCGTCACTCTCGCGGAGCAGCTTGACGGCGGTGAAGATCAGGAACGCGCCGAACAGGTAGAAGACCCAGCTGTAGGCGTTGATCGCGGCCGCACCGACGGCGATGAAGATGCCGCGCATGATGAGGGCCATCAAGATGCCGAGCAGCAGGACCTTCTGCTGGTACTCCTTGGGCACCGCGAACTTCGCCATGATGATGACGAAGACGAACAGGTTGTCCACCGACAGCGCCTTCTCGGTGACGTAACCGGCGAAGTACTCACCGCCGAAGGTCGAACCCCAGTTCCACCAGACGAACAGACCGAAGATGACGGCGAAAGCGATGTAGATCGCCGACCAGATGCCCGACTCCTTGAGCGACGGCGCGTGGGGCACGCGCACGTGGGTGAAGAAGTCGAACGCGAACAGGGCGAGGATCACCGCACAGGTGATCAGCCATACGGACAGCGAAACATCCACTTGTAACCTCCAGCAGGCAGCATGAGCTGACGAGCCAGAGGTCTCTCCCACCGAACGGGGGCCGACGCTCCGGGTCAGGGCCGCGACGATGATCGGCATCGTTGCGAATCGTGACCGTATTGACGGAGACGCCGCTTTGGGGATACTCCCCTCATGGATCTCCGGCTACCTTATACAAACTGCAGGAAACCTGCAGAAACCGCAGGTCAGCGACCCGAGTCAGGTGCCGGAACTGTCCGTTTCGTCGCCGCCGCCGGTGATCGAGGCGATCACCCCCGCCAGATCGTCGGGCTTCACGAGCACCTCACGCGCCTTCGATCCCTCGCTGGGGCCGACCACTCCCCGCGTCTCCATCAGGTCCATGAGACGGCCGGCCTTGGCGAACCCGACCCGCAGCTTGCGCTGCAGCATCGACGTCGACCCGAACTGGCTCGACACGACCAGTTCGATCGCCTGCAGGAGATCGTCGAGGTCGTTGCCGATGTCGCTGTCGATGTCCTTTTTGTCGCCCGCCTTCGCCGCGGTGACACCCTCGGTGTACTCCGGCTCGGCCTGCTCCTTGGAGAAATCGACGACCGCGGCGATCTCCTCGTCGGTGATGTAGGCACCCTGCATGCGGATCGGCTTGTTGGCGCCCATCGGGAGGAACAGGCCGTCGCCCATGCCGATCAGCTTCTCGGCACCCGGCTGATCCAGGATGACGCGTGAGTCGGTCAGCGACGACGTCGCGAACGCCAGCCGCGACGGCACGTTGGTCTTGATCAGACCGGTGACGACATCGACCGACGGACGCTGCGTCGCGAGCACCAGATGGATGCCGGCGGCGCGCGCCTTCTGGGTGATCCGCACGATCGCGTCCTCGACGTCGCGGGGCGCGGTCATCATCAGGTCGGCGAGCTCGTCGACGATGGCCAAGATGTACGGATACGGCTTGTAGACGCGTTCGCTGCCCAGCGGGGCGGTGATGTCTCCCGACCGGACCTTCGAGTTGAAGTCGTCGATGTGGCGCACCCGCGAGGCCTTCATGTCCTGATAGCGCTGCTCCATCTCCTCGACGAGCCAGGCGAGTGCGGCAGCGGCCTTCTTCGGTTGCGTGATGATCGGCGTGATGAGGTGCGGGATTCCCTCGTACGGGGTGAGCTCGACCATCTTCGGGTCGATCAGGATCATCCGCACCTGCTCCGGCGTCGCACGGCTGAGCAGCGACACGAGCATCGAGTTGACGAAGCTCGACTTGCCCGAGCCGGTCGACCCGGCGACCAGCAGGTGCGGCATCTTCGCCAGGTTGGCGCTGACGAAATCTCCCTCGATGTCCTTGCCGAGCCCGATCACCAACGGATGCTTGTCCTTCCGGGTCGACGGCGAATTCAGCACGTCGGCCAGGCGAACCATCTCACGGTCGGAGTTGGGGACCTCGATACCGACCGCGGACTTGCCGGGGATCGGCGCGAGCAGGCGCACGTTGTCCGTTGCCGCGGCGTAGGCGATGTTGCGTTGCAGCGCGGTGATCTTCTCGACCTTCACGCCCGGGCCGAGCTCGATCTCGTATCGTGTGACGGTCGGCCCGCGGGTGTATCCGGTGACCGCGGCGTCGATCTTGAACTGCTCCAGCACGCCGGTCATCCGGTCGATCATGTCGTCGTTGGCGCTGCTGCCCATCTTCGGCGGATCGCCCTCGATGAGAAGGTCGGCGGGCGGCAGGCGATAGTCCCCGTCGGCGGTGGGATCGGACGGGATGAACGCCTCGTCGTCCGACATCCCCTCGTCCGTCATCTCGTCGTCGAGATCGGGTTCGTGCCGGGGCTCGGGTTCGGGTGCGGGGCGCGGCGCGGATCGCGCGGCGGCCCGCCGAGCGGGGGTGGCACGGGTACGGGGGCTCGACGCGATCACCTCGGTGACCTGCTGGTCGGCATCCGCGAAGTTCTCGGTGACGGCCTCCTCGAGCGGGGCGACGTCGGCGACGTCGGCGGGCTTGCGCCGCGACGTCCGTCCCGAGGTCCGCGTCGGCGCCGAATCCGGCGGGTAGTTGTCGTACGGGTTCGACGAGTACGGCCGACGCCGGGACCGCGACTCGAGCGCGCCGGAGTCCCAGGGATCCGATTCGGCGCTGTCGGTCTCGGTATCGGGTTCGTCGAAATCCGGATCGTCGTAGTTCTCGGCGTCGGCATCCCACTCGTCGTCGTCCCAGGGCGCGTCGTCGCCTCGTCCGACACCCAGACCGAGGTAACCGGCGGCGGCGTCGACGACCTCGCGGACGGTTCGGCCGCTGAGGATGAGTACGCCGAATGCCATGCACAACAACAGGATCGGCACCGAGACCCACGCGGTGACACCCGCGGTCAACGGCGTGCCCACCGCGAAGCCGACGAACCCGGCCGCGCCGGACCGTCCGGGGAGGTCGACCGGCGCACCGGCGACGAGGTGCATCAGACCGAGCAGCGGAAGGATCACCAGGAACCCACCCGACAGGTAGCGGCCGCGTCGCTCCGGGGCGGCCGGCCGTCGCATCAGGACCACTGCCAGCGCGAGCAGACCGACCGGCACGAGCACCGCCGCCGACCCGATGACCGCGCGGATGAGGGCCTCGATGAAGGCGCCCACCGGACCCGCCGCACCGAACCAGACACTGGCGCCGACGAGCAGACCGAAGGCGAGGAGACCGAGTGCTGTCCCGTCCCGCCGATGGCTGTGACCGCCGGGCCGGGGTCGACCGTTGCCGTCGGACCCGTCGTCGAACTCCTCGAAGTCCGGGTCGGTGTCGTCGATGTCGTCGAACTCTCCGACGGCTTCGGTGCGCGGTCCGCGGCCGACGCCCGAGCCCGCCCGGGCGGCGCTGCCGACGCCCCGCGCGAACAACGACCATCCGGCGCCGATGCCCTTGCCCACCGCGGACGCCCCGGCCGCGGCGACGGAACGACGATGCAGGTCCACCGACTCCGCTGGTGCAGCGGACCGGGAACTCTTCCGCGATGCCCCGGCCTTCGACCTCGTCGAGGCACCGGCGCCCGTCTGACGACGCGAACCACCGCTCTTCGAACCGCCGCTCTTCGAACCGTCACCCGTCGAGCGGCGAGCGGCGGTCGAACTCCCTCGAGCCGAACTCGCCCGCCCCGAACCACCGCGTGCGGATCCACCGCGCGTGGAACCAGCAGCGCCGCGCGCGGAGGACGCGCGTGTACCCGTGCTTGCCTTCGAAGCCATACCGACAGACTAGTGGGCAGCGGTCACATCAGTCACACGGGCAACACAGACAACGAATGCGTGTCGAAGTTGTGATCGCTCAGAGGCCGCGCGAACTCTCGCGGACGCCCGTGATCGCGGCGGCGTCGCCGGCGAATGTGACGTCGACCGGTGTACGGCCGAACGCGAACAGCACCAGCTCACCGACGCGACCGGTCACGATGACGTCGTCACCCGATCCCGCCGTCACCAGATCCTCGCCGTCCGGGGTGCGCAGGGTCACGCGGGCCGGGACCTTCTTGAGCGTCATCCGGCCCATCGACTTGGCCGGCGTTCGCAACTCCGCCTCGAGTTCGGGGGCCAGCGACCGGGGCGTCCACGGCCCGTCGGGGTCGGCGCCGCCACGCAGGACGTCTTCGTGGTGGACGAACATCTCGGCGAGGTTGGCGAATCGGTCGATCAGCTTGAACGGCGAGTAGACCGGCGGTCCGGAGGCGAGCAACGCGAGTTGGGCATCCCAGTCCTTCGACGTCGCCTGGGCCCGCACCTTCTCGGTGTGGCCGGCGAAAGCCGGGATGAGGATGCCCGGCCCGGTGTCGGGGCGTCGTTCGCGGACCACGAGATGCGCCAACAGATCGCGGGTGGTCCAGCCCTCACACAAGGTGGGCGCGTCGGGGCCCACCTTTCGAAGGGTCTCGACGAGGGCTGCTCTTTCCTTCTGCGCTCCGGTCACACGACCACGGTAGCGGCAAAGAGGTGGTCTCGTTCCTCCGCGCCGGTCAGTCCCCGACCGCGATGACCGTCGGCACGATCATCGGACGGCGACGATAAGCGGTCGACACCCAGCGCCCGACCGCACGGCGAATCCCCTGGGCGATCCGGTGTGTGTCGGAGACACCCTCGGCCGCCAGCGAATCCAGCGTCTGGTTGACGATGTTCGCCGCCTCCTTGAGCGCGTCCGGGTCGTCGGAGAAGCCGCGTCCGGAGACCTCGGGTGTGCTCACCGCACGGCCCGTCGTCACGTCCACGGCGACGGTGATGGCGATGAATCCGCCCTCCCCCAGCACGAGCCGTTCGGAGAGCGTCGACTCCCCCACGTCACCGACCGAGAGGCCGTCGACGTAGACGTGCCCGACCGGAACCCGTCCGACGATGTCGGCGCGTCCGTCGACGAGGTCGACCACCACGCCGTCCTCGGCGAGGACGACCCGGTCCTCGGGCACACCGGTCGCGACCGCGAGCGCGGCGTTGGCGCGCAGGTGCCGCCATTCGCCGTGCACGGGCATCGCATTCGAGGGACGCACCGCGTTGTAGAGGTAGAGCAGCTCACCGGCCGAGGCGTGGCCCGAGACATGGACCTTCGCGCTCTGCTGGGTGATGACGGTCGCGCCGCGCTTGGCCAGCCCGTTGACGACGGCGAACACCGAGTTCTCGTTGCCGGGGATGAGCGAGGACGCCAGCACGACGAGGTCGTCGGCCCGGATGTTGATCTGCCGGTGCTCTCCACGCGCCATCCGGGAGAGCGCGGACAGCGGCTCGCCCTGCGAGCCGGTGGAGATCAGCACGACGCGGTGGTCCGGGAGGGTTGCCGCGGTGTCGAGATCGACGACGACGCCGTCGGGTACCGAGAGGTAGCCGAGATCCTGCGCGATCTGCATGTTGCGCACCATCGAACGGCCGACGAAGGTGACCCGCCGATTGTGGGTGTGCGCCACGTCGATGATCTGCTGGATGCGATGGACGTGGCTCGCGAACGACGCCACGATGACCCGCTGTGTGGCCTTGCCGATGACCTGGTCGAGCACCCCGCCGATCTGACGTTCCGGGGTCACGAAACCGGGCACCTCGGCATTGGTCGAGTCCACCAGGAACAGGTCGACGCCCTCGTCGCCGAGGCGGCTGAACCCGGCGAGGTCGGTGAGGCGACCGTCGAGGGGCAGTTGGTCGAGCTTGATGTCGCCGGTGTGCAGCACGACGCCGGCGGGGGTCCGGATCGCGACGGCCAGGGCGTCCGGGATCGAGTGGTTGACGGCGAAGTACTCGCACTCGAACGGGCCGTGCGAGGTCTTCTGACCTTCGACGACCTCGACGAGCTTGGGTCGCAGGCGATGCTCGCGACACTTGGCCTCGACCAGGGCGAGCGTGAACTTCGCGCCGATCACCGGGATGTCGCTGCGTAGCCGGAGCAGGAACGGCAGAGCGCCGATGTGGTCCTCGTGGCCGTGGGTCAGGATCACCGCGTCGACGTCGTCCATGCGGTCCTCGATGTAGCGGAAGTCCGGCAGGATCAGGTCGACGCCCGGTTGGGCGTCCTCGGGGAAGAGCACACCGCAGTCGACGATCAGCAGACGGCCGTTGTATTCGAAGACGGTCATGTTGCGGCCGATCTCGCCGATGCCGCCGAGCGCCACCACGCGCAGACCGCCCTTGGGCAGTCGGCGGGGTGTGCCCAGTCGGTCCACGGGGGCCGGGGTCGCCGGTTCGGGCCGGCGGCCGCCGCGGGCGTCGCCGCGCTCGTGGCGGGGGCGACGGGTGTTCGACGCGGGGCTCGCCGGACGCTTGGCCGCGTGCTTCGGCGAGTTCGCGTCGGACTTCGGTTCCGATGATCCGGTCCGCTCGGCTCGCGCGCGCCGGGGTTCCCGTGCCTTCGAGGTCACCTCGACAGGCTCGGCGGACGGGGTGGGCTCGGCGGACGGGGTGGGCTCGGCGGACGGGGTCGGCTCGGCGGGCGGGGTCGGCTCGGCGGGGGGCGGACTCGGCGGGCCGGCCTTGCGGGCGGCGGCCCGGCGTCGGGTCCGGGGGCGGACGGTGCCGGTGGTGTCGTTGCCGGTGGTGTCGTTGCCGGTGTGGGGGCCGGTGGTGTCGTTGTCCGTCATCAGACCAGCACACCCGCCGCGCGCAGATCCACGATCAGTTCCTCGATCTGCGCCGGGTTCGCGGGCACCTGCGGCAGGCGCGGGTCGCCGACCTCCAGCCCGAGGATGCGCAGTGCCGCCTTCACCATCGTGACCCCGCCGAGGCGCCCCATGGCGTTCACCAGCGGCAGCATCGAGGTGTTGATCGCGCGGGCGGTCGGCAGATCGCCCTTCTCGACAGCGATCTGCATGTCGCGCAGGCGATCCGGAACGAGGTGGCCGATGACGCTGACATAACCGGTCGCGCCGATCGACAGCCACGGCAGGTTGAGTGCGTCCTCGCCGGACAGGTACTCCAGGCTGGTGCTGGCGATCAGGCCGGCCGCCGAGTGCAGGTCGCCCTTGGCGTCCTTCACCCCGCGGATGTTCGGGTGTTCGGCCAGGGCGAGCATAGTCTCGTTCATGATCGGGACCACCGATCGCGGCGGGATGTCGTAGAGCAGCACCGGCAGCGCGGTGGCGTCGGCGACGGTCCGGAAGTGCGCGAGGAGCCCGGCCTGCGGCGGCTTCGAGTAGTACGGGGTCACCACGAGGAGCGCGTGAGCACCGATCTTCTCGGACTCGATCGCGAACCGGACGCTCTCGGCGGTGTCGTAACTGCCTGCGCCCTGGGTGATCCGGGCCCGATCGCCCACCGCGTCGAGGACCACCCGCAGCAACTCGAGCTTCTCCGGCACGGTGGTGGTCGGCGACTCACCGGTGGTGCCGGACACGACCAGCCCGTCACATCCCTTGGCGACCAGATGGTCGGCGAGGGCGGCGGCCTTGTCCAGATCGAGGCTTCCGTCCGGACGGAAGGGGGTGACCATCGCAACCACGTTCGTCCCGAAGGGATGCTCGTGCAGCGGTTCCTGGACTGCGTTCATGGTGCTCAAGGCTACCGCCTCCCTGTTGGTGACGATCCTCACCCTTCCAGCACGAATGGTGAGGTGGCGACCTCGGTCCCGTCGGCCAGGGTGCCGATCTCGAAATCGCCGAACACGGTGGGCGCCACCCGCATCAGCTGGCGTAGACACTCCACCGCGAGCTGGCGGATCTCGACGTCGGCGTGCTCGGTGGCGCGCATGCCGACGAAGTGCCGCCAGGCGCGATGGTTGCCGGTGACGACGATCTTCGTCTCGGTGGCGTTGGGCAGCACGGAGCGAGCAGCCTGACGTGCCTGTTTCCGACGCAGGATGGCGTTGGGGACGTCGGCGAACTTCGCCTCCAGCGCCGCGAGGAGCTCGGTGTAGGCCGCCCGGCTCGCGTCGGTCGCCGCGGCGAAGAGGTCCTCGAGCTCTGGGTCGCCCACGATCGCCGGCGGCGCCACCACGTTGGAGTCGTGCTCGGGCACGAACCGCTGGGACAGTTGCGAGTACGAGAAGTGGCGGTGCCGGATCAGTTCGTGGGTGCACGAGCGGGAGATGCCGCTGATGTAGAACGTCACCGATGCGTGTTCGAGCAGCGACAGGTGCCCGACCTCGAGGATGTGCCGCAGGTAGCCGGCATTGGTGGCGGTACGCGGGTTCGGCTTGTCCCAGCTCTGGTAGCACGCCCGACCGGCGAACTCGACCAGCGCCTCACCGCCCTCGGCGTCGGTGCTCCACGGCACGTCTTCCGGCGGGGTGAACTGGGTCATCGCCACCATCTGCACCTTCAGCGGCACCAATTCGGACACGCATGTCTCCTGTCGTCCGTCGCGGCCACACGTCCGCGTGCCGCGCGGTATCCGATTCTCCCCCACCACGTGAGTACCGCACCGTCGGGTTCCGTCCGCGGTAGAGTCCCTGCAGGCGTGGGCGAGTACCCGGGGGTGGATGCGATGACGACGCGACGCGACTTCCTGCGCACGGGTGCGGTCGTGACCGGTGCGGCGCTCGCCTCCCCCGCCGTCGTCGCCCAGGGCGCGCCGCGGTCGCCCGGGCCCCCGTCGGCGGCAGTGTTCCGCCACGGCGTCGCGTCCGGCGACCCGCTCCCCGACGCCGTCGTCCTCTGGACCCGCATCACCCCGACCCCGGCTGCGACACCCGGTTCCGGCCTGGGGCCGCAGAGCCTCGTCCGCTGGGAGATCGCCCGGGACCCCGGCTTCGGCGCCGTCGTGGCCGCGGGCGAGGTGCGGACGTCCGCCGACTCCGACCATACGGTGAAGATCGACGCGTCGGGTCTGGCGCCGCGCACCTGGTACCACTACCGCTTCACGGTGCTGTCCGGACCCGCCACCGGCGCGGTGTCGCCCGTCGGTCGCACGTGCACCGCCCCCGCGACCGGTGCCGACGTCGCGAAGATCCGATTCGGCGTCGTGTCGTGTGCCAACTGGGAGGCCGGATACTTCGCCGCCTACCGGCATCTGGCCGCGCAGCCGGCACTCGACGCGGTGGTCCACCTGGGCGACTATTTCTACGAGTACGAGACCGGGCGATACACCGGCAAGACCGGAACCGTCCGGCCGCACGACCCCCGCCACGAGATCGTCACCCTGCGCGACTACCGGACACGCCACGCGCAGTACAAGACCGACCCCGACCTCGCCCGGCTGCACCGGGACCTGCCGTTCATCTGCATCTGGGACGACCACGAGTCGTCGAACGACTCGTGGTCGGGCGGGGCGGAGAACCATCAGGCGGGCGAGGGCTCCTGGGCCGCGCGGCGCACCGCCGCGCTTCGCGCGTACGCCGAGTGGATGCCGATCCGCCCCGCCGTCGACACCGCGGGCCGGCACCTGTTCCGCAGGCTCCGCTTCGGCCGTCTGCTCGAGTTGTCCATGCTGGATCTGCGCTCCTACCGCGACCTGCAGGTCAGCGCCCGGTCGGCGGCCATCGACGATCCCGCCCGCACGATCCTCGGCCGGGCACAGATGTCCTGGCTGACCAATGGACTCACGTCGTCGGAGACCCGCTGGAAGATCGTCGGCAACCCGGTGATGATCGCCCCGGTGCTGATCCCCCCGCTGGATCCGCAGACAACCGGCGCGGTCACCGCACTGCTCGGCATCCCGCGCGAGGGCATCCCGTACAACGCCGACCAGTGGGACGGTTACGCCGCCGATCGTCGACGTCTCCTCGAATCGCTGCGCCGCAATCGCGTCGACAACGTCGTCTTCATCACCGGTGACATCCACTCGTCGTGGGCGTGCGACATCCCGGCCGACCCGGCGAACTATCCCGGCGGCGGGAGTGTCGCAACGGAATTGGTCGGCACCTCGATCACGTCGACCAACATCGACGACATGCTGAACGTGCCCGCCAACACCGCCGGGGTCGCGGTGTCCTCGGCCTTCGCTGCCACGAACCACCACGTGCGCTGGAGCGAGTTCGACGCGCACGGGTATTCGGTCCTGACCGTGACGCCGGCGGCGACGCAGATGGACTGGTACTTCGTGCACGACAAGACGAATCCGCGCTCCGGCCAGTATTACGCGAAGTCCTACCGGGTCGCGAACGGCACCCAGCGGGTCGTCCCGGCGGGTGGGCCGGTCGACTAGCTGCCCGTCTCAACCTGATCCAGCAGCGCCGACAACTTCGCGTGGGTGTCGGGCCAGCCGTGGACGGCGATCGAGGTGATCCCGAGGGCCTTGACCGGATAGTCGTTGCCGCCCTCGTCGAGCCGGTCGCCGAAGAACAGGATGTCGCTGGTGCTGAGGCCGAGGATGTCCATCAACTTCAGTGCGCCGTAAGCCTTGTCGATGCCCTTCTTGGTGACGTCCACCGACGTCGAACCGCCGCTGCGCACCTCGAGGTCGGGAAGTCGCTCGGCGGCGTAGGCCCGCAGGGACTCCTTCTTCGCTCCGTCGGGGTCCCAGGCCGCCTTCGCGTCGACGGGCGCCTTCTGCCCCAGCGCGCTGAAGGTGATCTGGCTGCCGCGGTCCTCGAGGATGTCACCCCACGTCTCGCTCTCCCACAGGCCGAGCTCTTTCGCGCCGGCCTCCAGCACGTCGAGCGTGCGCTGCTTCTCGTCGTCGGTGAGGAACTCCGCGTAGACCGTCTCCCAGTCGTTCCCGGACCACCGCACGTACTGCGTTCCGCACGTCGGCATGAGGTGGAGGTTGGCGACGCTGTCGAAGTTGCCGAGCCGCGCGAGAACCTGCTTCTCGAACTGGGTGAAGTTGCCGCCGGAGATGATGCAGCCCAGGCTCACGTCGAGCATCCGACGCAGCAGATCGACCATCTGGTCGTCGAGCGGGCTCTTCGACGGGGCCAGGGTGTCGTCGAGATCGAACATCACCAATCGGTAGTCGTTACCCTCATACGACACGGTCATCGCTTCGTCTCCCATCGCTGTCGTGAACTTTCGATCCTCAGCATTGCATCACCCGGTGTGGGTCACGCGCCGTGCAGCACCCGTTGCAGGTCGGGCGCCAGGTCGCCGCGTCCGGACACGACGACATCGTCGAGGTCTTGCCAGCCGGCGAAGCTCCGCAGATCCGCGGACAGCCGTTCGGCGACGAGGCCTCGGGAACGACCCGGCTCGCAGTAGGCCCCGAGCACCTGCAGGGTGCGGTTCTTGCGGTCGGCCTTCAGGTCCACGCGCGCGGCGATGTCGGTGCCCAGCAGATACGGCAGCACGTAATAGCCGTGCACGCGTTTGTGTTCGGGCACATAGATCTCGATGCGGTAGTGGAAGTCGAAGAGTCGTTCGGCGCGGGGGCGGAAGAACACGAGCGGGTCGAACGGCGACAGGATCGCCGAGGCGTCGACGCGCCGCGGAATCACCGCGCCGGCGGTCAGGTAGGCCGGGTCGCGCCAGCCGTCCACGAAGATCTCCTGCAGCACACCGTCCTCGACGAGTTCGGCGACCGCAGGCCGCGCGTCGGCCGGCCGGAGCCGGTAGTAGTCGGCCAGATCGGCCACGGTGGCGACACCGAGCGCCTGGGCGGCACGGCTGACGAGTTCACGGTGCGCCTGCCCACGGTCGGGTCGCAGCGCGACGATGTCCGCGCCGACGATCCGTTCGGTGAGGTCGTAGTGCCGCACGAAGTTCCCGTTGCGGACCGCCGACAGGTCACCGGCGGCGAACATGGCCTCGCACAGGTGCTTGACCTCACCGCGCTGCCACCAGCTCCCGGCTGCACCGGGTTCACGTTCGATGCCCAGTTCCGCTTCGATGGCACGGGGCGTGGTCGCGCCGACCGCCTCGATCACGGCCCGGATGTCGCCGACCAGAGAACGGTTGCGACGCATCACGTCTCGCGTGTGCCGATACCGACCGTCGGCGAAGTCGTCCATCCGCCATCGGAAGAGGGGCCAGTCGGGCACCGGGATCAGCGCGGCTTCGTGGGCCCAGTACTCGACGAGCAGCCGTCGACCGCGCCCCGGCTGCCACGCGGCGCAGTGCAACAGGTCGGGATCGTAGGCACCCAGGCGAGAGAACAGCGGCATGAAGTGCGCACGCGCGGCAATGTTGACCGAGTCCATCTGCAGCAGCCGCGTCCGGCCGACGACGCGCTTCAGGTGTGCCATGGTGGGCGCGGCAGCGGGCCGGCGGTCGGTGAAACCCTGTGCGGCGAGCGCGATTCGACGCGCCTGCGCGATCGAGAGACGATCCGGCGCCATCAGCCCTGCCGAGCGCGCCGATAGTCGACGAAGCGATACCCGATGCCGCTCGTCGAGGTCTGCCACTCACCGCGATGTGCCAAAGCCCACTCGTCGGTGATCTCCGGAGCGAACGCGTCGGCGCCGTCGACCTCGACGTCGATCTCCGTGACACACAGTTCGGTCGCGAATTCCATTGCCAAGCGGTAGATCTCGCCGCCGCCGATGATTCCGACCCGTTCGCCACCGGCCAGCTCGAGCGCCTCGGCGACCGATCCCGCGACCGACGCGCCGTCGGCCGACCAGCTCGCGTCGCGGGTGACGACCACATTGGCGCGACCGGGCAGCGGCCGAAATCGCGGCGGCAGCGAATCCCATGTCTTGCGGCCCATGACAACCGGGTGCCCGACCGTCAGTTCCTTGAACCGCGCCACATCTTCGGGGACCCGCCACGGGATCGTGTTGTCCCGGCCGATCGCCCCGCCGCGTCCCTGCGCCCAGACCAGGCGCACCTCACGCGAGCCCTCCCCCGCGAGGTCGGACGTCACACCGCCACCGGGGCTTTGATCCCGGGATGGGACCGGTAGTCGATGATGGCGATGTCGTCGTACTCGTAGTCGAAGATCGAATCCCGCTTGCGCAGTTCGAGTTTCGGGTACGGATACGGGTCGCGTGACAGCTGCAACGTCACCTGCTCGACGTGGTTGTCGTAGATGTGGCAGTCGCCGCCGGTCCACACGAACTCGCCGACCTCGAGGCCCGCCTGCTGGGCCATCATGTGCGTCAGCAGCGCATACGATGCGATGTTGAACGGCACGCCGAGGAACAGGTCGGCGCTGCGCTGGTACAGCTGGCACGACAGTTTGCCGTCGGCGACGTAGAACTGGAAGAACGCGTGGCAGGGCGGCAGTGCCATCTGCGGGATCTCCCCCACGTTCCATGCGGACACGATGTTCCGGCGCGAATCGGGGTTGGTCTTGAGCAGGTCGAGGGCGGCCGCGATCTGGTCGATGTGCTCACCGGACGGTGTCGGCCAGCTCCGCCATTGCACGCCGTAGACGGGTCCGAGTTCACCGTTCTCGTCGGCCCACTCGTCCCAGATCGAGACCCCGCGCTCCTGCAGCCATCGGACGTTGGAGTCGCCGCGCAGGAACCACAGCAACTCGTAGACGATCGACTTCAGATGCACCTTCTTGGTGGTGATCAGCGGGAAACCCTCGGCGAGGTCGTAGCGCAATTGCCTGCCGAAGAGGCTGCGCGTCCCGGTCCCGGTGCGGTCGGCCTTCGGCGTCCCTGTCTCCATGACGAGGCTCAGCAGGTCCTCGTACGGAGTCGGGATGGTCCCGGTCGATGACATGTCGCGGATGGCCGTGCTCACGGGTGCCAGTCTAGGCAAAGCAGTAGTCGCACCGCCGGGCGCACGACACGGCCCCGACTCGGCCTGTGACGGCTGTGACACGTGTGATCCGAGCGGTAGGCTCCTCCCGTGGCCACCCGCAGCACCACCCGCGCCAATCGGTACGCGAAGCGTCGTCGCAAGCGTGTCGCCGCCCGCGACAACGACCTCACCGACGCCCAGTGGCTCGCGCTGCAGGAGGCCTGGGGTGGGTGCGCGTACTGCGGTGCGGTGGGCGTCGCGCTGCAGCGCGACTGCATGCTGGCCATCTCCCGCGGCGGCCGGTACACCGTCGCCAACGTCGTGCCGTGCTGCGGTTCGTGCAATGCGAGCAAGTGCAATTCCGAGGTCACGACGTGGATGCGGCGGAAGAAGCTGGACGAGAAGGCGTTCCTGGTCCGGCAATTCGAGGTGAGCCGCGCGCTCGCCGCCGCCGTCGACCCGGCCGCCGGCCAGGACGAGTGATCAGCCGGCCCGCGCCGCGCGTCGTACTCGCCCGGGCGAGGACCCGTTGACCCGCTTGAACGCCCGGCTGAACGCCGCCTCGGACGAGTAGCCGAGTCCGCCCGCCACCGACGCGACAGACGCGTTCGGGTCACGAAGACGATCCGCCGCCACACACATCCGCCACCGGGTGACGTACTGCATCGCCGGCTCGCCGACGACGGCGGTGAACCGGGCCGCGAACGTCGACCGCGACATCGCGCACTCACGGGCCAGTCGTTCGACGCTCCACTCCCCCGCCGGATCGCGATGGACCGCGGCGACCGCACGCCCGAGTTGTGGATCGGCGAGAGCCCCGAGCCAGCCGGTGCGGGTGCCCTCCGCGTCCTGCAACCACGATCGGATGGCGTGGATGACGATGATGTCGGACAACCGGGTGATGACCGCCTCCCCGCCGGGCCGGAGTTCGCCGGCCTCGTCGATCACGATGCGCATGAGGTCCCGCAGCCACGAGTTGCTCGCACCCGCACGGGAATCGGTGGCGCGGATGGCGAGGATCGGCGGCAGCATCGAGGTCAGCGACCGTGCCGAGGGATGGTCGAACCGGACGACGGCACAGATCAGGACCGAGCGTTCGGGCCCGTCGCCGCCGTGGCGCAGGACGGCATACCGATCGCTCAGGTAGTCGTGCGGCAGATCGGTGACGACCGGGGCGAACGTCGCCTCGCCGTCTCCGCGGATGACGTGCGACCGGCCGTGCGGCACGACGACGAGATCTCCCGGTGCGAATCGCAGCGACTCACCGTCCGGCGCGGACAACCGCAGCGACCCCGACACGACGAGGTGCACGCACAGACAGTCCTCCCAGACCGGCATGGTCAGCGCCCAGGGCTCGGTGAGCTCCGACCGGCAGTAGAAGGCGCCGTTCAACCGGAAGAAGTGCAGGGCCTCCCCGAGCGGGTCGGGGCTGTGGAACGGGTCCGGGTGACTGCCGTCGGGTCTGCGCACCCGTCCATGATCGGTCATCGTGATCCGATCGTCTGCCGTTTCGGACGATTGAGCATGCATTGCGGACTGTGAGCGCTGTTTCGTCCGGCAACTCCGCTTCACTCTGGACATACGACATCGAACGATTCAGGAGGTCCTCATGTACACAATCCTCGGGGCAACAGGCACCGTCGGCGCACAGGTCACCACCCGCCTGCTCGACGCCGGACACCGGGTTCGGGCGGTCGGGCGTTCTTCTGAGCGGCTCGACGCCCTCGCTCGGCTCGGTGCCGACACCGCGGTAGCCGACACCACCGATTCGTCCGCGCTCGCCACCGCCATGCGCGACTCGGACGCGGTGTTCGTGATGCAACCCGTGGATCACACTGCCGCCGACCACCTCGCCTCGCAGCGGACGATGACCGACGCGATCGTCCGCGCCCTCCGCGAGTCGGGTGTGCCGCGTGTGGTCGCGCTCAGCAGCGTCGGCGCCGAGATCAGCTCCGGCACCGGATTTCTGGTCGGTCTGCACATCCTGGAGCAGCGGCTGGCGGAGTTGTCCGGCGTCGAGGTGCTCGCTCTGCGTGCCGGCTGGTTCTACGACAACGCCCGCTCGTACCTCCCGCTGATGCAGAATGCGGGCATCGTCGCGGACTCGCTGGATCCGCATGTGGCGGTTCCGATGGTCGCCACGCGGGACATCGCCGCGGCAGCGGTGGATGCGCTGGTCGGAACAGGCTGGGGCGGTAAACATCTGAGCCGGGAAATCCTGGGTCCGGTGAACGTCGACCAGGCCACCGTGACGGCCGCGTTGGGACGTGCCTTCGGCCTTCCGAAGCTGCGGTATGAGCGCTTGTCCGACGACGACATGGTCGCGACGCTCGTCGACGAGGCCGGATTCAGTCCCGATGTCGCAGGCCATCATGTGGGCATGACACGGGCCATCAACGACGGCCGGGTCGTCGGCCGACGTCCGGGGACCACGGTGCTCACCGGGCCGACGACCATCGACGACTACGCCACCGGCCTGGCGGCAGCCGCGATGGCGACGACTTCGAGTCCCACCGATCAGCTGTCCCGCTGATAGACATCCGGAATGCCGTCGTGGTCGTCGTCGCGCATCTCCTCTTCGGCGACCCGGCGATAGTGGCGGTTGCGCATCCGCAAGATGACCGCCGCGGCCGAGGCGGCCGCCAGTGAACCGACCAGCACACCGATCTTGACGTACTCCGCGCGGTCGGATTCCGGGTCGTACGCCAGGTCGCCGATGAGCAGCGACACGGTGAAACCGATGCCGGCGAGCATCGCGACACCGGTGACGTCGATCCACCGGATGCTGGCGTCGAGGGTGGCGCGCGTGAACCTGGCGAGAAGTGCGGTGGTGCCGACGATGCCCACCGTCTTGCCGACCACCAGACCGAAGATGATGCCCAGCGCAACGGGGTTCGTGAGCGCCTCGCGGAGTCCGCTGAGACCGCCGATCGTGACGCCGGCGGCGAAGAAGGCGAACACCGGGATGGCGAAGCCTGCCGAGATGGGCCGGACCCGGTGTTCGAAATGCTCTGCCAGGCAATGCCGGGTATCCGTCTCATCGCTCCCGACCCGCCGGAGCACCGGGACCGTGAAGCCGAGGACGACGCCGGCGACGGTGGCGTGAACGCCGGACTCGTGGACGAATGCCCACGTGAGGGCCGCCAGCGGGAGCAGGAGCCACCACGCGGTGATCCGCCGCTGCACGAGAACGGCGAACGCCGCGAGTGGGATCAGGGCCAGGGCCAGCGCGGTGCCGTTGATGGTTTCGGTGTAGAACACCGCGATCACCGTGATGGCCAGCAGGTCGTCCACGACGGCCAGGGTGAGCAGGAAGGTGCGCAGCGCGACGGGCAGGTGCGTGGAGAGCACGGCCAGCACGGCGACCGCGAACGCGATGTCGGTGGCGGTGGGAATGGCCCAGCCCTGCACCGCTCCGTCGCCCGCCCGCATGGTGACCGCAACGAAGATGAGTGCGGGAACAGCCATTCCACCGACCGCCGCGGCGATGGGCAGCGCGGCCCGCGCGGGGTCGCGGAGGTCGCCGGCGACGAACTCGCGTTTCAGCTCCAGACCGACGACGAAGAAGAAAATGGCGAGCAGACCGTCCGCCGCCCAGGTGGCCAGGGAGAGATCGAGGTGCAGACCGAGCGCGTCGGACCCCACATGGATGTCGCCGAGGCCGAAGTAGGCGGCCGACCATGGCGAGTTGGCCCATAGAAGGGCTACGACCGCGGCGACGAGCAGCAGCATGCCGCCGATGGTTTCGCGCCGGAAGATGTCGGCGATGCGGGAAGCTTCGGGCCAGGAGCCGCGCGAGAAGAGCGTCGGGGTGGCCCGACGGGAGTCGGTGTCAGTCATGGTGCGTACGGAGTCCTTCGTCGGGTGGGCTACGTACGCGTCGTGGCCGCCCCCTCGTGCGGGGCTCACCGTCAACGCGCAGCCGACCAGACTTCCCGGCACACCGCGTGTCAGTCTAACAGCTAGGCGCCTACGCGGCCCTGTGCACGGCGGGCTCTAGGTGAGTTGTGTTGCGCTGCTTCCATTCCCACACCGCGAAGAGCACCTCGGTGGTGTATCCCAGGTCCATTCGACCACCGCCGACCGGCACCGTCGCATCTACGCCGATCCGTTGATCGGGTCGCCACCCGCCCGGTTTCGACGTAGGTGGCGCCGCCTCGATCTCAGTGCCGTCCGGGCGATGAAACGTGAACCGCTGCAACCCATGCGCGGTGATCGCAAACTCGCCCCGATGCAACGACCGATGACACGACCCACACAACAAGATCAGATTGTCCGGATCCGTCCGCCCACCCGCCGACCAGAACACCACATGATGGGCATGCAGATGACGCGTCCGACCACACCCCGGCACCTGACAACACCGATCCCGCACGAACAACGCCCGCACCAACGCCTTGTTCGGCGCCCGCTTCCGACGACCCACCCCCAACAACGCCAACTTCCCCGGCTGACCGGGAACCCGGCGGCTCACCACCTCCCGCGTCGACGCCCCACACCGGGCCTCGTCCACCTCAGCCTCCGACAACCCGGGTCCATCATCGAGATGAGCCGACTCCACCCCCTCACCGGCATGGATCAAGATCTCCGCGCCCGGAGCAAGATCGGGCATCGCGATCCCCTCATGCACCATGTCGGCCATCGCCACCACCGCCGGCGCCACATTCGACGGCACCTGCCGCCACAGATCCCGACGCCGAGACGGAACCACCTCCGAATCCTCTGATTCTGAACCGGATTCAGTGTTCCGCGGAACACGCTCGACCGACGGCAGATCCGGGTCATCACACGTCCGGGTGCGTTCATATTCCGCCCGCACCGTCCCAGCAAGGAACCGCGCCCCATCCAACGGACTCAACCGCAGCGACACCGACAACGACCCGTCATCGTTCCACTTCCACCGGCCGGTCGACTCCACCGGTGGCCGGCTGTTCTCCTCGACGCCACGGTTGCGGTCGATCTGGGCCATCGCCCGCACCGCCCGATCCAACTGACTCGCCGTGCACGACAACGCCAGATTCACCAACTCCGCCTCACGCTCCGGTGTAGCTACCCGTGTCAACGCGCGGACCTTCGAATACGTCAGCCGACCTTCGCGAAAAGCCTTGCGGATCACCGGCAATTCTCGTAGCGCCTTGGCGACCCTCAACTGCTCATGCGCCGTTCGCGGTGCGATGCCGGCCTTCCACGACAACCAGTGCGCCAGCGAGTGAATCCCCGGCCCCCGCCACGACTCCCGCTCATCCAATTCCGCCACCAGGTCAAGGAAGTTCGCTGTCAGAGCCGTGATCTGAGCGGCATAACCCAGCACCCGAGCCTCGAGCACCTCATCCGACAGCGACTCCGGATCCGCACCGTCGAACATCGACGACACATCTCCACCGGAACGAAAAGCACTGACCCGCACCGCAACCCCCAGAACCGAACGAGAAGTACAGCAACAAGGTATCGCCAGGCACCGACAATTCCTCGAGCCTCAACCCAAGGTTCAGAGTGTTCCGCGGAACACTCGCGAGCTACTCCAGAAGCTCAAACGAATCGTCGCGATGACGTCGATCCCGTGTCCATCTCCGCCGCATCTCTGTACTTTCACAGGTGGCCGAGAGAGCGCTGATCGACGAGCGGCAACCAACGCCGACCTAGACCGCGCTCTTCGGCTCATCCGAGACGACCAAGACTCACGCCATCACGCCCTCGCAGTCATCCAATCCGGCAGCGCGCCGGAGTCGTCCACTATCAAGCCACGGAGGTCGCGGGTTCGAGGCAACCTTACCTACGGCGGGTGTCGGACCTTGGTCCCAGAGTTCGAGCCATGCCACAATCAACGCCTCAGGCGGTCATCGAGGGGTTCTTGCTGAGGGTGCGTCGCATCATGGCCCACTCGCTGATCCGTGAACAGGCTGACCTCATGGCCCGACTTCATGACGGCACTGTGCAGATTTCGGTCACCCGGAATGTGAAGACGGGGGACGAATCCCACCGGATCAAGATCGAGTATCCCCCCGAGGAGGCGATGGAATCCCTGGCGAGCCGGGTACGTCCGCTGGTTCTAGCCAGGGAGCCGATCTATTGCGTCAAGGTGCTCGACGCCCTCGAGGAAGTGGTGGGCACCGACGCGCTCGATGAGGAGATCGACCCAGACTGGTGGCGCGACAGCTGGAGAACGATCATCGACGGCAGCGGCGAGGCACAGGCGTACCTAGTCGGCACCGCCAGCGGCCAAATCACCGACCGCAAGCTCATGTACGCCTGGATCTACGGCGACTTGGTTCACGCCACCACGCCGCGATCCCAGTGATCAAAGAGCTCAGCATCGACGACCGCTACCACGCAGCCGCCCCGGGATCGCGCGGATCTGTCATCTGGTTATTACCACCCACCTCATGATCATGAGCTTGATCGACAGGGAAACTCGCGGTCGATCCGCAAGTGTTCGCCGAAAAGGTGGTGGTCACTAAGACAAGCGTGGACCGTGAAGCAAAGGTCTACACGGCTCCCGCGGGCGAGGACGGAAAACCACCGCCGATGCCCAGCGACCCGTCACAGGATCTCGACTCCACCCAGTGGCAATCAATTCACCAGGCACTCATCGACGCAGGGTTGATCGACTCCGACGAGATTGGGCATGTCATCAACGCCGACACCGAGCACGCCGAGAACAGTGCACCGGGGGTCGATCGACACGGACCGAATGAATGATGCTGCGCCACAATCAATCCTATCGAAGAATGCGTTGTCATTCAGGCCGCTCGAGGGAGATCCAGGCGCTCTTAGTCGACACAATAAGCGCACCAGCGGCCGCTCCCCACTCGCTCACCCCTCCATCAACCCCGCTGCCACCGTCGCACCCAACTCCCAGCACGCTTCGCGGTCGTCCTTGCCCGGGGCGCCGGAGACGATGACATGCTCGGCGGCCTTGGTCCAGCCGAGGCCGGAGGTGATCGAATCGACCGCCCGCACAGCCCCTTCGGTGCCCTGGTTGCCATGCAGGTACAGCCCGAACGGCCGACCCTGGGTCGAGTCGAGGATCTGGTAGTAGCTGACGTCAAAGGCGTGTTTCAGTGCGCCGCTGATGTATCCGAGGTTGGCGGGCGTGCCGAGGAGGTACCCGTCGGCGTCGAGGAAATCGGAGGCGGTGACGGCGAGCGCCGCGCGTCGGATCACCTCGACGCCTTCGATCTCGGGGTCGGTCGCACCGGACACGACTGCCTCGAACATCTCCTGGCATGCCGGTGACGGGGTGTGGTGGACGATGAGCAGCCGGCTCATCGGACTACTGCTCCCGGCCGTGGTACTGGGCGACAGCCCGTTTCATCATCGAGCGGGCACGGGTGCGGTCGCCGGCGTAGTCGTAGGCACGGGCGATGCGGTAGGTGTTGCGCCAGTCGCTCGGGTCGGCCTCCCATTCGGCCTTCACCTGGGCGAAGAGCTCGTCGGCCGCGTCGCGCTCCATCCGGCCCGATGCGCGGTGCGGCAGGTTCGAGATGTCGAGTTCACGTCCCTCGTCGGCCATGATGGCGGCGAGTTTCTGGTGCTCGAGGCCCGCCCGCAGCGTCGCGTAGACCAGCCACGCCCCGATCAGCGGCAGCGCGATCACGCCCAGACCGAGACCGATCCCGGCGGCCGACCCAGAGGCGATCAGCTGGAAGCCACGCCATCCGAGCAGAACGAAGTACACGATGAGCGCCACGACGAGGAATGCGATCATCCAGACGATCGGACGGGAGTCCTTCTTCCGCGGGCCGAGTCGGGGTGCGCCGCCCTCGGTGTCGTCGTCGTGGGCTGGTTCGTTCGGCGGGCCGGAGGAGGTCATCGTCAGAGGTCCATCAGTTCTTCGAGCCCGATCGTGAGTCCGGGACGGCCGGCGATGCTCCGCACGCCCAGGAGCACTCCGGGTGCGAACGACGCCCGGTCGAGGGAGTCGTGCCGGATGGTCAGCGTCTCGCCTTCGGTGCCGAGCAGCACCTCCTGATGTGCCACGAGTCCCGCGAGGCGCACCGAGTGGACACGTACGTCGTCGACGACCGCGCCGCGGGCGCCGTCGAGTTCCTCGGTCGTGGCATCGGGACTGCGTCCGACACCGGCCTCGGCTCGCGCGCGCCCGATCAGCTCTGCCGTCCGATAGGCGGTTCCCGACGGCGCGTCGGCCTTGTGCGGGTGATGCAACTCGATGACCTCGACCGAGTCGTAGTACTTGGCGGCCTGGGCGGCGAAACGCATGGACAGCACTGCGCCGATCGCGAAGTTGGGTGCGATGAGGACGCCGACGCCGGGGTTCTCCGACAACCAGCCGCGGACGGTGTCGAGGCGTTCCTCGGTGAATCCGGTGGTCCCGACGACGGCGTGAATTCCGTTGGCGATGAGGAACTTCAGGTTGTCCATGACCACATCGGGGTGGGTGAAGTCGACGACGACCTGGGTTTCGGTGTCGGTGAAGAACTCGAGTGAGTCACCTTTGTCGACGCCCACGGTGTAGGTGAGGTCGTCGGCATTCTCGACCGCGGCGACGATCGCCTGCCCGACCTTGCCCTGGCTGCCCAGGACGCCCACCTTGATACCGCTCATGTCCACCTCTTCGTGTCGTGTCCTGCCGGCCGAGTCGCTGCCGGGCCAGTCTAGTGGCGTCTCGCCTCAGAAGATCGGGGCACCGCCGCGGCGGTGTTCGAACACCAGCGACGTGGTGGTTCCGGCGACCTCCGGTCGGCCGTTGAGTCGTTCGACGAACTGGCGCAGCGCCTCGGTGTCGGCGGCGGCGACATGCAGCAGGTAGTCGTCGGTGCCGGCGAGGAAGAACACGTCGATCACCTCGTCGTGGGTGGCGATCTCGCCGACGAAGCGCCGGATCTGACCGCGCGCGTCGGACTGCAGACTGACGGCGACCATGGCACGCAGCGGGCGCCCCAGCGCCGCCGGGTCGACGTCGGCGAAGAAGCCGCGGATGATGCCGAGGTCGACGAGCCGACGCAGGCGGCCGTGGCAGGTCGACGCGGCGATGCCGACGCGCTGCGCCAGTTCGCTGTTCGGCATCCGCGCATCGGACTGCAGCAGGCGGAGCAGCTCCCGGTCCGTCGCGTCGAGTTCACCGGCCCGAACATCCTTCGGTGTGGTGGCCATCGCGCCCTCCCTCCTCACACGATCGTCGGCAGACCGCGCTCATCGAGAATATTCTTCCGCACGATTGTGTCATGGCCGATGTTCCTTCACGCTGAAAACCAGTTCATCGAGGAACGTTCAGGAGACCACAACCCGACGGAGTCATCATGCGCATCGGCATCCCCACCGAGATCAAGAATCACGAATACCGCGTGGCCATCACCCCCGCCGGCGTCGCCGAACTCCACCAGCGCGGCCACGACGTGATCGTCCAGGCCGGCGCGGGCGAGGGATCCGCCATTGCCGACAACGACTTCAAGGCCGCCGGTGCACAGATCCTGGGAACCGCCGCCGCGGTCTGGGAGCAGGCCGAACTACTGCTGAAGGTCAAGGAACCGATCGCCTCGGAGTTCGCGCTGATACGTCGGGATCAGACGCTGTTCACCTACCTGCACCTGGCCGCCGGCAGGGCCTGCACCGACGCGTTGCTGGCGTCGGGCATCACCTCCATCGCCTACGAGATGGTCCGGACCGCCGACGGCGCGCTCCCGTTGCTGGCCCCGATGAGCGAGGTCGCCGGACGCCTCGCACCGCAGGTGGGTGCCTATCACCTGATGCGTTCGGCGGGCGGTCGGGGCGTACTCATGGGCGGCGTGCCGGGAACCGAGCCCGCCGACGTGGTCGTTCTGGGCGGTGGCGTCAGCGGCGTGAACGCGGCGCAGATCGCCCTCGGCATGGGCGCCCAGGTCACCGTCTTCGACATCGACATCGCCAAACTCCGCTCGATCGACGCCCGCTTCGGCGGCCGCGCCCACACCCGGTACAGCACGGCCCTGGCGGTCGAGGAGGCGGTCGTCGGTGCCGACCTCGTCATCGGAGCCGTCCTAGTGCCGGGCGCCAAGGCACCGGTCCTCGTCTCGAACAGCACGGTCGCCCAGATGAAGCCGGGCGCGGTGCTCGTCGACGTCGCGATCGACCAGGGCGGCTGCTTCGAGGACTCTCGACCCACCACCCACGACGACCCGACCTTCGCCGTCCACGACACCGTCTTCTACTGCGTCGCGAACATGCCCGGCAACGTCGCGCGTACGTCGACACAGGCGCTCACCGGTGCGACCCTCCCCTACGTCCTCCGGCTGGCCGACTCGGGAACGGAGCAGGCGTGCGCAGCCGACCCGGCACTCGCCTCGGGACTGAGCACGCGGCACGGTCAACTGTTCACCGCCGAGGTCGGCGCCGCACTCGACCTGGACGTGTCGCCGAACCCCTTCGCGCACAACTGATCAGAACGTCAGCGTGGTGGTTCCCCGGCGTCGGCCCCGCCAACCGTAGCGGCGCTCGGTCATCGATCCGTGGCCGTCGTACCCGACGCGCAGCAGGGTTGATGCCCGGGTGCCGTACCCGGGGATGTTGATGAACATCGGCGACAACGCCGCTTCGGCCTGTGGCCCGACGCCGGTGTCGGGCAGACGCGTCGGGTCGGGCCGATCCTGGTCGGCCAGCATGGCGAAGTAGGACTCGTCCGCAGACCCCACCGACCCGCCACCGTCTGCCTCGACCAGCCCACTCAACGCCGCCGCGCCGTCGACGACCTTCGGCCAGTCGTTGTCCAGGGCCCCGTTGGACAGACCGTGCACGCCGTCGGCCACCCGCTCGGCGCGCGGTTCCGGCCAGTTGGTCATCCACCACAGCTCGCCCCGATCGGCGACGAGCAGATTCACCGGATCGTACGCCGCCCCCGCATCGTCGAGGACCCGGTGGGCGTACACCTTCGGGCCGTCGTCGCCGATCAGATAGTCCACCGGAAGCTGTCCGCGCGAACGGATTCCGGCCCGTCGAGCCGGCCCGACCCGGACGTTCGTGACCATGGCCACCCGGTCGGGGACCTCGGCCGAGACAGCCATCCACGTACCGCCGGCGACGGCATCGCGACCGCCGAGGATCGGCAGGTCGTCCCAATGCGACAGCGCGAAGGTGCGGCGACGGTGCTGCTCGTCCCGATTTGCGGCCACGATCAACCGCTGAGTGGGGTGCGCGTTCCACGCAAAAAGGATCAGGCACATCGGGATTCAGGTCACCTGCTCGGGTCCGGGAAGAAGTCGGCTCATGGTCGACATGCGGCGCTGCACTCCGGCGATCTCGCGGACCGCCTGCCCGAGCAGGCTGCGGTCCAGCGGGGACAACTGCCTGACATCGAACCGATCGCCGGGCGGATCACCGTTGTCGAACTGTGCGACCTGATATCGCAGCCGAACACGCTGCAGCACATCGAAGACCTCGATGAGCGTCGACGCCTGATCGCTCGGCAGCATCTCGCTGCCGGACGCCGCGCGCAGACGGCCACGGGTGTCGACGTCGGTCGAACCCACACTGACCGCGGCCCACCGCGCGATGTTGACGAGCGGTGTCACCGCATGCCCCTTGATGTCGACGATGTTGCCCCGACCGGTCAACACATCCCGCCGGGACCGCAACCGGGCACGCGTCGAAAGGGTTTCGGCCAGCAGCAGATTCATCGTCCGGGGGTCACGCCGCAACCCGGCTATCATCGCGACCGCAGGCGTCGCCGACACCGCGTCGCGCCCACGGACAGGCCGGCCGTCGAGCATCAGCGATGTGAAGATCATGCCCTTGCCGGCGAGCGGATCATCGATCCACGCACGCGCCGCCGTCTGCCACTGCGTGTGGGTCCGCGCGAACAGCGGCTTCGACGCGACGGCGCCGTTGTCGTCGACCCGCAGTCCCGCGTTCCGCAACACCTCGTCGACCTCACCGAAGGCTGCCCGATAGCGTTCGATCTCGCCGCCGGCCGAATCGTCGAAGGAGACAGCCGAATCCACGTCCGAACTCAGCACCGGCTCCCGACGGGCGTTGCTGCCCAGCGACAACCAGGTGAACGCCGCGGGATCGAGTTCGGGGTGTGCGGTCAGGACGACATCGAGCGCGCGACCGACGACCGCGTCGACGATCATGGAAGCCGCGCGCGAGATCTCGTACGGCGGTCGGTCCCGGCGAACCTGATCGGCCACGAACTGCGGCAGCCTGCGCGCGTGCCCCTGCAGCTCCTCGACGGCGATCGAACGTCGGATCTGTTCGCGCAGCGGGATGCCCGCACCGACGGGGTCGGCGACGAAATCCCCCGCCCCGACGACACCGATCACCTCGCCGTCGGCGCCACGGACGGGGACGATCGCCAGATCGCGGTCGACGAGCTCGGTCAGCACGTCCATCGACGCTGCACCGGCATCGACGACGAACGCCGGTTCCGTGACGATCTCCCCGACCGAGGTGTCGACGCTGCGTCCGGCCGCGACCACCTCGGCCCGGATGTCGCCGTCGGTCAGCACGCCGAAGCGCCGGTCCGGCAGCGGGATCACCACGTAGTCCTGTCCGCGCTCGGTCATCAGCGCGGCCGCCTGGCGGACGGTCATGTCGGCCCGGCCGATCACCGGTGCGGTGCGGAGCAGTTCGGCGACCGTGCTCGCCGCAGAGATCCCGCCGGCGTCCCGACGCCGCGCCACCGTCAGCTGCGGCTTCTCCTCACCGGCCATGTCTGCAGAGTCTAGGCGGGCCCGAGGTCTTCGAAGACCGTCGGCCGGTCGAATGATTCGGAGTCCGGCCGGCACACCGCGGGGCCAGGGTTCGGCTCGAAGGGAGCAGACACCCTCTCGGAGCAAAGGACCCCCGATGATCAAGCCTCACGTCGCCGCCGCGACCACCCTGCTGGCCGCTCTGGCCGTGGCAATGGGCACGACCGCCCCCGCAGCCGCCATCACGCCCGAATACGCCGACACACTCACCGCCGGCCAGGGCATCCTGATCGGCGACGGCCTGTGTTCCATCGGCTTCTTCGGGACCAACGCCGACGGTGATCGCCTCGCCGTCACGGCCGGGCACTGCGCCGAGGGCGTCGGCGACGAGGTCACCACCACCGACGGCGAGACGATCGGTGAGGTCGTGGACTGGCAGGACGACGGCGGCACCCCCGACGGGTCGATCACGCTCGCCGATCCCCGCGGTTACACCGTCATCGCGATCGAGGACGACTGGGAGGTGGACCCCGTCTTCGCGACGGCGGCCGACCCCGAGGTCGGCGAACCGGTCGCCAAGACCGGCGAACGCACCGGGACGACCGTCGGCACCGTGACCGCCCTGCTGCATCAGGACGCCGCGCCCGAGCATCGTCTCGTCAACGCCGAACTCGTCGTCCTCGGCGGGGATTCGGGTTCACCGTGGTACCAGGAGACCCGTGGCGGACGGTATGTCCTCGTCGGGATCTCCTCGAGCGGCAACTTCGGCACGCAGAACCCCGACCAGGCGATCTCGACGGCCCAGACCATCGAAGGCCTCTACGAGCAGATCGCCGGATCCGGGTCGGCCTGGACCGACGGCTTCGAGATCAGCTTCGACACCGCCGACCGATCCTGACGCCGGCTTCCAGACGACACCGGGGCGCGCCGTCCGCAATGGACGGCGGGCCCCGGTGGGTCGTTCTCAGATCAGGCGTCGGCCTTCACCGCGTCATCCTTGACCGCGTCGGGGGCGGGCGCGTCGGCCTTGTCGGCGTCGTCGTCGACCGGGACGAGGCTGATCTTGCCGCGCTCGTCGATGTCGGCGATCTCGACGCGGAGCTTGGAGCCCACGTTGACCACGTCCTCGACCTTGTTGATGCGCTTGCCCTTGCCGAGCTTCGAGATGTGCACGAGGCCGTCGCGACCCGGGAGCAGCGACACGAAGGCGCCGAACGCGGTGGTCTTGACGACGGTGCCCAGGAAGCGCTCCCCGACCTTGGGCAGCTGCGGGTTGGCGATAGCGTTGATGCGGTCGATCGCCGCCTGCGCGGACGGACCGTCGGCCGCGCCGACGAACACGGTGCCGTCGTCCTCGATGGAGACGTTGGCGCCGGTCTCCTCGGTGATGCCGTTGATCGTCTTGCCCTTCGGGCCGATCAGCTCGCCGATCTTGTCCATCGGGATCTTGATGGTGGTGATCCGCGGCGCGAACGGGCTCATCTCGTCGGGCTCGTCGATGGCCTCGGCCATGACGTCGAGGATGGTCAGTCGGGCGTCCTTGGCCTGGCTGAGCGCACCCGCGAGCACCTGCGACGGGATGCCGTCGAGCTTGGTGTCGAGCTGCAGGGCGGTCACGAAGTCCTTGGTGCCCGCGACCTTGAAGTCCATGTCGCCGAAGGCATCCTCGGCGCCGAGGATGTCGGTCAGTGCGACATAACGGGTTTCGCCGTCGACGGTGTCGGAGACGAGGCCCATGGCGATACCGGCGACCGGGGCGCGCAGCGGCACACCGGCATTCAGCAGCGACATGGTCGACGCGCAGACCGAGCCCATCGAGGTCGAACCGTTGGAGCTCAGTGCCTCGGACACCTGGCGGATCGCGTACGGGAAGTCCTCGACGCTCGGCAGCACCGGCATCAGGGCACGCTCGGCGAGCGCACCGTGGCCGATCTCGCGACGCTTGGGCGATCCGACGCGACCGGTCTCACCGGTCGAATACGGCGGGAAGTTGTAGTGGTGCATGTACCGCTTGGACGTCTCGGGTCCGAGCGAGTCGATCTGCTGCGCCATCTTGACCATGTCGAGTGTGGTGACACCCATGATCTGGGTCTCGCCGCGCTCGAACAGCGCACTGCCGTGGGCGCGCGGGATGATCGCGACCTCGGCCGAGAGGGCACGGATGTCGGTGATGCCGCGGCCGTCGATGCGGAAGTGGTCGGTCAGGATGCGCTGCCGGACGAGCTTCTTGGTCAGCGACCGGTAGGCCCCGCCGATCTCCTTCTCGCGGCCCGCGAACTGCTCGCCGAGCTGCTCGAGGACGTCGGCCTTGAGCTCGTCGGTCTTGTCGTCGCGCTCCTGCTTGCCGGCGATCGTCAGGATCTCCGACAGGCGATCGGTGGCGGCGGCCGCCACCGCGTCGTAGGCATCCGACTGGTATGCCGGGTACAGCGGGAACTCGGCGGTCTCCTTGGCCGCGGCGGCGGCCAGGGACTTCTGTGCCTCGCAGAGGCGGGCGATGAACGGCTTGGCGGCTTCGAGGCCCTCGGCGACGATCGCCTCGGTCGGTGCCTGCGCGCCGCCGGCGATGAGGTCGATGACGTTGTCGGTGGCCTCGGCCTCGACCATCATGATCGCGACGTCGGCGCTGTCACCGGAGCCGGCGACGATGCGGCCCGCGACGACCATGTCGAACACGGCGCCCTCGAGCTGCTCGACGGTCGGGAACGCCACCCACTGGCCGGCCTTGTTCTCCTCGGTCGGGATGAGCGCGACACGCACGCCGCCGACCGGACCGGAGAACGGGAGACCCGCGAGCTGGGTGGAGGCGGACGCGGCGTTGATCGCGACGACGTCGTAGAGGTCGTTCGGGTTCAGCGAGAGGACGGTCACGACGACCTGGATCTCGTTGCGGAGACCGTCGACGAACGACGGACGCAGCGGACGGTCGATGAGACGGCAGGTCAGGATCGCGTCGGTCGACGGACGACCCTCGCGGCGGAAGAACGACCCGGGTATACGGCCCGCGGCGTACATCCGCTCCTCCACGTCGACGGTCAGCGGGAAGAAGTCGAAGTGCTCCTTCGGGTGCTTCGACGCCGCGGTGGTCGAGAGCAGCATGTTCTCGTCGTCGAGGTATGCGGTGACCGAACCGGCGGCCTGCAGCGCGAGGCGCCCGGTCTCGAAACGGATCGTGCGGGTGCCGAAGCTGCCGTTGTCGATGACGGCGGTCGCCTCGGTGATCGCGTCGTCGTAGTCGTCGGCGAAGTCTTCGGTGGTGTTCACATCTGTCATGTGGGGTGGAATCCCTTCGTAGCGGCTGCCGGTGGCGGCCGTCTGACGCGGCCACGAGAAGGTGGCCGCTTGTGCGGTTGGGGGTGGCCTTCGCGGAGGTGCGCAGCAAGAACTCACGTGTGACGTCGAGCGAGCTCGCACAGCAGCGCACGCGCGGATCGGACCTACCCAGAACGCGCCGAGAATGTGCGGCAGCACGGTGAATGGCGCAGCGTGTCTGCGCCGGCTGAGTGCTCAGACGGCCTTCGATCGAAGCGGCCGGAATCCTGCGCGCCCGAGGGTTGCCCGGGCGAGGGTTCCGGCGGCCACTACCGAGGACCGATCTGGCTGGTCGTTCCGCACTGCCTCGAGTTCCGGCACGATCCGTCTGTCAGCGTATCACCGCCGACTGTCGATACCTCAATACGACGACCCCCGATACGACAAAGCCGGCCGCCCCGTTTCGGGGGCGGCCGGTGGAAGTCGGGAGATCAGCGACGGTGGAGTCAGCGACGGAGGCCGAGACGCTCGATGAGCGAACGGTAGCGGTTGATGTCGACCTTGGCGACGTACTTCAACAGACGACGGCGACGGCCGACCAGCAGCAGCAGACCGCGGCGGCTGTGGTGATCGTGTTTGTGCTGCTTCAGGTGCTCGGTGAGGTCGGTGATGCGCTTGGTCAGCATCGCGACCTGGGCCTCGGGCGAGCCGGTGTCGGTCTCGTGCAGACCGTACTCGGCGAGGATTTCCTTCTTCTGCTCGACAGTCAAAGCCATGGAGATACTCCTGTTTCTCAGTACCGCGTCCGAAACAACCACGGTGCGCCACCGCGGACTGCAGCAACACCGACTGATCAGGCTACCGCCCGGGTGGGACCCGGCCCAAATCCAGGGCTCAGCTCTCGGCCGCCGCCAGGATCTCGCGCGTCTTCGTCACGTCGTCACCCATGGCGGTGATCAGGTCGTCGACGCCGTCGAACTGTTCCATCCCGCGGATGCGGTGCACGAAGTCGACGGCGACGTGCTGCCCGTAGAGGTCGGCGCTCTTGTCCAGAACGAATGCCTCGACCGTTCGGGTTCGGCCGGAGAAGGTGGGGTTGGTGCCGACCGACACCGCGGCCTGGTAGCGCTCCCCCGGCTCGACCTCGCCGACGACCGGGCCCGCGCCCAGGATCGTGAACCAGGCGGCGTAAACGCCGTCGGCGGGAATCGCGGCGTACATCGGCGGGGCCACGTTGGCCGTCGGGTACCCGAGGTCGCGGCCACGGCCGTCGCCGCGCACCACCACACCCTCGACCCGATGCGGGCGGCCGAGCGCCTCGGTCGCGCGGTCGACGTCACCGGCCGCGACACACGAGCGGATGTAGGTCGACGAGAAGGTCACCGCATGTTCACCGAACAGCGAGACCGATTCCACCGAGAAGCCGAACTTCCCACCGAGTTCGGCGAGCTTGGCCACGTCGCCGGCCGCCTTGCGTCCGAACGTGAAGTTGTCGCCGACGACCACGACGGCCGCGTGCAACGTCTCCACGAGGATGTCGTGGGCGAAGTCCTTGGGCGACCGGGCGGCGAGTTCGGGTGTGAACGGCATGACGCAGAAGACGTCGATGCCGAGCTCCTCGGCCAGCTCGGCGCGTCGTGTCAGCGTCGTCAGTTGCGGCGGATGGGATCCCGGGCGGACCACCTCGGACGGGTGCGGGTCGAACGTCATCAGCACCGCCGGGACGCCGTGCTCCTTCGCCGCATTCGTGGCGGCGTTGATGAGCTCCGCATGTCCCCGGTGAACACCGTCGAAGACACCTATGGTGACCACGCACCGTCCCCAGCCCGCGGGGATGTCGTCCAGACCTCGCCAACGCAACACGCGACCAGACTACGGGCACCCGGTGTTCCAAACCACCACCGCCACTCGCGTTTGCGGTGGGGTTAAGCTCTTGGTCATGCCTCGGGGAACGGATCGTCCGGTGACAGAACTGTCACAGGTGACCCAGGACTATCTGAAAGTGATCTGGACCAGCCAGGAGTGGGAAGACGTCAAGGTCACCACCAAGCTGCTGGCGCAATCCCTCGGCGTGTCCGCATCGACCGCGTCGGAGGCGATCCGCAAACTCGCCGACCAGGGCTTCGTCTCGCACGAACCGTACGGCGCGGTCACCCTCACCGCCGCTGGACGGTCCGCGGCCATCCTGATGGTGCGCCGCCACCGGCTGATCGAGACCTTCCTGGTGCGCGAGCTGGGCTACCGCTGGGACGAGGTCCACGACGAGGCGGAGATCCTCGAACATGCGGTGTCCGACCGGCTGATGGCCCGGCTCGATGCGAAACTCGGCTTCCCCGACCGGGATCCGCACGGCGACCCGATTCCCGCACTCGACGGCTCGATCCCCGCACCGGACGCGGCACTCCTGGCCGACCTGGAGGTCGGGGCGTCGGGCGCCATCGCCCGGATCTCCGACACCGATCCCGAGATGCTGCGCTACTTCGACCAGGTGGGCGTCGCCCTCGACTGTGTGGTGACCGTCGCCGAGAAGCGCCCGTTCGCGGGCACGATCTCGGTGTCGCTCGACGACGGCGATCCCATCGACCTCGGCGACATCGCCGCGCGCGCCATCTTCGTCGTCCCGCGCGGCTGACCCGTTTCTTCGGCAGGGCGCGTCAGCGCAGGGTCGCCGGGCGCACCACCATCACCGAACTCGCGCGGCGACCCTTTTCCTGGATCAGCGCGATCGCCTGTTCCCGCGGATCGACGACGACATAGATCTCCTTGCGGCCGATCGGCTCCAGCCATCGACCCTGACTGATCGACTCGGCCTCGTCATCGTCGATGTCGCGGCGCGGGAACGAGATCTTGACCGCCTCGTCGATGTCGAGGCTGACGCGCGGCTCGTCGCGGACATCGTCGAGCGTCCGCGCATGGTCGAGGGTGAACGGGCCGACCGCCGTCCGCCGGAGTTCGGTCAGGTGCCCGCCGACCCCGAGCGCGGCGCCGAGATCGCGCGCCAGTGACCGGATGTACGTGCCCGACGAACAGTCAACGGCCACATCGAGATCGACGAACTCCGCATCGCGCCGGGCGTCGAGCAGCTCGAAGCGGGACACGGTGACCGGGCGCGGCGCGAGGTCGAAGTCGGCACCCGTCCGCACCAGTGCGTGCGCTCGCCGGCCGTCGACCTTGATGGCGCTGACCTTCGCCGGGACCTGCTGGATGTCACCGGTGAGATCGGCCATGGCCGTGGTGATGTCGGCGTCGAGGGCCCCGGATGCGTCTGCCGTATCGAGGATCTCGCCTTCGCGGTCGTCGGTCGTGGTGGACGCGCCGAGTCGGATCGTCGCCGTGTACGACTTCGTCGTCAGCGACAGCAGTCCGAGAAGCTTTGTGGCCCGCTCGATCCCGACGACCAGGACCCCGGTGGCCATCGGGTCGAGGGTGCCGGCGTGCCCGACGCGGCGGGTGTTGAAGATCTTCCGGCATCGGGAGACGACATCGTGGCTGGTCATCCCGGCCGGCTTGTCGACGACGAGCAGGCCGGCGTTCTCGATGGTTGCGTCGGCCACGTCAGGTCAGCGCGATCGTGGTGGTGATGATACCGCGCTCGACCAGCCAGCGTCCGGAGAACTTCAGCAGCGGCGGCCCACCGTCGGCGGCGGCCGGGTCGATGAGGATGCGGGAGGTGAACGTCCCGACGTCGGGGTGGACTGTTCGAAGGTGATGTGGGCGTCCTCGAAACCCAACCAGCGCTTGGCGACCGGGAACCAGGCCTTGTAGGTGGCCTCCTTGGCGCAGAACAGCAACCGGTCCCAGTGCAGGTCACCCGACCGGGTCGCGAGCACCTCGCGCTCGGCGGGCAGGCTGGTGTGCTCGAGCACACCGTCGGGCAGGCGGTCGTGCGGCTCGGCGTCGATGCCGAGGGAACGCACCGACATCGCGTAGGCGACCGTTGCGGCGCGATAACCGTCGCAGTGGGTGAGGCTGCCCACGATCCCGGCCGGCCACACGGGTGCCCCCTTGTCCCCCTTGAGGATCGGGACGGGCTCGTAGCCCAGCTCCCCCAGCGCCTGCCGGGCGCAATGCCGAACGGTGGTGAACTCGCGACGACGCTTCTCCACCGCGCGCGAGATCAGGCTCTGCTCGGCCGGCAGCAGGACGAGATCCGGTGGATCGGCGAACGCCTCCGCCGAGGCGACGCCGGCCGGCAGGAGTTGTTCGATCATCGGTTGTCCTCTCGCGCTTGCCGTTCCGCTTGCCGCTCGGCCTGTCGTGTTCGTCGTTCCGCCTGCCGCTGCTCGACCCGCTGCCGGAACTCGGCGGCCCGCTCGGCGTAGTCGGGCGGCAGATCGAACCGGACGCCGTGCTCGGGCAGATCAGAGGCGCCGAGCCCGTCTCCGGGAACGATGTTGCGCATCAGGGGGTTCGGGAGTCCCCGGCGCTTCCACTCCCGCGGGTAGCCGACCGACACCTCCTCGAACCGGATGCCGTCGTACCAGGTGGTCCGAGGGATGTGCAGGTGTCCGTACACGCAGCAGGCCGCGTTGAACTCGGTATGCCAGTCGGCGGTCAGCTCACTGCCGCACCATAGCGCGAACTCCGGGTAGATGAGCGCGTCACACGGTTCGCGGCGCAGCGGCCAGTGGTTGATGAGGACCGTCTTCTCGGCGGGGTCGATGGCCTGCAGCCGACGCCGGGTGATCTCGATCCGCGCCCGTCCCCACGCGTCGCGAGTCGGGAACGGTTCGGGTGACAGGAGGAACTCATCGGTCGCCACCACATTGCGTTCCCGGGCGAGCGCGAGCGCGGTCAGTTTGTTGGCCGTGCCCTCCGGGCGGAAGGTGTAGTCGTACAGCAGGAACATCGGGACCACGCGGACGGGATCGGAGCCATCGCCCGGATCGAACAGCGGGTAGATGTCCTCCGGGGTCACCACGCCGATGTCGCGGCAGGCCTGGACGAGGTAGTCGTACCGCGCGACCCCGAACACCTGCAGCGGGTCCTTCGCCGTCGTATACAGCTCGTGGTTGCCCGGGACCCACACGACGGTGGCGAACCGCGTCCGCAGACGACGCAGGGTGTCGACGATGTCGTCGGTGCGTTCGGCGACGTCACCGGCGACGATGAGCCAGTCGTCCGGCGAGGTCGGCCGGATGCTGTCGATGATGTGCTCGTTGCCCCGATGCGCGATGTGCAGATCGCTGATCGCCCACAGAGTAGCCACGAGGATCCATCGTGCCAGAGGATCGCGATCAGGCGCGGACCGCACCTGCCCGGCGCCATCGCCCCGAGCGGATCCGCCACACCACGGTGGCCAGACGCACGAGCATGAACACCACCAGGCCGGACCACACACCCGCGAGTCCCCAGTCGAACACGAGCGACAGCCAGATCAGCGGCAGGAACCCGATGAGGGCGCCGGCGAGGGTCGCGGTGCGCAGGAAGGCGGCGTCGCCGCTGCCGAGGAGCACGCCGTCGAGCGCGAAGACCACGCCGGCGATCGGCAACATGCCGACGAAGAACCACCAGGGCACCCCGACGGCGTCGAGGACGGCGGCGTCGGAGGTGAAGATACGCGGGATCAGCGTCGCACCGGCCGCGAAGAGGGCAGCCATCGCGGTGGCGGCGACCACGGACACCGCGGTGACGCGCCGGGCGACGGAGTCGGCTGCGCCGAGTCGTCCCGCTCCCAGCGCCGCGCCCACCAGCGCCTGGGCGGCGATGGCCACCGAGTCGAGGAACAGAGCCATGAACTCCCACAGCTGCAGCACGAGCTGGTGCGCCGCCACCTGGGCGACCCCGAATCGCGCCGCGACCGCGGCCGCCGAGACGAAGCAGATCTGGAACGACAGACTGCGCACGATGAGATCCCGCGCCATGACCAGTTGCGCGCGGATGATCGACCAGTCGGGTGCGAAGGCGCGCGAGCCGGGCCCGTGGCCGGCACCCACGGCGACCCGCCGTGCCTCGCGGACCACCCGCACGGCGAACAGCACGCCCGTCACACCCTGTCCGATCACGTTGGCCACCGCGCTGCCGTCGAGACCGAGACGCGGGAACGGGCCGACGCCGTGGACCAGTCCGACGACGAGGACCGCGGCGAGGGACAACCCGACCACGACGTAGACGACGGGACGACGAGTGTCCTGGACGCCGCGCATCCACCCGTTCCCGGCCATCGACAGCAGGATCAGCGGGACGCCGAACATCGCGATCCGCAGCCAGCCCGCCGCGTCCTCGGCCACCGCGGCGGACTCCGGCGAGGACGTCCCGACCAGCAGACGCATCACGACCGGGGCGCACGGGTAGGCGACGGCGACGATCAGGACGCCGACCGCCACCGCGATCCAGCTCGCCTGTACGCCTTCGACGACGGCGCCGGGCCGGTCACCGGAGCCGAAGCGACGCGCGGAGCGGGCGGTGGTGCCGTAGGACAGGAAGGTCAGCTGCGTGCTGACGATCGAGAGCACCAGGGTGCCGACGCCGAGAGCGGCCAGTTGTTCGCCGCCGAGGCGTCCGACGACCGCCAGGTCCAGCAGGAGGTACAGCGGCGGCGCGATGAGGACGGCGAGAGCCGAGACGGTGAGGGTGGCGATGCGTGCCACGCCCGGGGCGTCCCCGGCGTCCGGCTCCGACGCGAGGCTCAGAGCGACTCCAGCAACCTGGCGACCACCTCGTCGGCGGTACCGGTGTCGCTGTACCCGGAGGCCTGACGATGCCCGCCGCCGCCGTGCGCCCGGGCGATCGGTACGAGATCGACGATGTCCTTGGACCGCAGCGAGACCGTCCAGACACCCGGCTCGCCCTCCTTGAACACCGCTGCCACCTCGGCCTCACGGGCGGTCCGGATGGTGTCCACGACGCTCTCGGACTCCTCCCAGCTCATCCCGGCCAGCGCCTGCTGGTCGACCACGGCGTACACCAGACCCTCACCGTCGCAGGCGGTCGGTACGAGCTGCGCCGACGCCAGGACACCCGACATCATCGAGAACCAGGCGAACGGATGGGAGTCGAACAGGATCCGGCTCCACTTCCGTGTGTCGACGCCGGTCTCCAGGAGCCGGGCCGCGACCCGGAACGACGCCGGACGGGCCCAGCGGAACGAGACGGTGTCGGTGCTGAGGCCGGCGTAGATGCAGGTGGCGATGTCGGCGTCGAGTTCGACACCCAGGTCGTCGAGGACGTCGAGCACCAGTACGGCGGTGCAGTCGGCGGCCGGGTCCACCAGGTCGAGGTCGCCGAAACCGGGGTTCGAGGCGTGGTGGTCGATGACGATCGAGGTCTGCGCCGCGGTGAACGTCTCACCGAGCGAGTCCAGCCGCTCGAGGTTGGCGGCGTCGACCGCGACCACCAGTGGGTGTCCGACGACCTGCGCGGGATCGCACAGCAACTTGCCGCCGGGCAGTCCGGCGAGTGAGGCCGGGAGTTGTTCGGTGCCCGGGTAGGAGACCTCGACGTCGACGCCCCGGCGGTCGAGTGCCAGCCCCAGCGCCAGACCGCTGCCGATCGTGTCCGCATCGGGGCGGACATGACAGCAGATGGTCACCGCGGTCGCGGAGGCCAGCGTCGCGGCGATCGCCGCACTCGACGAACTGCTCACTCGCGGGTACCGGTGGTGTCGTCGTCCGCCGAGCGGTACGGGTCGGACTCCCCCGCCGGCTTCGCCTCGGCGGCGCGGCGGGCGACGAGTTCGTCGTTCGCGCGGGCGCGGGCGACGAGCTCCTCCATCTGACGCGCGGCGTCGGGAACCGTGTCGAGCACGAAGCGCAGGGTCGGGGTGAAGCGCACCCCGGTACCCGCTCCGACCTTCGACCGCAGCACGCCGGTCGCCTTCGCCAGACCCGCGGCCGCGGCCTCGAAGTCGGGTTCGGCGTCGATGGATTCGCCCATCACGGTGTAGTAGATCGTCGCATCGTGGAGATCATTGGTCACCCGGGCATCGGTGACCGTCACATACGCCAGTCGCGGATCCTTGATCTCGTGCGCGATCGCCGACGCGACGATCGACGAGATCCGCTTGGCCAGGCGCTGAGCCCGTGCCGGATCTGCCATTCCAGGACTCCTTCCATAGCGCTGCGTGCGCGCCGACCGGAGACCGGTCGGCGCGCACCACAGCTGTCGAGATGTCGTACGAGGGTGGTCGTCGCCGCGATCAGTCGCGCGGCTTCTCCCGCAGCTCGTAGGTCTCGATCACGTCGTCCACCTTGATGTCCGAGTAGGTCAGCGTGAGACCACATTCGTAGCCTTCGCGAACCTCGGTGGCATCGTCCTTCTCACGCTTGAGCGACGACACGGTGAGGTTCTCGGCGACCACCACGTTGTCGCGCAGCAGGCGGGCCTTGGCGTTACGCCGCATGATGCCCGACTGCACGAGGCAACCGGCGATGTTGCCGACCTTCGACGACTTGAAGATCGCGCGGATCTCGGCGCGGCCGAGCTCCACCTCTTCGTAGATCGGCTTGAGCATGCCCTTGAGCGCGCTCTCGATCTCGTCGATGGCCTGGTAGATCACCGAGTAGTACCGGATGTCGACGCCCTCGCGGTTGGCCAGCTCGGTGGCCTTGCCCTCCGCCCGGACGTTGAAGCCGATGATGATCGCATCCGAGGCCGCGGCCAGGTTGACGTTGGTCTCGGTGACGCCACCGACACCGCGGTCGATGATCCGCAGCGAGACCTCGTCGCCCATCTCGATGTTCAGCAGGGCCTCTTCGAGGGCCTCGACCGTACCCGAGTTGTCACCCTTGAGGATGAGGTTGAGCTGGCTGGTCTCCTTGAGAGCCGAATCCAGGTCTTCCAGGCTGATCCGCTTGCGGCTGCGTGCGGCCAGCGCGTTGCGCTTGCGCGCATTGCGCCGGTCGGCGATCTGCCGGGCGATGCGGTCCTCCTCGACGACGAGCAGGTTGTCGCCTGCGCCGGGGACCGAGGTGAAGCCGATGACCTGGACCGGACGCGACGGCAGCGCCTCGGGGACGTCGTCGCCGTGTTCGTCGACCATGCGTCGGACACGTCCGTAGGCGTCGCCGGCGACGATCGAGTCGCCGACCTTCAGCGTGCCGCGCTGGACCAGCACGGTCGCCACCGGGCCGCGGCCGCGGTCGAGGTGCGCCTCGATGGCGACACCCTGGGCGTCCATGTCCGGGTTGGCACGCAGGTCCAGCGACGCGTCCGCGGTGAGCAGGACGGCCTCGAGCAGTGCGTCGATGTTCTCGCCCTGCTTGGCCGAGATGTCGACGAACATGGCGTCGCCGCCGTACTCCTCGGGGACCAGACCGTATTCGGTCAGCTGCCCGCGGATCTTCTGCGGGTCGGCGCCTTCCTTGTCGATCTTGTTCACCGCGACCACGATCGGCACGTCGGCCGCCTGGGCGTGGTTGACCGCCTCGACCGTCTGCGGCATGACGCCGTCGTCGGCCGCGACCACGAGGATCGCGATGTCGGTCGCCTTGGCGCCGCGGGCACGCATGGCGGTGAACGCCTCGTGACCCGGGGTGTCGATGAAGGTGATCAGGCGATCCTCGCCGTTGAGGTGGGTGTTCACCTGGTAGGCACCGATGTGCTGCGTGATGCCGCCGGCCTCGCCCTCCCGGACGTTGGCCTTACGGATCGTGTCGAGCAGTCGGGTCTTACCGTGATCGACGTGGCCCATGACGGTGACCACCGGCGGACGCTGTTCGAGGTCTTCCTCGCCGCCCTCGTCCTCGCCGTAGGTGAGGTCGAAGCTGTCGAGCAGCTCGCGGTCCTCGTCCTCGGGGCTGACCACCTGGACGCGGTAGTTCATCTCCGAGCCGAGCAGCTCGAGCGTCTCGTCGTTGACCGACTCGGTCGCCGTCACCATCTCGCCGAGGTTGAACAGCGCCTGGACCAGCGAAGCCGGGTTGGCGTCGATCTTGTCGGCGAAGTCGGACAGCGACGCACCGCGGGCGAGACGGATGATCTCGCCGTTGCCGCGCGGCAGCCGGACGCCACCGACGGCCGGTGCCTGCATGTTCTCGTACTCGGCGCGTTTCGCCCGCTTCGACTTGCGACCACGGCGCGGTGCACCACCGGGACGACCGAAGGCGCCTGCTGCGCCGCCGCGTCCACGGCCGCCACCGCCACCGCCGCCGGGACGTCCGCGGAAACCGCCACCGGGAGGTCCTCCCGGTGCACCGGCTCCGCCGCCGCCGCGGTAACCACCGCCGCCGCCGGGGCCACCACGGCCTCCTCCGGCACCGCCGCGACCACCCGGACGGGCGTCAGGACGGGCCGCACGCGACGGCATGGCGCCGGGACTCGGACGCGGGGGCATGTTGCCGGGATTGGGACGGGGACCGCCCTGGCCGGGAGCGGGACGACCGCCACCGGGACGCGGACCACCCTGGCCGGCGGCGCCGGGACGGCCACCGCCGGGACGCGGACCGCCCTGACCCGGTCCGGGACGGGCAGCCGGACGCGGCGCGGGCGCCGGTGCCGACGAATACGGGTTGTTGCCCACCCGCGGCGTACGCGGACCCGGCTTCGGGCCGGGACGCGGACCCGGGCTCGACGTGGGGGCAGACGGTGCTGCCGACGCGGCCGGGGCCTGCGGCGCCGGTGCCGCGGGAGCGGGACGCGGGCTGGGACGTTCCGCCGCGGGGGCGGGCGCCGGGGCCGGGGTCTCCGCCGATGCGGGTGCGGGCTTGGGTGCGCCCGGCTTCGGCGCGTTGGTGCGCGGGCCGGGGCTCGGACGGTCGGCGACCGGCGCCGACGGGGTTGCGGGTGCACCGGGCTTCGGTGCGTTCGTGTTGCCGGACGGCTTGGGTCCGGGCTTGGCGCTCTGGCGCGGGCCGGGGGCCGGGGACGACTTGGAGTCCTTGGCTCCCCCGTCCTTGCCGGGGAACGATTCACGCAGTCGACGGGCCACGGGGGCCTCCACCGTCGACGACGCCGATTTGACGAACTCGCCCTGCTCCTTCAGACGCTCGAGCACCTGCTTGCTCGTGACGCCGAGCTCTTTGGCCAGTTCGTGCACGCGGGCTTTGCCTGCCACTGCTCTCCTCACTTGGAGGCCAAGCGGCTCACCCGCTACGGCCTCGATTTAAGTCCGGTACATGCTCATCGTGACTTCACGGTGTGCTCATGTCTTCTGCTACCTGTTCCGGCTCCGGGGAGCCATCCTCTGGTGGGTGATCGCGCCGAGCTGTTCGGTGAGATCGTCCGGGTCCACGGTCAGACCGGGGGTCCGGAGTGCCGCGGCGAAGGCCCGGCGTCGCGTCGCGGTGGAGATGCACTCCGACCGCGCGTGCAGCCACGCGCCTCGTCCCGGCATGGTCTTCGCGGGATCGACCACGACTGTCGGGGTGTCACCGCACAGCTGTGCGACGACACGGACCAACTCGCCGGCCTCTGCCCGCTGCCGGCAACCGATGCACATCCGGATGGGTGTGCCGCCGGCTCGCGAACGGGGGGCGGATCGCTGAACCATCGATCAGTCTAGCGCGAGCGGGCCCGGCGGGGACAATCGGCCGCTGCGCGTCACTCCGGCCCGCCCTCGGCCGCCGGCGCGGCGTCGGACCGGATGTCGATCCGCCACCCCGTGAGCCGGGCCGCGAGCCGGGCGTTCTGGCCCTCTTTGCCGATGGCCAGCGACAGCTGATAGTCCGGGACGATGACCCGCGCGCCTTGGCGGCGGCGTCGACGACCGTCACCGAGACAACCTTCGCGGGCGACAACGCATTCCCGACGAAGACCGCCGGGTCGGTGTCGAAGTCGATGATGTCGATCTTCTCGCCGGCGAGTTCGCTCATCACGTTCCGTACGCGCTGGCCCATCGGACCGATGCACGCGCCCTTCGCGTTGAGGCCGGCCACGCCGGTGTGCACCGCGATCTTCGACCGGTGGCCGGCCTCGCGCGCCACGGCGACGATCTCGACGCTGCCGTCCTCGATCTCGGGCACCTCGAGGGAGAACAGTTTGCGCACCAGGTTCGGATGGGTCCGGGACAGGGTGATCTGCGGACCGCGCGGTCCGCGGCTCACGCCGACGACGTAGCACTTGATCCGGTCGCCGTGGGTGTAGACCTCGCCCGGCACCTGCTCGGCCGGCGGGATGATCCCCTCCGTCGAGTTGGCGTCACTGCCGATCTGGACGACGACCATCCCGCGCGCATTGGCGCGCGAGTCCTGCTGCACGACGCCGCCGACGATCTCACCCTCGTGGGCGACGAGGTCGCCGAAGTTCTTCTCGTTCTCGGCGTCGCGCAGGCGCTGGAGGATGACCTGCCGTGCGGTCGTCGCCGCGATGCGGCCGAAACCCTCGGGGGTGTCGTCCCATTCGTGGACGACGTTCCCGTCCTGGTCGACCTCCTGCGCCATCACGCGGACGGCGCCGGACTTGCGGTTGACGTCGACACGGGCGTGCGGTGCAAAACCGTCGGTGTGTCGGTAGGCCGTCAGCAGAGCGGTCTCGATGGCGGTGATGACGGTCTCGATCGAGATGCCCTTGTCGGCCTCGATCATGCGCAGGGCGGCGATGTCGATGTTCATGTCGTCGGTCTCCTATTCACTTGTCGTGTTCATTTGTGGTGTTCAGTTGTCGCGCGGCGGGGGCGCGGCGCGCTTCGATCTCGTCGGGTTCGAGGCCGCACAGTTCGAGCTCGCGGACGCTCGGCTGAGAGAAATCCACCTGCACCACGGCTTTGGTCACCGAGGCGAGGTCGACGGTCTCCACCGCGATCCGCCCCTTGTGGTTCGCGACCACCTCGACCGCCGGCGCCGGGTCGTCGAGCAGCCTGCCGATGCGTCCGGCGACGGTGCGCGGCTGCGATCCGGGTCCGCCGTCGACCTCCACGACGACGCGCCGACCGGTGTTGCGACGCCAGTGCCGGGGCAGGGTCAGCGGGCTGTCGACGCCGCGCGAGGTGACCTCGAGCACATAGGCGAGGTCGGCGAAGTCGGGCGTGGCGTCGAGGAGGTCGGAGATCTCGGTGCTGAGTCCGGCGAGGACGTCGAGGTCGCTGCCACCGTCGCGGTCGACCACGATCGACAGTTCCTCCTGGCCGTCCCGGCTGCGCACCGTGATGTCCTCGAGGTCGAATCCCCGCTCGGCGACGAGCTTTTCGACGAGTTCGCGCACCTGCGTCGGGCTGATCGGCATGCCACTCCCCTCGTCTTCAGTTGTCGGGCCGTGCCGGGTCTCGCACGACGTTGCTCCGAACATCCTAGTGGATCGATCGCGCGGAGAACTGCTGGCATGATGTCCCGGGTGAGCATGCCCCCGATCGAGCGACGGACCCTGCGGCACCCGATCGACCGGCGCACCGCCTTGCGCGGCGGACTCCTCGCGGGCGCCGTCGTCGTCGGTGCCGGGGCGGCCGGCGTCGGACTGACCGGTTGCGATTCGTCGCCCTCCGCGGAGACCCTGCTGGCCGAGAGCCTGGTGCCCCTGGTGCGCTCGGCGTCCGCGGACGAGAGCACCGCGCGCGCCCTGGTCGCCGTCGAGCCCGCCTACGCCACCGCACTCGGTGTCGTGGCCGATCAGCGCGCCCAGCACGCTCGCGCACTGCGCGAGGAGATCATCCGGCTCGACCAGGAGGTGGCGGCGACACTCGACCGTCCCGCCACCTCGGCGACCGCCTCGACATCCCCGGCGGGTGCCCCACCGGCGGCACCGTCCCTGGCTCGACTTCGCGTCGATCTCGACGCCGCGGCCGGGCAGGCCCGCCGGGTCGCGCTCGGCGCCGCCGGGTACGCAGCCGGGCTGACCGGGTCGGTCGCCGCGGCCGTCACTTCGATGCGAGAGGTGCAACTGGCATGACGTCCCCCGTGAACACACCGGCGTCGAACTCACCGGCCGCGCAAGCAGATCCCGACGACCCGTTGGTCGTCGCCGCCGAGACCGAGAACGCCGCGATCTTCACCTACGGCGTCATCACCGCCTTCGTCGCCGCCTCCCGTCGACGAACCGTCGCCGAGTACGCCGACGCCCATCGCGCCCGACGCGACGAGATCGACCGGACGATCGAGGCGGCGGGGAACACACCGCCGCTGGCGGCCGCCGGCTACACGCTGCCGGTCGAGGTCACCGACCCGACCACGGCGGCCCGCGCCGCGCTCGGCGCCGAGATCGACTGTGCGAGCGCCTATCGTGCGTTGCTGGAGCAGGCCGACGACGAGACCGGACGCCGGATCGGCGCCGACGGGCTGTCGGAGAGCGCGGTGCGCGCCGCGCGCTGGCGGGTGGCTCTGCAGGAGAGCCCGGTCACGGTGGCGTTCCCCGGGTCTCCCGCAGACGGCTGAGCCGCCTCAGCCGCGGGCGGCCGCCACCACCGCGTCGACCGCGGTGTCGACCGCGACCTCGGTGGCCTCACCGGTGAAGCGGTCGCGGATCTCGATGGTGCCGTTGGCATATCCGCGACCGACGACCACCACGGTCGGCATCCCCAGGAGTTCGGCGTCCTTGAACTTCACTCCGGGCGACGCCTTCCGGTCGTCCAGGAGCACCTCGAGACCGGCCGCGTCGAGGTCGGCGGCGAGCTGCTCGGCGCCGGCGACGGCGGCCTCGTCCTTGTTGGCGATGACGAGGTGAACCGCGAACGGCGCCACCGACTTCGGCCAGCGCAGGCCCTTGTCGTCGTGGGACTGCTCGGCGATGACCGCGACGAGGCGCGACACCCCGACACCGTAAGAACCCTGGGTCAGGCGGACCGGCTTGCCGTTCTCGCCGAGGACGTCCACCTCGAAGGCGTCGGTGTACTTCTGGCCGAGCTGGAAGATGTGCCCGATCTCGATGCCCTTGGCACTCACCAGCGGTCCGGCGCCGTCCGGCGACGGATCGCCGTCGCGGATCTCGGCGGCCTCGACCGTCCCGTCGGGCGTGAAATCGCGGCCGGCGACCAGACCGACGTAGTGCCGGCCCGGCTCATCGGCGCCGGTGATCCAGGACGTCCCCTCGACCACCCGCGGGTCGACGAGGTAGCGGATGCCGTTCTCGGCCAGCGCCTTCGGTCCGATGTATCCCTTGACCAGGAACGGGTTGGCGGCGAAGTCGGCGTCGGTGAGCAATTCGACCTCGGCGGGTTCGACGGACGCCTCGAGACGCTTGAAGTCGACCTCGCGATCGCCCGGAACACCGATGCCGGTGATCTCCCAGTCACCGCCCGGCACACGGAGTTTCACGAGCACGTTCTTGAGGGTGTCGGCGCCGGTGTACTGACCGTCGAGCGTCGCGTTCGCCCAGTCGACCAGGCTGTCGATCGTCGGGGTACCGGGCGTGTCGTGGACGACCGCCGCGGGCAGGTCGTCGTAGGGCAGCGGGTCGGGCGCGCGGGTGATGACCGCTTCGACGTTGGCGGCGTAGCCGGATTCGACGCATCGCACGAACGTGTCCTCGCCGACCGCCGACTCGGCCAGGAACTCCTCGGAGGCGCTGCCACCCATCGCGCCGGAGGTCGCGGCGACGATGACGTACTCGATCCGCAACCGCTCGAAGATCTTCTGATACGCCTCACGGTGCGCGTTGTAGGCGGTCTTGAGTCCGTCGTCGTCGAGGTCGAAGGAGTAGGCGTCCTTCATCACGAACTCACGTCCGCGGAGGATGCCCGCGCGCGGCCGTTCCTCGTCGCGGTATTTGGTCTGGATCTGGTAGAGGATGACCGGCATGTCCTTGTACGACGAGTACTCGCCCTTGACCAGCGTCGCGAACAGTTCCTCATGGGTCGGGCCGAGGAGCATGTCGGCACCCTTGCGGTCCTTGAGGCGGAAGAGCGAGTCGCCGTATTCGGTCCAGCGGTTGGTGGTGTCGTAGGGCTCGCGGGGCAGCAGGGCGGGCAGCAGGATCTCCTGGCCGCCGATGGCGTTCATCTCCTCGCGGACGACGTTCTCGATCGCCTTCAGCACGCGTAGACCGAGCGGCAGCCACGAGTACACACCGGGCGCGACTCGGCGGATGTAGCCGGCTCTGACCAGCAGCTTGTGGCTGGGGACCTCCGCGTCGGCGGGGTCGTCGCGCAGGGTCCGCAGGAACAGGGTCGACATGCGTGTGATCACGACCAACCAGCTTAGTTATGGTGTTGCGGTGCTCGTCATCCTGCCTCCCTCCGAGACAAAATCCGACGGCGGGCGCGGCGCTCCCCTGGATCTCGACACGCTGTCCTTCCCCGAGCTGAACCCGGTCCGCAAGCAGGTCGCCGACGCGCTCGTCGCCCTGGCCGCCGACCTCGAGGCCAGTCGTACCGCGCTCGGGCTCGGCGCCACCCAGCTCGACGAGGTCGACCGCAACGCCGACCTGTGGCTGTCCCCCACCCGGCCGGCTCTCGAGCGCTACACAGGCGTCCTCTACGACGCCCTCGATCACCGGTCGCTGACCCGGGCGGGCAAGACCAAGGCCGCCGACCGGCTGGCGATCGGGTCGGCGCTGTTCGGTGTCGTGCGGGCACCGGATCCGATTCCCGCGTATCGACTCTCGGGCGGGTCCAAGCTGCCCGGGATGCCGACCCTGGCGGCGCTGTGGAAACCGGACCTGTCCCCCGCGCTGGACGCGGTCGACGACTTCGTCGTGGACCTGCGCTCGGGCGTCTACCACCAGCTCGGTCCGATGCGCGGCGCGGTGACGGCGACCGTGATGACCGAACAACCGGACGGCTCACGCAAGGTGGTCAGCCATTTCAACAAGCACTACAAAGGTCTGATGGCCCGCGAGCTGGTCCGCACGCGGCGTTCCGTACGCGACGTGAACGGTGTGGCCGCGGTCCTCGCCGACGCCGGGCAGCGGGTCGAGATCGAAGCGCCGGACCGCATCGTCGTACTGACCGACTGACCCGGCACCGAGGTCCGCGACGCTACTGCGCGTCGAAGTCGAAGAGGGTTGCGCCACCGGGCTCCACGGTCTGCAGGACGGTCGCCCGTCGCGGCGTCACCCGGTAGACGTACCAGGGCGGCGGGCCGGCCGACGGCGCACTGAAGTCGGCGGTCAGCGCGGCACCCGACTCGTCGACGCGGCACGGCCACCCGTCGCTCACCCACAGCTCCAGCTCCGCCATCTCGGCGACGACGGCGGGCTCGGTGACCAGGTTCGCGTCGCCCTCGACCACCAGGTCGGCCTCGTCGAGTGCCACCGACAGGGTGCAGCGCGGGTCGCGGGCGAGGTTGCGCGCCTTCCGGGTCGACGGACCGGTCTCCAGCCATATCGCGTCCCGATGCCACAGCGCCCCGATGCCGGTGACGTGCGGGCTGCCGTCGGCGTTGATCGTGGCGATCCACCACGTGTGCCGGTCGGGCCCACCGGTCCCGGGTGCCTGGGACACCCCGGCGGTCAGTCGGGCCGCGACGGGCTGCCAGTCGAGCGTGCCGATGTCGTAGAGCTCAGCGAGATTCTTGGCCTCCATAGCGGGACCGACCGTGCGTCCGCCCGGAATTCATCGCCGGGTGTCGGACCCCGGGGTGCTCGTATCGGCGTCGAGCCCGGCGTCGGCGGCTTCCTGGGCGGCCTGTCCCTCGGCGACCTGCTCCGGCGTGAACCGCATGAACAACACCACGACCGCGGCGAGGACGGCGATGCCCGCGCAGGCGGCGAAGGCCAGCCCGTAACCCTCGGCCTGCGCGGCGAGCTGGGTGGGGTTCATCGTCTCGACCGGCGCGGTGGTGCCGCCTTTCGACAGCGCGCGCGAGGTGACCATCGCACCGACGACGACCAGGCCGACGGCCCCGCCGAGGTTCTGTGCGACCTGCGCGAGCGCGGTCAGGGGGCCGATCTCGGTGGTGCCCACCCCGGCCACCACGGACAGGGTCAGCGGGATGACCGCCAGACCGACGCCGAAGCCGATCACGACGACGGGGACGAAGATGCTCGGGAAGTAGTCCGGTGAGTCGGTCGCGATCGACGATGCGTAGAGGCAGCCGACGAGGATCACCGCGCCGCCGACCAGGACGAGCCAGCGCGGCTGGATCATCAGCGCCAGCTTCGACGCGATCGCCGCGGCGATGCCCAGCCCGAACGCGAACGGCACGACCGCGAGCCCGCTCTGGATCGGCGAGTACTGCAGGATGCCCTGCAGGTACAGCGAGATGAACACCGCCATGCACATCATGATCATGCTGGCGAGCAGGATGGCGAGCAGGGCTGCGACGCGTGAGCTGTTGTCGAAGAGGGAGAACGGCAGCAGTGGGTTCCGGGCGCGCCGTTCGACCACGATGAACGCGGCCAGGGCGAGGGCGCCGAGGATGAACGAGCCGACCACGACCGGCGCCGTCCATCCGTTGGGCCCCTCGTTCACCGCGAGCACCAGCAGAGTGCAACCGAGCGTGCCCAGTACTGCGCCGGGTACGTCGAGGGGCAGTCGCTCCCCCTGGGACTCCCGTAGCGCGACGATCGCCCCGACGACGACGATCAGGCCGATGGGCACGTTGATGAGGAAGACCAGGCGCCATGACAGCTCGGTCAGCACCCCGCCGAGGATGAGCCCGGCGACCGATCCCACGCCGGTCATGGCCGCGTAGATCGCGAAGGCCTGGCTGCGCGGTTTGCCGGGCGCGAAGGTCGTGGCGACCAGGGCCATGGCGGTCGGCGCCGCGATCGCCGCCGACGCGCCCTGCAGGGCCCGGCCGGCGAGGAGGCTCGCCTCGTTCCAGGCCAGTCCGCACAGCAGCGAGGTGAGGGTGAAGGCGACCACGCCGACGATGAACATCCGCTTGCGGCCGAACGTGTCACCGAGACGGCCGCCGAGGAGCATGAGACCGCCGAACGCCAGCACGTAGCTGCTGATGACCCAGTTGGCGCTGGACTCCGAGAGCGAGAGCGCGTCCCGGATGCTCGGGAGCGCCAGCGCGGCCACGGTGCCGTCGAGCACGACGAGCAACTGCATCCCGGACAGCACCAGGATCGGCAGGCCGAAGACCGGACGGAACTGCTCGCTGTTCGGAGTTCCTGTGTTCACCGTTCCAGTGTTCACGGTTCCGGTGTTCGCAGCTCCGAGAGTCGACATAGTGAACGACCGTACCGGCCGACCGCCGGGACATGCCAATCTGCGTTGATTCGGTCTGGGTTGATCTGGTCAGGCGCCCTCGGTGAACGCGGCCACGTCGCCGATGACGACGATCGCGGGCGGACGCAGGCCCTGCGCCTCCGCGACCTCGCCGGCGTGGGCGAGATCGGTACGCAGCAGACGCTGGGTCGGCAGGGATCCGTTCTCGATCATCGCGACGGGGGTGTCGGGCCGCCGGCCGCCCTCGAGCAGCGCGTCGGCGAACACCTCGACGCGTTCGACCGCCATCATCAGGACCAGGGTGCCGCGCAGCTTGCCCATGGCCGACCAGTCGATCAGCGAGTCGGGGTGGCCGGGCGGCACGTGGCCCGAGGCGATCACGACCTCGTGGGTGACGCCGCGGTGCGTCACCGGGATGCCCGCCGATGCCGGTGCGGCGATCGAGCTGCTGATCCCCGGCACCACGGTGACCGGGACCCCGGCGGCCACACAAGCCTGCAGTTCCTCGAAACCCCGCCCGTAGACATAGGGGTCGCCGCCCTTGAGGCGGACCACGAACTTGCCCTCCTTGGCCTTCTCCACGAGGACGTCGTTGATGGCTTCCTGCTTCATCGCGCGGCCGTAGGGCACTTTGGCGGCGTCGATCACCTCGACCTGCGGGCCGAGTTCGGCGAGCAGTTCGGGGGGCGCGAGCCGATCGGCCACCACCACGTCGGCCTCGGCGAGGAGCCGTTGGCCGCGGACGGTGATCAGGTCGGGGTCGCCGGGACCGCCACCGACGAGGGCCACGCCGGCGGCGTGCGGGGCGGCGTCGTCGACACTCAGCGCCCCCTCGGCGAGGGCACGGCTCATCGCGGCGCGGAGTGCGGCCGACAGTTTGTGGTCGCCGCCGGCGAGGACGCCGAACTGGACGTCGCGGTGACGGCCGGATGCCGGGGTGACGGCGGTGCCGTGGCGGGCGTCGTCGGCCCGGACGCAGAACGTGTGCCTGCGCTCGGCCTCGGCCACCACCGCCTCGTTGACGGCGGGATCGTCGGTGCAGGCCATCGCGTACCAGGCGCCTTCGAGATCACCGTCGGCGTAGCGGCGCTGGGTGACGGTGATGCCGGTGAAGGATTCGACGGCCGGGGTGGGATCGAGCGCGATGACGTGCACGTGGGCACCCGCAGCGACCAGATTGGGCAGCCGCCGCTGCGCCACCGACCCGCCGCCCACCACGACGACCTTGCGTCCGCGGAGGTCGAGGCCGACCAGGTAGTGCCCCTCGCCGGAGGGGAAAGCATCGGGCCCGGGGACGTTCGGGGGTCCTGGGACATTCGACCCCGATACATTCGACCCCGGGACATTAGACACGGCGGAGGCAGGCTCGGACATGGGAGCTGACCTTACCGGGACAGCTGATCTAGAGCGGCAACTCACCCGTCCGGCGGACGTGGGCCCACACATCGGCAGCCGGGACACCGAGCCGGTGGGCCGCGGACTGCAGGAGCGCCCCGAGCAGGCTCGACGTGCAGAACGCGGCATCCAGCGAGTCGTCGGCGTTGATCCGGATCTGGTTCCACCACAGCGGGTTCCGATCCACGGCGGCCTCGGCCATGGCGATCGCGGTGGCGAAGCCGGCAGGGGCGGAGGCGGACTTCCCAGCGCCGGTCCCCCTCACTTCGGTCACGGTCACGTCGGTCACCGGGCCCGCAGTTCTCGTGCGTGCTGGCGCTGCAGCGCCCGCTCCCGCGACTCCTCGAACTTGCGCACCTTGACGTCCATCTCCTCCAGGAACTCCGCGAGGCGTTCGCGGTAGTGCTCGCCGACCGGCCCGAAGTCGTCGCGCTCGAAGATGCGCCACTTCCGCAGCACGGGCATGACGACGTCCGACATGTGTTGCGGCAGATCGTAGATGCCGCCCTTGGCGATCAACACGGCGTTGCGCCGGAAGTTCGGCATGGTCGCGCCGGGCATCTGGAAGTTGGTCACGATCGCGTGGATGGCGGCCATGGTCTCGTCGGGAACGAGGTCGAGCGCGCCGGCGACGATGTTGCGGTAGAAGAGCATGTGCAGGTTCTCGTCGGCCGCGACACGCTGCAGCATGCGGTCGGCGATCGGGTCCCCGCATGCCTTCCCGGTGTTGCGGTGCGAGACCCGGGTGGCCAGTTCCTGGAAACTGACGTACGCGACCGCGAACAGCATGTCGAAGCTGTGGTCGCGCTGCCCGTCGTCGTCGGGCAGGGGGTTGAACCCCGACGTCATGTGCGCCATGCGGATCTCTTCGAGTTCGACCGGGTCGACACCGCGGGTCACCACCAGGTAGTCGCGCATCACGATCGAGTGGCGGTTCTCCTCGGCCGTCCAGCGCCCCACCCACCAGCCCCAGGCATCGTCGAGGGTGAAGTTGTCGGCGATCACCCGGTGGTACGACGGCAGGTTGTCCTCGGTGAGCAGGTTGGTGATCATCGCGGCCTTGGCGACGTCGGAGAGCCGGGACTGTGCCGGATCCCAGTCGAGTCCGCCGAGAGCCGCGAAGTTGCGTCCGTCGTCCCAGGGCACGTAGTCGTGCGGGTGCCAGTCGCGCGTCATCTTCATGTGCCGCTCGACCTCGGTCTCGCACACGGGCAGCAGTTCACGCAGTAGATCCGAACCGGTCATGCCGCGGTCGGCGGGTTCGGCGTCGGGGGGTCCGATGAGGGTGGTCACGTGCTCTCCTGATCACAGCGGGGGTCGTACCATCCACTCTGCGCGGCGGGACGGGTGGTGCTCGTGAGGCGAAGGTCCCGCCTGTATGGGGTCCGACGTCGCGACTTCCCGGCGCCGCACATCCGGTACTTTCAGACCCATGTCCCCTGCCACGACCGATTCGGCCACCGCCGATCCGACCCCGTCCCCGAATCCGGTCCGCGCCTACCTCGTCGACGACCACGAACTCGTCCGGCGCGGTCTGCGCGACCTGCTCGGGACCGCCGGCGACATCGAGGTGGTGGGCGAGGCGGCCTCGGTCGGCGAAGCCCTCGTCGGCATCCTGGCGACCAAGCCCGATGTCGCCGTGCTCGACGTCCGGTTGCCCGACGGCAACGGGGTCGAGCTGTGCCGGGACGTCCGCGCGGCCGAACCGGGGATCAAGTGCCTGATGCTCACGAGCTACGCCGACGACGATGCACTGCTCGCCGCGGTCCTCGCCGGCGCCTCGGGTTTCGTGCTCAAACAGATCCTGGGGCACAACCTGGTCGCCGCGGTCCGGACCGTCGGTCGGGGCGGTTCACTGCTCGACGATCGGTCCACGGCGGCCCTGCTCGCCAAGCTGCGCAACGAGAAGCAGACCGAGAAGGATCCGCTCGCCGAGCTCACCCATCAGGAGCGCGAGGTGTTCGCCCTCATCGGCGAGGGCCTGACCAATCGGCAGATCGCCGGCCGGATGTTCCTGGCGGAGAAGACGATCAAGAACTACGTGTCCCGCATCCTGGGCAAATTGGACATGCAGCGACGCACCCAGGTCGCCGTGATGGCGACCAGACTCCGCGACGGCAAGGAGTGAGTCAACCCACCAGCGGCACCGACCAGGTGAGCGTCGTCCCGCCGCCGCTGGTCCGGCCCTCGCTCGTCCCGCCCCCACTCGTCCCCCGCGGGCGGGTGACGATGCTGAACGTCCCGTCGCAGTCCTCGGCGCGGCGCGTCAGGTTCTCGAGACCCCGATAGGTGACGTCGGCGCCGATGCCGACCCCGTCGTCGCTGATCTCGACGGTCAGGACGTCGTCGGCGGTCACCGACACCGCGATGTGGTCGGCCCGCGCGTGCCGGAGCGCGTTGCTCAAGCCCTCTCGCAGGACGGCGTCGATGTGTGGTCCGAGGGAGTCCGGGACCACCGTGTCGACGGGGCCGTCGAACTCCACGCTCGGCGAGATCGACGCGTGCCCGGACAGTTCGGAGACAATGTCGAGCACCCGCCGCCGCAGCGTCGGGCCGATGTCGGTTCCGTAGGGCGTCTGCAGGTCGAAGATCGAGGTGCGGATCTGCGCGATCGTGCGGTCGAGGTCGGTCATGATCTGCTCCAGGCGCGCGGCCGCGGCGGCCGGATCGGTGGTCCCGGCCAGCAACGTCTGTACCGACATCCCGACCGCGAAGAGTCGCTGGATCACATGATCGTGCAGGTCGCGGGCGATGCGGTGCCGGTCTTCGAGGACCTCGAGATCGCGGGCGATCTGTTGCTGCTCGGCGTAGACGACCGCCAGCGAGGCGACCTCGGCGACACCGGCGAGCCCGGCGATCTCCTCGTCGTCCCAGTAGGGGCGGTTACGGTGGGTGATGAGCATCCAGCCGAACGCCCCCGATGCGCGCTGGAGGGGTTGCACCGAGGTCCAGCGGGCGCCGCCCCGTATCAGCGACTCGGCGATCTGGCCGGAACGCTGCACCCGCAGCGCCGTGGCGTCCGGCGGGATGAAGTTCTCGATCTCCACCGGATCGCCGGTGTGCCCGCGTAGTTCCACCTCCCCCGCCATCTCGGTGAGCAGGTAGACATCGACCGCGCCGACGAGACCGGCGACATCGGCGCACATCCGGGACATGGTGTCCGACAGCGCGATTCCGGCCAGCGGCTCCGACCCACGCCGGGCCAGGACCTGCATCCAGCGGTGGCGGGTGCGGGCCCGTTCGAAGAGACCCGCGTTGTCGACGGCGATCCCGGCGGCCACCGCCAGCACCGCGACGACGGTCTCGTCGACCTCGGAGAAGTCCTCCGCGGACCGCTTCTCGGTCAGGTACAGACTGCCGAACACCTCGCCGCGCACCATGATCGGAGCACCGAGGAAGGTGTGCATCGGCGGGTGGTTGGGCGGGAACCCGACCGACGTCGGATGAGCGCCGAGGTCGTGGATGCGGTGCAGGCGGGGGTCGTCGATGAGCAGGCCGAGGACCCCGCGGCCGACCGGCAGATGTCCCATGGTGGCGCGTTGCGCGTCGGTGATGCCGATGTGCACGAATTCACTCAGCCCGCCGTCCGGTCCGCGCACGCCGAGGGCACCGTACTGGGCATCCACGAGTCCCGCCGCGACCTCGACGATGCGCTGCAGCGCGCGGTCGAGTTCGACCCCCTGCCCGACCACCAGCACCGCCTCCAGCAGTTCCCGGAGCAGGGCGGGATCGTCGGCACCGTGATCGGCGAGCGCGTCGAGCGTCTCGCGGAGCCGGTGCGCCAGCATCAGGACGCCCCGGGGGCGTCGCCGACGGACTGGGGCGTCGGCACCCGCCCACTATCGGCGGATCGGGACACGAAGCGGCACAACGCTTCCGGGATCGCGGCCGGATGCAGATGCAGGTACGAGGCGTGCACTGCGGCCGTCGCGACCCCGTGCATCGACGCGCGGCCCGCCGAATCCCGCCAGGCCCAGGCCGGGGCGAGCGCGCCGTCGCCGACTCCGCTGCGGTGGAACTCGTGACCGGTGACGCGTTCGCCGGTCCGGAACAGGGCCGAGTCGCCCACGGCCACGGCATCGCGGTATCCCAGCGTCAGGGTCGGGCCGAAGTGGCCGGGGATGTCGAGGACGCCGCTCATCGGGTGCCCGTCGAGTTCGGTGCACAGGTACAGCAGGCCCGCGCACTCGGCGTGGATCGGCCGACCCGCCGCGGCGTGCGCCCGGAGGTCGGCGCGCAGGAGATCGTTGGCGGCCAGCGCCTCGGCGTGTTCTTCCGGGAATCCGCCACCGATCACCACGCCGGCCGCTTCCGCGGGCAACCGGTCCACGAGCGGGTCGAAGACGACGACGCGCGCGCCGGCGGCGGTCAGCATCTCGGCGTGCTCGGCGTAACCGAAGGTGAACGCCGCGCCCCCGGCGACCGCGATCACCGGCGAACCGGCCGACGCGGCGGGACGATACGGCGCGACGGCTTCCGCAGCCGACCAGGCCGCGGCGTCGGGGACCGCACGTCCGCGGGCGGCGGCCACGATCGCCGGCAGGTCGAGGGCGCCGCGCAGGTGCGCGGTCATCGCGTTCACGGCGGCGACCGCGTCGGCGTTGCGTTCGGCGGCCGGGATCAGGCCCAGGTGCCGGGAGGGCACCGTCAGCGACGGGTGGCGCCGCAGCACACCGAGAACCGGCAGTCCCACCCGCGCGGCGGCCTGTCGCAGCACCATCTCGTGGCGCGGCGAACCGACCCGGTTGAGGATGACGCCCGCGATCGACACCGAGGGGTCGTAGGAGAGGAACCCGTGCAGCACGGCGGCCAGCGACTGGCTGTGGCCCGCGGCGTCGACGACGAGGATCACCGGCGCACCGATGATCGACGCGACGTGCGCGGTGGAGCCGACGCCGAGCGAACCGGCATCGCCACCTGGACTGCCGCCCGTGCCGTTGCCGCTGTCGGAATCCACGATCCGGCCGTCGAAGAGGCCCATCACGCCCTCGACGACCGCGATGTCGGCGCCCGCGGCGCCGTGGGCGAAGAGCGGCGCAATGCGTTCGGCGCCCACGAGATTCGGGTCGAGATTGCGTCCGGGTCGTCCGGCCGCGACGGCGTGGTATCCGGGATCGATGTAATCGGGGCCGACCTTGAACGGCGCCACCCGGTGTCCGGCCGCCCGCAGAGCGCCGATGAGGCCGGTCGTCACGGTGGTCTTGCCGCTGCCCGACGACGGCGCGGCGATCACGACGGCGGGCGTCGACGCCCGCACGGAGGTCACCATTCGATCCCCTTCTGCCCCTTGCGTCCGGCGTCCATCGGGTGGGCGATCTTGTGCATCTCGGTCACGAGATCGGCAGCGTCGACGAGGGCCTGCGGGGCGCGCCGGCCGGTGATGACCACATGCTGGCGTCCGGGTCGGCGGGCGAGGGTGTCGAGCACCTGAGCGGTGTCCACCCAGCCCCAGTGCAGCGGATAGGTGAACTCGTCGAGGACGTAGAAGTCGTGTTCGCCGGCATCGAGACGGCGTGCGATCTCCGACCACCCGGCCCGGGCGGCGGCGGCGTGGTCGTCGTCCTGGTCGTCGTTGGCCCGCAACCAGGACCAGCCCTGACCCATCTTGTGCCATTCCACCGGCCCTCCGGCGCCGGTCTCCGCGTGCACCCGGTCGAGGGTGAGCATCGTCGACTCCTCCCCCACCTTCCATTTCGCACTCTTCACGAACTGGAACACCGCGACCCGCATACCCGCGTTCCACGCGCGCATCGCCATCCCGAAAGCGGCGGTCGACTTGCCCTTGCCGTCGCCGGTGTGCACCGCGAGGACGGGCTGATTGCGGCGCTGTCGCGTCGTCAAGCCGTCATCGGGGATGCTGACCGGAACTCCCTGGGGCACTCGACTTCTCCTCTGGTCTCAGTTCGGGGTGGCGGGGGCGGTCAGGCCGCTCCCGCGCGGGTGCGTGTCCCGTCAGCGCGGTGGCGGACAGTTCGTCCATCGGGATCAGGCTCGCGCCGAGGTGGGCCGCGAGATCGCCGGCGAGTCCGAGCCGGACCATCCCCTGCTCGCAGTCGACGACCACGGACCCGATGCCGCGACGACGGATACCGTCCGCGGCTTCCCGCGCCCGTGCCATCGCGCCTCGTCCTGAGGTGGCACGACCGTCGGTGAGGACCACCAGCAGCGGCCGCCGGTCGGGCTCGGCGCGGCGACACCGCTGCACGACATCGGCGGCGAGCTGCAGGCCCTCGCCGAGCGGTGTCCGGCCGCCGGTACGGATCTCCTCGAGGCGGCGCACCGCGATCTCGACCGATTTGGTGGGCGGCACCGCAAGCGTCGCGGAGGAACCCCGCGCCACGACCACCGCGACGCGGTCGCGGCGGGTATATGAGTCGCGCAACATCTCCACGCAGAGTTCGGACACCGCGGCCAGCCGACGCCGGGCGGTCATCGACCCGCTGAGGTCGACCACGAAGACGACGAGGTTGGCCTCCTGGCCGACCCGTTGCGCCGACCGCAGGTCGGGGGCGGCGATCCGCACACCGCGCTCGAACCCGTCCCCGCCGCGACCGGCCCGCCCCGCGGCGGCGAGCACCGTGCCGAACAGATGCACCGGTCGGCCGGCATCGAAGTCCACCGCATGGGTGGTGTGTCCGCGACGGCTCCGCGCCTTCGAGCGGCGACCCGGGTCACCGTCGCCGAGTCCCTCGACGCGCAGGGTCGGCATGCGGCGAGCCGTCGAGGTCGGCACGGACCCGAACGCCGGGCCGGGCGCGTGCTGCGGGGCGTCGGTGTCGCCGGTCTCGGGAGCCGCATCGGGGTCGGTGTCGGGCGCCGGGCCGGTGTCGGATGCGGAGTCCGGGGCCTCGCCGCCGCCACCGGGCGGTGGTGTCTCGGGCGGTTCCGGGTCGTCATCGGGTGTGTCGGGTCCGGCCGCGTCCTCGCCCGCCGACATCGCCTCGTCGAGCTGGTCGCGGCTGAGCCCCGACTCGTCGAAGGGGTTGCGGCGGCGCCGATGCGGCAGCGCGAGCTCGACGGCCGCCCGGACGTCGACGTCCTCGACGGCGGTGGCCCCGCGCCAGGCGGCATGAGCGAGCGCGGTCCGGGCCACCACGATGTCGCCGCGGAGTCCGTCGACGTCGAGGTGGGCGCAGATCCCGGCGATACGGCGCAACTCCCGGTCCGGGAGGGCCACCGCACCCACGGCGGCTCGTGCGCTCGCGATCCGTTGTGTCAGTTCGTGTTCGGCGGCGGCGTGGGCGGCGACGAACGACGCCGGGTCGGCGTCGTATGCCATGCGGCGGCGCACCACCTCCACGCGTTCGTCGACCTCGCGGTCGGCGGCCACGTCGACGGCGAGTCCGAACCGGTCAAGCAGCTGCGGGCGCAGCTCTCCCTCCTCCGGGTTCATGGTGCCGACGAGTACGAAATCGGCCGCCATGGTGTGCGACACACCATCGCGTTCGATCGTGACCCGTCCACTGGCCGCCGCGTCCAGCAGCACATCGACGAGGTGATCGGCGAGCAGGTTGACCTCGTCGATGTACAGCACCCCGCGGTGCGCCCGGGCGAGCAGACCGGGAGTGAACTCGGCACGGCCGTCCCGCAGCACCGAGGTGAGATCGAGCGAGCCGATCACACGGTCCTCGGTTGCACCGATGGGCAGTTCGACCACGCGGCCGGTGGTGTCGTCCGTTGGACCGGGGACGCTGAGCAGCGGGCCGAGCCCGCGCACGATGGTCGATTTCGCGGTGCCCTTCTCCCCGCGGATCAGGACACCCCCGATGCCCGGCGAGATGGCCGACAGGATCAGTGCGAGCTTGAGCTGCTCCTGCCCGACGACGGCGCTGAACGGATAGCGCACATCAGCGAGGGGGTCCACGGAAGCGGGGAGTTCACCGAGGGTCGTCATCGTGACCCGGCGCGGAGCATCGACACGTGGGGTATTCCGTCCTCGAGGTAGTCGTCGCCGTCACGGACGAAGCCGAACTTGCCGTACATCTCGGTGAGGTAGGTCTGCGCCTCGATCCGGCACGGGCGCTCCCCGACCTCGGCGAGCGCGGCGGTCATGAGGGTCGCCACGAGGCCGTGACCCCGATGGTTGCGTTCGGTGCAGACGCGGCCGATCCGGAAGACCTGTCCGCCGTCGGCCTCCGGTTCCTCGAGCAGACGAAGCGTCGCCAGTACCGCCCCGGGGTCTGGCCCGTCCTCGTCGCCTCCGTCGGCCCGGTCCCCACCGTCGGTGATCCAGAACTGGCGCGTCGTCGGTTCCAGGTCTCGGCCGTCGAGTTCGGGATACGGACAGGCCTGCTCGACGACGAAGACCTCGACCCGCAGCCGGAGGACCCGATAGAGCGTGGCTGCGTCCATGTCGTCGGCCAGGGCGCGGTGGACCCGCGGTTCAGGGATCATGTGTCGTGGTTAGCACACAAGGCGACCGGACTTCACCTCGCGCGATCAGCCGGCAGTGGCGGGCGCGAGCCGGCCGGTCTCGGCCGGGACCTCGTTCCGGTCGGTCAGCTGCAGCGTCTTGTTCGTCCAGTCCCACACCTGGCGGTACAGGTCGCGGTTGTCGTTGAGCTTCTGACCGAAGGACGGGATGATCGCGGTCAGCTTCGACGACCAGCCCGCGTACTCCTTCGGGAAGCACTGTTCGAGCACCGAGATCATCGCCGGCACGGCGGTCGAGGCGCCTGGGGACGCACCGAGGAGCCCGGCGATGGTGCCGTCGCCGGCCGCGACGACCGCGGTGCCGAACTCCAGCTGACCACCCATCCCGGTCTTGCGTATGACCTGCACGCGCTGTCCGGCGGTGATGAGCTCCCAGTCGGCGCCGAGCGCGCGGGGGACGAATTCCGACAGCGTCTTCACCCGGTCGGCCGGCCCGGCGGCGAGCTCGCTGATGAGGTACTTGAGCAGCCCGAACTCCTTGGGAGCGATCGACACCATGGGGAGCAGGTTGCCCGGCTTGATCGAGGCGGGCAGGTCGGTGATCTTGCCGCTCTTGAGGAACTTCGGCGACCATCCGGCGTACGGGCCGAACAGCAAGCCCGGCTTGTGGTTGATGACGCGGGTGTCGAGATGCGGCACCGACATCGGCGGGGCACCGACGGCGGCCTGCCCGTAGACCTTCGCGTGATGCTCGGCGACGAGATCGGGGTTGGTGCAGCGGAAGAACTCACCGGACACCGGGAACCCGCCGAACCCCTTGGCCTCCTTGATGCCCGACTTCTGCAGCAGGTGCAGCGCACCGCCGCCGGCACCGACGAACACGAACTTCGCGTGCACGGACAGCTTCTGCCCGGTCCGGCCGTTACGGACCTTCACGATCCAGCTGCCGTCGGACTGCTTGGACAGATTGGTCACCGAATGACCGAAGTAGATGTCGGCGCCCTGGGCGACATGATTGAGGAGCTGCTGGGTGAGCGCGCCGAAATCGACGTCGGTGCCCTGGTCGAACCAGTTCAGCGCGACCGGGTCGGCGAAGTCGCGTCCCTCCGACATCAGCGGCAGTCGCGCGGTGAACTCGGCCGGATCGTCGATGAACTCCATGCCCTCGAACAGGGTCTGGGTCGCGAGATTGTCGTAGCGCTTGCGGAGGTACTTCTGGCCTTCGGCGCCGTGGGTGAAGGCGACGTGCGGGATGGGGTTGATGAACTCCGACGGGTCACCGAGGATGCCGTTGTCGACGGCGTGGGCCCAGAACTGGCGCGACACCTGGAACTGCTCGTTGATGGTGAGCGCCTTGTCGATGTTGACGTCGCCGTCGGCGGTCTTCGGCGTGTAGTTCAGCTCGCAGAGTGCCGAGTGTCCGGTGCCGGCGTTGTTCCACGGGTCGCTGCTCTCGGCGGCGGCGGCGTCGAGCTGCTCGAACAGGCTGATCGACCAGTCGGGCTGAAGCTGTCGGAGCAGCGCTCCGAGCGTCGCACTCATGATTCCCGCACCCACCAACGCGACGTCGGTCGTGATCACCGTTTTCGACACCTGGACTCCACTTCACCTGGAGGGACACTGTGACCGGTGTTCGTCGCGGCACGTCGTCCCGGATGGCAACTTGTCGACCGGGCACTTCTCACCCGGTCCTTCTCAACCGTCATTGTCCAGCATGGCACGTCCAGCACGAGAATCGACCTTCGCAACTGTGTGCTGCACGACATCCGGGCAGTCCTGACCTGTCACTATGCTGGTCGCCGTGAGCGCATCCGCAGCCGCCGACTGGCAGCCCGACCGATTTCTCGAGGACTACCGGCAACGCGTCCTCCCCCTGGGCCCCGATCCCGACGGTGAATCGCCGATCACCGCGACCCTGGTGCGACGCGCCGAGTCGTCACCCGCGCGCGGCGCAGTGCTCTACGTCCACGGGTTCACCGACTACTTCTTCCACGAGCCGCTCGCCGACTTCTTCGTCGACCGCGGGTACGCGTTCTATGCTGTCGACCTGCGAAAATGCGGGCGATCGTGGCAATCGCACCACACGCCGCACTTCACCACCGACCTCGCGATGTACGACGAAGAGCTCAACGCGTCGCTGCGGATCATCCTCGACGAGCTGGGACCCGACTGCCGGGTCGTGGTGGCCGGGCATTCGACGGGCGGCCTCATCACCGCACTCTGGCTCGACCGGTTGCGGCAGCGCGAGCCGGCGCTGCACGCGGCAGTTGACGGACTCCTGCTCAACTCACCCTGGTTCGATCTGCAGGGCGACGCGGTGCTCCGCACCCTCCCGGTCACGCTGCTCGTCAAGGCGATCGCCGCCGTCGCGCCGACCAGGGTGATACCGAAGGAACTCTCGCAGGCCTACGGCGAGAGCCTGCACGACAGCGCTCACGGCGAATGGAACTACGACCTGTCGGCGAAACCGCTGGGCGGATTCCCGGTCACCTTCGGTTTCCTCGACGCGGTGCGCAGCGGTCAGCGTCGCCTGCACCGCGGCATCGACGTCGGTGTTCCCGCGCTCGTGTTACGTTCGGACAAAACGCATTTCGCCAGGACCTACTCGGCGTCCACCGATCATGCCGATGCCGTCCTCGACGTCACCCACATCGCCCGCTGGAGCGGGTGCCTCGGCGGCCGCGTGACCGCGGTACCGATCCCCGACGCCCGGCACGACGTCTTCCTCTCCGTCGCACACGCACGCGAGCACGCCTATCGCGAGGTCGACCACTGGCTGTCCGCCGTCCTCTCAACCGAAAGCGAGAATCCTCTATGACCGCCACGCAGGTCGTCGACCTGGCCATCATCGGCTCCGGCAGCGGCAACGCCATTCCCGATGACCGCTTCGCGGACAAGACCCTCGCGATCTTCGAGGAGGGCGTCTACGGCGGCACCTGCCTCAACGTGGGGTGCATCCCGACCAAGATGTTCGTCTACGCCTCCGAGGTGGCCGAGATCGCCAGGCACGGTGCTCGCCTGGGCGTGCACTCGAAGGTGGACTCGGTCGACTGGCCCGGCATCGTCGAGCGCGTGTTCGGCCGCATCGACCCGCTGTCGCAGGGCGGCAAGGAGTACCGGGTCGATCGGTGCGAGAACATCACCGTGTACGACTCCCATGTCGAATTCGACGGGCGCGACGACGACGGCCGGTACCGGTTGGTCACGCGAGACGGCGACACCGTTCTCGCCGACGAGGTCGTGCTCGCCGCCGGATCGCGCGCGGTCATCCCCCAGATCATCGCCGACTCGGGGGTCACCTACTACACCAACAACGACGTCATGCGTCTTCCCGAGCTGCCCGAACGCCTGATCATCGTCGGGAGCGGTTACATCGCAGCGGAATTCGCACACGTCTTCGGCGCGCTGGGCTCACATGTGTCGATCATCGCGCGCGGCCCGGGTCTGCTCCGCAAGCAGGATGCCGACATCTCCAACCGCTTCACCCAGGTGGCCCGGGAGAAGTGGGACGTGCGGCTGGAGACCACGATCACCGAGGCCGAGGATCTGCCCGACGGCGGTGTGCGGGTCGGGCTCTCCGACGGCGCGACACTCGAGGCCGACGTCCTGCTGATCGCGACCGGCCGGCAGCCGAACGGCGACCGGCTCAACCTCGACTCCGTCGGTATCGAGCTCGACGACGAAGGTCGCGTGCGCTGTGATCAGCACGGTCGCACCGCCGCCCGCGGAGTGTGGACGCTGGGCGACGTCAGCTCGCCGTACCAGCTCAAGCACGTCGCCAACCACGAACAGCGGGTGGTGCAGGCCAATCTCCTGAAAGGCTGGGACGCAACCGATCTGGACGCCTTCGACCACCGGTACGTCCCGGCGGCGGTGTTCACCCACCCGCAGATCGCCGCGGTGGGCCTCACCGAGGACGAGGCTCGCGAGGCCGGCCACGACATCGCCGTCAAGGTCCAGGCCTACGGCGATGTCGCCTACGGCTGGGCGATGGAGGACACCACCGGATTCTGCAAGCTGATCGCCGAACGCGGCACCGGCCGGTTGCTGGGCGCACACCTCATCGGCCCGCAGGCACCGACGGTCATCCAGCCGGTCATCCAGGCGATGCACTTCGGCCAGACCGCACACGAACTTGCCCGCGGCCAGTACTGGATCCACCCGGCGATGCCCGAGGTCCTGGAGAACGCGATCCTCGGCCTGGACATCTGACGGCCAGGCCCTCCGCGCGAGCTCAGAAAATCGTTGAGCGCAGGGCGATCTCGCTGGCGAGGGCCGGGGCCGCGCGCTGCGGAATCCAGTGGTCCACGCCCGCGAGTTCGCAGTAGCGGAAGTCGCCGTAGACGTACCGGCCGCTGCCCTGCGCCTGTTCGCGACCCAGGGCGGTGTCGGCGTCGCTCCACAGCAGCGTGGTCGGGATCTCGACCGGCGGGCACGCCATCGTCGCCTTGATGTCGCCGGTGAAGTTCGCGCGGTACCAGTTCAGCGCCGCGGTCAGGGCGCCCGGTTCCCGCAGCGGGGCGAGTTCGTCCTCGGAGATCCCCACCGCCCGCAGCTCGGCGGCGTCGTCGGCGAGCAGCCTCTCTTCGGCCCCGTCGGCCACGAAATCGAGGATGTACGAAGAACGTTCACGCTGGTCGCTACCGACGAGAGCGTCGCGCATGGCCGACGGATGCCCGGTGCTGGCGACGACGAGACCGGTGAACCGGTCGGGGTACTTCCCGGCGAGATGCCACGCGACGATGCCGCCCCAGTCGTGCCCGACGAGGATCGCGTAACCGATGCCGAGGGCGTCGAGAACCCCGATCACATCGGACACGAGGTGGGTGAGCCGGTAGTCGTCCACCCCGGGCGGCCGCGCGCCGGGGCTGTACCCACGTTGATCGATGACCAGTGTCCGCAGCCCCGACTCGTGCAGGCGCGGCAATACGTCGTCGTAGCAGCTCCCGTTCACCGGGAACCCGTGCAGCAGCAGAACCCACGGACCGGTCTCCGGTCCCCCGATCCGGACGTCGAAGGTGAGGCCGCCCACGGTCACCTGACGTCGGTCGTCGATCATGGGGCGGTCTTCAGTCATGGCGCCCACGATAACCCGTCTCCACGACCCCGGCGTCTACAAGTCCTCGAGGTGGTGACGGATGACCTTGGGGTGGCGCGGCGGCCCTTGTCGGATCAGCCGCATGACAGCGTCGAGGTCGAGGTGTTCGGTGACGAGGTCGGCCATCGCGTCGACCTGTCGCCGACGTACGGCGTCGACATCGGTGTCGGGCGCCACGCGGAATCCCCGGACCCCGGCCTCGGCCGCCACGTCGGCCAGAAGTCGACGCCGGAAGTCGTTGCACGCCAGCAGTCCATGCCAGTGGGTACCCCGGACCGCCCCCCGCACCGCGCCCTCCGGACCGTGCCGGTCGTCGACGATCCACGTGTTCTCGGCCGATCGGGTCACCCGGCCGTGATGGATCTCGTAGCCGCTGATCGCGACGCCGGACGCGTCGCCGCCGGTCCCGGTCACCTGCCGCACGGTCTTCTCGGCGTGGAACTCGATGTCGAGGTCGAACAACCCCAGTCCGGGCACCCGCCCGCGACCGGACTCCACCCGGTCGTCGAGGGTGCGGCCCAGCATCTGGAATCCGCCGCACACGGCGACGATCGGACGTCCGCGGGCCGCGCGTTCGGTGAGCGCCTCCCCCAGACCGCGCGCCCGCAGCCACTCGAGGTCGGTCACGGTGGCGCGGGTGCCGGGCAACACGACGAGGTCGGCGGCCGCCACCCCGGCCGGGTCGTCGACCCAGGTGACGTCGACACCGGGTTCGCAGGCCAGCGCCTCGACATCGGTCGAATTGGAGATCCGCGGCAGGCGGATGGCGGCGACCCGCAATCGGGGTCCTCCGGTCGCGGAGGATTCGGTGAACGAGCGCGGTGGCCCGACCCGCCGCCCGACCGGCGCCGCTAGCGAGTCCTCGGCGTCGAGCCACAGGTCGTCGGCGAAGGGCACCACCCCGAGCGTCGGCCGTCCCGTGATCGCCTCGACCTGCCGAAGTCCCGGCTCGAGGATCGACGGGTCACCACGGAACTTGTTGACCACGAACCCCGCGATCAGCCGCTGATCGGCGTCGTCGAGGACCGCGGTGGTACCGAACAGATGGGCCAGCGACCCGCCGCGGTCGATGTCGGTGACCAGCACCACCGGGAGGTCCGCCGCCTGTGCGAGACCGAGATTCGCGATGTCGTTGGCGCGCAGGTTGATCTCGGCGACCGAACCCGCACCTTCGCAGATGACGACGTCGAAGTCGCGTCGGAGACCGGCCAACTCGTCGGCGACGACGGCACGCAGCCGCGACCGCCAGTGCAGGTAGTCGGCGGCCCCGGCGTCTCCGGCGGGCCGACCGCGGAGGATCACGTGCGAGCGACGGTCACTGCCCGGTTTCAGCAGCACCGGGTTGAACCTGGTGGAGGGTTCGAGGCCACAGGCGAACGCCTGCAACGCCTGGGCACGACCGATCTCGCCGCCGTCGAGGGTGACCACCGAGTTGTTGGACATGTTCTGCGCCTTGAACGGTGCGACCCGCACACCGGTGCGCCGCAGCGCACGGCACAGCCCGGCGACGATGAGGCTCTTCCCGGCATCGCTGCTGGTACCGCCCACGAGCAATGCGCCACCGAGTCCGTCCACCCGGAACAGACTAGAGGCCGGACCCGAGGCCGCGACCACGGTGGCGTCGTTCACAAGTCCCACCGTTCACCTCGCGGTCGTGCGGGTCTGGATACAGTGACCCGGACGAACAGGTCGACAGCCGGTCGTTCGGAGTCAAGGGGGGTCATCGGACGTGGAGGTCGTGAAGCCCGGGTCCGTGTTCGCCGGATATCGCGTCCTCTCGATGCTCGGGCGCGGCGGCATGGGACAGGTCTGGCTCGTCGAACACCCGACCCTGGGCCGCCGCGAGGCCCTCAAGATCATCTCGCCGAACCCCGCCGATCCCAGTTTCGCCGAGCGGTTCCGCAACGAGGCCCGCACCGCCGCGGCCCTCGATCACCCCGGCATCGTCACGGTCTACACCCACGGCGTGGAGAACGGCAGCCCGTGGTTCTCGATGTCCTACCTCGAAGGCGAGGACCTCGCCGCCGCGTCGGCCCTGCCGGTCGACGACGTGGTGACGGTCGTCGGCAAGGTCGCCGACGCGCTCGACTATGCCCATACCCGGCGCGTCATCCACCGCGACATCAAACCCGCGAACATCGTGGTCGCCCGCGGCCCCGACGGCCGGATCACCCGGGTCACCGTGCTCGACTTCGGCATCGCCCGCCTGATGGACGGCGCGAAGATGACCGCGACCAACCTGTTCGTCGGCACCCTCGCCTACGCCGCACCCGAGATCCTCACCGGCGAACCGGCGATCCCGGCGTCGGACCAGTACGCGCTCGCGTGCACGACCTTCCAGCTGCTCACCGGATCGCAGCCCTACCCCGGGCAGACCCCGATGGCCCTGATCGCCGGCCACGTCAACACGCCCGCACCGCGGATCTCCGAGCGCCGCCCCGACCTCGTCCACGTCGATGCCGTGTTCGCGCGCGCCCTCGCCAAGAACCCCGCCGACCGGTTCGCGTCCTGCTCCGAGTTTGCCGCGGCGCTCGCCCGGGCGGTCGAGATCGCGTCGACGGCGCCCTCCGTCGTCGCGGCGCAGGCACCCGGCCGTCCGTTCTCCCCACCGCCGCCCACCCAGCAGGCGCCGGTGCACCCGGTGAACCACCGTGCCCAGCCACCCGGCGTTCACCCACCGTTCCCGGCGTACGGTCCCGGCGGACCGCCGCCGGGTCCACCACCCGGATATGTGACCGGGCCCGGCGGACCCCACGGACCCGGCCCGGGGTCACGGGGAACGGGCTCACGCACCGCGTGGATCGTCGCCGCGGTGCTCGGTGTCGTCGTCCTCGTCGTCGGTGTCGTCGGGGCCGCGATCGCCCTCAGCGGATCGGTATCGGATCCTCAGACGGCGCCGGTCGCCGGGTCATCGACGACGGCGCCCAGCAGTTCCGGCGGATCATCCGGCGGCAGCGATGAGTTCGAGTCCATCGCCTCCAGCGGGGACAGTACGTGCGCGGTGCGCGGCGGTCGACTGTACTGCTGGGGCGACAACGAACGGGGCACGCTCGGCGACGGTACGACCACCGACCGTCCGCGACCCGTCCCGGTCACCGGTGTCTCCGACGTCTCGGCGGTCAGCATGGGCGGCCTCGGGACGACCTGCGCGATCAGTTCCGGAGACCTCTACTGCTGGGGTTACGGCATCGGACCGCCCGGCCAGAACGTGCCGCTGCCGACAAAGGTGTCCGGCCTGTCCCGGGTGTCGGCGGTGTCGGTCGGGCTCACGATCTGCGCGATCAGCGACGGCGACGCCTACTGCTGGCGCAACAACGCGAGCGGCCAGGTCGGCAACGGCAGTACCGGGTCGGTGGACGTGCCCACCCGCGTGGCCGGCCTCTCGGACGTGACCGCCGTGTCCACGTCGCACACCACGAGTTGCGCCATCGCCGGCGGTTCGGCCTACTGCTGGGGCAACAACCGGGAAGGCCAGATCGGCGACGGCACCACACTCGACCGCCTCACCCCGACCCGGGTCCTCGGACTCGACTCGCCCACGTCGATCAGCACGAGCCTGTACTCGACGTGTGCGGTCGCCGGCTCCGGCGGCGTGTTCTGCTGGGGCCAGAACACCAGCGGCCAGCTCGGCGACGGCACCGAGCAGAACCGGCGCACCCCGACCCGCATCGACGTCCGCGGGGCCACCGAGGTGTCCACGGCGGCCTATGGCGGATGCGCCGCCGCGGGCAGCTCCGCCTACTGCTGGGGTTCGCGCAGCGATCAGCCGGACAAGAGCCCCGACCGCGTCAACGGACTGTCGGGGGTCACCGAGGTCACCACCGGTTCGGCGAACGTGTGCGCGGTCGCGGACGACGAGATGTACTGTTGGGGCCTCAACGGCCAGGGTCAGCTCGGCAGCGGGACGACCACGACGAGCAGCGAACCGCAACCCGTCCGCTTCCCCGCCTGAACGTCTCGGCTGTCGGACCGAACCTCAGTTGTCGGGCCCGATGTCAGTTGTCCGGCACAGTGAGGATCTCGGCGCCGTCGTCGGTGACGACGAGGGTGTGCTCGAACTGCGCGGTCCACCGGCGGTCGGCGGTCACCACGGTCCAGCCGTCGTCCCACATCTCCCACGGCAGTGCGCCGAGGTTGATCATCGGCTCGATGGTGAAGACCATCCCGGGTTCGAGGACCGTGTCGACGTTCGGTTCGTCGTAGTGCAGCACGATCAGCCCGTTGTGAAAGGTCTCACCGATGCCGTGGCCGGTGAAATCGCGCACGACCGTGTAGCCGAACCTGTTCGCGTAGGACTCGATGACCCGACCGATGACATTCAGCTCGCGACCCGGTTTGACGGCCTTGATGGCCCGCTCGGTCGCGATCCGCGTCCGCTCGACGAGATCGGCGGCCTCCTGGTCGACGTCGCCGGCGAGGAAGGTCGCGTTGGTGTCGCCGTGCACGCCGTGGATGTAGGCGGTGACGTCGATGTTGACGATGTCCCCGTCCTCGATCACCGTCGAATCCGGGATGCCGTGGCAGATCACCTCGTTCAACGAGGTGCAGCACGACTTCGGAAAGTCCTTGTAGCCCAGCGTCGACGGGTAGGCACCGTGGTCGATCATGTACTCGTGCGCGATCGCGTCGAGTTCGTCGGTGGTCACGCCCGGGGCGACGGCCTTGCCCGCCTCGGCGAGTGCATTGGCCGCGATCTTGCTCGCGATGCGCATCTTCTCGATCGTCTCGGCGGTCTGCACCCAGGGCTCATGGCCCTCGTTCACCGTCGGCTTCCACACGTATTCGGGACGTTCGATGGAGTCGGGCACGGACCGGATGGGCGACACGATCCCCGGCGTGAGGGCACTGCGAACTGGCATGCGACCAGACTATCCCGGCCCGTCGCGGCGAGGCCCGTGGGCGGACACCGCGGCGAACGTCACTAAGCTCGCCGGGAGGAGCCGATGGGAGGGCATCGGAGTCGACGATGGAGGTGTGCGGTGCGGACCAGGGGCTTACGGGCGGCGCTGGTGATGGTGCTGACCGTGCTGAGCCTGTCGGCGTGCTTCGTCACCCCGATCGAGCAGGAGCGGCACTCGCCGGGCGCACATCTGCGCGACGGCCCGCAGACTGCGACGCTCGCGGAGTCCGACGTCACGCCCGTCGTCGAGAATCCCGCTCCCCGGCTGCCCGCGACCGTGGACTCGCTGCGGTACGGCGACGTGACCGTCGACGACGCCGACCGGATCATCGCCGTGGACATCAACGGAACCCTCGGCAACATCGTGTACGCCCTCGGACTCGGGTCGCACGTGGTGGGGCGCGACACGTCCACCGCCTTCCCCTCGGCGAGATCGCTGCCGGTGGTGACCAACCGCGGACACAGCCTCAACGCCGAATCCGTTCTCGCCCTTGACCCGAGCGTCCTGCTCGTCAGCGAGTCCACTGTGCCCACCGCCGCCGTCGACCAGATCCGCGACTCCGGCGTCGCGGTCGTCGTGTTCCCGGCCGCCCGCAATCTGGAGTCGAACGACACCCTGATCCGCTCGGTCGCAGCCGCACTCGGTGTCGCCGATGCCGGCGAGAAGCTCGTCGCCCGGACCGACGCCCAGATCCAGGAGGCGCGCGCGCTGGTCCCGGATCCGTCCGGAGATCCCACCATGGCGTTCCTCTACATCCGCGGACGCAACCTGCTGCTGCTGGCCGGGCCCGGATCGGGTGCCGACGACCTCATCGAGGCGCTCGGTGGCCGGGATGCCGGCGCGGCAGCCGATCTCACCGGCGCGTTCACCGCGATCAGCGCCGAGGCCATGATCACCGCCGACCCGGACGTGATCCTCGTGATGACCCAGGGCGCGGCCACCGTCGGCGGACCCGAGGGGGTGCTGACCCTGCCGGGTGTGGCCGACACCGAGGCCGGCCGCAACGGACGGGTCGTGCAGATGGACGAGAGTCAGATCCTGGCGTTCGGTCCCGAGGTCGGACTGGTGCTGGGTGCGCTGGCGAGGTCGATCTACGCATGACCGACCCAGCGCGGACCACGACGGACCCGGCGACCGAGCCGACGACCCCGTCGGCCGTCGTCGCTCCCCCGGCCGGCACGTCGCATCGGGTCCGTGACCTCACGGTGGTGGCGGTGATGCTGGTCGCCTTGGTCGTGCTCGTCATCGTGTCCGCGGGCACCGGAAAGGTGTCGGTGCCGCCGCTCGAGGTGCTCGGCAGCCTCGCCCACCATTTCCACCTCGATCTCGGACCGCTCCCCTCCCACCCGAACGGCGAAGGCGCGCTGTGGAATGTGCGCTTCCCGCGCATCGTGCTCGGACTGTTCGTCGGAGCCGCGCTCGGCGCCGCGGGTTGCCTCCTGCAGGGAGTGCTGGCGAACCCGCTGGCCGAACCGGGGATCATCGGCGTCTCCTCCGGCGCCGCGGTCGGCGCCTGTCTGATGATCGTGCTCGCCGGCGGGACCGCCGGAGCCGGTGGCGCGGCGGGCAATTGGGCTCTCGCCGGGGCGGCCTTCGTGTTCGGCCTCATCACCGCGGCGGCGGTGTACGTGTTGTCCCTTCGCGACGGCTCGTCGTCGGCGATCATGCTGGTGCTCACCGGTATCGCGGTCAACGCGTTCGCGGCCGGGGTCATCGCCTTCCTCACCTTCGTGGCCACCACCGCCGCCCGCGAGCAGATCATCTTCTGGCAGCTCGGCTCGCTCGCCGGACGCACCTGGAGCGAGATCTGGGTCGTCGCACCGCTCGTCGTCGTGGGTGTCGCGGCCTGCCTGTTCCTGGTCTCGAAGCTCGATCTGCTCGCGCTGGGCGACATCCAGGCCGCCTCCCTCGGCGTGAACGTGGAGGCCGTCCGCCGGCAGGCGATCGTGCTCACCGCGGTGCTGACCGCCGCGGCGGTCGCCTTCGCCGGGATCATCGCCTTCGTCGGCCTCATCGTGCCGCACGTGATGCGCCTCATCGTCGGACCGCGCCACGCGATCCTGTTACCCACCAGCGTGATCGGTGGAGCGCTGGTCATCACCGGTGCCGACCTCGCCGCCCGGACGATGCTCGGTGACGCCGACCTCCCGCTCGGCATGTTCACGTCCCTGATCGGTGGCCCGGTCTTCTTCATCCTGTTGCGTCGCAGCCGTCACGCGGGTGCCGGATGGTGACGACCGAAACCGCCGCGACGACGGCCCTGGGTATCCACGCCCGAGACGTCTCGGTCGTTCTCGGCGGACGCGAGGTGGTGCGCGAGGTGACCCTCGACGTCGGGCGCGGTGAACTCGTCGCCCTCGTCGGCCCCAACGGGTGTGGCAAGTCCACGCTGCTGTCGGCCCTGTCCGGCACCCGCACACCGCAGCGCGGTCACATCGAGGTCGACGGCCGGGACGTCGCGACGACCTCGATGCGCGAACTCGCCCGCCACCGCTCGCTGGTGACCCAGCAGAACCGGGTGGACACCCCCTTCACCGTGGCCCAGGTCGTCGCGATGGGCCGCTACCCGTGGCTGCGGACACCGCGCGCGGCGAACTCCCCAGCGGTCATCGCCGACGCGATGGCACTGTGCGAACTCGGCGACATCGCCGACCGGCCGTTCGGACAGCTCTCCGGCGGCCAGCAGGCACGCGTCTCCCTGGGTCGTGCCCTCGCCCAGGACACCCCCGTCATGATGCTCGACGAGCCGACCGCGGCACTCGACATCCACCATCAGGAGCAGGTCCTCGACATCCTGCGCGTCCACCGCGATGCCGGGAACGCCGTGCTGCTGGTGGTGCACGACCTCACCCTCGCGGCCGCCTACGCCGACCGGGTGGCCGTGATGAAGGACGGCCGGCTGCTCGCGATCGGGCCGACGCCGGAGGTGATGACCGTCGACCTGCTCAGCCACACCTACGACCACCCCGTCGAGGTGATCGAACATGCCGGGCGACGGGTGATCCTCCCCGTCCGGACACCCGGTAGCGCCTAGAAGATGGTGCGCACTGGTGAGGGCGTCTCAGGAGAGAGGGCGCACCGCGTAGCCCGGTCCGAGACCGGCGAAGAAGTCGCGGGTGACGGCCACCGCGTTGTTCGAATCACCGCCACCTACGACGAGGGTGGCGAACGCGATGTCGCCACGGTAGCCGGCGAACCAGGCGTGTGACCCGCCGGCGAACTCCGCCTCACCGGTCTTGCCGAAGACCGCACCCTGGCCGTCGATCACCGACGCCGTACCGCTCGTGATGACCTCACGCATCATCGGGCGCAGCTGGGCGTAGACCTCGGGCGCCATCGTGGGCGTCGGACCCTCGACCTTCGTGGGCTTGTCCAGGATGAGTTGCGGCACCGGCGCCTTCCGACCGTTCGCCACGGTGGCGGCCACCAGGGACAGCCCCAGCGGCGAGACGAGGACCTTGCCCTGCCCGAAGCCGTCCTCACTGCGGGCGACGAGTTCGTTCTCGATCGGCACCGAGCCGGACACGGCGTCGAGGCCGGCGATCTCGTACTGTTGTCCGACGCCCATCGCGGCCGCGGCGTGCGCGAGATCCGACGGTCCCATCTCGCTGGCGAGTTTGGCGAACGTGGTGTTGCAGGACTGCGCGAACGCCCGCAGCATCGACACCGTCCCCAGCGAGAACCCGTCGTAGTTCGGGATCAGGCGCGGACCGATCTGGATGGCGCCGGGACATCCGACGGGAGTGTCGGGGGTGGCCATCCGATGGCTGATCGCGGCCGCGGCGGTCACCATCTTGAAGGTCGACCCGGGCGGGTACAGACCGGTCGTCGCGATGGGCCCCGACCGGTCGGCCGCGGGATTCTGGGCGACCGCGAGGATCCGACCGGTGGACGGCTGCACGACGACCAGCGCGATCTGGAACCGGTTGGTGGCGTTGACCGCTCGCTGGGCCGCGTTCTGCACCGTCCGCGACAGACTCAGCGAGACCGCCGGCGCGGGGTCCGGGTCGTGGTCGGCGAGGACGTCGGCGTCGAGGCCGTTGGGGTTGACCGTCACCACCCGCCAGCCCGCCCGCCCCGACACCTCGGAGTCGACGACCTTCTTGACCTCGGTCAGCAGGGCGGGCGCGAATCTCGGGTCCTCGGGGACCAGTTCGGCCTGTTCGTTGGTCACGACGCCGGGGATCGCCAGTTGGTCGCGCAAGCGGTCGAACTGGTCGTGGGACAGCCGGGCGAGCGGGTACTGCTGCCGGTTCGCGGTGACCTGTTCGATGATCGTCTGCTCGTTGAGCGAGGGACTGAACCGGCGCAGTACCGCGACCGCACCGGTCACCGACTCGGCGACCGACGCGCCCTGTTCGGCGGCGGCGGTCGCATCGAAGTTGACGCCCACGACGGTGCCGTTGACCATCACCTCCGAGCCGTCGGACTCATTGACCGTCGCGCGCGGCGCCTCGACGATCTGGAGCGAAAGGCGTTGATCGGCACCGAGTTTCGGATGGATGTTCGTCGACGCCCAGCGCACCGCCCAGCCGTCGTCGGACCGGCCCATCCGCAGGGTGGCGTCGTAGGCCCAGTCGCGGCCCCGCGGCAGCGCCCACGTGTAGTCGACGTCCACCTCGGCGGTGTCCCCGGTGACGCGGACCCGCCCGGCCTGCGACTCGAGCGCTCGGCACCCAGCCCGGCCCAGGCCGACTCCATCGCGGACTCCGCGGCAGCGGGTGTGTCGGTCAGCGCCGCCGCGGACGCCACCTCACGATCGGCGTAGGCCTGCAGGAAGCGCTCCGCGGCGCGGCGCGGCCCGTCGTCCTCGGAGGCCGAACAACCGACCGTGGCCACCGTCACGGCAGCACACACCGCGACGATCACCGCCGGGGTCCATCGAGTTCGCATGCGCCACATCGCAGTCGAGTCTAGGGTGGCCCGGCCGGAATCCCGCGACGCCACGCGGGGCGGGCGCTCAGTCGACGAGGACGGTCGCGAAGGTGCCGACCTCGGTGAACCCGATGCGGTCGTACACCGCGCGCGCGGTCACGTTGAAGCTGTTGACGTACAGACTCGGAATGCGGCCGTGAGCGGCGACGGCCTCGGCGACGGCCGCGGTACCACCCAGTCCCAGTCCCTCACCGCGCCGGTCGGGATCCACCCAGACTCCCTGGATCTGGCCGACCCGGCGGGACAGCGAGCCGATCTCGGCCTTGAACACGACGTCGGGGCCGTCGAACCGGGCGAACACCCGCTGCGCGGTGATGAGCGAGGCGAGGCGCCGACGATAGGAACGACCGCCGTCGCCGGCCGTCGGATCGACACCGACCTCGCCGATGAACATGTCGATGGCCGCGGGCATGTACGCGTCGAGGTCGTCGAGGGTCACCAACCGCACGAGCGGGTCGGCGGGTACCGCCGCACAACACGTGAGGGCGAGCAGTGGCTGCACCGGCCGGACCTCACGCGCCGGACCCCACACCGGCTCGATCTGTTCCCACATCTGCATCACGAGGTCGGCGCGGCCGACGATGGAGGAGCATGCCCGCGGCCCGGCGATGGCGCGGTCGGAGAAGTAGTCGAGATCCTCGGGCGAACCGGTGAGCGGGATCAGGTTGGCGCCGGAGAAGCAGAGGGACGACGCGGGATTCTGCGCGGTCCACAGCTCGCCGCCCAGCAGCCGGGGGTTGATCCCGTGCGTCTCGAAGCGGGCCGCGACCATGCACATCGCCACCGGGTCCGAGGTGAGGACACGTTCGACAGCAGCCGCATCACGAGCGCCGAGCGGCTTGTCGCCCAGTAGCTTCAGCAACGCCGCTCCTCCCTCTCGAGCCTCCCGCCGACCTAGGAAACGGTCACCACGGGCGGGCCCACGTGAGTACCGTCTCCAGTTTCTCCTGATTCCTCGGCGATCCGCAGCGCTTCTTCGATCAAGGTCTCCACGATCTGCGCCTCGGGAACCGTCTTGATGACCTCGCCCTTGACGAAGATCTGCCCCTTGCCGTTTCCGGAGGCCACGCCGAGGTCGGCCTCGCGGGCCTCACCGGGGCCGTTGACGACGCACCCCATCACGGCCACGCGCAGCGGGACCTCCATGCCCTCGAGTCCGGCGGTGACCTCGTCGGCCAGCTTGTAGACGTCGACCTGGGCGCGGCCGCACGACGGGCATGAGACGATCTCGAGTTTGCGCGGGCGGAGATTCAGCGACTGCAGGATCTGGTCGCCGACCTTGATCTCCTCGGCCGGCGGGGCCGACAGGGACACCCGGATGGTGTCGCCGATGCCCTCGCTGAGCAGCGCGCCGAAGGCGACGGCGGACTTGATCGTGCCCTGGAAGGCGGGCCCGGCCTCGGTGACCCCGAGGTGCAGCGGGTAGTCACAGGCGGCGGCGAGCTGGCGGTAGGCCTCCACCATGATCACCGGGTCGTTGTGCTTCACCGAGATCTTGATGTCGCCGAAGCCGTGCTCCTCGAACAGCCCGGCCTCCCACAGCGCCGACTCGACGAGCGCCTCCGGGGTCGCCTTGCCGTACTTCTGCAGGATCCGCTTGTCGAGGGACCCGGCGTTGACGCCGATCCGGATGGGGATCCCGGCATCACCGGCCGCCTTGGCGACCTCCTTGACCCGGCCGTCGAACTCCTTGATGTTGCCCGGGTTGACACGCACGGCGGCACAGCCGGCGTCGATCGCGGCGAAGATGTACTTCGGCTGGAAGTGGATGTCGGCGATCACCGGGATCTTGGACTTCTTGGCGATGATCGGCAGCGCCTCGGCGTCTTCGGGACGCGGGCACGCGACACGCACGATGTCGCACCCCGAGGCCGTCAACTCCGCGATCTGCTGCAGGGTGGCATTGATGTCGTGGGTCTTGGTGGTCGTCATCGACTGCACCGAGATCGGGTGGTCGCTGCCGACGCCGACCGAGCCGACGAAAAACTGCCGGGTCTTCCGACGCGGGGCGAGCACCGGCGGTGGTCCGGCGGGCATGCCGAGTCCGATCGGCACAGCGGTCGCGGGAGTCGGGGCGTTCATCTCGTTCACCTCTGGGGGTTTCGGTTCTCTGGTGGTATTCGGCGCCGGACGGCGACCCGGATCGTCCGGGTCACTGCCACGGGTTGATCGGGTTGATGATGTCGGCGGTGAGCGTGAGCACCATGAAGCCGGCCATGATCACGACGGCGGCGTAGGTGATCGGGAGCAGTTTGTAGTAGTCGACGGCCCCACCGGGTGCCCGGCCGAACCAGCGCCGCACGGTGTCGCGCCCCTTCTCGTAGCCGACGATCGCCATGTGGCCGCCGTCGAGCGGGAGGAGCGGGACCAGGTTGAACAGTCCCAGGAAGAAGTTGATGCTGATCAGGAGCATCCAGAACATGTCCCACAGTCCACGCTCGACGGCCTGACCGCCGAGCACCGAGGCGCCGTACACGCTGACCGGGGTGTCGAGGGCGCGCTCACCGCCGGTGACCGCCGTCCACAGCGCACCGATCTTCGAGGGTAGGGACAGCAGCGCGTTCCAGGTCTCGACCGCCAGTTCGCCGGTGAATCCGATCGCGCCGGGCACGATCTCGAGGCCGCTGTAGGTGATGACGTTCGGCGGGACGTCGTAGGCGATGCCGACCATGTTGTAGGTCTGGGTTTCGGAGGTGCCGTCGGCGTTCGTCGCCGTCACCGTGGTGGGCTCGGGGGTCATCGTCAGGTCGAGTCGCTGACCGTCGCGGTCGACCGTCAGCGCGACCGGGCCGCTGGACTCGCGGATCACCGGGGTCAGATCCGACGCCTGCCCGACCGGCTGACCGTTGATCGCCACGATGTCGTCACCGGGGAGCAGCCCGGCGGCGCCCGCCGGGCCGGTGCCGGTGCAGGGCGCGTCGGTCTGCTTGTTGCCTTCGATGGTGATCGTCGACGGGACGCACTGGGTCTTGCCGACGGTTGCCGGGGTCGGGCCGGGGTTGAGATTGGGCAGGCCGAACGTCAGTCCGACGATGATGATGAGGACGAAACCGAGGAGGAAGTTCTGGGCCGGTCCGGCGAACAGCACGACCAGGCGTTTCCAGGCCTTCTGCTTGTACATCGCCCGGTCCTTCTCGTCCCAGGCGAGTTCCTCGTGGGGGGTCATCCCGGCGATGTCGCAGAAACCGCCCAGCGGCAGCGCCTTGATCCCGTACTCGGTCTCGCCGCGCCGGGTGGACCAGATCGTGGGACCGAAGCCGACGAAGTACCGCCGGACCTTCATGCCCGTCGCCTGCGCGGCCCACATGTGGCCGCACTCATGCCATGCGACCGACAGCAACAGCGCCACGGCGAACAGCGTGACGCCGATCGCGAAACTCACGTACCCACTCCATCCGGATCACGGGGCGCACCCGCTCACGAGAGCCGCCGATCAGACGGATGCGGCCGCAACCAGCTGCGCAGCGCGATCCCGGGCCCACCGATCGGCGGCGAAGACCTCTTCCACAGTACCTGGCGTCCGGCGCCACTGGTCTGCCTCGCCGAGCACCTCCTCGATGACCTCGACGATGCGCGGGAACCGGATCGCACCTGCGAAGAACCCTGCTGCGGCGGCCTCGTTGGCGGCGTTGTAGACAGCCGTCAGACTGCCTCCCGCCGCACCGGCGCGTCGAGCCAGCTCGATCGCCGGGAACACCGCGTCGTCCACGGGCTCGAACGTCCACGCCGACGCGGTCGAGAAGTCGCAGGCCGTCGACGATCCGGGCACCCGGTCCGGCCATCCCAGTGCCAGGGCGATGGGTAGCTTCATCGACGGCGGTGAGGCCTTCGCCACCGTCGCCCCGTCGACGAAGGTCACCATCGAGTGCACGATCGACTGCGGGTGGACGGTGACGTCGATGCGGTCGTAGTCCACGTCGAACAGCAGGTGCGCCTCGATGACCTCGAGGGCCTTGTTGACCAGGGTCGCGGAGTTGAGCGTGATCATCGGGCCCATCGACCACGTGGGATGTCGGCCGGCCTGCTCGGGGGTGACGTCCTCGAGTTGCGCACGGGTCCATCCGCGGAACGGGCCGCCCGACGCGGTGAGGACCAGTCGGTCCACCTCGGCGGCCGTCCCCGCTCGCAGACACTGTGCGATTGCGGAGTGCTCGGAGTCGACCGGGACGATCTGCCCGGGCGCGGCGGCGTCGAGGACCAGTGCCCCGCCCGCCACGAGCGACTCCTTGTTGGCCAGCGCGAGCCGGGCACCCGATCGGAGTGCGGCGAGGCTGGGCGCCAGACCGATCGAGCCGACGACGGCGTTGAGGATCACATCGACCCCGGTGTCCGCGGCGACGACGTCGATCAGATCACACATGGCGTCCGGTCCATTCAGGACCCGGCCGCCGAGACGTTCGCCGAGTTCCTGCGCCCGCGTGGCGTCGGCGACGGCGATCCGCGAGGCCGGCACGCCGAACGCGGCGGCCTGATCGGCGAGCAGATCGGGATTCGACCCGCCGGCACCCAGACCGGCGACCTCGAAACGATCCGGATGTTCGGCGATCACCTCGAGAGCCTGGACGCCGATGGAACCGGTGGAGCCGAGGATCAGCACGCGTGTGGGCACGCACCCATTCTGGACCATGCTCGTCGACGAACCGCCGCCGCCGGTGACACCGGACCGACCTGCGGGCAGGAGGTGCCGCTATGCTGCTCGGAGAACTACTACCGATCGTCAGACATCTGACGTCCGCGCTGTGAGGAGTGGCTGTGGCAAGCACCGATGTGGAGCACACTGTGGGGCACGGCGATGGGGGGCATGGCGAAGTCGAGGTCATCGACACCGGCTGGCGCCGCGAGCCCGCCGATGCCCCGTCCGCCCGGTTCGGCTGGCACGGAGCAGCGACCAAGACCTTCTACGGTGCGGCCATCTTCTTCGCGCTGTTCCTGCTCGCGATGATCATCGGCAACCACACCGGGCACATCGAGGACCTGTATCTCATCGCCTTCGCCGCGGGCACGATCTTCCTCGTGGTGCGCGGCTGGTGGATGAACCGCGGAAAGTGGTCCTGACCAGCCAGATCGCCTCATCTACGACGAACGCCGAGCGGTGATCCGCTCGGCGTTCGTCGCATCTGCCTCTCAACACGCCCCGGGTCGGCGCCTCGGTGTCAGCGCTCTTCGGCCGCCAGCTGACCACACGCGGCGGCGATCTCCTGCCCGCGCGTGTCGCGAACGGTGCACGAGACTCCCTGCTCACGGACCCGGCGGACGAATTCGCGTTCGACCGGTTTGGGACTGGCGTCCCATTCCGAACCCGGCGTCGGGTTCAGCGGGATGAGATTCACGTGAACGAGTGACCCGAGGGCCCGGTGCAGCTTCTCCCCCAGCAGGTCGGCCCGCCAGGGCTGATCGTTGACGTCGCGGATGAGGGCGTACTCGATGGAGACGCGCCGTCCGGTGGTGTCGGCGTAGTAGCGGGCCGCCTCGAGCACCTCGGCGACCGACCACCGGTTGTTGACCGGGACGAGGGTGTCGCGCAGTTCGTCGTCGGGCGTGTGGAGGGAGACGGCGAGCGTCACCGCGAGCCCCTCGTCGGCGAGACGGCGGATCGACGGCGCGAGACCGACGGTCGACACGGTCACCGAGCGCGCGGAGATCCCGAGGCCCTCCGGCGCCGGCGAAGTGATCTGCCGGACGGCGCTGACCACGCGCTTGTAATTGGCCAGCGGCTCACCCATACCCATGAACACGACGTTCGACAGGCGTCCGGGCTCGCCGAGCTCCCCGTCGCGCAGCGCGCGGGCCGCGGCCCGCACCTGATCGACGATCTCGGCGGTCGACAGGTTGCGGTCCAGTCCGCCCTGCCCGGTGGCACAGAACGGGCAGGCCATGCCGCAGCCCGCCTGGCTGGAGATGCACAGCGTGTTGCGATCGGTGTAGCGCATGAGGACGCTCTCGAGGAGCGTGCCGTCGTGCAGGCGCCAGAGCGTCTTGCGGGTGGAGTCGTCGTCGCAGGAGATGTGCCGGACCGGGGTGAGCAGCTGCGGGAAGAGCTTGTCCCGCACCGATTCGCGCGACGCCGCCGGCAGATCCGTCATCTCGTCGACGTCACCGTTGAGGCGCGCATAGTACTGGCGGGCCAGTTGATCGGCCCGGAACTTCGGCAGCCCCAGGTCGGCCAGCGCCGCGACGCGACCGGCGGGGTCGAGGTCGGCGAAGTGTGTCGGCGGCCGCCCACGCTTGGGCGCGTCGAACACGAGTGGCAATGAGGTCATTTCGCCATTGTCGCATGTCATGATGAAGTGATGACGACACCCGAGGACCGACGGCACACGGGTTCGGTACCGGCGTGGGGCGAACAGCCCGCCGCGTCACCGCCACCGGCGACCGGTCACGCGCACACCCCGGAGCAGCACGCCCCTGACCCGGACCATCGCGATCGTCTCCGCCGCACGGTCGCCGACGTGGAGCACACGCGGACGCGCGCCACCTGGTTCGGCGTGGTGATCGGCGCGATCATCCTGGTCCTGTTGCTCGTCTTCATCGTGCAGAACCTCCAGTCGCAGACCATCGACTTGCTGTTCTGGGAGGTCAACCTGCCCCTCGGGGTCAGCCTGCTGATCGCGGCCATCGCCGGTGCACTGGTCGTCGCGCTCGTGGGCGGCCTGCGGATGCTGCAACTGCGGCGCGCGCTGAAGAAGGCAGCCAAGTAGCGTCCGGCGGCGCGGTGGCGCGTGCTCAGAGCAGCGCGGTGAGCACGACCCACACCACGAACGCCGACGGCAGCAGGCTGTCGAGCCGGTCCATGATGCCACCGTGGCCGGGCAGCAGCGTGCCCATGTCCTTGATCCCGAGATCGCGCTTCACCTGGGATTCGACGAGATCGCCGAGGGTCGCGCAGACCACCAGGACCGGTCCCAGGATGATGCCGATCCACCAGTGGCTCTCGAGCAGGAACACCACGCAGCCGACGGCACCGACAGTGCCGACGACGAGCGAGCCCACCATGCCTTCCCAGGATTTCTTCGGACTGATCGCCGGCGCCATCGGGTGCTTGCCGAACATCACACCCGCGGCATAGCCGCCGACGTCGGAGCACACCACGACGACCATCAGCGTGGCCACTCGCGCCGCCCCGTCGTCCTGCACGACCAGGTGGGCGCCGAACGACGCGAGCAGCGGTAACCACGCCAGCACGAACACGGTGACGGCGAGGTCGCGGAGGTAGTTGACCGGCGCCTTGTCGATGCCCTGCCCGAGCAGCTTCCACACCATCGACACCAGGGCCGTCGCCACGAAGGCGACGAGGGCTCCGGTCGGACCCCAGGGCCAGCTCGCCCAGATGATGGCCTGGCCGCCGATGAGCAGCGGCCAGAGGGCGACGTCGTAGCCGCCGGTGCGGAGACGTTTGATGACCTCCCAGGTGGCGACCGCGAACGCGACCGCCACGAGGCCGTACCAGACCTTCGGGACGAAGATCAGGATCGCGATGATGCTGATGCCGAGTGTGCCGCCGACCGCGATCGCGGCCGGCAGGTCGCGGCCGGCGCGCGACCTCTTCCCACCGCCCCGTTGCGGAACCTCGTTCACACCTCGAGCAATTCGTCTTCTTTGTGCTTGACCAAGTCGTCGATCTGGTGCACGTAGGTCGCCGTGGTCTTGTCCAGCTCCTTCTCGGCGCGCGACACCTCGTCCTCGCCGGCCTCGCCGTCCTTCTGGATGCGCTTGAGCTCGTCGGCAGCCTTGCGGCGCACGTTGCGGATCGCGACCTTCGCGTCCTCACCCTTGCCCTTGGCCTGCTTGACCAGATCGCGGCGACGCTCCTCGGTGAGCTGCGGGACGGCGACGCGGATGATCGTGCCGTCGTTGGTCGGATTGACCCCGAGGTCGGAGTTGCGGATCGCGGTCTCGATGTCGCGCAGCGTCGACGCCTCATACGGCTTGATCACGACGAGTCGCGGTTCGGGCGTGTTGATGCTCGCGACCTGGGTCACGGGGGTCATCGAGCCGTAGTACTCGATGTTGACCTTGTTGAACATGGCCGGGTTCGCCCGCCCGGTGCGGATGGAGCCCATGTCCTCCTTGGCGACGTTGACCGCCTTCTCCATCTTCTCCTCGGCGTCGAGCAACGCGTCGTCGATCATCTTCGTCCTTGTTCCGTTCGGTCGGTGTTCTCGTCGATCTCGGGGTCAGGCGCCGGTTCAGGTGCTGACCAGGGTGCCGATGCGGTCGCCTGCGACCGCACGGGCGATATTGCCCTGCTGGAGCAAATTGAACACCAAGATCGGCATCTTGTTGTCCATACACAGGCTGAAGGCCGTCGCGTCGGCGACCTTGAGCTCCTTGTCGAGCACCTCGCGGTGAGTGATCTCGGTGAAGAGGGTGGCGTCGGGGTTGGTGCGCGGGTCGGCGTCGTACACGCCGTCGACCGCCTTGGCCATCAGGACCACCTCGGCCTTGATCTCCAGCGCACGCTGGGCCGCGGTGGTGTCAGTGGAGAAGTACGGCATCCCCATGCCGGCGCCGAAGATGACGACGCGGCCCTTCTCCAGGTGCCGCTGGGCACGCAGCGGGAGATACGGCTCGGCGACCTGCCCCATCGTGATGGCGGTCTGCACCCGGGTCGAGATCCCGCGCTTCTCCAGGAAGTCCTGCAGCGCAAGGCAATTCATGACAGTGCCGAGCATGCCCATGTAGTCCGAGCGGCTTCGGTCGAGCCCTCGTTGCTGGAGTTCGGCGCCGCGGAAGAAGTTGCCGCCGCCGATCACGACGGCGACCTGGACACCGGAATTGACGACGTCGGCGATCTGGTCGGCGACGGTACCCACGACGTCGGGGTCGAGCCCGACGTCGCCGCCACCGAACATCTCGCCGCCCAACTTCAGCAAGACCCTACGGAATCCATCCCGCCGGATGGGGTCGGACGCTTCACTCATCGGCTTCCTCACTCGTCGGTTCGGTGAACTATCGTACGTCGTCACCGGAACCGACCCGCGATACGCGTCGTGCGCGCCGCGCGAGGGTGCCCTGTGGATTCAGCCGCGTAGGGCCGCGTCGAACTGCGGCCAGGCACGATGCAGTTCGTCCTGCCAGTACGGCCACGCATGGGTCCCGCCCTCGTAGAGGTGGAACGTCGCCGGCACACCGATGTCGCGCATCCGCCGCTGGAGGTTCCTCGTGCACTGCGCCGTGGCGGTCTCGATCACCGCCCCGACTGCGATCTGGTCGAACAGCTTGGAGCCGTTGCCCTCGATGCCGGGGCCGTCGAGGGTGTCGTACCGGCCCGGCATCCCGGATCCGTTCGAGACGTAGATCGGGCTTCTCCTGTCGCTCCTGTTCTTCAGCGTGTTCGCCGGGTTCTTCTTCACCGTGTCGATCTCGGCTCAGTTCGGACTCGGCTACTCGGCCTTCGGGACCGGGATGCTGGCCCTGCCCTTCGCGATCGGCGCCGCGGTCGGCTCACTCGCCTCACCACGCGTGGTCGCCCGCATCACCGCCCCGCACACCCTGATGGCCGGATCCGTCGCCGTCGGAGCCGGATTCGTCTGGCTCGCGATGATCATCGAACCGGCTGCGGAGACCCTGCCGGTGCCCGGCATCCTCGGTCCCCTCGTACTCGGCGGTCTGGGGACGGGTGTGTTCATCGCACCGCTGCAGGCCGTGATCCTGTCCGACACGACCGAAGCCACGGTGGGCACGGCAACCGGGACGATCCCCACTGTTCAGCAGATCGGCGCCTCGATCGGGCTGGCGGTCGTCACCCTCTTCTTCTTCGGTCAGGTGGCCGGCCAGACAAGCGAGACGGTTCCGGCGGTGAGAGCCGAACTCGTTGCGTCGCTGTCGGAGTCACCGGTTCGCCCGGTGCTGCACGGGGCGGTCGCCGATCGTTTCGCATCCTGCGCGAGCGATCAGCTGCGGTCCGCACATCCGGAGCGACCGGCGCCCGCCTGCGCGGGCGGACCGACCTCGCCGGCGGTCGCCGCGGTCGCCGCGCAGGCACGGCCCTCGACTCAGGATGCGGCCCGGTCGGTGACCGCTCGGACCTTCCTGGCCGCGCTGAGGACGACCTTGATGATGCTGGGTCTCGTCGCCGTGGCGATCGGGGCACTCGCCGCCGCTCTGCGGACGCGACGGACCCCATGAACGCACATCGCCCCGTCTCCTCGACGGAGACGGGGCGATGTGGAACGCGTTCGATCAGGCCTGGCCGACCTCGAACCGGGTGAATGCCTTGACGGTCACACCGGCGTCGTCGAGCAGGGCCTTGACGGACTTCTTCGAGTCCTGGACCGAGGCCTGGTCGAGCAGCACGACGTCCTTGTAGAAGCCGTTGACGCGACCTTCGACGATCTTGGGCAGGGCCTGCTCGGGCTTGCCCTCCTCCTTGGCCGTCTGCTCGGCGATACGACGCTCGTTCTCGACGACGTCCGCGGGGACCTCGTCGCGGGTGGCGTAGCGCGCCTTGAGCGCGGCCACCTGCATCGCGGCGCCGCGAGCGGCCTCCTCGGCGGCCTCGCCCTCACCGGTGTAGGACACCAGCACGCCGACGCCCGGAGGCAGGTCCGACGCGCGCTTGTGCAGGTACACGGCAACGGGACCGTCGTAGTAGGCCACGCGCCGGAGCTCGAGCTTCTCGCCGATCTTGGCCGAGAGAGCCGCCACGGCCTCGTCCACGGTGCCGTCGCCGAGCGGAGCCTTCTTCAGCTCGTCGAGGTCGTTGGTCTTCGCCGCGGCCGCCGCGTTCACGATGTCGTCGGCGAGCTGCTGGAACTCACCGTTCTTCGCGACGAAGTCGGTCTCGGAGTTGATCTCGATGAGCGCGCCGCCCTTGGCCGCGACCAGGCCCTCGGCCGTGGAGCGCTCGGCGCGCTTGCCCACGTCCTTGGCGCCCTTGATACGCAGCTCTTCGACGGCCTTGTCGAAATCGCCGTCGTTGTTGGCCAGCGCGTTCTTGCAGTCGAGCATTCCAGAGCCGGTGAGCTCACGGAGACGCTTCACATCAGCTGCGGTGTAGTTCGCCATCGTCGGCGAGCCTCCTTAGAGAAAGTGTTGGGACCGGACTGCGAGCAGTCGGGACTACTGAGCAGCCGGGGCGTCGGTCGCGGCGGCGTCGCCGGCCGGTGCCGCAGCCTGGGTCAGCAGTTCCTGCTCCCACTCTGCCAGCGGTTCGCCACTGCCGGCCTCGGGCTTGGCGTCGCCACTGGCGGCGCCGGCACGGGCCTGGACGCCCTCGGCCACGGCCGAGGCCACGACGCGGGTGAGCAGTGCTGCGCTGCGGATGGCGTCGTCGTTGCCCGGGATCGGGTAGTCGACGAGGTCGGGATCGCAGTTGGTGTCCAGGATCGCGATGACCGGGATGTTCAGCTTGCGCGCCTCGCCGACGGCGATGTGCTCCTTGTTGGTGTCGACGACCCACACGGCCGACGGAACCTTGGCCATGTCGCGGATACCGCCGAGGGTGCGCTCGAGCTTGTTCTTCTCACGCGTGAGCATGAGGATTTCCTTCTTGGTGCGTCCCTCGAAACCGCCGGTCTGCTCCATGGTCTCGAGCTCCTTCAGGCGCTGCAGGCGCTTGTGGACGGTCGAGAAGTTGGTGAGCATGCCACCGAGCCAGCGCTGGTTGACGTACGGCATGCCGACACGGGTCGCCTCCGCGGCGATCGATTCCTGTGCCTGCTTCTTGGTGCCGACGAAGAGGATGGTGCCGCCGTGGGCGACGGTCTCCTTGACGAACTCGTACGCCTTGTCGATGTAGGTCAGCGTCTGCTGCAAATCGATGATGTAGATGCCGTTGCGGTCGGTGAAGATGAATCGCTTCATCTTCGGGTTCCAACGGCGGGTCTGGTGCCCGAAGTGTGCGCCGCTGTCCAGCAGCTGCTTCATGGTCACGACAGCCATGATCGTCCTTTTCTCGCAGTTGTCGTCGGTACCGTCGGTACCGACCCTGGCGCCTGCGGCCGAGTGCCACCCGAGACGGCATGGGCCGTTCCGGGACTGCTCACTTGGCGTGTGTTTCTCGACTGTGCTGGTCAGGGCGTCGAAGCCCGGAGCGTCACAGACCTGAGTGCAGGCGCGCGAAGTCACCTCATCAACGAGCGATGAGGTGCGTGGGAGAGTTTACGCCGCGGCGGATGGAACACCAAAACGCCTTCGCCCACGTCGGAGACGGTTGTGGTGATGCCGTCGGCGGTCGAATCGGCATCGACCGCGCGCCCGGCGGATCCCATCCGGCTCCCGCCGCGTCCAATCAGCGTGCCATCCCGATTACCGCGTGTCCTCGCCGCGCTCCTGCCGACCGTCCTCAGCGTCGTCGGTCCGGTCCCGACCGCCGCGTCCGTCGGTGTGTACGCGGCGCCGTTGTCGCCCCGGCCCACCGTGGTGACCGCCTACGACGAGCCCGAGAAGCGATGGCAGCCCGGCCACCGGGGCGTCGACCTCGCGGCCGGGCCCGGCCAGACCGTCCGCGCGGCGGGCGCCGGTCGCGTGCGCTTTGCGGGAACGGTCGCCGGCCGGCCGGTGGTCTCGGTGTCCCATCCCGACGGCGTGACCACGACGTACGAGCCGGTGGAGGCGAGTGTCGACGCGGGTGATCACGTCTCACGAGGTGAGGTCATCGGGACCGTGATGACAGGTCATCCGGGATGCCCGGTGCCCGCCTGCCTGCACTGGGGCGCCCGACGCGGTAGCGGCCGTGCGGCGGACTACCTGGACCCGCTCGGCCTGCTCGGGGCCGTGCGCGTCCGACTCAAACCGGTCGACTGACGGCGGTCACGCTCGCGGGTGCGCCTGTCGATGGACGGCCCGCAGACGTTCGACGCTCACATGCGTGTAGATCTGCGTCGTGGCGAGCGACGAGTGTCCGAGCAGTTCCTGGACGACGCGCAGGTCGGCACCACCCTCGAGCAGATGAGTGGCGGCGCTGTGCCGGAGTCCGTGTGGCCCGGTCGCCGGGCCTCCGCTCGCCTCGACCGCGCGTGACACGACCGAGCGCGCCATCCGCTGGTCGAGCCGTCCCCCGCGGGCACCCAGCAGCAAGGCTGGTCCGGACGCGTCGGTCACCAGGGCCGGGCGTCCGGAACGCAGCCAGGCGTCGATCGCGCGGGCGGCGGGCTCTCCGTAGGGGACCGACCGTTCCTTGTCGCCTTTGCCGATCACCCGCACCACCCGTCGCCCGGCGTCGACGTCGCCGACGTCCAGCCCGCACAACTCCCCCACTCGAACTCCGCTGGCGTACAACAACTCCAGGATGACCCGATCCCGCAGGGCGATCGGGTCGTCGGGGGCACGATCCACTCCGGTGGCCGCGATCGCGGCTTCTGCCTGGGCGGGGGCCAGTACCGCGGGCAGGGTCCGGTGCGCCTTGGGAGCCTTCAACCGCTGTGACGGGTCGGCCGCCAGGTAGCCCTCGCGGACCGCCCACGCGCAGAACGTCTTCGCCGCGGAGACCTGCCGGGCCACGGTCGTGCGCGCGGCGCCGCGCCGGGTCAGTTCCGCGAGCCAGGCCCGCAGCAGCGGGAGATCGATGTCGGCCACCGCGATTCCGCGGGCACCGGCGAACGAGACGAGGGCGCGAGCCCCACCGACATAGGCGCGGATCGTGTGCTCGCTGCGCCCTTTCTCCAGGCGCAGGTGATCGGCGAAGTCGTCGAGCATGGTCACGACCTCACCGCGTCGGACACCCGAGTGCAACCGCACACGCGGCGTTGTGGCCGAATCGGTGCGGTGTCCGGTCGGTGGGCCTCAGCCCTGGGCGCCGACGGCCTGCTCCTCGGCCCGCAGGTCGGCTTTCCACTGTCGGAAGCCCTCCTCGGTCCGGCCGCGCCGCCAGTACCCGGAGATCGAGGCGTTGGCCGCACTCACGCCGCGTTCCTTGCGGATGTAGGCCCGCAGGTTGTGCATGACCGCTTGCGCCTCGCCGTGGATGAACACGTGCGGTTCGCCCTCGAGCCATTCCGTCGCGCGCACGGCCGCGATCAGCGGGGCGTTGTCACCGGCGAGCGAATCGTCGACGTCCGCCGCGGGTCCGCCGCGGTGCACCCACGAGACCTGTGCCCCGGCGGGTGCGTCCAGGTCGAGTTCGTCGTCGGGGCCGGCGACCTCGATGAAGACCTTGGCGACGGCGTCGGCGGGAAGGGCTTCGAGTGCGGCGGCCACCGCGGGGAGACCCGCCTCGTCGCACGCCATGAGATGCCAGGGGGCATCGGATCGCGGACGGTAGCCGCTACCCGGCCCGATGAAACGGATCGTCTCGCCTGGCTCCACCGAGGCCGCCCAGGGGCCGGCGATGCCCTCGGTGCCGTGCACGACGAAGTCGACGACGAGCTCGCGGGCCTCCGCGTCGACCCGGCGCACCGTGTAGGTACGCAAGACGGGTTGCCGCTCGGGCGCCACGTTCGTACGGATCTCCTGGAGATCGAACGGTTCGGGATAGCTGACACCCGGCGGTGCGAAGACGAACTTCACATACATGTCGGTGTCGGGTTCCCCGGACTTGCCCAGAGCCGGTCGGAAGTCGTCGAACCCCTCCCCGCCCAGGTACAGGCGTACGAAATGCGGGCTGATCCGCTCTCTTCGTAGCACCGTCATCGTGTTCACGCGTTTCGCCATCGAACCTCCCTTTCGGGTCAACCCTACGCCTACGAGATTAGGCCACCCTTAGCTTTAGGCCGGCGAACCACCCATCCGCGGTTGTAAGGTTTTCTATCGATCAAGCGATGTGAATTCGAGACTTTGCCATTGCTAAAGTCAGACGTCGCGAGACCCGACCAGAGGTGACTCCATGCCGGATCAGCCCGTGGACCAGTCCACCACGCGCCGCAGCTCGCGGCTCAGTGTGGACGACTGGTTGGAGGCCGCGACCCAGATCCTGGTCGACGACGGGATCGATGCCCTCAAGATCTCGCGCCTCAGCGCGCGCCTCGGTGTGACCAAGGGCAGCTTCTACTGGCACTTCACCGACATCGGGGCGCTGAAGACCGCGCTCGCCGAACACTGCCGACGTGCCCAGTCGGCGGCGGCCGACCGGATCGAGGCGCTGGAGGCCCTACCACCGGTCGAACGGGTCGAAGGGATGGCCCGTCTGCTGTCGGATCCTCGTCGCTGGGCGATGGAGTCCGCCCTGCGCCGCTGGGCCCAGACGGACGAGTCGATCGCGAACTCGGTCGATGCACTCGACTGCCGGATCTTCTCGATCGCGATCTCCGCGATGCGTGAACTCGGTTTCTCGGAGGCCGAGGCACACGCTCGCGCGACGACGCTTCTGTACGCGGGAATCGGTTACGTCCATGCTCATAGCCGTCTGAACGAGGCGACGGTCGAGGATCTGCATGTCATCATCGACGTCCTCACCCGCCGCTGAGGTCACGCCAGCCGCCATCGTCCGTCCACGTTCTGCACGTACCCCTTGATGTCGAGGTGCGCGAGCGCCGCGCGGACGGTTCCGATGTCGAGGCCGGCGGCGAACGCGATCTCGTCGATCCCCACTCCACCGCGGCCGGGAATGGCGTCGTGGACCCGTAGTTGCTCGGCGTCGAGCGCGTCGGTCGGTTTCGCGCGGCCGCGGCCGATGTCGCCCCCACCGTCGGGTCGTACCAGGTTGATCACCGACGCGACGTCGGACACCAGTACGGCGAGCTCGTCGGCGATCATCCGGTGACATCCGACCGAGGTCGCCGAGGTGACGGGACCTGGAACGGCTCCCAGCGGCCGGCCGAGCTTGCGCGCCCAGGCGGCGGTGTTCGCCGCGCCGGACCGTCGCCCTGCCTCGACCACGACGGTCGCGCCGCTCATCGCGGCGACCAATCGGTTCCGGGTGAGGAACCGATGTTTCGCCGCTGTCGTCCCGGGCGGGTACTCGCTGATCACCGCGCCCGTGCGCGCGATCGCGGTCAGCAGCGACGAGTGTGACGCCGGGTAGTCGCGGTCGATGCCACACGCCATCACCGCCGCGGTCACCCCGCCCGCCGCGACGACCGTGCGGTGAGCGGCGCCGTCGATGCCGAACGCCCCGCCGGACAGCACTGCGAAACCCTGGGCCGACAACCCCGAAGCGAGCGTCTGCGTGACGTGTTCGCCATACGACGACGCGGCACGGGACCCGATCAACGCGATCGACGCTGCGGCGAGGTCGTCGAGCCGGGCCGGACCGCGCACCCACAGGGCCAGCGGTTCGCCTCCGCGCGCGGCCGTGTCCGCCTGCCCCAGCGCCAGCAACGACCAGGCCGGCCACTCCGGATCGGCACGGGTCACCAGGCGCGCACCGACCCGCTCGGCGGCGTCCAGATCGTCGACCGCACAGTCTGATTCGCTCCGAGCCGCGGTGGCGGCGAGCACCGTCTCGTGGCCGCCGGGCACGGTGCGTCGACGGATCGCCGCAGCCGCCTCGACCGGACCGATGTCGTCGACGAGCGCGATGACCGCGGCGCACGGCGGTTCGGCGACCCGCGCCAGATAGGCCCAGGCGATGGATTCCGGCGACCGGGGTTCCGACGAATGGGCGGAGATCACCAGGTCGCTCCTCGGTCTCGGTACAGAAGTGCCTGTGCGACATCGTCTTCGACGGGACGCCCGGACCCGCTCAGATCGCTGAGGGTCCATGCCAGCCGCAGAGCGCGATCGGCACCGCGGGCGGTCACGCGGCCGTCTCGGAGGAACAGTTCGATGGGCCGCAGCACGTCGGGCGGCAGCCGGAACCGCTGCCGCAGCGCGGACCCGGGAACCTCGGCATTGGTGCGCCACCCGAATTCCGACCAACGCTCGATCGCAGTGGCTCGCGCCGCGGTGACGCGGGCCCGGACGTCGGCACTCGACTCCCCGGCACCGCTCATCAGCGCGGTGTTGCCCGGTGGGTCCATCCGCACGCGGATGTCCACGCGGTCCAGCAGCGGTCCGGACAACTTGCCCAGATAGCGCCGCCGCACGACGGCCGTGCAGACGCAGTCGACGTCGTGGGCGGGCGCGCACGGGCACGGGTTCGCCGCGAGGATCAGCTGAAAGCGCGCGGGGTAGACCGCCATGCCGTCACGCCGGGGCACCCGGACCTCGCCGTCTTCGAGGGGTTCCCGCAGGGATTCGAGCGACTTGACACTCATCTCGGCGCACTCGTCGAGGAACAGCACTCCCCGATGCGCCTTGGACGCCGCGCCCGGCCGGCGAAACCGGTACCGCCACCGAGCAGGGCCGTGATCGATGAGCTGTGGTGCGGGGCGACGAACGGCGGTTCGGTGATCAGCGGACGTCCGGGCGACAGCTCCCCCACCAGGGAATGGATCGCCGTCACCTCCAACGAGTCCTCCAGACCCAGCGGCGGCAGAATGCCCGGCAGCCGCCGCGCGAGCATCGTCTTGCCGATCCCCGGCGATCCGGTCATCAGGACGTGATGAGCTCCCGCGGCAGCGATCTCGAGCGCGTGCCGGGCCTCGTGCTGCCCCACGACGTCGGCCATGTCGGGGGCCGGCGGCGCCTGCGTCGTCGTCACCGCGTGCACCGTGTCGAGCACGTGGTCACCGGCCAGCCACTGCGTCACCTCTTTCAGACTGCTCGCTCCACCGACGTCCATCCCCTCGACGAGCGCGGCCTCGGCAACGGTCTCGATCGGCACCACCGCCCGTCGATACCCCTCCTGCCGCGCCGCGATCACCGCCGGCAACACCCCGCGGATCGGCCGCACGGTGCCGTCCAGACCGAGCTCGCCCAGAAAAACCGTCGACGACAACTTCTCCGCCGACACCTGTTGCGTGGCAGCCAGAATGGACACGGCCATCGACAGATCGAACCCCGGACCGATCTTCGGCATATCGGCCGGCGACAACGCCACCGTCACCTTCAACTCGGGAAAACTGAACCCGGAGTTCTTGATCGCAGCCCGCACCCGATCCCGCGCCTCCCGAACCGACGAATCCGGATTACCCGTCACCGCGAACCCCGGCAGACCCGAACTCACACTCGCCTGCACGTCGACGACCTGCGCGACAAAGGCATTGAGCCCCACCGCCTGTGTTTGCCCCAACATGGGCACAGTCTCACCGGAAACACGCGTGGCGGGCGGCGCCGAACCACTCACACAGCCGATCTGTGGATGACCTCGCGGTTGTGCACCACCGTTCACAGCAGCCCGACTAGGCTCGACAACCGATGGACGACGGAACATTCGACGATGCGTTCGTCGGCGATCTCGACCGACTACTCCGATGGCGGCGCGACGTCCGTTGCTTCCGCCGCGAACCACTCGAACCCCACGTGCTCCCCGACATCCTCGACGCAGCCGAACTGGCTCCGTCTGTGGGCAACAGCCAACCGTGGCGCTGGGTCGAGGTCCGGTCCGCCGAAGCCCGGCAATCGGTGCGCGACAGCTTCACTCGCTGCAACGCCGACGCGCTGGACGGTTATACGGGCGAACGCGCACAGCTGTATTCGTCGCTCAAGCTCGCCGGTCTCGACGACGCTCCCGTCCACCTCGCCGTGTTCTGCGAACCCGGTGTCGAGCAGGGCCGGGGACTCGGCCGACAGACAGTGCCCGAGACGCTGGAGTATTCGGTCGTCACCGCGATCTCCACACTCTGGCTGGCGGCGCGGGCCCGAGGCGTCGGGGTGGGGTGGGTGTCCATCCTCGAACCCGAGGAGGTTTCCGAGGCACTTGCGGTACCGCCGGCCTGGAAGCTTGTCGCCTACCTGTGTATCGGCTACCCCGCGCACGACTCGGAGACACCGGAACTCGAACGTGTCGGCTGGCAGTCACGGACGTCCGCCGGGGAACGCTTCTTCGTGCGCTGACACCAGATCGTGACCCCGCGGACCGCGCGATCCGCATGTAACTCCAGTAACAATAGTCACGTCAATCACTTCTATCGCAAGAGTAACTGGAGGACGCGCGTGTCGAGCCGTCTCACCACGAGTGTCCGACTGGCCCTCGCCGGGGTCATCGCATTCAGCGGCACCGCGGTCGCGCTGACGACCGGTGCCGGTGTCGCGCACGCCGCGCCGTGCGGCAACGCGACCACGGGCTCTAGCTTCCTGGGCTTCGGTTCCAGCGGTTCCAGCGGCTCGAGTGGCTCCAGCGGGTCGGAGGGCTCGTCGGGCAGCTCGAGCATTCCGAACCCGGGACCGCAGCGACCACTGATCCCGTATGTCGGTTCCAAATCCCGCACCGTCGGGTGGGTGACGGGCCCGCTCAGCGCGAACCGCACATTCAGCCGGTTCGGTATCGGCGGCACCGATCTCGGCGTCTCCTGGGACAACGGCCGCGGCCAGACGCTGATGGCCTTCGGAGACACCTTCGGCAACTGCAACGCGCCGGGACAGCAGTGGCGGCACAACGTGCTGCTCCGCACCGACGACGACAACCTCGCGAACGGACTCTCCGTCCCGGCCGGTCGCGCCGGCGACGTGACGTCGGGTTCGGTGATCGCGCCCGGCCAACCGAACTACGCGCAGGAACTGATCCCGTCGCTGGGCATCTCCAATGTCGAGGTCACCACCATCCCGACGGCGGCCATCTCCCTCCCGCACGGCGACGGCTTCCGCCAGTACATCAACTACATGTCGGTGCGCTCCTGGGGTTCGCCGGGCAACTGGGTCACCAATTTCTCGGCGATCGCCCATTCCGACGACAACGGCCAGACCTGGGTCACCGATCAGGACACCATCCTCATCAATGCTCCGGTCTCGCTCCGACTGCCCGGCGAGTTCCGTCCGATCGAGTTCAACAACGGCAAGTTCCAGCAGAACGCGTACGTCCGCGGCCGGCCCGGGACACCCGAAGCCGAGTACGTCTACCAATACGGCACCCCGAACGGACGATTCGGCGCCGCCTTTCTCGCGCGGTTCAAACCCACGGACATCCTCGACCTCGACGCGTACGAGTACTGGGCCGGCAAGAGTCGCGGTTGGGTGGACGACATCGCCGCGATCCCCGACGACGGCTCGGCGGTCGTCGTCAGACAACCGGTCACCGAACTCTCGGTCGCCTGGAGCCCGTACCTCGAGAAATACGTCATGCTCGATGGCGACAACGACATCACGCTGCGCACCGCCGATCATCCCGAAGGCCCATGGAGTGCACCGAAGACCATCGTGCCCCGTGGTGCGCTCGTCGTCTACGGACCGATGATGCTCCCCAACTCCCCCGCGCTGCAGGGAGATTCGAAGGAGCTCTACTTCAACGCATCGCGGTGGAGCGACTACAACGTGATGCTGATCCGGACCGATCTGAGCAAGCTCTGACACCCGGGTTCACACGTGCACGCCCTGGTGATGCCGCACCTGCGCACGAGCCAGATCGTCGGGAGCGGCCTGGTCGAGGCGCACGCTGAGGACGTCGAACCGGATCTGCGTCCATCGCCGATCCTGCGCCGCCAGCCACATCCCCGCGAGTCGGCGCATCCGGGCGAGCTTCGTCGGCGTGACCGCCATGACCGGATCGTCGTACGTGCGGCTCGCGCGGGTCTTGACCTCGACGATCACCAGGACCGACCCATCCGCGGCCACCAGATCCAGTTCGCCATAGCGGGTACGCCAATTGCGCTCCAGGACAGTCCAGCCGAGGGATATCGCGTAGTCTGCGGCCACGTCTTCACCGAGCCTGCCGATATGACCGCGGCGATCGGGGCGAGGATGGTCGCGCGCTTGTGCACTCATGCCGATCAGATTCGCGCAGAATCGATTTTGTCGACCTTCCGAAAGCGAGCAACGCCCTGATCTGTGAACGATCAGGGCGTTGTCAACAGGTTGCGCGTGGTCAGGGCTCGTCGGGCAGGCGGAGTTCCGACTTCTCGAGTTCCTCGATGTTGACGTCCTTGAACGTGATCACGCGGACCTGCTTGACGAACCGCGCCGGGCGGTACATGTCCCACACCCAGGCATCGCTCATGCGGAGTTCGAAGTAGACCTCGCCGTCGGTGTTGCGCGGGATCATCTCGACCGCGTTGGCGAGGTAGAAGCGCCGCTCCGTCTCCACCACGTAGGTGAACTGCCCGACGATGTCCTTGTACTCGCGGTACAGAGAGAGTTCCATCTCGGTTTCGTACTTCTCGAGATCCTCAGCACTCATCCTGTCAGCCTATCCCTGTTGTCGTTTGCGCTGGTGACCACACGTGCCGCGACATTACGGTACGACATGCGGTGTTGTGGTGTGGGGCCGGCGGCGTCGATGCGCGACATGTGCAACGCCGTGCTGTACCCCTTGTGGATGGCGAAGTCGTACCCGGGCAGGTCGTCGTCCATGGCGACCATGATGCGATCTCGGGTGACCTTGGCGATGATGCTGGCGGCGGCGATGCACGCGGCCGCCCCGTCTCCCCCGATCACCGGCAGAGACGGGGCCGTCAGTCCCGGCACCGCGAAACCGTCGGACAGCACGTATCCCGGTTTCACGTCGAGGGCGGCCACCGCCCGGCGCATGCCCTCGATGTTCGCGACGTGGATGCCGATGCGATCGATCTCGGCGGCTTCGATGATCACCGCACTCCAGCTCTGCGCGTAGCGCGTCACCGAGCGGTACAGCTCCTCGCGGGTGCGCTCGGTCAAACGTTTCGAGTCGTCGAGGTCGGCGAGGGAGACGAGCTGCGTCGGCTTCAAGACGCAGGCCGCCACGACCAGCGGGCCCGCGCACGCTCCGCGGCCGGCTTCGTCGACCCCCGCCACGGGCCCCAGACCCTGCCGGTGCAAGGCGAATTCGAACGTCCGCAGGCCCGCGGCACGGCGGACGGGTGAGCGGGGTGGCCATCGAGTCGTCACAGCTGTCTCACCCCTGCTGCGGATTGAACGAACCGACACCACCGATCCGCGAGAAGGGGTAGATGATGAACCGGACCTTGCCGCGGATGTCGCTGACCGGGACGGTGCCCTGGTACTGGTCCTCGACGTGGTAGCGCGAGTCCTGCGAGTTCAGTCGATTGTCACCCATGACCCACACGTTGCCCTCGGGCACGGTGATCGGACCGAAATCCGGCCCGAGACACGGAGGCACCTGGTCGCCCGGCCCGGCGACACCGGGCCCGAACGACGCAACCGTCTCCTCCTGGAGCTTCATGTCGATGTAGGGCTCGCGCAACGGGCGACCGTTGACCTTCACGCCGACGCCCTCGTCGTTGCGACATTCCACCGTCTGACCGCCGGTCGCGATGACCCGCTTGACGAGGTTGTTCTCGTCCGGCGGCGCGAACCCGAACCACGACAGCGCATCCTGCGCCTTGTGCATCACCGGATTCGTCGATCGGGGCGACACCCAGGCGCCGTTCCACGACTCCGACGGGCCCTTGAAGACGACGACGTCGCCGGGTTGCGGATCACCGAACCGGTACGTGAGCTTGTCGATCACGATGCGGTCGTTGGTGCAGCCGTCGCACCCGATGAGGGTGGACTCCATCGACTCCGACGGGATGACGTACTGCCGACCGATGAAGGTCTGCAGCACCCAGGTGAGGAGAAGGACGCACCCCACGATGATGACGACTTCGCGCAGGAGCGAACCCGAGCCGGACTTGCGCTTGCCGCGCTCGTCGGCATCGGATTCGGCCGGGTCGGTCTTCAACCTCCACGGACGCTTGGCGTCGTCGTCGGGGGCATCGTGGGGTCGCTGTGTGTCGGCCACCTCGTCAGGTTAGACGCGTCAGCGCTTTTCCTTGATCTTGGCTGCCTTGCCGCGCAGATCGCGCAGGTAGTAGAGCTTGGCGCGACGGACGTCACCGCGGGTGAGGACGTCGATCTTGGCGATGTTCGGGCTGTGCACCGGGAAGGTGCGCTCGACGCCGACGCCGAAGGACACCTTGCGGACGGTGAAGGTCTCGCGCACGCCGCCGCCCTGACGACGGATGACGACGCCCTTGAACACCTGCACGCGCTCCTTGCTGCCCTCGATGACCTTGACGTGGACGTCGAGGGTGTCACCGGGGCCGAAGTCCGGCACGTCGTCGCGGAGGGACTGCTTGTCGAGGAAGTCGAGCGTGTTCATGTGTCGTGGTCCTTGTCTGGCGGAGAACGTTGAGCAGAGGAACCTGGCGGCCCGTGGGCTCGACCGGTTCGTGCTCCGAGTCGTTGGCGTCGCAGCCGGCGGTCTCGGAGAGACAGCCCCGGACACGGGGCATCGTCGGCAGGCAACCCGACTATTGTGCCAGAGACACCCCGGGCCGACGAAATCGCGGAGCCGCTACGTCCGTGGCGCCACGATCACGACGTCGTCGGCCTGCAATGCCGAGATGGTGGCGGGCTCCATCGGCGTCGCCGCGGCGATCGCTCTCGGCGTCACACCGGCATGCACCATGTGGTCGCGGACCGCGAGTTCGGGCGCCTGGCCGTTGGCGGTGAGTGCCTCGTCGTCGGCGAGTTCCATCCCCACCCGCTGATACGGCTGCGGGTCGTTGGTCCCGACGACGACCACCGGGGCTCCCCGCGGGCCGATCCCGACGCCCACCGCGGTCCGGAACCAACCTGCGATCGATGCCGGGACCGTGGTCTGGAGTCGCTCGGCTCGCCCCCGCAACCAGGTCAGGTCGTTCGCGCCGATCACGTCGCGGTCGGCGCGAGCCCGCGCGCCGGCCAGACCCCCGAGACCGGCAGCCATCGCACCCGCCGCACCCAGTGCCCCGAGCGGCATCATCGGCATCATCCCGCTCGTCGCCGCGGGTGCAGCGGCGCTCTGCCCGGCCTCACCCGACCGTTCGGTGTGATCATCCCCCGCCGCGGTGAGGGCCATCCGGCCGGTGCTCGCGGCCTCGACCCGCCACGTGTCGTCACCGATCGCGGCGTTCACCTCGGCCCGCCGGATGTCGCGGTCGGCGATCAGTGCGACCACCGACATCTGCTGCTGCGTGTCGATCACCGTTCGGGCATACGCGTCCAGCGACGTCCCGAGCGCGCGCAGCCGTTCCGCCGCTCCGGGCAGATCGGCACCGGCGATCTGTCCGAGCCCGTCGACGACGGCATCGTGGAACCCGCCCGCGGTCGAGTCCCCCGTCGCGTACGAGTCGGTCACCGACGCCACCGCCTCGGCGAGGCCGGCCACCCTCTCGGCGAGTGCCCGCACGCGCTGTGCCGAGTCGCTCAGTGCCGCCGCGTCGGCGGTCGGCCACACCCCCGGGGCCAGTTCCTCGGCGATCCGCTCGGCCTCGCCACGCGCCGTCATGCGTCGGCCCGGCCGATACGCGCCGAGGCCTCGGCATCTCGGTCGAGGAGGTCGTCGATGCCGGCGACGAGGGCGCGGCGGCGTTGTCCGAGACGGTTCCCGACGTCGTGCAGACGATCCGTCGACGCCGCGGCCGCCGGCGAGAACCCCGCCCGGAACGCACCCGCCGATTTCCCGGTGCCTACTGCCATGTCGACGTCGATGAGCAGGGCGGCGAGCTCGGTCTGTATCGCCGTGAGTTCCGCCGCCGCTGCCTGCAGTCGCGTCGCCACGACGGCGGCGGCACCGGGGTCGGCGGCGACCCGGGGACCGGCGTCGGCCGCCGGCGAGAGGTCAGGGTCGGTCATCGGCGACCACACTGTCGAGGCGGGCGTCGGCGTAGTCGATCGGCAGATCCGGTGCGCCGGAGAGGATGTCGGCGGATCTGGTGCGCAGCGCGGTGTCCGCCTCGGCGATCAGCGTGGTCAGCAGGGCGGACAGTTGATCCGCGCGGTATCGACGCATTGCGGAGGGTTCGATCGTGATGTCCACCGCACGGCCGCGCGCGTCGACCGTCACCGCGACGAGCCGGTCGTGACTGGTCGCCCGGGAGGTCAGCTGCGACAACGACTTCCGGACCCGTTCGAGTTCGGTGCGCTGCCGGTCGAGTTCCTCGACCATGGCCGAATACCCCTGCATCGTCTGCTGGACCCCCGTCCGAGTCGAACCTCTGCCGAATCCTAGTCGGTATCGCCCGGATGGTCCGCGGAGGAGTCCACAGGGTCCGGGAGGAGATCAGGCCGGCGCGCGCGCGTCCGCTCGAGGGCCTGTTCGGTACGCCAGCGTGCCACCTTCGCGTGGTCGCCGCTGAGGAGTACGGGCGGGACGTCCAGACCGCGCCAGGACACCGGCCGCGTGTAACTCGGACCTTCGAGCAGCCCGTCGGAGAACGAATCCTCCTGATGCGAGCGGGGATTGCCGAGTACGCCGTCGAGCAGCCGGACGGTCGCCTCGATCATGGCCATGACCGCGACCTCTCCCCCGATGAGGACGAAGTCGCCGAGGGAGACCTCTTCGACGCGCACCCGTCGGGCCGCGTCGTCGAAGACACGCTGGTCGATACCCTCATACCGGCCGCAGGCGAACACCAGATGCTGCTCGGTGCTCCAGCGACGCGCGGTCTCCTGGGTGAACGGCACACCGGCAGGGGTCGGCACGATCAGCAGCGCGTCGTCGGGGCACACCTCGTCCAGGCACGGCCCCCAGACGTCGGGTTTCATCACCATGCCGGGCCCGCCGCCGTACGGCGAGTCGTCCACGCTGCGATGGACGTCGTGCGTCCAGTTGCGTAGGTCGTGGACCGCCACGGTGATCCGTCCGGCGTCGATCGCCTTGCCCAGCAAGGCAACTCGGAGCGGATCGAGGTACTCGGGGAAGATCGACACGACGTCGAGGCGCATCACGGCGCCTCGTCGAGCGAATCCGGATCCAGCAGCCCCTCCGGGGGGTCGATCACGATCAGCTCGCGACCGACACTCGGCACGATCTCGCGCACGAACGGCACGAGTACCTCACGGTCGTCGGTGGTACGTACCGACAGCAACTCGCCGCCGGGCAGATGCAGGACCGATTCGACGACGCCGACCGCGGAGCCGTCGGTGAGTTGTACGGGCACGCCCTCGAGTTCGTGGTCGTAGAACTCGTCCGGGTCGTCGGAAGGCTCCACCTGCGAACTGTCGATGAGGAACAGGGTGCCGCGCAGGGCGTCGGCGGAATCCCGGTCCGCGATGCCGGCCAGGGACACCAACAGCCGCCCGGAATGATCCCGGGCGGCTGTGACGGTGAAATCCCGTTCCCCGGCACCGCGCGGCAGACGGCCACGCAGCACCGAGTTCGGGGCGAAACGCATCTCGGGCTCGTCGGTGCGGACGTCCACGACGACCTCACCACGGATTCCGTGTGACTTGACCACACGGCCTACGACGAGATCCACGATGCGCTCGGTGTTCGGGTTCGCGGTCAGCGGTCGGTGTCGACGATGTCGACGCGCATCCCGCGGCCGCCGATCCCGGAGACCAGGGTGCGCAGCGCGGTGGCGGTACGACCGTTGCGACCGATCACCTTGCCGAGGTCGTCGGGGTTCACGTGAACCTCGACGAGCCGGCCGCGACGGCCGGTGACGAGGTCGACCCGGACGTCATCGGGGTTGGAGACGATTCCGCGGACCAGGTGCTCGACCGCGTCGGCGACGACTGCGCTCACGCGTCACCCTCGGCGGCGGGAGCCTCGGCAGCCTCGTCGTCCTTCTTGGCGGCCTTCTTCTTGGGGGTGGTCGCGGCGGCGACCGGCTCGTTGTCGGCGGCGGCGAGCGCGGCGTTGAACAGGTCGAGCTTCGACGGCTTGGGCTCGGCGGTCTTCAGGGTGCCCTCGGCGCCCGGCAGGCCCTTGAACTTCTGCCAGTCACCGGTCACCTTGAGGATCGCGGCCACGGGCTCGGTCGGCTGCGCACCGACGCCCAGCCAGTACTGCGCGCGCTCGGAGTCGACCTCGATCAGCGAGGGCTCTTCCTTGGGGTGGTACTTGCCGATGGTCTCGATGACCCGGCCGTTGCGGCGGGTGCGGGCGTCGGCGACGACGATGCGGTACTGCGGGTTGCGGATCTTGCCGAGCCGCGTGAGCTTGATCTTGACAGCCATGTCTACATCTCTTTCGTGTGGTCACTGCGCAATTCAGCAATCCGCCCGGAGTGGCGGACCCGGTTTTGCGTCTGTAGTGGTGTGACCGTCGGGCGGCCGTGACCGGATCCGACGAACCAGCGAATCATTGTGCCAGACCGGGCGGTGAGTTCCGAATCCGGTGATCGGCCTGCAGAAGGAACAGCCGATGGACCGGCATGTGGTCACCCACCCCGCGAGGACGACCACATGCCGAACGTCACTTCCGTCACTCTGTCGGTGTCGGCTCATCCGCGTCCTGATGCGCGACACCGCCGGAGCCTCCCTCGACCCCCGGCTCCGACGGGCCCGCGCTCTCGGATCCGGGCCGCGGATCCGAGGTGGACTGATCCGGTTCGTCCTGGCCGAACCGTTGCAACGCCGTTGCTACGTTACGCGGCGGTAAGGAAGGCAACCAGCCACTACCGTGTGGCTTTGCTCACACGAGGTGGCGACCAGACGAGACCACTGCCACCGGGTGTCGCAACGTGCCCAGGTCGTCGCACGGGTTGTCTGCGTACACGACGAAGTCGGCGCGGTGCCCGTCCTCCAGGAGGTCGGCGCCCAGCCAGGCGCGCGCATTCGTCGACGCCGCCGCGATCGCACCCGCCGGGCCCAGGCCCACGTCCGAGAGCGCCTCGATCTCGTCGACGATGCGTCCGTGCTCGACGAATCCGCCCGCGTCGGTCCCGGCGAAGATCTGGACACCGGCCTCACGCGCGGCGGCGAACACCGCCGGGGCGCCCGCATGCAGGGCGCGCATGTGCGCGGCGTAGGTCGGGAAGCGTTCGGCTCCGTCGGCGATCCCGGGAAAGTTCTCGACCTGGATCAGGGTGGGCACCAACGCGATCGAGCGGTCGACGAGCTGGTCGACGAGATCGGGAGTCAGCCCGGTGCCGTGCTCGATGCAATCGACACCGGCCCCGATCAGGTCGACTAGAGCATCGGTTCCGAAGACATGGGCGGTGATCCGGGCGCCGTGCTCGTGCGCCACCGCCACCGCCGCCTCTATCTGTGCACGGGTCCACAGCGGGGCCAGGTCGCCGACCTCGCGGTCGATCCAGTCGCCCACGATCTTCACCCAGCCGTCGCCGGCCTGCGCCTGCCGGGCCACCTCGGCCGCGAGTTCGTCCGGATCGTCGAGGTCGACGCCGTAGTCGCGCAGATACCGCTTGGGCCGGGCGATGTGCTTGCCCGAGCGGATGAAGCGCGGGCAGGCGGGGTCGTCGTCGAGCGGGTGTGTGTCGAGCGGCGACCCGACCTCGCGGATCAGCAGGGTGCCTGCGCGCGCATCGGCGTAGGCGTACCCACGGGCCTGCTCGATGTCGACCCCGAGGCCCGGCGCGATCCCCACGTGGTTGTGGGCATCGACGAGGCCCGGCAGGATCCAGCCGCCGTCGACGGCCGTCTCGGCGTCGGGAACCGCGGTGAGGCTGATGGTGTCGTCGGACACCCAGAACTCGACCGGTTCGGACGTGAGCGGATCGGTGCCCCGGTAGTGGCGGGCCATTGCACCCTGTTCCGGGCCACCCACCGTCATTTCTTCTTCTTGGGCTGCTGGAACTGCGACACGTCGATGCCCTCGAGACCCGGGGGCAGCTGATCGAGACCGGCCGGCATGTTCGACAGGTCCGGGAACCCGGCCGGCATGCCTCCGGGCATACCAGGGAAGCCGCCGCGCGCCGCCTTCGGCGGGGTGGGGCCGCGGCTCTTGCCCTTCTTGCCCTTCTTGCCCTTGCGGTTGGACTTGCGGTTCATCGCGCCCATGCCCATGCGACCCGACATCTGCGCCATCATCTTGCGGGCCTCGAAGAACCGGTCGACGAGCTGGTTGACCTCGCTGACGGTCACACCCGACCCGTTGGCGATCCGGATCCGGCGTGAGGCGTTGATGATCTTCGGGTTGTCGCGCTCGGCGGGGGTCATGCCGCGGATGATCGCCTGCACGCGGTCGAGCTGCTTGTCGTCGACCTGCGACAGCACGTCCTTCATCTGGCCGGCGCCGGGCAACATCCCCAGGATGTTGCCGATGGGGCCCATCTTGCGGATCATCAGCATCTGCTCGAGGAAGTCCTCGAGGGTCAGCTCGCCCTGGGTGATCTTGGCGGCCGCGGCCTCGGCTTGCTGCGCATCCCAGTGCTGTTCGGCCTGCTCGATGAGCGACAACACGTCGCCCATGCCGAGGATGCGGCTGGCCATGCGGTCGGGATGGAAGACGTCGAAGTCCTCGAGCTTCTCGCCCGAGGACGCGAACATGATCGGTTGGCCGGTCACCTCGCGTACCGACAACGCCGCACCGCCGCGCGCATCGCCGTCGAGCTTGGTCAGCACGACGCCGGTGAAGCCCACACCCTCCTGGAAGGCCTCGGCGGTGGTGACGGCGTCCTGACCGATCATCGCGTCGACGACGAACAGCACCTCGTCGGGCGAGGTGGCGTCGCGGATGTCGGAGGCCTGCTTCATCAGTTCGGCGTCGATGCCGAGCCGGCCGGCGGTGTCGATGACCACCACGTCGTAGTGCTTGCTCCGCGCCTCGTCGACACCGGCCTGCGCGACCGAGACCGGATCGCCCGAGGTCACACCGAGCACACCCTCGCCGCCGACGCTCGTGCCCGGATGCGGCGCGAAGACCGGTACGCCGGCGCGCTCGCCGACGATCTGCAGCTGTGAGACCGCGCCCGGACGCTGCAGGTCACAGGCGACGAGCAGCGGGGTGTGACCCTGCTGCTTGAGCCAGTTGCCCAGCTTTCCGGCGAGTGTCGTCTTACCGGCACCCTGGAGACCGGCCAACATGATGACGGTCGGGGGGTTCTTGGCGAACCGCACCCGCCGCGTCTCCCCGCCGAGGATTCCGATGAGTTCCTCGTTGACGATCTTGACGACCGTCTGCGCCGGGTTGAGTGCCGCGGAGACCTCGGCACCCTTGGCGCGCTCCTTGATCCGGGCGATGAAGGACCGGACCACCGCGAGCGAGACGTCCGCCTCGAGCAGGGCGAGCCGGATCTCGCGGCAGGTGCGGTCGATGTCGGCGTCGGACAGCCGCCCCTTGCCACGCAGATCCTTCAGGGCACCGGTCAACCGGTCGGAGAGGGAATCGAACATGGGTCCCATCCTTCCATGCGGGTCCCGGGACGAAACATCTAGGAGATCGGCACTCCGGACCGTCCCGTCCCGCCGTAGGACTGCGGTCCGTCGCCGTCCTCCTCGCGCGCCGGCTGCGGCGGCGGGCAGACCGCGACGACGGCCTCGGCCAGCTTTGCCCGTGCGTCCTCGGTGTCGGTCGCCAGCCGCAGGCCGAAGATGTCGACCCCGGTGGCGCCCAGGGTCGCCACCTTGGCCCACCGGATGTCGGCGCCGTGGCGTTCCAGGATGGCACTGACCCGGCTGAGCAGGCCGATCCGGTCGTCGGAACGGACCTCCAGCACCGCTTCCCCCTCCGGGGCGTCCAGCCACGTCACCCGCGGTGGCGCCACGGCGAAGAGCGCGGGTACCGCGTTCTTCGGATGCCCGGCCCCGTCGACCTCGGGATCGGTGCTCCCGGCGCTGGCGCCGATGGTCACCACGGTGCCGGGAATCGTGGTGACGGTGCCGATCGTCGGGATCGGCGAGTCCCGCTCGCGCGCGTCGAGCCGCGCGAGGACGTCGATCTTGCCGTCGACGGCCGCGATCAGCTGCTGGCGCAACAGGCCGGCATCGGGCGGACTGCCGAACATCGGGACGACCAGGAACGAGTTGATCGCCTTCCCGTCGGCGCTCTGGGCACACGCCGAGTGGGACCGCAACCCGCCCAGGGCGAGGACCCCGGCCATCTTCGACAGCAGGCCGGGTTGATCAGGCGCCACCATGGTGACGCGGTACGTGTGTTGCCCGTCGGCCCGGACGAGCCGGACCGCGTAGTCCCCTTCCGCCGCCGTGGCCAGGTCCTCGGCCGTCAGCGGCTCGGGCGCGCTCGGCTCTTCGCCGTCGATGAGTCGCATCGACCGGCGGACGAGGTCGTGGATGAGCGAGGCCTTCCACTCCCCCCACACCCCCGGGCCGGTGGCCAGCGAATCCGCTTCGGCAAGTGCGGCAAGCAGTTCCAACAGCACCCGGTTGTGTCCCAGGGTGTCGGCGACCGACTCGGCGGTGGCCGGGTCGTCGAGGTCCCGGCGGGTGGCGACCTGCGGCAGCAGCAGGTGGTGTCGCACCATGTCGGCGAGGATCGCCACATCCTGCGGCCAGAGACCGAACCGGTTGCCGACCTGAACCGCCAGATCAGCGCCGACGATGCTGTGGTCGGCACCCCGACCCTTGCCGAGGTCGTGGATCAACGCACCGAGGACGAGCAGGTCGGGCCGGGACACCCGGGTGGTCATCGCACTCGCGTACGCCGCGGTTTCCACGAGATGCCGGTCGACGGTCCAGGTGTGGATGGCATCGCGCGGCGGGAGGTCGCGCACCGCACCCCATTCCGGCAGGAGCCGGCCCCACAGGCCGGTGCGGTCGAGCGCCTCGATCGGGTCGACCATGTGATGTCCCGAACTGAGCAGGACCAGCAGGTCGCTGAGTGCTTCGGCCGGCCACGGCTCACGCAGTTCCGGCGCGTAGTCGGCCAGCCGGCTCAGCGTCGACGCGCTGATCGGGAGGCCGGTTCGGGCCGACGCGGCGGCGACCCGCAGGATGAGTCCCGGGTCTTTGCTCGGAATCGCGTTGCGCGCCAACACGATCTCTCCGCTGTGCTCGACGACGCCTTCGTCGAGCGGACGGCGCAGCGGCGAGCGCCGCAGCTTGGCCAGTCCGCGACGCGGCAGGGCGTTGCCCGCGGTCCGCAGGCCGACGTCGATGGAGTAGCTGATGGTGCGGGCCGAGTCGCTGATGACGCGGGCGAGATCGAACCGGTCCCCGATCCGGAGGGCCGCCCCGATCTCGTCGGCGTCTTGGGCCTGCACGTGCTCGCGGGGACGCCCGGCGATGCGGTGCAGTTCGGTACGGATGTCGAGGAGCCGCGTGTAGGCGACCTGCGGTCCGGCACCGGGCGAATCGGGTCGCAGGCTCGCCATCCCGCTGGTGAGCTGGGCGATCGCCAGCGCTCCCAGGAGCTGGACGTCACGCAGGCCGCCCCGGCCGCTCTTGAGGTCGGGTTCGGCGCGATGTGCGATGTCGCCGGCTCGCCGCCAGCGGTCCTGCGCGTGCGTGACCACTTCGGGGAACCGATTGCGGATGTCGTTGCGCCACTGCTGGCGGACCCCGCCGATCAGCAACGTGGACAGATCCTCGTCGCCGGCTATGTGGCGCGCCTCGAGGAGGCCGAGGGCCGCGGTGACGTCGTCGCCGGCGACCTGCAGCGCCTGCGGCACCGTCCGCACACTGTGGTCGAGCGGGATGTTGGCGTCCCACAACGGGTACCAGAGTCCGTCGGCGACCTCGGACACCCGCTCGGCGGGCATGTCGTCGTGCAGCAGGATCAGATCGAGGTCCGAATACGGGAGCATCTCACCGCGACCGAGTCCGCCCACGGCGACGATCGCGAACCCGCTGTGCGGCTTGATGCCGAGTTCGGCGCCCTTGCTGGTCAGCCAGAATTCGTGCAGGTCGACGAGCACCTGGCGCAGTGCTGGTGCGTCGAGTTTTCCCGATCGGCCGGATTCGGTGAGTTGCCGTCGGGTCTTGGCCAGGTCTGCGGCGCTTACGACTGCCTCCAAAGTGTGTGGGAGAGAAGGGAATACGAGGTGTGGAACTCCGACGGCCCCGCGCCCGACTGGTCGTCGGGCACGGGGCCGTTCACCGGGATTTCGTCGACGCCTCGGCGGGCTCGCTACAGTGCGTCGCCACCGCGCTCGCCGGTTCGGACGCGAACCACGGACTCGACCGGCGAGACCCACACCTTGCCGTCACCGATCTTGCCGGTCCGGGCGGCCTCGACGATCACGTCGACGACCTTGTCCACGGCGGCGTCGTCCACCACGACCTCGACGCGGACCTTGGGTACGAAGTCGACCGAGTACTCGGCGCCGCGATAGACCTCGGTGTGACCCTTCTGGCGGCCGTAGCCCTGGACCTCACTCACGGTCATGCCCAGGATGCCGGCCTGCTCCAACCCGGCTTTGACATCCTCGAGCGTGAACGGCTTGACGATTGCAGTGATCAGCTTCATTAGTTATCCCTCTCCACAGGATTCAGCGTAGTAGCGAATGGCTTCGAGCGTCATGCCAGCTCATAGGCCGTCTCGGCGTGTTCTGCCTCGTCGATGCCGCTCTTCTCGTCCTCGTCGCTGACGCGCCAACCCAGCGGCTTGAGCACCAGGGCGATGATCGCGGTGAGAACACCGGTGAACACGAGGGCGAACAAGGCGATCACGACCTGGACCACCAGCTGCTTGTAATCTCCGCCCCAGAAAAGGCCCACGTCCTCGCCGATCAGGCCGATGGCCACCGTGCCCCAGAGGCCGGCGACGAGGTGGACACCGACGACGTCGAGCGAGTCGTCGTAGCCGAACTTGTTCTTCAGGCCGATCGCGACGGCGGCGAGAGCACCCGCGATGACACCGAGGATGAGCGAGCCGACCGGGGTCAGCGAACCACACGCGGGGGTGATGGCGACCAGACCGGCGACCACACCCGAGGCGGCGCCGACGCTGGTGGCGTGCTTGTCGCGGATGAGTTCCACCGCGAGCCAGCCGAGGATCGCCGCGGCGGTGGCAGCGGTGGTGTTGACCCACACCTGACCGGCGAGCAGGTCGGCGCCCAGCTCGGAGCCGACGTTGAACCCGAACCAGCCGAACCAGAGGAGTGCTGCGCCCAGCATCACGAACGGGATGTTGTGCGGACGGTAGGCGGTGCGGCCGAAGCCGACGCGCTTGCCGATGATGAGGACCAGGACCAGCGCCGCGATACCGGCGTTGATGTGCACGACCGTGCCGCCGGCGAAGTCGATCGGCGCGACGTTGGCCGCACCTTCCTCGTCGGTCCCGAACATCTTGGCCGCCAGACCGTCCTCACCGCCGCCGAGGAGGCCGCCGCCACCGACGAGCCCGCCCCAGACCATGTGGGACAGCGGGAAGTACACGATCGTCGCCCACAGGACGGTGAAGACCATCCAGGTGGAGAACTTGACGCGTTCGGCGAGTGCACCGCTGATGAGGGCGACGGTGATGACCGCGAAGGTCAGCTGGAACCCCATGAAGACGATCGCCGGGATGGTCAGGCCGCCGGTGACGTACATCTCGGTGTCGCCCTCGCCGATGGTGCTCATCAGCTGGTCGGACCCGAAGAGCGCGAACGGGTTCGCGAAGATGCCGCCGATGTCGCTGCTGCCGGTGATCCCGTCGCTGAACGACATCGAGAAGCCCCACAGCACGTACACGACGCTGATCGACGCGAGTGCTCCGAAGGACATCATCATCATGTTCAGGACGGACTTGCCTCGCGCCAACCCCCCGTAGAAGAACGCGAGGCCTGGGGTCATCAGCAACACGAGCGCGGCCGACACGAGCATGAATGCCGTGTTACCCGTGTCGATCGGGCCAAACGATTCGTTTGGCAACTGAGCCAACTCCACTACGAAACCTCCTCAGGATGCGCCGACGGCTCGGCGCCTCCAAAGAGATTGTCGGCAGTCGGTTTCGGCCGTGGTGCCCTGACGTTTCGGGCGCGTAACCCCCTGGGCGGTTTGTATTTCGCCCATGTAACATCCCAGTTCGGCTCTGAGCTGTCTCTCAGACTCCGCGGCCGATGTCTGACCCGACATTTCCGATCACAGATCCCGACTTCACGGCAGCGTCCGCCGGCGTCAGAGGAGGGCGTCGACGAATGCGTCCGGTTCGAAGGGCGCGAGGTCGTCCGCGCCCTCCCCCAGTCCGACGAGCTTGACCGGCACGCCGAGTTCCTTCTGGACGTGGAACACGATGCCGCCCTTGGCGGTGCCGTCCAGCTTGGTCAGCACCACGCCGGTGATGTTGACGACCTCGGCGAACACCCGGGCCTGCATCAGGCCGTTCTGTCCGACGGTCGCGTCGAGCACCAGCAGTACCTCGTCGACCGGCGCCTTCTTCTCCACGACGCGCTTGACCTTGCCCAGCTCGTCCATCAGGCCGGTCTTGGTGTGCAGCCGGCCGGCGGTGTCGATCATGACCACGTCGACGCCGCTCTCGATGCCCCGGTCGACGGCGTCGAATGCGACGGCGGCGGGATCGGCCTGTTCCTTGCCGCGCACGATCTCGGCGCCGACCCGCTCGCCCCACGTCTGCAGCTGGTCGGCGGCGGCCGCGCGGAACGTGTCCGCCGCGCCGAGCAGGACACGACGCCCGTCGGCGACCAGGACGCGTGCCAGCTTGCCGGTCGTGGTGGTCTTGCCGGTGCCGTTGACGCCGACGACTAGGACGACGGCGGGACGGCCCGCGTGTGGCAGCGCCCGGATCGACCGGTCGAGCGTCGGGTCGAGCTGCTCGACCAGGACCCGCTTGAGCAACGCCCGGGCCTCACCCGCGGTGCGGACCGGGTTGGCCGCGAGCTCGGTGCGCAGGGTCTCGACGACGGTGGCCGTCGTGGACGCACCGAGATCGGCCATCACCAGCGTGTCCTCGATCTCCTCCCAGCTGTCCTCGTCGAGATCGCCGGCGCCCAGCAGGCCCAGCACACCCTTGCCGATCGCGCCCTGTGACCGGGACAGCCGGCCGCGCAGCCGACCGATCCGGCCCGCCGTCGGCGCGATCTCGTCCAGCGGCGGCGCGGTGGTCGCCTCCGCGACATCGTCGGGTACCCGGGTCCCGGGCTCGGTCGTTGCCGGCTCGGTCGTTGCCGGCTCGGCGGTGGCCGGTTCGGGTTCGGTGACCTCGGGTGCGGCGGTTGCGGCTGTGGCGGACGCGGGCTCGGCCACGTCCGGCTTCGCCGTCTCGGGCTCGACGGTTTCGGGGCGGGCGGTGGCAGGTTCTGCGGTCTCGGGTTCGGTGGTGTCCGGCTCGGGCAGCGACACCTCGGTGACGCCGCGCCGGATCGAATCCCGCGGCACCGCGGAGTCGTCACCGACGCCCGGCTGACCGTCGACATCGGTGCGCTCTCCGGGCGGCCGGATCACCTCGGGTGCCGGCGTCGCAGACTCCGGAGCCGGGGGTTCCGGCCTCCGTCGCGGCGGTTCCGCGAGGGCGGTGTCACCCGCGGCCTCCCCGCGACTGAAGCTGAACCCCGATCCGGCCTGGTAGCCCCCGGACCGGTCGACCTGGCGGGTCGTCCCGTCGACGATCTCCGGTTGCCGCTCGTCGGTCAGCGAGATGCGCCGGCGGCGCGACAGCACCAGCCCCAGCACGATCAGCGCGATCACGACGAGCACCGCAACGACGATGCCGATGATGATTCCGGTGTTCACTGGCTGGTGTCCTCCTGTTGACCGACGGGCATGTTCACTCCGCGCATGCGTTGCGAGATGACCGTCGTGATGCCGTCGCCGCGCATGCTGACTCCGTAAAGCGCATCCGCGACCTCCATCGTGGGCTTCTGGTGGGTGATGACGATGAGCTGCGACTTCTCCCGCAATTGGGCGAACAACGTGATCAGTCGCCGCAGGTTGGTGTCGTCGAGCGCGGCCTCGACCTCGTCCATGACGTAGAACGGCGACGGGCGGGCGCGGAAGATCGCCACCAGCATCGCGACCGCGGTCAGCGACTTCTCCCCGCCCGAGAGCAGCGAGAGCCTCTTGACCTTCTTACCGGGCGGACGCGCCTCGACCTCGATGCCCGTCGTGAGCATGTCGCCGGGTTCGGTCAGGACGAGCCGGCCCTCGCCGCCGGGGAACAAGGTCTGGAAGACCTGGCCGAACTCGCGTTCCACGTCGGCGTACGCCTCGGTGAACACCTGCAGAATCCGGGCGTCGACCTCTTCCACGACGTCGAGGAGGTCCTTGCGGGCCGCCTTGACGTCCTCGAGCTGCGACGACAGGAAGTTGTATCGCTCTTCGAGAGCGGCGAACTCCTCGAGCGCCAGCGGGTTCACCTTGCCGAGCGTGTTGAGATCCTTCTGTGCCTTCTTGGCGCGGGCCTCTTGTGTAGCCCGGTTGTAGGGCATCGGGGCCGGTGCGACGACCTGCTCGCCGCGTTCCCGGGCCTGCTCGTACTCGGCCATCTCCAGCGCCGACGGGGGCATCGGCACGTCGGGACCGTATTCGGCGATCAGATCGTCGGGCGCCATCGCGAAGGTCTCGAGGACCTGCTCTTCGAGCTGTTCGATCCGCAGCGCGACCTGGGCCCGCGCCACCTCGTCGCGGTGGACGGTGTCGCGCAGCGAATTGAGGGTGGTCGTCAGTTCGCCCGCCCGGACCCGGAGCGCGTCGAGGGTCGCGGTGCGGGCGGTCCGGATCTCCTCGAGTTCGTCGCGCCCGGCCTGCGCCGAGGCCACGGCCGCGGCGAGACGCTCACTGACCTGTGCACCGGCGCGTTCGACGGCTGCCGCCACGCCCGCGGCCTGGCGTCGGATCTCGTCCTGCCGACGAGCCCGCTCGCGTGCCTCGCGCTCGCGCTGTGCGGCCCGCCGCAGCGAGTCCGCCTTGCCCCGGACGGATGCCAGGCGTTCCTCGGCTGTCCGCAAGGTCAGGCGCGCCTCCATCTCGGCGCTGCGTGCCACGCCGACGGCGGTCGCGGCGTTCGCGCGGTCGGTGTCGTCGGCGGACATCTCGGTCCCCACCTCGGACTCATCGCGGGCGAGACGCAATCGCTCGGTGAGTTCCTGCAGGTTCTCGAGGGTTTCCTCGCGACCCTTCTCGAGCAGGTTGCGCTGTCGGGTCAGCTTGTCGGCCTCGGCACGCGAGGCTCTGATCTCCTGGCCCAGCCGGGCCATCTGCTCATAAGCGGCGCCGACGCCGGCGTCGGACTCGTGCAGCGCCGCGAGCGCCTCCTCGGCCGCCTCCCGCCGATCGTGCTGCTCGGTGAGCGCACCGGCGAGCGCCGCCTCGAGTTCTTCGACGCGCCTGCGGGTCGAGGCGAGTTCGGCGGTCGCCGCATCGATCGCCGACTGGACCTCCAGCGTGGAGGGGCGGCGTGACGAACCGCCCTCGACCGACGCCGCCGAGATGCGGTCGCCGGCGGGCGTCACCGCGCGCACCCCAAGACGGCGGGCGAGTTCGAGCCCTGCGCAGGGTCGTCGACGATGACGGTGTCGGCCAGGACGGTGTCGATCGCACCGCGGATCTCCGGCCGGGTGTCGACCACCGAGGCCGCCCACCTCGCCCCGTCGGGCAGCGCCACGTCGGTCGATCGGTCCGGGCCGGTGAGTCCGCCGCAGATCAGCGCGGCCCGTCCCCCGTCGCCCGACTTCAGGGCCGCCAGCGCCCGCACCGCGGCGATCCCGTCCACGGTGACGATGCCGTCCACGGCGGGTCCGAGCGCCCCGGCGATGGCCGTCTCGAAACCCGCTTCGACCGTGACCAGCTCCGACATCGGTCCGAGCAGGCCGTCGGGCGCGTTCTCCAGGAGCCATGCGCCGCCGTCGCCCCGCTCGAGTCCCATGGCGAGTGCGTCCACCCGGGCCGACAAGGAGGCGATGGCGTGCTCGGCGTCGCGGTGTGCGGCCTGCAGGGTGGCCACGCGCTCGTTGGACAGGTTCAGCGCGGCCACGCATCGTTCGTGGTGTTCGTCGAGCGCCTGTTCGGCGGCTTCCAGCTGTGCCAGCTCGCTTGCCGCCGAATCCTGTTGCGTGACTGCGACTTCGGCGCGTTCGGTGGCGGCCGAGATGGCCGCGGTGAGGCGTTGCGCCTCGGCGTCGACCGACTCCGAGCGCGTCCGCAGGTTGTCCACCTGCCCTTCGAGGCGCGCCAGACCCTCGCGACGGTCGGCGATGGCGCGGACAGCCGCGAGGTGAGCCGCCTCCGCGGCCTCCGCAATCGACTCGCGTTCGCCAAGCACCTCGCGGGCGCTCTCGAGCTGTTCGGCGGCGATCTCGACACCCTCGGTCAGCTCGGCTTCGAGTTCGGCGGCCTCGAGGGCCTGCTCGTCGAGCTCCTCCGGGTCGGGCCCGGACGCCTCGCTCGACGGCTCGCTGAGGTACCGGCTGCGTTCGGCGGCCACCCGGCGGGTCGCGTCGACGCGCTCGGCGAGCGCCGACAACCGGAACCAGGCGCGGTTGGCCGCGGCCGCGGCGGGCGTGATCTCGGCGAGATGCTGTTCGTGTTCGGTCACTTCCGCGTTCGCACGGTCGAGTTCGGCGGCCACCTCGTCCTGCCGACGCCGGACCTCGTCCTCGACGGCGGCGTGTTCGGCCATCTCGGCGCGGCGGGTGACGAGGTCGTCGGCGGCCAGGCGCAACCGTGCGTCGCGGAGATCGGCCTGGACGGTCTGGGCCCGGCGGGCGACCTCGGCCTGGCGTCCCAGTGGTTTGAGCTGACGACGGAGTTCGGCCGTCAGATCGTTCAGACGCGCCAGGTTGGCCTGCATCGCGTCGAGCTTGCGGACCGCTTTTTCCTTGCGCTTGCGGTGTTTGAGGACCCCGGCCGCCTCTTCGATGAACGCGCGGCGGTCCTCGGGCCGGGACTCGAGGATCGCCGACAACCGTCCCTGGCCGACGATCACGTGCATCTCGCGACCGATACCGGAGTCCGACAGCAGCTCCTGCACGTCCATGAGGCGACAGGAACTGCCGTTGATCTCGTACTCGCCGGCGCCGTCGCGGAACATCCGGCGCGTGATGGACACCTCGGAGTACTCGATCGGCAGCGCACCGTCGGCGTTGTCGATGGTGAGGGTGACCTCGGCGCGGCCCAGCGGAGGACGGCCCGAGGTGCCGGCGAAGATGACGTCCTGCATCTTCCCGCCGCGCAGTGCTTTGGCGCCCTGCTCGCCCATCACCCAGGTCAGGGCGTCGACGACGTTCGACTTACCGGAGCCGTTGGGGCCGACGACGCACGTGATACCCGGCTCGAAGCGCAGGGTCGTCGCCGAGGCGAACGACTTGAAGCCCTTCAGGGTCAGGCTTTTGAGGTGCACGACGGTACAGACTACTCACCATCGCGACGTGTTTCGGCTCTCCTCACCGTTCGACGAAGCCGTCGAGGTCCCCGCGCGGTTCATCCACACGCTCGACCACCAGGTCCACCTGTCCGGGCGTGGTTCCCGACCGGAGCGCGTCGAGCAGGGCGAGGGCCTTGTCCCGTGGCCCCTCGGCAACGACCAGCACCCGGCCGTCGGCCTGGTTCGACGCGTAGCCGACGAGCCCGAGTTCGAGAGCACGCGCTCTGGTCCACCAGCGGAAGCCCACGCCCTGCACGTGCCCGTGGACGTGCGCGGTGAGCCGGACGCGGTCGGTGCCGTCCTCGCTCATGCGGTCACTCCGTCTCGATCCGCAGATCCACCTCGGCGCCGGCCTTCACCGTGCGCCCGACCGTGCACACCGCGTCGATGGCGCGTTCGACGACGACGAGCAACCGGGCCGCGGCGTCGGGCTCGAGTTCGGACAGGTCGATCTCGAGGATCTCCTCGATGCGCGGGTACACCTCGTTCTCGCGGTCGGCGTCGCCGCTGACGCGGATCGTCGCGTCGTAGTCGTCACCGAGGCGTCGCGCCAGCGGCCGGTCCGACGACATGCCGGTGCAGGCGGCCAGCGCGATCTTGAGAAGTTCACCCGGGGTGAAGACGCCCTCGACGTCCTGCGAGCCTATCAGCACCTCCGCGCCGCGCGAGCTGCGACCGGTGTACCGGCGCGTGCCGGTTCGCTCGACCCACAGATCGGTGTGGGCCTGGTCGGCGGGAACCCCGGACGCGGGGGCAGTTGCTTCGGTGGTCATCGAAGACGGGTCCTCTCAAGATGTTGTCGGCCGGCGCCGCCGGCATCGCGACCAATAGTAAGAGCCCCGGCACGTCGATTGTTCCCGGCGCATGTCTGCCGAGGTGAGTCTGCCTGGTGGCTAGGGTCTTCCGCATGCGTCGCAGAACCGCAGTCACGAGGACCCACCGACCGACGATGCACGTGCTGGATCCGTTGAGCCGTCGGTGGTGGCGAGCGGTCGGCCGGCGGGTCGACATGTCGACGCCTGAGTTCGCATTCCTGGGCGCGCCGCACAATGGCCGGCACGAGGTCGGCGACGCCTGGCTGCGCCAGTACGAGAAGCAGGGTGCGGTCGCGCCGCCGTCGCCGACCGCCGGCCTGTTCGAAGACATGGCAGTGCTCGACGGACCGGACTTCCGGGCATCAGCGCTGCACCCCGCGGTGCGAGACTTCTACGAACGGACCGGATCGTGGCGGATGGAGGTCTGGTCGCAGTGGAACCCGCTGTTCGCACCCGGCGGGATGGCGGTCGCAGCGTTGTTCGGGCGGCGCGTCGAACAACTCGCTCTGCCGACCGAACCGCTATCTGTCAGCCGTGGCATGTCCAGCGAGATCCGGGTCGTCACCGACCACTCAGGACACAGAGTGGGCGCGGCGTGGCTGCGACGGCTCCGCCTGGACAATTCCCCTGTGTACAGCGGGTTCTATCGATCGGCTTCGCTTCCAGGACAACCGCAGCCGCACGTCGCCGTCGCGTTTCCCCTGGAACTCGGCAACATCCACGTTTTCCTTGCTCCACGCGCCGAGGCCGACGGGGCGCTCACCTTGACATCCCGCTCTCGACGATTCGGGGCGGACGGCGCCTACGTGTCGGTCCTGTTCGGCGATCAGTGGTATTCGGCGCAGCCGACACTGGCGGAGTCGTTCCGGGTATACGTCGACGAGGAAGGCGTACTCCGCACCGATCATGAGTTGAAGGTCGGACGATTCCGGGCGCTTCGCCTGCACTACCGCCTCGAACGCCAGGCCTGATACTCCCGATGCAGCACCGCCGCGGATACCGGACGGTCAGCCCGGGTTCGCCTTCGACGCCCGCTGGCATCGCGGACACGAGAACGAGCCACGGTTCATGAACTGCTCGCGGCGCATGATCGCGCCGCACCGACGACACGGCTCCCCCGCCCGTCCGTAGGCGTTCAGGGACCGCTCGAAGTAGCCGGACTGTCCGTTGACGTTCACGTAGAGCGCGTCGAACGAGGTACCGCCGACCTTCAGCGCATCCGCCATCACGTCGGTGACGGCATCGATGAGTTCGCGCAGTTTCTTGCGACTGATCGTCTCGGCGATCCGCGAGCCGTGCAGACGTGCGCGCCACAGCGCTTCGTCGGCGTAGATGTTGCCGACGCCGGAGATCACCGTCTGATCCAGCAGGACCCGTTTGATCTCGGAGTGTTTGGCGCGCATGCGATCCACCACGCGGACGGGATCGAAGGCCGGGTCGAACGGATCGGTTGCGATGTGCGCCACCGAGACCGGGATGTCGGCGGGCGACGGGTCGGTCGTGTCCGTACTCCCCGAGGGCGCATACACATCGGGTGTGTAGTCGTCGAGATGCCAACCCCCGAAGGTCCGCTGATCGACGAAGCGGAGTTCGTTCTCGTCGTCGAGGACCGCGCGGATCCGCAGGTGCGTGTGATCGGGAGTTCCGGTCCGGGCGATCAGCATCTGGCCACTCATCCCGAGGTGGACGACGAGCGCCGCACGGTCGGCGGAGTCGGCGACATCGATCCACAGGTACTTGCCGCGGCGCCGGACGCCGGTCACCCGCTTGCCGGCGAGCCGACCGATCAGATCCGGCTCACCGCCGGCGTGACGACGGACCGCGCGCGGATGAAGGACCTCGGTCGAGGCCACCACCCGACCGACGAGATGGGTCTCGAGACCGATGCGGACGGTCTCGACCTCGGGGAGTTCAGGCATCGCAGATCGCGAAAAGCCGGCTGACAGAAGGGTTCACGACGCCGACGCGCGCTCGGTCAGCACTTTCCAGGCGTGTGCGGCGGCCTGCTGCTCCGCTTCCTTCTTGGTCCGGCCGACACCCTCGCCGAGGCTCTCGCCGGCGACCAGCGCGGTCGCGGTGAACTCCTTGTTGTGGTCGGGACCGGTCGCGCTGATCTGATACTGCGGCGGACCGAACCCGCGCTCCGAACTCAACTCCTGCAGCGACGTCTTCCAGTCCAGCCCTGCGCCGAGGTTGCCGGCACGTTCGAGGCGCTCGTCGAACAGACGCAGGATGACGCGCTGCGAGGTCTCGAGTCCGTGACTGAGGAAGACCGCGCCGAACAGCGACTCCAGACCATCGGCCAGGATCGAGTCCTTGTCGCGCCCGCCGGTCATCTCCTCGCCGCGGCCGAGGAACAGGTACTTGCCCAGACCGCCCTCGTCCCCGAGACCACGCGCGACGTCGGCGAGCGCATGCATGTTGACGACGCTGGCCCGGATCTTCGCCAGCTCGCCCTCGGGTCGATCGGGATAACGCAGGTAGAGACGCTGGGTGATGACGACACCGAGCACCGAGTCCCCGAGGAACTCCAGGCGCTCGTTGGTCGGCAGACCGCCGTGTTCATACGCGTAGGAACGATGGGTCAGTGCCAGCGTCAGCAGGTCGTCGGGAATGTCGGTGTCCAGCGCGTCGAGCAGGGCCGCACGCGGACCGTCCGCACGCACGGCCTCAGTCACGATGTCGTTCCGGGTCGGGGTCGTTTGCGGCACCGTCCGTCGGCGAATCGTCCTTCCCGAGGTCGGCGAACTTGTCGGCGAGTCCGGCCCAGCGCGGGTCGATGACCTCGTGGGAGTGACCCGGTTCGGCGATGGCCAGACGCACCCCGCAGGTCTGGCACAGACCCTCGCAGTCCGACGAACAGAGGGGCGACATCGGCAGTTCGAGTGCCACGGCGTCGATGATCGACTGTTCGAGGTCGATACGGTCGTCGGCGATGCGATGGATGTCGTCGGCGTCGGTGGTCTGCTCGGTCGCGCTGTCCGGGTAGGCGAACAACTCGGTGAGGAAGACCGTCACCGTGCCGTCGATCGGCTCGAGGCAGCGCGAGCACTGACCGACGGTTTCACCGCACACCGTCCCGGTCACCAGGATTCCCTCGGACACCGCCTCCAGACGGAGGTCGAGGTCGACATCGGAATCCGCTGGGATCCCGACCATCTCGACGCCCAGCCGTTCGGGTGTCCGGACAGTACGGTGCACCTCCGACATCGTGCCCGGGCGGCGTCCCATCGAACGCACATCCAGCACGAAGGGCTCGCGCCTGGGAGTAGAACCGGGACCGTGCGACGGCTCTGATGTCACAGCATGATCAGCCACAAACGCCCACCATACGCTCGCACCCGGGAATGATCGACCGACGCCGGCGGCGTGTGGACAGCCGGGTCGACGAGCGTGTCACACCGCGAGCGGCGAACCGTGGTCGCGGTCGTAGGTGTGGCGGGCCGAGGTCTCGCGCGAGCGGGGATCGTCGCCACGGGACTCGCGCGAACGCGCACCGTCGCCACGCCCGGACTCGTCGACACCACGGGGGTACTCGACATAGTCGTGCATGCCGGCGCCGGTCCGTAGCTGGTGCCGACCCCGGTTCACCGATCGCAGCGTGCCGGTCAGGATCTCCTCGAATTGCGCGAGCTTCTCGTCCACGTAGACGTCACAGTCACCGCGCAGGCGGTCGGCCTCGGCGTGGGCGGCGTCGATGATCCGCTCGGCCTCGGACTTCGCCGCGCCGACGACCTCGGTCTCGGAGACGAGGCGCTGCTGCTCGGCGATACCGTCGGCCACCGACTTGTCGTAGGAGTTGTTGGCGGCGTCGATGGTGCGCTGCGCCTCGGCCCGCGCCCGGCCGGTGACGGCCTCGAACTCGCGCGCCGCGCTGGTCTGCAGACGGTGTGCCTCCTCGGCGGCGTCCTCCACCAGCGAGCCCGAGTGCGCGCTCGCCTCGTCGACCATACGGTCGGCCTGCGCCTTCGCCTCGGAGAGGATCCGGTCGGCCTCGGCGCGAGCGTGCGCGAGCACCGCCTCGGACTCCGAATCCGCCTTGGACACCGTCGTCTCGGCGTGCTCGCGGGCATCACCGATCAGCGTGTCACGCTGGTCGAGGACGTCCTGCGCGTCGTCGAGCTCGCCGGGGATGGAGTCCTTGATGTCGTCGAGGAGTTCCAGCACGTCGCCGCGCGGCACGACGCACCCGGCGGTCATCGGCACACTCCGCGCCTCTTCGACGATCGCGACCAGCTCGTCGAGAGCCTCAAATACCCGGTACACAGCCACCCCAATCCGGCGCTTGCCTGGTTGCAACAGTTGGTGATTCTGTGACTATTGTGCCGAATGTTGCGCTTGTGACTCGTGAAGCGCGTGGGGTGTGTCGCGCCCGACCGGTGGGTCAGGCCGAGCGCTCGCCGGACAACCGGCTCATCAGGCTCTTGTGGACATGTGCGGACAAGAATGGCGTCACGTCTCCACCCAACTTCGCCACCTCCTTCACCAGCGAGCTCGAGACGTGGGCGAATCGTGGGTCGGTCAGCAGGAAGATCGTCTCCACATCGGCGAGCTCGCGGTTCATCTGGGCCATCGGCACCTCGTAGTCGAAGTCGACGGCGGAGCGCAGCCCCTTCATGATGGTGTGGATCGACTCCTGCCGCAGGTAATCGACGAGCAGGCCCTCCCACCGGTCCACCCGCACATTCGCCAGGTCCGCACAGTCCTCTTCGATGAGTTCGATCCGCTCGTCCACACCGAACATGCCGCGCTTGTTGGGGTTGACCACCACGGTGATCACGACCTCGTCGAAACACGCCGCAGCGCGTTCCACCACGTATCGGTGACCGAGGGTGAAGGGATCGAAGGAACCGGGACACACTGCCGTCGTCATGGCCCGAACTTACCGGTCAGACCAGGCGGGCGATCTCCACCCGGGTGTCGCCATAGGACTTGTCGACGACCACCTCGTACTCGGATGGCCAGATCTCGCCGGTGGACCGCGTCGAGCGTTCGACGACGATCAGCGCGTCGTCGTCCAGGTGTGACCGCAGTAGCTCCAGGTCCGCGGTGATCCGGTCGGCCCGGAGGTCGTACGGCGGATCGGAGAAGACGAGGCCGAACCGCCGTTCCGCGGCGCCGGCGAGGTAGGCCGACACCGTGCGCGTATGTACGGTGGCGTTCGGGGCCACCCCACAGGCCCGCACGTTGGCGGATATCGTGACCGCGGCCCGGCGCCCGGAGTCGACGAACGTCGCCCCTGCAGCACCACGCGAGATCGCCTCGAGACCCAGCGCCCCCGATCCCGCGTACAGGTCGAGGACCCAGACTCCGTCCAGATCGGATCGGGCGGCCAACATGTTGAACACCGATTCGCGGACCCGGTCAGAAGTGGGCCGGGTACCCTCGCCCGGAACACGCAGTCGCCGCCCACCCAGCCGGCCGGCGATGATCCTCGTCATGAGGCCATTCTGCAATCCCGGAAGCCACCCGAACCAATCCGGACTCACGTCTTTGTGACCCGCTTCACATTGTATGTCTGAACAGGGACAAGGTAGGCGTTCCGCGGACCAATTTCCGCAGGTACATGACTTCTACGACACGCATTGTTAACGTCGTTTGCGTTATGAGCCCTTCCCAAACAAGAACGGCCCCGACAACAACCCTCACCGTCGATTACCGGGTTCCCACGGTCGACGACGGTATCCGCCTCTGGGAAATCGCTTCGGACTCTCAGGTTCTCGACGTCAACTCGAGCTACTCCTACGTGCTGTGGTGCCACGACTTCGCCACCACCTCGATCGTCGCCGAAGTCGATGGCCGCGCAGTCGGTTTCGTCACCGGCTACCGGCGGCAGAGCGACCCCTCCACCCTGATGGTCTGGCAGGTCGCCGTCGACGACGAGGTGCGCGGACACGGCATCGCGGCGACCATGCTGCACGAGCTGTTCGACCGCGTCAACCGTCAGGGCATGGTCGCCATGCACACGACGATCAGCCCGGACAACGTCCCGTCCCAACGCTTGTTCGCCTCGGTGGCCAAGGCCCGCGGACTTCGTTTCGAACGTCGAGACCTGTTCGCGGCGAACGCATTCCCCGACTCCCACGAGCCGGAAGATCTCTACATGCTCGAGCCGGAGATCCCCGAGCCCTGAGTCCTGCGCGATCCCGGTCGTCGCCATGACCACAGGGCCGACGCCTCAGATGCGGCACGCGCGCTAGGTTTCCATCCTGCCGACCCCGTAATCGGTAGTCCCGCATGACATCCCGACCAAAGGCCGACCCCAGCCCGTAGGGCTCAGCCGAACCCGGCGATCGCGATGAGGCGACCTCGAGCCGGGCACATGAACCCCACGTTGTCACACCAGAAGGAAGCACACGACATGCCACTTCTCGACACCCACATGGACGATTCAGTCTTCACCGCCCACGAATCCGAGGTGCGCAGCTACTGCCGTAACTGGCCGGCTGTGTTCACCACCGCCAAGGGCTCCTACATCACCGATCAGGACGGCCGCGAATACCTCGACTTCTTCGCGGGCGCCGGGTCCTTGAACTACGGCCACAACAACCCGGTCCTGAAGAAGGCCCTTCTCGAGTACATCGAGGCCGACGGCATCACCCACGGTCTGGACATGGCGACCGTCGCCAAGGGGAACTTCATCGAAAAGTTCACCAGTCACATCCTCGAGCCGCGCGGACTCGACTACAAAATCCAGTTCCCCGGCCCCACCGGTACGAATGCCGTCGAGTCGGCACTCAAGCTGGCGCGCAAGGTGACCGGTCGCGAGTCGATCATCAGCTTCACCAACGCCTTCCACGGCATGACGCTCGGATCGCTGTCGGTGACCGGTAACTCGATGAAGCGTGCCGGCGCTGGTATCCCGCTCGTCCACGCGACGCCCATGCCCTTCGACAACTACTTCGGCGGCGTCATGGAGGACTTCGCCTGGTTCGAGCGTGTGCTCGACGACTCCGGCAGCGGCCTGAACCGCCCGGCGGCGGTCATCGTCGAGACCGTCCAGGGTGAGGGCGGCGTGAACGTCGCTCGTGCCGAGTGGCTGCGGGCACTGTCGGATCTCTGCCGGCGACGCGACATCCTGCTGATCGTCGACGATGTCCAGATGGGCTGTGGCCGCACCGGCGAGTTCTTCTCGTTCGAGGAAGCCGGCATCAAGCCCGACATCGTCACACTGTCGAAGTCGATCAGCGGCTACGGGCTGCCGTTCGCGCTGACCCTGTTCAAGCCCGAGCTCGACGTGTGGACCCCCGGCGAGCACAACGGCACCTTCCGCGGGAACAACCCGGCCTTCGTGACCGCCGCCAAGGCGATCGAGACCTACTGGGCCGACGACGCGCTGACCCGCGACATCCATGCCAAGGGCGAGCGGATCCACGAGGTCTTCACCGACCTGTGCAACCGCTACGACGGCATCTCCACCCGGGGGCGTGGCATGGTGCGCGGACTCGCGTTCGAGGACCATACCGCCGCGGGCAAGGTCTGCGCGCAGGCCTTCGGCGCGGGACTCTTGGCCGAGACGTCGGGCCCGTCCGACGAGGTGGTCAAGCTGCTCCCGCCGCTGACCATCTCGCGCGAGGACCTCGACCGCGGCCTGTCCATCCTGTCCGATGCAGTCAAGGAGGTGCTCGGATGATCGTCCGAACCACTGAAGAAATCACCGGGACCGACCGCGACGTCGCCGACCCCAAGGGCAACTGGGTCTCCAAGCGCATCATCCTCGGCGGCGACAATGTGGGCTTCTCGTTCCACGAGACCACGATCAAGGCCGGCTCGGTCAACGAGTTCCACTACGCCAACCATGTCGAGGCCGTCTGGCTCGTCGAAGGCACCGGCACGCTCCTCGACCGAGAGACCGGCGAGACCTATCCGCTCGCGCCGGGCACGATGTACCTGCTGAACGGCCACGAGCGGCACACCGTCACCGCCGACACCGAGATGCGCATGCTGTGCGTGTTCAACCCGCCTGTCGTGGGCACCGAAGTCCACGACGAGAACGGCGTGTATCCGCTGGTGACCGTGCCGCAGCCGGCCGGCAAGCACGCGGAGACGCCCGTCACCTGACGGCTCTCGCAGACACCTCGAGTACGCACCCTGCCTATCCTGGGCAGGGTGCGTACTCGTCTCCAGCTCGGCTCCGCCCCGGCCGAACACACCCCCCTCGACGATGACGTCGCGGACCGGATCGCACTGGCCGCCGACATCCTCGCCGGACGCCGTTTCGCGGTTCTGACCGGCGCCGGCATCTCCACCGACTCCGGCATCCCCGACTACCGGAGTCCCGGCTCGCCGCCGCGGACGCCCATGACCCTCGAGATGTTCCTCTCGTCGCCGGACTTCCGACGCCACTACTGGGCACGCAACCACCTCGGCTGGCGGCACATGGACGCCGCGGTCCCCAACAGAGCCCATCTGGCGCTCACCGAACTCCAGCAGCGCGGGTGGATGTCGCGGGTGCTCACCCAGAACGTCGACATGCTGCACACCAAGGCCGGCACCCGCGGGGTCATCGAACTCCACGGATGCTACGGCCGTGTCCGCTGTGTGAACTGCGACTGGCGTATCTCCCGTCACCGGCTCGCCGGACAACTCGAAGAGATCAACACCGAGTTCGCGCGTCGGGTCAGCGGCCGCGGTGCCATCGAAGTCGCGCCGGACGCCGACGCCACCCTGTCCGACACGTCCGACTTCATGATGATCGACTGCCCGAACTGCGGCGGCATCCTGAAGCCCGACATCGTCTACTTCGGCGAGACGGTCACGAAAGACGTTGTGGACGAGGCGTATTCGGTGGTCGACGAGGCCGACGCCCTGCTTGTCGTCGGGTCGTCGCTCACCGTCATGTCCGGCCTGCGATTCGCGCGGCGCGCGCACCGCGCCGGCAAGCCGCTGATCATCGTGAACCGCGGGGTCACCCGTGCCGACGAGATCGCGACCTTGAAGATCGATCACGAGGCCGGTTTCGTGCTCCCGGCGCTGGCGACGTTCTGACCTCTGGTCAGCGGCCCACGACCACCAGATCGTCGGCGTGCACCACCGGACGCTGTAGTTCAGGTGGGAGGTCGCCGGTGGAGCGGCCGACCATCGACGCGATGTCGTCGACGCCGTAGGCCGCGACTCCCCTGGCCCGCACCGTGTCGTACTGGTCGACGAGTTCGACGACGTCGCCCTCGTAGAACCTGCCGGTGACCCCGACGATCCCCGCGGCGAGCAGTGAACGCCGCCTGCGCGACACCGCGTCCACGGCGCCGTCGTCGAGCACGATCCGACCCCGCGCGTCGGCGGCGTGACGCACCCAGAACCGACGCGCGGACAGCCGCTCGGGCCGGGCGGCGAACACCGTGCCCACCGAGGCGTCGGCCAGCGCCTGCGCCGCCGACGAGGCGGCCGCCAGCAATACGGGCACGCCGGCATCCGCCGACAAGCGGGCCGCGGCCAGCTTGGAGGCCATGCCACCCGTACCCAGCGCGCCGCCGGAGCCGGCGATCACCCCGTCGAGATCCTCGGGGCCGTTGACCTCGGGTATCAACCGGGCGCGACGGCCGTCGACGTCGACCCGGCGCGGATCACCGTCGTAGAGGCCGTCGACGTCGGAGAGCAGGATGAGCGCATCGGCACCCGACAGGTGGGCGACGAGCGCGGCCAGCCGGTCGTTGTCCCCGAAACGGATCTCGTTGGTGGCCACGGTGTCGTTCTCGTTCACCACCGCCACGGCGCCGAGTGAACGCAGACGGTCAAGTGTCCGTTGGGCATTCGCGTGGTGACTACGGTTGGAGATGTCGTCGGCGGTGAGCAGGACCTGACCCACCGTGCGGCCGTAGCGCGCGAACGACGTACCCCACGCATGCGCGAGGGCCAGCTGCCCGACGCTTGCCGCCGCCTGCTTGGTGGCGAGATCCGTGGGCCGTTTCTTGAGTCCGAGCGGGGCGATCCCGGCCCCGATGGCCCCCGAGGACACGACGATGACATCCGAGCCGGCCCGCATCCGGGCCTCGAGCGCGTCGGCCAGTGCGTCGAGGCGGTTGCGGTCGAGTCCCTCGGTGAGGTCGGTGAGTGCCGACGAGCCGATCTTCACGACCACGCTGCGCGCGTGCGCGATCCGGTCGCGTACCGACCCCTCGTGAACGCGGTCGGCGGAACCGGTGCTCACGGGAGGTCCCGCTCCCCGCCGTCCTCGTCCGGCAGCCCGCGCCGCAGGCGACGCGCCTGTTTGCGTTCGGCGGCGCCGACGCGATCGGAACGATCGAGCCGGATGTCGGTGCCGCGCCCGGTGACTGGGACGTCGTCGCCCATCGGCGTGGACGGTTCCCAGTCGAACGTGACCGCACCGATGGTGACGGGCGCACCCGGTTGTGCACCCCGCTTCACCAGTTCGTCTTCGACGCCGAGCCGGTTGAGCCGATCGGCGAGGTAGCCGACGGCCTCGTCGTTGTCGAACTGCGTCTGCGCGATCCACCGCTCCGGGCGCGAACCCCGGACGATGAAGCCGCCCTCGTTGTCCGGGTCGGTCTCGATCGTGAAGCCGGTGTCGTCGACGGCCTTGGGGCGGATGATCGCGCGCCGGGCGACCTTGGCGGGCTGGGCATCTCGGTATTCGCGCACCATCCGCGCCAGTGCGAAGGTGAGCTCGCGCAGACCTTCGTGGGCGACCGCCGAGATCCGGAACACCGGCCAACCACGTTCGGCCAGTTCGGGTTCGACGAGGTCGGCGAGCTCGGCGGCGTCGGGTACGTCCAGCTTGTTGAGGATCACCACGCGGGGGCGGGAGGCGAGGTCGCCGAGTCCGTGGTCGTCGTCGAGTGCCGGGACGTACGCGGCCAGCTCGGCTTCGAGCGCATCGATGTCGGAGATCGGGTCGCGCCCGGGTTCCAGTGTGGCGCAGTCGACGACATGCGCGAGCACCGCGCAGCGCTCGAGGTGGCGGAGGAACTCGAGGCCGAGCCCGCGGCCGGTCGAGGCGCCCGGGATCAAACCGGGGACGTCGGCGATGGTGAACACGTCGCCCGCGGTCTGCACGACCCCGAGGTTCGGGACCAGCGTGGTGAACGGGTAGTCCGCGATCTTCGGCTTGGCGGCCGAGAGCACCGACACCAGCGACGACTTGCCGGCCGACGGGAAACCGACGAGCCCGACGTCGGCGACCGACTTGAGTTCCAGGACCAGCGAACGCTGCTGCCCCTCTTCGCCCAGCAGGGCGAAGCCGGGGGCCTTGCGCGCCTTCGACGCGAGCGCCGCGTTCCCCAGCCCGCCGCGGCCCCCCTGCGCGGCCTCGAAGACCGTCCCCTCGCCGACCAGATCGGCGAGGATCGTGCCGCGCTCGTCGAGGACGACCGTGCCGTCGGGAACCTTGAGGACGAGGTCGCCGCCGGTGGCGCCGTCGCGGTTGTCTCCGGCCCCGGGCTTGCCGTTGGAGGCCTTCGCGTGCGGGTGGAAGTGGAAGTCGAGGAGCGTGTGCACCTGGGGGTCGACGACGAGCCGCACGGACCCGCCGTTGCCGCCGTTTCCGCCGTCGGGTCCGCCGAGAGGCTTGAACTTCTCGCGATGGACCGACGCGCAGCCGTGGCCGCCGTTCCCCGCGGCGACGTGGATGGTCACGCGGTCGACGAACCGAGACATCGAAATCCTTCTTCCGTCAAAAAAGAACAGGGCGGGCGGGGTACGCGATGACCCTGCCCGCCCTGTGTAAGAGCTTGTCGTGCCGGTTGCTCAGGTCAGACCGAAGCGGTTTCCGGGACGATGTTGACCGTCTTGCGGCCACGCTTGGAGCCGAACTCCACCGCGCCCGCGGCGAGCGCGAACAGGGTGTCGTCGCCACCGCGACCGACGTTGACGCCGGGATGGAACTTGGTGCCGCGCTGGCGGACCAGGATCTCACCTGCGCTCACCTGCTGGCCGCCGAAGCGCTTCACGCCGAGTCGCTGGGCGTTGGAATCGCGACCGTTGCGCGAGCTGGACGCGCCCTTCTTGTGTGCCATGTGTCAGTCCTCCTGAGGTCTTCTCGAAGCGGGTCGAACTACTTGATGCCGGTGACCTTGAGGACCGTCAGCTTCTGACGGTGACCCTGGCGCTTGTGGTAGCCGGTCTTGTTCTTGAACTTGTGGATGCGGATCTTGGGGCCCTTGACGTGGTCGACGACCTCGCCGGTGACCGAGATCTTGGCCAGCTTGTCGGCATCGGTGGTCAGGTTCGACCCGTCGACGACCAACGCGACCGGCAGGCTCACCGTGCTGCCGATCTCTCCGTCGATCTTCTCGACCTTCACAGTGTCGCCTTCAGCGACCTTGTACTGCTTACCGCCGGTCTTGACGATCGCGTACGTTGCCATCGAAGTATTCCTCTTACTCGTCTACTCGGACCCTGGGGGCGCGAGCGCTCCTGGGGCGTTTGTGTTGTGCGTGCCGGGGCGGGCCGCAGGGCACCCGGGCATGTGGCCGGGGAAGCTGCGGTTCGCACCAGAGGGCCTGCCGACGGACTACGCACCGTTGCTGTGCCGAAGCGGGCAGAACAGCGCAGACCCTCCGCGGGAGGCGACTTTCCAAGGTTACGGGAACGTCGGCGGTCGGGTCAAACTAGCCCGACCCGGGTCCGACGCGGCCCGGTCACCCGGATCAGTCGTCGGCCGGTGGCGGTCCCGCGGGACGGCCCGCGCTGCGCTTGCGCGGCCGGCGCCGTACCGCGACCGCCGCCTCCGAGTTCCCGGTGGAGACCGGACCCGAGGTCGTCACCGGCGTCTCCGCAGCGACATCCGCCGCGGTCATCACCACGGTGTCCGGCGGTGTGGTCGTCTGCGCCGGACGCCGGACGACCCGTCGACGACGCCGTGCGGCCGCCGGAGCCTGTCCGTCGGTGGCCGAGCCGGCCGGCTCTGGCTCCGTCTCGACCGCCGCAGGTTCGGACTCAGCCGATTCCGTCCCAGCCGAATCCATCTCAGCCGGTTCCGTCGCCACCGGATACGGCAGGGTCTCGGTCGGCTCGGCAACAGCGGTGTCCACCCGGCTGTCGGCCGTCTGCTGCGGCGACGACGCCTCGACGACGGGCTTCGGCGCGTCCTCGGCCCGACTCGTGGTGTCACCGTCGGTGGTCGCGCCGGACTCCTGGTCGTGTTCGTCGTCGTGCGCGTGCGCCGCCATCGCCCGGAACATCGGGTGTTCGGCCGGCTTGTGAGCGGGCGCGACGGCCGGGGCGACTGCCTCCGGTTGCGCGTCGGCCTTCTTCTTGCCTCGACGGGACCGCTTCGAACCGGCACCGTCGCCACGCGAAGAGTCGTCGGTCTTCACCTCGACGGGATTCGCGTGCACGATGATGCCTCGACCGCTGCAGGCGGTGCAGGTGGTCGAGAACGCTTCCAGCAGACCGGTTCCCAGACGTTTACGTGTCATCTGGACGAGGCCCAGCGAGGTCACCTCGGACACCTGGTGACGGGTGCGATCACGAGCGAGCGCCTCGGTGAGCCTGCGGAGCACCAGATCCCGGTTCGACTCGAGGACCATGTCGATGAAGTCGACGATGATCATCCCGCCGATGTCGCGCAACCGCATCTGCCGCACGATCTCCTCGGCGGCTTCGAGGTTGTTGCGCGTCACCGTCTCCTCGAGGTTGCCCCCCGAGCCGGTGAACTTGCCGGTGTTGACGTCGACGACGGTCATCGCCTCGGTGTGCTCGATGATCAGCGTGCCGCCGGAGGGCAGCCACACCTTGCGGTCGAGCGCCTTCGCGAGCTGCTCGTCGATGCGGTGCACGACGAACGAATCCGGCGCGTCGGCGTGCGGCTTGTCGAATTTCTCGACCCGCTCCATGAGATCCGAGGCCACCGAGCTGACGTAACCCTCGACCAGGTTCCAGGCCTTGTCACCTTCGACGACGAGCTTCTTGAAGTCCTCGTTGAACAGGTCACGGACGACGCGCACCAGGAGGTCGGGCTCCTCGTACAGCGGCTTCGGGCTCGACGACCCGCCCTTCTTGGCCTGGGCCACCGCCTCGTCGATGGACTTCCACTGCGACTCGAGGCGGGCGATGTCGGCACCGAGTTCCTCGGCGCTGACTCCCTCCGACGCGGTGCGGATGATGACCCCGGCCTCGTCGGGGACGAGCTTCGCCAGGATCTGCTTGAGACGTTTGCGCTCGACGTCGGGCAGCTTGCGGCTGATCCCGGTCGACGAACCGCCGGGCACGTACACCAGGTAGCGGCCGGCGAGGGAGATCTGCGTGGTCAGACGGGCGCCCTTGTGACCCACCGGGTCCTTGCTGACCTGGACGAGCACGTTGTCGCCGGGCTTGAGCGCCTGCTCGATCTTGCGCGAACCGCCGTCGAGTCCGGCAGCGTCCCAGTTGACCTCACCGGCGTAGAGCACGCCGTTGCGTCCGCGACCGATGTCGACGAATGCGGCTTCCATACCCGGAAGGACGTTCTGGACGCGTCCGAGGTAGATGTTGCCGACCATCGACGACGACGTCGCGGTCGTCACGAAATGCTCGACGAGGACACCGTCCTCGAGGACCGCGACCTGCGTGTAGTCCTCGACCGCGGCGTGCTCGTGCCCGTCGTTGCCGGAGATGCGGCTGTTCGCGCTGCGCTCTCGGACGACCATGACGCGGTCGACCGCCTCACGGCGTGCCAGGAACTCCGACTCGGTCAGGATCGGCGGACGACGCCGGCCGGCATCGCGCCCGTCGCGCCGGCGCTGACGCTTGGCTTCGAGTCGGGTCGACCCCGAGATGCCCTGCACCTCGTCGCGGGCGCGCTTGCTGCGCGGCTCGCGCTCGTGCACCACCGTGTTCGGCGGATCGTCGGGAGACGCCTCATCGGGTTCGCCGCCACCTTTGCGACGGCGACGGCGACGGCGGCGGCGAGTCGACGAGGAGTCACCGGAGTCGTCGTCATCGGATGCGTCTTCGGCGTCGGCGGAGTCGGCATCGTCACCGGACTCGTCGGCGCGGTCGCCCGTGGCGCCGGACGCCTCGGAGTCCTCCGCCTTGTCCGCACCCGAACGACGGCTGCGGCGGCGGGTGCGTTTGCCCGACGGACGGCCCTCCTCCGAGCGCGAGTCCTCGGCCGACTCGTCGGACGTGGTGTCCTCCGAGTCCGTGTCGGCATCGGTTGCCCCGTCACCGGTCGACTCGTCGGCATCGGACGCCTCGGCGTCGGACTCATCCGTGTCCGAATCAGAGTCGCCCCCCTGGTCTCCCCTACCGCGCCCGCGTCCACGACGTCCGCGTCGACGCCGGCGACTCCGGCCCGACCCGGAATCATCGGCGTTGGAATCATCGGCGTTGGAATCATCGGCGTCGTCGGCGCCGGATTCGTGAGGGGTCGAGACGTCGGCGTCCCGGTCGGCCGCAGTCGAATCATCGGCTCTCGACCTGTCCGAGCGGGCGGGCGCGTCCGCTGATGTCGAGGTCGAGGTCTCGGCAGCGACGGACTCGTCTGCCGGGGTGTCCGCCGACTCGTCCTTCGCGCCCGTCTCAGCGCGGGTCTTCGCACGACCCGAGCGGGCGGCGCGGGGCTTGTCGGCCGGGGCCTGAGGCTGCAGGAACAGCGGCTGCGCGCCGGTCGAGGCGTCGGTCTCCGCGGCCGGGGTCGCCACCGGTGCGTCGTACTGGGCGGCCGAGAACAACGTCGGGGCTGCGGTCGGTGCCGCGGGCGAGTCGTCGGCGGTGGTCTGTGCAGCATCCTCGGTCGATGCGACTTCGGCCGTCGGTGCGTCGTCGGCGGGCGCCGCTTCGGCGGACACCGCCTCGGTTGGTGCGGCTTCGACCGATGCCGCCTCGGCCTGTGCCGCGTCCGTCGGCGGGGTGTCGGCAGGGGCCTCGGCCGGCGTCGTGTCGGCAGCGGCGTCAGGCAGAGCCGCGTCGCCGGCCGGGGCGGCCTGCGGCGGCGTCTCGCCGGTCTCGTCGACGCCGGAGCGCACCCGTTCGGCCACGGCTTTCGCCAGGTCACGATCGACGCTGGATTGCGGGCTGCGGGTCTGCACGCCGAGATTCGCCAGGTGAGCCAGAACCTGTCGACTCGTGAGGCCCAGGAAGCGGGCCAGGGCGTGCACACGAAGTTTGCTGGGAAATTCTTCCGCCGATTCCGACGCTGCGTTCGCGTCAGCCGGCGACCCGTTGTCGGTCACTCAGTCTCCTCGAACCCCCGGGCGCGTCGGGCTGACGCGGCCACGCGAGGGTCTGCTCTGTGTCCCGGTCCTCGTCGGACCGGTGTTGTGTGGTCTGCGCGTCGTCGCGGCGGTCCGTCTCACGGGTCGTCTGACGACGCTCTTGCTGTGTCGATGACCGCGTCCCTGATCGCTTTCCACGCCACCGGGCACAGGCGGAACCTGAGTGTTCGCCCGCTGGCAGCAGGGCGAACTCGGTGGGGTCAGCTGCGGTTCCGTGGCGTCGCGGTGCGTCAGTGCCGCACCGCGACGCGCCGGTACCGGGGCGCGTCATCCGGTCGTCGTCGACAAAGTGTGTCGGCGATAACTGTGCAAGTATCCCACACCGCGGTCGGATGACCGCAAAGGATGAGCGTTTGACGTTGCGCGTCGAGCCGAGGCGCTCGCGTTCAGCCCTCGAGTCCGGGGAACCAGAGAGCGATCTCGCGCTGTGCCGATTCGGGCGAATCGGACCCGTGGACCAGGTTGTACTGGGTGTCGAGCGCGAAGTCGGCACGGATCGTTCCGGGCACGGCCTTCTCGACCGGGTCGGTACCGCCGGCGATCTGGCGAAACGCCGCCACCGCGCGGGGCCCCTCGAGAACGGCCGCGACCAGCGGACCGGACGTGATGAACTCGAGCAGCGAGGGGTGGAACGGCTTGCCCTCGTGCTCGGCGTAGTGCCCGCGAGCGACCTCGTCGCTCGCGGTCTTGAGTTCGAGAGCCACCAGGGTCAAGCCCTTGCGCTCGATACGGCTGATGATGTCGCCGACGAGGTTGCGTTCGACGCCGTCCGGCTTGATGAGTACGAGAGTGCGTTCAGTCACGACTGACACCCTATCGACCGGCTACGGTCACGTACCGGTCAGGAGCAGTACTCGCCGGCGACCGGGAAGAAGCCGTAGTCGAAAAGGCTGCCGGTTCGCGAGCGCGGATCGACGACCACCTGCAGACAGCCGCCGGGCGAGGCGAGCGCGCCGGCGAGCGCGAGATCGAACTGTTGCGCCAGACCGAGATTCGCGGGCCGGTACTGGCGGGCACCGGGAGGCTGGCGATGGCCTCGGGCGCCTTCATGGTCGCGGCACGCTGGGTGATCTCGTGGGTGGCGACATAGCTGTACTCCCCCGGACCGACGGGAACAGGTGCGTCCGCGGCGGGTATGAGGTTCGCGATCCCGATGGGTGCCTGGTCCTGCTCCGGTTCGGCCGCCGCCGTGGCCGGGACGGTCAGTGCGAGCGCCGCGCCCGCGAGGACGACGACGGGGAGCACGGGGCGTCGGGTTCGGGCGGAGGTGGTCCGGAAGAGCTGGAACTGCACGTATGTCCTCACATCGGGTGTCTCGAGAAGGGGTTCGACAAGCTGCGAGGATCGACTTGTCGGCCCCCGCGGCATGGGCCATTGTTACAGCAAGCCCACCTGGCCGCCCGGGTTCGGCGATAACGGTCCGGCCACAGGTCTTGCGGCCACCAAACCCCGCCCTGAGCAACGAGAACACCGCTGGTCGGACAGCCGGCGGCGAGACGGCCGTGGCCGCCGGACCGATTACTCGATCGGCTCCTGGCCGGGCAGCATCCCGCGTTCGACCCGTTTCTCGACGTCGGCCTTGATGTAGCGGATGTACAGCCAGACCGACCCGAAGACGACTCCCACCACCGCGATCGACCAGTGGAAGAGCCCCCCGATGATCAGGACGACCTGCAGGCCGAGATCGAGGTTGATCGCGTACGGCCGGCCCTGCATCCCGGCGGCCAGGATCATCGCGATGACGACGAGCGTGAGGTATCCGCCGGACAACCAGGTCAGCCCGTCGCCGAGGCGCCACACGATAGGGAACGCCAGGATCACGACGATGACCTCCAGGATCATCGTGCCGGCCATCACGCCGCGGAGCCCCTTCCACGGATCGTTCGTGGGTGGGGTGTACCGGGTCATGAGGGTTCCTTACCGAAGAGTGTTCGCGCGGCACCGGCGGTCACGACGGACCCGGTGATGACCACGCCCGCACCGGACACGCGTTCGCCGTCGGCTTCCTCGGCCAGTGCGATGGCCTCCTCGACGGCGTCGGGCAGGAAGGGTTTGACGACCACGCGGTCCTCGCCGAACACCTCCCGCGCGTACTCCGCGAGCGTCTCGGGCTCCAGGGCCCGTGGCGACCCGTTGTCGGTGACGACGACCGCGTCGAGCACCGGCTCGAGGGCTTCGAGGACTCCGCGGGCGTCCTTGTCACCCAGCACGCCGATGACGCCGACGAGTCGACGGAAGTCGAACTCCTCGGCCAGCGCCTGCGCCAGCGCCGCGGCTCCGTGGGGATTGTGCGCCGCGTCGGCGAACACCGTCGGGGCGCTGCGCAGTCGCTCGAGCCGTCCGGGGTTGGCGACGGACGCGAAACCCGTACGCACCGCGTCGATGTCGAGCTGACGATCGGCGCCCGCACCGAAGAACGCCTCCACCGCCGCGAGCGCCAGCGCCGCGTTGGCCGCCTGATGTGCACCGTGCAGCGGCACGAAGATCTCGTCGTAGACACCGCCGAGGCCCTGGATGGTGAGCATCTGCCCACCGACGGCGATGACCGAGTCGAGGACCGCGAACTCCGATCCCTGGCGGGCGACGATGGTGCCCGCATCGACGGCCGCGCGCAGCAGGACGTCCATCACCTCGGGGCTCTGTTCGGCGATCACCGTGACGGGATCGACGGTGCCGGCCGCATCGGGTTCGGCGGGCTTGATGATGCCGGCCTTCTCCCCCGCGATGGCGGTCAGGGTGTCGCCGAGATAGTCCGCGTGGTCCATCGCGATCGGTGTGATGACCGAGACCGTGCCGTCGATGACGTTGGTCGCGTCCCATCGACCGCCCATGCCCGTCTCGACGACGGCGACGTCCACCGGCGCCTCGGCGAAGACCGCATACGCCATCGCGGTCAGCACCTCGAACTTGCTCATCCGGGGTCCACCCGCCGCTGTCGACGAATCGTCGACCATGGTGATGTACGGCTCGAGTTCCCGATAGGTGTCGATGTAGGTGCGTGCCGGAATCGGCTTGCCGTCGACCGAGATCCGCTCGGTGACGCGCTGCAGGTGCGGACTCGTGATCCGGCCCGTGCGCCGGTGCAGCGCGGACAGCAACGCGTCGACCATCCTGGTGACCGACGTCTTGCCGTTCGTCCCGGCGATGTGGATCGCGGGGTATCCGTGCTGGGGGGATCCGAGCAGATCCATGAGCGTCGCGATGCGGGTCAGCGACGGCTCGATCTTGGTCTCGGGCCACCGGGTGTCGAGCTCGGCCTCGACCTCGGCGAGTTCGGCGAGATCGTCGGCGCTGTCAGTGACGCGCAGCCGCGCCGGCTCGGCGTCCGGATCGGGTTCGTCCTCCCCCAGGATCGCCGAGAGACCCAGGGGGTCGCCTGCCGCATCCATTCCCAGGACGGCTGGATCCTCTTCGGGGAAACCGGTGTCGTCGCTCACGCGCCGGCCAGACTCGCCAGCTTCGCGTTCAACCGTTCGACCTCTTCGGTCGCGATCCGCTGACGGTCCCGGATCTTGGCGACCACGTGGTCGGGCGCCTTGGACAGGAACTGTTCGTTGCCCAGTTTCGCCGAGGTCGTCGACAGTTCCTTCTCGGCCACCGCCAGGTCCTTGGCGAGCCGCTTGCGTTCGGCTTCGACGTCGACGGTGCCCGAGGTGTCGATCGCGACGACCACGGTGGCCACGCTCAGGCGGACCTCGATGGTCGCGGTCGCGCCGAAGTCGGGACCGGCCGGGTCCAGGCGCGCGAGGGAGGTCACGTACGGCAGCAGGTGTTCGAGCCCGGCTTCGCCGAGTCCGTCGAACTGCACGGCGACGCGCTGGCCCGGACGGAGACCCTGATCGCTGCGGAAACGCCGCACCTCGGTGATCAGTCGCTGCAGATCGTCCACGCGGGCGGCCGAATCCGACGACCAATCGCGTCCGGAAGTGGTCGGCCAGGGGGCGACCACGAGCGATTCACCCCCGGTGAGCGCCTTCCACAGCACCTCGGTGACGAACGGCATCACCGGCGACAGCGCGCGCAGCAACGGCTCTAGGACCGCGCCCAGCACGAGCGACGTTGCTTCCGAACGCTTCTCGTCGTTCTCGGCGAACTGCACCTTCGCGAGTTCGAGGTACCAGTCGCAGACCTCGTCCCACGCGAAGTGGTAGAGCGCCTCGCATGCCTTCGAGAACTCGTAGGACTCGAACCCGGCGTCGATCTCGGCGAGCACCTCGTCGAGCCGGCCGAGGATCCACCGGTCGGCGTCGGTCAGCGTCTCGGCGTCGGGGAGCTCGCCGACCTTCGCGCCGTTCATCAACGCGAACTTGGTGGCGTTGTAGAGCTTGGTGGCGAAGTTGCGCGACGACTGGGCGTGGTCCTCGCCGACCGAGATGTCCGAACCGGGGTTGGCACCGCGGGCGAGCGTGAAGCGCAGGGCGTCGGCCCCGAAGCGCTCCACCCAGTCGAGCGGGTCGATGCCGTTGCCCTTCGACTTCGACATCTTGCGGCCGTGCTCGTCGCGCACCAGGCCGTGCAGGAACAGGTTGTGGAACGGGATCTCGTTGCCCGGACCCAGATCCTTGCCCACGTAGGTGCCGAACATCATCATGCGGGCCACCCAGAAGAACAGGATGTCGTACCCGGTGACGAGAACCGAGGTGGGATAGAACTTCTCGAGATCCGCGGTCTGATCGGGCCAGCCCATCGTGGAGAACGGCCACAGCCCGGAGGAGAACCAGGTGTCGAGGACGTCGGTCTCCTGGACGTAACCCTCGGGGGCCTGCTCGTCGGGTCCGACGCACACCACCTCGCCGTCGGGTCCGTACCAGATCGGGATGCGGTGACCCCACCACAGCTGACGCGAGATACACCAGTCGTGCATGTCGTCGACCCAGCTGAACCAGCGCGGCTCCATCGACTTCGGGTGGATCACCGTGGACCCGTCCCGCACCGCGTCGCCGGCCGCCGCGGCCAGCGTGGAGACCGCCACCCACCACTGCATCGACAGGCGCGGTTCGATCGGCTCGCCGGTGCGCTCCGAATGCCCGACGCTGTGCGGGTACGGACGCACCTCTTTCACGATCCGGCCCTGTTCGGCCAGCGCCTCGCGCACCTTGACACGCGCCTCGAAGCGGTCCATGCCGTCGAATTCGGTTCCGGTGTCGGCGATCCGGGCGGATTCGTCCATGATCGTCGGCATCGGCAGGTTGTGTCGCTGACCGAGCGCGAAGTCGTTGGGGTCGTGTGCCGGCGTGATCTTGACTGCGCCACTACCGAATTCGGGGTCGACGTAATCGTCGGCGACGATCGGGATCATCCGGTCGACAAAGGGGTGCGGCAGTGCGGTGCCGACCAGGTGGGCATACCGTTCGTCGTCGGGGTGCACCGCGATCGCGGTGTCGCCGAGCATCGTCTCGAGTCGGGTCGTCGCGACGACGATGTGAGGCTCGGTGTCGTCGAGTGACCCGTAACGGAAGCTGACGAGTTCGCCCTCGACGTCGGCGTAACTCACCTCGATGTCGCTGACGGCGGTCTTGAGGACCGGCGACCAGTTGACGAGGCGCTCAGCCTGATAGATCAGCCCGTCGTCGAACATCTTCTTGAAGACGGTGTGCACCGCGCGCGACAGGCCCTCGTCCATCGTGAAGCGTTCGCGCGACCAGTCGACGCTGTCGCCGAGCCGGCGCATCTGCTCGCCGATGTTGCCGCTGATCTCGGCCTTCTCGGCCCACACCCGGTCGATGAACGCCTCCCGGCCGAGGTCGTCGCGCGTCTTGCCCTCGGCGGCGAGCTTGCGCTCGACCATCGTCTGCATCGCAATCGCCGCGTGGTCCATGCCGGGGAGCCACAGCACCTCGTAGCCCTGCATCCGACGACGACGCGAGAGCGCGTCCATCAGGACGTGCTCGTAGGCGTGGCCCATGTGCAGCGAGCCGTTGACATTCGGCGGCGGGATCACGATGGAGAACGGCGGCTTGTCACTCGCCGCGTCCGCGGTGAAGTACCCGGCGTCCACCCAGCCCTGGTAGAGCGACGCCTCGTGCTCAGCGGGGTCCCAGGACTTCGGCAACCCGGTCTCGGGTACGGCAGTCCGGGGCGACGCTGTCTCGGGCAACGCGGATGTCTGGTCGGGTGATGTCACGGCCGCTATTCTATGTTTTCGCCGGGCCGGACCTCGCCCGGGACCCGTCCGCGCCCGAGCGCTTCGTGCTAACCCGCAGAGACGCGCAATCTGTGCAGGTCCTCAGGCGCGTTGACGTTGACCAGCCAGTCCGGATCGGAGATCCCCACCCGATGGGTGTTGAGCGCCTCGATCGCGCCCAGCATGCGCCGTTCACCGCCGGCGACGACATCCGCGATCATCGCCGCGGCATCCGTGCGGTAGATCCCCGCCATCGGATGATCCCGCTGGGCGTCGTGGGCGATGACCGCCTGGGTCGAGTCGGTCAGCCCCAGCCGCAGCTCGTCGATCAGCTCCGGAGCGATCAGCGGCATGTCCGTGGCACAGACGAACGCGAACTCGGCACCCGCGGCAGCCGCTGCGGACAGGCCTGCGACGAGCCCGCCGAGCGGACCCGTCCCCTCCTGTTCGTCGGTCACCCAGTGCACCTTCGACGAGTCGATCCCCGGCGCCGCCCGGTCGCGGATGTCGTCGACGCCGCGGAATGCGGCGGACGTCTCGCCCGCGACGACCAGCACCGGATCGCAGCGCTGGGACACCACCCGCACCACTCGCGCGAGCATGGGTTCACCGTCCCAGTCGAGCGCGGCCTTGTCGCTGCCCATCCGTCGCGAACGTCCGCCCGCCAGCACCAGGCCGGCGAGCACCGAGGTATCCGATCCGTGTTGAGTCACATCGCTCAGTGTGCGCGATCTGGCGCACGGGCGGGGCAAGATGGACATCATGAGCAACACTCGCAACACCGAGACTGCGGCGACGCACCCCGCCGACGAGCCGCGCGAGGTCCGGCGCACACACCCGAAGACCTACGCCGCCGGAGTCCCGGCCGTCGCAGTCGCCCTCAAGCGCGGAGTCGAGCAGATGGGCGCGCTCCGGACAGCACAGACCTTGATCAAGCTCAATCAACGTGATGGGTTCGATTGTCCCGGATGCGCCTGGCCGGAGACGCCGGGCCACCGCAAGCATGCCGAGTTCTGCGAGAACGGCGCCAAGGCGGTCGCCGAGGAGGCCACACGTCGAGCCGTCGCCCCCGAGTTCTTCGCCGCCCACAGCGTCGACGACCTCCGGACACGCAGCGGCTACTGGCTCTCGCAGCAGGGACGCCTGGCGCACCCGATGTACCTCGGTCCGGGCGACACCCACTACCGCCCGCTGAACTGGGACGAGGCCAACGCCGTCATCGCCGACGAGTTCGCCGCGATGGACTCGCCTGACGAGGCCGTGTTCTACACGTCGGGTCGCACCAGCAACGAAGCCGCTTTCCTGTACCAGCTCTTCGCCCGGAGCCTGGGTACGAACAACCTCCCCGACTGCTCGAACATGTGCCACGAGTCCTCCGGCGCCGCTCTCGGCGCGTCGATCGGCATCGGCAAGGGTTCGGTCACCGTCCCCGATCTCGAGGCGGCCGATCTCATCCTCATCGCCGGCCAGAATCCCGGCACCAATCACCCGAGAATGCTCGCCACCCTGGAGAAGGCGAAGCACAACGGGGCCCGGATCGTGGCGATCAACCCGCTGCCCGAAGCAGGCCTGATGCGTTTCAAGGATCCACAGAAGGTCGGCGGGGTCATCGGCGCGGGTACCAAGCTGGCCGACGACTTCCTCCAGGTCCGGCTCGGGTCCGACATGGCTCTGTTCCGCGGCGTCGCACGTCTGCTCCGTGACGCCGAACGAGCCGCCCCCGGAACGGTTTTCGATCACCAGTTCCTCGACGAGTCGTGCGCCGGGGTCGAGGAGTACCTCGACCTGCTCGACGACGTCGACCTCGACCGGGTCGTCGAGGTCACCGGCGTGACCCGCACCCAGATCGACGAGCTCGCACGGACGGTCGCCACTTCGCGCCGCATCGTGCTGTGCTGGGCGATGGGCTTGACCCAGCACCGCCACGGCGTCGCGACGATCGCCGAAGGCACGAACCTGCTGCTCCTGCGCGGCATGATCGGCCGCGTCGGCGCCGGCCTCTGCCCCGTGCGCGGTCATTCGAACGTGCAGGGCGACCGCACCATGGGGATCTTCGAGAGGATGCCAGAGTCCTTCCTCGCTGCTCAGGACGCCGAGTTCGGCATCACGTCCCCACGCGAGCACGGGTACGACACCGTCGCCGCCATCACTGCGATGGCCGCCGGGAAGGTCCGCGTCTTCGTCGGGATGGGCGGCAATTTCGTGTCCGCCTCACCCGACACCGACGTCACCGCCGACGCCCTGCGGCGCTGCGCACTCACCGTGCACGTGTCCACCAAGCTCAACGAATCCCACCTCGTCACCGGCCGTCGCGCACTCATCCTGCCCACCCTCGGGCGCACCGACCGGGACATCATCGACGGTGTGGCACAACGTGTCTCGGTCGAGGACTCGATGTCGGCGGTCCACCTGTCCCGTGGGTCGCTGCCGCCGGTGTCGGCGCACCTGCGCAGTGAGGTCGCGATCATCTGCGACCTGGCGACCCGGGTTCTCGGTACCGCTCACCCGGTTCCGTGGCAGGAACTGAAACGCGACTACGACCGCATCCGCGACCGGATCGAGCGGGTCGTCCCCGGCTTCCACGACTTCAACATCCGCGTCCGCCGCAGTGACGGTTTCGTGCTGCCGCACCCGCCGCGCGACACCCGGTCGTTCGACACGCCCAACGGCAAGGCCAACTTCGCAGTCCATCCCCTCGAATGGGTGGACGTCCCGGCCGACCGCCTCGTCCTGCAGACACTCCGCAGCCATGACCAGTACAACACCACCATCTACGGCCACGACGACCGTTACCGGGGCATCTCCGGCAACCGCCACATCGTGATGGTCAATCCCGACGACATCGCGTCCCTCGGCCTGCGCGCCGGGCAACTCGTCGACATCGTCTCGGAGTTCGACGGCGAGGCCGGAGTCGAGGAACGACGGGTCCGCGGCTTCGAGGTGGTCCCGTATGACACACCGCGCGGCAACGCGGCCGCGTACTACCCCGAGACCAACCCGCTGGTCCCGCTCGGATCGGTGGCAAAGGAGTCGAACACACCGGTCTCCAAGGCGGTGGTGATCCGCATCGAACCGGCCGAATCCGCCTAGCCGGAGACGACAGCAGCGAGCCCCGTCCGGTCGTCCGGGCGGGGCTCGCTGCTGTCGTCGGGTGAGTGGTGAGCTGCGGGTCAGGCGCTCTTGTCGCGACGTTCGTCGCTGGAAGCCTTGCGGGGCACGATCGTCGGGAGGACGTTGTCGCGGACTGTCTCCCCGGTCACGACGACCTTCTCGACGTCGTCACGGCTCGGGATGTCGTACATCACCGGCAGCAGGACCTCTTCCATGATGGCCCGCAGGCCGCGGGCACCGGTGCCGCGGTGGATGGCCTGATCGGCGACCGCCTCGAGGGCGTCCTTGGTGAACTCCAACTCGACATTGTCCATGTCGAACAGCCGGGTGTACTGCTTCACCAGCGCGTTCTTCGGCTCCGAGAGGATGCTCACCAGCGAGTCCTTGTCCAGGTTCGTCACCGAGGCGACGACCGGCAGACGGCCGATGAACTCCGGGATCAGGCCGAACTTGATCAGGTCCTCCGGCATGACGTCGGCGAACTGATCCGAGGTGTCCACCTCGTCCTTGCTCGCCACTTCGTTGCCGAAGCCGAGACCGCGCTTGCCGATCCGCTCGGACACGATCTTCTCCAGACCGGCGAACGCGCCGGCCACGATGAACAGCACGTTCGTCGTGTCGATCTGGATGAACTCCTGATGCGGATGCTTGCGTCCACCCTGCGGCGGCACCGACGCCTGCGTGCCCTCGAGGATCTTCAGCAGCGCCTGCTGGACTCCCTCACCGGACACATCGCGCGTGATCGACGGGTTCTCGCTCTTGCGGGCGATCTTGTCGACCTCGTCGATGTAGATGATCCCGGTCTCGGCACGCTTGACGTCGTAGTCGGCGGCCTGGATCAGCTTGAGCAGGATGTTCTCGACGTCCTCGCCAACATATCCGGCCTCGGTCAGCGCGGTTGCGTCGGCGATCGCGAACGGCACGTTGAGCATCTTCGCCAGGGTCTGCGCCAGGTACGTCTTGCCGCATCCGGTGGGGCCGAGCATGAGGATGTTCGACTTCATCAGCTCGACGGTCTCACCCGTCCGGGCGTCCTTCTTCTCGCCCGCCTGGATGCGCTTGTAGTGGTTGTAGACCGCGACCGCGAGCGTCCGCTTCGCCGTGTCCTGGCCGATGACGTACTTCTCGAGGAAGTCACGGATCTCCGTCGGCTTCGGCAACTCGTCGAGCTTGACGTCGCCGTTCTCGGCCAGTTCCTCTTCGATGATCTCGTTGCACAGGTCGATGCACTCATCGCAGATGTACACGCCGGGGCCGGCGATGAGCTTCTTCACCTGCTTCTGGCTCTTGCCGCAAAAAGAGCACTTGAGCAGGTCGCCGCCGTCTCCGATTCGTGCCATCTCGCGCTGTACCTACTTCCTCGTTGCCGGACTGTCGTGTCTGGTCCGTCGCGTCGCACGCAGCCGGGCATGGGTCATTTGATCGACACTCGAATGCCCAGTAACCCGACGGTACCCGCGTGTCGCTCGAACTTCGACCGATAAGGCCAAATGTCGCGGCAGAAAATCACCGGGACTTCTGCACTGCCACAACTACTTCTTGGCCAGGACTACTTCTTCATCGACTTCTTGCGGTACTCGAAGACCTCGTCGACGATGCCGTACTCCTTGGCCGCGGCCGCGGTCAGGATGTTGTCGCGGTCGGTGTCCTTGCGGATCTTCTCCTTGTCCTGACCGGTGTGGCTGGCCAGGATCTCGTCGAGGCGGTCGCGGATGCGCTCGATCTCGGCGGCCTGGATCTCGAGGTCGGAGACCTGACCCTGGTAGGCGCCACCGGTGCGCGGCTGGTGGATCAGGACCGTAGCGTTCGGCAACGCCGCACGCTTGCCCGGGGTTCCGCCGGCGAGGAGGATCGCCGCCGCCGAGGCCGCCTCACCGAGGCAGACGGTCACGATGTCGCAGTGCACGTACTGCATCGTGTCGTAGATGGCGAGCATGTCGGGCACGCTGCCACCGGGCGAGTTGATGTACATGGTGATGTCGCGGTCGGGGTCCTGCGATTCGAGGACGAGCAGCTGCGCCATGACGTCGTTGGACACGACCTGGTCGATCGGCGTGCCGACGAACACGATCCGCTCTTCGAACAGCTTCGCGTACGGGTCGTACTGTCGCTGGCCGTTCGGGGTGTGCTCGATGAACGACGGCAGGATGTACCGCGCTTCGATGTTCTTCAGCGCGAGGGCCGACGCGGGGATGCCGGCGGCGACCTCGGCGGGCATGCCGTCGAAGGAAAGGGAGTTGGTCATCTGTTGCTCCATTGGGTAGAGGTGGCTCGGCGGTGGGTACGGGAGCGGTCGTCGGACCGGGGTCTCACCGACCCGGGCGCGCGATCACCTTGTCGACGAAGCCGTACTCCTTGGCCTCTTCCGCGGTGAACCACTTGTCGCGGTCGGCGTCGGCCTCGATCTTCTCGAGCGGCTGACCGCTGAACTCGGCGTTGAGCCGGTTCATCTCCTTCTTGGTGAGCGCGAATTGCTCTGCCTGGATGGCGATGTCGGCCGCGGTACCACCGATGCCGGCGGACGGCTGATGCATCATGATGCGCGCGTGCGGCAGTGCATGTCGCTTGCCCTTGGCGCCGGCGGCGAGGAGGAACTGCCCCATCGACGCCGCCATACCCATCGCGTACGTCGCGACGTCGCATTCCGCGAGCTGCATGGTGTCGAAGATCGCCATTCCGGCGGTCACCGACCCACCGGGCGAATTGATGTAGAGGTGGATGTCCTTCTGCGGGTCCTCGGCCGAGAGCAGCAGGATCTGCGCGCACAGCCGGTTCGCGATGTCGTCGTCGACCTGGGTGCCCAGGAAGATGATGCGCTCGCGCAGCAGACGCTCGAACACCGAATCGGTCAGGTTCAACCCAGCCACACCCGAACTCATCGTGGGTGTGTGGATGGTCGGCTCACTCACGGGTTCCTACCTTTGCCTTGTTGTCATGACCTGCGCGTCACCCGCGGGTGACGCGCACGCACATCGAATGCTTCTCTGATGACGTCCTCACCGACACTAACCAATCGACACCCGCGGACACTCCCGAGGACACGCCTCTTCGCTGAGAGCAGAACGGCCTTCGGCACCGTGAACGGCCCGTGCGTGATGGTGGACCGACGGCGATCGCCGGCCCTCGTACTTCGAGGACCGGCGATCGCGGAGGAAACGTGCGGGCTGTGCTGGACCGCGGGAGCCCGATCAGTTGTCGGAGTCGGACTCGTCCGCAGCGGACTCGTCGGCGTCGTCATTGCCGCCGAAGTACTCGGCGGTGTCGACGGTGGCGCCCTTGGTGTCGGTGACGGTCACGTCGCCGACGATGCTCGCCAGCGACTTGCCGCGCCGGACGTCGGCGTAGACCGCACCGACCTGGTTGGCCTGCGTCAGCTGCTGGATGAACTCCTGCGGCTGCATGCCGTAGCGCTGGGCGGTGAAGATGATCTGCTGGGTCAGCTCGTCCTGGCTGACCTCGGTGTCCTGCTGATCGGCGATCGCGTCGAGCAGCAGCTGCTGCTTGACCGACTTCTCCGCCTCAGCACGGGACTCGGCATCCCACTCCTCGCGGGTCTTACCCTGCGCCTCGAGGAATTTGGCGACCTGCTCGTCGTCGTGTCCGAGCGCGTGGATGACCTGGTGCTGCTGACCCTCGACCTCTTCGTCGACGACCTTCTCCGGCAGCGGGATCTCGACGGTCTCGAGGAGCTTGTCGAGCACCGCGTCGCGGATCTTGTTGGCCTGCTCCAGCTTCGCGGACTGCTCGACCCGCTCGGCGAGGCTGGCGCGCAGCTCCTCGACGGTGTCGAACTCGCTGGCCATCTGGGCGAACTCATCGTCGACCTCGGGCAGCTCGCGCTCCTTGACCGACTGCACGGTCACCTTCACGAGGGCCTCCTCGCCCGCGTGATCGCCGGCGACGAGCTTGGTCGTGAACTCTTTGTCCTCGCCGGCCTTCAGGCCGATGAGCGCCTCGTCGAGTCCGTCGATGAGCTGGCCGGAGCCGACCTCATGGGACAGCCCCTCCGTGGTGGCCTCCTCGACGGCCTCGCCGTCGACGGTCGCGGCCAGGTCGATCGACACGAAGTCGCCGTTCTCCACGCCGCGCTCGACGCCCTTGAGGGTGCCGAAGCGGGCGCGCAGGCCTTCGAGCTGCTCGTCGACCGCCGCCTCGTCGACCTCGATCGCGTCGACCTCGACCGACAGGGTCGAGTAGTCGGGCAGGGTGATCTCGGGACGGACGTCGACCTCGGCCGTGAAGGTGACCGACTCGCCGTACTTCAGCTCGGACAGGTCGATCTCGGGCTGGCCGATGGCCTTGGTCTCGGTCTCGGCGACGGCCTCGGAGTACTTGGCCGGGATGGCGTCGTTCACGACCTGCGCGAGAATCGAATCGCGGCCGACACGGGCCTCGATCAGCTTCGCGGGCGCCTTGCCCGGACGGAATCCGGGGATCCGGATCTGCTGGGCCAACGACCGGTAGGCCCGGTCGAAGTCTGCCGACAGCTCCTCGAACGGGACCTCGACGTTGAGCTTGACCCGGGTCGGGGTGAGTTGCTCGACAGTGCTCTTCACGCCTGAATACTCCTTATATCTACGGTGGTGGAAGTTCGGTCGTTCGCGGGCCGTGCACCGGGTGACCGGTCGGGCCACATCGATCAAGTCGGGATGACAGGATTTGAACCTGCGACCCTCCGCTCCCAAAGCGGATGCGCTACCAAGCTGCGCCACATCCCGGGGTCCGAACACGCGAGGGAACCCCGGAGGGCGACCGCGCATCAGGGCCAACAAGAGATAGTACGTGCCACCGCGGCCGGGCCCGCGCACGGGTGCCGCGGCGACGCCGGAACCGATGGTCGTCCGTCGGATGCCACCTCGTCGCATCCACCCCGATTTCGGTTCCGGCGCCGCTGCCGGTACAGTCACTCATCGCACGCGACGCCGGGATCTCGACGGTCACCGCGAGCAACGCGGGTGTAGCTCAATGGTAGAGCCCTAGTCTTCCAAACTAGCTACGCGGGTTCGATTCCCGTCACCCGCTCCACCGGCTCGGAGACACTATCTCCGAGCCTTTTTCGTCGGTCCGGGCTACTCCGTGCGCCTAGTTGGGCGGCTCCGGCGGCTTGTTCCACGGCAACGGCAGGGGCGCGTACTCGTAGACGATCTCGGGAGTCGCCTCCTCCTCCGGGTGCCCGGGTGCCGACGAATCGCCGGGGCCGGTCGAGACGATCGGTGGTGGGCAGGGCGCGAACTGGCCTGGCGTTTCCCTCACGTTCCTCCGCTGTCTGCGAACCACATGCGATTCGGGTCGGCGATGTCACAGATCCCCGCCCAAGTCACCCAACCGGACCACATCCCGCCGGTCCGGACTCGTCCTGTGATCCACGCCACACCTGGCGTACCGTTGACCCATGTCCTCCAGCCACACGAAAACCCAACGCCGGTGCGGATCCTGCGGCGCACCCCTGTACGTCCGCCGAGACGTGACCGAGTCCGAGGCCGGCATCGGTCGCGTCGACGTGATGCTCGTCTGCCGGGACGAGGCGTGTTCGCAACCTGCGCAACACCTTCGCACCGAACATCCACAACCCGCCTGAGCGGGAACACGGCGCCCCGAACGAGCAGTCCCCAGTGGGACAAACGATCCTGTTGCATACGAGGGTCCAGCGGCCACAATGAGTCCACGCCGGAACCCGCTGCGTATGCGCGACCTCGAATGTGACGACCGTCACACGCGGTGTCGACAACGGCGCTACCTCGGGTTTTGCCCCGTCGTACTGAGGGTTCGCGATGGCGGCGTCATTCGGCGTGACCCGCTCCTTGGACCCAAGGCAACGGTTGTGTAACGATGGTTCCGCGCTCAGGCCGATGCGCGAACGAACCATCGAACCGAAGGTACGACCTGTGTTGAACTCTCACCTGCCGACCCCGCGCGCCTCGCGCCGCCGTTCGGCTCGACGACTCGCGGCTGTCGTCTTCGGCGTCCTGGCCATGACCCTCGCACTTCCCGGCGTCGCCAACGCCGTCCCGGTCACCGTGATCCCCGGCCTGCCGCCGGTCGAGATCCCCGCGGTCCCCGGTCTGCCGACCCCGCCGGCGCCGACCACCCCCGAAGCTCCGCAGCCGCCGCCGTCGACGACCGAGGAGAAGCCGGCCGGGCCGGTCATCCCGAACGTCAAGACCGAGACCGGTTACATCGCCCTGGCCGACGACAACACCCACACCATCACCTGGTGGCACAACGGCAAGGTCGTCCGGACGATGCCGATCTCGATGGGTTCGGACAAGAACCCCACCTCGAACGGCGTGTACTACACCAAGGAGAAGTACCGCGACATGTACATGGACTCGTCCACGTACGGCGTCCCGGTCGACTCCGCCGAGGGCTACCGCACCTACGTCGAGTACGCGACCCGGATGTCGTGGGACGGCATCTTCATCCACGGCGCCCCCTGGTCGGTCAATCAGCAGGGTCGCAGCAACGTGAGCCACGGCTGCATCAACGTCACCAACGATCACGCCAAGTGGGTCTACGACAACGTTCCCCGCAACACCCCGATCGTGGTGCGCAACACCATCGGTGGGAAGTATCAGAACACCTAGTCTCGAGCAGACTACGAGGGCCGGTCACCGTCAGGTGACCGGCCCTCTGTCGTGTGACCAGGTGGCGGCCTGGTCGGCGAACGTCGCCTGGACCTGAAGCCACTGGGCGATGACCTGACAACCGGTGGACGCCGGATCGGTGACCGAGGTCCGCCGATAGGGGTCGCTCCGATACGACGTGTGCCGGCCACCCACGGCGTTGGTCAGCCACACACCACCCACCCGGATGCGCGACGGGAGGTAGCACCTGACCTCACGCCACGCCGCCAGCATCCGCCCGGGGTCGCGCCGCCACTGCGCCGGCCGGACCGACGTCCGCCGTGCGTTCTGCAAGTCGTTGGCGCGCAACACATCCCACGCACTCCTCCCCCATCGGCCGAGCCCGGCCAGCGTCATAGAGCCGGTGAGGTCGGCGACGTCGCGGACAAGCGAGTCCGCGTCGGCGTTGCAGATCACGTCCTGGGACGCGCCCACCCAGTACACGGGCAGCCCGGTCGGCAGATCCGCTCCCGGGCCGGCGACTCCCCACCCGTCGCAACCGGGCACCACGCCCGGCGGCTGGTGCGGGTCGGCGACCAGCCCGACACCGAGTACCCGGTCCAGGTCGGATGCAGTCTCGGCGTCCCCGGTCGCCAGATCGGCGACCGCGGATCGGATGACCACGGCCCCCTGCGAGTAACCCACCAGCGCGACCGGTCCTGCCGTGGCGCGGATGGCCGCCCGCAGTCGGCCCGCACCGATCCCGACGCTCTCGACGAAACTCATCCCGCCCGGACGCGGGGCGGGACCATAGCTCGCGGGGTATCCGATCCACCGACAGTCGAAGCGGTCATCGAGTTCGTCGGCCACTCCGGTGAGGAGCCCGGACACCTCGGCCCGTGGGTCACCGGGGTACGACTCCCCCGTCCCGCCGACCACGAAGACGGTGATCGTCGGCGTCCTGCCGGGCCGGGGCCGGGTTCTGACATGCTGCACCTCACCCATGGTGGGTCCCGGACGTATGAACCGCCCGCAGGAGCGCTGAGGGCTCCCTGAGATTCCCACCTCGACCGTGTCATGGCGCCGCGGCCCGCACCTCGCAGCCGTGACCGATCAGGATGCTTGCGCCGGTGGCGGTTTGGCGACGTAGTCGGCGGTCTCGATGATCGCCACGAAGAAACCGCTGCCCTCGATCACGTTGGCGCTGTGCACCAGGCCGGCCGGTATGTAGATGCTCGCGGGCGCCTCGACCTCATAGACCTCGTCCCCGAGCGTGATCTCGTAGACCAGACGGTCGAGCGACAGCAGGATGTTGATCTCCGGGCAGTCGTGTACGTGCGGCTCGCAGTAGTCACGTGAAGCCGCCGAGACGGCCCGCATCTCATGTGCCACGACGCGCTTCTCCGCCTCCGGGAAAAGGTCCCCACCGGCCAGCACACGACGGGTGATCGGCGCGTCGGCCGCGCCGTGGAAAGGTACGCCTCGGAGTGGGGACACCTCGCCCCGCGAGATCAGTCCGGCATGAGACCGGATGCTTTCGCTGATTGTCACACTGCCCCCTCTTGTCTCCCCGACCGTTCGCATGAGTAAGAACCTCACGGCTCCGCACATGCTACTAAGGTTCGGCTATCCACACCGACCGGGCAGTAACCTGTCAGGTCTGGCAGACGGGGCACCAATACAGTTTTCGGGCCTCCAGATCGGCGATCAGGACGGGTGTCCCGCAGATCCGGCATGGCTCGCCCGCCCGCCGGTACACGTAGGTCCGCGGACGGTTCGGGGCGTAGGACGGCGCCCCGGAATCGTCTTCGGGCCGGATCACGTGAATGCGTCCACGACGCACGCCGATCTTCATGAGAGTCACCAGGTCGGACCACAGAGCGTCGAATTCGTCTCGGAGAACACGCTTTCCGGGCCTCATCGGATCGATGCCGGCGCGGAAGAGGATCTCGGCGCGATACACGTTGCCGATCCCGGCGATGACCTTCTGGTCCATCAGCAGGGCGCCGACGGGCCGCGCGGACCGCGAGATCGCCGACCATGCCCGGTCGGGATCGGCGTCGCGTCGCAGCGGATCCGGACCGAGTCGGGCGACCAACGCCTCGAGATCGGCGGGGTGGTAGATCTCACACGCCGTCGGACCGCGAAGGTCCGTTCCGGCGGTCTCGGTCTCGATGCGGAGTCGAACCTGCCCGACCGGTTCCGGCACGGGCACCGCGAGTTCGGTGAACGAGCCGTACAGCCCGAGGTGGATGTGCACCATTCGTTCGGCACGCCCGTCCCGGTAACGATGGACGAGATGCTTGCCCCAGGCCTCGGCCGCGTGGAAGGTGAGTCCGTCCACCATCGCCGCACCGTCGGCGAACCGACCCTGCGGGCTGCTGACGCGAACCCGCTGCCCGCCGAACAGTCGCTGCTGCCGGCGGGCCAGTCGATGGAGAGTGTGGCCCTCGGGCACGAACTCGGCCGAGACCTACTGGGCCGGGCCCCCGGCACCTCGGGAGCCTCGCCGGTGCGCTCGTACTCCGCGAGGATGTCGATGCGCCGCTGGTGCCGCGCCTCTTCCGACCACGGGGTGGCCAGGAACGCGTCCACGATGGCCAGCGCCTCGGCAGTGCTGTGCATCCGGCCGCCGATGCCGATGAGCTGTGCGTTGTTGTGCTGCCGGGCGAGCTGGGCGGTCTCGACGCTCCAGGCGAGTGCGCAGCGCGCGCCGGGGACCTTGTTCGCGGCGATCTGTTCGCCGTTGCCGCTGCCGCCGAGCACGATTCCCAGGCTGCCCGGGTCGGCGACGGTCTTGGCCGCGGCGGCGATGCAGAACGCCGGGTAGTCGTCGGCGGGGTCCATCTCGTGGGCACCGCAGTCCACGACCTCGTGGCCGGTGGCCTCGAGATGGTCTGCGATCTGGTTCTTGAGTTCGAATCCGGCATGGTCGGCACCGAGGTAGACACGCATGGCGTCACTATAGATTGAGGGCGTGGACACGCCCCTGCCCGTCCCCCGCGAGCCGGCCGCCGGCACACCCGCCTCCGGGGCACCGATCCCCAACGTGCCCGGCGTCGCCGACCCGCCGCCACCCGCGCCCGCCGACCCCGGTCGACGGTGGCTGCGCCCGGCGCACTACGCCGCGCGGCCGCGGCTGCACCCCTGGGAGATCCCCACCCTCGTGCTGGTGATCCTCGCGACGGTGGTCGGGTACGCGGCGATCATCGTCCTCGTCGCGCTGGGCACCCTCGACCAACTCCTGTTGGGCGCGTTGCTGTTTCCGCTCCTGCTGTTCGTGATCCGCGGCCTGACCTATGCATCACCGCGGGTCAACGGCGTACAGATGACGCCGACCCAGTTCCCCGACGGACACCGGATGGTCGTCGAAGCCGCAGCCCGCTTCGGACTGGAGTACGTGCCGGATGCCTACGTCGTCCTCGGCAACGGCGCGATCAACGCATTCGCCTCCGGGCACGGGTTCCGGCGATTCGTCGTCGTGTACTCCGACCTGTTCGAGGTGGGCGGCGCCGCCCGGGACCCGCAGGCGCTCGAGTTCATCATCGGCCACGAGGTCGGGCACATCGCCGCCGGGCACACCTCGTACTGGCGACAGCTCTCGACGATCGTCGGCATGAACATCCCCGTGCTCGGCGCCGCCCTGTCCCGCGCGCAGGAGTACAGCGCGGACAACTACGGGTACTACGCCAGACCCGGTGGGCGCCCGGGGCGATGGGGGTCCTGGCCGCCGGCAAGTACATGCTCTCGGCGGTGGACTTCGACCAGTTCGCCGACCGGGCGACCCACGAGCGCGGGTTCTTCACCTTCCTGACCAACGCGATGTCGTCGCATCCGGTGCTGACCTGGCGGGCAGCCGCACTTCGCGACCGGACCCGCGCGGGGGCGATGCTGCTGCGTCCCAGCCAGATCGTCCGGGGCGTCGGGAGCGGAAACGTGGTGGCGGTGCCGCCGCCTCCCCATCCGGCGACCCTCGGGCCCGACGGACTGCCCAACGGCATCGAACCGCCACCACGCTTCTGACGTACGGAACCGCAAGCGCGCAACCGAACCCGATCAGTCGAACTGCGGATCCTCGTTGCGGGTGCGCTTGAGCTCGAAGAAGTGGGGGTAGGACGCGAGTGCGCGCGCACCGTCCCACACCGTCCCGGCGTCCTCACCACGCGGGATCCGCGACAACACGGGGCCGAAGAAGGCGACGTCGTTGACGTGGATGGTGGGCGTCCCGACATCGTCGCCCACCTTGTCCATCCCGGCGTGGTGGCTCTCGCGGATGACCTCGTCGAACTCGGTGCCGTCGGCGGCCTCGGCGAGCGAGGCGTCGAGGCCGACCTCCTCGAGCGCGCCCGCGATGACCTCGTCGAGATCCTTGATGCCCTGGTTGTGGATGCGGGTCCCCATCGCCGTGTACAGCGGCGCCAGGATCTCGTCGCCCTTCTGCGCGGCGGCGGCGGCGATGACCCGGACCGGACGCCAGGCGTGCTTGAGGCCCTCGCGGTACTCCTCGGGGATGTCCTTGCCCTCGTTGAGGACGGCGAGGCTCATGATGTGGAAATTGACCTCGATCGGCCGGACCTTCTCGGCCTCGAGGATCCAGCGTGAGGTGATCCAGCACCACGGGCAGAGCGGGTCGAACCAGAAATCGACGCGATCGGTGGGCTGGGCCTGCTCTGACATGGAACATCCTCTCGAGAGTCGACATTGAACACGTGCCGCCGACGATCGGCCGGTGGCGCCGTCGGACGGCTCAACACCCCGGCGGTTCGAACTGTTCCCGATGCGCGGAGCAGTCGCCGGCGCTGTGGATTCGCGGGGCCCGGTCCGGGCACGGTGTGAGATGGTGCAAGAACCGCCGAGGAAGAGGACCCGGGATGCCGTCGTCGCCACCGTCCGATCCGGACGAACCCGCCCGGGTGGTCGCGCGTCTCCGGCCGCTCGAACCCCGATCTCTCGGACAGCGCTCGGCACAGATCGTCCGGGCCGCCACAAGACTGTTCCAGGACGCGGGATTCCGAAACGTCAGCATCGAGCAGATCGGCGCCGCGGTCGGTCTCACCGGGCCGGCGGTGTACCGACATTTCCCCGGCAAACACGACATCCTCTCGCAAGCGCTGACGACGCAGGTGGAGCTCGTCGCGACACTCATGGCCGACGCCGAGGAGCACGGCCGCTCGCCGGTCGAGCAGCTCGCACTTCTGCTCGACGGGCTCGGTGACCTCACCGCCCATCGGGACGTGTCGACGCTGTGGCGTCGCGAGCAACGGCATCTGCAGCCGGCCGAACTCGACGTCATGCGCGGATACTTCGCCCAGTTGAGTGAGCACTTCGCCGCACTGGTCGCAGCGGCGCGTCCCGACGTCGCGCCGTCGGACGCGGCGATGCTGGGTGCCGCTGCACTCAGCGTGTACTCCAACACCTCCGGGATGCGGGGCTCCTTGTCGCCCGCCCGCCTCATGGAGGTCCAGCGCGCCGTGGCGGACTCCATCCTCGCGTGCCGGCTGCCGGGGCCACCGGAGCCGGACCCCGATGCCGAGCGCGCACCCGCGCACCGTCGCCCCGCCTCCCGTCGCGAGCGCATTCTCGACGCCGCCACCCAGTTGTTCTCCGAGCGGGGGTTCCCCGACGTCCGGATCGACGAGATCGCCCGCACGGCCGACGTCTCGATCGCGACGCTTTATCAGGAGGTGTCGGGCAAATCCGATCTCCTGCTGGCCGTTCTGTGGCGCGGCGTGCAGGGAATCCTCTACGTCACCGCCCATGCGTTGAGCCGCGCCGGTTCCGACGACCCCCTCGACGTGCTCATCCGCGTATTCGTCGAGTACGCACTCGACGTCCACGGCCGCATCATGCCCGTCTTCACCAGTGACCTCATGTATCTGCCGGACACCGAGCAGACGCAGCTCCGGAACGCGCAGACGGATTACCGGGCCGAATGGATCGACGCGATCCGGTCCCGTAACCCACTGCTGACCGCGGCCGACGCGAATGCGCTCGCCCAGGCGTTGTTCGGCTACACGTGCGAGATCATCGAGTCGCCGCAGCTGCGGTCCCGGCCCGGGGTCACCGCTGAACTCGAGACGATCGCACGGGCGATCCTGAACCCCGCCGGACTGCGTGGAGCACCGCCGGAGTCCTGACCTGGATAAGCTGGCCTGCGTGACTGCTCCGAACCTCACCAGAGACCAGGCCCGCGACCGCGCAGCGATTCTCGACGTGTCGAACTACCAGATCGACCTCGACCTCACCGACGGTTCCGGGCGCCCGGGACCGAGACCTTCCGCTCGACGACGACGGTGCGGTTCACCGCGACGGAGGGCAGCGAGACGTTCGTCGATCTCGTGGCACCCACGCTGATCTCGGCCACCCTCAACGGAGCCGACCTCGACGTCTCCGGTTTCGACGAATCAGTGGGTATCCCGCTGTCGGGCCTCGCCGCCGAGAACACGCTCACCGTGGTCGCCGACTGCGCGTACTCCAACACCGGCGAAGGATTGCACCGGTTCGTCGACCAGTCCGACGACTCGGTGTACCTGTACTCACAGTTCGAGACGGCCGACGCCAAGCGGATGTTCGCCTGCTTCGATCAGCCCGATCTCAAGGCGACCTACACGGTGACCGTCACCGCTCCCGCGGACTGGAAGGTCATCTCCAACGCCGCGCACGCGGAGGCTCCTGGCGAACCGGACGGCTCCACATCCGCTGTGGTGCACCGATTCCGGGAAACAGTACCGATGAGCACCTACCTCGTCGCACTCATCGCGGGGCCGTATGCGGAGTGGACCGACGTCTACTCCGACGAGCACGGCGACATCCCGCTCGGCATCTACTGCCGCGCATCGCTCGCCGAGCACATGGACGCCGAGCGCCTGTTCACCGAGACCAAACAGGGCTTCGGCTTCTACCACCAGAACTTCGGGATCCCGTACGCCTTCGGCAAATACGACCAGCTGTTCGTCCCCGAGTTCAACGCCGGCGCGATGGAGAACGCCGGCGCCGTGACGTTCCTCGAGGACTACGTCTTCCGGTCCCGCGTGACCAAATACCTCTACGAGCGCCGCGCCGAGACCGTCCTGCACGAGATGGCCCACATGTGGTTCGGCGACCTGGTCACCATGCAGTGGTGGGATGACCTGTGGCTCAACGAGTCGTTCGCTACCTTCGCGTCCGTGCTGTGCCAGGCCGAGGCGACCGAATACGCCAGCGCCTGGACGACTTTCGCCAACGTCGAGAAGTCCTGGGCCTACCGGCAGGACCAGCTGCCCTCGACCCACCCGGTCGCGGCCGACATCCCCGACATCGCGGCCGTCGAGGTCAACTTCGACGGCATCACCTACGCCAAGGGCGCGTCGGTCCTCAAACAGCTGGTCGCCTACGTGGGCCTCGAGGACTTCCTCGCCGGGTTGCGCAGCTACTTCGCCGCGCACCAGTTCGGCAACGCCACCTTCGCCGATCTCCTCGGCGCATTGGAGAAGTCGTCGGGCCGGGACCTGTCGGACTGGGGCGACCAGTGGTTGCGCACCACGGGCATCAACGTCATCCGGCCCGACTTCGAGGTCGACGACTCCGGCGCCTTCACGCGGTTCACCATCGTCCAGGACGGCGCCGCCCCGGGCGCCGGCGAGACCCGGGTACACCGACTGCGCGTCGGTGTCTACGCCGACAACGGATCCGGTGCCATCGAGCAGACGCACAGTGTGGAACTCGACATCGAGGGCGAGCGCACCGACGTCGCCGACCTCGTCGGTGTGCATCGTGGAGATCTGGTGCTGCTCAACGACGGTGACCTCACCTACGCCTCGGTTCGGCTCGATCCGGAGTCGCTGGCGACGGCGACCGCCCGGATCGGCGACATCAGCGATCCGATGCCGCGCACCCTGGTCTGGTCGGCGGCGTGGGAGATGACCCGTCAGGCCGAGATGCGTGCCCGTGACTTCGTCGAACTCGTTCGGCAGGGCATCGCTGGGGAGTCGGAAATCGGTGTGGTGCAACGAGTTCTGCTGCAGGCGACGACCGCCATCGAATCCTATGCCGACCCGGAGTGGGCGGCCACCACGGGCCGTCCCGGATTCAGCTCGCGCATGCTCGAACTCGCCCGCGCGGCCGAGCCGGGTTCCGACCATCAGCTGGCGTTCGTCAACACCTGGCTCGGCGGCCTTATCAACGACGACCACACCGAGGTGGCCCGGGCGCTGCTCGAGGGCGCGGATCCCGCCGACCACGGGCTCGAGGGTCTCGCCGTCGACACGGACCTGCGGTGGAAGCTGGTGACCGCGCTGGCCACCGCCGGGGCGATCGACACCGATCCGGAGTCGACCCCGGTCATCGACGCCGAGGCCGAGCGGGACAACACCGCCACCGGCACGCGTTCGGCGGCGCTGGCGCGGGCGGCGCGTCCGCTGGCAGAGGCCAAGGCGGACACCTGGACTCGCGCCATCGAGGACGACTCGTTGTCGAATGTGTACACCCGCACCATGATCGGCGGATTCGCCCGTCCCGGCCAGGGCGAACTCCTCGAGCCCTACGTGGAGAAGTACTTCGAGGCGGTTCCGAAGGTGTGGGCACGCCGGTCGAGCGAGGTCGCGCAGACCGTCGTCATCGGCCTGTACCCGAGTTGGGCGATGTCGCAGCATGCCCTCGACCTCGCCGAGGACTTCCTGTCCGGGGACCACCCGTCTGCGCTGAAGCGGCTGATCTCCGAGGGCCGCGACGGCGTCGCCCGCTCGCTGCGGGCGCGCGCCTACGACGCGCAGGAGAGCTGAACCCCGCGGACGCCGGGTTCAGCGCCGTCGCCACCGGTAGCGCACCTGCGGGCGGCCCGCCGAGCCGTACTCGGTATCGCGTTCGAGTACATGGTCGTCGGCGAGCCGCTCGAGGTAGCGCCAGGCGGTGACCCGCGACGATCCGAGGGCGCGCGCCACTTCCGAGGCGGTCAGCCCGTCGGGGCTGTCACGGACCGCCCGGCTGACCGCGTCCTCGGTCTGCGGCGCCGCGCCCTTCTTCGCCGATCGACGGGTGTCGCTCGTGCGCAGCTCGGCGAGCGCCCGGTCGACGTCGCGCTGACTGACCGCGTCGGCGTCGCCGGTGAGGGCTTCGCGGTAGCGCAGGTACTGCTCGATCTTCTCCCGGAACGCGGCGAAGGTGAAGGGTTTCAGCAGGTAGAGCAGCACCCCGCGCGACATCGCGCTCCGGACGGTGGCGAGGTCGCGCTGGGCGGTGATCGCGATGACGTCGGGCGCCGGGCGGACACCCGACAGCGCCGAGGCGAGGTCCACGCCACGTGCGTCGGGCAGACCCAGATCGAGCAGCACCAGATCCACCGGTCCGGCGGTGGCCATCCGCAGCGCCTCTTGCGCGGTGGACACGGCACCGACGACCTCGAATCCGCCCAGCCGGACGAGATAATCGCGGTGCGCCTCGGCGATCACGGGTTCGTCCTCGACGATCAGGACGCGGATCATCGTCCGCGCTCCCCCGCGTCGGCGCGCACGCGTACCGAGATGACCGAGCCGTAGGTGTTCTCGGCGCTCATCGTCCCGTGCCGACGCGCGACGACCTGGGCGACGAGGGCGAGACCGAGGCCGCGCCCGGCGGCGTCACCTCCGGGCTTCGTCGAGTAACCCCGAGTGGTCGCCAGTGCGAGCAGGTCGGCATCCATGCCGCTGCCGCTGTCGGCGACGACGATGTCGAGCACGCGGTCGTCCCCGACGACCGTCACCTCCACCCACGGGTCCGCGGGGTCGCAGGCGTCCAGGGCGTTGTCGATCAGGTTGCCCACGACCGTGATCATCTCACCGGGCGTGAGGAGCCCGGTGGCGGCGTCACTCACCTGCGATTCCTCGGTCAGGGACAGCGCAATCCCGCGTTCGGCCGCCTGCGCCGTCTTCCCCAGCAGGAGGGCGACCAGCGCGGGCTCGGCCACCGCCTGGGTCATCCGGTCGATGAGGTGCTGGGAGAGCTCGAACTCGGTCGTCGCCAGCCGGATCGCCTCGTCGGGCCGGCCCATCTCCACGAGGGCGACGATCGTGTGCAACCGGTTGGCCGCCTCGTGCGCCTGCGATCGGAGGGCCTCGGCGAACCGCGTCATCGAGTCGAGTTCGCCCATCGCCTCCGAGAGCTCGGTGCGGTCACGGATGGTGACCACCGACGACGCGCGTCGGCCGGCCACCGGGGAACGACTCACCAGCAGCACCCGGCCGCGGTCGGCGTAGGTCACGTCCGTCTCCTCGTCGCCGTCGGTGAGGAAGGCGGGCAGGTCCGCGGGGGCCGTGTCGGGTCCGATCTCGAGCAGGCGGTGCGCCTCGGAGTTGACGAGTGCCGGTCGCCCGTCCTCCACGACGACCAATCCCTCGCGCACGGAACGCAACACGGCGTCGTGGTGGTCGTACATCAGCCGTAACTCGTCGGGCGCGAGTCCACCGGTCTGCCGCAGCAGTCGTCGCCGGATCCACCACACGCCGCCGACGGCGGTGAGCAGTGCCGCGAACGCGGCGAGGGCGATCAGCGGCAGCTGGCCACGCCACGCCGACGTCAGCGAGCGCTGGGTGATCCCGGCAGCGACCATCCCCACCACCCGGCCGTCGGCATCACGGACGGGAACGATCGTCCGGATCGACGGGCCCAGCGTGCCGGTGTAGTTCTCGGTCACGGTCTGCCCGCGCAGTGCCGCGTCGATGCTCCCCAGATACGGTTCGCCGATTCGCGCCGGGTCGGTGTGGGTGTAGCGGGTCCGGTCGGGCGCCAGCACGGTGATGAACGCGATCCCGGTTGCCGCGCGCACCCGCTCGGTGACCGGCTGCAGCACCGCGCTGGGATCCGGAGACGTGAGGGCCGCGACGGTCGACGGCGACTCCGCCAGGCTGACGGCCACCGCTGTCACCTCGGCCCTCGCCGCGCGGTCCGCGTCGATGCGGGCGTCGACGGCCGCCAGAACGCTCTCGGCGACGACGACCACCGCGAAGACCGCCAATGCGAGCGCGGCGACCTGTCCGGCGAGCGTGCGCGGGTACCACCGCATCCCTGCCGACCTCGTTCCTGTCCGCAGTGATGACTCCGGACGTGCTGGGTATGAACGTAATGAACACAATCGTGACCCGCGTCACCACATCGGGCCACAATCCTCATCACTGTTGTCCGAGGTGTACGAGGAGAGAATCACCGATGAACATTCGAGGCAGGTCCGGCGACTCACCGGCCGGGGACGGCTCCGATCCCATCGTGACCACGCCCGACGATACGGCCGACACGCCATCCAAGACCAAGCGCGACCGCACCCACTGGCTGTACATCGGTGTCATCATCGCGGTGATCGCGGGCGTCGTGGTCGGGCTCGTCGCGCCGGGCGTCGGCAAGGACCTCGGAGTGCTGGGGACCATGTTCGTCAGCCTCATCAAGATGATGATCGCCCCGGTCATCTTCTGCACGATCGTGTTGGGCATCGGCTCGGTTCGCAAGGCCGCGACGGTCGGCAAGGTCGGCGGACTCGCGTTCGTCTACTTCCTGGCGATGTCGACGGTTGCGCTGGCCATCGGCCTGGTCGTCGGCAACATCATCCAGCCGGGCGACGGCCTGAACATCGACTCGGTGTCGGGCAAGGGCCAGGAACTCGCCGAGGACGCACACGAGTCCGGCGGAACCCTCGACTTCATCCAGGGCATCATTCCGGAATCGATGCTGTCCGCGCTGACCGAGGGCAGCGTCCTGCAGGCGCTGTTCGTCGCGCTGCTCGTGGGCTTCGCGATCCAGGCGATGGGCCGCACCGGCGAACCGATCCTCACCGCGGTCTCCTACTTCCAGAAGCTCGTCTTCAAGGTGCTCACCATGGTGCTCTGGGTGGCCCCCATCGGCGCGTTCGGCGCCATCGCCAGCGTCGTGGGACAGACCGGCTGGGCTGCGGTCCAGCAGCTGCTGACGCTGATGCTCGCGTTCTATCTGACCTGCCTGGTGTTCGTGTTCGGCGTGCTCGGGGTGCTGCTGCGCACCGTGTCGGGCGTCTCGATCTTCAAACTCGTCAAGTACCTCACCCGCGAGTACATCCTGATCTTCGCGACGTCGTCCTCGGAGTCCGCGCTGCCTCGCCTGATCGCGAAGATGGAGCACCTCGGCGTGGAGAAGACCACAGTCGGCGTCGTGGTGCCGACCGGGTACTCGTTCAACCTCGACGGCACCGCCATCTACCTCACGATGGCGTCGATCTTCATCGCCGACGCGATGGGCGACCCGCTGTCGGTCGGTGAGCAGATCGGCCTGCTCGCGTTCATGATCATCGCGTCCAAGGGCGCCGCCGGCGTCAGCGGTGCGGGACTGGCCACCCTCGCCGGCGGACTCCAGGCCCATCGCCCCGACATGCTCGACGGCGTCGGCCTCATCGTCGGCATCGACCGGTTCATGTCGGAGGCCCGCGCGGTCACCAACTTCTCCGGCAACGCGGTCGCGACGCTGCTCGTCGGCTCGTGGACCAGCACCATCGACAAGCAGCGCATCGACGACGTGCTGTCCGGCCGGGATCCGTTCGACGAGAGCAACATGGTCGACGACGAACTCGACGACGACCCCACCGGTCGCGGAGCCCACGAGAAGGTCCTCACCCACTGACGACCCGCGACGACGAAGGCCGCCCCACCGGAATGGTGGGGCGGCCTTCGTGTATCCGGGTGTGCGAGCGATCAGCCGCCGGCGGCGGCGGTGGCCATCACGCGCAGCGAGGCGATCAGCCCGTCGATCAGGTTGCCCTGACGGAAGCCGGTGACCGCGGCGGTGACACCGAGAGCCGCGACGCGATCGTTCACGCGGGTGGACACCTTGTTGCCGGAGACGATCACCACGTCACGCGAGTTCGGCGAGACGGCGATGAGGGTGCCGTACGCGGGCTCGGGCGATCTCGCGAGGATCGCGCGGGCGCTGGTCTCCAGCTCACCGTCGAGGTCGCCGATGTAGACCGAGAAGCGCACGAGGGCCTTCTCGCTGGCGGCCTTCAGCGTCTCGTCGAGCGCGATCAGATCCTTCTTGCTGAACGGCGGCGTCGTCGGAGCGTCGGCCGGGTAGCGTGCCGCGGAAATGCGACCGCTGTTGGTGAAGACGGCGCCCAGCGGCAGTTCGGCGGCCGACCGGGCCGCGACCTCGGCGCTCACATTTGCGTGCGTAACCTCACCATTTGCCACTGGCCGAGCTCCCATCGACGTCGCCGGGTTCCGCATGCCGCGGAAGTGCCATCGGTTCGATGTCGGTGGCACTGAAGAGAAGCGGTGCGTGTTCCCACTGCTGGTCGAGGGTGTATTCCTCGACCTTCGGGTACTTGACCCCGGAGGAGAACACCATCGCGACAACACAGAGCAGAACAGCAAGCACCGTGAGAATCGTGACTGGCACTCCGATGGGGACGATCAGGCTGTCGACGTCCATGTCACCCTTTCGATGGTCGCGCCGGACCCGCCCGGTTGTCGGCGCAGGTCATCGTTGATCAATCTAACCCACTGGCCGCCGCCCGGCCCACGGGGGCCTACAGCGCGTCGTAGACGTGTGAGGCGACCCCGTGCGACCGGATCATGCCCCTCACGCGGCGCCGGCATCGAGGTACTGCAGCCACGCCGGATCGATGTCCTTGATGGTGGCCAGCACACGCCAGTGCCTGCCCTTCGGCACGGTCGGAACCGTCCGCAGCGTCCACCCCAGCTCCCCGAGCAGACGATCCGCCTTCCGGTGATTGCACGAGGCACAGCACGCCACGCAGTTCTCCCAGGTGTGCGTCCCGCCCCGACTCCGCGGGACCACGTGGTCGATCGTCGTCGCCCGTGCACCGCAGTAGCCGCACCCGTTCAGGTCACGACGCATCAGAGCGGCCCGAGTCATCGGCACGGTCGCCCGGTACGGCACGTGGACGTATCTGCGGAGGCGGATCACGGTCGGAACCGGGACCGCACCACCCACGGAGTGCACCGCCTCGCCCTGTTCGTCGGCGTGCACCAGATCGGCGCGATCACGGAGGATGAGGACGACCGCACGCCGGACCGTCACGGCCGTCAGCGGCTCGTACGTGGCGTTGAGGAGCAGCACCCGGCGGCGTGTCCAGGCCCCGGCGCCGGGAGCGGGACGGATCTGCCCGCGTCCCGTCTTCGCGTGTGATCTGTGCGTCATCTCGCCTCCCGCCACCCCGCCGAGCACAAGTCCACCACGGTGGCGGTCCCCGTGACAGCTGTTTCACGGTGTCCGGCCAGCTCACGGGGCCGACCCGGCGTCGACGTTGAGACACCGCGCCCGGGTGAGGACAATGGCGAGGGTGACTGGCGAACCCAACACATCCCCTCCGACCGCACCGGCGCCGGCAACCCCCGCGCGGACCTTCTACGACGAGGTCGGCGGTGCCGAGACGTTCCGGCGACTCACGGCTGTGTTCTATCGCGAGGTGGCGCGCGACGAGGTGCTGCGCCCGCTGTATCCCGAGGAGGACCTGGGTCCGGCCGAGCGTCGGATGCGGATGTTCCTCGAACAGTACTGGGGCGGCCCGCGAACCTACTCCGATGAGCGCGGCCACCCCCGACTCCGCATGCGTCACAACCCCTTCCGCGTCGGTCCCATCGAGCGGGACGCGTGGCTGCGCTGTATGCACACCGCAATCGCCTCCATCGACGACGACACGCTCGACGCACCCCACCGCCAGGCGCTGATCGACTACATGGAGATGGCTGCGCAATCGATGATGAATTCACCCATCTGAGAGCGTTTTCTGTCCCGACACGCCGCCCGACTCGCCGACTGACCTGGATTTCTCCGAGAAAACTCAGGTAGGGCACAATGACCACGGTGAGCGATGAGACACCAGAGGTCGTCCCCGCCGAGCCATCCGACGGGGGTCAGCCCGACGACGTCGCGTTCGACGACGGCGCGATCGAGTCCGACGTCGCGTTCGACGACGGCGCGATCGAGTCCGACGACGGCGCGATCGAGTCCGACGTCGATGCGCTCGAGGAGCCGGCTGCCGGCGAGGCCGTCGTCGCCGCCGACGCACCGGTCGCACCACCCGTTGTGTCGCAGCTGGATCCGGCTGACACCACGTGGTGGAAGTCCGCGGTGTTCTATCAGATCTATCCGCGCTCGTTCTCCGATGTCAGCGGTGACGGCGTCGGCGATCTCGCCGGTGTCATCGACAAACTCGGCTATCTCGAACTCCTCGGGATCGATGCGATCTGGCTCAGTCCGATCATGGCCTCTCCCATGGCAGATCACGGTTACGACGTCTCCGATCCCCGGGACGTCGATCCCCTCTTCGGCGACCTCGACGTCTTCGACGAGCTCATCGCCGAGGCCCACGAACGCGACATCCGGGTGACGATGGACCTCGTCCCCAACCACACGAGTGACCAGCACGAGTGGTTCCAGGCCGCGCTGGCCGCGGCCCCCGGCAGTCCCGAACGCGAGCGGTACATCTTCCGGGACGGCCTCGGTGACGACGGCGACGAGCCGCCGAACAACTGGCACAGCATCTTCGGCGGACCTGCCTGGACCCGGGTCACCGAGGCCGACGGCTCGCCGGGACAGTGGTACCTGCACATCTTCGCCAAGGAGCAGCCGGACCTGAACTGGGAGAACCCGGACGTCTTCGCCGATCTCGAGAAGACGCTGCGCTTCTGGCTGGATCGGGGTGTCGACGGCTTCCGCATCGACGTCGCGCACGGCATGGCCAAACCCGCGGACCTGCCCGACATGGATCTGTCGGCGACCAAATTGCTGCAGAACTCCGACGACGACCCTCGTTTCAACAACTATGCGGTGCACGAGATCCACCGCAAGATCCGCAAGGTCCTCGACGAGTATCCCGGGGCAGCCAACGTCGGTGAGATCTGGGTCAGCGACAACGAGCGATTCGCCGAGTACCTGCGTCCCGACGAACTGCACCTCGGGTTCAACTTCCGGCTCGCCAAGGCGCCGTTCGAATCCGGTGCGATCAGGGAGGCCATCGAGAACTCACTCGACGCGGTGTTGTCGGTGTCCGGTACTCCGACGTGGACGCTGTCCAATCACGATGTCGCCCGCGAGGTCACGCGATACGCCGTCGCCGACCCGGAGACCGGGGCACTCGACCTCGAGCGCGGCACGAGGCGCGCAAGAGCGATGCTCGTCGTCGAAATGGCGCTGCCCGGAACGGTTTTCCTCTACAACGGCAGCGAACTGGGACTGCCGAACGTCGACGACCTGCCCGACGACGCACTCCAGGACCCGGTGTGGGAACGGTCCGGACGCACCGAACGCGGGCGGGACGGCTGCCGCGTCCCGATCCCCTGGGAGGGGACCGAGCCGCCCTTCGGATTCAGTGCGACGTCCGAGACCTGGCTGCCGATCCCGGATTCGTGGCGCGCGCTCACTGTCGAAGCCCAGCTCGAGGACGTGGGGTCGATGCTGTCGCTGTACCGCGCAGCCATCGACCTGAGGGTGACCCGTCCGGAGTTCACCGGTGAGCACCTCGAGTGGTACGGCGCGCCGGAGGGATGCCTGGCGTTCCGTCGTTCCGAGGGTCAGCTGGTCTGTGCGCTGAACGCCGGCGATGAGCCGGTGCCCCTTCCGCCCGGCGAATTGCTGCTCGTCAGTTCACCTCTCGTCGACGGGATGCTGGCGCCGGACGCAGCGGCCTGGCTGGTGTGACTGAACTCGGGCAGCCGGCCGCGGACCACGTGAGGGGCACGCAGGCACCTCACCGCCGTCGATAGCAAGCAAGACAATCGTGAAACGCTGCTAGAAGGGCGGCGGGTTGGCGTCGTTCCAGCGCTTCTCGGCGCGTTGGTGGCGTCGGAAGTCGTTGTCGCGCTGCTTGGTGAGTCGGTCGCGGGCGGGGTGATCGGGTGATCGTCTGGGGAAGAGCTTGTTGAACAGGTCGCGTCCGCTGAAGGCGTTGCCGACGAACATGTGACCGGTGGGTGTGGTGAACCAGGCGGTGCGGGACTCGTCTTGGTGGTCCTGCCAGCTGGTGAAGGTCTTGATGCGGTGATGGAAGCGGCACAGCGGTTTGAGGTTGCGCGCATCGGTCGGGCCACCGCGCCGCGGGTCGGTGTGATCGAAGGGTTCGGTGTGGTCGAGGTCGATCTGCCAGACCGGGGCGTTGCAGCCGGGGAAGGTGCAGCACAGTTCGCCGGCACGCACCAGCGCCTGCAGCTTCTTCGACGGGGTGTACCGCGTTGTCGAACTGTCTGCCTCGGGAGCCGATGCCAGTGGCGCGGCGGGGGTCGGTGCGGGATGGATGTAGGTGCGTCGCGCTTCGGCGAGGAGTTCTCGCGCGGTGTCGGCGTCGATGATGCCATGGCGGTCGAGGAACGCGGGATCGTCGTCGAGACCGATCAGGGTCGACAGGTTCACCACGATGTGAAAGGTCGCGCGCGGCGCCAGCGAGTCCGACGCCGAGTCGGTCGGCGCGGCCGGGTCATCGGCAGCGGTGTCGGGGGCTGACGGGTCGACGAAGGTGTCCGCATCCACCATCTCAGCAGCTGGTGCAGGCGGCTCGGCGGTATCCACTGTCGCTGGGTCGAAATCTGGTGCTGTGTCGGGTTCGGTTGCGGCAGGTCGACAGTCGTCGCATAGGCAGGTGATGGCGGCTTCGCCGCGCGAAAGTGCTTTGAGGGCATCGACCCGGCGATTGGCCAACTTTCGAGGGTCACCGGCGTGGACCGCGGTGGCCATCGCCGTCAGGCGGGCGTCGAACTCGGCGGCATCAGCATCGGGCAGCGTCCCGGAGATCCGGGACTGCCCCGGCGTGAACCGATCGGGGGTGACCGTCACCTTGCGGTCGGACTTCACTCGCTCCTTGCGTCGGCGGATCGCGTCGGGTGCCCACTTGGCGACGATCGAATCGACCATGGCGGTGAACCGGGCCGTCGACATCGGTGGGCGGGCGAAGATCGCTTCGGCGAGATGGGCGTCGACGGTCTGCATCTCTTCGTCGTCGGTGATGAGATCGGTGCGCTTGAGAGCGATGAGGAAGCGGCGCTTGTCGATTCGACCGCACGCCAGTGCGTGCCCGGTGAAGGAGAGTCGGTAGCGCAGTGCGTCGCCGGCCTCGATGAGGTCTTTCGCCTCGGCCGGTGTCACGGTGAGGGTGGCGCCGACTTCGGCGATGGCTTGTTCGAGACCGTTGGGCCCGAACTGCTCGTAGGGGTTCTCGCCGGCGGCCACTCGCGCTGATAGGTGCTCGAAGGCTTCGATGGAGTCGAGTTCGCCGCTGTGCGTCTCGGCGCGGCGCTGCGCGTAATCCATCTCGCGTTCATCGTGAATGAGGCTGGCAACGACCATCATTCGATGCGCGGACGCTGCCGCCAAGCCCGCGCAGTGGTTGAGGACCTCGACGAGTTCGGATGCGGAGAGTTCATGGTCGGGACGAAAGCGCGGTTCGACGGACTCCTGTGATGGGTCCACCGCCGTGGATCCGGCCCCCGCCCCCGATGACATGACACCATCGTACTCGAAAATATGTTCGAGTCAAGGCTTGATTTTTCCAAGTCCCGGACGTCCTACAAATCGAACCACGACGTACTGACAGGCCTCCGACTTCGAGATAATCGTGTCTGCGTGGCGGCCAGTGCGAATCACCATGGCTGGAGCTCAGGCGACAAGAGAGATCATCGTGAGACACACCGTTTAGTTCAGGACGGTGACCGCGAGATCGCGGTGCCGGCGCTGATACACCGAGCCGAAGCGTGCATCGATCCGAATCCACGCCGCCGACATCCGGATTCGTACCGGTTCGTCGGCTGCGATCGCCCCGGTGTCGGAGGTCTCGGTGACCGCTCGTCCGTCCGCGTCGCGGATGAATCCCATGCCGGTCAGGGCGAAGACCGATCGCATGCTCACCGCGGCCCGCAGCGCACCCTCCTCCGACGTGACCTCGAGGACATCCTGATCGAGCAGACCCGTTGCGGGACCGTGCCCGCTCCCCTCCTCGCGCGCCACCCGGGCGCCTTCCCGGGACAGTTCGACCACGCTGCGGGCGGGTACGTCGTCGATGTGCCGGAACCCGACCGCAGCGGGAAGCGCTCCGCGCCAGGCACTGTCGAGTGAGAAGCCGGGATCGACCGCGGTGCCCGGGCCGGCCGATTCGACGGTCGCACGCAGTGTCGAAGCGTCGCACACGATGTCGGTCGGCGCGATTCGTCCGGTCACCGACCGGGTGGCGAGGACGTCGAACCCGGTATGTGCCCACAAGGCCACCAGACCGTCCGAACGCGCGACCACCCGGACGACGGCGGCATCGTCGAGACGTACTGCGTGCGAGAGGAACGCGAGGGCGTTCGATCGGTCCGAGGACGCGAACTCGATGAACCGCTCCATCAACTCGGCCCGCCGCGTGTGGCCGATTCCCCGGCAGGGCGGCGGAATCCGGCGAGGTAGACCTTCTGTTCCGGGGTGAGCCGGGCGATGCGCTGGGCCGCCACGTCGAAGGCGACGAGCTGTGTGCTGGCGACCACGGCGGGGCGAGAGGCGGGGTCGGCACCCGCCGCGCGCACTTCGTAGCCGACGGTGAAGTCGACGGCCCGCAGGCGTTCGACGAACATGGTGACCTCGATCGGCCCCTCGGAATGACGCAGCTGCGCTTGATATCTCACGTGTAGGTCGGCGACGAGGCAGCCGTCGCGCAGGGGCGCGGTCGGTCGGCCGTCGTAGAAGAGCCAGGGAATGCGCGCCTCTTCGAGCAACGTCACCATCCGGGCGTGGTTGATGTGCGCGTAGACATCCATGTCCGACCAGCGCACCGGCACCTTGACCAGGTATCCGTCAGCGGTCGTGGTCCCGGCGTCCTCGTTGAGCACGTGCGTCATCCCCTGTGAGATCGGTGTCGGCGGGCGGCCAGCGCGGCCACCCCGGCCCAACCCTACGCACTACCCGACCCGGTCAAGCAGGCGCGATCTCCACCGGCAGACCGTTGAGGACGACGGTCCCCGAGAGCGGGTCCAGCAGGGCGCCGTCGTTCAGGTCGTTCACGTTCACACCCGGCTCGGCGGCAGCGACGCCCAGTCTGATGCCGTCGACATCATGACCCCACCCGTGCGGCAGCGACGCGACCCCGGGCCGGATGTCGGTGGTGATCTCGACGGGGACGGTCAGCGAACCGCCCGCACCGCGGACCTTGGCGACGTCGGAGATGCCGAGTCGGTCGGCATCGTCGGGATGCATGAGCAGGGTGCAGCGATTGGTACCGCCGGTGAGGGCCGGGAGATTGTGCATCCAGCTGTTGTTCGAACGCAGGTGGCGGCGGCCGACCAGCAGCAGGCTGCCGTCGGCGGCCGGCGCCGGGTCGCCCCCGGCGTCCACCGCTGCGCTCAGGCGTGCGAGGTCGCCGATGAGCGGGTCGGGAGCGAGTTCGATCTTGCCGGATGCCGTGCGGAGCACCCCGGGCAGGCGCGGCCGCATCGGCCCCAGGTCGATGCCGTGCGGCGCGGCCAGCACATCCGCGAACGTGAGGCCGTTGCGCGCGCCGAAGGCGTCGCCGTACGCCCCGAGGCGGAACAGCATGTCCAGCCGACGCTGGTGCCCGGGCGCGTCGGGCAACTTCGCGACGAGCGAGGCGACGTCACGGCCGGCAACGGGCGAATAGGGGTCGGCGACCTCCTTCGACAGAGTCGCCGCGATGACCTGTTCGTCGACGAGCCCCGGGTCGGCGTCGACCCCGGCCCCGGACAGGCCCATGATCAGCCGGCACACGATCTCGATCTCGTCGGGACGGCCTGCCGGCAGCGGTAACACGGGCGGCGAGTAGCGGGCGGTGGCCCGGACCGCCAGGTTGTTCAGGATGGCATCGAAATGCGGACTCTGCGACGGGCGCGGCGGCGGCAGCACGACGTGTGCGTGCCGCGTCGTCTCGTTCAGATAGGGGTCGACGCAGACCACGAACTGTGCGTCGTCGAGTGCGCGTCCCAGTCGTGCGCCGTTCGGCGCGGACAGGACGGGGTTACCCGACACCGTCACCAGCGCCCGCAACCGCCCCTCGCCGGGCGTCTCGAACTCCTCGGCCATCGCGACGGCGGGGAGCTCACCGCCGACCTCCGCGTGACCGGAAACCCGGCTGCGCCACCGCCCGGTACGGAACCCCCGGCCCGCACGGGCCGGGCGGGGCGACGGAGCGGTCGGTGCGAGCGGGAACATCACTCCCCCGGGCCGGTCGAAGTTGCCGGTGAGGATGTTCACCACGTCGATGAGCCAACTGCCGATGGTCCCGAATTGCACTGTGGTGGTGCCCATCCGGCCGTAGACGGCGGCCGATTCCGACGCGGCGATCGACCGGGCGAGAGCCCGGATGTCGGCGGCCGCCACACCACAGAACGAGGCGACCCGTTCGGGAGTGAAACCGCTCAGCTCGTCGCGCAGCGCCTCCACGCCGGTGACATGCGTGGCGATCCCGCCGAGGTCGGCGGCGACGAGGTCCTCGTCGAACAGGCACTGCACCACCGCGCACAGCAGCGCCGCATCCGTTCCGGGCCGCGGCGCGATGTGGGTGTCCGCCAACTTCGCCGTGCGGGTGCGTGCCGGGTCGATGACGGTCAGGCGCCCGCCCCGGCGGCGCAGCGCGGTCAGTTTCCCGGGGAAGTCGGCGGCGGTGGTCACACTGCCGTTGGAGACCACCGGGTTCGCTCCGATGATCACGAGATGATCGGTGCGGTCGAGGTCCGGGACGGCAAAAGTCCCCGCATGACCGACGAGGTAACCGGTGGCCGCCTGCTTCGGCATCTGGTCGAGGGTGCTGGCGCTGAACACGTTGCGGGTACCGAGTGCCCGGATGAGCAAGGGCGCGTACATCGTGCCGGCGACGGTGTGCGCGGACGGATTGCCGAGGTAGAAGCCGATCGACTCGCCGCCGGAGGTCGAGATCACCTCGCGCAGCCCGTCGACCGCAGCGGTGAGCGCTGTGTCCCAATCGGTTTCGACGAGCCGACCATCGCGCCGGATGAGCGGACGGTCGAGACGATCGGGATCGTTGTCGAGCTGGGCGAAACTCGCACCCTTCGGACACAGGTAGCCGGCACTGAACACGTCGTCGGCGTCACCGCGCGCGGCGGTGACGATCTCGCCGCCGGTCGTGCGGTCCCGGCCGATGGTGAGGGTCAGACCGCAGGTGGCCTCGCAGAGCGGGCAGATGCGCGGTGCGGTTCGGGTCATGTGCTCAGGCTAGGCGCTCGGCACACCTGACTGCGACGGATTCGACGACGGCAGCCGTCGCCTGCGCATCAGCGGATCACGCTCCGCAGCTGCCGGGCCGCGACGGAGAGCGTGGCCAGGTCCGCGGTCCCGGTCTCCTCGATCTCCCGGAGCACGCTACGTACCCGGCTCAGCCGGTTCGACCGCGAGGACTCCCACTCGGCGATCTTGTCGGCCGTGCTCTCCCCGGGTTCGCTGACCTCCAGGATCCGCAGGGTCAGCGCACGGAGCGCACCGTGCATGTCGTCACGCACTGCCAACCGGGCCAGCGCATGCCATCGATCGCCGAATTCGAGTCCCGACACCGCCGTGAGCAGCTGTTCGAGACCGAAGTGCTCCATCACCCCGAAGTAGAGGTCGCCGACCTCGCCGGCGTCCCGGTCGGCGATCTCGGCCGCGTCGATGATGTCGAGCAGACAGAAGCGGTGCAGGCTAGCCGCGACGGTGTGGGCGAGGTCCTCGGGAACGCCGTGCTCGATGTAGGTGTCGGCGCGCTCGGCGACATCGCGTGCCGAACTCGGCCCGTACCAGTCGTCGATGACCTCGGACAGTGCTGCCACCCGCTCGCCGTAGCGGGTGATCTCGGCGGCCATGGCCAATGGTTGCGGCCGGAAGGCGAGCAGCCACCGCGAGGCGCGGAACAGCAGACGGCGCGCGTACAGCATCATCTCGTCGACGGCCTCGACCGGAGCCGGTGCATGCCGAATGCCCTCGAACACCTCGTTCATGCCGAAGACCTTGTTGGACACCACATACGCGCGGACGCCCTCCTCGGTACTGCAGCTGCTCCCCTCGCTCAACCGGAACAGGTGGGTCATCCCGGCGTGGTCGATCACGTCGTTGACGAGGGTCGTCGCCACGATCTGACGCCGCAACCGGTGTCCGCTGATCGCGTCGGAATGCTCGGTGCGCACCGCGTCCGGGAAGTAGCGCGCGACGCGGGGTGCGAACACGTCGTTGTCGGGGAGGTCGGTGGCGAGCAGGTCGGATTTGGACTCGAGCTTGACGTGCGCCATGAGCGTGGCGAACTCGGGCGACGTGAGACCGCGGTGGAGCTCACTGCCGACCCGCTTGCGCAGCTCGCGCGGCTCGGGCAGCGCTTCCAGGCGTAGGTCGACGCCCCGTTTGGCGGCGAGGTGTTCGAGCATGCGGGCGTGCACCTCCACTCGCAGCAGCTCGAATGTGCGGCAGAATCCGAGCTCGGAGTTCTGCGAGATGTTGTCGGCGAGAACGAGTTCGGCGACCTCGTCGGTCATCGACTCCAGTAGGGGGTCGCGTTCGTCGGCGTCGAGGCCGCCCGCCGAGACCGCCGCGTCGAGCAGGATCTTGATGTTCACCTCGTGGTCGGAACAGTCGACCCCGGCCGAGTTGTCGAGGGCGTCGGTGTTGATCCGGCCCCCGGCGAGGTCGAACTCGATGCGCCCGCGTTCGGTGACCCCGAGGTTGCCGCCCTCTCCGATCACCCTGGCACGCAACTCGTTTCCGTCGACGCGGATCGCGTCGTTGGACTTGTCGCCGACACTCGCATGTGATTCGGTCGACGCCTTCACGTAGGTCCCGATGCCGCCGTTCCACAGGAGGTCGACCGGAGCGAGCAGGATCGCGCGTATCAATTCGGGTGGTGAGAGTTCTGTCGTGCCGTCTTCCATGCCCAGCGCGTCCACCATCTCGGGGGTGATCGGGATCGACTTGCGGTCGCGCTCCCACACCCCGCCGCCGGCACTGATGAGGTCGGTGTCGTAGTCCGCCCACGACGACCGCGGGAGGCCGAACAACCGCTTCCGTTCGGTGAACGACGCCGCCGCCTCCGGATCGGGGTCGACGAAGATGTGCCGGTGATCGAACGCGGCGACGAGCCGGATATGCTCGCTGAGCAGCATCCCGTTGCCGAACACGTCGCCGCTCATGTCGCCGATCCCGACGACGGTGAAGTCCTGCGACTGCGTGTCGGTCCCCATCTCGCGGAAATGCCGCTTGACCGACTCCCACGCGCCCCGGGCAGTGATACCCATGGCCTTGTGGTCGTACCCGGCCGACCCGCCGGAGGCGAAGGCGTCGCCGAGCCAGAACCCGTACGACTTCGACACGTCGTTGGCGATGTCGGAGAACGAGGCGGTGCCCTTGTCGGCCGCCACCACCAGGTAGGTGTCGTCGGAGTCGAGCCGGACGACCCCGCGGGCGGGGATGACCTCCCCGGTCGCGAGGTCGATGTTGTCGGTCACGTCGAGCAGGCCGGCGATGAACTGCCGGTAGCACGCGATCCCTTCCTCCCGCTGCGCCTCCCGGTCCCGCGCGGCGTAACCGGTCGGCGGCGGCGGCTGTTTGACCACGAAACCGCCCTTGGCGCCGAGCGGCACGATCACCGCGTTCTTCACCGCCTGCGCCTTGACCAGGCCGAGGATCTCGGTGCGGAAATCCTCCCGGCGGTCCGACCAGCGCAGGCCGCCACGGGCGACCGAGCCGAATCGGAGGTGCACCCCCTCTACGCGCGGTGAGTAGACGAAGATCTCGTGCAGCGGACGGGGTTTAGGGGTCTGCGGGATGTCGCGCGGACGGAGTTTGAACGAGATGACCGGACAGTGATCGGAGTCCGACGACCCGCCGTCGACGAAGTAGTTCGTGCGGTCGGTCGCCGACAGCACCGCCGCGAACGCGGAGACGATGCGGTCGGCATCGAGGCCCAACACGAGTCCGATCTCCTCGTCGAGCTTGTCGCGTACCCGCTTTCGGCGCTGTTCGTCGGCGGTGTCGGGATCGAACGACGCGACGAACAGGTCGACGAGGCCGCGGGTGATGGCGAGGTGTTGGCCGAGGACGCTGGCGACGTGGGCCGAACTGTACGAGAACCCGCATTGGCGCAGGTACTGCCCGTAGGCGCGCAGCATCGCCGCCGACCGCCAGTCCAGGCCCGACCTGATGACGAGTTCGTTGTAGGCGTCGACGTCCGCACCGGCGAGCCAGATCCGGCGGAACGCCTCGGTGAACCGATCGGCGAGGTCGTCGGCGTGGTCGAGGTCGACGGTCATCCCGGCCGCGAGTTGGACGCTGAATTCGTAGGCCCAGCAGACGGTGTCGTCGAGCCGATGGATCTCGTACGGGTGCTCCTCGAGGACATCGAGACCGAGACTGTGCAACACCGGCAGGACATCGGTCAGTGTCGCCGACGCACCGCAGAGGTACAGCGTGAAGATCCACCGGTCCGGCTCGCGCCCGTCGGTCGCCGTCTCGGCGGCGTCGAGGGTCACGTCGATCTCACCCGGTTCCAGACCGACGACGCGGATGAGGTCGGCGAGGGCCGCATGCGGCTCGCGGAGCTCCTTGTAGTCCTCCGACAACGAGGACAACTGGCGCAGCAGCACGTCCGGGCCGCCGTCGAGTGCCGGGACGTCTTCTGCGACAGCCAGTTCGCGCACCCGCTCGTCCCAACCGCGGATGGCGGCGACCAGCGCCGCCTGCACGCGTGCGTGGGCCGGTGATCCGGTGTCGACCGAGCCGAGTTCGGCCGCCGTCGTCGGGTCGATACAGACCAGCACCTGCAACAGTGCCAACGGCATCTCGCTGACACGCGCCGTGTACTCCAGCCCGGTCCCGTCCACCTCGGCGACGAGCGCGCGCTCGAGGGCGAGACGGGTGGACGTGTTGTAGCGGTCCCGGGGCAGGTAGATGAGGGCGACGGCGGTGCGTCCGTCGAAGTTGGTGCGCAGGAACAGCCGCAGCGACCGCGTCGCCACCGCGTCCAGCATCTCGGTCAGGCGGCGTTCGAGCTCGTCCTCGGTGGACGAGAACATCTCCACCAGCGGATAGTTCTGCAGCAGCTCGATCATGGACTGACCGGCGAAGGAATCCTCCTCGACGCCCGCCTGCGCGAGGACGTCGTGCACCTTGGCGCGCAGGACCGGGACGTCGAGCACCGCCTGATGATTGCCGGCGGAGGTGAGGGTACCCAGGAAACGATGCTCGCCGTCGTGTTCGCCATTCGCATCGAACGTCGGAACCTGCACGAGCACAGGGAAATTGGTGCGCTGGATGCCGGTCGCCACGAACACCCGGCTGACCCGCGGGACCAGCGGACGATCAGTCACCGACGGGAAGTCGCGGCTGACGGAGTCGGTTCGCCACACACCGAGACGGGCGGCGTCCCCGGCGGGCCCGTCCCCGCCCACCCGCACATGGCCCAGCGGGTGGAAGTGGTTGCCGGCGAACCACTCGAGCAGTGCGGCGTACTCACCACGGTCGGCGTCGGAGACTCCGGCCCCCGGCAGCGGCGCCTCGGCCATCCCGGCGGCGCACTCGGCCATCCGAGAGCGCATCGCCGACGCATCGGCGTCGACGTCGATGACCCGCGAGACGACCTCGCGGAGGTCGTCGCGCAGCGGTTCAGGATCGATGCCCGGGTGACGTGCGAGGCCGCAGACCGCGATCCAGGACTCCGGGGTCGTCTCGCCGGAGTCGACGGCGACGAGTGTGCCGTCGGGGTCCCGCTGAACGGGTATCACCGGGTGGTCCATGCGATCGACGGTGAGGTCGTGCGCCTCGACCGTGGCCAGGACGGCTTCGACGAGCATCGGCATGTCGTCGTTGACGACGAGGATCTCGACGGTGCCGCCCTCGCCCGCGGTCACTCCGACGAGCGCCTCTCCGCGGCGGCGGACCCGCGCGTCATCGAGATGTCTGCGCACCCGGTCGGCGGCCGACTCACCTGCCGACCCGTCGGTCCGCGACCTGAAGTAGTGGTCCACCGCGTCCGGAACGAGTGACGTCACATCTGCCGATGCTAGTCACCCGCGCCGGGCGGAACCGGGATTAATCGCGAGTCAGTTTGCGGTGCGTGACCCGGTGCGGGCGGGCGGCGTCGGCGCCGAGGCGATCCACTTTGTTGGCCTCGTAGGCCTCGAAGTTGCCCTCGAACCAGAACCACTGCCCCTCTTCGACGTTGCCTTCCCACGCCAGGATGTGGGTACAGGTGCGGTCGAGGAACCAGCGGTCGTGGCTGATGACCACGGCACACCCGGGGAACTGCTCCAGCGCGTTCTCCAGCGAGCCCAGGGTCTCGACGTCGAGGTCGTTGGTCGGCTCGTCGAGAAGGATCAGGTTGCCGCCCTCTTTCAGGGTGAGCGCGAGGTTCAGGCGGTTGCGCTCACCACCGGAGAGCACCTCCGAGCGCTTCTGCTGGTCAGGGCCCTTGAACCCGAAGGCGCTGACGTAGGCGCGCGAGGGCATCTCGTTCTGGCCGACCTCGATGTAGTCGAGCCCGTCGGAGACGACCTCCCACACCGTCTTCTTGGGGTCGATGTTGGCGCGGCTCTGGTCGACGTAACTCAGCTTGACCGTCTCGCCGACCTTCACCGTGCCCGAATCGGGCTGCTCGAGGCCGACGATCGTCTTGAACAGGGTCGTCTTGCCGACGCCGTTCGGACCGATCACACCGACGATGCCGTTGCGCGGCAGGGTGAACGACAGGTCCTTGATGAGAACCCGGCCCTCGAAGCCCTTGTCCAGGTGCGAGACCTCGACCACGACGTCGCCCAGGCGCGGCGGCGTCGGGATCTGGATCTCCTCGAAGTCGAGCTTGCGGGTCTTCTCCGCTTCGGCCGCCATCTCCTCGTAGCGTGCGAGGCGGGCCTTGTTCTTGGTCTGGCGGGCCTTGGCGCCGGAGCGGACCCAGGCGAGCTCTTCCTTGAGCCGCTTCTGCAGCTTCTGGTCCTTCTTGCCCTGGACCTCGAGACGCTCGGCCTTCTTCTCCAGGTAGGTCGAGTAGTTGCCCTCGTAGGGGTGCAGCTTGCCGCGGTCGACCTCACAGATCCACTGCGCGACGTGATCGAGGAAGTACCGGTCGTGGGTCACGGCCAGCACTGCTCCCGAGTAGTTCGCGAGGAACTGCTCCAGCCACAGCACCGACTCGGCGTCGAGGTGGTTTGTCGGCTCGTCGAGCAGCAGGAGGTCGGGCTTCTGCAGCAGCAGTTTGCACAGTGCGACGCGGCGACGTTCACCACCGGACAGGTGGGTGACCGGCGAATCGGCCGGCGGGCAGCGCAGCGCATCCATCGCCTGCTCGAGCTGGGAGTCGAGGTCCCAGGCGTCGTTGTTGTCCAGGTCCTCCTGGAGCTTGCCCATCTCTTCCATCAGCTCGTCGGAGTAGTCCGTCGCGAGCTGTTCGGCGATCTCGTTGAAGCGGTCGAGCTTGACCTTGATCTCACCCATGCCCTCCTCGACGTTCTCCTTGACCGTCTTCTCCTCGTTGAGGGGCGGCTCCTGCAGGAGGATGCCGACGGTTGCGTCGGGGTCGAGGAACGCCTCGCCGTTCGACGGCTGGTCCAGGCCGGCCATGATCTTCAGGATCGACGACTTGCCCGCGCCGTTGGGTCCCACGACGCCGATCTTGGCGCCCGGGTAGAAGGACATGGTGACGTCGTCGAGGATGACCTTGTCGCCGTGCGCCTTGCGAACCTTCTTCATCGTGTAGATGAACTCAGCCACGTGAAAACTCCTTCGGACCTGCTCGATGCCGTGTGATCTGTCTGCCGCGGACGCGGGGGGTGTGCGCCCGGGCGCACACACAATGGGGACAAGCCTAGTCGCCGTCGCATGCCGGGCGACGGTCCGGTGCGTCTGCGCCGGTTCGGTGCACGTCTTTCGCGGTTGACGCGCGGGTGGGCAGGTTTGCCGAGAGAATGTCGTGGGGACGAGAACGGGGGAATGGGTGAGCGCCGTGCCGGTGTGCGGCGGCGAGGCGATGGGAGCGGTCGATGGGTGCGGTACCCAGATGGACGATCGTGTCCGTGGTCCTGGGTGTCATGGTCGGGTCGATGGGCGTCGTCGCCTGCGAGCCGGCGCCGCGCGAGTGTCCGCCGACCATCTCTCCCCTGCACGGCCCGGCCGGGGACTGCCTGCGGTTCGGTGTCAGCACCCCGAGCGGCCCGCTCCGCCCGGCCGAGGTCGCCGCGGTCACCGACCTCGTCGGGGTCCGGCCGACCGTCAACCTGTTCTTCGAGGACTTCACCGCGATCCCCCCGATCGCCGCACTCGACGCCGTGGTCGCCTCGGGTGCCGAACCGGTGGTCACCTGGGAGCCGTGGCGCCACCTCGGCGGTGACGACTACGACTGGGGCGCGTTCACGATGTCGTCGATCGTGGCCGGAGCCCACGACGACTACCTGTACCGCTGGGCCGACGAACTCGTTTCCTGGGGCGGGATCGTCTACCTCCGGTTCGCGCACGAGCCGAACGGCGACTGGTACCCGTGGAGCCCGCCGGCGGGACCTCCCCCGAGCTGTACATCGCCGCGTGGCGCCATGTCCACGACCTCTTCGCGTCCAAGAACGCGACCAACGTGAAGTGGGTGTGGGCCCCGAATGTCCCCCTTTCCGACGACGCTCCGCTGTCACGCTGGTACCCGGGCGACACCTACGTCGACGTCCTGGGGATCGACGGCTACAACTGGGGCGCGGTGCCCGGCCACCGATGGACTCCGCCGGCGGAGTTGTTCGCCGATTCGTTTGCACAGCTTCGTAACTTGTCCTCCGAGAAACCGATACTCGTCACAGAGGTCGGGTCGACAGAAGCCGGTGGTTCCAAAGCCGACTGGATCGCCGACCTGGTGACCTACCTCGACGACGCCGACGACGTTACCGGCTTTGTCTGGTTCGACCACGACAAAGAAGCGGACTGGAGATTGGGCAGCACGGCAGCAGCGGGCGCCGCGATGGCGCACGCACTCGAGAAAGCGGGACTGAGGTGACCCTGGTGGACGCGCACATCGATGCCGACATCGAAGAGGCACGACTGCATTCGATGCAGCAGTTGAACGTCCTCGACTCGCCCCCGGAGGATCGGTTCGCGCAGATCACCCGGATGGCGAAAGCCGTGTTCGGCGTACCGATGTCGACGGTGTCGCTGCTCGACCGAGACCGGCAGTGGTTCAAGGCGGTCGACGGCATCGAGCTGCAGAACCTGCCGCGGGAACAGACGGTCTGCCAGGTGACGGTCGCGCGCGCCTATGACCACCCCGACGATCCGGCGCTGATCATCCCCGACGTCTCGAAGGTCCCGGCCTTCGCCGCGATCCCGCAGATCGCCGCCGACGACGGAATCCGCTTCTACGCGGGATATCCGCTGTACGGCCCCGGCGGACATCCCGTGGGGACCTTCTGTCTCTATGACACCCGGCCGCGGGAACTCACCACCGATCAGGAGGCGGCGTTCCGCGAGCTCGCCGCATGGGCGCAGCGGGAGATCGCGAACAGCGACGACCTGGAACGCGCGGCACTGGTGCAGCGTCAATTGCTGCCGCCGCCCCTCGGAGTCGTCCCCGGATGGTCGATCGCGGCGATGTGCCTGCCCGCCTTCGCCGTCGGCGGGGACTTCTACGATCACTACCCCTGGAGCGACGGCCTGGTGTTCACCGTCGCCGACGTCATGGGGAAGGGACTCGGCGCGGCGATCCTCACGGCGACGGTCCGGTCGGCGATCCGAGCCGCATCCCGCGCACTCGACGCCGCCGGACATGGTGCGGCCGACGCCGACCTCGCGAAGGTGGTCGGGACGGTGGCCGATCAGCTCGCCGACGACTTCGCCGGCACCGAGACGTTCGCGACCGCGTTCCATGCACGCCTGCACACCGACGAGGGGCAGCTCGAGTACGTGGACGCCGGCCATGGCCTGTCGATCGTCCGCCGGGCCGCCGGAGATGTGGAGTCGCTCCCCGGGGGCGGTCTGCCGATCGGCATCCTGCGCGACGACACCTGGGACTCCGCCCGGGCCCACCTCGATCCCGGGGACATGGTCGTCATCACCTCCGACGGGTTGCTCGACCTCCTACCGTCTGGTGACGAGTCGGCGTTGCGGGCACTCTTCGCCGACACCTCGACCCCGTCGGAGGTGTGCTCGATGGTGAGCGAACTGGTCGCCTCACGGCCGCCGATCGACGATGTGACCGTCGTGGCCATTTGTCGAGACGACGCCGGATGAGCGAGAGCGTCGAGGAGGCCACCCTCGCGCGCACGGCTCCGTCGCCATGGCTGCGACTGCTGATCGTCGCCGCCGCGATCCTCGGGATCAACTACATCGTGTGGCGCTGGCTGGCGTCGGTGAACTGGGACGCCTGGTGGATCGCGGTTCCCCTGGTCGTCGCCGAAACGTACAGCCTGATCGACTCATTGCTGTTCGGGCTGACGATGTGGCGACTGCAGCATCGCCCCGACCCGCCTCCCCCGCCCGAGGGCGCCACCGTCGACGTCTTCATCACCACCTACAACGAACCCCTGGATCTGGTGATGAAGACCGCCGTCGCGGCGAAGGCGATCACCTACCCGCACACCACGTGGATCCTCGACGACGGTGATCGACCCGAGCTCGCCGAGGCCGCGGCCCAGGCAGGCATCGGGTACATCACGCGATCGTCGAACTGGCTCGACAAACCACGACACGCCAAGGCCGGCAACCTGAACAACGCCCTGATGCAGACCGACGGCGAGTTCCTCCTCATCCTCGACGCCGATCAGATCCCCGAACCGCAGATCCTCGACCGCACGCTCGGCTACTTCCACGACGACAAGATGGCCCTCGTCCAGACGCCGCAGTATTTCGTGAACGTGCCGCCCGGGGACCCGCTCGGCAGCCAGGCTCCGCTGTTCTACGGGCCGATCCAGCAGGGCAAGGACGGGTGGAACGCCGCGTTCTTCTGCGGATCCAACGCCGTGCTGCGCCGGGAGGCGCTGATGCAGCTCGGCATCACCCAGTACGTCTCCGCCGTCTCCGACGGCATCGATCGCGCCCTGCGCACCGCGCGTTCTGTCCTCAAGTCGACGCGCAAGCAGGTCGGGAAAGACAACCCCACCGCCTCGGCCGCGCTCGACGCCGTCGACGAGGCCGTGAAAGACGCTCGCGCGCAGCTGAAGAAGAAAGAGCCACTGGCCGAGATCACCTATCGCTTCCAGGCGCGCGTCGACGAGGCGGCACGCGGGCTCGTCGACGCCGACGTCGAGGCCATGCGCGCCGACCTCGAGGCCATCGAGGCGCTCACCGAGCTGAGCGAGCAGGAAGCCGGTGCCGGCGCCGTCGACTACGACGCACTCGCGGTCCTCGCCGAGCGCGAGTGGTCGCCGCTCGGCGCCATCGAATCCATCCGCGCCATGGTCGCGGCGGTCGACGTCGGGCGATCCGACGAGGCCCAGCCCATGCTGCCCCTGGCCACCATCTCGGTGACCGAGGACATGGCGACCTGTATGCGGTTGCACGCCCTCGGCTGGAACTCCGCCTACCATCACGAGAATCTTGCCTTCGGCCTGGCGCCGGAGGACCTGAAAACCATGGTGACGCAACGGCTTAGGTGGGCGCAGGGCACGATCCAGGTGATGCTGCGGGAGAACCCGCTGGTACAGAAGGGCCTCACCCTCACCCAGCGACTCATGTACTGGGCGACGATGTGGAGCTACCTCGCCGGTTTCGCGGCCATCGCCTACATCGCGGCACCGGTGGTCTACCTGGTGCTGGGCATCCTGCCGGTCGAGGCCTACAGCTGGGACTTCTTCCTGCGGCTGATCCCGTTCCTGGTGGTCAACCAGATACTGTTCCTGGTGGTGGCACGAGGCACGCCGACGTGGCGCGGCCAGCAGTACAGCCTCGCTCTGTTCCCCGTCTGGATCAAGGCGTGCACCACCGCATTTCGCAACGTCTACATGAACCGTCCACTCGGTTTCGCGGTGACCCCGAAGACCAAGCAGTCGCAGGATGCGTTGCCCTGGCACATCGTTCGGCCACAGCTGATCGCGATGGCGTTGCTCGTGGTGGCCTCGGTCATCGGTGTCGTGCAGCTGTACCGGGGCGCCGTCTCCGTTCTCGGCGTCGGCGTGAACCTGTTCTGGGTAGTGTTCGATCTGGTGATCCTGAGCGTTGTCATCACCGCGGTGCGGTACCGCGGTCCCGATGAGGAAGGGCAGTGATGGCGAATTTCGCAACACGTAGCGTCGACGGCGGCGCCGTGGCGATCCGGCCCGAGGGCCGGCTCAACATGGTTGTCGCCCCGCGACTCCGAGACCAGTTGCACGAGTTGGTCGGGTCCGGTTCGGCCCGGATCGTCGTCGACCTGTCCGGCACCGACTTCATCGATTCCTCGGGCCTGGGCGCACTCGTCTCCGGGTTGAAGGTGGCACGCCAGGCCGGCGGCGACCTCCGGATCGCGGCCCCGACGCCGCAGGTGGTCACCGTCCTGGAGTTGACCAATCTCAATCGCGTTCTGCGCGTCCACCCGTCGGCCGACGACGCCTTCGACGGGGCCTGACGGGACCCGTCCCACTCACCCAGAGATCGAGGACCCGGCGATGACCGAGAACACCGCGACCCGCACCCTCGAGGAGATCACCTCGCTCGAGACCATGGACCACATCCACGCACTCCTCGCCGATCTCCTCGCGGAGTGCCCCATCGACGACATGGACGCGATGCAGTTCGAGCTCGCCGTGGCCGAGATCGGCGCCAACATCATCGAACACGCCGGGGACGGCGCAACCGTCACCCTGCGCCTCGAGCTGGAGGTCGCACCGGACCGGATCGAAGCCCGCTACTCCGACGACGGCAGTCCCGCCCGCGTCGATCTCGACGCCGTGAACCTGCCCGACGACTTCGCCGAGCGTGGCCGCGGCCTGGCCATCGCGATCAACGTCCTCGACGAACTCGCCTATCGTCGTGCCGACGGCAAGAACCACTGGCGACTGGTCCGGAACCGTTCGGACTGAGTCGTAATCGGCTCAACCCCACGATCGTGCGTTCACGCCGCCGACTCGCGGGTCTCGGGCGCGGTTGCGACGACCGGCGCGTCGGCCGCGCGCCCCTGGGCGGGCGTGCCCCGATAAGTGACGACGCAGCGACTCAGGTCGAGTCCGACGGCCACGGCCGTCATCTCGAGATCGGAGCGACGTGAGCCGTCCGCCGACGGGTACTCGTTGGTCTTGATCTGACCGTGCGCGATCACCGGTCGACCCTTGGCGATCGCCAGGCCGACCCCGGTCAGCAGGCGCCGCCAGCAGCTGACCGTCAGGTACAACGTGGGTCCGTCCGACCACTCGCCGGTGTTCTTGTCGATCCGCCGCGAGGTGCACGCCACGCGGAAGGAGATCACGTCCTCCCCGGTGGTCGTCTGCCGCCGACGGGGATCGGACACTACGGTTCCGATGACGGTCGTGTACGTCTCAAACATGGTCGTCTCCTACGGTTGTCGGCCACGGGAAGGTGTGGCCGCACCAGCATCACCCGCAGCGGGGCCGTCAACCGTCGAGGCCGCACGACTGTGGAGAACTCGACGGGTTACCCACAGATCGCGATGCACCTGACACTCGCCGCCCATACACTTCGCAGGGTGCGCATCCGAAGGCTCCTGGTAGGTCTCATCTCAGCGGCAACAATGCTGGTTGCCCCGCCCCTCGCAGGCGCTGCGCCGGTCGCTTCGCCGACATTGACCGGTCTGACCGAGGCGATCGCGGGCCGGCTCGCACTGGCTGACACCGTCGCCGCGACGAAATGGGCGTCCGGCGCGGCCATCGACGACCCGGCGCGCGAACAGGTGGTCCTCGACACCGTGTCGCAGCTGGCCACCGACCGCGGTCTCGACCCCGCCTACGTACGCGGTGTGTTCCGCAATCAGATCGAGGCTAGCAAGACCGTCCAACGCGGACTGTTTGCGCAGTGGCGGCTGCCTGGGCAGACTGCTCCACCTGCGACGTCCGATCTCGGTCCGGTCCGGACCGCGATCAACGAGTTCACCGTGGCCATCGTCGACCAGCTTGCCGCCGCAGGCGAACTCGTGACGAGCTTCCGGTGTCCCCCAGAGCTGATCACTGCGACCGGCCGCACCGCTGCCGATTTCGGCTTCGATCCCCTGCACACCGGCGCCTTGATCCAGGCCGGGTCGTCGGTATGCACGGTGTCGACGGGGTCCGGCTGAGACCTGTTGCCGCTCAACCGCGCTTGTTGAGTTCCTTCAACATCTCGTTGTAGCTGCCGAGGTCCGCGTCGTGGTCGCGGTCCGCGTTGCGGTCGAAGCGTCGCGCCAGCTTCGTATCGCTGCGCTGCCACTGCACGAACAGCGCGAGCAGGACCACCACCAGGGGGATCTCGCCTGCGGCCCAGGCTATTCCGCCCCCGACACGTTGGTCGTCGAAGAGGCCGTAGTTCCACGGGAGATTGAGCCCGCGGTAGTAGGTCTCGGCGATGACCGCGGTCGTCATCATGAGGGCGATGCCGAAGAACGCGTGGAACGGGATCGAGGCCATCACGAGGCCCAGCTTTGCCACGGGTGACACCTGACGCGGGGCCGGGTCGATGCCGATCACCAGCCAGTAGAAGATGTAGCCGCTGATCAGGAAGTGCAGATTCATCAACAGGTGCGCCGCGTGGTACTGAACCACGGACTCGTACAGACCGCCGAGATAGAGAACGTAGAAGCTGCCGACGAACATGACCGCGGCGATCAGCGGATGCGTCAGGATCCGGGACGGCGCCGAGTGCACGCCCAGCTGAATCCACTCGCGCGGGCCCGGCGGATTGCCCCGACCGGCCGGCGGCAGTGCCCGCAGGGCGAGCGTGACCGGGCCACCAAGCACCAGCAGGACCGGCACCATCATCGACAGCAGCATGTGCGCGATCATGTGGATGCTGAACATCGCCGGGGCGTAGCGGCCCAATCCCGATGACGTCGCCAGCAACAGCAGCAGACACCCGAGGAGCCACGCGACGGTGCGACCGACCGGCCAGGCATCACCCCGGCGCCTCAGGCGGATGACTCCCCGGAGATACACGACGGCGAGCACGATCGCCGCGAGCCCGAAGATCAGGTCGAAGCGCCACTCGGTGAGAAGGCGGACGAACGTCGGCGGCCCGTCGAGGTCGTAACCGATCGCGTTCTCGGTCGCCGAGATCTGGGTGGTGTCCACGAGTGGAGGCGGCGTACGGCTCAGGCCGACGGCCAGGCCGAAGGTCGCGGCGAACACGGCGAGTTCGACCAGTCCGAAGCGGACGAACAGCGACGGCTTGTCGTCGGCGTCCAGTTGGGCGATGGTGACACGACGATGCCACGCGCCGAGTCCGCCGAGCACGACCAGGGCCACCACCTTGGCCACGACCAGACGGCCGTAGGTGTCGGTGAACAGGTCGCCGAGCGGCACCCGCACCAGGGCGTTGACGACACCGCTGGCCCCCACGACGAGGATGCACCAGAACGCGACGCGCGAGAACCGGCGCACCGCCAGGGCACGCCATCGTCCGTCGGCGAGGGCGTAGACCACGACCGCGGCGAGACCGCCGAGCCACAGGGTCGCGCCGATGATGTGCAGGATCAGGCTGTTGGTGGCGACGTCGTGGTTGCCACCCGACGAGGAGTGGCCCGCGAGCGCGGACGGCATCAGGCTGAACACGGAGAACGCGATGACCGCGATGGTCGGACCCCAGTGCAGGGTCATCCGGGCGATGATGGCCGCGACCAGTGCGAACACCGCGGTCCAGAACCAGGTGCGCACCTCCGCGACCTGGCCGTAGGCGGTCAGCAGGTTCGCCGGGCGGATCGCCTCCGCCAGCGGCGCCCCACTGACCTCCGACGCCGAGAACGGCATCGACAGCAGAGCGGAGACCGACCACGTCAGCGCGCTCGCCGCCGCGATCCGGATGGCGCGGTAACCCCCGACGTCGAGGACGCCGCTCGCCTGGGGCGGCACGAAGAACGCGGCGAACACGGCCGACCCGAGCGCGATCGCCGCGGCGAACTCGCCGATCGCGGTCAGAGCAGGTGCGCCGTAGGTGGTCAGCGGCCCCGGATCGGGCACACCGGTCAACCGGAGCGCCGACGCCGCGGAGATCGCGGTGACGGCGACGGCGACGATCGCGGCGAGCCAACCCGATGCCCACAGGATCGCGGTGACGACGCCGCGCGGTTCGTTCATCGCGTCGCGATGCTGCTCCGCGGAGGCGGGCGTCGACGTGCGGGTCATCCTCCAACTGTAGGACCGGCCACTGACGTGATCCCAATTCGACGTGGCCCGCCGTGGCGCACGGCATAGCGACGACGGTGTCGTAGACTCTCTCTGCCCGGCCGCTCGTGCGCCACGTCACGCTCGCCGGTCAGCCTCCGTAGCTCAGGTGGATAGAGCAAGGGCCTTCTAATCCCTAGGTCGCAGGTTCGAGTCCTGCCGGGGGCACGTCATGTGCCTGTCGCCGACCGCTCGAAGTGGATCGGGAACCGTTCAGGGCACGCCGTGCGTCATAGTCCTGCCCCACACCTCGGTGGGTCGCGACTCCCTGGAGGATCATGACGCTCCCCCGCTCCTTGTCCGGTTTCCCGCCGCTGTCACCTGGCCGGCGAACCCACAATCACTCAGAGACATCGCTGTTCGGTGTCGATCCCGCCGAGGTCGAGGGCATCGCGCGCACCTGGCGGGCCGCCGCGATCGCGATCCACGCCGCGGATGTCGAGGCCGTCGGCGCGGCGCTCGGACCCTCGAGTCGCGTCGTGCGTGCCCTCGCCGCCACGATCGGACCCGCACGGTCGGCGGTGGACTCCATCGGTGAACGCCTGACGACGATGAGCCTGATGCTGCGGACGTTCGACGCGACGACGGCAGACGCCGACGCGCGGTCGGGCACCCGGTTCCGCTCGCTTCGGAACCGCTGATGCGACCCACCCTCTCGCAGTTGCGCGCGTGGGATCCGCAGTCGATCGCCGCCACCGGGTCCGCTGCCTCGACGCTGGCCGAGTGCATCGACACCGGCATCGGTCGCGCGGTGCGTGCCTTCGACGACGCCTCGACGTGGTCGGGTGCCACGCATGATGCTGCGCACCAGGCCATCTGGGCGGAACACGATCATGCCGGCGAGGTCCGCAACGTGGTGCAGATGATCGCCGACGAGGCCACCGATGCCGCCGCCGACCTCGGCTACGCCCGCGACTTCGCACTTGGTGTCGTCCGGGGAGCAGAGGGGCTGGGCTTCACCGTCTTCGACGACGGCGAGGTGACCCATCCTGAGCGTGACTTCGACGGTCAGGCCGCCCTTCTCGCGGAATCCATCGCCGAGGCTCTCGACACCGTCGACGCCCTCGACGAGCGCTACGGTGCACGACTCGAGACGTTCGCGGCCGACCTCGCGTCGATGACGGCGGGTCAACCCGACGTCACACTGCCCGGGGGCGCCGAGATGGACGCGGATCAGGCCGTCCGCATGCTGGAGACGCTCACGCCGACCCAGGTCCGCGACGTCATCGAACAGATGGGTGCCGACGACGTCCGACGTCTGGTGCAGGCCGACCCGCATGTCATCGGGAACCTACCGGGTGTCCCGTTCGCGATCCGCGCCCAGGCCAACGAAATCAACATCCGCAACGCACTTCTCGACGAGATGTCGGCCGGCCGCGGGCACGGCCGAAGAGCTCGGACCCTGCGCGGACTCCTCGAGCCCCGCCCCGACCCGATCGCCGACGAGACACCCCGCGGCGACGACGGACTCGTCGAGCGGACCTTCATCACCTTCGTCAACACTCCGCGCGGACGAATCGTCGAGATGATCGGGTCGCTGCGGCCCGGTGCTCCTAACACGGCGATTTACGTGCCCGGGACCGGCACGAACCTCGACACCGTGGTCGGCCACAACCGCACGGCCGCAGCCGAACTCGCGGCACGCACCGGCGGACCGGTGTTCCTCTACCTCGACGGCGACCTCCCGCCCGACCTCCGCGCGGCGGCGAGTCCGAGCTTCGCCGTAGCCATGGCGCACCGCCTGGAGTTGTTCGGTTCCGAACTCGACGCCGAGATCGTGCACCTCGCTCCCGGTGCGACCACCACCTACATCGGTCACAGCTACGGCGGGTCGGTCGTGGGATCGGCCGAACAACTCGGCCTGTCCCCCGACCGCGTCATCTACGCGTCGTCGGCGGGCACCGGCATCTACGACACGCCGCATCCCGACGGCGTGGATCGATACTCGCTGACCTTCCCGGGCGACCCGATCCACTACGTCCAGTCCTTTCCCGGGAACCCGCACGGCCACGACCCCGACACCGCGCCCGGCGTGATCAGGCTCGACACCGGCACAGTCGAGCTCGACGAGCGCACAGTCGACGGGGGTCTGGTCACCCACGGTGCTTATTGGAACGACACGGAATCCACGGCCTTCCAGAACATGGTGAAGGTCATCGTCGGCGCCGAACCCGACCTCTACGTCCCTCGCAAGCCCGACGTCGCCGAACTCCCGCCACCGGTCGGCGCACCCGCTCCCCTGTGGTGGCTCTATCTCGTCAACGATCGCGCCGACGGGGACATCGACCTGCCGGGGCCGATTCCCGACATCCCGCTACGGCTGCCGTGGTGAGCCGCGACTCGAACACACGCCAGGCTTCCGAGTAGTCGTCTGTTCCATCCCGGTCCCCTCGCGACCGTCCACCTGCGAACCTCAACTCGACTCCTGGACCTCGATCGAAGTCCATCAGTCGAGTTGAGGTTCGTCGGTCGGACACCTATGCGTCGCCGTGGTGAGTGCCCGTCCGGCCGACGTCCACCGTCCCCCGCCACCCGCCGATGAGGCGCATGGAGTGATAGATGACCAGTGCCGCGACCGAGCCCAGCGAGATGCCGGCGAACACGAGGTCGCCGACCTGCCAGGTGTAGTCGGCAATGCCGATGATGAGTGGGATCGCCGCGGTGAACTGGTTTATCGGCTTGGAGAAGTCGACCTTGTTGGTCACCCAGATCTGGACGCCGATGACACCGACCAGACCGTAGAGCGCGGTCGTGACACCGCCGAGCACGCCAGGGGGGATCGCGGCGATCACGGCGCCGACCTTGGGCGACAGTCCGAGCAGGATCGCCGCGCCGCCGGCCACCCAGTAGGCCGCCGTCGAGTACACCTTGGTCGCCGACATCACACCGATGTTCTCGGCGTAGGTCGTCGTGGCCGACCCACCGCCGCTGCCGGCCAGCATCGTGGCCACGCCGTCCGCGGCCAGCGCCCGACCCATGGTCGCGTCGTAGTCCTTGCCGGTCATCATCGCGACCGACTTCACGTGGCCGATGTTCTCGACGACGAGCACCAGCACCACGGGCAGGAACAACGGCAGGACACCCAGGTCGAACGTGGGCGTCTGGAAGTCGGGCAGTCCGATCCAGGCAGCGTCGCCGATGGCGGAGGTGTCGATGTAGTCGTTGTCGCTGTCGATCCGGTCGAGGATCAGCGCGAGGACATATCCGGCCACGACGCTCAGGAAGATCGCCAGGCGACCGAGCAGCCCGCGGAACAGCACCGCGGAGGCCACCAGCAGCACCAGCACGATCGTCGCCAGGACGGGATCGGCGACGAAGTTGTTCTTGGCCGCCGGCGCCAGATTGAGCCCGATCAAGGCGACGATCGCGCCGGTCACGACAGGTGGCATCAGGGTCTCGATCCATCGCACACCCGCGAAATGACTGATGAGCCCGATGACGACGAGCAGTGCGCCGACCGCCACGAGTCCCCCGAGCGCCGACGACGCCCCGTCGGAGGCGACGGCGGCTGTCACCGGCGCGATGATGGCGAAACTCGAACCCAGGTAACTGGGCAGGCGGTTGCGGGTGATCAGCAGGAACAGAATCGTGCCGACGCCGGAGAAGAACAGCGTCGTCGACGGCGGGAATCCGGTCAGCACCGGGACGAGGAAGGTCGCGCCGAACATGGCGACCACATGCTGCAGACCGATGCTGACCGTCCGCGGCCAGGTCAGCCGTTCCTCCGGTGCCACGACCGCGTTGTCGGTCAGCTTCCAGGACAGCAGATTCCGAGACCTCGTCTCCGGTTCACCCATGCCGAACAGTGTGCGGCACGGATGCTGACGACGCCTCACTTCGGGTCTTCCTCGGTCGGCGTCGCCGCCGCCGATATGCAACTCGACTCATATACACCTTGTTGCATAGTGCGTTGTTGCAGTGTTAGCTTGCTCTCATGGCGCTCGAACACGCGATTCTGGTGTCGCTGGCCGAGCGACCGGGAACGGGCTATGAGATCGGTCAGCAATTCGACCGCAGCATCGGCTACTTCTGGTCGGCCACGCATCAGCAGATCTACCGGACGCTGAAGAAGCTCCTCGACGACGAACTGGTCAGCGTCGAGTCGATCAGTCAGGACGGTCGTCCGGACAAGAAGGTCTACACGATCTCCGATGCCGGGCGCGACGCCCTGGCCGACTGGGCGATGAGTCCGACCCCACTGCAACCGCTCCGCAGCGACATCGGCGTGAAGCTGCGGGCCGCGGAGTTCGGCGACCTCGCCGCCATCGTCGGCGAACTCAAGGCCCACCGCGACGAGCACCTCGCGCAACTGAAGCTCTACACCGGCTTCCAGGCCGACTACTACCCCGATCCCGACACGCTCACCGGCCGCAAGCTGCACCAGTACCTCGTCCTCCGCGGCGGCATCCGCCAGGAGCAGGGATACATCGAATGGTGCGACGAGGTCATCCACGGACTCGAACGGGAATTGACCGAGAGCTGAGTTAGCCAGTCCCGCAACACCTTCGAAACCGCCAAATCCGTCCACCCAGGTTCACCGAGATGAAAGGTCGCGCCATGTCAGCCCCGACGGCACAACCGAACCAGCACTATCCGCACCTGTTCACGCCCCTGCAGATCGGCGGCATGACCATCGAGAACCGACTGGTCATGGGTTCGATGCACACCGGTCTCGAGGACCGGTTCTGGGACACCGACAAGCTGGCCGCGTACTTCGCCGAACGCGCCAAAGGCGGTGCGGGACTGATTATCACCGGCGGCTTCGGCACCAGCCGGACGGGTTTGCTCGCCTTCGCCGGCGGCAAGATGACCAACGTCGTCGACATGACCCGCCACAAGCGCGTGACCAAGGCCGTGCACGACGAAGGCGGCAAGATCGCGATGCAGCTGATCCACGCCGGCCGCTACGGATACACGCCGTTCAAGGTCGCTCCCGGCACCGATCCGTCGCCGATACACCCCTTCAAGCATCTGAAGATGACCGAGCCGATCATCCGCCACGTCATCAGGTCGTTCGGGCAGTCCGCCAAGCTGGCACGCAAGGCCGGCTACGACGCCATCGAGATCATGGGCGGCGAGGGCTACCTCATCAACCAGTTCCTCTGCCCTCACACCAACGACCGCACCGACAAATGGGGCGGCAACACCGAGAACCGCCAGCGTTTCCTGGTCGAGGTCATCAAGGAGATCCGCCGTCAGGTCCCCCGCGACTACCCGGTGATCCTGCGTCAGTCGATCGCCGACCTGATCCGCAAGGGACAGACCTGGGACGAGGTCGCGCTGATGGCTCGCAAGGCCGAGCAGTACGGCGTCGACGCCATCAACACCGACATCGGCTGGCACGAGGCCCAGGTTCCCACCATCGTCACCTCGGTGCCGCGCGGGCATTCGTGAAGTTCACCGAACGGCTCCGCGACGAGGTCTCGATCCCGCTGATCGCGGCCAACCGCATCAACACCCCGGAACTCGGCGAGGAGATCCTCGCGAACGGACGCGTCGACGCCATCCAGATGGCCCGGCCGTTCCTTGCCGATCCCCACCTGGCGAACAAGGCCCGCGAGGGTCGTTCCGACGAGATCAACACCTGCATCGGCTGCAACCAGGCCTGCCTTGACCACGCCTTCGTGGGCAAACACGTGTCGTGCCTGGTGAACCCCATCGCGGGACGCGAGACCACGCTCATCCTGGGTCCGACACGAAAGGCCAAGCGCCTCGCCGTGATCGGCGCGGGCCCGGCCGGCCTGTCGTCCGCCGTCGCCGGCGCCAAGCGCGGCCACAAGGTCACCCTGTTCGAGGGCGGCGACTCCATCGGCGGCCAGTTCTCCATCGCCGCACGCATTCCCGGCAAGGAGGAGTTCAGCGAGACGATCCGCTACTTCACCCGTCAGATCGAGGTGCTCGGTATCGAGGTCCGGCTGAACACCCGCGCCGACGCCGAGCAGATCATCGCCGAGAAGTTCGACGACGTGATCGTCGCGACCGGCGTCGTGCCGCGCATCCCGAGCTTCCCCGGCGTCGATCACCCGATGGCGATGTCGTACGCCGACGCCGTGCTCGGACATCGGGAGATCGGCAAGCGCGTGGCCGTGATCGGTGCCGGCGGCATCGGTTTCGACGTCAGCGAGTTCCTCACCACCGACGAGTCGCCGACGATGAATCTCAAAGAGTGGGAACAGGAATGGGGCGTGACGGAGGATCCGGAGAAGCCCGGCTTCGTCACCAAGCCGCGGCCGCTTCCGCCGGTGCGTCAGGTCTACCTGGTCCAGCGCAAGGTCGGTAAGCAGGGCAAGTCCCTCGGCAAGACCACCGGCTGGGTCCATCGCGCGACGATGAAGATGAAGGGCGTCGAGCAGATCAGCGGCGCCACCTACGACAAGATCGACGACCAGGGGCTGCATCTGAGCTTCCGCGACGACGAGGGCAACGTCACCGACACCCGCGTGCTCGAGGTCGACAACGTGGTGATCTGCGCGGGCCAGGAGTCGGTACGCGATCTGGTCGATCCGTTGACGCTGGCCGGGGTCACGACGCATGTGATCGGCGGGGCCGATTACGCCGGCGAGCTCGACGCCAAGCGCGCGATCCGGCAGGGCACCGAGGTCGCCGCCGGCATCGACTGACGCTCGGTCTCGGCGCGAGAGGCGGCGGCTACCATTGCGACATGCCGGTACCGCCGCCCTCCGCCACCGCCCGTGCCGTCGTCACCGGGGCCTCGTCCGGGATCGGACGGGAACTCGCACGCGCGCTGGCCGCCCGGGGTCATTCGGTCATCCTCGTCGCCCGTCGGGGCGACCTTCTCGAGGAACTAGCCGGCGAACTCCGCACGGCACACGAGGTCTCGGTCGAGGTCCGCGCGGTCGACCTGTCGGACCCGACGAAGGTGGAAGTGCTCGCCGCCGAGTTCGCGGGCCGCGAGATCTCGATCCTCTGCAACAACGCGGGCATCGCGACCTTCGGGCCGGTCGCCGACCTCGACGCCGACTACGAACGCGCGCAGGTTCGGCTCAACGTCAACGCGGTCCACGACCTCACCCTGGCGGTGCTCCCGCACATGGTCAGGCGCGGCTCGGGCGGCATCCTGATGGTCGGGTCGGCCGCCGGAAACATGCCGATTCCCAACAACGCGACGTACGCGGCATCGAAAGCCTTCGTGAACAGCTTCAGCGAGTCCCTGCGCGGCGAGGTGTGCGGGCAGGGCGTGCACGTCACCCTGCTCGCGCCCGGCCCGGTGCGTACGCACACTCCCACCCCGGACGAGGCGTCCATCGTCGACAAGGTCGTCCCGGACTTCCTGTGGCACTCCTCGGCCAAGGTCGCCGAGATGAGCTTGGATGCCTTGGCGCACAACAAGATGCGCGTCGTGCCAGGCACCCTGTCCAAGGCGATGTCGGTGGCCGGCGGGTACACACCGCGCGGGGTGGTGGCCCCGATCGTCGGTGGGTTCTACCGCAAGTTCAGCGCGGAGTAGGAGTCGTCCGGGCGCCGTTCAGCGCCGCCGGCGACGCCCCGTGCCGAAGATCGCGCGACTGAATTCACGTCCGGCCGCGCTCGCCGCCGATCGCAGGAAACTCTGCATCGGCTTGCTCGTGAGCACCTCGGTCAGGAGCCCTGGCTCCTCCGGCATCGGCTCCGGGGCCGGCGTCGGCGGCACGGGTGCCGGTGCGTCGGCGGGCTCCCCCGGTGCGAGGGTGTTGGCGGCCAGGATCTCGTACGCCGACTCGCGGTCGATGGGCGTGCCGTACTTCGCGTACAACGGCCCGGCTTTCGCCGCCGAGGTGACAGCGTCGGCGCCGATCGCCTCCATCGCCGACCGGGGCGCTCGGACCACCGTCCACGCCACCGGGGTCGGCGCACCGCGCTCGGACAGCACGGTCACGACCGCCTCGCCCGTACCGAGAGAGGTCAGCACCTGCTCGAGGTCGTAGACCTCGACACGGGGTAGGTCTTGACCGTCGTACGCAGCGCCTTCTGGTCGTCGGGGGTGAAGGCGCGCAGCGCGTGCTGGATCCGGGCACCCAGCTGGGACAACACTTCTTTCGGGATGTCCGTCGGCAGCTGGGAGCAGAAGAACACGCCGACGCCCTTCGACCGGATCAGTTTCACCGTCTGCACGACCTGGTCCACGAAGGCTTTCGACGCGTCGTCGAACAGCAGATGCGATTCGTCGAAGATGAAGACCAGCTTCGGTTTGTCGAGGTCGCCCACCTCCGGCAGGAACTCGAACAGATCGGCCAGAATCCACATGAGGAAGGTCGAGAAGAGCGCGGGGCGGGCCGCCTGGGTACCGAGCTCGAACAACGTGATGATGCCGCGTCCGTCGGGCGCCGTCCGGATGAGGTCGGCGGGATCGATCTCGGGTTCGCCGAAGAACGTGTCACCGCCGTCGGCCTCGAGATTCGACAGCGCCCGCAGGATCACGCCGGCGGTCTGCCGCGACACCCCGCCGATCCCCTTCAGTTCGGCCTTGCCCTCGTCGCTGGTGAGGAAGGCGATGACCGACCGCAGATCCTTCAGATCGAGAAGCGGCAAGGCCTTCTTGTCCGCCCAGTGGAAGATGAGGCCCAGCGTCGACTCCTGGGTGGCGTTGAGCCCCAACACCTTACTGAGCAGGATCGGCCCGAACGAGGTGATGGTCGCACGGATCGGTACCCCGATTCCCTCCGCACCCAGCGAGACGAACTCGACCGGGTGCGCTGCCGGTTGCCAGTCGTCGCCGGTCTGGTGGGAGCGTTCGGCGATCTTGTCGTTGCCCACGCCCGCTCGGCTGAGTCCGGACAGGTCGCCCTTGATGTCGGCCATGACGACAGGAACGCCGTTGCTCGACAGTTGCTCGGCGATGAGCTGCAGCGTCTTGGTCTTTCCCGTCCCGGTCGCGCCGGCAACGAGACCGTGCCGGTTCATCATCGACAGCGGGATTCGGACCTTCGCCGCGGGATCCACCTGCCCCGCCACCGAGACGGCGCCCAGTTCGAGTGCGGCGGTGCTGAACGCGTATCCGGCGGCGATGTGCTGCGCCGGACTGGAGGCTTCGGTCACGAGCACACGATAGACCTCGGGGGCCGATGTCCCGCGGATTCGCGCGCGAGGTTGGCTAAGGTTGTCGGGTGCAGGACAAACTGGTGTGGATCGACTGCGAGATGACCGGACTCCGACTCGAGTCGGACAAACTCATCGAGATCGCGGCCCTGGTGACCGACGGCGACCTCAACATCCTCGGCGACGGTGTCGATGTCGTGATCCACGCCGACGACGAGTCGCTGGCGTCGATGCCCGACGTGGTGACCAAGATGCATGCGGCCTCGGGTCTCACCGAGGAGGTGCGGGCGTCCACCGTCACCCTCGCCGAAGCCGAGAAGCTGGTGCTCGACTACATCCGCAAGCATGTGACCACCGCCGGCGCGGTCCCCCTCGCGGGCAACTCGATCGGTACCGACCGTGGATTCATCACGCGGGACATGCCCGAACTCGACGCCTACCTGCACTACCGCATGGTCGACGTCAGCTCGATCAAGGAATTGTGCCGGCGCTGGTACCCCAAGGTCTATTTCGGCCAGCCCGAGAAGGGGCTCGCGCACCGGGCCCTCGCGGACATCCGCGAGTCGATCCGGGAACTCCGCTACTACCGCGCCGCGGCGTTCGTGCCCGCCCCCGGCCCGGACACCGATGCCCTCGCCGAGATCGTCAAGGACCTCGGCCCCGCCTGAACACGCAGGTCGGGTAACCGATTGGAGTTCTGCGGCACCGACCCGCTAGAGTGTTGATGGCTCTGAGACCCGGCGCTGACGCCCAGGTTTCCGACGCCGATGGTGGATGTAGTTCAGTTGGTAGAGCACCAGGTTGTGATCCTGGCTGTCGCGGGTTCGAGTCCCGTCATCCACCCCGACGAAGCCCCGGTCTGCGATCCGCAGGCGGGGCTTTTTCGTGGCCGTGATGCAACACGCTGTGCATCAGAGCGATCCGGATGACACCACACGTGGGCCTGGTTCTAAGATTCCCGGCACCCGGTGGACCAGCGTCTGGGTGATGGCCGCCGTAGCTGCCGCACGGTATCCCCAACATCGACGTTCGACGCACGCACCCGCTGGGTTGCGCGCGTGGGAGAAGGTCTCAGCCGCTTATGAGGTCGCCGTACCCGCGACGCTCGAAACTTCGGACGAGGCGCTTCGACGGTTCATGGTTCGCGAGCCAGTCACTCAGAGCGTGGCGGCGTTCGCGCTCGTCGGCGCGTCCCAGGCCGAGGTCGGCGAGGAGCGCGTCCAGTGAGGCGGGAGGCTGCGGGGTTCGTCCGACAGGGGTGAACGCGGAATCGTCCCAGAGTCGTTCCTTGGACATCACGCTCACCTCACTTCCACGGTCACTTCGGTCAGTCCTTCTTCAGTGGCCTGTACACCCACAATGTACAGCGCGGACGCTCCAAGCAGGAGTTCTCGCTGATTCGCAAGCTCCGGGTGGCCCACCGGTGGCACCCACAGGGCTCGTGTTCCTCGTGTGGCTAGCACTCGCAGGAGCACCGGGGCGCTGCCGGGGTCCGTGAACCCCACGTGATCGGCTTCGTCGTCGTCGAACTCCCCAAGTTGTTCGCGCATCCGCATCTGTACGCGCTGGTAGAAGCGGTCCGTACCCTGCCAGCGTCTGACCGCTTCTAGCTCATCGCCGGTCAGATCGAACTCGAAGTCGTCGTTGAGCACCTGTTCGAGTTGGGCGGCGTCTTCGTGGGTGGGGCCGCCGAGCGGGGCGCCTCCGGAATGAGTAGAGGACGGCTCGCCCGGGGGCGGAAGGGTGGGCGGTGCGTCGTCGGCTGCGGTGTCGATCTGTGGATCGTAGTCCGCGCCGTCGCCCGGTGTGGGTTCCTCGACCGAGTTGTTCGTCAATCTCATTCGGCGTTTGTCTGCTCCCACAGGACCATGTCGTTGACGTCGTTCGCGCGCTACGTCTCATGTCCCGAATCTCTTTTCGCAGCGCTGTCGATATCCGGAATCGCCGTACGTCACCATGGTGTCGGACCGATCCGGTTCGGCATCATGGCCACATCAGTCGGCCGAGACTGGAGGAACGATGAAGTACGCATTGCTGCTCATGGGACATGTCAACGATCCGGCCTGTGGTGAGGACGGTGGCGCCAGCCCCGAAGAGTTCTTCGCCTTCGACGAGGAGATCACCAAAGCCGGTGTCGTCGTCAACTCCTTCGCGCTGGAGGACGAGCGCGCGGTGGTGCACACCGACGACAGCGGCGAGCGGGTGGTCGCGTCGTCCGGGCCGTTCGCGGAAGTCCGGGAGTTCGTCGGCGGGGTCTATGTCATCGACGTCGCCGATGTCGACGAGGCGATCGAGTGGGCCCGCCGCAGCCCCGGTTCGGCACCCGGCGGCCATGTCGAGATTCGGCCGCTCGCACCGTACTGAGCGATGACGAACAATTCACACCGTTCGGCGGCCACGGATTCCGCAGGGTCCGTAGCCCGCCGGGCGGTGTCGGCCGTCGATCGCGACGTCCGTTCTCGTGTACTCGCCACGCTCACGAAGAAGTTCGGCGATCTCGACCTCGCGGAGGACGCGTTGCAGGACGCGATCGCGCAGGCCCTGATCACCTGGTCGCGTACCGGAGTCCCGGATTCACCGGAGGCATGGCTGACGACGACGGCCAAACGCAAGGCGCTCGACGTGGTGCGGCGTGAATCCGTCCTGGCCGGGAAACTGGCCCGGCTGCACACCGAGACCGAACGTGCCTCCACCCCTGCGGAGTTCAGAGACCCGGCCGAGGCGCCGCCACCGGGGTTGCCCGACGAACGCCTCGGCATGTTCTTCGCCTGCACCCATCCCGTGCTACGCGCCGAGGACCGGATCGCGCTCACCCTCCGGTTCGTCGCCGGGCTGACCACCGCGGAGGTCGCGCATGCGCTGCTGATCCCGGTACCGACGACCCAGCAGCGAATCGTGCGCGCCAAGAAGCGAATTGGCGCGCTGGGTGTTCCGTTCGCGCCGCCGCGCGAGGGCGATCTCCCGCGTCGGCTCGGCGGGGTCCTGCGAGTCATCTACCTGCTGTTCTCCGAGGGGTTCGCGCGCTCGACCGGGGACGCGCACATCCGCGACGATCTCACCGGCGAGGCCGTCGCCCTCGCGCGCACCCTGCGCGCACTGCTCCCCAACGCCGAGACGACCGGACTGCTCGCCCTTCTGTTGCTCACTCAGTCCCGCCGGCCGGCTCGACTCGACTCCGACGGCCGACCGGTTCCGCTGGATGACCAGGACCGCCGGCTCTGGGACCGGGCGCTCGTCGCCGAGGGCCTCGCGCTCGCGGAACACGCTGCGGCACAAGCAGACGCCGGTCTGTACACGATCCAGGCGGCGATCGCGGCCGTGCACGCCGAGGCCGCCACCGCGGACGAGACCGACTGGACCCAGATCGCCGTCCTGTACCGACTACTCGAAGTGCACGATCCCGGACCCGTGGTGCGCGTCGGTCGCGCAGTCGCCGTCGGACGCGCGTACGGCCCGGCGCGCGGTATCGCGATGCTCGATCGATTGCAGTCGGACACACAACTCGACCGGTTCCGGCCCTTTCACATCGCCCGTGCCCTCACGCTGAGCGAACTGGGCGACGACCGCGGCGCGGCGACCGCGTACCGTCGCGCGCTCGAACTACCCGGCAACGGCGCCGAGGACGACTATCTCGCCGACGCACTGTCCGGGCTCTTCACCGGCCCGGTCCGAGACGACAGGAAGCTGGGCGAGGTGTGATCTCGTTGCAGAAGCCGTCGTCCAGTCGGACGAATAGGTGTCAACCTCACTACGCCGAACCCGCGATGTATCACACTGAGATCCCCGTCTAGGAGATCCCCGTGCGTAGAATTCTCGCCCTGCTCTGCGTTTTTGCCGGCGCTGCTCTCGGGTTGACGAACGCTGTGCCAGCGAACGCCAGCGTCAACGTGCTTTACACAATCGAGGCGGATGCCCCTCACGTGTCGATCGCGTATGCCCCTGGACAGTGGCAGGACTATGTGATTCCGTACTCGAACCTCGCCGGACGGTACTCACTGACACTCAACACCGGACCTGCGACCAGGCCGGCCGCAATGTACATCGCCGCAATCGGCTACGGGACGGTGCACTGCCGAATACGCGTCTCCGGTCAGGTCGTTGCTGTGGACAATTCACGGTCCGTCGTTGTCTGCCAGGCGTGACCTCCCGACCGCCAGACTTTAACTCGACCGGCAGACTTCGATCGAGGTCTGCCGGTCGAGTTGAAGTCCAGGGGTCGGGGGTCGACGGCGCCCGGGGACCTTCGTCCCCGAAAGTCCCCGAAGCCGGGCGCATGGGCATGCCTCGCAGTAACGTTCACCACATGCCTTCCTACTGGGTCATGCCTGCCGTTGCCCTGATCTCGTGCATCATCATCGGGATCGGGTTCATCATCGGGATCCCGGGCGGCGACGACAACGACTGAGTTCGACGTCCTGAACTGATCTCGACCACACGGCCGCGCCGTCAGGGTGTGTGCCGCGATGACACCGCACGTCTGCCGGTGTCGTCCGACGCCCGGAAGGACGGCACGTGGACCTCACGCGCAGACAGTTGATGGCCGGTGCCGCCGCGACCGCCGCCGCGGCCGGGCTCGGGTCCGGCCTGTCCGCCGCCCCGGCCGGCGCGTCGCCCCCGGGGTCGACGAGTTACCTCGTCGGCTGCGGCATCGGAGATGTCACGGGCGCGGTCGCCGGCCAGGGCATGATGGGGTATTCGAATCCAGAGCAGGTCGCGGCCGGGCTCCTGCAGCGTTGCTGGGCGCGGGCCTACATCATCGTCGATCCCGCCACCGGGCAGCGCGTCGTCTTCCTGACCGCCGACCTCGCGTGCCTGTTCCAGTCGCACCACATGGGCCTGATGGTCAAGCTGCGCAACCGATTCGGCTCCTTGTACACCGAATCGAACGTGAATCTGAATGCACAGCACACGCACGCCTCCTGCGGCGGCACGTCCTGGGACTACGCGTATTCGCTCGCCGCGTTCGGGTTCAAGAAGAACTCCTACGACGCCGAGATCGACGGCATGTTCGCCGCGATCGTTCGCGCGCACGAGAATCTCGCGCCCGGCAGCGTCACGATCGGCCGCGAGGAACTGCACGACGCCAGCCGGAATCGATCCCGGGTCGCCTTCGACGCGAACCCGTCGGCAGACAAGCGGCACTTCCCCGATGCGATCGACCCTCAGGTGACGGTGCTACGACTGCGGCAGCACGACGCCTCCGGCGGCCGGGATGTCGGTGCCATCACCTGGTTCCCGACACACGGCACGTCTCTCACCGACCGCAACGTCCTCATCGCCGGCGACAACAAGGGTTACGCGAGCCACCTGTGGGAGCGAACCCAGCCCGGGTTCGTGGCCGCGTTCCCACAGACCAACTCCGGCGACATGACGCCGAACCTCGCACTCGCGCAGTTCGATCCGCGCGGACCGACATCGGACAACAGACGCAACTGCGAACTCATCGGCGAGCGTCAGTACGTCGCCGGACGGCGAGGCTTCGAGGCGGCCCGCCCGATGACCCGGGGCGGCGTCGACTCCATCGTGCGGTACGTCGACATGTCGGCGGTCCGGATCTCCGGTACCTACACACCCGACGGCCGACCGGCGTCGACCACCCCCGCGATGATGGGTGCCGGCGCGGTCGCGACCAGCAGCGAGGACAACTACGAGCAACCGCTCCCCTTCCTCGTGGAGGGCATGACCAATCCCCTCGTCACCGCGCTCGGCGGAGACCGCGTCCCGCCGATCGCACCGTGGATGCGAGACATGCAGGCGCCCAAACTGATCGCGTTCCCGCTCGGTCTGCTGCCGCCCTCGGGCTGGATCCCGGCGGTGGTGCCGCTGCAGCTCATGCGCATCGGCGAACTCGTGCTCGTCGCCGTACCCGCCGAGGTCACCGTCGTCGCGGGTCTGCGGCTGCGTCGAGTGGTCGCCGACGAACTGCGGACCGACGTCGACAACGTCCTCGTGCAGGGGTTCGCGAACGCCTACACCCAGTACGTCACGACGCCCGAGGAATACGACCTGCAGCACTACGAAGGCGGCGAGACCCAATTCGGGCGGTACACCCTGTCCGCCTACCTGCAGGAGTTCGCCGCGCTCGCCGCGGCCATGTCGTCCGGACGCCGGATCGGCCGTGGTCCGGCGCCGGTCGACAAGTCCGGACCGCAACCCGACCTGGTGCCCCCGGTCCCCGCCGACCGTCCGATACCGGGCCGACGCTACGGCGACGTCCTGCGTGAACCCGACGCCACGTACCGCCCCGGTTCGATCGTGACCGTGCAGTTCGTCGGCGCGCATCCCAACAACGACTTCCGGCACGGCCGGACCTATCTCGAGGTGCAGCGGCGTACCGGCAGCGAGTGGACGACGGTCGCCGACGACAACGACTGGTCCACGGAGTTCCGGTGGGCGCGCCCGGCCGGCAGCACCGACACGTCGCGGATCACGATCACCTGGCGGTCGCCGACGGACGCGTCCGGGATGTACCGCATCCGCTACTTCGGGGACAGCCGCGATGCGAACGGGTCGACGAGGCCCGTCTCCGGGACGAGTCGCACGTTCCGCGTCGGGTCCCGCTGACGCACGGACGCCACCGACCGCGCTGCGGTTCGGTGGCGTCCGAAGGCGTGCTGAGCGTCAGGCGTTGTCGGCGTTGCCCTTGCGCCACACCGACCACGGGATGTTCCAGTCGCCGAGACCATCGGTGCCCGACAATGTTCCGCCCGTGGTGTTCTTCACGATGACCGGGTCGCCGCGGAGGGTGTTCTCCATGACCCAGAGAGCGTTCTCCGGACTCAGGTTCAGGCAGCCGTGACTCGTATTGGTGTTCCCCTGCGCCCACACCGACCATGGTGCGGAGTGGAAGAAGATGCCGCTGTAGGACATCCGGGTCGCGTAGTCGACCGGGGTGCGGTAACCGTTCGACGAATTGACCGGCACGCCGTAGGTCGACGAGTCCATGATGATGTGGTCGTGCTTGTCCGAGACCAGGTAGATGCCGTTGTCGGTCTCGTCGCCGGCCTTGCCCATCGACGTCGGCATGGTCCGGATGACCTTGCCGTCGCGTTCGAAGACGACCTGCTTGGTGTTGTCGTCGGCCGTGACGATCATCGAGCGTCCGACGGTGAAGTTGGTCCGCACGTTCTCCTGGCCGAAGAGTCCGTCACCCAGGTCGATGCCGTAGGTGTTGACCGCGACCCGCACCTTGGTGCCCGGCTTCCAGTACTCCGCCGGCCGCCACCGGACCTCGCTCGGGCTGATCCAGTAGAAGGCCCCTTCGACCGGAGGGTCGGTGGTGATCCGGATGGCGCGCTGCGCCGCACGACGATCCGCGATCGGCTCGTCGAACTTCACCGCGACCGGCTGTCCGATACCGACGGTCTCGCCGGGGCTCGGTGTCAGATACGCCTGCGTCAGGTTGTTGGGGCTGCTCGTGGTGAAGGTGACCTTCTTGGTGACCGCACCACCGATGCCCACCGCGTCGGTCTCCAGGGTGTAGGTGCGGTTGTAGCCGAGGGCCTCGTTGCTGACCCACACCGTGTCGTTGTCGGCGAGGGTGCCCTTGACGGGGGTGCCGTCGGACTTCTTGATCAGCACCCGGCTGATGGTGCCCTCACTGGTCTTCACCTTGATGGGCGCACCCGGCTGCACGCCGACGGCGTTGTCGTTCAGGGGACGTTCGGCCCACTCGGTGATCTCGAGACCCGGCTTGAGCAGATCGTCGAAGAGACTCGAACTGCTGACGTTGTCGGAGTACGACGCCTCCTGCGTGCACGACGTCACCAGCGCGACGATTGCCAACATCACACCGCTGATGATCAGCGGCATCCGCCGAGTACGACCGATCCCCATCTCACTCCCGCCTGTCGACGCCCCGACCCCGAACCGGTCGGTCACGCTGCCCCGCAACCTTGAGAACACTGCACACCCCGAATCCGAAACGGACATTCCGAACCCCGATGTCGCGGACCAGTGTACGAGAGATCGGACCGAACGCTTCGGCCGTCATCCATTCGAGCGGCGTGTTGCGCACCCGAAACGCCGAACGTTCATCTGCCGTTCATCGACCACCGGCCGCGGTCGAAACCGTCTGAGACGCCACAAGACGCCTCGCTCGATGCGAGGCGTCTTGAGTACTCTGTGCGCCATCAGGGACTCGAACCCCGAACCCGCTGATTAAGAGTCAGCTGCTCTGCCAATTGAGCTAATGGCGCTTGGCGGTGCGAGATGGAACCTTACAGGACCCCCGCGGCAGAAGTGAAATCGCCTGGTCGGAGTGGCTTCTGCCGTTCGACGGGCCCGTGCGGACGAGGTCGCGCCGCCGATTGCTGGATCAGCGGGTCATCGCGAGGCGACCTTGCGGACGACGACGAGCAGGACCAGGGCGCCGACCCCGGCGAGTGCGTACTTCACCGCAGGCGTCTGCAGTGTCGCGAGAGCCTTCGACTTGGCGTCGTCGGCGAGCCGCTGGGGGTTGGCGCGCTCGGCCAGCGCGTCGAGCGTGCTGGCGAGGTCCTCACGGGCCTTGGCGATGTCCTGCTCGATACGTTCGGTATCTCCGGCCACGTTGCATCCTTCCGGCGCTTCTCGTTGGTCTTCTCACTTCCCGGCCGCCGCACGACCTCTCGGCGCCGGGGACGAACCGCCAGATGGCAGCGACTCGATGCTACGACATCCCGGCATCCGGGCATGTCGCCATGCACTAGCCTGGCTCTCATGGCTGAGACCACCACCCGACTGTCCGTGGGCGACACGGCGCCGTCGTTCACGCTGCCCGACGCGAACGGCGACCCGGTCTCGTTGTCGGACTACGCCGGCCGCAAGGTCGTCGTCTACTTCTATCCCGCAGCGGCCACCCCGGGGTGCACCAAGCAGGCGTGCGATTTCCGCGACAACCTCGGCGAGCTGAACGAGGCCGGGATCGCGGTCCTCGGCATCTCCCCCGACAAGCCCGCGAAGCTGGCGAAGTTCGTCGAGGCCGAGGGCCTGACGTTCCCGTTGCTCAGCGACCCGGAGAAGAAGGTGCTCACCGAGTGGGGCGCATTCGGAGAGAAGAAGATGTACGGCAAGACCGTCACCGGCGTCATCCGGTCGACGTTCCTGGTCGACGCCGACGGCACGATCGAACTCGCGCAGTACAACGTCCGGGCCACCGGACACGTCGCCAAGCTGCGCCGCGACCTGTCCGTCTGAGCCGGCCCCGATGCCCGAGTCCGCCGAACCGCTGGTGCCGCGCAAGCGGCCCACTCAGGAACGCAGCAAGCGCAAGTTCCAGGCGATGCTCGAAGCAGCACGCGAGCTGTTGATCGACGTCGGGTTCGAATCGCTGACCTGTGAGGAGATCGCGACCCGGGCCGAGGTCCCCATCGGCACGCTCTATCAGTACTTCGCGAACAAGTACGTCATCGTGTGCGAGCTGGACCGCCAGGACACCGTCGACGTCCGCGAGGAACTCACGGCGTTTTCCTCGGAGGTGCCGTCCCTGGAGTGGCCCAGCCTGCTCGAGAAGTTCCTCGATCACCTGGCGGCCCTGTGGCGCACCGACCCGTCGCGGCGGGCGGTGTGGCTGGCCGTCCAGTCGACACCGGCGACCCGCGCCACGGCGTCGCTGAACGAACGGGTGCTCGCCGAACAGGTCGCGCGGATCATCGCGCCGCTCACGCCGTCGCAGCGCGAACGCCGCGAGATGATGTCCCAGGTGCTCGTCCACACGGCCTACTCGCTCCTGAGCTTCTCCGTACAGGACGGCCACGACCACGACGAGACCGTCGCCGAACTCAAGCGGATGCTCGCCGGCTATCTGCTGCTCGAGGAGTCGACGACGGTCTGAGAGCCGCGCGGGGCTACCTGCCCTCGAGGATGGCCACCGCCGCAGCGGTGTCCCCGTCGTGGGTCAGCGACACATGCACGGTCGTGTCGCGCAGATGCTCGCCGATCTCGCCCGACAGACGGATGGCCGGACGGCCCCACGTGTCGGTCACGACCTCGATGTCGCTGTGCCGGATCAGCGGCAACAGCGGCGACCGCGAGAAGCGGCTCACCGACCACGCCTTCACGACCGCCTCCTTGGCCGCCCAGCGGGCGGCCAGATGCCGGGCGTCGTCGCCGGTCCCGGCGGCCGAGTCCCGACGCTCGCCGACCGTGAACCGGTCGGCGAACGTCGTACCCGGCTGCCGGAGCTGCTCGCCGAACTCCGGGATCGACACGATGTCGATTCCCACACCGAGAACGCTCATCCCTTGGTAGTCGCTCGCGCCATTCGCCTCACCGGGTGTCACCGACCACCCGCCACCGGCTCACCGGCGACGTAGACGTCGGCGCCGTCCAGACGGGTCTGCGGATCGAGGAGCATGCCCGCCTCGGCGTCGTGCTCGTCGACCGACTCGTCGAAGCGACGGTTCGGCGGACGCTGGTAGGCAGGCTCGCCACCGCAGATCGACTGCAGGAAGCGCTGACTGCCCAGGCGGGTCCGCTCGTCGGCGCGCTGACGGTAGGCGTCGCGCTCCTCCGGGTTCAGCGAGGCGATGAACGCCTCCGGGTGCACCACCGCGATCAGTCCGGACACGTGACCGAAGCCGAGGCTGGTCAGCAGACCCGCCTTGAGCGGGAACCGCTCGCCGAGCTGGAGGGTCTCCCGCGGCCAGACCAGGTGCGGGTACTCGGCCATCTTGTCGTCGACACAGTCGAGGCTGCGGTTGGGCGGGATCACGCCGTCACGCAGGATCTGGCACAGACCGATGAGCTGGAAGGCCGCCGCGCCACCCTTGGCATGACCGGTCAGCGACTTCTGCGACACCACGAACAGCGGTGCGCCCTTGCCGCGGCCGATGGCCGCCGCGAGCCGCTCGTGCAGTTCGGACTCGTTCGGATCGTTCGCCTTGGTGGAGGTGTCGTGCTTGGACACGACCGCCACGTCGTCGGCGCTGACGCCGAGCGAACCGAGCGCACGTGCCAGCGGCGAGGACAGTGACCCGCGAGCCGCGCCCAGGGCACCGAGACCCGGAGCCGGGATCGAGGTGTGCACACCGTCGCCGAAGCTCTGCGCCCACGCGACCACACCGAGCACCGGCAGACCCATCTCGGCCGCGACATCGCCGCGGGCGAGCAGGATCGTGCCGCCGCCGGCCGACTCGACGAACCCGCCGCGTCGGCGATCGTTGGCACGCGAGAACCGGCGATCGTCGATGCCGCGCGCGGTCATCTTCGCCGAGTCGGCGGTCGCCGACATCGCGCCGAAGCCGACGATGCCCTCGATACCCAGGTCGTCGAAGCCGCCCGCCACCGCGAACAGCGCCTTGCCGAGGCGGATCTTGTCGACGCCCTCCTCGACCGACACAGCTGCGGTCGCACATGCCGCCACCGGGTGGATCATCGCGCCGTAGCTACCGACATACGACTGGACCACGTGTGCCGCAACGATGTTCGGCAGGGCCTCCTGCAGGATGTCGTTGGCGTTGGCCTCGCCCAGCAGGGTGTTGACGTACAGGTCGCGCATGGAGGTCATGCCGCCCATACCGGTGCCCTGCGTGTTGGCGACCAGACCGGGGTGCACCCAGCGCATCAGTTCGCTCGGCGTGAAGCCCGACGACAGGAAGGCGTCGACCGTGGCCACCAGGTTCCACAGGGCGACCCGGTCGATCGACTCGACCATGTCGGGGCTGACGCCCCAGCGGGTCGGGTCGAAACCGGTCGGGATCTGACCGCCCACGGTCCGGGTCAGCGCGAACTGGCGCGGAACGCGGATCTCGGTGCCCGCCAACCGGGTGACCTGCCAGTCGCCGTCGGCGTTCTGCGTGACCCGGGTCTTCTCCGGGTTGGCACTGGCGAATGCTCGCGCCTCGGCCTCGGAGTTGACCGTGAAGGTCAGGTCCTCGTCGACGAAGACCGAGGTCAGCAGCGGCGAGGTGTTGTCGACCATCGCCCCGTCGTCGGCGTAGCGGCGGATACCGCAGCGGGCGACGACCTCGTCGTGGTACCGCTCGGCGATCTCGCTCTCCGGCACCGGGTCTCCGGACGCGGTGTCGTACCAGCCCGGCTTCGGCGCCGAATCCCAGTGCACCAGTCCGGTGTTCCAGGCGAGCTCGAGAACGCCTGCGGCCGAAAGCTTCTCGTCGACCTCCATCTCGAAGCGGGTGCGGGCCGAACCGAACGGGCCGAGCTCGCCGGCACCCACGATGACCACGAGGTCCTCGGGTCGGGCGTCGATCGACGGCCACTGCGGACGCATCGCCTTCGGGGCGCGCGCCGGTGCCGGCAGCGCCGCGACGGTCGTCGCCGACACCTCGTCGGTGTCCGCGGACTCCTCGGCGGCCGCCGCCGCGGTGGCCGCGAGCGCCTTGAGGTCGGTCGAGCTGTCCAGGCCGCCGGTGAAGTCGGCCAGGATCGGCGCACTCACCGCGGCCGACCGCTGCTCGGGGCGGCACAGGGTGAGCAGGTTCGCCGCCATCTCGTCGGTGCTCCAGGTGCGCACACCCGCCGCCTCGACCGCGTCGACCATCCCGTCGTTGTGACCCATCAGCCCGGTGCCGCGCACCCAGCCGATCAGGGCGTGGGCGAGCGTCGTCTTGGAACCCCAGGACTCCTCGGCCGACCAGCGCTGTACGAGTGCGTCGAGCGAGGCCTTGCTCTCGCCGTAGGCACCGTCGCCGCCGAACATGCCGCGGTTCGGCGAACCGGGCAACACGACGTGCACGCGGGCGGCGATGTCGTGATCGGAATGGACGTCGGCGAGACCGCCGATGAGCCGCTCCACCGACCAGAGGAGCACCTTCATCTCCAGCTCGGCGCGACCACCGGCGTCGGTGAGATCACCGGCGACCCGCGGTGCGGCGAACGGGAACAGCAGCGTCGGCTTCATCGCCGGCTTCACCACTGCCGTTGTGCCACCGAGGTTCTCCGTCTGCTCCCCCGCGATCCAGCCGACGAGGTCGTCGACATCGGCGTACGACGCCATGTTCGCGGGAGCAATCCACAGCGCGGCACCGGCCCGGGCGTTCTCGCGGTACAGCTTCTTGTAGAAGGCGAGACGGTCGGAGTTCAGGCGCGACGTCGTGGCGATCACGGTCGCGCCACCGGCCAGCAGCCCGGCGACCACGCCGGCGGCGATCGAACCCTTGCTCGCACCGGTCACCACGGCGATCTCGCGGCTGTAGGCACCCTTCTCGGGATTCTCCGCAGCGTGCGCGATCGCGCCGAAGATGCGGCCGTGCACGGCGTTTCCGTTCGCGAGGGCCTTGCCCTGCCACCAGGTGGCGTGGTCGGCGACGGTGTCACCGGCTCCGGCGAACCCGCCGACGATGGTGTCGAAGTCGGCGTCGAGGTCCTGCTCGTCGGTCAGCCAGAGTCGGACGAGATCCTCACGGGCGGTTGCCCACCGGTCGTCGATGAGGACGACCTTGGCCGCGTCGAAGGCCGGCGCCACCGTACGGGCCCAGTCCGACCCGAGTTCGGCGCTGACCAGCTCGGCGAGCTCGGCGTTCGGGTCGGCCACGGCCTCGGCGAGATCGGCGACCTCGGCGAGTCCGAGCTTGTCCAGCAGGGTGTACGCGGCCGAGGCCAGCGCGCCGGACCGGCCGGTGATCTGCTCGGTGAACTCTCCCAGCGCCGCGGCGTCGACCGTTGCGCCACCACCGGATTCGGCGGCCGGCTTGCCGACCGGGATGCCCTTGACCGCACCCACCGCGGACACGGCCTTGTCGATGAGGGTGTCGAGTGAATCGGTGTCCGTCAGCGGGCCGTCGAGCAGATTGCCCAGCGCCTCGCCGCGGACGGACGCGCCGTCCCTGGTGCCCAACGCCAGCGCGACGGTGGTGTGCAGACCCCACCCCGGACCCAGCTGCCAGACACCCGACACGCGGTCGGTGATGTAGTTCTGGCGCTTGCCCAGCGGGCCGAGCACCTTGCGGACCTGGTCGCTGACCGCATCGGTGAGCACCGCACCCAGCGGCCGGTAGCCACGGGCGAGGGTCTCCACGGTCGACGACAGCGCGGTCATGTCGGCTTCGGCGGCACCGTCGATGGCGCCGAGTCCGAGCTCGCCGCCGATGTCGAGGAGCAGCTGGTTACGACGCGACGACACACCGTCGCAGAGCGCCTCGATCGTGTCCGCGGACCCGATCTGGTCGACGCGCATCTTGGTCCACAGCGCGATCACGGACTTCACCGCATCCGACGGCGTGAACGCGATGTCGTCGGGACGCGGGCCGCCGGCTGGTGCCGCCGGTGCCGCGGGAGCAGCAGGCGCGGGCGCCGCCGCGGCGGCCGGAGCCGCGTCCGCCGCCGACGTCTCGGCCGCTGCGGGAACGTCGAGCTCGTCCTCGTCGGGCTCGTGCCCGGCGTCCTTGGCCAGGATCGTGTCGGTGTCGCGCTCGACGTTGAGCACCTCGGTGGTGGCCGCGGCGTAGTCGTCGAGCTTGAGGGTGTTGGTGGCCAGACCCGACAGCGTCGGGGCGCCCTTCAGACCGATCTCGACGAAGCGCTGGACTCCCAGCCCGTTCCGCTCGGGACCGCTGAACAGCAGTTCCTGGGTCTCGATCCACCGCACCGGGCTGGCGAACTGCCAGGCGAGCAGCTCGATCAGGATCACCCGGGCCAGTTCGCTCGGGGTCGCCTCCCAGGCGTCCCAGTCGGCGAGGACCTCGTTCAGCGGATCCGACGGCACCAGCGCCGCGATCTCCTCGACGAAGTCGCGTCCGAGGTTGAACAGGCGCGGCACCAGGTTGGGGATGTAGCGGCCGATCAGGATGTCGATGTCGATGTCGGCGGGCAGCAGCTCGGCGAGCTTGCCGCGGAATTCCGGGACCCCGGCGCGCAGCACGCTCGAGTGGAACGGGACGTCGATGCCCGGGATCAGGATGAACGCGCGCTTGCCCCCGAACTCCGCACGCCGCCGGTCGATCTCGGCCTCGAGCAGTTCGAGACCGCGAACCGTGCCGGCGATCGCGTACTGCGAGCCGAGGAGGTTGAGGTTGACGACCTCCAGGAACTCGCCGCCCGCGGCGCCCACGCCGGACACGAAGTCGGTGACCTCGGCGTCGGCCAGACCGAACTGGCTCGGCCGGATGGCGGCCATCCGATAGTCACTGCGCCCCTGCTCATCTCGCGGGACGAGGTGATGCATGGCCTCGCCGCGCTGGAACACGACTTCGAGGACGGCCTCGAGCGGGAGGACGCCGGCACATGCGGCGAGCGCGTTGTACTCACCGACCGAGTGACCACACGTGATGGCACCCTCGACGAAGCCACCGGACTCCTTGAGCTCGGCGATCTGCGCGACACCGAGCGTCGCCATGGCGACCTGGGTGAACTGCGTCAGGTACAGCACGCCGTCGGGGTGGTTGTAGGTGGTCCCGTTGGCGACGAGCGTCGTCGGGTTGTCGCGGACCACGGCGAGGATCGAGAAGCCCAGCGCCGCACGGGTGTGCTTGTCGGCACGATCCCAGATCTTGCGGGCGGCCTTCGACCGCGAGCGGGCGTCGAGTCCCATGCCCTTGCTCTGGATGCCCTGGCCGGGGAACGCGTAGACGGTCCGCGGCGCGGCGAGCAGACCGGTCGCGCTCATCACGAGGTTGTCGCCGACCTTGGCGCTGACCTCGACGACCTCGCGGCCGTTGTCGAGACCCACGCGGTCGACGCGCACCGAGATGCGGTCGCCGAGCCGGACCATGCCGAGATAGCGTGCGGTCCAGCCGATCAGCGGACGAGGCGATGGCGTCGGATTCTTCGCGTCGGTCGCGGTGACGACCTGCTGCGCGGCGGCCGACAGCCACATCCCGTGGACGATCGGGTCGCCGAGACCGGCCAGCTTCGCGGCTGCGGCGTCGGTGTGGATGGGGTTGCGGTCACCGGACACGACGGCGAAACCGGTCATCCGGTTCGGCGCGGTGATGGTGGCCGTCCGGAGCAGCTTGCGGGTGGCCGACTGCTCGGCGGCGGGTGCACCGCCGGCCCGGGCCGGGTCGGTGAGCTCGGCGGCGCCCAGACGCCCACGGATCGCGAAACGCTCCTCGAGCGTCGCGATCGGGCCGGCTGGTCCGGCGATCTCCACCGTGACCTCGACGACACGACCGACGTCGGCATCCCGGACCGCGCCGGTCCGTGCGGTGACGGTCAGTTCGGCTGCGGTCGCGGGGATCTCCCCGGTCAGCGCGATCGCGTGATCGAGGTGGACCAGGTCGAGCAGACCCTCGACGACCGGGTCACCGGAATCGGTGCGGGCGGCGCCGATGACGCTGAACACGCTCGGCCAGCACGCGCCGACCAGGGTGTCGGGCACGGCGAAACCGAACGGGTCGGTCGGGGTGGTCGGACGCAGGTGCGGCGGCAGGGAGAACCCGGTCACCGCAGCGTGATCGGCGACCGAGTCCGGCTGCCAGGAGACGGTCGTGACCGACACGCCATCGGTCACCTCGGCCAGGCTGCCGCCGGCGGCCACGGTAAGGATCTCGCGCATCGCGGTCGACGCGTCGTCGAGGCCCACCAGCGGCGAACCACCGTCGCGCAGGCTCTCGCCGGCCAGCAGCGGGATACGCACGGAAGCGCCCGAGATGGGGACGACGAGGTCGAAACGGGTGGCGTCGGAGTCGGCGGAGACCTGCTCCAGGACGGCGCCGCTGACGGCGTGTTCGGCCCGCTCGGGTCCGACCACGGTCCAGGCGTCGCGATCGCCGAGCAGCGCGATCGGGCTCGCCACGATCCGGCCGGCCCAGCTGACGTCGTCGGACTCCAGCACCGAGGTCAGCACGCCGGCTTCCTCGGCCAGCCCGGCCCGGTGCCGGGAGGCGACGGCGACCGGGCGCTCCCCGGAGGCCTGCAGATCGGACGCGACACGGGCCTCGAACCGATCGAGCAGTTCACCCACGGGCTCGTCGACGCGGGTGATGCCCGCGACGGCGACCGGCCCCGGGATGACGCAGACCGCGTCGGCGCCGTAGCGCGGATCGTGGGCCTGCCACAGGGAGTCACTGCGCCACCAGCGGCGTACGTCCTTGTCGATCACCGGCACGAAGTTGACGGGCTTGCCCGGGGTGCGGCACAGCTCCAGGAAGAACGCGACGTCCGCGGGATGCAGGATGTCGGTGTCGATCTCGGGGTACACGCTGCCGAGCGCGTCGATTGCGGCATACGCATCGGCGGCGGCGGTGACCTCGGCGAACATCGTCGGGATGGGCCCGGAGTCCTGCGGGTGCATGCGCGCCTCGGTGCGCTGCAGCATCTCCACGAAGCGCTGCTGCCAGGTGATGTCGGCCCACGGGGCCTGCTCGCCCCGAGCGTCACCGACGGCCAGCGCGGCGTACCGGTCGAGCCACTCGCGGTAGGTCATGGTGGCGACGTCGCCGAAGTACGGCTTCGCGGTGTCGGCCATCGCGGCGATGATCTCGTCGCGGCGGGCGGCCACGGCGTCGGCGTCACCGGCGACCTCGTCGAGCAACCGGCCGCAGCGCGACGCGGTGTTGTCGACCTCGTGGATGTCGGCGCCGAGCTGCGAACGGCCGGAGGCCATTCCGGCGGTGGCGTGACCGGCACCGATCCACTCGTCGATGCCGGCGGTGTCGACGAGGAGCTGCTTGACCTCGGGGGTCGTCGTCGCTTCCTTGGCCGCCATGGCGGCGGTGCCGATGAGGATGCCGTCGAGCGGCATCGTCGGGTAGCCGTAGCCGGCCGACCAGCTGCCGGTGAGGTATTCACTGGCGCGCTCGGGCGTGCCGATGCCACCGCCGACGCAGATCACGACGTTCGGGCGGGCGCGGAGCTCGCCGTAGGTCGCGAGCAGCAGGTCGTCGAGGTCTTCCCACGAGTGGTGGCCACCGGCGCGGCCGCCCTCGATCTGCACGATGATCGGGTGATGCGGAACCTCGGCCGCGATGCGCACGACGGACCGGATCTGCTCCACGGTGCCGGGTTTGAAGGCGACGAACCGGAGTCCGGCCTCGACGAACTCGTCGACGAGCGCGACCGCGTCCTCGAGTTCGGGTATGCCCGCCGAGACGATGACGCCGTCGAGCGGGGCTCCCTGCGCGCGGGCCTTCTGCACGATGCGCTTGCCGCCGAGCTGCAGCTTCCACAGGTAGGGGTCGAGGAACAACGCGTTGAACTGCGCCTCGCGTCCCGGCTCGAGCAGATCGGTGAGCGTGGCGATGTTGCGCGCGAAGATCTCCTCGGTGACCTGACCGCCACCGGCCAGCTCGGCCCAGTGTCCGGCGTTGGCCGCGGCGGCGACGATGGCCGGGTCGACGGTCGTCGGCGTCATGCCGGCGAGCAGCATCGGCGAACGTCCCGTGAGGCGGGTGAAGGAGGTCTCGACGACGGTACGGCCGTCGGGCAGCTCGACGAGGGTCGGCGCGAACTGCGACCACGGGGTCGCGACCTCGGGCACGCCGCCGGGGCTGAACAGGTTGCGCTGTCCGACGCGCAGCGCGGCGGGCACCAGGCCGACACCCTGCCCGCGGACCAGTGATGCGGTGAGACGGGTCGCGATGTCCCCGGGACCGAAGTCCAGGACCCACTTGGCGCCGCCGGCGACGATCGAGTCGACCGAGGCGACCCAGTCGACGTGCCCGACGAGGATGTCGTGGGCGTGGCGGGTGGCGAGGTCACGGTCGATGCCGCAGCGGTCGGCCCACTGGCCGACCAGCTCTACAGCCTCGGCCATCGCCGGGTGGTGGAAGGCCACCGACACCTGCAGGTGGTCGAACTTCGGCGCGAACGGCGCCCCGCCGGTGCGCTTGCGCTTGCGCTCGTCGGCCTCGGTCGCGGCGACCCGCTCACAGAGGGCGGCGAACGCGGCGAGGTGCCGCGGTGCCCCGGACAGCACGACGGCGGTGCGGCTGTTCTTGATGGCGACCACCGGGGCGGTCGTCAGATCGTTGTCGGACAGGCCGGCGCGGTACTGCGCCAGGATCTCGTCGACGCGAGCCGGGCTGACGTTGGTCAGTGCGAGCATCGGCGTGCCGTCGGTGGTGACGCCCAGCCCGCGGCGACGCGCGGTCAACGAACCGGCGGCGCCGATGAGGTGCGCGACGGCCAGCAGCAGGCCCTGACCGGACTCGGCGATCCGGCCGTCGGCGCCCACCGCATCGGTGGCCAGCGAGCCCTGGGAATGCCCGACCACGGCCTTCGGCGGGAGCACGGCGGTGTCCAGGCCCTGCTTGCGGAGTGCCTCCACGGCGGCGAGCTGGGTGAGCAGCACACCCGGACCCGAGAGGGTGAAGTCGGCGAGAGTGGCCTCGGCGGGCACGTCTTCGCCTGCGTCGTGCGCGTGCACCCAGGTGAGCGGGTGGAATCCGGACACCCGTGCCACGACGAGTTCGTCGGCAACCGGCTCGACGAGCCGTTCGGCGGAATCGACGATGGTGGCGACCCGGTGTTCCAGGTCGGCGTCGACGACCAGCTCGGTCAGTGTGGGCAGCCATGCGCCGCCCTGCCCGCCGAAGCTGATCGCGTAGGGCTCGCCCTGCGTGAGCCGCTCGATGAGCGTGGTGGTGGGCCGTTCTGCGTTGGCGGCGCCCTGCGAGCCGGAGCGGAACTGGTCGACGGTCACGGATACTCCTCTGTGGTGGTCGGTCTCAGAGTGTGGATTTGCGGAGTGCGTAGGTGCGGTGCAGTAGATGTCTATGGGTGTTGTGCGGTTGGTCTGCGAGTCGCGGCGGCGCGAGAAACGCTGTCGGCAGCGGCCTTTCCGTGCGCTGACGTGATCGGTCTCGCCGCCGTCGCGCACGACCGGCCGCGGTGGCGACACCGCCGGATCGAACTAGCTGGTACAACAAAGGAACACGCCTGCCGCACAACAACATTGGCGCGCACCGGTTTTGTCCGGAGCCGGCGTCGGCGTGAACATGACACCTATGATGACACACGAAAGTGAGGGAACCCTCATGTTTGTCGGTGACCTGTCGGTATACCGACCAGTAACCGCGCGGGTAACTTTCGGCACCGTGTCAACCACCATGGGAAGCGTCGGAAAACCGCCAGGCCAGGCAACATACCCAGGGGTACGCGTGCGCCCGAACTCTCGCTCGGTCAACCGTTATCAAACCGTTATGTGATGTGGGGCACCACTGCGCGTCGCGGTCCAGCCGAGCCGCAGGCCGAGTGCCATCGAGACACCCCACTAGAGTCGGCCGCATGAGCAGTTGCATCTTCTGCGCCATCATCGCGGGCACCTCCCCGGGTCGCATCGTCTACTCCGACGACGACGTCCTCGGGTTCCTCGACATCCGGCCCGTGACCCGCGGGCACACCCTCCTCGTGCCCCGGGTCCACTCCTCCGGGCTCGACGACCTCGACCCCACCCTCGGCGCCGCTCTCTTCCGCGCCGGCCAACGAGTCGCCACCGCGATGAAGACCGGACCGGTGTCCGCCGACGGGGTCAACCTGGCACTGAACGACGGCCGCGCGGCCTTCCAGACCGTCTTCCACACCCACCTGCACGTCGTCCCCAGACACGACGGGGACAAGCTGAGTTTCGCCAAGGGCTTCCTCGTCCGCCGCGACCCCGACCCCGACGAGACCGCGGCTGCGGTGCGCGCCGGGATCGAGTCCGTCGGATGACCTTCGCCGGCGAGCCCGACCCGGACACCGGGGCCGGGACCCGGATTCCGGACGCGGTGGCCGACCTCGTGCGTCGCGCGGAGTGGATCACGGTGTTCAGCGGCGCGGGTATGTCGGCCGAGAGCGGCATCGCCACCTTCCGGGACGCCCAGACCGGTTTGTGGGAGAAGTTCGATCCCGCCGAACTCGCCACCCCGGAAGCGTGGGCGCGCGACCCCGCACTGGTCTGGGGGTGGTACCGCTGGCGCGCCCGCGAAGTGCTTGCCGCGCAGCCCAATGCGGGCCACCGCGCGCTCGCCGAACTCGCCACGAGCCGCACCGTCATGATCGTGACGCAGAATGTCGACGATCTCCACGAGAGGGCCGGCGGCGACGTCGTCAGCCACCTGCACGGCAGCCTGTTCGCCCCCCGGTGTTCGGTCTGTGGGACCCCGTACGACGGCCCCGGCGCATTCCCCGATCCCGGCGACACCGGTACCGCGCCGGATGACCCGCGCGTCGACCCGCCCACGTGTCCGCGCTGCGGCGGGAGGGTACGGCCCGGCATCGTGTGGTTCGGCGAAGCACTGCCCGAATCGGATTGGCAGCGAGCGGATCAGGCGTTCCGTGCGGCCGAGGTGGTGCTCGTCGTGGGCACCAGCGGGATCGTCTACCCGGCAGCCGCGCTACCCGAACGCGCGGTGCGTGCGGGCATCCCGGTCATCGAGTTCAACCCGTCGCCGTCCGCGCTGTCCGACATCGTGACCCACAGTCTGCGGATGCCCGCCGCCGTCGGTCTGCCGGCGTTGCTCGCGTCACTCGGCTGACGAGGTGCGGCGTCACTCCCCCGCGGTGAGGTCGATCGGCTGCCATCTCCCGACGTCGTCCGTCGTCTGAACCGCGACGAGCGACCCCGGCTTGCACCCGCGCTCGTCGAGCACGGCGGCGACATGATCGAGCACGCGGTCGGGATCGAGTTCGAACTCCGACTCGCGCACGCGGACGAATTCCCAACCGCAACGGCGCAATTCACGCTCGCGCTCCAGATCCGACCGAGCCTGCTGCCCGGTCCCGGCGAACTCGTCGGCATCACACTCGACGGCCATGCGCGCATCGGCCCCCAACACGACCAGGTCGACGATCCGGTTGTTGACCGTGACCTTCGGGGTCACGTGATAGCCGAGCGCCGCGAGACGGTTGAACACGCGCTGTTCGAGGAGGTTGTCGAACGGGCTCACGCGTCGATCGTCGGGCACGTCGGACGGCATGGCCCCGATCGACGGACCCTCGTTGGCGGACACATAGGACAGCAGCGAGGCACGAAGGTCGTTGGGGCGCAACTCGTCGAGTCCGATCGAATGGAACAGCCACAACTGGTCCATGGCCCGGGTGGCCGCCACGTTGACCCGGCGTTGGGACTCCGCGCGGGTCAGCGCGGAGATCGCACCGGCGTCCGAGACGACCATCGACAGGAAGACCACGCGCCGCTCGTCTCCCTGGAAGTCCGGGGGTGAGCCGACGCGGATACGACGCGAGCGCCAGGTCTCGGTGTCGATCGCGGCGCGCAGCGCCTTCTCGATCGTCTCCACCTGCTTGACGCCCTGCAACGCGATCACACCGAAGTCCAGATCGTCGTATGCCGGATCGGCCAGACACCCCCGGAGGGCGTCGACGATGGCGGCCGCCTCGGCCTCGTTGCTGATGCCGTTGCCGGTCCCGGTGGCCGTTCCGTCGACCGCGACCGTCCGCAATGGTTCGAGCCGGTCGGAACCGTACTGGCGCACCGGGATCAGCGGCGCGGACCCGTAGAACTGGCGCGACGAGAACTCGATGATCTCGGGCATGGACCGGAAGTGTTCCCGCAGTCCCACGACGTTGCCGAAACGGCTGCGCAACAACGAGAACAGGCTGGACCGCGGCGTCAACCCGTCGCGTAGGTATGTCGGGAGGTCGGGCAGCGTGGCATCGAGTTCGGCGAACGCGGAATCGAGGCTGGTGCCGCTGAGACCGACGGGCGCGCACTGCTTGTCGTCACCGACGACGATCACGCGCGGGGCCAGCCAGAGAAGGAACGCACTGGTGATGTCGGCCTGGGACGCCTCGTCGACGATGACGACGTCGAAGGAGTTGCGGCGCGGTGGGAGGGTCTCGGCCACCTGGCTGATCGACATGATCCAGGCGGGCACGGCGTTGCGCGCCTCGGCCATGGCCTCGCGCGCCGCGCGTCGGAAACGATTGGCATGTTTGCCCGATCCCTTGCCCAGGTTGATCATGTGGTCGCGGTAGGACTGCACGGCCTGCAACTCGCCGGCCGTGGTGCGCGCCAGCACCTCGCGGACGGCGCGCGCAGAGGCGAGCCGGGTGGTGAGGGCCGCGATGTCGACCTCGACGGCGTCGAGGTCGGACTGCAGCCGGTCCTCGGCAAACGGATCGCTGCGTTCCTCCGCCCAGGTGTGGGCGAACCGCCACGCCCACGCCGCGCCCATGTCCCGGGCGCGTTCGGTCCAGATCGGGTCCTGCGCGCTCGACCACATCGTCTTCGCGAGTTCGGGTGCCCGGCTGCGCAATCGGAGCCCGAGAAGCTCCAGGGCATTCTGCTCGTCGGCCTCGGCTGCGGCGGCCGCGAACGCGCGCCGCGCGTCTCGGATCGCGACCGGGTCGGCCGTGGCGAGTGCCGAGAGCAGCGCGTCACCCTCCGGCGACGGCCCCTGTTCGAGTTCGGTCGTCAGGCCGTACACGCGGTCGGCGAGTTCCTGTTCGGCGAGGACCGCGTCGTTGGCGGCCGCCACCGATCGCGCCTGATGGGCCACCTCGGCTGCCTCGGCGACGGTACGTGGTCTCGGGCCGCCGGGGCTGATCGCCTCGAGTTCACGGACGAGATGCTCCCGGCCGGTGAGCAGCCTCGAGATCCACGCCAGTTGGTTGTCCAGGCGGACGAGGTGGTCGAGCTGCGCCGACCGCGACCCCGACGCGTCCACCGGGACGTGCAGGTCCGCCAGGATGCGATGCACCTGATGTACCGCGTCGATGACGGTGAGGTGATCGGCGACCCGGCGCAACGAGGCCTCGTCGCGAGGAGGCCGCCCGTCCACGGTGGCCCGCACCGGCGACTCCTCGACCGCGCGCTGCTCGGGCGAACGCCGCAACCGTCCCCGCCACTGACCGCCGTCCCGCAGGAAGTCGGCGGCGGCGTCGAACAACGCGGCGTCGCCGGGCCGCGCCCCGTCGACGACGACCGCGTGCGCGCCCAGGTCACGGTCCCGACGAGCGGCCTCGGCGATGACCGGTGACAGCGTCGTCACCCGCGACCAGAGGTGCGCGGCGCGTCCGGCGAGCAGCCGATCCGCCATGTCGACGATCGGCTCCGGGTACGACGCCACCTCGCCGGAGGCGACGGCGAGTTCGTCGCAGATGTCCTTGATCCGGACCAACCGGTCACTGTCGACCCCGTCGAGCACGGACAGCAGCGTCCCGGCGCCGGCCATCGGCTCGCGGGGCCGCGCGGCGATCCGGGTGCAGACGGAGTCCATCTCCCCCGGCTCGGGCAGGTGGTGGTCGAGGTCGACGAACCGTTGCGCGAGACGCGATCCGGAGCCACCGGTGCTCGCGAGCAGGTCCGCCAGCCGGACGAACTCGGCCGAGTCCAGCGGGGGCACCGCGCCGTGGACCGGCCCGGGCATCCAGTCGAACGCGGCGGCGTCCGCCCGCACCCGGCGGACGATCTCCGCCGGGGATCCCCGATAGTCCCCCGCGACCCATTCGTGGACCTCGGTCTCTTCCGCACGCAGTTCCCAGAGTTCGCGGAGCAGCTGATCCCGTTGTCGCAGAGCGTGATCGCGGCGCGCGGCCAGGTCGGCGATCTCCGCGTCGGCGACCCCCGGCGTGAACGACGCCTTGCGTTCGGCGAGCTCGGTCACCGCATCGACGATGCCCTCGGAACTGTCCTGGGACACGTCGGCGATCGACACGGTGAGCGCCCGCAGAGCGGGCGGCAGCATGTCCCGGAGCACGTGGAGCGCATGGGCTTTCTCGCTGACGACCAGGACGCGCTGTCCTTTCGCCAGCAAGGCCGAGGTCACGTTGGCGATGGTGTGGGTCTTGCCGGTTCCGGGCGGACCCTCGACCACCACACCGGTGTCGGACCCGAGCCGGGCGAGCACATCGCGCTGTTCGGCATTGGACGGCAACGGGAACAGCGCATCGGCGACCAGGTCCGCTGGATCGAGGACGCCGGGGGCGCGGAGGGCGGCGAGACGGTCGGGAGCCTCGATCGGGCGGACGAGCTGGGTCAGCCCGACCGGTACCTCCGACTCCTCGTCCCGCAGGTCGTCGATGATGGCGTCGTAGAACGCGAGGGAACTCTCCACCCCGCGGCGACGGAGGACCACCGCGGGCCGACTCTCCACCGTCAACGACACACGCTCGGCGTCGACCTCGATCGCCTCGCGCCATTCGCCCGTCAGCTCGGCGGTCTTCGGCGACAGCACCGAGGTCTGCGCGGACAGCTTGCCGCGGATCCCGACAGCACCCGCGAGATCGAGACCGTCGAGAGCAGCGAGCAGATGGGTATCGCGAACCGCGGGAGACGAGCCCGCCCCGAGCGTCAACCGGATCGTGTCGTCCGCGTCGCGGTCGGCGACCAGAACCTGACTGAGGAGGTGTTCGCGGACCATCGGGTCGGCGTCCGCGTCTGTTGCGTCCCGCACCGTGACCAGTGCGGACGCGATGACGAGTTCGAGTTCTTCGGGCTCCGCGCCGAGCGCGTCGACCAACGCGGCGAGTTCGGCGTGGACCGCGCCGGCCCGAGCGGCGTCGGGATCGTCCGGGCCGACCTCCACCACGACCTGGCCCGGCACCGCGTTCGACCGTACGGCGACGGCGGTGGACGGACCGACCCAGACATGGCCGGGGTGGTCGGAGATGTCGTGGACGTCACCGGAGCGAGACCGGACGAGATCGGCCAGAAACGTCATCAGTCGGGTGACCTGATCGCGCAACGTCTCGCGCGTGTCATCCTGCATACCGATGTGTTCCTCTCGTCGCCGGCGACTCCTACGCTACAAGACGCTGGTCAGAGGAACTCCGTGCCGCCGCGCGGGTCGGCCGGATTCCCGACACCGGGCCGGTCAGCCGACGGAACTCGAACGCAGCGCGCGGTATCCGCCGTCGACATAGCGCACGTTGGTGTATCCGCACTCGGCGATCTGTTCGGCGATCCGCGGGGCCTCCGAACGGACCGACACCACGGCGATCTCGGTGTCGCGGTCGCGGATCACCGGGAAGGTGCCCGACGGGGTCGGGGTGAACCGCTTCGGCACCTCGGTCGGGTCAACCACGAGGGCACCGGGCAGACTCCCCTGATGCCGGACCACCTGGGGCCGTGCGTCGACGACGACCGCGTTCCCCTCGCGGCTGTGATTCATTGCCTCGACTGCCGAAATCGAATTCACCACTGACACCGGTGACTCACCAATCCTGTTGCTCGAATTTGTCCGTGTTCATGCGTTCGCGACGGCCATCGGGTGACGGCCGTGGCGTGAATGACCCCCGTCGACCAGGTTACGGAACGATCTCGAATTGACAAGTTTTCTCACACAGCTCTCAGAAGGGCGCATTCATGCGCTCCCTCTGCTAGACGAGCCGCAGCGGAACCGTCAGGGTCAGGAATGGCGACCGCGGCCCGCGACACGCGGGGACGGACGCTTACCCCAATTGTCGCCACGACGACCGTCCCGCCCGCCGCCGTGCCCGCCGGCTCCGCGCTTGGCGCCCCCGCGCGTGCGCGGTGCGCCCATGTCCTTGCGGATGTCGATCGGGTTCTTCCCGATCTTGGTATGCCGCAGCGACGAGAGGGTCTCGTTGTCGAGATCATCGGGAAGCTCGACGAGGCTGAAGTCGTCGCGGATGCTGATGTTGCCGAAGTCGGCACGGGTCAGGCCGCCCTCGTTGGCGATGGCACCGACGATCGCACCGGGCGACACCTTGTGCTTGCGGCCGACGGCGATGCGGTACGTCGCGAAGCTCGCGCCCGGGCGCCGCGGAGCACGCTCACGCTCGGGGCGCTTCTCCGACTGCGGCGGGTCCGGCGTCATCAGGAAACCGCCGTCTCGTGTCTCGAGCGCCAGCGCGGCCGCGATGTCGGCCATCGCGACGTCGTTGTCCCGCGCGTAGTTCTCGATCAGCCCGCGGAACAGATCCAGGTTGTCCGAGGACAGGTTCTGGGTGATCGAGTCGGCGAACTTCGCGACCCGCTGTGCGTTGACATCGTCCACGCTGGGCAGGCCGATCTCGGTCAGCGTCTGCCGCGTGGCGCGCTCGATCGCACGCAGCAGGTGGCGTTCGCGCGGCGAGACGAACAGCAGCGCGTTGCCCGAGCGGCCGGCGCGCCCGGTACGGCCGATGCGGTGCACGTAGGACTCGGTGTCGTGCGGGATGTCGTAGTTCACGACATGCGAGATGCGGTCGACGTCGAGCCCGCGGGCCGCGACATCGGTCGCGACGAGGATGTCGATCGAGCCGTTCTTCAGCTGGTTGATGGTCCGTTCCCGCTGCGCCTGCGCGAGGTCGCCGTTGATGGCGACCGCGGAGAACCCGCGCGAGCGCAGCTTCTCGGCGAGTTCTTCCGTCGCCTGCTTGGTGCGGACGAACACGATCATCGCGTCGAAGGTCTCGACCTCGAGGAAGCGTGTCAGCGCGTCCAGCTTGCGCTGGTGGGAAACCTGGAGATAGCGCTGCGTGATGTTCTGCGCGGTCGCGGTCTTGGACTTGACCGTGATCTCCTGCGGCGAGTTCAGGTACTTCTGCGCGAGGCGCCGGATGGCACTGGGCATGGTCGCCGAGAACAGCGCGACCTGCTTGGTGTCCGGGGTCTCGGCGAGGATGCGCTCGACGTCCTCGGCGAAGCCCATCGTCAGCATCTCGTCGGCTTCGTCGAGGACCAGGAACTCCAGACCGGAGATGTCGAGGGTCTTGCGATCGAGGTGGTCGATGACCCGACCGGGTGTGCCGACGATGACCTGCGCGCCGCGACGCAGACCCGCGAGTTGGACGCCGTAGGACTGCCCGCCGTAGATCGGCAGCACCTTCACCTCGGGCATGTGCGCCGAATACTTGCCGAAGGCCTCGGAGACCTGCAGTGCCAGCTCTCGCGTCGGCGCGAGGATCAGCGCCTGCGGGGTACGCGCGGAGGTGTCGAGGCGGGACAGGATCGGGATGGCGAACGCGGCGGTCTTGCCGGTACCGGTCTGCGCGAGGCCGACGACATCGCGTCCGTCCATGAGCGGCGGGATGGTCGCCGCCTGGATGGGCGACGGGGTTTCATAGCCGACGTCGGTGATGGCCGCGCGTACCCGCGGGTCGATCTCGAGGTCGTCGAACGAGCCGACCTGCGGGTCGGCGGGGGCGTCGTGCTCGCCGTGATTCGAGGTACTCATGCGGCGGAAGTCTCATTCATCGCCCTCAACTGTAATGGCCGTCCACCAGAAAGTCGGCATCACGCCCGGGCGGGGTCGCATCAGCCCCCTGAGCAGGGCACGAGCCACGTTCGGTCACCGGTGTGATGCATCTAACGAATACTGGTACTGTCAGTGCCACTCATCCGGCCATCGGTCCCGGTCACACGCACACCGATGTCCGGAATGTCCATTTGTTCTCTCGTCTCAGGAGTGCCATGCAGCAGCAGTACGCCACCCCGTCCGATCTGACGATCGACGACAAGGCGACGACCGTCGACACGATCCTGCGCTACCGCGCGGAGCGCCCCACGATGCCGCTCTTCCGCAAGCGCTCGCACAACCAGTGGGTCAACGTCACCGCCAAGCACTTCACCGACGAGGTGGACGCGGTCGCGAAGGGTCTGATCGCCTCGGGTGTGCAGGCCGGCGACCGCGTCGCGATCCTGTCGTCGACGCGCTACGAGTGGACCGTGCTGGACTACGCGATCTGGCGCGCCGGGGCGTGCACCGTCGCGATCTACGAGACGTCCGCCCCCGACCAGGTCCAGTGGATTCTCGAGGACTCCGGCGCCAAGCTCCTGTTCGTCGAGAACCATGAGCACTACACCCGCCATCTCCGGGTCATCGACGAGACGCCCACCCTCAAGGAGACCCTGGTCATCGACGACCACGCGCTCCCCACGGTCACCAAGCGCGGCGCGAAGACCGCCGACGCGGACCTCGACCAGCGTCAGGCGAATGCGTTGTCGTCGGATGCCGCCACGCTGATCTACACCTCGGGCACCACCGGACGGCCGAAGGGCGTCGTCCTGACGCACGCGAATTTCCTCGCCGAGACGGCCGCGACCCGCGACGCGGTCGGCGCCGGTATGCGGGAGGGCAAGTCGACGCTGCTCTTCCTGCCGCTGGCGCACATCTTCGCCCGCGTCGTCGCCGTCGGCTGCGTCGAGAACGGCGTGATCCTCGGCCACACCAACGACCTGACGAACCTCGTCGCGGACCTGGGCGTGTTCAAGCCGAACTACGTGCTGTCGGTGCCGCGCGTGTTCGAGAAGGTGTACAACTCGGCCAAGCAGAAGGCCTACGACGGCGGCAAGGGGTCGATCTTCGACAAGGCCACCGACACGGCGATCGAATACAGCAAGGCGACGGCGGCCGGCAAGGTCGGCCTCGGCCTGAAGCTCCGGCACGCCGTCTTCGACAAGCTCGTGTACGGAAAGCTGCGCGACGCCCTCGGCGGCCAGTGCGAGGGAGCGATCTCCGGTGGCGCTCCGCTCGGTGCGCGCCTCGGCCACTTCTTCCGCGGCGTCGGCATCCCGGTGTACGAGGGCTACGGACTGTCGGAGACCACGGCCGCGGTGACGGCCAACAACGAGGAGAACCAGAAGGTCGGTTCGGTCGGACGCCCGATCCCCGGCGTCACCGTCGCCATCGCCGAGGACGGCGAGGTCCTGCTCAAGGGGCCGGTCGTGTTCGGTGGGTACTGGAAGAACCAGGCCGCCACCGACGACGCGATCCGCGACGGGTGGTTCCACACCGGTGACATCGGCACCCTCGACGACGGCTACCTCTTCATCACCGGCCGCAAGAAGGAACTGATCGTCACCGCGGGCGGCAAGAACGTCTCGCCGGCGCAGCTCGAGGACACCATCCGGGCGCACCCGATGGTGAGCCAGTGCCTCGTCGTCGGCGACAACAAGCCGTTCATCGCCGCGCTGATCACGATCGACCCCGAGGCCGTGCCCGGTTGGTTGGACCGTCATGACCTGCCCGCCGACACCCCGATCTCGGACCTCGTCGACAACGCCGATCTCAAGGCCGAGATCGACGCCGCGGTGAAGGAGGCGAACACCAAGGTCTCCAACGCCGAGGCGATCAAGAAGTTCTCGATCCTGGACACCGATTTCACCATCGACACCGGTGAGCTCACCCCGACCATGAAGCTCAAGCGCAACGTCATCCACGACGCGCACAAGGAAGCGATCGCCGACCTCTACACCTGAGCGGATCTCTCTTCACGACTCGCCGCGGCCCGGGATGCCCCCGGGCCGCGGCGCTGTCTATCGTGCAAGTCAATGAAACGAGACCTGGCCATCGATGCCACCCGCGGGGTGGCCATCTGGAGCATGATCACCGCGCACTTCGCGCATGAGTCCGTGCTGGCCACCCCGACCCACGCCTTTCCGTACGTCGACGGCATGTCCGCGTTCGTGATGCTCTCGGGCGTCGTGCTGGGTCTGGTCTATCAACGGTGGGTCGCTCGCCATGGGCTGGCCTTCGCCTACAAGCGTCTTGCCAAGCGGATCGTCGTCCTCTATCTGTGCCAGCTGGCGATCGCCCTCGTCGCGGTCGCGGCCGCCCTGGCCGGTCACCGATGGCTAACGCTCCTGCTGCCGGTCGACGGGTGGGGTGACGGCCTGCGCCTGGCGCTGACCATGGACTATCTGCCCAGCGGGGGCAACATCCTGCTGCTGTACATGGTCTTGCTCATCTCCGCGTTCGGGCTGTTCTCCCTCCTGCGTCAGGGCTGGTGGCGCTGGGTGCTCGCCGGTTCGATCGCCCTGTACCTGATCTCGCTGGTCCACTCCCCCGACTGGTTCTATCTGAGCGCCTACCAGGCGGCACCGCACATCCAGAACGTCGCCGGCTGGCAGATCATGTTCGTCCCGGCACTGGTGATCGGCTGGAACTGGTCGCAGTGGCGTGTGCCGGAGTTCGTCGACCGCTGGATCATCGCGATCGTCGCCGTCGCGCTCGCGGTGGCACTGTTCTTCCACTTCGGCATCGACTACGGGCCGTGGGCCCATCTCGAACCGGCGGTCGCCGACAAACTCGACTTCCGCCCGGCCCGCGCGATCGGCGCCTATCTGGCCATCCCGGCCGTCTACGGGATCTTCCGACTGTTGCTCAGGTGGTGGCATCACGACTGGCTGCGTCCACTGGTCATGGCCGGCACCCGCAGTCTCGACTCCTACGTCATCCAGGCGATTGCCCTCGTCGTGGTGCCGATCCACATCGCACACCGCCCCTGGAACACCGTCACGATGGACGCCGTCGCGCTCCTGGTGTTCGCCGCCTGCTGGGGGTGGGCCGAGTTCCGGTACTTCGCGCACGTCGACAAACTGCACAAACTACCGCTGCGGATGGTCCGGCTCGTGCGTCCGCATCGACCCGACATCGTCCTCGGCCCCGAGCCCGGCGTCCCCACCCCGGAGAGCTCGGACGTCACCCGGGAACCCGGACCGGTCGTCGACGACCTGCCCGGCGTCGACCGGACCGGGACAGCCGGAGACGGGCCAGAACGAGACGGGCCAGTCCGGGCCGGAACAGCACCGGCCGGGACACGTGCGACCGAGCCGATGGGAGTTCATCCGTGACGGGTGAGATGACACGCAGCGTGCACGCCGGGAACGACTCGTCGGGCCCGTCGGTGCGGACGCCGATCACGATGGCGAACTCGTATCACCTCCCGCCCGAACCCGAGGCGATGAGCTGGTCGGGCACCGAGCAACTGTTCTACACACGCAACACCGGCGCCAATCAGGTTGCGCTGCAGAACAAGTTGGCCGCGCTGGAGGAGGCCGACGACGCCGTCGTCCTGGCCTCGGGCGTGGCCGCGCTGCACGCGGTGTTCTTCACATTCCTGTCCGCCGGGGACCACGTGGTGGTGTCCGACACCACCTACGAGGCCACCTGGAAGCTCTGGTCGGAACTGCTGCCGACCAAGTACGGGATCGAGGCGACCTTCGTCGATGTCGGCGATCTCGACGCCACCCGGGCCGCCCTGCGCCCCGGCACCCGCATGCTGATCGCCGAGACGATCGCCAATCCGACGACGAAGGTCGCCGACATCGGCGCGCTGGCGCAGATCGCCGCCGACGCCGAGGCCCTGCTGCTCGTCGACGCCACCTTCACGCCGCCCACTCTGTACCGTCCGCTCGCCGACGGCGCGGACCTCGTCGTCCATTCGCTGACCAAGTACATCAACGGGCACGGCGACGCCATGGGCGGTGCCGTGCTCGGCCGGTCGGAGCTCATGTCGCAGATCCGGGAACAGGCGATGGTCGACGTCGGCGGCGTCATCTCGCCGTTCAACGCATGGCTGATCGCCCGCGGCGCGATCACCCTGCCGCTCCGGTTCGCCCAGCATCAACGCAATGCCGAGCGGGTCGCGGCCTTCCTCGACGACGACCCGCGCATCACCTACGTGCGGTACCCGGGTCTGGCGTCGCATCCCGAACACGACCTCGCGGCACGACAGTTCGGCGGCCGCGGCTTCGGGGCCATGATCGCGTTCGCGGTGCGCGGCGATCCGGCCACCCAGAACCGATTCGTCGCGGCGCTGACGACGATCACCTCGGCGGTGTCGTTGGGACACGACGAGTCACTCATCGTCCATGTCGGCACCGACGGCCCACGGGTCGCGGCCTACCCCGAACCGTTCCGCGAGTGGGGACATCTGCGGTTCTCCGTCGGGCTGGAAGACGCCGACGATCTCATCGCGGATCTCGCCGCGGCGCTGGACGCGACCTTCCCGGCCTGAGTCACGTCGCCTCGTACAGAATCCCCCGGCCGATCGCCTCGCGCACCACGGGCAGCGCCGCCTCGGCGAGTGCGTCGGCGTCGACGCCGTGGAAGTCGGCGAGGAGTTCGAGCAGTACGCCCAGCGGGACCTGCCCCCGACTGCCGGCGAGCAGTGCGCGCGAGACCTCGTCGACACCGAGAACGGCGCCGGGACCCCCGGGCCGGCGGACGGCGGCCGACACCTGTTGCCAGCCCTCGTCCCCCGGGAGCGAGAGCTCCTCGAGCATGACCGGGGCCACCGACAGCCGCCGAGCGAGCAACTGTTCGTCGGAGGTCTCCCGCAGGTAGCGCCGTCGCGCGAGGAACGCCTGGGCCTCGGGCCCGGTCACCTCTTCACCGGCGCCGGTGATCTCCTCGATCACGACGTCGGGCTCGCGGTGCTCACCGTCGAGCGGGGCGCGGGCGGTGATCGAGCCCATCCCGATGGCGACGATGCCGTTGGCCTCGAACCATTCGAGCCACTCCGCACCTCGCCGCGCGGCGGTCGCCTCGTCCTCACCGGCATCGGACAACCACAGCGACACATAGCTGATGGGGTCGGCGACCTCCCGCTGGACGACCCAGGCGTCGAGTCCGGTGCCCGCGAGCCAGGAGCGGACCCGTTCCGGCCAGTCCTCGCCCTCGCGGATGACCCAGTTGGCCAGGATCTGGGCGGTGCCACCAGGATTCAGATGGGCAGGCAACTCGCGGACGAGTTGCTCGCACAACCCGTCTCCGACGACGCCCGAGTCGCGGTAGATGTAGTCCCGCCCGCCCGCGCCGACGACGAACGGAGGGTTGGACACGATGAGGTCGAACCGCTCCCCCGCGACGGGTTCGAACATGCTCCCCGCCCGCAGATCCCACGACATCCCGTTGAGGCGGGCCGTCGCGGCGGCCAGCGCCAGCGCCCGGTCGTTCGTGTCGGTGGCCACGATCTGCTCGCAGTGCGCGTCGAGATGCAGCGCCTGGATGCCACATCCGGTTCCGATGTCGAGAGCGCGGCGGACGGGTTCGCGGATGACGGCCCGGGCCAGCGAGATCGACGCGCCGCCGATCCCCAGGACGTGGTCGTGGGCAACGGGTCCGGGTCGCATCGCGGCATCCTGGTCGGCGATCACGAGGTAGTCGCGGGTGTCGTCGGCGTGCGGACGGATGTCAAGGCGGGCCCGCAGAAGCGATTCATCGACCCGGGCCAGCACGCCCTGCGTGACCAGTGCGTCCGTGCCCGTCGTCGGAAACGCCTCCGCGACAGCGGCTTCGGGTTCGTCCGAGCCCAGCAGGAACAGTCGGATGAGGGTCGCCAGCCGGCGGTGCTCGCCGGCAACATCACGCGTCGCGGCGAGGGCCGGCCACCAGGTGCCGCGGACGAGGGCATCGTGAGCGCCTTCGCCGAGCAGTTCGGTGACACCGTCGTTCGTGTATCCCGCCGACCGCAGATCGGCACCGAGGGCCGCCACGGCGGCGGGCTCGGACAGAGGATGACGATCCGCGCGGTCGGCGAGTGGCTGGGGTCGTCCCTGGTCCGCGGTCACGGTCCCCAAGGCTACCGACGACCGGCGCGCCCGCGGCTCGACGGGTTCAGCACGACGCGAGGACCCGACTGATGGCGTCGCGTTCGGCAGGCGTCACCCACAGCCCGTAGGACTTCTTGACCTCGATCTGCCGGCTCACGTAGGTGCACCGGTAGGACTTGTTAGGGGGAAGCCAGGTCGCCGCGTCGCCGTCGCTCTTCTGTTGGTTCACGGCTCCCGACACGGCCTGGAGGTTTCGCGGGTCGTTCGCGAACTCGATGCGCTTCACCGCGGTCCACCCGGCCGCGCCCTTCTGCCAGGCGTCCGACAATGCGACGACGTGGTCGATCTGGACCAGCGCCGAGGTGTCCTCGCCTCGGGTGAACGGCATCGTTGTACCGGTGTACGGGTCGGCCAGTGTGCCGGCGAGCACCCGGCACCCGTCGGCGTGGAAGGTGATGCCGGTGAGGTCTCGCCGCAGGATGTCCTCCCGGGTCCGGCAACCGTTGCGGCCGTACTGCACGTCGACCGCGTCGTCCCATGCCCTACCGAATCGCGACCGTTCATATCCGGTCTTGGGCGCGCGACCCTTCACCTGCAGCGACGCGAGATCGGCCTGTTCACGGCCGGCCGCCGGTGGTGGCATATCGGGTGACACACCAGCCGGCGGTGACGATGGCCCCGTCGTCGAGGGCATGGACTGGGTGCGCTCGGATGAGGGGCGCTCGAGGCCCGGGGCGGGTTCGACGTCGACGCACGACACGAGCGCCACGGCGACCGGCACCGCGGCGAGTACTCCCGACAACCATGCCGCTCGACGCCTCACCCCGGAATCGTTGCACGGCGCGCCGACATCCCCGTTCGCCGACCCGGTGCGCGGGTTCTCGCCGCGCACCTTAAGCTTCGTTCGACTAACTTTCCCTTCGCGGACTGCTGTGGTCACGCACGACGCCGCCGCGGCGCACGATCGCCGGCGGCGTCGCCGGGTCATCGGACGACTATTCGGGTAGTGGGTGCATGAGTTCAGGTCGGGGCAATGCGGCGCGGGGTGTACCGCCATGGGTTCTGCGGATGATCGCCGTGTTCACACTAGCGATGTCGTTGCCCACACTTGCCGGCGGGTCGGGCACCGCCGCGGTGCTCGGCAGCCCGGCACCCTTCTCCGCGTCACCCCTGCGTGCGACGCCGGTCCACGAACTGACTCCGACCGTCGACCCGGAGACCGAGACCTACCCTGAACGACTCGAGCGCATCGAGACCCTGACGCGCCCGCTGCTGCCGACGCCGAAATCACTCGAAGGCGTCGAGACACGCTGCGCGAGCGGTGATTTCACGACCCTTGCAGTGGTGTACGACTCGATCTTCGATGCGGTGTACGACATCCTGCCGCCATCTATGCACGCGTCGGCCCGGGCAAGTCGGATAGCGGCGCACCGCGACATGCGGCGCCTGCACATCTCGACCCTCGCCGTCACCGAACATCCGCTGACCCTTGGGGCGGACGACGACGATCCCGCACTCGACTACCGCGACCCGATCTCCCAACTGCTCGTCTCGAACCTCCTCAAGATCCGCGACGGCCGCCACACCGAGGCGATTCCGCTCGGGAACATCACCGTCATCCAGGCAGTGGAGACGGTGTGGCTCCACATGTTCACCACCGTCCTGGTCCCGGCACGGCTCCTCATCGGCTCGGCACCCGACCTCGGGAGCCCGTTCGCCGGGACCGAGGCCGACGGCCTCGCCCAGTTCGTCACCTACAACTGGCTCATCACGGCCTTCGTCTTCTCGTCGGAATTCGCGGTGAAGGCCCTGTTGCGGGCCACCGCGAGAACGGTCCTCGAGCAGTGCCTCGCACGCGTCACCGATGAACAGCGCGCCCTCGCCGGACGCGCGAGCGACACCGTGCATTTCGACATCCCCATCCCGCCGATGGTGGCCGAGATCGCCGAACACCTCGCACTGGCGGATGTCGAGACGTGTACGCCGATCGGGTCGCTCACACTCGGCCGGTTGGTGCGGTATGTGTCTGCGCAGGCGCAGGAGAACAACCCCGCCGACGCACCCCGCATCCGGGCCGAGACCACCAGAATTCTCGGTGCCATGCGCGGAATTCGCATTCACCACAACCTCATTCCGCTCGACCCGGCGGAGGACCGCTCCGTCGGCGAGATGGGCGCGTCGCTGTTCGGTTCGCTGATTCCGGTCTTTGGTGGCGCTCCGCTCGACATCCTCCTCGGCATCGGACACAACCTCGGCCACGGCGCGGATCCATGGGAGACGGTGTCGCTCGACGAGCTCACCGTCAGCAAGCCGATCACCGCGGCGCATTATGCGTACAAGTTGGCGCTGCATTTGATCCGGGAAGTAGGCAATGTCATCGAGCCGTCGATCGTCGGTGACAGCCCGCTACGACCCACCAGACTGCTCGTCACGGCCCTGGGCCTGCCGATGACCTACGGACTGGTGACCGCGCACCACGTAATCCGGTCGATGTGCCTACGCGTCGACGACACGACGGGCAGCGGACTCGGCGCGGAGGCCAATCGGCGGACGACAACCGACTCGACTCCCCGCATCAAGCCGACGCGAAAGCCGGAAGCCTCCCGGTCATCGGCGTCGAGAACATCGGAACCGTCACGTCCGGAAGAATCCATTCGCCATCCCGAACCGCCCCGATTCGCCATTCCCGGCCGCAATTGACTCCGTGTTGCGCATTCGGTAATCGCGATGTCGGACGATTCGCCCGAGAATCCCGACACCGGGAAAGCGCAGGTTCATGCTTCCCGCGCGTCTATCGACTACCGTTGGGGGCGTGTCGAAAATTCAGACGGTGACCTTTGTCGACGACCTGGACGGTCGCGAACTCGATCCCCAAGACGCACAGACCGTTTCGTGGTCGTGGCTCGGCGTCGACTACGAGCTCGACGTGTCCGCGGCCAATCTCGACAAGATCGAGCAGGGCAAGGTGACAGTCGCGAAACTACTCAAGGCATCGACCCGGGTCGGCGGCCGACGACGGTCGCCATCAGCACGGACGAAGACCAATTCCGCCGGGAGTGGTGCGTCGGTGAATGCCTCGATTCGAGACTGGGCAGCGGAGAACGGATATGAGGTGTCCGCACGCGGCCGCATTCCGAACGACATCGTCGAGGCCTACAACTCCGCACACTGATATAGCCCACCGTATTGTCACATTGATCGCCAGAGCCCGATTCTTCGGACTCTGGCGATTGTTCTTCCGCGGGGCTGATTGTCGATCCCCCGCCGATTACGTTCTGCCCTAAGGATTTCCGCCGGCAGGGCGGAAAAACCCTGCGGCGGCGTCGAATCGAGATGCCGCGCGGATTCCGCCACCGATCAGCACCTTCCCCGTCTTCATCCTGTCAATGGACATCTTTGATAAACTGATGTCCACGCATGGTGTGCCACCGACGTGCAACGCAGTCACCGTCGGAGGCCACCCGAGGGGACAGGACAACCGGATGAGCACAACGGAGAACGAGTCGGTCGACGCCGACCACGCTGACGGCGAGGCCCCAGGGGAGGTCGCCGTGGCGGCCCGGGTCAGGGTCACGCTCGACGACGGTTCGACAAGGGAGGGCGAGGTCGTCGACGACTTCGCGGACCTGGCCGGCGACACCACCGTCGAGACCCGTATCGACGACGAGCACACCGCACGACTACGCCGCTGGGCGATCTCGACCGACGATCACCAGATCGTCTTCGCCGACGACGACGCGGTCGAGGTCATCTCGGCCGAGCTGTGACTCAGAGCGGCGCGAGCCCGATCATTCGACGGTCCGACGAGAAGATCCACCCGTCGCCGTAGGGCTCGAGTGCTTTGCCGGTGACTAACGCATCCGCGTCGAAATCGATGGCGAGGAACGGTGCTGTCCACGCGACCTCGCCGGTGGTCACGTCGACAGCCGTGAGGGTGACGCCATCGCTGCCGGCCAACAGACGGTCGCGATAGCCGTCTGGGTTCACAATGGGCCGCCTAATGCACAGCGGTGCAGTACCGAAGCCCACACCCTGCTTATAGCGCTCATGAAGCCCCCGAGCCAACGCCCGCTCGCGCGACCTACACGAGCCATGAGCCCTCGCCGCATGGACTCTCAACCACCCTCGCACCCGAACACGCCATCACGACCCACGGGTTCCGGCTTATCATCAACGCCCCGGCCTGGTCGCCAACCACCATGAACATGTTTCTTCACTGACCTACTCGCCGCCCGCGCGATCGTATGCGAAGACGGTGACGATGCAGGGTCTCCTTCTCCGCACGGATCTACCGCCCGGTATAGGGGGTTCGCAGACTCCCGCTGCAGGTCAGCACGTGACAACAGTTCGGATTGGTCCAGCCTCGCGTGAACTCGTACCCAAACGGGCAGCGAGAACCATACGGCCAACTGATAGAGCCGACGTCGGCGTAGGTGAACCTTGCCGGCCCGTGAAGCTCTAAAAAGACTGAGTATTGCTAGTGGGAGACCGAATAGCAGAAAACCGACAAATGCGCCAGAGGAGATCCCGCGCTCTACGGCTGCGACCATGGTAGTCGGCAGGGCTACGCTACCCCAAAGAATCCAGGCTGCGAATGGCTGCAACACAAAATGCAGCTTCATTCTCTTCGTGTTGAATGATGACCAGGATGTAAGAGCGCAGAATCCGATCACAAACAGAAAGAATGTGACGACGGTGGGTACGAGTATCGCCGTTTGCCAGAGGTAACTCCCGGCCATCGCCTGATCCCGAAGCACCCTCACGACTGAGACATACAGTACAACGCCCACCCATAACGGGGCACTCACCGCTGCGGTCCTAACGAAGAGGGCGCCGACAAGGGAATGCCGCTGGCCGTTCGAGACACTTGGCACTCCCTTGTCTCGCAGGACTGTCCGCCACTTGTGCAGTCGGTCGAGTCGCTGCTCTAGTACTTCCTGGCGGCGGTAGCGACTCGCCGAGCTGAAGTCATCGAGCAGGATGCTGCTCATCAAGAAGATAGCGATCGTCCCAAAAGTCGCCAGCACCATCGCGCCGACGTCTGACTTGTCATGCACACCAAGCCAACCGACTGTCATTACTACAACGCACGCGCATGCTAACGCCGATGTCATCGCATCCATACACTGTCGCCATAGGGCCATTGCGGCTTGCTCAATGTAGGATTCGCTCCCCTTGTTTCGCATCGACAGTGTGATGCTTATCGACACCGAAGCAGCCAGCGCGATACCGATCCAGTTTCGCGCGGTCTCAGGTGTTACGAGGCCATCTAAGTGTGGTCGGATGTCAGGAACCCACTGATACGGCTCAAACATCTGAGCGTCCGTCTGCCCCGGGTGTCCCAAAAGCCAGACCAAATAGCCTGCGCCGTAGGTGACTACGAAGGCTCCGATCACGTCCCCGATTACGCGAGAGCGAAATCGATCGCGGACGTGGCGCCTGGCTTCCGCTGACAGTCTTCGGGCCTCGAGACGGGCTTCATCGGCGCAAGGCTTTTTTCTTCGTTCTAGACGCGGTCGTAGGAATCCAAAACGCAGACAAAGTAGAGCGATCATCGTCAATAGCAGACGTTGCGCTCTTGTTCGAGTCATTCTGTACCGCTCTTCCCGTCGAGTGCGGCTTGCATCCTAAAAGCGACGCAGAAACCGCAAAGGTAAGTTGCAACTGATTGGAAAGGTGACCATATCGAAGACCCCTGACATTCATGGAGTGATCTGGCGCCGCCAGTCGAAGGCGCTAGCCGGCCGCCGAGTCCGCGTCCATTGAGAACGGGTCATGGCATCGAAAGCGGAACTCCGCGAGATGCATGCAGCGGCCACGGCGCTCCAAGGGTTCGCGACCGTCCGCCCAAGATGATCGAAGAACGGGCGACGAGCATGTTGAGCGCAATCTCGATATGCACGCCGGTCGACTGAATTCGACGACGTCATCGGCGCTGCACTCGACGACACAATTCCGTCTGTTGAGGTCGATCCAGTCCCGACAACAGACCTTGCCGGCGCCGTTCCCAGATCGGAGTTTCTTCTCTGTGCGACGGTTCGCTACCGCCAAACTATGTCCAACATCCAGACAGTCGCAGTCATTGACAATCTAGATGGGCGGAATCTGAGATGCCCAGCGGGCGTCACTGCCAACCGTTGCCGCAAGTGTTTCCGTTCTGAGAAGGCTTGAAATGTTGGCATGCCGGATGCCGACGGGTGCTCGGCGCGTCGGTAGTTCTGCTGCGCCGAGTGCGCCGCGACTTGAGCTGTTACCTAGGCAAGGCTGCACCAGGCGCGAGGAGCACTGTCACCGTCGACTCACGATGCAGGGCTTTCGAGCGCAACTGCGGGTGCGAGTTTATGGTGCGCGAGGGGGGACTTGAACCCCCACGTCCTGAGACACTGGAACCTAAATCCAGCGCGTCTGCCAATTCCGCCACTCGCGCGTGGGCGCGACTCGCCGGAGTGTGAGTCACGCAGTGTAACGGCGACCACCCTACCGGCCGCGTTCTGATCATCGCAGGCCAGGTACCGTCGTAGCCATGTCCCCCACCCGTCGCCGCACCCACCGGCCCGCGCTCACGGTGCTCGCCGTATCCGCTGCGGTGGTGTGCCTGGTGCTCGCGTGGTGGCAGTGGTCACGGTACGAGTCCGCATCCGGTTCCGGACTCAATCTCGGCTACGCCCTGCAGTGGCCGGCGTTCGCCGCGGCCGTGATCTATGCCTATCGCCGCTTCGTCATCCTGGAGAGCGATCCCGAGGAAGCCCGCAAGGTCGCGGCGAAGAACTCCGTCGCCGAGATCCCGGAGGGCATCCTGCCCGAGCGACCCACCACCCCCAGCGCGTCGTCGTTGGCATCGCCGGACCCCGCCAACGATGTCGCCCTGGTCGAATACAACCGCTATCTCGCCGAGCTCCGCGACGCGGACGCTCACACCACCGACGCTCGACCCACCCCCTCATCGAAAGGCCCGCAGTGACCGAGACCGACCCCACCGCCCCCGCCCTCGCCGCCCCGGTGGAGAAGGTCCGCGGCGCGTTGTTGCGGTATCGCGTCCTCGCCTGGATCACCGGCGTGTGGTTGCTGCTGCTCGTCGTCGAACTCGTCCTGACCTACGGCTACGACAACCACGCTCTGGACTTCGTACCGTTCGTGCACGGCTGGGTGTACTTCGTCTACCTGATCATGGCCATCGACCTCGCTATCAAGGTCCGCTGGAGCGTCGGCAAGACCATCATCACCGCGATCGCGGGCACCATCCCCTTCCTGTCCTTCTGGTTCGAGCACAAGCGCACCAAGGAAGTGAAGGCGCAGTTCAACCTCTGATCTTCTCGCGCTGGTCGGCCGTTCACCCGGGTCGGGCTGACTGGACCCCGTGCGGATCGTCCAGCTCGCGAACTTCTACGGCGGCCGCTCCGGCGGTCTGCGCACCGCGGTGGACCGCTGGGGCGCCGGGTATGCCGGGGCCGGTCACGACGTCGTCCTGATCGTTCCCGGCGCCGATCCCGGCGAGGAGACGCTGAACTCTGGGGTCACGCGGATCACCGTGGCCGCACCGCGGATTCCCGCCTCGGGCGGCTACCGCCTGGCGTCGGCCCGCCGCGTCGCCGACGTCCTCGCCCATCTCCGTCCCGACGCCCTCGAGGTGTCCGACCGCCTCACCCTGCGCGGCTTCGGCCGGTGGGCTCGCGCGCGAGACATCCATTCGACGATGGTGTCCCATGAACGCCTCGACCGTCTGCTCGGCCAGGTCATGCCCGGCCGCTCCGCACGTGCTCTGGCCGACCGCGCGAACGCGGCCACCGCCCGTGACTACGACACCGTCGTGTGCACCACCGACTTCGCGGCCGCGGAGTTCGATCGCGTGAGGGCGACCAACGTCGTACGCGCCCCGCTCGGCGTCGACCTCGATGTCTTCGACCCACGGCACCTCGACCCGAACCTGGGCGCACGGTGGTCCGACGGCACCGGTGCGCTCATCGCCCACTGCGGACGCCTCTCGGTGGAGAAGCGCGCCGACCGCAGCATCGCCGCGCTCGGCAGACTCCATCGGTCGGGAACGCCGGCGCACCTGGTGATCGCGGGCGACGGGCCGATGCGAGCCCCGCTGCAGCATCTGGCCCGCGGATTGCCCGTGACCTTCCTGGGCCATCTCTCCGAGCGGAGTCAGGTCGCCGCCCTCCTCGCCAGCGCCGACATCTCCCTCTCCCCCGGTCCGCACGAGACCTTCTGCCTCTCCGCGCTGGAATCACTGGCCGCCGGCACACCGGTCATCGGGTCGCAGTCGTCGGCGGTCGCGACCCTGGTCGACGACACGTGTGGCGCGGCTGCCGAGGACTCCGGCCCGGGCTTCGCGAGCGCGATCCGGCAGGTCCTCAGCCTCCCCCGCGTCGACCGCGAACGGGCGGCGCGTCATCGAGCGACCCAGTACCCCTGGCCCGACTCGGTCGCGCGGATGTTGGGTGTTCACGCCGGCGTCTGAGCCGCCTGTACGAGCAGGCAGCGCCCTGCACCGACCTGAGCTTGAAACTAAACCGTCTGGACGGTATAGTTCTTTCACAGACGCTCGTAGGCGCCCATCCCTGCTCCCCGAGGTGCGAGCGATGCGAGCACGAAAGTGTTCGCAACTCGTCTCACCAGGCCCTTCGTGGCTCGTCGCTATCGCTCCTCACACCTCAGGGACCACGGGTTATGCGGTCCCTGGATTCGGGGGGTGGGATGACGGCACCACATTGGGAGGACTCGATGGCTCGCACGACCGGACGCACCGCCGCCGACACCCGACGGTTGATCCTCGACGCCGCGGCCCGTCTGGTCGCGCGACACGGCGCCGCCGTGTCGGTGTCCGAGATCGCCGCCGCGGCCGGGGTGTCCAAGGGCGGGCTGCTCTACCACTTCCCCGCCAAGGACGGCCTGCTCGAAGAACTCGCGGCGGACCTGATGGCCCAGTTCCGGTCGACGTCGAGCGACTCGCCGACGAGGAGGACGACGCGCCGGGACGGCTGACCAGGGCCTACATCCGGGTGAGTTTCGCCGACGCGCGGGACTCCGCCGGCCTCCGCGACCAGATCGCGCTGGCCGCCAGCCTGATGTACGAACCGGGCCCGGCCGCCCTCGCCCAGCAGGACGCCAATCACTGGCGCGCCGCGCTGTCCGACGACGGTCTCGACCCGGCGGTCACGCGACTCATCATCGCGGCCGCCGACGGCTCGAACACCGCTCCCCTGTGGGGAGCCGTCCTCGACGACTCCGACCGGGCCACCCTCGAAGCGGACCTGATCGCTCTCACCCACACACACGCAAAGAAGGGGTCATGACCGACATCACCTATCGCCCCTACCGTTCCACCGACGCCGACGATGTGAAGAAGATCATCGACGAGGCGTTCTACATCCACCGATACGTCCACGGACAACACGTCCTGGACGCGGCACTCGAGGTCTACCTCCGCGATCAACTCGTCGCGAGTACCTGGAGTCGCGTCGCGGTGAAGGGCGGCCACGTGGTGGGGATCATTCTCGGACGGGTCGCCGGCGAGCCGCACCTGCGCGAACGGACGAAGAACCGAGCGCTGCTCTGGGCGCACACCGCTCGAGGCGCGATTCTCGGACTACCCCAGTGGAAGTCGCTGCGGGCCCTGTTCGCTTTCGAGTCGGTGGCCCACCGGCTCGGCGCCGCGACGGGCACGTCGCTCGACGACGAACTGACCCTGTTCGCCGTCGCCTCGACGACACGCGGACACGGCGTCGGAGCGGCGCTGTACGGCGCGTTCCTCGACCATCTCCGAAGCCGCGGCCGCTCCGACTTCCACCTGTACACAGACTCGCTGTGCACCTTCGGATTCTACGAGCGGCAGGGCATGTCACGTGCCGGCGCCGACGACATGGACATCCTGCTCGACGGCGAACCGCACACGCTGGGGGTCTACATCTACACCGGCGCCGCGAGCTGATCGGAGTCCGGACGCCGACGCAAGGGGGGGTCAGCCCGCGAGCGCCCGCAGCGCCGGAACCAACTGCGCCAACGCTTTTCCGCGGTGACTGAGCCCGTCCTTCTCCGCCGGCGACAGTTCCGCCGCGGACCGGCCGTCGGCGATCTCGTCGTCCGGGGCGAACAACGGGTCGTACCCGAAACCGTGCGGCCCGCGCTCCTCCCGCAGGACCCGCCCACGCCACTCGCCGCGCACCACCGTCTCCGTCCCGCCCGGCAGCACGAGCGCGCAGGCCGAGACGAACGCGGCGCCGCGTCGTTCGTCCGGGGTGTCCGACAGCTGGGCGAGCAGCAGCGCGTTGTTGGCCGGGTCGTCCCCGTGCCGGCCCGACCAACGCGCCGACAACACGCCCGGCATGCCGTTCAGGGCATCCACCGCGATACCGGAATCATCCGCGAGACATGGGATTCCGATGGCCTTCGCACCCGCGCGGCCTTGATCAGCGCATTGTCCTCGAAGGTGGCACCGGTCTCGGGCTCCTCCGGGTAGTCCGGCACCGCGTCGAGGCCGACGATCTCGACCCCGGTGATGCCCGCGGCGTCGACGACGCGCTGGAGCTCGGCGAGCTTCTTGCCGTTGCGGCTCGCGAGAAGCACCGAGGACATCAGGCCCGTCCGGGAAGTTCGCCGGGGTACGGCTCGGCGAGTACGGCTCGCTGCGCCTCGAACAGCTTCTCGGTTCCGATCGCGGCCACGTCGAGCAGCGCATCGAGCGTCGAGCGCGGGAACGTCGCACCCTCGCCGGTGCCCTGCACCTCGACGAGCGTGCCGGCGTCGGTCGCCACGACGTTCATGTCCACCTCGGCGCGCGAATCCTCTTCGTAGGGAAGGTCGAGTCGGACGCGGCCGTCGACGACCCCCACGCTGACCGCGGCGATCGCGCACGAAAGCGGTTGCGGGTCGGACAGTTTGCCCGCGGCACGCAGGTAGGTGATCGCGTCCGCCAGCGCGACATAGGCACCGGTGATGGCTGCGGTGCGGGTACCGCCGTCAGCCTGCAGGACGTCGCAGTCCAGGGCGATGGTGTTCTCGCCCAGGGCACCGAGATCGACGCACGCACGCAGCGACCGGCCGATGAGTCGACTGATCTCGTGGGTGCGACCACCCACCCGGCCCTTGACCGATTCACGTGACGACCGGTCGTGGGTGGCGGCGGGCAACATCGCGTACTCCGCGGTCAGCCAGCCCAAGCCTGAACCACGACGCCACGGCGGGACACCCTCGGTGACACTCGCGGTGCACATCACCCGCGTCTTGCCGAATTCCACCAGGACCGAACCCGCCGGATGGCTGGTGAAACCGCGGGTGAACGTGATGGGACGGAGTTCGTCGTCGGCTCTGCCGTCAGCTCGTGTGGTCACGGGTCTCACTGTAACGACCGGCGCGGACACGACAGCTAGGTGAGGTCGAAGACCTGTCCCTGGCTGACGAGCTCCGTCGGACCGGAGAACGTGCTGCGGGCCTCGGCGAGGATCTCCGCCGAATCGGACCACGGGGCGACGTGGGTGATCGCGAGTGTTCGGACGTTCGCCTTGGTCGCGGCCTCCCCCGCCTCGATGCCCGACATGTGCAGATCCGGTGGGCGCTCCGAGGGCGCATGCGTCCACGACGCCTCGCACAGGAACAGGTCGGCGTCGGCCGCGAGGTCGATGAGTTCGTCGCACGGCGCGGTGTCTCCGCTGTAGGCGATGACCTGGCCGTCGGGACCGGTGATCCGCAGACCGAAGGTGTCGGGCGGATGATTGACGTTCATCGCCCGGATTCGCATCCCGCCCAGGGTGATCTCCTGGTCGTCGCTCCACTCGTGGACGTCGAAGGTGTCGGTGATGTCGTCGAGCTGTCCGGGGAATTCCGACGACCCGTAGCCGATCCGGAGGGCGGTGCCGGGTGGGCCGTAGAGCGGCGCCCGCCGCCGTGCCGGCTGTGGTGCGTACCGACGCCAGACGAGCATCGCGGGCAGATCGAGGCAGTGATCGGCGTGGAGATGACTGAGGACGACGGCGACATTGTTGGGGTCGGTGACGCGCTGCAGTTCGCCGAAGACACCCGGGCCGCAGTCCACGAGGACCGGTTGTTCACCGGGTACGGAGAGCAGGTAGCCGGAGCACGCGGCTCCCGGTCCGCCCACACTGCCCGAGCACCCGAGGACCGTGAGACGCATAGGCCCCACTGTGCCACGATTCCGCGCGCGGGCGGCGGCATACGGGTCACAAGTGCGCGGCGATGCGCGGTTGACCCCTCACACGTGCTGCACGGCTCCGATCACCGGCCCCAGGAATCGGTTCGACAGTTTCGCGAAGAGCTCCGGGTCACCGGTCGCCTGGAAGACGCGGGTGGCGTCGCGGCCGGTGTGCGGGTGCAGCAGGTCGGCCTCGGTGAGGACCCGGAAGAGGTCTTTCGCCGTCTCCTCCGCGCTCGACACCAGGGTGACCTCGTCGCCCATCGCCAGCTGGATGACCCCGGACAGCAGCGGGTAGTGGGTGCAGCCGAGGACCACGGTGTCCACGCCGGCCTGCTGCAGTGGTTCGAGGTAGCCCTGCGCGAGCCCGAGGATCTGTCGGCCGCTGGTGATCCCGCGTTCGACGAAGTCGACGAACCGCGGACAGGGCACCGCGGTGATCACCGCATCGCGTGCCGCCGCGAACGAATCCTGATATGCCCGTGAGAAAATCGTCGCCTCGGTGCCCAGCACGCCGATTCGGCCCGTCTTGGTGGCGACCACCGCGCGGCGCACCGCCGGCAGCACGACTTCGATGACCGGGATGGGGGCGTATCGCTCGCGCGCGTCGCGGAGGCAGGCGGCCGAGGCGGTGTTGCAGGCGATGACGATGGCCTTGACCCCTCGCTCGGCGAGGTCGTCGCCGATCGCGAGGGCGTGGCGTCGGATCTCGGGGATCGTCAGCGGACCGTACGGCCCGTTGGCCGTGTCGCCGATGTAGACGATGTCCTCGTCCGGCAACAGATCGATGATCGCGCGCGCCACCGTCAGTCCCCCGACACCCGAGTCGAAGATCCCGATGGGTGCGTCCTGGCCGCCCGCCGGGATTATGGCGCGACCCCCGGTGCGGTGACCGCCGGCTTCCGTCGATCCCGGGCCGCGAGTGCCCACGCCGCGAACACGCCGGCGATCGCGCCGAACAGGTGGGCCTGCCAGGAGACCAGGGGATCCGAGGGCAGGACGCCCCACAGGATCGATCCGTACACGAGGAACAGCACAAGGCCGCCGAGGATCTGCCACAGATCGCGGTTGAACAGGCCGCGGACGATGAGGAAGGTGAGCCAGCCGAACACGATGCCCGACGCCCCGACGGTGATCGAGTACGGCGCTGCGAACAGCCACACACCGACCCCCGACACCACCCAGATGATGCCGGTGACGATGAGGAACCGCCGCGTCATCAACACGAGAAAGCACAGCACCGCGCCGGGCATCAGGTTGGCGAACAGGTGTTGCCAGTCGCCGTGCAGCATCGGCGCCCACAGGATGCCGTCCAGTCCGTCGACCTGTCGTGGTTCGATGCCGTTCTGGTCGAGGTCGTAGTGGGTCGCCACGTCGATGGCCTCGATGACGAACAGCACCGCGACGATGCACGCGGTGATGATCGCCGAACGCAGCCACAGCGGACGCGCGCGTCGCGCGGGCTGCTGCCCGACCGGCGGGGTGTACGAGCTCATGGCTGGAAAGTCCTCGGTAGCGGGGTCAGGCCCAGAGCTGGCCTTCGAGTGCCTGCTCCGCGTCGTCGAGACTACCTTCGTACGCCCCGGTCGACAGATACTTCCATCCCGCGTCGGGCACGACGAAGCCGATGTCGGCGCGGGTCCCGGCCTTCAGTGCCCGTCGGCCGATACCGCGCGCGGCCTGCAGGATCGCACCGGTGGAGATCCCCGCGAAGATGCCCTCGAGGTCGATCAGTTCCCGCACCCGCGCGACCGCGTCGACGCCGGTCACCGAGAAGCGGCGGGTCAGCACCGAGTCGTCGTAGAGCTCGGGGATGAAACCCTCGTCGATGTTGCGCAGGCCGTAGACCTCGTCGCCGTACCGGGGTTCGGCGGCGACGATCTCGATATCGGGGTTGCGTTCGCGCAGGAACCGCCCGACGCCCATCAGCGTTCCGGTCGTGCCGAGCCCGGCGACGAAGTGGGTGATCTCGGGCAGGTCGGCGTACAACTCGGGGCCGGTGCCCTCGTAATGCGCCGCGACGTTCGCCGCGTTGCCGTACTGGTAGAGCATCACCCAGTCGGGATTGTCCGCGGCGAGGCCCTTGGCCACCGCGACCGCGGTGTTGGAGCCGCCCGCCGCGGGTGAGGAGATGACCTGCGCGCCGAACATCCGCAACAGCGAGCGCCGTTCCTCCGAGGTGTTCTCGGGCATCACGCAGATCAGTTGATAGCCCTTGAGTTTCGCCGCCATCGCGAGCGAGATGCCGGTGTTGCCGCTCGTGGGTTCGAGGATCGTCGAGCCCGGCCGCAGCAATCCGTCGCGTTCGGCCTGTTCGATCATCCGCAGCGCGGGGCGGTCCTTGATGGATCCGGTCGGGTTCCGGTCCTCGAGCTTGGCCCACAGGCGGACGTGCGGGCCCTCGTCGGAGTCGTCCCAGCGCGGCGAGAGCCGTTGCAGACCGATGAGCGGGGTGTTGCCGACCGAGTCGATCAGGGAGTCGTAGCGGGCCACGCTCAGCCGCCGGCGACCGCGGGCAGGATGGTCACCTCGTCACCGTCGTCGATCGGGGTGTCGAGGCCGCCGGAGAATCGCACGTCCTCGTCGTTGACGTAGATGTTGACGAACCGGTGCAGTTTGGCGGTGCCGTTCTCGTCGGGCGCGACGAGTCGTTCCTTCAGCCCGGCGTTGCCCGTCTCGAGGTCGTCGATCAGGGCGGCCAGCGTCGAACCCGACCCCTCGACGCGCTTCTCCCCGCCGGTGTGAGTACGCAGGATCGTCGGGATGGATACGGTGACAGACATGCTCAGCTCCTGATCTCGATCTCTTCTTCGGTGACCGCACCGTCGACGATGCGATAGCTACGGATCTCGGCGGTCTCGGGGTCGCGCGTGGACACCAGCACGTAATGGGCGCCGGGCTCGCCGGCGTAGGAGATGTCGGTGCGGCTCGGGTACGCCTCGGTGGCGGTGTGCGAGTGATAGATCACGACGGGTTCCTCGTCACGGCGGTCCATCTCCCGCCAGACCGCGAGCTGCTCGGCCGAGTCGAAACGATAGAAGGTCGGCGACCGCTCGGCGTTGATCATCGCGATGAAACGCTGCGGATCGTCGGAACCCTCCGGCCCGGCGATCACCCCGCAGGCCTCGTCGGGATGGTCGGCGCGCGCGTGCGCGACCATGGCGTCGACCAGCTCCTGCCCGATCTTCAGCATCGGTGTCGCATTCTCCTGTCCAGACGTGTCCACACCCGGGACCCCGGGGTTCCCCGAGGCGCAACATCGTCGCCGCGGCACCTATTCCGTTCGCCGTTCGCGACGACCCCGGTCAGCGGAACGCCGACGGCGCCGTCTGTGCGTAGGTGGGGATCGATGCGACCGGTTCCGCCGCGAGGACCGCGTTCACGATGGCCTGCTGGACGACGTCGGCCGCGGCCCGGCACACCTCGGCGACCACGGCGACGTCGGCATGCATACCCGCCGGCGCCGGCACCGGTGTCGACGGCCGGGCCGCACCCGTGGCGATGCCGAAGATCGTGTCCCCGTCGAGCGGCGAGTGCGCGGGCCTGATCGCCCGCCCGAGACCGTCGTGTCCGGCCATCGCCAGCCGCTTGGTCATCGGCGCGTCGAGCGCGGCATCGGTGGCCACGACACCGATCGTCGTGTTGAGCACGGTGTGCTTCGCCGCGAGGTCGGCGAGCGAGTCGATGTCGGCGGCCGACGGCCGGCGCAACCCCAGGCGGCCCAGTTCGGTCTCGCCGAGGTCCCACGGCAGCCCGGTCTGCGGGTCGATGACCGCCCCGACCGGGTTGGCGACCATCACTGCGCCGACGGTGATGCCGGCCGCGGGACCGGCGTCGAACGTCATCGACGCCGTCCCGACCCCGCCCTTGAGCGCGCCGGCCCGGGCGCCGACACCCGCACCCACACACCCGACGGCGAATTCCGTGTCCGCTGCGCGGACCGCGTCCACTCCGAAGTCCGCGTCGGGTCGGTGGTCCCAGGCACCGACGGGGAGGTCGAAGATCACCGCGGCGGGGACGATCGGCACCACGTGCCCGCGGTCGTCGAGCGGGAGTCCGATCCCGTCGGCCTCGAGCGCGCGCATGACCCCGTCGGCGGTGGCCAGTCCGTAGGCACTACCTCCGCTGAGCACGATGGCGTGCGCGGTCTGGACCGTGTTCGACGGGTCGAGGAGATCGGTTTCGCGGGTACCCGGACCGCCACCGCGGACGTCGACGGCGGCGATGGCGCCCGGCGCCGACACCCGTACGACGGTGGTCCCGGTGGCCCACCCGTGACCGTCGGGGGCCTCCGGTGCACCGGCGACCCGGGCGTCGGGGTCGACGCGGTGCGCGTGCCCGACGGCGAGGCCGGCGATGTCGGTGATGCGATTGCCGGCCGGGGCCGGTCGGCCGAGTGTGCTCACGAGACCCCTGACGTCGAAGCGGACGAAGTTCCCGAACGGAACCCTAATGGTGTGTCTCGGAAACAGGTGGCCGGTATCCGGTGGAGCGATCGGTGGTCTGGCAAGGCGGAGGAGGGAGGGATAGCGGAGCTATCTCGACCGACGACAACGCAGCCAGGCGCCGATCGAGCGCCGGAGACCAGTCGCTTATTTCCGAGACACACCACTAGTCACATCAGGGCTTCGACGAGGAGGTCCTGCATCACCGTGAGCCAGTGGTAGACGTCGAGATGCGCCGCATGCGGGTGGTCGGGTGGCAACTGCTCGGGCGTGTCCTCGGAGATCCCGAGCATCGCGCCGAGTGCCAGTCGCACGTCGTTGAGCGAGGTGAGCCACGCCGCGGCCTCGTCGGGAGTCAGGGCGAAGTCCCCGCCGCCGGCCGGCAGGGTGTCGAGCAACACCCGGGCGGCGCCGAGCTTGGCGTCGATGATCTGTGGTTCGTGCACGCTCCGCAGCGCCGAGTTCAGTTCGCCGTTGACGACCTCGGCGGAGAGTTCGTCGTCCTGGTCGGGCCGGTGGAAATCCGGGAGGAGACGGCCCAGGGTCACATCGTCGGGTGCCTGCGAGTGCCCGACGTCGATACCGGTCAGCCTCGCGAGGTCGTCGCGGGGCGCGGAATCGGCTCGTTCGGTGAGCAATTCGCACATCGACGTGACCATCGACGCGAGCAGCTCTGCTTCGTGCGCGTCGAGTTGCGATGCGATGCGCATCGTCTCGCCGCGCCCCTTGCGTTTCCAGGTGCGCACGCGTCTCAGTGTGCCTGCCGCGCCGCGAAGGCCGACCGACCGGTTCGGAGTCGTCCGCGGCCGGTCCGGGTCACGAATCCCGCTGCATCGTCGCCCACAGCCCCGCGGCGTGCAGCTTCGCGACGTCGGCCTCGACCTTGTCCCGGTCTCCGGAGGACACCACTGCCCTGCCCTCGGTGTGGACCTGCATCATCAGTTCGTTGGCGCGGGACTCGGAGTAGCCGAAGATCTTCTGGAAGACGAAGGTGACGTACCGCATCAGATTGACCGGGTCGTCCCACACGATCGTCATCCAGGGCTTGTCGAGTCCCGCCGCGCCGTCGGCGACCTCTGGTTCGGCAACCGCCGTACCGCCGGGGGTAGCCTCGTGCGCACGAGTTTCGTCAGGCGCCATGAGGACAGGGTAGGCGATTGTGAGCAACGACAACACCGCGCTGCTGACCGATCAGTACGAACTGACGATGGTCGCAGCGGCACTTCGCCACCCGGTTGCGCACCGCCAGTGCGCATTCGAGGTCTTCGCGCGCCGCCTCCCCGACGGCCGGCGCTATGGCGTGGTGGCCGGAACCGGCCGCGTTCTCGACGAACTCGCAGCGTTCCGGTTCGGCGACGAGGAGATCGCCGTGGTCGAGCGATTCCTCGACGCGGACACGGTGGCCTGGCTGCGGGACTACCGGTTCTCCGGTGACATCGACGGTTACCGGGAGGGCGAACTCTACTTCCCCGGTTCGCCGATCCTCACCGTCCGCGCGCCCTTCGCGGAGGGGGTCCTGCTCGAGACCCTGATCCTCTCGATCCTCAACCACGACAGCGCGATCGCGTCGGCCGCGGCCCGCATGGTCAGCGCGGCCGGGTCGCGCCCGATCATCGAGATGGGCTCGCGGCGCACCCATGAGCGCGCCGCGGTCGCCAGTGCGCGCGCCGCCTACATCGCCGGCGTCGCCGCCACCTCGAACCTCGAGGCGGCCCGGAGCTTCGGCGTGCCCAGCGCCGGCACCGCCGCCCACGCCTTCACCCTCGGTTTCACCGGCCCGGACGGGCCCGACGAGAAGGCCGCGTTCGCCGCGCAGATCGAGGCCCTCGGGATCGGTACCACGCTGCTTGTCGACACCTACGACATCACCCAGGGCGTGCGCAACGCCATCGAGGTGGCCGGCCCCGGACTCGGTGCCGTGCGCATCGACTCCGGCGACCTCGGGGTGCTGGCGCGCCAGGTCCGCGCGCAACTCGACGACCTGGGCGCGACGGAGACGAAGATCGTCGTGTCCGGCGATCTCGACGAGTACGCGATCGCCTCGCTGCGCGCCGAGCCGGTCGACACCTACGGGGTCGGGACATCCCTGGTCACCGGGAGCGGGGCGCCGACGGCGGGGATGGTCTACAAACTCGTCGAGGTCGACGGCCTGCCGGTCGCCAAACGGGCGAGTCACAAGGAGTCACGCGGCGGCGCCAAGTCGGCCGTGCGGGCGGCCCGGTCCAGCGGCACGATCGTCGAGGAGATCGTGTATCGCGCCGACGGCACCCGCCCCGCGCCGGACGGGCTCGGCATCCGGGACCTGCAGATCCCGCTCGTCCGCGGTGGGACGCCCGTGGCGTCGCTGCCCACTCTCACCGATGCCCGCGCGCACCTCGCGGCCGGCCTGGTCAGCTTGCCCTGGGAGGGTCTCGGCCTGTCCCATGGAGATCCCGCGGTTCCGACCCGCTACGAGCTCGGCTGACCGCACCCCGACGCCCGGAACCGATGTCCCCCGACGACAGGAGAATTGGATGAGCGCCGAACGCAGCGACGGCACCCGTCCCGCCGACGCGCTGATCGTCGTCGATGTGCAGAACGACTTCTGCGAGGGCGGCGCCCTCGGGGTGAACGGTGGCGCCGCGGTCGCACGGGCGGTCACGTCGATCCTCGACGAATACCAGACCGTCGTCGCGACCCGCGACTATCACATCGACCCCGGTGCGCACTTCTCCGACGACCCCGATTACGTCGACACCTGGCCACCGCACTGCCGCGTCGGCACCGACGGTGTCGCGTTCCACCGCGAATTCGACGCCGCGGCGGCGCACGAGGTCTTCTCCAAGGGCGAGTACAGCGCCGCATACTCCGGCTTCGAGGGCGCGGCCGACGACGGCTCCACCCTCGCCGTGTGGTTGCGGGAACGGAAGGTGAAGTCGGTCGACATCGTCGGCATCGCCACCGACCACTGCGTGCGGGCAACCGCGCTCGACGCCGTGGAGGCCGGTTTCAGCACCCGCGTCCTCCTCAACTTCACCGCCGGTGTCGCGCCCGAGACGACGTCGAAGGCTCTCTCGGCGCTGCGGCAGGCGGGTGTCGAACTCGTGGGCGACCTGCTCTACGACGGGTCGAGTCGGACCGGGTAGCAGCGCCGCGGTCCCGACCACGATCCCGATCTCGACAGCGGGAACCGACCGGGCCCGCGATACGTCTGAAAGAACACCGTTCCCGCGCACGGCGAACCCAGCAAGGACAACCGGAACACACCTCATGCCCAACACACCCCCGGTGACCGACCTTCTCGACGCGGCGGTCACCGCACTCGGCGGTCACCGCCGCGGCGGTCAGGTCGCGATGGCCTCCGCGGTGGCGCATGCCATCGACACCGGCGAGCATCTCGCGGTCCAGGCCGGCACCGGCACCGGCAAGTCGCTGGCCTACCTCGTGCCGGCCATCCGGCACGCCGTCGAGAGCGGCCGCACCGTCGTGGTGTCCACCGCGACGATCGCGTTGCAGCGCCAGCTCATCGAGCGCGATCTCCCCCGCCTGGCCAAGGCGCTGAAGAAGCCGATCGGCCGCGAGCCCACCTTCGCAATTCTCAAAGGGCGCGGAAACTATCTGTGCCTGAACAAGATCCACTCCGGTACCGCCGACGAGCCGGACACCGAGCTGTTCGACCCGTTCGAGCTGTCGCGCACCGGCCGGGAGGTCACGCGTCTGCGGGAGTGGAGCAGCGAGACCGAGACCGGCGACCGGGACGACCTCGTCCCCGGCGTCTCCGACCGGTCGTGGCGACAGGTCAGCGTCACCGCCCGCGAGTGCCTGGGCGCGGCCAACTGCTCCTACGGCGAGGACTGCTTCGCCGAGCAGTCCCGCCGTCGGTCCGGGAAGGTCGACGTGGTGGTGACCAACCACGCGCTGCTGGCCATCAACGCCACGAGCCCGGCCAACGTCTTGCCCGAGCACGACGTCGTCGTCATCGACGAGGCCCACGAGCTCGTCGACCGGATGACGTCGGTGGCCACCGACGAACTGTCGGCGGCCTCGGTGGCGCTCGTCGCACGCCGGTGCGGGAAGCTCGTCGACGAGGAGACCGCCGACGCCCTCCTGGGCGCCGGTGAACAGCTGGGCGAATTGCTCGACAACGCGCCGATGCGCCAGTGGACCGGCCTGCCGTCCGACGCCACCGCTGTCCTCGTGATGCTGCGGGACCGGCTGTGGCAGGCGCGCACCGCGATCGGACCGGTACGGATGGCCGGCGCCGACGACGGCGCGGCGGCCGCCCGCTCGGCGGCCCTGACCTCACTCGAGGACATGCACGACACCGTCGTCCGCGTACTCGGTGCGTTCGACGAACCCGACGAGGCGAAGCGGCGCGACGTCGTGTGGGCGTCACTGGACACCTCACGCCGCGGGGCCGAGCCCCGGCCCATCCTGCACATCGCACCGCTGTCGGTCGGCGGCCTGCTGCGGGCCTCCCTGTTCGCCGACGCCACGGTCATCCTGACCTCGGCGACCCTCACGATCGGCGGCTCCTTCGACGCCCTCGCCGCGACCTGGGGACTCCCGGCATCGGGGCGCGGGACCGACCGTCCGGTGACAGACGAGACGAGCCCCGCAGCGGGGTCGAGCACAGCCGACGTCACCGCCAGCGGGAAGGCGGTCCCGTCCGATTCGGGTTCGGCACGCTGGACCGGCCTCGATGCCGGCTCGCCCTTCGACTATCCGCGGTCGGCGATCCTCTACGTCGCACGTCACCTCCCCCGACCCGACCGCTCGGGCATCTCGTCGCGGACGATGGACGAGATCGCCGAGCTCGTGAACTCCGCCGGCGGACGCACGCTCGGTCTGTTCTCCTCGATGCGCGCGGCGCGCGAAGCCGCCGACGCGATCCGCGACCGCACCGACCACCCGGTGCTGTGCCAGGGTGGCGACACGACGTCCACCCTGGTCCGGCGGTTCGCCGACGACCCGGCGACCTGCCTGTTCGGCACCTTGTCCCTGTGGCAGGGGGTCGACGTGCCGGGCCCGTCGTTGAGCCTCGTGCTCATCGACCGCATCCCCTTCCCTCGTCCCGACGATCCGCTGCTGACCGCCCGGCAGCGTGCGGTCGATGCGCGCGGCGGCAACGGATTCCTGTCGGTGGCGGCCAACCACGCCGCGCTGCTGCTCGCCCAGGGCGCCGGCCGCCTGCTGCGTTCGGTCGACGACCGCGGGGTCGTCGCGGTCCTCGACTCCCGACTGGCCACGGCGGGGTACGGCGGTTATCTGCTCGCGTCGCTGCCCCCGATGTGGCGTACCACCGACCCCGCGGTCGTCCGTTCGGCACTGACCCGATTGACCGATCCCGCCCGTTCGGTGGGCTGACCTCGACCGACCCCGCCGCGCCCCGCCCGCCCGACACGGCGGGCGATCCATGACAAGACAATCCCGTCCGCGGGGCACTAGGTTGGGTACCGGTGATACCAACGAAGGCGAGACCGACAGCGCACCCCGGCCACTCACGGGAGCTGACGACAGGAGGCTCCACGTGATCGGGCGCATGGGTATCGACGACATCGCACCCCTTGTGTCAGCGGGCCAGCAACCTGCCAAAGCCGTTGTGGGAGAATACTTCCCGGTCAGTACCACGGCCTGGCGCGAAGGACACGACGCGCTCGGCGTCACACTGCACGTCGAGGCTCCGCGACGCGGGCCGTTCGATGTCCGGATGGTTCCCGCGCCGGAACCGGACACCTTCAACGCAGCCTTCGTCCCCGACGCCGTCGGATTCTGGTCGTACCGGATCGAGGCCTGGAGCGACCCCTACGCGACGTGGCGTTCGGCCGTTCTGAAGAAGCTCGACGCCGGGCAGGGCGCCGCCGACCTCGCCAACGACATCGAGACCGGCGCGCGGGTACTGGACACCGCAGCCGACCTGGTCGCCGGTGATGACCGAGAACTCCTGCTCGACGCCGCGCGCCAACTCCGGGCACGTCGGCGCCGTGTCGAGAACCGGGTGGGTCTGGCGGTCTCCGACGAGGTCGTCGAACTGCTGACCGCCCATCCCGTCCGCGAGCTCGTCACCAAGAGCCGTACCTACCGGGTGTGGGTCGATCGCAAGCGCGCACTGTTCGGCTCGTGGTACGAACTGTTCCCGCGCTCGACCGGCGGCTGGGACGGTGAGGGCAATCCCGTCCACGGCACGTTCCTCACCGCCGCCCAGGATCTGCCGCGCATCGCGGACATGGGCTTCGACGTCGTCTACCTGCCACCGATCCACCCGATCGGTGAGATCAACCGCAAGGGCCCCAACAACACCCTCGTCGCGGGACCCGAGGATGTCGGTTCGCCGTGGGCCATCGGATCATCCGACGGCGGGCACGACGCCATCCATCCCCTCCTCGGCACCGAGGAGGACTTCGAGTACTTCGTCGGCCGGGCTCGCGAACTCGGCCTCGAGGTCGCGCTCGATCTGGCCCTGCAGTGCGCACCGGATCATCCGTGGGCGCTCGAGCATCCGGAGTGGTTCACCACCCAGCCCGACGGCACCATCGCCTTCGCGGAGAACCCGCCGAAGAAGTACCAGGACATCTACCCGCTGAACTTCGACAACGACCGCAACGGCATCTACCGAGCGGTCCTCAAGGTCGTCCTGCACTGGGTCGGGCTCGGAGTCGACATCTTCCGCGTCGACAATCCGCACACCAAGCCGCCGAACTTCTGGGAGTGGCTGATCAGTGAGGTGAAGAAGCGCCACCCCGACGTGCTCTTCCTCTCCGAGTCCTTCACCCGGCCGGCGCGGCTCTACGGCCTCGCCCGGCTCGGCTTCAGCCAGAGCTACACCTACTTCACCTGGAAGACGCTGAAGTGGGAGCTCGAGCAGTTCGGCCGGGAGATCGCCGACCACGCCGACGAGGCCCGCCCCAACCTCTTCGTCAACACCCCCGACATCCTGCACGAGAGTCTTCAGCACGGCGGTCCGGGCATGTTCGCACTGCGCGCCGCGCTCGCCGCGACCCTGGCCCCGACATGGGGTGTCTACAGCGGATACGAGCTGTACGAGCACGTCGCCGTGACCGAGGGCAGCGAGGAGTACCTCAACTCGGAGAAGTACGAGCTGCGGCCCCGTGACTACAAGGCGGCGGCGAGCCGCGGCGAGTCGCTCGAGCCGTGGATCACCTCGCTGAACGAGATCCGGCGCCGGCACCCCGCACTGCAGCAGCTGCGCAACATCCATTTCCACCATGTCGACAACCCGTCGCTGATCGCCTACTCGAAGATCGACCCGGTGTCGGGCGACCGGGTCATCGTCGTGATCAACCTGAACCCGTTCGGTCCCGAGGACTCCACGGTCTGGCTCGACCTGCCGAAGCTCGGCTTCGAGTGGTACGACCGCTTCCCCGTCCGCGACGAGGTCTCCGGCGAGGAGTACTGGTGGGGCCAGGACAACTACGTCCGGCTCGAGCCATGGCGGGCGGTGGCGCACATCCTCGCCTTGCCGCCCCTCGAACCTGTTGCCGCACAACAGCTCGCCTATCGGATCCAGTGAGGTATCAGTGACCGATCGCACCGATCCGCCAGACCTGCCCGACCCCTACGCGACCGACCACGACCTGCGTCGGCTCGCGGCGCAGACCCATCCCGATCCACACGCCTTCCTCGGCGCCCACGACGCGCCCGGCGGCGCGACGATCCTGCGCACCCTGCGCCCGAACGCGATCTCGGTGTCGGTGGTCATCGGCGGAGTCGATCATCCGATGACCCGTCAGACCGACGACCTGTGGGTGGTCACCGTGCCGATGGCCGACCTGATGGACTACCGGTACCGCGTCGTCTACCCCGATTCCACCGGGGGCACGTCGGAATTCGTCGTGGCCGACGGTTACCGGTTCCTGCCGAGCCTCGGCGACGTCGACATCCATCTGTTCAGCGAGGGCCGCCACGAGGAACTGTGGAATGCCCTCGGTGCGCGGGTGACGTCGTACACGACCACCGACGGCGATGTGCACGGCACCGCCTTCTCCGTGTGGGCGCCGAATGCCCACGGTGTCACCGTGATCGGCGACTTCGACGACTGGACCGGGCGCGTTGCGCCGATGCGCAAGGTCGGGGTCAGCGGGGTGTGGGAGGTCTTCATCCCCGACGTCGGCGACGGGACCCACTACAAGTTCCGCGTCCATGGCGCCGACGGCGTCATCCGCGACAAGGCCGACCCCATGGCCTTCCGCACCAGCACGCCCCCGGCAACCGCGTCCCGGGTCACCGTGTCCGAACATGTCTGGACCGACGACGCGTGGATCGCGCGCCGGGAACGGTCCGCGCCCGAGCGTGAGCCGATGAGCGTCTACGAGGTCCACCTCGCGTCCTGGCGTCAGGGCCTCGGCTACCGCGAACTCGCGCACGAGCTGGCCGATTACGCCGTCGAGAAGGGCTTCACCCACGTCGAGTTCCTGCCCGTCGCCGAGCACCCGTTCGGCGGTTCCTGGGGTTACCAGGTCACGTCGTACTACGCGCCGACGGCGCGCTTCGGAACGCCCGACGACTTCCGCTACCTCGTCGATCACCTCCACTCCCGTGACATCGCCGTGATCGTCGACTGGGTGCCGGCCCACTTCCCCAAAGACGACTGGGCGCTCGCCCGATTCGACGGCACCCCGCTGTACGAGCACGCCGATCCGATGCGCGGCGAGCAGCTCGACTGGGGCACCTACGTCTTCGACTTCGGCCGGCACGAGGTCCGCAACTTCCTCGTGGCGAACGCCCTGTTCTGGTTCAGCGAGTTCCACATCGACGGTCTCCGCGTCGACGCGGTGGCCTCGATGCTCTACCTGGACTACTCACGACCGGCCGGGCAATGGCGCCCCAATGTGCACGGCGGTCGCGAGAACCTGGAGGCGGTGCAGTTCCTCCAGGAGACCAACGCGACTGTGCACAAACATTTCCCGGGCGTGATCACGGTGGCCGAGGAGTCGACCGCATGGCCGGGCGTGACCCGCATGACCGATCTCGGCGGGCTGGGGTTCAGCTTCAAGTGGAACATGGGCTGGATGCACGACACCCTCGACTACCTGTCCCGCGATCAGATCCACCGCAGCTTCCACCACCACGAGATCACCTTCTCGCTGGTGTACGCGTGGAGCGAGAATTTCGTGCTGCCGCTCTCCCACGACGAGGTCGTGCACGGCAAGGGCACCCTGTGGACGCGCATGCCGGGCGATTCGTTCGCCAAGGCCGCGGGCGTGCGGGTCTACCTCGCCTACATGTGGTCCCACCCCGGCAAGCAACTGCTGTTCATGGGACAGGAGTTCGGGCAGACCGGCGAATGGGCCGACAACCGGAGTCTGGACTGGCATCAGCTGGAGGGCTGGGAGGGCGAACTGCACTCCGGCATCTCGGCCCTCGTCACCGACCTGAACCGGATCTACCGGTCCCGACCGGCGCTGTACACCCAGGACATCGATTCACTGGGTTACGAGTGGATCGACGCCAACGACACCGCCAACAACGTGATCAGTTTCCTCCGGTACGGCACCGACGGATCGGTCGTCGCGTGCCTGTTCAACCTGAGCGGCTCCGACCGCGCCGACTATCAGGTCGGGTTGCCCTCGGCCGGGGTCTGGGACGAGATCCTCAACACCGATGCCGACGCCTACAGCGGTGCCGGGCGCGGCAACATGGGTTCGATCACGGCGGACGGGCCGTCCTATCACGGACGTCCCGTGTCGGCTCGGGTCATGCTGCCCGCCAACTCGGCGATCTGGCTGGTGCCGCGGGAGTGAAGGCCCCGCGGCACGCGGCGCTCAGTAGAGCGCGCTGGCCAGCTTGCGCCGGGCGCTCACGACGAACTGCTCGGCGGGATCGAAGAGTTCGAACAGCTCGAGCAGCCGGGTGCGCGCCCGGGTGCGCTCCTCCCCCGCGGTCACGCGCACGACATCGATGATGCGGTCGAACGCGGCTTCGGGCTGTTGGTTGAGCAGCAGGACGTCCGCGGCCGCGAGCTGCGCATCGACGTCACGCGGGGACGCCGTCTCCACGATGGCGGGATCGTGCGCCTGCGCCCGCAGGATGAACTCGAGGTTCCGCGCGGCGGACACCGCTTCGAGGTTCTCCGGCTCGGCCTCGGCGATCGCCCGGTAGTCGGCGAGTGCGCCGTCGAAGTCGCCGTCGTTCAGCTTCGTCTCGGCGGCGACCAGCCTCGGGTCCTCGGGCTCCGGCTCGGGTGCGGGCCCGTCGGGAACGCCCGGGAGGATGTCGCCGATCTGGGCGAAGATGTCGTCGATCCACTGGGTGATCTCGGCCTCGGAGCGCACCCCGTTGAAGGCGGTCACCGGCTGTCCCTGCACGATCGCGACGACCATCGGGATCGACTGCACCCGGAACGCCTGTGCGATACGGGGATTGGCGTCGACGTCGACCTTCGCCAGCACCCAGCGCCCGCCCGACTGCGCGGCGAGGCGTTCGAGGACCGGCGACAACTGCTTACACGGCCCGCACCATTCCGCCCACAGGTCGATGACCACGAGCTGCTGCATCGACCGGTTGAGCACCTCGGCCTCGAACGTCTCCTCGGTGACGTCGAGGACCGCGGCCGCCGCGGTTCCCGCACCGGCGGCCGGCGATTGCCCGCCCTCGGCGGGCGGCTCACCGGGCGCGGCAGGTCGTGCTGCGGCCTGCGACTGGGCCCGTTGCGCTTGTGCGCGTTCGGCTTCGGCCCGCTCCTTGAGTACGCCGAGATCCACCGCGCCGGACATGGCCATGGCTGCTGCCGCCTGCTGTCGGGCCGCGGCGGCGGCCTGCTGACGATTGGTTGGTCGCGTCACCCCTCCAGTGTGTCACGACGCCCACGCGGAATCAGACGACGTCGGGCGAACGCGTTCCGTCCGGCGCGGCGGTGCGCGTGCGGTCCGGGCGAACGACCGGCGCGAGCACGACGGCGAGGACGAGCGCCGCCACGGCCGCGAGCAACCCGGTGTTCAGCGAGGTCCGGCTGCTGATGAAGCCGACGACCGCGGGACCGGCGAGCATGCCGAGATAGCCGCATCCGACGACGGCGGAGATCGTCCGGCCGCTCGACTCCCCCGACAGATTGCCCGCCGCGGTGAAGATCTGCGGGATCAGCCCCGCCAGACCCAATCCGAACACGCCCCATCCCACGATGGCGAGGAGGGGTACGGGCGAGAGCACCGCGATCAGGATTCCGGCGGTGCCGAGCAGGCCGCCGTAGCGGACGACCGCCACCGGTCCCACCGACCCGACGACCGGATCGATGACGAATCGCGCAACGGTCATCGTCGCGCTGAACGCGCCGAACGCGATGGCGCCGACGGCTTCGGCGGAACCGAAGGTCTCGACCACGTGCAGTGCACTCCAGTCGTAGGCGGTGCCCTCGGCGAGCATGAGTGCGAACGCGACCACCGCCAGCAGGACCAGGCGGCGCCGGTCCACGGTGTGCCACCACTTCCCGGACGCGGGGCCGTCGGCGTCTGCACCGCGTGCACTCGCATCGTCGGTCCCCACCTCGCGACCAGCCAGACCGCGCGCGTTCCACGCCACGACGCCGATGCCGGCCGCCGCGGCGCAGGCCACGGTGAGGACGACACCGACGTCGGCCCACAGGGTTGCCGCGACCACTCCCGAACCCACGAGACTGCCCGCCGAGAAGAACCCGTGGAACGACGACATGATCGGTCGGCCGTAGGCCCGTTCGACCACGACCGCCTGCGCGTTCATCGACACATCCAGGCAACCGTTGGCGAATCCGAAGGCGACGAGCGCGGCGGCGAGCGTCAGGGCGTCGGCGGCGAGCACCGGGGCGACGATGACCGCAGACAGCAGCAGCGCGGCACCGATCGTCACCGGCCGGGACCCCCGACGGTCGATCAGACGGCCGCAGACCTGCATGCCGACGAACGCCGACGCGCCGAGCAACAGCAACAGTCCGCCGAGTTGGTCGTGATCGACTCCGGTGCGCGCACTGATGACCGGGATGTGGGCCACCCACATCGCGGCGAGAAACCCGTTGAGCGCGAAGATCGCCCCGACGCTGCGGCGGGAGCGCCGGAGCGTCGGGGCGATCGAAGGCGGGATCGGGGCGGTCAGGCCGTGGCCTGCCTGGGCGCGCGGTCGGCGGACAGTTCGGCGAGATGGCCGTTACGGCGCGCCCACCACTCGAACACGATCGTGCCGAACGGCGGGAGGCTCGAGACCAGCGCCAGCAGGGTGACGATCGGGATTCCGATCCGCCGCGAACCCACCGGCAGCTCCCACTTCACCGCGTTCCACTTGAGCTGGATCGCTGTGATCAGAGCGACGACCACGAAGATCACGAAGACGATCCCGTGGATCATGCCCGGCTTGGCGATGGCCTCGTCGTCGTCGTTGACCCGCTTGACGACCATGGCGACCAGCAGGACCGCCCAGGTGATCGCCTCGGCGACGGCGACGAACCGGAAGCGCTTGGCGGGAGTGGTCAGGTCGAAGAATGACAGCATGGCCCTCATTGTGCCGAATCGGACAGCAAACTACTACAAGATGTCGTAGACATCTCGTTCGTTCAGGACTTCGGAACCCGGATGATCAGCGCGTCACCCTGGCCGCCGGCTCCACAGAGCGCGGCTGCACCGACGCCACCGCCCCGTCGCTTCAGCTCGAGCGCGACATGCAGCGCGACGCGCGCCCCGGAGGTCCCGATCGGATGTCCGACGGCGATCGCACCACCGTTGACATTGACGATCTCGGGATCGACGCCGAGCTGCTTGGTCGAGGACAGCCCGACCGCCGCGAAGGCCTCGTTGATCTCGATGAGGTCCAGGTCCGCGGGTGCGATGCCCTCGCGGTCACAGGCCTTGACGATCGCATTGGCCGGCTGCGCCTGCAGGCTGGAGTCCGGGCCGGCGACGACGCCGTGGGCGCCGATCTCGGCCAGCCACGTGACGCCCAGTTCCTCGGCCTTGGCCTTGCTCATCACCACGACGGCCGCCGCGCCGTCGGAGATCTGCGACGAGTTGCCCGCGGTGATCGTGCCGTCCTTGCGGAAGGCCGGCCGCAGCCCGGACAGCGACTCCACGGTGGTGTTGGCGCGAATCCCCTCGTCCTCGGCGAACTCGATCGGGTCGCCCTTACGCTGCGGGATGGCCACCGGCACGACCTCGTCGTCGAAGACGCCGTTCTTCCACGCGGCTGCGGCGAGCCGGTGGCTTCGTGCCGCGAACTCGTCCTGTTGCTCACGGGTGAACCCGTCGGCGTCGTTGCCCTGCTCGGTCAGCGCCCCCATCGGCTGATCGGTGAAGGCGTCGAAGAGCCCGTCGAAAGCCATGTGGTCGACGAGTTCGGTGTTGCCGTACTTGAAGCCGCCGCGGCTGTTGGGCAGGAGATGGGGCGCCTGGGTCATCGACTCCTGGCCGCCGGCGACGACGACGTCGAACTCTCCGGCCCGGATGAGCTGATCGGCCAGCGCGATCGCGTCGATCCCCGACAGACACATCTTGTTGATGGTCAGGGTCGGGACGTCCCAGCCGATACCGGCCTTGATCGCGGCCTGGCGGGCGGGCATCTGACCGGCCCCCGCGGTCAGCACCTGGCCCATGATCACGTACTCGACCTCGGATGCCGGAACGCCGGCCCGCTCGAGTGCGCCCTTGATGGCGACCGCGCCGAGATCGACCCCGCTGAAGTCCTTCAGGGAGCCCAGCAGGCGGCCGAAGGGGGTGCGTGCGCCGGCGACGATGACCGTGGTCTTGTCGGCAGTCGAAGTCATGAGGGAACCTCCGGGAAGTGTCTAGATAGGGGGCCAACCGAGCGCCCGCTCTGTGCGCTCAACACCTCAACGCTACCGTTGTCCCATGTCTTCCTCAGCAACGGACCCCAGCGCCACCGCACTCATCTCCGACCTGATCGTCGCCATCGATCACGTCGGCATCGCCGTCCCCGATCTCGACGCCGCCAAGGAGTGGTACGCCACCCACCTCGGGTTCGAGACGCTGCATCAGGAGACGAACGCCGAGCAGGGCGTCGAGGAGGCCATGGTCGGCCCGGCCGGCGGCACCGGTGCGGTCATCCAGTTGCTCGCCCCGCTCGACGAGTCGTCGACGATCGCCAAGTTCATCGACCGCAACGGTCCTGGGCTCCAGCAGCTCGCCGTGCGGGTGACCGACGTCGACGCGGTCACGGCACGACTCACCGAAGCCGGCGTCCGGGTCCTCTATCCTGCCGCGAAGCGGGGCACCGCGGACTCCCGCATCAACTTCGTCCACCCCAAGGACGCGGGCGGCGTGCTGCTCGAACTCGTGGAACCCGCCGCCACCGCACACTGATCCGCCGCAGCGGCCGAAAACCGTTGCGCCGCTAGCTGACTCGACATGCCGAGCCGGCCGCTCCCATCCGTGGACCGGCCGGCTCGGCACCTCCACGCACGGCGTCGCCGACGTCGAGGAGATCCCGCACTCTCTCCGATACACTGGCCGCCATGCCAGGTCCCGCACGGCAATTGCCCTTCGCGATCGTGATGCGCGGTTATGACCGTGAGCAGGTCGCCGATCACCTCCAGCGCCTCGACGCCGATCTGCGCGTCCTCGCCGCCGATCGCGACGCCGCCACCGCCAACGCACACGAACTCGCCGCGCATCTCGAGGACGCGCGCGACGAGATAGCCGAACTGCGCCGTGAGGTCGACAAGCTCTCGGTCCCGCCGACCACCGCGCAAGGGATGAGCGAGCGACTGTCGCGGATGCTGCAGCTGGCGTCCGACGAAGCGTCGGAGATGCGCGCCGAAGCGGCCGCCGAAGCCGCCGAGACGCTGTCCATCGCGCGCCAGGAGGCCGCCGACATGCGGTCGTCGGCCGCGGCCGACGCCGAGCGCGTCCGGGGCGAGGCACGCACGGCCGCGAAGAAGCTGGTCGACGAGGCCGCCGCCCGGGCACGGCAGGTCAAGGAGACCGCGGCCGCCAACGAGTCGGAGTCCGCCCGCCTCATCGCCGAGCGCACCGCCGCGATGGAGGCCGAACACACCAAGACCATGCAGGCCGCCAAGGACGAGGCCCGCCGAGTGGTGGAGAAGGCGAAAGCCGAGGTCGCCGAACTCGAGGCGGTCAGCGCCGCCGAACGCCGGGCCGAGCGGGAACGCCATGACGCCGAACTCGCCGATCAGCGCGAACGCGCACTCGACGAGGCGGCACACATCCGTCAGACCGCGCTCGACATCGCGACCGAACGACTCGATCGATCACGCGAACTCGCGCAGGCCGCTGACCGCACGCGTCAGGACATCGCCGCCAACCTCGGCCGGCTCCGCGAGGAGCTGGCCGAGTTGCCGGAACTGCTCGCCCAGCCCGACGACTCCGAGTACTCCGTGCTGTCCGACGCCGACGATCTCGACCTCCTGAACAGCAAGCTCTCGCCCGAGGCGCGGTCGCCGGAGGCCCGCTCCAACGCCTGACGGCCCTCCGCTAATCGAGCTTGTCCCCTCCGCTGGTTGAGCTTGTCCCCTCCGCTGGTTGAGCTTGTCGAAGCCCCTCAGAAGAGCCTGAACTCCGTGCTCTCCGCGCCGCGAAGCTCGTCGTAATCGAGCACCACGCAACGGATTCCGCGGTCCTCGGCCAGCGTGCGGGCCTGCGGCTTGATCTGCTGGGCGGCGAAGACGCCGGCCACCGGGGCAAGTGTGGTGTCGCGGTTGAGCAACTCGAGATACCGGGTGAGCTGCTCGACGCCGTCGATCTCCCCGCGCCGTTTGATCTCGACCGCCACCGTGGCACCCGATGCGTCCCGGCACAGCAGGTCCACCGGCCCGATCGCGGTCATGTACTCGCGGCGGATGAGCGTGTGACCCGGACCCAACGTCTCGACATGCTCGGCGAGCAGCTCCTGCAGGTGCGCCTCGACGCCGTCCTTGACGAGGCCGGGGTCGATGCCGAGGTCGTGCTGGGAGTCGTGCTCGATCGACGCGATGGTGATGCGGAGTTCCTCGCCCGCCTTGTTGGTGACGACCCAGTACGCCTCCGCCTGCGTGCCGTCGGGAACCTGCGCCTCGGTGAGCCAGCACGGCGGACTCATCCAGTTCAACGGCTTGTAGGCCCGGTCGTCGGCGTGCACGCTCACCGATCCGTCCGATTTGATCAGCAGCAACCGCCGGGCCATGGGCAGATGGGCGGTCAGCCGCCCGACGTAGTCGACCTGACACTCCGCGATGACGAGACGCACGTGCCCACCCTAGTGGTGTGTCCCGGGACCAGGCGGCGCGGCCCGCTCACTCGTCGTAGTAGTGCTTCAGCAGAAACGTCTCGGCGTCGACGACCGCGTCGTCCATCGTCGAGTGCACGTGCGGAAGCGCCGGGTCGAATCCCCGGAGTTCCGGCGGCGCATCGAGATCGGGCACCGCCGCGTCGTCACGGTGCCGATCGACGCTGGCGCGGACGACCCCGTCCGGGTCGACGAGCGCGGCCCGCCGGCCGCTGTCGTCCAGCAGCCGTTTGATGCTCAGCACCATCGTGCGTGCGACCGCGTCGATCACCCCGATGCGGGAGATCTCGACGATGACGACGGTGTATGCGTCGATGTCGGCCTCCAGTCGCCGCTGAACGCTCTCGGCGCCGGCGAAGGTCAAATCTCCCTGGAGTTCGTACACACGGATCCGGTCGCGACAGGTCCGCAGATAGCTGCGCTCCTGCTCGCCCCATTCCGCGCTGACGGGGGTGTCGGCGAGGTCGTAGACCGACCGAATCGTCACCCGACTCTCCCGTGTCACGTTGAACATGTGCAGGCCCAGATCGGTGGACAGATGCCGACACACGTCGACGCCGCGGACGCTGTTGCCGTGACCGTCGAGCCGCGGCGAGTACACGCCGATGCCGAGTTGCCCCGGCAGCACCGCGAGGATCCCGCCACCGACGCCGCTCTTCGCCGGCAGGCCGACGGAGGTGACCCAGTCCCCCGCGCCGTCGTACATCCCGCACGTCGTCATGACACTCAGCAACCGCTGCGCGGTCTCGTTGGAGAAGACCGTCCGACCCGTGCGGGGATTCATCCCGCCGTTCGCGATCGTCGCGCCGATCCCGGCCAGGTCGTCGGTCGTCACCCGAATCGAGCACTGTCGGTAGTAGAGGTCGAGAGCGGCGTCCGGGCTGGTCTCTAGAGCCCCGAAGCTGTCTAGCATGTAGGCGATCGCGCGGTTGCGCGAACCCGTCGCGGCCTCGGAGGCATAGACCCCCTCGTCCATCGTGAGGCGCCGTCCGGCACATCCGGAGTAGAACTCGAGCACCTCCCGGAAGGCGGCGTCGACCGCCGCCTCGGCCACGTCCCGGGTCGGCGGCAACAGCATGGATGCGGCAAAGATGGCCCCCGCATTGATCATCGGGTTCTTCGGGCGTCGGCGCTCGTCCACGCTGATCTCGTTGAATGCCTCGCCGGACGGCTCGACGCCGATCTTCGCGTCGACCGCCGCGGTGCCGTGCTTCTTCAGGACCATCGCATAGGTGAGGGGCTTGGAGACCGACTGGATGGTGAACGCCGTCGCGGAGTCACCATGTGAGTAGGTGTGGCCGTCGTGCACGCACATCGACAGGCCGTAACCCTCGGGGTCGACGGCGGCCAGTTCCGGGATGTAGTCGGCGACATGACCGGATCGGTCCGAATGGCATTCGTCCATGATGTGGCTGAGGTAACCGTCGACGAGGGAGTCCATGACCCCATCTAAGCGTGTCCCCCGGCACCCCGTCGGAGATGACTAGGCTGGCGATGACCGGGACCGAGACACCGACGCTGGGAGTACCGATGAAGCTGCTCGTCGCATACATCGCCACCTCGGGAGGCGACGACGCGGTCGCCCTCGGCGCATGCCTCGCGCGGACCTTCGACGCCGAACTCGAGCTCTGCATCGTCATCCCACCCGAGCCGGACAGCGCCGACCCGTCCGAACAGGTCTCGGTCGAACGCCTCTCCGACGCCCTGGACAATGCGGCCCGCCGCTGGCTCGACGCCGCTGCCGCCAGACTCCCCGACGACATCGAGACCACCACGACGATCGCCGAACACGCCAACCCCGGGGAGGGTCTCATCAAAGATGGCCCCCGCATTGATCATCGGGTTCTTCGGGCGTCGGCGCTCGTCCACGCTGATCTCGTTGAATGCCTCGCCGGACGGCTCGACGCCGATCTTCGCGTCGACCGCCGCGGTGCCGTGCTTCTTCAGGACCATCGCATAGGTGAGGGGCTTGGAGACCGACTGGATGGTGAACGCCGTCGCGGAGTCACCATGTGAGTAGGTGTGGCCGTCGTGCACGCACATCGACAGGCCGTAACCCTCGGGGTCGACGGCGGCCAGTTCCGGGATGTAGTCGGCGACATGACCGGATCGGTCCGAATGGCATTCGTCCATGATGTGGCTGAGGTAACCGTCGACGAGGGAGTCCATGACCCCATCTAAGCGTGTCCCCCGGCACCCCGTCGGAGATGACTAGGCTGGCGATGACCGGGACCGAGACACCGACGCTGGGAGTACCGATGAAGCTGCTCGTCGCATACATCGCCACCTCGGGAGGCGACGACGCGGTCGCCCTCGGCGCATGCCTCGCGCGGACCTTCGACGCCGAACTCGAGCTCTGCATCGTCATCCCACCCGAGCCGGACAGCGCCGACCCGTCCGAACAGGTCTCGGTCGAACGCCTCTCCGACGCCCTGGACAATGCGGCCCGCCGCTGGCTCGACGCCGCTGCCGCCAGACTCCCCGACGACATCGAGACCACCACGACGATCGCCGAACACGCCAACCCCGGGGAGGGTCTCATCGTGCAGGCCCGGCGCACATCGGCGGACATGCTGGTCATCGGCGGCGCGGGTGGCGGTATCCGCGGCCGGCACACACTCGGGACCGTGGTCAACGACATCTTGCATTCCGCACCGGTCCCGGTGGCGGTGGCGCCACCGGGGTTCGCGCATCTCGGCGCCGACGAGGTGCGAGAGATCTCGGTCGCGATCGGCAGCAGGCCCGGCACCCAGCTGTTGTTCCAGACGGCGTTGCGCAGCGGTGTCCGTGCACATCGGCCCATCCGGCTGATCTCGCTGGTCGCCGTCGACGACGTCCTACCCTGGCGCACCGAGCCGGAAGAACGGGCCCTCGACCACGCTCGCGAACACGCGCGACGCAGTCTCGAGGCGGCCAGAGAACAACTGCCACCGGACTTCCCGGTCAGCTCGGCGATCGCCCAGGGGTCGACCATCGAGGAGGCAGTCGGCTCCCTGGACTGGCAGGACGGCGATGTGGTCATGGTCGGCTCCAGCCGGCTGGCGGCGCCCAACACGCTCTTCCTCGGCACAACCGCGGCGAAAATCCTTCGCGCGGTGTCGGTTCCGATGATCGTCGTTCCGAAGGGCACCGACTGATCTCGTCTCGACCCAGAAAAGCATTGTGGCCCCTCACGAATCGCGAGGGGCCACAATGGGATGTTGTGTTCGGCGGTGTCCTACTCTCCCACACTGATTAGGGTGCAGTACCATTGGCGCTGGAGGGCTTAGCTTCCGGGTTCGGAATGGGGCCGGGCGTTTCCCCTCCGCTATAGCCGCCGTAACTTTGTGAAACAACACGCTCACGTAGTGTGCGTGTGTTTGTTTGTCACCTCTCACCACCCCGTCACACCGTGGTGTTGTGGGGGGTGTCCGGGGGGCGAAGCCACCCGGAGGAGTGTGTTGTTTCAGAAGTACATAGTGGATGCGAACACCAACCGAACCTGAGGTTTGGTGATGTTGTGGGTGTTGTTGGTAAGTCCTCGGCCGATTAGTACCAGTCACCTGAACACATTGCTGTGCGTACAGTTCTGGCCTATCAACCCCATGGTCTGTGGGGGGCCTTAACCCCGCGAAGGGGGTGAGAAACCTCATCTTGGAACAGGCTTCCCGCTTAGATGCTTTCAGCGGTTATCCCTTCCGAACGTAGCTAACCAGCAGTGCCCCTGGCGGGACAACTGGCACACCAGAGGTTCGTCCGTCCCGGTCCTCTCGTACTAGGGACAGGTTTCCTCAAGTTTCTTACGCGCGCGGCGGATAGAGACCGAACTGTCTCACGACGTTCTAAACCCAGCTCGCGTGCCGCTTTAATGGGCGAACAGCCCAACCCTTGGGACCTACTCCAGCCCCAGGATGCGACGAGCCGACATCGAGGTGCCAAACCATCCCGTCGATATGGACTCTTGGGGAAGATCAGCCTGTTATCCCCGGGGTACCTTTTATCCGTTGAGCGACACCGCTTCCACTTGCCGGTGCCGGATCACTAGTCCCGACTTTCGTCCCTGCTCGACATGTACGTCTCACAGTCAAGCTCCCTTGTGCACTTACACTCAACACCTGATTGCCAACCAGGCTGAGGGAACCTTTGGGCGCCTCCGTTACCTTTTAGGAGGCAACCGCCCCAGTTAAACTACCCACCAGGCACTGTCCCTGAACCCGATCAGGGTCCGAGGTTAGAAGTCCAATACGATCAGAGTGGTATTTCAACAACGACTCCATGAACACTGGCGTGCCCACTTCACAGTCTCCCACCTATCCTACACAAACCGAACCGAACACCAATACCAAGCTATAGTGAAGGTCCCGGGGTCTTTTCGTCCTGCCGCGCGTAACGAGCATCTTTACTCGTACTGCAATTTCGCCGAGTCTGTGGTTGAGACAGCAGAGAAGTCGTTACGCCATTCGTGCAGGTCGGAACTTACCCGACAAGGAATTTCGCTACCTTAGGATGGTTATAGTTACCACCGCCGTTTACTGGGGCTTAAATTCTCAGCTTCACCACCCGAAGGTGATTAACCGGTCCTCTTAACCTTCCAGCACCGGGCAGGCGTCAGTCCGTATACATCGTCTTACGACTTCGCACGGACCTGTGTTTTTAGTAAACAGTCGCTTCTCTCTGGTCTCTGCGACCCACACCAGCTCAGACCGAAAAGATCGTCACCAGGATGGGTCCCCCTTCTCCCGAAGTTACGGGGGCATTTTGCCGAGTTCCTTAACCACAGTTCTCTCGATCGCCTTAGTATTCTCTACCTGACCACCTGTGTTGGTTTGGGGTACGGGCCGTGTACCAACTCACTAGAGGCTTTTCTCGGCAGCATAGGATCATGGAATTCGCCACAACGGCTACGCATCACCTCTCAGGCTCTGTGAGTGACGGATTTGCCTATCACTCGCCCTACAGGCTTACACCAGTACAACCACTGACTGGCCCCACTACCTTCCTGCGTCACCCCATCGCTTGCCTACTACCAGCCAAGGTCCCATGCATCACCCCACTCGGCACCCGAAGGTGCTCCCGGGGGATCAGGATGGTTAGTACAACTGATTCAGCATGGGCGCGGATACACGGGTACGGGAATATCAACCCGTTGTCCATCGACTACGCCTGTCGGCCTCGCCTTAGGTCCCGACTCACCCTGGGCGGATTAGCCTGGCCCAGGAACCCTTGGTCATTCGGCGGCAGAGTTTCTCACTCTGCTTTCGCTACTCATGCCTGCATTCTCACTCCCACACCCTCCACACCTGGATCACTCCGGCGCTTCCACGGATGCAGGACGCTCCCCTACCCACCCCACCCACTACACAGAAGTCCGTAAACCTCTGCGGATGTCATGGTGGAGTGCCGCGGCTTCGGCGGTGTACTTGAGCCCCGCTACATTGTCGGCGCAGGATCACTTGACCAGTGAGCTATTACGCACTCTTTCAAGGGTGGCTGCTTCTAAGCCAACCTCCTGGTTGTCTTCGCGACCCCACATCCTTTTCCACTTAGTACACGCTTAGGGGCCTTAGCCGGCGATCTGGGCTGTTTCCCTCTCGACTACGAACCTTATCGCCCGCAGTCTCACTGCCACACTCTCACTTACCGGCATTCGGAGTTTGGCTGACGTCAGTAACCCTGTGGGGCCCATCGGCCATCCAGTAGCTCTACCTCCAGTAAGAAACATGTGACGCTGCACCTAAATGCATTTCGGGGAGAACCAGCTATCACGGAGTTTGATTGGCCTTTCACCCCTACCCACAACTCATCCCCTCCATTTTCAACTGAAGTGGGTTCGGGCCTCCACGACGTCTTACCGACGCTTCACCCTGGCCATGGGTAGATCACTCCGCTTCGGGTCTAGACCCGGCGACTCAAACGCCCTATTCAGACTCGCTTTCGCTACGGCTACCCCACACGGGTTAACCTCGCCACCGAGCACTAACTCGCAGGCTCATTCTTCAAAAGGCACGCCATCACCCGCCCCGAAGGCACAGGCTTTGACGGATTGTAAGCGTCCGGTTTCAGGTACTATTTCACTCCCCTCCCGGGGTACTTTTCACCTTTCCCTCACGGTACTAGTCCGCTATCGGTCACCAGGAAGTATTCAGGCTTACCGGGTGGTCCCGGCAGATTCACAGCAGATTCCACGAGCCCGCTGCTACTTGGGGACACCGTCACGCAAGACCATGTGTTTTCAGCTACCGGACTCTCACCGACTACGGCAGACCATTCCAGGCCACTTCACCTAACACATGATTTTCTCACTCACGCTTCCACAGGCAGATGGAAGAAGACGAACCCCACAACCCCACACACACAACCCCTACCCGGTATCACATGCGCATGGTTTAGCCTCCTCCGCTTTCGCTCGCCACTACTCACGGAATCACAATTGTTTTCTCTTCCTATGGGTACTGAGATGTTTCACTTCCCCACGTTCCCCCCACACAGCCTATACATTCAGCTGGTGGTAACACGACATCACTCGTGCTGGGTTTCCCCATTCGGACACCCTCGGATCACAGCTCGTTTGACAACTCCCCGAGGACTATCGCGGCCTACCACGTCCTTCATCGGCTCCTGGTACCAAGGCATCCACCGAACGCCCTTACACACTTACAACAACACCTACAAACAACCCCCCACCCACAACCAACACAAGGCCAGCCATGAACGAGGATCGAATGTAGACATCACAAACACTACAAAATTTGCTAAATCACAGACCAGCACTCCAACAACAGTCGAAGCATTGGTTTGAAATAAAGATGCTCGCATCCACTATGCACTTCTCAAACAACACACACCCACCACCGTGCACGCGCTCCCGCGACCATCACAGTCACGATCACCACCCGCACCCCAGTCATGAGCTAGGTCAGAGACAACACGCATGTGTTCTCTCAGAACCCCGATAGCGTGACAATGAACCCGCCAGCCCTCACGGACCCGCGGTAACCCCCGATCCTTCTACCGGTGTAGAAGAGGTGAGCCTGTCTGATGTTTCACCCTCGAACACACACCCACCGCACAGACATACGCCGGCAGAAATGGGTGATGTTGTGTGCTCCTTAGAAAGGAGGTGATCCAGCCGCACCTTCCGGTACGGCTACCTTGTTACGACTTCGTCCCAATCGCCGATCCCACCTTCGACAGCTCCCTCCCACAAGGGGTTAGGCCACCGGCTTCGGGTGTTACCGACTTTCATGACGTGACGGGCGGTGTGTACAAGGCCCGGGAACGTATTCACCGCAGCGTTGCTGATCTGCGATTACTAGCGACTCCGACTTCATGGGGTCGAGTTGCAGACCCCAATCCGAACTGAGACTGGCTTTAAGGGATTCGCTCCACCTCACGGTATCGCAGCCCTCTGTACCAGCCATTGTAGCATGTGTGAAGCCCTGGACATAAGGGGCATGATGACTTGACGTCATCCCCACCTTCCTCCGAGTTGACCCCGGCAGTCTCCTGCAAGTCCCCGGCATAACCCGCTGGCAATACAGGACAAGGGTTGCGCTCGTTGCGGGACTTAACCCAACATCTCACGACACGAGCTGACGACAGCCATGCACCACCTGTACACCAACCACAAGGGAACGACTATCTCTAGCCGCGTCTGGTGTATGTCAAACCCAGGTAAGGTTCTTCGCGTTGCATCGAATTAATCCACATGCTCCGCCGCTTGTGCGGGCCCCCGTCAATTCCTTTGAGTTTTAGCCTTGCGGCCGTACTCCCCAGGCGGGGTACTTAATGCGTTAGCTACGGCACGGATCCCGTGAAAAGGAACCCACACCTAGTACCCACCGTTTACGGCGTGGACTACCAGGGTATCTAATCCTGTTCGCTACCCACGCTTTCGCTCCTCAGCGTCAGTTACTACCCAGAGACCCGCCTTCGCCACCGGTGTTCCTCCTGATATCTGCGCATTTCACCGCTACACCAGGAATTCCAGTCTCCCCTGTAGTACTCAAGTCTGCCCGTATCGCCTGCACGCCTGCAATTGAGTTGCAGAATTTCACAGACGACGCGACAAACCGCCTACGAGCTCTTTACGCCCAGTAATTCCGGACAACGCTCGCACCCTACGTATTACCGCGGCTGCTGGCACGTAGTTGGCCGGTGCTTCTTCTCCAGGTACCGTCACTCACGCTTCGTCCCTGGTGAAAGAGGTTTACAACCCGAAGGCCGTCATCCCTCACGCGGCGTCGCTGCATCAGGCTTGCGCCCATTGTGCAATATTCCCCACTGCTGCCTCCCGTAGGAGTCTGGGCCGTGTCTCAGTCCCAGTGTGGCCGATCACCCTCTCAGGTCGGCTACCCGTCGTCGCCTTGGTAGGCCATTACCCCACCAACAAGCTGATAGGCCGCGGGCCCATCCCACACCGCAAAAGCTTTCCACCAACCACCATGCGACAGTTGGTCATATCCGGTATTAGACCCAGTTTCCCAGGCTTATCCCAGAGTGCAGGGCAGATCACCCACGTGTTACTCACCCGTTCGCCACTCGAGTACCCAGCAAGCTGGGCCTTTCCGTTCGACTTGCATGTGTTAAGCACGCCGCCAGCGTTCGTCCTGAGCCAGGATCAAACTCTCCATGAAAAAACAGTGAAACAAAACCAACCCCAAAAAAGGCCGGCGTTTCAACACAAAATCTTCAACCAGGAAAGCACAACCTGACCAAAATAAACCTAGCAAAATGTGACACCCAGGACGGGGCCCGGACGCCACACAAAAAAACAAACATCTACATCCACAAAGATGCACGATGCCACATTGGCATCAGACAATTCATCATCACACTATCGAGTTCTCAAAGAACACACACCCACCAGCTACCCACCCCAAATCAGGGCTCTCACCAGCAGACTTCGCATTCAACCTTGCCAGCCACCCCGTCTCCGGGGCAACTCTTCCAGCCTACCAGACCCCACCCGCAGCCCGCAACCCCGAAGAATTCCGAACCACTGAGAGACCCAGCAACCCCAAACACTCTACCCGAGCCACAACAACTCAAGCCAAAACATTCAGGGGCGGCCAGCCAAGAAACGCGGTCTCCACTCCCCACCATCAGACCCTCTCAGGCCCTTCCGGGGCGGCGCCGTGGCTCGCTGACTTGAAGAAAGTTACGCAACCGGATCGTCGGGGTCAAATCGCCTGCTCGCCGCCCGCCCCAACAGCCATCGGCGCAGGTCATCGCCTGCCGCGCGGAACCGAATCCCGCTGCTGCGCGCGGATTTCGGTGAATCACATCGATGTGACGTGCGTCGCAGACCGTCCTTTCGGACAGGTCATCACCCCCGGTCGGTCAGTTATGCGCAGGTCAGAGCGCTCATACGGTCGAGACATGACCGCGACCGAACTGGCCACGACCCCGACGAGCGCGCCCATCGGCTCATCGCCGGTACCCGGACTCCCACCGCGGGTTGTCTCGTCCGCGCTTGTCCCCGAGGGGTTCACGCGTTGCGGTCTCCTCTCCTGGCGTCGGGAGGCCGGCGTCCTGCAGATCGCCCATCCCTTCGACGAGCAGAGCATCTCCGACGGCGTGGTCGTCGACGGGCTCGTCGCCCTCGTCGAGGCCGGCGTGCTGGCCGGCCAGTCGCAGTTCGAATGCGCCGCGATGGGGATCATCCGCACCTCGGCGGGCACGGCCGACGACGCCTGGGCGGCTTTCTACGACAACTCGCTTCGCGAACTGCGCACGGGCACATCGGCATTCGCTCCCGTCCACAAACGCGCGCGGAGCCTGGTCTCGGGCGGGGCCGTCCTCGAGGTGGGATCGTGCTTCGGCTTCTTCGCTCTCGCCTGCGCCCTGGACGGTCTCCAGGTCACGGCCTGCGACATCTCGCCCGGAGCGGTGTCGTTGCTCTCCGACGCCGCTCACCGACTCCGACTGCCCGTCGTCGCAACCGTCGGGAACGCGACCGCTCTCCCCTACGCCGACGACTCGGCCGACACCGTCACGCTCATCCACCTCCTCGAGCACCTCGATCCCGCGGGGGCGCACGCCGCGATCGGCGAGGCCCTCCGGGTCGCCCGGCAGCGCGTGGTCATCGGCGTGCCGTTCGAAGACGAGCCGAGCCCGCACTTCGGCCACCTCGTCCGGCTCACCGAGAACGACCTGTGCGGCTGGGCTCGAGCCGTCCCGCATGCCGGCGCCGAGGTCGTCGTCGATCACGGCGGATGGCTCGTCCTCACCCCCCGGTCCTGATTCCTCGAGTCCGGCCGCGGTACCGAGCGACCGCGTCAGATCAGCCCGCGTTTGCTGGCGATGTACACCGCGTCGGTCCGCTTGGACACCCCGAGCTTGCGAATGATGTTGCGAATGTGGAACTTCACGGTTGACTCCGAGATGTAGAGCGTCTCGCCGATCCGCTTGTTCGACAGCCCGTCGGCGAGGAGCCGCAAGACCTCGCGCTCCCGGTCGCTGAGTGCCTCGGACTTCTCGTTCTCGCCGGACACCGCGCGGAGGACGACGGCCGCGCTGCGCGGGTCGAAGGCGCTGCCGCCGCCGGACACCGCCTGGATCGCGCGCACGAGTTCGGTCGTGTCGACATCTTTGACCACGTACCCCCGGGCTCCCGCCCGCACGGCGCGTACGACCAGATCGTCGTCGAGGAACGTGGTCAGCACCAGCGCAGCGACCTCCGGGTGGCGCTGCGCGATCTGCTCGATGAGCCGCAGCCCCTCGTACTCGGTGCCCGCCGACAGCTTGAGGTCGACCACGACGACATCGGGGTGTCGGGCGTTCACCTCGGCCAGCGCGGCGTCGGCCGATCCCGCCTCACCGACCACGTCGACGACGTCCTCGCGCTCCAGCAGCGACCGCATGCCCTGGCGCAGGAGGGCGTGGTCGTCGACGAGAAGCGTCCGGATGGGGCGCCTGATGTCGTTGTCGCTCAACCGAACTCCTTCGTTCTGAGCGGGTCGTCGGGCGTCGCGGAGCCGGCCGTGCCGATCGGCAGCACGACCGCGACGCGGATACCGCCGATGCGCGACCGGCGGATCCGCAGTTCGCCTCCGAGCTCGGCGGCGCGCGAGGACATGTTGGCCAGGCCGCGGTGCCGTCCGGCCGTGAGATCGCCGAGCGACGCGGTGCGCATCACCCGGCGCAGATGTTCGGGATCACCGACGCCGTCGTCGTCGACCGACAGTGCGACGGTGTCCACGGCGTAGGTGAGGGTCACCGTGACCTGGTGGGCACGCGAGTGGACGGCGGTGTTGAAGAGGGCCTCGCCGGCGATCCGCAGCAGGGCGTGCTGGACCTCATCGGCGAGATCGCGCTCCCGGCCGCGCATATGGACCGCCGTGCGAAGGTCCGGCGGCATGTGCAGCGAGCACAGCTCGGTGAGGACGTCGCGCACACTCGGCGACGGCGCGTTCGTGGCGTTGTTGAGCGCGTAGATGAACGACCGCAACTGCTCCACGGCCTCCTTGGTCAGCCGGCCCGCCATCTCCAGGCGATCGAGTGCGAGACCTTCGACGAGGCCGCGGCACAGTTCGATCTGCACCCCCGCCGACAGCACCGACTGGGTGACCGAGTCGTGGAGCTCGCGGGCGATCCGTCCGCGCTCCTCGTTGAGCACGGTCGCCCGCATCGCCGCCGACAGTTCGCGCTGGGTACGTTCCAGTTCGGTGTTGCGCTCGGCGAGTTCCATTGCGTGGCGGTCGGTCTCGGAGAACAGCTCGGCGTTGAGCAGTGCGACGATCGCCTGGCTGGCCAGGATGCGCAGCACGACGAGATCGGTGGGATCGACCATGCGACCGACCGGTGTCCAGGCCGACAGTCCCCCGACGACGTTGCCGTCGAGTTCGACGGGGACGTGGACGTGGTCCTCCTGGAGGATCGCGCCGTGCAGGACGGTCTCGTGTCCGCGGAGGATGTCGTTGAGCCGGTTGAGCACCTCGTCGGGCAGGTCGTCGGGTGTGGCGGCCCGCTCGGACCCTTCGAAGGCGTAGAGCCGACCACCGCTCGCGCTGATCAGGTGGCGCGGGGCCGACTGCTCGAGTCGGCCGTCCGCGAGCGCGAAGACGACCCAGTCCGCGCCCAGATGGTCCCGTGCCGCCTCGACGACCGCGATGACCAAAGCCTCGGGCCCTTCGGCGGTACGGACGAGAGCACGCGAGATCCGCTCCAGCGCACCGACCACCCGACTCAGCCGCGCCTCGACCCCGCGCAGCGCCGCGTAGTGGCTGCCCTTGACGCTGCGGAGTCCGACCAGGCTCTCGAGGTCGGCCTGTTCGGGGAGAGCGCTTCGCTCGGGCGACGGACCGGTCATCACAGCGCTTCGGCGTAGAGGTCCCGGATGCCTGCGGCCTGCGGACGCCGCGGGTTGGTGGTCATGCACGAATCGGCCAGCGCGTGGGCGGTGAGGCGGTCGAGGTCGGCGCTGCGCACGCCCAGCGGTTCGAGCGACGCCGGCATGCCGACCCGGGCGCCGAGCGCGGCGATCGCATCGGCCAGTCGGTCGGCGACGGTCCGGGCGTCGCCGGATGTCTCGACCCCGATGGCGTCGGCCAGGTCGACGAAGCCGTCGGCACACACATGGGCGTTGTAGCGGATCACGTGCGGCAGCAGGACGGCGTTGATCGCGCCGTGCGGGGCGTCACAGTGCCCGCCGACCGGGTGACTCATCGCGTGCGTGGCGCCGAGGATCGCGTTGGTGAACGCCATCCCCGCCCGTAGCGCCGCGAGCGACATCTCCTCGGCCGCGACCCGGTCCCGCGGATCGTCGACGAGGCGTTCGAGATGCGTCCACACGCCACGAATGGATTCCAGCGCAAGCGAATCGGTGAGTCGTCCGTGCGCGAGCGAGACGTAGGCCTCGACGCAGTGGGTGAGTACATCCATGCCGACCTGGGCGGTGACCGCGGCGGGCGCGGTCATCAGCAGGGTCGGGTCACTCACCGTCACGTCCGGCACGAGTGAACGCCCGATGATGGTCACCTTGGTACGCCGCTCGGCGTCGTTGATGATGCAGAACTGGGAGACGTCGGCGCCGCTGCCGGCCGTCGTCGGCACCGCGATGAGTGGCGGGAGCGGTCGTCGGGCACGGTCGATTCCCTCGTACTCGAGGATGTGACCGCCGTTGGCCGCCAACACCGCGACACCCTTGGCGGCGTCGATCACCGAACCGCCGCCCAGGGCGACGAGGCCGTCGGCATCGTGTGCCTTGTAGGCGAGGAACGCCGCCGCGACCTCGCCGGACCGTGGGTTGGGCGAGACATCCAGGTACGACGCCGCGTCGAGGCCGCCGGCACGCAGCCCGGCCATCAGCTGTGCGTACCAGGGGGTGCGTTCCAGACAACGATCGCTGACCACGAACGGTCGGCGCATCCCGAGTCCCGCCGTCGCGACCGGCACCTCCCCGAAGGCGCCCGGGCCCAGCACGATCTCCGGGGTGTGGAACTTGGCGACCTGGCCCGATGCGCGCCGACGGACGTCACCCACCATTCGTCCCGCCTCCGTTCCATCCACTCCGACCGCACCGTCCGACCACCTCGCCCCGGCGGTACCCCGACGCTACCCAGGTCACCTCAGCGCCGCACCCAGCTCGTCACAACGCGCGAGCATCTCGGCGCCGTCACGCACGCTGACGACTCCGCTGCAGTGCTCGGCGTAGTCGGCCATCGCGCACCCGGATTGCGCCCAATAGCGCTCGGGTTCCGGTGTGATCCAGGCGATTCGGTGCGATCGACGACCGACCTCGGCCACCAGGTCGACACGCGGATCGAGACCGTTGCTGCGCGCATCCCCGACGACGAGCACCGATGTCCGCCTGCTGATCAGGTCCCCGCAGCCGCCCAGCAGTTCGCCGAACATGCGCCCGTAGTCGCTCGTCGCGGCAAGATCCAGACCGTCGGCGGCGAGCACCGCCGCGAGAGCCGAGTCGGCCGCCGCGGACCGCAGTGCGGTCGTGACGCGCACCGGCCGATCGACGAACGCGACGACCTCGCAACGGTCGCCGAAGCGATGCAGAGTCTGCGCGAGACGCAGGATGAACCCGGTGACCGGCCGGACCGACAACGACACGTCGACGAGGACCAGCAGCCGGACCGGGCCGGGCCGCCTGCGGCGCCGCCACAGTTCGGCGGGCACACCGTCGGTCGCGACGACGCGCGCATCGTCGCCCGGATGTCGAGGACACCCCGGTCGACCGGGCGGACCACCCGGCGCGGGGCGCCGCGCATGCGCTGGATCAGCCGGTGGCAGGCGCGATCGATCTCAGCTTGGTCGACATACCCCTCGGCCGACCGGTCGGCGCCGGAGACCGCCTCGGCGCCGCCGTCGGCGTCCAGGCATGCGACCAGCGCGTCGACGAAAGCACCCAGTGCCCGTTCCAGTTCGGTCCTCCGGGCGTCGCCGAGGTCGTCGTTGCCGTCGGTGCCGTATGCCTTGCGCGGATCGTAGGCGTCGAGTGCGGCGAGGATTGCGTGGGCCCCGGTCAGCCCGAGCGGCCGGCTCGAGACCCGGGCTGCCGATCCGGTCAGTTCGCCGACGGTCGACGAGTCGGCGGTGTCGACCTCGACCGTGTAGGTCACTCCCCCACCGGTCGTGCCGCCGTCCGGGTCGACGCCGAGCTGCTCGGCGCCGGCCGAGACGCTGAAGTCGTTCTCCTCCCGGTGAGCGCTCTCGGCGTCCCGGTGCGCGGCGTCGGGATCGTCGGCCATCAGGTGGCCGATCTCGTCGGTGTGTTCGTCGGCGCCGATCTGGCGGGCCGCGCCCTCGAATTCCTCGTCCCAGACCACGTCATCGGGCAGATCGGCCGCGACGCCGCGGGCCCGTGGAAGGTCGTCCTCGTCGGCGCGATCGGGTTCGGCGCCGAGGAAGAAGAGCTCGAAGGCCCGCTCGAAACCCGCTGTCTCGTAGCCATATTTGACGCACACGCTCTGTAGCGCCGCACGCAGGACCGCCGGCTCGGCGGCGCCGACCATCGACAGGGTCCGCCGGATCTCGATGACCTCGGCGGGCGAGGCCGCGATCCCGGAGCTCCGCAGGACCCTTCCGAACGCGACCGCGAGCAGGTCGAGCGGGTCCGCCCGCCTCGCGGTGGCGACGGGTACCGGGGTGGCCGACGCCGCAGTCATCGGCGTCATCGTCCCGGTCGGACACCCGCACTGCGGGCGCGCCCGGCACCGAAGGCGCGCGCGGTCACCGACCCGCCGGGCGTGGTCCCGTCCACGCCGATCGGCGAGCCTTCCGCCGGCGTCCTCCGTGTTCGGAAGACAGAGCGCGACGGGCGATCTCGCCGTCCGAACCGAACTTCACGAGCAACGCCAGCAGAGCGCTGCGATGCTCGGCGTCGATCGGCGTGCCCACCTGTCCGTCCCGTGCTCCGAGGTACGAGGCGGCCCGCGCGGCGTCGATCACCTCCGCGATGGACGGGCTCTTGCGCAACGGGAGATCGCGAAGCCGCCGGGCGAGGTCGACGACCTCGCCGATGATCGTCTCCTCGACGTCGGGGGCGCGGACCGCGACGATGTCCCGCTCGGTCTGCGGATCCGGGTAGTCGACCTGGAAGTGCAGGCAGCGACGTTTGAGCGCGGGCGAGAGTTCGCGGGTGTCGTTGGAGGTCAGGATGACCCACGGCGACGACCGTGCCGTGAACGTCCCGAGTTCGGGGACCGTCACCTGGCGCTCGGCGAGGACCTCGAGCATCACCGCTTCCATCGCCTCGTCGGTGCGGTCGATCTCGTCGACGAGCAGGACCGTCGGCGAGGGCGACGTGATGGCCGCCATCAGTGGCCGGGCCACCAGGAAGTCTTCGGTGTAGACGCCGACCTCGGCGCGCGCCAGCGCCGAACTCGCGGCCGAGAGGGTCGTCTCGGCGGCGAGTTCCGCACTGATGCGATCGCGCAGCATCTGCACATGGAGAAGCTGTCGTGCGTAATCCCATTCGTAGAGGGCACGCGACTCGTCGAGACCCTCGTAGCACTGCAGCCGTACCAGCTCGCGCCCCGAAGCCGCCGCCAACGCCTTCGCCAGCTCCGTCTTGCCGACCCCGGCCGGCCCCTCCAGCAGGAGGGGCCGGTCGAGGAGCGTCGCGAGATGGACGACGACCGCGAGTTCCGGACCGATCAGGTAGCCCTGCTCACCCAACGCGTCGGTCAGCTCCTCCACGGACGGGAAGGAACGGCTGTCCGGGGTGATGTCCCGGGTGATGTCCTCGGCGGTTTCCCGAGGTGCGCACACGTGCGTCATCGGATGTCGGACTCCTTGTCGGCCTGCGGTTCTCGGAACAGTCGGGATCTCGGATCAGGCGGGCGAGCGGGCGGATCAGTAGCTGCCGGTGAAGGCGTGCGCCACCATCGGGATCAGCGACTCGACGGTGCTCTCCCGCGGGTTGCCCGGCGTGCACCAGTCGTCCATCATGTGCTCGGCGATGGCGCGGATCTGCTTGTCCGAGGTGTCCATGGTCTCGCCGCGGCCCTCGTACTTGCCGGTGTTCATCCGGTTCTTGTCGTAGCTGCTCGTCGACAGCTGACCGAAGTTGTCGGGGATGCCGAGGTCTTTGCCCAAGCGGATGGCCTCCTCGACGGCGGCGTCGGCGGCCTGGACCGTCGTCATCTTCGATGTGTCGACACCGAGCAGCGCGGCGATCTCGGCGTAACGCTCGTAGCGAGACGGCAGGTTGTACTCCCAGACGCGGGGAAGGGCGATGGCGTTGTTCAGCCCGTGATGGCTGTCATAGAACGCGCTCACCGCATGCGACAGCGAGTGCACGAGACCGAGGCCGCCGGAGTTGAACGCCTGCGCGGAGATGTACTGCGCGTACATCATCCCGGTGCGGGCCGCCAGGTTTCGCGGGTCGTACACGGCGGTGCGCAGATGGTCGCGGATCAGCTCGATCGAGTACTTGGCATTGCCCAGCGAGGGTGCGAAGTCCAGACGCGACACGTAGGGCTCGCTCGCGTGCGCGAGCACGTCGAAACCGCAGAAGGCGGTGAAGTGCTCGGGGCACGTGTAGTAGAGCAGCGGGTCGTCCATCGCCAGGTCGACGAGGCAGGTGTCGTCGAAGGCCACCCATTTGTGCGGCTTGTTCATGTCCGAGGTATCGGTGATGACGTAGGCCCAGGAGGTCTCCGAGCCGGTGCCGGCCGTCGTCGAGACCGCGATGTGCTTCGGATTCTCCTTGTTGGTGGCCTTGGAGAAGCCCTCGAACTCGTTGATGTTGCGGCCGTCGTGGGCGATGACCATACGTGCACCCTTGGCGGCGTCGTGGCTGGAGCCGCCACCGACCGAGATGATGCCGTCGCACTTCTCCGACTGGTAGAGGGCCGCGGCGTCCATGCAGTTGTAGTCCTTGGGGTTGGACTCCACCTGGTCGTAGAGCACCACGTCGACGCCCTGGTACTCGATCTTGCCGATCAGCTCCTCGATGATGCCGGAGCCGCGTAGACCCGTCGTCATCAGGAGCGCACGGGTCATGCCCAGGTCCTTGGCCTCGACACCGAGCATGTCGTGCGCGCCGACACCCAGCTTCGCCTTCGGGAACGGGTGGAACTCCTTGATCGGGAAGTCCCAGATCTGGTTCAGCTCAATGGCCATGGTGGTGAACTCCTTGTGACGGTTGGTCTGTCACAACGAGAATGTCGTCCAGATCACAACCGGGACAAGGGGTCCTGCCCGTCCTCGACCAGAGTGCACCCGGCCGGACGGGCCGGTACCTGTCCGATCGGACAGGGTTCAGTCGCGCACGCGCTCGATCTCACCGCCGAGACTGCGCAGGATCTCCACGAAGTGCGGGTACCCGCGGTCGATGTGCTCGACGTCGTGTACTTCGGTCACGCCGTCGGCGACGAGCCCGGCCAGCACGAGGCCGGCGCCCGCCCGGATGTCCGAACACCAGACCGGCGCACTCGACAGGTGGTCGATCCCGCGGATGACGGCGTGGTGGCCGTCGGTCCGCGCATCCGCACCGAGACGGACCATCTCCTCGACGAAGCGGAACCGGGCCTCGAAGACGTTCTCCGTGATCACCGACATGCCGTCGGAGATGGCGGCGAGGCCGATCGCCATCGGCTGCAGATCGGTGGGGAATCCGGGAAACGGCAGGGTCGAGACGTTGACGGCGGTGGGCCGGCGATCGTGCCGGACCCGGAAGCCGTCGTCGAAGGTGTCGACCACCGCGCCGGTGTCGCCCAATTTGTTCAGAACCAGCTGCAGGTGTTCGGGTTTCACGCCGCGCACGGTGACGTCACCGCGCGTCATGGCGGCCGCAATCCCCCAGGTGGCACCGACGATGCGGTCTCCGACCACCCGGTGTGTCGTCGGATGCAGCCGGTCCACACCGACGACGGTCAGCGTCGAGGTGCCGGCGCCGTCGATCTGTGCGCCCATCTGCTGCAGCATCACGCACAGGTCGACGATCTCCGGCTCGCGGGCGGCGTTGTCGATGGTGGTCTGTCCCTCGGCGAGCACGGCGGCCATGAGGATGTTCTCGGTCGCCCCCACCGACGGGAACTCCAGCGCGATCGGTGCGCCGACCAACGTGTCGGCCTCGGCCACCACGCAGCCGTGCTCGATCGAGCTGGTGGCGCCCAGGGCGCGCAGACCCGCCTGGTGCATGTCGAGCGGCCGCGACCCGATCGCGTCTCCGCCGGGCAGCGCCACGACGGCTCGGTGACAACGCGCCATCAGCGGGCCGAGGACACAGACCGAGGCGCGGAACTGCCGGACCGCCGCGAAGTCGGCGTGGAACTTCGGCTCCGCCGGCGCCGTGATGGTGACCGTCTCGCCGTCCATGTCGACGACCGCACCGAGACCGCGGAGAACGTCCGCCATCAGCGGGACATCGGCGATCTCGGGTGCGTTGGTCAGCACGGTCGTCCCCTCGGCAAGGAGGGCCGCGGCCATGAGTTTCAGGACGCTGTTCTTCGCGCCCCCCACTGCCACCTCGCCGGACAGACGCGCTCCCCCGGACACCAGAAACCGATCGCTCACGACTGCCACCTTAACCGTCCGGGGTCACCGGCCCACCGGCCAGTACGTCCTCCGACCGTGCGTCCGATCCCGTGGGTCCGGCGCAGTACATTCGACGCATGGCGGTACACCTGACGAGGATCTACACCCGAACGGGCGACGACGGCTCCACCGGGCTGAGCGACTTCTCCCGGGTGCCCAAAACCGATCCGCGTGTCGTCGCCTACGCCGACTGTGACGAGGCGAACGCCGTCATCGGTCTCGCCCTGGCACTCGGGGGTGACGTCCCCGACGACCTCCGGGAAGTGCTCACGACCGTCCAGAACGACCTCTTCGACGCCGGCGCCGACCTCTCCACGCCGGTCGTCGACGACCCCGAGTACCCACCGCTGCGCATCGCGCAGGATTACATCGATGCCCTCGAGCGCTGGTGCGACTCCTTCGGTGTCGATCTGCCCGCACTGGACTCGTTCATCCTGCCGGGCGGCACACCGCTGGCTGCCCTGCTGCATCAGGCACGTACGGTGACCAGACGGGCCGAGCGCTCGGCGTGGGCCGCGGTCGCCGCCCACCCCGACGACACCAGCCTGCTGCCCGCGAAATACCTGAACCGGTTGTCGGATCTGCTGTTCATCCTGTCGCGGGTGGCGAACCGCACTCGCCCCGCCGCGGGAGGCGACCAGCAGGGCGCGAACTCGCCCGGCGACGTCAAGTGGGTTCCGGGCGGCAACCGGCAACGTCCCCCGGCGCGGCCGGAATCCTAGGCGCTGCGGCGCCGCTGCGATCTCGCGGACTGCCGGGATTCGAGCCAGGACTGGAACGCGGTCACCGCACCCGGGCCCATCGCCAGTTCGTAGTCGTCCTCGGCGCGGCCGGCGGTCTGCACCTGCAGGATGAGCATGCCGTCGAGGATATCCGTCTCGGTGCCCTCGGGGGCGCGACGACCGGAGATCTCCATGCCCTGTCGTGCGAACGTCACGTTCGGCCCCGGTTTCAGCGACGTGAGCCGGTAGTAGCGCAGAGAGTCGTCGCTGTAGTGCACGGTGCCGTGACGCCATCCCTGGTCGACGCCGGCCGGCACCGTGCGCAGCAGGACCGGAGTACCCGCGCGTCGGAGTTGCGCCAGACGCAGCGCCAGGAAGCCACACAACAGGAGCGCCACCGCCAGCAGCACACTGAGCATCACGACCGCCAGCGACATCACCTACTCCTTCGTGCAGTCACCGCGGATAGGCGAAGCGTCGAACCCGGTAGGGCTCCAGACGGCTTGGGCTGCATACACGCGGGACAGGGGGCTGTGGAACAAGCATGCCAGAACGTGCACATGAGACGCCAAACGACCTCGGCAGGCCATCGGAGAATTCCGATGGCCGGCCGAGGTCGGTCGTTGACCCGAACCGCTCGCGCGGCTCGCTCTACCGGGAAAGGTGTTGTGCCGCAGTCAGACGCGCGTGAGCACGGTGGTACTCGGGCGAATCCGGCTCCGCCTCGTCGAGCGCGGTCTTCTCCGCGTTGACGTCGACGTCGTCGGCCCAGTCGGCCGACTCCGCCAGCACCGTGACGGCCTCGCCGGTGACGGAGAGGAACCCGCCCTCGACCGCTGCCGCACGACGGTTGCCGTTCTCCTCGACGATGACCACGAAACCACCCGGGACCAACTGGCCCAGGAGCGGCTCGTGGTTGGCCAGGACACCCAGCTCACCGACGGTGGTCTGCGCGATCACGAACGTGGCCTCTCCCGAGTACAGGCTCGAATCCGCGGAGACAACCTCGACGTGGAAGGACTTCTCAGCCATGGCGAACCGCTACTTTCCGCTGATCTTGGCGGCGGCGGCCTCCACGTCGTCGAGTCCACCGCAGCTGTTGAACGCCTGCTCGGGCAGGTGGTCGAACTCGCCCTTGGCGACACGGTCGAAGGCCTCGATGGTGTCGGCGAGCGGGACGACCGAGCCCTTCTGGCCGGTGAACTTCTCGGCGACGAGGAAGTTCTGGCCGAGGAACTTCTGGATACGGCGCGCACGCTGCACCGTGACCTTGTCCTCTTCGGAGAGCTCGTCCATACCGAGGATGGCGATGATGTCCTGCAGTTCCTTGTACTTCTGCAGGATGCGCTTGACCTCGTTGGCGACGCGGAAGTGCTCGTCGCCGACGATCGACGCCTCGAGGATGCGCGAGGTCGAGGTCAGCGGGTCCACGGCGGGGTAGATACCCAGCTGCGAGATCGGACGCGAGAGCTCGGTGGTCGCGTCGAGGTGCGCGAACGTCGTGGCCGGTGCCGGGTCGGTGTAGTCGTCGGCGGGGACGTAGATCGCCTGCAGCGAGGTGATCGAACGGCCCTTGGTCGAGGTGATGCGCTCCTGGAGCTCACCCATCTCGTCGGCCAGGGTCGGCTGGTAACCCACCGCGGACGGCATACGGCCGAGGAGGGTCGAGACCTCCGAGCCCGCCTGCGTGAAGCGGAAGATGTTGTCGATGAAGAGCAGCACGTCCTGGTGCTTCACATCGCGGAAGTACTCCGCCATGGTCAGCGCCGACAGCGCCACGCGCATACGCGTGCCCGGCGGCTCGTCCATCTGACCGAACACCAACGCGGTGTCCTGGAGAACGCCCATCTCCTCCATCTCGAGGTGGAGGTCGGTGCCCTCACGGGTGCGCTCACCGACGCCGGCGAACACCGAGGTGCCGGAGAACTCACGCGCGATACGCGTGATCATCTCCTGGATGAGGACGGTCTTGCCGACGCCCGCACCACCGAACAGACCGATCTTGCCGCCCTTGACGTACGGGGTCAGCAGGTCGATGACCTTGATGCCGGTCTCGAGGATCTCGGTCTTGCCCTCGAGCTCGTCGAAGGCCGGCGGCTTGCGGTGGATGCTCCACTGCTCGCCGTCGCGACCCAGGCCCGGGCTGTCGAGGCAGTCACCGAGGGCGTTGAACACATGGCCCTTGACGACATCACCGACCGGCACGACGATCGACTTGCCGGTGTCGGACACGGCCGCGCCGCGGACCAGGCCGTCGGTCGGCTGCATCGAGATCGTGCGCACCAGGTTGTCACCGAGGTGCTGCGCGACCTCGAGGGTCAGGGTCTTGGCGACCGAGGAGAGAGCGACCTCGGCGTGCAGGGCGTTGAACAGTTCAGGAATCGAGCCCCGCGGGAACTCGACGTCGACCACGGGGCCGATGATGCGGACGACCCGCCCGTCGGCGGAACCCGCCGACTGCGCGGAGGGGGTTTCTACTGCTGCGGTCATGGTGCTTGGGTCACTTCCTCTTTATCGAAGTATGGGTTCTCGTCGATCCGGACTCGGCTGGCGCGCACGCTAGTTCGCCAGTGCGCTCGAGCCGCCGACGATCTCGCTGATTTCCTGGGTGATCTGGGCCTGGCGGAGCTGGTTGGCCTCGCGCGACAACGACTTGGACAGTTCTTCGGCGTTGTCCGTCGCGGCCTTCATCGCGGTGCGGCGCGCGGCCGACTCCGATGCCGACGAATCCAGCAGCGCCGCGTAGACCCGCGTCGCCACGTACTTCGGCAGCAGCGCGTCGAGCAGGGCGTCGGCCCCGGGTTCGAAGGTGTAGTTGCGCGACGGCGTGTCGTCGGACGAATCCTCGTCGTGCGACACGACCAGCGGGGCGATCCGCCGGACCTCGGGCACCTGCGCCAGCATCGACTGGAACCGCGTGTAGACCAGGTGCAGCTCGTCGACACCCTCGAGGGTGCCGTCTCCTTCTGGGCGCTCGACCTCGGTGCCCGATCCTGCCTGGAAGAGGTCCACCAGGAAGCTGGTCGCCGTCGCCGCGTCCGAGTACTGCGGTGACTCCGAGAAGCCCGTCCACGAGTCCGAGATCTCCAGACCCCGGAAGCTGAAGAACCCGACACCCTTGCGACCCATGACGAACAGGACCGCTTCCTTGCCTTCGTCGCGCAGGAGCGCGATGAGTTCGCGGGTCGCCTTGAGCACGTTCGCGTTGTAACCACCGCACATACCGCGGTCGCTGGTCACGACCAGGATCGCCGCGCGCTTCGGGTTCTCCCGCTCGTTGAGCAGCGGGTTGTCCAGCGATCCCGAGTTGCTCGCCAGCTCCGAGAGCACGGCGGTCATCTCCTGCGAGTACGGCTTGGCCGCCGCCACCCGTCCCTGGGCCTTGGTGATACGCGAGGTCGCGATCAGTTCCTGAGCCTTGGTGATCTTCTTGGTCGACTGGACCGACCGGATGCGTGAGCGCAGCTCACGAATGCTGGCCATGAGCCCTCACCCCTTCCTTTTCGCGATGTCCGTTGACGTCTGAGATCACTTGCGGATCTTGATCTCTTCGTTCTCGACGTTGTCGGCATCCATCGCCTCGGCCTCGGCCTCGTTGACGACGCGACGGCCGTCGTGGGTGAGGTAGCCGTTCTTGAACTTGTTGGTCTCGGCGATCAGGGCCTCGGCCTGGTCGTCGCTGAGCACCTTGCCGCCGGCGATCGAGTCGTAGACACCGGTCGCGTTGTGGTGCAGGTGGCTCAGCAGCTGGGTCTCGAAGTTGCGCACGTCGTCGACCGGGACCGAGTCGTAGTGGCCCTCACCGCAGAGGTAGATCGAGACGATCTGATCCTCGACCGAGAAGGGGCTGTACTGGTCCTGCTTCAGCATCTCGACCCAGCGGGCACCGCGCTCGAGCTGTGCCTTCGAGGCGTCGTCGAGGTCGGAGGCGAAGGCCGAGAAGGCCTCCAGCTCACGGAACTGGGCCAGCTCCAGACGCAGCGATCCCGAGACCTTCTTGAGGCCCTTGGTCTGGGCGGCGCCACCGACGCGCGACACCGAGGTACCGACGTTGATGGCCGGTCGAACACCCTTGTTGAAGAGGTCCGACTCCAGGAAGACCTGGCCGTCGGTGATCGAGATGACGTTGGTCGGGATGAACGCCGAGACGTCGTTGGCCTTGGTCTCGATGATCGGCAGACCGGTCATCGAGCCGCCGCCGAGCTCGTCGGACAGCTTCGCGCAACGCTCCAGCAGACGGGAGTGCAAGTAGAAGACGTCACCGGGGTATGCCTCGCGGCCCGGCGGACGACGCAGCAGCAGCGAGATGGCGCGGTAGGCCTCGGCCTGCTTGGTCAGGTCGTCGAACACGATGAGGACGTGCTTGCCCTGGTACATCCAGTGCTGGCCGATGGCCGAGCCGGTGTACGGGGCCAGCCACTTGAAGCCGGCCGAGTCCGAGGCGGGAGCCGCGACGATGGTGGTGTACTCCATCGCGCCCGCCTCTTCGAGGGCGGACTTGACGCCGGCGATGGTCGAACCCTTCTGACCGATCGCGACGTAGATGCAGCGAACCTGCTTGGTGGGGTCGCCGGTCTCCCAGTTGGCCTTCTGGTTCAGGATGGCGTCGATGCAGACCGCGGTCTTGCCGGTCTTGCGGTCGCCGATGACGAGCTGACGCTGTCCGCGGCCGATGGCGGTCATGGCGTCGATGGCCTTGATGCCGGTGGCGAGGGACTCCTCGACCGGCTGGCGCTCGAGCACGGTGGCGGCCTGCAACTCGAGGACGCGCTGCTCGTCGGCCTCGATGTCGCCCTGGCCGTCGATCGGGGCACCCAGCGGGTTGATGACGCGTCCCAGGAACGCATCACCGACGGGGACGGAGAGCACGTCGCCGGTGCGGCTGACCTGCTGGCCTTCTTCCAGGGACTCGTAGTCACCCAGGATCACGGCGCCGATCTCGTCCTCGTCGAGGTTCAGTGCGACGCCGAGGACGCCGCCGGGGAACTCGAGGAGCTCGTTGGCCATTGCGCTCGGAAGGCCGCTGACGTGGGCGATGCCGTCCGAGGTATCGGTGATGATGCCGACCTCGTCACGCGACGCTTCGGCTTCGAACGACGAGACGTACTGCTCGATCGCTCCCTTGATCTCGTCTGGTGAGATCGTCAACTCCGCCATGGGTTCTCGTCTTTCCTTGATGTGGCTCTGAGTCTCGAAGGCTCTGAGCTCTGGGCTTCGTGGGTTCGGGTGTGTCGGGGTGGTCGTCAGCGCGGCAGCGTCTCGGCGGCCTTGGCCAGCCGTGTCGCGACATCGGCGTCGATGACCTCGTCGCCGACACTGATCCGGAGACCGCCGAGCAGTTCCGGGGCGATCTCGGTCTGCACCGAGATGGTCCGACCGTAGATTCCGCCGAGCACGCCCGACAGTCGATCGATCTGGGCATCGGACAGCGGTGAGGCGGACACCACGTGGGCGACCGACTCGCCGCGACGGGCGGCGGCCAGCTCGGCGAGCTGATCGACAGCGACGTCGGCGGCCTGGCCGTGCAGCAGGCGCACGGTCGAGGACAGCAGCGTCCAGGTGTGGGTGCCGACCTTGTCGCCGACCAGCTTCTTCAGCAGGTCGACGCGCTTGTCGGCGTCCTTGCCGTGGTCGGACAGCAGCGAGGACAGCTGCGGGTTGGCCTCGAGGACTCGGCTCACCCGGAAGAGCTCGTCCTCGACCTGCTCGATGACCCCGTCGCGTTCGGCGGCGGTGAGGACGATCAGGGAGTTCTGACGACGCAGACCGACGACGAAGTCGCTCGACGACGACCACCGCTGACTCGACGCGGTCGCGAGCACCTCGACGACGACCGGGGCGAGCTTGCCGTCGAACAGACGGTGCACCATGGCCTTCTTGCCCTCGGGGTTCTCGTCGTCCTCGACCAGGCGCTTGCGCAGCACCGGGTTCTCGCCGAGGAAGTTGATGGCCGCGGTGAGGTCACCCGAGGCGTCGGCCAGTGCCGAACCGTCGAGATCGATTGCCGCCGAATCGAAGTGCTCCGACACGGCGAGAGCGGCGTCGCGGCTGGCGGCACGCATCGCGTGCAGACCGACGAGCGAGGCGCTCGAGGGAACCGCGTTCGCCGAACCCGACGACATCTCCTGGAGTTCGTCGATGACCCGATCGACGCTGGCCGCCTGGGCCGAGTCGTCGGCGAGATGGTTGCGCACCAGTTCGCCGGCCTTGTCGACCGCGGTGAGTCCGAGATCGGTGCGCAGCTGACGAACGAGGTTGGCGCGCACCAGGGCGACCTGGTTGCGGCCGTGCTCGGAGATGCGCTTGACCTCGTGGTCGGCCTGTGCGCGGATGTCGGAGGTGATCGCCTCGGCGTCGGCCGCGGCGTCCTTCTGCATCTGTTCCGCCTCGGCCTTGGCCTCGGCGACCGCCTTCTCGCGGGCCTGCTTGCCGTCGGCGACGCGCTTGGCAGCGGCCTCGCTCTCGGCGAGCTGCTGACGCACGGTCTCCTGTCGATCCCGCATCATCTTCGCCACCGGCGGCCGGACGTACTTCCACAGGAGGAAGAGGATGACCGCGAAGCCGAAGAGCTGAGCGATGAAGATCGCGGGGTCGAACGCAGCACCGATGTCGTGCAGCCAGGTGCCGATGGGGCCCTGGTCGGATTCGGTCTCAGTGTTGGCAGCCATGATCAGTTCACCGCTCCGCTCGTCGATCGGGTATCGGAAAGAGTTGCCGAGTCGACACCGAGCACACGCGCCGCAAGCGTCTTGGCGAGTGCGTCCACATCAGCTGCAGCCGTCGAGGCGGCCTGCTCACCCTGCGTCGCCAGCTCGGAGCTGGTCGACTGCAGGGCGGCGTCGGCCTCGGCGGTCGCTCGCTGCTTCATCTCGTTCAGCTGTTCCCGCCCCTGGGCGCGAGCATCGTCGCGCTTGGCGGTGGCCTCACCGCGCGCTTCCTTGAGGAGCGAACGGAACTGGACGTCCGCATCCTCGAATTCGGCGGCGGCGGTCCGGTTGTCCTCCACGGTGCGGTGGATCATCGCGTCCCGCTCCTCGAGGACCTGCTGGATCGGCGGAACCACGAACTTGCGGATGACCAGCAGCAAAATCACGAAGATGAGCAGGACAACGAAGAACGTTCCATTCGGGAGCAGGAAGTTCTCTGCAGCAAGCGTCATTGTGGTGAGGTGTCGTTTCTACTCGGCGACAAAAGGGAGAGCGACGATCAGCCGGCGCTGATCGGGGTGGCGAACACGAAGAGCGCCATGAAGGCCAGGTTGATGAAGTAGGCCGCCTCGACCAGACCGACGGTGATGAAGAACGGGGTGAACAGGCGACCCTGTGCCTCGGGCTGGCGAGCGATACCGGCGATCAGCTGGCTACCGGCCAGACCGTTACCGATACCGGCACCGACGGCGCCACCGGCCATGATCAGGCCGCCACCGATGAGTGCGCCGAGGCCAATCATTGGATCCATTGTGATATTTCCCTTTCGTTGCTGACATCTGGTGTGTCAGGTCTGGAGTTGCGCCGACAGGTGCCGGAGCAGGTCGTCATGTTCGGTTGTGGGCGCGGCCGTGTCCGTCTCCGCGCGGTGCCCTGGTTCGGGCGGGTCAGTGATCCTCGGTCTCCATCGACTGCGAGAAGTAGAGGATCGTCAGCAGCGCGAAGATGAACGCCTGGATCAGACCGACGAAGAGCTCGAAGGACTTCCAGATCGCGTTGGGCGCCCACATGATGTACGGCGGGAAGAGTGCGATCAGGGCGACCATCATGCTGCCGGCGAAGACGTTGCCGAAGAGTCGCAGCGAGAGCGAGATCGGCTTGGTGAACTCCTCGATGACGTTGATCGGCGCGAGGAATGCGACGTGGCCCTTGATGATCCGCTTCGGGTGACCCAGCAGGCCGCGCTTCCGGAAGCCGGCGATCTGGTACCAGACGAAGACGAAGAGCGCAAGGGCGTAGGCGAAGTTCACGTCCGCGGCCGGCGGCTTGAGGATCTCGTGGTGACCGACCTGGACCGGCAGGATGGACAGCCAGTTGGAGATCAGGATGAAGGTGAAGAGCGAGACCGCGAGCGGGAGAACGTAGGGGGCGATCTTCATGCCGATGGCACTCTCGACCTGCCCACGCATCTGGATGGTGATGGCCTCCCAGAACAGCTGCACACCCGACGGCACGCCGGTCGAGGTGACCTTCGACTTCAGGTAGAACGCCAGCGCGAGCATGATCGCCGCGGCCAGCGCCGTCGCGATGATGGTCTCCAGGTTGAAGGTCAGTCCGAACAGCTCGAATTTGGTGTAATGACCCACCTGAATGGCCGGTTCGCCATCCTCTGCGGCAAGGTTGAAGGCGGTCGTCATGGTTGGCTACGAAGTCCTTTCATCACCGGAATGACCGTGTTCAGCACCAAGACCACTTGGCCGATGGCGAGTCCGAACATCGCGCCCAACCCGTCGGGTTGGACCAGGAAAGCCGCCAGCAGCGCGAGCGCCGTGATGGCACCGAGTCGCATGGCGGAGTTGAGTGCAAGGGCGGTCTTGCGCGGGTTCTCGTCGGCGACCACGACGTCGACGGCACGTCGGACGAGGATCGCGTTGACGAAGATCCCGGCGACACCGAGAAGGAAGAACACCGCGAAGAGCGGATGTCCGACGGCGAGCGAGACGGCAGCCACCACCACGATGAACCCGCCCGCGATGAGCGCGGGGCGGCGGAGTCCGGTCGGCGCCTGGGGATAGACGGGGGCCGAATCAGGGGCAGATGCGGTCATGTCCCTCCTCAGCTCTCCTACTCCATACCGATGGCACGGATCACCCGCGTACGTGCAGCAGCACATGGCCGCTGGGCGTCAGCTCGCGTTTCGTTGTGACCCTACCAACACCGTTCTTGGTGTCTCACCGGGGGGTATTGCGTCGTGTGAGACAGAACCGGGGCTTTGTGTCCGGGCCTGCGCACATGTTGACTACTACGGGCGATAGTACACGAAAATTTACGGTTTCCTTACCTTAGGCCGAGGTACCGCCATCACGGTAACCACAGGGTCGCCGGACACCGGTCAGTGGTACGCCTTCGTCGACGTTCGCAGTTCGGCGAGGCGTCGATGCAGGCGCGGCGCCATCGTCACCAGCATCGCGACGACGAGGCCCGCACCGAAGGCCGGCGCGACGACCGACAGCGGGAACAGCGTGCTGGCCGCCGCCGAGAACGCGAGAACCCCGACCCACAGATAGATGATCAGCGCGACCCGGCGCTGCGAGTGCCCGAGTTCGAGCAGCCGGTGGTGCAGGTGCATCTTGTCCGGGGTGTAGAAACCGACGCCGGCCCGGGTCCGCCGGATCACCGCCAGCAGCATGTCGAGCATCGGGATGAAGACGACGGCGGCGACCAGGATCAGCGGGGACAGCAGCGTGAAGATGTCGGCCGGTCCGTAGGCGTTCACGGCGATACGGCCCGAGGCGCTCGTGGAGGCCGCGGCGAGCAGCAGACCGATCAGCATCGCACCCGAGTCACCCATGAAGATCCGTGCGGGCGAGAAGTTGTGCGGCAGGAATCCGAGGCACGCGCCGGCCAGTGCCACCGAGATGAGGGCCGGGGGGTAGTAGCTGACGTCGCCGCCCTGGTCGCGCAGCAGACCGAGCGAGAACATGCAGATCGCCGCCGCGGCGATGAGTCCCAATCCCGCGGCCAGACCGTCGAGGCCGTCGACGAAGTTGATCGCGTTGATCGTCGCGACCGTGATCGCGACCGTGAGGAGACCGGCCTGCAGCGGGTCGAGCACCAGCGTGCCGATGTCGGCGAACGGGATGTAGAGCTGCAGCCAGCTGATGCCGAGCAGCACCAGGACGCCGGCGGCGGTGAGCTGACCGACGAATTTGGTCAGCGCGTCCAGGCCCCACCGGTCGTCGACGACGCCGACGAGGACGATCACCGTGCCGGCGGCGATCACCGCCGTCATGTCCGTGGTGTAGGCGAAACCGCGATTGAGCGCGGGGAGGTTCGCGGCGAGCGCGATCCCGGCGACCACCCCACCGAACATCCCGAGCCCGCCGAGGCGAGGTGTCGGGATCACGTGCACGTCGCGGACCCGCGGCACGGCGACCGCGCCGGCGCGGATCGCGAAGACGCGGACCGCCGAGGTCAGGAGGTAGGTCATGGCCGCGGCCGTGAGCCCCACGAGCAGGAGCTCGCGCAGAGGAACGCCCGTCCCTCCCCCGTCCGCGGCGGCGGCGAGCAACACCGGTGCGGCACCGGTCATCGCGCCACCACCGGTGTCAGACGGGCAAGGGTCTCCGACATTGCGACCACGCTACCCGTAGGCCAGTGCGGCGATCTCGCGACGGATCCGCTGGTGTGTCTCACGGTCGCGCGTCGACATCGCGGCGGCCATCGCGTCGGCGACGATCGGATGCATCGCGGCGGTCATGCCGCGCTCGGTGGCCACCGGCGTACCGATCCGGATCGCCGATCCCTCGGAGACGGGGCGGGTGTCGAACGGGAGGACCGCCTTGTCGACGACGATCCCGGCCGCGCCGAGCCGGTGCTGCGCCTCCATCCCGGAGATGCCGAAGCCGCTGACGTCGACGACCGCGAGGTGGATGTCGGTGCCGCCGGACACCACCCGGGCGCCCCGAGAGGCCAGTTCCGTGGCGAGACCGCGGGCGTTGTCCACCGCACGACGGACGTAGCCGGCGAACTCGTCGGTACCGGATTCCGCGCAGGCGACCGCCTTCGCGGCGACGGCGTGCATCGCGGGACCGCCCTGCACGAACGGGAAGACCGCCTTGCGCAGGGCCTCGCCGTGTTCGGCCCGCGCGAGGATGACCCCGCCGCGCGGACCGCGGATCACCTTGTTGGTGGACAGGGTGACGATGTCGGCGTGCGGCACCGGCGAGGGCAGCAGGCCGGCCGCGATGTGCCCGGCGAGATGTGCGGCGTCGACCCAGAGGATGCACTCGGCCTCGTCGGCGATCCGGCGCAGGGTCGGGAAGTCGAACGTCCGCGAGTAGGACGCGGCGCCGGCGACGAGGATGCGGGGGCGGTGCACCAGCGCGAGATCCCTGACCTGGTCGTAGTCGACGAGTTCGTCGTCGCGGCGGACCTCGTAGTGCAACGGCGAGAACCACCGCCCGGAGAAGTTCGCCCGAGAACCGTGCGTCTGGTGGCCGCCGTGTTCGAGGCGCAGCGCGAGCACCGGGTCTCCGGGCTGGGCGAAGGCGGCATAGACGGCGAGGTTGGCCGCACTGCCCGACAGCGGCTGGACATTGACGTACTCGGCGCCGAACAGCGCACGGGCCCGGCCGACGGCGAGCTCCTCGAGCTCGTCGGCCACGTCACAACCACCGTGGTAGCGCGCCCCGGGATACCCTTCGGCATACTTCGCGTCGAAGACCGACGCCATCGCGGCCCGCACCCCGGGCGTCGGATCGGTCTCGCTGGCGAGCAACTGCAAGGTGTCGCGGCGCCGGCCGACCTCGCGGCTCACCATGGCGTCGACCGCGGCGTCGCCGGTCGGGGCGCCACCCGCCTCGACGCCGTGTGGTCCGGACCTCGGCGCGTCGGGGCTCATCGCTCCGCGAGCAGTGCGGCCGGGTCGGTGTCGAGTACGTCGGCGACGGCGTCCGTCGAGACCGCACCCTCGCGCAGGATGCGCGGACTCGGCCCGGAGACATCGACGATCGTCGACGCCTGCGCGGCCGGCGCCGGGCCACCGTCGAGATACACGGCGATCTCGTCGCCGAGTTGTTCGCGCGCCTCGTCGGCGGTGGTCGCCGGCGGACGCCCCGAGACGTTCGCGCTCGAGACCGCCATCGGCCCCACCTCGCGCAGCACGTCGATCGCGACCGGGTGCAGCGGCATCCGGAGCATGACGGTGCCGTCGGTGTCGCCGAGGTCCCACGCCAGCGAGGGTGCTTGTCGGACAACCAGACTCAGGCCGCCCGGCCAGAAGGCCTCGATCAGGTCGCGTGCGGGCTGCGGGACGGACAGGACCAGGCCGTCGATCGAGTACCAGGAACCGACCAGGACCGGCACGGGCATGTCGCGTCCCCGGTGCTTGGCCGCGAGGAGTGCACCGACGGCGTCGGAATCGAAGGCGTCGCAACCGACTCCGTAGAGCGTGTCGGTGGGCATCACGATCAGCCGTCCGGCTTTCGCCGCCCCGACCGCCGCCCGAATCCCCGACCAGCGGTTCTGTGGATCGTTGCAGTCGAAAACAGTGCTCACGCGATCATCCTGCCATGCCGCGTCCGACGGACCCGGCTGCCGTCGGCGCGCCGTCACGAACCTCGGCCGGCCGTCAGATCCGTGTGCCGGGTGACTTCCTCGAAGTCGCCGTGCGCGTGCAGGCACGACACGACGGCGTCGGCGGTCGTGTCGTCGTGTTCGATCCCGACGACGCCACCCGGCGTCAGCGTGCGGGCGATGACCGGCACCATCGGCACGATGACCGACATCCCGTCCGCGCCGCCGAAGACCGCGCGAGCCGGGTCGTGGGCGACCTCGGGTCCGACCACGGCGTCGAGCGGCACGTAGGGCGGGTTCGTGACCAGGACCGACACGCTGCCGGCCGGGACGGCTCCCGCGACCTGATCCGGATCGGTGACGTCCGCGGCGACGACGTCGACCCGTGACCCGACGGCCGGTGTCGCGTCGGCGACGTTGCGACGCAACCACACCAGCGCATCCTCGTCGGCCTCGATCGCCACGACCCGGGTCGCCGGACTCATCGCGGCGATGCCGATCGCCAGTGCCCCACTGCCGCTGCAGAAATCAGCCGCGAAATGCGATCCGGGGGTGGCGCGGAGTCGGTCGACCGCCCATTCGAGGAGGTACTCGGTCTCCGGCCGGGGGATGAACACCCCGGGGCCGACGGCCAGCTCGACGGGGCCGAAGGCGGCGGTCCCGATGATGTGCTGCAAGGGAATCCGCTGCGACCGCTGGTCGATCGCCGACCGGAACGCGCGGGCCGGCGCGTCGTCGATCGTGTCCACCAGCACCAGTCGGCCCGCATCGATCCCGAGCACGTGCGCCATCAGCCATTCGGCGTCACGGCGTGCGGAGTCGATCCCGGACGCGGCGAGACGGGCGGTCGCGGCACGCAGTTCGTCCGACAACGGGGTCGGCCTGCCGGTCACGACTCCTATTCCGCTTCCATGCGGGCCTGCCGGTCCGCGGCGACGAGCGCGTCGAGCAGGTTGTCCATGTCACCGGCGAGCACCGCGTCGAGATTGTTGGCCTTGTAACCGATCCGGTGATCGGTGATGCGGTTCTCGGGGAAGTTGTAGGTCCGGATCCGCTCGGACCGGTCCACGGTGCGGATCTGGGCCGCACGACCCTGCGCGGCGGCGGCCTCCGCCTCTTCCTCGGCTGCGGACTGCAGCCGGGCGGCGAGGACCTGCATCGCGCGCGCCTTGTTCTGCAACTGCGAACGTTCGTTCTGGCATGTGACGACGATTCCGGTGGGCAGGTGGGTGATCCGGACCGCCGAATCGGTGGTGTTCACGCCTTGGCCGCCCTTGCCGGACGAGCGGTAGACGTCGATGCGCAGTTCCGATTCGTCGATCGTCACCTCGGCCACCTCTTCGGGCTCGGGGTAGATCAGCACCCCGGCCGCCGACGTGTGGATGCGGCCCTGCGACTCGGTGACCGGCACCCGCTGGACGCGGTGCACACCGCCCTCGAACTTCAGTCGCGACCAGACCCCGTCGCGCACGGCCTCTTTCGACTTGATCGAGAAGGTGGCCTCTTTGTAGCCGCCGAGATCGGACTCGGTCACGCCGAGCACCTGCGCCTTCCAGCCGTGACGCTCGCAGTACTTGAGGTACATCCGGGCCAGGTCCGCCGCGAACAGTGCCGATTCCTCGCCGCCCGCACCGGATTTGATCTCCAGGACCACGTCGTCGGCGTCGTGGGGGTCGCGCGGGGCGAGCAGGTCGGTCAACGTCGCGTCGAGTTCCTCGACGGCCTCTTCGAGAGAGGGGATCTCGGCGGCGAACGACGCGTCATCGGCGGCCAGTTCCCGTGCGGCCTCGAGATCCTCGCGTGCCGCCTTCAACCGGGTGTAGGTCGCCATGACGGGCGCGAGCTCGGCGAATCGCTTACCGACGCGACGGGCCGCGGCGGGATCGTCGTGCAGGGCGGGATCGGCCAGCTGGCGTTCGAGACCCGAGTGCTCGGCCAGGATGTCGTCGATGGCCGAGGGACTCTGCGTACTCATGAAGGCGACCTCACTTGTCGACCGGCGCACGCCGGATGATCGGCGACACCGGGAAGAACTCTGACCGGAAAACACAGCGACGCCCGTCCCGACATCGTCGGGCGGGCGTCGCAGCGTGGTCTACTTGGCGCGCTTGCCGTAGCGCTTCTCGAACCGGGCAACGCGGCCGCCGGTGTCGAGGATCTTCTGCTTGCCCGTGTAGAACGGGTGGCACTGCGAGCAGACCTCGACGTTGATCCGACCGTTGGCAGCGGTGCTGCGGGTCTCGAAGGTGTTGCCGCAGCCGCAGACGACGGTGGTCGTCGCGTACTCGGGGTGGATTCCCTGCTTCATGTCTGACTGTCCCTTTCTGAGGTCGCCGGGTCACCGTCGCTTGTCGACGGTGTGAACCGGAACCGGACTCGACCGATCAGTATGCCACGGGGGCATCACCCGGGAAAAATCCCGGTCACCGCGGTCGCAGGTGCCTCAACGGCAGGCCGCTCGGATCCATTCCCGGCACGGCCACCCGCACTCCACTGCACGTGACGCAGATCGCGATCCTCGTAAGGGTTGCCTAAGTGTAGTACCGTGGCGTCGCCCGCCCTGTCGGCGGCACACGCTCCCCCGCACCCCGTCCCCGAAGGAATCCTCGATGTACGACGCCGCCTCCACCGGCAGCAGCCTCGCAGTCGACACCGCACGGACCTCCCCCGCCCGTCGTACCGGCAAGACGGCCCGATCGCCGTGGAACCGGCGCAATCCCTACCCGGCGACGGTCGTACGGAACGAACTCCTCTCCGGTCCCGGATCGGCCAAGGAGGTCCGGCATCTCGAACTCGATCTCGGCGACAGCGGCATCACCTACGAGCCCGGCGACGGCATCGGCATCGCTCCGACGAACGATCCCGCGCTGGTCGATCTCCTGCTCGCCCGGCTGCGCGCGGTGGGCGACGAGATCATCGCCGACCGCAAGGCGACCTACACCCTGCGCGAGGCACTGACCAGCAGGTACGAGATCGGCGCGCCGTCGAAGTACCTCGTCCGGGCCGTCGCCGAACGCACCGGACACCCCGAACTCGCCCGACTTCTCGACGCCGGTGACCCGCAGGCACTCGACGCGTGGCTCCACGGACTCGACGTCCTCGATCTCCTGGATCTGGACCCGACCTTCACCCCGACTCCCGAGGAACTGCTCGAGGAGTTGAGTCCCCTCGCGCACCGCGAGTACTCGATCTCGTCGAGCCCGCGGGTCCACGGCGACACCGTCCACATCACGATGGCCACGGTGCGCTACCGCGTCGCCGACCGGGATCGCGGAGGTGTGTGCTCGACCCACCTGGCCGACCGCTGCGCGCCCGGCGACACCGTGCCCGTCTTCATCTCCCCCAACAAGAAGTTCCGGCTGCCCGCCGACGACGTCTCGGCCATCATGATCGGCCCGGGCACCGGCATCGCCCCGTTCCGCGGTTTCCTGCATGAGCGGGCCGCGGCCGGCGCACCCGGCGGCAACTGGCTGTTCTTCGGTGACCAGCATCGCGGCCACGACTACCTCTATGCCGAGGAGCTCGACCGGTTCGTCACCGACGGGCTTCTCGACCGGCTCGACCTCGCCTTCTCCCGCGATCAGGAACACAAGATCTACGTCCAGGACCGGATGTGCGAACACGGCGGTGAGCTGTTCGCGTGGCTCGAGGCCGGCGCGCATCTGTACGTGTGCGGCGACGCCACGACGATGGCCGACGACGTCGACGCGGCGCTGCACGAGATCGTCGCCGAACACGGTGGTCTCGAGCCCGACCAGGCCGCGGCGTACGTCGATCGCCTGCGCGCGGAGAATCGCTACTCACGCGACGTCTACTGAGATGACCCACTCCGCCGGGGACCATCCGCACGCCCGCAGCGATCTCGAGATCCTGCTGCGGACAGCCGGATTCGCGGACTCCTCGGTGAATCACGACGTCCCCGCGGTCGCCGCGCGCCTGCCCGGCCTGGCCCAGGTCGTCGGCGTCACCGTTGCCGGTCCGGTGATCATGAACGCGGTCGGAGTCCATGACCTCCCGACGACCGTGGGCGGTCCGCTTCGTGTCGACTCGCAGCAGATCGCACTGCGGCTCAACCCCTCTCGCTTGTCGTCGGCGTTGCTCAGCGATCCCGCCGCCCACGTTCCGCCGACCCTGCGACTGTTCGACCACCGCGGCAACACCGCTCACGCCACCTACCTGACGGAGAACTCCGACCGGCTGGCGTTCGAGGCGATGACCTGCACCGGCGCGGCCGCGGTCCTTGATGGGCCCTTCGTGGATTCGCCTGCGCCACAGTGCGTGGACCCGTCCGCCTCGATCGACGACGATCAGGTCGCACAATTCGACGCGGTACTCACCGACGGAGGTGTCGCCCGCCTGGCGGCCCTCCCCCATCTCGACTGCGCGCGTACCGTCCGCGTCGAGACACGTACGGTGATCGCCGCACTCGAGCACGCAGCGGGACTGGGGATGACCGTGACCTTCGCGACGGCGGCGCCGGGATGCATCCAGATGCGCCAGGACCGTCTCGACGGAGCCCGCGAGCATCGGGGCCAGATGGTGCTGGCATCCGGCAGCGCCCGCGTGATGATCAACTTCGACCTCGTCAGCGAATGCTGGGTGACGTGGCCCCGCGGGTGTGGGACCGCACGGGATCACTCGAGATCTACAGCCGCGGAGGCGAGTGCGCGCTGATCGTCACCCAGACCGGGGCCGTCGCACCGCCGAGTGCGCAGGCGTGGCAACACCTGGCGGCCGACCTCGCCGGCTGAGAGGACACCGCGCGAGTCGCGCAACCCCGTCCGTCTCCCACCGCTCCCCAATCCGAGAGAAGCGAACCCCCATCGCTCGCTGATCCGAAGAGACTACAAAACCCCTGCTCCCTGAGGTGCGAGGAGCGCAAGCCGCCGGGCCGAGCAAGCGACGAAGGAGCGCGTCGAGGTCGACGAGTCACGAAGGGCTGGCGAGACACGTTGCTACACCCTTCGTGGCTCGCTTCGCTCGCACCTCAGGGAGGATGAGGTTCAGATGCTCGAGTGTTGTGTCGTAGTCCACGACGGCCGCCAGGCCGCAGTTCCCGAGGAGCGAAAACGACGAGCCACGAAGGTCCGGTGACCTTCGTGGCTCGTCGCAGTCGCAGAACTCAGTCGTCGTTGTTCCCGCCCGGTGCGGTCTTCTGCACCGTCATCAGGAACTCGATGTTCGTCTTGGTCTTCTTCAGCTGACTGATCAGCAGGTCGATGGCCTGCTGCGAGTCGAGACCCGAGAGCACGCGACGCAGCTTGTGCACGATGGAGAATTCCTCCGGCGACAGCAGCAGCTCGTCCTTACGAGTACTCGACAGGTTGACGTCCACCGCCGGGAACACCCGGCGCTCGGAGATCTTGCGGTCGAGCTTGAGCTCGGCGTTGCCGGTGCCCTTGAACTCCTCGAAGATCACCGTGTCGCCGGTGGAGCCGGTCTCGACGAGCGCCGAGGCGATGATCGTCAGCGACCCGCCGTTCTCGATGTTGCGCGCCGCGCCGAGGAACCGCTTCGGCGGGTACAGCGCGGTCGAATCGACACCACCGGACAGGATCCGACCCGACGCGGGCGACGCGTTGTTGTACGCACGACCCAGACGGGTGATCGAGTCCAGCAGCACCACAACGTCTTTCCCGCTCTCGACGAGTCGCTTGGCGCGCTCGATCGCGAGCTCCGACACCGAGGTGTGGTCTGACGGCGGCCGATCGAAGGTCGAGGCGATGACCTCACCCCGCACCGAACGCTGCATGTCCGTGACCTCCTCGGGACGCTCGTCGACGAGGACGACCATGAGGTGGCATTCGGGATTGTTGGTCGCGATCGCGTTGGCGATGTCCTGCAGGATCGTCGTCTTACCGGCCTTCGGCGGCGACACGATCAGGGCCCGCTGCCCCTTGCCGATCGGCATGATCAGATCGATCACACGGGTGTCGAGTCGTTCGGGGGTGGTCTCCAGCCGCAGGCGCTGGTTCGGGTACAGCGGCGTGAGCTTGTTGAACTCGGGGCGACGCTTGGCCGTCTCGACGTCTCCGCCGTTGACGGTGTCCAGCCGCACCAGCGGGTTGAACTTCTGGCGCTGGTTCTGTTGGTCGCCCTCACGCGGCACCTTGACCGCACCGGTGATCGCGTCGCCGCGTCGAAGTCCGTTCTTGCGGACCAGGTTCATCGAGACGTAGACGTCGTTCGGACCGGCGAGGTACCCCGAGGTGCGCACGAAGGCGTAGTTGTCGAGCACGTCGAGGATGCCGGCGACGGGCTGCAACACGTCATCGTCGGACACCTGCGGCTCGTTCGGGGTGTCGCGATTCTGGCCGCGACGACGCTCACGGAACCGGCGACCCCGACGGCGACCGCCGCCCTCGCCGTCGTCGTCCTGACCCCCGTCACGATTCTGATTTCCGTCGCGGTTCTGGTTGCCGTCGCGGTTCTGGTTGCCGTCGCGGTTCTGCTTGTCGCGATTCTGGCCCCCGTCGCGGTTCTGGCCCCCGTCGCGATTCTGGTTGTCGCGGTTCTGGTTGCGGTTGCGCCGAGTGCGCTGGTCGTTGCCGTCGGAGTCACCCGCGGCCTCGCCCGAGCCGTCACGGCCGCGGCGTCGCTCGCGTCCCGCACCGGTCTCCGACGAGTCGGTCTCGGAAGCGCTGCCGCCCTTGGGTGCATCCCCGGCCTGGGCCTCGGACTTCGCCGCGTCGGCGCCGTTCCGCGAGCCGTCGGCCTGGGTGGCAGCCGGGTTGTTCGTTGTTCCCGAAGCGTCGGCGTTCGCGGTCTCGGTGGACGACGCCTCGGCCGGTGCGTCCGCGGCAGCGGCCTTGCGGCCGGCGCCGCGCTGGGTGCGCGCGCCGCTCCGGGGGGCGTCGTTCTTCTCGGTCGTGTCCGCCCCGGTCGCGGCCGGGGAGTCGCCGATGGTCAGCTGGTCGTCGTTCGTCGCCGGCTTCGACGTGCCGGCCTTCGACCGGGCGGGAGCGCTCTTCGCGGCCGGGGCGTCGCCACCCGCTTGGCGCTCCTTGATCGCGGCGATCAGATCGCCCTTGCGCATCCCGGAGGTGCCCTTGATGCCGAGTTCACCGGCGACCGTCCGCAGTTCGCTGAGCACCATGCCGGACAGGCCGGTTCGTGCACGTGTCTTGGTGGCCGGTCGTCCCGAGTCGGGGCCGGCCGAACCCGCGGATTCCTGCTCGGCAGGTGCGGTGATCAGGTCCGTATCGGTCACGGAAGTCCTTTCGTTCCTCCCGCAGACGAGAACTGCGTGAGGTCTACGTTTCCCTGCTTCTGTGCGCTAGGGAGTCCGTCCGCGGTGGACGGTGAGAATGTGTGGTCCGCTGCGAGCGTGCCCGGAAACACCTGCGCTTCGGCACCGTCGACAGAGATCCATGACCCCGGCCCGGATACACAGCCGGTCATCTCCGATCGGTGAAGGATGAGAAGCGGCAGGACAAGCCTGCGCGGCTAGACCAGAATATGGTAACCCCGTTCGCATGATAGGGGCAACACGCCGGAAGCGCCAAATGAATGCGCTTTCACTCCGGCGGTCGTGCGGACGACGCCGATCAGCCGACGGTGATCTCGACGCCGCCGGCGACGGCGACCGACCGGGCGTCGAACCCGAGGCCCTGCGCCAGCTGACGGATCTCGGCGGGCACCGGCGCCGTACCGAGCACCAGGACGGTCGGTCCCGCTCCGGACACCGTCGCAGCATGTCCCCGAGCACGCAGCGCGCTGACCAGATCGTGCGTCGGCGCCATCGCCGACGCCCGGTACGGCTGGTGCAACCGATCCTGGGACGCGGCCATGAGGTTGCGCGGATCGGTGGTCAGCGCGACGACGGCGAGGGCCGACCGGCTCAGGTTGAACACGGCGTCGGCGCGCGGGACCGAATCCGGGAGCAGCCCGCGGGTGAACGACGTCGACGACTCGGTGTCGGGCACGAAGACCGTTGCGTAGATGTCGGGGTGCACCGGGAGACGGTGCGCGTGATACGAGGCGACGCCGTCAGCTGATTCGGTCCACGTGACGACCGCCGAGCCGAGCACGCTCGCGGCCGCGTTGTCGGGGTGACCCTCGAATTCGCTGGACAGTTGTACCAGTTCGTCGGCCGAGAGCCCCGGACCGAGGCCGGCGGCCGAGATCAGGCCCGACGCGGCGGCGAGACCCGACACCGCGGCGGCGGCGGACGAACCCAGACCCCGGGAATGCGGGATCCGGTTGACGCAGCGCAATGTCAGACCGGGGGCCCGCAGCCCGGCGTGTGCCAGTCCGTGCGTGAGCGCCCGCACCACGAGGTGCGAGTCGTCGCGGGGCACGGCGTCGGCGCCCTCACCCTCGACCTCGAGGGTGACGCCATCCGGGACCGTCTCGACGATCACCTCGTCGTAGATTCCGAGAGCTATTCCGAGACAGTCGAATCCGGGCCCCAGGTTGGCACTGGAGGCGGGCACGCGGACCCTCGTCGAGAGCCCTACCGGCACCGTTCCCGCAGCAGCCGCCGCGGACCCGGCCCCGTCAGCCGACACCGAGAGCATTCGCGACCGCCACCGGGTCCACCGGAATGGCCTCGACCGCCGGGATGCCCGCCAGCGCGGTGTCGGGGTCCTTCAGACCGTTGCCGGTGACCGTGCACACCACGGTCGAGCCCCGCTCGATCCAGCCGTCGGCACTCGCGGCGAGCAGGCCCGCGACGCTGGCCGCCGACGCCGGCTCGACGAACACGCCCTCCTTGCCGGCGACGAGTCGGTAGGCCTCGAGCAGCTTCTCGTCGGTGGCCGCCAGGAACTGCCCGGTCGACTCGTCCTTCGCGGCGACGGCCTGGTTCCAGCTGGCCGGGGAACCGATGCGGATGGCGGTGGCGACGGTCTCCGGGTCCTTCACCGGCGCGCCGTTCACCAGCGGCGCGGCGCCCGCGGCCTGGACACCGAGCATGCGCGGCACCGACGACGAGACGCCGTCGGCGTGATACTCCTTGTAGCCCTTCCAGTACGCGGTGATGTTGCCCGCGTTGCCGACCGGCAGAGCGTGGACGTCGGGGGCACGGCCCAGCACGTCGACGATCTCGAAGGCGGCGGTCTTCTGACCCTCGATCCGCGCCGGGTTGACCGAGTTCACGAGTTCGATCTCGGTGAACTCGGCGGTCGCCTTGCGCGCGAGTTCGAGACAGTCGTCGAAGTTGCCCTCGACCTGGATGATCTTGGCGCCGTGCATGACCGCCTGCGCGAGCTTGCCCATCGCGATCTTGCCCTGCGGGATCAGGACCGCGCAGGTGATCCCGGCCCGGGTGGCGTATGCGGCGGCTGATGCCGAGGTGTTGCCCGTGGATGCGCACAGGACCGCGGTCTTGCCGTTGTTGACCGCGTTGCTGACGGCCATCGTCATGCCGCGGTCCTTGAACGAACCGGTGGGGTTGAGGCCCTCCACCTTGAGGTAGACCTCGCAGCCGGTCAGCGACGACAGATGCGGCGCACTGATCAGCGGGGTGCCACCCTCGAGCAGCGTGACGACCTTCCAGTCGTCGGCGACGGGCAACCGCGACCGGTAGGCCTCGATGAGGCCCGGCCACGCGCGGTGCACAGGCGTAGAAGTCGCTTCAGTCATCGGTACCTTCCAATCGCAAAACACTCGACACCTTGATGACGGCGTCCATGTCTTCGAGCGCCGCAACACAATCCGATTGAGCTCGGTCGGGGGCGCGGTGGGTGACCAGGATCAGGCGGGCGTCGTCGCCCGCGCCCTCCTGGCGCACCGCGGCGATGCTGACCGACCGCTTCGAGAACTCCCCCGCGACCTGCGCCAGCACGCCGGGCTTGTCGGCCACCCGCATCGAGACGTAATACCGCGTGAACACGTCGTCGATCGGGGCGACGGGCAGGGAGGCGTAGGTCGACTCGAGCGGTCCGCGCCCGCCGTGCACGCGGTTGCGGGCGGCCATGACCATGTCGCCGAGAACCGCGGATGCCGTCGGTGATCCCCCGGCACCCTGCCCGTAGAACATCAGCCGCCCGGCGTTCTCGGCTTCCACGACGACGGCGTTGAACGCGCCGTTCACGGTCGCCAGCGGGTGGGTCAGCGGAATCAGCGCGGGGTACACGCGCGCCGAGATCCGTTGCGCGCCATTGGCGTCGCGGACGCGCTCGCAGATCGAGAGCAGTTTGATCGTGCAGTCGAACTTCTTGGCCGCGATCAGGTCGGCGGACGTGACCGAGGAGATGCCCTCGCGGTGCACATCGGCCGCCGTGACCCGCGTGTGGAAGGCGATCGAGGCGAGGATCGCCGCCTTGGCCGCGGCGTCGTAGCCCTCGACGTCGGCCGTCGGATCGGCTTCGGCATATCCGAGGCGGCCGGCCTCGGCGAGGGTGTCGGCGTAGTCGGCGCCCGTCTCGTCCATCGCGGAGAGGATGAAGTTGGTGGTGCCGTTGACGATGCCGTTGACCCGCTCGACGGTGTCGCCGGCCAGGGACTGCATCAGCGGACGGATGACCGGGATGGCGCCGGCGACCGCGGCCTCGAAGTAGAGGTCCACCTTGGCATCTGCCGCGGCGGTCGCGAGTTCGCCGGTGTATTCGGCGAGGAGCGCCTTGTTCGCCGTCACCACCGACTTGCCGCTCTCGAGCGCCGACCGGATCAGACCGCGGGCCGGGTCGATGCCGCCCATCAACTCGACGACGATGTCGACGTCGTCGCGCGCGACGAGTGCCGCCGGGTCGTCGGTCAGGAGATCCTGCGCGATCTTGCGGGGACGGCCGAGATCCCGCACCGCGACGCCGCGGATCTCCACGGGAGCCCCGACGCGCGCCCGGAGGTCGTCGGCGTTGTCGGTGATGATGCGCACCACCTCGGCACCGACATTGCCCATGCCGAGCACCGCGACACCGATGGTGCGCGAGTCCGCATCGGTTGCGCCACTTGCGTTCTGCACGGATTCGGTCACAGGCCCACCTCCAGGCTGAGGAAGTCGTCGATGGTCTCCCGGCGCAGCAGTAGCCGGGCGTTCCCGTCGGCCACCGCCACCACGGGCGGTCTCATGGTCATGTTGTATCGGCTCGACATCGAGTAGCAGTAGGCACCGGTCGCCGCCACCGCGATCAGGTCGCCGGGGCCGAGATCCTCCGGCAGCCAACAGTCCTTGATCACGATGTCGCCGCTCTCGCAATGCTTTCCCACGACCCGGCACACCACCGCACGGGCCTCCGACACCCGGGACACGAGCCGCACGTCGTATTCGGCGTCGTAGAGAACGGTGCGGATGTTGTCGCTCATGCCGCCGTCGACGGAGACGTAGCGTCGTACGGCGCCGCCGCCCAGTGCGACGTCCTTCACGGTGCCGACGCGATACAGCGTGATCGTGCCGGGACCGGCGATGGCGCGGCCCGGTTCGACGGCGATGGTCGGCATGGGCAGCCCGAGTGCTGCCGACTCCCGCTCGACGATCGCCGCGAGCGTCTCCGCCACCTTCTGCACCGGCAGCGGACGCTCGTCGGGGAGGTACGAGATCCCCAGTCCGCCACCGAGATCGACGACCGACATCTGCGCGGTCTTCTCGACACCGAACTCGCCGACGACGTCGCGGAGCAGTCCGAGCACCCGGTGGGCGGCCAGCTCGAATCCGTCCATGTCGAAGATCTGCGACCCGATGTGGCTGTGCAGACCCACGAGCCTGAGGTTGTCGGTCGCGAAGACCCGCCGGATGGCTTCCATCGCGATCCCACCGGCGAGCGAGAATCCGAACTTCTGGTCCTCGTGTGCGGTCGAGATGAACTCGTGGGTGTGCGCTTCGACACCGACGGTCACGCGCACCAGCACGTCGGCGACGACACCGCGTTCGCCGGCGATCACGTCGAGCCGATCGATCTCGATCATCGAGTCGAGGACGACGTGCCCGATCCCGGCGTCGACCGCAGCGCGCAGCTCGTCGACGCTCTTGTTGTTGCCGTGCAATGCGATTCGCTCCGGCGGGAAACCGGCGCGCAGTGCGATGGCGAGTTCACCACCGCTGCAGACGTCCAGGGACAGCCCCTCGTCGTCGACCCAGCGCGCGATCTCGGTACTCAGGAACGCCTTCGACGCGTAGTGCACTCGCCCGTACGGGCCGAACGCCGCCATCATGTCCCGGCAGCGCGACCGGAAGTCGGCCTCGTCCACGACGAACGCCGGCGTCCCGAACTCTTCGGCGAGCTGACTCACCGGCACGCCGGCCAACCGTAGCTCGCCCGATTCGTCGCGGGATGCGTTGCGCGGCCACACCTGTGCGGGGATGGCGGCGAGCACCGCCGGGTCGTTCGGACGCTCGGCGAGATGGGGTGCGGCCAGCAGTTCGGCGTGCCGGGGGCCGGCGGGGTGTGCGTTCACATCTGCTCCGGCGCGGTGACGCCGACGAGCCCCAGGCCGTTGGCCAAGACCTGACGGGTGGCCTCGCACAGGGCGAGCCGGGCCCGGTGGATGTCCGCCGGTTTCTCGTCACCCTGCGGCAGGACACGGCACTTGGCATAGAACCGGTGGTAGGTGCCGGCGAGGACCTCGAGGTAGCGACAGACCCGGTGCGGTTCGCGCAACGTGGCGGCGGTCGCGACGACATCGTCGAAATCGCCGATGGTGCGGATCAATTCGCCCTCGGCGGGATCGTCGAGCAGGTCGAGATGGTCCAGCGACGACACGACCCCGAGGTCAGCGGCGTTGCGGGCCAGTGCGGACATCCGCGCGTGGGCGTACTGCACGTAGTACACCGGGTTGTCGTTGGACTGTTTGGTGAGCAGGTCGAGATCGATGTCGATGTTGACGTCGACCGACGAGCGGATCAGCGAATAGCGCGCGCCGTCGACGCCGACCGCGTCGACGAGGTCGTCGAGCGTGATGACCGTGCCGGCACGCTTGCTCATACGGACCGGCGTGCCGTCGCGCACGAGGTTGACCATCTGGCCGATCAGCACCTCGACGGTGGCCGGGTCGTCGCCGAGCGCCGCCGCCGCGGCCTTGAGCCGGCTGATGTACCCGTGGTGATCGGCGCCGAGCATGTAGATGCAGAGGTTGAAGCCGCGGTTGCGCTTGTCACGGTAGTAGGCGATGTCGCCCGCGATGTAGGCGGCGTTGCCGTCGCTCTTGAGGACCACACGGTCCTTGTCGTCACCGAACTCGGTGGACCGCAGCCACCACGCGCCGTCCTTCTCGTACAGGTTGCCATTGGCCTTGAGCTCGCCGATGCACTCGTCGACGAGGCCGGTGGCGAACATCTTGTCCTCATGGGTGAAGACGTCGAAGTCGGTGCCGAAGTCGTGGAGGCTCTGCTTGATGTGGGTGAACATCAGGTCCACCCCGACCGAACGGAACGTCTCGAGGCGGTCGGCGTCGGGCTGCGACAGCACCTCGGGGACCGTCTCGACGACCTTCGCGGCGATGTCGGCGATGTAATCGCCCGCGTAGCCGTCCTCCGGGGTCGGGTTGCCCAGTGCCGCGGCCTCCAGCGACCGGGCGAACCGGTCGATCTGGGCACCGTGGTCGTTGAAGTAGTACTCACGCGTGACCGCACCACCGCGAGCGGCCAGCACGCGGCCTAAAGCATCGCCGACGGCCGCCCAGCGGGTACCGCCCAGGTGGATCGGCCCGGTCGGATTGGCCGACACGAATTCGAGGTTGATGACCGAACCGGCGAGTTCGTTTCCGCGGCCGTAGTCCGCACCCCGGGCCAGCACCGCCGCGACGACGGTGTTCTGCGCGGCGGCCCCGAGCCAGAGGTTCACGAACCCGGGACCGGCGATCTCGGCCTTCGCGACACCCTCGGCCGCGGCGAACGCCTCCGCGAGCCAGCCGGCGAGTTCCCGCGGGTTCACGCCGAGCCGCTTGCCCATCTGCAGGGCGACGTTGGTGGAATAGTCGCCGTGGTCAGCGTGACGGGGGCGCTCGACGACGATGGAGTCGGGCACCAGGTTCTCGTCCAGTCCGCGGTCGCGGACCACGGTCAGGGTCACGTCGCGCAGCAGCGCGGCCAGGTCGGCGGGAGTCACAGGACACCATCCTATTGGCCGCGGCCACTACACCGACAATCGCACCCTGCTCCACCCATCGGGCCCACCAGTACACTCGTGTGCGCCGAGCGCGGGCCGGGTCTCCCGCAGGTCCGCTCGGCCCCCGCAGTCGGATGAGGAAAGAAGTCAATGGCGCGCAAACCAGGGGCCAACGTCCCCAAGTCCCGCAAGCGAGCAGGATCCGTTCCCTCGGCGACGGGACGTCAGGTCGACTGGATGCTGATCGGCGCCGTCGTGGTGGTCATCGGCCTCATCGCCGGACTCGCGATCTACCTCGTCCCCAAGTTCAACGAGCGGCGCGCCGAACAGAAGGACGACTTCGCCGTGGAAACGGTGTCCGAGTTCGTGCCCTCACCGCAGAATCCCGATCCGTCGGCGAACATCCCGGGTGTGACGAAGCGCTACTACGAGGCCGCGCGGCACGTCACCGCGACCCAGCGTGTCGCCTACGACCAGTCGCCTCCGTTCGGCGGGCCGCACGACGAGATCTGGGCGACCTGTACCGGCGTCGTGTACCCGAACCCGCTGCGGTCGGAGAACGCCGTCCACGCCCTCGAACACGGCGCGGTCTGGATCACCTACAACCCGGACACCGTCTCACCGGAGGACCTCGACTACCTCAAGCAGCTTGTCCGCGGTGAGCAGTACCTGTTCCTCTCGCCCTACCCCGGACTAGACCAGCCGGTGTCGCTGCAGAGCTGGGGACACCAGCTCAAGCTCGAATCCGCCCGCGATCCGCGCGTCAACCAGTTCATCACCGCGCTGCGCCGCAACATGATGCCCGGGGTCTACCCGGAGAACCCGCAGACCGCCGCCTACCCCGAGACCCAGGCCACCTGTACCGCCATCCCCGGGTTCGATCCGTCGAACCCCCCGCCGGCCGACGAGGGTGAGCCCGGCCCCGACGCCGTCCCGATGGATGGCGGCAACCAGCAGCCCGCGGGCTGACGCGGGTTCCCAGCGAGCAGCAGACCAGGTAACGGACCGGGCCGCACGCCCCGACGAGATCGGCGAGGACCAGCGATGACCGACAACAGCGACCAGCCCGAATCCCGGGACGAGACAACGACTCCCGAGGGTCCGGACGACACCGCCGAGCCGTCGTCGCGCCCACGGATCCTGCTCGCCCTGGGCGGCGCCGCCCTCCTACTGTTCGGTCTCGGCCTGGGACTGCTGATCCAGGCGAGCCTCGCCGACGACTCCACCGGCGACGATTCCCCGGCTGCGAACTCGGCGGCCGTCGGCTTCGCGCAGGACATGACCCGCCACCATGAGCAGGGTGTGGAACTGGCCGCCATCGAACTCGAACACGGCACCGACCCCGAGGTGCGGAGCATGGCGTTCGACATCCTCACCGCCCAGAGCAATGAGATCGGCCAGATGCAGTCGTGGCTGACGCGATGGGGTCAGCCCGTCACCAACCCCGGCGCGACCATGGCGTGGATGGGCCACGGCGGTTCCGAGACCGACGGACACGACCACTCCGATCCCGCGGATCACTCCGCCGGCGGTCACGATCACGGCCACGGTGGCGACGGCAGTTCGGACCACGGGTACATGGACCACGGGGACATGGATCACGGGGACATGTCCGCACCCGCCTCAGGTGCCGCGGACTCCGACGCAGAACAGCCGCCGATGCCCGGGATGGCGACGTCGGCGGAGATGCAACAGTTCCGCGCGATGCGGGGTCCCGAGGTCGACATCCGGTTCCTCCAGCTGATGCTGCGTCACCACGAGGGCGGTCTGCACATGATGGAATACGCCGCCGACCCGGCCAACGTCGAGCAGGCCTACGTCCGCGACCTGGCGTCGAGCATGAAACGGACCCAGGACAAGGAGATCGCCATCATCACCCAGATGCTGGCCCTGCGTGGCGCACAACCACTTCCGCTGAACTGAGCGCCCCGCACGGCGGGCACGCCGGTGAGGTGAGCAAGTTCGGTCGGGCCACGCGGCTCTCCGAACGGCGATGATGGCGGCATGCTCTCACCACGCCTCGCGGCCGCGGTCGACGCGTTGCCACTGGCCCCTGGTCTGCGAGTCCTCGAGATCGGCTGCGGGCCCGGGCCGGCAGCACGCGAGGTGGCGCGCCGGGTGGGACCCGACGGCTTCGTACTCGGCATCGATCGGTCGCCTCAAGCCGTGAACGCCGCCCGCCGGGCCGCGATCGCCGGCGGCTTCGGTCCGGACCGACTCGACTTCGACTGCAGCGCCATCGAGGACTTCGACCTCGGCGCGCGCATCCCGTTCGACGTGGCGTTCGCACTGCGCGTCGGCGCACTAGACGGGCGACACCCCGATCTCTACGACGCGGCCGTGGGGGCCGTGGCCCGGGCGCTGCGTCCGGGCGGAGTGCTGCTTGTCGACGGCGGTGATCCGTTGCGGCGCATCGAGTTGCCGGCGAGTTGAGGCAGATCAGCACCGCGTGCGCGTGGAACTGTGGCGATCACGCCGGGGCTGTGGCACGCTGCTGCCCAGCGCCGCGTGCCGGTGGCGGACCGCATCAGGCATGGAGGCGCCGGGAGAGCCGTACGTGTGAGGGAACATCCTCCGGGCTGCTCGGTTCAGCAATAGGTATCGGTATCCGATACCTATTGCTGAACGCGGCAGAAGCCGCCTGACAATGGCACATACCCCGCCAAGCCCACCTGTTCAGCGCGGAGGCCAGGGATTATGGGATCGGGCCCCGGAGACTCCCGGGAAGAACGGCTACGCCGGTCAGTGCTACTGGTGCCCCCGATAGGATTCGAACCTATGGCCTTCTGCTCCGGAGGCAGACGCTCTATCCCCTGAGCTACGGGGGCTCATCGGGCGGGACTCAGCCTAGCGCACCGATCCGTCGACATCCCAATCGGCAGCTCAGGACACGCCGAGCGGGCTCTGCACTCGGACCGACGACCCGTGCTCGCCGCGGAGGACGTGCAGCTGGGCCGGAATTCGTGCGCGGAGTTCGTCGACGTGACTCACCACGCCGACGACACGCCCGCCGGCCCGCAAGTCATCCAGGACCCCCATGACGAGGTCGAGCGCCTCGGGATCGAGGGTGCCGAAACCCTCATCGATGAAGATGGTGTCGAGCACCCGCCCGCCCGACTCCGCGGAGACGACGTCGGCGAGTCCGAGTGCGAGGGCCAGCGATGCGAAGAAGGTCTCGCCGCCGGACAGCGTCGTCGTCGGGCGGAGCGCGCCGGTGTACTCGTCGCGGACCTCGATACCGAGGCCGCCACGCCGGCCCCGGACACCCGCGGCGTCGGTGTGCACGAATTCGTAACGCCCGGAGGACATCTCGCGGAGACGACCCGACGCGGCGACGAGGACCTCGTCGAGACGCGCGGCCAGCACGTAGGACCGCAGCGACATCCGGCGTGCGTTCTGTCCGCGCCCGCTGACCAATTCGGCGAGTCCCTGGAGTTCGGCGTGACGTTCCTGCAGAGGCGCCAGGGAGTCGAGGGCCTCCCAGAAGTGGGTGACGTACTCCTGGAGGTCGGCCGCCTGCCGGCCGGCCACGGCGTGTTCCTTCGCGGCGGTGTCGAGGCGGCGGCGGGCGGCGTCACGGTCTGCGGTGAGCTGTTCGACATCCGGCTCCGGAGTCGACATCGCGGCGCGCACATCCTCGTCGGCGAGGGTCTCCTCGGCAGCGGCGCGCAGACTGGCGGCCTCCTGCAGCAACGTGTCCCACGCCGCGATCTGCTTGTCCGGGGCGAATGCCGCTCGGACGGCGGCGACATCGTCGAACCCGGCGTCGGCACACGCCGCGGACAATCGATCGGTCGCCTCGGCGACCCGGTCCCGCGCTCGCGCGGCTTCTTGCCGGGCGTTCCGGTGACGACGGGTGCGACGGACCAGCTCGGCGAGTTCACGGCGCCGCTCGGCGACCCCGCCGCGGCCGCCGGTTGCCTCCCGGACGGCCTCATCGAGCTCGGTGAGGTTCTGCCGCAACGCGGTCACCCGCTCGCGACGGGCGGACTGGGCCGACTCGTCGTCGGCGAGGGTGGTGCGCCACCCATCGACCTCGGCGTCGATCCGATCGACCGCCGTCTGCAGCGCTGGGAGTCGCGACGCGGCACGTTCCGCGGCAGCCAGTTCGGCGCCCACCCGGGCGAGGTCGGCGTCGACGGCGTCGGAACGAGCACCACCGATCACGGCGTCGAGATGCGTACGGCGTTCGACGAGAGCCGCCACCGCGGATTGCGCGATGGCCTTGATCGCGCTCGCCCGCTCCTCGGCGGCCGCTGCCGCGTCTTCGTTGGCTGTGACCTCGGACGCCGGGGCGTCGCCGTCGTCGGTGGCCGGTCGAGGGTGCGTCACTGAACCACACACGACGCAGGGTTCACCCTCGACGAGCCCGCCCGCCAGTTCCACTGCCATCCCGGCGAGGCGACGCTCGCGGGCGTCGAGCACGCGCTCCCGCGCAGCGGCATGGGCGTCGCGGGCGTCGAGCAACTCCTTCTCGGCGGTCGCGAGCCGGACCAGCACCGCGTCCCGGTCGGTGAGTGCGTCGCGTACGCGGCGGAGTGCGTCGCGCTCGGCCCGGAGTTTCGGAGCCTGCATCCGCAACTCCCCCGCTTCCGCCAGTGCGGCGACGGCCTCGGCGCGACGGCCCGGCGCGGCGTCGAGCAGGGTCCGGGTCTGGGCAGTGCGGCGGTCCGCCTCGACGATCGCCGAGTTCAGGGTCTGGATCTCGGCGACCAGAGCCGGCCGCTGCGCGACGCGTTCGGCGAGGGGCTCCCACCGCCCCGACTCCTCGGTCCAGCGGTCGATCGCCGCATCCAGGCGTGCGTCGAGATCCTCGTCTGACCCGCCGGCGCACAGAGACTCACCCTCCGGCAGCGCGCACAGCTCTGCGTGCGCACGCGTGACGGCCTGCTCGGCGACCGTGAGTTCGCGAGTGACACGGTCGGCGTCGTCGGCGAGCGGCACGATGGGCGCCGCCTGCAGGGCCTGCCGACGAGCCTGTGCCGCCGCGCTCAGAGCGGCTTCGCCGTCCGCGAGCCGTGCGAGTCGCTCGGTGGCCGCACGCCCCCGGCGACGCAGCTCGGCGAGCCGGCTCCCGCTCTCGTACGCGGCCTGCGTCTGGTCGGCCGCGGCCTGCGCCGCACCTGACTCGAGGCGCATGCGCTCCGCGGCGGTGCGCGCACGCTCGAGACATTCCTGCGCCCAGTCGAAGTCGGGTTCGGCGGTCGGTTCGACCCCGCCCACCGCCACGATCTGACCGGCGACCCGGTCGAGCACGGCGGTCTGTTCGGTCAGCTTCGCCGCGCTCTCCCGCGCGCGGTCACGCAACCACTCCTCGAGGTCACCGAACCGCTCGGTGTCGAACAACCGCTCCAGCAGCGCTTCCCGCTCATCGGAGTGCGCGCGCAGGAATCGGGCGAAGTCGCCCTGCGGCAGCAGGACCACCTGGAAGAACTGATCGGCACTCATCCCCAGCAGCCGGACCACGGCGTCGCCGATCTCGGGGATGCGGGTCAGGTCGGGTCCGGATCCGTCGACCCACACGAGCGTCGCCCGAGCGTTCACCTTGCGGGTGCCGTCGCCGCGCTTCTTGGGTCGTTCGTGTTCGGGCGACCGCGTGATCCGGAGTCGGCGGGACGCGATCGTCGCCTCGAGTTCGACCTCCGGGATGTCCTCGGCCGCAGCGTGATCCGAGTGCAGGCGCCGGTTGGTGTCGCGCACGCCCGGTACCCGACCGAACAGTGCGAAGGCGACCGCGTCGAGGACCGTGGTCTTGCCGGCGCCGGTCTGGCCGTGCAGCAGGAACAGTCCGTCACCGCCGAGGTCGTCGAAGTCGACCTTGATCTCGTCGGCGAACGGACCGAAGGCCCGGACGCGCAGACGGTGCAGCCTCATGCGGACTCCGCGACGATCGCCTCGATGTCGAACAGGGTCAGTTCGGCCGCATCCGATTCGGGTTCGCCGACCACGGCGCGGAGTGCGCGTTCGAGGAGCACCCGCTCCCCCTTCGTCGGCTCGTCGCGTACGTCCTCGATGAACGATGCAACGATCTCGGCGTCGGTCCGGCCGCGCACGCGGGAACGGTAGTCGACGCCGGAGCCGGAATGCGGCCGCTCCCACTGCACATGGACCGCGAACGGGAACCGCTCGCGCAGCCGACGCATCGCGTCGGTCGGGCGGACCGGGTCGGTCAGCGTCACCTCGACGTAGTGGTCCTGCGCCGCGGCGTACCTTTCGTCGGTCAGCAGGTCGCCGAGAACGCCGGTGAGAGAGCTCAGTTCGCGGACGACGGGCAGCTCGTGTGCGCGGACCTCGGCGACGCCGTCGGCGTCGAGATCCACCACCAGGGCCGCCTTCCGGTGGGTTCGCTCACCGAAGGAGTACGGCAGCAGCGAACCGCTGTAACGGACCGTGTCGGTGACACGTTGCGGCGAGTGCAGATGCCCGAGGGCGACGTAGTCGGCGCCCGAGAACGTCTCGGCGGGAACCGTTTCCACCCCGCCGACACTGATCGAGCGCTCCGAACCGGAGGCCGCGGCCCCGCTGACGAAGGCGTGGGCGACGACCACGGACCGAACCCGGCGCGCAGCCAGATCGGTGCGGACGCGAGTCATGGCGGCGTCGAGGACAGCGGTGTGCCCGCCGATCGACTCGACGCCGAGGTGGCGTCGCGCGGTGTCGGGTTCGAGATAGGGGATGCCGTAGAACGCGACGTCTCCGTGGGCGTCCGACAGGATGACCGGACGGTCGATGTCGGCGATCGAGGTCCGCAGATGCAGGCCACCGGCGGCGGCGAATCCCGACCCCGCACCGAGGCGGGTGGGCGAGTCGTGATTGCCCGAGGTGACGACGATCTGCGCTCCCGCAGCGGCGATCTCGGCCAGGCCCTCGTCGTACACGCGGACCGCGTCGGCGGACGGGACGGACCGGTCGTACACGTCACCGGCGACGATGACGGCGTCGGCCGACTCCGCGGCGACCAGTGCGGCCAGATGCGACAGTGCGCGACGCTGGTCGGCGAGCAGCTCGACCCCGTGGAACGTCCGGCCCAGGTGCCAGTCGGAGGTGTGCACGATCCGCATGGGCGCAACCTTACGGTCGGGTGCCGACAGATCGTGGGACGCGCGCTCGCCTACGCCGTCGACCCCGGCACCGACTCGGACCGACCGGCGTCGGCGCCCACCGCGTACGGGTCGACGACCTGCGGTGGGACCGTCTGATGCGCGGGCCGGACGAAGAAGAAGGTCGCCACGACGCCGATCAGCAGCGCGGCCGCGGGCAGGTAGAGCGACTGCCCCATGGCGGTCGCGAACCCCTCGCGCAGGAACTCCGGCAGTTGCCCGGCCGCACCGTCCTGGGCGTTCTCGGCGTCGACGCCGGGCAGCTCGGCCGCCAGCCGGGTCTGCAGAAGCGCTCCGATCATGGCGGAGCCGAGAACCGAACCGATGACCCGCAGGGTGTTGTAGACGCCGGCCCCGGCCCCGGCCTGATGCCACGGCAGATTGCGGGTGGCGGTCGCGGCCAGCGGCGCCCAGATACCGGCCGAGGCCACACCCATCAGGCACAACGGAATCACGATCAACCAGACCGGGGTCTCCGGGCGGGCGACGAAGCCCAACCACGCGATGGCGATCGCGTTCAGCAGCAGTGCCGAGGACACGATCGTGCGCGGGTGGACGCGATCGACCACCCGGCCCACGATCGGAGCCAGGACACCGGTCAGCACCGCCATCGGCACCAGAACGACCGCCGACTCCGTCGGCGACATCCCGCCGACGAGCTGGAGGAAGAACGTCAGGGGGATCATCATCGCCGACACGGCGAAGCCCATCGACGCGATGCCGATGGTCGACAGCGAGAAGTTACGGTCGCGGAACAGCGACAACGGGACCAGGGGCTCGGTGCGGATGCGGGACTGCCAGTAGACGAAGACCCCCAGGACCACGACTCCGCCGACGATGAGCAGCCAGATCCAGGTATCCCAGTCGAAGGTCTCCCCCTCCTGGATGCCGAACACCAACGCGGACAGCCCCACCGCGGACAGGCCGACCCCGATCCAGTCGAACTGGTGGTCGTTCGTGCTCACCCGCGGGACGAGAACGGCCGCGAGGACGAGACCGGCGAGGCCGACGGGCAGGTTGATGAAGAAGATCCACTCCCAGCCGAACGCGTCGGTCAGCACGCCGCCGAGCAACGGACCGACGAGGGTCGCCACGCCGGCGACCGTGCCCCACACGCCCATTGCGGCGCCGCGCTTCTCGGCCGGGAAGATGCGAGTGATCAGCGCCATCGTCTGCGGGGTGATGAGGGCGGCGCCGACACCCTGCAGACCGCGGGCCGCGATCAGCTCACCGATCGACGACGACAGGCCGCACCAGAGGCTGGCCGCGGTGAAGACCGCCAGACCGAGCTGGTACATCGTCTTGGGGCCGAACTTGTCACCCAGGCGACCGGTGATCAGCAGCGGCACCGCGTAGGTGAGCAGGTACGCACTGGTGACCCAGACGACGCCGTTGACATTCGTGTCGAGGTCGGCCTGGATACGCGGCTGGGCCACGGCCACGATCGTCATGTCGACGAGGATCATGAAGAAGCCCACGCAGAGCGCCAGCATCGCGGCCCACGGGCGGCCGGTGACCATCTCGTCGATGCCCGCGTTCTGGCCGCGGGCGGCGTCGCTCGACTGCATTTCCTCGATGCTAGACCTGTCCGATTCGTGAACGGCCCGCGCGATCACGGGTTTCGCGGCAGCTCGGGGCGGGATGTCGCTCCGGATCATTACTGTGGAGCCCATGAGCACAGAGTCCGAGCAGAGCACCGCGTCCGAGGGCGAACAGGGTTCGTACGTGATGACCGGCGAGGAGTTCGTCCGGGACACGAAGTACATCGAGACCCGCATCACCGCCGACGGCCGGGACGGCTATCCGGTGGAGGCCGGTCGGTACCGGCTCGTCGCAGCCAGGGCCTGCCCGTGGGCCAACCGGACCCTCATCGTGCGGCGGCTACTCGGCCTCGAGGACGCCATCTCGCTCGGGCTGTGCGGTCCCACGCACGACAAGAACTCGTGGACCTTCGACCTCGACCCCGGCGGAGTGGACCCGGTCCTGCAGATCCCGCGACTCAAGGACGCCTACGAGAAGCGGATCCCCGGCTACCCGAAGGGGATCACCGTGCCGGCGATGGTCGACGTGCCGACCGGCGAGGTCGTCACCAACGACTTCCCGCAGATCACCATCGACTTCTCGCTGGAATGGACCGCCTTCCATCGCGACGGCGCGCCGGAGCTCTACCCGGAGCGTCTGCGCGACGAGATCGACGAGGTCAGCCACGGCATCTACACGGAGGTCAACAACGGCGTCTACCGCTGCGGATTCGCCGGCAGCCAAGAAGCCTACGACGCGGCGTACGACCGGTTGTTCACCAAACTCGGCGAGTTGTCCGAGCGGTTGTCGACGCAGCGCTACCTGGTCGGCGACACCATCACCGAGGCCGACGTCCGGCTCTTCACCACCCTGGCGCGATTCGACGCGGTGTATCACGGCCACTTCAAGTGCAATCGGAGCAAGTTGAGCGAGATGCCGGTGCTGTGGGCCTACGCCCGGGACCTGTTCCAGACGCCCGGCTTCGGCGACACCACCGACTTCACCCAGATCAAACAGCACTACTACATCGTCCACACCGACGTGAATCCCACGCAGATCGTGCCGAAGGGCCCGGACCTCCGCGGCTGGCTCACCGCACACCATCGCGACGACCTGGGCGGTCGCCCGTTCGGTGACGGCACACCCCCCGGTCCCCCACCACCGGCCGAGGTCGTGCCCGCAGCGGACTGGGTACCGACGGAACGAGCGGCGGCGGAATGAAAGACAAGGCGTCACAAGGACTTTCGGCAGACCACGGCCGTACGCCCCCCGGCAAGGCCGTCGAGGTGACCGGCGGCATCCTGGACCGGGCACAGCGACTGCAGGCACCCGCGGTGAAGAAGTACGTCGATTCACTGCGGCGGAAGTACCCCGACGACTCACCCGCGCAGATCATCGAGCGGCTCGAGAAGCGTTATCTGAACGCGGTCACCGGTTCCGGCGGCGCCGTCGGCGCGGCGGCCGCGGTGCCCGGTGTCGGCACGATGACCGCGTTCGGGGCGATGACCGGGGACACGGCGTTCTTCCTCGAGGCGTCGGCCCTGCTCGCGCTGTCGATCGCCGAGGTGCACGGCATCCCGGTGCACGAGTCCGAGCGTCGCAAGGCCCTGGTCATGACCGTCGCGCTGGGCGAAGAGGGTGTGCTGGCCCTCGGTCGCGTGGTCGGCACCGGAGGCGGTGCGCTGCGCCGGCTCGGTGGAGCCGCCCTGCCATCCGGTGCGATCACCAAACTGAACAAGACCCTGGTGAACAAACTCGTCAAGAAGTACGCGATCCGCCGGGCGCCGCTGATCTTCGGCAAGCTCATGCCCGCCGGTATCGGTGCGGTCATCGGTGGTGTGGGGAGTCGCGCCCTCGGCCGCAAGGTCGTCCACAACGCGCGCGAGGCGTTCGGGCCGGCACCCCGGACGTGGGTCATCGACGTCGACTTCAGTGAAGCACCCACCCCGGATCCGCTCCCACCCGGTTCGTGGTGACCGCGGCGGCCGCACCGCACCCGCAGTCGTCGGCAGCCGCGCCCGGCTGGATCCGCCGACTCCTCGGTGAGTCATGGCGATACCGACGCGTCGTCGTCGTCACGATGATCTTCACCCTGGTCGCCGTTGGGGTGGACGTCCTGATGCCGCTGCTGACCAAGGCCGCGATCGACCACGCCACCGGCGTCGTCGACGACGGCCTCTCGCTACGCACCGTGATCATCGCGCTGGTCGTCTTCGCCGTCGTCCGTTACGCCTGCCATCTCGGCCGGCGGGTGTTCGCGGGACGGCTCGCGGTGAACGTGCAGAACACGCTGCGACTCCGACTCCTCGACACCCTGTTGCACCTCGACGGCCGCAGCCAGCACCAGATCCGCACCGGACAGATCGTGTCTCGCTCGATCTCCGACATCCAGGTCGTCCAGAGTCTGCTGGCCATGGCGCCACTGTCGTTGGGCGCCGCGGTGCAGATGGTCGTGGCCCTGGCCATCATGGCGTACCTGTCGCCGCTCCTGACCGGGGTGGCGTTGCTGATCGCCCCGCTCATCGCCCTCGAGGTGTGGCGTACCCGGCGTCGGCTGTTCGCGGCGACGTGGTCGGCGCAGCAGGCCGCCGCCGACGTCGCCCAGCACGTGGAGGAGACCGTCACCGGCGTGCGGGTCGTGAAGGGTTTCGGCCAGGAGGAACGCGCGGTCGACGACCTCATCACCCGGTGCCGGACGGTGTTCGCTCGCCGACTCCGCGCCGCCCGGATCAATGCTCGATTCGCCCCGACCCTGGCCGCCATCCCGCAGCTGGGCATGGTCGGGGTGATCGTCGTGGGCGGCTACCTCACGATGACCGGCGCGATCACGGCCGGCACCTTCGTCGCGTTCAGCACGTACGTCGCCACCATGACCGGCATCGCCCGACTGCTGACGAACCTGATCGTCAACGCCCAGCTGGCGCGGGCGGCCGTCGAACGCGTCTACGACGTCATCGACCATCCCCACGATCCGGGCGACACCGCGACCGGCACGCTGCCCGACGGCCCCCTGGGCGTCGAACTGGACGGTGTGGGGTTCGCCCACCACACCCACGACGCCGACGACCCGCCCGCCGTGCTGTCCGGTATCGACCTGCGGATCGAGCCGGGCGAATGTGTGGCGATCGTGGGTCCGCCCGGTTCCGGCAAGTCGACCATCGCCGACCTGGTCAGCCGGTTCGAACGACCCGACTCCGGGACGATCTCGCTGCTCGGCGAGAGCGCCGGTGACGAGCCGTCCCGGTACCGGATCGACGACCTCGCGCCCGAGGCACTCCACCGTGCCGTCGCCGTCGTGTTCGACGAGCCGTTCCTGTTCTCCGACACCATCACCGCGAACATCGCGATGGGCCCGGCAGCCGCCGGGGCCGACACCGCCGACCGGGTTCGGGCAGCAGCCGCCGCGGCAGACGCCGCCGAATTCGTCGAGGCGCTCCCCGACGGATACGACACCGTCATCGGCGAACGCGGACTCACCCTGTCGGGCGGGCAACGTCAGCGCATCGCCCTGGCACGCGCCCTGTTCGCCGACCCCCGCATCCTCGTGCTCGACGACGCGACGTCCGCGGTGGACGCGACCACCGAGGCGCGCATCCTGGGCGGGCTCCGCGACCGCCGCGCCACGATGCTGGTCCTCGCCCATCGACGTTCGACGCTCGTCCTCGCCGATCGCGTCGCGGTGCTCGACAACGGCCGGATCACCGCGCTGGGGACGCTCGCCGAACTCGAGGCGACCTCACCGCGCTTCCGCGGGCTGATGTCGAGCACCACGCAACCGGCACCCGACGGCGTCCACGACGACATCCCCGGCGCGGCCCCGGTCGCCGACACCGCGCCACCGCTGCGCGGACCGGGCCCGACCGAGATCGAGAGCCTGTGGCCCGAAGTAGCTTCCGACTCGATCGACGTCGCGGCCCGGACCTCTCCGGCGATGGGGGCGGGCTCACGGACCGGTCGCGGCGGCGGCGTGGCCAGCGCGCTCGGTTCGATGCCGGCCACCCCCCAGCTCCAGGCCTCGGTAGACGCGCTCCCCCCGGCGGTCGAGCGGCCGGAGGTCGACGTCGCCGCCGCCCGACGCGAGAACCCGGTCTTCACCCTGCGCGGACTCCTCGCGCCGGTCCGGTGGCTGCTCGCCGCCGCACTGCTCGCCATCGCCGTCGACACGCTCGTCGGCCTGGCCTTCCCGAGCATCGCCCGGGCGGTCATCGACTCGACCGGACACACCGAGGGGTCGACCCTTCTATGGGCCGCGGTCGGCGGTGTCGTACTGGTCGGGGTCGGCTGGGTCGCCGCGTCGTCGATGGCGATCACCTCGACCAGGGCCGGCGAACGGGTGCTGTTCGGACTGCGGATCCGCAGTTATGCCCACATCCAGCGCCTCGGACTCGACTACTACGAGCGCGAGCTGTCGGGCCGGATCATGACCCGGATGACGACCGACATCGATGCCTTGTCGACGTTCCTGCAGACCGGACTGACCTCGGCGATCGTGGCGGTGCTGACGCTCGTCGGCGTCGGTGTCGCGCTCCTGATCACCGGCCCCCTGCTCGGACTCCTGGTGCTGCCCGTCTTCCCCCTCCTGATCGCCGCGACGATCGTCTTCCGCCGCGTCGCGAGCCGCGCCTACACGCGCTCGCGCGAGCTGATCAGCGTCGTCAATGCGGACTTCCAGCAGAACATCGCCGGCATCAAGACCACGCAGACCTACCTGCGCACCGACGACGCCCAGGCCCGGTTCGCGCGTCGTTCCGGAGAATGGGTCGAGGCCCGGATGGTCTCGCAGCGGGCGATCGCCTCGTACTTCCCGCTCATCCAGCTCATGTCCGACATCGCGACCGCGATCGCGCTCGGCGTCGGCGCCGGGCAGGTGGCGTCGGGTTCGCTCTCGGCGGGCACACTCGTCGCCTTCGTCCTCTACCTGACGATGCTGTTCGGTCCGGTGCAACAGCTCTCGCAGGTCTTCGACGGCTACCAGCAGGCGGCCGTGGGGCTCCGCCGGATCGGCGACCTGCTGCGCACGCCGAGTTCGCTGCGCACCTCGACGAGAGCCGAGTCCCCGCCACACGGGGGCTTTGACGGCGTCGTCGACTTCGACCGGGTCGGATTCCGCTACCAAGGTTCGACGACGGATGCGCTGTCCGCCGTCGACCTGCACATCCCGGCCGGGTCGTCGCTCGCCCTGGTCGGCCGGACGGGCGCCGGCAAGTCGACGATCGTCAAGCTGCTGGCGCGCTTCTACGATCCGACCACCGGACGGGTCCTGGTCGACGGCACCGACATCGGTGACTACGAACTCGCCGGATATCGGCGGCGGCTCGGCCTCGTCCCGCAGGAGCCGCACCTGTTCACCGGCACCGTCGCCGAGAACATCGCCTACGGCCGGCCCGACGCCGATCGGGCCGCGATCGTCGACGCCGCCGCCGCGGTCGGCGCACTGCGCATGATCACCGCCCTGCCCGGCCGGATGAACCATCCCATCGGGGAACGCGGCCAGGGGCTGAGCTCGGGCCAGCGCCAACTCATCGCACTGGCCCGGGCCGAACTCGTCGAGCCCGATCTGCTGCTGCTCGACGAGGCGACCGCGACCCTCGACCAGGCCACCGAGGCGCAGGTCCTCGCCGCCGGTCGGGCGGTGACCCGGCACCGCACGTCGGTGATCGTCGCCCACCGACTGGCCACGGCCGCCCGCGCCGACACCATCGCGGTGGTGGACGGCGGACGGATCGTCGAACTCGGAACACACGAGGAGCTGCTCGCGTTGGGACAGAGGTACCGCGGCTTCTGGGATGCCGGTGTCGATCCCGACGAGCCGGCGGTGCCCCGCCCCGACTCACCCGCTCCGACCAGCGCACGGAGGGCCGCCACGACGGTCACGCGGGCCACCTCGGAACTGACTCCGTAGTAACAGGTCGGTAGGTGTGAGCGAGTCGACGACGCGTAGCATCGTCAGGTGGTTCACCGATAGTCTCCACAAGAGACGACGCGTGGCAGAGAACCCGGCACCTTCAGGGAATTGAGGCGAGATACCGCTGTGAGCAGCAGTTCGATTTCAGACTTCGGACAGAACACGTGGCTGGTCGAGGAAATGTACCAGCAATACCAAGAAGACCCGAACTCGGTCGACCCGAGTTGGCACGAACTACTGAAGAACTACGAACCCGGCGACAACGGTGGCTCCGCCCCGGCCGCCGCTCCGCCCTCGAATTCCGCAAAGCCCACTGCCGCAAAGACTTCGGCCACCACAGCGGCCACCTCGTCCTCCTCCTCGACCACGAGTGCGTCGACCAACGGGTCGGCACGCAACACCTCCGCGCCGGCCACCGAGACCACGCCGCGCAAGCAGGTCACCCTGGATCAGACCCCGGCGCGCACGGCACCGCGCAAGCCCACCCCCGCCAAGGAGTCGACCGCCACGAAGGCGGCGTCGGGGCACAGCGTCGCCAGCCGTGACGGTTCCGCCCGCTCGCAGCCCAAGCCCGAGGCGGGCAAGGCCGCCGCGCCCGAGGCACAGAAGTCCGGGTCCGCGAAGTCGGACGCCCAGAAGTCCGAGAGCGCCGACGGCAACAAGGTCCTGCGCGGTCCGGCCGCGGCCATCGCGAAGAACATGGCGCTGTCGTTGGAGATCCCGACGGCCACCAGCGTCCGTGCGGTGCCCGCCAAGGCGATGATCGACAACCGGATCGTCGTCAACAATCACCTAGCGCGCACCCGAGGCGGCAAGATCAGCTTCACCCACATCCTGGGTTACGCGATCGTGCAGGCCATCAAGGCGTTCCCGAACATGAACCGGCACTTCGCCGAGATCGACGGCAAGCCGAACGTCGTCACACCCGCGCACACCAACCTCGGCCTGGCCATCGACCTGGTCGGCAAGGATGGCAACCGCACCTTGGTCGTCGCCGCGATCAAGGAATGCGAGACGATGGGCTTCGCCGAGTTCTACACGGCGTACCAGGACATCGTCCGTCGCGCGCGCGACGGCAAGCTCGGCGCGGCCGACTTCTCCGGTGTGACCATCTCGCTCACCAACCCGGGCACCATCGGCACCGTGCACTCGGTGCCGCGCCTGATGAAGGGCCAGGGCGCCATCATCGGCGCCGGCGCGATGGAGTACCCGGCGGAGTTCCAGGGCGCGAGCGACGAGCAGATCGCCGAACTCGGCGTCGGCAAGCTCATGACGCTGACGTCGACCTACGATCACCGGATCATCCAGGGCGCGGAGTCGGGCGATTTCCTCCGCACGATCCACGAGCTGCTGATCGACGACGCCTTCTACGACGAGATCTTCACCGCGTTCCACGTCCCCTACGAGCCGATCCGCTGGCGTCGCGACCTGCCCGCCGGCCTCGTCGACAAGAGCACCCGCGTCCTCGAGCTGATCGCGGCCTACCGCAGCCGCGGCCACCTGATGGCCGACATCGATCCCCTCATGATGGACAGCGATGCGCGCAGCAGCCATCCGGATCTGGACATCCAGAACTACGGGCTGACGCTGTGGGATCTCGACCGCAGCTTCAAGGTCGGCGGGTTCCACGGCCAGGAGAAGATGAAGCTGCGGGACGTTCTGTCGATCCTGCGCGACGCGTACTGCCGGCACGTCGGTGTCGAGTACACCCACATACTCGAGCCCGAGCAGCAGAAGTGGCTGCAGGAGCGCGTCGAGATCAAGCACGTCAAGCCGCCGGTCGGTGAGCAGAAGTACATCCTGAGCAAGCTCAACGCCGCCGAGGCGTTCGAGACGTTCCTGCAGACCAAGTACGTCGGGCAGAAGCGCTTCTCGCTCGAGGGCGCCGAGTCGGTCATCCCGATGATGGACGCGGTGATCGACCAGAGCGCCGAGCACAGCCTCTCCGAGGTGGTCATCGGCATGCCGCACCGCGGCCGTCTGAACGTGCTCGCCAACATCGTCGGCAAGCCGTACTCGAAGATCTTCACCGAGTTCGAGGGCAACCTGAACCCGTCGCAGGCGCACGGATCGGGCGACGTGAAGTACCACCTCGGCGCCGAGGGCAAGTACTACCAGATGTTCGGCGACAACGAGATCAACGTGTCGCTGACCGCCAACCCCAGCCACCTCGAGGCAGTCGACCCGGTGCTGGAGGGTCTGGTGCGCGCCAAGCAGGACCTCATGGACGAGGACGATCGGTTCCCGATCCTCCCGCTTATGCTGCACGGCGACGCGGCGTTCGCCGGTCAGGGTGTGGTCGCCGAGACGCTCAACATGGCGATGCTGCCCGGTTACCGCACCGGCGGCACCGTGCACATCGTGGTGAACAACCAGGTCGGCTTCACCACCGCACCGGAACACTCGCGCTCGACCGAGTACTGCACCGACGTGGCGAAGATGATCGGCGCACCGATCTTCCACGTCAACAGCGACGACCCCGAGGCCTGCGTCTGGGCCGCGAAGCTCGCCGTCGACTACCGCCAGGCGTTCCACAAGGACGTCGTCATCGACCTCGTGTGCTTCCGCCGTCGCGGACACAACGAGGGCGATGACCCGTCGATGACGCAGCCCGCGATGTACGAGGTGATCGACACCAAGCGCGGCGTCCGCAAGAGCTACACCGAAGCCCTCATCGGCCGCGGTGACATCTCGACCAAGGAGGCCGAGGACGCTCTGCGCGACTACCAGGGACAGCTCGAGCGCGTCTTCAACGAGGTCAAGGAACTCGAGAAGTTCAGTGTCGAGCCGTCGCCCTCGGTCGAGGCCGACCAGACGCTGCCGACGAAGTTGGTGACCGCGGTCGACAGCAAGACGCTCGAGCTCATCGGCGACGCGTTCGTCAACGTGCCCGACGGTTTCACCCCGCACCCGCGTGTGAAGCCGGTCCTGGAGCGTCGCGCCGAGGCCGCCCGCAAGGGCAACATCGACTGGGCGTTCGCCGAACTGCTGGCGTTCGGGTCGCTGGTCATGGAGGGGCGCACCGTGCGTCTGTCCGGCCAGGATTCGCGCCGTGGCACCTTCACCCAGCGCCACTCGGTGCTCATCGACCGCAGCACCGGCTCGGAGTACACCCCCCTCAACCACCTGCAGCCCGCAGACGAGGAGAGCAACGGCGGCCGGTTCATGGTCTACGACTCCCCGCTCTCGGAGTTCGCGGTCGTCGGGTTCGAGTACGGCTACTCGGTCGGCAACCCGGACGCTCTCGTGGTCTGGGAAGCGCAGTTCGGCGACTTCGTCAACGGCGCGCAGTCCATCATCGACGAGTTCATCTCGTCGGGTGAGGCCAAGTGGGGCCAGCTCTCCGACGTCGTGCTGCTGCTGCCGCACGGTCACGAAGGACAGGGACCCGACCACACCTCGGGCCGCATCGAACGGTTCCTGCAGCTGTGCGCCGAGGGTTCGATGACGGTGGCCCTGCCGTCGACGCCGGCGAGCTACTTCCACCTGCTGCGCCGCCACGTGCTCGACGGCATCAGCCGTCCGCTCATCGTCTTCACCCCGAAGTCGATGCTGCGCAACAAGGCCGCGGTGAGCCCGGTCGAGGACTTCACCGAGGACAAGTTCCGTTCGGTGATCGACGACCCGCACTTCCTCAAGGACGGCGCGGACCGCAGCAAGGTGAAGCGCGTCCTGTTGGTGAGCGGCAAGCTCTACTACGAACTCGCCGCGCGACGCGACAAGGAGAGGCGCGACGACATCGCGGTCGTGCGCATCGAGCAGCTCTACCCGGTGCCGCACCGCCGCCTGCGCAAGACGCTCGAGCAGTACGGCAACGCGAGTGAGTTCCGGTGGGTCCAGGAAGAGCCCGCGAATCAGGGTCCGTGGCCGTTCCTCGGCCTCTGGCTGCCCGAGGTGCTGCCGGATGTGCTCGGCGGACTGCGCCGGGTCTCGCGCCGCGCGATGTCCGCGCCGTCGTCGGGATCGAGTAAGGTCCACGCGGTGGAGCAGCAGGAGATCCTCGACGAGGCCTTCGGCGAGTAACCTGCCAGACGACGACTGCGGCCACCGACCCGAGAGGGTCGGTGGCCGCAGTCGTCTGAGCGGTCGTGGGTGCCGGTTCTAGGTCAGCCGGGCTTCGCAGATGTCGGCGGCCGCCGCGACGGCCTTGTCGGCGGGCGTCATCCGGCGGGCGAGAGCAGCAGCGGCCGAACGGGTTCCGTCGTCGAACAGGACCGCGAGACCCGCGCGCGCGTCGTCGTCGGTGAAACTCGACAGCCGGACGGCCGCCCCGACGCCCAGGGCACGGACCCGTTCACCCCAGAACGGCTGATCGGCGGTGACCGCGCAGACCAGGGTGGGGAGGCCGGCCCGCAGACTCGCCGCGGTGGTGCCGGCGCCGCCGTGATGGACTGCGGCCGCGCATCGCGGCAGGACCGACGCGTGGTCGACACCCGCGACGTAGAACACGTCCGGGTCGTCGGGATCGACTCCGGTCGGATCTCCCATGGCGATGAGGCAGCGCACCCCCTGGGCACGGGCGGCTGTCCGCCAGCGGGCGATCAGAGCCTCCGGGTCGAGGATCGGCATGCTGCCGAACGTGACGAACAGCGGGGGTTCGCCCGCGTCCAGCCAGGTGGCGAGATCGGTTGCGGTGGCGCTCATCTCGGATATGCCCGCCCGGCTCGCGGCCGGGAGGTCGAAGAACCCGACGATCGGTTTGCGGTCGTCCCACTCCGCCGCGAGGCCCGGGACCAGCTCCGCGTCGTAGGCCTGGATCTGGGGGATCCGCTCGGCGCTCAACCGTCGCGCCAGCGGTCGTCGGGCCGGGGCCAGGCCGATCCGGCGCCGGAACCGATTCTCGTTCCATCCGGTCGCGGCCCAGGTCAACCGGTCGGCGAGGCGCCAGGAGCGCCGCTTCCACTCCGGCGACCATCTGTCGGTGAGTCCCGGTACGGCGCCGAGGAGTCCGTTCTCCGACATCGGGCCGTATCTCAGCACGGTCAGCGGGATGCCCAGATGTTCGGCGACCGCCAGCCCGCGGTCCTGGCACAGCGGCGCGACGACGAGGAGGTCGGTGTCGCGCAGCGGCGCCGTACCCGCGATGAAGAGTCGCTCGAGGGCGGCGTCCAGGGCGTCGAATCCGCCGCGGACCGTCCGCAGCGCAAACGCCATCCGCGCCAATGGGTTACGACTGTTGCGCGCTGACCGCGCGTCCTCCGACGACCACGCGGTGCCGGAGTCGAGGCCGATCTCGTGGACGTCCCGCACGCCCGTTGCCCGCGCGAGACCGGCCAGGTTCGGTGGGACGAGGGCGCTCACGCGGTGGCCGCGCACCTGGAGTTCGAGGGCGAGGCAGATACCGGGCTGGATGTCGCCCCGGCTGCCGTACAGAACGATCGCGATGTGTGCCGGCGTCACCAGAATCGATGTCCGATCCGCCAGGCGGTCAACTCGTCGGCGATCAGTGTGCGCAGCCGGACGGGATCGCCGAAATCGTCGGGGTCGATGCCGAAGAACGTGAGCGTGACGGTGTCGCCGTAGGTGACCGCCCAGGCGGCGACCGCCGGGCCGCGTTCGCGCCGCTCCTGGGCGGGCATCCCCTGCATCACCGCGCGGATGGCGAACCGGGACGCCGTGTGACCGCCGATCCGCATCGCCGAGTCGGGCGTGGCCCCGAGATTCGACACGGTGGTGTCGGGTCCGGGGATTCCGCGCATCAACCGACCGATGAGCCGTCTCGGCAGGATGCGCACGATCGGCTGCAGGTTGTCGGCGGCCTGATCGGCCCCGGACTCGGCGTAGTCGACGAAGGCCCGTTTGCTCGATGACCGGATGGCGGTGAGGTCGGTGTCCGGTTCGACGGGGTCGGCAAGGCGGATCCACACCCCGCCCGACGCATTGGCGCGGTTGTCGTCGTCGCCGTCCCGCTTGCTGACCGCGATGCACACCTTCATCGGACCGTCGAGCGGGCGACCCGAACGGTGCACGATACCGGCGAGCAAGGCGGTGAACAGGGAGTTGCCGGTACCGCCGTGCTCGGTGGCGCGCGCGGCCCATTCGGTTGCCGAGACGTCGACCGTCGCCAGCGTCGTGTCCGGCTCGGGCGCGGACCGTGGTCTCGCCGGACGCGTGGTACGCGACGATCCCGGCGCGGATCGGGTGTCGGCGGACCCGGTGTCGGTGCCTCGCGCCGCCCGGGCCTCGCGGATCAGGATTCGCGCTGATCGGGCGGCTGCGCGCACCGACTCGGCGGCGTCGGCGGCGTCGGCGCGGACCGCCTCCCAAGAGTGTCCGCTGACGGGAGCGGGCAGACCGGCGGTGCGGCCCGCCGCGGCGTCGGCCACCAGCCGGTAGAGGCCGTGACCGTCGGTGATCATGTGGGAGGCGAGCAGGGACACCGCGCGCCCGCCGCCGCGGATCCGAGCCGAGTCGAGCTGCCAACCGGTTCCCCGCACGGGATCGAGACGGCTCGCGCGGAGGACGGCGTCGGCCCACTCCCCGACGGCGTCGGCCTCGACGACCGCCACCGGCCCGGGTCGGACCGGCATCGTCGATCGCACCCAGCGGTGCCGGGCGAACGGGACCCGACGGCGCGACACCGCACGATGCAGCGGCCCGGCCGCGAGTCCGGCGCACAACGACTCGATCGCCGCGTCCCCCGGGTCGTCGTCGAAGACCCAGGTGATCTGGATGGGCGCACCCATCCCGAACAGTTCCGCGACGAGCAGGTACGACTCGTCGGGGCCGGTCACGCGGAGTACCTCGGCGGGACGGGTGTCGGTTGCCGTTGCCGTCACGTGTGCTCCTCAGCTTCACGAGGGGTCATGATCACCAGATCTCATGGGGCAGACCCCAGGCCGTCAGTTCCCGGTCGAGCAGGTCCGCGACCACGGCATCGGAGGGAAAACTCGTCTCGTCGCAACCGAGCACGGTGAAGGTCACCTGATCACGGGTGCGGACCAGCCACGACTGGACGCCGTCACCGAAGCGCTGGCCGACCGAGGCGTCGACGCCCTGAGCCATGCCGCGGAATGCGACCTTGCGCGCCGACCGCCCGCCGAGCACCGTTGCCTCCGAGGGGATGTCGCCGAGGTTGGAGATCACCGCGTCGGGGATCCCGTTGCCCGCGCTGACCAGCTTCACGATGACCGCGGGCGGCAGGAACCAGGCCAACGGCCGCAGGTGGATGTGCGGTGCCCGGCGACCCTCCGACAGCCGGACGAAAGCCGCCTTGCACGCCGCCCGGATGCCGCCGAGATCGCCACCGGCGACCGGCTCGTCGGTGAGGTACACCGACACACCGGCGATCGGGTTGGACCGGGTGTCCGCCTCGCTCTCACGACGGTCGACGGGGACCCCGACCTTGATCGGATTCGGCAGCGGCGCATGGCCACTGGAGCGCAGCAAGCCGGTGACCACCGCGATGAACAGCGTGTTCGCGGTGCCGTCGTGCTCGGCGGCGACCCGGTCGAAGTCCGTCGCGGGGACCGTCGCGGTCGCCCAGGTGAAGTCGGCGGCCGGCGACCGTTCGGCTATCGGCGCGCGGACCGGACGCGGGTCGGGTTCGGGGCCACCGGCCTTGCGCTGCTCGAGTGCCGCCCGCACGAGCCCGGCGAGGACCGCGCCGGCCTGCGACCCGGCGTCGGCGAGGTCGCCGATCCGCTGCCGCCGCCACGAGACCGGCGGACGCGTCGTCGCCGCCGGATCGGCCCCGGACGCCCGGTCCGCGTCGCGAGCCAGTGGCACCTCCGACGCCGAGGCGGCCTCGGCGGCCGCCGCGAGCATGCCGCGACCGTCGGTGACGACGTGCAGGGCACAGAGGGACACCACCGTTCCACCCGACGCGGTGGGCGCCGACCGCAGGCGCCAGCACCGCCCGCCCTCGGCGTCGAGGGGAACCGAGGACATCTCGGCGGTCGCCCAGTCGTCGATCTCCGCCTCCGGCACCGGTCGGCTGTCGGCGGCCAGCCCGGGTGCGTCGGGCGCGGCAACCCACCGCGGGCGGGCTCCGACGACATCCGGTACGACGAGCATGCGGTTGAGGCGCCCTCGCGCGAACGCGGCGTTCATCGCGGTCAGCGTCTCGATCGAGACCTCCTCGTCGAACACCCACACGAGCTGGAGCACCACCGACCAGCCGAGTGCCGGCGTGACGAACCAGAACGGGGCGTCCTCGGAGGTCAGGCGCTCGCCTCGGATCGCCGCCCGCTCGTCGCGGAGCCGGGCTGCGAGGCCACGCAGACCCGGTGCCCGCCCGGCGTCGGGTTGTTCGGCCATGGGCGACTTCGTCGTCGTCATACGTCCACCTTCGTTGCGCTGTGACTGTGTGGTCCCTGTGGGAGCCGTGGCCCCGTGCTCGAGCTTGTCACCGTACGCTCGATCTCGCGCACGGCGTCCCCGAGCGCCACATCCTCGGCCACCAGGGCGTCGCGGAGCCGTCCGGACCGCTCGGCGGCTGCGGGATCGAGCATCGACGCGACGGCGTCGGTCAACCGGTCCACGTCCAGGTCCCGTCCCGCGCGGCCATGGGCATCGCCACGCCGACCCCCAGGCGTTCGAGTTCGGCGCCCCAGAACGGCTGATCCGCGCCGTACCAGCAGACGACCGACGGCCGGCCCGCGCGCAGAACGGCCGCCGTGGTTCCGGCGCCGCCGTGGTGGACCACCACCGCGCATCGGCCGAAGACCGTGCGGTGATCGACCTGGGACTCGATCCGCACCGCCTCGGATGCGATCTCGGCCCGGACCTCGGCGTCCATTTCGGTCCAGCCGGCGCACACCAGGACTCGTCGACCGAGCCGCCGACCGAGTTCGGTGACGACGCGCAAGGTGGCCGCCTCCCCCCGCAGCGGCATGCTCCCGAATCCGACATAGATCGGGGCGTCCCCGGCGTCGAGCCAGGACGCGAGCGCATCGGAGCCGGTGACGGGCTGGTCTGCCGGCGATCCGAGAAAACCGACCGTCGGACGACGACGAACCGCGGAGTCGGCGGTCCATCTGCGTTCGTGCTCCACGCCGAACATCGGGTCGTAGGCCTGCAATTCGAGGCCGGGCGCTGCCCGCAGTCGGGCGGCGTAGGACGCCGACGACCCCGTCGACCCGAGGTGCATGCGCAGCCGGCGCTCACGCCGTCGGGTGAGGACGGCGAACGCGGCGTCGTAGGCGGCCCATTGCGTCCGGACGGCACGCGGTCCGCCCGGGAGGTGACCGGGCACCGGTGCGACCCGACTGTTACGCCGCACCGGCGCGTGATGAAGGGAGATCAGGGGGACGCCGGCGGACTCGGCGAAGGCGAGAGCGGGCTGTTCGGTGATCAATCCCGTGACGATGACATCGGCACCGTCGACGACCTCGGCCATGTCGGAGACGAGCTGGTCCCACCCGGCGTTCCGGAGCGACAGCAGCACGCGCAGCCGTCGCAGCGGATGACGGCCGGCCTGCTTCCGGGCTCGCGCCACCGACTCGAGGTGGGCCCGGGTGTCCACGCCGAGACGCACGACCTCGAGCCCGGTGATGCCGTCTGCCCAATCCAGAGCCGGCCCGATCATGTTGGGCGGCACCCCGAGACGGACGTCGTGTCCGCGCCGCGCGAGCGCGCAGGCCAGCACCGTCGCCGGTTGGACGTCCCCGCGGGTTCCGTTGATCACGAACGAGATCCTCATGCCGACCGCCCGGTGATCCTGGTTCCCGGCCGGGTGGTGATCCCGGTCTCCGGCCGCGCGCCGCGGTGGCCGACCGTGTTTAGAATCGGTCCCGATCCGCCACCGCCGGGCACGGGTCGCCCATCCGACCGCACCCAGACGTGAGGGGTTCGACGTTGAGGTTCGTGATCGCAGTCAACGGCAGTCGCGGCGATGCCCAGCCGGCCGTCGCCCTGGCCGCCGAGCTCGTGGGCCGGGGCCACACGGCGACTCTCGCGCTGCCACCCGACCTGGTCGACTTCGGCAGCGGCGCAGGGGTTCCCACCGAGTCGTACGGGTCGAGCACCCGTGCCCTGCTCGACTCGGAGATGGTCCGGGAGGACATGCGGTCGAAGAACCCCCGGACCCGGTTGCGTGCGGTGTCGGCGATGTCGGTGCGGGACGGCCGGGCGATGCAGCAGCGGTTGCTCGAACTCGCCGACGGCGCGGATGCGATCATCGCGAGCAGCGCCGGTCAGGAACGCGCCCACAATGTCTCGGCGGTCCTCGGCATCCCCCACATCCCGTTGCACTACTGCCCCATCCGGCGCAACAGCTCGGTGTCGTTGCTCGCGCACCTGGGCATCGACGCCCCGGCGATCGTCAACGACCTGAGCTGGCGCGTCGCCGAACGCGCCCTGTGGCTCGCCACCCGCTCGGCGGAGACCACGCTGCGGGCCGATCTCGGACTGTCGCCGCTGAACCACCCGTATTCCGAACTCATCGGCCGTACCGGCGTTCCCGAGATCCAGGCCTACGATCCGGCCCTCTTCGACGGACTCGCGACCCAGTGGGGCCGGCGCCGGCCGCTGGTCGGGTTCTTCACCCTTGCGGCCGCGCAACGCGCCGGGGTGGGCGACGCCGGACTCGACGGGGCCTCGGGAGCGGGGACGCTGGCCGACTGGCTCGACGCCGGCGACGCCCCGGTGTACGTCGGCTTCGGCAGCATGCTGCCCGCCGACCCCGACGGTCTGGCCGATGCATTCCGTACCGCAGCGCGGCGACTCGGGATCCGCCTGCTGGTGTCGGGCGGCTGGAGCGGTTTCATGTCGACCGAATCCGGCTCTGCCACATCTGAATCCGAGGCATCGGGACTCACGGATGCGATCCGCGTCGTCGGACACGTCGATCACGACACCGTGCTGCCGCGGTGTCGGGCCGCGGTCCACCACGGCGGCGCGGGTTCGGTGGCCGCCGGGTTGCGTGCCGGCCTGCCGACGCTGATCACGTGGGTCGGCGCCGATCAGCCGATCTGGGGCCGGGCGGTGAGCAAGGCCGCGGTCGGGGCCACGCTGCCGATGGCTCGGGTGACAGCGGAGTCGCTGATCGGCGCCCTCGACACGATCCTGGACACCGAGGTCCGGGGACGGTCCGCCGAGCTCCGCAGTCGACTCATCGCCCCCGACGAGGCCGTACACACGGCGGCCGACATCGTCGAGGACACGGTGCGCGTCACGACGGTGCGCGGCGCCGGCTGATCCCGGAACGCCGACCGACCGCCCGACCCTACGGGAGGACTCGATCGGAACCACCGCCCCGCAACAGGTTTCGCGGGTCGACGCGCCCGGTCCGGGAGTCGTAGGACCGCAACACGACAAGTCGTAGCGCATGCGCGACCGTGATAGCGGGCACGTACACCGCCGCCGAACCCGCTGCCAACCCGAAGCGACGGTGCAGCAGGAACGTTCGCGGCAGGAAACTCATGTAGCGGACGAACGGCACCATGCCGGTCTCCATCCGGCGCGGTGACACCCCGACGGTCAGCGAGCGGAGAAACGCGTTACGGCCCCCGGCGTCACCGACACACAGTCCCATGTCGACGTCTTCGAAGATGTTGCGTCGCATGCTGACACGGTCCCGGATCCGCACCCAGGTCGCACGGCGCAGCACCATGTTCGAGCCGTACAGGACAGGCACCTCGGACACGGACTTCTCGCTCCGCAACTTGTTCAGCGGGTGCAGCCGGGTCTTCCACCGGTCGAACCTGCCGGCGAGCGGCACGTCGTAGGCCTCCCCGCGCCCGCACAGGGCCGCCCAGTCACCGCGGACATCCGCGGTGAAGAACTCCACGATCGTCCGCGCCCAGTCCGGCGGCACCCGGGTGTCGGCGTCGATGCGGGCGATGAGATCACCGGTCGCGGCGTCGAGTCCGGCGTTGCGCGCGTAGACCAACCCCTGTCGTGCTTCGTCGATCACCCGGACACGGGGATCAGCCGAACACCAGGCATCGATCACCGCCCGGCCGCCGTCGGTCGAGTTGTTGTCCACCACCACGATCTCGGTGATCTGGTCGAACTGTGCGGCCAGGCGGGTCAAACAGTCGCCGATCGTGTCCTCCTCGTCGAAGACCGGGACGACCACCGAGAAGGTGAGCGGCGTGCCCATGATGGCTACTCCTTGCGCTGATCGGTTCGGTGCGGACACTCAGGTCCGCCGCATGTAGGTCCGCAGGGTCACCGGCACCACGACGGCGAGGACGGCCGCCGCGCCCACGAGCGTGTAGGCGATGTCGGTTCCCACGTCTTCGCCCGCGGCCAGTCCGCGCGCTGCCGTGACGAGATGGGACACCGGATTCGCCGACGCACAGGCCTGCATCCATCCGGGCATGGTGTCGATCGGGACGAGGGCGTTCGACACGAAGGTGATCGGCATCAGCACGAGCATCGAGACGCCCTGGACGGTCGACGCCTTGTCGAGCAGGACGCCGAGCAGCGCGAAGATCCAGCTCAGCGAGAATGCCACCACCACGATCAGGACACAGGCGATGGCGACCCCCACGGGGCTCGCCGGCCGGTACCCCATGATCACCCCGACGCAGACCGTGATGGCCGAGGCCACCACGTACCGCAACGTGTTGGCCACCAGGGCGCCGGCCAGCGGCGCGATGCGCGCGATCGGCAGCGACTTGAACCGGTCGAACACCCCGCGATCGAGGTCCTCGCGCAGCTGGACGCCGGTGACCACCGACGCCGCGACACACACCTGAACCAGTACGCCGGGAATGAGCAGCGGCAGGTAGCCCACCACGTTCCCGGCGATCGCGCCGCCGAAGATCGAGGAGAACATGACCGTGAACACGATGGGCAGCACGATGACGTCGAACAGCTGCTGCGGGTTGTGTTTGATCTTCAGCAGGCCACGATGGGTCATGGTGAGTGACTGCATCACCGCGGCGGTCGGCCGAACCCGGTCGTGGGGTTCGGCCGGGGCGTCGCCGGCGGCGAGTGCGCTCGGCTGCAGGGAACCGGTGGTCATGCGCGGGCTCCCGCCGAATCCGCCTGTGCCGCCATCGGTGCCGATCGCGTGGGGTCGCCCCCGTCGGTCAGCGCGAAGAACACCTCGTCGAGGGTCGGGCGCACGACGTTGACCGACGTCAACCCGAGCCCGCGCGCGCGGAGCGCACCGAGGATGTCGGCGAGGGGGTCGATGTCGGACATGGGCAGTACGAGGATGCCCTCGCCGCGCGCGATCGTCGCCTCGCCGTTCGCGGTGAACGGCGCGCACACCTCTGCCGCGGCGATCAGATCGTCCGCATCGGCCAATTCGAGTTTCACACTCATGTCGCCGACTCCGGCTTTCAATTCGTCGGCGGTCCCGTCGGCGACCACCCGGCCGCGATCCATGACCGCGATGTGATCGGCGAGTTCATCGGCCTCGTCGAGATATTGGGTGGTCAGCAGCACGGTCGAACCGCGCGCCACCATCTCACGAACCGTCTGCCACATCTGCGCCCGCGTCCGTGGGTCGAGTCCGGTGGTCGGCTCGTCGAGGAACAGCAGGCGTGGCCGGGTGATCAGCGAAGCCGCGAGATCGAGGCGCCGGCGCATCCCGCCGGAGAAGTGCCCCACCCGGCGGGTGGCGACCGCCCCCAGCCCGAATTCCTCGAGCAGTTCGTCGGCACGCACCCGGGCGCGGCGGCGCGACGACCCGATCAGACGACCGAAGATCATCAGGTTCTCGCGAGCGGTGAGATCCTCGTCGACCGAGGCATATTGCCCCGTGACCCCGATGAGCGATCGAACCGCCGTCGCCTCCGCGACGACGTCGTGCCCGAAGATCCGAGCGTCCCCGGCATCCGGGCGCAGCAAGGTCGCGAGCATGCGCACGGTGGTGGTCTTGCCCGCACCGTTGGTTCCGAGCAGGGCGAACACCCCGCCCGCGGGTACGTGGAGGTCGACGGCGTCGACCGCACGCGTCCCGCCGTACTGCTTGGTCAGACCGTGGGCCTCGATGGCCGGGACGGTCGTGGACATGGCACCCCCGATGCGTGTGGTCGACTTCGAACGGGCCCGCTCGCTCCGCTGCCGGCACCCTTCTCGGCCCACGGTAGGTGAGCTCCCCGGGTGCCGCAACGTGACCTGTCCCGGCATACCGTGCTGCCCGGCAATGCATTTCGGCGCAACCCGGCCTGACCGCGCATTCCCTCCGATGCCACCCCTGTGCGGCAGCCGCTCGTCATGAGTTCTTTACATGAACGCAACGAAACGCCCTTGACCGCAAGGCCGAACACCCAGCACGGATCAGAACCCTCTGTCTCGCAGCGCGATTCCGAAACCGGCGGTGCGTCCGTGCACACCCGGATACCGTCCCCGTGATCAAGCTCACGGACTCCTGCCGCTGCACATGTCCGATGCGACCGCTTAGGCTCGGTTCAGACACAGGCGGCAGTGATGCGGTCCGTTCGACCGGAGAGACCTCCGGAACGTCGTCGGACAAGGTCGTGCGCGTGCATCGGGGTACGGGCGATTCCTGTTGTCTCAGATCAGAACTCATGGGCCGGGGGGCCATGCCGGCGAAGGCGTGGCATGGCGTCGCGGCCCGAGAACGGATGACCGACGCATGGACGACCGCGAATGAAGTTCACCGAACTGTCCGACTATCCCGTCCCGCCCGGGACGGTGACGATCTGGACACCGACCACACGCGCGGATTCCGCGGGCTGGCACACCGATCCGCGACCGTTCACCTACGACCAGTCCGCCTCGATACGACGGTCGACCGCCTACGACTCCGACGAGACCTCCTGGCTCGGGGCCATTTTCGAGATCGACGATGATCTCGACGACGAGCACTTCGATGCCTGCCTGCGGGGGTGGATCACCCGGCACGAAGCCCTCCGCTCGACCTCGGACCCGACAGCCGACGACCCGCACGACGGCCGCCGCACCTACCGCGGTGCGCATCTCGGCGTCGACGCCGAGGCGGTCGGCGGATTCGACTCGGGAGACGACGTCCGCGAGCTGCTCACCGCGGTCTTCGACACCAGGCTCGCGCCGACGCGGTGGCCGCACTGCATCGTGGCCACGATCGAGTCCGAGCGCGGCTTCACCGTCGCCTTCGCCGCCGACCACGTGGTGATGGATGCGTACTCGATCCTGTTGAGCATGAGCGAGATCCGCCGGCTCTACCTCTCCCCACGGCGCGGCTCGTCCACCGAGATGGCGGAGGTCGGCAGCCACCTCGACTTCAGCGTCCACGATCGGGCGGTGGGACTCGGACTCACCGTCGATCACCCCGTCGTCGCACGATGGCGCGCCTTCCTGGACAGCTCCGCCGAGACCCCGGGCTTCGACCTCCCGCTGGTCCGTCCGCACCTGCAGACCCGGGACCGTGCGCGCACCCCGCGCCAGCGCGGCATCTCCGAGTATGTCGCCACCGACAACCAGGCGACCTTCATGACCTCGGCGGCGCGTGCGCGCGGACACGGTACCCAGACCGCGGTGTTCGCCGCCCTCGCGGTCACCCTCCGCGCACTCACCGGCCGGGACACGCTGCGGCTCACGATGCCGATGCACACCCGATCCGAGGCACGGTATGCCGGGTCGGTCGGCTGGTATGTCGGTCTGGCGCCTCTGGAGGTCGACCTCACCGCCGCCCACACGTTCGACGACGCGCTCGACGCGACCGCGGCCGCCATCGACACCGTGCGCCATCTGCCGTCCTTCCCCTACCAGCGCATCGTCGAACTGCTCGGTACCGGCGGCGAACCCGAGTTCGTGGTGTCGTATCTCGACATCCGCCACGTCCCCGGGGCGGCCGAATGGGAGGCGGCCCGCGCGCAGATCCTGCGGGGCGGCTCACGGTCGGACCGCGAGGTCTACCTCTGGATCGCGCGTGTACCCGGCGGGATCACCCTGTCCGCCCGGCATCCCGGCCATGACCCCGCCGACGCGAGCATCCGCGACCTCCTCACGACCTACGCAACAGTGCTGCGAGCGCTCGCCACCACCGGCACCGGACTGCCCCTGTCCTCCTACACCCACGCGAACTTCGCCGGCGCCACCGCGATCGACGGCGCCCGCCCCGCATGACCGACGAGAGGACCCGATGAGAATCACGGCCATGGGCAACTGGCGCCCACAACCGGGGACCGCCGTGCGATTCGATCCGACCGAGGCGTGCCGCGCGGCCGCGGCGGCCACACCCGTCCACACCGCACCGGTGACCTTCCTGGCCCAGAACCACGTCCGCGGAGCTGCGGTGGCACGGGCCGCGGGCCGTACCCATCGCGGATACCTGGGATCGGGCACGGAGATCGACGGCGACCTCGACACCGCGGCACTCGGGACCGCCCTGACGCTCTTCGTCCGGCGACATGAGGTGCTGCGCACCTGGTTCGAATGCCGCGACGGAGAGGTCGCCGCCCATGTCGTCGACCCGTTCGACATCGAGTTCGAGGCACACGTCGACGGCGAACTGGCGAGCACCGAGGACATCCACCCCTATCTCGTCGACCGATTCGACCGCGAGACCCCGAGCGACTCCTTCCCCGGCTTCTCCTTCGGGGCCGTCCGCCGCCCGGGCGGCTTCGCAATCTTCCTGGCGTGCGATCACGCGCTCTCCGACGGCGCCTCACAGGCCCTCGCCCTCGACGAGATCGCGCAGATCTACGCCGAACTGATCCGGCCGAACGGGCACGGCCGCCCCGAGCCGGACCCCGCGACGCCGGCCGCCGGGAGTTACTTCGCCTACGCGGCCGCGGAAGCGGAGGTGACCGCCGAGCATCTGGCCGGGTCGCCCGAGACCAGGGCGTGGCAGGACATCTTCCGACGCCACGACCTGCAGATGCCGCGCTTCCCACTGGACCTCGGCCTGAGGCCGGGAGAGACGGCGCAGGTGGCCGGGGTCGAGGTCTCACTGCTCGATCGTGGCGGCATCGTCGCCTTCGACGCCGTCTGCCGGGCGGCGGGGGGTCGGTTCGTCGACGGCATCTACGCCGCCATCGCCGTCGCCGACCGCGAACTGGCCGGCGCCGACGACTACTACGGCATGACGGTGTTCAACACGCGTGCCGCGCTCGACGGGTACGCGACGTCGCAGGGATGGTTCTGCAACTTCGCCCCGGTCGAGTTCTCCCTCGCCGGCGCGTCGACGTTCTCCGAACTGATCCCGGCGGCCCATGCGGCCCGTCGCCGCGCTCGTGACCTGGCCGCCGTCCCGGTCGCCGCCGCACTGGCCGCCATCGCCGCCGCCGGGGCCACCCCGGACGCGATCATCACCGCACCGAACCTGTTGTCGTACATCGACTTTCGCTGGTTTCCCGGCTCCTCGCGCGAGGCCTTCCGGCGCGGTGCGCTGTTCACCGGGGAGGGGCGCACGGCCAACGCGTCGGCGTGGATCAATCGCGATCACGACGAGCTCTACCTGGGTAGTCAGATCCCGGGCACGCCCTTCGCCGAGTCGGTGGCCCGCCCCTACTACGAGCGGCTACGCGACATCATGACCGACATCGCCGCCACCGGCGACCGGCGGATCCAGGCGCCGGCGGCCGGTTCCGGGCGATCTGCCCCGCCCACCGACTCGGCGCTACGCAGAGGAGCGTGAGCGGGCGTGCACGTCACCACCATCGATCGCTACCACCCACCCGCCGGCGAGCTGCTGACCTGGACCGTGGACGTCTCGGCCGCCCGGCCCGAGATGTCCGACGTACCACCGTCGTTCAACCAGACCGTGCACCTGGCCACGGCCGGTGACTCGAGTACGTGGCTGGCCGCCGCGTTCACCGTCCGCGGGCGCGTGGACCGTGCGGCGCTCGGGTCCGCCTACCGGGCGCTCATCGCCCGGCACGGCACCCTGCGGTCGTCGTTCTCGGCGGGTCCCACGGGAATCCGGCGACACGCTTACGATCCGGACGACCTCGTCCTGCACCTCGGCAGCGTGGTCGACACGACCGCCGACACCGTCCTACGCGACCGGCTTCGCGACACCCTCGATCACGCGTGTCATCCCTTCGGTTACCCCGCGTTCCTGTTCGCGGCGATCGACCGCGACGACGCGTCGACGATCATCTGCGGATTCGACCACTGCCATGTGGATGCCTACTCGATCTCCATCGTCATCGACGACCTGCACCGGTTGTACGACGGATACCGTTGCCACGGAGAGCTTTTCGATCCCTCCACCCTGGCGATGAGCGGGAGTTTCGTCGACTTCTGCGCCGCGGAGTCAACAGCGCCCCCGGTCGCACTGTCCGACCCGCGGATGCGCCGGTGGCTCCGGTTCTTCGACGACCGGGACGGCACACTGCCCACCTTCCCGCTGGATCTCGGGGTCGAACCCGGCGCCACCGCGCCACAGGCCACCGAGGTGCGCGCACTCCTCGGCCGGCGGGAGACGGAGCAGTTCGCCGAGTTGTGCCGGCGCAGCGGCGCGAGCGTGTTCGGCGGGACGCTGGCCGCGATGGCCGACGCCGTGCGCCGCTGCGGCGGCGGACCCGAACTGCCCCTTCTGTTCCCGATGCACACGCGACGGGAAGAGAGATGGCGCAACGCAGTCGGATGGTTCACCACCAATGCCCCGCTGCGGGTCGTGGGCACCGGCGATCTGCTGGGGACGATCCGGCGTACCGGGCCCGAACTCCGTCGCGCGGTCACGCTCGGCGAGGTTCCCGTCCCACAGGTGATCGAGGCGATGGGCGGACTCCGTCGCACACGCTCGGACATCTTCATGGTGTCCTATGTCGACTACCGGCTGCTGCCCGGCGCCGACCGACACCGGACCATCGACGCCCATCACATCTCGAACGCGACCACCGCCGACGACGCGCAGTTCTGGATCTCGCGCACGGACGACGGACTCGCGCTGCGGGCCCGGCACCCCGACACGCTGACCGCGCACCGCACCATCCGCCGGTTCACCGACGAGCTGATCCGTACTCTGCGAGCGGGCGTCGAACTGGCGGCGGCCGGCGACACCGACATCGAGGAGCTGGACGGAGGCGCGGACACCGCGCACGTGGTCGGTCTCTGACCACCAGGTTTGCGAGGTCGCGAGGGGATGGTCGCTCTCGGCCTGCTCCTGCGCGGCCGATCGGTGCCGGCCGGTACCCGCGACACGGGACCGGTCGGCGGTCAGCGGATCTGAACCCGGTCCCCGGCCTCTACTGGATCGTCGCCGCCGCGAGGGCGGGAAGCGCGGCGGTGATCAGGGCGAGCAGTTCGTCCCGGGTGAGCGCTTCGGCGTCGACCGGCTCGGCGGTGAGCCAGCGGATCGTCGTCTCCTCGACGAACGCGATCCAGCCGTGCACGCTCATCACGACGACCGGGGTCACCTCGACCCCGAACACGGGTGCGTGGTCGAGCACGCGGGCGACCATCACCTCCCGGGTGCGGTCGAAGACCTCGCGCATCGCGGCGTCCGAACTCGAGGCCCCGCGGATCAGCGCGGTGTAGGCGGTGCGGTTCTCGCTCACGTAGTCGACGAACGCGGCCATCGATGCCGAGAGGATGGCGATCGGGTCGCCGAGGGACTCGTCCGGCTCGGTGCGGGCGAGCATCCGGTCGGCCTGGGCCTGTGCGATCGCGACGTGGAACTCCTGCTTCGACGCGAAGTAGTGGAACAGCAGGGCGCGCGACACCCCGGCGGCATCGGCGATTGCGTCGATCGTGATCTCCTCCAACGGCCGGTCCCTGACCATCGCGAGCCCGTAGTCGATGAGCTGGTCACGACGTGCCTCGGGACTCATGCGCGTGCGCTTGTGCGGCGCGCGCCGGTGGTCACCTCCGTCGTCGCCGGTCGTCTCGCCGCTGATCGTCTTGCCGTTGATCACCGACACCGCGCACATCCTCGTCTACTGGCCACGCGGCCAGCCTACCCTCTATTGAGGGTTGTTCAATAGCTATTGACACGTGTTCAGTACCACCTTATGGTGACACCATGACAACGAACGATGTAGAGATCGCCATCATCGGTGCCGGCTTCTCGGGTCTGGGCGCCGCGGTCCGTCTTAAGCAGAACGGTTTCGACGACTTCGTCCTCCTCGATCGCGGCAGCGACTTCGGCGGGACCTGGCGCGACAACACCTACCCGGGCGCGGCCTGCGACGTCCCCTCGCAGCTCTACTCATTCTCGTTCGCGAAGAACCCCACCTGGTCGCGGTCCTACTCTCACCAGCCCGAGATCCACGACTACATCAACGGGGTCGCCGACCGGTTCGGAATCGGCGCGAAGGCGCGCTTCGGCACCGAGGTGACGCGGACCGCATGGAACGAGGACGAGGGCCGTTGGATCATCGACACCCTGCAGGACGGCAAGACCGATCAAGTGCGGGCACGAGTCCTGGTCGGCGGTGTCGGCCCGCTCTGCGAGCCCAACCTCCCCGACATCGAGGGCATCGAGTCCTTCGAGGGCAAGATCGTGCACTCCGCGCGCTGGGACAACGACCACGACTTCGGCGGGCAGCGCGTCGCGGTGATCGGGACCGGTGCGTCGGCGATCCAGCTCGTTCCCGAGGTCGCGAAGGTCGCCGGGCGCCTCGACGTGTACCAGCGGACCGCACCGTGGATCGTCCCCCGCACCGAGCGCGCCTACAGCTCCGTCGAGCACTGGGCCTACAAGAACGTCCCCGGGTACCAGTCCGCGGTCCGCGGTGGCATCTACGCCGCCAACGAGGTCGTCGCGTTCGGTCTGACCTACTCCCCCAAGGCCCTCAAGCCGGTCGAGTTGCTCTGCCGCGCCAACATCCTGCGCGGCATCGGCCGCGACGCCGAGCTGCGGCGCAAGGCCACCCCGACCTTCCAGGTGGGCTGCAAGCGCATCCTGCGGTCCAACGACTGGTACCCGGCCCTCGCCCGCCCGAACGTCGATCTCGTGACCGACGGCATCGACCGCATCACCCCGACCGGGATCGTGTCGAAGGACGGCACCGTCCGCGAGGTGGACGTGATCGTCGTCGCCACCGGATTCCACGTCACCGACTCCCCCGTGTTCGAGAAGATCATCGGCAAGGACGGCCGCAGCCTCGCGCAGGTGTGGAACGAGATCGGTATGCAGGGCTACAAGGGCTCGTTCGTCCACGGCTTCCCGAACATGATGCTGATGGTGGGCCCGTCGACCGGGCTGGGCCACACCTCGATGGTGTACATGATCGAGTCGCAGCTGAACTACCTCGTCGATTATCTGAAAACCTCTCGCGCGCTGGGGATCACCCGGACCGAGGTGAAGCTGTCCGCCCAGCAGGAGTTCAACGCCGGAATCCAGCACAAGCTGCGCAACAGCGTGTGGGTGAACGGCGGGTGTGCCTCCTGGTACAAGGACGCCAACGGCAACATCACCACGCTGTGGCCGGGCTTCACCTTCGCGTTCCGGCAGACGACCCGTTCCTTCGACGTCGCCGCCTACGATGTGACCCGCGGTGCCCGGCGATCCGCCGCACCCGCGGTGCCGGCCGCTTCCGCCACCGGCGACGACATCGCGTCGCCCGCCACCGCCAACGCCTGACCGAACCCACCCACAGGAGACAAGACATGAAGGACTTTCGCGGCAAGGTCGTCGTGATCACCGGCGCCGGTTCGGGAATGGGCCGTGACATCGCCGTCAAGCTCGCGCGTCGCGGTGCGCGGCTGGCCATCTCCGACGTCACCCCCGACGGCCTGGCCGTCACCGAGAAGCTGGTGACAGAGGCCGGCGCCGAGGTGCATTCGCAGCTGCTGAACGTCGCCGAGCGCGAAGCGGTACTCACCTACGCCGACACCGTCGCCGAGCACTTCGGCGTGGTCAATGTCGTGTTCAACAACGCCGGCATCGCCCACCACGGTGAGATCGAGCGCACCGAGTTCAAGGACATCGAACGGGTGATGGACGTCGACTACTGGGGAGTCGTCAACGGCACCAAGGCGTTTCTGCCGCACGTGATCGCGTCCGGGGACGGGCACATCGTGAACACCTCGTCGTTGTTCGGCTTGCTGGCCGAACCGGGCCAGGCCGCCTACAACTCCGCCAAGTTCGCGGTGCGCGGATTCACCGAGGCGCTGCGGCAGGAGATGATCATCGCCAAGCACCCGGTGGAGGTGTCGTGTGTGCATCCCGGCGGGATCAAGACCGCGATCGCCCGCAACGCCACCGTGTCCGGGGACCATGACCAGAAGGCCACGGCCGCGTTCTTCGACCGCTACCTCGCCCGGATGACGAGTGAGGATGCGGCCGAGGTGATCATCGAGGGCGTCCGGAAGAACAAGGCACGCATCCTGGTCGGCACCGACGCCAAGATCCTCGACCTCGCAGTGCGCCTCGTCGCCTCGAAGTACCAGTGGGTGTCGGCGAAGCTCACCGGCTGGGCGCTGTCGAAGGCGTAATAGGTCCGTGTTCGCGCACGGGTCGTGACACCGACACGCGGTCGGGGCGTGTCGGTGTCACGGCGCCGGGAGCGAAGCGAGCGGGCCGAATGAGCACGGCGCCGGGAGCGAAGCGAGCGAGGCCGAATGAGCACCGCGTTGTCGTGTCTTCCCTACAGCCCGTGTTCGCCCAGCCAGGCCAGCGCGACGTCGCGCGGGTCCGCACCGCCGTCGACCTCGGCCGCCATGGTGGCGAGATCGGCGGTGGTGATCTCGCCCGCCACCTTGTTCATGGCCTTCACCTGATCGCGGTTCAGCGCCGCGGAACGGAACACCGGGACCAGCACCTCCGCCCGCGGACCCGACTCGTCCGCGGGTTCGGCAGCCGCGGCACCGTCCGCGGTGTCGCCGCCACCCGGTGATGTGCGGAGCGCCTGGACCTCCGACGACGCCCCGTCGGCGTCCTCGCCGGCGATCTCGAGGGGGGTCAGCAGTCCGACCGCGCCGCCGTCGGCGGCACGTCGGAGCACCTCCTCTCCGGTGGCGGTGACCTCGACCGGACCGAAGGCACAACCGGCGTCGGCGAAGGCACGCATCGTCGAGTCATCGGGTTCGGCGACGGCCACGACCGGCAGGCCCGCCGGCAGTCGGCCGCAGTCCTCGAGTCCGGTGGCGCCGACGTCCCCGGCGAGGGCCGTCGACACGAAGATCTGCGGCGCCGCCGATACCGGCGTCTCATCGCCGACCGAAACCCCTTGCGGGAGTGCGCGGTTCAGGTCGTTGTAGACGTCCTCGGCGCCGATCGCGGTAGACGACGGAGACAACAACGTCAGCAGTTCCCCGGTGAAGGCGGGGAAGAGATCGAGCGCAGCGCGGTCCATCTCGTCCAGCAGCGCCGGCGCGTCGCCACGGAGCTGGTCACCGGACACCACCGATCCGGAATTGCGCAACGCTCCCGCGTACACCTCGGCCATCACGCGCATCGCCGGGTCCTCCGACGAGCCGATCACCACCCCGCGCGGTGGAGACGACGAGTCGTCGGCGCACCCGGCGATGACCACCGCCAGGACGACGATCAGACCGGCCACCGTGATGAGACGTTTGCGGACACGACGTTCAGTCACCCCGCCACCGTATCCGCAGCACGTCCCACGTCCGAACGAGGCGGGTCCCCGGGTCGGCTCACGCTCCCTCGGCAATGAATCCCATGACGGAGTCGGCGATGAGCTGCACGGCGATCGCGGCGAGGAGCAGGCCCGCGATCTTGGCGAGTAGCGTGATGCCGCCGATGCCCAGGATGCGGATGAGCGCCGTCGAATAGCGCAGGACCAACATCACCACCAGGTGAACGCTGACGATGGCTGCCGCGATGGCCAGATAACCACCCGATCCGGCGTCGACGCCGCTCACACCGACGATGACCGCGGCGATGGCACCCGGTCCGGCGAGCAGCGGGGTGCCGAGCGGCACGAGCGCGACGTTGACGTCGTCGGCGGCCGTTGGCTTGCCGGCGTTGCCGAGGCCGGTGAGCAATTGCAGCGCCACGAGCAGCAACAACAAACCGCCGGCGCCCTGCAGCGCCGGGATCCCGATGTGGAGATAGTTCAGGATGGCTTTGCCGGCGACGGCGAACACACTGATCACCAGGAGGCTGACGAGCGGCGCCTGCCAGGCCGCGCGCCGCCGGTACTCCGGCGAGCGTTGACCGACCAGGCTGAGGAACAGCGGGATCTGGCCAGGCGGGTCCATGATGACGAGCAGCGTGATCAACGTCGTCGTGTACACCGTGACGTCGAAGGACACGTTCGGAGAGTGTACGGGGCCCGCCGGGTAGCATCGGCACTCGTGCCCTCGATCCCCCGGCCTGGTCCGCGCGGGTTGTCACCGCGCCGCGAGCGCCGCCCGCTCCCCGAGATCCGCGTCCCCGTGGCGCGGGCGATCGTCGATTGCGCGGTGTACGTCGACGGCCACCGGCAACCGGGACGGGTGAGCTACACCGAAGGTCTCGCCCGGGTGCGGGCCGCCGGCGAGGGCTTCGTATGGGTCGGACTCCACGCCCCCGACGACGCTCAGATGGCCGACGTCGGCGCCACGTTCGGCCTTCACGAACTCGTCGTCGAAGACGCGGTACACGCGCACCAGCGGCCGAAGCTCGAGGTCTACGACGACACCCAGTTCCTCGTCCTGCGCACCGTGCAGTACATCGAGCACGAGACGATGGCCAAGGCGAGCGAGGTCGTCGAGACCGGCGAGATCATGGTCTTCGCGGGGCCGGACTTCGTACTGACCGTGCGCCACGGCGAGCACACCGAACTGTCGGAACTGCGCCGTCGCCTGGAGACGCACCCCGAGCGTCTGGCCCTCGGCCCGACCGCGGTGCTGCACGCCGTCGCCGACAAGGTCGTCGACAGCTACCTCGCCGTCACCGACCGGATGGACGCCGATGTCGCGGCGATCGAGGAGGTCGTGTTCGGTCGGCAGGGTCACGCACTCGACATCGATCCCGTCTACCTCCTACGGCGCGAGGTGCTCGAACTCCGTCGTGCGGTGACACCGCTGGCGGCCCCGCTGCAGAGTCTCACGGCAAGCGGTAACCCGTTGGTGCCCAAAGAGATCCGACGCCAGTTCCGCGACGTCGCCGACCATCTCACCACCGTCATCGACCGAGTCCTCGAGTACGACGAGCTGCTCACCTCCCTCCTGCAGGCCGCGGCGGCGAAGGTCGGTATCCAGCAGTCGACCGACATGCGCAAGATCTCGGCATGGGTCGCGATCGCCGCGGTGCCGACCATGGTCGCCGGGATCTACGGCATGAACTTCGACCACATGCCCGAACTGCACCAGGAGTGGGGTTATCCCGTCGTGCTGGGCTGTCTGGTGGCCCTCTGCGCGACGCTGTTCGTCGTGTTCCGGCGCAGTCACTGGTTGTGACCCGCGACTGGGATTGCCCACGCACCGGCGTGGGTAACCGGCTTCGATGACCCGCACGGACCACGCCGAGGACACGGCGCGACAACTGATCGACCGCGCCGGCCGCACCTACGCGCAGGACGCCGGCATCACGCTGAAGAACACGCCGTCACCGCTCTTCGAGCTGTTGGTGCTCGCCCTGCTCCTCAGTACGCGGATCTCCGCGGACATCGCGGTGGCCGCCGCGCGCGAACTGTTCACCGCCGGTTACCGGACCCCGGAGAAGATGGCCCGCGCCGACTGGCAGAAGCTGGTCGACGCGCTCGGCCGCGGCCACTACGTCCGCTACGACGAGAGCACCGCCACCCGCCTCGGCGAGGCGGCGCAGAAGGTCCTCGACGACTACCACGGCGATCTCCGTCGGCTCGCCGACGACGCCGACTCCGACCCCACCCGCGCGGCGGAACTGCTCCAGGATTTCACCGGCATCGGTCCGGTCGGGGCCGACATCTTTTTGCGTGAGGTGCAGTCGGTGTGGGAGTGGGTCGCACCGCGTTTCGACAAACGCGCGCTCGCCGCCGCCCGGGACCTCGGACTACCCGAGGACCCGGCACGGCTCGCCGATCTCGCCGACGGCCGGCCCGAGGTGCTGGCAGCGGCGCTGGTGCGTGTCTCGCTCGACAAGCAGTTGCGCGCGGAGATCGCCGGATCCGACAACCGGGCCTAGGCTGGGACGACGGTCACAACCACCCGGTGATGGTTTGTGCCGTCCCCGATCCGGTTACCCAGGAGAGCCGGCGTCCGCCGCGCACCGCGGTGCCCGACGCCCGTACCCGACAGGAGGACTCCCAGGTGTCAGCTGACCCGATGGTCGACGATCCGAGGCCGCACGACACGGCCTTCCGACGCCCCCTGTTGCCCGGTGCGCGCGGATCGCTCTCGGCCATGGTGATCGATCTCCTCCGCGGTGACCCTGCGTCCGCGTCGGTCCTCGACCTGCCGGCCGACGACCCGAGGGTCGTCGACGCCGACCCCTACGGCGACGATCTGCAGCTCGCGCTGTACCTCTGCTACGAGATGCACTACGTCGGGTTCGTCGACGCCGACGCCGGTTGGGAATGGAGTCCGGCCCTGCTCACGGTTCGGGTCGCCCTCGAGCAGCGATTCCTCGCCGCTCTGCATCGCGACGTCCCGGCGATGACCGCCGACGATTCCGCCGAGCACGAGATGGAAGAACTGTGCATCGAGAACCCCGACGGTGACGGCGCCTCCTACCGGCTCCGCGACGCCGGGACGTGGGAGCAGTACCGGCAGCTGTTCGCCCTGCGCTCGCTGTACCACCTCAAGGAGGCCGACCCGCACGCCTTCGCGATCCCACGTCTGCGCGGGCACGCCAAGGCCGCCTACGTCGCCGTCGAGTTCGACGAATTCGGCGGCGGACGCGGCGACGCCGTGCATCAGGAGCTGTTCGCCGACCTGCTTCGCGCTTCCGATCTCAGCGCCGACTACCTGGGCTACCTCGACACCGTTCCCGGCGTCGCCCTCACGCCGGTCAATCTGATGTCGCTGTTCGGACTACACCGGCGCTACCGGGGCGCTGCGGTCGGGCATCTGGCCGCCACCGAGATCACCTCGCCGCCCGGTTCGCAGCGGCTGCTGGCCGGTTTGGAGCAGCTCGACGCACCGGAGGCGTGCCGGCGGTTCTATCGCGAACACGTCGAGGCCGATGCCGTGCACGAGCAGATCCTGCGTACCGATGTCGTCGGCGATCTCGTCCGCACCGAGCCGGACACCGAAGCCGATGTGATCTTCGGGATCCGCGCCTTCCTGTTCGTCGAGGACGCCCTCGACCGGCATGTGCTGTCCGCGTGGGACGACGGAAAGAGCGCCTTCCCGGGTATCTGATCCGGGCAAGGCGCTCGTTCGGGCGGCGCTCGTGAGCCGTCAGGTCGCGCGGCGGCGCTTCTTGCGATGGCTGGTGTCGCACAGGGGGTAGTTCTTGCTCCGACCGCACGCACACACCGCGACCATGAACCGGTCGGACTGCACCCGGGCGCCGTCGGGGAGTTCGATGTCGACCGGACCGGACACCAGGACGGGTCCGCCTCGGATCACCCGCACCGCATTGGGTTTCTTGTCCCCGCTCACCGCGACGCTCCGGCCGGGGCGAGACCATCCGAGGCGACGGCGACGATCGCGACGAGACGCTCGATGCGACGGTTGCGTTCGAGCATGCCGCACTCTTCCATCCAGCCCGCGCGTGCGGTGAGGACCGGACCGAACGGGATGACCCGCTCGGCCACCACCTCTGCGGTCAGTCCCCCGGCGCGCAGGGCGCGCAGCGAGGCGTCGGAGTCCGCGAATTCCGAGTGGACCAGCACGAAAGCTCCGCCGGGCACCAGCAACTCGGGAACGCGTGCGCACAGCGGGTCGAGGACGGCTCGGCCGTCGGGTCCGGCGTCCCACGCATGAGACGGGCCGGCCGGGTGCAGCTCCGACTCGGACTCCGGTGGGGTCGGAACATACGGGGGGGTTGCAGGTGACGACGTCGTAGCGACCCTGATGGCGCCGGAGATCACCGTGCGCCACCTCGATCCGGACGCCGGTGTCGGCTGCCGCGCGCCGAGCGTAGGCAACCGCGTCCGCCGATGCGTCCACCGCGGTCACGTGCGACGCACCCGACCTTGCGGCCGCTATCGCGATGGCGCCGCTGCCGGTGCAGAGATCGAGCACGCGGGCCCCGGAGACGCCGCGGGATCGGAGAGTGTCGATCAACAGCTGAGTGTCCTGCTGTGGCAGGTAGACATCGAGCTCGGGTAGCGCTGCGGTCGCTGTGGGAAGCGACGATGAGGTGATGGTCACGCCGGGCACCGCCCGTTCGTCGTGCCGATGGTCCCTGCTCCCCGTGACTCCATGCACCCTCACTTCTCAGACGGACCGTGCTCAGTTGGTCAGATGTTCCCTCTGTCATACGTTCCGAAACCTCGATGCGGATGAGTGCGCCGGGAATTCGCCGGCCGGTCAGGCCGGTGTTGCCGAGGCCCGATCCGGCCGCCGTACATCGATACCCGCCTCACGCCAGGCCTCGCGGAGTGCGTCGGCACCCTTCAGTCGGACCCACGCGGCCTCGTTGGCGGTGATCGGCACCGCCCGGAGCATGCTGACCGGGTCCATGGGCGTGGGCAGCTCGACCGTCCCGAGTTCGTCCGCCTCGAGCAGGACCGCGGTGAACGGCGAACCGTCCCACAGGGGTTCGCCGAGGTCGACCAGCGCATCGGCGGCGATGACGAGGCCCTCGACCGCCGGCGCGGCCGCCAGCGTCGCCATGCGCTTGTGCAGACCGGGCAGCGGCGTTCCCGACGACACGCGCACGACGAGTTCGGCACGGGGTCCGCGGACCGGATCGGCGTGCAGGTCGGTGGGATCGGACATCGGGTGCCGCGCGCACCCCGACGTCACGTAGACCACCTCGTCCCGATCGCCGGCTTCGTCGGGCACGAACCGCAGGACGTCGATCGGTTCGACACCGAGGAACGTCACCGACGCACGTTGGGGAGTCGCCCCCAGCCGGTCTTCGAGAAATCGTCCGACGACCTCAGTCACGGCTTCGCTCACATCCGACAGGCTACCGACTCCGGCGCACGGACCCGGGGTGCTCCTCTAGCCTGGAGCAATGGTCCGGGTTCTGGCGGTCGCCGACGAGGTGGTGGACTCCCTCACCTTCGGGGTGGGGATCGAGTCCCGGCCCGACCTCATCCTCGGTGCGGGTGACCTCCCGTTCGAGTACCTCGAGATCCTGTCGTCGCTGTGCGACGCGCCGTGCGTGTTCGTGCCCGGCAATCACGACCGGGACCTGCGCGGGTACCGCCGCGGCCGCACCGGCTGGACGCGCGCCGGACTCCCCGTCGAGGACCCCGGACCGTGCGGTGCGGTCAACGCCGACGGCCGGACCGTGACGGTCGCCGGACTCCGCATCAGCGGCCTCGGCGGCAGCCGCCGCTACAACAACGGCACCAACCAGTACACCGACACCCAACAGCGGTTGCGGTCCCTCCGGTTGCGATGCACCACCGCCCTGTCACCTCCCCGCGGCGCCGACATCCTGCTCACGCACAGCCCGGCCCGCGGCGTCGGCGACCGCGACGATCTGCCCCACCGGGGTTTCGACTGCTTCCACCCGCTGGTCCGGTCGCTGCAACCGGCGCTGCTGGTCCATGGCCACGTCCATCCGTACGGCGAACGACCGGCTGATCTGCCCATCGGCTCCTCGACGACCTCGATGAACGTCGTCGGCTACTGCCAGTTCGACTTCGATCCCGCCACCCGGGAGGTCGAGATCGTGAGGCGCAGACATGGCGCGTGACACCGGATTTCCCGACGCCGACGCGGAGAACGACTTCGCCCGGATGCGACGCCAGGCCGAACGCGCGCGGCTCGCGCAGTGGTTCATGCGTCAGCCCGCCGACGTGAACACCATCCTCCCGTTCGACGAGGTCGTCGCCGCGCTCGGACGGACCGGGGAGACCTCACTCGGACTGCAGGTCGTCGAGGTGTCCTCGATCGTCGGAAGTGTCGACCGCACCAAGGATTTCGACCGCTACTTCCGGCCCACCTCGTCGCGCGGCCGGGAGCGCTGGCAGCGGCTGGCGGCCGCGCAACGCCGCGGCGAATCCGTCCCTCCGGTACAGCTGTACCGGATCGGATCGATGCACTTCGTCATCGACGGCCATCACCGCGTGTCCATCGCGATCGCGCGGAACTGGGTCACGATCGACGCCTACGTCACCCTGATCCACACGCGCATCTCCCCCGAGGGCATCACCGCGACCTCCGACCTGGTCCTCAAGGACCATCGTCGGATCTTCCTGTCACGCGTGCCGCTCGAGGGGTCCCAGGCCGAGGCCATCCGACTCAGCTTCCCGTTCGACTACGCCGAACTCGCCGAGAACGTCGAGGCGTGGGGATTTCGCCTGAGCCAGGAGATCGGCGAGTTCCTCAACCGCACCGAGACCGCTCGGCGCTGGTTCGGTGAGGAGTTCCTGCCGGTCGTGCGGATGGCGCGCCGGGCGGGCATCCGGCCCGACCTCGACAGCGACGCCGAGCTGTACATGTGGGTGGCCTGCGAACGGTATCGGCTTGTGCGCAGGCACATCTGGGACGAACACGTCTTCGACGAACTGCTCGACCACTCCCGCAGGCGCCGGCGCTGAGCCGACGCCTGCAGGGACAGGCGGGACACTAGCGGACGCGCAGGGACTGCCCCGAGCTCTGGTCGAACACCGCGATCTTCGACGCGTCGTAGAACAGCTCCGCCGAACCGCCGCGGCTCACCTTCGAGTCCGGGGACAGTCGGGCGATGAACTGGTTGCCGCCGAGATCGGTTCCGGAATCGGCGGACAACTCCGCGAGGGCGTCGCTCGACGCCCGGCTCGACCCGACGCCGAAGTAGGCGTAGATGTCGGAACCCATCGACTCGAGCACGTCGATGTTCGCGGCGAAGGTCCCGCCGTGTCCACGGGTCGTCGAGTCGACGAGCGACGCGTCTTCGAGGTGCTCGGGCCGGATGCCGATGAGCACGTCGCCGCCACTGCCGACGTCTCCGGCACGGGAGACCACCGCACGATGGTCGTCGAGGACGATGGTGCCGATCGCGGTCTCGATACCCTCGCTGCCGAGGCGACCGGACAGGAAGTTCATCGCCGGGGAGCCGATGAAACCGGCCACGAACACGTTGGTCGGATTGTTGTACAGCTCCTGCGGCGTACCGATCTGCTGCACATACCCGTTGCGCAGCACGACGACCCGGTCACCGAGGGTCATCGCCTCGGTCTGGTCGTGGGTCACGTAGACCGTGGTGGTCCCCAGGCGCTGCTGCAGCTGTGAGATCTCCGTACGCATCTGCACGCGCAGCTTCGCATCGAGGTTCGACAGCGGCTCGTCCATCAGGAACGCCTTCGGGGAGCGCACGATCGCCCGGCCCATCGCCACGCGCTGCCGCTGACCGCCGGAGAGATTGGCCGGCTTGCGGTCGAGGTACTGCCCGAGGTCGAGGATGCGCGCGGCCTCGTCGACCTTCGCGGCCACCTGATCCTTCGGCATCTTCGCGAGAGTCAGTGGGAAGGCGATGTTCTCGCGCACCGACATGTGCGGGTAGAGCGCGTAACTCTGGAACACCATCGCGATGTCGCGGTCCTTGGGTGCGCGCTCGTTGACCCGCTCCCCGCCGATCCGCAGCTCGCCGCCGGAGATGTCCTCAAGTCCGGCGATCATGTTGAGCGTCGTCGACTTACCGCATCCCGACGGGCCCACCAGGATCACGAACTCGCCGTCGGCGATCTCGATGTCGACCCCGTGTACGGCGGTGGAGCCGTCGGGATACTGCTTGGAGACGTTGTCCAGAACGATGTCTGCCATGGGTTATCCCTTCACGGCGCCGGAGGTCAGGCCGGCCACGATTCGACGTTGGAAGAAGAGCACGAAGATGATGATGGGGATGGTTATGACCACCGCGGCGGCCGAGATCGACCCGGTCGGTTCCTCGAACTGCGAACTGCCGGTGAAGTTCGCGATCGCCACCGGCGCGGTGATCGCCCGTTCGGTCGACGTCAGCGACAGTGCCAGGAGCAGGTCGTTCCAGGCGAAGATGAACACCAGGATCGCCGCCGTCACGACGCCCGGGGCGGCGAGCGGGGCGATGACCTTGCGGAAGGCCTGCCACGGGGTGGCGCCGTCCATCTTGGCGGCCTTCTCCAGCTCCCACGGGATCTCGCGGAAGAACGCGGACAAGGTGTAGATCGCCAGCGGCAGCGCGAAGGTGATGTAGGGCAGGATCAAGCCGGGCCAGGTGTCGAACAACCCGATGGCCCGCTCGATGTTGAACAACGGTGTCACCAGCGAGATCTGGGGGAACATCGCGATCAGCAGCGCGGCACCGATCAGGAGCTTCTTGCCCGGGAAGTCCAGGCGGGCCACCGCATAGGCCGCCATCGTCCCCAGGAGCACCGCGATCACCGTGGTGATCAGACCCACGCCGATCGAGTTGATCAGCGCCGAGGTGAAGGCGCTGGTCTCGAAGATGCTCTTGTAGTTGTCGAGGGTGAACTCACTCGGCCAGAACTTCCCGTCGGTCACGCTGCTCGCCGGCTTGAAGGACAGGCTGATGATCCACAGCAGCGGGATGAGTGCATACAGGATCACCAGGATGTTGGCGATCGACCACCAGGCCTTGGACTTTCCGCTCGCATTCAACGGCTTACCTCCCCTCGTCGTCGGAACCCGGTGCGGCGGTGCCGAACCCCTTGATGAACACGAACGCGATGATCGCGACACAGATGAAGATCAGAATCGAGATCGCCGAGCCGACGCCGAGATTGAAGGCGCCGAACAGATTGTCGTAACCCAGCATCGACACCGAGTAGGTGTTGTTGGACCCGCTGGTGAGGACGTAGATGTTGTCGAACACGCGGAACGCGTCGAGTGTGCGGAACAGCAGCGCCACCAGGATCGCCGGCTTCATCAGCGGAAGGATGATGCGCCACAGTCTCGTCCACGCCCCGGCGCCGTCGACCTGGGCCGCCTTGAGCAGATCGTCCGGGACGAGCGCGAGGCCGGCCAGCAGGAGCAGGGCCATGAACGGCGTCGTCTTCCAGACCTCGGCGAGGACGATGATCGCCAGCGACGGCCACTGCTCGGTGAGCGGTGCGGTGCCGTCGGGTAGCAGGTTGGCGAGATATCCGGTGCCCGGCGTCCACGCGTAGTACCAGGAGAACGCCGCCGCCACGGTGACGATGCCGTACGGGATCAGGACGACGGTGCGGATGGTGCCCCGCCCGAAGATCGTCCGGTGCATGACGAGCGCGATCGCCATGCCCAGCACGAGTTCGATGAGTACCGACACGACCGTGATGCCGACCGTGACGGCAAAGGCCGTCCACCAGTAGTTGTCGGTGAGGACGGTGGCGTAGTTGGCGAACCAGACGAACTCGCGTTCCCCCGGCGCCGAGAGGCTCATCTTGTTCAGCGACAGCCAGACCGCGTACACGATCGGGTATCCGGTGACCAAGAGCATCATCAGTGCGGCCGGCGCCACGAGCCAGAAGGCCAGCCGGCGCTCGGCGGTTTTGCCCTCGCTGCGCCTGCGCGGGGCGGCCGGCGGCGTGTCGGCCCGGGGCCGATCGATCACCGCGGTACCCCCGCCCGTCCCGGTCGCCGGCTTCGACAGCGAGGCGGGCGCGGGATCCGGGGTGGGCCGGTCGGTGTGCGACGACGCCGCGGTCACCTCGTGCCGACCTCCCGGCGGAGCGGTCCACACCTGATCGGACTGCACCGGGGGTGTGTCACCGACGATCGGGATCGGACCGGTTTGCGGTGGCGCATCCTCCGGGAGGGCGTGTCGCCCGGCACGGAACCCCGCGTCGTCGGGGTTGCCGCCCGCGTTCTCGGCGTCGTTACGCGGAGTGTCGTTGTCGCTCACGGGATTAGCCCTTCCCCGTCGATGGCCTTCTGGACCGCTTCGGCGAGCTCGTCGACCAGGGCCTCCGGCTCCCAGGCGCCGACCGGGCTCAACTTGGCCTGCAGCAGCGTCGAGATTGCTTGATAGTCGGGCGATTTCGGCCGCAGAGCAGCGTGCTCGGGTTCGAGCTGCCGCTTGATCTCGTCGGCCATCGGGTACGCGAGGCGGAAATCGGCGTCGTCGTAGATGGACTCGATGACCGGCGGCGGACCCGCACTGAACGAGAACGCCTTCTGCGATGCCTCACTGGTGATGCACTCGGCGGCCTGGTAGGCGAGGTCCTGCTGTTGCGAGGTGCTCGCGACGGCGATGTTGATGCCGCCCAGGGTCGTCTTGGTGGGAAGTCCCTCGAAGCCCGGATAGGGCGCGAAATCGAAGACCCGCCGCATCTCGCGGTTGAGCGGGACCACCTGCGCCGGGGTCGGCGGATTCGCGGTGTCCGCGTACAGGTTCGCGTATTCGGTGAGGTCGAGGAAGGCGACGCTGCCCGCCACGGCGTTCTCGCGCATCCCGGCGAAGACGAACGGCCAGTTCACCTGGTACAGGGCCTCACCGCTCTCCATGCCGAGCCGTGCGGCGCCCTCGTCGGAGTTGGTCAGCGACGGATCGGCACCGGGCGCGGTGGCGACCCGCTTCAGCGTCTCCAGGGCGCGGACCGTCGCGGCGCGGTGTTCGGGGGTGTCGTTGAGGGTGACCTTGTCGGGGTCGTCCGGGTCGACGATCTGCCCACCGGCGCTGGCGAGTACCGAGTTGAACCACACCATCAGGCCTTCGTACTGCCTGCCCTGCACCATGATGTAGGTCGGTCCGCCGTTGCGACCGCTGACGAGCGCGTCCTCGAGCATGCCGTTCCACGTCGACGCCGGGCGCCGGCGGTCGACGTCTTCGACGAGCACATCCGGTCGGTACCAGAGCAATTGGGTGTTCGTGGAGAACGGGATGGCGTAGAGCCGTTCCCGCTCGTCGTCGTCGGTCTTCCAGACCGCGGTGTCGAGCGGACCGCCCAGGGTGCGCGCCGACACCTCGGCGGCCATGGCGTCGGGGACCGGCACCATCCAACCCGCGTCGGCGAATTCGGCCGTCCACACCACGTCCATGCCCATCAGGTCCAGCCCGCTGTCGTTGCCCGCGAGGCGCCGTGCGAGCTGCAAACGCTGATCGTCGGCGCCCTTGGGCAACGGGGTGGTCACGACCTTGTACGCACCACCGGAATCGGCCGAGCATTTGTCGCCGATCTCGGCGAAGGTGTCCGCACCGTCGGCCGGCGGATAGAAATTGAGTACGCCCGCTTCATATCCCGAGCCGCACGCGGACAGCACGGGCAGCATGGCCACCGCTGCCACCGCCGCGGCGAGGACCTTTCGTCTCACGCGCCTGGTAGATCCGTCGGTGCTGATGGATCCGTCCGTGCTGACCCTGCTCCGCACGCAGCCTCCTCGATGTCGTACGCGGCGCCGCAGCGGTGCTCCGCCGTGAGCGTCCGAAGAGCAACGCTATACGTGAGGATTCGTGACATGCAACACATTCGGCATGGGCGTGCCATTCCGCGGGCGATTGTGATCGCTCCGTGTCCGACCGCGGGAGGCGACGTCAGAAGGTGAGACGGGCGAGCATGTCGCGCGCCTTCTCTGCGCTTTTCGGGTCGCACAGCACGTCATAGCGGCCGGCGACCAGCTGCATGGTCGACGCGAAATCCCGCTGGCCCCGGGTCGCCGCGTACGGAATGGTCGCGGAGATCACACCGAAGACCATGCCGCCGACGATGCCCACCAGGATGGGCGCAATGGGCGAACCGGCGAAGACGAGCGCCACCAGACAGCCGAAGAAGAAGCCGAGCCAGGCACCCGAGACCAGCCCGCCGCCGATCACCTTGCCCCACGTCAGCCGGCCGATGACCCGCTCGACCTGCATCAGATCGACGCCCACGATGGTGACGTCCTGGACAGTGAAGTTCTCGTCGGAGAGGAAGTCCACCGCGCGCTGGGCCTCGGCGTAGGTTCCGTACGAACCGATCGGCCAGCCCTTGGGCGGGGTGGGGAGTCCCGGCGTCTCGCGGCTCGGGCGCATGGGATTGGTCATATCGGGGCCTTCCCTGTTGTCAGACTCCAGTGCTGAACGTCGCGGTGAGACCCGACAGTGGGACTGGTCTCCACCGGTGGGCGTTCGTGTCTGCCGTCGGCCTCCGTTGCACCGATGGCACTACCCTTACTCCCATGTCGTCGGTGAGCAAGGTGTTCGTGGCCAGATTAGTCGGGTTGGCCGTCCTTGGTCCCGACGGCGAGTCCATCGGACGCGTCCGCGACGTGGTGATCTCGATCCGCATGTCCGGGCAGCAACCGCGCGTCCTCGGTCTCGCGGTCGAATTGACCACTCGGCGTAGGATTTTCGTGCCGATGCTGCGGGTGACCGCGATCGAGCCCCAGGCCGTGGCCCTCAACACCGGCACCGTGAGCCTCCGCCGACTCCATCTGCGCCCCGGCGAGGCGCTCGCCATCGGACAGGTCCTCGACACCCACGTCCGGGTCGTCGATCCGGATCTCCCCGAGCTCGCCGACGCCGACGTGACGGTGATCGACCTCGGGATCGAGAAGACCCGGACCCGCGATTGGGTCGTCTCCCGCGTCGCGATCCGGGCGGGACGTCGCGGCCTGCGCCGGCGCCACGAGACACAGGTCGTGGAGTGGTCCAGCGTGCAGGGCATCACCCAGAGCTCGCTGAACCTGCCCGGACAAGGAGTCGCGCAGGCCCTCCTGCAGTTCGAGGGCATGCGCCCGGCCGACGTCGCCAACGCCCTGCGCGAACTGCCCGCGAAACGACGCGACGAGATCGCCTCGGCCCTCGACGACGAACGGCTCGCCGACGTGCTGCAGGAGTTGCCGCCCGACGACCAGAAAGAGGTGCTGGCCGCGCTCGGACGCGACCGCGCCGTCGACATCCTCGAGGCGATGGACCCCGACGACGCCGCCGACCTCCTCGGCGAACTGCCCGACACCGAGGCCGAGGCCTTCCTCGAGGAGATGGACCCCGTGGAGTCCGAGCCCCTCCGCCGACTCCTGCTGCACTCCCCCGACACCGCGGGCGGCGTGATGACCTCGGAGCCGATCGTGGTCACCGCATCGACCACCATCGCCGAGGCCCTCGCCCGGGTCCGCAACCCCGACCTGACGCCGGCCGCGGCGAGTCTGGTGTTCGTCGTCCGCCCGCCCACTTCGACACCGACCGGCAAGTATCTCGGATGCGTGCATCTGCAGGCCCTGCTCCGGGAACCGCCCGCGCACCTGGTCGGCGGCATCCTGGACACCGACCTCGCCCAACTCCATCCCGAGGACTCCCTGGAGACGATGACGAGATATTTCGCGACCTACAACCTGGTGTGCGGCCCCGTCGTGGACGAGGCCGGCCACCTGCTCGGCGCGGTGAGCGTCGACGACCTGCTCGACGAGATCCTGCCGCGCGACTGGCGTGAGACCGAACCCGAGGACGTCGTCGAGGCCGACGGGTACGGCGTCGGGAGTGGCCCGGAACCGGCATCGGGCGGCCCCCAGGTGCGGATCCGATGAGCGAACCGGGACGCAAGCTCGACACCCCCAGCACCCGCCGCACGATCTCGTTCAATCTCGACTCCGACGTCGTCGGGATGTACAGCGAGCGGATCGCCCGGTTCCTGGGCACCGGACGATATCTGGCGATCCAGACGGTCATCGTCATCGTGTGGATCGTGCTGAACCTGGTCGCGGTGTCGATCCAGTGGGACCCGTACCCGTTCATCCTGCTGAACCTCGCGTTCTCGACGCAGGCGGCGTACGCGGCGCCGCTGATCCTGCTGGCCCAGAACCGGCAGGAGAACCGCGACCGGGTGTCGCTGGAAGAGGACCGGATGCGGTCCGCCCAGACGAAGGCCGACACCGAGTTCCTGGCCCGGGAGCTCGCCGCGGTCCGTCTCGCGGTGGGCGACACCGTCACGCGCGACTACCTGCGCAAAGAACTGGACGACCTGCTCGACGAACTCACCGAACGGCTCGGCGCCCCCGCCGGCGACGAATCCGGCCGCCGCGGTTCCAAGGATCACTGACACCAAAAGCCGGGTTCGTGTCTGGGACGTCAGACCCATATGTATGGTGGGTCACAGTTCGGACCGGATCCCGGCGTCTGTCACGGCGCGACGAGATTCTCCGACACATCCATGTGAGCGGCTCTGGACCTGGGCCGCGGGTGGGCATCGCCGCGTTCTCGGGGGCAGAAGTGTGTGTTGACAACGGAGTGAACAGGACCGGGCAGCGGCCCGGGGCCGCACGATGTGCAGGAGGCCTCCGGTGAGGCCCCTCGAACTCGTCCGCCGTCGCCGTGGTCCGCGCCGTCCGTCCTCGTTCCCACGACGCGCCGCGACGCTGGTCGTCGGCGGCGGTCTGGTCGGTGCACTGGTCCTGGGGACCGCGACGTCGAGCGCCTCCGGCGGCAACGTCGCGTCGGCCGTCGTCGAGCCCGATGCCCCCGTGACGGTGGCCGAACTCGTCGCGGGTTCGCCGGGTGCACTCCTCGGCTTCGCGCCGCCGCCGGAGAAGCCCGCGACCGCGCTGCCGGCGCCGCAGTTCCGGCTCGCCAGCGACCTCCCCTCGGGCCCACTGGGGATCCCGGGCGTCGTACTCCAGGCCTACAAGCTGGCCGCCAACCGCGTCGCCGCCGAGAGCGCGGCCTGCAAACTGCCGTGGTTCCTGCTGGCCGGCATCGGACGCATCGAGTCCAATCATGCGAGCAACGGCTCGGTCGATCAGTACGGCACGACGATCAACCCGATCGCCGGGCCGGTCCTCGACGGCTCGCTGGCCGGCAACGCGGTCATCAAGGACACCGACGGCGGACGCATCGACGGCGACGCCGGACACGACCGGGCGATGGGCCCGATGCAGTTCATCCCGAGCACGTGGGCAGCGTGGGGCTCCGACGCCAACGGCGACGGGAAACCCGACCCCAACAACATCTTCGACGCCACGTACTCGGCCGGCCGGTATCTCTGCGCCGGGGTCACCGACATCATGAACGAGCGCACTCGCGTGTCGGCGGTGCTGCGGTACAACCGCTCGATGGAGTATGTCGCCAACGTCCTCGGCTGGGCCGGGGCCTACGCGACGGGCGTGATGCCGACCGACCCCATCCCGGAGATGAAGCGCAAGCCGTCGAGCAGCTCGAGCTCGTCCAGCAAGCCCAGGCGGCCGGAGTCCGGGTCGTCCTCGTCGTCGTCCTCCACCACGCGGCGGCCGAGCCCTCCGCCGCCGCCGTGCATCATCGTCTGCCTGCCATCGATCCCGCCGCTGTTCCCGGGCCAGCCCGCTCCCCCGCCCACCAAGAGGGAGGCCCCGGCGGTACAACAGGCACCGACGGGGAACGCCGGCCCGAACAGGCCGGGAGGGGCGAGCACCCCGGTTCCCGTCCGCTGACGGCGCCACCGGAGGACCTGCGCCCGGAACCGTCGGCGCCGCCGGTAGTCTGGGCCAGATGACAACAGGAGTCGCGCCCACGGAATCGGCAGTTCGCGCCGCTCTGGGCAAGGTCAAGGATCCCGAGATCGGCAAGCCCATCACCGACATCGGGATGGTCAAGTCGGTCACGATCAACGACGACGCGAGCGTCGATGTCGGGGTGTACCTCACGACATCGGGGTGCCCGATGCGCACCGAGATCTCGCAGCGCGTGGAAACGGCCGTCGCCGACGTCCCGGGCGTCGGCGCGATCCGCGTCGAACTCGACGTCATGGACGACGAGCAGCGCACCGAGCTGCGCAAGAAGCTCCGCGGGGACAAGGCCGAGCCGGTCATCCCGTTCGCCCAGCCCGGCTCACTGACCCGCGTCTACGCCGTCGCGTCGGGTAAGGGCGGCGTCGGCAAGTCGAGCGTGACCGTCAACCTCGCCACGGCGCTCGCCGAACGCGGGCTCACCGTCGGCGTTCTCGACGCCGACATCTACGGCCACTCGGTCCCCCGCATGCTCGGGAGCGACGCCAAACCCACGCAGGTCGAGCGCATGATCATGCCGCCCAGCAACCACGGCGTCCGCTTCATCTCGATCGGACAGTTCACCGACGGCAACACGCCGGTGACCTGGCGCGGTCCCATGCTGCACCGAGCCCTGCAGCAGTTCCTCGCGGACGTCTACTGGGGCGATCTCGACGTCTTGCTCCTCGACCTCCCGCCGGGCACCGGTGACGTCGCGATCTCGATCGCGCAGCTCATCCCGGGCGCGGAGATCCTGGTGGTGACGACACCCCAGCAGGCCGCGGCCGAGGTCGCCGAGCGCGCCGGGGCCATCGCGCTGCAGACCCGGCAGAAGATCCTCGGCGTCGTCGAGAACATGTCGTGGCTGGAACTGCCCGACGGCAGCCGCATGGAACCGTTCGGGTCCGGCGGCGGCGAGCAGGTGGCGCAACGCCTCACGCGCGCGGTGGGCGCCCAGGTCGACCTGCTGGGTCAGGTACCGCTCGAGACGGCCTTACGCGAAGGCGGCGACGCCGGTGTCCCGGTGGTGCTGTCGGCACCCGAATCGGCGTCCGGTTCCGCCCTGCGCGCCATCGCGGGCAAGCTCGCGGCGCGTAAGCGCGGCCTGGCGGGTATGAGTCTGGGACTCGACACCATCCGGAATTCCTGACCGGTCAGGTCGCGTCCCAGTCGGCCGCGGCGGGACGCGACCCCGACCGCGACCGGCGGTCCGACGCCGCGGATCCCGCCGGGCCGGCGGAGTCCTGATTCCCGCTCTCCTGCTTCTCGAACGACAGGGGCGCCGACACGGGCTTGATCTCCGGCGCCGCCGGGGTGGCCTTCCGGTCGACCGTGGTGGCGCTCTCGTTCAGCCGGAACAGTGAATCATCGCCGTCGAGAAGGTGTTTCGTGACGATCGACCGCGGCGTCATGCCCCGCAGTTCGTTGAGGTCGGCGAGCGGCTTGCGCAGGTCGTCGAATTCGGAACCCAGCTCGTCCTTCAGCTGATTGCTCGCACCGGTCGCGTAATCACGGACCTTCTTGGCCGACTGCATCGTCCAGGAGACGGCACCGGGGAGACGTTCGGGGCCGAGGATGACGAGTGCCGCGACCACCAGGATCGCTATCTCGCCCCATCCGATGCTGCTGAACATGTGCCTCGTCCTGACCTGTGCGGTGGTGTGGTTAGTCGCTCGCCGGAGTGATGGTACCGCTGAACGTGCGACCCGCCCGCCAGTACTGGAACGGGACCGACTCGCCGATGCTGGCGGTTCGGATCGCGACGTTCAGCTCGTCGGCGCTCTCGATCGGGCGATTGTTGAACGAGGTGATCACGTCGTTCTCCCGGATGCCCGCGCGTTCGGCGGGGCTGCCGGCGACGACGTTGCGGACCTGTGCGCCCAGCACGCGCTCGTTGCGCACCGAACTGGCGTTGACGCCGATCTGCGGGTGGTTCACGCGGCCGTCGCGGATCAGCGCCTCCGCGATGGGCTTGGCCTCGTCGATGGGAATCGCGAATCCGAGACCGATGTTGCCGCCCCCGGCGCCGAGGCGCCCGGCGGTGTTGATGCCGACCACCTGGGCTTCGCCGTTGACCAGCGGACCGCCCGAGTTGCCCGGGTTGATCGCGGCATCGGTCTGGATCGCGTCGATCACCGCGTCGGTGTCGGACTCTGCGTCGGGCGTCAGCGCCACGGCTCGGTCGGTCGCGCTGACGATGCCGCTGGTCACGGTTCGGTTGAGCCCCAATGGAGATCCGAAGGCGACCACCTCTTCGCCGATCTGCAGGTCGCCCGAGCTACCGAGCACCGAGACCGTCGGGTTCTCGACATTGTCGACCTTCAACACGGCGAGATCGGTCTTGGGATCGCGACCGACGATGCGCGCCGGGACCCGCTGACGGTCGAAGAACACGACCTCCAGTTTGGCGCTCTTGTCGTTCGCGGCCATCGAGATGACGTGGTTGTTGGTGAGGATGTAACCCTCTTTGTCGATGACGAATCCCGACCCGGTGGCGTAGGCGCCCGCCGCGCGGACGTCGATGGCGACGACCGACTTCTCCACCGCCCGGGCCACCTCCGCCACGGACGACCGCGGTCCGGCGTCGCCGCCGGTGTCCTCGGTGGACAACTCGACCGTGTCACTGGTGAGCGGCGCGGCCACCTCCGCGGTGTACCGGCCCATCAGCCCGCCGACGAGCCCGATCAGCAACGCGATCACCGCGAGCGTGGCAAGGGCGACCCAGCTCAGGCGATTGCCGAGCAGGATGTCGCGGACACCGAGCTTGGGGCCGGTCTCGGTCGGGATGTCCGACGATGCGGATGCCAGCGCGGGTGCGTCCAGCCGCGCCGGGCTCTCCGGGTCGCGCCACGGGTCCTCCGGCGCCTGCGGCTGCTCGGTGTGGCCGTAGGTCGCGAGCGGATCCCGCTGCAGGGTGTCGCTCGATCCGGCCGGCCGGCCGAAGGCCTCGGCGAGCACCGGGTCCGGAGGTGCGATCTGCGGCTCGGGCGGCCGCTTGTCGCCATCCGAGGTGGCGAACGAGCCGCGCACACCCGACGGGCGGCCGAACACCTGCGCGGTCGACGGCGACACGGGCCAGTGTCGGGTCCGCGACGGCGTCAGACGTTGTGACTCGGGCGGTTCGGCGCGCCGCGCGAACTGTGCGTCACCGGTATCGGGAGAATCGGCGTCGGGGGCCACGGTCACCGGCCCCGGCGACGGAAGGCGCGGCCGCGGGCCGCGGGGATGCCGTCGGTCGGCGCATCGGGCGACACCGTCGGCCCGAACCCTGCCGGGCGGGGTGGCTCGGAGCTCAGATCGATCTCACGCGTGGGGATCTGGGAGAGCTGACCGAGGAGGGAGTCCGGGATCGACACGCGGCCGGACTCGCGGAGTCGGGTGCGGGCCAACGACTGCGCCTCGACCGCGGTGACGCACTCGGGGCACAGCGCCAGATGATGAGCGGCCCGCGCATGCGCCGACATCCCGAGCTCGCCGTCGACGAAGGCGGCAACCGCCTCGGGGGCCAGGTGCTCGGTGGGTGCGAAGCCGCGTCCGCCGGCCGTACCCGGCGCGCGGTAGCCGCGGTTGGGCAGGAACGACGAGGGAGCCGGACTCCAGGTGTTCGTATTCCACCTGGCTGGGGTCCAGGAGGACCGCCGGCGACGAAGGTTGGGAGTCGGCGGTTCGACACCGCCGCTTCCGGTCGGACGCCCGCGATCGCCGTCCATCATCGTCGTTCACCCCTCTCCACGACGAAACCGCCGCACGATGAATCCTGTGTTGCCACTGGGCTCTGCTGCTGTCTGCCACGGTACCGACCGGCGGCATCCGATGCCGTCCCCCGAACGCGTGGCGTCCGCGGGCTACGGACTCCGATCGCATCGTGTCCCGTGACACAGGCAACGTCTCAGCGTATCCGAGACTCGCAACGATGCTCGGCGGAGCAGGGTTCCCGGCAGCGACCTCAGGCGTGCGAGCCGAGCGCGACCGAACGGCTGCTGGTGTGGCCCTGGGCCGCGAGTGCGTCGCGGATGCTCTGCCGACCGCGATGGATGCGGCTGCGGACGGTACCCAGCTTGACACCGAGGGTGGCGGAGATCTCCTCGTAGGACAGGCCCTCGATGTCACACAGCACCACGGCCGCGCGGAAGTCGGGAGCCAGCGAGTCCAGGGCGCGCTGCAGGTCGGGGTCGAGGTTCGTCGCGTCGAAGACCTGCTGCGGATCCGGGGTGTCGGCCGGCACCCGGTCGTACTCCTCGGGCAGGGCTTCCATCCGGATCTTGCTGCGGCGACGGACCATGTCGAGGAACAGGTTGGTGGTGATGCGGTGCAACCAGCCCTCGAAGGTGCCGGGACGGTAGTTCGACAACGAGCGGAAGACCCGGATGAAGGTCTCCTGCGTGAGGTCCTCGGCGTCGTGCTGATTCCCCGACAGACGGTAGGCCAGACGGTAGACGCGGTCGGCGTGTTCGCGGACCAGGTCGTCCCAGGACGGCATGAGCAGTTCGTCGCCGGTGGCGTCGAAACCTGCGGTGCCCGCCGGAACGGCGGGCACGGCGTCGGCGGGATCGCGGGGATCGGTCATGGTCGGTGGTCGGTTCCTCTCTCGTGAAACACGCACCCGGTGACCCAAGCACTCACCGAAGACGAACGGATGATTCCGGCTGGGTATTCCCGAGCTGCCAGGAAGTTCTCACCGACCTCCCGGGACCTGTCCCAACCGGAACAGCTCTCACCCTCTCCTATCGGAGTGTGGCCGCCGTATGAGGCGCCTGAGTGTTGCCTGAGGATGCATCGTCGGTCTCGCCGCGAGCGGATTCGCCCAGGTCTGGCGCGCCGGGTCGGGTTCCGCCGCGGGGCCGGACTAACCTCGACGCGTGACCGAGTCAACGCCGTCCACACGCCCCGACCTGATCGCCTACGCCGAGTCGGCCATCGTCGAGGACGACGCCGTCATCGCCGCCCGCGCTCGCGCCGAGGAGCTTGGCGCGACACCGGTCAGCCCGGCGGTCGGCGCGCTACTGGCTCTGCTGGCCCGCGCGGCCGATGCGCGCGCCGTCGTGGAGATCGGGACCGGCACCGGGGTGAGCGGCCTCTGGCTGCTCAACGGCATGTCGGCCGACGGCGTGCTGACCACGATCGATCCCGAGCCCGAACATCACCGGGCCGCACGGGCGTCGTTCGCCGGCGCCGACATCGCCCCGGGCCGCACCCGGCTGATCAACGGCACGCCGGTCGAGGTGCTGCCGCGGTTGTCCGACGCGTCCTATGACCTGGTCTTCGTGGACGGACCACTGCTGGACCTGCCCCGGTTCGTGCGTGAGGCCGTCCGGATGTTGCGACCGGGAGGTGTCGTGGTCGTCCACAACGCGACCGCGCACGGAACGGTCGGCGACCCGGCCCGCACCGAACCGCCGACGGCGGCGGCCCGCGAGGCGGCCCTGCTGATCGCCGACGACGAGCAGCTGCTTCCCGTGGTCATCCCGCTCGGGCCCGGCGTGCTCGCCGCCGCGAAGATCCGCTAGTCGGCCGCGCTCCTGCTGGACTAGACGTCCGTCGAGAATCGAATCCCGTTGTCGGGGATCTCGATTCCCGGCCACACCCGGGCGCCGCGCAGCAACTCGCAACGGGCGCCGATGTCAGCACCGTCGCCGATGACCGTGTCCCGGACCAGCGCACGCGGCCCGATGCGGGCACCGAAGCCGATGATCGACCGTTCCACGACCGCGCCGGCCTCGATCACGGCGCCGTCGAAGACGACCGCGCCGTCGAGACGGGCGCGCGGGCCGACCTCGGCGCCACGGCCGACCACCGTGCCGCCGATCAGAAGGGCACCCGGGCCCACTCCCGCGCCTTCGTGCACGAGGGACTCGCCGCGACGGTCCCCCAGGGCGGGCGACGGCGCGATCCCGCGGACGAGGTCGGCCGAGCCGCGGACGAAGTCCTCGGGCGTACCCATGTCCCGCCAGTACGCGTGATCGACGTGTGCGTGGACGTGACTGCCCTCGGCGAGCAGCCGGGGGAACACCTCGCGCTCGACCGACACCGGCAGGCCGGCCGGGATGGATTCGATGACCTCGCGCTTGAACACATAGGTGCCGGCATTGATCTGGTCGGTCGGCGGGTCCTGGGTCTTCTCCAGGAACGCGGTGACCCGGCCGTCGGCGTCGGTCGGGACGCAGCCGAACGCGCGTGGGTCGCTGACCCGCACGAGGTGGATGGTGACGTCGGCGTCGGCGGCGCGGTGACTGTCGATGACGTCGCCGACATCGGTGCCACCGAGGACGTCGCCGTTGAACACCACGATCGTGCTCGCGGTCAGTTCGTCGAGGACGTTGCGGATACCGCCGCCGGTGCCCAGCGGCTCGTCTTCGGTGACATAGCGCATGCGCAGGCCCAGCTTCGAACCGTCGCCGTAGTACTCGCTGAAGACCTCGGCCTTGAACGAGGTGCTGAGCACGATGTCGCGGATACCGGCCGCCCGGATACGGGACAGCAGATGGGTCAGGAACGGCAGCCCGGCGGTGGGCAGCATCGGTTTCGGCGCCGACAGGGTGAGTGGGCGCAGGCGGGTTCCCTTCCCGCCGACGAGGACGACGGCCTCGACGTCCTCCCTGATGTTGTCCGATCCCCCCACGGACGGTCTTTCCACCGACTCACGCACGGTGTAGTTGTCCACTGGATCGGGTCCTTCCTCGAGGTGACTGGTGTTCACTTCAGCATTCATCGGGAGTTCTCGCTCGCCGACGCGCGTCGCGCCGCGCGCACGGCGAGCCGGGATCGGACCTCCAGGCCGATGCGCAACGCCAGGCGCAGCGGCGCCCGCCACGGTCCCGGATTGCGGTCGGCCTGGAACCGGTAGGCACTGCGGTGGTGGGCGGGCAGCATCTTCTCCGGATGCCGGCCGGCGCTGTGCCCCTTGGTGTGCACGACCTCCGCGCTCGGCACATAGACGTTCTGCCACCCGGCCTTGCCGAGGCGGTCGCCGAGATCGACGTCCTCCATGTACATGAAGTAGCGGGCGTCGAAGCCGCCGATGGCGTCGAAGGCCTCGCGCCGCACGAGCAGGCAGGAGCCCGACAGCCACCCCACCGGACGTTCCGACGGTGTCTCGTCGTCCGCGCGGTAGGCCGCAGTCCACGGATTGGACTTCCACACCGTGCCGAGGATCGCGTGTCCGGTGCCCGACACGAGGTCGGGAACGCGCCGCGCCGAGGGGTAGATCGAGCCGTCCGGTTCGCGGATGAGCGGGCCGAGCGAACCCGCTCGCGGCCAGCGCTGGGCGGCGGCCATCAGCTCGTCGATGGCACCGGGCTTCCATTCGACATCCGGATTGGAGATGAGCACGAACTCGACATCCGGGTCGAGTTCGGCGACACCGCGGTTCATGGCACCGCCGTAGCCGATGTTGCCGCCGGTGCGGACCAGCCTGACCGTGTCGTACTCCTGCTCGGCCCGTTCGGGCGCGCCGTCGTCGGACCCGTTGTCGGCGATGATGACCTGCGGCATGACGTCGGTGACGGCGTCGAGGCTGCGCAGGAAGGTCACGAGGTGATCGCCGGAGAAATAGGTCACCGTCACCACGGCTGGCTGAACTGGCACGCCGCTCAGGGTAACGAACCGGGGTCGGCGTCCGACGCGGCGATCGCCGCGTGCAGCGCGGGTCGCCACGGCCGGAGCGGGGTGAGACCGGCGGCCTCCCAGGAGTGGCCGGAGAGCACCGAGAACGCCGGCCGCGGGGCCGGGCGCGGGAACTCGGCGGTCGTCGTGGGCAGGACCCGGTCGGGCTGCGCCCCGACCTCTTCGAAGACCCCGCGGGCGACGTCGAACCAGGTGGCGGTGCCCGAGTTCGTCGCATGCAGAACCGCGCCACAGACCTCGTCGCGGGGGCCCGCGACGACGAGTTCCCAGAGCCCGTCGGCGAGGTCGTACGAGTAGGTCGGGGACCCGAGTTGGTCGTCGACGACCGACACCGTCTCCCGTGACTGTTCGAGCCGCCGCATCGTGCCGACGAAGTCGCGGCTGTCGGGTCCGCCGGTGTAGACCCATGCCGTCCGCACGACGGTGGCCCGCGGGTCCGCCGACAGCGCGGCGCGTTCGCCGTCGAGCTTGGTGCGGCCGTACACGGTCGCGGGCGTTCCGCTCACGTCGTCGGGTTCGTATCCGTTCCGCTCGACCGGCCGGGAACCCTCCGCGGCGCCCCCGGGGAACACGTAGTCGGTCGACACGTGCACGAACCACGCGCCGGCGTCGGCGGTCCGGCGCGCGAGCACCTCGGGCCCGGTGGTGTTGACCCGCCGCGAGCCTTCCGAGTCGGCCTCGGCTCCGTCGACGTCGGTGTAGGCCGCGCAGTTCACCACGATGTCGTCGGGGCCGAGGTCGCCCAGTGCGGCGGCCACCGAGGTCGGGTCGGCGATGTCGACGTCGGCTGAGGTGAGCGGCCGCACGACGACGTCGGGAACCTCGCTCGACCGTGCTTGCAGGGCAGTCCCCAGCTGCCCGCCGGCGCCGACGATGTACACGGTGGGGTTGCTCGGCGTCACACGCATGAGCACCATCGTGCCGGAGTCCGGCGGTACCCACGCGACGACGCGCTCGCCGGAACACGTGACGACGGCTACTCACACGACCGGCGTTGCGTTCTCGAATTCGCGAATCACTTCAGTAGCCTGGCGACAGCACACAACAGCCGACCCGCCTTGCACATCAGCATCGACATCCTCAGGCGTAACGCTCGCCGCGTCGACCCCGGACCCGATGTGCCGACCTCGAAAGGGACCGCTCACCAGTGGATTCACCATCCGACGGCCCGCGTCGGCGCGCGCAGCCGCGCCGTCCGGCACGGCCGGGTCCCGACGGGCGTCAGCCGATGCCCGGCGATCGGCGCGCCCCGGAGCCCGGTGCGCGCAGGCGCCCGGCCCGGCCCCCGTACGACGGTGGACCAGATGGACGCGAATCCCCGCGGCGCGCGGCACCGCTCCCCGGTGAACCGGGCAATCCTCCACCCCGAGCGCGACGCCAGCCCCCGCCGGACCCGCGACGTCGAGCTGCCGATCCACGCGACCCCCGCGACCCCCGGCGTCGGCCGGCCGCCGACACCCGCAACTCCGAACGTCGCGCCCCCGGCGGTCGACGAGCCACGCCAGAAGCCGTGGAACCCACCCCTACCCGGCAGCGCCGCCCCGGCGAGCCGCGGCCCGTCCGACGCACCTCCGGCGAGATCCACACCCGCCCGGCCCCGGCCGCTAAGCGGACGTCCGAGCAGAAGCCGGGCGACCCCAAGACGAGCCCGCGGAAGCCGACCGCACGTCAGTCCACCGACCCGAAGCCGACCGGACCCAAGCAGACCGGACCCAAGCAGATTGGACCGAAATCGGCCGGACCGAAGCAGACCGGACCGAAGTCCGGCGACCGACGCACGGCGGCGACGTCGTCGACACCGGAACCACCGTCGAAGCCGCCGGCGGACAGCCGACGCAAAGGTGCCCGGACCCCGGGGCGGCTGGGGTCGTGCGCTCATCGCGGTCGCCTCGGTGGCGGTGCTGTTGTGCACCGGATACGCCTGGAACACGATGTCGGATCTGCAGACCCGCATCACCCAGCTCGGCGGACTCGATCTCGGCGGTGGCGCCGAAGACGGGGCCGTCGACATCCTCCTCGTGGGCACCGATTCGCGGACCGACGCCAAGGGCAATCCGCTGTCGCCGGAGGAACTCCGACTCCTGCGGTCGGGCGACGAGGTGGCGACCAACACCGACACCATCCTGCTGATCCGCATCCCCGACGACGGCTCGTCGGCGACCGCGATCTCGATCCCCCGCGACTCGTATGTCGACGTACCCGGTGTCGGGATGAGCAAGATCAACGCCGCCTACGGCACGACGCGCGAAACCGTTCGCGCGCAAGCGGTCACCGATGGCAAATCCGAGAGCGAGGCCGAGTCCGAGGGCACCCTGGCTGGCCGGAAGGCGTTGGTGGACACCGTCGCCAACCTGACCGGCGTGCAGGTCGACCACTACGCGGAGGTGGGCCTGCTGGGGTTCGTGCTGCTGACGAACGCGGCCGGGGGCATCGACGTCTGCCTGAACGACGCGGTCCGGGATCCCTTCACGGGCGCGCGGTTCCGCGCCGGCCGTCAGACTCTCGACGGGCCCAAGGCGCTCAGCTTCGTGCGCCAGCGCCACGGCCTCCCCCGCGGCGATCTCGACCGCATCACCCGTCAGCAGGCGTTCATGGCGTCGCTGACGCAGAAGATCATCTCGGCGAACACCCTGACCGATCCGGGTAAGCTGTCGGAGCTGCAGGACGCGGTGTCGCGATCGGTGGTCATCGACGACGACTGGGACATCATCCGGTTCGCCGAACAGCTCAAGGATCTCAGCGGCGGCCGGGTGAAGTTCGCGACCATCCCGATCGTGACCGAGCAGGGCTGGAGCGAGGACGGTCAGCAGAGCGTCGTCCAGGTGGACCCGCGCGAGGTCCAGGCCTTCACCGGTGACCTGCTGGCACCGAAGCAGACGCAGGGCATCCAGCGCGGCGACTACACGGTCGACGTGGTCAACGCCGGCACCATCGACGGGCTCGCCTCGAACGTCGCGAACATCTTGACCAACAAGGGTTTCCGGGTCGGAGCCACCTCCAGCGGCAAGGCCGACACGAAGGACTCGATCGTGTACGCCAAGGAGGAGAGCGACGCCGCTCGGCTCCTCGCCAAGGATCTCGGCGGCGCCCAGGTCGTCGCCGATCCCGCCCTCGGCGACGATCAGTTGAAGGTGGTGCTCACCAACACCTACGCCGGTCCGGGCTCGATCAGCGACACCGGCGACCAGACCGACAACACGCCGGCGAGCGAGCGCGTCGGCAACAAGCGCCCGCCGATCACCGCGGGCAACGAGGGGCCCATGTGCGTGAACTGACTCCGAACACTCTCACCGACGCGATCTTCGCCGCGGTCGCCGATCATTCGCGTCCGCTGCTGACCTACTACGACGACGCGACCGGTGAGCGCACCGAGCTCTCGGCGGCGACCCTCGGCAACTGGGCGGCCAAGACCGCGAACTACCTACGCGACGAGATCGGGGTCGCCGAAGGCGATGTCGTCGCGGTCGATCTCCCGGAGCACTGGCAGACGGCCGGCATCCTGCTGGGCGCGCTCTGGGCGGGCGCCGAGGTGCACTTCGACTCCACCGAAGACCCGATGATCGTGTTCACCAGCCGTGATCGCCTGGACAGCCATCCCGACGTCGACGAGGTCGTGGTCGCCTCGCTCGATCCGTTCGCGCTGCCGCTGCGCGACCTGCCGCCCGGCGTCGGCGACTACGGCAGCGTCGTCCGCGTCCACGGCGATCAGTTCTCGTCTCGGTACCCTGCATCGGCCACCCTGGAGGGCGCCCCCATCGGCGAGGTGCTCGACGACGCCCGGGCGACGGCTGAGCGCGAGGGAATCGGACCGGGCGCCCGCGTGGTGTCCACCCGGCCGTGGTACTCCGGCGACCGGGTGATCGCTCACCTCCTGGCACCTCTGCTGGCGGGCGGCAGCCTCGTCCACGTCTCCGCGGCCTCACCGGAACGGCTCGCGGCGATCGCCGAGATGGAAAAGGCCACCCTGATCCTGTCGTGAACCCCGCGGGCACGCCGCCGATCGGGCACAGTGGGGACATGCGAATCCCCCGCGTGGTGGCCCGGCTGAACAAGCGAGTGACCAACCCCATCCAGCGACAATGGGCGCCCAGACTGGCTCCGTACGCGATGGTCGAGCACGTCGGACGCAAGTCCGGCAGGCACTACTCCATCCCGGTGATGGCGTGGGTCGACGGCGATCGTCTCACCATCATCCTCACGTACGGGCGGCACACCGATTGGGTCCGAAACGTGCAGGCCGCCGGGACCTTCGGCCTGATCCGCAAGAACCGGCACTACCGGGTGACCGGTCCGCGGGTGGTGCCGTCGGACTCGCCGGACATCGCCCAGGGTGCCCGCATCCCGGCGCGACTCTTCGACTCCGCGCTCCTCGGCACACTGCACGCGGCGTGATCTGATGGCCGACGACCCGCTCGACGACTTCGTCGCCGAGGACGTGACCCTGTACGGGACCACCCGCCGGGTGCATCGCCTCGGCAGTGGTCCCGCCGTCATCGTCATCGCCGAGATGCCGGGGATCAGCCCCAAGGTCGCCGACGTCGCGCGCCGGGTGGCCGGGGCGGGCGCCACCGCGGTGCTGCCGTCGCTGTTCGGCGTCGACGGCCGTGATCCTCGCCCGGACAACCTCGGCGCGGTCGGCTCGGCGACGAACATGCTCGGCACCATCGCCCGGGCCTGCATCACCCGCGAGTTCACGATCCTGGCCACCGGCAAGACGTCACCGGTCGCGTCGTGGCTGCGGGCGTTGGCCGCCCGCGAACACGACCGGTGCGGCGGCCCCGGGGTCGGTGCCGTCGGGATGTGTTTCACCGGCGGGTTCGCACTCGCGATGGCCACCGACGAGCGGATGCTCGCCCCGGTGCTGTCCCAGCCCTCACTGCCGTTCGCGGTGTTGCCGGGACGCGCGCGGGCCATCGACGTGAGCGAGTCGGATCTCGCTCTGGTGCAGGCGCGGTGCGCACGCGGCCTCGAGGTGATGGGTCTGCGTTTCCAGGGCGACCGTCTGGTGCCGGGAGCCCGATTCGCGTATCTCCGGGAGATCCTCGGCGACGCCTTCATCGGCATCGAGCTACCCGACGAGTCCGCGAACCCGGATTCGATGCTGCCGCGGCCACATTCGGTGCTCACCGAGGACCTCCGCGACGAGCCAGGGCAACCGACCCGCGAGGCCTACGATCGGGTCATCGACTTCTTCACCGCGAAGCTCGGCCTGCAGCCGACGATCTGATCGGCGGAAGTGCTACTCCCCCAGCAGTTCCTGCTGGAGTGCCGCGTCCTTGTCGAGAACCATCTGTTCGAGCCCCTGCTGGAATTCGACCATCCGGGCGCGCAGGTCGGCGTCGGCGGCGGCGAGGATGCGGACCGCGAGCAGCCCGGCGTTGCGGGCGCCGCCGACCGACACCGTGGCCACCGGGACCCCGGCGGGCATCTGCACGATCGACAGCAGCGAATCCAGTCCGTCGAGATGCCGCAACGGGACCGGTACCCCGATCACCGGCAGCGGGGTCGCCGACGCGACCATGCCCGGAAGATGCGCGGCGCCACCGGCTCCCGCGATGATCACCTCGATGCCGTGGCCCGCCGCCCCTGCCGCGTAGTCGAGCATGCGCTGCGGTGTGCGGTGAGCCGAGACGACGCCCACCTGGAACGGCACGTCGAACTCGGCGAGGGCCTCGGCGGCCGCCTTCATCGTCGGCCAGTCCGAATCACTGCCCATGATCAGGCCCACCCGCGGGCCGTGCGTCTCACTCATGAATGTTCATCCCATCCGTCGGTCCACGTCGCCCGCGACATCCACTGGGCCGCGCGTTCGGCACGCTCCCGTACCGACTCCGGCGAATCCCCTTCGCGCCCGACGATGTTCACATGCCCGATCTTGCGATCGGGCCGCTCGCCCTTGCCGTAGAGATGCACCTTGGCCTCGGGCATCCGGGCCATGAGGTGGTGCAGCCGCTCGTCCATCGACATCGCCGGTGCGTCCGCCGCGCCGAGGATGTTGGCCATCACCGTCACCGGCGCACTCGGTGCCGTGCTGCCCAACGGATAGTCGAGGACGGCGCGCAGGTGCTGCTCGAACTGCGAGGTCACCGCGCCGTCCATCGTCCAGTGCCCGCTGTTGTGCGGACGCATCGCCAGCTCGTTGACGACCAGCTCGCCGTCGACGGTCTCGAAGAGTTCCATCGCCATCACACCGACCACACCGAGCTCGTCGGCCAGCCGCAACGCCATCTGCTGTGCCTGCGCGGCGACCTCGTCGTCGAGCCCGGGAGCCGGTGCCAGGACGACCGCGCACTGCCCGTGGCGCTGGATGGTCTCGACCACCGGCCACGCCCCACCCTGACCGAACGGCGACCGCGCGATCATCGCCGACAACTCTCGTCGCATCGGCACCTTCTGTTCGGCGAGCAGCGCCGGTGCGTCGTCGGGGTACTCGTCGAAGACCGCGAGAGCGTCGTCCGCGCCGTCGACGAGCCACACCCCGCGGCCGTCGTAACCGCCGCGGACCGCCTTGACGACGATGGCCCAGTCGTTGGCCTCGCCGAACTCGATCAGACGAGACCGGGCCGCGGCCCGGTCCCCGGACAGGTCGGCGAAGTCGGGCACGGGCAGTCCGAGCTCGGCCAGCCGGACCCGCATGGCGAGCTTGTCCTGCGCGAAATGCAGCGCCTTCGACGGCGGCAGCACCGCGACGCCGTCGGCTTCGAGTGCCTGCAGGTGCGCCAGCGGGACGCCCTCGTGGTCGAAGGTCACCGCGACCGACCCGGACGCGGCGCGCCGCAGATCGTCGAGGTCGTCGTGCGACCCCAGGACGATGTCGGCGCTCACCTGGGCGGCCGGATCGGATTCCGAGGCCGCCAGTACCCGCAGGCACTGGCCCAGGGCGATGGCGGCCTGGTGGGTCATCCGAGCGAGTTGGCCGCCGCCGATCATCGTCACGGTCGGCATCCCCGACGCCCGGCCGCCCGGGCGCCCCGATTCAGGGACCGGCGGCACCTGCGACGACGGGGACACGGCCCCGCCGACCTGCTCGCGTGAATTCACGCGCACCATCGTGGCATGTATGCGGCATCATTCGCACAACCGCCCGGCACGTGTCCCGGCGGTTTCGTTTCGTACACTCGGATCTTGTGCCATTGATCGACGAGATGATCGCCCGCCTCCCAGCGCCGGTCCGTCGGCTCGTGATGCGGCACCACGAACTGATCAAGTTCGCGATGGTCGGCGGGACCACCTTCGTCTTCGACCTCGCCATCTTCTACAGCCTGAGCCTCACGGTCCTGGAGACCAAGCCGGTCATCGCCAAGGTCATTGCCGGCGTCCTGGCCACCATCCTGAGCTACATCCTCAATCGCGAGTGGGCGTTCAAGAACCGCGGCGGCCGCGAACGTCACCACGAGGCGATGCTGTTCTTCGCCATCAGCGGTATCGGCGTCATCCTCCAGGCCGCTCCACTGTTCGTCGCCAACAACATCTTCGACATGCGCTCCAACCTGAGCGTGTCCGAGATCGTGGTCATCGACTTCGTGCTCGGCTACATCATCGGCAACCTCATGCAGATGGCGTTCCGGTTCTGGGCACTGCGCAAGTTCGCCTTCCCCGAAGAACAGTTGCGCGGCGGGGACGCCGGATCGACCGACCTGCACCCCTCGCTCGCCGAGCTCAACGATGAGGAACTCGGTCACGCCTGACGCCCGATCGCGGGGACCGGCCGGAGTTCTCGTCGATCTCGTCGGCGAGTTCGGAGTCGCCCCGGTCGGTGCCGAGCTGATCGCGTCCGGTGACCAGCCGCGCGGGCACGACGATCGCGAACACCGGCGGTCGCCGGACGGTCAGTTCGAGTCGGCCACCGTCGGATTCGATCAATGCCCGCGCGAGTGACAGGCCGACCCCGCTCCGGCCCGCGCCGGGCCGTCGCCCGGCCGAGAAACCCCGACGGAAGATGTGTGCGGCGATCTCGTCGGCGACCCCGTCACCCTCGTCGGCGACGGTGATGCGCACCAGATCGCCCGCGGGCAGGGTGCCGACGTGGATCCGGCAGGTCCCGCGGCCGTGCTGCAGGGCGTTGTCGACCAGCACACTGACCGCCTCCCGGAGACGACCCGGGTTCGCGGTCAGCGCGTGCGGGACGCCGTCGAAGGTCGCCAGCAGTTCGCGGCCCCTCGCCTCGAAGGCGTGCCGGAAATCCCCGACCAGCGTCGTCAGCATGTCCGACACGTCGACGAACTCGGGCGCGGGTTCGTCGGCCCGGGACGCCTCGACCAGCTCGTCGAGTTCGGCGGAGAGCCGCTCGATCTGATCGAGGGCGGCCTCGGCCTCGGTGACGACCGCGGGGTCATCGTGCAGGGAGAGTTCCTCCAGGCGCAGCTGGATCGCGGTGAGGCGGCTGCGCAACTGGTGGGAGGCGTCACCGGCGACCTCTCGCTCGCGCTCGAGGCGTAGGGCGAGTTCGGCGTTCGCGTCGGCCAGTGCACGCGACACCCGATCGAGTTCGGCGATGCCGTACATCTTCCACTGGGTCCGGAAGTCGCCCCGGCCCATGGTCGCGGCCCGATCGGCGAGATCGGTCAGCGGATCGACGATCCGACCCGCGGTGACCGCGGCGACGAGCGTGCCGCCGATGACGGACGCGACGACGATGACGGCCACGATCGAGGCGGCGGTGAACTGGTCGTTGCGCACCTCGTCGCGCGGGATGGACAGGGTCAGCGTCCCGGCTGCGCCGAGCGCGATGGACTCCGAGAGCCGGGGCTCGCTGATGTCCGCCCCGACCACCGTGCGCTGCAGGGTGCCGGTGAGGTCGGGGAAGGTGACGATCAGGCTGCCGTTCGGCGGCAGCAGCAGCTGGAACGCCTCACGGTCGAGGGACTCCGGCGGGATCCGGCCGTCGGCCCCCTCCTGCCGGATCAGCTGGTCTGCGATGACCTTCAGCCGATTGTCGAGGTCCTGATGCGCGTTGTCGGCGACCCACCACCACGCGACGACACTCAGCGGGATGCCCAGCAGCCCACCGACCGCCAGCAGGACGGCGATCATGGTCGTGAGCAGGCGACGGCGCATGAGACGACTAGGGGTCGAACCGGAATCCGACGCCGCGCACGGTCACGATGTGGCGGGGACGGTCGTGGCGGTCGTCGCCGATCTTCCGGCGCAGCCACGAGATGTGCATGTCCAGGGTCTTCGACGACCGCAGGTCGGCCGAACCCCACACCTCGGTGAGGATCTCCTCGCGCGTCACCACCTCGCCCGCGCGTTCCATGAGGAAGCGCAGCAGGTCGAACTCGCGGTTGGCCAGGGTGAGGTCGTGTCCGTTCACCAGGACGCGGCGTGCCCGCGCGTCCAGGCGTAGGGCACCGCCCTCGAGGACGACGTCGCCGGGCTGGCGACGCCGCAGGAGGGCACGCACCCGCGCCAGCAGCTCGGCCAGGCGGAACGGCTTGCCGACGTAGTCGTCGGCGCCGGCGTCGAGGCCGACCACGAAATCCACCTCGTCGGTGCGTGCGGTCAGCATCAGCACCGCGAGCGCGGGTCGCTGGGCCCGTACCCGCCGGCACACCTCCAGACCGTCGAGCACCGGTAGCCCGAGGTCGAGGATGAGCAGTTCATAGCGGGTGTCGAGGGCTTTCTCCAGGGCATCCGCCCCGGTCGAGACCACCTCGCAGCCGTAACCCTCACGCGACAGCGCCCGCGCGAGCGGTTCGGCGATCGCGGCGTCGTCCTCGGCGAGCAGCACGGTCGTCATCGGTCGCGGACCCCCCGGTTCTCCGCCCGGTCACCGGGGTGCACGGGACCGTCGGCGGGCTGGTCGTGGGAATCGCGCCGGTGTCCGTCCCACGGATGATCTTCGTCGTCGTGGACGTCGAGCACCTCGTGGTACAGCAGCGCGTGCACCCTCTCCACCTGCGGGATGTCGTCGAAGGACAGCGGTTCGTCGGAGGCCGACTCGATGACCAGCGTGCCGGTGCGCAGCATCCGGTCGACGAGGCCGTGCCGGAACTCGACGGTGTTGATCCGGCGGATCGGGATGTCGATGCCCGACCGGGTGATGATTCCGTTGCGGAACATCACCCGCCGGTCGGTGAGCACGAAATGCGTTGTCTTCCAGGACATCAGCGGGCGGACGAAGTACCAGCAGAAGCCGATGGCCCAGACCGCCGCGACCGCGATGAGCAGCACGGTCTGCGGTGTCGACCGCAACCCCGACGACGTGATGACGCCGAGGAGTACGCCGGCGGCGGCGGTGAGGAGCCCGAACAACAGGAACGGCCCGAGCAGGCATTTCCAGTGCGGGTGCCGATGGAGTACGACGCGTTCCCCCGACGCCAGGTTCTCCCGCGGATAGGCCATGCGGCTCAGCATAAACGGCCGGGTGCCGCAGTAGACTGCCAATCACGCCGACCGCCGCCGTCCTCGTGCCGTGAGCATGCCAGGGCCCTGACACCAGATCCGACCGACACCAGATCCGACCATCGGCTTTCACGACCGGTCGGGGAGGAGAACGCCATGAGCTACCAGGATCCCCGCGACCCGCGGACCGCGCGCTACGAGTCCGGTTACACACCCGAGTCGCGTGCCTACAGCAGCCAGAACGACCCCTATGCGCGCGATCCGTACGCCGCCGATCCCTATGCGGGAGATCCGTACGGGGGCCAGGGCGCCTACGGCCGGCCGGGCCAGCCCGCCAAGCCCCGTCGTGGCCCGGACATCAATCCCGTCACGTTCGCCGGCGGTGTGGTCATGACCGGCGTGGTGACCGGTCTCGCGGCATGGCTCGTCGCCTGGATCATCTCCGCATTCGTGGAGAAGGTGAACGAGTCGGGCAAGTTCGGCGTGTGGAACCCGGTCGCCGCCAGCGAGCTCTGGTTCGGCGTCGTCGGCTTCCTGTGCGCGCTTGCCGCGGGTGCGCTCTGGTACGTGCTGCACCTGGTCACGCCGTCACCCGATCAGTTCTACCGGTGGATCGTCGGCCTGCTGCTGGTGGCGGCCGTGCTGATCCCGATCCTGACCTACAACCAGATCTCGGTGGGCATCGAGACCGCGATCGTGCATCTGGTGATCGGTCTGCCTTCGCTGACGATCATCCCGGCGATGGCCGGCAAGAGCGTCCAGCGCCCCGCCGGCTGAGCCGGCGAGGAGCGGAGCGACGAGCCGAGTCGAAGTCACTCCGGCCGCAGGTGGGTGACATCGCCCGCGGCGGCCACCACCTGCTCACCGTCGGCGTCGACGACGATCCGGCCGGAGGGGTCGACACCGGTCGCGGTGCCGACGACCTCACGATTGCCGGGCAGGACCAGCCGTACGCGGCGGCCGATGGTGTCGCTGTCGTCGCGGTACCGCGCCGCGAGCCCGTCCAGGTCGTGCGGCCACAGGTCGAGCAGCTCGGAGAGCGCCCGCAGGTACGACGCGGCGAGCTCGGTCAGGGGGACGTCGCGGCCGGTGGCGAGCCGGAGCGAGGTGGCGGTCGGGACCGGCAGCTGCTCCTCCGCCATCGTGGTGTTGAGCCCGGTGCCGATCACCGCCACGCCTCCCGGGCCACCTGCGGCATGCTCGCTGCGGGTGTATTCCGAGAGGATGCCCGCGACCTTCTTGCCGTCGATCAGCACGTCGTTCGGCCATTTGAGCGTCGGACGGATCCCCATCGCGTCGTCGACACCCTGCACGGCGGCGAGTCCGGCCAGCAGCGACAGCCAGCCCAGGTCCTCGGTGTGGTCGGCGACGTCGAGCGCGGCCGACATGGCCAGCTGCGTGCCGGCCGGCGCGGTCCAGGTGCGGGCGTGGCGGCCACGTCCGGCGGTCTGGTCGGTGGTGATCCGCACGGCGCCCCCGACGGATTCGCCGGCGGCGCGCGAGACGAGGTCGGCATTGGTCGAACCGGTCGCCTCGACCACCTCGATGCGGTGCCAGCGGGTGCCGGTGAGACGGGTGCGGAGCAGATCGGCGTCGAGACTCATACCTGACGAAACTACTGGCCGCCGCCTCCGCACGAACGGATACCACCGGTTTCACGGTCGACCCGCCGGCCCACCGACCGATCGCTCGTAAACCTGAGGGATATCTCACGTTGATCCGGTTGACGTGGCTCACACTCGGGTAGTTAGCATCGTCAGTCATGACCACTGCTTCGCGCGACGACGCCGCCGCTCCCGACATCCACACGACGGCGGGAAAGCTCGCCGATCTGCGCAATCGTCTCGAGGAGACCAAGCATCCGGTGGGTGAGGCCGCCGTCGAGAAGACCCACGCCAAGGGCAAGCTCACCGCGCGGGAACGGATCACCCACCTGCTCGACGAGGGGTCCTTCGTCGAACTCGACGCCCTCGCCCGGCACCGCAGCACCAACTTCGGACTCGCCGAGCGCCGCCCGCTCGGTGACGGCGTCGTCTCGGGTTACGGCACCATCGACGGTCGCGAGGTCTGCGTCTTCTCGCAGGATTCGACGGTCTTCGGCGGCAGCCTCGGCGAGGTCTACGGCGAGAAGATCGTCAAGGTCATGGACCTCGCGATCAAGACCGGTCGCCCCCTGATCGGCATCAACGACGGCGCCGGCGCCCGCATCCAGGAGGGCGTGGTCTCGCTCGGCCTCTACGGCGAGATCTTCCACCGCAACGTGCGTGCTTCCGGTGTCATCCCGCAGATCTCGCTGATCATGGGCGCCGCGGCCGGCGGTCACGTGTACTCCCCCGCGCTCACCGACTTCGTGGTCATGGTCGACCAGACCAGCCAGATGTTCATCACCGGTCCGGACGTCATCAAGACGGTCACCGGTGAAGAGGTGACGATGGAGGAGCTCGGCGGCGCCCACACGCACATGTCGAAGTCGGGCACCGCGCACTACGTCGCCTCCGACGAAGAGGACGCCCTGGAGTACGTCAAGGAACTCCTGAGCTACCTGCCGAGCAACAACCGCGCCGATGCCCCGCGTCTGCCCGTCGCGCAGCCGGCCGCCGGTTCCATCGAGGACACCCTCACCGAAGAAGACCTCGAGCTCGACACCCTGATCCCGGATTCGCCGAACCAACCCTATGACATGCACGAGGTCATCCGTCGCATACTCGACGACGACGAGTTCCTCGAGGTGCAGGCCGAGTACGCGACGAACATCATCATCGGCTACGGCCGGGTGGACGGCCGCAGCGTCGGCATCGTCGCCAACCAGCCGACGCAGTTCGCCGGCTGCCTCGACATCGACGCCTCGGAGAAGGCCGCCCGGTTCGTGCGCACCTGCGACGCCTTCAACATCCCCATCGTCACCCTGGTCGACGTCCCGGGCTTCCTTCCCGGCACCGATCAGGAGTACCGCGGCATCATCCGTCGCGGTGCGAAGCTGCTCTACGCCTACGGCGAGGCGACGGTCGGCAAGATCACCGTCATCACCCGGAAGGCCTACGGCGGCGCGTACGACGTCATGGGCTCCAAGCACATGGGTGCCGACGTGAACCTGGCGTGGCCCACCGCCCAGATCGCCGTCATGGGCGCCTCGGGTGCGGTCGGGTTCGTGTACCGCAGCCAGCTCAAGGACGCGGCCGCCAAGGGTGAGGACGTCGACGCACTGCGTCTGCAGCTGCAGGAGGAGTACGAGGACACCCTCGTCAACCCGTATGTCGCGGCCGCCCGCGGATACGTGGACGCGGTGATCCCGCCGAGCCACACCCGCGGTCAGATCGCCACTGCGCTCAAGCTGCTCGAGCGCAAGATGGTCAACCTGCCGCCCAAGAAGCACGGCAACATCCCCCTGTGACACCAGCGGTCAGTTCCGAGAGCGAGAATTCCGTGAGCGAAGACTCCACGAAGTCCGAGCGTCCGTTCCTGACGGTCGTCGGCGGCAATCCGACCGACGAGGACCTCGCCGTGCTGGTGACCGTCCTCGCCGGTGCCGGTTCGGGCGGCGGTTCGGCCGAGCCCGAGACCCGGAACGACTGGGGCCACCCGATCGACCGGCTGCGTCCGCAGTGGGGCGGCCCGGGAAGCTTCACCAACCTGCGTTACTGACGATGACATCCGAATCCGAGATCGGGCCGGGTACTCCCGGCCCGATCTTCGTACTCGGTTCGGCCTCCCCTGCCCGGCTCCGCATCCTTCGGGCGGCAGGCGTCGAGCCGGTCGTGCGGGTGTCGGATGTCGACGAGGATGCGCTCCTCGCCGCGCTCCCCGATTCCACACCGGCCGGTGTGGTGGTCGCCGAACTCGCCCGCGCGAAGGCGGAAGCCGTTGCGGCACTTCCGGAGATCGCCGAACTCGCCGGGTCCGGCAGCGCCGTGGCCGTCATCGGCTGCGACTCGATGCTCCATCTAGGCGGCCGGCTGCTCGGCAAACCGCACACCCCCGAACGCGCCGTCGCGCAGTGGTCGGAGATGCGCGGTCGTAGCGCGGACCTGCTGACCGGCCATCACCTGATCCGCCTCGACCGGCCCGCGACCGCCGGCGGGACGAGCTCCACCACGATCCATTTCGCCGCCGCCGACGACCACGTCATCGAGCGGTATGTCGCCAGCGGTGAACCTCTACAGGTGGCCGGCGCATTCACCCTCGACGGTCTGGGTGGCTGGCTGGTCGAGCGCATCGAGGGCGACCCGTCGTCGGTCATCGGTATCGGCCTGCCGCTGGTCCGCACCCTCCTGGCCGACGTCGGGCTCTCGGTCACCGACTTCTGGCGCCACTGACGACGACCCGCTCCCTGAGGTGGCCCTACTCCACCTCGAAGAATTCCGGCCAGTACCGCTCGATGCAGTCGACCGGCTGACCCTGGCGGTTGAACTGCGGGCCGGTCAGTCCGACCGTCAACGCCACCGCACGTTCGCGCGCCGAGCCGTGTCCGGACGCGCCGCCGGTGTCGCCGATGATCGGCAGCAGCGTCGCGACCTGCAGGATCTCCCGCGCGCCGAGCGCATCACGCTGGTAGGCGGTTGCACCCCAGTTCGCGGCCAGGCAGTCGGCGATGAGCTCGCTGTTCTTGCCGGCCGGGAGACGGCTGTCGGGGATGTCGAACGCCTCGGCCATCCGGAACACGACGTTGTGGCCGTATTCGTGAGCGACCACGATCGCCGCGGTGAAGTCGCCGACGATCGGCGATGGCACCCCGAAGACGTTGCCGTCCCAGATGGCCGCGAAGGTGTCGACCGGGAGCACGATGCTGCCCTCGGTCGGGGTGCCCTCTCCGTTCGGTTCGGTGTCCACTCCACAGAAGAACGCGTTGGCCTCGTCGGACGGGATCGGTACGGGGTTCGAATCCTCGTCGCCGGCAATGCACTCCGTGGCGAAGGAGGTGCCGGACTCGATCAGCACCCGTCCCGGTGCCGGGTCGCCCCAGCCCAGTTCGTCGAACCACCCACCCCATGTCTGGTCGAGGTCGTCGAGGAGCGTGGTCAGGTAGTCGGGCACCGCGGTGTCCACGTTGGCCGGGGTGACCCCGCTGGTCATGAGTTCCGCGGTCGGCGTCGGCAACTTCGGGCAGTCGTCGGGCCGGCACTGCGCCGCGTCGGCGTCGCCGGTCGGGTCCGTTGAGCGCGACGGCGTCGGACTCGGTGCGCTGCTTGTCGACGCGGACGACGGACGGGACTCCCCGGAATTCTCGGACGGGATGAGTGCGCATCCGCTTCCGACGGTCAGTGTCACCACGGCGGCCAGAGCGACCGCCCACCGCATCGCGAGGGGCCCGCGTCGATCGATCATTCGGCGAACGTAGCAGGCGGGACCCGCTTCACCTGGGGTTTGTCGTCTGATCGAAGCACGCTCCGGCCGATGCCCTACGCTTTATCAGCGGGACCGCAGATGGTCCGCGCGTGATCCACGCGGAACGTCCGAACAGCGAGCTGGAGAGCACCGTGAGCGTTGACACCGACCCGAATCCGGCCTTCGCCGACTACGCCCACCCCGAGCGGCTGGTGACGACCCAGTGGCTGTCGGCGCATCTCGGCGCCAAAGGACTCAAGATCATCGAGTCCGACGAGGATGTGCTGCTCTACGACATCGGCCACATCCCGACCGCTCAGAAGATCGACTGGCACCTTCATCTCAACGACCCGGTCACGCGCGACTACATCAACGGCGAGCAGTTCGCGGAACTGATGCGCAGCAAGGGAATCGAACGCGACGACACTGTCGTGATCTACGGCGACAAGAGCAACTGGTGGGCCGCCTACGCGCTGTGGGTCTTCACCTTGTTCGGCCACGAGGACGTCCGCCTGCTCGACGGTGGCCGCGACGCCTGGATGGCCGAGGACCGTGACACCTCCTTCGACGTCCCCGATTACCCGCGGTCGGACTACCCGGTGGTCGAGCGCGACGACGCCAAGATCCGCGCGTTCGCGCCGCAGGTCCTGGAGGCCCTGGGCACCGAGCCCCTCGTCGACGTCCGTTCCCCGCAGGAGTACACCGGCGAGCGCACGCACATGCCGGACTACCCGGAGGAGGGCGCGCTGCGCGGCGGGCACATCCCGACCGCCATCTCGATCCCGTGGGCGAAGTCCGCTGCCCCCGACGGCCGTTTCCGCAGCCGCGCCGAACTCGACGAGATCTACGCCGGGCTCGACCCGAAGACGCCCACGATCGCCTACTGCCGCATCGGTGAGCGGTCGAGCCACACCTGGTTCGTGCTGACACATCTGCTGGGGCACACCGCGGTCCGCAACTACGACGGATCGTGGACCGAGTGGGGCAACGCGGTGCGCGTGCCGATCGCCGTCGGCGAGGAGCCGGGCGCCGTTCCCGGCACCGAGTGAACCCGACCGCACGATGAGTCTGCCTCCAGCCCTGGCCGAGATCGTCGACGACTTCGGCGCACTCGACGACTCCGACAAGGTCACGCTCCTGCTCGAGTTCGCCGGCGAATTGCCGGACATACCGGCGCATCTCGAGCAGGATGCGATGGAACCGGTACCCGAGTGCCAGTCGCCGGTCTTCCTGTCCGTCGACGCCGCCGACCCGTCGTCGGTGCGGCTGTATTTCAGCGCTCCGCGCGAGGCGCCGACGACCCGCGGTTTCGCCGCCATCCTTCATCAGGGACTCGACACCGCGTCGGCGCGCGAAATCCTCGACGTGCCATCGGATTTCTATTACGACCTGGGACTCGGCAGCGCCGTGAGTCCGCTGCGCCTGCGGGGTATGGCGGGCATGCTGGGCCGCATCAAGGCGCAGGTTCGCGCCCAGGTGCCCGACACGCCCGGGGCATGAAGTTCATCCAGATCCGCGACGAACCCATCGCGCCCGGCGGTCTCGTCGAGTGGACGCCGTATGTGCCGGGCGGACTGGGTAATTGGGACTACGACTCGCGCCTGACCTCGCACAATCACGAGCAGCATCTGCGGGCGGCGTTCGAGTACCGGGTCCGCACGCGTCGCGAGGGCGGACGTGAGGCCTGGCTCGGGTTGAGCATCGAGTTCGACGAGCCGCTGTCGATCCCGGCCATCCGGTCGGTGCTGACCCAGTGGATCGACCGGCACGAGGTGCTGCGTAGTCACGTCGTGATCAAGGGCTCCGGCCTGCAGCGGCTGACCACCGCGCCGGGGACCGTGAAACTCAAGATGGGCCGGGTCGGCTGGTACGCCGAGTCGGGTCCGCTCGTGGAGCAACTGGCGGGCTCGTTCGATCGCGCCACCGCGCCGCTGCACTGGCCGGCCTACCGGTTCGCGACGGTCGGACGCGAACGCTCGTTCACGCTCCTCTTCGCCGCCGATCACTCGCTGGTCGACGGGTACTCGCTGATCATGGCCCAGCAGGAGCTGGTGTCGATGTACCGGGCGGCGCGGGAGCATCGCGGCGCGAATCTGCCCGAGGTCGGCAGTTATGTCGACTTCAGCGCCGCGGAACGCCGGCTCGCCGACCAGACCGGGCGCGATCATCCGGCCGTCGGCCTGTGGTCGGAGTTCCTGGCCGCCGGCAACGGTGACATGCCCGGCCTGCACACGGCTGACCCGGCCAACGATCACCGCACCCCCGACGATGTCGACACGGACGCGGCACTCCCCCAGGAGTCGCTGTGGGGTGTGGTCGCCGACGACGCGACGGCCAACCGGTTCACCGCGATCTGCTCGGAGGCCGGCGGCACGCTGACCGCCGGAGTGCTGGCGGCCTTCGCCGTGGTGCACCACGAACTGACCGGCGATCGGCAGTTCCGTTGTGTGCTGCCGCGGCACACGCGCGACGACGCCCGCTGGCTGACCTCCCTCGGCTGGTTCGTCGGGGTCGCTCCCTTCTGTCTCGACATGTCCGACTCCCCGACGTTCGACCAGGCCGTCGTCCGATCCACCGCCGCGCTCAAGCACGGGCGTCAGGGCGCTTCGCTGCCGTTCCTGCGGGTGGCCGACCTGATCGGGCACGAGGGTGGCCCGCGGTTCGTCATCTCGTTCATCGACACGCGCTATGCACCGGGCGCCGGGGCCGCCGACGCGGGGCGTGCGAAGGTCCTCCGCAGTCACAGCTATTCGCCCGACGAGGTGTACATCTGGATCAACCGCACCCCGTCGGGACTGCGGTACTCCGCCCGGTTCCCGCGCGAGTCGCCGCTGCGTGAGCTCGGCGTCACCGCCTCGGCGAACACTCCGGGTGCACAACATGAGGGAAACGTCACATTTCCCGCCGCCGAGGCCCGTTCCGAAGACGGTTGGGCGATCGACCCGACAGGTGGTCCCGTCCACGCCTACCTGCGTGCTTTCGCCGAACTGGTCCGACGCCTCGGTGATGCGAGCACATTCTCTCCGGCGTTGTGACCCAGGGCTCCACCGAACGATTGCTCGGTGGGCTAGGGTATTGCCCGGAAGGTCGCGACACCTGCACCGCGAAGGTGTCGCATCGCCCTCGCCGTCCGCATCCCGGCCGGTGACGGCGGGCCGCCAGACTTGACCGACGTCCGCCCAACGTGTCGCGTGCGCTACCGCGTCGTGCACCTGAGTACGAGTAAGGCCCAGGAGAACAAGTGCCCAGTACCTCTGCGAACACTCCGTCCGCAATCAGCAAGGTCCTCATCGCCAACCGTGGCGAAATCGCTGTCCGCGTGATCCGCGCCGCCCGGGATGCAGGCATCGCGAGCGTCGCGGTGTACGCCGAGCCCGACGCGAACGCACTGTTCGTCAAACTCGCGGACGAGGCTTTCGCACTGGGCGGGCAGACATCGGCGGAGTCGTACCTGGTCTTCGACAAGATCCTCGACGCGGCCAAGAAGTCCGGCGCCGACGCGATCCACCCGGGTTACGGCTTCCTGTCGGAGAACGGCGACTTCGCGCAGGCCGTCATCGACGCCGGGCTGATCTGGATCGGTCCGTCCCCGCAGTCGATCCGCGACCTCGGCGACAAGGTGACCGCGCGCCACATCGCGCTCAAGGCCGACGCACCGATGGCCCCCGGCACCAAGGATCCGGTGAAGGACGCCGACGAGGTCGTCGCCTTCGCCCAGGAGCACGGCGTGCCGGTCGCCATCAAGGCGGCATTCGGCGGCGGTGGACGTGGCATGAAGGTCGCGTACACGATCGAGGAGATCCCGCATCTGTTCGAGTCGGCCACGCGTGAGGCCGTCGCGGCGTTCGGTCGCGGCGAGTGCTTCGTCGAGCGCTACCTCGACAAGGCCCGCCACGTCGAGGCCCAGGTCATCGCCGACCAGCACGGCAACGTCATCGTCGCCGGCACCCGCGACTGCTCGCTGCAGCGTCGATTCCAGAAGCTGGTCGAGGAGGCCCCGGCCCCGTTCCTGACCGACGAGCAGCGCACCAAGATCCACGAGTCCGCCAAGGCCATCTGCCGCGAGGCCGGCTACTACGGCGCCGGCACGGTCGAGTTCCTGGTCGGCAGCGACGGGCTGGTCTCGTTCCTCGAGGTCAACACCCGCCTGCAGGTGGAGCACCCGGTCACCGAGGAGACCGCGGGCATCGACCTGGTGCGTCAGCAGTTCCGCATCGCCAACGGCGAGAAGCTGGAGATCACCGAGGACCCGACCCCGCGCGGTCACGCCTTCGAGTTCCGCATCAACGGTGAGGACGCCGGCCGCAACTTCCTGCCCGCCCCGGGACCGATCTCGGTCTACAAGGAGCCGACCGGCCCCGGCGTCCGCGTCGACTCCGGCGTCGTCGAGGGTGACGTCATCGGCGGCCAGTTCGACTCGATGCTGGCCAAGCTGATCGTCACCGGCGAGACCCGCGAGCAGGCGCTGGAGCGTTCGCGTCGCGCACTCGCCGAGTTCGAGGTCGAGGGCCTGGCGACGGTCATCCCGTTCCACCGGCACATCGTCTCCAACCCCGCCTTCATCGGCGACGGCGAGAAGTTCGACGTCTACACCAAGTGGATCGAGACCGATTGGGAGAACCCGATCGAGCCGTACACCGGCGGCGAGCCCATCGAAGACGACGAGGCCGCCCCGCGGCAGAACGTCGTCGTCGAGGTCGGCGGCCGTCGCGTCGAGGTGTCGCTGCCCGGCGATCTCGCCCTCGGTGGCGGTGGCGGCTCGGCCAACGGCGTCGTCCGCAAGAAGCCGAAGGCACGTTCGCGCAAGAAGGGTGGCGGCGCAGCCGTTTCCGGCGACGCCGTGGCAGCTCCGATGCAGGGCACCGTCGTCAAGGTCGCCGTGGAGGAGGGCCAGGAGGTCGCCGCCGGCGATCTGGTCGTCGTCCTCGAGGCCATGAAGATGGAGAACCCGGTCACCGCCCACAAGGACGGCGTCGTCACCGGCCTCACCATCGAGGCCGGTGCTGCCGTCACCCAGGGCACGGTGCTGCTCGAGCTGAAGTAAGACACACCGCTCCCTCGCTGCCTGAGGTGCGAGCGCCCCTGCTCCCTGAGGTGCGAGGAGCGCAAGCGACGAGCCTCGAAGGGCGGGCGTACAACAAGGCAATGCAACCAGTCGAGATCAACGCCGGGACGTGGTATCTGCGTGCGCTTCGTGCGGACGAGCGGATCACCGACGTCCCGGCGTTGTCTCATCTCGAGGTCGACGACCCCGCCGCGTACGTCGCTGCGGCGCAGCGTGACTGGGAGTCGGAGACACGATTCGTCTGGGCGATCTGCATCCCCACCACCGGTGAGCTCATCGCCCTGATCGGGGTCACGCCGAACGGCTCGTCGGGCCGCCTGTGGGGCGAGGCACGCGACGGCTACGACGAGGCGCTGGACACCGCCGTCGGGCCGGTCTCGAGGTTTGCCGAGGGTGCACTCGGTCTGGTTGTCGGGCAAATGCTGTCGCGCGGGATCGGCTGAGACGCGGAGTCAGCACACGACCATTCGTCGTACCCGGGGCGATCTTCGTCCATTCGGCGATCTGCGCGCCGCTTCAGATGACCCAGGTCTTGCTCACCGCCGAACGTTACGGTCAGCAATCTCCGCAGGTCGTCTTGATCCAGGAAAGGTCGTACCGGGTTTCTCCTCGGTCGCCGCAGAATTCGCATACGGTGCTCGACTCGTCGGTTGTCGCGTCGACCAGGAGCTCGCAAAGGCTCCACGTGAAATCGTCGACCGAGTTTCCGTAATTGAGGTAGCAGCGCAAAACCCCGAACTTCTCTTTGATCTGCGCGTAGGTGAAGTCGTCGGTGACGGCTGAGAGCCGGCGATGGAGGCGAACCAAGAGCGGATACCAGCCGGCGTTCACAGTGCAGCCGACTGCCGGGGACGCCATCGCGGCGGGGAGTCGGACGGGTTCGGGCGCCATCAGGCGACGCCTCGCTCGGCCTCCGCGGGCCCCTCGAAATCCACGCCCGTCAGTGGGCTCATCGAGTCGATCGCAGACGATGAATGGCGGTGTCGATGGGAACGGCACATCTCTCCGGTCTCGCGCACGATGCCCGCGCGAGCGCCGGCCTCGGCCGAATCAATGAATTCTGCGAGGGCTTTCGAGTTCACCATGTCGCCTCCTCTCGGTTCGGCCGAGTTGACCTGTCGGCTTCCGTCACCAGAATGCGACGCGGCACCGACATCCACCACAACGATCGCCGTCCGATTGCGACGAGTCACCCCACGATTGATGTCACTGGCCCCGAGTAGGTTCTCGGCGTAGGAATGGACGACCGAGACAGAACGTCAGGGAGGAGGTGCCGCGTTGGGCACGTTCACGAACGATCACTGGATCGACTCGTCCGGCGAAGGCTCCGATCGGTTCACTCGGATCATCGCCGAGTTGCAGGAGCAGTCGCTGATCCCACACTCGACATCCGGCGAATCAGCCAGAGCTCTCGCGTGGGAGTTGGTCGACCGGCGCGATCGGATCGCCGCCGAGTTGTGGGACTGCCGGACATCGGGAATCTCTGTGCCGGTTGGGAAGACGGCACTCCGCTTGGCATCCGGAGCGCTCTACGACGCCGAGCAAGCGGTGGTCGACGAACTCGTCTCGCGGATCCCGGCGAGAGCGGTTCATGAGCGGATGAACTCCGCCGCCTACCTGGCAGCGGATATCGACGCTGCGACAGCCGAGGCCGCAGTGCTCGACACACATGAATCCGTCGGTCGGGCAACGCAGCACGAGGCCACCGATACCGAACTGCTCGGCGATCCCGCCGACTACGCCGGAATCGACCCCATCGAGGACGTGGCGATTCCACCCCGGATCGAATGGACCGAAGCCGACCGCAAGGCCGTGCTCGACGAGGCCATCGGAACGTACGGAATCGCTGCCGGCGAGTGGTACTCGGTGGAATGGCCGCCGACGGAGGGCTCCCTGTGGGACCCCGGATACCTCGTCACCTCGGACTGGGAGCCATGCGACGAACACGCCGACGATCCGGACAGTGACGCAGCACTCGACTGTGTCCGATGCGAAGACTCGGTCACCACTGAGGTCGAAGCGATGGCCGTCTGGAAGTTCACGACCAGGTTGACTCACCACCGAATCGGGTTCGACAGCAACGGTTCTCTGATCGTCGATCGGGTGGCGGAGGAGATCGACCCGACATTCGAGGTACGCGAGATCACGCAGGACCCACGCCTGATCCGCATCGGCCTGCCACGCGGACATCGCTGACCTCGATCTGAGGATGACCTGTCGGTGCGTCGTGGTTGCATCATCGGATATTCGAAGGAGAAACAAATACACCCTTGACTCGAACATATATTCGAGTATCGTGGAGGTATGTCATCGGGGGCGGGGGCCGGGTCCACTACATCTGTGGACCCATCACAGGAGTCGGTCGAGCCGCGCTTTCGTCCCGACCATGAACTCTCCGCTGCCGAACTCGTCGAGGTCCTCAACCACTGCGCGGGTTTGGCGGCAGCGTCGGCGCATCGAATGATGGTCGTTGCCAGCCTCATTCACGACGAACGCGAGATGGACTACGCGCAGCGGCGCGCCGAGACGCACAGCGGCGAACTCGACTCCATCGAAGCCTTCGAGCACCTGTCCGCGCGGGTGGCCGCTGGTGAGAATCCCTACGAGCAGTTCGGGCCCAACGGTCTCGAACAGGCCATCGCCGAAGTCGGTGCCACCCTCACCGTGACGCCGGCCGAGGCGAAAGATCTCATCGAAGCCGGCGACGCACTGCGCTACCGACTCTCCTTCACCGGACACGCACTCGCGTGCGGTCGAATCGACAAGCGCCGCTTCCTCATCGCCCTCAAACGCACCGACCTCATCACCGACGACGAAGAGATGCAGACCGTCGACGCCCATCTCGCCGAGGCGATCTTCGCCCGCGCACCGATGTCCACGGCCCGGTTCACCGCCATGGTCGATTCCATCGTCGCCAAGTGGGCACCCGACGCGATCCGCCGACGCAAGGAGCGAGTGAAATCCGACCGCAAGGTGACCGTCACCCCCGACCGGTTCACACCCGGGCAGTCCCGGATCTCCGGCACGCTGCCCACTGCTGATTCCGCCGAGTTCGACGCCCGCCTGACGGCGATGGCCACCGCGGTCCACGCCGGTGACCCTCGAAAGTTGGCCAACCGCCGAGTCGATGCTCTGAAAGCGCTCGCGCGGGGCGAAGCTTCTATCGCGTGCGAATGCGACGACTGCCGACCTGCCGCAATGGACATTGAAGCCAACACCACCGGCGACGTCGACGCAGCGACAGTGGACACCGCCGACCACACGACTGAGGCACCCGCGCGCCACTCCGGGAACGATGACACCGACACCCCGGACAGCGACACGGTTGTCGCCGACCCTCCGGGTCCGGACGCGTCGCCGTCGTCATCGCCGGCGCCGCGCGCGACCTTTCACATCGTGGTCAACCTGTCGACCCTGATCGGTCTAGACAACGACCCCGCATTCCTCGACCGCCACGGCATCCTCGACGCCGACACCGCCCGGCAGCTGCTCGCCGAAGCCCGACGCACCTACATCCATCCCGCACCGAACCCCGCCGCGCCCGACGCGCCACCGGTATCGCCTCCCGAGGCGGACAGTTCGACAACGCGGTACACCCCGTCGAAGAAGCTCCAGGCCCTGGTGCGTGCCGGCGAACTGTGCTGCACCTTCCCCGGCTGCAACGCCCCGGTCTGGCAGATCGACCTCGACCACACCGAACCGTTCGACCACACCGACCCGCGGCGCGGCGGCCCGACCGATGCACGCAACCTCGCTAGTCGCTAACAACACCCCTTCCGGTGGCCGGATCAGGCTGCTTCGTGCCTCTGCTCGCAGTGTCTTCGTCGTCATCGACGGGCTTCACTGGAACTGCGCCGGAGAAACGGCCACCGGCCATGGGCGTATCGAAACGGGTCTGTCTCCGCCGTGAATGACGGATCGTTTGGTCAGGGCAGGGCAACCTATTTCGACGCCGATGGTTCCGGGCGCACCTATATGGCTGGTGTAGGTCCGGGGCGAGACGAAGTCGGAGCCCGGCGCCGGCACCGCGCGCGAGTGCGCCTTGAAAATAAAGTAGAGAATGTCCTCAAAAATATCGTCAGGCATCCTAATACGGTTCACCATCTTGCTAGCCGGACGAGTGCATCCGCGTGATACCAGCATGCGGATCCGTCATCCAGGCGAACAGGGATAGATCCCAAACGGTCGGGTTTGCCGATCACATAGCCAAACGCTGGCACCGCCGCTGCGTGCCGTGCGCGCACGATGACTTTGTCCCCGTAGCGCCAGCCGTCATGTCTCTCCGTGATGTCAGGAACCTCCCCTCAGTCCGTGTGTCGTTCCTGCCCGGTGGGCACTGCGGCAGGAACGACACACGGGGTGGCTACGCGCTGGTCGACAGATATGTCGTGTGGGTTCGCATGCATGCCGCGAGGCCTTCGGGGCCGAGTTCGCGCCCCAAACCGCTCGCTTTGATACCGCCGAATGGCGCAACCGGGTCGAGCATGTAGTAGTTGACACCTACCGTGCCAGATTCGATCTGCTCGGCGATCTGGATACCGTGAGCCTCATCTGCGGTCCACACGGTGCCGGCCAACCCGTATGCCGAATCGTTAGCGATCTGAACCGCCTGACCGACGTCGTCGTATGGCATCAGAGCGAGTACCGGTCCGAACACTTCTTCTTGCGCAAGGGGACTCGACGGATCAACATCCGAGAAGAGGGTGGGTTGTACATACCAACCACGATCGAGGTGGGCCGGCCGACCGCCGCCGGCAACAACGCGAGCGCCGTCGTCCTTGGCTCTTGCGATGTGTGCCTCCACCCGGTTGCGGTGCGCATCAGTGACCAGTGGCCCGACCTGTGTACTCGGATCAAGTGGATCGCCGATGACAGCACCATTCACGAGTCCGGCGAAGACCTCAAGCGACTCGTCGAACCTGTTGCGAGGGACAAGAATTCGGCCATTCAGCACACAGGTCTGACCGTTATTCAGTAACGTCGCCTGAAACAGTCCTTCGATGTTCGCAGTGAGGTCAGCATCGTCGAGGATGATCGCTGCCGACTTTCCCCGAGCTCGAGGGTCACTGGGCGGAGTAACTCACCACAGGTCTTTGCGATTTGGCGGCCGACGGTGGTCGATCCGGTGAACGTGACCTTGTCGACGTCTCGGTGTGACACGAGGTAGGAGCCAGTGCTCGCCCGCCCGGGAACGATGTTGACGACTCCCGCGGGTATGTTCGCGGCGGCGACCGCTTCTGCGAAAACATAAGAGTCCAAGACTGTTTCCGGGCTGGGCTTCACCACCACGGTGCAGCCAGCGGCCAACGCAGGCGCCACCTTCAAGGCAGTGACCAGGTTTGGATAGTTCCATGGCACGATCGCGGCGACCACACCGACGGGGGACTGCCGAACAATGGCGCGGCCACCGAGTACGCCTGGACGTGTCTGCTCCAGTTCTGTGGTCCGAATGAGGTTGGCGTAATACCGGTACACGGTCGCGGGAAGCCCGGATTCGAGCGTTCCGGCGATGGCAATCGGCATCCCGTTTTGCGACGAGACCAATTCGGTGAGTTGCGGCGCGCGCGCCTCCAACTCGTCGGCAAGCCGCTCGATCGCCGCTGCGCGGTCGTCGGGGCTCCACGCCGACCAACCACGCGGATCGTCGAATGCACGTCGTGCCGCGGCAACCGCGGCGTCGACGTCGTCCTCATCTGCTGCTGGTGCGCGTCCGATGACTTCTTCGGTGGCCGCGGACAATATCTCGATGCGTTCGGGCGCGTGGGCTGGTGACAATGCGCCATCGATGAACAGTGCGTTCTGGTCGATCATGTGTTCCTCCGTGAGTGCTTGCATCTCAGTGGCTGTGCGTGATGATCCCGCGAATGTTCTTGCCATCGAACATGTCTTGATATCCCTGATTGATATCGCCGAGTTGGTACTCGGCGGTGACGGTCTCGTCGAGCTTGAGTTGGCCGTCTCGGTACAGTCGGAGCAGCCGGTGAATGTCGGCTCTCGGGTTAGCTTCGCCGAAAAGACTTCCAGCCAAACGCTTTTGGAAGAGTGTGAACATCATCAACGGGATAGTTGCAGTGTTCTCAGTTGCCGGGGCAATACCGGTGACAACACCCACACCGCCTTTTCGCACCAACTCCAGCGTCTGCCCGATCATTTCGCCGGCGACGACTCCGACTGTGAGAATCGCCGAGTCCGCCATTACACCGCGGGTGAGGTCGGCCACAAGCGCGGTGGCCTCCTCGAAGCTTGTGCAGAAATGCGTTGCCCCGAGTGGCATTACCTGCTGCCTCTTTGATTCGACAATGTCCACCGCGACGATATTCTCGGCGCCCGCTATCCGGGCGCCCTGGATCGCGCTGCCGCCAATGCCGCCGCAGCCGATGACGACGACGGTATCGCCCGGTTGGACCTTTGCGGTGTTCACCGCCGAGCCCCACCCCGTGGTTACTCCGCAACCAAGTAGACACGCTCGCTCAAGTGGTACGTCGTCGTCTACCTTCACCACGGACTCTTGGTGCACCGTGCCGTACTCAGCGAAAGTTCCCAGCAGCGATAGGGCGCCGAGATCCTTTCCGCGGGCGCGGCGACGGTAGCTGCCGTCGAGCATGGTGCCGGCAAGGATGAATGCGCCCATGTCGCAAAGATTCTGCTGTCCAGTCGAGCACCACCGGCACTGTCCGCATGCGGGAAGAAACGAACACACAACCTTGTCACCGGGCCGTAGGTTCTTGACTCCTGGACCGACTTCTTCAATGACACCTGCCCCCTCGTGGCCGCCGACGGTGGGGACGGCGATCGGCATGTCGCCGGTGCGAGCGTGATCGTCGGAGTGGCACAGCCCGCTCGCTTCGTAGCGGATGAGCACTTCGCCTTCCTGGGGCCCGTCGAGCTCGACTTCTTCGACACTCCAATCCTGGCCGGGACCCCAGAGAACTGCGGCTTGCATTTTCATTACTTGCTCCAATCAATGAAAGAATTCGGGCGATCGCCCATCGTGGATAGTGTGCTGCGTCACACACGCGCGAAGCGTGGATCGCAACGCCACGTGCTTGAACAGGAGCGCCATTTGCGGGCGGACCAATTCGTCGCGTTCGGCTAGTGGCTGTTCACCGGTTGCTTGTCATCGACCGGCGCGTCGGGCGCAGATCGCCGCCGCACGGAAATTTGGTAGCACTCGGCACGACGACAAACCAGATGGCCAGGGCCAGGGCAATGAGCAAGACGCCGACTGCCGACCAGACCTTCGAAGAGAGTTTCATGATTCCTCCTCGATCGGGGGCCTTCCCCAATCAAGTCAGAGTGTTCTGCCTCACAGTCGTAGGTGCGTGAACCCTAGTGCCATGCGATTGGACTGCAACGCCGTTGCCCACAACCTCGCCTTCGCGGCCCTCGTCGTCTTGTCGACATAGTGCGCGGTGATCAGTTGGCGACATGCCGAACTGGTGCTTGAAAGTTCGGGTGAAGTGGCTCGAGTCCGAGTACCCCCAGCGCGACGCGATCGCCGTGATCGAATGGTGAGTGCACTCAAGCTCGCGCCGGGCACGCATCAATCGCCGCAATCGCACAACTGAGCCGAGAGTATCCCCGGTTTCGGCAAACATCCGATGGACGGTGCGGACTGAGACCGCGTGTGCCGCTGCCACTGACGCAGGAGTGATCACTGTGTCCGGAAGATGATGGTCGATCCAGTCTTCAATCGCTGGTCGCAAAGCCATCGACGGTGCCGGACCTCCCCCGCCGTCGCTCGGGTGCAGCGAACCGACGAGAAGCTCTAGCGCGGCATTGCGGACGGTGCATACCGCCGTAGAACCCAGATCCTCGCCGGCTACGAGCAGCGATTCCAGGAAATGGTCCAGCAACTCGGTCGCCGGTGATCGTCGCCTAACGATCAGACCAGACTCGACCAATCGGCTGGAGCCCACTGCGGTCAGTAAGCCAGTAGGGACCACCATTAATCGCTTTTCGACGAGATTGCCCACCGTAAATCGGGCGGGTCGCTCGCAGTTCCACAAGAGCAGGTCACCTTTCCGCAGCAGAGTCGTCGAATCGTCCTGTCCGATCAATTCGGTGCCAGAACGGACCAGGAGTGCAGTCATGAGAGCACCATCCGACTCGGCGGCCTGCCGGCTTGTGCGTGCAGCCGACAGAGGGCCACACTGCATATTGACCACCGCCAGCTCGCGATAAGTCCGCTTTTGCATGCCAAGGTCGATACCGCGAGTTGGGTCGGCCGGTGGGACGCGTACCGCGAGGGCAACATTGATGCCGGCCATCGCCTGCTCGAGCTGTGATGCACGGTCCAGAACCGAGACACGGTCCGATACCTGGCCCGCTGCCGGTACTCCGTGGACGGGCCTAGTGGCACTCGATTGCATCGGATTCTCCTGCCTTAGAGGGATCTACTGATGAGTTCCTTCATGATCTCGCTGGTGCCGCCGTAGATCTTCTGGACCCGCGCATCGGCGTACATCCGGGCGATCGGGTATTCCATGATGTAGCCGTAGCCGCCGAAGATCTGCAGGCAGCGATCGGTGACCTCGATCTGCTTCTCGGTGCCCCACAGCTTCGCGATCGACGCGGTCGCCGGGTCGAGCGTCCCGTCGATCGCCCGCCCGATGCAGTGATCGATCAGCGTCTTGCCGGCCAGCACCTCCGCCTTGCATTCGGCCAGAACGTATTTCGTGTTCTGAAAGGACAGCAGCGGTTTACCGAACGCCTCGCGCTGCTTCGCGTAGGCGACCGCCTCGATCACCGCGGCCTCGGCGGCGGCCACCGCGCCCAGCCCGATGGCCAGACGCTCCCGGTGCAGCTGGCTCATCAGCTGGATGAAGCCCTGCCCCTCGACGCCGCCCAGCAGGTTCGCGGCCGGCACCCGCATGTCGGTGAACGACAGCTCCCGGGTGTCCTGACCGTGCTGGCCCATCTTCTGCAGCACCCGGCCCCGCTCGAATCCTTCGAGCCCGTCGACCTCGGCCACCAGCAGCGAGATGCCCTTGGCGCCCTGGGACGGATCGGTCTTGCAGACGATGACGAGCAGATCGCAGTGGGTTCCGTTGGAGATGAACGTCTTCGAGCCGTTGACGACGTAGTGGTCGCCGTCGAGGCGTGCGGTGGTGCGCACCGACTGCAGGTCCGATCCGGTGCCGGGTTCGGTCATCGCGATCGCCAGCACGCTCTCGCCCGTGGCGCAGGTCGGCAGCCACCGCTGCTTCTGCTCCTCGGTCGCGTAGGAGAGCAGATAATGCGCGACGATCGTGGAGTGCACAGCGATCGCCAGCGCGCTGTCGTGGGCGAAGGCCAGCTCCTGCAGCACCACCGCCTCGTGGCCGAAATCGCCTCCGCCGCCACCGTATTCCTCGGGCACATCGGTCAGCAGCAGGCCGGTGGCGCCGGCCTTGGTCCACACGTCTCGATCGACCTGATGCTGCTGCGCGAACCGTTCCTCGTGCGGCGTCAGCTCTTTGGCGAAGAAGTCACGCGCCAGATTGCGCAGCGCGGCGTGCTCGTCGGTCTCCCACGGGGAGCGGTAGTCGGGAAAGAGTGTGCTCATTGCGTTCTACTTTCAGTGAGATGCAAGTACGCTCCCGGCTCCACGTGTGCGTTGCGGACAGTGGTGTGTCCGATAGTGACAGCCAGGACCGGGCAGTCGACGGATGCTGTCACAGCGCCATCACGACCGCGCAGCGTAGACGTCCGCATGATTCACGCGCATAACCTTCTTGTCGAGCTTGCCGACGCTGGTGCGTGGCAACGATTCCAGACGGATAATGACGTCGGGCAGCTGCCATTTGGCGAACTGGCTGTCGAGTAGCGCGTGGATCTCGGCCAGCGGCAGGTCGGCGCCGTCCTTGGTGGCGACCAACACCACGGGCCGTTCCTGCCATTTGGGATGTGGCACGCCGATCACTGCCGCCTCAACGACATTCGGGTGTGCGACGATCGCGTTCTCCATGTCGATCGAGCTGATCCATTCGCCGCCGCTCTTAATGACATCCTTGATGCGGTCAGTAACCTTGAGATAGCCGTACTCGTCGATGGTGCCGACATCGCCGCTACGCCAATAGCCTTCGAAGAACCGCGAGTCGTTGTCGTCGAGGTCGTAATAGCTCTCGACGATCCACGGCCCGCGCACCAGGATCTCGCCGGCGGATGCCCCGTCGTGCGGCAGGTCGACACCGCCAGCGTCGACGATCCGGATATCAACACCGGTCATCGGAAGTCCCTGGTAACGCTTGTGATTCCACTGTTGCTCGTCAGATAGCCCCCTCAGCGATGGCTTGATACCCCGATTGGTGGTGACCAATGGTGTCGTCTCAGTGGCACCGTATCCCTGGACGATGTCCGCCCCGGTCAGGTCGTGGAATCCGCGCATCATCGTCAGTGGCGGCTCAGTGGCGCCAGACAACAGCCGGGTCCTGCCGAAATCGGGTTTCGTGGTCAGGGTTTCGATATATCGGAGCATCGGCTCGAAGATGGCGGGCGCACCGTTGGCAACGGTGACGTCCTCGGCGATCATCGCGTCCACCAAGGTGGATGTCTCCTCCGCGGCGTAGCGACCGGGGAGCACGAACCGCGTGGCCGCGAACACGCCGGCCTGCGGCAGACCCCAGCAGTTGCCATGGAACATCGGGGTGATCAGCATGATCGTGTCGTCGACCGTCAGAGACAATCCCTGCGCCTCCGAGACCGAATGCAGGTAGATCCCGCGGTGAGAGTAGTAGATACCCTTGGGCTTGCCGGTGGTGCCGGTCGTGTAACAGGCGCTGTAGGCGGAGGTTTCGTCGATCATCGGGAAGTCGATGTCCTCGGACGCATCGTCCATCAGCTCCTCGAACGACACCGCATTCGGCAGCGTGGTGGCCACCTCCGACAGCGGCTTGTCGGTCATCACGACCCAGGTCTGCACGCCGACGCCGGCCGCGGCGAGCGCTTCGGCGACCGGGAGCAGTGTCTCGTCCACGAAGATCACCTTGGCGTGACTGTGGTCGGTGACGAACGCGAGATCGTCGGTTGCCAGCCGTAGATTCATCTGCAGCATCACCGATCCCAATGCTGGTATCGCCCAATACAGTTCGAAATGCCGTTTACTGTTCCAGTCGATCACCCCGACGACGTCCGCCGGGCCGACGCCGAGGCCACGCAAGGCGTTGCCCAGCCGGCGCACCCGCCGATAGCAGTCCGCGTAGGTGTAGCGGCCCCAGCCGCCATCGGTGGTGCGGTAGACGATCTCCTGCTCCGGGTAGGTGCGTGCGGCATGCCGGATCAGTGTGTCGGTGTTGAGCTGGTAGTGGTCGCCATGCGTGGACGGCAGGCCATGAACGATGTCGTGCACCGCGCCTCCTACTATGAATGTGATGATCGAACTATACATTCGTACTGTATAGTCTGCAAGAACTCGAAAATGAGTTCACTTGTATAGTGGTTGATATGGGGAGACGACATGGGCAGTGGTGAACCACTCGAACGTGACCTGACCACAAAGGCGCGGATCCGCAACGCCGCGCTGGAACTCTTTGCTGCCGAGGGGGTTACCGCCATATCAATGCGGGCCGTTGCTGCGCACGCGGGCGTTGCCGTCGGGCTGGTTCAACACCATTTCAAAACCAAAGACGGGCTGCGATCAGCCGTCGAGCAGTACATCGTCGACCGTCATGCCGCCGCCATCGACTCCATACGCGGCGACGGCAATCCCGAGCAAGTGGCAACCGGCCGAAACAACGCAGTACGCCAGATGTACGACGAGCACCCAGCGCTGGTCGACTATATGCGTCGCGCGCTCCTCGATCCCGGCGATGACAATCATCTTCTCGAGCGTCTCACCGAGCTTGCGCGCGAGCAGGTCGTCCAAATGCGAGCATCTGGCAGCGCCTCGACTAACCGAACGATCCCCGACCAGGTCGTCCGCATGATGGTCAGGCAACTGGGGCACCTATTCCTGCAACCAATGATCGACGCCATGTGGGCTCAGCTTGATACGGCAGAAATGCGCAAGCCGCAGCTGGTCGTGCACGCATACGCAGATGACAGGGAATCCCGCGCGCTCAGCACGGACGCTTCCTAGTAGCCGGACGATCTGGCCACATTCCCCGGCTCCTCGGTCGACCGCGAACCTCGCACGACTCTCGCTGGAAATGGAACGACGCCCTTGAACTACATTTCCGCTGTTCACGGGGCATTGTCAACGTGGTGCGCCCGAGAGGATTCGAACTCCTAACCTTCTGATCCGTACTCGTCCGCAGGCCCCATCCGGTCCACATTTGTGCCGAATCGCTTGCGGTAGTTTCGTCCGCCTTGTTCCGAAAATGTCTAAATGCAGTCCGACTCGGTTGGCTCCCATTTTGGCTCCTCGATCACCGATGTCCGTCGATCCGATATCTGGCTGCTTGACTCGCCGGCAGCCGGGGTCAATGGTGGCCGGTGGTCATCCCGCTGGGACGCGAAGCGTCGTTGACGCTGGCTGGCGGCGAATACATGGTGTCGAATCGGGTCGGTCTCCGCTGCGAGTAACGGATCACTTGGTCGGGGCAGGGCAACCTGGTTTCGACGCCGATGGATCCGGACCTATGTGGCTGGTGTCGGCCCGGGGCGAGACGAAGTCGGAGCCCCGGCGCCGGCACCGCGCGCGAAGCGCGCCTTGATAGCAGTAGAGAAAGTTTGAACACGCCGCTGACTTGGTGGTCTCCACGTGGATAGGGGTCGGGGCGGCCGCACGGCGGGCGTAGCGGGAGCGAGTGGCGCGGACGGGAGCGCAGCGGACGGGAGCAGAACGAGCGGAGGCGGAGCCGCTGTTAGGAACTCTGGTTAAGGATGCTGATGATGTGGTCGGAGTTGGACGCTAGGTAGTCGAGCGCGGCGGTTCCTTTGTCCGCGGTTGCTGCCGAGGGGCGCCCGATGACGCCGGAGTTGGAGTAGGCGTGCATGCCGAGGGTTGCGAGGTGGCGCCGGTCGGACACCTCGTGATCATCGTTCTGCCAGCCGTCGCGCAGGTACTGGGGTGTGGTGGCGAGCAGGATGGATGTTTCGAGTTCGCCGGCGTGCATGTCGTCGTGGCTGTTCGTGATCATCTCTGCTGCTGTGCGTGCTTGATCCCAGTCGTCGCGGCTGGGGTAAAGCGCGGTCGTGGGCGCGCTGGTGGTGGCTTGCTGAACGATGTTGGACAGCACGTAGTTGCCGCCGTGTGCATTGACGATCAGCAGGCGGCTGATTCCCTGGGCGTTAAGTGATGCGGTGATGTCGGCGATCACCGCTGTAAGGGTCGCTGCGCTAAGACTGACGGTACCGGGAAACGCGATGTGCTCGTGTGAGCAGGAGAAGGTGATCGGCGGTAACTGAAAGAGGTTGTGGCGCAGGCAGACCGCTTCCGCGATGGCGGTGGCGATGAGAGTGTCGGTGACCAGTGGCAGATGTGGGCCGTGTTGTTCGAGCGCGCCGACCGGGAGCACTGCGATCGCAGCGCGGGCAGCGTCGTCGGTGCTGGTGGTGGTTGGCAAAACGGTCATGTGGCGGCTCCTTCGCTCAAAACGGTGGTGATATGTCGCCGGATGGCTGTGGCGATCGAGGTTTGGCATGAACCAGGCCGGGCGATCGCCGCAGTCGCGAGGACGCCGCGCAGGGAGTTGCGGGCCCGTGCTGATGGCGCACCACTGTAGGCGGCCAGCGTTGTCTCGTATTCAGTGTGGGCACCGGTGTAGTCCCCGGCGAGGCAGAGCGCATGTAGATAGCGTGCCCGGGCGACGGCGTGGTCGCGTGCTTGACCGGGATTGCGCCATTGCGCGACATGGTCGGCCAGCAGTGTCATCGCGGTGGCCGCGTCCCCGAGGAGCAGATGGGCGTATGCCATCTCGCTGTCGATATAGGACCGGTCGACGTAGCCGACCAGCTTGTGTGGTGTCGCGTCGACATAATCATCCGCGCGGGCTTGGTGGTCGGCGACGGCATGCTGATCACCCATGTGTGCGGCAGCGAGCGCTGACTGGCGGGCGAGGATGGCATGTAGACGGGATTCGGCCTCGCGTGCCGCGAGGTCATGGGCCTTCTGTGCGTACATGCCCGCCAGCTGCGGATTGCTTACGGTCAATGTGTTCGACAGACGCATCGTGACCATCGCGTGCAGCGCAGGGTCGCCGGACATTTCGGCGTACATCTTGGCCTGATCGGTCCTCATGACCGCCTCGGTGGTGTGCCCGGATTCCTGCAGGGTCCAACCCTGCAGCTCCATCAGCCGGGCAACCAAATGGATCAACGTTGAACGGTGCTGCTCTGGGGCGATTTTCAGGAAGTCGAGCGCCATCGCCACATCGTCGCTGAGCTGGCGAATGGCCCAGTACGGGCCGAAGGTGTGTTCGGTACGCACCGTCACCGACCGCCGATCCTCCAACAACGCCAGTGTTTCTGGGGTGACACGCGCTTCCAGGATTAGTGGCCGCGGCAGCTGTGAATCGGTGGGGAGGCCGAACAATTCCTCGACGCTAGTTTCGAACACTTCCGCCAGCATCTCTCGTGTCGCCGGCGACGGATTGACAACATCATTCTCCCACCGCGAAATCTGCGATTTGTACGATTCGACGTCGGCGATCAGTCCCCGGTCTTCGCTGACCCTGGCGATATGCCGTGCCAGCGTCTTCTGCGACCACTTACGCCGGGCGCGTGCAGCGCGAATCGCCTGACCCGGCGTCATCGGCTGCAGATTCGGAAGCGGCGCTGTCATCGCTTTCCGATTGTGCCCGATCACCAGCGGTCGATGGTGTCATCGCGTGTCCGAATGTTGACCCCTGCTAACCCCTGTCAATTTTCTGCGGCGCCGGCGACGGCTGTGCTGAACAGGTGGCCGAACACGCGGCCACCAGCACAGAAGGCAGGAACATCATGCGTTTGAAGATCGATACCGCAACCACGCGGCACCTCGTCACCAAAGAGCCGGAGCCGAAGACGAATTTCGACACCGGCGGCGCCAAACTCGACCCGGTCACGGGTCTGGCCCAGTACGGCGTGCAGCTGCTCGCCCTGGACGAGTCCGGCGGCGAGATCATCACCGTGACCGTGGCCGGTGACCCGAAACTGACTGTCACGCAGCAGGTGACCGTCACCGGGCTGGTAGCGATTCCATGGAGTCAGGGCGACCGCTCGGGTGTCGCGTTCCGCGCCGACTCGATCGTCCCTGCCGACACCGCTACCGCGGGGCGGCAGAAGTAACCCGCTCGGCCAGGACGATCCCGCGAGTGATCGCCCTGGCCCGCCGGCCCGCCGAGTCGTTACCGACCGGCCATCAAACTCAGCCATCCCCAAGTTGACACTCTCTTGCACTCCAAAGGATTCCACTCATGAACGACACGCCCTCGCCGACGCCGAACAAAGGCGGCAAACCCGATACCACCGCCGACGAGATCGCCGGATCGATCGCCACCGGGCTATGGCGTCTGGCCCGCTTCATCCTGGTGTGGGCGTGGCGGCTACCCGTCGTATCCGTTCCGGCGATCGGCCTCGGCGTCATCTATTGGCGGACCGGAGCCGTGTGGACCATCATCGCGGCCATCGCCACGGGTGCCGCCGTCATCGCGTGGTCGGTGTACTCGCCGATATCGTTGCGGCGCTACACCATTGACCGCATCCGGTTCCATCATCTGGTGTGGCGGCGCTACCGGTCGTGGACCGCGGTCTGCACCGACTGCGGGCTATCGCGCACCCGCAGTGATCAGGTTCTCGTGCCGAAACTGCTGCGGGTGCAGTTCGCCGCGACCGATGATGTACTCACAGTGCACCCGCTACGCGGCCAAACCGTTACCGACTTCAACAAAGCCGCAGACGCACTCGCTGACGCCTTCGCTGCCGACAGCGTCACAGTGACCCGTCCGGGGCCCGCGGTCATCGAGCTGGCCGTGCGCCGCGCTCAGCCGCTCGCAGAACCCATCACGCCGACCCCGACTGGCTCGGGGTCGGTCAGTCGTGGTGGGTCGCGGCGGTGGACACTGCAACTCGGGCAGCGCGACGACGGGTCTCCGTGGCGGTTGCCGATCCTGGGCACCCATCTGCTGATCGGCGGGGTCACCGGCTCCGGCAAAGGCTCCGTGTTGTGGTCGTTGATCGGTGCCATCGCACCCCTGACCGCTACCGGCGACGTGCAGCTCTGGGTCGCCGACCCGAAGGGCGGCATGGAATTCGGTGCCGGGGCACCGCTGTTCGCGCGGTTCGCCTACACCCCCGACACGATCGCCGACATGCTCGCGGACGCCGCCGCGCTGATGACCGAGCGGGCGGAGCGGCTGCGTGGGGTCACTCGGCTGCACACCCCAACACCGGCAGACCCGCTGATCATCCTCATCATCGATGAGTTGGCGGCGCTGACCGCGTTCACCGACCGCACCACCAAAACCGCCATCGACAAGCACCTCGGGCTGCTGCTCACACAAGGGCGCGCGGTCGGGGTCAGTGTGGTTGCCGCCGTGCAAGATCCGTCTAAGGAGATTGTGCCGATGCGGCAGCTGTTCCCGGCACGGCTGGCGTTGCGGATGGCCGAACCCACCCAAACCACCATGATCCTCGGTCCCGGCGCCATCGACCGTGGGGGTGCCGCCAATCAGATCCCGGATGATCTGCCCGGGGTCGGGTACCTCGCCGTCGACGCGCGGCCGCACCCATCCTCGTGCGCGCCTTCCACTACACCGACAACGACGTCGCGGCCCTCGTCCGCCGCTACGGCCACCCCGACCACGGCCAGAAGTAGGGAAAGGCCGATATCGTGTCGTCCAACCCGCCACCCACGCTGCTGCCCACACCCGCAGCAGACTTGGATGCCGCCACCGTCCGGGAGATGCTGCGCCGCGCCGGCGGCCAGCACTACCCGCGGTGGGCAGCGAGGGTACGGGCGACCGGTTACTGCCTGCACCCGATCCACCTGCAGCGGCGCCACGGTGTCGTCGCCGCCGACAGGCTCAGCATGCGGTGCGGGAATCGCCGTGCCGCGGTCTGTATCTCCTGCTCGCGGTTGTATGCCGGGGATACCTGGCAGCTGGTGCACGCCGGCATTCTCGGTGGGCACCACAACATCCCCGACACCGTCACGCAGCATCCGCAGGTGTTCCTGACCTTGACTGCGCCGTCGTTCGGGGCGGTGTATCCGACCGCGCACCGCACCCATGCCGGTCAGCCCCGCCGGCCCGACACCTACGACTATCGCGGGCATGTGCTGTTCACCTGGTGGGCGCCCAGCTTGTGGCAGCGGTTCACCATGCGACTGCGACGACTGCTTGCCGCCCAGCTGAAGGCGTTGGGGTTGGCGAAAGATGCTGTGCGGCTGTCATTCCTGAAAGTGCACGAAAACCAGACCCGGCTCATCCCGCACTACCACGCGGTCGTTCGCCTCGACCACCCCGACACCACCGGAAAGCAATGCGGCGCAATCGATTTTCCGGTCAGCAGCAGCGACCTCGCCGCACTCGCCGCCGAAGCCGTCCGCAGCATCGTCCTCCCAGTCCCTGACACATCGATGCCGGATGGTGTGCGGGAGCTACGGTTCGGGCCCCAAATCGATGCCCGCCCCCTCGACGCCTCGATCCCGGAGCGGCAGCGACGCAAGATCGCCGGCTACCTCGCCAAATACGTCACCAAATCCGTCACTGATGCCGGGATCAGTCCGCGGCCGATCAGCCCCGCCGCGATCGATGACCCGACCATCGCTGTCCAGGTCAGCCGTCATGTCCTGCAGATATGGCACACCCTGCGCGACCTCGCTGACCAACAACCCGATGAGTACGCGGCGATGGTCCGTTGGCTCCACACACTGGGCTATCGCGGACACGTCACCACCAAATCCCGCCACTACTCGACCACCCTCGGGCACCTGCGCCAGATCCGCGCCGTCTGGCGCCAGCAACACGGCACCGCTGACAACGCCGACGGTCACGGTGACAACCAGGGTGAGAGTGATTGCGAACCTTGGGAATTCGCCGGCGCAGGACATTTCACCCACGGCGACTATCAACTCACCCTCGCCGCCGCCCATCGCCACATGGAGCAACTCTGGGCAAGGCGCGAACACGCATGGCCAGCGGGTGGTCCGCCATGATCGCAGCGCTGGACCGACCTGTCCACACTCAGTCACACCGACTGGACGAGAGCGTGTTTCGGAAATGGTTGACCGATTCTTGCAAGCAGCAAGGCGTTCCTGTCACCATCACCGACCCCGCCATCGTCAACCAGATCGCCGTACTTCTCAAAACCTGAGGTAACCAACGACCGCAGAGGGCAAGACGATGCTCGCGGCGTCGCGGCAGCACCATGCGCCGCCGACAACCAATCACCGGTACGCGCATCAATATCTGCCACGCGAACACCAAAACGGTTTTGTCCGTGGCGATTTCACCCAACATTCGTCGATCGGCACGAGGATCGGGCAGGGACTGCACAGCGTATACCAGGTTGTCGGATACTCCATCGCACTGGCGAGCTGGCCGAATCAGGCGATCGCCCGGGCGGCCTGTTTGACCGACGAAAACTGGATGGCGGCGATCAGCAGCTGGTGCCACACTGGCTATGTGCCAGAAGAGCTGTCGGCCACTGAGGCCGCACGGTACCGCGCCGCATTCGCCGCCGGCGCGGATATGCGCTCTGCCTATACGGGCGGCGATACGAACGAGCGCCAGGCCGCGGCTGCCGCCCTCTGGCAGTCGCTGACAAAGATCGATCCGGAACACACCGGCGACAAGCTACACATTCCGGACGATGCCGGGCCCTACCGGGAGGCGTTGACGGCGATACTGTGCCGCATCCCCGACGGTTGGGGCCGGTGGATCTCCTGCGACGCGGGCTGGTATCGGCTGATCTGCCAGCTGGACCGCCAACTCGCCGCCATCGACCCCGGCTACGAAGTGCACCAGGTGAAGGAAAAGTTCGGCGCACTGCGATATTACTTCGCCACCTCGCCGGGCCTGCCCGCCACGAATGAGCAGCGGATGGACGACCTCGTCGCAGCCGCCGAAACCGCCAGCTGCAACACATGCGAACGCTGCGGGCACGGCGGGATCCGGCAGCGCAGCACGGGACAAGGGATCAGAACACTCTGCGCGGACTGCGCCGATACCCTCGGCGGATACTCACAAACGGCGTGAACCGGCCGCGCTGACAGACACCAGCAACGAGCAGGCGGCCGCAGATCACCTCCACGGCAACGACCACGCCGATCGTTCGTGTGCGACCTGACTGCGGCTCCGCATCAACGTATTCATCCCGGACGACGCGGAAGCGACTGGCGGCGCCTGCACGTCGCCGCAGAGCAGAGTTGTCGGTGGCACCTGCGACGATCGGCGGACACCCCAGAAAGCGGACACCCCGGAAAATTGTGAGGAGCACCGATGACTGTCTATGGCCGATTCATGGCGATCTTCTGCATCACTCTCATTGCGGTCATCCCGTTGGACGCGCTCATCTGGTCAGTCGAAGGCCCGCTCAGGCAGGTCGACCGCAGTGGAGCGCTGGCCCTGGTCGCCGCGTTCATTGCGGTGATGGGCACCGCTACTTGGCTGCGGCCCCGGTGGCGGCCGACGATCGCGACCTATGTCGGATGGATTCTCGCCGGAGCAGCATGGTTCACCGCGGTGGCGACCGACTTTTCCAGCCACGACGCTAGCAGCGAATCCACGTCACTGCTTCTCGCCGTGATGGTCCTCGCATTGAGCTATGCGGCAGGATTCAAACCGTGCGGAGACGAACAACGCCAACATGCCGATGATCAGCGGCTGCGCCTGCTGATCCGCGAGGAAATCACCGCCGCCGTCCGCGACACGCAGCGCATCTGACCGGCCACCGCCGAATGGCCCAATTGATCGGTCATACCCGCCACTGCGGCTGGACACGGTTGATGTCCAGTGTTCGGGCGCCTTTGGTGCCCGGCGCGATGACCGCGTGATCGAGGACCGTTTTGATGATGGCGTGTTGCCGGTCTATCGACAGGATCTCCCAACCCTCCCGGAGTGACTGTCCAGTCCCGGCAAGCTCATACAACGCACCGTCGGACGATATAGCCGCAATGTCCTTCTGCACGCGACGAATTCGCTCCTCGATCGGGTTGCGAGCTGCCATCCACTCACGTGCGGTGATCGCCCCATCCGCATACAGCCCGGCCAACTCATCAAGCTTGGCCGTGTCGGCCGTGGCCTGCGCAGTCAACTGTGCGGTGTCCGGGCTCTGGGCAGCCTTGCCGGCCAACGCTTTCCGCAGCCCCGGCGAATCGAGCCGGGTCAGCACCGCGTCCACCAACAACTCCTCGACCGGAACCGCAACGACCGTCAGCCGACCGCAGCCACCGAAATCCGGACCGGAATTGCACACATACCGGCGTACTCGCTTCTCGGCTTTCGTCTCAATGCGCGCTACCGAGTACAGCATGTGCCCGCAGCGGCCGCACCGCAGCATCCCCGAGAACACATAACGGCGCGGCACCCGCTTGTTCGCCCGCGCTTTCGCCGCGAACACCGCCAACACCTGATCCCGCTCGGCAGGAGTGATGATCGGCTCCCACACCCCCGGCGCGATCACCTCACCATGCAACTCACGCAAACCTGCGATTCGACCCGAACGCACCAACGTCCGCAGTGTCGAGGTAACCCACGGCTTGCCACTGACGGTCGGGATCTGCTGATCATTGAGCCACTGCGCCAGCGACCGCATCGACTCCCCGGCGATCGTCCGGGCCACCAGATCCCGTACCACCGCCGCTTCGGACTCACGCAGCACCAGATTTCCCTGCTCGTACCCGAATGCGCGCTGCGCCGTTCCGTGCGGTAGTCCCGCCTCCGCATTCGCCAGTGCCTTGCGCTTGATCCGGGCAGACCGGCGACCCGATTCCTTCGCCGCAAACGCAGCGAAGATCCGCGCCATGAACAAGCCATCGTCATTGCCAAGATCGATGTCGGCGGTCACCGTCGCAACCTCGCGCACCCCGACCTGTTCACACAATGTGACGAACTCTTCGAGCTCGACCGGCCGGCGATGGAGCCGATCCAAGTTGTAAACGATCACCGCATCGCGCGACCCATTCGCCAGATCGTCAACCATCTGCCGGTAGGCCGGCCGCATTTTCCCCGAGTACGCGGACACGTCGTTGTCGACGTATTCACGACCAATAGTCCAGCCACGTCCTGCCGCCAACTTCCGACAGTCTTCCAATTGTCGTTGTACGCCAAGGCCTTTCCCCTCCTGATCGGCCGAGACTCGGGCGTACACTGCCGCTGACTGGACCCGAGTTTTCGAACTCCTCACAGAGGTTAGTTTAGCGACTAGCTAGCAACCTCAAACCGCTGTGCCGGTTCCATCACCGCATCAAGACCTTCACCAGCTGGCAGGACCACCAAGACGAGTCCCGCACCGCCTGGTTCACCACACCCACCGGGCACATGTTCGTCGGCAACGCCTTCAGCGGACGCGACCTGTTCAACAAGCTCTTCCCCAGACGGTCACCCGATCATCCCGCCCGCGACAGACTCGACACGCAGCGCGACAACGACTTCCGGCGCCACCAACGCGCCGAGAAGCGCTGGAACGACGCCAACCCGCCACCGTTCTAGAGATTCCGCTCCGGACGGAGCAGCTCCCCATATCGCCGGTCAGGACCACTCTGACACGGTGGCAAATGTCATGCGACGGATGTCGACTCTCGCGACGCGGCCGTCGACCACAACAACATCGATGACGGCGAGCGGGTGACCGCCCGGTGCGATCACATGAACCATCCGACCTCCCAGCCACATCGGCGTGCTTGCCCGGATACGGTCGGCGAAGAATCGGGTCTCCTCCGCGACCGCCCGGGCGCCCCGGACCACGGTCGGTGTGTCCGGCGGTACCAGTGACCGGTCGGCGACACGGATGCAATCCTCGGCCAACAGCGCGACCATCGCATCAAGACTGCCGCCGCGCGCCGCGGCCAGAAAGGCGTCGACGACCAGGGACGCATCACCCGACGGCAGTTCAGGGTCCAGCTCGGAGTTCAACCGCGAAGACGCGATCCGGCCGCGTGCCCGGCTCGCATGCTTCTTCGCACCGTCCACACTGGTGTCGAGGATCGTTGCGACCTCGCCGAACGGCACCGCAAAGAGGTCATGCAGCACATAGGCCACGCGTTGCGAAGGCGTCAACCGATCGAGGACCACCATCAGCGCGCGCGACACGTTCTCGCGTTGCAGGTAGAGCTCGTCGGCCGCGACAGCCTCCGCGGGGAGAGCGTCGGCGAACAGCGGATCTTCCTGTCGTCTGCCGCGGGCGCGCAACTGATCGAGACACACCCGGGTGAGTGTTGTCGTCAACCATGCGGCAGGGTTGCGGATCTCGGTGCCGTCGACACGCAGCGAGTTGAGCCACGTGCTCTGCACGGCGTCCTCGGCGTCGTGGATCGAGCCGAGCATCCGGAACGCCATGGTTGTCAGCTGCGGTCGTAGATCTTCGAACTCTGAGGTCGGTACCACCGGGTGTCACCTTCTCGTGGGGCAGGACGTCGGTACGGATGAGAGCACCACACTCACATCGTCCATCCGACAACCCACCTCAGAGGAGGACACATGTCGACCGTACCGACCCGGCCACCGCGCGGCGGAACCCGACCAGCGAAGGGCCCCCGGCGATGACCATTCCCCTGTTCGTCGCCACGATCATATGCATCGTGGCCAATGCCGGTATCGCCATCGCCGACTTCGCCCGGGCCGAGTTCGTGCTGGACAATTCGGCCGAGGTCCACGTCCCACCTCGGTTCCTGCCCCACCTCGCGACACTCAAGGCCGCCGGAGCAGCAGGGCTCGTCCTCGGGTTGACGATCGAACCCTGGATCGGCGTCGCCGCCGGAACCGGGCTCACTCTGTTCTTCGTCGGCGCGGTCATCGCCCATGTGCGGGCCCGCATCTTCTACAACATCGCGTTCCCGGGCGCCTTCCTGCTCCTCGGCGTGGCGGCAACGGTCTACATGATCCGACTGACCACAGGCGCGTGACCCGTCACCGGCGTCGAACGCCTCAGCCCATCAACACCGACGCCGAGGGGTAGCTCTCGGCGAATCCGTCGGGAAGCGGGGCGATGAAGACGTTCTCGGTGCGGGTGCGGGTGATCCGCCACCGGCCCTCATCCCTCCGGAAGGCGTTGTTCAGCCGGCTCGACCGCAGCAGGGCCGAGCCGTCGCCGAAGAGCCACGGCTGCATGTGAATCCACTGTCCCTCGGCGTCATCGCCGTCGACATGGATCTGCTCCGACGTCAGGTAGTGCGCGTTGAGCACCAGTGCCGGGTCCCGCTTCTCACTCCAGAAGCGCTGGAAGTGTTCGCGGATCGCCTGCTTGCCCTCGGCACGCCCGAACTGTCCGTCGTAGTACTCGCCGACGCCCTCCCACACCGCGTCGTCGGTGTAGAGGTCAAGGATGCGCTCGATGCGCTCGGCGTCATCCGCGAGACCGGGTTCGGGACACGGGGTGTCGCAGAGGAACATGTATCGAGCCTGGATTCGCCGGATCTCGGCTTCGGCCTCCAGGGTCTCGACCCGCGCGACGAGCGCCGAGATCCTGGCATCGTCGTCGCTCATCGGCCAAGCACCTCGACCACCGCACGCGCCTCCGAGATCCAGGCCTCGACCTCAGAGCCGTTCACGCCCAGCGGCAACTGCGACAACCGGAGCGTCATCGAGTATCCGCCGCGTGCGTCCCGGATCGGCAGGACGACGGAACCGACGTCGTAGGTCTGATCGGGTCGCACCTCGCGGAGGCGATAGTCGACGGCCGACTTCCCGATGGACTCGCAGATCTCGCGTTCCTGCGAAGGCGTCAACCGCCCTCGCTCATAGGATTTCGTCGCCTCTCGCATCTCCTCGTACGCAGTCGACGAGGCATCGGGCAGAAAGGACACCAGGTAACCGTGCCGCCGCACGAAGTCGAGACGGTCGCGATGTACCTGTCGCACATCATCGTCGGCATGCCGGAGCTTCGCCAGCCACCGCTCCCGGGTCTCGTCGTCCTGGTCGAACACGTACGTGTCCCCGATGGGCGGCACCATCGGGATGCGGTACGCGAGGCCTTCCTCACGGTCGACGCCCGGCGCGGTGGCCGACAACACGACGGCCATCTCGTCGCGGCTGACCGCGGTGAGGACCGACACCTCGCAGCCGACGGACGTCGCCAATGCCTCCACCTGCGGGCGCGCCGCGTGCGCGGCGTGGATCGTCGGCAGGATCTCGTGGTCCATTCGGGCCATCAGCGACGTCGACACGAAGCTGCCGTAGCCACCCTGGAAGAAGATCAGCGGCGACACCGGGTTGGTCACGGCCAGATCCCGCACCTCACAGAGCGTTATCCAGTGATCGCCCGCTTCGACGACGTTGCTGATGCGGGTGTCGATCCAGGCCACCGAATCCGCGAGAACCGGATCGCCCGACGGCGAAGGGAACCAGTCGATGCCCGCGAGCTTGTCCTTCCAACGCTGCGCGATGGTGAGGACGACGTCCTCCTGTTCACCGCCGAGGATGTTGATGCACAACGACTCGCAGGCCCGCATCTTCTCGAAGGTGCGCGAGGTCTTCATCGGCATGAAGGACACCAACGGCGGGTCCATCGACACCGAACTGAAAGTCCCGACGACCATGGCCAGCACGGAGCCGTCGTCACCTCGTCCCGTCACCACGACCACGCCGGTGGGATAGTGCCCCATCACATTTCGGAAGATGCCTGGGTCGATGGCACTGATCACGTTGTCGGACATGTCTTCTCCTGGGATCGAATCGTCGCGGTGGTCGGGCACTCAGGCGGTCCGGGCCTCGACCGGCTCCTTGACGTAACGCTTCTGCAGAATGGCACCGAGTCGCTCCGGCCGGAGGAAGGCGATGCACAGTGCGCCGCCGATCAGCAGGACGATGCCGGTGATCGTGAACGCCTGGTGCACGCCGGCCGCCATGTTGTCGGCCATCTCCGCGCTGGGCTTCTCACCCTTCGGCGGCGACACATACCCCGCGTCGGTCATGAGCCAGCCGACCAGGATCGGCGAGATGACCGCGCCGAACGACGCCACGCCTCCGAGGGTGGCCATGAGGATCGGTCGCTGCCGAGCGCCGACCGCGTAACCGATCGCGGTGGCGGTCATCGGGAACGCCAGGCTGCATCCACCGGCGAGGCACAGCAGTGCAACCGCAGTGATCCCGGACGACGCCTGGATGGCGATGAAGCACAACCCGGCCAGGACCGCGGCGCAGCCGAACGGGACGGCGATCGCCCGATGTGCCGAACTCCCCCGGTGCAGCATCCGGTGCCCGAGCGCACCCAGTCCGAGCAGGACGAGCGCGCCGACCACCCACGGCACGGTGGTCACCGCACCGACCTCACCGAGCGACAGCCCGACCACGGTGCCCAGGTACTGGGGCAGCCAGGTCGTCAGGAAGCCCTGCACCCAGAAGTTCGACGCCCCGCCGATCACGGCGGAGATGAACGCCAGGCTCAGCAGCGCACGCCAGATCTTGACCGGCTTCTGCTCGTCGACCGCGGAGGTCGCGACCTCCTTCGCATCGGCAACCGTCTCGTCGGTGTCGAGTGCCGGCTCGTCCGGCGACGAGGCCTTCTTGGGACGGTAGGGACCGTCCGCGCCGATCGCCCACCAGGCGATCACCCACACCAGGCCGATGATGCCCAGAACACCGAACGCCCAGCGCCAACCCCATACGGCGATGACCCAGGCCAGCAGCGGCGCCGCGAAGACAGGACCCAGCGTGGAGCCGGCGGCGATCAGGTTCGACGGCAGCGCACGACGTGTGGGCGAGAACCAGGTGTGCGCGGAGGTGAGCGACATGGCCGTCGCGGGACCCTCGGCGCCGCCGAGGATGATCCGCGTCACCAGCAGGATGGCGGCGCCGCCGCCGAGCAGCATCGGGAATTGCAGCACCGCCCAGGTGACGCCCATCGCGAACAGGATCCACTTCACCGAGATCTTCGACGCCAGGAACCCGGTGACGACCGAGACGATCGCGTACAGGAAGAAGAAGGCACTGCCGATGAATCCGAATTCGGTTGCGGTCAAGCCGAGTTCGGGCATCGCGTCGGCCGAGACCAGGCCGAGCACCGCCTTGTCGGCGAAGGCGATGATCTGGAACAGCACGAGCATGCCGGTGACGATCCAGGCCCGTCTCGACATGCGGCCGAAGTCGATTCGTCGATCGGGGGCGGTCGGCGACGACGGCGTCGTCACCGCGGGTTCTCTGAGGCTCATTGGGTTTCCTTGGACTGGCAGGGTGCGAAGACGCCGGGCTGTCGGGGGCTGGCAACGACGTTATGGCCACCCGTCCCTACGGGGATACGAGGGAAATCTTTACTGTCGCCGCGATGCGCGACAGGGCAGACTGGTCCCATCACATGAAGGAGGAACGGTGAGCTCGGCCTACTGGAAACAGCCCATCAGTGAGCAGGCGACCGCGGTCCACGAGAAGGTGGTGTCGGCGGAGATTCTCGCGGAACAGGTCCGTGAGGAGATCGTCGGCACCGACACCGATCTGCGCGCGTGGGTCGAGCTGTCCCCGGGCGTCGTCGACGAGGCACGACGGCAGGATGGGATACCGGGTCGCCGGCCCCTGCGAGGCGTCTCGCTCGGGGTCAAGGACCTCATCGACGTCGAGGGTCTGCCGACCCGTGCCGGTTCACCCGTCACGTCGTCGTCGCCGGCGGCGTCGGATGCGCCCTGTGTCAGTCGTTTTCGCGATCTGGGCGCGGTGATCCAGGGCAAGACGGTCACGACCGAGTTCGGCTACTTCTCGCCCGGGCCGACGCGCAATCCGCACCACCCCGGGCACACGCCGGGCGGGTCGTCGAGCGGTTCGGCCGCCGCCGTCGGGGCTGGCGTCATCCCGGTGGCGCTGGGTACGCAGACCGCCGGCTCGTTGACCCGGCCGGCCGCCTACTGCGGCGCCGCGGGCATGGTCCTCGCGCACGGCTCGACGGATCTGTCCGGCGTCACCGGACTCTCGGAGTCGCTGGACTCGCTGGGCATCCTCACCCGCGACATCGCCGACCTGCAGTACGTGTACACCGCCTTCACCGGCCGCTCGCCGATCGTTCCCGGTCGCTCCACCGTCCGGACCGTGGTGGTGTGGGGCGGCAGCGACCTGCACCCGATCGACCCGGCAATGGCAGACCTGGTCGACCGGCTGCCGGACCTGCTCGAGCGAGCCGACGTCGAGACCCGCGCACTCGAATTCGACGATCATGTCCGCACCCTGGCCGACGACCACGTGACCGTCATGTCCCATGAGGCGGCCGAGACCCTGGACGAGGTCGTCCGGGACCATGCGGCCGCGCTCAGCCCCGCGCTGCTCGACCTCGTCGACGCCGGCCGCGCGGTCCGGCCCGCGGACCACGCGGCCGCCCTCATCCGCCGCGACCGCTCGCGGGATCTGCTGGCCGAGACGCTCGGCGATCACACGGTGATCGTCGGTCCCGCCGCACCCGGCCCCGCACCGAGCGGCCTCGACGCGACCGGGTCGCCGGTCCTGAGCCGACCGTGGCAGCTGCTCGGCTGCCCGGTCGTCGTCGTCCCGGGGGCGACCACGGACTCCGGGATGCCCCTCGGACTACAGGTGATCGGCTTGCCGGGGCGGGAGTCGGCCCTGTTCGAGGTCGCCGCGGTGCTCGAGAACGAGCTCCGGTCCCATCCGGTCGTCCCGGTCTGATCCGGTTGCGAGAGAGAAGATCTGCATGACAGTCAAACCCCGTCCCGAGACGCACCACCGGATGTTCCTCACGTGTTACGAGGACACCTTCAACTACGGCTGGCACCATGTCGACCTGTTCGTGCACGACGAGTACGGCCGGGAGGTCAACTGGGTGCACTGGACCGTCGAGGCCGACGGCCCGGAGGCGGCCGACGAGTCGGTCCGGCGCGAGGAACCCTGGCTCAACCGGACGTCGGAGTGGCGCCATCTGGTGAGTGCCGTCGGGATGAACTACTGGACGGCCGACGCGGCGTGGACGTGACCGCATCGGATGTGACCGCGGCGGTGTACGTCGTCGACGACGACCCGGAACTCTGCGAATCGGTCGACTGGCTGCTCGGCAGCATCGGGATCTCGCCGCGGATCTGCCACAGTGCCGACGACTTCCTCGCGCAGTACTCCGGGGACACCCCCGCGTGCATCGTGCTCGACGTCCGCATGCCGACGATGAGCGGCCCGCGGCTGCAGGAGAAGCTCAACGAGTTCGCACCGCACGTCGCCATCATCTTCGTCTCCGCGCACGGCGACATCCGGATGTCGGTGTCCACCCTGCAGGCCGGCGCGATGGATTTCCTGGAGAAGCCCTACGACCCGCAGCGGCTGCTCGACGCCGTCCAGGCGGGGATGGAGAAGGCGGTCGAACGCTTCCGCACCCACGCGCAGAAGCGGTGGGTGGAATCGAAGGTCGCGCTGTTGACCCCGCGGGAACGCGAGATCCTCGCGCTGGTCGTCGAAGGTCTACCCAGCCAGAACATCGCCCGCCGCCTCGACATGAGCGTCAAGACGGTGGACGTGCACCGTGCCCGGATCAAGAGCAAGACCGACGCCGACAGCATCAGCACGCTGGTCCGGGACATCCTGCGGTTCGACGTCGAGGTGCCGACCAACCCCTAGGGCAACGGATAGGGGTGGCCGGCGCGCTCGGGTCAGTAATAGTCGAGCACGATCTTCTCGCCGGTGGTCCGCGAGACGCAGACCGCCATCACCTCTCCGGACTCTCGCTCGGCCTTGGTCAGCACGTTGTCGCGGTGCTCGGGATCACCGGAGAGGACCTGCATGATGCACGTACCGCAGATGCCCTCCTGACACGAGGTGTCGACGTCGCAGCCGTTCTCCTCGAGGACCTCGACGATGCTCCGGTCGGCCGGGACGTGATAAATCTCGCCGTCGAGTTCGACGTCGAAGGACGTGTTCTCCGACGCATCCGGCTGATCGGTGGCGTGGAAGTTCTCGAAGTGGACCGCGTCGGCCGGGATGAACTGTTCGGCCAATTCCCGGACCTTGGTCATGAACCCGTCCGGGCCGCAGACATAGACATGCGAGCCCTGCGGCGCCGATTCCAGCGCGGCGGTCAGGATCGGTCCGTGGGCCTCACGACCGACGCCGACATGCGCGTGCAGCTTGTCCGGGCAACGCTCCCGCAGCAGCGGCAGGAACGCCGCGTCATCGACTGTCCGGGCGAAGTAGTGCAGCTCGAAGCCGATCCCGTGCACGTCCATGTAGCGCGCCATGCTGAGCATCGGGGTGATCCCGATGCCGGCCGCCACCAGGACGTGATGCGTTGCTGTGGAATCGATCCCGAGCAGGTTCCGTGGCTCGCTGATCTGCAGCCGGTCGCCGACGCGCAGTTCGTGCAGTGCGGCCGAACCACCTCGGGACTGATCCTCGCGCTTGACGGCCACGGCGAAGGACTCCCGCCCGTCGGGCCGGCTGCACAGCGAGTACTGGCGGGTGATGGCGGTCGGCCCGACGACATCGATGTGCGCTCCGGGCGTGTACTCCCCCATCGTCGAGCCGTCGGGCCTCGACAGGTAGAAGGTCTTGATGCTCGGGGTCTCCTGGACGATCGCGGAGACGACGACGTCGGTGAGGGCCATGGCGGTGCTCCTGGTGGTGGCGAATAATTCTCGAGGTGCGATCAGCGGACGAAGAGCCCGCCGTTGACGTCCCAGCACGCACCCGTGACGAAGAAGGCGTTCTCGGCGGTCAGCAGGCCGACCATGTCCCCGATGAACTCGGGGCTGCCCAGCTTCCCGACGGGGATGCCGGCGATCACGGCGTCGAGTTTCTCCGGCGGCACGGTCGCCTTCACGACGGGCAGGTCGTGCGGCCCGGGCGCGATCGCGTTGACCGTGACACCCTTGGCCGCAAGCTCTTTGGCGAAGATCTTGGTGACCGTCAGGATCGCGCCCTTGGACGTGGCATAGTGCGCGCCGGTGGCGGTGCCGCCGTTCTGACCGGCCAGCGACGCCATGTTGACGATGCGGCCGTACCCCTCGTCGGCCATCGCGGCCCCGAAGACCTGGCAGCCGAAGAAGATGCTGTTGACGTTGGTGTTCAGCACGCGGGTGAAGTCCGGCTCGTCGAGCGTCATGAGATCGGCCGCCTGGGTCAATGCCGCGTTGTTCACGACGATCGTCGGTGTGCCCCAGACGGATTGCACATGCGCCAGCGCGTCGACGAAACCCTGCCGGTGCGCCACGTCGAGGACGGCCGCCCGTGCGGTCGACCCGTCGGGCGAGAGTTCTTCGGCGATGCGCTGGGCCGGATCGAGGGCGATGTCGGTGAGCAGGACGCGATGACCGTCCCGGTGCAGCCGGCGGGCGATGTGCGAACCCATGCCGCCGGCGGCACCGGTGACGACCGCGATCCCCTTGTTCGTCGAACTCATGTCCAGGTCCGTCCTCACACCAGGTAACCGGAGGCGCTGACCGCGTCCTCGCTGTCGATGAGACGGGCCACCTTCAGACTGATCCGGTCGTTACCGTCGGAACCGAGGCTGATGGTGTGGGTGAGCTCGGCGCCGATCGTCGAGAAGGCATCGCGCTTGAACGCGTTGAGGATCTGCGCGGACCGCAGGATGACGGTGTCGTCGCTGACGTCCGACACGGTGAACCGCGAGATGACCCGGACCGTGCGGGCAGCGGCGACCGCCGACGGCGCGTAACCCTGCATCATCCGTTCGACGCGCAGGCGCCGCATCCGCTGGTCGTCGTACACCATGTTCAGCGACGAGTCGAAATCGTCGGTGTCGGGATCGATCGGGATGACGTAGTGCGCGTCATCGGTGTAGAGGGCCTCCCACGCCGGGTAGTCCTTGGCGTCGAGGAGTTCGGCTTCCTTCCACACGAGCGCGATCGCGCGCAGGACGCGCGGGTCGTTGAAACTGTGCAGTTCAGTCATCGCTCATCATCTTCTTCCACATGGCGTAGGACTCGCGCATCCCCGTCTCGTCGGTGACATGCGATGTGGGCCAACCCTCTTCGGTCGTGTACTCGCGGTTCTCCCCGCGGTTGACCAGGATCGGCATGTTCGGGTTGCCACCGGCGCCGATCTGGACGCGATCCCATCCCTCGGCGTCGTCGGGGCTGCCGAAGCCGAAGGGGCCCTGGAAGTGCTCGTGGATCCGGAGGCGCTCGCGGTTGATGCTCTCCGGCCCACCGTCCATGCCGATCGCCATGTGCCACACCTCGGTCACGTCCACGCTGATCGGGATGAGAACCCGGAAGAACGACGACGACATGGCGATGTTCGGGAACATGTTGAGGTTGAACCCGCAGCCGTGCATCGAGCGCATGTAGCGACGGATGCGTTCGGGACTCTCCCCCGCCTCGGCGAGTTCGTCGACGAGATGCTGGAACCGCGGCTGCACCTCCTCGGAACCGTCGTCGATGTCGAGGTCCGCGTGCGCGGCCGCCATGATCGCGACGCTGTGACCGTTGCCGAGCGCGTGCGTCTCGGCGGCCGGATCGTCCATGAACGACATCATGTTCGCGGTCTCGGCGTCGACAGAGGCCATCCACGACTTGTGCACCATCGGGAAGTGGTAACCGTCGGTGGTGTTCTCGAGCTGGATCTTCCAGTTGCCCTTGAACCGGAACTTGTGACTGCCGAGGACCTTGGTGGGGAATCCGTTGGACTGCTTCAGGAATCGCTCCATCCAGATCTTCGCATCACCCAGGTGGTCTTCGAGCGGTTCGATCTCGGTGTTGAACGTCGCGAAGATCATGCCGAGATAGCTCTCGGTGCGCAGCTTCTGCAGGGGGAAGTCGTTCTTCTCGACGACGCCCTCGTAACCGTCCGGGTACGGGATGCCGCGCAGTCGACCGTCGAGGGTGTACGACCAGTTGTGGTACGGGCAGGTGAAGCCGTTGGCCTTGCCGCTGCGCTGGTCGCACACCGTCGCCCCGCGATGCCGGCACCGGTTGAGCAGGGTGTTGAAGTTGCCCTTGCGATCCCGGGTCACGATGACCGGTTGGTCCCCGACCTGGGTGGTCTTGAACGAGCCCGCCTCGGGGACCTCGCTCTCGTGCGCGACCCACACCCAGGTGCGGTAGAAGATCTTGCGCATCTCCTCGGCGAAGATCTCGGGATCGGTGTACAGCTGACCGGCGACGCGGTCCTTCTCGGCGAGGTCCGCGAAGCCGCGGGTCGGCCGCTCGATGGTGGTCATCGATGTTCCTTCGTGTGTCGACCGCGCCGGGGCGCGGAGAGGGGCTGTCGGTGCGCGAGAGATCAGGAGGCGGTGCTCATGAGGGGACGTCGTCGCGGATGGTGAGGGCTCGTCCCATCCGCGCCTCGACCTTGAAGTACTTCCAGAGCGCATGTTCACCGACCATGATGGTGCGCAACAGGTTGCAGGCCGCCCGGACGGTCGGCTGGTCGCGCACGTCGGCGAGGACGTAGAACGTCCACGGCCAGCCGTCGGACGGGCCGACCATGTGGGCGTCGTCGTCGAAGGTCCCGATGATCTCGACACCGTCGAGGTTCTTCAGACTCGTGAGGAACTCCATCGTGGCCTCCCACACCGGACCGATGTCGGCCTTGGGCAGGTCGAAGAAGTTCTGGTTGTTCCCGACACAGAACAGCGTGCGCAACGGTTCGTCGGACATGGGTGATGGTCTCCTCGCGGTCGTGACGTCTGGGCTGGATGACGGGTGGGTCAGGGAAAGCTGGGGATTCCGGCCTCGAGGCCGAGAAGCAGTGCACCGGCGGCCTCGTAGGTGTTGGTCTGCAGCATCGCGTGCTGCGCGGGCACCAACGCGTCCTGCAGGAACCGCTGCAGCGGATGGGTCTCGTAGATGGCCCCGGTGCCGGCGAGGTCGAACACCTGCAGCACGACGCTGCGCCCGACGTGCGCGGCGTGGGTGGCACTCAACCGCAACAGGGCCTGATCGTCGGTCGAGATGTGCTGTCCCGCGACGGCCTTGGCCCACACCCGGTCGGTGCTGTCGTAGAAGAACGCTCGCGCCGAACGCAATTCGGCCTCGGCGACCGCCAGGCCGCTCTTGTACGCCGGCCGGTTGCCCTTGCTGGCACCTCCGGTGATCGAGGTCCGCGCCGCGCCGACCTCGATCGCGTAGTCGAGGGCGCCCCGGGCCGCGCCGAGGGTCACCACCGCCAGCACCTGCGCGGCGTAGGCCAACGCGGGGTACCGGGTCAGGGGTTCGTCGATCTGCGGAGCGCCGCCGCGCACGAAGGTCATCTCCTCGGGCACGAACACGCGGTCGGCGCGGATGGCATGGGAGCCGGTCGCCTTCATCCCGGCGACATCCCAGTTGTCGACGATCTCGACCTCGGCCGGATCGACCAGCGCGGTCAGCGGTTTGCCGCCGGTCTCGGGTCCGCCGGCCAGACCGATCCCGAGGAGGTCGGCGCCGCGACATCCGCTGGCGAACTGCCAGACCCCCGAGCACAGGTAGCCGCCGTCGACCCGCTGTGCCTCCTGCATGGGGAACAGCCCGCCCGCGTAGGCGACATCGGGACCGTGCGCGTAGATCTTCTGCTGGGTCTCGGCCGGCAGCGCGGCGAAGTAGACCAGCGACGATCCGAAACTGGACACCCACCCGGTGGCAGGGTCGACGGCGGAGATGCGTTCGACCAGCGACATGAAATCCGACGGTGCCATCGGCTCGCCACCGAACGCCGCCGGCGTCGAGGCCCGGTACATCCCGGCACGCTTCAGCAACGCGATGAAGTCGGCGGGCACGTAGCGCTGCGAGTTGAACTCGTCCCGACGATCCCGGAGCACGTCGAGCGCGTGGTCGAACGCGGCGTCGCGCGCCGCCCCCGCCGGTTCCGCACACACCCGTTCGGTCAGGCTCTCCGCGGTCATCATGTCTCCGTTCGGAATCGACTCTCGATCTCGAGTCCGACACTATGGACGCGAGACCCGACGCGGTATCGGGATTTCCCGCGCCGCGGGTAAGCAATTCCTTACTTGCGTGTCCTCACCTGCATGGCATCGTGGCGGGGGCGAAGACGAGAACTCGGCGAAGGTGAGGTGATGGCGATGTTCCCCGCCCGTCGGGACTTCGAGCAGATGATCCTGCACACCGGCACCGGCATCCTCATCCACGAGGCGAGTTCGAAGAACATCCTGTGGGCCAACCCGGCCGCGTGCCGGATCTTCGGGTTCACCCTGGAGGAACTCAAGCCCCTCAAGGCACACCACATGAGCGCCCAGGAGCGTCAGTACCGTCGCGAGGTCGGCGTGGCATGGCTCCAGTCCGCGGTGGTGCACGGGTCGAGCCGCAAACAGTGGAAGTACCGCGCCAAGGACGGCACCGAGTTCCTCACCGATGCCCGCGCGACCCTGGTGCGCTGCGAGGACGGGCCGGTCGTGATGGTCGAGTTCCGCAACATCTCCGACGAGGTCGAGTTGCAGGAAGAACTGACCTGGGTGTCGGAGTCGTTGCAGCGCATCATGACCCACACGTCGGCCGGGATCGTCGTGCTCGACGACGACAACTGCATCGACGACATCTCCCCACTGGCCGCCAAGCTGTTCAGCCGCACCCCCGCGGAGCTGTCGGGCGTCCATCTGGAAGACCTCGGCCGGTGTGAGCCCCGGCTGACCAGTGACCCTGTCATCGAACGGCTGACGGACGGAGCGGGCTCGGTCGAGATCCAACAGGAGATCATCAAGGACGACGGCAGCACCGTGTGGCTGGCCGGCGAACTCGAGATCGTCGCCCACGACGGCATCTCCTCGCGGGTCCTGACCGTGCGCGACGTGACCGACCGCGTCGAATGGGAACGCCGCAACGCCTACCAGGAGGCCAACCTCCAATATCTGAGCCGTTACCACGCGATGGGTGACATGGCGATGATCCTGGCCCACGAGCTCGGTCAACCGCTCGCGGCGTCGACCAACTACCTGAGCGGGCTCAAGGCCCGCGTCTCCGCCGACACCGTCGACGCCCGCAGCCTCGCCTACGGCATCGACCAGATCGAGAAGCAACTCCACCGCGCCGCCGACATCGTGGCCTCCGTCCGCCGCTACGTACGACGCATCGAGAGCACCTCGACGCTCATGGATCTCAACGAGACCGTCGAGGAGAGCCTGTACTTCGTGCGACTACGCGCGGCCGAGCAGGGCGTACGCGTGTACGCCGAGATCCCCGACCGCGACCTGCCGATCCAGGGCGAGAACGTGCTCATCGGACAGGTCATCATCAACCTGTGCGTCAACGCACTCGACGAGATCGTCCGTCCGACAACCGAGGTGAAGGAACTGACGATCCAGACCGGCGAGTCCGACGGACTGGCCTCGGTGTGGATCCGTGACCAGGGACGCGGCATGACGGCGCGCCCACCGATCGCCTCGCCTCCGGCGCGTTCTCGTCCAAGCAGGACGGTTCCGGAATCGGGCTCATCATCTCCGAGCACATCGTCGAGCGCCACGGCGGGACGATCCGGTACCTGCCGAACGAACCGTCGGGCACCACCGTCCAGGTGACTCTCCCCCTCGCGACGATCGCCGAGGACGGCGCCGGCCACTCCCCGGCTCCCGCGTCGCCGTTTCCGTCCCGCTGATTGAATCCAATCAGCGGGACGGAAACGAGGCCGCGCGAATTAGCCCCGGCTAGGCGTTCGCGTTGGCGAACGAGTCCAGGCTGCTCGTGGCGTCGATGTACTCGGTCACCCACCGCTCGATCACCGCAGAGGTCTTCTCGACCTTGCGGAACTGCCCGACCACCTGCCCGACCGGGTTGAAGGCGACGTCGATGCTCTCGTCGGGGTACTTGTGCGTCGCGGCCACCGCCATCCCGGAGACCATGTACTGCAACGGCATCCCCAGCGGATCGGGATTCTTCGGATCCTCCCAGGCCTCGGTCCAGTCGTTGCGCAGCATGCGGCACGGCTTGCCGGTGAACGATCGGCTCCGTACGGTGTCCCGGCTGGAGGCGTCGATGTAGGTCTGCTGCTGGACCGGGGTGTTCTCAGCCTCCTCGACCATCAGCCACTGCGATCCGGTCCACGCGCCCTGCGCCCCGAGGGCCAGCGCCGCCGCGATCTGCTCACCGCTGCCGATGCCACCGGCGGCCAGAACCGGAACCGGCGCAACCTCTTTGACGACCTGCGGCCAGAGCACGATGGAGCCGACCTCGCCGCAGTGACCGCCGCCCTCGCCGCCCTGGGCGATGATGATGTCGACACCCGCATCGGCGTGCTTGCGGGCCTGCTTCGGCGATCCGCACAGCGCGGCGACCTTGCGGCCGGCGGACTGGATCTTCTCGATCATGTCGGCGGGTGGCGTCCCGAGGGCGTTCGCGATCAGGGTGACCTTGGGGTGCTGGAGCGCGATCTCGACCTGCGGCGTGGCAGTGGCCTCGGTCCAACCGAGAAGCTGCAGGGAGTTGTCACTGTCCTCGTTGAGCGGCACGCCGTGGTCACGCAGGAGCTTGCGTCCGAAGTCGAGGGTCTCCGCCGGCACCATCGACTGCAACATCTTGGTGAGTTCCTCGCCCGACATGTTCGAGTCCATGCCCTCGTACTTGTTCGGGATGACGATGTCGACGCCGTAGGGACGGTCGCCGATGTGCTCGTCGATCCAGTTGAGCTCGATCTCGAGCTCCTCGGGGGTGAAGCCAACCGCGCCGAGCACTCCGAAACCGCCCGCCTTGCTCACCGCGACCACCACGTCCCGGCAGTGGGTGAACGCGAAGATCGGGAACTCGATACCGAGCTCGTCGCAGATCGGGGTGTGCATGGAGGACTCCTCGCCCGTCAGAAGAACAACCAAAATTAGAACGTGTTCTACTCTCAATACCAGGCGAGGCGGTCACGGACAAGCAATCGGGGAGAACTCGGGTCCCGGCGCCGGGAGCGAAGCGAGCGGGCCGAATCGACCGGCGCCGGGAGCGAAGCGAGCGGGCCGAATCTAACCGGTCACTGCCCGTAGGGCTGCCTCGCCGTCTCCGGGCTGCCGTAGGTGATGGCGCGCTCCCGCCGAGTGTCGGTGAGCAGCGTTGCGCCCCACGTCATGACGGTCCCCATCCGGTTGCGGACACCCGCCAGGAAGGCGATGTGGATGACGCCCCAGGCCACCCAGCCGAGGAACCCCGACAGCTGGAGCGGGCCGGACTGGACGATCGCGTGGCGGCGGGCGATGTAGGCCGCGGTACCCAGATCGCGGTATCTGAACGGACTTCTTTCCTGTTGCCCTGCAACGGTTTCCGCGATCACCGCCCCGGCGTGCCGGCCGCCCTGCATCGCCACCTCGGCGACCCCGGGCAGGTCTCGGTAGGAACTCATGTCGCCGCAGACGAAGATGTCGGGATGGCCCGGGACCGAGAGATCGTCCTCGACCGGTATCCGCCCGCCGTGGTCCTGTTCGACACCCAGCGACCGGGCGAGTGTGGTGGCGAAGGGGACGGCCTCGACGCCCGTCGTCCACAGCGTCGTGCGCGCCGGGTAGACGTTCTTGGTCCCGTCGGCCTTGCGGGTCGTCTCGACGTGGTCCTCTCCGACCCCGGTGACGTGCACGCCGAGGTGGGTCTCGACGCCGAGGTTGTCGAGCGTGCGCTGGGCGCTGGCCGAGAGCCGCGTCGAGAACGACGGCAGCACGCGGTCGCCGCCGTGGAGCAGCAGCACCCGCGCCTGCGCCGGATCGATCGCGTCGAACTCGCGCTCGAGCGCCAGGGTCGCGACCTCCCGGATCTGTCCGGCGAGCTCGACGCCGGTCGGGCCGCCGCCCGCCACCGCGAAGGTGAGCCACGACCGCTGCTCCTCCGGGTCGGTGATCGTCTCGGCCATCTCGAACGCGGCCATGATCTTGCGGCGGATCGACAGCGCGTCATCGAGCGTCTTCATCCCGGGCGCGAACTCCGCGAACGTCTCGTTGCCGCGGTAGGCGGTGCGCATGCCGGCGCCGACCACGAGGTAGTCGTAGCCGAGACGGAACGACGACCCGTCGATGCGGTCGACCGTCAGCTCGTGACCCTCGACGTCGATGGCCGACGCCTCGCCGAGGACGACGTCGAGGTTCTTGTGCCGACGGGTCAGATGCCGAACCGGGCTGGAGATCGCGCCCTCGGACAACAGACCGGTGGCGCACTGGTACAGCAGCGGCTGGAACAGATGGCTGGTCCCGCGGTCGACGATGGTGACGTCGACCGGCTCGTTCTTGAGCCTGCGGGCGCAGTGCATACCCGCGAATCCGGCACCGATCACAACAACTCTGGGTCTCGAGGGGGCCATTCGACCGATTGTTCCAGACATTTCGCGGTTCTCGGCGGGTGTTTACCGCCTCTACGGACGGGTATGCCTCGCGACGTGGAAGCCAAAGTCTCCTTGACCGTGAACGGTGCCGAACACGACGTCGTCGTGGACACGCGAACAACACTGCTCGACGGTCTGCGTGACCGGCTGGGCATCTTCTCGCCCAAGAAGGGATGCGATCACGGCCAGTGCGGTTCGTGCACCGTGCTGGTCGACGGCAGGCGCATCGTCAGTTGCCTGTCCTTCGCCGTCTCCTACGAGGGCAGCGACATCGTCACCGCCGAGGGCCTGGGCGACGGTGACGAGCTACACGACATGCAGCAGGCGTTCATCGACGAGGACGCCTTCCAGTGCGGCTACTGCACCCCCGGCCAGTTGTGCTCGGCCATCGGGATGCTCGACGAGGCGAAACAGGGGTATCCCAGCCACGTCACCGAGGACCTCGACCCGTCGTCGAGCGGCGACGCGAGTCCGCTGGCCGACGACGAGATCCGGGAACGGATGAGCGGCAACCTCTGCCGATGCGCGGCGTACCCGAACATCCTCGCGGCGATCCGACAGGCGGCCGATCGATGATCCCGTTCACCTACGAGCGTGCGACCGACGTCCTCGCCGCCGTGGACTTCCTGCGGGATCACGACGGCGCGAAGCTGATCGCCGGCGGCACCAACCTGGTCGACCACATGAAGCTGGGCGTCGCCGACCCGCCGGCACTGCTCGACATCTCCCGCCTGCCGCTCGACGACATCACCGAACGCCCCGACGGCTCGCTCCGGCTCGGCGCCACCGCCCGCAACGCCGACACCGCCGCCCATCCCCTTGTCCGGCGCCGCTACCCCGTCCTGGCCCGCGCCCTGCTCTCGGGCGCCTCGCCGCAGTTGCGCAACCTCGCGACCAATGCGGGAAACCTGTTGCAGCGCACCAGATGCGTCTACTTCCAGGACGTCACGACCCCGTGCAACAAGCGGACGCCGGGCTCGGGCTGCTCGGCCGTCGGCGGATACACGCGGTATCACGCCATCCTGGGTGCATCCGAGACCTGCGTCGCGACCCACCCCTCCGACATGGCGGTGGCCCTCACCGCCCTCGACGCGCGCATCGTCGTGCAAGGCCCCGACGGCGAGCGCGTGGTGGACATCGGTGACTTCTACCGGCTCCCGGGTGAGCATCCCGAGCGCGACACGGTGCTCGAGCCGCACGATGTCATCGTGGCCATCGACGTGCCACCGCCCCTGCCGGACTCGTCGTCGACCTACCGCAAGGTGCGCGACCGTGCGTCGTACGCCTTCGCGCTCGTGTCCGTCGGGGCCGAGGTGAGCATGGACGGTGACGCCATCGGCGCAACGCGGATCGCGTTCGGCGGTGTCGCGCACAAGCCCTGGCGGGCCGCGCGGGCCGAAGAGGTGCTGCGTGGTCAGCGACCGTCGACCGAATTGTTCGCCGCGGCAGCCGATGCCGAACTCGGCGAGGCCCGTGCACTCGAGGGCAACGAGTTCAAGGTGCACCTCGCCCGCCGCACCCTGATCGCCACCCTGCGGGAGCTGAGCACTCGATGACCGCGATCGGTACCTCCCACGCCCGCATCGACGGCGCCGACAAGGTGCGCGGCACCGCGCCGTATGCCTACGAGCACCTCACCGAGGCCGCGTACCTGTGGCCGATCACCGCGACCATCGCGCGCGGACGCATCGCCGGATTTGACACGGCCGCAGCCGAATCGACGCCCGGTGTGCTGTACGTACTCACACCCGAGAATGCACCGGAACTGGCCGACACCTCGAGCGGCGACCTCACGATCCTGCAGTCGCCCGAAATCGCCTACCGCGGGCAGCTGATCGGCGCCGTCGTCGCGGAGAGTCCCGAGACGGCACGCGAAGCCGCCTCGGCGGTGACCGTCACCTACGACGAGGACGCCCACGACACCGAGTTCCGCGTCGATCACCCCGACAGCTACCGGCCCGAACAGGTCAACGGCGGGTTCGAGCCCACCTCACAGGACGGCGACCCCGATCGAATCCTGGACGAGGCGGCCAGTACCACCGGCGGGGACACGGTCACGGTCGACCAGTGGTACTCCACCCCGGAGGAGCACAACAACCCGATGGAGCCGCACACCGTGGTGGCCACCTGGGATGCGGATGCCGCTGTCCTCACGCTCTACGATTCGACCCAGTCGACTCAGGGCGTGGTGTCCTCGCTGGCGCCGGTGCTGGGTCTCGAACCCGAGCAGATGAGGGTGATGGCGCCGCACGTCGGCGGTGGATTCGGGTCGAAGGGCTCGCCGCACTCGCACGACGTGCTCGCGGCCATGGCGGCCATGCGCCTGCCCGGTCGTCCGGTGAAGTTCGCGGTGACCCGGCAGCACATGTTCGTCTTCGTCGGACACCGCGCGCCCACCCGATCCCGTCTGCGGCTGGCCGCCGATCGGGACGGCCACATCACCGCGATGGTGCACGAGGCATTCACCCACAGCGCACATGCCGGGGAGTTCGCCGAGCAGGCCGCGGTCACCTCACGATCGATGTACTCGGCCGACCATCGGCGGACCGATCACCACGTCGTCCCCCTCGATGTCCCGGTCCCGTTCTGGATGCGTGCGCCCGGCGAGGCTCCGGGGATGTTCGCCGGCGAGGTCGCCATGGACGAACTGGCACATGCCCTCGACCTCGATCCGATCGAGTTGCGAGTGCGCAACGAACCGCCCGAGGACCCCGAGACGGGCAACCCGTGGTCGTCGCGGCGGCTACTCGACTGTTTCCGCGAGGGAGCCCGACGATTCGGCTGGGAGCGGCGTGTGGCGGAGCCGGCGGCCCGCCGGAACGGTCGGCAGCTGGTCGGCCTGGGGGTCGCGTCGTCGACCTATCCCCACATGGTGCAGCCGGGCAACGCGGCGTCGATCACCCATCGCGACGGGCGGTACACGGTCCGGATCGCCGCCACCGACATCGGCACCGGTGCGTGGACGACCCTGAAGATCATCGCCGCCGACGCGCTCGACGTACCCACCGACGTCGTCGACATCGAGATCGGCGACAGCGCGCTGCCCAGCGCGACCGTCGCCGGCGGTTCGTCGGGCACCTCGTCCTGGGGATCGGCCATCGTCACCGCCGCGCATCAGTTCCGTGCACGTTTCGGCGACGATCCGCCTCCGGACGCCGAACTCAGCGCGGAGGCGGCGGACAACCCCGATCTCGAGAAGTTCACCGTGGCCTCGTTCGGCGCGCACTTCGTCGAGGTCGGCGTCGACATCGACACCGGGGAGATCCGCATCCCGCGCATGCTCGGGGTGTTCTCCATCGGCCGCGCCATCAACCCGCGCACCGTCCGTTCGCAACTCATCGGCGGCATGACCTTCGGTATCTCGATGGCGTTGCATGAGGAGAGCGTCCGCGATCACCGGTTCGGACACGTGGTCACGCAGGATCTCGCCGAGTACCACATTCCCGTGCACGCCGACATCGCCGACGTCGACGCGATCTGCCTCGACGACCGCGACGAGCACGCCACCCCGATGGGTTCGCGCGGTGCGGGCGAGATCGGGATCGTCGGCAGTGCCGCCGCGGTGGTCAACGCGATCTACAACGCCACCGGGGTACGGGTCCGGGACCTGCCGGCGCACCTCGACGATCTGCTCGGCGGACTGCCTTACCAGTAGTCGCTGCCCTGCGGTGCGGAGTCAGGCCGCGCCCGGATAGCTCGACCACCCCGGTACCGGCTGCTGGGCCGGCCACGGCTCGGTGTCGGCCATCGGCAGCCACTGCGGCATACCGTCCGGAGTCATTGCGGCGCACGCCTTCTGATCCGGGGTCGGCGTCGGATACAGGGCCGCGAAGTCGTAGCGGGAGGTGTACCAGCCGCCGAACACGTCGGCGCCGGGGGTCCGCTCGCCCCCGCGTGGTGCGGCCGCGGGATCGGTTCCCACGCGGCGGATGTCGATCTCAACCGGCCGCGGGGTGTCGTATCCGACGGTCCACTCGCCGTTCTGCTGCACCGACCGATACCCGTGACGGCACATCACGATTCGCGCCCAGCCGTTGTCGTCGACGCGGCGCAACCCCTGATAGAAGGCGGTGCCGACCTCGCGGCCCGAGGTCGACTGGATCGGGGGGTACGCCGTCACCATCTGGTCGATGTTCGACGGCGCGGCGTCGGCGAAACCGGGGTAGCCCCACCGCGCCGACCGTCCGGCGTTGGCGAGTTCGAAGGACTCGGTGAAGGCTCGGACGAAGGTGCCCTCGGCGGACTGTGGATCGAGGACACCGGTCGCGGTCCAGCGGAAGGTGGTGTCGAATCCGGGCGGCAGATGCGCGTCCTGCGCGGCGTGGGCCGGCGGTGTCCGCTCCGGTCCGTCGGGCCCGGTGGCGCATGCCGCGAGGCCGGCTCCCACGACGAGCGCGGCGAGAATCGCGGTGAGGCGTCGACGACGATCGTGCGCCACGGTGATCACCCGCTTCGACGAATAGCGCTCCGTTACCCGGCTATGTCTGCACCCTAGACATGGACGTCGTCCCACGTGGGATCACCGTGCACCGGAACGGCGACGAGAAGGTCTCGAAATGGGCACGCTGATCCCCGGTCAGGGCCGCTCGTCGATGTCCACGCCGGGCGCCAGATCCCCGCACTCGACGCGGGTCACCGCCCGGGACCGGAGATACACCTGAGCACCCACGTCACCATCGACCACACGCAGAGCCGGTCCGAAATGGTCGGCACCGATGTACACCGGGTGCCCCGGACTGCCGTCGAAGACCGCTCGCGCGAGAAGTGCGCGGTCACCCGATGCCGCGCCCAGAACGCGGGCTACGACGTCGGCGCCCGTGGCCGGGGTGTCGACCACGTGCACCGTCAGCCCCGCCGCGTCCGGTCGTGCCATCGCCCACCGCAGGGCCGCCGCCACCGTGGCGCCGACGCCGTCGGCCCAGTCCTCGACGATCAGCGTCTCGGCACCGGCCGGTGGTTCGACGACCGCGGCGCCCATGGCGACCGTCACCTCGGAACAACCGCCGTCGCGCAACGCCGCGACCGCCCGCTCGAGCCACTGGCCGTCGTGCGCGAGGATCTTCGGCATCCCGTACCTGGTCCCGGCTCCGGCGGCGAGTACCACACCGAGCACCCGTCCCGCGGGGTCGTCCGGGGGCGCTGTCCCGGTGACGTCGTCCATCGCCCCATCTTCCACGCGCCGTCAGCGACCACGCCTCCTAGGCTGGTCATCATGCGGCTCAACGAGATGGACGACGACGAAGCCCGTGCAGCACTGCGCAGCTGTTGCGCATCGACGGCCTGGGTCGAGCGCATGATGCTCGCGCGGCCCTTCGGCGATGTACCCGCTGTGCTCGATGCCGCCGATCGAGCACTGGCCGAGATCAGCGAGGACGACCTCGACGAGGCGCTCGCCGGGCATCCGCGGATCGGCGACCGGCCCGACAACGCCTCGTCGGCGCGCGAACAGTCCGGGGTGGCGGGCTCGTCGGCCTCGGTGCTCGCCGAGCTGAGAGACGCCAATGTCGCCTACGAGGCGCGGTTCGGGCACGTCTACCTGGTCTTCGCGAACGAGCGGCCCGCCGACGAGCTGCTCGCCATCCTCCGGACACGGATGACCAACGACGCCTCCACCGAACGCCGGGTACTGCGTGCGGAACTGGCGAAGATCAACCGCGCCCGCCTGCTCCGTATGCTGTCGACCGAGCACGCCGCCGACGAAGGGATTTCGAGATGACCGGTCTGTCCACGCACGTCCTCGACGCGGTGTCGGGTTCACCCGCCGTCGGCCTCGAGGTGTCCCTGCAGGATGCGTCGGGGACCGAATTGTCCAGCGGCAGCACTGATTCGGACGGTCGCATCACCGCAGTGAACACCGAGGCGCTCGTCCCCGGGATCTACCACCTCGTCTTCGACACCGGTAACTGGTTTGCCGACAACGACATCAAGGGTTTCTATCCCGAGATCGACGTCTGTTTCGAGATCGACGATCCCGGGCGACATCACCACGTACCGATCCTGTTGAGCCCCTTCGCCTACTCGACGTACCGGGGTAGCTGAACCGGCGGCGGGGCCAGGCGCCCCGCCGCCGATCTGCTCAGCGGATCTCGATCAGCAGATCCCCCGGCGCGACCTGCGTCACCTGTCCGATGGCGAGTCGGGTCACGGTGCCCGCGACCGGGGCGGTGATCGCCGCCTCCATCTTCATCGCCTCGATGGTGCCGATCGTCGCGCCGACGGCGACCTCGTCGCCGACGTCGACCGACAGCGACACGACGCCCGCGAACGGGGCACCGATGTGGTGCGGGTTGGAGCGGTCCGCCTTCTCCGCCGACGCGACAGCCGAGTCGACGGAGTGGTCGCGCACCGCGATCGGGCGCAGCTGACCGTTCAGGACGCACATGACGGTCCGCATGCCCTGCTCGTCCGGTTCGCTGACCGCCTCCAGCCCGATGAGCAGATCGACACCGGGTTCGAGTTCGACGCGGTGTTCCTCGCCGTAGCGCAGTCCGTAGAAGAACTGGTTGGCCGAGAGCCTCGACGTGTCACCGTAGGCCTCGTAGTGCTCCTCGAATTCCTTTGCCGGACCGGGGAAGAGCAGGTGGTTGAGCCGGACCTGACGGTCACGACCCGGCTTGTCGAGGATGGCCTCGTCGTCGGCGGACAGTGGGGTGACCTCGGGGGCCGGCGCGCGGCCCTGCAGCGCGAGGGTGCGCAGCGGTTCGGGCCAGCCACCGGGTGGGTCGCCCAGCTCGCCGCGCAGGAAGCCGATCACCGAGTCCGGGATGTCGTAGGACGCCGGGTCGGCCGCGAAGTCCGAGGCGGTGATGCCGCGGCCGACCAGCGCGAGCGCGAGGTCGCCGACGACCTTCGACGACGGGGTCACCTTGACCAGTCGGCCGAGCATCGAATCAGCGGCGGCGTACGCCTGCTCGACGGCCTCGAACCGGTTGCCCAGCCCGAGGGAGATGGCCTGCTGCCGCAGGTTCGACAGCTGCCCGCCCGGGATCTCGTGCGAGTAGACCCGCCCGGTCGGCGCCGGGAGACCGGACTCGAACGGCGAGTACACCTTTCGCAGCGCCTCCCAGTACGGCTCGAGGTCACACACCCGCGCGAGGTCGATGCCGCTGTCCCGCTCGGTGTGGGCGGTCGCGGCGACGATCGCCGACAGCGGCGGCTGGCTCGTGGTGCCCGCCAGCGCGGCACTGGCGCCGTCGACCGCGTCGGCCCCCGCCTGCCACGCGGCCATGTAGGTCGCCAGCTGTCCGCCCGGGGTGTCGTGGGTGTGCACGTGGATCGGCAGATCGAACTCACGCCGCAGCGCCGACACCAGGGTGGTCGCCGCGGGAGCGCGCAGCAGACCCGCCATGTCCTTGATCGCCAGGACGTGCGCGCCCGCCTCCACGATCTGTTCGGCCAGCCGCAGGTAGTAGTCGAGCGTGTAGAGGTCCTCGCCCGGGTCGGACAGATCGCCGGTGTAGCTCATCGCCACCTCGGCCACCGCCGTGCCGGTCTCGCGGACCGCGTCGATCGCGGGTCGCATCGCGTCGATGTTGTTGAGGGCGTCGAAGATCCGGAAGATGTCGATGCCGACGTCGGTCGCCTCGGACACGAACGCGGTCGTCACCTTGGTGGGATACGGCGTGTAGCCGACCGTGTTGGCGCCGCGCAACAGCATCTGCAGACAGATGTTGGGGATCGCCTCCCGCAACTGCGCCAGCCGATCCCACGGGTCTTCTTTCAGGAAGCGAAGCGCCACATCGTAGGTCGCCCCGCCCCAGCACTCGACGGACAGCAGTTCGGGGGTCAGCGCGGCCACGTACGGCGCCACGTTGAGCAGCCCGTTGGTGCGCACGCGAGTCGCGAGCAGCGATTGGTGCGCATCGCGGAACGTCGTGTCGGTGATGCCCAGCCGCGGGTTCTCGCGCAGGTCGCGCGCGAACCCCTCGGGTCCGAGCTCCAGCAGACGCTGCCGCGAGCCGTTCGGCGGCGAGGCGAGCACCGAACGCTCGACGGTCGGCAGCTTGTCGCGCGGGTACACCGTGGTGGGCCGCTCACCGTGCGGCTTGTTCACGGTGACGTCGGCCAGGTACGACAGGATCTTGGTACCGCGGTCGGCTGACGAACGCGAGGTCAGCAGACCGGGACGCTCGTCGATGAACGAGGTCGTGACGCGCCCGGCGCGGAAATCCGGATCGTCGAGCACCGCCTGCAGGAACGGGATGTTGGTCGCGACGCCACGGATTCGGAACTCGGCCACGGCGCGGCGCGCACGCCGCACCGCGGTCGGGAAATCCCGTCCGCGACAAGTCAGTTTGACGAGCATCGAGTCGAAGTGGCCACTCACCTCGGCGCCGAGGTTCGCACCGCCGTCGAGCCGGACGCCGGCACCGCCGGGGCTACGGTAGGCGGTGATGCGCCCGACATCGGGCCGGAAGCCGTTGGCGGGGTCCTCGGTGGTGATCCGGCACTGCAGCGCGGCACCGCGGATGCGGATCGTGTCCTGGGTCAGTCCGAGATCCGCCAGCGACTCCCCCGATGCGATGCGCAGCTGCGCGCTGACGAGGTCGACGTCGGTGATCTCCTCGGTCACCGTGTGCTCGACCTGGATACGCGGGTTCATCTCGATGAACACGTGGCGACCCTGTTCGTCGAGCAGGAACTCCACCGTGCCCGCGCACGAGTAGCCGATCGATCGCGCGAAAGCCACTGCGTCCGAGCAGATCTGCTCGCGCAACTCGTCGGAGAGGTTCGGTGCGGGCGCGAGCTCGATCACCTTCTGATGGCGGCGCTGCAGGCTGCAGTCGCGCTCGTAGAGGTGGATGACGTTGCCGTAGGTGTCGGCGAGGATCTGCACCTCGATGTGCCGCGGGTTGACCACGGCCTGCTCCAGGAACACCGTCGCGTCGCCGAACGCGGCCTCGGCCTCGCGCGACGCGGCCGCGATGGCCTCGGCGAGGTCGGCACGCTCGTCGACGCGGCGCATCCCCCGCCCGCCGCCACCCGCGACCGCCTTGACGAAGACCGGGAACTGCATGTCCTCCGCCGCGGCGAGCAACTCGTCGAGATCCGACGACGGCTCCGAGCTCGCGAGCACGGGGATCCCAGCCGCCTTCGCCGCGGCCACCGCGGTCGCCTTGTTGCCGGTCATCTCCAGGATCTCGGCGCTCGGGCCCACGAAGGTGATGCCCGCCTCCGCGCACGCGGCGGCGAGACCCTGGTTCTCCGACAGGAATCCGTAACCGGGGTAGATAGCATCGGCGCCACACCGGACCGCCGCGCTGACGACCTCGTCGACCGACAGGTAGGCCCGAACCGGATGTCCCGGCACCCCGATCTGGTAGGACTCGTCGGCCTTCAGCCGGTGCACCGAGTTGCGATCCTCGTACGGGAAGATCGCGACCGTGCGCGCGCCCAGTTCGTAGGCGGCGCGGAATGCGCGGATGGCGATCTCGCCGCGGTTGGCGACCAGAACCTTGTCGAACATCGTGGTGTTCTCTTTCTCTCACGCCTGCGCCGGTCCGGCGCGTGCTCAGCGACTCGCACAATCGCGGTGGAGATCGCGCGAACAAACTCCCGGCGGGCACGGATCGACGCGAATGTCCCGACGACGCCGACCCGTTTCCACGGGCAGTTCACGTCGTGATCCTACTCACCGAGACCGGCCGTTCGGCCACCCCCTCACACCGCCTTCGACCCCCTCGGAAACCGTGCTCCCCGACGCCGTCCACCGCGTCGGAAAGGCGGCGGCACGGCACTGTGACGCCTCGGGAAAGGTGATCGAAAACAATTGCCGCGCAATGTACGTGGCACTCATTGCCGCAGTGTTGAGAAATACTCTCCAGCAGGATTCGACAATGAGAGATCCGCAGCGTCGGGAATTCGCGAATGCCGATCGATCGCTCCGTCGGAATGCCGACCGATCGCTCTGTCACGGGCTCGCTTTGTCGGCCGACGGCGCACGGGATTAGCGTCGTCGGAACCACTCCGATCCGACCGGAAGGCGTTGCCGTGGGCTTCACCCGTTACGTCGCCTTGGGCGACTCGTTCACCGAGGGAGTCGGCGATCCGGACCCGGCCCGACCCAACGGGGTACGCGGGTGGGCCGACCGTGTCGCCGAACAACTCGCCGCCGCGGCGTCCGCCGAGGGCGGGGCGGGCTTCGGCTATGCGAACCTGGCCATCCGCGGCCGGTTGCTCGACGAGGTGCTCGCCCAGCAGATCGGTCCGGCGATCGCCCTGGAGCCCGACCTGGTCACCATCTACGCCGGCGGCAACGATCTCATGCGCCCGTCCCTCGACCTCGACGCGATGATCGCGCGGTACGACGAGGCCCTGCGCGACCTGACCGCGACGGGCGCCACCGTCGTCGTCTTCACCGCCTACGACACCGGATGGGCTCCGGTGTTCCGGATGCTGCGTGGACGGGTCGCCATCTACAACGAACTCGTCCGGGCGGTCGCCGAGAAGCACGGTGCACTGATCTGCGACTTCTGGCGGATGGCCGGTTATGACGACTACCGCATGTGGGACGCCGATCGCCTGCACATGTCGCCGCTCGGTCACGCACAGATGGCCGGCCGGGTCCTCGACCTGCTCGGCGTCGACCACCACATCACGCCCGAGACGATGGCCGCCGCCGCGGTCGCCACCCGGCGGGAGCAGCGGCGTCAGAACGCGGAGTGGGCGCGGACCTTTCTCGGCCCCTGGGTGGTGCGCCGCATCCGCGGCGTCTCGTCGGGCGACGGACTCACCCCGCGCTGGCCCCGTCCCGTCGGCCTGGCAGACCTCGCGTAGCCCGGACGCCGAGGCTTCCCGCCGGGTGCGAACGTCTGCACCCGCGGCCCGCCGGATATCCTGGTCGTTCGGAGGTGTGCACAATCGATGAGCGGAACCAGCGGGATGACGGCGTGACCAGCCGCACCGACGCCGACGGAACGACGGACAGCACTCCGGACCTCCCGCCCCCCGATCCCACCGCCGAGAAGCCCCACCCGCGGCTCGCGGTGGCCGTGCTCTGCCTCGCCGGCATCGTTGTCGCATTGATGCAGACGATCATCGTGCCGCTCATCCCTCAGCTCCCCGCGCTGCTGCACGCCGATGCCTCCGACACCACGTGGGCGATCACGATCACGCTGCTGCTCGGCGCGGTCGCCACCCCCATCGGCGGGCGGATCGGCGACATGTACGGCAAACGCCTCGCCATCCTGGTCAGTCTCGGCTTCGTCGCAGCGGGTTCCGTGGCCTGCGCGGTCGCGACGTCGCTCCCGCTGTTCATCATCGGCCGCGGTCTCCAGGGGCTGGGTTTCGGCATCGTCGCGCTCGGCATCAGCGTCATGCGCGACATCGTCCCGCCCCGCCACCTCGGCTCGTCGGTGGGAACGATGAGCGCCTCACTCGGCATCGGCGGTGCGCTCGGGCTCCCCGTCGCCGCCCTCATCGCCCAACACGTGAGCTGGCACGCCCTGTTCTGGTCGTGTGCGGGTGCCGCGACGCTGGCCGGTGTCGGCGTGGCCCTCACGGTCCGCTCCACCGCCAAGCCCTCCGGCGGCCGGTTCGACGCGCTCGGCGCCCTCGGTCTGACGGTGCTCCTCGTCTGTCTGCTGCTGCCGTTGTCCAAGGGCGCCGAGTGGGGATGGTCCGCTCCGCTGACGCTCGGCCTGTTCGCCGGCTTCCTCGTGTCGCTGGGCGTGTGGGTCCTCGTCGAACTCCGTCGCGACAGTCCGTTGATCGATCTCCGCATCCTGGGCAAGCGCCCGCTGCTGTTGACGAATCTGGCGTCGATCGCGACCGGTTTCGCCTTCTACGCGATGCAACTCATCCCGATCCAGTTGCTGATGGCCCCGACGAACAGCCCGGACGGCTTCGGGTACGACATGGTGCACGCGAGTCTCATCCTCGCGCCCAGCGGTCTGGTCATGTTCGTGTTCTCACACATCAGCGGTCGCATCAACGCCGTCTTCGGCGCCCGCATCTCCCTCGCCCTGGGCGCGGTCATCATCGGCATCGGCTACGTGATCTTCATCGTCGGGATCGCCGGCCCGTGGGACCTCACCTGGATCCACATGATGGTCATCGCCTGCTGCATCGGCGCCGGTCTCGGCATCGCCTACTCCGCGATGCCGGCGCTCATCATGCAGTCGGTCAGCGTCGAGCAGACCGGCGAGTCCAACGGCGTCAACGCCCTCATGCGGATCATCGGCACCTCGACGGCCGCCGCCGCGGTCGGCATGCTGCTGACGTGGTCGATGATCTCGGTTCCCGTCGCCGACGGCACCGCGATCGAGGTGCCGACCGCCGAGGGCTACCTGTGGGCGTCGGCCATCGCCCTCGTCATGAGTGCGATCGCCGCCGTGGTCGCCTTCGCGATTCCCGCGCACGGCCGCAGCACCGAGACCCCGGTCTGACGACCCGGTCACCTGTGGGCCGGGTCGCCGGCCCACGAGATGCGGACCGCACCGGATGCACGTAGCGTGACGCCGTGCTTCTCTCGACGTCGACTTCCGCGATCCGCTCCGACGGGCGCATCGGCCTCGTACGGTGGGAGCCACCCACCGCCGCATCCCGCCTCCTCGACAAGGCACGCTGATGGACCTCACCGCCGTCTCCCACTACCGGTTCGCGCGCACGCGGGATGAGGCGTTCCCCGCGCCCGGCGAACAGATCGTCGCCGGTGGCACCTGGGTGTTCTCCGAGCCGCAGCCGGCGACCACGGGACTAGTCGACCTGAGCGAGATGGGTTGGGCACCTGTCGAAGACCTGCCGGGAGGTGGTCTCCGGATCGCGGCCACCTGCACGATCGCCGAACTCGTCGCACTCCCCCCGCGCTCCGGCTTCGTGGCCCACCCGATGTTCGCGCAGTGCGCGAACGCACTGCTGGCGTCGTTCAAGATCTGGAACATGGCGACCGTCGGCGGCAACATCTGCCGGTCGTACGCGGCGGCGTCGATGGTCTCGCTGGCGGTCGGGCTCGACGCGACCGCCCACGTGTGGAGTCCCGATGGCACCGACCGCGATCTACCCGTCGCCGAGCTGGTCATCGGCAACGGCATCAACCTCCTGGCACCGGGAGAAGTCCTGCGCGCCATCGACTTCCCCGCCCACGCGTTACGCGCCCGCACCTCCGTGCGCAAGATCGCCCTCGCCGAGCTCGGTCGCTCGGGGGCCGTGGTGACCGGCCGGGTCGACGACGACGGCGCCGCCACCTTCGGGATCACCGCGGCCACCGAATGGCCGACCGTTCTGCGCTACACCGGGTTACCGACCCGCGACGCGCTGCACGACGACATCGTCTCGGCAAGTGGCTATTACACCGACGCGCTGGGTTCGGCCGACTGGCGCCGCGGCGTCTCGGCGGTGCTGGGCGAGGAGATCCGCACGGAGTTGTCGTCGGCGACGAACGGAATCAAGGACATGGGATTCGGAGCCGGCGCATGAGATTCGAGGTCAACGGAGAGTCGCTCGACGCCGAACCCGCTGCGGGACAGTGCCTTCGGATGCTGCTCCGCGAACACGCACACTACGAGGTCAAGAAGGGCTGCGACGCCGGCGACTGCGGGGCGTGTTCGGTGCTCGTCGACGGACAGCCCGTGCACTCCTGCATCTATCCCGCTCACCGCGCCGCCGGGAAGTCGGTGACGACGGTGGCCGGGCTCGGCACCCCCGACGACCTGCACCCCGTCCAGCAGTCCTTCGTCGACAACTTCGGATTCCAGTGCGGTTTCTGCACCGCCGGAATGATCGTGACCGCCTCCACCGTCACCGCCGAGCATCTCCCCGACCTGCCGCGGCGGATGAAGGGAAACCTCTGCCGCTGCACCGGTTACCGCTCCATCCGGGACGCGATCACCGCGGCCGCCACGGGCACCGCATCCCCCGCTGCGCCCGCGGAGCCCGCGCAACGGCCATTCGTGGGCGAGTCGGTCGCTCCGCTCGCCGCCCGGCGCGTGGTGACCGGAACCGAGCCGTACACCTTCGACGTCCCCACGCCCGGGACGTTGCACATCCACGTACTCGGTTCGCCGCACGCGCACGCACGGATCACCGCCATCGACACCACCGACGCCGCCGCGCTACCCGGCGTCGAGCTGATCTTCACCCACGAAAACGTCTCCACTCCGCGGTTTTCCACGGGACGCCACGAGAGCCGCCTCGAGGATCCCGACGACACACTCGTCTTCGACCCGGTGGTGCGATTCGTCGGTCAGCGGGTCGCCGCGGTGGTCGCGTCGTCCCCGGCCGTCGCCGACCAGGCCCTGGCGCTCATCGACGTCACCTACGAAGTTCTGCCCGCGGTCTTCGACCCGGAAGCGGCCAGAAGCCCCGGAGCCCCACTGCTGCACCCCGATCGCACTCCCGCCGACCGGGTCGCCGAGGCCCATCGCAACGTCATCGCCACCTTTCACGAGGGGTTCGGCGGCGACGTCGAGGCCGCACTCGCCGCATCGTCGGCGACTGTGCACGGCACCTGGTCCAGCGGGCGGGTCTCCCACGCCCAGTTGGAAACCCACGGGTCGATCGGGTGGTTCGACGAACACGGGCGCCTCGTCATCCGGACCAGCACCCAGGTCCCGTTCCTGGTCCGCAACGAGCTCGCGCTCCTCTTCGATCTGCCGCCGGAGCGTATCCGGGTCTTCAGCGCCCGGGTGGGCGGTGGGTTCGGCGGCAAGCAGGAGATGCTGACCGAGGACCTCGTCGCCCTGGCCGTACTCCGCACCGGCAAACCCTGCGCCTACGAGATGAGCCGCACCGACGAACTGACCCGGACCACGTACCGGCACCCGATGCGGGTCACCGTCGATGTCGGAGCCGACGCGGACGGCAGGCTCACCGGCCTGCGCGTGAACCTGTTGTCGGACACCGGCGCCTACGGCAACCACGCGATCGGCGTGATGTTCCACGCGTGCGCGGAATCGGTGTCGGTGTACAACTGCCCGATGAAGCGCCTCGACGCGGAGGTCGTCTACACCAACAACCCGCCGTCCGGCGCGTTCCGGGGTTACGGCCTCGGCCAGGTGGTCTTCGCCGTGGAGAGCGCGATGGACGAACTCGCGATCGAACTCGGCATCGACCCGTTCGAGTTCCGACGCCGCAACGCCGTCGCCGACGGCGATCCCCTCCTCATCGCACGCGCCGAACCCGAGGTCGACCTGGTCTACGGCAGCTATGGACTCGACCAGTGTCTCGATCTGGCCGAGCGTGCATTGCACGCCGGCAACGGGGTCGAGGCACCGTCGGGGGACCGCTGGCGCGTCGGCGAGGGCATGGCCATCGCCGCGATCGCCACCATGGCCCCCCGCGGGCACTTCGCCGACGTCACCGTCGCGGTCGACGCCGCCGGCACGTACCACGTGGGCGTGGGCACCGCCGAGTTCGGCAACGGCACGACCACGGTCCACGCCCAGATCGTCGCCACCGCGCTGTCGACCGGACTCGACCGGGTCTCGCTGTGGCACGGCGACACCGATGCCGTCGTGCACGACACCGGGGCGTTCGCCTCGGCGGGCACGACCGTGGCCGGGAAGGCGCTGCACTCAGCATGTCTCGCGTTGCGTGACACCCTTGTCGACGCCGCGGCGCAGCTCACCGGAGCGGACCCGGCACAGGTCGGCCTCGGCGTGGAGGGCGCGCTCGTCGACGGCCGGATCGTCGGGTTCGCCGATCTCATCGGCGCTGTCGACCCGTCGAACCGGGTCGAGCACCCCGCGGGACCGCGCGCCGTCGCCGCGGGCGCCGAACGCGGGGAGATGCGGTCCATCGCGTTCAACGTGCAGGCCTTCCGCGTCGCGGTCGACACCGAGACCGGCACCGTCCGCATCCTGCAATCGGTGCACGCGGCCGACGCGGGCACCGTGATGAACCCCGAGCAATGTCGCGGCCAGGTGGAAGGTGGTGTCGCGCAAGGCATCGGCACCGCGCTCTACGAGGAGATCATGATCGACGAGGCCGGACGGCCGATCACGAACGTCTTCCGGGTGTACCGCGTCCCGCAGATGGCCGACATCCCCGTCACGGAGGTCTACTTCGCCGACACCAGCGACGAACTCGGCCCGTTCGGCGCCAAATCGATGAGCGAGTCACCGTACAACCCGGTCGCGCCGGCGCTCGCGAACGCCATCCGTCGCGCACTCGGGAGCCGGCCCGGTGAGACGCCGATGTCACGCGACCGCATCTGGCGACTCGCTCGGCAAGAGACCTGACCCCTTTTCGTTAGCAATGCGCATCGGTTTGCGCGGCAACGGCATCGAGTTCCGGCCCATGGTCACAATTCTGGGCCCGCTCTCGCCGAAACGGTTGCGGGGCGGCATGACTCGGAGGACACTCCCCCTGTACGTGTAGTCCACAGTCAAGGTTGTCCAGAGAAGGGCGTCGTCATGACTCACACCGCACCCACCCACGAGAACAACCGTCCATCCACCTCACAGAACATCGCCGCGGGGACCTCCATCGGCGCCGCGATCATCCTCATCGTCCTCGGTGTCATCCAACTCTTCCAGGGCATCGCCGCGGTCGCCGAGGACGAGGTCTTCGTCCGCGGCGTCGAGTATGTCTACAAGCTCGACTTCACCACATGGGGCTGGATTCACATCGCCCTCGGGGTCGTGATGGCCGGCGTCGGCATCGCACTCGTCACCGGCGCGACCTGGGCACGGTTCACCGCGATCGTGATCGCCGGTCTGTCGATCATCGCCAACTTCCTGTGGTTGCCCTACTACCCCTGGTGGTCGATCCTCATCATCGCTCTCGACATCGTGGTCATCTGGGCCGTCTCGACCTGGCAGCCGAAGGCCGAATACCGCTAGATCCCGACCCACGCTCCACCGTCGAGGCACCCCTCGGCGGTGGAGCGCGTTCTGTCAGCACCGGAACCCCAGACGATCAGCGGCCGGAAGGGCGGCGTCGAGATGACCACGGACACCAACGGACAGAGCGCGGAGCCGAGCGTCGGCATCACCGACTCCGAGCGCGCCGAACTCGAACGACTACGAGCCGAGGTCGCGCGCCTGCGCGACGCGGCCGGCACCGGGCCGGCCACCAAGACCCCCGACCCGACCCGGCGGAACCGGTGGCGCTGGTTCGCCGTCGCGGTCCTGTGCATCCTCGTCGCCGTACTCGCCATCACCTCGGTGACTTCGCGGTTCGTCCGTGGCGAGATCCTCGACACCGACCGCTACGTCAGCACCGTCGCTCCGCTCGCCTCGGATCCCGCAGTGCAAGCCGAGATCTCGAACACGATCACCGATGAGATCTTCAGTCGCATCGACGTCGAGGGACTCACCGCGGCGGCGCTGACGACCCTGACCGACGCGGTTCCGGCCACCGAGAACGCACCACGCGTCGATCGGGCGGTCGAGGGTCTCGCTCCCGTCCTGGCCGGCCAGGCCCGCGGCTTCGTGCAACAGACCGTGTCGTCGTTCGTCGCCAGCGATCAGTTCGAATCCCTGTGGCTGCAGGCGAATCGGGCCGCACACACCGCCCTTGTCGCGGTCGTGACCGGTGACGTCGGACCGTCGTCGGTGACCGTGGACGACTCCGGCACCGTCAGCATCTCGCTCGGTACCGTGATCGACAACGTCAAGGCACGCCTCCTCGACCGCGGCTTCACCTTCGCCGAGAAGATCCCCGCCGTCGACAAGCAGTTCGTCCTGTTCCGCTCACCCGAACTGGTCCGCGCCCAGCGTGCCGTCTCGGCACTCGACACCGCCGCCGACGTCCTGCCCTGGCTGACGATCGCGCTCGCCTTCGCCGCCGTGGCCGTCGCACCCCGCGGTCGGCGTCTGCGGGCCCTCTCGCTCGCCGGACTGTCACTCGTCCTCGCCATGCTCGTCCTCGCCATCGCGTTGCTGATCGGCCGAGCGCTCTATCTCGACGCGATGCCGCCCGACATCCTCGCCCCGGATGCCGCGGCCGCCACCATCGACACGGTGCTCGATCCGCTGCGGTTGGCGCTGCGTGCCGTGGCGGTCCTCGGGCTCGTGGTCGCCGTCGGGGCCTACCTGCTGGGCGGGTCCGCCTCGGCCACGGCCGTCCGGCGCGGATTCGGCCACGGACTCGACTCGGTGCAGCGGATACGACGCTCGCGGCCGCCGAATGCCTTCGAGGAGAGCCTGTTCCGCGCGCGAATCGCGTTGCGCAGCGCGATCATCGGCATCGCGGCGCTGCTGCTCGTCTTCTGGAGCTATCCGACCGGTCTGGTGGTCCTCCTCATCGCCGTCTTCGGACTCCTCGCACTCCTGATCCTCGAACTCGTGATCAGGCCGGCGAAGGACTGGGCCGCCAAGGATCGGAACGAGGAGTCCGATCCACCGGATCAGGAGACGCCCGGCGCGGCGACGCCGGCCGTCGAGACGGTATGAGTCAGGCGTCGGTCGCCGCCGAGGTCGCGCCGCCCACGACACGCAGATGGTGGGCGCGCGCGGCCATGGCGCTGGCCGTCGCCGCGATCCTGCTGCCGGTGGCCGCCGCCGGCCTCCTCCGCCTGCTGGGCCTCCTGGCGATCTGTGGTGTCTGTGCCGTCGTCATCGTCGCCGCGGTGTACTGGTTCCTCATCAGCCGTGGTGTCCTCCGCATCGTCTCGGCCGCTCTCGCGGTCCTGCCGGTGGCGGTTCTCGTGGTGTTCCTCCTTCGCGAGCGACAGCTCTGGGTCGTGATCGCCGCCGCGCTGCTGGCGGCCGCCGCGGTCGGATGCGGTCGGCGCGCGCTGCGGCCGTCCCGCATCGACTCCCTGATGCCCGAACACCCGGCGCCGGACGTCCACCGCCCGTTCATCATCATGAACCCGCGTTCGGGTGGCGGGAAGGTCGTCCGATTCGATCTGCAGCGCAAGGCCGAATCCCTCGGCGCCGAAGTCGTATTGCTGGACGGGCCGGTGGAGATCGACGTGGAGCAATTGGCACGGGACGCGGTGGCGCGCGGGGCCGACCTGCTCGGTGTCGCGGGAGGTGACGGCACCCAGGCCCTCGTCGCCGGAGTCGCGGCCGAGGCGGGCGTACCCTTCCTGGTCATCAGTGCCGGCACCCGAAACCATTTCGCTCTCGATCTCGGGCTCGACCGTCAGGACCCCGCCCGGTGTCTCGACGCGCTGCGCGACGGCGTCGAGTTCCATGTCGACCTCTGTCACATCAACGGTCGGCCGTTCGTCAACAACGCGTCGTTCGGCATCTACGCCGAGGTGGTCCAGAGTCCGCAGTATCGAGATGACAAGACGCGCACGGTGTTACGCATGCTCCCCGACCTCCTGGGCAGAGGGACGAGGTCGGGTCTGCGGGCCCTCATCGGCAACGAGACCGTCGCCGATCCCCAGGCCGTCCTCGTCAGCAACGGTCCTTATGCCACCAACGACGTGGCTGGGCTCGGTCGCCGCACCCGCATCGACGAGGGACGGCTCGGGGTCGTCACCGTCTCGGTGTCCGACACCCGGCAGGCTGTCGGCCTCCTGCGGCGCACCCACGACCGCGGACTCGTCCAGCGCATCGCCACCGAGGTGACCGTCGACGCCGACGCCGAGGTCATCCCGGTCGGGGTCGACGGCGAATCGTTGCAGCTCACGACGCCGGTGCGGTGCACCATCACGCCCGGCGCGCTCCGCGTACGGGTTCCCCGGCACCGGCCCGAGACCCGGGTCGCGCCACCACAACTGGACTGGCTGCAGTTGTGGTACCTGGCGTGGAACCCACACCGGGCCTCGTAGCCGCCCGTTCGGTCAGCGAAGCGCTCGCCGGGGTGCCACCGCCTCCACGGCCGAGATCGCGGACACCGCCGGACTCCGGCGACGTCGCACCCACTTCTCCGCCTCCACCACGACGGGGATGATCAGCGACCATCCGATGCAGGCGAGCCACTGGCCGCCGGTCAGCGAGGTCGTCTGCAGCAGGTCTTGCAGAAATCCGAGCTCCACCGCGAGCACGGTGACGATGATCGGGATCGACAGGATCTTCACGGCGTTGACGATCGGCGGTGTGAGGCCCGACTCCGGATCGCGCCGCATCACCAACCCGGCGAACACCGAACCCAGGGACAGCACCACGAAGCCCATGGTCATCGGGACGTTCGGTTCGGTCGGGCTCATCGGACCGGGCGCCACCATCATCGCGACGAAGGTCACCGCGAACTGCAGGACCCCGTAGGCGAACCACTGCACGAACGACGCGCGATTCGTGATCGGCTGTTTCGGGTCCCGTGGTGGTTTGGCCATCAGATCCGGTGCCGGCGGGTCCTGCATGATCACGATCACCGGGAACAGGGTGATGAAAAAGTGCTGGAAGACCACCATCAGCGGCGCCAGCGCGACGCCCTCGTTGATGTCGAAGATGCTCGCGACCAGGAACAGGAGCACCAGTGAGAACAGCTTGGACATCTGGTAGCGGATGTAGGCGACGATCTTGTCGTAGACGCTGCGCCCCAACCGGATCGCGGTGATCAACGTCCCGAAGTTGTCGTCGGTGAGGATCAGCTTGCCGGCCTGCTTGGTGACCTCGCTGCCCGAGCCCATCGCCACCCCGATGTCGGCCTTCTTCAGCGCGGCCGCGTCGTTGACCGCGTCGCCGGTCATCGCGACGACCGCGCCCTGGCGCTGCATCACGTCGGCGAGCCGGAGTTTGTCCGACGGCGTGACACGCCCGAACACATGCAACCGCGGAAGCGCCTCGGCGAGTTCCTCATCGGACATCGCGGCGAGTTCGGTACCGCTGATGGCCCCGGGACCGAGTCCCAGCTGCGCACCGATCGCCGACGCGGTTCCCGTGTGGTCCCCCGTGATCATCCGCACATCGATCCCCGCGGCGTGCGCCGTGCGGACGGCGTCGACGGCCTCGGCACGCAACGGGTCGATGATCCCGACCATCCCGACGAAGACGAGATCGTCCACGAACGCCATCGGGTCGGCGGTCACCTCGTCCTCCCGGCCGTCGAGCACGCGCGCGGCGAAGGCCAGCACACGTAGGCCCTCGGCCGACATCTGCTCGTTGGCCGCCTCGATCTCGGCCCGGACCTCCGCCAGCTCCACCCTCTCCCGTCCGGGGCGGAACGCCCAGCGGCAGCGGTTCAGCACGACATCCGGACCGCCCTTGACCATCTCGACGAAACGGACGGTGCCGTCCACCGGCAGCCGGTGGAACGTCGCCATGAACTTGTAGGCCGAGTCGAATGGAACCTCGGCGAGACGGGGATAGGTCTGGCGGGTGAGTGGCGCGTCGACCCCCATCTTGGCTGCCAGCACGATCAGCGCCGCCTCGGTCGGATCGCCGATGACGGCGCCGGCGTCCGACACGGTGGCGTCGCTGTCGAGGCACAGTCCGTACGCGAGCATGGTGAAATCGGGAACCGGCTCGCCCGCCGCCTGGGTGATGCTCCCGGTCTTGCCGTAGCCCTCACCGTCGACGGCGAACCACTGACCGTGGAAGTACAACGAGCGCACCATCATCTGGTTCATGGTGAGTGTCCCGGTCTTGTCCGAGTTGATCAGACTCGTCGCGCCGAGCGTCTCCACGTCGGTGAGGTTCTTGACGACCGCCTTGGCATCCGCGAGCTGCCGGGCCCCGAAGGCGAGCATCGCCTGGACGAAAGTGGGCAGACCGGAGGGTATCGCCGAGATGCCCATCGAGATACCGAGCAGCATCACCGTCGCCAGGTCTTGTCCGCGCACCAGCCCGATCACCACGATGATCGCCACGGCGGTCCAGGCGATCACGCCCAGGATCTTGGTGAGTGAATCCAGCTCGCGCTGCAGGGGTGACCGCTGTGGAGCGATCGCCGACAGCATCGACGCGATCTGTCCCATCTGCGTCCGCATCCCGGTCTCGGTGACGACCATCGTCGCCGTGCCGCGGGTGACCGAGGTGTTCTGGAAGAGCATGTTGCTGCGGTCACCCAGGGCCAGCTCGACATCGGTGAGCGCGGCGGGGTCCTTCGGGATCGGCGCGCTCTCGCCGGTCAGCGCGGCCTCCTGCGTCTCCAGCGTGGCGGCCCGCACCAGACGTCCGTCGGCCGGCACCAAGTCGCCGGCTTCGAGCTGCACGATGTCCCCGGGAACGAGTTGCGCCGCGGGAACTTTCACCAGGACTCCACCCCGGACCACGCGGGCCTGCGGAACCTGAATCCGCGCCAGGGCGTCCACGCTGGCCCGGGCCTTCAGCTCCTGCCGAGTGCCCAGCACCAGGTTGAGCACCACCAGGGCGGCGACCACCAGCGCGGTCGAGACCTCCGCGATCACCAGGCTGACGATCACCACGGCGATCAGCATCAGGTTCATCGGATCCTTGAGCTGCAGCAGCACCAGTGCAGCCACCGACGGGGCCGGTTCCGCGGCGATCACGTTGTCGCCGAACCGCGTCCGTCGGTCGTCGATCTCGGCCGACGACAGTCCACCGGTGCTGTCGGACTCGAGCGCCGACACGACGGATTCGACGTCCTGGACGTGCCAGGCCGGTGCGGGGGCGTCGTCCTCCCGACGTTCCGGTGACGACGGCGGGCGTGCGATGGCCATACAACTCTCCTGCCTCGGGCTCGGGCGGTGTCGTGACTACTCGACTGCGGTTCGGTTTCGGGTCGTCAATACGGGGTCGGGATCCAGTGCAGGGCCTGCTCGGGTGGCCGATAGTCCTTGGCCTTCTGCCGCTTCGGCAGTTCGATCCGGGGACGTTCGAGCGGCGTGTAGGGAACCTGACCGAGAAGGTGCTCGATCACATTCAACCGACCCCGTTTCTTGTCGTCGGTGGAGACGACATACCAGGGCGCCCAGCCCGTGTCGGTGAACCGGAACATCTCGTCGCGGCCGCGAATAGTCGTACCAGCGGCTGTAGGACGCGAGGTCCATGTCGGAGAGCTTCCAGATCTTCCGCGGATCGTCGATCCGGCTCTGCAGGCGAAGGGTCTGCTGTTCCTCGCTGATCTCGAGCCAGTACTTGAGCAGGATGATCCCCGACTCGACCATCGACCGTTCCACCGTGGGCACCTGTTCCAGGAACTGGTGTGCCTGCTTCTCCGTGCAGAATCCGAGCACTCGTTCGATGCCGGCCCGGTTGTACCAACTGCGGTCGAAGATGACGACCTCGCCGGCCGCGGGCAGATGCGGAATGTACCGCTGGAGGTACATCTGCGACTTCTCCCGTTCGGTGGGAGCGGGCAGCGCGACCACGCGGAAGACCCGCGGGCTCACCCTGGCCGTGATCGCCTTGATGACTCCGCCTTTGCCCGCCGTGTCCCGGCCCTCGAAGACGATGCAGACCTTCGCCCCGGTCGCACGGACCCATTCCTGCATGGCGACCAACTCGGCGTGCAGCGGTTCGAGATGCTTGCGGTACTTCTTGCCCGACATCGGGCCCGCCGGGCCGCCGTGATCCGGGCCTCGGAGTTCACCCGAGGACGATGAGTAATCTGGCATGGCCGTACGCTCCCGTGGCTGGACCGAATGACTAACTGGTCATTCTGTGCCACGTCCGAGGCATCCGCGCGGTAACCGACGAAGAGGACGCGCAATTGTCGTGGCAGGTACGGAGCACACCGTCGCATGCTCGATCGTGACCAGTCGTTTCCCCGATGAGCCTGCAGCCGCAAAGGTTTTCCCGCAGAATGTCCCAATGGCTCGGGTTGAGGAGATGCTCGAAGTCGAACAGGTGATTCGTCGCCTGATCGCACGGTTTCCGGTTATGGCTGTCGACGACATCGACGCACGTGTGCACGCCGTCTACGGACGATTCGCCGACTGCAAGGTCAGGATCTTCGTGCCGTTGCTGATCGAGAAGGCGGCTCGACGCGACATAGAGGACTTCCTGGCACAGCCGGACCACCTGACGCTCGTGTCGCCGACGCCCGGCACCACGCCGCAGACGGTCGAGGTCCGGGCCGGCGAGGTCGCCTGAACCCGGCCCGATCGTGTCGGCATGGTCCGACACGACCGGGCCTGTTCGTCAGCCCCGCAGCAGCCCCTTGGCGACGTGGGTCACCTGGATCTCGTTGCTGCCGGCGTAGATCATCAGCGACTTGGCGTCGCGCGCAAGCTGCTCCACGCGATACTCGGCCATGTAACCGTTGCCGCCGAACAACTGCACCGCCTCCATCGCGACGTCGGTGGCCGCCTTCGACGAGTAGAGCTTCATCGCCGACGCCTCGGACAAGCTCAGCGGCTTGCCCGCCTTGCCCCGCTCGAGGGCACTGAAGAGCATGTTCTGGACGTTGATGCGCGCGACCTCCATCTCGGCCAGCTTGAGCTGGATGAGCTGGAACTGTGCGATCTCCTGGCCCCACAGCTTGCGGTTCTTCGCGTAGTCGATCGAAAGATGTTGCGCCTCGTTGATGATGCCCAGCGACAGGGCCGCGATCCCGACCCGCTCCGCGGTGAAACCGGCCTTGGCGCCTTCGGATCCGCGCGCGTCCGAACCGGTGTCCTCGGTCTCGCCGAGCAGGCGGTCCTTGCCGACGCGCACGTTGTCGAAGAACAGCTCGCCCGTCGGCGAACTCATCATGCCCATCTTCTTGAACGGCTTGCCCTGGGTCAGTCCCGGCATCCCCTTGTCGAGGACGAACGACAGGACCTTACGGTCCCGCATCGGGGTGCCGCTGCCGTCGTCGAGCTTGGCGAACACGACGATGGTGTCGGCGTAGGGGCCATTGGTGATGAAGGTCTTCTGCCCGTTGAGGATGTAGTCGTCACCATCGCGACGGACCGTTGTCTTCATACCGCCCAGCGCGTCCGATCCGGAGTCGGGTTCGGTGATCGCCCAGGCGCCGACCTTCTCCATCGTGACCAGTTCGGGCAGCCACCGCTTCTTCTGGGCGAGCGTGCCCTTGCCGCGGATGGTCGAGGCGGTCAGGCCCATGCTCACGCCCAGGGATGCGACGAGACCGAGACAGACCCCCGCCAGTTCGATGTTGACCATCATGAACATCGAGCCGCCCATACCGCCGCCGTCGCCCGAGGGCTTCTTCTTCTCCCCGTTGGCCTCGGCCTCGAGTTCCTTCTCGAGAGCGTCCTTGGCCATCGCGTCGACACCGAAGCTCGACAGCAGTTTGCGAGTGATGTCGTAGGGCGGCAGCGTGCCGGATTCGAGTTCGTCGAGATGTGGCCGGATCTCCTTGTCGATGAACGCCCGCAGGGCGTCCCGAACCATCAGATCTTCTTCGGACCACTCGAACATCGTCACACTCCCAGACCGGTGTCCGCGCAGGGGCGAACACGTTTCAGTTTTGTCGTCCCCAACTGTGTCAGGAGTCACTGCCGATGTCTAGGTACGTCGTCGCAGATCTGTTCCTACCGAGCATCGGTGCAGGTGTAGAGGGTGGCCGGACGCACCTCCCGCGCGAAGAACCCGTCCGCATCGACGCACAGCAGGGCCTGCGCCACCGGCATCGCGACCACCACGTAGCCATCGCCGTGCTCGGCCTGCCCGGCACGCCAGGCATGGACTCGGTCGACGAACTGCGCGACACTCTCACCCCCGTGCGGGCGGGCCTCCGGGTCGGTGAACCACCCGCCGAGGTCGACGGGGTCGATCTCCTCCGGGGACAGGCCCGACCACGCACCGACATCGAGCGTCCGCAGCGCGTCGTCGACGATGAGGCCGCCTGTCGCGCCGAGTATCTCGGCGGTGGCGCGGGTCGCCGCCTCCGGGCCGCAGATGTCGATCGGGCGGGTGAGCGACGCGCTCAGAGCGAGCACGTCGCGTCGACCACGCTGATCGAGAACCGGGTCACCGCCGAACCGCACCGACCGGTTGGGGCCGGTGCGACCGGCGGTGATGATCTGCATTCCGGGCAGTGATCGCCTCAGTTCGGCACGGAGACCGCGCGAGCGCGGTCAGTCGCCTGCGACCGGGCCATCGCCCCCACGATCAGAGCGAACGAGACGGTGAGAACCGTCCACAGAATGACCTGGTTGGCGATCGCATACACCCGGAAATCCCCGATCACGTCACCGGGAAAGCCCGGGAACACGATCTGTCCGGCGTCGTCGCGGACCGGGCCGGGGACCTCGCTGAACGACGGCAGGAAGGCGAGCACGATCGCGATGCCGGCCAGATAGGCGACCGTGGCCGCGACCGCCGAGACCAACCCACCGATGCGCGGGCGCAACCACGACGCCAGGACCACCGCCGCGATGGCGAGGATCACCGACGACACGGTGATGGTGAGGAAGGCACCGGTTCGTTCGCCGATGGTGTCGTCGTCGCCGACGGCGGGTGGGTTCGCCGGGTAGGCGAAGAACGGGACGGCGAAGACGGCGACGAAACCGATGCCGCCGAGCACGCCCGCGACCGCACGGGGATCCGTGGCCGGATGACGGCTGCCGACGTGGCTCCACAAGACCGTGAACGCCACCGCGAAGAACGCGCCCATGCACACCGCGAACACGACGTTGCCGATCCCCGCGCCGAGGTTCTCCTGCATCGCGCGGGTGAACAACTCTCCGCCCTCACCATGGGTGTGACCACCCGGTTCGGCGGCATGGGCCAGGGCCTCCTCGGCCGCCGAGCGGGCGCTCTCGTAGTCGATGGCCTTGCCCACGACGGGTTCGAGGTAGAACGCGCGAACACGAACGAGACGATGCCGGCGATCAGACCTGCGAGCAGGCCGGCGCCGATGAACTTCTTCTCCATGTCGACTCAGTGGCAGGGGAAGCCGAGGAAATGGCGGGCGTCGTGCACGAACTCGTGCACGTGGGTGTCGGAGCCGAAGACCGACACGACCCCCTGGTCGTAACCGAGGAAGTAGTACGCCAGCCCGGCGAGCAGCACGGTCAGGCTGAGCCAGAGCGCCGCGCTCGCGACGGAGATGTTCGGTACGGGCAGGGCACGGGCCGGGGCGACCGGTGATGCCGCCTCGGTACGGGGAGCTGTCATGGTGGGTCCTTTCGCCGATCTCGCGTCGGAGAGTTCACGGGTGGTGCACGCCGGCACGGCATCCTGACTCACGCATGCCCCGTCACGTCGACCGTGTCGATCTGGGCTGCGTTCACAGTGGCGCGACCGTTCCGGACTCTCACCGGATTCCCCGTACAGGCGTGAGGAGACTGTATACCGCGTTCTGTCGTACGAGTGCGACATAGTGGAGAGATGCCCCGCCCCTCGGTGCTCGACCGCTTCACCGCCCCCACCCGGCGGTGGTTCTCGGGTGCGTTCACCGCGCCCACCGCTGCGCAGAAGGGCGCCTGGACCTCCATCGCCGACGGCGCGAACACCTTGGTCATCGCACCGACCGGGTCCGGGAAGACCCTGGCCGCGTTCCTCTGGGCTCTCGATCGGCTCGCCGCCGACGCCGGCAATCGTCCCGCGGGCACCAAGGTCGTCTACATCTCGCCGTTGAAGGCGCTGGCAGTCGACGTCGAGCGCAACCTGCGCGCACCGCTGACCGGCATCACCCGGGCGGCCCAGGAGCTGAACCTTCCGGAGCCCAACATCACCGTGGGCGTGCGGTCGGGCGACACCTCCGCCGCCGATCGGCGTGCGCTGGTCAAAACCCCACCCGACATCCTCATCACCACCCCCGAGTCGCTGTACCTGATGCTCACCTCGGCCGCGCGGGAGAGTCTCACCGGCGTGGAGGCGATCATCGTCGACGAGGTCCACGCGGTCGCCGCGACCAAACGAGGTACCCATCTCGCGCTGACCCTCGAGCGCCTCGACGAACTGCTGGACAAACCCGCCCAGCGGATCGGCCTCTCGGCGACGGTCCGCCCGCCCGAGGTGGTCGCGGGGTTCCTGTCCGGCGCCGCGCCGTGCCAGGTGGTCAAACCGAAGGCCGACAAGACATTCGACCTGCGCGTCGACGTCCCCGTCGAGGACATGGCCAACATCCCGCCGCCGGTGTCCGATGCCGACCCCGCGGCGCTGGACGACGCGTTCTCGCCGACTGCCGGCTCGTTGTGGCCGTACGTCGAGGCCTCGATCGTCGACCAGATCGAGGCGAACCGCGCCACGATCGTCTTCGCCAACTCCCGACGCCTCGCCGAGAAGCTCACCGCTCGGCTCAACGAGATCCACGCCGAGCGCCACGGCGAGCCTGCCGAACCGACCGGCAATCCGTCGGTCGCGGGCGGCGCCCCGGCGTTCGTGATGGGCAGCGGCGCGAGCTCCGGCGCCGAGCCGGTTCTCGCCCGCGCCCATCACGGCTCGGTCAGCAAGGAGCAGCGCGCCCAGATCGAGGACGACCTGAAGGCCGGCCGCCTCTCGTGTGTGGTGGCCACCAGCTCACTCGAACTCGGCATCGACATGGGTGCGGTCGATCTCGTCATCCAGGTGGAGTCCCCGCCGTCGGTGGCGAGTGGACTGCAGCGGATCGGCCGCGCCGGGCACCAGGTCGGCGAGATCAGCCAGGGCATCCTCTACCCCAAGCACCGCACCGATCTGCTGCACTGCACGGTGACGGTGGGCCGGATGCTCGACGGCGCGATCGAGGAGATCAAGGTCCCGCAGAATCCGCTCGACATCCTCGCCCAGCAGACCATCGCGGCGGCCGCGGTCGACGACCTCGAGGTCGATCACTGGTACGAGGTCGTCCGGCGCGCGGCGCCCTACCGCGAACTGGGCCGGGGCGTCTTCGACGCGACCCTCGACCTGATCGCGGGCCGCTTCCCGTCCGACGAGTTCGCCGAACTGCGCCCCCGGGTGAACTGGGACCGCGACGCCGGAGTCATCACCGGCCGGCGCGGCGCCCAGCGGCTCGCCGTCACCTCGGGCGGTTCCATACCCGACCGCGGACTCTTCGGCGTGTTCATGGTCGGCGAGAAGGCCACTCGCGTAGGCGAACTCGACGAGGAGATGGTCTATGAGTCCCGAGTCGGCGATGTGTTCGCGCTGGGCGCCACCAGTTGGCGGATCGAGGACATCACCCACGACCGCGTACTCGTCTCCCCCGCGTTCGGTCAACCGGGCCGGTTGCCGTTCTGGATCGGTGACGCGATCGGACGCCCCGCCGAACTGGGCGCCGCGATCGGTGCCTTCACCCAGTCGGTCGCCGATCCCGGGAAGCTCGACGACCAGGCAGACCGGCTCGGGCTCACCGAGAACGCCCGCAGCAACCTCGCGACACTCATCGCCGAGCAGCGCGAGGCGACCGGACACCTGCCCACCGATCGCACGCTGGTCGTCGAGAGGTTCCGCGACGAACTCGGCGACTGGCGGGTGATCCTGCACTCCCCCTACGGCTTACGTGTACACGCCCCCTGGGCCAGTGCCATCTCGCAGCGCCTGCTGGAGACCCTCGGCATCGAGGGCGCCACCACCGCCTCCGACGACGGCATCATCCTGCGGATGCCCGACACCGACGACGCCCCTCCCGGAGCCGATGTGTTCCTCCTCGACCCCGACGAGGTCGAGCAACTCGTGACCGACGGTCTGGCCGACTCGTCGATGTTCGCGTCCCGTTTCCGCGAATGCGCCGCCCGCGCCCTGCTCCTGCCGCGCCGGGATCCGGGCCGGCGCGCCCCGCTGTGGCAACAGCGCCAGCGCAGCGCCCAACTGCTCTCTGTCGCATCCAAATTCCCCGACTTCCCGATCGTGCTCGAAGCCGTCCGCGAATGCCTGCAGGACGTCTACGACCTCCCCGCCCTGCTCGATCTGCTGAACCGCATCCGCACGCGCCGGATCCGGGTGGTGGAGACCGAGACCCAAAGCCCCTCTCCCTTCGCCGCGTCGCTGCTGTTCGGGTACGTGGGTGCGTTCATGTACGCCGACGACGCGCCGCTCGCCGAGCGCCGCGCGGCCGCCCTCTCCCTCGACACCAGCCTGCTGGCCCAGTTGCTCGGGCGCGTCGACCTGCGCGAGCTCCTCGATCCGGCGGTCATCGCCGACGTGATCGCCCGGCTCCAACGCCTGTCCCCCGAGCGTCAGGCGCGCGACGCCGAGGACATCGTCGACCTGCTGCGATGGCTGGGCCCGCTCACCACCGAGGAGGTCGCGGCCCGGTATCGCGGCGACGAGCCGGCCGCCGACCTGCTCACCGAGCTGCACCGGGTCGGGCAGATCATCTCGGTCAACCACAACGCACGTGCGCTGTGGGCGGCCATCGACGACACCGCCCGCCTCCGTGACGCTCTCGGGGTGCCCGCACCTCTCGGCATCCCGGCGGCCTATCTCGAGGAGGTGCCCGACCCAGTCGGAGACCTCATCGGCCGGTACGCCCGCACCCATGGCCCGTTCACCGTGCCCGAGGCCTCCGCTGCTCTGGGTATCGCGACCGGGGTCGTGCGCGACACCCTCAACCGTCTCGCATCGGAGCGACGCGTCGTCGAGGGTGACTTCCTGCCCGACGCCGGTATCGGCCCCCGGGACGGGCAATGGTGTCACGCCGACGTGCTGGGTCAGATCCGACGCGGTTCCCTGGCGGCGAGCCGCGCCGAGGTGGCTCCCGTCGGTACCGACGTCCTCACCCGGTTCCTCCTCGACTGGCAGCACGCGTCGTCGGGCACCCAGCTCCGGGGTGTCGACGGGGTGGCGACGGTCATCGACCAGCTGGCCGGGTTCCCGCTGCCGGCGTCCGCGTGGGAGTCCCTCGTACTGCCGGCCCGGGTGTCCGATTACGCAGCGCCGATGCTCGACGAACTGCTCAGCGCCGGTGAGGTCATCTGGTCCGGACACGGCCGCATCGGGAACTCCGACGGCTGGGTGGCGCTGCATCCCGCGGACGTCGCCGTCCTGACGCTGCCCGACGCCGACGAGATCGACACCACCCCGGTCCACGACGGGGTCACCGCCGCACTCGAACCCGGTGGTGCCCTGCGGTTCCCACAGATCGCCGCCGACATCAGCACCGGCACCACCACGCCGGCCGCCGACATCGAGAGTGCCCTGTGGGACCTCGTGTGGGCGGGCCGGGTCAGCAACGACAGCTTCGCGCCCGTCCGCGCCCTGCTGCAACCGCGGCGCAGCCCGTCCGCACCGCGCTCGGCGCCCGCGCATCGGGCACGCGGGCGCGCACCCCGGCTCCGGGCCGGCCTGTCGGCCCGGTACCTCACCGAACACTCCGTCGCTCCCCCGGTGTCGCCGACGGCGAGTGGCCGCTGGTTCGCCCTCGACCACCCGTCCACCGAGCCGACCATCGCCACGCAGGGCCTCTGCGATCAGTTGCTGACCCGATACGGCGTGATCACGCGCGGGAGCGTGGTCTCGGAGGAGGTGACCGGCGGCTTCGCGCGGGTCTACAAGGCGCTCACCGTGTTCGAGGACAACGGACATGTTCGTCGCGGCTACTACGTCGACGGCCTCGGCGGGGCGCAGTTCGCCTCGCCGGCCACGGTCGACGAATTGCGCCGGCATGCGCTGCCCGATCGCAAAGCGCCCCGCGAGGCAACCGTGCTGGCCGCGACGGACCCGGCCAATCCCTACGGGGCGGCGCTCGAGTGGCCGGCGTCTCGCGACGCCGAGGCCGGTCACCGCCCGGGCCGCAAACCGGGGGCGCTCGTGGTGATCGTCGACGGTGACGTGGTGTGTTTCGTCGAACGCGGCGGCAAGACGCTGCTGACGTTCAGCGACTCGATCCCGCGGCTGGAGTCGGCCGCAGGCGCGCTGGTCGCACTGGTCCGGCGGGGCCGGATCGCGCGTCTGACGATCGACCACATCGACTCGGAACCCGTGCGCGCCACCGACTTCGGCAAGGTGCTCGTCGAAGCGGGATTCTCGACGACCCCGCGCGGCATCCGGCTGCGTTTCGGTGATCATGCCTGAGGTGGACCATGCCTGAGGGCGACACCGTCTACGCGGCCGCCGCACGACTGCGGGCGGGGCTCGCGGGACGGGTGCTCGAGTCGTCGGACTTCCGCATCCCGTCGCTGGCCACCGCGGACCTCTCCGGACGCGAGGTCCTCGCGGTGCGATCGGTGGGCAAGCACCTGCTGATCGACGTCGCCGAGAGCGGTCCGGGTGTCGGCGACACCCTCAGCATCCACTCGCATCTGAAGATGGAGGGGGCCTGGCACGTTCATCCTCGCGGGCAACGGTGGCGGCGGCCCGCCTATCAAGCGCGTGCGGTCCTGCGAACTGCCGACCACGAGGCCGTGGGTTTCGACCTGGGGGTCCTTGAACTCCTCGCCGACCCGGACGCGGCGCTCGCCTACCTCGGTCCCGACCTGCTCGCCGACGACTTCGATCGTGAAGAGGCGATCCGGCGACTCGCCGCGCACCCCGACGAGACCATCGGGTCGGCACTCCTCGATCAACGCCTCATCGCGGGGATCGGCAACGTCTTCCGCAGTGAGATCTGCTTCCTCCGCCGTGTCCTCCCCACCCGGCCGGTGGGCGAGGTGGATCTCGGCCCGGTGGTCGATCTCAGCCGGCGTCTCCTGTGGGCCAACCGGATGCGCTCGGCGCGCACCACCACGGGCAACACCTCACCCAACGCGCGGATGTGGGTGTACGGCCGTCACGGTCGGTTGTGCCGGCGCTGTGCGACCCCGGTGAAGCGCGGCGAACTCGAATCCCCCGGCGGGGAGCGCTCGGTCTACTGGTGTCCCCGGTGTCAGATCTGAGGCGGCCGAGGCCCCCTCACACGGGGTAGCGCTCGGGCTCGGCCGAACTCGAAGCGGCGGGCGGTGATCGAGTCGACCGCGATCTCCACGTAGTTGTACTTCATCGTGGCGATCCACGGGCGCAGCGGCAGCTGGTCGGCCGCCTCGATCTCGTGGAGCGACACCAGTATGCGTGCCGTCCCCTTGGCGACCACACTCCACCCGTCGGTCTCGGTATGTCCGTCGGCTTCGAACGCCACTCGCGAATTCACCGCCAGCTCCGACAGTTTCGTGCCCTCGCCGGACCGCAGCATGATGCGGCCGTCGGTCGCGTGGAAGTTCACCGGGAAGATGTCGGGCTGGCCGTCGACGCTCAGTGCAATCCGACCGAGCTGCGCTCCTCCCAACAGGTCCCAGGCCTGGTCGGGGGTGAGCACCCGAACCGATTCGTCGACCATGATCTCGTCTCCTTCTCCCCACACCGATCGTCCCGCGCGACCAGGGAACGGCGACAGAGCCCAACGTCCCGACTTGACCGGAGCCACCGTCACTTCGGAACGGGCACCGGTTCGAGGATCTCGGCCCGGGCCTCGGGGGCCGCGGCGCGCAGGGCGTCGGCGGAGTCGTCGTCGGGTTGCTGCTGCGAGGCCACCTCGGCCTCCACGCGCGCGACGTAGGTCGCCACCTCGAAGTCGCGTTGCTCGGTGGTCCAGCCGAGGAGGGGCGCCAGCAGGTCGGCGACCTCGTCGGCGCAGTCGACGCCACGATGGGAGTACTCGATGGCGATGCGGGTCCGCCGGGCGAGGACGTCCTCGAGGTGCAGCGCCGCCTCGTCGACCGCGGCGTACACCACCTCCACGCGCAGATACTGCGGCGCCGCGGCCAGCGGTTGCAGCAGGCTCTTGTCGCCGTCGGCGTAGTACAGCACGTCGTCGATCAGCGAGCCGTAGCGGTTCAGCAACCGGCGAATCCGGTACGGGTGCAACCCGAATCGGCGTCCGAGGTGCTCGCACTGGTTGATGAGCGCGAAGTAACCGTCCGCCCCGAGCAGCGGGACGCGTTCGGTGATCGACGGCGCCACCCGGGTGGGGATGAAGTCGTCGCACGCGTCGACGGCGTCGGCGGCCATCACACGGTAGGTGGTGTACTTGCCGCCGGCGATCGACACGAGTCCGGGCGCGACGGTCGCGACCGCGTGTTCCCGGGACAGCTTCGAGGTCTCGTCGTCCTCCCCGGCCAACAGCGGCCGGAGGCCGGCGTAGACGCCTTCGATGTCGTCGTGGTTGAGCTTGGTGACCAGGACCTCGTTGACGCGTTCGAGGATGTAGTCGATGTCGGCGCGGGTGGCGGCCGGATGCGCGAGGTCGAGGTTCCAGTCGGTGTCGGTGGTGCCGATGATCCAGTGCGTCTCCCACGGGATGACGAACAGCACCGAGTTGGCGGTGCGCAGGATGATCGCGGTCTCGCTGACGATCCGGTCGCGCGGCACCACGATGTGCACGCCCTTGGAGGCCCGGACCTTGAAGTGCCCGCGCTGCTTGGACAGTGCCTGCACCTCGTCGGTCCACACGCCCGCGGCGTTGATCACGCAGTGGGCACGGATCTCGGTCACATCGCCGTTCTCGGTGTCGCGCACCCGGACTCCGAGCACCCGGTCGGATTCGCGCAGAAATCCGGTGACCTGGGTCGAGGTCCGGATGACCGCACCGTAATTGGCCGCTGTGCGGGCGACCGTGAGGCTGTGCCGCGCGTCGTCGACGACGGTGTCGTAGTACCGGATCCCGCCGATGAGCGAGCTGCGCTTGAGTGCCGGGGCCACGCGCAGGGCACCCGATCGGGTGACATGACGCTGTCCGGGAACGGACTTGGCGCCGCCCATCCGGTCGTAGAGGAAGATGCCGGCTCCGACATACGGCCGCTCCCACACCCGTTGCGTGAGCGGATACAGGAACGGCAACGGCTTGACCAGATGTGGCGCGAGGAACCGGAGCGACAACTCGCGTTCGCGTAGAGCCTCACGCACGAGGCCGAATTCGAGCTGCTCGAGATAGCGGAGGCCGCCGTGGAACATCTTCGACGACCGGCTCGATGTGCCCGAGGCGATGTCGCGTGCCTCGACCAGCGCGACGCGCAGACCGCGTGTCGCGGCGTCGAGTGCGGCACCGACACCCACCACGCCGCCACCGATGACCACCACGTCGAACTGTTCCTCCCCGAACCTCCGCCACGCCTCGGCGCGGTAGAGGGGCCCCATGTCGGCGGGCCGGTCCGCGTTGAACTCGGTGTTCATGGTTGCTGAGCCTAATTGATCTCTGTGGCCTCGACAGCGTGCGACACTGTCCGGCGTGGGTAGGTCAGGCAAATACGTGGCGGCAATCGACCAGGGCACCACCTCGACCCGGGCGATGATCTTCGATCACGAGGGTCGCGTCGTCGGCGCCGAACAGCTCGAACACGAACAGATCTTCCCGCGCGCGGGCTGGGTGGAACACGACGCCGCCGAGATCTGGCGTAACACCCGCCGCGTCGGCGCCGCTGCCCTCGCGTCGGCCGAACTGACCGCGAAGGACATCGTCGCCTGCGGCCTCACCAATCAGCGCGAGACCACCGTGATCTGGGAGCGCGACACCGGCAAGCCGGTGCACAACGCCATCGTGTGGCAGGACACGCGAACCGATGATCTGTGCACCGAGCTGGCCGGAGATGTCGGCATGGACCGGTTCTGCGATCGCACCGGCCTGCCGTTGTCGACCTACTTCGCCGGCCCCAAGGCCCGCTGGCTCCTCGACTCCGTCGACGGCCTCCGCGAACGCGCCGAGAACGGAGAATTGTGTTTCGGCACCATGGATTCCTGGATGGCCTGGAACATGACCGGCGGGGTGGACGGCGGCCGGCACGTCACGGATGTCACCAACGCATCGCGCACCATGTTGATGGACCTGCGGACCCAGACCTGGGACGCCGACATCTGCGCCGAGATGGGCATCCCGATGGCCATGCTGCCCGAGATCAGGAGCTCCTCGGGCGATTTCGGCGCCCTCCGGGGCAACGGCCCACTCCCCGGGGTACCGCTCGCCGGCATCCTCGGCGACCAGCAGGCCGCGACCTTCGGCCAGGCCTGCCTGGAACCCGGCGAGGCCAAGAACACCTACGGGACCGGCAACTTCCTGCTCCTCAACACCGGCACCGAGCCGGTCTTCAGCGAGCACGGACTGCTCACCACCGTCTGCTACCGCATCGGCGAGCAGCCCGCACGATACGCACTCGAGGGCTCGATCGCGGTGACCGGTTCGCTCATCCAGTGGCTGCGCGACAACCTCGGCCTGATCCCGCAGGCATCTGACGTCGAGAAACTGGCCGGCGGGGTCGACGACAACGGCGGCGTCTACTTCGTCCCGGCGTTCTCCGGACTCTTCGCGCCGCGCTGGCGCCCCGATGCCCGCGGCGTCATCGTGGGTCTCACCCGGTTCGCCGACAAGGGCCACATCGCCCGAGCCGCACTGGAAGCCAGCGCCTTTCAGACGCGTGAGGTCATCGAGGCGATGCAGGCCGACTCCGGGGTCGAACTGTCGACGTTGAAGGTCGACGGCGGAATGGTCGTGAACGAACTGCTCATGCAGTTCCAGGCCGACATCCTCGACGTACCCGTCGTGCGGCCGGTCGTCAACGAGACGACCGCCCTCGGCGCGGCCTACGCGGCCGGCCTGGCCGTCGGTTTCTGGGAGAGCGAGGACGACATCCGCGCCAACTGGGCCGAAGACCGCCGGTGGGAGCCCGGGATGGCCGCCGACGACCGCGACCGCCTCTACGCGGGATGGAACCGAGCCGTCGAGCACAGCTTCGGCCTGACCTGACCGGCGCGACGGTGCCGCCGCCTCACATCACGTGGTCGGCGAGGATGGCGACCACACCGGCCGTGCCGCCCAGTGCCGCGGCGGCCTCGTAGGCTGATTCGCGGAGCGCATCGCGCAGCGACTCACCAGCGGCGGGCGTCGACATCGCGGCCACCAGGCAGTCGACGGCGCGGGCGCGGCGGAAGCTGTCGCGCTGGGCGTCCACGTCGCCACGACGCTGATGCGCGAAGGCGTCGAAGTCGTGCTGTGCCGCGACGAGCCGCAGACGTGCGATGCCGGCCGTCGACGCACCGCCCTGCCGCCGCCACTGGCTGATCGCCTCCCGGATCTCGGGCGTCGAGACCGCCGTGACGTCCAGGACGGTCGCGACGATCAGGTGCAGACACGCCGTGAGGTCCTCGTCGGGCACCGAGTCGACGAGGCGGGCGACGCCGCCCGGTAACCGGTCGACACGCTTCAGCCCGGCGTTCACACGGTCTCCGGTCTCGACGTGGCCGAACCGCCCGACGGTGCATCGGTGTCGTCCGAGACCTCCTGCGCCGCACCGTCGACGGGGGTCCGGGAGACGGCGTCGCCGGGTGCCGCGGGCCGCAGGGACAAGGCCTGATCCGGCCCGGCCGGCGCGGCGTCGTCGACCGCCGGGGATGCCTGCCGGATCCAGTCGCCGATGACGGGCGGACCGACGAGCGGCATGTCGCCGACGAGCTGCGCGCCGTGTTCCCGAGTGTGCAGGTACGGCGCTGCCCGGTGGCTGTCGTCGTCGGCGCCGGGCCGCCGTCCGCCGCCCGGGGCCCCGGCGAGCGGCATCCCCGTCGGGCGCTGGGCAACCGGCCCGGCGGTGGCGGGGGTCGCCGGCGTCGGTGAGCCGCCGGCGACCGGGGTCGGCGTCGGCGCCGACGCGGGTGGGAGCAAGCCGGGAGCGGGCATCGCGACCGGGACCCCGGCGCCTCCACTCGCCGGCGCACCGCCACCGGAACCGGATCCGCTGTTCTCGCCGATCCCGTCGGCGCCTCCCGACCGGTGCGTTTCGGGAGCCGCGGCGCCGCGGGTCGTCGACTCGGGCGTCGCCCGACCACCACGCACCAACCCGTCGGGGCCGTCGGTGTTGCCACGACCGGATGGTCCGCCGCCCGGACCCGCAGGCCCTGGCGGCGTCGACGACGCACCGGGTCCGCCGCCACCGGGTGGTGGACCGCCCGCAGCGACCGGCACCGGCCCGGCAGTCGGAGTGGCACGCCCGAAGTCGCCGGCGTCGACGGTGTTGGCGGCCTGACCGCGGGGAGCGTCCGGCCCGGACCCCGCGGCGCCGGAACCGCCGGCGGTCGGCCCGAAGCCGAGTCCTGCGGTCACCCCGTTCGCCCCGGTCGGGTCGTTCGGCAGGGAGCGCTGCAGCCCGATCATCGGCGAGGAGTAGGCGCCCGTCATCGCCCGGTCGACCTCATGCCGGACAGCCGGCGCGTCCTCGGGATTGTCACGGATGTGCTGCTGCAGCTCACGCAACCGCCCCTCCTGACCGCGAGCCGATCCGAGGATGCCTGTCGCGCCGGCCAGCGCATCCCCGATCTGGCCGGCGGTCTCCGAGGTCGTCGCCAGATCGGCCGACAGCGACCGGCCCGCCTCCAGCGCCGCGTCGGAAGCCTGACCGAGCATGCCGTCGCCGAACATCGCGTGCATCCGTTCGGCCGCGCGGCGGACGGACTCGATCGCCTGCAGGATCGTGTTGACGTCACCGCCGGCACGACCGGGTTCCATCGTGCTCAGGACGTTGAGGATCTCGTCGATGCTCATGCCCGCCCACTGCGTGCGACCGCGAGCGAACGCGCGGTCGTTGCGACTGCCGTAGGTGTTGTAGGACTGCTGCGGCGAGCTCACGACACCCCCTTGGTCGCCGGCCGGGACGAACGAATTCGTCCGACCCTACCGTGACGACGCACCCGGCGGCGCACACCGGCACCGGCTGTGCACAGTGGGCGGGCGGCGCTCAGTCCAGGTCGTCGTGCCGAACCAGCTGCCGCGCCGCCTCGGTGATGGACCCGGTCAGCGACGGGTACACCGAGAACGTCTGGGCCAGGTCGCCGACGGTGAGCTTGTTCTGCACCGCGAGGGCGATGGGCAGGATCAGTTCGGAGGCGTTCGGTGCGACCACGACGCCGCCGATGACCACACCGGTGGCCGGCCGGCAGAAGATCTTCACGAAGCCCCGGCGCAGACCGCTCATCTTGGCGCGCGGGTTGGTGGCCAACGGCAGCATCACGGTGCGCGCCGGGTACTCACCGGTGTCGATGGCGTTCTGCGACACCCCCACCGTGGCGATCTCCGGACGCGTGAAGATGGCGGACGCAACGGTTTTCAGCTTGATCGGGCTCACGCCCTCGCCGAGTGCGTGGTACATCGCGATGCGGCCCTGCATGGCGGCCACCGATGCCAGCGGGAACAGCCCGGTGCAGTCGCCGGCCGCATAGATCCCCGCGACCGACGTGCGGGACACCCGGTCGACCTCGATGTAACCGCCCTTGCCGACCGCGACCCCGGCACGATCGAGTCCGAGATCGGTGGTGTTGGGGACCGAACCGACGGTCATCAGCACGTGGCTGCCGGTCACGGTCGAGCCGTCGGCCAGATGCGCGGTGACCGAATCGCCGTGCCGCTCGACCTTGTCGGCGCGGGCGTGCTTGACCAGTTCGACGCCGCGTTCGGCGAGTGCGTCCTCGAGCACCAGCGCGGCGTCCTCGTCCTCGTGCGGGAGGACCCGGTCGCGGCTCGACACGAGCGTCACCTTGACGCCCAGTTCGGTGTAGGCGTGGACGAACTCGGCGCCGGTGACGCCGGAACCGATGACGACGAGGTGTTCGGGCAGCTCCTCGAGGTCGTAGAGCTGACGCCAGGTGAGGATGCGCTCGCCGTCGGGTTCGGCGTCGGGCAGCACGCGGGGCGAGGCGCCGGTCGCCAGCAGGACCACATCGCCGTCGTAGCGTTCGGTGGTTCCGTCGGCGAGGGTCGCGACGACGGTGTGCGTCGAGACGCCGACCTGCCGCTCGTCGAGAACCGCGGTACCGGAGACGAGTGTCACGCCTTCGCTGATGAGTCGTGAGCGGATGTCCGCGGACTGGGCGAACGCGAGGTCGCGGACCCGCTGGTGGATCTGCGGCAATGTGACGGAGGTGTCGTCGGTCTTGATGTTGATACCCAGATCGACGGCGCGACGGACCTCGGTGCGGATGCCGGTGGACGCGATGAACGTCTTTGACGGGACGCAGTCCCACAACACGCAGGCACCGCCGATCCCGTCCGAATCGATCACCGTGATGTCGGCCCCGTAGGCGGCCGCCGCGAGCGCCGCCTCGTAACCCGCGGGTCCGCCGCCGATGATGACGATCCTGGTCACTGTGACTCCTGTTCTCCACGCCGGCTCGCCGCGTCCTTCGTGGGGAAGCTGCGCCCGGCTGTGTGTCGTGGCTCGACGGGAACGCGGGGTGACACGCTCCTCGGGTCGCGCGAGACGGTCGACCCCGTTCGCGCCGCCTACCAAACTAGTCGGGCGGGTCCGTCGTTGTGAACGTGGTCGCACACCGGGGCCGGGCCACGGTGTCGCCTTCCGGACTCGGCGGAGACCATCTAGGCTCCATCCGTGCCCATCTATGCCGCCTATGGATCCAACATGCATCCCGAGCAGATGGCCGAGCGCGCGCCGCACTCCCCGATGTCGGGCACCGGATGGCTCCGCGGCTGGCGTCTGACGTTCGGCGGCGGCGACATCGGGTGGGAGGGGTCCCTGGCCACGGTCACCGAGGACCGCGACGACCCCGACGCCCGGGTGTTCGTCGTTCTCTACGACGTCACCACCGAGGACGAGGATCTGCTCGACCGGTGGGAGGGTTCCGAGCTCGGCATCCACCGCAAGATCCGCGCCCGCGTCGACACCGCCGACGGCCCGGTGCTGGCCTGGTTGTACGTCCTCGACGCCTTCGAGGGCGGGTTGCCCTCGGCGCGCTATCTCGGCGTCATGGCCGAGGCCGCGGAGATCGCCGGCGCACCCGCGGAGTATGTGCAGGACCTCCGGTTGCGCGAGTCGCGCAATGTCGGACCCGGGCCGGGGCCCGCGGAATAGACCGAGTGTCCTAGCCGGCGGCGCTGGTCGCGTTCAGCACGATCCCGGCGAGCGCGCGCACACCGATCGCGAGGGCACGTTCGTCGAGATCGAAGTTGGGCGCGTGCAGATCGACCTGCGGTCCGAATCCGTCCCACACGCCGAGGCGGGCCATCGCTCCCGGGACGTGTTCGAGATACCAGGAGAAGTCCTCGCCGCCGGGTGACTGCGGGGTGTCCGCGATCGCCTTGGACCCGATTGCGGCGACGGACCGTTCGAACATCCCGACCGCGACCTCGTCGTTGACGACCGGCGGCACCCCGCGGAAGTACGAGAGGTCGTACCGGACGCCGAGCGGTGCCAGCAGCTCGCCGACGACGCTGCGGACCAGCGGCTCGAGCTGGGCCCAGGTGGCGTGATCGCCGGTGCGGACCGTGCCGCGCATGCGACCTTCCTGCGGGATGGCGTTGGCGGCGCTGCCGGCGTTCGCCGCGCCCCACACCATCACCGTGCCCGAACGCGGGTCGATCCGTCGCGACAGCACCCCGGGCAGGCCGGTGATCACCGTGCCCATCGCGTAGATGAGATCCCCGGTGAGGTGCGGCCGCGACGTGTGCCCGCCGGCCGAGTGCAGTTGCAGATCGATGTGGTCGGCCGCGGACGTCAACGGGCCGGACCGCAGGCCGACCGTGCCGACCGGCAGGCGAGGGTCGCAGTGCAAGGCGAAGATGCGGCCGAGACCGGTGGTGACGCCCGCCTCGATGGCGTCGAGGGCTCCGCCGGGCATGACCTCCTCGGCGGCCTGGAAGATCAGACGCACGCCGACCGGAAGTGGTTCGGCCGCGGCGAGGAGCTTCGCGACGCCGATCAGGATGGCCGTGTGCGCGTCGTGACCGCACGAGTGCGACGCGCCCTCCACCGCCGAGGTGAACGGCAGGCCGGTGTGTTCGGTCACCGGCAGGGCATCCATGTCCGCGCGCAGCGCGATGCGGGGCTCACCGGCAGGACCGAGGTCGCACACCACTCCGGTGCCCAGCGGCAGCCGGCGCGGGGTGAGTCCGGCGGCGGTGAGCTCGCTCATCACCAGCTCGGTGGTGCGGACCTCTTGCCGGGACAGTTCCGGATGCGCATGGATCTGCCGGCGCCACGCGATGAGATCGCCGCCGTGCTCGGCGAGCCAGGCGTCGATGGGATCGTCCGCCGCGGCGAAGTCCGCTCCCGCGGCCGACATCAGAAGACTCCGGGCGGGGTCTGACGTGCGAGGTCGTCGAGCAGGGGGCCACGGAGTCCGCGCTTGATCAGCGCCAGGTTGGGTCCGGCGGTCGCGGAGCGGGCGGCCGCGATCTCGGTGGCCCGCTTCACGAGGAGCTCGGCGTCCACGGCCTCGTCGACGATTCCCGCACGCACCGCGTCGTCGGCGCCGTACCGCCGGCTGGTGTACATCGCCTCGGTGGCGGTGCGATCGGTCAGTCGGGTGCGCAGCAACGTCGCCATCCCACGGGTGAACGGCATGGTGAGAGCGGCCTCGGGCAGCGACCAGAAACCGCGTTCGGTGCGCATCAGGACGTGGTCGGTACACAACGCGAGCATCGCTCCGGCGCCGAAGGCGTGTCCGTTGACGGCGCTGACCGTCGGAACGGGCAGGGTGAGCACCTTCGCGTACAGGGCGTGCACGCGGTCGAGGTAACCGGGCAGCTGGTCGGGAGCGGCGAAGATGTGGTCGGTGTCCAGGCCGTTGGAGAAGAACTTCCCGGTGGCGGTGATCACCAGCGGTCGTGGCGGGTCGGCGACCACCTGGTCCAGCAGTGCATCGACCTCGTCCAACCAGTGGGTCCGGAAGCGGTTCTCCGGATTGGACTCGCTGATCTCCTCACCGCGCGCTCCGAGATGGAGCTCGACGACCTCCCCGTCACCGTTCAGAAATGGCATGTCCCGACCTTATCGCTCCCGGTCTCGTCGCCACCGACCCGATCGGTCGGCGCGCTGCGACGCGCGGCCGTGTGGGCCTGGGAACGGTTTAGGGTTGGCGCATGGAGCCCACCGCCGACCCCGATGCCGCGGCCATCGTCGCCGCGGCCACGATCGCTGCCGAGACCGACGCCGCTACACACGATGTGGCCGTCATCCTCGGGTCGGGATGGTCACCCGCCGCCGACGCCTTCGGGCGGCCCATCCGCTCGTTGCCGATGGCGTCGATCCCGGGATTCGTCCCACCCAAGGCCGCCGGCCACGGCGGCGTGGTCCACTCCGTCCGGATCGGTGATCGACGAGTCCTGTTGATGCTGGGACGTATTCACGCCTACGAGGGCCACGACCTCGCTCGCGTGGTCCACCCGGTCCGCACCGCAGCCGCGGCCGGTGTCCACACCGTCGTGCTCACCAACGCGGCGGGCGGTCTGCGCGAGGACATGTCGGTCGGGCAACCCGTGCTCATCACGGATCATCTGAACCTCACGGCCCGCTCCCCGTTGGTCGGTGCCCAGTTCGTCGACCTTGTCGATGCCTATTCACCGCGGCTGCGACAGATCGCGCGCGGCATCGACCCGGGCCTCGCCGAGGGGGTCTACGCCGGGCTCCCCGGCCCGCACTACGAGACCCCCGCCGAGATCCGGATGCTGCGGACGATGGGTGCGGACCTGGTCGGGATGTCGACCGTGCACGAGACCATCGCGCGCGCGCCGCCGGACTCAACGTGCTCGGCATATCCCTGGTTACCAACCTCGCGGCCGGCATGACCGGCGAACACCTGAGCCACGCAGAGGTCCTGGAGGTCGGCCGCGCGTCGGCAACCAGGATGGGCGAGTTGTTGGCCCGGATCATCGGCGAACTGTAGGACCGAACGGAACCGGCGGCCGGCCGAACCGAAGGAGCGAGATGACCTATCCACCGAGCGGTCCAGGCGGCCATCCCCAGGGTGGCTATCCGTCGGGCGGTTACCCGCAGGGCCCGGTGCCACCTGGCCCGCCGCGGTCCCCGTGGTCGTCGCCGGCGGTGCTGGTGGCGATCGGCGCGGGCGTGCTGCTGGTGGTGGTGGGCGTCCTCGCGGCGCTGCTCCTGATCCCCGCGGACGACGAGTCCGCGGACCGCGACAGCGCGGACGGCGGACAACCGTCGGCGTCGACCTTCACGAGTACCGTCACCCGCCCCGCGGAGACGACGACCCCCACCACCGCGACCACCACCACGACGACGCCGCCCCCGGTTCGGCCGACCCCCACCGTCGCCGGCGCGGACTGGCAGGGATTCACCAGCGGTCCCCGCTGCAACGCCGCCGACGACCCCGCCGTGGCCGTCGGACAGACCGCCCGGTCGCGCGTGGTGATCTGCCAGGTGGGCACCCAGACGGGCCGCTTGTACTACAAGGGCGCCGCACCCGAGGGCGGGATCGAACTCCAGTTCCCGACCCGCACCGGAGACACCTTCGAGGCGCGCAACGGCTCGGTGCGTTACCTCGTCTCGCCGACAAGTCTCACCATCGTCGACGGCGGCGCCGTGCTCACCGAGGAGCCGATGCTCGCGTACTGGTCGCTGCCCGGCTGAGACCCGCCGCACCTCCCTGACCGCGGTTCGGCTCAGCCCGGTCACCGAAATGCGAAGCGTGCGTGACGGGATGACCGTTGCGTCCGACGTCGCCGCCCGCCGCTCGGGCCGTCGCCAATTGGCTTGGAACACAGACGACGCCGATATCGAGATCACCCGGTGGAATGCGCTGACACAAAGCCGGACGCTCGCTCAGCGCTCAACAGTTCCCATCCACTGCGTCGAGACGGGCCGGTCTCGTACGGGGGGCGGTTGCCTCTGGGGTGACACTGTGGAGTTGTCAAAGGACGGATGCGGTCCCGGGTATGGCCCGGGTGCGGAAGGTGCTACGCGAAAGTGGTTGTCGGACGGCCGGTCAGGCGGCCTCGTCGAGGCGCATGGTGCGCCGGTTGTAGGCGGGTAGCGGTCGGCGTTGCGGGTCGATACTGGCGGGTGGGACGAGCCAGGGATGGCGGTCGAATCCCATCACGATGTCCCAGCCGTGGTGGTGGACCTGCGTATGGCAGCGCTGACACAGCAAACAGCCGTTGTCGAGGTCGGTGGGTCCACCGTCGGCCCACGACTTGATATGGTGAACCTGGGTATGTGACGGTGGTGCACCGCATTTGACGCAACACGCGTCGCGGACGATCACCGCCTTACGTAGGTGCGCCGGATACAACCGACGGGTGTGACCCATCTGCAGCGGTACGCCCTCACTGTCGAGGACGATCTCGGTCAGGGATCCGTCGCAGGAGACCTGTTTCGCGGTGGCATGGCTGACCGTCCCGGTCCACGGCAGCGTTGCGAGTTCTCCGGTGGCGGGGATGGTCAGCATCAGTTGCGTGCGTGGACTTCCGACGGTATCGATGGTCGCGCCGATCGCGGCTTGGTCGAGGATCAACTCGAAAGCGTCGGCGCGACGCTGCTCGGCGGTGCGACGATCCTCGGCGCCGTCGGGTTCGGGCCGTGGACAGGACCGTTCGTCGATCATCGCCAGGAACTTCTCGCCGACCAACTGGGTGAGGTCAGCGCGGACCTCGACGCGCCCGTCGTCGGTGGTGTGCACGTTGACCGCGTTCAGCGATGGGTCGTCGGTGGCCGGTACACCGGTGTCAGAGTCGTCGCAGAGTGTGTTGCTGATGGCTCGAGCGTGCTTGAGTACTTCAGTCGGTGTCGCGCCCGACAGCGCCTGGGCGACGAGCTCGCTCTCATACCGGGAGCGATCGTCGTCGGAAAGCGCCTCACCACATCGTTTCTCGATCTCGTTCATGCCGCGGACGATGGCATCGACGATCTCGCCGGACAGCCGCCCATCGGCGGCATGACGCGCCAAAGCGGGCAGGTTGGGCAGCGCGTCGACACTCCGCATGGTGCGGAGGGCGGAGGCCGGCGCATGTCCTGACTCGATCAGCAGCTTCTTGGTGGTGCTACCGGCTTTCTGCGCGACCCCGAGAGCATCGAGTTGCGCTGCGTTCGTGGCGATTTGATGATCGGCAAGGTTGCGGATCAGGCGCCACGTGTCGAGGGCGTCGAATGTCGCTCTGCCGGTTGGGTCGTTGGTGGGCGGGGTGGTTCCGATGAGTTGATCGAGGAGAGTGGCTAGCTCTGACATGACTCCAAGGTACAGGAACATGCGTTCGACCACGAAGAGTTTCCACAGGCCCAGAAATAGCGAAACTATCCACTGTGCAGCGTTTTTCGTCGACTGTGCGCTGATTCTCGTTGACTGGCGTAGATCGTTGACAGCGGTGAACTTCAGTCACACCCGTTTCAGATTTCATTCTGTAAGCGAATAATTCGTCACGATCCAGCGCTTCTATGTCGCCGCCCCGGCCCCCGCGATCGCTCACGACAAGTGGCGCTCCCAGGTCGGCGGACCCTGTCACTGATCGTCGTCGAGCCAGGCTCATGAGGCCCCTCGCTACTGCGACCGTGATCATTGCGTGGATGTCGATGACCATGGCTTGGCTGTGTTTGCAACGTGTGTGGCGTGAGACAGAGGAGGCGGGGTTCGGCGCAAACGCGCGGCCGCACCGGCGCGGCACTGGGCGCCCACCGAGATGCAGACACCCGGATGCCCCGCCGCGCCTGGGTGTCCGGCCACTGGCGAGTCGAGTTCAATGACCCGAATCGGTCAGCGGAATCGACGGCTGGATATGCGGTTTCAGCGATCCCCTGCGTTCAAGCCAACGGTCAGAAGCGGCGCGACGAGCTCGCTCGGGTGGTCCCGACCCTCACAAATACCTCGGACCGAACTGCCGGTCGCCCGCGTCACCGAGACCGGGCACGATGTAGTTGACCTCGTTGAGACCGTCGTCCACGGCAGCCACGACGAGCCGGCACGGGTGTCCCGAATTCTCCAGCGCCGCAACCCCTTCAGGTGCGGCGACGACACATACGGCGGTGATGTCGGTGGCGTTGCGGGCGACCAGCAACTCGATGGTGTGGAGCATGGAGCCGCCGGTGGCGAGCATGGGGTCGAGGACGAACACCGGCCGTCCCGACAGGTCCTCCGGCAGCGACTCCAGGTACGGCACGGGTTGTGCGGTCTCCTCGTCGCGGGCGAGGCCCACGAAACCGACATGCGCCTCGGGCACCATCGCGTGCGCCTGCTCGACCATGCCGAGTCCGGCCCGCAGGACCGGGACCAGGAGAGGCGGGGATGCCAGCCTCGATCCCGTGTGCGCGGTCATCGGCGTGTTGATCGCGACGTCGGCGCGCGGCGCACCGGCAAGCGCCTCGTAGATCAGCATCTGGGTGAGGTCAGACAGCGCAGCCCGGAATCCGGCGTTGTCGGTGGTCTCGTCGCGCATCGTGGTCAGACGCGCGGCTGCGAGGGGATGGTCGACGATCAGGGACTCCATGCCGACACCCTATTTCCTCCCCGGCGCTCGCGTGCCGCTTGGGCGAGCTCCACCACGCCGGTCTGGGTCGCCGCGAGAATTTGATGGAACCCAACGGGGCCGCGCCGCGTCGAAAACCCATGAGCCCGTCCTCCCCCCATCCCTATCCCGCACCCACCCGGCCAGGCCCGGACACAGGTGGCCGACTGTTCGCCGATTCGTCTGCGCTGCACGAGTTCTCCGGCGCACACCGCACGAACGCCCAGATGCTCGAGGGCGGGACCGGCAGCGACGACGCCGCCGTGGTCGAACTCGCCATCACCTTCGGTCTCATCGGCATCGAGTTCCTCACCGCCGTCGTCGAGTTCCTCGACCTGCACCGTCGCACCATCGAGGCCGCGACGGCGCGCGAGGAACGCGTCGGACTCACGACGAGCTCGGCCGCAACGTCCTACGCCGACTGCGACTGCGCCGCCGCCGACCGGATCGCGACGGCCGGTGAGCTGACGCTGTGATCCCCGTCGAACTCCTCATCGAGCCACTGCGGCAACTGATCGCCGCGCTGGGGACCGGGATCCTGGCACCGGGCAACCCCGCCGAGCAGGTCCGGACCGTAGCGGGCACCGTCGAGTCGGTGCGCCAGCGGTCGACGTCGGCCGCCGAGTCCGTCCTCACGCGGTGGGACGGAGCCGGGGCCGCCGGAGCCGCAGCCGCGACCGCGGCGAACCAGCGCCGACTCACCGAACTCACCGAATGCGCCGCCGAGTTCGGCCGGCTCGTCGAGAGCGCCGGCCGTACCGTCCACATGGCGTCGACCGCGCTGAACGGCCTCGTGGACTCCCTGGAACGGCATGTCCGTGGCCTCGCCGGCGGATTGGCCACTCCGGCAGTCCTTCTCGCGGTCCTGCCGATCGCCGTCGAGCATCTGAGCCGCGGCGTGGAGATCATCGGTCGTGCTCGCGCCGAGCTCGGCTCCGACACCGAGGCGATGGCCGCCCTGGCCCGCCGCACGGCGCCGGCCGAGATGGTCGGAGTCGCAGGCGGCGACGCCGCCAGACTGTCGCCCGTCCCCACGCCCGGCGGCGTCCCCATCACGCTGCCCGACGGCTCGGTCGCCCACGCTCCGAACGAACGCGCGGCGACCGCGGTGCGGGCCGCGCTGAGTCAACGCGGGGTGCCCTATGTCTGGGGCGGGACGACGCCCGACGGATTCGACTGCAGCGGCTTCACACAGTGGGCTTACCGGCAGGCCGGGCTCGAACTCCCCCGCCTCGCCCAGGAGCAGGACACCGCCGGGTATCAGGTGTCCCAGGCGCAGCTGCAGCCCGGAGACCTCGCGGTGTGGTCCGGCCACGTGGCGATGTACATCGGCAATGGTCAAATGATCGAAGCCGGTGACCCCGTGGGCGTCTCGCCGGTACGCACCTCGAACCTCGACCAGGCATTCGAAGGATTCTTCCGTCCACGATGAGAGCCGCGCCGATGGTCGCACCCGCGGGCGGGTCAGGAGTTCATCGAAAAGTCGTCGGCACACCACCGACCGTCTGTGGGGGCACTACTGGATCCGCCGCCGACAATCGCTAGGCTGTGTCCCCATGGCCGGAGACATCGTCCCGATTGAGCTCGGACTCACCGACGGAAACAGCTTCACCCTGTGGGCACCCCGCTGGCGTGAGGGCGACGATGAATGGGAGGCCTTCCTCGGACTGGACGAGGACCTGTACGTCCTGCCCTCTGTCGCCGAGCTCGCCGCGTTCATCCGCACCAACGAGGACAACGATCTCGTCGAGCACCCGGCGTGGTCGACCGTGGTCGGCCTGCAGGCCGATGAACTGGTCCCCGACGGGCGCCACAGCTACGACCTCGTCGGCGTACCCGAGCTCGCCGCGGAGGACCCCACCGCCGAGGTCATCGCCGAACTCGAAGACGCACTCGAGATCGTCCGCATCCTCGGTGAGGTCTGCGAATTGACACCGGTCACCAAGTTCTTCAACGGCAACCCGATCCTGGGCGCCGTCACCACCGGCACACGCAACTTCGACGGCCGCGAGGGCACCGACCTCTGGGTGCGCATCGGCCGGCTCATCGCCAAGCACTGGGATGACGTGCTCGATGCCATCGACGGTGTCATCAGCACACCGAAGGTGGACGCCAAGGCCGTCGAGACCGCCGAGGCCGAACTCGAGGCCGCCGCGTCCGCCGAGGACGAGGACGAGCCGACCGACGATGACATCGAGATCGTCGGTGCCCCCGACTCCGAGTCCTCGGACGCCGCCGACGACGATGACCTCGAAGAGGACACGGACGAGGAGGACGAGGACGACTACGACGACGACGATTTCTGGGCGTCGGTCGGCATCGACCCGATCAAGATCGTCACCAGCGCGAACGAGTACCTGACACTGCGGTGTTACCTCGGAGACGACCCGGTGTTCCTCGGCACCAAGGGCAAGATCTTCGTGTTCACCTCGGCGCGCTCGCTCTCGCGGTTCCTCGCCGACGACAACACGCACGACCTCGCCGACCTGTCCACGTTCGACGAGGTCCGCACCGAGGCGACCAACGGATCCCTCGAGTTCGACGTCATCGACGACAACGTCTACGTCCTGCCGGGTCTCGCCGACGACATCGCCGACGGCCCCCGCCGAATGGATCGCGACCAGCTCGACCTCGCCGTCGAACTCTTCACCGACGCAGCCGACTACGCCGGTGACAACACGGTCTCCGAGGCCCTCGGCACCACCACCCCGCTGGGATGGTTCGTCGACTACACCGTCAACCCCGACCCCAAGCGCATGGCGCCCAGCGGTCCGTTCGACAACGAGGCCGAGGCGTGGCGCGCGCTCGAGCACGACTTCGAGGCCCGGCTCACCAAGAAGGGCTGACGGGCGCAGTCCTCTCCGCCCATAACCGGCCGCGACGGTGCTGCTCAGCCGAGCAGCACCGCGTAGCCGGGCTTGATCACGTCGTCGATGAACGCCAGCCGCTCGTCGAAGTGGATGAACGCCGACTTCATCGCGTTCACCGTGAACCGTTCGAAATCCGCCCAGCCGTAGCCGAACCGATCGGCGAGCAGGCCGAATTCCTTGCTCATGGTGGTGTCGGACATCAGTCGGTTGTCGGTGTTCACCGTCACCCGGAACCGTAGGCGCGCCAACACGTTGAACGGATGCTCGGCGAGTGAACCGACCGCCCCGGTCTGCACATTCGAACTCGGGCACAGCTCCAGCGGAATCCGCTTGTCCCGCACGATGTTCGCCACCTGACCCAGCCGCGCACCCGCGAACGAGTGCGCCGCGAGATCGACCCCCTCCGGGAGTTCGATGTCGTCGAAGACGCGGACGCCGTGACCCAACCGGTCCGTCCCGCAGAAGCCGATGGCCTCGTGGATCGACGGCAGCCCGAATGCCTCGCCGGCGTGGATGGTGAAGGGCGCACAGTTGGCCCGCATGTATTCGAAGGCGTCGAGATGGCGGGTCGGCGGATGCCCCGCCTCGGCGCCGGCGATGTCGAAACCGACGACACCCCGGTCCCGGTAGCGGACCGCGAGTTCGGCGATCTCGCGTGACCGGGCGGCGTGGCGCATCGCGGTGACCAGGCACCGCACGGTGATCGTCCGGCCCCGCTCGGCCGCGACCGCCTCGCCCTCGGCGAAGCCCCGCAGCACCGCCTCGACGACCTCGTCGAGGGTCAGCCCACCTTCGAGATGCTGTTCGGGCGCATAACGCACCTCGGCGTACACGACCCCGTCGGCGGCGAGGTCCTCCACGCACTCGCGCGCGACGCGTTCCAACCCGCCGACGGTCTGCATCACCGCGACCGTATGCGAGAAGGTCTCGAGATAGCGCTCGAGCGAGCCGCTGTCGGCCGCACGTCGGAACCACTGCCCGAGCGTCTCGGCGTCATCGATCTGCCTGCCGTTCTCATCCGCCGGGAGGCCGTCGTATCCCACCTCGTGGGCCAACTCGAGGACCGTCGCGGGCCGGAGTCCGCCGTCGAGGTGGTCGTGGAGGAGCACCTTCGGGGCGAGGGAGATGTTCGCCGGGGTCAGCGTCGTCATGATGGAAACCTAACGCGGTCGATGATCAGTGGACGGGTGCGCGCGCCGCCCGCGTGTTCGGCGGAGTCGGGCCCCACGGTCGTCGCCCCGGCCAGGCAGGAGCGGGCGCCGGGGATCCGGTCCTCATCCTGCGTGTGCAGGGTGAACAACGGTTGACCGGCTCGGACACGATCACCGGGCTTCGCATGGATGGTCACTCCCGCCTCTGCCGCGACCGCCTCCCCCGGCTTCGATCGGCCGCCGCCGAGGCGCCACGCGGCGTCGCCGACCGCGCGCGCGTCCATCTCGGTGACGATGCCGTCGCCCGACGCGGTCACGGTGTCGTGGTGGCGCGCCGTCGGCAGGGGCGCATCGGGGTCGCCACCTTGCGCCGCGATCATCGCCCGCCACGTGTCCATCGCCCGGCCGTCGGCGAGATGGGTTGCGGGGTCGGCGTCGACGAGCCCAGCGGCGTCGAGCATCTCCCGGGCGAGGGCCAGGGTCAGTTCGACGACGTCGGCGGGTCCGCCGCCGGCGAGTACCTCCACCGACTCGGCCACCTCAACGGCGTTGCCGATCGCGAGTCCGAGCGGTGTGCCCATGTCGGTGATGACCGCACGGGTGTCGACACCGGCGTCGTGACCGAGTTCGACCATGGTCGACGCCAGTTCGCGCGCGTCGTCCTCGTCGGGCAGGAAGGCACCCGACCCGGTCTTGACGTCGAGGACCAGCGCACCGGTGCCCTCGGCGATCTTCTTGCTCATGATCGACGACGCCAGCAGCGGAATGGACTCGACCGTGCCCGTGACATCGCGCAGGGCGTAGAGCTTGCGATCGGCGGGTGCCAGGTCGGCGCCTGCGGCACAGATGACCGCGCCGACCCGCTCGAGCTGGTCGAGCATGTCAGACGTGCTCACCTCGGCCCGCCACCCCGGGATGGACTCCAGCTTGTCGAGCGTCCCACCGGTGTGACCGAGCCCCCGACCGGACAGCTGCGGCACCGCGACACCGAACGACGCGACGAGCGGCGTGAGCGGGAGGGTGATCTTGTCCCCGACGCCGCCGGTGGAGTGTTTGTCCACGGTGGCCAGCGGCCGCCCGTCCCGCTGCAGACCGGACAGGTCCATCCGGCGCCCGCTGTCGATCATCGCGTGCGTCCAGGACGCGATCTCACGGCGATTCATCCCGCGCAGATATATGGCCATCAGCAATGCCGACATCTGTTCCGCCGCCACCTCGCCGCGGGTGTAGCCGTCGACCATCCACGCGATCTGTGCGTCGGCGAGTTCGTGTCCGCCCCGCTTGGTGGCGATCACCGACACCGCGTGGATGATCTCCCGGGCGTCGACCGTCATGAACGGACCGCCTCGAGATCGTCGGGTCCGAAGGCATCGGGAAGCAGCTCGGCGAGCATCCGGGGACCACCGGGGTGGTCGACGAGGAGCTCGCGCCCGCCGTGTTCGAGCAGGACCTGTCGGCACCGTCCGCACGGCATCAGAACCGCCCCGCGGGCGTCGCAGACGCTGACCGCCCGCAGCGCTCCGCCTCCGTCGTTCACCAGGGCCGCGACCAGTGCGACCTCGGCGCAGATACCCAGGCCATATGAGACATTTTCCACATTGCAACCGGCGACGACACCGCCCTCGGCTGTGATCCCGGCGGCGCCCACCGGGTACCGGGAGTAGGGTGCGTAAGCACGACCGATCATCGATCTGGCCTTGTCCCGCAACACATCCCAATCGATTTCTGTAACCACGTGGATCTCCTGTCGCCCGGCGTCATCGGCCGTTCATCCGGATTTCATCACCGCAAAGCTTGGGTAAGGCAAACCTAAGTCGTAATGTCTTGTCGCCCAGATCGGTTCGGGCAATTTACCACCGGAATGTGCATGGGTTTAGAGTCTCTTCGTATGGGTCCATGGTCGAGTCGGAGCATGCCGATTCGACGCGTCCATCGACGATGTTGGAGGCCACTTTCCCGATGAGCACCTCGACCGAAGTCGCACCCGACCCGGTGCGCAGACGATCTCTTTATCGCGGCGATCCCGGCATGTGGTCGTGGGTCCTGCACCGCATCACCGGCGTCACGATCTTCTTCTTCCTCTTCGTACACGTGCTCGACACCGCGGTCATCCGAGTCGACCCCAATCAGTACGACGAGATCATCGAGACCTACAAGACGCCGATCATCGGTCTCATGGAGATTGCCCTGGTCGCGTGCGTCCTGTTCCACGCCTTCAACGGTGTGCGCCTGATCCTCGTGGACTTCTGGTCCAAGGGACCCAAGTACCAGCGACAGATGCTGTGGGTGGCCATGACCCTGTTCGTCATCGTCTTCGGTGCCGGCACGGTCCGCCTGCTGCAGATCATGTTCAGCCACCTGTAGGAGACACCAGAGATGACCACCTCGGAAGCCACCGGTGTCGCCAAGACCCTCGGTACTCAGCACGACCGTCCCGCGAGCCTGGACAACCCGCGCTCGCCCCGCAAGCCCAAGGGCGGCAACTTCGAGAAGAACGCATGGCTGTTCATGCGGTTCTCCGGGCTGCTGCTCGTCGTCCTGACGATCGGCCACATGTTCATCATGCTGGCCTGGGACGGCGGCGTGCACCGCATCGACTCCTCGTTCGTCGCCGCGCGGTGGAGCTCACCCTTCTGGCAGATCTGGGACCTCACCATGCTGTGGCTGGCCCAACTGCACGGCGGCAACGGTGTGCGCACCGTCATCGCCGACTACTCCCGCAAGGACTCGACCCGTTTCTGGCTGAACGTGCTGCTCGCCGTGTCGATGATCCTCGTCCTCACGATGGGCACCTACGCCCTCCTGACCTTCGACGTCAACAGCGTCGGCTAGAGGAGACCCACAACAATGCAGGAACATCGCTACGACGTCGTCATCGTGGGCGCCGGCGGCGCAGGCATGCGCGCGGCGATCGAAGCCGCCCCTCGTGCTCGCACCGCGGTGCTGACCAAGCTGTACCCGACCCGCAGCCACACCGGCGCGGCCCAGGGCGGCATGTGTGCGGCACTCGCCAACGTCGAGGAAGACAACTGGGAGTGGCACACCTTCGACACCGTCAAGGGTGGTGACTACCTCGCCGATCAGGATGCCGTCGAGATCATGGCCAAGGAGGCCATCGACGCGGTGCTCGATCTCGAGAAGATGGGCCTGCCCTTCAACCGGACACCCGAGGGCAAGATCGATCAGCGACGCTTCGGCGGCCACACCCGCGATCACGGCAAGTCCCCGGTCCGGCGGGCCTGCTACGCCGCCGACCGCACCGGCCACATGATCCTGCAGACGCTCTACCAGAACTGCGTCAAGCACGACGTCGAGTTCTTCAACGAGTTCTACGCCCTCGACATCTGCCTCACGGAGAACGAGAAGGGCGAGCAGGTCGCGACCGGTGTCGTCGCCTACGAGCTCGCGACCGGCGAGATCCACGTCTTCCACGCCAAGTCGATCGTGTTCGCCACCGGCGGCTCGGGCCGTATGTACAAGACGACCTCGAACGCGCACACGCTGACCGGCGACGGCATGGGCATCATCTTCCGCAAGGGCCTGCCCCTCGAGGACATGGAGTTCCACCAGTTCCATCCGACGGGTCTCGCGGGGCTCGGCATCCTCATCTCGGAGGCGGTCCGCGGTGAGGGCGGCATCCTGCGCAACGCCGACGGCGAGCGTTTCATGGAGCGCTACGCCCCCACCATCAAGGACCTCGCGCCGCGCGACATCGTGGCCCGGTCGATGGTGCTCGAGGTGCTCGAAGGTCGCGGTGCCGGCCCGAACAAGGACTACGTCTACATCGACGTGACCCACCTCGGCGAGGACGTCCTCAACGAGAAGCTCCCCGACATCACCGAGTTCGCCCGTACCTACCTCGGCGTCGACCCGGTCACCGAGTACGTGCCGGTGTTCCCCACCTGTCACTACGTCATGGGCGGCATCCCGACCAACATCAACGGTCAGGTGCTGCGCAACAACGACGAGGTCGTCCACGGCCTGTACGCCGCCGGCGAGTGTGCGTGCGTGTCGGTCCACGGAGCCAACCGGCTGGGCACCAACTCGCTGCTCGACATCAACGTCTTCGGACGACGCGCGGGAATCGCGGCCGCGGACTACGCGAACTCGGCCGAGTTCGCCGAGCTCCCCGAGACGCCCACCGAGATGGTCGACTCGTGGCTCGAGCTGCTGCTCAGCGACCACGGACACGAGCGCGTCGCCGACATCCGTACCGAGCTGCAGGCCTCGATGGACGCGAACGCCTCGGTGTTCCGCACCGAGGAGACCCTCAAGCAGGCCCTGACCGACATCCACCGGTTCAAGGAGCGCTACGCCCACATCCGAGTCCATGACAAGGGCAAGCGCTTCAACAGCGATCTCCTCGAGGCCATCGAACTCGGCTTCCTGCTGGAGATGGCGGAGGTGACGGTGGCCGGAGCCCTGAACCGCAAGGAGTCGCGCGGCGGTCACGCACGCGAGGACTACCCGGATCGTGACGACGTCAACTACAAGCGGCACACCATGGCCTACAAAAAGGGCACGGACCTCCTTTCAGACATCGAGTTGGAGTACAAGCCGGTCGTGGAAACCCGCTACGAGCCGATGGAGCGTAAGTACTGATGACATCTGTTCTGGACAAGCCCGCACCGTCTTCCGACGATCCGCCGTTGCCTCCGGTGCCCGACGAGGCCACCATGGTGACGCTCAAGATCTTCCGCTTCAACCCGGAGAATCCCGACGCCCAGGGTTTCGAGAGCTTCCGCGTCCCGGCGCTGCCGACCGACCGCCTGCTCAACCTGCTCCTGTACGTGAAGGGCTACCTCGATGGAACACTCACGTTCCGTCGTAGTTGTGCCCACGGCGTGTGCGGGTCGGACGCGATGCGGATCAACGGCGTCAACCGCCTCGCCTGCAAGCTCCTGATGAAGGACATGCTCCCCAAGGACAAGTCCAAAGAGATCACCATCACCATCGAGCCGATCCGCGGCCTGCCGGTGGAGAAGGATCTCGTCGTCGACATGGAACCGTTCTTCGACGCGTTCCGCGCGATCAAGCCGTTCCTGATCACCTCGGGCAACGAGCCGACCCGCGAACGCATCCAGAGCCAGGCTGACCGCGCCCGGTTCGACGACACCACCAAGTGCATCCTGTGCGCCTGCTGTACGACGAGCTGCCCGGTCTTCTGGACCGAGGGTTCGTACTTCGGTCCCGCCGCGATCGTCAACGCGCACCGGTTCATCTTCGACAGCCGCGACGAGGGGGCCGTCGAGCGACTCGACATCCTCAACGACGTCGACGGTGTGTGGCGTTGCCGCACCACGTTCAACTGCACCGACGCGTGCCCGCGTGGCATCCAGGTCACCCAGGCGATCTCGGAGGTCAAGCGCGCACTCATGTTCTCGCGCTAGCCGATTCGAACTTTCTCTGCAGCCCGGCAACGGCCCGCACCCTCAGGGGTGCGGGCCGTCGTCGTCGGTGCCGGGGTCCCGACGGAAGATGCCGGCGACGATCGATTCCGCGCTCCGCGCCTCCTCGTCGGGTTCGGCGGGCCAGAGCAGCAGGGCGAGAACGGAACGGATGAGGAACCGTGCATCCGCGGGATCATCGGGGTCGACGCCGACCAGATCGGCGGCCACCGCGTGCACCGCGGGGGACGACAGGACGGTTGGCGTCGCGCCGATGAGGTTGTCGGGCCGGAGGAACTGCCGGATGACCCGGTCGCCGCGTAGTGCGCGCAGGGTCTCGATGATCGCCGTCTGGGCGCGATCGGGCCCGGTGAGATCCGCGACGGTCGCACGGATGGCGGCGAGCACCGGTGCCGACGTGGTGGCCAGCACGGACTCGATCAGCGCGGACCGACCGCCGGCATGGCGGTAGATCGTCGCCCTCGAACAGTGCGCCCGACGACCGAGCTCGTCGAGGTCGAACCCGTCGAGGCCACGGCGTGCGATGAGGGCCGCCGCGTGCGCGATCAGACGCTCGCGTGCAGCATCGTGCCGGTCTCCGTCGACCAGCCAGTCCCGGGCCATCGCTCCCCCGTTCTCATGGTGAGACGAACCATCCTGTCGATGAAGGACGTTCCAGCTGTTCACGAGGCTAGCCTGAGACACCGGATGGTGCTGTGACTTCTCACCGATCTCGACTTCGGGGATATGCGTGCGTCGACGGCCCGGGTTGCCCACGCTGGACTCCATGGACACCACCGCCGATCCCACGACCTTCTACTCGCGTCTGCACACCGGTTCGCCCGTGCAGCGAATCGGGGATTCATCGTTCTTCGCCGTCGGCTCCTGGGACCTGATCGCCGACGCGGTCCGACGCCCGGAGGACTTCTCGTCGAACCTGACCGCCACGATGGTGTGGCACGGCGACGGCACGGTCTCGGAGTTCCCGGTCGCCGGCCTGGGCGACGCTATGCACGTCCTCGCCACCGCCGACGGGGCCAGGCACCGCGATCATCGGAAGCTCGCCATGCGGTCGGTGTCTCCGGCACGTACCCGCGAGCTCGAACCGACCATTCGTCGATACATCACGGAGGCATGGGCCGACGATCTCCGTGGTGGCCGGATCGATTGGGTGAGCGCTGTCGCGCAACGGATTCCGATGGAGGTCGCCACGGCGGTGATCGGATTGCCGGTCGCCGACCGTGCCACGCTGACCCGGTGGGCGATCGCGACGAACGTCCTGATCGACGGCGTCATCACGCCGGACCAGCTGACGACGGCAACCGCGGCGGTCGGTGAGCTGACGGCGTATCTGTCGGCGGCGCTGCGCAACGCACACGCCCGGAGCGAAGCGAGCGGGCCGACCGCGTTGGTCGAGGTGGCACGCCGCGTCGCCGAGGGCAGTCTCGATCACGAGACCGCGGTGATGATCCTGTTCCAGCTGGTCGCCGCCGGGGCCGAGTCGACCACGAGCCTGCTCAACAGTGCCGTCTGGCTGTTGGACCGCCATCCCGACGTCGTCGAACGGTTACGCAGCGACCCCGGGCTCATCCCGGTGTTCGTGGAGGAGGCCCTTCGGCTCGAGACCCCGTTCCGTGGGCATTTCCGTCATGTGGTCGCCGACACCACGCTGGGTGACACCGCCTTGCCGGCGGGGTCACATGTGTTCCTGATGTGGGGTGCCGCCAATCGGGACCCCGGGCACTTCGACGATCCCGGCGCGATCGATCTCGATCCGGCGGCGCGGCGGTCGCACCTGGCATTCGGCAAGGGCCTGCACCTGTGTGTCGGGGCGACACTGGCACGATTGCAGGCGCGCCTCGCGGTCGAGCATCTGCTGCGCTCCACGACCGCTTTCCGGGTTGATCTGACGCAGACGGCGTGGGAGCCCGGGGTTCTCGTCCGTCGTTTCACCACGCTGCCGCTGACGATCACCCGCTGACAGCAGAATCCCGACTTCCGCTCGCTCAGCAGCGCGATGGAACCGATATGCCGTCCGATGCGTCGAAGGAAGACCGAGGAACCCGGCCCGTCGCCGGACCGGTGATCGCCCATCGAACGGAGTACTTCATGGCCCGCGCCCTTCTGTTCCGGCTGCTGCTGACACTCGCGGTGAGTGCGCTCGCGTGCCTCCTGGTGTTCGCACCGGCCGCGGCAGCACCCACCACCGACACGCAACGCATCACGATCACGCTGATCTCCGACCACGAGCACAACGGCGCCGCAGCGTGGACGGACGCAGACGGAAGACTCCGCACACAGTCCGAAGTGCCGCTGTCGCAACGAGATCCAGACGGCAAGTTCAAGGCGTCGTTGGTGTACACGCGGGCCGCGGCCGAGGCACCGGTCGACGCGCTGTTCCAGTCCGGCGGGCGGTTCGCCCGGTGCGAGATCACCGTCGACGGTGAACGGGTCGCCGACCACACCGCGCACGGGTCCCGTCCGACGAGTTCATGTCATTCCGGTTGACGCAGCCCGGCGTGGGTTCCGACCCCGCGTCGGCGAGAGGAATCGCCACCGAGACCGTACTCTTGCACTCGTCATGAGCACCAGAACACAGCCGGTCGAGCGCCCGCGGGAGCGGTTGCGGGTCTTGGAGATCCGGCACGCGGAGTCCGAACCACCCGGCGCCTACGGACCCGCCCTGCACGCGATCACCGAGACGGCCACCCTGCGGATCTGGCGCGAACCCGCGACCGTCGATCCAGCGGATTTCGACGCCATCCTCGTTCTCGGCGGAGCGATGGGAGTCGGTGACGCGGACCGCATCCCGTGGATCGCCGACGAGATCGACCTGCTCCGCCGTGCCCGTGAACGCGGTGTGCCCATCTGGGGTGTCTGTCTGGGCGCGCAGATGCTGGCAGCGGCTCTCGGTGGCGAGGTGCACACGAGCGACATACCGGAACTCGGTGTACGCCGGGTGCGTCTCAACGACGCAGGGATGGCCGACCCGGTGTGGGGCGGGGCGGTCATCGCACCCGCACCACGCGACATCGACACAGTCCAGTGGCATTTCGACACGTTCACCCTGCCACCCGGGGCCACCCTGCTCGCGTCCTCCGACGCCTGCGTCAATCAGTTGTTCCGCGTGGACAACTGCTACGGAGTGCAGTTCCACCTCGAAGCCGGCGGCGATCTCGTCCGGGGGTGGCTGTCACACCAGGAATCACGGTCCGCGGTGGCCGAGGTCCTGGGTGAGTCGGCCACCGACCGCTTCCCGATCGACGCCGCGGCCGCCGAGAAAGTGACCGTGCCGACGGCGGAGGCAGTGATGCGGCGCTGGTTGCACGATGTCGTCGGCAGCGCACGGCCCCGCTGGTAACGTGCGGCCGATGACCCCGACGTGGACTCGTCGTACCGCGTGCGCGCTCGTCGCCGTGCTGACCGTCGGAGTGCTCGGCCTCGTCCTTCGCGTCGGCCCGGCCGTGGCCGTCCCGCTGCCGACCGTACCGCCTCCGGCGATCACCACGCCGGTCACCGATCACTGCCCGCACAAAGTCGCCACGCCTCCGGCCGTCGACGAATCCGAGGTCGTCGCACCGGGTTCGACGACCCCCACTCCCCTTCCTGTTCCCGCACCGGCCGTCGGCGGTGACCAACTCGCCGGTTGCGGGGTCATCGCCGATCCGTCGGCCGGTCCCGTTCCGCCACTGCTGACCTCCGCGGGTTGGTTGATCGCCGATCTCGAGTCCGGACAAGTCATCGCCGCCAAGGATCCCCACGGCCGTTACCGGCCCGCGTCGACGATCAAGGTGCTGCTCGCACTGGTCGCACTCGACGAACTCGACCTCGCCGCGCCGGTCGTGCCCACCGTCGAGGACTGGAGCACCGAAGGCGACTCCTGTGGCATGGGGCCCGGTGGTGTCTACACCGTTCGCGACGTGCTCACCGGACTGTTGTTGGTGTCCGGCAACGACTGCGCGCATGCGCTCGCGCGTCAGCTCGGCGGCATCGACGCGACACTTGAGAAGATGAATGACCGGGCCGCGCAGCTGGGCGCGACGGACACGCGTGCTGCCAGCCCGTCCGGACTGGACGCCGCCGGGATGTCCTCCTCGCCCTACGATCTGGCGCTGCTGTTCCGGGCCGCGATGACCGAGCCGACCTTTCGCGAGATCATCGCGATGCCCACGTTCCGTTTCCCGGGCTACCCGCGGCGTCCAGATGTGCCCGGCGACAGAGATCATCCGCCCTACGACATGTACAGCACCAACCGCCTCCTCGTCGATGGGTATCCGGGAATGCTCGGCGGCAAGACCGGTTACACCGACGACGCACGGAAGACGTTCGTGGGTGCCGCCGAACGCGACGGCCGGACGGTGATCATCGTGCAGATGTTCGGCCTGTCCGTCGACGGGGATCTGTACTGGGACCAGGCGAAGGCGATGTTCGACTACGGATTCCGAACCGACCCCGCCATCTCGGTGGGCCGCCTCGTCGAGCCGTCGGCCGCGTCCGGACCGTCCTCGACACCAGCGCCGACGCGGACCGAGAACCGCGCCGTCGCAACAGGTTCCGACCAGGCGTCGTCGACCTCCGTCCAGATCCTCATCGGGCTCGTGGCCGCACTCGCGGCGGTCATCCTCCTGCTCATCGGGTTGAAGCTCGCCGGACGCCGCTGATCAGACGACCAGCGCCGGAGGTCAACGCCGCCGACGCGCTCCGATCAGCGCGGCCGCGACTGCGCCCAGTCCGACGGCGGCCGCGAGGGCGCCGGGCCGGGGCGCCGGGCTCACCTCGACCGTCGGCGAGATCTGGACCGGCCGGTGCAGTTCCGCGTCCGGTTCTTCCACCACCTGGTACTTGCTGTTGATGGGGTCGGTCGCGCACCACGCGGTGGCATACAGCACGATCCGCGACGCGAGGTACGCGAAGACGAACACACCGAAGATCGGACCGAACGCCACCCCGGCCGGCGAACCCAGGACCGATTGGAGATACAGCCCGCCAAGGGATTTCATCAGCTCGAACGCGATCGCGATGACCAGCCCGGCCTTCATGGCGTGCGTCATCGGCAGCGGCACCAGCGGTAGCCGCGCCAGCACGAAGGTGAAGAGCAGCCAGCTGGCGAACACCGACACGACGATGGCGACGGCCCGCACCACGACCGGGGCCCATGACGCGTCGTCGAGGCCCACCCAGGAGAGCATCGTGGTGGTGAGCCCGCTGTTGCCCAGCGTCGTCAGCGCCATCGTCACGGCGAAGGCCATGCCCAGCAATGCGAACGTGAGGAGATCCCACACCTTCGACAGCACGGGGTTGCGGTCGACGCGACCCCCGTACATCTCGGTGAAGGCCACCCGGACGCCGGAGATCCACCCGATCCCGGTGAAGGCGGCACCGATCAGACCGACGATCCCTACCGCGGCGCGGGAGGAGATCGCCGAATCGATGACCTCACTGAGCTGCTCGCCCATCTTGCCGGGCGCGGCGTCGACAACCGCCTGTTGCAGGTCTTCGAGCAGCTGTGGCTGATTCGCCAACACGAACGCGGCGACCGAGAACACCACCATGATGATCGGGACGAGCGCGAGGATGCCGTTGAAGCTGATGGCCGCCGCATACACGTTTCCGCGCCGGTCGTTGTAGCGTTCGACGGTCTGCACCAGGTGCTCGACGGCGGGCCACTTCTCCCGCGCCGCGGCGAAGGCCGACTTGCCCTTGTCGACGGTCGTCATCCCTTTGTCCACCGCCGATTTCGCCGTGTCCACCGGTGATCTCGCCGAGTCGCGCGCGGAGGTCATGGATCGCCTTCCTGGTCGGATCGCGGGACGGCGTCCGGCGGATGCGGTCTCACCGGCCAGGCGCCAGGAACCCCACCTTGTCATAGACCGACGCCAGCGTCTCGGAGGCGATGGCACGCGCGCGGGCCGCGCCCCGAGCCAGGATGGCGTCGAGTTCGGCCGGATCGGACAGGTACTCCTCGACCCGCCCGCGCAGCGGGGTGACGAACTCGGTCAGCACCTCCGCGGTGTCGACCTTCAGGTCGCCGTATCCCTTGCCCTCGTATTTGGCGACCAGATCGTCGACGCCGACACCGGACAGGGCCGACTGGATGGTCAGCAGGTTGGAGACACCAGGCTTATCGACGACATCGAACCGGATCTCCGAACCGGTATCGGTGACAGCCGACCGGATCTTCTTCGCCGAACGTTTCGGATCGTCGAGCAGATTGATCAGACCTTTGTCGGTCTCGGCGGATTTGCTCATCTTGGCCGTCGGGTTCTGCAGGTCGTAGATCTTGGCGAACTCGGCGACGATGTGCGCCTGGGGCACCTTCAGCACCTTGCCGAACCGGGAGTTGAATCGCTGGGCGAGGTCGCGGGTGAGTTCGAGATGCTGCCGCTGGTCCTCCCCGACCGGAACCCGATCGACCTGAAAGGCGAGGATGTCCGCGGCCATCAGGATGGGGTAGGTGAACAGGCCGACGCCCGCCGCGTCGACGCCCTGCTTGGCCGACTTGTCCTTGAACTGGGTCATCCGGCTGGCCTCGCCGAAACCGGTGATGCACGACAGGACCCACGTCAGCTGGGCGATCTCGGGGATGTGGGACTGCACATAGATCGTCGACCGCTCGGGGTCCACACCGACGGCGAGCAATTGCGCGACGCTCAGGCGGGTGCGTTCGGCGAGGACCTTGGGGTCGAACGGCACCGTGAGTGCGTGCATGTCCGGGATGAAGTAGAACGCCTCGAAGTCGTCCTGCAAGGCCACCCACTGCCGGACCGCACCGAGATAGTTCCCGAGGTGGAAGGAGTCACTCGTCGGCTGGATACCGGACAGCACACGCGGACGGGTCGGCATCGACTCGGCCGCGGGCTCTCCGTTGCGCTCTACGTCGCTGGTCATGACGCCCAGTTTGTCAGACCCGGTCACTCGTACCGCACGGTGACCGGAGCGTGGTCGGACCAGCGGAGGTCGTAGGCCGCCGCACGTTCCACCTCGGCCTTGGTCGCCCGGCCGGCCAGCATCTTGTTGGTGAGCTGATAGTCGATCCGCCATCCGGAATCGTTGTCGAAGGCCTTACCGCGCCACGACCACCACGAGTAGGGCCCGGCGTCGTCGGGGAAGAGTTCGCGCATGACGTCGCGCCACCCGGCGGCGAGCAGGTCGGCCACCCAGGCCCGTTCGTGCGGTAGGAAGCCGGGGCTCTTGAGATTGCCCTTCCAGTTCTTGATGTCGGCTTCGGCGGGCGCGATGTTCCAGTCGCCACCCACGACGACGTGGCGGCGTCGACGGACCAACCGATCCAGGTATGCGCCGAACTCACGCATGAAACGGACCTTCTCGTCGTGCTTGGCGATGTCCTTCTCGGCGTCGGAGAGCGCGGCACCCTTCGGCAGGTACAGGCTTCCCGCGGTCAGCGGTCCCAGGTCGGTGTCGACGTCGACTTCGAGATAGCGGCCGAGGTCGTCGAACTCCGCGCTCCCGAATCCGACGCGCACCGCCGACGGCGCGCTACGTGTCAGCACACCGACGCCCGCGTGACCCTTCACCGAGGACTCGCTCATCGTCAGATGCCATCCGGTGTCGAGCACCGGCGCCAGCGCGTCGCGGGCGAGTTCCTCGCTCGCGCGGACCTCCTGCAGCAGGACCACATCCGGTCCAGATGTGTCGAGCCAGGGCAGCAGGCCGCGGTTGGCCTCCGATCGATGTTTGACCGCTGCGCGGATTCCGTTGACGTTCACCGTGGAGATCGTGAGTGGCACGGGGCCACATCCTACGGCGGCGGTCCGACAGCCCATCGGCCGTGATCGCGCCACTCGGACAGCGTCGATAAAAGGTAAGGCAACCCTTGTGCGGACACCCTAAAATATGTAAGCATTGCCTAATCCAGGCACGAAGGTGAGTTTCCGAGATGTTCGTTTGCATATGCCGCGCCGTCACCGTGGACGAGGTCCATGCGCACTGCGATGCGGGCGCGTACACGGTCGACGCGATCAGCGACCGCTGCGGCGCGGGCGAAGGCTGCGGGACCTGCCTGGACGAACTGCACACCATCCTGAGCGAAAGGGCGTCAACCGCGACGACCGCTGCATGACCTGACCTCCGACCCGACGAACCTCGCGCGAGACGACGCGCGGGGGGTTTTGTCGTGTTACGGTTCGAACGGACATACACGGGAAATGGGAGGCGGACAGATGCGTGGCGACCCCGAGGTCATCGACCTCCTCAACGAACAGCTCACGAGTGAGCTGACCGCGATCAACCAGTACTTCCTGCACGCGAAGATGCAGCAGAGCTGGGGTCTCACCGAGATCGCCGCGAAGACACGGGCCGAGTCGATCGAGGAGATGACTCACGCCGAGGTCCTGACCGATCGCATCCTGTTCCTCGACGCCCTGCCCAACTATCAGCGCCTGCTGCCGCTGCGTATTGGGCAGTCGATCCGGGAGCAGTTCGAGTCGGACATGTCGATCGAGGTCGAGGTGGTGGAACGACTCCGCCCCGGAATCGCGATGTGCCGGTCCAAGGGCGATATCACCAGCGCCAACCTCTTGGAGCAGATCCTCGCCGACGAAGAGGAACACATCGACTATCTCGAGACGCAACTCGAGCTGATCAACAAGCTCGGCGAGCAGCTCTACCTGTCGAAGACGATCGCCACACCGCCCACGAACGGCTGATTGCACCGACTCGACGACACGAGGGCCGACCGGACTTATCCGGTCGGCCCTCGTCGTAGGTAGAACGGCCGCGCTCGTTCAGGACCCGACGGGCTGGTGCCGCGCGGTCGCGAGGGCCACGACGGTGACCGCGATACCCGCCACCGCGAGCATCACCCCGACCACCGACGGCGCCAGGTATCCGTAGCCGGCACCGACCACCACGCCACCGAGCAGCGCTCCGGCCGCGTTGGCGATGTTGAGCGCGGAATGGTTCAGGGCCGCGGCCAGGGTCTGTGCATCGGCCGCCACATCCATCAGCCTGGTCTGCAGCGCGGGTAGCATCATCGATCCCGTGAGCGCCACGAGGTAGGTGAGGATCAATGCCGCCCAAGCATTCTCGGCCAGCACCGCAAAAGCGCCGAGGGAGAGTGCGGTGGCGGTGAGTCCGCCGAGGATCGCCACCGCCACGCTGCGGTCCGCGACATAACCGCCGACGAAGTTGCCGGTCACCATTCCCAGTCCGTACAACATCAGGGCGAACGGCACGACCGACACCGACAGCCCGGTGTCGGTGGTCAGCGCGGAGTTGAGATACGTGTAGAACGCGAACATCCCACCGAACCCGACGGTTCCGATGACCAGTGTGAACCAGACCTGGGACCGCTTGAGTGCACCGAGCTCGGTGAGCGGGTCGGTGGTCTTCACCCCGCTGAGCGTGGGAAGCACCCGGATCAGCGCGACGACGGTGGCGATTCCGATCACGACCACGATCGCGAACGCGGACCGCCAGCCGAGCGTCTCACCGAGCCAGGCGGCCGCCGGTACGCCGAGGACGTTCGCGACGGACAGACCGAGCATCACCTGTCCCACGGCCTTGCCACGGTTGCGCGGGCCGGCCAGATGAGCGGCGACCAGAGCCGCGACACCGAAGTAGGCGCCGTGCGGGAGGCCGGCGACGAATCTCGCCACCAGCAGCAAACCGTAATCCGGTGCGAGGACGGTCGCGAGGTTGCCGACCGTGAACGCCACCATCAAGCCGATCAGAAGCGTCCGACGGGACATCCGCGCGGTGAGCGCCGCGATCAGCGGCGCACCCACCACCACACCCATCGCGTAGGCCGAGATGACATGTCCGGCAGTCGGTTCCGAGACACCCAGAGATCCGGCGATGTTGGGCAGGAGGCCCATGGCGACGAACTCGGTCGTCCCGATCCCGAATCCACCCAGCGCAAGGGCGAGGATCGTCCACCGACGCACCCGGCGGGACACCTCGGCCGATTCGGCCCGCGCGGGGCTGCGGAGTTCCCCGGCGGTGGACGGACCCGTCAGTGAGGGGTCGGCCGGGGCTTCGGTCGTCGAGAGAGCATCAGGCACGGTCGATGCCAACCCGCGCCCGTCAGCGCTGATTCCTCAGCCGGTGGTGAGTTCATTCACACACGCAGTGTCCTCAGCATCGCGCGGGGTGTCAGTCGCCGGCTTCGGAGCCCGCATCGCTGTCGGGGTCGGACGGGTCTGCGGAAGGCCCGTCCGGGTCCGAAGCCGTGTCGGACGAGCCGGCCTTCTCGCCGTCCTCTCCCCCGTGGCCGTCGGTTCCAGACGTCTTGACATCGCTTCCCGAGGGATCGGTGGCGGCCGGCGAGTCGTCGTCGCGAGGCGGGGCAGGCGCGGGGTCCGCGTCGGGCGTATCGGTCTCGGTATCGGTGCCCGTGTCGGCCCCCGACGACGTGTCGGTCGTGTGGCCCACCGGGGGCTGCTCGGCCGGTGACGGGTCGGTGGCATCCGGTTCGGCACCCCGGGCCGCCGACGGCTCGGACGAGGGGCCGGACCCGCCCACTTCTTCAGCGCGGACCGGCCCCACGGACTCGTCGGGTACGGCTGCCAGTCGCGCGAACGTGGACGATCGCAGGTGCGACGTGTCCGCCGCGAGAATCGTGACGGCGCCGCCCTCCGACGCCACCGGCCCGATGAGCGCGCCCGCCCAGTATCGGACGAAGTTGACCGGCAGCAGGACGATGCTGCGCACGCTGGCAGCCAGGGCGCTGACACCGCGCACGAACCGAGCCGGTGTCGCGGTGACGATGCCCTGCAGGATGTCCTCGAAGACGAAGATGTCGGGTAGGTATGCGCCGTACCCGAGACGTGGGAGTGGCGGCAGCAAGCCCTGCACCAGCCGGACCACCGGCTGCAGATTCGCCAGTTCGATGCCGAACGGAAGCCCGATGGTCGGGCGATCCGACAGGAAATCGCCGATGGCGCCCTGGTAGCCGAGGTTGCGAGCCCAGCCCTGGACGAGTTCGGCGAGTGCGGAGTCCGCAGCGACCATACAGACGCCGTCCGCACATTCGACCGGACGTTTCGCCCACGTGTATCCCGGCTGCAGCGGGTTGCCCGACATCTCCTCTGGATACAGGAAATGCTTGACCTGGTAGCCGAGGATGCCGTCGATGGCGCCGATCGGGTCGTAGACGGGATCGGGCAGGTCGCAGATCGGGTCGCCCTCGATGCACACCGACACGACCCGGTCGCTGACCGTCCCGAAGCCGGCGTCCGTGCTGCCGGCACCACGTGGCCCCGACATGGTCAGTCCGGGAATGATCCCGATCAGCGACAGCTCGATACCTCGCCCGGTCTTGTCACCGGCCTGCCGCGGATCCGAATACAGCTCGCCCGACACCCCGACGTCGGAGATCACGACGTCGTCGCTGGGATCGTCGGGCGTGTTCGCGACATCGAACTTCCGGCCGTTGCCGATACCGGCGAGCACGTCTCCAGCGATGCGCGCCCCTTGCGAATAGCCCGTCACCACCACCGGCGCCTCGGACCCGCACGCTTCTCGATACGACGAGATCGCGGACGCCGTCGATGCGATCCCCTGTTCGGTACTGCGGTCGTACCCCGTCGCTCCGAGCGGCCATATGGTCGCCGGGTAGGGCGCGTTGATCACCTCATAGCCCTGCTCGCGGTAACGCTCCTTGACGCCCTCGAGCAATAGCGACTCAGCGTCGACGGTCCCCCCGACCACCACGACGGCACCGCTGCACGAGGGCCCGCCGGCTGTCGCCGCCGCCACCCCGGTGAAGCCGAATGCGGCGAGGGTCGACAACGTCGACATCGAGGCGGCCAACAGAGCGACGCGTCGGGTCCGGAGATGAGCCATCACGGCCATGAGCGCTCCTGTGCGAACCCGGACCACCTGAGCGGAGCATTCCGGTGCAGCCGGGGCTGTCCCGAACTCTAGATCCGCGATCGCGGAACCGACAGCACGCTGAGCGTCGCTAACTACCTTGACCAGTGGTTTCGTATCTGACCACACCCGATTTCACTCGGTCGGAGGACAGCCACCGGCACCCTTCCGGTGCACTTCTCAAGGGTTGGGCGCGGCGTGACCGGGACGGTTCTCGGGCGCTCACATCCGTGTTATATCCTTGTCGCCAGGTCATGAGTATCAGTGCGAAGCCCCGGCTGGCTGATCGGCAACCCTCCTTCCGCGGTGGGGTGCTCCGGGTGATGACCGGGTTGCGGGATCGCAGTGGCGATCCCCGGCAAGCGCGGGTCCGAAGGTCGGACCCCAACAGGGTCGAGTTGGCCCTGCCGACCGTAGAAAGTGATGAATCGCCATGTCTGATGTCCCTGACGGCACCCTCGACAGCAACGATCCCAGCGAGAACTGGAGCTTCGAGACGAAGCAGATCCACGTCGGGCAGTCCGCGGACGCGGTGACCAACGCCCGTGCGCTGCCGATCTACCAGACGACGTCGTATGTCTTCAACGACACCCAGCACGCGGCCAATCTCTTCGGGCTCGCCGAACCGGGCAACATCTACACACGCATCATGAATCCCACGCAGGATGCCGTCGAGCAGCGGATCGCCGCGCTCGAGGGCGGCGTCGCCGCGCTGCTCGTCGCATCGGGACAGGCCGCCGAGACCTACGCGATCCTCAACGCCGTCGAGACCGGCGGGCACGTGGTGTCGAGCCCCCGCCTGTACGGCGGCACGTACAACCTCTTCCACTACACACTGCCCAAGCTCGGGGTCGAGGTGAGCTTCGTCGAGGACCCCGAGGATCCGGCGTCGTGGCAGGCCGCGGTCAAGGACAACACCCGCGCGTTCTTCGGTGAGTCGATCTCCAACCCCAACAACGAGATCCTCGACATCTCGGGGATCGCGGAGGTCGCGCACCGCAACGGCGTACCCCTCATCATCGACAACACCGTCGCCACCCCGTACCTGATCAGCCCGCTGGCCCACGGCGCCGACATCGTCGTGCACTCGGCGACGAAGTACATCGGCGGTCACGGCACCGCGATCGGCGGCGTCATCGTCGACGGCGGCACCTTCGACTGGCGGGTCCAGCGCGACGGGAAGGACCTGTTCCCCGGTTTCACCACGCCGGACCCGAGCTACCACGGTGCTGTCTTCGCCGACCTGGGCGCGCCCGCCTTCGCACTCAAGGCACGCGTGCAGTGGTTGCGTGACACCGGCGCGGCGATCTCCCCGTTCAACGCGTTCCTGTTGGCACAGGGCCTGGAGACGCTGAGTCTGCGCATCGAGCGCCACGTCGCCAACGCGCAGAAGGTCGCCGCCTTCCTCGATGCACACCCGCAGGTCGAGTCCGTGGCGTACGCGGGTCTGGAGTCCTCGCCCTGGTACAAGCGCGGTCAGGAATTGGCCCCGAAGGGTCAGGGTGCGATCATCGCCTTCGAGATCCAGGGCGGAGTGGACGCCGGCAAGAAGTTCGTGGACGCGCTCAGCCTGCACAGCCACGTCGCCAACATCGGCGATGTGCGGTCGCTGGTCATCCACCCCGCCTCGACCACACACAGCCAGCTCACCCCCGAGGAGCAGCTCGCCGCGGGCGTGGCCCCGGGACTGGTCCGGCTCGCCGTGGGCATCGAGGGAATCGACGACATCTTGGCCGATCTCGAACAGGGATTCGCGGCGGCCAAGTGAAACAGGTGAGGCAGCTTTGTCGGTGAGTATCGACCTGAATGCGACAGCATCTGATCAGCCCGACTGGGAGACCCTCCCGGACGGGGGACTCGTCGGCATTCCCATCGGCTCGTTGCCTCTCGACAGCGGAGCACGGATCGACGACGTCACCCTGGCGTTCCAGCGCTGGGGGACGTTGTCGCCGTCCCGCGACAACGTCATCCTCACGCTCCACGCACTGACCGGCGACTCGCACGTCACCGGACCCGCCGACGCCGACCACGACTCGGCCGGATGGTGGGACGGGCTGATCGGCCCGGGACAGGCCATCGACACCGACGAATGGTGCGTCATCTCCGCCAACGTCCTGGGCGGATGCAAGGGCTCGACGGGTCCGGGCTCCATCGCCCCCGACGGTCGGCCCTGGGGCTCACGCTTCCCACAGATCACCGTGCTCGACCAGGTCCGCGCCGAGGTGGCACTGCTGGACCGCCTCGGAATCCGCAGCGTCGGTGCGGTTCTCGGCGGTTCGATGGGCGGCGCCCGCGCGCTCGAGTGGGCCATCGAGTACCCCGACCGCGTCCGCAGCGCCCTCGTGCTCGCCGTCGGCGCCCGCGCGACCGCGGATCAGATCGGTATCCAGTCCGCACAGATCGCCGCGATCAAGGCCGACCCGGACTGGTGCGGCGGCGACTACCACGGCACCGGCCGCATTCCGTTGCAGGGCATGGGGATCGCGCGTCGGATCGCCCACCTCATGTACCGCAGCGAGCCGGAGCTCGACTCCCGCTTCGGCAACGACGCCCAGGGCGACGAGAATCCCCTGACCGGCGGGCGCTACGCCGTGCAAAGCTATCTCGACCACCAGGCGTCGAAGCTGATGTCCCGCTTCGACCCGGCCAGCTACGTCGTCCTCACCGAGGTCCTCAACCACCACGACGTCGGCCGTGGTCGCGGCGGAGTCGCCAAGGCGCTCAACAATTGCCGCGTTCCGGTGATCGTCGGGGGGATCGACTCCGATCGTCTCTACCCGATCCGGCTGCAGGTCGAACTCGCCGACGAGCTGGGCAACTGCGTCGGCGGGCTCCAGGTCGTCAACTCCGAGACCGGCCACGACGGATTCCTCACCGAATTCGATGCCATCAGCGATCTACTCAAGCGCACTGTCGAACTCGCGCGTCGCGACGCCTGACGGACCGTAACCCAGCTGTCGGCGGCGTCCTGTCAGCGCGGCGCCGGCACCGACGGGACCGGGCTGCCGGACCGAGGTACCGGGGTCACCGGTGAGCCCGACTCCCCGTCAACGGATTTCCCCGGTTCGGCTACACCCGGAATCTCAGTCGACCCGGTGGCGCGGGTGCTGCTCGGCCGCGGCGGGCCGCTGGGCGCGGAGCGCAACGTCGACGTCGAGTACGTGGGCGGCGGCGGAGTGGGCGCCACACTCGGCGGACGCATACCCGGGGGCAGCAGGTCCGGCGGGATCGTCGGTGTCGAACCGGGCGGGAAGGTCAGGTCCGGCCACGGGAACGGCGAGAGGGTGCGGGTGCTGGTACTCGTGGACGGCCGCGTCGGCGGCAACTCCGTCGTCGCCCATGCCGGCGGGTCGTTCCAGCCGGTCTCGGGCGCGGGCCGTTGCGTCGGAACGGGAGTGACGACGGTGGGCTCGACGGGTTCGGCCGGGATTCGGGTGATCGGCTGGGAGGTGGGCCGCGCGGTGGACGGCGGCTCCTCCTCGCTGGTCGCCGCCGCGGGGGGCACACTGCTGACCGACGGCTGCGGCTCGACGGCCGGACGGTCGGCGAACGACGAGCTCACCGCGTAGATCGTCATCAATGTGGCCGCGATGACCGCCCCGGCAACCGCAATTGGGGTCGCGGAAAGCCACTCGCGCTGCCGCTTGCCCCCGATGAACGCCAGACGCGCTGCGCCCGAATAACTCTGGAGGGCCAGCAAGGCTGCGCCGGTGGCCACGACCAGCTCCGGCGCCGTCGGGTTCACGACCTCGAGCTCATGCTCTGCCGCGATCGCGCGCACCGCGGGGAGGTTGGCGAGTCCGCCGATGAACACCACCGCGTCCGGTCGTACGCCGCGTGACCTGACGGCCGCTACATAGCGGGCGAACACTTCTTTCGCATCACCGATCATCGGCGCGATCGCCTGCTCGACCTGGGTCGCGGACAGCGCCACACGACCGGTGTTCGCCGAGACCGCGACGACCGACTCGGCGGCCGCGACGCCGCCGTAGGCGATCTCTTCTTTCGCGGTCCGGCACGCGCTGCGCAACTCGCTGCGCTCCGCCCGCGTCCGAGTGGCGTCGCCCAGGACGGGATTGTCGGCGGTCAGCTGGTCGACGATGGACCGGTCGAGACGACGACCGCTCAGCACGGTCGAGTGCTCGGCGTCGCCGATGCGACCCTCGCGGGGATCGACGGTGTAGAGCGACATGCCGGTGTCGCCGCAGTCGACGACGACGGCAGACGAGAAACGGTCGATCTCCCCGGTGTCGGTCAGGTAGGCCAGCACGGCCTCGTCCTCGCCGGCGAGACGGACCTGACGCCGGGGTCCGCTGCCCCGTGAACGCAATTGCCGACGCTGGCTCCCCGTGCGTGCGGCGACCCCGATCGGGCCCACTCGCGTCCCGGTCTCGCGGGCGGCGCTGAGCATCACGTCGATCCCGGCGTTGACCCGGCCGGCGGAATCGAGGCCGTCGGTGGGATCCACGTCGATCACGCGGGAATCGACCACACTGCGACCGAGATCGTCACGCGTCAAGAGGACGTAGTGAATCATGCCAGCCCCTGCTGACACGCCCATGGACGTCACTTCATTCACGGTGCCGTCGGTTGGTGATGCGGTGATACAAACTCCAGCGGTCGGTGTGTCTGCGCAGAGCAGCGGAAAATTGCCTGGTTGAGCGCATGACTGGTCCGCCAGGTCACGCTCAGGTCTCTATTGTAATCAATCCGTGCCCAAAGAGTCGATCGACGCCGCCAGCCACAGCATCACGCCGCCGACCGTGGCCATCGCCGTCACGTCGAACGATTTGCCCCTGACCTGCAACAGGCCTGCCTGCGAGGAGGGGATGAAGGCACGGAGTACGGCTCCGACGAGCAGAGCCGCCCCGAAGACGAAGGACCCACGCCGCCAGCGATCGAACATCACGAGCAGCGCGGCGGCCAGCACACCCAACATCACCAGCAGGTACGGGAGCTGGATGAGCACTGCCCGCAACCGGGAGGAGTCGGCGGCACGACGCCCCCGGTGTCCGGGACGGGCGTCCGCGGCGCCGGGCGGTTCGGAGTGAGCGGACTCACTCTGGTGCTCCTCTCGGGTCACGCGTCGCTACCACTCCCCGAGGCGAGCATCTGCTCAGCACGTTCGACCACGTTGACCAGCAGGAACGCCCGCGTCAGCGGACCCACACCACCGGGGTTCGGCGAGACGTGGCCCGCGACCTCCCAGACATCGGGATGAACGTCGCCGGCGAGACGACCCTCGTCAGTACGGCTGACACCCACGTCGACCACCGCGGCGCCGGGCTTCACCATGTCCGCGGTGATGAGGTGCGGCACGCCGGCCGCGGCGATCACGATGTCGGCCCGGGCGATCTCCGACGCCAGATCCGTGGTGCCGGTGTGGCACAGCGTGACCGTGGCGTTCTCACTCCGCCGGGTCAGGAGCAGCCCGATGGGCCGGCCGATGGTGACCCCGCGCCCGACCACCGTGACCCGGGCGCCGGCCAGCGGGACGTCGTAGCGTCGCAGGAGGTGGATGACCCCGCGCGGGGTGCACGGCAGCGTCGACTCCTTGCCCAGCACCAACCGCCCGAGGTTGATCGGGTGGAGTCCATCGGCGTCTTTCAGCGGGTCGATCCGCTCGAGGGCGGCATTCTCGTCAAGATGCTTGGGCAGCGGCAACTGCACGATGTAGCCCGTGCAGGCCGGATCGGCGTTGAGCTCGTCGATCGCCGCGTTGAGCTGCTCGGTGGTGGCATCGGCCGGCAGGTCCTTGCGGATGGAGGCAACGCCGATCCGGGCGCAATCGGCGTGCTTTCCCTTGACATAGGAGTGCGAACCCGGATCGTCGCCGACCAGAACGGTACCCAGACCAGGCGTGATACCCGCCAGCCTGAGCTTCTCCACCCGCTCGGCCAGATCAGCGAAGATCTCGTCGCGCGTGGTCTTGCCATCGAGTCGTATCGCGGTCACGCCGACATTCTTCCACGGCGCTACTGTCGGAACGGTGACCGTGGTGCGCAGCGACGTCGACCTCGCCCGCGCGGCGATCGCACCCCACCTCCGTCGCACGCCGACACTACGCACGACCATCGACACCGTCCACGGGCCGGTCGAGGTGGTTCTCAAACTCGAGTACGCCCAAGTCGGCGGGTGTTTCAAACCGCGCGGCAGCCTCTGGGCGACGCTGCACGCCCAAGACCAGGGATTGCTGACCGACGCCGGTGTGCTCGTCGCCTCCGGCGGCAACGCCGCGATCGGCGCGACAATCGCGGCGCGGATCGTCGGCGTGCCGGTCACCGTGGTGATCCCCGAGACCGCGCCGCCGGTCAAGATCGACGCGCTGCGCGCCGCGGGAGCGCGCGTCCACCTCATGGGACGGCGCTATTCCGAGGCCGCCGACGCCGCCGTCGCGCTGGCAGAGCAGACCGGAGCGCTCGCGCTGCACGCCTACGATCTCCCCGATGTCGTCGCCGGCGCCGCACCATCGGTCTCGAGATGATCGACGACGTGCCCGGACCGCTCACGACCGTCGTCTGTGTGGGCGGGGGCGGGCTTCTGGCGGGCCTCGCGGCGACGCTGCGCCCGGGCGACCGCATCGTCGGCGTCGAACCACTCGGCGCGTCATGTCTGCATCAGGCCCTCGCCGCGAGAACTCCCGTACCCGTCGAACTCGAGAGCATCGCCGCGGACTCGCTCGGCGCCACCAGCGTCGGCGGGCTCTGTTGGAACGCCGTCGCCGGGAACCCGGCGGTCGGGAGCGTCCTGGTGACCGACGAACAGATCATCGCGGCGCGACGGATGCTCTGGGACACCCACCGCATCCTCGTCGAACACGGCACCGCCACCGCGGTCGCCGGTGTGGTCTCGGGAGCTGTTCGGCCGCAACCCGATTCGACGCTGTGCATCGTGCTCTGCGGGGCCAACACCGCGCTCGCCGTGTGACCGGCGCGATCGCGCGACATCTGCGACGGTCGTCACCGACTACGCTGACACCATCATGTTCCGAATCATGTTCTACCAGCCGTGCATCCCGCCGAACACCGGCAACGCGATCCGGCTGGCCGCCAACACGGGGTGCGAACTGCACCTCATCGAACCGCTGGGGTTCTCGATGTCCGACGCGCAGGTGAAGCGCGCGGGACTCGACTATCACGAGATGGCCAACGTCACCGTGCATCCGAACCTGGTGACCGCCTGGACGACGCTGAAGCCGGAACGGGTCTTCGCGTTCACCGCCCATGCCGAGCGCTATCACACCGACGTCGACTACCAGCCGGGCGACGTGTTGCTGTTCGGCCCCGAGCCGACCGGGTTACCGGCGGAGGTCCTCGACGAACCCGAGGTGACCGACCGGGTCCGCATCCCGATGCTCGCCGGACGTCGTTCCCACAACCTCGCCAACGCCGCGAGCATCGTCGTCTACGAGGCGTGGCGTCAGCACGGTTTCGCCGGCGCGGTGTGATCAGCCGACGCGGTAGCGCTTGATGCGTGCCGTGGCACCGCCGATGAGCGCGATCTTGCTCTTCGGGACCCCGAGGTGGGCGGCGAGCAGTTCGGAGACGGCCTTGTTCGCCCGGCCCTCGGTGGCCGGCTCGCGGACGTAGACGGTGATCGCGCCGCCGGGACCCGTCTCGACCAACGGGCCCTTGCTGCTCTTCGGTTTGACGGTCACCACGACCTGTTGCGGCATGACTCTTCCTGTTCTTCGTGAACACCGATCCGGCTCGGACATCCCGGCGCGTCCGCCGGAGGACTACTGCCAGTCCCGGGATCTGCTCCCCACCCGAAGATCCATGCGCTGCAGTCGATCTGCGACGACGGTCACAGCGCCTTCGGCGTTCTGCACCCGGCCGCGGATCAGCAGAGCGGGTGCCGTCTGAGCGAGTACACGGTACCGCGCCCACAAACCGACCGAACACACCACGTTGACCATCCCGGTCTCGTCCTCGAGGTTGATGAAGGTCACCCCGGACGCGGTGGCGGGACGCTGCCGATGGGTCACCGCGCCACCGACCAACACGCGCGAACCGTCGGGCACCGACAGCAGGCGATCGGCGGCCAGCACTCCCATCGCGTCGAGCCGGGGACGCAGGAACTGCGTCGGATACGACGTGGGGGTGATCCCCGTGGCCCAGGCGTCGGTGGCCGCCAGCTCGACGTCGGAGAGACCCGGAAGGGTGGGGGTCGCCTGCGCCGATTCCAGGGCCAGCTGATCGTCGCGCACCGTCGCGGCGGCCCCGGCCTCCCACAGGGCCTGACGCCGGCTGAGGCCGAACCCGTCGAAGGCGCCGGCACCGGCGAGCCCCTCGAGTTCCTTGGTCGTCAGCCGGGCGCGCCGGGAGAGATCGGTGATGTCGAGGTAGGGACCGTCGGACCGGCGGTCGACGATGCGCTGCGCCGCCTCCTCCCCGACCCCGCGTACACCGTCGAGACCCAACCGGACATCGAGACCCTCGTTCTCCAGAGTGGCGTGCGCGAGTGAGGCATTGATGTCGGGGCGATGGACCGCGACACCGTGCCGTCGGGCGTCGGCCACCAGGGTCTGCGGTGAGTAGAAACCCATCGGTTGCGCCCGTAGCAGCGCGGCGCAGAACGCCGCCGGGTGATGCAGCTTGAACCACGACGAGTAGAACACCAGGGACGCGAAGCTCTGCGAATGACTCTCCGGGAAGCCGAAATTGGCGAACGCGGCCATCTTCTCGAAGATGCGGTCGGCGGTGTCCCCGGTGATGCCGTGCAGGTTCTCCATGCCCTCGTAGAAACGTTGCCGCAGGCGTTCCATCTTCTCCGGCGACCGTTTGGAACCCATCGCCCGGCGCAACTGGTCGGCCTCGGAGGCGTCGAACCCGGCCACGTCGACGGCCAACTGCATCAGCTGCTCCTGGAACAGCGGCACCCCCAGGGTGCGTTCGAGCGCCCTGCTCATCGACGGATGCTCGACCGTCACCGGCTCTTCTCCGTTGCGCCGCTTGATGAACGGATGCACCGAGCCGCCCTGGATGGGGCCGGGCCGGATCAGGGCCACCTCGACGACGAGATCGTAGAAGCAGCGCGGTTTCAGCCGCGGGAGGGTGGCCATCTGCGCACGGGACTCCACTTGGAACACGCCGACCGAGTCGGCGCGACAGAGCATCTCGTACACGGCGGGTTCAGCGAGGTCGAGGGTGGCGAGGTCGACGTCGATCCCCTTGTGTTCGGCGACCAGGTCGATCGCATAGTGCAGGGCGGAGAGCATGCCGAGACCCAGCATGTCGAACTTGACCAGTCCGATGGCGGCGCAGTCGTCCTTGTCCCACTGCAGCACGCTGCGGTTCTCCATCCGCGCCCACTCCGTGGGGCAGACATCGGCGATCGGCCGGTCGCAGATCACCATGCCGCCGGAGTGGATACCCAGATGCCTTGGCATGCCGAGGATCTCGCCGGCGAGTTCGGCGACGTCGGCGGGCGCGGTGTCAGGCATCTTGGCCCAGGCGTCCTGCTGACCGGGCGCGTACCCGAGCGCCCGGGCCATGTCCCGGATCGCCGACTTCCCCCGGTAGGTGATGACGTTGGCGACCTGCGCGCTGCGCTCCCGGGTGTAGCGGCGGTAGACGTACTGGATGGCCTCCTCGCGTCGGTCGGATTCGATGTCGATGTCGATGTCGGGCGGGCCGTCGCGCTCGGGGGCCAGGAACCGTTCGAAGAGCAGCGTGTTGGCGACCGGGTCGACGTTGGTGATGCCGAGGGCGTAACAGACGGCCGAGTTGGCCGCGCTCCCCCGGCCCTGGCAGAGGATGTCGTTGGCCTTGCAGTAATCGACGATGTCGGCGACCACCAGGAAGTAGCCGGGGAACGTGAGCGTCTCGATGATGGCGAGTTCGTGCTCGATCTGCCGGTAGGCCTGCGGATGTTCGGCGGGGGTGCCGTACCGGCGGCGTGCCCGGGTCATGGTGAGTTCGCGCAACCAACTCGCCTCGGTGTACCCGTCGGGGACGTCGAAGGGTGGCAACTGCGGTGCGATGAGGCCCAGGTGGAATGCGCAGTCCGCGGCGATGCCCACCGCGTTGTCGATGGCATCGGGATGTGCGGGCAGCAGCCGCGCCATCTCGTCGCCGCTGCGCAGATGTGATCCGGCAACGCCGGGCATCCACCCCGAGATGGTGTCGATGTCGGTGCGGGCCCGGACGGCGGCCATCGCCATCGCCAGCCGTCGGCGCCGGGGCGCGGCGAAGTGGGCGCCGGTGGTGGCCACGGTCGGCACGCCTGCCCCGGCGGCGAGGCCGGCGAGCACCGCGTTGCCTTCGTCGTCGTCGGCCATGCCCTGCGCGGTCAGCTCGACGACGATGTTGTCGTGGCCGTAGGTCTCGATCAGTTCTCGCAGCGCCTGCTCGGCGGCCGGGACGCCGCCGCGATCGAGTGCTCGTCGGAGGGCACCCTTCCGGCATCCGGTGAGGATGAGCCAGTGCCCGCCGCCGGCCGCGGCGAGGGCTTCGCGGTCGTAACGGAGCAGGCCCTTCTCCCCCGCGACCATGTGCGCGTCGGCGATGGTCCGTGACAGACGGCGGTAGCCCTCACCGTCCCGGGCGAGGACCAGCAGATGCTCGCCCGGTGGATCGTTCTGGCCTGTCCGCGCGATGTCGGGTTCCAGTGACAGCTCGGCACCGAAGACGGTCGCATGCCGAACTCACGGGCCGCCTCGGCGAAGCGCACGATGCCGTAGAACCCGTCGTGATCGGTGACGGCCAGTGCGCGGAGTCCGAGCCGTTGCGCCTCCTCCACCAGCTCCTCCGGCATCGACGCACCATCGAGGAAGCTGTACGAACTGTGGGCGTGCAGTTCGGCGTAGGGCACCGCCGACGAGCCGCGCGCGATGTCCTCGGCCTGGTAGGCGCCGCGTTTGCGCGACCAGGCCGGACTGTCGCCGCCATCCCCGGGGAACGGCGCCCATTCGCTGAGGTCGGGACCGAACTCGGTGCCGGGCCGGTCGGCACTGCCGGGCGCTCGGCCGGCGAGCACCCGTTCCATCTCCGACCACGTCGGTGGTCCTTGATCCCAGCCCACCCGCCAAGCCTATCGAACACAAGTTCGATGCGACAGCGGGGAGGGGTCAGCTGTTGGCCCGGCCCCGCTCGACGATGCCGGACCGACGATCGGCCACCCGAGCGGGGTCGAAACCTGACATCCACTCGACCGACGTGTCGTTCTCCACGTCGAGCGCCGGGCCGACGAGATGCTGCTCGGCACGCCGATACGAGTCGAGCATGGTCCGCACCGCGAGCTGGTCACTCCCGGCCATGGACACCGCGAGTTCCATCGCCGAGGCCATCAGCTGATCGTGGGCCACCACCTCGGTCACCAAACCGACCCGCAGCGCCGTCTGGGCATCGACGAACTCCCCGGACAGGCTCATGCGGCGCGCGAAACCCCGGCCGACCGCTGCCGGCAATCGAGACGTCAGACCCCAGCCCGGCAGCACCCCGACCCGCGAATGGGTGTCGACGAAGCGGGCCCGTTCGGACGCGATCAGGACATCGCACGCGAGGGCGAACTCCAGACCACCGGTGGCGGCGACACCGTTGACGGCGCCGATGATCGGCTTCGAGATGGGGCGCCACGGATGCCCGACAGGTACGTCCGCATGATCGAGCAGTCGAGCACTGTCGGTCGACGAGCCCAACTCGGCCAGGTCCAGGCCGGCGCAGAATGCCGAGCCCGCGCCGGTGAGGATGACGACGTCGACGTCATCGTCGTGATCCGCGTTCGCCAATTCGGAACGGAGAGCGACGATCAGGTCAAAGCTGAGCGCATTCCGGACCTACGGACGGTTGAGGACCAACGTCCGCACCCGCCCGGATTGCTCGATCCACAGAAGCGGTTCTCCCGACGTGGCCGTGTGGTCACTGGTCATGCGATGCCTTTCGGTGACGTCGGATCAACCCGCCGATTGCGGACGCTCGGCGAGCCCGAGCCGCAAGTGTTCGCTGTGGTAGACCGCCTCGTCGAGCAGCTGGGCGACATGGCTGTCATAGAGGCTGTAACTGATCGACCGACCCGACCGGGTGCCGGTGACCAGCCCGAGGTTGCGGAGCAACCGGAGCTGATGGGAGACCGCGGACTGCTCCATGCCGACGGCGTCGGCGAGATCGGTCACCGAGCGCGGTCCGGACCGCAACTCGGTGAGGATGAGCAGCCGGCTCGGGGTCGCCAGCGCCTGCAGGGTGGTGGCGACGTGCACGGCCGATTCCGGATCGAGCCGCGCAGCCGGCCGCATCCCCTCGTCGATGCCGTGTCCCATGCAGCGGATGCTACCGGCTGGACATTACATGAAAACCTCTTCATATGAACTGTTACTGTCTGAGAGGTGGATGTCGGCGAGTGGCTTCGACTCGGCGCCTCGCTCGCGCTCGGTGCCGGCTCAACCAGCAGGAAGGTGGTTGTCGGCGAGTCGCTTCGACTCGGCGCCTCGCTCGCGCTCGGTGCCGGCTCAACCAGCAGGAGGGTGGCTGCCGGCAAGTGGCTTCGACTCGGCGCCTCGCTCGCGCTCGGTGCCGGCTCAACCAGCAGGAGGGCGGCTGTCGGCAAGTGGCTTCGACTCGGCGCCTCGCTCACGCTCGGTGCCGGCTCAACCAGCAGGAGGGCCGACGACAGACGGGAGACACGATGGGTACGGCGGAGACGACGGAACGAACGGCCCGCAACTCGACGCGCGCGGGAGCCGACCGCGGGAGCACCCCGCCGTCGATCCTCCGGACGGGACTCCGGCTACCCGAGGTGCGCTGGGCGGGCCTCGCGCTGGCACTGTTCCTCGCGGGTTGGTTGCTCCAGATCAGCCAGGCGCCCGAATGGTCCTGGTGGACCGCGTATCTCGCGTGCTATCTGGCCGGCGGATGGGAACCGACCCGATCGGGCCTGCAGGAACTGCGGGGACGACGACTCGACGTCGATCTGCTGATGATCGTCGCCGCCGTCGCCGCCGCGTCGATCGGGCAGGTCTTCGACGGCGCGCTGCTGATCGTGATCTTCGCGACCTCGGGAGCTCTGGAGGTCGTCGTCACCCAGCGCACCGCCGATTCGGTGACCGCCCTGCTCGGACTGGCCCCCGAACGTGCCACCCTGTATGCGCCCGACGGCACGACACGCGAGATCGACTGCCGCGAACTCGAAGTCGGCCAGCGTATCCTCGTCCGTCCGGGCGAACGGGTGGGCGCGGACGGCGTCGTCGTCGACGGCCGCAGCGAGGTCGATCAGCAGGCCGTGACCGGCGAGTCGGTCCCGATCGTGCGGGCGGCGGGCGACGACGTGCTGTCCGGCACCGTCAACGGCACCGGCGCGCTGATCGTCGAGGTCGCCCGTCCGGCGTCGGAGTCGGCCATCGCCCGCATCGCGACGCTCGTGGCCGAGGCATCCGAGACGAAGGCACCGACCCAGCTCTTCATCGAGAAGGTCGAGCAGACGTACTCCGTCATCGTCGTCGTCGCCACCCTGCTGGTGCTGGGCATCCCGGTGATGTTGTTCGGCAATACTTTCGACGAGGCGCTGCTTCGTGCCATCGTGTTCATGATCGTCGCCTCGCCCTGCGCCGTCGTCCTGTCGACGATGCCGCCGCTGCTCGCGTCGATCGCCAATGCCGGTCGGCACGGCGTCCTGGTCAAGTCCGCCGCGGTGATGGAGTCGGTGGGACGGACCTCGGTCGTCGCGTTCGACAAGACCGGCACCCTCACCGAGGGACGCCCGCAGGTCGTCGACGTGGCGGCGCTCGACGGTCACGACCCGTCGCAGGTGTTGGCGCTGGCCGCCGCGGTCGAGTACCCCAGCGAGCATCCCCTCGGTCGCGCGATCGTCACCGCCGCCGCCGACCGCGGACTGGACGTCGAATCGGTGGAGGGTTTCCGGGCGCTTCCCGGACGCGGGGTGACGGGGGCGGTCGGCGGGCGCCGCGTCACCGTCGAGCGCACCGTCGCCGGTTCGACCGGGACGGTGGTCGGCGTACTCGTCGACGGGCGGGAGATCGGCCGGATCGAACTCGTCGATCGCCTGCGGGACGACGCCGCCGAGGCGGTGCGGCTTATCGGCGACGTCACGTCGGGTTCGGTCCTGCTGCTGACCGGCGACCGGCCATCGGTCGCCGCGGACGTCGCCGACCGGACCGGAATCCGCGAGGTACACGCCGACCTGCTGCCGGAGGACAAGGTCCGGATCGTCGGCGAGATCGAGGGACACGTGCTCGTGGTCGGCGACGGCATCAACGACGCACCGGCACTCATGGCGGCCGGGACCGGCATCGCGATGGGTCGTCGCGGTGCGGACCTCGCCGTCCAGACCGCCGACGCGATCATCGTGCGTGACGACCTCACCGCGGTCCCCGCGCTGATACGGCTGTCCCGCCTCGCCCGCCGTTACGTCATCGCCAATCTGTGCATCGCCGCCACCGTGATCCTCACCCTCGTGACCTGGGATCTCATCGGCACCCTGCCACTCCCCCTGGCCGTGGCCGGGCACGAGGGTTCGACCGTGCTCGTCGCGCTCAACGGCGCCCGCCTGTTGCGGAAGTCGGCCTGGTCGGGCGATCGCGGTGCACAATCGACGGGGTCGAACGCACAGTCGACGGAATGAGACGCACGATCGACGCGTACGGGCGCGCGACGCCGCGCGCGTAGTCATTGCCATCGCCGCAAGTTAGTGTCACCCTGAGTACCAGACAGATCCGCGGCCCGCGGACCGTGGACAGCCAGCGGGCCGTCGGCCCGCCCATCTGATGGGATCTCTTCCATGACGAGCTACTTCATCACCGGGGGCAGCGGGTTCATCGGGCGACGCGTACTCGAACGTCTCCTGACCGTCGCTCCCGACGCCACCATCCACGCACTGGTACGCGAGACCTCGCGCGCGGCGTTCGTCGCCATGCTCGACGACCTCGACGCGGGCGACCGCGTGACACCCGTGGTCGGCGACCTGACCGCACCCGGACTCGGTATCGCACCGGACACCGTCCCCGCGATCGATCACGTCATCCACCTCGCGGCGATCTACGACATGGCCGCCGATGCGGAGTCACAGCGCGCCGCCAACGTCGTCGGGACCTCGCGCGCCGCCGACTTCGCGATCGCGCACGATGCGCTGTTCCACCACGTCTCCTCGATCGCCGTGGCCGGTGACCACCGCGGGCGGTTCACCGAGATGGACTTCGAAGTCGGACAGGGCTTTCCGACTGCCTACCATCGCACCAAGTTCGAGGCCGAACGTGTCGTGCGCGAACGCGAGGGACTCCGCTGGCGCGTCTACCGGCCGTCGATCGTGGTCGGCGACTCGCGCACCGGCGAGATGGACAAGATCGACGGTCCCTACTACTTCTTCGGCCACCTCGCGACGCTCGGCCGACTGCCCTCGATGCTGCGACTGCCGATGCCCGATCTCGGGACGCTCAACATCGTGCCGGTCGATTACGTCGCCGCCGCGATGGTCGCCCTCCTCGGCGTGAACCCCACGCGCAGCGGTTTGGTGTTCCATCTCAGCGACCCGAAGTCGCTCACCACCACCGAGATGTACAACGCGCTGGCACCGGCGTTCAAGGCGCCGAAGGGGTTCGACGCCATCCCACGGGCTGCGGTGGAACCCGTGATGACGTTGTCCGGCATGGGGATCGCGCGCGTCGGACGCAACCTCGTAGCCGCCCAGCAGGGGATCCCCGGGGCAGTACTCGACGCGGTGACGCTGCCGGTCGACTTCCGCGCCGACACCACCGTGGCGGTCCTGGGTGACCTCGGCATCACCGTGCCCGACTTCGCCGACTACGCCCCGCGCCTGTGGACCTACTGGTCACGACACCTCGACCGGTCACGCAACCGGCGCACCGATCCGCGCGGGCCGCTCGTCGGCAAGAACGTTCTCATCACCGGCGGGTCGAGCGGGATCGGCAAGGCCACCGCACGGATGTGCGTCGCACGCGGGGCCAACGTCCTCATCGTCGCCCGCAACGCCGACGAACTGGAATCGGCGACCGAGGAATTGAACTCGACGACGAGCAAGAAGGGCATCCCGCCCGGTCAGGTGACCGCATACCAGTGCGACATCACCGACGAGGAATCGGTCAATGCGCTCGTCAAGACCGTGCTCGCCGCGCACGGTCACGTGGACGTCCTGGTCAACAATGCCGGCCGGTCGATCCGTCGTGCCACGATCAACTCGGTGGATCGGTCTCACGACTACCACCGGGTGATGGCGGTCAACTACTTCGGCGCGGTGAACCTCGTCCTCGGACTGCTGCCGCACATGATCGCCCGGCAGGCGGGTCATGTGGTAAACGTGACCTCGATCGCGGTGCAGTCGCGTGGCCCGCGGTTCGGTGCCTACGCGGCGTCAAAAGCCGCTCTGGAGGCCTTCAGCGACGTCACCGGCACCGAAACGGTGTCCGACCACGTGACCTTCTCCAATGTCCGTCTCCCCCTCGTGAAGACGCGGATGATCGCGCCCACCGAGGCCTACGACAACCAGCCCGGGACCTGGAACGTCGACCGGGCCGCGGCGCGCGTGCTGCACGCGATCATCGATCGACCCAAGCGCGTCGACTCGCTGGTCGGGCTCGTCGCCGAGATCGGGCACCGCGTCACCCCCGGACTGACCACCCGCATCCTGCACCAGGAGTACCTGGTCTTCGGCGAATCGGCGGCGGCGCTGGGCCGTTCGGATCGTGACGCCGGCGGGCGGGACGCGTGATCGACACCCCGTATCTCGAGGTCGACGTCGACCGCATGACGCGCAACCTCGCGGTGCTCGCCGACCGCGCGCGATCGGCGGGCGTCGACTTCCGGCCGCATGCGAAGACCCACAAATGCGCCGAGATCGCGCGGATGCAGATCGATTCCGGTGCCACGGGGCTGGCGGTGGCCACCATCGGCGAGGCCGAGGCCTTCGCCGACGCCGCCGACATCACCTCGTGCACCGACATCTTCATCGCCTATCCCATCTGGCCGACCCCGGCGAAAGCCGCCCGGTTACGCGCCCTCGCAGACCGGGTGTCGCTACGGGTGGGTGTCGACTCGGCGGAGGGCGCACGGCATCTCGGGGCGCTGCTCGGCGGGCAGCGGGTCGAGGCACTCGTCGAGGTCGACTCCGGGCAACACCGCACCGGGACCGCACCCGGGGACGCCGGAGGCGTCGCGGCGGCGGGCGTGTCAGCGGGGCTCGACGTCGTCGGCGTCTTCACCTTCCCCGGCCACGGCTACGGCGTCGGCGACACCCGCCGGCGGGCCGCGGAACAGGAGGTGGCGGCACTGCGTACGGCGGCGGAGAGTCTCCGAGCGCAGGGCATCGATCCGCGGGTGCGCAGCGGCGGATCCACACCCACCGTCGAATTCGTCGGCGACCCCACGTATGCGGGCGTGCTCACCGAGATCCGTCCGGGCGTGTATCCCCTCAACGACGCCCAGCAGGTCGAGATCGGCACCTGCGGATTCGACGACGTCGCTCTGACCGCGGTGGCAACCGTGGTGCGGAGCGAACCCGGACGGATCGTCCTCGACGCCGGCAGCAAGATCCTCGGCGCCGACCGAGCCGCCTGGGCGACCGGCCACGGACGCCTCCTCGATCACCCCGACGCCCGCGTCGTGCAGTTGTCCGAACATCACGCGGTGGTGGAGTTCCCGGCGGAATCGACGTCAGCCCCCCGGTTGGGCGACGTGATCCGGGTGGTGCCGAACCACGTCTGCACTGCGGTCAATCTCGTCGACGAACTGGTGGCGATCGACGGCTCGGACAGCCGGTGGCCGGTCATCGCGCGGGGGCACAACAGTTGAGTCAGATCGGTCGGATGCCTTCACGGACCAGGAATTTGCGTGCCCGTCCGAACTTGCGGTCGGTGGAGAACGCATACCACTGCTGACTCACACCCGCTTCGTGGACGACGTCCCGGAACCTGCGGAACGCACCTCGTCCCTCGATCGCGCGCTCCAGACGGTTTCGCAGGTCGGGATCGGTGGTGCGCGTGGCGAAATCGGCCATGTCCCGCCAGCTGTCGCGCGAACCGATGCAGTCGAAGCGCAGCCAGCGGTCCGGGTCCTCCTCGACGTCGATCTCCTCATCGAGCACGCCCGGGTCGAGCATCTCGTCGTTGTACACGAAGCCGGTGCTCAGGTCGATGAGTCCGCCGGTGGACCGGTTCGGATCACCCTCCATCTCGTCGCTGAGCATCTCGAGATCCACCGCGATCGGCCGTCCCGGCGCGGGTTCCCCGCGCAGGCTCGCGAGCAGTTCCTCGGCGAGTTCGGCGTCGCCGGCCTCTCCCCGTCGTTTGAGTTGTTCGACGATCGACACAGCCACCGGTTCGGCTCGCTCGCGGCGCTTCTGCAGTGCCATCGGTACCCCGGGGCCGACCTGCTGGAGTGCGTCGTGCAGATCGCATCCGATGACGGCATCCAGGAAACGATCGGCATCCGACGACGCGATCGACCCGCGTACCTCGCCCAGATCGAGTTCACGTATCTCCTTCTGCGCGGGCCACTGGCCGACGAGCATCGGATGAGGAACGGTGGGGCGTGGTGGCGTCTCGTCGTCCCCATCGGCCGTCCGTCGACCGTACTGATCCGGGATGTCGCCCCAACCGAAGTACGCCAGCGGCGCTGTCGGCTTGATGCCCAACACGTCCACCGGGTCGACCTTCAGATCTCCCACGACGCACCGATGGGTCCACTCGTCGCCTAGATCGAAGGTGTACTGGAACTCGGAACCGGTCGCTGCGAACGCGGCGACCTTGGCCGTGGCGATGTCCACGGGCTCGGAGATCGGGCCGCCGATACCACCGGCCAGGTCGGCACCGAGCGCGGCGTCGGCGACCACCCTGCCGTCGTCCAGGGTGAAAAGTGACAGATGGGAACGATCCCATCGAGCGAACGCGTCATCGATGGCGGTCGCCAGATCCTTGAACGTGTGCGCCGGTCCGACCGCGAAAACCCTTCCGGGCCAGGGCCACAACTCAACGCCGCGACCACCGAGCAGTTCCACTGTCACCGACAACCAGGTACGTGCCATGCGTCGAGAGTGGCATCTCAGAGGCGAACGCGCACGCTTTCGGTCGCGGCGTTTCTTCTCGAAGCCACTCCGCGGGACGCAGTCACTCGTAGACACCTTCGACGATCCACTCCCCGGCGCGGTAACACAGCAGCAGGGCGCGCGAATCGTCGAGCAGCACCTGCGCCCGCGCGGTCAGTCCGGTCTCGGCGGCTCCGGTCGGCACCGAGGCCCCGGCGGGCAGGTCGGCGCCTCCGACCGGCCAGGGCCCGGCCCACCAGCACAGGCCCCAACTCGACCGGCGCGCCCGGGACGAGGCCAGCGCGACGGTCACCGGTTCGGCGGTGAAGGCCCCGCGATCGGTCACCTTCACCGGTTGCCCCACGGCGTCGAGCACGTGGATCGCGGTCTCCACCAGCACCGTCGGGCTGGGTTGTGGCAGGCGTCCGGGCCATGGCGCCGACGGATCCCGGCGCGGAGCCGGCTCGTCGCCCAGTGAGACCATGGTGATCCGTTCGGCGGGTCCACGACCACCGCTCAGCACGGGAATACGGACCGCATCCCCGCCCAGCAGCCCCTGTATCCGCACCAGCGAACGCCGGGCGCGCTCCTCCACATCCGGTTCACCGGCCAGCCCGCCACGGGAGAGATCGTCGGTGAGCTGATAGTGCAGGGCCCCGGCCTCGACGACCTCGACCGGTTCGAGCCGCAGCCGGACGATCGGCGAGTCGGGTCGGGCACTGCTCCTCGCTGCGCGCGGCTCGACCCGCGGGGAGGTGGGCCGCGCCGCGCCGGTCAGCCACCCCTCGAGTTGCCATCGGACACGATCCGCGGTCGTCTCCGGCGTCAGCGGTTGGGCACATCGCCAGGTTCGCGAATGCTGTTGTCCGCGTTCGGTGGTCGCGATGATGGTGAGTCGCGTGCAGGCCACCGCGGCATCACGCAGGCGTCGGTGCAGCACGTCGGCGAGGGTGCGACCGATGAACGCCGCGACGTCGATGCGGTCGACCGGCGGGTCGCAGGTGTGGTCGACGTCGAGTTCGGCCGGCACACCACGTGACGACGGGACACGCCCCGGCAGCGCATTGGCCAGCCGGTGCGCGACGACCGCATCCCGGGCGAACCGGGTGGCGACGTCGGTGACGGACATGTCGGCGAAGGCGCCGATCGTGCCGATCCCCAACCGGCGCAGCAACTCCACGAGATCGGCACGGGACGGATCGCTCATGCTGGGTTCGACGGCGAGGTCGGCGACGGGGCGGCCGGCGAGGTACTCCCGGTCACCCCCGGGCTCCACCTGATGCCCGTTCCGGGCGGCGAGGACGGCGGTGAAGATCTCGTCGGCGATGCCGACCTGCGACTCGATGCCGCACGCCGACACCACGTCGACGAGCTCCTCCGCGAGGGCCTCCATCCCGCCGAAGTAGCGGGCGGCACGGTCGCCGGCGATCACCAGGAGACCCGGCCGGAGCACTTCGAGGGCGGGGATCACCTCGGCGACCGCGGCGACCACCGGTTCGAACAGCCGTCCGTCCCGGTTCTCGTCGGCGGCGACCACGGTCATCTCCGTGCACGCCGCCTGCGCCTGTCGCTTCCGCATTCCCCGCCGCACACCGGCGGCCCGTGCCGAGGCCGAACAGGCCACCACCCGATTCGCCGACAGCACCGCGACCGGATGCAGCGGGGGCAGATCCGCCTCGGCCGCCGCGGCCATCGCCGGCCAGTCCGGGCACCAGAGCGCGAGGATACGCCGGGACCCCTGCTCTCCGGAGGGCATCAGTTCGCCACCGCGAGCACCGGGGAGACGGTCGCCGCCGCGACCATCTCGACCGTGCGATCGGCACCGTGGCCCGTCGCCCGGAGTTCGACCTCGGTGCTCTCGGATCGCCGGCCGCGGCCCGACACCGTGACCTCCAGCCGCATCCCGCCGATGCGGCCGTAGCCGCTGCGTGCGGAGTCGAGACCGGCCGCGCGGGAGGCGGGAGCAGACCGGCCGGGCAGGCCCGGACTGTGCCGGTAGGTGAGGACACGGGCCTCGAGGGCCAGTTGCGCACCCGGCCATGCACCACCGGTCACCAGCAGCACCGACGACTGTTTGCGCACGCGGCCCATGACCACCCGGGCACGCGAGGGGGCCACCATCTCGTTCCGCGGGCGAGCACCCTCGCCACCGCTCCCCAGGTCCAGGATCACCAGGTCCATACCGTCGAGCAGCACCGCTGCCACCTCGACCGGGTCGGGACCGGGATCGGGGATGGTGGCGATGCGGGACAGGTCGGCGCCCATCTCCGCCGCGGGCAGCAGACTCAACCGGGGCAACCCGACGATCCCCACCTGTCCACCCGCACGGGTCACCGAAGCGATCATCGCGATCAGCACCGAACGGGCGCCGTCGAGCCGGGCCACCGACCCTCGCGGAATACCGTTGTGCGGCAAGATGTCCGACAACGATTCCGGCACGGGAAGGACACCCACCGACCGGTCTCGGACCTCGACCACCCGCTGGTCGGGCCGACCGGACATGGCCGCCATCCGCCGGCGCAAACCCGCCAGCTCGTCGGCCCGGCCACCGGCCGCCGTATCGGTCACGGCATCGGTCACGGCCACACCAGCAGAGACATCCATCCGGCACCCTCCAGTCGACATGAGTAGTTCTCGAGCGAGCCGGGAAGGTGCGCGCCATCAGGGTTCTCGACACAGTTCCCGAACGATCCCGAGGAGGCCCCTCGTCCGCCGATCATTCGAACACTGTTTCGATTGTTCGAGAGTAGAACCAACCACCGACAAGCGTCAACCGAAGCCGAAAGCCGTTGCGCAGCACAGGATGTTTGCATCCACGCCGAAAACAGCCCAGCTCAGGGGCGCGGTCAGGACGGCACGGGTCAGAACAGGGTGAGGGCGTGCTGCAGCTCGGGCGCGGCCACCGTCGCCGGCGAGTCGGGACCCGATTGCCGGAGACCGCCGGAACCGGCCAGGCCATGCCGGTGCACGAGCGGCTTCATCCGGTCACGCAGCCACGAGGAGTACTCCGGGGTGACATAGGCGCCACGCCCGTAGAGCCCCCGGTACCGGCGGATGAGCGCCGGATGCTCCTCCGCCAGCCACTCGAGGAACCACGGCTTGGTCGAGGATCGCAGATGCATCGGGAACGCGGTCACACCAGACGCGCCCGCCTCGGCGAGTGCCTCGAGCAACGAGTCGAGATGCGCGGTCGAATCCGTGAGGTACGGGATGACGGGGGCCACCATCACATGCGGCGCGATGCCGGCATCGGCGAGATCGCGGATCACCGACAGCCGCGCCTGGGGCGACGGCGTCCCCGGTTCGATCTTCTTCTGCAGGTCCTGATCGAGGATCGCCAGCGAGATCCCGACGCTGACCGAGACCTCCCCCGCAGCCTGACGCAACAGCGGAAGATCCCGACGGATCAAGGTGCCCTTGGTCAGGATGGAGAACGGCGTCCGGGACTCGGCGAGCGCGGAGATCACGCCCGGCATGAGTCGGTACCGCCCCTCGGCACGCTGATACGGGTCCGTGTTGGTGCCCAGCGCCACCGTCTCCCGGGTCCACGACCGGCGTTTGAGTTCCTTGCGCAACACCGCCGCGACGTTGAGCTTCACCACGACCTGGGTGTCGAAATCGGTGCCCGCGTCGAGGTCGAGGTACTCGTGCGTCGGACGGGCGAAACAGTAGCGGCAGGCATGCGTGCACCCGCGAAAGGTGTTGACCGTGAACTGAAACGGGAGCTGCGAGGCCTCCGGCACGCGGTTGAGCGCACTCTTGGCCAGCACCTCGTGGAATGTGACACCCTCGAAATCGGGCGTACGCACCGACCGCACCAGACCCGAGCGGCTCAGCCCCGGGAGCGACCCGTCGTCGACCTCGACCGCCTGATCCGACCATCGCATGATGGGAGTCGAACATACGTACGAGATGGCTGTCAAGTGCGGTGCCCGCGGCGTCGACCTCGCCGCTATCATCTCCGTATGTCGACGACCGCCGGAACCCACCATGCGCCGGGTCCCCAGTACCTGGTGGCCGGCCGGTACCGTCTGAAGTCGCGCATCGGCGGCGGCGGCATGGGAACCGTGTGGCTCGCCCGCGACCAGCTCCTCGACCGTGACGTCGCCGTCAAGCAGGTCGTCTCCACCGAGGGCCTCACCGAGGACTCCGCCGACAACGTGCGCAAGCGGGCCATGCGGGAGGGGCGGATCGCCGCGAAGCTCTCCCACCGCAATGCGATCGCCATGCACGACGTCGCCCTCGACCGGGGTGAGCCCTGGCTGGTCATGGAATACCTACCCTCCCGCAGTGTGGCCCAGATCTTGCACACCACAAAGACTCTCGCGCCCGCCGAGGCTGCCCAGATCGGCGCCCAGGTGGCCGATGCGATGGTCGAGGCCCACGCCGCGGGGATCGTGCACCGCGACATCAAGCCCGGCAACATCCTCATCGCCGAGGGCGGACGGCAGACCGGCCTGGTCAAGATCACCGACTTCGGGATCTCGCGGGCGAAGGACGATGTCACTCTCACCCAGACCGGCGTGATCACCGGAACGCCTGCGTATTTCGCTCCCGAGGTCGCGCGCGGCGCCGATCCGCAGGAGGCCTCGGACGTCTACTCGCTGGGCGCGACCGTCTACACGATGGTGGAGGGTCAGCCGCCCTTCGGTGTCGACGACAACTCGATCGCGCTGCTACACAAGGTCGCACGCGCACGCATCAATCCCATGCAGAATGCCGCCGAGCTCGAGCCGATCCTGCTGCGCCTCCTGGAACCGAGCCCGACCAAACGCCCGACGATGAGTCAGGCACGAGACATGCTCACCTCGTTCGCGGCCGGTTCCCGAGGCACCCGCGACCAGGTCCTGACCGGCCTCATCACCCGGCCCGGAGCGGGCACGCCGACCTGGTCACAGCGCGGCGGCCGGTCGTCGACGACCGGTTCGCATCGTCCGGCCGGTGCCACCCTGCCCCCCTACGCCCCGACGATGTCCGCCGATCGCGGCTCCCGCGACCTTCCGGACACACGTCGCGGCATGTCCCCGACCCTGATGTCGACGCCGCAACCACAGTCGTCGACGCCGAGACCGCCTGCCTCCCAGCAGTACTCGTCCGAATCCCGGCAACCGAACCCCGGTCCGCCGGCGCCGGGCACGTCGAGCACGGCACTGGCGGTGTCGATCTTCGTGTTCTTCGCCGTGCTCGCGGTCGTCGTCGTACTCGCGATCGCGCTGTTGCGCTGAGCCGGCGCCGCTGCGGTCAGCCGATGTGACGGGTGGCCGCCCATCGGGTGAGGGCATTGCGGTTGGACTGCTGGGTCTTCCGCAAAACGTTCGACGCATGTGTCTCGACCGTCTTGATCGAGATGAACAGCTCCTCGGCGATCTCCCGATAGGTGTACCCGCGCGCCAGCAGGCGCAACACCTCCAGTTCGCGCCTGGTCAGCGAGTCGAGTTCGGGGTCGAGCGGCGGTTCGGGTGCCGAGGATTTTCCGGTGAACGAGTCGAGGACGAAACCCGCGAGACGTGGGCTGAACACCGCGTCGCCGTCGGCGACCCGGCGGACCGCGTCGGCGAGTTCCGGGCCCGCGATCGTCTTGGTCACGTAACCGCGGGCACCGGCCCGGATGGTCGCGATGACATCCTCGGCCGCGTCCGACACACTCAGGGCCAGGAAGACCGGCGGTGTCGAACCCGTTGCATTCGAACCCGTTCCGTTCGATCCGAGTCGATCGAGCACCCCGCGCAGGACCGCCACCCCGCCGCCGGCCGGCATGTGCACGTCGAGCAGGACCACATCGGGAGCCGCCGCCACGATCCCGTCGATTGCCTCGGGTACGGTGCCCGCCTCGCCGACGACGCGCAGGCCCGGCTCGTCGGCCAGTTCGGCACGGACCCCGGAGCGGAAGACCGCATGGTCGTCGACGAGATAGAAGGTCACCGGACCGGGGCCGGTCGGGTCGGAACTCGGGGAACTCGGCGTCATCGTGCCTTCCTGTTGTCGGTCGGGGCGACCGCGTCGACGGTCACCTCGGCAGAGCGTCGGGTGTCGTCCGCTCTCTCGTCGATCGATCCCGATCCCCCGTCACCACGCGGCATCATCAGACCCACGTTCGTCCCGCGCCCGGGGGTCGACGTGATCCGCACGCGGCCGCCCATCCTCTCCACACGTGCGCGGATCGACCGGGAGATGCCCTGGCGGTCGTCGTCGACGGCGTCGGGGTCGAAACCGATTCCCCGGTCACGGACATACACCTCGACCTCGTCGTCGGTGATCTCGCCGTACACGTCCACGGTGCGTTCACCGGAGTGCTTGGCGGCGTTGACCAGCGCCTCGCGGGTGGCCCCCACGAGAGCCGACCAGCGTTTGGCGTCCCGGGTGTTGTCCGGACGCAGATCGCCGACGGTGATGATCTCCACCTCGATACCGTAGGCGTCCTCGACCTCGGCGCCGACACTCCGGAGTGCGGCCGCGAGCGAGCCGCGTTCGGTGGCCGGGTCGCCGAACAGCCAGGCCCGCAGCTCGCGTTCCTGACTCCGGGCCAGGCGTGCCACCTCCTCGGGGCGGCCCGCCTTCTTCTGGATCAGGGCCAGGGTCTGCAGGACCGAGTCGTGCAGATGCGAGGCGATCTCCTCGCGCTCGGCGTTGCGAATGCGGGCCGAGCGCTCCTCGTTGATGGTGCGCAGCATCCGCATCCACAGGGGCACGGTCAACAGGACGACGCCGATCAGGGTCGCCCCGACCGCGAGGATCGTGGAATTGAGACCGCCGAAGCTGCGATCCCCGGCCACCACCACGACCACGAGGCCGCCGACAACGAGCGCGACGCCGCCGATCAACCGCGTCCAAGTGCGCAGTGGGGTGCGGGGTGCGCGCGGGGATGTATCGAATTCGCGCCACACGAGGGCGGCGCCCAACGCGATGAAGACGAACGGGATGAGGTACTCCGCCGGGGTCCCCGACGCCGCGAATCCGACCACGCCCATGGCCACCAGCCCGACCATCGCCAGACCGAGGGATTGACGACGCTCTCCCGGTGCCGGTGACGCGGTGTCGTCGCCCTGCGGGCAGAAGAACCACAGCAGCCCGTAGGCGGCGACCCCGGCGCCGGCCAGCGCGGCCAGGACCACGAAGACGATCCGCACGCGGAAGACCTCGACCCCGAGATGATCGGCCAATCCGCCGGCGACACCGGCGACGACGCGGCCGCCGTCGCGGCGCACCAGTTTCGGGACCGGCTCGACCTCCATTCGACTCACTCCTCGATCGTCCCATGCGATCGGCTTCGCGACATCGGGGTCAACCCCGGTTCATGCGCCGCGATCTCAGGGTGTGTCCGCTCCGCCGCCCCCGGGCCTCGGGATTCTCCGGGGGACAATTCAGGGGATCACCCGATGTGTCCGGGGCCGGACGGGCGGCACGATGATCGTCATGGACACCAAGGAGTTCCAGCAGCAGATCCAGGGCCTGTGGGCGACCCGTCCGTATCGGCCCGACGATCGGACGATTGCCGGCGTGTGCACCGGCATCGCCGCCCGGTATCGCGTCGACCCGACTCTGGTGAAGGTCGCGTTCGTGGTGGCCGCCTTCTTCGGCGGCAGCGGACTCATCCTCTACCTCGCGGCCTGGGTCGCGTTCCCGGGCGCCGGACGCGCCCGCGCCGATGCGCTCCGTGTCGATTCCCCCCGGGCCGGTCACACCGCGTCGCACAACTCGATGCACGGCCTGGGGAATCCGCAGGTGATCCTGCTGGTCGTGCTCGCGATCGTCATCGTCACCTCATTCGGCCCCAATCGCACCTGGGGCTCGGGCGGGCTCGTCGGCGCGATCCTGATGCTCGGCGGCTGGTACCTGCTGTACCTGCGGACCCCGACTCCACCGGCCGGTACCAGCATCGACACCGCGGCGGTCACCGACATCGTCGTCCCGCCACCGGCGGCCGGGCAGTTCGAACGGTGGGTGCCGCGCGCGATGAGCCACCCGGCCCCCGGCGCGGTCACCCCCACGGACGGCCCCCAGACCCCAGGAGTATCCATGACCAAAGCACCGGGCCCGTCCGCGATCGGCGGGAATCCGGCCACCGAACACCCGGCCACCCCGGTGCCGGAAGTCGAACTGTCGAAGAACGAACCACTCGAGGCGAGTCCACCCGCGTGGGATCCGTTGGGAGCGGCGCGGTTCGCCTGGGATCTGCCCGAACCGACCCGCCCGGCCGAACCGGCCGTCCGTCGGCACCGTCGCTCACCGCTGACCCTGATCGTGGTCGGTCTGGCGACCATCGTGGGTGCGATCGGTGCGGGCCTGCACCAGATGGGTGTCGAGTGGTTCACCGTCCCCCACATCCTGTCGCTCTCCCTCGCCGTGATCGGAGCCGGACTCCTCGTCGCGGCCGTCGTCAAGCGTCGCACCGGCGAGCACAGCACGGGCCTGGCGCCCATCGCGGTCTCTCTCGGTGCCGCGGTCATCGTCACCACCGTGATCTCCGGGGTCAACGGCCTGTCCGGCCCGCTGCCGCCCGGCGGGGTCGGTGACCGCGAGTGGAAGCCGTTGACCGAGAACGACATCCAGGCCGAGTACTCACTCGGCATCGGCGAGATGGCCCTGGACCTGCGCGCGGTCGAACTCACCGCCGACCGGACCGTACGACTCGAGAGCGGGGTCGGCAAGATCACGGTCCACGTGCCGGAGACGATGAACGTGCGTGCCGACTGCCAGACCGGTGTCGGCGACTACAACTGCCCCACCGGGCTCGACGGCGGACGTGACGGCACCGATGGCCCGGTCCTGCAGATCGAGGCCCGCACCGGATTGGGAGAGGTAGAGGTCCTGCGATGAGCACTGAGATGAACGCTTCCGGCACCGATGACGACCGAGGTTGTGGCGCCACCCATCGCGCTCCCGGTCTGGGGCTGCTCGGACTCGCCGCCCTTGCCGTGGCCGGGTGGGGGCTCGCCGACGGGCCGGCGCTTCCCGACGCCGCCGACCTCGGATGGGTCGTCGTCGGGATCGGGCTGCTGGTCGGACTCGTGCTGATCGTGTCCGGCACGCGTTCCCGGCGCTGAGACCCGGCACGCGCAGACGAGAGCGGCCGGTGGCAGACGCCACCGGCCGCTCTCGTCAGCTCATTCCCACTCGATGGTGCCCGGCGGCTTGCTCGTCACGTCGAGCACCACCCGGTTGACCTCGGCGACCTCGTTGGTGATGCGGGTGGAGATGATCTCGAGGACCTCGTAGGGCACACGCGTCCAGTCCGCGGTCATCGCGTCCTCGCTCGACACCGGGCGCAGCACGATCGGGTGGCCGTAGGTGCGGCCGTCTCCCTGCACGCCCACACTGCGCACGTCGGCCAGCAACACGACCGGACACTGCCAGATCTGCGAGTCGAGGCCGGCGGCGGTCAGTTCCTCGCGCGCGATCAGGTCGGCCTTGCGCAGCGTCTCCAGTCGGTCGCCGGTCACCTCGCCGACGATGCGGATCGCCAGGCCGGGCCCGGGGAACGGCTGGCGGGCGACGATCTCCTCGGGCAGCCCCAGTTCGCGGCCGACCGCACGCACCTCGTCCTTGAACAGCAGACGCAGCGGTTCCACGAGACTGAACTCGAGGTCGTCGGGCAGACCGCCGACGTTGTGATGACTTTTGATGTTCGCGGTGCCGCTGCCGCCGCCGGACTCGACGACGTCGGGGTACAACGTGCCCTGGACGAGGAAGTCGACCTTCTCCCCCGCCTCGGCCTCCTCGCCGAGGACCTCGCTGACCGCACCCTCGAACGACCGGATGAACTCGCGGCCGATGATCTTGCGCTTGGTCTCGGGGTCGCTGACGCCGGACAGCTCACGCAAGAAGGTGTCGGCGGCGTCGACCGTCACCAGCTTCGCCCCGGTCGCCCCGACGAAATCGTGCTGTACCTGTTCGCGTTCTCCGGCGCGCAGAAGACCGTGGTCGACGAAGACACAGGTCAGACGATCGCCGATGGCGCGCTGCACCAGCGCGGCGGCCACCGCGGAATCCACGCCGCCGGAGAGCCCGCAGATGGCCCGCCCGTCACCGATCTGGTCGGCGACCGCGTCGATCAGCGCGTCGGCGATGTTGGCCGCCGTCCAGGTGGCCTCGAGACCGGCGATCTCGTACAGGAAACGGGTGAGGATCTGCTGGCCGTGCGGTGTGTGCAGCACCTCGGGGTGGTACTGCACACCGGCCATCCGGCGCTTCAGGTTCTCGAAGGATGCGACCGGCGCGCCGGGCGTCGACCCGGTGACGGTGAACCCCTCCGGCGGGGACTGGACGGCGTCGTTGTGGCTCATCCAGACCGGCTGGGTGTCCGAGAGACCTTGGTGGAGAACGCCTTCGCCGTTGGTCGTGAACGTCGTCCGGCCGAACTCGCGCCCGCCGGTGTTGGCCACCTCGCCGCCCAGCTTGTCCGCCATCGCCTGGAAGCCGTAGCAGATGCCGAAGACCGGGACGTCGAGGTCGAAGAGGGCGGGATCGAGGTCCGGCGCGTCCTCCGCGTACACCGACGACGGTCCGCCCGACAGGATGATCGCGACCGGATCCTTCTCCTGGATCTCCGCGATCGGCGCCTCGTGCGAGATCACCTCCGAGTAGATCCGCGCTTCCCGCACCCGACGCGCGATCAGCTGCGCGTACTGCGCGCCGAAGTCGACGACGAGCACCGGCCGCGGGCCCTCGAGGAAATCCTCGGGAGAGGACGAGTTCGCAGAAGAAGTGTCTGTCACCGGGCCGAGTCTAGTGGGCGGACCGGCGTCGATACCTGGTCACCCCGCCCGGTGGGTGCGGCTGCGCCGCCGCCGCGTGAAATACTCCGGAATCGACATGACTGCATCGCCGAAATCCCCCAACCGCTGGTCGCTGAGCATCGGCGACCTCACCCAGGCCGCCGTGTTCGCCGCGCTGATCGCCGCGCTCGGCCTGCCCGGGACCATCAACATCGGCACCAGCGGTGTGCCGATCACGTTCCAGTCGCTCGGGGTCATCCTCGCCGGGGCGGTCCTCGGCCCGCGGAAGGGCACGCTGGCCGTGGTCATCTTCATGGTGCTGGCGATCGCCGGACTCCCGATCCTCTCGGGCGGACGCAACGGCCTCACCGCGCTGTCCTCCCCGACGGCCGGATACTTCATCGGGTTCCTCCCGGCGGTCATCGTCATCGGGGTGCTGACCGCACTCATGGTCTCGACCGGCGGGAAGACGGGCTCCGGGAAATATCGCGTGCTGTGGGGCATCGGCATCAACGCGCTCGGCGGCATCGTCGTCCTCTACGCCTGCGGGGTGCTCGGCCTGCTGGTGCGGACCGACCTGACACTGTGGGCGGCCATCGCGACCAACGGTTCGTTCATCCCCGGCGACATCGCCAAGTGCGTCATCGCGGCCCTGGTCGCGGCCCAGGTCCACCGCGGCCGGCCGGGCCTCATCGAACCGTTGCGCGCGCGCCGATCCGGCACCGTGGCCGGCTGAGAAGCCGCCCCACCCCAGCGGCGATGATCGAATTCACCGATGTCACCCACGCCTACGGCGACCGGGTCGTCCTGCGCGAGGTCTCACTGACGTTGTCGGAGAACCGGATCGGGATCGTCGGCGCCAACGGCAGCGGCAAGTCGACGCTGGCGCGGATGATCAACGCGCTCGTCGTGCCCGACTCCGGGACCGTCATCGTCGACGGGCTATCGGTCGCGAAGAACAAGCGTGAGGTCCGACGCCGGGTGGGCTTCATCTTCTCCGACCCCGACCGTCAAATCATCATGCCGACGGTCCGCGAGGACATCGAACTGTCGCTTCGTCGAACCGATCTCGACAAGTCCGCGCGCGCCGAGCGTGCCGGCGAGGTGCTCGCCCGATTCGGCCTCGCCGACCACGCGGACCATCCGGCCCAGCGGCTCTCCGGCGGGCAGAAGCAGCTCCTCGCCCTGGCGTCGGTGTTCGTGACCGACCCCGCGATCATCGTCGCCGACGAACCCACCACCCTGCTCGACCTGCGCAACACCCGCATGCTCACCGACGTGTTCGCGACCCTCGACGAGCAACTCGTCGTCGTCAGCCACGATCTCGACATCCTGGCCGACTTCGACCGCGTCATCGTCATCGACGAGGGGCGGGTCGTCGTCGACGACGAACCTCGGCCTGCGCTGGCCGCCTACCGCGGGATGATGTCGTGAACGTCCTCGGCGTCTACCGTCCCGGCAACACGCTGCTGCACCGACTGCCCGCAGGCGTCAAGTTCGTCGCGATGGGCGTGGTGATCCTGGTGCTGTCGCTGACGGTCCGGTCGCTCACCGCCCTCGGCATCGCGACGGCCGGGGTCGCGGTCGTCTACGCGCTGGCGGGGATCGGGCCGCGCGAGGCGTGGCGGCAGCTGCGGCCACTGATGTGGTTGCTGCTGTTCATCTTCGCGTTCCAGGTCGTCTTCACCGACTGGCGGCGGGCGGTAATCGTCTGCGGCGTCCTCGCGCTGTCGGTCGCACTCGCCGCGGCCGTCTCGCTGACCACCCGCACGACGGACATGCTCGACACGATCGTCCGTGCGCTCGGCCCCCTGAGACGGCTCGGGGTGCGCGTGGACCTCATCGCCCTCGCGCTGGCGCTGACCATTCGGGCGATCCCGCTGATGGTCGAGGTGGTGCGGGAGGTCGACGAGGCACGCAAGGCTCGCGGGCTCCGGCCCGGTCCACGCATCCTCGTCGCGCCGGTTGTCCTCGCCGCCCTGCGCACCGCCGACGGTTTCGCCGACACCCTCACCGCGCGCGGACTGGACTGAGGCGACCTCTCAGAGCAGATCGGAGAGTGCGTCCTCGAGCCGTGGGAAGCGGAATTCGAAACCGGCGTCGGCCAGTACATCAGACCGCGCGCGGCGCCCCGTGAGTCCGAGGGCCGGGTCCGTGCGCAGCACCACCGCACCGAGCTTCAGCAACCACGCGGGCGTCGGCGGCGCGGGCGGCCGTCCGATCTCCGCGCGCAGCATCGCCATGAGTTCGGAGTTGCGCACCGGATTCGGACTGGCCGCCACGACGACACCGTCGGGCAGCGACACCGCGCCGTCGACCCGCAGCGCCGCGCGGGCGATCGCGAGCCAGTCGTCGATGTGAATCCAGCTGAACCATTGCCGGCCGTCGCCGACCCGCCCGCCGAGTCCGAACCTGGTCAGGCCCACGAGGCGTCGGATGGCCGGCGAATCCGCATCGAGCACGATCGAGGTGCGCAGCACGGTCAGATGGTCGGTGTTCGCGCCGTCCACCGCCTCCTCCCAGGGCTGCGCCACACCGGTCATCTGCGGGAGGCCCACCGGGATCGGCGTCGATTCGGTGCACCACAGTTCACCCGCGTCGCTCCAGATCGCGGTCGTGCTGGACTGCAGCCAGTACGAGATCGGCGTCGTGCGTTCGCGCGATGCGGTGACGAGTGCTCGCGTCGCGTCGACCCGACTGTTCCGCAGTGCGGCGATGTTGGCGTCCGTGGGGCGGCAATCCACGAGTTTGCCCGCGAGGTTGACCACCGCCGTCGGACGATCTGCGGCCAGCGTCTCGACCCAGTCGCCCTGGGTCCTGCCGTCCCAGACCACCTGCTCGAACGGCGACGACGGATCGACCCGCCGCGTCAGGATGACCGGATGGTATCCACGCTCGGCGAGATCGGTCGCCAGATGCGTTCCCAGCGAGCCACTTCCGCCCGCCAACACCACGGTCAGCGGCTCTGTACCCGACATGCGTCTCCCCCCGTTCGGCACTGGACGACGACACTACCCGCCGACGCCTCCGACCGGGATTTCGTGGTCACAGTGCGCGTGACGGCGCACCGGCGCTACGAGATGCGTTGTGCCGTGAGTGGAGTGGCGGGGACGACCGGGGTGATCGGCAGCCGCAGGGCGCCGGGTGCGTCGGCCGGCACCACCGGGGACGCCGGCGTCGTCGGCTCGATGCGGCGGTACGGGTCGCCCTGCGCAGGACGCCGGTCCTGTTCGCCCTTGTTCGGCCACAGTGCCGCCGCGCGTTCCGCCTGCGCGCAGATCGTCAGCGACGGATTGACGCCGAGGTTCGCCGACACCGACGCGCCGTCGGCGATGTGCAACGTCGGGTAGTTCCACACGCGCTGGTAGGGATCGATGACGCCGTTGTCCGGGTCGTCGGAGATCGCGCAGCCGCCGAGATAGTGCGCGGTCAGCGGCATGTTGACGATGTCGCCCCAGGTCCCGCCGGCGACGCCGCCGTCGAGTTTCGCCGCGATCCGGCGAGTTGCCTCGTTGCCCTTCGGAATCCACGTCGGGTTCGGCTCGCCGTGGCCCTGCTTGCTGGTGACGTACCGCACCGGTCCGCGCTTGCGGACGAAGGTGGTCAGCGAGTTGTTGTTGTTCTGCATGACCAGGGCGATCACGGTCCGCTCGCTCCACTGTCGCACCACGAGCAACCGCACCAGCAGGAACGGGTTGCGGGCGACCTGACGCAGGAACTGCCCGAACCGATTGCGCCGGGACCCGCCGTCGGTGAGCAGGGTCTGCAGGTACGCGATCGCGTTGCAGCCCTTGCCGTATCGCACCGGTTCGATGTGCGTGTTCGGCTCGGGATAGAACGACGAAGTGATCGCGACGCCGCGCGAGTAGTCGTTCTCCGGATCGATCCGCGACCCCATCGCACCCAGTATCGACTCCGAGTTGGTGCGCGTGAGCCGACCCATCGCGTCCGAGATCTGCGGCAGCGTACCGAGTTTCGCGTGGTGCAGCAGTCGTTGGGTGTTGAACGTGCCGGCCGCCAGGATGACCTGACCCGCCGTGATCGTGCGTCGACGGCGTCCGAGCGGACCCCACGACGACGAGTGATGCGTGCCCACCTCCCAGACATCGTCGGCGCGCTGCCGGAGCGAGTCCACCGTGGTCCGGTCGATGATGGTGGCGCCGTGGCGTTCCGCGAGGCCGAGATAGTTCTTCAGCAGGGTGTTCTTGGCACCCACCCGGCACCCGGTCATGCACGCGCCGCACTCGGTGCAGGCGGTCCGGTCCGGACCCGCACCGCCGAAGTACGGGTCGGCGACGGTCTCGCCGGGCGCCCCGGACAGACCCGTCTTCGCACCGAAGAACACACCGACCGGCGTCGGGGTCACCGTGTCCCCGACACCCATCTCGGCGGCGACTTCGGCGACCACGCGGTCGGACGCGGTGACCGTCGGGTTGGTGACCACGCCGAGCATCCGCCGGGCCTGGTCGTAGTACGGGCTGAGCTCGTCCTCCCAGTCGGTGATGTGATTCCACTGGGGATCGGTGAAGAACGGCGTCGGGGGCTTGTAGAGCGTGTTGGCGTAGTTGAGCGAGCCGCCGCCGACGCCCGCCCCGGCGAGGATCATCACGTCTTTCAGGGCGTGGATGCGCTGGATGCCGTACAGGCCCAGCTTCGGTGCCCACAACCACCGGTTGAGGCGCCAGCTGGTCTTGGCGAAGTCCTCGTCCTCGAACCGGCGCCCGGCCTCGACCACGCCGACGCGGTACCCCTTCTCCACCAGCCGCAACGCACTCACGCTGCCGCCGAACCCGGAGCCGACGATCAGAACGTCGAAGTCGGTGGCGTGTTCGGTCGACTTGTCGAATCCCATGCCGAACATACTAACGCGCATTGTCACATAAAGAGACCCAGGTCACCCTAACTATCAGCCGCGGACGGACAACCCCACGCGCTGGAATTCCTTGAGGTCGCAGTAACCGGCCTTCGCCATGGCCCGACGCAGTGCGCCGACGACATTCAGTTCGCCGTACGGGTCGTCGGAGGGGCCGTAGAGAACCCGCTCGAGACTCGGTCGGTCTTCACCCGCGGCGACCTGCAGGAGGGCGCCGCGCGGGGTGTCGGGGTGAGCAGCGGCCGACGGCCAGTACCATCCGTTGCCGGGCGCGGAACTCGTTGCGGCGAGCGAGGTTCCGAGGACCGCGGCGTCGGCTCCACAGGCGATCGCCTTGACGATGTCGCCCGAGCTGTGGATGTCGCCGTCGGCGATGACGTGGACGTAGCGACCGCCGGTCTCGTCCAGGTAGTCGCGACGCGCGGCGGCGGCGTCGGCGATGGCGGTGGCCATCGGCACACCGATGCCGAGCACCTCGCCCGTCGTGGTGGCTCCCGCGGCGGAACCGTAGCCGACGATCACGCCCGCGGCACCCGTCCGCATCAGGTGCAGCGCGGTGCGGTGGTCGTGCACGCCGCCCGCGATGACCGGTACGTCGAGATCGGCGATGAAGGTCTTCAGGTTCAGCGGTTCCCGCTGCGTGCCGTCGGCATCGACCTGCGCCACGTGCTCCGCCGAGATGATCGTGCCGTGCACCACCAGGATCTCCACCCCGGCGGCCAGCAGCGCCGGGGTCAGCTCGGGTGCGTGCTGCGGGCTGACGCGGACGGCCGTGGTGACCCCCGCGTCGCGGACCTGGGCCACGGCCTCGCCGAGCAACCCGCTGTCGAGCGGGGCCGAGTGGAGTTGCTGCAGGTGTCGAACCGCCGCATAGGGATCCGGGTCCTCCGCCGCGATGGCGACGAGTTCGGCGATCTTCGCCTCGACGTCGCGGTGACGGGCCCACAGCCCCTCACCGTTCAGGACGCCGAGCGCGCCGAGCTTGCCCAGTTCGATCGCGACCGACGGCGACACCAGGGCATCCGTCGGGTGGCTCAGGATCGGCGAGGAGAACCGGTAGGCATCGATCTGCCATGCGGTGGAGACGTCCTTGGACGAACGGGTCCGACGGGACGGGACGATGCTGATGTCCCCCAGCTCGTAGGTCCGTCGGGCTGTCCGGCCCATGCCGATTTCGACGAGGTCACGCACCACTGCGCCTTTCTGCGGAGTTCAGCTGCACAACGACCCTACGGCCTGGCCCCCCGGACGAGTCCGGCGGGAACGACCTCGGGGAGTTCAGCGGGAATAGTAGTTGGGTGCCTCTGCGGTCAGCGTGATGTCGTGCGGGTGGGATTCCTTCAGGCCGGCCGCGGTGATCTGGACGAACCGCGCGGTCTGCAGATCCGGGATCGTCGACGCGCCGGTGTAGCCCATCGCGGCACGAAGGCCGCCGACGAGCTGATGTATCACCTGCGACAGCGGACCGCGGAACGGCACCCGTCCCTCGATGCCCTCGGGAACCAGCTTCTCCTCTTTGAGGACGTCGTCCTGGAAGTAGCGGTCCTTGGAGTACGACTTCGCCTGTCCGCGACCCTGCATCGCACCCAGCGAACCCATGCCGCGGTAGCTCTTGAACTGCTTGCCGTTGACCAGGACCAGCTCGCCGGGGGCCTCGGCGGTGCCGGCGAGGAGCGAACCGAGCATCGCGGTCGACGCCCCCGCCGCGAGGGCCTTGGCGATGTCGCCGGAGTACTGCAGACCACCGTCGGCGATCACGGGCACTCCCGCCTTCTGACAGACCGCCACGGCTTCGAGGATGGCGGTGATCTGCGGGGCACCGACACCCGCCACGACGCGGGTGGTGCAGATCGAGCCCGGTCCGACGCCGACCTTCACCGCATCGGCGCCGGCGTCGACGAGGGCCTGCGCGGCCTCGCGGGTCGCGACGTTGCCGCCGACCACGTCCACCCGATCGCCGACCTCGGCCTTCAACTTGGCCACCATGTCGAGCACGAGCCGGTTGTGCGCGTGGGCGGTGTCGACGATGATCACGTCGGCCCCGGCGTCGGCCAACGCCATCGCCCGGTCCCACTGCGGGTCACCGGTGCCGACGGCCGCCCCGACGAGCAACCGTCCGTCGGAGTCCTTGGTCGCCAGCGGATGCTGTTCGGTCTTGACGAAGTCCTTGACGGTGATGAGTCCGGTCAGGCGACCGTTGCCGTCGACGATCGGCAGCTTCTCGATCTTGTGCCGGCGGAGCAGTCCCAGTGCGGCCTCTGCGGAGACGCCCTCCTGGGCGGTGATGAGCGGGGCCTTGGTCATCACCTCGGCGACCGGACGGCTCTGGTCGACCTCGAACCGCATGTCGCGGTTGGTGATGATGCCGACGAGCTCACCCTTGTCGTCGACAACGGGCAGACCGGAGATGCGGTAGCGCGCGCACATGGCGTCCACCTCGGCGAGCGTGTGCGTGGGGGTGCACGTCACCGGATCGGTGACCATGCCCGCCTCGGACCGCTTGACGGTCTCGACCTGGCCGGCCTGCTCCTCGATCGACAGATTGCGGTGGAGGACACCCATACCCCCGGCGCGCGCCATCGCGATCGCCATCCGGGACTCGGTCACGGTGTCCATCGCCGAACTCACCAGCGGGACACGCAGCGTCACGTTCTTGGTCACCCGCGACGAGGTGTCGACCTCGCTGGGTATCACGTCCGACGCCGAGGGCAGCAACAGGACGTCGTCGAAGGTCAGGCCGAGCATCGCGACCTTGCCGGGATCGTCTCCACCGGTACGAACAGCAGTCATCGGACCATGGTATCGAGTCCCTTGTTGCGGCGATCGTCACACAGGAGTCTTCGCGCCGATGAGGTCGCCCGACCCACTCTCAACAGGTGCGCTCGACCGGTGAACGCCTGCGGCGCGCGCACCCGCGGATCGGCTACGGTGGTGTGGTGCGTGACCACCTGCCACCCGGCCTCCCGCCGGATCCGTTCGCCGACGATCCCAGCGATCCCGCATCCGCATTGGACAGCGTGGAGCCGGGTATCCCGTTGGACGAGAACGAGCGGCTCGCGGTCGAAGAAGACCTCGCCGATCTCGCACTCTACGAGGCCCTACTGGCCAATCGCGGTGTACGCGGCCTGGTCGTCGTGTGTGAGGACTGCCGCGAGGACCACTACCACGACTGGGACATGTTGCGCGCCAACCTGATCCAGCTTCTCATCGACGGCACCGTCCGGCCGCACGAGCCCGCGGTGGATCCCCGTCCGGACGCCTACGTCACGTGGGATTACTGCCGCGGTTACGCCGACGCCCGTAGTCATCTCGACGACGAGCGCTGATCCTCCACGGACGCGGCGGTAACTGTCGCCGACTCTCCGGCACCACCAATGAGCGAGGCCCCGCACCGATCGATCCGGTGCGGGGCCTCGCTCATGATCTCCAACGACCGTTGGGGCCGGCGATGGTGCGGTCGCGTCAGCCGATCGGCCGACCGGCGTCCACGCCGGGCGGCGGCGTCCACGGGATCTCGGGGAACTCGGCCGGGAAACGGGTGACCTTCGTGCTCGACGACGGCGTCGACGGTTCTGCCGGCTCGCTCGAGGGCGGGACCGACGACGGCTCCTGCGGGTCGCTCGTCTGCTCGGACGGCGTGGTCGGTTCATCCGTCCCGCCGCCCGGAGGCGTCGACGCGTCGGGTGAGGGCTGGTCCTCGGAGTTCCGGAGATCGGGCCGGGTCGGGTCGATCGTCCCGGGCTGTTCCGCACCGGTCGACGGTGCGGGATCGGTGGTCTCGGTCGGCAGACCCGCACCCGCGCGGATGCGGTTCATCCAGTCCGTCATCTCGTCACGCATCTCGTTGTCCATCGGACCCATGCGCTCCTGCGCCTCGGCCAGCAGGCTGGCCGCCGCACCCGGATCACCGGCGGCGATCGCGGCCTCGGCACGCTCGAGGTTGTTCCGGACGTCGTGGGCCGCCTGCGTCTGCGACGCGGCCTCGGCGAACACGACCTGTTTGATGCCCCACAGCGGGTCGCCGGGTTGCGAGCCCTCGGAGAGCACGGTCAGGCCGGCAGCCGCAACGATGACGATCGCGGCGGCACCCGACACGACGCGCAGGTGACGGACCATGCGGCGGCCGCGACTCGCGCGCTCGCTGGTCCCGATTGCCCGCTCGACGTCGTCGACGGACAGCAGCTCGGGCTCGGGGGTGGACACGATCTCCGACCGCCAGCCCGACAGCATCTCGGCCAGCTGATACTCGGCCGCGTCGCGGGTCGGCACCGGCACATCGCGGGTCAGCGCGTCGAGGAAGTTCTCGTCGAAGTTCAGTTCGGAGAGATCGAGCGCGTCATCGGAAGCGGAGAGATCGAACGCGTCGAGTCCGGACTCCGCGTCCGAGGAGAACGGGTCAACCGGGCGGGGTCCGGGCCCGGCGGGCGCCGGGCCGCTCGAACCGGGCGCGCGACGGTGCGCCGGCGGCTGACCGGGTCGATTCGGCTGGTCACCACCGGCGACACGGCGTCTACGCCAATCAGACTGTCCGCTCATCGTGACCTCCTGTCCGTCTCAACTCGTCTTTCAATTTCGCCAGCGCTCGATGCTGGGCGACTCGTACTGCTCCCGCGGTGCTGCCGATCGCCTGCGCGGTCTCCTCCGCCGACATCCCGACGATCAACCGCAGGACCAGTACCTCGCGTTGTTTCTCGGGGAGGATGCCCAGCAGGGCTCTCATCCGCCTGCTGCCGTCGGCATCGATCGCGAACTGCTCGGGGCCACCGGTGACGTGTGAGACCTCGGGGATCTCCTCGACCGGGTCCGACTTCACCCGTGCCGCCACCCGCATGGCGTCGGCGACCTTGTGCGAGGCGATGCCGTAGACGAAGGCCATGAACGGTTTGCCCTGGTCACGGTACCGTGGTAACGCGGTCATCACCGCCATCAATGCCTCCTGCGCGATGTCGTCGGCGGAGAACAGATGCCGTTCCCCTACCCCGATGCGTCCTCGGCAGTAGCGCAGGATCGGTTCCTGCACGCTTTCGAGAACTGACGTGAGAGCTGCCCGATCGCCTTGGCCCGCGGCCCGAACGGCGTCGTTCAACTCACCACCTGTCAACTTCATCGCGCGTAGGAATCCCCGTGTTACAAGTCGGCCAACCGGTCTAATTGCCGGTCCTGGTCCGGGCCCCGGCACGGTGACGCCGCCGGTGGCGATCGTCGTGGCACGCGGCTGGAGAGCGCGTTCCGGCGACGTCTCCGGCGGCGACGACGTGGCAGACCCCAACACACCTTAGCGATCAACCGTCCGGCATCAGCGCCATGCCCTTGCCGATCAGCGTGGCGCGGAGCCGGCGGTGGTGAACGGCCTCGTCGCCGGACGCGGCTCCGGTGCCCAGCAGCAGGCTCATCGCCGCCCACTCCAGGGGCAGGAGGGCCTCGTCGCGAGCGTCGGCGACGACGTCCCGCGCCGCGTTCGCGGTGCCACCCCGATCCCCCGCGCCCGCGGCGGCAGCCGCGGCGATCAACGCGGTCTTCACTCGATGGCGGGCCGGGACCGGAGTCGCCGCGTCGTGCATCTCCCGCACCAGCAGTGCCCCCGCTCGGGCGTGTTCGAGCCCGGACGCCACGTCACCGCGGTACAGACCGAGTTCGGCGCTCACCCATTCCCAGCGCAGGCGGCAGCGCGTGGCCGTCATCCAGTCCGCGTCCGCCGGCCGCCAGGACCACTGTTCGGGGTTCGCCCCGACCGGCCGCTCGTCCGTGGGATCGAGGACCGTTCGCGCCCGGTCGAGCAGCCGACGGGACGCATCGAACCGCAGCAGACCCAGATTGTCGGCCGCGAGCCCGACGAGTCCGTCCGCGACCGCCGCTCGGATGAGCGAGACCTCGCGTGGCCCGGGGCCCGGTGCACCCGGCTCGGCCCGGGCGCCGGAGATGCCGACGGTGAGGAGGGCTCGACCGTCGACCCCATGCGAGATGTGGTGTCGCCCGGCCTGGCGGATCAGCGAGGCCCGCGTGCTCTGACACAGAGACAGCACGGCGAGGTGGGGGTCGGTGGGCGCGAATCCCCGCGCTCGCACACCGGCGACCCGTTCGAGGGACGCGAGCTCGGTGAGCGCGCGGGCGTAGTTCCCGTCCCCGCCGGCGGAGACCGCCGCGGCCCACGCATGCAGCAGCGGGACCACCGAAGGTCGCATCGAGGGGTGTCGACGCAGCTCAACGGCTTTGTCGAGCGTCGAGGAGGTGTTCTTGGTCACTCGATCTTTTTCGGTTTGCATGAATTTAACGAACGATTCCCAACGTTAATTCTCTGGACAGATCACGGGTGCATCATCGGAAGATTTCCGCCGTGTAAATCGGTTCGATCGACGTCACCACACCCCTACGTCCGACGCACTGGACAGACACCTGGACCCGGCAGTCATCATTGCAGGTCACACCGGGTCGGTCACCCCGGATCAGGGGGCACCGCAACGACGCATCCGCGCTGTGCTATCCAACCGCGATCACCTAACCCGCCGTTAACATTTCTGAGACTTTCGCAGCAATCCGGTCCCATTTCAGGGCTATTGACGCAATTTCTCAGGCCCGCTTAATGTGAGTTCAGCGTTGCAGGAAATCGACGTTTCCCACCGAAGCACCCCGGTGCGGCCCACGACAAGGAGTAGCTGTCATGCCTCAGCCCAATCATCTCCCCGGCCCCAACGCTGACATCTGGGACTGGCAGATGTCAGGACTCTGCCGCGGCGTCGACTCGTCGATGTTCTTCCATCCGGACGGCGAACGCGGCCGCGCCCGAGCGCAGCGTGAGCGACGCGCCAAAGAGATGTGCCACCAGTGCCCGGTCATCGCGCAATGCCGGGAGCACGCACTCGCGGTGGCGGAGCCGTACGGCATCTGGGGCGGACTGTCCGAATCCGAGCGCAGCATCTTGATGAAGCGGGGCGTCGGCCGCCGGATGGCCAGCTGAGGCCAGGGGCGTCGAACCCGACCAGACCACGACCGCGAGAGCCGGGCATCCCTGCGAGGATGCCCGGCTCTCGTGTTCGTCGAACTGCGCGGAGTTACGTCAGTGCGCGTGCCCGTGTCCCGCGTGACCGGCCGGTTCGTCGGCCGGCTGATCGGTGATCGCCGTCTCGGTCGTCAGCACCATGCGGGCCACCGACGCGGCGTTGACGACCGCCGACCGGGTGACCTTCACCGGGTCGATGATGCCTTCGGCGACCAGGTCGCCGTAGGACAGGCTCGCGGCGTTGAACCCCGAGCCCTCGGCCCCACCGGCGACCTTGTCGACCACGACCGCACCGTCGAGTCCAGCGTTCGCGGCGATCCAGTAGAGCGGCGCCCGCGCGGAGTCGCGGACGACCCGCACACCCAGGGCCTCGTCACCGGTCAGGGACTCGGCGAGGGCGTCGAGCTTCTTCGACGCCTGCACGATGGCCGAGCCACCACCGGGGATGATCCCCTCCTCGACGGCGGCCTTGGCCGCCGCGACGGCGTCCTCGACGCGGTGCTTGCGCTCCTTGAGCGCGGTCTCGGTGGCCGCACCCACGCGGATCACCGCGACACCACCGGAGAGCTTCGCCAGACGCTCGGCGAGCTTCTCCTTGTCCCAGTCGGAGTCGGACTGCTCGATCTCCCGTCGCAGCTGCGCCGAACGGTCCGCGATCGCGTCCTTGGTGCCGGCACCCTCGACGAGGGTGGTGGCGTCCTTGGTGACGACGACGCGACGGACCGAGCCGAGCACGTCGAGACCGACCGTCGGCAGGCTCAGGCCGATGTCGGAGGAGACGACGGTTCCGCCGGTGACGATCGCGAGGTCTTCGAGGAAGGCCTTGCGGCGGTCGCCGAAGAACGGCGCCTTGACGGCGACGGCGCGGATCGTCTTGCGGATCGAGTTCACGACGAGGGTCGACAGCGGCTCGCCCTCGACATCCTCGGCGATGATCAGCAGCGACTTGCCTGCTTCGACGACCTTCTCCAGCAGCGGCAGGAAGTCCGGCAGGGAGCTGATCTTGTCGCGGTAGAGCAGGACCAGCGCGTCCTCGAGAACCGCTTCCTGGCTGTCGAGATCGGTGACGAAGTAGGGCGAGAGGAAGCCCTTGTCGAACTGGACGCCCTCGGTGATCTCGAGGTCGGTGCTCAGCCCCGAGCTCTCCTCGACGGTCACGACACCATCGGCGCCGACCGCGGTCATCGCCTTGCCGACCATCTCGCCGATCTCCTCGTCGCGGGAGGACACGGTGGCGATCTGGGCGATGGCCTGTTCACCGGCGACGGGGGTCGCAGCGGCGAGCAGGGCCTCGCTCAGCGCATCGGCAGCCTTGCTGATGCCCTGCCCGAGAGCGATCGGGTTGGACCCGGCGGCGACGTTGCGCAGGCCGGCCTTGACCATCGCCTGTGCCAGCACGGTCGCGGTGGTGGTGCCGTCGCCCGCCACGTCGTTGGTCTTGGTGGCGACGGACTTCACCAATTGCGCGCCGAGGTTCTCGAACGGATCGTCGAGCTCGATGTCGCGCGCGATGGTGACGCCGTCGTTGGTGACACTCGGTCCGCCGAACGCCTTGGCGAGGACCACGTGCCGTCCGCGCGGGCCGAGGGTGACCTTCACGGTGTCGGCGAGCTGGTCGATGCCTCGCTCGAGCGCCCGGCGCGCGGTTTCGTTGAATTCAATCTGCTTGGCCATGAATCACTTTCTGCAACGGGAGCCTGTCGGCGTAACGCACATCGCCCCGGTACCCCTGCACGGGGCGCCGGGGCGATGTGAGACGCGATGAAGGCTCGCGGGGTCTAACTCGGCCGGAGTTCGGTGCCGGTCCTACTTGCCGATGACGGCGAGGACGTCGCGCGCCGAGAGGATCAGGTACTCCTCGCCGGCGTACTTGATCTCGGTGCCGCCGTACTTGCTGTAGATGACGGTGTCACCTTCCTTGACGTCCACGGGGACGCGGTTGCCCTGCTCGGTGACCCGACCCTCGCCGACAGCGATGACGGTGCCTTCCTGCGGCTTCTCCTTGGCGGAGTCCGGGATGACCAGGCCCGACGCGGTGGTCGTCTCGGCCTCGACGGCCTGCACCAGGATCTTGTCCTCAAGCGGCTTGATGTTCACGCTCGCCACGATGTGAGTCCTCAACTTTCGTACTGAGAAAGAATCTGCACGTTCACGGCCCTGCAAAACCCCGTCGTCGCGGGTGTCCGAGGCTTCGGTCAGCGCCATCTAGCACTCTATACATGCGAGTGCCAGCACTCAAGGGTGGAGGCTGCAAAAACCCGGCCGTGTTCGCTCCCCGCGAAGACGGCCGGGCTCCGTCCGCTACAGCTGACTGACACGCACCGACATCGCCGGGTCCGACGCCACGGTCAGCGGCGAGGGCGCCGCGCCCCCGCCGATCACATGAGCGCCGAGCGTCGCGATCATGACGCCGTTGTCGGTGCACAGGCGCGGCTTCGGAACCCGCAGGTCGATCCCGGCCGCCGCGCAGCGTTCCTCCGCCAGCGATCGGATGCGCGAATTGGCGGTGGCACCGCCGCCGAGGACCAGGGTGTCCACCCCGAGGTCACCGCAGGCCCGGACTGCCTTCATCGTCAGCACGTCCGCCACCGCCTCCTGGAACGAGGCCGCGACGTCCGCCACCGGTACCTCCACACCGTCGCGCACGCATTTCTCGACATACCGTGCGACCGCGGTCTTGAGTCCGCTGAAGGAGAAGTCGTGCCGCGAGTCGCGGGGACCGGTCATACCGCGTGGGAAGGCGATCGCACCCGGGTCACCCTCACGGGCGACGCGGTCCAGCGCCGGCCCCCCGGGAAAACCGAGATCGAGCAGGCGGGCGACCTTGTCGAAGGCCTCCCCGGCCGCGTCGTCGACCGTGGTGCCCAGTTCGACGATGGGCTCGGCGAGATCGGTGACGTGCAGCAGGTGCGTATGTCCACCGGAGACCAGCAGTGCGACGCACTCCGGCATCGGTCCGTGCTCGAGGGTGTCCACCGCGACGTGCCCGCCGAGATGGTTCATCGCGTACAGCGGCACGTCCCAGGCGAGTGCGTAGGCCTTCGCCGCGGCCACCCCGACGAGCAACGCGCCGGCGAGTCCCGGCCCGATGGTGACCGCGATGGCGTCGGGGCGGTCGATCCCGGCCGCCTCCCGCGCCCGACGCATCGTGGGGACGATCGCCTCCAGGTGCGCTCGGGAGGCGATCTCGGGGACCACGCCGCCGAACCGGGCGTGTTCGTCCACGCTCGACGCGACCTCGTCGGCCAGCATCGTCGCGAATCCGGGTGTGTCGCCGTCGCCCGGCGTCCACCGGACGATGCCGACACCCGTTTCGTCGCAGGAGCTTTCGATGCCGAGAACGATCACGCCGGGCCCTCCTCCGGTTCGAGCGGCCGGCCCGACACCGGGAGCCGCAACATCGTGTAGGCATCCGCGCCGGACGGCTGATAGTAGTTGCGGCGAAGACCCGCGGTGCTGAACCCGTGATGTGAGTACAGCCCGATAGCCACCTCGTTGTCGGTGCGTACCTCCAGGAACACCGCGGCGTCGTTCTCGTCCGCGACGGCGAGCATGGCCTCGAGCAGCGCCCGGCCCACTCCCCGTCCCCGATGGTCCGGATCGACGGCGATGGTGTGGATCTCGCACTCCCAGGCGTCGGGTTGCCCGAGCGTGGAGATCCCGGCGTAACCGATGACGTCGGCGCCGAGGCGCTCCCGAGCCGCGAAATAGGTGTTGTACGGGGCGTTGAGTTCGGCGCGGAAAGCCGCGGCGGGCCAGGGTGAGTCGTCGGCGAACATCCGCCGTTCCAGCGCGGCGCAGCGCGGGATGTCACCGAAGGTGAGCGCGTCGATGACCAGCTCCGGTGTGGTCATCGCGCCGCACCCGCCCGACGGGCCTTCTGCTCGACCGCGTCGGGGCGTCGTAGATACAGCGGCACAAGGGGTTCGGGTTCGGCGCCCGCGACGATGTCGGCGGCAGCCGCCATGACCACCCCGCGTACGGTCGGCACGCCGGTCGCGGGTGGATCACCGGTCCAGCCGGCGAGTTCGAGGTGGGCCGCAGAACCCGCCACCGCACCGATCCGCCCCCCGGCGACATCGGGGGCGAGCTCCTCGGCGACCACCGCGGGCGCGGTCACCTCGGGGCCGCGCACACGGCGGCCACCCTCGTAGAGCGCCCAGTAGACCTCGCGCCGGCGCGCGTCGGTCACCACCAGAGCCCGCGATCCTGCGTCGTCCGGACCGGCGTCGACGGCAAGCGCATCGAGGGAGCACACGCCATACGCCGGTATCCCCAGCGCGTCGGCGAAGGCGGCGCCGGTCGCCATCCCCACCCGGAGTCCGGTGAACGGCCCGGGCCCGCAGCCGACGACAACCGCGGTCAGTTCGGTTCGGGCCGTGCCGGATTCGGCAAGACACTCGGCGACCAGGGTGGTGAGCAGTTCCGCGTGCCGTCGGTGGTCGGCGACCACCCGTTCGGCCAGCACGCGCACCTCACCGTCGCGCAGTTCGGCCACTCCGGCCACCACCGAATCGGTGGCGGTGTCGACCGCCAGCACCAGACCCTGACTCATTCCGCGCTCACCCACTCCCACTCGGCGTGTCGCACATCGGTTTCGGTGTCCCGTCGCAGCCGCACGACCAGATGCCGGTCGGCGAGCCGCTCGGCCACACCTTCGCCCCACTCGACGACGACGACCGCCTCGTCCAGGTCGGAGTCCAGGTCCAGGGCATCGAGTTCGTCGAGCATCCCGGACCCGCTTCCCGTACCGCCGAGCCGATAGGCGTCGACGTGGACCATCCCCGGGCGGTCGGGCCGGCCCGGCCGGTGCTCGCGGGCGATGATGAACGTCGGCGAGGTCACCCGCCCCTCGACGCCGAGACCGGCACCGATCCCGCGGGCCAGCGCCGTCTTTCCCGCGCCCAACGGACCGTCGAGGATGACCACGTCACCTGCTGCGAGGGTCGACGCCAGCTCGGCGCCGAAGGCCTCGGTGTCGTCGACCTCGGGGAGGTCGCGCGTACCGCGGGGACCCACGCCGCTCATCGGCGGCCTCGCTTCCACCAGCGCCGACGGGGGGCCGGCAGAGCGATCCGCGCGCGATCCACCAGTTCGGCGATCGCGTCGCTGACGAGCCGGGGCTCCTCCATCTGGACCATGTGGCCGGCGCCCTTGGAGACGACCAGGCGGGAATCGGCGCCCAGCTGGGAGTACATCCGGACCGAGTTGCGTAATGGTGTGAGCCGGTCCCGGTCTCCGCACACGACCGTGGTCGGCACCTGGGCGACCACCGGCAGGGCGGTCGACTCGTCGTGGATCTCCAAGGCGTGCAAGAAGTTCACGATGGTCTCGATCGGCGTGCTCTGGATCATCGTGTCCACCGCGGCGCCGAGGGCCGGACTGTAGAACGTCGGCCCGAAACTCGCCGCGACCAGCACCGGTTCGAGGGCGGCGCGGGTCAGTCCGCGGCCCGCCTGGACCAGGCGCGGCGCGCGGCGCACACTCATCCGGAAGGCATCCACCACCGGATTGCGCAGTCCCTCACCGAGTCCGGCGTCGGTGACACCGCGCGACGCCGTCGCCACCAGCGCCACCCCGGCGACCGGACCGTGCGACGAGAACAATGCCGGGTGCCGGCGCGCGAGCCCCATCAGCGTCATCCCGCCCATCGAATGACCCACGAGGACAACGGGTCCCACAGGTACGGTGGCACGGATCACCGCTGCCGCGTCGTCGGCCAGCTGCGCGATCGTGCAGGTCTCGGTCGGGGCCGGGTCGCTCTCCCCGTGCCCCCGGTGATCGAAGAACACCAGCCGGTAGTTGCGATCGTGCCACTCGGCGGCGAGTTGCTCGCGCTGGAAATGCCAGCTCGACAACCGGAGGCTGAAGCCGTGCACGAACACGATCGTGAGGTCGGGCACGGAGCCTTCCGACACCGTCCCGAGGTCGACGATCCGCACCGCGAGATCCAGCCCGTCGTCGGCGGTGACCGTGGTCCCCCGCTCGCGGTAGAGCGCGGTGAGATCGACATCGGCGTGCGGATCCGGACGGCCCACCACGCTCTTGCGGGCGATGTTGCGCGCTGCCCCGACGGCTGCCATGCCGCCCAGGGCGGCGATCCCCGCCACCCCGGCCAGCAGTCCGACCCGGTCGGATTCCACCACTGCTGCCTCGCTCACTGTCCGGTCTCCGTTGTCTCGGCGGCGAGCCCGACCTGCCTCTCGCCGAGGTAACGACGGACCACGCGCGTCCCGACCTGGGAGACGATCTCGTAGTCGATGGTGCCGATCGCGTCCGCCCAGTCCTTCGCGGTGGGGCCGCCCGAGGCGCCGGTGCCGAACAGTTCGGCCTGGTCGCCCTCGCGGACACCCGCGCCGTCGGGTCCGAGGTCGACGACCAGCTGATCCATGCAGATCCGGCCCACCCCGTCGAACATCCGCTCGCCGATCCGGACCCGGATCCGGCCCGACAGCAGTCGCGGCACGCCGTCGGCGTACCCCGCGGCGACCACGGCCACCACCGTGTCGCGCGGCGCGATCCACGTCTCGCTGTAGGACACACCCTGCCCCGCGGCGACCCTCTTCACGAGCGCGATGGTCGCGGTCAGGGTCATCGCCGGGATCAGCCCGAAGTCGCCGCGTGCCGGTACCGGGGTCCGGCCGTAGACGGCGATCCCCGGCCGTACCAGGTCGCGGGCGAGATCCGGACGGGTCAGCGCGGCAGGCGAATTGGCGATGTGCACCACCTGCGGTGCAGCGCCGAGTCGGGTCAGGTCGGCGACCGCGGCGTCGAGCCGCTGCGCCTGTGCGTCGTTCAGCGGGTGATCGGGTTCGTCGCCACGCGCGAGGTGGCACATCGCCGCACGCAGGGCCACCGAGCCATCGACGTGCGCCTTCGCCACCCGCTCGGCGAAATCCGCCCATTCGTCCACCGCGACGCCGCTCCGATTGAGGCCGGTGTCCACCTTCGCGGTGACGACCGCGGACCGGCCGGTGCGGTGTGCCGCCGCGATCACCGCGTCGAGTTGCGAGATCGACGAGAGGGCGATGTCGATGCCGTCGGCGATCGCTCCGGCGAAGTCGGCTCCCGGCGTGTGCAGCCACGCGGTGATCGGGGCGTCGATGCCGGCTGCGCGGAGCGCGGCCGCCTCGGTGAGGTGCGCGACCCCGAGTTCGGCGGCGCCGGCGGCGAGCACGGCGCGGGCCACCGGCAGGGCGCCATGGCCGTAGGCGTCGGCCTTCACGACCGCCATCACGTCAGCGCCCGAAGCGGCGCGCAGCACGCCGACGTTGTGGGCGATCGCGCCGAGATCCACGGTCGCGGTCAGAGCAGGGGAAGTCATCGTCGACCATTGTCCCAGATCGCCGGGTGCGGTTCGTCCCGGCTGCCTCCGGCGTGAGGTGCGCGTCGTTCTGCGGAGATGGTCTGAGTAGTCACACCGATGTGCGGCGTCGGGCAGGACGGTTGAGTGGACCCCGACGCTGATCCCGAACCGCCGCATCCACCGGAAGTCACCATGTACACGAACTCGAATCCGCAGGACCCCGCCGTTCTCACCCCGGTCGGCCTCGTGCGCCCAGCCCACGACCTCGCCGGCTTCACGCCCGCCGGCTTCGTGCCCGTCGACCCGGTCGTCCCGCCCGCGCCTCCCGGTCGGCCGGGCCTGCGCGCATCGCTGACGTCGTGGGCCGCCAACACCATCGGGTGGGTGGCGTTCGCCACGGCCGCGGTGCTCTTCCTTCTCGCCCTCGGGCACGCCATGGCGGGCGAACCCGCCGACGGGTACGGGGTCGCGGCTCTCGTCGCCTTCGGCGTGGGAGTACTCGCGACGATCGTCGCCTGCGCGGGTCTCGTCGTGTCGTTCGTCCAGCGGGTCTGGCACGGCGCCTTTCGGCGCCCGGGCGTCATCGCCGACGCGATCGTGCTGTCGTCGGTCACCGCGTTCAGCGTGCTGACGGCGCTGTACCCGCTCGCGTTCGCGCTGGCGGCGTGGTGAACTCACGGATCGCCGGCCGCAGCGCCGCCAGCAGCGTCGACGCCCCGATCGGCGCGCCGCCACTCGCGAGCTGCGCCGCCCGGGCGTGGACGCGCGCCGCGGACGCACCGGCGACCAGCGGCGACCTCCCGGCGGCGAGCAGGGCCCCGGCGATCCCCGACAGGACGTCGCCGGCCCCGGCGGTCGCCGCCCACGACGACACCGCGTCGTTGCCCAGGACGTGACCCGTCGGGTCGGCGACCAGCGTGATACGTCCCTTGAGCAGCACCGTGACGCCCCACCGCGCGGCGAGACCGGAGACGGCGGTCAGACGGTCGGCGCCCAGTTCGGTACCGGTCAAGCGGGCGAATTCGCCGGCGTGCGGGGTCAGCAGCGTCGGTGCCGTCCGTCCGTCGACAAGGCCCGGGTCGCGGGCTATCAGGGTGAGCGCGTCGGCGTCGGCCAGGACCGGCAGATCCGTGTCCAGGACGGTGCGCAGGCTCGTCGCCGCCGCATCGTCGGTACCCATGCCGGGGCCGAGGACCCACGCCTGCACGCGTCCGGCACCGGCGAGGTCGGGCGTGGCGACGACCTCCGGCCACTGCGCCACCACCTCGGCGTGGGCGGAGCCGACGAACCGGGTCATTCCGGAGGTCGCGGTCACCGCCGCGCCGGTGGCGAGGACGGCCGCACCGGGGTACCGATGCGACCCGGCGATCACCCCGACCACCCCCTGCGTGTACTTGTCGTCCCCGGGACCCGGTGTCGGCCAATCGATCTCGTCGTCGGTCAAGGTGGCGAGCGCCGAATCGGCGGGGTCACCGAGGCCGGCGTCATCGAGGCCGATGTCGACGAGGACGACCCGCCCGCACTGTGGGGCGGCGAGCAGGTGGGCGCGGCGTAGGACCCCGAAGGTGACGGTGATGTCGGCACGGACCGCCGGGTCGTGGACCTCACCGGTGTCGGCGTCGACGCCCGACGGCAGGTCGACCGCGATGACGGTGGTTTCCGGACCGACCGCCGCGAAGACCTCGGCGGCGTTCGCCCGCAGCGGCCCCTGGCCACCGAGTCCGACCACGCCGTCGACGATCACCTCGAGGCCGTCGGGTAGCCGCTCGCCGATCCGTCCGCCGGCGGCGCGGAATGCCCGCAGCCCGGCGGCGTGGGCGCGGTCCGGGGCGAGCAGGACCGCGTCGACCCGCACGCCGCGGCGGCACAGCTCGGCACCGGCGAACAGCGCGTCGCCGCCGTTGTCCCCCGCACCGACGACCAGCCCGACCGGCCGTCCATAACATCCGCCGGTCCGGCTCAGCTCTGCCGCGATCACCCGGGCGACGCCGTGCGACGCCCGGCGCATCAGGACGCCGTCGGTGAGCAGGTTCCCCGTCGCCCGCTCGGCGGCGCGGACCTCATCGGCCGTCAGGTACCGGATCGGCATGCGGAACCGCTATTCGACGGTCACCGACTTGGCCAGGTTCCGCGGTTTGTCGACGTCGTAGCCACGGGCCTGGGCGACGCTCGCCGCGAACACCTGCAGCGGCACGGTCGAGACCAGCGGTTGCAGGAGCGTCGGCGTCTTCGGGATGGGGATGAACTCGTCGGCGACGGCACGGGCGGCCGCGTCGTCGGGCTCGGCGATGACGATCGTGCGGGCTCCGCGGGCCTGGATCTCGCGGATGTTGCTGACCATCTTCGAGTGCAGCACGGCGCGGCCGTCCGGCGAGGGCATGACCGTGATCACCGGGAGCCCGTCCTCGATCAGCGCGATCGGCCCGTGCTTGAGCTCGCCGGCCGCGAACCCCTCGGCGTGCATGTACGCGAGTTCCTTGAGTTTGAGAGCGCCCTCGAGCGCCACCGGATACCCGACATGCCGGCCGATGAACAGCACCGTGTTGTGGTGCGCCAGCGAACGCGCCAGCTCCCGGACCGGCTCCATCGTGTCCAGCACCTGCGCGACCGAGTCGGTCATCGCCTCGATGGCCGCGAACTCGCGGGCGACCTCGTCGGCGTACTTCGTGCCGCGTGCCTGCGCAAGCGCGAGCCCCACGAGATAGGCGGCGACGATCTGCGCGAGGAAGCACTTCGTCGACGCGACGCCGATCTCGGGGCCCGCGTGGGTGTAGAGAACCGCGTCGGATTCCCGGGGGATCTGTGCCCCGTTGGTGTTGCAGATCGCGAGGACGCGTGCCTTCTGGTCCTTCGCGTGCCGGACCGCCTCGAGCGTGTCGGCGGTCTCACCGGACTGCGAGATGGCCACCACCAGGGTCGACCGGTCGAGAACCGGGTCGCGGTAGCGGAACTCACTGGCGAGTTCGATCTCGACCGGGAGGCGCGTCCAGTGCTCGATCGCGTACTTGGCGAGCAGCCCGGCGTGGTAGGCGGTGCCGCAGGCCACCACGAACACCTTGTCGACGTCGCGCAGATCGTCGTCGGTCAGGCGTTGCTCGTCGAGCACGATGCGACCGTTCTGCAGGTGCCCGAGGAGGGTGTCGGCGATCGCGCGCGGCTGCTCGGCGATCTCCTTGAGCATGAAGAAGTCGTAGCCGCCCTTCTCCGCGGCCGCGAGATCCCAGTCGATGTGGAACGGCTTGCCGTCCCGGGCGTTCTCGTCGAAGTCGGTGACCGTGTACGAGTCGGCGGTGATCACCACGACTTCGTCCTGGCCGAGCTCGACCGCGTCCCGGGTGTGTTCGATGAAGGCCGTGACGTCCGACGCGAGGAACATCTCGCCCTGCCCGACACCCACCACGAGCGGGGTCGACCGCCGCGCGGCGACGATGGTGTCCGCGTGGTCGGCATGGGTGAACACGAGCGTGAACGCACCTTCGAGGCGACGCAGCGCCGCATACGCGCTCGCCACGAAGTCGCCGGCGGTCGGCCCGAACGCGTAGTACTTCGACACGAGGTGCACGGCGGTCTCGGTGTCGGTCTCGGACACGAACTCGATGCCGTCGTCCTCGAGTTCGGCGCGTAGCTCGGCGTAGTTCTCGATGATGCCGTTGTGGACGACGGCGAGCTTGCCGTCGTCACTGGCGTGCGGATGCGCGTTCCGATCGGTCGGCTTGCCGTGCGTGGCCCACCGCGTGTGTCCGATCCCGGTCGTGCCCGACAGCGACTCGCGCCCGACCGTGGCGATCTGCTTCTCGAGGTTCTCCAGCCGGAGTGCCTTCTTCTGGATCGCAGTGCTTCCCTCACCGTCGAGGATCGCGACGCCCGCCGAGTCGTACCCGCGGTATTCCATCCGCCGCAACGCGTCGACGACGATGTCCAGGGCATCGCGCCGCCCCACGTATCCCACGATTCCACACATAGCTAGTCAGGGTACCTGCGGACGCGCGGGCGGCAGCGCGGCGCGTCGGGTGCCGAGCGGGGGTCACAGCAGGCCGCCGTCGGGTGCCGCGGCACGGACGTCACTCAATGGTGTCGGGCACCACCGCGTTCGGGGCCCGGGACGGCACCGGGCTCGCCGCGCGGCGGCGTTTGCGTTCTTTCGCGCCGAGCAACTTGGCGATCTTGTCCTGGATCTCCGGCGGATCGTCGAGGTCCACCGCGGGCACCTTGCCGAGCTCGGTGTCGGCGTCGGCGAAGGCCTTGTACCGGCTGTCGTCGTCGAGGGTGTGCAGCAGGAATCCCGTGGTCAGGGCGCGTGCGGCGGTGTGCGTCTTCTTGTCGGCGCCGTTGCCGCCGAGGAGTGATTTGATCGACCGGTGCTCGATCAGCCCGCGGGACGTCGCGGCCGGCGGGGTACGCAGCACCACACCGGGACGGGGATCGGCGGCCGACTCCGACCCGTACGCCTGTGCCAGCGGCAGGGCGTTGCCGTCGATGGTGTCGAGTTCGCCGATCGCCGACACGATGAGTCCCGGAGCACTCACCCGGCGGGCCGCGGGCAGGAGTTGCGCAGTCGTCGGCGCCGGGAACAGTGCGACCACCCCCCGGGCCGGCGGTTGCGGCTGACCGTGCAGCACGCCCTCCGACGCGGCCAATACCGCTGCGGCGGCACCGAAGCCGTGGCCGGCGAACCCGATCTTGCGCGGGTCGACGGTGATCTCGCCGAAGCCGAGCGGGACCCGGGTCACGATCGACAGCGCTGAACGGAGCTGGGCGGCCATCGTGTCGTCGGACGCGAGCACGCCTCGCTGACCCGCCGGGACGGCGACGACGATGCCCCAGGACGCGAGGTGGTGGCACAGGTCGCGGTAGCGCTCGACCGACGTCATCCACCCGTGCCCGAACGCGATGGCGGGGAGTCGTTCGCCCTCGGCGGGAGTGAACACGACACCCGGGGTCCCGACGATCCCGAGGTTGCCGCGCAACACGCGATGGGGGCCGCGTCGGGCGAGCGCCTTCATCAGCTTCGCGGGCGACTGCGTCGGCTTCTGCTGCTTCTTGCCTGGCACAGCAGACAGCCTATGTGTTGCGCGGCGGCAGATGGGGACTGGCGTCGGCCACGTCGGCCGGCAACATGATGCCCGGGGTGGCGTCCGCGGCGTCGGCGGCGTTCTCGAGCTCGTCCCGGAGCTGCTGCGTCTCCGACCGCACCGCGTTGCGGCGATGCTCGTCCATGGCGAGTTCGAGGTCCCGCTGTCGAGCGGAGAACACGTGTGACGCCTCCGCGACGCCGGCGGTCGCGGTGCGGGCGAGGGCCTCGATCTGGTCGGCGAGGTTCACTGGTCACCCGCCAACGCCAGATCACCCGACGATCGGTCCGGCGATGCCTCCGGTTCCGGCCCCGACCGATTCTGTTCCGACCGATTCGGTTCCGCGGCTTCGGTTTCGGCGACCGCCCCGGTTGCCGCCTCGACGGTGGCCGATGCCGTCGGCCCCGACGCGACGGGCGCGTCGTGTCCCTCGGCGCCGCCCAGCCGGAACGGGACGTCGACGCCGTCGTCGCGGGATGCGCGCGCCGACTCGTCGGGCTCCGACGACCGTACGGACGCCGGGGGCTCGGACGCGGCGACACCTGACATCGACACCGGGGGCTCTGATCGTGCCGCGGCGGTCGCCGCCCCGGTTTCCGCCGGTCGGGCATCGGTGGTCGATTCGGCCATCCAGGTCTGGGGTCCCGGTGCGGGCGCGGCGACGGTCTGCGCCGGTGCCGCCGCGGACGGTGATCCCGGCGACACGACCGGGACGGCGCCCGGGGGCCCGGCGTCGACCGGATAAGCCTCGTCGTCGATGCCGTCGACGGACCGGTTCAGGAGGTCGAGGATTCCGACGATCCCGCGGGTCGTCGTCTCGAGCGAGGTGCTGAACAGGGCCAGCCGGGACGAGATGTCCTCGACCGCCACCCCGATCGGCACGCGACCGGTGAGCACCGCCTGCGGCAGTTCCGCCGGCGGCACCCCGGCCGCGGTCGGTGCCGACAACCGGGCGACGGCCAGATAGAAGGTGCGCAGCAGGCGGTCGATGCCCGACGCCGCGGCCGAGGTGGCGTCGGTGAGCGTGCGCAGGATGTGCAGATCCGATTCGGCGCGACGCTGATGGTCGATGACCGTCGTGAGGGCGACGGCCGCGGACTCGCTGTTCCAGCCGTCGTCGAGGCGGACCTGCTGTTCGGGGAGATGGTGGAGTTGTTCGGACACGGCCCGGTGCGCCGACACCAGGGCGCGGCTGTCCGCGGACAAGGCCGCGATGTCGAATCCGTCGACCACGCGGAGTCCGTTGCGGAGGGTGACATCGTCGGGGGCGGCGACCCCCATCAGACGCCCGGCCGCCACGAGTTCGATCAACGTCTCGACGCCACCCCGGGCGTCGGACCTCAGCACCGACAGCGAGTCCGCGCCGCGCCTCACCGGACGTCCACCTCCGAAGGCGGCAGCGCTCGCGAGATCTCGCCCGCCACGCGCCGATCCCCGTCCGCCATGGTCAGCGCACTGTTACGGAGAGTGTCAGCGAGCGCCGCAGCGGCCGTGGCCTGCACCCGTAACCGGCGCGACAGCGTCGCGCTCATCTCGGCGTACGCCGCGGCCGACGGCCCGAAGGCGACCGGGTTCCCGTCTGCTGCGATCGACTCCCGAGCCCAGGTCCCGAAGTCGTGTGCGGCCAGATCGTCGGCGACCGCCGACAGCACCAGCGAGGACCTGCGGTAGTACGCCGACACCGCGGACACCGCGGCGGTGTCCATCGAGATCGGGCGCGACCCGACACCGTCCGCACCGTTGCCGTTCATGTCACCCCTCCCCGACGTGCGCCCACCAGTTCACCGCGATCCCGTCCGCGCGGCCTGCATTCTTGGACGCACGGCAGCGGCCGTCGGTTCCCGGGACTTCTCCGGACACGCAGGGAATTGTCGCGTACGGAGGCACGAGGCGCCAGAGCGGCATCAGACGAGCGCTCAGTCGGGCAGTTCGATGCCGTTCGAGGTCACGGCGTCGAGCAGAGCGGTGGGCCGGTCGGCGGCCGGGACGTCGTGGACCAGCGCGAACGCGCAGCCGAGGGCGCGCGCCCCGCCGTCGGCGGTCTCGCTGTCCCCGACCATCAGCACCTCATCGGCCGGCACGCCGAGCGGGTCGAGCGCGGCGCGGAAGATCCGGGGGTCGGGTTTGATCGCCCCGACCTCGTACGACAGCGCGAACGCGGCGACGAGGTCCTCGACGCCGTGCAGGGCCAGGACCTTGCGCAGGTCGAAGGCGATGTTGCTGACGATGCCGACCGGAACCCCTGCCGCACCGAGCTTCTGCAGCACCGCGACGGTGTCGGCGAACGGAACCCACGAGGACGGGTCGAGCACCCGGTTGTAGAGAGCGTTCGCGTGGTCGGCATTGCTCATCCCGACCGTGCGCAGCAACGCCAGGTAACCGGTCCGATGCAGCGCCGGGTCGAGATCACGACGTTCCCAGGCATCCTGGTCGGCACCGACGACGCCGTCGGGCAGACCGACGGGTGCGACCATGCGCCGGATGATGTCCGCCTGACGGTCGCGGTCGAACTCGGCACCGGAGTCGTCGCGCAGGTCGGCGAACCACTCGTCGCGCGCCTCGAAGCGGAACAGGGTGCCGGAGAAGTCGAACAGGACCGCGCGCGGTGCCCCACCGGTCATGCCCCGGCCCCCTGGACGACGTCGGCCAGACGGCCGGCCACCGCCAGCGCCTGATCGGCGGTCGCGGCTTCGACCATCACGCGGACGAGTTGCTCGGTTCCCGACGGACGCAGCAGGACGCGACCGGTCTCCCCCAGTTCGGCTTCGGCGGCCACGACCGCTTCTTTCACCGATTGCGATTGGGCCACTGCGTGTTTGTCGCCGACGCGCACGTTGATGAGCTCCTGCGGCAGCACCGTCACGATGCCGGCCAGGTCGGCGAGCCGCGTCGACGTGGCGGCCATCCGCGCCATCAGCATCAGCCCGGTCAGGATGCCGTCACCCGTCGTGCCCGAACCCGGGACGACGATGTGACCGGACTGTTCCCCGCCGATCGAATAACCACCCCGCCGTAGTTCCTCGAGGACGTACCGGTCCCCGACCCCGGTGGTGTGCACGGTGATCCCGGCCTCGCGCATGGCGATGTGCAGTCCGAGATTGCTCATGACGGTCGCGACGAGCACATCGTCGTGGAGCTTGCCCTGGTCTTTCAGGGACGTCGCCAGCACGGCCATGATGGCATCGCCGTCGACGATCTGACCCGTGGAATCGACTGCGAGACAGCGGTCTGCGTCACCGTCGTGAGCGAGTCCGAGGTCGGCTCCGTGCTCGAGCACGGCCGCCTGCAACTTGTCCATGTGCGTGGACCCGCAGTCGGCGTTGATGTTGAGGCCGTCCGGCTCGGCGTGGATCGCGATGACCGTCGCCCCGGCGTCGGCGTAGACCTGCGGAGCGAGCTCCGACGCCGCGCCGTGCGCGCAGTCGACGACCACGGTCAATCCGTCGAGGCGGGTGTCGACGGCCTGTGCGAGGTGGCGCCGGTAGCGGTCGCCGGCGTCCGGCGCAGCGACGATCCGGCCCACCGCAGCCCCGATCGGGCGGATGAACTCGCCGTCCATGGTCGCTTCGATGCGGTCCTCGACAGCGTCGTCGAGCTTGTGCCCGCCGCCGGAGAAGAACTTGATCCCGTTGTCGGGCATGGGGTTGTGCGACGCGGAGATCATCACGCCGAAGTCGGCGTGGTAGTCCGCGGTCAGGAAGGCGACCGCCGGGGTCGGCACGGTGCCGACGCAGATGGCGTCGACTCCGGTGGCGGCGAGCCCCGCACACACCGCGGCTTCCAGCATCTCGCCGGATGCGCGCGGATCACGTCCGACGACCGCGCGCGGACGCCGGTGCGAATCGGTCGCCGAACTCTCTGCGAAAACGACCGCGGCGGCCGAGGCCAGGCGCAACGCGAGCTCGGGGGTGAGCTCGTCGTTGGCCAGGCCTCGGACGCCGTCGGTTCCGAAAAGGCGTGCCAAGATCAGCGCTTGGAGTACTGCGACGCCTTGCGGGCCTTCTTGAGGCCGTACTTCTTGCGCTCGACCGCACGCGGGTCACGGGTGAGGAAGCCGGCCTTCTTCAGGGCGGGACGATCCTCCGGGGTGACCTCGATGAGCGCACGCGCGATGGCGAGACGCAGCGCGCCGGCCTGGCCCGAGGGGCCGCCGCCGACGAGCTTGGCGTAGATGTCGAACGACTCGGTGCGCTCGACGGTGACCAGCGGGGCCTTGATCAGCTGCTGGTGCACCTTGTTGGGGAAGTAGTCCTCCAGCGAACGGCCGTTGAGGGTGAACTCACCGGAACCCGGCGCCAGGCGAACGCGGACGACGGCCTCCTTGCGGCGGCCGACGGTCTGGATCGGACGGTCGATGACGACCGGCTCGCGGACCTCTTCGACGACAGCGGCGTCGTAGTCGTCAGCGGCGACCTCGACGGCCTCCACGACCTCGACGGCAGCCTCGTCGACGGCCTCGACGGCGTCGTTGATGTTCTCGTTGCTCACTGGGCCACCTGCTTGATCTCGAAGGGGACGGGGCGCTGGGCCGCGTGCGGATGGTTCGGGCCGGCGTAGACCTTCAGCTTCGAGGCCATGGCGCGGCCGAGCTTGGTCGACGGCAGCATGCCCTTGACGGCCTTCTCGATGACCCGCTCGGGGTAGGTTGCGAGCAGCTCGGTGGTGGTGCGGGACTTCAGGCCACCGGGGTGCCCCGAGTGGGTGTAGTTCAGCTTGCGATCAGCCTTGTTGCTGGTCAGCGCGACCTTTTCCGCGTTGATGATGACGACGAAGTCGCCGCCGTCCATGTGCGGGGCGTAGGTCGGCTTGTGCTTGCCGCGAAGCAGGTTCGCGACCTGCACGGCCAGCCGGCCGAGCACCACGTTCTCGGCGTCGATGACATGCCACGTACGCGTGATGTCACCGGCCTTCGGGGTGTAGGTAGGCACAGTTGTCCTCAACTCTTGTCGAATGGATGCTGGTCGGGTGCACGGCAGAGGTTGTTCCCGGCGACCAGTGGGGACCCGGGCCTCCGCTGACCTGGACACACAGCTGTGCGCCGGGCGCCGAGCACCAGCGATCCAGGCTACGCGACCGCGCTGGTCAGGGTCAAAACGGACTCGGCCTCACGACGACGGCGACACCCGGACCGACCGCACCGCCGCCGCGCACTCGTCGTCGGCGGATTCGGCCGCGGTACCCGCCTGACAGCCGATCGAGACCTGCAGACCATCGTCGACCACGACGTACCAGCGGATCGCGCCGCCCGAGGCCGGTGACTCGCGGTAGCCGATCACGTCCCGCCCGCCGAACCGGGTGGCGGCGGAGAACTCGGTGACGACGTCGTCGCCGCGCTGCTCGATCCGGTTGCGCAGGCTCCCCGCGACCGATTCCCGGGTGGAGCCGGCGCGCACCTCGGTGAGGACGGCGATGATGCGCCGGCCGTCGTCGGGATCGACGAACACCGCGCGAGTGGTCGAGGGGTCGTCGGCCGAACCGCTCGGGGTCCGCTGTTCGGACTGCCGCCAGTCGCCGGGCACCGCCAGCGTCGCACGCCCGAGGCCGACCTCCGTCGACGCCGCGTCCGGTGCGGTGCCGCGCTGCCAGAGTCCCACCCCGATCGCACCGCTCACGACCAGGATCGCCATCACCGCCGCGGCGAGCAGCGTCCCCGACCGGCGCCGGGTGGCGCCGACCGGGAGCGAGGGTCCGGGATCGGCGCCCGGGGCCATCGTGTCCTCGTCCGCACCGCCGGTGCGGTGGCCGAGCCGGACCACGAGCTCGCGGTCGACGGCGACCACGCGTCCCGCGACCGCGTGCCCGGCGATGACGCCGATCGCCGCGGACACCTCGTCCGGGCGGTCCCCGTCGACGAACACCGCCTCGACCGAGTCGTCGATGACGTCGAGGCCGTCCGCGTTCGGCGAGGAGCGCGGCGCACGGTCGGCGCCGGGACGGATGAGCCCGGAGCGCTCGATCACCCAGCCGTCCGGACCGCGTCCGACGATCTGCACGTCCCACCACGCCGGTCGCGGGTGGCCGGGATCGGCGGGCGGCCGCGGGAGATGTGTGGTCTCGACGACGGCGCACCGCCGCACGGTGAGGTCGGCGTGACTGCGCGCGACGAGCACCGCCCGCGGTAGGAGTGCCACCGGCGCGCGGCCGTCGCCGAGGTCGGCGAGCGTCGATGCCCGACGGGGTCCCCAGGTGCTCGGGTGCCCGACGACGAGGGGTCGGCCCGCGGGCAAGTCGAGGCCGGCGAAGACCCGCCGCCACACCTGCCGCAGGTGTTCGCGCCGACCGTCGACCACGACACTCATCTGGTCCACCGACTCGAGCAGCGGCCGCACATCGCGATCCACCCGGCGCAGCCCGTGCTCCGGGTCATGGGCCAGCGGCGTCCCGAACGCGAGATCGACCACCATCGGACGGATCCCGTCGCCGATCGGTTGCACCTCGCCCGGCTGTGTCATCCGGCCCGACCCACCCCTAGTCGCCGATCGGGAGATGGGCGACCTGGATCATCTCCTGCGGCCGGACGCGCGACACCAGTTCGCCGCGGCCGGGCACCAGCGTCTGCATCCTCGACCGGCCGGTGATGAATCCCTCGTCCCGGTCACCGCTCATCAGCAGGATGTCCGACGACAGGTCCTTGAGGCGCGCGATCAGCGGATCGAACATCGCCCGACCGAGGCCGCCGGAACGTCGGGCGAGCACGATGTGCAGCCCGATGTCGCGCGCATGGGAGGCCAGTTCGACGATCGGCAGCATCGGATTGCCGGTCGAGGTGACGACCATGTCGTAGTCGTCGACCACCACGTACACCTCGGGCTGGCCCTCGAGCCAGGTGCGGTCCCGCAGTTGCTGGACGGTCACGTCCTCGGGTGGCATCCGGTTCTTCAGATACGCCGCCAGCTCCGTCATCATCGACGCCGCGCGGTCGGGCGAACTCGCGTAGCCGGCGAGATGATCGCCGTCGATGATCCCCAGCATCGTGCGGCGGTAGTCGACGAAGACGATGCGCACCTGCTCGGGTGTGGCACCCGCGACCAGCCCGGTGACGATCGTCCGCAGCAGGTTGGTCTTGCCGTGCTCGACGTCGGCGAACGCCATGAAATGCGGTTGGGCGGTGAAATCGAGGACCACCGGGGCGAGTTCGAGCTCGCCGACACCGATCGCCACCTGATTGGGTGCCAGCGTCAGCCCGGCGGCGGCAACCGCGCGCTGCACCGATGCGTAGTCGATCGCGGTGCTCAGCTTGCGCACGGCCATCGCCGAGCGGCCCGGATAGGCGGCGGTGAGCTTCTCGACCGACTGGGCGACGCCCGCGGGCAACGACTCGGCACTGCTGACGGAATCGAGCCGGGGCAGCGCGATCAGCATGTGCAGCTCCTGCCCGGTCAGGCCGCGACCGGGTCGGTTCTGCGGGACCAGGGCGGCGGCGCGACGACCCATGTCGGAATCCATCGGGTCGCCCAGCCGCAGCTCGATCCGGGTACCCATGAGATCGCGGACCGCCGGGCGCACCTCGGCCCACCGGGATGCGGTGACCATGACGTGGACGCCGTAGCTCAACCCCTGGGCCACGATCGCGGTGATCTGTTCCTCGAGCGATTCCAGTTCGGTCCGCAGCACGTTCATGCCGTCGAGGACGAGGAACACGTCGCCGAACCGGTCCTGCGCCAGCGGGTCCGACGCCGGCGAGGTGACGCCGGACCGGAACCACGCTTCCCGGCGGGACCGGTAGTCGCGCATCGACTCGATGCCCAGCCGCGTGAACAGCAGTTCGCGCGACCGGACCACGGCCGCCACCTCGGCGACCGTACGGCGGACCGCGTCCATGTCGCCGCGCGAGGCGACCGAGCCGACATGCGGGAGGCCGGCGAGACCGGCCAGACTGCCGCCGCCGAAGTCCAGACAGTAGAACTGCACCTGTTCGGGCGTGTGGGACGCGGCGGCCGACATGATGATCGTGCGCAGCGTCGTCGACTTGCCCGACTGCGGACCGCCGACCACCGCCACGTTGCCCGCGGCCCCCGCGAGGTCGATGACGAGCGGGTCGCGTCGCTGGTCGTAGGGCCGATCGACGACGCCGATCGGAACCGTGAGATGCCCCGGCACCGCCGGGTGGGACCAGTCCCGCTCGCCGAGAAGATGTTCCACGGTGGGCGAGTCGTCCAGCGGCGGCAGCCACACGCGGTGAGCCGGCGGGCCCGCGTGCTCCATGCGTTCGACGATGGTCTCCATGAGCGTGGGCACCTGCGCCGAGACCGGCTCGAACTCGGTGGGCGCCTCGGGTGCCGGCGGTTCCTCGTCGAGCAGGCTCTCGGCCTGGTCGAGCAGCGAACGCGACGCGCCCTCGTCCAGCGGCACCGGAAGTGCGGTGAACACCTTGAGGTTTCCGCGACGCGATGACGCCGTGGTCGTCGGATCGGCCGACTCCGTGACCGTCGGCGAGTAGTAGGCCCCCGACACGTAGGAGGTGTTGAACCTGATCGGGTCCGCCGAATCGCACTTGAGGTATGCCGAACCCGGGACGCTCGGCAGGTGATAGGCGTCGGGAACACCGAGAACCGAGCGGGACTCGTTGGCGGAGAACGTTTTCAGGCCGATCCGATAGGACAGGTGCGAGTCCAGGCCACGCAGCTTGCCCTCTTCCAGCCGCTGCGAGGCGAGCAGCAGATGGATGTGCAGCGAGCGACCCAGACGACCGATGGCGACGAACAGTTCGGCGAAATCGGGCTTCTGCGAGAGCAGTTCGGAGAACTCGTCGACGACGATGAAAAGCGCCGGCAGCGGATCGAGGCGCACCCCCGAGGCGCGGGCGCGCTCGTAGTCGGCGACGTTGGCGTAGTTGCCCGCCGCCCGCAACACCTCCTGGCGCCGGTTCATCTCGCCCGAGAGCGCGTCCTTCATCCGGTCGACCATCGAGAGTTCCTGCTCGAGGTTCGTGATGATCGCGGCGACGTGCGGCGCGGATTCCAGGCCCAGGAACGTCGCGCCGCCCTTGAAGTCGACGAGCACGAGATTCAGCTCCGACGGCGAATGAGTCGCCAGCATCGCCAGGACCAGCGTGCGCAGGAACTCCGACTTCCCCGATCCGGTGGCGCCGATGCACAGCCCGTGCGGACCCATGCCGCCGTGCGCGCTCTCCTTGATGTCGATCTCCACGGGCGCGCCGGTCGGCGTGTAACCGATCGGCACGCGCAGGCGCTCCCGGCCGGTACGACCGCGCCAGGCCGTCGCCGGATCGAAGCGTGCGGCGTCGTCGATGCCCAGCAGCGCGGGCAGGCCGGGGTCGGCCGAGGTCGCCTCGGACTCGAGGTGGGCCAGCGTCGCCGCGGTGGCCAGCCGGTAGCGCGCCATGCGCCGGGCGATCGCCTCCGCCTCGGGAATCGTCAACGAGTCCATGTCGGCGAACTCCTCGACGCCGGCGGCACTGCGCGCGGAGACCTTGCCCCCGCGCACGACGAGTTGCAGCCCGCGCCGCACCGCGAGACCGTCCGGCGGCGCGGTCAGGTCGAGGATCGTGACGCCTTCCATGCCGGCGTCGTTGATGATCCGCTCGTCGCCGACGACGTAACCGTCGTCGATGATCACCACGAGGTGTGCGCGGTTGGCGTTCGGCGGCGCCGACCGGCTGAACCGGCCGCGCTCGAGGAGGTCCGCGGCCATCGAGTTCTCGAGGTCCGCCAGCGTCGGATAGATCATCCGCATCGCCCCGACGCCGTCGCGCAGCGTCGGATGTCCCACGTGCGGAAGCCATTTCGCCCAGTCCCAGGCCTCCCCCGCCGGATCACCGGTCACGATGCCGATGTGCAGATGATCGGGACCGTGGAACGCACACAGCTCCACGACCATCGACCGGATGAGTTCGCGGGTCTCCTGCCGCGCACCCTCGATGTTGATGGCCGGGAAGCCGCGCAGCGAGATCGAGGTGGGCAGGCGGTACACCGCGGAGTGCGTGCGCACGAACCGGCGCAGGGCCACCATCGACACCGGCTCGATGTCCTCGAGGGGCCCGGTCTCCGGCGGCATGAGCCGCGTGGCGAGTCGCTGGACACCCACCCCGACGCGCACATGGGCGAAGTCGGCGTCGCTGGGGCGGCGTTCCCACATGCGCCTGCTGCCGATCACGTCGAGCAGCGCACGCGGGTCCGGGTGGCTCCAGGTGCGTGCCGCGCGCTGGTTGTCGACGGTCTCGAAGACCTGGCCGCGCAGCTGGCCGAGATAGCGGAAGTAGTCCTTGCGTTCCTCGTTGAGTTCTCCGGCGCGTTTGCCCCCGCCACGGCCGCCGGCGGCGAACATGCCGAACATCGACATCAGCATCATCAGCGGGAACATCATGAACAGCGGGTTGGTCAGGATGTTGCGCCCACCGGTGACGACCATCAGTGCCACCATGCCGACGACGGCGACGACCATCACCACCGGCAGCAGTTTCATCAGGAGGCCGCCGGGCACCACCCGCGGCACATCCGGCGGCGCCTGGATGTTGACCTCGCCTCCGGGCGTGCGTGGGGGCGTGATGCGCGGGCGACGCACAAAGCCCTCCGTCGTCGTGACCACACGTCCCCCCTGACATGTCGCGCTGTGTATCCCCGGGCGGTCGAACCCGCCGCGGTTGGCTATGTTAGCTGCTGAATCTAGGGGGAGGATTGACCTGATGTCGTCTGTGGACGGATTCGCACCGGGGTACCCGGCCACCGCTGCCGACGCGGACACCGGGGACCGCCGGCGGGGTGAGGGGGCCGTCGAGCCTCAACTCGTACGGGTGTCCGTGCTGGGCGGCAACACCCAACTCGACGTCGGACTGCCGGCCGGCATCCCCATCGCCGGACTCATCGGTGACCTTGTCGCCCAGATCGAATCGCGCAATCCCACGAGGTCGGACCCCGACGACCCGGATGCCGACGCCCGCAATCCCGGCCGACCGCACGACCGGCAGAACAAGTGGACGCTCGCGCTCGTCGGACAGGACCCGCTGCCCCTGCACCGGTCGCTGTCGGAGTCGGGAATCCGTGACGGCGATCTGCTGCTGTTGACCTCCACGCGAACCGGGGAGTCCCCGGTGCTGTTCGACGACGTGGTCGACGCTGTCGCCCGATTGAACGAATCGCAGTTCGTCGACTGGACCGCGGCGTCCGCCCGCAAGGTCGGTTACGCCCTGGCACTCGTCGCCGCGGTCGCGGCGGCGGCGTCCCTGGCCGCCGTCCGCTCCGGCACCGGCGCCCTGTGGTTCGCCGGGTTGTCCGGGCTGGCGGTCGTCGGATTCGTCACCGCCTCGACGATCGTGTCCCGCTACTACCGCGACGAGCAGAGTTCGACGGTGCTGTCCCTGTGTGCCGCGCCGATGGCCTTCGTGACCGGGATGATCGTGACGCCCGGGTCATACGGCGCCGCACACCTCACCCTGGGCTTCGCGTTCACCCTCGCCGCCGCCGTGGTCAGCTACCGCATGACCGCGGCCGGGGCGACCGCACACAGCGCCGTGACCAGCGCGGCGCTGCTCGGCGCCACCGGTTGTGGGGCGCGACTCCTCATCGATGCGCCGGTGGCCGATGTCGCCGCCGTCATCGCCGCGGTCGGTCTGCTGTGCATCGGTCTGGCTCCCCGCACGACGATCCTGCTCGCGAAACTGCCGCTGCCCCCGGTGCCGACCGCGGGTGCCGCCATCGACGTCAAGGACATCGAACCGCGACCGGCCATCGAGGGCATCGGGGCGATCGGCGCGACCGCCCTTCCCAAAGCCGATGCGCTGGAACGGCGTTCCTACCTCGCCAACGCGTACCTGACCGGCATCGTCGGCGGGCTCACCGTCGTCACCGCCATCGCGGCCGTGCTCACCGCCGCCCCTCTCGCCGGGTTCGAATGGCGCAACGCCGTCTACGCCGCGATCATCGGCGTCGTGCTGTGTCTGCGGGGCCGCTCTCACAGCGACCTGTTCCAGGCGGGAATCCTCGTCATCGGCGGATCGCTCGTGGTGATCACCCTGATCACCGGTCTCGCGTTCGGCGACGATCAGTGGCCGGTGATCGGTTTCGCCCTCGGCATCCTCGTGGTGATCGGCGCCCTCGTCTTCGGGGTCGTCGCGCCGAACCAGGACTTCTCACCCGTGATGCGTCGGTGGGCCGAGATCGGCGAGTACATCCTCGTCGCCCTCATCGTGCCCCTGCTGTTGTGGCTGCTCGACCTGTACCGAATGGTCCGCGAGATCTGATGCGCGACAACCGTGTCCGTGGTGCCGGAGTATTCGCGACGACCCTCGTCGCGGCACTCGTCGGGGCCTCGGCGACGCCCGCTGCTGCGGTCACCCCACCTCGGATCGATCCCGGCGCCCTCGTCCGGTCGGCCCCGGTCGCCCCGCTGGAACCGACCGAGCAACGCCACCTGTGCAACATCCCGGAACTGACCCGCACCGTGACGAAACCGACTGCGGCACAGGCGATGATGAATCTCCCGGAGGCGTGGCGGTTCAGTCGCGGACAGGGTCAGCGAGTGGCCGTGATCGACACCGGGGTGACGCCCCATCCTCGTCTCGGTCGCGTCGTCGCCGGTGGCGATTACGTCTCGGGCGGCAACGGACTCGACGACTGCGACGCCCACGGCACCCTGGTCGCCGGGATCATCGCCGCCCGGCCCAGCACCGCCGACGCGTTCGTCGGCGTCGCGCCCGCGGCATCGATCATCTCGATCCGCCAGTCCAGCAGCGCTTTCCAGAAGAAGAACTACCGCGCCCGGGACGACGCCGCGCCGGTGGTCGGCTCGGGTTACGGGTCCGTCCGGACGCTGGCGCACGCCATCGTGCGCGCGGTCGATCTACGCGCCACCGTCATCAACATCTCCGAGGTGGCGTGCGCGTCGGCGTCGGATTCGGTCGACGACCGGGCGCTGGGTGCGGCCATCCGGCACGCCTACGACCGGAACGTCGTGGTCGTCGTGGCAGCCGGCAACCTGACGCGCGACGGCGCCTGCCAGAACCAGAATCCGGCTCCCGCCGCCGACGACCCCGACGGATGGCGGTCGGTGGCGACCGTCGCCAGTCCCGCCTGGTACTCGCCGTACGTGCTGACGGTCGGCTCGGTGGACGCCGATACCGGCTCGCCGAGCGATTTCAGCCTGCATGGCCCGTGGGTGGGCGTCGCGGCGCCGGGCACGGACATCGTGAGCCTGGACAGCCGGCGTGGTTCGAGCCGGCTGGCGTCGGCCCAGCAGAGCGACGGCGGGCCGGTGCCCTTGATCGGCACGAGTTTCGCCGCGCCGTACGTCGCGGGCACTGCCGCGCTGATCCGGGCCCGCTTCCCGGATCTGACCGCGCGCGAGGTGATGGACCGCATCATCGCCACCGCCCATTCCCCGGGCCCCGGGCGCGATCAGCGGATCGGACACGGTGTCGTCGATCCGGTCGCCGCCCTGACCGCCGAGCTGCCGGCCGATCAGCAGCCGGACCGGGCCTCGGCGCCCATCGCCGCACCTCCCGTGGCGCAGCCACCGGACAATTCCGCGCGCAACGTCGCGATCATCGGCAGCGCCGTCGCGGCGATCGTCATCGCCGCCGTCCTCGCGATCGCACTACCCCATCGACGGGTGCGCAAGCTCGACCCGGACGAGTTCTGACCTGTCGACGCCGGGCCGTGGCCCGAGGTCAGCTGGACGAACGTGCGGGGCGCAGCTCGCGCGGGAGCGCGAAGGTCAGCGTCTCGTTGGCCGTGTTGACCGTCTCGACCGTGCCGTAGCCGCGTTCGGCCAGGTAGTCGAGAACCCCGCGGACCAGCACCTCGGGCACCGACGCGCCGGAGGTGACCCCGACCGTCGTCACACCGTCGAGCCACGAGTCGTCGATCTCACGGGCGTAATCGACCAGGTGGCCGGCCTTCGCGCCGGCCTGCAGGGCCACCTCGACGAGGCGCACCGAGTTCGATGAGTTCTGCGATCCGACGACGATCACCAGGTCGCATTCGGGAGCCATCGCCTTGACCGCGACCTGCCGGTTCTGGGTGGCGTAGCAGATGTCGTCACTGGGCGGGTCGTTGAGCAGCGGAAACTTCTCGCGGAGTCGACGGACCGTCTCCATGGTCTCGTCGACCGACAGGGTGGTCTGCGACAACCAGACCAGCTTCGACTCGTCACGGACCTCGACCGCGTCCACGCTGTCGGGACCGTCGACGAGCTGGATGTGCTGTGGGGCCTCGCCGGCGGTGCCCTCGACCTCCTCGTGGCCCTCATGGCCGATCAGGAGGATGTCGTAGTCGTCGCGCGCGAATCGCTTCGCCTCTTGATGGACCTTCGTGACCAGCGGACACGTGGCGTCGATGGTGCGCAGGTTGCGCTCGGCGGCGGTCTGGTGCACCAGCGGGGACACCCCGTGCGCGGAGAACACGACCAACGCGCCCTCGGGCACCTCGTCGGTCTCGCCGACGAAGATCGCCCCGCGCTCGGCCAGGGTCTCCACGACGTGCCGGTTGTGCACGATCTCCTTGCGCACGTAGACGGGAGCGCCGTGCTTGTCGAGGGCACGCTCGACCGTCTCCACCGCACGGTCGACACCAGCGCAGTAGCCGCGGGGTTCGGCGAGCAGGACACGCTTCGTCTCAGACATGCTTCCCAGGGTACGGGTTACGCGGCGTTGCCCGTGATGGCAGAGTGTTGGCATGGATCGCGCACCGTACCCCGCCCGGATAGCCGCAGGTCTGATCGTCACCGCCCTCGAGGAGACACGGAAACTCCCGGCGCTGCTCATCACGTTGCCGATGACCGCCATCAGCCAGACCCTCCAGGCCGGTATGCGGGCGCAACAGAACATCGCCGAACTGGCCATCAAGGGCGACGCCGCCCTGGAGATGCTCTTCGACCGGCCCGACGAACAGCCCGAGTGGGCACGTTTCGACGAGGACGACGCAGCGGGTCCCGACCCGGTCACGCCCGCCGCGCCCGCGGAGACCACCGATACGTCTGTGCAGGACGAGAAGCCGAAGGCCGCCGCGACGACCCCGTCGCCCACGACCATCGACGAGGAGATCGAGGAGGCGGCCGCCGACGCCGATCTCGCCGCACCGCCGCGCGCCGATGCCGGGCGGTTCGCGCTGTACAGCTCGACCCCCGACGAGGTCGTCGCGGCCGAGGTGCCGGGCACCGAGGCGGTGAGTTCCGCCGACGGCTCCGGGCCCGAGATCGTCGAGCTCATCGACTACGACACCCTCACCCTCGCGCAACTCCGGGCCCGTCTGCGGTCGGTCGCCGTCGAGGACCTGATCGCACTTGTCGACTATGAGAAATCCCGCCGCGACCGCGCGCCGTTCGTGACAATGCTCGAGAACCGGATCGCCGCGCAGAACAAGCGCTCCACCGAAGCGTGACCGGGGCCGACACGAGCGACACACCGCGACGTTCCTCGTCACCGAACTCGGCCGAGCATCCCTGGCCGGTCCGGACGGTGAACACCAAGATCGCCGACTGGATCCATCGGCTCGGACAGATCTGGGTCGAAGGACAGGTCACCCAGATCAGCCGGCGGCCGGGGACCCGCACCGCGTTCCTCACCCTGCGCGACCCCGCTGCCGACATCTCGATCTCGGTGACATGCAGCCCCGACCTGCTGGCACGCACCGAGGTCCCGCTGACGGACGGCAGCTCCGTGGTGGTCCTGGGCCGGCCGAGTTACTACACCGGGCGCGGCACGGTGTCGCTGCGGGTCAGCGAGATCCGGGCCGTGGGCATCGGCGAGCTGTTGCTGCGCATCGAACGGCTGCGACAGCTCATGGCCGCCGAGGGCCTCTTCGATTCACGGCTCAAACGGCCGCTGCCGTTCCTGCCGCGCGCCGTCGGCCTGATCAGTGGCCGCGCGAGCGCAGCGCAGCACGACGTCGTGAGTGTCGCGACCGCTCGATGGTCGAACGTGCGCTTCGACATCCGCGAGGCCCCCGTGCAGGGCCGACGGCGGTCGCCCGCATCCTGACCCACCTGGCCGACCTCGATGCCCACCCCGATGTCGAGGTCATCATCATCGCGCGCGGCGGCGGCAGCGTAGAAGACCTGCTCCCGTTCTCCGACGAGGCGTTGCTGCGCGCGGTGTCGCGGTGCCGGACCCCGGTCGTCAGCGCGATCGGGCACGAACCGGACAATCCACTGCTCGATCTCGTCGCGGATCTGCGCGCCGCCACTCCGACCGATGCGGCGAAACGGGTCGTTCCCGACGTCGAGGCCGAACTCGCGGGCATCGCGGATCTGCGTCGACGCAGCGCGCAGGCCCTGCGCAACTGGGTGCGCCGCGAGTCCGGCGTCGTCGCCGCGCTGCGGGCGCGGCCGGTGCTCGCCCGTCCCGGGGTGCTCGTGGACTCCGAAGCCGGGCAAGTGGCCGAGCTGGTCCGCGCCTTGCGCCGAGATGTGTTGCGCCACATCGACTCCGAGGAACGACGTACCGACCATCTCGGCGCGCGCCTGTCGACACTCGGTCCCGCGCAGACCCTGGCGCGCGGCTACGCGGTGGTACAGCGCACCGACACCGACCCGCCTCATGTGGTCGGCACGCTCGCGGACCTGCCGGCGGGTGCACCCCTGCGCATCCGGGTCGCCGACGGCGCCGCAACCGCCCGGGTCGACGAACCCACGACCATGCCGGAACACGGAGGAAATGCGTGAGCACCGACGAATCATCCACTCCGATCGAGGAACTCGGCTACGAGGAAGCACGCGACGAACTCGCCGAGATCGTCACCACCCTAGAGCACGGCGGACTCGACCTCGACGCCTCGCTGGCGCTCTGGGAGCGTGGCGAGGCCCTCGCGACCCGCTGCGAGGAGCACCTGCGCGGTGCCCGCGAGCGCATCGAGGCGGTCATCAGCACCGGCTCCGACCCCGACGACCCCGAGGACGACTGAGACCGATCAGTCGAACCGGGTGAGCGCCTCGCGGTCGAGAACACTGATGCGCGTGTGCACGGCGGTCGGTCGCGCACCGACCCGCGCGAGGACCGGCCGACGATCCTCCCCACCCCTCGACAAGGAGGAAAGCGGCCGCCCCACAGCGGAATCCGGAGGCAGCCCGACGATGTACGGAAGACCGGGTGCGGGCACCACGGTCCCGGATCGCGGGTCGGTCAGCGCATCGATGGCGCCCGCCCGTTGCACCGGAACGGTCACCACGAGCAGCACGAGGGCCGCGACGAGCACGAGCCTGGCCCACACGAGATGCAAGCCGAACCCCGATCCCCCATCCATGAGCGCCTCCTGCCGACGACGCTAGGAACTCCGGGCCGGGTCCTCACGAGTAGTGCGCTACCCCAATTGCAGCGGCTGCTGGGCGACGACCGACGACGCGATCGTCTCGATGTCGGCGTCGCTGCCGCGCGACAGGACCGCGATGCGTACCTTGCCCAGGTCCGTGATCCAGAACCGCTTGCCCTCCGACGTCTCGTAGGTCACCCACTGCCGCCCGCCCGCCTGGCGCGTACCGGTACCGGAGATGTCGGCGAAATCACCCCCGCTACCGCCGCCGAGGTAGGGGACGAACACGTCCTCGGGCGCATCGGACTGACTGAGCTGGACGTAGGCGCCGTCGCTGCTGAGCCATCCCACCGTGCTGACCCGGTGCCCCTCGATCGCGTCCGAGGAACCGGAGTTGGGCCGCCAGCCCTCCGGCGTCGGCGGGCGACGGATCGGGAACGGGAGCTGGGCGGCGTCGGCGTTCAATGCGCTGACCACGTCGAACGGCGGTAGCTTGCTGTCGGCCACGTCCTTGGAGGCCCCGATCGAGCAATTCCCCGACGCGATCGCCACCAGCGCACACAGCGCGAGCAACGGGACCAACGACCAGAACATGTCCTTGCCGTTGTTCAGAATGCGGGGTTTGTCTGCCATGGCGCCGAGTATCCCACCAGCAGGGTCACTGACCGAATGCCCGGTGTGACATGCAAGGATGGTGGTCGAGACCACCGCCACCATCACTCGGCGCCGCTGGAGTCGACCCGCGCCGAACAGAGGAGTCGATTGCCCATGACCGTCAGCACCCATCAGGCCCCGGACCGCAACCTCGCGATGGAGTTGGTCCGCGTGACCGAGTCGGCTGCACTCGCGGCCGGTCGTTGGGTCGGTCGTGGCGACAAGAACGGCGGCGACGGCGCGGCGGTCGACGCGATGCGCGAACTGTTGTCGTCGGTCTCGATGCGCGGTGTCGTGGTCATCGGAGAGGGCGAGAAGGACGAGGCGCCGATGCTCTACAACGGCGAAGAGGTGGGCAACGGCGAAGGCCCCGACTGTGACGTCGCCGTGGATCCCATCGACGGCACCACGCTGATGGCGGAGGGCCGCCCCAACTCGATCTCGGTGATCGCGGTCAGCGAGCGCGGCACGATGTACGACCCGTCGGCGGTCTTCTACATGGACAAGATCGCTGTCGGACCCGAGGCCAAGGGCGCCATCAACATCAACGAGTCCGTCGAGTGGAACATCAACTCGGTCGCGAAGGCGAAGGGCATCGACGTCGCCGATCTGACCGTGATCGTCCTCGACCGTCCTCGTCATGCCGATCTCATCGGTGAGATCCGGCAGGCCGGCGCCAAGATCCGCCTCATCTCCGATGGTGACGTCGCCGGTGCGGTCGCCGCCGCCGACGACTACTCCACCGTCGACATGCTGATGGGCGTCGGTGGCACTCCCGAGGGCATCATCACCGCCGTCGCGATGAAGTGCATGGGCGGCGAGATCCAGGGCAAGCTGTGGCCGCGCAACGACGAAGAGCGTCAGAAGGCCATCGATGCCGGCCACGACCTGGACCGGGTGCTGACCAACGACATCCTGGTCAGCGGCGAGAACGCCTTCTTCTGCGCCACCGGGGTCACCAACGGCGACATGCTGCGCGGCGTCACCTACCGGCCCAATGGCGCGACGACCCGGTCGCTGGTGATGCGCTCGAAGTCCGGCACCGTCCGCCGCATCGAGGCCGTCCACAAGCCGGCCAAGCTCCGCGGCTACTCCCGAATCGATCTCTGAGACACGACATCGGCCCCACACCAACACCGGTGACTTCACGAGTCAACCTCTGGCGTGGGGCCGATGTCGTGGGCGATACGATGCGGTCCGTGAGTAAACCAGCCTCAGCCCCCGAGTTTCTCTACTCCGATCTGCTCCCGACCGGCGCCGACGAGACCCCGTACCGGTTGATCACGACCGAGGGTGTGTCCACGTTCTCCGTCGACGGTCGGACCTTCCTGAAGGTCGACCCGGAGGCCATCCGGAGGCTCACCGCGGAGGCCATGCACGACATCAGCCACTATCTCCGCCCGGCTCATCTCGCGCAGTTGCGCAAGATCATCGACGACCCGGAGGCCTCGGGCAACGACCGGTTCGTCGCCCTTGACCTGCTGAAGAACGTCAACATCTCCGCCGGCGGCGTGCTGCCGATGTGCCAGGACACCGGCACCGCCATCGTGATGGGCAAGAAGAGCGAAGGGGTCCTGACCGGCACCGACGACGCCGAGGCCATCTCCCGCGGTGTCTACGACGCCTACACGCAGCTCAACCTGCGGTACTCGCAGCTCGCCCCGCTGACGACGTACGAGGAGAAGAACACCGGCTCGAACCTGCCCGCCCAGATCGAGATCTACGCCACCGAGCAGGGGCCCAAGGGTCCGGAGTACAAGTTCCTGTTCATGGCCAAGGGCGGTGGCAGCGCCAACAAGTCGTTCCTGTTCCAGGAGACGAAGGCGATCCTGAACCCGACGAGCATCCTGGAGTTCCTCGACGAGAAGATCCGCTCGCTGGGCACCGCGGCCTGCCCGCCGTACCACCTGGCCGTCGTGATCGGCGGCACCTCAGCCGAATTCGCGCTCAAGACCGCCAAGTACGCGTCGGCGCACTACCTCGACAACCTGCCCACGCAGGGTTCGATGTCGGCGCACGGTTTCCGCGATCTCGAGCTCGAGGAGGAGGTCTTCCGGCTGACCCAGTCGTTCGGCATCGGGGCGCAGTTCGGCGGCAAGTACTTCTGTCACGATGTGCGCGTGGTCCGGCTGCCCCGCCACGGTGCGTCGTGCCCGGTGGCGATCGCGGTCTCCTGCTCGGCCGACCGTCAGGCCCTCGGCAAGATCACCGCCGACGGCGTGTTCCTCGAGCAGCTCGAGACCGATCCGGCCCGCTACATGCCCGCAGCCGGTGTGGCCGAGGACATCTCGGGTGGCGAGGTGGTCGAGGTCGACCTCAACCGCCCGATGCCGGAGATCCTCGCGCAACTCTCGCAGTATCCGGTCAAGACGCGCCTGTCGCTGACCGGACCGCTGGTCGTCGCGCGCGACATCGCCCACGCCAAGATCAAGGAACGCCTCGATGCCGGCGAGCCGATGCCCGACTACCTGCGCGACCACCCGGTCTACTACGCCGGGCCGGCGAAGACCCCCGAAGGCATGGCCTCCGGATCGTTCGGTCCGACGACGGCAGGCCGGATGGACAGCTATGTCGAGCAGTTCCAGGCCGCCGGGGGCTCGATGGTCATGCTGGCCAAGGGGAATCGATCCAAGCAGGTCACCGAGGCGTGCGGCGCGCACGGCGGTTTCTACCTCGGCTCCATCGGCGGGCCCGCGGCACGTCTCGCGCTCGACTGCATCAAGAGCCAGGAGATCATCGAGTACCCCGAACTCGGCATGGAGGCCGTGTGGAAGATCGAGGTCGAGAATTTTCCCGCCTTCATCGTCGTTGACGACAAGGGCAACGACTTTTTCACCGACCCGAGTGGGGCCGTCAACGTCCCGCTGAGCGGCATAAGGATTCGATCAAAGGAGTAGGCACGCCGATGACCGAGGAAACACAGACCGACGCGCAGGGCGAGCAATACCGCATCGAGCACGACACCATGGGCGAGGTCCGGGTACCCGTCGACGCCCTGTGGCGGGCACAGACGCAGCGTGCCGTGGAGAACTTCCCGATCAGCGGACGCCCCCTCGAACGGACCCAGATCCGGGCGATGGGACTGCTGAAGGCGGCCTGCGCCACCGTCAACGCCGACCTCGGTCTGCTCGACAAGGAGAAGGCCGACGCGATCGTCGCCGCGGCCACCGAGATCGCGGACGGACGCCACGACGACCAGTTCCCGATCGACGTGTTCCAGACCGGTTCGGGCACCAGCTCGAACATGAACACCAACGAGGTCATCGCGTCGATCGCCAAGTCCAACGGCGTCGAGGTGCATCCGAACGATCACGTCAACATGTCCCAGTCGTCCAACGACACCTTCCCGACGGCGACGCACGTCGCCGCCACCGAGGCCGCCGTCACCGACCTGATCCCGGCGCTCGAACATCTGCAGAAGACGTTGGCCGACAAGGCAACCGAATGGCGTGAGGTCGTCAAGAGCGGGCGCACGCATTTGATGGACGCGGTACCGGTCACGCTCGGACAGGAATTCGGCGGTTACGCGCGTCAGGTCGAGGCCGGCATCGAGCGCATCACCGCCGCCCTCCCGCGCGTCGGCGAACTGCCCATCGGCGGTACCGCGGTCGGCACCGGCCTCAATGCGCCAGATGGCTTCGGCACCAAGGTGGTCGCCGAACTCGTGTCGCTCACCGGCGTCGAGTCACTCACCCTCGCGAAGGACAACTTCGAGGCGCAGGCGGCCCGTGACGGGCTCGTCGAACTCTCCGGCCAGTTGAAGACCGTCGCGGTGTCGCTGACCAAGGTCGCCAACGACGTCCGTTGGATGGGCTCGGGTCCGCTCACCGGGCTCGGCGAGATCCTGCTCCCCGACCTGCAGCCGGGCAGTTCCATCATGCCGGGCAAGGTCAATCCCGTTCTGCCCGAAGCTGTCACGCAGGTGGCGGCGCAGGTCATCGGCAACGACGCCGCAGTCACCTGGGGCGGCGGCAACGGCGCCTTCGAACTCAACGTCTACATCCCGATGATGGCGCGCAACGTCCTCGAGTCCCTGAAGCTGCTCGCGAACGTCTCGCGGTTGTTCGCCGACCGCTGTATTACCGGTTTGCAGGCCAACACCGAGCGGTTGCGCACGCTCGCGGAGAGTTCGCCGTCGATCGTCACCCCCCTCAACAGCGCCATCGGCTACGAGGAGGCAGCGGCCGTCGCCAAGCAGGCACTGAAGGAGGGCAAGACCATCCGCGAGACCGTCCTCGAACGTGGCCTGGTCGGCGAGAAGCTGACCGAGGACGAACTGGACGCCCGGCTCGACGTGCTGAAGATGGCCAATCTCGACCGGGAGCGCTGAGAACCGTGACGGCGCAGCTGCTCCCCTTCCCCACCGACTGGCAGACCGCGCTCGTGCTCGTCGCCCACCCCGACGACCCCGAGTACGGGATGGCGGCGGCCGTCGCCCGTTGGACCGGCGAGGGCCGCCGCGTCGTCTACGCGCTGGCCTCCAGCGGCGAGCGGGGCATCGAGGGTCTGCCGCCCGCCGAGTGCGGCCCCCTGCGGGAAGCGGAGCAGCGCGCGTCCGCGTCGATCGTCGGCGTGGACGAGGTGGAGTTCTGGGGGTTCCCCGACAGTGACATCCGCAACGTGCCGGAGTTGCGGGACAAGATCACCGAGACCGTCGAACGGGTGCGGCCGCAGGTGATCGTCTCGCTCTTCGGTGGACCCGAGTGGGCGCCGGGCATGCCCAATCAACGCGACCACATGGAGTTCGCCGCGGCGGTCCTCGAGGCCTACGACGCCCTGGAAGCCCCGCCGTCGTGGTTGTTCGAGAACGGTCCGGCGGCGACCCACGGCGTCGAGGTCGAGGAACAACTCGACACGGCCGTTCGCGCACTGGCCGCCCACGACCGCTACCTCTCCGTCCTCGATCCGGACACCCCGGTCCTCGACCAGGCGCGGGCGCAGATCGAGATGGCGACCGCGCCGCGGGACGGCGATGCCCGTCATGTGACCGGCTTCGAGCTCAAACGGGGTCGGCCCGCCTGAGTCGGCACGACCCGCCGCGCATCAGCAGCGGCAGCGGCGACGACCCGACGTTTCCTTGGCCCCTCGGATCGGTGACCTTCGGCCCCTCCCGGCGGGCGCGACGCCGGTGGATGGTGTGAGGGTCAATCTCTCCGCACACCGTTCGGTGCAAGCTCTCCCAGGGGGACCGTCATCACTCTCACGGCCGTTCTCGTCGCTTTCCTCGCCGCATTCGCCGTCTGCGCGGTCATCGGATTGTCCGTGTGGCTGCTCGTGCTCTTCGGAGTGCTCACCGGACTCCAAACGGTCGCCTGGCTGACCGAGCGCATGTCGGCATGGCGACTACCGGCCGAGGCGGATGCCCCCTAGTGGGGTGTCTCCACTAGAGCTGCGCCGACCACCGCAGCGCGAGACCGCCGCCCGGCGGCGGGGTCGTCGTGAACGCCCCGCCGGCCTTCTCGGCCCGGAGCGCGAGGTTGGCCAGACCGCTCGGAGTCACGTCCGCCGGCAGCCCGATGCCGTTGTCGATGACCTCGACGACCAGCTCGTCGGCGACCGTGATCGACACCGTCACCGTCGTGGCCCGGGCGTGCTTCACGACGTTGCTGACCGCCTCGCGTATCACCGCGACGACGTTCTCGGCCAAGGGGCGATCGACCACGGACAGCGGACCCGAGGTCCGCACGTGCATCTGGATCGGCAGATCGTCGATCTGCTGGTCGATGACCTCCTGCACGCGCTGCCGCAACCGCGTGACCGTCATGTCCTCGGTCTGCAGGTCGAAGATGGTCGAGCGCACCTCCTGGACGATGTCCTGGAGGTTGTTGATCGACCGGGTGAGTCGCGAGCGGATATCGGGTGAGTGGGTGCGCTGCAGCGTCGCCTGCAGGCTGAGCCCCTCGGCGAAGATCCGCTGGATCACGTGATCGTGGAGGTCGCGCGCGATGCGCTCACGGTCTTCGAGCACGCGCATGTGATGGGCCTGCAACGTCGCGGTGGCCAGTTGCATCGCGAGTGCGGCCTGGTCGGCGAAGTCGGCGCACAGCCCGAGGAGATCCCGGGCGAACGGCTCCCGCCCGTCAGCCCGCATGGCGATCAACACGCCTCGTGTGGAATCGATGGTCCGCAGCGGCGCGGCCATGACCGGCCCGTAGCGCGTCGAATCGCCGACGTCGTACTCCAGGTGATTCCGGAGCACGGGCCGTCGTTGGACGAATGCCGTCCCCGAGGTCGACCCGGTGATGGGGATGCTCTGGCCGCGGAAGACGTGTCCGTCCTCTCCCTCGGCGACCGTGATCACCAGTTCGTCGATCAGCTCCACAGGCTCTTCGGTGTCGTGGGGCTCGGCGATGAAGACCAGGTCGGCATCGGCCAGGGTCAGCACCTTCCGCGCGATCTGCTCGAGGACGTCTTGATGATCGGCGCCGGTCAGCAACTCGGTCATCACGTCGCGGTTGGCCTCGATCCAGGCCAGCTGGTTCTGCGCCTGCGCGTAGAGCCGGGCGTTGTCGATCGCGATCCCGGCAGCCGAGGCCAGTGCCTGGATGACCACCTCGTCGTCCTCGGTGAAGACGCCGCCGTTCCTCTTCTCGGTCAGATAGAGATTGCCGAAGATCTCGTCGCGGACCCGGATCGGCGTGCCCAGGAAACTCGTCATCGGCGGGTGGTTGGCGGGGAAACCCACCGATTCGGGGTGCTCGGACAGGTCGGACAACCGCAGGAGCTCGGGCTGGTCGATGAGCTGACCGAGGACGCCACCGCCGGTGGGCAGGTCGCCGATGAGTACCCGGGTCTCGGCATCGATGCCCTGGGAGAGGAACGCGGACAGATGATGCCCGCTCCCGAGCACGCCCAGCGCCCCGTACTCGGCGTCGACGAGACGGATCGCCGACGCCACGATCGATTCGAGGGTGGTTTCCAGATCGAGTCCGGAACTGACGACCAGCATCGCCTGCAGGAGTCCGTCGGTCTGATCGCGTACTTCGGCGATCTGGCTGATCCGGTCGGAGACCTCGTCGAGCAGTTCGCGCAAACGCATCTGCGACAGCGCTTTCTGCAATTCGAGCGATCTCGGATCCAGTTCCGAGAATTCGGAAACCATGTACCGGATCATAGTCAGGTTCATTTCCGGGTGCTGCACTTCGAGTTCGAACGCGGTTTCGCTCGGGTTGGGACACGAGCGATGACATTTGGTAGACCTGCACACATTCGTCGAATTCGTCCGGCCCGTCCTACAATCCGATTCAGGTGTCCGATCCGGAGGGAGACGGCATGATCAGGGTTTTCCTGGTGGACGACCACGAAATCGTCCGACGGGGACTCGTCGAGTTGCTCGACTCCGTTTCCGACGTGGAGGTCGTCGGCGAGGCCGCCAGCGTCGCGCAGGCGCTCGCGCGCATTCCCGCGGTGTCTCCGGATGTCGCCGTGCTCGACGTCCGGCTTCCGGACGGCAACGGCATCGAATTGTGCCGTGAGCTCCTCAGCAGGGTGGACGGCCTGCGTTGCCTCATGCTGACCTCACTGACCGACGACGAGGCGATGATGGACGCCATCCTGGCCGGGGCCAGCGGATACGTCATCAAGGACATCACCGGGATGGAACTGGCGCGTGCGATCGCCGAGGTGGGCGCCGGCCGGTCTCTGCTCGACAACCGCGCCGCGGCGGCGTTGATGGATCGGCTACGCGCCCGGCAGGACGCCGCGGAACCGGCGGACGACGGACTCAGCGAGCAGGATCGGACGCTGCTGGCCCTTCTCGGCGAGGGCCTGACCAACCGGCAGATCGCCGCGCGGATGCATCTCGCCGAGAAGACCGTCAAGAACTACGTCTCGCGACTGCTCGGCAGGCTCGGCATGGAGCGTCGGACCCAAGCGGCGGTGTACGCGGCGAAGACCGCGAACCGCGACCGACGACGCTGAAGCGCCACGCGGAGGGTCGATCGAACGATGTGTCATTCGACTCTTGAGATCTACGTCACATAAGCCGACACTGAAATGGTCGCTCGTCCGACAGGGAGGGCTCTCGGACGAGTGCGGCCCGACGCCCCAACAAGTGACAGAGAAGGTCCATCGAGATAACAGTTGTTTCCGCATTCGTGGAAACCGGAACTTCCCCCTCCGACCGGCACTGCGGTAGTTGCGGACGCGCGTTCGCGATCCGTACGCCGCTCCGCCAGTCCGATCTGGACGATCTCGCCCGGGTCAACGGGTGGCACATCAGCACCGAGGCCACGTGGTGCCCCGGCTGCCGATGTGCCCGGATGAGTTTGTCCGACGTTCGCGCCCGGCCCGGCCGGACCGATCAGCCCGCCTGACCGCCGAGCCCGAAGAGGGCCGGAACCACGCCGACGAGCTGCGAGAGCAGACCGGTCAGGACGTCGGCACCCGGAACACCCGAGGTGGTGGGAGGCGTCGTCCCCGGCGTCGTGCCCGGAGCGGTTTGAGGGGTTGCTCCGGGCGCGTCGCCCGCGGGTGCACCCTGGTTGACACCGATGGTGATCTTCGGGCTCTTGGCCGGATCGAGCCACACGAGGATCTGTTTCATCAGCTCGCGTTCGATCGCGACGCAGCCCATCGTCGGTTCACCGTTCGTCACGTGGAGGAACATTGCCGACGCCCGACCCGGGGTGCGTTGCGGGTTGTGCGCGATGTTGACCGCGTAGTCGTAGACCGGGCCGGAGTTGTAGAGGTTCTCACTGTCCCCACCGGGGCTCTGCGGCTGACGCACGTGCGTGTTGTAGGTCGGCGACTTCATGTTCGAGTCCCACCAGTCCTGCTGGTCGACCTTGCGATACGGCATCTTGGTCCCGGGATTCTCCGCACGGCCGAAGGCCTGGTCGAGCGGGAAGGTGCCCTGCGGGGTCCGGTGGACGTCGTCCTTCGGCTCGCCCATGCCCAGCGAACCGAGGTAGGCCTTCGTCGGGCCGATGACGGGTTTCCAACTGCCGTCGGCGCCCCGGTCGAAGGCCGTCAGGGTGGCGGTGGTGTCGGACGCCTTCGGCGCGGTCACCACGATCATCTGGCTCGTCGGCCCACCCGCCCCGGGTGCACCGGCACCGCCGGTGCCGTCGTCCGACCCGGTCCCACCGGCGAGCTGGTCGAGAATGCCGTCGAGCAGCGGCATGCCCGACCCGGGCGTCGTTCCCGGACTAGGTGTGGTGGACGTCCCCGGCGTGGATGTCTCGGGTGTAGTTGTCTCCGGGGCGGCGACCGACTGCCCGGCGCCGCCGACAATCGCGGCGAGCACCGCGATCACCAACAGTCCCAACAGTCTCATTCGCCTCATCAGTAACTTCTGCACCATGCCAGTCTGACAGTGCGCAAGAGACCATGAGTCACGTCCTGGTCACGGTGCGGTTCGGATCAGGTGTCGGCGACGAGCCGGTCGGCGTATGGACAGAAGCCGTATTCACGCGGTCGAGGTCGATTTCTCGATACGAAAACACCGAATTGCCATGATTCGAAATGCAGTACAAAAACGCATTCGACGAATCAATCTGAGAAATGGGTCGAATTCTCTTGGACTTTGTTTGCGCGTTTGTTATCAGATCATTACTGTTGCGAACGACGGCGTCGAATAAAGGCGGCCGTCGAAACGGATAGCCATTCGATTAAGGGAGAACAATGACATCCTTGGAGAACGTCGAACTGCTCACCGCCATCGTCGACCTCTTGAATTCGCTCCGCGACTTCACCCCGATCGAACCGCCGACCGCCTGATCTGACACACGAGGGCCGCGTCGACTCCCTTCCGGTGTCGACGCGGCCTTCGAGTTTCCGGCGGCGAAATCCTTACGGCCACCGAGCAATTGGAACCCAGAGGTCGCGCCGACCCTACGGCGCGAACTCCTCGAGCATCTCGGTCACGAGTGCGGCGATCGGCGACCGCTCGCTGCGGGTGAGCGTGATGTGCGCGAAGAGCGGGTGTCCCTTCAGCTTCTCGATGACCGCGGCGACGCCGTCGTGGCGGCCCACGCGGAGATTGTCACGTTGCGCGACATCGTGGGTCAGCACCACGCGAGATCCCGATCCCAGGCGGGACAGAACGGTGAGCAACACGTTGCGCTCCAGCGACTGCGCCTCGTCGACGATGACGAACGAATCGTGCAGCGACCGCCCGCGGATGTGCGTCAGCGGCAGCACCTCCAGCATGCCGCGGCTCAAGACCTCGTCGATGACCTCCGGCGACGCGAGCCCCTCCAGCGTGTCGAAGACCGCCTGCGCCCACGGACCCATCTTGTCGGACTCACTACCGGGCAGATAGCCGAGCTGTTGTCCGCCGACTGCGTACAGCGGCCGGAACACGACGACCTTCCGCTGGGTACGCCGTTCCAGGACCGCTTCCAGTCCCGCACAAAGCGCGAGCGCCGATTTTCCGGTACCGGCCTTGCCGCCGAGCGAGACGATTCCCACGCTCTCGTCGAGGAGCAGGTCGAGGGCGACCCGCTGCTCGGCCGACCGTCCGTGCAGTCCGAAGGCCTCGCGGTCGCCGCGGACCAGTTGCACCCGCTTGTCCGCGTTCACCCGGCCCAGGGCACTCGACGTGGCGCTGAGCAGTCGAACACCGGTGTGACACGGCAGTTCGCGTGCCTCGTCGAGGTCGACGACGCCCTCGGCGAACAACGTGTCGACCGTGGCGGTGGCGACATCGAGTTCGGTCATGCCCGACCACCCCGAGACCACGACATCCTGCGCGTGGTACTCGTCGGCGGCCAGGCCCACCGCACCGGCCTTCACCCGCAGCGGTGTGTCCTTCGAAACCAGGGTCACGTCCTTGCCCTCGGCGCGCAGGTTCAGTGCACAGGCGAGGATCCGGGAGTCGTTCGAGTCGGTGCGGAAGCCGGCGGGCAGCACGGCGGGGTCGGTGTGGTTGAGCTCCACCTGGAGGGTGCCGCCCTCGTCGCCGATCTCGAGCGGCAGGTCGAGCCGGCCGTGTTCGAGTCGCATGTCGTCGAGCATGCGCAGCGCCTCACGCGCGAACCAGCCGAGTTCGTGGTGGTGACGTTTGCCCTCGAGTTCGCTGATGACCACCAGTGGCAGCACGACGTGGTGTTCGGCGAAACGCATGACCGCCCAGGGATCGGACAGCAGCACGGAGGTATCGAGGACGTAGGTGCGTGTGGTCACGTGGGGCTCCTACGTTCGTGCGGCTCCCGCACAAACCAGTGTTGGTCGACCGGCCGGTCCAGTTGTCCGTTGTCCCGGCGTCAGCCGAGGTGGACGAGGACCGGGGCCGGTCCCCTCGCGTTGCTCGCACAAACCACGAATTGAACCTCCCGAACGAACCGCTTCCCCGCGGTCCGTCACTCGCCAACGTACGCGCGAAAATCGTTGGCGGCGCGCCGGAATCCGGTGTGTCGGCGTGAATTGTGGGTAAACCGCCGTATCGTTTCCACCGGAGACGCAACACGGCGCCACCAGGACTTTCGTCGTCCCGGTGGCGCCGTGTTCGTACTGGGCGCGAGTCGTCAGCGGCCGGTGCGGGCGAGGATGCGGGTGCGCGCGGCCTCCGCCTCCTCACCGAGACCGGAGACGGTGTCGAGCTTGACCGCGTCGGCCAGGGCCGCCGCGATGGCCGCCTTCACCTCGGCGTTCTCGTAGTCGGCGATGAGTGCGCGCTCGGCGTCGAAGTCGGCGATGTCGTGGCCGATCGGCTCGTCGAGGGCCAGCGCCCGGTCGATGGCGAGGACGGTGGCGTCCTGGTCGGCGACAATGCCGGCGTTGAGGAACGCGCCGAAGGTGGTGGCCTGGCCCTGGTCGTCGTTGGAGATCTTCGTCAGGATCTCCACGAGTGCCTCGTCGCCGGCGACCGCGGACAGGCGCTTGATGAAGTGGACGCACTGGTTCTCGTGTACCGCCATCAGCGCGAGCACGTCGAGCGGGCCGAGTGGCTCGACCTGCTCCGGCGTCTGCCGATACCCCTGCGTGACGTGGATGCGACGGCGCTCCTCGGCGTCCACCGGATCGATCGCGCGCCGGACGACGAGGTAGTCGCGCAGGACGATCGCGTGGCGGTTGTCCTCGGCGGTCCACACGCCCACGAGCTGTCGCCAGTCGGAGAAGGCCGGGAAGTGCTTGGCCAGCACCCGGTGGTACGACGGCAGGTTGTCCTTGGTCAGCAGGAGGGCGAGCAGTCCCGCACGTGCCTCATCGGACAGGAAGGCCTCCGACGGATCGAAATCCGCTCCGCCGAGGAACCCGAAGTTGCGTCCGTCGTCCCACGGCACCCAGTCGTGCGGATTCCACGGAGCCGCGGCCGACTGGTGGTCTTCGGCGATCTCGGGAAGAGCCTTCTCGAGCGCGATGATCAGGTCGTCTTCAGTGAGGGCGTTCATCGCTGAAAGGATACGGACGCGCCGCCGGGACAGGCAATCCAGGTCAGATCCGGCTCATCAGGCCCCACTCCTCGAGACCGTCGTAGAGCGGGAAGTCGAGGGCGAGCTTGGACACGCGCCCGCGCAGGGCCGAGACGTCGGCGGCATCGCCGGCCGCGAGCGCGGTGGCGATGATGTCGGCGACCTCGGTGAACTGTTCGTCGCCGAAGCCGCGGGTGGCCAGTGCCGGGGTGCCGATACGTAGACCCGAGGTGACCATCGGCGGTCGCGGATCGAACGGCACCGCATTGCGGTTGACGGTGATGCCGACCTGATGCAGCAGGTCCTCGGCCTGCTGGCCGTCGAGGGCGCTGTTCCGCAGATCGACGAGCACGAGGTGGACGTCGGTACCGCCGGTCAGGACCGAGACGCCGGCCCCGGCCACATCCGAGCCGTTGAGGCGTTCGGCGAGGAGCCGCGCCCCGGACAGGGTGCGCCGCTGGCGCTCGGCGAATTCGTCGGTGGCGGCGATCTTCAGGGCCACCGCCTTACCGGCGATCGCGTGCATGAGCGGCCCGCCCTGCTGACCGGGGAACACCGCCGAGTTCAGCTTCTTGGCCCACTCCTGCTTGGCCAGGATGATCCCCGAACGCGGGCCGCCGAGGGTCTTGTGCACGGTCGAGGACACGACGTCGGCATGCGGGACCGGCGACGGATGCAGGCCGGCGGCGACGAGACCGGCGAAGTGGGCCATGTCGACCCAGAGGTGTGCGCCGACCTCGTCGGCGACGGAGCGGAACGCCTCGAAGTCGAGCGTGCGCGGGTAGGCCGACCACCCGGCGACGATGACCTTCGGTTTGACGTCGAGGGCGATCTTGCGCACCTCGTCCATGTCGATGCGGAAGTCCTCTTTGCTCACGCCGTAGAAGGCGTTCTCGTAGAGCTTGCCGGAGAAGTTCAGGCGCATGCCGTGGGTGAGGTGACCGCCGTGCGCGAGGTCGAGACCGAGCATGGTCTCCCCCGGCTCCATCAGGGCCTGCAGCACCGCGGCGTTGGCCTGGGCACCCGAATGCGGTTGCACGTTGGCGAAGTCGGCGCCGAACAGCTCCTTCGCCCGGTTGCGGGCGATGTCCTCGACGACGTCGACGTACTCGCACCCGCCGTAGTAGCGACGTCCCGGGTACCCCTCGGCGTACTTGTTGGTCAGCACGCTGCCCTGGGCCTGCAGCACCGCACGCGGCACGAAGTTCTCCGAGGCGATCATCTCGAGGGTGTCCCGCTGGCGGCTGAGTTCACCGTTCATGGCGGCTGCGACGTCGGGGTCGAGCTCTGCCAGGGACATCGAGTTCAGGGATGACGGGTTCGCGGTCATGCCCCGATTCTAGGCACCGAGTTCGCGCCGCAGACTCGCCGCCCGCTCCCTGAGGAGTCCCGGAGCCTGCGGAGGGACGTCACGAAGGGTCTACAGCAGTTCGCGCCGCAGACTCGCCGGGATGAGTGGTTCGTCGAGCAGGCGACCGAAGGCGGCCGCGCGGTCGTCGGCCTGCTCGAGCCACGCCTCGAGCAATCGGTATCCCTCGACGTAGGTGCTGATGTAGGCGCGCCAGAGCGGCGAGGTGAGGAATCGCAGCATCTGTCGGGCCCGTTCCTCGGGCGCGAGAAGCCAGCGCCGGAGATGTTCGGCGACGGTGTCGGCGTCGGCGTGGCGGTCGTGCAGCAGCAGCGCGGCGTCCTGACGAACGCCGAGGAGCCCGGCGGTGGCGCGTCCGACGCCCATCGCCCGCCCGGCGTCGAAGCGGAGTCCGAGGTCGGCGTAGATCTCCTGTGCCCACGTTCCCCACTCGGGACCGACGATCGCGGCCAGCGCGTGGTCGGCGAGGCCCTCGGCCATCAGGCACTGTGGGGTGTTGACCAGGAAGATCGACTGCTCGTCGTGCCCCGCGCCGACGAGCAACTGCTCTTTACGGCAGTGCTCGGTGTGGTGACCGGGGTAGGCCTCGTGCGCGATGAGGGCCGGCAGGGAGGACATGTACTGCGTGAGATCGGCGTTGATGGCGACGCGTGAGCGATAGTTGCCGAGGTAGTAGTTGAATCCCGACCACGGCTTGTCGGTGACGACTTCGAACTCGACGATCTCGTTGTCCGGCAACGGATATGCGGACCGTACTCGTTCGCGGAGCGCGCTGCTGAACGCGCGGACGCACTCGTCGACCCGCTCGGGTGGGATCTCGTCGGCACGCCGGTGCGCGGCGTAGATGTCCCGGAGCTCGTCGCCGGTGGCGCCCGGGACGCCGAGGGCCTCCGCCAGGTCGGCGTGCGCCTGCCGATACCGGTCCGGATCGGCCATCGCGATGTCGACGTCGAAGTAGGCGCGGACCTCGTCGATGAATCCGACGTCGTCGCCGGCGAACTTGCGCGCCGAGCACTCCAGCGCGCGCAGGTGGGCGCCGATGAACTCGGCGCGCGCCGCGTCGAGCGCGCCGGGCAGGTCGGCGAGCAGCCCGCGCGCGCGGTCGGCGAGCCGGGCGGGATCGGGTGCGGGCGCGTTCTCGACCTCCGCCTTCAGCGCGGGATCGCCGGTGTAGGCGTCGACGAAGCCCCGTTCGAGGCGATCGAAGGCGAGGCCGAGACGGAGGTACTCGGCCACCAGCGGGTCCGAGGCGTGGTCGGTGTCGGCGACGGTCGGGGACGGCATACCGGCAGGCTACCGATCGACGCTGTCACACGTCGCCCTAAGCTGTACGCATGATCACTCAGGGAGCGGCGGAACCGACATCGGCGGAGCTGCCCTGATGGCCCGCAACGCCACCGATCGGGATCCCAGTCTGTACCTGGAACTCGACCGGAGGCAGTGGCGCGAACTCCGCGAGTCGATGCCCCTGGTCCTCAACGAGGACGAACTGGCCGAGCTCGTCGGCCTCGGTGAGCAGATCGACCTCGACGAGGTCGCCGACGTGTATCTGCCGCTCTCTCGTCTGATCCACCTGCAAGTCGCTGCGCGGCAACGGTTGTTCGCCGCGACCTCGACCTTCCTCGGTGAGCGGCAGACCAATCGGCAGGTGCCCTTCGTCATCGGGATCGCGGGCAGTGTGGCGGTCGGGAAGTCGACGACGGCCCGCGTGCTCGCCGCCCTGCTCGCCCGCTGGGAGTCCCACCCGAAGGTGGACCTGATCACCACCGACGGTTTTCTGCTGCGCACCGCGGAGATGCAGCGTCGGGGCATTCTGCACCGCAAGGGATTTCCCGAGTCCTACGATCGCCGGGCCCTTCTGCGCTTCGTCACCGAGGTGAAGTCGGGTGCGCGCGAGGTCGCCGCGCCGGTCTACTCGCACCTCGCCTACGACATCGTGCCCGACGTCTATCACTATGTGCGCCAGCCCGACATCCTGATCCTCGAGGGCCTCAACGTGCTCCAGACCGGAGCGACGCTGATGGTCTCGGACCTGTTCGACTTCTCCATCTACGTCGACGCCAAGATCGACGACATCGAATCCTGGTACATCTCGCGCTTCCTGCAGATGCGGACCACCTCGTTCGCCAACCCGGACTCGCACTTCCACGCGTACGCGTCGCTGACCGACGATCAGGCGACCGCCGCGGCCCGGGATCTGTGGACCTCGATCAACCGTCCGAATCTGATCGAGAACATCCTGCCCACCCGGCCGCGGGCGTCACTGGTGCTGCGCAAGGACTACGACCACTCCATCAATCGGGTGCGCCTGCGGAAGCTCTGACCGACGATGCGGCCCGGCGTTCGTCGAGTCCGGCCGGGTACCCGCCGGCCAGCGCGATGCGGTTCCACGCGTTGATCATCACGATCGACGCGACCAGCTGACCCATCGCGGCGGCGTCGAAATGGGCTCGTGCGGAATCGAACACGTCGTCGGGGACACCGTTCTCGCCGATCAGCGTGACGCTCTCGGTGAGAGCCAGCGCCGCCCGTTCGGCCGGGGTGAACGCCGATCCGGCCTCCCGCCACGCGGCGATCAGCATCAGTTTGTGCGGGTCGATGTCCTTGGCGAGGGCATCGGAGGTGTGCATGTGCAGGCAGTAGGCGCACCCGTTGAGTTGCGAGGCCCGGATGACGATCAGTTCGGCGAGTTCTGGGTCAACCCCGGCCGACGATGCCCGCTGCAGCGCCACGAGGGCCTTGTACACGGACGGATTGTCCTGCGGTATCCACATTCTCGTCGCAGGCCGGGCGGCGGTGCTCATCGCCGTTCCCCCGCGCTCGCATTCTCGCGACCGGCCAGCCACCCGTCGAGCGTCGTCGACGTGACGACGTCGGGATCGACTGGCACGAGTCCGCCCTCCCGTATCGCCGGCCCCCCGAACCGGACGCCGAATATCCATCGTGGTGAGCCGGTCTGCGCAGCAACCGCTTTCGCCACATCGACCAGGTCCATCTCCACCGGTCCGCTCACCTCGATCGTCCGCTTTCCGGTCGGACCCGCGGTCACCACGTCGGCGACCGCCACGGCCACGTCGGCGACCGCGGCCGGGGCGCACCGCATCCTGGGCACCGCGGCGATCGGACCGAACCCCATCGACGACATCATCTGCTCGGCGAGCTCGAACCACTGCACCGACGCCAGGATGGTGAGTGCCGCGGGGTCGACGACCTCGCCGTAGGCGGCCTCCTGTGCCGCTTTGCCCTGGTAGTAACCGAATTTGGCGTTGACCGCCGGATCGCCGGCGTTGACGATCGACACCACGACGACGTGCGCGACACCCGCCGTCGTCGCGGCACGGCCGATCTTGGTCGCCGTGGTCTCGAAGAAGTCGATCGCCTCCTTCGCCTTCAGCGTCTGGAGACTGAGGCAGTCGACGACGGCGTCGGCACCGTCGAACGCCGCCGCCAGACCCGTTCCGGTGTAGGCGTCGACGCCGGTCGCCCGGCTGGCGCGCACCACCTCGTGGCCCCGCTCGACGAGCAGGTCGGCGACCCGACTTCCCAGCGCACCGCTGGCACCCACGACCACTATCTTCATCTCGTTCCTCCTCAAGGACGGACAGCTCTGTGTTGTGGGTTTAGGCTATGCCGCAATTAGCTCAAGAAAGTGGTCCAATCCGATGGCAGAAAAGCGGGTCAATTCGACGGCGGATCCCTGGGCCGAAGTGGCCGAGCGGCTGGGCGCGGACCTTTTCCTCGACCTGCAGCCCGATCCGGGCGCGGGTGCACGCGGGCGCGGTGCCACCCTGCGTCGGGCCCTCACCGAGGCGCTGCGCTCGGCCATCCTCGACAACCGACTGCCCGCGGGCACCGCATTGCCGCCGTACCGATCCCTCGCCGCGGACCTCGGTCTCGCTCGCGGCACCGTGTCGGCGGTCTACTCCGAACTGATCGCGGAAGGGTGGCTGACCGCGCGCCAGGGCTCGGCCACCCGGGTCGCCGACGGTGCGGCACGGCCACCGGCCATCGACGATCCCGGTGCGTCCACCGCCATGCCGGCCCTGCGTCACGACTTCTCGCTGGGACGACCCTGCGCCGGGATGTTCCCGCGCAACGACTGGATCCGCGCCACCCGACGCGCCCTGACCGAGACCCCCGACGACGCCTTCGGACCGGCTCACCCCCGCGGGCGCCTTGAGCTGCGGAACGCCCTCACCGGTTACCTGGCCCGCACGCGGGGTGTCCGCACCGCACCGGACCTGATCGTTCTCGGGACGTCGGTGCTGTCGGCACTGGAGTTGTTGGCGCGCACGGTGATCGGTGGTGTCGTCGCGGTCGAGAGCCACGGTCTGCCCTTTCACCGGCACGCCCTCGAGCGCGGCGGCGCGCGGGTCGTACCGGTGCGCATCGACGCCGACGGCATGGTGATCGACGAGCTCGAACGCACCGGGGCGGCCGCGGTCGTGCTGACCCCCAGCCACCAGTTCCCCACCGGTGTCGCTCTTTCGCCGGCGCGCCGGATGCAGGTCGTCGACTGGGCGCGGCGGACCGGCGCGGTCATCGTGGAGGACGACTACGACGGCGAGTTCCGCTACGACCGCGAACCGGTCGGTGCGTTGCAGGCGCTCGGCCCCGACGTCGTCGTCCACACCGGCTCGCTGAGCAAGAGCCTGTCGCCGGCGGTACGCGCGGGCTGGCTGGCCACTCCCGCCCACCTGGTCGAACCGGTGTTGCGCGGCAAGGGCTTCCGTGAGGCCGACGCGAGCATCGTCGATCAGCTCACGCTGGCCGAACTGATCGGTTCCGGAGCCTACGACCGGCACATCCGGCGCAGTCGTCAGGCGTACCGGACCCGGCGCGATGCGCTGGTGTCGGCCCTGGCCGGAATCGGACTCGAACTCCCCGGCATCGCCGCCGGACTGCACGCGTTGATCCCCGTCGACCATGCCGACGAGGGAGCCATCGTCCACCGGGCCTACGAACGCGGAATCGCGGTGACCGGACAGTCCCTGTTCCGGCATCCCGACGCCGACCCGCTGCCCTCCGGCGGGATCGGCGTCGGCTTCGGCACTCCCGCGGCGTCGACCTTCGGCGCCGATCTCACCGCATTGACCGGGCTCCTGGCCGACTCCGCCGCACGCTGAACCCGGCGCGGATCGACACCGGCGGAGTCACTTGCCGAACCGCCGGCTCCGCGCGGAGTAGTCGCGCAAGGCGCGCAGGAAGTCCACCCGACGGAACTCCGGCCAATAGGCGTCGGTGAACCAGATCTCCGAATAGGCGCTCTGCCACAACAGGAATCCCGACAGCCGCTGCTCTCCGGAAGTCCGGATCACGAGATCCGGGTCGGGCTGACCCTTGGTGTAGAGATTGGCGTCGATCGCCTCCACGGTGACCGCATCCACCATCTCGGCCGCAGTCGCCCCGGCGGTCACCTTCTCCTCCAGGAGCGCGCGAACCGCGTCCACGATCTCCTGCCGCCCGCCGTATCCGACGGCGACGTTGACGTTCATCCCCTGCCGTTCGGCGGTGCGGTCGGCGGCCGCCCGCAGACGTCCGGCCACCAGCTCGGGCAGTGCGTCGAGGGTGCCGACGATGCGGATCCGCCACTCGCCCTCGGGCGCGGAGATCTCGTCGACGATGTCCGGCACGATCTCGAGGAGTGCGTCGAGTTCGTCCGACGACCGGTTGAGGTTCTCGGTCGACAACAGGTAGATCGTGACGGCTTCGATGCCCAGGCCGGCGCACCAGCCGAGCATGTCCGCGATGCGCTGGGCACCCACGCGGTGTCCGTGGCTGACGTCCTCGAAACCAGCCTCACGCGCCCACCGCCGGTTGCCGTCGCAGATGATCGCCACGTGACGCGGCAGACGCTCGGTGTCGAGGAGCTGGATGAGCCGCCGTTCGTAGACGGAGAGAACGGGTCGTCGAAGCCGGTCCGGCAGGAGCTTCATCGTCGCGTCGTTCCCGCGTCGTGTCGGCCTCGTGTCACGCAGGACACCTTACGCGTCGCATCACGCCTTGCCGGTGACGCTGTGGACGCGCGAAGTTACGGTACCGTAGGTTCGGTGAGCACGTTGCTGAACCCGCCGGCTGACGTCCGCCCACGACTGCGCGGGGTCATCCACCACTACTCCGCCTATGTGGCCGCGGTCGCGGGGCTGGCCCTGGTGATCGGCGCGGCCACGGTCGGCGACCCCGTCGCCGTCGTACCGTGTGCCGTCTACGCGGTCACCGTGCTCGGACTCTTCGCGATCAGCGCCGGCTACCACCGGATTCCGTGGAAGACCGCCCGCGCGCGGACCCGGATGAAGCGTGCCGACCACGCGATGATCTTCCTCTTCATCGCCGGCACCTACACGCCGTTCTGCGCCCTCGGGCTTCCCTCGCCGACCAGTTGGTGGGTCCTCGGCATCGTCTGGGCCGGCGCAGCCGCCGGTGCGACCCTCAAGATCGCGTGGCCCGGCGCACCCCGCTGGCTCGGCGTCACCCTCTACATCGTGCTGGGCTGGGTGATCGTGGCCGTCGCCCCGGCGCTCGTCGGCGAGACCGGTCTGCCCGTTCTGATCCTGCTCGCGCTCGGCGGTGTCTTTTACAGCGTCGGTGGCGTCCTCTATGCGGCACGCTGGCCCGACCCCTGGCCGGAGACCTTCGGTCATCACGAGGTGTTCCACGCCTGCACCGCAGTCGCGGCCCTGCTGCACTACGTCGCCGCCTGGCTCCTGGTGTTGGGCTGACCTGCCCGTACGGTGACCGCACGCGGTTCGGGCATGACCGCCGTCGCTATGCTCCTTCCGTGAACCCGGACGTGCGCGCCCTCCACCGCCTTCGCGGTGGGGTCGTCGGCGCGCTGTCGGCGAGCACCGCGGTGGCCGCGCACGGGCTCGCGGCGGGTTCTCTCCCCGCCACCTCATCTCTGGTGTTCATGATCGCGGCGTGCACCGTACTCGGCTGGGCGATCGGCGCGACGGCCCGTCGTCGTCCCGGGTGGCTCGGCACGATCGGGCTCCTCGCGGCCGGGCAGGTGCTCGCACACGTGTCGCTCACCGCGCTCGATGCCTCGTCGGCGCACCACGCGGGCGTGAGTGCGCTTGCACACGCGCCGAGCGGGACCATGATGTTCGTCCACGCGGTGGCGACTCTGCTCACCGCCGCCGCCATCCACGTCGTCGAACCCGCCCTGCTCAGCGTCCTGACCGCGGTCGTCGCACTCATCCGGGCCGTCCTCGACCCGCCCGCTGACGACGCGATCCCGCGCGCCCCGCGGGCGACCCACGACGACGCGCGGCCCCGCCTGCGCGCCATCGCCGCTCTCGACACCCGCGGACCCCCGGCCCTCACGCGCTGATTCCCTACTCCGCCGACCCGTCACCCGACGGGCCGGTCGGTGCGCGTCTGCCCTCCCGCCTGACCGCGGTCAATGCCGCGCGCCGTCTTCCGCATGAGAGGCCCACCCGTGTCCCTGTCGAACCTGTCCCGCCCCGGTGAACCCGCCGGGCCGCCCGACCCCCGTCCCGAAACATCCGACGACAACCCCACTCCACCAGCCGCCGCACCAGACCGGCGAGTGACCCCGAACAGCTGGCAACCTCTGCTGCGCCGGTTGCACTTCTACGCCGGCGTCTTCATCGCGCCGTTCCTGATCGTTGCGGCGGTCAGCGGCGGGCTCTACGCGATCTCCCCATCGCTGGAACAGGTCGTCTACCGCGATCAACTCTCCACCGAAAGCACCGGCGACGCACGTCCGATCTCCGAACAGGTCGAGGCGGCGGCCCGGATCCGGCCGGACCTCACCCTGTCCGCGGTGCGCCCGGCCGCCGAACCCGGCGACACCACCCGCGTCCTGTTCGACGATCCCTCCCTCGGGGCGTCGAAGCGCCAGGCCGTGTTCATCGATCCGGTGACCCTGGAATCGACCGGAGAGCTGGTGTCCTACGGCAGCAGCGCGGCGTTGCCGATGCGCACCTGGATCAGCGAACTGCACCGTCACCTCCATCTCGGCGAGCCCGGCCGGATCTACAGCGAGCTCGCCGCCTCCTGGCTGTGGGTCATCGCCGTGGCCGGCCTCGCGCTGTGGATCTCCGCGTATCGCGCGCGCCGAAAACGACGCGCCGCCGACCTGGTCGCCTTCGACCGATCGGCGACCGGACGCAACCGCACCCGCAACCGGCACGGCGTGATCGGCGTCTGGATCGCGGTGGGGTTGGTGTTCTTGTCGGCCACCGGTCTGACTTGGTCGAAGTACGCCGGTGAGCACGTCTCCGATGTGCGCACGGCGCTGAGCTGGACGACCCCGACGGTCGACACCTCGCTGTCCGGATCGACGTCCGGATCGGACGGGCTGGGTGATCACAGCGGGCACGGCGATCACGGCGGCGCGGGTCACGGGCAGCGCGTTCCGGAAACGTCCGGCCAGACGATCGCGCAGCTCGACCGGGTGCTGGGCACCGCTCGGGCCGCCGGTGTGGACGGCCAGGTGGAGGTCTCGATCCCGACCGATGCGGACACCGCCTTCACCGTCGCCGAGACCAGGCAGCCCTGGCAGTTCGCCCAGGACACCGTCACCGTGAACGGCGCGACCGGTGCCGTTGTCGACGAACTGCGGTTCGCCGACTGGCCGCTCGCCGCGAAACTCACGACCTGGGGCATCGCACTGCACATGGGCATCCTGTTCGGCTGGGTGAGCCAGCTGGTTCTCCTGCTCCTGGCGATCGCGCTCGTGGTGCTGATCGTCCGCGGCTATCAGATGTGGTGGCAACGGCGGCCGAAGCGTGGCGGCGCGGTCGCGGTGGGTCGCCCGCCGGCACGGGGTGCACTGCGTCGGGTGCCGGTGGCCGGCGCGGTCGCGATCGTGGTGGTGGCCGCGGTGGTGGGCTGGTTCGTGCCGTTGCTCGGACTCAGCCTCCTCGGCTTCCTCGTGGTCGACGCCGCACTCGGAATCCGCGCCCGTCGCAAGCAAGTCGGCGTCGTCACCGGCGCCGGGAGCGAGTCGAGCGGGTCGGTCGACTCGCGGTAGCCCGTCGGGCAGGCGGCGGGGACGTACGCGTGGAGGTCGGAGACTTCACCTCCGCATCATGTCCCCGCCGTCTGCAGGTGGAGCCCAGGTCAGGTGATCCTGGTCGGCTGAGGCCATGCGGGGAAACCCGGCCGACGCATCACCGGCCCTTCTCACACCGTCGACCATCCGTTGTCATCCCGACCTCACGCTCCGCGGCGGCACTTCCCGACGCCGCTTCCTCACCTGGTCGGCACTCGTCGCCGGTCTCGCGTTCACGCCCGGCCTCCTCGGCGGCACCTCGCCGGCCCTACCCACACCGGCTCACCCCGCCGGCGTCTTCGGACTCGGGGTGGCGTCCGGTGACCCCCTCCCCGACGGCGTTGTGCTGTGGACGCGGTTGTCGCGCAACCCGTTCGCGCCCGGTGGCGGCATGGGACCACGCCCGGTGCGGGTCGACTGGGAGATCGCCGCCGACGAATCCATGACCCGCATCGTCCGTCGGGGTACGGTCCACGCCACCGCGGAATGGGGACACAGCGTGCACGTCGATGTCCGCGGTCTCGCGCCCGCCGCCGACTACTTCTATCGGTTCCGGGCACTCGGCGAGGTCTCGACGATCGGCCGGACCCGAACGGCACCAGCACCTTTCGCACGAGTCGAGAAGATGACGGTCGCCGTCGCGTCCTGCCAGAACTGGTCCGACGGCTACTACCATGCGTACGCTGACCTGGCGGCGCATGCACCCGACGTGGTGCTCCACCTCGGTGACTACATCTACGAGAAGCCGATCCCGGTTCATGGTGGCGCGAGACCCGAGGCGGTGCTTCCTCTCTCGGCAACACGGGAAGCAGTCGACCTCGACGACTACCGCGAGCGCTACGCGCTGTACAAGTCCGACCCCGACCTCCAACTCGCCCACGCGATGACACCGTTCGTGATCACCTTCGACGATCATGAGGTCGACAACAACTGGGCCGCAGCGATTCCCGAGGACCACACCCCACTCACCGCGTTCGCGCTGCGTCGCGCCCGCGCCCTGCGCGCGTGGTGGGAGAACACGCCGGTGCGGGTGGCGGCCCGACCGAACGGAACCGTCATCCGCGCGCATCGGCGGCTCGGCTTCGGCGACCTGGTCGACCTCACCCTGCTCGACACCCGCAGTCACCGCAGCGATCAGGCCAACGGAGACAACGACACCGGGCAGAACGCGCGCACCGCGGACGCCTCCCGAACCATCCTCGGTGCCGAACAGGAACGATGGGCGCTCGACGGCTTCGCCTCGTCCCGGCACCGGTGGAACGTCCTCGCCCAGCAGGTACCGATGGCCGACCTCGCCCGAACCGTCGGCTCGACCCGGGCGGTCAGCATGGACGGGTGGAGCGGCTACGAGGCCTCGCGCTCCCGCATCCTCGGCGGCGCCGCCGACCGGGGCGTGCGCAACCTGGTGTCGCTCGCCGGCGATATCCATCGCAGCGTGGTCGCCGACCTCCGGACCTCCTACACCGATGAATCGCCCATGCGCGGCGTCGAATTGGCCGCGACGTCGATCACCTCCGGCGGGGACGGGGAGGACATCGACGACGGCGACCGCCGCCTCAAGGAAGCGTCACCCCACGTCCGGTTCGGCAACTCGCAACGCGGCTACCTGCTCAACCGGATCCACTCCGATCGGTGGGAGGCCGAGTTCCGCGTGGCGCCGTCGGTACGGTCGCCCCGCGGAACACTGCGTCGTCGAGCACTGATCACGATCCCGGACTCGACGTCTGAGGTCGACGTCGTCTGACCCGAGCGAAGCGTCTCCCATCGTTCCCCGGTCCGAAAGAAGCACACAACCCACTGATCCCTGAGGTGCGAGGAGCGCAAGCGACGAGCCACGAAGGGCCTGGTGAGACACGTTGCTACACCCTTCGTGGCTCGCTTCGCTCGCACCTCAGGGAGCATGAGATTCGGACGCTCACGAGTGTTCTTTCATGGTCCACGACGGCCGCCGAGCCGCAGATACTGAGGCGAGGGAAGGGTCAGCCCCGCGCGAGCGCCGCCAGGACCTGGGCGCTGGCCTCCCAGCCCATGCACTTGTCGGTGACGGACTTGCCGTACACCAGCGGGGTGGCCTCGGTCGACTGCGCGCCGGGCTCGAGGAAGCTCTCCAGCATCACGCCGCTGACGTTCGAGGGCTCACCGGCCTCGCGCGCCGCCCGGAGGCGCGTCGCGATCTCGGTGGCGACCTCCGCCTGACGGACATGATCCTTGCCCGAATTGGCATGCGAGCAGTCGATCATGACCCGGGCGGGCAGGCCGGCCGCGGCGAGCGCCTCGGCGGCCGCCGACACCGACTCCGCGTCGAAGTTCGGGCCGCGCGTGCCGCCGCGCAGGATGATGTGGCAGTCCTCGTTGCCCGCGGTCTCCACCACGGCACCGTTGCCGAAGTCGTCGACTCCGAAGAAGACGTGTTCGGCCGCAGCGGCTTTCACGCCGTCGATGGCGACCTGGACGTTGCCGTCGGTGCCGTTCTTGAAGCCGATCGGCATCGACAGGCCCGACGCCAGCTGCCGGTGGACCTGGGACTCGGTGGTGCGGGCGCCGATGGCACCCCACGCGACCGCGTCGGCGATGTACTGCGGGCTGGTCGGTTCGAGGAACTCACATCCGACGGGCAGACCGAGGTCGATGATGTCGAGCAGCAACGACCGGGCGGTGCGCAGGCCACGCTCGACATCGAAGGTGTTGTCCATCCCGGGGTCGTTGATCAGGCCCTTCCACCCGACGGTGGTGCGCGGCTTCTCGAAGTAGACGCGCATGACGATCTTGAGTCGCTCGGAGTAGGCATCGGCCAGCGGCGCGAGGCGCCGGGCGTAGTCGATGGCGGCGATCGGATCGTGGACCGAACAGGGCCCGACGATGACGAGCAGCCGGTCATCGCGGCCGGCGAGGATGTCGGCGATCTCGTCCCGGTCGCGCTGGACGGCGACTGCTCGTCGTGCCGAGAGGGGCAGTTCGCTGCGCACGGTGTCGGGCGACGGGATCGGACGGAACGCCCGGATGCGGCGGTCGGAGGTCGATTCGGCGTTGTCGTCGGATCGGATCGGGAGGTCCGGCAAGGTGGTCACGTTGTGTGCCTTTCGAGGTCATGCCCGTGTCGTTGTGGTGACGAGGCATGCCCTGGGTGTGGTCGGAGCCCCGCTCAAATGACAAGAGCAGCGACCGTGGGGTCGCTGCTCGGGCTCCGGGGGTGTCGTGCGCGCGTCAGGTCAACGCATCATCGTGGCCCCACCCGGAGCCTCGATAAAGCGCCAATACGCGCGCACGGTGCTGATCACGGCGACCACACTAGCACAACGGTTTCGACACCCCGATTCTCACGGGTGCCCCCGGTCGATCAGCTCGCTGAGCACGAGGATCGACTCTGATCGATCCACCGGGCCCGCCCGCCGGATGCGTTCGAGCGCCTGCTCGAGGTGCCGTACGTCGCGGGCCATCACGCGCAGGACGGCGTCGGCCTGACCGGTGACCGTCGCCGCGCCCACGACCTCCGGTATGGGCTCCCACGCCGCCTTCAACTCGTCGGGCGAGATGTTGCCCCGGCAGTAGACCAACACGTATGCCTCGGTGGTCCACTGCATCGCGTGCGGGTCGACGACCGCGGTGAAACCCCGGATGACGCCATCGGCGACCAGTCGGTCGACGCGTCGTTTCACCGCGGGGGCCGACAACCCCACCTGCTGCCCGATCTGCTGGTAGGTCGCCCGGGCGTCCCGGGTGAGGTGCGCGAGCACCCTCTCGTCGAGGTCGTCCAGTGTCCGCAACAGACCGCTCCCCTTCGCGTCCATACCGGCGATCCGTTGCGTTCAGACGCAATCGACGTCGATTGTTTGCACCAGACCTCGACGATACCCTCGATTCATGACGAGGACGAGCCCCGGCACCGGCACCCACGCCAGCGCGGGTGCGCCGCTCGACGTCGTCGAACCTCATGTGGCGCAGAACTATTCGCCGATCCCGGTGACCGCGGCCACCGCCGAGGGGGCCTGGATCACCGACATCGACGGCCGTCGCCACCTCGACTGTCTCGGGGCCTATTCCGCGGTCAATTTCGGCCACCGCCATCCACGCATCGTCGCCGCCGCACTCGATCAGCTGGCGCGGGTCACGCTCACCAGCCGCGCATTTCGGTCCGATCGACTCGAACCGTTCTGCGCCGCACTGGCTTCCCTGTGCGGCAAGGACATGGTCCTGCCGATGAACACAGGTGCGGAGGCGGTCGAATCCGGGATCAAGGTCGCCCGCAAGTGGGGTTACGACGTCAAAGGCGTACCCGACGGCCGCGCCACGATCGTGGTGGCCTCCGGGAACTTCCACGGCCGCACGACGACGATCGTCTCGTTCAGCGACGACCCCGAGGCGCGCGCCGGATTCGGCCCCTACACACCGGGATTCGTTCGCGTCCCGTTCGGCGACCTGGCTGCCCTCGATGCCGCGATCGACGAGAACACGGTGGCCGTCCTGCTCGAACCCGTCCAAGGCGAAGCCGGCGTCGTCGTGCCTCCCGACGACTATCTGCCCGGCACGCGGGCCCTCTGCTCCGAACGCGGCGTGCTGTTCATCGCCGACGAGATCCAGTCCGGTCTGGGCCGCACCGGTAGGACCTTCGCAGTAGAGCACTGGGGCGTCGAACCCGACGTCTACCTGCTGGGGAAGGCACTCGGCGGCGGGCTCCTACCGGTGTCGGCGGTGGTTGCCGACCACGACGTCCTCGGCGTGCTGCATCCCGGTCAGCACGGATCGACCTTCGGCGGTAACCCGCTCGCCGCAGCCGTCGGTCACACCGTCGTCGACATGCTCGCCGACGGGACCTGGCAGCGACGGGCGGCGGAACTGGGCGATCATCTGCACGCCCGACTGCGCGACTTCGTCGGGAACGGGGTGGTGGCGGTGCGCGGCCTCGGCCTGTGGGCAGGGATCGATCTCGACCCCGCGCTCGGCACCGGCAAGGACTTCTGTCTGCGGCTGTCCGAACGCAATGTCCTCGCCAAGGACACCCACGGCTCGACGCTGCGACTCGCACCACCGCTCGTGGTCACGGAATCCGAGATCGACTGGGCGATGGACCGATTCGCCGCGACGCTCAGGCAGGCGCCGGTGACCGCCGACCACGATTGAGCCACCAGGCGCTCGTCGAGAGCACGGTGGCGAACGCGCACCACGCCGGGTAGGCGGCGAGCGCGGCACCTGCCGTCCGGTTCGTACGTGCGGTGCGCCGGGCGAGGTCGGCGCTGCTCACGGTGAGCGCCGCCGCCGCGACCGACGCGGTTCCGAGGGCGCCCCGGCCGAAGTAGATCCAGCTCCACCCGCCGTTGAGCACGAGGTTGGCGCCGAGCGCCGCGAGATACCGCTGACGTTGTTCGTGGTCGCCGTCGTCGGCCAGGTCGTCGAGGGTGACTGCCGAGGTCACCGCGAGGTCGGCGTAGAGCGAGGTCCAGGCGAGCGGGAACGCCCAGTTCGGTGGTACGAAGGACGGTTTCGCCAGCTTCGGATACCAGGTCTCGACCGCCGGCTTGGTGACCACACTGCCGATGGCTGCCGCCGCAGCGGTCGCGAGTGACGTCCCGATCAGAGTGGAGATGCGCATGACTCCACTTCTACGCCTCGACTCAGGTGTCGGCGGGCCGCCGGTCGTCGGTGCCCGCGGCACTGGTGGCACCCGGGGTCCCGGGCGGGTTCGGTGCGACCGCGTCCGAACCGGCCGGGCCCGGCGAATCGGTTCCCTCGTCGAAGGCCTGGTCGGCCTCCGGGTGTTCGGCGTCGAAGGACGCGGGCAGCTTCTTCAGCTGCCGGTTCATCGACCAGATGAGGAACGCGGTCCCGACGAGCAGCAACAGGATCACGAGCAGACCTAGCGGTGAGGCCTTGCCGAACTCCGGCCCCTGGGGTTCCTGCGCCAGGACCATCAGGGTGTCGTTCACGACTGTGCTGGTGCCCATCACGCCTCGATCCCGGCGAAGAGATCGGTCTCCGGCAACGCGGTCTTGACCCGGGTCCGGGCGAGCTCGAACTCCTCCGTCGGCCACAGGCGTTGTTGCCACTCCAGCGGCACCGCGAAGAACACCCCGTTCGGATCGATCTGCGTGGCGTGGGCGCGCAGCGCGTCGTCACGCTGCGGGAAGTACTTGGAGCACTCGACCTGGGTCGTCACACGTCCCATCAGATCGCCACGGCTCGGGTCCCACTTGCTGAGCCACTCGGCGAACGGACTCTCCTGGCCGTGCCGCGCGAACTCGTCGGAGAACAGGACCATCCGGTCCCGGATGAACCCGTGGGTGTAGTAGAGCTTCGACACCGTCCACGGTTCGCCGGCGTCCGGGAACGCGTCCGGATCGCCGGACTGCTCGTACGCCGCGACCGACACCTCATGGCAGCGGATGTGATCGGGATGCGGATATCCGCCGTGCTCGTCGTAGGTGACGATCACGTGCGGGCGGAACTCGCGGACCACGCGCACCAAGGCCTCGGTGGCCTCGTCGAGCGGCACCGAGGCGAAGGAACCCTCCGGAACAGGCGGGAGCGGGTCGCCCTCGGGGAGGCCCGAGTCGACGAAGCCGAGCCATGTCTGTCGGACGCCGAGCGCCTCGGCGGCCTTGGCCATCTCCTCGCGACGGACCTCGGTCATCCGCTCTTTGATGCCCGGGCGGTCCATCGCCGGATTCAGGATGTCGCCACGCTCACCGCCGGTGAGTGTGACGACGAGCACTTCGTTGCCCTCGGCCGCATACTTCGCGGTCGTGGCGGCACCCTTGCTCGACTCGTCGTCTGGGTGCGCGTGCACCGCCATCAGCCGGAACACACCCGACTTGGGGTCGCCGACGTGGGATTCGGTCACAGTTCCTCACCTTCGGATCGCTACTCCTCCCATGGTAGGTATTGACGCGTGAACAGTTCGGATGGGGGCGCCGCAGACGCCGGTGACGCGCCGCGCGCGACACCCGACACCTTGCGACCGCACAGCGGTCCGCGCGCCACCTATCCGGAGCGTTCGGAGACCGCCTCTGGGCGTCGTCGCTGGTTCATCGCCCTGTCGATCCTGGTCGTCGCGGCCGGCGTGACCCTCGCCGTCATCGGCTACAGCAAGTTCTCGTCGGCGGACGTGACCGGTGAGGCCACCGGCTACGAGATCATCGACGGCTCGACCGTCGCGGTGCAGTTCACCGTCGAGCGTTCCGATCCGAGCCGGGCGGCTGCCTGTGTGGTGCGCGGCCGCTCCCGCGACGGCGGCGAGACCGGGCGTCGCGAGATCCTGATCCCCGCGGACTCCGCAGAACGGATCGGCGTCCGCACCGAGGTCACGACGTCGAAACCACCGGTCATCGGCGAGGTCTTCGGGTGCACCCTTGACGTGCCGGCCTACCTGAAGCCGTCGGCCTCGTGACCGCCGCGTCCACCGGCAGCGAGCTGCCGTCGCCGCGCGCCGCCTTCGCCTCCATCGGCAGCCGCTACTTCCCCCTTCTGGTCGCCGTCTTCGTCGGCGTCATGCTCATCAGCAACGTCACCGGCACCAAGGGCGTCGTGCTGTTCGACGAATGGCTGCAGGTCGATCTCGGGCCGATCCAGATGGACGGCCTGGTGACCGACGGCGCCTTCTTCCTGTTCCCGCTCGCGTACGTCCTGGGCGACGTGATCAGCGAGGTCTACGGGTTCCGTGCCATGCGCCGGACGATCCTCGCCGGGTTCGCGGTCCTGATTCTCGCGTCGTTGTGTTTCTGGTTGACCATTCACCTGCCGGCCGCCGAATTCTACGAAGGCCAGGCGGCTTTCGAGACGGTTGCCGGGGTCGTCCCACAATTCCTGCTCGCCGGATTGGCCGGTTACGTCGTGGGCGAATTCCTCAATTCCTTCGTCCTGGTGAAAATGAAGGAACGCGCCGGGGAAAATCGCCTCTGGGCGCGCCTGCTGGGTTCGACGATTGTCGGCCAGTTGGCCGACACCATCGTCTTCTGTTCGATCGCCGCCACCGCCCTGGGTATCTCGACCTGGGGAGATTTCATCAATTACACGATCGTCGGGTTCGTGTGGAAGACACTCGTCGAGGTCATCCTCATGCCTGTGACGTATTTCGTTGTGGGATGGCTAAAACGGATGGAACCGACGTATCAGGACGCTCTCGGCGCGCTGTCGCGCGGTAGTACCGATGTGCCATAGGTCTCACCACCTGGTACCCTGAACGGATACACGGCTCCGCGAGGGGTCGTGTTGCTGCATTTTCAGCAGTCCATATGCCCCTGGTGTAAACGGTCGCCCGGGGCGCGGACAACACAAAGGAGTGACCGATGACCGACACCCAGGTGACCTGGCTGACCCAAGAGTCGCATGACCGCCTCAAGAGCGAGCTCGATTCGTTGATCGCCAACCGTCCGGTCATCGCCGCCGAGATCAACGAGCGTCGCGAAGAAGGCGACCTCAAGGAGAACGGTGGCTACCACGCCGCTCGCGAGGAGCAGGGCCAGCAGGAAGCGCGTATCCGCCAGCTGCAGGAACTGCTGAACAACGCGAAGGTCGGCGAGGCGCCGACCCAGTCCGGCGTCGCACTGCCCGGTTCCGTCGTGACCGTCTACTACGACGGTGACGAGAAGGACACCGAGACGTTCCTCATCGCCACCCGCGAGGAGAGCGGCCAGGGCGGCCTGGAGACCTACTCCCCGAGCTCCCCGCTCGGTGCCGCCCTCATCGACGCCAAGGTCGGCGAGACCCGCGAGTACTCCGTGCCCAGCGGTGCCACCATCAAGGTGACCCTGGTCAGCGCGGAGCCCTACCACGGCTGATCGGACGACGAACACAACCCGGGACGGTATGACCGTCCCGGGTTTCGTGTTTTCGGGGGTTCTCGTCCGTGAGCTACCGCCGGTCGCGCGACCGGCGAACCTCAACTCGACTCCTGGACTTCGATCGAAGTCCAGGAGTCGAGTTGGGGTTCATCGGTCGTGCCCTACGCGTGGTCGACCCCATACGTCGCCTGCGTGGACGTGAAGCCCTCATACTCGAGCTGTTCGATCAAGCCCTGCCGCGAGAACGCCGTCATCGAACGATAGTCGCGGGCCTTCTGCGCCGCCTGTTCGTTCCAGTCGACGGCGCCCTGAGCCTCGACCTCGGTCACGGCGTACGTCGCGTCGGCCGTCGAGAACCCTTCGTACTCCAGCTGATCGATCAGACCCGCTCTCGAGAACGCCATGATCGAGAGGTACTCCTTCGCCTTCGCCACTGCGCTCGTCTGCTCCCAGGTCGCGAGTGACTCTGCACCGGGAGTCCCGGTCGTCGGTGACTGCTCGAACACCTGGCTCGAACCGGTAGCGGTCACAGCGACGCCACTTTGAATGCCGATCGTACTGACTCCCAACGCAATTCCGCACACCGCGACCACGCCGGCAATCAGACGGGGCCACACACGGCGTGCCAACGACGGTCGTGCTCCGACCGGCGAACCTCGACTCGACTCCTGGACTTCGATCGAAGTCCAGGAGTCGAGTTGGGGTTCATCGGTCAAGCCGCGGTCAGTTTGTCCAACCACGGCCGGAGCAGATTGGCGAGCCCGCCGCGCTCGAGCGTTCCCCACGTCCATCGGATCACCATGATCCCCTGTGCGCGCAGCGCATCCTCCCGACGCTTCTCCCGGATGAGTGCATCGCGCGGGCTCTCACCCTGGCGCAACAGTCGGCCGTACTTCTGTAGTCCGTCGAACTCACCGACAAGTGTTCCGTCCCAGTCGAAGTCGGTCCGCGCGTCTCCGGCGTCCGTCTGGAACGTGTGCTGCAGTCGCGGAGTCGGCAACCCGGCCTCGATCATCTGCGCCCGGCTCCACGACTCCCCGACACTCTCCGACGCACCGTCCGCATGCGCAAGGGCACGACGCGCGGTCCCCGCACCGCGCCAACGGTTCCGCGACGCGAGGATACGGGTCATCGTGGCGATGTCGGCGCCGGACGCTAGCGCGCGATCGAACACGGCCAGCGCTTGGGCGAAGTCACCGGACATCGCAACATCTACGGCGGTTCGCTCACGAGACGTGACCCTGATTCCGCCGATGTCGACCACCTCGTCGGGCGCCACCGGCCCGGCATGGACGATCCGTAACCCGTGCCCGAACCCGCCCACCTTCGACTTCTTCGTCAGATGCACGACCTCGCGTTCCGGGTGCAGCAGCGGCAGCTCGTGAACGGCTGCCGCCGAGTCGTGACTCAGGATCGACGCGTCACAGTCTCGAACAGACGTCGCGACCGCGATCGATCTCAGTCGGTACAGACGGTCACCCGGGTCCTCGGCGGACGCCTCGTCGGCCGCCAGTGCGCAGACCCCCGGGGCAAGACGAATCAGTTCGCCGCGCCGTACGGCGGCTGTCACAGCGTCGTCGTTGATGCCGAGTCGCAGCGTTGCCGTGCGGCGAATTAGCCCGTGTCTGTCGGTGGGAAAAGAGGTCATGACTTTAGGACGCACCAGGGCCGATATCGGATCCGCTGGCGAGGGTCGCTTACCCCACGACCGGCGAACCTCGACTCGACTCCTGGACTTCGATCGAAGTCCAGGAGTCGAGTTGAAGTGCACCGGTGGACCTCGACAGGAGGCCGACCCTGTTTCGACCACGCTCGCCCGGGGCTCGACCCGGAACACCGTGCTTCAATGTGACACATGGCACGTTCTCATGAGCTGGAGTCCTTCGATCTTGACTTCTTCGACGATGCGCCGGTGCGGCACGTCATCGACGTGCGTCTGCCGGTCGCGCCGGAACGCGCGTGGGCCGAGTTCACCCGTCAGCACACGCTGGACTGGTGCCGCGCGATCAAGAAGATCGAGTTCGTCTCACCGGAACCGTACGGGGTGGGAACACAACGCCGCGCGGTCCTCGGTCCCGGCTATGTGACCCTCGAAGAGGACTTCTTCGACTGGACGGAAGATCCGGCGAATGGCCACTACCGCAACGGTTTCCGGGTCCTGAGGGCGAACGTTCCCGGCATCCGCCGCTTCGGCGAGGCGACCGAGATCCTGCCCGCCGATGTGGGCTGCCGACTCAAGTGGACCTTCGCGCTCGAGTTGCCCACCTCGTCGCGGGTGGTCACCGCGTTCTCCGGTCCCGCGTCGTCGACGGTCTACAAGACCATCGAGGCCGACACCCTCAAGCACTTCGCGAACCTCGAACCTGCGAAGTGAGCCGCCGGCCGGTTGTCAGGCCACCACCGCGACGGCCGCCGACGTTCGACCCGTCGTCGGCACAGGCGAGGCAGTCAGCGTGCCCCGGCCCAGGTCATCGGCGAGACGCATCAGCACGCGAACCGATGGAGACGCTTGTGTGCTCCCCGTCCACGCAGGCTCGATCGCCACGGTGAACACGTCCACGTCGACGACCGCCGGGCGTCGCCCGTCGATCTCTGCGGAGCGGCAGAGCTTCCGGTCGCGGGTCAGCACGTGCAGCCTGATCATGTCCACGACGGGCGGCGAATTCTCCCCACCGAGTGTTGTTCGCCACCAGCACAAGCCGTCGATCCCGACGTCGCGATTGTCGAGACCCGGACATCTCTTCGATGGTCGATGGCGTCCGGCGGACCTCTCGAACAAGGCGAGACCGGCGCTACCCAATGTTGGTAGGACGCGGGTGTCCACACCGCCACCCCCGGCGGTGGCTTCCTCGTTCCGCACGCCTGTGATCAGCTCGACTGCCGGGGCAGTGACCCAGTGCACCGGCGCGTCGGCGAGATTCAACACCGTCACCGCGAGCGACGAAGACCACCAGTTGATGAGGCTGAGGAGTCCGTCCGCCTTCTCGAGGACGGCCTCCCGGTCGGCGTACTCGTCCGGATCGAGATGCAGCGAGCCCTCGTCCGCATCATTGAGATCTTCGGCCAGCAGACTCGCTTCGGCCTCGAGTTCGTCCAGCCGCCGGTAGGCCTTCCGTCGTTGCTCGTGAACGTCATCCATGAGCTCGTGACGGACGCGGTGAGCAATCCGTGGTGTCCAGGCCGCCTCTGCGGAGTGTGTGCGTCGTCCCATGGCAGGCAACGTAATCCGCCCTGCCCTCGCAGCCGCACCGAGAATCCACAGCACAGACGCTCATCCACAGAACTCCTCGTGTCAGCCGCGTCGAATACACGTCGGTCGCCCGTGGACGTTCCTCGGGAGCGTTCTGCGGAACACTCCGCCTCAACGACAGCACCACGTAAGCCGACGCAAGCCCGACGACAGGCTACGGCGCACAGTTGTCGGCATGACAACGACAACCACTCCCCGGCCACCCGGGTCCGTCCCCAGCTCGGTCGACAGTCGCCGTCGGAGCCGGTCGAACACCACGAGCGCGTCGGCGGCGCGGCCTTCCCCGGCGAGCGCCCGCATCAGGGCGGTGTGTGCCGACTCGTCGAACGGGTCTCGCGCGCAGCGCTGTTCGGCGATGGATCGCGCGGTCGCGAAGTCACCTTCGGCGAGCGCGGCCGTCAGTTGCGCACCGTCGAGCGCGTCCTGGGTGCGTCGAATGCGTGCGGACAGTGTCGCCGTCGCCGGGGACCCGTCCCCGAGATCGTCTCCGGGCACGCCGCGCCACCACTGCCGGGCCCGGTCGTGGGCATCCCGGCCGCCTTCGGCGAGCAGCGTGTCGACCACGTCGAGGTCGGTGCGGCTGTTGCGCAGTCGATAACCGTTCTCGGTGCCCTCCAGAACCCCCTCGGGCAGGAGCTTGCGCAGCCGGGACACCTGGGTGTGCAACGCACTGTGCGGCGAACGCGGCGGATCGTCGGCCCAGACGTGGTCGATGAGGCGGTCCGCCGAGATCACGCGCCCGTCGGCGAGGGCGAGCGACACGAGCAGGCGTCGGGCCCGAGCCCCGGCACCGCGACGAGCCGATGGGGGCTCTCGGCGCCCACCGGGCACGCGCCGACCGCGATCGGGCCCAGCACACCGATCAGGGCGGGTCCGTCGGCAGCCACCCAGACAGGTTAGCGCCGACGTTCGCCCTCAGTCCCGCAGGAACCCCGCGTCGGCGAGGGCCCGCCGGACGTCGTGCTGGTGGTCGTGTCCGCGGGTCTCGACACTGACGGTCACCTGCACCTCGCCGAGATACAAATCGTCGGCGACGCGGGAATGGACGACGTCGAGCACACTCGCGCCGAGGTCGCGGAGCAGTTCCAGCAGTGCGACCAGTCCACCGGGCCGGTCGGAGACGGTCGCGGTCACGGTGAGGAATCGTCCGGCGGCGGTCAGGCCGTGTGTCGTCACATGGCGCAGCAGCAGCGGGTCGATGTTGCCGCCGGACAACACGACGCACACGGTCCCGGACAGCGCGAGCCGACCGCTCACCGCCGCCGCCACCGCCGCGGCACCGGCAGGCTCGACCACCAGCTTCGCCCGCTCCAGCATGAGCAGCAGCGCGGTGCTCAACTCTTCCTCGCTGACCGTGACGATCCGGTCGACGAACTCGGAGACGTGCGCGAACGGGACCTTCCCGGGTGTCGCGACGGCGATGCCGTCGGCCATGGTGTTCATCGCCGCGACCGGTGTCGGCCGCTTCTCGGCGAGGGACGTCGGCCAGGCCGCGGCCTGCGCCGCCTGCACGCCGATCACCTCGACCTCCGGTCGTCGCAGACGCGCCGCCGCGGCGACGCCGGCGAGCAGCCCACCGCCGCCGAGTGGCACGAGAATCGTTGACACGTCCGGGATCTGCTCCAGGATCTCGACGCCGACCGTCGACTGTCCGGCAACGATGTCGAGATGATCGAACGGGTGGATCAGAGCCGCGCCCGTCGTATCGGCGTGACGCTGGGCCTCGACGAGCGCCTCGTCGACGGTCGATCCGGCGAGCACCACCTCTGCGCCATAGGCTTTCGTCGCGGCGATCTTCGGCAGTGCGGCTCCGACCGGCATGTAGACCCGTGAGGCGATCCCCAGTTCCGATGCCGCCCAGGCGACTCCTTGCGCATGATTGCCAGCACTGGCCGCGACGACCCCGCGGGCACGTTCCCCCACCGACAACCGCGAGATACGCAGGTACGCGCCGCGTGGCTTGAAAGATCCGGTGCGCTGCAGGTTCTCGCACTTGAGCCACACCTGCGCACCGCTGCGCTCGGACACCACCCGCGACGCGATCGTCGGGGTCCGCCGGATCACGGACGCGAGCTCGTCGGTGGCGCGGTCGACGTCGTCGGCAGTCAGCAGCATGCGACCAGTATCGGCCATCCCCGCCCTGCAGGAGCCACCCGAGGAGACGTCATCGCGCCGCCGAGCTCCCGCGGTCGTCCGATGACGTCGACTCCCTGATCTCTCGGAGTTCGCGCATCGCCCGGTCGAGCACGACTTCGGTGTCGGCGTGGACCGTGTTGTCGGCGTGCACCAGGTCCCCGAAAGCACGGTCCGCGGCACCTCTGCGTGTGTCGAAGGCCGCGGCGGGGTCGAGATCGGCACACTCGACGAGCAGGTCGGCCACGTCGATCCGGCCCCGGACGCGCAGCAGTGCGGCGGCGTCGCGCGCCGTGGTCCACAGCTGCGTCGGCTGACCGCTGTCGCGCCATGCCCCGAGCAGGACGACGTAGGCCTCCGCGGCACGCGCTACATCGCCGACGCGGACGAGACACGCCGCCGCGCCGACACGAGCGACCCCGACGATGAACGTCGCCCCGACGCCGGCGGCCCGTTCGTGGGCGCGTTCGTAGAGGGCGAGCGCGCTGGACGGGTCGTGCGCGGACAGCAGCTCGCCGTGGACGTAGTCGAGGAAGGCGTGCTGCGACGGCCCCGCCGACGGGTCCAGCGTCGACCGGGCCTCGGCCAACAGCCGGGCAGCCCCGCTCGAGTCACCGGAGTACGACGCGGCGAGCGCCGCAGACGCGAGGAACGCCGACCCCAGGGACGGGTGTGTGCCGCAGCGGGTCCATTCCCGTACCGCCACCGCGAAGTCGCCACGGAAGTGCGCGACCGCCGCCCTGGCCGCCCGCGCGCCGACCAACGCGGGCGCATCCGGATCCGGTGGTGCCCCGGAGGCATCGGGACGTAGGGCGGAGGTCGCGAAGTCGACGGCGAGGTCGAACTCGCCGACGAGCCGCGCGGCCTCGGCCGCCGCGGACAGCATCTCGGCGCGATCGGGATGACCATCGAGCCACGCCGAACGCGCCGATTCGACGGCCCACGTCCACAATTCGTTGAGGTTGCGCCATGTGCTGATCAGCGACAGCGATGTCGTGATCGCCACGAGTACGTCGACGCGTCCGCGCGCCAGTGCCAGGTCCCGCGCCGACCGCAGGTTGTCCATCTCGGCATGGAGACGCTCATTCGCCTCGAACTCCGCGACGCCGAGCCACTCGTCGCCGATGTCCCGCACCGTTGCGACACATTCGTCGAGGAACCGGTCCTCGGCCGCGGCGAGCACGCCCGCACGGTCGAGGTGATCAAGCAGATGGGTGCGGATGAGATGCAGGAGACGGTATCTGCCGCCCGACGCGTCGGCGACGAGCAACGAGCTGTCGATCAGACGGTGCAGGGTCTCCACCGGGTCGAGCCCGCCGTCACCTCGCGTGCCGATGCCCGCTGCGCCGACGACCTCCGCTTCGACGCTCAGTGCGACGGATTCGAACGTGCGCAGCGACACACCGCCGGGAAACGGTGCGAGGGCGGCGAGTACGGCTTGATCGACCACGCTCAGCCGTCGGAATGACATGTCGATGCTGCTGCGGAGCGTCAGCCGCCGCTGGTCGTCGGCTCCGGTTCCCGTCGCGAGATCGAGTGCACCATCGAGCATTCGGGCCACGGCCGACATCGGCATCACAGCGGCCTGACGCGCCGCCAGCTCGATGCCGAGCGGGAGCCCGTCGACACGGCGCACGACGTCGACGAGGTCCGTGAGCTCACGACTCGACACCGCGAAGTCCGGATTGCGACGCAGCGCGTGCTCGACGAACGCGCGCACCGCAGGCTGCCGGGCGACCGCGTCGACGTCGTCGACGCGGGTGGGAAAGGTCAGGGGCTGCAGACGCAGGACGTACTCGGCGGAGAGTGAGAGCACGACTCGGGAGGTGGCCAGGATCCGCACCGCGGGAGCCAGTTCGACGATCGCCGCGACCAATTCGCGACAGGACGACAACACATGTTCGCAATTGTCGAGGACGAGCAGGAGCGACCCGTCGACGGCGCGCGCGATCGCGTCCACGGAAGCACCCACCCCGACCTCGAGACCGAGGGTGGACACCACCGACGGGAGGACGCGGTCGGCTCGCGCGACCGCGGCGAGGTTGACGACGACAACGGCGTTCCCGGGGAACACCGCGGGGTCGGCGGCGACGTCGAGCGCGAGACTGGTCTTGCCGACGCCGCCCGTACCGGTCAGGGTCACGACCCGATGCGCCGACAACAGCCGGATGATCTCGGCGCGTTCTCGCTCCCGCCCCACCAGAGGCCCGGCCGGCGGAGCAGGTCGCCGCCGCGAGGTCACGCCGGGTCCCGGATTCGTCTCGGCCTGCCCGTATTCGGAGCCCGCCGCCACCCGCTGCTCGAGCGACGCGAGGGCCGGACTCGGATCGAGACCCGTCCGCTCACGCAACTGCTCGCGGAAGTTCATCGCGACAGCCATCGCGTCGCCGACACGCCCGTCGGCGGCGAGTGCGCGGATGAGCAGTCGTGCCGAACTCTCGCGTAACGGCGCGGACGCGACACCGGCCCTCGCCGTCGCGGTCGCGCTCGGGTCGCGGCACTCCACCAGCGCTTCGACGTGGGTGTCGGCGAGCCGGTTGTGGAGGTCCTCCAACGCAACGCGTTCGGTGTCCAGGTCCGGGATGCCGGCGAACTCGCCGAGCGGCTCGCCGCGCCAGAGTTCGCGGGCCCGGACGGTCAGACGGAGACGCTCGGCGGGATCGGGCGTGTCGGCGGCGGATGCGAGCAGGTCGCGCACGATCGTCACATCGACGACGGACACCCGGAGCCGGTAGCCGTCGGGGCGTCGTTCCAACAGATCGGCGTGTCGGCCGAGATGGCGTCGCAGCCGGGACACCAGATTGTGCAGTGCGGCAATCGGTTCCCGCGGCAGATCGTCGCCCCACAGCGCGTCGACGAGCCGCCCGATACCCATGCCGTGCCGGCCGGCGACGGTCAACAGCGCGAGCAGGGCGCGTCGTCGTTCCCCGGGGACCGCGACCTCGGCACCGTCGACCCGCAACCTCAGTGCACCCAGCAGGCCGACCTCGACCGCGGGCGACACGTGCCCGTCTTCGGTTTCGCGCACCACCATCCCGATCGTCGCTCTCTGTTCTCCGACGGCCTATGCAGGATGAGCGTAGGTCTCCACCGACACCCATGTTCGATATCGCTCGAGGCCGATCGCCGCGGCCAGGTCCGCGGTCTGCGAGCGCTGAGCCAGCAGGGCTCGCACCTTACGGTCCAGTTCGGCCCCGTCGAGATCGATTCGCAACGCGACCATCTCCTTCGGACACTGGCGCGGCCCGCCCAGCGCCCACATGTCGAACTCACGGGCGAGGTCGAACTCGATCCCCCGCCCGGTGCCCACCGGGTGAAGGATTCGCGGGCAGGTCGACGAACGGTCGACGGCGAGGCGGACCCACCGGTTGACGGTGCGGTGGTCGGGGTGTCCGGTCACGCCGTCGGGACCGAAGGTCAGGACGGTGTCGGGTGACACGTCGTCGAGGAGGGCGGTGATGCGTCCGACCGGGCCGCTCTCGTCGATCGCCGCCAGTGAACCGTCGGCTAGGTCCAACCAGTGGTGCTCCTGGATGCCGAGCTCGATAAAAGCCTTCTCAAGCTCGCCGGTCCGGACCAGGGCGAGCTCCGAACGCTCTGCGGCGGTGGCATTCTCGTCGGCCGCTTCGCCGCGGGTCGCGGTCACGCACACCACGCGCCCACCCGCGTCGCGGACGGCGGCCATCACGCCGCCGGCGAGGTAGGTCTCGTCATCGGGGTGAGCCCAGATGGACATCACGGTGCCCAGGTCGCTGATCTGTGTTGTTCTCATGCGTCGACGGTCTCCGAGCCCGCTGTCACGGGGCTGTCACCATCGGCTCACCGCCCAGCGGGTCACGGTCCGGTCATGACAGCGCCGCGACAGGACGCCGGCGCACGCTCGGTGCACACGCCGCCCGGCGTGGTTACGACATCGCACACGAGAGGTTCATCCCATGACCACCACACACGCCGCCGGTTCCGACACCGCGATCGACCTCGCCCGGGTCGAGGCCTTCGCCGGCCAGGTGAGCGCCGATCTCACCCATGCCTACCACTCGATCAGCACCTACCTGGGCGACCGCCTGGGACTGTGGCGGGCGCTGGCGCAACTCGGTTCGGCGACGAGCGCCGAGCTCGCCGAACGCTCGGGACTCGCCGAACGGTATGTGCACGAATGGTTGTGCGTGCAGGCCGCGGCCGGATACGTCCTGCTCCACGACGCCGGCGATGACGCCGCAAAAGGCCCAGAGGTGTTCGTGTTCCCCGCCGAGCACGCGATGGTGCTCGCCGAGGACAACAGTCCGGCGGCGATCGTGGCCGGCTTCGAGGTCGCCGCCGCGGTGTGGTCCTCGGTCGACCAACTCGCGCATGCGTACGCGACCGGCGACGGCGTGCCCTGGCACGCGCACGATTCCCGGCTGTTCTCCGGCGTCGAACGCTTCTACGGCACGATCTACCGCGCGTCGTTGCTCAGCGAGTGGGTTCCGGCGATCGACGGCCTCGGACAGCGCCTCACCGACGGCATCCGCGTTCTCGACGTCGGGTGCGGGTACGGGGTCCCCACGATCCTGCTCGCCGAGGCCTTTCCAAACTCCACGTTCGTCGGCGTGGACAGCCACGAGGAGTCCGTCCGGCGCGCCACCGCAGCCGCTCAGGCGGCCGGGGTCGACGACCGGGTCCGCTTCGAGGTGGCGACGGCCCAGTCGTACGCCGGCGACCACGACGCGATCATGATCTTCGACGCCCTGCACGACTTCGGCGATCCGGTGGGTGCGCTCGCACACGCACGGTCGTCACTGCGTCCCGGCGGTCAGGTGATCGCCGTCGAACCGCTGGCACACGACACACTGGCCGAGAATCTGACCAATCCCGTTGCACTGCTGTTCTATTCGGGTAGCTCATACCTCTGCGTACCGCACAGCATCGCCGACGGCCCGACCTCGCTGGGCGCCCAGGCCGGCCCCACTCGACTGCTCGACACCTTCCGGGCGGCCGGTCTGACCTCGGCGCGTGTCGCGGCGACCACTGCGTCGAACCTGCTCCTCGAGGCGCGGGTCTAATTGCGACCGACGCCTCAGCGCAGCGCGTTCTCCAGGTCCCCGAGGAGGTCGTCGATGTCCTCGATACCGACCGAGAGTCGGACGAGGTTGGCGGGGACCTCGAGGAGCGATCCGGCGGTCGAGGCGTGCGTCATCGCACCGGGGTGTTCGATCAGCGACTCGATGCCGCCGAGCGATTCGGCGAGCGTGAACACCTCGGTGCGGGCGCAGAACTCCTTGGCGGCGTCGAGCCCGCCCTTGACCAGCACCGACACCATGCCGCCGTAGCGCTTCATCTGCTTGCCCGCGACCTCGTGGCCCGGATGGTTCGCCAGACCCGGGTACAGGACGGCGTCGATCTTGTCGTGGCCGCTCAGGTAGTCGACGACCTTCTCCGCGTTGTCACAGTGCCGGTCCATCCGGACGCCGAGGGTCTTGATGCCGCGCAGGGTGAGGAACCCGTCGAACGGTCCGGGGACCGCCCCGGCGCCGTTCTGCAGGAACGCGAACGCCTCGTCGAGCTCCTCGCTGTCGGTGACCAGTGCGCCGCCGACGACATCCGAGTGCCCGCCCAGGTATTTGGTCGTGGAGTGAAGCACCACGTCGGCGCCCAGGACGAGCGGCTGCTGCAGGTACGGCGAGGCGAAGGTGTTGTCGACCACGAGCTTCGCGCCGGCCTCGTGCGCGACGGCGGCGAGGGTCTCGATGTCGCCGACGTTGAGCAGCGGGTTGGTCGGCGTCTCGGTCCAGACCAGCTTGGTCTCCGGCCGGATGGCGTCGCGCACCGCGGCGACGTCAGAGACCGGGGCCACCGAGTAGGTGATGCCCCACTGGCTGAACACCTTGTCGATGAGCCGGAAGGTCCCGCCGTAGGCGTCGTTGGGGATCACCAGATGATCGCCCGGCCGCAGCGTCGAACGCAGAACGCAGTCGGTGGCGGCCATGCCGGAAGCGAAAGCCCGTCCATACGTGCCGCTCTCGAGCGCAGCGAGATTGGCTTCGAGGGCGCGTCGGGTCGGGTTGCCGGTGCGCGCGTACTCGAAGCCGTCGCGCAGTCCGCCGACGCCGTCCTGGGCGAAGGTCGAACTGGCGTAGATCGGGACATTCACCGCCCCGGTCTGCGGATCCGGATCGTAGCCGGCGTGGATGGCGCGGGTCGAGAAGCCTTGCCAGCGAACCGAATCCGCGGCACTGCGTCGTTCACTCACGGTGATGCTCCTATCCGACGATCGGGTGGCTCGACACGAAGGCGAGCAGGTCGTGGCGCGTGATCACGCCGATGGGCTTGCCGTCCTCGACGACCATCAGCGCGTCGCAGTCGCCGAGCGCCTTGGTGGCCGCCGACACCGGTTCGCCGGAACCGATGAGCGGGAACGGCTCTCCCATGTGTGCCGACACCGGGTCGGCGAGGCTGGCACGACCTTCGAAGACCGCGCTGAGCAGGTCGCGCTCGGTGACCGCACCCGCGACCTCGCCGGCCATCACCGGTGGCTCGGCGCCGACGACCGGCATCTGCGAGACGCCGTACTCGCGCAGGATCTCGATCGCGTCGCGCAGGGTCTCCTGCGGGTGGGTGTGCACGAGGTCGGGCAGGGCGCCGGTCTTGCCGCGCAACACATCTCCGACGAGGGATTCCTTGGTGTTGGCGTCGAGCGGCGTCCGCAGGAAGCCGTAGCTGCTCATCCACTGGTCGTTGAAGATCTTGGCCATGTAGCCGCGGCCACCGTCGGGCAGCAGTACGACGACGACGGCGTCGGGTCCCTCGCGTTCGGCGACCTGCAGGGCCGCGACCACCGCCATCCCGCACGAGCCGCCGACGAGCAGCCCTTCCTCGCGGGCGAGACGCCGGGTCATGTCGAACGAGTCGGCGTCGGAGACCGCGATGATCTCGTCGGGGATGTCCGGGTCGTAGGCCGACGGCCAGAAGTCCTCCCCGACACCCTCGACGAGGTAGGGGCGCCCGGTCCCGCCGGAGTACACCGACCCCTCGGGGTCGACGCCGACGATCTTCACCGAGCCGCCGGACACCTCCTTGAGGTACCGGCCGGTGCCGGTGATGGTGCCGCCGGTGCCGACGCCGGCCACGAAGTGCGTCACCTTGCCGTCGGTGTCGGCCCAGATCTCGGGACCGGTGGTCTCGTAGTGACTCTGCGGACCGGCCGGGTTCGCGTACTGATTGGGCTTCCACGCACCGTCGATCTCGGTGACCAGGCGGTCGGAGACGCTGTAGTAGCTGTCCGGGTGGGACGGCTCCACCGCGGTCGGGCAGACCACGACCTCGGCACCGTAGGCGCGCAGGACGTTGCGCTTGTCCTCGCCGACCTTGTCCGGGCACACGAACACGCACTTGTAGCCGCGCTGCTGGGCGACGAGCGCCAGGCCGACGCCGGTGTTTCCCGACGTCGGTTCCACGATGGTCCCGCCCGGCTTCAGTTCACCCGAGGCCTCCGCCGCGTCGATCATCCGCACGGCGATGCGGTCCTTGCTGCTGCCACCGGGATTGAGGTACTCGACCTTGGCGGCGACCAGGCCCGATCCGGGTGAGGTCACCGAGTTCAGCTTGACCAGCGGGGTGTTGCCCACCAGGTCGACGACGTGATTGGCGATGCGCATGTGTCCATGGTCCCAGAGCCACCGCGAACAGCGACACCCGGCCGCTGCCCGACGTCGGCAGTCGGTTCTACCGCTGGCTGAGCCGACGACGAGCGCAGCGAGGAGTCGTGTCGAAGTCGCCTAAACTGGCACTCGTGTCCGGTTCGAGTCGTCGAGGAATCGTCCCCGCCAGGATCGTGCGCGACGTCGGCGCGACAGCGGCTGCGACCGCGGGCGCGGCCGGCGCCGGCTGGGCCGCCTACAACCTGCTGAACAGTCAGGCCGCCGAGGCCCGCGTGGTGATCCCGCACCGTACCGACAACGCCCCGGACGGCGACGGCGTGTACCGCCCCGACGGCACCAGCGCACGTTTCACCCGGGACACCGTGTACGACCTGTATCTCGTGGTGTTCGGGGACTCGACCGCGGCCGGACTGGGTGCCGAGACCGCGGGCGAGACGCCAGGAGTCCAGATCGCCCGCCGCGTGGCCGCGGAGACCGATCGGGTGGTCCGCTACGCCAACAAGGCCATCGTCGGCGCGACGTCGAAGGGGCTCGCGGCCCAGATCGAGGCCATGTTCGTCCATCACGAGCGACCCGACGTGGCCGTCATCCTCGTCGGCGCCAACGACGTCACCGCCCGCAACAGTCCGCTCCCGTCGGCGCGGCGGCTCGGAGATGCCGTCCACGCACTCGTCGACGAGGGTGCGAAGGTCGTCGTCGGCACCTGCCCGGATTTCGGCGTGGTGACCGCGATCCCCCAGCCCCTGCGAATGGTGTTGCGACGCTGGGGACTCACGCTGGCGGCGGCGCAGCGATCGGCGGTCCGGGCCGCCGGGGGGCGGCCGGTCCCACTGGCCGACCTGCTGACCGAGGAGTTCCTCGCGCGCCCCGAGCACATGCTGTCGCCCGATCGATTCCACCCGTCGGCCGCTGGGTATGAGCTCGCCGCCGACATCCTGGTGCCCGAGGTGCTCGCCTCGATCGGCGAGTGGGGTCCGACGCCGCTGCCCGAACCGCCGAAGGTGTCCGAGGCCGTCGAAGAAACACGGTTCGTCACACGTCTCAGGAGACGTCTGACACACCGGTGACCAGCCACGACTCGGGCTGACCGGCCTCGCGACCAAGCAGATGCTTGGTGGGGTAGTTTCGAGGTATGCCTGAAGCCGTCATCGTCGCCCACGCCCGTTCCCCGATCGGCCGCGCCGCCAAGGGATCCCTCAAAGACATCCGACCCGACGAACTGTCGCGTCAGATGGTCGAAGCCGCGCTCGCCAAGGTGCCGGAGCTCGACCCGGCGCTGATCGAGGACATCCACTGGGGCATCGGCCAGCCCGGCGGACAGGGCGGTTACAACATCGCCCGGGTCATCGCGGTCGAGCTGGGGCATGACCACATCCCGGGCGTCACGGTGAACCGCTACTGCTCGTCGTCGTTGCAGACCACCCGGATGGCGCTGCATGCCATCAAGGCCGGCGAGGCCGACGTCCTCATCTCCGGTGGCGTCGAGAGCGTGTCGAGCTTCGGCATCTCCGGCGGCGCCGACGGCGCACCGAATTCCAAGAACCCGCTGTTCGACGACGCGATGGCCCGCACGGAGAAGGCGGCCGCCGGTGACGCCGGCATCTGGCACGATCCGCGCAAGGACGGGGTCATCCCGGACGTGTACATCGCGATGGGCCAGACCGCCGAGAACGTCGCCTCGTTCACCGGCATCTCGCGCGAGGACCAGGACAAGTGGGGCGTGCTGAGCCAGAACCGCGCCGAAGAAGCCATCAAGTCCGGTTTCTTCGAGCGGGAGATCGACCCGGTCACCCTGCCCGACGGCTCGCTGGTCACCACCGACGACGGCCCCGCGCGGGCACGACCTACGAGAAGATCTCGCAGCTCAAGCCGGTCTTCCGCCCGGACGGCACGATCACCGCGGGCAACGCGTGCCCGCTCAACGACGGCGCCGCGGCGCTGGTCATCATGAGCGACACCAAGGCGAAGGAGCTTGGCCTCACCCCGCTGGCGCGCGTTGTCGCCACCGCGGCCACCGGCCTGTCGCCGGAGATCATGGGGCTCGGTCCGATCGAGGCGATCCGCAAGGTGCTGCGGGTCTCGGGGATGTCCCTGTCGGACATCGACCTCGTCGAGATCAACGAGGCCTTCGCCGTCCAGGTCCTCGGTTCGGCCCGTGATCTCGGCATCGACCACGACAAGCTCAACGTGTCGGGTGGCGCCATCGCCCTGGGTCACCCGTTCGGGATGACCGGCGCCCGCATCACGACCACCCTGCTCAACAACCTGCAGACCCGCGACAAGACCTTCGGCATCGAGTCGATGTGCGTGGGTGGCGGTCAGGGCATGGCCATGGTGCTGGAGCGCCTCAGCTGATCAGTGCTGGAGCGCCTCAGCTGACCGAGGCCGTCTTCTCGTCGACGCCCCTCGCCGCGTTCGGTCCCTGGATCGCGACGCTGCGGGGGGTCGTTCGTCGGTACACGAACCAGGCGATGACGACGGCGCCGACGATGTAGATCTCGGCGGGGATCGCCCAGACGTTGTTCGTCGCGGTGTTGTCGTGGATGTAGTACTGCGAGATGTGACCGGCGAGGTCTCCCCCGTAGCTGATCGCCAGTGCCCACACGGCGGCGTCGAGCCATCCGCCACGATTGCGCACCCGGTAGCAGAGCACGCCGAGCACGCCCACGGCGATGTCGTTCCACCCCAGCTCCCACTGGAACATGGACGGGATGAAGTCCGGCCCGATGCCCTCGGCGATCTCGGGGGCGTTCGGGCCGACGTGGCCGACCCCGGCGAGGATGCCGAATGCGCCGCCGGGGACGAGTATCCAGAGCAGCACGAGTTCGGCTGCGCGGCCGACGGTGCGTCGTCGCATCGATCGGTCCACCAGTATGTGTACGACGGCGCCGATGATCATCAGCGCCAGCTGGATCAGAAAGAACACCATGTCCGCACGGTAGAACCGCGGTGATGGGGTTGTTCCCGCAAACGCACCGGGTGGCACACTTTGTCGCCAACCGACCCTGACACGACAGTGGCCCCGCACCTGCCGAGGTGCGGGGCCACTGTCACATGACTGACTAGTCGGAGTTGAAGTAGGTCAGCAGACGCAGGATCTCGACGTACAGCCAGACCAGGGTGACGGTCAGGCCGAGTGCCACGCCCCAGGCGGCCCGGTCGGGTGCGCCGGCACGGATCAGGCGATCCGCGGCGTCGAAGTCCAGTAGGAAGCTGAACGCGGCGAGGGCGATGCAGACCAGCGAGAAGATGATGGCGATCGGGCCACCGTCGCGCAGGACTCCGGCCTCACCGGTGAACAGACCGATGACCAGGTTGCCGAGCATCAGGACCAGGACGCCGATCATGCCGGCGAACAGCATGCGGGTGAAGCGCGGCGTCACGCGGATGGCGCCGACCTTGTACACGAACAGCATGCCGAAGAACACACCGAAGGTGCCGAGGACCGCCTGTCCGATCAGCGCACCGGCCGAGGTGTCACCGGCGACCGCCCAGTTCGCGAACACGAACGAGATGGCACCGACGAAGAGGCCCTCGAACGCGGCGTAGGCCAGCACGATGGCCGGGTTGTCCTGCTTGCGACCGAAGCTCGCCACGAGGACGAGCACGAGACCGGCGATGGCGCCGACCAGCATCAGCGGCGTGGCGAGAGCTGCCTGGGCGGCCTCGGTGGCGCGGCTGCTGATCGCGAAGTACGTGGCGGCGGCGGCCAGCGTCAGCACTCCGAGGGTGATCGCGGTCTTGGTGACGACGTCGTCGATCGTGAGCTGACGAGTGGCCGGCGGTGCCGGCTGGGTGTAGGGGTCAGTGGCCTGACCGAACTGGTTGGCCGCGGCGCCGGCGCCGGCCATGCCGGCCCCGAAACCCGCGTATCCGGATTGATTGTCGCGGACCACGCCGCGCATCACCGGATTGCTGCTTTCTCGCACGAAGCGCTCCTTCATCGGTACGGATGTCTGCCGTCTCAACGTCGGGCCGTTTCTGAGAGTTCCCTGGCGAGAGCTCGCAACGACCGAGTCGATGTCGACTTTACCGACTCTTGACCCTTCTGTCGTCAGACACCCGCCACCGGGTCAGTTCACCCGGTCGCGCAGCGACCTCAACCGGCGGCCCACTGCGGTCTGATCGATGCCGCCGTCGGTCGCGAGCGAGGCCCGGCCCAGGCACATGGCGGTGAGCATGGCTTCCGCACGCGCGAAGTCGTCGCCCCAGGCGAGACCCGGTTTGGCGAGCATCAGCGACGCGATTCCGTGGGCGGCGGCCCAGAACTCGAGAACGATGTCGGCGATCTCGGCGTGATCGAACACGCCTCCGTCGGCCAGCTCGGTGACGGTTCCGGCGAACCGGGAGTACGCACTGGCGGCGAGTACCTCGTCGACCTTCGACGGATGCCCTTCGGGAGTGGGTTTGCCGAACGCCACCCGGTAGAGCACGGGCGTGGCGACGGCGAAGCGGACATAGGCCATCCCCTGGCCCAGCGCTCGTTCGAAGGCGTCGTCGACGCCTTCCGACGCGGCGGCCATCTCGTCGTCGAGACGCTCGAAGTAGCGGGCGCACACCGCGTCGAGCAGGGCTTCCTTGTCGGCGAAGTGCAGGTAGATCGACGGCGGTGTGACCCCCACGCGGTTGGCGACCGCGCGAATCGACATCGCGGTGTCGTCGCCGTTCTCGACCAGCAACTCACCGGCGGCCTCGATGATCTCCTCCGCGAGGATCTCTCCGGACCCGCGCGGTGATCTCGCTCGTCTACGTGTCGTCACTGCACTCCAGCACCTGTCCCGCCGCCGTTCATCCGTCGTATGACGTATTCGGTGTCAGACCCTCGTCGGCGCAGTGTCCGGCGCCGCTTTCTCGGGACGCCCGACCTCCGGGGCCTCCTCGGACAATCCGATCCGATCGTGTAGCCGTCGCAGCGGACCCGGCGCCCACCAGTTGGCCCGCCCGGCCAGCCGCATGAAGGCGGGGACCAGGAACATGCGGATGATCGTCGCGTCCATCAGGACCGCCAGGGTGAGACCGACCCCGAACATCCGCATGAACGACACCTCCGACGCCGCGATGGCGGCGAAGACGATGCTCATCAGCAGGGCCGCGGCCGTGATGACCCGGCCGGTCCGGGCCAAGCCCAGCGCCACCGCGTGGTCGCTGGCCGCGCGCGTCCGGTCCGATCGCAACCACTCCTCGCGGATCCGTCCCAACAGGAACACCTCGTAGTCCATCGACAGACCGAACGCCACGCAGAACAGCAGCACCGGCATGGTCGCGCTGAGGGTGCCCGTGGCGGTGGTCCCCAAACCTCCGAGGTGCCCCTCCTGGAAGAACCAGACCATCGCGCCGAACGTCGCCGACAGCGACAGGATGTTGAGGACGAGCGCCTTCAGCGGCAACACGACGCTCCCGGTGAACAGGAACAGCAGCACGAACGTCGCGATCGCGATGAGGCCGAGCACCCAGGGCAGATGCGCGTAGATCGACCCGACGGTGTCGTCGGTGGCGGCGGCGAGCCCGCTGAACAGGGTCTCCGTTCCCGCCGGCGGTGGCACCGCCCGCAGCTCGTCGAGCTGGGCGATCCCCGACTCACTCATCGGGTCGCGGTCGGTCGACACCTGCAGGACGTGTACGTCGCCCCGGGTGTCGTCCGGGCTGCCGGGCGCGGCCGGCGCACCCCGGACGAACGTCCCGGCCGACGACCCTACGGAGTTGACATCTCCGACCGTCGACAGGGCGCGGGTGTAGCCCGCCAGGGTCGCATCGTCCACCGGCCCCCGCACGACGACGGTGACCGCTGCGGACAGGTCGTCCTCGTAGTCGTCTCGGATCTCCTGCTGGATCGCGTGGGCGCTCGCCGACTCGGGGAGCACCCGGTCGTCGGGGAACCCCAGCTTCATCGACAGGAACGGCGCACCGAGTACCAGTAGGAAGACCGTGACGACCGCGGCGACCGGCAAGGCGTGGCGCAGCACCCACTGGACGAGCCGGTACCACCAGGTGTCCTCGGGTTCGACGGGCCGCGCCGGCGGCAGCCGAAGCAGGCGCCGGAGTGGCTTCCGGGCGTCGAACGCGTCGATGCGATCACCGAGGAGCATGAGCACGGCCGGCGTGAGGACGAGTGCCGACACCGCGGCCACCGCCACGACGCCGAGACCCGCGAACGCGAAGCTGCGCAGGAAGTACTGCGGGAACAGCACGAGCGCGCTGAGCGACAGGGCGACGGTCACCGCGGAGAAGGCGACCGTCCGCCCGGCCGTGGCCAGGGTTCGGACGATCGCGTCGGGCCGGCTCAGACCGTGTCCGACCTCTTCCCGGTAGCGCGTCAGGATCAGCAGCGTGTAGTCGATCGCGAGCGCGAGACCCAGTGCGGTGGTGAGGTTGAGCGCGAAGACCGAGACGTCGGTGACCGATCCGATCGCGCGGAGCAGCGCGAAGGTGAGGATGATCGAGACGATGCCGATGCCGACCGGGACGGCCGCCGCGAGCAGTCCGCCGAAGATGAAGATCAACACGATGAACGTGATCGGGATCGCGATGGCCTCGGCGACGAGGAGATCGGACGCGGTCTGATCGTTGACCTGCGCGAAGACCATTCCTTGACCGCCGACCTGCACGGTGATCCCGTCGCGGTCACCGGCCAGGGCCGCGGCGATCTCCTCGGCGTGCCCCGGCGCCGAATCCTCGCCACCGTCGAGCGAGGCGATGATCAAAGTCGACGTCCGGTCGCGACTGACGAGCGCGGAGTCGAGCGCCGGATTGGCCCACACTGAGAGGATCTGGTCCTGCACGTACTGATTGCGATTCAGGTCGGCGACGATGTCCTCACCGACCGCTCGGGCCGTCGGGTCGCGGGAGATGTCGACTCCGTCGGGACCGTCCAGTTTGAGCACGACCTGGACCCCGCCGCGGTTGAACGTCTCGTCGAGAGTTCTCTCGGCCCGCGCCGACCCCGAGTTCGGATCGCTGTACCCTCCGGCCAGCAGATGTTCGGCCGCGGTCGCGCCGTACGCGCCGCACACCACCAGCAGGATGAGTGCGCCCAGCAGCACTCGTTTGGGCATGGATATGACCAGCCGTGTCAATCTGACCAGCATGCGGACCCCTGTCGCGTCGGTCGACTTTACGGCGTTAAGTTATCAGCAGTAATTTAGGTGGTCAAGGACGATTCCGAGACGTGCGGCATGCCGAGTCCGCGTCGGACCGTTCGCAGTTCGCGCTCGATCACCGTCGACTCCGATCCGAGCAGTCCGGTCGCGCGCGCGATCTCGCGCAGCCTGACGGCGGGCCGCGCGACGTCGACGAGATGGTGCAACGGCGTCCGGCGCAAACCCATCCGCCGGGCGACCGGGCGCTCGACCCATCGTGTGCTGATGGCCGAGAACGACGACATGAGCAGGGGTCTGGTGATCGCATCCACCGCGGAGACCAGCAACCCTGGCACCGGAATCGGAGCGGCCCCGTGCACGACGCGCGGAAGGTCGTACCCCTCGCGAAGCAGCGCCTTGATCAGCACCTTCGACGAATCGTCGGGCCGCAGCTCGAATTCGCCTGCGATACGGAACAATTCGCTCGACGACTCGTAACTCGGCGGCAGGAGGTCGTCGTCGACCCCGATGACCCAGCCGATCCAGCGCCACAGATGTGTGATCGCCTCACATTCCGCACTGCTGTAGTGGATCCCGAAATCCCGTGCGACGACGAGAGGGAGAGCCAGGAAGCCGCACGAGATGGTCATCACCGCATACGTCTGGTTGATGGGTGCGCCCCACTCCCCTTCGTCCCAGCCCCCGGCGTCGTCCGTCGGATCGCCGTGCGGGTGCCGCAGGACGTCGCGAATGTAGGCGTGTAGCAGCCGAATACGAAGCGTCGCAGCCCAACCGGGACGGCCCGGGAGCATCGATCCGGGCGTGGTCGCCTCGGCGACCCAGCGGGCCGTCGACTCGACCCGATCACGTGTCCCCGATCCCAGCCGGCCGGTGGCCACCAGCGGACGGACGAACCCCTGCGCCTTGAATCCGTAGATCAGCGATTGATACAGCGTCGACGACTGCAACGTCCCGAACCGCCACCAGGCGCGGGCGCCGGCCTCTGCCCAGGCCGGGTCGAACCACGGAGGTGGGGTGCTCGCGACCTGCAACAGATGCGTCATCGAGGCGGGCATCTCGAGGTGTTCGACATCGGTCTCCTCCTCGGCGGAGGTGTGCTCTTCCAAGAGCGCGACCAGTGTGGAGAAGGAGATTCCGCGTTCTCTGGCCTCGACGATCACCGCGTCGGCGAGCGGATCACCCTGCGTCAGACCCGCCTCGAGGCGCTCGACGATGGCGGGATGCCGCTCTCGGACGGCCTCCCAATTGCGTGCCCCGGTCACCGCTGCCGCGTCCATGCCCCATGATCACCCCGGCGACTGGGCCGGTCAAGGACGGCTGACTCCCAGACGTCGACTCGACTGCCAGACCTCGACCGAAGTCTGGCGGTCGAGTTGACGTCTGTCGGTGGCAGCGCCGGACGAATTCGGACACGCTGCCGCGGCTGACTATGCTCACCGTGGGGACCGTCGTCGAGCGGACCCTTCGCCCCCATAGCCCAATTGGCAGAGGCAGCCGACTTAAAAAGTGCACAGAAAATTCGCGTTTTCGCACTTCATCCGGTGTTTTTACCGGGGTCGAGGTCGAAGTTGACACCTACAGTTGACACATGTCGGGTGCTAAGTCGGTGCCCCAGGCGGGACTCGAACCCGCAACACAGACATTTTAAGTGTCCTGCCTCTGCCAATTGGGCTACTGGGGCTAGCGCGGCAATATTAGCCTCCCGTCTCACCGCGAGCAGTTCCAGCCTCTACTTTGCAGTCCCCAAGCTGGTAAGCGTGGCGACAGAAGCCTGGGACGATAAGAGTGCCGTCATCGCGTCTCGTTAGACGCGGCTTTTCGAGGCGCGAAGATTCAACTTTCCTCAGATCACCGTTGACATCTACGAAGACCATCGTGGGATGGATTGCTAGTGGTCCATGAATCCCACCTGGTCGATATCGAACCCGACCGTGATAGATGGCCTCATAGGGAGGCTTGTTCTTACTCTTAACTAGTACGTTGTCACCTCTACGAAATATCTGGTCAATCAGATCGTTCATCCATTAGTTCTCCCGAAGCTCATACCGGCTTCTTTTAATGCTTCTTCCTGGCTGTGTGCATAGGTGGCGAGCGTAAACGCTGCGCTTGCGTGCCCCAGCCATGCCGCGATAACCGCAACAGGCACGCCTCTCAGGTGCATCACTGTTGCGCATGAGTGCCTGGCGTCATGGAGACGTACCCGCTCGATACCGAGCTGATCCAGCATCTTTTCCCAGCGGAATGTCAGCAGGTTGGGGTGGTACGGTTCGCCGTTCTGGTCGGAGGCGACAAACTCGCTCTCGATACGCCCCTTGGCGTCGCGCAAGACTTCCATCACCTCTACCGGCATCGGTAGTACTCGCCGTGATCTCGCGGACTTTGGCGTGCTGGTCACGATCTCTTTGCCGACACAGACGCGGTTCTCAGCTATCTCGATCGTCCCAGCGTCAAAATCTACAAACTTCCACCGGAGGCCGGCGATCTCGCCTCGGCGGAGTCCGTATACTAGCTGCCGCGCTCGACAGCTTCGATCTCGGCAATAAGTTCGTTCGCTCGTTCGTAGAAGTAGGCGTTGTTGCTCTCTTCCCGGTCGCGGAAGTAACGCATGTCCCAGACGAAATCAACCCAGCCGATTCGCTTCGGCTTGACCTTCTCGGCCCTAATGAAACTGCCTCGGCCCCACGATAGATCGGCCATCCGGTCGATGAGGCGCGACTCCATCCGCACCGGCTCGATGTCCTTGAGCATCTGCTTGATCTGCCGACGGCGGTCCTTGTCCTCAGCTTCGCGCTTGAGCATGAAGTTCTTGATCCTGACCTCTGCCAGCTTGAACGCTTCTTCTTCGTCGTTCGTCATGACGGGTCCATCAACCGGTTCAGCTCGCCGATCTTCCAGGCTTCGTATACCTGGCTGTGTTCGAGCAATGCAGGAACACTCCCCCTGGCGAGATCGTCGGCGGCGTGCATGAGGATGTTTTGCGCGGCCATGACCTCACGAGCCTCGATGAGACGACGGGAGATGTCGCGCTTGTTCTGGGCGTGCTTCAACTGCGCTTCCAGCTCGCGCAGGGCGGCACCGTTCTGTATCCGGCGAGCCTCGACGGCGGCCTCGCGGTCGTTGCGGATCATCGCCCGACCTTCGGGGGTCCAGACGTTCGCCTGCACCTCGGCCATCCGCCGGGGCAACGGTTTGTTGTCGTAGTCGCTCATGGCGATCACCTCTCTCGGTCGTGCGAGCTGTGAGTCAGCTCACGGCGACAGAGTACGTGAAAGAGGCGACACAAGCTATCGAATGTGATAAAGGGGCGGTCGGCGGTGCGAACATGACACGAAAAATGACACATGTGGTTCAGGTGGCACAGACCCCCGTTGTAAACATGCTGGTCAGGGGGTTGCGACAGCTTTACCTCTGCACGTCTGATCGACTTAAAATCGGCACAGTGTCGGTTCGAGTCCGACTGGGGGCACTTCCGGCCGGGCATTCTCGCCGTTTCGGGTCGACACCTCCGGCGGCGCGTCCAAGTTCTTCGACCCGATCCGCGTCGATCAAACGCATGGCCGTTCAGCCGAATACGTACGTGGACACCGCTTCGATCCCCGCGGTTACATGACTGCCGGTGGTACCGAACGACTCTCGGGACCTCCGGGGCGGCATCGCTCATTTCGAGATCATCCCGAACGTGAGGTGACCACCATGCCGAAGCACACCATCGAGGATCTGATCGCGCTGATCCCACCACCGGTGGCACGGCCGGCGACGGTCGACTGGGCGCTCATCGAACAGCGACTCGGATTCCGGTTGCCGACCGACTACAAGGCACTCGCCGACACGTACGGACCGGGAGTCTTCTGCGACGACTTCCTCGTGTGGACCGGTCTCCCCTGGCCCGACGCGTCGATCGAGGAGGCGGGGCGCCACGCGGTGGCCGACCTCGAGCCACTTCTCGAGGACTTGAGCATCGTGACGTGGGCGCATGACGACGGCACCGACACGGCCGTCGACCTGTCCGGCGATTCGTTGTTCGGGTGGGGACGTTCCACCGACGGCGACTCGGGATACTGGCACCGGACGGGCGACGACCCCGACGGGTGGCCGGTCCTGGTCACCGACGGCGTCATGGTCTGCGACTACCACCGCGGCGGTCTGGTCTCGTACCTGTACGACTTCTGGACCGGCGGCTTCCCGACTCGTCAGGTCTTCGCCGGCCGCGAGGCACCGGAACGGCTGACCTTCGAGCAGGTGACCGTCGACTCCTGAGCGGGCGCGGACCCGTCCGCGCCGAGCATGAACGGACGGGCCCGCGGGCTCGACTCACATACCGGGCCCGCTGATCCCCTCGACCACGAGATCCAGAAGTCGCTGCGACTCAACGCAATTACGGCCCAAAGCGATCATGTTCGCGAGCGTGAACAGTTCGTCGACGGTGAGATCGGCGCGGATTCCGCCGGACCGCTGGGCGGCACCGAGGATGTCCGCGCCGGCCACACGGAGGTCGGCGCAACTGGTGTAGAGCGGGCTCTCGGGGTCGCCCGCCGACGCGATGATGATCTCGGGCAGACCCTGATACGCCCCGACGTGGCGCGCGAGCGCCCGGACCCACTCGACGAGACGCTCGCCGGGGTCCCCCGGTTCGTCGGCGCGCGCAGACTCCACAAGGGCGGCGGTGTCCTGTCGCATCGCGGCCGCGACGAGCGCCTCGCGAGAGGGGAAGTGTCGGTACAACGTGCCGGCGCCGACGCCGGCACGTTTGGCGATGTCATCGAGCGACGTGTCGATTCCCGACTCACGAAATGCCTCGGCCGCCGTGGCAACGACCTTGTCGTAGTTGCGTCGAGCATCGGCTCGCATCGGTTTCGCCGGCGCGGATGCGCTGGTCATGACACCTCCCGAAGAAAACCCTTGTAACCGGAGAACATCTCCGCTTCAATAAGCGGAGACAGTCTCCAATTGGAGACACTCTCCTTTTCGACCTTACCCGCCCGGGAGGCCCTGATGTCCCAGACCACCGATCGCGTCGCTCCCGCGACAGGTTCCGACACCGCAGGGTCGACGATCGACCGCCGCACCTGGATCGGACTGGTCGTCGTGGTGGCGAGCCAGCTGATGGTGATCCTCGACGGCACGATCGTCACCGTCGCGCTCCCCCGCATCCGTGACGACCTGGGTTTCAGCGAGGTGTCTCAGTCGTGGGTGATGAACGCCTACGTGCTGGCGGTGGGTGGCCTGCTGCTGCTCGGCGGCCGCTTGGGCGACCTGATCGGACGGCGTCGCGCGCTGCTCTACGGCATCGCCCTGTTCACCGCGGCCTCGCTCCTCGGCGGACTCGCCACCAGCGCGTGGATGCTTCTCATCGCTCGCGTCCTGCAGGGCGTGGGAGCCGCGCTCGCCGCGCCGACGGCCCTGGGACTGATCGTCGCCAACTTTCCGCCCGGTCCCGATCGCGCCCGGGCCATCAGCTGGTTCTCCCTGGGTGCCGCCTCGGGCGGAGCGCTCGGCCTGCTGCTGGGCGGCGTACTCACCGAACAGCTGTCGTGGCACTGGGTGATGCTGGTCAACGTCCCGATCGGGTGGCGATCCTCATCGCCGCACCGCTCACCGTCGATGAGACACCCCGACAGCCCGGTCACCTGGGTCTCTGGGACACCCTGCTGTCCGCGGCGGGTGTCGCGGCGGTGGTCTTCGGCTTCATCCGCGCCTCCGAGGTCTCCTGGGCCGACCCGGTGACCATCGCTTCTCTCGCCGTCGGCGCATCGACACTCACGGCGTTCGCGATCAGACAGCGTCGTACGAGCCATCCCCTGCTGCCGCCCCGGTTGGTGAACTCCGCGCGCAAAGCCGCGCCCTTCGTGGTGATGTTGCTCTTGCCCGGGGCGATGATGGGCATGTTCACGTTCATGACCCTGCACCTGCAGGACGTGATGGGTTACAGCGTCGTGGCGTCCGGGTTCGCGTTCCTGCCGTTCATGGTTCTCAACATCGGATTGACGGTCACCGGGTTCACCGCCCGCCTCGTCGCGCGCTTCGGTGCGGCACCGGTGTTGATGGCGGGATTGTCCCTGGCGATCGCCGGGCTCGTGTGGTTGTCGTTCGTTGGGCCCGACTCCACCTTCGCCGCAGCGATTCTGGCGCCCTCGATGATCATGGGTGCGGGAATCGGCCTGTCCGTGGTCCCGGCGAACGTCCTGATCGTGGACAACTCGCCCGCAGCCGACGCCGGCGCCGCCTCGGGCCTGATGCAGGCGCTGTTGCAGGTCGGTGGTGCGCTCGGACTCGCCACGCTGATGACCGTGTTCGGCCCACTCCAACGTAGCGATCCGTCCGGAACTGCTACCGGCACAACGATTCTGGTCGGTTCGTCGTTCGCGATGGTCGCCCTGCTCGTGCTCGTGGTCGCCTACCGGCCGCGGCGTGCCGCGGCCGCGTGACCCAACGCGACGACATACGTCACGACGTCGGCGCCCGTGCACCCCTCCGAGTCGATCCGCGTGCATCCCCCGAGCCCGCTGATGATGTACTCGGTGTCATGTCCACTCGGGTTGTCCTGCTCGCCGACTCCTCCGTCGCCCTGCTCACCCTCGGTATCTCGGTGTACTCGATCGCGGTCCTGGCGTGCCTCGGGATCGCGATCAACGCGGCCCGGTTCGGACGCAGACGGGTCGCGATCACGATGGCCTGGGTCGTCGGTGTACTGACCGTGGCCGGTGTCATCATCGCCATCCTGAGCAGCACCGCCGGCGGTTAACCCTCCGGCCGCACCTCCGCGCGTTGCCGATCGATGAATTGCGCGGCAAGCCGATTCGTGAGGCCGGGCGCCAATCGCTGGACGCGCCAGGTGATCCGGGATCGACGCGGGACGACCAGCAGTGGTTGATTCCGCTCGATGGCGGCGAGCGTGTCCCGGGCAAGGCGGTCGGCGTCGTACGCGGTCGACGAACCCTGACTCGCCAGATAATAAGAGCGGCCGACGAATCCGCCGACCGAACCCTTGTCCAGGATCGGGGTCTCCACTGCCGAGGGACACACCGCCAGCACGTTCACCCCGCGGCCCGCGGCCTCGGTACGTAGTGCGAGCGACAGCCCCACGACCGCATGTTTGGTCATCACGTAGCTCGTGATCAGTCCGGCGGCGACGAGCCCGGCCATCGACGCCGTGTTGACGATGTGTCCGTAACGCTGCTCGATCATCACCGGGTACGCGGCCGCGACCCCGTGCACGACGCCCCGGATGTTGACGTCGATGATCGCGTCCCATTGTTCCGGCGTCAGCATCTCGGTCGGACCACCCCAGGTGATCCCGGCGTTGTTGAACATCAGATCCAGGCGCCACCACTCGGCGACGACCTCGTCGACCACCCGCCGCACAGCGGCGGCATCCGTCACATCCAGTTGCACCGCCCGTGCGGTGCCCGGCCCACCGGACAATGAGTCCGCCACCCGCTGCGCCGCGGGTAGGTCGATGTCCGCGCAGGTGACGTGGGCTCCCCGGGTCACCAGCGCGCGCGTGAGCGCGGCCCCGATACCGGACCCGCCCCCGGTCACGATCGCGATCCTGCCCCCGACATCTGCTCCGCGCGTCTTCCCGAATCCCAGCACGAACAGAGCATGACCGATCCCGTTCCGGCGGGGTGCGCTTTGTGCGAACCGGGTCTTGACATCCTCACAGGCCGCTCTTAGTGTTGCTGCCATCACAAATTGAAACGTTTTAATTCGCCGGGTTGATCCTCTCTCGACGGTCTGCGTTTCCCATCACGTCGTTTGTCAGGAGCAGCCATGTCCGACCCCCAGCGCGTCTGCTTCGTGCTCCAGCTCCGCCCGGAGCGCGTCGAGGACTACCTCGACGCCCACACGGACGTGTGGCCGGAGATGCTCGACGCCCTGCGCGAGACCGGATGGCGCAACTACTCGTTGTTCCTCCGCAAGGACGACGGCATGGTCGTGGGTTACCTCGAGACCGACGACTTCGCGACGACCGCCGCCGCCATGGAAGCAACGGACGTCAACGCCCGGTGGCAGGCGCGCATGTCCGAGTACTTCCTCCCGGCTACCGGCGGAGACGCCGACGGCGCCAATCCCGACACCATCCGCACCGAACTCCTCGAGTACTTCCACCTCGACTGACCGACATCGAACACACGACGCGTACTGACGGGCACACCGACATCAGCGAACCCGGCTTGACCCCTCCGATCCCGACCCTCTCTACTGATCTCCGACGCTAGGAATCCCATGAAAGTAGGAGCGCGCTCCACCACCGGCTGGCGGGCGACCATCTCGGTTGCCATGTCGAACTACATCGAAGCCGGCTCGATCATCGCGATCGCCACCAGCCTGACCTTCTGGCAGGACGAGTTCGGCATCAGCAACTTCGCCGTCGGCCTGTTGGCCGCACTGAGCGCCAACGCGTTCGGCGCGGCGGTCGGTGCCGCCATCGGCGGACCGCTGTGCGACCGCTACGGCCGCAAGGCGATCTACACCTACGACCTGCTGGTCTACATGGCCGGCGTGTTGCTCGCCGCCTTCGCGCTCAACTTCACCATGCTGCTGGCGGCGTTCATCATCACCGGCCTCGCGGTCGGCGCGGGCGTACCCGCGTCCTGGACCTACATCGCCGAAGAGGCGCCATCGGTCGAACGCGCCAAACACGTCGGCACCGCCCAGCTCGCCTGGTCGGTCGGACCCCTGATCGGCTTCGCACTGGCGGCCGCGCTCGCCCCGATGGGCCTGCTGGGTTCGCGGATCATCTTCCTGCACCTCTTCGTCGTCGCCGCGGTCGTCTGGTGGATTCGCCAAGGGCTCGCGGAGTCCAAGATCTGGTCCGACGAGGCGGTCAACGAGACCCGTGAGCTCACCGCTTCCGTCGGCGCCCGCGGAATCAAGGGCCTGTTCTCCAAGAAGGTCAACATCACCGCACTACTCCTGCTCGGTGGCATCTACCTCTTCTGGAACACCGTGGCCGGACAGGCCGGCATCTTCATGCCGCGTGTCTACGAGACCGCGGGCGTCGAGAGCGCGGTCCAGCAGAACCTGCTGCAGGTGCTGGTCTGGGGATGCACCGTCCTCGCGACCTACTTCGGCTTCATGCGATATGCCGACCGGGTCTCCCAGCGCGCCCTGTACGTCTTCGGCGCCGCATTGGGCATCGTCGCCTGGATCGTGCTGGTCGCCTTCACCGACAGCGGTGTCGCCACGATGCTCGTCTTCGCGGTCCTGTGGGGCATCTCCTCGGGCATCGGCGCGCAGGCGTTCTACAGCCTCTGGGCCAGCGAGATGTTCGCGACGCCCTATCGGGCCAGCGCCCAGGGCGTCATGTTCTTCGCCGTCCGCACCGCAACCGGTCTGTTGAGCTACTTCTTCCCCACCATGCTCGCGGCCACCGGACTCACCACGGTCGGCATCCTGCTGGTCGCACTGCTCACCGTCGCGCTGATCATCGGCGCCATCGCGGCTCCGGACACCCAGGGCAAGACGCTGCAGCAGATCGAGGTCGAGCGCTACGGCGCTCCGCTGTCACCCGAGCTCATCGAGACACCGGCATCCGCCGCGCACCCGACCCCGGGCACCAACCCGGCCGCGGAGTCGGGACACAAAGCCCCGGCCTGACACCACGGGCCTGATCGCGCCGTGCACGATTGAAACGTTCCACCAGTTCGACTGTTCCACTCAGACCTCCCCGCCGCCGGCTGACCCCGACGCCGGCGGCGGGGAATCCCAACCGAAAGAAATCTCATGGCCACCTTTGACGAGACGATCCTCGACAACCTCGAGATCGAGCTCCCCTCCTGGGCGTTCGGCAACTCCGGCACCCGGTTCAAGGTGTTCGGCACCCCGGGCACCCCCCGCACCATCCACGAGAAGATCGCCGACGCCGCGAAGGTCAACGAGCTGACCGGGCTGGCACCCACCGTCGCCCTGCACATCCCGTGGGACACCGTCGACGACTACACCGCCCTGGCGGCTTACGCTAAGGATCTCGGCGTCGGCCTGGGCACCGTCAACTCCAACACCTTCCAGGACGACGCCTACAAGTTCGGCAGCCTGACCCACACCGACAAGACGGTGCGGCAGATGGCCATCGACCATCACCTCGCCTGCATCGAGGTGATGAACGCGACCGGTTCGCGCGATCTGAAGATCTGGCTGGCCGACGGCACCAACTACCCCGGACAGGGCGACATCCGCGGACGCCAGGACCGGCTCGCCGAGTCGCTCGCGACCATCTACCAGCACATCGGCGACGACCAGCGACTCGTGTTGGAGTACAAGTTCTTCGAGCCCGCGACGTATGTCACCGACGTCCCCGACTGGGGCACCTCCTACGCCCATGTGACCGCGCTCGGCGAGCGGGCGATGGTCTGCCTCGACACCGGCCATCACGCGCCGGGAACCAACATCGAGTTCATCGTCGCGCAGCTGCTTCGCCTCGGAAAGCTGGGTTCCTTCGACTTCAACTCGCGCTTCTACGCCGATGACGACCTCATCGTCGGTGCCGCGGATCCGTTCCAGCTCTTCCGGATCCTGTTCGAGGTGATCCGCGGCGGCGGGCTCGACGCCGGGTCGCCGGTCGCTCTCATGCTCGATCAATGCCACAACGTCGAGGAGAAGATCCCCGGCCAGCTCCGTTCGGTGCTGAACGTCGAGGAGATGACGGCCCGCGCACTACTCGTCGACACCGATGCGCTGACCGAGGCACAGGCCGCCGGAGACGTGTTGGGCGCGAACGCGATCGTGATGGACGCGTTCTACACCGACGTCCGTCCGATGCTCGCCGAGCGTCGTGTCCGTCGCGGCCTGCCCGCAGACCCGATGGCCGCATACGTCGACTCCGGATACCACGAGCGCATCGTCGCCGAGCGTGTCGGCGGTACCCAGTCGTCCTGGGGCGCCTGAGCCCTCCCCCAGCCCCAGTTCCCTGAACTCCCGAGGAGATCACCCCTAATGACCAATCCCGCAGTCGCCGCCCTCATCGAGCGGTCCAACCGACTCGGATCGGATCCGAAGAACACCAACTACGCCGGCGGCAACACCTCCGCCAAGGGCTCCGACACCGACCCGGTCACCGGTGAAGACGTCGAACTGCTCTGGGTGAAGGGCTCCGGCGGTGATCTCGGCACCCTCACCGAGAAGGGCCTGGCCGTGCTCCGGCTCGATCGCATGCGTGCGCTCGTCGACGTCTATCCCGGCCTCGACCGTGAGGACGAGATGGTCGCCGCCTTCGATTACTGCCTGCACGGAAAGGGCGGTGCCGCACCGTCGATCGACACCGCGATGCACGGCCTCGTCGGCGCCGCGCACGTCGACCACCTGCACCCGGACTCCGGTATCGCCATCGCGACCGCGGCCGACGGCGAGGTCTTGACGCACAAGATCTTCGGTGACCGCGTCGTGTGGGTGCCGTGGCGTCGTCCGGGTTTCCAGCTCGGGCTGGACATCTCGGCGATCAAGAAGGACAACCCGCAGGCCATCGGTTGCATCCTCGGCGGCCACGGGATCACCGCCTGGGGCGACACCTCCGATGAGGCGCAGGCACATTCGCTGGAGATCATCCGCACCGCCGAGGAGTACATCGCCGCCAACGGTCGCCCGCAACCCTTCGGCGGCCCGATCGACGGCTACGGCGCATTGCCCGCCGAGGAACGCCGGGCCAAGGCCGCGGCGCTCGCCCCGTTCATCCGCGGCCTCGCCTCGATGGACAAGCCGCAGGTCGGTCACTTCACCGACGTCGACCCGGTCCTCGAATTCCTGGCGGCAGAGGAGCATCCGCGCCTGGCCGCACTCGGCACCAGTTGCCCGGACCACTTCCTGCGCACCAAGGTCAAGCCGATGGTCCTCGACCTCCCGGCCGACACGAGCGTCGAGGAGTGCAAGGAGCGCCTCACGGCACTGCACGAGGCCTACCGCGAGGACTACCGCGCGTACTACGACCGTCACGCCACCGCGGACAGCCCCGCGATGCGCGGCGCCGACCCGGCCATCGTGCTGATCCCGGGCGTCGGAATGTTCAGCTTCGGCAAGGACAAGCAGACCGCACGTGTCGCCGGCGAGTTCTACCTGAACGCCATCAAGGTGATGCGCGGCGCCGAGGCCATCTCGACCTACGCACCGATCGACGAGTCGGAGAAGTTCCGGATCGAGTACTGGTTGCTCGAGGAGGCCAAGCTCGCCCGCATGCCGAAGCCCAAGCCGCTCGCGACCCGCATCGCCCTGGTCACCGGGGCGGCATCCGGCATCGGCAAGGCCATCGCGACGCGTCTGGCCGCCGAAGGTGCATGCGTGGTGATCGCCGACCTCGACGCCGAGAAGGCACGGGCGGCCGCCGAGGAGATCGGTTCGACCGATGTCGCCATCGGGGTGGCCGCCGACGTCACCGACGAAGCGGCCGTACAGTCCGCGATCGACGCGACGGTGCTCGCCTTCGGCGGCATCGACCTCGTCGTGAACAACGCCGGCCTGTCGCTGTCGAAGTCGTTGCTGGACACCACCGCCGCCGACTGGGACCTCCAGCACAACGTGATGGCCCGCGGTTCGTTCCTGGTGAGCAAGGCCGCCGCACGCGCCCTCATCGATCAGAAGCTCGGCGGCGACATCCTGTACATCTCGTCGAAGAACTCGGTCTTCGCCGGGCCGAACAACATCGCCTACTCGGCGACGAAGGCCGACCAGGCCCATCAGGTCCGTCTCCTGGCCGCCGAGCTCGGCGAGCACGGGGTCAAGGTCAACGGCATCAATCCCGATGGCGTGGTGCGTGGTTCGGGGATCTTCGCCGGCGGCTGGGGCGCCAAGCGCGCTGCCGTCTACGGCGTCGAGGAGAAGGATCTCGGCAAGTTCTACGCGCAGCGCACCCTGCTCAAGCGCGAGGTGCTGCCGGAGAACATCGCCAACGCCGCGTTCGCACTCTGCACGTCCGACTTCTCGCACACCACCGGCCTGCACGTGCCGGTGGACGCGGGCGTCGCCGCCGCGTTCCTGCGATGAGCCGATCCACCCGGTCCGCCCAGGTCGCCGCGATCGACCTGGGCGCGACCAGCGGCCGGGTCATGCTGGCCGACGTCTCGCGCGGACGACTCGAGCTCGAACAGGTCGCCCGGTTCACCAACGACCCGGTCCACATCTGGAACGGGCGCAGGTCCGCTCTGCACTGGGATGTCCCGGCGCTGTTCCGCGCCGCGTCGGCCGGCCTCGCCGAGGCGGGCAGGCAGTCCGACGATCTGGTCGGGATCGGGGTGGACTCCTGGGCGGTGGACTACGCGCTCCTGCGGGAGGGCCGCATGATCGGGTTGCCGCACCACTACCGGGACACCCGGAGCGTGGTCGGGGTCGACGCCGTGCACGCCGAACTCGGTCCCGCGGACCTGTACGTGCGCAACGGCTTACAGTTCCTGCCGTTCACCACCGTGTACCAATTGGCCGCCGAAAAGGCCGACGGGTTGCTCGATCAGGCCGACACCGCCCTGCTGATCCCGGACCTCATCACATACTGGCTCACGGGCCGACGCGGCACCGAACGCACCAACGCCTCGACCACCGGATTGCTCGGCATCAACGGGCGGTGGGACACCGCGATGATGGAGCGTCTCGGATTGCCCGTCGGCTTGTTCCCCGACCTCGTGGAGACCGGCACCGACCAGGGCCCGTTGCTCGGCGACGTCGCCGAGCGCCTCGGACTGTCGACGTCGACCCGTGTCACCGCGGTCGCGTCCCACGACACCGCGTCGGCGGTCGCCGCCATCCCGATGGACCCGTCGCGGTCGGCGTACATCTCGTGCGGGACCTGGGGTCTGGTCGGCGTCGAACTCGAGCAGCCGGTCGTCTCCCGCGACGGGTGGAAGGCCAACTTCACCAACGAGGTCGGCGCCGACGGCCGTATCCGCTACCTGCACAACGTGATGGGCCTGTGGCTGCTCAGCGAGACGGTCCGCCAGTACCAGCGCGAAGGGTATCGCGCCGAACTCGGTGAACTGCTCGCGCAGGCCGCCGAGGCGCCGGCGACGGTCGAGATCTTCGACACCGACGACGCCCGGTTCCTCCCGCCGGGAGACATGCCCGGACGCATTCGCGACTGGTACGACGAGCGCGGCATGCGTCCGCCGATGACGCGCGCCGAGATGGTGCGCACGATCGTCGAGAGCCTCGCGGCGGCCTTCGCCGACGGGGTGGCGCGAGCGGCCGAACTGTCCGGCACGACGGTGGAGACCGTCCATCTCGTCGGCGGCGGCTCGCAGAACCGGCTGCTGTGCCAACTCACCGCCGATCGGCTGGGCCTGCCGGTGCAGGCCGGTCCGGTGGAGGCGACCGCGCTGGGCAACGTGCTGATCACCGCCCGCGCCCACGGTCTCATCGATGGCGACCTCGAGGCGATGAGGTCTATCGTCGTCGACAGGTTCCCGCCGCAACACTACGCACCCCGACACTCCCGCGGCACGCGCTCCCGCACCGCGGTGGGGACAGGAAAGGCATGACCATGCAAGGCAGTTCTCCCATGAAGCGTCGAGTTCCCAAGCCGCGCGACCTCGCGCCGCTGATGCAGTTCAAGAAGCCCCAGTTCGACGCGAAGAAGCGCCGCCTCGACGCCGCCCTCACCATCGAGGACCTGCGCGCGATCGCCAAGCGCCGCACCCCGAAGGCGGCCTTCGACTACACCGACGGTTCGGCCGAGGCCGAGCTGTCCATCGGACGGGCACGACAGGCGTTCGCCGACATCGAGTTCCATCCGGCCATCCTGCGTGACGTGTCCAAGGTCGACACCTCGTGCACGATCCTCGGCGGGCGTTCGGAACTGCCGTTCGGCATCGCACCCACCGGGTTCACCCGGATGATGCAGACCGAGGGCGAATACGCTGGTGCGCGCGCGGCCGGCCGGGCCGGGATCCCCTTCTCGCTGTCGACGATGGGTACGGCGTCGATCGAGGACGTCCGGGATGCGAATCCGCACGGCCGCAACTGGTTCCAGCTGTACATGTGGAAGGACCGGGAGCGCTCGATGGCCCTGGTCGACCGCGCGGCGAAGGCCGGGTACGACACCCTGCTGGTGACCGTCGACGTGCCGGTCGCCGGGGCTCGTCTGCGCGACAAGCGCAACGGCATGTCGATCCCGCCGGCGCTGACCGCCAAGACCGTGCTCAACGCCATCCCGCGCCCGCAGTGGTGGATCGACTTCCTCACCACCGAGCCCCTGGCGTTCGCCTCGCTCGATCGATGGTCAGGAACGGTGGCCGAACTGCTGGACACGATGTTCGACCCCACCGTCACCTTCGACGATCTGGCGTGGATCAAGTCGCAGTGGCCGGGCAAGCTGGTGGTCAAGGGCATCCAGACCGTCGACGACGCCAAGGCCGTCACTGCCCTCGGCGCCGACGGCATCGTATTGTCGAATCACGGTGGGCGCCAACTCGACCGCGCACCGATCCCGTTCCACCTCCTGCCCGAGGTGGCCCGCGAGGTCGGCGCGGACACCGATGTCATGCTCGACACCGGCATCATGAGCGGTGCCGACATCGTGGCGTCGGTCGCCCTCGGCGCGCGGTTCACGCTCGTCGGCCGGGCCTACCTGTACGGCCTGATGGCCGGCGGGGAGGCCGGGGTGGACCGGATGATCGAGATCCTCGGCGAGCAGATCGCACGCACGATGCGGCTGCTCGGTGTCGCCTCGCTCGACGAGCTGACCCCCGCGCACGTGACCCAGCTCGAGCGGCTGGTGCCCCGGGCGCGTTCCTGAGGCTCGACTGCCGAGGTCGCGTGGGCATCAGACCGGCCGCCTACGCGACCTCCGCGTCCTCGCGGCGGTGGGCGAAGTGATCCACGAGGCCCACCACCAGCGCGATCAGCACCAGGACCGCGGCCGTCGCCAGTCCGATCTGGAACGCCCGCGCCCAGTCGCCGCCGGTGTTCGCGACCTGGGCGAAGAACACCGCACCGACGAGCGCGATCCCCGCGGCGGCCCCGATGCGCTGACCGGTCTGCAGGACGCCACCGGCGATGCCCGCCTTGGTGACCGGCACCTGGTCGAGGCTGAGCGTGAGGTTGGGCGAGATCACGAGACCGGAACCGATACCCGCCACCAGCAGCGGCAGCGCGGCGGCGTACCCGACACCGGGACCGGACACGAACGCGACGGCGACGATCGTCGCGATCATCCCCACGACCACCAGGCCCAGACCCAGCAACACCAGCGAGCGCCCGACCCGGTTGACGATGTTGCCGCCGACGCTGGCCGACACCGCCGAACCGAGCGCGAACGGGGTCACCGCCAGACCGGCCTGCAGTGCCGAATAGCCCAGGCCCTGCTGGACGAACAGCGTGTAGATGAAGAACACCGTGGTGAACCCGGCGAAGTAGACCATCGCGATGATGCACCCCAGCGTGTACGACCGCATGGAGAACAACGAGAGGTCGACGAGTTGCTGGCGGCCGACGCGGCCCTGCCGGCGTTCCCACAGGACGAACGCGCCGATCAGCACGGCCGCGAGGACGAGCAACAACCATTTACGCCCGCCGGGCCATTCCTGTTCCTGGACCATCGGCAGCATCAGTGCGAACACCCCGGTACCCAGGAGCACGACGCCAACGGGATCGAAACTCCCCCGCAGTGGTTGTTTGAGTTCCTCGGGCCGAGCGGGGATCAACCGTATCGCGGCGACGAAGGCCGCGATGCCGATCGGCACGTTCACGAAGAAGATCCAGCGCCACCCGTCGGCGGACCCGCCCAGCTGGATGAGGACCCCACCGAGCAGCGGCCCGACCGCGGTCGAGATCCCGATGGTCGCGGCGAACATGCCGAAGGCCCGGCCACGCTCGGCCCCGCGAAACAGCAGCTGGATGAGCCCGGAGACCTGCGGCGCGAGAATGCCGCCCGCGACGCCCTGGATCAGGCGGAAGACGACGAGTTGCGTCGGGCCCTGGGCGAACCCACATGCCGCCGACGCCAGCACGAACAGGGACAGCCCGATGAGGAAGGTCACCTTGCGGCCGCGCGCGTCCCCGACCCGGCCGGCCGGGACCAGGACGAGGCCGAAGGCGAGGGCGTAGCCGGACACGACCCACGACAGGTCGGCCGAGTTCGCGCCGAGACCGGATTCGATGGACGGGAGCGCGACGTTGACGATCGAGACGTCGAGAAGGGTCATGAAGCCGACCACCAGGCACACCGCGAGCGCCTTCCAGCGCCGCGGGTCGGGTTCGTAGTCCGCGGAGAACGGGCTGGCCGGAGTCGACATGGATCGCCTTTCCTACAGGGGGTACCGCGGGTGTTCGTAGTCAATCAGCTCGCGAGATGGGCGACCCTCCCGAGTCCGCGAAACGCGGGTACCGGCATCGCATCTGGTGAGATGGACACATGGGTGTGAGCATGCGGGATGTCGCGGCGGCGGCCTCGGTGTCGGTGGGCACGGTCTCGAACGTGCTCAACTCGCCCGGAAAGGTCTCGCCCGCGACCGTCGCGCGGGTCCAGGCGGCGATCGACAAGCTGGGTTTCGTGCGCAACGACGCCGCGCGCCAACTCCGTGCGGGCCGTTCGCGTTGCGTCGGCATGGTGGTACTCGACGTGGGTAACCCCTTCTTCACCGACATCGCCCGCGCCGCCGAACAACGGGCCGGCGAGCACGACCTCACGGTGCTGCTCGGCACCTCCGACGACGACGAATCGCGCGAACAGGCCTATCTCGACACCTTCGATGAGCAGCGGGTGTTCGGGCTGCTCGTCTCGCCGATCGGCGACGACCTGCGGCGGTTCGACTCGCTGCGCCGTCGCGGCACCCCGGTGATCCTCGTTGACCGGGACGCCGGCGGCTCGCCCTTCGATTCCGTCGCCGTCGACGACATCGCGGGCGGGCGGCTCGCGGTGTCGCACCTGTGCGAGACCGGTCGTCGCCGGATCGTGTTCGTGGGCGGACCGCCCGGACTGCGGCAGGTCGCGGACCGCCGCCGGGGCGCGCAGGAGGCGGTCGACGCCGTCGACGACGCCACGCTCAAGGTCGTGCAGACGGCGAACCTGAGTGTGCTGGCCGGACGCGAGGCGGGACAGGCCCTGCTGGCCAGGGCCCCCCGAGACCGACCGGATGCGGTGTTCTGCGCCAACGACCTACTGGCCATCGGGGTCCTGCAGGCGTTGACGATGCTCGGCGGCGACGTCCGCGTTCCCGACGACATCGCGCTGATCGGTTACGACGACATCGATTTCGCCCGCTCGGCCGTCGTCCCGTTGTCGTCGATCCGGCAGCCGACCTCCCGCATCGGCGTCACCGCGGTCGATCTGCTGATGAGCGCGGCCGACGATCCCGCCGAACGCCACGTCCCGTCGAACCTCGTGTTCCAGCCCGAGTTGGTCGCCCGCGCATCGACACTGGGCTGATGGTGTGACGCACGCCATCGCCGGGTAGACGGTGTGAGGACTCTCCTAATATTGCGTAGTCCTTCAAGTTTGCAGGGTTCTGCAAGTTCCGTACCGTGGGTGAGGTGAACTCCCCCGGACTCCGCGAGGCGAAGAAGGCGGCGACCCGTTCGGCGCTCGCCCGCGCTGTGCTGCGGTTGTCCACCAGCGCCGGGATGGATCACGTGACGATCGACGCCGTCGCGGCGGAGGCGAACGTCTCGGTCCGCACGTTCCACAACTACTTCAGCGGCAAAGAGGATGCGCTGCTGCACTTCGTGTCGTCGCTGTTCGACACGATCGTGGCGCGGATCGAGGCCCGACCGACGGACGAGAGCTTCTTCTGCTCGGTCCGGACCGCCCTCATCGAGGCCGCCACCTCGCCCGACGTCGGCGAACCCGCCGAGATCGTCGCGCTCCTGCGCCTCCTCGACACGGATCCGGGGCTGACGGCCAGGTCCCGCGACATGGAGTTGGGCGACACCGTCGAAGCGCGTCTCGCCGAACTGTGCGCGCAGCGCGGCAGCCGGCACACACCCTGTATCCGCGCCTCGTCCTGCACAACGCGATCACCACCATCCGCGTCGCCCTCGAATTCTGGGTGACCCATCACGACGACACCCCGGGCACCGCTGCCGACCTGGCCACCGTGCTGGAGTCCGCCTTCGACCAGCTGGCGTCCGGGCTCGCACAACCCATCCCACCGTTGAACGAACTCGCCGACCCATCCCTCGAGGAGCACTGACGTGGCAACACACCTGTACCGACTAGGGCGATGGGCGTACGAGAACCGCCTCAAGACCATCGCGATCTGGGTTCTGGTCCTGATCGGGCTGGGCATCGGCGCGAGCCTGCTGGCCAAACCGACCTCGGAGTCGTTCTCGATCCCGGGCATCCCGTCGGAGCGCGCCCAGGACCTGATGATCGAACGCTTCCCCGGGGAAGCGACGTTCGGTTCCGACATCGGTGTCACGTATGTCGTCCGCGCACCGGAGGGTTCGACGCTGAGCGAGCCCCGGTTCCAGAGCGCCATCGACTCGATGGTGGCCGGCCTCAAGACCGTCGAGAACGTGAAGAGCCCCGATTCGATCGCCAACCCGTTCGTCTCGTACGGCACCGAGCAATCCCCCGGTCAGCTCCGTGAACTCTCGGCGACCTTCCAGCGGGAAACCTTCGGCAAGAGCGCGGACGAGGCCGCCGCCGACGCGCAGGCCACTTCGCCGATCAACGCGGCGGGCACCGTTGCGCAGCTCGGCGCCTCCTTCGACGTCGAGGCATCCTCGGACGTCACCGAGACCATGCGCGAACAGATGGACGCCATCGCCGACGACGCCCGGGCCGCCGGCCTCACCGTCGAGATGAAGGGTTCGGCCACACAGCAATTCGAGCTCGGGATCACCTCTGAGCTGATCGGCATCGGGGTCGGCGCGCTGATCCTCATCCTGACCTTCGCCTCCCTGGTCGCGTGGGGCATGCCGATCATCACCGCGATCGTCGGCGTGGCGATCGGGATGCTCGGCGTGCAGATGGGCACCCACTTCTTCGACCTCAGCAACGAGACACCGATTCTCGCGACGATGATCGGCCTCGCGGTCGGCATCGACTACGCGCTGTTCATCGTGTCCCGCTACCGCCACGAGATCCACCGGTCGGCGAACCGCGCCGACGCGGCGGGCCGGGCGGTCGGCACCGCGGGTTCGGCGGTCGTCTTCGCCGGCAGCACCGTCGTCATCGCGCTGGCCGCACTGGCGATCGTGAACATCCCGTTCCTCACCGCGATGGGTATCGCCGCCGCGGGCACCGTGGTGGCTGCCGTGTTGGTCGCGCTCACCCTCCTGCCGGCCATCCTGGGCCTGTTCGGCGGCAAGGCGTTCGCCGGACGGGTGCCGCGCCTCAACGCTCCCGATGTCGGACCGCACGATGCGGAGCGGTTGCACAACGGCCAGCGCTGGGTCCAGCGCATCGTGGCCCGGCCGCGCACCGTGACGGTCGCGATCGTCGGCATCCTCGTCGTCCTCGCGGTCCCGATGGCCGGGCTCAAGCTCGCGCTACCCAACGACGGGACCGCCGAGCCGTCGGAGACACAGCGCCGGGCCTACGACATGGTCGCCGAGGGTTACGGACCCGGCGTGAACGGACCGCTGGTCGTCGTCGCGGACGGTCGCGAGATCCAGGACACCGGGGAGCGCCTGCGCGCCTTCAACTCACTCGTCGACGACCTGGGTCGCGTCGACAACGTCGAGGTGGCGCAGATCGGTGCCGGCGGGCTCAACGAGGCCCAGGACACCGCGAAGATCACGATCATCCCGTCGACCGCGCCGGCCGACGAGGCGACGCCCGCACTCGTGGAATCGCTCCGCGAGATGGAGTCTCGGGTACAGGGCACGACGGGCATCTCCTACGGGGTGACCGGGCAGACCGCGATCGAACTCGACATCTCCGACCGCCTGTCGAGTTCGCTGATCCCCTACCTCCTGGTCGTGGTGGGTCTCGCCTTCATCCTGCTGATCATCGTGTTCCGCTCGATCCTCGTGCCGCTGACCGCCGCGCTCGGCTTCCTGCTGAGCGTCGCCGCGACCTTCGGTGTGACCGTCGCCCTCTTCACCGACGGCGCCCTGGGGATCGTCGACAACCCGCAGCCGCTGGTGTCGTTCCTGCCGATCATGTTGGTGGGCATCGTGTTCGGACTCGCCATGGACTATCAGGTGTTCCTGGTGACCCGGATGCGAGAGGCGTACGTCCACGGCGCCGACGCGAAGACCGCGGTGGTGGAGGGATATCGCCACAGCGCCCGCGTCGTGGCGGCGGCCGCGGCCATCATGATCTCGGTCTTCGCCGCATTCATGCTGCAGGACATGGCCTTCATCATGGTGATGGGCTTCGCCCTGGCCGCCGCGGTGTTCCTGGACGCCTTCGTCGTCCGGATGACCCTGATGCCGGCGGTGCTCACCGTCCTCGGCGACAAGGCGTGGTGGATTCCGCGCTGGCTCGACCGCATCCTGCCCGACGTGGACATCGAGGGCGAGAAGCTCGGCATCGGTGACGACGCGGCGCGACCGGCGGACCCGGCGGGGGCCGACACGGACTCCGAGGTCCGCGCCGGCCGCTGAGAGAGGTCAGTCGACCCGGAACTCCCCGAGTTCGGACCAGGTGTCGCCCTCGATCGTCGTGTTGATGACGTCGGGTGTGCGCTGGAGGTACTTGGGGAGTTCCTGCTGGGCCTGCTTGAAGTGCGGGGCGGTGACATGTGCCTCCGCGGCGTCGTCGTCGAACGCCTCGACCAGGACGTAGGTGTTGGGGTCCTCGAGCGATCGCGACCAGTCGAACCTCTTGTTACCCGGTTCGGCGCGGGTCGCCTCGGTGAACTCGCGGGACAACTCGGGCCACTCGTCGGCGAATTCGGGCTTGATGGGGAACTTCACGACGATGAGGATCATGATTCGACCCTAGTCGTTCGCGGCCGGGCCGAGCGTCGCAGAATGCGACTGGGACGGCTGTTCCAGAACCGGTCACAAAGTGTCGCCCCCGGAACGCCGGGATTCGCGAGACCCCGGTCGCGGCAGCGCCTACAGTGTGAAACAGACAACAATTGTCCTCACTTCAGGCTGCAACGGAGGCACCATGCCGGACATCACCAAGTTCTACATCGACGGTCAGTGGGTCGAGCCCGCCGAGCTCAACCTCATCGACGTCATCAACCCGGCCACCGAGAAGTCGGCCGGACAGGTCGCCATCGGCAGCGCGGCCGACGTCGACGCAGCGGTCGACGCCGCCCGTCGCGCATTCGTCACCTGGGGACAGACGACCGTCTCCGAACGTCTCGAAGTCCTCAACCGGATCATCGCCGAGTACCAGAACCGCATGGGCGACCTCGCCGCCGCGGTCACCGAGGAGATGGGTTCGCCGGTCGGCCTCACGAACGCCGCCCAGGTGCCGATCGGTCTCGGCCACCTGATGACCGCCGCCGCGCAACTCCCCGACTTCAAGTTCGTCGAGGACCGCGGCAGCTCGCGCATCGCCAAGGAGCCGATCGGCGTGTGCGGCTTCATCACCCCGTGGAACTGGCCGCTCAACCAGGTCATGTGCAAGGTCGCCCCGGCACTCGCCACCGGTTGCACCATGGTCCTCAAGCCCTCCGAGGTCGCGCCGTTCAGCGCGGCGATCGTCGCCGAGATCTTCGACGCCGCAGGCGTACCCGCAGGTGTGTTCAACCTCGTCAACGGTGACGGCCCCGGCGTCGGCGCCGCGCTGTCGAGCCACGAGGGCATCGACATGATCTCGTTCACCGGGTCCACCCGTGCCGGCATCGAGGTCGCCAAGAGTGCCGCGCCGACCGTGAAGCGCGTCGCCCAGGAACTCGGCGGCAAGAGCCCGAACATCATCCTCGACGACGACGACTTCGCGAAGAACGTCGCCGGCGGCATCGCGACGATGATGATGAACTCGGGCCAGTCCTGCAACGCCCCGAGCCGCATGCTGGTCCCGGCAGGGCGTGTCGACGAGGTCGCCGAGATCGCCAAGGGGGTCGCCGCAGAGCTCACCGTCGGCGATCCCACCACCGACGTGAAGCTCGGCCCGGTCGTGTCCGAGGCGCAGTTCGACAAGATCCAGGGTCTCATCGAGCGTGCCGTCGCCGACGGCGCGACCGCGGTCGTGGGAGGTCCCGGGCGCCCCGAGGGTCTCGAGACCGGCTACTACGTGAAGCCGACCGTGTTCACCAACGTCACCAACGACATGGAGATCGCCCGCACCGAGGTGTTCGGCCCGGTCCTCGTCGTCATCGGTTACGACTCGATCGACGAAGCGATCAAGGTCGCCAACGACACCGAGTACGGCCTCGCCGGCTACGTCTCCGGCAAGGACGTCGACGAGGTCCGCCGCATCGGATCGCAGATTCGTGCGGGTTCGATCTCGCTCAACGGCGCCCAGCTCGACCCGAGCGCACCGTTCGGCGGATACAAGAAGAGCGGCAACGGCCGCGAGTGGAGTGACTACGCCTTCGACGAGTTCCTCGAAGTGAAGTCGCTGCTCGGTTTCGGGGCCTGACAACCCAGCCCGTTCCCTCTCCCGACGCCGCCGGGCGCATCCCCAACGGATGTGCCCGGCGGCGTCGTTCGTCGAGAGCCGCGGAGTCGCGCCCATCGCGGTACCCCGGGATTTCGCAAGGCCCGGACAGGACTGCGCGAACGTCCTACGCTTGCCGAACGACTTCGATCCGGCGGCCCGGCCGCCTACCGATCGAATCCACATTCTTCGGGGGAAGAGCGTCCGCGCGGCGCACATGGGGGAACGGTGCTTCAAGTTATTCTTCGTGCGGTCTGTGCCGCATGTCTGGTGATGCTGTGTCTGGCCGCCGCGCCGGCGGCGGCAGCGCCCGTGGCGCCGCGGGTGGTGTCGGTCGTGCAGGAGTCCCCCACACGCGCCGTAGTCTGGGTCTACTCGGCGGCGATGGCCAAGAACATCAAGCTCTTCGTCCTCACGCCACGAACGAAGACCGGACCCCGGCCGACGCTCTACCTACTGGACGGGGCGGGTTCGCGCGGCAACGACAGTGGATGGCGTGGAGCCGGCAATGCCGACGAGTTCTTCGCCGACAAGGACGTGAACGTCATACTCCCGACGGGTGCGTACGGCAGCCAGTACGCCGACTGGCAGCGCCGGCATCCGCGCGTCGGACAACCGATGTGGGAGACGTTCCTGACCAGGGAACTCCCGCCCCTCATCGACGCCCGCTTCGAGTCGAACGGTTCGCGCGGGATCGCGGGCGTCTCGATGGGCGGGCAGGCGGCGTTCACGCTCGCGTCACGGGCCCCGTCGCTGTACCGCGCGGTGGCCTCGATCAGCGGATGTCCTCCGGTGTCCTCGCCGCAGGGAGAGTCGTACGTGCGGGCCACCCTCGCCCGGGGTGGGGCGAACGCCGACAACCTCTGGGGGCCGGTCGGTTCGGCCGGATGGCGGGACCACGACCCGGCGCTGCATCTCGACCGTCTCCGCGGCAAGGCCCTGTACCTGTACTCCGGTGCCGGCCGGCTCGGTCCCGCCGACCTCAAGCGGAACGTGACGCCCGAGGAAGGCCTCCACCAGGTGGTACTCGCCGCATCGTCGGCGTTCGAGATCGCGACCAGCGACTGTTCGCGCCGGTTCGCCGAGCTGTTGCGCGGTGCGGGTCTGCCGTTCACCGACGCGTTGCAGGAGGTCGGAACCCACCATTGGTACTACTGGGAGAAGGAACTCCCCCACATGTGGGCGGCCATCTCACCGGCGCTCTGAGGCGAATCCCCGAATCCGGGTATCCGCGTGGCTACCATCTCCGCATGCAGATCCCCGTCGCGTCCGATGCCGGTCCCGTCCTCGACACCGAGGTGTTCGGCGACGGCGAACCGCTGCTGCTCATCGGCGGCATGTCCGCACACCGCGGGATGTGGACCGATGAACTCCTCGACGCCCTCACCCCGCATTTCGCGGTGGCCACCTACGACCATCGCGGCATCGGCACGAGCAGTCGGGCCGAGGGGCCGTTCACCATCGCCGACCTCGCCGCCGACGCCCGCGGAATCCTCGACGGCCTCGGCTGGGACTCCGCCCATGTGCTGGGCACCTCGATGGGCGGCATGATCGCACAGGAGTTCGCCCTGAACTCGCCGGACCGTGTGCGCAGTCTCGTCCTCGGTTGCACCACCGCGGGCGGCCCCGGGCCATCGGCGCACCCGGCTCGTCCGGCGCGGCTCGTCTCGTCGAGGCGATCTCGTCGCGCGACGCCGACCGCGTCGCCCGCATCGCGTTCGAGGTCAATCTGTCTCCCGAGTTCATCGCCCGCGCCGGCGCCTTCGACCATTTCGTCTCGCTGTCGAGGCAGCGCCGCGTTCCGTCGGCAGTCGTCGCGTGGCAGGCGGGCGCCTGCGCGGCACACGACACCCGCGACCGGATCGGCTCACTCGACATGCCGACGGCGGTCATCCACGGCGACGTCGACGAGATGATCGCGTTCGCCGAGGGCGAGCGGCTCGCCGACCTCATCCCGCAGGCCACCCTGGCGCGATGTCCGACGTCGGACACATGTTCTGGTGGGAACGTCCGGACGAGACCGCCGAGATCATTCGGAAAATGCGCTCACCCGGTAACGCCGGTCCACTCTCCGAACGACATCCCTGACATCGGCACCGTGTAGTCGGGTGGCCGCGTATGTCAGGAGCTCCATGTCGCACTCGCACAGCGAACCGCCCGTCCCCTCCACCCCCGCGGGCCAGACCCCCGAGTCGCCACGCCGACCCTCACCTCGTCGCCGACTCTTCACCGGCATCTCGGTGGTCGCGATCCTCACGCTCGGCCTGTTCGGCGCGAGCACGCTGATCAACTCGTCGAACACCGCCAGCGCTCTGCGTGGGCATCCCGAAGTGCTGCGGCCGGGCTGCACGTGGGACTCCTCCGGCAACTACGTCCAGAACTGCAAGGTGTGGTCGGAGTCGCAGAAACGCCACGTGATCGTGCAGATCCGCGCCTCGAGCGGCAGCGACAGCGGCGTCTACCTGCTCGACGGCATGCGCGCCAGCGAAACCCGCTCGGCATGGACCACGGACGTGCAGGCCGCCAAGGTCTACGACGCCAAGGCCGACACCACCCTGGTCATGCCGGTGGGCGGCGCATCGTCGTTCTACACCGACTGGGACGGCGGCGCCGGTGACAAGAACACGGTCATCAAGCAGGAGACCTTCCTGACCTCGGAGCTGCCCGGTTACCTCGAGCGTGAGTTCGGCGTGGCCCGCAACAACAACGCGATCATCGGACTGTCGATGTCCGGCGGGCCCGCGGTGACCCTCGCCGAGCGCCACCCCGAGCAGTTCAAGGTCGTGCAGGCGATGTCGGGTTACTACCAGACCGACAACCCGGTCGGCGCCCTCGGCGTGTTCGCCACGCAGACCATGGTGTCCAACTACGTCAACGGCGTCGTCAACATGTGGGGCGCGCCGGGCGGCACCCGCTGGACCGACAACGACCCGTCGAAGAACCTGACGCAGCTGGCCGACAACGGCCAGGTTCTCATCATCTCCTCGGGCAACGGTTTCCTGACGCCGTCGGAGATGGCCAAGCTGTCGCCGCAGGACCAGCTCAGTGCGATGGCCCTGGAGATCCTGTCCGCGGTGTCGACCGTGCTCATGCAGTTGCAGGCCAAGCAGGCCGGCGTATCGGTGATCTCGTTGCCGAACTACGGCGGCCACACGTGGGAGAACTGGGGACGTGCGCTCGGTGACGGCAAGGAGCACGTGCTGACCACACTGCGCAACAACCCGCCGGTGACCACGAAGACGACCGTCGTCTCCGCCTCGGGCAGCCCCGATCCCGACGGCCCCGCGAAGGTGACCCTGGCGGCGAAGAAGGCGGCCGAGGAATCACCGGCTCTCGACCTGTCGGGTCTGTCGGCCCGTGGATCGGATGAGACCGAGTCCGCTTCGCAATCGGCCTCCTCGTCCGCCGAGTCGTCCGCAGCGGAGTCGTCAGCCTCCGGGTCGTCCTCGGCCGACCTCGCGCCGTCCGCGGTGTCGGGCTCGGCGTCGGTGGACGCGTCCGTCCCGGAATCGGCCACCAGTTCCGAGACGAGCACGCCGACCGTGCCCCAGCTCGCCCCGACGGGGCCCGTCACACCCGGTACCTCGAGCAGCACCCCGGTCCCGTCCCGCTGACCGGCTCTCCCGCTCACAGTCTCCGTTCCCGCGCTCACCGGAAGAGGTGTGAGCGGGAACGGACTGCGTGAGGGACCGATCCCGTCGACTCACCTGCTGCTAGCGTTCAGCCATGACCGCCGACCCCGTTCTCGCCGACCTCGTCGGCGTCGACACCATCGTCGTGGTCGTGGCGTCCGGTGTGATCCTCGTCTGGGCACTCGTCTTGGGCGTGTGGAAGTACCACGGCATCCGCACCTCACCGGACCGGACGGCCCATGTGTATGTCGACATCGCGCATCGGGCCGCGCTGATGTACTCGTTCGCCACCCTGGTGCTCGCCGCGCTGGTCGAACTCAGCGCCTTCCCGACGACCGTCAACGTGATCGCCGCGGCGGTCCCGATCGTCTTCTTCGTCGCGGCGATCGCCGCGTATTGCATCCACGGCGCCCTGCGGGACACCACGAATCAGTTCGTCGACCCGACTCCCGGCACCTACCTGTTCATGCTCGCGCTCATCGTGGGCGAGATCGGCGGCGTGCTGGTGCTGCTGGCCGGGGTAGTGGTGCGACTGACCTGAGTGGGCGCGCGACGGTCACGGGCGCGCGGTGTGACCGCGCAACCAGGTGATCACCGCGTCGAGCACCACCGCCTGCTCGGGTTCGTTGAAGATCTCATGGAACAGGTCGTCGTAGATCACGAGCGTCTTGTCCGCCGATCCGGCGAGCCGCTCGACGAGTTCGCTGCCGCGCGGGTCGGTGAGCGCGTCCTCGCTGCCGTGCATCACCAGGATGGGTAGTTGCAGGGACGGCAGGCGCTCGGGAAACGACCGCATGGTGCCGATCATCGCCCCGCCCAGCCCGGCCGGGATCTTGCCGCGCGTCACCAGCGGGTCGGCGTCGTAGGCGGCCACGACGTCCGGATCCCGGGAGATGCTCGACGAACTCAACTCGGTGGTGGGCAATCCCGGTGCGATCCGGCCGATCAGCGGCGCGAATCGGACGGCCAGATCGGGCAGGTCGTCACCGGGCAGCACGGCCGCCCCCGACAGGATCAGTCCGTCGAGCTTGTCCTGGTGGTCGAGCGCATAGTCGAGAGCGATGCACCCGCCCATGCTGTGCCCGATCAGGAACGTCGGGACGCTGCCGTCGGCGACATGGGCGAGCACCGTGTCGAGGTCGTCGGTGAAGTCACCGAACCGGCGCAACCGGAGTCGCTTGCCACCCGACCGGCCGTGACCGACGTGGTCCGGTATCGCGACGAGGTAACCGGCGTCGACGAGCCGCTGCGCCACGTGCAGATACCGGCGACCGTGCTCGGCGAGGCCGTGGACCACCACGACGACGCCGCGCGGGCTCTCCGCGGGACGGTAGACGTCATAGACGATGGTGTGCCCGTGCCGGCCACGAAAACTGTGTTCTTCCGGTGTCATTCCCTGATCTCGTTTCGATGTTCAGTGCCAGCCGAGTCGGGCAGCGACCGACTTGCCTGCCGACTCCAGGACGCCGAGCGGACGGAAGGCCGCCTCGCCGATACCGACGAGTGCCTCGACCCGCCCGACCACCCGTTCGAGCCGCCCGACGATGTCGGACATGCGGTCGACGGTGGCGTCGACCTGGTCGAGGGTTCCGGAGAGTCGCACCAGCGTCACGTCGAGTTTCGCGATCGTCGAGTTCAGCCCGTCCAGGGTGGGACCGAGTCCTTCGAGGGTCTCCCCCATGTCGGCGATGATGCCCTCGAGTTGCTCGACGGTCACGTCGGCGTTGAGCGCGGCCTGGGCCAGCTTCTTGATCCGTTGACGTTCCGGCGATCTCGATGATGTGTGCTCGCTCCTGTCGGCCATGAGGTGGATTATGGCCCATCCTGGTCGGCCCGGGTGCCGGGTCGGGGGAACCCTTCGAGGACTCTCGACTGTCTAATCCGACAGAACCACCAAACCCCTGGTCCCTGTGCCGAAAGAGGCGCATAACCCCTGCTCCCGAATCCGAAAGAACCACAAAACCTCTGGTCCCTGAGGTGTGAGGAGCGCAAGCGACGAGCCACGAAGGGCCTGGCGAGACACGTTGCAACACCCATTGTGGCTCGCTTCGCTCGCACCTCAGGGAGCATGGGATCTAGCCACTCATACTCGTGGGCGGGTGCCTTTCATGGTCCACGACGGCCGCCGGGCCGCTGACACTTCGGAGCAAGCTTTACGAACGCCGCACCCAGCAGACGGGGTGCCCAAGGGCGCTCACGCCAACTGCGGGGCGACCTTAGACGCGACGAGCTCGAGGTGACCGAGATCCGACAGATCAAGGGTCTGCAGATACATGCGCGTGACGCCCAGCTCGCCGTAGGTCGCGATCTTTGCGGCGACCTCGTCCGGGGTTCCGGCAGCCCCGTTCTCGCGCAACTCGTCCGGTTCCCGGCCGATGGCCTCGGCCCGGCGTCGGAACTCGGCTTCGTCGCGGCCGCAACACAATACGAGCGCGGCGGAGTAGGTCAGCGACTCCGGGTCGCCACCGGTGTCGACGCACGCCGTGCGGACGCGCCCGATGAGATCCCCGGCGACGTCGAGTGGTTGGAACACGACATTGAACTCGTCGGCGAAACGCGCGGCCAGCGCGGGCGTCCGCTTCTTGCCACTGCCTCCGATGATGATCGGCGGGCGCGGGTGCTGCACGGGTTTGGGCAGGGCCGGCGATTTCGAGAGACGAAAGTGTGTGCCCTCGTAGTCGAACTCCTCGCCCAGCGGGGTCTGCCACAACCCGGTGATGATCTCGAGGTTCTCCTCGAGGCGGTCGAACCGCTCCTTCAACGGCGGGAACGGGATTCCGTACGCCTCGTGCTCACCCTCGTGCCAGCCCGTTCCGATTCCCAATTCGACACGGCCACCGCTCATCTGATCGACCTGGGCGACTGCGATCGAGAACGGCCCGGGTAGCCGGAAAGTGGCCGACGAGACGAGCGTCCCCAGCCGGATTCGCGAGGTCTCGCGCGCCAAGCCCGCCAACGTGATCCACGCGTCGGTCGGCCCGGGGAGGCCGTCGCCGCCCATTCCGGCGAAATGGTCGGAACGGAAGAAGGCATCGAAGCCCAGGTCCTCGGTCGCCTTGGCGACGGTGAGCAGGTCGTCGTAGGTCGCACCCTGCTGGGGCTCGGTGAAGATTCGCAGTTGCACGTTTTCAACCTACGCGCGCTGGGCACACGACCGGTGGCGAGGCGGCGTGCGAAGCGGACCCCATCCGGCCCGGCGGCCATTCCGAATCGCTCCACGCACGACACCGTTCCTCGACAAAGGAGTCCCAACATGAAGACGGTCACGCACACAGCTCTGGGTTTCGTCGTCGCCGCAGGTGCGACCGCAGTATCGCTCGCCGCCGCGCCGTCCGCCGGCGCCGCGCCCACCGTATGTCCGGCACTTCCCGGCCAGTCCGCCTCTGCGGCCTCGTGTAGCGCCGACTCCGGCCCGACCGGACTCTCGCTGGCCATCACCGACAACGGCGGCAAAGCCAACGTCACCGCCGACAACTTCGCCGGACCCGCGGCCATCGCCCTCGGTCCCGGAGCGACGGTCACCATGGACGGCATTCGTCCCGGCCTGGCCATCGGTATCGCCGGACCCGGCGGCGAGGTCGTCGTCGACGGAAAGAACGGGCCGACCTGCAAGGGACCCGCCTTCGCCGGTGACTTCCAGACCTTCAAGGGCTGCCTGTCCTGACCGTCTAGATCCCGACCGCGATTTCGAACCAACCTTCCGTCAAACCCACCCCTTTTCCGTGAACCCACCCGGTCCGAGCGCTGTGGGTTTACGGAAAAGGGGTGGGTTTGCGGGACCAGAACATCAGGACAACAGGCCCCGGACGTATGCCGCCTGACCGATGTGCTGGGTGTCGTCGTCGATCACGCTGAGCAGTCGTACGCCCAACGTGACCGGCGGGTCCCAGTTCTCGTCGACGACGCGGTCGAGATCTGAATCCGACAGCGCGCCAATGTAGTCGACGCTGACCGCGTGCGTGGCGTCGTAGTAGCCACGCAACAGGTCCGGGTCGTCGACGACGACCCGCGCCGCCTCGTCGGCAGACTGCCCGTACCCGCTCTCCCCGGGGTCGAACGGCAGACCGAACCGTTCGACCCATCCCCCGGTCACCCACACCTCGTCGGTTCCGGCGACGTCGGCGACGTGCGAGTCCTGCACGCGCGTCAGATGCCACACGAGCCAGGCGATCGTGTTGGCACCGGGCGCGGGAGCCCGATTCAATTCCTCGGTGGAGATGTCGTCCAGGACGGCGTGAACGTTCTCGACGACTCGACCGAGACCGTCGAGCAACACATCTGTGGATCGCATGGCACAAGTTTAGGTTCGCGGTGGGCACAACGATGGCCACTCCGACGATCCGTCAGCATCATTCCTCCGGTGTCAGAACCGAATGCCCCACGTAAGATCCGATTCAACGCCTTCGACATGAATTGCGTTGCGCACCAGTCACCGGGTCTGTGGCGCCACCCCGACGACCGGTCGTGGGACTACAACACCATCGACTACTGGGTCGACCTCGCCCGCTTGCTGGAGACCGGCGGATTCGACGGTCTGTTCATCGCCGACGTCCTGGGCACCTACGACGTGTACGCCGGCAACGACGAAGCCGCCATCCGCCAGGGTGCGCAGATCCCCGTGAACGACCCGCTGTTGCTCGTCTCGGCGATGGCGCACGCCACCGAGCACCTCGGCTTCGGGGTCACCACCGGTACGGGTTTCGAGCATCCCTACCCCTTCGCACGGCGTCTGTCGACGCTGGACCACCTCACCCGTGGCCGGATCGGCTGGAACGTGGTGACGGGATACCTGCCTGCGGCAGCCCGCAACATGGGCGCCGACGATCAACTCGAGCACGACGAGCGCTACAACCAGGCCGATGAGTACCTCACCGTGCTGTACAAGCTCTGGGAGGGTTCGTGGGAACGCGACGCTGTTCTCCGCGATCGCGAGGCGGGCATCTTCGCCGACCCGGCCCGGGTCCATCACATCGGGCACCGCGGAAAGCACTTCACCGTGCCCGGCATTCACCTCGCCGAGCCGTCGCCGCAGGGTTCACCGGTCATCTACCAGGCCGGGGCCTCGCCTCGCGGCCGACGTTTCGCCGCGGAGAACGCCGAGGCCATCTTCGTGGCCGCGCCGACCAAGGCCATCCTGCGTGATGTGGTGAGCAAGGTGCGCGACGAGCTGATCCTGGCCGGACGCGACCCGTACGACGCGAAGATCTACACGCTGCTGACGATCATCACCGACTCGACTCCGGAGGCAGCCCGCGCGAAAGCCGCGGAGTACCAGTCCTACGCCAGCACCGAGGGTGCGCTGGTCTTCATGTCGGGCTGGATGGGCATCGACCTCGCGAGTTACGAGATCGACGAACCGATCGGCAACGTGCACAGCAACGCGATCCAGTCCGCGGTCGCCGCTTTCCAGCAGGCGAGCGACACCGGCGAGGAATGGCGCGTGCGGGACATCGCGGCGTGGGGCGGCATCGGCGGAATGGGTCCGGTCCTGATCGGCTCCGGTGACGAGGTGGCAGAAGCCCTGCAGGACTGGGTGACCGAGACCGACGTCGACGGCTTCAATGTCGCCTACGCGGTGACCCCCGGATCGTTCGAGGACATCATCACCCACGTGGTGCCCGCCCTCGAGCGGCGCGGACTCTACGACCGGGACTATGTCCCGGGAACCCTGCGCCACAAGCTCTTCGGGCGCGGCGATCAACTGCCGGCGAACCATCGCGGGTCCACGTACCGGGTCGGTGGGAGCAACTCGACCATCGACGATTCGATCAGGGAGGTCGCTCAACTCACCGGCGCGAACGGGGACCTCCGATGATCGAGGTGGTCGGGTTGACGAAGGTGTTCGGTGTCGGTTCGCCCGACCCGACGACGGTGCTCGACGCGGTCGACTTCACTGTCGACGCCGGTGAGATCTTCGCCGTCGTCGGCCCGTCCGGTGCCGGCAAGAGCACGCTGGCCCGGTGTCTGAATCTGCTGGAACGTCCGACGTCGGGCAAGGTCGTGGTCAACGGGGAGGATCTCACCGCACTGGGCACGTCGGGCCTTCGCGACGCCCGGCGCCGGATCGGCACCGTGTTCCAGTCGGCGAGTCTGCTGTCCCGGCGAACCGCGGCGCAGAATGTCGCTTTGCCTCTCGAATATCTGGGTGCGACAAAGCGATCGACCACGGCACGCGTCGGCGAACTTCTCGATCTGGTCGGCCTCGCCGACAAAGCGGACCTGTATCCGCATCAGCTGTCCGGCGGTCAGCGGCAGCGCGTCGGCATCGCTCGGGCCCTCGCACTCAAACCTTCCGTCCTGCTGTCCGACGAAGCCACCTCGGGTCTGGATCCCGCGGCCACGGACACCTTCTTACGGCTCCTCACCGACGTTCGGGACGAACTGGATCTCGCGGTGGTGTTCATCACCCACGAGATGGACACGGTCGTGCGGGTCGCCGACACCGTCGGCCGTCTCGAACGCGGCCGCATCGTCGAGCACGGCCGGCTGGAACAGGTGGTCCTGGAACCGGATTCGGTTCTGGGACGGGCACTCCGGCCGCGCGGGCCGAGTGCGCAACCGGCCTCGGCCGAAACCCCGATCTCGGTGGTCTACCACTCCGCGACGGTCCCCGCGGACTGGTTGACCCAGCTGGGCAGGCGACTCGACATCTCGATCTCGGTGCTGGGCGCCAACGTGCAGACCATCGACGGCACCGTCTTCGGCGATCTCACCGTGTCGGTGCCCACCGGACACGCGTCGGCATTCATCGGCGCCGCGGGTGAACTCGGCCTGGCCGCACGCCTTCTCGACGCCACCGCGACCGCGGGCGGTACCGCCGTCGAGACCGTCACCGGCTCTGAGGTGGCCGCGTGAGCACCACGTATTCGGCGAACATCACGGTGCCGCTCGACGAGATCCCCGACCTGCTCATCCCGGCGGCCATCGACACGGTCCTGATGGTGAGCATCGTGATGGTCGTCGTCCTGGTGGTGGGAGTCCCGCTGGGCGCACTCATCCACAACCTCGCTCCCGGCGGGCTTTTCGCACGACGCTCGTTGCACACCCCCCTGTCGTGGGTGATCAGCATCGGTCGGTCGTTGCCCTTTCTGGTGCTGATGACGGCGATCATCCCGTTCACCCGCCTGGTCACGGGCACGAACATCGGCATCGCCGCGGCGGTGGTACCGATGTCGATCGCCGGCATCGCCTTCTTCACACGCATCGTCGAGAACTCGCTGCGGTCGGTCCCGGCCTCGACGATCGACGTGGCACGTGCGTCCGGCGGATCGAACGCCCAGATCATCTGGAAGGCACAGGTTCCCGAGGCGCTGCCGAGCATCGTCGGCGGACTGACGATCAACACCATCGCGATGATCGAGTACTCCACGATCGCCGGCACCATCGGCGCCGGCGGACTCGGATACGTGGCGGTCACCTACGGCTACCAGCGATTCGATCAGGGGGTCATGGTCGCCACCATCATCGTGCTCATCGTGACGGTGGCCGTGATCCAGGTCGCCGGCGACGCCCTCGCCCGCAGCCTCAACCCGGTCACGTCCCGCCGGGTCAACCACTGAAGAACCACAAAACCGCCGGCCGGCTCTGCTCCCTGAGCGGCGGAGCGCTCGTCACCGCATCACCCAGCCACACCCGAAAGGCACCCCATGACACAGGACACCGGTTCCACCACCGGCACCTCATCGAAATCCGGCGAGACTCCCTCTCCGCCCGGCAGTTCCGGAATCGAGATCTCGACACGTCGCCGCTGGCCGCTGATCGTCGGCGCGCTGGTCGTGGTCGCCGTGATCGCCGCCGTCGTCGGCTGGCGCTTCCTCGGGTCCGACTCGACGTCGCCCAACGAGACCGCCGGTGCGACACTGACCGTCGTCACCGCCGAGGGCAACGCCTCCGAGCAGGCACTGGTCGAGTTCATCGCCGACGAGGTCGCACCCCGGTATGACATCAAGGTCGCATTCAAGGGCCTGTCCGACTCCACGACGCTGAACCGTGCGGTCAGCGACGGGGAGGTCGCGGGCACCGTCTATCAGCACAAGCTGTGGCTGTCGCAGGTCCTCGAGGCGAACCCGGACTTCCAGGAGGAAGCCGCGACGCCGGTGTTCCGCTGGGGATTCGGCATCTGGTCGGACAAGTACCGCGACGTCGCCGACCTGCCGCAGAACGCCCGCGTCTCCCTCTACTCCGATCCCGCGAACGAGGCCCAGGGACTCTGGCTGCTCGAACGCGCCGGACTCATCACGCTGAAACCAGGCGTGGACAAGTGGAAGGCGACCCAGAAGGACATCGCCACGAATCCGCGGAACCTGCAGTTCGTCCTGCTCGACTTCGCCGCCCAGTCGCGCTCGCTCGCCGACCTCGACGCCACCGTGGGCTACACCGAGTACTACCTCGCCGCGAACATCGACATCGCCAAGCAGATCTACGCTCCGCCCGCTCCCGACGAGTTCGCCGGGCAGCTGACCATCGGAACGCAGTGGAAGGACACCGAGAACATCAAGAACCTGGTCGCCGCGTTCAAAGACCCTGCCGTGCAGGAATTCCTGCGGACCGATCCGCGGGTCAAGGGCATCCTGCTGCCCCTGTGACCAGCGTCGGCACTGCTGCACACCCCATCACCGCACCCGGGTCGCCCATCGCGACCCGGGTGCGGTGCGCATAGGCTCACCGCGTGAGCCGCACACATCACGGGCACGGTCATGCGCACTCGCTGTCCGACATCAGCCACACGCTGTCGCCGATCGCCCGGTGGTTCGTCATCGGCACGCTCGCGGTGACCGCGGTCGCGGTCGCGGTCGGCATGGTCGTCCTGTGGCCGTCGGATTCCGAACACCCGATCCCCACCCAGTTCCGGTCCGCCGACGGCGGGCCGATCACCACGGTCGACGGCGAGATCGTGGACCAGTTCCATGCGAATTGCCTCAACTCGGTGGCGGGATCAGTGCTCGAGACCGCCGACATACCGGTGAATCCGGTGCCGGGTGGGCCGTGCATCCTCAACGCGGTCCGGTTCACCTCCGGCGACGTGGCCGGCCAGTACACCGTCCTGGAGATCCCCACCAACCGGGCACAGGCCGGATCCGGGCCCGACACCGTGGCCCCCGCCGCCGGCACGCTCGACGAGCCCCAGGCCGGCCAGCCGACGTTGAACGTCGGTGACGGCATCCGGCTCGCGACCGTCCCCGGCCCCGGCCCCGACGGCAGCAACCGGTACAGCTTCTTCGACTTCCAGCGCGGGCCGGCGATCATCTTCTGGGCCGTGCTGTTCATCGCCGCGATCGTGCTGGTGGCGGCGTGGCGCGGGTTCCGCTCGATCATCGGGCTGGCGATCGCCTTCGGGGTACTCACCGTGTTCACGCTGCCGGCCATCCTCGACGGGTCGTCCCCTGTCGCGGTGGCGGTCGTGTCGTCGGCGGTGATCCTGTTCGTGGTCCTCTACCTCGCGCACGGTGTCAGTCTCCGGACCAGTTCGGCTCTGCTCGGGACGCTGACCTCCCTGCTGCTCGCGGGATTCCTGAGCTGGCTCGCCATCCGGACCATGAACCTCACGGGGCTCTCGGGCGATCAGACCACCAATCTGCAGGTGTATCAGGGCAACATCTCGGTCAGCGGTCTCCTGCTCGCCGGGTTCATCATCGGCACCCTCGGTGTTCTGAACGACGTCACGATCACACAGGCCTCGGCGGCCTTCGAACTGGCCGCGGCCGGCGAACCGTCACGGCTCGCGACCTTCCGCGCCGCGATGCGCGTGGGCCGCGACCACATCGCGAGCACGGTGTACACCCTCGTCTTCGCCTACGCGGGCAGTGCGCTGCCGCTGATGCTGCTGTTCTCGGTGGCCCAGCAGCCGTTGGGCGGACTGCTCACCACCGACGTCGTGGCAGTGGAGTTGGCCCGCTCGTTCGTCGGCGGAATCGCGATCGCCCTGTCGGTTCCGCTCACGACGGCGATCGCCGCCGCGCTCACGACCCCGGCGGGCGCGGGACGTACACCGGCCGCGCACGCCGCGGCCTGAGGTCACGGCCCGCGATCAGCATCGACCCTTGGGGAGGTCGGCCAGGTTCTTTCCGAGCCAATTGCCGAGCCGGGTCAGCATCTTGGTCCCGTCGGTGAACGATCCACTCCGCGGGATCGCCGCCATCGACACCGCGACCTGGCCGCTGGTCGTGGTGATGATGCCCAGTTGCCGCACCAGATGCGCCGACGACTTCGACGTCGCCGGACCCCAGCCACCCTTGACCGCGGTCACCGCTCCCTGACTGCGCCCCACCTTCGCGATACCCCACTGCTGATTCGGGGCGACGGCGCTCATCAGCCGGATGAGGTGTTCGCTGTCGGGCAGACACGGCAGGTGAGCGCCGAAGATCGCCTGGTCGCGTAGCGCCCACGCGGTGTGACCGGGGTACGACGGCGGATTGTCGACCTCGGAGGACACGTGCGTCCGGACGTCGTGGCCCTCACGGAGGACCGCACTGACAGCGTCGACGGACGCGTGCCCGCCGCCGAGCACCCCCCACAATTCGCCGGCTGCATCGTTGTCGGAGAACGTGATCGCCTTGTCCTCCATCGCGGCGACCGCGGGACCGCGCTCGCGCTGCGCGGCGAGCGACACCGGGACCTTCATCGTCGACCATGCACGTCCCGATTTGAGCGACCCGAGGGAGATGACCTCGTCCCCGCCGACGGGCACGATCGCGATCCCGAGCTGGCCGGGCAGGGACTTCCGCATCGACTTCGTCAGTGCGGCATAGCTCTTCGCGAGCTTCTTGTCGAGCGGTTCCGGGGGCTTGAACCACGTGGCGAAGGGCTCCGGCAGCGGCGGCAGCACGGGGAGCGGTATCGCCGTCGCCGAGCCCGCGCCGATCACCATCGACATCGCCACCGCGCAGAACACCACGCCGATCCTGGTCACAACATTCACATCTGTCTCCTGAGTCACTTCAGACACATGAGACTAGGGCGGTCGCGCACCAGGGACCAGGCTGTATACCCAATCGGAACCTTGCTGGGACCGGGGTCACACCCACTGACCAACCTGGCGCTGAAAACCACCCTCCACGAAAGAGCCAACATCGTATTGTCGTCGCCCCCTCTCGGTCGGGTGGTCTTCAGACGCGGGTCGCCGCCTCACATGACTACGCTGTGCGTATTCGGCCCGACTGAAATGAGGAAACGCCCGGAGATGTCTGCTCTGACCAAAGGCCAGAACGGCCCGTTGCCGACCCCCGATGTCATCGTCTCGGTGGACCTCGCGACCGCCGCCGACCTGTCGGCCCTGCTGGTCACCGACCGGGGGGTGGTGCGTACCGACGACGACTTCGTCTTCTACAACCAGCCGACCGGGCCCGGCGTCCGGCTGGAACAGGCCGCCCCAGGTTCTGCGCGACTGCACATCTCGACCGCTCGAGTACCTGCCGACATCGACGCGGTCCGCGCGGTCATCACGCTCGACGACGCGTCGTCGACCTTCGGCCGTTTCGCACCGCCGGTCGCTCACGTCACCGACGAAGCGGGCCGGCCGCTGTACGACTTCACCGTCACCGGCCTCACCAGCGAGTCGGTGGTCATCGCCCTCGAGGTGTACCGGCGCAACGGCGAGTGGAAGGTACGTGCCGTCGGTCAGGGATACGCCGGCGGTTTCGCCGATCTGGTCCGCGACCACGGGGTGAGCGTCGACGACGAGCCGCAACCGATACCCGCCCCGCCCACGCCGATCAGCTACTCGCGGCCGTCGGCGCCGACTCCCCCGGCACCCACGCCCCCGGCGGCGGCGCCGCCCACTCCCGCGCCCCCGGCACCCGCACCGCCTGCTCCCGCACCCCCGGCGCAGCCCGCCGAGGTCAGTCTGCGCAAGGGCGCCCCGGTGAGCTTGGCGAAAGGCCAAAAGGTCACCCTCCGCAAGGAGGGTGGCGTGGCACTCACCGACATCCAGATGGGACTCGGGTGGGATCCGGTGCGCGGCGGATTCGGGCGCGGGGGCTCGATCGACCTCGACGCCTCGGTGCTCATGTTCTCGGGCGGGAAATGCGTCGAGACCGTCTACTACGGTCACCTCAACAGCAAGAACCGTTCGATCCTGCACTCCGGCGACAACCTCACCGGTGAAGGCGAGGGCGACGACGAGGTCATCCGCGTTGCGCTGCAGTCGGTCCCACCCCAGATCGACGCGTTGATGTTCATCGTCACGTCGTACCGGGGCCACACGTTCGAGAAGATCGAGAACGCCTACTGCCGGCTCGTCGACGCGACGACCTCCGCCGAGCTGGCCCGTTACACCCTCAAGGGCGGGATGCCGTTCACCGCGGTCGCGATGGCGGTCATCTCCCGCGACGGCGGCGAGTGGAAACTGCGTGCGATCGGCGACGGTTTCAACGCGAAGACCCCGAAGAAGGCCGTGCCGCTCGTCGGCCGCTACCTCTGACGCCGACGCCGGACGCCCCCGCGGTCAGATCACGCCGTGCAGGGGCGGCTCCTCGCCGCGCAGAACCCAGCGCCCGATGTTCTGGTACTTCCATCGCACGGGGTCGTGCAGCGTGTGCGTCCGGGCGTCGCGCCAGAAGCGATCCAGACCCCCGCCACCGGCGGCACTGCGGGTCCCGCTCACCTCGAACAGGGCCGACGCCACCGAGGGGGCCACCCGGTCGGCCACCACCTTCGCCGTCGCGACTGCGATCGAGGCCTCCGCGACCAACTCGCGCGAGGGCGATTCCGGGGTACCTCCCACTGCCGCGTCGACTCTTCGACCGGCCGCGGCGAGGGTCGCCTCGGCGGTCGCGACCTCGACCTCCAACTCGCCGAAGCGCTGCACCAACAGCGGATCATCCACTGCTCGTTCGACATTCGCCTCGAACCACGGTCGCGACTTCGCACGCACGAACTCCGACGCCGCGCGCAGCGCACCGCGGGCGATACCGACGTCGATCGCCACATGGAGCAGCTGGGCGAAGGCGCCGTAACCGGTGGGCGCAGATGTTGCCGGTGCGCGCGCCACCAGATCCGCGAGACCCACGCCGACCCCGCTGAACCGGACGGTCCCAGAGCCGGTCGTGCGCTGTCCCACCGCATCCCAGTCGTCGACGATCTCCACGCCGTCGGCATCGGCCGGGACGAACGCCACGTACTCCCCGGGCGCGACGTCGCCGACGGCGACGTCCAACCGCGCGAGGACGGCGAGGGTGTCCGCGAACAACGAACCGGTGCAATAGAACTTCTCACCGTCGAGGACGAATAGCGTCGATGCTCGATCGGCCACCGGACTCAACCGTGTCGAGATGTCGGCGATGGTCTTGCCGCCCCGCTCGGACTGCGCGTTGGCCACCCGTCCGCCGGCGAGGACGTCGGCGAAGATGCGCTCCTGCAACACTTCTCCCGCGGACAGGCGGACGAGGTTGAGGTAGACGAAGTGGCTGTGCGGAATCTGCGCGATGCTCGCGTCCGCGGCGGCCAGGATGTACACCACCTCGGCGAGCGCACTGGGACGCAGGTCGAGACCACCGAACCGAGCCGGGACGGTGAGTGCCAGCAGCCCCGACTGCGACAGACGGTCGATCTCGGCATGGGGCAACCGACGTTCGCGGTCGCGCTCGGCCGCCCCGACCGCGAATTCGGCGGCCAGTTCGCGCGCCATCGACAGCGCCTCGGCCTCGGACCCGATCCGCACGGCGGACCGGACCCGCGCCTGGCTCACTGCGGTCACGCCACTCCCGCAGGCGTCGGGGCGGTGTCGCTCTGGGCGCCCTCGATCTCGCGCACCAGAGGCAGCACCTTCTCACCGAAGTACTCGATCTCCTCCTGGAAGTGCAGGAAGCCGCCGAGGATCAGGTCGACGCCCAGACGCTTGTAGGCGACGATGCGTTCGGCCACCTGCTCCGGGGTGCCGATCAGCTGGGTCCGGAAGCCGTCGTTGTACTGGACGAGGTCCTCGAACGACGAGTCGGCCCACATGCCCTTCTTGTCGCCTGTCGAGTTCCCGGCCTGCTGGACGGCGTCCCGGAAGCCCTCCACCGCAGGGCGATTCGCCTTCTCGACGATCTCGCGCAGAGTGTCGCGGGCCTCTTTCTCGGTGTCCCGCGCGATGATGAAGCCGTTGAGCCCGAATTTCACCTCGCGCTCGTGGGCACGTGCGACGGCGCGGAGGTCGTCGAGCTGCTCGGTCACGCCGTCGAAGTCCTTGCCGTTGGAGAAGTACCAGTCCGCGTAGCGTCCGCCGTTGTTGCGGGCGGCCGAGGAGTTCCCGCCCTGGAACAGCTCGGGGTTCGGACGCTCGACGGTGTTGAGCGGCTTGGGCTTCAGCGTGAAGTCGTGGATGCGGTAGAAGTCGCCGCGGTAATCGACCTCGTCCTCGGTCCAGATCTTGCGGATCACCTCGAGGAACTCTCCGCTGCGCCGGTACCGCTCGTCGTGCTCGAGCCACGGCTCGCCGAGGTGGGTGAACTCGTCCTTGAACCAGCCGCTGACGACGTTGATCGCGAAGCGACCCTTGGACAGGTGGTCGGCGGTGGCGCCGAGCTTCGCCAGGACGGCCGGATGCCAGAGCCCCGGGTGCACCGCCGCGATCACCTTCAGCCGCTGCGTGGCGAGCAGGAGCGCGAGGCTGAAACTGGTGGATTCGTGCTGGTATTCGGCTCCGTAGCTTGCCTCGTACCGCACCTGCGACAGCGCGTACTCGAAACCGTTGTTCTCGGCGGTCTGCGCGAGTTTGACGTTGTAGTCGTAGTCCCAACCGGTGCGTTGCTCGATGGTGCTGGTGACCAGGCCACCGCTGACGTTGGGCACCCAGTAGGCGAACTTGATCTGGTCCGCGATGGACTCGGTGGACATGGCTACCTCCGCGAGGTGTCGGTTACAAGGCGAGAAGGGACGTGGTGAAGGTGAAAAGTGTTGTCGATCAGGATGATGCGGCCTGCAGGCGCGGCAGGAACGCGGTGCGCACGGCTTCGGACGGGCCGGCCGACGCCGGGTCGAGCAGTCCGAGCCGGGCGAGAGCGGGCCGGACCCCGTCTCCGAAGTGGTACGCCTCTTCGAGATGCGGATAGCCCGACAGGATGAAGTGGTCGAGTCCGAGCGCGGCGTACTCGGCGATGAGTGCGGCCACTTCGTCGTAGGAGCCGACCAGCGCCGTACCCGCACCACCACGGACGAGCCCGACCCCGGCCCACACGCCGGGGTGGATCTCCAGCGAGTGCGGATCGTTGTGGTCGGCGAAACCGGCTCCACGACCGTGGAGTTCGGACATACGTCGCTGGCCCTCGGACTCCGAGCGCGCCAGGTTCTGCTGCGCAGTCGCGACCTGGGCCGGATCGAGCGCACCGAGCAGACGGGCCGCCTCGGCCCAGGCCTGCTCCGACGTCTCGCGGGCGATCACGTGAAAACGGATGCCGTGCGAGAGTTCCCGGCCCTGCGCGGCCGCGAGACCGTTGACCCACGCGATCTTCTCGGCCACCGCGTCCGGACGCTCGCCCCAGGTGAGGTAGGTGTCGGCGTGCTTGGCGGCGACGTCACCGGCGGCCGGCGACGATCCGCCGAAGAAGATCTCCGGCGTCGGATCGGGACGACGTCCGAGCTGCGCACCCTCGACGCGCAGGTACTTCCCCACCACGTCGACGGGCGCTTCCTCGGTCCAGAGCCGGCGGATGATCTCCAGGTACTCGTCGCAACGCTCGTACCGCGCGTTCTTCGCCAGGAAGTCGCCGAAGGCGCGCTGTTCACTCGACTCGCCACCGGTGACGACGTTGACCAGAAGGCGGCCCTGCGAATGCCACTGGAACGTGGCGGCCATCTGGGCGGCCAGCGTCGGCGAGATGAGCCCGGGGCGGAACGCCACCAGGAATTTGAGGCTTTCGGTGGCGTCGATCAGAGCGGCGGTGGTCAGCCAGGCGTCCTCGCACCAGAGACCTGCCGGGGTCAGGACGGCTTCGAAGCCGTTGGCCTCGGCGGCGCCGGCGAGCTGTTTGAGGTACCGCAGATCGGCGGCCGGTCCCCTGTCATCTGGCTGCCGTGGCCGCCCGCGATCAGATTGCGCGAGTCGCCGTAGGTGGGCAGGAACCAGTGGAAATGCAGAGACACCGCGAGGGCACCTTTCGGTCGGGTCGGCACGTGACGAGCACGACACCGCCTCGACTCCCGCCTCGAGGCGAGTGGGCCGGCGCGGTGCCTCGGCCCAGTGTCCGGCACCATCGCGTCGACGGACCACAGTTGAAATCGCCCTGAGGGCAAATCGACAACCGCGGGGCCCGGCCGCTAGGCGTCGGCGGACACGACTGTTTCAGCAGTCACAGACCACCGAGTCCAGTGGCACGGTGAGCGGGTCTTTGGACCGGATGATCCTGCTGTGATCATTCTCGACGGGGTAGCCCTCGCGCGCCCAGTACTCGTAACCGCCGATCATCTCCTTGACCCGGTAACCCAGCTTGGCGAACTCCAGCGCGGCCCGCGTCGAACCATTGCATCCGGGCCCCCAGCAGTACGTCACAACCGGTGTGCTCGTTGCTATCTCGTCGACAGCGCGCGCGGCGATCTGTGCCGTCGGCATGTGCACGGCTCCGACGATGCGCCCCTGCCCCCACGCCGCCTTACCTCGTGAGTCGATCAAGACGAAGTTCACACCGCGTTCCTGATCGGCGTGCACGTCGGACGCATCGGTCTCGAAGCCCGCCTCGAAGAATCCGGGGTGATCAGCGGCTACAGCGCCAGCGTCGACCCCGAGCGGCTCGGGTTCGCGATCCTGGCCTTCCTACGGCTGCGGTATCCCAGCAGCAGGTACGAGCCGTTGCACACCCTGCTCGCGGAGCTACCCGAAGTCATCGAGGCGCATCACGTCACCGGCGACGACTGTTTCATCATGAAGGTCGTCGCCACCGACATGAAGCACCTGGAACGGGTCAGCGGCATGGTCGGAACCCTCGGCAGCGTCACCACCAATGTGGTCTACTCCTCCCCGCTGCCACCTCGCCCGCTACTCCCGCCCGGCGGGTCGGGACTCACCGAGAGCGCGGACAACCTGTAGGTCGGCGACTACCAGGGCGTCCGATTCCCGCAGCTCAGTCGGTCGATGGACGCCATTGACCCATGCCGAGGAAGACCATCACGAGTTGCCGCTCGGTGCGCTCGACGATCTCCTGCTCGGCGGAACGTCCGCGATACTCACCGTCGAGCAGATCGGCCACCGCGGTGAGCATGATGATGACGATCAGCTCCGCTGCCAGTTCGAGGTCGTCTGATTGCCACCGTGCCAGGTCCGGCATCCGGGCGAGATCGATCGCGAGTTCCTTGGAGAACAACCGGAGTTCGGTGTCGATCGCACGACGGATCTCGGCGATGCCGCCCCGCTGCTCGCGCACCAGGAACCGGAATTGCGACTCGTTCTCGCGGACGTGCCGCAGCAGGATGGCCAGCGAGTTCTGTGCGGTGGGCAGGGCGTCACGCGCCGCCAGGTCGCGTCGTCCCTCACGCAGCGCCCGTCGCAGGACGCGCATCGAGTCCTCGACGACGGTGACCCCGAGATCCTCCATCGATGCGAAGTGGCGATAGAAGGCGGTCGGCACGATCCCGGCGCCACGGGCGACCTCACGGAGGCTGATGCTGCCGAAACTGCGCTCGCCGACCAGTGACCGCGTGGTGTCCAGCAACGCCTGTCGCGTCTGGTTCTTGCGGTCCGCACGGGTCTGCGCATCGCGCCGGCTCGGCTCTCGCGTGCGTGTCACGCATCCGAGTCTATGCGTCGGGTCGGCCGACGCGGCGGAGAGGCACAGGCGGTGTCGTGACGGCAGTCACATCAGCGAACACTTGACGATCGACCATCGCGCTGTGTCACACTTGCCGGTGTACACCTGTACACCGAAACAGACCGAACGGAGCCCAGCCCATGAGCATCCGCACACCCCAGGACCAGACCCGCGCCGACACCGGCGCCGAGCCCGGCCGGTGGAGCCGTCTGGTCGGTTCGATCGTGGAGGCAGCGCTGTCGCCGCATCCGGTCGACCGCTACCTCGAGTTGCTCGATCCGATGATCACCTGGCGCGATCTGCGCGGCGAGATCACCCGTGTCGAGCGTCCCACGGCGCGCACCGTCCGCCTCACCATTCGTCCGACCCGTCAGTGGCGAGGCCACGAGGCCGGCCAGTTCGTGCAGCTCAAGGTCGTCATCGACGGCGTTCGGCACACCCGCTGCTTCTCGCCGGCCAACGCCGCCGCGGGCCCGGACGGCGAGATCGAGCTGACCATCACCGCACACGACGACGGTTTCGTGTCCACCCACCTTCGTGAGCACGCCCGCGCCGGGGACGTCGTCGGGCTGTCCGCCGCCGACGGCGAGTTCGTGCTTCCCGACACCGACCCGACGTCGGCGGTCTTCGTCAGCGGCGGCAGCGGGATTACACCTGTACTCTCAATGGCGCGAACACTCGTCGCCCGACAGTACGCGGGACCGATCACGTTCGTGCACTATGCGCGCACCCCGGCCGACGTCGCCTACCGCGACGAGCTGCGTGAGCTCGCGGACAGCCATCCCCGGTTCGACCTGCGCGTGTACCACACGCGCGACGACGGACACTTCAGCGCCGACCACCTCGAGGGAATCCCGGGGTTGTCCGACGCCGACGTGTTCGTCTGCGGCCCCGCCGCCCTCATGGACGAGGTCGCACGGGTCCATGCCGAGCTCGCCATCACCCAGCCGTTGCACAGCGAGGCCTTCGCGCCGGTCATCCCGGCCGTCGACCCGGACTCCGTCGAGGGCGAGGTCACGTTCTCCTCGTCGGGGACGTCGGCAACCAACGACGGCCGTCCGATCCTGGACCAGGCCGAAGCGGCCGGGCTCACGCCCGAATCCGGGTGCCGGATGGGGATCTGCTTCTCCTGCGTCGCGACGAAGAAGTCGGGGTGCACCCGCAACGTCCTGACCGGCGAGATCGACGACGAGTCCGACACCCAGATCCAGCTGTGCATCAGCGCGCCGGTCGGCTCGGTCGACATCGACATCTGATGTCCACGAGCTGATCCCCCAGATCCACCCTTCCCAGCCACATCTCCTCTCCGAGAAGGAGGCAATGCCATGACCATCGACATCAGCCGTGACGTCGAGACCACCATCGACGACAACCTGCCCGCGCTGCACCGCGTCGGCGCCGACCAGAAGGTCGCGGACGATCCCAACACCGTCGTCATGTCCTACGAGCAGGTCGAGGCGCTCGGGCGAGACCTCGACGCCCTGCGGGCCCGGATCGTCGCCGACCTGGGCCAGAAGGACCGCGACTACCTCTACTCGGTGATCCGCGCCCAGCGCGGCTTCGAGATCGGCGGACGCGCACTCATGTACCTCGGGTTCTTCCCGCCCGCGTGGATCGCCGCGGTGGGCGCCCTCTCGGTGTCGAAGATCCTCGACAACATGGAGATCGGCCACAACGTCATGCACGGTCAGTACGACTGGATGCGCGAGGACACCTACAACTCCCGCGAGTTCGAGTGGGACACCGTCTGTCCGGCCGATCAGTGGAAGCACAGCCACAACTACCTGCACCACACCTTCACCAACATCCTGGGTGAGGACCGCGACATCGGTTACGGCATCCTGCGAATGGACCGCGATCAGAAGTGGAACCCCTACTACCTGGGCAACCTCGGCTACGCGACCGCACTCATGCTGCTCTTCGAGTGGGGCGTCATGCTGCACGACCTCGAAGCCGAGAACGTCATCGCCGGCAAGCGCAAGTGGAGTGACATCAAGGGCCTGGTGAAAGGCATGTGGCGCAAGGCCGGTCGTCAGGTCCTCAAGGACTACGTCGTCTTCCCCGCGCTCACGGGCCCGCTCTTCGTCCCGACCCTCATCGGTAACGCGACCGCCAACCTGGTGCGCAACGTGTGGACCTACTCGATCATCTTCTGTGGCCACTTCCCCAGCGGTGCACAGACATTCACGTCCGAGGAATGCCAGAACGAGACGCGGGGCCAGTGGTACCTGCGGCAGATGCTCGGTTCGGCCAACATCACCGGCAGCCCGTTGTTCCATGTGATGAGCGGCAACCTCTCGCACCAGATCGAGCACCACCTCTTCCCCGACATCCCGGCCAGTCGCTACCCCGAGATGTCCGCGGAGGTCCAGGAGATCTGCGAACGCTACGGACTGCCGTACAACACCGGCTCGCTGAGCCACCAGCTCGCGTCGACCTGGAAGAAGATCGCGAAGCTGTCGTTGCCCAATTGGATGACGCGCGACGACAACGATCTCACCGTCATCGTCGAGCGCGAGAAGCCCGCCTCGGTCGCCTGACGCCGGTTTGATCGGTGTGCCCCGGGGGTAGGCTCTGGGCACACCGATCAGGCTCCAGCCGCAACCAACTGCAGGGGGATTCCCGAAGCGATGGTCGACAGCATCGAACGCAACAAGGATCTGTTCCAGGAATTGATCGAGTCCACGGCCACCCATGTCGGCCGGATAGCAACCATCATCACCGGAGCCGTCGCGGGCGTGACCCGCGAGATCGGTGAGATCGTGACCGACGGGTTCGAGATGCGCGAGGCCGCCCGCAAGGCCAAAGCCGACGCCCACCCGCGATACGACGCGAGCGGCATCATCGATGCCGAGTTCGCGGACGCGTCGTCCGAGGTGGACACCTCGGCCCCGTACGCCGAATCCGAACAGGCCAGAGAGGTGACCGGAGTGGACATGGACGAACTGCCAGACCGCATCGACGTCGGTGAGCAGACCGGTATCGACCAAGAGGGCGAGGTCTCCCGCGAGGCTGAACTCGCCTCCGACGGCGGCGAGACCGACAAGGACGAACCGGACGTCGACGACCCGCGGGACATCGCCGCGTCCGAGCCGCGAATGGACCCGACCGCAGGGTCCTGACCGGCACCGATCGATTCACCCTGGGCGCAATCGTTGCCCGATGGGGCCGTCGCACGTACCTTGGTCGGCGATTGTCCCCGCTCTCCGGAGGTTGTTGCCCGATGTCGGTGCGCTCTGTCCTCACGTTCCCGAACCCGGTCAACGACTATGCCGCGCGCAGTACCGCCGGGTTGGTCGTCGTCCTCGCGATCATCGCGGTGTCGGTGAACACGCCCGTGCTCTACGGCATCCTCGCCCTGGGGTTCGCGATGCGTGTGGCATCGGGACCGACCCTGTCGCCTTTCGGGCAACTCTCGGTGCGCTTCCTCGTGCCGAAGATCATCCGCAAGGAGAAGCTGGTCCCGGGGCCGCCCAAGCGGTTCGCCCAGACCATCGGTCTCGTCGTCAGCGGGACCGCCTTCGTGCTCAGCCTGCTCGGCTACGGGCTCGCCGCCCAACTCGCCACGGGCGTGCTGATCGCCGCCGCTACGCTCGAGGCCGTCTTCGGCTTCTGCCTGGGCTGCACGATCTTCGGATTCCTGCAGCGCCGCGGTGTCATCCCCGAGTCGGTCTGCGAGGCGTGCAACAACATCTCGCTGCGCGATCCGGCTGCCGTCTGATCCGACGCCGCTCAGCCGTCGGACTTCACCGAACGGTCGGGAACGGTCATGGCCATCATCATGATCTCGGTCTCGCTGTAGTCGCGGCCGGGATGTTCGGCGGCGAGGTGGGCCTGGACCGACGGCACGAAGTCGGCTTCGAGGGCCGTGATGGACTCACCGCAGGGGCAACGCAGGTTGTATGCCATGCGACGCATGGTAACTGGATCGAGCACTGCTCAGTCGAGTATTCCCAACGCGATCCCGTCGAGGATGTCGTGTTCGCTCACGACGAGTTCGTCGATACCGGCACTTTCCGACAGCACTCTCGCGAGCTCGAGGGTGATCAGTGATCCGCCGCCGATGACGTCGACGCGCCCGGGGTGCATCGGTCCGAGCGCCGCGCGGTCGGCGCGTGTCATACCGATCAGGTTCCGGCAGACCCGGTCGAGTTCGGGCAGCGAGATCGTCGACAGATGGATCGCGTCCGAGTCGTACTCGGGGAGGCCGGCACCGAGCGCGGCGAGCGTCGTCATCGTGCCGGCGACGCCCACCCAGGTGCGAGCGGACTGAACCGGCACCGCGGCGAACGCCTCGGCGAGACGTTCGCGCGCGAACTCGGTCGCCGCGGCCAGCTCCGTCGGCGTGGGCGGGTCGGACGGCAGGGCACGCTCGGTCAGCCGAACACACCCGATGTCGGCCGAGTACGCCGCGGTCACACCGTCCGCATCGCCCAGGACGACTTCCGTCGAACCGCCGCCGAGGTCGGTGACCACGAACGGCCCATCCGCCGCATCCAATTCGCCGACTGCCCGCGGAACGACAGCCGCGCCTCCTCGTCGCCGGTGATGACCTCGGCGATCGCGCCGGTGGACACGCACCCGAGCAGATCGGCGGTCATGGCGAAGAACTCGTCGCGATTCGACGCGTCACGGGTCGCGGAGGTGGCGACCATCCGCACTCTCTCGACGCCGAGCGCTTCCATCGTGTCGACATAGTCGCTGAGGGCGACGCGCGTCCGCTCGATCGATTCCGCGGCGAACATCCCGGTCGCGTCGACGCCGTAACCCAGTCGGACCACACGCATCTCACGATGGAGATCGACGAGGCGCCCGTCCGGGCCCGGCTTCGCCACGAGCAGGCGCATCGAGTTGGTGCCGCAGTCCACGGCTCCGACGACGGTCACTCGTCGGTCCCCGCGTCCGACGGCTCGGGCCAGTCCTCCGGAATCGCGGTGCCGCGCAACCCGTTCGCGGCCGCGAGCGCCACCGCCTCGTCACCGAGCGGATTGAGTCCCGGACCCTTGGCGAGGGAGTGCGCGATCAGGACGTGCAGGCACTTCACCCGGTCCGGCATACCGCCACCGGTGAAATCGGTGCCGAGGGGTTCGATCGCGTCGCGTTCGGCGAGATAGTCCTCGTGCGCACGGCGGTACGCCGCGGCGAGTTCGGCGTCGTCGTGCAGGCGCGCGGTCATGCCCTTCATGACACCGGCCGACTCCTGGCGGCTCGCCTCGGCGGTCAGACGCGGATCGGTCAGGTAGTACAACGTCGGGAACGGTGTGCCGTCGGGCAGCCGGGGCGCGGTCTTGACGACCGCGGGCTTCCCGTCAGGTGTGCGGTAGCTGATCTCGAGGACCCCGCGCGGTTCGCGTCCGAGCTGGGCGGCCACCGTGGCGAGATCCTCCGCGGAGACACCGTGGCCGGAGGAGGAACTCACTGCACGCCGGGAGGGGTCGACAGGGTGTCCCAGAGATTTCCGTACCACGGTGCGCGAGCGCGCTCTTCGGCACGTTCGGCGGCCTCGCGCCGTGCCTCGTCGGCGGGGAACAACATCACGAGCGGGATCTCTCCTGGTTTGACGAACTGCAGACGCGTCCGCGCCTGGGCCTCGATGTAGGCGGGATCGTTCTGCTCGTTGACCTTCTGCTGATAGTCCGCGACCTCGCGTTGCAGCTGCTCGTTCGACGCGGTCAGCTGACGGAATTCCGAACGCTGACTGAAGTACGTCCGCAGCGGCATCGCGAGGGTCAGTGCCACCACGCACACCACCACGACGGTGATGACGAGCGTCGCAAGGCCGGCCGGGGTCATCTCGACACCACGCAGGCGGGCGCCGATGCCGGCGCGGACCGGACGTCGGCGGGTTCGAGGCACGCGCTCCGGCGCCACCCGACGGACCCCGGAATCCGAGGTGTCGTCGGCGACCGGTGCGTCGAGATCGGCGGGAAGCTCGTGCCCCGCCGCCTCGACCGCTTCCTCGGGCACCGTCGACGACGCAGGACGAGCGTGCCGCCGCGTGCGACGGGCGCGTTCGCGTGAGCGCGCGTCTACCCGACGATCGCGCCCACGCTGACGCCCGTCACCGCGGTGACGTCGCTGCGAAGCCATGCAGACAGCTAATCACGAACCAAACGAGAAACGCGGGAAGGCGAGGTCGCCCGCGTACCGTGCCGCGTCGCCGAGTCCTTCCTCGATCCGCAGCAGCTGGTTGTACTTGGCGACGCGCTCGGAGCGGGCCGGGGCGCCGGTCTTGATCTGTCCACAGCTGCAGGCGACGGCGAGGTCGGCGATGGTGGTGTCCTCGGTCTCACCGGACCGGTGACTCATCATCGTCTTGTAGCCGTTGTTGTGCGCGAGTGCGACGGCGTCGAGGGTCTCGGTCAGGGTGCCGATCTGGTTCACCTTCACGAGCAGTGCGTTGGCGATGCCCTTGGAGATCCCCTCCTCGAGACGCTCGGGGTTGGTGACGAACAGGTCGTCACCGACGAGCTGCACCCGATCGCCGATCGACTCGGTCAGCTTGGCCCAGCCGTCCCAGTCGTCCTCGGACAGACCGTCCTCGATCGAGACGATCGGGAAGTCGCTGATGAGCTTCTCGTAGAACGACACCATCTCGTCGGCGCCGAGTTCCTTGCCCTCGAGCTTGTAGGCACCGTTCGAGAAGAACTCGGTCGCTGCGGCGTCGAGCGCGATGACGACGTCGCGGCCGAAGTTGTAGCCGGCCTTGCCGACCGCCTCACCGATGACCGCGATGGCCGCCTCGGTGTTGGGCAGGTCGGGGGCGAAGCCACCCTCGTCGCCGAGTGCGGTGCTCATGCCCTGCTTGCTCAGGACGCCCTTGAGGGCGTGGTAGACCTCGGCACCGCACCGCAGCGCCTCCTTGAAGGTCGCGCGCCGACCGGGGCGATCATGAATTCCTGGAAGTCGATGCCGTTGTCGGCGTGCTCGCCACCGTTGATGATGTTCATCATCGGCACCGGCAGGATGTGGGCGTTGGGTCCGCCGATGTAACGGAACAGCGGCAGCCCGGCCGATTCGGCCGCGCCCTTGGCGACCGCGAGCGAGACACCGAGCAGCGCGTTGGCGCCGATACGGCTCTTGTCGGGGGTGCCGTCGCAGTCGAGCAGTGCCTGGTCGACGAGGCGCTGTTCCTCGGCCTCGATCCCGATCACGGCCGGGGCCAGTTCCCCGAGGACACCCTCGACGGCCTTGGTGACGCCCTTGCCCAGGTACCGGTCGCCACCGTCGCGCAGTTCGACGGCCTCGTGTTCGCCGGTCGACGCCCCGGACGGCACGGCGGCCCGGGTGAAGGTGCCGTCATCCAGGACGACCTCGACCTCGACCGTCGGGTTGCCCCGCGAATCGAGAATCTCACGCGCACCTACCTGCTCGATGATTGCCACGGTTGCACCCCAATCTCGGTGGACGAGTTCGTCGGCGTGATCCCAGGAGATGTGTCCTCCGACGGGGCCGCCTACGCCGACGACGGCCGGTTCTGGTGCCGGCCGATAGGCAAGAGCCTAGTGGCTGCGCCGAAGCCGCACGTGACAAGGTCGACGCAAGCGCTGAAGCCCTTCCCGGCAGGGTTCAGAAGCGGACGTTGATCGAGTAGGCGTTGGCGTGATCGCGCACGTCGAGGACGTAGGCCATCGAGTTGTTGTAGGTCCGGACTGCCTTCTCCCACCCTTCCGGCGTCGTCATGTCGTTGCCGGCGGAGACACACAGATAGCGGGCCGCCGAGAGGGCGGCGTCGTCGATGTTGTCGGGGTCGGGGACGCCGTCACCGTTGGCGTCGACGCCGTAGCGCTTCCACGTCTCCGGGATGAACTGGAACGGCCCCATCGCTCGATCGTGGGTGGCGTCGCCGTCGAGTGCGCCGCCGTCGGTGTCGAGGATCTCCATGTTGCCGCGGGTGCCGTCGAGTTTGACGCCCCGGATGGGCGGGTTGACGTCGCCGTTGTCGGCCACGTCGGAGCCGCGGTAGTGGCCGTGTTTGCTCTCGACGCCGGCGATCCCCGCCAGCGTGGTCCAGTTCAGTCCGCACTCGGGGTGTTGCTGGCGCTGGATCTCGGCGGCGTTGCCGTAGGCCTGGAGCGAGACGACCGGGATACCGGTGGACTCCGCGATGGGCACGGCCCAGTCGTGCATCCTGTCCGCGGTACGCCCGGGTGCGTTGATGTCGATGTAGGGCTGGGGCACGCCTGCCCCCGGCGGGATGCCCTCCGGGATGTCCGGCCTGGTCAGCGACGGCAGGTCGATGCAGCCGGCCAGCAGCACCGACGACGCGACCGCCACGGCCGAGGCCATGAGGCCGTTCCTCCACGGGTTCGGCCGCCTCGACTCCCGACGCACCGCATCCCGGCCCTCCACACGCATTCCTGCCCTACTCCCCTCTCCGGTCCGACGACTTTCGGGCGGACACCGCCCGAGGGGAACCACGATCGCACAGCCGATCGGGTCTCCCGGAAATCGACACACAGTCTGCTGATCCAACTGACCACGGCGGAGTTCGGTTCCCGGGCGCCGGGAGCGCAGCGAGCGGGCCCTGTGTCCCGGGCGCCGGGAGCGCAGCGAGCGGGCCCTGTGTCCCGGGACGTGCAGGACGGGTTGTCGGCCGGATGGAAGTCAGCCGGCCGCGGGACCGACGGTCCGGAACCCGATGTTGCTCGCCGTCGACTCCGGCGTGTTGTGCGATCGCGCGGCGACCCGGTAGCGATGACAGTACGAGTCGTGGCAGAGATGGCTGCCGCCCCTCAGGACGCGAGCGCTTCCCCGGCCCGGCCCCAGCGGGTTGCTGCGGTCGGACACGCGGTAGTACCGGGCGCTGAACGTGTCGGCGCACCACTCCCAGACGTTGCCGGCGCACTGGTACAGGCCGAAGCCGTTGGGCTCGAAGTCCCGCACGGGCACGGTGCCGACCCGGGCGGTCGGCGCATCCGGGAACTCGCCGCGAAAGATGTTGCAGCGGGGCGCTTCTGCGGTGGGTGGTTCATTCCCCCAGGGGTATCGGGCCCCGCGCAACCCACCCCGCGCCGCGTTCTCCCACTGCGCTTCGGTGGGCAGGACACGTCCGGCCCAGGCGCAATAGGCCTGCGCGTCGCGGTGGCTGACGTGGACGACGGGGTGGTCGGCCAGATCGTCGACCCGGCTGCCGGGACCCGCCGGGTGGCGCCACGACGCACCTTCGACCGCGAGCCACCACGGTGTTCCCGGCACGGGTTCGCCCGGCGCGGTGGCGTAGGTGTGGAACACCGCGGAACCGCCGAATCGCTCGGCATCGGTCTGGTGTCCGGTCGCCGCGACGAACGTGGCGAACGCGGCGTTGGTCACCGTCGTCGCGTCGATCGAGTACGCACCGAGCTCGACCTCGTGCACCGGTCGCTCACCGTCGGTGCGGTACCCCTCGTCGAACGCGTCCCCCATGGCGAAGCCCCCGGCCGGGATGTCCACCGTCTCGATCGGGTGCACTCCGGGACCGCCACCGGCGTGCTCGGCCGGCGGGAACGGCGCACCCGGGCCGCCGTGCGCGGGTCCCGGGGGATGACAGCAACTCACCCCGCCATGATGCCGCGATCCATCAGCGCACCGAGGATGAGCGACGCCAGCCGGTCGATGTCCGCGCCGGTGGTGTCGAATCGCAGATCGGGGCTCTCCGAACTCTCGTAGGGCGCATCGATGCCGGTCAGCCCGCGGAGTTCGCCGCGACGCGCGCGTTCGTAGAGGCCCTTGGGGTCACGGCGTTCGCATTCGGTGACCGGCGTGGAGACGTGGACCTCGATGAAGTCGAGGTCGGCGGCGCGGTGCAGTTCACGCGCGATCTCCCGGTCGGAACGCAGCGGCGAGACCATCGACGCGATCGCGATGACCCCGGCGTCGGCGAAGAGTCGGGCCACGTGGCCGACACGGCGGATGTTCTCCGCGCGGTCACCGGCGGAGAAGCCGAGGTCGTCGGAGATCCCGTGCCGGATGTTGTCGCCGTCGAGGAGGTAGGCGACGCGCCCGCGGCTGACGACGGCCCGCTCGAGCGCGACGGCGACGGTGGACTTGCCCGACGCCGGTAGACCGGTGAGCCACACCGTCGCTCCGCGCTGCTGGGTGTGCGCCCACCGTTCCGCACGCGCCAGCGAACTCGGATGCCATTTGATGTCGTTGCGCGTCGCCTTACCCGGGACGACCTCGCGCGGCTCGAGGATCGTCCCCGCGCCGACCGTGTCGTTCGAGGCCTCGTCGATGAGGATGAACGCGCCGGTGTCGCGGTTGCTCGCATAGGGGTCGGCCGGCACCACCGACGACGTCCGCAGCGTGACGGTGCCGATGTCGTTGAGCACGAGCTCACCGGGAGCGACGTGCTCGATGAGGGTGTCCGGGTCGAGGCGCCGCTCGAGGGACTGGACGGTGGCGCGGACCGTCGACGGGCCGTGCTTGAGGGCGACGCGGTCACCGGCCCGCAGCGGCGAGTTCGACAACCAGCACACGTGCGCATCGATCTCGCGGGCCAGGACCGGTACATGCGCTCCGTCCGCACCGCTCACGATGACGTCGCCGCGACCGATGTCGATGTCGTCGGCGACCTGGATTCCCACCGAGAGAGGCGCCACCGCAACGTCTCTCGTGGGATCGAGGGTATCGAGCGCCGTGACGGTCGACCGGCTTCCCGACGGCAGCACGACGATCTCGTCACCGACGCGCAGTGTTCCGGAAGCGAGCCGGCCGGTGTAGGTACGCCGGTTCGACTCGCTGGGACGCGACACCCACTGGATCGGAAGGCGCAGTTCCTCGGTCACCGGCGCGGGCGCGTGGAGCTCGACGTCCTCGAGGTACTCCAACAGCGTTGTCCCGGAGTACCACGGGGTGTTCGACGAGCGGTGCACGACGTTGTCCCCGTGCTTGGCGGCCACCGGGATCGCCGGGATCTCCCCGATCCCGAGTTGCACCGCGAGTTCGGCGAGGTCGGCCCGGATCTCGTCGAAACGGTGCTCGGAGTAATCGACGAGGTCGATCTTGTTGACCGCCGCGATCACGTGCGGCACGCCCACGAGAGTTGCGATCCGGGCGTGGCGTCGGGTCTGCCGCAGCAGGCCGTGCCGGGCGTCGACGAGCAGGATCGCCACGTGCGCGTTCGACGCCCCGGTGAACATGTTGCGGGTGTACCGCTCGTGTCCGGGGGTGTCGGCGAGGACGTAACTCCGTGTGGGCGTGGAGAAGAAGCGATAGGCGACATCGATCGTGATGCCCTGTTCGCGTTCGGCGCGCAAGCCGTCGGAGAGGGCGGCCAGGTCGACATCACCGTCGCCGTCGGTGACCGCGGCGAGATGATCGGTCGGCAGACTGCCGGTGTCGTGCAGAATCCGGCCGATGAGCGTGGACTTGCCGTCGTCGACACTGCCCGCGGTCGCGATCCGCAGGAATTGCCTTGCGGACGTGCTTGTTTCGTCACCGGCGGGGACGACCGGCTGTGGCGAGGTGAGAGTCATCAGAAGTATCCTTCGCGCTTGCGGTCTTCCATGGCGGCGCTGGACGTGCGGTCGTCGGCGCGGGTCTCCCCGCGTTCGGAGACGGTGGATTCGCTGATCTCGGCGATGATCTCGGCGATCGTGGTGGCCCGCGAGCGAACCGCCCCGGTGATGGTCAGGTCACCGACGGTGCGGTAGCGCACCCACTCGGTCCGTACCTCCTCACCGTCGCGGGGCCGTGAGTACTCCGAGACCGAGAGCAGGATGCCGTCCCGGTCGAAGACCTCCCGCTCGGCGGCGAAATAGATGGAGGGCAGCTCGAGGCCCTCGAGCTCGATGTAGCGCCAGATGTCGGTCTCGGTCCAGTTCGAGAGCGGGAACACACGCACCGACTCCCCACGACGGATCCGCCCGTTGTACAGCGACCACGGTTCGGGTCGCTGGGCGCGGGGATCCCATTGCCCGAACTCGTCGCGGAAGCTGAAGATGCGCTTCTTGGCGCGGGCACGCTCCTCGTCGCGGCGGGCGCCGCCGAACGCGGCGTCGAATCCGCCCTCCTCCAGCGCATCGAGCAGGGTGCGGGTCTGCAGGCGGTTCCGCGAACCCGACGGGTCGGTGGACTCGGCGACTCGTCCGGAGTCGATGGACTCCTGGACCGAGGCCACGATGAGTTCGATGCCCTCGGGATTCTCGGCGGTCGGCGCGACCCGTCGGTCACGGAATTCGATCACCTCGTCGAAATTGTGGCCGGTGTCGACGTGCATGATCGGGAAGGGCAGGGGCGCGGGCCGAAATGCCTTCTCGGCCAACCGGAGCAGGACGATGGAGTCCTTGCCGCCGGAGAACAGCAGCACCGGCCGCTCCAGTTCCGCCACCACCTCGCGGATGATGTGCACCGCCTCGGCCTCCAACACCCGGATGGCGGTCACATGGTCGAAGTCGTCGGCGTCCCCGGGCCGGCCCGGTCGCCGGTCGCCCGGTCGAGCGAGGTCTCGTCTACAGCGGTCACAGTGGGTATCCGTTTCGTTCGGCGTCTTCTCGATAGCGTCGGGCCCACTCCTTGGACCGCGAATTGGACTGTGGCTTCAGCGGTGGCGGCGGCGCCAGCTCCGGGTCCTGCCCGATCTTCTCCAGCACCAGTGCGGTCGCCTTCGTGGGATCGGTGACCAGGCCCCGGAACCCGATCTCGAGCGGTTCGATCCCCTCGGCGGCGAACCAATTGCGCCACTGTCGTTCCTGGTCGCTCAAGATGCCGGCGAGATGGGCGATACCGCCGGCGTGATACACCGCCTCGTCGTGCTCGTCGGTGTCCGAGCCGTCGTGCCGCCACACGCGGGTCTGCACCGCGCGCCACATCGACACCGCTTGCGGCACAACATCTTCTCGATGGACGTGCACGTAGAGCGGATCGGCTCCGTCGAACAGCCAGCGGACGGCGCCGCGCAACGAACCCGACGCGACCCGGCTGCGCGAGATCAGCAGCGGCGTCTGGTTCCACATGAGCTTGCCGCCCCACACCCCGTTCGGCGTGCGACCCGCCGCCCGCACATCCGAGCGCCAGGTGGCCGAATCGCGGGTGTCCACCACCCCGGGATCGAGTGGCTCCAGGAGCTCGAGGATGGTGGGATCGCTGACACCGGCGAACCATTCACGCGGCTGCGGAGCCGCCGAGGAATCCGAGAAGTACTGGAAGAACTCCTCCGGACGACCCGCGACGCCGGTCGCGGCGAGCGACTCCACCAGCAGCGTGCTGCCGCTGCGCTGGCTGGCACACACCAGATAATTTGCCGGTCCCGACGAGGACTTCGCTGACATGAAAGACGAGTCTAGCGAGCGGAAAAAGCACCGCAAGCTGGCCTTTTACGCGCAGCCGGGTCGAAACCATTGACACCGAGACCGCGCTGTGGGTGGCGTGAGATCGCGTGTCCGAGATGACGCTTTCGCGCCGACGCCCCTCAGCGCTCGCCCGACGTGAGGTCCCCGGCCAACTCGCGACGGGCACCCAGCGGACGCCGGGACGGCAATGCCTCCTCCTCGGCCTCGACCTGCGCCGCCTTGGCGTGGAATGCGTCCATGAAGGCCTCCGCCGTCGCCGTGCCGGCCGCTTCATCGGGCAAGTCGTCATGGGTGCGCTCGCGCCAGTCGGCCAACGCCCGCGCGAGCTCGTCCCGGACATGCGCATACGACGGGTCGTCGGCGAGGTTGTTGCGCTCATGCGGATCGGAACGCAGGTCGTAGAGCTCGACCCGCGACCGATCCTGTTGCACCTCTTGCCGATCCAGCGACCGCGCCGACAAACTGTCGGCGATGTCGAGCGGGAGCAACAACGCCGGCCGCGCCGCGTAGTTCTCGATGTAGCTGAAGTCCTTGGTGCGCACGGCCCGGATCGGATCGAAGGCATCGTGGTAGGTCTTCTCGGTGAACACCTCGGTGCGAACGGCCGTGGATTCGGTTCCCACCAGCGCAGGGGCGTGCGAGTCACCGTCGACCGTGTCCGGGATGTCGACGCCCACCAGGTCGAGCAGCGTCGGCGTGAGATCGACCCCCGAGAACAGATCGTCGTAGACCGTCGGCGTGATCCCCAGCCGCGACGGCGGGCGCATGATCAATGCGATCCCGGTGCCCTCTGCGTACAGCGTCGATTTCGCCCGTGGGAACGCCAGACCGTGATCGGTGACGAACACGATCCAGGTGGAGTCGTCGAGACCGAGTTCGGCGACGGTGTCGAGGAGCCGGCCCACGGCCGAGTCGGCCTTCGTGATCGAGCCGTGCAGACCCGCCAGATCGTCGCGCACGTCGTCGGTGTCCGGCAGGAACCCGGGCACCGCGATCGTGCTGGTGTCCGCCGGCTTGTACTCGTCGACCGGGTAGGGCCGATGCGTTTCGAAGAAGCCCGCCGTCAGGAAGAACGGCCGATCGTCGTGCGCATGTCGTCGCAACCAGTCCTGAGACCGGTCCACCACGTAGTCGCAGCGCGAGTCGGACACGTCCACCGAGTCGAAACCGAGCCGGCCGGGGTCCGCACTCTCGTGCTGCATCCCGAAGAGTGCGGAGCTGTAGCCGGCACGCGCGAGGAGAGCCGGCAGGGTCTGCACGTCCGGGAAATACTCGAACCCGTGGTGGGCCAGGCCGACGAGCCCGTTGCCGTGCGGATAGCGCCCGGTGAACAGGGAACCGCGGGCCGGTGAGCACAGCGGCGCCGTGGCGTGTGCGTCGGCGAACCGGATGCCGGCGGCCGCGAGGTCGTCGAGGACGGGACTCTCGACGCCATCGGCGCCGTAACACCGCAGATGGCGACCGAGATCGTGCCAGTGCACCAGGATCACGTTGTCACGGCGCGCGGTGTCGAGAGTAGAGACCATCCACCCATGATGACCCAGGCGATTCCCGTCGCGGGCCCGACCCGTCCAGGCTGATTCCGACAATCCGCCCACCGCACAGACAGACGACATCAAATCACGGTGCGCAAAAGTCCTGGCCGGGCGTGATTTGGGGTGCCAGGCCGGCCGAATGAGCCGATATGCCCTATGCCGTACGCGTTTTCGGGTCTAGTCTTCGCTTTGGTAAGCCTCAGCAAAGTAGTGGGCGCGAACGGCACCGGGAGGGATGGATTCGTGACACCGGTCGTATCGGACATCCACCTGTTCGCAGCAGCGAGCGACGCGCCTTCGACGTTCACGCAGATGTTCGGCAGTGGCTTGATCGGGTTACGCGAAGGACTCGAAACCGGCATAGTGGTCATGGTTCTCGTCGCGTATGTGGTCAAGACCGGCCGGCGAGATGCGCTCAAGTGGATCTGGTCGGGCGTGGCCGCCGCGGTGGCGATGGTCGTCGTGGTGTTCCTGGTGATCCACTTCGGCACGTCGACCATGACCCCGCTCGCGGCCGACACCATCGCCGGGATCGCCTCACTGGTCGCGGTCGTCATCGTCACGTTCATGGTGCTGTGGATGAGCAAGGCCGCCCGGCACATCTCCACCGATCTCAAGAGCGGGATGTCGCGGGCACTCGTCGCCGGCCGGGCCTCGGTGATGGGGTTGGCGTTCCTCGCCGTCGGGCGGGAGGGGTTCGAGACCGCCCTGCTGATGGTCGGCTACGCCGAGAGTGTTTCCGGCGGATTGTGGCCGCTGATCGGCTTGCTGCTCGGGGTCGTGGCCGCGGTCGCGCTGACCGTGCTGATCTACCAGGGCGCGATCCGACTGGATCTGCGTCTGTTCTTCATCTACACCGGGGTCTTCCTGATCTTCGTGGCGGCCGGGATCCTGACGTACGGCATCGGCGCCCTGCAGACCGTCGGGTGGCTGCCCGGGCACGGAGCCGTCGCCTTCGACATCTCCGAGGGTTACGACGCGTCGTCCTGGTACGGCACCGTGCTCGGCGGCATCTTCAACTTTCGGCCCGACCCCACCGTCCTGCAGGTCGTCGCCTGGGTCGTGTACGTGGCCGTCGTGCTGACGATCTTCTGCCGACGGCAACTGACCCCGGCTCCCGAAGCCTCCCCCACCGGCACCTCCGCGCCGGGAACGACGACCACGCAGAACCCCGCATCCGCGGAATCCGCAACCGAAAGGAACCCTCAGTGAATCGCAGAACCGTGATGGCCGCCGGCGCGGCCGCGGCACTCGTGTTGCCCGTGCTGCTGGCCGGCTGTACCCAGAAGGCCACCTCGGACGGCGCGATCACGGTCACCTCCACCAATGATGCGTGCGAACTGGCGAGCAGCGAGGCGACCACGGGCGACGTCGACTTCGCCGTCACCAACTCCGGCGACAAGGTCACCGAGTTCTACGTGTACGGCACCAACAACCGCGTACTCGGCGAGGTCGAGAACATCGGCCCCGGGCTGTCGGGCAACCTGAGTGTCGAGATCGTCGAACCCGGCACGTACACCGTGGCCTGCAAACCCGGCATGGTCGGCACCGGTATCCGTACCGAACTCACCGTCGGCGGCGAGCGCAAGGAGAAGGCCGACGTACCCGCGGACGTGACCGCCGCGAAAGGCCAGTACCTCGAGTACGTCCGCAACCAGCTCAACACCCTGCACGCGCAGGTGACCACCTTCGTCGGCAGCGTCAAAGCGGGCGATCTCGACGCCGCTCGCGCCCAGTTCGGGCTCGCGCGCACGCCCTACGAGCGCATCGAGCCGGTCGCCGAGTCCTTCCCCGACCTCGACCCCGCCATCGACATGCGTTGGGACGACACCGAAGACGGCGCCCAGCCGTTCACCGGCTTCCACCGCATCGAACGTTTCCTGTGGCCGCCGCAACCGGCCGAGATCGGCGATCAGCCCGGCCAGATCACCCCAGCCGATGCACAGAACGCGGCCGCCACCGACAACCCGCAGACGATTGCGCCGGTCGCCGACCAGCTGCTCGCGGATGTGACGAAGCTCCGCGACGAGGTCAACGCACCCGGGTTCGAGTTCGAGACCGGGTCGTTCGTGAAGGGCCCCCAGGCGCTCATCGACGAGGTCGCAGCCACCAAGATCGACGGCGAGGAAGACCGGTACTCGCACACCGACCTGTGGGACTTCGCCGGCAACCTCGACGGCTCGGAGACGGCGATCGCGACACTGCAGCCGATCATCGCGGCGAAGAACCCGCAGCTGATGGACACCATCACCGCCCAGTTCGCCACGGTCCGCGACTCGGTGAACACCTACCGCTCCGGCGACGGGTACGTGTCCTACACCGAGGTTTCCGCCGACCAGCGCAAGGCGATGTCCAACCAGATCGACGCCCTGTCGGCGACCTTGTCGCAGGTTCCCGGGATCGTGTTGGCCCAGTGAGTGATCCGGCCCCCGACCCGCGCGACGCGGAGTCCGACGCCCCGCCCCGGTCCCCACGGCGCGGGTTCTCCCGCCGCGCGGTGATCGGCGGCGCCGGCGCCGGATTGGTCGTCGCCGCGGGCGGGTCGCGATCGGGCGGGCGTCCGCGTCCTCGGAGTCCCCGCCCACCCAGATCGTCGACTTCCGCGGCGAGCGCCAGGCGGGCATCATCACCGCGGCGCAGGACCGGCTCCACTTCGCCAGCTTCGACGTCGTCACCGACTCCCGCGCCGACCTCATCGCGATGCTGCAACGTTGGACCGCGGCGGCCGAACGGATGACCCGCGGGGAAGAGACCGTCGACGACGGCGCGACCGGACTCGGTGACTACACACCGCCGGCCGACACCGGCGAGGCACTGGGCCTCGGTGCCGCGAACCTCACCCTCACCATCGGTTTCGGTCCGGGACTGTTCGGTCCCAGCGCCGCCGACCCCGCGCGCCCCGACCGATTCGGCATCGGCGATCGTAAACCCGCTGCCCTGCAGGATCTCCCCGGTTTCGCGGCGGAGAAGATCGAACCGGCACGGTCCTACGGCGACATCTGCATCCAGGCATGTGCCGACGATCCTCAGGTCGCGGTCCACGCGATCCGCAACCTGGCCCGCATGGCCTTCGGCGTGGCCGCGGTGCGGTGGTCCCAACTCGGTTTCGGCCGCACCTCGTCGACCACCCAGTCGCAGTCGACCCCGCGCAACCTGTTCGGATTCAAGGACGGAACCAACAACCTCCGGGCGGAGGACACCGAGCTGCTCGACCGCTGGGTGTGGGTCGGTGCCGAGGACAACCCGCCGGCCGCCCGCTGGATGACCGGCGGTACCTACCTCGTCGCCCGACGTATCCGCATGGACATCGAGCCATGGGACCGCGCCCACCTACTCGAACAGGAACAGATCGTCGGCCGCACGAAAGCGGCCGGCGCACCGCTGGGACAGACCGACGAATTCGACACACCCGACTTCGCGGTCACCTCCGGCCGCACACCGGTGATCCCCCGCGACGCCCACATCCGGCTTGCGCATCCCGACAACCTCGGAGGTGTCCGGATCCTACGGCGCGGGTACAACTTCACCGACGGCTCGGACGGATTCGGCCACCTCGACGCCGGCCTGTTCTTCATCGCGTTCAACCGCGACACCGGTCGCCAGTTCGTCCCGATGCAACATGCCCTGGCCCGCAAGGACGCGATGACCGAGTACCTCATCCCCAACGGGTCGTCGGTCTTCGCGATACCTCCCGGACTCGCCCCCGGCGAATGGTGGGGACAACACCTCTTCAACTGATCCGTGGCCGCTGAAAGGGCCTCAGGTACGGAGCAGCCGGACGAGCACGCCGGCGGCGTGGGCGCGCGCGGCCCGGTCGGCTTCGTCGGCGTCACCGACCTCCAGTGCCGCGACTATCCGGCGGTGCTCGGTCACGGCGTGCCGACGGTTGTCCTCGTGCGACCACATGTCGGATCGGTAGAGATGTGACTGGGTGTCGAGCTTCAGCAGTGCGTCGCACAGCGGGGCGTTGCCCGACAGCGACCGGACCGCGGTGTGGAAGTCGAGATCGAGTTCGGCGTCGCGTCGGTGATCGGGCTCGGTCTCCAGCAGACGCTCCTGCTCACGAACCCGATCCCAGAGCCCGGTCAGCTCGGCACGGGTCACCCGGATGGTGGCCTGGCGCGCGGCGAGTCCGTCGAGGACCTCACGAACCTCGAAGACGTGCCGCAGCATCTCGTCGTCGAGGACGGCCACCTTCGCACCGACACGAGGCGTGTAGACCGCCAGCCCGTCCATGACGAGTTGTTGGACCGCCTCGCGCACCGGGCTGCGGGACACGTCCAGTCGGGCGGCCAGACCGGGAACCGAGAGCGACGCACCGGGTTCGAGCGTGCCGTCGAAGATCTCGTCTCGTATCCGGCGCAGGACCGACTGCATGAGCAGCGCGCCGTCGTCTCCGTTTCCCGTCATGATCGTCCCAGCGTAGAAGGCCGATGCCCCGGCCTCATCCCGCGGCCATCACGCGCTGCGCCTCGCGCTCGGCGCCGACGGGTGCGATTCCGCTCTTCATCCCGGCGAGTTTCGCATCGATGTTCTCGGCGACGGTGATCGGCGGATATCCCGGGTGGTCGGTACGCGCGCACCCGGGCAGCGTCTCGATGACGGCATCGGCGTTGCCGTCGAAGAAGAACGCTGCCGATCGACGACGCAGGATCCGGCCGTCGACGACGGGCGGGTCGACGCGGTGGACAGTCGATCGCCACCGGTCGTTCGTCCACCGCGCCATGGCGTCGCCGAGGTTGACCAGCAGCGCGCCGTCGGCGGGTGCCACGTCGTGCCACCGCCCCTCGTGATCGAGCACCTGGAGCCCGGGCACCTGGTCGGCCCACAGCACGGTGAGGATGCCGAAGTCGGTGTGCGCACCCATCCCGGTCAGCTCCCCGGCGAGTTCGATCTCGCCTTCGGGGAGGGTGTAGTTGTTGAGCTTCAGCGCGTCGATGGAGTGATCGGTCATCCCGTCGAAGTACCCGGGCGGCAGACCGAGCGCATCGGTGAAGGCGGTGAGCAGAACTCGTGAGAGGCCCCGCGCCGCGTCAAACCAGGATTCGACCGCCGGGCGGAATCCCGGCGCCGCGTCCGGCCACGTGTTCGTCGGGTAGCTGGACGCCGGCAGGTCGAGGCCCGGGAACCAGGAACCCTCCGAGCCGACGGTGAACGCCTCGTAGAAGTCGTTCATCTGATTCGCCGCGGCCACACCCAGACTCATGCTCAGCGACTCACTCTTCGGAGGGCTGTAGCCACGATTCTGCCCGGCCGGGTGTATTGCTTCTTCACCTCGAGGGGCAGCGCGTAGAACTCGTCGAGCGCCGCGGTCAGTCCGTCGATGACGCCAGGTGCGATCCCGTGACCGACGACCTGGACGAAACCGACTCCGCCACAGGCGTCGTCGAGGGCGCGCGCCACGCCGTCCCGGGCCGCGGCCGAGCTGTCCGGGTCGAGGTAGGGCGAGATGTCGATGGTGGGAACGGTGAACATGAATCCTCCGAATCGGTTCGGGTCGAGGTGGTTGCGAGCGCGGAGATGGCCTCAGCGACGACGGTTCACGGCGGCGTTGAGAATGCTGAAGGCACCGAAGACGAGGATGCCGAACACCGAGGCCAGGACGATCGCCGCGATGAGGTCGTCGGACTGCAGGCGAGCCCGGTAGATGTCGAGCAGGGTCCCGATACCGGGTTCGCCCTTCGCGAAGAACATGTCACCGATGATGGCGCCCACCACGACCAGCCCCGAGGCCGTCCGGAAGCCGGTCATCATCGACGGGAGAGCTGACGGGAACTCGAGCATCAGCAGGCGTTGCACCGGTGAAGCTTTCGACAGGGTGAACAGCTCGTGTGAGGACTTGTCGACCGAGACGAGGCCGAAATGCGTGTTGGCGATGATGGGGAAGATCGCGATGATCACGCACACGATCGTGCGGGCGACCATCCCGTAGCCGAACCAGAGCCCGATCAGCGGAACGATCGCGAGCACCGGGATCACCTGCAGCACAACGGCCCAGGGGTAGATCGCGCGTTCGAGGAAGGACCCCCGGCTCATCAGGACGCCGATGGCGACCCCGATCAGCGCGGCGAAGGCGAAGCCCACGAGACAGACCTTCGCGGTGACCCATAGCGCGTCGAGCATGGGGCCGACGCTGTCCGGGTCCAGCAGCGACTCGGTCAGCACGGTGTGCGGCGGCGGGAGCAGGAAACGCCGCTCCGGAGTGAGGATGAGATAGCTGACCGCGTACCAGGCGGCGATCCCCACGGCGAGGGAGAGGACCGGGGGTGCTCCGTACCTCAGCACGGCTGCCGTGACACGGCGGGCGCCACTCTTCCGCGACGACCGTTCGCCCCGTGTGGGTTCGGGCTGCGGCGCGGAGACGGGTCCGTGGTACTCGCCGGCGGCGGGACGAGATCGGGCGGCGGTGGTCATCGTGCACCTCGGAGGGTCTCGGAGATCTCGGCGACGTGGTCGGTGAAACGGCTGTCGTAGCGCAGATCCGGGTGGCGTGGGTGAGCGAAGTCGATGCCGATGTCGGCGACGATCCGCCCCGGGCGTGCGGACATCACGATCACCCGGTTGGCGAGGAAGACCGCTTCGGACACCGAATGCGTGATGAACATCGCGGTGAACCGGCGTTCGGCGTAGAGCCGTTGCAGCTCGGATTGCATGTCGAGCCGGGTCATCTCGTCGAGAGCGCCGAAAGGCTCGTCGAGGAGCAACAATTCGGGCTCGGAGGTCAACGCGCGGGCCAGCGAGGCACGCATCTTCATGCCACCGGACAGCATGCGCGGCAATTGCGACTCGAACCCGGTGAGACCGACCGCGTCGATCGCGGCCTGCGCCCGGGGTCGTCGTTCACCCCGCGGCAGCCGGGCGATCTCGGCGCAGAGTTCGACATTGCCCCGCACACTGCGCCAGGCGAGGAGGGTCGGTTCCTGGAAGATGAACCCGACCGACTCCGTGGACAGTGCCACGCTTCCCTCCGTGGGCTTCTCGAGACCGGCGGCCATCTGGAGCAGGGTCGACTTACCACAACCCGACGGTCCGACGACGGCCACGAAGTCGCCGGCGCGCACGTCGAGGTCCACCCGGTCCAGCGCCTGGGTCCCGGACTCGAATCGCTTCGTCACCCCGGAGACGGACGCGACCACATCTTTGGTGAGATGACGCGCATCCACATCCCTCACCGTGTCGTAGAGTTTCATCCGGCCTTCCCCTGTGCTGTCTACATGTAACTTTTGCAGTCTTACTGCCACTCGATGATTGGTTACATGTATTTCAAGTTGATGACCATGTGTAAACACTGCGTCACCAGCTGGGGCGGGCCGGGGTCGTTCCGAGGCCCGATTCGCTACATAGTTGCAGTTCAAAGCCTATCTACATGTAACTGGAGCCCTCTCGGATCGGCACCGTTCCCGGCTGGCGCAATCCGGAACGTCGACCTAGCTTTCACATGTAGATCGCGAATGTGTCGCGAATGAACGGCATCAGTCCAGGAGATCCCATGACCCCTCACCCACCGTCCCGCCTCCGCACGTCGCGTCTGGCCGTGGCCGCCACAGCGGCGACGATCTGCGCAGCGGTTCTCGCCGGCTGCTCGAGTTCCGGGTCCGACGACACCGCGTCGTCGAGCCTCCCCTCGGCGCCGGCCGAATCCACCCTCGCCGGAACCTGCCCCGACAACGCGGTGGTTCAACTGCAGTGGCAACCGCAGTCGGACATGGCCGGGGTCATCGGACTTCTCGGACCCGGGTACACCGTCGACACCGACAACAAGTCGGTCTCCGGCCCGCTCGTCTTCGACGGCATGGACACCGGCGTCGACATCACGCTGCGCGCCGGCGGACCGGCCATCGGATTCCAGTCGGTGCCCTCGGCCATGTACTCCGACGACTCCATCCACCTCGGTCTCGTCCACGGCGACCAGATGATCTCCGCCGCCAAGGACCAACGCGTGGTCGGTGTGACGCCCCTGCTGCAGTACAACCCCTCGATCATCATGTGGGACCCCGCAACCCACCCGGACGTGAAGACGATCGCCGACATCGGCCGATCCGACGCCAGCGTGGTGGTGTCGAAGGATCAGATCTTCCCGCAGTGGCTGGTCGCGAAGGGGCTGCTGCAGCAGGGTCAGCTCGACACCAGTTACGACGGCGCCCCGGCACGTTTCGTCGGCGACCCGTCGATCACCCAGCAGGGGTTCGCCAACTCCGAGCCCTACACCTACGAGAACGAGACCCCGTCGTGGAACAAGCCGGTCGCCTACGCGATGGTCAAGGACGCCGGGTACGACGTCTACGCGTCGAACGTCTCGGTCCGCGCCGGTGACGTCGAGGAGATGTCGCCGTGTCTGGAGAAGCTGGTCCCGATGATCCAGCAGACCGGTAAGGACTACGTGGCCTCGCCCGACGCGGTCAACGCCACCATCGTCAACTGGGTGTCCCAGGACGTCTCCTTCACCCCGTATTCAGCCGGGGAGGCGGCGTACTCGGCGGGCCTGCTGAAGGATCGCGCGGTCATCGCCCCGGGCGCGGACGGTGTCTACGGCAGCTACGACATGGTGAAGGCGCAGAACGTGATCAACGACCTCGTGCCGATCCTGAACGGCGGAGGCGCCGACCTGCCGGCCGCATTGCCCGCCGACCAGCTGTTCACGACCCAGTTCATCGATGAGCAGATCCGCTGACCCGACGCCCACGTCTTCCCCGACCACAGAGAGACACACGATGACAGAGACCACCACACCCCCATCGCCGGCCGCCTCGGCCGGCCTGACCGAGCTCGACCGGGAACGCCGGATGGGCGGGCTGGGGACCGAAACCACCGACCGCGAGATCCGCCGGATCAGTCTGGCCGATCTGGACAACCGCCGCGACGAGATCGCCGACCAACTCTGGTCGGCCGCAACCGACATCGGCTTCTTCCAGGTGATCGACCACGGCATCGACCTGGCCGCGGTGGACCACGCGTTCGAGATGTCCGCCCGGTTCTTCGCGCTCCCCCGTTCGGTCAAGGAGCAGTATCCGCTCAAGAAGGGCCAGAACGCGGGCTGGGAGTACCGCACCCAGGTACGCCCGTCGATCGGCACACCGGACCAGAAGGAGTCCTACCAGTTCACCCGGCCCCGCATGGACGGACTGTGGCCGAGTGAGAGCGAGCTCGCCGGATTCCGCTCCACCATCGAGGATTTCGAGCACCGGTGCTGGTCGGTGGCCATGACCCTGCTCAGCTGTTTCGCCGAGCGTCTGGGTCTCGACCGCGACTTCTTCACCCGGGCGCACGACCCGACGGCGGACACCTACCAGAGCACCCTGCGGCTGCTGCACTACTACGCGTTCCCCGACGAACTGATCGACTCCGAGAACAGTTGGCGCGCCGGCGCACACACCGACTTCGACGCACTCACCCTGCTGTTCCAGCGGTCGGGCCAGGGGGGTCTGCAGGTGCTACCGGGAGCCGAGGCCGACGGCCAGGCCTGGACGTCGGTGGAACCGTCCGACGACGCCATCACCTGCAACATCGGCGACATGCTGATGCGCTGGTCCGACGACCGGCTGCCGTCGAACTTCCATCGGGTCCGGGCTCCCCGCCGGGGCGAGTACACCGGTCCGCGATACACGCTCGCGTATTTCGCCCAGGCGAACTCCGACGTACTGATCGAGAGCGCAGGCGGCACCTATCCGCCGATCACGGCCGCCGATTATCTCGCCCAGCGCATCGCCGCGAACTTCGCGAAGTGACCCACACATCATCGCCCGGGGCCGCCGTCACCGCGGCGGCCCCGGCCCTTCGCGACGTCACCGTCTACACGGCCGGGCAGTGGAAAGCCCATCACGACGTCCATGTCGTCGACGGGATCGTCACCGCGATCGCACCCACCGACCGTCCCGGTAGTTCAACCGGCGGCGGCTACGTCATTCCCGGGTTCGTCAACACCCACACGCACCTCCAGCAGTCGCTCATGCGGGGAATCGCCGAATGCACGCCGCTGCTCGAATGGTTGCTGGCCGTGGGCGAGGAATCGGTGGCGATCACACCCGAGCGGGCCTATCTCGCCGCCGTCTCGGCCTGCCTCGAACTGTTGCGATCGGGCACGACGACCGTCGTCGAACACATGTGGCCGCACCCGTCGGACGAGATCCACGACGCTGTCGTACGGGCACTGCGCGACACCGGAATCCGGGCGATCCTCGGCCGCGGGGTCGCCGACCGGGCCGACCCGAGCCGCAAGTGGGGGTTCGAGCCGCGGCTGATGCAACCCCTCGGCGACGTCCTGGACCACGTCGACCATCTCCGCAACGAGGTCGCCGGGTCAGCGATCTCGATGGCCCTGGCGGTACCCAATCCGCGCTCGGTCACCGACGCCGGGATGCGGACGATCCGGGACTTCGCGCAGGAGCGTGGACTCCCCGTATCCATCCACCTGCTCGAGACCGGCACCGACGAACAGATGTGTCGGCAGCACACCGGCTTCGGGGCCGTCGACCACCTCGACCGTAACGGTTTCCTGTGGGACCGCGTCCTCGCCGTCCACTGCGTCGAGCTCGACGACGCCGGCCAGCGCACCCTCGCCGCCCGAAAGGTGGCGGTGTCACACAATCCGTTGTCGAACATGCGGCTCGGCAGCGGGGTGGCCCCGATCCCGGCGATGCTGGAACGCGGCCTGGCCGTCGGGTTGGGCGTGGACGGCGCCGCCAGCAACGACACCCAGGACATGCTGGCGACGCTGCGTATCGCCGCCTACCTACAGCGCGCCGTCCATCGGCGTGCGGACCTGCTCGGGTTCCCCCAGATGCTCGACATCGCCTGCGGCGGCGCCAACTCCGCGCTCGGTCTGTCGCCGGTGACCGGCGGCGTGACGGTCGGGTCGCCCGCGGACCTCACACTGGTGCGGTTCGACCGCGACTACGCCACCCTCCCCGTCCGCGATCCCGGCGCGTCGTTGCTCACCACCGGATCACGGTCCATCGTCGACACGGTGATGGTGGGCGGCGAGATCGTCGTCGAGGCCGGACGCCACACGCGGATCGATGAGGCGGAGTTGACGAAACAGCTGGCCGCGTTGTCCGTTTGAGCCTCGATCCGGTTCATCCCCCAAACCCCGCGACAGTCGTCGCGTGTCGTTGCGCGGATCGCAACGAAACGCGACAACTGCGCCGCTTGATGATCGGATCAGGCAGGGCTCTCGTCCAGCACGGCCGACCACGCCTCGGGCGAGTCGAGGGTGACGCCCCGCTCGGCCGCACGCGCTTCTGCCGCGCGCACGTCGGCCATCAACGCGAGCGCACGGTCCCGCGCCTGCGCCTCGACACTGTCGCCGCCCGCGGTGACCGTGACGGTCAGGGTCTCCGCGGGGATGGTGTCGACGGGATAACCGGCCGCGGTGAGCCGTTCGAGGACCTTCTGCACCAGGGCGAGAGCGGGCTGGGTCGTGGCGACGCCGTCGAACACCGAGCCGCGGCGCTTCTCGGCCGCCTTGCGTTCCTCCCATTCCCGGATCTGGGTCTCCAGATCCGAGTGGGCGCCGGACAGCACGCCCGGGGTCCGGCCGGTCACCTTCGACGTGAAACTCCGTGCGACGTCGTCGATGTCGAACGGCGACTCCGGGTCGTCGGCGGCGATGCGCGCGTGGAACAGCACTTGCAGCAGGAGGTCGCCGAGTTCTTCACGGAGCTCCACGGGGTCACCGGCCTCGATGGCGTCGAGCAACTCGTAGACTTCTTCGAGCAGGTAACGCCGCAACGAGTGGTGCGTCTGGGTGCTCTCCCACGGGCCGTTCCGACGCAATGTGTCCATCAACGCCACGGACTCGAGAAGCGCCATGCCGGAGACCGCCTGCGCCGCGATGACGTCTTCCCCGCGCGCGATTCGCGCCTGCACCAGCGGATGTTCGGGATCGGTACTGACGAGCACCGATCCCGGATCAACGGGTGCGTCGTCGAAGACGGGTTCGACGTGGTCGAACTCCCACAGCATCGCCGCGGGCACGTCCTCGGTGACCTGCACCGGCCCGGCGAGACATGAGCGTGCCCGAATGGGGATCAGATCTGGCCGTGCCGGGTCCAGCAGCACCACCGTCACGTGACCGGCTCCGGCCGCAGTTGGGTGAGGAAGGTCGTCAGATACTCGATCAGCTCGTCGTCGCGCAGGCGCGCCGACCCCACGCCTCCGGTGCGCGGGATGGGCAGCGTGACCACCGACGTCGTCGCCCGGTAGGTGGCCGACGAGTACAGGCGACGAAGACGCACCTGCTCGCTGTCGAGCAGCGACAGCGGCGAGATCTTCATTCCCTGTCCGGCGAGACCGATCTCGGTGATCCCCCGCTCCCGGCATCGCAGGCGCAGCCGGGCGATGGACGCCAGCCGCGTGGTCTCCACCGGTGGTGGGCCGTAGCGGTCGTTGAGTTCGACGAGGACCGAGTCGACCGCGGCGTCGTCGGTCGCCGACGCGAGCTTGCGGTACGCCTCGAGACGCAGGCGGTCGGAATCGACGTATTCGACCGGGATGTGTGCGTCGACGGGGAGGTCGATGCGCACCTCGCCCGTCTCCCGGGATTCGACGGGCTTCCCGTCCGCGGCGGCACGGTAAGCCTCCACCGCCTCGCCGACCAGCCGGACGTAGAGATCGAAGCCGACGCCCGCGACGTGCCCGGACTGCTCGGCGCCCAACACGTTTCCGGCGCCGCGCAACTCGAGATCCTTCAGCGCCACCGCCATTCCCGCGCCGAGCTCGTTGTTCTGCGCGATCGTCGCCAGGCGGTCGTAGGCGGTCTCGGTCAGCGGCCGGTCCGGGCTGTAGAGCAGGTAGGCGTATCCACGTTCGCGGCTGCGACCGACGCGACCACGCAGCTGATGTAGCTGCGAGAGGCCGAGGTTCTCGGCGCGGTCGACGATCAGGGTGTTGGCGTTCGAGATGTCCAGACCGGTCTCGATGATCGTCGTACAGACCAGCACGTCGTACTCACGGTTCCAGAATCCCGACACCGTGCGCTCGAGCTGATCCTCGCCCATCTGCCCATGTGCGACAACAACTCTCGCCTCCGGGACCATCGCCGCGATGTCCTTGGCCATCTTGTCGATGGTCGACACCCGGTTGTGCACGTAGAAGACCTGGCCGTCACGCAACAGCTCGCGGCGGATGGCGGCGGCGACCTGCTTGGGCGCGTAGGCACCGACGTAGGTGAGCACCGGGTGCCGTTCCTCGGGCGGGGTCAGGATCGTCGACATCTCGCGGATCCCGGCCATCGACATCTCCAGCGTGCGCGGGATCGGGGTGGCCGACATCGTCAGCACGTCGACATGGGTGCGCAGCGACTTGATGTGTTCCTTGTGTTCCACACCGAACCGCTGCTCCTCGTCGACGATCACGAGTCCGAGGTCTTTCCAGACGATCCCGGTCTGCAACAGTCGGTGGGTACCGATGACGACGTCGACCTCGCCCTTCGACATCGCCTCGGCGATCTCGCGTGACTCCTTGGCATCGGTGAAGCGCGACAGGCCGCGCACGCGCACCGGGAAGCCGCTCATCCGTTCGGTGAAGGTCTGCAGATGTTGTTGCGCGAGAATCGTCGTCGGGACCAGGACCGCGACCTGCTTGCCGTCCTGGACGGCCTTGAAGGCGGCACGGACGGCGATCTCGGTCTTGCCGTAACCGACGTCGCCGACGACGACGCGGTCCATCGGCACCGCACGTTCCATGTCGGCCTTGACCTCGGCGATGACCGTGAGCTGATCCACGGTCTCGGTGAAGTCGAAGGCGTCTTCCATTTCCTGCTGCCACGGGGTGTCGGGACCGAATGCGTGTCCGGGCGCGGCGTGGCGGGCGGCATAGAGCTGTACGAGCTCGCCGGCGATCTCGCGAACAGCCTTGCGCGCCTTGCGCTTCGTGTTCTGCCAGTCCGACCCGCCGAGTTTCGACAGCGACGGCTGTTCGCCGCCGACGTACCGCGAGAGCTGGTCGAGTGCGTCCATCGGGACATACAACCGATCGGCCGGCTGGCCGCGTTTGCTCGAGGCGTACTCCAGGACGAGGTACTCGCGCCGGGCACCCGAGACGGTCCGCTCGATCATCTCGACGAACCGGCCGATGCCGTGCTGGTCGTGCACCACCAGGTCGCCGGCGGCCAGGGCGAGCGGGTCGACCTGGTTGCGCCGCTTCGCCGGCAGCCGGCGGCCGTCCCGGACGTTCGCGACCCGTGTACCGGTGAGGTCGGCCTCGGCGACCACCACGAGACCCGCGTCGGGACAGACGATTCCGGCACGCAGCGGCGCGCAGAAGACGGTCACCTCGCCGGGCTGCGGCCGATGTCCGGGTTCGGCGATCACGTAGGGCACCTCGGCGTCGGACAGTCGTTCGCCGACACGCTGCGCGGTGCCCTTGCCCGCCACCACGATCGCCGCCGTCTTGCCGTCGGAGACGTGGGCGCGCAACTGCGCGAACGTCGCCGCGATCTCGCGGTCGTCGCCCCGTGGCGCCGGGCCGGGAGCCAGGTCCAGTTCGAGTTCGTCACCGCTGCCGGTCGCGAGCGGACTCAGGGTCCACCAGGGCCGGCCCGCGGCGAGTGTCGCCTTCCGCACCTCGTCGAGAGACCGGTACGCGCTGGCCTGCAGATCGATCCCGAGGCTCTCCGACGACCGGCCGTCGATCGGCGCCGAGGCGCCCATGGCCGCCGCCGTCCACGACGCCTCGAGGAACTCCGCACCCGTCTTCGACAGATCCGAGGCCCGGGTCCGCACCTTCTCCGGGTCGAGGATGAGGACCCGGGTGCCGTCGGGGATCACCTCGGTCAGCAACTGCATGTCGCCGTCGACGAGCGCGGGGATCAGCGCCTCCATCCCCTCCACCGGGATGCCCTCGGCGAGTTTGCCCAACATCTCGGTCATGGTCGTGTCGCCCGGATCGGCGGCCGCGAGATCGGCGGCCCGCGCACGGACCTTCTCGGTCAGGAGCAGTTCACGGCACGGGTGAATCCGCACCTCGCTGGCCTCGACCTCGGGCTGGCTGCGCTGGTCGGCCACCGAGAACGCACGCATCTCGGTGATCTCGTCGCCCCAGAACTCCACGCGCACCGGATGATCGGCGGTCGTCGGAAAGACGTCGAGGATACCGCCGCGTACCGCGAACTCGCCGCGTCGGCCGACCATGTCGACGCGCTCGTAGGCCATCTCGACCAACTGGGACAGCAGTGCGTCGAAGTCGACCTCGATGCCCTCACGCAGGGTCACCGTGGCGACGTCGGCGAGGCCCGGTGCCATCGGCTGGACGAGCGAGCGAACAGTGGTCACGACGACCCGCAGTGGGGTGTCGCCGGGGTTCGCCAGGCGGTGCAGCACGGCCAGTCGCTGTCCGACGGTGTCTGCACTCGGGGAGAGCCGCTCGTGCGGCAGCGTCTCCCAGGACGGGAACTGTGCGACGGCCCCGGCGTCGTCGAGGAGTTCGCCCAGCTCCGCCGTCAGATCATCGGCCTCGCGGCCGTTGGCCGACACGACCAACAGCGGCGCCTGCGCATCGGTGACCAGGCACGAGACGAGGAAGGGGCGCGCGGCATCCGGCGCGGTGATGTCCAGTCGGCGCTCGTCGCGGTGCTTGTGCACCTCGCGGAAGGACTTGTCCGCACACGCGAGTGTGGCCAGACCGGACAGGGCAGACAGCGTCGACACTCCGTCGATTGTATGGGTCGCCGATCGGCCCGCCCTGCCCGGTCGGCGGACTCGTCCCGACGGAGTTCTCGCCGTCGGCGCCCCTGCCCTACCCTCATCGGCATGAGCGACCGCACCTCCGGCGCGACCTCGCCCCCGATCCGCGTGTCAGACGCGACGATCGACGATTGCGAGGCCGTCGCGGACATCTACGCGCACTACGTGCAGCACACCGTCGCGACCTTCGACTACCTGGTTCCGTCGGTCTCGCAGTGGCATGCCAAGCACGCCGCGATCACCGCTGCGGGCCGGCCGTTCGTGGTGGCCCGCGCGGTCGACGACGGGGTCGAGCACGTCGTCGGATACGCCTACCTGGGGACGTTCCGGACGATGCCCGCGTACGACCTGTCGACCGAGGACTCGATCTACGTGCGGCCCGGTCACGGGGGACGCGGGATCGGCACCGCGTTGATGTCCGCGCTGCTCGCCCGCGCCGACCCGGACAACGTCCGCCAGATCGTCGCGGTCATCGCCGCGACCGGAGGTGAGGGCTCGATCGCACTGCACCGGCGGTTCGGATTCGACGAGGTGGGTCGCCTGCGCGCCATCGGTCACAAGGCCGAGCAGTGGATCGACTGCGTCTACATGCAGAAGGACCTCTGGAGCGGCGACGACGCTTCCGGCGCGGGCAGCTGACCGGCCTGGCCACCGGGTCGGGGTGAACCGTCGCTCAGCGTTCCAGACCTGCGGCCTCGGCGGCCGCGTCGGCCAGTCCGACGCCGGTGCCCTCGTAGATGTGGAACGCCACGTCGGCCCCTCGCTGGAGTAACTCGTCGCGTTCGTCGTCGTACTGCGCGACGACGGCGATGGTCCCGGTGACGCCGAGCTCCTCGATCCGTTCGAGAGCCACGAGATTCGAGCCGTGGAAGGGCATGGCCAGGACGAGCAGTTCGAGCTCGCCGACGCCGACGGCCCGGTCCCAGAAGTCGGTCTCGGTGGCGTCGGCGTCGAGTACCCGGACACCCTGCTCGGCCAGTTCGCTCGCCTTGAGCGGGTCGTTCTCCACGCCGATCACGGGTAGGCCGTATTCGTCGACCAGCCGGTCGTAGACCGAGTGGCCGACGCGACCCATCCCGAGGACGAGAACGCGCGCCGGTGCCAGGACGATCGGCGCGTCGTCGGGGTGCGCCCGGGCGGCGGCCGTGGTCGGGACGAACGCCGAGAGCCGGGTCACCAGGCCCGTGCCGCGACGGTTGACGAGGGTGGAGAACACGAAGCTCCCCGCCACCGCGACCGATGTCACCACCAGCCAGTCCTCGCCGATGATGCCTGCCCCCACACCGGTCGCGATCACGATGAGCCCGAATTCCGAGAAGTTGGCCAGAGCGAGTCCGGTGAGGATCGACGTCCGGCGACGCAGGCCGAACAGCGAGAGGACCAGCGTGTACACCGCTCCCTCGAGCGGCAGCAGGATGAGCAGGAGCAGACCGAGCAGCACGGTCTCGGTCGTCGGCGTGACGTGCAGCCCGATCGACACGAAGAACCCGACCAGCAGCAGCTCACGCAAACCGAACAACGTCCGCGACAGCTCCCCCGCACGGGGGTGAGAAGCGAGGAGGACGCCGATGATCATCGCGCCGAAGTCGCCCTTGACACCCACGGATTCGAAGAGCCAGTAGCCGGGTACGAGCGCCATGACGATCCCGAACAACGTCTGCAACTCGCCGTGGCCGAGGGTGTTCCACAACCGCCGGACGATCCACGCGCCGGGGATCAGCAACACCAGGGCCAGCGCCCAGGGGCTCGGCGGCTCGCCCTGCATGGCGGTCAGATAGACGACGGCGACGATGTCCTGCAGCACGAGGACGCCGATGGCGATCCGGCCGTAGAGGGAATGCGACTCCGACCGCTCGTCGAGTACCTGGACGACGAACACCGTGCTCGAGAAGGACAGCGCAAATCCCAACAGCGCCACCGTCTCCCAGCCCTCGCCGGCGAGCAGCCGCACCCCGATGGCACCCAGGACGCCGAGGAAACCCATTGTGAGCCCGAGGATGACGAGCAGGTTCGCCGCCGTGGTGATGACGACCTCGCGCCGGAGCAGCATCCGCACGTCGAGCTTGAGCCCGATCGTGAACAACAGGATCGTGACGCCCAGTTCGGCCATCGTGTCGATGATCGGCAGTTCGTCGATTCCCGGTGCGTGCAGGATGAACCCCGCGGCGAGGTAGCCGACGAGGGTCGGCAGGCGGGCCACACGTGCGAGGAACCCGCACGCGAAGATGACGACCAGGTAGATGCCGACGGTCTCCACGCGCGGCGCCTCAGCGGGATGCGATGGCCGGCCGGCCGGCGCCGTGCGGGGTCGACATCGGTTGATCCTTCCGGCCGGGGGACGCAGAGTGAATCAACAATAGACGCGGTCCGGGCCCCGTGCCGGGCACCTCGGGTCGGGTGTGGGCCGGGCCCCCGGTCATGCGTCGTCGACGGTGGTCCGCTTGCGCGATTCGACGTAGTCGGGCCCGACGAGTTCGGGATCGGGTTCGAGTCGGGTGAGCCCGTTCCAGCACAGGTTGACCAGGTGCGCCGCCACGACCTCCTTCGACGGTTCGCGGACGTCGAGCCACCACTGCGCCGTCACCGACACCATCCCGACGAGCGCCTGGGCGTAGAGCGGTGCGAGGGCGGGATCGAAGCCGCGTCGTTCGAAGTCCCCGGCCAGGATGTGCTCGACCTGACTGATCGCGTCGTTCAGGAGACTCGAGTAGGTCGCCGTCTCGTCCGTGCTCGCGGTGCTGTCGCCGCGGACCAGGATGCGAAAGCCGTCGGTGCGCTCCTCCATGTACGTCAGCAGCGCGAGTGCGACCTGCTGGATGCGATAGAGCGAGCGGTTCTTCGACAGCGACGAGGTCACCATCTCCAGCAGGGTCTCCATCTCACGGTCGACGACCACCGCGTACAGACCTTCTTTGCCGCCGAAGTGCTCGTAGACGATAGGTTTCGAGACACCGGCGCGCTGCGCGATCTCTTCGATCGACGTGCCCTCGAAACCCCGTTCGGCGAACAGTCCGCGCGCCACCTCGATGAGCTGCAATCGCCGTTGCGCGCCGGTCATCCGCGCCCGCGGCGCGCGCTGCACCTCCGCCGAACCCTCCGATGGACGCCCGATAGCCATGGGCCCAGCGTAGTGGTGCATCTCGGGAGATTCCGAGCGGTCGCGCGAGGTCGGGTTCAGTACAGGCTGGACCAGTACGACCAGAATCGCACCGCGATCAGCACGATCACGAGGCCGACCCCCGCGACGAGGATGGGGGCGTGATTGCGGGCCAGGGCGAGCGCGACACGGGACCGCGAGGTGAGACCGCTCGCGTGCGCGTTGCGCACGCTGACCAGGACGAAGATCGGCAGTGTGACCGCCCAGACGACCATGCAGTAGGGACACAGCGCCCCGATCGAGTAGAGGCTCGAATAGATCAGCCACCCGATGAAGACCATCGCCGCGGTGACCCCGACCTGTAGCCCCGCCCAGTACCAGCCGGCAAGGCGCGCCCCGGCAAGCAAGGCCATCCCGGTGGTGATCGCGACCGCGAAACCGGCAATCCCGAGCAGCGGATTGGGGAACCCGAATACCGCCGCCTGCGGCTGAGCCATCACCGAACCGCAGCTCAGCACCGGGTTGAAGTTGCAGGACGGCACGTAGTCGGGGTCGGCGGCCAGTTCGAATCGTTCCACGGTCAGCACGAACGCCGCGACGAAGCCGATGGCCCCGCCGACACTCAGCACCCAGGCGACGATGCGCGTCCAGGAACGCACGGCCTCGGCCAGGTGGGCCCGATCGTCGTCGGGTCCGACCTCCGAGCTGGTCAGCGCAGTCTCACTCACCCATCCAGGATGGCACCGCGTCGAGCGGAGATCGACCCACGCCGCGTGAAAGCCACACTGGATCGGTCCAAATGTCGGCAGTCTCGTTCAACTCTGCGTAATGTCGACGCAGACACCGGGGGTGGGACACCGGGGATGGGACACCGACAGTGCAATTGTGGGATTACCTCAGCGAGAACGCCCGATCACTCACTTTTCTGACCTACCAACACGCGTCGCTGTCATTTCAGACAGTGCTCGTGGGTACGGCCGTGGCGATCCTCATCGCCGCCGTGGTCTATCGCCTCCCGCTCGCCAGCGCGCTGACGCTGACGTCGAGCCGTGTGGCACTGACCATTCCGTCGCTTGCCCTCCTGGCCCTGTTGATCGTGCCGTTCGGACTCGGTGTGACGCCGTCGTTTCTGATGCTGGCCTTCTTCGCCACGCTGCCGGTGATCGGCAACGCGGTCGTCGGCCTACGGTCCGTGCCGCCGGCCGTGGTCGAATCCGCCCGCGGCATCGGGCTTTCGAGATGGCGCATCCTGCTCACCGTCGAGTTGCCGATCGCCTGGCCGGTGATCCTGACCGGCATCCGCGTGTCGACCCAGATGATCGTCGGTGTCGCCGCGATCGTCGCCTACGTCCTCGGCCCCGGCCTGGGATCGCTGATCTTCAACGGGCTTTCCCGCCTCGGTGGTGCCAATGCACTCGAAATGGCGCTCGCCGGAACGATCCTGATCGTCATCATCGCCCTCGTCTTCGACGCTCTCCTGGTTCTGCTCGGCCGACTCACCATCTCCAAGGGACTCTCATGACCGACTCCGCCACCTCGTCCGCGCCGAACGGCAACAACCGCAACGTCACAGGGGAGTCCATCCGCCTCGACGGAGTGGCCAAACGTTACCGCGGAGCCACCACGCCGGCCGTCGCCCGTCTCGACCTGGAGATCGACGCCGGTGACATCGTCGCCTTCGTCGGCCCGTCCGGATGTGGCAAGACGACGACGCTGAAGATGATCAACCGCCTCATCGAACCCACCGAGGGTCGCATCTACATCGGTGGACGCGATGTCACCGCGGAGAACCCGGACAAGCTGCGGCAGTCCATCGGCTACGTCATCCAGTCCGGCGGACTCTTCCCGCACTGGTCGGTGAGCAAGAACATCGGCGCCATTCCGCGAATCCTGAACTGGGACAAGAAACGTATCGCCGAGCGCACCGAGTACCTGCTCGACCTCGTCGGACTCGACGCCGCGACCTTCGCCGAACGGCTCCCCAAGGACATGTCCGGCGGCCAGCAGCAGCGGGTCGGCGTCGCACGCGCCCTCGCCGCCGATCCCCCGGTGCTGCTGATGGACGAGCCGTTCGGCGCCGTCGATCCGATCACCCGAGCACGCCTGCAGGACAAGCTGATCGCGATCCAGCACGAGCTGGCCAAGACCATCGTCATCGTCACCCACGACTTCGAGGAGGCGACGAAACTCGGCGACAAGGTGTTGATCCTCTCCGAGGGCGGGCACATCGAACAGTTCGCGCCGCCGGAGGAGATCCTGGCCAATCCGGCGAGCCCGTTCGTCGAGGAGTTCGTGGGATCGGGCGCGACTCTCGCCCACCTGACCCTCACCCGCGTCCGCGATGTCGACTTCAAAGAGGTGATCACCGCCCGGGTCGGAGAACCGTCCGGTGCCGTGGTGACCCGCGCGAAGGCGGCCGGCGAGGACTGGGTCGCCGTCGTCGACCAACACGGCCGCCCACGCGCATGGCCGTCGGTCGAGGAGATCCGCGCCAAGCCGGAGGTCTCCGACTACCTCGACCATCGCCTCCCGGTCGTCGCCAAGTCCTCGACGCTGAACGACGCTCTCGACTCGATGCTCGCGACGAGCCAGGGAGGCGTGCTCGTCACCGACGGACGCGGCGCGGTCGTCGGGGCACTGAACATCGCCTCGGTGATGGAGGCGATCCGCGGCCAACTCGCGACGGTGCGGGAAGACGACGACCACGGCGGCTATCTCGACCACGCCGAGGGTTCGGCTCCCGTCGAGACCCCGGTCGTCGCGGCCGACGACGAGCCCGGCCTGGAACCGGCCGCAGGCGCCGGTTCCGCGACAGCGCCGGTGGGCACACCCGAGACGAGCGCCGAGCGGTGACGGGTTTCATCGCCGAAGAGGCGAGGATCACCGAGACCGCGAAACCCCCTGCCCCGGAGTCGGTCCCGAGCGGCTTTCGACGACGGCTCTCCCGTATCCCCATCGACGTGTGGTTCGAACCGCTCGTGATCGTGGTCGTCGGCGTGGGTTTCGCCATCTGGTACGCGAACACCACGTTCACCACCACCGAGAGCGCGTCGATGTCGTGGGCCGCGCTGCGCGCCACCATCCTCGATCACATCCAGCTGACTCTCGTCGCCACCGTCATCGTCGTCGTGATCGCGATCCCACTGGGTATCGCGCTCACCCGACCGTCGCTCCGGTGGCTGAACCCGATCGCGGTGAACATCGCCAACATCGGGCAGGCGGCGCCGGCGATCGGTCTGCTGGTGCTGTTCACCTTCTGGCTCGGGACCGGTTTCAACACGGCCGTCGTCGGCCTGGTCGTCTACGCGGTGCTCCCGATCCTGCAGAACACCATCGTCGGATTGCGTCAGGTCGATCAACGGACCGTCGAGGCATCCCGGGGCATCGGCCTGTCCGCCGTCCGCACCCTCGTCCAGGTCGAACTACCGCTCGCCGTACCCGTCATCCTCAACGGGGTGCGGACCGCACTGGTGATCCTGGTCGGCACCGCCACCCTCAGCACGTTCATCGGCGCGAACAGCCTGGGCACGCTCATCACCACCGGCATCACGCTGTTCCTGCCCAAGCTGCTGGTCTCGGGCGCGATCCTGGTCGCCCTGCTCGCCATGACGATCGACTGGCTCGGCCGCCTCGTCGAACTCGTCGCGACACCACGGGGGATCGCATGATGACACGGTCGCATTCGGCCCGCTCGCTGCGCTCCCGGCGCCGGTCACATTCGGCCCGCTCGCTGCGCTCCCGGCGCCGGTCACATTCGGCCCGCTCGCTCCGCTCCCGGGCACTCGCAATCCTGGCCGCGTCGGCGGCCCTCGTGATGACGCTGTCGGCGTGTGGTCTGGTGAGTTCGTCCGGAACCTTCCGTCCCGCTTCCCTTCCCGGCGGCGAACGTCCGCTGGAGGGCACGTCGGTGGCCGTGACGTCGAAGAACTTCACCGAACAGGTCCTGCTCGGCAAGATCACCGCGACCTATCTGGCAGCGGCCGGGGCCGACGTCGACGACCTCACCAACGCACCGGGATCGATGTCCTCGCGGCAAGCGGTTCTCAACGGTGACGCCGACATCGTGTGGGAGTACACGGGCACCGCCTGGCAGACCTATCTCGGTGAGACGGAGACCATCGCGGATCCGCAGCAGCTGTACGAGCGCGTCCGTGACGCCGAACGCGCCAACGGTGTCGAGTGGCTACCGCCTTCGTCGTTCAACAACACCTACGCCTTCGCCGCCTCGGCACCGACGGCCGAGCGGTTGAACGTCACCAAGATGTCCGACATCGCGAAGCTGCCCGAATCCGAGCGGACGTTCTGCATCAACGACGAGTTCCTCTCGCGCGCGGACGGTTTCATCCCCATGCTGGAGGCATACGACATCCCGCTCGACGCCCCCGGCGGCGTGCCCAAGAGCAACGTGACGACCATGGACTCCGGCGTCGTCTACACCTCGACCGCACGGAGCGAACCCTGCAACTTCGGCATGGTCTACTCCACCGACGGTCGCATCAAGAACCTCGACCTCGTCGTCCTGGAAGACGACAAGAAGTTCTTCCTGCCCTACAGCGGCTGCCTCGTGGTGAGCACCGGCGTCAACAACGCGAACCCGGAGATCGCCGAACTCATGGCTCCGGTGTCGGCGAAACTCACCGACGAGCTCATGCAGGAACTCAACGGACTCATCGACATCGATGGTGCCGACCCCTCCGACGTCGCCTACGACTGGCTCGTGAAAGAAGGCTTCATCGTCCCGGTCGACTGACCGTCGACTCACAGTCAATGAGACTGGCTCGGTGCGTAGACCGTCATCCAATGCGGGTGCAGGCGAAAGTAGATGACCTCGACGTCCCAGTCGAACGCATCATCGCCGTAGATCTTCTTGAAGTGGGCCACCAACTCGGGCCAGTCATCGGCGCGGTCGCCGTCGAGCGGGTTGAGGATCTCGACCGTCCCGTGCGTGAACACCCCGAGTTCCTCGCCCTGGATGTGAGCCGCGCTGGCGGCCGGACGGGCGGCGAGGTGCCGAGCCTTCGCAGCTGTGCGCGCCGTGCCGAAGATCCACTTCCCGTGGAGGAAATGCCCGTCGACGGCGCTGATCCTCGGCTCGCCCGCCGCGGTCACGGTCGAGAGCGCGAGAACACGCATGCCGGTCAGGATGTCAACCAATTGCGGTGCGTCGACCGTGTTCTCGCTGCTGATGATGGACCGCAGATGATCTGTGGATCGGGACAGAGACGCGTCGAGAAGGGTCTGCAGTTCTTGTAGTTCATCCGGGGTCTCGTACATGGTGGACGTCCTCGTTGGCTGCTCGTCGGCGACGACCGTCGTCACCGGAGAACCTCATGGTGCCACCGGGACCCGGTTATGAGACCTTTCCGCGGCCGACCGTTCTTGCTGACTCCAACGGGAGACCCAGGGGCGGTGCCTCCGGATGCAGCGCCGCACACACGGCGAGTAAATCCACGTCGACGCGACGCCGGATGCCGGTGAACAACACCCTCAACGACGACCGCACACCGGCGCGTCGTCCGAAACCCTCTGCCGCGTAGCCGGTCATCTCACTTCCCTCGCAATCCCCATGCGGCCGCCAGCAACTCATGCGACGCCAGCCGGTGGTCGAAGTCGTGGGTGACGCTGGTGACGAGCAGTTCGTCGGCGCCGGTCACCCGCACGAGGGTGCGCAGCCCGTCCACCACGGTGTCGGGGTCGCCGACGAACTGGGTGCGCACGCGATCGTCGACCAGCGGGAGCGCGTCATCGTCGAGCGGACGCGACGTGTCAGGGTCCGGGTACGGTTGCGCGCCGGCTCCGCTACGGATGCCGTACACCCAGTGTCCGTAGGTGGATGCACGGTGCCGTGCGGTCGATTCATCCGCGGCGACAACGACATCCGCGGAGACGACCACATACGGCTCGGCCAGGACCGGCGACGGCCGGAACGCACTTCGGTACGCCTCGACGGCCTCCAGGACCGTGCTCGGGCTGACGTGATAATTGGCGACGAACGGCAACCCGCGCGCACCTGCGGTCTGGGCACTCTGCCCCTTGCTGCTCCCGAAGATCCAGACCGCCACGTCGGCGCCCTGCCCCGGCACCGCGGTCAGTTCGACGTCGCGGTGACTGAACCCGCCCGCCAGGAGCGCCAGGACATCACCGACGGCGTCGTCGAAGTCCGGCGGCGACGCACCGTCGAACTGCGAGGCGTCGAACGCGGCGACGACCCGCGGTGCGTTCAGGATCGACTCGACGGGGAACGGCGACGGTATGAGCAGGCCGTCGACGACCTCGTCGGGCTGCCGGGGTGCGGGCTCGCGGGGTGCGGATTTCCGGTCGGCGGTCGCCAACTCGGTGCGACGCTGCGCGGAACGACCGAGACCCAGGTCCAGTCGGCCAGGGTGGAGCGCGTCGATGGTCCCGAAGGCCTCCACGATCGACACCGGGGTGTGCAGGCCGCTCTGGACCGCCGCCGATCCCACGCGGATGGACTCGGTCGCGCCGGCGATGAGTCCGATGAGCGTGGTCGTCGACGAGCTGGCCACTGCCACGAAGTGATGCTCGGCGAGCCAGAAGCGGTGATATCCCAGACGTTCGGCGTGCCGGGCCAAGGCAACGCTGCGGCGCACCGCCGTCGCCGCGTCACTTCCCTCGGTGACCGGCGCGAGGTCGAGCACCGACAGCGGTATGGGTTCATGTCCCGTCATACCGCTCCCCGACCGTCTCGAGTCCTGTGCCGAACACACCTCATCCTGATCACCGAAGCGGCATCGGCGGGACATCGGAAGGGTTAGGCCCACGCCGATCCGATGACCGGGCCCTGGAATCCCGTGTCATGCCGCCACTGTTCGAGACGGAGACACACATCGACGACACGACTCGAGGGGAGACTCGATGACCGAACACGTACGCGTCGCCGTGGCGCTGGACGGTTGCGGGTCGCATCCGGGTGCGTGGCGTGCGCCCGGGGCCCGGGCAAACGCGCTCACGGCAGCGGCGCACTGGCAGCAACTGGTCGGCGAGGCCGAAGCCGGGCTCCTCGACTTCGTCACCCTCGCGGACACCTTCGCCCTGCATCGCGGGCACTCCCGCACCGACCGGGCGACGGGAGGACTCGACTCGGTACTGCTCGCCTCCCGTCTCGCTCCCACGACCCGTTCGATCGGGCTGATCCCGACGGCGACCGCCACCCACACCGAGCCGTTCCACGTCTCCAAGGCGATCGCGACCCTCGACTATGTGAGTCAGGGTCGCGCCGGGGTCCTGCTGCGTACGACCGCGGACCCGGACGAGGCCGCGCTGTTCGGCCGACGACGATTTCCCGACGATCCGGCGGTGCTCGCCGATCTCGCGTCCGAGGCCCTCGACTTCGCGACCGTGCTCGGTCTGCTCTGGGATTCGTGGGAGGACGACGCCGAGATCCGCGACGTCGCAACCGGTCGCTTCGTCGACCGGGACAAGCTGCACTACATCGACTTCGCCGGGGATCATTTCTCGGTGCGCGGCCCCGCCATCACGCCGCGCCCGCCGCAGGGCCGGCCGGTCATCGCCGCGACCGGCGCCCACCCCACCGATCTGCGGCTGATCGGTCGGGGCGCCGACCTCGGGTTCATCAGCCCGCGCGACGTCGACGACGCCGTGCGCGCGGTGGACGCCGTGGGCAGCGCACACTCCGACGCCGGTCGTGAGAGCACCGATCCAGCACTCCTGTTCGTCGACCTGTTCGTCGTGCTCGCCGCATCGGAGGCGGAGGCCGACGAGCGTCGGGCGCAGCTCGACGACTGGGCCGGTGGACCGTTCACGCCCGACAGTGCGCTCTTCGCCGGCACCCCGGTCGGGCTCGCGGACGAGATCGAGCGCTGGGCCGCGGTGGCAGGGATCAGCGGAATACGACTGCACCCGGCCGCCTTGCCCGAGGACCTGCGCGCGATCACCCGAGAGCTCGTACCGGAACTCCGGCGCCGCAACCTGTTCCGCGCTGAGTACAGCCATTCGACGCTGCGCGGGCACCTCGGCCTGGCGCGCCCGTCCAATCGTTTCACCACTGGAAAGGCCGGTGTCGCATGACCAAACAGGTCCATCTCGCCGCCCACTTCCCCGGGGTCAACAACACCACGGTGTGGAGCGACCCGGCGTCGGGCAGCCAGATCGAGTTCGACTCGTTCGTCCACCTCGCGCAGACCGCCGAGCGCGGGAAGTTCGACTTCTTCTTCCTCGCCGAAGGACTGCGGCTCCGCGAGCAGAACGGGCTGATCTACGACCTCGACGTGGTCGGTCGACCGGACACCTTCACCGTGCTGTCCGCGTTGGCCGCGGTCACCACCCACCTCGGCCTTACCGGCACCATCAACTCGACCTTCAACGAACCCGTCGACGTCGCACGGCAATTCGCCACCCTCGATCATCTGTCCGCCGGACGCGCGGCCTGGAACGTGGTGACCTCGTGGGACGAGTTCACCGGCGAGAACTTTCGTCGTGGCGGTTATCTGCCCGAGGACCAGCGGTACGCGCGCGCCAAGGAATTCCTCGCCGCCGCAGCGTCTCTCTGGGACTCATGGCGCGACGATGACGTCGTCGCCGATGCCGAGAGCGGCCGGTTCCTGGCCCGCCTCGAGGCGGGTGAATTCGAGTTCACCAGTTCACAGTTCGACATCCGCGGGCACTTCCCGACCCCTCGTCCGCCACAGGGGCGGCCGGTCATCTTCCAGGCCGGGGACTCCGACGAGGGTCGGGAGTTCGCGGCCGCGACCGCCGACGCCATCTTCTCCCGGCACGCCACCTACGACGCCGGCCGGGCGTTCTACACCGACGTCAAACGACGACTCGCCACGTACGGCCGACGCCCCGACCAACTCCTCGTGCTGCCCGCCGCCACCTTCGTCGTCGGCGACACCGACGCGCAGGCAGCCGAACTCGCCCACGAGGTGCGCCTGCAACAGGTCAGCGGGCAGACGGCGATCAAGTTCCTGGAACAGCTGTGGAATCGGGATCTGTCCGACCACGACCCCGACGGTCCGCTGCCGCAGGTGGATCCGATCCCGGGCGAGAACACGGTCGCGAAGGGACGCGCGAGCGTGCGCATGCACCGTGACCCGGTCGCCGTGGCGCGCGAATGGCGCGACCTGGCCGAGGCGAAGAACCTGACGACGCGTGAACTCATCATCGAGGTCACCGGCCGCCAGTCGTTCGTCGGCTCGCCGCAGACGATCGCGCACACGATCAACGATTTCGTGCAGGCCGACGTCGCCGACGGTTTCATCCTGGTGCCCCACATCGTGCCCGGCGGGCTCGACCGGTTCGTCGACGAGGTGGTGCCGGTGCTGCAGGAGCTGGGCGTGTATCGCACCGACTACGAGGGATCGACGCTGCGGAACAATCTGGGACTGGCGCGCCCGGGGGGTTGAGCCTCGCCTGGGACCGGGCTGCTCGTCGTGAGACTCTCCGGAGGCCGCGGCTGCGCCGCGACTCATGAGCTCCGCCACCAGGACTCGAACCTAGAATGCCTGAACCAAAATCAGGAGTGTTGCCGATTACACCATGGCGGATCACTGCGCTGACGATTGTGCCACAGCCCGCGGGCACTCACGCCAGGTGACCACTCGACGTCAACTCGACTCACAGACTTCGATCGAGGTCTGGGAGTCGAGTCGACGTCTGGGAGTGATCAGTCCTTGGGGCCGCCGGCCACGTAGACGACCTGCCCCGACACGAAGCCGGCACCTTCGCTGATGAAGAACGACGCGGTGTGGGCGATGTCCTCGGGCACGCCGACGCGGTTGACCGGGATCTGGCCGGCGGCGGCGCGCTTGAAGTCCTCGAAGGGCACGCCGACGCGCTCGGCGGTGGCGGCGGTCATCTCGGTCTCGATGAACCCGGGCGCGATGGCGTTCGCGGTCACGCCGAACCGGCCCAGTTCGATGGCGAGGGTCTTGGTGAAGCCCTGCATGCCGGCCTTGGCCGCCGAGTAGTTGACCTGTCCCCGGTTGCCGAGTGCCGAGGTGCTCGACAGGTTGACGATGCGTCCCCACTCCGCCTCGACCATGTACTTCTGTACGGCCTTGGTGACGTTGAACGCGCCCCGCAGGTGCACGGCCATGACGGCGTCCCAGTCATCGACGGTCATCTTGAACAGCAGGTTGTCGCGGGTGATGCCGGCGTTGTTCACGACGACAGTCGGCTTTCCGAGTTCGGCGACGACCTTGTCCACGGCCGCGTTCACCGACGCCTCGTCGGCGACGTCGGCACCCACCGCGACGGCCTTGCCACCGGCGTCGGTGATGGCCTTGACGGTGTCGGCGCAGGCGTCGGCGTCGAGGTCCAGGACGGCCACCGCGAGCCCGTCGTCGGCCAGGCGCTTGGCCACCGCCGCACCGATCCCCCGTGCGGCCCCGGTGACGATCGCCGTCTTCTGCGTGCTCATTCACTACCTCCGTGTGGTCGTTTCGCGAGCCGGACAACTCCGGCGCACATGGTTGGTTCCCCCGCACCCACCCTGTTCCGTCAGCGACAACGGCAATGATCTACCGATTGATCCCTCGGCGTTGCGGTCCCTATGTGTTCTATCAGGCCCGGTCGCGAGGTTTCGCCACAAACAGCGCGCTGCATTTCTGCCATCGGGTACCGATGCGTAGGATCGCACCCGACGTGCGACCGCGAACCCGGTCAGCGACCCCCGCCGGCGCCGTCGGACAGACATGATCGTGGCAGTCACCGATCAGGAAGAGGGTGGGCATTCGATGACGGGAACGTCGCCGTCCGTGGCCGTGATCGTCCTGGCCGCGGGTGCCGGTACCCGCATGAAGTCCAAGACCCCGAAGATCCTGCACACCATCGGCGGCCGCTCGCTCGTCGGCCACGCGCTCCACGGGACCGCGGGCATCGACCCCGAGCATCTCATCGCCGTCGTCAGCCACGAACGCGAACGGGTCTCGGCTGCCATCGGCGAGATCGGGGCAGGCCTCGGCGTCGAGATCGGGATCGCCGAACAGGACGCGCCCCGCGGGACCGGTGACGCCGCTCGGGTGGGACTCGGCGGACTCCCCGACGAGTTCGACGGCACCGTCGTCGTCACCGCTGCCGACGTCCCCCTCCTCGACGCCGACACCCTCCGCGCGCTCATCGACACCCATCTCGCCGACGGCGGGGCCGCGGTCACGCTGACGAGCTTCGTCGCCGACGACCCGACCGGATACGGACGCATCATCCGCGACGGGGACGCCGTCACCGCGATCGTCGAACACAAGGACGCGTCCCCGGAGCAGCGCGCGATCACCGAGGTCAACGCGGGCGTGTACGCCTTCGACGCCGCTGCGCTGCGCGACGGGTTGTCGAAGCTGTCGACGGACAACGTGCAGGGCGAGTACTACCTCACCGACATCGTCGAGATCGCCCGCGGCGAGGGACGGGCCGTCCGCGGACACACCGTCGCCGATCCGGTGCTCGTGGCCGGCTGCAACGACCGTGCCCAGCTCGCCGCCCTGGGCGCCGAACTGAACCGCCGCATCATCCGTCGTCATCAGCTCGACGGGGTGACCGTCGTCGACCCCGCCACCACCTGGATCGACACCGACGTCACCATCGAGCCCGACGCGCACATCGCGCCCGGCACACAGCTGCACGGGCGCACGCACATCGCCGCCGACGCCGTGATCGGACCTGACACCACTCTGACCGACGTCACCGTCGGACCCGGCGCGCAGGTGATCCGCACGCACGGCAGTGACGCGGTCATCGGCGCCGAGGCCACCGTCGGGCCCTTCGCCTACCTGCGACCGGGCACGGCCCTCGGGGACGCGGGCAAGATCGGCACCTTCGTCGAGACCAAGAACGCGACCATCGGTGCCGGGTCCAAGATCCCGCACCTCACCTACGTCGGCGACGCCACCATCGGCGAGCACTCCAACATCGGCGCGTCGAGCGTCTTCGTCAACTACGACGGGGTTGCCAAGCACCGCACCGTGATCGGCGACCACTGCCGCACCGGCTCGGACAACATGTTCGTCGCGCCGGTCAGCGTCGGCGACGGGGCATACACCGGCGCCGGAACCGTGGTGCGGCAAGATGTACCGCCGGGAGCCCTCGCGGTCTCGGCAGGCGAACAACGCGTCATCGAGGACTGGGTCGTGCGCAAGCGGCCCGACACCGCGGCGGCGCGCGCGGCCCTCGAGGCACGCGACAAGAACCCTGGGACGGCCTGACACCCCGCCCGCGCTCGACCCTGCAGATCCGAAACGACACGAACAGAAGAGTTTTCATGACCTGGACCACTGACAACCAGAAGAACCTGATGCTGTTCTCTGGTCGTGCCCATCCCGAACTCGCCGAAGCAGTCGCCGATGAACTGGGCATCAAGGTCACCCCGCAGACCGCCCGCGACTTCGCCAACGGCGAACTGTTCGTTCGTTTCGAGGACTCGGTCCGCGGTTCGGACGCCTTCGTCCTGCAGAGCTGCCCGTACCCGCTGAACCAGTGGGTCATGGAGGCGCTCATCATGATCGACGCCCTCAAGCGCGGCTCGGCGAAGCGCATCAGCGTGATCCTGCCGTTCTACCCCTACGCCCGCCAGGACAAGAAGCACCGTGGGCGTGAGCCGATCTCCGCCCGCCTCATCGCCGATCTGCTCAAGACCGCGGGCGCCGACCGGATCATCACCGTCGACCTGCACACCGACCAGATCCAGGGCTTCTTCGACGGCCCGGTCGACCACATGCACGCTCAGGGACAGCTCGCCGAGTACATCCGGGGCAAGTACGGCACCGACAACATCGCCGTCGTCTCCCCCGACTCCGGTCGCGTGCGCGTCGCCGAGAAGTGGGCCGACACCCTCGGTGGCGCGCCGCTGGCGTTCATCCACAAGACGCGTGACCCGCTCGTGCCCAACCAGGTCAAGTCCAATCGCGTGGTGGGCGAGGTCGAGGGACGCACCTGCATCCTCATCGACGACATGATCGACACCGGCGGCACCATCGCCGGCGCCGTGCGGGTCCTCAAGGACGCCGGCGCGGGCGACGTCATCATCGCCACCACCCACGGCGTGTTCTCCGACCCCGCGGCCGAGCGTCTCGCGTCCTGCGGCGCCAAGGAGGTCATCGCCACCGACACCCTGCCGATCCCGGCCGAGAAGCGCTTCGAGAACCTCACCGTCCTCTCGATCGCACCGCTGCTCGCCCAGACGATCCGCGAGGTCTTCGAGAACGGTTCCGTCACAAGTCTTTTCGACGGCATCGCCTGACCCCCCGCTCCCTGAGCCTGGATATTTCACTGATGTTGCTGGTGTTCGGCGTGTGATACGCGAAAGTGCCTGTCTGCCTTGTGATTATTGATTCACCACAAACAAATAGTCACAAGAAGAAAGGCACCTCGCAGGTGAAGAATAACGTGTATCCCGAGTTGATGGTGGACCCTACGCGCACTGAGTCGGTGCTGACGACCTCGGGCGGGGTGTTGCTGACGAAAACCGTGCAGGTCTCGGGCCTGGGAGCCGAGCTGACCGCGGCGATGGCGCCGTGGCGGACCGCGGCGACGGTCCATGATCCGGCCAAGATCGTGCTGGATCTGGCGCTCACCTTGGCGACCGGTGGTGACTGTGTGGCCGATGTGGCCACAGTCCGGGCTCAGCCACAGTTGTACGGGCAGGTGGCCTCTGATCCGACGATTTCGCGGGTGATCAGCAGGCTGGCTACCGATGTCGAGGCGGTCAGTACCGCGATCAGCGCGGCTCGCGCCGCGGCGCGGGAGCGGGTGTGGGGCATTGCCCGCCCGTTGGAGGGCACTGCGGGCAGCATCGATGGCGGGCTGGTGATCGTTGATCTCGATGCCACGACCGTGACCGCCGGCTCGGCCAAAGAACAGGCCCAGAAAACGTATAAGCGGGTGTTCGGGCATTCCCCGATGTGTTCGTTCGTCGACCACGGCGCCTTCGGCACCGGGGAAACACTGAACCTGGACCTGCGGCGTGGAGGTGCCTCACCCAAAGGTGCGGACATGCACATCGCGGCCCTCGAGGCGGCGTTGGCCCAGCTGCCCGCCGCTGAACGCGCCCAGGTGCTCATACGTACCGATTCGGCCGGGTGTGCCAAAAAGTTCCTGGCCCACCTGGCCGAGCAACGCCTGCAGTACTCGGTCGGGTTCACCATCTCCGAACTGGTCAAAGACGCATTGGACGTGCTGCCTGAGGCCGCCTGGGTGACCGCGATCAACACCGACGACGCCGATCCACGAGCTGATGCCCAGGTCGCCGAGATCACCGACCACATGCCGCGCTCGGTCCGTGACACCGAAACCGCCTACGAGCCCTGGCCACCCGGGATGCGGCTGATCGCGCGCCGCGAATATCCCCACAACGGAGCCCAACACCTCATCACCGACATCGAGGGCCGCCGCTACACCGTGTTCGCCACCAACACCCGCGGCCGCGGCTGGACACTGCCGATCCTGGAACTGCGTCACCGTCAACGTGCCCGCGCCGAAGACCGTATCCGCTGCCTCAAAGACACCGGCATGGCCAACCTACCGTTCGACTCATTCGCCAAAAACCAACTGTGGCTCGATATCGTCGCCCTGGCCTCCGACCTCATTGCCTGGACTCAAACCCTCGGCTACCACCGCCACGACCCCATCCGCCGCTGGGAACCCAAACGCTTGCGCCACCGCCTGTTCACCGTCGGCGGCAAGATCATCACCCACGCCCGCACCACCACCCTGCGACTACCCACCGACTGGCCCTACAACCACCACATACGCCACGGCTGGCAACGCCTCACCGCCTAACCAGCCCCTCGGTCACCGCGCCCCGTCACCGCCGCCCACCCCACCTCAGAACCCGAACAACCAGCGAACCCAACGCTGGCGATCCACCCTGCCCACACACCAGCACCAACCATCAAAAGGCGACACCGACAACCGATCGGCGAAACCCTACCCACCCGTGAAAGATTCAGGCTGAGGTGCGAGCGAAGCGAGCCTCCCCCGCTCCCTGAGGAGGCCGGAGCTTGCGGAGGCCGTCACGAAGGGTCCTGGCGAGATGACGTCGCCAGCCCTTCGAGGCTCGTCGCTTGCGCTCCTCGCACCTCAGGGAGCAGAGGAATTGGCGCTCCTCAGGGAGCAATGGGGGTCGCTTCTTTCGGATTAGGGAGCAGAGGGATTAGCGCTCCTCAGGGAGCAAGCTGCGGCTCCCCGCACCTCAGCCAACAAGCGGCGCCCCACCGAGTACCGTGTCACCCGTGGACGCGACGATCTATCACAACCCGAAGTGCTCGACCTCGCGGAAGGCGTTGCAGGCCCTGCGCGACGCCGGGATCGAGCCGACAGTCGTGAAGTATCTCGACGAGCCGTACAGCCGCGAACAACTCGTCGAACTGTTCGCCGACGCCGGGATCACACCTGCGCAGGCCGTCCGCAAACGCGAGGCCCTCTACAAGGAGCTCGATCTCGCATCGGCCACCGACGAGCAGATCCTCGACGCCATGGTCGAGCACCCGATCCTCGTCGAACGTCCGATCGTGGTGACCGACAAGGGCACTCGCATCCCCCGGCCCATCGAGAAGCTCGACGAGATCCTCTGACTCCGGGGCGCGGCAGCGCCCAGGTCAGGCCGACACGGCCGGCGCGGGCAGCGGCCGCTGCACCGACGGCACGGCCAGTGCCGCGACGCCCCGCGCGAGCGCCTTGGTCATGTCGAAGTAGTCGAAGTAGTCGCGCCACACCGTGATCCGGCCCTCCCGTACCTCGAACCGGCCGCAGACCCAGAACTGGAGATGCAGCCGCCCGAACCGGAGTTCGTCGACGCGCTCGGTCAGCACCACGCCGGTGTCGTCGGCGGACACGTTGATCATCCGGTAGTTGAAGCCCACCGACTCCTTGCGCGCCACCCCGCCCAGGACACCGGCCACCTTCCGCTTCCCGCGGATCGTCGGCAGCGAGACGTTCGTGTAGGCGATGTCGTCGTCGATGGTCTCCAGCGCGGCGGGCACGTCGCCCCGCGCGAACTCGTCCAGCAGGGTCGTCACGATCTCGATCGGCGTCTGTGAGGTCATGGCAGACCAGTATCCCCCAGCGCGGCGAACCGAGCGGGCGATGTGACATCCCGGCAGGTCATCGACTACTCTGATCGCCGTTGTCTCGGCGAGGGTGACCCAGTCACCGTGATCGGCGCGGCCATCGCAGGTCTTCCTCACGCCCTCCGGGCGAATGGAACGCCCGCGGTCGGAACTCGTGCCCGGTGTTGCTCGTCGCGACGCCGACAGAACGTACCCACCGATCGCGAGGAGACCGTCATGGCCACCCAGACCAGCAAGCTGTCCGTCAGCACCCGTACCGAGAAGGGCAAGGGCGCAGCCCGCCGCGCGCGTCGCGAGGGCAAGGTCCCCGCCGTGCTGTACGGCCACGGCACCGACCCCCAGCACCTGCACCTCCCGGCCCGTGAGTTCGCCGCCATCCTGCGTAACAGCGGCCTCAACGCCGTCATCGACCTCGACATCGAGGGCTCCAGCCAGCTCGCGCTCACCAAGCAGGTCGACGTCCACCCGATCCGCAACTACATCGAGCACGCCGATCTGCTGATCGTCCGTCGTGGCGAGAAGGTCACCGTCGAGATCGCGATCATCGTCGAGGGCGACGCCGCCCCGGGCACCCTCGTCGTCCAGGACGCCAGCGTCGTCGAGGTCGAGGCCGACGCCCTGTCGATCCCCGAGCAGATCGTCGTCAGCGTGGAGGGCGCCGAGATCGGCCTGTCCGTGCACGCCTCTGATCTGGACCTGCCCGAGGGTGTGACCCTCACCGCCGATCCCGAGACCCTCATCGTGTCGGTCACCGAGGCGCAGCTCGCCGCCACCGAGTCCGACGCCGACGGCTCGGCAGACGCCGCAGCCGAGGGCGACGCCGAGGGCGAGGCGACCGAGGAAGCCGCTGCGGAGTCGGAGTAATCCGACCACCGACTGCCCGGTTCGGGTGGTGAAACTGCGTAAGTGGTGAAACTCATTGTCGGACTCGGCAACCCAGGGTCCAAGTACGAGAAGACGAGGCACAACGTCGGCGCGATGGTCGCCGACGGCCTCGTCGCCTCGGCCGGCGAGCGCTGGAAGGTGCACAAGAAGTCCGGTGCCGAGGTCGCCGAGGTACGCCTCGGCGGCCAGTCGGTACTCGTGGCCAAACCCCGCACCTACATGAACGAGTCCGGCCGTCAGATCGGCCCGCTCGCCAAGTTCTACTCGGTCACGACTGACGACCTGATCGTCGTCCACGACGAACTCGACATCGACTTCGGCGCCGTCCGTCTCAAACGGGGCGGCGGCGAGGGCGGCCACAACGGGCTGCGGTCGCTCAGTCAGGTACTCGGTACGCGCGACTATTTGCGCGTGCGCATCGGCATCGGCCGGCCACCCGGCCGGCAGGATCCCGCCGATTTCGTGTTGAAACCGTTTCCGTCCTCGGCTCGCAGCGAGGTCGAACTCCTCATCGCCAACGGTTGCGACGCCGTCGAACTATTGCTCGGACAGGATCTGGAGTCCGCGCAGAACACCGTGCACGCCTGGTGAGGACACCGAATTCGGCGGCCGCGCGGCCGTAGAATCGCTGCGGCGGGCAATGAAGGGATCGGCAACAGTGGTCAACCTCTCGGTGAAGACCGGACACCAGAACGTCTCGATGCTCGGCATCGGCGCCTACCGTCCGCGACGCCTGGTCAGCAACGACGAGGTCTGCCAGGTCCTCGATTCGTCCGACGAGTGGATCTTCGAGCGGAGCGGTATCCGCAACCGCCGATGGATCAGCGGCGACGAGTCGGCGCGTTCGATGGCCGCCGCGGCCGCCGAGCGGGCCATCGCGAACTCCGGGGTGGCGAAGGAGAAGATCGGTGCGCTGATCCTCGCCACCAACAGTTGGAAGACCAAGATCCCGCACGGTGGCCCGATCGTCGCCTCCGACATCGGGCTCAACGGCATCCCCGCCTACGACGTCGCCGCCGGGTGCGGCGGCTTCGGCTACGGCCTCGGGGTCGCTGCCGACACCGTCCGTGCCGGCAGCGCTGAGTATGTCCTGCTCGTCGGTGTCGAGACCATGTCGGTGGTCATGGACCCCACCGACCGCAACACCGCATTCATCTTCGGCGACGGCGCCGGTGCGGTCGTCGTCGGTCCGAGCGAGGAGAACGGCATCTCCCCGACCGTCTGGGGCAGCGACGGCGAGAACGCCGAGGCGATCGGGCAGAACTGGGACATCCCCGAATACATGGACCGCGCACAGGCCTACCAGGACAAAGACCCCGAGACCGACCCGGTCGGTCGCATGGTGGTGACGATGGCGGGACCCAAGGTGTTTCGCTGGGCGGCCGTCACCCTGCCCCGGGCCCTCGCCACCGTGCTGGAGACCTCGGGCGTCGGCGTGGAGGACATCGAGGTCTTCGTGCCCCACCAGGCCAACGCCCGCATCAACGACCTGATGAAGAAGAACCTCGGCTTCCCCGACGACCTGCCGATGGCGAACGACATCGAGAACACCGGGAACACCTCGGCGGCCTCCATCCCGCTCGCCATGGAGGAGATGCTCGCCACCGGCAAGGCGAGGGGCGGACAGACCGCGCTGCTCCTCGGCTTCGGCGCCGGCCTGAGCTACGCGGGCGCGGTCGTCAGCCTTCCCCCGGCCCCGGCGATCACCAGTTTCGACTGACCCCCGCCCCCTTAATCCGAAGGAACGACATAGCCATTGCTCCCTGAGGTGCGAGGAGCGTTAGCGACGAGCCACGAAGGGCTTGGCGACGAATCTCACCAGGACCCTTCGTGACGCTCGCAAGCTCGCTCCTCAGGGAGCAGGGGGCGGGCTCGCGCCTCAGGCATTCTCCTTGCGGAACACCGAAGTGCCCCACAGGGTTCCGAGTCCGGCCAGGATGAGCGACGCGAGGACGCCCCAGAGGACCTGAGCACTGGCGAGGTCGCCGGAGAAGGTGTCGCGCACCGCGTCGACGATCCACCGGAACGGCATGAAGTCGCTGAGGCTCTGAAGCCACGACGGCCCGAGGGTCATCGGGAGCAGGATGCCCGACAGCAACAGGACCGGCATCATGACCATGTTGATGAGCGGCGCCATCACATCTTCACTCTTCGTGGTCAGCGCCAGGGCGTTCGACGCCGCGGCGCACGCGCCACCGATCAGCATCGTGATGATGATGCCGAGGATCACGCCGATCACCGAACCCCGCATGCCCATCAGATAGCCCAGCACCACCAGGATCAGCGCCTGCACGAGAAGTTGCAGCATGTCGCGCATGAGTCGACCGGTGAGCAGGGCGGTGCGGCTGGCCGGGGTCACCCGTTCGGCCTCGATCACACCCTCGCGCCATTCCCCGATCAGGCTGAATCCGGCGAACAACGCGCCGAACAGACCGAGCTGCACGAGCAGACCGGGGACCAGGAACGTGTACGGATTGTCGGCGCCGCCCGGGAACTGCGCGACGAGCGGCTTCAGCAGCGGCCCGAAGAGGACGAGGTAGAGGACCGGTTGCATCACCCCGATGAGGACCCAGGCCGGGTTGCGCAGGTTCATGCGGATCTGTCGACGGAACACGATGGTGCTCTCGCGGAGGAACGTGGTCATCGGCTGGCTCCCTGCTGGTTGAGTTCGGCCGACTGGGCGTCGGCGTTCGTCGAATCGGTTGTTTCCGAATGGATCTCGTTGCCCCGCTCGGTCTCGGCGTCACGCAGCGACCGACCGGTGAGGGTGAGGAAGACGTCGTCGAGGGTCGGGCGGATGACCTCGATGGAGTCGAGGGTGATGCCCGCGGCGTCGAGGTCACGCAGCAGTCCGGGGACGGCCCGGCCCGCCCGCGGCACCCGGCTCCGGACGTGCCGGCCGTCGATCTCGATCCGGCCGTCCGCGCGGCCACCGGTGACCGAGGCCAGTTTCTCCGCGGCGGTGGACACGGCCGCGGAGTCGGCGACCTCGAGTGCCACCAGGTCGCCGGACACCTGCGCCTTGAGGTTGTCGGCGGTGTCCGCGGCGACGATCCGGCCGTTGTCGATGATGATGATCCGATCGGACAGTTCGTCGGCCTCGTCGAGGTAGTGCGTCGTCAAGAAGACCGTCGCGCCGCGTTCGGTGCGCAACCGCCGGATGTGGTCCCAGAGATTGGCCCTCGCCTGCGGGTCGAGGCCGGTGGTCGGCTCGTCGAGAAAGACCAGGGACGGTTCGTGGACCAATCCCATCACGATGTCGAGTCGGCGTTTCTGCCCGCCGGACATGTTCTTGGGCTGGCGTTCCCACAGGCCGTCGAGTTGGAGCTGGGAGAACAGGGCGTGGCCGCGGCGGGTCGCCTCGGCCCGGGACAGCCCGTAGAGCATGCCGTGATCGACGATCTCGTCGCCCGCCTGCGCCTGGCTGAAGGTGCCGCCGGCCTGCGAGACGTAACCGATGCTGCGGCGGACCGAGACCGGGTCGGCCACGACGTCGTAACCGTTGACGGTCGCGGTTCCCGCCGTCGGCCGCAGGAGGGTCGTCAGCATGCGCAGCGTGGTGGTCTTGCCCGCGCCGTTGGGCCCGAGGAACCCGACCACCTCCCCCTCGGCGATGTCGAGGTCGACGCCGTCGACGGCCCTCACCTCGCGCTTCTTCTTTCCCTTCCCGGTGCTGAACACCTGGACCAACCCGCGTGCGTGGATCATGCGGACTCCCCTTCTCGATGTCGTCGAATGGTGTACTGACTCGTGCGTTCGGCGCTGCGCGCACGTCATCGTGTGCTGATCGTCGTGACCGCGGGCCGCTTTCCGACGCCCCGGCGGTGGTCGACCGACCTGCGGACCAGCATTCCCCTCATCGAGGACGACTTCGGTCCGCGTTTCGCGACTCCGTAACGATTGCGGGCGGGGTCCCGCTACTTCCCAGTAAGAGGCGGTGTGAGTACCGTCGTATGTCGGGTCACATATTCGCCGGGCACGTTTTGGGAAGGGTTCACCATGGCGGTCATCGCAGACACCACTGGCATCAACAACATCGGCATGCTCGGCATCGGCGCGTACCGCCCCGAACGCGTCGTCACCAACGAGGAGATCTGCCAGCACATCGACTCCTCCGACGAGTGGATCTACACCCGTACGGGAATCAAGACGCGCCGGTTCGCGCGTCGCGACGAGAGCGTCATGGAGATGTCGGTCAACGCCGGCCGCAAGGCGATCGCCAATGCGCTGCTCCAGGGCTCGGACATCGACGCCGTCATCCTCGCCACCAACACCCACCTGCTGCTGACCCCGGCCGGCGCCACCAAGGTCGCGACCGAACTCGGCTGCAACGGCGTGCCCGCCTTCGACGTCACCGTCGGCTGCGCCGGCTTCGGCTACGGCATGGCACTCGCGTCCGACATGATCCGCGGCGGCAGCGCCACCCACGTGCTGGTCATCGGCGCCGAGCAACTCTCGGTGACCATGGACATGACCGACCGCACCAACTGTTTCATCTTCGGCGACGGGGCCGGCGCGGTCGTCGTCGGACCCACCGAACAGCAACAGCTCGGCCCGGTGATCTGGGGCTCGGACGGCTCCCAGTTCAACGCGATCCGCCAGGACTTCGACTGGGTCACCTTCCTCGACAGCGACCGCACCCAGCGCCCCTACCTGCGCATGGAGGGCACCGCGGTGTTCCGCTGGGCCGCCTTCGAGATGGGCAAGGTCGCCCACCGCGCCCTCGAGGCCGCGAAGCTCGGTTCCGAGGACCTCGACGTCTTCGTGCCGCACCAGGCGAACGCCCGTATCAACGAACTCCTCGCCAAAAACCTCAAACTCCGCGACGACGCGGTCGTCGCCAAGGACATCGAGTACACCGGCAACACCAGCGCCGCCTCGATCCCGCTCGCCATGGAAGACCTGCTGTCCACCGGCAAGGCACAGCCTGGCCAGACCGCACTACTCCTCGGCTTCGGCGCCGGACTCTCCTACGCCGCGCAGGTCGTCACCATGCCGCCGGTTCCGTTCGAGTAGGGCGCCGTATCGAGTCCGGGGGCAATCTGATCCGCTCAGCGGCTCATGATGCCCCCGGATTTGTCATGCCGGCCGGTCGTGCTGCAAGCCGAGCGCCTGGCGGACACGCGCCACGACGTCGTCGGGCCGCTCCCGCAGATCACTCCACGTGAAGTTGAGGACGGTCCAACCCAAAGCGATGAGGTCGTTTCGGCGTCGGCGGTCTCGCTGGAACGTCTCCGCGTCGCGGTGGAACGCCATCCCGTCGATCTCCACCGCCAACAGCCGATCCGGGAACGCGAGGTCGATGAAGTACCCGCCGGCCGGGTGACCGCACGACCAACCGCTCACACCTCCGGCGCTCAACACGTCGACAGCCAGCCGCTCCGCCACCGAGCGCGCGCCGGATTCGACGCCGTCGACGAGGGCCGCGATCGCGGGTCCATCCTCCTTGCCACGTCGACGATCAGCGGCGACGCGCAGCTGGCGCAGCGAGACCTTGCGAACGAGCAGCGCGTTGTCGAGGACTCCACTGTCGCGCTCGAGTGCGGCTTCCAGCACGGACAGCGGCAAGGCTGTCACGAGCAAGTCCTTGCGGGTCACCACCTCCGCGTCCGCGAGGCAGCGGCGCCGGACCCGAACGCCCTCGACCGGAGAGCCATGCCGCGATCGCGGTGCGGTGACCGTGAACTTCTTCGGCGGCTCGTCGAGGAGCCCGTGCCACCACGCCGCTCCCGATCCGGACAGCGCCGCACCGCGGCCCACGCTCGCGACTGCCAGTCGCGCACGGGTGGCCGGCGTCGTCGGATGATCGGCGAGCAAATACACCCCGCGCGTGTGCGGCATCCAGTCTCCGCAATCGACTCGACGCCGGACCGCGGACCGCGTGAGGCCGAATTCGAGCGCATCCGCCATGGTCAGTACCCCGTCACGGGCGAGAACGCGGCGCCGAAGGCCCGGTGGAAGCTGCACGACCATCAGACGCACAGCAACGGTGACGGGTTCCCAGTTTTTGGGCGGGGGCACAAGGTGCCGCATACCGGCACAACCTGCCCCGGCACTCCGCCGCGAGCGAGTTTGGCCGCCCCCTGCACGCCCGGTAGCCTGGAACCTCGTGAGTTCCGAGGTGATCAGTCGCGAAGTGACGCGTCGTCGTACCTTCGCCATCATCTCCCACCCCGATGCCGGCAAGTCGACGATGACCGAGGCGTTGGCGCTGCACGCGCGGATGATCAGCGAGGCCGGCGCCGTCCACGGCAAGGCCGGACGTAAGTCGACCGTCTCCGACTGGATGGAGATGGAGAAGGCGCGCGGCATCTCCGTCAGTTCGACGGCGCTGCAGTTCAACTACTCGGCCGCAGCCCAGGCCGACCCCGAGATCCCGAGCGTCATCAACCTCGTCGACACCCCGGGTCACGCCGACTTCTCCGAGGACACCTACCGCGTGCTGACCGCGGTCGACGCCGCGGTGATGCTCATCGACGCCGCCAAGGGACTCGAGCCGCAGACCCTCAAACTCTTTCAGGTGTGCCGCCACCGGGGCATCCCGGTCATCACGGTGATCAACAAGTGGGACCGGCCGGGTCAGAGCCCCCTCGAACTGATCGACGAGATCACCGAGCGCATCGGCCTCACCCCGACCCCGCTGTTCTTCCCGGTCGGCATCGCCGGCGACTTCCGTGGTCTCCTCGACCGGCGCACCGGCGAGTACGTGCACTTCACCCGTACCGCGGGCGGCGCGAAGATCGCGCCCGAGGAGATCATGTCCGCCGACGACGCGCTGGCTCGCGAGGGCGACGAGTGGACCTCGGCACTCGAGGAGAGCGAACTGCTCACCGAGATGGGCCAGGACCACGATCAGGAATTGTTCCTCGCCGGGCAGACCTCGCCGATGATCTTCGCGTCCGCGATGCTGAACTTCGGTGTGCGGCAACTCCTCGAGGTCCTCGTGGAGCTCGCTCCCCCGCCCGGGCCGCGGGCCGACGTCGAGGGCAATCCACGGCCGGTGACCGACCCGTTCAGCGCGGTGGTCTTCAAGGTGCAGGCCGGGATGGACTCCAGCCACCGGGATCGCCTGGCGTACATGCGTATCGTGTCCGGCGAGTTCGAACGCGGCATGGTCGTGACCCATGCGCAGACCGGAAAGCCGTTCGCCACCAAGTATGCCCAGGCCGTCTTCGGCCGCGACCGCTCGACGGTCGACACCGCCTACCCCGGTGACGTGGTCGGGCTGGTGAACGCGACCGCGCTCGCTCCCGGCGACACTCTCTACGACGGCCCCAAGGTGCAGTTCCCGCCGATCCCGTCCTTTGCGCCCGAACACTTCTCGACCCTGCGTGCCACCACCGCAGACAAGTACAAGCAGTTCCGCAAGGGCATGGACCAGCTCGAGAGCGAAGGCGTGGTCCAGGTCCTGCGCAACGACACCCGCGGTGATGCGTCGCCGGTGCTCGCCGCCGTCGGACCGATGCAGTTCGAGGTCGTGACCGCGCGGATGAAGGCCGAGTACAACGTCGACACCATCATCGAGCCGCTCGGTTACACCCTCGCCCGTCGCACGGATGCCGACAGCGCGCCCGAACTGAATCGGCAACGCGGCGTCGAGGTCTTCACCCGCACCGACGGCGCCGTTCTCGCGCTCTTCAGCGACAAGTGGCGCCTGCAGTACATCGAGAAGGAACACCCCGACCTCACTCTCGAACCCCTTGTCGCGGCAGCGGACTGACCGGTCGACGAGCACACGGCGCCGGCCGGTGCGCGCCGCCGTGCTGATGTGCGCGGCGGTGGCGTCGCTCGTCACCGCCTGTGGCTCCGACGCCCCGCACCAGTCCACGCCCACCACCTCGACGCCGGTGCCGACCGCACGCCCGGTCGACTCGACGCTCTGCACCGAGAAACCACCGCAGGGCAACGTCGACCGCAGTGGCCAGAACTTCGAGTTCCGTCACGGCAACATCAGAATCGCGGTCGCGGACACGCCGGCGGACTCCCGACGCGGACCCGCGGTGGGCGCCACCCCCGCCGACGAGCCCAACTGCTATGAGTTCGACCGGTGGGGCCCGGCGCGGCCCGACGTGCCGCCGGACTCGCTGCTCTTCGTGTTCAAGGACGCCGGCACCGGCGGCGCGCAGATCGAGTTCCTGATCAGCGAACTGACCGGCGGCCTGTTGCCACCGGTGGGCGCGACGCGTCCGACCGTCGGGCCGTTGACACGACCGATCAACGCCCAGATCGGGGTCTCGATCAACGGCGACTACCACCACTCGTCCGCGTGCCAGCTCAGCGTGAGCGGCATGTCGGGCTCACTCGCGGCCGGCTCGTTCACCTGCCCGACGGCGACACGGGTCGAGGCCAACCCGCTCGCACCCGACGACGACGTCCGCTACGACCTCGACGAGTCGTCGGCCACGAAACAGCCGGAGTCCGAGGGCAACTCGACCGACAGCGTGTCGTTGTCGGGGTGGTTTCAGCTCACGCCCTGAGATCTGCCGGTCGAGCAGCGTCGACCGAGCGTGGTAAGGACGCCACCCCCCGCTGGTCGAGCAGCGTCGACCGAGCGTAGCGAGGACGCCGCGTCCGTCGAGGCCACCTCGGCAACCGACCTCGCAAACCCGACCAGTGGCTTCGACAAGCTCAACCAGCGGGGAGGCGACTCAACCAGCGGGGAGGCGACTCAACCAGCGGGGCGGCGACTCAACCAGCGGGGCGGCACCTCAACCAGCGTTGGCACCGACGATCCGGGCCACGACGGCGGGATCGACGTCGTCGATGCGCGCCGGATCGAATTCGGGATTGCGATCCTTGTCGACGAGCACGGCCCGCACCCCCTCGCGGAAGTCGTGGGTCTTCGTGATCTCCTCTGCGGCATGCAGTTCCCGGTCGAAGCACTCGTCGATCCCCGACCTCGCCCCGGCGCTGATCATCGCCGCGGTGACCCACAGACTGGTGGGTGAGGCACCCTCGAGCAGACCGACCATCTCCTGGGCCCAGTCGTCGCCGACCGCGCCGCGCAGGCCGCCGAGGATGGCGTTGACGTTGTCGTCGGCGAAGTACTCGCCGATCTTGCGCAACGGCACGTCGCTGGTGTCCTCGGTCCCCGACGTGGCCAGCGCGTCGGCCAGCGGGGCACCGGAACGGATGCTGTCGGCGACCGCCGGCAGGTCGGCGGAGGACACGAAATGCGTTGCCAGTCCGACGGCGACCGCGTCCACACCGCGGATCCGGGCGCCGGTGAGTCCGAGCCACATGCCCACGCCCTCCGGGAGCCGCGGCAGGAAGTAGGTCGAACCGATGTCGGGGAAGAACCCGATCGCGGTCTCGGGCATGGCGATCATCGCCTTCTCGGTGACGACCCTGATCTCGCCGTGCACGCTGATCCCGAGACCCCCGCCCATGGCCGCCCCGTCGATCAGGCTGATGTAGGGCTTCGGGTAGTCGGCGACGAGCTGATCGAGCCGGTACTCGCCGGCGAAGTAGCGGCTGATCGAGGCGTGGTCGCCGTCGATGGCGTGCTCGCGGATCGCACGGATGTCGCCTCCGGCGCAGAACGCCCGGTCGCTCGCCGAGGTGACCAGGACGGTGTCGATCGCGTCGTCGTCACCCCATTCGCCGAGCGTGACGTACATGTCGTCGATCATGCTCTGGTCCAACGCATTGAGAGCCTTGGGCCGGTCCAGGACGATCTCGCCGACGCCGTTGGACACCGAGGTGCGGAGAAATGACATACCCCAACCGTAGCGGTGAGCCCGGAACCGACTCGTCGGCGGTTAATTCCGTTGGCAACTCCGAGCGCGTCCGCTACGGTGGTCACCACTTGCCCCCAGACCCGCCAGGAGTGATCCACCGCGATGAAGAACTGAAGTGGCCCCGGCCGTCGGCACCGCCGACGGACCCCACCGACGCCCTGTCGGTGTACCCGACCCACTTCAGGAGCGCTCATGCCGTCTTCCATCGTGCTGTCCGACGTCTCGTTCGCCTGGCCCGACGGGACAGTCGTCTTCGAACACCTCGACCTCGCCCTGGGCGCCGAGACCTACTCCCTCATCGGCGCGAACGGTGCGGGCAAGTCCACCCTCCTCGGCCTGATCGCCGGTCGATCACGCCCGGCGTCGGGCAGCATCACGATCGCAGGCGACACGTCGACGACCGATGTCGCTGTGGTCGTGCAGGACCCGCAGTCCGACCCGTCGTCGACCGTGGCGCACGCCCTCGGCATCGACGAGATTCGTTGTGCGATACGACGAATCGAGAGCGGTTCGGTAGATCCGCAGGACTTCGACGCAGTTGGGGACGACTGGGGCGTCGAGGAGCGTGCCATCGGACTCCTCGAGCAGATGGGACTGCCGCCCGACCTCGACCGCACGGTCGGCGCCATGTCCGGCGGGGAGGCGACCCTGCTGGCGATCGTCGCCGCACTCATCGCCGACCCGACGATCCTGCTCCTCGACGAACCGACCAACAACCTCGACATCGACTCCCGCGCCCGGCTTTTCGACGCCATCGAGTCGTTCCCTGGCACGGTGGTCGTGGTCAGTCACGACCTCGAACTCCTCGAACGTGTCGATACGACAGTCGAGCTGTACCGAGGTCGGGTGCGGCTGTTCGGCGGCCCCTACTCCCGGTACCGCGAGATCATCGACGCCGAACAAGACGCCGCCGAGGCAGCGGTTGCCACCGCGGCCGGCGATCTGCGCAAGCAGCGCCGCGAGATGACCGAGGCGTTGATCAAACTCGATCGGCGGGCCCGGACGGGCGCGACAGCCGAGCGGGAGAAGCGGGTGCCGAAGATCGTGGCACACAACCGCCGGAGCGAGGCGCAGGTGTCGGCGGGCAAACTGCGCAACGCCCATCGTGACGACGTGGCCTCTGCGGCAACACGTCTCGACGAGGCCCGCGAGGACATCCGCACCGACCGCACCGCGCGGATCGTCGTGCCGACGCCGGAAGTGGCCCCGCGCGCCCAGATCGCCGTCGACGACCGCCTGCGCATGGACGGACCCGAGCGGGTGGCTCTGGTGGGGCCCAACGGTTCCGGGAAATCGACACTGATCGCGGAGTTGATCGTCTCCGAATCCGTCGTCGTACCGTTCGCCTTCGTGCCGCAGCAGATCACCTTCCCCGACCCGACCGTCTCGATCGCCGAGCACCTCGCGCGGACCCACCCGGACATCTCGACGCAGGAGGTGCGGGCGCATCTCGCGCGGTTCCTGTTCCGGGGTGCGCGCGCCGATCGCGCACTCGCCGAACTGTCCGGCGGCGAACGGCTGCGCGTCGCACTGGCCGACGCACTGCTCGGTGACCCGACACCCAAGCTGCTGATCCTCGACGAGCCGACGAACAACCTCGATCTCGACACCGTCACGCAACTCGTGGACGCACTCGAGGCCTGGACCGGTGCGTTGCTGGTCGTCTCCCACGATGCCGGGTTCCTCGACCGCATCGGCATCGGTCGGCGCGTGTCACCGGTGCCCCCACCGGGCGAACCGGCGGGAACGCCGGGGCAGACCGGTGCCGAACAAACCGACGTCGAAGCAGACCGCTGACGAACAGTCGGTGACGCCGGCGGCGTCGAGAACCGTTCGGCGGCATACTGCGTGCGATGGCCGAGCCCGCACCCGTTCCCGTCGACGCGCCGGTGGTCGAACCCACGCCCGTCGTCCTCGTCCACGGTTTGCGCGTGAGCGGCGGGACCCTGCACCGGGTCGCGGCGGCTGTGGCCGGTCCCGACCCGAGGCGCGCGGTCGCCACCCCCGACCTCCCTGGCCACGGGCAGCGCCGCGACGAGACGTTCACGATGTCCGGCGCGGTGGACGCCGTGCTCGCCGAGATCAGCGGGTTCGGCCGGCCGGCGGTCGTGGCCGGGATGTCGATGGGCGGCTACGTGGCGATGGCGGTCGCCGGACGCCATCCGGAAGCCGTCGCGGCCCTCGTCCCGATGTGCGCGACCGCGCAGCCCAGTCCGCTGCTGGCCGCGCCGTTCGAGACGTTCGGTGCGGTCACCGCGTTCCTGCCGCGTCAGGCGGCGATCATCAGTCAGGTGGCCACCCGCCTCGCCGTGGGACGTCAGGTGTCCGCCGACATGGAGATCGGCGGACTGGCACTGGGGTCGATCGCCGACGTCGTCGCCGAGATCAAGCGGTTCGACGCGCTCGGCGAGGTCCGGCGCTACCCCGGCCGAACGATGTTCGTCAACGGTAGCCGAGACCAGTTCCGGGTCCACGAACAACGTTTCGTCGAGGCAGCACAGCACGCGTCGCTGACCATCGTCCCCGGGGCGAGCCATCTCTTCCCGCTCATCCAACCGGAACTCACCGGGCGACTGGTTCACGACGTCGCGGCGAGCTGCGACGGCGCCGCGGCCGGACTCGCCGACCTGGATCCATAGGTCCTACCTCAGGATGTCTGAGCCGCCCACAGCTTGAGCGCGATCGCCTCTCGTGATCGGATGACTGTTGATCACTGCAACGATCATCAGCGGTATCACCACGCGACGGACCCGGCGGGAGGCTGGATGGGCACGATCGAGGTCACCGGCACGCTGCAGAAGCAGGCCTGGGCCGACAAGGTGTTGCCCCCGGTCGAGGAGGTCCGGCCGCAGCTGTGGTCGATCCCGGTCCCCATGGGATCCAATCCGTTGCGATACGTCCTGGTCTACGCCCTCGGATTGCCCGACGGCGGTCTCGCACTGATCGACGCCGGCTGGCCGTCCGACAAGTCGTGGGACATCCTCGTCGCAGGCATCCGCTCCACCGGCCACGACCTCGCCGACATCAGGTCCATCGGCGTGACCCATCTGCACCCCGACCATTTCGGGCTCGTGCCGCGTCTACTCGAGCACGTGGACGCCGAGCTGTGGATGCATCGCAACGATTCCCGGTACCTGCGCCACTACTCCGATACCGAGGTGGAGACCCAACTCGGCCAGGCGCGATCCGAACTCCGCGCTCTCGGCGCACCGACCGAGGTCGCCGACGAGGGGCTGGTCGGTTTCATCCGCCTGCCCGACGGGCGGACCGTCGACCGCGAGCTGACCGGGGACGCCCCGCTCGACATCCCCGGCTGGGATCTCCGCGCCGTCTGGACCCCGGGCCACACCGCGGGGCACCTCTGCTTCGCCGACGACACCGCCGGCATCGTCTTCACCGGCGACCACCTGCTGCCGCGGATCAGTCCGAACATCTCGACCAATCCCATGCAGACCGACAGTCCCCTCGCCGACTACCTGATCTCGCTGGCCAACACCGAGAAGATGCGTGACCACGAGGCGCTGCCGTCCCACGAGTACCGGTTCCGAGGCCTCGGCGACCGCGTCACCGGTCTCCTCACGCATCACGAGGAGCGGCTCGACGAGATCGCCTCGACCGTGACCCGGTATCCGGAGAGCACGGCCTGGGAGATCACCCGGTCGGTGACGTGGTCGCGTCCGTTCGAGGAGCTGTCCCTCACCCTCAGCCGACTCGCGTTGCGGGAGACCCACGCCCATCTCGTCGTCCTGCAGGAACGCGGCGTCCTCGACGCCCGCGTTCCCGATGAGACGGCGACCGATCCGACCACCCCGGAGCCGATCCGCTGGTTTGCCGCCGGCGAGCCCACACCGGCTGAGCCGCAACAGATCTCCACATCCGAGAACACCTGACCGCCCGTCCCGTCCACCAACTCCAGGAGTCCCCATGAGTGCCGTGCTCACCGAGTTCGCCGACGGCGTCGCCGTCATCACGATCAACCGCCCCGAGGCGAAGAACGCCGTGAATCTCGAGGTGTCGGAGGGTATCGCCGCCGCGATCGACGAACTCGATTCGCGCGACGACCTCACCATCGGCATCATCACCGGTGCCGGTGGCACGTTCTGCGCCGGGATGGACCTCAAGGCCTTCGCTCGCGGCGAGAAGGTCGCGCTGGACGGACGCGGGTTCGGCGGCCTCACCGAGGCCCCGCCGACCAAGCCCCTCATCGCCGCCGTCGAGGGCTGGGCGCTGGCCGGCGGATGCGAACTCGCGTTGTCGGCGGACCTCGTCGTCGCGGCAAACGACTCCAAGTTCGGCATCCCCGAGGTCAAGCGCGGACTCGCCGCCGCCGCCGGTGGCCTCCTACGCCTCCCGAAGATCCTCCCCTACCAGCTCGCCATGGAACTCGCGCTCACCGGCGACCCGCTCACCGCGGCACGCGCCCACCAGTTCGGCCTGGTCAACCGGATCACCGAACCCGGCGAGGCACTCGCCGGGGCCCGCGAACTGGCCGCCGTCATCGCCGCCAACGGCCCCCTCGCCGTCCGCGCCACCAAACAGGTCACCTCCATGGCGATCGGCTACACCGATCCCGAACTCATCAAGAAGCAGTGGGACTTCCTCGGTCCGGTGTTCGTCTCCGACGACGCCAAGGAAGGTGCGATCGCCTTCGCCGAGAAACGCGCGCCGCGCTGGACCGGCAAGTGACCTGACACTCGGGTCACTAGAGTGACCGGGGTGGACCTGCACCTCGTGACCTACTTCGTCGCCGTGGTCGACCACGGCGGCATCACGAAGGCCGCCCAGTCGCTCTACATCTCACAGCCGTCGCTGTCCCAGGCGATCCGCACGCTCGAGAGACGTCTCGGCGTCACCCTGTTCGACCGCACCGGACGACGCCTCGAACTCACCGAGGCCGGGCGCAAACTCGACGTCGCCGCCCGGCGCATCCTGGCCGACGTCGACCGCGCCAAGGCCAAGGTCGACGCGGTTCGGGAACTGCGCGCCGGTCGCGTCGACATCGTGACCTACGCGGCGTTCAGTGTGGACCCGGTGGTCAACATCGTCCGACTGTTCCGGGAACGGTTCCCACGCTTGTCGGTTCGAGTCGTCTCCGCCGACAGTCCCACCGGGGTGTTGTCGGCGTTGCGATCCGGGGACGCCGAGATCGGGATCATGGACTCGGCCGCCGAGCACGCGACCTTCACCGCCATCCCGATGGCCGAGCAGGAACTCATCGTCGCGGCGCCGACGACGCTCGCCGACGGTCTGCCCGAACCGATACCGCAGTCGGCGGTGCGCTCGCTGCCACTCGTCGTCGATCACAGCGACCCGATCACCGCGGAACTCCTCGGCGGACTCCTCGACGACGACGCCAAGAACGTGGTGGTCGACTGCCAATTACCGTCCGCGGTATGGAGTCTGGTCAAGAAGGGCACGGGCGCAACGGTTCTCCCACGCACCGTGGCCGACCGGCAGCTTGCGGGACTCCGCCGGATCGCGCTCGACCCACCGCTCACCCGACCGTGGGGTCTCGTGCTGCGATCCGGGCTCCCCTCGCCGGCCGCCCTCGCCTTCATCTCCGCGGCGAAGGTCCACTGCGGGATCGCGCCGGACCCCGCCGAACCACGGGATTGGTGACACGCCATGGAATTGCGACAGGTCGAGTACTTCCTGGCGGTGGTCGAGAACAAGGGCATCGGCGGGGCCGCGTCGGCTCTCGGTGTCGCGCAACCCACCGTGTCCCAAGCACTCCGGGCGCTCGAACGCGAACTCGGAGTCCAGCTGTTTCACCGCATCGGTCGCGGGATGGTCCTCTCGGCGGCCGGGCGCACGATGGTCGGTCCCGCGCGACAGATCGTGCGCGACATGGACGCCGTCGACGATCTGCTCTCCGCCTCGGCGGACGAACTCGCCGGCCACCTCGAGATCCTGGCCTTCGCCGCGACCGCGGTCGGGCCCGTCGTCGATCTGGTCGCCCGGTTCCGGGCCGCCTATCCGCGGGTTTCGGTGCGACTCGGCGAGTTACGCGATGAGACCAGGGCCGCGTCGGCCATCGAGGACGGTCATTGCGAGTTCGCCGTCGCCCACCTACCCATCGCCGGCGACGACCTCGAGGTGATCGTGATCGGCGAACACGAACACGTGCTCGTCTACCCGCCGGGCACCGACGTACCCGAGGGCCCGATCCCGCTGAACAATCTGCCGGCGATCCCGATGGTGTTCGTGCCACGCGGCTACTCGGTGGCCGACGAGTTCGAGGAGGCGATCCGCGTCGGGGGCGTCCGTCCGCCGCTGGCTGTGCTGTCGGAGATCCGCGAGGAACGGCTCCCGATGGTGGAGTCCGGAATCGGCGGCACTCTACTCGAACGATCGGTGGCGGAGTCGGCCGACGAGCCGGTCGTGATCCGTGAGATCGAACCGAATGTGGTGCGACCCTTCGCCATCGCATTCCACCCGCCGTCGCTGTCGGCCGTCGGTCAGGCCTTCGTCGACCTCGTGCGCGAAACTGCGGGATGACGGGTGGAACACCGGGCCCCACCGGTGTGGATCAGGTGGGGCCCGGTGAGTCTCGGGGTCAGCTGACGCGTTCGAAGACCGCGGCGAGGCCCTGGCCACCGCCGATGCACATGGTCTCCAGGCCGTAGCGGGCCTCGCGCCGGTGCAGTTCACGCGCCAGGGAGGCCAGCATGCGTCCGCCGGTGGCGCCGACCGGGTGGCCCAGCGAGATGCCCGAGCCGTTGACGTTGGTGCGGTCGAAATCGCCGCCGGCACCGAAACGGCCGAAACCCCACTCGCGGGTGACGGCGAGTGCCTGCGCGGCGAACGCCTCGTTGAGCTCGATCACGTCGATGTCGGCGAGCGTCAGACCGGCCTTGGCAAGCGCCTTCTCGGTCGCGGGGACCGGCCCGATCCCCATGGTGCGCGGCGGCACACCGGCCAGACCCCACGACACCAGCTTCACCAGCGGGCGTAGACTCAGCTTCTCGGCGACCTCGGGGGTGGTCACGATCGCCATCGACGCGGCGTCGTTCTGACCGCTGGCGTTGCCCGCCGTCACCGTCGCGTCCGGATCCGTCTTGCCCATGATCGGCTTCAGCTTCGACAGCGACTCGACCGAGACATCGGGGCGCGGATGCTCGTCGGTGTCGATGACCTGATCACCAGACCGGGCGCCGGGAGCGGAGCGAGCGGGCCCACTCGCACCGGAAGCCACGGTGACCGGGACGATCTCCTCGGCCAGTACGCCATCCTTCTGGGCGCGGACCGCGCGTTCGTGCGATGCCACAGCCAGCTCGTCCTGCTCCTCCCGGGAGATCTCATACTCCTTGCGCAGGTTCTCGGCCGTCTCGATCATGCCGCCGGGCACCGGATAGTTCTTGCCGCCGGCGGTCGAGCGCGCCCGGACGAGGCTGTCGTGCATGGCAATTCCGGTGCGGGCCCCGCCCCACCGCATGTCCACCGAGTAGAACGACGCGTTGCTCATCGACTCGGCACCGCCGGCGACCACGACGTCGTTGTCCCCTGAGGACACCTGGTAGGCGGCCTGGATGACGGCCTGTAGTCCCGACCCGCAACGACGATCGATGTGCATGCCGCCCACTGTGATCGGCAACCCGGCATCGAGTGCGATGACTCGTCCCAGGGCGGGCGCCTCGCTGTTCCCGTTGCAGTGACCGAGGATGACGTCCTCGACCTTCTCCGGGTCGAGTCCGGTCCGGTCGAGCATCCCCGTCAGCGCGGCGACCCCGAGATCAACGGCGGTGAGATTCTTGAACATCCCGCCGTAACGGCCGATCGGGGTACGGACCGGTTCGCAGATGACGACGTCGCGCATGGGTGACCTTTCGGTGTCAGAGGAGGCGTGGAGCAGGGCCGGCGGTCACATGAAACGGCCGCCGGTCACCTCGAGGACAGTGCCCGTCATGTACGACGACATGTCACACGCCAGGAACAGCGCGACGCTCGCGACCTCACCGACCTCGCCGGCGCGCCGCATCGGGATCTCCGCCATCTTCTGGTCCCACGCTTTCTGCGGCATCGCCTCGGTCATCGCCGACCGGATGAGGCCGGGCTGGATCGCGTTGACCCGCACGCCGTGATGGGCCATCTCCTTGGCCGCGGCCTTGGTGAGGCCGACGATGCCCGCCTTGGCGGCCGAGTAGTTGGTCTGCCCGACCATGCCGACCTTGCCCGACAGCGACGAGATGTTCACGATCGCACCACGCTTGGCCTCGCGCATGATCGCCGCCGCCTTGCGTGTGCCGTTCCAGGTGCCTTTGAGATGCACCGAGATGACCTGATCGAAATCGTCTTCGGTCATGGTGCGCATCGTCGCGTCCCGGGTGATCCCGGCGTTGTTCACCAGCACATCGAGTGACCCGAACCCGTCGACCGCGGCCGCGAGCAGCGCGTCGACCTCCCCCGCGTCGACGACGTCGCACCTCACCGCGCGGGCCACGTCGCGGCCGCCGAGCTCGTCCGCGGCCGCCTGCGCGGCGTCGAGGCTGAGGTCACCGAGCACGACTCGCGCGCCGGCGTCGACGAACGAGCGGGCGATCTCGAAACCGATGCCCTGGGCGCCGCCGGTCACGACGGCGGTACGACCCTCCAGCAACGCGGCGGCGGGCGGGTGCGATGACATGTATCGGAGTCCTTTCGAGGGCGGCGGGGTGACGGTCGTCGGGCAACCGGTCGCGAAGCGCCGGCCCGTGGTGAGTGCCGCGGGGACAAATCTATCGAGGTTCCGCCCCGATCGACCCCTCCGCGCTCATACGCAACGGCTATCGCAGCGATCCCGGTTTCGTATTGGACCCCTCGCCCGCCGGCCGCGAGAGTGACAGCATGACCGGAGTGATGCATTCAGCGCGGACGACCTCCTCCGAGGTGGGCGACGAGGACTTCGCCGACATCCTCGCCGCGACGCGCGAGTTCGTCCGCGAGGTGGTGGTCCCGCGGGAGCAGGAGATCCTCGACACCGACGCCATCCCCGACGACATCCGCCAGACAGCGAAGAGCATGGGCCTGTTCGGCTACGCCATCCCGCAGGAGTGGGGCGGTCTCGGCCTCGATCTGACCCAGGACGTCGAACTCGCGATGGAGCTCGGGTACACCTCCCTGGCGCTGCGCTCGATGTTCGGCACCAACAACGGCATCGCCGGCCAGGTCCTCGTCCACTTCGGCACCGATGCGCAAAAGTCGGCGTGGCTGGAGAAGATCGCGTCCGGCGAGGTCGTCGCCTCGTTCGCGCTGACCGAACCGGGGGCCGGGTCCGATCCGGCCGGACTGCGCACGAAGGCCGTCCGCGACGGTGACGACTGGGTGATCACCGGCGAGAAGCGGTTCATCACCAACGCGCCGCTGGCCGATCTGTTCGTCGTGTTCGCACGTACCCGCCCGGCCGACGAGAACGGCACCGGAATCGCGGTGTTCCTCGTCCCCGCCGACGCCGCCGGCCTCAGCGTCGGCGCCAAGGATCGCAAGATGGGCCAGGAGGGCGCCTGGACCGCGGACGTGCACTTCGACGCCGTGCGGGTGCCGGCGTCGGCACTGGTCGGCGGCAGCGAGGACGTGGGCTACAAGGCCGCGATGATGAGCCTGGCCCGAGGCCGGGTGCACATCGCGGCTCTCTCGGTGGGCACCGCGCAGCGTGCGCTCGACGAGTCGGTCACCTGGGCCGCCACCGCCACCCAGGGCGGTACCGCGATCGGCGAGTTCCAACTGGTCCAGGCCATGCTCGCCGACCAGCAGGCCGGGGTGATGGCCGGGCGCGCACTGGTGCGCGAGGCCGCCCGGGCGTGGGTCGACGACACCGACCGCCGCATCGCCCCGTCGGCTGCCAAGCTGTTCTGCACCGAGATGGTCGGCAAGATCGCCGATCTCGCCGTGCAGATCCACGGCGGCAGCGGTTACATGCGCGATGTCGCGGTGGAACGCATCTACCGCGAGGTGCGGTTGCTGCGCCTGTACGAGGGCACCAGCGAGATCCAGCGACTCATCATCGGGCGCAACCTGGTCAAGCGCGCGCAGCGCTGACCACAAGCGCGTGCGCCGGCGCCGGCGCTGACCCTGTCAGGCGTTCGCCAGGCGCTCCCGCAACGCCACCTTCTGGACCTTGCCGGCCGCCGAGGTGGGCAGCTCGTCGACCACGTACACGTCCCGGATCTTCTTGTAGGGCAACACCTGCGCGGCGACGAAGTCCGACACCGCATCGGCGTCGATGACGTGACCGTCCCGGGCAACGAGAAAGGCCACCGGCTCCTGCCCCACCGCACCCGCCTCCCGGGCGACGACCGCTGCCGCACCGACGTCCGGATGCGTCACCAGGATCTCCTCGAGCTCGCGCGGATACACGTTGTAGCCCTTGTAGATCAGCATGTCCTTCGCACGGTCGCAGATGTAGAGGTACCCGTCGGCGTCGCGGTAGGCGATGTCACCGGTGTCGAGCCACCCGTCGACGAACTGCTCGGCCGTCTTCTCAGGGTGATCGAGATAGCCGTCGGTGACCTGCGGGCCGCGCACCCACAACTGTCCCTTCTCCCCCGGCGCGAGGACCACGGCCGGATCGTCGACGGCGCGGATCTCGATCTGGGTGTCGAACGTCGGCAGACCCACACTCCCGAGCCGGTATCGACCCCCGGACGTCAGGGGCGCCGAGGACACCAGGCACGTCGCCTCGGTGAGGCCGTATCCCTCCACGATCGCCGCTGCCGGGAACGCCTTCTCGAGCTGCTCCAGGGTCACGTGATCGATCGGCGCCGCGCCGGAGGAGACCACCCGCACCGAGGTCAGGTCCCGTGTGGAGACGTCGGGGTGCACGGCGAGCGCATGCCACATCGCGGGACTCCCGGTCACGTACGACGCCCGATGCGCCTCGATGAGAGCCAGCATCCGCCCGGGCTCGAAACGACCGGCGAACACGTGCGTGGCACCGCACAGCAGGAGAAACGACATGTTGATGAGGGCGTGCGCGTGGAACAGCGGGGACACGACGACCGTCGCCGCATGCCCGGGCACCACCCCCGGGTTCTCCGACGACCGGGGAGTGAGGGTCAGGAGACCGTCGGTTCCCACCGCCACGGAATAGCCTGCCCGCCAGGCGATCATCTGCGTGACGTTGCCGAGCACGTTGCGGTGCAGGACCCGAACGCCCTTCGAGACACCCGTGGTGCCGCCGGTGAAGGCGAGGTGCGCGACGTCGTCGCTCGTGGTCGAGACCGGCGGGGCCGCCTCGTGCCCGACGACGAACTCCGCGAGGGGGACGGAGTCGATGCCCTCCGGCGCATTCGCGGTCCCGTCCACCGTCACCACCGTCGTCAACGCCGTGCCGACGGCGGCGGACCGGAGACGCGCGGACTGCTCGACCTGCGTGAAACCCACCACCGCACCGGTTTCCGCGATCTGACGTCGCAGACCCGGTACGGGCTGCAACGGATTGACCAGGGTCACCGCCGCACCGGCCCGCAGTGATCCGTAGTAGGCGACGACGAACTCGACGCTGTTGGTCAGGTACAGCAGGACCACATCGCGATCGCTCACTCCGGCCGCACGCAACGCCGACGCCGCGGCGGCCGAGCGCACGTCGAGCTCGGTGAACGTGAGCGTCGTCGCGCCGTCGACGACGGCCGCGCGCTCGCCGTAGAGGGCGGCCATACTCGCGGGCAGCACCGCCATCGTGGCGTCGGGATAGCTGAGAGTGGTGGGCGCCGTGGCAGACATCGCGATGAATCCTCTCGAAAGGCGTTGTGGAAGCCGCAGAACGGACGTGCCGGGGTTCGGGTTACCGCGGTGCCATCCGGATCGCCCCGTCGAGTCGAATGGTCTCGCCGTTGAGATAGGTGTTCTCCAGGATCGACGCGGCGAGTTGACCGAACTCCTCCGGCCGACCGAGCCGCGCCGGATTGGGAATGCTCGCGGCGAGCGCATCGCGCACGTCGTCGCGCAACCGGGCGAGCAACGGCGTGTCCATCGTGCCCGGCGCGATGGTGTTGACGCGGATGAGCTTGCTGGCCAGGTCCCGCGCGGCGACCAGCGTCATCCCGACGATGCCCGCCTTCGACGCCGAGTAGTTGATCTGGCCGATCTGTCCCTCGTACGCCGCGACCGACGCGGTCATGATGATGGCGCCCCGCTCCCCGTCGACGGGCTCCTGTCGCGCAATACGTTCCGCGCCGAGCGAGAGCGCATGGAACGACCCCACGAGGTTGAGCTTGATGACGAACTCGAAGTCCTCCACCGAACCCGCCCTGCCCTCCTTGTCCAGGATGCGCATGCGCCGGCCCGCCCCGGCACAGTGCACGAGTCCGCGCAGGCCACCTCGGTCGTCGGCGACATCGAGTGCGGCGGCGAACTGTTCGCGGTCGGTGATGTCGGCGGCCGCGAACGACGCTGCGGCGCCGAGTCCGTCGGCCACGGCCTGACCGTCCGAGGTCGGCAGGTCGATCAGGGTGACCAGGCCGCCGGCGTCGATGACGCGCCGGGCCGTCGCGAGCCCGAGACCGGACGCGCCACCGGTGATCGCGACCGACAGTCCATTGAGTTTCATTGTTATCCAGCACCTTTCGATGAGATTTTCGTGCTCCCAGATGAGCGAGCTCGCGAGCCCGGCCCGGCTCCCTGAGGTGCGAGCGAAGCGAGCCCCCGTTGCTCCCTGAGGTGCGAGCGAAGCGAGCCCTCGTTGCTCCCTGAGGTGCGAGCGAAGCGAGCCCCGTTGCTCCCTGAGGTGCGAGCGAAGCGAGCCACGAAGGGCTCCGCAACGTGTCTCACCAGGCCCTTCGTGGCTCGTCGACCTCGACGCGCTCCTTCGTCGCTTGCTCGGCCCGGCGGCTATCGCTCCTCACACCTCAGGGAGCAATGGGATGGGGTCGCTTCTTTCGGATCAGGGAGCAGGGAGCAGGAGGCCAGCGGTGCTGCGCTTCTGTCGAATCAGAGCAGTTCGAGGATGGTGGTGTTGGCCATGCCACCGGCTTCGCACATCGACTGCAGTCCGTACCGGATTCCGTTGTCACGCATGTGGTGCACGAGCCGCGTCATGAGGATGGCGCCCGAGCCGCCGAGCGGGTGACCGACGGCGATCGCACCGCCGAGCGGGTTGAGACGCTCGATGTCGGCACCGGTCTCGGCCTGCCAGGCCAGCGGGACGGGGGCGAACGCCTCGTTGATCTCGAAGGCCCCGATGTCGTCGATCGACAGCCCGGATCGCTTGAGCGCCTTGGCCGTGGCCGGGATCGGCCCGGTCAGCATGATCACCGGGTCATCGGCTGCGACGACCGCGGTGTGGATGCGGGCGATCGGCGTGAGACCGTGCGACTTCGCGGTCTCGCCGGACATGATCAGCAGGGCACCCGACCCGTCGGAGATCTGCGAGGAGTTGCCGGCGTGGATCACGCCGTCCTCGCTGAAGGCCGGCTTGAGCTTGGCGAGCGATTCGAGCGTCCCACCGCGGCGGATGCCCTCGTCACCCTCGAGCACCCCCGGGATCGGCGCCAATTGGGCGTCGAACGCACCACGGTCGGCCGCCTGCGCAGCGAGTTCGTGCGAGCGCAGCGAGTACTCGTCGAGGCGGGTGCGGTCCAATCCCCATTTCGCGGCGACCATCTCGGCGCCGATCCCCTGGCTGAACTTGTCGACGCCGTAACGGTCGAGGACCGTGGGCGGCTGATGCTCGCCATTCGGTGCGGCGCTGCCCATCGGGACACGACTCATCGACTCGACCCCGCCGGCTATCACGACATCCTGCTGGCCGGACACCACCGCCGCGGCCGCCATGCTGACCGCCTGCTGGCTGGACCCGCAGGCGCGCGTCACGGTGGTTCCGGGGACGCTCTCGGGCCAGCCGGCGGCGAGCACGGCCGTCCGCGCGACATTGCCCGCCTGCTCGGCGGCTTGGCTGACACATCCCCAGACGACGTCGTCGACGACGGCCGGATCGATGCCGGTCCGCTCGACGAGCGCCTCCAGTACGTGGGCGGACAGGTCGGCGGGATGGATACCGGACAGGGCGCCGCGGCGGCGGCCGATGGGCGCGCGGACCGCGTCGACGATCACTGCATCACGCATGGGGACTCCTCGATGTCAGGGCAAGGGATGAAGTTGTGTCCGACGTGCACCACGCCGGCGGACGCCGATCGCCCGCTGTGACGAGCCGACCACCGGGGCGCTTGGCAGACAAGTCGATTCACACTCACAGTCGATGAGGCCCTACCTATGGGACGCGCAAGTCACGAGGTGGCGCCTTCGACGGTCGGCGCGTGCGGACGCAACCGAGCACGATCGCGCTCGGGATCGGCGAAGACCAGCGCGAGCACCGCGCACACCGCGGCGACGATTCCGAGCACCTGGAACGCGGTGGCGTAACCCTCGGCCGGCGTGGCGGCCGCGTCGACGATGACACCCGTCGCGTACGGCGCGACGAGACCGCCGATCGCCATGATCGCCAGGAAGACACCCAGCGTTCCGGCGGTCTGCCGGGGCGGGCAGATCTCGGCGACGGCCGCATTGAACAGCGGGAACACCGTGGCCGCGAAGCCATAACCGATCGACAGGATCGCGACCGCGACGATCGGCGTGCCGACCGAGGGAAGCAGGAACAGCAGGACGCCGGAGACGAGAACCCCGACCGACGGCACGACGATGCGCAGCATCCGCGAGGTCGCCCCGTTCGAGATCATCCGATCACTCGTGATCGAACTCAGCACCATCAGGACCAGGCCGACGATCGAGGGGAACGCGAACATCGACCCGGACTGCAGGCGGCTGTACCCCAGCCCCTCTTCGAAGTACGACGGCAACCACGTGAGCACGACACTGACCAGCGCATAAACGCTCATCACGACGAGCGCGCCGGTGACGAAGGTGCGTGAGCGGAAGATCGAGATCCACGGCGTCGCGGGTTCGGCGTCGGCGCTCGCGGTGGACGCGTCCTTCGACGTCTTCCCACTCGCGATGTACGGGCCGTTGCGCCACGTCGACAGCCAGATGACACACCAGATGAGACCCCCGGCGGCGAGGGCGATCAGTGCCCAGCGCCACCCGAAGCTCACTGTGATCACGGCGAGCAGCGGAGCGATCGCGATCTTCGAGATCGACGCGGCACCGGCGAGGAGGGCACCGGGCAAGGCGCGCCGGGCCGGCGGATGCCAGGAGTAGGCCGCCGTGTGCAGGAGCGCCGAACTCGGGCCTTCGGCGAGACCGAGGAACAGCCGGCTGAGGACGAGGACCGCGAACGACGCCACCACCACCATGGGGAGCATGGCCGCGGCCCAGCACAGGGCCAGCAGGACCAGCGACCAGCGCAGGGTCATCCAGCGGTTGAGCAGTCCCGCGAAGAATCCGCCGATCGTGAACGTCAGAAAGAACAGGCTGCCGACGAGACCGATCTGCGATGAGCTCAGGCCCAACTCCTCGCGGAGCGGTTGCGCGATGATGCCCAGCACTGCCTTGTCGGCGTAGTTGATGACGTAGAGGCTGACCAGCAGAGCCGTGAGACCCCAGGCGCCGGCGCGTGATTCGCCGCGTGGGCCGAGACCTCGCGGCGTCTGGGCCGCTTCGAAATCGACGGTGTGGGCGGGACCATCGGGTCCCGTGCGCGCCGCTGACCCGGGCTTGTCGCCGGCTCCTGATCCGGAGGCGGTGGAGACCGTCATGGGCATTACCTCTTCCAGCCGAGCGATCTGGGTTGCGATGCGCTCCGTCAGTGTTATGGCTCACATCCGTTCCGATTCAAACCAGGGTCGAACCCATCTGACAACGTTCGCTCGGCGAACGACCTGACTGTCGCTGCCTATGTGTCGAGGACACGGCGATGCGAGCGGGGTCATCGGCGGTGGCTATCGGATCGATAGGCGCCGCTGGCGCACCCGAGTGCCATTGGCTCGCGCTATCGCTCCCTTAGTTCACCGCGACTACTTCGCCGGGCCGCAGCCGGGCATGCTGTGAGACGGACGCGTGGCGAGTCGCGCACCGCGTCCGCCCGACGGTGCGAGCGCACCCCGACCGACTTCGGAGAACAGCCACCATGACCCGCCTCGCGCAGACCCTGGGCCTCACCGAGATCCAGACGGAGATCCTGGCCAACGTCCGCTCGTTCGTCGACAAGCAGATCATCCCCACCGCACAGGAACTCGAGCACGCCGACGAGTATCCGCAGGCCATCGTCGACGGCATGGCCGAGATGGGCCTGTTCGGCCTGATGATCCCCGAGGAGTACGGCGGACTCGGCGAGTCCCTGCTGACCTACGCGTTGTGCGTCGAAGAACTGGCACGTGGATGGATGAGCGTGTCGGGCGTGATCAACACCCATTTCATCGTGGCGTACATGATCCGCCAGCACGGGACCGACGAGCAGAAACAGCGCTTCCTCCCCCGCATGGCGACGGGCGAGGTGCGCGGCGCGTTCTCGATGTCCGAACCGGAACTGGGGTCCGACGTCGCGGCGATCAAGACCAGCGCGAAGCGGGACGGAGACGACGGATACGTCATCAACGGTCAGAAGATGTGGCTGACCAACGGCGGGTCGTCGACTCTCGTTGCCGCTCTTGTCCGTACCGAGGAGGGCAACGAGAAGCCACACAAGAACCTCACGACGTTCCTGGTGGAGAAGCCGGCCGGCTTCGGCGAGGTACTCCCCGGCCTGACCATCCCGCGCAAGCTGGACAAGATGGGCTACAAGGGCATCGACACCACCGAGCTGATCTTCGACGGTTACTGCGCGCCCGCCACCGACATCCTCGGGGGCGAACCCGGCCGCGGCTTCGCGCACATGATGGACGGCGTCGAGGTCGGGCGCGTCAACGTGTCGGCCCGCGCCTGCGGAATCGCCCAGCGCGCCTTCGAACTCGCGGTGAAGTACGCGCAGCAGCGGTCCACCTTCGGCAAACCCATCGCCGAACACCAGGCCGTTGCGTTCTCGCTGGCCGAGATGGCGACGAAGGTCGAGGCGGCACACCTGATGATGGTCAATGCGGCACGACTGAAAGACTCCGGCGAGCGCAACGACGTCGCCGCCGGGATGGCCAAGTACCTGTGCAGTGAGTACTGCTCCGAGGTCACCCAGGCCAGCTTCCGCATCCACGGCGGTTACGGCTACTCGAAGGAATTCGAGATCGAGCGCCTCATGCGCGACGCGCCCTTCCTGCTGATCGGCGAGGGCACCAGCGAGATCCAGAAACAGATCATCTCCAAGGGGCTCCTACGCGAATATCAGGAGCGATGACCACTTGAGGTGAATGTCGTCAGACCCGTCCGCCCACAACAGTTTCGAGGGACCAATGCAGCGTCGCATCTTCACCGAGGACCATGAGTCCTTCCGCAAGACCATCCGTGACTTCATCGCCAAAGAGGTCGCGCCGGTGTACCACGATTGGGAGAAGCAGGGCCATCCGCCGCGCGAGTTCTACAACAGGCTGGGCGAACTCGGCGTCCTGGGCATCGAGGCACCCGAAGAGTTCGGGGGCGGTGGCGTCTCGGACTTCACCTATTCGATGGTGATCGCGGAGGAGACATCGGCGGCCGGTGTCACCTTCGGCAGTTACTCGGTGCACTCGAACCTGATCCTCCCCTACCTCGTCGAGTACGCCACCGACGAGCAGAAGCAGCGGTGGTTGCCCGGATTCTGTTCCGGCGAACTCATGTTCGCGATCGCCATGACCGAACCCGGCACCGGGTCGGACCTCGCCAACATCTCGACCACCGCCAAGCTGTCCGAGGACGGGTCGCACTACGTACTCGACGGCGCGAAGACGTTCATCACCGGCGGCGCCTTGGCCGACCGCATCCTGGTCGTCGCCCGGACCGCACCGTTCGACGAGTCGAATCGTCGTGCGGGCCTGTCGATCCTGGTGGTCGACACCTCGTCGGAGGGTTTCGCCGTCGGACGCAAGATCGAGAAGATCGGCCTCAAGGCCTCCGACACCGCCGAGCTCTCGTTCAGCTCGGTCAAGGTGCCGGTCGAGGACCGGCTCGGCGAGGAGGGTGCCGGCTTCTCGTACCTGGCGCACAATCTCGCACAGGAACGACTCACCATCGCCATCGGGGCGTCGGCCACCGCCGCCGCGGCCGTCCAGCACGCGATCGCCTACACCAAGGAGCGCGACGTCTTCGGCAAACCCGTTGCGGCGTTCCAGAACACCAAGTTCGTCCTCGCCGAGTGCTCCGCCGAGGTCGAGGCCATCCGGCAGTTCGTCGACCGCGCACTCGAACTCCACAACGAGGGTGAGCTCACCGTCCCCGATGCGGCCCGCGCGAAACTGTTCGCCACCGAGACCGCCGGCAAGGTCATCGACAAGTGCCTGCAGTTGCACGGTGGGTACGGCTATGTCCTGGAGTACCCCATCGCCCGGCTCTACGCCGACACCCGCGTCACGCGGATCTACGGCGGCACCAGCGAGGTCATGAAGACGATCATCGCCAAGGATCTCGGCCTGTAGGTGGTCCAGAGCTCTTCCAAAGTGCGGGATTCGTAACGGTTTCCAGTACGAATCCCGCACTTTGCGGAGGGGTGATGGGACCGCCACCTTCCTCCCGACGAAGGCGAAGTCGATTTCGTAACCGGACACCGGGTGGTTGGCGACCCAACCCGCTATGTCGTGCTCGGCGAACAGTTTCACGGTCAGCCGTTCGGCAGCCGAACGGGCACCAGAACCGACGAGCACGAGCATCTTCGCCATCTCGGTTGCACCACGGCAGCGGCGTCGCCGCTGGTAGGTCTCGAGGAGAGCGTCAACCGTGACCTTCTTGTTCTGAAGTGCCCGGTCGAGTACGTCCATCTTTCCTTCAACGGCGCCTTCGAGGACGGACAACGGCACCGCGGTCACCGTGAGTCCCTTCTCGACCACGACGTCGGCCGCGTCGAGGGATCTCCGGATGACCACCGTCCCCTTCTCCGGCGAACCGTGCCAGCTTCGGGGAGCGGTGACGGTGATCGTCGTCGGCCGTTTGGTCACGAGGCCATGCCACCACGCCGCCGCGAGTCCGCTGAGAACGGCGTCCGCGGAGACCTGCAGGGTCGCCAGTCGGGTCCGGGTCCGTGCGGTCACCGGATGATCGGCCAGGCGATAGACGCCGGAACTCGCACGAACCCACTCACCGGACTTCACCCGCCGGGCCACCGAGGCACGACTTAGACCTTGCTCGCGGGCCTGCGCCGCGGTGATCACGCCGTCGCGCGTGAGGATGAAGGTCCGCAACGCAGGTGCAGTAGCCATGTGGTTGTAGACGCACCCGGGATCGCGCCGGTTCCACTTCCCGCAGAGTGCGGGATTCGTGCCGGTTTCCAATACGGATCCCGCACTCTGTCGTCGGACCCGAGGTCGTGCCTTACGATTCCCTGAGCAAACTCGGTGGGCAGTGGAAGCGGTGTTCGGTGGTAGGCAGGTTTCGGGGCGGGGTCCAGATCTTGGCGACGGTGCTGGTCACCGCGTTCGTGGTGTCGATGATGGCGGCGGTGGCCGCGCCCGCGCAGGCGGCCCCGACGCGCTACACCGGCGGTACCTACGTCGCTCTCGGTGATTCGCGTGCGTCCGGCAGCTTCTACACCCCGACGCCCGCCTACTTCGGCGGGTGCAAGCGGTCGGCGTTCAACTACCCCACCCTCGTCGCCGCCGCGACCCTGCCGCGACGCTTCATCGACGCCTCGTGTGCGGGCGCGCAGTCGGCACATCTGTACCGGGCCCCGCAGCACACCAGCGGTGGCACGAAACCCATTCAGCTGCACCTGGTTCCGCGCGACGCTCAGCTGATCACCGTGAGCATCGGCGGCAACGACATGCGGTGGGGCGCGATCTTCGGCCAGTGCCGGACCCCGGCGTTCACCGACCGGCGCTGCCGCCACAACCGTGCCCTCGAGAACGAGGTCCGGTGGCGGATCGAACTCATGGAGAACCGCGTCACCCCCGCTCTGCGCGCGATCCGGAACAAGGCGCCGCACGCCCAGATCATCGTCGTCGGTCTGGGCGGCTTCATCGGGTTCACCGGGTGCTGGCCGCTGGTCCCGCTGAGTGACCCCGACGCCCGGTGGATGCGCGAGGTCTTCAACCGCGCCAACGGCGCGCTCTGGCGGGCGTCGACCGAGGTCGGCGGCACCTTCATCGACGCCAACCGAGGATCGGCGGGACACGATGCCTGCAACCTCATCAATCCCTGGTACGAGAGCGCGCTGTCGAATCGGATCGCGCTGCCCTTCCACGTCAACCAGGCCGGCGCCGTCGCGTTCGCGGCCATGATCAACGGGGCCATCCGCCGTTAGGTCGAGACCGGTCACCCACTAGCGTTTGTCGGGTGGCTCATCTACTCGGCGCGGAAACCCTTGGCCTCGAATACCCGACCACCAAGGTCTTCGAGTCGGTGTCCCTCGGGGTCAACGAGGGCGACCGGATCGGCATCGTGGGCCGAAACGGCGACGGTAAGTCGAGCCTGCTGGCGATGCTCGCCGGACGGATGCAACCCGATTCCGGTCGCGTCACCGTCCGCGGCGGCGTCCGCATCGGCGTGCTGGACCAGGTCGACGTCTTCGACGACGACGAGACCGTCGGGCACGCCGTCGTCGGCGACCGTCCCGAACACGAATGGGCGGGCGACGCGAAGGTCCGCGACGTCATCGGCGGGTTGCTCGGCGACGTCGAATGGACAGCGCCCACCAGTTCGTTGTCGGGTGGTCAGCGCCGCCGCGTGTCGCTGGCACGACTCCTCGCGGGCGAGCATGACGTCCTCGCGCTCGACGAGCCGACCAACCACCTCGACGTCGAGGCCATCACCTGGCTCGCCGACCACCTGAAGCGACGCTGGCCGGCCAACGCCGGCGGACTGCTGGTGGTCACCCACGACCGGTGGTTCCTCGACGAGGTGTGCACGGTCACCTGGGAGGTCCACGACCGCATCGTCGAACCCTTCGAGGGTGGTTACGCGGCGTACATCCTGCAACGGGTGGAACGGGACCGGCAGGCCGCCGCGATCGAGGCACGACGACAGAATCTCGCCCGCAAGGAACTGGCCTGGCTCCGCCGCGGCGCGCCGGCCCGGACGTCGAAGCCCAAGTTCCGCATCGACGCGGCCAATGCCCTCATCGCCGACGTCCCACCGGTCCGCGACACGGTTGCGTTGCAGTCACTGGCCACCGCTCGTCTGGGCAAGGACGTCGTCGACCTGCTCGACGTGTCGGTCTCCTACGGTGACCGCACCGTCCTCGACGGCGTCGAGTGGCGGCTGGCGCCCGGTGAGCGCACCGGCATCCTCGGGGTCAACGGCGCGGGCAAGTCGACGCTGCTCGGCCTCATCGCCGGAACCGTGGAACCGACCGGCGGCCGGGTCAAACGCGGCAAGACGGTCAAGGTCGCCACCCTGACCCAACGCCTCGACGACCTCGACCGGTACCTCGACGACCCCGTCCGTGTCGTTATCGCCCAGTTGCAGACCACGTACCTATTCGGCTCCGGGTCGAAGGCACAGGAACTGTCGCCGTCGCAGTTGCTCGAGCGCCTCGGCTTCGACGGCGCGCAGCTCTCGACCCCGGTCCGCGACCTCTCGGGCGGGCAGAAGCGGCGGCTGCAGTTGCTGCTCATCCTGCTCGACGCGCCGAACGTGCTGATCCTCGACGAGCCGACCAACGACCTCGACACCGACATGCTCGCCGCGCTCGAGGACCTGCTGGACTCGTGGCCCGGCACGCTGATCGTCGTCTCGCACGACCGGTACTTCCTGGAGCGGGTCACCGATCAGCAGTTCGCCGTCCTCGACGGCGGGCTCCGCCACCTCCCCGGCGGCGTCGACGAGTTCTTGAGACTCCGCTCGGCACAGGCGAAGACGTCGGGTTCCGGATCGACATCGGGCGGATCCGGTACGAGCGCCACAGCTTCGGGGAACGGCGGCGTGTCGGGCTCCACCCTCAGCGGCGCCGAGCTGCGCGCGGCCAACAAGGAGCTCGCCTCGCTCGAGCGTCGGATCGACAAGCTGCACAGCAAGATCGATGCTGCCCGGACCGCGCTCGCCGACCATGATCAGTCCGACTACCAAGGCCTCGCCGCGGAGACGGAGAGCATCCGCAGCATGGAATCCGAACTCGAGGAACTCGAGGAACGCTGGATGGAACTCGGCGAGAGCGTCGAGTGATCGACTCCGCGAGAACCGGTCGGCCCGACCTCAACGGCCGAACGACTCCCGGATCGCGGCCAGCACGTCCGGCAGCGACTCGTCGACGACGCCGCTGTGATCGGCCCGCGCGTAGGTCTTGAGGTCCACATCCGTGCCGGCGTCGCGCATCGCGGACCGCAGCGAACGACTCAGCGGGTACGGCAGCACGGGATCGAGAAGACCATGTGCGAGCGTGACTTTCACCGGGTAGCCAGAGACGGGCACCTCGGCGTACTCCCGCAGGGCGTCCCGGAAGTCCTGCTCCGCGGTGAACGACGACGCCACGAGTGAGCCCGGCGGCACCGACCGCAACGCATCCACGAGATCCCCGTTGCACCGGGCACGCGCGCGGTCGAGAAAACGCTTGCCGTCCGACGTCAGGGAATCGGCGACGCGGAGTTCTGGATTCGCGTGGTCGAGACCGGCGAGGGTGAACAGGAACGGCGCACTCAGCACATTGAGCGCGCCGAGGCCGGGCACGCGGGGACCGAACAGACCGAACAGGTTCTCCAGCGACGAGACCGGGGCGATCGCGATGATGCCGGCGACCGGCAGTTCCGGTGCGAATTCCGCGGCGAGACGGCCCGCGTGCAGCGCAGCGTGGCCGCCCTGGGAGTGCCCGGTCGACACCCAGCGTGATCCGAGCGAGGCGTCGACCGACCGCGCCGCGCGGATCATGTCGATCACCGAGTGAGCCGCCGCGCGACCGCCGAGGTATTCGGTCTCCCCCGCCGACCCGAGCCCCGCGTAATCGGTTGCCGTGACCGCGAACCCGGCGTCGAGCGCCGCGCGCACCGGGGCCTCGACACCGTCACCCAGCCGGTGCAGGGTCGGCGCGCACTCGTCGGCCAGGCCCACCGTCCCGTGTGCCCAGGACACGACGGGCCAGCCACCGGCGGGCGGCGTACCCTTCGGCACCCAGTACACGCCGCTCGACATCGCCGGGCGGCCGTTCTGATCGCGCGTCGCATAGGTCAGGCGGGTGCCCGAGCCGGCCGCCGATGGGAGTTCGTCGTCGGGAACCTCGGAGGTGGTGAAGACGAAACCGTCGGCGGGTGCGGCGGCCGTCGACGGGCCGGCCGTCACGATGCAGAGCGCGAGCAGCAGAGTGACGACGGCGCTGACCGCGAGCAGTGGGGCGACGACTGCGGCGGGTCTGCGGGACATCAGGCAACCGTAGGCGATCAGTGGCGGACGTCGGCTCCGAGGACGCGCGTACCGGCGGCGGGACCGCTGGCGGTGCGGACCGACCGGGCGACGCCGGCGCCGGACAGTTCGGCGGCGACGTTCACCGCGCCGGTCTCGTCGGCGCACAGGAAGGCGCATGTCGGACCGGAGCCGGACACGATGCCGCCCAGTGCTCCGGCGTCGATTCCGGCACGCAGCGTCCGGCGGAGGGTGGGCTGCAGCGAGAGCGCCGCCGGTTGTAGGTCGTTGTGCAGCAGGGGCGCCACCGCGTGCGGGTCACCGGACGCCAGAGCCTGCATGAGTTCGTCCGGGCGGCGGAGGAGGTCCCGCTCGTCGTCGGTGGCGCATTCTCCGGAACGGCTGTCGCGCAGCCGATCCAGTTCGCGGTACACCGCGGGCGTGGACAGTCCGTCGCGTGCGAGCGCGAGCACCCAGTGGAAGTCACCGCGGGAGAGGACCTGCATCAGCCGCTCCCCGCGTCCGGTACCCAGGGCGGTGTTGCCGTGCAACGCGAACGGGACGTCGCTGCCCAGGTCCGCCGCGATCGCGGCGAGGTCGTCGCGGCCGATGTCGAGCTTCCACAGGGCGGCGAGTGCGACCAGCGCCCCGGCGGCATCCGCGCTGCCACCGGCCATGCCCCCGGCCACCGGGATCGTCTTGTCGATGTCGATCGCGACCTTGCCGGGACGGTCCGCCCACTCGGCAAGTGCCAGCGCCGCCCGGACCGCCAGGTTGGACTCGTCCGTCGGGACCGACCCGGCGCCTTCGCCACGAACCGTGATGCTCATCTCGTTGGCCCGGGCGACCCTGATGTCGTCGTGCAGGGACAGCGCCTGGAAGACGGTCACGAGGTCGTGGTAGCCGTCCTCGCGGCGCGGACCGACCCCGAGGTGCAGATTGACTTTCGACGGAGCCCGCGCGGTGACGGAGTCCGACACCACCGACAGCGACGTTCGCGACACAATGATCCAGCCTAGCGCCCCGGCGTCGGCCCCGCGCCCACCGATGCGGTCGGTCCGGCGATCCAGCCGCCGTCGATCAGGGGCGCCAGCCGCGGTCGACGAGTTCACCGACGTGCTCGACGACCAGCACCGCGCCCGCGTCGCGCAACTCACCCTCCGCGAATCCACCGGACCGTACCGCCACGCACTCCGCCGGCAGGCGATGCGCCGAGGCCACATCCCACACGGTGTCGCCGACGACGACGGCCTTACCGCCGCCGGCCTCGTCCAGGGCGACCGACAGGATGTCGGGCGCCGGTTTGGACGAATCGGCGTCGTCCGAGGTGGTCACGGCGGCGAAGTCGTTCCGCGACAATCCCATCGACTCGAGGGCGGCGTCGGTGAACTCCGACTTGCCCGACGACGCGAGCGCCACCCGGTAGCCGGCGTCCAGCAGTCCCCGCACCAGATCGGCCGCGCCGGGCAGGGGCCGCACGTCGGGCAGCAGGTCGCGATAGGCGTCCTCCCACTCGTCGCGCAAGGTGTCACCGAGCGATTCCTCCACGTCTCGCCGAGCAGCTCGCCGACGAGACGGTCGCCGCCCATGCCGATCGCCCGGTGCACCTGCCACCACTGCGGGATCAGGTCGTGAGCAGCGAAGGCCCGCATCCACGCCAATGCGTGGAGGTAGGTGGAGTCGACGAGCGTACCGTCGACATCGAGCAGCACGGTGTCGACCGACCCATCCGCGTTCTGGTCTGGCATCTGCGCCTCGTTTCCGGGGTCGAGAACCGCGCCCCGTCGTCGAACGTCCGTCGTCCGGGCACCACCGTCTCGAGCGTCCCGGGTTTCGGACCCATGACTCATGGCTACACCGAAGCGACCCATCTCGCAGAGGAGACCTCCATGGCAACACGTTTCGGCTACACCCTGATGACCGAGCAGGCAGGCCCGAAAGAGCTGGTGCGGTACGCCGTCGGCGCCGAAGACGCCGGCTTCGACTTCGAGGTGTCGAGCGACCACTACTTCCCGTGGCTCTCGGCCCAGGGACACGCACCGTACGCGTGGACGGTCCTGGGAGCCGTGGCCCACGCGACCGAGCGGGTCGACCTGATGACCTACGTGACGTGCCCGACGATCCGCTACCACCCGGCGATCATCGCGCAGAAGGCTGCGACGCTGCAGATCCTCGCCGACGGTCGCTTCACTCTCGGCCTCGGCTCGGGCGAGAACCTGAACGAGCACGTCGTCGGCGAGGGCTGGCCCTCGGTCGCCGACCGCCAGGACATGCTCGCCGAGGCGATCGAGATCATCCGCAAACTGCACACCGGTGAGCTCGTCGACTTCCGCGGCGAGTTCTTCCAGGTCGACGCCGCCCGGATCTGGGATCTGCCCGACCAGCCCGTCCCGATCGGCGTCGCAGTGGCGGGCAATGCGGGTATCGAGACCTTCGGGCCACTGGCCGACCACCTGATCGCCGTCGAACCCGACGCCGACTTCATCAAGGCGTGGAACGAACATTCGTCGACCCCGACCGTCGACGGGCAGCGGTCCCGCGCGATCGGGCAGATCCCCATCAGCTGGGATCCCGACCGCGACAAGGCGATCGAGCGCGCCCACGATCAGTTCCGGTGGTTCGCCGGCGGGTGGGATGTCAACGCCGACCTGCGCACCACCGCGGGCTTCGCCGCAGCGACGCAGTTCGTCACGCCGGACGACGTCGCGGGCAACATCCCCTGCGGCCCGGACCTCGACCAGATCGTCGAGGCGGTGAAACCCTTCTGGGAGGCGGGGTTCACCGACATCGCGCTGGTGCAGATCGGGGGCGACACCCAGGATGCGTTCCTGCGCGACGCCGCTCCCGAGCTACTGGAGAAACTGCGCGCCGCGTCGAACTGAGTCCGATTGCTCGAGGTTCCAGGACTGCGGGGTGCGGTCTTCGCCCACCCGCAGCACGGCGGTGTGCACATCGCCGACGTGGCGACCCGACGGGAGCTGATCGATCTCGTCCTCGGGGCGTCGGCCGGTGTAGCGGAAGCCGGCCGACGCCGCCAGCCGCGCCGAGGCCACGTTGTCGACCAGCGCCCGCCAGATCACGCGATCGAACCCGGCTCCGCCGTCGGCGGGGTCGGCGAAGGCGTGGTCGAGGACCGCGGCGAGCGCCTCGGTGAGGTAGCGATGGCCCCGATGCGACGGCGCGCACCAATAGCCCAGTGACGCAACGCCTTTCTCGACGGTTCGCAGTCCGATGGTGCCGACGAGTTCACCGACGGGGATCTCGATCGTCCACACCGACGACCCGGCGGCCGGGGCGATGTCGCGGACGAAATGTTCGGCGTGCGCACGCGTATACGGGACCGGGACCAGTGTGAAGCGCTGGATGTCCGGGTCCTGGCAGGCGCGGAAGATCGGTTCGATGTCACGGTCGGCGGGTGGGCGCAGCCTCAGCCTCGGCGTCGTCAGAGTCTGTGGTGGAACCATGTCGGACCTCGTCGTCGATGCTGCGGATGCACAACACGGTACGAGCTTCTCCCCGCCGACGGCGAGCGGTTTTGCGCCCGCCCCCACGACGAGCCGTGGTCTCCGGCGATCAGCGACCCGGCGTCGAAATCAGGTCGTGCGAGCGAGGCGGACGAAGTCGTCGACGTCGAGCTTCTCGCCCCGCACACCCGGATCGATACCGGCCTCACGGAGCCGGCGTTCGGCTTCGGCCGCCGAACCGGCCCAGCCGGCCAGCGCCGAGCGCATCGTCTTGCGTCGCTGGGCGAATGCAGCGTCGATCGCGGCGAACACCTGTTGCCGCACAACGGGATCGGTCGAGTGGTCGTCGGTTCGTTCGATGCGGACGAGACCCGACTCCACCTTGGGTTCGGGCCAGAAGACGTTGCGTCCCACCGCACCGGCCCGGCTCACACGACCGTGGTAGCGCGCCTTGACGCTCGGCACCCCATAGGTGCGGCTGCCCGGGCCGGCGGCGAGGCGGTCGGCGACCTCGGCCTGCACCATCACGAGGGCGGTGGTGATCTCCGGGAAGAGTCCGAGCAGGTGCAACAGGACCGGCACCGACACGTTGTACGGCAGGTTCGCGACCAGAGCGGTGGGGACCACCGGCAGGTCGTCGCGCGTCACCTGTAGCGCGTCGGCGAGGATGACCTCGAAGTTGCCCTGCCGACTCGGGGCATACTCCGCGATCGTCGCCGGAAGACGTTCTGCGAGCACCGGATCGATCTCGATGGCGACGACCCTGCCCGCCGCCCCGAGGAGGGCGAGGGTCAGTGAGCCCAAGCCCGGACCGACCTCGAGGACGGTGTCGTCAGGCCCGACCCCCGATGCCGCGACGATCCTTCGCACGGTGTTCGCGTCGTGGACGAAGTTCTGTCCGAGAGTCTTGGTCGGCCGGACGCCGACCTCCGCCGCGAGCTCCCTGATCTGTGCCGGCCCGAGGAGACGCGGAGCCTCGTCGGGCGCGCTGTCGGGTGAACCCGCTGTCGAGTCGCTGATCAGCGCAGGCCCAGCTTGGACGAGCAGGACGGCCATGCGCCCCAGCCCTGGACCGCCTGGGTCTTCTTCGCGATGGCGATCTGTTCTTCGCGGGTGGCGAGGTCGGCGCGCGGCGCGTATTCGAGTCCGCCCCAGCGTTCCCAGGTGTTCTGGTCGAACTGGACGCCGCCGTAGAAGCCGTTGCCGGTGTTGATCGCCCAGTTGCCGGTCGCCTCGCACGCGGCGAGCGCGTCCCACACCGACCCCGGCGGCACGAACGGCGCACCCGGCTTGGTGCCGATGCGAACGGTGGCCGCGACGGGCTCGCTGAGCACCTCACTGGTCAGCTTGTCGCGCTTGACGACCCGGCCGTTCACGGTGGTCACCTTGTACGTGACACGCGCCTCGCCGGGCGTGCCCTTCTTCTCGACGACCTTGCGGTCGCGGACGAGGGTCGGGTCCTCTTTCTTGACCTCCGGCGGGGCGACCGGTTCCGTGAGCGTGACGTCCTCGGTCTTGATCCGGGTGACGACGATCTTGAGGTTCGGGGTGATCTTGGTGTCGGCGGCCGGGGTGACCTTGTCTTCGGCGCCCAGCGGGGTGCCGAGCGACTCGAGCAGATCCTTGACGGTGTGCGCGGCGACGGTCGGGCGCTTGCGGGCCGGTCCGTCGACGAGGTTCACCGGCTTGGGCAGCGCGACCTCGATCTGACCGCCGTCGACCGGCAGTTCCTCGCCGAAGGCGGTCTCCTCGGCGGCGTGGGTCAGTCCGCGTTCGGCCATCAACTGGTCCACGGTCGAGGCGTTGGTGACGATGGTCTCGCGCTTGCCCTCGATGTCGAGGGTGAGTTCCTTGAGCTTGTTGACCTTGATGGTCTGGCCGTCGCCGAAGCCCGAGTCGGGTGCCGGGCTCACCTTGTCACCGTCGGCGGGCGCCAGCCCCTCCGACTCGAGGAGACTCTCGACGGACATCGCCATGGTGGACACGTGCCGGATGTCGCCGTCCACGTCGATCGCGACGTTCTTGTGCATGCTGACGCCCATGACCCCGCCGGCCGCGACGGTGGCGCACACGGCGCCGACGGCGACGCGGACACGCAACGACTTCGAGCCGTTGATCTTGGCGAACACCGAATTGGACGATGTCGGAGCGGACGGCTCCGGGTTCGAGAGTTCGGGGTTTTGCAGCTCTGGGTTGGGCAGAGAAGACAAGGGCACGACATCCTGATAGGCAACACTGGCACCACGCCGGCCGAGTGGATCAGCACGTCGGCCAGCTGGATCACAGTACGATAACGAACCGGCCAGATTATGGCAAAGGGATGCCGTAGACGCGCCGTGCGTTCGCCCCGAGGATGCGAGCCATCTCCTCGTCCGCCACGCCGCGCACGGCCGCGAGGGCCCGGGCCGTGTACGGCAGACAATAGGACTGATTGGGCTGGCCACGGTAGGGATGCGGGGTCAGGAACGGCGCGTCGGTCTCGACGAGGATCTGGTCGTCGGGGACCAACTCGGCCGCGACCCGGAGCTCATCGGCGTTGGCGAAGCTCACAGTGCCGGCGAAACTGAGCATGAACCCACGCTCGACACATTCGCGTGCAACATTTCGGTCACCGGAGAAGCAGTGCATGATCACGGATTCCGGGGCGCCCTCCGCGGCCAGGACGTCGAGTAGATCCCGGTCGGCCTCGCGGTTGTGGATCATCAGCGGCTTGCCGACCCGCTTCGCGAGGTCGATGTGCCAGCGGAACGTCTCGTGCTGCACCTCGGGCGACGCACAGTCGTCGGACCTCCCGGGCCAGTAGTAGTCGAGCCCGGTCTCGCCCACCGCGACGACTCGCGGGTGACGCACCATCCGCTCGAGCTCGGCGGCGGTCTCGTCGTTCAGATCGCCGGCATGCATCGGGTGCAGGGCCACCGCCGCGTAGACGCGATCGTCCCACTCCGCGGCGGCGACCGCCCACCGTGCATCGACCATGTCGTCGGCGACGGTGACCACATGGCCGACGCCGACGCCCTGCGCGTGGTCGCAGATCGCGCGGACCGTCTCGGCGTCGCGTCCGCCGCATGCAGCGAGGTGGGTGTGCGCGTCGACGAGGCCGGGCAGCGGCGCCGGGTCCGGTGGCGGTTCGCGTCGACGTCGCTTCTTGGCAGCCTTGTTGCTCAGGGTCTCGCCGCCACCGCTCTCGGCATCACCCAGCGCCGAGTTCTCCGGGGCGTCGCTCATGGCACCCACCTTGGCACAGCGCGTCGGAACCTTCCCCTGCGGTCCCGACATCGCTAGAGCGTCACGGTCCCCTCGATCACCGTCGTCGTGTCGCCACCGACCCAGATGTGCTCGCCGTCGTCGTGGACGTGGATGCGGCCGGCCCGACCGAGCGCCGCACCTTGCGCGGCGACGTAGGACGCCGGCGCCTGCCCGGTGGCCCGCAACCACATGGCGATGCCGGCGTTGAGACTGCCCGTCACCGGGTCCTCGGGGACCCCGATGCCCGGCACGAACGCGCGCACCTCGCCGAAGACCTCTCCGTCCCCCGAGCCGTACCGCCCGAACAACCCGACCTTGTGATCGCCGAGGGCAGGGATGTCCGGGGTCACCTCGAGCACCCGCTCGCCCGATTCGAGTTGCAACACCATCCATTCCGGCCCGTTGTCGACCCACTCGGCCGCGCGGACCTCGGCCGTGTCGACCCGTAGCGCCGCGGCGACCTCGGTGACGACGGCGGCGTCGACGGGTCCGGACCGCCGCAACGGCGGCGCCGCGAAGGCCAGCCGTGCACCAGTGCGCCGCAGTCGCACCAGGCCGACGCCGCACTCCTGCACGATGTCCTCCCCCGCAGGCCGGCCGCCCGTCGTCAGCCAGGCATGTGCCGAGCCGAGGGTGGGATGCCCGGCGAACGGCAACTCGCCGTCCGGGGTGAAGATGCGCAGACGGTAATCGGCGGCAGGGTCGGTCGGCGGCAGCACGAAGGTCGTCTCCGACAGGTTCGTCCAGCGCGCGAACGCGGCCATCCGGTCGTCGGGGATGTCGGTGGCATCGAGCACCACGGCAACCGGGTTACCACCGGTCCCGGTAGCGGAGAACACATCGATCTGAGCGAATCGTCGAGTCATCGGACCATCGTCTCACCTCCAGTTGTCGCCCGGTCAAAGCCTTTTCGGGCGCGCAGGCGTCGCCGGCGGAACCGCTGTCCGGGACGACGCGTGCGATCGCGCGCCCGCGGCCGGCAGAAAACGCCCGGGGTGGCCACGCAAATCGCGCCGGAGTCGCCCGGGACGGGTAGCGTGGCGAAGCGTGTTGGGATTGCCAGATTCGATCACCGTCGCACTGTTCGACCTCGACGGGGTTCTCACCGAGACCGCGGTGCTGCACCGCAAGGCGTGGAAGAAGGCGTTCGACGCCTTTCTCGCCGCCCGTGCGGGCGGCGCAGACCACGCCGACTTCGTCGAGTTCACCGATCAGGACTATCTGGACTACGTCGACGGACGTCCCCGCGAGGACGGCGTCCGGGCCTTCCTCGCCTCTCGCGGAATCGACGATGTCGACGCGCAGACCGTGACCGCGATCGGAGACGGGAAGAACGACATGTTCCTGGTCAGCCTGGCCGAGGACGGTGGGCAGGCCTATCCGGGGTCCGTGCGATATCTCGAGGCGGCGCGCGACGCCGGTCTCCGGATCGCCGTGGTGACCTCCTCGAAGAACGGAGCAGCAGTGCTGGATGCGGCCGACCTGTCGAAATTCGTCGAGGTCCGGGTGGACGGACTCGACATCGTGTCGAAAGGGCTGAAGGGCAAACCCGCACCCGACTCGTTCCTCCTGGGCGCCGAACTGATGGGCGTCGAGCCCGCCGCGGCGGTCGTCTTCGAAGACGCCATCTCCGGCATCGCGGCCGGCAGCGCGGGAGCCTTCGGCTACGTCGTCGGCATCGACCGGGTCGGTGGCGGCCAAGCCGAGGCGATGCGTGCCGCCGGCGCCGACATCGTCGTGAACGACCTCGTCGAATTGCTCCCCGCATGACCGCCGAGCACGGCCACGACTTCGGCTTCGAGATCCATCCGTGGCAGCTGAAGTGGCGCGGCGGCGTCGATCTGGACATGCTGGGCCGAACCGAGACGCTCTTCGCACTGTCCAACGGGCACATCGGTTTACGCGGGTCCTTCGAAGAGGGTGAGCCGGTCGATCATCCCGGCACGTACCTCAACGGCTTCTACGAGCTGCGCGGCCTGCCCTATGCCGAGAGCGGCTACGGATATCCCGAATCCGGACAGACCGTCGTCAACGTGACCGACGGCAAGATCATCCGGCTGCTGGTCGAGGACGAGCCGATGGACCTTCGGTACGGGCGTACCGAGGAGCACGAGCGGACGCTGGACTTCCGGACCGGCACCCTGCGTCGTCACACGGTGTGGACCTCACCCACCGGCCGGAAGGTCCGCATCAAGTCCGAACGCCTCGTGTCCTTCACCAAACGCACGATCGCCGCGATCCGGTACGAGGTCGAGCCGGTCGACGAGGACATGAAACTCGTTCTGCAGTCCGATCTCCTGGCCAACGAGCCGGTTCCGGCACCGGGCAACGACCCGCGTCTGGCGGCGGCGCTCGACGCCCCGCTGGTCTCCGACCTCGCCACCTGCCGCAACTACTGGGGCATGCTGGTCCACCACACCAAGAAGTCCGGCCTGCACATGGCGGCCGGCATGGACCACGAGATCTATTTCCCCGACAAGGCCGACACCTTCATCCGCGCCGACGGCGACCTGGCCCGGCTCACCATCGCGGCCAACGTGCCGAAGGGCAAGAGTCTCACCCTCACCAAGTACATGGGGTACGGCTGGTCGGCCCGACGCTCGGTGCCGGCGCTGCGCGCCCAGGTCGACGCGGCCCTCGCGATGGCGATGGAGACCGGTTGGGATTCGCTCAAGGCCAACCAGGTCCGGTACCTCGAGGACTTCTGGCGCGACGCCGACGTCGAACTCGACGGCGATCCCGAACTGCAGCAGGCGGTTCGCTTCGCGTTGTTCCATGTCCTGCAGGCCGGCGCGCGCGGTCAGTCCCGCGCGATCCCGGCCAAGGGTCTCACCGGCCCCGGCTACGACGGTCACACCTTCTGGGACACCGAGAGTTTCATCCTCCCGATGCTCACCTACACCGTGCCCGCCGCCGCCGGCGAGGAATTGCGATGGCGCCACTCCACCATGGACAAAGCGAAGTCCCGGGCCGCCGAACTGGGGCAACGCGGGGCCATGTTCCCGTGGCGCTCGATCAACGGCGACGAGTGTTCGGGGTACTGGCCCGCGGGCACCGCGGGCGTCCACGTCTCCGCCGACATCGCCAACGCCACCGCGCGCTACCTGCGGGCCACCAACGACGAACAGTTCGAAACCGAATGCGGCGTCGAACTTCTCGTCGAGACCGCCCGGCTGTTCGCCGGTCTCGGGCACCACGATGTGAACGGCAAGTTCCGCATCGACGGGGTCACCGGTCCCGACGAGTACACCGCCGTCGTGAACAACAACACCTTCACCAACCTGGCGGCGCAACAGAATCTGCGCGACGCCGTGGCGGCGGTGCATCGCCGTCCGGATCTCGCCGAGCAATTCGGGGTCACGACCGCCGAGGCAGCGCACTGGGAAGCGTGCGCCGACGACATGACGATCCCCTTCGACGACGCGCTCGGCGTGCACCAGCAGTGTGAGTCGTTCACGTTGTTGGGCGCCTGGGACTTCGAGTCCTCGGTGGGACGCTATCCGCTGCTGTTGAACTACCCGTACTACGACCTCTACCGCAAGCAGGTGGTCAAGCAGGCCGACCTGGTCTTCGCGACCTACCTGTTCGGCGACGCCTTCACGCCCGAGCAGAAGCTGCGCAACTTCGACTACTACTACCCGCTGACCGTTCGTGACTCGTCGCTGTCGGCCTGCTGCGAGGCGGTCACCGCCGCCGAGGTCGGTTACCCCGATCTCGCCTACGACCTGCTCGCCGAGTCCGTGTTCACCGACCTGCACGACCTGCACAACAACGTCAGCAGTGGCCTGCACATCGCGGCTCTCGCCGGTGCCTGGACCGACTGCGTGGCGGGTTTCGGCGGTATGCGCGACTTCGGCGGGAACATCACGTTCGCACCGCGGCTCCCGAAGCGGTTGACCTACATGTCCTTCCGCATGATCATCCGGGACTCGAAGATCGTGGTGGCCGTCGACAAGGACAATGCGACGTACCGGTTGTTGTCGGGTCCGCCGATCGACCTGGCGCACCACGGCGAGAAGTTCACACTCGAGTCCGCGCCGATGACCATGCACATTCCGGAGCTGGAATACCGCGAACCGCCGAAGGCCCCGCCGGGGTGCGAACCGTATCGCCGGGAGATCTAGTGGTGTGTCTCGGAAATAGGTGGCCGGTATCCGGTGGAGCGATCGGTGGTCTGGCAAGGCGGAGGAGGGAGGGATAGCGGAGCTATCTCGACCGACGACAACGCCGCCAGGCACCGATCGAGCGCCGGAGACCAGTCGCTTATTTCCGAGACACACCACTACATCTCAGCGCTTGACCTTCTCACTGTGTCAAGCGCTCAGATGGGTGGCGAAGGAGGTGGTCGACGATGACCGACCAGACAACCCACGCGTCCGACCCTGCCCTGCTGGCGGCGCTCGCCGCCGACGACGCCTCGACGAGGCTGCGGGCCGCGATGGCGGCGGGCAGCAACCCCCATCCCGGCTACGCCGAGGAGCTGATCCGACGCTGCGGCGTCGAGCCGGATTTCTTCGTGCGGGACATGCTGACCTGGGCCCTCACGCGGTTGCCCGCCGATCTCACGGTTCCCGGACTCGTGACCGAGCTGGGGTCGGCGTCTGCGCAGGCGCGGGCCCAGGCCCTGCACACCCTGTCGAAGATCGGGGATCGATCGGCGTGGACGTCGATCACCGTCGCGCTCCTGCACGACACGGACGACGAGGTGGCGCGCGCCGCGTGGCGGACCGCCGTCGGCCTGGTCCCGTCCGGGCGGGAGACCTGGCTCGCGAACGAACTGGCCGGCGAACTCGGTCGTGGGAGCACGGACGTACAGCGGAGTCTCAGCCGTGCCCTGGCCGGGCTCGGAGGCTCCGCCGCCGGACCATTGACGGCCGCGAAGAAGCGCGGTGATCTGACGGTACAGGCACACGTGGCCGCCACCGAGCGGTTGATCGACGACCCGGACAGCGACTTCGCCGCCGCGTTGGAGTACGCGACACGGTTGGTGAACAGCGATGCCGCGGCGGAGGATTCGTCGACGATCGAGTCAGAGGACGGTACATAGCGGTGCTGATCGGCGAGGTGGCGCGGCACACCGGCCTGAGCAACCGGATGCTGCGCCACTATGACTCGCTCGGACTCGTCCGGCCCACGGGCCGGACGTCGGGCGGTTATCGCGAATACTCCGACGCCGACCTCGAACGGCTGATGCACGTCGAGAGTCTCCGCTCGCTCGGACTGTCGCTGCGGGAGGTGGGACTCGCGCTCGACGACCCGGAGTTCGCGCCGGACTCGCTCATGGACCGGCTCGTCGACGACACGAAGGCGAGGATGGCCGCCGACGCGCAGCTCCTCGAGCGCCTGCAACATGTCCGGGCGACGGGTCCCTCGGACTGGTCGTCGGTGCTGGGCGTGATCGGTCTGCTCCGTGCCGTCCAGTCCGAGGATGCGGCCCTTCGTCAGCAGGCCGCACTGCTCGCCGGGGAGGTGGGCGTGTCCGGGGATTCGCTGGCCGACGCGCTGCTGGCCGAGACCGATCCCAACGTCGCCGGCGCGCTGCGCTGGGCCCTCGCGCAGCGGCCGGGCGGCATCGAGCGTCTCGCCACCGGCGCGTCGGACCCCGACCCGTCGATCCGACGCCGAGCGGTCACCGCCCTCGCCGCCATCGACGAGACCCCGGAGGTCGCCACGGTGTTGCGCGGCCTGCTCGACGACCCCGACACCGTGGTCCGACGCATCGCCGCCCTGACCCTCGGGCGTCGCGGCGTCGCCGCTGCGGTCGATGCACTGGTCGAGCTCATCGCAGCCGGCGACCGGGACGTCGAGGCCGCCGAGATCCTCGCCGGCCACGAGGCACATCGAGAACGGATCGTCGACCTGCTCGTCGACCGCCTGGGCGCCGACCCGGACGCGGCCGTCCGATCGAGGCTGGTGCAGGCGCTCGCCGAAATCCCCGGTACCGCATCGACTTCGGCGCTACAGGTGTACATCCATGATGCCGACGACATGGTCGCCCGGACAGCGGTTGTGATTCTGGACCAGCGGCCGGTGGACTGAGCGCCAGGTTTCATGAGCCGCAAACCCACTCCATTTCCGTGAACCCACCTCCACACCGGGCGGTGGGTTCACCGAAAAGGGGTGGGTGTGAACCGACCGAATCGGCCGGACCGGAATTGGGTGCCGTCGCGCGCGGTCGGTAGTCTGTTGGGCACTATGGCACCCGATCTGACCAGCTCTGATCCGTCCGGCGCGTCCCACGGCGGCGGACGCCCCTACTACATCACCACCGCGATCGCCTACCCCAACGGCGCTCCGCACATCGGGCACGCCTACGAGTACATCTCCGCCGACGCGCTCGCGCGGTTCAAGCGGCTCGACGGCTTCGACGTCCGGTTCTTGACCGGTACCGACGTCCACGGGCAGAAGATGCAGCAGACCGCCGCTGCGGAGGGCATCCCCACCGCGGAACTGGCCAAGCGGAACTCCGACCGATTCCAGGCCCTGCAAGAACGCCTCGGGTCAAGCTTCGAGCGCTTCATCCGCACCTCCGACGAGGACCACAAGCGGGCGTCGGAGGAACTGTGGAAGCGGATGAGCGACCGCGGCGACATCTACCTGGACAAGTACTCGGGCTGGTACGACGTCCGGGACGAGACCTTCTACGCCGAGGCGGACACCCGGGTCGACGAGTCCGGCGACCGTGTCGCGACCGACACCGGACACGTGCTCACCTGGACCGAGGAGGAGACCTACTTCTTCCGACTCTCGGCATACCAGGACAAACTGTTGGAGCTCTACGAGTCCCAGCCGGACTTCGTCGGCCCCGACGTCCGGCGCAACGAGGTCATCAGTTTCGTCAAGGGCGGTCTCACCGATCTGTCGGTGTCGCGCACGACCTTCGACTGGGGCGTCCCGGTGCCCGGTCATCCCGAACATGTCATGTACGTGTGGGTCGACGCCCTGACCAACTACCTCACGGGCGTCGGATTCGTCGACGACCCGGACGCCTTCGCACGCTTCTGGCCGGCCGACCTGCACATCATCGGCAAGGACATCATCCGGTTCCACTGTGTCTACTGGCCCGCGTTCCTGATGAGCGCCGGCGTCGAACTGCCGAAGCGGGTGTTCGCGCACGGATTCCTGTTCAACAAGGGCGAGAAGATGAGCAAGTCGGTCGGCAACGTCGTCGACCCGGAGAACCTCATCGACGAGTTCGGGCTCGACCCGGTGCGGTTCTTCTTCCTCCGCGAGGTGTCCTACGGACAGGATGGTTCGTACTCCGCCGAGGCGATCGTGTCGCGCATCAACGCCGACCTCGCCAACGAGTTCGGCAACCTGACCCAGCGCACCTTGTCGATGATCGGCAAGTACTTCGACGGCACCCTGCCGGCACCGGGCGAACTGACCGACGTCGACACCGCGCTCCTCGCGCGTGCCGACTCCCTGCTCGACGCCGTGCGGGCCCACATCGACAACCAGGCCATCCACCTGGCGCTGGAGACCCTGTGGGCGACGCTGGCCGAGACCAACCGGTACATCTCGGCACAGGAACCGTGGAAGCTGGCCAAGACCGATCTCGAGCGCACCGGCACGGTTCTCTATGTCTGCGCCGAGGTCGTGCGCATCGTCGCACTCCTGAGCCAGCCGGTCATGCCGGAGTCATCCAACAAGATCCTCGATCTGCTCGTCGCCGACGTCGATCGTCAGTTCACCGCGGTCGCGAGCCGGCTGGAACCCGGAACCGTGCTGCCGAAGCCGACTCCGGTGTTCCCGCGATACGAGAACTGACCTCGCACACTCCGTATGGTCGCGTCGAACGGGGTGGGATCTGCGTTGCCCGGCCCGGTCGCGGCAGCGCCTGCGCTCGACGTGCTCCGCGCCCTGCACGCCGAGACCGCCGCCCGTCGCCTGCCGCAGCCGGCCGCGCTGATCGGTGACTGGTACGACGCCGACGCGGTCATCGCACCGTCGGTCGCACTGACGCCCGGCTGCCTCCCACCCGACGATCCCGACCGGTTCTGGTTCGGCTACCTCGGGTTCCCGGTGCGGCCGGACGAGGCGTCGTTGCCGGCGAACGTCGGCGGGCACACCGACGGCGTGCTCGTGCTCCGCGACGGCCGATGGGAGTGCGTCGGGACCGGCATCCCAGACTGGGCGATGGCGACCGTCCGTGCCGCCGGCGACCGTTCCTCGGCCCGGCCGAGCGCCACCACCCCATCGTCGGCGACGGAATGGCATGCCCCGGAGCGGGTTCCGCACCTCGCCGCCATCGAGAGGTGTCTCGACGCGATCCGGGACGGCGAGGTCTACCAGGCCTGTGTGTGCACCCGTTTCACCGGCACGCTCAGCGGCGACCCCGTCGACTTCTTCACCGAACTCGCGGGCGCCACCGCACCGGCGAAAGCCGCTTTCCTACAAGGAGACTGGGGAACAGTGGCGAGCCTGTCGCCGGAGACGTTCCTGCGCCGGACCGGCAACATCATCACGTCGTCGCCGATCAAGGGCACCCTGCCCGCACACGCCGACCCCGACGCGTTGGCAGCGTCGGCCAAGGACATCGCCGAGAACATCATGATCGTCGACCTGGTCCGCAATGATCTGGGACGGATCGCGGTGACCGGCAGCGTGCGGGTACCCGAGCTCCTGTCGGTCGTGCCCGCCCCGGGCGTCTGGCACCTCGTCTCGCGGGTGGAGGCCATCGTGGCACCGGGCACGGGCAACGACGCCGTTCTCGCGGCGACGTTCCCGCCGGCGTCGGTCACCGGCACCCCGAAGCTGCGGGCGATGGAGTTGCTCGACGACTGGGAGGCCGATGCCCGCGGCGTGTACTGCGGGGCCATCGGCATGGCCGGACCCGACCGCGCCCTCGATCTCAACGTCGCCATCCGGACCGTGGAGATCGCACCCGACGGGGCCCTCGCGCTCGGTGTCGGCGGTGGGATCACCATCGACTCCGACCCGGCTCGGGAATGGCAGGAGTGCCTCGACAAGGCCGCGAGCATCGTGGGGTCGCGCGGATCGGCATGATCGAGTGCCGCTTTGGGTACGATTCCGCCATGACTGTGCCCATCCGGTCGTCCACCGATCTCGCGGTGCTCGATCGTGATCTGCGCCGTGACCACGATGCCTTCATGTCCGGCGGCACCCCGCGTGCCGAGGTCCCGGGGGATGTCGTCGAATCATGGGGTCGTGTCCGGTCGGGTCGACACCGGTCCACCGTCGACACGCACAATCCGGGTCACATCTCTGACGACGAACTCGAGACGCGCCGGGCCACGCACCCGCTGCGGGACGCGGTGCAGCCGCTGCAGCGTCTGTTCGCCCAGTCCGCGGACGACGCGTCGATGACCCTGGGCGTGTTCGACGCGGACGGCGTGCTGCTGTGGCGGGGAGGTTCGGCGTCGGTGCTCCCGGAGGCCGATCGACTCGACCTCGTCGAGGGCAGCCGCTGGGACGAGAACTCCACCGCGACCACGGCCGTGGGCCTCGCGGTTCATCTCCAGCGCCCGACCCGGCTGTTCGGCGCCGAGCACTACTACAGTTCGCTGCACGGACTCTTCTGCACCGCGGTGCCGGTGCACGACCACCGCACCGGCGACATGATCGCCATCGCCGGCCTGGCGGGCCCGGCCATGGAGATGCAGCCGGCGGCATCGGCGTTCACCTCGGCGCTAGCCGCACTCGGCGAACACGAGATCACCCTCGCCCACCAGCGAGAGCTCGCCGAACTCCGGTTCTCCGGCCAGGCGCAGTTGGCCGGCCTGCACGGACCGGGACTGCTCATCGACGACGACGGGTGGGTGGCCGAAGGACGCGGCTGCACCCCGCCCGTGCGCGTCGCGGTGCCGACGGACGACATGCGTCAGTTCGTGCCGGGACTGGGGATCTGTGTGGTCGAACGTCTCGGCCGCGGATGGCTGGTCCGTCCGGCGGGTCCGTCCGGCCCGGTCCTGGCCGAGCTCTCCCTCGACGGTGAGCCGACGGTCACGGTGACCGGCGACGGTGAACCGTGGCGCACCGTCCTGACCCGTCGCCACGCCCAGATCCTGCTGTTGCTCGCCGACGCCGGCGAGCAGGGCCTCACCTCACAGCGCTTGAGCCAGCTGCTCTTCGGCGACGACGGCCACACGGTGAGCGTGCGCGCCGAACTGTCGCGGCTGCGCCGGGTGGTCGGCGCGCTCGTCTCGAGCCGCCCCTACCGCCTCGCGCCGCGGGTGGAGTTGCGCGTCAGCCCGGATCAACTCGACGTCTTTCGAGCACCTGCTGGTAGACGTCGCGTCGAGAGGCAGCGGAACCCTGCGTGACCGCGGCGCAGGCGTCTTTGAGGCGCATGCCGCCGGCCACGAATTCCTCGGCTCGATCGGCGAGGTCGTCGATGTCGGGTTCGGCCGCGACCGCACCCGCGATCACGACGGTGATCTCGCCGCGGACGCCCCCACTCGCCCATTCCGCGAGTTCGGCGAGTCCGCCGCGCCGGACCTCCTCGTAGGTCTTGGTCATCTCACGACACACCGCCGCGCGACGGTCCGGACCGAGGATCTCGACCGCGGCCGCCAGCGTGTCGGCGAGCCGGTGCGGTGATTCGAAGAAGACCGCGGTCCGGGGCTGAGACACCAGTTCACGCAGCCACGCGGCCCGTGCGCCGGGCTTGCGGGGAGCGAACCCCTCGAAACAGAACCGCTCGGAGGGCAAGGCCGACACCGCGAGGGCCGTCGTCACCGCCGACGGCCCGGGCAGTGCCGTGACCGGTAGTCCGGCGTCCGCGCATGCCACGACGACGCGGTATCCGGGATCGCTGACCGACGGCATCCCGGCGTCGGTGATGAGCAGTACGGTCTGCCCCTCGGCGATCGCGCTGACGAGACCCGGCGTCCGAGCGGCCTCGACCTGGTCGTAATAGCTGACCAACCGTCCGCCGATCTCGACATCGAGCGCCGCGGCCAGCGCACGGGCGCGACGGGTGTCCTCGGCGGCGACGATGTCCGCGGTCCGCAGCGCCGCACGCAGACGCGGCGAGGCGTCGTCGACCTGTCCCATCGGGGTGGCCGCCAACACCAGCCGGCCGCGCGCGTCCGACGAGTGACCGGGACCGGGATCGGCGTCCCCGGTGGCGTCACGAGACACGGTCGTATCGTCGTCGAGCTGGGGCGAGTCGGACTGGGCGGCGTTCATCGACAGCCAGCTTACGAGGGACCACTAGGATCGATCGGGTGCCACCTCGCCTGGGCCCGGACGTGCCCGCACCGCTCTTCGGTGCCCCCGACCGCGGGCGTGGACTCCTCGTCGGCGTGGTCATCGCATTGCTGGCCACCATCACCCGCTTCTGGGCCCTGACCCACCCCACCGACAAGGGCACGCCGGTCTTCGACGAGAAGCACTACGTCCCGCAGGGCTGGCAGGTGCTGACCGGCGGCAACTGGATCGAAGACAACCCCGCGTACGGCCTCGTCGTGCACCCACCGGTGGAAAGTGGATGCTGGCCGCCTCGGAAGCGGTCTTCGGTTACGGCCCGCTCGGATGGCGCGTCGCACCGGCCATCTCGGGCGTCCTCATCGTCGTGTTGATCTACTGTGCGGTTCGGCGGCTCACGCGTTCGACGCTCGTCGGAGCGATCGCGGGTGTGTTCGCGATCTGCGACGGCGTGCTGTTCGTGCAGTCCCGGATGGGCATGCTCGACATCTTCCAGACGCTGTTCATCGTGGCCGGCTTCGCCGCACTCGTCGCCGACCGCGACCAGGTCCGGGAGCGTATGGACCGCGTGTACCGCGAGGGCCGCATCGCCGACAGTCCCTTCGGGCCGCGCCTCGGCTTCCGGTGGTACCGGTTCGTCGCCGGCGTGATGCTGGGGCTCAACTGCGGCACCAAGTGGTCGGGCATCTACTACGTCATCTTCTTCACCGCACTGGCGATCGGCTTCGACGTCGCCGCCCGCCGGGCGTACCACGTGCAGCGCCCCTGGGTGGGCACCCTGGCGCGCGACGTCGTACCGAGCGGCGCGAGCCTCGCGGTGATGCCGGTCGTCATCTACTTCCTGACCTACCTGCCCTGGTTCAACAGCGAGACGGCCGTCTACCGCTATCAGGTGGGCAACACGATCGGTACCGACGGACCGTTCGCCTGGGTCCCGGGCGCCTGGCGATCGCTGTGGTACTACGAGTCGGGAATCCTCGAATTCCATTCGGGGCTGACCAATTCGGCGGGCAACCAGCATCCGTGGGAGTCCAAGCCGTGGACGTGGCCGATGAGCCTGCGCCCCATGCTCTACGCGCTCGAGAACGGTCCCGACCAGTGCGGCGCGGGCGAGTGCGTGCGCGCGCAGATGCTGATCGGGTCACCGGCTCTCTGGTGGCTGGCCTTGCCGATGCTGCTGTGGGGACTGTGGTCGTGGATCGTGCGGAGTGACTGGCGGTACGCGGCGGTCCTGGTCGGCTACCTCGCCGGGATCCTGCCGTGGTTCCTCGCCCTGGACCGGCAGATGTACTTCTTCTATGCGACCGTGCTGGCGCCGTTCCTGGTGATGGGCCTCGCGCTGTGCTGCGGCGACCTGCTGCGTTCGGCCGCGGCGACGGCCCGCGCCCGGCCCGAGCGTCGGGCCCTCGCGATCATGGTGGTGGCGATCTACGTGGGTCTGGTCGTCACCAACTTCGTGTGGTTGTGGCCGATCCTCACCGCTTCCCCGATCTCGCCCGGCCTGTGGCGGCAGCAGATCTGGCTGCCGAGCTGGGGCTGAGCAACCGTGACGCGGCCTGGTCCCCTACCGGGAGACGGACACCGGCCGGCCGTTCTCGCCGCGGTATTTCCGGTGGTACTCGGCGTACAGGTCGGCGTTCTTCACACGATCGACGGCGTTGACGAGCTCGGGGTCCAGTCCGTGCTGGACCAGTCGGTAGCGACGGTAGACCCGGTTCAGGGCGATGGAGAAGAACAGGTACGACAGCAGGATCGGCATCGTCATGGTGATGCGCACTCCCCACGGGGCGGGGACGAACAACATCGGCAGCAGGAGCAGGATGCACGGTATCGACCACCGGGCGACCATCCGCACGGACGCACCGGGACCGGCGAGGTCGTTGCGCACCCAGTCCGTCATCGACGCGGGCAGTCGCCCGCCGTACCAGTAGGCGACCTGGCGACCCCAGGCCGGACGGGCGGATTCGGGACTTCGGTTCATGGCGCACAACTCCTGATCTCGGTGCCGTGCGACCACCGTAGCATTTGTCCTAGGACAAAAGAACGTGATCTTGATCAGCAGGGAGGTCGTGGTGAGCGTCGTGATCACCGGGCAGACGGTGCAAGCCATCGTCCAGAGCGTGCGAGACGCCATCGTCTCCGGTCGTCTGCGACCGGGCGACTCATTGCCGCCGATCCGTGAACTCGCAGCCGAGTTGGGAGTCAACCGCAACACCGTGGCCGCTGCGTACCGGCAGCTCGTCTCGGTGGGCGCCGCCGACACCCGCGGCCGTGGCGGAACGGTGGTCGCCGACCGGCTCCACCCCGGCAGTGAACTCGCCGCTCCCGCGGACACCATCGACCTCGCCGATGGCAATCCCGACCCCGATCTCCTGCCCGACCTGCGCGCCGCGATCGCCGCGGCCCCCTACCGACCGACGATGTACGGAACCGCCGCGGTGGCGCCGGCACTGCGGGAGGCGGCGTCGGTGCTGTTCGGTGAGCACCCGCAACGGGGGGGAACTCATCGCGACCCACGGAGCCGTCGACGCGATGGAGCGGCTGCTGAACACCCACCTCGTCCGCGGCGACTGCGTCGCAGTGGAGAATCCGTGCTTCCTCGCCAGCGTCGGCACGATCCGCGTCAACGGGTACCGCGCGCTCCCCATGGAGCTCGACGAGCACGGCATGCGCCCCGATCATCTGGCGCGGGCGCTCGGTGCGGGCGCCCGAGCGGTCATCGTCACCTGCCGCGGTCACAACCCCGGCGGGATCGCCCTCTCCGCGGCTCGTGCCGATGAACTTCGCACGGTTCTCGAGCAATACCCGGAGGTGCTCGTCATCGAGGACGACCACTTCTCACTCCTGTCGGTTCGCGACTATCAGCGGGTGATCCCGGACAACAGCCGACACTGGGCGGTCGTCCGGTCCGTCGCGAAATTCCTGGGTCCGGATCTGCGGGTCGCGCTCGTCGATGCCGACCCGACCACGGCCGCCGCGCTCGACGCCCGGCTGCGTTCCGGCCGCCCCTGGGTCAGCCACCTGCTGCAGACCACTGCGGCGCACCTGCTCACCGATCCGGCGACGACCGCGCTCATCGCCACCGCACGCCTCGAATACGCCCGTCGCACACGACTTCTCATCGACGTGCTCGATGCCCGGGGGGTGGCGTCGACCATGGGACCGCCCGACGGGATCAACGTGTGGGTCGACCTCCCGCCCGAGGTGCCCGCGGAGCGGGTCGGCGTCGAACTGGCGCGCCTGGGGTGGGCCGTGCAACCCGGGACGGTCTTCGCCGTCGACGGGGCCGAGCAGCGAAATGGTCTGCGCGTCACCACCTCCCGGCTCGACCGGGCGACCGCGAAGACCTTCGGCACAGCGCTCGCCGGGGCGGTCGGACAGGGCTGAGGACCCACCGACCCGACGACGACTCACCCACCGGGATCGGTTGCCGACCCCGGTGGGGGTTGTCACACCGCCGGTCCGGTCAACCGGTCGGTGCCGTGAGTGCCCTTGTCCCGAGGCTCGTCGTCCGGCCCCGGGTCGACCGTCGGCTCGGCGGGCGCCGATCCGTTTGCCTGGTCGACGTAGTCGGGGTCGATCTTCTCGAGGTGTCGTATCGCGTCGGCATCGATCGCCTCGAGCTCCCCGGTCGCGATGGCGTTGGCCTGTTCCCGGACATGCTCGTCGACCTGAGCGGTCAGCACGTGGCGGGAGACGATCAGCGGATCGTGTCGGAGGTCGAGATAGAGCGACAGACACATGCCGATCATCACCACGACGAACGGCAACGCGGCGATGATCGCCATCGTCTTGATGCCGTCGAGGGCGTCGTCGCCGCTGATGGCCAGCAGGAGCGCAGCCACGACACCGGTCAGCACACCCCAGAACACGGTGAGGGGACGCGACGGGTGTTCGACGCCGCGCTGCGAGAGAGTGCCCATCACGAGGGACGCGGAGTCGGCGCCGGAGACGAAGAAGATGCCGACCAGGATCATCACCAGCGCCGAGGCCACCCCGGTCCACGGCAGGTGGGCGAGCACGTCGAACAGCGTGCTCTCACTGGCCGCGGTGGCCGGATCGAACGCCAGGGTGCCCTCGATGTCCTGATGGATCGCGGTACCGCCGAAGACGCAGAACCAGACCAGCGAGACCGTCGTCGGTACCACCATCACACCGATCACGAACTCGCGGACGGTGCGGCCGCGGCTGATCTTCGCGAGGAACAGACCCACGAACGGGGTCCAGGACACCCACCACGCCCAGTAGAAGATCGTCCAGTCCGCCAGCCACTGATGACCCTCCTCGGTCATGATCGTGGCGTCCGAGCGGGCTGCGAAGCTCGCCAGATCGGTGAAGTAGGCGCCGAGGGTCGTCGGCAGCAGGTTCAGGATGAAGATCGTCGGTCCGACGACGAACACGAACAGAGCCAGCACGATGGCGAGCACCATATTGATGTTGGACAGCCACTGGATGCCGCGCGCGATCCCCGACACGGCCGACGCGACGAACGCGGCGGTGAGTATGGCGATGATCGCGACCAGCAGCATCTTCGTCGGCTCGTTGACCCAACCGAGCGTGTCGAGTCCCGATCCGATCTGCAGCGCGCCGAGGCCGAGTGATGCCACCGTCCCGAACAGCGTCGCGAAGATCGCGAGGATGTCGATGATCTTCCCGCCCGGGCCGTTGGCCACCCGCGGTCCGAGGAGCCGGGTGAACACCGCACTCATCAACTGGGTCCGGCCCAGCCGGTACGTGCTGTAGGCCAGCGCCAGCCCGACGACCGCGTACATGGCCCACGGGTGGAAGCCCCAGTGGAACATCGTCGTCGCCATGGCCGCGCGGATGTCGTCGGAGCCGATCTCCGGTGGCGGACTGGCGAAGTGGTAGAGCGGCTCGTAGGCACCGAAGAACATGAGGCCGATGCCCATGCCGGCACTGAACATCATCGCGATCCAGCTCACGGTGCGGAACTGCGGCTTCTCCCCGGTCCGGCCGAGCGGAATCCGGCCGTACTTGGACACGGCGAGGAACACCGCGAAGATCACGAAGCCGGTGGCGGAGAGGATGAACAGCCAGCCGAGGTTCTTGGTGATCCAACCCAGCACCTCGGTGGTCGTCGTGTTGAGACTCTCCTTGTCCCCGATCCCCCAGATCACGAACGCGATGACCAGTACCGCGGTGACTGTGAAGACCACCGGGTCCAGTGTCTGCTTCGGACGCCCGGTGATCACATCCTGTTCACTTGTCATTCGTCAAGCCAATCAATCTCGGTTCAGGTATTCAAGTTCGTCCGAGCGCACGGTTGAGTATCTCAACGATCACGGGATCGTCCAGGCCCAGCTCGCGAGCGGTTTCGACGTACTGCTTGGCAGCCGCGAAACCCGCGTCGAGCGCATCGTGGCGACCCGCCTTGATGAACGAGCCCTGCCGCCCGCGGGTCTCGATGACGCCGGCCGCCTCGAGTTCCCGGTAGCTGCGCGCGACGGTGTTGGCGGCCACGCCGAGTCGCGAGGCGAGCGCCCGGACCGTCGGCAGACGTTCGCCGCTGAGCAGCTCGCCGGACTCGATGAGGTCGATGATGCCGACTCGTACTTGTTCGAAGGGCGGCCGGTCGGAGGCCGGGTCGATCTGCAGTGCGTCGAGCGCGGCCGGGGTGTCGGGGGTCACCGGATGCTCCTCCTCACCGGGGATCACGGGCCAACGGACACGACATGCACCGCGGCCCACCGCGGCCCGATCCCAGTTCCCGACCCTCGATCTCGATGACCTCGATGCCCGAGTCCCGGAGTCGCCGGTTGGTCTCGACGTTCCGGTTGTAGGACACCACCACCCCGGGCGCGAGGGCGAGGGTGTTGTTGCCGTCGTCCCACTGCTCCCGCTCGGCCGTCACCGGGTCGAGCCCGGTGTCGATGACACGCAGTTTGGTGATGCCCATCGCCTCGGCGGCGGCGTCGACGAAGGGCCGCTCCCCGGTGATCCGGACCGCGTCGGTCGCGGCGTCGTGGACGAGGGTGAACGCGGACATGGTGTCGCGGATGTTGGGATACATCACCACGGCGTCGGTGTCGACCATCGTGCAGACGGTGTCGAGGTGCATGAAGGCGCGCGACTGCTCGATCGGCACCGCCAGCACGGTGTGCGCCAGGTGGTCGTCGAACAGACTGCGCGCCAGTGCTTCCGCCCCGGCGGGCGTCGTCCGTTCGCCGACCCCGACGGCCACCACACCGGTGGCGAGCAACAGCACGTCACCGCCTTCGATGGGCGCGACCTGCGACTCGTAGGCCCGCCGCGCCCCGGTGAATCGCGGGTGGTGGGCGTAGATGAGATCGGTCAGTGACGTCTCCCGCGCGCGGGCGGGAAGCGCGAGCGAGGTGATCGCGAACCGGCCGCCGATCCAGAACGAACTGTCGCGGGTGAACAGCAGATTCGGCAGCGGTTCGATCGCGAACTCGGGTCCGTGGTGCATCCGACGCACGAGCGAGGACCGCTCGGCAGAGGGTGTGATCGGCAGCTCGTCGAACGTCATGCCGGCCGTCAGTACGTACGCGAGGTCGGTCGGCGACAACCCCCGCAGATGGGTAGCGAGATCTTCCGCGAGGTGTGTGCCCAGCCGCCGCGCGCTCACCGCCGCGGCGATGCCCTGGATGCGGGCCGCACCGCTGTGCGCGATGGTCTCGGCGAGTAGGTCACCGAGGAGATAGACGTCGGTTCCCCGCTCGCGCAGCACCTCTGCGAAGGCGTCGTGCTCCTCCTGCGCACGCCCGACCCACGGCAGCCCGTCGAACAGGAGCTGGTCGCTGTTGCGCGGGGTGAGCCGACGCAACTCGTCGCCCGGGCGGTGCAGCATGACCGCTCGCAGGGTGCCGACCTCCGAGTCGGCGCCGAGGGCGTAGTCGTAGGCGGGCGCGGTCATCGCTCAACCGTAATTCGTCGTCCGCCCGCGCACATCACTCATCGTCTGCGCGGGCCTTCGTGTCGGTCGGAGTCATCGTCGGGCCGTCGCCCACGATCACCGGCGCGGTCTCCCGCGCGAAGATCCAGAGGACCAGTGCCACCGCGGCCACCACCCCGGTCAGCACGAACGCCGGCCCGAAACCGACCCGATCGGCGACGAATCCCACGATGACCGGACCGGTGACGGCACCGAGGTCCGACGACATGCCGTAGGCGGCGAGCGCCGACCCGCCTTGCTGGCGGTTGCCGAGGACGTCGGCGAGAGCGGCTTGATGGGTGGGTGCGAACAGTCCCGAGCCCACCCCGGCGACCACCGACAACGCCAGTACGACGCCCACATTCGGCGAGAACCCGAGCGCGATGGTGGCGACGACGGTGATGACGAGTCCGGGCAGCATGATGGGCCGCCGTCCGAACCGGTCCGACAGCCGGCCCGCGATCAGGATCGCCAGCACGTTGCCCGCGGCGTAGATCGCCAGCACGATTCCCGCCATTCCCGCTCCGGCACCGAGACTCTCGGTGATGAACAGCGGCACCACCGCGACCCGGACCCCCATCGACGCCCAGCCCTGGGTGAAGTTGGACGCGAGGATCGCCCGGTAGGCGCTGTCGCGCAGGGCGGTCCGGAAACCGATCAGCCCGCCCGTCGGGCCGTCGACCTGATCCGGTGCGATCACCTCCCGCAACTGGGTCGCCACCACTGTCGATGCGACGAGCAGCGCGACCGCGTACACCACGAACGGGACCCGGAGTCCGAAGCCGACCAGCGCCGCCCCGATGAGCGGACCGGTGATGCTGCCGATGAGGAACCCCGCCGAGAAGAAGCCCGACACGCGACCGCGAATGTCGCTCGGCGCCATACGGATCAGCAAGGCCATCGCCGAGATGCTGAACATCGTCGACCCGATGCCGCCGAGGCCGCGGAAGATCAGCAGCTGCCAGTAGGACTGGGCGAACGCGCACGCCAGAGTGCTGGCCGCGACAATCAGCAGACCGGTCAGGTAGATGCGCCGCTCGCCGAAGACGGTGACCAACCGTCCCGTCGCCGGTGCGAACGCCAGGCGCATCACCGCGAACGCCGAGATGACCGCGGTCGCGGCGGTGAACGAGACGTTGAAGGTGCGGGCGAAGGTGGGCAGCGCGGGCGCGATGAACCCGTATCCGAGTGCGATGACGACGTTCGCCGACAGCAGCACCCAGATGCCGCGGGGGATCTGCCTCATGGCAGCTCGGGGAGGTCGTCGAGGGCCCGCGCGGTGAGAGTCCGGCCGAGCTCGATCATCTCCGAGGCCTTGTGGAAGTCGAGCGTGCGGACCGTCCGGCGGGGTACCCGGATCAGCACGTCGGGCGGATAGCCGGCGACCTGGTAGCGGGTCAGGGCCTCCTGCATGATGTCGAGCGACCGGCTCAGCACCTCCACGCGTCCCATCCGGGCCGGTTCGTCGACGCCGAACGCGGGCGCCACCCGTTCGGCGGACGGGACGGAGCCGGACTCGGCCGCGGCATCGACCGCGACGGCGCCGCCACCGGTGGCGGCCACCGCCGCATCGGACGCCTCGGCCTCCCCCGAGGGCATCTCGTGGCCGAGCCGGTCACGGACCGCGCGGATGAACTCGTTGTCGAGGATCGGCGCCACGTTGCGCCGCAGCAGTCCCCTGGCCTTCTGTTCGCGCGTGGCGCCCGCTTCCGGGCCACCGTCGGAACCGATGATGACGCCGATGGTCACATCGCTGGGCACCGTCGAGGTGGGCGCCACCGGCAGCGGGTCGAGAATCCCGCCGTCGGCCAGCAGCCGCCCACCGTGCTCGTGCGGGCTGATGACGCCCGGGATCGCGATCGACGCACGCAGGGCGTCGGCGAGGACACCGCGCTGGAACCAGACCGCGCGGCCGGCGTTCAGATCGGTGGCGACCGCGGTGAACGGGACGGGCAGGTCCTCGATCGCGGTGTCTCCGAGGATCTCCCGCACCCGCAGCAGGATCCGCTCGGCCCCGATGACGCCCGGCTTGGTCAGCGAGACGTCGAGCAACCGGACGACGTCGAGCTGGGACAGACCCGAGATCCAGTCCACGTAGTCGTCGAGTTTCCCCGCGCAATACAACCCGCCGACGAGAGCACCCATCGACGAGCCGGCGACGGTGACGATCTCGAACCCCCGCGCCTCGAGTTCGGCGATCACCCCGATGTGCGCGTAACCGCGGGCGCCGCCACTTCCCAGAGCCAGCGCCACGCGCGACGGTCGAGCCATGGGCCAACAGTACCGCCGCCTGTTCTGCTCCCCGACATCGCAACTGGCGGAGACGGCTACTGCTCGGTGAGGAGTCGCCGCGGCCCCGGGCCGAGTTTGTTCAGTTCGTCGCCGGGGTTGAGGAGATGGCACTCCCCCAGCGACAGGCAACCGCAACCCACGCAGGACCCGATCATGTCCCGCATGTTCTCGAGCAGTGCGATGCGCTGGTTGATGTCGTCCATCCAGCGTTTCGACGCCGCTTCCCACATCGATTTCGGGGGCGACTCGTGGTCGCCCAGTTCGGCGAGCACCTCGCCGATGACCGACAGCGGAATCCCGGCGACCTGCGACGCGCGGATGAATGCGACGCGCCGCAGCATCGCCCGGTGGTAGCGGCGCTGGTTCCCGGAGGTGCGCCGGCTGAAGATCAGGCCCTGGTCCTCGTAGAAGCGGACCGCCGACGGGGCGATCCCGGCTCGCTGGGCCAGCTCGCCGACCGAGAGCTCCAGCTTCTTCAGCGTCATGGGTCGATGGTAAGCGCCACCGACGGCGTCGTCCCCGGTGCGCGACCGGGGACGACGGGCAGCGCTCACCGTGGGGTCAGGTGCGGACGACCATCACCGGGCAGTCGGCGTGGTGCATCACCTTCTGGCTGGTCGAGCCCAGCAGGAGTCCGCGGAAGCCACCCCGGCCGCGACTGCCGACCACGAGCAGCGATGCGTCCGCGCCCGCCTCGTCGAGCAGCGCCTTCGCCGGCTCCTCGGGCAGGACGGACCGTTCGATCGTCACGTCCGGGTAGTCCTGGGCGTATCCGGCGAGGCGCTCGGCGAGCACCTCGACCGCGTCCTGGGTCATCCGCGCCACCTCGTCGGCGCCGATGCCGTACCCGTGGAGCGCGTCCGCGTCGAGCGGGGTCCAGGTGTGTACCGCGCGGAGCGGCACGTTGCGCAGCGAGGCCTGCCGGAACGCCTCGGCGACCGCGGCATCGCTGACAGGTGAACCGTCGACCCCCACGACCACCGGTCCGTCGGGGTTGCCCCCGGCGGCGACGACCGTGACCCGGCCGTGTGCGTGAGCGGCGACACTGGTGCTCACCGAACCCAGGAACAGGCCCTTGACGCTGCCGAGACGGCGCGTGCCGACGACGATCATCGCGGCGTCCTTGCCCAGCTCGAGCAGCACGCGCGCGGCGTCGCCGTCGACGATCGAGGTGGCGACCGTCACGCCGGGTGCCGCTTCTTTCGCGGCGTCGGCGGCCGCATGGACCGCGTCGGAGGCGTCCTGGCGGATGGCGTCGACGACATCCTGCGGGATGATCAGGCCGGGGGCGTAGTCACTCGTGCTGGCGTCGTACGCACCGACGACCTTGAGGTCGAGACCTTCGGCAGCGGCCGCCCGCGCCGCCCAGCGCACCGCGCCCGTGGCCGCGTCCGACCCGTCCACGCCGACGAGTATCGCATTCATGTTGTGGCTCATCTCCTCTGATCGCGACGGCCCCTGGCGGGGTCTTCGGTTCGGCCGCGGGTCGGCCCGGGCTCGCCCCGGGCGGCCCGGTATCGGCCCCGGCCCCCATCCTGCCCCGGCGCCGTTGCCGCGGCAATGAGTACGAGGTCCCGACCACCGTCGCTTTCTCCACGATTCGGGCGCCGTGTAACCTGGCGGACACCATGACGTCACCCCTTCCGCAGAACGGCACCAACGACTTTCGCGCAATCATGATCCACATCGGGATCACCGTCGCACTCGGACTCGGCCTGCTGTTCTTCGCGCATGCGTCGTCGGATCCCCTGCAGACCGTGTTGGTCGTCGCCTCTCCCGTCGTGGTTCTCCTGGGCGCGAGCACCATGCTGTACCGCACGTACCGGGTCTGGAAACGCAACGGTCGCTGGCAGGTGTGGCAGGGGGCGGCGTGGTTCCTGTTGTTCTTCTTCATCGTCATGCTGTTCAACTCCGCGCCGGTCCTCTTCGAATGACCCGGGCGGGGTCGCCCGGCGCCTGTTCGCCCCGGTGGACGCCCCCTGACCGGTAGAGTCGGGTCTTCCACGTGAGGTGAGGGAGGCGCCGTGTCCGTCGGTCCGACCCACGACGAACCACTTCCTCCGGGCGCTCTCGTCGGGCGTCACCGCATCGAGCGCCTCCTGCGCAGACGCGTCGCCGGCGCCGACTACCTGGCGACGGCCCCATATCCGGGGGCGCCCGCCGAGCGCGTGCTGCTCACCGTCGTGGACCGGGCCGCCTCGATCACCCCCGCGTTCGGCAATTGGTTCCGGGATGCGATCGAAAAGGCCTCCGCGATGGCGCATCCCGGGATCGCGCGCATCACCGGACACGGCATCGTCGACGGCCGCGTCTGGGTGGCGGTGGCCCCCGTGCCCACCTCCGACGCCGCCCTGCTGATCCGGCGCCACCCCGACGGCATCGACATCGATCTGGCGGTGCGCATCGTCACCGTCGTCGGCGAGGCGCTCGACGCGGCCCATCGCCGGCGCCTGGTCCACGGCAACGTCTCCCCCGCCGACATCCTGCTCACCGGCTCCGCAGACCCGACCGTCGCCGGGGCGTCGGTGCCCGGCGCCGTCACGCTCACCGGTTTCGGCCTGACCGCGCCGACGGCGGGCGACGAGATGCCGCACCCGGCAGCCGATGTCGCCTCGTTGGGACGTACCCTCGTCGAAATGCTCACCGGCGCCGGGAGCGAAGCGAGCGGGCCGAATGTGACCGGCACAAGCTCGGTCGCTCGGCACCGGGTGTCGGGTGCAATGTCGCCGGCGTTCTACGCCGTGCTGGCACGGGCGCTCGACGCCGATTCAGAACACCGATACCGCACCTGCGCGGAATTCGTCCGAGCGGCCGAGCTCGCCCTGCACCTCACCCACTCCGACGGCGAACCGCCGACCGAGGTCATCCCCGCCAGCCACCCTGAATCCGAGTATGAGTTCGCCGCAACCGATTCCGACACGACGGAGGTCGTGGACGCGGGGCCGGCCGCCGGCGTCCCGCGCGTGTTCCAGCCCGCCGGTCACCCGGATCGGCCGACCGAGGTCGTCACCGACCGGCCGCGGGGGGCCGGGCCGGTGAACCGGCCGTCGACACCGCCACCGTTGGCGCCCCCGCCGACGGCCTCCCCGTCGATGCGTCGACGACGGCTGATCGCGCCGTTCTTCGTCGCCACGGCGATCGTCGCGGTCGTCGTCGGAACGGTGATGCTGCTCGGCGCCCGCACCACACCGCCGCCGTGGCCGGCGGGCGTCGCTCCTATCGCTGCCGCCTTCCCGCAACTCCTGCCGGAGACGCCCGAGGCGTCGGGATGGGGAGATGCCGACTGTGAGCCCGTCGTCGGAGACGGCATCGACGGGATCTCGTGCACCGACGCCGCGAACGTCGGATTCGTGGTGTGGCACACGCCGACGTCACCATCACGCGCTGCCGTCACCACCCGCCTCAAGGGCTACCCCGGGGATGAGATCAGCTGGCGCGACGGTCCGGCGTCGGCGAGCCGGGACAGCGTCGTCGACGGTTGGGTCGTCACCAATTTCAGCGGGCCACCGCATGCGCAGTACACCCTGGTGACGACGTGGCCCGGACACACCGGCCGCGAGATCCTCGACGACTGGTGGCGCACGGCGCCGCTCGGCTGACCCCGATGAGGCGGCCCGTGCCGCCTGTCGTCAGCGTCCGCGCAGCCCGTCGATCCGGCCGGCGACCTCCATCGCGGTCGACGGACGGGAGCCGGCGAGGGCGAGACAGTTGGCGATGAGGGTGCGCTCGTCGCGGTCCAGGTTCTCCGAGAGCGCCGGCGGCGTCGACAGCGCCGCCCGGATCGCCAGCAGCGGCTGGGTGTCCGGCACCTCCCCGTACACCCCGTCGCCGGTGAGGGCACGGTGCAGACACGCCCCGAGCGACCAGATGTCGGTCGCCCGCGACGGCACATCGCCGGCCAGCAGCGCGGGGTCCATGTACTGCACCGCCCCGGGCTGGGCGAAGCTCGTGATGGGCTCGTCGGCCGCCAGCACCCGGGCCAGACCGAGATCGGAGATCTTGCCGCCGGTCTCGGTGACCATGATGCTCGACGGCGTGATGTTGGCGTGCGCGATACCGGCCTCGTGCAAGGCGTCCACGCCGCGCGCCGCGTCGGCGATCGCCGCCAGCTTCTCGTCTCGACTGAGCTCGCGCGCCGGACTACCCAGCGAGCCGAGCGGGAAATACTCCATCGCATACATGAACTGGCCCTGCAGCACGGCGTCGTAGAGCCCGGCGAGGTAGGGCGACACGACCGCGGCGAACGCCCGCAATTCGCGTACCCCGCGGCGGTAGGCGTCGTCGCTGCAGACGCCGCCGAAGACCTTCACCACGACGCGGTCGGTGGCCAGGCCCAGTCGCGCGGGGGGTACGGCGAGATAGAACGTGCCGTTGCCCCCCATGCCGAGCTTCTCGAGCACCGTGAAATCCGCCAGCTGCTGCGGGATCTCGACTTCTGGCATGTCAGTGCCTCTCCGATGATGAGCCGATGTTCGGACCGGACGGATCGTCGGCCGCCCTCGTGGGTGCGGATGGTGCGGCCGGAGACGGGTAGAGCATCGCGACGCGGTCGCCCAGCGATTCCTCGCTCGTCTCGGTGTTGTCGACGACGGTGACCGGAACGGGTACGGCCGAATCGCCTTCGTCCGATCCGGCGACGGTGAACGACACGGCGTTGTCGCGGTGTCGGCGGGGATCCTGCACCGACACCGAAACCCCCTGTTCGGCAACAGCGTTGAGGTCGGCCAGCCACCGACGCCGAGAGCCGGATGCGACGACGGTCAGCGACCGCGACCCGAAGAGCGCCAGACCCGCGGCCATCAACGCAGCGGTCCGCCCGCTGCGATCGTCCGCGGCGATACAGGTGATGGTGCTACGACTCGGTGCCACAGTGTCATCGGCGGTCTCGTCGACGACGGCCACCGGAGCCGATCGCAGCGACTCCCCCAGAAGCCGGTCGCCACTGTCCACGAGGACGAGGTCGGCATTGGCGTTCTCCGACATGGCCTCGAGGTCGGCTGCGGGATCGGCGCTGAACCGGCACAGCACCGACACGGCACCCGCGCCGGTCAGCGACGAGCCCAGCTCGTTGAGGCGCTCGACGGCCGATGCGATCGCCGCGAAGTCCGGTACGACCGGAATCCCGACCTCGAGCGGACGCACGGACCGGTCCGGGGCGGTGAGCAACCCGGCCAGGACGACGTCGAATCCCGTGGTGCAGTCCAGCATTCGCCGATGCCGCGCCCGCAGGTCGGCGGTCGTGCCGACGGGATCACGCATCAGCACCAGAACCCGCGGGGCAGTGGCGGTGGCCAGGGCGCGACGTTCGGCGGCGGCGATGTCATTGGCCACCACCTTGTCCGGATACACCACGCGCAGCAGGGGTTCGGTCAGGATCGTGGTCACGAGCGCCATCACCACGAGCATCGCGAACAGTTCGTCACTCAGCACACCGAGTTCGCGCCCCGCGGCCAGGATCACCAGCTCGGTGAGTCCCCGCGTGTTCATGAGCACCGCGATGGCCGCGCTCTGTCTGGTGGGGATGGCGCTCGCCCGCGCGCCCGCATAAGCGCCGAGGAACTTGCCCGCGATCGCGACGAGCAGGACCAGCAGCAGCTGCCCCATGCCCGCGACGCCGATCTGGGTGAGGTCGACGTTGAGGCCGGTGACGACGAAGAACATCGGCAGCAGGAGCAGCACGCTCGCCTGCTCGAGCCGTTCGAGGATCTCCCGGTGCAGCTTTTCGGCTCCCACCTTCGGCATCACCGCGCCGAACACGAAGGCGCCGAAGATCTGATGGATGCCGATGACGTCGGTGGCCGTCGCCGAGAGGAAGAGTCCGATCAGGATGACCGCCAGGATGTCCGGCGTGAGCCGGCCGGCGCTGTCGCGCCAAGCGATCAGCTTCGCCAGCAGCGGACGGACGACACCGAACATCACCGCGGCGTAGACGAGCGTGAGTCCGACGATCTTGGCGACCTCGAGGGGACTGCCGCCCTGGATGATGGCAATGATGAACGCCAGCAGTGTCCACGCGAGGATGTCGTCGATGGCGGCGGCGGCCAGGCTGAACACCCCGGGAATCGTTCTCATCATCCCGCGGTCGGTGAGGATCCGCGCCAGCACCGGGAAGGCGGTGATGGACATCGCGACACCCATGAACAGCACCATCCCCAGCCGCTCGATCTCCATTCCACCGACCATGTTGTGCGAGGGATAGAGCAGCAGGCCGAGGGCTGCGCCGAGGGCGAACGGCAGCGCGATCGAGAATGCCGAGATGCTGGCCGCCGCGCGTTCACGCCCTTTGGTCAGCCGCATGTCCAGTTCGAGGCCGACGATGAACATGAACAGCACGAGGCCGATCTGGGCCAGTGCTCCCAGCAGCGGCCGGACGTCGTCCGGGAAGAGCCACTGGTCGGGATTGCCGGGCAGGAGCCCGAGCAGGCTGGGACCCAACGCGATCCCGGCGGCGATCTCGCCCACCACGGCCGGCTGACGGCAGGCACGCGCGATCATCCCACCCACCCGGGCGGCGGCGATGACGATCGCGACGTCGAGCAGCAGGAAGGCGACCGTGTGTTTGTCCATGACCTCGGGTCCGTTCTCAGATACGGGCGTGGTGTGACTCGAAGATGAAGTGGCGCCCGCCGATCCGGACATGCGACCCCGGCACCAGCACGTGGGCACGATGCGGGAGCAGCCGGGTCTCCCGGTTGCCGCTGCTCGGATCGGCGACGAAGGTGCCGTTCGCCGACCCGAGGTCGACCAGCTGCACCGTCCACTCCACCAGCCGGATCTCCACATGGCGGCGCGAGAGCTGACCTGTCTCGTCCTGCACGCGAATCGGTTTCGGTGAACCCGCCGGTCCACCGCCGGCCGAGCCCGGTTCCCGGCCGATCACCAGGTCCTCGTCGAGGAGGAAGGTGAACCCGTTGTCGAGCAGCAACCAGCCCAGCGGCGGCCGCTCCCCCTCGACGAGGAATGTCGTCAACTGGTCCATCCGGATTCCGCAGACCCCGCACAGCCACGACTGCGGATGGTTCAGATGGCCTCGTGAACAACGGATGCCGTGCACCATGGCCCGCGACGCCTCGATCTTGACGACCTCGGTCGCGGGCTTCTGATGCTCCTCCTTGGGCAGCGGCGCGCGCGGTTCGAGCGGTTCGGCGAACGGATTCGGCGCGGGAGCCGGCTCGACGCGGGGCCGGCCGCTCGGCGGGGTGGCGTCCCGCGGCGGCCGCTCGAGTGGGTGGGAAGCGTTCGGAGACAACGGTTCCGACCCGAACGGACCGCCCAGCGGAGTCGAGGTGAACGGCAACGGATCGGGCGCCGGCAGGTCGGCACCACCATCGGCGCCGGGCGCCATCCGCTCGGTCGTGCCCATCGGGTCCGGCTCCGGCGGCAAGTCGTCGAAGGGTGACCGCTTCCGGATGGGCTCGGGCGCCGGGGGTTCCGGCGCCCCGGGTGCCGGCTTGTCGAGACCGTCCAGGGCCTCGGTCGGTGGACCCGCGTCCGGGTCGGGTCGGGACGGTTCGACGGCCGGTTCCGGCCGCGCCGCCGCCGGCTCCGGCCGCGGCTGCGGCGGGCGCTCGGCCAGGGAGTGGAATTCGGTGCCGCGCAACCCCAATGGGGTGTGCAGCAGCGCGCCTGCGGCAGGCACCGTGCCCTGGACCAGGTCGAAGCGCTCGTCACCGACCTCCGCGGGCATCGTGCCGGCGAGGTAGAGCCCGAGACCCTCGAACGGCCACGGCACGGCGCGGTCATAGGAGTCGCCCGCGGGCGGCTCGATCCGCTTGCCGTCGGTCTCCCCGTACACCCGACCCGAGAGGAAGATCGCGATGCCGGCATTGTCGGGAGCCGCGAAGGCGATGTCGACCGGGTCCTCGGCGGTGGCCACCAGCTGAGCCAGCGCCCGTACCAGGTGCCGGCCCCGCCGCGGTGCCGAATCCGGCACGGCCACCGCAGATTCGATGTCGAGCAGATCGGTGAGGAAGGACGCGGGCACCGCGTCGTTCGTCAGGCACAGAAACGCCGGGGTGCGGATCACGATCCCCGCCCCGGGGATCAGCGTCACCGTCGGCGTGACGCTCGGGATGTCGCCCGGACCGGTCACAGGAATCGTCCTCCCTGGAATCGCCAGTGGGGGAAGACGGCGCGTAGTGGACCGTTGACCGCCACCCACACCAGCAACCAGGTGGTGACGAACTGGACGGTGAACACGACGGGCGACGGTTGCAGCGGCTCCGGGATCAGTCCGGTGCCATCGATCACGATCCACACCAGGATGCCCTCGTTGATCGCCGTGAGGAGCCCGAAGAGCGTCGGCCAGTCCTTTTCCCAACGGAACTGCTGCAGGAAGTGGTACAGGAATTCCCAGAGCACCCCGAGGACGATGACGGTGACGAGCACGGTGAAGGCGACCCGGTAGACGTCGAGGATCGACGGGTCCCCCGAGGAGATGAGCCACAGGAACGGGACGAGCACGATGGTCCACAGGCCGCCGAGGATGCCGAGCACCAGCACGCGGGTCTGGATTCGCCCCCACAGGGTGGGCAACATGTCAGTCGACTCCCTTGTTGTTCATCCAGCGCCACCACTGGGCGGTCGATCGCCAGGGCGTCAGTCGTCGACAGAACCCCTGGCGGGCAAGGTCGTCGACGATCTCGAGGGCGGCGATCTGCAGACCGAGGAAGGTGTCGACGCCGGGAAAGTAACCGCCGAGCGTCGCGCTGCCCGAGGCGTACAGCTTGCCGTTCCCGCTGCGTGTCCCCTTCAGCTCGAAGTCGCGTTCGACGTCCATGCGACCGACCGGGTTGATGCCGGCGCCGGTGTGGTCCAAGAGGTCACGCAGCAGGCGGTGCTCGCGGACGTCGGCTTCGAGTCCGGTGCAGTCGATCACGTAGTCGGCATAGATCTCGAAGGTGCCGTCGGGCCGGTGGTCCTGCCGGATCGGTGCGTGCGGTCGACCGCACGGTGGTCACCACCCCCTGCCCGCCCGCAGCCGGCAACAGACTCTCCGCCTTGCCGACGGCGACGCGGTACCAGCCCTCGCGCCGCCCGCGGGCCAACTGCTCCTGCCAGTCGTCGCGGACCGGAGTGTTGGTCCCGCCCATCTGCTTGTACGCCTCCGCCCGCTCGTGCCCCTCGAGCTTGCGCATGCGGGCCTTGAGCTGCCCGCCCCAGACCGACTTCGGATAGTTGAAGCCCTGGTAGGCCCAACCGTCTTTGCCCTTGCGCCGCATGAAGATGTGCGGGCCGTGGGGTTTGTCGTAGTACGTGCGGAAGAGGTGCACGATCTGCGTCTGGAGCCCGTACGCGTCGCGATCGTCGATGAGCCGCTGCAGGACCCGCGACGCGACGATCCCCGCACCGCGGATCACCACGGTGCCGGGTTTGCGTTGCAGCGACTGGTAGATGTGCTCGTGCGACTCGTAGGCGTTGACGACCTTGCTGGCGTCGCGGTAGGTCTCGCGGAACGCCTGGAGATCGGGCAGGAGCTTGATGCCCGGGTATCCGATCGCGACATGGACCCACTGGCTGCGGAAGGCCACCCGCTTGGTGGGCGAAGTCCCCTGCGGCGGTGTGAGAATCGTGAAGTAGCCACCGGCGGCGCGGCGTCGGATCATCCGGACCTGACCACGGTGCAGGCACTTCAGGTAGCCGATCCGTTCGCATTCCTTCTGCATCGACTCGAACGCCTGCCCGGCCCTCGGCGTGTAGAAGTTCGCGAAGACGGGCTCCACCAGCACATTCCACAGCGGCTTGAGCTTCTTGTCCGCCCAGGCCTCCCGCACCGCGTACGACGGGAAACCCCAGATGTTGTCCGGGGTCGACGCCGAATCCGAACGCAGGCGCTCCGTGCGCGGGATCTGCGACACCCGGGTCAGGTACTCGTAGCTGTGCCAGGGCACGTCCTGGGGGCCGAGCACCGCGATCCGGTCCAGCGGCACCCCGCAGATGCGCAGGTAGTCGACGGTCACGAATGACCCGATGCCCGAGCCGACCGTGACGAACGGGACGTCGACGATCGGGATGCCCGCGGCCTCGACCATCGCATCGGTCCAGATGTCGGTGTCGACCAGCCCCGGTGTCAGATCGCCGACGGCGCCCGCGGGCCCGGGAGCGCCTCGTCCGGGCGCCGGAACAGGCCCAGGGCCCGGCCGCGGCGCGGGGGGCGCCTGGCCGGGCATCGGTCCGGGACGAGGCGGAACGGGCGGTGGGGGTCCCGGGCGACGCGGGGCGGGCCCCGGTGGCCGCGGACCCGGCGCGCCCGGCAGGGGCCCGCCGGGGTTGGGGACGACACGCGTCGGACCGTGCGGCGGCTGGGTCACGACCGGACCCGGGTGCGTGGTACCGCCGGCAGGCCGCGTCGACCGACGCGGGCGGCATGCGTCGCGTCCCTAGAACGCCGGGACGCGTGCGGAACACGACGGGACATCGCTCCTCCAGGTGAGCAGACGCGGGCACGGATGGTGCGGTAACTCTAACCCGCGGCGATGCTCGCGACGGGGTTATATAACCCGAACGAATTACACCCGTCGCACCAGGTCAGCCCCTGAACTGCACGGAGTCGGGCAGGCCTGCCGGTGAACGCACCGGTGCATTGTGCCGGTATCGAACGTGACATCGAGTGTTGACAAATAGCGGCCCGTCGAAATACGTTCGAGTCATCCGCTGTGGTCTGTTTCACCGACCGAGCCGCCCACGCCGAAGGGATGCGACGATGACGAAAGCACTGACCCGGACCGACCAGGAGCACGAGGCGCCCGCCCGCTACGTGCCGCAGCACGACAAGACCGGCGGCGACCACGACTTCGCCCAGGTCCTCGACGACCTGTCCGCCGCGTCCGTCCACCGCAACTTCGATCCCTACGTCGACATCGACTGGGACGCGCCGGACATGGCGATCGTCGAGAACGATCCCCGGTGGATCCTGTCCTACGAGGTCGATCCGATCGGCCGCCATCCGTGGTACCAGCAGCTTCCGCAGGAGAAGCAGATCGAGATCGGCATGTGGCGCCAGGCCAATGTCGCAAAGGTCGGCCTGCAGTTCGAGTCGGTCCTGATCCGCGGACTGATGCAGTACAGCTTCAAACTCCCCAACGGTGCGCGCGAGTTCCGCTACACCACGCACGAATCCAAGGAGGAGTGCAACCACACCCTGATGTTCCAGGAGTTCGTCAACCGGACCGGCATGGACGTCCCCGGGGCCAAACTCGGCTACCGGCTCATCTCCCCTCTCGTTCCGCTCTTCTCGACGATCTTCCCCACCGTCTTCTTCTTCGGTGTGCTCGGTGGCGAGGAACCGATCGACCACATCCAGAAGGACTTCCTGCGCACCCGCGCCAGCCTGCACCCGACGATGGCCGCAGTCATGCAGCTCCATGTCGCCGAGGAGGCACGGCACATCTCGTTCGCCCATCACCTGATCCGCGAGCAGGTGCCGCAGCGCGGACGCGTCCAGCGTTTCCTGTTGTCGCTGATGCTCCCGCTGACCATGCGCATCCTCTGTGGCGCCATCGTGGTGCCGCCGCGAAGCTTCGCCAAGCGGTTCGACGTGCCCGACGCGGTCATGAAGGACATCTTCTGGCGGTCGCCGGAGTCGAAGCGGTTCCTGCGCAACGTCTTCGGTGACGTCCGCATGCTCGGCGAGCAGAGCGGACTGATGAACCCGGTCTCGCGCCTGCTGTGGCGCGCGCTCGGCATCAGCGGCCGCCCGTCGCGGTTCCGCAGCGAGCCCACCTACACCGCGGCCTGAACCCGAACCCCGAACGCAGGTAGAACCCGAGACCATGCCCCATGTCGTCACCCAGGCGTGCTGCGGCGACGCGTCGTGCGTGTACGCATGTCCCGTCAACTGCATCCACCCCACGCCTGAAGAGCCCGATTTCGGCATCGCCGAGATGCTGTACATCGATCCCGCGACCTGCGTCGACTGCGGCGCATGTGTCAGTGCGTGCCCGGTCGGCGCCATCGTTCCGGGACATCGCATGCCGGCTGGGCAGGAACGGTTCGTCGAGGTCAACGCGACCCAGTACCACGATCCGGCCGACGGAGCCGCGCGCTTCCCCGTCGACCCGGCCCGTCGGCTGCCCCTCGCGCCCATCGATCGTCCGCGGCAGCTGGCCGTCGACACCTCGCTCTCGATCGGCATCGTGGGTTCGGGCCCGTCGGCGATGTACGCGGCCGACGAGCTGCTGCGGCAGCCACAGGTCTCGGTCACCATGTACGAACGTCTCGACCGGCCGTTCGGGCTGGCACGGTTCGGCGTCGCGCCCGATCACCTGCACACCCGCAAGGTGATGGAGCTGTTCGACGACATCGCGCGCAACCCCCGACTGGAGATCCTGCTGAACACCGAGGTCGGGCGGGACCTCACCCTGGCCGACCTGCGCGACCGTCACCAGGGCGTGATCTGGGCGGGCGGGGCACCCACCGACCGGCAACTCGCGCTGCCGGGTTTCGATCTCCCCGGAGTGTCCAGCGCGACATCCTTCGTGGGTTGGTACAACGGCCATCCCGACTTCGCCGACCTCGACGTCGATCTCGACGCCGAGCGCGTCGTGGTCGTGGGCAACGGCAACGTCGCCCTCGACGTCGCACGCATCCTCGTCGCCGACCCGGGCACCCTCGCCGCCACCGACATCTCCGGTCCGGCACTGGCGAAGCTGCGGTCCTCGTCGGTCCGCGAGGTGGTGGTGATGGGCCGCCGCGGACCCGCGCACGCGGCCTTCACCCTGCCCGAACTCATCGGACTGGTCGACTCGGGGGTCCCGGTCACCGTCGACGCCGCCGACCTCGAAGCGCTGCCCGCACCCGCCGACCTGGACACCACGACTCGTGCCAAGCTCGATCTCCTGGCCGAGTGCGCCGCCCGCCCCGAACCCGAGGGCCGTCGAATCCGATTGGCGTTCTTCGCCTCTCCGATGGAGGTGACCGCCGGTGCGGACGGCCGCGCGAGCGCGTTGACCGCGGGCCGCAACCGCCCGATCACCGACGACTCCGGAGCCGCGGTCGGCATCGAACCCACCGGCGAGACGGTGGGGCTCGAGACCGGGCTCGTCCTCACCTCGGTCGGTTACCGCGGTGTCGCGGTCCCGGGTCTCCCGTTCGACGACGCGGCCGGGATCATCCCGCACCTCGACGGCCGCGTGCTCGACGGGACCGAGCCCGTACCCGGGATGTATGTGACCGGCTGGATCAAGCGCGGTCCGTCGGGCTTCATCGGCACCAACAAGACCGACTCGGCGCAGACCGTCGCCTCGTTGCTCGACGACCTCGAGTCGAACGCGACCGAGGCCTCGGCACCGCGTCGCCGTCGGTTGCTCGGCCGACGCCTCGGCGTCGCGTCGTCCGTCGCCGGCCTCGATTGACGGACTGCTGCGCTAGATTTCAGCCATGGGGCTCCCCGCGTACCAGCGCACCACCGTGCGCGCCGATCTGTCCGATCTACCCGCCGACGTCGCCGCCACGCTGCGCGACCATGCCGACTCGACACAGCTCACCGTCACCGACGACCTGCCGGCGTGGATCACCCGGAGCATCAACCCACCGTCGACCACGTTCTTCGGCAAGCTCTTCGGACGACGCAGCAACCCCGTCGACCCCGATTCCGAGCACCAGACGCTCATCGTGCTGCATCCGACCCACCTGATCGTCGTGGTGTCCGGGGCCGAACGTGGGGTTTCGGCGCTGTCGTGTCCGCTCGCCGTCGCGTCGATGTCGTCGACCCCGTATGTCCCGGAGTCGGACGGATTCTCGGTGACCGGCTTCGCCGGTCACGAAGGACGTCCGGGCAGCTTCTACCTCGGAACGGGTGAGCCGGCGGGCACGGAATGCCGGGAGGCCGTTCGCTCGGCCATCGTCGCCGCCAAGAATCCGTGAGGACCGCGGACCGCACTGCGCCGCTCTCGCGACCCGCGCTGGGTCTCACACTCGCGCTGATCTCGTCGGCCTGTTTCGGCATCTCGGGGGTGCTCGCCCGGGCCATGATCGAGGCGGGATGGACAGCCGGTGCGACCGTCACCGTCCGCATCGCACTAGGCGGTCTGGTCCTGGCCATTCCCGGCTTCCTCGCCTTTCGCGACCGTCGGCAGCCGCTGCCCGAGCAGCCGGGCCGACGGTCCTGGACGGTGCTCGTCGCCTACGGACTCCTCGCGGTGGCCGGCTGTCAGCTGGCCTACTTCTATGCCGTGACCTACCTGCAGGTCGGCGTCGCGCTGCTCATCGAATACACCGCCCCGGTCGCCGTGCTGGTGTGGATGTGGCTGCGCCACGGTCAGCGTCCGGGTCGCGTCACCGTGCTCGGCGCGGCACTCGCGATCGGCGGACTCGCGCTCGTCCTCGACCTCACCGGCGACGTCCCGATCAGCGCGATCGGGGTGCTGTGGGCGCTCGCCGCGATGGTCGGGGCCGCCGCCTACTTCGTGATCTCCGCCGACGACCGCACGGGCTGGCCGCCCCTGAGCCTGGCCGCGGGTGGCCTGCTCATCGGCGCACTGGCCCTCGTCGTCGCGGGGCTGACCGGGATCCTGCCGATGACCATGACCACGGACCCGGTCGAGGTCGGTGCGCTCGAGGTGGCCTGGTGGATCCCGCTCGTGCTGCTGGGTGTGGTCTCGGCCGCCATGGCCTACGGCTTCGGCATCGCGGGCGGCCGGCTGCTCGGGGCCCGGGTGATGTCGTTCGTGGCGTTGTCCGAGGTGCTGTTCGCGGTGGTCTTCGCCTGGCTCGTGCTCGACGAACTGCCGGCACCGATTCAACTCGCCGGCGGCCTGCTCATCGTGCTCGGCGTCGTCTGCGTACGGCTCGGCGAAGCCGCCCCGGCGGTGTCGCGTGACTGAGAATCATCGTGCGCGTTTGTGAATAATGTTGCGCACCTTGCACATCTGTCCACAGGTTCGACGTGTCGGCACGGAATGTGTCGCACGTCGCAACGGGCCGGGGTAATCTCGTGCCCCATGTGGGGGGAGGAACCACGCGCGACGGGGATGTTCTCGAGGTTTGACTACATCGACGCCGCGCTCACGACTGCGGATCGGTTCACCGATCTCGTGCTCGGCGTCGGCGACCCCGACACCCGGCTCCTCGACACCCCCGCCTGGACGTTGACCGATTGTGTCGGCCATGTCGCGATGGCGCCGTCGCGCTTTCTCGAACTCGCGCGCGGCGAAGGTGAGTGGTGCTGTTCGGCGGTCGACGTACCCGACTTCAATGCCAAGCAGATCGCCAACCTGCCGACGCGCGACGTGACAGTGCTCTGCCGACGATTGACCGACGACCTCCGCGAACTCGTCGACGAGGTGTCGCATTTCCACGCGCAGGTCCCGAAGATGCACTTCGACGGCGACCGCGTCATCCGGGCCGACGCCGCTCTCGGCCTGCTGATCGGCGAGTTCGTGGTGCACGCCCGCGACATCGCACGCGCTGTCGGGGCCCGCTGGTGGGTCGAACCGGACGTGGTGCTGATGATCATCCGGGCACGCCAACACATCCTGCCCAGTTGGGTCGATCCGGTGCACGCCGCCGGGCACTCCGGCACCTACGACATCCGGCTCCGCGGGTGCGGCGAACGGCACGTCTACGAGTTCACCGACGGCGAGCTGCAGATCGATCCGCCGGAGCCACGCCGGCCCGACGTCCACATCAGCGTGGACCCCGCGACCGCTCTCCTCGCCGGTTACGGTCGCCTGTCCCCGGGGTGGGTCGGACTCACCGGGAAGGGCATCGCCTGGGGTGCCCGGCCCTGGCTCGCACCGCGACTCGCCCAGCGGTTCCTGCCTGCCTGATCGCCGCTGCAGAGCGCGCGACCAACCCCCGCTCCCTGTTCCGAAAGAAGCACATAACCCTTGCTCCCTGAGGTGTGAGGAGCGATAGCGACGAGCCACCAAGGGCTGGCGAGCGTTGCACCTCGCCCTTCGTGGCTCGCTTCGCTCGCACCTCAGGGAGAATGAATCTGGACGCTCACGGGTGTTCTTTCGTAGTCCACAACGGCGCCGCCAGGCCTCAGATACTCCGGGCGCGCAATAACGTCGAGCGCCCCTGCCCCCTGAGGTGCGAGGAGCGAAAGCGACGAGCCTCGAAGGGCGGCAACCGTGGTCACCGGCCCCTCGAGGCTCGACATCGTTCTTCAGTTGTCTTTCGCGGGTGAGGCCCGGTCAGCGACCGGTCGGCGAACCCGCCGGACGGCTCGCCCGGCGTCCCTGCCCGCGGGCGCCCGCCCGCTGCTGGTCGCCGCCGCGCGACTGCCCTGCGCCGCGTCCCTGGCCTCCGGTTCGTGCGTCCGACGAGCGCGAACCGCCCGCGCGCGAGTCGCTCCGAGCCGGACGGCCGCGGCCCTCGCCGCGAGTACCGCGCGAGTCACCGCCGGTGGCGTTCCGGCCGCCGCCGGTTCCGGCGCTCCGGCTCTCGCCGCGAGCGCCGCCGTTGCCGCCCTGGCCTCGACCACGACCGCCGCGTCGACTCCCCTGCGCACGGCCGCCCTGGGAACGACCTCCTTGGGACCGGCCGCCCTGTGCACCGCCACCACGAGCGGCCTCGGCGGCTGCGCGTGCCGCCGCGGACACGCGGGGGGCGCGCTCGCCGACGAGTTCGTCGACGGCTGCCGACGATGCGTCGACAGCGATGGGTGTCACCTTGATCTTGGCCTTGCGCAGTAGCTGTGCGACCTCACGACGCTGCTCGTGCAGGCAGACGGTCACGACGTCGCCGGCCGACCCGGCACGGGCGGTGCGGCCCGAGCGGTGCAGGTACGCCTTGTGCTCGGCCGGCGGATCGACATGCACGACGAGTTCGATGCCGTCGACGTGCACGCCACGGGCGGCGACGTCGGTGGCGACGAGGACGCGGACGTCACCCTCGCCGAATGCGGCCAGGTTGCGGTCGCGCTGCGCCTGGCTGAGATTGCCGTGCAGGTCGACGGCCGGGATCCCGGCCTCGGTCAACTTCTTGGCGAGCTTCTTGGCCTGGTGCTTGGTGCGCATGAACAGGATGCGTCGACCGGTGCCGGAGGCGAGCTCGGCGACGAGATCCTGCTTGTCTGCCGAGGAGACCTCGAAGACGTGGTGGGTCATCGCGGCCACCGGCGACTCCGCCGAATCCACCGAGTGGAGCACCGGGTTGTCGAGGAACCGCTTGGCGAGCTTGTCGACGCCGTTGTCCAGCGTCGCCGAGAACAGCATCCGCTGACCGTCGGCGGGGGTCGCGGCGAGGATCTTGGTCACGACCGGCAGGAAGCCGAGGTCGGCCATGTGGTCGGCCTCGTCGATCACGGTGATCTCGACCTCGTCGAGCCGGACGATGCCCTGACGCATCAGGTCCTCGAGACGTCCGGGGCACGCGACGACGATGTCGACACCGCGCCGGAACGCCTGCTCCTGGCGGGTCTGCTTGACGCCGCCGAACACGGTGGTGACGGTGAGTCCCACGGAGGCGGCGAGCGGCTCGACGACCGCGGCGATCTGGGTCGCGAGTTCGCGGGTCGGCGCCAGGATCAGCCCCGTGGGTGCCCCCACGTAGCGCTTGACCTGCATCTCGGCCAGGCCGGCGACGAGCGGGATGGAGAAGGCGAGGGTCTTGCCCGAGCCGGTCTTGCCGCGGCCCAGGACATCCTTGCCGTCGAGGGTGTCGGGGAGGGTGTCCTTCTGGATCGGGAAGGCGTCGGTCTTGCCCTGAGAGGCGAGAACCTTGACGAGTTCGGTTGGGACACCGAGGGATTCGAACGACACACCAGGCGCCGACGCAGCAGCATCGGTGGAGGTGGCCGGGTTTTCGAGGACAGCAGTCATGTGGTGTGCAGGTTTCTTCCTGTGCTTGGCACGCGAACAGCACGACTGACGTGCAAGGGCGGTGCCGGTGGCGAACACGCGGGTGCGCGAGCTCGTTCGCCGTATGAAGTCAATGGCAGGTGGCCGACCGGTGTCGGATGTCCGGACCTGCGAGAGAGGCGTTCTACGACGCTAGACGCGGCCTGTACGGGCGCATCACTTCTGGCAACAGTACGCGTCGGTGATCGATACCGCGAATCGCTGTGATGCACGTCGCGTTTCGCCCACACCGGCAGGGTCGTCGAAAATCCGACCGAAGACCGCCCAGGACGGTGCTCACGACGGCATGCGGTCGACGCTGCGCCGCCCGAGGGCGGTTTTCACCGGCGCTTTCCAGGCCTACACGAACTTGAAAGGTTGTGTCCCGCAACCTCAGAACGCCTCGCTGAGCATCACGGCGACAGTGCCGGGCTCGAGTGCGTCGAAGACGTGCTCGACATCGCCGGGGTACGAGATGTAGTCACCGGCCGACAGCACCTCGGTGGCATCGGTGGGACCGAGACGTGCTCGGCCGCAACTGATCACGACGTGCTCGATGATCCCGCGCGCATGTGGTGCCGACACCCTGGGCTTGCCCGGTTCGGCGCGGATGACATACATGTCGCGCCGCGACCCCGGCGACGCGGTGGACAACAGGGTTGCCGAGTAGTCGGCGTCCGCGGCGGGGATCACCGGCCCCTCACCGAACCGGATGACCTCGACGGTCGGTGTGGGTGAGTCCAGCAACGCCGAGAACTGCACACCGAGCGCCGTGGAGAGCGCCCACAGCGTCTCGACACTGGGATTCCCCTCCCCCGATTCGAGCTGGGACAGCGTCGACTTCCCGATCCCGGCACGACGCGCGAGCTCGGTCAGCGACAGACCCGCTCGTGTGCGTTCCCTCTTCAACGACGCGGCGACCAGCTCTTTGGGGTTCACCGACCGAGCATCGTTCATCAAACCGTCCGATCGTCCATCTTGACGAACACACTTCTCTTGTTCACTATGATAGTCATGCGTTCGGCTTGGAGAACACTCGACACGGCGACCCTGCGCGCCGTCGTGGTGATGTCCCTGTCCGTTCTCGTCATCGGGACGTCGTACGGGGTGGCCGCGCACGGCGCGGGTCTCGCCCTCTGGCAGATCGTTGTGATCGCCACGGTCGTCCTCGCCGGATCGTCGGAGTTCGTCTTCGTCGGCATCCTGGCCGCCGGCGGGGCGCCGATCCTCGCCGCGCTGGCGGGCCTGTTGGTCAACACCCGCAACTTCGGGTACGGCCTCGCCGTCGGCAAGCACCTGCGCGGCACCCCCGAGATCGTCCTCGGCGCCCACCTCATCAACGACGAGACGGCTGCGTTGGCGACCGCCGAATCCGACCCGCGTCGGGCACGGGCCGCTTTCCTGTTGTGCGGACTCGGCGTTCTGGTCTCGTGGCCCATCGGCGCAGCACTGGGTGCCACGCTCGGCGGTGTGGTCGCCGATCCCGCGAGCCTCGGGCTCGACGCCGCCTTCCCCGCTCTGCTCGCCGCGCTGGCCATCCCGGCCCTGCGCGACGGCGCCACCTGGGCGGCCGTGACCGTCGGCGCGGCGGTGGCCGTGGCCTCGACGCCGTTCCTACCGGCCGGGTTGCCCATCATGGGAGCGCTCGTGGGCTTCGCCGCCGTGGAGTCACTCCGCCGGCTTCGGCGGACCCCACCGAGCGCACCGGCCCTACCCGGCACGAGGACGGACACCGTGAACGAGACCGCATCGTCGCGAGAGGTGCTCCAGCACAACAGCGCTCCGGGCTGTCGATGAGCACCGGCATCTCCCTCGCCATCGGCATCACGGTCCTCGCGGTCGGCACCTATGCGATGCGCGCCGCCGGACCCGTTCTGCGAAAACGCATCTCGGTCTCGGACGGGGTCGAGAAGCTGATGGATCGGGCGACCGTGGTCCTGCTCGTCGCCGTCGCGCTGACCGGCTCGTTCTTCGTCGACCACGACTTCGCCGGCTGGGCGCGGCCCGCCGGCGTGACGGTCGGGGTGATCGCAGCGCTGTTGAGGGCGCCCCTCGCGGTCGTGGTCATCCTCGCCGCGGCCACCGCCGCCAGCCTGCGGGCCCTCGGCGTCGCGTGAGTGACGGCGAGAAAGTCACCGCACGACAGCCGGATTCGCGCAACTGTCCGGCACCGCCACGAGCGAACACGTCACCGGCATCCGCGTCGGGCGGTACCCCGGGCGAACGGCGTTGTCGCGAGTGATCTCACGGTAGGCGGCGACTGCATCGGTCGGGTGACGGGTCAGGGTCGGGTCACGCTCCGCATCGACGGTGTACAGACCGAAGCGCGAATCGAAGTCGCCCCATTCGTAGTTGTCGGTGAGACTCCAGTAGTTGTAGGACGCCACGTCGATGCCGTCCTGTCGGGCGCGCTGCAACCAGTAGACGGTGTCGCGAAGGTGATCGGCCCGGCGGTAACCGTCGGGCCGCCGGCCCTGCGGGTCGGTGGCCAGTCCGTTCTCGATCACCCGGATCTGCTTACCCGGGAACTGTTGCGCGACATGACGTAGCACGTAGTAGATGCTCTCCGGTGCCTGCGAGCTCTTCCAGAACTCACCGGAGGCACCGTTGGCGACGGAGGCGTCGGTGACCGAGAACGAGTAGTAGTGGTCGACGCCCACGAAATCGAGCGTGTCGCGCATTCGCTGCGGGAAGACCGATTCCAGCCATGTCTGCAGGCCGGCGATCGGGTAGTACGCCATGTTCGACGACACCTGGGCGCCCGGCTGCACGCGGTGGATGTATCGGTGGATCGCCCGGTGCGCGGCGACGATCCCGTCGGCCATGAGCCCCACGTTCTGCGGTGCCACTCCCCCGTACATCAGTTCGCGCCGAACGTATTCGGTGGGTTCGTTGAAGGTGATCCACAGCGGGTCGGCCCAGGAGTACCGGTCGACCACACGCTCGGCGAAACGCACGAGGTCCGCGGACATCTGCGGACGGTTCCAACCGCCGAGGTCGACCGCCCAGCCCGGGTGCACCCAGTGGTTGAGGGTGATCATGGGTCGCATCCCGGCGTCGACGACCGTGCGGATCACCCGATCGTAGAACGCCCACCCCGCCGGATCATCCCGGCCGCGTGACGGTTCCACCCGCGACCACTCGACCGAGGTCCGATAGATGCCGACGCCCAGACTCTTCGCGCGGGCGATGTCCTCGGCGTAGCGATGGTAGAAGTCGACGGCGTTGCCGACACGGTGGGCGACCCGGCCCTGGTTTCCGTAACGGACCCAGTTGGAGTCACGGTTGTATCCCTCGGACTGGAAACCGGACTGGGCGACGCCGAATTCGAAGGCGGGGCCAAGCGGCGGAACGGATGCCGAGGCGGTCCCGACATCGCCGAGACCGCAGATCGCGAGCAGTATCGCGGCGCACGACATGGCCACGACGCCGGCCCGCACCCGCCGACGGCCACCACCGAGACGTCGCCTGCTCACGTTCAGAACGGACTCCCGGTGATGGGTGCGGCGCGATCGCACGGAACCGGTCGTGGATTCGCCGGGTCGAGCGCGTTGAGCACGAAGAACGCCGCGCGACGCGACCCGGCGATCCCGGCATGCTCGGTGTAGTCGACCGAACACCCTTCCTGCACAACGATGTTGCGTACGTTCGATCCGCCCGGCGGCAATCCCAGCGTGTACGGCACCACGAGCTCGTCGTAGCGGGTGGCGATGTTGGTGTACCGGATCGACGGCAGGTAGTAGCCCCCGGCGGCGATCTTGCGCAGCACCGCCGCGCCGGGATCGAGCTGGGCACAGGCCTGACAGAACGGCACCTGCTCGGGCCGCAATCCGAGGGACCGGACGATCGGCATGATGACGTCGTTCCCACCGACCCCAGAGCCCCGCCACGCCGGAGCCAACGACACATAGTTGCCGATGGCATCCCGTCCGCCGAGGTACTTCGCGTAGTACGCGGGCACCACCGTCCCCTGGGAGTGGCCCACGATGTCGACCTTGGACGCGCCGGTCGTCCGACGGACCCTGTCCACGAATGCGCCGAACTGGGCGGCGCTGGCGGACATCTCACCCATGCCGCCGATCGCGCTGATCGGCCACGGGGTTCCCTTCACCGCGCCATAGGTCAGCGCGAACACGCAGTACCCCTCGTTCTTCAGCAGAGGGACGTAGGTGCCCCAGTTGGTCTGCTGCGATCCGCCGGTCCCGTGCACGAGGATGACCGGGTTGGGATGGCGCGCCGACGGCTTGCAGTTCCAGTCGTTCGACCCGGGAAGCGAGCCCCCGGGTTTCGCGAGCTCGTTCGGTATCCCGGCCAGGAAGTTGTAGGTGACGGGCAGCGGGTCGGCGCGCGCCGGTGCCACGGTCACGACCAGCACCCCGATCACGGCGACGACCAGGCCCCACACGATCCTCGGCGATTTCATGGACGGAAACTAACAAACCGTCTCACGGCACGATGCGGGTTTCACAGGACCCACTGTGAAATGGCGGATCCCAGCGCGACAGACCTCGGCTTCCGGGAGCGGAACGTCGTCAGTCGGACGCGGGTTCCTCGTCGTGACGGTGCCGGATGTCGCGGATGGTGGCCACCACCGAGGCGAAGACGAGCACGAATCCCAGCACGAGAAGCGTGACCGCGACGTAGTGCATGATCTGCTCGTAGTGTCCGACGTCGAATTGCTCGGCCGCGATGCGCAGGCCGACCACCACGAGCCAGGCCAGCAACGCCATGGTGAGTGCCCGACGCTGGAAGACCGCGCTCCGCCGCCGGTGTTCGTACTCCGCGAGTTCGTTGATGGCGTCGAGGACGATTCCGCTCATCCGCGTATGTGCCGCTGAGTCGTGCGGCAGCTTCGCCAGGATGTCGACCTTCTGCGACAGCTTCTGGTGCCGGTCATTGGCGTCGAGCCGCGCGATGACCGCGCCGATCATCGCGACGAGCAGCGTTCCGGCGAACGTCAGCATCGCGGCGGTCATGCGCGAAAATCTACAACGACGACCGCGGTGATGCGGTCGTTAGCCGGCGGATCGGATACGAGAAAATACGCCCCGGCGAGCGCCGGAACGGGTTGTCGGTGGAGCTATGGGGAATCGAACCCCAGACCTACTCGATGCGAACGTGTCGCGCTACCGACTGCGGGCAAGAGTGCGGACCCTACGCGTGGCTCTCACCTCGAACGTCGCCGGCTTCACGGTCGAACTCGGCGAGAAGGCGCTCCAGCACCGGTATGAGCGCGCATACGTCTTTGGTTGCCGCCGTCCACACGATCGAGCTGTCAACCTGCGCGTAGCCGTGAACGAGGATGTTTCGCATCCCGATGATCTTGTGTACATGCGGTATTCGCTCAGCAAGAACGTGATCCCGATGTCTGAGACCGCGAAGCGCTTCACCGACGATCTCGATCTGACGTTCCGTCGCTGACTCGACCAGGAGGTCACCGATGTAATGGTCCAAAGACACGTCGGACACAATTAGCCGTACATTTCGTGCCGCGGCGAGTGCCTCCCAGATGTAGGCAGCCCGATTCTTCTCAGGCCGCATAGACATCTTCGGCATTGTCGAGTATCGACTTCGCCACGAACGGATTCTTCACCGCGTTGGCCATCACCAGGTCGACGTCGCGCCCCACGATCTGTGCGAGCGCCGCCTCAAGGTCGAAGTAGTCATGGAAGACGTTGTCACGATCCCCCCTGAACTCCACGAGAAAGTCGACGTCGCTGCTGGGATCGAAACTCTCGGTGAGTACCGAACCAAAGACTCGTAACCTGGCAACGCCGAAACGCGCACACACCGCACCGATCGCATCGACGTCGAGCGGGATCGCGGTGATCATGTTCACCAGTCTCTCAGATTGTTGGCCATGGCTCGACGACCAGCGCGTCAGAACGAGAGGCCCCGTACACCTACTCGGGTGTACGGGGCCTCTCGTGCGGTGGAGCTATGGGGAATCGAACCCCAGACCTACTCGATGCGAACGAGTCGCGCTACCAACTGCGCCATAGCCCCGGGAGGCCTTGCGACCAACCGCGAGCCACTTTATCAGCCCGGGGCCGCCGACTCCCAAACGGCTAGGCTGGTCGGGTGCCTCAGATGTCTGATCAGCAGTTGGCCGGTGTTCTCGACAATGTCGTGGGGGTGATCAACCCGGTGCTCGATGCCCTCGCCGAGCGCGATCCGCTCGGTTTGAAGGGCCACACCTTCCACGATGACGACCATTCCGACTCGCGCCTGCAGCAGGCTCAGCACGCTGCGTCGAAGCTGCTCGACGTCGCGGAGTGGCCCGGCACGAAGGGCTGGTCCGAGCGGTCGATGCACAAGCGCGCGAGCTGGTGGGTGACCCGGATCGGCACCCTGAACACCGGCGCCGTGGCGTTCCCGGGCGTCTTCGGGGTGTGGGCGAAGCGTCTGCCGATCACGCCCTATCTCGGGTTCGCCAATCAGGCCATGGTGCTGGTCGCGATCGCCCGGGAGTACGACGTCACCGATCGCAAGCGACAGGTGCAGTTGCTGGCGTCGGTGCTGTGCAAACGGGACCTCACGAACCCCGATGTCACCGCCGAGTCCGGCAAATCCCTACCGTCCGAACCCAAGGAGCGGGAGAAGTCGCTGTTCGCCGCGATCTGGGATGCGGCGAAGTTGCTTCGCGCCGTCGACGACGAGTTCGAGAAGCGTCCGCAACCGATGGCCTTTTTCCGCATGCTGGCCTACATCCCCGTGATCGGGGCCCCGGCGACGTACCTCGGCGAACGTTTCGCACTGTCGCGGGCCGCGAAAGCCGGTCAGGCGTGGCTCGATGCGCATGGCAAGCCGGCACTCACCAAGTAGGCCCCCAACGCGTCAGTAGTGGGTGTCGCCGGGCGACACCCACTGCTGAACGGATCTGCTGCCGAAGTGCTCTCGACGAGTCAGCCGACGCGGCGGTACTGCAGGTCCTCGCGGTCCATCCGTCGACGCTGGAACGGCGGGATGTGATCGAACACGGGATCTTCGTCGTCGATCTCGAGAACCGTTGCGCCACCTGGTCGCCGAAGTCGCGGAGGGGGCGGGGCGGCGGCGAACTCCGGAACCGCGGCGGCGCGTCGACGACGCTCCTCCTCGGCGCGCGCCGACCGCTTGGCACGGGCGAGTCGCTGTGCCCGGATCTGCTGCTCCGTCTTCACCGCGCGCCGCAGGTACGCGAGGTAGCCGACCAGTAGCAGGCCGAGGACGCCGGTGGCCACCCAGCCGGGCGTCCCGACGACGACGCCGGCCACGACCGACAACAGCACCAGCACGAACAGACCCACCGTGACCCGTTGGCGTTCGCGGTATTTGAGCTCGCGTTCCTTCTCCGACGAATAGACGCTGCGCCCCGTCCGCCGGCTGCTCGCCGTCCGCGCCGCCGGGCGGCTGTCGGCCACCTCGTCGAAGTCGGTGTCGGCGGTGTCGTCGGCGTCATCCTCCTCGGACTCCGCGACGGGAGCCGACGACGATTCGGTGCGACGCGACCCGCGGGCGTAGTCGTCGTACTCGTCCTCGTCGAGTTCGTCTGTCGCGTCCTCGTATTCGGAGTCGTCCTCGTATTCGGAGTCGTCCTCGTATTCGGCGTCGTCGTATTCGGCGTCCTCGAGCTCGCCGTTCTCGACTTCTCCGTCGACGTCGGCGAAGTCGTCCTCGTACTCGTTGTCGAGCTCGTCGGTGTCATCGACCTCGGCGGCAGGGGTGCTGTCCGCGTCCGCGGTCGCCTCGTCGTCGGACTCCGCATCGAGGTCCCGGTCGGTGTCCGCGTCGGCGTCGGCGGAGATGTCACCGTTCACCGAGTCGTCGTCTGAAGCCGCGTCCACCGTCTCGAAGTCGGTGTCGCCATCCACGGATTCCACCGTCGGCTTCTCGACCTTCGCGCTGCCGGCACGTCGGGTCGAAGGCTTGGCCTTCTCGGCGTCGACATCGTTCTCGGCGTCGGCGTCGGCCTCGAGCGTCGCGGTGGCGCTGCGGCGCGAGGACTTCCAGGACGGATCGTGCGGGTGACGCGCCGACGACCGGCGGCGGTTCTTCGTCGCGGTCGTGGCACGCGATCCTCCGCGATGCAGCAGTCGCGTCTTCCGTGCCGCGTCGGTGGACTTCAGGATCTGCGGGCGTCCCTTGATGACCATCGGGACCAGCACGAAGAGCCAGACCGCGACGAGACAGACCCACAGTACGGAGTTGGGCATGCGACTCTCCCTTCATTCACTCTGGTCACACGAGGCCACTCCACAATCTAGGGCTGCGAGCAGTCACGCCCGGGTAGACGCGCCGTGGGACAACCGAATCGGCGTGGTTTCACACGCGCCTCTCAGCAACACCGGCAGCAGAAGCGGGTCAGGCCGTGCGGAAGCGCGCGTCGACCGCGACGCCGATCTCGATGTCGTCGGTCCGCAGTTCCAGTGACGGCGGGGGCGGGCCGGCCGCGACCGCCATCGGCATGGCCCGACGAGATGCCTGCGGCACCCGCGGCGCCATGTCCGGATCGGACAGGAGGACGGGAACCACCGGCCCTCGACCCACGGCGTCGGAGTAGGCCTGCGCCTTGACGATCGCGTCGTCGACCGCGGCACGACGCAGCTCCCGTTCGCGGTCCCGCCGGGTCTCCGCGCGGAGGTCCCAGTCGACGTCACCGATCTCGACGGCGTCGACCGACGCCCAGACGTCGATGAACTCCGACAGCCGCTCGAAGTCGACGAACTCCGCTTCGACGCGGATACGCGTGTTGTAGACCGGGTCTCGTAGATCACCGGTCTCCGAGTGCGGGCGGTACGAGTACACTCGGACCGAATCGGCGGACCAGCCGGCCACCGCGCCGGCCGTCTCGTGATCGGTCAGCGCGCGCGTCAGGTCTGCGTGGACCTCGACCGCCCGCGTGTAGACGGCCGACTTGTCCGCACCCTCCACTCGCACGGCGAGGTGGATGATCCCGCGTTCGGGCCGGTAGCGCCCGCGGGCGGAGCCACGGACGACGATCTCGAGATGGTCGGTGTGCTCGGTCATGCGAAGAGCCTATGCGTCGGCGAGCCGGCGCGGACTATCGTACAAATCGGACATCGTTCAAGTGCCGTGAAGGGACGATCGCGGTGCGGATGAGAAGACTGATTGCGTTGTTCGCGACAGCGATGTCGGCGTGCGCGGTCGCCGGGTGCGGGTGGATCGCCGAGGTCGTCTCGACGCGCGTGGACGCGGCCGACTACTTCACCGCCCCCACCGTTCGATTACTCGACGCCGCCCGGCGGGACGACCGGGCGCAGATCGAATCCCTTCTCGCACAGGGCGCTGACCTCCACGAACACGGCGGCGATCCGGACACCGACCCGCGCCGCGTGGACATCACGCCGCTGCAGTGGGCAGTGGAGTTCGAACCGCCGGCGGCGGTGTCGGCACTGCTGCAGGCGGGTGCCGACCCGCATCTCCCCGGCGCCGGCCGATACAACGCAGTTGCCTACGGCGTGTTGCTCGACCGTTTCGCCGCCTTCCGCACCCTGATCGAGTTCGACGCGGGACTGGTCGAGGCATCCGACCGGATCGGCGGCAACGTGGTCCACACCGCGATGCGCCATCGTCGCGACGATGCGTTGCGCCTGCTGATCGACCGCGGCGCCGACCTCGACTCCGTGCAGCCCCTGGCCGGCCGGACACCACTGTTCACCGCGGCCGACGTACTCAACATCGACCACTGCCTCGCCCTGCTACAGGCGGGAGCCGATGGTGCACATCGTGATCAGCGAGGTGCGACCTTCATGCCGTCGCTGTACACCGCCGACGACTCGATTCGGACGAGTTCGTACCTCCGGACGCGCGCCGCGATCGAAACCGAAATGCGCGCACGGGATTTCCCGGTCGAAACCGGGCGGTGACGCCGCCGCGAACTCAGGGCGACCGCCGTATCGCCAGCGGAGGGTCAGTGGAACGACGCACGACCCGCCCGGACGAGCGCCTCGGCCGCACTGCCGACGACCTCCTCGGCCGTGAGCGCGAACAGCATGTGGTCACGCCAGCGTTTGTTGACGTCCATGTACCGTTGCAGCAGTCCTTCTTGCCGGAATCCGATGTTGGTCAACACCTTCTGCGATGCCTCGTTGGCGGGCTGGACCGTCGCGTCGAGCCGGTGCAGGCCGACGGCCCCGAAGCAGTGGTCGACCCCGAGTGCCACCGCGGCGGTCGCGATGCCGTTGCCGGCGACGGCCGAGTCGACCCAGTAGCCGATCCACGCGGTCCGCACCGCGCCGCGTTGGATGTTGCCGACCGTCAGCTGCCCGACGTAGCGGCCGTCGAGTTCGATCACGAACGGGAGCAGCGCACCTCGTTTGGCCTCCGACTTCAGCACCGCGAACAGCGGCGGCCACGACCCGGGCTGATGGCGTTCAGCCCAGCTTCCGACACCCGTCGGTTCCCAGGGCAACAGGGCGTTCTGGTTGCGGATCCGCAACTCGCTCCACGTCCTGGCATCCCGCACCTTCACGGGCCGCAGGGTGACCGTGCCGGTCCGGGTGCGCAGCGGCCCGAGGGTGGCCGGCCATCCCGGACTTCCCTGACTGCCGCTCAACCACCTGAACACGAGAAGAAGTTTATGCGCTGTCACACCCGAGTCGGCATGAGACCTGTATCTCGAACGAGGGTGGCTTCGACTCGGCTCCTCGCTCCGCTCGGTGCCGGCTCAACCAGCGGAGGTGGGCGCCTCGACCTCGACGCGCTTGTTCGTTGCTTGCTCAGCAGGGGTCACCCGCGCTGCGCGAGGAAGGCCACTTCGACCTCGTCACCCGTGCCCATCTCCTCGACATCGGGGTCGACCATGATCAGGCAGTTCGCCTCGGCGAGTTCGGCGAGCAGGTGCGACGACCCAGTCGGTGAGGCGCCGAGCACCTGCACCAGGTAGTCCCCCGACCGTTCGTCCCGCATCAGCTGCCCACGCAGGTAACCCTTGCGGCCGCGCACCGACGCGATCGGTCCGATGGTGCGCGCCTTGATGATCCGCCGCATCGGTTGCCGTTTGCCCAGCGCGATCCGGATGAGCGGCCGGACCATCACCTCGAAGGTCACCAGAGCGCTCACCGGGTTGGCGGGGAGCAGGAACGTCGGCACCTCGTCGCGTCCGAGGCGCCCGAAGCCCTGCACCGACCCGGGGTGCATCGCCACCCGCACGATCTCCAGGTCGCCGAGGTCGGCGAGCGCGTCGGCGACAGCGGTCGACGCACTTCCCCCCACCGCACCGCAGATGACCACGATCTCGGAGCGGATGAGCTGCGCCTCGACGACCTCCCGCATCCGCGACGCCTCGCGCTCGGCGATGCCGACGCGGTTCACGTCGGCGCCGGCGTCGCGGGCGGCAGCGGCCAGCGCGTAGCTGTTGACGTCGTAGATCTGACCGGGACCGGGTGTGCGGTCGATGTCGACGAGCTCACTGCCCACCGAGATGACCGACAGGCGCGGGCGCGGGTGCACCATCACGCGTGCCTGACCGACCGCGGCGAGCAGCCCGACCTGGGCCGGGCCGATGATCGAGCCCGCGCGGACCGCGACATCGCCCGGCTGCACGTCGTCGCCGACCCGCCGGACGTAGTTGCCGCTCTCGACGCCGTGTCCGATCTTGACCTTCTGGTCGCCACCGTCGGTCCAGCGCAACGGGACCACGGCGTCGGCGAGCGTCGGCATCGGGGCCCCGGTCTCGACGCGCACCGCCTGACGCGGTTGCAGCCGCGTCGGTGTCCGCGAGCCCGGCCCGACCTCGCCGACCACCGGCAGGGACACGATCATCGGTTCGCCCGGTTCGAGGTCGACGAGCTCGGCGCCGTTGGCGTCGAAGTCCTCCAGGTCTTCGGGTGCGAGCACCCCGGCCAGACCGACGTCGACCGCACGCACCGCGTAGCCGTCGATGGCCGCCTGGTCGAAGCCGGGCATCGGGTGCTCGGTGACGACCTCCTCGGCGCACATCAGGCCCTGCGCCTCGGAGATCGCGACGCGCACCGGACGCGGCGCCACTGCCGCCGCGGTCACCAGCGTCAGATGATCTTCGACAGACCGCATCTCACCGCTCTCCCCGTCTCAACCGGTCAGTGCACCGGGACGTGCGGCCGACAGCGCTCGGCACGTCGTGCACTCGATACAACACAGGAGAACGTTATCGAGCGCGCCCACGACAGCGTGCGAGGCGCGCGGATGCGACCGGTGATCACCCGTGCGGAATCAGCCGTCGGCGAGACGCTTCTCGAGCCATTCGCGCAGATCGGGACCGTAGTCGTCGCGGTCGAGCGCGAAGTCGACAGCGGCCTTGAGATAGCCGCCGGGGTTACCGAGATCGTGTCGGGTGCCGTGGTGGACGACGACGTGGACCGGCTCGCCCTCCTCGATGAGAAGCGCGATGGCGTCGGTGAGCTGCAGTTCGCCACCGGCGCCGGGTTCGATGCGGCGCAGCGCGTCGAAGATCTTGCGGTCGAGGATGTAGCGACCCGCTGCGGCCAGATTCGACGGCGCATCCTGCGGTTCGGGCTTCTCGACCATGCCCTTGAGCCGCATCACGTTGGGGTTGTTGGCATCGGGCAGCGGCTCGACGTCGAAGACGCCGTACGCGCTGATCCGGTCCTCGGGCACCTCGATGGCACACAGCACGGACCCGCCCCGGCGTGCACGCGTGCGGGCCATGACCTCCAGGACGCCCCCGGGCAGGACAAGATCGTCGGGCAGCAGCACCGCGACGGCGTCCTCGTCGTCGTCGAGATAGCTTTCGACGCACCCGACCGCATGCCCCAGGCCCAACGGCTTCTCCTGCACGACCGACGCGACCTCGAGCAGGTTGGGCGCCTTGCGCACCTTCGCCAGCATGGACTCCTTGCCGCGCGTGGCGAGCGTGTTCTCCAGGACGAGGTCCTCGACGAAGTGGGCGACCACGCCGTCCTTGCCCGGCGAGGTCACGATGAGCAGACGCTCGGCGCCGGCCGCCTTGGCCTCTTCGGCGACCAGCTCGATGCCGGGGGTGTCGACCACCGGCAGCAACTCCTTGGGCACCGTCTTGGTCGCCGGCAGGAACCTCGTTCCCAACCCGGCTGCCGGGACGACCGCGGTACGCGGGATCGGCGGAGTGTTGGGTACACCTTCGTACTCACTGAAACCAGCTTTATCCGTCGCACTCATGAATCCACCCTAGGACAGGTGCCGGTTCTCGGCCGGACAGACGGCGGTGACCGGGACCTCACCACGCTCGTTCCGACGGTCGGATACAGTGCGGGCGTCCCGGCTGTCCCGGCCGGGGTGCACATGCCACCGGTCTCGAGACGACGCGAAGGACGGTCGGGTCTTGACAACGCTGAAACAGCAACTGCGACAAGAGATCGAGGATCGACGATCGCGTCGGTCCGCCGACGAGCGGGACCGGTCTGCCGCGGCCCTCGCCGAATGGATGTACTCATGCCCGTTCCGGCTCGAATACGACGTCACGGTCGCCGCGCATGTCCCCGTCGGCACCGAACCCGGCTCGAATTCGATGCTCGACGCGCTTGTCGACCGAGGCGTGTCGGTTCTGGTCCCGGTGGTCCCCGACGGCGATCCCGCACCGATGGACTGGGCGCCGTACACGGGGCGGGACTCGCTGGCTCCCGGACGCTGGGGACTTCTCGAACCGACCACCGACCGCGTCGGGGTGACCGCGATCCGCGCGGCGTCGGTGATCCTGGTTCCGGCGCTCGCGATCGACAAGAGCGGTGTGCGGCTCGGACGCGGCGCCGGATACTACGACCGGACCCTGCACGGTCTGTCGGCCGACCTCGTCGGCGTGGTCTATGACGACGAGGTCGTCGACTCACTGCCGTCCGGTGACCACGATGTCCCGGTCGGTTGGACTCTCACTCCCGGAGACGGGTTCCGCCGACTCGGCTGACCCGGGGTACAGCGAAACCCGGGCGGTGTCGGGGGACACCGGCCCGGGTTCGGCCTATGACGTCGTCGTGGCGGGACGCCGGTCAGGCGGGAGTCGCGGCCTTGGCCTCGCTCTTGGTCGACGACGACGAGCTCGCGGAGTCCGACTTGGAGCTGCTCGACGAGCTGTCCGACGACGAGGAGCTCGACGACGACGAGCTGTCCGACGAGGGCGTCGAGGTGTCCGAGGACGAGCCGGGACGCGAGTCCGTGCGGTAGAAACCGCTGCCCTTGAACACGATGCCGACCGAGTTGAACAGCTTGCGCAGGCGGCCTGCGCACTGCGGGCACTCGGTCAGCGAGTCGTCGGAGAAGGACTGGACGATGTCGAACTTGTTGTCGCACTCCGTGCAGGCATACGAGTAGGTGGGCACCGCGAAACCTCCGAATGTCAGTAAACGATGACCAGTGTAACCGACTTTGGCACTCCCTCATTCCGAGTGCTAAGCGCGAGTTCCGACCGGCGGATTTCGCACCTTGTCGCGCACCGCCGCGTGCCGTCGTGCAAAGTGTTCCCCTAGCTGAAGCAACCAGTTCACCGCTCGATCACCGGGTCGGACCGCCACGAGCGGCCGATCCCACCATCGCTGGAGCCGCCATGACCGACTTCCTCAACGACCTGAACAGCATCATCTGGAGCAATCCGTTGGTGTACCTATGCCTCGGAGTGGGGGTGTACTTCTCCATCCGCTCGCGGTTCCTGCAGATCCGGCACATACCGGAGATGATCCGGGTGATGCGCCACGGTCAGAGTTCGCCCGATGGCGTCTCGTCCTTCCAGGCGTTGATGATCTCGCTGGCCGGTCGCGTCGGCACCGGGAACATCGCCGGTGTGGCGACGGCGATCGCGTTCGGCGGTCCGGGTGCACTGTTCTGGATGTGGGCGATGGCGTTCCTCGGGGCCTCGACCTCGTTCGTCGAGTGCACGCTCGGCCAGATCTACAAGACCCGCGATCCGCTGACGAACGAGTATCGCGGCGGCCCGGCCTACTACTTCAGCAAGGCGCTGGCCCACACCAAGGCGGCCCCGTTCTTCAAGGTCTACGGGCTCATCTTCGCCGCCGTGACCGTCCTCGCCTGCGGGCTGCTGCTCCCGAGCGTGCAGTCCAACTCCATGGCCCTGGCGATGAACCAGGCGTGGGGTATCGCGGACTGGGCCGTCGCGATCGGCGTCGTCATCGTGCTCGCCTTCGTCATCATCGGCGGGGTCAAGCGCATCGCTACCTTCGCCACCGTTGTCGTGCCGTTCATGGCGGTCCTCTACATCCTCTTCGCGCTGGTGGTGGTGTTCCTCAACGCGTCCGAGATTCCCGAAGTCCTCCGGATGATCTTCGCCAGCGCCTTCGGGATCGACTCCGTCTTCGGTTCGGTGGTCGGCGCTGCGGTCATGTGGGGCGTCAAGCGCGGCATCTACTCCAATGAAGCCGGCCAGGGCACCGGACCGCACGCAGCCGCGGCCGCCGAGGTCTCGCATCCGGCGAAGCAGGGCTTCGTGCAGGCCTTCGCCGTCTACATCGACACCCTCTTCGTGTGCTCGGCCACCGGCTTCCTCATCATCTCGACCGGTGCGTACCGGGTGTTCGAGGGCGAGAGTGCCGACGGCGCGGTGATCGCCGACGGCGGACTGCTGCCGACGGCCACCGACGTCGGACCCACCTTCGTCCAGATCGGCTTCGACAGCATGTGGAGCGGCGCCGGTTCGACCTTCGTCGCGGTGTCTCTGATGTTCTTCTGCCTGACCACGATCATCGCCTACTACTACATGGCCGAGACCAACCTGCGGTTCCTGATGGGGAAGGCGGCGACCATCTACATCGGTCCGCTGCGCAGCACGCTGGGCTCGAACCTCACGATGCTCCTGCAGGCACTGATCCTCGTATCGGTGGCCATCGGATGCGTCTCGACCGCCAGCGAGGCGTGGACCCTCGGCGACATCGGAGTCGGGCTGATGGCGTGGCTGAACATCGTCGGCATCATCATCCTGCAGCAACCCGCGTTCAAAGCGCTGCGCGACTACGAGAAGCAGAAGAAGGAAGGCAAGGATCCGATCTTCGACCCGATCGCTCTCGGAATCGTCGGGGCGACGTTCTGGGAGTCCTACGGCCGGGCCGACGACCGCCCCGAAGAAGTCACCCTGTCCAAGAAGTGAGCCGACCGCCCGCGGTTCCCGTCACCGGGAACCGCGGGCGGCGGCGGCGGGGCGTGTCTACCCCCCGATGACGTCCTTGTCGATGTCGGGGATGTTGTCGCGGTTCATGTCCGGATCGCGGGCCTGTCGAGCGTCCCACCGCAGCAGGAACGCGGCGAGCACTGCCGAGACGACAGATCCGACGAGGATGGCCGCCTTGGCCGCGGCGGCATGGTCGTCGGAGCCGGCCTCGAAGCTCAGTTCCGCGATGAGCAGCGCCACGGTGAAACCGACTCCGGTGAGGAATCCGACGGGCAGCAGATCGCGGATGCCGATCGCGTCTGGTAGGCGCAACGGCGTGAACCGGGTCATCAGCCACGTCGAACCCATCACACCCACGACCTTGCCGACGACGAGACCGACGACGATTCCGATCGACACCGGTTGGACGATCGAACCATCACCACCCACGACGGTGACGCCCGCGGCCGCGAAGGCGAACACCGGCAGGGCGAGCGCCGAGGAGTACGGGCGGACCGCCTCGTCGAGTCGCTCGGTGCGCGGCTCCTCCTCACCACGGATCGCAACGGCCGGCACCACGAACCCGAGGAGTACGCCCGCAACGGTCGCGTGCACCCCGGACGCGTGCATCAGACCCCACGCGACGACGGCGACCGGGATGAGGACCGGCCACCACCGCCACGCCTGCCGCACCAGCACGGCGAAGAGCGCCACCGCGGCAAGGGCGGCCACCAGCATGACGAAGTCGATCTTCTCGGTGTAGAACGTCGCGATGACGATGATCCCGAGCAGGTCGTCGACCACTGCGAGCGTCAGCAGGAACGTCCGCAGGGCGAGCGGGAGACCGCGGCCGAAGATCGCGAGAACTGCGAGAGCGAAGGCGATGTCGGTGGCGGTGGGGATCGCCCAGCCGTGCAGCCCGTCCGGGTCGCCGATCGCCACCACGACGACGTAACAGAGCGCGGGCGTGACCATGCCACCCACCGCGGCCGCAATGGGAACACCGGCGAGTTTGAGATCCCGGAGGCTTCCGGCCACGAACTCGTGTTTCAGTTCGACTCCGACGACGAAGAAGAAGATCGCCAACAGCCCGTCGGACGCCCAGTGCGCCAGCGACAGATGTAGGTGCAGCGCCTCAGGCCCCACCTCGACATGGAGCAGAGAATCGTAGGCCTCCCGCCACGGCGAGTTCGCCCAGAACACTGCAACAGCGGCGGCCACCAGAAGCAGCGCCCCACTGGTCGTGTCTAGCGCCGCCCAGCGCCGGATGCGATCGGCCTTGCGTGCGCTGTCTGCTGTCGGTTGCTCGTCGGCCATAGGCTCTCCTCTGCTCGATCGCACGCGGTGCGCCGGACGCCGCCCGCGCGACGAGCGGCCGACCAGACTTCCCGGCACAGAACATCGATTCTCCCCCACCGCAATGCCGCGGGCCATTCCGGGCCCACGGCCGGACCGCTGTCCACACCGGTCGACGGCCCGATTGATGTTGTCCACAGACGAGTTCCACGGGCCGATCACCCGGGCAGACGGACCTAGCCTTCGTCACATGTCTCCCCCGTCGAAGCTTCCGTCGAAAGCCTCACTCGGGCCTCGAATTCGTGACCGGGTGAGTTCGGCGCTGCGACCGGGGTGGACGCGCAGCGTCCTGATCCGACGTGTCGCCGCGACAGGACTGGTCGTCGCGGCCGTGGTGGTGGGGGTTGCCGGAACACGCGCCGACGGCGACGTCGAGGTCATGGTTGCCGCGCATGACCTGCTGCCGGGACAGGTGGTCGAGATAGACGATCTGGCGCCGCGGAGCGTCGCGGAAGCCACGGTTCCCGACGGTGTCCTCACCGAGGCGGCACCCGCACTCGGGCGAACCGTGACCGGGCGTGTCCGCGGAGGAGAAATCCTCACCGATGCCCGCCTGCTGTCGTCACGTCTACCCGCCGACCTGACCGGGGACGACGATGCCCGGCTCGTACCGATACGACTGTCGGACGAGGCCGTGACCGCGCTGCTGCGACCCGGCGACGTTGTCGACGTGTTGACCGAAGAGGCGGAAGTGCTGGCCCGCCGCGCCGTCGTCGCACTTCACGCTGCCGAATCACAGTCGGGTGGTATCGCTCCCGGCGGGACCGCGGCCACCCCGGTGCTGCTCGCGATGGACGCCGCATCCGCCCATCGGGTCGCGGCGGCGGGGCTCGATACGGCGCTCGCGGTGGTCCTGCACTGACGAACGGGCGGGTCACGGCATCACGACACAGCCGGGGAAATCAAGTCAAATGGATCGGTTCGTTCGCGATCGTGGATAGGGTAGTACGAGCTCGCCAAGCTGCATGTCGGATTTGCTCCGATCGTGCACAGAATCGCCGGACAAGAGCAGGACATCACCGAAAAGAGGCCGCACACCGTGCTCAAGGGATTCAGGGACTTCATACTCAAGGGCAATGTCGTCGAGTTGGCGACAGCGGTCATCATCGGCGCCGCGTTCACCGCGATCGTCACCGCGTTCACGGATGGCATCGTCCAGCCGATCATCAACTCGATCCCCGTCGGCTCCGACGCGGCGCAGGGACTCGGCTTCCAGATCACCGACAACCCATCGACATTCGTCGACCTCGGCAGTGTCATCACCGCGGTGATCAACTTCCTGATCATCGCCGCAGTGGTGTACTTCATCATCATCCTGCCGTACAACAAGCTGGCCGAGCTGGGCGGTTTCGGCAAGAAGGCGGAGGTCACCGAGATCGCGCTGCTGTCCGAGATCCGTGATCTGCTGGACCCCGACGGCGCCTCGAAGGCCAAGGCGGAGGCCGAGAGTGATCTGCCGGCGCATCTCTCCGATCCGTCCGGTCCGGTCGGCGACTCCTACGGTCCGCCGTCGGGCTCCTTCGCCCCGTACGAAGCACCCGCCGGAGCCGGTACGACGCAACGCATCTCGACTCCGCCGACACCACAGGGCCCGCCGTCGCAACCCACTCCCCCGCAATCGGTTCCGCCGCAGAACGTTCCGTCCCAGTCCGTCCCGCAGAATCGTCCGCCGCAGGGCCCGCCGCCCGGAAGCCCTTCGGGCCAGCCGTATCCGACGCCGCAGCCGGCACCCGGTAGCTACCCGCCGCCCGGGAACTACCCGGGCCCCGGCAACTACCCGCCTCCCGGCCCCGGAAGCGGTTATCCCGGTGAGCAATACCCGGGCGACTTCCCGGGTGAGGGCCCGGACGCGCCGGGGCGTCACTCCCGCTGACACGCGGGCTCCGTCTCCCAGGAAGCTGACAGCCGGAGCCATCCAAACCCGAAGGTCGGCCCCCTACTTTGGGATTCGTCGCCGGAACGTGCGACCGCACCGGACCTGAAAGACCGGTGCGACCGAACGAGAACAGGATGAACGAATGCCGAACAAGCCCGCACCGAACCGTCAGTCGCAGACCCAGAACCGGCGTCCGGCGCGTCCGCAGCAGCGCACCCAACCGCGTGCGCAGGCCCGCCCCAGGACGTTCCCGTGGTTCTTCGGTAGCTGAGTAACCCCGCTCCCAATCCAAAAGTCTGCACAATTCCTGCTCCCTGAGGTGCGAGGAGCGCAGGCCACTGCCCTCTGCTCCCTGAGGTGCGAGGAGCGCAATCTACGCTCCCTCTGCTCCTTGAGGTGCGAGAAGCGTAGGCCACTGCCCTCTGCTCCCTGAGGTGCGAGGAGCGCAAGCTACGCCCCCTCTGCTCCCTGAGGTGCGAGGAGCGCATGCTACGCCCCCTCTGCTCCCTGAGGTGCGAGGAGCGCAAGCGACGAGCCACGAAGGGTTTGGCGACTTACCTCGTCAGCCCTTCGTGGCTCGCTTCGCTCACACCTCAGGGAGCATGGGGAGGACGCTTCGCTCGCACCTCAGGGAGCATGGGGAGGGCGCTTCGCTCACACCTCAGGGAGCATGGGGAGGGCACCTCAGGGGCAGTGCCAGTTCACGCCGGCGGATCGACGCGCTGCACCCAGACGGTCGGCCCGTCGGTCAGGGTGAACTGAGCCCGGACCTGCGCGTCCCACCGGCGCGCGTAGAGGGCCGACAGTCGTTCGTCACTCGTGCTGCACGTGACCGGCAGGCCTTCGCGACGGCCGCGCTCGATGACCGGGTCGACCAGCCCGGCGAGGGTCCCGCCTCGCCGATGATCCGGATGGACGAGCGCGAAGATCACCCGGATCGGATTCTCCGCGACCTGCGCTTCCTCCGATTTCCGCTGCAACTCGGTGAAGCGGTGGATGAAGCCGTCTATGACATGCACCTGATGCTTGGTGCGCGCCTTCATGTCCTCGTCGATCCGCCCGGCCTCGTCACCGGGGGCCGAGACCGCGATCAGCGCAATGAGGTCACCCCACTCGTCGAAGACTCCGTGTAGGCCTCGCAGGTACTCGACGAACAAGATTTCTCCGTACCAGCGGTACGCCTCGACTGGCGAGTCCCGCCCGATCAGCCATCGGTACACCGGGACCTCGCGCAGGCCGTGTTCGAGCAGATCGAGGGCGGCATCTTGATCCGATTCGACCAAATGTCGGGTCGTCGTGCCGCCCACTTGTACGCGATGCGTCATCGGTTCATATCAGCACATCGATTGCCTGTACGCGCCACCGGTCAGCAACAACCCCGGTCTTGGCATTCGGAAAGCTGAACCATACGGGGTTGCGAGAACTCTTCTAGTGATTGTCCCCTCACCATCACGACGATGACCGAGAGATGACCGAACGCCGAACTCTTGCGGTCAACCCTATTTATCGACCCCGCACGAAATGCTAGCTCTCCTGTAATCGAATAACGTACTGTCTGCGACGTGCTCGCCAATCGAAGTGCGTGCGAGCACGTATGCACCACCACCGACGAAGGAGATCTCATGGCAGAAGTGATTCAGGGCGCAATTTCCGACGCTATCGTCGAACTCGTCACCGGCTCGATCGAATCGGGTTCTGAAGACGCACCCGCCTGAACGACCCGAATACTGAGCCGCTCCGTGGTCAACTGCGGAGCGGCTTTCTTCGTCTCTGGAGCTCCTCGAATTGATCGCTGACCACTCCATTTAACAATCGTTTGAGACACATTGTTGATCAGCATTCCTGGTAAGAGCTTGCCACATGGATCAATTGCATAGACTGCGCTGGAACCGGCGTGAGCGGCTTCCGTCACCGAGCAAACCACCGCGCCAGCGTCACGACGACCCGGAGTAGCCTCACCAGATGCCCGTCACCCGCTCGATGAGCAAGGATGAGGTACGCGCCGCGCTGCTCGCGCTCCTGTTCGACGCGCTCCGGACAACCCGTTGGGCCTGCGCCGGTTTCGTCGTCTTCCAGCTCGCGTCGGTGTTCACCACGCTCGCCCAGCCCGCTCTCAACGCCGCGATCATCGACGACGGAATCCTGCGCGGTGACGTGGCGACCATCAAGCGCGTCGGGGTTCTCATGGTCGTGGTGGCCGTGGTCAACCTGGTGGTGTCGATCGGTGCCACATTCCTGGCCTCCCATATCTCGGCAACCGCGGCGCGCGACCTCCGCACGCGTGTGCACGGTCGGATCAGCGCCTTCAGCGATCCGCAGGTCCACTCCATCGGCCTCTCGAGCCTGCTGACGCGCTCCACCGGAGATGTGGGCCAGATCCAGGGATTCCTCTTCATCAGCCTGACCGTCGTGGTGACCGCGCCGTTGATGCTGTTCGGCGCGCTGGTGTTGTCGCTGGCGCAGGGCTGGCGGATAACGCCCGTGCTGGTGGTCGCCGGGGCGGTGCTGGTCATCCTCGTCGCCGTCCTCGTCCGGCGCCTGGTGCCGTGGGCTGCGCAGCTGCAGCGTCGTCTCGACGTCGTGAACCGGGTGCTGCGCGAGCAGCTGCGTGGGATCGCGATCATCCGCACCTTTCGGCGAGAGGACCGGGAACGCGCCCGGTTCGCGGTGGAGAACGACGAACTCACCCACGTGGCCCTGCGCCTCGGCCGACTGCAGGTCCTGATGCTGCCGTTGGTCACCGTGGTCTCGAACCTCGCCGTGGTCGCGGTGACCGCGCTGGGTGCGATCTTCGTCGACCGCGGTGAGATGCAGATCGGCCAGATCACCGCGACGGTCGGCTATCTCGCCCAGATCCTGCTGGCGGTGTCGCTGCTGACCATGATCGCCGGGGTCATCCCGCGTGCGGTGACCAGCGCCGGACGAATCACCGAGGTACTCGACACGGAGCCGCTCGACCCCGGCGACCCCGGTGACGGCCGGGCGCCCTCACCGCCCGCGATCGTCTTCGACGCGGTGTCTGTCGCCTATCCGGGCGCCGAGTCCCCCACCGTCGACCAGGTCTCCCTGTTCTGCGCACCCGGCACGGTGACCGGCGTCCTCGGCGGAACCGGAAGCGGCAAGTCGACGCTGCTGTCCCTACCCCTGCGGTTCGCCGACCCCACGTCGGGCGTGCTCCGATGGGATGCCGCCGACGTGACCGCCCTGGCGCCCGCCTGGGTTCGCGCACGCAGCGCCTTCGTGGGTCAGGGTGCGGAGCTCATCACCGGGACGGTCGCCGACAATCTCCGGATCGCCCGACCGACCGCCACCGACGACGAGCTGTGGGACGCCCTGGAGGTCGCCGCCGCGGCCGACTTCGTCTCGGCTCGACCCGGCGCTCTCGACGCCACGGTGGCGCAGGAGGGACGCAACTTCTCCGGTGGTCAGCGCCAACGGCTCGCACTCGCGCGTGCCGTGCTCCGCCGGCCCGCGCTGTACGTCCTCGACGACCCGTTCAGCGCTCTCGACGTCGACACCGAGGCCCAGATCATCGGACGGTTGCGCCGGACCGATCCGGATGCGACGGTCCTGATCGCCGCGCAGCGTGTGTCGTCGGTCCAGCATGCGGACCTCATCGCGGTGCTCGACGCGGGACGGATCGTCGGCCTCGGAACAGATTCGGAGTTGCGGTCACGCAGCGACATCTATCGGGAGATCGCCTACGCGCAGTCGGTGACCAATGCTTGACCAGAGATCGCAGGCGCCGGCGGTCGGGCCGAGGGGGAAGCAGGCGTCGGCAGACCGACCGACGGCTCGACGGCGCGATAAATCGCTGCGCTGGATCGTCCGGCAACTCGACCTGAGCAGAGGACGTGGGGCGTCCATCTCCCTCTTCGCGATCCTCGCCGCGGTCGGCGGCGTCGTAGCGCCGATCCTGTTCGGTGCGGTCACCAACGTGATCGTCGACGGCACGGTCGGCGACGCGACGATGAACTGGGGACTGCTCTGGACGCTGCTGGCGATCCAGGTCGGGGTGTTCGTGGCGGCCGCGGTCTGCAACCTCGCCCAGGGCCGGTTGCTGACCGTCGCCGTGCAGCGGTCGGTGGCCGGGTTGCGCGCACGCATCGAGGACAAGATCCACCGTCTTCCGTTGCGCTACTTCGAGAACACCACACGTGGTGTGTTGGTGAGCAAGCTGACCGCCCACACCGACAACGCCGCGACGGTGATCGCACCGGTGCTGGTGACCGTTCCGACGAATGCCTTGACGCTTCTCGTCGTCACCGCCGTGCTGTTCGTCATCTCCCCGATGCTGGCTTGTGTCGCCCTGGTCGCGGCACCCGTGTCGGCGCTGGCCGCGGTCCTGCTCGCCCGCCGGGCACGACCGCACCTGGAGTCCCGCTGGACGACCACGGCCGCGCTCACGGGGCATATCGAAGAGGAACTCAGCGCGCGCCGGATGTTGCAGGCGTACAACGCCGAGCCGACCGCCGCGCGCCGCTTCGACGACCTCAACGACAAACTCTTCTCGTCGGTCCGCTCTGCCCAGTGGATCGGCGGTTCGCTGCCCTCGGTCCTCACCGCGGTCAACGCCCTGGTGTTCCTGATCCTGGCGGTCCTCGGCGGGATCATGGTGGTCGACGGGCACCTCAGTCTCGGGGCGGCTCAGGTTGTGGTGGTGTTCGCACAGCAGCTGACGAGCGCGGTTCGCGAACTCGCCGGGTTCGTCACCAAGGTGCAGTCCGGCACCGTGTCGGCGAGCAAGGTCCGTGAGGTGCTCGAAGCTCCCGAAGACGCCGCCGCCGACAACGGCCAGCCGGTACCGGTCTCGTCCGGTCGGCACCAGCTCCCACCCGAGATCGTCTTCGACGACGTGGGCTTCGCCTACGAGGAGGACAACCCCGTTCTCGACTCGGTGAGTTTCCGGATGGCGCCCGGCACGACCACCGCCGTGGTGGGGACCACCGGGTCGGGCAAGACCACGCTGACCAATCTCCTGCAGGCGTTCTACGCACCCAGTCGGGGCTCGATCACCATCGACGGGGTCGATCTCGTCGAACTCGGACCGCACCGGGTACGGGCGGCCATGGCCGTCGTCACCCAGGAGCCGTGGCTGTTCACCGGGACAGTCCGGGAGAACATCGCCTTCGGCATCGAGGACGGCCGCGCCGTCGACGCGGCTCTCACGGACAGCCACGTCGCGCAGATCGTCGCAGCGCTCCCCGATGGCATCGACACCGTGATCGGCCAGGAATCCGAGAACCTCAGCGCCGGCGAGAAACAGCTGGTCACCGTCGCGCGCGCGATTGCCGCGTCGCCCGGGATCCTCATTCTCGACGAGGCGACGAGCGCCGCCGACCCCCGCACGGAGTTGCTCGTTCAACGTGCCCTGCACCGTCTGCGTGCGGGGACCACCACCCTGCTGATCACCCACCGCATGGCGACCGCGGCGTTGGCCGACCAGATCGTCGTCCTCGACGATAGGGTGATTGCCGAAGCAGGGACCCACCATGAGCTGCTCGCCGCGGGCGGGATCTATGCCCGACGGTGCGGACTGGCGCCGGCAGACGCCGCGGCCGGCGACGACGAGAGCGTGAGCGGCAGCAGTCCCAGCGGTCCGGACGCGAGGTCGGACCCGTGACAGATGACAGGAGCCAGCGCGAGTCGGATCATCGGCTCGTCGTCTCCCGATCAGGAGGAAACGTGTACAGAGGTTTGCGCAAGCTCGGGATGGCAGCGGCGGTCGCGCTCAGCATCTCGCTCGTCGCTCCGATGACCGGCGGGGCGAGCGCCGCACCACGACTCGTCGACGCCGGATCGCCCGGGCGCGTGACCGACATCGTCGTGCATTCCGACGCGATGAACCGTGATGTACCGCTGACCGTGATCAAGCCGGCCGACGAGTCCAAGCCGCGCGGGGTGCTCTACCTCCTCAACGGTGCCGGCGGCGGCGAGGATCGCGCCAACTGGCTGGAGAAGACCGACATCGTCGACTTCACGCGCAACAAGAACCTCTACGTGGTCATCCCCAACGCCGGCCAGTACAGCTACTACACCGACTGGCAGAAGCCCGATCCGGTTCTCGGCGTGCACAAGTGGTCGACCTTCCTGGGCAAGGAACTCCCCGCGGTCGTCGATGCCACCTACAACACCTCCGGGCGCAACGCCATCGGCGGGATCTCCTCGTCGGCGACGTCGGTGCTGAATCTCGCCATCGAGCATCCCGATCTCTACCAGGCCGTCGGCTCCTACAGCGGCTGTCCGACGACGTCCGACCCGTTCGGTCAGGAGTACATCCGACTCGTCGTGGAGATTCGCGGGGACGGCGACGCCACCAACATGTGGGGTCCGTACGGCGGCTCCGGTTGGCGCGCCCACGATCCCGTGGTCAACGCCGCCAAGCTGCGTGGCCAGAAGCTCTACATCTCGAACGCCGGCGGTCTGCCCGGGCAGTACGACAATCCTCGCTACGTGAAGGACCTGGACACCCTGGCCGACCAGATCGCCGTGGGCGGAGTCATCGAGGGCGCCACCCTGGGCTGCACCGTCCAGCTCCTGAATCGTCTCGGGCAGTTGAACATCCCGGCGACGGTGGACCTCCCGCCGGCGGGAACCCATTCATGGCTGTACTGGCAGGACCAGCTGCACCGTTCGTGGTCGTTCTACGAGCGCGCCCTCGCCTGACCGCGGCGCCACCGGAGCCGCATCGGCGAACCGTCCGTCGCGCAATTCGACTGTCCGGTCGGCGAGCTCGAGCACACGCGGATCATGGGTGATGAGGATAGTGGTCCGCAGTGACGCGACCCTGGCGAGTGGTTCGAGGATCCCGCTGACGGTCTCGTCGTCGAGACCTGTTGTCGGTTCGTCGAGGACGAGTACCGGGCGGTTCCGAAGGACCGTGCGCGCCAGCGCGATTCGCTGCTGCTGACCACCGGACAGGTTCTCCCCACGTTCGACGACCTCGGCGTCGAGGCCGCCGTTCATCCGCGAGATGAATTCGGCGGCACCTGCGGCCCGCGCGGCAGCTACGATGTCCGCTCTGGTCGCCGCGGTGCAGCCGAAACGGATGTTGTCCGCGATCGTGCCACGCATCAACGCCGGCCGTTGATGAAGCACCGACAGGTGCTCTCTCAGATCGCTCACGTCGAGGTGGCGAATGTCGGTGCCGTTCAGCCGGATCGACCCCGCGTCGGGGTCGTACAGACGCAGCAGCAGACGGGTCAGGGTGCTCTTGCCGGCCCCACTGGGACCCGTGACCGCCACTGTCTCGCCCGCACGGATCTCCAGGTGGGCGTCCTCGAGGACTCGGGACCCGTGGTCCGGGTATGCGAAGGAGACCCCGGTCAACGACAGACTCACCGAGGCGGGCACGACCGAACGATGCCCGGGAATCGGGTCGATGGCCGCTGGTTCGGGCGCAATCGATTCGGGCGCAATCGGTTCGGCGACACCCGCCGGCGCGTCGAGGACCTCGGCCACCCGTTCGGCGCTCGCGGTCGCGGACGTGACCTCGACGAGCAGACCGCCGAGCGTCTGGATCTGCGGATAGAGGTACCCGAGATATCCGGTCAGGGCGATGAGCGTGCCCAGTTGCGCATCACCGCCGGCGATGAGCCACGCCCCGAACGCGATGACGACGATCATGCAGAGCACTTCGGCGACCGTGACCGCCTCGGCGAACGCCGCCCCGGCGCGGGACTCCGACATCCGGGCCTCCCGCCATCGGCGGTTCTGCTCCAGGACCCGGGCTCGGTGGTGCGAGGTCTGGTTGTCGGCCTGCAACGCCACCATGTTGCCGATCCCCTCGGCGACCAGTGCAGCGATTCGGCCGGCAGCTTGCCGCTCGCGACGCGACGCACGTTTGACCACAGCGCCGAATCGGCGGGCCGTCACCCAGAGCAGCGGCGCGAGAACGGCGGCGACAAGGGCCAACTGCCAGTTGGTCGCGAAGGCGGCGCCACCGTAGACGAGGAGGCTCACGGTGGCTACGACGCCGGAGACCACACCCGACGACACGAGACTGTCGACCGCCTCGACGTCGGCGGTGGTGCGCGACACCAGGTCTCCGTCACCGAACCGGTCCCGCGTGTGCGGCGCGAGTCGCTGGATGTGCGCGTACAGCTGACCCCGGAGACGCAGCAGTACCGTCTCGGTCACTCCTGCGGTCAGGATCCCGCCCGCATACGACGACACGGCGCCGAGAAGGGAGACACCCACCCAGATCATCATCGGGCTGGACAGCGCGCTCAGATCGCCGGTCACCAGCACGTCGTCGACGATGTGCGCGAAGAGCGCGACGGTGACCACCGTGGTGCCGACCTGCACGAGGTGGCAGATGACAGCGACCGCGAGACGCCATCGCAGTCCGGCGGCCAAGGGCGCAAAGCGGCGGATGGTAGCCGACACGGTGAGAGTCGCCGGACGGGACTCCCGCGTCGGGACGCATGGCCCCACGTCGCCCGCGCTCGGATCGTCAACCGGTCTCGGTTCGGTGGCGGTGGACATGTCGATGGCTCCTCACCGGCGGGATGGGCACCGCCGGCACCGAGACTACGACCGAGTACTGATGGATTTCACTGCGAGACAGCCGGTTACAGGAGACTCACAGCGACACCGAACCGACCCCACAACAACGACCGCGGGGCGGGAATCCATTCGGATTCCCGCCCCGCGGCGTGGTAGTGGAGTCGATCAGCCGATGCTGAACGGCTTGCCGTACAGGGTGATGACGCCCTTGACCGCGTCGGTGCTGACGGTCACCTTGATCTTGGCCTTGGCCGAAGCGTAGCCAGCGCAACCGTCGAGTCCGAACTTCTCCTGACTGTAGGCGACGCCGCCCTTCTGTCCCTTGAAGGAGTAGTCACTGACTTCGTAGTCCTTGTAGGAAGTGTCGTCGCCGGAGGTTTCCGAGATGATCGGCACATAGTTCGCTTCGCCGGGTCCGAGCGAGAAGGTTGTTCCGAGCTCAGCACTCGGACTCGGCCCATCCTCTGTTACCTCGACCCCAGCGCCAGCCTCGGGATCGACTCCACCGAAGTTCACCTGGCAACCAACGAGGTAACCAGCTGCGATCGAACCGCCCTCAGCCTTGCCTCCAACAGTCACCCGAACCTTGCCCGACAGCCAAACTTCTCGGCTGGTCTGCACGTTGCTGATCGCACGCTGAACATTGACGAATTCGTCGAACAGTTGAACGGTGACGGGGGTCCCGTCAACCAGGGTACGGGTGACCGTGCCGCCGGGCAGCGGACCGGCGGTGGCCCCGCCGGCCGCCAGGCTGGTCAGGCCCATCGCGACGGCACCGGTGAGACCGGCCGCCGCAACCACGCGACGCGTGATGTTCTTCTTCATGATTCCCCTTCGTGGAATATCATCTGCTCAGGGCAGATAAGTCAGGAACTGCTTATTTATCTGCGCCGGTCAGTTGAGACTGAAGGGCTGGCCGTACAGGGTGGACTGAATGAGGGTACCCTCACCGCTGACCGTGCCGTCGTCGGTGCTGAAGCCCTTGGCGCCGATGACCTTGACTGCGGTGCGTGCCGAGGCGAAACCGCCGCACTTTTGCACACTGACCTCGAACCGGGAAAGCTGGACAGCCGCCTTACCCGCGTCCGAGAAATCTTTGTCAGTCACGTTGACGACCGCGACCTGGCCCGGCTTCAGTCCGATCGAGAAGGCGCCGTCGACAGACACGGACTCGAGATCGAACGCGATCGCGGCACCCAGCTCGACGTCACCGATATCGACCTGGCAACCCACCAGCAGCTTGACCGCGAGGTTGCCTTCGACGCCTTCACTCGCCTGGGCCTGGTAGACACCGGAAACAACGCCGGAGCGACCCGCACCGTTGTTGGCTACCGAGGGGGCAGGCAGCGCGAACTCGCCGGTGCGCCACGTCTGGATCGACTCACCATCGATGCCGACGGCCTTCTTGTAACCATCGGCCAGCTTTCCAGCGGCCGCCTCACCGGCACCCGCACCCGCCAGGCCCACGACCGCGGCCGAGGCGATCGCGACCGCGCCCGCGGCGCGGCGCAGCCCAAGCTTGCTGAACTTGCTCATTCGTTCCCTCTCACAGGATTCGGCTGTTACCCCGCGGAATGCACTCACACCCGCAAGTCATGACCCACGACGTTCGATGGGCTCCCACACAGTTACCACTAAGCCTGCTCTTACGCATGTCTTAGCCGTCGTTAAGAATCCATCGAATTCCTGGTCACTGCTGCGTCGTCACTCGCGACAGATCGCAGGACTCCCCCCGGTCCCCAACTCTGGGGACCGGTGTGTCGTCGAGCCGAACGTTATCGGAGCGGTCTCAAGTCGAGCAACAGGAGGACTCGGCCGTGTCACGAACAGGACACGCACCAGCGTGAATCTCGGATTCGCCAACGATAGAACGGCGAAAGTTAACGACAGGAAAACACGCTGATGTGACTACGTGCGTAAAGAGCGAAATCACCCGTGATGCGGTGGCCGCTGCGCCTCGTACCAATCCTTAGAGCGGCCTGTGTGATGTTCGTCACTCTCGTCTGAAGTCAGTTCAGGAAGGGTGTTTCCGAACACCGCATCGAGACGACGACGCCGCGCAGCTCGGTGCTGCGCGGCGTCATCATCGCTGCTCATCGAGGATTTTTGGGGTCCTGGGGACTCTGTTGCCACCGGTCTGGACGTCCAATCGAAAGCGGTCTGAAACCCTGTTAACCAGGAGTTTTCTTTGGATTGCTGAACATATTTGCAGGCTGCGGAGGAGCTTGCGGATCGGTCGGCTCAGAACTCGCTGATCGACTCGATCACGTACTTGGCGAGGGGAGCGGCAGTCGCCATGCCGTCGCGCACCGCGGCCCGCGAGTTGGCCAGGTTCACCACGAGTGTCTGTCCGGAGATTCCAGCCAGCCCGCGCGAAAGTCCGCCGTCGGTGGCTCCCGCCGCCAGCCCGGAGCTGCGGACGGCCTCTTCTATACCCCGCAGACGCCGATCCAGAAGGGGTTCGGTGGCCTCGGGCGTCACATCCCGGGCGCCGACGCCGACGCCGCCCACCGAGACCACGAGGTCCACTCCGCCGATCACCGCGGTGTTGAGCGCATTGCGGATCTCCACCTCGTCCCCGGAGACGACCACGGCGGCGTCGACGTGGAACCCCGCCTCGGCCAGCAGTTCACTCACGAGCGGCCCGAGCAGGCGCTGGTCCTCGCCGTGGGCCGCCTCGTCGTCGACGACGACGACCAGCGCACGACCGATCTCCTCGCCCTGCGGGCGGTGAGCGGCCTGTTCGTGGCGCGCGACGAACTCCCGTGCCGCGGCGTCGGCCGCGACCACGTCGGCGGGGTCGACCGGACCCGGCCCGCCCGCGAGGCGGACGTCCAATGAATTCTCGTCGAGATCGGTCTCGGCGGAGACGGCGGTGGTACCCGGGTTGCGCGGAGCAGCGTCGGACATGACAGGCCCTTTCTTGATGGGTGGAACCGTCGAAACGGTCGTTCGTGCTGCGCTGTGCCGGCGCCCGCGGTGGGCGCCGGAACAGCCTCCTCGATGCAGTTGTGGTGGGCGGTCAGCCGGCCTCGAGCGTGCCGAGCTTCACCTGGGCGGTCTTGGTGGCGCCGTTGTCCAGGTACGTCACGGTGACCGTGTCGCCCGGGGCGTGCGATCGGACCGCGGCGACGAGGGCGTCCCCGGAGGCGATGACGCGGTCGTCGACCTTCGTGATGACCGCGTCCTCGGGGATGCCCGCGTTCGCGGCCGGACCGCCGGGCGTCACCGCGGTGACGACGGCCCCGGGTGCGTCGGACGCGCCGCTCGGCCGTACCGACACACCGATGTTGGCGTGGCTGGCCTTGCCGGTGGCCTCGAGCTCCCGGGCCACCCGGATGGCCTGATCGATCGGGATCGCGAACCCGAGTCCGATGCTGCCACCGGCCTGTTGTTCACCCCCACCGAGGGTGGCGATCGCGGTGTTGATCCCGATCAGCGCGCCCCGGGCGTTCACCAGGGCACCGCCGGAGTTGCCCGGGTTGATCGCCGCGTCCGTCTGGATGGCGTCGATGACCGAGGTGGTGTTGGTCCCGGGGTCACGCGAGGTCAGCACGGGACGGTTGAGCGCGCTGATGATGCCGGTGGTGACGGTGCCCGCGAGCCCCAGCGGTGAACCGATCGCTATCACGTCCTGCCCGACGGCCAGGTTGTTCGAGTTGCCGACGGTGATCGGTGTGACGTCGTCGCGGTCGACCTTGATGACCGCGATGTCGGAGATCGGGTCAGCGCCCAGGACACGGGCCTCGGCCCGCGAACCGTCGGCGAAGTTGACCGCGACCCTCGACGCCGGGCCGTCGCCGCCGGCGCTGACGACGTGGTTGTTCGTCATGATGACGCCGTCCTCGCTGAGGACGACGCCCGAGCCGGAACCCATGGCCCCGCCGGACGCGACCTCGATGGAGACCACCGACGGGGTGACCCGGGCCGCGACCTCCTGCACGGAACCGGCCGGCGCGGCGACCGGCGTCGTGTTGTCGTTGCCGGGATCGCCGCCCAGCGGACCGTTGCTGGAACTGGAACCACCGTCGGACTCGGCGAGGTTGTATCCGGCCACGCCACCCACACCGCCCGCGACCAACGCCAGGACGAGTCCGGCCACCCCCAGCGCCACGAGGCGTCCGCCACTCTTCTTCTTGGCGGGTGCGGCCGAGGGGCCGTCCGGGCCCTGGTTCCCGAAGCCGGGCTGGGAGCCGAACGGCGGCTGTCCCGACTGTCCGTACGAGGGACCCGGACCGAAGTTGCCCTGGGGCGGGAACGGACTCGTCCCGGGCCTGCCGTACGACGATGTCGGTGCGTTGGCACCCGGGTAGCCCTGGCCGCCCGGTGCGGGGAAGGAGCCCGACGGCGGACCGAACGGACCGCCCTGTCGCGGCGCCTCGTTGCCGGACGCCGCGTGGTGGCCCCCGCCCGGCTGGCCCCCACCGTGTTGACCACCGCCGTGCTGACCGCCCCCGTAGGAGCTGTCACCGTGCGAACCGCCAGTCGTCATCTTCGTCTCTTCCTCGTCGGCCCGGCCATGCGCCGGTGCTTTCTGTCAGTGGCCGGGCCGGGACCGCAACACCTCGGCATCGTCGTACCCGAACTGCGCCTTCGGTCAACCCTAGGTGATCCGAGACCAGGTCACACCGGGCGAGTTCAAGGCTGTTCGCAGTCGTCGACAACCGAGTCGTCGGCCCGGCGCCACCCGCTTCTCCTCTACTGACGAATCACCTGCGGGGATGGTTCCGCCGCAGTTGCCCGGCCCGGCAGGGTCATCCGGATCAGCGCTCCCCCGAGCGGCGACGTGTCGGCGACCACGGTGCCGCCGTGTCGTTCGACCACCTGACGTACGATCGCCAGTCCCAGACCCGATCCCGGCATCGACCGCGACTGCGTCGACCGATAGAACCGCTCGAAGACGAGACCTCGGTCCTCCTCGGGGATTCCGGGACCGGCATCGGCGACGGTGAGCTCCGCGGTCGACATCCCGACCTGGGTCAGGCCGACGCGCACCGTACGGCCCGGGGGACTCCACTTCGCCGCGTTGTCGAGCACGTTCAGCACCGCCCGCGACAGTCCATGTGCCTCGCCGAACACGAACCACGGGGCGACGTCCACCTCGAACTCGACGTCGTTGCGGCGGCGTCGAACTCGTTCGAGGGCCTGCTCCACGATCTCGGCGAGATCGACCTCCTCGTAGACCACCTCCGGCGCGTCCTCGCGGGCGAGGTCGACGAGATCGCCCACGAGCGTGGACAATTCCTCGATCTGCGCCATCACGTCGGCACGGAGATCGACCATGTCCTCCTCCGGTACCGCCCGCGCCCCGGGACGACTCGCGGCGATCAGCAACTCCAGATTGGTCCGCAACGAGGTCAACGGGGTCCGCAGTTCGTGTCCGGCGTCGGCGACCAGACGTGCCTGCCGATCCCGGGACTCGTCGAGGGCGCGCAGCATGGCGTTGAAACTGACCGTGAGCTTGGCGAGTTCGTCGTTGCCGGTCACCGGGATGGGCGTCAGGTCGTTGGTCCGCGCGACCCGCTCCACGGCGCGGTTGAGACGCGAGACCGGCCGCAACCCGGCTCGCGCCACCGTCGTCCCGGCCAGGGCGGCGAGGGCGACCCCGCCGCAACCGACGACGAAGAGCACCCAGGCCAGACGCTTGAGCACCCGGTCGGTCTGGATGAGGCTCTGTGCGAGCACGAGGGTGTTGCCGTCGTCGAGTTTGCGGGTCAGGACACGCTGATTGCGCGTGGTGCGCAGGCTCTGCTGCGTGGAACCGGGTACGGACGGCGACCGGACGATGCCGCGTTCGACGTCGTCGAACGGCACCTGACCGATGAGATACGTCTCGCCGCTGGGGGTCACCAGCGCGATGGAGATGTTGGTGGAGAACACCGTTCCGGCCACCAGCTGCTCGGGCTGCGTACGCAGGACCCCCGCGCGGGCGAGCGCGGCCATCCCGTCGGCGCGACTCTCGAGCTGCTGGTCGACATCGTTGTACATCGCGCGATACACGACGAAATACGCGGCCGCGGCCATCAGACTCACCGAGACCAGCACGACGGTCGCCGACAGGATCGTCACGCGGGTACGCAGCGACACGGCGCGCATCAGCGGCATCGGCGCCCGCATCTCCTTCTCGTCCGACCCGACACCGGTGGTGTGCCCCGTGATCGCCCGGGTGAGGCGGTCGCGGAGGAGATCCCGGGTCTTCGGGTGTCGCGACGTCGAGTTCGACGACTTGCCGATCACTAGGGCGGCGTCTCCCGCAGGACGTACCCGACCCCGCGCACGGTGTGGATCAGTCGGGGTTCGCCGTCGGCCTCGGTCTTGCGCCGGAGATAGCCGACGTACACCTCGAGCGCATTACCCGACGTCGGGAAGTCGTAGCCCCAGACCTCTTCGAGGATGCGGCTGCGCGACAACACCCGGCGCGGATTGGCCATGAGCATCTCGAGCAGGGCGAACTCGGTGCGCGTCAGACTGATCGAGCGCTCGCCGCGGGTGACGTCGCGGGTGACGGGATCGAGCGACAGATCCGCGAACGTCAGGGTCTCCGAATCCGCGTCCTCGTCCGGCGAGGCACGGCGCAACAGCGCCCGCAACCGGGCGAGGAGTTCCTCGAGGGCGAACGGCTTGGGCAGGTAGTCGTCGGCTCCGGCGTCGAGGCCCGACACCCGCTCGGACACCGAGTCGCGAGCGGTCAGCACCAGGATGGGGAGGTCGTCACCGGCAGAGCGGAGCCGGCGGCACACCTCGAGGCCGTCGAGCCTGGGCATCATCACGTCGAGGATCGCCACGTCGGGCCGGTCGGCCAGGATCTTCTCGAGTGCCTCGATGCCGTCGCCCGCGGTCTCGACGCTGTAGCCGTTGAAGGTGAGCGACCGTCGCAACGACTCCCGGACGGCCCGATCGTCATCGACCACGAGGATGCGCATGGCTACAGTCTTATCCGCCCCGGCTGAGATCCGGCTGAGCAACGCCGAAACCCACCCGTTCAAGTGACGGAATCGGCGTTCACCTGCGGTTCCGGCGGCCTTTCACATCTGGGGCCGAGTTCTGTGAGGTCAAGTTGATGGATGCGTAACGCCAGGCTTCGGGTCGCGAAACATCGACCTCCGACGCTGGAACCCGTGACCCTGTCTGCCCCGACTCGATCTGTCATGTCCCGATCGGTGATGTCGCTGTGCGCCTATTGCGGTGTCGGTTGCGGCATGGAGATGAAGCTCGACGACGATTCCGACCGCGTCACCAAGACGATCGGCCGGCCCGATCATCCGACGAACTTCGGGCGACTGTGCACCAAGGGGTCCACCACCGCGGACATGCTCGCCGCCGGCGGGCGCCTGTCCACCGCGCTGGTCCGAGACGACCGGGGCGGCCAGCTCCGGCCCGCCGAACTCGACGCCGTCGTCACCGACACCGCGCGACGCCTGCGCGACATCGTCGACGAGCACGGGCCCGACGCGGTGGCCCTGTATGTGTCGGGCCAGATGTCGCTGGAGGCGCAGTACCTGGCGAACAAACTGGCCAAGGGATTCCTGCGCACCAATCAGATCGAGTCGAACTCGCGACTGTGCATGGCGAGCGCCGGGACCGGATACAAACTGTCGCTCGGCTCCGACGGGCCGCCCGGGTCGTATCAGGACTTCGACCACGCCGACGTCTTCCTGGTGATCGGCGCCAACATGGCCGACTGTCACCCGATCCTGTTCCTGCGCATGATGGATCGGGTCAAGGCCGGGGCGAAGCTGATCGTCGTCGATCCTCGACGCACGGCGACGGCCGAGAAAGCGGACTTGTTCCTGCAGATCCGATCGGGGACCGACCTCGCCTTCCTCAACGGCCTGCTGCACCTGCTCATCGAGAACGGCCACACCGACACCGAGTTCATCGAGTCGTTCACCGACGGCTTCGACCAGATCCCCGACTTCGCCGCCCAGTACCCGCCGGACGTCGTCGAATCGATCACCGGGATCGCGGCGTCGGACCTGCGGGCCGCGGCCGAACTCATCGGGAACGCAAACAACTGGATGAGTTGCTGGACGATGGGCCTCAACCAGTCCACCCACGGGACCTGGAACACCAACGCGCTCGTCAACCTCCACCTCGCCACCGGCGCGATCTGCCGGCTCGGCAGCGGACCGTTCTCACTGACCGGGCAGCCGAACGCCATGGGCGGACGCGAGATGGGTTACATGGGCCCGGGCCTGCCCGGCCAGCGCGCGGTCGTGTCCGCGGCGGACCGTGAGTACGTGGAGGGCGTCTGGGGTGTTCCGGCCGGGACCCTGCGCACCGACGTGGGCGGCGGCACCATCGACATGTTCCGTCGGATGGCCGATGGCGAGATCAAGGCATGCTGGATCATCTGCACCAATCCCGTTGCCTCGGTGGCGAATCGCAAGACCGTCATCGAGGGACTCGAACGCGCCGAGCTCGTGATCACCCAGGACACCTTCGTCGACACCGAGACCAACCAGTACGCCGACGTGGTGCTGCCCGCGACGCTGTGGTCGGAGTCGACCGGTGTGATGGTCAACTCCGAACGCAACCTCACCCTGTTCGAACCCGCGCTCGATGCCCCCGGACAGGCGATCCCGGACTGGCAGCTCATCGCGCGCATCGCCGCCGAGATGGGGTACGCCGACGCCTTCGACTATGCGAGCGCCGAGGAGGTGTTCGAGGAGATCAAACGGTTCGCGAACCCGAACACCGGCTACGACTTGCGCGGGGTGACCTACGACCGGCTCCGCCGCACGCCGATGCAATGGCCGTGCCCGCCGGCCGAAGACGGCGAGCCCGATCCGGTGGACACCGGTGCCCGCAACCCGATCCGGTATCTCAACGACGGTCGCAGTCAGACGCTCCACCGCCTCGACGACGGGTCGACGCCGCGCCTCGCGTTCGCCACCCCCAGCCGCCGCGCCCAGTTCTTCGCCCGTCCCCACCTCGACCCGGCCGAGATGCCCGACGACGACTACCCCTTCCTGCTGAACACGGGCCGGTTGCCCCATCAGTGGCACACCATGACCAAGACCGGCCGGGTGGCCAAGCTCAACAAACTCAACCCGGAGCCCTTCGTCGAGATACATCCCGACGATGCCGACCGGCTGGGCATCACCGCCGCGGACAAGGTCGAGGTGGCGTCCCGTCGCGGCCGGGCGGTGTTGCCGGCGCGGATCTCCGACCGCGTGCGACCCGGCAACTGCTTCGTGCCGTTCCACTGGAACGACGTCTTCGGCGAACACCTGGCGATCAATGCCGTCACCTCCGACGCGGTGGATCCGTTGTCGCAGCAACCGGAGCTGAAAGTGTGTGCGGTGACCCTGATCCGGGTGCCCGGTTCGCGCGGTGACGTCGACGATGCGCCGGTCGTCGCCGCGGGTTCGACGGAACTCGGGGTCGCACTGGGGGTCTCGGGTGTCGAGGCGCCTGCGATGACCCCCGCCGAGCGCCTCTACCTGGCCGGTCTGGTGGCCGGCGTGGGCGACTCGCCCGCGGGCAGTCCGGTGCTCCCGGCCGATGCGCCGCTGGGTGCCGAGCTCCGCGTCTGGGTGTCGGGTGTTCTCGCCGGTCTGTACTCCCGCGCGGCCGCCGCACCCGATCCCGCTGTCCCCCGGTCCGACTCATCGTCGTCGGAACCGGACACCGACACGGTGACGGTGCTCTGGGCCTCGCAGATGGGCAACGCCGAGGAGCTCGCCGCAGAGGCCGCCGAGCGCGTCAAGGCCAGCGGCCTCCGGGTCGACGCCCGGTCGATGGACGATGTCGAGGTCGGCGAATTGAAGGGCACGGCCCTGTTCGTCACCTCGACCACCGGGGATGGCGATCCGCCGGACAACGGCACGTCGTTCTGGGACGCGCTGAACTCCGAGGACGCACCCGACCTGTCCGGTGTCGACTACGCGGTGCTGGCGCTCGGCGACTCCAACTACGACGACTTCTGCGGCCACGGACGCAAACTCGACACCCGCATCGGTGAACTGGGTGGCCGTCGCCTGCTCGAGCGCGTCGACTGCGAACCCGACTTCGAGGAGACGGCGGGCGGCTGGCTGACCGAGGTCATCCGGGCGATCAGCATGTCGAACCGGGCACCCACCTCGGGGGTGACCGGGGACCGGGTGACCGTGGTCAGTGAACCGGCCGACTCCGCGGCGGCACCCTCGGTACGTTCCGCGCCGGCCTATTCGCGGAAGAAGCCGCTGCTCACCTCGCTCGTGCGGAACGTCAAGCTCAACTCCGAGGGGTCCGGTAAGGACGTGCGCAACTTCGGGTTCCACCTGCCCGCCGGCACGATGTCGTACCAGGCCGGGGACGCGCTGGGGGTCTGGCCGCGCAACGACCCGACGCTCGTCGAGGAGTTCCTCGACCGCACCGGCCTCGACGCCGACGCGTCGGTGACCGTGGGCGGCGATGAGGTCGCGTTGCACATCGCCCTGCGCGACCGCATCGAATTCGCCCGTGTGACACCGGATCTCGTCCGTTTCGTCGCCGACCGTACCGGTTCCGCCGATCTCAAGACGCTCATCGCATCCGGGAACAGACAGCAGTTCAACGACTGGGCGTGGGGGCGACAGTCGGTCGATCTCCTGGCCGATCATCCCGTCACCGCCGACGCCTCGGAGTGGATGCAGGTCCTCAAACCGATGGTCCCCCGGTCGTATTCGATCTCATCGAGTCCCCTGGAGAGTCCTGACGAGATCCAACTGACGGTGTCGGCCGTGCGCTACAACCTGTTCGGCACGCCGCGCGGTGGTGTCTGCTCGACCTTCCTGGCCGACCGCGCCGACGACGAGATCGGCGTGTTCGTCACCTCCACGAGCCACTTCCGGCCGCCGGCCGATCCCGACACCCCGATGATCATGATCGGCCCCGGCACCGGCATCGCCCCGTTCCGCGGTTTCCTTCGCGAACGCGAGGCCCTGGGGCACACCGGGAAGAACTGGCTGTTCTTCGGCGAGCAGTACTCGGCGACCGATTTCTACTATCGCGACGAGTTGACGACCATGCTCGGCGACGGACTGCTCACCCGCCTCGACGTCGCGTTCTCGCGCGATCAGGATCACAAGATCTACGTCCAGGACCGGATGCGCGAACACGGTGAAGAGCTCTACCAGTGGCTGCACGACGGCGCTCACGTCTACGTCTGCGGCGACGCGACACGGATGGCCAAGGACGTCGACGCGACACTGAAAGGCATTGTCGCGCAGTACGGTCGCCGCTCCCCCGCGAGCGCGGAGTCGTACGTCAAGGCACTCGCAGCCGACAAACGCTATGTGCGGGACGTGTACTGATTCCCCATGCTCCCTGAGGTGCGAGGAGCGCAAGCGACGAGCCACGAAGGGCAACGCAAGTCGGAGTACCCAGGCGACGCGAGCTGCCGCGAACTCTCCACAGGCAGGGGTACATACGTTCCACGGGCTGCCAGAATCTTCCACGATACTGCGATGGCATGGGTATACATCCTCGAGTGCGCGGACGGGAAGTACTACGTCGGAAGCACGCGAGACCTCGACAATCGGTTACGCCAACACAGCTCGGCGCAGGTTGGTTTCACTGCTCACCGCCAGCCGGTGAGGCTGGCGTGGTCGGTTGAACTGTCACTGGACGACGCCTACGCGATCGAGCGACGAATTCACGGCTGGTCTCGTGCGAAGAAGAAGGCACTGATCGACGGGGATATCGATCTACTTCGCGCCCGGGCAGGGCGCAGGGGCGGTCGCCCACGCTGACATTGACACGAGGCTTTGTGAACAAACGTGCAGGAGGACTTTCAGTGCCGTCACCAGCCCCCCGTGGCTCGTAGCTATCGCTCCTCACAGATCAGGGTCTCCGGCCTGACGGCCGTCGTGGGCCACGAAAGACCACTCCTGGGCGACTGAACTCATGCTCCCTGAGGTGCGAGCGAAGCGAGCCACGAAGGGCTCCGCAACGTGTCTCACCAGGCCCTTCGTGGCTCGTCGCTATCGCTCCTCACACCTCAGGGAGCATTCGTTTGTCACCAACGCCCGCAGGAGCACCCAACCAGACGACGATGTCCCCGTCCCGGTCCTCGACGCGGTAGACGCCGATGGAGTCGATACCGTCCGAGGTGCATCGGCCATCGGCCAGTTCGAAGGCGTACTGGTGCAACGGACACACGACCTTGCCCAGATCGAACTGGCCGTCGGCGAGCGGTCCCCCGCGATGCGGGCAGACGGCGTCGGTGGCGCGCAGGGTCCCGTCGGTCAGGCGGAACACCGCGATCTGCCTGTCTTGCAACGCATATGCTCGGCTCTCGCCGATCTGCAGGTCGTCCATTTGTCCCACGACGACGCCGGCGTCCGCCGACACGCTGGTCATCGGACCGGCACCCGGGGCAGCGGCAGCAGCGGAAGCGCCGAGGTGAACTGCGCGGGCGATTTGGGTTCGGCGCGGTCCAGCCAGGGATCGACGTAGGCCTCGACCGCGGCGTCGATCCCCTCCTGCAACCCGGCGACCAGTCCGTCACGGTCGTCGACGATGATCGCGCGGAGTTCCTCGATGCCGATGCGCGGTACGAATGCGTACGTCCGCTCGAGCCACTTGCCCTGCTCCCGGTAGTACTGGATGAAGATGCCGCACAACCGGATCACCTCGTCGGCCGAATCCACGGTGGCCAGTAGGTCGCCCTTGCGGATGTGCGCGCCGGCGGCGCCACCGACGTAGATCTCCCACTTGCCGTCACCGATCGCGACCACGCCGAAGTCCTTGCACAGCGCCTCGGCGCAGTTGCGCGGACACCCGGTCACCGCGAGCTTGAGCTTCGCCGGCGACTCCAGACCCTGGTAGCGCGTCTCGATGTCGATGCCGAGCTGCGTCGAGTCGCCGAGACCGAATCGGCAATAGTCGGTGCCGACACAGGTTTTGACCGTCCGGAAGCTCTTGCCGTACGCGTACCCCGACGGCATGCCGAGATCTTCCCAGACCTTCGGCAGGTCTTCCTTCTTCACGCCGAGCAGATCGAGTCGCTGCCCACCGGTCGCCTTGATCATCGGGATCGAGTACTTCTCCGCGACGTCGGCGATCTTGCGCAACTGCTCGGGTGACGTCACCCCGCCCTTCATCTGGGGCACCACCGAGAAGGTGCCGTCACGCTGGATGTTCGCGTGCACCCGGTCGTTGACGAACAATGCACCGGGTTCGCGTTTCCACTCCGAGCCCCAGATGATCCGCAACAGCGAGGCGAGCGGCATCTTCGCCGTCGCGTCCTCGCCGCCGGGTGCGAGTTTGTCGAACACCTCGCTGACCGACCGCAGGTCCTGCCGTCGGATGGCATCTATCAGTTCGGGTTTCGTCAGCGGGATGGCCGGGACGTACCAATCGGCGGACGCGTCGGCGGTGAGCTGGTCCCCCGCTGCGAGTTCGACGATGTCGGCGACAAGCCCCTTGCAGGAACCACATCCCTTGCCGGCGCGGGTCTTCGCGCACACCTCGCCGACGCTCGTGCATCCCGATGCCACGCAGGCCACGATGTCGCCCTTGGTGACCCCGTTGCAGTTGCACACCTGCACGTCGTCGGCGAGCTCGGCCGCCCCGGTCTCGGCGCTGGGGGTGCCCAGGTCGAACAGCATCGAGATTCGTTCGTCGGGAAGCGGTACCTTGTCGTCGAAGGCCTGCGTGAGGAAGTTGACCTTCGAGATGTCGCCCAGCAGCATCGCTCCGATTAGCTTGTTGTCACGGACCACGACGCTCTTGTAGACGCCGTTGCGTGGTTCGTAGAACTGGACGAATTCGTCGTCCTCGCGTTCCGGTCCCTTGACCCCCATGGCCGCGACGTCGACACCGGCGACCTTCAACTTGGTGGTCAGTCGCGAACCATGGTATTCGGCAGCCGGATTCGCGCCGGTGAGGACGTCGGCGAGCACGACTGCCTGCTCCCACAGCGGTGCGACGAGACCGTACACCTCACTGCGGTGCTGCGCGCACTCCCCGACCGCGTAGATGAAGGCCTCGTCCTCGCAACGCATCTGGTCGTCGACGACGATGCCGCGCTCGACGACCAGACCTGCGCCGCGGGCGATCTCGACGTTGGGACGAATGCCGGCCGTCACCACGATCATGTCGGCGGGCAGCGAATCGCCGTCGGTGAAACCGACTCCCGCGACGGTCCCGTCGTCGTTGCGCAACACCGCCGTCGTCCGCTTGCCGGTGTGGACACCGACCCCCAGCGCCTCGATCTGGTTGCGCAGCACCTTGCCGCCGCGCTCGTCGAGTTGCTGGTTCATCAGGTGCCCGGGCGAGTGCACGACGTCGACGGCCACACCCTGGGTTTGCAGTCCGTAGGCGGCTTCGAGTCCGAGCAACCCGCCGCCGATCACCACCGCGCGCACGTTGTCGCGAGACTCGGCCATCTGCAGCATGCCGTTCGTGTCCTCGATGGTGCGGAAGCCGAACACGCCGCGTGCGAGCCGGCCGTCGGACTCGCGGAGTCCGTCCATGTTGGGGAAGAACGTGTGGGACCCGGTCGCGATGATCAGCACGTCGAATTCGATGACCCGTCCGCTCGCGCAGGTCACCGTCTTGGCGAACCGATCGATCGACTCGGCGCGATCACCGGAGTGGAGCGTGACGTCGTTCTCACGGTACCACGCCATCGGGTTGAGCATGAGGTCGTCGTCGTCGACCGCGGTCTCCCCGGCCAGCACGTGGCTGAGCATGATCCGGTTGTAGTTCCCGTACGGCTCGTCGCCGATCATGGTGATGGCGAACTGTTCCCGGCCGCCGCGGGAGATGATCTCCTCCACGGTGCGCGCGCCGGCCATGCCGTTGCCGACCACGACCAACCGACGCGTGGGAACCGGCGGCGTCACGTGCTCGTCCCCCATCAGAAGATGACCATCCCGAAGTCGACGACGACCTCACCGCTCGCGCCCTCCGGCGCGGCGAGGAGGAGCTCCAGCGTGGTGTCGGGTTCCACGTCTTCGACGACCCGCAACGGCACGTTGACCGACGACCTCGCGCCCATCGGGAACATCCGCATCGGCGTGCCGTCGCGAACCAGGGTCACACAGATGAGTTCGTCGCAGCTGTTGCCGCCGCGAAAGTACAACGGCTGAGCCGTCATCCCGGGCGGGACGACGAAGGTCAGCGACGCATCGATCGGTCCCGGCTTCGACAGGCCCGACCCGGAGAACGCGTAGACACCCTGCAGGAATTGTGGAGTGCTCGACATGCCGCCACTATCCGCGAGGCGCATGAAATGCGACTTGCCTCGGTGTTACGGCGACGTTGTCTGGTTCTCACCGGCCCGGCCCGCCCGCGAGAGCGCCAGCGGGCGCGCGCGACGCCGCTACCGCGACCCCAGCGCACGCTCCCGGGCGAGGAAGAAGAACGGGATCGCGGTGGCGATGCCGACGCCGAAGGTCAGCACGACCGACGCCAGCCACCACGGCAGGATGCGCAGGCGGCGGGCCTCCGCGAGCGCCCACACGTGGAAGCCGATGACGACGAACGTCAGGTCGACCATCGCGAACCGTCCGGGCGTCGTCTTCAGGATGTCCCCCACGAAGAAGTCCTTGACCGACCCCGGCCCGTTCTGTCGTACGTAGGGGATCGCGATGGCGTTCTGCGTGACCAGCGCGGACAGGAAGACGAGGAACAATGATCGCTCTCGCCACTTCTGGTCGGAATCGGTCGTCATCAGGCCCTCCTCGACGCGTCGGAACCTCGATGGTGGCACGGCAGAGCGGCACCCCGGCCCGAAACCGGAGCGGTGGCCGTCAGGTCCGACGCCATCCCGCGGCGCCCACCATCTCGGCGACCTGGGTGAACTTCACACGGGGCCGGCCCTGTTCGAGGCCGCGACGCCGTTCGCGACGGTCGATGGCCCGCATCCCGCGGTAGCCGATCACCGTCCGGACGCGTGTGCGCACCAACGCACCGAAGGCTCCGGGCTCGCGTTCGGTCCGCGGCAGCCGGCCCGCCGCGGCGTCGGCGATGAAGTCCTCGACGGTCCGCGTCGCGCACATCTTGTTGGCGCCGATGCCGCCGCTGGGTCCGCGCTTGGCCCAGCCGAGCACATATCCGCCCGGCACGATCGCACCTGTCTCGTCGACGAGGCGGCCGTCGACGTTGCTGAAGACGCCGCGCGCGTCGTCGAAGGTGAGACCCGGGATCGGGGTGGAGCGATAGCCGATCGAGCGCACCACGAGATCGGTGGCGACGTGGTGACGCCCCTCCCCCGTGCGCACCGTGATCGACTCGACCTGCGAATCACCGGTGATCTCTTCGGGACTGCTGTGGAACAGGAACACGATCCGCCGGCGCTTCGGGTCGGCGGGATGACGGAACCGGGCGAGATCGGCACATTCGGCGTCCTCGATCACCTCGACCTCGACACCCGGGATCTCCGACAGCGCGCGGTATTCGGCCGCGGTGTAGGCCGCGGACGCTTGGTCGCGACGGCCCAGCAGCACCACTTCGTGGACATTCTGCTCGGCGAGCAGTTCGAGCGCACGGTCGGCGATGTCGGTGGTGGCCAACAAATCCGGCGGGGACACGAGGATTCGCGCGACATCGAGGGCGACGTTGCCCGTACCGACCACGACCGCACGACCCGTCGCCGGGTCGTCGGCGGTTCCGCGGCGCAGCGGTGGCCCGGCATCGACACCGGGCACGCCGTTGTACCAGGCGACGAGATCGGTGGCCGACGTCGACCCCGGGAGGTCCTCACCCGGAATACCCAGGCGCCGCGACTCACTCGCTCCGACCGCGTAGAACACCGCGTCGAAGTGCTCGGCCAGTTCGGCCGGCGTGATCTGGTCGGGACCGTCGCCGATGGTCACGTTGGTCAGCATCGTGACGCGCGGATCGCGGTAGAGCAGGTCGAATCCGCGCAGCACGCCCTTGGTGCCCGGATGATCCGGGGCGACACCGGCGCGCACGAGCCCACCGGGAGTGGGGAGTTTGTCGATGACGGTAACCTGCGCCTCGGTGCGGTCGAGCAGCGTGCGCAGGGCGTACCCACCGGAGGGACCCGTTCCGACCAGCGCGACCCGAAGTCCCGCAGGCAGTTTCGGCACGTCCGGATAAGTGATCGACGACGCGGAGTCGTCACCGATGGGCGCCCATCCCGAGCGGACCTCCGGGTTGGTCTTGTAGTAGTCCGCGTTGATGTCGATGAAGACCTTGTCCCGGGTGCCGAGTTTGTCCGCCGGGTAGATGGCGTCGACGGGGCAGGCGTCGGCGCATGCGCCGCAGTCGATACACGCCTCGGGGTCGATGTGCAGGATGTCGGAGCTGCCGAAGCCGCGCTCCTCCGGTGTCGGGTGGATGCAGTTGACCGGGCACACGGCCACGCATGCTGCGTCACTGCAACACGATTGGGTGATGACGAACATCAGAGCATGTGCGCTTTCCGGTAGTACCGCATGGCGGGCTTGGTCAGGAGTCCGACCTCGTCGAGGAACTCCATGAGGTGCGTGCAGCTGCTGCGGATCATCGAGTGGAAGTGCGAGTTGCTGCGCATCTCCCGGACCGCGCGGTCGACGTCGAGCCCGGCGTCGGCAAAGGCCTTGGGCTGCACCAGACTCGTCACGATGAAGTAGGCGCCGACGGCGACCGCGAACGCACTGAACTGTCGGCGCGCCCAGCTGACGCCCTCCAGCGAGTCACGCACCTCTTCGCGCGCGAACTTCATGTGGCGCGATTCCTCGAGCACATGGATCTCGTTGACCGTGCGGATGAAGTCGAGCACGCGGTCGTCGCGCATGCAGCCGCGCTGGAAGACGTCCAGGACCTCTTCGGCGACCAGGATGCCGGCGTAGGCGACCTCGTTCTTCGCGGTCTGCATGAAGATCTTGCCGAGGCGCGAGACCTTCTTCGACGGGTGGTAGGAAGTGCCGACCATCTTCTCCGACGCCTTGGCGAACATCAGCGAGTGTCGGCACTCGTCGGCGACCTCGGTGAGCGCGAACTGGAATTCCGAACCGTGGTAGTCGCCGAGGTACTGGTCGCGGATGACCATCTCCTGCAGGATCATCTCGAACCAGATCCCGATGTTCATGATCGAGGCGAACTCGTGGCGCGTCACCGAGATCCGCTGTTCCTCGGTGAGCTCGTCCCAGTACGCTGTCCCGTACAGCGACGACCATTCCGGACTGCACCCGTACTTGGTGGGGTCCATCGGCTTCGACCAGTCGATCTCGGTCATCGCGTTGCGCGACAGCCGGGCGGCCGACGCCAACAGCCGTGCCGAGACCTCTTCGGTGCCCTGGTCCCGGAGACTGATGACATTCTCGGATCGTTCCATCGCGGCGGTCATTAAGAACTCGCTTCCCGGTCGTCGTCGATCGTGACAATGATCGATGTAATGACAATGCGTGTTGTCAAGATAGCACCGCCGTGCGACCGAGTAAACGAATCGACGAATATACTCACCGGTAAGTTCAGCGCCGAGGATCGTCCTCGCAGGTCAGCGGCGTTGAAGCCGTCCGTTCAGTTGCAAGGAGTTCTCCATGCCCTCCATCTTCATCACCGGCGGCGCTGCCGGAATCGGTCTCGCCACCGCGGAGCGTTTCGGCCGCGACGGGTGGACAGTCGGCGTCTACGACGTCGATGCGGACGCGCTGGCGAAGGTGAAGGCCGACCATCCCGACTTCATCACCGGCACCCTCGACGTCCGCGAGCCGGAGCAGTGGGCCGATGCTCTCGCCGAGTTCACCTCGCACACCGGCGGCACACTCGACGTCCTCGACAACAATGCCGGCATCCTCCACGAGGGCCAGATCGACCACATCACGCCGGACCAGATCAAGCGGCAGATCGACATCGACGCCCTCGGCGTCGCGCTCGGTGCCCAGGCCGCATACCCGTACCTGAAGAAGACGCCGGGCGCGCACCTGGTGAACATCGGATCGGCGTCGGCGATCTACGGCCAGCCCGGCATCGCGGTCTACTCGGCCACCAAGTTCTTCGTCGCGGGCCTGACCGAGGCGCTCGAACTGGAGTGGGAGCACGACGACATCCGCGTCGTCAGCATCTGGCCCCTGTGGGCGAAGACCGCCCTCGCCACCGGCGGCGCCAAGTCGACGAAGACCCTGGGCATCCGGATCACCCCCGAACAGGTCGCCGACAAGATCTGGGAGTCGGTGCACCCGACCCGGCAGGACAAACTGCTGCACCGCACCAGCTACTCCGTCGGTGCGCAGACCCTGTTCCTGCAGAACGCCGCCAAGTTCATCCCGAACTTCCTGAACCGCGCGGTCAACAAGTACATCGCGCAGTAACCCCCCCCCCCCCCCCCCCCCAACCCCACCCCCTCGCAAACCCACCTCTTTTCCATAAACCCACCACGCTCTAACCGGGTGGGTTTACGGAAAAGGGGTGGGTTTGTCGGAACGTGGGTCCGGACGGCGCATTCATGCGTCTGATTCGTATGGACCTACCCACCGACCCGCATGGCCTGATTCTCCGCAAAGAAACCGCCGGCACCCACATCAGTGATGAACAGTTGCAGCACATGGTCGGCAACAAGACCCTCGTGCGGCTCTGGCCAGGCGCGTTGGCTGACTTCACCGCGGTCAGCGAACTCCAGGCAGTCGAGAAGCACCGCTTGACCGTCATCGCTGCGGCAAGGGCCGGACGACCCGGTCGGATCTTCAGTCACACTTCGTCAGCTGCCATGCACAGGTTGCCGATGCTGTGGCCCGACCTGTCGCAGGTCCATGTGACGTCGCCGAAAGTTGGAAAACGGGCCAAGCACATCGTCAGACATCAGGCCACCGTCAAGCCGCAGGACATCGACGTCATCGACGGGGTCACGGTGACATCCATCGAGCGCACGGCATGTGATGTCGCCCGACTGGGAACCAACCGGCAGGCCCTTGCGGTGCTCGACGCCGCGCTTCGACGTGACGCCGATCCGGACCGGATGAGACAGATCCTCGACTCGTGCCGAGGATTCAAGGGTGTCGAGATGCTCCGCCGCGCGCTGGCACACGCGAACGCATCGTCGGAGAGCATCGGCGAATCCCTCAGTCGCGCAGTCATGCTCGAGTTCCCCGACCTGCCGATACCACGACAGCAGGTCAAGATCTCCGACGACCACGGCGTGTTCATCGCTCGCGTCGACTTCCTGCTGGCGAACAGGGTGATAGGCGAATTCGACGGCATGATCAAGTACAGCGGCGGCCTCGGCGACGAGCCCGCGTGGCAGACGGTGGTCGAAGAGAAGGCGCGTGAGGACAGGCTGCGCGCGCAGGGGTACACCGTCGTGCGGTGGACATGGCCGGACCTCGCCGACAAGGCGCGCTTCTACGCGCAGATCAAGAAGGCGCTTCGACTCGGCGGCGTCGAGTGACTCGCAAACCCACCCCTTTTCCGTAGATCCACCGCGCTCGGACCGGGTGGGTTCACGGAGAAAGGGTGGGTTTGCGGCAAGGTCAGCGTCGTGCGGTCGGGAGCCGCAGCGCGAACCGGAGGCTCACCAGGCGCAGCGCGGTCGCGAGGACAGATCCGACGACGAGCCAGATCCAGTGCGCCGCCGAGGTGTATGTCGCGCCGACCGCGACGATGGCGGCACCGAGTACCGCGGGTACGGCGTAGAGGTCGGCGGGTGTAAGGAGGAGCGGGATCTCGTTCGAGATCATGTCGCGGAGCACGCCGCCACCCACCGCGGTGAGGAGCCCGACGGTCGTCGCGGCGAACGGGCTCGCCCCGACGTCGAGGGCGATGCTCGCACCCGTGGCCGCGAAGAGCCCCATCCCGAATGCGTCGAGCACGAGTATCGACCGGTGCAGTGCCGTGAAGGCGGGATGGAAGAAGAAGACGACGAGGCCGGCGACCGTCGCGGTGACGATGGGACCCCACCCGCTGATCGACGCGGGCGGGGTGATCCCCAGCAGGACGTCGCGTAGTACGCCGCCGCCGACCCCGGTGAGCACGCCGACGGTGATGATCCCCCACATGTCGAAGTCCTTGCGGACCCCGAGCATCGCCCCCGACGCAGCGAACACCGCGATACCCGCGAAGTTGAGCACGTCGAGCACCACGAGATCACCTCGCTATCCAGGGAAAGGCCGGTCGGTCAGCACGCGAATGACCGCCCCGGGCGAACCAGGGGCGGTCATCGGTATGACAGTGCGGCGCCGGTACGGCGACCGAACGAGGCTAGCGACGATCCAGGTCGATGAGACCGGCGCGAGCCGCCTTGACCAGGCGACGCGGAATCCGCACGGGGACGCCGTTCACCTTCTCTTCTTGCAGTGCGGGGTTTTCCGCCTTCCACTGCGAACGACGGCTACGGGTGTTCGCCCGCGACATCCGGCGCTTCGGTACAGCCATGGTTGAGCCCTTCTCCTACTGTGGTCTGCGTGGCCGGTGGTGACGCCTGGCATCACTGGATCGGCCCCATCAGTGCACCCCTCGACCCGGCGCGGCCGCGGCACACAACCCGACCAGACTACCTGGCGAGGACGCCCGATTCCAAAATGGCCGATCCGCACGCGCCCGGGGTCGCCTACTTCAGAGGTAGCCCCACGGCGATCGGAGGTCGGTCAACGCGATGGCCACCCAGTATGCAACCCACACGACGATGATGAACGCCCCGATGATGACCGCGGTGAGCGCCACCCCATCACCGGTCTGCCTGCCACCCGACGCCGCGATCTGTCTCCGCGCGACGATGCCGAGCACCAGCCCGACGAGGCCGCCGACCCCGACGCACAGGAGACCCAGCAGGGAGGCCACCAGGGCGGCCACGGCCAGCTTGTTGGTCGACGGGCCGTCGGCGTCGACGGGCCGGCCGCCTTCGGGGCGGGAGTCGGCGGAGGCCGATTCCGCGGATCGGGCATCACCGGGCGCGGCGAACGGTTGCCCGGACCGACCCGGGGGCGGACCCTGCGGGGGCTGACCGTACCCCGGCGGGGGGCCGTATCCCGGCCGGCCGGGGCCGGGTTGCCCCTGACCCGGCGGTCCGTAACCCTGCGGCTGGCCGTAGCCCTGCTGTCCGTATCCCTGCTGCTGACCGAATCCCGGCCGGGGAGGTGGTGGGGCTTGTCCCGGTGGCGGTCCCGCCGGGGACCGCGTCGAGATCACGCGCGTGGCGTCGTAACCGGACGGGGCCGGGCCACCCGAACCCGGGCCCCCGGGGCCACTGGGCGCGGGTGGCGGCGGAACCGGCTGTGCAGCGGACGGATCCGACGGTCCACCGGTGCGGATGACCCGGGTGACACCGTCGGCCGGACTGTGCGACTCGGGAATCTCCGTGTCATCCGGTCCGGCCCCGGGGGTCGAGGTCACCGGCACCGAGTCCGGCACCTCGTCGGGGACCGCTGCCTTCTGGGTCGGTTCCCACGGCGACGGGTCGGTTGCCGAGGTGTCCGAAGGTGGGCCGGACGGTGGGGATTGCGGTGCCTGGGCCGGATCCGTCGGATCGCTACCCCCGGTCGGAGTGGTCATCGGATGCCTTTCACAAGCTGTGCCGCAGCGGGACAACGCGGGGAGATGCGTGCACGACCAACTGGCCGTGCATCACGCACAGCTTAGTGAGAAAGGGCTCCGAACTGGGCCGGAGTCGATGAACACGACCCTCGATCGGCCCGAAATTCGTTCAGTAGTAGTAGGTGGAGGAGCTCGTGTCGCCGGCGACGATCAGGACGATGAACAGAACGGTCCACACCACGCCACCGACGATGGCGAGCGCGCCGGTGATGATCCCGGCCAGGCCCATCCCCGAACCACTCTGCGTGCCACCGGACTGTTCGATGTCCCGTCGCGCCATGAACCCCAGCACGACGGCCGCGATGCCGACCGGTATCGACAGGAAGAACGAGAAGAACAAGCAGGCGATCAGCGAGACGACGCCGACGATGCCACAGATGAGGGCCGCGATCGCCTTGCCGTTGGTCTTCTGCGGCGGCGCGTATCCGTAACCGCCGCCGTAAGGTGCCGCGCCGTAGGGGTTCTGCGACCCGTACGCGCCGCCGTACGCCGGCGCCTGGTAGGGATCGTTGACCTGACCGTAGGACCCACCCGGCGGCTGTGCGTAGGGATCCTGGCTCGGCGTCCCGTAGCCCTGGTTGCCGGCCGGCGATCCGTACGGACTCTGCCCGTACTGCTCCTGACCGTAAGGGTTCTGACCGTAGGCGTTTTGCCCGTAGGGGTCCGACGACGGACCCGGCTGGTAGGTCTGGCCGTATTCGGTCGGCGCGTACTCGGGTGCGGCACCCTGGCCCTGGTCACCCTTGGAGAGGTTGGGACCCGAGTTGCCCGAGGACCCCGAGCTCGGAACCGTACCCCAGTCGTCCTGGCCCTGGCCCGAGCCCTGTCCCGGTGGATAACTCACGCACAACCCCCATGTAGATCCGACACGATGTGTTCACCAGCCTAACGATTAGACTCAACCGGTGTCTGGCGTCATCTCCGGCTTCACGGTGATCTTCATTGTAGTCGGGGTGGGATATCTCCTCGGGCGCACGCGTGTCATCGGCGACCACGCCCACGAAGTCCTTTCCCGCCTGGTGTTCTTCGTCTTCACACCGGCGCTGCTGTTCCATTCCATGGTCACCTCCGATCTGTCGGTCGTCTTCTCCTCGACGCTGGTGATCGCGGGCGGCAGCGCCTTTCTGATCGGAGCGGTGTACGTCGTCGTCGCCAAACTGTGGTTTCGACGCGCGGTTCCCGAACTCGTGATCGGCGGCCTGTCGTCGTCGTATGTCAACAGCGTCAATCTGGGTCTTCCGATTGCGATCTTTGTTCTCGACGATGCGTCGTTCATCGCGCCGCTGCTGCTGTTCCAGATCCTGATCTACTCACCGATCGCGTTGCTCGCGCTGGATCTCACTGCGTTGGACCGGGATTCGGGGCGATCGCTGCTGCGGGACTCGCTCGTCGCGCCGATCACCAATCCGATCGTCGTCGGCGGACTCGCGGGTCTGTCGGTCTCGCTGATCGGCTGGAGCCCGCCCGCGGCCGTGATGTCCCCGCTGAAGATGCTCGGTGACGCCTCCGTGCCGGCGGCGCTGCTGGCATTCGGCTTGTCGCTCACCGGCGTCGCGGTGTTCAAGAAGGGTGCGAGCCCCCGCCGCGACATCGCACTGGCAAGCGTGTTGAAGATGATCGTCATGCCGCTGGCCGTCTATGCCATCGCCCGTTGGGGATTCGGGCAGACCGGCGAGGCGTTGTTCGCGCAGGTGGTCATCGCGGCGTTGCCGACCGCACAGAATGTCCTGGTGTACGCGACCCGTTACCGGCGCGGCCAGATCCTCGCCCGGGACACGGCACTGATCACGACGCTCACGTCGATACCCATCATCATGATCATCGCCCTGCTGCTCGCCTGAACTTCCTCAGGCGTCGGGCTCCTCCCGGGGCACGTACTTGACGTCGACGCCGCCCATCAGCGCCAGTCCGGTCACCCGTACCACCGGCGCGCCGGGCCGGGACGCCTTCTGCGACCGCCCGCTGAATCCGCCCATGATGCCCAGTCCCCCGATCTCGACGGTCACTCCGTCGGGCATCTTGATCTCGACCCCGCCCATGATCGCCACGCACTGGACCGTCAGCACCGGCGCGGTGAACTCCACCTCGCGAAGGTCCAGTTCGACGCCGCCCATGATGGCGGTGGCGGTGAGTTGATCAGCGACCACCGCCGTCCCGGACAGCTCGCTCCCGGACATGATGGCCAACCGGTGGCGGACGGCCGTGTCCGCGCTGCCGCCCGTCACCCGCGGGCCCGGAGACAGGCTGGCCGCAGGCATCGCGACGCCGAGTTGTGCCACCGGGAGGTCGTCGGTCAGGGCGTCGAGGTCACCAAAGGTCTTCGCGAGGACCGCTTTTCCGGCTCGCTCCTCGTACTCGACCGGAGACAGGCTGCCGTGCGCCATGGCGGCGGAGAGGATCTCGTGGACCAGTTCGCGGTCCGCATCCGCGGCGCGGAGTCGGGCACGCCGGTCGTCGGGCATCGGTGAATCGCCGGGTTGGGTCACGTCTGGAAACCCTAGTGGCCCGAGTCCGGCACGACCACCCTGATCTTTCCCCGGAGACGACCCCGAGGAGTCGTCGGGCCGGTACCTCGCATCGACGACCCCTCTGGACAACTGCCCGACGAAAGACCCGGCCGAGCGGCATAATCCAACACGTCCGGGCGGGACGGCCGACCGGCGTACATCGGAGGCGAACATGAGTCAGCCCTACGATTCGGGCCAGTCCCCGTACGGCCAGCCGAACCATCCGCAGTCGCCCTTCCCCGGCAGCGGTCACCCGCTATCGGGCGGCTATGGACAACCCGCGTACCCGGGGTACCCGCCGCCGCCCGCCCCGCGCAAGGACCGGGCCGGGATGCGACGGTGGGGCAAGATCCTGACCCTGCTCGGTGTGCTGATCCTGGTCCTGTCGGTCACCGTCGGGGTGGTCATGGCGATCGCCGGCATCGGGAACGTGGCCGACAAGGCGTTCGAGGTCAACCCCACCGCCGAGCAGTACTACGACGTCGGTGACGAGTTCCAGTTGTTCAGCAGCAGCACGAACGGCGTACCCGCCTGCGAGATCACCGGTCCCGCTGCGCTGGCGTCGGGTACGAACTCGACGACCGAGTTCACCTTCGACGGTTCCGGGGTCGAATCGTTCGATTCGTTCGAGGTCGTGGAATCCGGCACCTACTCGTTCCAGTGCGATTCGCCGGCCGTCGTCGCATCCATCGACGCGTCCGGCATCCTCAGCGGTGTCGGCGGCGTGCTGCTCGCAGTCGTCGGCGGTGGATTCGGCGGCCTGCTCGCACTGGTGGGCATCGTGCTCTGGATCATCGCCGGCCGAAAGCCGAAGACCGTCTGACATTCTCGCGCCGACACATTCGCACGGACGTCGCCGCGGCGCTCATCGACGGGGCCTCGATCAGCCGCGCCGACGTCCCTTCCGGGCCCGCAGATAGTCGCCGACCACCGCGGCACCGAGACCGTCGACGTCCGGCGCCACCACGCGTCCGCCGATCCGGCGGGCGATCTGATCCATGAAGTGGGCCAGCCCGGGATCCTCGCCGAGACGGAAGAACGTGACCTGGGCGCCGATTCGCGCGACATGGTCGAGTTCCCGAACCGTCAGCGCGATGGTCTGCGGGTGCGGCGGATAGAAGAAGAACGGTTCCCCGCTCGGATCGAGATGCGCGGTCGGCTCCCCGTCCGTGACCACCAGGACCACCGGCTGCGCATTCGGGAACCGCCGGAGGTGCCGCTGGGCGAGCAACAGTGCGTGGTGCAGGTTGGTCCCCTGCTCCATCCGCGGTTGCAGACCGGTGAGCTCGGCGATGTCGATCGACCGCGCATACCTTCCGAATGCGATGAGGTGGAGTTCGTCGCTGCGGAAGCGCGTGGAGATCAGATGATTCAGGGCGATCGCGGTGCGCTTCATCGGCGTCCACCGGCCCTCCATCTCCATCGAGAAGGACGTGTCCACGAGCAGGACCACCGCAGCCTGCGTACGGCTCTCGGTCTCCGAGACCTCGACGTCGCGGACGTCGATACGCACTCCCGATCGCGCCATCTCCGACGTCGCGAGCGACGGTTCGTGGGTCTCGGACACGGTGCGCAGCACCGCATTCGACACGGTCCGGGTGACGTCCCAGGGGTCGGTGTCGCCGAATTCCCACTCCCGGGAAGCGCCGGTCGGCTCGCCGAGCAGTCCGGTCTGGCGGGTCTGGCGATCGCCCCGGCGGCCCGACAGCTGCTCGGCGATGTCGCGGAAGATCGACTGACCCAGCTGGCGCATCGCCTTCGGACTCAGCCGGAGCTGACCGTCTGCGGTGCGGTCGAAAAAGCCCTGCTCGGACAGCGCCTTCTCGAGCTCGGCCAGCATTCTCGCGTCGACCGCCGCGTCGTCGCCGAGCTGCCGGGCGAGCGCGTCGAGATCGATGTCGTCCATCTGCGCGCCGGCATACTGCTGTGACAGCTGCTCGGAGAGCGCCTCGAGTTCGGAGATGTCGCGTAGTGCCGCGGCCCCCTCGCCCAGTCCCATCGGCTGGTCGCCGGAGAACGACTGCGCGTCGTCCCAGTCCAGACCCGGTCGAGCCGCCCGGAGCTGCGAATCCATCTGCGCCAGTTGGTTCATGAGGTCCGGCGACCCGAACGCCTGCTGCGCCAGCTGGTCGAGCTCGGCGCGCTGCTCGGGGGTCAGCGAGTTGTAGAACTGTTGGGCCGCGGCCGCGCGCTGGGCGAGGGAATCGATGAGTTCCTCGGTGTTGCGCGGGTTCTCCGGGAAGAACTCACCGTGCTTGGCCATGAACTCGTCGAATGCCTCGGTGGTGTCCTCGCCCCGGTTGTGCGCGGCGAGGAGCTCGTTGAGGTCGCCGAGCATCTCCGAGATTCGTTGCCGGTCCTGCTCGTTCGCCCCCTCGAGCGCTTCCTTCATGCCGGCGAAGCGCTGGTCGAGCAATTCCCGGCCGAGCAGGTCCTTGATCTTGTCGTAGTCCTCACGCGCCTGCGGACTGCGCCAGTTGTACTCCGACAGTTCTTCGACGGCCTGGGCGGTCGACGGCGGCAGACTCCCGATCTGCATCTCGGCGAAGCGGGCGTCGTCGTCGAGATCACGCGCGAGTTGCTTGCGCTCCTCGAGTACCGCACGGTCGAGGAGTTCGCGGATCTCGGCGAAGGTGCCGTCGAGGTTGCGCTTCTTCAGCAGTTCCTGCCGGCGACGGTTGATCTGCTCGCGCAACTTGTCGAGTCCGCGCATGTTCGGTGTCCCGCGACGCAACAGTTCTCGGAGCGCCCGCTGCGGCGACGCGCCGGCCATGACATCGTCGCCGATCGTCTCCAACGCCTCGCGCAGATCGACCGGCGGCGCGAGCGGATCGGGTCCGCCGCTGTACCGCTGGTAGCGCGAACGGTGGAAGCTCTTGCGCGCCATGTGTTCTCCTCGTTTGTCGCGAACCCTTCGTGGCTCGTCGCTAACGCTCCTCGCACCTCAGGGAGCAAAGGCGGTTCCTGCACTCTCGCTCTCGCAGCGAGCCCCTGCCCCCTGAGGTGCAAGCGGAGCGAGCCACGGAGGGCTTAGCCGTAGATGGTCTGCCCGGTCTCGTCGGCCTCCTTGCCGATCCGACGGGCGAGGAAGAGTCCCTCGAGCGCGAGCTCGACCGCACTGGCACGCTCCCCGTCCGAGTCCGCTTCGAGGCGCTCGGCGATCTGGTCGAGAACGCCGGACGTGGTGTCCGGCGACGGGATGGAACCCAGCAGGTCGTCGGCACGCACCCGGTCGCCGGTGACCACCGGCTCGCCGTTCTCGAGGGCGGCGACGAGCGGCGCCATGTCGACGCCGCCGAGGTGGGCACGCACCGCGTCGGCGATGGACTTGCGCATCAGGTGCTCGAGGATCTCGAGTTCCCGGCCCTCTTCGCCGGACTCGAACTCGATCTTGCCGCGCAGCACCTCGATCACCGACTCGAGATCGACCACGCGTGCCACCGCCTGGTCCTCGCCCGTCACCGTCGCCCGGTGAAGCGCCGCGGCCGCAACGGTTTCGGCACCGGCGATGGAGAAGCGGGCGGAGACTCCCGATCGCTGGTCGATCGACGGGTGGTCACGGGCGTAGCGGGCGAACCGCGCCAGGATCTCGGTGATGAAGGTCGGGACACTGGCGGTCAGATCCGCCTCCTGCTCGATCACCGACACCTCGTCGTCGAGCTCGAGCGGGTAGTGCGTCCGGATCTCGGCTCCGAAGCGATCCTTGAGCGGGGTGATGATCCGGCCGCGGTTGGTGTAGTCCTCCGGGTTGGCACTGGCCATCACCAGGACGTCGAGCGGCAGTCGCAGGGTGTACCCGCGGACCTGGATGTCGCGCTCCTCCATCACGTTCAGCATCGACACCTGGATGCGCTCGGCGAGGTCGGGCAGCTCGTTGATGGCCACGATGCCGCGGTGCGAGCGCGGGATGAGCCCGAAGTGGATCGTCTCCGGGTCGCCGAGGCTGCGTCCCTCGGCGACCTTCATCGGGTCGATGTCACCGACGAGGTCGGCCACGGAGGTGTCCGGCGTGGCCAGCTTCTCGCTGTAGCGCTGCGATCGGTGACGCCACTCGATCGGCAGATCGTCGAGCAGGTTGGCGGCCTTCCGGATCGACCCGGGGGTGATGGGTTCGTAGGGATGCTCGGCCAGCTCGGAACCCGCGATGACCGGCGTCCACTCGTCGAGGAGCCCGACGAGGGTGCGCAGGATGCGGGTCTTGCCCTGGCCGCGCTCGCCGAGCATGACGACGTCGTGGCCGGCGATCAGCGCCCGTTCCAACTGCGGGATGACCGTCGCCTCGAAGCCCACGATGCCCGGCCAGGGGTCGCGCCCCTCGCGGAGTGCGGACAGGAGGTTGTTGCGGATCTCGTCGCGCACACTGCGCTGCACGTGACCACTGGCACGCAGTTCACCCAGGGTTCGGGGTGACGGATGCCGGGTTTCGGTCGACTGGGAGCCATGCGTGGTGAAGTTGTCGTCTGGCACCTCATCGAGGCTACTCCGCGTTGTCGAGCGCGTGCTCGTCATCACTCCTCGTCGCCGGCGTCCACCGCGGGTCCCGGCCGATGAATCCCATGAGGCGACTCACCGGGTCGGCATCGGCGTCCACCTCGACCTTCGGACCGTACTGACCCGAACTGCGGAGGATGTCGTCGATGGACGCCATGCCCTCGAGCAGTTGTCCGGCGAATCCGGGGTCGAGGTCGGGGGTGACGCCCTGGGATCGGGCGAGATCCCACGTGTGCATGTACACGTCGGCGGTGTAGAACCGGTCGATTGCCTCGACGAGTCGATGCTCGCCCGCCATCGGGTGGGTGAACGTGTCCTCGGCGGTCGGTCCGTCGAGGAGTGCCTGCACCGAGGCGGCGTGCTGTGACCACGCCCCGGCCGGGTCGTCGGCGACAGCGGGTCCCGCGGGCAGGGCCACCCCACCGGCGGCGAGGAAGCCGGTGAACCAGTCGACGAGGTGGGCCACGACGTCGCGTGCCACCCACCCGTCGACCGGCGTCGGCACCTCCCAGTCGCGGACGTCGGCGATGGCCTCCGCGAAGTCGGAGGCCACCTCTCGGTGACGCGACGATGCATCCAGTTCCGGCAGGGTCACGCCGGACACGATCAGATCTCGCCCTCGGTGAGCATGCGGTCGAGTGCGGCGTATCCCTCGTTCACGCCGACCTCCATGCCCGAGGCGAGCCAACCGTCGCGCGCTTCGAAGCTGTCGCACAGCGATTGGGCGTGGAGCCGCGTCGTGCCGTCGCCCAGATCCTCGAACCACAGGGTCTCCAGCGACACCGCATCGGGCATGCCGAGGAAGGTGAACGTCTGCACGATCTTGTCTTCGCCCACGGTGTGGAAGCACCCGCGGAATCCGAACTCCTGCCCCTCGTGGGTGGAGACATAGCTCCAGCTGCCGCCGTCGCGGACGTCCCACTCGATGACCCGGCTGCTGATCGCCTCCGGCCCGACCCACCGGACGAAGAGTTCGGGGTCGGTGTGGGCCTTCATCAGCTGGGCGGGAGTTCCGCGGAAGTCGCGGGTGATCCGGATGAGGGGGACCTCTTTGTCGGCCTCGATGGCGGCCTCGGAATAGCGGGTCTGCGTTGCGGTCATGACACCTTTCCTTCCTTGTGGAGTGGTTGTTCGACCTCGGGGTCCGACACCGTCGGATGCTGGGCCTCGGGGCCGTCGTTCATCTCGGCGAGCAACGCGTCGAGGCGCTGGTAGCGCTCCTCCGCCCGCTTCCGGTACCGCTCGATCCATTTGGTCATGAGGTCGAACACCTCTGCTTCCAGATGAACCGGACGGGTTTGGGCCTCCCGGGTTCGGGTCACCAGGCCGGCGTCCTGCAGCACCTTCAGGTGCTTCGAGACGGCCTGGATGCTGACGTCGTACGGTTCGGCGAGTTGGCTGACCGTCGCATCCGAGACCGCCAGCCGCGCAACCATGTCGCGCCGCGTCGGGTCCGCGAGTGCGGCAAACACCTTGGACAACTCGTCTGCCATCCGACCTCCTCAACCGTTTGGTTGAATACGATGGTGCGCCGGATCGTCGACCTTGTCAACCCCTCGGTTGAATAAGCTGGTCCCGGCTCGTGTACGACGCACTGAGCGGCATACGAGAACTCCCACCGCCGGCCGGGTGGCCGATGGTGGGAGTTCGGGATCGTCGGGACGTCGCGGTCAGGCAGGTCCGATGGGCGCCTCGCCGCGCAGGGTGATCCGGTGCATCACCCGGCGGGCGTCACCGTAGTCGCGGTTCGCGTAGTGCAGCGTGTTCCGGTTGTCCCAGAGGACGAGATCGCCGAGACGCCAACGGTGCCGGACGATGTGTTCGGGCTTGGTGAGGTGTGCGTAGAGCAGGTCCAGGATGCCGCGGCTCTCCGACTCGGAGACGCCGTCGATGTGCGACGTGAAACCGGGATTGACGAACAACGACTTCCGGCCCGTCTCGGGATGGATGCGCACCACCGGATGGGTGACCGGCACCAGCTCGGTGACCTCCTCACCGTCCCAGGTGTTGCCGCGGCCGTTGCGTCGTTGCTTGAGGTAGTAACCGAATTCGCGGTTGCCGTCGTGTACCGCGCTGAGTCCGTCGATCATCCGCCGAACCGGTTCCGACAGCGACTGGTACGCGAGCTCGGCGTCCGCCCAGTTGGTGTCACCGCCGTTGCGCGGCAACACAACCGGACGCAGGATCGAGCCCATCGGCGGACGCGGCATGAAGGTGACATCGGTGTGCCACACGTCGGCGAAGCCGTTGTCGGCGCTGTCGAGCGAGTAGACCTCGCCGGGTACGTCGCCGCTGTTCCACACCGGATGCCCGAAGGTCAGGTCTCCCAGCCGGTTTCCGAACCGGATGTGCGCCTCGTCGTCGAGGTGCTGATCGCGCAGGACGATGACCTTGTAGTCGATCAGCGCCCGGCGCAACGCGGACACCTGTGCGTCGGTGGCGGATGCGACATCGACGCCGCGGATCTCGGCACCGAAACTCGGGCCGAACTCGTCGATGTCGAATTCGACTCCGCCGGAGATGGTTCCGGCGTCAGGACGGTGCGTGGTGGCGACGGGGTGAGAGGTGGTGGTCATGAGGATTGTTCTCCAGGTCGATGAAGGCGGGGGTCGGAGCGGGGTGCGCCGGCGGCGAACCGTGGTGCGATCCGTCCGCCCAGTTCATCGAGTGGAGGGTGCCCTGGTGTGCGCTGATCGAGCCGAACGCGCCTCGCGTATTTCCGCTGGTTGAGCCGGCGAGGAGCGGAGCCGCCGGGCCGAGCAAGCGACGAAGGAGCGCGTCGAGGTCGACGAGCCGAGTCGAAGCCACTGCGGTGGCGGACGACGCTGGAACGGAGGACACCCCCACTTCCTAACCGGACGCCGCGCCACCGCACAGGGTTGAGCCCACGCTGAGGAAAAGGCCCGGCCGCTCATGCGACCGCGGCATCCTTCACCTCAGCATCTTTCACGGCGGCCTCCTTCACCGCGGCACCGATCTCGGCGCGCAGGGCGGCGTATTCGGGTGAACCGCGTAGTTCGTCGGGTTCGACGCCGGTGCGCGGCAACGTCGAGGTGAGGTCCAGTGCGACCTGTCCCGGTCGTTTGGTGAGCACGATGATCCGACTTCCCAGGAACGCTGCCTCGTCGGCGCTGTGGGTGACGAAGACGTTGGTGCGTCCGCTGTCCGCGCTCACCGCCCGCACATCCTCCTGCAACCGTTCCCGCGTGAGGGCGTCCAGCGCCGCGAACGGCTCGTCGAGCAGCAGCAACGGCGTATCGGCCGCCAGCGCACGGGCGATGGCCACCCGCTGCTGTTGCCCGCCGGAGATCTCCCAGATGCGCCGGCCGGCGGTGTCGTCCAGACCGACGCGTTCGAGGAGTTCGGCGCGGCGTGCCACCCGTTCGGATTTGGGGACCTTCGCGTACTTGAGCGCGAGATCGACGTTGCCGCCCACCGTCTTCCACGGGAACAGGCGCGGTTGCTGGAAGACGACTCCGGAGGTCACCCCGGGTACCGGGGCGCCTCCCGACACCTCCACCCTCCCCACCGTCGCGGGTTCGAACCCGGCGATGAGTCGCAGGAGGGTGGACTTGCCGCATCCGGACGCACCCACCAGCACCAGGAACTCGCCCGGCGGGACGTCCAGGTCGACCGGGCCGACCGCGGTCACGGCGTCCGCACCTGTCCCGTACCTCTGGGACACGTTGTGCAGACGGATCGAGACGCGTCGCCCCTCGGGTCGGTCCGGCGGACTACTGCTGTTCGAGGACACCCGGCAATCCCTCTGTGTAGATGGCCTCGCGGAAGGTCTCGATCGGCGGTGCGGCCGGGATCTGCTGCTGCTCGGCGAGGAACACCGCCGCGCTGTGTAGGTTCTCGGAGAGATTGCCCGGGTTGCCCTGGGTACCGAGCCACGTCGGACTGGTCAGCTCCGCGACGGTGAGGAAGGTGCCCTGCTTCAACTGGTTGGCCGCATCCTCCGGGGTCGTGCCCAGCTGTGCGGCGACGGCGTCGGCAGCGGCCTGCGGGTCGTCCTTGATGAGGGTGAGCGCGCGGGCCTGGACCTGCCGCCAGGTGTTCACGACCTCAGGGTTCGCCGTCGCGAATTCACTGGAGACCACACCGAGGTCGAGCGTGGGCTTGCCAGCGGTGGCCAATTGCCGGCTGGCGATGAGAGTCGTTCCGTCCTGGCGCAATTCGTCGAGCGTGGGCAGCCAGGTGTAGACCGCGTCGACGTCGCCGCGCTGCCAGGCCGCCAGCGAGGCCTGCGGCTGCAGATCGATCAGGTTCACGTCCTTCGGGTTCACGCCGGCCTGGTTCAGCGCGGCCAGCAGGCTGTAGTGGGCGGTCGAGGCGAACGCTGTCGCCACCCGCTTGCCCTTGAGATCGGCGACGGTCTCGATGCCGGTTCCGTTGCGCGCGACAAGGGCCTCGTTGTCGCCGGCGACGTCGAGCACGAAAGCCACCTGGTACGGGATGTTCAGCGGCGCGGACAGTCCACGGGCCACGGGGCTGGAGCCGATGGCGGCGAAGTCGACCTCTTTGGCGACGAACGCGGTGTTGATGTCGGCACCGGAGTCGAACTTGGTCCACTTGATGTTGTAGTCCGGCAGCGCTTCTTCGAGCCACCCGTTGTTCTTGACGATCAGGTCGCCGCTCGGGAACGACTGGTAGGCGAGCCGGATCGTCGGCTTGCTGTCGTCCCCGGAGTTGTCGACCGAGCAACCGGCGAGCACCAGCGCCACTGCGGCGATCATCCCGAGCACCGCACCGAAGCGCGACCGGCGCAGCCGGTACGAACCGGCCCTCTTGCGTGTGATTGTCATGTCTTTCAGGCCTTTCCGCGCCACGGCACCACTCGGTGCTCGATTGTTCGTAGGAGCCCGTCGATGATCAGTCCGGACAGACCGATGGCGATGATGCCGACCAGGACGACGGGGGTGTTGTTGTAGTTGCTGGCGTCCTTGACCACGCCACCGATTCCGGGAATGCCGTTGAAGAGCTCGGCAGCGACCACGGAGGAATACGCGATGCCGACCGAAAGCCGCACGCCGGTGAAGGTCTCGGGCAGCGCCGACGGTACGACGACGTCGCGGATCACCTCGGACCGCGAGGCCCCGAGCGCGCGCGCCGCCTCGATGAGACTCACCGGCGCGGCACTGACGGCGGCGGTGGTCGCCACCGCCGCGGGCGGTAGCGCGGCCAATGCCAGCAGCGTGATCTTCGGCGCCTCGTCGATGCCGAGCCAGATGACCAACAGGAAGAAGTAGGCCAGCGGCGGTAGAGCGCGCAGGAACGTGAGCCACGGTTCCAGCAGGCGTCGGAACCACCCCACCGTTCCCATCGCCAGACCGAGCAGCACGCCGAGGATCACGCCGATCGCCACACCTGCGAAGACCCGGCGCAGCGTCATGTACAGGTGTTCCCACCAGTAATAGTCGGCATAGCCGCGGACTCCGTCGTGCGTCGTGGACATGTCGACAAAGGCCTGCCACACGGTGCCCAGGCGCGGCACGAAGGTCTCACTCCAGATCCCGCTGACGGCGACGACCTGCCACACGGCGGCGAACAGCACCACCGAGAGCAACGGGAGTCCCACCCGGGTCAACAGCGATCGCGCGCGAGACGAACCGCCGGGCGACGTGCGCTCCGCCCCACCACCCGCTTCGTCCGGGGTGATGTCCACAAACAAGGTCACCGTGCATGTCTAGACATCGCGAACCCCGGCGACCAGAGTTTTCCTCTCCGAGAGGAAAACTCCCGCCGGATGCATACGGATCCGGCGCGATGTGCTTGTGGCGTGGGGTTTCGCTGGTCGCGTCCGTGGGAAGTTGCCTAGAACACGAACTGCGCGGCCACCTCGGCGACACCGGCCAGCGCGGACTGGACGCGAGCGTGTAGCGCGACTCCGGCGGCTGTCCATCCGGGTTCGTCGTCGAGGTCGGCGTCGTGTGGACGCGCGTTCCACACGTCGTTCCACTCGGTGAGCTCCGCTGCCAGCTCGGGGTCGAGGCCCAGGCGCAATGGGTCGGCGGGGTAGTTCTCGGTGAAGCTCTCCCAGAGTGGTCCGGCGCTCCACTCGGGGAACATGCGGATGAGCCGCAGGCCGTCGGGAAGCACCACAGGTCGGGATTGTGCGGAGCGGGAGGCGAGATATCGCAGCTGCATCTCGGCTCGCCCTGCCCGCTCGACCCGTGTACGAGCGGGCTCCCGATAGTCGTACCCCGACAGCCACATCAGTCGCTCATGGTCGGCTCCATCGTCGACGACGACAGCGAGCGACCACAACTTGCCCTGATCGGTGAAGAAGTAATCCGCGTCCGAGATCACCGTCGTCACATCACATCCGGAGTAGTCGAGGACCTCCGCGCGGTAACCGGCCCCGTCGTACTCGAAACCGAAGAGTCTCGAACGTGTCTCGCCACCGGCGTCATCGCCACCCGACCGCACCGTGTTGCTGTTCGTCATCTCTTCAAACCCCCGATCGGTCAGGATCTCACACACATCCAGCCGCCCTAAGCGACAAACCCTTGCGACCGAGGTGCACGACAAGACGCCTGCGCGTCCGAGGTGCGGGAAGCGTACGCATGCTTCCTGATCCGAAAGAACCGCAAACCCCTGGTCCCTGAGGTGCGAGGAGCGCAAGCCGCCGGGCCGAGCAAGCGACGAAGGAGCGCGTCGAGGTCGACGAGCCACGAAGGGCCCTGATGAGGCACCTTGCGAGCCCTTCGTGGCTCGCTTCGCTCGCACCTCAGCAAGCAGAAGTCTGGACGCTCACGAGTGTTTTTCGTAGTCCACAACGGCCGCCAGGCCGTACTTACTGAGGTGCAAGAAACGAACCCTCCCCCGCTCCCCGAGACGGGAGAAGCGCAAGCACCGACCCCCTCCGTCCCCCGAGGCGCGACGAGCGCAAGCGACGAGCCTCGAAGGGGTCTACACCCCAGGCCGAACTCAAAACCGCTCGCAATCAGGCCGATCGAACGTGAACCGAAATGCGGGACGAGTGTGACTGGAGTACACCTTGTCAACAATCCACGCCCACCCAACGCGAATCGACGCACAGACGACGAAATATGCTGCACAGTCGATGAATTCGTGGTTCTCGGCCTGTGGAATTCCCTCGAAATCGAACGAATGTTCCGGTACCTTGGAGTCATGCCCGAGCTCGCCACCCTCCTCGATCAGCTCATCGAAACCACCCCACCCGCCGACGACCCAACCAGCAGAGCAACATTCGACGCCCTCGAGACACTGCGCTTGATCCGCAACACCGTCGACCACCAGATCGTCACCCACACAGCGCAACTCGACGACCTCCGTGTCGCCCAGAAATCGGGCAGCACCACCAAGAAACTGCTGATCGAGTCAGGCCACGCACCTGCCGCCGCTTTTCGCACCATGCGCAGTGTCGACGCCCTGCCCAACCTGCCCGCTTTGGCGCGTCACGCGGCCGACGGGCGGCTGTCCAGCGAGATCGTCGACGCCATCGTCCGAGGCATGCACCAGATCGACAAGCGTTGTGGTGAGGCGCTTTCCGACGACAAGCGCTCACGGTATGAGCTCGAACTCATCGCCCAAGCACTGTCCGGTGCGACGCCGCCGCAAGTACTCAAGCATGCCCGAGCCATCGTCAACACTCTGGCGGACGCCTCCGACACCAGCGTACCGGCCGCCGACGACCCATCGCTGAACGCGGTCAACGCCCACACCACCGACGACGGCCGCGTCGAAATCCGGGCCGACCTCACCCAGATCGTCGGCGAGAAGTTCCAGGCCATGATCGACGAACGATCGTGTCCACGGCCCGAACCCGACGGAGCCGAAGATCGACGAACCGCCGAGCAGCGCCGTGCCGACGCCTTCGAGTTGATCCTCGACCAAGCAGCGATCGGCGCGACCATCGACACCGTCGGAAGCCCACGCACGCAACTGATGCTGACCATCCCCGCCACCGGAGAACTCGCAACGCTGCCGTGGACCGGGACGGTCAGCCATGCCACCGCGAAACAGGTCTCCTGCGACGGATCCCTGACCGAGATCGTCCTCGACAGTGAGGGCGTACCGCTGCAGATGGGTCACACCCGTCGGTTGTATCCGGCACACCTCCGCAAAGCAATCATCGTGCGCGACGCCTGCTGCATCAAATGCGGTGCACCACCGTCACATACCCAGGTCCACCACATCAAGTCGTGGGCCGACGGTGGACCCACCGACCTCGACAACGGCTGTTTGCTGTGTCAGCGCTGCCATACGCAGGTCCACCACCACGGCTGGGACATCGTGATGGGTTTCGACCGCCATCCCTGGCTCGTCCCACCCGCCAGTATTGACCCGCAACGCCGACCACTACCCGCCTACAACCGCCGCACCATGCGACTCGACGACGCCGCCTGACCGACCCTCCGACACACACTTTCGCGTAGCACCTTTTCGCACCCGGCCATCACCCGGGATCGCATCCGTCCCTTGACAACTCCACAGAGACACAGCAGTCGGCTCCGTTCCCGGTCGGATCGTGGACCGGGAACGGGGCCGTACTGCGAAACCCTTGCCGCTACTCCACCCTTGCACCTGGACCACCTGCGGGCTGACGCCCGCCGTGAACTGCCACATGGGCTGCCGCCCCGTCAGTGGGCCGCGATACTTCCGACTGCGGCAAATCGATCTCAGGTAGCGCACCCTGTTGGGCAGCTTCACCTCCAGGCCGAAGTTCCTCTCAGACAACTGCGCCCAATGGGCCAACAAAGACCGGCATCGCTGTATGCCCGTGCCCCCCACATTGAAGCGCTCCTTCGGCCGAACGTGCGCTACTGACTACATGCGCAACCGATCCGAGGAAGCGCGACTGCCTCACCCCCGGCCGCAAGGCCCTACCGAGGAGCGCACTCGACCTCGGCCGGCGGGACTGTCTCGCATACCTGCCCCGGATTTGTGACCGGCAGACTTCATCTCGACTCCCAGACCTCGATCGAAGTCTGCCGGTCGAGTTGAAGTCTGCCGGTCGCCGGACCCTTCGTGACGCGCCCTCCGCAAGCTCCGGACGCTCCTCAAGGAGCAGGGGCTGACGCGCCCTCCGCAAGCTCCGGACGCACCTCAGGGAGCAGGGGCTGACGCGGGCACACCGACGACAACCGCCTGCTCATCACGCCGACGTCAGCTGACCGCGAGCCACGCCGCGAGGCCGAGCCCGCAGACCCCGACCACGATCCGGAGCGGCCCGGGCGGCAGCCGTTTCACGACCGGCGGACCGCACCATCCGCCGGCAAGGCAGCCGACGGCCATGGCGAGCGCCGCCCACCAGTCGACGGGACCCCAGATCATGAAGCCGATGGCGGCGATCGTGTTGGCGATGCCGAGGAACAACGACTTGGACAACGCTGCGCGCCACAGTGGTTCGCTGGTCACCACGAGCATCAGCGCAAGGATCATGATGCCGGCGCCCGCCCCGAAGTACCCGCCGTACACCGAGATCAGCGTCAGGCCGAGGATGAACACCCAGGGACGCTCGACGTGCGAGGTGGCCCACCGCCGCAGAACCGGTTGCGCCAGCAGGGCGATCGCGGCGATCGCCACCAGGAACGGCACGACGGCCTCGAAGGCCTCGGCCGGGGTCGACAACAACAGCACCGCCCCGGCCGTTCCGCCGACGAGCGAGGCGATCGCGCCGATCATCAGCCGCCTGCGGTCACCGTTGAGGAGGGAGCGTCCCGACTGTGCGGTACTGCCCACCCCGACGGCGACCAGCGCGACCGTGTTCGTGACATTGGCCGCGATCGGACTGAGTCCGACGGCGAGCAGTGCGGGATAGCTGACGATCGACGCCAGCCCGGTGATGTAACCGATCAGGCCGGCGCCGAACCCGGCGACGACCAGTAGAGCCAGCTCAGTGAGCGAAATGACGTGCCCCGGTGAGGTAGAGCGTCACGCCCGCCTCGTCGGCCGCCTCGATCACCTCGTTGTCGCGGATCGAACCGCCCGGCTGCGCAACGGCTTTGACCCCGGCCGACAGCAGCACCTGCAGTCCGTCCGGGAAGGGGAAGAACGCGTCCGACGCCCCGACGCTCCCCGCTGCCCGGTCGCCGGCGCGTTGCACGGCCAGGTGCGCCGAGTCGACGCGATTGACCTGGCCCATGCCGACGCCGACCGACGCACCGTCGGACGCCAGCAGAATGGCGTTGGACTTGACCGAACGGCACGCACGCCAGGCGAACTCGAGGTCGGCAAGGGTCTGGTTGTCGGCCGGCGGACCCGCCACGAGGCTCCAGTTGGCCGGATTGTCGCCGTCGGCGTCGAGGACGTCGCGCTGCTGCATCAGCAGTCCACCCGACACCGGCTTCGTCTCGATCCCGGTCGCCGCCGGCGGGGTGGCCACCAGGACGCGGATGTTCTTCTTGCGGGTCAGCACCGAGAGCGCACCGTCGGCGAAGCCGGGCGCGACGATGACCTCGGTGAAGATCTCGGCGACCTGCTCGGCCATCGCCACGGTGATCTCACGATTGGCGGCGATGACGCCGCCGTAGGCGCTGACGGGATCGCACGCGTGCGCCTTGCGATGCGCCTCCGCGATGTCGGCGCCGATGGCGATGCCACACGGGTTGGCGTGCTTGATGATCGCGACCGCCGGGGCATCGAAGTCGTAGGCGGCGCGCCACGCGGCGTCGGCGTCGGTGTAGTTGTTGTAGCTCATCTCCTTGCCGTGGAGCTGCTCGGCGGTCGCAACCCCGCCGGCCCCGGCGTTGCCGACATACAGTGCGGCCGGCTGGTGCGGGTTCTCGCCGTAACGCAGCACCGCGGAGCGGGTCCACGTCGCACCGGCCCACGCCGGGAACTGCGACTCGTCCTCGGGCGCAACCACACTCGACATCCACGACGCGACCGCGACGTCGTAGTCAGCGGTGTGCCGGAAAGCCTTGGCCGCGAGCTTCTTCCGGTCGACGAGCGAGAACCCGTCGGCCGCGAGGGCCTCGGTCACCAGCGAGTAGTCATCAGGATCGACCACGACAGCGACCGACGGGTGGTTCTTCGCGGCCCCACGCACCATCGACGGGCCGCCGATGTCGATCTGCTCGATGCACTCGTCCGGAGTCGCACCGGACGCCACCGTTTCGGTGAACGGATAGAGATTGACGACGACGAGATCGAATGCGGCGACGCCCAGTTCGTCGAGCTGAGCCACATGATCGGACTTGCGGGTATCGGCGAGGATGCCCGCGTGCACCTTGGGGTGCAGGGTCTTGACGCGGCCGTCGAGGCACTCGGGGAAGCCCGTCAGCGTGGACACCTCCACGACCGGCACGCCCGCGCCAGCGATGGTCTTCGCGGTGGACCCGGTGGACACGATCTCCACTCCGGCCGCGTGCAGTGCCGTCGCGAGGTCGGCGAGACCGCTCTTGTCGTAGACACTCACCAGCGCGCGCCGAATCGGTCGGCGAGAGCTGTCAGAGCTGGGTGCGTTCACGGGATGCGGGCCTTTCGTCCATCGATGACTACTCCTCTGGTGACCAGTGCGGTCACCACGTCGGCGAGCAACACGCGCTCGACCGTCTTGATTCGCTCGTGCAGGGTGTCGGCGGTGTCGTCGTCGACGACGCTGACCACCTGTTGCGCCAGAATCGGGCCGGTGTCCACGCCCTCGTCGACAAGATGGACCGTCGCGCCGGTGACCTTGACGCCGTAGTCGAGCGCCTCGGCGACCCCGTGGGCGCCCGGGAACGCGGGCAGCAGCGCTGGATGACTGTTGACGACGCGACCGCCGAACCGGCCGAGAAAAGCCGGGCCGAGGATCTTCATGAAACCGGCGGTCACCACCCACTCCGGCTCGATCGCGGCGACCTCGTCGGTCAGCTCACGATCCCACGTCGCGCGGTCGGCGTGGTCGGCGACACGGCAGGTGATGAGCGGGATGTCGTGGCGCTGCGCGACCTCTTGCGCCCGGCACGAGCGGTCGACCACGATCGCCGCGACACGAAACGGGGCATCCTCGTCACCGGCGCGCGCGATCAGCGATTCCAGCAGCGAACCGGTGCCCGACGCCATCACCACCAGCGGGGTGCGACCAGGTGCCGTCGGGGATGTCACGTCGTCGAGACTAATCGCCGCACAATGGGCCGCCCGCGCCGGGTGGCGCCGCCGGGGCACGCCCGGGAAGCGCGCTGTCAGCGTTGACGTGAGGCCCCGTGTGAACCGGGATGGAGGTCGTGATCCACGTCGACGGCGAGATCCGCCACGTCGAGATCGTCGTCGTACACGCGGTTCTTCACCGGCGCGCGCCCGGATGCGGTGTCGAGATCAGAGTCGCCCGGGTCCGACTCGGCGACGTACTCCGCGTCGTCGTCCGCGAGGTCAGCGTCCCCGAATTCACCGTCGTCGAACTCGCCGTCGTCGTAGTCCGAACCCTCGTACTCCGAATCCTCGAATTCGCCGTCCTCGACCTCGGAGTACTCGGCGTACTCGTCGTCCTCGTCCAGATCGGTGACGATGACGTATTCGTCCTCGTAACCGAGGTCGAATGGATCCTCGAAATACTCATCGCCGACAGCGAGACGTGCCGCTCGGGTCGACGGCAGGAAGGCGTAGACGAGCACGATGAGCAGGCCGACGACCGCGATCCAACCCAGCGTGAAGACCCCGGCCGCCGACACAGTCACGACGACCTCGCCGAACTCCCCCAGCGTTCCACCCGCCGAGACGGTGAGAACGGCGACCACCGAGGCCGCGACCGCCGCGGCCACACCCACCGAACGCACGTGGGCCATGGGATCGAGGTCGCGGCATCGCCAGCCGACGAACGCGGCGACACCGGCCGGCACGAGCAGTCCGACGAACCCCCACGCCCCGGCACCCGGCCCGTCGGGAAGGACCGCGAGAACCGGGACGGGCGGGACGGCGTCACCGCGGACCGTGAACAGGTCGACGGTCGTCGCACCGATCTGGACGTCGGAACCCACGAGCACCGCCATCGCGGCGACCATCACGTTCGGGAGGTAGAGCATCGACAGCAGGGTGAGTCCCAGGAACCCGTCGAAGTCGTAACCGGTCTCGATCAGTTCACCGATCTGCCCGTGCCTCATCAACATGCGCAGACACACCAGCACGGCTCCGGCCACCAGTAGCAGCAGGGCCGCCACCAGCCCGTACCGGAAACCGCGACGATCGGCGTGGGTCACGCCCCCGCGGACGGCGAAGTCGCGTCGTCGGCTCCACACGACACCGGCGACCGCCGCACCGCCGTGTACGCCGAGGGTGCAGAGGAACGCGAGCAGCGCGTTGGGCGTCTGCAACGGCAGGACCGACCCGCCGTCCATGACGACCGCCAGGGACATCGCGGTGATGAGAACGGGACCAATCACCGCCGAGAACACGACGGCGCCGAGGTCGAACAGCTCGTGCCTATCGCGTTCGTTCGAGTTCGTGCCACCGGCGACGGCCCGGGCCGTCAGCCAGGCAGTGCCGGCGGCGACCGCCAGCGTCGGCAGCAGCGGCAGCACGCCTACGGTGACCCCGCTGATCGTGACCGGCACCTGGTGGACGGCCAGCCAGCCCGAGGCGATCGCACTCGGCAGTCCGGTCAGGCCGCTGCCGGCCAGCAGCAGCACCGAGAGCATCACGACGATCAGCGTCACCAGCGCTATCGCTGGAACGGTGAACGCGACAACCGCGAGCTGCCGGGCCGAGCCCTCGGCCGCCGTGCGCTGCGCACGACGTGATCGCCGCAGGTTACGCAGCTGCGACGCCAGATTGTCCGTGGTCGGGTCCGACTTGAGGGAGGGCATCGTCATGAGCCTGACACGGTCCCGGCCGACGCCGTCGTAGACGCGCCGAGCGGCCTGCGAAAGGGAGTCAGCTCACCGCTGGACCGTCCGCACGACGACAGTGCCCCGTCGACCGATGGTCGACGGGGCACTGTGGGGGTTCTGTCAGTTGCCGCTGCCGGTGGGCGGCTCCGGCTTCTGGAAGACCGTGGTCGAGTGGTCTCCGGCCGGGGTGTCGGTGCCCGAGGGGCTAGCGGATCCACCGGGCGCGGCCGGGGATGCGCCCGAGGCGCCGGCCGCGTACTGGCCGGGACGGTAGTCCCCGTAGCCCGACTCGCCGTGACCGGAGGCCGATGCCGACGATTCGCTCGCACCGCCGGAGTAACCGCTCTGACCGGCGGTCGACGCGCCCGACGACTGCGAGTAGGCCGACGGGTCGTAGTTCGCCGACGACTGCTGGCCGTACTGAGCCTGCGCGCTGCCGGTGCCGTAGGCGGTGGTCTGCGCGTCGCCGTAGCCACCGGTCTGCTGGTGAGCGCCGGTGTCGGACTGCGCGGCCGACGAGCCGGGGGCCACCGCTGCGGTCGCCGAGCCCACCGCGGGCGCCACCTTGATGACGCCGGCGTCGACGAGCAACCACACGACTGCGAGGACCGCGGACAGAAGGGTGAAGATCAGCAGCACGATCGCCCCGGCACCGTTGTCGTCGATGTTGAGGAACTGGAACAGCGTGATCAGGAACGAGGTGATCGCCAGCGACGCCACGATCGGCGCCGCAGGCACCTTGATGCCCGGGATCAGCGAGATGAGCGCCAGGATGCCGGCAACGCTGATCAGCGTGTACGGCGCGTTGTACTGGGTCTGGAACAGCTTGAGCGCGAAGTCATAGGTCTCGGCGGCGGACAGGAACCCACTGAACAGGGCGATGAGGCCGAAGGCGCCGATCGCGGCGGCGAGAAGAACCGGGGTGATGGCCGGCAGTCCCTGACTCGGCGCCTTGGTCGGCTGCGGGGAATATCCGTACTGGCCGTAGCCCTGCTGGCCCTGCTGGTCCTGGCCGTACCCGGGTTGGCCGTATCCCTGCTGGCCATATCCCTGCTGGCCGTACCCCTGCGCGGGGCTCTGGCCGTAGCCCGGCTGCCCCTGGCCGTAGGACTGTCCGCTCTGCCCGTACTGCTGGCCCCCGTACTGCTGACCCCCGTACTGCGGGGCCTGTCCGTACTGATCGGAACCGGGAGCGGGGCTCGCCTGCGGACCCGTGTTGTGCGCGCCGGACTGGGGAATCCGGATTGATTGCCGTACTGGCCGTAGGACTGGCCGGACTCGGGCTGCTGCTGCCCGTAGCCGCCGGGTGGGTAGGTCATGACGATCTCCTGGTCGGGTCGGTCGGTCAGGATCAGCGGGTCGCGTCGAGGTGACGGCGTCCGGCCGTCGCCCCCCACGAGCGCAGAACTATCGACCACGCTAGTACACATACCCGCCGGGTCCCATGACCCTTGCACATCAGGGTCGCCCCGCCGGGCCACGAATCCCGCTCACCAGCGATGCGCGCGCCCTTGCTCGGCGTACCAGTTGATCAGCGCGTAATCGTCGACCGCCTTGGGGTCGATGTTGACCTCGGAACGGCCCGCCAGAATCGCGGTGACCGGAACCTCGAGCTTCTTTCCGGTCCGGGTGTGCGGAATCCCGGGGGCCTCGATGACCTCGTCGGGCACATGGCGTTTGGAGAGGCGGTCGCGGACCGCGCCCGCGATCCGGCCGATCAGCGCGTCGTCGAGCGTCGCGCCGGGGACCAGGGTGACGAACAGCGGCATCCAATAGGCGCCGTCCGGTCCGTCGACACCGAGCACGAAGGCCTCGGCGATCTCGTCGAGCGCTTCGACGACCTCGTAGATGTCGGCCGATCCCATCCGGATCCCGTGGCGGTTCAACGTTGCGTCGCTGCGGCCGTGGATCACGAGCGACCCGCGTTCGGTCACGGTCACCCAGTCACCGTGCCGCCAGACCGGCTTCTCCGGACTCGACGCACCGCCCTCCCATTCGTGGGCGAAATATGCCGCGCGGTAGCGCGCACCGTCGGGATCGTCCCAGAAGCTCACGGGCATCGACGGCATCGGCGCGGTGACGACGAGTTCACCCACCTCCCCCACAAGCGGGCGGGCGTCGGGCGACCAACTCTCCAGTGCCACACCGAGGTAGCGCACCGACAGCTCCCCCGGGACGACCGGTACACCGGTGGAGCCGCCGGCGAATGCGGACACGATATCGGTGCCGCCACTGATCGAGGAGATGGGCAGTCCGGACCCGACGTGGTCGTCGACCCAGGTGAAAAGATCTGCGGCGAGCGATGACCCGGTACTTCCGAGAGTGCGCAACCGACCGAGGTCGTGCCGGCGACCAGGGTCCAGACCCGCCTTCCGCGAGGCCTGCAGCTGACCGGGACTCGTGCCGAAGTAGGTGACGTGCTCGTCGTCGACGACCTGCCACAGGCGGTCGGCGTCCGGGTACAGGGGCGAACCGCTGTAACAGACGATCCGCGAACCGCACAGCAGCCCGGCGACCTGATAGTTCCACATCATCCAGCTGAGGGCCGTCTGCCAGAAGAACACGTCGTCTGCGGACAGATCGCCGTGCAGGGCACCGGCTTTCAGGTGCTCGAGCAGGACTCCCCCGTGTCCGTGCACGATGCCCTTGGGGCGTCCGGTGGTGCCGGAACTGAACAGCACCCAGAGCGGATGGTCGAAGGGCACCTTGACCGGGTGGAAGTCGCCGGGGTCGCTGTTGACGGCGTCGGCATAGTCGAGGGCCGACGAGGACTCCTCGGTCGCGCCGATCGTGATGTGCGCAACCAGTTCCGGCAGTAGCCCGGCGAGTTCGGCGCTGTCGGCGCGCTTGTCGACGATCTTACCGTTGTAGCGATATCCGGCGGCGGTGAACAGGACCTTGGGTGCGAGTTGGCCGAGTCGGCCGGCTGCCCCCTGCGGGGCATAGTCCTGTCCACATCCGGACCAGATCGCGCCCAGGGATGCGGTGGCCAGGAAGCCGATGACGGCCTCCGGGATGTCGGGGAGGTAGGCGGCCACCACGTCCCCCGACCCCACTCCGCGCGCACGCAGGGCCGCGGCCAGGCCCGCGACCTGCGCCGGCAGTTCCGCCCACGCGATCTCGGAACGGTCACCGGCCTCGTCGATGCCCACGATCGCGGCACCGGGCAGGGCGGCGTGCCGGAGGATCTGATCGACGTAGTTCAACCGCATCCCGGGGAACCAGACCGCACCGGGCATCCGGTCGTCGGCGAGCACCGCCTCGTCCCCGGGCCCGAGCGGCTCCGCGGCGAGGGCGTCGAGGTCAAAGAATTCCCAGACGGCACGCCAGAACCGGGCCGGATGTTCCACCGACCACGACCACAGATCGTCGTAATCGCCTGTGCCGGACCAGAATCGCTCGGCGACTAAGCGACCGAACCGGTCCATCTGGGTGCTCGTGACCCGCTCCGCAGTCCTCGACGTGCTCATCGCAACTGCTCGAGGATCGAGACCGCCTCGTCGCGCATCGCCACCTTGCGGACCTTCCCGGTGACGGTCATCGGGAACTCTTCGACCACATGGACGTACCGCGGGATCTTGTGTCGCGCGATCTTGCCGGTCGCGAACTCGCGCAGGTCGTCGGCGGTGAACTCGGTTGCGGTGTCGCGCAACCGGACCCAGGCCATCAGCTCCTCGCCGTATTTCACGTCGGGCACCCCGATCACCTGGGCGTCGAGGATGTCGGGATGGGTGTAGAGGAACTCCTCGATCTCGCGCGGGTAGATGTTCTCCCCGCCGCGGATCACCATGTCCTTGATGCGCCCGGTGATCCGGACATAACCGTTCTCGTCCATGTCGGCGAGGTCGCCGGTGTGCATCCAGCCGTCGGCGTCGATGGCCTCGGCCGTCTTCTCCGGGTCGTTCCAGTACCCGGTCATCACCGAATAACCGCGCGTACACAATTCGCCCGTCTCGCCGCGCGCCGAGGTCTCCCCGGTTCCGGGATCGACGACCTTGATCTCCAGGTGCGGGCCGACCCGCCCGACGGTGGTCACACGCAACTCGAGGGGATCGTCGACCCGCGTCTGCGTCGACACCGGCGACGTCTCGGTCATGCCGTAACAGATCGACACCTCACGCATGTGCATGCGGTCGACGACCTGCCGCATGACGTACTCGGGGCACGGCGACCCCGCCATGATCCCGGTGCGCAGGCTCGACAGGTCGATGTCGAGCCCGTCGTCGAGCAGGCCGAGTTCGGCGATGAACATGGTGGGCACGCCGTAGAGGCTGGTGCAGCGGTACTCCGCGACCGCCTCGAGGGTGGCCCGCGGGTCGAAGGCCGGCGCCGGGATCACCATCGCCGCACCGTGACTCGTCGCCGCGAGGTTACCCATCACCATGCCGAAGCAGTGGTAAAAGGGCACGGGTAGGCAGATCCGGTCGTCGGCGGTGTAGTTCAGCAGTTCGCCGACGAGATACCCGTTGTTACCGATGTTCCGGTGCGACAGCGTCGCACCCTTCGGGAAACCTGTTGTGCCCGAGGTGTACTGGATGTTGATCGGGTCGTCGGGTGAGAGCGACACAGCGATCTCGTCGACGCGTGCGAGCTCGTCGGCACTCGGCTCGACGCACAGCGCATCCCAGCCGGGGGATTCGAACAGGACCACTTCGCGCAGCTCCGGGCACTGCGGCCGGGCCTGTTCGAGCATCGCCGAATACGCCGAGTCCTTGAAGCTCTCGGCGGCCAGGACGACGCTCGTCCCGGACTGCTGCAGCGCGTATTCGATCTCGTTCTGCCGGTACGCGGGATTGAGATTGACCAGCACGGCGCCGATCTCGGCCGCGGCGTACTGGGTCAACACCCATTCGAACCGGTTCGGCGACCACAGCCCGACGCGGTCGCCGACCGACACGCCGAGTCGTAGCAGTCCGGCCGCGAGCGCGCGCACGTCACGGTGGAACTCGGTGTATCGCCATTCCCGCCGTGCGGCGGCGTCGATCAACGCGGTTTGCTCGCCGTGGTCCGCGACGGTGCGGGCCAGGGTGGCGCCGATGGTCTCGGTGAGCAGTGCCGGTGTCTCCTCACCGCGCGTGTGTGCAGGCTTCGGGTGAGCCTCGGTGCTCATGTTCTGCTCCGGTCTGTTCTCGGGGGGTGGATGCCCGGATGGTCGGGGGGCTCGTCAGTTCTCGGGGGCGGGATCGGTACGCGTACCGCTCACACGGGACAGGACGACCTCGGCCTGGCGCAGGACCGGCCCGTCGATCATCTGGCCGTCGAGGCTGAACACCCCGCCCGCGTGTTCGGCCGCACCGTCGAGGACCTTGCGCGCCCATTCGACCGCCTCGTCCGACGGCCGGTAACCGTTCCGGATGTGATCGACCTGGGACGGATGGATGCATGCGGTCGCGGTGTAACCCAGGGCCACCGCGTCGCGGACCTCGGCGACGAGTCCGTCGACGTCCTCGATGTCGAGGTGCACCGAGTCGACGGCGAACTTCCCGTACGCGGCGGCCGCGATGCGGACCATCGACCGGACCCAGCTCGCGACGTCCCGGTACTCACCCGGACGGGGTTCACCCGGACCGAACCGGCTCGACGTGCCGCCGAGGCCCGCGACGAGATCCTCTGCCCCCCACATCAGTCCGATGCAGTTGGAGGTGGCGGCGATGTCGCGGGCGCGGGTCGCGCCGAGCGGCGTCTCGATCAGTGCGATCGTCTGGAACGCGGTGTCCAGGATCGAGGACACGTCCTCGGCCTTGGCCTGCATCACCACCCGGTAGTTCGTCTCCGAGACGGCGGCGAGGTCGCGCCGGTAGTCGCCGGTACCGGCCGGGTTGATCCGCACGATGGTGCGGTCCGGATCGACCGGATTGGCGACGAGGGCTTCCCGGGCTGCGGCGCGGTTCGTCGACGACACCGCGTCCTCGAGGTCGAGGATGACGACGTCGGCCCGGTCGAGGGCCTTCTGGTATCGCTCGGGACGGTCCGCCGGGCAAAACAACATCGCCGGCCCGGGCGGCAGCCACGCGTTGGTGAGCTGCCCCGACAGTCCGGAACCCGCAACCGGGCCGCCGGGTGGGTCCTCGAAGAACATCGTCGTCACTCCGTCCGTTGCCGGCGCACCAGCGTTGCTCGTGCGGCGCGGGCGACGACCTCGCCGTGCTGGTTGCGTCCGATGTGGGTCAAGTTCACCACGCCCTCACCCGGACGCGACCGCGATTCGCGTTTACCGGTGCACTCGGTCTCCGCGTACAGGGTGTCGCCGGCGAACAAGGGCGCCGGGAAGGCGACCTCGCTGAAGCCCAGGTTCGCCACGAGGGTGCCCTGGGTGAGTTGGGAGACCGACAATCCCACGATCGTCGACAGGGTGAACATGGAGTTGATCAGGCGTTGCCCGCCGAAACCCGGCTGTTCGGCCGACCAGGCGGCGTCGAGGTGGAGCGCCTGCGTGTTCATGGTCAGCGTCGTGAACAGCACGTTGTCGGCCTCGGTGACAGTGCGTCCGGGCCGGTGTTCGTAGATCGTGCCCGCCTCGAACTCCTCGAACCACAACCCGCGCTGTACGATTCGACGCCCGCCGGTGGTGTCGCTCATGCGAACCCCAGCTCGCGCGCGATGAGCATGAGCTGCACCTCGGTCGTGCCCTCACCGATCTCGAGGATCTTCGAATCGCGGTAGTGCCGGGCGACGGGATATTCGTTCATGAAGCCGTACCCGCCGTGGATCTGGGTGGCCATCCGGGCATTGTCCATCGCCGCCTCACTGGCGATCATCTTGGCGATCGATGCCTCCTTCTTGAAGGGCTTGCCCGCCAACATCTTCGCCGCCGCGTCGTAGTAGGCGGTCCGCGCGACGTGCGCGCGCGCCTCCATCCGGGCGATCGCGAAGGACACCGACTGGTACTCACCGATCGCCTTGCCGAAGGACTGTCGCTCCTTGGCGTACTTCACGCTCTCGTCGACGCAGCCCTGGGCGACGCCGGTCGCGAGGGCTGCGATGGCGATCCGCCCCTCGTCGAGGATGGACAGGAAGTTGGCGTATCCGCGCCCGCGGACACCGAGCAGGTTCTCCTTGGGAACGCGTACGTCGGTGAAGGTCAGCGGATGGGTGTCCGAGGCGTTCCACCCGACCTTGTTGTACGCCGGCTCGGCGGTGAAACCCGGCGTGCCGGACGGCACGATGATGGTGGAGATCTCCTTCTTGCCGTTCTCCTTCACCCCGGTCACCGCGGTCACGGTGACCAGTGAGGTGATGTCGGTTCCCGAGTTGGTGATGAACTGCTTGCCGCCGTTGATGATCCAGGAGTCACCGTCGTCGCGGGCCGTGGTCGCGGTGGCCCCGGCATCCGATCCAGCCCCGGGTTCGGTCAACCCGAAGCCCGCGAGCGCCGTGCCCGCGGTGAGTTCGGGGAGGTACTGCTCTTTCTGCTCCTCGCTGCCGAAGCGGTAGATCGGCATGGCGCCCAGACTCACCCCGGCTTCGAGGGTGATGGCGACGGACTGGTCCACCTTGCCGAGTTCTTCCAGCGCGAGCGACAGGGCGAAGTAGTCGCCGCCCATGCCGCCGTATTTCTCGTCGAAGGGGAGACCGAACAGTCCCATCTTGCCCATCTGGGCGACGACGTCGTATGGAAAGCTCTGCTCGGCATCGTGTTTCGCGGCCACCGGCGCCACCACGGTCTGCGCGAAGTCGCGGACCGTCGCGATGAGGTCGGTGTACTCCTGGGTGAGTTCCATGTGAGTGTTCTCCTGGGAAGGTTGTCGACGGGTGGTTCAGGGCCCTTCGTGGCTCGTCGCTTTCGCTCCTCGCACCTCAGGGATCAGTAAAGGCTCGTCGCTTTCGCTCCTCGCACCTCAGAGATCAAGGGGATCGCCGGCGGTGACGACGGCGAGGATCTGTCCCGCGTCGACCTTGTCCCCCACCTTCACGGAGATGTCGACGGTGCCGTCCACCGGCGCGGTGAGTGCATGTTCCATCTTCATCGCCTCGACGACGACGATCGACTGGCCGGCGGAGACGTCGTCCCCGATCTCGGCGGCGACGGCGACCACGGTGCCCGGCATCGGGCTGGTGATCTCGCCGGCGTGCTCGTCGGCGGCCTCGTCGAGCAGGGGCTTCGCGAGTTCGAGGACCCAGGTGCCCGACGGCCCTCCCACCCACCAGCTCTCCCCGACGCGAACACTCGACCACGACTGCGTCACCCCGTCGACGACCAGGCGGTCCGGGCCGCGACCGTCGCCGGGTTGCGCCGGCCGGTAGACCACGTGCCCGGTCCACGACGCCTCGGCGTCGTCGTCGAAGGTGACGGTGGCGGTTCCCGAGACGGACCATTCGTCGGCGGCGTCGACCTGGATGGCCACCGTCGAATGCCGTCCGCCCGCGACGAGGCGGGTGCGGACCGGAGCGGATCGGCCGACCCGCCATCCGACCGCCGAGGACCAGACGTCGTCGGCATCGCGAGCGCCGATCCGCGCCAGACCCACGAGCACCTGTGCCTCGGGAATGGGCTCCGGCGCAGCGTAATCGGTGACGAGGCGGTCCAACAGCTCGGTGTCGAGGTCGGCGTCCACGACCGCCTGCTGACGCAGGACGAAGCGGCAGAAGTCGATGTTGGTGACCACGCCCAGCACGCGTGTGTGGGCCAGTGCCTGATCGAGACGTTCGAGCGCCTCCTCCCGGTCGGCACCGTAGGCGATGATCTTCGCGAGCATCGGGTCGTAGTCACTGCCGACGCGCAATCCGTCGAGCATGGCCGAGTCGACGCGGATGCCGCCGCCGGCCGAGGTGTCGGGATGGACGAGATGCTCGATCGTGCCGCCGGTCGGCAGGAAACCGCGGGCCGGGTCCTCGGCGTACACGCGTGCCTCGATCGCGTGGCCGCTGAGGGTGATCGTGTACTGCGTCAGACCCAGGACTTCTCCGCGGGCGACGCGGATCTGTTGTTCCACGAGGTCGACTCCGGTGACGAGCTCGGTCACCGGGTGCTCGACCTGCAGGCGGGTGTTCATCTCCATGAAGAAGAACTCGTCGGGCCGGTGCGCCGACACGATGAACTCGACCGTGCCCGCCCCGGTGTAGCCGACACTGCGCGCGGCATCGCACGCGGCCTCACCGATGCGAGCACGGGTCTCGGCGTCGAGCAGCGCCGACGGCGCCTCCTCGATCACCTTCTGGTGCCGCCGCTGCAATGAGCACTCGCGCTCGCCGAGGTGGATGACGTTCCCGTGCTGATCCGCGAGGACCTGCACCTCGATGTGGCGCGGGGTGTCGACGAAATGCTCGAGGAACAGCGCGTCGTCGCCGAACGCGGCGGCGGCCTCGCGGCGGGCCCGCTCCAGCGCGGCCGGCAGCTCCGACGCCTCGGCCACGCGGTGCATCCCCTTCCCACCGCCACCCGCACTGGGCTTGATGAGAACCGGGAACCCGATGTCGGGGGCCGCGGCGATGAGGTCGTCGTCGGTCAGGCCGGGGCGCGACAGACCCGGCACCACCGGCACGTCGCGAGCGGTGACGGCGCCGGGCCGTGATCTTGTCTCCCATCGTCGCGATCGCCTCCGCGGGCGGCCCGATGAAGACGATGCCCGCCTCCGCCAGAGCGGCCGCGAATTTCTGGTTCTCCGAGAGGAATCCGTAGCCCGGGTGGACGGCGTCGGCACCGGTCTTGCGTGCCGCGTCGACCACTTTTGCGATGTCGAGGTAGCTCTGGGTGGCGGCGGCCGGGCCGATGTGCACGGCGACGTCGGCCTCCCGGACGTGGCGCGCTTGCGCGTCGGCGTCGGAATAGACGGCGATACTGCGGATTCCCATGTGGCGCAGGGTGTCTATCACCCGGCAGGCGATCTCACCACGGTTGGCCACCAGGACGCTGCGGATGGGTCTGGTACTCACGGTCGGGGTCCTCGGGCTCGGCGGGACGGGGCGGTGGAGATCGGGTTCGGACTCGGCGACGTCGGCATCGGCGGTCACATCCGGAAGACGCCGTAGCGCGGATCGGCGAGCGGTGCGTAGCGGGCGGTCTCGAGAGCGAGGCCGAGCAGTGTCCGGGTCTGCGCGGGGTCGACGATCCCGTCGTCCCACAGCCGGGCCGTCGAGTAGTAGGCATCCGACTGTTGTTCGAACTGTTCGCGGATCGGGGCCTTGAACGCTTCCTCGTCCTCGGTGGACCATTCCGCGCCGGATCGCTCGATCTGGTTGCGTCGCACCGTTCCGAGGGTGTCGGCGGCCTGCGGTCCGCCCATGACCGAGATGCGGGCGTTGGGCCACATCCAGAGGAATCTGGGCGAGTAGGCGCGTCCGCACATCGAGTAGTTGCCCGCGCCGAAGGAGCCGCCGACCATGACGGTGAACTTTGGCACGCGTGCGCACGCCACGGCGTTGACCATCTTGGCCCCGTTCTTGGCGATGCCGCCCTGCTCGTAGGCCTTGCCGACCATGAAGCCCGTGATGTTCTGCAGGAACAGCAACGGGATGCGACGCTGGTCGCACAGTTCGATGAAATGGGCTCCCTTCAGCGCGGATTCGCTGAACAGGACACCGTTGTTGGCGACGATCCCCACCGGGTGACCGTGCAGGTGCGCGAACGCCGTCACCAGACTGGTGCCGTAGTTCGCCTTGAACTCGTTGTATTCCCCTCCGTCGCACAGTATTTCGATGACCGACCGGACGTCGTACGGAGTTCGCGGGTCGGTGGGCACCACGTCGTAGATGTCGGTCTGCGGCCGCACCGGCTCGCGGACCGGGATCGTCTCCCACTGTGGCGCCTCGCGGGGCCCGAGGGTCGCGACGATCTCGCGGACCTTGGCGAGCGCCTGCTGGTCGTTGTCGACGAGGTGGTCGGTGACACCGGAGACCGATGAGTGCATCGCACCACCGCCCAGGTCCTCGGCGGAGACATCTTCTCCGGTCGCCGCCTTCACCAGTGGCGGGCCCGCGAGGAAGATGGTGCCCTGATTGCGCACGATCACCGTCTCGTCGCTCATCGCCGGGACGTAGGCCCCGCCGGCGGTCGACGACCCGAGCACCGCGGCGATCTGCGGGATGCCGGCGGCGCTCATGGTCGCCTGATTGAAGAAGATCCGTCCGAAGTGATCCCGGTCGGGGAACACCTCGTCCTGCTGGAGCAACATCGCGCCGCCCGAGTCGACGAGGTAGATGCACGGGAGCCGGTTGGCCGCCGCGATCTCCTGCGCACGCAGATGCTTCTTGACCGTGACCGGGTAGTACGTGCCGCCGGAGACCGTGGCGTCGTTGGCGACGATCATGCACTCTCGACCCGCGACGCGCCCCACGCCGGCGATGACCCCGGCGGCGGGCACCTTGCCGCCGTACATCCCGAAGGCCGCGAGCGGGGCCACCTCGATGAACGGCGACCCGACGTCGAGCAGCCCGTCGACCCGGTCCCGCGGGAGCAACTTTCCGCGAGCGACGTGGCGATCACGAACCTTCGCGCCGCCGCCGGCGGACACCTCTCGCAGGCGTTCGTCGAGCAGGTCGAGATTGCGCTGGTGTGCGGCCCGGAAGCCGTCGAGCGTGCTGGTCACCGTCGACCCTTCAGTTAGTGGCTATTAACTGAAAGTGATCGTACGCGATGAAGTGGCCCATGTCACGCCCCGGTTCATCCACCGCGTCGACATGACCTACGTGACGCGCATCACGTCTTCTCGTACTGTTGTGGCAGGCCCACCACCCCCGGGCCGACACAACCGATGCGCCGACACCCCGGAACCCCGGACCGGCCACCGCACATAGAAGGCCAGGTGACCCCATGACCCTCGCAGACGACCGCGCTCGCTCCGAGCACGTCCCGACCCCCGGCACGCCGCCCGAGACGGCAGCCACCGGGTTCTCGCTCGACGACCGCTACACCCGCGAGTCCGGCGACATCTACCTCACCGGCATCCAGGCCCTGGTACGCATGGTCCGCGACCGCGCTCGCGTCGACCGCCGTTCCGGCCTCCGGACCGCCTCGTTCATCTCCGGCTACGAGGGTTCTCCCCTCGCCGGTTACGATCTCGAACTCGCCCGACGGCACGAGCATCTCGCCCCGTACGACGTCATCCACCGGCCCGGTCTCAACGAAGAGCTCGCCGCGACCTCGGTGATGGGTTCACAGCTCGCCGCACAGGTCATCGGCGGTGCCGAATTGACGCCGTCCGCGGACGGACTCCCCCGCGACGGCGTCGTCGGATACTGGTACGGCAAGGCGCCCGGTCTCGACCGCGCGACGGACGCCCTGCGGCACGCGAACCTCATCGGAACCCATTCCGCCGGTGGCGCGGTCGCGCTCGTCGGTGACGACCCGGGCGCGAAATCCTCGACGGTCCCGTGCGCGTCGGAGATGGCGCTGGCCGACCTCTACATCCCGATCCTCTATCCGGCCGATTCCCAGGACATCCTGGATCTCGGTGTCCATGCGGCGCTCATGAGTCGCACCAGCGGGGTCTGGACCTCGCTCAAGATCTCCGCGCACGTCGCGGACGGCGCGTCGACCGCACGCGTCGACCCGGACCGCATAGTGCCCGTCTACGGCGACCTCGGGACGAGCCCCCACGTGCCCAGCGGACGACTGCTCGGCGCCCATCTCATGGAACTCGAACAGAATCAGCTGACCACCCGGCTCCCGCGTGCGCAGGAGTACGCACGGCTCAACGGCCTCAACCGGATCGTGGTCTCGAGTCCCGACGACCGCATCGGCATCGTCGCCGCGGGAAAGACCTACCTCGATCTCCGGGAAGCACTGCGACTGATGCGGATCGACGACGAGGATCTGCGCCGGCTCGGAATCCGCATCCTCAAGCTCGGCATGGTCTACCCGATCGAGCGAGAGATCCTGGATCGCTTCATGTTCGACACCGCCACCGGCGATCTCGACGAGGTCATCGTGGTCGAGGAGAAGCGCGACTTCATCGAGACGATGATGCGCGACATCCTGTTCCGCCACCCGCGGGCCCCGCGCATCGTGGGGAAGGTGCATGAAGACGGATCGACCTTGTTCTCCCGCTTCGGCGAACTCGACGTCGACGCGGTGACCCGAGGACTCGCCGACCGTCTCGCCCGCCACGGGGTCGACGCCGCGCGGATCTGGCTCGACCGCAAAGCCGCTCGCCGCACCCGCATCGAACTCCCGTTGGCGGTGCGCACGCCGTACTTCTGCTCCGGCTGCCCCCACAACAGTTCGACGAAGGTCGCCGAGAACACCCTGGTCGGCGCCGGCATCGGTTGTCACGCGATGGTGTTGCTGATGGATCCCCGGCAGGTCGGCGACATCGCCGGGGTCACCCAGATGGGCGGCGAGGGCGCGCAGTGGATCGGCATGGCCCCGTTCGTGTCCGCGGACCACTTCGTGCAGAACATCGGCGACGGAACCTTCTCGCACTCGGGGTCGCTGGCGTTGCGGGCCGCCGTGGCGTCGGGCGCGAACATCACCTACAAGCTGCTCTACAACGGCACCGTCGCGATGACCGGTGGACAGGATCCGGTGGGCGGGATGACCCTGCCGCGGTTGACGTCACTGTTGCTCGACGAAGGCGTCAGCCGGGTCGTGGTCACCTCCGACGACCCGAAACACGTTCGTACGCTGGGACTCCCCGACACCGTCGAGGTTCGCCACCGCGATGACCTGCTCGAGGTACAGACCGAACTCGCGGGCGTCGCGGGCGTCTCGGTGCTCGTCCACGATCAGCACTGCGCCGCCGAGAAGCGCCGCAAGCGCAAGCGCGGCGCCATGCCCACCCCCACTCGTCGCGTCCTGATCAACGAACGCATCTGCGAGGGGTGCGGCGACTGCGGCGAGAAGTCGAACTGCCTCTCGGTGCACCCGGTCCAGACCGAGTTCGGACGCAAGACGCGCATCGACCAGAGTTCGTGCAACCTCGACCTCTCCTGCCTCAAGGGCGACTGCCCGTCGTTCGTCACGATCACCCCGGGCACCGACCGCATCCGCACGCGCGCAGCCGATCTGGCGGACACCGTGTTGCCGATGCCCGCGGTCCCCGCCATCCGCGACACCTTCTCCCTGCGCATCACGGGTATCGGCGGTACCGGCGTGGTGACCGTGTCCCAGGTCCTGGCCACCGCTGCCGTCCTCGACGGCCACTCGGCCCGGACCGTCGACATGACCGGGCTCGCGCAGAAGGGCGGCGCCGTGGTCAGCGACATCAAGGTGGCCCCGCATCCGCTGGAGCAGGCGGCGAAGGTGGCGTCCGAGGACTGCGACCTGTACCTCGTGTGCGACCCGCTGGTCGGTACCGACCCGGTCAACCTCAAGGTCACCGCTCCCGAGAAGACGGTCGCGATCGTCTCGACCACCCAGGTGCCGACCGGGTTGATGGTCATCGACACCTCGGTCGGGTTCCCGGCGGACTCCGCCGTCCACTCCGCGGTCGACTCCCGGGTCGCGCGGACCGTGTACCTCGATTCGGGAGCGGTGTCGACAGCCTTGTTCGGCGACGAGCAGTACGCCAACATGCTGATGGTCGGTGCTGCGTATCAAGCCGGGGCGCTGGCCATCTCGGCGGAATCCATCGAGCGGGCGATCGAGCTCAACGGCGTGGCCGTGGATGCGAACGTCCAGGCGTTCCGGCGCGGGCGGCAGGTCGTGGCCGATCCCGACTCCGTGTCCGGCACCATCGACGGACTGCACGGTCGCGGGGTCGCCGAGATCGAACCGAGCCGCCACGCCCTCGAGGTGGTCAGCGCGCTCGGGGATATCGACGCCGACCTCCGGCGCACCATCGCGATCCGGTACGACGAGCTGACCGCCCACTCCGACGAGAAATACGCGCGAACCTACCTCGACACGGTCGACCGCGTACGACGCGTCGCATCCGACCCCTCGCTCACCGCCGCCGTCGCCCGGAACCTGTTCAAGCTGATGGCCTACAAGGACGAGTACGAGGTCGCCCGGCTCACGCAGGACCCGGCGTTCGCCGCGCGCATCGCCGACGAGTTCGGCGCCGACGCCGAGGTCGCGGTGCGGCTCCATCCGCCGACCCTGCGGAGTATGGGGATGCGCGAGAAGCTGGCGCTGGGATCGTGGGCCGACACCCCGCTGAGCGCGCTCGCGAAGATGAAGCGCCTCCGGGGAACCCGCCTGGACCCGTTCGGCCGCAGCGAGATCCGTCGCACCGAACGTGCGCTGATCATCGAATACCGGGAACTCGTCGACGCCGCGCTCGACGCGCTCGCGAGTGGACGCATCGGCGCGGACCAGCTGCCCGCGGTCGTCGACCTCGCGGAACTACCGGACATGGTCCGGGGTTACGAGGGGATCAAGATGGCCAACGTCGAGCGCTACCGGGAAGCGGTCGCACGGCAGCGGGAGGTGCTGGGGATCTAGGGCTTTCGAGCTAGCGCAACTGAAAACCGCCCGACACAGCGCACCCGACGCCCATGAGGCGTCGGGCACCGCTGGAGGGTGGTTTTCAGCCGGCCTCAGCGTGCCCGCCGAAGACGCGCCACGGCGGTCTGGCCGTCGTCGCCCGCGACGACCGTGCACTCGTAGTGTGCTCTGGTCGGCGGGGCGACGGCGACCAGGTCGTACTGGGCGGTGTTCATCTCGATCAGCAACTCGCCACCGACGGCGAGCCAGCTCCGGGCGTCGGCGATCAACGCCGTGATGTGGTCGAGGCCGTCCGGGCCGCCGAGCAGCGCGCCGCGCGGTTCGTGATCCCGCGCCTCCGGCGCCAGCAGTCCGAGCGCCGACTCGGGCACGTAGGGAGGTACTGCGGCGATCACGTCCAGGCGGCCGCGAAGGTCGTCCGGCAGCGGGACGAGCCCGGCACCGAGGTGAATCCCGGTCCCGCCCGGCAGGTTTCGGCGCGCGAAGCCGAGGGCGGTGTCGTCGGCATCGACGACATGCAGTTCGACGCCGGGCACCGCGGCCGCAACACTCGCGGCGATGGGTGCGACGCCGCAGAACGCCTCGAGTACGGTCGGCGACCGGCGCGCACCCGCCGCGGCAATCGCGGTGCGCGCCAACAACAGGGAACGCTGCCGCGGCACGAAGACGCCCGGGCCCACGGACAACCGCAACTCGCCGAACTGCACCCAGCCCACCAGATGCTCGATCGGTACGCCGGCCACGCGTCGGGCACAGAGCGTGTCGAGTTCGGTTGCGTCGGCGGCGTGTTCGCGAAGCAGCGCGGCTTCATCGTCGGCGAAGACACATCCCGCACGACGCAGGAGGCGAACGATCGGATCGTCGGGGGCGTCATCCCCGGTCGGGCGAGTCATCCTTCTTCAGACCGTACAAGAAGGCCGCCGCGATGAGCAGCGCCACCTGCAGGAATCCCAGGATCAGCCCGACGATCGCACCGGCACCGAGGTCGAGGAACGGCGGCGTGATCAGTGCCGCGGCGAACAGGGCCAGCCATGCGGCGACTCCGACGACCGCGAGGAACGGCAGCGCCTTGCGATAGCTTGGAACCAGCACGAACGTCGCCGCGATGCCGACGACCCCGAGCAGGATGAAGAACTTGCCGGGGTTCAGGACGATCTCGTAGGAGAAGTACGCGGGTATGCCGCCCTGCCCTTCCTCGAAATCCGTTCCCCATCGGTTGAGTTCCTCCTCGGCACCGACCCCGACCGAGATCCACCCGAGGAAGCCCATGAAATACGTGACCACCCCCGCGACCGCGGAGGCCAGCGCGAAGATCACCGCCAGGTCGGCACGTGGCCCGCGGGCCGGCTGTCCCCAGCCGGGACCGGGAGGCGGGTACGGCGCGCCGGTGTTCCACTGCTGAGGGGGAAGACTCCCGGTGCCGGGGTGCTGGACGTGGGCCGTCTGATCCTGGTTGCCGGCGAAGCCCCCGGTCTGCGGCGGGCCCTGCGGAACGCCTGACCACTGACCGCCGGGGTGCTGAGGTTCGCCTGGATTCACGATCCGCTCCTCGTCGCTGCTGCGGGACTCGGCCCGCCGCCCTCGCGGGCTGTTCTGCGCCCGCCGTCCGGCGCGCGATCATGCGCAAGACTAAGCCCTTCCCGGCCTCGTGAGCACCGGCTGGTGCAGTTTTCATTCGACCGGGTCACCCACCCCGCGATCCGCGCGCCGACGTCGGACACGCTGCATCTCGTCCGCACGCGCGAACGCGTAGAGTTCGGGATCGATGTCCGCGACGCATGAACCGCGCGAGGACGAATCGGAGATCACGAATCGTCCGCCGACGCGCCGAACCCAGGCCAAGGCGGCCCGTCGTGCCGAATTGCTGTCCGCCGCCGCCCATCAGATGGCCGAGCGAGGATTCGCCGGCGTGCGACTGGAGGACATCGGACGAGCCGTCGGGGTGAGCGGCCCGGCCATGTACCGCCACTTCTCCTCCAAGACCGAGCTACTCGACGAGATGCTCATCGACATCAGTCAGCGACTGCACGACGGCGGCAGCGAGGTCGCCGACCGCGGCGGCTCACCGGCGGAAACCCTGGTGGCGCTCATCGGCTTTCACATCGACGTCCTCGTCACCCGTCCCGACCTCATCACGGTGCAGGACCGGGACCTGCCGTCGATGACCCCGGACGCCAATCACCGGGTCCGGCTGCTGCAGCGCCGGTACGTGGAGCGGTGGGTGGACGTCCTCCTCGCGGTGATCGACGAGAACGGAGGCACACTCGACCGCGAGGAAGCCCGCGTGCGCGTTCACGCGATGTTCGGGTTGCTCAACTCGTCGCCTCGCCTGCCCGCGTTCGACCAGCACGGACTGCGCCGCCTCCTCACCGCGATGGCGCTGGCGGCACTCCGGTGTGAGGTGCCGGATCAGCCGTGACCCGGCACCCCGCCCTCACCAGCCGTCGATGTGGAGGACCGAGTCGAGAGGTTTGCGCGGCGCGGGCTTGAAATCGGTGCCCTTGCTGTAGGCCACCGGCAGCAACACGCCCTGATGGATGTTGGCCGGGATGCCGAGGAGCTCGGCGACCTCCTTCTCGTAGTTCAGATGAAGAGTCGTCCACGCCGACCCGAGGCCGCGGGCACGCAACGCCAGCTGCAGACTCCACGCGCCCGGCAGAAGCGAACCCCATACGCCGGCCTGGTTACCCGCCGGCAGGTCGCCACCGGTGTAGATCGCCCCGATGACGAGCACCGGGACCTGACCCATCGTGTCGGCGAGGTACTGGGCACTGGACGCGACGCGCTTGCCGGTCTCGTCCCGCGGAGCCTGGCCGGCGTAGTACTTGGCGAACGACTGTGCGTAGTAATCCGCGACCTTCTGCTTCAGCTCGGGATCGGTGAGCACGATCCAGTGCCAGGTCTGGCTGTTGCTGCCGGTCGGCGCCTGCAACGCGACCTCGAGCGCCTCCTTGACCACGTCGAGCGGCACGGGACGCTCGAAGTCGAGACGCTTGCGCACCGAGCGGGTGGTGGTGAGGAGTTGGTCAGGGTCCAGGGGCAGTAGATCGGTCATCCCTCCATCCTGCACAAAACCAGGTCCGTGCACCACGTCGGCCCCGCTGCACCGGGACCGTCGGCGGGTGCGCCGTCAGGGCGACTCCGGCGGCAACACACCGGCCTGCTCCAGGTACTCCACCAAGCGGTTCGTGACCTTCGCCCGACGGACCTCGGCCGGTGTGAAGTACGCCGCGTCCGCGGCGTCGTCACCTGGACGTAGTTCCCCGGAACGGATCTCGGCACGGAAGTCGTGGACCTCATACACCCGTCCGTCGCCGACCGGGATCTCGAGTTGGATGGCCGGTTCGCCGACCGTCACCCGCAAACCGGTTTCCTCCTCGACCTCGCGGATCACCGCCCGCTCCAGCGACTCTCCGGGTTCGACCGGCCGCCGGGGAGGCTCCAGTGGCCGGCCGACGGCTCGTTCCGCCTCAGGATCAACAGGATCCGTCCTGACTCGTCGGTGATGAGCGCCCCGACGGCGACGACGCGCGCGCTCATCGCGCGTCTTTCGTCGGCACGCGCGTTCGTGCTTCGTCGTCCGGAACCGGCGATCCCGCGAGGTACCGGCCGATCCAGTCGCGGATCGCCGACAGCGCTTCGTCGTCCGATCCGGCGTCGACGACGTGGTCGATCATGCCCTGCGCGGCCATGCGCCCGGCGAGAATGCCCTGCCGCGAGGCCATCTCACCGGCATGGTCGAGATCACGGTGCACGATGAGACTCGCTCCCTCGGGCGGCAACGGCGAGAGCCAGGCGTCGGCGCGCGCGACCCGGACGTCGGCGGGGAACAGCGCGAGCGCGGCGCCGCCCGCACCCTGCCCGAGGAGGACCGAGACCGTCGGCACGCGCACACTGAGCAATTCGACTGTGCAGCGCGCTATCTGCGCGGCGAGGCCACCCTCCTCGGCGACGACCGACAGTTCCGCGCCCGGGGTGTCGATCACGGTGACCACCGGGAGTCCGAGGTCGCCGGCCGCCATGATCGCCCGCCGCGCCTCGCGCAGGTGTCGCGGCCCCGGGAGGTCGCCCGCCGCCTGTGACGTCCGGTCGTAGCCGACGACCAACGCGACCCGACCGTCGAAGTCGCTGAGCGAGAAGCGCAGTGGCCCGGCATCCGACAGTGGCGCCGAATCCCCGCCGGCCAGGAACTCGACCAGGCCCGCGCGTCCGGCCTCGCGGGTGGCGAGCACACAGGCCCAGGTGTCCTCCTGCTCCCCCGTCTGCGCGCGCTGCGGACGTACCGTCACCGAGCCGTCCGACGACGGCCGGTCACGCGCGTCGAGCAGTCGCAGCACCGCGGCGAGGCGGGCCGGCAGATCGACGGGATCGACCACGTCGTCGACAACCGTTGTGCGTACCAGATTCTCCGCGGTCTGAACATCGGCCGGAAAGGGCTCCCCGTACAGGCCTTCGTAGACGCGCGGCCCGAGAAAACCGATGAGCGCTCCGGGTTCCGCCCAGGTGATGTGGCCGAGCGAACCCCACGACGCGAATACCCCGCCCGTGGTCGGATGACGCAGGTACACCAGGTAGGGCAGGCCGGCGGCCTTGTGGTCGGTCACGGCACCCGTGATGGCGACCATCTGCAGGAACGCCGCGGTCCCCTCCTGCATCCGGGTGCCTCCGGAGGCGGGAAACGCCAGCAGCGGAAGTCGTTCGCGTGTCGCGCGTCGGACCGCTGCGACGATCCGGGCCCCCGCATCGCGCCCGATCGACCCGCCGAGGAACTCGAACTCCCCCAGCACGATCGCCACTCGCCGGCCGCCGATCGCGCCGGCGCCGGTGGTGACCGATTCGTCCGAACCGCTCTTTCGGCGTGCCCGGTCGAGCTCGATGGCATAGGTGTCGTCCGCACCATCGGACGTCGTGGCCGGCTCACCGACCGGCGCATCCCACGGTTCCCACGTGTCGTCGTCGACGATCATCACGCGCAGGTCTGTCGCCGTCAGCCATGCCCGCTCACCCATGCCTCACACCGTATCCCGCCGCGGCCGGGCGGCTCCGGCCTGAGTCGACACCCTCCGCGACGCCCCGGCGCGACGATTTCCGTCGGCGCACGGTGTCATACTCTCGTCAGCCCGACACCCGTTCCGTACCATCCGACCGATCTCTTCCGGGGGCCCGCATGACCGACACCTTCCGCATCACCCGATCCACCATCGTCGACGCACCACCTACTGCGGTGCTGCCGTACCTGGTCGACTTCCACCAGTGGGTGCACTGGTCGCCGTGGGAAGGCGTCGACCCCGACATGACGCGCGACTACTCCGGTGCGGAATCCGGTGTCGGGGCGAAGTACGCGTGGTCGGGCAACAAGAAGGCCGGTCGCGGCGCCATGGAGATCACGCGCGTCGACGAGCCGCGCGAGGTCGAGGTGCACCTGGCCTTCGAGAAGCCGATGAAGGCCACCAACACCGTCACCTTCGAACTCGCGCCGGAGGGACAGGCGACGCGGGTGTCCTGGACGATGGTCGGCGCACAGACGTTGTTCAGCCGCGTGGCAGGGTTCTTCGGCATCTTCGACAAGATGCTGGGCAAGGACTTCGAGAAGGGACTGGCTCAGCTCAAGGCGGTCAGCGAGAGTAGATGACCCGGGTGCGCAGGAGGACGTCGGCCACCGACCGCCGACGCCGGTCGACGACCACCCACACCAGACCGATCGCGAAGAACGTACAGAGCAGGGCGCGCAGCACTGCGATGGTCGGCCGAATCCGGGCACCCTCTGAATTGACCACCCGCAGGCCCATCACGACCGACCCGAGTGTGCGTCCGGAGACCTCCCAGCACGTCGCGAGGTAGAGCACCGCCACCAGCACGAAGCCGGTCGTGGTGAAGACCAGATTGACCTCCGGCAACGAGAATTCGCTGACCGAGAGCACGAACTTCATCAGGGACAGGCCCGCGTAGGCGGCACCGAGGATCGTCCACACGACGAGGAGGTCGAGGAACGAGGCGACACCCCGGCTCACGATGCCCGCGTTCTTGTCCCGGTCCTGCACCGCATGGGCCTTGTGCACGGGCGGCAGACCGGGCGTCGTCGGGGACGAGTTCTGCAGCGGCTCTGTCGGTTTCGGTTCCGCGGTCATCGTGGCCCCTCCTCATCGGGAGCTGCCTCGATGGCCGCGGCACCGCGGCGACGCAGAAATCGATTGACCGCGTTGGCCACCGCGTCGTCGGCACGTTCGCTGGTGCTGCGCACGTCGGTCATCACATCGGCGGTCACCGAGGTGCTCGCCTCCCGGATGATGTCGGGGAGATCGACGCCGTCGATGATCTCCTCGGCGAGCCCGATCAGATCGACCCGCCCGAGGATGGCGTCGATGTCGATCCGCGCGGCGATCGCGTCGATGTCGATTCCGGTGGCGACGGAGTCGAGATCGACCTTTCCGATCACCGCGTCGAGGTCGACGAGGTCGATCGCCGCCATCAGGTCCACCTGTGCGACAGCACGATCGAGATCGACCGTGGTGATGACCTCGTCGATGTCGATGAGAGCGAGGACCTCGCCGATGAGGCGCGTGAGGTCGACATGGGTGAGGACGAGGTCGGTGAGGTCGACCTCCTCGACCAGGGCGTCGACCACTTCGCGGATGACGACGCCCAGAACGGCTCGCGTCGTCGAGACCACCACGGTGACAGCGGTGTCGGCGGCTTCGGCCAGCCGCGCACGGACGGACCCGACGACCCCGCCCGCGAGGGGTAGACGTTCTGCGACGTCGACCACCACCCCGGCGAACCGCATCGACTCCCCTGCCAGCTGGGAGATCGCGCCGCGTCGCGCCGGGGAGTTCACCGACGAATTATCGCACGCGCCGATCCGGTCGGTCGGCCCACGAAAAAACCCGAGCGGGCAGACCCGCTCGGGTTCTTCGGTTCTCGTGACTTCTTACAGTGCCTCGTAGAGCTCCCGCGCCAGCGCGGCGGTCTCGGACGGCGTCTTGCCGACCTTGACGCCTGCAGCCTCGAGGGCTTCCTTCTTGCCCTGGGCGGTGCCCGCACCGCCGGAGACGATGGCGCCGGCATGGCCCATGGTCTTGCCCTCGGGGGCGGTGAAGCCCGCGACGTAGCCGACGACGGGCTTGGTCACGTTGGCCTTGATGTACTCGCCGGCCTTCTCCTCGGCGTCGCCGCCGATCTCACCGATCATCACGATCAGCTTGGTCTCGGGATCCTTCTCGAACGCCTCGATGGCGTCGATGTGGGTGGTGCCGATGACCGGGTCGCCGCCGATGCCGATGGCGGTCGAGAAGCCGAGATCGCGCAGCTCGTACATCATCTGGTAGGTCAGGGTGCCCGACTTGGAGACCAGACCGATCGGACCCTTGCCCGTGATGTTGTTCGGCGTGATGCCCACCAGCGCCTCACCCGGCGTGATGATGCCGGGGCAGTTGGGGCCGATGATGCGGGTCTTCTCGCCCTTCTCCACGTTGTAGGCCCACGCGTAGGCGGAGTCCTGCACCGGGATGCCCTCGGTGATGACCACGAGCAGCGGGATCTCCGCGTCGATGGCCTCGATGATGGCGTCCTTGGAGAACTTCGGCGGCACGAAGGCGATCGAGGTGTCGGCCCCGGTCTCCTTCATGGCCTCGGCGACCGATGCGAACACCGGCAGCTCGACGTTGTTGCCGTCGGCGTCGACGTGCGACACGGTGGTGCCGGCCTTGCGCGCGTTGACACCGCCGACGATGTTGGTGCCGGCCTTGAGCATCAGAGCGGTGTGCTTGGTGCCCTCACCGCCGGTGATGCCCTGGACGATGACCTTGTTGTCTTTGTTCAGAAAGATCGACATATTCCGTGGCTCCCTTACTTGCTCGCCAGCTCGGCGGCCTTGTCGGCGCCCGAGTCCATGGTTTCGGCGAGCGTGACCAACGGGTGGTTCGCATCGGCCAGGATCTTGCGGCCTTCGTCGACCTTGTTGCCGTCGAGGCGGACGACCAGCGGCTTGTTGGCGTCGGACCCCAGCTTCTCGAGAGCACCGACGATGCCGTTGGCGACGGCGTCACATGCGGTGATGCCACCGAAGACGTTGACGAAGACGCTCTTGACCTGCTCGTCGCCGAGGATGACGTCGAGGCCGGCAGCCATGACCTCGGCCGAGGCGCCGCCGCCGATGTCGAGGAAGTTCGCGGGCTTCACGTTGTTGTGCTTCTCACCGGCGTAGGCGACCACGTCGAGGGTCGACATGACCAGGCCCGCGCCGTTGCCGATGATGCCGACCTCGCCGTCGAGCTTGACGTAGTTGAGGTCGTTCTCCTTGGCCTTGAGCTCCAGGGGATCGGTGGCGTCGCGATCCTCGAACTCCTCGTGGCCGGGCTGACGGAAGTCGGCGTTGGCGTCGAGGGTGACCTTGCCGTCGAGGGCGAGGATCTGATCGTCCGGAGTGCGGACGAGCGGGTTGACCTCGACCAGGGTGGCATCTTCCTTGACGAAGACCTCCCAGAGCTTCGCGATGGTGACCGCTGCGGCGTCGACCACCTCGGCAGGCAGATGGCCCTGCTCGGCGATCGAGCGCGCGGTTTCCAGATCGACACCCTTCACGGCGTCGACGGCGACCCGCGCGAGGCGCTCGGGCTTGGTCGCTGCGACCTCTTCGATCTCCATACCGCCCTCGACCGAGCACATGGCCAGGTAGGAGCGGTTGGTGCGATCGAGCAGGAAGGAGATGTAGTACTCCTCTGCGATGTCGCTGGCCTCGGCGACCAGCAGCTTCTTGACGACGTGGCCCTTGATGTCGAGGCCAAGGATGTTGGAAGCGTGGGACTGCGCGTCGTCCGGGGTCGCGGCGTACTTGACGCCGCCTGCCTTGCCACGCCCGCCGGTCTTGACCTGCGCCTTGATCATCACGGGCTTGCCGATTTCCTCGGCGATCGCCCGCGCATCGGCGGCATCATCGGTCACCCGACCGGGTGTGGTGGGAACCCCGTGCTTGGCGAACAGTTCCTTCGCCTGGTATTCGAAGAGATCCATTCAGCTCACCATCTCGTAGATTTGCCCGCGCAAGGGTGTAATGCGGGCCATATCGGACTTTAAACCTGTCGGGAATCGCCACCCCGCGCGCACCCTACGCTTGTGCGACAGATCACTCGCTCGGTCGGTTCTCACAGTATTGACGTCGTGACGTGAGGTCCACAGCGTCGGTCCGACCCCATGAACTGCGACGACCGCAGAATCCATCGGCGCGCGGTCTTCACAGGTTGAATTTGCTGTAGTGAACAGAAAATCCGGCAATTTCTATACTCGGCGACCCAGTCTTGTGACTCAGCTCACAATATGCCGGTTTGTCGCTTTCTACGGTTGGACTTGCCGCAATCATTTCGTTACCGTCGGCTCTCAGCGGTGGTCACAGAAGGATTACGGACGGTGACTTCGATCCGCTGGCGACGAGATGCGGTAGCGAAGAGATGAGGTGGACGATTTGGCGGGACTCGGTGTCTCACGCGGATCGGGCCGCGTCCGATCGGGCGGGTTGATCGATGACGTCACAGCGGAAGAGATGACCACGATCATCCCCATCGTCGACACCGACGATGCGGCCGGGTACGACCTCACCGACTTCGAGTTCGACTTCGCAGACTCCGACACCTCCACTCGCGAGCACTCCGACGCCGGCTGGACGCCGTCGTCGTGGCAGGGCTACTACCGTCCCACCCGTTCGGAGATCACTCAGGACATCCTGATCCCCGAGCACGAGTTCGATCAGTACGAGCACGACGAGCCGTTCGACGTCGAGGGCGCCGAGCTCGACAGCTTCGACGGGGGCGAACTCCATTCGCTCGACGACGACGATCTCGATGACGACACCGAGCATCGCCCCTTCCGGACGAATCCGGCCGGACAACGGGTCCGACGTGGCGGCAAGCACCGCATCGCGGCGCCGCCGAACGCCCTCAAGGGCGGACGCGCAGCCCTCATCGCCATGGCCGCCGGCGCGGCCGTCGCCGCGGTCGCTCAGGTCGGCACGAACGACGAGGCGCCCGCACCCGTGAACGCCGCGGCCGTCAACGACGCCACCGCTCCGGGCGCCGCACCCGTGGAACTGGGCCCCGGCGTCGCTGCTGCGACCGCACACACCGACCAGATGAACGTCTTCACCAACCAGCTGGGTGTGGGCGCCAAGATGGCGGCCGACCAGGATCGTCGCGAGGCCCTGGCCCGGCGCCCGCTCTTCACCTCGCCGATCCCCCTCGGCAGCTACGACTTCACCTCCGCCTTCGCGATGCGCTGGGGCACCATGCACGGCGGCATCGACATGGCCGCTCCCCTCGGAACCCCGATCCACGCCGCCACCGACGGTGTCGTGACCAAGGCCGAGCCCGCGTCGGGATACGGCCACTGGGTTCAGATCCAGGCCGCCGACGGCACGGTCACCATGTACGGCCACATGGCCTCCTCGGGCGTCCTGGTCACCGAAGGCCAGCGCGTCACCGCCGGCGACGTCATCGCCCTGGTGGGCAACGAGGGCTTTTCGTTCGGCCCGCACCTGCACTTCGAGGTGTGGAAGAACGGCAACACCAAAATCGACCCCGTGCCCTGGCTCGCCGCCAAGGGCGTGAAGCTCTCCGGTTACACCGGCTAGCAGAAGGCTCCACAGGTCACCTCCTGTTGCTTGGTGGCGCCATTCCAGCGTGCTCACGCTGCGCATCCGTAGTGATACCTGGCCGGATTGCGAACTGACGTAAATTCTCGTCCATCTCAGCATGATTGAAGGGCACATTGCCCTTCGGCCATGCTGACGGGGACGAGAATTTCCAATCGAACCGGGGAATGAGCTGGCGAGCGTTTCACTCCGCTCCCTGATCCGGAAGAACGACACAACCGCATCTCACCAGGACCCTTCGTGACGCGCCCTCCGCAAGCTCCGGGCGCTCCTCAGGGAGCAGTAGGGGTCACTTCTTTCGGATCAGGGATCGGGCGCGCGCTCCACGCTAATCCAGCCTTACAGCTTGTCCCCGGGAATCCCGCCCGCGGTGAGAAGTGTGACGCGTCCCGCGCTGCCGCCGTAGTCGATGGTGACGCGTTCGGTGGCGCCGCTGCCCTCCTTGGCCACGACCTTGCCCATGCCGTACTTCGGATGGTTGTGTCGGTCGCCGATGTCGAGCTGAACCTGCTTGTTGCGTCCGCGGGCCGGATCCGACGAGTACGACGACCGGCCACGGCCCATCGACGAACCACCCGAACCGGAGAATGCCCCGTCGCGGCCGAACACGCCGCCCGACGATCCGCCGAAGCCGCGCATGGAGCGCTTGGGTTCGGTTCGGCGCCAGTCGACGAGGTGTTGCGGGATCTCTTGCAAGAAGCGGGATTCCGGGTTCGACACCGGCTGCCCCCAGGAGGCGCGGGTGACCGACCGGGTGAGGTACAGACGCTGCTTGGCGCGCGTGATCCCGACGTAGGCCAGGCGCCGTTCCTCGCTCAGCTCGGCCGGGTCGCCGAGCGCGCGCATGTGCGGGAAATGGCCGTCCTCCCAACCGGTGACGAAGACGACCGGGAACTCGAGGCCCTTGGCGGTGTGCAGGGTCATCATCGTGACCACGCCCTCGCCCTCGTCGGGCACCTGGTCGGCGTCGGCGACGAGTGAGACCCGCTCGAGAAACGCTGCGAGCGAACCGGGTTCGGGCTCGCCCTCGCGGTCCACCTCGACGTCGGGGTCGTCGGCATCGGCGTCGACCTGCGCGGCGTCGGCACTGAATTCCCGTGCCACGGCGACGAGTTCGTTGATGTTGTCGAGGCGTGCGCCGTCCTGCGGATCGTTGGACGCCTCGAGTTCGGCGCGGTAGCCGGTGCGCTCGACGATCGCGTCGACGAGTTCACCGATGTCGGCCGACTCCTCGGTGGCATCGAGGAAGGCCACATCCGCGTCCTCCGTGCCGGCCTCGCCGAAGTGGGTCAGGAAGTCCGACCGGAGCCCTTCGATGAGTTCGACGAACCCGCCGATCTGCTTGACCGCCCGCGTGTTGAGCAATGCGACCTTGCCCTCGGCAGCGTCCATCAGCGACTCGTAGAAGCTCCGTCCGGTGTTCTCCGAATGCACGGCGACGCAGGCTTCCGCGCGATCGCCGATACCGCGCCGAGGCGTGTTGAGAATCCGGCGCAGGCTGACCGAGTCGTCGGGGTTGGCGACCACCCGCAGGTAGGCCACCACATCCCGCACTTCTTTGCGCTCGTAGAACTTGGTGCCGCCGACGACCTTGTACGGAATCCCGTGCCGGACGAACACCTCCTCGATCGCACGCGAGCCGGTGTTGGTGCGGTAGAACACCGCGATGTCGGAGTATTTGTGACTCGACGACCCGCCGATCGAGTAGTCGGTGAGTTCCTCGATCTCCTTGGCGATGAACGTCGACTCGTCACGGTCGGAGTCGGCGACGTAGCCGACGATGAGTTCGCCGTCCCCGGAATCGGTCCACAACTTCTTCTCGCGCCGGTTCGAGTTGCGCGCGATGACGGCGTTGGCCGCCGACAGGATCGTCTGTGTCGACCGGTAGTTCTGTTCGAGCAGAACGGTTTCGGCGGACGGGAAATCGCGTTCGAACTCCTCGATATTGCGAATGGTGGCGCCGCGGAAGGCGTAGATCGACTGGTCGGCGTCGCCGACGACGCACAGCTCCGACGGCTCCAGGCCACTCGCGGTGGTCTGCTCCCCCACCAGTTCGCGGATGAGCACGTACTGCGCGTGGTTGGTGTCCTGGTACTCGTCGACGAGGACGTGACGGAACCGGCGCCGGTAATACTCCGCGACCTGCGGATGCCGATGCAGCAGAGCGACGGTCTCCCCGATAAGATCGTCGAAGTCGAAGGCGTTCGCGGCGCGCAGACGGCGCTGGTACTCGGCGTAGATATGCGCGATCGTCGTCGACGTCGGGTCGTCCTCGGGTGCTGCGGCCAGCGCCTCGTCGGGCGAGATCAGTTCATTCTTGAAGTTCGACACGGCCACCGAGACGCCGCGCGGGCTGAACTTCTTGGGGTCGAGGTCGAGGTCACGGATGACCATGCCGAACAACCGCTTCGAGTCGTCGGCGTCGTAGATGGAGAAGTTGGAGTTCATCTTCTCCAGCAACCCCGACTGCGCCCGGAGGATGCGCACGCATGTGGAGTGGAAGGTCGAGACCCACATGTAGGCGGCGCGGGGGCCGACGAGGTCGATGACCCGCTCGCGCATCTCCGCGGCGGCCTTGTTGGTGAAGGTGATGGCCAGGATCTGCCCGGGCGTGACGTCCCGCGCGGCGAGCAGGTAGGCGATCCGGCGGGTCAGCACCGCCGTCTTGCCCGAGCCCGCGCCCGCCACGATCAGCAACGGCGCGCCGGCGTGGAGCACCGCGGCGCGCTGTTGCGGGTTGAGACCGTCGAGCAGGCGCGCGACCCGGTCGTCGGCGGCCGCACCCGAGGGAGCGGCGCCCGCGCGACCGGCGAGAAGAGGGGCAGAAAAAGAGCTGTTCATCGGTTGTCCAGGTTACCCGCCACCGCCGACAGACCCCCGTCGGCCGGTCCGCTCCACCCCGGCACGTGGTCGACCGAACAGCCGACCGGCCCCGTGGGTTGAGGCCCCGATCGCCGTGTCCCGCGGCTAATATGACGCGGTATCACCGGCTCGGGGTGCCCTGTCTGCGAACAACTCGCACGCGGCGACGACGCCCCGGCGAGCAGGAAGAGGCGCCATGAAGAGACCGTCCATCGTCCCCGCCGCCATCGCCCTCGGTGTCGGAGCACTGGCCCTCGTCATCGCGCTCGTCCTGTCGTTCGTCCCGTTCAGCAGCGCCGGCACCGTGGAGCCCACCCCCGCCTTCCGTGCGCAGAAGAGCCTCGACGAGGTGCTGTTCAAGATGGCGACGAGCCCGGCGGCGAAGTTCACCGGCAAGGTCACCTACAAGTACGACGACGAGCGCGGCGAGGGGACGGTCGAGTTCGACGACCTGATCGTCACCACGTCGAACACCGCCGAGGGCACGATCACCCTGGGCTCACAGCAGGGCGAGTACCGGCAGATCGGCAACAGCCCGTTCCTCAGCGCCCCCGGCGCTCTGTGGAACGAACTCCTCGTCGACGCCGAGAAGACGAATCTCGACGCCGCCCCGCTCGACAACAAGTGGGCCTCCACCCGCTTCACCAGCCTGCCGCGCCTGGGCACGATCCTCGGCCCGGACAACCTCGCCGGCGACATCGGCAACATCGAGAACGGCGACGCGCCGCAGCTCGGGGCGGAACTCCCGGCGCCCAACAAGGGCACCCCCGACGCCCGGCGCTGGCCCACCACCGACCCGCCGATCGAGTTCGTCGGCGACGACAAGGTGAAGATCGGGGCGTGGGAGGTCACCTTCGACCCGGAGACGAAGAACGTCACGAACGTCAAGGGTCAGAGCGTGCAGGGCCCGGTCACCTACGACATCGACGCCGCGGTCAGCCTGCAGCCGGCCGACCAGGCCCAGAAGGTGTTCGCGAACCAGCGTGCACTCGTCTCGGATCTGCTGTCGGTGCCCGCCCCCGGCCTCTGGATGGAGCAGCCGGTGGTGTCCTCGCGCCAGACGGGTGCGTGCACCACCTCGTCCTGCGCCTTCGACTACACCGTGCAGGGCAGCCCGTACGCCGACGACGTCCGCGGCCACTTCAACTACGGCCTGACGCTGAACTTCGCGGTCGGCAACCGCCCGCCCGGCGCCGTCGGCGGTGAGTGCAAGGTGGTCCTGCGGGTCGACTTCGGACGCAACGGAACCACCCGCTGCGCGGCGACCAACCTCCCGCCGGACACCAACATCGCGTCGCGGTACACCTTCACCTATCTCGCGTTCATCGACGCGACCACAGACGAACTGAACGATCTCATCGACAACAACGAGAAGCAGACCAACACCGAGATCGTCTACGTCCGCACCGGCAACAAGGAACCGGCACAGGCCCGGTTCGGCTCCGGCGTGACCGGCCTGCCGAGCTACTACGCGATCAAGCGCGGCGACTACGTCTTCGACGGCATCGGCACCGACGGCAACATGCACATCACCTTCGGTGAGGGGTATCAGGACCACATCGTCGGCGGCACCTTCGATCCGTCCTGGGAAGGCACCGAGGTGCTCCGCAAGCAGATGGAGCAGCAGGTCGCCGCGGCGGGCGACGCGCAGGTCGTCTACTTCGTCGCCGAGGAGGAGACCGCGTCGGCGCTGCGGGCCCTCATCGCCGCGGAGAACCAGAGCGACAACATCTCCGCGTTCTACTACGACTAGTGGTGTGTCTCGGAAATAGGTGGCCGGTATCCGGTGGAGCGATCGGTGGTCTGGCAAGGCGGAGGAGGGAGGGATAGCGGAGCTATCTCGACCGACGACAACGCAGCCAGGCGCCGATCGAGCGCCGGAGACCAGTCGCTTATTTCCGAGACACACCACTAAAACTCAGCCGCCGGCGAAGCGCGCCTCGGCGGCCTCGCCCACCCGGCCGGCACCGGTGTGCAGCCGCAGCCCCGGCGTCAGGGGCCGCAGATCGACGTGGTCGCCGCCACCGTTGACCCGGACATACACCGACCCCAGGCCCGCGCGGACCGGTGCCCGGACCGCTTCCCCGTCCGCCAGCGCGATCTCGATCTCGCCGTCCCGGGTCGCGCAGTAGCTGAGCGCGATCGTCCAGGGCCAGGAGAAGAGCGGCCCGTCGAGTCGCAGTCGGGTGGGTCCGGCGACCTCCGGGGTCCGGCAGGTCCCCGCCCCCGCGTAGATGGTGCGACGCTGCGTCACGCCGCCGGGCACGAGATTTCCCGCGGTGTCGAGCACGAACAACCGGTCGGTGGCCACCCCGAAGTCGGGGCGGGGCTCCACGCGGCCGAAGATGCGGCTGATCTGGTTGTCGGGGTAGACGAAGGGTTGCAGGATCTCCAGGGGCACGGACTGGTCGAGCATGGTCACGCCGCCCGGCCCCTGCGCCGCGGCGTCGTGCAGCGACGCGGTCGCGGTCTCGAGGTAGTCGCCGGTCGGGTTGTCCCGCCACGACGACGAGAACGAGACCAGCGACACCAGCGCGGACACCACGACGAGCGCACCGACGACGGACGCGAACGCGGGCAGCGCGGCCGACCGCTCCTCATCTCGCCCGGCCGCGGCGTCGGACGTGCGCGAATGCCGTCCGCCCACCTCGGTGGTCCGGGCCGGCGCGGCGCACAGCAGGGCCAGAGCGATGGTGAACACCAGCGCCGTGTCCGGGAGATAGCGCATGTGCTGGGCGAGTTCGATCGCCGTCTGCGGGCTCGACCGGTTCCACATCACCGGGATCTGGGCGGCCACGGCGTAGATCAGCGCGCACACGACGATCGCCGCGCCGCCGCGTCTGCGGGCCACCGCCCACCAGGTCACCGCGACCAGCACCAGCCAGCCGCCGACGATCATCCACATCTGCGGGAAGCCGGTCGGCGGACTCGGCGTCCACCGCTCCCATTCCCACGGCCCGCCGACGAGCGACGGCACGATCGCATCGGTCACCGACCGCCAGACCAGGCGCGCGGTCTGCGCCACCGAATGCTCACCCGACGTCGGGTCGGTGGTGACGAAGTACACCGCCACCCACGACGCGGCGACGACGGTCAGCGCCAGCCACAACTCCCGGGCGGACCGCAGCGTCACCGTCGTCGCGCGGGGGCCGCCGTTCGCGAGGACCGCGGCCACCAGCGCCACCGGGAGGATGAACAACGACTTCTCGAAGAACGCCAGCGCAATCAGGAAGACGATCGTCGAGCGGACCCACACCAGCCGGCGTCGCGCGTCGTCGACGTCACCGCGCGCGAGGCGGACCGCGTCGGCGACGATCCACGCCATCGCCGCCTGTAGGGGCAGGGTGTTGAGGCCGGCCGCCCACCAGGCGAAGCCGGGCACCGTCATCGGACTGAACAGATAGAACGCGAGCGCGACGAGTGCGCCGATGCGGGCGCGCGGCGCGATGACCCGCACCATCCGCCACACCGCCACCGACGCGATCGCCTGCATCACCACGAGCATCAGCGCCGGCAGCACCCAGTTCAGCGGCGCCAGCCACGTGGCCACCCCGGCGAGCAGGAACGCCGCCGGCATGAAGTGCCCGTCGTGACTGTGGCCCAGGTACTCCCAGGACAGGATCGGGTTCGACGACGCGCGTGCCACGAGGACCAGATCGTCCCAGTAGAAGTTGCCCGTCGCGACGAGCCAGCCGCGGATGATCAGCTGACCCACGATCAGGGACAGGGCGACGAGGGACACCATCCGCGCGTTGGGCATGCGCTCCAGTTTCCATGTGCCGCGAGCGGCGTCGTGGTCGGGTCGGGTGACTCGGCCGCATGCGGGTCGTCGCGGGGCGTCGTGGCAAAATCGGGCGCGTGACCGACCGCAGCCCCAGCCCCGGCGCTCAGGACCCCCGCCCGTCCGGCGGCACGTCGTTCGAGCACTCGATCGACCTCGACAAGTACGAGCTCTCGTCCGAGGTCGGCGACCTGCCCGACGACATCGACCAGCTGCGGCTCGAGATCGACCGGCTCGACGCCGTGATCCTCGCCGCGATCAAGCGCAGGTCGGCGGTGTCGAAGAAGATCGGTGCCGCACGCATGGCCTCCGGCGGCCCTCGCCTGGTCCACAGCCGCGAGGTGAAGGTGCTCGAGCGCTTCCAGGATCTCGGCCAGGAGGGGCACACCCTCGCGATGCTGCTGCTGCGTCTGGGGCGAGGGCCACTGGGCCGCTGACCTGTCGGCCCCGGGACACCGACGACGCGGTGATCCGGTGACGCCTGCGCGCCACGTGTGACGACCGTCGCGGGCACGACGCCGAGCACATAAGGTTGGTGGTCATGAGCACCCAGGCACCTGGCAGCGACTTCACCGGCACCGACCACGGCGACATCACCGCGACGCAGTCCTGGCAGGCGCTCGCGGCTCATCAGCCGCATGTGTACGCCATGCACCTGCGTGAGGTGTTCGCGATCGATCCCACGCGCGGGCGCGAACTCACCGTCGACGTCGGCGATCTGCACATCGACTACTCGAAACACCGGGTGCTGCGCGAGACGCTCGAACTCCTGATGAGCCTGGCCCGCGAGGTCGGTCTTGAGGAGATCCGCGACGACATGTTCGCCGGCGCCCACATCAACACCTCCGAGGACCGCGCCGTCCTGCACACCGCGTTGCGCCTGCCGGCCGATGCGACACTGACCGTCGACGGCCAGGACGTCGTCGCCGACGTACACGAGGTCCTCACCCGGATGGGCGAGTTCACCGACCGCCTCCGCAGCGGAGAGTGGAAGGGCCACACCGGAAAACCCATCACCGACGTTGTCAACATCGGCATCGGCGGCTCCGACCTCGGTCCGGTGATGGTCTATCAGGCGCTACGGCACTACGTCGACGCCGGGATCCGCTGCCACTTCGTCTCCAACGTCGACCCCGCGGACCTGGTCGGCACCCTCGCCGACCTCGACGCCGAGACGACACTGTTCATCATCGCCTCGAAGACCTTCACCACTCTCGAGACACTCACCAACGCCGCCGCCGCACGCACCTGGCTCCTGCAGGCGCTCGACGCCGACTCCGACGCCGTGGCAAAGCATTTCGTCGCCGTCAGCACCAACGCCGCCGAAGTGGCCGAGTTCGGCATCGACACCGACAACATGTTCGGCTTCTGGGACTGGGTCGGCGGCCGGTACTCGGTCGACTCCGCGATCGGGCTGTCGGTGATGGCCGCGATCGGCAAGGAACGCTTCGCCGAGTTCCTCGACGGCTTCCACCGGGTCGACGAGCACTTCCGCACCCAGCCCCTCGAACGCAATGCGCCGGTCATCCTCGGCCTGATCGGCCTCTGGTACAACAACTTCTGGGATGTCGGCGTTCGCGCGGTGCTCCCGTACAGCAACGACATGGCCCGCTTCGCCGCCTACCTGCAGCAGCTGACGATGGAGTCCAACGGCAAGTCGGTCACCGCCGGCGGCCACCACGTCACCACCGACACCGGCGAGATCTTCTGGGGCGAACCGGGAACCAACGGCCAGCACGCCTTCTACCAACTGCTGCACCAGGGCACGCGGATGGTGCCCGCGGACTTCATCGGTTTCGCCGAACCCACCGACGACCTGCCGACCGCTCCCGACGGCTCGGGTTCCATGCACGACCTGTTGATGAGCAACTACTTCGCCCAGACCAAGGTGCTCGCCTTCGGCAAGACCGCCGACGAGATCGCCGCCGAGGGCGTACCCGCACATGTCGTGGCCCACAAGGTGATGCCGGGCAACCGCCCCACCACCTCGATCCTCGCCCCCCAGCTCACCCCGTCGGTGATCGGCCAGCTCGTGGCGCTCTACGAGCACCAGGTCTTCGTCGAAGGCGCCATCTGGGGCATCAACCCGTTCGACCAGTGGGGTGTCGAACTCGGCAAGACCCAGGCCAAGGAACTGCTCGGCACCATCACCCGACCCGAAGCGCCTGACACGCACGACGATTCGTCGACCGACGCCCTCGTCACGTGGTACCGGGAACGACGGGGCCGCGCGGTCTGAGGGTTTCGACAAGCTCAACCGGCGGTTAGGTCCAGTACTCCTCGTCGAAGACCGCATCGGGGATCTCGTCCCCGGGTTCGACGCCGAGCGACTGGATGCGGCCCATGATGGCGGCCGCGGTCGCCACGTAGGTGACGAGATCGGTTGGCTCGACGTCTCGTTCGGCGGGATCACCGCCGAGGAATTCATACAGGGCGGGTGGCACGCAGCCACCCATGTCCAGGGCGCGGGTACCGGTCGCCTCCCGCCACGCATCGAAGCTCGCCACGTCGACGGCCTCGGCGACTTCACCGGTCCGGACGGCCTCGGACACCTCGTCGACGGTGGCCAGCTCACCCGAGGTCCCGCTCGACGGGTCGAAGCCGAGAACCGTGTCGGCGGCGGTGGTCTCGTCGTCGGTGAGGGTGAAGTAGACGATGCCCCGCCAGTCGGAGCCCATCGCCGCGATGTCCGTGCGGTCGAAGATCTCGCCGAGCAGTTCGCCGACCTGATCCCGCTGTCGAGCGCCGAACACCTGAAACGCGCCAGAGGCCACCATTTGTCCCTGCTTGTTCGCCACGACGGCCACCTTACGCAGGTCAGTCGTCGATACCCAGGACGACCACGTGACCCGTCGTCAGCGACAGGTACACCGTCGCGCGCCACTCCGGTGACGAAAACGCACGGTCGAGGGCGGGCCCGCCGAGAAAGCCGCCGGGCGGCACCAGGTCGCGCAACGCGCCCGCCACCGAGTCAGGCGGGGCCACCGGGTCGGCGCCGTACCGCCCCGCCCACTCTGCCGCGCGCTCGGTACCAACGTGCACGACCGCGTCGAACCAGTACGTGGATGGTCCAGGAACTCTGTCCGATGAGTCGTCCCCGAGAGTGCCGGCCGCCCAGCCCTCGACCCCCGACCCCAGCAGGAGCGGGAACCGTCTCATCACCGGCCGTTCGTCGCGCTGTGGTCCGGCGGTCACGATCTTGGTCGACGCCGGCGCCGACGTCGACACCGAGGGGATCGGGTCACGATCGACCGGTACCGACGGAGCACAACCAGCGAGCAAGCCGAACCCCGCAACACCTGCCACGGCGACAGCCGTCAGCCGCGGCAATCGGTGAACAGGCATCCCGTGACGGTAGCCCGCGGGTCGAACGCGAAACATCGGCTGTCTGAACGAATCACAGAAGTCAGACCAGTCGGCGGCTGACCGACGCCGGCAGGAACTTCAGCGCGGCCGCGATGGGTGTCCAGGGCCACGCGGGCACCGGGGCCCAGTCCTTCTCCGCCTCGATCGCCTTGACCAGCGCGTCGACGCCCTTGTCGGTCTCGACCATCAGGGACGTCTTCACGCCCCGGTTGATATCGGTCTCGATGTAACCCGGCGCGACCACCGACACCGTGATCGGCGACGACGCGAACTCGGCCTGGAGTCCCTGCCCCAGCGCCGTCAGCCCGGCTTTCGACGCCGAATAGGCGGCCTGCGCCTTGGGCATGCCGCGAACACCCGAGATGGAGCTGATCAGCACGAGGTGCCCGGCGTTCTGCGCGCGGAAGATCTCCAGCGCCGCCTCGGCCTGGGCCAGCGCGCCGACGAGATTGGTCTGCACCGTCTCGATGTTCGCGGCGGCCTTGCCGGTGCCGAGGGGTGCGCCCTTGCCGAGTCCGGCGTTGACGATGACCCGGTCGAGACCGCCCAGACCGTCGGCCAGCCTCCCGAAGACCTCGGGGACGGCGTCCACGTCGGTGACGTCGAGCGTCGCGACCTCGACCTGTGCGGCGGTGGGCCGCAGTTCGCCGGCCAGCGCGTCCAGCTTCTCGCGGCGGCGCGCCGCGAGGGCGAGCGAACGTCCCTGGGCGGCGAATCGTCGGGCCATGCCTTCCCCGAGCCCCGAACTCGCACCCGTGATGAGAATCCTCTGCCGTGTCGTCACGAGGATCAGGCTACCGGCCGGTAAGTTCTGCCTTCCCGGTCGCCCGGCGCGACCTACTTCAGCAACCGCGACATCCGACGGTCCGCCAGCACCTTCCCGCCCGTCTGGCACGTGGCGCAGTACTGGAAGGACCGGTCCGCGAACGACACCTCGCGGACGATGTCGCCGCACACCGGACAGGGCAGGCCGGTGCGGGCGTGCACGCGCAGACCGGTGCGCTTCTCGGACTTCAGCCGCGCGACGGCCTGCCCCTCCAGACGCCCGGTCGCGTCGGTGAGCACGCCGCGCATGGCGTCGTAGAGGGTCGCGACCTGGTCGGCCTTCAGTGTTTTCGACGACGCGAACGGCGACAGGCGTGCGGTGTGCAGGATCTCGTCGGAGTAGGCGTTGCCGATCCCGGCGATGGTGTGCTGGTCGGTGAGCACGTTCTTGATCCGGCCGGTGGTGCCGGCGAGGATCTCGGCGAACTGTTCGGACGTCAGCTCGAGCGCGTCGGGTCCCAGACCGGCGATCCGTTCGACGTCGGCGAGGTCGCGGACCAGCCACACCGCGAGTCGTTTCTGCGTCCCGGCCTCGGTGACGTCGAACCCCTCACCGGGTAGGCCGCAGTGCACGCGCAGGGCGATCGGGCTCTTCCCGCCCGGCCGCAGGGGTTTGGGCGACAGGTCCTCGCTCCACCGCACCCAGCCCGCCCGCGACAGATGGATGACCAGCTGCAGCAACGGCTCTGACACAGTGGCCGCCGAACCGGGAATGGTACGGATGACCAGGTACTTCCCCACCCGGCCGACGGATTCGACGATCCGGTCCATCAGCGCCGTGTAGGGCGGGTCCGCGGTCTTCAGTACCGACAACGACGCGACGTCGACCCGGCGGACCGGCAGTCCGGCCGCACGGCCGTCGACGTAGTCGGCGATGGCGGCCACCTCTGGGAGCTCAGGCATGCCACCAGTGTGCTCTAGTTGTGGGATGAACTCCCGACTTTCCGACGCCGAGCTGGCCGCCCGGATCGCGCAGGGAGCCGGCGAAGTACTCCTCGGAATCCGTTCGGGCGACCTGCTCGGCGGCGCGATGCTCGGCGATGTGGGCGATGCGCTTGCGCAGGCGTGGATCTCGACGGTGCTCCGCAAACACCGGCCACGCGATGCGGTGTTGTCCGAGGAAGCCGCCGACGTCGGCGACCGGGCCACCGCGTCGCGCGTGTGGATCATCGACCCCCTGGACGGCACAAGGGAATTCGCCGGCGGCTCGTCGGACTGGGCCGTACACGTCGCGCTGACCGAGAGCGGGATCGTCACCGAGGCGTCGGTGTCGCTGCCCGCGACGGGTGAACTGTTCCGTTCCGACACCGTCGCGGAGACCACCGGCGAACTGACCCGGCGTCTCGTCACCTCCCGGTGGGGCGGCTCGTATGAGACCAGTTACGTGGCGAACCGACTGGGTCTGCAGATGGTGCCGGTCGGTTCGGCCGGCGCGAAGGCGATGGCCGTCGTCCGCGGCGATGCCGATGCCTATGTCCACGCCGGCGGTCAGTACGAGTGGGACAACGCGGCGCCGGTGGGGGTCGCGCTGGCGGCCGGACTGCACTGCAGTCGCCTCGACGGGTCGGAGATCGTGTACAACAACCGGCATCCGTACATGCCGGACTTCGTCATCTGCCGCAGCGAGATCCGCGAGGAGATGCTCGGCGCGCTGCGTCAGATCTGGTGAACTGAACCGGTGAACGGCATCGGCGACGCGGTGGTGCGCATCGGGCCTGCACTGGTGGTGGCCGTCGTCCTGTTGGCCGTGGTCGCCGTGCTGGTGAACCGTCGGAGCGGATTGGCCCGGGAGACCGTCGTCGCCACGCTCCGGGCCGGCGCGCAACTCGCGGCGCTGGCTGCCGTGCTCGCCGCCGTCATCCCCCACCTGTGGGCCTCGGCGCTGTTCGTCGCGGTGATGGCGACCGCCGCGTCCTCGACCTCGGCCCGACGCGTGCGACCGGGGGGTCCCCGCCTGGCGGGAACCGCGTGGTGTGCCGGGCCGGTGGCGGCGCCGACGATCGCGATCGTCACCGCTCTGGTGGCAGTCGGTGTGCTTCCCGCTCGCGGCATCGCCGTGATCCCCACCGCCGGCATCATGCTCGGCGGCGCGATGGTCACCGCCTCGCTCGCCGGACGCCGGGCGCATGACGAGCTGTCGGTCCGCCGCGGCGAGGTGGAAGCCGCGCTGTCGCTCGGCTTCGACCCGCGGGACGCTCGGATGGAGATCGCCGGGCCGCCCTCGGCGACCGCGCTCGTTCCCGGCCTCGATCAGACGAAGTCGGTGGGACTCGTCACGATCCCCGGCGCGTTCGTCGGCATGGTCCTCGGCGGGGCGTCGGTGTGGGCGGCCGCGGCGATGCAGATGTTCGTGCTGATCGCCTTGCTCGCGGTGAGTTCCATCGCGATGCTCGTGACGGTGGAACTGGTGGCGCGAGAACACCTGTGAGCACTCCCGCTCCCAGCTAGCGGCGACTCTTCCGCAGCAGATAGATGTCCATGATCCAGCCGATCCGGTCCCGGGCCTCGGCGCGCGCTTCGACGATCCGGTCCGTCACCTCACCGACCTCGCCGCTGATCAGGATCTCGTCCTCGGTACCGACGTAGGCGCCCCACCAGATGTGATCGTCCGGGTCGGCGGTGTGCCGGAAGGTGAGGTCGGCGTCGAGCATCACGATCTGATTCGCGTCGGCGCCCGCGGGCGTCTCCGCGAGGCGTCGGCCCGTGGTCGTGTGGATCGGTTCGCCGACGCGATTGGCGACGATGCCGTGGGCCGCCGTGAGCGCGCTCGCGCTGGTCACGCCGGGGATGACTTCGACAGCGAGTTCGAGGTCGTCGCGGGCGGCGAGATCGTCGACGATCCGCAGCGTGCTGTCGTAGAGGGCGGGGTCGCCCCAGACGAGGAAAGCGGCCACCCCCCCGTCGCCGACCTCGTCGCGCAGTGCGCCGGCGATCAGCTCGGCGCGCGCGGCGTGCCAGCGCCGGACCTCGGCGTCGTAGTCCGCCGGCTCCCGGTCGCGTGGCGGATCGGGGATCTCCACCAGCGAATGCCCCTGGCGCGCATGCTCGTCGAGGATGGCGCGGCGTGCGTCGAGCAGGCCGCTCTTCGCCGTGCCCTTCTCCAGCGCGAGGAAGGCATCGACGTCGGCCATCGCGTCGATCGCCTGCAGCGTGATCTGACGCGGTCCGCCGGGCCCGATCCCGATGACTCGCAAGGTGAGTCGCACGGTCAGATCTTCACCTTCGGGAGTCCGTGCTTGCGCGCGGTCATGTCCAGGATCAGCTGTCGCGGCGCGAGCCGCCGGAGCAGGAAGACCACCCCCGCCTGATTGCCCTTGGCGTAGAACGGCTTCGGATGCTCAGCCAGGGCGGCGTCGACGATCTGGGTGGCCATGCTCGCCGCACTGATGCCCGCGTCCTCGTTGCGCCGGGTGGCGGCGGCGAGCGTCTCGTACTCGGCGCGATAGGGCGAGTCGTCGCCGATGTGAATGCTGCGGCGATCACCGATGCCGGTGGCGATCGTGCCGGGTTCGACACTGATCATCCGTATCCCGTACGGCGCCAACTCGCGTCGCGACGCGAGCGCGAAGGCCTTCAGCGCCGACTTGGTCGCGGCGTAATTGGACCGGAAGGCGACCGGGAAGCTGGACAACATCGACCCGACCATCACGACCGTGCCCCGGCGCCGGAGACGCATGCCGGGCAACACCGCCTTGGTCAGCGCGATCGGCCCGAAGACGTTGACCCGGAACAGATCTTCGACGGCCGCCATCGAGGTGTCCTCGAGCGCACCGGCCTGGGACTCGCCGGCGTTGTTGATCAGGATGTCCACGTCGCCGACGAGGGCCGCGCAGGACTCGGCGGATTCGTAGTCGGCGTTGTCGAGCCGGACGTAGGTGACGCCCTGGATCGGGTTGCGTACGGAATCCGGATTGCGGGTGGTGCCGTAGACGCGGTGTCCCCTCGCGACGAACTGGCGGGCGACCTCGGCCCCGATGCCACTGGTCGCGCCGGTCACGAGGACAGTCTGTGAACTCACGCCCGCAACGGTAGCGCAGCGGCCGACGGGTCAGATGAGCTTGTCGTAGCGGCGGGTGAGGATGCTCAGTTCTGCTGCCACACGCTCGGTGTCGGGACCGTAGGGCCGGTCGGGGGTGCGACCGAGCCAGTCGACCAGACGTTGGACGGGCGTGCGGCATCCCGCGGGCGTGCGTCGCTGGACGTAGGTGAGGGCCGCGGCAGACAGCGTGAGCAGGACGGCGAGAACGACGAATGCAGTGATCATGGCAGTTATCCTTCGCTCACATCGATTCCGCCACCAGTGGCAGCATAGCCAATGTTCGCAAATTATCTGCCATACTGGTCAGGTGCTGCATTCGGTTGGTGTCCTCCTGTACGGACACGTCGCGCTCTTCGAATTCGGTGTCGTGCACGAGGTGTTCGGCCTCGACCGCACCGACGACGACGTCCCCGCCTTCGACTTCCGGGTCGCCACACCGGACCCCGATACCGCGCTGGCCGTCGGCAACGGGGTGTCGATCCAGGTGTCGCACACTCTGGACGAGTGCCGCGACGTCGATCTCGTCGTCATCCCCGGCGGAAGCGTCAGCGGCGACTACCCCGCCGAGATCCTGGACACCATCCGTGCGGTCGTCGACAACGGCGGACGTGTCCTCACCGTCTGCTCGGGCGCGTTCGTCGCCGGCGCGGCCGGACTCCTCGACGGCCGTCGGTGCACCACCCACTGGCGCTACGGCGACCATCTCGCGCGCATGTTCCCCCAGGCGCAGGTCGACACCGACGTCCTCTTCGTCGACGACGGACCCGTGACCACGAGCGCCGGCACAGCCGCCGGGATCGACGCGTCGTTGCATCTGGTCCGCGAATCCTGGGGACCGGCCGTCGCCAACCGCATCGCGCGGCGCATGGTCGTGCCGCCACACCGCGACGGCGGACAACGCCAGTTCGTCGAGGCCCCGATGCCGGCGTGCACCGACGAGGGCTTCGGATCGCTCCTGGCGTGGATGACGGCCAACCTCGACCGCGACATCAGCATCGACGACATGGCGTCCCGGATGCACATGTCCGGACGTACCTTTGCGCGTCGCTTCGTCGACGAGGTCGGCATCTCGCCTCGCCGCTGGCTGACCGAACAGCGAGTGCTGTCGGCGAAGAACCTGCTCGAGACGACCAGCGCCAGCGTCGACGAGGTGGCACGCCAGGTCGGCTTCACGTCGGCGACGCTGCTGCGACACCATTTCGCCGCGAGTGTCGGCGTCTCACCACTCGTCTACCGTCGGCGGTTCGCGAAATCCGGCGCGAGTTCCTAGCCGAAACCCCGCCAGACGGGACTCGCGCAGTGGAACGGCCAGGCTGGTGCCCTCGGTAGGATTCGAACCTACGACCTACCCTTTAGGAGAGGGTTGCTCTATCCCCTGAGCTACGAAGGCGGACCGCGAAGAGCCCACGGTGGCGCGGCTCCCCGACAGCGGGAGTCTACGCGAGCGACCTCACCCGGCCACACCACACACCTCAGATGGTGAAGATCGTGTAGTTCGTCCCCTGGCGCCGGTTCTCGGCCCGCACCCGACCGACGAACACGACCGCGAGCGCGCCCGCCGCCAGCGCACCGACCCCGGCGATCAGCGCCGACTGCCCGGTGTTCCAGGTGAGAGCCAGTCCCGCGCCGACGATGCAACCGATCGCGCAGAGCCCGGCACACACCATGAGAATCATCATCTTCTTCATGCCGGTCACCCTGCTGGACGGCGGAACGGGTGTCATGATCAATTGTTGATCAACCAGAAGCCCGAATCGGAAACGCCTTCGAGGAGCACGGACACCCATGGACGCCGATCGCCGAGCCGTCGCGTTCAGCACGATGCCGGTCGTGACGCTGCTCGACGCCGACGGCCGGCCGGTTCCGCTACGCCCCGCCGCACATCGAGCGCTCGTCCTGCTGCTCCGGCACCGGCATACCGGCATCACCCGCAAGGACCTGGTTGCCGGGATCTGGCCCATGACCAGGCCGCAACACCCCGACGCCGCTTTACGGACCGTCCTCAGTCGCCTCCGCGAACGCCTTCCCGCGGACTGCCTGCACCAGACCGACGGTCGCATCCGCCTCGCCGGGCTGGCCGGCCCCGGTCACGTTCCGCCGCCGTTCGTCGGGCGCGACGCGGAGATCCACGAGCTCACCCGTCTGCTCGACACACACGATGCGGTGCTCGTCACCGGATCGTTCGGCGTCGGCAAATCCCGGCTCCTCGCGGAGTTCGGGGGCAGGCAGCCATGGCGCCGCGAGATCGTGACCGTACCGACGTCACTCCACGCGCTCCACGCTCGTTCCGGCGCAGATGATCCCGTCGAGGCGCTTCGGCGGGACCTGATCGCCGGGGAACAGCTGCCGACCCTCGTGATCGCCGACGACATCCACCGCGCCGACCCCACCGTCCTCGAGTTCCTGATGGCACTCACCGACCTGGGCCCGGTACGACTCCTCGCTGCCGCGCCCACCGAAGATGCCGTGCCCGGCTCGATCACGAGGCATCTGCGGACCAGCCGATGGGCGAACCTCGCGTTGGGGCCGTTGGACGGTTCGGCCGCGGCCGTCCTGGGACGCATGGTCGGCGCCCGATCGGACGTCGCGGCCGCGGCGGGGAACCCCGAGCTGATCTGCGCCCTGGCGCGCGAGAACGTGCCCGGACGCGGTGTCGTCGATGCCGTTCGACGCCGGTTGTCCGCTCTCCCCCGGGACTGCGCCGACACCCTCGCGCTCGTCGTCCTCGAAGGTCTGCTCGACTGGGAGTGCATCGCCCGTCTTGACGCACTGGACTCGATCACCCTCCTCGAGGACCACGAGTTCGTCGTCACCGATGCGACGGGCGCCCACCCGATCTCCGCGCTCGTCGCCGGCGCGGTCGAGCGGTCGGTGACGCCCGCACGCCGTCGGCGATTCGCCGAACGTCTTCATGCCGCCGCCACGACACCCGTCATGCGTGCCACCTGGGGCCTCGTCGTCGGCGAACCGGTGACCTCCGCAGACCTCCTGGCCGCCAGCGCTTTTCACCTCCGATCCGGCGATCCCGACGCGGCCGAACGATTCGCCGGCTCCGCGTGGGCGTCGGATCCGACCCCCGACACCGGGTTCACGTGGGCGCACGCACTCGCGCTCGGCACTCGGCCCGGCCACGAGATCCGGTCCCGACTCGCCGGGATACGCGCGACCTCTCCACTCGACACGCCCTCGATCGCCGTCGCCGCGGCAGTCTCGACCTTTCTGAAAGATGCCGATCCGGACGGTGCGAGACGACAACTGCGGACGATCAGCGAACAGAACCATCCGCTCGGCCAGGTGGCGGCAGCCCTGCTGGACACCTACACGGGCCGGCCGACGCCGCGACACCCTGGCACGTACTGCAGGAGAGCGCCGACCCGGTCTCGCGCGGCGCCGCATGGGCCGCGTGGTTCCTCGCGTCCGATCTGGCCGGAGACCCGAACCTCGCCACCCGGCTGCCGGACTCCGGGCGAATCGCCGCGGAAGGGCTGGCGGACGCGCAGCTCCACGCGATGCGCGCCCGCGCCCTGCTCTCGAGCGGCGACCCGGACCCGGCGAGGCGGCAACTCGCGCTCGCCGCGTCGACGACATCACTCGGCGACCTCCGCATGCGCGCGTGGCTCGCGACCATCCGCTCCGAGCTGCACTTCGAGGACGCGGACTTCCCCGCCGCGGCGACTCAGGCCGGGCGGGCCGCCGGCCTGCTCGCCAGGAGCAGACACCGCAGCGACGAACGCATCGCCCGGCACTGGCTCGCGCTGACTCTGGCGGCTTCCGGCGCCCTCGACGATGCCGAGGTCGCGCTCGTCGATGCCGAACGGTTGCCCGCGGCCGCGGTCATCGGCGACCACCACGGTGACGCGGCCCGCGCTCTGATCGAATGGGACCGCGGCCGACCCCGAACAGCTGCCGAATGGGTCGCCACCGGTTACGACCGGGCGGCACGGCACGGGATCGCCGATCCGGTGTCGCTGTGGGTGGTCGCCGGACTGGCGGCGCCGCCGAGCCACCTCGCCGCGTTCCACACCGCCACCGCCACGCCGGCACGTGCGCGGATCGTGCGGCAGCTCCGCGATCGCAGATCCTCGGATCCCCGGGTCGCCGGCCTGACCGGTCGTGAACGCGAGGTGCTGCGGATGTACGCGAGACGACTCACCGCCGAAGAGATCGCCGCTGAACTCGGGCTCGCCACCACGACGGTGCGCAACCACGTCGCCAAGAGTTTCCGCAAGCTCGGCATCGGGAGCCGCCGGGACATCCCCGACGATGTGTGACGCCCGGCGTCGCATTGCGAGCGCCGGTACGATCGAACCCGGGTGCGAACCGGACATTTCCGGCTGTGATCGTCACCACTGAGGACACCCCGGCGTTGAGGTTCCTGCCAGCCTGTGTCCGTACACTGCCTACCGCATACGTTCTACCGTTTCACCCGGGGAGGTCTTTTCGTTGGTGCACGCGGCATCAGGATCGGCGCGCACCGCCGACGACGACGAGACCACGGCCACCGCTGTCGAGTCGCCGGACTCCGCCACCGTGGCACCCCGTCCCGCCGAGTCGGCCCCTCCCGCGCCCACGACCAAGCCCCGCGGTCGGGCGCACACCGCCGACTTCGTCCGGGTCGTCCTGTTCACCTTCGTGGTCGTCGCGCACAGCATCAACGCCATCAACGGCGGTGCCGACGAGATCAGGGGCGCGAATCTCGTCGGCACCCTGTGCCACCTGACCCGATACGGCTTCGTGGCGGTGACCCTCTACGTCCTCGTGCTGAGCATGCAGGGTCGGGAGATGTCGCCGTGGCAGTTCTGGCGGCGTCGTTTCGGGCTCGTCGTCGGCCCCTACCTGGCATGGACGCTGATCTACACGATCACCGACCACATCATCATCGCCGACAATCCGTTCCCGCCGATCAGTGAGATGGCGCCGCGCCTCGCGCACGACCTCCTCGTCGGCGAGGGCAAGTACCAGCTGTACTTCCTGCTGATCTCGATGCAGATCTACCTGTTCTTCCCACTGATCTCGTGGCTGTTCGAGCGGGGCCGCGGCCGACCGTGGCTGATGCTGGCCGGCGGAACCGCGATCCAGCTCCTGGTGTTCGTCATCTACCAGTACCTGCCCCGACCGTCGGGTCAGGTGTGGGACGTCGCCTACCAGCACCTGTGGAAGACGCTGCCGATGTACGCGCTCTTCATCACCATGGGCGTGCTGGCCGCGCAGCATCGCGAGGCGGTCGATCGTTGGCTCCGCGACCACATGGCGATGGTCGTCCTGGTCGCGGCGGGCTGCGCGGCCTTCACCGTTGCCGGATACCTGTTGGCGACATCGCCGGGCAACGTGCCGTGGAAGGCCAACACCGCCTGGAACCCGGTGTCGCTCCCCTGGTTCATCGGCGGCTTCGTCCTGCTGTGGCTGATCGGCCTCGTCTGGGATGACCGACGCGCCGCCGGCCGGCCCGCCGGCGGAAAACTGGTCTCCCAGGCGACCCTGCGCGCTTTCGGGGTCTTCGCGGTACACCCGCTGATCCTGGACGTCCTCGGACGCGTCGGATTCCTCAGCGGCCTCTTCGACTGGTTCCCGCATTCGGCGATCCTGCGCTCGATCATCTTGGTCGTGCTGGTACTGACGGCCTCGCTGGCGCTCGTCGACGTCCTCCTACGCCTACCGTTCAGCAAATGGCTCACCGCCCGGCCCCGCATCCCCCTGTTGCCGAAGCGGAACAAGAAGAAGCAGAACCGGGCGGTGGAAGTCGGTCAGTCGGCGGGGGCTGAGAAGGAGTCCGCCGGCTAGTTTCTGGCTAGTTGTACTTCGGGTTGTTGATCACCGGGATCTCGATGTTGATCGGCATCCGCAGTTCGGACATGTAGAAGAGCACGAACTGGCGGAGGAACTCGTCGAACAGCCAGTACGCCTCACGCGGCATGCCGACGTTGAGCAGGCCCTCGCGGATCTGTACGTACGGACCCCACGCCGTCTCGAGCAGCGGGCTCCACACGGGCTCCCGCGGGATCTGATACCAGTTGGCGACCTTGTCACCGAGCACGAATCGCGTGAGCGCCCCCAGGACGCCGCGCGAGATCAGCGAGAGGTCGAGGTTCATGCCGAGGTCGAGCAGCATGTCGGCGAGCTTGCGACCCTCGGGGGTCGGCGCCAGGATCGGGTCGAGGACCTGCTGCGCCTGCGAGTCGGCGGCGGCCCAGGAGGCGGGGATGTACTCGTCCTGGACGCCCAGCAGGCGAGCGGTGATCTGCCACGAATGCAGGAATCCGGCGGATTCGTCGGCCGCGATCGGGACGTTCCACATGTCGAAGTTGCGCATGACGGTCGTCGGCAGGCTGTGCCAGGTGACCATGATGTCGGCCTGACTGATCGGCTTCTTCTCCGTCGCGCCGTGCACCCAGTGCGGCGACTGCGGCAGGAGGTGTCGCACGCCGGCGTGCGCCATACGGGTCTTCACGCAGGTCACGATCATCTCGCCGCCGGGCTGATAGGCGTTGAGCGATCCGATGTCGTATCCGAGCTTCGCGGTCTTGGTGATGCGGTCCTTGAGGTCCCATCCGCCCTTGGAGTAGTAGACCGACCGGGCCTCGCGCGGGATGACGGTGCTCATCATGCCGCTGGCGAAGCCGTACAGGACGCCGAGGTAGGTTCCGCGCTTCTGGTTGAATCGGACCGCGTCGGCCAGCTTGGCCTGGTCGGCCCACGCGGGCAGCTGACGAGCGTGCTCCATGAAGTCGCGCAGTTCCGAGGGCAGCCCGGCGGGCAGCGGCTGCGAGTTACGATGCCACGTGCGCAGCAGGCGATTGACGTTGCGCACCTGCCCGCTGTCGATGACCTTGGCGATCACCGGGTCGGCCTCGTCGTCCCACAGCTGCCGCGGGTCCGCGCCGCGACCGCGGCCGGGCACCGAGTTCGCCGGCGACCACGTCCACGGCGTCGTCTGCGAGAGCGCCGCGACCGCACCGGCTGCGCCGACGACACCGCCCGCGCGTATCAGGTTCCGCCTGTTCAGATCTTCCATGACCCCGTCCCATCACTTCCATGTATCAATGTGACAAACAACGTATCCTTGTATCATTGTTACCACCGCGTGGTCCAGAACACACCTCTTTCGCGAAATTTGCGATCATGGAAGCTCATGCGGTCATGATGTGAGGAAGGGGGTGAGGCGAGTGACCACGCAGCCGTCCGGCGCTTCGCTGTCCAGCTCGCTTCTCCAGCGGGCGTTTCTCGAATCCGCGGCTCAATCCGACGAGGCCGCCGATCCCACCGCCGAACGTCTGCTCGACGCGGCCTTCGAACTCTTCTGCCGGCTGGGCGTGCAACGGACGCCGATGGAGAAGGTGGCGAAGAGCGCCGGCGTCACGAGAGTCACCCTGTATCGCAAGTTCGCCACCAAGGACGCCCTGGTCGACCAGGTGGTGCTCCGCGAGTTCCGTCGGTACTTCGACCGGTTCCGCGCGGAGATCCCCCGCGCCGACACCGTGGCCGACCGCGTCGTGGTCGGGTTCGTCGGTTCGCTGCGGGCGATCTCCGGCAACCCGCTGATCGGTGAGATCAGCGACGCCGAGCCCAGCATGCTGATCGAATCGATGATCGGCGGCGACGGCATGCTGCTCGCGACGGTCCAGCACTTCGTCGCCGCCCAGCTGCGCCGGGAACAGCTGGCGGGCAACATCTCCGACGAACTCGACGTCGATCTCGTGGCCGAGATGATGGTCCGCATCTCCGCGTCGTTCCTCACCGTGCCCAGCCGCGTCGTCGACATCACCGACGACGCGCAGCTCGCCACGGTGGCGCGCCAGTTCCTCGTACCGATGCTCAATCCCGCGCAGTAAACCGCCGAACCTGTAAAGATCAGAGCGCTCACCACATCTGAGGAGACTGACGATGCGCTCTTGGTCTGTGATCATCATCCTGGCCGTCTCACAGTTCGTGATGGTGCTCGACAGCACCGTGATGAACGTGTCCATCTCGGTCGTGGCCGACGACCTCGGGACCTCGATCACCGGCATGCAGGCCGCGATCACCTTCTACGCGCTGACGATGGCCGCCTTCATGCTGACCGGAGGCAAGCTCGGCGACTTGATGGGGCGCGCAAGAGCATTCAAGATCGGTGCGGTCATCTACGGCATCGGCTCGCTGACCACGGCGCTGAGTCCCAACCTGACCGTCCTGCTCATCGGTTGGTCACTCGTGGAGGGGCTGGGCGCGGTGCTCGTCATCCCCGCGATCGCATCGCTGGCCGCCATCAACTACACGGGCAAGGCCCGGGTCACCGCATTCTCGATCCTGGGCGCGGTCACCGGACTGGCCGCCGCTGTCGGCCCGCTGCTCGGCGGCGTGATGACCACCTATCTGTCGTGGCGCTACGTGTTCGTCGCCGAGACCGTCGTCATGGTGGCGGTCCTGTTCGCGGCCAAGCTGATTCGTGACGTACCCCGCGACCCGGAGGTACGCATCGACCCGCTCAGCGTCGTGGCATCCGCCGGCGGGCTGTCGCTGATCGTCTACGGCGTACTGCAATCGAAGACGTGGGGCTGGCTGAAGCCGCAGCATCCGCCGGAGCTCGGCGGGGACGAGATCGCCCCGCTGGGTGTCTCCCCCGTGGCGTACCTGTTGCTCGCCGGGGTCGTCGTGCTCTGGTTGTTCGTCCTGCGGCAGCGCACCCTGGCGACGTCCGGCCGCCAACCGCTGCTGCGTGTCGAACTCTTCCGCATCGCTGCTCTCCGAAGCGGACTCGGCGGTTTCCTCGCCCAGTACTTCGCGATCGCCGCCCTGTTCTTCGTGGTTCCCGTGTACCTGCAGACGATGCTCGGACGCGATGCACTGCAGACCGGGGTGAAGATCCTGCCGCTCTCGGTCGGGCTCGTCCTGTTCTCGATCCTCGGATCCTGGCTCACCGCACGGCGTTCCGCACGGTTCATCGCCCGCGGCGGACAGATCACGATGGCGCTGGGGACGCTTCTCGTCATCGCCTCGGTGGGAATCGATCTGCGCAACGCCGCCTTCGCCGCGGGCATGTTCGTGGTCGGTGCCGGCTTCGGTCTGCTCGCTTCACAACTCGGCAACGTCAACATGTCCGCTGTCGAGGAGAAGGACACCTCGGAGGTCGGCGGCCTGCAGGGCACCTTCCAGAACCTGGGGTCGTCGTTCGGCACCGCGGTCGCGGGATCGGTCTTCCTGCTCATGCTGTCGTCGGGCTTCGTGTCGGCGGTCAACGACGCCGAGAACCTCTCCCCCACCGACCAACAACGCATCATCGCCGCCGTCGACGAGCAGGGAGTGCCGATCATCTCCGCCGACGAGGCGCGCACCCTCGTCCTCGACGCGGGCGGCTCGGAGGAGTCCGCACAGGCGGTGTCACAGGCCTATTCGGATTCGCAGATCGCGGCCCTGCAGCAGTCGCTGTTCGTCGTCTTCGGCCTGCTCGTGCTGGCGTTGCTGTTCTCGCGGCACCTGCCCAACCGGATACCGGAACCCGGCCCGGCGCTCGAACGGCAGTCGGCCGAGCCCGAGCCGAAATCCGGCTCCTAGTCGATCTTCTTCCTGATCGTCGCTTCTGTGTGCCGCACCGCCTGAGCGGCGAACGGTCCCACGACCTTGCCGAGGAGTTTGCCCGCCATACCGCCGGGGAGGTTGTAGTTGATCTCGACGTCGAGTTCGGTGCCCGATCCACCGTCCGCGTCGGCGAACCGCCACGTCGTGTTCGCGTCGAAACCCTCGACGGCCTTCAACTCGATGAGCTCGTTCTCGACGTACTCGGTGCACTCGACCACCGACTTCAGTGTCTTCGGCCCGACGTCCATCGAGACCGCGAACTTCGCGCCGAGTCCGCTGGTCTTCTCCGTCGTCGGCTCGAACCGGGTGACCCCGAGCAGGTACTCCGGGACGTTCTGGTAACCGTCGATGTAGTCGAAGACCCGCTCGCGCGGCCTGTCGATCTTCGCCTGATGCCGTACCACTCCCACGATTCTCCCCGTTCGTCTCGTCCGGCCGACCATGCCGGTGCGGCCCTCCGCCTCGACCCTATGCGGTCACGGCCGCTGTCCTGAACATTCGACCCAGTTCGCGTCGCGAACGGCCACTCGGTCAGTACGCTTGGCCGATGACGGCCGGGTCCGGAGTCTCTCGAGTGGTACGTGTCCTCGTCGTCGCGACGGCCACCACCTTCCTCGCGACTGCCTGCGGCTCGGATCCAGCCGAGCCGGAAGCGAGTCCGGTCACCTGCGCCGAGATCCCCAACGGCGAGATGATCGACGCCCAGACGATGACGGACGCACCCACCGACATCGCCACCAGACCGGAAGTCGCGTCCGGCTTCCGAACAGGGATGAGACCGGTCGTCACCGACACCTACGCAGCGGCAACCGCCAATCCGCTCGCGACCCGCGCGGCCTGCGAGGTGCTGCGCGACGGCGGGACGGCCGCCGACGCCCTGGTCACCGCGCAGATGGTGTTGGGACTCGTCGAGCCGCAGTCCTCCGGGATCGGCGGAGGCGCCTTCGCGCTCTACTACGACGCGGGGTCGAAGAGCGTGCGGGCCTTCGACGGTCGCGAGACGGCGCCGGCGGCGGCCACCGAGACCTACCTGACCCGGATCGCCCCCGACGATCCCACCCCACCCGTGCCGAGTGCCCGCGCCTCGGGACGGTCCATCGGCGTGCCGGGCGTGCTGCGCATGCTCGAGATGGTCCATGCCGACTTCGGCGGACAACCGTGGCGAGATCTGTTCGATCCGGCGATCGAATTGGCCGACAACGGGTTCGACATCAGCCCGCGGTTGGCGACCGCGATCGCCGCGTCGGCGGCCGAACTCGGCGCCGACGACGAGGCCCGCTCCTACTTCCTCGGGAGTGACGGCGCCGCGAAGCCGGCCGGCGCCCGGCTCGTCAACCCCGCGTACGCCAAGACGCTCGGCACCCTCGCCGCCGACGGCGCGGGCGCGATGTACGACGGGCCGCTCGCCCGAGCCATCGTCGCCGAGGCCGGCAGCACCGCGGGCGGCATGACACCGAGCCTGATGACCGAGCAGGATCTACGCGACTACCGTGCCATCGCCCGGGAGCCGGTGGTCACCACCTATCGGGGGCGACAGATCGTGGCCATGCCCGGACCGTCGTCCGGCGGGATCGCCGTCGCGTCGGCGCTGGGCATCCTGGCGAACTTCGATCTGCCGTCGATGCCGCCGTCCGATCTCGACGCCGACGGCGGGCGTCCCGACCCAGCCGCCGTGCACCTCGTCACCGAGGCCGAACGCCTCGCCTACGCCGATCGCGACAAGTATGTGGCCGACCCGGACTTCGTCCCGCTGCCCGGGCGCGGGGTCGCGACCATCCTCGATCCGGCCTATCTGCGGTCTCGGGCAGCGCTCATCTCACCCGACTCCTCGCTCGGCGAGGCGCCGGCGGGTGACCTCGGACCGGTGCCCCTGGGGTCGCACCCGGGCACCGAACACGGAACCAGTCACATCACCGTCGCCGACCGGTACGGCAACGTCGCCACGATGACGACGACCATCGAATCCGCCTTCGGCAGTTACCACATGGTCGACGGGTTCCTACTCAACAACGAGTTGACCGACTTCTCCGCCGAACCCCGCGACGACGACGGGACGCTGCTCGCCAACCGGGTCTCGCCGGGCAAGCGGCCGCGCTCGTCGATGGCGCCCACACTCGTTCTGCAGCCCGGCGCCGACGGAGCGCCCGCCGAGGTGGTCGCGGCCCTGGGTTCCCCCGGCGGGTCGGTGATCATCCAGTTCGTCATCAAGACGATCGTCGGGATGCTGGACTGGGGCCTCGATCCCCAGCAGGCCGTATCGATGATCGACTTCGGCTCGGCCAACACCCCGACCTCCAACGTCGGCGGCGAACACCCGCTCGTCGACACCACCGACGACGGCGCACACGATCCGTTGGTCCGCGGCCTCCGGGAACGCGGAGCCGAGGTGTCGGTCGAGGAACAGTCGAGCGGGCTCAGCGCCCTGCTGCGACAAGGCGGCGGCTGGATCGGCGGCGCCGATCCGCGCCGCGAGGGCGCGGTGATGGGCGACAACGCGACGCTGCGGTAGACCGTCGCGCCACGGGTTCTCGGAAAACGGCGTTGCTCCGATCGGTTCCGAGGGGCACTAGTTTTCCTCGGCGTCACATGGGGGCAATCGGGCGCATACACCCAGCTCATAGCGTCGAAGCGCTCGCAATTGCGACAAACGGTGTAGCGACGTCGTCGTGCGCCCCCGCGCACAGGGGGCCCAGATCATCCAGGAGTGTCCATGAGTGGCAGCATGTCCCGCCGACAGGCGATCGAGGCCGTGACGACCTACGACGTGTCGGCGCCGGGGTTCACCGAACCCCTCGCAGACACGTTCGGGCGCAATGTGTTCAGCCTGTCGGTCATGAAGAAGCGGCTGCCCAAGCACGTTTTCAAGGCGGTCGCCGCGACCGTCGACACCGGGTGCGCGCTCGACCCCACCCTCGCCGATTACGTCGCGGTGGCCATGAAGGACTGGGCCATCGAGAAGGGCGCCACCCACTACGCCCACGTCTTCTACCCGCTCACCGGTTTCACGGCCGAGAAACACGACTCGTTCCTCGAACCCGACTCCACCGGTGCATCGCTCGCCGAGTTCGCGGGCAAGACGCTGCTGCAGGGCGAGCCCGACGCGTCGAGCTTCCCCAACGGCGGTCTGCGCGGCACCTTCGAAGCCCGCGGCTACACGGGCTGGGACGTCACCAGCCCGGCGTACATCCTGGAGAACCCGAACGGCAACACCCTCTGCATCCCGACGATCTTCATCTCGTGGACCGGCGAGGCCCTCGACAAGAAGACCCCGCTCCTGCGCAGCCAACAGGCCATGAGCAAGCAGGCCATGCGGTTGCTCCGCCTCTTCGGCCACGACGACGTCGACACCGTCGTCTCCTACGCCGGCGCCGAGCAGGAGTACTTCCTGATCGACGAGCACTTCTTCTATGCGCGACCAGATCTCATGACCTGCAACCGAACCCTGTTCGGCGCACCGCCGTCGAAGGGCCAGGAGTTCGACGACCACTACTTCGGTGCCATCCCGGAACGAGTGCTGTCGTTCATGATCGAACTCGACCGCGAGCTGTTCAAGCAGGGGATCCCGGCGAAGACCCGGCACAACGAGGTCGCGCCCGGCCAGTTCGAGATCGCACCGGTCTTCGAGCGGTCGGTCCTCGCCCACGATCATCAGCAGCTGATGATGACCACGATGAAGGCCGTCGCCGAGAAGTACGGTATGAAATGCCTGCTGCACGAGAAGCCGTTTTCCGGCGTCAACGGTTCGGGCAAGCACGTCAACTTCTCGCTCGGCAACGCCAATCAGGGCAACCTGCTCAATCCCGGCGACACCCCGCACGAGAACATGCAGTTCCTGACCTTCTGCGGCGCGATCATCCGCTCGGTACACCTCTACGGCGGGCTCCTGCGCGCGGCGGTCGCGTCGGCGTCGAACGATCATCGTCTCGGCGCCAATGAGGCTCCGCCGGCGATCATCTCGATCTTCCTCGGCGACCAGCTGATGGACGTCTTCGAGCAGATCGCCAAGGGCGGCGCCACCGGTTCCAAGGCCGCGGGGGTCATCGAACTCGGGGTCGACACCCTGCCGCCCCTCAAAGCCGATCCGGGGGATCGCAACCGCACCAGCCCCTTCGCGTTCACCGGCAACCGGTTCGAGTACCGCGCACCGGGTTCCAATCAGTCGATCTCCGATCCCATGGTCGCCATCAACACGATCCTCGCCGACTCCATCGACTTCATCGCCTCGGACCTCGAGAAGCTCCTCGCCGACGGTCTCGAACTCGCGGACGCCGTCCAGAAGGTGTTGCAGGAGATCGTCAATGCCCACGGCTCGGTCATCTTCAACGGCAACGGCTACTCCGACGAATGGCAGGAAGAGGCCGCCGCCCGCGGACTGAAGAACCTGCGGACGACGGTCGACGCGGTGACGGAGTACACCTCGCCGGAGGTCGTCGAGATCTTCGAGAAGTACGGCGTGCTGTCGGCCCGCGAGCTCGAGGCCCGCGAGGACGTCATCTTCGAGTACTACGCGCTCACCCTCCTCGTCGAGGCCAAGGAGACCGCGGAGATCGCCAAGACGATGATCATGCCGGCCGCGATCCGGTACCAGGGTGAGCTCGCCGGGACCGCGGCGTCGCTCAAGATGGCCGGAATCGAGGCTCCCACACCGCTGCTCGAGGAACTGACCGGACTGATCAGCACGTTGCACGACGGGTTGACGGCCCTCGATGCCGGTATCGCCGGCATGCACGGCGAGTCCACCTTCGAGGAGTCGAAGTACGCGCTGGAAAAACTGGTCCCGGCCATGGCCGCGGTCCGCGAGGTCGCCGACACCCTCGAGTCCATCGTCGCCGACGATCTGTGGCCGCTGCCGACCTACAACGAGATGCTCACGATTCTCTGATCCCGCATCGTCGACACGCCCCTTGCGCATCGCGCAGGGGGCGTGTTGCTGCGCGCCTGGAGTTGTGTGGCGTGACGCCCATCCGCGCACCCGCATTAGCATCTCTACCCTCCCGTGAGGGTAGAGTTGGTCCGTCCTCGTCTCAGCGGGCAGCTCGGCGGCGAGGGCTGACCGGGCAGAGAGGACAGGTCGTGACCGACGACGGGACCGACACCGCCGAGCACCTGCAGATCGGCGCGGTGGCAACGGAAACCGGGTTGTCCATCAAGACGATCCGCCACTACGACGAGGTCGGTCTGGTCGTCCCGTCCGCCCGCTCGGCCGGGGGCTTCCGGCTGTACACCCGGGCCGACATCGATCGGCTGTTCGTGATCCGGCGGATGAAGCCTCTCGGTTTCACCCTCGACGACATGCGCGCACTCCTGCACGCCGAGAGTGTCCTCGACGACTCCGACGCGGCGCCGGCGGACCGGCGGGCGGCACTCGAGGAGGTCGCGGAGTTCCGGCAGCGCGCACGACTGGCGTGCGAGAAGCTCGAGCGGCAACTGGAGTATGCGCACGAACTCACCGCCCAGCTGTCGGATCGACTGACCGATCCCGCGTCCGCCGGTAGGGCGACGTAAGCACTACCCCAGCGGCCACCGGGTACCGGTGCGGGCCTCGGCCTCCGTCCACAGTCGACCGGCCAGTTCGTAGTCGCACGCCGTGAGCGACCGGCCCGACAGCACCGGGAGTGGGCCTGTTCGCCTCGTTCACGATGGCGGTGACGATCGCCATCGTCGGCGGCCGTCCGGCAATGATCTCCGCCGCCACCGGGGCGGTGGCGCTGGTGGTGGCGCCCCTGGTCGCCAGTCACGGCCTGGATCACCTGATCGCCGCGGTGCTCCTCGCCGGGGTCATCCAGATCGTCCTCGGCGCAGTGGGTGTCGCCCGTCTGATGCGGTTCATCCCGCGCAGCGTGATGGTCGGATTCGTCAACGCACTGGCCATCCTCATCTTCACGGCTCAACTCCCCCACCTGCTGGGGGTGCCGTGGCTGGTCTATCCCCTCGTCGCGGCGGGGCTCGCGATCATCGTCGGTCTGCCGCGGCTCACCACGGCGATCCCATCACCACTCGTCGCGATCGTGCTGCTCACCGCGGTCACACTCGCCGTCGGGTTCTCCGTCCCCGACGTCGGCGACGAGGGCGACCTGCCCGACAGTCTGCCCAGCCTGTTCATCCCCGACGTTCCGTGGACCTGGGACACGTTGACGGTCATCGCTCCCTACGCCTTCACCATGGCACTCGTCGGCCTCCTCGAATCGCTGATGACCGCCAAGCTCGTCGACGACCTCACGGACACCCACTCCGACAAGACGCGTGAAGCCACCGGTCAGGGCATCGCCAACATCGTGACCGGTCTCTTCGGCGGCATGGGCGGGTGCGCGATGATCGGCCAGACCATGATCAACGTCAAGGAGTCCCGGGCCCGCACCCGCATCTCGACGTTTCTGGCCGGACTCTTCCTGCTCATCCTGGTCGTCGGGCTGGGTGACATCGTCGCGCTGATCCCGATGGCCGCGCTCGTCGCCGTCATGATCATGGTGTCGGTCGGCACCATGGATTGGCACAGCGTCAACCCGAAGACGTTGCGGCGCATGCCGAAGAGCGAGACGGCCGTGATGCTCGCGACCGTCGTCGTCACCGTGGCCACCCACAATCTCGCGTACGGGGTGATCGTGGGCGTCCTGACGGCGATGGTCCTGTTCGCGCGCCGGGTCGCCCACTTCACGGAGGTGGTCGATGTCGCCGATCCCGAACCCGGAACCCGCGTCTACGCGGTGCTGGGCGAGTTGTTCTTCGCGTCCAGCAACGACCTCGTGTACCAGTTCGACTATGTCGGCGACCCGGACGACGTCGTCATCGACATGAGCGGCGCACACATCTGGGACGCGTCGACGGTCGCTACGCTCGATGCCGTCACCACCAAGTACGCAGCCAAGGGCAAGACCGCCACCATCGTCGGCCTCGACGACCACAGCGCCGAACGTCATCGACCGCGGGTCGACCCCGGCGATGATCGAGAACGAGATGGCCTCGGGGATGAGCGCGAGCGCGACCACGAGACCGGCGAGGACCTCGGTACGCAGGCGCCGCGGGGAGCGCAGGGTCGCCAGCACCGACTGTTGTCGGGCAGGAGTCAGCACCTCGGCCGTCATCGGCGTCTCGACTTTCGTGAGGTAACGGAAACGTCTGTCGCGGAGGGGGTCACCCACCCTCGCGGGCGTCGGGCGATTCCGACGGCCGACGCCGCCCCGCAGCCGCGCAGTCCCCACGGTCCGTCGACCCCCACGTAGCTGCCCGGCGGGATCGGCTCGGTCAGACAGTGCAGGGTGGGTGCCGCGCCGGCGTCGAGATCGTTGCCGACGACACCCGCCAGGCCCTGCGCCGCGCGGTGCAGAACGCCCAGGCCCGGCTTGTTCGAGATGTTCGACGCGGCCCAGCCGGGATCGGTGAGCATCGAGGTCACCGGCGACCCGACGTCGCGCAACCGTCGGTCGAGTTCGAGGCCCCACAGCATCACCGCGAGTTTCGACCCGGTGTAGGCCCGCGGCGACGACCACCGGGCGCGTCGGAGGTCCAGGTCGGCGGGATCGATACGTGCTCGGCGATGCCCCTCCGAACCCACGGACACGATCTGCCGCCTGATGCGCGGCAGGAGCAAATTGGTCAGGGCGAACGGCCCGAGGAAATTGGTGCCCATGCCGAGTTCGAATCCGTCCCGCGTCGTCCGATGCTGATGCGGGAACATGCCGGCGTTGTTGACCAGCACATCGATCGGGCCGTCGAGTTCCTCGACGAAGGTCCGCACCGAGGCGAGGTCGGCGAGATCGAGCCGGATCACCTCGCAGTCACCGCCGAATTCCCGTGCGCGCCGGGCGCCGAGATCGGTGTCGCGGACGGCCAGGACCACCTGCACACCGGCCCGGGCGAGCGCGCGGGCGGTGGCCATCCCGATACCGTTCGTCGCACCGGTGACGACGACCCGCGAGCCGGTCAGGTCGGACAGGGACTTCGACGATGAGGGCATGGGCGCCACGGTACCCACCGGATGACCGGGCGGGGTGGCACTCGGCCGGCGGTGGGACTCGGGGGCGCAGCGACTCTCACCGAACGCGCAGGGACAGTGCCACGACGAGACGCGTCGCCGGGTCGTCGAGATCCATCCCGGTCAGGGTCTGCACGCGACGGATGCGGTAGCGCAAGGTGTTCGGATGGACGTGCAGCGCCGCCGCTGCCGCGCGGACGTCACCGAAATGGTCGAGGTAGGTGCGCAACGACGCGGTGAACTCGCTGCCGCTGCGAGTGTCGAGATCCGCGAGCCCGGCGACCCGGCTGTCGACGAGATCGGGGTTCTCCGAGAGCAATCCGATGATCTCGGCGAGCAGCACCCCGGTGCGGGATCGCTCGACGGTGGTGACGTCGTCGATCAGGTCGGCGTCGCGACCGGCGGCGTCGAGGACACGATCGATCGCAGAACGCAGATCGGTTGCGGCGGCGATGGTGTCGGGGCCGGCGACGACCGCGCGTGCCGATACGGCGAACTGGCGGTCGGCGGCGTCGACGGAGATCCGCGCCCACGTGACGGCGTCGTCGAGCGGGACGCCGGGGAGCACGACGTACGCGCGGTCACCGATCGTGACCGTGACCGACAGCGGACTGAAAGCGCTGGCGTGCAGCATGAGCGCCGAGACCTGCCCGGCGCGGATGCCGTCGGGGGCCGTGAACCCCACGACCGTCACCGTGGCGGTCGGCGCGATGCCGAGCTGGGCGGCGAGGTGGTCTGTGTCGACCGGGACTCCGCCGACACCGAGGAGTCGCCGGACCCGCTGATCGTGGTCGGAGCCTGCCGAACGCCGTCGCGAGATCACCCGGGCCGCAACAGCTGCGGCGCCGACGAGTACCTCGTCGGTGTCGCGGGCCGGCGGGCGCGACCCCTCCTGCAGCCAGACAACCCCCATCAGGACGTCGGAGCGATCGCCGGGTGGGCCCGACGCCGGACGGATGGCGACCGCGCGACGCGGCCGAAGTCCGAGATCGGTGCGTGCGTCGACCATCACGACTCCGGACGACTTCCGGACCGCGTCCATCACGCCCCACTCCCGCAACCAGGCCAGCATCTCCGGCGGCCCCTCGCGGCCCAGGATCGACAGTCTGCGCAATTCGTCGGCCTCCTCACCGGCCGAGCTGTAGGCGAGGACGTGCGCGTGCTCGTCCTCGATGCTGACCAGACCACCGGTCCGGCGGGCGACCTCCGCGGCGAGCTCGAACAGGTCGCCGGTGCTTCCCGACTCCATGGACTCGCCGCTCCCGACCGCGCCGCGTGCCGCGTCGAGCACCCGGGTGACGAGGTTGTAGATGCGTTCCCAGCGGGCGTGCGGATCGATGGCGATGACCGCGATGCCCAGTCGATCGGCGAGGCCGACCAGGGTCTGTGCGGGGTTCTTGGCCAGTACGGCGACCGGGCGGTGCGCGCCGAGGCCGCCGAGCCACTCCACGACGACGTCATCGGTGAGTCCGACCAGGAGGAACAGGTCGGCCGATCGGGCGGCATGCCCGAGCCCGTAGTGCACGTCGTCGGCGTCGACCATCGCCATCGTCGACACCGGCGCGTCGAGACCGCGGGGCGACGAGACCAGGGTCGCGACGGTCTGGTCAAGGGCGAGGACCAACCGCCCGAGCGCGATACCGGCAGTCTTGTCCATACGGACAAGACTACGAGCCCCACCTCGGCTGATCGGCCATATCGCGACGTCGAAGGGGACGGTGGACTGAGGTCATGGATGCCATCACCACTCCCCCTCGACCGTCGAACGAACCCGTCCACAGCTATGCCCCCGGTTCGCCCGAGCGTGCGCGCATCGTCGACGAGCTGGCGCTACAGTCGCATGCCGGCCGCCGCGAGTTCCCGCACATCATCGGCGGCCACCTGAGCCTCGGGGCGGGTGAGGAGATAGACGTCGTCCAGCCCCACGCACACCGCGAGGTACTCGGCTTCATCACCAATGCCACCCACGACGACGCCCGCGCCGCGGTGGACGCCGCCCGCGCCGCCGCCGCCGACTGGGCTCACACGAGCTTCGACGACCGCGCGGCCGTGATCCTGCGCGCCGCCGAGCTGCTGGCCGGGCCGTGGCGCGAGCGGATCGCGGCGGCGACGATGCTCGGCCAGTCGAAGTCGGTGCAGCAGGCCGAGATCGACGCCCCGTGCGAGCTCGTCGACTTCTGGCGGTTCAACGTCGCCTTCGCGCGTGAGATCCTCGCCGAGCAACCGGAGTCGTCGCCCGGGGTGTGGAACCGGCTCGACCACCGTCCGCTGGACGGGTTCGTCTACGCCGTGACCCCGTTCAACTTCACCGCCATCGCCGCCAATCTGCCCACCGCCCCCGTGTTGATGGGCAACACCGTCGTCTGGAAACCCTCCCCCACCCAGGCGTACTCGGCGCAGTTGACCATGGCGCTGCTCGAGGCCGCCGGATTGCCGCCCGGGGTGATCAACCTCGTCCACGGCGACGGTGCCGCGGTCTCGGATGTCGTTCTCGCCGATGAGGATCTGGCCGGGATCCATTTCACCGGGTCGACGAGGACGTTCCGTCATCTGTGGCGTGAGGTCGGTGCCAACATCGAGCACTACCGGAACTATCCGCGCCTCGTCGGCGAGACCGGTGGCAAGGACTTCATCGTCGCGCACGCCTCGGCCGAACCTCATGCGTTGCGAACGGCGTTGACGCGCGGCGCTTTCGAGTACCAGGGACAGAAGTGTTCAGCGGCGTCGCGCGCGTACGTCGCCAGGTCGGTGTGGGAGCGGATGGGTGACGAATTCCTCGGCGAGGCCGACGAACTCACCTATGGCGACGTCCGAGATCTGACGAACTTCGGTGGTGCGGTGATCGATCGACGCGCGTTCGACAAGCAGGTCGCGGCCATCGACCGGGCCAAGTCGTCGGCGTCGCTGACCGTCGCGGTCGGCGGCGTCTGCGATGACACCGAGGGGTACTTCGTCCGACCCACGGTCTTGGTGTCCGACGACCCGACCGACGAGGCGTTCGCCACGGAGTACTTCGGTCCGATCCTCGCGGTTCACGTCTACGACGACGCCGACTACGAGAACATTCTCGGCCTGGTCGATTCGACGGCGCAGTACGCACTCACGGGGTCGGTCATGGCGACCGATGTCGCCGCGGTGGCCCTTGCCTCCGACCGGCTGCGGAATGCGGCGGGCAACTTCTATGTCAATGACAAGCCCACCGGCGCGGTGGTCGGGCAGCAACCCTTCGGCGGCGGCCGGGCGTCGGGAACCAACGACAAAGCCGGGTCGAAGCAGAACCTGATGCGCTGGACCTCGACCCGCACGATCAAGGAGACGTTCTCACCTCCCACCACCTCGTCGTACCCGCACATGGTCGCCGACTGGACGGCGCTGTGATGGGGTCCGTTTTCGACACGGTGCTGCGGCCCGCGATCGTCGCCGCATCGCGCAGCGAGCGGATCAAGGACGCGTCCCAGCGGTGGCCTATCACCGAACGAGTGGTCCGCCGATTCGTGCCGGGCGAATCGCTCGACGCCGCCATGACCGCCGTCGGAGCCGAACTCGCCGACGGACTCTCCGTCTCGGTCGACTTCCTGGGCGAGGACACCCTCGACGAATCCCAGGCGGACGCCACGGTGACCGCGTATCTGGCTCTGCTCGAATCGCTGTCGAGTTGCCACTCGGCATCAGCCGGGTCGTTGGAGGTATCGCTGAAGCTCACCGCGCTCGGGTTGGGTCTGCCGGAGCACGGCGCGAAGATCGCCGAGGAGAACGCGCGCACGATCGTCGAGGCGGCCGAGGGCCTGGGCGTCGTGGTCACCGTGGACGCCGAGGATCACACGACCGTCGACCAGCGGTTGGCGATCGTGCGGTCGTTGCGCTCCGAGTTCCCGGAGACCGGGACCGTGCTGCAGGCCTGCCTGCGCCGCACCGAGGACGACTGCGCCGAATTCGCGGCGTCGGGCGCCCGAATCCGGTTGTGCAAGGGCGCTTATGCCGAACCGCCCGCGGTCGCGTTCACCGACCGCCGCCAGGTCGACGACAGCTATCAGCGGTGCCTCCGGATACTGATGAAGGGCTCCGGTTATCCGATGGTCGCCAGCCACGACCCCACGATGATCGACGCCGCGAGAATCCTCGCCGACGAATTCGGTCGCGCGCCGGACAGCTGGGAACACCAGATGCTGTACGGAATACGGGCCGACGAGCAGCGCCGGTTGGCAGCCGCGGGCGCACGCGTCCGGGTCTACATCCCCTACGGCGAGCAGTGGTACGGCTACCTCGTCCGACGCCTGGCCGAACGTCCGGCGAACCTGGGGTTCTTTCTGCGCGCGCTGGCCGGGTGAGGCCCCCAACCCGTCGACGGTGCGGCAGTGGGCCACTGCTTCCTGTTCCGAACCGCTGGATCTGCGGTTGCCGGAGTGCGGAAAGCCGCCCCGCGGGTCGAGCAGGCAACTATTGAGAGCGGTGGGCCGGCGACCGCACCTCGGGGCAGATACGCCAGACAGTCCCACCGGCTGAGGTCGACTGCGCTCCTTGACAGCGCCTCACCGCCGGCGCGCGACGAAACTCAGCCCGAATCCCCTCGGACTGCCTCGATCGAATATTAGCCAGGATCCGAGATCATGCGTGACTGAAGTGCGACCACTGTCGACGATTGCTGCACAGTCAACGCGAATCGACGCACTGTCAACGAAAAACACTGCACAGCGGACGAATTCGCGCGTCTCGCGCCTGTGGAAAACCCTCGAAATCGAACGAATGTGGATCTCCTGACCTGAAAGTGGGCGGTTTTCGGTCAGTTTCGATGTGGGAGTTCCGGGCATGCGCCGCCCCTGGTGAGGTTGGCCATCGCGATCAAAGCATCGGGAGTGTGAAATCCGTATGACCGCTTTGTCAATGACCGCAGATGGCAGTTCGTCGCCTCGACTCGAGCGTTGCTCATCTGACACGTGACCGCGTTGTAGATTTGCACCTCTCGTTTACGGATACTCGGCGCCAAGGTGCGAATCTCGGGTATATCGCAGGCCTCTGCCTTCCTCAACCAGCGCCGCAACGGCGCCCAACATGAGGAGTACGCACCTGAAAGTATGTGCCTTATTTCTTCTTTCATCTGATACGCACGGGCCAGCACACTGTTGGCATCGGCGACCACGATGGACTGCAGCCGCTCTTGACTCTCGGTGAGGTTGTCAGGATTCTTCAACAACGCCCACCTCAATCGGCCGCGTTCCACCTTTGACAAGCCAGCTATCCGGCTCATCACCCGAGACCGGCATCGATCCAGCGCCTGATTGACCCACTGCAGCACATGAAATGGGTCCATACACCAGTACGCTCCCGGCGCCCGCTCGGCGAGGACCGCACCGATGTACTCGGCGCCATCAGCACTGATGTGGGTGATCTCGCCGGCTCGCACATCACCCAGTTCATCGAAGAACCGCTCGATGGTCGCCTTCTTGGCGCCCTCACCAGCCCACACCAGTTGCCCTGTGTCATGGTTGACCACGACGACCAAGTACCGGCGGCCCTTGCGATAGGCGATCTCATCGATACCGATGCGCCGCAACCCGTTCAAGCGTTTGGTGAGTCCGACATGATCGTCGACCACACGCTCGACGATACGAGACACCGTCCGCCAGGAGACCCGCAGGTAGGCGCTCACCGCGGTCATCGGGGCGTGCGCACACATCCACGCGACGGTGTCGTCAAACGCCCTGGTCATCTTCACTTCCGGACGTGCCCACGGAACCAACTCAGTCTTCACACCATGGCGAGGGCACCGCACACGCGTCGCGGGCAGCTCGAGGAAACACCGCCAGCCGCCCATATCCAGATGCCGCCACAACCGCGGTGCCGGCGGCTGATCGTAACCCGGGCAGCGCTTCTTGCACTGCGGACACCGTGATCGTGCGTTCTTGTGCAGTTCTAGTGTCGCCACCATGACGTGCCCGCGATCATCCTCATCGAACCTGACACCCACGACACGGGCACGCTCGATTCCAAGCAACTTCTGCAGTACTCTGACAGTGCGCAACGCCCACTCCTCTAGGTCTTTTTCTTCGCAAGTCAAAACCTAAGCGAGACTGGGCGTTGCGTGCATTAGGCTCGCTAAAAGTAGCCCACTTCAGGGTCAGAAGAGCCACGAATGTTCCGGTATCTTGGACTCATGCCAGAGCTAGCCACTCTCCTCGATCAACTCATCGAGACCACCCCACCCGCCGACGACCCCACGGGCCGATCACCATTCGACGCGCTCGAGACGCTGCGCTTGATCCGCAACACCGTCGACCACCAGATCGTCACCCACGCAGCGCAACTCGACGCCCTCGGAGTCGCACAGAAAACCGGCAGCACCACCAAGAAGCTGCTGATCGAGTCAGGACATGCACCTGCCGCCGCTCTTCGCACCATGCGAAGTGTCGACGCCCTACCCAACCTGCCCGCTGTGGCGCGTCACGCCGCCGATGGGCGACTATCCGGCGAGATCGTCGATGCCATCGTGCGAGGCATGAATGAAATCGAGAAGCACTGTGGCGACGCTTTTTCCGAGGATAAACGTTCTCGCTATGAGATCGAACTGATTGCCCAAGCGCTCTCGGGTGCGACGCCGACAGACGTGCGCAAGCACGCGCGGGCCATCGGCAACACATTGGTGGATGACACCGAGGCCGGCCTCGCCGCCGCCGACGACACATCGCTGAACGCGGTCAACGCCCACACCACCGACGACGGCCGCGTCGAAATCCGCGCCGACCTCACCCAGGTCGTGGGCGAGAAGTTCCTGACGATGATCGACGAACGGTCCTGCCCACGACCCGAACCCGACGGCTCCGAAGATCGACGCACCGCCGAGCAACGCCGCGCCGACGCCTTCGAGTTGATCCTCGACCAAGCCGCGATCGGCGCTACCGTCGATACCGTTGGTTCCCCGCGCACTCAATTGATGCTGACGATCCCCGCGACCGGAGACCTCGCAACGCTGCCGTGGACCGGATCGGTCAGCCAAGCCACCGCGAAACAGGTCTCGTGCGACGGCTCGCTCACGGAGATAATCCTCGATAGTGAGGGCGTACCACTACAGATGGGTCACACCCGCCGGTTGTATCCGTCACACTTACGCAAAGCGATCATCGTCCGCGACGCCTGCTGCATCAAATGTGGTGCACCGCCGTCCCATACGCAGGTGCATCACATCAAGTCGTGGGCCGACGGCGGACCCACCGACCTCGACAACGGCTGCCTGCTCTGCCAACGCTGCCACACCCAAGTCCACCACCACGGCTGGGACATTGTCATGGGTTTCGACCGACACCCCTGGCTCGTCCCACCCGCGACCATCGACCCACAGCGCCGATCATTACCCGCCTACAACCGACGCACCATGCGACTCGACGACGCCGCCTGACCGCTGCCGCGACAGACCACCAGGCGTTCGCGTAGCACCTTCGCACCCGGCGCCCGCCCGGGACCGCATCCGTCCCTTGACAACTCCACAGAGACATAGCAGTCGGCTCCGTTCCCCTCCACATGTAGAGGGGAACGGAGTCCGCGGGGCAGACCATCGTCGCCCCTCGCTACATCGGCTGCGCCCGCCGCACCTGGTCGGCGGCGCGGGCGGCGTCGAGTTCGACGTCGGTGCGCATGACCGCGGGGCCGACGCTCAGCGTCCCCGACGTCAGCGGTTGCGTCCGAAGTCCACCACGTCCGATCAGAGCTTTGCGCACCCCGTCCCCGGCAACGGTGTCCATCCACGAACACGGATGAGCAGGGCGTCCGCCGCGGAACCGGATCGGACCCGACCCGGTGTCCAGCTCGAACTCCCGTCCCCGCAAGGGATCGAGCTCGACACCACGCACGACGACGTTGCGGCGGGCCAGAACAGGATCGGCGTCAGCCGCCGCCGCCATCCATGCTTCGAGCGCCAGAAACGTCACGGCCGCCTCGGTGTGGGCCCGGATTCCGTAGAAGCGATCACCACGAATCCCCTTGTCGGCGACGATCTCCACCGAGGCTGGGGTGCGGGTCTCGACCTCGTCGGCCGGGCCGTCCTTCGGCCTACCGAAATAGGCGTGCTTCGGCGAGACGACGAATGTGACTATGTCGCAGTGGTATTCGAACTCCATCAGCCGCGTTCAGTATCCGGAGAACGAGTCGGTGTGGACACGCCACGGCCGGGACCGCGTCGTACCGTCGAGGCGGCGGACCGCCGCCGACGTCCGTTCGACGAACGCAGGCGTACCTGACACGTAGTAGTGGGCGCCGGCAGCCCTGGGACCGATGAGTTCGGCGAGCCGGGCGGGATCGTCGATCCCGTCGGCGAGTTCCGGCGCCTCGACGGTCGCAATGCGCGCGTTCGCGGCCCGGGCGCTCTCCAGGTCATCGGCGTATACGGCACGCCCCTGATCTCGCAGCACGTGCGCGATGGTCAGGCCGGAGAGATCGTGGCCCGACTGCACCAGCTCCCGCACCATCGACACGAACGGAGTGATCCCGATCCCGGAGGCGATCAACACCACCGATCCGGTCGCCGGAAACGACCGCGGCAGCACGAAGTCCCCACCGATCTCGTCGACGTAGACCCGGCGTACGCTGCCGTCGACCAGCGCTGCCTTGTAGGTCGACAGCGCCGCGGCGACGGTGAAGCCGAACTCCACCGGTTGCTGCCGGGGCGCGGACACGAACGAGAAGACCCGCCGCGAACCCGACCACACCGGCGCCGACCACCGCGGCACACTGACACTCGACCACTGCCCCGCCCGGAACACCGCTGCGCCACCGACCGGTTCACCGCGCACCACGTAGGTTCGGTCGGCCACCGGGACGGTGACGACGTCGAGCGGCACCCGGCGCGCAGTGCCCGACACCAGTCGGACGAGGAACGCGTACAGGCATCCGACGAGCAACGCCACCTCGGGCACGAACGCCAACGTGTACGCGTCGGTGATCGCAATCGTGTACTGGCAGTGCATGAGCACACCGACCAACGCCGCATACACCAGTCGGTGCAGCTCGGTGGCCGGCGACGTCAGCGGCTCGGGCAGCATGATCGCCGCCACGAACAGCATCGGACTCGACACCACCCATGTGGACAGATCCTGGCCGCCGCGTACCAGTTCGACGACCCCGATCGTGACAAGGGAGGCGCCGATGAACACCAGGGCCAGTCGCCACTCGCGGATCAACGTCACGACCACCGCACCGATCACGACCATCGGGACGAACAGCGGATCGGCGGCCACCCACCAGAACGGGAAGCTGATGCCCTCGACACCGGCGTATGCCAGCGCGTAACAACCGACCGCACCCGCGACCGCGGGATTGACGATCAGCCGACGACGCCATGCGAGAACATATTTCGACGCCGCGGCGATGGCGGTGCCCACCGCGACGGTGGCGACGGCGGTGTCCTCCGAGCCGCCGGGCAGGACGAAGAACAGAATCAGTCCCGTGATCAGCCACGAATCCGAGTTCGGCGGCACCCGCAGCACTCCGGCGCAGACGTAGCTCACGACCCCGCTGACCCCGACCGCGACGACCAGCCACACCGCCAATTCGTCCGGACCGTAACCGAAGTCGGCATCGGTCGCCGAGACGACGAAAGCGACTGCGGCCAGCACCACCAGCCCGCAGAGCACCGCCCGATACGGGGTCAGGTGCCGCCGGGCCGCGTCGATCGGCGAGAGCAGCTGCGGCAGAAGCGTTGTCACAGGAACAATCCCAATCCGGGGATGGCGGTGTGTTCGACACTCCCGTTGCGTCGGATGGTCACGTGATGAAAGCCCTCACGGTGATGGTCGAAATCGCCGCGCAGGAACGCCGCGGGCGTGAAGAACAGCGCCGTCGCCAAGCCGTCGGCCTCCATCGCCGACGGCGCGATCACCCAGGTCGCCAGCACCTCCCGCGCGGGCGAGGCGGTACGCGGATCGACGATGTGGTGCCAGTCGGCCCACACCCGCCGATTGCTCGCCGAGGCGCAGATCGCGCCGCCGGCAACGGACACGACGCCGATCGCCTTCGTCGTGTCCAGCGGATGCTCCAGCGCCACCCGCAGTCCGCGGGAACGCGGCGATATCACCATGTCCCCACCTGCGTCGACCACGAAGTCGTCGACGTGGCCGCCGACGATCTCCGCCACCCGGTCGACCGCGAATCCCTTTCCGGCCGCACCCACGTCGAGCAGAGCCGGTTCGCGAATCTCCAGCGCACCGACATGCTCACCGATCACCGCCTCCCAGGCCGGCGCCGTCGGCACCGGCGCCGACGCGCGGAGCGTGTACGCCGCGTCGTAACCGGCCTCGGCGAGCGTGCGCCCCACCAACGGCGACACCGCGCCGCCGGTGAGGCCGTACAGACGGCGGTACCAGTCGACCAGCGCCTGGTCGGAGTCGGCGATCGGGTATCGCCCCGCCTCCCTGGCCATCTGCGCGACCGTCGAATCGTCCCGGAACCGTGACCAGGCCCGGTCGATCCGGTCGATCTCGGTGTTCACCGCGTCGACGACATCGGCGGGGAGTGGTTCCGGGGTGCTGATCGTCCACCGGGTGCCGATCGCCTCGAACGCCCAGTGGTGCCCGGTGCCGACGGAGGTCAGGCCTGCGCCTCCTGTTTGATCTGTTCGATCGCCTCGTTGAAACCGCCGGAGGTGAGCGACGAGCCGGACACCTTGTCGACCTCGATCTCGTCGATGTTCTTGCCCACCACGACGTCGGAGATGCCGCCGGCGAACTTGCCCTGGTACTCGAGCGACGGGCCCTTGGTCTGGCTGGTGTCCACCGACACGGCGGTGATGACCGAGTTCGACAACGTGACGGTGACCCCGACGCTCTGCGGACCACCCGGCGAGATGTACTCACCGCGGGCCGTGTACTCGCCGTCCTCGTACTCGCCGGAGCCCGCGTCGGCGGCCTCGGTGGCAGCGGAGCTGCCCGTCGCGGCGCCGGTCGTCGTGCCGGTGGCCGAGTCGTTTGACCCGGAGTCCTCGGACGAGCATGCGCCAGCCACGAGTCCGACCACCGCCATCGCCGCGACCACCCCGCCGGTGCGGGCGAGGACGGACGATCCCCGCGGGCTGCGGGACGGGCGCGAAGAACGGGGGCCGGGTTCGGCGATCGTGCTCGGGTCGAGGGTCTCGGTTGGCTCTGGGGTGTGCGTCATGCACCAATTGTGCCGATTGCGCGGCCATTGGTCCCGGCGACGGCCGCGGGGCGTTCCGAACGGTCTCAGCGTCCCGCGGCTGCGACCCTCGCCTGGATGGCGTCGACGAAGACGGTGCGGATGTCGGCCGCGTTCTCCGCGACGTAGGTGGTGCCACCCGTGGCCTCGGCGATCTGCTTCAGCGCATCGGAGTCGGCGTCGTCGGAGATACCGATCGTCAGCACCAGCACCGGTCGTGCCGGATCCTCCAGGCGCTTCAGTTCGGCGAGCAGATTGTCGAGCGTGATGCTGTCGGGGTCCTCGTTCTGTCCGTCGGTCATGATGATGACGCTGTTGGAGTAGTTCGGGTCGTAGGTGTCCTGCACCTTCTTGAATGCGGCGAGGGTCGTGTCGTAGAGACCCGTCCCGCCCCCGAGGTCCGACAACCCCTCTTCGACGGCCCGGCCGAGCGCGTCCCGATGCGTACCGCTGCCCGAGCGGGCATCGAGGCGGCGGATCGGGGCGAGCTCCTCCCAGTCCTGTCCGGGCCCGCCTTTGTTCACGCTGAACGCCCAGCCGCCGATCATCGTGTTGTTGGGGAAGAGCTTGAGTCCGGTCTGAGAGGCGTCGATGAGCAGGCCCGCCCGGGTGGTGCCGCCGGCCGGTGTCTCCATCGAGCCGGAGGTGTCCTGGACGATCAGCGAGCGGATCGGCACACCCAGTACCTGCCACTGCCGCAATGCCTTGTCGACGGACGACGGGTCGCGCAGCTCCAGTTCCTTGACCGGCTGACCGACGCCGTTTCCGTCGGCGTCGCGGTATCCCGAGTCGGCCAGCGCTGCGCGCCCGGCATCGGTGTTCAGCGCGGTGACGAGGGCCGCCCCGGCGTCGGCGGCCGCCTGCTGGCGCGCCGCGGGAGCCGTGTTGACCAGCGGATAGTCGAGCATGACCGTGCCCGCCGCGGGGATCGTCGACGTCAACTGCGAACCCTGGTGCGTGCGCATGAACAGATCGAACTGTTGCTCGGTGGTGACCACCGGGACGCCCGAGGTGTTGGCCAGGTTCAGACGCGTGCCCTCGTTGTCGTTGGCCAGGCGCGCATTGTTCTGCTGGATGGCGAGGATGGTCATCGCCTCGGTGAAGTCCTGGTCGGCGAGCTCGCCGGAGTCGACCGCGGCGAGAGCACCGATGATCGGGGCGTCGCCGGTGCTGGTGTCCACCGGGCTGCCGGTTCGCAGATCAGGCAACTTCATGACCTCGACCCAGGTGCCCAGCTCGGGTACGTCGGTGCCGGCGACGACGGTCGGGGTCGACGCGATCGACGGCGACACCATATCGAGGTCACGACGCACCTGGGTCGTCACCCGGCGGGCCTGCACCTGCGAGTCCGCGACCCAGAGGTCCGGAGCCGCTGCACCCTGGGTGAGCAGGCCGGGCACATCCGCACCCGCGGCCGTCTGCACGTCGTAGTCGAAACACGAGTCCGCGGACGCCTGCCGCGCCACCTCGCGCAGCGGACCGGTCATCGCCGAGTCCGACGCGACGGCGACCCGGGTCCGGTCCGCGCAGCCACCCGCACCCGTCTGCCAGATGATGACGCCGGTGACCAGGGCTACGACGACCAGCAGGACCGCACCCGCCCACAGCCATCCCCCGCGGCGGCCCCCATCGGTGTTGCGGTGCTCGAAGCCGAAGTCGTCATCGCTTCCCGACCGGGCATCGTTCGACCTGCCTCTGTCCGATGAAGTCTGGGCGCGTGGCGGAACCGCCCCACCCGACCGGTCGTTCCCGTTCCACTCGTTTCCGGCGCGATCGGCGCCGGAGCTGTGACGCCCCATTGTTCTTTTCCCGTTCCCCTCGTACGGCGGCGGTCTGCAGACCCGCCTCTCGCGTGGTCGCCGCACGACGCATCGACGCATCGGCGGTCGCGGCCCGCGTGTTCACGCGTGGCTCAGCCGAACACCTCGCGGAATTTCAGCAGCGACTTACGCAGATCCCCCGACACCGCCATGGCCGCGGTCTTACCCACGGGCCCGATCAGCGGCAGCCCACCCAGATCAACAGTGAAGGTTACTTCCGATCCGCTGGAAGTGGGAGCGATGCCCAGATCCAGCTTCGCCTTGACCCCGCCTTTGCCGTTGCCCTTGAGGCGGACGTGCGAGACCGGCTCGAACTTCTCGACCACCCAGTCGAAGCGGACGCGGGTGCCTTTGACCCGCACGATCGAGGAGACCTCGGTGCCCTTGCGAAGGTCGGCGGACGCTGGGATCGGGCTGCGCCACGTCTCGTGGATCACCAGCCATTCGCTGTACCGCGAGAGATCCGATGCCGCGGCCCAGGTATCTTCCGGTGACAGATCAACGCCGATGGAGTCACTCGTCTTCGCCATGACCCAAGAGAGTAGTGCCCCCGCCTCCGCCGCCGAACAGGCACGTTCGCTGCTGGGCTCGCGGGTGACCGGGCACGGGGTGACGATCCGGCTGACCGAGGTCGAGGCGTACGCCGGTCCCGACGACCCGGCGTCGCATGCCTACACCCGAACCGCCCGCTCGGAGATCATGTACGGGCCCCCGGGACGGTTGTACGTCTATCGCATCCACGGCCACCATTGCGCGAACGTCGTCGTCGCCGGGCCGGGACCCGCTGCTGCGGTGTTGCTGCGCGCGGGCGCGGTGGTCGACGGCGTCGACCTCGCACGCGCCCGGCGCGGTGCGACGCGCTCGGGGCCGGTCCCCGACGCCAAGCTCGCCAGCGGGCCGGGCAACCTGTGCCGTGCCCTCGGGCTCACGATGGCCGACCTCGACACCGATCTCGCCGACCCGTCGACCCCGGTCACCCTCGACCCCGGGGCACCGCGTCCGGGGGAACGCGTCGTCGCGGGGCCTCGGGTCGGGGTCCGCCGCGCTGCCGACCTGGCGTGGCGGTTCTGGATCGACGCCGATCCCACGGTGTCGGCGTATCGCCGACATCCGCGGGCGCAGCTCTGAGAACTACTCGGACTACCGCTGCGGGTGCTGCGGCTGCTGGGGGTTCTGCGGCCGGGGATTCTGGGGCTGCGGGCTCTGCTGACCCGGTAGCGGCTCCCCGGGGTTGGTGGGATTGGTCGGCGGAGTCTGTCCCGGGTTTCCCTGTCCCGGCGCGCCGACGGCCTTGCGCACGGCGTCCTGCGCCTTGTCCACCTGACCCGAGTACTTGTTCTTGGTGACCTTGTCGATGGCGTCGCCGCCCTTCTCGATCAGGCTCGGATTCTTCTGCAGCGTGGCCCTGGCCTTGTTGACGAGTCCCTTGAGATCCATGACGTCTCCTCTGATCGACGTGCCGGACACCTTCCGGCCACTTGCCGCAGATTCTATCGGTCGGACGTGAGCACCCCGCTGACCTGCGCTTCGTCCCCGTGCTGATCGTTGTCATGCGTGGCGACCCATCGGGGCGCCACCCGCGAGACGACCTCGACACACGCGATGCCGACCGCCGCCGAGAGCAGGGCCACCGTGTTCATCCCCCAGTTCGACGAGTCGAGCCGGAACAGGTCCTGGGTGAACGGCCACGCGAAGATCAGCACGTATGCGGCGGCGGAGACCGCGAGGAGCACCGCCTTCCACCAGTTGTACGGACGGGCGACCACGGCGAGGACGTAGACCGCGATCGCGATCAGCGTCATCAGCGCCGCGGTGGCGGCCTGCGTCTGAGGCTGCGAGAGTTCGACGGCGTCACCACCCACCTCGACGCCGGCGCCGCCGGGGTTGACGATCACGTAGGTCACGAAGGTGCACAGGCCGACGATGATGCCGTTGGGCACGGCGCTGAGCAGCACCCGCCGTACGAAACCACGCCGGGCCCGCTCGTTGTTGGGGGCCAGCGACAAGACGAACGCCGGGATGCCGATGGTGAACCAGGCCGAGATCGTCACGTGGATCGGCTGGAACGGATAACTGAGCGGGTCGGACCCGAACAGTGCGCCGAGAAGTCCGCCGACGCCGACGAACAGTGCGAGCAACACCGCGTACACGGTCTTGGTCAGGAACAGATTGGAGACGCGCTCGATGTTGCCGATCACACGCCGACCTTCGCCCACCACATACGGCAGGGTCGCGAACTTGTTGTCCAGCAACACGATCTGCGCCACCGACCGGGCGGCCGAGCTGCCCGAGCCCATCGCCACGCCGATGTCGGCGTCCTTGAGCGCGAGGACGTCGTTGACTCCGTCGCCGGTCATCGCGACGGTGTTGTCCCGCGATTGCAGCGCCTTCACCATGGCCCGCTTCTGATCCGGCCGGACCCGCCCGAACGTGACGCCCCGTTCGACGACGTCGGCGAGTTCGCCCGTCTCCGAGGGCAACTCGCGCGCGTCGACCGAGGACTCGGCCGATCCGAGGCCCAGCGACGCGGCGACCGCCCCCACCGACCGGGCGTTGTCTCCGGAGATGACCTTCACCGCGACGTGCTGCTGTCCGAAGTAGTCGATCGTGTCGCGCGCATCGGGCCGGACCCGCTGTTCGAGGACCACGAGGGCCACCGGCGAGACGGTTCCCGGAGCGACCTGACCCGGCGCGGGTTCGGTGTCCACGGCCACGTCGGTGCAGGCCAGCAGCAGCACGCGGAGTCCGGCGGCGCCGATGTCGGAGGCGAGGCGGGCCGTCTCGCCCTCCGGGTCCAGCAGGACGTCGGGCGCACCGATGAGCCAGTGACCGTCGTCGGTGCCGGCGGTCGGGCCGGACCCGCTCCCGCGGAACGACATCCCGCTCCACTTGGTGGCCGAGGTGAACGGTTTGATGGCCGCCACCGACCAGTCGGGTGGGATCGGATGTGCCTCGGCGATCGCGATCATGCTGGCGTTGGGCCGCGGATCGTGGGCGGCGAGCGCGGCCAGCACCTGTCCCGCGGTCTCGGCGGGCACCGTCCCGAGGGAACGCACCTCGGCCAGCCGCATCCCGTTCTCCGTCAGGGTGCCGGTCTTGTCCGCACAGACCACATTGACGCGCGCGAGCCCTTCGATGGCCGGGAGTTCGTTCACCAGACACTGCCGCTGACCCAGCCGCACCACACCCACCGCGAAGGCGATCGAGGTCATCAGGACGAGCCCCTCGGGCACCATCGGCACCAGCGCGGCGACCATGCCGAGCAGGGACCGCCGCAACCCGTTGTCGCTGACGAAGAGTTGGTTGACGATGGTCAGGACGCCGGCGGGGATCAGCAACCAGGTGATCACCCGCAGGATCTGGTCGATGCCGGAGCGCAACTCGGAGGAGACCAGCGTGAACTTCGACGCCTCGGCCGCGAGCTGGGCCGCGTAGGCATCGGCGCCGACCTTGGTGGCGCGGTACGCGCCACCGCCGGCGACCACGAAGCTGCCCGACAGCACCGCGTCTCCCGGGTCCTTGTCGATGGGGTCGGCCTCGCCGGTGAGCAGTGACTCGTCGACGTCGAGGGCGATGGCCTCGACGACCTCGCCGTCGACGACGATCTGATCGCCGGCACCGATCTCGATGATGTCGTCGAGCACCACCTCGTCCGGCGGTACCTCGGTGACCTCGCCGTCGCGCCGGACTCGGGGTCGGGTCTGGCCGACGATCGCGAGCTTGTCGAGCGTCCGCTTGGCCCGGACCTCCTGGATGATGCCGATCCCGGAATTGGCGATGATCAGCAGTCCGAACAGGCCGTTGATGAGTGATCCGGTGAACACCACGATCGCGAACAGCACCCCGAGAATCGCGTTGATCCGGGTGAAGACATTCGCGCGGACGATGTCGGCCACACTGCGGCCGGACCGGTCGGGCAGCGCGTTGACCTGGCCGGCCGCGACCCGCTGCGCCACCTCGGCCGCGGTCAGGCCGGCGTCCGCGATCTCCGTCGGCGAGCTCACGTCGAAGCCTCCCACCAATTGGGTTGTGCCACACCGCTACCGGTCCGCGTTGTCAGGTCGATCGAACCGCCCGGTTGCGGCACCAGGATCGTCGGCTTGTCCGGCCCGGCGTCCGCCTGTAACCGCGCGATGGGCTCCCCCCAGGGATGGCGCGCGAGATTGAACGTGCCCCAGTGGATCGGGATGAACACCGAGTCGGATCCGGTACCGGGCGAGACCATCCGGTGGATCGACAGGGCCTCCTCGGGGTTCACGTGGATGTCCGGCCACATCACGTCGTAGGCGCCGACGGCGATGAGGGTGAGGTCGAACGGGCCGAGTCGGTCGCCGACATCGGCGAAGCGCTCGCTGTGTCCGGTGTCCCCGGAGAAGAAGACCTTGTGATCCCGTCCGGTGATCGCCCAGCTGCCCCACTGGGTGAGGTTCCGCTCCAGCCACCGGCCCGAGAAGTGTCGCGCCGGACCGCAGGTGAACCGCAGCTCGCCCGCGCCGGTCGGCACCACCACCTCATCCCACCAATCCGCCTGCCGGATGCGATCTTCCGCGATCCCCCAGGAGGCCAGATGCGCGCCGACCCCGATCGTCGTGACGAACACCGCGTCGGGCTGGGTGTCGGCGATCGTGACGACGGTGTCCATGTCGAGATGGTCGTAGTGGTCGTGACTGATCAGGACGACGTCGAGTGGCGGCAACTGTGACGGCGCCAGTGGGGCGGAGTGCATGCGTCCGGGCCCGACGAGTTGGCTGGGCGAGCAGCGGCGGCTGAGGACCGGATCGGTGATGACCCGCGCGCCGTCGATGTCGACGACGGCGGTGGCGTGGCCGAGCCAGGTGACGGCGAGGTCGCCGGGGGCCTCGAAGCGTGGGACCGTCACCATGACCGGTCGGCGCGGCCGGCCGGGCCGCCGGGCCATGTCGGTGAGGACCTGCAGGCTCGGATCGGCGATCGACGGGGGTTCCGGGTTGACGAAGGCGCCGTTCCGCAGATGCGGGCTCCGCCGCACGTGCGGCGCTATCTGGTCGCGGGAGGCGCCCAGCGCGCGGGCGGGACCGAGTCCCTCGGCGGCGAGCCGCGCCACGACGGCGTCGGCCACCGCCACTCCCGCCGAACCCGCACGCGCGAGGACGTCGCGGCGCAGGTCGTTGGTGCCTTTTCTACCGGTCGTGGAGGTCACGTTCACACAGTAGTGCGTTCGGTGGCGTCACCCCGGGCAGACGGCGGTCGCGCCGCGCGGTGCACGCCTCCCGAGTGTCCCCGGTGTGATCTGCGATTTCTTCCGGGTGAACGGCATTGTGCGCCTCACCGGCACTGATAGGCTGCGGCGATATTGTCCACCCGAGCATGCGCCGGCGCATGTGGTCAGGAAGATACCGCAGTGGCACGGATGTCCGTCGACCAACGTCGAAGCGCGCTTCTCGAATCGGCGTACCGTGTGATCGCCGACCATGGGGTCGAGGGCGCGACCACGCGTCGCATCTGCGCCCACGCCGGCATGCCGCTCGCAAGTTTCCACTATGCCTTCGAGAGTCGCACCGCACTGTTGTGCGCGGTCATGGAGACGGCGGTCCCCACCGACATCGAGCGCATGCTGCACGCGGTGCTGCCCGCCGCCGACTACGGACCCGAGCCGGGCGTGGAGACGATGCGGTCGAGCATGGTGAGCCAGTTCCACGCGTTCTACGACCTGCTCAAAGCCGATCCCGGCCGGATGCAGGCGACCATCGCGCTCGGCATCTATGCGCACAATCACCCGGAGCTGCAGCAGGTCGGCAAGCACATGTACGAGCAGCTCTACCGGGTGGCCTCGGCCGGGCTGCGGTCGATGGCCGACCTGACGCCCATGGAGTGGACCACGCCGGTCGAGGACCTCGGTCCGCTGATCATCGCGGCGACGAACTCGATCACCCTCGTCTACCTCAGCACCGCCGACGACAAGGTCGTCGACGCGATCATCCGCTCGATCACCGATCAGCTCATGACCCATGTCAGCTTCGGGTGAGGCGCCCGACGCGGCACCGGTGACGCCGACGCCCGCGCCGTGGCTGAGTGATCCCGAATCCTATTGGGCGGCAATTGATCAAGCGGTCGCCGATGCGGGACTCGACGCACCGGTCCTCGCACTCGACCGGGCCGCCCTGGAGCACAACGTCGCCGATCTCACCCGTCGGTCGGCGGGTGTCCCGATCCGCCTGGCCACGAAATCCGTCCGTGTCCGCTCGGTCATCGACGACATCACCGCGCGCGCCGGTTTCGCGGGGGTGCTCGCCTACGACGTGGCCGAGGCACACTGGCTCGCCACGACCTCGGGGATCGACGACGTGCTGATGGGATACCCCAGTGTGCGGCGGGATGCGCTGGCGGCCTTGGCCGCCGACGAGGTCGCGACCCGTCGGGTGAGCGTGCTCGTCGATTCCGTCGACCAACTCGACCTCATCGACGCCGTCGTGCCTCCGTCCGCCCGGCCGCCGATCCGCGTCGCGATCGACCTCGACGCGTCGTACCGCCTACTGGGCGGGCGGGTGCACATCGGGGTTCGCCGCTCGCCGGTGCACTCCCGTCGTGACGCACTGGAGCTGGCACGGATCATCGTGGCACGTCCCGGCTTCGATCTCGTCGGGGTCATGTCCTACGAGGCGCAGGTGGCCGGGGTGGCCGATGCGGCGCCCGGTAAGGCGTTGGCCAACCGGGCGATTCGCGCGATGCAGCGACGTTCGATGGCCGAGTTGCGCCGTCGCCGCGGCAAGGTGATCGACGACGTGCGCCGGATCGCCGACCTGGAGTTCGTCAACGGAGGCGGCACCGGTTCCCTGGAGGAGACCGCGCGCGACCGCTCGGTCACCGACATCGCCGCGGGCAGCGGTCTGTTCGGCGGCCATCTGTTCGACGGGTACGCGCGGTTCCGTCCCGCCCCCGCGCTGTCCTTCGGTCTCGACGTCGTCCGCCGCCCGGCGCCCGGCGTCGTGACCTGCGCGGGCGGCGGTTGGATCGCGTCCGGCCCGCCCGCTGCCGACCGGTTGCCCACACCCGTGTGGCCGCACGGACTCACCTACGTCGGTACCGAGGCCGCCGGCGAGGTGCAGACCCCACTGCGAGGTGCGGTCGCGGACGAGATCGCCGTCGGGAGTCGGGTGTGGTTCCGGCACACCAAGTCCGGCGAGGTGTGCGAACGAGCGCGCGAGGTCGCGATCATCGGCCGCGACGACGCCGGGCACGCAGTGGTCGATGAGGTCGTACCGACCTACCGAGGAGAGGGCAGGTGCTTCCTGTGAGCAGGACCGCTGCGCGTTCGGCGCCCGGCTGGCGCAACTGGGGCGGCACCGCGGCCTGCACGCCGAACCGGGTGCGGCACCCGGCGAGTGCCGCCGAGATCGCCGACATCGTCCGGGAGACGGCCGCGCGCGGCGGCACGGTGAAGACTGTCGGCGCGGGACACAGCTTCTCCCCCATCGCCGTGGCCGACGACGTGCAACTCGACCTGTCGCGCCTGCGTGGTCTAGTCGCGGCCGACGGCCACCGAGTCACCGTGCGCGCCGGCACACACCTGCACGAGATCCCGGGGATCCTGGCACCTTTCGGACTCGCGATGACCAATCTCGGCGACGTCGATCGTCAGACGATCGCCGGCGCCACCTCGACCGGAACCCACGGCACCGGGCTCGCCTTCGGCGGCATCAGCACCCAGATCGTCGGCGCGACCATCGTCACCGGCTCCGGCGAGATAGTCACCGTGACCGCCGACGACGCCGACATGCAGGCCGTCGCACTCGGCCTCGGCGCGCTCGGGGTCGTTGTGGAACTGACCATCGACTGTGTCGACGAGTTCCGGCTGCACGCGGTCGAGGGTCCCGAGACGGCCGATGCGGCGATCGCCGCCTTCCACGAGCGCGTCGCGACCACCGACCACCACGAGTTCTACCTGTTCCCGCACACCAATTGCGCTCTGGTGAAGACGAACACACGGGTCGGTCCCGACGCCCCGGTCACCGGGCCGTCGCGCGTCAAGCGCTACATCGACGACGAACTGTTGAGCAACAAGGCCCTTCGTCTGCTGTGCGAGATCGGTGCGCGCGCACCGCGATTGGTGCCGACGATCAACGGGGTCACGGGACGCGCGCTCTCCGCGCGCGAGTTCACCGACTCCTCCACCGGGGTCTTCGTCTCCGACCGCGACGTCCGGTTCCGCGAGATGGAGTACGCCGTCGACCTCGAGGCCGTGCCGGCGGCGCTGCGCGAGATCCGCGCCCTCCTCGACCGGCGCGACCACCTCGTCAGCTTCCCCATCGAGGTCCGCGCCGCCGCGGCCGATGACCTCATGCTCTCCACCGCCTCCGGACGCACCAGCGGTTACATCGCCGTACACCGTTATCACCGCGACGATCCCGCCGACTCCGATGCTTACTTCGCCGACGTCGAAGCCATCCTCACCGGTCTCGGCGGCCGGCCCCACTGGGGAAAGATGCACACCCGAGACGCCGAGTATCTACGCGGCGTCTATCCACGGTTCGACGAATTCCGTTCCGTCCGGGACCGATACGACCCGTCCCGCGTGTTCGCCAACGACTACCTGCGGCGGGTGCTGGGCGACTAGCGTCCGGCTTCAGCACTCCACCACGCTGAGCGGATCTCGGCCAGTGCACCGGCGGCCATCGCCGCCGCGGAACCCACCTCGCCCTGGCAACCCACGTCGGCACCCGAGATCGACGCCCCCGATTTGATGAGCCCGCCGATCGCACCCGCGGCCAACAGGAACCGGACGGTCACGTCGTCGGGAGCCGTTGCCGAATGGTACGTCCGTACCGACCGACGGATTGTCGGACTCGCGTCGGTCACGACGAAACCGCCGCCGACCGAGTAATACCGTTCAGCAGGCAGTCGCGCACCGCCCCGAGTGGATGCCCGCAGTTCCATCGCGTTCGGGTGCCGCGGACGGATGACCCGCGGATGGCAACCGATGTCGTTCGCGCACGGTCATGATGCGACCCCTGTCGGGTAGAGCGGCCGAGCCTGGCTCGCGACGGTCCCTCGACGCCTGTGTGGCTCGTGGAGAAACGGTCGCACGTCCCGCTTGACACCGCAAGACCCGAGACGCACACTTGTTGCATAGCATGCGCGTCGTTGCGTATGACGCAACAAATCAACACTCCCCCAGCTTGGCCCGGCCGAATCCACGTGCCGTCCGACTGTCTCGAGATCGACTGCAATGCAGTTGATCTCGATGTAACCGCCATCCCGACAGATCCGTCACCGACCGTGCAGAGAGGCCCGCACTGCTGATGACTGCACCATTCGTCGCGCATGCCGCCACCAGGGCACCGGAAACCGGCACCCGCGCTCTGATCGCCGACCGCCGCGCAGGCGAGAGCCTGCCGGCGGAGTTCTATGTGAGCCGGGAGTTCTTCGACCTCGATGTCAACGAGATCTTCTCTCGGTCATGGATTTTCGTGGCCACCGAAGCCGAGATCACCGATCCCGGTGACTATGTCACCATCACCTTCTCGACCCGGTCGGTCATCGTCGTCCGAGACGACGACGGCCGGGTCCGGGCCCACCACAACGTGTGTCGGCATCGAGGGGCCCGCCTGCTCACCGAGCCCAGCGGATCGACCGGGACCCTGGTGTGCACCTACCACTCGTGGACCTACGGGATGGACGGGCGCCTCGAGTTCGCCGATGACCAGGCGCCCGGCTTCGACAAGTCCTGTTACTCGCTGCGCTCGGTACATGTCCGCACGATCGGCGGCCTGGTGTTCATCTGCCTGGCCGACGACCCGCCGGCCGACATCGACGAGGTCGCCGCCGTCGTCGAGCCCTATCTGACGCCACACCGTCTCGCCGAGGCCAAGGTGGCCAAACAGGTCGACATCGTCGAAGACGGCAACTGGAAACTGACGATGGAGAACAACCGCGAGTGCTACCACTGCGGTGGCCATCCGGAACTCCTCAACGTGTTCTTCCCGACCTGGGGATACAGCGACACCGACGCCATCCCCAGCCGGTTGGCGCCGGCGTTCGACCGGTTCCACCGCGCCACCGCGGAGCAGACCGAGATCTGGGACCGGCATGGCCTACCCCACACCCGGGTCGTAGAACTCGACACGCGCGCAACCGGATTCCACATCGAGCGCGACGCACTCGACCTCGCCGGCGAGTCGTTCACCCTCGACGGCTCCGCGGCCTGCGGCCGCCTCCTCACCGACATCCCCGACGCGCGACTCGGCCGGCTGTCGATGCACCTGCAGCCCAACATGTGGCTGCACGTGACGAGCGACCACGCCGTGCTCTTCGCGGTCATCCCGGTCTCCGCCGATCAGACCCTGGTGCGCACCACCTGGCTCGTCCATCGTGACGCCGTGGAGGGCGTCGACTATGACCTCGACCAGCTCACCGGGGTCTGGGAGAAGACGAATCAGCAGGACGCCGACCTCGTTGCGCTCGCGCACAGCGGCATCAGCGATCCCGCTTACGTTCCCGGCCCTTACAGTACGTCGGAGATCCAGGTCGAGGCCTTCGTCAACTGGTATGTCACGATGCTGCGCCGCCGACTCGACATCCCGGCCGCCGACGGCCCTTTCGACGCGGCGGGAGCCTGAGAGCGACCATGGCCGACAACATCTTCCTCCAGTGCGTGTCCCGCACCGACACCACCCGGGACATGGCGACGTTCACCTTCCGGGTCGCGGGCGGGTCGCCGTCGCGCTCCGCTGCCGGGGATCCGGCCGGCGACCCGGACGACCACCGGACCTTCGTCTTCGCCCCCGGTCAGTTCCTGGCGATGACCGTGGAGATCGACGGCCGGCCCGTCCAGCGCTGCTACAGCATCTCCTCACCCCCGACCCGGCCGGGGGGCCTGTCGATCTCGGTGAAACGCGTGGCCGGGGGTCACGTCTCGAACTGGTTGCACGACAACATGGTCGAAGGCATGATGATCACCGCCTCCGGACCGCTGGGTCGATTCACCTACACCGCCCGTCCGGCCGAGAAGTACCTGTTCGTCTCGGCCGGGAGTGGCATCACGCCGGTGATGTCCATGCTCCGATCGGTCACCGACAGCGAGTCCCCGCTCGACATCGCCTTCGTGCACAGTGCGCGCAATGTCGACGACATCCCATTCCGGGACGAACTCGAGGAACTCGCCCGTCGGCATCCGAACGTGACACTGGCGTTCGCGGCGACGCGCATGGCCGCCGGCGACTTCCCCGACTGGACCGGACACCGCGGGCGCATCGACCGCGCGATGCTCGAACGGGTCTGCCCCGACCTCGGTGACCGCGAGGTGTTTCTCTGCGGGCCCGGGCGTTTTCGCAGCGAGGTGCGCGGCGCACTGGTGTCGGCCGGCTCGGCTCTCGCTCGGATCCACGAGGAGAGCTTCGGGTTCAGCCTGCCCACCGATGACGAGTCGGAGTCCGACACCGGCGTGGTCGTCGCTTTCTCCCGACGCGCCCGGCGGGTCACCGTGGGTCCCGGCACCACGATCCTCGCCGCCGCCGCCAAAGCGGGCGTCACCCTGCCATCGACGTGTGGTGTGGGCCTGTGCGGTTCCTGCAAGGTCCGCAAGGTCTCCGGCGACGTGGTCATGAACCACCAGGGCGGTATCCGCCCACGAGAGATCGCGCAGGGCAAGATCCTGCTCTGCTGCGCCGAACCCCTGTCCCCGGTCGTGATCGATTTCTGAGGGAGACCCGACGATGACAAGCCAGAAGACACCGCGTCCCGCGGGCCTGGCGCCCCCGGGCGCCCACCTCCCCCACCACCCCGAGTTCCTCTGGCGCGCACCAGAACCCAAGTCCTCCTACGATGTCGTCATCGTGGGAGGCGGCGGCCACGGTCTCGCCACGGCCCACTACCTCGCCCGCGTCCACGGCATCACCGATGTCGCCGTCCTGGAACGGGGTTGGCTGGCCGGCGGCAACATGGCGCGCAACACCACCCTGATCCGATCCAACTATCTCTGGGACGAGAGCGCCGGGATCTACGAGCACTCGCTGAAGCTGTGGGAGGGTCTCGAGGACGAGCTCGGATACCCCATCCTCTTCAGCCAGCGCGGCGTACTCAACCTCGCCCACACCGAACAGGATGTGCGCGACAGCATCCGGCGGGTGGAGGCCAATCGGCTGAACGGCATCGATGCCGAATGGCTGGATCCCAAGCAGGTCGCGGAGGTGTGCCCGATCGTCAACACCTCCTCCGACATCCGTTATCCGGTGCTGGGCGCGACCTTTCAACCCCGTGGCGGCATTGCCAAACACGACTACGTCGCCTGGGGTTTCGCCCGCAGCGCCAGCGATGCGGGCGTCGACATCATCCAGAACTGCGAGGTCACCGGGTTCGTCACCGACGGCGACCGGGTGGTCGGCGTCGAGACTACCCGCGGCCGCATCGCTGCGGGCACCGTCGCGCTGTGCGCCGCCGGACACACCTCGACGCTCACCGACCAGCTCGGTTTCCGGGTTCCGATCCAGAGTCATCCGCTGCAGGCCCTGGTGTCCGAACTCCTCGAGCCCATCCACCCGACCGTGGTGATGTCGAACGCGGTGCACGTCTACGTGTCCCAGGCCCACAAGGGTGAGCTGGTGATGGGCGCCGGGGTCGACTCCTACAACGGATACGGGCAGCGCGGCGCCTTCCACATCATCGAGCGTCAGATGGCTGCCGCGGTGGAGCTGTTCCCGGTGTTCGGGCGGGCCCGCCTCCTGCGGACATGGGGCGGGATCGTCGACGTCACCCCCGACGCCTCGCCCATCGTCGGTGCCACCCCGTACGAGAACCTCTACCTCAACTGTGGTTGGGGCACCGGCGGATTCAAGGCGACTCCGGGCGTCGGTTGGGCGCTGGCGCACACGATCGCCACCGGCAGCCCGCACGCCGTCAACGCACCGTTCACCCTCGACCGGTTCGTCACCGGCCGCCTCATCGACGAGCACGGCGCGGCCGCCGTCGCCCACTGAACCCGCCACCGCCGAGGACACCACGATGCAGATGATCCGCTGCCCGCACTGCGGGCCCCGCGAGGAAACCGAGTTCCACTACGGTGCCGCGGCCGGTGTCGCCTATCCCGAGCGACCCGCCGACCTCGACGACACCGCGTGGGCACACTACTTGTTCTTCCGGCCCAATCCCAAGGGGTCGATGACCGAACGGTGGTGCCACACCACCGGGTGCCGCCAGTGGTTCACCGTCGGGCGCGACACCCTCACCTATGCGTTCACCGACGAATCGGCTCCCTCGCGATCCCGTGCCGACACGCCGTCCTCCCCCGCCGAACCCGGAGCAGCCCGATGAGCACCACCGACCCGAAATCCACTCCCGCTCAGCCGTTCCGGACCGGAGCCGGTGGACGCATCGACCGGAGCACGCCGATCGACTTCGTGTTCGACGGGGTCACCTACCGCGGCTACGCGGGCGACACCCTCGCGTCGGCCCTGCTCGCCAACGGGGTGCGGGTGGTCACCACCAGCGTCAACCTCGGGCGCCCGCGCGGCGTCACCGGAGCCTGGGCCGAGGACGCCACCGCGCAGGTCGGCATCGACGCCCCGTTCGTGGAACCGATGGTGCCGGCCACCACCGTCGCCCTGTGTCCCGGCCTCGTCGCCCACGGGGTACCGGGCTGGGGAAAGCTGAGCAGCACCGTCGACGACGCCCGATACGACTCGCTGCACCACCATCCGGACGTGCTCGTCGTCGGTGCGGGCGCCGCGGGCCTGATGGCGGCCCTCAATTGCGCCCGTGGCGGAGCCCACGTTCTCCTGGTCGACGAGCGCAGCGAACCCGGTGGCCGTACTCCCGGCGTCGGCTGGGTGGCCGAAGCCGTCGCCGAACTCGATTCGCACCCGCACGTCACGCACCTGACCCGTACGACTGCGTTCGGTGCCTACGACGACGGTTTCGTCCTGGCCGTCCAGCACCGCACCGACCACCTCGGCAGCGACGCCCCCGCACACCTCTCCCGGCAACGGGTGCACCGTATCCGGGCTCGTCGTCTCGTTCTCGCCACCGGCGCCCACGAGCGACCGATCGTCTTCGCCGGCAACGACGTGCCCGGGGTCATGCTGGCCGGCGCCGGCGGTGACTACCTCAGCCGCTACGGCGTCCGGGTCGGCCGGACGGCCGTGGTCTTCACCGCATGCGATTCCGCCTACACCGCGGCCTTCGCGCTCGTCGACGCCGGGGTCTCGGTTCCCGCCGTCGTCGACGTCCGCCCGGCCGTCAGCGCGGACCTGGGCGAGAACGCCCGCCGGCGCGGCATCCCGATCCTCGCGGGTACGACCGTGATCCGAGCGCACGGCACCGATGCGGTCACCGGGATCGACCTCAGCGACGGCTCGTCCCTGGTCTGCGACACCGTCCTGGTCAGTGGCGGTTGGAATCCGGCGGTGCACCTCTGGAGTCAACTGCGCGGAACCATCGCCTTCGACGACCGAGCCGCGACCTTCCTGCCCACGGGAACCGTGTCTAAGACCGAGATCGTCGGTGCCGCAGCGGGTTCGACCACCTTGGGCGACAGCCTGGCCGACGGTCGACGCGGCGCGGTGGCGACCCTCGCCGGACTCGGTATGGCGCCACCGGAGTTGCGCGCCATCCCGCGCGTCACCGAGCGGATTCCGGCCGCGCCGGCCGTCTGCTGGTACGTGCCCGGCAGTCCCGACGACGACACCCTCTCGTTCGTCGACCTCCAGCGCGACGCGACCGTCGCCGACATCGCCCGGGCGCTGGGTGCCGGGATGCGATCGGTGGAACACGTCAAGCGCTACACCACCATCGGCACCGGGCACGACCAGGGCAAGACCTCGGGCATCGTCACCTCCGGCATCGTCGCGGAGATGCTCGGCATCCCCGTGAACGACGCCGGCACCACCACCTTCCGTCCTCCGTACACCCCGGTGACCTTCGCCGCGCTCGCCGGACGTGATCGCGGCGACCGGTACGACCCGGTGCGGCGGACCCCGATCCACGACTGGCACGTCGAGCGCGGCGCCGTCTTCGAGGACGTCGGCCAGTGGAAACGGCCGCGGTACTACCCGCGTGGCGGCGAGGACATGCACGACGCGGCCCTCCGCGAATGCGCCTCCGTGCGAACGGGAGTGGGCATCCTCGACGGCTCCACCCTCGGCGTGATCGATGTCGCCGGTCCCGACGCCCCGGCCTTCCTCGACCTGCTCTACACCAACATGATGAGCACCCTCGCGGTCGGCAAGGTCCGCTACGGCGTCATGTGCGGCGCGGACGGCATGGTGTTCGACGACGGCACCGTGATGCGGATCGCCGACGACCGCTACACCCTGTACACCACGACCGGCAACGCCGCGGCCGTCCTCGACTGGATGGAGGAATGGCATCAGACCGAGTGGCCGGACCTCCGGGTGTGGATGACCTCGCTGACCGACCAGGTGGCCACGTTCCCGGTGGTCGGCCCACGCTCGCGCGACGTGGTGGGCACCGTGTTCCCCGATCTGGACGTCTCGAACGATGCGTTCGGGTTCATGACGTGGCGGGACACCACCTTTCGCGGCGTGCCCGTGCGGATCGGGCGGATCAGCTTCTCCGGGGAACTCGCCTACGAGGTGAACGTCGGGGCCGGTTATGCCCAGGCGGTGTGGCAGACACTCATCGACGCCGGTGAACCGCACGCCATCACCCCCTACGGGACCGAGACGATGCACGTCCTGCGCGCCGAGAAGGGCTATCCCATCATCGGCCAGGACACCGACGGCACCGTCACGCCCCACGACCTCGGGATGAGCTGGGCGGTCTCGAAGAAGAAGCCGGACTTCATCGGCAAGCGATCATTCGCGCGTGAATCCGCGACGGCACCCGACCGCAAGCACCTCGTCGGACTGCTGCCGGTCGACGGCAGCACCCGGCTCCCCGAGGGTTCGCAGATCATCTCCCACCGCGTCGACCGCACCCTGCCACCGCCGCCGGTGCCGATGCTGGGGCACGTGACGTCGAGTTACCGCAGCGCCGAGCTGGACCGCCCGTTCGCCCTTGCGCTGGTGAAGGGCGGTCGCGACCTCATCGGCAGCCGGCTCGATGTCCCCATCGGGGACACGCTGTGCGAAGTCGAGATCACCACAACCGTTTTCGTCGACGCGGAAGGAGCCCGACGCGATGGCTGACACCACCGTGCATTCTCTGCCGGACACCGGCGCGCTCGAACCGGTCCCACCGTTGCAGAACTGGTCGGCGCGATTCGCCGAACTGGCCCCGGCCGTACTGCTGCGCCCGACCCCGGTGGCGCAGACGGTGATCCGACCGACCGAACCCGCCGCGGCGGAGCGGCTCGACCTGCCCGGCGCCTGCCGGATGACGCGCGACGGGGACACCACGGTCGTCTGGCTGGGTCCCGACGAGTATCTCGCCTACGCGGCCGGCATCGCACCGCACGAGTTCGCCGCGGCGATGGCCGACCGTGCGCAGGGCGGCGCGTATGTCGCCGATGCCTCCGGCCAGCGCACCCGCCTGGTCCTCGGCGGCCCGCACGCCGAGACGATCCTCGCCCACGGTTGCGCGATCGATCTGTCGCCGAGGAGCTTCGGGCCCGACGACGTGGCCCAGACACTGCTGGCCCAGGCCGCGGTGATCGTGCATCGCGTTCCGGACGGATTCGCCGTCCTCGTCCGCAGCTCCTACGCCGACTACCTCGCCGCGTGGCTCGTCGACGCCGCCACCGAGTACGCCATCGTGCCCGCTCCTTCCCCGCTGCCGTAGAGGAACCCCATGTCTCATCGATTCACCCTCACCCTGCGATGCCCGTCGCGCAGCGGCGTCACGCACGCGATCAGCTCGTTCCTCTACAGCCACGGTTGCGAGGTGCTCGACCATCAGCAGTACGACGACCCGATGACCCACACCCTCTTCGTACGTACCGAATTCGCGTCCGCCCACGAGTCCGGCTCACAGCAGCTGTCGGCGGCTTTCGATCATCTCGCCACCGGTCTGGGCGCCGAATACTCGATCAACGACCAGACACCGCAGCGGATCCTGGTGATGGTCTCTCGACTGGGGCACTGCCTCAACGACCTGATCTTCCGCTGGCGTTCGGGCACCCTCGGCGGTGAGCTGGTCGCCGTCGCCTCCAACCACACCGATCTGGCCCCGATGACCGAATCGGCCGGCCTTCCGTTTCACCATCTACCGGTCTCCCCGGAGACCAAGCCGGCGGCCGAGAACGCGATGCTCGACCTGGTGTCGTCCTACGACGTCGATCTGGTCGTCCTCGCCCGGTACATGCAGATCATCTCCGACGAGACCTGTTCGGCACTGCGCGGCCGGGCCATCAACATCCACCACTCGTTCCTGCCGGGCTTCAAGGGCGCCAAGCCGTATCACCAGGCACATCAGCGCGGAGTCAAGTACGTCGGCGCGACCGCGCACTACGTGACCCCCGACCTCGACGAGGGCCCGATCATCGAGCAGGAGGTCATCCGCATCGACCACACCCACGATCCGCGCCGACTCGCCACTGTCGGCAGCGACGCCGAGGCGCTGGCCCTGTCGCGCGCCGTGCGGTGGCACAGCGAGTACCGGGTGCTGATGAACGGGACCAGCACCGTGGTCTTCACCTGACCAAGCCCTGACCCACACCTGCCCGAAAAGGATTGTTCCCCATGGCTGCACCGAAAGTCGTGATCGTCGGCGCCGGCATCGTCGGTACCTCACTCGCCGACGAGCTCACCCAGCGCGGTTGGACCGACGTCACCGTCCTCGACCGCGGCCCGCTCTTCGCCACCGGCGGGTCGACCTCGCACGCGCCGGGCCTCGTCTTCGCGACGAATCCGTCCAAGACGATGACCGCGCTCGCCTCCTACACGATCGAGAAGTTCTCCGCGCTCGCTCATCCCGACGGCTGGTGCTTCAACCCGGTGGGCGGACTGGAAGTGGCCACCACCCCGGAACGGTGGGAGGACCTGCATCGCAAGGCCGGGTGGGCGGCCGCTCGTGGCATCGAACACCGACTCGTCGACCCCGCGGAATGCGCTGCGATGCATCCGCTCCTCGAACGCGATGCCGTCCTCGGCGGCTTGCACACGCCGAACGACGGCCTCGCGAAAGCGCTGCGCGCGGTCGAGGCCCAGGCCCGCCGCGCGATGGCGCGCGGCGCCGAGTTCCGTGGCGGACAAGAGGTCATCGACGTGGTCGAGGCCAACGGCGAGGTGCGCGGGGTGCGCACCTCGACCGGAGTCGTCGACGCCGACATCGTGGTGTGCTGCACCGGTTTCTGGGGCCGCGAATTCGGCCGCCGGGTGGGACTGACCATCCCGTTGGTACCGATGGCCCATCAATACGCGATCACCACCCCCGTCGCCTCTCGCAGGGGCGTCAACTCCGCTTTGGCCGAGGCGACGTTGCCGATCCTGCGCCACCAGGACCGCGACCTGTACTACCGCGAACACGGCGACCGGATCGGCATCGGCTATTACGGTCACCGGCCGATGCCCTCGGACGTGGGCGATCTGGACCACGACACCGCGATCACATTGGCGGACATGCCCTCCAAGCTCATGTTCACCCCGGAGGACTTCGACGACGCGTGGCAGCACTCGGTGGCCCTGCTACCCGAACTCGGCAACGGCAAGGTCGAGGAGGGCTTCAACGGGATCTTCTCGTTCACCCCCGACGGCCATTCGGTCATGGGCGAACATCGCGACCTGGCCGGTTTCTGGGTCGCCGAGGCCGTGTGGGTGACCCACTCGGCGGGCGTCGCGAAGACGATGGCGGAGTGGATGATCGACGGCACTCCCGGTGTCGACGTCCACGAGACCGACCTGTACCGCTTCGAAGACGACGCACTCACCGACGACTTCATCCTCACCACGAGTTCGCAGGCCTTCGTGGAGGTCTACGACATCATCCACCCGCACGATCAGCGCAGGGCCCCGCGCAACGTGCGTCTCAGCCCGTTCCACGACCGCGAGGCCGCACTCGGCGCCGAGTTCTGGGAGAGCGGACTCTGGGAACGACCCGCCTGGTACGAGGCCAACCGTCCGCTGCTCGATCAGAAGCTCGCCGACGGGCTCGTCGTACCGGAGCGCGACAGCTGGTCGGCCCGGCACTGGTCGCCTGTCTCCGTCGCCGAGGCGGCGCACACCCGCAGCCACGTCGCGATGTACGACATGACCCCGCTGACCCGGTTCGAGCTGTCGGGTCCGGGTGCGCTCGCCCTTCTCCAACACCTCACCACCAACAAGATGGACAAGTCCGTCGGCTCGGTGACCTACACGCTGATGCTCGACGAGAAGGGCGGCATCCGTTCGGATCTGACCGTCGCCCGGCTCGCCGACGACGTGTTCCAGGTGGGCGCCAACGGTCCGCTGGACTTCGACTGGATCAGCCGGCACCTCCCGGCGGACGGCTCGGTCGTCCTGCGCGACATCACCACGGCCACCTGCTGTCTCGGTCTCTGGGGCCCGCTGGCGCGCGACGTGCTGGCACCGCTCACGCCGGCCGACCTCACCAACGACGGCCTCCGCTACTTCCGTGCGCTCACCACCACCGTCGCCCGAATCCCGGTGACCCTGATGCGTGTCTCGTACGTGGGCGAACTCGGTTGGGAGATCTACACTTCCGCGGCCGACGGACCGGCGCTGTGGGACGCGGTGGCAGCGGCGGGCGATCCCCACGGCATCATCGCGGCCGGCCGGATCGCCTTCAACAGCCTGCGGATCGAGAAGGGTTACCGGGCGGCCGGTTCCGACATGACCACCGAGCACACGCCCGCTGCTGCCGGGCTCGGTTTCGCCATCCGCAAGACCGCGGACGACTTCCTCGGCCGCGCCGCCCTGGCCGAGCGTGATGCGCCGAACACGCTGCGCACCCTGCGTTTCACCGATCCGGCGGCGGTCGTCCTCGGCAAGGAGCCGGTATCGATGGGCGGCCGGGTCGTCGGCTACGTCACCAGCGCCGGGTGGTCGGCGACGGTCGGCGCGTGCCTGGCCTACGCCTGGTTGCCCGCCGAACTCCCCGACGACACCTCGGTCGACGTCGCCTACCAGACCACCCATCACACGGCCGTCGTCATCGCCGACCCGGTGGTCGATCCCCAGATGACCCGGATCCGGAGATGAGCGGTTCCGGGTACCCACCGACGCCCGTGACCCGCCCGGGACGGCTTGCCGCGGTTCGCGACGCGGTTCCGGTCCCACCCGCCCCGACCGGTACCCTGGGCGCTGCGATGACTGAGCAGAGAGCGGAGACCGAACGTCCGGGGGGCGCGGTCGATCGGGCACTGCAGGTGTTGGAGCTCATCGGGTCCGCCGGGTCGGCCGGCATCACCGAACTCGCCCTCGAGCTCGGCGTTCACAAATCCACCGTCTCCCGAATCGTCTCGTCACTCGAGGCACGCGGTTTCGTCGAGCAGGTACCGGACGGTCGCAAGTACCGGATCGGCCTCACGGTGGTCCGCCTCGCCGGGTCGACGATGGCAACCCTCGACATGACCAGATGTGGGCAGGACACCTGTGACGCGCTGGCCGCGCAGACCGGTGAGACCACCAATCTCGCCGTCCTCGCCGAGTCGCAGGCCATCAACGTCGTCGAGGCCAAAGGGCCGTCCGCGGTCGCCCTCCGCACCTGGGTGGGCCAGGCCTCCCCCGCTCACGCGACGTCCTCGGGGAAGGTCCTGCTCGCAGGTCTGTCCGAAGACGAGGTTCGCGAGACCTTCGCGGGCGGGTTGACCAGGTTCACCGACCACACGGTCGTCGACATCGACGACCTCGTCGCCGACCTGCGCGAGGTCGAGCGCCGAGGTTGGGCGATGGCGGTGGAGGAACTCGAGGTCGGCCTGGTGGCGATTGCCGCACCGGTACGCGATCACACGGGCACCATCGTGTGGGCCCTGAGCGTCTCCGGCCCGCGCTATCGGCTCGACCCGGACGACACGGAGGAGCTGACCGCGACCGTCGTCTCTGCGGCCGACGATCTCAGCCGCATGTTCGGCTACCGTGCGGCGGGTTCGGCCAGCGCCCCCGGGATCATCGAGAAGTCGTGACGTCGGCCGGCCGCCGCCCACGTGGCCGCAGTCGGGGAGATCTGGTCCACTGGAGTACATGCGCGACGTCCTGCGGTCCCTGACCGAACTCCTCGACGGCGACGACGCGCGTCCGGTCGCACTCTGCCGGGTCGTCGGCGCGTCGGGATCGGCACCCCGCGAGCTCGGCGCGGCCATGATCGTGACCGAGGACGACACCGTGATCGGTTCGGTCTCCGGTGGCTGCGTCGAATCCGCTCTCGTGCACACCGCCCGCGACGTCCTCGCCGACGGGGTCGCGATCGTCGAACAGTACGGCATCGACGATCCCGACAGTCCCGCGCCGGGTCTGACCTGCGGCGGGCACATCGAAGTTCTCGTCGAACGTGTCGCACCGAGCAGCGGTCGGCGCGGCCAGCTCGACCGACTCGCGGCGGCGATCGACGCCGGCGAACCCGTCTCGTGGGCCACGACCCTCACCGACGAGACCGACTGGTACTTCGCCACCGCCGCCTCACAGCAGCCGTGGCGCCGCCTCGACCGCGACGTCGCCGACCTCCTCGCCACCGGCCGGAGCGGCCTCATCGGCATCGACGACTGCGATGCCCCGTCCGACGAACGTCCCCGGACCTTCGTGCAGACCTTCGGGCCGCCGGCCCGGTTGATCCTGGTCGGCGCCAACGACTTCGTGCGTGCACTCAGTTCGATTGGGGCCGGTCTCGGTATGCGGGTGACGGTCGTCGACGCACGACCGGTGTTCGCCACCCCCGAACGCTTCCCCGACGCCGACGAGGTCGTCGTCTCCTGGCCGGATCGCTATCTGGCGGAACAGATCCGGGACGGCCGGGCGGGTCCGTCGACGGCGGTCTGCGTGATGACGCACGACCCGAAATTCGACGTACCGACCCTGCAGGTGGCACTCGGCTGCCGGCAACTCGGCTTCGTCGGTGCACTCGGGTCGCGGCGGACGGTCGCCGATCGCGACCAACGCCTCCGCGAGGCGGGCGTCGACGACATCCGACTCGACCGGCTGCGCTCACCCCTGGGCCTCGATCTCGGCGGGCACACCCCGGGCGAGGTCGCAGTCGCCATCGCGGCGCAACTCATCGCCGAGCGGCACGGCGCCACCGGCGCACCGCTGCACGCCGGCGACGGACCGATCCACCGCCGGTAGCGTCGGCCTCCGGGTCAGGACCCGGTGAACCGCGGCGGACGCTTCTCAGCCCGGGCGCGCGGCCCTCCCGCAGGTCGTCGCTCTCCCACGCACGCATCATGCCGCCGCCCGATCCTCGGGCGCGGCGTCGCGCGCACCGTCGCCGTTCAGGACGAGCTTGTAATGCTGCAGCGTCAACGGGGCGAGGCCGGCGATCGTCTCCGCCCAGTGCTGCGCGTCGGCGAGGTCGCCGATGCGGTTGGCGAACCCGAGTGCGTGCGCACGGTCGGCGGTCAGCGGATCGCACCCGATCAGCATCCCCCGGGCCTGCCCCGCCCCCACCAGCGACACCAGGCGTCGGATGGTCCATTCGTCAACGGCGACACCGAGTTTCGCCGCCGGTATGCCCGCGATCGCATCCGGTGCCATCACCCGGAGGTCGGCGGCCATCGCCAGCTGCAATCCTGCGCCGATCGCGGAGCCGTTCAGCGCCGCGAGCACGGGCACCGGGGATGACTCGATCTTCTTCAGTGTCCCGACGAGGGTGTCGAGAAAGCCCTTCTCGTACACGGGACCGGACAGGTCGGCGCCGGCACTGAACACCGGCCCCCGCCCGGTCACCACGATGGCGCGTGCGCCGGACCCGAGTGCGGCGTCGAACGCATCGGACAGGCCCGCGAGCATCTCGTCGTTCAGGGCGTTGCGCTTGTCGGCCCGGTCCAGCTCGATCGTGACGACCGCCCCGTCGGTAGTGGAGTGAATCATGGGCCCCAACCTACCCACCGCACCCATTCGACACGTCGTGACAAGGTGGGGACGTGCAGATCTCCCCGGCCGGCGCAGCGCCCGCACCGCACTCGGATGTGTTGATCATCGGCGGCGGACAGGCCGCACTGTCGGCGGCCTATTTTCTCGAGCGGTTCGGCCTCGGCGATCGCTACCAGATGCTCGACCACGCCCCCGGGCCCGGCGGGGCCTGGCAGTTCCGGTGGCCGACGCTCACCCTCGCCACCGCCAACCGCGTCCACGACCTGCCGGGGTGGGGCCTCGTCGAGGCTCTCGGCCTGGACTGTGACGAGCTCCCGGCGGCCACCGCCGTCCCCGAGTACTTCGGGCGGTACGAGGAGAAGTTCGGTCTGACCGTGCATCGACCCGTGCACGTGCGCGCCGTGCGCCGCGAGGACGACGGCTTCCGCGCCGAGCTGGGCGTCGGCGGGTCGGTCACCTCGAAACTCATCGTCAACGCCACCGGCACCTGGGACCGTCCGTTCATCCCACATATCCCTGGAGCCGCCGATTTCCGCGGCCGGCAGCTGCACACGCACGACTACACATCGCCCGCGGAGTTCGAGGGCAAGCGGGTCCTGGTCGTCGGCGCGGGCATCTCCGCCGTCCAATTGCTGATCGAGATCGCCCGGGAGGCGCCCGGCAGCGAGACGTTCTGGTGTTCCCGGCGCGAGCCCGTCTTCAACCCGGAACCGTTCACCCCCGAGCAGGGGCGCGAGGCCGTCGCCCGCGTCGAACGGCGGGTGCGCGCCGGGCTCCCGCCCACCTCGGTGGTGTCGGTGACCGGGCTGGCACTCACCCCCGCGATCGCGGCCGCGCAGCGCGACGGAATCCTCGCGTGGCGTCCGATGTTCACCCGCATCACCGAGACCGGGGTGTGCTGGGACTGCGACGGACCATCCGGCGACTCCCCCGATCACCCGGACGTCCCGGAGCACCTGGATGTCGACGTCATCTTCTGGAACACCGGTTTTCGCAGCGCCATCGACCATCTCGCCCCGTTACGCCTGCGCGCGCCGGGGGGCGGCATCACGATGTCCGGCCGCCTCGCGACGGTCGTCGACGCCGATCCCCGGATCCAACTGCTCGGCTACGGCCCGTCGGCCTCGACGATCGGGGCCAATCGCGCCGGGCGGGAGGCGGCACGGGTCGCGGCCGAGCTGCTCGGGGTGCCCTCACGCTCTTCTGGGAACACGGCGTAGTTGCCACCACTTGACAAGTTGTTGTGTTTTCACAACACTGAGTCAGGTGAGTCCAATACGCCGTGGGGAAAAGCTCCCCATCTACAACCGCATCGGCGTGCTGCGGGCGGAGCGTCGGATGTCGCGGGCCGAACTCGCCGCAGTCGTCGGCATCAACGTCCAATCGGTGGGCGCACTCGAGCGCGGCGACAACTACCCCAGCCTCGACCTGGCGTTCCGCATCTGCGACGTCTTCGACCTACCGGTGGAGGCGGTGTTCAGCCGGCACGAATTCGGGGCGATGTCGTCGGCGCTGTACCGGCGCCAATCGTCGCCACGTCAAGACCTGCATCCAGCCACCCACACCGACGAGTCCGGAGGTGAACGATGAACGACCCCAATTCGGCCATCCCCGAGGAGGCCACACCCGCCCTCTGGCGCCGCTACGAGGAGTGGCGGGGCCGCCGGCACCAGGAGTTCAACGACAAGAACGCCCACCGCCTCACCTCGTGGCGCACCCGGCGAACCTATCGACGACTCGTGCTCGTGCAGGCGTTCTTCGCCATCCTGCTGATCCTCAGCTCGACTCTCGCGTTCTTCGACACCGGAATCTTCCTGGTGCCCTTCCTGGTCGGACTCGCCGGCATCATCACGACCCTGTACCTGACGCGGATCGTCACCGGGTCGATCGCCGACACGCCGGTCACCGCTCTCGACGAGATCCAGGTGGCGCAACGCAATTCGGCGCGTTCCATCGGTTTCACCGTCCTGTACAGCCTGATGTTCATCCCGTACGCGGTGCTGGTCGTCCTCAGCTTCGACGACCAGGTGTCCGGCCAGGCGGTCTACGGATCGGCCATCCTGCTCATCACGCTCGTCCTCGCCGCGATCTGCGTGCCCACCATGCTCACCGCGTGGTGGATGGCGGATCCGGACCCCGAGGATCTCGAAGCACTGCCATCGGATACGACAACCATTCCCAGTGAGGAGAGCGCGCAATGACCGCACCATTGATCGTCGACGGGCTCCACAAACGGTATGGAGACCTCATCGCGCTGCGCGACATGACCTTCTCCGTCGACCCCGGCGAGATCTTCGGGTTCGTCGGCAGCAACGGCGCCGGCAAGTCCACCACCATGCGCATCATCCTCGGCGTGCTGGCCGCCGACGCCGGAGAGGTTCGCCTGGGCACACAGCCCATCGACCTCGACCTGCGTCGGCGGATCGGGTACATGCCCGAGGAGCGCGGTCTGTACCCCAAGATGAAGGTCGGCGAACAGCTCACCTTTCTCGCCCGGTTGCACGGGATGTCGGCGGCCGAGGCGCAGGATTCCGTCCAGCGGTGGACCGATCGCCTCGGCGTGGGCGCCCGCTACGACGACAACGTCGCCGACCTGAGCCTCGGCAACCAGCAGCGGGTCCAGCTCGCCGCCGCCCTGGTCCACGATCCCAGCGTTCTGGTGCTCGACGAGCCGTTCTCGGGCCTGGACCCCGTCGCCGTCGACGTGATGAGCGACGTGCTCAAAGAGAAGGCTGCCGAGGGCATCCCGGTGATCTTCTCCTCGCACCAACTCGACCTCGTGCAGCGACTCTGCAACCGGGTGGGCATCATCGCGCGCGGTGAGATGCGCGCCCTCGGCACGGTCGACGACCTGCGTGCACGCGAGGGCATCACGCTCGAGATCACCGGGCCGCGTGCCGATGTCGCGTGGGCCGACTCCCTGCCCGGTGTCCGCGGCGTCGACTACGGCGAGACGACCCGCCTGCTGATCGACCCTGAGATCGCCGACGATCAGCTGATCCTGGCGACCGCCCTCCAGAACGGGCCGGTGCACCGGTTCGCGACCTCGACCCCGTCCCTGACCGACCTGTTCCGAGAGGTGGTTTCCGCATGACCACGCTACCCGACACCCCGGTTTCCACCACCGGTTCCGATCCGAGAGCATCTGCCGCACAGGCGATCCGACTCGTCGCCGGCCGCGAGATCACCACGCGCGCCAAGACCAAGTCCTTCGTCGTCAGTACCGCGCTGCTGATGATCGTGATCGTCGCCGGGTCCATCATCATCAACCTGTTCTCCGGCGGCGACGACGTCGAGAAGGTCGCCGTCGTGGGTCAGCCGGCCGCCGTCACCGAATCCATCGTCTCCGTCGGTGAGGCCTCCGGCACGACGATCGCCACCGAGCCGGCCGACACCGTCGAACAGGCACGCGATCGGGTCAACAGCGGCGACGTGAAGGCCGCGCTGGTGCCCGGAGAGACGCCGGGATCGTATGTGATCATCACCAAGGACAGCCTCGAACCGGCTGTGGAGGGCCCGATCCGCACCGCGGTGTCGCAGGCGAATCTCTCTGCGGCACTGGCCGAACGCGGTGTCGACGCCGCCGCCCTGCCGACCGTGGACATCTCGGTCTCGCAGACCGAACCGGACAACCCAGACGAGGGACAGCGCCTGCTCATCGCGATGGTCGGCGTGGTGCTGCTCGTCACCGCGATCATGATGGGCGGCACGATGGTCGCCGTCGGCGTCGTCGAGGAGAAGACGTCGCGCGTCGTGGAACTGCTCCTGGCGACCATCAAGCCGCTGCATCTGTTGTGGGGCAAGATCATCGGCATCGGTGTGGTCGCCCTCGGGCAGGTGGTACTGCTCGGTGCCACCGCGCTGATCGCAGGCACCGCGACCGGAATCCTCACCCTTCCGGGCGCCGCCATCGGGATGTTCGCGGCGGTGATCGCCTGGTTCCTCCTCGGCTTCCTGTTCTTCTCCTCGCTCTACGCGGCAACCGGGGCCATCGTCTCCCGGCAGGAGGAGCTGAACTCGTCGTCCGCGCCGCTGACGTTCCTCGCGGTGGCGGTGCTGTACTCCGGCATCTTCGGTGTGCAGGCGATGGATTCGACGTTGATCGAGGTGCTCAGCTGGATACCGCCGTTCAGCGCGGCGCTCATGCCGATGCGCATCGCGACCGGCGACACCGATGCCGTCCAGATCATCGTCACCTTCGGCCTGATGGGCGCCGCCTGTGCTGCGGCCACCTGGATCGCCGCGCGGATCTACCAGCGGTCCATCCTGCGCACCGGCTCGCGGATCGGCTGGGGCGAGGTACTCAAGCTCGCCCGCTGAGCCTGAGGAGCGAGCCTGCGAGCGTCACCCTCCGGCCCCTGAGGAGCGAGCTTGCGAGCGTCACCCTCCGATCCCTGAGGAGCGAGCTTGCGAGCGTCACGAAGGGTCCTGTTGCGATGCGTGGCAGGACCCTTCGCCGCGCCCTCCGCTGGTTGAGGCGCCCCTCCCTCCGCTGGTTGAGCCGGCAACGAGCCGCTAGGCGAGTCGCCCACCCCCCGCTGGTTGAGCCGGCAACGAGCCGCTAGGCGAGTCGCCCCCCGCTGGTTGAGCCGGCAACGAGCCGCTAGGCGAGTCGCCGTGTCGAAACCACCTGGCGACCCGACGATCTCAGCCACCACCGACCCGGACGGCACCATACCGCAACGCCCAGCGCACATTTCGTCTACGACGATGTCATCTGCTGTGGAGACTCATCCAGGTTTTGTCGGTGGTCGGGTTTAGATTGGTTGGTAACAGCTCACCCAGCTCGGGGCGGGTGACGAAACAAGCGTCGGGGGGCGTTGTGAAGGCTTGGACCGATCTACCGGGCGAGTACATCGCCGGGGTCGATCCTGCCCACGCCGCCGAGACCGACATGGTCATGTTGATGGCCGGCCTCGACGCCACACGACGCGGCGAGTCCTACCTCGCCTGGCACCGCTATCAGACGATCGCGGCGATGACCGACCGCCTGATCACCACCAGCGCGTCCGGGTTCGTCATGGACGGCCATGCTGACTGCGTCGCCCGCATCGCCCGCCAAGCCGGGGTGTCCCGCCGCCACGCCGAAACCCTCATCGACGAGGCCATCGCACTGCGCGATCGGCTACCCGAGGTAGCGGACACGCTGCGTGACGGGGTCCTGTCGCAGTGGCAGATCCGGTTGGTCATCTCCCGCACCGAACTGATCCCCACCGATGACCCCATCACCCCCGCGTTGGATGCCGAGATCGCCGACACCGTGCGCCGCCGCACAGGTGTGTGGGACCGAGCGCGCCTGCGCGACATGGTCGACCGCCTCGTGTTCCGCCACGACCCCGACGCGGTACGCCAACGCCGCAAAGACGCGATGGATCAACGTGGGGTGTGGACCCACGAACTGCCCGACGGCACCGCCGAACTCACCGCCGTGATGTCGGCGGAGAACGTGCGGATCTCGGCCAAAGCCGTCGCCATCCTCGCCGACACGGTCTGTAAGCGGGATGGCCGCACCCAGGGGATACGACGATCCGATGCGATGTTCGCGCTGTTGACCCGCACCAGCTTCGACTGCCAGTGCGACGATGAACAGCCGTGCACCGCCGACATCCCGGACCCGCAAAGCGTCCTCGACGCGGTCCGCGCCGAGGTCGTGATCCATGTCGTCACCGATGCCTCCACCCTGGCCGGAGCACCCGGGGTCGGGTTCCTCGACGAACACGGCATCATCAGCGACGAACACGTCCGTGACCTCGCCGCCCGCCCGGACGCCACGCTGTCCCCGGTCACCCCCGCCCGCACCCAACCCACCTACGCCGCCCCCAGCACCAACGACGATGACCAGCGGCGGACCGCCCAGCGCCCGGCACCAGCCGAGGACACCCGAGCCGACGACGCCACGACCGGCACCCGCGGCGGAAATAAAACGGACGCAGCCGAACCCGATCGACCCGTCGAGACCACCGCGAGTGTCGCGGTGGTGTATCCGGCTACGCACCCCGGCAACGGGTATCGGCCCACCGCGTCGTGTGCTGATTTCGTGCGGGTGCGGGACGGATATTGCACCGAACCCGGCTGCACCCGTTCAGCGTTCGCGTGCGATCTCGATCACGTCACCGAGTACGACCACACCGACCCCGCCCGGGGTGGGGCAACGTCGAGTGAGAACCTCAACGCCAAATGCCGCCCCGGTCACCTGTTCAAAACCCACGGGGACTGGGTCGATGTGCAATACCGCGACGACGACGGTCGCCTGGTCACCGAATACGAAACCCCCGAAGGGGTCACCCTGCCCGGCGACGCCGAAACCCTCGAAGACACCTTCGGCGAACCTTCGGCGGATCCGGTTCGAACAAGCCGCCCAAGCCCCACCCACCCCACGGGTGATCACCACCGACAACCCAGAGCGCACACACAGCCGACTGGACGCCAAACTGGCCCGCCGGCGACAAGAACGCGCCCGCAACAAGAAACGACGCGAGGCCGAACTCGAAGCCGACCGTCGCGACTTCCTCGAGAACCCGCCACCATTCTGACGGACTCGTCCTCTGAGATCAGCTAGATCTGGCCAAACGGCGGAGCGCTTCCTCACGCTCGGCCTTGTGATCGACCATCGGCTCGGGATAGTCGTCGGCTTCGACGTCACCGACCCAGCGTCGGACGTACTCGCCGTCGGGATCGAACTTCTTGGCCTGCGCCTCGGGGTTGAACACCCGGAAGTACGGCGCCGCATCGGTTCCCGTACCGGCGGCCCACTGCCAGCCGTGGTTGTTCGACGCCATGTCACCGTCGATGAGCTGCTCGAGGAACCATTCCGCTCCCCACCACCACGGCAGGTGCAGGTCCTTGACGAGGAAGGACGCGGTCACCATGCGCACCCGATTGTGCATGTACCCGGTCTCCGCGAGCTGACGCATCCCGGCGTCGACGAGCGGAAAACCGGTACGCCCTGCCTTCCACGCGTCGAAACGCTCGTAGGCCTTCTTGTCGGTGTCGAGGTCGATGCCGTCGAACTGTCGATTCCAGTTGTGCCACAAGCTATGTGGCCAGTGGAACAGCACGTCGGCGTAGAAGTCGCGGAAGGCGAGTTCGCGTAGATACGCTTGCGGCCCCCTCGAGGCTCCGTCGCTGCGCTCCTTCGCACCTCGGGGAGCAGAACCAGACTTGCCGAGATCGGCGGCCATCGTGCGGGGATGGATGTTGCCGTACTTGAGATACGCCGACATCCGGCTGGTGCTGTCACCCGCGGGATCGTTGCGGCCGGAGTCGTAGTCGGCGAGACCGTCGTCGACGTACTCGGCCCACCGCTCGAGCGCCGCGTCCTCACCGGCGGGCAACGACAACCCGGTCGGCGACTTCGGTATCTTGATGCGCCCGGTCTTCGTCAGCTCGGACGGATCGACGATCTTCTTCGCAGGCACCGACGAGTCGGCGGGCGCACGCCAGCCGTGGTCACGCCACCGCTTGAAGTACGGGGTGAAGACCTTGTACGGCTCGCCGTCGTCTTTGGTGACACGACCGGGTGAGACGAGGTACGGCGACCCGGTGGCCACGAGCTCGATGTCGCCGAGCGCGTCGGCGACGGCCTCGTCGCGTCGGCGGCCGAACGGGGCGAAGTCCTCGGAGATGTGCACCCGTTCGGCGTCGACCGCCCGGGCCAGCTTCGGGATCTCGACCTCGGGTCGGCCCCGCACGACGAGCAGCTTGCCGTCGAGCTTGTCGTCCAGTTCCCGCAGGGAGTCGAACAGGAACGCGAGCCGCCGCTCGCCCGCGGACTTCTCCAGCCGCGGGTCCACCACGAAGCACACGAGGACCGACGAATCGGTCCTCGAGGCGGCCGCGGCGAGCGGCGGGAGGTCACTCAGGCGTAGATCGCGCCTGAGCCAGACCAGTTCGGTGGCGGACGTCAGCCCACTCCGAGCAGGTCGATGACGAACACGAGGGTCCGTCCCGAGAGACGGTGTCCGGCACCGGCCGAGCCGTAGGCCAGCTCGGGCGGAACCGTCAGCTGGCGGCGTCCGCCGACCTTCATCCCGGGGATGCCTTCCTGCCAGCCCGGGATCAACCGGTCCAGCGGGAAGTTGGCCGACTGGCCGCGATCCCACGACGAATCGAACTCTTCGCCCGTCTCGTAGTCGACCCCGACGTAGTGGACGTCGACGATGCCGCCGCGAGCGGCTTCCTCGCCCTCGCCGACGATGAGGTCGGAGATGGTGAGGTCGGCCGGCGGGGGTCCCGCCTGGAACTCGACCACTGGCTTCTCGGTGCTGGTCACTGGACTCTCCTTTGAGTCGGGTGTTCGGCGGTCAGGCGGTGCGTCGGAACGGTCGCTCAGCGATCGCCCATCTGCACGTAGTCGCGTTCGGTGTAGCCGGTGTAGAGCTGACGCGGACGGCCGATCTTGGTGGTCGGGTCCTCGTGCATCTCGCGCCAGTGCGCGATCCATCCCGGCAGGCGTCCCAGCGCGAACAGCACGGTGAACATGCGCGTCGGGAAGCCCATCGCACGGTAGATGACACCGGTGTAGAAATCCACGTTCGGGTACAGCTTGCGCTCGATGAAGTAGTCGTCGTTGAGGGCGACCTCTTCGAGACCCTTGGCGATGTCGAGCAGGTCGTCCTGCACGCCAAGCGATTCCAGGATCGTGTCGGCGGTCTTCTTCACGATGGCGGCGCGCGGGTCGTAGTTCTTGTAGACGCGGTGACCGAAGCCCATCAGCTTGACGCCGGCCTCCTTGTTCTTCACCCGCTTCATGAAGTCCTTGGTGTCGCCACCGTCGGCCCGGATGTCGTCGAGCATCTCGAGCACGGCCTGGTTGGCGCCGCCGTGCAGCGGGCCCCAGAGCGCGTTGATGCCGCCGGAGATCGACGTGAACAGGTTGGCCTGCGACGAGCCCACCAGGCGGACGGTCGAGGTGGAACAGTTCTGCTCGTGATCGGCATGCAGGATGAACAGCATGTCGAGGGCCTTGGCGACCTCGGGGTTGACCTCGTAGGGCTCCGCGGGGAAGCCGAAGGTCATCCGCAGGAAGTTCTCGACGAGGCTCAGCGAGTTGTCGGGATACAGGAACGGCTGTCCCGCCGACTTCTTGTACGCGTACGCCGCGATGGTCGGCAGCTTCGCGAGGAGGCGGATCGTCGACAGCTCGACCTGCTCGTCGTCCTTGGGATCGAGCGAGTCCTGGTAGTAGGCCGACAGCGCGTTGACCGCACTCGACAGCACCGGCATCGGGTGCGCGTTGCGGGGGAATCCGTCGAAGAAGCGCTTGAGATCCTCGTGCAGGAGGGTGTGGCGCTGGATCTTGGTGGTGAAGTCCTCGAGCTGCGACGGAGTCGGGAGCTCCCCGTAGATGAGCAGGTAGCTCACCTCGATGAAGGTCGACTTCTCGGCCAGCTGGTCGATCGGGATTCCGCGGTAGCGCAGGATGCCGGCGTCACCGTCGATGTAGGTGATGGCCGACTTGGTCGACGCGGTGTTCACGAAGCCACCGTCGAAGGTGGTCAGATTGGTCTCGGCCAGGAATTTGCCGAGCGCGACCGAGTCGGTGCCCTCGGTGGCCTTCAGGATCGGGAGCTCCAGCTGTCCACCGGGGTAGGTGAAGGTCGCTGAGGCCGTGTCGGACGCCTGGTCGGCTGGGACTGTTTCAGCAGACACACGAACCCCTTATTCAGATCAGAGATTTTTACAGTGACCGGGTAGGACACACAGGTACAACCTAGTCGCTTCTCAGCTCGCCCGCCCACGGAGGGTCGGCGCCGGGCCTCGAGACCGTCACCGCAGCCACGTGAGCTGCGAATTCAGCCGCTTCCCGCCACTGCTGGAGGGTCAGGGAACGCACTGCTCCGGGCGTGAGTCGACCACGCCGGTCCAGGTGATTGACGAGGCCCCCGAGCACGCTGTCCCCGGCGCCGATCGTGTCGACGACATCGACGGCCGGAGCCGGTGCGGTCACCTCACCGGCCGCGGTGCGAACGGTGATGCCCGCGGCTCCCGCCGTGGTGACCACCGCGGCGACGCCGTCGGCCAGCCAGTCTGTCGTCGAACTCCCCGCGGACCCCTTGTTGAGCCAGGCCGCGTCCTCGTCGGACAGTTTGACCACGTCCACCGACGACATCCAGCTCCGGAAGCGCCGTCGATAGGCCTCGGGGTCGGCGATGACCGCGGGCCGGATGTTCGGGTCCAACACCACGACTCGGCCCTCGGCCCGGCATCTGCGCATCAGGTTCTCGTACACCGTGGCACCGGGTTCCAGGACCAGCGAGAGGGTCCCGAAGGTCACCGCCGCGACGGTCGGCGGCAGTGCGCCGGGATCGTCGATCGCACGATCTGCCGTGCCCTCCACGTAGAAGGAGTAGTGCGCCGAACCGTCGTCGGCGATGGTCGCCAGGGCCAACGAGGTGGGCTCGTCACGACGCTGGACCAACGCGGTTCCCACGCCGGCGGCCCGGAGTGCGTCGAGGACCGCATCGCCGTAGGTGTCGGTGGACACCGCGGACAGCAGTGAGACCGCACTCCCCAACCGTCCCAGCGTGATTGCCACATTGAACGGGCCACCACCGAGGGCGGGCTGCAACGGCGCCAGACCGCCGGCGGTCGTGTCGTGCCGGCCACCGCCCTGCTGTACGACATCGACGAGCGCCTCACCGCAGACGACGATCTCTCTCACTGTCTCTCCTCACGTTCCGCGTCGGCCATCCCGCGCCCGTCCTCTCTGAGTCTGCCACCGGACGCAGGCCCCTCCGCCCGAGTTCAATCGGTGGGACACCGTGTCGCGCGGGGTAAGTTCGTTGGATGCACGAGCTGCCGGCGGGCCCCGACGCGGTGGTCCTCGACTTCTCGGCCGACGACTCACCGTCGGCCGCGGTACTCAGCGCGGTCGCGGCGCTCCGCGAAGCGATCCGGGGTGGTGAACTCCCCGAGGTCACCGACCTCGTGCCCAGCGCGCACACCGTCCTGGTCCAGGCCCGTCCCGGCCGCGGGCTGGACGAACTCGGTGTCCGCCGGGCGCTCCGGCGTCGGAAGAGCGCGGCCGATCCCGACACCCACAGCACCGACGAGATCGTCATCCCGGTAGCGTACGACGGCGCCGACCTCCCGGATGTCGCTGCGGCACTGGAGATGACGACCGACGAGGTGATCGGGCTGCACTGTCGCACCCGATGGCGCGTCCAGTTCATGGGCTTCGCACCGGGTTTCGGGTATCTCGTCGCCGACGACGAGGCAGCGCATCCGTTCGACGCCGTCGGCCGACGCCGGGAGGCCCGCACGAATGTTCCGGAGGGGTCGGTCGCGATTGCCGCCGGGTACAGCGCGGTGTACCCGAGGTCGAGTCCCGGCGGGTGGCAGTTGCTGGGCCGCACCCATGTTCGGCTGTGGGATGCCGGTGCCGATCCCCCCGCCCGGCTCGCTGCGGGCCGGGTGGTCCGCTTCGTCGACGCCGGACGCGACGACACATGACCTCGCTGACCGTTCTCGCGACGGGACCCCTCGCGACTGTTCAGGACCACGGCCGACCCGGCTACGCCGATCTCGGTGTCCCCGGTTCCGGCGGTGCTGATCGTGGGGCCCTCGCGCTGGCCAATCGCCTTGTGGGCAACGCGGAGTGGGCGGCAGTCGTCGAGACGACGATGGGCGGGTTCCGGGCACGCGTCGACGCCGACGTCCTGGTCGCGGTCACCGGGGCGGATACCGTGGTGCGCCACAACGGGGTCCCCGCGGGGCTCGCCGCGGCACTGGTGCTGCGCGCCGGTGACGAGCTGGCCCTCGACACCCCCGGTTGGGGGTTGCGCAACTACATCGCCGTGCGGGGTGGGATCGACGTCGAGCCCGTACTGGGTTCCCGGTCGACCGATACGCTGTCCGGGCTCGGACCGCCACCTCTCCGCACGGACGACCGTCTGCCCGTGGGCCATGCGGCGGGCGACTGGCCCACCGCTTTGTCCGCCCCCGCGGACCGCGACCACCCGCCTGTCGTCGTGCTGGAGTGCCACGAGGGTCCGCGGGCCGGGCATCTCGAGTCGCCGTCCGATCTGTTCGTCGGAACGTGGCTGGTCGGGTCCGACAGCAACCGGGTCGGGGTGCGGATCGACCGCGCGGAGGGGTCGGCGCAGCCGCTCCTCGCCCATCGCGCCGGCGCCGCCGAGCTCCGTTCGGAGGGGATCGCCCACGGGTCGGTCCAGGTCCCGCCCAGCGGCCGTCCGGTGATCTTCCTCGCCGATCACCCGGTCACCGGCGGCTACCCCGTGGTGGCGGTCCTCGCCGCGGGCGCGGTGGACCTGGCCGCGCAGCTTGTACCCGGATCGGAGATCCGATTTCGTCGGTGCTGATCGGAGATCCGATTCCGTCGATGCTGATCGCGCTGAATCCGACGTTTCGGATTCGACGGCCGCGGGAACGCATACGAGCGTCCCGATAGGAGGTACGAGCGTGAGTGATCCGTCTGTGAACGACTTGTCGACCGTGCAACTCGTCGAACGTCTGCAACAGCAGACGACGACCCTGGTGAAGACCGAACTGCAGCACGCCGTCGCGGAGATGAAGGGTAAGGGCACCCGCATCGGGGTGGGTGCGGGGATTTCCGGCGCGGGCACGCTGCTGGTGTTGTTCGGGCTCGGCACGCTGGTCGCGGCGGCCGTGCTCGGACTGGCAAACGCCGTGCCGGCGTGGCTGGCAGCGGTGATCGTCGGCGTCGTGCTGCTGGTCATCGGCGGGGCCGCCGCGGCGATCGGCGCCAAGCGCGCCAAATCCGCTGTGCCCCCGGCACCGGAGCGAACCGTCGAGAGTGTCCAGCGTGACGTGGCGACTGTGAAGGAGCACCTGTAGATGAGTGAGACACATCCCGACCAGAATCCGACCGACAATCCGCCGCCGATCGAACAACAGCGGGAGGAGCTGGCCGAGACGGTCGACGCTCTCGCGGCCAAGCTGGATGTCCCGGCACGGGTGAACGAGGCGGCGTCGAAAACCGCGCATACCGCGCAGGTGAAGGCCCAGGAGAACCAGACCGTGTTGATCGGTGCGGCCGTCGCCGCGGTGGTGGCGCTGGGCGCGTTCATCGTGATCCGCCGCCGTCGTCGCTGACCGGCCGTCGTCGCTGAGAGGCCGCCGTCGGGCGGTTGTAGTCGAGCCAAGAACAAGGAGCTGTCATGAGTGCCGTATCGAAGGCGATGTACAAACCGATGTCCCTCGCGACCAGCGTGCTCGGCGGTATCGCCGCCGGCGCGGTGTTCGGGCAGATCTGGAAGCGGATCTCCGACGACGAGTCGGCGCCCGATCCCAAGGATCTCGAGCGCAGCAACACCGAGGTTCTCGTGGCCGCCGCGCTGCAAGGACTCGTGTTCGGTCTCGTTCGCGCCGCCGTCGACCGCGCCGGAGCGCGCGGGTACCGGGCGGTGACCCACGAGAATCCGGAGTGACTCCCGGCAGACCTCGGTTGACACCCGAGTGAGACGAACCTATCGTTTCGTCTCATGGCCGAGGTTCTGCACGCTTCCCAGGACACCTGTCCCGTCGACGCCGCGTCGGCCGAGGCCACCTGCCCGGCCGGCGCGGCGTCGTCGGCGACACACGGGTACGAACCCCTTGGCCCGGATTCGCTGACCTGGCAGATCTGGGGGACCTGGACGGGAATGTTCCAGGGCTTGTGGGCCGGGTCGATCCAGAACATGCATCCCAAGCTGGGTGCGGCGGTGTGGGACCATTCGGACTTCTTCGGCGAACGGTGGCAGCGCCTGATGCGCTCCCTGTATCCGATCAGCGGCGTCGTCTTCGATTCCGTCATCCCGGGTGCCCGGACGGGGGAAGAGGTGCGCGACTACCACCTCGCCGTCAAGGGCACCATGGAGGACGGGTCCCGCTATCACGCATTGGATCCCGACGTCTTCTACTGGGCCCACGCCACGTTCTGGTACGGCAACGTCCGACTGTGCGAACGCTTCGGACCCTTCCTCACCGAGGACCAGAAGCGGCAGCTCTTCGAGGAGTCCAAAGCCTGGTACGCCCAGTACGGCGTCTCGATGCGTCCCGTCCCGGAGACCTACGAGGACTTCCTGGAGTATTGGGACCACATGTGCCGCAACGTGCTTCGTGATCACGTATCGGTCCGCACGGTCCTCGACATCACCCAACTGCCGCCCCCGCCGTTCCTGAGCTTCATCCCGACGTGGCTGTGGGACCGGTACCTGGTGCCGCAGAACCAGAAACTGTTCATGTGGCTGACCACCGGGTTCTACGACGAGCCGATCCGCGAGATCCTCGGGCTCGAGTGGACCGACAAGGACGAACGTCTATTCCGTCTGGTGGGTCAGGGCATCAACCTCGTGATGCACAAGCTCCTACCCAAGCGGGCGCTGCGCCACCCCCGACCGCGCGATGCGTGGGATCGCGTGCACGGCAAGGTCGCCGTGGATGCACCGATCGTGCACACGCCGACGCGCAATCTCCCGCCGCAGAGCGAGCGCGGCAACCCGATGCACTATTGCCCGGTGACCGCGGCACGGCGGGCGTCGTACCCGGGTGTGCTCACCGCGGACTGACATACGCCCGAACGACTACTGCTGCCCCTGGCTTCGGCGCATCGCCTGCCGGACACGTCCGGCCTCCCGAGGGGCGTGCGGGTTCGGACGGCCCGCTCGGGAGCCGGCGAGCTTCGCACCGATGTGTTCGCCCACGGTGATCGGCGAATAGCGGCTGCCCGCCCCCACGCACGACGGCAGGGTCGAGATCATCGCGTCGAGGTTGCCGTCGTGGAAATAGGCAGCCGAACGACGCCGCTCCACCGTTCCGTCGACGACGGGCGGCTTCACCCGGTGCAAGGTGGACATCCACCGCTCGTTGGTCCAGCGCGCCATCAGATCACCCAGGTTGATCAGCAACGCACCGTCGGCGGGACTCACGTCGTGCCAGTCACCGTGCTGGTCGAGAACTTGCAGACCCTTGACCTGGTCGGCCCACAACACGGTCACGATGCCGTAGTCGGTGTGCTCCCCCATGCCGGTGGGATCGCCGTCCAGCTCGATCTCACCGGGCGGCAGCGCATAGTTGTTCATCCGGAGCACGTCGAGCGAATGGTCGGTGAATCCCTCGAAGAAGTCGGCGGGTAGGTCGAGGGCATCGGCGAAGATCCTGGTGAGCGTGTGGGCGACGCGTCGTGCCTCGTTGAAGTATGCCGACACCGCCGCCTGGAAATGCTCGACGGCCGGCCACGTGTTCGTCGCGTAGTGGTCGGCGGGTAGATCGAGTTCCGGGTACTGCGTCGCCTCCACGCCGACGTTGAAGGCCTCGAAGAAGTCGTTCATGCGTGCCGCGGACTCGACCCCCAGCGACAACGACAGGGATTCCGACTTCGGGGGCGCGTATCCCCGATTGATCTCCGGCGGCGTGCGGTAGGTCTTCTTCAGCTCCAGTGGCAGCGCGAAGAAGACGTCCATGGCGGCGGTGAACTCGTCGATGACGGCGGCGGGGATCTCGTGCCCGACGACCTGGATGAAGCCGACCGAACTCGCCGCGTCGTCGAACCTGGCCGCCACCACGGCCCGATCGGCCGGGTCACCGTTCCGCGTGTACGGCGAGATGTCGATGAGCGGTACGTCGAATCCGGTGGCGGCGGCGGTCATGGCGTCCATGGTGGCACCGATCGCGAGACCGCGCTGGTCGGCGGAACCCGTTCTCAGGTGCGCTGACCGGCGCGGTAGTGCACGAAGGCGGGGATCAGCAACGCCGCGATGATGGTCGCGACGACGACCGCGATACCGCCGAACGCGGTCGCGGCGGCGACCCCGATCGAGGCGGCCGCGGCGCCGTGGGCGACGTCGGCGATCCGGGGCCCGCCGGCGACCACGACGATGAACACGCCCTGGAGTCGGCCGCGGACCTCGTCGGTCGCGGCGGTGAGCAGGATCGACTGCCGGAACGCCGCCGACGCCATGTCGGCCGCACCGCCGATCATCAGCAACACCACCGCGACGAGGAGCATCGGCATGGCTGTGCCGTCGGCGAACGACACCGCGATCCCGGTTCCGGTGATCGCCAGACCCCAGATGATGATGCACACGATGACCGCCAGGCCCTGGCGCTGCACGCGGGCGACCCAGCCCGAGAAGATCCCACCGACGACGGCTCCCGCGGAGATCGCCGTGAACAGCAGGGCGAAGGCGATGCCGCCGCCCTCGGGGCCGCCGAAGTTCTCGTGGGCCATCTGCGGGAAGAGCGCCCGCGGCATGCCGAAGATCATGGCGATCAGGTCGACCAGGAACGACGCCAGGAGGATCTTGTGCCCGGCGAGATACCGCAGCCCTTCGAGGACCGAACGCAGGCCGGCCACCTTGGGCGCGGCATCGCTCTCCGGCCGCAGCGACGGCAGCATCGCGACGGCGATGAGCGTCGGCAGCAGGAAGATCGTGTCCACGAAATACAACAGCGAATAGCCGAGGACGGGGATCAGGGCGCCGCCGACGAGTGGCCCGGCGATGGCGCCGGCCTGCATGACCGTCATGTTCAGCGACAGCGCGGCGGGCAGGTCCTTGGCGTCGAGCAGCCGCGGTAGCACCGCCGTCCGCGTCGGCTGGTTCACGGCGAAGAACGCCTGCTGAACGGCGAAGAGCACCAACACGATCCACACGTTCTGCCCACCCGCCGCGGCCTGCGCCCAGAACAGGGCGCTGCAGACGATGAGGCCGACGGTCGTGATGATGAGCAGGGTCCGGCGGTCGACGACGTCGGCCAGCGCCCCACCCCAGAGCCCGAACACGACGAGCGGCACCAGGCCGAAGACACCGGTCAGTCCGACGTAGGCAGAGCTACCGGTGACCTCGTAGATCTGGGCCGGCACCGCGACCACACTCAACTGCGCGCCGATGACGGTGACGATGTTCGCCAGCCACAGTCGCCGGAAGTACTGGTTGCGCAGCGGCGCGGTGTCGGCGAGGAGGCGGGGCATTTCCATGATGCTAGGACCGCCCGCCGACGTCCGGCCACGCAGGCACTCCACAAGGCCGCCTGTGGACAGTGCCGTCGCGTGGTCGCTGCCCTCCGCTATGGTCATTCCGCCCGAGGCGCACCTTGCACCTTGGTCGGGGCTCGGAGAAGGGGATGCACATGGGTGTTCGACGCTGGATGACGGTGGTGACGGTCGCGGTGGCCGTCGTACTCGGCCTCGCGGTTCCGGGGACGGCACAGGCCGGTCCGCGGTATCCGACGGCCGGCGATCGCATCACGGTGCAGGTCGCGTCGGATCAGCAGAGCGCGTACGGCTTCTGGTGGGTCGACGGTCACAACCGGATGTCACCTCGCGGGGGCCGCGTGGGCATGAGCCTGCGCGACTACGATCCGAAGACCCGGTTGTGGTCGACCACAACCACTTTCACCTCGCACAAGCAGCGACAGCAGACAGCCGCGAACATCACGTCGTGGGGCGGTTATGCCCGCTGCACGATCTGGGTGAACGGCGTACGCGTCGCGCACCATGTGTACCGGGCACCGATCTTCGCCCAGGCGCAGTGCGGTATCGCCAGACTCGACCCGAACCGCCTCGACTACCGCTGACGGCCCGCAGAACGGGTGTCGACGCTCAGGGCTGCAGCCGTTCGGCCCGCCAGGAGTGATCGACGTGGGTCAGCCGAACCCGGTTGTGCAGGCGGTTCGCTCGCCCCTGCCAGAACTCGACCTCGACCGGGACGATGCGGTACCCACCCCAATCGGACGGGACCGGGACCTCGGCACCCTCGTCGAACCCGCCGTAGGCCTCGGCGAGTTCGGCGGCCTTCTGCTCGAGTTCGACGCGGCTGCCGATGGGCCGTGATTGCTCGGACGCGGCCGCCGAGAGCTGCGACCCGCGGGGTCGAAGCTCCCAGTACGCCTGGATCTCCAGGGCGCTGACGTGTTCGACCGGTCCGCGGAAGTGCACCTGCCGTTCCAGCGCGATCCAGGGAAACGTCACCGAGGCATACGGATTCGCGGCCAGGTGTCGGCCTTTGTCGGAGTCGTACCCGGTGAAGAAGACAACGCCGTTCGCGTCGACCCCCTTGCACAGGACGGTGCGGGTCGACGGCCTGCCCTCGGCGTCGGCGGTGCCGAGGACCATCGCGTTGGGCTCGGCGATCCGAGCGTCGACGGCTTCGCGGAGCCAGACGTGGAAGAGATCGAGCCACGGCGGGTCGCCGCGCAGCCAGCTCGGGTCGAGGTTCTCGCGGATGCCGTCGGCACCGGCGGCGCGGTCGCCCTCGCCGATGTTCGGTGGGATGCCGCCGCCGTATCCGACGCGCATGTTCGGCAGGTCGATGGGGTCGCGCGACTCGTCCAGCACTTTCCTGACGCTACTCCGACCGTGCTCGTTACTCCGGGGTACACGCGGGGCGTCGTGCTGATCTACAGTTCGTCGTGGATTGCATCCTCGTGGATGCACGACACGGACGTCGAGTGAGGTGGGTTGCCATGGCCAACACAGTTCCCGAGGATTTCGTCGCCGGACTCGAGGGCGTGGTGGCCTTCACGACCGACATCGCCGAACCGGACAAGAACGGCGGCAACCTCCGTTACCGCGGCGTCGACATCGAGGACCTGGTCGAGAACAAGGTGACCTTCGCCGACGTGTGGGCCCTCCTGGTCGACGGCAAGTTCGGCGACGGCCTACCGCCGGCCGAACCGTTCCCGCTGCCGATCCACACCGGTGACGTGCGCGTCGACGTCCAGGCCGCGCTCGCCATGCTCGCCCCGATCTGGGGTTACCAGCCGCTGCTCGACATCGACGACGAAACCGCCCGCGACAACCTCGCCCGCGCGTCGGTGATGGCGTTGTCGTACGTGGCGCAGTCCGCGCGCGGCATCCACCAGCCCGCGGTCCCCCAGCACGTCATCGACGAATGCGACACCGTCACCGCACGTTTCATGACCCGCTGGAAGGGCGACCCCGATCCGCGTCACATCGCCGCGATAGACGCCTACTGGGTCAGCGCCGCCGAGCACGGCATGAACGCGTCGACGTTCACCGCACGGGTGATCGCCTCCACCGGAGCCGATGTCGCGGCCTCGCTGTCGGGTGCGATCGGCGCCATGTCCGGCCCCCTCCACGGCGGCGCCCCCGCACGCGTGCTGCCGATGATCGAGGAGGTCGAGAACACCGGTGACGCACGGGGACTCGTAAAGGGGATCCTCGACCGCAAGGAGAAGCTCATGGGCTTCGGGCATCGCGTCTACCGCGCGGAGGACCCGCGTGCCCGCGTGCTCCGCCGCACCGCCCAGGAATTGGGCGTCCCCCGCTTCGAGATCGCCGCCGCACTCGAGCAGGCCGCGCTCACCGAACTCCGGGAACGACGCCCCGACCGCGCCATCGAGACCAACGTCGAGTTCTGGGCGGCGGTCATCCTCGACTTCGCCGAGGTGCCGACGCATATGATGCCGGCGATGTTCACCTGCGGCCGGACCGCCGGCTGGTGTGCGCACATCCTCGAGCAGAAGCGCCTCGGCAAGCTGGTCCGCCCGGCCGCGATCTACACCGGTCCGAGCCCCCGGCGCCCCGAAGACGTCGAGGGCTGGGGCGACGTGGTGAAGCCGGGCCTGTAGGTCCCTTCCACCAGAATCGCTACTTCCCCCACAGATTCGCTATTCACAGATAGCGAATCTGTGGTCGAGGTAGCGACCCTGTGGAGGCCAATCGGCTGTGGACAACGTCTGAGTGAATTCCACAGGGACGCCGAGGCACCCGCAATCGGACCGGGGCGGCCTCACCATCGAGCGCATGCCCGACAATCACGTGATCCGACGGTCCGCTCTCGCAGCCCGTCTCGGCGAGGACGAGATCCGGTTGCGTCAGGAGACTGGCGCGCTGCGGAGCGTATGGCGAGGTGCGGTGCACCTCGGACCCGCGCCCGACGACGAGCTCGAACGCTATCGCCTGAAGATCCGCGGCGCCGTGGCCGTCGGCGGGAACGGACGCGTGGTCAGCCACGAGTCCGCCGCCGCGCTCCACGGCATCCCCCTCCTCCGACCGGACATGACCACAGTCCACTTCACCTCGTCCAAGACCGGTCGTACCGGGGACAAGATCCACATACACCGCGACAACCTGCCGGACGAGCAGGTGATGTCCGTCGACAACGTCCGGGTGACGACGCCGGCCCGCACGGTCGCCGACGTGGCCCGCCTGGGGACGTTCGAACAGGCAGTCTGCTGCCTCGACAGTGGTCTCCGCTCCGGCATCACACACGCCGAGATCCAGGCCGTCGTGGCGTCGAGCATCAAGATGAAGGGCATCCGACAACTGCGTCAGGCGCTCTCGATGGCCGACGCACGATCCGAAAGCGTAGGCGAATCCTTCAGCCGCGCAACGATGATCGCCGTCGGACTCCCGCTCCCCAACCTCCAGGTGACCATCCTCGACGGCGACGGCAGGTTCGTTGCCCGCGGCGACTTCGGCTGGGACGACAAGGTCATCGGCGAGTTCGACGGCAAGGTCAAGTACTCGGGACAGTTCGGCACGCCCGCGTCGGAAACGGTGGTCGACGAGAAACGACGTGAGGACGCCATCCGGCGAACGGGGCGGCTCGTCGTGCGGTGGACGTGGCAGGACCTCCTGGACCCGCATCACTTCCGTGGCCTCATCACAGGTGCCCTCCGCGATGCGGGACTCGTCTGACGTGCCCGCCCCAGAAGCCCTACTCGACCCAGAGGTGCGCTACTTCCAGGTAGCGCACCTTTCGATGAAACAGCGATTCTGCATGGGGCCACCGGCGCAGAGATCGCCGCTGCACCACCCGGCTGCCGACACCTAACCCGAGGCGCCCCCACAGGTGGCGAGGGCCACTCCCTAGAATTGCCGTCATGAGCGAAGCCGCCACCGCATCCATCACCCTGCCCGCCGACCTGCTGCCGTCGGACGGCCGCTTCGGTTGCGGGCCGTCGAAGGTTCGCCCCGAGCAGTTGCAGTCCCTCGTCGACACCGGCGCGTCGGTGTTCGGCACCAGCCACCGTCAGGCACCGGTGAAGAACGTCGTCGGCTCGATCCGCGAGGGGCTGTCGAACCTGTTCTCGCTGCCCGAGGGCTACGAGGTCGTGATCTCCAACGGCGGCACCACGGCATTCTGGGACGCCGCGGCGTTCGGCCTGATCAAGCAGCGTTCGCTGCACCTCACCTATGGCGAGTTCTCGTCGAAGTTCGCGACGGTCTCGAAGAAGGCCCCCTTCCTCGACTCCCCCGCAGTCATCTCGACCGACCCCGGCACCGCGCCCGACCCGGCCGCGCTGACCGTCGACGACTTCGGCGGCGTCGACCTCATCGGCTGGGCCCACAACGAGACCTCGACGGGCGTCGCGGTGCCCGTCGTCCGTCCCGCCGGTTCGGATGACGCGCTCATCGCCATCGACGCCACCTCGGGTGCGGGCGGCCTGCCCGTCAACGTCGCCGACGCCGACGTCTACTACTTCGCGCCGCAGAAGTGCTTCGCCGCCGACGGCGGGCTCTGGGTCGCACTGATGAGCCCGCGGGCGCTCGCACGCATCGCCGAGATCGCCGAGACCGATCGCTGGTGCCCGGAGTTCCTGTCGCTGCCGACCGCCGTCGACAACAGCAGCAAGAACCAGACCTACAACACCCCGGCCGTCGGATCGCTGCTGCTGTTCGCCAACCAGATCGAGTGGATGAACAACAACGGCGGCCTCGACTGGTGCGTGTCGCGCACCGCCGATTCCAGCTCGCGTCTCTACCAGTGGGCCGAGGCCAGCGACTTCGCGACGCCGTTCGTCACCGAAGCGGCCAACCGCAGCCAGGTCGTCGGCACCATCGATTTCCACGACGATGTCGACGCCGCGGCCGTCGCGGAGATCCTTCGCGCGCACGGGGTCGTCGACACCGAGCCGTACCGCAAGCTCGGCCGGAACCAGCTGCGCATCGGCATGTTCCCGGCCATCGAGCCGGAGGACGTCAGCAAGCTCACCCAGTGCATCGACTACATCGTCGAGCGCCTCTGATCCCCTGCTCGACACCTCGCCGCCGGCGCGCCGCACAGATCGTTGCGGCGCGCCGGTGGTGCTTCACCGAACCGGTAGCCTGGTTCCCACAGACCACATACGACGCATCGATCGCTGGCGTCGCTTGCGCCCCACGCGTGCTGAACTGCGGTTTTGCCGCGTGTCCCACAGTGAACCGGCAGATCGGTGAGTTAATGTGACCCCAATGCGTGCACCGACCGGAGGAGGAGCAGATGCGTGAGCTCCGCGTCGTCGGGGTGGAAACCGACGGCTCCCATGTCATCTGCCAGGACCCGCAATCGGGCGAGAAATTCCGGATCGCCTCCGACGAACGCCTCCGCGCCGCCGCCCGCGGCGACATCTCACGACTGGGACAGATCGAGATCGAGATGGAGAGTGCATTGCGGCCACGCGAGATCCAGGCACGAATCCGAGCGGGTGCGACCGTCGCCGAGGTGGCGGCCGCAGCCGGGGTGGGTGTGGACAAGATCGAACGCTTCGCCCACCCGGTGCTCCTCGAACGCAGCCGCGCCACCGAACTCGCCGGCGCCGCGCATCCCATCCGCCATGACGGCCCGGCAGTGGCGACACTGGTCGAGTCGGTCGCCGAGGGACTTCTCGCCTACGGCCAGAATCCCAACGACGCCGACTGGGACGCATGGAAGGGCGACGACGGGTACTGGGTGGTCCAGGTCGCGTGGAGCGTCGGACGCACCGACAACCTGGCGCACTGGCGTTACCAGCCGGGATCGCACGGTGGCAGCGTCGACCCGCTCGACGACCTGGCCGACGAACTCACCCATCCCGAGACCATCGCGCCCCGTCGTCGGCTGACCCCGGTCGCCACCCCCGAAGTCGCTGTCGAGACGACCCCGGACGGACGCGAAGAGGTCACCATCGACGCAGCCTCGATCATCGGTGCGCAGCGCGCCCGGCACGACCGCCGCACCGCGGCCGAGGACGACGGCGCCGTGCCGTTCGACTTCGGATTCGACGACGAGCCGTCCGCCGCCACCGCCGAAGCCTCGGACACGGACGACGCGGCGGCCACTTCCAACGCCGACGACGCCGACGCCGACGAATCGGTGCCCGCACCGTCGTCCGGCCCCGAACGTCCGCGCCGCAAGAAGGCACGTAAACCGGCGGTCCCGGCGTGGGAGGATGTCCTGCTCGGCGTGCGCAGCAACGGGAACAGCTGAGTGTCCTCCGCGCGCGCGGCGACGGTCTGGTTCATCGACACCGACGACCCGGCCGCGATTCTCCGCTCGCGTCCGGCCAACGACTCCCAGCACGCCCAGCAGGTCGCGACGACCGTCTTCGGTGACAGCGTCCTGGTCCCGCTCGTCGACACCGATCTCGCGTCCGCTGCCGCGGTCCGCGACACCCACGTCTACGCCGGGTTCTACGGCCCGCTCGCCGTCGTGTCGTGTTCGCTGTTCGAGACGACCACGCCGTCGACGCTGACCCGCGCGCTCGCGCGGATCCGTCCCAGCGCGACCACGACCCTCCTCTACACCGAGCCCGACTCCTCACTCGGAGTGTTCGCCCGGTGGGAGTCGGGGACGCTCCGACGCTCCTTCGCCGCCGACCCGGTCACCATCCACGAGGACCACGGCCTGCCGTTCACGTTCGAGAAGCCGTTCTGGGGTGGCGAACACCCGCTCAGCCACGCCGAGGGCGTGCCCACCGCACCCATGTCGCTCCCCTTCCATCCCGCGCACCTCGCCGAGGAATCGAACCGTGCGTGGCTCGGGTTCCGCTACACCCACCCGCTCGCGGAGTCCGATCTCGACCCGGCCCAGATCACCGTCACCTGCTTCGCGTTACACCCGGCCGAATACGAACCGACCGCGGCCGACTACGAGAACTACCGCGCCGCAACGGCTTCGCGCGCCCGGGAGCGGACGGGATCGCCGGGTCAGGACGCTCGCAAGCGCGGGCGTATCCGCGAGTACTTCGGGTTCTAGGGTGCGGGGCGTCCCATCGCCAGCAGCGCGATCGACGACGCGACCCCGGCGAGGAAGCCGAGCAGCAGTCCCCACACGACCCACCGCCACACGGGCCGCGCCCGGAACTCCCAGAGGGTCCATCCGAGTCCGCCTGCGACGACCAATACGGCGGCGATTCCGAGGAACCGCAGGATCTCGCCGATGAGCAGGTAGACGCCGACCAAGACGAATGCGGCGAACAGCGCGCACGAGGCACCGACGATCAGCCCCAGGGCCCACGGCGTCGGTTCGACACCCTCCCGCTCGACGGTCACGATCCCATGGTGCCCGACCGGGCGCGCTCGTAGAACGCAACGGCCGCAGCGGTCGCCACGTTCAGCGAGTCGGTGCCCCGGCTCATCGGGATGCGCGCCTTCACGTCGGTGGCCGCCATCGCCGACGCGGTGAGACCGGGGCCCTCCGCACCGACCAGGAAGCCGACCTTCTCGGCGGTGACGGCTTCGGCCAGGGTCACGGCGGCGGGATCGGGCGTCAACGAGACCAGCCGGAAGTCACGTTCCCGCACCAGGTCCAGGCCGCGCGGCCAGTCGTCGAATCTCGCGAACGGCACGAGCAGTGCATGGCCCATCGATACCCGAACGCATCGGCGGTACAGCGGGTCGGCGCAACCCTGACCGAAAAGCACTGCGTCGACGCCCAATCCGGCGGCGTTGCGGAAGATCGACCCGATGTTCTCGTGGTCGTTCACACCTTCGAGGATCGCAACGGTCCGCGCGCTCTCGAGGACCTCCGGCACCGTGAGCACGGGCGGTCGGCGCGACACGGCGAGCACGCCGCGGTTGAGGTGGAAGCCGACGATCTCGGCCATGACCTCGGCGGTGGCGCGGAAGAACGGGACACCGGCCAGCCCGGGATCACGGAGATCGGCGTCGAGCTCCTCGAGGCGTTTCGCGACACCGAGGAAGGCGTGGGTCGCGAACCGTGACGCGATCATCCGCTGGGCGACGAGAACACCTTCGGCGATGACCAGACCACGGCCCGGGCGCCGCCGGGCAGAACCGGGAGATCGGGCCGTCGGTCGACGGAGTTGAGGTCGCGGAAGTCGTCGACGCGCGGGTCCTCCGAGTCGTCGATGTCGATCACGTTCACTGCGAGCCCGGGCACCGCAACAGTCTGCCACCCGGACGAAACCGGCAGCGCACGGGTGTGAAACTGTGGAGGGCGTGACCAGCGATTCGACTCCGATGTCACGTCTGTCCCTCGCCCGCGCCACCGACGCGGACTGGGCCGACATCATCACCACCGATGCCCGCGCGTTCGCCATGCGCAACCCGCTGCCCGACGACGAGGTCGCCGATCTGCGCGGCAAGGTCGCCGACGACGACGTCGTACTGGTGCGCGACACCGGGTTGGACACGCGGCCCCTCGTCGGGGTGGCGATGTTCTACCGGATGTCGATGTCACTGCCCGGCGGGGGCGTGTCCGACGCGGCCGGACTGTCGTGGGTCTCGGTGGCGTCGACCCACCGGCGGCGTGGCATCCTCCGCCGCATGCTCACCGAACTCGTCGAGCAGTGGGAATCGGAGAAGTACACCTTCGGAATCCTCACCGCGAGTGAGGGCACCATCTACGAACGCTTCGGCTTCGGACCGGCATGCTTCGCGAACTCGGTGTCGCTGAGCCCGGGCGCCCAGATGCGCGCGGCCCAGCCCGACGATGCCACCGTCCGGTATGCCGACGCCGACGCGGTGGCCGCCGCGATCCCCGACCTCCACGCACGGTGGACGCTGACCACCCCGGGCGCGCTCACCCGCACCCCCGCCTGGTGGAATCCCATCCTGGCCGACCGGGCGTCGGAGCGGCCGCTGTCGGCGAGCGGTCTGCACTACCTGCTGCACGCCGACGGCTACGCGAGCTACCGCATCTACAAGGACGAGACCGGCGCGGTGCGCGGCGAGGTCAACGAGGTCTTCGCGGTCACCGACGACGCACACACCGATCTGTGGCGCGTCCTGATCAGCCTCGACCTCATTCCCTCGCTCACCGCGACCATCCCGGTCGACGACCCGCTGTCGCAGAAACTCGTGAATCCGCGGTCGGTGTCGGTCACCGGGACCGCCGACACGATGTGGCTGCGCATCCTCGACGTCCCAGCCGCCCTCGGCGCCCGTCACTATGCCGCCGACCTGGACGCCGTGATCGAGGTGACCGACGAATTCCGCGCACACGGAGGCGTTTTCGACATCTCGGTACGCGAGGGCGGGGCGATCGTCGCGCCGGCGAAGTCGGGAGCGACGCCCACCGTCTCGCTCGACATCTCGGTGTTGTCGAGCATCTACCTCGGCGGGATCCGACCCTCGGCCTTCGCGGCGGCGGGACGCCTGCGCGTCGACTCCCCGGCGACGCTGCGCGCGCTGGACCACGCGTTCATGACCGACCGCGCCCCCTTCTCGGGCACGTTCTTCTGACCCTTCGAGACGTCCCTCCGCAAGCTCCGGGACTCCTCAGCCTGGATATTTCACTGATGTTGCTGGTGTTCGGCGTGTGATACGCGAAAGTGCCTGTCTGCCTTGTGATTATTGATTCACCACAAACAAATAGTCACAAGAAGAAAGGCACCTCGCAGGTGAAGAATAACGTGTATCCCGAGTTGATGGTGGACCCTACGCGCACTGAGTCGGTGCTGACGACCTCGGGCGGGGTGTTGCTGACGAAAACCGTGCAGGTCTCGGGCCTGGGAGCCGAGCTGACCGCGGCGATGGCGCCGTGGCGGACCGCGGCGACGGTCCATGATCCGGCCAAGATCGTGCTGGATCTGGCGCTCACCTTGGCGACCGGTGGTGACTGTGTGGCCGATGTGGCCACAGTCCGGGCTCAGCCACAGTTGTACGGGCAGGTGGCCTCTGATCCGACGATTTCGCGGGTGATCAGCAGGCTGGCTACCGATGTCGAGGCGGTCAGTACCGCGATCAGCGCGGCTCGCGCCGCGGCGCGGGAGCGGGTGTGGGGCATTGCCCGCCCGTTGGAGGGCACTGCGGGCAGCATCGATGGCGGGCTGGTGATCGTTGATCTCGATGCCACGACCGTGACCGCCGGCTCGGCCAAAGAACAGGCCCAGAAAACGTATAAGCGGGTGTTCGGGCATTCCCCGATGTGTTCGTTCGTCGACCACGGCGTGAATCGCCCCGGGTTTGCTGGAGGCTCGGTTAGTTGGTTCCAGCGTTTGCGGGGACCGGGTTCTCACGGTAGCTGGTGACGGTGTGGGTCGACCAGTAGGCGCTCTCGTACTCGACGGGTGGGACGTGTCCGATCTCGCCGTGCAGGCGGCGGTGGTTGAACCATTCGACGTACTCAGCGACGGCGATCTCGACCTCGCCCACACCTGCCCAGCCGCCTCGCGGGCGCATCACGGGGTTACGGATGCATTCGGCTTTGAACAGCGAGTTGAACGCCTCAGCCATCGCGTTGTCGTATGAATCCCCCTTGGAGCCAACAGATGTCACCGCTTCGGCTTCGGCCAGTCGTTCGGTGTAGCGGATGGCTCGGTATTGCACTCCGCGGTCGGAGTGGTGGATCAGCCCGGCCACGTCGTGGCCGGCACGCGACCGTGCCCACAATCCCATGTTCAGGGCGTCGAGGGCGAGGTCGGTGTGCATGGTGGTCGAGACCTGCCAGCCGACGACCATCCGCGAGAACACGTCCAGGACGAACGCCGCGTACACCCAGCCCGAGTGGGTGCGGATGTAGGTCAGGTCCGCCACCCACAACGCGTTCGGTGCCGCCGCGGTGAACTGACGGTTGACCCGGTCAGCCGGCCGGGGTGTTTCAGCTCCCTCGCTGCGCGTGGTCTTGCGTGTCTTGAGTCTCGCTATCCCTTGCAGCCCATCGGCTTTCATCAATCGCTCGACGGTGCAGCGGGCAACACTATGGCCCTGTCTGCGCAATTGGGCATGCACCTTGCGGGCACCGTAGACGCCGAGGTTGTCGGCATGCACCGCGCGGACCTGGGTAAGGAGCTCCCGGTCACGCACCACACGAGGCGCCTCGGTCTTCTGGGGGCTCAGGTGGGCTCGTACCGTGGACGGAGCGATCTGGGCGGACGTATCGCGCAATGCCGCACAGATCGGATCGACTCCGTGTTCATCGCGGTGAGCCGCGACGAACTCCACGATCAGCGCTGTGGGCGGTCGATCTCCGCCGCAAAGAAAGCCGAAGCCTGCTTCAAGATCGTGTTCGCTCGCCGCAGTTCACGGTTCTCCCGCTCCAACGCCGCGATGCGGTCAGCGTCCTCACTCGTGGTGCCCGGGCGGACCCCGCCGTCGATCTCGGCCTGACGAACCCAATTGCGCAACGCCTCGGGATGGACTCCGAGCTGATCGGCGATCCGCTTGATCGCACCTCTCGACGAATCGGGATCTTGTCGCGCTTCACATGCCATCCGGGTGGCCCGGTCCTTGAGTTCCTCACTGTACTTGCGTGGTGCTGCCATGCTCTCCATCCTTCACAGGTTCGAGAGCCTCCGACAGACCCGGGGCGGTTCAGCGCCTTCGGCACCGGGGAAACACTGAACCTGGACCTGCGGCGTGGAGGTGCCTCACCCAAAGGTGCGGACATGCACATCGCGGCCCTCGAGGCGGCGTTGGCCCAGCTGCCCGCCGCTGAACGCGCCCAGGTGCTCATACGTACCGATTCGGCCGGGTGTGCCAAAAAGTTCCTGGCCCACCTGGCCGAGCAACGCCTGCAGTACTCGGTCGGGTTCACCATCTCCGAACTGGTCAAAGACGCATTGGACGTGCTGCCTGAGGCCGCCTGGGTGACCGCGATCAACACCGACGACGCCGATCCACGAGCTGATGCCCAGGTCGCCGAGATCACCGACCACATGCCGCGCTCGGTCCGTGACACCGAAACCGCCTACGAGCCCTGGCCACCCGGGATGCGGCTGATCGCGCGCCGCGAATATCCCCACAACGGAGCCCAACACCTCATCACCGACATCGAGGGCCGCCGCTACACCGTGTTCGCCACCAACACCCGCGGCCGCGGCTGGACACTGCCGATCCTGGAACTGCGTCACCGTCAACGTGCCCGCGCCGAAGACCGTATCCGCTGCCTCAAAGACACCGGCATGGCCAACCTACCGTTCGACTCATTCGCCAAAAACCAACTGTGGCTCGATATCGTCGCCCTGGCCTCCGACCTCATTGCCTGGACTCAAACCCTCGGCTACCACCGCCACGACCCCATCCGCCGCTGGGAACCCAAACGCTTGCGCCACCGCCTGTTCACCGTCGGCGGCAAGATCATCACCCACGCCCGCACCACCACCCTGCGACTACCCACCGACTGGCCCTACAACCACCACATACGCCACGGCTGGCAACGCCTCACCGCCTAACCAGCCCCTCGGTCACCGCGCCCCGTCACCGCCGCCCACCCCACCTCAGAACCCGAACAACCAGCGAACCCAACGCTGGCGATCCACCCTGCCCACACACCAGCACCAACCATCAAAAGGCGACACCGACAACCGATCGGCGAAACCCTACCCACCCGTGAAAGATTCAGGCTCAGGGAGCGGTGAGACGTCCCTCCGCAAGCTCCGGGACTCCTCAGGGAGCGGAGAGACGTCCCTCCGCAAGCTCCGGGACTCCTCAGGGAGCGGGATTAGATCGCGCGTGAGCGCGGGACGTCGGTGTCGGCCTGCCCGAGGATCTTGTTGGCGATGCGCACGGCCTCGCGCAGGATGTCCCGCTCCTCGGCGGACAGTTCCGCGAGGCGGTCGCTCAACCATGCCTTGCGGGCGGCGAGTTCGTCGGTCACGACTTCGACGCCTTCCGGGGACAACGTCACGATGGCCTGACGGCCGTCGGTGGGATGGGGTTCGCGCTTGATCATCCCGAGATCCGACAGCGAGGCGATGACCCTGGTCATCGACGGCGGGCGAACCCGCTCGGCGGCCGCGAGCGCACCTGGTGTCATCGGGCCCTCGTGGTGCAGCGTGTTGAGGGCGGACAGCTGAGTGAGCGAGACCAGCTTGTTCTCCCGCCGACCTCGGAGTCGGCGCGCCAGGCGCACCACGGCGAGGGACAGGTCGCCGGACAGACTTCCGTCACCACAAGGTGCATGCATTGCCAAATCGTAGGCCAGGAAATCGGCCTCGCTGCCCGTCCGCGACGAAATTGAACCGGGTGGACGACACCGAAACGGGCAAACCCGGACAGACGACCAAGTTCGTCAGCCGATGAGGTCGGAGATCGGTCCGCGCGCGAAGTAGGCGACGAAGATCGCGGCGACGAACCAGAGCAACGGATGCACAGTGCGGGCCTTGCCCGCCGCGGTCGCCATCACGACCCAGCTGATGAAGCCGATGCCGATACCGTTGGCGATCGAGTACGTGAACGGCATCGAGACGACCGTCAGGAAGGCCGGCAGCGCGTAGTCGAGCCGTTTGAAATCGATGGACGTGAGCTGGCCGATCATCATGGCGCCGACGACCACCAGCGCGGGGGCGACCGCCTCGAGCGGGATCACCTCGTAGAGCGGTGTCAGGAACATCGCCACCAGGAACAGGATTCCGGTCACCACGTTGGCGAGGCCGGTGCGCGCACCTTCGGCGATACCGGACGCAGACTCCACGAACACCGTGTTCGACGACGCCGAGGCGGCACCGCCGGCGATGGCGCCGGTCCCCTCGACGACGAGCGCTCGGCCGATACCGGGCAGGTTGCCCTTCTCGTCGGCGAGCCCGGCCTCCTTGCCGAGGCCGGTCATCGTGCCCATGGCGTCGAAGAAGTTGGAGAGCACCAGCGCGAAGACCAGCACCGATGCCGCGAGCACACCGATCCGGGTGAACGCGCCGAACAGGTCGACGTCACCGACCAGGCTGAGATCGGGCAGACCGCCGAGGGCGCTGGGAATGTCGGGCACGCTGAGACCCCAGCCGGAGGGGCTGTCGACGCTGGACCCGTAATCGAAGATCCGCTCCAGCACGATCGACAGCACCGTCGTGATGGCGATACCGATCAACAGGCCACCGGGGACCCGACGCACCACCAGGACGCCCATCAGCAGCACCCCGACCGCGAAGATCAGTGTGGGGATCGTGGAGATCGAGTTGTCGCTGCCCAGCTGCACCGGGACGGTGGTGCCGGCGGCATCGGGGATGCGCTTGACGAATCCCGCGTCGACGAAACCGATGAAGGCGATGAACAGACCGATCCCCGCCGCGATCGCGGCTTTCAGTTCGGGGGGCACCGCGTTGAACACCGCGGTGCGGAATCCGGTGACGGCCAGCAGGACGATGATGATGCCGTCGACGACCACCAGACCCATTGCCTCGGGCCAGGTCACCTGCGGCGCGATGGACACCGCCAGCAGGCTGTTGATGCCGAGACCCGCCGCGATCGCGAACGGATAGTTGGCGACCAGGCCGAACAGGATCGACATCACGCCCGCGACGAGCGCGGTGACCGCGGCGACCTGCGCCAGCGGCAGGACGTTGCCCAGGACGTCGGTGTTCTTGTCCCCGCCCGGGATACCGCCGATGATGATCGGGTTGAGCACCACGATGTAGGCCATCGTGAAGAACGTGACAAGGCCACCGCGGAACTCGCGGTTGATCGTCGAACCGCGTTCGGAGATCTTGAAGAACCGGTCGAGCGGGCCGCGCGGGACCGCAGAATCCGGCCCCGGGGTGGTCGCGGGGAAGTCGGGCTCCGTGGGGAGGTTCCCCTTCGACATGTCCGCACCCGGGGTGTCGGAGGACCTCAGATCGCGAGACTCACTCGGCTCATCGTGTGGCACGTTCCGAAAGCTACCCTGTTGTCCATGTCCACGACACTCGAGATCCCCGAACTCCCCCGCGCGTTGCGCGCCCCGGAGCCGGTCATCGTGGTCGGGATGATCGGGTGGGTGGTGGCGACGGTGATCGTCGCCCTGACCGATCTCGGTGGCGACCGCGCGCTGCCGGTCTGCCTGGTGGGCCTGGCCGTCGGTCTGCTCGGGACGACGATCGTCCTCGTCCAGCGCGCCGGTGTCCGACGCGGTGATCGAGGCGCGCAGGAAGGTCTCGACTAGCTTCTGTCCGGTTCGGCCCTGTCCGGTTCTGCCCTGTCCGATTCTGCGGCCGCCGCGAATTCGTCGACCCCGGGTTCGTGTTCGAGGACGCGACCGGGTCCGAACAGCAGGGCGACGAAGTAGAGGCCGCCCGCCGCGATCAGCCCGAGCACGATCAGGGTCGGAACCCGCGCGTCGTCGGGCGTGACGAGCACGAACAGGGCGACCCCCACCCAGATCAGCGCGGCGACGGCGACCGGCATCTCGAGGCGTCCGAGACTGAACCCACCGGACTTGCGCTCCAGACGCTTTCGGACGACCAGGTACAGCACGACGGTCCCGCCGTAGATGAGCGCGGGCAGGATCGTCGACGCGATGATCAGCTCGATCAGCGCCGCCCCGGGCAGGGCCAGCATCAGCACCACTCCGACGCCGAGGATGAGCAGCGTCGCCGGTACCGGGGTCTGGGTCCGGGGGTTGACCCTGGCCATCAGCCGGTGCGCCGGGAAGCGCCGGTCGCGGGCTATCGCGAAGACCTGCCGGGCGCACGCCGCCATCACCACCATGCCGGCGCCGAACATCGCGAAGACGATGCAGGCGAGAAGGATTCGCTCGGCGACCGGCCCGAGTTGTTCCCGGATGATCGCGGCGACCGGCGACCCGTCGGCCGTGACCGCCTGAACGTCCTCGATCGCCGTGGTCAGGACGATGAGGAAGACCAGTCCCAGGACCGCGGCGGCCACCACCGATCCGACGATCGCCCGGGGGACGCTGCGGAACGGATCCTTCGCCTCTTCGGCGAGGTTGGCCGCGGAATCGAACCCGACCAGGGTGGTGAGTCCTATGACCATCGCGGCCATCACCCCGCCACCGATCGCCCAGTAGTCCGGCGCACCGGCGGCCACCCCCTCGGACACCAAATTGCCCGGGTGACCGCTTCCGCTGAACACCATCACCGCCGCGAGCACCAGGATCAGGATCGCCACGATCGCCAACTCGACCGCCACCGCGCCGGAGGTGAACAGGCCGAGCAACCGGGTCGACGCGATCACCAGCACGGCCTGGATGACGAGCACGACGAGCGTGATGACGCGGGCGACGTCCTCGTCCTCGGCCATCCCGGCGAGCGGCATCAGCGCCTGACTGGCCAGCGCGTTGTCCATGGCGACCACGCCGATCACCAGGTACCAGAAGCTCAGCCAGCCGAAGAACCAGCCGATCTTCGGGTTCGCCAGCCTCGACGCCCACTGATACGACGACCCGCTCAGTGCGATCCGGGCGGCGAATTGGGCGACGACCAGCGCGATCAGGGTCTGGCCGACCGCGGCGACGATCCACAACCAGATCCCGACCGGACCCGCCGTGGTGAGCACGCTGCCGTAGGTGGCGAAGATCCCGACCGCGACGGAGATGAACGCGAAGGAGATCGCGAACACCGCGAACCCGCCGAGCGTCCGGCGCAGCTCCGGACGGTAGCCGCTGATGCGGATCTCGTCGGGTGATCCGCTGCCGGCACCCGCCGGGGTGACCACGTCCTCCGCCATGGCGGTCCCCTTCGTCGGGTGGTTACACGAGCAGGTCGTCCAGCCGTTGCGCGATGATCCCGACCGCGTATCCGAGACGTTCGAACGCCTTGTTGGTGGTCTGGCCGTGGTAGTAGCGGTAGTAGATCTGCTGGGCGATCACCCCCGCCCGGAACAGTCCGAACACCTCATACCAGCGCCAGCGTTCCGGCGTCATGTCGAATCCCATGCGCTCGCAATAGTTCTCGACGAACTCGGCACGACTGAGCATGCCGGGCAGGTGCGTCGGGACACGTCGCATGAGCTGCATGGCATCCGGGTCGTCGGCCTGGATCCAGTAGGCCATCGAACCCGCGACATCCATCAGGGGATCGCCGAGGGTTGCCATCTCCCAGTCCAGGATGCCGATCACCCGCGTGGGATCGTCCTTGTCGAGGACGACGTTGTCGAGCTTGAAGTCGTTGTGGATGACGCAGTTGGCGACGTCGTCGGGCTGGTTGTCGGCCAGCCACGTCATCGTCGACTCGAAGTCGGGCACGTCATCGGTGTGCGCGTTGCGGAATCGCGCCGACCAGCCCTCGACCTGCCGTCGCACATAACCCGGCCCCTTGCCGAGATCGGCGAGTCCGGTCGTGCTCGGATCGACCGAGTGGACCTCGACCAGGGTGTCGATGAAGTTCAGACAGAGCCGGCGTGCCTGCTCGGCGTCGAGCGGGACGTCGGCGGGCCACTCGGTCCGCGGGATGACACCGTCGATGCGGCCCATCACGTAGAAGTCCGCGCCCAGGACCGACTCGTCGTCGCAGAAGGCGATCATCGGCGCGATGTAGCGGATGGCGGTCGCGAGTTCGGACTGGATCCGGTACTCGCGTGCCATGTCGTGCGCGCCCCGCGCCTTGGTACCCCGGGGCGCCCGGCGCAGGATCAGGTCCTTCGACGGATAGCGCAGCAGATACGTGAGATTAGAAGCGCCACCGCCGAATTGACGGACCTCCGGCACGGCGTCGAGACCGGTCGGGTCCGCGGCGTTGGCCTCCAGCCACTTCGCCATCGCCTCGACGTCGAATGCATCCTCGGTGCGGACCTCGCCCGCACCGGCCACCTCGTTGGTCATCCTCGTCCCCCGATCAGCGGTACTTGCCGAACTCGATGCGCGCAACCACGTTGCGGTGCACCTCGTCCGGGCCGTCGGCGAGTCGGAGCGACCGCGCGCCCACCCACGCCTGCGCGAGCGGGAAGTCGTCGGTGAGACCGGCGCCGCCGTGCAACTGGATGGCGAGGTCGATGACGTCGAGTGCCATGTTGGGCACCTCGACCTTGATCTCGCTGACCGCCGACAGGGCTTCGCGGGACATGCCCTGGTCGAGCAACCAGGCCGCGTGGTGGACGAGGAGTCGCGACCGGTTGATCGCGATGCGGGCGTCGGCGATGCGCTCGCTGTTGCCGCCGAGCCGGGCGAGTTGCTTGCCGAACGCCTCCCGCGAGAGTGCGCGACGCACACCGAGTTCCAGCGCCCGCTCGGCGAGTCCGATCGCCCGCATGCAGTGGTGCACGCGACCCGGACCGAGCCGGCCCTGGGCGATCTCGAAGGCGCGGCCGGGTCCGAGCAGGATGTTCGACGCCGGGACGCGCACGTTGTCGAAGCTGACCTCGCCGTGGCCGAACGGCTCGTCGAAGTAGCCCATGGTGGTGAGCATCCGGTCGATCGTGACCCCGGGGGCGTCGATCGGGATGAGCACCATCGTGTGCCGCGACTTCCGGTCGGCCTCGGCGTCGGTGACGCCCATGAAGATGAGCACCTTGCAGTCCGGGTGGCCGACGCCGGTGGAGAACCACTTGGTCCCGTTGATGACGACGTCATCGCCGTCGAGTACGGCGGTCGCGGCCATGTTGGTGGCGTCCGACGACGCGACGGCCGGCTCGGTCATGCAGAAGGCGCTGCGGATCTCGGCGGTCAGAAGGGGTTCGAGCCACTGTTTCCGCTGCTCGTCGGTGCCGTAGCGCAGCAACACCTCCATGTTGCCGGTGTCGGGGGCGTTGCAGTTGAAGATCACCGGCGCGAGCCCGGACGATCCCATCGCCTCCGCGATCGGCGCGTACTCGGAGTTGGTCAGCCCGGCCCCGCCGTCGGTGCCGAAGTCGGCGGCATAGCGGCCGGCGTGCTCGGCGGGCAGGAAGAGGTTCCACAGCCCCTCCGAGCGGGCCTTCTTCTGCAGTTCGGCGATGATCGGCGACGGCGTCCACGGGTTGCCGTTCTCGTCGCGGCGGGTCTTGATGTCCCGATGGATCTCGGGTTCGACCGGCTCGATCTCGGTGGTCACGAAGGTGCGCACGCGTTCGGTGAGTTCGGCCGACCGCGCTGACGGGGAGAAATCCATACCCGACCGTATCGCGATGAACCGATTAGTCGTCATCGTTCCGAACAAACCGGCGCGGCGTCGGGCACCGTCACTTCCAGTACAGGGTCGTCCGCTCCGGTCCGGCCGTGGTGCTCACCAGTTTCGCGAAGCAGTTGTCCGGGCCGAATCCCTGAGCGCGACACCAGTTGTTGGCCTCGACCGGGCCCGGGAAGGTCGCCGCGGCCACCGTCACCCACCAGCCGCGGTACGAGAACACCGGCCACTCGTCGCTCCACAGGAGCCGAACGTCGTTGAATCGCAACCGGAGTGCCAGGAACTCGTCGAGGATGGCCTGGTCGGCCCAGGTCCGCCCCTCGGCGACGAGACCCGGCCGTTTGGAGCTCAGCTGCGCCACCCACCGGTTGTTCAGGTTCGCCACGATGAAGGCCCGATCGGCGTCGGCCTGCAGACGCAGGGCGCTGACGCTGCTCGCCGTCACGTCGGCTCCGGCCGGGAACGACGGCCCGGTGGCGGTCGACGACGCGGCCGTTCCCGACTGCGGAGTCGCGAGCTTCGGCGCGGCCCCGGAAGTCGGGCCCTTGTCGCAGTCGACGAGGTAGCGGCCGTCGCCGGCCGCACTCCCCTGGGCACCGAGCGTGTCCGGCAGCCGGAAGAAGCTCCCGGGCGGATAGGTGAGTTCCATCGTCAGCGCCTCGCCCGCCCCGTCGAGCGAGGGCACCGCGACCGGCGCCCGCTGGAAGTCGAAGTTCCCCGACGCGACGATGCCGCTGCCGTCGGAGATGGTGATGCGTGTCTGCGGCCCGTACAGGACGTCGCCGCCCGGACACTTCGCGGTGACCTTCATCGTCACGCCCAGCCCACCCGCCGACGTGCGGAACGACTGCGGCGTGAACACCGGGGGCGCCCCGCACGGCGTGACGTATTCGGGTTCGCCGCCGTCGGCGGTGTCGGCCTCGCGAGTCGTGCCCGGAACGATGGCCTCCGGACCGGTGGGCGCGAAGCCGGTGATCGTGGTCGCGGTCATCGTGATCAGGCGGTCGCCGACGGCGAACGTCAGCGGCGGACGCGGTTCGGTGACACCCGCGGCGGGGGTGTTGCCGATCGTGGACGGGGGCATCGACCACACCGGCGCACCGCCCACCAGATCCAGGGCGGTCACGCCGCCGTCGGCCATGGGCGCGATGAGGCGTTCGCCGTCGGTGACGGCGTGGCCGGTCGACCCGTAGACCGGCCCGGTCGGAGTCGTCCACAACGTCTGGCCGGAGATGGCATCGACTGCGGTGACAGCGTCGTGCGTCGTCCACACGACTTCACGGTCATCGGCCAGCACGACGGTCGGCGAGGTGTGGGCCGGGAGATCAGTCGTCGTCCAGATCCGCGCCCCGTCCGCGACGTCAGTGTATGCACCGTCGATGAGCACACGCCCGCTCTGAGTCGGAGTCATGACAGCAGCGGACTCCACGCTCATACCCGCCAAGTCGCTGGTGGTGCCGTCCGGCCGGACCACGACGACCGGACCATTCGTCGGTGTGCCGCTTGTCATGCTGCCCGTCACCACGAGGACCGATCCGTCCGCGCGCGGCACCATCCCGGTGCGGCCCGGACTAGTGAAGATCTCCCGGCCGTCGTCGGCCGAGATGACGGCGACCACGCCGTCGGCGCTGGCGACGAGCTCGTCGGTGGCGATGAACTGCGAGGCGTCCCCGCTCGGAAGCGCTTCGGGCAGGTCGATCGTGCGCTGCCACTCCACGCCTCCTGGTGTCACCTTGTGGAACACGACCTGGCGTTCGTTGCCACCACTGAAGTCGCGGACGAACGCCGCCTTCCCGTTGAACGCGATCCCGAACGCCTGCGGCGGAGCGGGAGCACGGCCGATCTCGCGACCTGTCCGGACGTCGACGAAATACGCGGCGCCCCGACCCAGGCAGGCGATGGTGCTGTCCACGATGGAGTCCGAGCACCCGGACACGGGTTCGTCGAACGACCATTTCCCGCCGGACTCGGTGTCTATCCCGATGGGCCGCAGTGCCGGGCCGTTCGTGGAGTCACCTACCTGCACGAGCGTCACCAATGTGTGGTCGTCGTGGACCGCACCCTGAGTCCTGTACGTCGCCTCGAGCGGCAGACCGGAGACGTACCCCGTACCACCCAACGAACTCGCGTCGACGCTCCAGGCTGGACTCGGCGCGGTCGGGAACGAACCGGTGAGCTGACCGGCGACGAGGTCCGGCGTTTCGTCGGAATTGCCACTCGACGAGGACACCTTCCACCACACGACGCCCCCGAGGACCAGCGCGAGGACACAGACCAACGCGACGCCCGTGATCAGGTACGCGCGCCGATTGGACCTGCGCGGGTACCCGGGCTGGGGATATCCGGGCTGGGGATATCCGGGCTGGGGGTACCCCGGTGGTGGATAACCCGGCGGTGGGTAGCCCGGCGGTGGGTAGCCGTACTGGGCTTGTCCGGGTGGCGGAGGATAGCCACTCGGCGGCTGCTGATACGGCGGTGGGTACTGCGGCGTCGGACCTGTCTGCGTGGCGGCGTAGGGGTCCGGCGCCGGGGCCTTGTTCAGTGACACCCCCGGGACCACCGTCGGGCGGGCAGGTTGGATCGTCGTCGGCGACTCGTCGCCGTCGGACGATCCGGGCATGGTCGCGTCATCGTCGGGTGGCCCCGGATTCGACATCCGTCCAGTGAATCCCAGTCCGACGCCGTTCGACTGTCCCCCACCCGGGGGAATTTCGGCGTCCGCTCACGCCGACCGAGCAGTTCCCGCATCTGCACAGCGAGCCCGGTGCGCCCCGCCGGCTGAGCACACTGGCGCTCGCCGAGCGACCGTCGAGGCCTTCGTTCGTGACAAACCCACCACTTTTCGACCGGGAATCGAAACGGGTGTGACTGAAGTTCATCACTGTCAACGATCTGCGCCCAGTCAACGAAAAGCGCTGCACAGTCGATGAATTCGCGGTTCTCGGCCTGTGGAATTCCCTCGAAATCGAACGAATGTGGATCTCCTGATCTGAAAGTGGGCGGTTTTCGGTCAGTTTCGATGTGGGAGTTCTGGGCATGCGCCGCCCCTGGTGAGGTTCGCCATCGCGATCAAAGCGTCGGGAGTGTGAAATCCGTACGACCGCTTTGTCAATGACCGCAGATGGCAGTTCGTTGCTTCGACTCGCGCATTGCTCATCTGACACTCGACCGCGTTAAAGATCTGGACCTCACGTTTACGGATACTCGGCGCCAGGGTGCGAATCTCTGGTATGTCACAAGCCTCCGCCTTCTTCAACCACCGCCGCAACGGCGCCCAACATGACAAGTAGGCACCTGAAAGTATGTGCCGTATCTCTTCTTTCATCTGATACGCACGGGCCAGCACACTGTTGGCATCGCTGACCACGATGGACTGCAACCGCTCCTGGTTCTCGGTGAGGCTGTCAGGATTCTTCAACAACGCCCACCTCAACCGGCCACGTTCCACCTTCGACAAGCCGGCTATCCGACTCATCACCCGAGACCGGCACCGGTCCAACGCCTGATTGACCCACTGCAGCACATGAAATGGGTCCATACACCAGTACGCCCCCGGCGCCTGCTCGGCGAGGACCGCACCGATGTACTCGGCGCCATCAGCACTGATATGGGTGATCCTGCGTGCGCGCACATCACCCAGTTCATCAAAGAACCGCTCGATCGTCTCCTTTTTGGCGCCCTCACCCGCCCATACCAACTGACCTGTGTCATGATTGACCACGACAACCAGGTACCGGCGGCCCTTGCGATAGGCGATCTCATCGATACCGATGCGCCGCAACCCGTTCAAGCGTTTAGTGAGTCCGACATGGTCGTCGACCACGCGCTCGACGATACGAGATACCGTCCGCCAGGAGACCCGCAGATAGGCACTGACCGCGGTCATCGGGGCGTGCGCGCACAGCCATGCGACGGTGTCGTCGAACGCCCTGGTCATCTTCGCTTCCGGACGTGCCCACGGAACCAACTCAGTCTTCACATCATGGCGAGGACACTGCACACGCTTGGCGGGCAACTCGAGGAAGCACCGCCAACCGCCCATGTCGAGATGTCGCCACCGTCGCGGCGCCGCAGGTTGATCGTAACCAGGGCAGCGCTTCTTACATTGCGGGCACCGTGATCGTGCGTTCTTGTGCAGTTCCAGCGACACGACCACCATCTGCCCGCGGTCATCCTCATCGAACCTGACACCCACAACACGGGCACGCTCGATTCCGAGCAACTTCTGCAGTACTCTGACAGTGCGCAACGCCCACTCCTTTGGTCTTGTTCTTCGCAAATCAAAACCTAAGCGAGACTGGGCGTTGCGTGCGTTAGGCTCGCGAAAAGGAACCCACTTCGACGTCAGAAGAGCCACGAATGTTCCGGTACCTTGGAGTCATGCCAGAGCTCGCCACTCTCCTCGATCAACTCATCGAGACCACCCCACCCGCCGACGACCCCACGGGCCGAGCAACATTCGACGCGCTCGAGACGCTGCGCTTGATCCGCAACACCGTCGACCACCAGATCGTCACCCACGCAGCACAACTCGACGAACTCGGCGTCGCTCAGAAAGCCGGCGGCACCACCAAGAAGTTGCTGATCGAGTCAGGTCATGCACCGGCCGCTGCTCTTCGCACCATGCGGAGTGTCGATGCCCTCTCGGCGTTGCCCGCGCTGGCTCGTCACGCCGCCGACGGGCGACTCTCCGGCGAGATCGTCGATGCCATCGTGCGAGGCATGAATGAAATCGAGAAACGTTGTGGCGACGCTCTTTCCGAGGATGAACGTTCCCGATATGAATTCGAACTAATTGCCCAAGCGCTCTCAGGTGCTACGCCGACAGACGTGCGCAGGCATGCGCGGGCTATCGGCAACACGCTCGCCGACGCCTCCGAGACAGCAGTCCCGGCGTCGGACAATGCAAGCTTGAACTCAGTCAATGCACACACCACCGACGACGGCCGCGTCGAAGTCCGCGCCGACCTCACCCAGGTCGTCGGCGAGAAGTTCCAGGCCATGATCGACGAACGATCGTGTCCACGGCCCGAACCCGACGGCGCCGAAGATCGTCGCACCGCCGAGCAGCGCCGTGCCGACGCTTTCGAGTTGATCCTCGACCAAGCCGCGATCGGCGCGACCATCAATACCGTCGGAAGTCCACGCACGCAACTGCTGCTGACCATCCCCGCCACCGGAGAACTCGCAACGCTGCCGTGGACCGGGACGGTCAGCCATGCCACCGCGAAACAGGTCTCCTGCGACGGATCCCTGACCGAGATCGTCCTCGACAGTGAGGGCGTACCGCTGCAGATGGGTCACACCCATCGGTTGTATCCGGCGCACCTACGTAAGGCGGTGATCGTCCGCGACGCGTGTTGCGTCAAATGTGGTGCACCACCGTCACATACCCAGGTCCACCACATCAAGTCGTGGGCCGACGGCGGACCCACCGACCTCGACAACGGCTGTTTGCTGTGTCAGCGCTGCCATACGCAGGTCCACCACCACGGCTGGGACATCGTGATGGGATTCGACCGCCATCCCTGGCTCGTCCCACCCGCCAGTATCGACCCGCAACGCCGACCGCTACCCGCCTACAACCGGCGCACGATGCGACTCGACGACGCCGCCTGACCGCTGCCGCCACAGACCACCAGACTTTCGCGTAGCACCTTCCGCACCCGGGCCACACCTGGGACCGCATCAGTCCCTTGACAACTCCACAGTGAACCCCGGTCGATTAGCCCCGCTCGCAACCGGGCGGGCCCCCGGTTGAAAAGCCAGGCGGTCGCACAAGCAGGGGGGGCAATATGAGTCGCATGTCGAACCAAACTGCCCCCGCTTCCGGAGATGTGGCGGCGGATGGTCCGGGTGACCGCGTGGTCTACTGCTGAACCCCGACGAGACCACCGGAGCCGCGGCGTGATTCGTACCGGAGCAGTATCCAGGTACAGAACACCACCCAGATCGCCCCGAACAACCATCCGGCCACGACGTCCGTGGCCCAGTGCACGGCGAGTTGTATTCGGGTGAGGCCGACGAGGATCGACAGCACGGGGGCGATCACGAGGATCCAGCGATGCGCCCGCACCCAGGGCGAGGAGCGAAACGCGGCGACAGCGAACAGCCCGAACACGACCATCGTCATCATCGCGTGCCCGGAGGGGAACGAGAAGGTGTCGATGTTCAGTAGACGGTCTTCGACGGGTGGCCGGTCCCGCGCGAACGAGTACTTGAGTGCCTGCATCAGACCGTATCCGAAAAGCACTCCGGCGCCGACGAAGACCGCGTCGACTCGGTGCCGGGTCACGGCGAGTGTCACCACGACCGCACATGTCAGCACCAACATCGTCACCGTGTTGCCGAGCACCGTCACCACTTCGGCGATCGAGACCCAGGGCTCCGACCGGTTCTCGACCACCCAGTTCAGGATGTTCTCGTCGATCGTCGTCGGAGAGATGAACATCCCGCCACCCTATCCAGGCGTCGCTCAAGTCGCCCTCAAGCACATCGCAAGCGTCACCGCCCACTGTGGTCCTCGAACCCGCCCGACCACGTATCGATGAGGACCCCCGCGATGACGACCCACCCCGCCCACCCCGCCCACACCGCTCACCCGATCCAGCTCCGGCTCCCCGGCCAGGCGGCCGCGCCCGACGGACCGCTCGACCCGTTCATGATGTACGTCCTGCACCACGGATTCCGGCGAGACCTCGCCGACTTCGCCGCCACCGTTCCGGCCACCCCCGTCGACGACGCGGGGACCTGGCGTGCGCTCTCCCGTCGATGGGCGATGTTCGCCCATGCGCTGCACCACCACCACAGCGGCGAGGACCTGGAACTGTGGCCGCTGCTGCTCGAGCGGTGCGACAACGCCGAGGCGGAGGTCCTGCAGGCGATGGAGGACGAGCACGACGAGATCGATCCGCTGCTCGAAGAGTGTGCGGCCGGCTTCGCGCGGATGGCCGAACGCGCCGACGAACAGACCCGGGCCACCCTCGCGGACGCGCTGCACCGCGCCCAGGAGGTCCTCGGCAGACACCTGGCCCATGAAGAGACCGACGCGATCGCCATCGTGCAGCGCCGCCTCACGCCGCAGGACTGGGACGCCTTCGAGGAGAAGATGAGCAAGCGCTCCGGTCTGGCCGAGACCCTGCGGACGTGCCCGCTCATGGCGAAAGGGCTGACCGGTCCCGACCGCGAGGCGGTCTACGCCCGCATCCCCGCCATCCTGCGGCTGATGATCAGACTCGGCGGACCGAGATTCCGGCGCCTCGACGACCGCGCGTTCTACTACAACCCGCGCTGAACACCGACGGCCGGCGAACTCACCGCGCCAGCGACCGACCGATCACCAACCGCTGGATCTGGTTGGTGCCCTCGAAGATCTGGGTGATCTTCGCTTCGCGCATGTAGCGCTCGACCGGGAAGTCGCGGGTGTAGCCGTAACCGCCGAACACCTGGACCGCATCGGTGGTGACCTTCATCGCGGCGTCGGTGGCCACCAGTTTGGCGGTCGCCGCCGCCCGCGTGTAGTCGATGCCGGCATCGCGGCGTCGAGCGGCGTCGAGGTAGGTCGCGCGGGCCGAGTCGACCGCGGCGGCCATGTCGGCGAGCACGAACGACAGCCCCTGGTGGTCGATGATCTTGCGGCCGAACGCGGCTCGTTCCTGCGCGTAGTCGACGGCGGCGTCGAGCGCCGCCTGCGCCAGGCCGGTGGCCACCGCAGCGATGCCCAGGCGTCCGGAATCGAGCGCGGAGAAGGCGATCTGCAGCCCCTGCCCCTCCGCCCCCAGCCGGCGTCCCTCCTCGACGAACGCGTCGTCGTAGGTGGCGCCGGTCGTCGGGACCGCGTGCAGGCCCATTTTGTCCTCCGGCTTGCCGAAGCTGAGCCCCTCGGTGTCCCGGGCGACGAAGAAGCAGGACACCCCCTTGGAACCCTCACCGGTGCGGGCGAAGACGTTGTACACATCAGCGATGCCGCCGTGCGTGATCCACGCTTTCGAACCCGTCATCGAGTAGCCGCCGTCGGTCGATACGGCGCGGCACGCGAGCGCCGCGGCGTCGGAGCCGGCCTGGGGTTCGCTCAGGCTGTAGGCACCGATCAGCTTGCCGTTCAACAGGTCCGGCAACCACTGCTGCTTCTGTTCATCGGTGCCGAAGTTGAACAGCGGATGGCAGGCCAACCCGTGCACGCTGACCGCCACGGCGACCGCAGCCCAGCGCGCGCCGAGCTCCTCGAGCACCTGCAGGTAGACCTCATACGGCTGGCCGCCGCCGTCCCACTCCGTCGGGTAGGGCAGCCCGAGCAACCCCGCCTCACCCAGTTCGGCGAACAACCCGTCCGGGTACCGACGGTCCTTCTCGTGCTGGTCGACGATCGGCGCCATGCGCTTGTCGGCGATGTCGCGGACCAGCGCGATCAGGTCGCGCGCCTCGTCGTTGGGGAGCAGGCGATCGACCGGCATTCCAGACCTCCAGGGTTACGAAACTAGTACTCAGGTCTTCTGCACAGTACTATTTCAGCCAGCGTACGTACAGCCGGAAGGGAGCACGCATGGCCACCCAGGGTTTCGCCACCCGCCGACGTGCCGCGCTGTTCGACGCCCTTCTCGAGTTGATCCTGCGCGAGGGGTTCGCGCACCTGTCGATCGGTTCCATCGCGGCCGAACTCCGTTGCTCGAAGTCGACGTTGTACACCCTCGCCGCCAGCAAGGAACAACTGGTCACCGCCACCGTGACGCACTTCTTCCGCAGCGCGACCGAACAAGTCGAGTCACGTGTCGCGGCGTCATCGAGTCCGCGCGAACGGGTCATCGTCTATCTGGTGGCGGTGGGTGAGGCGCTGGCACCGGCCTCGGAGGCGTTCATGCGCGATCTCGACGCGTTCGAACCGGCACGCGCGCTGTACGAGCGCAACACCGCGGCGGCATCGTCCCGGGTTCAAGCGCTCATCGCCGACGGGGTGTCGGCCGGCGAGTTCCGCAACGTCGACGCCGCGTTCGCCGCCGACCTCGCCTCATCGATGATGAGCCGGATCCAGCGTCGCGAGGTGTGGGCCGCGACCGGACTCGACGACGCGGCCGCCTACCGCCAGCTCGCGTCGATCCTCACCGCGGGGATCGACGCCGGCCCGGACGCTCGAGGTGGGTGACACCCGCGTCGTCGACCCACCAGTCGACCCGCACTTCCCGTGCGACATCGGGGCCGTCTCCGCCGTCGTTGCTGCGCAACGCGATCCACAGTTCGTCGTGTAGCCGGACATCGCCGTGCGGGATCTCGATCCCCCGCGACGCCCCGAAGCGCACCACCGCCGGGTGCGCCCAGCCGACTGCCTCCCCCGGCGCGGACACCGTCGCCGAATACTCCTCGCTCGCGAGCGGCAGGTCGAGCAGCGTGCCCAGCAGGTCGGCGTCGGCCGAGACCACGGTGGGTCCGGCGAGTACCGCCTCGTCGTCGGCCAGCGTCTGCAGGAACCACGGCCGGTCGACGACCACCGCGCGGTCGGCGGTTGTGCCGGCGAGGGTGCGCACCCGCTCGGGCACCTCGACGTCGTGCGCATCGACGATGCCGCTCCGGCACGCCGCGACGACGGCGGCATGCACGGACACCGTTGCGCCCGCACTGATCACACGCTCCCGATCGCCCAGCCGGGTCAGCAGCAGCGTCGCGTCGTCGGCGGAGTCGGGTTCCAGCCGGGCGAGTGTGCCGGCGAGCTCGTCGGCATACGGGTGGTCGAGGGGATCGATGATGTTCTCGAGAACGTCATCCGATGGCGACCGGTACTCCCCCAGCAGCAGACCGTCGATCTCCGCATGGCGTCGTAACCACCACGCGGTGTAGCCCGTCCGGTCGGCGAGCAGCGGCCGGATGCGTTCGTCGGTGGCCATCATGGTCAACGCCTCCGGCCAGCGCCCGTCCTCGATCAAGTCGAGATCCCGCACCGCACTGTGCTTCTCGGGCGCATCCGGGAGGGTGGCCCACCAGTCCTCCTCGTCGGGCAGGTCATGCTCGGGCGCGACGGGCAGGTCGTCGTCGACGGTCACGAAACCCCAGCCGACGCCGATCCGCCGCAGTTCCTCGACGCCGCACTCGGCGACCACCTCGGCGTCGACCACACCGAACGGGTGATCGTCGACCAAGACCTCGAGCAGCGGGCTGCCCGGCAGCAGGAGTTCGTCGGCCGGCCGCAACTCGCCGTCGGCGTCGGGGAGCGCGAGCGCCGAGAGCCACGACGGCACCGGTGCTTCCGGATCGGCCCGCAACACCGCACACACCTCGACGGCGAGCCGGTCATCGTCGGGGCCGCCCGAATCGAAGTCGACATCGTCGACGAGGCTGCGCAGCGCCGGGTCCGAGACTGCCTGCGCGACCGTCAGATCCGCGACGCCGAGTCGGGTCAGCAGTTCGTGGCGCGCCTCGGGATGCACGGTGGGGATCCACCGCATGGGGGTCGAGATCCGGTCACTGACAAAGAGTCCGCGCACCCCGATCGCCGTCCGTCCGTCCGATCTCGGGATCGGCAGGGCGCCGAGTTCCTCCACCTCGCGGCCGGTCGACACCAGGGGCGACAGGGCGTCGTACAGGTCGTGCCACCACGACGGTTCACGGTCGACGCCGACGAGACGTTCGGCGAGCTCCGCGAGCCCGAGCTCCGACACACCCAGCCGGCCCAGCGTCGGGAGATGTTGTGTCAGCGACAGATCCGGGTGGATCAGGTCACCGAACAGGTCGCCGAGGATCTCCGCGAGCCGATCGGTCAGACCCACGAGCATCACCCCGCGCGGTGGCACCAGGTCGGCACCGGCCGCCGCCGGAAGCCACGCGACATCCCGCAGTTCGCGACGAACCGCCTCGATCAGGCGCGCGTCGTCGGGATTACGCGCGAGATGCAGTTCGGGTACCAGCTCGACCCTGCGCACCGGTTCGACGAGCCGCACGAGATCGACGTAACCCGCTGCTGCATCGCCGATCTCGGCACGTGGATGGAGGTGCCGTCGATCCGGCGTGAGTGCCAGGTCGGTGATGCACCGGCATGGCAGGCTGAGTTCGATGTCGGTGGGCGTCGGGGCGCGCAGGACCTCGCCAGCCGCCGCGGGCTCACCGTCGGCGTCGACGAGCCAGCGGGTGCCGCCCCGGGCGACCTCGAGCCATCGGCGCGTCGACGGCAGGTCGGTCGCGTCCGGCGCACCGACGACGGACACCGTCGTCACGACCGCGCGCGCGTCATCGTCGTCGACGTCCGGCCCCGCCGACCGTTCGGCCGACACCTCGACATCGCCGACGCTGATCCGTTGCAGCGCAGTCAGTTCGACGACCAGATCCGGCGCCTGGCCGAGCATGGCGGCGAGAAGCGGGCCGGGTTCCTCGCGAAGGTGCAGGACCACCTCGGTGTCGAAGCCATCGGTCGGCGTCTGATCCGTCGGCCACACCAGCCGCAGCACCGGCACGTCCGCGGGCCCGTCGACGGAGATCCCGGCAGCTCGCGCGGCGTCCATCGAGTCCGCCCGGTCGAAGACCACCGACCCACTGCGCGAACGGATCTCGATGCGATTGGCGACCGTCGCGGTGGCGGTGAAGCCGACCCCGAACCGCCCGATCTGCCGGGCGCCCGAGTCGTCCGCGGTCTTCGCCGACACCCGCAACGCGGCGAGTGAACGCACCCCCGCATCGGTCAGCGGGGAGCCGGTGTTGGCGACATGCAACTCGGTGCCGTCCACCCAGACCGCCAGCCGCCCCGCGACACCGGCCGCCGCGGCCGCGTCGGCGGCGTTCGCGGCCAGTTCGGTCAGCAGTCGATCCCGGTAGCCGACGGTCACCAGATCCGCTTCGGCGGCCGCGTCCTCGGCCAGCCGGGTCGGCGACGCCGCCCACGCATCCAGGGTCGACGACCGCAATGTCGCGGTGCCGAACGGATCGTCGGTCACGGTCGGTTCGCGCCGGATCAGGTCCGGGCCGGTTCCGCGTCCCGGGAGATCTCGACGACCTCGATCGCGCCGTCGTCGTAGGCGTCGTACGCGGGCGATCCGTTCCCCTTGGGGCCCTGCACGTCCGAGTGCGCACCGCATCCGTATTCGGCCGACACCACGCGCCCGTCGGCGGCCAGTTCGTTGGTGCAGGCGCCGAAGCCGGCGCGCAGCGCACCCGCGAGCGGGACGTAGAAACCACAGGTACAGCACGAGTACGGCGCGGCCTGCGCCATCTCCGAGCCGGGACCGAAGTCGCCGTCGTACCAGCGCTGCGCAGCCTCGGCGCGTCCCTCCGGGCTCAGGAGTCTCTTGCGGCCGAGCCCCAGCTCGCCCGCGACCTGACCGATGTCGTCGGGTTCCACGGACTCGGACTCGAATCGGAACTCGTCGCCGGTGTCGATCTGGTTCGGCACGAGACGCGGGTCGTCGGGTTCGGCGGCGAGCAGATCGCCCGGTGCGAGATCGCCCGACGCGACCCGCTCCGACCACGGCACCCACGGCGGCGCGAGCAGCGAGCCGTCACCGGGAAGCAGCACGACCTCGCTGAGCGTGATCTCGTCGCTGCCCGGGGAACCCGCCAGCACGACGCACCACTGCCACCCCCGGTAGCCCGTGAGCTCGGCATCGAAGTAGTGCGCGGCGGCCCAGTCGCCCTCGGCGACACTGCGCCGGTGCGCTCCGGGCCGCTGACCTTCATCGAGCAGCGCGGAACGCGCGATGTCGACGGCTGCCAGCAGCCGTTCGGTCTCACCGTGCCGTTCGCCGTCACCAACCTGAGTCACCGCTCCAGTGTGCAATACCGCCGACGTGTGCCACACAACCGACCCGCTTCAAGCGACCACAGTCGGAGATGAGGAACAATCGTCTGCGTGATCCCACGGAGTTCCCGACACGACGAGGGGCGCGGGGCCCCCAGGGGTCCCGCCGACCAGCACCCTCGGCAACCGCCACCAGACGGTCGCGCACGACGCGCCGCGCAGCACCCCGGTTCGACGAACTATCCGGCCGACGAGACGCGGCAGATGCGGACCCGGCGACCGGCGCCGGGATGGGGAGAGCCGCCGTCCGGGCCGGGTCCCGGCCGCAACGCCTACCTCCCCCCGCCGACCCACAATCCGCATCTCCCGCCGCTCGACGACCGCGCCCGTCCGCCGGCCGACGAGGCGACCCGGGCGATGCCGACCGACCACGGGCCCCAGAACGGTGGAAGCCGTACACCCAAGAAGCTGACGGTGATGCGGGTCGCGGCGATGCGGAGTCGCGAGCTGACCGGCAGGGGGATCGGCAAGATCCACCGGGCGGCCACCGCCGACGGCGCCGACCAGTCGGGCCTGACCGCGCTGACGCTGCCGGTGATCGCCAACTTCGCCGCCGACGCCGCGATGGCCGTCGCGCTGGCGAACACGCTGTTCTTCGCCGCCGCGACCGGTGAGTCGAAGACCAATGTGGCCTTGTACCTGGCACTGACGATCGCGCCGTTCGCCCTGATCGCTCCGCTCATCGGCCCGCTCCTCGACCGACTGCAGCGCGGCCGCCGCATCGCCATGGCCACGACCTTCGGCCTGCGCGTCGTCCTGGCCCTGCTCATCATGGCCAACGTCCAGTGGAACGACGCGACCCAGCAGCTGGAATACGACCCATGGGTGCTCTATCCGTGTGCCCTCGGTCTGCTGGTGCTGTCCAAGTCGTTCGGCGTCCTCAAGTCGGCCGTCACGCCGCGTGTGGTGCCGCCGACCATCGACCTCCCCCGGGTCAATTCACGGCTGACCACCTTCGGCCTCATCGGCGGCACGATCGTGGGCGGCGCGGTCGCCGCGGCCATCGAGTTCCTCCTCGGCCAGCTGCTCCCACTGCATCTGCCCGGCGCGATGGTGTGGCTGGCCGTCGTCGCCGCCGCCGGCGCCTACCTGTGCATGCGCATCCCGGCGTGGGTCGAGTCCACCGAGGGCGAGATCCCGACGACCCTCACCTACCACGGCGAGCCCGCGCGATCGGCCCCCGGCGACTCCGAGCAGCCGACGAGCGCTCGCGACGGCGCGAAGATGATCGCGGCGAAGATGCGCCAGCCACTCGGACGCAAGGTCGTCGCCGGGTTGTGGGGCAACGGCACGATCCGCATCCTGACCGGCTTCCTGACGCTGTTCGTGGCGTTCTACGCCAAGGCCCAGCAGGGCGACGCCTCGGACTGGACCCAGCTGCTCCTCCTCGGCGCGGTCGGCGCCGCCGCCGGCGTCGGCAACATGATCGGCAACGGCGTCGGCACCCGCCTCGAGCTGAAGAACCCGCCGAACATCGTCGTCGGCGCGACCGCCGCCTGCTTCGTCGTCGCGGTCCTGGCCGCCATCTTCGGCAACATCGCCGCGGCCGCCGTGGCAGCCCTGGTCGCCTCCGGCACCAGCGCGATCGGGAAGGTGTGCCTCGACTCGTCCATCCAGGACGACCTGCCCGACGAGTCCCGCGCCTCGGCGTTCGGCCGGTCGGAGACGGTGCTGCAGCTGTCGTGGGTCTTCGGCGCCTCGCTCGGGGTGCTGCTGCCGCCGACCCTGTGGATCGGGTTCACGGTCGTCTCGGTACTGCTCGGCCTCGGGCTGCTGCAGACGGTGATGACCACCCGCGGCAAGTCACTGGTCCCCGGTCTGGGCGGTCGACGCCCCGACCACGCCGCGCCCACCGTCGCCTTCCGCGCGGCAGAAGCCCGATCGGCCACCCGGACCGGTCCGGCGGACGCCGACACCCGACCGCACGCCGCGCGGCCCTCGACCGCCCGCATGCCCACCCGGACCCCGTCGACCGCCCCGTTCGAGACCCGGGGTGAGCGCCCGTACAGCCCCGGCGATCACCCGCCGCCCAACCAGACAGGACAACGTCGTCAGTGATCAGCAGTGGTGAGAAGAAGGCTCTGTCGATCATCGCGATCGTCGTCGTGCTGTTCGTCGCGGTGGTGGGGACGTCGGTGTTCCTGCTGACCCGCAACGCGGCGCACGACGATCAGCCCTACCTGCACGTCGCGGTCGGCGATGAGTTGCACACCGTCGATCCGCGCTGGTGGTGCGACCTGATGCTGACCGTGTGCGATCCCGAGATCACCGCGCCGAACGAGACCGCGACCGTGCCGGTGCCGGTGGGTTCGACGATCTTGCTGACGGTCTCGAGCGAGATCGCGCAGGGTCCGTGGAACCTCGCGGCGGTTTATCAGACTCCGCGCGGGATCGTCGAGGACGAGCGGCAGCAGGGCGCGGACGACACCTTCACCCTGACGCTCCGGTCGGAACCGGACCGGGTGCTGGTCGGGTTCACCGTGATCTCGGCGTCGGCGCGGCTCACCCCCGCCGACGACGTCCTGCCGCGCGGCGAGCTCGCGGTTCAGACCGCGCCCGCCGCGTAGTCGGTCCTAGGAGTCGAGCTCCCGCGCGACGGCACGCACGACTTCGGAGATCCGCTGTGCGGTCTTGCGGTCGGGGTAACGCCCCTTGCGCAGGTCCGGCTGGACCTTGCCCTCGAGCAGGGTGATGAGGTCGGCGACCATCCCGTGCAGTTCGTCGGGGGTGTGGCGCTTGGCGTCCTTGCGGGCGGCCTCGCGCACGTTCTTGGAGACGCTGGGTGCGGGTTCGAGCACTTTCACGCTCAACGCCTGCGGGCCGCGACGACCGGCGGCCATGCCGAACTCGACGCGCTGGCCCGGCTTGAGCGCCTCGACTCCGTCGGGCAACGCTGCCGAACGGACGTAGACGTCTTCACCGCTCTCCTGGGAGAGGAAGCCGAAGCCCTTGTCCGCGTCGTACCACTTCACCTTGCCGGTCGGCACTGTGCTCACCCTCATCTGTTCTAGATCTGTCGAAAAACGACCCGTCATGACAAAAGACGCCGTCACCCATCTCGCGGCCCGGACGGCGGAAGACCGTGCGAGCCCAGACGGATGCAAGGCGCCTGCTTCGGACCATCCTAGCCAACGCCCCACCGCGCGGTCACACCATTACCCGGCGGGCACGGATCGCGCGGCGTCGCACCGGCGCGCGTTGCACTACCGTGGCGGGTATGCAGAAGACATCCTCCCCGCGGTTGCTGCAGGCTGCCGGGGTCGTGTTCATGATCGGAATTCTGGCGATCGTGGCGTTGTTCCTGACACCGTTGGTGACCGGCGGCGACACCGCGCCGACCGCCGTCTATCTGCTGACCATGTGCGCACCGCTGGGCTTCGTCCTGGGCCTGGTGTACGCACTCCGTGCCGGACGCCGAGCCAGGTGAGGACCGTGACCACAACCATTGACACCACCCCCGATCTCTCGCCCGTCTCCGACGGGCGGGCGCTGCGCGACGCGTACAGCTGTTTCCCGTCGGGCGTCGTGGCGGTGTGTTGCGAACAGCGTGACGGGGATTCGACCACATTGATCGGAATGGCCGCGAGCTCGTTCACCACCGTCTCGCTCGACCCGCCACTCGTCTCGGTCTGCGTCCAGAACACCTCGACGACCTGGCCGCGGATTCGTACGGCTCCGGCCATCGGGGTCAGCGTGTTCGCCGGCGACCAGATCGAACTCTGCAAGCAGCTCGCCGGGTCGTCGGAGCACCGGTTCGACGGCATCACGCCGCTGAGCACCGATCGCGGGGCGGTCTTCGTGCCCGACGCGGCCGCCCACCTGTCGTGCACGATCCACAACGAGATCCAGGCCGGCGACCACACCGTCGTGTTGTTGGAGATCGAGACCTTGCGCGCCGATCCCGACATCGAGCCCCTGGTCTTCCACGCCAGCACCTTCCGCGCCCTGGAGGCGCGCACGGACCCGACCCGGAAGTGAGTCGCCCAGCACCATGAGCACGGTCGGCCTCGGACTGCCGCTGCCCCGCTCCCCGCGGGAAGCAGCGACCTCCGATGTGCCCACCGACGGGCCGTTGCTCGACACCTTCGGTCGGGTCGCCAAGGATCTCCGGGTCTCGGTCACCGACCGCTGCAATCTGCGGTGCTCGTATTGCATGCCGGCCGAGGGCCTCGACTGGATGCCCACCGACCAGGTGCTCTCCACCGACGAACTGATCCGGGTACTCACCGTCGCCGTGCGCGACCTGGGAATCGAGCGCATCCGGTTCACCGGCGGCGAACCACTGTTGCGCCGCGACCTCGAAGACGTCATCGCCGCCGTCGCGGGCCTCCCGCAGTCACCCGAGATCGCGATGACTACGAACGGACTCGGACTGCCCCGGCGGGTCGGCGGTCTGGTCGACGCCGGCCTCGACCGCATCAACGTCTCGCTGGACACCATCGACCCGGTCCGCTTCGCCGACATCACGCGCCGGGACCGTCTGACGGATGTGCTCGACGGCCTGGCGGCGGCACGCCGCGCCGGGCTCGACCCGGTCAAGGTCAACGCCGTGGTGCCCGACCGCAGCGACCTACCCGGAGTCCCCGACCTGCTCGCCTACTGCCTCGAGCACGGTTACGAGCTACGGATCATCGAGCAGATGCCACTCGACGCCGACCACGCGTGGCAGCGAGCGCAGATGGTGACCGCACAGGAGATCCTCGCGACCCTGCGGAAACGGTTCGCCCTGCTGCCCGACCCCGCCCCTCGAGGAAGCGCTCCCGCCGCCACATGGCTCGTCGACGGCCACCGCGGCGCCCACGGCCCAGCACGGGTCGGGGTGATCGCGTCGGTCACCCGGCCGTTCTGCGGGGACTGCGACCGCACCCGGCTCACCGCGGACGGATCACTGCGCAACTGCCTGTTCGCGACGTCGGAAACCGACATCCGGCACGCGCTGCGCACCCTCCCCGACGACGAGATCGACGCCGCCCTCGCGCGCCTGTGGCGCGCGAACATGTGGGCCAAGGCGGCCGGCCACGAAGTGAACGCGGCGGGCTTCACCCAACCGGATCGGCCGATGTCGGCGATCGGCGGCTAGGCTCGCGTCCGATGCAGCTCACAGTTCGTTTCTTCGCGGCCGCGCGCGCCGCGGCCGGTGCCGAGGAGAAGGTGATCGACGTCGACCCGTCGACCCCGCTCGGCGCCCTCGAGGGCATCCTCGCCGCCGGAAACCCCTCCCTCGCCACGGTTCTCGAACGCTGCTCGTATCTGCGCGACGAGATCGCGTTCTCCGATCGGACGCGTGCGCTCGGCACGTGCACGACACTCGACGTCCTCCCCCCGTTTGCCGGTGGCTGACGACACACCCGGCTTGTGACCTTAGTCACATCACGGCGCGGTAACAGGATGGGCACGGGACGGCCACTAACCCGTTGAACTGGGATGACGGCCGAAGTGGGTCGGAAGACCCGGATCCGGGCCGAAAATCGCTTGCGTCCAAGCAGGTGATTCAGTCCAACGAACGACGTACTGTTCGAAGCGTCCTCCTCGGAGGTCACGACACAGCAACCAAGACATAACGTCCCACCGGCCGCGCCGAGCCTCGTTCCGCCGGTGGGAACGACAAGCAATCTAGGAACGAGGACGGGGGACCCAACCTCATCCCCTGAGACCGGGCACCACACCAGGTGTCCTCGGGGTTAAGTCCCGGAAGTCGCGGCGACCACCACGACGACCCGGGACCGAGCACCTCTCGCTCGAACCCGACAGCTGACTTCGTAGGCGCGTGGAGAGAGGAAACACATACATGTCCGGACGTCATCGCAAGCAGACGACCAGCACGGCCGCCAAGACCATCACCAAGGTCGCCCTCACCGGCGCGGTCCTCGGCGGCGGAGCAGCCCTCCTGGGCACCGGTACCGCCAATGCGGCCACCGACGCCGAGTGGAACCAGGTCGCGCAGTGCGAATCCGGTGGCAACTGGGCCATCTCGACCGGGAACGGCTACCACGGCGGCCTGCAGTTCTCCCCGAGCACCTGGACCGGCCACGGCGGCGGCGAGTTCGCCCCGACCGCCGATCAGGCCTCGCGCGAGGAGCAGATCGTCGTCGCCGAGCGTGTGCTCGGTTCGCAGGGCAAGGGCGCCTGGCCCACCTGTGGCACCGGCCTGTCGGGCTCGACCCCGCGCAGCGCGCCGACCGACACCCCGCGTGAGATCGCCCCGGTGCTCCCCGGCGGCAACGGCAGCGTCGATCTGGCGAAGACCACCGAGGACGTCGCCAACCAGGTCACCGACGCCCTCACCGAGGCCGGCGTCAGCCCCGAGATCAAGAACCTCTGGCAGGCGGCCAAGGACAGCGGCGTCACGCTGAACCAGGATCAGATCAAGCTGTTCAACGACAACAAGCACCTGCTGCCCAACCCCTGATCGCCGCTCGACGCCTGATCTGGGACCCAGACGAAGGGCCCCGCACGATGAACCATCCGTGCGGGGCCCTTTTCCATTGGTTTCGACAAGCTCAACCAGCGGGGGGTCAGCTCAACCAGTGGGGCGGAGTCAGGCCGAGTTGACCCACTCGTCGGTGCCGTCGTCGAAGAACTGGTGTTTCCAGACCGGTAGCCGGGCCTTGACCTCGTCGACGAGGCGCGAGCAGGTCTCGAACGCCGCTCGACGATGGTCGGCCGCCACCGCGACCACGAACGCGATGTCGCCGATCACGAGGTCGCCGACCCGGTGGGACACCGCGACCGCGCGCACCCCGTCGACCGCGGAGACCTCCGCGACGACCTCGGCCAGGACCTTCGTCGCCGTGGGATGCCCCGAGTAATGCAGCGCGGTCACGGTGCGGCCGCCGTCGTGGTCGCGGACCGCGCCCACGAACCCGACCACCGCACCGGCTTTGCCGTCGGCGGCGTCGATGACCATCGCCTCGTGGTCGGCCAGCGTGATCGGCTCGTCGACGACGGCGGTGTGCACCATGTGCGAGCCGGCCTCACGGGTCATCGGTGGTCGCCTCCGCGGATCTGATCGAGCGCGTGGTGGACGACCCCGGCGAGGACGCCGAGCCCGTCGCGGACCCCGCCGGTCGAACCGGGCAGGTTCACGACGAGGGTCGTCCCGGCGATTCCGGCGAGTCCGCGTGAGAGGACCGCGGTGGGCACCGTCGGCAGCCCGGCCCAGCGGATGGCGTCGGCCAGACCCGGGATCTCGACGTCGAGGAGCGGGCGGGTCTGTTCCGGAGTCCGGTCCGTGGGCGTCAAACCCGTTCCGCCCGTGGTGATGACGAGGTCGACCTCGGCGTAGATCGCGGCGCGGAGGGCCTCGCCGACCGGCGGGCCGTCGGCGACGACGTCGCACTCGTCGACGGTGAAGCCCTGCTCGACCAGCCAGGCCTCGATGATCGGTCCGGACCGGTCTTCGTAGACACCGCTGCTGGCGCGGTTCGACGCGACGACGACGCGCGCCACGCGGGAAGGATTCCGGTCAGTCATGAGCCGGGTCAGACGGTTCGCGGTACCAGTCGCCGGATTTGCCGCCGGTCTTGGCGAGGAGGCGGATGCCGTCCATCTGCGCCCGTCGGTCGACGGCCTTGACCATGTCGTGAAGCGTCAGCCCGGCGACTGCGACCGCGGTCAACGCCTCCATCTCCACACCCGTCTGGCCGGAGGTGGCCACGGTCGCGGTGACCTCGATGGTGTCGGCGCCGATCGCGAAGTCGACCTCCACCGACGACAACGCCAGCTGATGGCACAGCGGGATCAACTCGTCGGTGCGTTTGGCCGCCATGATCCCGGCGATGCGCGCCGTGGCCAGCACATCTCCTTTGGGCAGCCGCGACTCGCTGAGGTGACCGATCACCTCGGCGGTGGTGCGGAACGTGCCGGCGGCGACGGCGCGACGCTTCGTCGTCGGCTTGGCGCCGACGTCGACCATGCGGGCCGTTCCGGACTCGTCCAGATGACTCAGCCGGGAGCCGCCGGCCGGCCCGGTGTCCCGGGCGTCCGACCCACCTTCGTCAGTCCCGGTGGGCGGCATCGACGTCAGCGGTTGACGATGGTCTTCGACTGCACGAACGGCAGGTCGTCGACCGGAAGCGGGAACTCCGTGTCGCCGAACGGCGACAACGCACCCGAGATGTGGGTCGCGAGTTCGGAGACCGCGTGCTCGGCGGCGTCGCCGTTCTCGTCCTGCGGCCAGCCGTTGTCGACGTAGTGCTTCTTGCCCTTGGCAGATTCGACGACCTTGCCGGTGCCGGCCCCCGCTTCGCCGGAGGAGGGTGTTTCAGCGCCAGATTTGTTTGCCACGTCGTGCATTGTGCCATGCCGTTCGAATGAACAAGACCCGTGTCCGGGGCGGAAGTCCCGTGCCGGGGCTATGGTCGTCGCAACACAGGTCACGCCCCAGGAGGCGCCCATGGTCGCCCAACCGGTCCAGGTCGCCGGCTACCGGGTGATCACGCGGCTGGGGAGCGGCGGAATGGGCACCGTCTACCTGGTCGAGAATCCGCAACTTCGTCGGCGCGAGGCCCTCAAGGTGATCTCGATCGCCGAGACCGTCGACGAGGAGTTCGCGCGCCGGTTCAGTCGCGAGGCACAGACCGCGGCCGCCCTCGACCATCCGTCGATCGTCACGATCTACCACTACGGCGTCGCCGAAGGCGACCCCTGGTTCACGATGGCCTACCTCGACGGCCGTGACCTCCGACGCGCCTCGCTCCGCCCGGACGAGGTGGTGGCCGTCGTCTCCCGGGTCGCCGATGCCCTCGACTACGCACACGAGCACGGCGTGATCCACCGCGACATCAAACCGGGCAACATCATGGTCACGCGCCGCGCGATGGACGACGCCCTCGACCGCGTCGTCGTGCTCGACTTCGGGATCGCGAAGCTCACCACCGCGACCACTCTGACGGCGCCGTCGTCGTTCGTGGGCACCCTCGTCTACGCCGCGCCGGAGATCCTCGACGGCAAACCCGCGGGCCCCGCATCGGATCAGTACGCGCTGGCCTGCACCGCCTACGAATTGCTCTCCGGCGCAACCCCGTTCGACGCCGACACGCAGACCCGTCACATCGTCGCCAAGCTCACGACACGCCCGGCGCCGATCAGCACCCACCGCCCCGAGCTCGCCGCCCTCGATCCCGTCTTCGACCGTGCGCTCGCGCGCGGCCCCCTCGACCGCTACCCCACCTGCGGTGCGTTCGCCGCGGATCTGCGCGCCGCGCTGGGGCGAACCCACTCCGACAACCGGCCACCCGCGCCCGTGGCTGCGACCCAGGTCATCACCCCGCCGCCGCCGGCCAAACCGACCCAACCGTGGGTCTCCCCATCCCCCGCGCCCCCGACGCCCTCCCACCGGCGACGGTGGCCGCTCGCCCTCGCCGCGGTCGCCGTGGTCGCGGTGCTGGCCGTCGTCGTCGCGATCGGGGTCCTCACCCTCGGCGGCGGCGATGGCGGGGACGCGTCCGACGCCCCGTCGTCGCCGATCGCGGCGGCCGATGCCGGCGCCCAGCTCAGCGCCGGGCTCGGTGCCACGTGCTCGATCCGGGACGGAACCGCCTATTGCTGGGGCGACAACGCGGCCGGCCAACTCGGCGACGGCACGACCGACACCCGCCAGACTCCCACGCCGGTCGCCGATCTCAGCGGCGTCACCGCGATCAGCACCGGTGGACCCAACAGCTGTGCGATCGCCGAGGGACTCGCGTACTGCTGGGGGAACAACGACTACGGGCAGATCGGCGACGGCACGACCGACGCGCGGCTGACGCCGACCCGGGTCGCCGGTCTCGCCGATGTCACCGCCATCTCGACCGCCAACTGGGCCACGTGCGCGATCTCGGCGGGCTCGGCGTACTGCTGGGGCACCAACGACTTCGACCAGCTCGGCGACGGTTCGACCGCGAATCAGTACCGGCCGGTCCGGGTCGCCGGGCTCGACGACGTGACCGCCATCAGCGTCGGCGTGAACTTCACGTGTGCCGTCGCGACCGGTGACGCCTACTGCTGGGGGCTCAACGACAACGGACAGGTCGGCGACGGCACGACCACGAACCGCGCCCGCCCGACCCGGGTCGCCGACCTGGACGGCGCGACGTCGGTCTCGGCGGGCGCCGCGACCGCCTGCGCGATCGCCGGGGCGAGTGCATATTGCTGGGGCGACAACGCGTTCGGCCAACTCGGCGACGGCACCACCTACGGCCGACGCACGGCGACGCCGGTGTCCGGCCTGGACGGAGTCGAGGCCATCAGCACCGGCACGTCGAACACCACCTGCGCACTCGCGGCCGGGGTCGCGTACTGCTGGGGCGCCAATGCCTGGGGCTCGGTCGGCGACGGCACCCTGACCGACCGGCCGGCGCCCACCCGGGTGAACGGATTGTCCGATGTCGGCGCGGTGTCCACCGGCGAACGAACCACGTGCGCGCTCGCGTCGTCATACCTGTGGTGCTGGGGTTTCAACGCCACCGGACAGCTCGGCATCGGGGGCACCGACGACCGTCTGACCCCCACTCAGGTCACGTTCTAGCGTCGGCTCCGTCATCCGGTTGAAGGGTGCCCCGGACCTTTCCCGGTTCGGTATCGTCCCTGCATACGTCTGCGAGAGCAGCCATTTGGCAGCCGCTCTCCCGCCAAGCCAGAAAGAGGTGACGCCGTGCCGTTGAGTCCCGGCACCCACATCGCCGGTTATCGCGTGGTCTCCCAGCTCGGCGCGGGCGGTATGGGCGAGGTGTACCTCGTCGAGAACCTGCAACTCGAGCGGCGGGAGGCCCTGAAGGTCATCTCCACGGCGGTCAGTGCCCAGCCCGGGTTCAACCAGCGCTTCACCAACGAGGCCCGCACCACCGCGAAGCTCGACCATCGCAGCATCATCACCATCCACCAGTACGGCATCGAGGACGGCTCGCCCTGGTTCTCGATGAGTTACGTCGAGGGCAAGGACCTCACCGAGGAACGTCTGACGCCGGCGGAGGTGTCGACGGTCGTCGGACAGGTGGCCGACGCCCTCGACTACGCGCACCGCCACCACGTGGTGCACCGGGACATCAAGCCCGCCAACATCCTAGTCACGCGCGATCCGGCGACGAACGCCGTCGAACGCGCCCTCGTGCTCGACTTCGGCATCGCCAAGCTCGCCGGCTCGGCCAACCTGACCGGCACCCATTCGTTCATCGGGACGGTCGCCTTCTCGGCCCCGGAGACACTCGAGGGCGCCGACGCCACGGCCCGGTCGGACCAGTACTCGCTGGCCTGCACGGCCTACGCGATGCTCGCGGGGCAGCCGCCCTTCGTCGGACAGTCCGAACCGTCGGTGATGCTGGGCCACATCCAGCGCCCGGTTCCCCACATCGGCCAGCTGCGCGGCGACCTCGCGCACCTCGACCCGGTGTTCCAGCGCGCCCTGTCGAAGAATCCCGCATCCCGCTACCCCGACTGCCGCAGTTTCGCAGCCGCCTTGAAGTCGGCGCTCGAATCCCCTGCCGCACAGGGCAACACGATGATCGCGGGTTCGGTTCCGCCGCCCACCCTCGTCGGCGGTGGCACCGGCGGCCCGTTCACGGGTCACCCCTCGGGACCCCAGCAGCAGTTCGGCCCACCCCATGGCCAGTACACCCCGCCGCCGCAGCCGACCATGACCGGGCCGTCGGGCCCGCAGCCGCTGATGAACAAGCCGTCGGGACCCCAGCCGATGTACTCCTCGGCCCCTCACCTCTCGGGCCCGCACGCGCAGCCCGGGCATCCCCAGGTCGGCTACCCGGGTATGCCGCCGGTCCCGCCGAAAAAGAAGAAGCGGACCGGCCTCATCGTCGCCGGCGTACTCGGCGCCGTGCTGCTGCTGGTGGTCGCCGCCGTCGTGGGACTCGCCGTCCTGGGCAGCACCGTCGCCGACCCGGAGAAGGCGACCGTCGCGCAGCCGGTGGTGAGCACGAACTTCGGCAGCAGCTGCGCCGTGGTCAACGGCAGCGTGCACTGCTGGGGCGACAACGACTCCGGTCAGCTCGGCGACGGTTCCACGACGCCGCACACCCGACCGGTGGCGGTGACCGGGGTCGCCAACGCGACCGCGGTCACCACCGGCGGCTACCTCACCGGCGAGAACGCCTACGTCTCGACGGCCTGCGCCATCGCCGCCGGCGACGCATTCTGTTGGGGCAACAACCATTACGGCGAAGTCGGCAACGGTTCCAGCGGTTCGACGGTGGACTCCGCGACCAAGGTCGGCGCCATCTCCGACGTCAAGGCGATCTCCACCGGCTGGGGCACCACCTGCGCGGTCGCCGGCACCGACGCCTACTGCTGGGGCAACAACGAATACGGCCAGCTCGGCACCGGCGGCGGCACCGACCCGGTCTCGGCACCGACGAAGGTCCCCGGGCTCGGCGTCGTCACCGACATCACCACCGCCTACGGCACCACCTGCGCGGTGTCGGACGGCTCGGCGTTCTGCTGGGGCGCCAACGACAATGGGCAGATCGGTGACGGCAGCACGACGGCGCGCTCGGCGCCGGTGAAGGTCGGCGCGCTGACCGACGTCACCGACATCACCGTCGGCGGCTACCACGAGGCATCCGACGACGACGATCCGAACACGAACACCAGCACGTACTTCCAGACGACCTGTGCGGTCGCCGGTGGCGACGCGTGGTGCTGGGGTTCCAACGCCTACGGCCAGATCGGCGACGGCACCACCGAGACCCGCCAGGCCCCCGTTCAGGTCGGCAATCTGAGCGGCGTCTCGGCCATCTCCACCGACTGGGGCACCACCTGCGCGGTCTCCGACAACCGGGCCTTCTGCTGGGGAGACGACGACCGCAGCCAGCTCGGCTCGTCCGGCGGGTCGGTGAAGATCCCCCGCGAGGTCTCGACGCTGACCGACGTCACCTCGATCTCGACCGGCAACGGGACGTCGTGCGCGATGGCGGCCGCGTCGGTGTACTGCTGGGGATTCAACAACGACGGTCAGGTCGGCGATGGTTCCAGCGGCGACGGCGCCAACCGCACGACGCCCACGAAACTGACCATCTAGCCGCCCCGCCCCTAGGACTCGCGCGACCCGATCAGCGCCTCGGACACGGTCTCCGCGGCCGTGCGGAGCGCCCCGACCGCGCGGGCCCGGAGCCCGTCGTCGAATCGGGCGACCGGCCCGGAGATCCCGACCGCCATGGGCGTGGGCGCACCGGGGACGGCGACCGCCATCCCGCAGACGCCGACCTCGTGTTCCTGTTCGTCGGTGGCGACCCCGCTCGCCCGTACCTGCTCGACGGCCGCGAACACACCCGACAGCGACGTGACGCTCCATTGGGTGGCGGGGGTGAGCCCGGCCTGCGTGACGTGTTTGAGGATGCGCGCATCGTCGAGTTCGGCGAGCACGGCCTTGCCGACCGCGGTGTTGTGCATCGTGACCCGACGGCCGACCTCGTTGTTGGTGCGCATGCTGTGCGGGGACGGAACCTGCGCCACGTAGATGACCATGTCGCCGTCGAGGACGGCGAGACTTGCGGTCTCGCTGAGTTCGCCGACCAGGGAGGCGAGGACGGGTGCGGCGACCGCGCCGAGCTGCCGGTTGGCCACCTCGCCGAGTCGGATGAGCCGGGGGCCCAGGGCGTACGACCGGTTCGGGAGCTGCCGGACATACCCGATTCCCACGAGTGTTCGCAGCAGCCGGTGGATGGTCGGGGGCGGAAGCGGGGATTCCGCCGACAGATGGCTCAGTGAGCACTCGCCGCCGGCGCGCCCGATGAGCTCGAGCAGTTCGAATGCGCGCTCGACGGATTGCACACCGCCGGAGTTCCCCGCCATCGCCACCTCCACAGTCCGGCATCACGCTACGTTCCATGATGTGAAACCACAATCAGGGTCCGTCTGCGCACACGGGTGGTCGCATCCGACAGTTCTGGAGTAAACTCCGCTCTGCGGAATTTGATTTCCATTGATCCGACACGAAGGGGCGCCATGAGCGTGCAACCCGGTCGCCTCGGCGCGACCTTCCTCGCTGAGATCGAGGCCGCCCTCGCACCGTCGGACGCGGTGCTATCCGATCGGTATCCGGGCGACGACGGGAGCCGGCAGCCGGTCCACACGGTCTACGTTCCCGCCGACCGGTACACCGCCGAGCTCGCCCGGGAGTGGGGCCATTCCGCCCTGGAGGCAGCCGCCGACCACGGCGGCCTCGCCGCGATCGCCCGCTCGACCGTCGCCCGGACCGACTCGGCGGCCACCGCGCTCGCGGATCTCGTCGAGAACAAGCTGCGCACCGAGCCCATCGAGGATCTGCGCATCGACTTCGAGGACGGTTACGGTGTCCGCGCCGATGACGAGGAGGACGCGCACGTCAGCGCCGCCGTCGCCGCGATCCGGGCGGCCGGCGACGCCTCACCGCCGTTCCTCGGCATCCGCTTCAAGTGTTTCGAGGCCGACGTCCGCGCCCGCGGCCTGCGCACCCTCGATCTGTTCGTCGCCGGCCTGGCGGACACCGGGGACCTCCCGGCGGGTCTGACGCTCACGCTGCCCAAGGTCACCTCGACCGACCAGGTCGTCGCGATGGTCGCCGTCGCCCGCGAACTCGAGCGGGTTCACGGACTTCCGCAGGGTCGCATCGGTTTCGAGATCCAGGTGGAGACCCCGCAGTCGGTGATGAGCGCCGACGGCACCGCGGCCGTGGCGGCGATGATCCAGGCCGGCGAGGGCCGGGTGACCGCACTGCACTACGGAACCTACGACTATTCGGCATCCCTCGGCATCGCCGCGGCGTATCAGTCGATGGAACATCCCGTCGCCGACCACGCGAAGGCCGTGATGCAACTCGCCGCGGCCGGCACCGGTGTGCGGTTGTCGGACGGTTCGACGAACATCCTCCCCGTCGGAGACGCCGAGGCCGTCGAAGCCGGCTGGGCGTTGCACGCGCGACTGGTCCGGCGCCACCTCGAGCGCGGCTTCTATCAGGGGTGGGACCTCCACCCCGCGCAGCTCGTCACCCGCTTCCTGGCCACATACGCCTTCTACCGTGACGGATTCGATTCCGCCGCAGTGCGTCTGCGCAACTACGCGCACAAGCTCGAGTCGTCGGTGCTCGACGAACCGGCGACGGCCCGCGCACTCGCCGGCTTCATCCGACGCGGCGAGGTGTGCGGCGCGCTGACCGTCGACGAGGTCGAGACCGCGACCGATCTGCCCATCGAGAAGGTGCGCGACTTCGCACTCCCCCACTCACAGAGGACAACCCGATGAACGCGACGCCGTACTACACCCCCGCCGGTGGGCTCCCGCCGCAGACCGATCTCCTCAGCGACCGCGCGGTCGTCACCGAGGCGTACACGGTGATCCCGCGCGGCGTGCTGCGTGACATCGTGACCTCGGTGTTCCCGGAGTGGACCGACACCCGCGCCTGGGTGCTCAACCGCCCGGTGCCCGGTGGCGCGCAGACCTTCGCCCAGACCATCGTCGAGGTCGCCCCGGGCGGCGGATCGGCTGCGCCCGAACCGCAGTCGGAGGTCGAGGGTTTCGTCTTCGTCACCGCCGGATCGCTGACCGTGACCATCGCGGGCGAGGAACACGTCCTGACCGACGGCGGCTTCGGCTACCTGCCCGCGGGCACACCGTGGTCGGCACACAACCGCGGCGATGTCCCCGTCTCCTTCCACTGGATCCGTAAGCGCTACGAGCCCATCACGGGCCACGAGCCGGCCCCGAAGTTCGGCAACGAGCGCGACATCGAGCCCTCCCCGATGCCCGACACCGACGGCGCGTGGCGCACAACGAGAATGCTCGATCCCCAGGACCTCGCCTACGACATGCACGTCAACATCGTGACCTTCGAGCCCGGCGCATCGATCCCCTTCGCCGAGACCCACGTGATGGAGCACGGCCTGTACGTCCTGGAGGGCAAGGCCGTCTACCGGCTCAACGAGGACTGGGTGGAGGTCCAGGAGGGCGACTACATGTCCCTGCGCGCCTTCTGCCCGCAGGCCTGCTACGCCGGCGGGCCGTCGAACTTCCGGTACCTCCTATACAAGGACGTGAATCGGCAGATCGTGCTCTGAGAGGTCGCCTCCGGTTCCTGTCGTACCGTGAGAGACGATGCGTATCGCGGTGGTGGAAGACGACGACGGGGTCGGTGACGCACTCGTCGACGCCCTGAACGAGGTCGGGCACGAGCCCCGTCGCATGCGCCGCGGCGCCGATCTCCTCCTGGGTCACCGTGACTTCGACCTCGCGCTTCTCGACCTGGGGCTGCCCGACGAGGACGGGCTGACCGTGCTGCGCAGGCTGCGGGCGGTGAGTGAGATGCCGGTCGTGGTGCTCACCGCGCGGCAGGACGAGAGGTCGGTGGTGCGTGCGCTGCGCGGGGGCGCCGACGACTATGTGGTGAAACCGGCGCGCCTCGGCGAGCTGATGGCCCGCCTGGAGGTGGCCGCCCGTCGGCGCACCGCCGACGCACCTCCACCCGCGGCGCGACAGATCGCCACCGGCGACATCGTCGTCGATCTCGACGCGCGACTGGTGACCGTGGCCGGCACCGACGTCGCCCTCACTCCCAAGGAGTTCGAACTCCTCGCGCACCTCGTCACCCGCCGGGGCGAAGCCGTGAGCCGCGAACAGTTGATGGACGCGATCTGGGGCGACGCCTACGTCGCCATCTCGCGCAGCCTCGACGTCCACATGACCGCGCTCCGGGCGAAGCTCGGCAGGCCCGGCGTGATCGAGACGATCCGCGGGTACGGCTACCGCTGGGGTTCCTGAGCGATGTGGCGGCGCGTGTTGCTCGTGCTCGTCGTCTATTCGGCGATCGTGGTCCTGGGCCTGGCGGTACCCCTCGCGACGACGGCGAGTCGTGAACGGCTGCAACGGTTCACCGAGAGCCGGACCGCATCCGCGGTCTATTTCGCCGACCTCGCGGATCGGGATCCGGAGATGCGGGGTACGGAACTCCAGCGGGCCGCCGAGCGCTACCGCGACCTCTACGACGAAGGTGTCGTGGTGGTCGATCGAGCCGGCACGACGCGCGCTTCGGCCGGCCTCGCAGCCCGGTCACCCGCGGTCGCCGAGGCTGTCTCCGAGGCGCTGCGCAATCAACGCACGCGGATCGCGTCGGGGCTTACGCCCTGGTCGCCCGACTCGGTACTCGTGGCCATGCCGATCGGCACGGGCACCCAGGTCGACGGCGCGGTCGTCATCGAGGCGTCGACGACGGCGGCGAAACGCGATGTCGTCAGAACGTGGGCCGTGATCGCCGCCGGGGCCCTCGCGATGCTCGTGATCGGGTCGATGATCGCGGTTGCGTTGTCGCGGTGGACAGTTCGCCCACTCACGGCGTTGTCGGCACGGGTGCGCTCGCTGCGCGCCTCGATCATCGACAGCGGCCCGTCGGCGAACGACACGACCCCGGGCGGATCGCCCGGTCAACGCCACACCGGCCCACCGGAGGTCCGCGAGCTGGCCCGGATCTTCGACGCGATGGCGGACGACGTCGAGAACGCCACCGCCGCCCAGCGCCGCCTGGTCGCCGACACCGCGCACGCACTTCGTAATCCGTTGGCGGCGGTCCGCTTTCGCCTCGACACCCTCGGCCTCGGATTGACCGGCCGCTCGCTGGAATCGCATCGGAAGACCGTCGTGGAGATCGACCGGCTCGACCGCATCGTCGACGACCTCCTCGTCCTCGCCACCGCCGAGTCGCGGCCCGCCGGTTCCACCACAGGGGTCTGCGACGTCGCCGCCGTGCTGGTCGAGCGCCACGATTTCTGGGCGGACGCGCTCGCCGACGCGGGGATGTCGGCGTCGATCACTTCGCCGCCCCGGCCCGGGTCGGTGATCGCCGCGCTCGACGAGGACGACCTCATCCGGGCGATGGACGTCCTGATGAGCAACGCGGTCAACCACGCCGGGGAAGGTGCCCACGTAGAGCTGGGCTGTCGATCCGAGGGAGCGCGTATCCGGGTCTGGGTCGCCGACACCGGACAGGGCGTGACGGCCGACGACTTGCCACACATCACGGAGCGGTTCTTCCGCGCGTCGTCCGGCAGCGGGCCGGGCTCCGGACTCGGATTGGCCATCGCCGCGGCCCTTGTCGAAGGAGCCGGCGGCGAACTGGAGGTGACCGCCGGACGCCCCGCGGGACTGCGGGTGGACCTCTGGATCCCGGCCTCCGACGTCCCATTCCACGAGGCCGTGGACGACCTGTCCTAAGGGAGTGTTAGGAAACCGCGATCGGCTTCCGTTCCGCCTGTGACTGCGTTCACAGTGTTAGGGGCACCGACGCCGGACCGGGTCGGGTGCACGTTCGACGACCTGGAGGACCCTGATGACCGACTCGCCCACCCGGCAACCCGCGAACGCCCGGAGCGCACCGCCGACGTCGTCGGCCGCGGCGACGCGTCGTGCCGTGCTCAACACCCTGCGCGGGTCGTCCGGCAACCTCGTCGAGTGGTACGACGTCTACGTCTACACCGTCTTCGCGACCTACTTCGAGAGCCAGTTCTTCGACTCGGCCGACAAGAACTCAACCGTCTACGTGTATGCCATCTTCGCCGTCACCTTCCTGATGCGGCCGGTCGGCTCCTGGTTCTTCGGTCGGTACGCGGACCGTCGGGGCCGCCGGGCCGCGTTGACCTTCAGCGTGTCGCTGATGGCGGCGTGCTCATTGGTCATCGCGTTGACACCGGGTCGCGAGTCGATCGGCGTATGGGCGGCGGTCGTCCTGGTGCTCTGTCGACTGGTACAGGGATTCGCGACCGGTGGCGAGTACGGCGCGTCGGCCACCTACATGTCCGAGGCGGCCACCCGGGAGCGTCGCGGCTTCTTCTCGTCGTTCCAGTACGTCACGCTCATCGGCGGACACGTACTGGCGCAGCTCACCCTGCTGGTGATGCAGGGCTTCCTCGACAAGGACCAGATCTCCGACTTCGGTTGGCGTATCGCGTTTCTCATCGGCGGCGTGGCCGCGGTGGTCGTCTTCTGGCTGCGCCGCAGCATGGACGAGTCGCTCACCCCGGAGCAGTTGGAGGCCGTCCGCAGCGGGGCCGACTCCGAGTCCGGCTCGATTCGCGAACTCGTTCTGAACTACTGGCGCCCTCTGCTGGTCTGCTTCCTGGTCACCATCGGCGGCACCATCGCCTTCTACACCTACAGCGTCAACGCACCGGCCATCGTCAAGACCGCCTACGAAGACCACGGTCGCACCGGGACCTGGATCAACCTCATCGGTTTGATCTTCCTGATGGTGTTGCAGCCGATCGGCGGGATGATCAGCGACAAGGTCGGACGCAAACCCGTCCTCATCTTCTTCGGCGTCGGCGGTGTCCTGTACACCTACGTCCTGATCACCTACCTGCCCCAGACCACCTCGGTGGCAACGTCGTTGACCCTGCTCGCAGTCGGCTACATCATCCTCACCGGCTACACCTCCATCAACGCGATCGTGAAGGCGGAGCTCTTCCCCTCTCACGTTCGCGCGCTGGGAGTGGGTCTGGGCTACGCGCTCGCGAACTCGGCTTTCGGCGGCACCGCGCCGCTGATCTACCAGGCCGCGAAGAACGGCGGTCATGTCCCGTGGTTCATCGCCTACGTCACCGTCGTGATCGCGGTGTCGCTGATGGTCTACATTTTCGTCTTGCGCAACAAGGCGGAGACCCCACTCGATCGCGAGCAGGGGCGGGCCTTCCTCGACGCAGAGGCCGTTGCCCGGCGGGCCTAAGGTGTCATCATGTCGTTCGCGCGCGGGCCGGTGGACCGGCGGACTATGCTCCGCGGGGCCACCGGCCTGGGCGCGCTGCTTCTCCTGACCGCGTGCGAAACCGAACGCGGCGCACCGGTCCGCCTCGCGGCGGGCGAGCCCGGTGGCTTCTTCTGGGAGTTCGCCGGTCTCCTCGCCGCGGCGGCCGACCGGTCCGGCGCGCTGGAGATCCGCCCGCGGCAGTCCGGCGGCTCGGCCGAGAACCTCGACGCCCTGGCGAACGGTTCCGCGGAACTCGCCATCAGTCTCAGCGACACGGCCATCGAGCGCGCGGGCCCACAGCTGACGGCGCTCGGATGCGTGTACGAGAACTACTTTCAGGTGGCGGTCCGCACAGGGTCCGGGATCGCGACGGTCGCCGACCTGCGCGGGCGGTCGGTGAGTGTCGGAGCACCGGGGTCCGGCGCCGCCGGACTCTCCGAGCGGGTACTCGCCGCAGCCGGCCTCGATGCCGGCCGCGACATCCGCCCGGTCCAGCAGACGATGGCCGACGCTGGCGCCGCCCTTGCCGCGGGAGAGGTCGACGCCGTCATGTGGGCGGGCGGTCTGCCGACCCCGGCGTTCACCGACTTGCGCGTGCCGATCGTCCTGCTCGACCTCGGTGGCGTAGTCGCGGGCCTACGACAGCGGTTCGGACCCGCATACGAGCCCGTACGCATCCCGGCCGACATCTACGGCCGGCACCCCGCGGTCACCACCGTCGGGATCGCGAATCTCCTGCTCGCCCGTCGGGATGTACCGGATGCGACCGCCGCGGCCATCGCCGACGTCCTGCTCGACCAGGCTGCTCACCTCGTGCCCGCCCAGGCGATCGGCAGCCAGTTCCTCGACGCGCAGTCGTTGATCCTCACCGGACCCATCCCCCTGCATCCGGGTGCCGCGGGCGAGTACCGCCGTCGGCACGGGTGAACCGCAGCCGCTCGGCGACGGGTCGCGGTCCGTGATACACCTAGGCCGACGAGTCGAGGGTCGAGAGGATCACATGAAACTGGTGGCATCCCGCCGCTCCGAGTTGGTCGCCGGATTGTTCGCGATCACACTGATCGCCGCCGGTTGCGGCACGTCAGACGCCGACGAGTCACCCTCCGGAGCCTCGACGACCGGGGGTTCGACGACGACCTCAGCGGCCGGCGACACGACGGGCCCCGTTCCTGTCGTAGAAAACGCGAAGCCCACCGAGACGACGGTCATGGGCGAGGACGATGTCGAGGTGACCCTCACCGGTCCGATCGCAACGAAGTACGCGTCGGCGACCGAGGCACAGCGGGCCGCCCTGGGCAAGCCGTTGACCGGGGATCACAACGCGGGGACACGAGAGAGTGGCGTTGTCTACCAACAGTTCCGCGGTGGCGTGATCATCGCGAGGGACAGCGACCCCGCAACGCCCGGGTACATCGTCACCTCCGGCAAGATCCGGGACGCCTGGAACACCGAGCGCGCTCCGGACGGCACCCCGTTGCTCCTCGGCACCAACGGCTCGGCCGGGCCGCTCGGTGTGCCCACGAGCGACGTGACGGTCGACGGTGACCTCGAGGTGGTCACCTTCGAGCACGGCGAGATCTCCGAGAACACCGAGACCGGCGAGGTGACCGTCACGGTCAACGGCAAGATCGTGCCCTCCGGTTTGCGGTGAGGCGATGAGACGTCGGATTGTCGCGGTGGCTGTCAGCGTGATCGCGCTCGTGGCCGGTGGTTGCTCGACTCCGCCGGACCAGCAGTCGTCAACGCCATCACCGTCTTTCGGTACGCCATCGGCTGCGCACGGACCCGCGACGGCTCCCCCGGTCCCCGCGGGGACCGAATCCTTCGACGTCGTCCGCGTCGAGTATCTCAATTCCGACGATGCCGACCCCGCCGAGAACTGGGCCGATCTGTACCTGCCTGCGGGCGCCCGCGACGACGACTCGCTGCCGCTGGTGACGATCATCCACGGTGGCGGTTGGGAAAGCCGGGCCGGTGCAGAGCAATTCGACGAGATGGCCAGAGACCTCGCCGACCGGGGGTTGGCCGTCTACAACGTGGAGTACCGACGTCTGGGCACCGGCGGAGGGTGGCCCACGACCTTCCACGACGTGGCCCGAGCACTCGACCATGTGCCCGCGATGGCCGAGACCTACCCGCAGTTGCGAATCGACGACGAGCTGGTGGTCGGTCACAGCGCCGGTGCGCAATTGGCCGTGTGGGGCGGCACGCGCCATCGCCTCACCGATGACGAAGTGGGTTCGCGTCCGGCCTTCGTTCCATCCGGGCGGTGTCCATCTCCGGCCCGCTGGACATGCGCCACGCCGTCGACCACGGCAACAACCGGGTGATCACCCATGTCCTGGGTGGCACACCACGACAGGTCCCCGCGCGCTATGACTCGGTCGACCCCATCCGCAATCTCGATCCGGCGCTACCGGTCACCTTGTTCCACGGACTGGCCGACGACGATGTCGACCCGACCAACTCCCGCCGCTACGCGACCGCCCTTGACGCCGCCGGCGGCTCGGCCGAGCTGCACATGTTCGACGGCGAGACCCACACCTCCCTCGTCCACCGCCAGTCCCCGTCCTACACCCGAATCCTCGACCGGCTCACCGAGATCACGCGGACCGACATCGATGAGCTGCGCGACGAATAGCTACGCCGCCTCTCGGACGACTGGTGCTGAGCGAGTCTCGTTGCGCTGCTTCCATTCCCACACCGCGTAGAGCACCTCGGTGGTGTAACCCAAATCCATCCGACCCCCACCGATCGGCACCGTCGCATCTACCCCGATCCGTTGATCGGGTCGCCACCCGCCCGGCCTCGAAGTCGGTGGCGCCACCTCGATCTCAGTGCCGTCCGGGCGATGAAACGTGAACCGCTGCAACCCATGCGCGGTGATCGCAAACTCGCCCCGATGCAACGACCGATGACACGACCCACACAACAAGATCAGATTGTCCGGATCCGTCCCCCCACCCGCCGACCAGAACACCACATGATGGGCATGCAGATGACGCGTACGCCCACACCCCGGCACCTGACAACACCGATCCCGCACGAACAACGCCCGCACCAACGCCTTGTTCGGCGCCCGCTTCCGACGCCCCACCCCCAACAACGCCAGCTTGCCGAGTTGCCCGGGCACCCGGCGACTCGCCACATCCCGCGTCGACGCCCCGCACCGGGCTTCGTCCACCTCGGCCTCCGACAACGCCGGACCGTCATCGAGATGAGCCGACTCCACCCCGTCACCGGCATGAATCAGGATCTCCGCACCCGGCGCAAGATCGGGCATCGCGATCCCGTCATGCACCATGTCGGCCATCGCCACCACCGCCGGCGCAACATTCGACGGCACCTGCCGCCACAGATCCCGACGCCGAGACGGAACCACCTCCGAATCCTCAGGTGCCGAACCGGCGTCAGTGTTCCGCGGAACACTCTCAGCCGACGGTAGATCCGGATCATCGCAGGTCCGGGTGCCTTCATACTCCGCACGCACCGTCCCGGCCAAAAACCGCGCCCCATCCAACGGACTCAACCGCAGCGACACCGACAACGACCCGTCATCGTTCCACTTCCACCGGCCCGTCGACTCCACCGGTGGCCGGCTTTCCTCTTCGACGCCACAGTTGCGGTCGACCTGGCCCATCGCCCGTACCGCCCGATCCAACTGACTCGCCGTGCACGACAACGCCAGATTCACCAACTCCGCCTCCCGCTCCGGCGTAGCCACCCGTGTCAGGGCGCGGACCTTCGAATACGTCAGCCGACCCTCGCGAAACGCCGTGCGGATCGCCGGCAATTCTCGTATCGCCTTGGCGACCCTCAACTGCTCATGCGCCGTTCGCGGTGCAATGCCGGCCTTCCACGACAACCAGTGCGCCAGCGAATGAATCCCCGGCCCCCGCCACGACTCCCGCTCATCCAGTTCTGCCACCAGTTCAAGGAATTCCGCTGTCAGCGCCGTGATCTGAGCCGCATATCCCAGCACCCGCGCCTCGAGCACCTCATCCGTCAATGAGACCGGATCCGCATCGTCGAACATCGACGACGCATCTCCACCGGAACGAAAAGCACTGACCCCCATCGCAACCCCCAGAACCGAACGAGAAGTACCGGAACAAGGTATCGCCAGGCACCGACAATTCCTCCCGCCCCTCGATCAGAGGTCATGAGTGTTCCGCGGAACACTGCGCCGGCTGGCGGCGACCTCGACTCAGCTCGCCGCACTCTCCCGCTGCGGTCAAGCCCCTGGAAGTGGTGTAACTGAATGGTGATCCTTCGTGGGTGGTCAGGCGGGTAGTTGCATCAGGTCATCGGTGCTCACCTCCGTCGGCGAGCTGGTGGCGGGGTCGGTGGTCAGGGTGAGTCGGCAGCGGCTGAGGACTTCGAGACCGAGGTAGCGGCGGCCTTCGGCCCATTCGTCGGTCTGCTCGGCCAGGACGGCGCCGATGAGGCGAACGATGGCATCCCGGTTCGGGAAGATCCCGACCACGTCGGTGCGGCGTCGGATCTCCCGGTTGAGCCGCTCGGTGGGGTTGTTGGACCAGATCTGCCGCCACACATCGTCGGGGAACGCGATAAACGCCAGCAGGTCCTCGCGGGCATCGCCGAGGTGGTCAGCAACCTCGGGCAGTCTGCCTTCGGTGTAGTCCAAGAGCCGGTCGAACTGGGCATTGACAGCCTCGGCGGTGGGCTGGTCGTAGACGCTATGCAGCATCGCCTTCACGGCCGGCCACATCGACTTGGGGCACGCGGCCATGAGGTTTGCGGCGTAGTGGGTGCGACAGCGCTGCCAGGCGGCCCCGGGCAGGTTCGCCGCGATCGCCTCGATCAGCCCGGCGTGGGCATCGGAGGTCACCAGCCGGACTCCGCCCAGGCCACGGGCCACCAGGTCGGCGAAGAAGGTGTTCCACGAGGCCTTCGTCTCGCTGGTGGCGACTTGCATGCCCAGGACCTCGCGGTGGCCGTCACCGTTGACCCCGGTGGCCAGCAGCACCGAGGCTTTGACGACCTGCTTGTTCTCCCGGACCTTGATCGTCAGCGCATCGGCGGTGACGAACGTGAACGGTCCGGCCTCGTCCAGGCGCCGGTGCCGGAACGCCGCGACCTGCTCATCGAGGTCTTCGGCCATGCGGGAGACCTGGGACTTGGACAGCGAGTCGATGCCGAGAGTTTTGACCAGCTTGTCCATCCGGCGGGTGGAGACCCCGGCCAGGTAGCAGTCCGCCACGACGGTGATCAGCGCGGATTCGGCCCGCTTGCGACGCTCGAGCAGCCACTCGGGAAAGTAGGAGCCCGAGCGGAGCTTGGGGATGGCGACGTCGACGGTGCCGACCCGGGTATCCAGGGGCCGGTGGCGATAACCGTTGCGGTAGTTGGTGCGCTCTGACGAGCGGGCGTTCCACTCGGCGCCGCACACGGCGTCGGCGTCCGCGGACAGCAGGGCGTTGATCATGGTCTGCAGCAGCTCGCGCATCAGATCCGGTGACGCGTCGGTCAGGGCTTGGCTAAGCAGGCCTGCAGGGTCGACAATATGGGGTGCGGTCATCGTGATGACTCCGTTCGAGGATTCGGTAGAAGGTTGACTCGAAGGATCACACGGTGGCCGCTCTACATCCGTACACAACACGGAATCGCAGACGATCTCGGCCACCGAGTTACACCACTCTATGGGGCACTACTCCCGCTGCGCGACCTTGGGTTCGATCACCTCGGTCGCGTAGGTCTTACCCCACTCGTTGAGGGCGGTGACGAAGGGGCGCAACGCCCGTCCCTGTTCGGTGAGCGAGTACTCAACTCTCGGTGGGACTTCGGGATAGGCCGTGCGCTGCACGATGCCGTCACATTCGAGTTCACGTAGCTGGCGGGTGAGCACTCGTGGCGTGACCGGACCGACTGCCCGCCCGAGGGCGCCGTATCGCATCGGCCCCTCGAGAAGGTTCTTGACGATGGTCATCTTCCAGGAACCGCCGAGCACGGCGACGCTCACCTCGACCGGGCACACCTCGTAGGCGCGTCGAACCGGGTCGCGCAACACGGGATCATCCTGGTTCTCCATCGCACATCCCTGCCATCGCCGTGGACATTCTCGTCCATATGGACAATATTGTGCATACTACCGCCGACGTGCATCAGGCGTTAGACAGAAGTCATGTACCTTTCCGTCGACAACCCCGAGAACTCTGTAGACCAGGACTTCGCGCGCTTCACCTCCCCGACGGTCGGAGCAACCCTCGGCTCGGTCGCGATTCTCGCGACCGTCGCGACTGCGGCCCTCTCCGACACCGGAACACTGCCGGGGTTGCTCGGGATGGCCGGCGCCGGGGCGCTCCTGGCCCTGATGCAGATCGCCGTGCAGTGTCAGGCGGCGATACTCGTCCTGCGAGACAGACGATGGCTTCCGGCACTGCCGCCCGCGGCGATCTGCGCCGCGACACTGACCGCGCTCTACCTGCTGGCCTTCGATCACGCTGCCGGCTGGTACCTGCTCCTCATCAGCGCAGTAGCTGTCGCCGGGTATGTCGCGGTGCTCGGGGAGGGGCACGCAGCCATCCGCGTCTTCGACGGCGCCGAACGTCATATCGAGGACACACCAAGGCACCGGTGAAGCCAACTGCCGACGCCACCAGGCGGACCTCGAGGCGCTGCCATCTCACGGACGGGCGACTTCGAGCGAACAGGGAGGCAGGGCTACATGAGGGCAGACAGCTTCGAACCGGTGGTCGTCGACGATGACCAGGACGCGTCCCGGGCAGGTCGCGCGCTGGCAGTGATCTCGACGCAGCGCGATCAACTCATAATCCTGACTGTGCACGGCAGCATCGACCTGCTCACCGTCCCGCAGTTGGGTGCGGCCGTGCTGGAAGCAGTGAGCGAGCGACCCCGGGGGCTGATCGTCGACCTCACCGCCACCGACTTCCTCGCGTCGTCCGGCATCGCCGCGCTCCTCGCCGCGCACGCGGCCGTCACCCCGGCCGGCGGCCGGTTCGGCGTCGTCGGCGGGCATCCCGCCATCACTCGGCCCCTGCGGCTGACGGGCCTGGACGACACGCTCGACCTCTATCCCACCCTGGCCGACGCGTTCTCGGCGATGGTCCCGGACTGACGGCTCCGGCTCACTCCGCGCCGAGAAACTGGACGAGGACCGCGTTCACCGCCTGCGGCGCCTCGATGGGGATGAGGTGCGTCCCGGGGATCACGGCCAGGCGGGCACCCGGAATGGCGGCAACGACGTCGCGGCTGTGCTCGAGCGTCACCTCGTCGCGGTCCCCCTGCATGACCAGCGTCGGTGCTGTGATCGCGGCCAGATCACCGAGGTCGATCTCGGGTTCGGAGTTGATCATCGCCATCGTCTTGTCGAAGATGACCTGGAAATGCCTTGCACCGTCCGGGGATTCGGACGCGTAGTCGGCAGCGAAGAACTCCATCAGCTCGTCGTCGGCGGAATCGAGCGCGTCGAGGATGCCGCCGACCGCCCGGCCCGAACTGTTGTAGTACTGGCCGATCAGGACCAGATGCCGGACCAGGTCGGGCCGACGCAGCGCGACCAGCACACCCACCACCGCGCCATCGCTCCACCCGACGATCTCGGCGGGACCACCGATTACCTCGTCGAGGTAGGCGATCGTCTCCTCGGCCATGTCCGCGTAGTGGAACTCGTCGGTCACGTCCGGGCTGTGTCCGTGACCGTGACGTTCCGGACAGAAGACCTTCCACCCCGCGTCGACAAGGGCCGGCACCTGCCCGCCCCACGACGATGCACCCGAGAAGGCGCCGTGGAGCAGCACGAGCGGCTGCCCGGCGCCCTGGATCTCGTGCCAGACACGGGTATTCGGCGTCGGATGACTGATGGTCGTGTACTCGCGGATCGGAGAGGTCACGTGACCACCGTACGGGGGCATCGGTGCGGCCGATGAGAAACCGGCGTCGAGCGGGTCAGCCTTGTTGAGTGCACACACGACGAGAGGGAGTCCCATGCCCACCGACACCACGCAGGCACGATCGATATCGGCGGCCGCCGATCACATGCTCGCTCTGACCGCCACAGTCGCCGACGCCGACCTGGGCCGTCCGACCCCCTGCGGCGACATGGACCTCGCCGCGCTGGTCGCCCACGTCGACGGCCTGTCCCAGGCCTTCGCGGCCGCGGCGCGGAAGGACTTCGGACCGCTGACCTCGACGCCGCCGGACCCAGCGCAGAGTCAGCTCTCGACGCAGTGGCGCGACGACCTGCGTCGCCACGTCCACGACCTCGCCGACTCCTGGGATGACCCCGCCGCCTGGGACGGCATGACCCGGGCGGGCGGTGTCGAACTGCCGGCCGAGATCATGGGACTCGTGGCGCTGTCGGAACTCGTGCTGCACGGATGGGACATCGCACGTGCCATGGGCATCCCGTTCGACATCTCCGACGACATCCTCCAGGTCGTCTTCGACCTCCACTACCCACCCCAACCGCAGGAAGAGCGCGACGGCATGTTCGGGCCGGTGGTCGAGGTACCCGACGACGCACCCCTCGTCGACCGCCTCGCCGCCTTGACCGGACGGGATCCCCGGTGGCCGCAGGCGGCGAAGGCGGACTAGCGGTTGAACGGCCAGCCGGTGATCTTCTTCTCCCGCGGCGGGGCGTAGGTCCGTATCTTCGACGTCGAGAGCCCCATTCGGACAAGACCTTCGGCGATCGTGACCGCCGCCCGCACACCGTCGACGATCGGCACTCCGGTCGCCTCACGAACCTGCTCCTCGAGTTCGGCCATGCCGCCGCACCCGAGGCAGATCACCTCGGCGTGGTCGTCGCTGACCGCACGCGTGGACTGTTCCACGATCGCCTTCACGGCCCGCTCCGGGTCCGACTCGAGTTCCAGCACACCGAGTCCCGACGCCCGCACCGATGCGCACCGCTGGTCGAGGCCGGCGAGCTTGAGCCGGTCCTCGATGAGCGGGACCGTCCGGTCCAGGGTCGTCACCACCGAGAAGCGGTGTCCCAGATACATCGCCGTCGACGCCGCGGCCTCGGTGATGTCGACGACCGGCACCTCGAGGAGCTCCTGGAGTCCCTCTCGGCCGTGTTCGCCGTAACCGGCCTGGATGACCGCGTCATACGGTTCGGGGTAGGCGAGGATCGCGTCCATCACGGCGATCGCGGCGAGGTAGGACTCGAAATTCCCCTCACACGAGTCGGCGCCGAAACGCGGTGTGATCCCCACGATCTCGGTCCCCGGGGAGGCGACCGAGCGGGCCGAGTCGGCGATGGCCTCGGTCATCGACACGGTGGTGTTGACGTTGGCGACCAGGATGCGCACGGTGATGTCCTTTGTGGGTCAGTGAGTGCTGGCGACGGAGATCGACTCGCCCGACACCTCGGCGAACGGACCGCGACGGTCGGCGACCGCCAGGTACACGATCGCACCGAGACCGGCGCCGATGAACCAGGAGAACTCCGAGATCACCTCGAAGGCCGGGACGAAGGCCATCACCAGGGCGATGGCCGCAGTCGGGACGAGCGCGAGGATCGCCCGCATGTTGACCCCGTTCCGGTAGTGGTAGGCGGCGCCCGGTGCCTCGGTGAACAACGCGGGCACGTCGATTCGCGAACGGCGGACGAGCCAGTAATCGGCCATGACGATACCGAACAGCGGGCCGAGAAGGGCACCGAGTCCGCCGAGGAAGTAGTTGATCACCGCCGGCGAGTTGTAGAGGTTCCACGGCAGGATGACCAGGCCGATGATCGCGGCGACGAGCGCCGCGCGCCGGAAGTCGAGGTGGCGCGGGAACAGGTTGGACAGCGCGTAGATCGGCGCGACGAAGTTGGCCATGAGGTTCACGGCGACAGTGAGGATCAGCAGCGCGAGGCAGGCCAGCACCAGCAGGAACGTGTTGGGAACGGTCTGGACGATGTCCGACGGCGACTCGATGACTGTGCCGTTGATGCGGAACTGCGCTCCGGCGAGGGTGATCACGATGGCGCCGAAGAGCAGCATGTTCAGCGGGATGCCCCAGAAGTTCCCGCGCACGATCGCTTTTCGCGATTCCGCGTTGCGGGTGAAGTCACAGAAGTTGAGGACGAAGGTCCCGTAGATCGCCACCCACAGGCTCGCGCCGCCGATGATCTGGAGCCACATGTCCACGCCGGTCAGCGAATCGGGCGTCGACCACGCGATGGTCCAGTCGGCGTTGCTCAGCATCCAGACGGCCAGGGCGACCATGGTGACCAGGATGACCGGACCGGCGAAGGCCTCGTAGCGACGGATCATCTCCATGCCGTAACTGACGATGATCACCTGGATCACCCACAGCGAGACGAACGAGATCCAGCCCAGGGTGGAGAGCCCGAGGAAACGATTGGTGTCCAGGTCGGCGGCGCCGGGGAACAGCGCCACCAGCATGATTCGCAGGACGACCGACGCGAGGTAGGTCTGGATGCCGAACCACGCGATCGCCACCCCACCGCGGATGAGGGCGGGGATCTGGGCGCCGCGGAACCCGAACGAGATGCGGCTCATGACCGGGAACGGCACGCCCGTCTTCTCCCCCATGAAGCCGGAGAGATTCAGCAGCAGGAAGAGGAACACCCCACCCAGCACCAGGGCGGTCAGGATCTGCCACCCGCCGAGCCCGAGCGCGAACAGACCGATGGCGAAGGCGTAGTTGCCGAGACTGTGTACGTCGTTGGCCCACAACGTGAAGATGTTGTAGGTGTTCCAGCGTCGTCCGACGCGGCTGGTCGGTGCCAGGTCGTCGTTGTACAGCTTCGGACTCAGCCCGGCCGGGACGGTGCCGGTGACCTCCGAAACCGGTCCGTCGACGGGGGCTGTGTGCTACTCAGTGCTCATGTCTGCACTTTCGGTCGGACGGTCATCGATGACCGCGCTCCTACACTCGCGGAGTTCCGTGATGTGGAATGAATTTTCCGCGTTCGTGACAGTTAGCCTGACGATCGAGGCCGTTGTCAATAGCACGACACCGGCCTACTCGCGAGTTGAGTTCCGAAATGACGCAGCTTCATTCCATGATGAGGAATAACCTGGGTTAGTCTCTGGAACGACACCGGACACGGCACCAGCAAGGAGTCCCGCCCCATGACCGCAACACCCGATGCCCCGGCCGCTACTTCCGACGCACCGTTCGACCTGGTCGTGCGGGGTGAACAGACTCTCACCACGGCCGGCATCGTGGCCCGCGAGATCGGTATCCGCGACGGTCGGATCGTCGCGATCGAGCCCCTCGGCAGCGGACTGACCGGGGCCGAGGTCATCGAGCTCGCCGACGATCAGGTCATGATCCCCGGACTCGTGGACACCCACGTACACGTCAACGAGCCCGGGCGCACCGAGTGGGAGGGTTTCGACTCGGCCACCCGGGCGGCGGCCGCGGGTGGTGTCACCACGCTCATCGACATGCCGCTCAACTCGATCCCGCCGACCGTGAACGTCGACGCGTTGGCCGAGAAACGTGCTGCGGCACAAGGTAAGACACACATCGACGTCGGATTCTGGGGCGGCGCCATCCCGGGCAACGAGGACGATCTGCGCGGCCTGCACGACGCGGGTGTGTTCGGCTTCAAGTGCTTCCTGCTGCATTCGGGAGTGGACGAGTTCCCGCACCTGACGGCCGACGAGATGGAAGCCGACATGGCCAAACTCGCCGAATTCGACTCGCTGATGATCGTCCACGCCGAGGACTCCCGCGCCATCGACAAGGCCCCCTCCCCCGAGGGCGATGAGTACACCCGCTTCCTCGCGTCCCGTCCGCGCGGCGCCGAGAACCTGGCGATCGCGGAGGTCATCGAGCGGGCGCGCTGGACCGGCGTCCGCGCCCACGTCCTCCACCTGTCGTCGTCGGACGCGCTGCCGATGCTGGCCAGCGCGAAGCGCGACGGTGTGAAGATCACTGTCGAGACCTGCCCGCATTACCTCACCCTGCTGGCCGAAGAGGTACCCAACGGCGCGACGGCCTTCAAGTGCTGCCCGCCCATCCGCGAGGCCGGCAACCGTGAACTGCTGTGGGAGGGGCTGCTGGCCGGCACCATCGACTGCATCGTCTCCGACCACTCGCCCTCGACCGTCGACCTCAAGGACCCCGAGAACGGCGACTTCGGCGTCGCATGGGGTGGGGTCGCCTCGCTTCAGCTCGGGCTGTCGCTCATCTGGTCCGAGGCAAAGAAGCGCGGCATCGACCTGCCGCAGGTCATCGAGTGGATGGCGTCGAAACCCGCCGACCTCGCCGGCCTGCCGACCAAGGGTCGCATCGCCCTCGGCTGCGACGCCGACTTCGCGATCTTCGAGCCGGAATCCGCGCAGATCGTCGACGTCAACCGCCTCCACCACAAGAACCCGGTCAGCCCCTACGACGGCCGGGCACTCGCCGGTGTGGTCAAGGGGACCTGGGTGCGCGGGCAGAAGGTCGACTTCGAGACCGCCCGCGGTCGCATGCTCCGCCGCGGCGACGTCTGACCTCCTGCTGCCTGAGCCCCGGTCCCCGCTGCCTGAGCCCCCGGTAAGCTGGGCCGAATGAGTTCGGATGACCAGCACACCGGCCTGGCCGATGAGTTGGCGGCGCGTTCCGACGACGCGCTGACCGAGCTCCTCCTCGAGCGCCCCGACCTCGCCTCACCGACGCCGTCGGGGACGCGGGTACTGGCGCAACGGGCCCTGTCGGCGGCGTCGTTGGCCCTGGCCGGCGAGGATCTCGACATCCTTGCCGTCGCGGTTCTGGAAGAGGTCGCCGCCCGCCACAGCCGCAGCCCGAAGAAGTCGCGGCGTCCGTCGGTCACCACGATCGTCAAGGCCCTGTCCGGCCGCGCCGATGCGGCCGCCGTCCGCGCCCGTCTCGATCTCCTCCGACGCCGCGCGATCCTCTGGGGCGAGGACTCGTCCCTCGGCGCCGGTGAACACGTCGACTCCGCGATGCCGTGGAAGGCCAAGCACCTCAGTGGTCCGCTCGTCGGGCGGTCGGGCGAGGAGATCGCGGCGATGATCGCCGATCTCGACGAGCGACCCCTCGGTCTGCTGCACACCCTCGCCCGCGGTCCGGCCCTGGGCCGCAGTCGTGATGCGGCCCACGACGCCGACCCGTCCTCCCCGGTCGCCCGACTGATCTCGTCGGGCCTCCTCGCGCGCATCGACGATCAGACCGTCGAGCTACCGCCGATGGTGGGCGCCGTGCTCCGCGAGGAACCTGCTTGGCGCACAGACGTGTTGGAGCCGCCACCGCTCCACGAACCCGGCGCGAAGCCACGTTTCGGGGCCAAGGCGGTCGACGCCGCAGCCGGCGGCGAGGCACTCGAACTCATCCGTCACCTCACCCAGCTGATCGCGGTCCTCGGCGCGACGCCGGCGGCGGTGCTCCGCTCCGGCGCGCTCGGCGTCCGCGGGCTCCGTCGTCTGGCGAAGCTGACCGGTCTCGAGACACAGCGGGTCGCGTTCCTCGTCGAACTCGCCGCCTATCTCCGGCTCATCGACGCGGGCTTCCCGGATCCCCCGCCGCCCAACGATTCCGGCGAGCAGTCCTTCGCGCCCACCTCCACCGCCGACACCTGGTTGCACCAACCGCGCGAACGCCAGTGGCTCGCGCTGGCCGACGCCTGGATGCACATGCCGCGCCGCGCCTGGCAGGTCGGCGAACCCGATCGCGACGGCAACGCGCTGCCGACGCTGGGCTCGGACCTCCACGACGCGTACGCCCCGGTGCAGCGTCAGCTCATCCTGTCCACCCTCGCCCACGCCGACCCCGCGGTGGGAGTCCCCGCCGACACTCTCCTCGCGAACCTGCACTGGCACCGCCCCCGTCAGATCCGGCGCTTCAGCCGCCGCGTCGTCGCCGAGACCCTGCGTGAGGCACGGGAATTGGGACTGGTCGCGCACGACGCCCTGACCACCGTCGGTCGTGCGTACACCATCGAGGAGTCACCGGACTCCGACCCCGCCGACGTCGACGCGGCGGTGCTCGCCGCGATGCGCAAAGCCCTGCCCGAGCCGGTGGACCACTTCCTGACCCAGGCCGATCTGACGTTGACGGTCCCCGGCCCGATGACGCCCGAACTCGCCGAACAGGTGGAGCTCGTCGCCGATCTGGAATCGGGCGGTGCGGCGTCGGTCTATCGGGTCTCACCGGAGAGCGTGCGCCGTGCGCTCGACGCGGGCCGCAGCAGCAACGAACTGCTCTCGATGTTCACGAAACACTCGAGAACCCCGGTGCCACAGTCACTCACGTATCTCATCGACGACGTCGCACGACGCCACGGCCAGTTGCGCGTGGGCGTCGCGTCGGCGTTCATCCGCTGCGAGGACCCGACCGTGCTGGCGGCTGTGCTGCGCAGTGCGGCGGCCGAACCGCTCGCGCTGCGGGCGCTGGCACCCACGGTCGCGGTGTCGCCGTCGGAGGTCCGCGACGTGATCGATCAGCTGCGGGCGGCGGGATTCGCTCCGGCGGGCGAAGATTCGTCCGGAGCCCTGGTCGACCTCCGCGAACGCGGCAGCCGGGTTTCGGTGTCGCGGGCACGTCGGCAGGCCCAGCCACGCCGGAACGCGCCGTCGGAGGCACAGCTGCGGTCGGTGGTGACCCGCATCCGCTCGACCGACCGGGCGGCGGCGGCGACCCCGGTGCGCGGCGCCGTCACGACGACCCCGGTGCGGGCGAGCGGCGGAGGCGAATCCGCCACTGCGCTCATCCAGCTCGCACTGCGCGCCAACCGCAGGCTGCGCGTGGGATACGTCGACGCACAGGGATCGGCGAGCCGGCATGTGGTGACCCCGAAGATCCTCGGCGCCGGCCAGCTCGTGGCCGTCGAGGAGGGCAGTGATGACGAGCAACGGTTCTCGCTGCACCGCCTCACCAGCGTCGAGCTGCTCGACGCCTGAGTCCAGCGGGTAGAGACATCCTGTGAAAGACGTCTCATCCTTGGTAGCCTCGGGTATGACCGCGGCACCGAAACTCCCCGCTCGCGAACATCTCGGCCTCGTCGCCGACACCTACCAGCACGACCTCGTCGCGCGGATGAAACCCGCGCCGAAGCGTCGCCGGGTGAAGCGGCCGGTCGATCTGGTCACCGCCATCGGGCCTTCGCTCGCCGGCACCAACGTGATCATGCAGCTCGCCAATCCGAAGGTCGGGTACGGCGTCCACGAGAGCCGCGTGCCGTCGGGCAATGCGATCAAGCGGCCCATCAAACGGGGGCGCACCACCGGCACGTTCCTCGCCGTCGCACTGATGGGCTCCGACGACGACAAGGCCTACGTCCACGAGGCCGTCGGCCGCATCCACGACCAGGTGTACTCCACCCAGTCGAGTCCCGTTCGCTACAGCGGGAACGACTCGCGCCTGCAGCTGTGGGTCGCGGTGTGTCTGCTCAAGTACTTCATCGACCAGTACGAACTGCTCTATGGTCCGCTGAGCGCCGAGGAGAAGCAGATGGTGCTCGACGAGGCGCACCCGCTGGGCACCGCACTCAACGTTCCCCGGGACAAGTGGCCGGCGACCTACGACGATCTGCTCGTCTACTGGAACGCCGAACTGTCCTCGCTGCGCATCGACGACCCGGTGCGCGACGAGCTCCGCAGCCTCGCCGACCTGTCCTTCCTGGAGTACCGGGTCGGAAAACTCGGCACGCTGCTGCACGCCACGATCGGGCCGTCGCTCGCCTACGCGATCAAGGCCGGGTTGCCACCGGAGTTCCGCACGATGATGCGGTGGCGGTGGACCGAACGCGACGAACGCCGCTATCAGCGGGCGCTTGCCGGCTTCCGCCGCGTCGACCCTCTGGTGGCACCAGTTCTGCGCGGGATCTTCCGGCTCAACATCATCGACCTGCGGGTCCGTCGCAAGCTCGGCATCCCCGTCTTCTGAGTTCGCCGGGGTCTCTCGCGTCACAGCGCAGGCCCGACGCTGACAATCGTCGGTGCGATCTGGACAATGGAGCGGGTGACCGATGGACCCCTGATCGTGCAATCCGACAAGACGCTGCTGCTCGAGGTGGATCACCCCGACGCCGCGGCGGCGCGCGCGGCGATCGCACCCTTCGCCGAACTCGAACGCGCCCCCGAGCACGTCCACACCTACCGGGTCACCCCGCTCGCGCTGTGGAACGCCCGCGCCGCAGGTCACGACGCCGAACAGGTCGTCGACGCACTCGTGACGTACTCGCGCTACGCGGTGCCCCAGCCGCTGCTGATGGACGTCGTCGACACCATGGGCCGGTTCGGTCGCCTGCAACTGGTCAAGCATCCGGCGCACGGACTGACACTCGTCAGCCTCGACCAGGCCGTCCTCATCGAGGTGATGCGCAACAAGAAGGTCGCCCCGATGCTGGGTGCGCGCATCGACGACGACACGGTCATCGTGCATCCGTCCGAGCGCGGTCGTCTCAAGCAGGTGCTGCTGAAGGTCGGCTGGCCGGCCGAGGACCTCGCCGGGTACGTCGACGGCGAGGCACACGCCATCGACCTCGCCCAGGACGACTGGCAGCTGCGTGACTACCAGGAGATGGCAGCCGACTCGTTCTGGGCCGGCGGCTCGGGTGTGGTGGTGCTCCCCTGCGGTGCCGGCAAGACGATGGTCGGCGCGGCGGCGATGGCCAAGGCCGGCGCGACGACGCTGATCCTGGTGACCAACACGGTCGCCGGCCGCCAGTGGAAACGTGAACTCATCGCGCGCACGACGCTCACCGAAGAAGAGATCGGCGAGTACTCGGGCGAGCGCAAGGAGATCCGTCCCGTCACGATCGCCACGTATCAGGTGATGACACGGAAGTCGAAGGGCGAGTACAAGAATCTCGACCTGTTCGACTCCCGCGACTGGGGTCTGATCATCTACGACGAGGTCCATCTCCTCCCCGCCCCCGTCTTCCGGATGACCGCCGACCTGCAATCGCGTCGTCGTCTCGGCCTCACCGCAACCCTGGTCCGCGAGGACGGCCGCGAGGGCGACGTCTTCAGCCTGATCGGACCCAAGCGATACGACGCCCCGTGGAAGGACATCGAGGCGCAGGGGTGGATCGCGCCGGCCGACTGCGTCGAGGTCCGGGTGACCCTGACCGACGAGGAACGCCTGCAGTACGCCGTCGCCGAGCCCGAGGAGAAGTACAAGCTCTGCTCGACGGCCCACACCAAGGTCAACGTGGTCAAGGCGATCCTCGACAAGCACCGGGGTCAGCAGACCCTGATCATCGGCGCCTACATCGACCAGCTCGAGGAACTGGGCCGCGAACTCGACGCCCCGGTGATCCAGGGATCGACGAAGAACAAGGAACGCGAGGTCCTGTTCGACCGGTTCCGCTCCGGCGAGTTGCAGACCCTCGTCGTGTCGAAGGTGGCGAACTTCTCCATCGACCTCCCCGAGGCGTCGGTCGCGGTGCAGGTGTCGGGGACGTTCGGCTCACGTCAGGAGGAGGCCCAGCGCCTCGGCCGGCTGCTGCGACCGAAACGCGATGGCGGACAGGCGCATTTCTACTCGGTGGTGTCGCGCGACACCCTCGACGCCGACTACGCGGCGCACCGCCAGCGGTTCCTCGCCGAACAGGGGTACGCCTACCGCATCACCGACGCCGACGACCTCCTCGGCCCGACGATCGGTGAGGGTTCAGCCGGGTGATTCACGATTCGGCGCCGGGAGCAACGGTCGGGTAGCCAAGCGTCGATGCGCCCGCCAGAAGCCGGTGATCATAAGCGACGAAGGCACTCATCTCGGCGCGTATGACGCTCGCAGAGGCGAGATGCAAGGCGTCGAGCGAGCGCAGCGAAGACGGGCCGATCGATTCGGCGATGTCGATGACGGTAACGCTCAGCGGGATCACGTCCAGAGCATCGAGGAGAACACGCGCTCGCTCATGAAGGCCCGGGCTGCCATCACGCAACGCGGTGCGCATCAATTCGACTCGTCCCAGCGCACTCGTCACGGTCGGGACCCCTGGATGCAGCGCGAGCCACTCGATCAGCTGAGCGGTCTCGGCCTCGCGCACCACGAGTTTCACCATCGCTGCGGTGTCGAGATAGATCAACGATCCTCGCGAACCTGGTCGAGGACTTCGGTGAGCGCGCGCGCCGGCAACGTCTCGGGGTGCAGCCCGGTTATGCCGCCCGCACGTCGGGCCGGCAGGAGTATCCCGGCCTCGATGAGCGCGTCTCTACTTCTCTCCCCCGCAGACACCGGGACCAACCGCGCAACCGTGCGGCCTCGGTTGGTGATGGCCAACTCTTCCCCGGCCTCGACCTGCGCGAGATACCGCGAGGCGTGCTGCCTGAGCTCGCGGATACCGATCGTCCTCATTCCTGCAGGGTAGCACCTGAAGTGCTACTTGCCCCGTGCTCCCTGAGGAGCGCCCGGAGCTTGCGGAGGGCGCGTCCACTGCTCCCTGAGGAGCGCCCGGAGCTTGCGGAGGGCGCGTCACGAAGGGTCGATTCACGTCTCGACGAGGCAGTACCCGATCGACTCCGGCTCGTAGAAAACCCATGTCGTCTCCTCGCCCGAACAAGTCACCGACGCATCCGACCGCGTCGTGACACGGGCGAGGACGGTCTGCGCCGTTGCGGCGCTCGTGCAGGGGGCTTCCCGGTAGTCGGCGAGGGAACCGCCCGACAGCGGCACCAGATAACACAGATCCTCGTAGAAATTCGGCGTGAGACAGACCTTGTCGGAGCTGCCCGGGAAGGTGAGTGTCGAGTTCTGCGGGCTCGCACACGATGTCGACGCGGCGATCTTCGAGGCGGTGTAGAAGTTGAGACCGGCCGAGTCGCAGTCGACCTTCGACGCGTTCACGCTCGTCGCCGATCCGGAGTCGGTCGCGATGCCGATGCACTCGCCGACCTGCACGTCCCCCGGTCCGTTGACCGGCGACGTGGAGGAGTCGGTGGTGCGGGGAGCAGACGTGCCGGCGGCGGACGTCGAGGTCTCCGGCCCGGCGGCCGTGGTGGAGCGCGACGTCGAGGTGTCACTCGCGGTCGGTGCACTCGACACCTGCGTCGCCACGTAGACGACCCCGGCCGCGATCGCGAGCACGAGGACGGCCGCGAGTGACCCCAGTGCGATCAGCAGCCCGGACCGCTTCTTCGGCGGTGGTGGTGGTGCGTAGCCACCCTGCGAGGGGAACCCGCCGGGGTAGGTCCCCGGCTGCGACTGGTACGGCGAATACTGCTGCGGCCCTTGTGGATAGGACAGGGGGTTCACCGGAACGGGCGGGGCCACCGGAACCGGTGGCACGGGCGACGGCGCGCGCACCGTCGGCTCCTTGGACAGCTGTGGAACGGTGAGCGCGCGTTCGAGGTCGACGGCGAAGTCGCGGCACGACCCGTACCGGCGGTCCGGCTCTTTCGCGAGGGCGCGACCGAACACCGCGTCGACGTCGCCCGAGATACCCGGGCGCAGGGTCGACGGTCGCGGCGGCATCGCCTGCAGGTGGCCGGCGATGATCGACGCGGTGCCGGCACCCTGGAACGGCGGCCGCCCGGTGAGCAGTTCAAAGACGGTGGCCGCGAGCGCGTACTGGTCGGCGCGGCCGTCGACCGGATCGCCGAGCAGCTGTTCGGGTGAGGCATACGCGACGGTGCCGAGGAAGACGTTGGTCGAGGTGAGATGACTGACGTCCTGCTCCGACTTGGCGATCCCGAAGTCCGCGAGCAACACCCGCGGTTCCGGACCACCCGCGCCCTGCAGCAGGATGTTGGCCGGCTTGACGTCGCGATGGAGCAACCCCGTCGCGTGGGCCCGGTCGAGCGCGGCGCCCACCGCGCGCACGATCGCGATCACCGTCGCGGTGTCGAGTCCCCGCGGGGTCTGGCGCAAGAGCTTCAGCGCATCGATGCCGTCGATGTACTCCATCGCGATCCACAGGTGGCCGTCGTACTCGCCGGAGTTGAAGATCGTCACGATCGACGGGTGGACGACGCTCGACGCGTGCTCGGCCTCTTTGACGAAACGCTGCCGGTACATCGGGTCGCGACTGAGGTCGGCGGGCAGTACCTTCAGTGCCTCGTTCCGCGGCAGGTGGGGATGCCGCGCGAGGTAGATCTCGCCCATGCCACCCCGGCCGACGAGTCGGATGATGGTGTAGCCGGCGAAGTGCTCGCCGGGATTGCGCGGCATCGCTCCTCCTCATCCGTGTCGGCGACTGGGGTCAGTCTGTCACCCCCGCAGCGCCCACCGCGACCGTTGAAGAGAGGACCTGTGCCACTGTTGGAACATGTCATCCGCGAACCGGACAGTCGACCGCCTGCGTCCGTTCACCACGACGATCTTCGCCGAGATGTCGGCGCTGGCCGTCGAGCACGACGCCGTGAACCTCGGGCAGGGCTTCCCCGACACCGACGGGCCGGCATCGATGCTCGACGCCGCGCGCGAGGCGATCAGCGACGGCCGCAATCAGTACCCGCCGGGTATCGGTGTGCCGGAGTTGCGGCACGCGGTGGCGCGGCAGCAGCGTGATCGGTATCGCCTGGACTATGACCCCGACCGCGAGGTGCTGATCACGGTCGGCGCGACCGAGGCGATCGCCGGCGCCGTCGTCGGTCTGGTGGAGCCGGGTGACGAGGTCATCATGATCGAGCCCTACTACGACGCCTACGCCGCCGCCGTGGCGATGGCCGGGGGTGTGCGGCGCGTCGTGCCGCTGGTCCCCGACGGCGACGGCTTCCGACTTGACCGCGAGCGTCTTGCCGCGGCCTTCGGGCCGAAGACATCGATGGTGGTGGTGAACAGCCCGCACAATCCGACGGGGACCGTGCTGTCGACCGACGACCTGGCCGAGATCGCACGGCTGTGCGTCGCGCACGACGTCATCGCCGTCACCGACGAGGTCTACGAATACCTGGTCTTCGACGGACGGACGCACACCCCGCTCGCGGCGCTGCCGGGTATGCGGGAACGCACCCTGCGGATCTCCAGCTCCGGCAAGACCTTCAACTGCACCGGCTGGAAGGTCGGCTGGGTGAGCGGTCCGCCCGAACTCGTCGCCGCGGCACGGACGGCGAAGCAGTACATGTCCTATGTCGGCTCCGGGCCGTTCCAGCCCGCGGTGGCGCACGCGCTGGAGCACGAGTTGGACTGGGTCCACGAGTCGGCGCGAGGGCTGCAGGCCAAACGCGACCTGATCTCGACCGCACTGTCCGACGCCGGTTTCGCCGTACACCGTAGCGAGGCAACCTATTTCGTCTGCGCCGACCCTCGTCCTCTCGGCATCGACGACGGCATCGAGTTCTGCCGAACGCTGCCCGAACGCATCGGCGTGGCCGCGGTGCCGGTCTGTGTGTTCACCGACGACCGCGAACCCTGGCACCACATGCTCCGGTTCGCCTTCGCCAAACGCGACGAGGTGATCGCCGAAGCCGCCGAGCGGTTGCGCCGGTTGTGACTCCACCCCGCCGGTTGAGCCGGCACCGAGCGGAGCCGCCGGGCCGAGCAAGCGACGAAGGAGCGCGTCGAGGTCGAGGCGCCGAGTCGAAGCCACTTGGTGACCACCCCCGCTGGTTGAGCCGGCCCCGAGCGCAGCGAGGCGCCGAGTCGAAGCCACTTGGTGACCCGACAGCCTGAAGCTCAGCGCAACGCCGGGATCACCCGCTGCTCGAACATCTCGAGGTCCTCGCGGTCGACGGCGATGTTCGGGAAGTAGCAGATCCCGTAGGACATCCCGGCGTCGGCGAGCCCGCGAAGGTTCTCGGCGACCTGTTCAGGCGTCCCAACCGCGGGCATCCCCCGGAACGCGCCCAAACTGCCGGAGGCAGCGTCGGCCGACGATCTTGCTCAGCCGGGCTTCGAGGTCGGTGAGCTTGCGCTCCACGTCGGCCTCGGTCTCGCCGAGCATCACGTTGTAATTGGCCGAGCGGGTGATCGACGCGAAGTCGCGTCCGAGGTCGGCGCAATGTTGTTGCAGGACCGACGATTTGTGCGCGAACCCGTCCGGCGTGCCGTCGAAGTTGGTGTAGTCGGCGTACTTGGCCGCGATACGCAGCGTCTTCTTCTCCCCGCCGCCGGCGATCCATAGTGGCAGCCGCCCGGCCGTGGGCTGCGGGGCGCAGATGGCGTCGTCGACGGTGTAGTGCTTGCCGTCGAGCGTCGCCCGTCCGGTCTCCCAGGCCTGCTTCATGATCTGCACTCCCTCGTCGAGCCGCGCCAGCCGCTCACCCGCCGACGGGAATCCGTAACCGTATGCACGCCACTCGTGTTCGTACCAGCCGCCACCGATGCCCATCTGGACGCGACCGCCGGAGATCAGGTCCGCGGTGGCGGCGACCTTCGCGAGGTACATCGGGTTGCGATAACCCATCGCGGTGCACATCTGGCCGATCTCGACCCGACTCGTGGTGGCGGCCAGGGCGGCCACGAGAGTCCACGCCTCATGCGTGGCCTCGTCGGTGGGCAGCGGGACGGTGTGGAAGTGGTCGTACACCCAGATCGAGTCCCAGCCGCCCGACTCGGCGCGGTCGGCGACCGACGACATCACCCCCCACTGGTCCGCGGGTTCCACACCCACGAGATCGAGACGCCAGCCCTGGGGAATGAAGAGTCCGAATCGCATGCGGTCCAACTTACGCGCCGCGATCTCTTGGAAACTTACAAGCAGTCCGGACTGTTTGTGCTACCGTCACTGATGTGACCGAGCCCACCCGCGCCCCGCGTCGTCGTACGCAGGCCGAACGCACCGCGACCACCCGTGCGCTCATCCTCGACGCGGCCGTCGACGCCCTCGTCGACGTCGGCTACGCAGCCACCACCACGCAGGAGGTGAACCGCCGCGCGGGGATCTCGCGCGGCGCCCTGCTGCATCACTTCCCCACCCGGGAATCGCTGGTGGTCGCCGCGGTCGGGCACCTCGTCGAACGCCGGCTGGCAGAGATCCTGTCGCGGCCCCGCACGGGCGACGAGGGACTCGAGATCCTCGTCGAGGCGTTCAGCGGTCCGCTGTTCGACGCCGCTCTCGAGTTGTGGGTCGCCGCCCGCTGCGACGTCGGGCTACGAACCGCGATCATCCCGCTCGAACAACAGGTCTCCGACGCCCTCGCCGTCGGTTGTGCCGAGTTGTTCGGCGACCGGTACACCGCCGCGGAACTCGAACTCTCCATCGAACTCGCACGCGGACTCGCGGTGTCGCGCATCCTGCGCTCGCCCGACGCCGACCGCGCGCTGCTCGACCGACTCCTGCCCGTATGGAAGGAACTCCTGTCTCATGACTGAACCCAGTCCGACCCTCGCGCAGCAGGACACGCTGCCCCGGCGCGTCGACGTCCTCGTCGTCGGTGTCGGATTCGGCGGCCTCGCCGCCCTGCATCGTCTGCGAAAGGACCATCCGCAGCTGCAGACCCTGGCGATCGAGCGCGGCGACGGCGCGGGTGGTGTCTGGCGCGAGAACGACTACCCGGGCGCGGCCTGCGACGTCCCGACGTCCTTGTACTCGTTGTCGTTCGCGCCGAACCCGGAGTGGTCGCACACCTACGGGCGTCGCGACGAGATCCATCGGTATCTACGCTCGGTCGCAGTCGATTTCGCCGATCAGATCCGATACAACTGCGCGCTGACGTCGGCGCGCTGGGACGGTGGCACGCAGGAGTGGGTCGTCGACACGACCGACGGTGAGATCCGGTGCCGCTACCTGGTCGCGGCGCCCGGTGCGCTGTCCGAACCCGGCCTGCCGACCGTCCCCGGCGCCGACGAGTTCACCGGCACGATGTTCCACTCCGCCGACTGGGACCATTCCCACGACCTGCACGGTCGACGCGTCGCGATCGTCGGCACCGGCGCGTCGGCGATCCAGATCGTGCCCGAGATCGTGGACGAGGTCGGGCATCTCACGGTCTTCCAGCGCACCCCCGCCTGGGTCGTCCCGCGTCTGGACCGCAACATCGGCACCCTCGAACGCGCGCTCTATCGTCGGGTTCCCGGTATCCATCGACTGGTCCGGCGGATGGTGTGGACCTATCGCGAGGCCTACGTCCTCATGATGGCCCGCAATCCCAAGCTGCTGCCGATCGCGAAGACCATCGCGCTGGCCCAGCTGCGTGTCCAGGTCCGCGACCGTGCGCTACGCCGTCGGCTCACCCCCGACTACACCATCGGCTGCAAGCGGATGTTGTTGACCAACAAGTGGTTCCCCGCCCTCCAGCGCGACAACGCGACCGTCACTGGAGCAATCACCCGCCTCACCGCACGCGGTGCCGTCGACGACCAGGGTCGCGAGCACGAGGTCGACACGGTCGTCTTCGCGACCGGGTTCACCCCCACCGAGCCGCCCATCGCGTCGGCGATCACCGGGCGCGACGGCCGCACGCTGGCCCACGCGTGGAAGGGTTCGCCGCGCGCCTACCGCGGGGTCGAGGTCCACGGCTTCCCCAATCTGTTCTTCCTGTACGGCCCCAACACGAATCTCGGTCACAGCTCGATCGTGCTGATGCTGGAGCCGCAGGCGTACTACATGAGCAAGGCACTCGCCGAACTCTCGCGTAGCGGCCGGTCGACCTTCGAGGTCACCGAGGATGCACAGGACCGCTACAACTCCGAACTCGATCCCGAACTCGAACGCACCGTCTGGAATTCGGGTGGCTGCTCGAGCTGGTACCTCGACTCCACCGGTCGCAACTCGGTGATGTGGCCGAAGTTCACGAGCGACTTCCGCCGGATGATGTCGTCCTTCGAACCCACCGACCACCGCTTCGACGCCGCGATCCCCGCCGCACCCGTCGACCAGGCAGTCACCACCGGATCAGACGCCGCATCCGACGCCACCGAATCCGACACCGAGAGGACCGTCGCACCGTGAGTTCCACCCCTGACCATTACGACGCCATCGTCATCGGCTCCGGTTTCGGCGGATCGGTTGCGGCCCTGCGACTCACCGAGAAGGGCTACCGCGTCGCGGTCATCGAGTCCGGTCGGCGTTTCTCCGACGGCGAGCTGCCCAAGACGAGCTGGCGCCTCAAGGACTACGTCTGGGCACCCGCGCTCGGACTGTTCGGGGTGCAGCGCATGCACCTGCTGCGCGACGTGCTCGTGATGGCCGGTGCGGGCGTCGGCGGTGGATCGCTGAACTACGCGAACACCCTGTACCGTCCGCTGCCGACGTTCTTCGACGACCCGCATTGGGGATCGATCACCGACTGGGCATCCGAGCTCGACCCGTACTACGACCAGGCCTCACGCGTGCTCGGCGTGACCACGTATCCGAAGGTGACGCCCGCCGACCGCGTGATCCGCAAGGTCGCCGAGGAGATGGGAGTCGGCGACACCTTCGTCCACACCCCGGTCGGCGTGTTCTTCGGCGAGGCGGGCAAGACGGTCGACGACCCGTTCTTCGGCGGCGCCGGCCCGGCACGCACCGGGTGCACCGACTGCGGCGCCTGCATGACGGGATGTCCGGTGGGAGCGAAGAACACGCTCGTCAAGAACTACCTCTACCTGGCCGAACAGGCCGGTGCCGAGATCATTCCGATGACGACCGTGGACACCGTCCGGCCGCGTTCGGGCGGCGGGTACGTCGTGGAGTCGCACCGGTCGGGCCGACGCTGGTCGCGCCGCGGGCGCCGCACCTTCACCGCCGATCACGTGGTGTTCGCCGCCGGGACGTACGGCACCAACAAGCTGCTGCTGGACATGCAGCAGGGCGGCCACCTGCCCGGGCTGTCGTCGCGCCTGGGCAAGGTGGTCCGCACCAACTCCGAGGCGGTCCTGGCCGCCACCGCACGCGACCTCGACATCGACTACACCGAGGGTGTCGCGATCACGTCGTCGTTCCACCCCAATGACCACACGCACATCGAACCCGTGCGATATGGCAAGGGCAGCAACCTCATCGGCATGTTGCAGGCCATTCTCGTCGACGGTGGCGGTCCGCTGCCGCGACTGCTGCAGGCGCTGATCGAGATGGTCCGTCACCCGGTGATCACGCTTCGCGGACTCTAGGTACGACGCTGGTCGGAGCGCACCATCATCGCACTCGTCATGCAGACCGCCGACAACTCGCTCGAGTTGTTCTCGCGCCGAGGTCGTTTCGGCCCGATGCTGCGCAGCCGGCAGGGCGAGGGCGATCCCCCGCCGACGTGGATCCCGGAGGGACACGAGGCGGTGCGCGCCGTCGCACGCGAGATCGACGGCGACGCCGGCGGTTCCATCGTCGACCTGCTGAACATCCCGATGACGGCCCACTTCCTGGGCGGCTGCTCGATCGGACGCTCGGCGGCCGACGGCGTGGTGGACCCGTACCACCGGGTGTTCAACCACCCGGGGCTGCACATTGTCGACGGCGCGACCGTCTCGGCCAACCTCGGCGTCAACCCGTCGCTGACCATCACCGCGCAGGCCGAACGCGCCCTGGCGATGTGGCCCAATGCCGGCGAGGCCGACCCGCGGCCCGAGCTCGGTGCGGCGTACCGGCCCGTCCAGCCGGTGGAGCCCCACCACCCGACGGTCCCCGCCCACGCGCCCGGCGCGCTGCGCCTCCCGATCACGCCGGTCTCCGACGCCACTCGCGCCGGCTGACCCGACCCCCCGCTGGTTGAGCCGGCACCATCCACTGCTGGTTGAGCCGGCACCGAGCGAAGCGAGGCGCCGAGTCGAAGCCACCTGGCGACCGATCATGCGAGGTGACCTCAACGCACGCGACCTCCCCGCGACGCTCGACCAACCCCCGCTGGTTGAGCCGGCCCCGAGCGAAGCGAGGCGCCGAGTCGAAGCCACCTGGCGACCGATAATGCGAAGGGACCTCAACGCACGCGGCGTCCGCGCCGCGCCCGGTCGACGCTGCTCGGCCAGCGGCGGCCAACCCCCGCTGGTTGAGCCGGCACCGAGCGAAGCGAGGCGCCGAGTCGAAGCCACTTGGCGACCGATCTGCGAAACCTGCCAACGACCCTGAGGACAGACTCGCCACGATCCGCTGGCTGTGGAGACCACGACCGATTCGTCGCAGCAATCCTCGACAGTCACACCATGAGTGGCTTCCTCTACATCCTCGAATGTTCCGACGGCACGCTGTACGTCGGGAGTACTCGGAACGTCGAGCATCGAGTCGACCAGCACCAGACCGGAAACGGCTCGCGCTACACACGTCCTCGTCGGCCCGTCCGGCTCGTATTCCAGCAGGAGTTCCCCAACATCGGCGAGGCTTACGCGGCCGAGCGCCGTGTCCACGGCTGGTCTCGCGCGAAACGGTCCGCCCTCGTCGCAGGACGGTTCGACCTGCTTCCGGAACTGTCGCGCACGAATCCTAGGTAAAGCACTCGAACACACGTGCGATCTGGGTGTAGCCTGAAGTCATGTCTCTCGGCACCCAGGGCTCGTTGTTCTCTGAGCAGTCAGCGCAGCCGACGCTCGGCGACCTATCGACATCGATCTCGCGTCGCACACTGACCGAGGGGGCGTGGGTCGACCTGTGTCCCGGTTGGATCAGTGGAGCCGACGACCTCTTCGACCGCCTCCGCGAGTGCGTCCCCTGGCGGGCCGAGCGTCGTCGTATGTACGAGCGGGTGGTCGAGGTTCCGCGGCTCGTCTCGATCTACCAGGCCGATGACCGATTCCCCGACCCGATCATCACCGGCGCACGCGCCGCACTGACCGAGCACTACCGCGACGAACTGCCGGAGGGATTCGCGACTGCCGGGATCAGCCTCTATCGCGACGGCAATGACTCGGTTGCGTGGCACGGCGATCGCATCGGCCGGGCATCCACACACGACACGATGGTCGCCATCATCTCGCTCGGTTCACCTCGGCCACTGATGCTCAGACCCCGCGGTGGCGGGCGGTCACTGAAATTCACGCTGTCGTCGGGCGACCTACTCGTCATGGGCGGCAGTTGTCAGCGCACCTGGGAGCACGCGGTTCCCAAGGTGCGCGGCGTCGGCGCCCGTATCAGCATTCAACTGCGGCCGCCCGGGGTGTGGTGACCTGGGCCGCCCTCCGCTGGCCGAGCAGCGTCGACCGAGCGCAGCGAGAACGCCGCGCCCGTCGAGGTCACCAGGTGGCTTCGACTCGGCGCCTCGCTTCGCTCGGTCCCGGCTCAAACAGCGGGGGCAGTTGTCTACGCACACGCCGATCCTCATGCTTTAATCATTTCGTTATAAACCGCGAGGACCGAGAGAAGTCGATGAAGCGCACCCGTATCGCCGCCGCCCTGCTCGCCACCGCCGCACTGGCACTGCCCGTCGCACCGGCGACCGCCAACCCGCTCGACACACTCTTCGGAAGCGCGAGCGGCAGCCTCGACTCCGGCAGCTCCGCGCTCGGCTCGTCCGGCGGCGACAAGGTCACGCACTACGGCAAGCTCGGCCGCCCCGGCGCACCGAACGGCATCAAGTCGATCAACGTCTGGGTGTACACACCGAACAACACCGCGGCCGTCGTGCCCAACACCTATCCGAAGAACTCGCGTCTGGGCGTGCGCTGGAACTCGATCATCGACGCCGGGCCGATCGTCGACGGCAACGAGTGCCGCATGGAGGTCCGCCTGTCCGGACCGAAGGTCCCCAAGCAGGCCTCGCTGTTCAAGACCCAGGACTGCACCGCGGTGAAGTCCTACTTCTTCAAGGGCGCAGGCGATTTCACGATCCGCGTCACCGACACCATCTCGGGCGCGTCGAACAGCATCGCGTTCAGCGTCCAGTAGTCGGGCCTTTTTCAACCGGTTCAGCGCACCCCGACGAAGACCTGGATGGGGAGAATGCACTCCCCCGCTCTCGTCGGCGCTCCGGTGGTCACGACCGACAGTTGCCCCGGGCTTCTCCAGGGCCCATACGCTTCGAAGGTCGTGGCGTAGAGCGCCGGAACGATGCAGCCCGCCTCCACCCGGTGCTCACCGGTGCCACCACTGCAGTACGACGCCGAGACGACGATCGCCGACCCCGCCACGCAACCGGTGGGTTCGGCCGATGCCGAGGACGCGGACACCGCCGACAGCGCAGCACTGCCGACGCACAGGGCGCCGAGAACCAGGGTGCGCGCCAGGATCACCGCACGCCGGTGATCGCGATGACCGGGAGTATGCACTTCCCGACGTACGTCTGAGCGCCGATGGTCACGACCGACAGCTGCCCCGGTGCGCGCCAGGGGCCGTTTGCGTTGGTGAGTGTCGCGACCATGGTCGAGTCCAGACATGCTGCCTGCACCCGGTGCTCCCCCGTACCGCCACTGCAGTACGACGCGGCGACGACGACGGCCGCCCCGGCGACGCAACCGGTGGGTTCGGCCGATGCCGACGGGGCCGCGACGGTGGAGAAAGTCGCGCCGGCGACGCATGCCGCTCCGGCCAGCATGATGCGCAAGGAACGTTTCGAGAGGGTCATGCCGCGAATCTAAGCCATGCAGCGTCCGAAGTTCTCTACCTCAAACATGATTCGTCCGTTCGTGGGATCGGAGCCATTCGACGCTACGCTCAGCCGACGGCCCCGACGTCGAACTTCTCCCCCGTGAGCCGCTCCGATTCCTCCCAGAGCGCGGTCCGGAACTCGACGTCGTCGGCAGCTTTCTTGTAATCGCTGCGTCCGGGGGCGCCGCGCATCCCGAAGAACTGCGTCGGCCCGTAGAACGTCCCGGATCTCGCATCCGGCAGGGTCGCCGCGTACAGCTGGGGCAGCGCCCCGTCGGCCGCCGGCTGGGCGATCGGCAGCTTGTTGCCCAGCTTCGCGAAGAAGTCGGAGAAGTTCTCGCTTCTGCCCTGCAATTCCGTTGAGGCGTAACCCGGATGGGCGATCAACGACTTCTTCGACGACCCGGCCGCCGCCAGCCGTGCGGCGAGCTCCTTGCCGAACATCAGGTTGGCCATCTTGGAGTCGCCGTAGGCCCGCCAGCGCCGGTAGCGGCGCTGTTCCCAGTTCAGGTCGTCGAGTTGGATGTCGCCGATCTGGTGCATCGTCGACGACACGGTGACCACCCGTTCGGTGATCTTCGGCAGCAGCAGCGCCGTGAGGGCGAAATGCCCGAGATGATTGGTGCCGATCTGCATCTCGAAACCGTCGGTGGTGCGTCGGAACGGGACCGCCATCAGTCCCGCGTTGTTGATCAGCACGTCGGCGCCGGTCACCCCGGCGGCGAAGGCGCGCACGGATTCGAGGTCGGCGAGGTCCAGTTTGGCGACGGTCGCCTTCGGCCCCAGCTCCGACGCCACGGCATCGGCCTTGGCGGTGTTCCGGCACGCCAGCACCACTTCTGCACCGGCGCGGACGAGCACCTTCGCGGTCTGATACCCGAGACCGCTCTTGGCACCGGTCACCACGAACGTCCGGCCCGTCTGGTCCGTCACGTCCGCTGTCGTCCAACCACTCATCGCGACCCCCTGAGATGCGTCGTCATGCCCGGCAACATAGCCGGGACCGTGCGGCCCACGCTATTGACGCATAGGGACGGCGTCAACGATTCATCTCTTCCGCCGCGCGCAGCGAGGGCTTCACCCGCCGAAGAATGTGGTCAGCCGCAACGGGTTGGCGCCGACGATGCGACGTGCGGGCCGTAGCAATTCCGCGATGAGGTTGGTCGACGTCCCCAGCCGCTCGACGAGTTCGATCGGTGCATGAAAGGCGGTGGGCTCGGAACGGCCGCGCATGATCCGTGTGCCGAGCAGCTTCCATTCCTGCGCTTCCTCGCCGGCGGCCTCGACGGCCGCGCCGCTGGCCAGAGCCGGGATGCGTCCGGTCTTGGCCATGTCGGACAGCCGTGCGCACTCGTTGACCGGGTCGCCGATGACGGTGTACTCATAGCGTCGTTCGGCGCCGATGTTGCCGGCGAACGCCTCGCCGTAGGAAACCCCGATCCCCCAACGGATGTCGAGGCTGCTGGCGAGACGGTCGGCGAGGTCGCGGGCGGCGCCGAGTGCGGCGCCGGCCGGGTCGTCGATCTCGACGGGCGCACCGAAGACGGCGAGCGCGGCGTCGCCCTCGAATTTGTTGACGAACCCGGAATGTTGATCGACGACGTCGGCGACGATGCTGAAGAAGGCATTGAGCAGGGCGGCGGTGTCGTCGGGACTACGCTGCTGCGCCAGCCCGGTCGAGCCGACGATGTCGACGAAGAGGACACCGACGCGAGTGTTGGTGCCGTGCATGCCGACACCGTCGGAGATAGCGAGCTCGGCCACGGTGTCGCCGACGTGTCGCGCGAATATCTCACGCATGCGGTCCCGTTCGGCGAGACCCTCGACCATCCTGTTGAAACCGTGTTGCAGCACACCGAGTTCCGAGGAGTCGTAGACGGGCACGCGAGCCTTGTAGTCGCCGTGGTCCACGCGGTGCACCGCCCGGCGCATCTCCGTCAGCGGATCAGTGATCGCCTGTCCCACAAGCGCGATCACACGGGCTCCGGATGCGAGGCCCACCAGGCAGAGGATCACGGTCGTCCAGTCGACCGCGCCGTAGACGTCGGGCAGCAGACCGGTCCAGCGCCCCGCGTTGACCGTCAGCAGACCGACCATCGGCACCGCCGAGCTCACCGCCCACACGGCCAGCATTCGCACGCGCACACCGTTCATGACGTGGTTCGTGGGGAAGTCCTCGAGGACGACGACGGCCAGGGGGCGGGCCGCGCGTTCGGCGAACAGATAGGTGAGACAGGCACTCGACATACCGGCCAGCGCGAAGGCGACCGCGACGCCGGCGACGGTCGCGGTCGTGAGTTCTTCGGCGATGAACACGTAGAACAGGGCCGCCGCGCTCCAGGAGACGACCGTGACTCCGAGCTGCACGATCGGTATCCGCTGTACGGCGCGTCGACGGGCATGGTCGGCGGGTTGACAGCTGATGAACCAGCGCAGCTGGGGCCGGACCGCGAGCATCCCCAGCAAGAGGTTCGTGAGAATGCCGACGATGATCGCACCCACGACCACCGGGAAGTTCGGCGCGCCGAGCGTCTCGTCGAAGGTGAGTTGTCCGCCGTTGAAGGCGAGTTGGACGAGCAAGAAGGTCTCGACGCCGATCACCGCATTGCTGGCGATCACGGCCGTCATCGCGGTGACGGTGGCGTGGAGGGCGATCTTGCTGCGCATGGGCGGACCGATACGGGCCCATCCCCGGGGGCTCGGGACCGTGGAGGTACCCCACAAGAAACCCGCGGTGCGTCGGCGCAGACGTGTCCACGGCACACCACGACGGGTCCGGCGTGGTCGTCCCATCGGCTTCTCCTGCCTGACGGCGTTCCCCGAAGCCTACCCAAGGGAGAGCCGACCATCCCGCTGGTTGAGCCGCCACGCGGACGCGAAGCGGCCACGCGGCCATCCCCCGCTGGTTGAGCCGCCACGCGGACGCGAAGCGGCCACGCGGCGTGTCGAAACCACAAATGGACCGGCACCTCACGGTGCCGGTCCATCGGGGATCGTGCGGATCAGGCCTGCAGGGCCTCGATCTCGAGCGTGATGGTGATCTTGTCACCGACGACGACGCCACCGCCCTCGAGCGGCATCTCGATGTCGATGCCGAACTCCTTGCGGCTGAGCACGATCTTCGCCTCGAAGCCGGCGACGGTGCCCTGGCCCATACCGGGGTTGGTACCCAGGTACTCGAGTTCGAGGGTCACGGGCTTGGTGACGCCCTTCAGGGTGAAATCGCCGTCGAGGAGGTAGTCGTCGCCATTCTGGCGCACGCCGGTGGACACGAAGGTGGCCGTCGGGAACTTCTCGGCGTCGAAGAAGTCAGCGGACTTGATGTGGCCGTCGCGCTGCTCGTTGCGGGTGTTGATCGAGGTGACGTCGATCTCGGCCTGGACGGCGGGGGTGCCGTCCTCGTCGACGGTGATGGTGCCGGAGAAGGTGTCGAAGCTGCCGCGGACCTTGCTGACCATGAGGTGCTTCACGGAGAAGTTCACCGCGGAGTGCACGGAGTCGATGGTCCAGGTGCCGGCGGGGATGGGTGCCTTGACGGTGGTGGCGGAGGTCATGTCGTGGTCCTTCCAAAAATTTTCGGTTCGGGTCTCGATCGATGGCTGGTGGGCCTTCGCGACCCGTCACCAGACACTAACCGGACCGCGGTCCGATTTCATCCCCACCGGCGTTGTGATCTACATCACCGGCGAACCATCAGTGCTCCGATCGCGGCGATGGCGATTCCACGCGGCGCCTCGTAGATGAATCCCGAGATTCCGGCGACTGCGGGAATCGGCAGCATGAAACCGACCATGCCGACGACGGTGAGGATGCCGATCCAGAGCGGGACAGCCCGGTTGCGGATGAGGCTGGCGCCGAACATCCCCATACCGACCAGCATCACGAGCCCGCCGACCGTGTTGAGCAGCTCGAACGCGGTGGTGCCCAGCATCGAGTCGTCGGCGGCGATGAGCGCGGCCTTGTCCGGGTCATGCGCGAACGGGTACGCGACGAACAGCTCGACGATGAGGTGCCCGGTCGCGGTGACGAGATTGCCGACCGCGTAGGCGACGAGGCCGATCAGCCCGGCGATCCCGATCCGGGGTGCCAGCCACGCGTACATCCCGGGCAGGCCGAGCAGCAGCAGCGTCGTGCCGACGGCGAGCAGGATCTGCGCCCACGGTGAGCCCACCGCTTGAAGCGCCTCCACGGAGTGGGCCTCGCCGTCGACGATGGGATGCAACGTCCCGCCGGCGATGCAGGCGACTCCGCCGAGGGTCAGGGCGCCGCCGCTGAGACGGCGTAGGACCGGCCAGCTCGGGCTGCGAAACGGGCCGGGTGTGTCGCCATCCAACGCGTCGTGGTTCTGGTTCTGGGTGTGTGCAGTGGTTGTCATGACGCCAACGCTGACAACCCGCGCTGGTGTTAGCCTTGTGCGCGACTGGTGCGGCCCGACGAACGGCGCGTGAGTTGGCTTCTGAACCACATCTGGCGATCCGGGTCCTGGGTCCACTGTCGGTCACGGCTGCCGACGGGTCGCCGATCCCGATGACAGCCCGCAAGCACGCCGAGTTGCTTGCCATCCTCGCCGCGGAACGGACCGCGTGCTCGCCTGAGCGGGTGACCGAGCTCCTGTGGCGTGGTCGTCCACCGGCGTCGGCGGCGAGCACACTGCACGGATACGTGTCCCGGCTTCGACGCTCGCTCGCCCCGACCGGCGTCGTCCGCATCGACACCGTCCCCGCGGGATACCTACTGCACTGCGACGGCGCAGTCACCGACCTCGATCTGCTGGACCAGTTCGGCCAGGAGGGATTGCAGCTCGTCCGGTCCGACCCCCGGGCCGGCGCAGAGGTGTTGTGCCGAGCGCTCGAACTATGGCGGGGCGAACCGCTTCCGGAGATCGCCGACATCGCCGACATCGCACCCGAACTCGTCCGGCTCGCGGAGATACGTGCCGAGTTCACCGAGACCGCAGCCGACGCGCTGCGCACGGTCGGCGAGTACCGTCGCTCGGTCGCGTTGCTGACGCCGCTGTGTCAACGGGACCCCTACCGCGAGGGCGCCGCGCGGACCCTCGCTCGTGCGCTGCACGACGACGGACGCACGGTCGACGCCCTCGGCGTACTGCGCCGACTCCGGCAGGCCCTCCGTGACGACCTGGGTCTCGATCCGCATCCCGACACGGTCGCGCTGGAAGACGACCTGCTCGACCCGTCTCCCGCGGTCTCGCCGCTCTCCGCCACCTCCGCCACGCCGCAGCCGGTACGCGAACTCATCGGCCGAGTCGCCGAACACGCAGTGCTCGAACAGGTCTGGCAAACCGGCGCGGACCGTCCCGCGGGTGTGGTCCTCATCGGCCCGTCGGGCATCGGGAAGACCGCGCTGGTCGAGCACCTCATCGCACGGCACAGTGCCGCGGCCCGCCGTTTCATCGGCCGACCCGGCCCGCCCGGACCGACGTTCGGCGGCCTCGAGGAACTCTTCGGCGAGTCCCCGGTCTCCGTACCGACGACGCGAATCGTCGCCGACCTCACCGCCCGCATCTGGTCCGACGTCGCCGAGCACGGGCGATCGGTGTTACTTGTCGACGACGCCCAGTGGCTCGACGCCGACTCGGCTCTTGTGCTGGGACGCGTGCTTGCAGGTATCGGACAGGCACCGATGACGGTCCTGGTCACCTGCCGCGACCCCGACGCCGAGCCCGTCGAGATCCTCCGGTCGACACTGAACCGGCACGGGCCGGTCGCCGAGGTGCGTCTGACCGAACTCGGCTCCGACGACGTGCGCGCGTTGATCGTTCGGCGTCTCGAGCAGCTCGGTGACACGGGCCGGGTCGACGCTGACGCGCTGGTCGCGCAGTCATTCGGCAATCCTGCTGTGGTGCAACAACTGTGCGCCATCGCCTGGACCGGGGCGCCGCCGGACCGGGACCATCCCGCCCGATCGATGTACTCGACGCGGTTCGACGATCTCTCCCCTGCCGCTCGTGCGCTCGTCACGGCCGTGACGATCGCAGGCGGCGATCTCCCCGACGATGTGTTCACCGAGGTGGCCCGCACCCTCGGTGAGGGCGTGGCCGACGAGGCAGTCCGCAGCGGGCTCGTCAGCCCCCTGAGGAGCGAGCTTGCGAGCATCACCACCAGCCCCCTGAGGAGCGAGCTTGCGAGCGTCACGAAGGGTCTCGCCGACCACCTCTCGCGCGAGCAACGGATCGAGGCGCACGCGCGGCTCGCCGCTGCGTTCGAAGCGGTGCGTCCCGACGATCTCGAGTCACTGGCCGTGCACCGCGTCGAGTGCGCCGTCGACGAGGACTCGACCGCCGTCGCCGCTCGCACATGCATCGGGACGGCTCACCGCGCACTCTCGGCAACGGCCGATCATCGTGCGCTCGACCTGGCACGACGTGGGCTCGGTCTGCCCGGACTCGACCCCGACTCGACCGTCGAATTGCGCCGGATCGCCGGCACCGCCGCGCTGCGCATCGGGGAGTTCGATTCGGCTGCGGACTCTTTCGAATCGGCGGCGACGGTGAGTCGGCTGACGCGGGATTGGCCCGCGCTCGCCGAGACCGCACTGCTGTCGGCACCGAACGGGGTCGCGGGCTACTGGTCCGGTTACGGCGTCGTCCAGACCGACCATGCCGCTCTCGCCCGCGAGGCACTGACGCACGGCGAGGCCTTGGACCCCGAAGTGGTTGCGCGCCTTCATGCGTCGGAGGCAGCCCGGTTGACCGTCCTCGGCTTGCCGGGCGCCGACGACCATCTCGGTGCCGCACGTGTCGTCCACGACAGCGGTGCCGTGGATTTCGAGATCGACCTCGCCGAGTTCCTCGTCCGGTGGGTTCCCGACCGTCTGGCGGATCGACGCAAGATCGCGCGGGAGCTGTATGAACTGTCGGCCGGCGACCTCCACAGACGCGCCACCGCTCTGCATCTGCAACGTGTCTGCGCGTTGGAGGCGGCTGATCTGCGTCTGGCGCGACGCCTGTCCACCGAGTTCACCCGGCTCGCCGGACGTATCGGCGGTACCGATGTGGAGACGATGCAGTTGTGGTGGCAGGTGATGATCGCGCTGTTACGTGGCGACTACGACACCAGCACGGCACTGACCGAGAGGTTCGCTGCGACGGTCGGCGGGCTGTCCGACCGTGCACGACTTCTCGCCGAGTCGTCGATGGCGACCAGCGCGTCGATCGCCGCGTGGCACCGCGGCGAGCTCGCCTCGGCGTTGCCGCCGTTCGATGCGCTCGCGGAAGAGGTGGACGAGGATTTCACCCTGGTGATCGCACTGGGCGCCGCCGAGAGCGGCGACCTCGACCGTGCCCTCGAACTCGCGACGGAGCTGACCGCGGACGCCGACCAGTGGGCCGGTTCGCGCGTGGTGGCGCGCGTTCCACTGCTCATCGAGACGCTCTACGCGGTGTCTCGCGATTCCCGTCACCGCGACGCCGCTGGTGAGATCTGCCGCCGCATCGAGCCGTTCACCGCCGACTGGTCGTCGGGCCTGGTGGTGCAATGGCCCGGACTCGTGTGTCTGGGACCCGCGACGCTGTATCGCGGAACCGCGCGCGAGGTCGTCGGGCTGGATGGAACCGCCGACCTGCAGGATGCCGTCCGGGTGGCCCGCGACACGGGAGCCCGGCCCTACGTGCGTCGGGCCGAGCAGCGACTCGTCGCCGGCTGAGCGGCTATTTCCAGGCAAAGACCGGCTGCTCGAAGCCGTCGACCCGTGTCTGCCGGTTCCGCAGGACCACCTCGGCGAACTGGTAGATCACCGCGGCGGTCGGCGCGTGGACGAGGGACCCGACGATGGGCAGCTGGATGACCGGGAGATCGGACTGCGGGATCGTGAGGAACCGCGGTTCGACGAGCAGTTCGGAGAAGGTGACGAAGAACAGCAGCGCCACCTCGTCGGGATTGGGCGTCGGCTCCTGGTATTCCTCGGCCCAGCAGACGATCGGGGTGATCACGAAACCCGAGCGCGTCGGATAGTCGTCGAGCGCCCCGAGCACCGAGCTCGGCGGCAGCTGGATGCCGAGTTCTTCGTCGAGTTCGCGCAGGCCGGCCGTGACGTGGTCCTCGCCGGGGTCGAGCCGGCCACCGGGAAGTGCGAATTGGGCGGCGTGGCGTCGCATCGTCGTGGGACGCTTGCACAGCCAGATCCCCTGACGGCCGTCCTTCTCCGCTACCGCGAGGACGACCGAGGCGGCCCGTGCGCCGGGGACGTCCGCGGTCCGCCGGTCGAAGCCCTCGACACGCGCGGCAGCCACAGTCCGATCGAGATGAGTCACACCCTCAGTTGATCACGACTGCCGTCCGACGCGACGGACGCCTGCGCGAGGTGGAAACTCACGATGCTGAGGGCGAACAAGCCCAGGGCGAGGTTGAACAGGGCACCGAAGCCCTCGAGCGCGAAGTCGACGAGAGCGTTCGACAGCATGAACACCAGGGCGGCGATACGCAGCCCTCGTAGCGGCCCGGCCGGCTCCACACCGCGCCGGCGCGCGACCATCGCCGGAAGCGCCAGGGCGAGTGTCGCGATCCCGCTGATCAACAGAATCCAGGTGGCGGGCGTGCTGCCGGTGAGTTCGATGTAGATGTCGAGTTCTTCGCTGCGGTCTCCGGGGAAGTAGAAGCTCAGCACGCCGACGATGACGGTGAGTGCGGCCGCGATGACCAACCCCCAACCGACGACCGGAATCCATCGGGGACTGCGGAAGAAGTCCGGGATCAGGGCGACCGCCCGGTCGCGGAGTCGCATCAACCGGTCCGGCGTACCCTCGCTGGATTCGAGGAGCGCTCGGATGTGACCGATCGTCTCGGCGTCGAGCCCCTTGCCCTCGGCCACCACGAGGAACTCTTCGGCCTGGCGTCGACGTCGTTCCGGAAGCCCGTGCGCGACACCGTCGGCCGCGATGACCGCCGCATTGGCGAGCGCCTCGGCGCCGGTGGGCCGCTTGACATCCCGGACGACGCGGCTGATCAACAGGATCATCACGACGAGCACGTACATGATCTCCGCCGACGGCCCGTAGAAGTAGTCGTTGGAGCGGGTGACGAACTTGCCGACCTCGTCGAGAAACAACCCGAAACCTATACCGCCCAGCACGATCGCGATGATCCGCGCCGTCGCCCCGAGGAACAGCCATCCGGTGATGAGCGCCAGCATCATCAGCGCGCCACCCCACAGCGCGTGCGCGATGTGCAGTGTTCCGCTTCCGACCTGCGGATACCCGGTGAGGTGCAGATACAGGCGCGTGACGATGATCGTCGCGATCGCGAGGATCAAGAACCACTCGACGGCGGCGGTACCGTACACGCTGCGGACGACCACCCTGGTCGTGCGAGTTCTCATCGAATGAGTATGGCCGGTCCGACGAACGGAAGCGGCACGATTGCGCCGTTGCCGCTGGTCGAGCTGGCACCCTCCGCTGGTTGAGCCTGCTCCCCCTCCGCTGGCTGAGCCGGCGCCCCACTCCGCTGGTTGAGCCGGCAACGAGCCGCTAGGCGAGTCGCCCACCCCCGCTGGTTGAGCCGGCAACGAGCCGCTAGGCGAGTCGCCGTGTCGAAACCACCTGGCGACCACCCCTTCCCTCCGCTCGTTGAGCCGATACCCCCTCCGCTCGTTGAACCGCCCACTCCGCTGGTTGAGCCGGCAACGAGCCGCTAGGCGAGTCGCCGTGTCGAAACCACCTGGCGACCACCCCTTCCCCCGCTGGTTGAGCCGGCAACGAGCCGCTAGGCGAGTCGCCCACCCCCGCTGGTTGAGCCGGCAACGAGCCGCTAGGCGAGTCGCCCACCCCCGCTGGTTGAGCCGGCAACGAGCCGCTAGGCGAGTCGCCGTGTCGAAACCACCTGGCGACCCGACGATCTCAACCGGCGCCAACCCGGACGGCACCACACCGCAACGCCCAGAGACCATTTCGTCGACAACGATGTCACTCCTGTGGAGACTCATCCGGAATTGTCGGTGGTCGGGTTTACATTGTTTTTCAACGGATCACCTGGTCGCAGCGGGTGAGTGGACAGGCGTCGGGGGGCGTAGTGAAGGCGTGGACCGATCTACCGAGCGAGTACACCGCCGGGGTCGATCCTGCCCACGCCGCCGAGACCGACATGGTCATGTTGATGGCCGGCCTCGACGCCACACGACGCGGCGAGTCCTACCTCGCCTGGCACCGCTATCAGACGATCGCGGCGATGACCGACCGCCTGATCACCACCAGCGCGTCCGGGTTCGTGATGGACGGCCACGCCGACTGCGCCGCCCGCATCGCCCGCCAAGCCGGGGTGTCCCGCCGGCACGCCGAAACCCTCATCGACGAGGCCATCGCACTGCGCGATCGGCTACCCGAGGTAGCGGACACGCTGCGTGACGGGGTCCTGTCGCAGTGGCAGATCCGGTTGGTCATCTCCCGCACCGAACTGATCCCCACCGATGACCCCATCACCCCCGCGTTGGATGCCGAGATCGCCGACACCGTGCGCCGCCGCAAAGGTGTGTGGGACCGGGCGCGCCTGCGGGACATGGTCGACCGCCTCGTGTTCCGCCACGACCCCGACGCGGTACGCCAACGCCGCAAAGACGCGATGGATCAACGTGGGGTGTGGACCCACGAACTGCCCGACGGCACCGCCGAACTCACCGCCGTGATGTCGGCGGAAAACGTGCGGATCTCGGCCAAAGCCGTCGCCATCCTCGCCGACACGGTCTGTCAGCGGGATGGCCGCACCCAGGGGATACGACGATCCGATGCGATGTTCGCGCTGTTGACCCGCACCAGCTTCGACTGCCAGTGCGACGATGAACAGCCGTGCACCGCCGACATCCCGGACCCGCAGAGCGTCCTCGACGCGGTCCGCGCCGAGGTCGTGATCCATGTGGTCACCGATGCCGCGACCTTGGCCGGGGCACCCGGGGTCGGGTTCCTCGACGAACACGGCATCATCAGCGACGAGCATGTCCGTGACCTCGCCGCCCGCCCCGACGCCACGCTGTCCCCGGTCACCCCCGCCCGCACCCAACCCACCTACGTCGCCCCCAGCAACAACGACGCCGACCAGCGGCGGACCGCCCAGCGCCCGGCACCAGCCGAGGACACCCGAGCAGACGCCGCCACGACCGGCACCCGCGGCGGAAATAAAACGGACGCAGCCGAACCCGATCGACCCGTCGAGACCACCGCGAGTGTCGCGGTGGTGTATCCGGCTACGCACCCCGGCAACGGGTATCGGCCCACCGCGTCGTGTGCTGATTTCGTGCGGGTGCGGGACGGATATTGCACCGAACCCGGCTGCACCCGTTCAGCGTTCGCGTGCGATCTCGATCACGTCACCGAGTACGACCACACCGACCCCGCCCGGGGTGGGGCAACGTCGAGTGAGAACCTCAACGCCAAATGCCGCCCCGGTCACCTGTTCAAAACCCACGGGGACTGGGTCGATGTGCAATACCGCGACGACGACGGTCGCCTGGTCACCGAATACGAAACCCCCGAAGGGGTCACCCTGCCCGGCGACGCCGAAACCCTCGAAGACACCTTCGGCGAACCTTCGGCGGATCCGGTTCGAACAAGCCGCCCAAGCCCCACCCACCCCACGGGTGATCACCACCGACAACCCAGAGCGCACACACAGCCGACTGGACGCCAAACTGGCCCGCCGGCGACAAGAACGCGCCCGCAACAAGCGAGCCCGCGAAGAACTCGACCGGTTGGACCCACCCCCGTTCTGACAAACACGAGCGTTCCCCTGATCGGGTGAAAACTAGCCGGTAACTTGTCCTTCTTCCTTGCGGCTGCGAACATTTGACGTGGTTTCACGATCGTGGAGACCGAATCAAACATGCCAATGGCCGGTGATCAGGTCGGCGGCGGGGGCAAGGGCGGGAAGACATGAACGGATTTCGACGGACGCTGCGCGCGTCCACGGTGGGTTGCGCGCTGTGCCTCGGCATGGTCGTACCGACTGCACTGCCCACAACCGCGTCGGCCGCGCCGGTGATTTCGGCCGAGACCCTGGCCACCATCGAGGGACTGAACGACGACGGCGTGTTCCGACCCGCGGAACCCGACGACGGGCTCGGTCCGGACTGGCTGTCGACGACGTTCCCTCATGTCAACGGGGACACAATCGTGGTAGTGACCCCCGGAACCGACGACGGCACCCTGTTCCCGCGCATCAGGGGACTCCGTGCCGGTCGTCAGGTCTTGGTCATCGAGTACCCCGAAGCACTAGGCCCCATTGTCTCGGGCCGGTCCGGCGCAGTTCTGCCGCTCTTCGCCCCGAGTTACGACGCCTCTCGGGATGTCGCCGTCGACAACAACCTCAAAGTCATGCGGGCGTTCGCACAGCAGACCGAGGGGCAGCCGTACGTCGTCTACACCGGCTACTCGCAAGGCGCCGAAGCCCTGGGCAATGCTGCGGAGATCGCGGTCGGTCAGCCGAACGGGATCGACGTCGACAACTCGACGATCCTGCTCATCTCCGATCCGCGGAGCCCGTGGGGCCTGAAGGCGTGGGCCGACAACAACGTCGTCGGTTCAGTGTTCGAACTGTTCGGCGCCGAGAGCAACGGAGCCCGCGATCCCGGCGCCACCGGCGACGATCTCCCCGTGGTTTCCGTCATCGTGGTCGGCGATCCGGTTGCCAACTTCCAGTGGCGAACGCTCAGGCCGGTGAGTTCCCTGCTCGTCAACGCGGCCGGCTTCATCGCGATCCATTCGGGCCTGGGCGAAGAGAACTACGGCAATCTCATCGACTACACCACAGCGCCGACGACGATGAAAAGCCGCGACGGCAATACGACGTACGTCGTCTATCAGCCGAAACACCACCCGCTCACGTTGGTCGCGATGATCCTCAACGACGCGGTGGGCATCGAACCGAGCGCTGCCGATCTCGAGCGGTGGGACGCGGTCAACAACGCTTTCTACCCGCTGGTGACGCCGACCGAGTCGAACGCCGCGGTGCCGGTGGAGTCTTCGTCGACCGACGACGAGGACGCGGTCACCGCGCGTCTCGCGGAACCGGCGGACCTGGGCGAACCGCTGACCGAGTCGCCCGCGCCAGCCGAGATCGAGAGCTCTGACGCCCCCGCCGAGGTGACCCCGTCCGGAGGACGCCATCGCGCACCCGAGAACGAGAACGCAGACTCGGACACAACTCCGGAATCGACCCCGTCTGAGGGCGGGCGGCACCGCCTCACCGGCAGCGGACGGCACTCCGCAGAGCCCGAGTCGGAGGACTCGGAGCCGTCTGACACAAGCTCCGATGCCGACACATCGACTCCGGCCGAGTACACCTCAGACGTGTCAGACACCGATAGTGACACCTCGTCTGATTCGAGCGACGCCGAGTCCGGTGCGGCAGCCTGACAGCTGAAAGCCGACCGACGAAAACGTATCCAACGTCCCTACCGAGCCACTTGGCGGTCGCGCCGGCTCCTCGCCTCTCGGCGGAGCCGCCGACAAGTCCAGCGCGGGGCCGAGCAATCACCCCCTCGACCCCGCGCTGGTCGAACTAGCAGCCGGCCGCTGGTTGAACCGGCAACGAGCCGCCACCCCAGCTGGTTGAGCCGGCAACGAGCCGCTGGGCGAGCCGCCCACTCCCAGCTGGTTGAGCCGGCAACGAGCCGCCCACCCCCGCTGGTTGAGCCGGCACCGAGCCGCTGGGCGAGCCGCCCACCCCCCCGCTGGTTGAGCCGGCACCGAGCCGCTGGGCGAGCCGCCCACCCCCCCGCTGGTTGAGCCGGCACCGAGCCGCTGGGCGAGCCGCCCACCCCCCCCCCGCTGGTTGAGCCGGCACCGAGCGGAGCGAGGCGCCGAGTCGAAACCACCTGGCGACCTACATCGAGAACCTCACCCTTGCCCGATGAGGAACGCCGCCACCGCAAAGGCGATGAGCACCAACGAGATCGCGCACCCGAGCACCACTTGTTTGGCGGTCGACATGGGTGCGTACGGGTCTTTGTACTCGTACCGGTAGGTCGGTGGGCTGGAACTCTCGGCGTCGGCAGTATGCCGCGCCGAGCCGTGGCTGGGTTGTTCCGGGAATTGGGCATGTGAGGGTAGACGCGGCGTACCCCCCGGTATCGCGTTCACCGGACCATCATGCCCGCGTCACGGAGATTTCGCACCTCGCGTGCGTCGTACGATCGGGTGAATCCGTTGTGGCCGTTGCGATTCGGACCACAATCACGGCTCGAACCTTCGCGTCTCACACGTCCAGCGTTCGCTCGAACAAAGAATCCCCAGCAGTCTCAGACTGCTGGGGATCGTTGTGGTGGCCAGAGTCGGGATCGAACCGACGACCTTCCGCTTTTCAGGCGGACGCTCGTACCAACTGAGCTACCTGGCCGGAAGGTACCGGTTGACGATGAACCGAAACCTTTGGCGACCCTGACGGGACTCGAACCCGCGACCTCCGCCGTGACAGGGCGGCGCGCTAACCAACTGCGCCACAGGGCCTTGTTAAATTATCTGCGCGGTCCTCGTTGCCGAGTGCCGCGCAGGCGTACCCCCTACGGGATTCGAACCCGCGCTACCGCCTTGAAAGGGCGGCGTCCTAGGCCGCTAGACGAAGGGGGCCGGTCGTGTTCTCCGTTGGGAGCTCGCATAGCTTATGACAGGTCTCGCGCAAACCACAAATCGACTGGTCAGCCCCATAAACGAAGCATCGCGACCAGCTCGACGACACGCACACCGAGGGTCACGTTCGCACCGTTTGCACACGTTGTAAACTCATCGACGCCCCGGCTCGCCGGGGCCCTGCCCCTATAGCTCAGTTGGTAGAGCTACGGACTTTTAATCCGCAGGTCCCAGGTTCGAGCCCTGGTGGGGGCACCATCATGACGATCCGAAGAGGTCCAGTGCCGAGTTAAGCCAGGCACCGCCTCGCGGTTCCATCAAAGTGCCTATCGGCGTGCCAGACGAGCTCCCCAAGACGGACAGGTTCTGCTTGCTTGCTCATCTGAAACGCGCCGCAGTTCAGATAGACCGAATACCGACCCGATGACAGACCAGTAGTTCTGCCCGCGCGGCCGTTCTGAACCGGAGGCACGACCGCCTGCCTTCGCGCCCGAGTCGGCGCGGATTCAGTCTGGCCCTTCGCCGGGAAATGTCCGAACTCGCCTGAAGCACAGCGAGACTCGGTGTCACCTGATCGGACGAACTCTGTCTTCACGGGGCTCGTGGGACGACGGTGCCTGACTACGATTCTCAGGTGACGCTATCCGCCCGGTTGGGCTCTCTGGCCATCCTCTGTCTCCTTGTGGCCGCATGTAGCACGTCGGGCGACGGCAGCCCGAGCTCCCCGTCGGAGAGCACGACCGCGTCCGCCGACACCTCCCCTGTCGTGGTCGTGCTCGACGGATCAGAGTCGATGCTGACTGCCGACGCTCCCGGCCCCCGCATCGACGCTGCACGCGCCGCCGTGACGGATTTTGCGACGGGCCTCCCCGACGGCACACCGTTCGGACTCGTCGCCTACGGGAACACGCTCAGCGCGAAAACGACGCGCCAGGCGGCCGGCTGCCAGGACGTCACGACGATCATGGATCTGGCACCCATCGACAAGGGGGCAGCAACCGAAGCCATCGCCGGTGTCGAGGCCCAGGGATGGACCCCACTGTCGAAGGCTCTCACCCAAGGTGTCGAGCTGCTGGCGGGCAGCGGAGGGTCCGTCGTTCTGGTCTCCGATGGAGAGGCAAACTGTCCGCCCGATCCATGCGACACGGCCCAGCAGCTACGCGCTCGCCACCCCAACGTCACGATCAGCACCATCGGCTTCCGTTCGACAAACACCCAGCTGGAATGCATCGCCCGCGAGGGCGGCGGTGTGTACATCACGGCAGACAACTCGCAACAGCTCGCCGCACGGATCGCCGCCGCCCGTGACGCCGACTCGGCGTCGACGAAGCTGACCAACACCGGACTGGCCGGGGTGAACCTGGGGTCTCGGGCCGATGAGATCAGAGCCACGACGCCAGGCTTCCCGGAACTGTCCATGGGAACGGTGGACGGCGACCGCGTGGTCGTGCGCTGGCGCGACTGCGAATGGGTATTCGCCGAGGGCGTACTGGTCGAGATCCGCCCGCTCGGATCGGCGGTCACGACAGTCGACGGGGTGACGGTCGGCACTCCGATGAGTCGCGTCGTCGAACTGTTCGGCGAGCCGGTTCGTGACGACAAGGCCATGTCCACTGCATATTTCGCAGCAGATGAACCCCGCGGTATCGCGCTCAAGGTTTCCTACGACGGCGATGTCGCCAGCGGTACCGTCAAGACTCTCACCCTGTGCACGTGCCTGCCGAAACCGGCTTCGAAGGACGAGGCCGACAACTGCGGGCCCACAGCCGATTTCCCGAAGCTTCGGGTCGTCGCCAGGGGTGTTGATTGCCAGAGCGCCCTCCGTCTCGTCGAACGCTACGTCGACGATCCCCGCACCCAACGCGGTGATCGCGGCGCGCAACTCGATTCGTGGGGATGCAACATCCTCGGCGCCGCGGAAACCGAGGCGGGTGAACCTGTCATCCGCTGCAAGCGGCCCGACGGCGCGCAGGTCACGGTCGAGGAACCCAGAAGCGCGTCGGATGTGAACGCCACCCCGACGAAGCAAGAGGTCTGCGACGCATGGCAGAAAGTCTCGGACCTGTACCGAACCAGGACTCTGATCAACTCCCGTGGTCCTGCAGGTGGCCTCGAAGCTGTTGCCGAACTTGGCGACCTCGCCACGAGGTACCCGGACGAAGCCGTTCAGTACGAGGGCACATACCTGGGGGAGCTCGCGGACAACGGATCGGTGAGCATCTCCGCCTTCACCTCGCAGCAGAACCTGAAGGCCTTTTGCCGGGCCTGAGGTACTGCGCCACTCCCATACATCTCACAGAAGAACCGGAATACCAACATGATCGACGGCCACAGCTCCCTGATGTCCCGCGTCCGAGCCGCGACTCTCGCAGCCCTCATCTGTCTGCTCAGCACCGTCCTGGCGGTGCCGGCGACAGCGACCCCGAGTGGCCCCGAATACGTCGCCTTGGGCGACTCGCGCGCTGCCGCGCCAACGAACGGTTCCACCCTGCGCCCAGACGGTTGCGGGCGCACACCCGACGGCTACCCGGTACACGTGGCCGCGCGCCTCGGACTGAGCCTGCGGTCCGTCGCCTGTGTCAATGCCACCACCGCCAATGTCACGACGACGCCCCAACTGACGCTATATGGTCCGCGTCCTGTGCAGACTCGCGTGCTGTCCCGGTCGACGAAGCTGGTCACCCTATCGATCGGCGGCATCGACCTGCAGTGGTGGTCGCTGGTGTCGTCCTGCTTCACAAGGAAGTTCGGCCACGATGCGCGCTGCCGCGACAACGCCTCGGTGACAAGACGAATGGATTCCGGACTCAACAGACTCGCACCCAGGATCGACGCCACACTGACCCAGATCGGCCGACGCGCTCCGAACGCACGCGTCGTACTCGTCGGTCACGGCGGTTACTACGGACCGACCGGCTGCCCCGAGCAAGCCAACATCAGTACCGCGGACGCCGCGTTCGTCCTCCGGTTCTTCGAGCGCTTCAACGCAGTGCTCCGGGACTCCGCGCGAGCGCGGTCGGCCACCTTCGTCGACGTTGCCGGACCTGCCGCCGGACATGACGCATGCGCAGGTGCAGCTCGATGGTTCGAGGGAAACATCTCGCGGTCGGCAACGCAGGTACGCCACCCCACCCCGCTCGGCAGCAAGGCCATCGCGGACCTGGTCGTCGCGGCGCTCTGACCCGACCGGTGGTAGCGCTGGCCCCGACCGGAGTGAGGCGCCGAGTCGAAGCGACCCCATCGCCTGTCGGCCTGCGGCGACGTCGAAACAGGTCGTCCTGTCAGCGGCACTCACTCCGCGCGGGTTTCCCGCGCAGACGATCGTCGAGCCACGTCAACGTGTCGGGCAGGCCGGCGAAGATCCCGGTCATGTGTTCGGCCGGGTACTCGCGGTACGACGCTGATGCCCCAAGCGCGCACTGCTCGGCGAACAGGGCGCGAGCCTGGCTCGCCGGTATCCACCACTCGTAGGTCCCGTGATAGATCCGCAGCGGCATCGTCGCCCGGTGATCTTTCATCGAGGTGATCGCGAAGAGACGCTCGGCGACGGGTGAACTGTAAGGATCGGGGTCGACCGACAGCACCTGGGTGGGTATGTGCGACACACCCAGGGCACCCATCCCACTGGTACACAGGTCCCGCATCGGAGACGTGGCCAACCAGCGTGCCGCGTTGTTCGCCATCGCGAGGACTTCGGGACGTTCCCGTGCGACACCGAGCATGGCGGCGTGGAACACCCCGGAACCGAGGTTGGCGTTCATGGCCCCGGCCAGGGAGCGGTAGTCGGCCGGCACACCCCCGTATGCCGCGCCGACGATCCGCCCGGCCTGCTCCGGGGCGTAGGAATCGGCAAGCTTCGCCGCGGCATTCGTGGCAATCGCGCCACCGGAGTATCCGTGCATGGCGATCGGTCCGGTGGCGAAGTTGTCGGGGTCGAGCCGGCCTGCCGCCCGCAGCGAGTCCATGATCACGTGCGCTGCGACGTACGGTTCGGCGTACGCCATCCGGGGTCCGGTGTGGTCGGGCATGATCACCGCGTAGCCGCGGTCCAAGGCCAACTGAGCGAACGGCGGGATGAGGTCGGTGGTGTTGGTGTCGGCGTGATAGCCGTGAGCAAGCGTGTAACCGGGCGTGCACTTCGTCCCGAGCGCGACGATCGGCGAATTGTGAACCAGCACCGGACGCGACCGCGGTCCCTTCCATGCCTTGGCAGGGACAAGGAGGGTCGCGGTACCGAAGATCGGCTGATCCCCGGCGTCGACGCTCCGGAACTTGATCTGGCGAGCCGACCGCAGCGGAACCGTCATCAGCAACTGCGCCGTGCGCATGACATCGCGAGTGGCGATCACATCTCCGGCAGCACGGCGTGCGAGGTCGGCCGGCCATTGATCGAAGAACCGGTCGCCGCTCGGCGAGGGCATGACCGCCTCGCGAAGTTCCTGCAACTCGTGAGAGGCACCGGGCGTCACCGAGCGGGCAGGTATGCGGTGCAACCTCTTCACCGGCGGTGCCGGCACAGCGGCGTCGATGGCCTCGGGAAGCGCGGAAGGCGCCGGACCGAGATTCGGCGGCTCGGCCAACCCCTCCGCAGTTCCTCCGATCGCACCGATCGTCATCCCCGTCGCAATCACTGCAGAAATCGCTGCGCGCAGCGCCCAGCCCCGCAGGTTCCACCATGCCGGCATCGCCGATACTCCTCGTCACACAAGCGATCCCGGGCCGGAACACCCCGCTGGTCAGCCACTTCTCGCATCGAAATCGAACCCCCGTCATGGTAAAGGGTTGGCGTTAACGGTCGGCAACGGCCCTGTTGACTGTCCGACGCCACTCGGCAGTAGAGCAATCGCAAATTTGATCCTGAACACGCTCAGAGGACCTTCAGATCATCGCGGAGTCGCTTCAGGCAAGGTTCCGACCGTTACTCGGATGTTGTTGCCTGCGTTGCGCTTCAGTTGCCTTGTCAAAAAGCAGTAAGGCTGGCAATCTCTTCGAGGGTGCAGATTCCGTCTTCGATGGCCCTGATGAGCAGGGCGATCTTTGACGGCGCGGGTCGGCCGACGACTCGGTACTTGTCGCGGATCCGGGTGAGGTGAGTATGCACCGTGGATTCACCGACGAAGAGTCGTCGGGCGGCCTGCTGCTTGGAATCACACGCGAGCCACACGGTCAGCACCTCGATCTCGCGCTTGCTGAGGGCAGGCCGCCCTACCGAATCAAGAGCCTGAATCGTCATCGTTGCACTCCCGCTGGTCTGCTGTTGCTGATGGGAGTGACGTTAAGACGGTCGCGGTGTCGGCGACAGACCGATCTTGCGGGGGCACCCGCGATGGTGCCACCGCCCCGGGGGGCATAGATAGTCAAGCGAACGGTCTGCCCGTACGTGGGACGGCCTGGGTTCCGAGACGAGGAAGCTCCTCTACCTCATCGGCGGTGATCTCGGTGCGTCGTGTGCCGGCGGCATCGGTCACGAGTACCGAGGCCACGGTTTCCCGGCCGGATGGCCACATGCGTACGCACACGCGCCCGCCCGCCGCTTCTTGCAAGGCGTGTGCCGCTGCCTCACGCACTGAGGCAATGACAGCGGGGTCCTGTTCTGGCGTACCGGAATCGTCGAGAAAGATGACCTCCACGCCCCGCTGTCGCGCGCTGTACGCGGCTTCGTCGAGTTCGAGCGTGGACAGAATCGGCGCTCTCAGCCGGTCGCGCAGGTGGGCCTCGAGTAGTGCGCACTCTCCTCGCTCAGCTGCGGTGAGGGGTTCGCCTGACGCGATCTTCTCGATCATCGGGCGGGCGAGGCGATCGAGGTGGCGTGCTTGCTTCTCGCGCTCATCGGCGCCGGCGGTTTGCGCAGCCCAGTTCGGCGACGCGTTCGGTTGTCTGCGCCCGTAGCGAGAACACCGCCTTCGCCGTGGGCCGAAGAGTGAACGACAGGAGAGTCGCCATCGCCAGAGGGGCTGCGTCGATGGCAACGAAACTGATGCCGTACGCAGCGCCCCGACCGACAGCGACGGCCCACACTGCGAACACAAGCACCATTCCGAGCAAGCCGATCCACGGCGCGATCCGCCGGCCGCGGACATTCATGAAGCAGTAGATCGACGTCCCGCCGCCGTGTATCCAGGTCTGCAGAGGCGAACTCAGAACCGCGGGGGTCGCCGACAACACAAGCGCACACGCCACCGGCCCCGAAGCGGTCAGCATCAGAGTTGTCCCGAACGGGAGAGGGTCGCCGGGAACGAGGACGAGGACGAGCGTCGCGGCTATCAATATGATCGATCCCAGTGCCGCCACCCAGGGAGTCGTGTAACTGTTGACCGTGGCCACGGTCACGATGACCATGGCGACGAGGTAGCTACCGATGATGAGCCATGCACCGCGCGTTCGCATTCCGAGCAGGTCGCGAATATCCTCGCGCCCACCGGTCGGGCTCACCATCACCGCACCCACTCCAAGAACACACGAGTGCCGCGCATCGGCGCCGACTCGATGGTGGCGGAGCCACCGATGTGCGCCATCCGTTCACGGATGCTGATGGCGATTCCGAGCCGGTCGGCCGGCACCGTCGACGGTTCGAAACCATGCCCGTTGTCGGCTACTTCTATGTGCAGCCGGTCATCCGTGATCTCCACCGAGACAATCGTCTTCGACGCCCGAGCATGACGGCCGCTGTTGCGGACCGCCTCCGCAGCCGCTGCCGCGACTGTACGAACCACCGTGGCGGGATAGCCGGCGTCCGGGCTGTCGATTGCGCGGCGAACCTCGAAACGTCGGGTCGGGTCCACCGTGGCCGTCACCTCACTGAGATGCGTCAGAACAGCATCGGGGGTCATCGTGCCGTCGGTGTCGGCGTCGCCGCGGATCCTATCGAGTGCGTGCAAGGTGGCCTGGGCTTGAGCGGCCAACTGCGTGGAGTTCCCTCGGCGAGCGGCGACCAGCAAGGTCGCCATGACGCCGTCGTGGGTGAGTTGATTGAACCGTTGCCGCTCGTTGGCGCGGGCCTGCGACGCGGCGGCGGCCGCCGCCGTTCGGTAGGCCTGCGCCCGCGTGTCATCGAGAACCGTTGCGGTACGCATCCCCATGACCGCTGCGGCGAAGTACACGAGCGAGAAGGCGAATGCCCACGCCATATCCGGAACGAACAGCCCGCTGCGTGCGACGTCGCGGGCCACGTAGTTGATCGTGACGGTCGAGATCACCACCACCACAAGCACGACAAAGGCGTAGGTCGGACGCATGGCCAGTGCGGCGGCGATCGCAGCCAATCCACAGAAAGAGAAGAACCATATGCCGGTGGTTTCGGAAAGGTGCGCGCCGTTCCAGCCGAAACCCCACGTGAACACCGCCGCCAAATAGCCGCCGGTAGCAAACCCTGCACACACTCGTAGGGCTCGAGGCGACCCTCGCCACGCGAGCGGCCCCAGCGCGAGCCCGGGACCGAACACGACAACCAGTGCGGGCACCGTCCACCACATGTGCATCACTGCCAGTGACGCCGCGATAGCCGGGGAGGTGAGCACCAGGTACACCAGGTAGCCACAGGCGATGAACACAGCGAATTGTCGCAGAATCCGCTGACCTGCGGACTCGTCGAGTGCGACGTTGCGATCAGACGCTATCTCCGCCGTCGAAGCCGCCGCGGTATCGGTAGCCATCCGTCCTCTATCGCTCGAAACATCAAATGCTGCCGAGTCGGCGCGGGTCGCCCCACTGCGGCGTACTTCGTTCTGATCCGACCGACGTAGTCACTGACCGTGTCCGGGGACAGGTTCATGGATTTGGCAACTCCGGCAGTGGATTCGCCTGCGGCATACAGCTCGAGGACACGTCGCAGCTGTGGTGGTAGGTCGACGAAGTCGTCGTCGGCATCGATCGCAGCCGCCCAATCCACCGTCGGAGTCTCCTCCCCCGAGAGCACCGCTCGGACGGCAGCCAGAAGTACGTCGTCGTCAACGTTCTTGCGCAACACCGCTTTCACCCCCGCACTGGCTGCCAACCGGACCAGATAGGGTTCGTCTCCGGAGGTGTAGGCAACAGCCGGGATGTCGAGTTCAGCGAGACAGTCGACGTTGATCTGCGGTGAACTCCCGTCCTCCAACCGCAGATCGAGGACGACCAAGTCGAGATCTCGGGTCACTGTCAGCAACTCCGACACTGTCGCTGCGCCGGCGGTGAACTCCAGGTCCGGCTGGTCCCCGAGAATCGCCCGCAGCCCGGCGACGATCGACGGGTGATCATCGACGACTCCGATCCGCGCGCGCTCGCCCCGTCGCACCACCATGGCGCAATCATGACCGACGCCCCTCGACCACGGTGGCAAAGTTGCACGGATCACATCCGTTCGCGCCTCGGGGACCGCGTGTTGACATCACCGACGCTAGCCCGTCGACTCGAAGCTCTGTATCGACTGAACGGGCTGTTCTCAGTCGGCCACCGGGCGCCATCGGACGGGCCTGTCAGACGGTGCCCAGACCCCTCGTAACGTTCGACGACACGGCTGGGATACTCCTGCCGTGACCCGATTCCGCCTCGCACTCGTCGCCGTTCTCGCCATCGCGATCAGCTGCGTGTCGGTACCGTCGGTTCTCGCCGCGCCGGCGGCACCCGCATACGTCGCCTTGGGAGACTCACGCGCCGCAGCGCCGACGCTGACCTCGGCGCAACATCCGGACGGGTGCGGACGTACCCGCGACGCCTACCCGACGCACCTCGCCTCCCAGCTCCGGATGAGCTACACCTCCGTTGCCTGCGTGAACGCCACCACGGCGGACGTCACGACCCGCCGACAGACGACATCATTCGGCGCCCGGCCGGTCCAGATCAACGCACTGTCGTGGTCCACGCGACTGGTGACTCTCTCGATCGGCGGCAACGACCTCCGCTGGTGGTCGATCGTCTCCTCCTGCTTCACGCCCAGGTTCGGCCAAGATGCCCGGTGTCGACAGGATCGAGTCATGGCCGACCGGATGACCTCGGCCCTCACCGCAGTCGCACCGAAGATCGGCGCAACTCTGAGCACCATCGCCGCCCGCGCACCCCTCGCTCGCGTGGTCCTCGTCGGACACGCCGGCTACTACGGCCGAACCGGCTGCCCCGGCCAGGCGAACATCAGCAACGCCGACGCCGCGTACCTACAGTCCTTCTTCAAGAGATTCGACGCCATCCTCCGAACCGCCGCCGTCACCCGATCGATGACGTTCGTCGACGTTGCCTCCGCTGCCGTCGGACACGACGCATGCGCCGGCGCAGCCCGCTGGTTCGAGGGGAACGCCTCGCAGTCCCAGACCCAACCCCGCCACCCGACGCCTCTCGGCAGCCGTGCGATCGCGAATCTGATCGCGCGATCACTCTAGGTCGAGCGCTCCACAACCGAAGAGCTACGAGCCGGCCCTCTCGTCGGGACAGCGCGAAGCGGACAACAGACACGCCGCGTCGGTACAAATCTGTGCCAACTCATCGGCGCGTTACGGCGCTTCAACGAACCCCCACGCGGCAGCATTCTTCACTCCCGACGCCCTATCGGCGCCCCCTTTCCGGCGTGATTCGCGAGCGTTCGGATTGCATCCCCGACGCCTCGAGAAAACGATTCACAAACAGTGGCGGTCAATAGTCAACCGCGGTTCATCAACCTGGGATTGTCAACTAGAAAATCGCGGGTGATTGTCATCACAGGCCATCCAGCCCTTTGCCGTACTCGCCAGTAGGCATCGGACAAGCTGTACATGCAGGTCAGACCACCGACAGATGGTGCCGAGGTGGCCCATCGATGTCGTGTCAACACGCTGATCGCGTTTCGAGACAGTCGACAAGAATCACGTGACAAACGTCTCCGGGCCGATTTGACCAAGACAGATGAATCGACCCGACGTTCGGGCATTGAGTCATTCGTCCCACTTACCGGACTTTCTCGACAATGCGGTGCCATAGACCGGAACAACGTCGAAAAGAAACCATGTGAATGGCGCGGAATGCGTTGTAGTGTTCCGATCTGCCAAGGCAGTGGGCCGCTCGAATACACCGGCCGTTCGCCTTTTGTTTCACTCAGGGGGAGTACATGAGCGTTCCCATCGACCGGGTCACGCGTGCCTTAATCGGCACGGAGCGTGCTCCTGACGCGACGCCGACGACGCGGCACCGATGGCTGGTCGCGTACGCGCGCCACGTCGCCTGGACCGACCTGGCGCTCATCTCGATCGCCGTCCTGGCAGGGCAATTCCTGCGGTTCGGCGCCGACCCGTTCCGGCCGATCGGACGCGACGGTATCCCCGCACTCCTGGTCACCGTCACCCTCATCGTGGGGTGGCAGACAGCGCTGCGCGTCACCCAGTCCGGTGACCCGCGCATTCTCGGCGCCGGGCCGGTCGAGTATCACCGTGTCCTGAGCGCGTGCTTCGCATGCTTCGGCGTCTGGGCGATCGCCGACGTGGCCTTCGCACTGGGTATTGCCCGCGGTTTCATCGCCATCGCGCTGCCGGCCGGCACCCTGATGCTCGTCGCCGGACGATGGGGCTGGCGACGACATCTCTTGCTGGGCCGCGAAACCGGACGATACCTCCGATCGGTCCTGGTCGTCGGCTCGCGAGCGTCCGCGCGGGCACTCATCGATCGGTTGGACGAGAATCCCGCTCTGGGTTACCGGGTCGTCGGGGTCTGCCTCACCGATGTGCCCGGCGCCGCTGCCACACCGCGGTTCTCCGGACTCGCGACCCACCTCGGGGGCGCCGACGTCCCGGTCTTCGCCGGCCACGACCGCGCTCCCGAACTGGTCCGCACCTGCGGCGCCAACACCGTCGCGGTCACGTCTGCCGACGCTCTCGGACACCGGGCGATGCGCGAACTGTCGTGGGAACTCGAGAACTGCGACGTTGAGATGCTCGTGGCCCCGGGACTGATCGACGTCGCCGGTCCGCGGATCACCGTGCGGCCCGAGGCGGGACTCCCGCTGCTCCACATCGATCGTCCGCGGTACAAGGGCGCCAACCGTTTCCTGAAGCAGACCTTCGACAAGGTCCTGACAGTGGTTGCGCTGGTAGTCCTTTCGCCGCTGCTCGTACTGTGCGCACTGGCCGTCAAGCTCGACAGCAGAGGTCCGGTGTTCTACCGCGCCGAACGCATCGGCACCGACAACACCCCGTTCGTCATGTGGAAGTTCCGGTCGATGGTCGTCGACGCCGACACCATGCGTGCCGGTCTCGCCGTCCGCGACGACGGGAACGGGGTCCTGTTCAAGCTCCACACCGATCCGCGGGTCACCCGCGTCGGCCGGATCATTCGGCGCTACAGCCTCGACGAGCTGCCGCAGTTGTTCAACGTGCTGGGCGGGACCATGAGCCTCGTCGGTCCGCGCCCGCCGTTGCGCGAGGAAGTCGAATCCTACGACCTGGTCGTCCGGCGGCGCATGCTCGTCCGGCCGGGCATGACCGGCCTGTGGCAGATCTCCGGACGCAGCGACCTGTCGTGGGAGGACTCGGTGCGTCTCGATCTCTCCTACGTCGAAAACTGGTCGCTGACTTCGGATCTCGCCATTCTCTGGCGCACCGCGAGTGCGGTCCTGTCCCGCCGGGGCGCCTATTGACCGCCGCGTCCGATCACCCTCCGCACCACCACCACGGATCGACACCATTCGAAGGAAGCATCATGAAAAAGGCCCTGATCACCGGGATCACCGGTCAGGACGGCTCCTACCTCGCCGAGCTGCTCCTGTCCAAAGGCTATGAGGTACACGGATTGATCCGACGCTCGTCGTCGTTCAACACCGCCCGGATCGACCACCTCTATCAGGACCCGCACGACCCGTTCGCCCGTCTTTTCCTGCACTACGGCGATCTCAGTGACGGAGCGCGACTGGTGACCCTGTTGGCGTCGATCGACCCGGACGAGGTCTACAACCTGGCCGCGCAGTCACACGTCCGCGTCAGCTTCGACGAGCCCGAGCACACCGGTGACACCACCGGCATCGGCTCGGTCCGACTGCTGGAGGCGGTGCGCCAGGCCGGGATCCGCTGCCGGTTCTACCAGGCGTCCAGCTCGGAGATGTTCGGCGCGTCTCCCCCGCCGCAGAACGAGGACACCCTGTTCTACCCGCGCTCGCCGTACGGCGCGGCGAAGGTCTACTCGTACTGGGTCACCCGCAACTACCGCGAGGCCTACGGTCTGTTCGCGGTCAACGGCATCTTGTTCAACCACGAATCTCCCCGTCGTGGAGAGACATTCGTGACGCGCAAGATCACCCGTGCCGTCGCCCGGATCAAGGCCGGCGTGCAGAAGGACCTCTACATGGGCAACCTCGACGCGGTACGCGACTGGGGTTACGCACCGGAGTACGTCGAGGGCATGTGGCGGATGCTGCAGGCCGACGAACCGTCCGACTACGTACTCGCGACCGGCGTCCCCTTCACCGTCCGCGATTTCCTCCAACACGCCTTCGACCACGCCGGCCTCGATTGGCGCGACCATGTCGTCTTCGACGAACGCTACCTGCGTCCCACGGAAGTGGACTCGCTGATCGGCGACGCGTCGAAGGCCGAACTGGACCTCGGGTGGCGAGCCGCGGTCCGCGCGCCGGAGCTCGCCCGCATCATGGTCGACGCCGACATCGCGGCCCTGAAATGCGAGGGCACGGAATGGATCGACACGCCGCACCTGGTGGCCTGGAGCCGGGCGTCATGACTCGGTCCGCACGACGACGTGGCTGGGAGCCCGGCCCACTCGACCCGCTGACCTCGGTGTACGTCGCCGGCCACCGCGGACTCGCCGGTTCGGCTCTCGTGCGTGCGCTGCGGCGCCGCGGTATCTCCGACATCATCGGGCGGACCAGTCGTCAGCTCGACCTCCGTGACCGGCACAGCGTCTTCGAGTTCTTCGCGCACAACACACCTGACGTCGTGATCCTGGCGGCTGCCCGCGTCGGCGGGATCGCCGCCAACAACACCTGGCCCGTCGATTTCCTCTCCGAGAATCTGCGCATCCAGGTGAACGTTCTCGACGCGGCGGCCGCGTACGGCGTGGAACGCCTGCTCTTCCTGGGGTCGTCGTGCATCTACCCCAAGTTCGCCCCGCAACCGATCCGGGAGGACGCGCTGCTCACCGGCGCCCTGGAACCGACCAATGATGCATACGCGGTCGCCAAGATCGCCGGGATCATGCAGGTGCAGGCCACGCAACGTCAGTACGGACTGCCCTGGATCTCCGCGATGCCCACCAACCTGTACGGACCGAACGACAACTTCTCCGGCGACACGAGTCACCTGCTGCCGGCGATGATCCGACGCTACGAGTCGGCGCGCCGGGGGGCCGCGCCGAGCGTGACCAACTGGGGAAGCGGGACGCCGCGTCGCGAACTCCTCCACGCCGACGACATGGCCGAGGCCTGCCTGTACCTACTCGAGTATCACGACCACCCGCGCCAAGTGAACATCGGTACCGGCGTGGACCATTCGATCGCGGAGATCGCCGAGACCGTCGCCGACGCCGTGGGTTACGACGGCGCCGTCGAGTGGGATGTCAGCAAGCCCGACGGGACACCGCGAAAGCTTCTCGACGTCAGCACGATCCACGAACTGGGATGGCGGCCGACGATCGATCTCGAACGGGGTGTCGCCGACGTGGTCGAGTGGTACCGGGCGACGCACCACCCGAAAGATGGCCGGTACTCAGAGGTCGGGGCCGGCGATGTCCGGACCTGAGTCATCGGTGATCGCCGACGACACCACCACCGTCCCGGGCGCGACGTCCCGGGAGACCACCGCGGCGGCACCCACGACCGCACGTCGGCCGATCGTCACCGGTCCGGTCACCCGCGCACGCAACGCAATCCACGCACCGTCGTCGACGACGAGCTCCCCGTGCGCATCGGCCGGACACCGCAACACCGCGGCCTGGGACAGCACGACGTTCGCGCCGATCCGGATCGAACCGGCGCCGTCCAGCGTCACGCCCTCGCCGATCCACGAGTCCTCGCCGATCGCGAGCCGTGCCGGACTGGTCACCCGTACGCGTGGCCGCATCAACACACCGCGACCGATCTGCGCACCGAACACCCGAAGCACCGCCAGGCGAACGGAATTGGGTACGAACACCCACCCGATCGCACGCATCACGAAAGGCCAAGCCAGCGATGACAACTGAGCTAACACGATCCCCATCGTATCGAATCGGGCGCCTTTCGGGCCCGGTGAGCCCTGCAGAGCCACCGGTTCGGTCCGGGGGCCGCAAGTGTGTCGACTTCATCGCGATCAACTACGCCCCCGAGGTCACCGGTATCGCGCCCTACGTCACCGACATCACCCGGCGCCTCGCCGCCCGCGGGTGGAGCGTGCGCGTCATCACCGGCTATCCGCACTATCCGCAGTGGCGGCTCGACGGTGACATGTCGGACTACACGTCCACCGTCGTCGATCACGGAGTCATCGTGGTGCGAGTACCGCACAGCATCCCGGAAGGCACTGCGCTGGTGCCCCGCTCGCGGATGGAACTCGAGTTCGGGCTGCGCGCCATCATCGCACATCTGCGCCCCGAAGCGGTCACCGTCATGGCCAGTCCGCCGCTGATCGCGTCGGCGTTGGTGATGATGCGCCGCAAGGTCGGACGCCGCTCGCTGTCGCCGATGGGGGTCTGGGTTCACGACCTGTACAGCCAGGCGGTCAGCGAAGCGGCCGCGGGCGGCAGCCTCAGTCGCAGTCTCGTCAGCAGACTGGAGCGGTTCGCGCTCTGTTCCGCCGACGAGGTGGCGGTGGTGCACCCGCGCTTCGGCGAGATCATCGTCGACCGTCTCGGCGTCGACCCGGCGGTGGTGACCCATGTCCGCAACTGGACGCAGGTGCGTCACGAGCCACGCGCGCCCCGCGACACCGCGCGGGCCCAGCTCGGCATTCCCGACGATGCGATCGTCGCGGTCCACGCCGGCAACATGGGTCAGAAGCAGGGCCTGGAGAATCTAGTCGAGACCGCCCGCCTCGTCTCCGAATCACCCGATGCCGCAGCGCGGAAGGTCCACCTGTATCTGGTCGGGGACGGCAACCAGCGTCGGCACCTCGAAGACCGCGCACGCGGTTGCACGGACGTCACGTTCGTCGACTCGCTGCCCGACGACCGGTTCCACCTCATGCTGTCCGCCGCCGACGTCCTGGTGGTCAACGAGAAGCCCGGCGTGGTCGAGATGTCCCTGCCGAGCAAGCTGACCACCTACTTCAGCTACGGAATCCCGGTGGTGGCAGCCGTTTCCGAGGAGGGGATCACGGCTGCCGAGGTCCGGCACTCGCGCGCCGGCGTCGTCGTCCCGGCCGGCGACCCCGCCGCGCTGCTGTCGACGATCACACGGGTCGCCACGGACACCACCGCGGCCCAGACGATGGGCGAGGCCGGCGAGCGGTATTCGCACGAAGTCCTCGGCGCCGACGCCGCCGTCGAGAGGTTCGAGATGTGGCTGCACAAGCTGTCCCACCATGCCTCGGTGCGGGTATGACCGTGACGACGCCGACCACGACAACCGCACGCTCGGAGATCCTGGCCGAACTGGAACCCCGCCGCCTGCGCGACTACATCGTCGACAAGTCCGATCGCGGCCGCAATCGCGTGTGGATGGTCACCTGGCTGGGTGTCGGTGCCGTACTCCGGAGCGGGGTGGGCGGCACGCTGATGCGCTCCTCCGTGTTACGCGCCTTCGGCGCGCGGGTGGGCGCCAGGTGCGACATCCACCGGAGCTTCCGCGTCCACTTTCCCTGGAAGCTGGACCTCGACGACGGGGTCCGCATCGACCGCGATGTGTGGATCATCAATCCCGAACCGGTGTCGGTCGGCGCCGACTGCTCACTCGGTCCACGCACGGTCATCTGCTCGGGCGGGCACGACCACCGCTCGCCCACCTTCACCCGCACGAGCGAGTCGGTCGTCCTCAGCGAGCGATGCCACCTCGGCAACGGGGTCACGGTGCTGAAGGGTGTTGTGCTGCAACCCGGTACGCGGGTTCCGGCCGGCGCCGTGGTGATCCCGTCGATCTCGGCGAAGTCGCGTCGGACGACGTCAGGCGGCCGGCCATGAAGATCCTGCAGGTACTCACACTCCTGTCACCGACCGGCGAATTCGGCGGGCCCGCAACCGTCGCGGTCAACCAGAGCCGCGCGCTGGCCGCACGGGGACACGACGTCACGCTGATCGCCGGCTCACGCGGCGGGCCGGCGTCGATCCCCGACGTGCCGGGTGTTCGTGTCCGAACGTTCCCGACGCGAACCGTCGGCCGCGGGCACAGCTGCTCGCGCATCGTCGCGCCGTCGATGCTGCGCTGGATACGGGCGCACGCAGACACTTTCGACGTCGCCCACGTCCACCTCGGACGTGACTTCGTGACCCTTCCCGCCGCACGCCTCCTGTCGAGGAGCAACGTCCCGACTCATGTGCAGACACACGGGATGATCAATCCGCGGCCGTCGCTGCCCTATCAGATGATCGACCGGACCCTCACGATCCCGGCGGTGCGCGACGCTCGAACGGCGTTCTATCTCAACGACGTTCGAGCTGCGGACGCTGCGGACAGCGGTCGGCGATGCACCCCGCTACTCATACCTCGGCAACGGCGTGCCGCTGCCCGACGCGGTCTCGGCAGCCCCGCCAGACGGACTACCCGAGGTCCTCTTCCTCGCCCGGCTGCATCCCCGGAAACGAGCGGTCGCCTTCGCCCGCGTCGCCACCGACCTCGCGCCTCGATTCGCGGCCCGCTTCACGATCATCGGACCCGACGAGGGCGACGGGCCGGCCGTCGACGCGGTGCTGCGCACCTTCCGCGCGACGCACGACGCCGAAGTCGCCGACCGCGTCCGGCGCGAGCCGCCGATCGCCACCGACCGGGTGGCCGGTCGACTCGCACAGGCCACGATCTACGTTCTCCCGTCGATCCACGAACCGCTGCCGATGTCGGTCCTCGAGGCGATGGCCGCCGGGCTGCCGGTGGTGGTCACCGACACCTGCGGATTCGCCGGTCTGGTTGCCGATGCCGACGCCGGCCTCGTCGTCGACGACTCGATGGACGCGTTGTCCGCGGCCCTGACCGGTCTCCTCGCCGACCCCGACCGGGCGCGCGCGCAGGGCTTGCGGGGGCGGCGCGCCGTCGAAAAGCACTGGGGCATCACTTCGATCGCACGACAACTGGAGGAGCACTACGATGCGGTCAGCTGAGCTCACCGACCCGACGGACAGCGTGGAGACAGTGAGCATCTCCGTCCTCGTTCCGTCCTTCGATCCGGGTGCTCACTTCGAGCCGGCAATCCGGTCAGCGCTGCGCCAGTTGGGTCCACACGACGAGATCGTCATCCAGGACGCCGGTTCCACGGATGGAACCCAGGACCTCATCGCCGCTCTCGCCGAGACGGACCCGCGGGTGAAAGCCGTGATCGAGGCGGACGAGGGTCAATCGGACGCCCTCAACCGAGCACTGGCGCGTGCCACCGGACAGTGGGTGCTCTGGCTCAACGCCGACGACGTGCTCGTCGAGGGAGCGATTGTCGCCATCCGTGCCGCGATTCGTGAGTCACCCGGCGCGACGGTGCTCACCGGAGATCATCAACTGCTCCGGGCGGCCGGTGATGTGGTCGGGACATACCGCGGCAAGCCCATCGAGACGCGAACCCTGTTGCGACGGTCCACGTGCGCGTCGTTCTCCGGGTCGGTGATCATCCGCCGCGACTATCTGGAGTCGCTCGGCGGGTTCGACAAACATCTGCACTGCACGATGGACTACTCCCTGCAATTCCGTATCGCCGAAACCGCGCCGGTACAACAGTCGATGCCGGTTCCGATCGGCGCCCTGCGTTTTCACGACGCCTCCAAATCGGCCAACCTGTGGCGGACCTTCCTCACCGAGTCGTTCCGACTGCGGCTGCGATATGCGACGTCACCGACGGAACGCCTGCTGGGCCTCCTGGGCACCACCGAGCAACTCGTCTCGTTCCTCGTGTTCCGCATCCGGTTGACGCCGGGCTATCGAAGGTTGCGCGGTGTCCTCCGCCGTTGAGCGAGGTCACGCCGGCAAACGGCTGCGCACCGACGCCACCGTACGGATTCTGGCCCGGGTGGCGAGTTCCGCGATGCTCGGTGTCTTTCTGCTGCTCCTGGCCAGAGCACTGCCCGTGGACACCTTCGGGCAGTACATCCTCGCCTACACGCTCGGCGTGGTGGTCGGCCTCGCCGCGGGTTTCGGTGCACCGATCCGGGTGATGCGTGTCAGCGCATCTGACGACACCCCCACCGCCGCAGCTCTGTACGTCGCGCACACCGTCGCGGTTTCCAGCGTCTTCCTCGTCGCCGTAGCGGGTCTGATCCTCGCCGGGTTGCCCGCGATCGTCGTTGCGGGCGTGCTGTTCGCCTACTCCGACACCGTCCAGAACTTCGCGCAGAGCTTCCTGGCCGGCACCCATGCGCACACCGCCGCCAGTTGTCTCGTCGTCGTCCAGCGTGCCGTACCCCTCGTGGTGTGGGGCGGGTTGGCGCTGTCCGGTATCGGCCTCGATGCCGCCGCACTAGCCGTGATCTTCTCGTGCACGGCGGTGACCGCACTGGTGGTGCCCGCGGTTCCCATCGGAGTCCGGGGATTGCGGTGCGCCGCCGGTCAGCTCCGCCGGCCCGGTGCTGAAACCGTCCGTTACTGGGCGCTCGCGATGTCGGGAACACTGGCACATCTGCAGGTCTCGGCGCTCGCCGTCTTCGCCACCCCGCTGACCGTCGGCTATTTCGCGATGGCCACCCGCGTCACCGGGCCGCTCACCCTGCTGTCCGCCGCGCTGTCGACAGTCGCGGTCCCCGAACTCGCCCGCACCGTCGACGACGCGTCGACGTTCGACCGGATCTACCGCCGCTACCGGAACCTCGTCATCGTCTACTGCGTCGTCGTCATCCTCGCGGCATGGCCGGCTGCCTGGGCCGTCGTGCACGTCGTCGGCACCAAATACGAACCCGCTCAACTGCTGTTGACCGGCGTGATCATCGCGGCCGGGATCTCGTCGCTCTCGCAGGCGATCAGCGCCAAGCACATCGCCGCGGGACGCCCCGACACGGTGACCGCGGCGATCGTCCTGGGTGGTGGGGCCACCCTCGCCCTCCTACTCCTCGCCGGCGCTCTCGACCACGTCGGCGCGATCTGGCTCGCACCCATCGCCGGTCAACTCCTCGTACTCGCTGCCCTGCTCTCCGACGTCCACGAAGGTGGGAGAATGACCCGACTCGTCCGAACTCATTGGGAAAAAGCACTTCTGGCGGTCACCGTCGTGGTTCTCACCGCCACCGCCGGAGTGGCCTTCGCAGTCGCCCGCGAACCCGCAACCGACACCGCGGCGCACAGCGCCGGGGTCGAGGTCACCTCCGCCGCATCGACGTCGCGGTCGGCGAACGGCGCTGGGGTCGGAGGCGCAGCGACCGCCGATGCGGCGGTGAAGATCCTCGTCGTCGGTGACAGCTTCACCGAGGGAACAACATACGGCGGGAAGGGCAGTTCGAACTGGACCCGCATCGCCCAGGGCCGGTTGTCCGACGCCCGACCGGGCACATGCCCCGTATTGTTGCGGGTGTCCGGCCGGGGCGGCGCCGGGTACCTGACCACCGGTATCCGGCACACCACGTTCGCCTCCGAGGCGCAACGACTTCTCACGCCCGACGTGTCGGCGATCGTGCTCGTCGGCAGCGGCAACGACCTCTCGCATCCATCCAAGCAGTACCGCGCCGCGGTCGACGACACCATCCGGGCGGTGCGCAAAGCTCGACCGGACCTGCGCGTGGTGATCGTCGGACTCTCCTGGATCCACGACGGCCCGATCGGCCCGGACTATCTGCGCGCCAACAGGTTGCTCGCGGACGCGGCGAAGCGGCACGGCGTCTCCTTCATCGATCCGAACAGATCCGGGTGGTACTCGGCCCCCCGCGACCATTCGATCGTGGGTGCCGATCACCGTCATCCGACCGACGAGGGGCATGCCCTCATCGCGGAGCACATGACGCCCGTACTCAAAGGCCTCGCGCGGACAGGCAGGTGCGCATGAGCCCGCTGCGAGCCACCCGTGGTCGCGTGCGGGTCAGCCGCGTGGTGACCGCTCTGGGAGTCATTTTCTGCCTCGGACTGATCCTCACGATGGGGATGCTCACATACTCGTCCCAACACGACGCGGTGCAGGCGACGTCGCGCGTCGTACTCACCTATGAACGCGACGCACTGCAACTGCCACAGGATTTCGATCCCGCACCCACGATGCTCCTGACGCGGAGTATCGAGTCGTACTCGTCCTTGGTCACGAGCGAGAACTTCCTCCGTCGGGTGATCAACACCCACCACATCGCGATGAGTCCCGCCGACCTCCGCCGTGCGGTGTCGATCACGGCCCCACCCGAGACGACGATCATGGATTTCACCGTCCGCGGCGACGACGCGCGCACCGTCGAAGCTGCCGCCATGGGCGTCGGACGTGAATTCACCGCCGCCCTGGCCGAACTCGAGTCACCCGCGCCGATTGCATCGCTCGTGCTCGGGCCGGCCGATGCCGGCCAGACATTCCCGGATGCGCTGCTGCGTACCGCTCTGCTCGCGACCCTGGCAGGTCTGACCGCACTGGCGCTGGCCGTGATGTTCACCCGACGCCGCGCCGACCGACCACTCCCCCACCCCACACCGCCCGCTGATGTCTGGAGGACACCATGAAGCGACCCAACAAGTGGCTCAGCCTGATCGTCTGGCTGCTCCCCGCGTCGAAGGCGAAGAACGCAGCGCTGCGTGCCCTCGGCAACACCATCGGACACGACGTCAGCCTGGGACCGAACCTCGTGCTCGGCTGCGGACCGTTCCGGGTCGGAGACCGCGGAGTGATCGCCCCGTTCAACGTCTTCCGGCAGATGGCGCGAGTCGAACTCGAGAAGGACAATTTCATCGGGCGGCTGAACCAGTTCACGTCCGCGCCGTCGTATCAGAAGTTCAGCGACCGCGCCGGGGTGCTGTCGATGGGCGAGCAGGCCACTGTCACGAACCGGCACTACTTCGACTGCTCGGGCCGGATCGAGATGGGCCCCTACAGCGCGGTGGGCGGCACCCGGAATCTCCTGCAGTCCCACGAGATCGACATCGTCGAGGACCGGACCACGATCGGCACGATCACGATCGGCGAGCGGAGCCTCACGGCGACCGCCTGTCTCATCCTCAAGAACGCTGCCATACCGCCCTATTCGCTCGTCGCCGCCGGCTCGGTGGTGACGGCGTCGACCGATTCCGCCGTCGGCGACGCGGGACTGTATGCCGGTGCTCCGGCGCGATGGCGACGCGACCTCCCCGAATGCAAGTGGTGGTACCGGTCGTCGTACATGACGCCGGTGCGGGAGGTCGAGGGTTTCTGATGGTTCCGACCCCCAAATTGCGGCTGCCGACGACGGCCTTGGCGCTGATGGCCGTTGCTGTCGTCGCCCTGGTTTCGGCGTGCGATACCGCGGCTCAGGCCGAACGATCCGACGATCGTGTCGCGTCGGCGCAGGGCGCCTCCGTACACGTCGACTATGCCACCGCGGCCGCCGTGCCACCCGGTTTCGTCGCCGTCGAACGTGGCCGCAACAGCCACCCGCTCCGCGTCTCGGACGGGCGTCTGCTGCACGGCACCTCGTCGGCATCCGGTGCGGCGTCGTACATCTCGACCGACCTCTCGCCCGTCCGGGTCACCCGTATCGGCGCGACGGTGAGTTTCACCGGAGACGACGCCGGGGCGATCGCCCTACTCGTGAGCGCGAAGCCGGTCCCGCAGAACGAGTCCGATGCAGCTCCCGACGCCGCGGTGCACTTCGTCGCGACCCGGACCCGATGGTCGTATGCGATCTGGCAGGCGGGTGACGCCGGGCAGACGATCCTGGGCCAGGGCACCTACCGGACCGCGTTCGATCGTGATGCGGCCCGGTTCGAGATCGAACTGGACGCGGACCGGGCGAAGGTCTATCTGCCCGACGCCACGTCGATCGTGTTCACCGACAACCGCATCGCCGAGTTCGGCGGCAGCTGGGCGACCTGGGAACTGTACGAGGACGCCCCGGGCACGAGTCCGGCGTCGTTCCGCGAGTTGTGGGCGTCATGACCATGATCTTCGCGACGCTGCTGGTGGCACTGGGCCTGTTCGTCGCCGTCGCCTACGACAGGCAGTGGGCTCAGCATGTCGATCGGTTCCTGTGCAGCTGGTTGATGGCGTTGACGGCGTGGCCGGTCATCGTCATCTACGCCGTGGCCCCGGCGTTGTGGTCATCGGCCGACGCCGCCGGAGCGATCTTCGCGGTTCTGCTGTACGGCCCCGCAGCGGCGATCAGCGTGGCGGCCGCACTGCATGCGGTGGCCACCCACGACTTCCGCATCGACGGTTCGGCGGCGATTCTCGCACTGCTGATGGTGTATGCGTGCGCGGCCATGATCGTCGACGGGTCGGGCCGGATCGTCAATCTCCTGATGTCGATGGCGCTGCTGGTGGGATTCGTGTTCCGCTACCGATCCTTCGAGCTCGACGACGTAGCCAGGTCCGCCCGCATCGCCCTCGTCGCGACGACGGGGATCCTGCTGGTCTCGGTGCTGTTCAACTCGTCTCGGGTCGTCGGTGCATGTCGGATCGACAAGTGCACCGATCTCGGCGCGGTGCTCACCTCACCGTTCGCCGGCAACGGCAACCTCGCGGGGATCACCATCACGGCACTGTTGCCGTTCGCCGTATATCGCGTGGCCATGTGGCGTGTCCTCGCCGCGGTCGCCGGGGTCGTGTTGATCGGCCTGTTGGCCGGCAGCCGAACGGCATTCGGCGGAATAGCGGTGGCCGGTGTGCTCGGAGTGCTGCTGGCCGTCCCGTCGATCACCTCTCGCGTGCGCCATCTGATGCTGGGTCTCGCACTCGTGGCGAGCGCGGTCTACTCGCTGTTCCCGCTCTACATCGGTTACACCAACGCCGATTACAGCTTGCGGGGTTATCTGTGGAACCAGGCGCTGCGGGAGATCCCCGACCAGTGGTTCTTCGGCCACAACCCGGCGTTCTGGGTGGAGTCCGGCGCGTCGTTGTTGTTCAAGGCCAACTACTCCCCGCACAACGGCTGGCTTGAGATCCTGCTGTCGGTCGGGGTCTGGGGCGTCGTATTGATCATCCTGGCCGCCGTCGTCAAGGTGGTCCAGACCACCGACGGCACGACGCGGACGTATCTACTCGCCTACTTCAGCACCATCCTCGCCCTCAGTTCGCTGGAGGCGGTGTACGTCCCGTACTTCCTCGGCATCGCGCCGTTCGCGGCACTCCTCCCGTACTTCCTGTACCACCACCGTTCGCCCCGATCCCTTTCACCCGTGCGCAGTCACGTGGTGCCCACCGAGTCACAGATGGAGCTCCGATGAAAGTCCTCAATGTCATTGCCGCGAAATGGATGCTCGTCGTGGCATTCACCCTGATCGGTCTCATCGCGGTCATCGGGTACTCGCTGCTACAACCACAGACCTATGTGGCGACCGTCCGGACGTATATCGCCACCGGCACCTCCGACATGTTGGAGGCCTACCAGGGCAATCAGGCGGCCCGCGCGAGTATCCAGACATTCGCGGTGCTGGCCACAGATCCCACCGTCGCCCAGCGGGCGATCGACAGGTCGGGAGTCGACATCTCGCTGCCACAGTTCCTCTCCGAGATCTCGGTCAGCGTCCCGCCGCAGACCGTCATCCTCGATGTCTCGGTCCAGAACTCGAACGTCGGCCGACGCCGAGCGGTTGGCCACGGCACTCGCACAGGAACTCGTCGGCACGGTCACCGCGCTGCAGGAGCCGACCAGCGGCGGTCCGGGTGCGCTGCGCCTGGTGGTCGTCGACCCGAACACCCAAGGCGCCGTGCGTGAGCAGCTCATCGACCCGATACTCCTGGGCATCGGCGCGCTCGGCGGCGCGATCGCCGGCTCGCTGATCGCGCTGCTACTCCACCGCCGCCGCGGGGGCAAGTCTGATGTGGAGGGGTTCGACACTGTCCCCGACGGCCCGACCACCGGTGACATCGAAGTCACCATCAATCGCCCGTCGAGCGCGATGCGAAGCCAGCACCAACCGCTGGTTAAGCCGGCACCGACCCAGCCCCCGCTGGCTGAGCAGGTGACGACCCACCAACCGCTGGTTGAGCCGGCACCGAGCGAAGCGAGGCGCCGTGTCGAAGCCACCCGCCCCCCGCTGGTTGAGCCGGCACCGACCCACCAACCGCTGGTTGAGCCGGCACCGAGCGAAGCGAGGCGCCGTGTCGAAGCCACCCGCCCCCCGCTGGTCGAGCCGGCACCGAGCGAACAGGCAGCCGCCCCCCGCTGGTTGAGCCGGCACCGAGCGAAGCGAGGCGCCGTGTCGAAACCACCCCCCCGCCACGCCACTTACACAGCTCGCCACACCCTGAGCCGGCACTCCGCAACGCGGCTCGGCGGCGGATTCGCGGGGCCTGGCCGGTCCATCTGACAGTTTCGCGAAGCGGTGTCCACCTCCGGGAGCTGGCGTAAAAGAAGATGCCCTAGCCGCCCTCGCCCGGCATGATCGTCGGTCATGAAGTTGTGGGTCGACGATCTCCGCATCCCGCCAGAAGGCTGGGAGTGGGCCAAGACGAGTGCTGAAGCAATCGACCTCCTCGACGCCCGCGTCGAGGAGGTCGATGTGATGTCACTGGATCATGATCTCGGCGGGGATGACACGACCCGGGCGGTGGTGCTGTGGATGTGCGAGCACGAACGATGGCCGCGCGAAGTCCGGGTGCACAGCGCCAATCCGGTTGGCGTCGAGTGGTTGACCGGGATGATCAACCGGTATCAGCCCCCGCTCGTAGTGCTTAGCCAAGGACCGATTGCAGAGCACCGACAACAGGCTTCGGCGAACCGTCGAATCGGTATAACCCGAAGTTCGAGTTGTCTTCCGCCTTGTTGGCGGACAGGTCGCGAGTGGTGAAGAGGAAGATCGCTGCTATCCACGGCAGGCCGTTCGCCCGGTTGACAGCGTCGACGATGATGTTGGACTGGACGGCTTCTGTGGTCGATGCGGGGGTGTTCCCGGTCGGCTGCCCGAACTCGGTCACCCACATGGACTTCGTCGAGTCACCATTCGCCACCATGATCGCCCGCCCCTCGGGCAGAACGGCGGCTCCCCCGCCGTCACCTTCCCGGGGGTCTGCGGTGATCGGATACGGCAACGTATACGGGTGTACGCCAATGCCATTGAAGTAGGGCTTCGCTCCCAGTGCGTACATGTCCGAGATGAAGGTGACATCCCGCGTCTCGGTGCGGAGACTCGACAGCCCGCCAGTGATCACCGGCTGGTTGGCGCCTGCCGCTCGGATGCCGCCGAACGCAGCTTTGAGCAATGGAACGTACTCTCCAGCGGTGGGCGGGATCAGATAGTGGGCGAGGTTCGGCTCGTTCCACACCTCCCACGCCGCCACCCGTGACGAGTATCGAAGTGCGACCTGTCGCGCGAATTCACCGAAAGTCGCCGGGTTGGCGGGTGAGTTTCCGTTGAGGAGCGGGTTCGCACCTGGCTTCTGCGCCCAGACCGGCGCCGGGCCCTCGAGGTTCATCAGAATGGACAGGCCTTTGGAACGCGCGGCGCTCACCGCGGAATCCAGGCGCGTCCAGGCGAAGGAGGCTGAGCCCGACGGTTGCAGCAAGTTCCACTTCGCAGGAATTCGAATAGCCGTCGCGCCGGTCGCTTTGATCTGCTCGGCCTCGCCCGCGAAGTCGGCGCCGGCGTACTGGGTGGAGACGGAGGCGACTCCGACGAACACCCTGACCAAGGCAGACGAGGGCGAGGGGGTCGCCGCTGCACCCAGCACACCTAGCGCAGTTGCGATCAGCACAACGCTCAGTCGCCGCAGTACAGTCATTTTGTGAGTATTGCCGACCCAGCCCCGACGCGCTCGTCTTCTTGGAATCCGACGTCGATAGCGCGGCTATTTGGTATTGCTCGGTACCTTTGTACTCGGTTGTCGCATGACGTCGGCAGACGCTTCAGCGCCGTAATACGAGTAGCTGTACGTAAGGTGTCGCGAACGGACGTCGTTAATAACGACTCCGATTACGGGCGTCTGACCTGCGCTGACCTCCCCGATCGCTGAAGCGAGTTCCCGCGATCGCGTCCGACCGCTCCGCACGATGAGCAGGGTGCCGTCGACCCACTGCGACAACACCGCCGCATCGGTTACCGGCAGTACGGGCGGGGAATCAACTACAACGAAGTCGTAATGGTTCTGCAATTCCGCGATAGCGGTTTTGGCTCGTCTCGATCCAAGAAGTTCGGCGGGGTTAGGCGGAAGTTGACCGCTAGCTAGGACATCCAATCGAGCGATTCCACTCTGCTGCACTAAGTCAGCCATCGTTGCTTCACCTCGGAGGTAGTCGGTGAAGCCGACCACATGGCTGCACCCCAACCGGGCGGCCAGTGCCGGCTTCCGGAGATCCCCGTCCACCAGCACAACCTTGCTTCCCGCCTCAGCCAAAGAAACAGCGAGGTTGATTGCTGTGGTTGTCTTGCCCTCACTCTGATTAGGACTCGTAACCAAGATTTTCCTGATCGGGTCGTCCACGTTCGCGAAGGACAGGTTCGTACGCAGTCGACGGTACGCCTCTGCGGCCGGGTTAGATCCACCTCCGAAGTCAACCGCGCCGGGAGTCTTCAGCGAGTCTTCAGTCGGCACGTCGCCAATTACGTTCAGACCCCCAATTCCCTCTACATCACCCGCCACCCGAATACGATTGTCGAACCTCACCTTGAGGATCACGATCAAGAGACCCAGGATCAGGCCTACACCCAGACCAAGCAGGCCGTTGCGGATCGGCCTCGGTTCAACCGGTGTTGCGCTTTCCACGGCTGGGGTAACAACCGTAACCTTTGCCAGCGCATCGCCACCCCCACTCGGCTGCTCCAGTGTATTGACAAAGCGACTCAATGATTGGGCTACAGCGTTTGCGAGCGCAGCTGCAACGGTAGCATCGGGACTCGTAGCGCTGATCTGCAGAAGCACTGTATCCGGCTTTGTCGTTGCCTCGACAGCTTCGCGGGCCTCATCCACACTCATATCTAGCTGGCTCTGACTTAGAGCGTCACCAACTATGGCGTTTGACTGAACCAATTCTACATACGAAGCAACGCGCTGTTGGCTTGCCAACGACCCCTGGTATGCGCTCTGCGTGTCCGCATCCGCCCCTGAAGTCACGTAAACCGTAGCGGTCGATGCATATATCGGCGTCTGAATAACACTCGCAGCAAAAGCGCATCCACCTACAATCAACGCCGAGGCCACAACGATCCACCAGAATCGGCCAAGGCGCACAAATACGGACCTGGCTCCACCAGCACTCGTCGGATGCGCTTCTTTCGAATGAAGCTTCATGGGTTCGACCTCTTCTCAGTGTCAAGCGTCGTGTAGAGCCGCTGCTGGAATCGCCACGATACGACTATCAAAACTGGTGGATCACTTGGCTGCAACTGGGCTGCCGATCCTCGGTTAACCATTTGAGGTCGCGCTCTGCTGGCGTGCGACCGCCCTTACGAATTTCCAGTTCGACACCGTGTACCTCCGCCACAGCCTGCGAGGCTCACGCGCGAAACGGAACGCCCACTCGAGACCAGCCTTCTGGAGGAAAACAGGCGCTTCGTCGGTAGTCCCTGCCACAAAATCGAACGCAGCGCCTACTCCGATGCATGGGCGCCCCACCGTCGAGGCAAGACGACTGGAGAGGAAATCCTGCTTGGGTGACCCGAGTGCCACCCATACTATGTCCGGATTTGCCTTCGAAACCCGAGATGCGCATTCCTCAACTAGCTCATCGTTCACCGGTCCGAACTCAGGCGCCCACGCGCCGGCTATTCTCAAACCAGCATAATCTCTCTCCACCGCTGCTGTCAGCGCGGACAGAGTGTCTGTAGTCGTCCCAAGGAAGTAGTGCGACAGATCTGCATCGAGGCTAGCTTTCAGGACAGAGCGGAACAGCGACGGCCCTCGAACATGGTACTTCCGCATGCCCTGTCCGCGCGACCTTCCCAGGATCATTGCCACAGGAGTCCCGTCCGCAAGATTGAAGCCAGGCGAGTTTAACACCTCAAGATACGCGGGGTTCTCGGCCGCGGCGCCGATGGAGTACGCGTTAACTAATCGGACAGCCAGCGGTTCTCTGCTGTTCGATGCCCGTTTGATGGCCTCCACTGCCCCCGCCAGGTCGAGACCAGCGAAACTAACACCGCCAACTTTCGAAGGACCGGCATCCGCCGGAACTGTGACCATCCAAGCTCCAATCTGCATATTTCTTCTTACTGATCATTCAGCCCAGTGACAGCGACGATGACTCGAATTTGAAATCGACATCCGAATACCAACTGACTGAGCTATAAGTAATGAGGCGCTCAGAGGCCCCGGGTGTGAATCGAGGCCGGACAATGGTCCCGGCGTGGCTAGTAGCAAGTTTGTGGGAAGTCCCCACGTTCGCGCCCAGCGAAACACGCTCAAGCACGGACGGGCTGGTATTTCGTGCCAGATAAACAAAGTCATCACGACACGGCTCAGAGAAACAGCCACCGGCCAAGTAATTTGCATCTGCGCGGTACCCGAACGCAGGACCCGCTGGACCCAGGTCGACAGTCTTCCACATGGTGCCCACAACTTCCGACACCTTGTACCTGGCGGAATCCGGCTCATCCTCACGCCATTCGGACCACAGAATCGCTGGCGATTTAGGACCGGACCGCATCGCGAACAACCTGCGTGAAGTCTCTCGGCCCGCGGGCTCTACAGCACAAGGCACGGGTAACGCACGCGAACCCGTCAGCAGGTCGAGCGGACCCTCATCGATCGGGTGTCGAACAGCTTGCCGCTCGTTGTCCAGCAGCATGATGGTTCTAGAAACCGGATCGACCGTCAGTGCCCAGATGCCAGAGAACCAACTGTTTGGATTCGCTGCCAACCCCAAGCGGATCTCGGATCTCCCGTTGACCCAATTGTCGGTTGCTGACGTGCAGTACAGCTGCAAATTGGCGGCGCGGGCGAGCGGCAAGCGGTTTAGCAGCTTGACGTCGCCACTACCTTGGTCCACGGTGAACTCGATAACGTCCCAATGGTCAAACGACCTGGTAAACAGCCAGAAGTAGTCAACGATCGGCTGCCCATCCGGACCTTCCGTGGACATGTGACGGATACGGTAACACTGACCGTAATTGGTGTGCTCAAACTCGAACTCACGCATCGCAAGCTCGTATGTCTCACCGTACGCAAGAGAATCGATCGAACCGTCTCGGTCTGAGACCTTCAGATATAGCTCTCGATGCTCGCCGTGACGTGCAAAGCCGAGCACCATCCGGTGTCCGTTCTCCGCAAACAACCAGGCCGCGTTGTGGTCGTCCACCCCCCACGCAGGATGGGCCGCCGTAACCGTCCGTGTTTGCGTTCCCCGAGACGCTTCTGACACCACGATCTTTCCGTCCGACGTGTAAGAAGTCTTCACTAAACGCTCATACGGGAACTGGAGGTGCGCCGCGACCGGGCTGGTCCACCACTCATCGATACCGTCACTGATTTCCATCAGTGGCGGCCGCGGGTTCACCTTCTCACTCGCCGGCGACCCGCACGCGGCGAGGGTCAACCCCAACACACCGCCAGCCAACACCTGCCGCCTACTGAGCATTTGCGTCCTTCGACATATGCCTACCTTTGACATAGTCGGTTCGCTCGCCCCGCTGTGCCGTCAAGTCCGCTGAGACGCCCGGCACATAGTCATTCCACACTTGAACGAAGAAGCCGCGTTCGTATGCCAGCTGTGTCCGCACTAAGGCCCACGAAACTCTCATACCGCCACCGCGCAAGCCCTGCGAAGCGCGCTTCGCTACGCGGGCTGGCAGCAGGATGGCTCGCTTAATAGCCGACCACGTCCGCATCTGCTTCGGCAGCAACTCAGCGCTGCTCGCCCCGTAGCGACGGAACTGCGAACGCAAGCTAGTTATTTCGCTACGAGCACGCCACTCAACGAGGCATTCCTTAGAGGTTCCGATCGAACCACCCGTTGCTTCCAAGACCCGCCAACACAGATCCGCATCGCCCCCGCTTCGAACCACCCGAAAACCTCCAACAGCAGAGAAGACCTCGGCCCGTGCCCCGAGGTTGCAAGTTGGAAAATACTGACCCAATGGATGCCGGCTGTAGTTCTGGATCGTAAATGGCTCGTAGACCGCGGCTGCTCGCTCGGCGACCGAATCGCCTGCGGCAACCTTGACTTCCGTGTAGGATAGAGGGTTCAGCGCTAAGAGGCTCCGGTGCCTCGCCAACAACCCAGGTGCGGCCAAGCAGCGAGCGTCAAAAAACAGCAGAGCCCCCACTTCCCCAGCGAGGTAACCAGCACCAAAGTTCCTTGCGGCATACGGCCCACTTCCGGAGGAGCACAGGACGACCTCCGCACCAGCGGCTTTGGCTACCGCAGGGGTTTCATCCGCACTAGAGTCGTCGACCACTAGCAGTCGATCAGACGGACCCAGGTCGCGAACGATCGACGCAACAGCGCCCTCGATTAGAGAGGCACAGTCCTTCGCAGGGATTATCACACCGATTGACAGTTCACTTGACATTTAGGTCACCTCCCAATGACATCCGCCGACGCACCCATGGGACTGCGACTGCCCGAACTCGCCTTACTGCCTGTGCGGGCCACAGCACAGAAGCGAACGAGTAGTACGCGATTCGAGAAACAGCCGATTCTCGAGCCATACCGGCCCGATAGAACGCTAGGGAAGTTGCAATAAGCTTCACTTTGACCCGATCGACCAGGGGCTGATTGCTTGCATACTCCCTTTCAGAAATCTCGCGCAAACCTGACTGCCTACGTTCATGATTCAAGATCGATAATGCGATGTTCTGACGAACCGTGACCATAGAATCTGCATTTATTCCGGTGTTATGAAACCGGTAGTCGAGCACCCGGTCTTCGAGATTCGCCAATTTTCCGACGCCGGACATCTTGAGATAGAAGTCCCAGTCCTCTCCAACCCCTCCGGACCAGTATCCCCCGACTGAAGTGGCCGCTTCTCTTCGGAAGGCAATCGACGGATGGCACAAAACGTGTGCGCCATTCAGCAAACCTTCGACGATTTTCGCATGATCGCACGGAAATGCGGTAACTCCCAGGGGGCCAGCGTTGGTGAATCTACGGACCTGTCCACCCACAAGCACTACATCGCTATTGGCCGCCAAGTGTGAGACTTGCCGCTCAATGCGGCAAGGTTCAGACAAGTCGTCGGCATCCATTCGAATCACAATTTCCGAAGTGCACAACGACAAGCCATAATTGAGAGAGGAGGCTAGCCCATGATTGCTCCTGCGAATCACTGTCAGCTCGCACCCGTTGTAGGAACGCGAGAGCCGCTCCACGGAACCGTCCGTACTTCCGTCGTCTATCAGAACAATCTGATCTGGCCGTAAGGTCTGGTCGGAGATGCTGATAAGCGCGGGCTCAAGATACTCACCTGCGTTGAAGGTCGCCATCAGAACACTGACAGACATTTCAAACTCCTCTAACCGGTTCAGCGTTACACTCTTCACCGAGGCATCGACCCGAAACCGACCTAATGCACATCAAGGTCAGCAACATCGGCAGTAGAAACTGAGGAGTGGAGAATATGTTGTCAAAGTAGGCGTACACGACAACTGAAAGAGCCACGGCGAGGATCAGACCAATCATCACAGGACTCGTCATCTTGCGCACTAACCGTATCAATCCGACCACCATGATGACAGCCAGGCCTATCGATCCAATTAGGCCAACGTCAACCAAGAAATGCAGATACTCGTTGTGTGGAGCGCGAAACGCAGATTGCACGCCGGTCGGCTTCAATATCTCATTTGCGACGCTGGCAAAACCCAAACCGTTACCAAACGCGGGATGGGCGCTGAATTGGTCAAAATAGAAGCTCCACGCCTCATCGCGTCCAGACGAATTGAAACCTTGCTCCAATGCTGTACTTCGAGACCGCTGCATCAGCAGAGGAAAGATCGCGACACCAGCAATAAGTACCAATCCGAAACCGTACAACCCAGCACGGGTTTGCTTTAGCGAAACAGAAGAGATGAACACCCCGGGGCTCTTGCGCCGCTGCAGAATCCAAATGGCGAAAACGTATGTCGCTAGCAGGACAACTGTGGCGGATATAGCCCCCCGCGTGAGCGATGCACAGCACACAAGGATATTGAGTATGACCATGGCAGTCGAAATGGTGGACTCGCGAAACACGATGCCGTACGCCAAACCTGCAACCACCCCGACGAAACTCAACATAGCGAGATGCGCCGGGATCGATGCCCCCGAAAGCCGGATGACACCGGTGTACTCATCTTGAAAGAGGGCAGAGTATCCAAGAACCCGCAGGCCAACACCGTAGGCAAGCGATACGGCGGGAAGCGCGGCAATGGCGAACAACATCGTCCTGGCGTCTTTAGGAGTTAAACGCACGAAGAGGACGATCCACGCGAAGGAGAAGCCGATCAGGGCCCTGAACAACGTGGCCTGGTCGATGCCACTAGCCGACGGCGCAAACAGAACACCATACACAGCAAAAGATCCGAACAGCAGTACTGCCAGTGTCGCCGTCAATGAAAACCGTTTATGCTCTCTCAGAAGCAGCACCCCTACTAAGGCAACCAGCAACACCTTCTGCACACCGTCCTGGCCCAACCCAGGCACGGTAGGGAGCAGGTACTGCGAATGGGCGGCAACGATTGTAAATAGACACGCGAGTGGTGTGATCGTCGGCCAAAGTAGCGCGAACACGAGGAAGCTGGCGAACACCGCCGCAATTCCTGCAATAGGGTGAAGAGCGATCGCGATCCCGGAAGCTATAAGAAGAGAGATCGCGCCCGCGGCTAAGAGTGTCGAAATAGAATCCACTTCACGCGGACCAGGCGCGATTTTCAGCGAGGACGTCATCGAACCAGCTCGCTAGACAACCGGTTATCGAGTGCGCCGGCCAGGGTGATGTCCCACATCCGCAGCGTTGCATCCGAAAGGGAGCGTGAGCGTCTCCTTAAACGATCACTGAAATCGGGGTTGCGGACTGCATGAACCAACAGTTCTGACTGCGCCGCGACCTCACATTCTACGTCGACGATCATTTCAGGGCACTCAAAGTCCGACATCAACGCCCCATATTTGTGACTCCAACCGTGCACCAGTGTTGGAACCCCCTGCGAGAGCCCGCTGATAGCCGCGTGGTAGCGGCCGGTTATTACACCAGCGCATTCGCCAATCAGACCTTTAAGTTGAAGACCGTCTAGACCGGAGACGACTCGTATCGTTTTCGGCTTCAGCTGATTGACTACATCCCTAAGGATCGCAAGATCGTTCTCCCCCTCATGGCAAACGCCCATTACTGTAAAGCCGGCGCTCGTCAGACTAGCTGCGAGTTCGGCAAGCTGTGTGACATAGCCTTCCACGCCTAAGCTTTTGCGCTTCGCAATATTCCAATTGGGGACAATCGCTACTACATCTGCAGGCAGACCAAACCCAGTCGTCTCCTCCGCACGGAGGCCGATGGTGAAGTCCGGCGCGGTGTCCAACACAGGGCCCGGAATGTCCTCCCCGGGACTGACCAGGTCACCAACATGACGGAACGACTCACTGTCTCGCGCAAAAATTCTCTCCGCCTCACGAAGCACCGGCGCAACCTGCGAGGCGGACACATCGAACGGCCCGAAAGCCTGCGGAAGAAAGACAACTGGCACAGACCGTTCGTGCCAGACCGAGATCGCCTTCAGCCTTGCGTCCAAATGTGCCCCCACCCACTGGTCTCCGTAGCAGAAGCCCGACGCATCAAGGACTAGATCTATATCAGTAGGCAACACATGGGGAACTAGCGCTTCGAACCTTCGCAGCATGGTTCCGGGGCTCGACGACCGCTTGCCGAGCGCCTGCTTCGCAACGGTCACCGGAGCCGCCAGCCTAGGGTGCATCAGGTTGTACACCCCGACGCCCCGAACCTGCTCGCTGTAGCCAATGTTGAACTCGACAACTGGTACCCCGCCGTGGCGGCGTATCGCTCGCGACGCGGCAACTAGCATTAAGAAAGCGCCTTGATTGGTGAATTCAACTCCGGTGATGAGTACATGCGGTCTGTGATGCTTGCCCGGAACCGCTGCGGGCCTGACTGTAGTCATCTCCAACTCGCGACGGCATCGACGGAACGCTTGACACTTCGGGGCACCGTCTGGCCAGCCTGAGGCACGCCAAATGAAATCAGCATAACAACCCTCTCATCCCGGTCGAGACCCAATAAATCGCCGATCTCTCGATTCTTTACTGCGATGTCGGGCCAATTGATGCAGCACGTCGCAAGTCCACGGGCTTCCATTGCCAAGACAAACCCCTGCGCGAATAGCCCCCCATCTACATATATTGCGTGACGGTCACGGGCATCGGCGTAACCTCTCAACTGCCCCACAATGACCAGAATCCCCGGTATCTGTTCGGCAAACCCGACAGTGCCCATCGGCAGTTTCGACAGTTTCGAAAGCAAGCTGGGCTCAGTAACCACCTCTAGCCGTAGACTCTGCCGGTTGCATGCGCTCGGCGCGGCCAGTCCCACTTCAATCGCCGCCGCGATGTCGCTGCGGTCTAGAACGTCTGCGGCGTACCACCTCGTCGATCGCCGATGCATCGCAAGGCTTCGAAGCGAACCGTACGTGGCCGCGTCGGCTGGTGGCTTCGATTCATGAACGAAGGGGCCAAAACGCTGCGCTACGTCAGTGTCATTAATCGATTCGCGAAGCGAGAAGCTGTACCTGGCTTTGGCAATGACCTCTGACGGAGAGCTAGAAGTTGCATCAAAGTAGGCACTCAACACGTCAGTGAACCACCGAAGCTCGGCATCATCGCAAGCGGAGGCGGCGTAGTTGTGGTAGGTGGCGACAGTCTGGCCTATGTAATCTTCTGCAAAGGTTTCTCTCATAGGCCGCGAGATCAGTCCCTTCTCGAGCCGATGCACTGAACGCCGTAAGAACATCTGGTTCGAGTCAGTCGCGCTCGAGTCGTAATGAGCTATTCGCCCAGCCACTACCGCGGCTCTCTCATCCGCGAAACGCGACGTTAGAGCGAAATGGACTCTCCGTCCAATAATTCTCGGACCATGTTCGTCCAATAGACGATTCGCCTTATTACGAACCCGCGCAAACAAATTGTCACGTCGTTTCAGCATGTTCGGCTCTTTCTCGAAGCAGTCGGCTGGTGTGAGTATCGGATTTTGCGGTTCTTCGGACACCCATCACACTAAGCGCAAGGATGCTCCGACCCTTTCGAGTAAGTAGCAAGATGCCAAATGACGAAACAGCATATGCGACTATCGTCGACACTATTACCCCGGTCAGCCCCCATCTATGAGCGGTCAGCGCAGCTCCGCCCACCACAATGAACAGGCAAGCCGTGTTGCTCACTAAGCTGTATCCGTACGCGCGCTCTATCAGCAAGATCTTGCTCACAAGCTGCCGTTGAAAGACCAGCAAAATTGTCACTGAATACAGTGCGATGAGGATCTTCGCCTCGCCGAACTCCGGCCCGTACAAGATTGCCACTGCTGGCGGTCCAACTACGCATCCGGCGACAGTTAGCACTGCTCCCCACATAAGCACGGTCCGCGATGCATTGTGGGCGCGCTCAGCGTAGATAGTCGAGTCGCTACTCGCCGCCGCGAGGGGGTTAAAGACGACGGTTGTGATTGCTATACCGATGACACCGATGGCTTCGATTGGCCGGGTGGCGGCCGAATAGACTCCGGCAGCCGAGGCCCCGAGCAGCCAGCCAACCATCAGCAGGTCCGCACGGGTTGAAGCGGCTGCTGCGAGACCGGAGACCCAAAGAAGTCGCTTGTCCCGTAGTTGCTTACGGACCTCGCGAAAGGCTAAAGCGCCACGGGTGAATACCTTAAGCAATCCACCCGTGATCGGCAGGAGGGCCATCTGCCAAAGCGCAGCCTCTAACCCCTGCAAAACCAGGACGAAGGCGAGCGATCCATTCCACGCCAAGAAGAGCTTCGGAGAAGCGATCAGCACCACCAAGATCAGCCTGACCATAGCGAGCGCACGGAACCTACCACGCGCAGTCAGAATGAGCTCGGGAAGGTCATAGGCACCGATTGCATACCCAACGAACAGCGTCGCAACAAACAGTGCATAACTTGAATCGCTAGCGACGGCCAGGAAAACGACGAAACCTACTACAAATATTGGTGGTATAAGTGTGGTTCGGACTGCCGATATCGATACAGCAGCGGAATCAGTGCCGTCGTTCTGCCTGAGGAGACTGAGCACCCCTGCTCCTGCAAGGCCACCAGTGGAGCCAAGTTGCAGCAGGGTGACGAACGCGATCGCTAGTGAGAACTGGCCGAGTGCAGCCGGCCCTTCTGATCTCGCAATCAATACTGTGACCAGAAAGAGGGAGACCATCCGGGCAAGCTGCGTAATCGTGAGAAGGCCACTACTGCCGAAAACACCTGAACCCGACGACTTCTTAGACAAGATATTCGCTGTCCCTCCGGCTCACTCGCGAATACTCGTCATGTTGTTTCGATACCACGAGATGGTATCGCGCACGCCGTCATGCAGGTTGATCGAGTGCTTCCAACCCGCGGCGCGTAGGAGTGAGACGTCCAGCAACTTGCGCGGCGTACCGTCAGGCTTCGACGTGTCCCATTGGGTTGCACCGTGGAAGCCCACAGCGTCAGCGACTATCTGCGCGATCTCAACTAGCGAATGATCCTCACCGGTACCGATGTTAACCTGCTGAGGGCCATCGTAGTTCTCCAGTAGATATAGACAAGCCGAAGCCATGTCGTGAACGTGCAACAGTTCCCTTCTGGGCGTTCCTGTTCCCCAGTTCACAACTACTTCGGACCCACTCCGTTTCGCTTCATCGTAACGGCGTATGAGGGCTGGCAAGACATGTGAGCCCGTCGGAGAAAAGTTGTCACCCGGTCCGTAGAGATTCGTAGGCATCGCAGAGATCCACTGCAGTCCATACTGCCGCCTTACCGCCTGTACCTGCAAGATGCCTGCAATTTTAGCGATGGCGTACGCATCATTTGTTGGCTCAAGAGGACCAGTCAACAAAGATTCTTCTTTGATCGGTTGCGGCGCGTACTTCGGATAGATGCACGAAGAGCCAAGAAATAGCAGTCGAGGAACGCGCGATTCCAGGGCGGCATCGAGTACGTTGTTCTGGATCTGCAAATTAGTCGATATGAAATCGACCGGATATGTACTGTTCGCCAGGATGCCTCCGACTTTGGCAGCCGCCAGAACAACTATTCTCGGTGTTGTTTCTTGGAAAAAGCGAAAGACTGCGCTCCGGTCTGTCAGGTCCAACTGGCTGCTTGTCTGGCCGACTAGATCGGTGAAGCCCGCTGACTCGAACAATTTCCACACCGAAGAGCCCACGAGCCCGCGGTGCCCCGCGATGTAGGTCGTTGCGTGTCGGTCGAGGGGTTCAGGTACAGCGAGTGTCATGGCGTGTTCTTTCACTTCACCCAGTCCTTGAGCACCGGCTGGTCGATCCAGGCCTTTCCCTCACATTCGAGGGCCGCGATATCTGCGTCGACCATGATCCGAGCTAGCTCGGGCGTCTCGACAGCTGCACGCCAGCCCAGAACGCGTTCTGCCTTCCCCGCGTCGCCCACAAGTGCATCGACCTCGGTTGGTCGAAGGTACCTGTCGTCAAATCGGACGTGCTCTTGCCAATCCAACCCTGCGTGCTCAAAGGCCGTGACAAGGAAGTCCTTGACGGTGTACCTGCCTCCTGTTGCAAGCACGTAGTCGTCAGGTTCGTCGGCCTGCAACATGCGCCACATGCCTTCTACGTACTCGGGCGCATACCCCCAGTCTCGTACAGCTTCAAGATTGCCCATGTAGATGAACTGCTCGATGCCCGCCTTGATCCGTGCGGCAGCTCTGGTGATCTTCCTAGTCACGAATGTCTCGCCGCGCCTGGGTGACTCGTGGTTGAACAGGATGCCATTCACTGCGAACATCCCGTACGCTTCCCGATAGTTTCTCGTCACCCAGTAGGAATAGACCTTGGCGGCACCGTATGGGGATCTCGGGTAGAACAAGGTTTGTTCGCTCTGCGGCGGTGGGGACGCCCCGAACATTTCGGAGCTGGATGCCTGGTAGAACCTGCACTTGATGCCCGCCAAACGCACAGCTTCAAGGAGGCGTGTTGAGCCAATTCCTGTTGTGTCACCAGTGTGTTCCGGTTCGTCGAAGCTGACTCGCACGTGCGATTGTGCAGCGAGGTTGTAGACCTCGTCTGGGTCAATTGATGAAACTAGAGTGACGAGACGGGCACCATCGCTAAGATCGCCGTAGTGCAGGAACAACCGTGCACTCGGATCGTGGGGGTCGACGTAAAGGTGGTCGATCCGAGACGTGTTGAACGTCGACGAACGACGAATCAACCCGTGTACCTCGTATCCCTTGGCGAGAAGAAGCTCCGCCAGGTAGGGGGTGTCAGATGGTCTGTGTAAGTCCAGTGCTCATCAGTGAGAGGACAATCTATGAGCATGGCGTTAGACGATAAGCAGCACGACGACGGTCAGCAGCTGCCTGAGTTGGCTGAGCCGCGTTCGACCGCGGAGGTGGCCGAGGCGCTGGAGGCCTCGGGCATGGTCGATGAGTTGTTGGCCCAGATCGATACCGGCCAGGTCCAGATCACCGGCGACGGCGGCCTGATCCCGGGTCTGATCAAACTCGCCCTCGAACGCGGCCTGAAGGCCGAGCTGACCGATCACCTCGGCTATGCCAAGGGCGATCCGGCCGGTCGGCAACTGCCCAACGCCCGCAACGGGTCGAGCCCGAAAACGGTGGACTCCGCGGCCGGGCCGGTCGAGTTGAACGTTCCTCGTGACCGTGCCGGCACGTTCACCCCACGCCTGGTACCGAAGGGTTCCCGCCGGCTCGGCGGGCTCGACGACATGATCATCTCGCTGTATGCCGGTGGCATGACGTTGCGCGACATTCAGCATCATCTGGCCTCGACGATCGGCACCGATCTGTCGCATGAGACGATCTCGAAGATCTGCGACGAGGTCCTCGACGCGGTCGATGAATGGCAGAACCGGCCGCTGGAGGCGTTGTATCCCGTCATCTACCTCGACGCCCTGGTGGTGAAGGTCAAAGACGGCGGTCATGTCCGAAACAGGCACGCCCACATCGCTATTGGTGTCGACATGGCCGGCGTCAAGCACGTGCTGGGCATCTGGATTCAGGCCGAGGAAGGCGCGAAGTTCTGGGCCGGGGTGTGTGCGAATCTGGCCAACCGCGGCGTCAAGGACGTGCTCATCGTGTGCTGCGACGGGTTGACCGGGTTCCCCGAGGCGATCGAGGCGACCTGGCCATTGGCCACGGTGCAAACGTGTGTGGTGCATCTGATTCGCAACTCGATGCGGTTCGTGAACTACAAGGACCGCAAAGAGGTCGCGCGGGCGATCAAACCGATCTACACCGCCCCCGACGCCGAGACCGCCCGCCGCGAATGGGAAGCCTTCCGAGACTCGGAACTGGGGACCAAATATCCGAGTGCCGCAGCAGCTTTCGATCGAGCGTGGGACCGGTTCATTCCGTTCTTGGCGTTCCCGCCCGAGCTCCGCAAAGTCATCTACACCACCAACTCGATCGAGTCGCTGAACTACCAGCTCCGCAAGGTCATCAAGAATCGGGGACACTTCCCCAACGATCTCGCGGCGCGCAAACTGCTGTGGCTGGCGATCTGCGACATCGAGGACAAACGGGCCCGGCAACGCGAGAAGGAACGCGGCAAGCCCGCCGCCACGCGCAGAGCCCCCGGCAGACTCGTCGAGGGCCAAGTCGTGACGAACTGGAAACAGGCCCTCGGGCAACTAGCCCTGGCCTACCCCGACCGCATCGAACCCCACCTCAACTAGACCCAACCAGCAACCACAGGAAACCCAGGAGTCACGTTCTTACACAGACATCTTGACAAGCTCGCCAGGTACGAACCGTCCTGCCCGGTGATTCCTGTGATAAGAGCCTTTTTCATGATCTCCCTTGAAACTGTGATTGACGACCCGTCAACGTCTAAACGCGGTAGTGCCACCCTGCGCTGGTCCACTTCTGCGCTTCGAGGCACATCCGACCATCAATTAGATTCTTTTGTCTGACACGGTCACCCAGTTCGATCGGATCGAGGTCCAAGAACTCTCTCCACTCGGTCAGTACTAGGACCACGTCAGCCGCCTCGCACGCCTCGTACGCGCCGTTTGCGTAGTCAAGAGTCGGGAAAACTGCACGAGAGTTCGCCATGGCCTTCGGGTCGTAGACAACTACCGAGGCACCTTGAAGCTGGATTTGGCCAGCAACGTTAAGGGCTGGAGAGTCTCGGACGTCGTCAGACTCCGGCTTAAAGGCCGCACCCAAGATCGCCACTCGTTGGCCCAAGAGGGACCCCCCGCATACATCGCGCGTGAGCTCCACCATTCGGGTACGCCGACGCATATTCACGTTGTCGACTTCACGCAGGAAGCTCAGAGCCTCGGCTGCGCCGAGTTCGCCGGCTCGCGCCATGAACGCCCGAATGTCCTTAGGTAGACAGCCCCCGCCGAAGCCTATCCCCGCGTTGAGAAACTTGCGCCCGATCCGGACGTCGTGGCCGATCGCGTCCGCCACTGCCTGCACGTCAGCGCCTGCTGCATCGCACACCTCAGCGACGGCGTTGATGAACGAGATCTTTGTCGCGAGGAATGCGTTTGCCGAATTCTTTACCATCTCGGCGCTCGCAGGATCGGTCACGATGAAGGGCGTGCCGTTCTCAAGCATCTCGTTGTAGATTTCCCGGCACACCGGCTCGGCTCTGCCTCCTGGAAAAGACCCGAGCACCAGGCGGTCGGGATGTAGTGTGTCCTGGACTGCGAAGCCCTCTCGCAGAAATTCCGGGTTCCAGGCGAGTTCGACATCAATGTCCTTGGCTAGATCGTCTGCGCGTTCGGACAAACGCGCAGACGTACCAACTGGGACAGTGGACTTACCCAGTATCAGCGTGTCTCTGGTCAAGAGCGGGACGAGTTCATCGAGCGCGCCGTCGACGTACCGCAAGTCCGCGCTGTATTCTCCCTTCTTCTGCGGTGTGCCCACCGCGATAAAGAAGACGTCCGCGAAGTCTGCAGCCTCCTGATAAGACCCGGACACTCTCAGTTGTCCAGAATCGATATGCCGCTTCAGAAGCTCGGGGAGGCCCGGCTCGTAGAAGGGGACCTGACCGAGCGCGAGCTGATCACGTTTCCCTTTCACAACCTCGATGCCAAGCACCTCGTGACCAAGCTCGGCCATGCACGCGGCGTGAGTAGCTCCCAGGTAGCCCAGGCCTAGGACGACCATTTTCATCAGTAAGCACCGTCTTTCGCGAGTACCGCTCTGGCGGTCTTCCACAGGATGAGAGCGTCTTGCATGATCGACCAGTTCTCGACATACGACAGATCCAGACGCACGGACTCTTCCCATGAGAGATCGGAGCGTCCGGATACCTGCCACAAGCCGGTCATGCCTGGCTTGACCAGCATCCGACGGGCGACCCTGCCGTCATAATGTTCGACCTCATCCGGTAGTGGCGGCCGCGGTCCGACCAAGCTCATGGTTCCGACCAAGACATTGAACAGTTGGGGCAGTTCGTCGATGCTGTAACGGCGAATAAACTTCCCGACCCGCGTGACGCGGGGATCGTCACGCATCTTGAAGAGCAGCCCTGCACCTTCGTCCATACCCCTCAAGTCGTTCTTCAGCCGGTCAGCACCCTGAACCATCGAGCGAAACTTCCACATCTCAAATGGCTGATTGTTGATCCCTATCCGATGCGCGCGATAGAAGACAGGCCCTCTGCTGTCAAGCTTGATCGCAGTTGCAACAAGTGCGATAACGGGCGCAATCGCCAGAAGTACTACCGCAGCGCCAACTCGGTCCACCAACGCCTTCCTAAATCGATTCGCGCCTTCGTACCGAGGCTTGTCGATATGAAGCAAAGGGAGACCCGCGACAGGACGAAGCATCATGCGAGGCCCAGCGATATCAGCCACACCAGGGGCAACAAGCATGTCGACATCCATACCCTCGAGGTCCCACGAGAGTTCTTGCATGGCGCTGTGCCCTAAAGCCTCTGCCGACGTGACCGCGACGGTGGTCGCGCCAGAACTCTGCACTGCGTGGCACAAATCATCGAACGAACCGAACAGCTCAACTTCTCGAAGCTCCCGTAGAGGCGCGCGAGAGCTCGTGTCGCTATGCGGATGACAGATTCCGACAACGCGGTAGCCGAGCTCCGGCTGCACCTCAAACCGCTTCATCAACGGCACTGCTGAGTCGAGGCGGCCCACCACCAAAACGTGCTCCAGGTTCTGCGCGTCGCGCCGCTTGCCGGCCAGCCGCTGGCGCCAAACCCAGCGAGAAAGCAGGAGTCCAAAGGTCCCCAATGGCAGGGCCACAGCGAGAAATCCTCTTGCGATGTTAAGGCGAAATAGCAGGTCTATGATCGCGAGAAGTCCGAACACTGTGAGGCACGCTGTTACCACGCGGCTGTACTCTTGCGAGCCGGACCCGACCACCCGACGGTCCAGCGTCTGGAAAGCTCGTAGCGCAATGAGCCATGCTATCGCCAATGCGGCCGAGATGATTGTCGCCGGCATCTCACTTGCACCATTTGGCGCCATCGCTCCGTCGGCACCGAAGCGGATCAGCTGAGCCACCAGGACCACCAAGATGATGATGGCCGCATCCGACCATGCCAAACATGCTAAGTAACCCTGCAACCAGGTGCGAGACTTGCGAGGGGACTTGCCTGCGCTGCGCAACCGGCCGCTTGGATATCTCGCGCCCGTTCGGCTCGCATATTCCATGGCTCGATTACTCACCGCACCTCCAACCGACCTATTGACTGCGGCCTGACCCGGCTAGGAATACTCTCCAAAACCAGACTCGAACGAAAAACGCTAGCAAACCTCGGCCATTCTTAGACCAAGAGCGAATGCAGCAAATCGTATGGCAGGCCGCTGGGATGCACAACTTCAACCACAGATGCCGGCACCCGTGCGACGGCGTTTACCTGCCATTAACTCACTGAGCGACGGTGCGCAACTTTCCGGAAGTTCATGGCTCCAAACGATCTGCTTTGAGTTCGCCGTATCGAGACTGCTGATCCGCCACTACGACATGGACGAGCGCAGAACTTCGGGCCGGGTGACCCCTCAGCCGCAGGTCGAGGCACCCGTACTTTGTTCCCACTGCTGCAGGCGGCCGCAAACAGCGGCCAAGCTCGCGTGCCGGGCCGGTCATTGCATGGCGACCATGGGCAACCGATCAGCGATCCGATGCAAGCGGTTATCTATCGCAAAATATTGGCGATCGGAATTCTCCGTTCCTGTATCAGAAAATCGACAGCTCCACGTTCCGGTCACAACGTGACGGCACCAGTGCCGGGCTATTATCACCGGAGAGCTCACCTCACAAACAAAATGTGAGACCAAAGATTGTAGTTATTCAGCTGCGGGCCAGATTGCTGGTCCTGAACAACCCGGCGCAAACAAGTAGGCTGCGCCCTGTGCCGGAAACTCGAGTATTCGTCCAGCCCTGCACCGGACAGAGGAACCCATCCCGTGCCTGAACCTCTAGACGGCACTTACGACCGGGCCAAGGAGCCGAATCGCCGCCGCTTCCTCACAACGGCGGGGTGGGCGGGAGCCGTGGGCATCGGGTCCGCTGGACTTGCAAGCTGTTCCAATCCGCCAGTGGCGACGCCGCCAACGAAGATTGAGGCACGAGCACGGACGATCATCGCGGACGTCTCCAGCACCGAAAGCGCACAACTTAACAGCGCCGCGCTGAACCGTGCGGTGGCCGAGGGTGCGAAGGCGGGAACCTCTGTGGTCATCCCGGGCGGGCTGTTCCAACATGAGGGGTTCACTCTGCCCAGCGAGGGAAAGTTCGCTTTGGAAGGCAGCGGCGCGGGCGCGACCATTTTGGAGAATGTCGGAAAGAGCAGCTCAATCGAATCACACGGCATCCCGGGAGGTCCGTACACCCAGGATTGGGTCCTGTCAGGTTTAACTCTAACGACCGACCGGGTCCGGCGAACGCAGGTCGGTCTGGACATCAAACTAGCCTCGCGGTTTGCTATTCGGGACGTCCATATTCAAGATCACGGAGTCGGCGTACGGCACACTTCGGCCTGGGCCTGTCAGTACGAGAACTGTCGTGTAGTTCGGTCTGAGCTGGGATGGCACTTCCCTCAGAACGAGTTCGCACCGTCGTCACCCGTAGCTCTTCACAACTGCGGGGCGTGGGACAGCGGCACCGCGGTGCTCATCGAAGGAGGCCTCGAGGCGTGTACTTGGACTGGTGGCGACTTGGCTGGTTGCCTGGAGGGAGTCCGAGTATTCGGTGACGATGCTCGGTCGATTACTCTGCAGGGACTCAACTTCGAGCGCATAGCTGGTTCGGACCTGGTCGTCGGAGACGACAAATCGGGTCCGTCATCCGTGGCCGCCACCGGCTGTCGATTCTTGCGCACTGACCGGGGCCCCCTGTCCGTCGACTTCACCCGTGGGGACGGACTGAACCTCGACCACTGCCGTTGGACCAACTACGAGACTGCCGTGCGTCAACTACCCTCGGCCGGTCGCTTGACCCTCATCGCAAACAGTCAGTACCGAGTCGATCAGCTGCTGTCTACTGCGAATTCGCCAATTGATCATGCGACATTCGTCACATCAATTGGACAGTTCACCTCTTATGTGACCGCAGACAAAGAGTCCCATTTCTACGCCGTAGCCAGTTCTCAGGGGATCCAGACTCGGTTGCTTACCGGTGATGGCAAGCGGTCCGTCTCAGATACCGACTTCGACATCGCACCCACGGCCGGCTGGACATGCCTCGTGAAGGACACATCTGACAACTCTGTTCGGCATGCAGTGCGTGACGCATCACGCTGGTACGTATCACCCCCATACACGTAGACGACTTGCACCTGTGGTAACGCTGCGCCCTCTACTCATCGCGGGCTGTGGACCGCGAATGGCGACGCGCACGCCAAATGATCGCTGCCGCCCAGCGGCACCGGGTTGCACCCATAATGATCTGATGCCCGACCCGTTCCACGCCCTGATACTGATGAACCTTCTCTTCGTCGTGGGTGCGTGGTGCCTCGCCAGGCCGAGTTACGGCGCCGCCGCGGTTCTCGTGGCCAACAGTGTGGCGTGGGCGCTGTGGAATCAGCCGATCGAGGGTCGCGTGTTGGTCTCGTTCAGCATCGAGCACGGGATAACCGAGTCCGACATGTTGTCGGTGCTCGCTGTGGTGATCGCGACGATCACGGTCTATCGGTCGCGAGTCAGAAGCAGGCGGTCGGACGAAGAGGCGCATTCGTCATCCGGCGATGGGCAGCTCAACCGGCGGTAGGGCTCACCGTGGCGCAGCCCTCCACAGCGCTCAACCTGCAGGTGTCACTCCCTTGATCCGATAGATCCGGAACTGCGGTTTGCCAGTCGGCGTCGTCACCGTCATGGCGACCGTCGCGATGCCGGCGCCGTCGGCCCACAGCGTTGGATAGCGAACGTTGATGGCGTCGAGCGAGCCGAGGCCGGTCGGCCGCTGCGTGAGTATGTACTGCACGCCCTGCTCGGCGGGTGCGTTCAGCTTCGCGAAGAAGTCGAAGTCGCTGCGCACGACGAACTGTTCGGGGCGCTCGGACTCCAGCCAGACGCGCGAGACCCCGAAGGTGTCGACGAGAACAGAGCCCTCCGGCAGATTCTGGCTGTCCAGCCAGGCGGCCACGTTTCCCGACACGTCACCGAACCAGTAGAACCAGAATTCCGACGGCGGATAGCGGTCCGGCCAGAACGCCGAGCGCAGTCCGTATTCCTCCTTGCCCAGCGCCGGGTTGAGCATCGACAACGCGGTCACGGGTAACGAGGTCGCCAGGACCAGGGCCATCAGGGTGGTGAGGGTGGTCCTTTCGACACACGACCTCCGCAAGCTCCGGTCGCTGCTCAAGGAGCGGCGGGTGGGCGACCTCCGCAAGCTCCGGTCGCTGCTCAAGGAGCGGCGGGTGTCCGACCTCCGCAAGCTCCGGTCGCTGCTCAAGGAGCGGCGGGTGGGCGCAGCGTGTAGGTCAGCGGACCCTTCGTGGCTCGTCGCTAACGCTCCTCGCACCTCAGGGAGCAAAGGGAGCCCGGCGGCTTGCGCTCCTCGCACCTCAGGGAGCAGACGGTGGGCGGGCCCGCACGCGACGAGGACCGCGACGACGATCAGCGGCGTCGACGCCAGGTAGAAGCGGAACCAGCCGAAGGTCGAGCCGAGGATCACCGCGGACATCTGGAACAGCAGAACCGAACCGAACACGACTGCCGGCACCGCGGCGTCGACCCTGCGCAACCGGACCGCGATCCAGGCCACGACCGGCAGCACCGCGAACAGCAGTGGTTGCATGCCGAGCAGGTTGGCGACGATCACCTCCGCCAGCGGCCCTGCTCCGACGTCCTCGGCCGAGACGATCCCCGCCGCCGCCACCTGCGCCGAGTTGCCGTACTGCGAGGAGAACTGCGAGAACGCATTCCCGTCGAGGAGCCAGCCGAGGCCCGCCCACACCACGAACGCGAACGCCGTGGGCATGGCCACGATGGTCGCGTCGTGCACACCGAAGCCGGCTCCGGCCCGCCACCCCGCGCGTCCGGAGACTCCTTCGGGACGGTGCCGACGGGTCGACACCACGAACACCCCGACCGCCACACCCGCGGCCGCGGGTAGCGCCTCGTAGCGTGTCAGATACGCCAAACCCAGGGCGACGCCGGCGATGACCAGATCGAGCACACGTGATCGATTCACCCACAGCAGGATTCGACGGCATGTCCACAGCAGGAAGAACAGGAACGGCGCCTCGCTCATCCCCATCCCCGCGTACAGGATGATCATCGGGTTCAGCGCGAACGCCGCGACCGCGATCCAGCGGAGCAGGCGGCCGGCACCGTAATCGAGTGCGATGCGCCGAACCTGCCACCCGGCACCGGCCATGAACAGCGCGCTCATGACCGCACCGGCGAATCCGACGCGACGCAGCTCCGGCCACTGGTTCAGGGGCCAGTGCGACGACAGTTCGACGAGCGGGATCTCGATCAGACTCGGCAACGGATTCCACACGAAACCGATCGCGCCCAGGTGCGGGTCCCGGCTCCAGATGGTGAACCCGGCGTTGCCCACGCGACTGCTCGCGTCGGGATTGATGTATCCGACAGCGAGATACAGGTACGCACCGACCGCCAGATACCCGGCGACCAGACCGGCGAACAGCGCGATACCCCACCACTGCGTCGCGGTGAGCCGTCGACGGCCCTCGGTCACCGGCGGCTGCACACCGACCGCCGGCGACGTGGCGTCGTCGTGAAGCTCGACGGTCATGTAGTCGAGCCGCCAGCGGGACCGCTCGAGCCGCCGAAGCGTCTGCGATACAACATGATCGCAACCGCGACGAGGACTGCGATCGCGACGACGGCGGCGCTGATACCCAGCCACATCACCCAGCTGGTGCCGACCTGGTCGACCTCGGCCTGCGGACCGTCCGCTCGCACGGTCATCAGCTCGGGCTGACCCGCGCGGCCGGCCACCAGTACGTCACCGCGGAGGTTCGCCAGATCTCCCTGCTGGTCATCGAGATACGCAAACAGCGGGTCGACCAGTTCCCACGACCCCGAGGTGCTCACCAACACCACCGTGCGCGAGTTCTGCGAGAACGCCTGGATGGTGCCCAGCCCGTCCGGGATGGCCAGCCGGATCTGTGCCGCGAGGTCGACGAGCGTCGACGAGTCCTCGGTGTTGATCGGCGGATTCAGCGGGCGGGCGTTCGCCGCGTCGGCCACCACGAGTGCGCCGGTGTTGCTGGCGATCGCCTGATCCAGCGGCACCAGCACCGGCGACAGTGCGGTGGCCGAACTACGCTGCACCGACGCGATCAGCTCGGCGGCGGCGTCGAGCTGCGCCGGATTGGTGTTGTCCAGCGCGACCTGAACGGTCGGCTGCCACCCGAGCGGCACCGACGAGAAACCGCCCATCCGAACGGGAGTCGTGCTCGACGACGCCGTCGACGACGGATCGATCTGGAACGTCAGCGGCACACTGCGAGGCGAACACGCGCCCGGGGCCGGCTCGTAGGACACCCGGAACTCGAGCGGCTCGTTGGCCGCCACCTGCGCGGCAGGGATGGTGAACTGTGTGTCCAGCGATCCGGACGCATCCAGCGCACTCGTGTGCAGGATCTCTCCGCCGGTGACGGCCATGACATTCGCGCGCTCGTCGTCGCGGACCGGGGTGTAGCGCGCCTTCAGCGCGACGTCGACCGCGCCGGGCCGACCGAGGGCGAGGATCGTCGGATCGAAACCCGGTACCAGCGAGGCGGTTCCGAGAGCCTCCACCGACAACCGATCGGAGAACTCCCCGAAGGTCACCGAATCCGAACCCTGCACCTCGCGGTCTCCGACGGATTCGACTGCAGCAGCGTCTGTCTGGGCAAGATCGGTCAGCCCGTCGCGGAAGAGCGCCACCTGATCGGGCAGGGAATCCTGATCACCGCTGATCACCAGCGCAGCCCCGGGCTGCCCCGCACGTTCCAGACGGACACTCCCCGGGCCGCCCTCCTCGCGGATCACGACCGCGCGGTCGAGCGGACTGGCCACACGCGGCAGCCGGGCATCTGCCGACTCCACCACGTCGATCGCAACACGCTGTGGGCGATAGTGATCCGCGACAGCGGCGACGACGCCGAGCGTGGTCTGCGCGGCCGCGGCACTCGGGTGCTCCGGGGTGTACACGGTCACCCGGTTGACCACGGTCCCGAACACATCCTGAATGGTGGAAGGCACCGTCGCGGCGCCCCGGAAGGCGACGTTCAGGCTGGTCAGCGCGACCTCCGGCACCGGTCCGCACACCGAATCGTCGGTCCCGTTGCGCAGCGTCAGTCGCAGATCCGCACGGCCGTTGTCGCCCACGGGCACTGCGGTCAGCGGAACGGAAAACGCGGTGCTGAGCTGCCGCGGACCGAACCTCGGTACGACGACGGTGCCGATGATCGTGCCGTCGGTGCGGGCGACCTGGATGAAGGCGTCGGTCACGTTGGTCGCCGACGCCACCACACCGGTCAGCGTGGTCGGTGACATGCCCTGCGGCACCGGAATACTCACTCCGACCGGAACGTCGGCGCCGTCGATCGTGACCGAGGTGCCCATTCCCAGTTGCCGCCAGTTGAGCGTCGTCGTGCCGTCTCCCGGCGCGGCCGCGGCCGGAGCCACGGCTCCGAGCCCGACGGCCAGCGCCACGAGGGTCGCCCCCAGGAGGCGTCGCAGGCGGACAGCACTGTTGCTAGACATTCTCAGGACCTTTCGGAGGTCGGGACACACCGGGCATGGCCGAGAGTCCGTGCACGGTCTTCTCCCAGTAGGAGGGCTTGTAGATGAGCTGCGCCATGCTCTTGATCGCAGCCATGGACTGAAGGAACCAGTAACCGGGCACGAGCAGCGCGGCGCCGAGTAGGTAGGGCTTCCCGAGGGTGCGGGTCGACACGACGCCCAGCATGATGGTCGACAGGTTCCCGACGGTGAACATCAGGACGCACAGGTAGTAGATGGGCCCCGGGAACAGGGAGTGCATGAAGTCGGGCTTGCCTGCGAACCAGATCAGCAGCAGCGTCCAGAACAGCAGGTTGAGGGTGTTGGCTATCGGCATGCCCGCGGTCAGGTTCGAGATCCTCAGGGCCGGAACGAGTCCGAGTTCGCGGACCATCTCGACCGGGTGACGGGTGTGCACCAGAAAGGTCTGTAGATAGCCCTTGTACCACCGGGAGCGCTGACGCACCCAGTTCACGACGTCGGCGTTCGCCTCTTCGCCGGTGAGCGAGTCCAGGACGACCGTGCGATACCCGTAGCGCGCCAGCCGGATTCCGAGATCGGCGTCCTCGGTGACGTTGTAAGCATCCCATCCGCCGACCTCCCGCAGCACATCGGTGCGGATGTGGTTCGACGTCCCGCCGAGCGGGATCACACACTTCGACGCACTGAGCGCGGGGAGCATGTAGGAGAACCACTGGTCGTACTCGATGGCGAACCACCGGGTCAGGAGATTCTCGCGCTCGTTGTAGTAACCGAGCCGCGCCTGCACGGAACCGACCTCGGGCGGACTGGCGGCGAAGACGGCTGCCGCCCTGCGTAATTGCAGCGGGTCCGGGATGTCCTCGGCGTCGTAGATGGTGACGATGTCGCTGCGTTCCGACGGCAGGCTCATGGCGACGTTGCACGCCTTGGGTTTGGTCCGGGGCTCGCTCGGCGGGACCAGCACCGGGGTGATCCCGTCCAGATCGGCGTGTTCGACAGCCGCCCGGGTCTCGTGGTCGTCGGCCTCGAGGACCAGCAAGATGTCGAGTTTGTCTGCGGGATAGTCGATCTTGCCGACACCGGCGACCAGGTTGGCGACGATCTCGGGTTCGCCGTAGACCGGCAACAGCACGGTGTAGACCGGCAGGTCGGCGTCGGGAATCGCGCGGGCTTCGTCGTCGGACACCCGCAGCACTCCCCTGCCGGACATGCCGCGGGTGACGAGCACGAACTTGTCGACGCTCGAGACCAGGAAGTACAGAGCGCAGATGCTCAGGATGACCGCGAGTGAGACCCGCCAGGTCAGGAGGAACGCTGCCGCGGTGACGATCGCGAGCACGACGAGGCCGAGACGCTGCCTGCGGCTGAACGGATGTCGTGCCGACAGGGTGGAGACATGCCGCGCGTCGGTGACCGGTCCCGCGTCGGGGGTGGTCACCGAGCTGGTCGTTCGACGGCGTCGATCATCGACCACGCGAGATCGGTCAGCGCGACATCGAGGTCGGAGTCGTCGACGGGGTCCGGGGTGTCGTCGCCACCGCGGATGAGCCAGCTGATGGGTTCGGCGACAGTGGTGGCATAGCTGGGCGGTTTCGGCTCCGCGACGTTCGACGATCCCGGCTGATCACGCGCGGCCATCAGGTAGACGGCGATGTAGCGCTCACCGGCCGGCGTGGGAACTCGCCAACCCCAGAATCGACCGGTCCATAGTGTTTGATCCGAGGTACGGACCGACTCCAGGGTGTTGGCGATGCTGCCGAGCCGGGTGTGTCGGCCGTCCGAAGAGGCGGGAGTCGAGTGGATCGTCGCCGGCGGCACCGCCTCGTACCAGAGACCACGGCGGTAACTGGAGAAGCGGCCCAGATCGGCGGTGGAGAACACGTCGAGATAGGCGGTGGACAGCGGCCTGTTCTCCGGACCGGTCTGCCCCGTCGTGACGCGGTACCGGCGCACGTCACCGTCGGACCCCATGACCCGGGGACCCCAGTCGAACACCTCGGGCTCGGTGATCCCGATACCCAGCGTCCGCAGCTGCTCGAGCCACTCCTCGCCGATGGGGGGTGACACCACGGGTTTTGGTGATTCCGGGGCGAACGGGGTGACCGCCAGGATCACCAGTGCCACCAACCAGGCCGACGCCAGGGTGGCGATGGACTGCTTGGGCAGGCCGGCGCGTGCCGAGCCCGTTCTGCCTAACCGGAGTCGTACGACGATCGCGATCGCGGTCACCGCACCGGCGGGAACCGTGTAGGCCAGGACCGGGATGTCGTGGAGTACCGCAACCAGCACCGCGCCGCCGACGCCGGACAGCGCCGCGGTGGCGAGGGCGACCCGCGGGTGCCGACGCAGCGCCATGTACGTCACGACGAGGGCAATCGCCACGGACAACGCGCCGAAGGCGACGGTGGTGCCGCCGAGCACCTGCCCCATCAGCAGGTAGTTCGGCGGGAAGCAGGTCAGCAGGAACAACCAGATGAGGTAGTCGCGGACGACACGTCGGATCCCGAAGACCACGATCGACGCCGCGAACACCCAGATGAGGAGCGGGATCAGATCGGCGTGCCAGAACGCCGCGACGGCCGGAATCCGCGGGATGACCAGGGCCGCGGTCAGTCCGAGCGCTCCGCCCACGACGACGACCAGGATGCGGTCGAACTCGCCGTCACCGATCTCACGGCCCCGCGACGAGACGTCGAGACCGAAGGCGATCATCAGACACCACAGGGGTACGAATAGCAGGAATGCCGTCGGCGACCCCTGACGGAGCGCGTCGAACTCGGCAGCGATGGCCGGCGCGAACGCCAGCATGCCCGCACCGATCGTCGACGCGTACCGGGCGCCCATCGACATCTCACGCGGCGCGGTCAGCGTCGCTCGCCATCCGCGTCGGCCGTTGTCGCGGCCTCCGGGTGACGCCAGGTGCGCGTCGACCTCCGCATGTCGCGGTGTCGCGGACGCGACAGAATCAATAACAGTCATGAGCCCTCCCCAGGACGGCGCCTGAGCAGTGGGCTCCAACGCCAGACGCGGCTCCGGTGCCAACCCTGCGGGCCTCCCCTGGCAACTGAATCGCGAACTGAAGAAAGAGTAACGCTAAAAGAAAAGTTGATGGAGCGCATCGGTCGCATGGAATTCGTGAGCCGCAGCCGAGTCGGTGCTGGATGAGGGTTCGACGCGGGGTCGAGGCGACTCTTATTTTTGATTGTGCTACAGCTTATTTGGGGCATTTATCGCGTCGTCCGGGATCGCCGACTGGGCCGCGGCATGGTCCGAAAGTCACGCGACTTACGGCACGAATTTGTAGTTGATGTCACACCCGAGAAAGTGGGTCACCTGACCGTGTCGCAACGCTAAAGACGCTGCGCTGCAGCTATTCACAAACGATCCATGTGGTTCGGCAACAATGTCGAGACATTCGGGTGGTGCGGCCACTGCGGAATATCATCAACAAGCATTATTTGTCAGTCAGCAGTCGCAGCGGGATCGTCGTGAGTCCATTCGCGAGACCACGTCGACGTCACGTGGTGCTACTGCGTCGACTTCTGGTCGTTTGACAACGGCGGTGTTGGCGCTCTGCGTCCCCGCGACCGGACCAGCAGACCTCGACCATCCACGTCAATGACAGTGATCGGTCGGCGCATCCACCGTCATCGACTGCGCCCCCCGCTTTTGGGCCCACCGATTTGACACGGGTGCATCAGCCGACGCGTCGGACCGCTCGTCAACCTCGTGAGGGACGACCCTCGGGCGGCAGCCCGGCCGTTGCACCCGTCGAACCTGAGGACCCGTCGGCGCGGTCGGCGTGGCAGGCGGCATCGCCGACAACGGGGACACCTGGCGGCACTCGGCACGGCACGGCGCCGCTTACACCATCGACCGCAGGCCGGTCGGCCTGGCGGGCTACGGCGGACCCGCTGAGCGCAAGGAGGCCTACGCGCCACTCGCGCAGGTGTCGCCGAACTTCGACCTACCGGCCACCGCCGATCTCTGTGGGGATGACGAGCACCGAGTGGGCGTTCGTCTGCATCACGAAGGCCGCTAACTGACCGCCCGTGGGGCTCGTGGCCATGGCGCTAATCACCAATTCTGGGCGCGAACTTGAAACGGGTGTGACTGGAGTCAACTACTGACAACAGTTACCACACTGTCGACGAAAAACCCTGCACAGTCGATGAATTCGCAGTTCCCGGCTTGTGGAAACTCCTCGAAATCGAACGAATGTTCCTGTACCTTGGAGTCATGCCAGCGCTCGCCACTCTTCTCGATCAGCTCATCGAGACCACCCCACCCGCCGACGATCCCACGGGCCGATCAACATTCGACGCGCTCGAGACGCTGCGCTTGATCCGCAACACCGTCGACCACCAGATCGTCACCCACGCAGCACAACTCGACGAACTCGGCGTCGCTCAGAAAGCCGGCAGCACCACCAAGAAATTGCTGATCGAGTCAGGCCATGCACCGGCCGCTGCTCTTCGCACCATGCGCAGTGTCGACACCCTGCCGACGTTGCCCGCGCTGGCTCGTCATGCCGCCGATGGGAGACTGGCAAGCGAAGTCGTCGACGCCATCATTCGCGGAATGAACCAGATCGAAAAGTGCTGCGCCGAAGACATTTCCGATGACGAGCGCTCCCGGTACGAGATCGAGCTCATCGGCCAAGCGCTCTCGGGCGCGACGCCGACAGAAGTGCTCAAGTTCGCCCGAGCCGTCGCCAACAGCCTCGCCGACGTCTCCGGCACCGATGTACCGGCAGCCGACGACACGTCTCTGAACACGGTCAATGCCCACACCACCGACGACGGCCGCGTCGAAATCCGCGCCGACCTCACCCAGGTGGTCGGCGAGAAGTTCCTGGCGATGATCGACGAACGATCGTGTCCACGGCCCGAACCCGACGGAGCCGAGGATCGGCGTACCGCTGATCAGCGTCGCGCTGATGCGTTCGAGTTGATCCTCGACCAAGCCGCGATCGGCGCGACCATAGATACCGTCGGAAGCCCACGCACGCAACTGATGCTGACCATCCCCGCCACCGGAGACCCGGCAACACTCCCGTGGACCGGGTCGATCACCCAAGCCACGGCGAAACAGGTCTCCTGCGACGGATCGCTGACCGAGATCATCCTCGACAGTGAGGGCGTACCACTGCAGATGGGTCACACCCACCGGTTGTATCCGGCACACCTCCGCAAAGCGATCATCGTCCGCGACACCTGCTGCATCAAATGCGGTGCACCACCGTCACATACACAGGTGCATCACATCAAGGCGTGGGCCGACGGCGGACCCACCGACCTCGACAACGGCTGCCTACTCTGCCAGCGCTGCCACACCCAAGTCCATCACCACGGCTGGGACATCGTCATGGGGTTCGACCGACACCCCTGGCTCATCCCACCCGCCAGCATTGACCCGCAACGCCGACCGCTACCCGCCTACAACCGACGCACCATGCGACTCGACGACGCCGCCTGACCACACCCCGCCAGAGACCAACAGACTTTCGCGTAGCACCTTCCGCACCCGGGTGATGCCCGGGACCGCATCCGTCCATTGACAACTCCACAGTGTGAACGGCGGCCTCCTCAGTGAGCCGCCACCGATGCTCGATCGCGGGGCGCCACGGCGTCGAGCGCCTCGGCGAACGGTGGGATGAAGTAGCGCGCGCCGAGGACGCAGCAGGCGTGCCCGCCGTCGACCTCGAAGCGCTGTGCGCCGGGGATGCCGTCGATCAGCAGCTGCTGCCGTTCGGGCTCGACGACTCGGTCGCGGATGGAGACGACGACGGCGGTCGGGACGTCGACCTCGTGGAGCCAGTCGCGAGAGTCGAACTCCCCCAGCCCGTTTCCGAAGTCACCTAGGTGCGACAGCGGCGTCGAGAAGAACTGTCGAAGGGCCCAGATCGAGGTGTGTGAGGTCGTCTTGTTCAGACTCTTCTCGGACACCCGCGGCAGGATGCGGTAGACGGGGCGGAGGATGCGTCCCATGCGTTCCGACGACGCGCGGTGCCGGGGATCGTGCGTGCTGAAGTACGGACCGGTCGAACAGAGCACCAGACCGGCGACACGTCCCGGATGGCGTCGCCACACCAGCTGGGCGATGCCGCCGCCCATCGAGAACCCGGCGACCGTGAACCGGTCGATACCCAGGACATCGGCGAGGGCGACGACGTCGTCGGCGCAGTCACGGAGGTCGAAGGTGTCGGACTCGATGCCGCGGCCGTGCCAGCGCGCGTCCAGGGTGATGACGCGATAGCGGTCGTTGATCGCCGGGATCGTCGGGTACCAGCAGAGCAACCCGGTGGTGAGCACCGAATGCAGGAGGAAGACGGCGGGTGCGTCGCGCGGGCCCGAGTCGGTGACGAACGCCCGCCCGCGACCCGGGAGGTCGACCATCCGGCCCTCCGGGATGTCCCGAGCCGGGTACGGGGTGAACACGTGGCGGATGGGCGCGCGCGGTGCCGTGAACGAACTCGGGGATCACGCCACCAACCGTACGTGAGATGCTGATCACATGATCGACATCGCCCGTCCGAAAATCGAGGGGTCGATCGCCGTCGCCGACGGTGATCGTCGGATCGGATTCGCCGAGTACGGATCGGCCACCGGACGGGCCATCGTCTGGTTACACGGCACCCCCGGCGCGCGGCGCCAGATCCCCGTCGAAGCGCGTGCGTACGCGCTCGAACGCGGAATCCGCCTTATCGGACTCGATCGGCCGGGCGTGGGGTCGTCGAGCCCGCATCGGTACGACAACGTCGCCGCCTTCGCACCCGACCTCGCCGAGGTCCTCGAGGCACTGGGCATCGACGACTTCGCGATCATCGGGCTGTCGGGCGGCGGGCCGTACGCACTCGGGGTCGCCCACGCCATGCCCGACCGGGTGACGGCGGCGGGCATCCTCGGCGGTGTCGCGCCGACGGTCGGACCCGACCGCATCGAGGGCGGGGCCATGCGACTCGGCACGCTGCTCGCACCGCTCGTCAGCGTGGCCGGCGCGCCGATCGGCCAGGTGCTGAGCGTCGCCCTCGGCTTCGCCCGGCCGATCGCCGAACCAGCGATCTCCATCTACGGTCGACTGTCCCCGCAGGCGGACCGAGAACTGTTGGCGCGCCCCGAGTTCCGGGCCATGTTCCTCGACGACCTGCTCCACGGCGGAAGCCGACGCATGAACGCGCCATTCGCCGACGTCGTCGTCTTCGCGCGGGACTGGGGCTTCCGTGTCGGCGACGTCACGGTGCCCGTGCGCTGGTGGCACGGCGACGCCGACCACATCATCCCGTACGCCCACGGCGAGCACATGGTGTCGCTACTCCCCGACGCGAAGCTGTTCGAGATGCCCGGCGAGAGTCACCTCAGCACCCTGCACATGGCGACCGACATCATCGACGAACTCCTCGCGCTGTGGGACCAATCGCGACCGCCGATGGGCGAGTGATCCGCGGGTAGCGCAGGGTCGATCCAACCCCCGCTGGTCGAGCAGCGTCGAACGAGCGCAGCGAGGCCGCCGCGCCCGTCGAGGCCACCTGGTGACCGACGTCGTGAACCGGACGAGTGGCTTCGACACGGCGCCTCGCTGCGCTCGGAGCCGGCTCAACCAGCGGGAAAGGTCACCTTCTCGACCAGCGGGAAAGGTCGCCCTCTCGACCAGCGGAAAGGGAGCCGAGGGAGACGCTCCAGCTCAGAGCGGCGCGGTCGCCGACAGCCCGGCCGCGAGGCCCAGCGCCACGGCCATGATCGCCAGTTCGACGACAGCCGCGCGCACGGAGGCGGGCTCGCTGCTGCGATGCCGCTGCACCGCCGGTAGCCAGCGTCGTCGGTGCCAGACGGCGAGACCCACGAGGACCGCGAGCACCGCGGCCTTGGCGAGCAGGATTCGGCCGTAACCGCTGCTCACCAGGTTCGCCGGACCGTCGACCTCGATCAGGCCGGAGATCAGGCCGGTCACCGTGAGGACCCCGACGGCCCAGGGCGCGCGCCCGGAGAAGACCGGCAGACTGCGCGCCCACCCCGACCGGCCGCGCACCGAGAGCAGCATCGCCGCGAGCAGTCCACACCACCAGGCCGCGGCCAGCGCGTGGGCACCGATGAGGAACGGCCCCCACGAGTCGTTGCCGGCGTGACCGGCGATCGAGGTGGCCAGCACCCCGATCGCCGCGAGCGCTCCGACCACGAGCACGGGGATCTCGATCCCCGTCAGCAGGTCCAGCACCACCCACGCGAGGATCAGGACCCCGGCCACCAGCGCCACCATCTCGGGCGCACCCGAGAACAGCACGTCGCCGAAGTCGCCGGCCTTGACGTCGAGCACCTCGACACCCGCCCGATCGGCCGTCCGCACCCAGGAGCTGACCAGCACGGCCAACACCCACACCCCGGCCAGCAGGCCGATCACCCGGGTCGAGGGCTCGGCGTCGACCGTCGGGAGCGCCCCCAGACCGAGCAGCGTCACGGAGACACCGAGCGCGAGGGTCGTGGGCACGGCGACCAGATCCGGACCGTCGGGACGGGCGAGCAACCAGCTCACCACGAGACCGCCGGCCAGGGTCATCGCGAGGATCAACCCGTTGCGGACGGTCATCAGGTGTCAGCGCCGCGTCGAGGGTCGCCGGCTCAGCCAGAACACCACGCCGAGTCCGGCGATCAGGACGACCGCGGCGCCGGCGATGAACCACCACACCGGGATTCCCTCGTCGGATGACGCATCGACCGCTTCGATCGCCGGACCGGGTTCACCGTTGCCGGCGACCGCGAGCTCGAACGTGCGCTGTCCGCTGATGACGTGCCCATCGGCCGAGGTCACCCGGTAGTTGACGACGTACTCACCGGCCGGGCCGAGTTCGCGCACCCCGACACGCAGGTTGGGGCCGTCGACCGTCGGATCGCCGTTCTGCCAGTAGTGGTCGTCGGGCCCGACGACGTTGAGCACCGCATAGGACGACTGGATCGGCTCGTTGAAGGTCAGCGTCACCGTCTGCGGACCGGACTGCAACGTCGCCCCCTCGGCGGGGTCGGAGGACACCAGCCGCGAGTGCGCCGCCGCCGGGGCTGCCGCCCACGATCCGACGAGCCCGAGACACAGCAGCGTCGCGAGGACCAGGACGACGCGTCGAACCGGCGCGCGACGGTCAGGCATCGCCGCCGCCACGACCGTTGCGGCGCAGCGCTGTCAGCGCCGCGACGCCGATGACCGCGCCGAGAGTGCCGACCACCAGGCCGATCCCACCGAGCCAGCGCGCGGCGGAGTCCTCAGACGATGCCGATGACTCGGAGGTGTCCGATGAGTCGGCGGTGTCCGATGAGTCGGCGGTGCCCGTCGTCGAGGCGGCGTGCGAGCCGCCGTGATGCCCGTCGCCCGTGGCCGGGGGCAGGGTCAGCGTCGGTGCGGGCAGCTCCGGCTCGGAGCCGTCGTCGGGGGTCGGTTGACTCCAGTCGGCGGTCTCACCGTCGGCGTAGGTCTGCAGCGCGGGGAGTTCGACGGTCTCCTGCTCGGGGAACGGTCCGCCGGAGAAGCGGAACTGACCGAACTGGCCCACCGGCACGCCGGGCGAACCCGGGTCGGCGGTCCAGGTGATCTCGGTGACCTTGTCGTCCTTCTTGGTGACGACGGACTTCCAGCCGGGCATCACCTCCGGGCGGGCCGAGGTCAGCCCGGGCAGCGTCACCCGCAGCGCGGTCGTGGCGGCGGCGTCGGACTCGTTGGGGACGACGAAGGTGACGACGCCGTACCCGCCCTGGGTGACCGTCGGCGCGTTGGCGGTGACGTGTGCCGACGCGGCACCCGCACCCGCGAAGGAGGCGAGGCCGACGAGGGCGACGGCGGTGGCGGGCGCGGCGATGCGGCGGGCGATCGTCGCCCGCGGGGAACTGAGCTTCATGGAGTGTGTCTTTCGATGGTGTCGGGACCGGTCCTCGTGGACGCGTGCATCGACCCCACACCGTTCTGGTCTGGGGCCCGGGCGCGTCAGGAGACGGCCGGTGGTCCGCGAACGCCGGTGCCGCACAACGCAGGTGCGGCCGGAACACAAGGCGGCGTCCAGAACACCGGAGCGGCCGGATGTGCCGCGACGGCGACCGGTGGCACCAGCGATCGGATCACCGAGCCGATCGACGCCAGGAGATGGGCACCGGCGACGATTCCGACCGCGCTGAGCGGGATCGCCACCAGGTGGGTGAGGAGCATCGGCAACGTCGACGCGTCGTGGGCTGCGTGCCCCGCGTCGAGCCCGAGAGCCCAGTGACTCGCCGCCTGGGCAGCGGACAGGACCAGCGTGGTCGACGCCGCCGCCGTCGTGAGCCGTCCCCGACGCGGCGCGAGCAGCATCGACGCGACCACGCCGATCGCGGCGCTCAGCAGGACGCCCGACGAACTCGGCATCGCCCCGCTCGCCGCACCGTGCGCGGCGACCGCCACCGCGGGGACCACACCGGCCGCGGCGACGCATGCGAACGCGTCGGACGGTCGGGCGGTGCGGGACATGGGGCTCATCCTAGATCGGGCTGGACGAACCACGACCACGGTGTCGCCGGGCGATGACAGAATCGACCCCATGTCGGATGCAACCCTCGGTGTGGAGGTTCGTGAACTGTCGTCGCCCGACGAGCTCGAGGACCTCCTGCGGATCTTCGACGACGTGTGGCGGCCCGATCCGACGAACCGGCCCGTGGGGACCGACATGCTGCGGGCGCTCAGTCACGCCGGCAACTATGTGGCCGGCGCCTTCATCGGCGACCACCTCGCGGGCGGGAGCGTGGCGTTCTTCGGCGCACCGGTCGGCGAGACCCTGCACAGCCACATCACCGGGGTCACCCGCCGCGGCCGTGGCCACCAGGTGGGTCATGCGCTGAAGATGCACCAGCGTCGCTGGGCGTTGGAGCGCGGACTGTCGACGATCACCTGGACCTTCGATCCCCTGGTTGCCCGCAACGCCTACTTCAACCTCGCGAAGCTCGGTGCGACGCCCGTGCACTACTACGAGGATTTCTACGGCGAACTCGGTGACGAGCTGGGCGGCGATGCCGACTCCGACCGGGTGCTGGTGGCGTGGGACCTGAAGTCCGCTGCGCCGTCGGTGCCGGACGGGTCGTCGAGGTCGGAGGGAGCGGTCCAGTCGGTGGACGAGGCTCTCGCCGGTGGGGCCGTGTCGGTCATCGACGGCGAACAACCATCCCATCCCGTCGCGCACCACGAGCGCATCACACCGGATGCCGGCGCCGTTGTCGAGGTTCCGCGTGACGTCGAGTCGATGCGGGTCAGCGCGCCGCTCGACGCCGCCCGGTGGCGGATCGCGCTGCGAGATGCGTTGTCGCCGTTGCTCGTCGAGGGAGAAGCGCGTCGGTCGGTCCGGTTCCTGCGGTCGGGACACTATGTGTTCGGACCGGCCGGTTCGGGGGCGCGGTGACTGAAATGGCGGGTCCGCTGGAGCTGGCCCCGGCAGACTGGCACGGCTATCCGCACACGCTCGCCGACGTGTTGCCGGCGGTGGCGGGTGCACTCGGGGTCGCATCCGAGGGTGCGGGACCCGTTGTCCCGCCGAGCGACTCGGCGGTTCTGCTGCTCATCGACGGCCTGGGCGCGACCCTGCTGGACGACTACGCCGAACATGCCCCGACGCTCAAAGAACTGACATCGACGACGCTGCGGGCCGGGTTTCCGGCGACCACCGCGACCAGCATCCTGAGCCTGACGGGCGGCACGTCGTGCGGAGTGCACGGGATCATCGGGTACAGCTTCCGCCCGGGTGACGAATGCCGAACGCGCGGGTCACGACGAGTGCTCAACTCGCTGCGCTGGACCCTCGACGACGCCTCCGGACCGTCGGCGTTGATGACCTATCCCCCGGCCCTCGTCCGCACCGAGCGTGGGAGTCTCGAAGAGCTCGCCGCAGAGGGTGTCCGGGTCACCTATGTGATGCCCGGCGAGTTCCGCGGAACCGGTCTGACGATGGCGGCCTTCCGCGCGTCGGGACAGTTCGTCCCCGCCGTGACACCTGACGGCATCCGCGACGCCGTGCTGACCACCCTGCGGCGTCGGAGTCGGCATCGGCGTTTCGTGTATGCCTACTACAGCGAACTCGACATGGCGGGTCACATCCACGGCCCGGGGTCGGCGGAGTGGCTGGAGAAACTGCGCATCGTCGAACGGCTGGTCGCCGACCTTGCCTCCGAACTGGGCGATGGCACAACACTTCTCGTCACCGGTGACCACGGGATGATCACCGCCGACCGGGCGATCGACATCGACACCGCCCCCGCCCTGCTCGACGGCATCGACGCGGTGGCCGGCGAGGCGCGGGTCCGGCACGTCTATACGACACCGGGATCGGCCGACGACGTGCTGAACGGCTGGGCGGCGTATCTCGGCGACGCCGCGCACGTGGTCTCGCGCGAGCAGACCATCGACGAAGAGTGGTTCGGACCGATCGTCAGTGACGCTGTGGCACAACGCATCGGCGACGTCGTCGCCGTGGCCCGCGGCGCCACCACCCTCACCCGCAGCAAGCGCGAGACGATGGAGTCGATGATGCTCGGCCACCACGGCGCCTGGACCACCGCCGAGCAACTCGTTCCGCTCATCGTGGCCCAACCTGCTCCCTGATCCGAAAGAACGACCTGCCCCCGCTCCTCAGCTCAGGGAGCGCCCGGAGCTTGCGGACGGCGCGGCCAACCACCGCTCCCTGAGCCTGGATATTTCACTGATGTTGCTGGTGTTCGGCGTGTGATACGCGAAAGTGCCTGTCTGCCTTGTGATTATTGATTCACCACAAACAAATAGTCACAAGAAGAAAGGCACCTCGCAGGTGAAGAATAACGTGTATCCCGAGTTGATGGTGGACCCTACGCGCACTGAGTCGGTGCTGACGACCTCGGGCGGGGTGTTGCTGACGAAAACCGTGCAGGTCTCGGGCCTGGGAGCCGAGCTGACCGCGGCGATGGCGCCGTGGCGGACCGCGGCGACGGTCCATGATCCGGCCAAGATCGTGCTGGATCTGGCGCTCACCTTGGCGACCGGTGGTGACTGTGTGGCCGATGTGGCCACAGTCCGGGCTCAGCCACAGTTGTACGGGCAGGTGGCCTCTGATCCGACGATTTCGCGGGTGATCAGCAGGCTGGCTACCGATGTCGAGGCGGTCAGTACCGCGATCAGCGCGGCTCGCGCCGCGGCGCGGGAGCGGGTGTGGGGCATTGCCCGCCCGTTGGAGGGCACTGCGGGCAGCATCGATGGCGGGCTGGTGATCGTTGATCTCGATGCCACGACCGTGACCGCCGGCTCGGCCAAAGAACAGGCCCAGAAAACGTATAAGCGGGTGTTCGGGCATTCCCCGATGTGTTCGTTCGTCGACCACGGCGCCTTCGGCACCGGGGAAACACTGAACCTGGACCTGCGGCGTGGAGGTGCCTCACCCAAAGGTGCGGACATGCACATCGCGGCCCTCGAGGCGGCGTTGGCCCAGCTGCCCGCCGCTGAACGCGCCCAGGTGCTCATACGTACCGATTCGGCCGGGTGTGCCAAAAAGTTCCTGGCCCACCTGGCCGAGCAACGCCTGCAGTACTCGGTCGGGTTCACCATCTCCGAACTGGTCAAAGACGCATTGGACGTGCTGCCTGAGGCCGCCTGGGTGACCGCGATCAACACCGACGACGCCGATCCACGAGCTGATGCCCAGGTCGCCGAGATCACCGACCACATGCCGCGCTCGGTCCGTGACACCGAAACCGCCTACGAGCCCTGGCCACCCGGGATGCGGCTGATCGCGCGCCGCGAATATCCCCACAACGGAGCCCAACACCTCATCACCGACATCGAGGGCCGCCGCTACACCGTGTTCGCCACCAACACCCGCGGCCGCGGCTGGACACTGCCGATCCTGGAACTGCGTCACCGTCAACGTGCCCGCGCCGAAGACCGTATCCGCTGCCTCAAAGACACCGGCATGGCCAACCTACCGTTCGACTCATTCGCCAAAAACCAACTGTGGCTCGATATCGTCGCCCTGGCCTCCGACCTCATTGCCTGGACTCAAACCCTCGGCTACCACCGCCACGACCCCATCCGCCGCTGGGAACCCAAACGCTTGCGCCACCGCCTGTTCACCGTCGGCGGCAAGATCATCACCCACGCCCGCACCACCACCCTGCGACTACCCACCGACTGGCCCTACAACCACCACATACGCCACGGCTGGCAACGCCTCACCGCCTAACCAGCCCCTCGGTCACCGCGCCCCGTCACCGCCGCCCACCCCACCTCAGAACCCGAACAACCAGCGAACCCAACGCTGGCGATCCACCCTGCCCACACACCAGCACCAACCATCAAAAGGCGACACCGACAACCGATCGGCGAAACCCTACCCACCCGTGAAAGATTCAGGCTGAGGAGCGCCCGGAGCTTGCGGACGGCGCGGCCAACCACCGCTCCCTGAGGAGCGCCCGGAGCTTGCGGACGGCGCGGCCAACCACCGCTCCCTGAGGAGCGCCCGGAGCTTGCGGAGGGCGCGTCACGAAGGGTCTTCGCAACCCGACTGACCAGGACCCTTCGTGACGGCCTCCGCAAGCTCCGGGCTCCTCAGGGAGCAGAGGTAAGGCTCGCCCCGAGCACAACGAATTCTTACGAAGTCCACGACGGCCGCCAGGCCGCAGATACTGAGGAGCCCGCCCGTAGAAGACGGTTGACGACCCAGCGCGCCACCCTGCGGAGACGACTCTGAAAGTTCGTCCCCCTCAGCATGATCGAAGGGCATATCGCCCTTCGAACGCACTCAGGTGGAGGAGTTTTCGGCTACACTCTCGCGCGCGCCCGAAGTCGACTGTCAAGCGCGAGATTTTGTGATCGGCGGCCCCTGCTCAACGGGAACCAGCTCAAACACCTCAAACTCAGTCGGTCGAAGGCGCGCCAGAACTAGAGAGCTGTGCGACTGAAGTACACCACTGTTGACGATCTGCGCACAGTCAACGCGAATAGGCGCTCATTAGACGACAATTGCTGCACAGTAGATGAATTCGAGCTTCTGGCCTGTGGAGAAACCTCGAAATCGAACGCATGTTCCGGTACCTTGGAGTCATGCCAGAGCTCACCACGCTCCTCGATCAACTCATCGACACCAGCCCGCCCGCCGACGACCCAACAGGCAGAGAAACACTCGACGCCCTCGACACGTGGCGCCTGATCCGCAACCTTGCCGATCATCAGATCGTCACGCACGCAGCGCAACTCGACGGCATCGGCGTCGCACAGAAAGCCGGCAGCACCACCAAGAAGCTGCTGATCGAGTCAGGCCACGCCCCGGCGGCCGCTCTTCGCACCATGCGCAGTGTCGACGCCCTGCCCACTCTGCCGGCCACAGCGCGGCATGCCGCCGACGGGCGGCTGTCCAGCGAGGTCGTCGACGCCATCGTCCGAGGCATGCACCAGATCGACAAGCGTTGTGGTGAGGCGCTTTCCGACGGTGACCGATCCCAGTACGAAACCGACCTCATCGCACAAGCGTTGTCCGGCGCGACCCCGACACAGGTCCTAGAACACGCCCGCGCGATCGCCAACGACCTCGCCGACACCTCCGACACCGGCCTTCCCGCGGCCGACGACCCATCGCTGAACGCGGTCACCGCCCACACCACCGACGACGGCCGCGTCGAAGTACATGCCGACCTCACCCAGGTCGTGGGCGAGAAGTTCCTGACGATGATCGACGAACGGTCCTGCCCACGGCCCGAACCCGACGGCACCGAAGATCGTCGCACCGCCGAGCAACGCCGTGCCGACGCTTTCGAGTTGATCCTCGACCAAGCAGCGATTGGCGCGACCATCGACACCGTCGGAAGCCCACGCACGCAACTGATGCTGACCATCCCCGCCACCGGAGAACTCGCAACGCTGCCGTGGACCGGGACGGTCAGCCATGCCACCGCGAAACAGGTCTCCTGCGACGGATCCCTGACCGAGATCGTCCTCGACAGTGAGGGCGTACCACTACAGATGGGTCACACCCGTCGGTTGTATCCGGCACACTTACGCAAAGCAATCATCGTCCGCGACGCCTGCTGCATCAAATGCGGTGCACCAGCGTCACATACCCAGGTCCACCACATCAAGTCGTGGGCCGACGGCGGACCCACCGACCTCGACAACGGCTGCCTGCTCTGCCAACGCTGCCACACCCAGGTCCACCACCACGGCTGGGACATCGTCATCGGTTACGACCGTCATCCGTGGCTCATCCCACCCGCGACCATCGACCCGCACCGCCGACCACTACCCGCCCACAACCGACGCACCATGCGACTCGACGACGCCGCCTGACCACACCTTCGCGCAGCACCTTCCGCACCCGGGCCACACCCGGGACCGCATCCGTCCCTTGACAACTCCACAGTGAACACCCCAGTCGGCTCCATACCCGGTCAAATATCGTGGGCCAGGCACGGCCCGCAGGGGGCCGCGAAACCTGGAAGCGAGGTTGCGGGCCGCCCCGCCCCGCTCCCTGGGTCGCGAGCCGCGAGCGTCCCTTCTGCTCCCTGATCCGAAAGGACTGCAAAAACCCTGCTCCATGATGTGCGAGGAGTGCCAGCGACGGCGACGCATCTCACCAGGCCCCTTCATGACGGCCTCCGCAAGCTCCGGCCTCCTCGGGGAGCAGTAGTCGGCCGCGCCCTCCGGAGTGTGGAAAGCGACCCGCTGGGTCGAGCAGAGCAACTATGAGCAGACGTCGGGCCGGCGACCGGCAGACCTCAACTCGACCGGCAGACTTCGATCGAGGTCTAGGAGTCGAGTTGAAGTCTGTCGGTCACGAATCGGGGCGGGTACGCGAGACAGTCCCGCCACTTGCGAGCGTCACGAAGGTTCTTGGTGAGTCGGGTTGCGAAGACCCTTCGTGACGCGTCCTCCGCAAGCTCCGGGCGCTCCTCAGGGAGCAGGGGCAGGCCGTTTCTTTGGACTAAGGAGCGGTGGCTCAGCACGCCCATCGGGCTCGGGAGCAGGGGCTGGCGCTTCTTTCTGATCAGGGAGCGGAGGGGCATTTCAGGTTGCGGCGCCTTCCTCGTCGGTCACCAGGTCGAGGCGTACGCCCAGGAGGCGGACCGGGCGGTCGATGTCGAACCTGGTGAGCAGGTCGGCTACCACCGACTCGAGTTCGGTGAAGTCGAGACTGGGCGCGGGGAGCTTCCTCGACTTGGTGCGGGTGTAGAACGTCGTGGTGCGGACGGTCACCGCGACCCGGAACGGCAGGCGTTCCTCGCCGACCACCTGATCGAGCAACTCGCGCAGGAGATCCGCGGCGGCGGCGCGCATCTCGGTGGCGTCGCTGAGGTCGGTCGCGAACGTGCGGGACTTGGAATGCGAACGCGCCAGCCAGGGTTCGGCGGTGATCGTCGAATCACCGCCGCCGCGGCAGAGGACATACAGCCAATTGCCCTGGTGCGGACCGAAGGTGGCGATCAAGTCGTCGCGCGGAGCGGCGATCAGCTCGGTAACCGTAGTGATCCCAGCGGCGGCGAGCTTCGCCGACGTCTTCGGCCCGACGCTCCACAGGTCGCGGGTGGGTCGGTCCCCCATCAGTTCCAGCCAGTTGCGGTCGTCGAGCACGAACACGCGCGGTGCGTCGACACCGCTCCGCGCGCCGCCGGGCGGACGCTTGGCGAATCCGGTGGCCATCTTGGCGCGCTGCTTGTTGTCGCTGATCCCGACGCAGCTCGTGAGCCCGCACCGGTCGAGGATCTCCGAACGGATCCGTTCGGCCAGGTCGATGATGGCCGCGTCGTCGAAGGGGTCGACCTCCGCCCCGCGCGCGCTCACCCCCAGGTACGCCTCGTCCCAGCCCCAGACCTCGACCGGGTGACCTGTGGCCCGCAGGACGTCCATGACCTCGGCGGACGCCGCGTCGTAGGCGCCCATGTCGAGCGGCAGATACACCGCGTCGGGCAGCTTGCGGTGCGCCGCCCGCAACGGCATCCCCGCACGGACACCCACGTCGCGCGCCTCATACGACGCGCAGGTGACCACTTTGCGCGCCTCGGTCGGATCGCCGTTGCCGCCGACGATCACCGGCACCCCGACCAGTTCGGGGGCCCGCAGCCGCTCGACCGCGACCTGGAACTGGTCGAGATCGACGTGCAGGAGCCACCGATAGCGCTGCGAAACCGACGTGGTCACGACGCCCAGAGTAATCGCCGCGCGCCCGGTGGCCGATCAGATCAGCCGGCGATACAGATGTCGACCTCGCCCAGACCCATCGACCGGCACGAGGTGCGCAACGAGTGCGGGTTGTACCGCAGCACGGAGAGGGAACGGTCGGTCACGCCGCCGGCGTCGGCGAACGCGGTACTCGCAGCGGTGATGTGAGCGGCCAGCTCCGCACGGGTGGCCGGGTCGGACATCGCCACGGCGTGGGTCAGTACCTTCTCCAGGAGGGCGCGATCCCGATGCAGCGGCGGGGGCATGAGATTGAGTGCGGGCGAAGCGGTCCCACAGTTCGTCGGGTCGGTCAGCGCGTGCGCCGCGGCGAGCAGGTACGCGACGGCGACCGGCGCCGGACGCCGACCATCGGGGTCGGCGTCGCGGTACGACCGCACCACCTTCGACGGCTCGACGTCCGTGGCGATCGGATCACCATCGGGACCACCGAGACCCAAGACGGCCAGCGCCTCGTCGTGCGGCGACGAGACCTGTTCGGCAGCAACGGCTTCGGTTCGCATCAGCCGAAGCCGCGCGATGATCGCCCGGTGCCGGTGCACGGCCGCGTCGACCTCACGCATCAGGTCCGGCGTCACCCCGAAGTCCGCGGAACTCTCGGCGAGCGCCGCGTACCCGGTCAGGACGATCGACTCCTCGACGTCGATCGCCTCGCCGATCGCCGACGACGTGAGAAACGTGCGCGCACCGCGTCTCGATGCACCCACAGACACAACGCTGGTCAACGTCAACCCCTCCACTCAGACCACGACCGTCGACGACCTGTCGAACCATGACGATCGTGGACACCGACGAGGAGCGAGATCGGAGCCCCTCGAGTCGACCCCCTACGCCCCGGCACCCCCCCCCACACGATGACGGCCATCGGCGCAGTGCGAGGATACGCCGAGCACGGATCGTTTGTGAGTCGAATGACTGAACACGCCGTTGCTGCGCCCGTTTCGGGACCAAAGGCCCTGTCCCGGCGGGCCACCGGCAACGACCATGTAAGGGGCGACCGGCATCAGGAGGGGGACATGCTGCGATTCCTCGCCCGCGAACTCCACTGCTGGCGCGTGATGCACGCATCGTCGAATGGCCTGGTCCGCCGCGCCGACCGCCTGGAAACCACGACACTCGTGATGTTGTGGATCGCAGCACTCGCCGGGCTCATGGTCGCCCTGACCGTCGGGGGCAACACATATGCGGCGCACAAGGCAACGATCGAGCACCAGGAACCCCGGCATTCGGTCAGCGCCACCATCATTCGCACGTCCGTCGAGGGCGTCGGGGAACCACGCATCGGTGCACCGAGTGCCGGCGTCCCGGGCGTAGGTGTTCCGAGCGCCGACGTGCCGAACGACAGCCAGAACACCACCGTGGCGTGGCAGGACCCGAACGGTCACCGACTCACGGCGACCGTCGGCGCCGAGCCGCTCGACGCCGTCGGCCGGGTCCGGACCGTCTGGCTCGACGACACCGGCGCGGTGGTGGGCCCACCCGTGACCACGACGGACGCCGTGATGGAGGGCCTGATCGCCGGCGCCGGGGTGGTGATGCTCGTCGTGCTCGTCTGGTGGGGCTCGACCGTGCTCGTGCGCCTCGTCGCCGATCGGCACCGGTCACGAGAGTGGGACGCCGCGTGGCGCCAGTTCGACATCGACAGCCATCCCTGACCGACGACCTGCGCGTCGGCGTGTGGGTCAGCCGCTGACGACCGCCCAGATGACGAACGCCACCCAGGCCACGGCGCCCAGGATGTTGATGACGAGCGCCGTCGTGGTGAGGGCATCGCGACGGCCACCAGCACGCGTGATGCCCACGACCGTGAGTACCAGGCCGACGATCGTACCCAGGCACAGCGGAAACCCGAGAATTCCCACGATGAGTCCCGCCAGCCCGAACGCATTCACCTTCCCCGGTTCCGGAATCGGTTGCGCCGAGCCGGGTTGCGAGATGTGGTCAGGTGGAGCTACGGGCTGCGGGGCGAGGGGTTGCTGGACGACGGGTTGCATCACGGGCCGCGCCGCCACCGCTGATGTGCCGGCGGGCATCCGATGCAGCCGCGGCCACTGGTCCGGCCGCAGGTCCACCGGTCCGACGGCCGCGAACACCGCACCCGGTTGGACGGCGGCGCCCGACCGCAGGTCGAGGCCGTGCACCGTGCCCGCGACCGGTGCGTCGATCGTCACCCGCCCGGCCGGGGAATCGACGGTCGCCAGCGGTTCCCCCGCGCGTACGGGCTGGCCGTTGCGCACCGAGACGGCGGCGATCACCGAGCCGCCCGGCAACGCGGGGAACGCGATACGACGACCCGACGTGTCGACCGCCGGGCCCACGGTCCGCCGCGGATCGGTCTCGCGCCCGGCGTCGAAGCTGTTGGCCTCGGCCCCCGGGACGACGTTGGTCGAGCGGAGGAGCCCACCATGCGCGACGACGACCTTCGGGTCGCCGATCCGGGCGACGCGACCGACCGACGACAGCGCGGACTGCAACATCGGGATGCTGCTGGTCCCGCCCGTGACGTAGACGATGACCGGCCCGCCCGGACCGGTGCCCGCGGCGTCGGCCCGGGCGATCGCGTCCCGGGTCAGCTCGACGGCCCGCTCCACGAACGGTCCGATCATCGCCTCGAACTCGCGTCGCGTCAGCAGCAGCGTGTGCCGGGTGCCGGGCAGTTCGATGACGGCCTGCGCGGTGTCGGACAGCGCTTCCTTCGCCGTCCGCACCCGATCGGCCAAGGCGATCGCGGCGGCCGGGGATCGGAGCCGGCTCGGGAGGTCGGGGTCGAGTTCGGCGGCCTCGTCGTGCACCCAACGAATCATCCGGGCGTCGAGGTCCCGGCCGCCGAGGTGGTTGTCGCCGCCCGACCCGGTGACGGTGAACCCCTCGGCGCCGTCGCGGACGAGGACCGCCACGTCGCACGTGCCGGCGCCGAAGTCGAAGACGCACATCCGTTCGCCACCACTGACGTCGTGTCCGCGGTACACGTAGTACCAAGCGGCAGCGAGTGATTCGGAGGCGACACGCAGTGCGTCGGCGGGGCTGCCGGCCCGCTGCGCCGCGCGCCGGAGGACGTTCTTGCGTCGCTCGCTCCAGCGGTCCGGATGGGTCAGCACGATCGAGTCGAACATCGGCAGTCCGCTGTGGCGCAACGCGGTCTGGTGCACGTGCCGCAGCACTGCGGCGATCAGATCCTCGACCGGCCAGAACCGGTCGCCGAGTTCGATCTCGCCGTCGTCGATACGCGACTTCGGGGTGTCCTCGAAGGCGTCGGGTGCCTGCAATCGCCGCTGCACCGCGTCGTGACCCACCACGACGGTCGCGTCAGCCGCGAACACCGCCGACGGCATCGCGGGTCCACCCGGGCCGAGCGGCACGATGACCGGCTCGCCGAACCCGACCCGGTACGCGGCCGCGGTGTTGCTGGTGCCGAAGTCGATACACAGTCGCCGCCTGCTCTCCTGCGCCACGTGCCCACCTCCTCAGGTGCAGATCGTTACACATGACAGCGGGTTTCATCCGGCGGGCGCTCGAAGTACCCGGGCGATCGACTTGCGCACGTTGTCGACCGCGATGATCTGGCTCCGGAGATCCTGCGCGATCTTCTCCCGCTCGGCCGCCGACTTCTTGGCATCGGCCGCGGCGTCGTTCAGGATCTTCGTCGACTCCGCGAGGAGCCGCTCGAGCAGTTCGTCGTAGGCAATCTGCAGGTCACCGCTGGCCTGCGCCTTGATCGACTGCAGCTGCGACCGGACGTCGGCCTTCATGTCGGCGACCGCCTTCGTCAACCACTTGCGGTGATTCTCCTTGCCGACCTTCGACGCCCGGAACCCGACGACGACGCCCGCCCACACCGGTACCGCCACCACGTTGACCACCGGGATGATCGCCAGCGGGCCGCCGGCGGCGACGATGGAGAGCAGGATCGGGTCGACCATGTTCTTCCACGGCGAGATCTTCTCCTGCTCACGGAGCTTGAGCTCGCCCGCGCCGCCGGCGATCTGCCCGACCAGCTCGTCGGAGATGGCGGCATCGGCGAACAGTGCGTCGGCGATCCGCTCGATCCCGGCCACGAACGAGGCACTCACCTCGCGCGCAGCGGCCTCGAGGTCGACAGTCATCTGCGCGATCAGCTCCTGGCCCGCCCGGTGCGGTTCGTAGAAGCGCAACTTGTCGATACGCGTGGACCACTGGCCCAGCAGTGTGTCGAAGCGGTCGCGCATGAGGTCGTCGGTCCGCAGCGACGCCGCGGTGATGTCCTGCGTGAGTCGCGCCCGCCATTCCCGACGACGATCCTTGAGGCGCTGGAGCCGGTCGCGTTCGGCTTCGATGTCGGCTCGTTCGGCGGGAGTCGCGGTAGCGGCCTTCATCTCCAGGACCAGGCGCGTGCGGACGTCGTCGAGCCCGGCGAACGTCAGCTGCAGCGCGTTGCGCACCGGCGACGCGGCCCCGTCGCGGACCAGCGGTGTCAGGGCGTCGACGAGTTCGGGAACGCCCGACGCCGCGAGGGCCCGTTCGCGACGGTCGGGGTCGCCGATCGCCGCGGCCTGGGCGGCGATGCGGTTGGACACACCGACGATCGGGATGTGCGCGAAGCGAGGTGCGTTGGCGCCGATCAGCTTTCGGTTCTCGGCCACGATCGTCCGCCACTGCCGCATCACGAGGTCGGTCTTGGTGACCACCAGCACCACCGAGGCGACCTCTTCGCTGACACTGCGCAGGAAGTCGAGTTCGGGTGCGCTGAGTGGTGCGGTCGCGTCGCACACCATGAGCAGCACCGAAGCGCCGCGCGCCGCGCTGACCGCGGCCTCGACGTGTTCGGGGACCAGCGACCCGACGCCCGGTGTGTCGACGACGGTGACGCCGGGCAGCACCGTGGCGTCGACCCCCACACGCGCCGAGACCGGCGGCACGAGAACGGAATCGACGGGCGTGCCGGGCGCGAGACGTTCCGCCGGCACCCCGGCCGCGTGACGTCCGCCGACGGTCACCCAGTCGGACAGTTCGGTCGCCGGGATGCGGTGGGCGGCACCGGGGAACTCGACGAGCGCGGTGCCGGCGGGCAGGTCGTCGGAGGCAGGGGTGAACCGGACGTACACCGAGGTGGTGATCTCGGCGTCGACGGGCGCGAGGTCGCCGACCCCGAGAAGCGTGTTGACCAGCGAGCTCTTGCCCCGGCTGACCTCGCCGATGACGACCACGGTCCCCTGCGGTGCCGGTCGGTCGCGGACGCGGGCCGCGCGGTCGGCGATGGCGTCCTCGCCGTGCTTGCGCAATGCGTCGATCGCCGACCGCAGGACCGCCTCCGGCGTCGGCGTCGCACTCTTGGCCGGGGCCTTCTCGAGTCCCTTGGCCCCAGCCCCGGACATGGCGGCGGGTTCGCTGGAAGTCACTGTCTGCTCTCCTTCACCGTCACCTCAGTTGACCCACAGTCCGCGCCGGACGAGTTGGTAGGTCTGCTCGAGCACCAGCAACGCCTCCCGTTCGGCAGACGTCGCCGCGAAGGCCCGCCGCGACCGGCAGTCGGTGGCCCGCTGCCGCGCGGCGTCCGCGATCGCCGGTGGTGCGGCATTCGGCGGCAACGACAACAGCACGCGCACATCGCGACTCGCGACGACGACGTTGAGCTCGCCGACGAGTTCACTGTCGGGTTGCCACCGGGCGAGGGCCTCGAGCGCGGCGATCTCGCGGAGCCGGTGCAGCGCCGGGGACGTCTCGGCCTCGTCGATCGCCTCCAGGAAGACGTCGCGTCGCGGACTGCGGTAGGCCGACTCGCGCAGCGCGGCCAGCACCGTGCGTGCCTTGAGGATGTCGCCGACGGCCAGGAATCGCCGGCCGATGGCCAGCCGCAACTCGTCGATACCCGAAACCCGGTGCAGCCATTCGCTGTACGCCCGTGCACCCTGCCGCGCGATCTCACCCCCGGCGTCCATCGCATAGGTGCCCACGAGTTGCTCGAGCCGGCCCAGTTCGTCGACGTCGATCCCCGGCGGCGCGGGCATCCCGCCGTCGAGGATGGTCAACAGCTCCCAGGACTCGAGCTGTCCGCGGCGCGAGATCTGGGCGGTCTCACGTTCGGTGACCCCGCAGACGCCCGCCTCGGCCATCAGCCCGGACACCGCGACCACGGCGCCCGCGATCGCCGGGAAGCGTCGCCAGACCCGGCGAGCGATCTCCTGCGCCTTGTGCATCGGGTTGTCGGCGGCGATGAGGTCGGCCTGGGAGATCACCAGAATCGTGTTCTGCGCCGACGCACCGGCGTCGGCGAGGAAGGCGACTTCGTCGGCCTTCGGACCCGCGGCGTCGTCGAGCAGGAAGAGGACGACGTCCGGCCGGGCCAGCCTGCTCTGCCCGCCGAACACCCGCCGGGTCGCGATCTCGGCGGTGTCGGTGAAACCCGAGAGGCCGGGGGTGTCGATGACCCGGAAGCGCTCGCGCAACAACCGGGACGGGGTGTGGACGATCGCATGGTCGATCTCCTCCGGTGGCCGGCCGAGGTCGCCGCGCATGGGTCCGGGGAGTTCGGTGACCGTGCCGTCGAGTCCGATGACCTCGACCCGCTGCGGGTTTCCCTCGACGTAGAGCGCGGCGACGCGGGTGCACTCGGCGCGGTCGGTCGGGGCGACACGGTCCCCGACGAGGGCGTTGAGCAGCGTCGACTTGCCGGAGCTGACGCGTCCGACGAGCGCGACGGTCAGCGGTTCGGCGAGTCGGGTCCGCAGGGCGGGGATCGTCGCCGGGACCGGCGCCAGCGGGCCCACCTCGTCGAGCAACTGCTCCACGCGACCACGCACGGTCATGCGCTGCTCCACGAGATCTGACCTCCCGAGACTTCTTCCGATCCGGCGGGAACATTCCGGGCTCGGCGACACTCCTAGGTACGTGCCGAGAATTGTCCATCACTCCTCGGCGCCCGGCAGTCGACCGGATGACAGAGACACCTGCGGAGGCGAACGACCATGACCGACGACTTTGACGATGACAGCGGCTCCGGGGAGAGCGGCTTCGACGACTGGCTGCGCGACACCGACCCGCCCGGCGAGCTGAGCGTGCCCGAGGGCGCGTGGGAGACCGCCGTCGGAACCGCGTTCGACCCGTCGTATGAACTCGACACCGACCTGACCGCCGCACCCGGGCCGGATCCGGCGGACGAGGAGTTCGACGGCGAGGTGTCCGCGGAATCCGACCTCGCGGGTGACGATCCGCTCGGTGGCGACTTCGGGGACACCATCGACGACGTCTTCGGCGACGACGGGGATCCGGTCGTCGATCCAGTGGAAGACGGTACGTTCGATGACGACTTCTGAGCTGCGCGGCACCGAAAGTCGCGATGTGCTGCCATGGTCGGGACACGGCCCTACGATGAGCGGGTGCAGTCGTTGATCGACGAATCCACCTCTGGCGCGGACCTCCTCGAACGCGCCCGCTCCGGCGATCAGGCGGCCTTCACCACGCTCGTCGAACAACATCGAGACCGGTTGTGGGCCATCTGTTTACGCATCACCGGCAATCAGCACGACGCCGAGGACGCCATGCAGGACGCGCTCGTCGCCGCGTGGCGGGCCATCGGCAACTTCCGTGGCGACGCGCAACTGTCGACCTGGCTGTACCGCATCGGGTCCAATGCCGCGCTCGCCCGGATCCGCAAACGCACCGACGCCGACGACATCGCCGACCACGACCCGATGAGCCATCTGGACGTCGCGGCGCAGGTCGTGGTGTCCGACCGGATCGCCGAAGCGTTGGCGCAGGTTCCCGACGCATATCGGGCGACCTTCGTGCTGCGCGTCTACGGCGAGCTCAGCTACTCCGAGATCGCCGAGGCCCAGGGCATCGGCCTGCAGACCGTGCGCAGTCGCATCTCCCGCGCGCGGTCCCTCCTGTCGGAGTTGCTGGCCGATCTGCGCTGACGGGGGGGGGTACTCCCCGCGAATGATCCCGACGCGACTTCGAGGCCGTGGGGAACAAACCGGGGCAGACTCACCTCCAAGTAACCAGAAGCACTTCACAACTCCCCGGCACCACCGCGCCGAACCCCGGAAGGACCCACCATGAGCACCGAGATCCCCGCCGACGCCGTTCTCGTCGACACCGACGGCGACGGAGCCGTCGACGCCGCACTCACCGACGTCGACGGTGACGGCACCACCGACGCCATCCTCGACACCGACGGCGACGGCCAGGCCGACTCCATCGCCTACGACACCAACGCCGACGGCGAGATCGACATCATCGAAGCCGACACCGACGCCGACGGCCACACCGACATCGCCGTCGCCGACACCGACGGCGACGGCACCTTCGACACCGCCGTCGACGACGAGGGCAACGTCGAGGTCGGCGACTTCGGCAGCATCGACGGCGGCGACGCCGTCTGAGTTCGACGTTTCCGTAGCCCGGAGCCGCGCTGAGCGAGGCTCCGGGCTATAAAGCTGTGTGGGAACGATCGGCGGAATCGAGTTCGCGGTACCGGTCTGGGCGACGGCGACCGCGCTGGTACTGGTGCTGGTGGTCGCGTGGGTGTTCGGCGTCGTCGCCAGGTGGTTGCTGCGCCGACGCGCCCGCCTCGACGCGACGACGGCGATGGTGCTGTCGATCCTCGGCACCGCGCTCGGCCTCTACATCGCCGGCCTCGTCGACAAACACCTCCGGGTGTGGAGCGTGACGACGGTCGTGTTGGGACTGATCAGTTCGGTCGTGGCGGTCGGCGCGTACGGCCTGCTCGCCGCGCGGCTGCAACGGCAATCCAATTCCCCTGTCGCGCAGCTGCTCTCCGACGGCGAATCCGATCGGCTCGAGTTCAAGTCGACCGCCCGGGTCAACCTGCGCAGCGGCGAGAAAGACCCGCGGATGGAACAGGTGATCGTCAAGACGGTGTCGGCGTTTCTCAATTCCGACGGCGGCACCCTGCTCATCGGTGTCGCCGACGACGGCACCCCGCTCGGTCTCGAACCCGACTTCGCGACGCTGAAGGTGCCCGACGCCGACCGTTTCGAACTGTGGCTGCGCGATCTGCTGACCACGACCCTCGGCCAGAACACAGCGGCGGCCGTCGGCATCACCGTCGAATCGGTCGCGCGGCCCGACGGATCGGGGGACGTCCCGGTCTGCCGGGTGACGTGCTCACCGTCCCCGCGACCGGTCTACCTGCGGGCCGGGAAGAACGCCCCGCCCGAGTTCTGGGTGCGCGCGGGAAACTCCACCCGCCAACTCTCTGTCGATGCGGCCGCCGACTACGTCATGCACCGGTGGCCGCTCGGCGCCGGGCGGGCGATCGCGGCCCAGGTGCGCGCCGCCATCCGGTTCTCGGCGGGGTGAGCCGAAGTCTCGTCCCCATGAGCGACCTCGAAGGGCACATTGCCCTCCCACGACACTCACGGGGACGACACTTTCCACACCCGGCCCGACGAAGCCTAGGAACCGGCCCGTCGCGCCTGGCCACGCCCAAAGCCGGCACGACTACCGCCTGTGACCACCCCGGAGCCACCCAGATCCGCACCACGGTCCGGTTCTCGGCGGGGTGAGTCAAAGTCTCGTCCCCATGAGCGACCTCGAAGGGCATATTGCCCTCCCACGACTCTCACGGGGACAACACTTTCCACACCCGGCCCGATCTGACGAAACCACCGACCGGTTCCGTGCGTCAAAGCAGGTGTGACTTCGGATTGTGGCGTGTACTCGCTGAGAGAACTGACCGCGATGGGCTGGGCGCCCGATGCCATTGCGCAGGCGCGCAAGGCCGAGACCCTGACGTCGCTCCGATACGGCTGGGTGCGGACGTCCGCGGCGGACCCCCACGTCGTGTCCGCGGTGACGGCCGGAGGTGCGCTGTCCTGCATCAGCGCGCTGCGGTTCCATCAGCGGCGCGGCCTGCCGGATCTTTGGATACCGCCGGGCCACAACGAGACCCACGTTCGTCTCAGCAAACACGCGAAGTCCGCCACGAAGCCCAGCGGCCCGTTCCGGTGGTGCCAGGGCTTCGGCCGCCCGCTCCCCGTGACGACGGCCGTCGACCCGATCGCCGTGGCGGTCGGCTGCGCCGCACGGTGCCTTCCGGCCGAGGAGTGGATAGCGGTGGTCGACTCGGTCCTCAACGCCACCGACTTGACCATCCCGGACCTCCAGGCCGAGATGGGTCGTGTAACCCGTGCGGTCTCGGCGATGTTCGACCGATGTGATGCCCGTTCGCAATCCGGCACCGAGTCGCTCGTCCGGCTCCGGCTCATCGCCGCGGGATTCGACGTCGAGGTGCAACCGTCGATCGGCGACCGCGAACACGCTGATCTCCGCACGGGTTCGTTGCTCATCGAGTGCGACGGCGAGTCGTACCACTCCGACCGAGCCGCATTCCGCAACGACCGTCGGCGGGACCGGATGACCATGCTCGACCGCTGGATGACGATGCGCCTCACCTACGACGACGTGCTGTACGACTGGGAGGAGGTCCTCGAGGAGATCCGCGCGCTGACACGCCCCGACCGGCACCGCATCCGCCGACGGGGCGACCCTTCGTGACGGCCCTCCGCCAGCTCCGGGCGCTCCTCAGCTCAGGGAGCAGGGGGCAGGGCGTTCTTTCGGATTAGGGAGCAGAGGGAGGGCATCGCTTGCACCCCACACAGCAGCGGTTCTGAGGTTCTTTCGGATGCGGGCGAACGTCTCCGAATAAGGACCGTAACTGTCCGCATGCCCTGAGAAGCTGGTGTCACACCACAACCCCAGGAGGAACCGTGAACTGGACACTCGAACTCGTCATCCTGCCGGTCAGCGACGTCGACCGGGCGCGAGACTTCTACTCCAAGATCGGCTTCAACGTCGACCACGATCACGTCGTCTCCGACGAGATCCGGTTCGTCCAGATGACCCCGCCCGGGTCGGCGTGCTCCATCGCCTTCGGCAAGGGACTGAGCGACGCGGAACCGGGATCGGTGAAGGGTCTGCAGGTCGTCGTCACCGACATCAACGAGGCCCGCGAGCAGCTGCTCGCGGCCGGCGTCGACCCCGGCGAGATCGACGAACAGGCGTGGGGCCACTTCGTGTACTTCGACGATCCGGACGGCAACCACTGGTCGGTGCAGTACATGCCGTACCGCCAGAACTGAGCCCAGGTGGCTACCGTGGGATATGCGCTCCCCCATCGACGACTACCTCGAACGCGTACTCCACGAATGCCGCGACGACGACGGCGGTGAGGTCGCGACCGGCAATCGTGAACTCGAGCAGGCGGATCCGTCGTCGTTCGGTATCGCGTTGGCCACCATCGACGGCACCGTGTACACCGCCGGCGACGCCGATCACGAGTTCTCCATCCAGTCCATCGGCAAGGTACCGGCCTACGCGCTCGCCCTGCGCGACCGCGGGCTCGACGCCGTACTCGAACGCGTCGACACCGAACCGTCCGGCGACGCCTTCAACGAGATCTCGCTCGAGGCCGAGACCGGCCGGCCGCGCAACGCGCTGATCAACGCGGGCGCCGTCGCCGTGCACGGGATGATCAACGGCGCGGATCCCAACGAACGCGTCGACCGCGTCATCGACCTCGTCAGCACTCTCGCCGGTCGCGAGGTCTCGGTCGACAAGGAGGTCCACCGCGCCGAACTCGCCTCCGACGACCACAACACCGCGCTGGCCTACCTGCTGCGCTCGGCGGGCAAGCTCGACTGCGAACCCGACGAGGTCGTCGACGGGTACGCAGCCCAGTGTTCGATCCGGGTCTCCTGCCGCGACCTCGCCGTCATGGGGTCGGTACTCGCCAACGGCGGACTGTCGACCGGCGACGACGAGCGCCTCCTGGAAGGCTGGATCACCCGGCACGTCCTGTCGGTCATGGCCACGTGCGGCATGTACGACGGCAGCGGCAGCTGGATGGCGACGGTCGGAATCCCCGCGAAAAGCGGTGTCAGCGGCGCGATCCTGGGCGTATTGCCCGGCCAGGTAGGGCTCGCGGTGTGGTCGCCGCAGCTCGACAGACAGGGCAACAGCGTACGCGGCGTCGCCGTTTTCGAACGGCTGTCGCGCGACATGGAACTGCACATGATGCACGTGGCCCCCACCGGTCGGCCCGCGCTGCGATCGGTGACCGAACACGACGGCACTACAGTCGTCGAGCTGCAGGGCGACGTGCGCTTCGCGGGTGCGGAAATCCTCGCCAACCGTGCGTGCGAGGGGTTCGGCACCGACGCCGTCGTCCTCGATCTGACCCATGTCCGCGTGATGGACGACGCCGCCCGACGGCTGATCGGCGAGGTGGCCCGCCGCCTCGGCGACGACTACGACGTCCGCATAGAAGACCCCGATGACATTTTCGACGACGCTTCGGCTGACGACGACTTCTCTGATGGTGACGACACCCCGGACAGCGACGACACCCCGACCGTCGGAGACTCCTAGAGATCTCGGGACGAGTCCTGGCCCGGGGCAGTCAGCTCGCGGCGCTTCGCCAGCGGCGGCACGCCGAACCAGCGTCGGCAACTGCGGGTCAGCGTGCTCTGCTCGGAGTATCCGATCTGCCGCGCCACCGCCGCCAGCGGGACACCCCGATTCGACAGCAGTGAGACGGCGAGGTCGCGGCGCGCGTCGTCGACGAGTTGCTCGAACGTCGCGCCCTCGTCGGCCAGACCCCGCTGCACCGCACGCGGGTGCATCATCAGCAGCTTCGACACCGCCTCCAGCGTGGCCGCCCTCGCCGGCAGGGCGCGCACGATCAGCGCCGAGACCGCCTCGCCGAAGGCCCTCTCGCGATCGTGTCCGGTCATGAACCGGATGGCCACGTCGTATGCCAGGGGGTCGACCCGCCGCAACGTCTGTTGCATCACCCCGCGGGGAAAGACCACCAGGTTGGCCGGCGCCTCGAACTCGACCGGGCAACCGAAATAGTAGGTGTAGACGCGCGGCTCGGACATCGGCGGGTGCGCCAAGGTGATCCGGTTCGCGCGGAAGCCGTGGCCCAGCGTCATCGCGAACGTCGACCGGGTGACGCCCATCGCGAGTTCGACGACGTGCGGCCGGTACGGCACACGCTGCAGCACGGTATCGAACTCGTAGGCGACCTCCCGCTCGCCGTAGTGCATCTGGGCGGTGATGGCCGGGCTGTACACGTGCGCGAAGGCCGAGACCTGTCGAAACGAGTCGCCGACGGTCTCGGCGTTGCGGGCCGCGATCGCGACCGGGCCGAGGATGTCGGGGTCCTGCCGGGCGGCGAGGCGCAGCCCGAAGTCGGGGACGTCGAACTCGGCCGCGCACAAACCGATGACCGTCGACAGAGCGGTGAACGGGACGAACCGGTCGTACGCGCCGACGACGGCCGGGTCGATGCCGACGCGGCCGAGGATCGCGCGGGCATCTCCATCGTGTTCGGCAATCAGCTCGGGTAACTGACTGAGCGAGGATGCGCAGATCAGGTCGGCCATGGCATCAACTGTCAAGAAGTCGTCATGAGATGTCAAGAAATCCGACCTGGGTGGGAGTGATCATGGACACACGCCGCCGACCGTTCGACGGCCGACACACTCAGCGAGGAGTACCCATGACCACCATCGACACCATCCGCAAGAGTTTCTTCATCGACGGCGGCTGGCGCGCGCCGGCCGGTTCGGCGACGATCCCGGTCATCTCCCCGCTCACCGAGGAGCAGTTCGGCTCGGTACCCGAAGCCACCACCGCCGACGTCGACGCGGCCGTCGAGGCCGCCCGCACCGCGTTCCGGTCGTCGGGCTGGCGCGAGGAGTCCCCTGCCGACCGTGCCGCACACCTGCGCCGGTTCGCCGACGAGCTCGACAAGCGCGCCGAGGATCGCGCGTCGGCGGTGACGTCCGAGAACGGCATGCCGATCGCGCTGGCGCGGTTCGCCGAGGGCGCCGCCCCGGTCCAACTGCTGCGCTATTACGCCGACCTCGTCGAGTCCACCCCGGTGGAGGAGACGCGTACCAGCCAGCCGTTGCCCGGCTCGACGATCGTGCGCCGCGAGGCCATCGGCGTCGTCGGAGCCATCGCACCGTGGAACTTCCCCGCGATCCTCTCGATGTTCAAGATCGCGCCCGCGCTGGCCACCGGCTGCACCGTGGTCCTCAAGCCGTCGCCCGAGACGAGCCTCGACGCCTACGTCCTCGCCGAGGCGGCCATCGCCGCCGACCTGCCCGCCGGTGTCCTCAACATCGTCAACGGCGGCAGCGAGATCGGCCGTCACCTGGTGTCGCACCCGCACGTCGACAAGGTCGCGTTCACCGGCTCGACCCCGGCCGGCCGCGAGATCGGCCGCGTCTGTGGCGAACTCATCCGTCCGGTGACCCTCGAACTCGGCGGCAAGTCCGCAGCGCTGGTGCTCGACGACGCCGATCTCGAGCAGACCGTCGGCGGACTCGCCACCGCCTCGCTGCTCAACACCGGCCAGACCTGCTACATGTCCACCCGAATCCTGGTGCCGGGCAGCCGTTATGACGAGTACCTCGATGCGATCAGCGCGATGTGCGCGTCGCTGCCGGTCGGCGACCCGATGGACGAGAACGTCGCGGTCGGTCCGCTCGCCAGCGGCCGGCACCGGGATCGGGTGCTGTCGCTGATCGAACGCGGCCGCACCGAGGGTGGCACGGTCACCACCGGTGGCGGGACGCCGTCGCGGGTCGACCGCGGGTTCTTCGTCGAACCAACCGTTTTCGCCGGCATCGACAACTCGGCCACCATCGCCCGCGAAGAGGTCTTCGGCCCGGTCCTGACCGTGCTGCGCTACGACGACGTCGACGACGCCATCGCTCTCGCCAACGATTCGTCGTACGGGCTCGGCGGAACGGTGTGGACCTCCGATCCCGATCGCGGCGTCGACGTCGCCCGTCGCGTCGAGACCGGCTCGTTCGGCGTCAACTACTTCAACCTCGACTGGGGTTCGCCCTTCGGTGGCGTCAAGGCCAGCGGCATCGGCCGCGAGCTCGGCCCCGAGGGCCTGGCCGCCTACCAGAACCTCAAGTCGATCTTCCTGCCCGCCTGACACCCGTCTCGTCCATTCACACTCGTACACAACATATTCCAAGGAGGCGATCGGCCATGTCCGATGCCGGAGTCACTGCTGCCAAGGCACTGGTGAACGACACCCTCGCCCTGCTCGACCGGCTCACGCCCGCCCACTGGGCGGCCGACAGCGCCTGCCACGGCTGGCGCGTCCACGACGTCGTCACCCACATGGGCTTCTTCTTCAACTTCATCGCCGACCCCGACCTGGTCTTCCCCGACAATCCGAGCGGAAAGTCCGAGCGACTCAACGACGCCGCGGTGCACGAACGGGCCGACTGGTCGTCGGAACAGGCTGTCGAGTATTACCGCGCGCAGTCCGAGGCCGGCCTCGCCACCCTGGCCGCGTTACAGGGCGAGGACCTGCGGGACCAGCCGCTGGACATGCTCGACCTGGGCACCTACCGGCTGCGCCAGCTCAGCGACGCCGTCGCCTTCGACCACCTCGTGCATCTCACCAGCGACCTGATGCAACCGTTCGGACCGCTGGACGCCGCCGAGGTGTCGGTGAGCGCGGCGATCGATCCCGCCATCGACTGGATGATCGCCGGGCTGACCCAGATGAACGGTGCGGCACTGTATCCCACACTCGAGCGACCGATCGGCCTGCGGCTCACCGGCGCGACGGACCGCTCGTTCGTCATCGACCGCGACACCGCGGGCACGATCGTCACCGTGCGCGAGACCGCCGACCTGCCGGCCGACGTCGCCACCTCCTCGGCCACCGACTTCCTGCGCTGGGGCACCACCCGCAGCGCCTGGCGGTCGGCGGTCACCGTCAGCGGCGACCGGCAGCGCGTCGCGGGCATCCTCGACGCCGTCGACATCGTCTGAACTCACTCAATTCGTCTCACCCAGAACAGAAACGGAGTACCCCCATGTCCGAGTACCTGAAGGACAAGGTCATCGTCATCACCGGCGCCGGTAGCGGCTTCGGCAAGCTGATCGCGGAGAAGACCGCGGCCGCCGGCGCGCACGTCGTCGGAGTCGACGTCAACGCCGACAACGTCAACGCCGTCGTCGAGGGCATCCGCGCGGCCGGTGGTTCGGCGCTCGCCCAGGTCGCCGACGTCACCGACATGGAGCAGGTCGCCGCGGCGGCGAACGCCACCGAGGAGCACTTCGGCGCCATCGACGTCCTCGTCAACAACGCCGGCGTCATGCCACTCGCCTACTTCGCCGACCACGCCCGCGCCTGGCAGAAGTGGCACGCCGCCATCGACATCAACATCAAGGGCGTCGTCAACGGCATCTCCGCGGTCTACGACCAGATGATCGCGCAGGGTCGCGGCCAGGTCGTCAACATCTCGTCGATCTACGGCAATGCCGGCATCGAGGGTTCGGGCGTGTACAGCGCGACCAAGGCCGCGGTCACCACCATCTCGGACTCGTTGCGCATCGAGGCCAAGGGCAAGATCAAGGTCACCACCGTCAAGCCGACCGGCATCACCGGCACCAACCTCGCCAGCTGGATCGTCAACGACACCGCGATCATGGGCCTCGTCGGCCAGCGCGCCGCCTCTTACGGCGAGCACGTCACGGCCCTCCTGAACGACGACCTGCCCGCCGAACTCACCGACGTCGACTCCATCAAGTACTGGCTGATCAAGCCCGAGGATCTCGCCGACGCCGTCGTCCACGTCATCGACCAGCCCTGGGGCATCAGCCTTTCCGATGTCACCGTGCGCGCCAGCGGCGAGGACTACCTGTACTAGAACGACTCGCCCCACTCATGCACGAGGAGTGTTGATGTACCCCGGAGCTCATCTCTCCACCCGCCCGCACGATCCCGCGGTCATCATGGCCGACGGGAGTGAGACGGTGACGTTCACCCAGTTGGAGACCCGGTCGGTCCAGGTCGCCCGGGCCCTGGCCGACCGCGGCCTACGGCCAGGCGACCACCTCGCGGTGCTCGCCACCAACACCGCGCGGATCTTCGACATCTATTGGGCGGCAATGCGGTCGGGCCTCTACCTGACCATGGTGAACTGGCACCTCACCGCCGCCGAGAGCGCCTACATCGTCACCGACTGCGGCGCGAAGGCCCTCATCGTCGACGCCGCTCTCGCCGACCTCGGCGCCGAGCTGGTCCCGCTCACCCCCGGCGTCGAGACTCGCTTCGCCTACTCCGGCCGGATCGAGGGTCACGAGGGCCTCGACGCCGCCGCGGCGACGCAGTCGACCGAACCGCTCGCCGACCAGCCGCGAGGCGCGGACATGCTCTACTCGTCCGGCACCACCGGACGACCGAAGGGCATCAAACCCGAACTGCCGAACCGGCAGGTCGACGAGCCCGGCGACACCATGATCGCGATGAACCAGTCCGTGTGGGGCGTCGGTCCCGACACCGTCTACCTGTCGCCGGCACCGCTGTATCACGCTGCGCCGCTTCGCACCTGCGCCTCGGTGCAGGCGCTTGGCGGCACGGTGGTGGTGATGGAGCGGTTCGACGCGGAACGGGTGCTGGCCCTCATCGAGGAACACCGCGTCACCTACAGCCAGTGGGTGCCGACGATGTTCGTGCGCATGCTCCGACTTCCCGAGGAGGTGCGGGCCCGGTACGACACGTCGAGCCTGAAGGTCGCGGTGCACGCCGCCGCGCCGTGTCCCGTCGACGTCAAACGGGCCATGATCAACTGGTGGGGTCCGATCCTGTCCGAGTACTACTCGTCCACCGAGCTCAACGGTCTCACCATCGTCGACACCCCGGAGTGGCTGGAGTACCCGGGCACGGTGGGGCGCGCCGTCCTCGGCACGATCCGGGTCTGCGATCCCGAGAGCACCGAGGTGCCGCCGGGAACGATCGGCACGATCTACTTCGAGCGCGACCGGCTGCCGTTCGAGTACCACAATGACCCCGAGAAGACCAGTGGCGCACAGCATCCCGAGCATCCGACATGGACGACCACCGGCGATTTCGGTTACGTCGACGACGATGGCCACCTGTTCCTCACCGACCGCGACTCGTTCCTGATCATCTCCGGCGGGGTGAACATCTACCCGCGGGAGATCGAGGATGCACTCCTCGCCCACCCGTCGGTGCTCGACGCCGCGGTCATCGGCGTACCCGACCCCGATCTCGGCGAGCGGGTGACGGCGGTCGTGCAACCGGTCTCGGGGCAGGACGCCGGCGACGAGCTCGCCGATGCATTGTTGGATCACCTCCGACCGCGGATCGCGAAGTTCAAGCTGCCGCGCGAGGTCATCTTCCGGGACACGTTGCCGCGCACGCCGACCGGGAAGTTGGTCAAGCGCAAGCTGTGACCCTTCGAGGCAGGGAGCGGACGCGGGCGTCCGACATTCATGCTCCCTGAGGTGCGAGCGAAGCGAGCCACGAAGGGGCTCGCAAGGTGCCTCACCAGGCCCTTCGTGGCTCGTCGACCTCGACGCGCTCCTTCGTCGCTTGCTCGGCCCGGCGGCTTGCGCTCCTCGCACCTCAGGGAGCATGGGTTATGCGGTTCTTCGGATTGGGGAGGGGTGGGGGGTCGCTTGTGCTTCTCGCACCTCAAGGAGCAAGGGGGTCGCGCTCCCTGAAACCGCGCACCGTGGCGTCCGGCCGGTCCTAGACTTGCCGGATGTCGGAAGGATTGTTCCGCTGGTGCATCGCGGTTGTTGCCGCGATTGTGGTGTTCGTCGGTGTGACACCGTCGGCAGTGACAGCAGCGCCGGCGGCCGTGTCGTCGTCCGACATCGCCACCGAATGTGCGGGCAAGCCCGTCCGGGTCGCGGTCCGGTGGTACTTCCCGCCCGGTGAACCCTCGGCGATCGTGTGGTTGCAGCACGGCTTCTCCCGCACGGCGGCCAACCTCGACGCATTGGCCCGCGCGTATGCGAAAGCCGGGTTCCTCGTCGTGAGCCCGACGCTGGACTCCGTCAACCTCGGCGGGTGTGCCGTCGCCTACAACATCGCCGACAACGCCGCGTTCGCAAGGACCATCGGCGGGGTCTTCGGTTCCGGCCGGGACACCGGCAGTCCGCTCGCGACAAGCCTTCGCAAAGCACGCGATTCCGCCCACCGCCCCGACGTGACGATGCCGTATCGGATGATCTTCTCCGGACACTCGGCCGGCGGCGAGTTCGTCGTCGTGGCGGCCGACGCACTCCGCCGCGCCGACCCCGTCGCCTACCGACGCCTGGCCGGCCTCATGCTGTTCGACCCCGTCAACTCGTTCTTCGGCGTCAACTTCGCCACCGCCGCAGCATCTCTCGCCGCCGCCGAGCTACCGATCCGGGTCATCGCGTCGCAACCGTCGGTATCCAACAACTTCGGGCAAGGCGTGTCCGTCCTCCAGGAGACAACGCGGCAGGAGTTTGTCGGCTCGCGCCTGGTGACCGGAATCCACATCGACGCCGAAGGCGAGTCGACCGACCTGATCGGCGAACTGTCCGAGCTCGCCGTGCCGCGTCCCCGCAACGGGCGGGTCATCCGCACGCTGGCCACCGGCTGGTCGTCGGACATGGTGGCCGACACCGCGACCCCGACCTACTACCCCGGCGGCCGTTACTACGACCTGCTGCTCGAAACCCGCACCGTCACAACACTGCCCGTTCCCTAGAAACGACGCGGCCCCCGCACTCGCGATGAGTGCGGGGGCCGCGTCGTCTTGTCCTAGCGCCTACCGGTAGTCGTTGGAGAACCCGTAGTCGTCCAGCGGCACCGCAGCGCCGGCCGGAGCACCGAAGGTGCCGTCCGGGCTGTAGTAGGTGTCGTCGTAGGACGGCACCGCGTACGCCGCGGCACGAGCTTCCTCGGTCGGCTGAACCTGGATGTTGCGGTAGCGGTTGATACCGGTACCGGCCGGGATCAACTTACCGATGATCACGTTCTCCTTCAGACCGATCAGCTTGTCGCTGCGGCTGTTGATCGCCGCGTCGGTCAGGACACGCGTGGTCTCCTGGAACGACGCCGCCGACAGCCACGACTCGGTCGCCAGCGAGGCCTTGGTGATACCCATCAGCACCGGACGTCCGGCTGCGGGCTCGCCACCCTCGGTCACGACCTGACGGTTGGCCGCCTCGAACTCGGCACGCTCGACGAGCGAACCGGGCAGGAACTCGGTCGAACCGTGATCGATGATCGTCACGCGACGCAGCATCTGACGCACGATGGTCTCGATGTGCTTGTCGTGGATCGACACACCCTGGCTGCGGTAGACCTCCTGGACCTCGTTGACCAGGTGGATCTGCACCTGACGGGGACCCATGACGCGGAGCACCTCGTGCGGGTTGGCCGAGCCCTCCATGAGCTGCTGGCCGACCTCGACGTGGTCACCGTCGGCGAGGAGCCGCTCGGAACCGTCGTCGTGCTTGAACACGCGCAGACGCTGACGCTTCGAGATCTTGTCGATGACAACCTCTTCCGAACCATCGTCCGGGATGAGAGTGATCTTGTAGAAGCGGTCGTCGTCCTCGAGGCGCACCCGGCCGGAGACCTCCGCGATCGGCGCCACGCCCTTGGGGACGCGGGCCTCGAAGAGCTCCTGGACACGCGGCAGACCACCGGTGATGTCGTCACCGACGCCACCCTGGTGGAACGTACGCATCGTCAGCTGGGTACCGGGCTCACCGATCGACTGGGCCGCGATGATACCGACGGCCTCGCCGATGTCGACGAGCTTGCCGGTGGCCATCGAACGGCCGTAGCACATCGCACACACACCGGTGCCGGTCCCACAGGTCAGGACCGAACGGACCTTCACCTGCGTGATGCCGGCGGCGAGCAGGGCCTCGATGGCCGGGTCGCCCAGGTCGTGACCGCGCTCGACGATGACGTTGCCGTCGGCGTCGACCGCGTCCTGCGCCAGCGTGCGGGCGTAGGTCGAGGTCTCGACGTGCGCGTCACGGATGAGCGTGCCGTCGGCCTGCTTCTCGGCGATGGTCGTGGTGATGCCACGCTCGGTGCCACAGTCGGTCTCGCGCACGATGACGTCCTGCGACACGTCCACCAGACGACGGGTCAGGTAACCCGAGTCGGCGGTACGAAGCGCGGTGTCGGCCAGACCCTTTCGGGCACCGTGCGTGTTGATGAAGTACTCGGCCACGGTCAGGCCCTCGCGGAACGAGGACTTGATCGGACGCGGGATGAACTCACCCTTCGGGTTGGTCACCAGACCCTTCATGCCCGCCAGCGAGCGGATCTGGGTCATGTTGCCCGCCGCACCCGACTTCACGATCATCGGGATCGGGTTGTCGTCCGGGTAGTGCGCCTCCATGGCCGCGCCGACCTCTTCGGTCGCCTGCTTCCAGATCTCCACGAGGGAGTCACGACGCTCGTCCGGGGTGAGGGCACCGCGCTGGAACTTGCGCTCCAGACCGTCGGCCCGCTCCTCGTACTTGTCGAGGATCTCCGCCTTCTGCGGCGGCACCAGCACGTCGGCCATCGAGACCGTGACACCCGAACGGGTGGCCCAGTAGAAGCCGACGTCCTTCAGCTTGTCGACGGTCTGGGCGACCACGATCATCGGGTAGCGCTCGGCGAGATCGTTGATGATCACGGCCTGACGCTTCTTCGGCATCTGCTCGTTGACGAACGGGTACTCGATCGGCAACAGCTCGTTGAACAGCACCCGGCCCAGCGTGGTCTCGATGTCCCACGGCGAGCCGTACTTCCAGCCGTCGGGGAACTGCTCGGCCTCGATGTCGGCCGGCGGACGCTGGTCGGTCAGACGCACCTTGATGCGCGACTGCACGGTCAGCACACCGCGGTCGACGGCCATGATGGCCTCGGCCGGGGTCGAGTACACGCCGCGCTCGACGTCGTCGCCGTTGGCCGCGGTGTACTCGCCTGCCGCACCCTCCTTGAGGGTGGTCAGGTAGTACAGACCGGTCACCATGTCCAGACGCGGCATGGCGAGCGGACGGCCCGACGCCGGCGACAGGATGTTGTTCGACGACAGCATCAGGATGCGCGCCTCGGCCTGCGCCTCCGCCGACAGCGGGAGGTGCACGGCCATCTGGTCACCGTCGAAGTCGGCGTTGAAGGCCTCACACACCAGCGGGTGGAGCTGAATGGCCTTGCCCTCCACCAGCTGCGGCTCGAAGGCCTGGATGCCGAGGCGGTGCAGCGTCGGTGCACGGTTCAGCAGCACCGGATGCTCGGCGATGACCTCTTCGAGGACGTCCCACACCGCGGGGCGCTGACGCTCGACCATGCGCTTGGCCGACTTGATGTTCTGCGCCTGGTTCAGGTCGACCAGACGCTTCATCACGAACGGCTTGAACAGCTCGAGAGCCATCAACTTCGGCAGACCACACTGGTGCAGCTTGAGCTGCGGACCGACGACGATGACCGAACGGCCCGAGTAGTCGACGCGCTTGCCGAGCAGGTTCTGACGGAAACGACCCTGCTTGCCCTTGAGCAGATCGCTCAACGACTTCAGCGGGCGGTTGCCCGGCCCGGTGACCGGACGGCCACGACGACCGTTGTCGAACAGGGCGTCGACCGACTCCTGCAGCATCCGCTTCTCGTTGTTGACGATGATCTCGGGCGCACCCAGATCGATCAGTCGCTTGAGGCGGTTGTTGCGGTTGATGACGCGGCGGTACAGGTCGTTCAGGTCGGAGGTCGCGAAGCGGCCACCGTCAAGCTGAACCATCGGACGCAGCTCCGGCGGGATCACCGGAACGGCGTCGAGAACCATGCCCAGCGGCGAGTTGCCCGACTGCTGGAACGCCGCGACGACCTTGAGCCGCTTGAGCGCGCGCAGCTTCTTCTGGCCCTTGCCGCTGCGGATGGTCTCGCGCAGCGACTCGGCCTCGGCGTCGATGTCGAAGGTCTCCAGGAGCTTCTTGATCGCCTCGGCGCCCATCGAACCCTGGAAGTACTCGCCGTAGCGCTCTTCGAGCTGACGGTAGAGCTTCTCGTCGATGATGAGGTCGCCCGGGGCGAGCTTGACGAACTTGTCCCAGATCTCCTCGAGACCGTCGAGCTCACGCTGAGCGGCGTCGCGCATACGACGCATCTCGCGGTCGGCACCGTCGCGCACCTTGCGGCGCACGTCGGCCTTGGCACCCTCGGCCTCCAGCTCGGCGAGATCCTGCTCGAGCTTCTGCTGACGCTCGTTGAGGTCGACGTCGCGCTGATCGGCGACAGCCTTCTTCTCGACCTCCATCTCGGCCTCGAGCGTCGAGAGCTCGTTGTGACGGAGCTCGTCGTCGACCGCTGTGATCACGTAGGCGGCGAAGTAGATGATCTTCTCGAGATCCTTCGGCGCCAGGTCGAGCAGGTAGCCCAGCCGGCTCGGCACACCCTTGAAGTACCAGATGTGCGTGACCGGGGCGGCCAGCTCGATGTGGCCCATGCGCTCACGGCGCACCTTGGCCTTGGTCACCTCGACGCCGCAGCGCTCACAGATGATGCCCTTGAAGCGGACGCGCTTGTACTTGCCGCAGTAGCACTCCCAGTCGCGGGTCGGGCCGAAGATCTTCTCGCAGAACAGGCCGTCCTTCTCCGGCTTGAGCGTGCGGTAGTTGATCGTCTCCGGCTTCTTGACCTCACCGTATGACCAGTTGTGGATGTCGTCGGCCGTGGCCAGGCCGATCTTCAGTTCGTCGAAAAAGTTGACGTCGAGCACTTGTTACCTTTCCAGAGCTCTGTTGTCAGTGGCCGGGGCGAAACCCGGCCGGGTGAGGGTCAGATCAGTTGGCGAGATCGTCGACGGTGGCCGACTCGTTGCGCGACAGGTTGATGCCGAGGTTGGCAGCGGCGCGCTCCAGGTCCTCGTCGTCGGTGTCGTGCATCTCGATGGCGGCACCGTCGGAGCTGAGCACCTCGACGTTCAGGCACAGCGACTGAAGCTCCTTCAGCAGCACCTTGAACGACTCGGGGATACCCGGCTCCGGGATGTTCTCGCCCTTGACGATCGCCTCGTAGACCTTGACGCGGCCCACCACGTCGTCCGACTTGATGGTCAGCAGTTCCTGCAGCGTGTACGCCGCACCGTAGGCCTGCATGGCCCAGCACTCCATCTCACCGAAGCGCTGACCACCGAACTGCGCCTTACCACCCAGCGGCTGCTGGGTGATCATCGAGTACGGGCCGGTCGAACGAGCGTGGATCTTGTCGTCGACCAGGTGGTGCAGCTTGATGATGTACATGTAGCCGACCGACACCGGGTACGGGAACGGCTCGCCGGAACGACCGTCGAACAGCGTCGCCTTGCCGTCGCCGTTGACCATGACCTCACCGTCGCGGTTCGGCAGCGTCGAGGACAGCAGTCCGGTCAGCTCCTCCTCGCGGGCGCCGTCGAACACCGGGGTGGCGGTGTTGGTGTCGGGCTCGGCCGAGTACATGTCCTCGGGCAGACGCGACGCCCACTCCGGCACACCCTCGGCGACGTTGATGTTCCAGCCGGCCTTGGCCACCCACCCGAGGTGGGTCTCCAGGATCTGGCCGATGTTCATACGCCGCGGCACACCGTGGGTGTTGAGGATGATGTCGACGGGGGTGCCATCGGGCAGGAACGGCATGTCCTCCTGCGGGAGGATCTTGCCGATGACGCCCTTGTTGCCGTGACGACCGGCGAGCTTGTCGCCGTCCTGGATCTTGCGCTTCTGGGCCACGTACACGCGGACCAGCTCGTTGACGCCGGGAGCCAGGTCGTCGTCGTCCTCGCGGCTGAACACGCGCACGCCGATGACCTTGCCGGTCTCGCCGTGCGGCACCTTCAGCGACGTGTCGCGGACCTCACGGGCCTTCTCACCGAAGATGGCACGCAGCAGACGCTCTTCCGGGGTCAGCTCGGTCTCGCCCTTCGGGGTGACCTTGCCGACCAGGATGTCGCCGTCGCGGACCTCGGCACCGATGCGCACGATGCCGCGCTCGTCGAGATCGGCGAGGACCTCGTCGGAGACGTTCGGGATGTCCCGGGTGATCTCCTCGGCACCGAGCTTGGTGTCGCGGGCGTCGATCTCGTGCTCCTCGATGTGGATCGAGGTGAGCACGTCCTCCTCCACGAGCCGCTGGCTCAGGATGATCGCGTCCTCGTAGTTGTGGCCCTCCCACGGCATGATCGCCACGAGCAGGTTCTTGCCGAGCGCCATCTCACCGTTCTCGGTGCAGGGGCCGTCGGCGAGGACCTGGCCGGACTCCACGCGCTGACCCTCGTCCACGATCGGACGCTGGTTGGCGCAGGTGCCGTGGTTGGAGCGCGCGAACTTGCGCATCCGGTACGTGTCGCGGGTGCCGTCGTCGGACATGACGGTGATGTAGTCGGCCGAGACCTCTTCCACCACACCGGTCTTCGACGACACGATGACGTCACCGGCGTCGACGGCGGCACGCAGCTCCATGCCGGTACCGACCAGCGGCGACTCGTTGCGCACCAGCGGCACGGCCTGACGCTGCATGTTCGCACCCATCAGGGCGCGGTTGGCGTCATCGTGCTCGAGGAACGGGATCATCGCGGTCGCGACGGACACCATCTGACGCGGCGAGACGTCGAGGTACTCGACATCGGTCGCGCCGACGAACTCCACCTCGGAGCCCTTCTTGCGCACCAGGACACGCTCGTCGGTGATGCGTCCGCTGCCGTCGAAGTTGGTGTTCGCCTGACCGATGAGGAAGCGGTCCTCCTCGTCGGCGGTCATGTACTCGATGTCATCGGAGACGACGCCGTCGACGACCTTGCGGTACGGGGTCTCGATGAATCCGAACGGGTTGACCCGCGCGTACACCGAGAGCGAACCGATCAGACCGATGTTCGGACCCTCAGGGGTCTCGATCGGGCACATGCGGCCATAGTGCGACGGGTGCACGTCGCGCACCTCGAGGCCGGCACGCTCACGGCTCAGACCACCCGGGCCCAGCGCCGACAGACGACGCTTGTGGGTCAGACCCGACAGCGGGTTGTTCTGGTCCATGAACTGCGACAGCTGGCTGGTCCCGAAGAACTCCTTGATCGCCGCCACGACCGGACGGATGTTGATCAGGGTCTGCGGGGTGATCGCCTCGACGTCCTGGGTGGTCATACGCTCACGCACGACACGCTCCATACGCGAGAGGCCCACGCGGATCTGGTTCTGGATCAGCTCGCCGACGGTACGCAGGCGACGGTTGCCGAAGTGGTCGATGTCGTCGACCTCGACGGGCACCTCGACGCCACCGGGGACGGTCATGTAGGTGGTGGTGTGCGGGTCGGCCTCGTGCAGACGCACCAGGTACTCGACGGTCGCGATGATGTCCTCGCGGGTCAGCGTGGACTCGCCCACCATCGGGTTGCCCGTCAGGCCCAGCTTCTTGTTGACCTTGTAGCGGCCCACGCGGGCGAGGTCGTAACGCTTGTCCTTGAAGAACAGGTTCTCCAGGAGGTTCTCCGCGGACTCCTTGGTCGGCGGCTCACCCGGGCGCAGCTTGCGGTAGACCTCCAGCAGCGCCTCGTCCTGGCTGCCGGTGTTGTCCTTCTCCAGCGTCGACATCATGATCTCGGAGAACCCGAACCGCTCGGTGATCTCCTCGGCGGTGAAGCCCAGCGCCTTGAGCAGCACGGTGACCGGCTGACGGCGCTTGCGGTCGATACGCACACCCACGGTGTCGCGCTTGTCGACGTCGAACTCGAGCCACGCACCGCGACCCGGGATCACCTTGACGGTGTGCAGGGTCTTCTCGGTGGTCTTGTCGATCGAGGCGTCGAAGTACACGCCGGGGCTGCGCACCAGCTGGCTCACCACGACACGCTCGGTGCCGTTGATGATGAAGCTGCCCTTTTCGGTCATGATCGGGAAGTCGCCCATGAAGACGGTCTGCGACTTGATCTCGCCGGTGTTGTTGTTGATGAACTCCGCGGTGACGAACAGCGGCGCCGCGTAGGTCATGTCCTTGTCCTTGCACTCCTCGACGGAGGCCTTGACCTCGTCGAAGTGCGGCTCGGAGAACGACAGGGACATCGAACCGGAGAAGTCCTCGATCGGGGACAGCTCGTGGAGGATGTCCTCGAGGCCACCGGTCGGGTTCTCGTCGCCGCGGGCGATCGCCTTCGCGCGCCACTCCGGCGAACCGACGAGCCATTCGAACGAATCGAGTTGGAGGTCGAGGAGGCCCGGGACCTCCAGCGGCTCGCTGATCTTTGCAAACGACGCGCGATGCGGCGCGCCGGGGATTGTTGAGGTGGACTGGCGGTTGACTGCCAAGATGCGTCCTTCCAACACGACGTTATTCACAACCTAGATGTGCAGTACGTGGCTTGATGGGCCGTTCGCTGGTGACACCCTGGAATCGGCGATCACCGCAGCACACACGTCTAGAGAGTGGCCGAAGAAGGATCGATAGATGGACAGGAGGCAGCCAGCGCAACGTCCAACTGTAGCAGAAAATAGACGCACTTTGTCAAGCCGTCTGGAAAGCGATTTCGCGCGGGTGGCTGCCTGCACGTCGATCGCTGGTCACAGCCTGGCCCGACATCGCCTCCACGTCAAGCGCTACGCGCGAATTTCGCGAAGTCGGTGTCGAACTCGGCGTCCGACCTGGTGATGAGGGGGCGACGCACCTCGATCAGAAGGGCTCGACCGCCCGGATCCGCCACTGGTCGCCCTCACGCACCATCGCGAACTGGGCGCGCGGTGCACCGCTGTTGGTGGCCATGCTGTTCTGCGTCTCGCTCACCACCAGGTTCGCGATGACGGTCGCGGTCGCGCCGTCGTCGGCGCCGGAGAGGTCCCGGACGCCGATCGCGTCGACCCGGCACTCCGCACCCGTCTTGGTCTGCGTGATCAGCTCGCGCTGCGCCTTCAGCGTGTCGTCGAACTCCGTGCGGGCCTGCCCGGTCAGCGCGTCCTGCGCCCGCCGCTGCCACTCGTCGAGTTCGGTGTGGTCATACCCGAACACCGCGCAGATCCGCTCCTGGGCCTGCGAGGTGAGCTGCGATGTCGACTCCTGGTCCACGAACGCCTTGTTCGGTCCGATCTCGGCGCCCGGATGGAACGCGAGGATGGCAGCGATGACGAACAACACGGCCGCGATGCCCGCCAGCACTCCGGTACGGATGCCGAGGGGATTGCGGGAGGCACCCCTCCCCCGCCGGTCCCGCTTGCCGGGACGCCGGCCCATCGGCCGGTTCGGCTTGTCCGACGACCCGGCCGGCGCCGGGGTGTCTCCGCGGCGCAGGGTCGAGACCCGCGCGACCGGTTTGGTCTTGGGTTTGGTGACGTCGGGTGTGGGCGACTCGGCCGGAGAGGGCTTCTCGAGGCTGACGGCGTCGGTTTCCGCGGTGTCGGTTTCCGCGGTGGCGTCACCAGGCCCTTCGAGGCTCGTCGCTCGCGCTCCTCGCACCTCAGGGGGCAGGGAATTGCCGGTTTCCGCGGTGGCGTCACCAGGCCCTTCGTGGCTCGTCGACCTCGACTCGCTTCGCTCGCTCGGCCCGGCGGCTTTCGCTCCTCGCACCTCAGGGAGCAAGGGGGACGCAGCTTCGTCCGACACCTCAGGGGGCAGAGGGGTTGTCGCTTCGTCCGACACCTCAGGGGGCAGGGGGGCTTCTCGCACCTCAGAGGGCGGGGAGGTCCGGCCGGCGACCTTCGGGGTCGGGCGGCGCTTCGGGGTGGGCTTCTTCTTACCGCGGTCCGGTGCCATCAGTTGCCCCCTTCCGGAGCCGGGGCCGGGGCCGCGGGGGCGGGCGCGCCACCGCCGTCGGCGTAGGCGATGCCCTCCAGACCGAGGATGTTCTCGGCCTTCCAGGTGTCGCCGTCCTTGGTCATGCTGACGTCGAAGCCGCGTGTCTCGTCGATCCCGGGCTGGCCGGGGCGTTCGAGCGTCGTCACGACGTAGACGAGCACCTTGGCCTTCTGCTCGTCGGCGTCGACCTCGCTCGGTGCGCTGCGCAAGAGGCGCGCGTTCAGCTTGGCGGTGTTCGGTCCGGCGGTCCCGAGCATGTCGAGCACGTTGCCGCCCTCACCGTCTTTCTCACTGCCGAGCACCTCGTCCTTGGCCTTCCCGGTCAGGGACGCCTCCGCACGCTTGCGGAAGCCGTCGACGTCGGCCGGGTCGATCGTCGTGATGTTGAGGACGGCCTGCTCGGCGGCCTGGGTGGCGGCGTCGCGCGTCTCCTGCGCCGGGTACTCGTCGAAGTAGACGTTGTAGGCCCGCACACCGAACACGGCGACGAGCACCACGCCGACCACGACCGCCACGGCAGCCAGGACGAACGGTGCGGACTTCGCCGCCCGCCGCAGGGCGGGACGGGGGCCGCCGGGCTTGTTCTCTGTCGGTTCTGCGGTGCCAGTCATCGGGAACACACTGTATATATCGCTCCTGAGCGCAAGCCAAGGCCGAGGTTCGGACCGTGGGAGGTCCGATCAGGGGCGGCGACGCTCGTCGGGTGGTCGGGTCTAGCGCGGCCGGACGCCGAGCAGCGCTGCGAGCTGCTGGGCGAGCGGGTTGAGGTTGAGCTTGTCGGGATCCTTCTTGGGGGTGTTGTCCCACGGCTGCGGGTACGCCGGGTTGGCGTACTGGGCACGCCCGGCACTGCGGACACCCGTCGGATTACCGAACGGCACCGTACATTTCGCCTCGGTGTTGAACGCGAAGTCGTCGTAGTGGACGTCGAAGTCCGGGTTCTGGCGACGAGCCTCGGCCAACACCGCGTCGGTGCTCTCGTATCCGCGCGTACAGGCCGCGGGGTTGTTCGTCTCGAGGACGACACCGAAGTGGATCTGGCCGTCGCCCGGCGCGGGTGCGTGGCTGCCCGCCGACAGCGCGGAGAGCATCGCGAACGTCGTCGACGTCGTGTAGGTCGCCGGCTCGATCGTGCGGGCCACCTCGGCGAGATCCTTCACGACCTTCGACAGGTCGTTTCCGTTCTTCTGGATCAGCTCCGAGATCTGCGTCGCCGACAAGGTGCCCGTGGTGAGCAGTCGCCGCAGGTCGGGATCGGCCGAGGCGAGGGTCGCGGTCACCAGGTTCAGGTTGCGCGACCAGGTCAGGATCGCGTCGGACTGGTCGGCCTGCGTGTCGAGCACGACGTTCGAGTTCTGGATGAGCGCGACCGTCTCGCTCAGGTTGTCGACGCCGGCCCGCGAGAGCTTGCCGAGCGAGTCGACGAGGCGGGTCAGGTTCTCGCCCTGGCCGTTGAACGCGTTGCCGAGTTCGGTGATGACCGTGTTCAGGTCGTCGACCGGGATCGAATCGGTGAAGTCGATCGCCGAGGCCACCACGTCCTCGAGCGGCTCGGGCAGCGCGTACTTGGTGATCGTGTCGCCGCCCTTCAGGTACGGCCCCTCCGACGACGTCGGCTGCAGATCGACGAACTGCTCACCGATCGCCGACCGGTTCGCGACGACCGCGGTCGCCGACGCCGGGATCTCCGGCCCACCCGAGTCGATGTCGAGAGCGACGTCCACGCCGTCGGGCGTCAGCGTCAGCTTGCCGACGCGACCCACGGGCACACCCTGATAGGTGACCTCGGCGTTGGTGAAGATGCCGCCGGAGTCGGGCAGCTTGGCGGTGACGGTGTACATGCCGACACCGGCCAGTTTGTCCAGACGGGCGTACTTCGCGCCCACGTAGACCAGCGCCACCAGGCCGACGACGACGAACACGATCAGCTGGATCTTGACGAGCTTGCCGATCATCGTCCACCTCCTGACGGGTCGGATGCCGGGTTCCCGGCGGACGCCGCCGGAGCGAGCCCCATGGCGGCCAGCGGACCGTCGAGGATGCCCTGACCGGGCACCGCCGGGGTCGGCATCTGTCCGGCCGCATCGGCCGGGCGTGAGAACGACGCGGGGTAGGTGCCACCCGACGGCGGGGTGTTCGGTCCCGGACGTGAGTTCGGGGCCGGCGGGAGCAGCGTGATCGTCGGCCAGCCGTAGCGCGGGCCGTTGCCGCGGTAGTACGGGTTGCGCCGGTCGACCGGCACGTTCACCCGAGCGGGCGGGACGTACCTCGGGGTCCCCTGGCCGACACCGAGCGCCTCGAGCTGATTGAGCACGCGGAGGTCCAGCGTCATGAACAGGTTGGTCGAGTCACCGCGCACACCCGGCAGCAACCAGTCCGGGAACGGATGCGTGAGCATCAGCGGCGCGGCGGTGATCAGATCCGGAGCCGCCGCGGCGAGCTGCGTCAGCACCGGCCGCAACGCCTTCAGGTCGTTGATCAGCGCCTTGCGCGACTTGCCCAGCACGTCGGTACCGACCTGGCCGAGCTCGTCGAGCTTGGTCAGCAGTTCGACGAACTGCGGACGCTGCTCCTCGAGCACCTCGACGCCCGCGGGCAGCTGCTTGAGGATGCGGTCGATCTGCGCGGTCTGCGCGGCGGTCCGGGTGGACAGCTCGGCCAGGCCGTCGATCGCGGTGATGATGTCGTCGCGCTGACGGTTGAGGCCGGCGATCAGGTCCTCGGTCTCGCCGATCAGGTCGCGCACCTTGTCGGTCCGGCCGTCGAGTGCCTTGTTGAGCTCGGTGACGATCGGCTGCAGCTGGTTGAGGCCACCGCCGTTGAGCAGCAGCGCGAGCGCCCCGAGGACCTGTTCGATGTCGGTGGCGGTCCGTGTCCGCGACACCGGGATCGGCTGGTCCGGGTTCTGGCGCGGCGCGTCGGCACTGCCGTCGGGCTCGGTGAGCGACACGAACTTCTCACCGAGCAGCGAGGTCTGCTGCACGCTCGCCTCGGCCTCATCGGACAGGTCGACGTTGTTCTGCACCTCGACGGTGACCTGGGCGAACCACTGATCGTTGGGCACCTCGACCTTGGTCACGCGCCCGACCGGGATCCCGTCGCGTTTGACCATCGACTGCGGCACGAGGTCGAGCACGTCGTCGAACTGGATCTTGTACGTGCGCGCGTTGTCGCCTGTGTTCACCCCGCCGGGCAGCGGGATCGACTGGATGCCGTTGGACATACAGCCGGTCACCAGCAGGGTCAGCGACAGCGCCGCGCCGGCCATCGCCGTACGCATCGACGTGCGGTTCATCAGTTGCCTCCCCGGGGTCGCGGGGTGGTCGACGAGGAGGCCGGGGCCCGCTCCGACGGCGGGTTGCCGATCTCCGGATCGGGGTTGCCCGGGACGGTGCCCGGCACCGGCGCACGCTGCAGTTTGTTGTTGCTCATGATGCCGAAGGGCAGCACGGGCAGCAGCGGCTCGAGGACGCCTTCCTGGATCTGCTCACCGATCTCCTCGCACTGGCTGATCAGCGGCCGCAGGGTGTCGCTGAACTGATCGGCGGCCGGGTTGCCCGGCAGCAGCTTGCCGAGGTCGAGCAGGCGACACTGGGCACCGATCAGATCCTGCAGGTCCGGGATCGTCAGGCGCATCGACAGCGTGCCCGACTCGGCGTCGTAGGCGTTGATCAGGTTGTTCACCGTGATCGGCAGCACGGTCAGGACCTCTTTGAGGTTGTTCTTCTGATCGAGCAGGGCCTGGGTCGTCGGCTGCAGGTCCTTCACCGTCTCCCCGATCTGCTCACGGTTGTCGGCAAGGAACGTCGCCACGTCGCCGAGAGCGATCGACAGCTTGTTCAGCGCCGCGGCGAGCTGCTCGCGCTCACCGGCGAGGAACTGGTTGAACGAGGCCATCTGCGTGTTGAACTGCCGCACCTGGGCGTCGTTCTCACGCAGCGCGCCGACGAAGACGTTCAGGTTCTTGACGGTGTCGAAGAGGTTGCCGCGCGAGTCGCTGAGCGTCGTCGACGCTTTCGACAATCCCTCGATGGCCGCGCCGAGCTTCTCGCCGTTGCCCTCGAGGTTCTCCGCGCCGGTGGTGACGAGTTCACTCACCGCACCCTGCCGGCCGGTGCCGTCGGTCTTGTTGGCGCCATCGGGTCCGAGAGCGTCGGACAGCTCCTTGACACTCGCGTAGATCTGGTCGACCTCCACCGGGACCATCGTCTGGTCGACGGAGAGGGTGAGGTCGCGAGGCGCCTTCTCCCCGCCCGTGTAGGCCGGGGTCAGCTGGATGTAGCGATCCGCGACGACCGACGGGATGATCTGCACCGCACGGACATCCGCGGGCAGCTCGACACCGCGGTCGACGGTCATCGTCACCTTGACGGTGTCGCCCTCCGGCGTGACCGAGTCGACCTTGCCGACCGCCACCCCGAGCACCCGGACATCGGAGCCCTCGTAGATGCCGACCGACCGCTTGAAGGTCGCGGTGATCTTGGTGGTGCCGACCGAGGTGAACACCCACCACAGCGCACCCGCGACGATGAGTGCGAGGATCAGCCCGATCACGAGCACCACGATGTGCCGCGGCGTGAACCAGCGACCGGGACCCGAGTTCTGGGTCAGGTCTGGTGCGGTCATCAGCCGACCCCCGTTCCGGCCTGGTTCTCCATGGCCTGCTTGTTCGGCGGCCGCGTCGTGTTCTGCTGCGGCAGTGCCGGCGGCAGGAGGTTCACGACCGACGACTCGAACCATCGACCGTTGCCGAGCACGTTCGCGTACAGGCGGTAGAAGGGCGCCATGTACTTGATCGAGTCGCGGATGTTCTGGTTCTGCCGCTGCAGCAGCTCGTTCACGCCCTTCAGCGCGTCGAGTGCCGGTCCGATCTGTTCCTCGTTGTCGCGCACGATGCCGGTGAGCGAATCACCAAGGCTCGTGGTGCTGGCCAGCAACGCCGAGATGTTGCGCTGGCGGTTGTTCAGCTCGTCGAGCAACTGACCGGCGCCGCCGATGAGGCGCACGAACTCCTCGTTGCGGTCGGCCAGGATCTTCGAGGTGTCCTTCGTCGCGGCGAGCAGTCGCTGCACCTCTTGGTCGCGGCTCGAGATCGTCTGCGACAGACGGGCGATGCCGTCGAGCGCCGGTCCCGTGGTACCCGCGGTCCCCGAGAAGGTGTCCGACAGCACGCGCATCGACTCGGCCAGCTGGTCGTTGTCGAGTTCGCCGATCTGCTCGGCCGCACCGGAGAACGCCTCGATGACGTCGTACGGGGCGACCGTGTCGGTCAGCGGGACGTCGGGATCGGCGGGCTCGCTGCCACGCGGATTCAGCGACAGGAACTTCTGACCGAGGATCGTCTTGATCTGGATCGTCGCCTGGGTCTGGTCACCGATCCAGGTGTTCTCCACCCGGAAGGTCACGTTGACGCGGTCCCCGTCCAGGGTGACGTCGTCGACCTCGCCCACCTTCACGCCCGCGACGCGGACCTCGTTGCCCGGCTTGAGGCCGGCGGCCTCGGTGAACTTCGCCGTGTAGCGCGCACCCGCGCCGAGCAGCGGCAGTTCGGCGAGATAGAACGAGCTGAGTCCGAGCATCATCAGGATGAGGATGCCGATGGCGCCGATGCTGACCGGGCTGCGCCGGCCGCCGAAGCGCCGGTGCGGATGCTGCACCGGGGCGTCAGCCGCGTCGCGTTCGTCGTCGTTCACATTCGGGTCACGCGGGTTCGGATCGTTGTTGTCTGCCATCGTGGTCACCCCCCTGGCCGGTCGTCGGCCCAGCAGCGCGTCGCCGCACTGGTGTAGAGCACATGGTTGATGTCGGGCAGCGGGACCAGCGGTTGCGTCAGCACCGGCGACTTGCCGTTGCCCGCCACCACGTCGATACCGCACAGGTAGAACTGGAACCAGGAACCGAATGTCGCTGCGCGGCCGATCTTCTGGAGCTTGATCGGCAGATTGGTCAGCGTCTCCTCGATGTCCTCGTCGCGCGCGTTGATCTGATCGGCGAGCGACTTCAGGCCGGCGATGTCGCCCTGGATGGACGGCCGCGTCGCACCGAGGATGTTCGCCGTGACCGAGGTCAGATTGGAGACCGAGGTGATCGCCGAACCCACCGAACCGCGTTGCGCCGCAAGGCCTGTCACGAGCTTCTCGGTGTTGTCGAGCAGGCTGGTGAACTGTTCGTCGTTGCGGTTGACGGTGTCGAGGACCTTGGTGAGGTTCGTGATCAGCTCACCGATGACCTTGTCCTTGTCGGCGATCGCGTTCGTCAGATCGGCGGTGTCGCTGACCAGACGGGTGATCGAACCGCCCTGACCGTCGAAGATCGCGATGATCTGCTCGGTCAGCTTGTTCACGTCGGAGGCCGAGAGCTGCTGGAACAGCGGACGGAATCCGTTGAACAGCTCGGTCAGGTTGACCGGCGGGTGGGTGTCCTTGACGCCCGGGTTCAGACCGAAGGTGTGCCCCTGCGCGACCGTCTGCGACGGATCGCCCGCCCCGCGCTCGAGCGCGAGGTACCGGAGCCCGGTCAGGTTGCGGTAGCGGATGAAGAGCTGGGTCCCGTCCGGCAGCCGGTCGCGGTCGACGTTGAACGCGACCTTCGCCTTGTTGCGGTCGTAGACCTCGACGCTCTCGACCTGTCCCACACGCACACCGGCGATGCGCACGTCGTCGCCCGGGTTGAGCAGCGTGGCGTCGGTGAAGACGGCGTTGAACTTCGCGTCCCCGTCACCGCCCGCATTGGCGATGGTGACGGCGAGCAGACTCGTGGTCACCACCGTGACCACGCCGAAGATGACCAACTTGATCAGCGGTCCGACGATCGACTTCATTTGATGTCGACCTTCGCACCCTGCAGCGCACCGCCGCCGATCATGGTCACCCAGGTGGGCACCTCTTCGGGCGCCTTGCCCGAGGTGGCGCCGTAGATGACCTGCAGCTGCTTGCGGTAGTCCGGGTCGTCGAACGGGTTGGACTCCACCGCGACCGGCTTCGCACCCGACGCGGCCGAGACCGACCCCGCGGGCACGCCGCTGAACTGCGGCTGCGGCAACTCGGGCATCGTGCGCGGACCGGGGTTACGTGACGGCGGTTGGTAGCTGCCGTCGGCGAGCGAACCACCCGGGTACTGCGGGAACGGGCGGTCGCCACCCATCTTGGGGTCGTAACACACAGCGGGCGGATCGAGGTCCATGAAGCGGGGTTCGTCCTGGTTCGGTAGGTAACGGCCACGGGGGTTGACGAACTGCAGGTTCACCCGCACACCCGGATTGTCGGTGCCCTGGCCGACGATCTTGCGCGACTCCGGGATCAGACCCGCGAAGTTGCGGAAGGTGCACACGAACGCCGGTGACTGCTTGGCGAGTCCGACGAGGAGTTCCTCGGAGTCGACGGCCAGGTCGATGAGGTCGGTGCGGTTGGCACGGAGCCAGCCGGTCAGGTCGTCGGACGCGACACCCAGGGTGGCGATGAGGGTCCGCAGGTCGTCCTGGCGTTCGACGATGGTGTTCGTCGTCGTGCGCAGGGAGTCGAGCGCGTCGACCACGTCGGGCAGCGCCTCGGAGTAGGTCTGCGAGAAGCTGGCCAACCCCTCGAGGGTGCCCTCGAGTTCGGGCAGGTTCTCGTTGATCTCGCCGAAGATCTGGTCGAGTTCCTCCAGCGTCGTGCCCAGCTGCTCGCCGCGGCCCGAGAGTGCCGACGACAGCGAGGTCAGCGTGGCGTTCAGATCCTGCGGCGGGATCGCCTCGAGGACCGGGAGCAGCTTGTCGAACAACTGCTGGATTTCCAGTGCGTTGCCGCTCTGGTCGGTCTGGATCGTCGCACCGTTGCTCAGCGTCGGCCCGGAGTTGTCCTCCGGCACCTGCAGGGCGACGTAGCGCTCGCCGAACAGGGTCTTCGGCAGGATGCGCGCGGTGGTCTCGGCCGACAGCGTCGACGCCTGATCGGGGTTGAGTCCCAACACGACTTCGACGGAACCGTCGGGTCCGGGCTTGACCTCGCGCACCTCGCCGACGGTCATGCCGCGGGCCTTGACGTCGGCGTTCGCCGGCAGCGCGTTGCCGGTCGAGTCGGTCAGCAACGTGACGTCGGTGAACTCGGTGAACGTCTTGTTGAACTTGGTGATCGTCAAGGTGAGGAACAACGCGACGACGAGGAAGAAGACGAGTCCGAGCAACCGTTTACGCAGCAGCGTCACGTTAACCTCCCACTCGCACGGTTGTCGTGGTGCCCCAGATCGCCAGGCCGAGGAAGAAGTCCAGGACCGCGATCAGCACCAGAGCCGCTCGAACCGCGTGCCCGACGGCCACGCCCACACCCGCGGGACCGCCCGAGGCGTAGTAGCCGTAGTAGCAGTGCACGAGGATGATCACGAACGCGAAGACCAGCACCTTGCCGAACGACCACAAGACGTCGGCCGGTGGCAGGAACAGGTTGAAGTAGTGGTCGTAGGAGCCGCCGGACTGGCCGTTGAAGACCGTCGTCACCACGCGGGAGGCGAGGTACGCCGACAGCAGGCCGAGCACGTACAGCGGGATGACCGCGATGAAACCGGCGATCACTCGGGTCGACACCAGGAACGGGATCGACGGCACGGCCATCGTCTCCAGCGCGTCGATCTCCTCCGAGATCCGCATGGCGCCGAGCTGGGCGGTGAAGCCGCAGCCGACGGTCGCCGACAGCGCGAGACCCGCCACCAGCGGGGCCACCTCGCGGGTGTTGACGTAGGCGGAGAGGAAGCCGGTGAGGGCCTGCGACCCGATCTGGTCGAGCGCGGCGTACCCCTGCAGGCCGACCACGACGCCGGTGAACCCCGACATCAGCACCATCACGCCGATGGTGCCGCCGATGACCGCGAGTCCGCCCGATCCGAACGCGACTTCGGCGAGCAGGCGCAGGACCTCGCGCGTGTAATGCACGATCGTCTTCGGCATCCACGCGAGCGTCCGGCCGTAGAACGACATCTGCTCGCCGGCGCCGTCGAGCACCTTCAGCGGCTTGCCCAGCTGCTTGCGGGCCTCGTACATGTAGTACTCGGGCCGGCTCTTGGCGATGGTCACACCGCCCCCACCTTCGGTCACGTCTAGCTCCCCTTCGGTGGGACGACCTGCAGGTAGACCGCAGTGATGATCAGGTTCGCCAGGAACAGCAGCAGGAACGTGATGACGACGCTCTGGTTGACCGCGTCACCCACGCCCTTCGGACCGCCCTTGGGGTTGAGGCCCTTGTACGACGCCACGACACCGGCGAGGACACCGAAGATCGCGGCCTTGAGGGTCGAGACCCAGAGGTCGGGCAGCTGTGCCAGCGCACCGAACGACGCGAGGTAGGCGCCCGGCGTACCGCCTTGGACGACCACGTTGAAGAAGTAACCACCGCCGATACCGATGACGGCGACCAGACCGTTGAGCAGCATCGCCACCAGAACCATCGCCAGCACACGCGGTACGACGAGACGCTGGATCGGGTTGATGCCGAGCACCTCCATCGCGTCGATCTCCTCGCGGATGGTGCGCGAGCCGAGGTCGGCGGCGACGGCCGACCCGGCCGCACCCGCGATCAGCAACGACGTCACCAGCGGCGAACCCTGCTGGATGACGACGAGCACGCTGGCCGCGCCGGTGTAGGACTCCGCGCCGAGCTGCTTGATGAGTGAACCCGTCTGCAGCGAGACGATCGCGCCGAACGGAATCGCGATCAGGGCGGTGGGCAGGATCGTCACACTGGCGATGAACCACGCCTGCTGGATGAACTCCCGCCACTGAAACGGGCGCACAAAGGTCTGGCGTGCAACATCGACGAAGAGCTGAACGATATTGCCGGTCTGTGACAGGGCACCTGTCCCGGCTTGCGCGATTCGGTCGACGCCACGCGTGGTGGCACTGCTCATCCCTAGGGTGTCCGCCCTTCGTTCCCATCAGCACGATGGCTGGGCTTGGTCAGTGCATCACCGGGTGTGTGCCACTGTTCGGTCGGGGCATCGCTGCCGCCGTAGTCGATGACGTCGGTCTTGGAGTCCGCGACGGCGACGTTGCTCGGCGCGGTCGTCCACTCATTGCCGGAGCTGTTGTTGCCGGACGGGCCGTTGCCGTTCGCCATGTTGTCGGCGTGCTGGCGGCTCTCCTCGCGGATCTGGTCTTCCTGCTCCTGGCTGCGGCGGATCGCCTCCTGAGCGTTATGGGGCAGGTCGGGCAGCATCGCGTGCACGCGCTCGCGGTGCCGGGCGATCGCCTTGCGTTCGGGCATACCGGGATTGGGCTGCACCTGCGGAATGATCTCGGTGAAGTCCTCCTTGGTACCACCACCGGAGATACCCGCGGCCTGCATCGCCTCTTCCTGCTTCTGGACCGCCTCGTCCTTCTCCTCGGACATACCGATCGGACCGAACCGGTCACCGGAGAGGAACTGCTTGACCACCGGCTGCTCCGAGGTCAGCAACTGCTCCCGCGGACCGAACATGACCAGTTCCTTGCGGAACAACATGCCGATGTTGTCCGGGATCGTCCGCGCGATGTTGATGTTGTGGGTCACGATCAGGATCGTGGCGTCGATCTGGGCGTTGATGTCGATCAGCAACTGCGAGATGTAGGCGGTACGCACCGGATCCAGACCCGAGTCCGGCTCGTCGCACAGGATGATCTGCGGGTCGAGGACCAGCGCGCGCGCCAGCCCGGCGCGCTTGCGCATACCGCCGGAGATCTCACCGGGAAGCTTGTCCTCGGCACCGGTCAGACCGACGAGGTCGATCTTCTCCATCACGATGTCGCGGACCTCGTTCTCCTTTTTCTTCGTGTGCTCACGAAGCGGGAACGCGATGTTGTCGAACAGGCTCATCGACCCGAACAAAGCGCCGTCCTGGAACAGCACGCCGAACAGCTTGCGGATCTCGTAGAGCTCCTTGGCCGAACACTGCGTGATGTCGGTCCCGTCGATGATCACCGACCCCTGCTCCGGATGCAGCAGCCCGATCAGGGTCTTCAGGAACACCGACTTACCGGTACCCGACGGACCCAGCAGCGCCGAAACCTCCCCCTCCGGCAGGGTCAGAGTGACATCACGCCAGATGTTCTGCGAACCGAACGACTTGGTGAGTCCTTCGACGCTGACCTCAACACCCACAACTTCCTCCAGACGATCGCTGCCCCCGAGGCGGCCACGGTGTGACCGCGCACCAACCGGCGGCATTTGTGGTTGGGGTCACTCTAACCGACCCGTCCCCGCCCATAACGCCGCCGCGTGGTTCTCGGTGATGGCTGCGGGAAACCTACCGCCCGGTAACTCTCGCCGCGCCGATGACAATATCCGATGGTTCGCGGTGAGGGAAGTCGGGCCGGCCCCTCGATGTGACGGCCACCGCAGACCTGGGCTTCACCTGCGAGACGCGATCCGACGGCCGATGACCACCCTCGAAGTCGATGGGCGGTGGCGTCGGAATGATGTCGGAAACGATATCGGTTGCTCGGTCTCCGGCGTTAGCGCGGAGGTGCGGCTCAGGCAGCTGTGTGACCGAACTTCGCCAGCCACGGCCGCAAGAGGCCGACGAGCTCGCCGGATTCCAGTGTCGCCCACGTCCAGCGGATCACGACGATCCCTTGGGCGCGGAGGGCGTCCTCGCGCTGCTTCTCTCGGATCAACACATCCCGAGGGGATTCGCCCGGAACCACGAGTCCGTACTTCTGGAGACCGTCGAACTCGCCGATGATTCGTCCATCCCAGTCGAAGTCGGCCCGCGCCTCGCCGTGCGGCGTCTGGAACGTGTGCTGCAGGCGCGGCGTCGGCAGTCCGGCCAGAACCATCTGCGCTCGGCTCCACGACTCACCGACACTCTCGGCGCGCGCGTCGGCAACATCCAGCGCCTGACGTGCGACACCGACGTTGCGCCAGCCTGCGCGGCTGTCGACCATCGCGGACATCAGCCCAGGATCCGCCCCCATGCGCAGCGCCTGGTCGAAGACGACGAGCGCTTGAGCGAAGTCGCCGGACATGGCGATGTCCACCGCGGTGCGTTCGGCGCGGGTGACCAGGACACCTTCGACGACCACCGTCTCATCTCTGCCCAGTGGGCCGTTGTGGACGTGGCGGTGCCCACGGACGAACCCGCCGCTCGAACTCGACGGCTTGGTGAGGTGGACCGTCTCACGCTGAGGATGCAGTGTCGCGAGGCCGAGAAGAGCGGCAGCGGACTGATGGCTGAGGGTCGCGACACCGCGGTCTCGCGCGGAGGTGGCGACGGCGATCGACCGCTTCCGATAGAGCCTGTCGGCGCCGTCGGGGCCGTCGAACTCCGCCGACGCGGCGATCCACACGCCCGGCGCGAGACGGACGAGTGCTCCCCGTGCGACTGCAGTGGTGACCACGCCATCGCCGATACCCGCCCGGAGTGTCGCCTCTCGACGGATCAGCCCGTGGCGGTCGGTGGGAAAACTGTCAGCAGGGAACCAGGCCATGCGTCTTGGACGCACACGACCCCGTCTCGGTTGCATCCCATTCCGGATTTCCCCCTGCGCACCGTGCGCCGAGCCCCCGGATCGAAGTCGCATGCGATGTCAGTCCGTCGGTGCGACTTCGATCGAGGTCGCACCGACGGATCGATGTCGCGTGCGACTTCAATCCGGGGAGACCGCCGGCCGAAGCCGCAGCAGGCCGACGAGTTCGCCGCGGACCGAGGGCGAGGGGCGCAGACAGCAGACAGCAACGAGCCCGGGACAGCGGTGCTGTCCCGGGCTCGTGAAACGCTTGCGCGTGAGTCGGTCTTACTTGACCGAAACCTTGGCGCCGGCCTCTTCGAGCTTGGCCTTGGCAGCCTCGGCGGCCTCCTTGTCGACCTTCTCCAGCAGAGCCTTCGGAGCGCTCTCGACGAGGTCCTTGGCTTCCTTCAGGCCCAGGCCCGAGACGACCTCGCGGACGACCTTGATGACCTGGATCTTCTTGTCGCCGGCACCCTCGAGGATGACGTCGAACTCGTCCTGCTCGGCAGCAGCCTCGGCGCCACCGGCAGCCGGGGCACCGGCAGCGGCGACGGCGACCGGAGCCGCAGCGGTGACCTCGAAGACCTCTTCGAACTTCTTCACGAAATCGCTGAGCTCCAGCAGGGTCAGTTCCTTGAACTGATCGATGAGCTCGTCAGCGGTGAGCTTCGCCATGGTTGGCGTCCTTCCTGTCAGTCCCCGTACGGGGCTTCGGTGTTCATCCCCGTACGGTTCGGGGATTGGTGTGGTGCGGCGGACGACCTATTCGGTCTCGCCGGCTTCGTTCTTCTTCTCCTGCAGGGCCGCGGCCAGGCGCGCCACCTGCGAAGCCGGCTGGTTGAACAGACCGGCGGCCTTTGCCAAGTTGCCCTTCATGGCACCGGCGAGCTTGGCCAGCAAGACCTCACGGGTCTCAAGGTCGGCGATCTGCTCGATCTCGGCAATGGACAGCGCGCGGCCGTCCATGTACCCGCCCTTGATGACCAGCGCCTTGTTGTCCTTGGCGAACGTCTTGATCGCCTTCGCGGCCACGACCGGCTCACCTTCGATGAAGGCGATCGCGGTCGGACCGGTGAACAGCTCGTCGAGCCCTTCCACGCCCGCCTCAGCAGCGGCACGCTTCACCAGGGTGTTCTTGGCGACGGAGTAGGTTGCACCCTCACCGAGGGAACGTCGCAACGTGCTGATCTGGGTGACGGACAGGCCACGGTATTCCGTGACAACCGTCGCCGTGGAGCTCTTGAACTGCTCCGCGATCTCCGCAACTGCGGCGACCTTTTCGGACTTGGCCATACTTCGCCTCCTCTCCTCGTCACTATGAGTTGGTCGAGTCCAACAGAAGAGCGACAGGCATCGGGAGGCGATCGAGGGCGGAGATGACAAACGCCCCGGCACACAGGCACGGGGCGTGAACGCACACACTGTTCGTGTGGAGCGACATTCCTCGTTCATCCTGCGTGGGCCGGCGACCTCGTCGCGCCTTCGTCCGGGAAATCCCGACGACCAACGGTCTCTGGTTGAACCGATACGACGCACGGGTGTGCATCACATCGACGACTAGGCTACGCGGACGTGGACGAACAATCCAAATCGTCGGACCTGCGGGACCCCAACGCCCGCGCACAGGCCGCCGCGGACGCCATCTACGACCGTCACCTGCAGCGGGCCTTCTGGCTGCCGGGGACACGTGCCGGAGCCGTCGCCTGGCCCATCGGGCGCGTGCAGGCCCAGTTCGGATCCTGGCATTACTGGTGGCAGGCACACCTCGTCGACCTGATCGTCGACGCCGCGATCCACCGTGTCGGCTCGGACCGCTCCTTCGACCCCGACGTCGCCGACGACGCCAACCGGCTGCTGCGCGGCATCCGGGTCCGCAACGGCGGCCGCTGGACCAACAACTATTACGACGACATGGCGTGGCTGGGACTGGCCATCGAACGCGCCGACCGGCACCTGCACCTCGACCATGCGAGCGGACTCCGTGTCCTCGCCGGGCAGATGCTCGACGCCTGGGTGCCCGCGGACGGCGGCGGCATCCCCTGGCGCAAGGCCGATCAGTTCTTCAACGCACCGGCCAACGGCCCGGCCGCGATCCTGCTGGCACGCACGGGTCACGTCGAACGCGCCGTGGCGATGTGCGACTGGATGGACGCCAACCTCGTCGATCCCGACACCCATCTGGTCATCGACGGTCTCAAGAAGCTGCCCGACGGTTCACTGAAACCCGAGACCGGCACCTACACCTACTGCCAGGGCGTCGTGCTGGGCGCCGAACTCGAGGCGTTGCGGACGACCGGGGATCGCCGGCACCTCGACCGGCTGGCCCGGCTGCTCGGCGCCGTCGAGCACCACTCCTGCACCGACGGGGTGATCAACGGCGGAGGTGGCGGCGACGGCGGCCTCTTCCACGGCGTACTGGCCCGCTACCTCGCACTCATCGCCACCGACCTGCCCGAGGCCGACGGTTCGGATGAACTCCGTACGCGGGCAGCCCGGATCGTGACCCGTAGCGCGGACGCCGCGTGGGCTCATCGCACCGAGGTCGCCGGACGGGTGATCTTCTCCAGCGACTGGCGACGAAACGCGGTGATCCCGACCGACGCCGGCACGAAAGCCCAGTTCGTGGCAGGCGCCGTCAATCCTTCCGAGGTCCCGGAGCGGGATCTGTCGGTGCAGTTGTCGGCGTGGATGGTGCTCGAGGCGGCGGCCGCCATCGATCTGGGTTTACCTGAATGTGACCAGGAACACACACGGCCATGACCAAAAGACGCCACCTCGTTAGCCATCCGATACCGCCGCTGAGTTATCCTTCAGCGACTACGTGAAGTGACCTGGACCACACTGTAATCCGCAGCCAGCGGACGGGCCGGGAAGCAAGCGACCGACACGACGGGGTGTCGGTGTCCACCCGGCCGTCTCGATCCGTGCAACAACTCGCGGGTGCGACACCTCATCCCAGGCAGGGTGATGCACCATGACGTACCAGCTGGATCCCACACAGCCGCGCGCCCGCGTCGCTCCGTCGACGCGAACCCGCACCACTGGTGCGCCGCATTTCGGCACGCTCCCGCTGGGTGATCCCACCGGCGGCGCCGACGGTATCCGCTGGCGCGAGCAGGTCGACGGCAAGCAGCTCTACCCGCGCGTCGTCATCGACCGGAACGTCTCCATCACCATGAGCGACGGCGTCGTCCTGCGCGCCACGGTCATCCGGCCCGCCAACCGGTTCGGGCAGACGATCCTCACCCCTTATCCCGCGGTCATCAACATCAACCCGTACAACCGCGCGGCCATCGACTTCATCGACCAGACCCTCCACGCCCCCGTCCTCGGCAAGGCACTGCACACCGCATCCCGGTCGATGGACGCGACGGGCACGGCCTCGAGGGACTCACGACGCTGACACAGACCCTGTCAGGCGGGGTCTTCGACGTCTTCGGCATCAATCGCAACCTGGTACGCAGCGGGTACGTGCAGGTCGTCGTCGACGTCCGCGGAACCGGCGCGAGCCTGGGTAAATGGCAGATCCTCGGTCCTCGCGAGCAGCAGGACTCGGTGGAGGTCATCGATTGGGTGACCGAGCAGGAGTGGTGCGACGGGACCGTCGGGATGGCCGGCTGGTCGTACTCGGCGATCAACTCGCTGCAGGCCGCGGACAAGCGGCCGCCACAGCTGAAAGCCGTGTTCGCCGTAGAGGGTTGCGACGACCTAGTGCGCGACATCTACATCACCGGCGGCATGCCGTCGGCCTTCATCCCGGTGTGGTTGTCCGCGGTCAACATGCTCAAGTGGGTTCCCAACCCCGCCAACGTGATCCGCGACCTCGTGCGCGGCGACGCGGTGCGCTGGGCGATCGACCGGGTGAAGTCCCCGGCCACCGAGATCCCCTCGCTGCTGTGGGGGTTCCTGACCGCCCGTGATCCACGCATCTTCGACGACCCGTACTTCGACGCCCGCGACCCGATCGTCGACCGCATCGAAGCACCCACCTTCACCGTCGGCGCCTGGCATGATCTGTTCGGCCGCAGCGCAACCGGGGTGTACGAACGCCTGCAGATGGAGCCGGGCCGCAAGCAGATGATCGTCGGCGACGGCTACCACCTCGACGTGGGGTCGGGATACGGCGGCAAGTTCGCTCCACCGCGCCTGGACGTCCTCGAACGCGCGTGGTTCGACCGCTGGCTCAAGGGGCACCGCAACGGGATCGAGTACTACGGGCCGGTCACCATGCTGCAGCAGGGCGGGGCGTGGACCGCGGGCCAGAGCTTCCCCCGTCCCGGGGTGGCCCCGACGCGGCTCTACCTGACTGCCGAATCGTCGTCGACCGCCGACCATTGCGTCCATGACGGTTCGCTGAGCACCACTCCCGCACAGGGTGTTTCGTCCCTACACGTCCGGCCCGACACCCGGGGGCTCCGGTCCCGGGACATGACCCAGGTGACCGCGGGGGCGACGTTGGCCCTCGGCGCGGACTTCGCCCGGGATGCGCGATACCAAGAGCGGGGCGCGTTGTCGTTCACCACCGAGCCGGTCGGAGAGGCCACCCCGATCAGCGGCGCCATGAACCTGCGCCTCAACGTCGCCACCACGGCACACGAGGCCGTCTGGGCGGTGACCGTGAACGACGTCGCGCCCGACGGTACGTCGGTGGTGCTGACCAACGGCGCGCTGTCGGCGTCGAATCGCGCACTGGATCAATCGAAGTCGACGTACGCCGACGACGGCAGCCTGCTCTCGGCGCACCACTATCTGTCCCGCAAGCGCAAGCTGCCGGTACCCGCCGACGAACCGATCCGCCTCGACGTCGATCTCGTCCCCACCGACGCGGTCCTGCAGCCGGGTCATCGGCTCCGGGTCGACGTCTACGCCGCGAGTCTCCCGCGCTACCTGACGCTCGTGCCCGACCTCATCAAGGCACGCGGCCGCCGACACCAGCGCCTGGTCCTCGACCCCGACCACCCGAGCCACCTGACGCTGCTCGCCGGCGACGGGCTGCGCTGAGGTCGTTCACCCCACCCCGGAATCCGACAGCACGACGCGATAGACGAACGCGGCTTCGGGCCCCAGTACGAGCCCGACGAGTTCGATGAGCGTCAGCACGAATCCGCGCCCGTGAGCCGGGCCGGTCGTGCCGTCGAGGTGATGGGCGAGCTCGTGCAGCACCACCAGTTCACGCAGCGCCCAGCGTCCGTCGGCCGCGGACGGGATGGCGATCTCGGCGGCGACCGGCACACCGTCGGATCTGCGAACCCGCGCCGCGTAGTGGGCGGACCGCTGGCCGCGCCGTTCGCGGACCGATACCGGGTGCGACGCGCGCTCGAAGCTCGACCGCACGCCCGGCAGCGCGAGCACACGGCCCACGTAGTCGTCGACGGCGTCGATCGAGGCGAAGCGCGCCTCCGCGGGGAGGGTGACCTCGGTGCCGGCGAGTTGCACCGTCCGTGACGACGACACGTTGTCGAACAGGCGATGCACGAGGTCCTCGGCCTCATAGAATCGTGCGCGCCCGGTGTCTCGTTCACTCACGGCATCGCCGATGATGAGAGACCCGGCGCCGGGAGCGAAGCGAGCGGGCCGAGGAGCCACGGCGCCGGGAGCGAAGCGAGCGGGCCGAAGCTCACCCCGGAGCCGATGGGAGACTTCATGCGCCGTCCCGACCTCGATGCCGTAGGCGAGCGCGTGATGCGGCTGCCCGGCGCCTCCCTGATGCTTCGCATCGTCATCGACATGGCTCGGGGCAATCTCACCGACCGGTCGATGACCCTGGCCGCGCAGGCCTTCACTTCGATCCTCCCGGTCGTGATCCTGGTGCTCACCCTGCCGGGCGCCAGCGTCGTCGACGACGCACTCACCCAGCTCGGTATCCCCGTCAGCAGTCTCGACACGCCCACGATCGACGACCCGACCTCGGCGACGACCTTCGGCATCGTCGGTGCGCTGATGACCATCGCCGGCGCCACCTCCCTGTCCCGTGCCCTCGGCCGAATGTATGTGTCGATCTGGGACGTCGCCAAACTGCCGTGGAGCAGCTTCTGGCGATGGGTCGTCGTCGTCTTTCTCATCCCCGCCGCGGTCACCGTGCAGGGTCTGTCCACCGGAGTGGAGGCCACCTCGCTGTTCGGCATGCACATCGGCGATCGGGGCGTCCTGGGAATCGGGCTCATCGTCGCCGTGAGCGTGTTGATCTGGTCGGTCACCTTCACCGCGATCCCGCGGCTCCTGGTCTCGTCGCAGGTACCGATGAAGCTGCTCGTCCTCAACGGCCTCGGTACCGGCATCCTCATCACCGCCCTGCTCGCCGGCAGCCGCGTCGCACTGCCGACGCTCGCGGCGGGCACCATTCGCAGTTACGGCACCCTCGGTGTCGTCTTCGTCGCGATCAGCTGGCTGTTCGTGTTCGCACTCATCCTCGTCGTCACCGCCATCGTCGTGCACGCCGTGGCAACGGACGAGGGTCGTCTGGGCCGGTGGGTGCGGCGGTGGGCCGGCACACCGGACACCGTTTGTCCCGCACCCATCTGCATCCTGGTACGACCGGCCTTCCGGGAGTCCGGTGGACGCCCCACCCACGCGCATGGAGCCCTAACCCTCCAAAGCACCTCGAGCACCGCCGAACTCGCGGTCGGCACCGATCTTCGCGCGACGTCCCGCGCGGTCGCCGGCGCGGCGTGCGGCCTCCGAGTAGCCGGCCGAGGCGCTCGACGGACGCCACGTCCCGCGGGCACTCGACTCGGTCCGGTAGAAGTCGGTGACCTCGATCTCCTTGTTGCGCAACGCGACCGCCGTCGAGCGCGTGGTCTCCCCGGAGTCGCGTTCGGCGGCCAGGGCCTCCGCACGCGCGGCGTCGCGGGCCTCGGCGAGACGCTTGCCGATGCGTTCGGCGAACGCCGACTGGAAGTTGAGCCGCGCCGTGATCGGCGACAACGGCTTCTCCTCGATCACCCGCCGGGCACGCCACCCGTTCCCGCGGGTGACGACCCGCGCGAACGTCTCGCCCTTGTAGGCACCCGACCGCAGGTAGGCGTCGCTGGCCGCGACCATCTGCACGATCAGCGACGTGTAGAGGGCCTCGCAGGCGTCGATGTCGGCTTCGTACCCGTAGGCGAGCACGAAGGTCGAGTTGCTCGCCACGTCGACGGTCACGTCGTTGGCGGCGGTGATGGCAACGAAGAGCTGCACATAGGTCCGCAGTCCGCGTTTGCCGGGCTCGCCGATCGCGATCTGTCGACTGATCGGGGTGACCTTCTTGCGCGCCGCGGGGTCGTGGGCACGCGCCACCGCCAGGTCGATCGACGACGCCGTCGCGAGCCGCTGGGCGGCCTGCATGAAGGTCTCGGCCTCGTGCTCGTTGTCGGTGTTCTCCGCTTGACGGAGAAGGGCGGAGATCCGGGTGAGCAGCTTGTCGTCGCGCATATGTTTCAGACTATCCAGCGGCCCGTTCGGTTCCATCTGAGCGCGAATTGCCCCGAGACAACGTCTCGGTAACCCGCAGGAGGAGGGTGCAGGCGGCGATCGCGACCCCGGCCCACAACCCGGCGACACCACAGTGACGTTCTGCGAAACCGCCGCACACCGCGCCCAGGACGAACACCGGCCACATCCAGAACACCGCCAGCCACGCCCACGGTCGATCGGTACCCAGCGAGGCGACCAGCTCGTGCGCGGACTTCACCAGCGTGCCGGTGACGTACGTCAAGCCGCCCGGCACCGTCGAGGTGTGCGACAGTGCCGAGTTGATCGCGCCGGTCGCCGTCGCCACCACGATCATCCCGGCCGTCGGCGACGCGGTCAGCGCGACAACGGTGCCGGCGAGAAGCGTCACCGTCACGGCCACGAGAACCCAGACCGGCGAGTGCTGTCCGCCCCAGCGACCGAGTGCCGCGCCGCCCACGGCCCCGCCGAAGAAGGCCGCGACGAGTCCGGCGACGATCGCGATCGTCGACCACCGGCCCGCGGCGGTCGACGCTCCCAGGATCGTCGAGTTGCCGGACATGAACGCGACGAAGCTGCCCTTGAGCACGACGAACGCGATGGCGTCGATGAGCCCGGCCAGGAACAGCAACGCCGCCGCGATCGCGATGTCCGGGTGGTTGCTGCTCAGGTACTTGTCGAGTCGGACCGCCATGGGCACGAATCTAACGCCTGCGTGCCGGTCGGGATGGTCGGCGGACCAGGTCAATCGTCCGGTGCCCAGCAGGCGATGTCCTCGGCTCGGATCGGCCGGGCGGCGACGGCCCGCTGGGTCATTCGCAACGCATTGCCGAACGGGTCCCGGAACGCACAATCGGTGCCGTAGGGCTGGTCTTCGGGGTCCTGGGTGAACTCGACGCCGCGTGCGACGAGCGCCGCGTGGGTGCCGCGGCAATCGTCGGTCGACAGGATCGTCACCGGCATCGCCCCCTGCGTCACGAGGTCGCGGATCTTCGCGGCGGTCTCGTCGGAAAGCGCGGGCGGCCCGGGCTTCTCGAGCAGGATGAGCCGGTCGGGTTGACCGGGCGGCGCGATCGTCAACCACCGCATGAAACCCATGTCGACGTCGGTGTCGACCGTGAAACCGAGTGTGCCGACGTAGAAGTCGAGTGCGACGTCCTGATCGAGGACGTAGACGGAATGGATACCGATGCCGTTGATCATGCGCCCGACGATACGACCGGCGGCCCGGCCGGCGCTTCTCCGAAATCGCTCACTTCGGCCGCTCGCGGGACCCCGGTGGCAGCATCGCTCGGCCTGGTCCACCGGCGCACGAAGCAACCGGGAACGGGAATCGGAGCGACACGCTGCCGGTAGGCCGTGGGACTGGAGCCGACGATTCGGCTGAACGTCCGGCCGAACGTGCCAGGACTGTCGTAGCCGACCAGCAACGCGACGTCGAGCACCGGGACGTCGGTGGTCCGAAGGAGGGCACAGGCCCGCTCGATGCGCCGACGCTGCAGGTAGCGGTGCGGCGTCTCCCCGAACACGGCCCGGAACCGGCGGATGAAGTGCGACGGCGACATCAGCGCGATGCGGGCGAGCGTTGCGATGTCGAGGTCGTCGGCGTAGGAGCGGTCGATGGCGTCGCGCGCACGGAGCAACCGGCGGTTCTCGTCCTCGACCTGGGTGAACACGTCACCCAGTGTGACGCACGCTCAGTGCTTCTCGCAGGCGATGCCGTCCCCGTCGCGGTCGCTCTCGGAGTTCGCCTCGTACAGTTCGTCGTCGACGGTGAACGTCGTGACCGGCGTACCCGACGTCGAGTCGACGGCGCCGGTCTTGCCGACACCGTGCGGGTAGTCGCCGCGCAGTTCGGTGCAATTGCCGTAGTCGGTAGCCGCCGAGGCGGGTGCCGCCACCATCAGCGGAGCGACCGTCATCGACGCCGCGGCCAGGAATCCGAGAACCATCTTTCGCGAGCAACGCATCGTGCTTGACCTTCTTCGTAGTGTCCCCCGACACCTCAACGTGACTAGGTGACACTACGGGTTCCAGCCGGCGAAAAGCGCATGCGACGCGAAGATTGGTCCGGCCGACGGACACGCCGTCGGCCGGACCCGGGATCGGAAGGCGCGGGGTCAGCGGCGGGGTTGTTCCTTGAGCAGGACGTTACCCAGCGGGATACCACCGTAGATGTACGTCGTGCCGACGTAACCGTTCTTGGTACGCCGATACTCGACCCGTTGGTACCACTGCACGGGCGGGTCCGCGGTCAACGCGACGACGCCACCACTCTTCGTGTGCTGGATCTGCTGACGCGACAGATTCCACGGTCCGAGTCCGTAGTAGTCGGTGTACAACCCGTTGCCGATGACCCGGACGTTCGACTCCGGAGTCGGGATGACCCCGTAGATGAGCTGCTGATGTTTGTAGTTGCCCGGCTTGATCTTGGCGCTGGAATCACCCGCGCCCACAGTCAATCCGAGTACTGCTGTTCCGGCGATCAACGCCCCCGCTATCAATCTCTTCACGACGGCAGACGCTAGCAGCGTCGACGTCGGGTTCCATCTCGCTTTCCACAGCCTCCGGCAAGCCTGCCATCCGACAACGCGTATTGGTACAGTCCGGCCAGGCAATCACCGACAGCGGGGGAACGATGAGCAGGAACGACGTCGAGTTCGATTCGTCCGGGACGACATGCCGGGCCTGGTGGTACCGGCCCGAGGGAACCACTCCGGCACCGGTCATCGTGATGGCACACGGGCTCGGTGCGGTCCGGCGGATGCGCCTGGACGCGTTCGCCGAGCGTTTCACCGCCGCGGGATACTCGTGCCTGGTGTTCGACTACCGCCACTTCGGTGACAGCGACGGCGAACCGCGACAGCTGCTGTCCATTCGCCGCCAACTCGACGACTGGGCCGCGGCAATCGCCTTCGCCCGAACACTCAGCGGTGTCGACACCTCACGGATAGTGCTGTGGGGCACCTCCTTCGGCGGCGGACACGCCCTCGTCGCGGGCGAACGCGACGGCCGGGTGGCCGCGGTGATTTCCCAGTGCCCCTTCACCAGTGGAACAGCCTCCACCGCTGCCCTGGGAGTGGCGTCCGGGGCAAAGGTGACCGTGCGCGCGCTCGCGGATCTGGCGGGTTCGGCACTGGGCCGTCCGCCGGTCACCGTCGGCCTCGCCGGTGCGTCCGGCTCGGCCGCCTTGATGACGGCACCCGACGCGGTGTCGGGATACCTGCCGCTGGTGCCCGACGACCTGGAGTTCATCAACGAGGTCGCCGCGCGGGTCGGTCTCGCCATCCCGCTGCACACGCCTGGTCGGTCATTGCGAAAGCTCACCTGTCCCACGCTCGTGTGCATCTGCGACGAGGACACCGTGGCGCCGGCCGGACCGACTGCCCGGTACGCCCGCCGCGCCCCGGCAGCGCGAGTGATTCGTTATCCGGCAGGACATTTCGACATCTACGTCGGCGCCGACTTCGAGCGGGTGGTCGCCGATCAGCTCGAGTTCCTGCGCGGGACCGTCCCCGTGTGACGTCAGAACCCGAACCGCGCCTGCATCCCGCGCAGCGTTTCCGCCGATGCCAGCAGACCCGCCCGCTCGGAGTCCGACAGCGGGACATCGAGCCGGGTCTGGGCACCACCGCGGTCGACGACGGTCGGCAACGAGAGGCACACGCCGTCGAGCCCCTCGATGCCGTCCGCCCGCGTCGACACCGGCAGCACCCGGTGTTCGTTGTTCAGGATCGCCTCGACGATGCGCGTCGAGGCCAGACCGATCGCGTAGTTCGTCGCCCCCTTGCCCTCGATGATGGTGTACGCGGCATGTACGACCTCGTGGTGAATACGTTCGCGCGCAACGGCGTCCATCGCCGGACGGCCGGGCAGCGGCGTCCACGAGGTGAGCGGCACGCCCCCGATCGACGCCGAACTCCACAGCGGGATCTCACTGTCGCCGTGTTCGCCGACGATGTAGGAGTGCACGCTCTGCACCGCGACCCCGCAGTGCTGCGCGATCAGGAATCGCAGCCGGGACGAGTCCAGCACCGTGCCCGAGCCGAAGACCTGGTGCGGTGACAGCCCGCTGATCTCCTGGGCGGCGTAGGTGACGATGTCGACGGGATTGGTGACCATCACATAGATCGCGTTCGGGGCCACCGCCAAGACCCCGGGGAGGATGGCGCGTGTCAGACCGATTGTGGCCTCGGCCAATTCGAGGCGCGACTGCCCGGGCTTCTGCTTCGCGCCGGCGGTGAACACGACGACGTCGGCGTCCGCACACACCGACACGTCGTCGGATCCGATGATGTCCGCGCGGGGCACGAACTCGAGGCCATGCGACATGTCGAGCACCTCGGCGGTCACCTTGGCAGCGTTGATGTCGAGGAGGGCGATGGTCCGTGCGACACCTCGGATGAGGGACGAGTAGGCGATCGCGGTGCCCACCGCACCCGCCCCGATGATGGCCAGCTTCGTGTCTCGTACGTCCATCGCTTCACCGTTTCCGCGTCGGGTTCATCGATCGTCGGCACCCAGCGTAGGTGCTCGCGTGTCGGCTGTCCGGGCTGCGCCGCCGACCGCGCGTTCGGTCGGCGGTCGATGTTGATAGCGTGAGCCCCGAGAACGGTCACACCCGCACACGTGGGTGTCAGGGAACCCGGTGTGAATCCGGGACTGGCGCGCAACGGTATGGGAGACGGATTCGGCGCGGACACCGGGGCGACCCGGGAAGGCGCCGGCGCCACGATCCCGAGTCCGATTACCGGCCGTTCTCGCTCGAGTCCATCGTGTATCTCGCGCACAGATACCCAGACCGATAGGCAGTACCACCCGTGTCCCGTCGTACCGACGGCACGACCGAGAGCGCGACCGCCCCGTCGGTCCGGCGACTCCCGTCGACGCCGCTAGCCGCAGTACTGTTCGTCCTCACCCTCCTCAGCATCGCCCTGGCCACCGCTTTCGGCGCGGAGACCATCCCCGTCGGCGACGTGTGGCACACCGTCGTCGGCCGGATGACCGGGGCCGAGCTCGACTCCGCGCACGCCGTCATCATCTGGGATCTCCGGTTGCCCCGGTCCGTGCTGGCCGCGCTGGTCGGAGCCGGGCTGGCGCTGGCCGGCGCACTCATGCAGGCCCTGGTCCGCAACCCGCTGGCCGAACCGTACCTGCTGGGTGTGTCCGCCGGCGCGGCGGTCGGGGCCACCGCGGTGATGACCCTCGGCGTGCTCGCGGGACTGGGCGTCTGGGCGCTGTCCGGCGGGGCGCTACTCGGCGCGCTGGCCGCCACCGTCACGGTGTACCTGGTGGCCCGCGCCCAGGGCGGGCTGACCGCGCTCCGTCTCATCCTGTCCGGCGTCGTGCTGTCGTCGGCATTCATGGCATTGTCGTCGCTGCTGGTGTTCACCGCCGCCGACCCGCACGCCGCCGACAACGTGATGTTCTGGATGCTCGGCAGCGTCGCCGGGGCCACCTGGGCGAAAGTGCAGATCGCCGGGGTGGTCGTGCTGGCCACCGTCGTGGCCATGCTCGCCATCCACTCCTGGCTCGATGCCTACGCGGCCGGCACCGACACCGCGACGTCGCTGGGCGTGCCGGTACGCGCGATGCGCAACGCGCTGTTCGGTGTCCAGGGTCTCCTGGTCGGCGTGCTCGTCGCGGTGGCGGGCGGCATCGGCTTCGTCGGTCTGATCGTCCCGCACGCGGCGCGACTCCTGGTCGGCGCCACCCACCGCGCGATGTTGCCGGTGGCGGTCTGCGGCGGTGCGCTCTTCCTGGTGTGGGTCGACGTGATCTCGCGGGTGGCGGCCGCACCGCGCGAGATGCCGCTGGGCATCGTGACCGGACTGATCGGGGCACCGATCTTCCTGTTCCTCATGGGACGACGCCAATACGTGTTTGGGGGTGGCTCGTGACCGATCCCGCCCGCGCATCGTCGATGTCGTTGCGCGCGAACGCGCTTGCGTGCCGTCGCGGTGGCCGCGTCGTACTGCGGGATGTCGATCTCGCGGTCCCCGCCGGCACCCGACTGGCCATCGTCGGGCCCAACGGTTCCGGCAAGACCACCCTGCTGCGCACGCTGTGCGGTCTCGAACGCCCGGCCGCCGGCACCGTCGAGGTGAACGGAGACGACCTCCACCGCATCCCCTCGCGACGCCGCGCCATGTCGATGGCGGTGGTCGGCCAGGAGGAACAGCCCTCCGCGGAGCTGACGGTCGCCGAGGCGGTCGGCCTCGGCCGGACCCCGTACCGGTCGGCCTGGTCCACCGGGAGTTCCGACGACAAGACGGTGGTCGATCGCGCGTTGATCCAGGTCGGGCTCGACGGCTGGGGCACCCGCTCGTGCACCCAGCTGTCCGGCGGCGAACGGCACCGCGTCGTCCTCGCCCGTGCGCTCGCTCAGCAGACCCCGATCCTGGTGCTCGACGAACCCACCAATCACCTGGACGCCGCCTGGCGACTACGACTGATGGAGGTTCTCGACGAGCTCGACGCCACCGTGGTCGCGGCGATGCACGACCTCGACCTCGTGTTGCGTCACTTCGACTCCGTCGCAGTGGTTTCCGACGGCGGTGTCATCGTGCACGGGCCACCGGTCGAGGTGCTGACGCCGGCTCTGCTGGCCGACGTCTTCGAGGTGTCCGGCACCGTCGTCGACCATCCATCGACGGGCCTGCCCCATCTGCTCCTGAACACTCCCACCACCACACCCGCCCCCAGCACTCTGACGAAAGACATCCCGTGAGAGGACATCCTTTGACCATACGTACGTCCCGAGTCCACCCGACCGTCGCCATCGTGGCGGCGGCTCTGACGCTGGGAACTGCCACCGCCTGCGGTGCCGACAGCACTGTGGCGTCGGAAAGCACTGTCGCCATATCGAATTGCGGAGCCGACGTCGCTTACCCGCAACCCCTCGACCGGTTGTTCGTCAACGACGGCGGCATGATCGCGATCGCACTCGCCGCGGGTGCCCGTGACAACATGGTGGCGGTCAGCGCGCTCGCCCGGGACAAGGACGTCCTGCGGCTGGAGTACGGACCCCAGGTCGACACGCTGAACGAGGTCGCGACCGAACGTCCCACCCTCGAGAACATCGTCGCGGCGAAACCCCAAGTGCTGTATGCCGGATACAACTACGGCATGAGCGAGTCGCGCGGGATCACACCCGAGATCCTCGCCGGACACGGCATCGACGTGTACCAGTTGTCCGAGGCGTGCCGGCAGACCGAGGGCGAGGCGCAGCGCGGCACCATGGACCCGTGGGTCGCGCTCGACACCGATCTGCGCAACATCGGCACCCTCACCGGCAATCCCGAGCAGGGCGCCGCCGCGGCCGACGAGGTGGCCGACCGCCTCGAGAAGCTGCGCGCCGCACCACAACCCGCCGCGAAACCGACCGTGTTCGTCTTCGACAGCGTCTCCGACACCATCTTTTCCTCCGGATCCTTCGGCGGCCCGCAGGGCATCATCGACGCCGCGGGCGCGCGCAACGCGACCGAGGACATCGAGGACACCTGGACCGCCGTGAGCTGGGAACGCCTCACCACCGCGGACCCCGACGTCATCGTGTTCGTCGACTATCCCGGCCAGTCGGTCGACGAGAAGATCGCCGCCCTGCGATCGAATCCCGCGAGCCGGAACCTGAAGGCGGTGCGCGAGAACCGCTTCGTGAACCTGCCGTACGCGATGTGGGTGTCGAGCCCACTCAACATCGACGCCGCCGAGATCATGCGCGGCGTTCTCGAGAACCACGGCCTAGCACCGGAATCCGGTATCACCCCGTCCCTGGATTTCGCGCAATTGGACCTCGGGGGCAACAACTGGCTGGAGTGAGTCGCGGGACGCCCCGTTGAACACGTGGGGCCGCGGCGATCGTCATGCCGCCGCCCCACGGAGAAGTCGGTGGACCCCTACCACGAGGCACCGACACGTTACCGGCTTTGAATAGCGTTGCACAACATCAGTTTTGGCTTGCAATGCGCTCGCACCGGTGTACACTCGAACGTACATTCGCGGCAACGGTTCTCGGGGGGTGACCATGTCTGACGAACAAGCGTCGCGGCGACCGCGTGCCCTCGAGTTGGTGGCCGACCTGCACCGCATCCTCGGTGAGTTGCAGACCGTGGATCTGTCGCCGTGTACCGATGCCGAACTCGCTGAAGTGGCCGCGGAGACCGAACGCGCCATCGCACGTCTGACCGTCGCCGGTGACCGGCAGATCGATCAGGCCGTCGCTCGCGACCTGCCACGCAAGGCCGGCTGCCGCTCCCTCATGCAGTACATGACGCACCGGTTACGGGTGTCGAACCCGATGCGCCGCCGTAAGCAGATGGACGCCACCGCCCACCGCACCAGCCTCGGCGGCGAGGTACTCCCACCCGAATACCCCTGCCTCGCCGAAGCTTTCGCACAAGGCGCGGTCGGCACCGCGCACGTACAAGCCACCCTCGACGTCCTCGACCGCATCCCCGGCACCATCGACCACGACATCAAAGTCGCCGCCGAACGACAGATGGCCGAGATCGCCGAAGCCCACACCCCCGCCGAGATCACCCAACTCGGTGCCCGCCTGCTTGCCCACCTCGACCCCGACGGCACACTGACCGACGACACCGACCAGAAACGACGCCGCGGCCTGTGGATCGGTCGGCAACGCGCCGACGGGACAGCCAAAATATCGGGCACCCTCACTCCAGCACTTGCCGCCCGACTGACGATGATGTTCGCCGTATGGGGCAAACCCGGACTCAACAACCCCGACGACCCCGCCTCGCCCCAAGGCCCGGCCGGCACCGCCGACCCCGACGCCCTGACCGCCGCAGCCGACCGCGACGGTCGCACTCTCGCCCAAACGAATCACGACGCGCTCGACGCCGCCCTGGCCGCAGGCTTCGCCGACGGAACACTGGGAACCTCGCACCGCGGCCTGCCCGTGCAACTGATCGTCAAAGCCGACCTCGGGGACCTGATCCGAGAAGCCGGACTCGCCACCACCGCCACCGGCACCCTGCTGCCCATCCGGGACCTGATCGCGATGGCCGGTGACGTCCAACCTTGGTTGGCGATCTTCAAAGACGCCACCGCTGTGCCGCTGCACTTCGGGCGGGGCAAACGCCTGGCGACCCGCGAACAGCGCCTCGTCTCCTTCGCCCGCCCCGACGGGGAAGTATGCTCGGCACCCGGCTGCGACCAGCCCGCCACCCAGGTCGAACTCCACCACGCACAACGGGACTGGGCCAAGGGCGGTCTCACCGACATCGATGATCTCGCCCCTGCCTGCCCCCGTCATAACCGGATGGTCGGCGACCAACCCGGCCAATACACCACCCGCATCGAACGGTCCGGACCCGACGAAGGCCGCTGCCTGTGGCGGTTGAACGTCGAACCCGGCGCCCCGCCCAACCCCGAACGCCTCAACCGCCGACCCGACATGCCCCGGCGGTTCGCCCAACACCTGAACACCGTGCGCAACGAGATCCACGGACCTGCCACCAGGTCCGGCGATGACTCGCGCCCACACCAGTCGCGGCCCGACGCCGTCGGCTACGGCGACCGCGGCCGGCGCCTCGAACTCGCCTACCGAGAACTCGTCCATCCGCGAACACCGCCGGAGCACCTCACCACCCCACCGCTGACCCCGGTCGAAGCCGCACTCGCACGCATACTCACCGACCACGCGTGATTGCACACAACACGAGGGGCCCGGCATCGGAATGCCGGGCCCCTCGTGGGTGTCAGTGCGCCTGATCAGATCAGGCCTGCGGTGCCTCCGCGAAGTTGCGGGTGACCGCCGGGTCGACCGGGATGCCCGGGCCCGTCGTCGTGGAGACGGTGACCTTCTTGATGTAGCGGCCCTTGGCGGCCGACGGCTTGGCGCGCATGATCTCGTCGTAGGCAGCGCCGTAGTTCTCGGCCAGCTTGGCCGGGTCGAACGAAGCCTTGCCGATGACGAAGTGCAGGTTCGCAGCCTTGTCGACGCGGAAGTTGATCTTGCCGCCCTTGATGTCGTTGACAGCCTTGGTGACGTCGGTGGTCACGGTGCCCGTCTTCGGGTTCGGCATCAGGCCGCGGGGTCCGAGGACACGCGCGATACGGCCGACCTTGGCCATCTGATCCGGGGTGGCGATCGCGGCGTCGAAGTCCAGCCAACCGCCCTGGATGCGCTCGATCAGATCCTCGGCGCCGACCTCGTCGGCACCGGCGGCGGTGGCCTCAGCGGCCTTGTCGCCGGCGGCGAACACGATCACGCGGGCAGTCTTACCGGTGCCGTGCGGCAGATTGACGGTGCCTCGAACCATCTGGTCTGCCTTACGGGGGTCGACGCCCAGCCGCATCGCGACCTCGACGGTCGCGTCGGTGTTCTTCGACGACGTGTCCTTGGCCAGCTCCACAGCCTCCAGCGGGCTGTACAGCTTGGTCTTGTCGACCTTCTCGGCCGCGGCGCGTAGGCCTTGCTCTTCTTGCTCATTGCTCTGTTCCTTCTCCGCCGTCAGTCGGCGGGGTGTGTGGTGCGGGCCGAGCCGGCCCTCCCACGGTGATGATGAGGTCCGTCAGCCTTCGACGGTGATGCCCATGGACCGAGCAGTACCGGCGATGATCTTCGCGGCCTGGTCGATGTCATTGGCGTTCAGGTCTTCGGCCTTGGTCTTGGCAATCTCACGGACCTGGTCCATGCTCACCTTGCCGACCTTGTTGGTGTGGGGCTCGCCGGAGCCCTTCTGCAGGCCGGCGGCCTTCAGCAGGAGCTTCGCAGCCGGCGGGGTCTTCAACTTGAAGTCGAAGGAGCGATCTTCGTACACGAAGATCTCGACCGGGATGACGTTGCCGCGCTGCGACTCGGTCGCCGCGTTGTACGCCTTGCAGAACTCCATGATGTTCACGCCGTGCTGACCAAGCGCCGGACCCACGGGCGGGGCCGGGTTGGCCTGGCCTGCCGAGATCTGGAGCTTGATGATCCCGGCGAGCTTCTTCTTCTTGGGAGGCATCTTCTGTTCCTTGCTTGTTTCCTTGCGAATTCACGCCCGCTGGAGACGTGAAAGTTCTGGGTTGGTGGTCCGGCCCTAGATCTTCTCGACCGTGACTCTCAGAGGTCGGTGAAGATACGAGCGCCGCTTCGCGTCGGTCATATCTTCTCGACCTGGTTGAACCCGAGCTCGACCGGCGTCTCGCGACCGAAGATCGACACGAGGACCTTGACCTTGCGCTGCTCGGCGTTGACCTCGCTGATCGACGCGGGCAGCGTGGCGAACGGGCCGTCCATGACGGTGACCGACTCGCCGACCTCGAAGTCGACCTCGATGACGTTCGACGCGGCGGCCGCTGCGGCCTCGACGCCCTCGGCGGCGGCACCGCGCGACGCGGCGGGCTTCTTGGCCTCGGTCCGCGGCATCAGGAACTGCAGCACCTCGTTGAGCGAGAGCGGCGACGGCTTGCTGGTCATCCCGACGAAGCCGGTGACACCCGGCGTGTTGCGCACGGCGCCCCACGACTCGTCGTTGAGCTCCATGCGGACGAGGATGTAGCCCGGCAGCACCTTGCGGTTGACCTTCTTGGGCTGGCCGTTCTTGATCTCGGTGACCTCTTCGGTCGGCACCTCGACCTGGAAGATGTAGTCGCCGACGTCGAGGTTCTGCACGCGGGTCTCGAGGTTGGCCTTGACCTTGTTCTCGTAACCGGCGTAGCTGTGGATCACGTACCAGTCGCCGGGCGCGCGGCGGAGCTGCTTGCGCAGTTCCTCGACCGGATCGACCTCCGCCTCTTCAACCAGGGCCTCTTCGACAGGGGCCTCGTCAGCGGCGGCCTCGTCAACCGGGAACTCGTCGGCATCCTCGGAGACGGTGTCCTCGGCGGGGGCCTCGTCACCCTCGACGACCGCGTCGTCGGCGACCGCGTCACCCTCGGTGTCCACCGCGTCGGTCACGGCCGCGTCGACAGCGTCGACGTCGGCAGCAGCCACGTCGACGGAATCGGTCGAGGCGAGTTCGTTCTCCGGGGTGCTCACTGCAGCCCACGCTCCTTATGGTTCATCTGGCGGTCGTGTTCCTCGTCGCCGGCCGAGCCCACCGCGTGGGTCAGCCGAACAACCAGAGCACGCCCTTGGCGAAGGCGAGGTCGAGGCCGGCAATGAACGCGGTCATCACGATGACGAACACGAGCACGACGATCGTGTAGGTGATCATCTCGCGCCGCGTAGGCCAGATGACCTTCTTCAGCTCGGCGACGACCTGCGTCAGGAAGACCCAGATCCGTACGAACGGATTCCGGCTCTCCTCGGCAGACGCCTTCTTCTTGGTCTTGCGTTCCTTGACGGCGACGGACCCCGTGTCGGAGTCGGTGTCGCCGTCGGTTGCACCCGCCGCCGAGCGACGTCCGCGAGCCGAGCGCTTACCGGACGGACGCAGCTCCTTCGCGGTTCCGGTCGACGTCTCGTCGTCCGTACCCGCGTCGGTGGCCTCGTCGCGACCGTCGAGCTCAGCCGCGGCCGAATCGGCCGCAGAACCCTCTGCGGCGTCTTTGGCGCGGGCGGCCCGGTCTCGCTTGCTCAACTTCGCGGTCCTCTCGTCAGCGTGTGCCCTTCACCAGGGCAGGGGCGACAGGACTTGAACCTGCAACCTGCGGTTTTGGAGACCGCTGCTCTGCCAATTGAGCTACGCCCCTTTGCGACGCCCGCCACCGGAGTGGTCGGCGTTGCCGTCCTTCTCGATCCGGCCTCGCGGCCCGTCGACGTTTCGTCGCCGACAAAACCAACGCGCCACCCTATGGGTAGCGCGCAAGTCTGAATCAATCAGACACTTCAGTGTAGATCACCGGGGCGGTGGACCCAAAACGGGCTCGCCTCCGCTCCCCCGACGACCGTACACCCGCCGCGACGGCTCACCGTCACGGTTCGCGTCCATCGGTGAGTTCGATGCGTGGCCACCCGTCGAGATCGTCTCGCATCTGCCGATCATGAGTGGCCACCACGACCGCGCACGCCGCGTCGGCGAGTCCGGCCGTCAGCTCGTCGACGAGGCCGGCCGAGAGGTGATTCGTCGGCTCGTCCAGGAGCAGGACGTCCGGCCGGGCGACCAGGCAGGACGCCAGGTGGAGCCGTCGCTGCTGCCCCTGCGACAACCGCGAGACCGGGGTGCGGGCGGCGTCCGCGTCGAGCAGACCGAGGCTGCGCAGCGACGGGGCGTCGGCGCCGCGCACTTCGAGCCGACGCCGCTGCTCGTCGTAGATCTCGTGCGCGGTCCGGTCGGGGTCCCACCGCGGGACCTCCTGCGTGAGGAAACCGAGGTGCGCACCGGCACGGACGTCGAGCCGGCCCTCGTCGGGCGGGAGCAGTCCGGCGAGCACCGCGAGCAGGGTCGACTTGCCGGTTCCGTTGCGTCCGACGAGAAGCAGGCGCGATCCGCCGACGATCGACACCGACACCGGCGTCTCGAGGCGGCCTGCGACGGTGAGGTCCCATCCGTCCACGAGCGGCGCCCCGGCGCGGGTGTCCGAACCCGGCAGGCAGAACTGCCCCGGCGGCACCGGCACGGTGATCCGATGTCTCTCCAGCTCGTCGACGCGGCGGTTGAACAGTTGCACGGCTCCGCCGGCCCGGGTCGCCCGCTGATGCTTGCCGGTGCCCTTGTCCGGGGTCCAGTGGCTCTGCAGGCGCCCGCGGGCCGCGTCCGCCGCACGGATGAGTTCGGCGTGTGCAGCCTGCTGAGCGGCGTGATCTCGCTCCCAGCGCTCACGTTCGCGGCATCTGCCGACGACCCATCCGTCGTAACCGCCCCGGTATGTTCGCGGGCGTCCGTCCCGCGTCGGATCGAGGTCGATGAACTCGGTCGCGACGTCGCGCAGGAAGGCGCGGTCGTGACTGACGACCGCGACTCCGCCGGGGTGCGACCGCAGCCTGCGGGACAGAAAGGCCATCGACTCGGCGTCGAGGTGGTTGGTCGGCTCGTCCAACAGCAGCAGGTCGGTGCCGCCGCCCAGCACCACCGCCAGCCGCACGCGGTACCGCTGCCCCACCGACAGAGTCGACAAGGGGCGGTCCCGGTCGGTGCATGCCGCCATGCCGGCGAGCGCGATGTCGATGCGACGTTCGGCGTCCCACGCATCGAGCCGGGTGACCGACTCGAGGGCGGCGGCATAACCGTCGTCGGCACCCGGCGCTCCCTCGGCCAGCGCATCGGTAGCGGCGTCGAGTTCGGCCAGTGCTGCGAGCGAGTCCCCGACAGCGTCGGAGATCAGGTCCCGGACCGTGCGCGCGTCGCCCGTCGGCAGGTCCTGCTCGACCATCGCGACCGTGCCGGCGCGGGTGACGGTCCCGGCGTCCGGGATCACGGCGCCGGCCAGGACGTGGAGCAAGGTGGTCTTGCCGCGACCGTTCTCGCCGACCACCGCAAGCCTCGACCCCGCGGAGACGGTCACATCGACGTCGCGGAGGACCGTGCGCGGGCCTCGTACGACGCTAACGGCCTCGGCACGGACGTGGGCGGCCGAACCCGCCGGGAGTCGACCTTCGGATATGTGGGTACTGCGTTCAGCAGACATGGTGAGTTCTCAGCTCTTCGGTAGCCGATGAGAGACGTGGCTTCTCATCGGGTCGGGAGCCGGACAGCACGACACAGCCGTCCGGCGTCTGGACCGGGACGGCGTACGAGAACTACAGGTGGGAACTCACAGGGAACTCGTCGCCGTCAGCGACGAGTCCAGAGCTTCAACGAGGCGATGCCGGAGTACATGGGTGGCGACCCTAGCAGCGACGATCACTCTCGATCAATTGAATTGGATGACGGCCTGCGCGCGTCCGAAGATCCGGCGGTCACCCTGCTTGGCGGTGATCGCGATGGTCCCGCGACGAGTTGCGGGATCGAGCGACTTCACCTTGCCGGTGAAGTCGACGGCCGCGCTGTCGTCGGCCGGGACGTACACCGGGCTGGTGAAGCGCACGTTGTACTCGCAGAAGGCCGCCGGGTCGCCGATGAACTCGGAGACGAAGCTCGCGCCGAGCCCCATCGTCTGCATGCCGTGCGCGACGACGTCGTCCATGCCGGCCGCGTTCACGACGTGGTCGGAGAAGTGGATCGGGTTGGGGTCGCCGGCCACGCCCGCATAGTTCGCGAGATTGCCGCGCGTCAGCAGGTACCGCTTGGGCGTGAGTTCCTGACCCACCGTGAGCGTGTCGAAGTCGACGGCACCGAAGGCGCCCGGCGACTGCGTCGGGTCGGGGAGGTCGTAGCGACCCGCCTTCGGCTCGACGGTGTGCCCGGACTCGCCGATGGCGTCGACCTTGATCATCACGTGGTCGAGTGACGCCTCGAGTTCGGGGTCGACGTCCATGCCGGGACGCGCGGCCAGAGAGGTCCACGTGGTCATGACCGGCTCGTCGTGCTGGTTCCAGATGACGTTCTTGGTGACCATCAGGTCGATCATCTCGGGACTGCTCACGTGCCGGAACGACTCGAGCGAGACGTCGCAGATCAGGCGGTCCCCGACCTTCATCGGCTGGTGGTAGACCAGCCGCTGGTCGGTCTGCATGATCTGCCACATGTCGTAGCCGGTGACGACGTCTTCGAAGAGCTTGCGCTGGGCGATGATCCCGAGCACCGACACGTAGGTGGGCGCGGCGATCAGGCGGTCGTGGCCGAAGGCCCGGGCGCCCTCCTCGCTCCAGTGGGTCGGGTGCGCATCCTGCACCGCCATCGCGTGCTTACGGATCTCCTCGCGGCCGATCTCGTAATAGTCGTCGACCGTGTAGTGGAAGCCGACGAGGCTCTGCGTGTGGGCGGCGATCTCGTCGGGGGTCGGCTTCGCACCACCGCTCGACGCCTCGTCCGGACGATCCTGGATCTCGGCTCCGCTTACCTGTGACATTGAGCTCTACTCCTTCGGCCGACACAGCAAGACGGGCTGCCTCATCGAGAGGCAGCCCGTTGCTGGTGGTACTTCGAAACGGCCGACGACGGCGTCAGCGCGATTCCTTGTGCCCCTGATGCTTGCCGCAGTTCGGGCAGAACTTCTTGATCTCGAGGCGATCGGGATCGTTGCGGCGGTTCTTCTTCGTGATGTAGTTACGGTGCTTGCACACCTCGCAGGCCAAGGTGATCTTGGGGCGAACATCTGTTGAGGAGGCCACTTGATTGCCTTCTTTCGGGTGGTACGTGGTCGGGTTCGGAAGTTCCCTCAGGGCTTGCGACCCTTGCGCTCGGTTCCGGTCGGACCCGATGTGTAGCGGTGGAGGGACTCGATCCCTCGACCTCACGATTATGAGTCGTGCGCTCTAACCAGCTGAGCTACACCGCCCCGCGGACTTCTCGTCCAGCGAGCCCCCTGACGGAATCGAACCGTCGACCTTTTCCTTACCATGGAAACGCTCTGCCGACTGAGCTAAGGGGGCGTGCCCCGGGCGGTTGTGCCCGAGAGCCCTAACGAGGTTACACACTCGCGTCTGCGCTAGACAAATCGCTGGTCGGAGACCGTCTGTAGAGCAGTTTCGCGAGAATGGACCACGCTGTGGCAGGTATAGGATTCGAACCTATGTAGCTTGCGCGACGGATTTACAATCCGCTCCCTTTGGCCGCTCGGGCAACCTGCCGTGCCGCTCTTCCGGCCACCGTGACGGCCGTACGAACAACGCCGTGAAGAATACAACGAACACCGCATCAACGCGCAAACCGGCTGGTCAACAGGCCGGGACATGGTCGTGGCACAGGCGTCCCACTGCGACCCCCACTCCTGCTACTGTGGCTGCGTTCTGACACGGGGTGCTCCGCGACGCGGGGCTGAGATGAGACCCGAGAACTGTCCAGGTAATGCTGACGAAGGGATGTCATGTCTGTGCATGCGCACGTGCCGGTCTCCGGCCGATTCTCCGACCACCTCTGGGAGGAGACGAAGGGGTTGCGGACGGCGATCGACGACCTCGAGTTCCTGCGGCGGCTCGGCGACGGGACGCTGCCACTCGAGGTGTTCCGCACCTACATGGAGCAGGACTCGCTGTACCTGGCCGGGTACGCGAAGGCCCTCGCCATCCTGGCGTCGAAGTCCCCCGACCCGCAGACCGCGGGGTTCTGGGCGAACTCGTCGGCCACCGCGGCCACCGTCGAGTCGGCGCTGCACGGCGACCTGCTCAACGGCGGCCAGCTGCCTCCGCGTGAGGGCGAACCCGAGCCGTCGCCGGCGTGCCTGGGGTACGTGTCCTACCTGACCGCCGTCGCCGCGACCGAATCGTATGCGGTCGGCGCCGCCGCGGCCCTGCCCTGCTTCTGGATCTACGCGGAAGTCGGCCGGGCCCTGGCCGCGAGTGCGGCCCAGGTACTCGCCGCCGACCCAAACCACCCCTACGCGCAGTGGGTGACCACCTACGACGCCCCGGAGTTCCAGGAATCCGCTTCGCGGGCAAGGGAACTCGTGGACGAGGCCGCGGCGCACGCCGGCGAGCGGGAGCGGGCCGCGATGGCCACGGCGTTCACCGTCGCCACCCGGTTCGAGCTTCTGTTCTGGGACACCGCGCTGAACCCGCAACCGTGGCCCGCCGCATGAGCGCCCGCATGAGCGCCCGCGCGCGCCGCCTCCTCACCGCGCTCGCCGCCGCGGTCGTCGCGTCGTCGGCGATCACCGCGTGCGGTTCGGGCGCCGGTTCGGACGGCACCATCCGATTCGCGCTCGACTGGTCCCCGAACACCAACCACACGGGATTGTTCGTGGCGCAGCAGCGCGGCTGGTTCGAGGAGGCCGGACTCGACGTCGAGATCCTGCCGTACAACAACACCGCCGTGGACACCATCGTGGACGCGGGCAACGCCGAGTTCGGGATCAGCACCCACAACTCGTCGACCTTCTCGCGGGCATCGGGCGCGCACACCATCTCCGTGTTCGCGCCGCTGCAGAAGTGGGCCACCGGCATCGGTGTCCGCGCCGACCGCCGCGACATCACGAGCCCGAAGGACCTCGACGGGAAGACATACGCCGGTTTCGGCGACCCGGGCGAGGAGAAGACCCTCGAGCAGGTGATCCGAAACGACGGCGGCACCGGCGAGTTCACCTCGGTGACCCTCGGGACCTCGGCATACGAGGCGGTCTACTCCGGTCAGGCCGACTTCACCGTCTCCTATCTCGCGTGGGAGGGCATCGAGGCCGAGCATCGCGGAACCCCGATGAGGTACTTCCACTACACCGACTTCGGTTTCCCGGAGGCATACGCGATCGTCGTCGACGCCAACGAGGACTGGCTGGCGGACAACCCGGACCGCGCGGCGGCCTTCGTGACGGCGCTGCAGCGCGGTTACCAGGCAGCGGCCGACGACCCGGACGCGGCGGCCCGCGACCTCCTCGCCGCCAACCCCGGTGCGTTCAACGACGAGCAGTTGGTGTTCGAGAGCCAGCGCATGCTCGCCGGTCAGTACATGAAGGACGCCGAAGGCCGGGTCGGGCGACAGACGCTCGAACAGTGGGCCGGGAACTCCGGGTTCCTGTACCGCAGCGGTCTGCTGACCGGCCCGGACGGGGCGCCGCTCACGACCGAGCCGGACTGGTCGACGTACTTCACCAATGACTACCTCGACACCCCTCGGTAGCACCGGCCTGCGTCGCATCGCGCCCGCGCTCGTCGCGGTGGTCGTCCTGGTGGCGGTCTGGCAGGTCTACGTCGACGTCAGCGGAATCCGGCCGCAGGTGCTGCCGTCGCCGTCGCGCGTCGTCGCGCAGGGTTGGTCGCACCGCGCAGAGATCGGGGTGCACGCCGCGGCGACGCTGCAGGTGACCCTGATCGGGTTCACGGTCTCGTTGGTCCTGGCCTGGCTGCTGGCCATCGTCGTCGACTTCTCGCCGGCGCTGCGACGGGCGTTCGTGCCGTTGTTCGTCGCCTCCCAGACCCTGCCGATCATCGCGATCGCACCGCTGATGATCATCTGGTTCGGCTTCGGCCTACTCCCGAAGGTGCTGGTCATCGCCCTGGTCACGTTCTTTCCGGTGGCGATCGGCCTGATCGAGGGATTCGCCGCCACCGACCGCGAGGCCGGCGCGCTGATGCGCAGCATGGGGGCCACCCGCCGCCAGGTCTTCCGGTACGTGCGGCTCCCGTCCGCGCTACCGAGGTTCTTCACCGCGCTGCGGATCGGCATCACCTATGCGGTGGTGGGCGCCGTGTTCGCCGAGTACGTCGGCGCCACCCAGGGGCTCGGCATCTACATGAGCCTGCAGAAGAACTCGTTCCGCACGGACCTGGTGCTCGCGGCAGTGCTGGTGACCGCGCTCCTGAGCGTCACGCTGTACCTGCTCACCTTCGCCGTCGAGCGGATCGTCGCGCCCTGGGCCCGCGCCGAGGACCGGAACCACCATGACTGACCACCGGCTGGTCCCGGACCACCGACTTGTCGTCGACCGGCTCACCAAGTCCTATCCCCGACCCGGACGCGGACAACCTCGCCGGGAGGTCCTCGACGGGGTGTCGTTCACCGCCGAGCCCGGCGAGTTCGTCTCCGTCATCGGGCCCAGCGGATGTGGCAAGAGCACCGTCTTCGGCCTGCTGGCCGGACTCGACGTCCCCGATTCCGGCAGCGCGTCCGTCGGCTCCGAACCCGCCATCGCCGGACACTGCGCGTACATGCCGCAGAAGGACCTGCTGTTCCCATGGCGCACCGTGCTGGACAACACCATCCTCGGCCTCCAGGTGCAGGGCGTGCCGACGAAGGAGGCCCGACGCCGGGCCGCGGACCTGTTCCCCGCCTTCGGACTCGCCGGATTCGAAGACGCCCGCCCGTTCCAGCTGTCCGGCGGGATGCGGCAGCGCGCCGCACTGCTGCGCACCGTCGTCCAGAATCGCGACCTCGTGCTGCTCGATGAACCGTTCGGCGCCCTCGACTCACTCACCCGAACCGAGATGCAGACGTGGTTGCAGTCGGTGTGGCAGCGCTACCGGTGGACCGTGCTGATGATCACCCACGACGTCCGCGAGGCCGTCCACCTCTCCGACCGCGTGATCGTGCTGTCCGCCCGCCCGGCCACCGTGGTCCACGAGGTGCGTGTCGACCTCCCGCGCCCGCGCGATCCGGCGGGGCTCACCGCTCCCGAGTTCGTCGCCCTCGAGCGAGAATTGCTCGAGGTGCTCCACGACGAGTCACGTCGTGCCCTCGCCGAGCAGGCACAGCGTCGGACGCCCCGGTAGACTCCCGCGGCCGCCCACTGTCGCTGATCGCCATGACATACCCTGTCGGACATGGCTGATTCATCCTTCGACGTGGTGAGCAAGGTCGACCGGCAAGAGGTCGACAACGCCCTGAACCAGGCTGCCAAGGAGTTGTCGCAGCGGTACGACTTCCGCGGCACCAACACCGGCATCGAGTGGTCCGGCGAGGAGAACATCGTGATCACCTCGGACGCCGAGGAGCGCGCGCAGGCGGGCCTCGAGGTGTTCAAGGAGAAGCTGATCCGACGCGACATCTCGCTCAAGGCCTTCGACGCCGGCGAGGTCGTCGGCTCGGGCAAGACCTTCAAGATCACCGGCTCGCTGGTGCAGGGCATCGACTCCGAGCACGCCAAGAAGATCTCCAAGAAGATCCGCGACGAGGGGCCGAAGGGCGTCAAGGCGCAGATCCAGGGCGACGAGCTGCGCGTGTCCAGCAAGAAGCGCGACGACCTGCAGGCCGTCATCTCGCTGCTCAAGGGCGAGGACTTCGGCATCGCCCTGCAGTTCGTCAACTACCGCTGACCCGCCCGGTCTGTGGGTCGGCGGCACCGAACCCCGACCGTCGGAAACCCAGACGGGCGCTGCGTCGTTTGACCGGATGAGGCGCCTGCACTCCGCCGCCGGCACCGGGTTCGCCCGGGCCGCCCGCGGAGCCCGAGACCCGCGGCGCCGGACAGACGAGGACCCGATGCATTTCAACGGATTGAAGACGGCGGCTCTGCTGGGTCTGATGTCGGCGATCATCGTCGGCATCGGCGCTCTGTTCCAGAGCCCGCTGATCCTGTGGGGATCGGTGATCGTCGCCGTCGGCATGAACGCCTACGTCTACTTCAACAGCGCCACCATGTCGCTGAAGGCGATGCACGCGCAACCGGTCACCGAACTGCAGGCTCCGGTCATGTACCGGATCGTGCGTGAGCTGGCGACCACGGCACACCAGCCGATGCCCGCCCTCTACATCTCCCCCACCGAGTCGCCCAACGCGTTTGCGACCGGCCGCAACCCGAAGAACGCCGCGGTGTGTTGCACCACCGGCATCCTGCACCTGCTCGACGAGCGCGAGCTGCGCGCCGTGCTGGGCCACGAGCTGTCCCACGTGTACAACCGCGACATCCTCATCAGCTCGATCGCCGGCGCGATGGCGGCGGTGATCAGCGGCCTGGCCAACTTCGCGATGTTCATGGGCGCGTTCGGCGGGCGGGACAACGCGCCGAACCCGCTGGCGATGCTGCTCATCGCGTTGCTGGGACCGATCGCGGCCACCCTGGTGAAGCTGGCCGTCTCCCGCTCACGCGAGTTCCAGGCCGACCAGTCCGGGGCCGAACTCACCGGGGATCCGCTCGCACTCGCATCGGCGCTGGCGAAGATCTCCGGCGGGGTGCAGGCCGCGCCGCTGCCGCCGCAGCCCGACATCGCGGCCCAGTCGCACATGATGATCGAGAGTCCGTTCCGCGCGACCGACCGGATGGCCAAGATGTTCGCCACCCACCCGCCGACCGCGGAACGCATCCGCCGCCTGCAGGAGATGGCCCGCGACGGTCGCTGAGCCGGCTGAGCAGAGATCCTGCCGGTCGACCCCTCAGCCCACGCGTTCGATCGTGTAGTCCACGAGCGACGCCAGGGCACGGTGGGCCGGCGACTCGGGGAGTTCGGCCAGCATCGCGTGCGCCTCGTCGGCGAACTCCTGCAACTTCGCCCGGGCGGCGGTCATACCCGCCGACGAACCGAGCAGTTCGATCGCCTCGGCGACCTCGGCGTCGTCGGTGAGCGGCCGGGCGGCGCCGTCGGCGGCCACCAGGAGTTCGCGCAACCGGGCCGACGTCGCGTCGTCGCCCACGAGCGCGTAGAGGACCGGCAGCGTGTGGACGCCTTCGCGAAGGTCGGTACCCGGGGTCTTGCCCGACTCCACCGACACCGAGCTGATGTCGATGATGTCGTCGGACACCTGGAAGGCGACTCCGACGATGTCGCCGATGCGGGAGAGCCGCTCGATGTCGTCGGGCTCGGCCCCGGAGGCCATCGCGCCGAAGCGGGCGGCGGCGGCGATCAGCGAGCCGGTCTTCTCCCAGACGACCTGCAGGTAGTGCTCGATGGGGTCGGCGCCGGGTTTGACCCCGACCGTCTCCCGCATCTGGCCGGTGACGAGTTCGGCGAACGTCTCGGCGATGATGCGCACCGCCTCGGGGCCCAGCGTCGAGACGAGTCGCGAGGCGCGCGCGAACAGGAAGTCTCCGGACAGGATGGCCACGCTGTTCGTCCAGCGCGCGTTGGCACTCGCCGCACCGCGGCGCATCGCGGCCTCGTCCATCACGTCGTCGTGATAGAGCGTGGCGAGGTGGATCATCTCCACCACCGTCGCCGAGGTGATGACATCGTCGGAATCCGGGCGCGGACCGAACTGGGCGGCCAGGATCGCGAACATGGGCCGGAACCGCTTGCCCCCGGCCTTCGCGAGGTGGGTCGCCGCCTCGGTCATGACCTCGTCACCCGACGAGAGTTCGGCGAGCAACAGATTCTCGACCCGCTGCAGCGACGAGCGCACCGTATCGGCGAACTCATCCGACACCAGGTCAACCCCGGCGAATGTGGACTTCACGGAAACGCGGCCCCATCTCGTCTGATCCGGCAACTACTCGACGGCGGACACGCGGCTGCCGCGTAGACCCCACCTGCTGCGAGCCTAGCCCGTCGGGGGTCCGGACATACTGGTCGGGTGAGCACGGACACGACGCCTCCTTTCCCCGATTCCGCCGATGTCCTCGTCGTCGGCGCCGGACCGGGTGGATCGGCGGCGGCCGCCCATGCCGTCGCCGCCGGCCGGGATGTGGTCCTCGCCGACGCCGCGGTGTTCCCGCGCGACAAGACGTGTGGCGACGGCCTCACGCCGCGGGCCGTCGCCGAACTCGACGCGCTGGGGCTCGGCGCACTCCTCGACGACCGTCCGCGCATCGACGGACTCCTGCTCAACGGCTGGGGCGCACGCCAGCAGGTCCGGTGGCCCTCCGGCCGGTTCCCCGCCTACGGCAGCGCGGTGGCACGCACCGAGTTCGACGACGCCATCCGTACGCATGCGGTGTCGGCGGGAGCGCGAATGATCGAGGGCGCCAAAGCCATCGGCGTCGAGATGGACGGCGACCGGGTGGGCGCGGTGACCTTCGCGACGCCGGCGGGCACACACACGATGCGGGTCACCGACCTCGTCGTCGCCGACGGCGTCCGTTCGGGAATCGGCAAATCGCTGGGGCGGCAATGGCATCGGGACACCGCCTACGGAGTCGCCGCCCGGGCGTACGCACCGTCGGCGCGCGCGACTCGCACTGGATGGGGTCGCACCTCGAACTCCGGGGACCCGACGACGCACTGCTGCCCGGGTACGGCTGGGTCTTCCCCCTCGGGTCGGCCGGGGGCGGACAGGTCAACGTCGGCGTGGGCGCGCTCGCGACGTCGAAACGCCCGGCGCACATGGCACTTCGACCGATCCTCGAGCACTACGCCGCGATGGTGCGCGACGAGTGGGCTCTCGACGGCCCACCCGTCCGGATCACGTCCGCCCTGCTGCCCATGGGTGGTGCGGTGTCCGGTGTCGCGGGTCGCAACTGGATGCTGATCGGCGACGCCGCCGCGTGCGTCAATCCGCTCAACGGCGAGGGCATCGACTACGCCCTGGAGACCGCCCGGCTCGCCGTCGAACTCCTCGGCACGGACGACTACACCGACCGGTGGCGCGATGTGCTGGTGGAGCACTACGGGCTCGCCTTCTCCGCCGCCCGCCGTCTCGCCGGCCTGCTCACCATGCCCAAGACCGTCCCCACCCTGGGCCGGCCCGGCATCCGGTCGCCGCAACTGATGTCCATGGTGGTGCGGGTCATGGGCAACCTGATCACCGCCGAGGATGCCGACCTCGTGGCCCGCGCCTGGCGCACCGCCGGGCGGGTCTCCCGGCAGGTCGACCCGCGCCCGCCCTTCTCGTGAGAGGGGCCGCCGGGCCGCCAACCCGGTGGCGCTTTGAGACGATCGGGCTGTAGTGTTCCAACACGTGTGGCCGCGGCCACAGCTGTGACAGAATCAGGCCACCCGTCGACCCAGGAGATGGACGATGTCCGCCGCATCCACTCTCGCCACCCGAGCCAAGCACGCCGTCCAGAACCGCCTGGCACAGCGCTACCACCTGCGCGGCGAGATCGACCGCATGGATGCCGTCGGTGACCCGACCGCGATCGCCCGCGCCCTGGGCACGCAGGAATTCCCGTGGGGCATCACGCAGGCGTTGAGCTTCGCCCTGTTCCGGACCTACGCGGTGCCGTCGATCGGCGACCTCCTGTACAAGACCAGCCAATTCACCGAGTCGACGCAGAAGCGCTACGACGACACGGTCCTGCTGCTCGACGCCCCGATCGAGCACGGGGTCGACAGCCCGGCCGGACGGGCCGGCATCCGGCGCATCAACCAGATGCACGGCATGTACGACATCCCCAACAGCGACTTCCTCTACGTGCTGGCCACTTTCGTCGTCTGCCCGGTCGAGTGGGTCAACTCCTATGAGTGGCGCTCACTGACCAACCACGAGATCCTCGGCCTCACCAACTACTACCGCCGGCTCGGCCAGTTGATGGGCATCAAGGACATCCCCGAGACCTACGACGACTTCAAGACGTTCTACGACGAGTACGAGACCGCCCACTTCGCCTTCAGTCCCGACTCCCTGGCCGTCGCCGACGCCACCCTCGACCTGCTCGGCACGTTCATGCCGTACAAGCTGCTGCCGCGGGCGGTGGTGCGTCGGATGTCGTTCGCGCTCATGGACGATCGGCTCCTCGGCGCGTTCGGATATCCGAAACCGACCGCGGTCGAACGGGTCCTGGTGCGCGGCGGGCTCAAGGCTCGCGGTCTCGCGATCCGCCTCTTCGCGTCACCCCGCACCGAACCGCTCTTCGGTCGCCAGACGAAGCAGGTTCGCAGCTACCCCGGCGGTTTCCGCATCGACGACCTCGGCACCTTCGCGCCCGGGTGCCCGGTGTCGCACGACGAGACCCCGCGGGCCGCGAACCACTAGGCCCGCGCCGAGTGGATCGCGGCGATCCCACCGGTCATGTTCTCCCACCGCACCCCGGTGAACCCGGCGTCGCGGATGAGGTCGCCCAGCGCGAACTGGTCCGGCCACGCCCGGATCGACTCGGCGAGATAGACATACGCGGCCGGGCTGCTCGAGACCTTCGTCGCGACCGCGGGCAGCGCCTTCATCAGGTACTCCATGTACACCGTGCGGAACGGCTTCAGCGTCGGCGTGGAGAACTCGCAGATCACCAGTCGTCCGCCGGGCTTGAGTACCCGGCGGAGCTCGGCGAGCGCCGTCGGGACGTCGTTGACGTTGCGCAGGCCGAAGGAGATGGTGGCGGCGTCGAACGAATCGTCGGCGAACGGGAGCGACAGAGCGTCGGCGGCGACCTTCGGCACGTCCCGATGCGCACCGGCCTTGAGCATGCCGAGCGAGAAGTCCGCGGCGATGCAGTGCGCCCCCGAGGAGGCGAGTTCGACGGTCGACACCGCGGTGCCGGCCGCGAGGTCGAGGACGACATCGCCCGGGCGCAGGTCGAGTGCCCTACGGGTCTTCTTGCGCCAGCCGCGATCCCGGCCGAACGACAGGACCGTGTTGGTGAGGTCGTAGCGGCGTGCGACGCCGTCGAACATGGCCGCGACCTCGGCCGGGTCCTTCTCCAGGCTCGCCCGGCCCACACTCGTCCGGCCCAGACCCGCTCGTTCCGGTGGTGTCGCGCCCGTCGATGACATGCCGATCACGCTACCGGTCGTTCAGGCCAGGACCGCCGTGAGGTGCGTCGCCTCGCCGGGCGGTCGGCCGCCACCTCAGGCGGGCCGCCCCACCTCGGTGACGACTCCGCGGCCCGTCACGCGCGCGTAGTGACCGACGAGCTCCGCGCACACCGACGGCCAGGTGCGCGCACGCACGGCCTGTACCGCGGCTCGGCCGAACGCCGCCCGGACCGACTCGTCGTGCAGGGATTCGACGATCGCGGGCAGCTCCGCGGCGAAGCGTCCGACCTCCAGCAGATATCCGGTCCGGAACGCCGACACCAGGTCGCGCGGGCCGCCGGCGTCGGGACCGATCACGGGCAGGCCACTGGCCATCGCCTCCTGGATGGCCTGACAAAACGTCTCGTGTTCGCCCGCGTGCACGAACACGTCGAAGCTCGCGTACGCGCGGGCCAGCGCCTCCCCGCGCAGTTCACCGGTGAACACCGCATCCGGCATGGCGCGCTGGAGCCGGTCCCGCTCGGGGCCGTCCCCGACGATCACGAGCTGCACGCGCGGGTTGCCCGACAGTCCGGCCAGTCGCTCGACGTGCTTCTCCGGCGCGAGCCGGCCCACGAACCCGACCACCAGGGCGTCGCGGGCGGCACCCAGCCAGTCCGCGCGCAGCGACGGGTCGCGCTTGTCCGGCGAGAAGAGTCCGACGTCGACGCCGCGACCCCAGCGCGCGAGTCGCGGTATGCCGTGGGCGGCGAGGACCTCCAGCGTCGCGGTCGACGGCGCGAGGGTGAGGTCGCACATCTCGTGCAGCCGGCGTGTGTAGCGCCAGGCCAGCTTCTCCACCGCACCCAGCCGATAGGCTGCCGCAAACCCGGCGACGTCGGTCTGGAACACGGCGACCACGGGCACGCCGAGCGCCCGGGCGGCGACGGCGCCCGCGGCACCCACCACGAACGGTGACGCCAGGTGGACGACATCCGGTTCGAAGTCGCGCAGGGTGCGGTACAGCAGCGGCGACGGCACTCCCACCGGGAGCGAGGTCACCCGCGGCACCTGCACCGCGGGCAGCAGGTGCACCGGGGTCCGGCGGCCGACCATCCGCGGCCCGCCCGGCACGCCGCGCGGGGTGTCGGGTGCGATGACGACCACGGTGTGGCCGGTGGACTCGAGATGGTCGACAACCCGGAGGACGGAATTGACCACCCCGTTCATCTGGGGCAGGAAGCTCTCGGCGACGATCGCGACGCGCATGATCGCGATCGTCCCCCGCAGAATTGACCGGACCACACGGCGCACGTGTCGGCCCACCCAATTCAGGATGAACGGTGCGTTGCCCTCCGACCGGGCACAGTGGAGGGGTGGCCGACACCCACCTCCTGCTGCTGAGTCGCTGGCTCACCCCGGTCCCGCAGTTCCTCGCCCCGTTGACCGAGCCGGGCTGCCGCATCGGCTACGTCCCCACCGCGTCGTCGATCTATCCCGATCACGCGTGGCTCGACCTCGAGCGGGACACCCTTCGGCAGCAGGGTTTCGAGGTGACCGACCTCGATCCAGAACTGACCGGGTCAGCCGTCTTCGCCCAGGAGCTCGCCGGGGTCGACGCGGTGTTCGTCGCCGGCGGCAACACCTTCCATCTACTCGGGGCGCTGCGCCTGGCGGGTGCCGACCGCACCCTCGTCGACGCGGTCCGCGCCGGCCTCCCCTACATCGGGGTCAGCGCGGGCGCCGCGGTCGTCGGCCCCGACATCGCTCCCCTGTCGCTGCTCGACGATCCCGCCGAGGCCGCACCCCTGACCTCGACCGCGGGCCTCGGACTGATCGACACCACGGTGATCCCGCACGCGGAGGGCACCGTCGGGGGTCGCGGACCGATCGCGGCGACGAGGCAGCGGTTCGGCGCCGAGCACCGGCTGCACTTCCTGACCGACGCCGAGGCGATCGTCGTCGCCGGCGGAGACCTCAGGGTGATCCCGGGCTGACCGTCTCGTCCTGGTCGGCCGCGGCCGGGTCCCGGTCTGCCGCGTCGCTGCCGGAGTCCTCGGCGTCGGAGTCCTCGGCGACAGCGTCGTCGGCGGTGCCGCGGCGGGCCCAGCGACGACTGGACTCCGCGACCCCGACCATCAGCAGGCCGATGACGAGCCACGCTCCGACCATCACCGACAGGGCGGGGATGATGGACAGCACCGCGGTGCGACCGGTCGGGCGGGCGAGATCCGGGTTGTAGACCGCATAGTCGACGCTGATGCGCTGTCCCTCGCTCAGCTCGGTCGGATACAGCAGCCCGAAGCGGGGACTGTGGAACGAGCCGTCGGGTGTCTGGAAATTCACCGCGGCGTGCAGGCTGTCCACGGACACGACCTCGGCCATCACGGTCGCCTTGCTGGCCTCGATCGTCGCGTCGTTCTTGAAACAACCGGCAATGAGCGTCATCGCCATGAAGGTGATCGTCACGCCGACGACGAGCAGACCGAGCTGCACGCGTCGCTGGATCACCGGATTCATGCCGTTCAGACTAGCGGGCACCGATCCGCCGGTGCCCGGCCCGACCGGTCGCGCACCGCCGGGACGCACCGGCCGCACTACCGAAGGCGCGCCGCAATCGCCGCGTGGACGGATCGCAGCCGTTCGCGGTCGGTGGCGACCTCGACGACCTCGATCCCGCCGGGAGCAGGCTCCTCCGCGAGCACCGCGCCGAGCTCACCGACCCCCACCCGACGATGCGGGATGTGGAAACCCGCGCACATCGACGCGATGTCGGTCCGATGCGGGGTCCCGAAGACCCGCTCGTAGGCCCCGGCGTACAGCCCGGTGTTGTAGCGCGGGTCGCCCTGTTCGAGCAGACCGAAGATCCCGCCGCCGTCGTCGTTGGCGACCACGATCCGCAGCGACGACGGGCGCGGCTCGCCCGGGCCGATGACCAGACCGGTCGCGTCGTGCACGAAGGTCAGGTCGCCCATCAGGGCGATCGTCCGCGCGCCGGCCTGATCCCGGTCACGTGCCATCGCGGCACCGATCGCCGTCGAATTGGTTCCGTCGATACCCGCGACCCCGCGGTTCGAGAGGACCCGCACCCCGTCGGCGATCCGGCCGGCCAGGGCGATGTCCCGGATGGGGTTGCTGGCGCCGACGACGAGTTGGTCGCCGGCGGCCATGGCGTCGCTGACCGCCCGTGCGACGTGGAGCCCGGTGGCCGGGCCCGGCTCGTCGAGTTCGGCGGTGACGGCGAAGGCCGCCCGCTCCTGTACCGCCGCGCACTCCTTGAGCCAGTCCTCGCGCGGCTCGCCGACGACCTCGATCCGGGTGCCGGTCGCGTAGACGTTGCCGGAGACATCGGGCCAGCGCGGACCGGTGGTCAGCGCGTAGACGCGGACCTCGGGGTCGGCGAGCAGGCGGGACACCCCGCGGTGCAGCGTCGGCCGACCGCAGATGATCGCCTGCTGGGGCCGGACGGAGTTCAGGCCCAGCGGATGCAGCGGCGTCGCCGGCCGCGGTGCCGTCGGTTCGGCGACCGTGGGGATCCCGGCAAGCCCCGGATGGACACCCGACCCGTGCCCCGACACGACCACGGTGTCCAGGGACAGGTCGATGGGCAGCGGGACGTCGAGCTTGCCGACCGGCGCCTGCGTCCAGGGCAGTCCGCCGGGCCGTCCGGAGAAGGAGCCGAGGTCGGTCGACGGGTCGGGGCCGGCGAGTTCGTCCGGGTCCGGGACCAGCGGTTCGCGCAGCGGGATGTCGAACTGCACCGGGCCGGCGTTGCCGGTACGCGCGCCCCGGGCGGCGGCGAGCACGCGACCGACCGCCGACCGCCACTGGCTGTTGGTGTCGAGATCCTGTTCGGCGAGGCCCAGACTGATCGCCGCACGCACCTGGGTCCCGAAGATGCCGAACTGTTCGACGGTCTGGTTGGCGCCGGAACCGAGCAGCTCGTACGGCCGGTTGGCGCTGACGACGACCAGGGGCACCCGCGCATAGTTGGCCTCGAAGACCGCCGGTCCCATGTTCGCCACGGCGGTGCCGCTGGTCATCACGATGGGGACGGGCTGTCCAGACGACACCGCGAGCCCCAGAGCCAGATAACCCGCCGAGCGCTCGTCGATCCGCACGTGCAGACGCAATCGCCCGGCGGCGTCGGCGGCGTGGAGGGCGAAGGCGAGCGGCGCGTTGCGCGACCCCGGACACAGCACGGCCTCGCGGACACCGCCGCGGATCATCTCGTCGACGATGACCCGGGCCTGCAGTGTGGACGGGTTGGGCCCGGGGGCGTTCTGGGCCGGTCGGTTCATCCCACAAGCCTAGTGCTCTCCCGAGTCCACACATCGCGGCGGGGAGCGGGGTTACCCTCGTCACGTGGGCTTTTACGACGATCGAGTCCTGCCGCACCTCATCGAGCGCACCTGCGGCATGGCGGCGTTGACCCCGCTGCGGGCGCGGGCCTGCGCGTCGTTGTCCGGCCGGATGATCGAGATCGGCTTCGGCTCGGGCCTCAACGTCGGCGTCTACCCGGCCGGGCTCACCGAGGTCGCGGCCGTCGAACCGTCGACCGTCGGATGGTCGATGGCCGCCGACCGCGTCGCCACCTCCCCGGTGCCCATCGAACGTGCCGGACTCGACGGCCAACGACTGCCGTTCGACGACGACTCGTTCGACGCCGCGCTCACCACCTTCACCCTGTGCACCATCCCCGACCACCAGGCGGCGCTCGCCGAACTCCGCCGCGTGCTGCGTCCGGACGGACAACTCGGATTCCTCGAACACGGTTCCGCCCCGGACGCCCGCGTCCGGCGGTGGCAGCGCCGACTCGAACCGATCCAGAAACGCGTCGCAGGCGGCTGCCATCTCACCCGCGACGTACGCGCCGAGCTCACCGCCGCCGGCTTCGCACTCGGGCCGGTCGATGCGTTCTATCAGCCCGGCGTACCGAAGCCGTTCGGCGCGCTGACCGTCGGGACCGCCCGGCCGGTCTGAGGTCCCGCTCGCTCCGCTCCCGGCGGCGGGCCTACTGTGGAGCCAGTGCGTCGCTGGACAGTGCTGATTCTCCTCACCGCGGTCGCGACGCTCGTTCTGGAGCTCCTCGAGGTCGACGCCGCCGCCCTGTTCGCGGGGCTCGTGGTCGCGGGTGCTCTCGCGATCGCCGGCCGCGCGCCCGGCCGGACGAACACCGACGCCGACGAATCCGACGACCCGATCGTCCCGCGATGGGCGTTCGTGGCGTCGCAGGGTGTCCTCGGCGTCTTCATCGGCACAATGGCCGAGCCCGAGACCGTCGGCGGACTCGGGTCGTCGTGGTTCCCGGTGCTCGTCATCGGCCTGGGGACACTGGTCATCTCGATCGCCTGCGGCGCCCTGCTCGGGCTGCACCGAGACGTCGACTCCCTGACCGGCTCGCTCGCGCTCGTCGCGGGCGGCGCGTCCGGGCTGGTGGCGCTGACCCGCGAGTTCGGCGGCGACGAACGGATGGTTGCGGTCATCCAGTACCTGCGCGTCGCGCTGGTCACCGTCACCATCCCGGTGGTCGCCTCGCTCGTGTTCGGTGCCGAAAACGGAGCCGTCGCACCGGGATCCGACGCCTGGTCGGCGGAAACGCTGCAGAATCAGGGCTGGGGACTGCTACTGCTGGCGGTGTGCCTGGGCGTCGGGATCCCGCTCGGCCGGTTGCTGCGCATGCCCGCAGCCGGTTTGCTGGGTCCGCTGGCGCTGGCCACCGCGGCCGAACTGACCGGGATCGCCGGTTCCGCCGAGGTGTCCCCCGCACTGCTCGCGGTCGCCTACGCGGTGATCGGCTGGCAGGCGGGCCTCGGATTCACGATGCCGCGGTTGCGTGCGATCGGCCGTGTCCTGCCGCTGGCGCTGGTGTTGATCCTCGTCATCGGCGCCGGCTGCGCCCTGCTGGGGGTCGTGCTGTCCGCGTGGACCGGCGAGTCGATGTTCGACTGCTATCTCGCGACCACTCCGGGCGGGATCTACGCCGTCCTCGCCGCGGCCACCGGGGCGGGCGGGAACGTCGCGTTCGTCGTGGCCGCCCAGATCCTGCGCGTCCTGCTCATGCTGTTCGTGGCGCCCTTCGCCGCGCGCCTCGCCGCTCGGCGGGCGTCGTGACCGTCTCGCCCGACTCGACGGTTACGTGTGACCCCGGTCCCACGTAAGGTCGGGAAGATGAGCGGGGAATCGAACACCGACACGACATCATCCACCTCCCACGGCCGCGAATTCGACGTCGTGGTCTACGGCGCCAGCGGCTTCGTCGGCGAACTCACGGCACGGTATCTGGCCGACCACGCGCCGATCGGTACGAAGATCGCGCTGGCGGGCCGCAACGAGTCGAAGCTGACCGACGCCCGCAAGCGGCTGCCGTTGCGCGCACACGACTGGCCGCTGATCATCGCCGACGCGGAATCACCCGCGGCGCTCGACGCGATGGTCGCGCGCACCCAGGTCGTCTGCACCACCGTCGGCCCCTACCTCAAGTACGGCGAGGCCCTCATCGTGGCGGCGGCCACCGCCGGAACCGACTACGTCGACCTCACCGGCGAGGTGCCGTTCGTGCGGTACGCGATCGACAAGGTCCATGACGTCGCCGCCGCCTCGGGGGCCCGCATCGTGCCCTCCTGCGGCTTCGACTCCGTGCCCTCCGACATCACCACCTACGCGCTGCATCGAAAGGTCTCCGACGACGCCGCCGGCGAGATGACCGACACGACCCTCGTCGTCGCGTCCTTCCGCGGCGGGATCTCCGGCGGAACGATCGACTCGATGCGGGTCATCGCCGAGGAGGCCCGCAACGCCCAGTCCCGACGGCTCATGCTCAACCCGCAGGCCCTCTCGGGCGGCCCCGGCGAGGTCCCGCGGGTCAGCCTGTCCGACGAACCGAGCGACCTGTCCATCATCAACGCCAAGAAGGTCGACCCATCGCTGCGCGGCACCCTCGCGCCCTTCTTCATGGCCGCCCACAACACCCGGATCGTGCGGCGCTCGAATGCGTTGCTGGACAACGCTTACGGCAAGGACTTCCACTACGCGGAGACGATGAGCGTCGGCGGCGTCCCCGCGGTGTCGACCCTGATCGCCGGCGCCGTCGCGGTCGGCACCGGCGCGTTCATGGGAGCGATGAGTTTCGGCCCCACGCGACGTGTCCTCGACCGCGTGTTGCCGAAGCCCGGTGACGGACCCAGCGAAAAGGCCCGCGAGAACGGTTACTTCGTGGTCGACACGTTCACGCGGACGACCACCGGACGACGCTACAAGGCCCGGATGCGCGCCCAGGGCGATCCCGGTTACAAGGCCACCGCGGTGATGCTCGCCGAGAGCGCGCTGGCATTGGCCCTCGACCGCGACCACCTGCCCAAGCGGGCCGGAGTGCTGACGACCGCCGTGGCGATGGGCGACGCTCTCATCGACCGTCTCCGCAACGCCGGGTTCAGCATCGACGCCACCGAGCTCACCGACTGACCCTGACCCGACCCCGCCCGATCGCGTCGTTCGACCCTCCGGCAGCCACGCCGGCGCAGACCGGACCCACTCCGGCACAGTCGAACTCGCGGTCGGGCGGCGTCGTCTTCGGGCCCCGGAAAAATCTGGCACTCTCACCTCCAGAGTGCTAGACGAGTGCCGGATCCGGTGCTATCTTCGTTGGCAGTACAGCGATGAACTGCTCGTCTAACGGGTGGCGAGCAGCCTTGAGAATCAGGAGGTGAACTGCTGTGCTTCGTTTCGATCCCTTCTCCGACATGGATGCCTGGACCCGAGGCATGATGACCGGTTCAGCGGCCGGAACTGCCCGCACTCCCCGCTTCATGCCCCTGGACCTGTACAAGGTCGAGGACCACTACCTGCTCATCGCCGATCTGCCCGGCGCCGATCCCGGCTCCATCGACGTCAGCGTCGACAACGGGGTCCTCACCCTCTCCGCCCAGCGGAGCACGCCGTCCGACGAGGGCGTGCAGTGGCTGACGAGCGAACGATTCTCCGGAACCTACCGCCGCCAACTGACTCTCGGCGACGCCATCGACAGCGCGGCCATCTCGGCGCGCTACGACAACGGCGTTCTCACCGTGACCATCCCGGTCGCCGAGAAGGCCAAGCCGCGGCGGATCGAGGTGGAGTCGCCGGCCGACCACAGGCGATCGAGACCAGTACGGTCACATGAATTGATCGTCTGGAGCCGCAACACATTTGAGGAAACAGCCGCATGTCGAAGGGGGGTGCCATCGACGACGAATCATCCCGCTCCCTAGTCCGAACGAACCGCAGAACCGTTGGTCTGTCGGGTAAAGCGGTGCCGTCTCTCTCTGCTCCCTGAGGTGCGAGGAGCGATAGCGACGAGCCACGAAGGGCCTGGCAAGAAATGTTCACCACGCCCTTCGAGGCTCGCTTCGCTCGCACCTCAGGGAGCAGGATCGGCGCTTCGCACCCCAAGGAGCAATACGCTGCGCAACAACGGAATCGGGCACCGAGCCTCGCTAACGGTCAGACCCGAACAGTTCGACGAGCGGCGCCGGGCGGCCGAACAGGAAGCCCTGGGCGTAGTCGAACCCGAACTCCTCGAGCATCGGGAGCAACGCCTCGGATTCGATCCCCTCGGCGACCATCTTCACCCCGGTGGCGGCGGCCATCTCACCGATCGCGCGGACGACGGCGCGATCGGGCGAGCTGTCGGCCAGTTGCGCGATGAGCGTCCGATCGACCTTCAGGACGTCGACCGGGAGATCGCGGACGTAGCGCAGGGCCGAGAACCCGGCCCCCAGGTCGTCGATGCAGATCGTGCAGCCGAGTTCGTGGAGCGCGTCGATCGCCCGCGACGCGGAGGTGTCGACCCGGATCGCCTAGTCCTCCCGCACCTCGACCCAGACCCTCGACGGCTCGACACCGTGACCGTCGATCAGGCCGTGGACGTACGAGACGAGCCCGTCGTCCCACAACTGCTGCCCGGACAGGTTGAGGGAGACGAACGTGCTCGGCCCGACGTGCCGGGTGATCTCCCCCGACAGGTCCCGGATGGCCTCGCCAATGGCGTGCCGTCCGATGGGGGCGAGCAGCGAGATCCCCTCGGCCACAGACAGGAACGCGTCCGGAGCCAGCACGCCGGACTCGGTGTGCCACCGGAGCAGCGACTCGTAACCGACGACCCGCCGGTCGGGTACCGCGACGATCGGCTGGTAGAAGACGGAGAAGTCGCGCTCGACCGATCTGGTGAGCCAACCCGCGAGGTCGACCTCGGCCCGGATGTGGCGCAGCGTCGTCGGCGATGCGAATGCGACGGCGGTGCGGCTGCTCAGCGCGATGCACAGGGCGGCGTCGGCGTGGCGGACCAGATCGTCCTCGGACTCGGCGGCGAGGTGCACATCTCCGACGGCGACGCCCATGCAGACGTCGAGGAACCAGCTGCGCTCCCCGTCACTCACGGTGTGCGCACCGAGCTTGGTGCGGGCCGCCTCGATCAGTGCGTTGCGTCCGCTCTCGTCGTCACGGCGCCGGTCCAGGGAAGGTGGATGAGCCAGTAGAAGTCCGATCGCCGCTAGAAACGCGCCCGCGGACTGATGGGCATGAGCACCTGTTCGATGAAGCGCTCGGCGGCCGCGGCCGACGCCTCGTAGCCGTAGGCGACCACGGCTCGGTGGTACGGGTCGACCGACACCGCGATCACCGAGGTGCCGAACGTCAACACGACGTCATTCGCTGGTCCGATCCCCCCAGGGCGACGCCGGGGGCGCCGCAGTTCTCTACCGCGCAGATACTACTCAGCCGGCGCGCTCCCGGGAAGAAGGTCGAGTCGCCCCGCCCGGACCGGGCCCGACCGTCATGACCGTTCTCACAATTGCGCGCCGCGGCAGTCCGTCGAAACCGTGTGCAATTTTTCGTGGGCCCGGGTCGAGACATCGATTTCTTTTGACAGATGTTCACAAAATCTGGGACCGGCGCGGCCGGCGATTCGCCACTATTCTCGGCAGCGCTGCTAACGATTCCGCGAGGTGCGGCAAAACTGCTGGTAAGGTGCTTTCATTGCCTATGCGTAGGACACGAAAGATTACGTGGTTTCCGCCAATGCAGTCGCAGTGGCATCAATGCGAATCTCGGCAAACAAGCGGCTGTCTCCACAGCCGCCGACGGAAAGCGGTCGTGGTAGATGTCGTTGATCAGGAGGGTGCTCCGGCGCTACGACGCCCGGTCGATGGCGACACTGATCAGCACCGGCGGTGTCATCCCGCTGCCGGTCATCAGCGTGCTCGCGCCCGAGACGCTGTACCCGGGCGGCATGCCCATCCTGCTCACCATCTGGTCGTTCATCGCGGTCGTCTTCGCGGTGACGGCCATCCGCGCCCGGCTGACCGATCTCGAGTTCGCGTTCCTGGGCGGGTTGGGGATCGTGGGCATCTTCGGCACCTCGATGATCCTGGCCTCGCCACGATCGTCGACGCTCGTCCTCGCCATCGTCGCGGTCATCCCGGCGATCGGCGCGATCTCGGCGACCACCCGACTCATCCTGTCCCATCTGGCGCTGGCGGTCGTCTGTGCGGCAACCGTCCTCGCGGTGACGACGCCCTCGCTGCCGGAGTACCTGATCAGCTTCGGCGCGATGCTCGGCCTGATCGTGGTGCCGGTCTTCCTGGTCGTCGCGTTGCGCAAGTCGATGGAGGCCGTGCTCGATCAGCAGACCCGCCTGGTCGGGATCGACCCGCTGACCGGCCTGCTGAACCGGCGCGGCTTCCTGATTCGCGCATCGCAGCTCCTCTCGGCCGCGCGATCGTCCACCGGATGGATCGGCATCCTGCTGCTCGACGTCGACCACTTCAAGAAGATCAACGACCAGTACGGCCACCTCGCCGGTGACGGCGTGCTGCTGGCGGCATCGGCCGCCATCCGCGAGCACGCCCCCGTCGGTTCGGAGGTGTGCCGCTACGGCGGCGAGGAGTTCCTCATGTTCCACGTCTCCACGACGCGGACGAACTGTGGCTCAGCGCCGAACGCCTACGGGCCGCCGTCGCCGCGGCAGCGCCGGTCACCATCAGCGTCGGCGGCGTCTGCGCGCCGCTGCGCGTCGCCGGCGACCCGCTGGTCTCCGGCCGGTTCGACACCGCCTATTCGACCGACGACGTGATCGGCAACCTCCTGGGTCAGGCCGACGCCTGCGTGTATCAGGCGAAGGAGAACGGCCGGGACACCACGGTCATCAAATCCATCGACGCGGTGACCTGGAACGACGGCGCGCCGAGCGCACATGCCGCCGACGCCGAGCGGACGGTGTCTCCGCCGTCGGCGAGCCTGTACGAGGTCTTCTACCGACGCCCGGCCGACTTCGTCGACATCGACAGCCGGACCAGCGGGCGCTGAGTCGTCGCGGCCTGGAGTGCGTCGGCCTCCCGGCGCATCCGACGCCAGGTCTCCGGGCTGGTGAGGGTGTCGAGCCGGGCGCGGTCCCACCACATGAGCCGGGTGCGGTACCGGTCGTCGGGGAACGGCGTCGCGGACACCGACTCGTCGAGGCGTCCACCACCGGATTGCCAACGGCGCAGAACGTGGTCGGCCGCGGTCGCCATCATGGCCTCGACCCCGGACATCTCCATGATGACCAGCCCCAACCGCGACAACTGACCGGCCACCGACCCCGCGATCGCCGATCGCTCGTCCACCCAGGCCGTCTTGACCTCGACGATGCCGTCGTGCAGGCGTTCTTCGATGGCGTTGACGAGCTGCACCTGACCGGGCTGACCCGCCCATTCGACCAGCGCGTGCGACTGCGCAGCCGCCTCCAACCGGGGTTGGACCCGTAGTCCGCCGACAACCTTGCCCTCGCTGTCGAGCACCGCGAAGAACATCGCGGTGCCCTCGCCGCCGGCGACCTCGTCGTACTCGAGTGCGGCCGCGCACCCGTGGCGGTGGTACGACGCGTCCGCGCCGGCGAGGTACTCACGCCACAGTTCGGGCTCCGACCGCGGGCTCGCCACGACCACCGAGTACTCCGCCCCGGTTTCGGGTGCGATCGATCGCAACATCCCGGTGCGAACCTGATCATTGGTGACTGACACCTTATTCATCGCAGTATTGCCTTCCAGGAATTAGTAAATTTAGAGACGAGATCTCCCCCGACCCCGCGTGTAATGCTGCCACAAGGCCACATTTATGCACTCCCACAAGCGCAGTTCTTTTTGCCCGACCGTCGCTTTGACGGTTGGCGTCGTGCAATCCCGTGCGACACCATGGGCTTATGCACACGCCGCCGGATGCCGCCGCCACCCTCTACTTCCCGGACGAACTACCCGCCGCGTTGACCGCCGAACCGTCCCTCACTGTGTCCGACATCACGGCCGGCGCCGCCCGCGCGCTCGATGAACTCCTCCCGCCCGCCGAGCCCGCTCTCCGGGACGAGACACCTCGTTACGCGCACTTTCCCTGGCGTAACGCCCTCGTCAAGATCCCCGGTCCGCGCACGTTCCGGCGCCTCCGGCTCGACCGCAACCGGCACAAACTGACCGCGTCGCAGCAAGACGCTGCGGGCGAGCTCCGGATCGGTGTCGTCGGTTTGAGTGTGGGACACGCGATATCACTCACGCTCGCACTCGAAGGCCTTACCGGCGAATTACGTCTTGCCGATTTCGACGATCTCGAACTCACGAATATGAATCGAATTCCGGCGACCCTCATGGATATTCACGACAACAAGGCCGTGATCGCCGCTCGACGCATTTCCGAGATCGATCCCTATCTCACCACCGTCGTACATGTGGACGGCATAACAATCGAGAACATCGATGAATTCCTCGACGGCCTGGATCTCGTCGTCGAAGAATGTGATTCCTTCGATGTAAAGGTCCTCGTTCGCCAGAAATGTCGCGAGCGAGGAATTCCGGTTCTCATGGAGACGAGTGACGGTGGAACCCTCGATGTCGAGAGATTCGACCTCGAACCGGATCGGCCCCTTTTCCACGGCCTGGCCGGCGACCTGCGCATCGAAGATCTCGTCGGACTCGACCGCGCGTCGCTCACCCCGCTCGCCGTCCGGGTACTCGAGCCGACGAAGGTGACCGCGCCGATGGCGGCGTCAGCCATCGAGCTCGGGCACACGGTCACCGCCTGGCCGCAGCTCGGCGGCGACGTCCTCCTGGGCGGCGCCACCGTGGCCGCGGCCGTCCGCCGCCTCGTGCAAGGCAAGTCCCTGCCGTCCGGTCGCGTCCGATTCGACCGGGACGCCTGGCTTGACGGCCTCGAGGACCCGATCGACACCCATACCCCCATATCCGCAGCACAACCACCGGCCGACGCCGAACCGATCCGTCCGCAGGTGCAGCCCGCCGTCGAGGCGATGACCGATCGCGAACTCGTCGTGTACGCCGCGAGCCGGGCGCCGTCCGCCGGGAACCAGCAGCCCTGGCAGATCATCGCCGACGACGACGCCGTCACGATCGTCCTGGACCGCACCCGCACCTCGACCCTCGACGTCGAGCACCGGGCATCTGCGGTGGCGGTCGGCGCCGCCCTGTACAACGCGCAGGTCGCGGCCGTCGCGCGCGGGGTGCTCGACGACATCGAGATCGTCGACGCGGCCGACACGCTGGCCGGCCGGGCACGCCTCAAGGGCATCGACACCGGGTCGCGCTCTGCGGACGCGGAGACCGAACTCGACGCGTTGCTCGCCCGCGGCACGCGACGTGGAGTCGGGGACGGATCACCGCTGTCGGCCTCCGATCTCGTCCGACTGCACGATGCCGCCACGAGTGATCGGACCCGGTTGGTGGCGCTCGACGACCGCGCGGACATCGACCGATATGCCTCAATCATCGCCCGATCGGATCGCGCCCGGTTCCTGACGCCCGAACTGCACCGGGAGATGTTCGCCGAGCTCACCACCGATCCGGCCGCCGCCGAGGGCATCGACGTCGCCTCGCTCGACCTACCGGCGGCAATGGCGGGGATGCTCGACGTGTTGCGGCGTGCCGATGTCATGGCGTTGCTCGACGAATGGGGTGGCGGTGCCGCACTCGGTGCCGATGCCGGCGCCCGGGCCGCGTCGTCGTCGGCGATCCTGGTCTTGGTGCAGCAGGGCACGACCCCCGCCGATTACCTCCGCGGTGGGATCGTCGCGCAGCAGCTGTGGGTGGCCGCCGAGCGTCTCGGCTTCGCGGTTCACCCCATGACACCGACGTTTCTCTACGCCGGGGACGACGCGACCGCGCGAACACTGTCGAGCAATCACGGCGACGAACTGGCCGCCCTGCGCCGCGAGATGCTCGAGACGTGGCCGCTCGACGCCGGCGAGGCGCCGACCATCGTGCTGCGACTGTCGCGCACGGATGCGCCGGCGGAGGTGAGCCGTCGTCTACCCGTGCGCCCGCCGACGAGTGCTGGTCAGGCCTGACCTGGGTTGAGCTTGATGAACAGGGCGTCCATCTCCGCACAGAGGCGGTCGCCGTCGTGCAGGGTGCCCTTGATGAAGACCTTGCGCCCCTCGATCCGGTCCGCCCAGGCGTGGATTCGCAGCGGCGTGTTCAGCGGTGTGATCGACCGGTATTGCACGGTCAGGTACGCGGTCCGGCTGACATGCTGGATCGCGACCGCCGACGCGAAGCCGCCCACGTCGTCGAAGGCGACCGCGACATGACCGCCGTGCGCGGCGTTGTTCCCGCCGAGGTGGAAATCGCGGAACGTCAGTTCGGCGACGACCCCGTTGTCGTTCACCTCGGTGACCACATACGGCGGCAGGGTGATGTTGCCGCGCGACGGGAGGTCGATGCGGGTCCCCGCCGGTGAGTGCCACTCGTCGATCCGGGAATCGGCGAGCCGGTCGTTGAGCGCCCTCAGTGACTCGATGAGTTCGTCGACGAGCTCGTCGTCGGGACAGGCGTAGCGGGCGTTGTCCATCAGCAGGCGGACCTGCTCACTGAACTCGCCGTAGCGGGGTCCGCCGCGGTCGGTGGTGATGGCCGCATGGGCCCGGAAACCACCCTCGTGCGGGTCCTCGTCGACGGTCTCGACGGCGCGATCGTTCGCTTCGCTCACCGACCAACCGTATAAGAGCCGGCGGTGCCGCGCCCTAGTCGGTGTCGGTGTCGGTGTGCCGATCGGTCCGACGGCGGTCGGCGAGATCCACACACACCCCGCCCCGGGCCAGCCGGCGCGTGGACTCGGGTATGTAGTCCGGCACGCCACGCGGACCGCGTTCCTTCTCGTCTCGGATCCGGACCGCCCTCCCGACGATCACCGCGACCGCCGCGGACACGACACACCACGCGCCCCCGAGGATCAGAATCCACCCCCATACAGCCATACGGACAGCTAAGCATCCGAAACTGAGATTTCGGTGATGTTCGAACCGAAGACCGGCAGGCATCCAATGGTTGAATGCAATCCGCGTCGAACCCGTCACGACTTCGTGACCTCTTCCGACCAATCCGCCGCTTGCAGGCGTGCGAAGCGCCCGGTCGCCGCGTCGATAGGCTGACCCCATGAGTGCGACGCCCGACACCCAGGGACCCTCCGGCCAACCCTTCGACCCGGCATCGTGGGCGGTGGTGCCCGGCTTCGACGACCTGACCGACATCACCTATCACCGCCACGTCGCTGAGGGCCGCGAGTACGGGATCGTGCGCGTCGCATTCGACCGTCCCGAGGTCCGCAACGCCTTCCGCCCGCACACGGTCGACGAGCTGTACCGGGTCCTCGACCATGCGCGGCGGTCGCCCGACGTCGGCACGATCCTGCTGACCGGCAACGGCCCGAGCCCCAAGGACGGCGGGTGGGCGTTCTGCAGCGGCGGCGATCAGCGCATCCGCGGGCGTAGCGGTTATCAGTACGCCACGACACACGACGACGACGTCGCGGCGGCCGGCGCCGAGACGGTCGACGCGGCGCGGGTGAAGGCCGAGGGCGGGCGGTTGCACATCCTGGAGGTCCAGCGCCTGATCCGGACGATGCCCAAGGTCGTGATCGCGGTCGTCAACGGCTGGGCGGCCGGCGGCGGGCATTCGCTGCACGTCGTGTGCGACCTGACCCTCGCCTCGGCCGAGCACGCCCGGTTCAAGCAGACCGACGCCGATGTGGGTTCCTTCGACGCCGGTTACGGCAGCGCCTACCTCGCCAAGCAGGTCGGGCAGAAGTTCGCGCGCGAGATCTTCTTCCTCGGGGAGGCCTACGACGCCGAGACCATGCACCGGATGGGCGCGGTCAACCGCGTCGCCCCGCACGCCGAGCTGGAGGCCACCGCCATCGACTGGGCGCGCCGGATCAACAGCAAGTCGCCGACGGCCCAGCGCATGCTGAAGTTCGCGTTCAACCTCACCGACGACGGCCTCATGGGCCAGCAGGTGTTCGCCGGTGAGGCGACCCGCCTGGCCTACATGACCGACGAAGCCGTCGAAGGACGTGACGCGTTCCTCGAGAAGCGCGACCCGCGCTGGGACGATTACCCGTACTACTACTGAGCCGCGTGCCCGAGAGTCTCGAACGCACAGGGCATTCATTGAGGGCGGGTAACGACCAGCGTCGCTCGTCTGACGTAGACCAGGGTTAGATGTGGGCGATCATTCTTCAGCGGGTCGACCCCGCCGATGCCCGGATCGAACTGGCGGCCAACCAGGTCCGGTGCGAACGACGCCGCCGAATCGAGCTGAGAGACCGCACCCGCCTCGGCGTGCGGCAGTAGTACGCGGTGAACCGTAGGTGCGTCGCGTGGCCTGCCAGTGCGCCAGACACTTCCAGATCGCGGCGCCGCCGCTGTCGTGGCGTCAACTCGACGCGGCGTTGCCGATCTGCACAAGCAGAAAATCCAGGCCGCGAAGCAAAAGGAGGCGCACAGCATTTCATGACATGGTGGTCGGCGCACTCCGCGGCGATGAGCTCGAAACGAATCACCGATGATGCCGCACCGCATAGTACGCCGAAATTTTCCTTCCGTAGCGCGACATCACGGCCCTTCTCGACGAGCTCGGCACGCAGTCTGGTCCGTTCCGCGCACTCACCCGACGCCTCGGTCGGGCGGCACCTTGCGATCTCGTGGACGTCGAGTTCCCGTGCCACCTCGGTGACCGGCCCGTCCACCATCAATCACCCGACGAGCAGGGCCTGCGCTCAGGAGTAATCGACCACTTCCTGGACAAGCAGATACCTCTGCAGCAGGACGACGCGCGACATTCGGTCGCACGACAGTCGTTGGTCAGCAGCACATCTACCGTTCTGGGACAGAATACGGTACGTGTGTGACAGGATTAGATTACTGACGACGATCGAGGCACAATCACCGAAACATGCTGCACAGTAGACAGTTTCGCGATTTCCGAGCCTGTGGAAACTCCTCGAAATCGAACCCATGTTCCTGTACCTTGGACTCATGCCAGAGCTCACCACGCTCCTCGATCAGCTCGTCGAGACCGCCCAACCCGCCGACGATCCCACGGGCAGAGCAACATTCGACGCCCTTGACACGTGGCGCCTGATCCGCAACCTCGCCGATCATCAGATCGTCTCGCACGCAGCACAACTCGACGAAATAGGCATCGCCCAGAAGGCCGGTAGCACCACCAAGAGACTGCTGATCGAGTCAGGACATGCACCGGCCGCCGCTCTTCGCACCATGCGCAGTGTCGACGTCCTGCCCACTCTGCCCGCTGTGGCGCGTCACGCTGCCGACGGGCGACTGTCGAGCGAGATCGTCGATGCCATCGTCCGAGGCATGAACGAGATCGACAAGCGTTGTGGTGAAGCGCTTTCCGAGGATGAGCGCTCCCGCTATGAGATCGAACTGATTGCCCAAGCACTCTCGGGCGCAACACCGACAGACGTGTTCAAGCATGCGCGGACTATCGGCAACACACTCGCCGACGCCGCCGACACCGGTGTCCCCGCCGCCGACGACCCATCTTTCAATGCGGTAAACACGCACACCACCGACGACGGACGCGTCGAGATCCGCGCCGACCTCACCCAGGTCGTGAGCGAGAAGTTCCTGGCCATGATCGACGAACGGACCTGCCCACGGCCCGAACCCGACGGCGCCGAGGACCGTCGCACCGCCGAGCAACGCCGCGCCGACGCCTTCGAACTGATCCTCGACCAAGCCGCGATCGGCGCGAGCATCAACACCGTCGGAAGCCCACGCACGCAACTGATGCTGACCATCCCCGCGACCGGAGACCTCGCAACGCTGCCGTGGACCGGGACGGTCAGCCATGCCACCGCCAAACAGGTGTCGTGCGACGGCTCGCTCACCGAGATCATCCTCGACAGCGAAGGCGTACCGCTTCAGATGGGTCACACCCGCCGGTTGTATCCGTCACACTTACGCAAAGCGATCATCGTCCGCGACGAGTGCTGCATCAAATGTGGTGCACCGCCGTCCCATACGCAGGTGCATCACATCAGGCCGTGGGCCGACGGCGGACCCACCGATCTCGACAACGGCTGCCTGCTCTGCCAGCGCTGCCACACACAGGTCCACCACCACGGGTGGGACATCGTGATGGGTTTCGACCGCCACCCCTGGCTCGTACCGCCCGTGTCGATCGATCCGCAACGCCGACCGCTACCCGCATACAACCGACGCACCATGCGCCTCGACGACGCCGCCTGACCGGCCCTCCGACACACACTTTCGCGCAGCACCTTTTCGCACCCGGCCAACGCCCGGGATCGCATCTGTCCCTTGACAACTCCACAGTGACGCCCCAATCGGCTCTGTTCCCGGTCAGATCGTCGGCCGGGGACGGGCCGTCGGGACCACGAGAGAACTCCGCTCTGGGAGCGAGCTTCCCCCCCTGCTCCCTGAGCTGAGGAGCCAGGTTGCGAGCGTCCCCATCCGCTCCCTGGGGAGCGAGCTTGCGAGCGTCCCCCTCCGCTCCCTGGGGAGCGAGCTTGCGAGCGTCACGAAGGGTCTTGGCGAGACGAGTTGCTAAGACCCTTCGTGACGCGCCCTCCGCAAGCTCCGGACGCTCCTCAGGGAGCAGGGGCTGACGCGCCCTCCGCAAGCTCCGGGTGCTCAGTTCTCCGGCCCACACGCAGGGACGTCGACGGTGACGGTCGGGTCGTCGACGAGCGGCTGGATCGGGACCTCGGCGTCCCCGTGTGCCGAGGTCGGCTCGTCGATCTTCAGCACGATGGTGGCGGTTTGGCCCGGTGCGATGCCCACGCGGGTCGAGTAGTACGGCCGACCGTGCAGGGCCTGCTCGACGTAGAAGGCCCCGCCCTCGCCGAGGGTCATCTCCTTGAGGACCGCGCCCTTCGTCGCCAGGAACTCGACGTTGGCGAGGTTGGTTCCCTTCTTCACCGACAGTTCGGTCCCGAGGTTGCCGGCGACGTAGTCGGTGGTGTCCGTGGTGTCGAGGGTGTTGGTGAGCTTCACCGTGATCGTCGACTCCCTGGTGTCACCCTCGCACCCGCCCGAGGTGTAGCTGATCTCGCGCCGCAGGAAATAGTCCAGCTTCGTTCCGGACGCATTGCCGATGGCCACCTGCAGATAAGGCGACGACGTGTCGGAGATCTGGTGACCCAGCTTCGTCGACTCGAGGATCTTCTGATCCTCGGCATCGGTGCTGTACACCATGATCCGCCGCTCGTGCACGCCACGGCCGAGCGCCTCGAGCAGATCCCGCGTGCTGCCGCCGGACGTGACGAGTTTGTTCACCACGGCCTGAGAGATGGCCTGCAGGTAGTCCTTTCGCGCGGCGTTGTCGTCGGCGAAGCGCTGGTAGGCCGTCGACAGCGTGATCGGGACGACGTTGTCGGCGGTGATCTTCTCCCGCCCCACCGACACCGGGCCGACGACCTCGAGAACATACTTCAGCGCGATCGGATCCAGCGCGATCGCCCCGTCGAGTTGGCGGTCGGTCTGGGCGCGCCAGTTCGCCAGCCAGATCTGCGCGGCGTCGGGGAAGTGGGCGCTGAGGTTGCCGTTCCGGAAGTCGGTGTAAGGGCGGTAGTAGGAGTAGATCGCGTCGTACTCGGGGCCGAGGTTGATCTGCGGGGTGGCCGGGTCGCGGAACTCCGAATTCGCACCGAGCTCGGGGATGGTCACCCGGCCCCCGGTCGCGTTCAGTACCGCGAAACCACCGACGAGGCCGCCGGTGCCACGTGCCTCGGACGGTGTCTGGAACGCCATGAAGTAGTTGCGCGGACCGTCGGCGCCGAGCATCGACGGGACGAGTTCGGCCGCGATGCTCGTCGCCTGCACCGTCGAGTCGGCAGCCTCGACCTGCTCGGCGAGCTGATCCCGGGCATCGGCCACGACGCCCAGCCAACTCGGTTCGATCGCCGAGACCTGGGCGGCCACCGCAGCCGACTGCTCCGCGACCGCCTTCAGCTCCGGCTGCGCATCCCGCAGCAGTGCCAGGTTCACGGTGTTGCCCGTGCGCAGGCGATTCGGGTGGAGCACGGTGGCGAGGTCGGCAGCCGGCACCAGCACGTCGGCCGAGAGCGCCGCGACGGCATCGCTCATCTGCTGCACCGACTTCAGCGGCGATCCGACGACCGGCACCGCCGCAGCAGCCGACCACAGCAAACCGTTCGCACGGTCCTGGGCGTCCTCGGCCCGCACCGACGCCGCCTCGGCCGCCTGACGGGCGCCGGCCTGATCGCCGTCGAGCATCAACGCCCGCGCCCTGCTCGCATCCGCGCGCACCGATTCCAGATCGTCGCGGACCTGAAATGCCGAATACGCCAGCCAGATCAGTGCGGCGGCGACGAGCAGCAGCAACACCGCGACGACCTGGACGACGCGGTTACCCGCCAGTCGCCGGATCATCGGCTCTCCCCCGTCGCGTGCCGGCCCGCTCGAGTGGCGGAGGCCTGCTCGGCGGACGATTGGCCCGCTCGCTTCGCTCCCGGCGCCGCCAGCCACGTGACCAACGCCCCGACCTTCGGTTCGACCTCGGCGAAGACCCGGTCGAAGTCCTCGCGCGGACGGCCCATCGGGTCGACGATGTCGAGCAGGTCCGAGTTCGGATCGAGACGTCCGCGTCCGGCGATGATCTCCGGCAGCGGGCCGAGGTCGCAGAGTGCGGCGAACTCGGTCAGCGTGAACACCCGCTTCCAGCGTGCCGGGGCCATCTGCTGCGCGGCGGCACGGTGTTCGCGGCTCATGCACAGCACGAGGTCGGCCTCGGTGAGCATCGGCGGACGCAGATACCGGGACTCGAACCCCGATGCGTCGTAACCGTTCTCGACCAGGACGGCGGAGGCGTGCGGATGGATGGGCTGCCCGTTGAGCGCTCCGACACCGGCGCTCGACGACGTCACGGGGACACCCGCCCGGCCGGCGAGGCCGGTCAGCACGCGTTCGCCGATCGGTGAACGACAGATGTTGCCCGTGCACACGAACAGGATCGACATCTGCGGCGTCGCCGCTTCGGATCCGGTCACCATTCCTCCTCGATTCTGCGGGCAACCCGCGCCAATACGTCCGGATGCCCCAGCTCTGCGTGCGTCGTGCCGGCGTGCAGCACGTCGACGACGGCCCGTCCGGCCGGATCGACCGCACGCCTCCAGGCGTCCGGGTCCGGGTTGTCCTGCGCCGCAACGTAGAGCACCTTACCGGCGGCCACCGGACGCAGGTCGTAGGAGCGCGCCGCCGCGGCCAGGCCCCTCGTCCGGTCCTCGAACCGCCGCAGTGCGTCGGGGTCGTGCTGCTCGGCCAGGGCACGCAGGGGGTGATCGGCGGCTCGCAGCTCAGCGTCGTCCACAGTGGTCAGTTCGGCCGGCGTCCGCGCGTCGAGCAGCACCAGCAGCGCGACCTCTTCGCCGAGTTCGACGAGCCGGCGCGCGATCTCGTGGGCGACGACACCGCCGACGGACCAGCCGACGACCCGATACGGTCCCTGCGGCTGGGTCGCCCGGATGGCCTCGACGTGCAGTGCCGCGATGCCCTCGATCGTCGTCGGCAGATCCCGCTCGGCGAGTACGAGTTCGGGCAGTTGCAGGCCGAACACCGACGCCGACGGCAGGGACTCGCCCAGCGCCCGGAACGGTTCGACGATCCCGGTCGCGGTGTGCACACACCAGACCTCGGGTCGTCGGCCGGTGCCGGGCGACAGCGGCACGACGCGTCGGCCGCTAACGCCGCCTTCCGGGTCGTCGAGCAGCCGGGCGATCTCGGCCGGGGTGCGATGACCGAAGAGTTCCGCCGCGTCGACGACCCGGCCCGTCCGGCGGGCCAGTTCGTCCCGCAACTGCAGCAGGGCGAGCGAATGCCCACCGGCGGCGAAGAAGTCGTCGTCCATGCCGATGGGTGTCCCGGCACCGTCTGCGCCCGCGTGCGGACCGGCCGCCGCGTCACCCAGCACGGCCCGGAAGGCGTCGAGAACCGCTGCCTCGGTGGCGGTTCCCGGTTCGCGCACGGACTCCGACCAGGCCGGTTCGGGCAGTCGGCGTACGTCGATCTTGCCCGCGCCGCTGAGCGGCAGGTCGTCGAGCACGACGACCCGGCTAGGCACCATGTGCCGCGGCAGCGACGACCGGCACGCGGCCCGGAGCTCGGTGGCCGGCACCGACGGTGCCACCACATAGGACACGAGCGCTGGTCCGACCGGGCCCGGCCGCAGGACGGTCACCGAGCGCTCGGCGCCCGCCCGCACGATCACCGCGTCGATCTCGGCGGGTTCCACTCGCTGACCCCGGATCTTGACCTGACGGTCCGCCCGGCCGACGTAGACCAGCTCGCCGGTGTCGCGATCCCACCGCACCAGGTCCCCGGTGCGGTAGCGGCGCACGCCGTCGGCGCCGGCGACGAACGTCGCAGCGGTGAGCGCCGGATCACCGAGATAGCCACGGGCGACCCCGGTTCCGCCGATGTACAACTCGCCGACGACACCCGGCGGGACGTGGCGCAGCTGGGCGTCGAGCACCTCGGCGCCGATGCCCGGGCGCGGATGCCCCAGTCGGATCGGGTCGCCGCGCCGGAATGCACTGGTGGACACGGTCACCGTCGTCTCGGTGGGGCCGTAGATGTTGAGAACCTGGGCATGTTCCGACCACACCGCGGCCAGATCGGCCGAGAGTGCCTCGCCGCCGATGTACACCAGGCGCAGCGCACCGATCGCCGCCGGTCGCAGTGTGCGGACGACCGAAGGCGTCGCCGTGAAGACGCTGACCCCGGTGCGGTCGAGGAACCGGGCGAGGTCGTCCCCGCCGGTGATCCCGGCCGGGACCACCACGAGGGTCGCGCCGGCGGCGAGTGGCAACAGCATGTCGTGGAACGTGGCGTCGAATCCCGGACTGATGGCCATCCCGACGCGGTCGTCTGGTTCGACGTCGCCGAGCGAGGCCACGCGGTGTACACCGCGATGGGTGACCCCGACGATGTTCGGGGTCCCGGTGGTACCCGACGTGGTGATGACGTAGGCCAGCGCGTCGCGCGACACCGATGTGACCGGTTCGGACACAACCGGTTCCGTCGGTTGGGCGGGGATGTCGGCGGGCGTGATCACACTCGCGGACGCGCCGGCGACCACGTGGTCGATCCGGGCCGTCGGGTAGGTGACGTCGACCGGTACGCACACCGCGCCGATCCGGCTGACCGCCCAGATCGCGACGACCGACTCGATCGACCGCGGCACCACGACGGCCACCGCGTCGCCGGCACCGAGCCCTCGACGTCGCATCGCGCGGGCGGTCACCGAGACCCACCCGTCGAATTCGCGGTAGGTCAGGGACCGGTGCTCGTCGGCGATGCCGGGACGGTCGCCGTACGCCTCGACAGCCGACGTGAAGAGCTCGGCCAGCAGCGGTTCGGCCCCCGTGGTCGATGACGCCCGCGCTCGGTCGGCGACGAAGCGTCGTTCGGCGCCGGTCAGCGGCTCGATGGCCGCGAGACGACGTGACGGCTCCCCCACGACGGCGGCGACCGCGGCGACCACTCGCTCGCCGAGAGCGCGGATCGTGCCCTCGTCGAACAGTTCCCGGCCGTGGTGGACGCGCAACCGCCAGCCGCCGGCGTCGGGCACCGCCTCGACGTGGATGTCGAACTCGCTGCGCGGCGACATCCACGTCGACGCGCCGGTGTCTGCCGGGTCGGGCCCGGGCATCTCCGGATCGGCCATCGAGAACGCCACCTGTACCAGCGGATGCCGCCCGGGGACGCGCGGCGGATCGATCAGGGCGACCACATCGTCGAAGGCGATCGCAGCATGATCGAGCGCCGCCAGGTCGTCGTCGCGGACCGCCGTGATCAGCTCGCCGACGGTCATGCCGGGGCGAATCCGGGTGCGTAACACGACGGTGGAGATGAGCATGCCGACCGTGCCGGCGGTGTCGGAGTCGCGGCGCATCGAGGCGGGCGTGGCCAGCGCGATGTCATCGGACCCCGACTGCACCGCGAGGGCCAGCACCAGCGCCGCGTGCAGGATGTGGAACTCGCTCGCCGACGCCCGGCGCGCGGCCGCCGGAATCGCCTGTCCGACCGCATCTTCCAGCAGATACTCGGTCGTCGAGGTCCGCAGGTCCCGAACGACGGGGCGGCGCTGGGCGAGGTCGAGCTCGCCGCTGTGCCCCTCGAGCGCGCGCCGCCAGAAGTCCACCAGGGCAACCCGGGATCGCTCGTCGTCGGCCGCCATCTGCCGGGCGACCGCCGCGAAACCCGTCGGCGCCGGGCCGAGGTCGTGACCCGCCAGCAGCGACGCGAGCTCACGCTGCACGATGCCGGCGGATTCACCGTCCATGGTGATGTGGTGCGCGATCACCACGACCGCCACCGGGGTCACCTGATCGTCGCCGGTGACCAGCCACACCCGGACCGGTGGCTCACCGGTGAGATCGAAGGCCTCCCCGAGCATCCCGATCCCCGCGGGCGTCGTGAGCTCGGCCGCACCCACCCGCCGCAGGGACGGGCGCCAGGCGTCGAGAACACGCTGCCGGGGAACGTCAGGCGTCGCGAGGTAGCGGGTACGGAGCGCGGGATGGCGGTCGACGAGGGCCTCGACCGCGCCGATGACCGCAGACTCGTCGGTTCCGGGCGGCACGGGCACCACCGCGGGCACGGCGTAGATCGGCACCGCTCCGAGCATCTGCGCGCCCACCCACATCCGGCGCTGCGTCGGGGCGAGTGGGAGGTCGCCGAGGTCGGACTCCGACGGGCCGGCCGGCGCGCCGCCTCCCGCATCCGTCCCCTCCGCGGGGAGTTCGGTCACCGCCCGTGCGAGCGCGACCGGGTTGGGGTTCTCGAAGAGCAACCGGGTGGGCACGCGGACGCCGAGCCGGCGCCCCAGCGCGGAGGTCACCCGTGTGGCCGAGAGCGAGGTACCGCCCATCGTGAAGAAGTCGTCGGTGTCCCCCACCGAACCCGGTGAGACCTCCAGCACCTCGGCCATCGCGTCGGCGATCGACGCGACGAGTGGAGCCCAGGACACCGCATGCGACGACGCCCCGGCACCAGCCGGCGCCACCGCGGTGCCCGATACTCGTTCGGCCGCAATGACGTCGACGTCCGGTCCGTCGACCTCCGGGAACGGCTGATCGGCATCGGTTGCCGCCGCGACGACCGATCTGCGGAAGTCGTCGAGAAGCGCCTGCGCGACCACGGTCGGGACGGCGGCGGAGTGCACCACCGTGATGTGCAACTCGTCATCGCGTTCGGCGAGCACGACCTCGACGTCGAACTTGGCGTCCACGGTCTCGGTGTACTCCGGGACCAGCCTGGCGATCACGGCATCCGCCTCGGGACCCGGGCCACCCGCCGACGCTCCGCCCAGCACCACCTCGCCGGAGGACTGGGGCACGACGTCCTGGTTGACCAGCAGTACCGAGATCAGCGGGTCCCCGGCCTCCCGGCCGTCGGGACGGACCATACGGGCGACGTCCTCATAGGGGACCTCACTGTGCGGTTGGGCGGCCAGGGCGGCATCGCGAGCCCGCACGACGGCCTCGCGGATCGGGAGCCCCGGATGCAGCCGTGTCCGCAGGGCCACGGTGTTGACGAACATGCCGACCACCGACTCCCACTCCGGCGCGTGCCGGCCGTGCACCGGTACGCCGATCAGCAGGTCCCACTCACCGGTCCACCGGCCCAACACCGTCGCGAGCGCGGCGTGCGCCACCTGGAACACACTCGCCGACATCGCTTTCGCGGTCTGGTGCAGTGAATCCGTGCCGACGATCGACGCCGACAACCGCCCGGCGGCAGCGTCGCGCGGCCGCCCGCCGGTGTCCGCGGTGCCCGGCAACCGGAGCGGGCCGGGGGCTTCGGCGAGCGTCGACGTCCAGAAACGCAGTTGCCGTGCGTACCTGCTGCGCGGATCGGACGGGTCGCCGAGACGGGCGATCTGCCACTGGGTGAAGTCGGCGTAGGTGAACGCCTCGTCGGCGGGGACCGAGAGCCGCTGGCCGTCGTAGGCACGGAGCAGGTCCGTGAGCAGCACCCGGATCGACCACCCGTCGATCGCGACGTGATGCAGGACCACCGCCAGATGGGTGTGCGGCTCCTCCGCCGAGTCGAGCTCGAAGACCGCGGCCCGGAACCCGGTCTCGGACTCCAGATCGAACGGCCGCCGCAGGAAGTCGTCGATGTCCCGACGGAGACCCTCGGGACCCGTCGCGGCGTCGACGAGGCGATGCCGTAGCACCGGACTCCGATGCTCGATCCGGCGCTGCCGTGGACCCGACGGCGAGTCCGGGTGGACGGTCCGGAGGACGGCATGAGCCGCGACCACCTCGTCGACCGCCTTCCGCAGGCGGGCGAGGTCGACACGGCCGCTCATCCGCAGCACGAGCGGAACATGGTAAGCCGTCGAACGCGGATCGAACTGATGGTGAATCCACATGCGGCGCTGCGGATATGCGAGCGGCAAGAACTCCGGGACCGGCAGTCGGGCGGGTACCGCGCCGGTGTCTTTCGGCCCGGTATCACTCGGCCCGCCCGCTCCGCTCCCGGCGCCGGCCAGCAGTTCGTCGACACGTCGCGCGACTGCGGCGACCGTGCGTGCCTCGAAGATCTCGCGGACCCCGATGTCCACACCGGTCGCCGCCGTCAGCCTCGACGTCACCTGCGTGGCCGACAGCGAGGTACCGCCCTCGGTGAAGAAATCGGAATCGGCGTCCAGCGACCGGACGGGACGGTCGAGGACCTCCGCCCACACCGCGGTCACCAGTTCCTCGGTGGCCCCCGACGGCGGCCGCCCGGGGCGGACATCCGAACCCGCTGCCGCACCGGCGAAATCGGGATCGGGCAGCGCCGCCACGTCGATCTTCCCGTTGCGTCCGAACGGCAACGCCGGGACACCGACGATCGCACTCGGGATCATGCTGCGCGGCAACAGGTGCGCGAGCTGACGAGGCAGGTCGGCCACTTCCGCATCGTCTCCGTCGACCACGACCCACGACACGAGGATCTTCTCGCCCGCCGGGGTGGTCCGCGTCGCGGTCACCGAGGTCGCCACGCCGGGCAGCCCCGACAGCGCCGCATCGACCTCACCCGGCTCCAGCCGCACGCCGCGGATCTTCACCTGATCGTCGGTGCGACCGTGGATCACGAACGTGCCGTCGGGACGACGGTGGACGAGGTCACCGGTCCGGTACATCCGCCCGCCGGCGAGAAGCGGGTCGGTGCTGAACGGATCGGGGACGAACGCCCCGGCCGTCGTCACCGGGTCGTCGAGATACCCACGAGCAAGGCAGTTCCCGGAGAGGTACAGTTCACCGACCGTATGGTCGGGCACCGGCCGCAGCGCACCGTCGAGCACATACATCCCCACACCCGGCAGCGGAGCGCCGATGTGAACGGGCCCGCTCGGAGTTGCGGTGTACCGCGCACTGCTGACCGCGACGGTGGCCTCGGTCGGGCCGTACTCGTTGCTCAGCGTGTGGCCGGCCGTCCACTCCCGGACCAGCCCGGCGCCGAGGGGTTCACCGCCGACCGCCACGTGACGAACACCGGGGAGTTCGTCGGGTCGCAGGGTCGCGAGCACCGACGGGGTGGTCAGCAGGACGCTGACCCGTTCGGCGTCGACGAACTCGGCGAGCTCGTCCGCGGCGATGACATCGGGCGGGCACACGACGATCGTGGCGCCGGCAACCCGCGGGGGCACGAGCCCCATCAGGTGTGCGTCGAATCCGGTTGCATACGTGTGCAACACCGCGTCCGACGAGTCGAGCCGCAATCGGGACACGGTGTCGTGCGCCCAGTCCGTGAGGCCCCGATGGGTCACCTGGACACCCTTGGGCAGTCCGGTCGTCCCCGAGGTGAACGTGATGTAGGCGACGTCGTCCACCGACAGCGGGCGCACCCGCTCGGCGGCGTCGAACGGCGGCGAATCCGACGTGCTCGCACCGGAATCGGCATGGCGGGCGAGCAACTCGTCGAGGGCGAGCACCGGGATGCCGCCGGTCACGGACTCCACGGTCGCCGCGAGGGTGACAACGGCACGCGGTCGGCACCGCTCGATGATCATCTGCCGGCGCCCCGCTGGGTCGGCCGGATCGACGTTCACGAACGCCGCTCCTGCGCGGGCGACCGCGACCGTGGCGAGCACGCCGAAGACCGAGCGAGGCAGCAGGGCGACCACCACGTCCCCCGGACCGATGCCCGCGTCGATGAGCGTGCGAGCCGTGAACGTCGCGAGCCGGTCGAGGTCGGAATTGGTGAGCGAGACACCCGGCCCGGGCACCGGATGGCGTCGGTCGACGATCGCGATCGCATCCGGATCGTCAGCGAGCCCACCGGTCAGCAGATCGTCGAGCGTCTCGAACTCGCGAATCCGGTTCTCCGGCGCGGCTTCCGAAACCGACGTCGAGTCCGACGGGGCGAGCAGCGCCGCGATCGTCCGGTTCGGTTCGCGCACCCCGCGCCGTATCGTCTCGACGACGAGGTCGCACAGCGCGTCCAGTCTCGCGGCACTCGCCACCGCATCCGTGCACGTCATCATCAGATGCAGTGCACCGTCCCGGCGGTACATCGACACGTCCACACCGAACAGCGGCACTCCCCCGAAGGGACTCGCGTCCGACGGGACATCCGCTGCCGCAGCCGGACTCGCCGCCACCAGCTCGTCCGGGACGGCGCCGAGGGAGACCTCGAACAGCGGGGTGCCCGCCTTGACCCGACCGGGATCGGCGATCTCGGTGATCTCGGTGAGCGGGAGGTCGGCGTGCGCGAACGCGCCGAGGTCGACCGCGGTGACCGAGGCCAGGAGATCGACGAACGGCAGGTCGACGTCGATCGGGGTGTGCAGGGGTACGGCACGGGCGAACAGCCCCGGCACGGAGACCAGGCGCTGGTCGATCCGCCCGGACAGAGCGGTGCCGATCGTGACCACCTCGGCGTCGGACTGCCTTGTCAGCACCGCCGCGAGCGCGGTGTGCACGACGATGAACGGCGTGCTGTGTCTGGCCACCGCCAGTTCGTCGAGTGCTCCGGTCTCGGCGCGGTCGAGCGTCCGGTGCGCACGGTGCACCACCGCCCGTTCCGGCGCGGACGGATGCGGGGCCGCCGGGTTCAGTTCGGGCAGGCGCAGCGGTTCGACGGCCCGATCGAACGCCGAGACCCAGTGCGCGACGAGCTCGGTCCGCCGGGCGGCCAGCGACCCGGCTCGCCACGCCGAGTACTCCTGGTAGTCGACGTCGGCGGGCGCCGGGAGGGTCCCGGACAGCGCGGATCGCAGCTCTGCGAACAGGATGCCGAACGACTCGCCGTCGACCGCGATGTGGTGCGCGACGACGAGAAGCCAGGTCTGCCCGTCCACCGCGCAGATCCGTACCCGCCAGGGCAGTTCGGCGGCCAGGTCGATCGGCGTGTGCAGCGCACGCAGCGCGGCGTCGACCGAGTCGATGTCTGCGACCGAGACCGTCTGCGCCAGTTGCGCTCTCAGTTCACCCGCGACATGGGAGTCGGGTCGGCGACGCTGCACCGGGCCGTCGGGACCCGAGGGGAACACGGTGCACAACGCGTCGTGCCGCGTCACGATCTCGAGCAGGGCACGGCGCAGCCCGTCGGGGCCGGCGTCGACGGGGAGGGCGAGCGGCATCAGATACCCGGTGAAGTCCGGCTCGGTGCGCCATCGGAGCCACAGATCCATCTGCTCGGGGGTGAGCGGCAGATCCACCCCGTCAGCGGCTGCGAAGTCGGCGAGACCGGTCCGGGAGCCGTCGGCGATCGTGCGTCCCGAACTCGCCGCGGACTCGATGTGCGCGGCGAGTGCGGCCACCGTCGGGTGGGCGAACACATCGGCGACGGAGACATGGCCGCGCGTGCCCGTCAGCGTGGCCGCGAGTCGCGCTGCCGACAGTGATGTTCCTCCGGTCGCGAAGAAGTTGGTGTCCGCGGCGAGCACGGCGTCCGTGCCGGTCACCGCGCGCATGGCGTCGGCGACGGTCTGCTCGGCCGGTGTCAGTGCTCGGGTCGGTCCCGTCGGCACCTCGGGCAGCAGCCCCGTGAGCCGGTGGCGGTCGAGTTTGCCGGTCGGGGTCATCGGCCAGCCGTCGACGATCGCGAGTCGCGCCGGGATCATGTGCGCCGGGAGCCTGTTCGCACAGGACACGAGGATCTGCTCGGCGGAGAGGGCGTCCAGCACATCGAAGTCGGCGAGGCCGTCCTCGGTGACGAATGCGAGCAGCCGTTCCTCGCCGCGGCGGCTGCCCGGGTCGAGGAGCACGCGCGCGTCACCGACGCCGGGGTGCTCGCGCAGCACCGACGCGATCTCACCGAGTTCGATGCGGTGCCCGCGGATCTGGACCTGGTCGTCACTGCGGCCGAGATAGACCATGCGGCCGCCGGCGATCTCGCGTACGCGGTCGCCGGTGCGGTACATTCGGCGGCCGGTGCCGCGCGGGTCGGCGACGAACCGCGAGGCGGTCGTGGCCGGGGCATTGTGATAGCCGAGCGTGACCTGGTCGCCGCTCACGTACAGTTCGCCGATGGCGCCCACCGGAACCGGGCGTAGGTCGCGGCCCAGGATCGCCGTCGAGACGCCGTCCAGCGGGACACCGATGTCGCTCCGGGCGTCGTCGACATCGACGTCGACCGCAGTGAGGTGCACGGTCGTCTCGGTGATGCCGTACATGTTGACCAACCGGACGTCCGGATGCGCGGCCGACCACTCCCGTAACAGCCCCGGCGACAACGGTTCGCCACCGAAGACGACGGCGCGCAACGCGGTTGATCCGGCGTCCGGGGCGACGGCCGCCACCGTCGGGTCGATGAGGTTGCCGAACGCCGTCGGGGTCTGCGAGCAGACGGTGACCCCGTACCGGTCGATCGCCGCCGCCAGCAAGCGCGGGTCGAGCACAGTGGCGCGCTCCAGTACGACCACGGCACCACCGGAGGCCAACGGCCCCAGTATCTCCCAGACGGAGAAGTCGAACGCGTAGGAGTGGACCCAGCTCCACACGTCGTCGTCGGACGCGGCGATCGTGTGCAGCGCGGCGCCGAGCATCGCCGCCAGATTCGCGCGGGTCACCAGGACGGCTTTCGGGACACCGGTGGAGCCGGAGGTGTGGATCACGTAGGCGCCACCCGGAACCGGTTGTGCACGTTCGCCCGTCGCGACGGCGCGCACCGCCGGCCCGGCTTCGATGACCGCGACGGGAGCGGTGGCGTCGACGATCAGCTCCGTCCTCGACGGCGGATCGTCGGGTTCGATGGGCACGTACACCGCGTCGGCCAAGAGCACCGCGGCGATCGCGATCACGGCCTCGGCGCTCCGGGGCAGCGACAGCGCGACTCGGTCGCCCGGTTGTACCCCGTTCTCCCGCAACGTGTTCGCGAGGTACTCGGCGCGACCGAGCAGATCCCGGTAGGTCAGAATCGCGTCGTCGGCGATCACCGCGGCGGCGTCCGGCTTCGCCTGCGCACGGCGTCGCAGGGCATCGATCGGGTCGACGGGAGTGGTCCGGCGGCTGCGGTCGGAGAGCGCCCGGGCGGCGGGAACCGGGATGCACCCCGCGACGACCGAGTCGGGCGTCGCGACACCGAGCGCGGCGACCGTCTCGACGAAACGGTCGAGCAGGTGGCCGGCAGCCATCGGGTCGACCCGGCGTTCGGCGACGGTCAGCGAGACCGACAACCCGTCCGGCTCGTCGAAGACGGTTAATTCCAACGCGGTTCGCGCCTGGCCGGCGGCCAAGGTCTGGACCTCGGCGAACACCGCCGGGTCGGCGACGTCGGGCCGGGAGGCGTGATAGGCGAAGATGACATCGGCGAGCCCCGTCGGTGCCGCGTCGGCGTGGGTGATCGCCGCCGTCAGGTCCGCGCCCACGCGGGCGAGGGCCTCCGCAACGCTGCGGCGCCGCACCCCGGTGATCCGCACCGGTACCGTCTCGACGAACATGCCGACCGGGCGTAGTTCCTCGGTGGTGAATCGTCCTGAGACCGGCACCGACAACACGAAGTCGTCGGAATCCGAGTACTCGGCCAGTACGGCCGAGAGCGCCACGCACAGCATCGTGTTGAGCGTCGTCCCGTAGTCGCGTGCACGAGCAGCGGCACGGTCCCGGGCCCCACGGTCGATGTCACGTCGCAGGACGGTCGCCGGACCGGAGGTGAGTCCCGCCGGCACCGGTTGCGCCGGCTCCGGCAGCACGATGCGAGAAGGGGCCTCCCGCAACGTCTTCGCCCAATGAACCTCGGCCGCCGCATCCACCGCGGTCGGACGCGCGGACAGCGCGGCACTGAAGGCCACCGCGTCCTCGGTCCACACCGGAGTGGAACCGTCGAGACGAGCACGCAGTGCATGCGCGAAGTCGTCGACGACGATGTGCAGCGACCACTCGTCGATCGCGATGTGGTGGGCGACGAGAACGAGCTCGGTCCGTTCGCCGGTCTCGTCGACGACCGCACGCCACGGCAGGTCCACTGTCAGGTCGAAGGGGGCCGCGACGGCGAGGTCGATGCCGGTGGCGTCGAGGGTGGCCGCGGTCATCGGCGCGGCCACCCGCGCCTCGTCGACTCTGCGGACGACCGCGACCGGCTCCCCGCCGTTGTCGGGGTACACGGTCCGCAGCGCTTCGTGCCGCGCCGCGACGTCGATGAGTGCGGCGCGGACGACGTCGGCCGAGATTCCGTCGGCGAGAACGACATGCACCGGCAGGTGATAGACGGTCGCCTGCCGGTCGGCGCGATTGAGGAGCCAGATCTCCTGCTGCGCGCGGGTCGGCCGGTAGCGGACGGTGCCCGCGGAATCACCCGGCGCGGCGCGGCGCGGCGCGGAGGCCTCGAGGACGGCGGCGAGTTCGGCGAGGGTCGTGACATCGCCGAGATCGCGCACGCTGACGACGACCTGCAGGGTGTCACCGAGGTGCGTGGCCAGTTGCATGAATCCCAGTGACGTGGCACCGAGCTGGACCAGTTCGTCGTCCAGGGACGGGTCGGGCACGCCGAGGACGGACGTCACCGCGTCGGCAACGGCGCGTTCGATCGGCGTCGACGGACGGCGGCGCGCGGCGGGCGTTTCGGGCGCCGCGGCGATCAACCCGGCGGCGGCAGACCGGTCGACGCCGCCGAACCCGTCGAGCGGTACCGCATCCAGGATCGTGACCCGGCGGAGCCATAGCACCGCCGGGAGTTCCGCATTGACCCGGCGTCGAACCGCCGCCCGAATCCGTTGCGGATAAGTCGGTCCGGTCGCCGCCGACGACGCGGAACGGGCGGGCACGAGTCCGAGCCCGAGCCCGTCCCCGAGCACGGTCGCGGTCGCGGCCGCCACACCGGGGACCTCCGTGGCGGCACGTTCGAGCAGTGCGAGATCGACTCGGATGCCGTCGATCTCGACGATCTCGCCGGCGCGGTGATCGATGACGAGAAGTCCCGTCCCCGGTTCGAGGTGCCCGCGGTCGCCGGTGACCAGCATGCGCCGGCCGGGATGCCACGGACAGGCGACGAGCGTCGTCGACGTACGCATTCCGTTTCCGGCGAAGTACTGTGGCACAACGCTTCCCACGACGTACACGTCGCCGGCGATGCCGGGCGGCAGGGGTCGTAGACGGTGGTCGAGGATCGCGATGCCGACGCCGTCGCGCGGGTGTCCACTCGGGAGTGGCCGGTCGATCGGCTGGTCGGGACGGACCCGGTTCGCTGGGGTGTAGGGGCCCAGCACGCCCCGAGGGCTGTAGCCGGTCCGCACATCGCGGCCGGCGGCGTATCGGACGGCCGGCGCCGGCGCGGCGCCGGCGTCGACGATCAGCACCGTCGTCGCGGCGCCGTGCCCCGGGTCGTCCACAAGCAGCCCGGAGGGCACGATCCGGTGCGTCACTCCGGCGGCGTCGGGCTCGACGAGCCGCAACCCGTGGGCGGCACCGGCGACGATCTCGAGGTGGGCCGCCCAGGAGGCCATCGGCGCCGTGACCGCGAGCTGTCCGTGTTCCGCGTCGGATGTGTTGTGGCCGAATGATTCCGGCGCGAACAGGCCGTCAACGATGAGCGCGGCCACGGCCCGCTGCGGGAGTGCGACGAGACCCTCGGCGCCGACGGCGAAGCAGGCGGTGTCCTCCGAACGGGACGACGCGGGCTCCGCCGACGGCGCGACCCCGGTCAGTCCGGACAGCGTGTGCACGTCCTCCGCGCGGACGCCGGCCGGCACGTCCGCATCGTCGTCGGCGATCACCAGCACGCCGGACACCCCCGGGACATCCGGCGACACCGAGTGCGGTGCTGCGGGATCGAGCAGGATCACGGCGGCCCCCGTCGCCGCGACGGCCCACCACGACAGCACCCGGTCCGCGTTTGACCCGACCAGGACGCCGACCGCCGAGCCGGGTCGCGCTCCGAGCGTGCGCAACCGGGCGCCGAGATCGCGAGCCCGCGCGTGCAGCTGTTCGAAGGTCAGAAGCGTTGCGTCCGAAGATGTTCCAGAGATCTCGACGGCGGGATCACGCCGGTGGCGCAGCGCGACGTCGGTGAGGGCCGTCCAGACGGTGCCCGCATCCGGCGCCTCGTTCGCCGGCAGCTCACGCGCCTCTCCGGCCGAGGTGTCGGAGAAACGCAGCGGCAGGTCGTCGACGCGGGTGTCCGGCGCCCGGAGGAGCGCATCGGCGAACGTGTCGAGCATCGACAGGAACTGCCCGTGGTGTTCGGCGACCTCCGCGTCGTCGTATCGGTTGGGGTTCGCCTCGACGCCGATCATCAGCGAGGAATCCTGATCCTCGCCGGGTACCGGGTAGATGTTGATCGTCAGGTCGTCGGCTGGGCCGACGGTCAGGATGTGAAACGTGGCTCGTGCTTCGCCGCAGGGGAATTCGCGGTCGAACAGCATCAGGTTGAGCATCGGGCCGGAGCGTTCCTGAGCCGCCGTGCGCGGTGTCGCCCCGGAGGATTCGTCGGCGGCGAGGTCGGCCCAGATGTCCTCGCCGCGGTAGCGCTGGTGCCGCAGCGCGCCCATGAGCGCGGCCTGGGTGGACGCGAGCGCGTCGGCGACGCTGCCCGATCCGGTGACCCCGGTGCGCAGCGGCACGATGTTGGCGACCGGGAGCGGGGTGGCACGCAGCGCCGCGGTCGTGCGCGCGGCGACCGGGAACTGGAAGATCACCTCGTCGCCCTGCGCGGCCGCGCGGCCCAGATAGGCCGCGAAGGCGGCGACGAGAACGTTGGGCAGGATCGTCGAACCGCGTTGTGCGGCAGCACGTAACCGCGCCATCGTGTCGGCGGGCACCGCGGAGGCGACGCGTCTGGCAACGGCTGCGGGACGCCCCGGGCGGTGCGCCAGGGTCGCGGCGATCCCCACGCCCGCCATGTTCTCCCGCCAGTACGCGCGGTCGGTGGCGAAGCGCTTCGACTGGCGATACTCGGCGTCGGCGCGGGCCGGAAGGTCCAGGTCGACCGGCTTCTGGGGCGGCGCGGGCTCGCCGGTGACCGCCGCGTGATAGGCCGCGAGGGCCTCGACCATCCGGTCCTTGCCGCCCATCCCGTCCGAGAGCAGGTGATGACCGCGGTTGTAGACCAGCGCCTTGTCGTCGGACAGCCGGAACAGGCACCCGCGTGCGGTCCGGTCCACCCGGGGGTCGAGGGGTCGCGAATAGTCCTGCGCCATCATCTCCTCGGCGACGGCGCGCGGGTCCGGCCGGTCACGGAGATCGATGATGTCGGCCCAGTAGTGCAGGGCGGGGTCGTACACGCCGACCAGCCCGTCCTCGGTGTCGACGAACCGGAGCTGGGTGAACTGCGCGCGCTGCACCACCGTGCTGGTCGCCCGCACGAAGAGCTCGGCGTCGATGGGACCGTCGATCTCGACGTACTGGGCGACGTTGATCGGCACATCGAGCGCCGCCTGCTGGGTGAACCACAGCGATCGCTGGGCCGCGCTGAGGGTGAAACGACGCGGGGCGTCGGGGTCGGAGGGACCCGACGGGGCCACGAACTCGCGCTTGGACGAATCGCTCATACGACGACCCGGCCTCTACGCGTGCGGCCGGGGAGAACGGGGCTCACGGGCCGGGCCGACCGTCTGATCCCCCCGGTCCCAGAAATGCCATGCCACACCCAGCCGTGCATGAAAAAAGCATGCGTCGGCCGCGAGATCGAAACACGGGCGTCGTCGAATTCAACGCCTTGCCTCACCACTCACCATGTGCCGTCCTCTTGTCACGCCGATCCGTTGCCGCCGGTCGCGTGGTGATTCTCATCATCGACGCGTCACCGGGGCGAACGGCCATTTCCCGACACTGTCATCGCAACGGCCGCTCGGCGTGAAACCGATGCGCGCCGAGCGGATGACAAGAGCCTATGGGACGGGTTGTCGCCTCACAACTCGGGGGGAACGCCGTTACTGACGCTAATCGATGTGAACGGAATGGTATTTCGCGCGACCTGCGACGGGATTCGGACACACCGTGAATGCACACCCGAATTCACGGTCGGCAGAACATCGTCGAAGTGTAGTGAAATGTCTCGGAATTGCACCCGAGGAGCAAATGACCGAGAAAGGAAAACGACGGCCGTGCGTACACGGGCCGTCGTTTTCCGGACAACAATCGCCGATCGCGCGATCAGCCCCCGAAGATGTCGCGCAGGTGCTCGACCTCGGTGACGCGCTCGGCGTGGGTCGGCGCGGTGGGCGAGGCCAGGACGCACGTGACACCGGCCTCCCGGAACGCCGCGACCCGCTCGGCCACCTGGGCCTTGGAACCGATCAGCGACATCGACGTGACGAGGTCCTCGGGGACCGCGGCCGCGGCCTCCATCTTCTTGCCGTCGAGGTAGAGGTCCTGGATCAGCTTCGCCTCGTCGGCGTAGCCGTAGCGGATGGCGAGCTGGTTGTAGAAGTTCTTCCCGCGGGCGCCCATCCCGCCGATGTACAGGGCGGCATGATGGCGCACGAGTTGCTTGGCGTTGTCGATCTGCTCGGCGTCGTCGGAGATGCGTGCGGTGGCCTGGACGACAATGCCCAGATCCCCCAGCGACGGATCGCGCTTGGCCTTGCCCGCCGCCAGCGACTCACCGAAGGCAGCGTCGATCTGCTCCGGGTGGAACAGGATCGGCTGCAGCTCGTCGAACATCTCGGCGGCCAACTCGATGTTCTTCGGGCCGATGGCGGCCAGGAGCAACGGGATGTTGTCGCGTACGGGGTGATTGATGATCTTCAGGGACTTGCCCAGTCCCGAGCCGCCGTGCTCCTCGTCGAGCGGCAGCGTGTAGTGCTTGCCCTGGTAGTTCAGCTTCTCGCGGCGCCAGACCATCCGGCAGATCTCGGCGTGCTCGCGGGCGCGTCCCAGCGGGTAGTCGTACTTGACGCCGTGGAATCCCTCGATCACCTGCGGACCGGATGCGCCGATACCGAGCACCGCGCGACCGCCACTGATGTAGTCGAGGCCGGCCGCGGTCATCGCCAGGTTGGTGGGCGTCCGCGAGTACATGGGCAGGATCGCGGTCTGCAGTTCCATCGTCTCGGTCTTGGCCGCGATGTACCCCAGCTGCGAGACGGCGTCGAAGCTGTAGGCCTCCGGAACCGCGATGCGCTGCACGCCCGCGGCTTCGAAGTCCGCGAGGTTGTTGATGGTCTCGCGGAAGTCGCCCGCGTAGTTGATCGGCATGCCCAGCTTCATCGATGTCATGCCGACGGATTCTTCCACAGCGGCGACCGGTTTCCGAGGGTCTGTTGAACGTTCGATAGGTCGGCCGGCCGGGGACCCCGCGCACCGGAACTGTGCCCGATGTTTAGGTAAATGGGGGCGGTAGGTCCCACAATCGTCACCATGAGCGGCGAGATGCTGATCCTGGTGCTGTTGGTGGTCACAGCCCTCGGCTTCGACTTCACCAACGGCTTCCACGACACCGGCAACGCGATGGCGACGTCGATCGCCACCGGCGCCCTGAAGCCGAAGGTCGCGGTCGGGCTGTCGGCGGTGCTCAACCTGGTCGGCGCCTTCCTGTCCGTGGAGGTCGCGGCGACCATCACCAAGGACGTGCTGAACATCCAGCAGACCTCGGGACCCGACGCCGGGGAGCTGGTGGCCGGCTTGTCGGCGACGACGGCGCTGCTCATCATCTTCGCGGGCCTGATCGGCGGCATCCTGTGGAATCTCTTCACCTGGCTGTTCGGGCTGCCCTCGAGTTCGTCCCACGCCCTGTTCGGCGGGCTGATCGGTTCGGGCCTGGCCGCGATCGGTGTCAGCGGGATCAACTGGTCCGGGATCACCTCCAAGATCCTCATCCCCGCGCTGGCCGCACCGGTCATCGCCTGTCTGGTCGCGGCGTGCGGAACCTGGCTGGTCTTCGCGATCACCCGCCGGATCGCCGACCGGCAGAAGGAGGACGGCTTCCGCTACGGGCAGGTCGCCACCGCATCGCTGGTCTCGCTGGCCCACGGCACCGGAGACGCCCAGAAGACGATGGGTGTCATCGCGATGGCCCTCATCGCCACCGGACACCTCGAGGCGTCGAGCGTCAGCCACGGACTCCCCTTCTGGGTGGTGTTCAGCTGCGCCGCGGCCATCGCGATCGGCACCTACCTGGGCGGCTGGCGGATCATCCGCACCCTCGGCAAGGGGCTTGTCGAGATCACCTCGCCGCAGGGCATGGCCGCCGAGGCGTCGTCGGCCGCCATCATCCTCACCTCGAGTGCCGCGGGCATGGCGCTCTCTACCACCCAGGTCGCGACCGGCTCCATCCTGGGTTCGGGGGTCGGCCGCAAAGGCGCCCAGGTCCGCTGGTCGGTCGCCGGCCGGATGGCCGTCGCCTGGGTGACGACCCTGCCCGCCGCCGGCGCGGTCGGTGCCGCCTGCTACTTCATCGCGCACCTGTTCGGCGACGTCACCGGGGCCCTCATCATCTTCGCGATCCTGGTGGTCGCGTCGGGCTACATGTACTGGCGCGCGCAGGAGAACAAGGTCGACCACGAGAACGTCAACGACGCCTGGGAGGGCGAGGCCCTCGCGGGCGAGGAGTGGGAGGAAGCGGTCGCCACCGAGACGGACGACACAACCCTCCCGCTGCCGCCGGTCATCCCGGCCGAGATCATCGTGCAGCACGACCCGGAGAGGAGCGCTTGAGAATGGAGACGTTCGAGGCCATCGGCAAAGTCCTCATCGTCGGACTGGTACTGGGAGCGGGACTGCCCGCGCTGTTCGCAGTCGGGTTGCGTCTGCGGTCCCTCGCCGAGGGTTCCGTCGCCGCCGACGGAACGACCTCCGATCCGCATCCCGCGCTGAAGCCCGTGGCGTATCTCATCTTCGGCGTCGTCATCCTGGTGATCGTCGTCGGGATCCTCTGGATCACCCGGCAGACGATCTTCTACCACACCGGCGTCAAGATCTTCCCGTTCGGCTACAAGTGATCGTCCCCGCTTCTGATCGGAGACACCCCGTGGACCGCCCGACACTTCTGCAGAAGGTCGTGGAGTGGTTGCGCGCCGGCTACCCCGACGGCGTCCCGCACAACGACTACATACCGCTCGTGGCGCTGCTGCGCCGGCAGCTGACCGACGACGAGGTGAGCCAGGTGTCGGCGGAGCTGGCCCGCGAGTCCCCGCCACCACCCGAACCGATATCGCGGATCGACGCGGCGGTGAAGATCACCCACTACACCCATGAACTGCCGCACGAGGACGACATCGCGCGGGTACGCGCACACCTCGTCGCCCGCGGATGGCCGTTCAGCGACGACCCCGATCCTGATGGGGGCCGTCCGACCGATGGGGACCCGTCCTGAGGACCCTGCGAACCCTGCCGCTGCCGTCGACCGCCGCCGTGCTCGACCACGTCGACGACCTCCGGGCGATCCTCGACGGTTCCTCGGCCTTCCTGCCCGTGCCCGACAACGCCCGCGCCGCAACCGAACTCGCCTCGGCGCTGCAGGTCGACGCACCGATCGACGACCCCGTGTCCCTCGTCGTCTCGACGTCGGGGTCGACGGGCACCCCCAAGGGCGCGCAGCACTCTCCCGCGACCCTCGCCGCGTCGTCGCAGGCCACCGCCGATCATCTGGGCGGGCCGGGCAATTGGCTGCTCGCGCTGGCACCGCACCACATCGCCGGCCTGCAGGTCCTGCTCCGGGCGCTGACCGCCGGGCAGACGCCGGTGGTCCTGGACATGCGGGCCGGTTTCGATCCCGAGGTCTACGCCCGCGCCGTACGCGACTTCGAAGGTCCGCGGCGATACACCTCGCTGGTGCCCACCCAGCTCGTCAAGGTTCTCGACCAGCCCGCCGCGACCGCCGCCTCGCGGGAGCTCGACGCCATCCTCGTCGGCGGTGCGGCCACCCCGAAACCGTTGTGGGACAGAGCGGTCGACGAAGGTCTCCCGGTCGTCGCGACATACGGGATGAGCGAGACCGCCGGAGGGTGCGTCTACGACGGGCGACCCCTCGACGGCGTCGCGGCCCGCATCGCCGATCCGGCACCCGACGGCGTCGGGCGCGTACTGCTCGGCGGTCCGGTCGTCGCCTCCGGCTATCGCAATCTGCCCGACCATCCGGCCTTCGCCGAGCCGGGCTGGTTCCGCACCGACGACCTCGGCCGCGTCGACGACGCCGGACTGCTCTCGATCGTCGGCCGCGCCGACGAGGCCATCTCGACCGGCGGGCTGACCGTCGTACCGCAGGTCGTCGAGGCCGTCATCGCCGACGACCCGGCGGTCGCCGAATGCGTCGTCGTCGGACTCCCCGACGACCGGCTCGGCGAGGTGGTCACCGCATTCGTCGTCGTCCGTCCCGGAGAACGCCTCGACGTCAACCGCATTCGCGATTCGGTCACCGAGCGGCTCGACAAGTACGCGGCCCCCAGGCGGGTCGTCGAACTCGACGCCCTCCCCCTCCGCGGACCCGGCAAGTACGACCGACGCGCGTTGCGGGCCCGCTTCGGTGCGCAGATGTAGTGTGTCGTCGCGCCTGGCGCAACGATGTGCGACAGCTGCAGTTCAGGCGGCGGTCGCAAGTGCCTGGGAGATCGACGTAGCGACGTAGTCCGCTCGGTCGCGGAGGTCACCCCAGGTGTAGTTCAGCACCGTCCAACCCGCCGCGATGAGCGCATTGCGTCGGGTACGGTCGCGCTGAAACGTCTCCGCGTCGCGGTGGAAAGCGAACCCGTCGATCTCCACCGCCACCATCCGGTCGAGGAAGGCGAAGTCGATCTCGTACCCGCAGGCCGGATGGTTCGCCACCCACCCTTCGATACCCGCGGTCCGGAGGATCGTGACAGCGAGCCGCTCGGCGGCCGACCGCGCACCCGATTCCAGCAGCTCGACCATCGGACCCATGTCCGCCGCGCCGACGCAACGGCGTCGCCGCTCGTAGGCCTCGACGAGACGCTCGACCGTGGTGCGCCGCTGCTGCAGCGCGGAATCGATGACCTCGATGCCGCCCTCTACCGCACCCTCCAAAACCGACAACGCGACCCCGGTGACCGGTAGCCCGTCCCGGGTCAGCACGTCGGCGTCGGCGAGAGCGCGGTTGAGAATCCGGACTCCCGTCACCGGATGACCGTGGCGGCCGCGGAGAGCGGTGACCGTGGGCAAGGCGGGTGGGGCTTCGACGATCCCATGCCACCATGCGGCAGCGAGTCCCGAGAGGACCCCGTGAGTGCCGACGGCCAGCGTCGCGGTCCGGATTCGCGTGCGGTCGGTCTCGGGGTGGTCGGCGAGCCGATAGACACGAGGATGCACCGATACCCACTCGCCGGCCCGCACCCGACGGTGCACCGCCGACCGGTTGATGCCGTGTTCGCGGGCATCGGCAGCGGTGAACACGCCGTCCTGCTCGAGGGCGAGCGCCCGAAAGTCCGGCGGAAGATGCATGACCTTCAGACGCACCTGCGCCGCAACCGGTTCCATCGCTCGACGGTCGCCGCAGATGTAGTGTGTCGTCGCGCCAGGCGCTACGAAGTTTCACACCTGCCGGGCAGCCGCCGACTCGCGCGCGCGGCCGTGACACGATGAACCCCGTGGCTACCCCCTCGCAGTGGATCCAGGGCGCTCGTCCGCGCACGCTCCCCAACGCGATCGCGCCGGTCGTGGTCGGTGTCGGCGCGGCGCTGCACTCCGGCGACGTCACATGGTGGAAGTCCGTACTCGCGCTGGCGGTGGCCGTCGCGTTCATCATCGGCGTGAACTTCGCCAACGACTACTCCGACGGCGTGCGGGGGACCGACGACGACCGGGTCGGTCCGATGCGCCTGGTCGGGTCGGGCGCCGCCTCGCCGAAGGCCGTGAAGACCGCCGCGTTCCTGTGCTTCGGGATCGGCGCGGTCTGCGGGCTCGTCCTCGCCATCGCGACGGCGTGGTGGCTCGTGCTGGTCGGCGCGATCTGCATCGCCGGCGCCTGGTTCTACACCGGCGGCAAACGCCCATACGGCTACGCCGGCTGGGGCGAGGTCGCGGTGTTCACCTTCTTCGGGCTCGTGGCCGTCCTCGGCACCCAGTTCGTCTCCGCCGGTCGCATCGATTGGGTCGGACTGGCCGGCGCGATCGGGATCGGTGCGATCTCGAGCAGCGTGCTGGTCGTCAACAACCTCCGAGACATCCCCAGCGACACCGAATCCGGCAAGATCACCCTCGCCGTGCGACTCGGTGACGCCCGGACCCGGTTTCTGTTCGCCGTGCTTCTCCTGACCCCGCTCGCGATCAGCGTGGTCCTGGCCTTCGCGACCCCCTGGGCGCTGCTCGGACTGGTGACGTTCCCGCTGCTGTGGCAGGCCTACGCCCCGGTCCGGACCGGGGCGGCCGGACCGGGACTGATCCCGTCGATCGGGACGACCGGGAAGGCGATGCTCGCCTGGGCGGTCGTCACGGCGGTCGCGCTCGCGCTCACCTGACGGACCTCGACGCCAGACCTGCGCCGACGATCAGACCTGCGCCTCGACGTCGGGCAGGCTCGCCACGACCGCGGCGCGGAGTTCGTCGGCCGTGGTGGCGGATTCGATCAGCGCCCGCGACGCGTCGTCGGCGGTGTCGATGATGCCCAGCAACAGGTACTCCGCGCGGAGGCGCCGGTCACCCCGTTCCCGCGCGATCTCCATGGCCCGGCCGAACACCGTCCGGGTGTCGTTCGCGAAACGCGGACGGGCGCCCCGGCCCCGCGGTCCGCGCCGGCCGCGACCCGGCTCCCAGGGCCCCTCGCCGCCGAACGGTCCGCCCGGTCCGAAACCACCCAGCCCGAAACCTCCTGGCCCGAAACCACCCGGTCCGAAACCCTCCGGTCCGAAACCCTCTGGTCCGAAACCCTCTGGCCCGAGACCCTGTGGGCCGCAATCCGGCCGGGGTCCGCGACCGCGACCATGGTGCCGGTGCCCCCGACGCCCGTGACCACGTCCTCGGGGGCCGCGCTCGGCACGCTCGCCCCAGCCATCGGACAGGTCCTCACCGAAGCGACCGCGCACCGCTTCCCGGACCTTGTCGAGGTCGATTCCGATGCTGCGCAGGGCTTTTCGATCCTCCTCGTAGCGTTCGCGGGCCGACTCGTCGTCGGCGGTCTCCGCGGTGTCGGACCGTTCCGCGTGCTCGCCGTGGTACTTCCGGACCACCTCCCGGGCCGACGTCAGCGTCAACCCCTGATCGGCCAGCAGCGCGAACAACGGGCTGCGGGCGTTGCAGAGCATGCCCAGGATCAGGTGGTCATTGCCGAGTTGCCGGTGACCCAGGTCGCCGGCCTCCTGCGTGGCGAAAGCCAGCAGCATCTTGTCATCGCGACTGATTCGCTCGAACATCTGTGTCTCCTTCTGGCCCACTCGCGCGGGCCTCACGTTGTGAGTGCTTCTGATGCACGGCCTGTCGGCTGATCTGCAGCACTTCTGCGATCGCCTGCCAGCTCCACCCGTGGGCACGGGCGTTGGCCACCTGCACGTCCTCGAGCCGGTCGGCCAGGGTGCGCAGGGCGCGTACCGCGGCCAGGCCCCTCGCCGGATCGCCGCTCGCGGCGTCTCCGGCCAGCTCGGCGCTCGATGCGTCGGGTGCGGTGTCGGTGCTGTGGTCGTCGTGCATGATGTCAGGTTATGTTGACATCTCCGCTATGTCAAGAATTATTGACAAGCGGGGCATGGCACATCTGATTCGATCGCGCCGCCGCGAGCGGACTACTCGTTCTGGATCGACTCGCTGATGTTCATCCGCCCGGCCCGGACCGCGGGGACGAACGCACCGATCAGGCAGAGAGCCACGGCGATGGTCACGAAGAGCAGGGCCGACGGCCGTGGCGAGTACAGCACCGTCAGGGACGTCGTGATGGTCAGGATCTGGTTGCTGAGCAGATGCATGGCGGCACCGAGGGCGACGCCGAGGACCGACCCGACCAGGGCGACCGCTCCCGCCTCGGCGAGCACCGTCCGCGAGACGAACCGGCGGGAGGCCCCCATCGCCCGCAGGACGCCCAGTTCGCGGCGTCGTTCGAGGACCGACAGCAGCAGCGTGTTGAGCAGTGCGATCGCGGCCGCACCGGCGACGATCCACTGGATGGCGACCGCGAACGCGCCCGCCTGCTCGACAGTGGCCTGGGTGGCCGCGAGGGCCTCGGCACCGCTGTAGACACTGATGGGCTTGTTGCCCGTCGTCGGGACGCCGTCGACGAGCGCCTCGAGGTCCCGGCGGACCTGCTCCGGGTCGGCATCGGGCGAGGTGATCACCTGCAGGTAGGTGTCGCCGTCGCGATCGAACCACTCCCCCAGCAACTCCTGCGACATGGCCGCCACACCGGAGTCGAGGGAGACATAGTCGACGGTGTCGCGCACGACCGTCTGCCGCGGACCGTTGGGGGTCGCGAGTTCCACCGTGTCGCCCGTGCCCACGCCCAATGCGCGGGCCAGCACGTTCGACATCAGGATGCCGTCGCCGGCGAGGACGCTCGCCACCGCTTCCGGCGACGCCTTGCGCATGAACGGTGCGCGCGAACCCGGCTCGAGCCCTTGCACATTCGCTTTGCTCTCGCCGATGTTGACCGCGGCCCACTGACCACCGACGACCTCGGTGACCCCGGGAACCGCCGCAACGCGTTCGGCCACCGAGGGCGGCAGGATCGGACCCAGGGGCAGGCTCGCGGCCGACGTCGACGACACGTAGAAGTCCGGATCCCCCAGTCCGTCGAGCGATTTCGACATCGACGAGACGAGGTTGTCCAGTGCTCCCGACGTCCCCATGCCGACCGCGATGGCCACCGCGACCGTCATCAGCGTCGCCCACGCGCGCCGCGGGGCGCGCTCGCTGTTCACCGAGGCGAGCTGTCCGGGGCCACCGAACCAGCGCGCCACCCGAACCACCGCCCAGGCCAGCGGTTTCGACAGCGCGAAGCACAGCAGCAGCGCGCCGACCAGATAGAAGACGCCGGCCACGATGGCCGGGCGGCCCGGCACGGTTGCCACGACCACCCACGACGCGATCAGGCCGGCGACCCCGAGCACCGCGGCGATCACCACCGCGGGACCACGCCGCGCGGCGGAGTCCGACACCTCGACCGGAGCCATCGCCTCCACCGGCGAGACCGCGAACACCGCCCGCGCGGCCAGCGTCGTCGCCGCGACACACGCGACCACGCAGGCGATCACCGCCGCCGCGGGCGCGTACCCGGGCAGGTGGTAGTTGATGACGGTGCCGACGGAATCGGCCGGGGGTTCGGGCAGGCTGCTGATCACCGCCCGCCCGGCCAGGATTCCGAGGGGGATGCCGAGTACGCCGCCGACGAAACCCATCAGCGCGGCCTCGCCGAGCATGTCCCCGACGAGGTGAGACCGCTTGGCGCCCAACGCCCGGATCATCGCCAGCGACCTCCGCCGCGACGCCACCGCCATGTTCATCGTGTTGAACACCAGGAAGGCGGCGATCACCAGCGACACGAGCGAGACCAGCAGGGTCGCATCGCGGGTCACCGAACTCGCGACCTCGGCCTGCTTGGCGCGGAAGTCCGGATCGACCACCACCGCGCGGCCGTCCACGATGCCCTGCACCTGCGAGCGCACGGCGGACAGATCGGCGCCGGGCTCGGTCACGATGAGGATCGAGTCGAGCCGGCCCTCGAGTCCGACGAGCCGCTGCGCGAGGTCGACGTAGGCGAAGAGAAAGCGGCCGTTGTTGAGACCGGCGGCCTGCTCGTTGCCGACGACCTCGAGGACCTCGACCTCGATCCCGTTGACGGTCAATCGGTCTCCGCGGTCGAGCCCGAGTCCCGGGCCGACGAACACGCCGGTGCGCAGTCGGTCCAGGTCGACGGTCCCCGGACCGGTCCCGGCCTGCCCCTGCTGCAGGGCGCCGCGCAGACTGCCCGAGAGCTGGGTGACGCGTTGATCGGAGCCGAGCAGCGGCACGGCCGAACCGTCGACGACGACCGACCCGCGGATCATCGGCACGACGGCCGCCGCCGCGTCGACGTCGCGACGGATCTCGCCGGCCAGCGACTCGTCGACGCCGGTGTCGGTGATGCCGGCGACCTCGATGTCGGCGACCCCCGACACCGCATTGTTGAAGTCCCGCACCGACTCCGACGCCGACCCGTAGGTCCCGAGCACCGCGATCAGCAACGCCGACGACACGACCACCACCGCCAGCGAGGTGAGCAGGCGCAGCCGGTGGGTACGGATCTCGCGCAGGTTCAGCAGGCGGATGCGGGTCAGACCGGCGGCTAGGGCGGCGGCCCGAGAACCCCGTCGCGCCACTAGGCGATCTTCCCGTCGCGGACCGTGATGGTGGTGTCGGCGACCGCGGCGGCCTTCGGGTCGTGGGTCACCATCACCACCAGCCGATCGGGGGTGTCGTGGGCGACCTCGGAGAGCAGTTCGAGTACCGCCTCACCCGTCTTGGAGTCCAGGTTGCCGGTCGGTTCGTCGGCGAGCAGGATCGTCGGGTCCATGATGAGCGAGCGGGCGATCGCGACGCGCTGCATCTGGCCGCCGGACAGCTCCGAGGGCCGATGGTCGACCCGGTCGCCGAGTCCGACCCGCGCAAGCAGTTCCACGGCACGGGGTTTCGCCTTGCGGAGCGACTGGTTGTCGAGCAGTCGCGGCAGCGCGACGTTCTCCCACGCCGACATCGTCGGCACGAGGTTGAAGAACTGGAAGATGAACCCGACGCGGTTGCGCCGGAACTCGGAGGCGGCGGTGTCGTCGAGTGCCCCGAGGTCGACACCGTCGATGCTGATCCGGCCCGACGTCGGGGTGTCGAGAGCTCCGAGTACGTGCAGCAGGGTGCTCTTGCCCGCTCCCGACGGGCCGACCACCGAGACGAACTGACCGCCGTCGATGGACAGGTTCAGACCGTCGAGGGCGCGAACCCGTTCCTCGCCCATCTGGTACTCGCGCACCAGATCGACCGCTTCCACCAGGGCACTTCCGGTGCCGGGCGTCCGCCCGGGTTCCATCGACACTCCCGGATCGTAACCCACCCGCGGCGACCGGCCCGGGTCTCAGGCGGTCCAGCGACCGGTGGCGAGGAACTGGTCGAGCACCGTCTCGGCGGGGCCGAGGTCGAACGAACCGGCGGCGAGCCAGTCGTCGTCGAAGTAGGTCGTCGCGTACCGGTCACCCGAGTCACACAACAGGGTGACGATGCTGCCGGGCGTGCGCGCGGCGACCATCTCGGCGACGAGCGAGAAGGCCCCCCACATGTTGGTGCCGGTGGAGCCACCGACCCGACGACCCAGGAGGTCGCTCACGCGCCGCGCGGTCGCGATCGACGCCGCATCGGGCACCCCGATCATGCGGTCGATGACCTGCGAGATGAACGACGGCTCGACCCGCGGCCGGCCGATGCCCTCGATGCGCGAGCCGGTCTGGGCGGTCAGCGTGCCGTCCGCCGACGCGTAGGCCGGCAGGAACACCGAGTTCTCCGGGTCGACGACGGCCAGCCAGGTGTCGTGGCGCCGGTAGCGCACATACCGTCCGAGGGTCGCCGATGTACCGCCGGTACCCGCCCCCACGACGATCCAGGTGGGGATCGGGTGTTCCTCCTCGGCCAGCTGGGCGAAGATCGACTCGGCGATGTTGTTGTTGCCGCGCCAATCGGTGGCCCGTTCGGCCATCGTGAACTGGTCGATGAAGTGGCCACCGAGTTCGGACTCGAGACGCAACGCCTCGGCATAGACCTCACCGGGGTGCTCGACGAAATGACACCGCCCGCCGTGGCGTTCGATGAGTGCCGTCTTCGCCGGGGACGTGCTCCGTGCCATCACCGCGATGAACGGGACGCCGATCAGCTCGGCGAAGTAGGCCTCGCTCACCGCCGTCGACCCCGACGACGCCTCGATCACCGGCGTGCCCTCGACGACCCACCCGTTGCACAGCGCATAGAGGAACAGCGAGCGCGCGAGCCGGTGCTTCAGCGACCCCGTCGGATGGGTCGACTCGTCCTTGACATAGAGGTCCACGCCGACCTCGCGGCTCGTGTCGCCGTCGGCGACGGTCCAACGGGACCATGCGGGCAGCGCGACGCGGAGGAGATGGGTGTCGGCACTGCGCCGGCCGTCGGCCTCGATGAGGCGGACGGCGTTCTGGGTCCAGGCCCGATCAGCGCGACGGTCGACGACTCGCGTGGGTTCCACGGGTCGCCGAACTCACTTCTCGCCGCGGAGCCGGGCCTGCAGGTCGTCGTGCTTGGAACGGCGACCGGCCTCCAGTGCCGCGATCTCGCTGTTGACCTTCAGACGCAGGGTCTTGAACAGGACCATGCCGAGCGGGAGCGCGATCAGCACCCCGAACACCGCCGCCACGAGGAACGGCACCTCGACGCCGACCAGGTTGCCGCCGACCATGATGATCACCACGACCGCGGTGACGAGCAGCAGACGCGCGAACGTGTATGCGAACAGGGCGAACGCCAGGGTCATCGGGCGTCCACTCGCCTGCGGCGTGGCGTCGCCGGCCGTGGTCTCGCGGGTGGCCGCGTCGGGCGTGGCCTTCTTGCCGGGGGTGGGGTCGGGCGTTTCACTCACCCCCTCAGCGTACTGGGCGGTCTCGGCGCTCCCGCAGGTCGCGGGCCTTTGCATGCTCTTTACCTCCCACTGACGGTTCGAGTACCTGGGCGATTTGCGTGTATTCATAAGGAACTCGTCCACCACCGTGCAGAGCCGCTTCGCCATCTCGGCGCACCGACCGAGCACTCCAACACGCACAGGGGGAATCATGACCAGCATCGAGACCGCACCGCCCACGACCTACATCACCCCGGGACTGGCCAGCCAGCACACGTTGACCCCCGGCCAGGTCGCCGCGATGTTCAACGTGAATCCCAAGACGGTCGCCCGCTGGGCGAGCTCCGGCATCCTCGGCTCGATCCGCACCCCAGGCGGCCACCGACGCTTCCGCGAGGAGGACGTCGTAGCCTTGCTCAACCGCCGCGCCCACTGACCCGGCGGCCCTGTAGTTCTCCCGACGACCCGACGCCCGGCCGGACCTCATCCGATCAGTGGAGAAGTGCGGGTCAGGTCGGCTTTCGCCCTGACCTCTCAGGCGTCTCACGTACGCTGGTCGTCGGGAGGTTGTCATGATCTATCTGTTCGCCGTTCTGGGTCTGCTGGCCATCGGTTTCCTCATGTGGCGCGCCTTCGGGCCCCACTCCGACGAGTCCGGCGACACCCCTTCGCCCGGCCCGCGTCGATCCCGTCCCCGCGGCCCGCTCGGCCCCGACGACGACCCCGATTTCCTGCGCGACCTGGACAATCGCACCCGCGGCACCAACGGCACCGACGGTGATGAGATCTGAGGCGTGACGCGCGGCCGAAAAGCTGAGACCAGGTTCAGAACGTCTCTGCGGAACATACCCGTGGGTAGGGTATTGTCCACTTCACCATCGACTCCCCGATGGCCGGACCGAGAGAAGGCGCCGTTGAACCCGGGACGATCTCCGCGAGGGGCGTCGACCGATGACGACCTGAGCTTCGCCGAGAAGATCGGATACCTCTTCGAACACAGCCGTGACGAGAACGGCATCCGATATACCGGCAAGAAGATCGCCGAGAAGGCCAACCGTCTCGGCTACTCGCTGTCCGACGCGTACATCTCCCAGCTACGCACCGGCAAGGCCCGCACGCCGTCGTTCCGCACCGTCGAGGCCATCGCTCGCGCCTTCGACGTCAGCGTCACCTATTTCCTGTCCAACCCCGACGAAGACCTCGAACGCGTTCGGCAGCAACAGAATTACGTCGAGATGCTCCAGGTCACCGGGAGCCACCTGTCCGGCATCGACATGGGTTCGCTGTGCCCGGACACCATCGACGCACTCATCGACCTGCTCAAACTGGTCAAAGCCCAGGCGATCGCCAAGCGGGCGGAGGAGAACTCCCCGAGCGAGGCGTCCGGCTGACGGTTTCCGCCGGCGGGCCTCACGACCGGGCGGTACTCACAGACCGGCGTAGGAGTGCAGCCCCGAGACGACCAGGTTGATGATGAACAGGTTGAACAGCATCGCCACGAATCCGGCGACGTTGATCCAGGCCGCGGCATTGCTGCGCCAGCCCGCCGTCGCGCGTGCGTGCAGATAGGCCGCGTAGATCACCCAGGCGATGAAGGACACCGTCTCCTTGGGGTCCCAGCCCCAGAATCGGCCCCAGGCCGCCTCGGCCCAGATGGCACCGCAGATCACCCCGAGGCCGAACAGCGGGAAGCCGATCACGACGCACTTGTAGGCCAGGCGGTCGAGTTGCTCGACGGACGGCAGATGTTCGACGACCCGACGGACTGCGCCGCCCAGACCCGGACGGGTCGCGGTTGTGGCGGAGTCGTCGGACGAGGTCGGAGCCCACCGCATCTTGATCAGGTAGAGGATGCTAGCCACACCGGACACCAGCAGGATGCCCGAGGACACCGAGATGATCGAGACGTGCACGGCGAGCCAGTAGGACTTCAGGGCCGGGACGACGGGTGCGGCCTGGGTGTAGAGCCAGCGACCGGCGATGAACATCAGCAGGATGACGGGCAACAGCACGAACGAGAGCAGCGGGCGGTGCTCGCGCTTGCGCAGGATGATCAGGGCGGCGAGCACGCCCGCGGCACACGTCATCGAGATGAACTCGTACATGTTGCCCCAGGGCGCACGGTCGGTCGCGATGCCGCGGAGCACGATCGAACCGATGTGCGCGGCGAGGCCGACGACGACGACCGGGAGCGCCATGTTGCCGAGCTTCTCGCCCAGGGTCCGGCGCGACGACTCGTCGACCCGCCCGGGCACCCGCGTGTCGGTTCCGTTCGCCCCGGCGTTGACCAGCTGCTTCTGCTCGAGGCGTCGGCCGCGGACCGCGGCGAGGGCGCCCAGGAACAAGATGACCGCGACGACGTAGACCGTCATGGCCGTGCCGTAGAGCAGGTCCGAGTACCGCGCGAGGGTCTCGTCGATCGGCATCGCCGGAGCGTCGGTGTTCATGTGCTTCCTTTCGCCGGCCGCTAGAGCCGCCGGGTCGTCCGCCGCGAGGCAGGTCCGTCGGCGTCGTCGGCCACCAGCTCGGCCGCCTGCTCGTCGAAGCCCTCACCCCAACCGGCCTGATCGGTACGCGCCAGCCCGGCGATTTCTACTACAGTACGTCGTTGCCCAGTGTCCGGGCCATCGGTGTCCGGGCCATCGGTGTCCTGGCCATCGCCGTCGGCATGAGCGCTCGCAGCCGGCACCGGGACCAGGCGGGCCCAGATGCGGCGGCGGCGGATCAGCAGCGACACCAGCAGACCGCCGAGCATGACGATCGAGCTCACCAGCACCCAGATCTGGGCGGGGTCGTGCGAGACCTGGACCGACACCCACCGCTCGTAGCCGTCGAAGGTCACCGTCGTGCCGTCGGCGAGGGTGTGGCTCTGGCCGACCGCGAGGTTGACCTGCGCCTGACGTTGGAGGCGGCCCTGTTCGACGAGGTCCTGATCGAGCGAGTAGACGTTCTGCGGTCTGCCGGTGTCCAGACCGGTGTCGCCCTTGAAGATCCGGATCGCGACGAAGGGGTCGTCGGGGGTCGGCGACGACGACGTCAGCAGCGAGCCGTGGAACGACGCGGTGGGCGCGAACAGGCCCTCCAGCGCGATCTGGTTCTTCCGGCGGTCGTCGGCGTCGGGGTACAGACCCGCCGGGGTGTCGAAACGGGCCGCGCCCGAGGAGAGCATCGTCTGGAGCTCGTCCGGCACGAACGGGGTGGTCTGCGTGCGCTTCTCCCCGTTGGGGAAGGTCACCGTGAACGTCGGCGCGAAACCGTTGCCGAGGACGTAGACCCGGTCGCCCGCGACGCGAAGCGGTTCGTTGACGCGCACCGACGCGGTGTCCCAGCCGGCGGGATCGCCGAGGTTGCCCACGCTGCCGTCACTGCCCGCGGCGTACCGGATGGTGGCGTCGTACATGTCGGGCTGACCGCTGGGCAGGAAGGTCGCCGAGAAGTCGTCGACGCGGAAGCAGAACGGCGACAGGTCGGTGCCGTCGACCAGGTTGCCGGCGCGGAACGAGTCGTAGACCGCGGTCGAGGTGTTGCACAGTCCCTGTTCGCCGTCGGCGACGAGGCTGCGGGTGCCCTCGTAGCCGTACATCTTGCCCAGCGCGATCGACACCAGCAGCGCCAGCAGCGCGAAGTGGAACACCAGGTTGCCGAACTCGCGCAGGTAGCCCTTCTCCGCCGAGACCTCGACGCACCCGTCCGGATACGCCTTGCTCGGCTCGCGGACCACGACCTCGCGACGCCACCCGCGCAACCGGCCGTCGATCCGTCGGGCGACCGTCTCCGGATCCCCGTCGACGGTGTGGGTCACGTGCCGCGGCAAGCGCGACAGGTTGCGCGGTGCGGCAACGGGTTTCGCGCGCAGGCTGTGGAAGTGCTCGACCATGCGCGGCGTCAGGCAGCCGACGAGGGAGATGAAGAGCAGGACGTAGATCGCGGTGAACCAGGCGCTGGAGAAGACGTCGAAGAGCTGCAGGCGGTCCATCCACACGCCGAGCTGACCGCGGGCGGCGATGTACTCCAGGGTCTTCTGCTCGTTGAGCTCGCGCTGCGGGAGCAGGGCACCCGGGATCGCGGCGAGGGCGAGCAGGAACAGCAGGATCAGCGCGGTCCGCATCGAGGTCAGCGAACGCCACAGGTTGCGCAGCGGCCACAGCACCCGGCGGCGGGCCCAGTGGGGCTTCGGGGCCGGCTCGGGGGTGTCCACCTGCGGGCGGTCGGTCACATCGGTCATCAGGACAGCACTCAGATCGGTAGTTGGGTGTCGGTGACGAAGCGGACCTGGACCCAGACGATGAACTGGTCCCACCAGCCGGTCAGGAGGGCGACGCCGACCCCGATCAGCAGGACGCCCCCGATCACCTGGATCGTGCGGGCGTTCCGGCGGAGCCAGCCGAGACTGCGCAGGGCCCAGGCCGAGGAGAACGCCAGGATCACGAAGGGCAGGCCCAGGCCGAGGCAGTACGCGACGATGAGGGTCACGCCCTTGGCCGCCGTCGACCCCTCGGTCCCGCTGACGGTCGCGATCACCGCCGCGAGGGTCGGCCCGAGGCACGGCGTCCAGCCGAGTGCGAAGACCGCTCCGAGCAGCGGCGCCCCGACGATGTTGGAGACCCGCCGCGGCTCGAAGCGGACCTCCCGCTGCAACGCCGGGATGAGACCGATGAACACCAGTCCCATGGCGATGGTCACGACCCCGCCGATGCGTTGCAGCAGTTCGCGATTCAACACGAAGGTACTGGTCACGCCGAGGACGGTGGCGGTGGCGGCGACGAAGACGACGGTGAAGCCGAGGACGAACAGGCCGGCGGCCAGCGCGACCCGCGACCGGCCGCTCTTGGCGCTCTCCCCCACCTTCACCGCGGGCGCCTCGGCCCCGACGAGACCCGCGAGGTAGGACAGGTAGCCCGGGACGAGGGGCACGACGCACGGGGAGGCGAAGGACACGAGCCCGGCGAGCAGGCAGGCGGCGAAGGCGAGCAGCAGCGGTCCGCTGGAGACGGTGTCGGCGAAGGTGTCGCCGATCGAGGAGGCGAGCACCAGGGTGGTGGGGTCCATCACATCGACCCCGCCGGCTCGGCCGCGACGCGCTTGACGACCTCGTCGAGCTCGTTGTCGGAGACCGCCTTGAGGAACACCGCCGCCGGACGGTGCTCACGATCGAGGACGATCGTCGTCGGCACCACCGAGGTGGGCGTGGTCAGAGCGGCCAGTGACATCCCCGGGAAGTCGTAGATCGACGGGAACCCGACCTTGCGGTCGAGCACGAAGTCCTTGGCGGACTCCCGGTCGTCGCGCAGGTTGATGCCGAGGAATTCCACCCCGTCGGCGCGATTGCGTTCGTAGACGCGCTCGAGGTCGTCGGCCTCACCGCGGCAGGGTCCGCACCATGAACCCCACACGTTGACGACGACGACCTTGTCCGCGAACCGCTCGTCGGACAGCGACAGCGGCTGCTCGGTGACGAGGTCCTCGCCGGCGAGTTCGGCGATCGGCTTGCGCTCGTCGGGCGCGTAGGTGATGACGGTCTGCCCGCCCGGTGACACGAACTGGAAGGTGTTCCCCTGCGCGACCGCGTCGTCGCCGGTGCTGCATCCGGCGACCAGCAGGATCAGGGCCGACAACATCGTCGGCAGGAGGAACTTGCGCACTACGTCAGGCTTTCTTCACGCACCGGTGGCCAGTGGGTCCGAGGACCGGCCGGCTCGGAGTAGATGATGTCGACGAGGGCGTCGTCGTCGTAGATGAGGCTGGTCAGCGAGGCCAGCGAGCACTGGCGGCGACGCGGGTCGTGCCAGAGGCGCTGACCTTCGAGGAACCGGCGCAACGTGTACACGGGCAGTTGGTGGCTGACGCAGACGGCTTCGTGACCGCGGGCGGCGTCGCGGGCCTTGTTCGCCGCGGCCAGCATGCGGTGCGCGAGCTGGATGTAGGGCTCGCCCCACGACGGCGTGAACGGGTCGCGGAGTTTGGGCCAGTGCCGGGGCTTGCTCAGCGCACCGTCGCCGACGGAGACCTTGAGACCCTCGAAGACGTTGTCGGCTTCGATGAGGTCGTCGTTGGTGAGGATCGGGATGCCGTGCGCGGCGGCGATCGGGGTGGCGGTCTCCTGCGCGCGCTGCAGCGGCGAGGCGAACACGGCCTTGACGTCGTGGTCGGCGAGGGTGTCGGCGACCTTACGGGCCTGCGCCTGGCCGTCGCCGGAGAGGCGGAAGCCGGGGAGACGGCCGTACAGGATGCCGTCGGGGTTGTCGACCTCTCCGTGGCGCATCATGTGGACGATCGTGTGCATCAGGCGTTGTCCCCCGGGGTGGCTGCGGTCGCGGCCGCCTGCGCTGCCGCGGGCAGCGCATCGGCGATCTGCGAGAAAGCATCCTCGTCCAGCGCCGCGGACACAAACCAGGCTTCGTAGGCGCTCGGCGGCGCGTACACGCCACGCTCGAGCAGGGCGTGGAAGAATGGCGCAAACCGCCAGGTCTCGGTGGCGGCGACGCCGTCGTAGTCGAAGATCGGGATCTCCGGGTCGGTAGTGAAGAACACACTCAGCAGGCTGCCCGCCTTCTGCACGCGGTGGGCCACCCCGGCCGCGGAGAGGGCCTCGTGCAGCACGGTCGCGAGCCGGTCGGCGTTCGCGTCGAGCGTGCGGTAGACCTCGACGTCGGCGTTGCGCAGGGTGGCGAGGCCGGCGGCGACGGCGACGGGATTCCCCGACAGCGTGCCCGCCTGGTACACCGGCCCGGTCGGCGCGAGACGTTCCATGACGTCCGCACGGCCGCCGAACGCCGCCGCGGGCAGACCTCCGCTCATGACCTTGCCGAAGGTGTAGAGGTCACCGGCCACGCCCTCGAGTCCGTACCAGCCACTCGGGCTCACCCGGAACCCGGTCATGACCTCGTCCATGATCAGCAGCGCGCCGTGGCGGCGCGTCAGGTCGCGGAGTCCGGCGTTGAATCCCTCGACCGGCGCGACCGCGCCCATGTTCCCGGCCGCCGCCTCGGTGATGACGGCGGCGATGTCGTCGCCGAACTCGGCGAAGGCGTCGGCGACGGCGGTGAGGTCGTTGTAGGGCAGCACGAGGGTGTCGTGTGCCGACGCACCGGTGACGCCGGGGCTCGTCGGCAGGCCGAGCGTGGCGACGCCGGAGCCGGCCGCGGCCAGCAGTGCGTCGACGTGACCGTGGTAGCAGCCGGCGAACTTGATGATCTTGGACCGGCCCGTGTACCCGCGGGCCAGGCGGATCGCCGACATCGTCGCCTCGGTGCCGGAGTTCACCAGCCGGACACGCTCGACGGGGTCGACGCGGCCGATGATCTCCTCGGCGAGTTCGATCTCGGCCTCGGTCGGGGCGCCGAACGACAGGCCGCCGGTGGCCGCCTCACGCACCGCCTCGACGACGGCCGGGTGCGCGTGCCCCAGGATCATCGGACCCCAGGAGCTCACGAGGTCGACGTAGTCGTTGCCGTCGGCGTCGGTCAGCCGGCATCCGGACGCCGAGGCGATGAAGCGAGGGGTCCCGCCGACCGCGGAGAACGCGCGCACCGGGGAGTTGACGCCGCCCGGGATGGCCTGCGTCGCGCGGGTGAACAGCGCGGCGGAGGCGGCCGTGCCGGGAGCGGGCGTGGCAGCAGCGGAAGGGGTCACGGCCTACAGTGTTCCAAACGGCACCGGGGGACCCAAATCCTCGCTGGTGGGAGGGGGTGCGACCCGGCTGGAACCGGACCCGGTCAGCTCGCGAGCGCGGTGCGCACCTGCTCGGCGATCGCCGCCTGACCCGCCTCGTTGGGATGCACCGCGCCGGGTCCCGAGGTGGTCATCGGCTCGATCCAGCGCTGCGCGCCGGCACACGCGTCGTGACCCTCGGACACCTGTGACATGTCGACGAACTCGACGCCCTCGTCCTCGGCCGCGCGCCGCCCGTACGTGTTGAGCGCGGTCTGGAGCTCGCGGATCATCGATACGTCCCCGGCGGCGAGTCGCATCTCGGGATAGCAGCCGGCGGTCGGCGGGACCAGCCAGGGATAGCCGACGAGCAGGACGCGCGCGTTCGGCGCGCGGTCCCGGACGTCGCGCAGGGCTTGGCGCACGGCGGGATAGATGTCGGTGGCGACCGGCTCGATCAGCGCCCGTCCGTAACGGTCCGTGCACGGCGAGCCGGTGCGGTCGGCGTCGGCCAGTTCGCCGCAGAGCCGGATCGCGCGACCGTACGTCTCCTCGTCGTTGCCGCCGATCATCATCGTGACCACGTCGGTGTCGCCGTCGAGGGCGTCGAGCTGGGGCGGCACGCCCTGGTGCTGCGACTCGCGGAAGTCGTCGGTGTCGGCGCCCGCGCAGCTGACGTCGGTGAGGTCGAAGTCCTCGTCCGCCGCGACGACGTGCGCGTAGTTCCTCGACGACCGCAGGCAGTAGATCGGCGAGTCCTCCTGCAGTGGCCGCACGCCGGTCCCGGCGCTGAAGCTGTCGCCGAGGTTCACGAACGCCGTCGACTGTGCAGGCGTTCGCGTCGACTGTGCAGGTGTTTCCGTCGACTGTGCAGGTGTTTCCGTCGACTGGGCGTCGTTCTGCGTCGACTGTGCACAGCCGGCGAGGACCGCTCCCGCCGCGAGCAGCACGAGCCCGGACCGGATGAGCCGCCGTGGACGTCGATCGTCGAACCTGCGTGCCGTCATGTCGCCATCCTGCGTCCGGTGAAGCCCGTCGGCAACCACCGACCGGCCGCCCGCCCACGCGAGTAGCGTGGTTCGCCGAGGGGATCGCCGCTCCGCGCGGAGTCCCGCAGCCGAGTCACGAGGATGTGAATGCGCATGAGCGACAAGGAGATTCTCGACCCGCAGGCCGTACTCGACGGTGTGCCGACCGGGCTCTGGATCGACGGCCGGTCCACACCCGCGGCCGACGGCGGGACCTTCGAGGTCTACGACGCCGCGACCGAGGAGTCGCTCGTCTCGGTCGCCGACGCGGGGGTCGCCGATGCCCGCCGCGCTCTCGATTCCGCCGTCGCCGCGTCCGCGGACTGGGCGGCCACCGCGCCACGCGAGCGTGGCGAGATACTCCGTCGGACCTTCCAGTTGCTGACCGACCGCGCCGACGACATCGCGATGCTGATGACGCTCGAACTCGGCCGCGCCCTCCCCGACAGCCGAGCCGAGACGACCTACGGACTCGAGTTCTTGCGGTGGTTCGCCGAGGAAGCCGTCCGGATCGGGGGCCGGTTCAGTCCGGCGCCGGCCGGCAACGGGCGCATCCTGGTGGCCCACCAACCCGTCGGGCCGTGTCTCGCCATCACCCCGTGGAACTTCCCGCTCGCGATGGGGACGCGCAAGATCGGACCCGCGCTCGCCGCGGGCAACGTGATGCTCGTGAAGCCGGCCCGCGAGACGCCGCTGACGATGCTGGCGCTCGCCGAGGCGTTCGCCGAGGCCGGCCTCCCGCCCGGTGTGCTGTCGGTGCTGCCCACCACGTCGAGCGGCGACGTGTCGTCGACGCTGATCACCGACGATCGCATCCGCAAGATCAGCTTCACCGGGTCGACGCCGGTGGGTCGCAGCTTGCTCGGCCAGGCCGCCGATCGCGTCCTGCGCACGTCGATGGAACTCGGCGGCAACGCCCCGTTCCTGGTCTTCGACGACGCCGACGTCGACGCCGCGGTCGAGGGCGCGTTCGCCGCCAAGATGCGCAACGGGGGCGAGGCCTGCACCGCCGCCAACCGTTTCCTGGTGCAGGCGGGCGTCGCCGAGGAATTCACCGAGAAACTCGTGGCGAAGATGTCGGAGGTCCGTATGGGGCCGGGTTACTCCGACGGGGTGAGTCTCGGGCCGCTTGTGAACGCGGATCAGCGGGACAAGGTCGCCGAGGCGGTCGAGCAGGCCGTGGCCGACGGTGCCCGTGTGCGACTGGGCGGCGAACGTCCGGAAGGTCGGGGTTTCTTCTATCCCGCAACGGTTCTCGACAACGTCGACCCGTACGCACCGGTGACACGTGAGGAGATCTTCGGGCCCGTCGCGGTGATCAGCACCTTCGACGACGAATCCGCGGGGATCGAGGCCGCGAATTCGACCGAATACGGCCTGGCGGCGTACTTCTACAGTCGCGACCTGGAGCGCTGCATGCGCGTCGCGAGCCGCCTGGACTCGGGCATGGTCGGGGTGAACCGCGGCGTGATCTCCGATGCAGCAGCACCATTCGGCGGCATCAAGCAGTCCGGCATCGGCCGCGAGGGCGGCAGCGAAGGAATCGACGAGTATCTCTCGGTGAAGTACATCGCGCTCACCTGACACCTTCTGATCCGGTGCGAGCTGCGTCCTCCCTCCGCTCCCTGAGGTGCGAGGAGCGCAAGCGACGAGCCACGAAGGGTCATGTTACGTATGTGACTAGTGATGCAGGTGTTATCAACCCGATACCTGTACGACCGTACTGATCCCTACACTCGGTCACCATGCGTCGTAGAACCCTCACGACCGCGGCAGCCGCGGCCGCAATCGCAACTGCCGCCTCGGTGGCGGTCGCCGTCGCACCCTCCGAACCGGTGGCGTAGGTCGAGAACGCCGCGATCAGTACCGATTTCGGCAGCGTCGACCTCGGTAGCTCCGAACTCGGGACCCCCAACAGCAACTTCCTCTGGCAGAGTCCGGGGACCCGGTACATCGTCGTACTCGGCGCCAAGTTCGGCGTTCTCGGGCAAACTCCGGATGTCCTCAAGCGTCGTCTCGACGTCGCGGCGAACCTCGGCAAGAAGCACCCGTTCAACCGCATGATCGTCTCCGGTGGCGACACCCACTGGCTGCCCGTCACCGAGGCCCAGTTCATGAACCTCGGACTGATCCGGCGCGGAATCCCGCCGTGGCAGATGGTGAACGAGGTCGCGTCGACCTCGACGGTGCAGAACGCCCAGAACACGGTGGCGATGCTGAAACGGATGGGCGGAACCGGCGCGCTCATCGTCACCAACGGCTTCCACATGGAACGCGCGATGAAGAACTTCCGCGACGCCGCCAAAGCCCAGAACGCCCGGCTGACGTTCCGGCCGGCGTACGCGTAAACACTTCCCCGCGGGGCGGCTCCCCTCCCGCCCGACTGTTTCCCTCCCGCTTGCCGGACCTGGTAAGCGGGAGGGAAACGGACACCGCGGGAAACGGGGCCTGGCCTACGCTGGGCAGCATGCACGATCCTGGCCACGAATCGTCCGATGCCGAGGGACTGCGTCGCCAGTTCGAGGCGATGCTTGCCGGCCTGCAACCGAACGAACTCCCCACGCTGTTGAACCAGCTCAGCGCTGCCGCCGCGGACAGGTTCGAGCGGCCACCGTCGATTCGTCAGCGCAAGGAACCGCTCGCCGAGACCGTGGTGTTCCGCATCCGCGTGGATCTCGACGACGCGCGACCCCCCATCTGGCGCCGCCTCGACGTCCGCTCGGATATCTCCCTGGAGGACCTGCACCGGATCATTCAAGCGGCGTTCGGGTGGCTGGACTACCACCTCTATCGATTTGCCCTGGGCGGCAGCCCATTCGACCGCAGGAGTGAACTGTTCCTGTGCCCGTTCGACGCTCGGGAAGGCGAGGAGGTGGGCACACCCGTCGCCGAGGTTCGCCTCGACGAGACGCTCCACGAACCAGGTGACGTCCTGCGCTACGTCTACGACTACGGCGACAGCTGGGAACTGACAGCCCAGGTCGAAAGCGTTCACGAGGCGTCGGAGGACACACCGTGGGCCCGGTGCGTCGACGGTCGGCGTGCTGCGCCTCCGGAGGATTGTGGCGGCATCACCGACGCGGAGTCACTCGCCGAGGTCGTCGACGACCCCGCGCATTTCGACATCGGCGAGGTGAACGCCGCACTCAGTGACCCCATCCTCTCGCTCGTCGATGCCGGAATCGATGCACGGCTCGGCGACCTGCTGTACCGGGTTCAACCTCTCGACGATTCCGGAGCCGTTACGGCGAGCGCAACGCGGTTGGCAGCCTCATCGACGATTGCGACGGGCGACCAGCTCGAAGCCGACCTGCTCCCCTACCTGTGGTTCCTGCGCCGCGCGCGCGATGAAGGCTTCACACTCACCTCCGCTGGCTACCTGAAACCAGCCGACGTGGTCGCGGCGTCGAAGGTGTTGCCGACGATGAAGTACTTCATCGGCGCCAAGAACCGAGAAGTCCAGAGCACACCGGTGCTGTACTTCCGTGAGTCCCTGCTTCGGATGGGGCTGTTACGCAAGCACAAAGGCCGCCTACTGCCGACCCGAGTCGGAACGAAACTCGCCGACGATCCGCAGGCACTGGCCGACCATCTCGCCGACCGGCTGCTGAACCAGAAGATGGATGGGTTCACCGAGGACGCGAGCCTGCTGATGCTCTTCTTCGCCGCCGCCTCCGAACCCGGCGACGAGATGCCCCTCGAGACGATCGGCGCGCTGCTCACCGCGTATCGCTGGCAGGGCACGGACGCGCCCGACTCCACGAAGTAACGACCTCTACGACCTCGACAACGGAATCCACGAGTTCCTCGAAGCCGTCTCGTCCCCGGAACGGGGACTCCGAGGGGTGACGCTGAGCCCGACGGCCATCGAGGTCGCGCGACGCGCAATCCACCATCGCTGACCCAGCGTCTACTACCGAAAGTAGTTCTCGTGCCTGATGATCCGCCGAAATCGTGCCGACAGGTTTTGTCAGACCCCTTTCGTATGGTGGTGTCATGGCATTCGAGTTCGGCACCATCGACCCCGGCGGGGATCTCCCCGACGAGGGTGTCGACGTGTTCGGATCACTCGCCGGCCTCTCGCCCGAAGCCCTGATCAGCACCGCCGTCTATTCGGCATCGATGAACGCCGCCAACACCTGCCGCACACTGATCACCGCCAGCCTGCTCCACGAACAAAGCGAAGAATAATACCTACTGCACCGCAGTGCGATTCACTCCGGCGAGGCAGGTTCCATCGACGAACTGCTCGAGAGGACAGCACAAGCAGTTACCGGTGCGGACCCGTATGAACAGTTCGGGCCCAATGGATTCGAACAAGCCACCGCCGAACTCGGCGCCGCCCTGAACCTCACCCCCGCCGAAGCCCGCGACCTCATCCGCACCGGCGACGCCATGCGGTACCGACTTCCGCTGACCGGCACCACCCTGGCCTGCGGACGAATCGACCGCGACCGATTCCTGATCGCACTCAAACGCACCGACTTCGTCGACAACGCCACCATGCCTACGGTGGACGCCGCGTTGGCCGAGGCAATCCTGGCGCGCGACCCCATGTCCACCACCCGGTTCACCGCACTGGTCGACCAGATCGTGCACAGGCATGCACCTGATGCAGTCAAGCGCCGCAACAACCAGGCCGAACGGGATCGCGGAATCAACATCCGGCCCGACCGACACCAACCCGGCCAGTCGCGCATCACCGGACACTTCCCCCACACCGACGCCGCCGCCCTCAACGCCCAACTGACCGCCATGGCCACCGGCGTGCACACCGGCGACCCGCGCACCATGCCCCAGCGCCGCGCCGACGCCCTCATCGCCCTCGCCCACGGCAGACAAACCCTGGACTGCCGGTGCGCCGACTGCACACCCCCACCAGCCGAGCAGAACCTCGACACCCCCGAACCCGCCCAAGCGGCAACACCCGACCCCGAGCTCACCCCCGTTGCTGTACCGGACGTGACCGACACCGCCGCAACCGAACCCGACGACAACGCGCCGGTCCCGGAGCCGACCGGCGACTGCACGTGCACCTGCACCAGTTGCCGCGCACCCCGACCGACCTACCACATCGTGGGCAACCTGACGACGCTGGTCGGGCTCGACAACGAACCCGGCTTGCTCGACGGCCACGGGCTGATCGACGCCCCCACCATGCGCCGACTCTTCGCCGACGCGGTTCACACCTTCATCACCACCGGGGTACGCACCGACCCGGCCGACGCCGACGCCCGGGCCGCGGCAGCCGCCCGCACCTACGTGCCGAGCAAGAAACTGCAGGCACTCGTCCGCGCCGGCGAATTGTGCTGTACCTTTCCCGGTTGCAACCAACCGGTGTGGACCGTCGACCTCGACCACACCCACCCGTTCGATCACACCAACCCCGACCACGGCGGGAAAACCAGCGAGCGCAACCTGAAACCGTTGTGCCGGTTCCACCACCGCATCAAAACCTTTGGCAGGTGGCGCGACTCCCAGGACGAGTACCTCGCCGTGTGGTTCGAAGCCCCCACCGGCCACACCTACCTGGGCAACCCGTACACCGGGCGAGACCTGTTCGCGTCGTTGAAGACCCAGCCACCCGATCATCCAGCGCGGCAACGACTCACCGACGAACGCGCCCACCGCACCGACACCCATCGTCGACAACAAGTCGAGTGGGACCGAAACAACCCGCCACCGTTCTGACACAGAACAAGTGCGCGGGCGGCTGAAGGCCGGCTTCGATATGCCGACGGGGGCGATTTCGCTGCGCGAATCGCCCCCGAGGTGTAGCGCTCTGCGAAACCCTGCACCCCCGACGTGCACCTTGTGGCACAGTCGGATGCGTGACGGTTCAGTTCCTTGGCGACAAGCCCTGGCCGAAGATCTCGACCACACTGCGCCGGCGTGGGCCACGCAGGGGCGCGGTTGCCTTCCTGGGCATCGATGGACCGCATCTCCTGAGACATTTGGCTGCCGGCGACAAGCTCGTCATCAATGCGAGCAGAGAGGCGGTCGCGTCCCACGCAACGTCTCCTGCAGCCATCCACACTCTGCAGTCGAGAGGGGTGGACGTCCGTTCTCTGGCTGAGCTGCATGCGAAGGTCTTCGTCACTGCGGAGTGGGCCATCGTAGGCTCTGCCAATGCTTCGGCGAACTCCCAACGATCGTCAGAGGCAATGATCCTGACAGATCAAAAGACCGTCGTCAGAGAAGCACGCACATTTGTCGAAGACACGCTGCGAGACGCGGACCCTATCAGCGCGGCACGCCTTGACGAGCTGCGGCGCGTGTGGGACGAAAACGCCCGGGCTGCAGTGCCCGGTGTGACGGGGACGTTTGCGGAAACCGCGCTTGTCAAGGGCATCCGACCTAACGGCATTCTAGTGCACACCGTCGACGACGATCTGACCGACGAAGAACGCCGAGAAATAGAGGAAAGCGTCGAACAGATCCCGAAGTTCCAGACTTGGGCGATGCAGCTACAGGATGACGATGCCGGATTCTCGATGAACACAGCGCTGTTCCTCTCTTCTTCCGGAGAGGTGTCGGCTCCGGTCGTCACCTATGCTGCGGCGGCCGGTCCGATTCCCCACCGGGACTCCGGTCGCTACCAGCTTGTTCGGGCGCAACGCGGATTGCGATCACGGACGACGACCACACTCCGACGAGCGTTGGGGACGCAGCGTCTTCGGGAGTTCGATTCGGCGGTAGACAATGAGGACGCCGACTCGATCAAGCTGTCGCGCGAACTCACTTCGGAATTGCTGGGTGCGTGGAAACTGAAGATCACGTGAACCAAGCGGGGGCACAGTAGATGCCAGACGACCCGGAGACCGGACGGCGCCGCATCCACCTCGTCGGCGTGGCGCCGTGGCGGCAGGCCGTCGATTTCTACTACAACCCCGACGACGATCTGGACCTCGACGATCTCGGGTTCACGTTTCCCGCGCGCTGGGCCGCGGGAGATCTATTTGTCATCGTGACGACGGACAGCCCGGCGCCGGCCGTCGTCGTGGTTGAGGAAACCCTCTGCGATTCCACGGGTCCGGACTCGTACGACCAGTATCTGGGACCGTTCGAACTCTCGCTGACTGCTGTCGAACGCCGGCTCGGCACTCCCCTACCGAGCGCCCCGGCCTCGCTCGACACGGCGACGGGCGAACGATTAATCGCGGCGATCTCGGCCGAGGAGAAGTCTCCGACGCCATGGCGTGAGTTGGACGAGCGGGGATGCGTTGCTCACGTCGAGCTTCTCGAACCGTACGCCACGTGTGCGTGCTGCGGGAGGTGGGCTGACGAGGCACCACTCCTCGAACATCACCTACTCGACGACATCCAGGAGTTGAGGTTCTTCGGCTCCAGCTCGATCGTCGTCTGCCTCATCTGCCACGACCAGCTCCACCGTCCGCTCGCACCGAGTTCCGACGACTTCATGTTCGGTTTCCGACCGTTGTGCCCACGCTGTTCGGCGATGCGCACCTACGAGGTGATCCGGGGATTCCCTGCGGGACCACCGGGACCGGGAACCCTCCTGGCCGGGTGCGATAGATCCGACCCGGTAACGTTCGAATATCGCTGCGGTGCATGCGAGTACGAGTGGACCGATGACGACGATGGTTACCAGCCGTTGCCTGCCGAATTCGACGACGATGTGGCGGTTCGGGCCCGCATCGCGCCGATCCCCGACGGGGTCTACCGACCGTACTCACGCACGGGCGAGCCCGGTCGGGTCGTCATCGGGCGGTATGCGCCGCGAGGGCCGGGACCCCACTCTGCAGCCTGGGGCGACGTGATCCACCACGAGCTCGTCGGGCAGGACGGGCGTATCTACCTGGTCGACCCGACGACGGTGAGGTCTGCGGAGCCCCATACGTGGGAGACCCGGCAGCCGTGGACTGACGAGATGTAGGGTCTTATCGTTCCGCCGCGCGCAGAGCACGCTCGACGACCACCGCATGCCCGGTCCGGCAGAACACCAGCTCCAGCCGAGAAACGTTCTCCCTAGTCGCATTTCGCAGCAGATCGGCGTAGATCGCGAGTTGCGCCCAGTACGCCTCAAGGGTTTCGGTGGACACTCCGACGTCGGTCTTGTAGTCGACGATGACCAACGAACCGTCGTCGTCGCGATACACAAGGTCCGCGATGCCCTCGACCACGGTGACACCGTCGGGTCCGGGACCCGCGAGTTGCATTTCCTTCCAGTGCTCGCGGACGGCAGCCCGCTGAACGGGTGCCGACTGCAACGCCGACCGAGCCAGCGCCACGAAATGATCCACGTCGACGACGCCGGCGAGTGCGGCCGCGCGCCGAGCGGTCTCGTCGACTCCGTCGTCGACAGCGGTACCCAGGGCGACCTGTTCGAGGAGCGCGTGCAGGGCGGTACCCAGCGTCGCGCCGCTGTCGGGGCTCGCGGTGCCGACCGGAATCTGTTCGGCTACCGGCGCTGTCAGCCGTCCGGAATCCCGGTACCCCTGCAGCACAACTGTTTCGGCGTCATCTATGCCGTGGACGATCCGCGTCGCCGAGTAGGAGACGCGGATCGTTGAGGCGGCCTCGATCGCGGCGGTCTCTGCCGACCAGTCGATCCAGGCCTGTCGTTCGTGCTGGGCGATGGCTTCGTCGTCGCGCCTGACCGGTTCGACGAGCTCCGGAACGTCGTTGGGCAGACCCTCCAGGGCGGGCGCGAGCGCGGCACCCCAGGATGCGTTCTTCCCGACGTATCCGGAGACCGCGAGGTGACTCTCGGCGCGCGTGCAGGCGACGTACAACAGGCGCTTCTTCTCCGCCTCGGCGTGCGCTTTCTCGGTCTTTGCTGCTGCCGCATAACCTTTCGAGGTCACGTTCTTCGACGCACATGCCTGCAGCTTCTCGTCCTCGTCCCACAGCAGCGGCTCGGGCTGCGTGCGGAATCCGCCGCTCATGCCGGCGACGACGACCATCGGGAACTGCAATCCCTTGGCGGCGTGGATGGTCATGATGCGCACGGCGTCGACGCCGATCTCGGGGAGTACGGTCTCGGCGACACGCGCGTTCTCGTCGGCCTGGGTGGCGGCCCAGTCGATGTAGTCGCGCAGCGACCCACGATCTTCGGCGTACCAGGCGCGGGCCTGGTCGATGACGAAGCGGAGCCGCCGCCAGACGTCGCGGTGACGGGGCGAGTCCATGGACACCTCGAACACCCGACGATCGATGGCCAGGCGGCTCAGCAGTGCGCCCGGGTTCAGGTCCCCCAGTTCCGAAGACAGAGCCTTCAGGTATGCACATGCGGCCGCCACCGGCGATCCGACCAGTTCCTCGGTGGGCGCATCGGCGTAGATGCTCCATCGGCCGTCGGCGGCCTTCCAGCGGAGCAGGTCGTCGTCGCCGCAGCCGAACAGCGGGGTACGCAGGGCGGCGACGAGGGCGGCCTCGTCGGCGGTGTTCGCAAGTGCGCGACAGGTGACGAGGAGGTCGTGCACCTCTTGCGTCGAGTACACCAGACTCGATGCCTCCGAACGGAACTCGATGCCCGCGGCGTCAAGGCTCTTCTCCAGGAACGGCAGTACCGCCCGCGACGGGATGAGGATGCAGATGTCCTTCCAGCGCAATGGGACATGCTGGTACGCATCGCCGTCGAATGTCTCCTTGCACCAGCCGTTCTCGACAGCGGTGGCGATGATCCTCGCGACGTTGCGCGACTCGCGTGCGCGGAGGGCTTCGGCGGGCGAAAGCGCGTCCTCGTCGTCGACGGGTTCCTCGGTGTCGGGGAAGACGAACGGCTTCGGCCCCCAGGAGAGGTCCCAGCGGGGTCGGCCCGGGGCCGGGTCGAGCGGCGTGTACTCGGGCTGCACGTGATGCTCGGCGACGATGAGCCGGCCGAAAACGGCGTTGACCCAGTCGAGGACGGGTCGCGTGGACCGGAAGTTGGTGGTCAGCTGTACGACGTCGGCCGGCGGAGTGCGATCCCGCGCGGACATGTATGCCGCGATGTCGGCGCGGCGGAAACGGTAGATGGATTGTTTCGGGTCGCCGACGGTGAAGAGCCGACCCGCTTCGTCTCGGCCGGCGACGATGCGTTGTGCCAGCGTGAGTTGCAGCGGATCGGTGTCCTGGAACTCGTCGAGGAGGACGCGCTGGTAGCGCTGATGGGCGGCCGCGGCGACCTCCGGCTTCCCGAGTACGTCGCGGGCCAGGACGAGCAGGTCGTGGAATTCGAGCTGTCCGCTGCGCTGCCGGTCGCGCGCCTCGTCGAGGACGATCTCCGACAGGTGGCGGACCACCACGCGCACCGCGCCGTCGACGTAGGTGCCGACCACGTCGGAGCAGATCTCCTCGCGCAGCGCCTTGGCGGCGGCTTTGATCTCTTTGCACTGCGCCACACCACCGCGCCACGCGGACCCCCGACCCACGTTGCCGAGCTTCGGGCACAGGTCCACCATCGGGACCCATCCGAAGGAATCACGCTCGGCGGCAACCAGGATCCGCCATTCGCGGAGTTCCTCGAGTTTGACCGCGAGTTTGTCCTCCGGATCGAGACAATCGTCGAGCTTGTCGATGATGGCGTCGGTCTCCCACAGGATGCGGTCGATGTCGGCGGGTGCGATGCCCTCTGGGTTGTCGTCGAGGGTGAGGCGATCCCAGTTGCGGTCCAGCGCGTCGGCGAGTGTGCGCATCTGGTCGAGCGATGCGCCGGCGGCCATCACGATGCCCATCGCGTCGACCAGCATGGGTGGGGCGTCGTCGGTGAACAGTCGGGTGCGCATGCGACGCCAGCGGCGTTCGAAGGACAGCTGGGAGCCCATGGCATCGACGACCGCGATACGTGGTGGCACACCGGCTTCGAGGGGATGCTCGCCGATAATGCGAGCCGCGAACGCGTGCAGCGTGCCGATGGCCGCGGTGTCGATCTGTTCGAGAGCGGCTCGCGCACGGTCGGTGTCGTGTGTGGCGAGCTCGACACGCACGCGTTCACGGAGTTCGGCCGCGGCTTTCTCGGTGAAGGTGATGGCGGCGACGGCGTCGAGTTCGATGCCGTCGTGCAACACGAGGTGACAGATGCGGCCGACCAGCGAATGGGTCTTGCCGCTGCCGGCGCCGGCTTCGACGAACAGGGTGGCGCCGGTATCGATGGTGATGCGATCGCGCGCGGCCTGGTCGGCGAGTTGTGCTGCGGTCATCTCAGCCTCCGTACTTCTGCACGTAGTCGGACAGTTCGTCGACGTGTTCCAGTGCGGCCCAGGCGCGTCGCAGCCCGGCACGTCCGAGGAGGTCGATGACCGGCAGGTCCCAGTGGGTGTCTTCGATCTTGGGCGGGAAGTAGCCGGCCCGGATCGACTTGTGCACGAGCGTCATGTCGTCGATGAGGGTGGCGACGACGTCGTCGGTGACGGGGTAGCCGACCGAGGCGAACTTGCCTTTGCTGGTGATGAACCAGTATCGGGCTTCAACGTCGGCGCCGAAGGTGCGGGCGAACAGGCCGTAAACCGGGAGCTGGAATTGCAGACCCGAGTTGGTGGGTGTGCTCTCGGCGAGGTCCTTGTACTTGTCGGCCTTGCCGGTCTTGTAGTCGGTGACGCGGATGCGTCCACCGTGGTGGCGATCGATGCGGTCGATCTGCCCGCGGAACCGAATCTTGTGCTCGCCCAGCGCCAGTGACACCTCGTGACTGCCGTGCGCGTCGAGACCGAAGTCCGCCTCCGCGTGCGTCGGCCGCCAACCGTCGGCGGCGTCGGCGTGGTCGTGGGTGAACCATTCGTCCAGGTCGCGCATGATGGTGCCGCGGTCCTTGGCCCACAACTGTTCGAGCCAGCCCGGACTGTTGGCCTGCGCCTCGTCGAGAACTTCTGCGGCAACAATCCGTAGGCGGGCGAGGTCGAGCTCTGCGCCGTCCATCGTCGCGCGGACGTACCGCTCGAGGATGGTGTGGATCAGAGTCCCTCGCGTCAATGCATCGATCTGGGCGATCTCATCGGGGTCGTCGAGGGCACGCAGCCGCAGGATGTGTTCGAGGAAATACTGGTAGGGGCTCTGCACCCACAGTTCGAGGCCGGTCGGCGACACCGGCTGATCGAAGGTGGTGATGAGTTCGCTGACCGACGACAGGTTGCCGTTGAACCGGGTGAAGCGGCCGTTGAGGCGGTCGCTGCGCATGTGCATGCCGCGGTTGATGATCGGATCGTCGAGCGCGCCGCGACGACTGTCGGCGGGGACGGCGGCGAGTTCTCGGAGACGCCATTCGGTGGCAGAGGCCGCGGAGGCCCCGATGCGCTCGTCGGCGCGCTGGGCGGCAACGTCGAAGGAGTCGACTGCGACGATCTGCGGCGAATTCTCCGTCGCGCGTTGCCAGTTGACAACGTCAACGTCGCGGCCGGCGAGGTCGGCCAGCGCCGGCAGCAGCCAGCGGGACGGCACCTTCTCGGCACCGCCGCGCAGGTTGCCGCGCGGGAACGTGACGACCCGTTCGGCGCGGCCGGCACTCACGGCACCGGCGAAGGCGAGGCGTTGGCGTTCCATGTGATCGCGGGCGGTGATGCCGATCAGTTCCGGCGGGAGAAGCGGGTCGTCGCGGCGGGGTGTGGGCACGATGCCTTCGGCGGCACCGATGACGACGCAGACGTCGAGGTGGCGGCCGACTCCCGATGCGATCGGCGCGACCGTGACGCCTGCACCCGACGTCCCGTGCCTGCCTCGGTGCGCGTTCAGCCGGATCGAGACCGCGTCGAGCACCCGAGCCGCGGTGGGCTGCGGTGCGATGCCGTCCATCAGAGCGATTCCCGCGCAGTCGGCACGGATCGTGGCGAGGTCGGCGGCCGCGGTCTCGCGTTTCGGCGTGCGAAAGTAGGTGTCGAGCAAAGTGTTCAGATGTTCGGCGACGGTGGCCCAGTCCGGCGCGTCGACGAGAGCGCGCAGGTCGGCCTGCAGCCGACGGACGTACGAGTGGGCGGCTACGGCCCTGGCGTGGTGCTTCTCGTGGGCACCGACGCGGGTGAGGCGCTCCCAGTCGGCGCCGCCGACGATGGGTTCGTCGCTGCGCGTGAGGCGTTCGAGTTGGGGCTGCGTGATCGGCGTGTCGTCGAGTTCGGGGCGTCGGAGTGCGCCTTCGGCGAGGAGGGTGAACAGTTCCCGTCGGGGCATGGCGTCGTGGTCGAGTGCCAGCAATCCGAGTAGTGCGCGACCTGTGGGACGGTCGACGAGGGTGTGGCATTCGGGTCCGGTGAACGCGATATGGCCGGCGGTGAGGTGCTCGTGGAGCAGCGGCAGGTAGGGCTCGTCGGTGCCGTAGAAGATGCCGATGCGGTGGCCGGGAACCCCGCTGGCGAGGTGTTTGCGGACCAGCCGGACGACAGCGCGGATCTCGTCGTCGGCGTCGGAGGTGTGGATGACCTGGGTGGGTGAGCCGTGGGTGTTCCCCTCGATGGTCTCGCCGCGGCGCTGGAGCTCACGGAGAAGGGCTTGCTCGGCGGGCGTGTGAGCGGCCGGGTGATAGACGATCACCGACCCGAGCTCGTCGAGTCGTTCGGCAGCGGCCGAATACGCCTCGTGCTGAAGGTAATACGAGCTGGTCAAACGCTCCGTGGTGACGCGATGAATACGCAGCAGGTCGGCGACGAGGGGCGTCGGCAACTGCACCGCCGGCTCGGCGATACCGGTGAGTTCCCAGGCTGCGCTCGCGAGCGCCTGCGACGTGATGGGCTCGTCGGCAACGTCGGCGAAGACGCCCGGCGCGTCGGCGAGAACCCGCTGGACCGCCGCCTCCAGGAGCGGATACGGCAACGGTTGGCGAGGCGCGAGCGCGGGGGCGGCGAGCTTGTCCACCACCTGCGCAAGCGTGAGGACGCTGGTGTTGGCCACCCCCTGCGTCCGCGCCAGGTGGTGCAGGACGTCCCGGCCGGAGCCGTGGCTCGGCACGATGACAGTGACCTGCGTCAGCGGTGAGCCGGACTTGGCGCGCGCGACGCCCTTATTCAGACTCTCGACATCGGCGGTCATAGGCCCGATGATGCCAATCATGTCTGACAAACTCGGCCGGTTCGTCAAGACGAGCGGTTAGGAGTGTCGTCTACCACGGTGTGCAATCAGGTCCACAAACTCGGACCACACACTATCGCCGATGATCGCAATTGACTCGGCCCCTGGAGACGCAGCCCGGCGAATCCCCTCTGAGATATCGCGCGGTAACACCTCGCCGTATGCAGTCGGAACTGCCCGCGCAGACGCCATGAGTTCGATGTCAAAGCGGAACGGATACTTCACAGCCGACTCAGCAACTTCGTCTGGCCAATAGGCACCCGACTCAAGCACCAGCGGGGATGTCACCTTGAATACATACACGTCGAGGAGAGCAGTCACCCATTCCTCCGGCTGGCAGCGGGGGCCTCGCTTGAGACCGGTGGCACATGCGCCGATCACCTGCCAGTCGAACCTCGAGTCCTTGTTCCAATCCACAGGCTGCCGCTTCAGGCCCCATCGTCCGTTCGCGATCCCGAACTGAAGATTTCGCTGCACGTCGCTGGACTTACCCGAGTATGTCGTCAGCACCGATGCCAGCATCAGTTCGCCTCGACCAGCGAACGGAGGAACTCCTGGGTCTCGGAATCCGTTGAGTACATCCGCATTCCACGCATCCCACGGGTCAGCAGGACCTTGTAGGTGTTGCGGATCGCACGATCAAAGGCGGTACGGTCGGCCTTCTTGACCTGCTTGTCGTGGCTGTATTCGGGTCGCGCAACCCAGTGGTCGGTACGCCACACCAAGTCGGGGCCGAAAATCACGGCACCATAGTCGTATTCGAATCCCTGTGCCGTGTACACGCACCCGATCTGTCCGAAGCCGGCCGGGTCGGTCGCCCAGAATTCGCGGCCGGGCGCCTCGCCGTGCTTGGTCGACTTCGGGTTGTTCCATGGACGCCGCCAGCCACCGATGCTGATGTCCTCGGCGAGGGGCTCCCCGTTTTCCGGAGTGCTCCAGCTCCAGCAGTATCCAGCGGCTATGCGTGCCGAGTAGCCGTCTTCGAGCATCCGTTGCAGGCGCGTCTCGATGATCGACGGACCATCGTCAACCGAAACCTCGAAAGCCCACGTGATGGGTCCGCCGGGTTTGAGTTCCAGGAGACGCTGTACCCAGTAGTCATAGGCCTGGCTTCCGCCGCAACGGAACTGGCCGTCGAGGGAGACGACCTTGAACGTGCAGCCCATCCGTTCGGCTGCTCGACGAATCTCCTCGACGCTTCCGCGCTCGGTCGGCTTGACGATCTGATCCTCGTCAAGCAGGAACACCGGGACACGAGCGGCATCGATGAGCTCCTCGACCTGAGGCCGGTCGGTGCGGTGAATGGCGCGGGTGAACCGGTTGGTCGAGGTCTCGCGGATGCGGTGAGCCTCATCGCAGATCAGGACGTCGAGGTCGTTGGGCTCAGAATTGATGAAGTTGTTGTAGTAGGTGAAGAGCTTCTGCACGCGCGGTGCTCGGGCGCCGGCCACTTTGCGGAGGGTTTTGGTGAACGCCGACGAGCCCGTCGCGTGTACGGCGCTCCTGCCCTGCCTGGCGAGTTCGCCGAGCAGACTGAGAGCGATGACCGACTTTCCCGAACCCGGTCCACCCACCACTGCGATGACCTGCTTGGTGTTCTGTCGGGCCGCTCTCTGGACAGCGCGCATCACGAGCGAGTAGGCGACCTTCTGCTCGTCGAGCAGCACGAACTGCTCACGGCGCTGGACCTCGTCGGCCGCGAGTGCCATGAGTTGCTTACTCGGTCGAACTGCCGACGACAGCAGCTGGTCGGCGGCGTCGGAGCCGGGTTTGTCGGCGATCCGGGACTTCAGGAAGTCGACGAGCTCGCCACGACGCTGCCCGGTGAACATTCGCCCCGTGTGGGATTCCGGGTATCCCCACAGCGTGCGGACCCCGTCGTCGCTGGCGTTGTGGAGATAGGCGACACCCGCGAGTTGATCAGAGCTGCCCGCCAGACTCGCGATGAAATCCGCGATATGGGAGCAGTACCGCCTGACCTGTTCAACCGGGTTGAGACGTTCACGGTCTCCGTCGTACAGAACGACGTCTTCGGTGCCGTCCAGCATCGTGGCGGAGGACCACTGCTTGAGTTCGACGACAACATCGGACGGCTCGCCCGTCTTCGGGTGCACACCGCAGACGACGACGTTGGCACGCTTACTGGTGAGGGGCAGCCGGTACTCCAGGAGCAGCTCGGCCTGCTCCAGGCCGGCGTCCTCCAGGTCGCCGACGAGAACCGCGACACTGCGTTCCCAAGACCTCACCTCCGCCTTGGAAGCGTGGTAGCCGTACTCGAAGAAGTGTTGCTCGACCAATGTGGGGATCAGGGTATTCGCGGTGATCTGGGCGCGCACGCCCGACACCGAGGCTCGAAACAGCGACAATGCGGCTCCAGGAAGACACGAAGGACTTCCCGCTCGGGTGGAGCCTTGTCATAGAGACGCGTCTGTCGGGCCGTAGCGGATTACGTGTGCAGTCTAGAGCCTGTGCCAGACACCGTCCGCCGCACGGCGAGTTCCTGCCGGTGAACCGCGTGGACTGCAGTAGGTCAGAAGGGGGACGGGACCACGCATCCGTTTGCAGGGCCACCATTCGCTCCTTCGTGTCAGCCCTGTGGACCGCTCGTCACGAATCTCTCGCCCGCAACGACTTCTGCGTTACTCGGATCGCCCAAGCGCTCACCCAAAGTTTGAGACGCCAGTCCCGCTGGAAGCGCCGCCGAAAACTTCAACCCGGCAAGCGCGTTCGGAGTCACATCTGGTTGCCGCCACTCGACCTCGGACAGTCCGCGGCGAAGATCGTCACGCGAGATCCCCGGCAATAGGCGCAACGACTTCTCATCGACACGCTGTCGTGGGTCGATCAGCCGCGGCAGCGAGGCCTGCAGAGTGCGGTTCGCGGCCGTTCCTGCCCATGTCCACCAACGGCCGCTTCCGTGGGTGGGTAGCACAGCCACGATCCGGTCTTCCATGACGACACCGTCGAAGCTCGCGCGTAAGTCTGCGAGCGCCGACTGTGCGCGGCGTGTGAGCGTCACTCCTTCAGGAGTGTCGCCGAGCAACACAGCACGCATCCCCCGGGCTATCTCGAACGAGACGGTGCCACCGAGCCCCGACCACTTGGCACGTCCGCCGGACTCGACCGGTTCGACGAAGCAGCGATGCCGTTGCCAGTCGACGTGAGTCACCGTCCAGGACCGTCCACCCAGCAGCAGCACACGCGGACCTTGCACTTCTTCGACGAGGAGATCCGTGCCGATGGTGCCGACCTCGTTGCGCCCGGCGAGGACGGTGAACTCGGGCGGAGCGCTGAATACCGCGGTGAGGTCGGAGAAGTAGCGGCGCCCGAAGCGTCGTTCGGCCTCCGGGCCGATGTGCAAGAAGTCCCCGTCACGCTCGAAGTACCCTTCGGCGGCGAGGAAGTTCATGATTTCGTCGGCGGATTCGTCGAAGACCGGCAGCGTGCCCCACCAGTCGAGCCATGACGAGCGGCCGATGCGGTGCTCTTGCAAGCACAGCGCCATCATCTGTTGCGCGGCGATGTGCCGGGGTGACGGTGGCGGAGTGATCGGTTCCACCCATCCGCTCGCCCAGCGGTGCAACATTCCGAGAGCGAGGAGTTGCTGTTCCGGGTCGATGCACAGGAACAGGCAGTTACGGACAGTCGCCGTTCGCCGCCCGGTGCGGCCGAGTCGCTGCAGGAACGACGCTACCGTGCGCGGGGACCCGATTTGGATCACGCGGTCCAAGTCGCCAACGTCGATGCCGAGCTCGAGCGTTGAGGTGGCGACGATGACGGTGTCGCGCGCATCGGCGAACGCCGCCTCGGACCGTCGGCGTTCGGCTGCAGACAGCGAGGAGTGGGACAGAAAGGTGTTTACACCCCGCTCTCGCAGGGCGGCACCGAGCTCCTCGGCACGTCTGCGTGAGTCGACGAACACAAGACGCTTCTCGCCCTGATGCAGCGACGCGATCACGGTGGCGGCGTTCTGCAGTGAACCCACGTGATCGACGGTGATCTCCGGTGCGGACCCCGTCATCTCGGCCGGCGGGGAAACCACGGTTTGCGGTCGGGTGGTGAACCCGCCTTGGAGCCAGCCGAGCAGCTCGTCTGGGTTGCCGACGGTCGCCGAAAGCCCGATCCGCTGCAACGGGCGGCCGGCGATCCGGGAGAGCCGCTCCAGAACAGCAAGCAAGTGCCATCCGCGGTCATCACCGGCGAAAGCGTGGACCTCGTCGACGACGACCGCGCGTAGCCCGTCGAACAGAACCCGCGGATCGACCTTGGTCGACACCAGCATGGCTTCGAGTGACTCGGGAGTGGTGAGCAAGATGTCGGGACGTTCTCGCAGAATTCGTTGTCGCGCTGCCTGTCCGACGTCGCCGTGCCAGAACGTCTGCGCTGCGTCCGATCCACTGGGCGTAAGTGTGTAGGCGGGGCTGAAGGTTGTTCAGCAAGGCGCGCAACGGGCACACGTAGAGCACCGAGACGCCCTGCCAACGACTTTCGGCCATCGCCGAGAGCAGCGGAAAAGCTGCCGCTTCGGTCTTGCCACCCGCGGTCGGCGCGAGCACCAAGGCGTCATCGCCCCCGAGGATCGGGCCGACGGCGGCGGCCTGGGTGGGCCGCAACCCGTTCCAGCGCAGAGTGTTTGCCAAGTGATACTGCACACCCGGGTGTAACCGGTCGAACGGGTCGAACGGGTCGGTGGTCATCAGGCGTCGAGGTCGATGTCGTCGGCCGAAAGCGCTTCGCGCTCTGCGGCTGACAGTTCGGCGTCGTTGATCGTGAAGTCGTAGTCGGTATACGGGTCGAAGTCAGGGTGAAGTTCGATGACGTCGAGCACGTCGACGAGTTTGCGCAGGAACAGCCGTGGTGCGATCCCGACTTTGCCTCCCAAGCCCCCGGCCACGGCTTCGGCGAATCGCCGCAGGAACTGGTCATCTGCAGTGTCGCGCACCCGATCGGCCGATTCGATTCCGCTGCAGAACAGTTCACGGACGCGCCCACCGAGTTCCACCAGGCGGTCGATGTCGAAGCCGGTCAGTCGCAACTGCGGCGCCCGCGGGTTGTCGAAGCGAGGATCGCGGGTGAAGTCGGTGTGCAGCCGGTCGGCGAGCGGCGGGAGCAGTTGGATTCCCTGCCGTCCTTCGAAGAATGCGGGTGTCCCAGTGATAAGTAGATACAGTCCGGGAAAGTGCCCGTCATGGACCTCGTCGACCAGCTGCCGCAGCGCATTCAGTGCCTTCGCCCGGGCGTCGGATCGAATGCGCTGCAATGTCTCGACCTCGTCGAGGACCAGCACAAGGCCCGCATTGCCCGCGTCGGAGAGCACCGCGAGCAGACCACGAAGAAAACCCAGAGCGAGATAGTGGTCGAGGTCGCCCTTAATTCCGGCGCGACGTTTGACTGCAGCTGCCACGTGGGGTTGTCCACCGAGCCAGGCGACGAGGCCGTCGGCGCCGTCGTTGTCGCCGTCGGCGATCATCCGACGGTAGGCACGGATGGCCATCGGGAAGACCGGGGCGCTGGTGGCGACCGCGGCCAAACGTCGTTCCAGCAGTTCGTCGATGCCGACGCCTTGGTTGGCGGCGTCGTCTTCGATGGTGTACAGCCAGGCGTCGAGGATGGGACGTAGTGCCGACGGCGGGATCGAGGCGGTCCGCAACGATTCGATGCTGCGCCGGTACACCGTTTCGAGTTTGTGTAGCGGCGTGTCGATTTCATTAATCTGCACCTCGGCCACCGCAAATCCATGTTTCATCGCACGGTCACCAAGCCATCGCGCAAAGAACGTCTTACCCGAGCCGTAGTCACCCCGGACTGCCTTGAACATGGCTCCGCCGGCCGCGACCACACCCAGCTCTGTCTCGATCTCGGCCTCGAACCGGCCGAGCCCCACGGCCAACTGGTCGAGGCCGTTTGACGGGACCGTCCCCCGCCTCAGCGCGTCGAGGATCTCGCGTCGCCGTCGCGGTGACACTCCCGCCGTCACGACCCGACCCCGAACTGTTCGCGCAGCAGATGCTCGTCGAGGCGCACCACCGGCCCGTCGAGCGCGAGGACTTCGTACCCTTCAACGTCGAGGACCCGTTTGATCTGCAGCAGAGCGCCGGTGACGCGGCTCTCTCCGATCCCGAGGATCCGGGCCGCCTGCCGCAGCGGGATCTCCCGGTTCGAGGTGGCCAGCAGTCCGTCGATGAGCGCACCTACCTGAGCGTCGGACACCACGATGCGTCCGGCCAGCTTCCACTGGGACGCGAACACTGCAGTCCCGAGAACCGTTTGAGCAAGCGATGTTTGAGGCGTCGTAACGACCGGCTCCTCGTTGTCGAACAGAGTCGGGGTCGATACCGTCGGGAGAGTCGGTGTCGTACGGGACTTCTCCGAGTCTCTCCTCACCGGTGTGTGCCACCAGGACGGTTCCACGGCCCCCATCGGATGGAAGGTGGCCGGTACATCGCCTGTGTAGAGTCCGATGACCGGGACCACGGCTTCGGCGGGTGTACCCCCACCGTGATAGCCGGCATTGACAGGTCCATAACGGATGGTCTCGTCGACGGCCAACACAACCGCGTGGTCGGCAGTAAGCACCCGCGGGCCGCGAACCAAGACCTCGCCGTCACTGATTGTGTCGAGCTGGCCGTGAGCACGTTGTCCGTAATGGTTGGCGCGCACCAGCTTCACCGAGTCGCGCCGTTCAATGATGTGCCCGTGGTCGGAGGTGATGATCACGGCACGCCCGGCACGTTGCGCGTCCCGGAGCAAGGCACGGAGGTGAGTGATGGTGCTCAGGGACCAATCGGTGCCGCCCGGGTCGGTGTGATGCAGTGTGTCGTCGACGTAGTTGAGGATCGCCGCGACAACCGGACGGCCAACTGGGTCGGCGATGGCGTCGGCCACTTCGCTGGCGAGATCCGCACCGGTAGGAACCGTGTCGAGGGCCTTCTTGTGAAAGATCGGGTCGGTTCGGCCCGGGCGGCCTGCAGCCCGGCCTCACGGATGGCGTCGAGGAAGCCCGACCGCTCTGTCGCGTCCGTTCCCTCCCGGAGGTGACCGCACAGGAGTGAGCATCGGCTGCGGCCGGTCAGGGTCGGCAAAACTGCCAGTGCGCCCGTCCGCTGGGACGCTCCGCCGACTGTCGCCTCGCTCCAGCCTGCCTCACGTGCCGCGGCGACGACGTCGATAGCCGCCGCCATCGACAGTGCGTCCACCACGATCAACAAGGTCGGGGTGCGTGCGGCCAACGGGAAGACAATGTCGCGCAGGAGGTTTTCCACCACCAACCCGGTGGGTTGCGGTGTGTCGGCCAAGGCCGCTGCAAAACGCCGGTCAACAGCGCGACGCCGGACGACGACGCGATCGATGACGCATGCGATGGCCTCGGCCAGGCCCCGGTGCTCGACTCCACGGCGCGCGGTGACTAGTGCGGCGTCCACCCACGCGCCATCCCGGGCGTAGCCGGCGATCAGTGCCTCGAGTCCGCGAGAAGTGTCTTCGTCTTCGACGAGCCATCGCAACAGACGCACCGCGGCCTCGGCACCCACGAGCGAGGAATCTTCTGCCGCCAGCAAGTGGCGAGTCACCTCGTACCAGGCGGCTTCGACTCGGGCGACAGCATCGGCGGTCGGTACGGCTGCGGAATCGTCGGGGATCGCTGCGACGATCGTCTGCGCCAGTGTGTCGAAGCGTGCCGACAGGCCGTGCGGCAACAGTTCAGAGGAAGCTGCCAGTTCGGCGATCCCCAGGTTGTCGACGAGTGCTGTTGCAGTGGTGACGACCACGCGCCGTGCCGCGCGGTCGAGTTGGCCGATCACGAGCCCGGATACGTCCTCGGACCAGTTGACGAGGTCGGCCTCGGTCAGACGGCCGAGACCGTAGCGGCCGAGGAACATTCCGCGGGCCAACTCACGGCCGGGTGCTTTGTCGACCATGAGCCCGGCGACCAGCCCCAGCGGCACCAGGTCTCCGATGCGATCGGTGGCGAGCAGGCGGCCGACCGCGGAGCCGAGCCGGCCCGCGCGTTCGGCCAGCCACTCGGTGGCCGACGCCGCTACCGCGGCGCCGCCGACGGCGCGGAGGTGTGCAAGATCGTCGGACACCTCGCGTCGCAGGCTCCATTCCAGCACTGCCGACGCATCAATCTCTACCTGCGGGTCATCGGTCACCCGTAGCGTCGCGTACGCCAGTGTCGACATCGCGTGATCGCGGGTGAGGACTCCACCGGGTGCGGGCGTCACTGCGGTGTTCGACAGGGCGGCGAGCAGCCCGAGCGCGAGGCCACGGTCGTCGGGTACCCGGTAGAGGGCGGGTTCGATCGTATTGGCAGCGAACATAGATCGCAGCGCCGCCCACGGGTCCGGGGTGAGAAGCCGGTTGTCGATCAGGTGCGCGAGGACCCCGTCACCCAGTTCCTTCTCGTCGACCGGGGTGAGGATCACCAACCATCCCTGTTCGTCTCGGGTCTCGATCGCTTCCCACACCGCCAGCGTCGACGGGCAGGGCGCGACCGTCACCGTCACACCGTCGTGGGTGAACGTCCCGTCCTTCCATGTGGCCGACGCGCGCAGTCCGAGCACGCCGTGTCGGTAGCTCTTGTCGACTGCCTGCCGCAACCGGGCAGCGATGATCGGCCGTGTCGCGGTGAGGGTGCTCACTCGATCCACCACTTCACCCGCACCCGGGACCCATTGGCGGCCAATGCCTCCCGTAACGATATGGCGAGATCGTCGACGTCGGCCGCACCGGCGACGCTGACGTCGTGTGTGGCCTGTTGCTTGCCAGCGTCGGTCGATTCGCCGTCGTCGTGGTCCTCGTTCCGGTCCTCATCGTCGTCGTCATTCGGCTTCGACTGGCCGTCCACCACCCAGTCGACGACCTTGCCCTCGATCCTGCCAACCTCGTCGCGAAGCGACCGGCCGGGTGTGACGATGAGTTCCTCGAAACTGCGCACGATAGATCGTGCTGCGGCCCCCCGCTCGCCGCCGAGGTCGCGGCCCGCGACGACGGATTCGAGTAGACGCCATTTGAAACTGCGCAGCGCGACCGCGTCTGCACCCGCGTCGACCCGCATCTGCCCGGCCGTCTGGACGGCGACGAGAAGCTGCATCTGCGCCAGTTTCGTGATGAGCGCGACGTTGCCACCCGTCCCCGCGAGTTCGTCGAGGAACTCGGACAGCTCGCGGACTGCGGCGAGTCGATCGGAATCGGCCACGTCCAGCCCCAGTGCGCGATGCGCGGTGGCCAGCTGTTCGGCGACGTTCTGCAGCTCGGCCCGACGCTCGCCTGCCTTTGTGCGCACGGTGTCGGCGAACTCGGCGACATTGCCACCGGTCAGGAAGGTCCGCGGCATCGTGTACCCGAACAGTTGGCTGGCGTGAAGCCGCGCTTTCTCCCAGTCGGTGTCGTCGGGCAGTTCCTCGGCGCGCAGTTCGATGCTCTCGCGCAACGCGCCGAGCTTGAGCGAGCGCGCCGGTGCCCCTGCGTCGAACCACGCCCGTTTGCGGAGCAACGCCCACGCCCACACGATGAGGTCTCGCGCTTCAGGTCGTAGCCCCCAGGCCGGAGTGACGGTGTCGATGCGTCGCTGCAGCACCCCCACGGTTACGCGATCGGCATCCGCGGCCGCCCGGTCGAGCTCTCCGGCCCAGAACGCGAAGGTGTCCTCGCCGAAGAGATAGTGATCCTCGGTGGCCTTGCCGACACGTAGTGGCTCTGCGACCCGCTGCACGGTCTTGCGTTCGGTGCCCGGCAGTGTCGGCACCCGTCCGGTGCTGTCGGTGGCTGCGCGCTCGACGTAGTCGCGCACGACCTCGTACTGGCGGGCGGTGACCTCTTCGGAGGGGTTGATGAACTGTGGGTGGGAGGGATAGACGGCGGTGAACGCCTGGTCGATGACCTTGTCGAAGGCCTCGCTCAACGTCAGGGCAGCCGGCAGTTTCGGGCTGAAATCCTTGCTGAGGGAGATCAGTACCTCGGTGTGGCCGGGGTCGTCGACGAACATCTTGGGGTCTGGCGCCTCAATGCCGTATGCCTGCCGAAGCAGCAGGTCGAACGAGGTGAGAATGCCGCGGTGCAGATTCTCCAGGATGCCACGTGCCTGCGCGCGATCTGATGCCGAAAGATGGTCGGAGTTCTCCTGCCACCTCTCGCCGCTGCCGGTGAACAACCAGTCCAGCTTCACCAGCAGCGCGAGATCGTCGAGAGCCTTGGCGGAGAAGAAATTCGGCAACCACGCGACGCAGTGCCGATCACCGCCGGCCAGCAGACGATCGATACGGACGATGTCGTCGGCAGCGGAGAAGTTCTGTTCATCGAACGGGTAGTCGACGACGAGTTTCCAGGTTCCCGGACGGTTGTCGAAGCTCTGTTCGGGCACTGATCCGGGATCTCGGACGTTGCCGAACACGACGTCGACTTCGCGTCGTGACCCCCGCCAGATGATGGTGCGGGTGGCTGCCCCGACAAGGTCATCCTGCGCGGTGCTGACGCCCAATGCGCGGTGCACCAGAGTCCGGATCAGCACACGACGACGACCGGAATTGTCCTCGGCCCTGATGCGATCCAGTACCGACTGATAGTCAACGTCGGACAACTGCACACGGATGATCGGATTGGCACCCTCGGACACGGTGATCTCAGGGACGTCCTTGGCCCAGCCGCGCACCACACCGAGCACCACCCGGGCTTCGCCACCGCGCAGTTTGGAGCGGATCGAGCCGTGGTTAAGTGCAGCCAGCCGGGACGCGGTGATGTCCTGCAGTGCAGGCACCTTGGGGGCAACCGCCGACAACAGTAGCGTTTTGGCGATCCGCTCGTGGGCCCGAAATCCCACCGGCACAGAGGACGGATCGTCGTTGAGCTGCTCCTCGGTGACCTCGTGCGCGCGCAGCAGGATCGGGAGGAGTTTGGTGCGGTACAGATCCGAGGCCGCGGTGAACATCGTGCCGGCGTGCGAATCGATCGGGGTGTTGCCCTCGACGATGTAATCGAAGGCGTCGCCTACAGGGATCAGGTCCGCGGTGGTCAAGGTATCGCGACGGTCGACCAGCATCCGCTGCATCACTTTGAGGGCCGTGCGCTCACGCTGCATCACCGACGACAGATGCCGCAGGGTGGCGACCAGCGCCGGGGAGAACGGATAGGTCAGCCGGAACTCCCGCTCCGATGCTCCAGTGTGGTTGTCGGTGGCATTCATGCTGTCGCGCAGTACGTCCCACACGTCGGGACTGCGGTTGACCGAACGGAATGCCTCGTCGAGCACAGCGGCCGCAGCATCGTCGCGGGGCCGCAGCAGCCGTGCGTGGGCGACTTCGGCGAGGTTGTCGTCGCCGAGCTCGATCTCGTAGAAGCGTTCCTTCTGGTAGTGGAAGGCACGATCGAGCGCATCTTGTTCGGCGCCGGAGGCCCCGGCATCAGCGAACCACTTGCGTAGATCCATCTGCCGAGACACGAAGGACACCAACGGGATCGGCCGACGGCTACCGGACGATTCGACGAGCTTGGTCAGTTTTTGCGACTCGCGGGAGAAGAACTCACTGTCAGTCACGGAGAATGCCAGCCACAACACAAGTTCGTCGAGGAACAGCACGACCGCGTCGTAACCGAGCGACTGGGCGTGCTCGGTGATGGCCACCAAGCCGCGATCGAGGTCGACGTAGGTGGCCTGCTCCACGAATGATCCGTAGTAGCTACGCACAAGCGCCGACACCAGGGTGGTTCGCCGGGTGTCTTCTGGTGGTGCGGCGACCGCGGCCAAATAGGTGTCGAGGTCCCAGGTGTCGCCACCGAGTACCGCTCCCCACGCGTCGGACGAGTCACCCGCGGTGCCACCCTCGCTGAGACCGGCAAGGAATGCGGCGTCGCCGATCTGACCGCGAAGCCTCTCGGCATCCTCGATGAGAGTGTCGGTGACGTGAATGGCGGGCAAGTGTGCCTCAGGGTGCAGGCGGGCGATCTGCCGCAGGTACCCGCGGAAGACCGCTTCCTCCAAGCTCTTTGCCCCCAGAAGGTGGTAGGTGAGCCGCAGAATGGATTTGCCGCCGAGCTGTTCGTCGTAGCGGCCGGTGAGCGACGTGTACTTCGATGTGCGAGCGGCCGGATGATTGCCGAGCAGCGCGTACAGCACCGCCATGAAGTGCGACTTACCGGAGCCGAACGAGCCGGTGAGGAATGCTGCTCGCGATGTCTGCTTGTCGATTCCGTCGGCCACCAAGCCAAGAGCCGCAGCGAAGTTCGCTTCAAGCGACTCGGTGAGCACGTACTGGTCAAGTGTCGCCCGGATGTGTGCGTCGTCATCGGTGCTGTCGGTCAGACGCAGGACGTAGTCGTCGGCTCCGGTGCGTTCGGGAATGTCGATGACATCGCGCAACAGGGTGCTCATACCGAAGTGTCCTCCGTCTTCTTCTTCCGGGTACGACGCCCGCGGACGGGAGCCGGTGGACGCCATGCCGACAACTCGTCCGGTCCGATGCCGAGTTCGACGCTGTGCGAACGCAATACCTCGTCGATGGTGTCGGCGACCGACTCGCCGAACTCGGGGTCGATCTCGCCGTGCCACTGACGTACCCACGGCATCAGTTCGGCCAGTCCGGCCAGCATCGGCACCAGCTTGTCGCGGCTGGTCTGATCCCAGCCGTCTGAGCTGATGCGCTCATCGATCAGACCGGCCAGCGCGAGGGCCTGTTCGGCGTGATCCCATCCGGCCCAGCCGAACAGCATTGTCGGGTCGGAATCACGACCAGCTTCTGGGTAGGAGATGAACCGCTCCTTAGGGACGTCGAGCTTGCCGCGCCGCGACCAGTACGACGTCTTGAGAAAGTCGGTGGGCTTGTACTTGGGCGGCACCGGTATCGGCGCGTCCAACTTCTCGCCAGCATCCTCGCGGCGTTGCAGATCCCAGGTATGTTCCCACGCTTCACGTTTGATGAGGCCGCTCGGCTTGTACCGCCACGCAGCCAGATACGGCACGCCCTCGTCGGCCAGGAGGTTCTCCAGCGCCGCGCCGGTCGACACATCCGGGCTTCCCGCCCACAACCGCAACACCCGCCGGAAGCCCTCGTCGCGGTCCAGTCGATCAGCCAACTGCGCGACACTACGCGGAGTCGGATGACCGTCCTCAAACCACAGCTCGCGATGCTCCACCCGATCGAGCATCCAGTCCCGCAGAGCCTCGGTGACGCGCTTGTCCCACGGATCACTCGCCCACCGCCGTTTATGTTCCGGCTTCTCCAACAATCGGATTCCCGGATTCGATGCGATCACGTCCAGACGACGCTGGAGTACCTCGCGGTAGTCCGCCGGGAGATGTGCCGGGATCTCAGTGACTGGCGTGGAACGGTGGCGCTCAAACCAGGCAGTATACTCGCCGCCCTCGACAGCACGGGCAAGTACAATCTCAAAGGCACGCTCACCCAGCGCAACTCCCGGGAGATCTCCCGCATACGTGAGGTCGTCGTCAATCAAGCCATACAGCTGATAACACTCCCAGTCGAGCTCCTCCTGATGGGCAATCATTAACGCGCGCAGACGCTCCGACTCGACACGAGCTGCATCCAGAGCTTCGGCCGTGGGCACCGCACGCTCTACAACCGCCGAAGGAGCCTGGGCCGCGAGTTCGTGAGCGAGAGTGCCGAGCATGCGCGCACGAACCAACGGATACGAGGACGGCAGCGGGAAGTCTTTCAGCGTCGTTCCGTTGATTTGGTAGAAGTTCTCCCATTGGTCGAGCGTTGTTCGAGCACCGCTACTGTCGACTGTGCTTCCCTTGTTGTGACACTTCTGTTTGAACCAGAAGCAAGCGACCGAGCTGTTCAGCACCCCGAGCAACCGCAGATGGTCGTCCTCGCTCGACCCCTCCGGCAACTTGATCACCGGCGCAGTACGGTTGAACACCTTTCCGCCGCGGTCCAGGACGAAATGATTGTGGGTCGCAACTTCGGCGAAGGTGATGGCGAGTGGAGTGCGGAGCTTACCCGCGGTCAGGCGGCCAAACGCATGCCACTTGAGCCCCGCTTCGACTTTGGTCTTACCACCGAACATTTTGTTCTGCGACAACTGATTTCTGAACGGCCACATGAACTTTGCGGTACGGTTGATGTGCTCAAGCGGAATCACTTTGAAGCCCGAGTCGTATGGCCAAACCGCCTGGTCGTGCGGTAGTTGATTCCAATCTCGCAGTTCGTCACCAGCTACCATTTCGCGCGTTGACTCAATGGCATCACCGCGCTCTAGGACACCAGGCGGCTGAATGAACACATCGTCCTCAAGAGTGAAGGACGTAATACCGATGGAAGCCGCGATCTTGTCCAAGATACTTGCGCGACTATCCTCTACTGCCTTCAACAGCTCAACGGCTCCGCCCCCGGACAGGCTCCACGGGTGCTGCTGCAGGGCAGCTCGCGGCATGTCCGTCACACTGATCCAGTTGCTTTCAAATCCAGGCTCGTCTACGTGCTCGGTAATCGCGGACCACACCAAGCCCTTCGCAGCGTCGTTAGGCCGACCGGGTTCGCCCCGGACACCAAGCACTGCACGGACCGTCGGCACGGCGTTGGCGATACCTCGGTTCCTGGCCACCAGAATCACCGTCGGCGTGCCGTGACCGGGTATATATGCACCGGATGTGTCCACGACCATCTGCAGGTCTTTATATCCCAGGAAGTCCTTGATCAGCTTGGTGCCGAACCCGCGCTTCATGAACGAGTTGGCCGTGATCTGCCCTACCCACCCAGGTTTCCCGGATGAACCGTCCTTGGCCAGTTCAAAGAACAGTTCCATGAAGGGGACAGTGAGCACGTACTTGCCGTGACATGTCGTGTAGTGACGGCGATAGAGGTCACGCAACGCGGCATCTTTGATGCTGATGTACGGCGGGTTGCCCACCACCGCATCGTGTTCTCGACGCAAGATCGCCTTCAGCGATTCCGTGTTCTCTGTCGCCAGGGCGAACTCCGATAACCCGGCCGATAGCAGGTCATCGTTCATGGCTTCCTGCCGCGACCCCCACAACAGCGAGTCACCCGCCGCGAGTTTCAGCTGGATGTCGACCAGCTTCTCGATCGACTTGTCACCACTGGCGTTGAGCGCCTCAACAATGAGTCGGAATCTCGCGATTGCGACGGCGAAAGGATTGATGTCCACGCCGTACACCGACTCGAGTGCGCGCTGCACCAGCACCCGCTGTCCCAACGCGGGGGCTTCACGCTGCCACCGATCCAGTAACCGACGGAACGCGCCGAGCAGGAAGTGGCCCGAGCCGCAGGTCGGATCGATGACAGTGAAACCCTCAAGCGGACGTTCATCGAGCGCGGGTTCCAAAGTCTGGTCGAGGATGAACTCCTCCACGAAATCCGGCGTCTGCAAGAGCGCATACGTGTGCTTCGCAAACTCGGACAGATCCTGGTAGATGTCGCCGAGAAACCGGGTGTCGACGCCGGTGAAGGTCCAACGTGGCTCACCTTCATCGTCCTTGTCCCACCAGAACTCGAGCAACTCACGGGCGGCGTCGCCCGACGGCGCGACTTGGTGCAGCGGGGAGTAGGAGTCGACCAGTCCGCGCGTCGCATCCAGCGTCGAAAAGTGCTCGGCGATCGTGTTCAACCAATCCCGGTCGGTGTGTTCAAGATTGGCGGCGAAGTAGGTTCGCCGCGCGTCGAGGGCTTCCTGGCGGGAGTCGGCGTCGGGTCCACCGATCCACGCCTTCGACACCAGCGCATTATCCTCGCAATAACGCGCGAACACGGTCAGTAGCAGCCACGCCACCGCCGACTGAGTGACCCGTTCATCGCGCCACGCCTGCCACGACGCGGCCGTCCGCTGCGCGGCCAACGCTTCGGCATGCTCAGCGCGCCACGCCTCGCCGACACCGGCCTGCCGGGCTGCGACGTCGTCGCCGTCGACCCTGGCCCGCAGGTCATCTTCAAGCCCGGCCAACTGTGTACGCAATGCCTTGACCAACTCCGCCGCAACAAACGCCACGGTCACACCACCTCACTTGCTTCCGTATCGCCGTCGTGCGCGGGTGTTGAATTGGCCCCAGTCGACCACACAACGAATTGCCCTCCCGGAGAGCCCAATTGGATGGGCTTCCCGTCCACCGTCGCTCCGCGTTGCCCACGCAACTGCGGGACGACCGCCCACACCGGGCGCCGGCGTGGCGCTGAAAGGTCGCTCAGGTGGGCCAGCACGTCAAGGTAGCCATAGCGGGCCAGCGGGGAGAGTTCGGTGAGGATCAGCGGTCCGCTGCCGGACTGCACGTTCTCGCCGAACACTTGCTGTTCCAGCTCGATGCGGAACTGCGGCATCACCTGATCGAGGACGGCCCGCAGACCTCGGGCGTCGCGAGTGCCGGATTCCGCGGCGTCGGCGCTCTGCACCAAGTCCCAGGGCAGACCTTTGGCCGAGGAGAAGTCTCGCATCCTCGCGATGATCGCGCCGGTCACGTCACATAGCTCTCCCCTGTGATCACCTGCCAAGGAGCGAGCGATCGCATCATGATCGCCGGGTCGATACACCGGTACGCCGATGACAACGAATCCGTTCTCGCGCAGAGAGGTTGCCAACACGTCCCGCTGGGCTCGAACGTCCCCGCCTGCCCACTTCGGCTCAGCATCCGCCGGCGCCGATCCCTGGTGGGTGGCGGGCCGCGTATGCAGGGACGTCTGGCTTGGTGGCGCCTGTGTCTCGTAGCGGTAACGCGACCGGGACTCATCCCACCAGAGCCCGAGCCCGGCGCGCGCAACAATCGGGTCCAGGTGCGGGCGCTGGGGAAGGCGATCCAACTCTGGGAACCGTGCCGCCACCCGTGCCCGCACTTCTGCCGCGGTGAGTTCTTCGGTCTGGGCGAGACCGCCGAGCGCAAGGCGCAACGCGGTGGTCGGTTCCAAAGTCCGCGAATGCAATTCGCCGCGACCGGACACTGCGGTGTGCCGCGAGATCGCGGCGGCCAGCCGTACCAGCCGTCCGTCGCTCGGCGCCGGAACCTGGGCGTCCGAGTCGGTGGCGCTGCGATAGGCGCGGCTGAAAGCGCGGTTGAGTTCTCGGACTGCAGACCCGGCTGAAACCACCCCATCGGCCGTACCGGTCGTGTGCGCCGCAGTGACCAGTTCGTCGGCGCGTCTGGCAGCGGCTTCGGCTGCGGCCAACAGCTTTTCGTCGTCGGCGACCAGGCTCAATCGGCCGCCGTGCCGTCGACGCACCAATTGCCGGTTACCTTCGGCGGATTCATGCTCGGTCAGCCGGTCGTAGGCGACACGCAACAATCCCGCGGCCACTCGTTCACGGCGGGTCCGCTCCGCGACATCCGCCGCCCCGGCGTCTGCTTGCGGCAACCTGCTCCGAATCTCAGCAGTGAGAGTGGAGATCGCCACCACCCCACCGGAATCGCTGAGTGCCGAGTTCGCGACGTCCAGCAGTCCGTCGAGCAACGCGCGGGTCTCACTGTTGTCTCCCCAGTCCGCCTGCAGCTCCTTGATGAGCTGATGACCACGCGGCAAGGTCTTGCCCAAGGCGGTGGCGAGCTCGTGACCGCTTGCGAAAGCGTCGAGTCCGGGACGGGTTCCCAGCAGCAGTTCCGCTGCGTGGCGCCGGGTACTGGCGCGCTGAGTGGAGACCGCGTTCAGCAGCAGCGTCACCGCGTCGTCGAGCCCGAGCAACTCTTTCGAACTGTGCGAGGTGAGACGCTTCTTCTTGGGGTTGAGCTTCTTCACCCACGCCTGATAGCGGTTCAGGATCTCCCGGCGGGTCGGCTTCGCCTCTTTGGCGACCAACCGATTCAGCCTGGTGGAATCCAGCGCGAGGAGTTCACCGACGGTTGTGACCTGCGCCGCTGCCAGAGCCGATACCGCACGGGCGGAGAGTCCGGCATCCGGCAGAGCGGTCGACGTGTCGACATCGGCGCTGATGACGGAGTCGGCGGTTGCCGAGTCCAGGTCGGTGAAGACCTGCCGCCAGGTGTGCAGCATGTCCTCGGCGGTGTCGGGACGGGTCGCCGCGTGGCGGGAGAGCGCGGACGTGAAGAAGGCGGTGAGCGCAGCAGCCACCGCCGGTTCGAACATGTCGGGCTTGACGGTCACATCGTCGTCGGTGGCCGCCGGATTGACCTCGGGATCAGTCCCGTACTGTGGCGCAAGCCCTGTGGCCATTTCGAAGAGCACCACTGCGGCGCCGTAACGCTCGGCGGCGGTGTCGTACTGGCGGCGGCCGTCGAGGCCGAGGAACGGGTCCAGGTAAGGCGGGGTGCCGGCCTCGATGTTGCGGGGTCGACCCCGGCCATGGAGAAGTCGAACATCAACAGATGGGTGTCGGCGCGATTGCTGGGCGCGAACACACCCAGATTCGACGGCTTCAGGTCGCGATGCATCACTCCGGCACGTTCGAGAGCGACCAGTGCCTGCAGTAGATCGGTGCCCCACCGTTCGAGCAGATCGATCGACAGCCGACCGGCTTTGGCGGTGAGTTCTTCGGCGAGGGTGGTGCTACCGGCGTATTGCACCACCAGCGCGTCGCGTCCCCCGACGGTCACTTCCGACGACAGCTGCACGATCCGCGGGTCGTTGAGTTTCCCGAGGAGCTGGGCCTCGTCATGCAGGCGGCGAGCGGCCTCATCGTCGCGGGCGACCTTCAGGACACGCTCGGCGTTACCTGCTTGCCGGTCGATGACCAAGATGCCGACGGCAGTCGATCCCGCACCGAGTCGTCGTTTGTATTCGAACCGGCCATCGCCCAGGTCGTCCCCTGGTCCGGCCTCCAGAGGGTCACGGCTCGTGTCGGGCTGGGTGAGTTCGCGGCGAACCTGCTCGAGTCCGTCGAGCAGATCAGCCATCGTCGAGAACCGCTCGGCCGGAACCGGGTGGGTTGTCTTGAGTACCCAGTCGCGCAGCGCCGACGGCACCTGCGGCATGTCGGCGGCGAGGTCCAGGCCGTGGTCGCGGCGTAACCGATCCATCAGCTCACCGCGTTCGGTGGCCGGCGCCCGCCCCCCGGTCAGCAGGTAGAACGCCAGCGCACCCACGCCGAAGACGTCTAATCGCGCCGGATCGGTGGACTTCAGGTCCTCGGGTGCGGCGAACAACCGCGCCTGTTCGCTCAGGGCGCCGGCCATCAGACTCAACGCACCGGCGGTCAACCGGGTGACCCCCGATTCGGCGTTGGCCGGCAACACCCCGGCGGTGTCCCAATCGGTCACCTGCGGATGCAGTTTGCTGCCCCGAGCGCGAATCGTGATGGCACGTGGATTGAGCGTTCGGTGGACCACGCGGTGCCGGTGCGCGTACTGGATGATCTCGGCGATCTCGGCGACCAGTTCGAGTTGATCGTCCAGGGTCAACCGCGTGCGGTTGTCCGCGAGCCACAGGTCGAGTCGTGCGTCATCCCTCGACTGGGTGAATACGAGGCCGATACCGAGCTCGGGTTCTTTCACCACGTCGACCGGCACTTGCAGGCCGTCGCGTCGTAGTCGCGCCAGGAGCCGGTACTCGTGTTCGACGGCGCGGACCTGGGCGTGCTGATCGGCCGGGCTTGCGCCGGGCCGGGGTAGGTAGAAGCGGATGCGGGCGTGGCGCTCGGTGTCGACGTGATGGAACGCCGGCCAGTCCTGCCAGCCTTCGCCGTCGCCGAGCGGTTCCTCGTCGATCACCCACGATCCGACCTCGCGTTGCCGTCGCGGCGCAAGACCGATCGCCTCCATGAGATCCCGGATCAACAGCGACTTCTCTTCGCTGATCGGTTCGTGCTTGGGGGACTGTAGGAGTCGCTGCCCGATCCCGGGCAATCGGCTGGTGCGTTCGTTCTCATCGAACCCGTAGATGTTGATGGTGGAGCTCGCGGGCAGTTCACAGACGAAATCGGGGTGATGCAGGAACACCAGTTCCTGCACGTACGGAATGACCTTGCCCGCGCCTCGCTGACCGGTCCTCTCCTCGATCCGGTCCTTGAGAAGCGACTTGAAGTACTGCGCTTTGCGACGCGCAAGCAGCAGCGGCGAGTCCTCTGACCGGTGCCCGGCGCGTTGCCATACATGGTCGTTGCCGCGCAGCACACCCTTGTAGTACTTCAGCTCGATCAGATATAGCGTGTCGGACGCAAGGACCAGGAGATCGACCTCGTGCCAGCGTCCCCGGTTGTCACGAAACTCGAAATTCGACCAAGCCCGGAACGGAGCGGTGTCGGGCAGCAACTTCTTGATGTAGGCGAGCCCCTTCGCCTCATGCTCGAACTGCGACGGTGAGATCTCGACCCACCGCTCATCGTGCACCGAATACACCTCCGGAACGCATCGTGGATGTCCGACTCAATCTAGCGCGAAGTGCCGGAGCAGACAGGGCGGGGTGACCGTATTCGACGGCACCGACATTCGCCGGAGCGCTACCCGTTCACCTGTCCGGTCGACGCCTCGCCCGATGTCGTGCCCGCCGTCGGCGGCGTATGCCACACTCTCGCTCGACACCGTGTCGCAGAGCACGGCCGCGCCGGTGAGGAGAAGTGATGGGGCTACGGGCACGCGTGCAGAACCGCGCCGCCGAGGCGATCCGGACCGTACGGGACAAGCGCGATGAGCGCCGCGAACGCAGGTACCTCGAAACACATCCGTCGCGCGCAACCAGCACCGTCGTCGCCGATCTGGAAAACCGCTTCTACGACGGGCTCGTCGAATGCAACGAGAACCTCCGCGAGACTGCACGGAAGAATTCGTTCGACATCGAATTCGTGCCCCAGGACCCGCAGTATGTTCGGAGCGCTGCGGTCGCCGCGGTGAATCGCGAGGTGTCGGCCCTGGTCAACCGATTCCCCTCGGACATCAAAGAGTCGTCGACACCGGACGTGTCCGCGGCCTGCTGGGAGATGCTGTGCGGCTTGACAGATCACCTCAACAATCTCGGGTTCACGGCCACCCGCTATCCCGACGACATCCTCGACGACGTCGAAGGGGCGATGCGCAGACAGAATGCGTCGCGCACGTTCCGCAGCGACGAGCGGGTTCAGTGGCTGGTCACCAACAACCAGCAGCCGGCGTTGGAGCCCCGCAGGAGCAGGGACAGGAGGTACGCCGCGAGACTCCTGGCAGGCACATCCGATACGCATGTCGCTCCGATCAACCAGTACGTCGACGAATTGCGTCGCGAACAGGGCGAGTGGGTACCTTACGTGGCCCCGACATACGGCGGGGTTCATGCACGCGTCCTTTGCCTGTTCCAACACACCGGCCGGTGGGCCCAGCTGTCCGGCGACGACGCCGAAAGCATGTTGAGCCTTGAACACCCGGGGGACTTCGCGGCGCGACATCTCGCGTTCCTGACCGGAGCCGGGATCCCCCCGGACGCCGTCCAGTCGTGGAACGTCTACCCGTGGGAATGCAATCGACGACCTTCCGCCGGGGAGCTGATGCGTGGCGCACCGACCATCGCCCGCATCGTATCGATGATGCCGCAACTGGAAATCGTTGTGCTGCACGGCCGCGTCACGTACGACGCGTGGCAGTACGCCAGTAACCAGGACCCCGACCTTCGCCGCTCTCCGGTCGTGAGGACCTACGACACCGGCTCGTTGGTTGTTTCAGGCAGTTCCGATGAAAACGAACGCCGTACGCGCAAGATCGCCGATGATCTCGCCACGGTGTCGGATGCACTTCGAGCGGCAGATCGCACAAGAGCCAACGATCCGAGTGGGTCGTCGGCCCAGTGTCGGGACGCAGACGGTGTGCCTTACCTGAACGAGCCTCCGCCCGAAGAATCCGAACCGCCGTATCCTGACGACGATTGGCGGGACTGAAGCCACACCGCGGGAACAGAATTCGCCCCGTCGGCGATGCCGACGGGGCGAATCCCTTGGTGAGCTGGTGAGCTAAACCGTGCTCAGCGCAGCAGCGCGCGGCTCATGACGACGCGCTGGATCTGGTTGGTGCCCTCGTAGATCTGGGTGATCTTGGCGTCGCGCATCATGCGCTCGACCGGGAAGTCGCGGGTGTAACCGGCACCGCCGAAGAGCTGGACGGCGTCGGTGGTGACCTCCATGGCGACGTCGGAGGCGAAGCACTTCGACGCCGAGGAGATGAAGCCCAGGTTCTTCTCGCCGCGCTCGGCGCGAGCGGCCGAGGTGTAGACCATGAGGCGAGCGGCCTCGACCTTCATCGCCATGTCGGCGATCATGAACTCGACGCCCTGGAACGAGCTGATCGGCTTGCCGAACTGCTTGCGGTCCTTGACATATGCGATGGCCTGGTCGAGCGCGCCCTGCGCGATGCCGACGGCCTGCGCGCCGATGGTCGGGCGGGTGTGGTCGAGGGTCTGCAGGGCGGTCTTGAAGCCGGTGCCCTCGTCGCCGATGATGCGGTCGAGCGGGATGGTGCAGTCCTCGAAGTACAGCTCCGCGGTCGGCGAACCCTTGATGCCGAGCTTCTTCTCCAGCGGTCCGACGGTGAAGCCGGGGTCGTCCTTGTGGACCATGAACGCGGAGATGCCGTTGGCCTTCTTCTCCGGGTCGGTCACGGCCATCACGGTGTACCAGGAGGACTTGCCGCCGTTGGTGATCCAGCACTTGGACCCGTTGAGGACCCAGTTGTTGCCGTCCTTACGGGCGCGGGTCTTCATGCCCGCGGCATCCGAACCGGCCTCGCGCTCACTCAGGGCGTACGACGCCATGTCCTCACCGGAGGCGATGCCGGGCAGCACCTGCTGCTTGAGTTCGTCGGAGCCGTTGAGGATCAGGCCCATGGTGCCGAGCTTGTTGACCGCGGGAATGAGCGACGACGATGCGTCGACGCGGGCGACCTCTTCGATGACGATGCAGGCGGCGATGGAGTCGCCACCCTGGCCGCCGTATTCCTCGGGCACGTGGATGGCGTTGAAACCCGATGCGACGAGGGCGTCGAGCGCCTCTTGCGGGAACCGCGAGTTCTCGTCGACGTCGGCGGCGTGCGGCTCGATCTCCTTCTCGGAGAGCGCACGGATCGCCTCGCGCAGCGCGATGTGCTCTTCCGGGAGCTCGAAGACGTTGAAGTCGGGATTTCCGTAGCCCATGACAACTCCTCACGGCACAGCGAGTGCCTGTTCGTTCCCGGCACACGGGGTGCCGGCAGATGTTGACAACCAGTTCAGCACGGCACTGAGTGCCATGTCAATCGATGCAATCCCCGTCCCCGCCGATTGTCCCCGAAACCGGCGCCGATGTCCCGCAGCCCTCCGCCGGGTCAGTCCTCCCCCAGCTCTTCGGCCACCCGACGTGCGACTTCCGAGCGAGACATCCCGGCCGGATAGGCAACCACGGTGACCTGTCCGCGCGACCCGCCGCCCGGGACCGATGCGCCGCCGGCGCCCCCGGCACCGAGTGCCATCGCCACTCGGTGCAGCTCGTCCCGCAGTCGTTCGGGGGTGGCTTCGGCGTCGCCGCGGATCATCTGCCGCAGCAGGAAGTTGTGGGTGCCCGTGACCGCCGCGACGTAGGCAACCACCCGCACCGGCGACTCGCCGGGCAACCGTGCGCGCAGGAACTCCTCGAACGCACCCTGGTAGCGGTACGTCGTCACCAGCTCCCGATCCCGCAGCGCGGGCACCTCCTGCACCACCTGTGCGCGCCGCACCGCGAGTTCGCGATCCCGGACGAAGTGGGCGAAGACCAGCTCGGCCGCCGCACATACCGCCAGCCACGGATCCTCGTCGGAGGCCGCGAGCCGGTCGCCGACCTGCGCGAGCAGCGACTCGTGGTCGGCGAAGATCACGTCCTCCTTCGACCCGAACTGCCGGAAGAACGTGCGACGGGACATCCCGGCGGCGGCCGCGAGCTGCTCGACGGTCGTCGACTCGTAACCGTGCTCGCTGAACAGACGGATGGACTCGGCGACGACACGCGTGCGGAAGGCGGCCGGATCGGTGTCCGCGACTGACATGGGACAAGTATCACCACATCGAGGCGACGAGACCCTCGGACCGTCCCGAACCGGGAGTTCGGCGCGGACCCGTGCAGCGGATCGGTGCGCATTACTCGTCAGTAGCGACCGCCACAAAAGCTGGGTCCGACGCGTGGTCACTACGTACGGTGGAGCCATGGCAACCCCCACCGCTCCCACCGAGAAGACCCCGGCTGAGAAGAGCTCGACGGAGAAGACCCCGTCGACGACGAGTCCGACACCCATCGCGACCGAACCGACCGTCGACGACCCGGTCGCCCCGACCGACGTCTCCGCCGACGACGAACTGTCCGCGGACGAGCGTGCCCTGCTCGTCGACAATCTGCGGTTCGTCCTCGACGGTCGCTGGCGCGCGACGAGGGAGACGGTGCGGGAGAACTCGAACCGCGCCGACCTCCTGCCCGACCCGTCCCGGACGCTCGACGAGGCGCGCGCCCACACCCTCGAGGTGATGCGCGAGCTCGCCTCGCAGGGTTTCGCGGCCGCCGGTTTCGCCGAGGACCACGGCGGCAGCGGCGACATCGGCGCGTCGATCACCGCCATCGAGATGCTCGGCTACGCGGACCTGTCCCTCATGGTCAAGGCGGGCGTGCAATGGGGTCTCTTCGGCGGCGCCGTCGAAAACCTCGGTACCGCACGGCATCACGAGAAGTACGTGCCCGGCATCATCGACCTGAGCGTCCTCGGGTGCTTCGCGATGACCGAGACCGGGCACGGTTCGAACGTGCAGGCCATCGAGACCACGGCGACCTACGACCGTGAGGCCCGCGAGTTCGTGATCAACTCCCCCACCCCGTCGTCCCGCAAGGACTACATCGGCGGTGCCGCCGCGCACGCCCGGTACGCCGCGGTGTTCGCCCAGCTCGTCACCGGCGGGCCCGACGAGGAGCCCGAAGGTCGTGGCGTCCACTGTTTCGTGGTGCCGATCCGCGACGAGGACGGCTCCGACCTGCCCGGCGTCACCACCAGCGACTGCGGGTACAAGGGCGGACTCGCCGGCGTCGACAACGGCCGGATCATGTTCGACAACGTCCGCATCCCCGCGGAGAACCTGCTCAACCGCTACGCCGACGTCGCCGAAGACGGCAGCTACAGCTCGCCGATCGAGAACACCAACCGTCGCTTCTTCACCATGCTGGGCACCCTCATCCGCGGCCGCGTCAGCGTGGCGGCGACCGCGGGTGCCGCCGGCCGCAAGGCGCTGGCACTCTCGACCCGCTACGGATTGATCCGCAAGCAGTTCGAGGCGCCCGAGGGCACCGACGAGATCACCGTGATGGACTACCTCGGTCACCAGCGAAAGCTGTTGCCGCTCATCGCGAAGTCGTACGCGATCGGATTCGCGCAGAACGAGATCGTCGACGAACTGCACGAGGTCCAGTCGGTCGCACCCGACGACTCCGACGCCGGACGCCAGCGCCAGCTCGAGGGGCAGGCCGCCGGCCTCAAGGCCTACGCCACGTGGCACGCCTCCCACGCGATCAACGTCAGCCGTGAAGCCTGCGGCGGCGCAGGCTATCTCGACGAGAACCAGCTGTCGATCATGCGGGGTGACATCGACGTCTTCACCACCTTCGAGGGCGACAACACGATCATGACGCAGCTCATCGCCAAGGAGCTGCTGTCGGCGTACTCCGAAGATGTCCAAGGACTCTCGGCGGGCGGCTGGGTGCGCTTCATCGCGGGGATGGCCCGCGACGTGGTGGCCGAGAAGACCGCGGTCCGGCAGGTCGTGCAGACCCTGCTCGACGGTTCCGACGAGGACACCGAGAAGTCGGCGCTCACCGACCGCAGCACCCAGATCAGGTTGTTCCGCAACCGCGAGGACCACCTCGTCCGGACGTGCGCGCAACGTCTACGCCGCGCGCTCGACGACGACAACGACGCCTTCGAGGTGTTCAACAACGCGCAGGACCACCTGCTGAAGGTCGGGCACGCACACATCGAACGCGTGGTGCTCGAGGCCTTCGTCGAGGCGATCGAGAACTGCGATTCACGTTCGGCGGCAGAGCTTCTGGGCAAGGTGTGCGACCTGTTCGTCTACTCGGCACTCGAGGACGACCTGTCCTGGTTCATGATGCACCGGCACATCTCGGTGGAGCGCGCCAAGGCGATCCGCCGCGGCGTGAACGAGCTCTGCCAGGAACTGCGGCCGCATGCCCGGTCGCTCGTCGACGCCTTCGGCGTCCCGGAAGAGCTGCTGCGCGCACCCATGCTCCAGAACGGCTGACCCCCGCTCTCGAGACCATCGCGGCCACCGTCGAACAGACGGTGGCCGCGTTTTCGTTTCGGCACCGGTGTTTGGGCCTGCGCATCACGGGCATACTGCCGTCGACCAGCTCTACGCGACCTACGACGAACGCGATGGGCACCCCGCAGAAGCCGCAGTTCGGCACCGAGAAGGGTGTCATGGGCAAGATCAAGGACGTCGTCGATCCGGACCCGTCCGGCTAGGAACGCACCGACAACCGGAGTTCTCATGAACGCACTACCCGACCTCATCACGACCCCGTTCCGCTGGCTGGCCGCCCTCAGACACGCCCGGGTGTTCCACCCCGACGGTCTGCTGTGTGGGGGCACGGCCGCGCTGTCGGCCGACCACCCACTCCCCTTCCACAGCGGACCGGTGTCGGTGCGGGTGTCCAAGGGAATCGGCACACCCGGCGGCCTACCGGACATCGTCGGGCTGGCCATCCGCTTCCCGTCGACCGACCCCGGCACCGTCGGCGGCGGCGGGGTGTCGCCGTCGACCAATGCCACCGGCGCGTGGGATCTCCTGCTCGCCGGCCCGGCGCCGCTCGACGGCCGACTGCCCGTCCCGCTGCCGACGACGCACTGGGCCACCGCGGTGTCGAGCCTGACGCCGTACCGGTACGACGGTGACCTGTACTGGATTCGGGCGCGCATCCTCGAACCGTCGGACTCGTCGGGCCTGTCGATCGAGGACCTGGCCGCCCGTCTCCGCCGCAACCAACCGATCGTGATCGTCCTGGAGGCCGGCGCCGGACGATTCGTGCCGGTCGTCCGGATCGAACTCGACCACGTCCTCACCGGACTCGACGTGGATTTCGACCCCATCCTGCACCGGCCCGAGGGCGTCGAGTTCGCCCCGTCGTGGCTCGGGGATCTACGACGCCGCGCCTATCGCGACAGCCGGGCGGGACGTCACTCCGTCGTGTCCTGATCCTCCGAGGACGGTTCCGTCGTCGACGTCCCCCGAGGCGGCAGCCCCAGCCGGACGGCCTCGTGCGCCTGCGTGAGCTCGCTGCGCAACCGCTCGACATCGCGGGCCCATGCCTGCGCGATCCGCCCGGAGGTCAGCTGCACGCCGATCCCCTTGCGGCGGCGCGGCACACCGTGCAGCTCGCCCAACGCGGACGCACTCTCCCAGTCCTCGGGGGTGTGGCTGTGATTGGGCGGGAAGATCTTCGCGATGTCGGCCAGCGGCGTCGTGACGGCTCCCTGGCGGAGCGTGGTCTCGGTGAGCTCGACGCTGACATGCCGACGGGCTGCCGACACCTGCACGAGCGAGAACCCCAGCAGCAGCACGAAGAAGATCGCCAGCACCGGCCAGTGCACCTGACCGGGCCCGGCGATCTCCATCGCGAGGACCGCGCCCACCAGGACCGGACCGATCAGCACCACCCACCAGCTGCCGCCGGACTCGGCGAACAGCACCTCACCCGCCGGCTCGACGGGGTCGGAGTCGTGACCTTCCGGATCGTCGTCGGTCATGTGCCCTACTTGCGCGACCGCGGCGTCTTGGGTTCCGGCTCCTTGCCGGTGTACCAGGTCTCGGCGGGCGGACGGTAGGCCAGCAGGGACCCGAACAGACCGACGAGTCCCGCGAGCAACGGGAACGCGAAGAAGTTCATCCCCAGGCTCAGGAACAGCAGCATGGCCACGACGACCAGGGTCAGCGCCGCCAGCGACGACCGCCACCGCGCATCGCCGGTGTAGGCCTTGCTGCCCAGCAGGATGTACCCGACACCCACGACGGCGACCATGGCGCCGAGCACCCCGGACGTTACGGTCCCGGTGTCGCTGGCCGCCGACACGACGATGACCAGTGCACCGAGCGCGATCAGCAGTGCGCCGGAGGTCAGCCAGCACCGGTAGGCCCAGACGACGAGTTTCGGACGCAGCGCCGGATCAGGACTTGTCACTGGTTCTTCGGTCCTTCGTTCTGGTTGTCGGTGCCCCGGTTCTCCGGATGCGGCTTGTCGAGGTGAACGGGCTCGGATCGTGCGTCGTCGGAGTACGGGCCGGGCGCGCCGCGCTGTTCGCTGTCACCATACGGCCTGTTCTGGCCGTACGGGTTCTGGCCGTACGGGTTCTGGCCGTACGGGTTCGGGCCGTAGGGGTTCGGGCCGTACGGGTTCTGGCCGTACGGGTTCTGGCCGTAGGGGTACGGGGGCGCCGGCGGGTGGACCGGCTGCGGCTTCCGCGCTGCGGCCATCTCCCGGCAGTACTTTTCCGAGTCCCCGCGCATGAGGAGCACGGTCGCACCGAGCGCCGCGACGCCGCTGATCACCTGCGGGACCATCGCCCAGGCCGGCGACGTGTCGCCACCGAACAGCGAGAAGAGCAGGCTGACCACGACGTAGACACCCATCGCCGACAGCACGATCCGCGCCCAGTTGTAGCCCTTACGGGTGAACCAGACGACCAAGGCCGTGATCGCGGTGAGCAACAGCGACGTCACGACCAGCACACCGACCACGAACCCCGACGAGGTCATGAAGTCGATCTGCTCGGGCGGGACCCCTTCCTGCGGAGCAGAACTCACCTGATCGCGGATCATGTCGACGAAGGTGCCGGTCTGCGCGAACATCGCCACGATCTGCCCGACGATCACCACCACCCACAGCTCGACGGCGATGGAGACGGAGTCGGGGATCTTCGGTCGCGACGGCGCGCCGGGGTCGGACGCGGGGTCGTACGGTGCGGACATGGGACCAGCCTAGTGAACGGGCAGCACGACGAGCCCTACACGCTCAGGTCAGGACAGGCGCTGCGCCACCTCGGCCGCCCAGTAGGTCAGGACGATCGACGCACCGGCCCGTCGGATGGCGGTCAGCGATTCCAGGATCGCCGCGTCGCGATCGATCCACCCGCGTTCGGCGGCGGCGGAGATCATCGAGTACTCACCGCTGATCTGGTAGGCCGCGACCGGCACGTCGCTCATGTCGGCGACGTCGCGCACGATGTCGAGGTAACTCATCGCCGGTTTCACCATCACGATGTCGGCGCCCTCCTCGAGGTCGAGCCGGACCTCGCGCAGCGCCTCGACCCGGTTGGCCGCGTCCTGCTGGTACGTGCGCCGGTCGCCCTGCAACGACGAGCCGACCGCCTCGCGGAACGGGCCGTAGAACGCCGAGGCGTACTTCGCGGCGTAGGCCAGGATCCCGGTGTCGGTGAAGCCCGCCGCGTCGAGGGCGGCCCGGATCGTGGCGACCTGGCCGTCCATCATCCCGCTCGGCCCGAGGAGATGCGCACCCGCCCGCGCCTGGGCCAGGGACATCGACACGTAGCGTGCGAGGGTCTCGTCGTTGTCGACGCGACCCCGCCCGTCGACGACGCCGCAGTGCCCGTGATCGGTGAACTCGTCGAGGCACGTGTCGGCCATCAGGACCGTGGCATCCCCGAGATCGTCACCGAGGGTGCGCAGAGCCCGGTTGAGGATTCCGTCGTCGGCATCCGCGCCCGACCCGGTGGCGTCCTTGTCCTCGGCGCGCGGCACCCCGAACAGCATGAGCCCGCCGACACCGGCGTCGACGGCCTCGGCCGCGGCGGTCCGCAGCGAATCCATCGTGTGCTGCACGACGCCCGGCATCGACGAGATCGGTACCGGGTCGTCGATGCCGTCGGCGACGAACATCGGCAGCACCAGATGTCGCGGCTCCAACGAGGTCTCGGCGACCAGCCGGCGCATGGCCGGGGTGGTCCGCAGTCGTCGGGGCCGGATCACGGGTGGCATTGAGATCTCCTCGGAACTCAGGAACGCGAGCGGCGAGACTTCTTGCGCGGGGGCGGAAGTGCGCCCTCGGCCCGAAGTCGGGCGGCGTGCTCGGCGAGCGCGTCGACGAGTTCGAGCACCGATGCGTTCTCCGGCTGCACATCCACCCGGAGGCCGAATTCCGTTGCGGTCTCGGCGGTCTTGGGCCCGATGCACGCGACGATGGTGCGCGCGTGCGGCTTTCCGGCGATGCCCACGAGATTGCGCACGGTCGAGCTGGAGGTGAAGCAGACCGCGTCGAAACCACCGGTCTTGATCATCTCGCGGGTCTCGGCGGGCGGCGGTGCGGCGCGCACGGTGCGGTAAGCGGTGACGTCGTCGATCTCCCAGCCGCGGTCGCGCAGTCCCTCGGACAGTGTCTCGGTCGCGATGTCGGCGCGCGGCAACAGGACTCGGTTCACCGGGTCGAAGACGTCGTCGTAGGGCGGGAAGTCCTCGAGGAGACCGAGCGAGCTCTGCTCACCCGACGGCACGAGTTCGGGGTTGATGCCGAAGGAGCGCACCTTCTCGGCGGTGGCCTCACCGACGCAGGCGATCTTGACGCCGGAGAACGCCCGGGCGTCCAGCCCGAACTCGGCGAACTTCTCCCACACCGCGCGCACCGCGTTGGTGGAGGTGAACACCACCCACTGGTACCGCCCGTCGACAAGACCCTTGACGGCGCGTTCCATCTGCGCGGGGCTCCGCGGCGGCTCGACCGCGATGGTCGGCACCTCCTTGGGCATCGCACCGTGGCTGACGAGGCGTTCGCTCATGTCGCCGGCCTGGTCCTTCGTCCGCGGCACCAGGACGGTCCAGCCGTACAGGGCGCGCGACTCCCACCACGACAGCTTGCCGCGCGCACCCACGACCTTGCCGACCGTGACGATCAGCGGACCGGTGAGCGCGTTGCCCTGCTCGTTGAGCGTCGCGAGCGTGGCCTCGATGGTGCGCTGCGCACAGGTGGTGCCGTTGATGGTGATGGCGGCCGGGGTCTGGGGGGCCATGCCGTGCTCGGTGAGCGCGCTGGCGGTCTCGGCCAGGTGGCCCGATGTCGCGTGCAGCACCAGCGGGCCGGGGGCCGCGGCCAGCGCGGCCCAGTCGACCTCGCCGCGCACGTCGGCCTCGGTGTGGGTGGAACCGAGCGGCATGCCGGCGTAGCTCGGGACCACGGATGCGGCGGGCAGGCCCGGCAGCACCTCGAAGGTGACGGTCGTACGGGCGACGGCGTTGACCTCGGCGAGGACCGAATCGGTGGTCAGCGGATCGCCGGCGACCACGCGCACGACGTCGTCGCCGTTGCGGGCCGCGGCCACGAGGGTCTTGGCGACCTCGGCCGGGTCGCCGAGCGCCGGTCGGACCACCGACTCCTCGTCGGCCTGCCCGGCATCGGCCGCGCCGGCCTCGTCACCGACGGCCTGCGAGTCGTCGGCCGATCCGGCGGGCGTCGACGCGGCGTCGTCAGCGGGTTTCTCGGCCTTCTTGGTGGATCGGCGAGTGTCGGCGGCGGGTTCGTCGCGATGCGCACTGCCGATCAGCGACACCACCGGCGCGGGTACATCGGGGTCGATGTAGGCGGTGGTCGCGTTGGTGATCACGGTGCGTGCCCGCACGGTGAGCAGGTCTGGGTCCCCTGGACCCGACCCCACGAACAGGATCCGTCCGGGATTTGCCTTCTTCGTACGGCTCATGGGTTCGCACTCTCCTGCCCTCTCGGCGAGGGCTGCAGTTCGTTCTCTGCTAGGGAGAGTTGACGAGGTCGCCCGCTCCCAGCTCCAGCAGTTCGGCGGCGAGGTCCTTGCCCAGCTGAACGGCACGATCGACCGGACCCACCACCGAAGCGCGGATCACGTCCGACCCGTCCTCGGCCGCCACCGCCGCACGCAACGACAGTTCGGCGAAGATGCGCCCGTCCTCGTCGATCGACTCGACCACCTCGGCGATCGCACCGACCGGTGCGGTACATCCGGCTTCGAGAGCCGCGAGTACCGCCCGTTCGGCCTCGATGGCCGCGCGGGTGGACTGGTCGTCCAACTCGGCGAGAATTCTCACCAGTTCGGCATCGTCTGAGCGGCACTCCACAGCGAGTGCACCCTGCGCCGGCGCCGGCAGCATGACCACCGGTTCGAGCGCCTCGGAGACCACGTCGGTCCGTCCGATCCGCACGAGTCCGGCGCGGGCGACCACGACTGCGTCGAGTTCGCCGCTGGCGACTTTGCCCAACCGAGAGTCTAGGTTGCCTCGTAGGGGGCGGATTTCCAAACCGAGACCCAGTGCTCTAAGCTGCGCGGCCCGCCGCGGGGCCGAGGTACCGATCACCGAGCCGGGCGGCAGTTCGCCGAGCACCATTCCGTCGCGTGCGACCAGCGCATCCCGGGGATCGACGCGCGGCGGGATGGCCGCGATCGTGAGGTCGTTCTCGGGGGCGGTCGGGAGGTCCTTGTACGAGTGCACCGCGACGTCGACCTCGTTGTTCCGCAGCGCGACGCGGATCGCCGTGGTGAACACCCCGACGCCGATCTCGGTGACGGGGGCCGCCGAGGCGTCACCGGCGGTCTTGATGATGACCAGTTCGGCGGGATGTCCGGCGGCGGTCAGGGCGTCGGCGATGGTCTGCGACTGGGTCCGGGCCAGCAGCGAGCCCCGCGTACCGATCCGGATCGGCGCGGTGGAGGGTTCGCTCATCGGTCACCCAGATCGCCGGCCGCGTCGCCCGAAGGCAGGCCACCGAGATGGTCGGGAGCCGAAACCGCTTCGGCTGCACCGGGTTTGAGTTCGAACAGCTCACGCAGCGCCTCGGCGTAGTGATCCCCGTTGGGGGTCGAGGCGAGCTGCTTGACGCGCACGGTCGGTGCGTGCAGCAGCTTGTCGACGACGCGGCGGACGGTCTTGGCGACCTCGTCGCGCTGTGCGCCCTCGAGGTCGGGCAGGCGGGTCTCGAGGCGCAGGATCTCGGCCTCGACGACGTCGGCCGCGCGCTGGCGCAGGGCCGCGACGGTCGGGGTGACCTCCGCCTGACGCTGGTGCGTGAGGTAGTCGGCGAGCTCGGCGGCGACAATCGACCGGGCGGCGAGGGTGTCATTCTCGGCGGCTTGGGTCTCGGAGTCGCCGCGCAGTCCCTCGATGTCGACGATGTGCACGCCGGGCAGGCGGGCCGCGGCGGGGTCGACGTTGCGCGGGAGCCCGAGGTCGCAGATGACGAGCGGTGCTGCGTCCCCGGTACGGGCCGCGAGCGCCGAGTGCACCGACCCGACGCCGACGACCGCGCCGATCGCGCCCGTACACGTGACGACGACGTCGGCCGTGGCCATCGCCTCCGGCAGGTCGTCGAGCCCGACGCCGCGGACGCTGATGCCGTGGTTGGCGGCGATGTTGCCCGCGAGGTGGTCGGCCTTGTCGACGGTCCGGTTGACGACGACCATCTCGGTCACGCCCTCACGGGCCAGCTGCGCGGTCGCCAGACCGCCCATGGCGCCGGCACCGACGACCACCGCGCGGCGCAGGCGATGCGCGCCCGTCGCGGGATCGGCGAGCAGCGACTTCGCACGGTGCAGCGCGACGGAGACCACGGAGGCACCCGCGCGGTCGATGCCGGTCTCGGTGTGCACGCGCTTGCCGACCCGCAGCGCCTGCTGCGCCAGCTCGTGCAGCACTCGTCCGGCGGAGTCGTTGGCGTCGGCGCTGAGGTAGGCGTTGCGGATCTGACCGAGGATCTGCTGCTCGCCGACGACGAGCGAGTCGAGGCCCGCCGCGACGGTGAAGAGATGCTCGACGGCGGCCTCGGAGTAACGGACGTAGGCGTGGCGGGTCATCTCGTTGACGGTCATGCCGGAGTGGTCGCCGAGGACCGAGCCGACCGCCTCGAGCGCCGGGTGGAAGGCGTCGACGACGGCATAGATCTCCACGCGGTTGCACGTGGACACGAGCATGGCTTCGGAGATCGCCCGCGAGGAGAGCAGTTCGTCGATCAGTTTGGGGCGGTCGTGGTCGGAGACCGCCAACCGCTCGAGCACCTCGACGGGAGCACTGCGGTGCGATACCCCGAACAACAGAACACTCACGCTGTCACCGTTTCTTCACCCATCACATTTCCCTGGTGTCCGGCACTTCCCCGGTGCCCCCGCGTCGGCTTCGCCTCGCGCGCCTCCTTGACGTCGTCGCGCGGCCCGCGAGAGGCCTGGAAAGCCAACACCTGTAGTTCCAAGGCTAGATCAACTTGTCTGACGACAACATCCGACTCCGCCGGAAGCGACACGGGCGTGACGTTGAGCACCTGCCGGACACCCGCGGCCACGAATGCATCGAAGACGCGTCGGGCGTCGTCGTCGGCGGTGGCGATCACCGCGATCTCGACGGCCGGGACCACCTGTGCGCAGACGGCGGCGATGTCGGTCAGCGGGGCGACCCGCGGGCCGCCCGGCTCGAGAACCGCGCCGGTCAGGGCCGGATCGGCGTCGAACATCGCGGCGACCCGGAAGCCGCGTCCGAAGCCGGCGTGCGACAGCAGCGCACGGCCGAGCGAGCCGGCGCCCGCGAGCGCGACGGTGTGGATGCTGTCGGTGTGCAGCGTCATCGAGATCCGGGCGGTCAGCTTGCCCACGTCGTATCCGACGCCGCGCACGCCGTTGGCGCCGACGTAGGAGAGGTCCTTGCGCAGGATGGCCGGGTTGACCCCGGCTGCCGTCGCGAGCTCGCCGCTCGACGCCAGCAGGATGCCCCGACGACTGAACGAGCGCAGTACGTGCAGGTAGGTGGCCAACCGGGCAACCGTGGGACCGGGGATGTCGGTGGCGGGGTCGTCGACCGGAGGGACGGCGGACGCAGGAGGGTCGGCGTCGGCCGACTTCGCACTCTCCGCGCCCACTCGCACTCCCACACATCTGCCGGCGTCACCAGACACCGGGACCCGACTCTTCCCGACCAACGGAGGATATAACTTCCCTGTGAATCTGTTCACACGGCCCCTCGGGATCGGCGGTGCTGTGTTAGGCGTCTCGTCGAACGTGGTCGCCGATCACCGCCGCGCCGCGAGATCCGCCCGCAGACGCGGTTCGTCGACCTCCCAGTAGCTGTGCTCGTCACCGTCGAGGAGGACCACCGGGAGCCGGTCGCCGAACTCGGCGCGCACGTCCGGCCGGCCTCCTTCGGCCGCCTCGTCGACGTCGACCTCGGTGAACTCCACGCCCATCTCGGCGCAGATCCGGGTCAGTTCGGAGCGGGCCGCCGCGCACGCCGCGCACCCCGCACGGGTCAACAGTTCCACCGTCATGCCGACCATCCTCCCAGCGCAGCACCCGCGGGATCAGCCGGGTGACCCTCCCCCGCCGACGGTGTGCGGTCCGTCACCGGGCGTGGGGATCGAACGCCGGAGACCAGTCGCCCGGTTCCCAGGCGCACCACTAGGCTGTACCCGGCAAGCAGTGCTGGCGCTACGCGTGGGAGGTGGGCAGTGGGCGAGACCCCGGGCCCGGAAGACCGGCAGGACGACGAGACGCCCGACGACGCCGCACTTCTCCCGCCGAATCCGATGCAGGGCGACGGCCCGACGGGCGACGACTGGGAGGCCCACGCCGCGAGCGTGGAGTTCACCGACGACTTCGACGAGGACGCCGAACTCCACGAACTCGTCGACGACGAGACCAACCGGGTCACCACCTGGATCTCTCAGCGGGCGACCGCCGCGACCGGCCGCTTCCGGCAGACCGCGCACGAACTCCGCCAGACCCTGGCCGGTGAGGCGAGCGCGAAGGCCGCCGTCGACTCGCTGCGTTCGCGCCCGACGGCCGAGATCCCGGGCGAACCGCGGCGCGACCTCACCGCCGCCGCCTTCTTCGACGTCGACAACACCCTGGTCCAGGGCGCGTCGATCGTGCACTTCGCTCGCGGTCTCGCCGCGCGGAAGTACTTCACGTACGGCGACATCATGGATTTCGCTTGGACGCAGGCGAAGTTCCGGATCACCGGCAAGGAGAACGCGCGCGACGTCGCGGAGGGCCGGGAGAAGGCGTTGTCGTTCATCGCGGGCAAGCCGACCTCCGAACTCGTCGAGCTCGGCGAGGAGATCTTCGACGACTACATCGCGGACAAGATCTGGCCGGGTACGCGGGCGTTGGCACAGCGTCACCTCGATGCCGGACAGCAGGTCTGGCTGGTGACCGCGACACCCGTCGAACTCGCGCAGACCATCGCCGACCGGCTGGGGTTGACCGGTGCGCTGGGCACCGTCGCCGAGAGCGTCGACGGGGTCTTCACCGGGCGGCTCGTCGGCGACATCCTGCACGGCCCCGGTAAGGCCCATGCGGTGCGCGCGCTCGCGATCCGCGAGGGGCTCAACCTGAAACGCTGTACGGCGTACTCGGATTCACACAACGACGTACCGATGCTGTCGCTCGTCGGCCGCGCGGTGGCGATCAACCCCGACACGGACCTGCGCGACGTCGCCAAGGTCCGCGGCTGGGAGATGTACGACTTCCGTACCGCGCGTAAGGCCGCGAAGTACGGCGCCGGCACCGCCATCGTGCTGGGCGCCGCGGGCGGTGGGGCCGCAGCCGCGGCGCGGTTCCTGCGGCAGCGCTGATCGTTCCTGCGACGCTGCCGGCCCTAACTCCCCGGATCAGAAGGGCGGTGGGCCGAGGCGGTCGAGTTCTTCGCGGGCTCGTTTGTTGCGGGCGCGTTCTTGTCGCCGGCGGGCCAGTTTGGCGTCCAGTCGGCTGGTTGTGCGCTCCGGGTTGTCGGAGGCGATGACCCGTGGTGTGGGTGGGGCTTGGGCGGCTTGTTCGAACCGGATCCGCCGAAGGTTGGGGAAGGTGTCTTCCAGCGTTTCGGCGTCGCCGGGCAGGGTGACCCCTTCGGGGGTTTCGTATTCGGTGACCAGGCGGCCGTCGTCGTCGCGGTATTGCACATCGACCCAGTCCCCGTGGGTTTTGAACAGGTGACCGGGACGGCATTTGGCGTTGAGGTTCTCACTCGACGTCGCTCCACCGCGGGCGGGGTCGGTGTGGTCGTATTCGGTGACGTGGTCGAGATCGCAGGCGAACGCTGAACGGGTGCAGCCGGGTTCGGTGCAGTAGCCGTCGCGTACGCGTACGAAGTCAGCGCACGACGTGGTGGGCCGGTACCCGTTGCCGGGATGGGTGGCCGGATACACCACCGCGACACTCGCGGTGGTCTCGACGGGTCGATCGGGTTCGGCTGCGTCCGTTTCGTTTTCGCCGTGTGCGCCGGTCGTGGCGTCGTCGGCTCGGGTGTCCTCGGCTGGTGCCGGGCGCTGGGCGGTCCGCCGCTGGTCATCGTCGTTGGTGCTGGGGGCGGCGTAGGTGGGTTGGGTGCGGGCGGGGGTGACCGGGGACAGCGTGGCGTCCGGGCGGGCGGCGAGGTCACGGACGTGTTCGTCGCTGATGATGCCGTGTTCGTCGAGGAACCCGACCCCGGGTGCTCCGGCCAGGGTGGAGGCATCGGTGACGACATGGATCACGACCTCGGCGCGGACCGCGTCGAGGACGCTTTGCGGGTCCGGGATGTCGGCGGTGCACGGCTGTTCATCGTCGCACTGGCAGTCGAAGCTGGTGCGGGTCAACAGCGCGAACATCGCATCGGATCGTCGTATCCCCTGGGTGCGGCCATCCCGCTTGCAGACCGAGTCGGCGAGGATGGCGACGGCTTTGGCCGAGATCCGCACATTCTCCGCCGACATCACCGCGGTGAGTTCGGCAGTGCCGTCGGGCAGTTCGTGGGTCCACACCCCACGTTGATCCATCGCGTCTTTGCGGCGTTGCCGTACCGCGTCGGGGTCGTGGCGGAAGACCAGGCGGTCGACCATGTCGCGCAGGCGCGCTCGGTCCCACACACCTGTGCGGCGGCGCACGGTGTCGGCGATCTCGGCATCCAACGCGGGGGTGATGGGGTCATCGGTGGGGATCAGTTCGGTGCGGGAGATGACCAACCGGATCTGCCACTGCGACAGGACCCCGTCACGCAGCGTGTCCGCTACCTCGGGTAGCCGATCGCGCAGTGCGATGGCCTCGTCGATCAGGGTTTCGGCGTGCCGGCGGGACACCCCGGCTTGGCGGGCGATGCGGGCGACGCAATCAGCGTGGCCGTCCATCACGAACCCGGACGCGCTGGTGGTGATCAGGCGGTCGGTCATCGCCGCGATCGTCTGATAGCGGTGCCAGGTGAGGTAGGACTCGCCGCGTCGGGTGGCGTCGAGGCCGGCCATCAACATGACCATGTCGGTCTCGGCGGCGTGGGCAGGATCGACCCCGGCGATGTACTCGCCCGGTAGATCGGTCCAAGCCTTCACAACGCCCCCCGACGCTTGTTTCGTCACCCGCCCCGAGCTGGGTGAGCTGTTACCAACCAATCTAAACCCGACCACCGACAAAACGTGGATGAGTCTCCACAGCAGATGACATCGTCGTAGACGAAATGTGCGCTGGGCGTTGCGGTATGGTGCCGTCCGGGTCGGTGGTGGCTGAGATCGTCGGGTCGCCAGGTGGTTTCGACACGGCGACTCGCCTAGCGGCTCGTTGCCGGCTCAACCAGCGGAGGGGTGGGGGTGGTCGCCAGGTGGTTTCGACACGGCGCCTCGCTCCGCTCGGGGCCGGCTCAACCAGCGGAGGGGCCGCACAGTCGACGGAATCCGGCGCACGATCGACGAACCCTCCGCCTACAGCGAGTCCACCTCACTCATCGGGTCGATGAGGACCTTGGCGTGGTGTTCGGCGCCGCCGAGGGCATCGAATGCCGCTCCCACGCCGTCGAGACCGACCGTCGCGGTGATCAGCGGTGCGACGTCGACCTTGCCGTCGGCCATCATGTGCAGCGTGTCGTGGAACTCGGCGGGGTCGTAGGCGAACACGAACCGCAACTCGTGTTCCTTGTTGAGTGCCATCGCCGGGCGGAAGGTGTCGGGTTCCATGCACACCCCGACCACGACGATCCGCGACCGGAACGGCGCCTCGGACACGACGTGCTCGATCATCCCGGGCGTCCCCACACATTCGAAGACGACAGGGCCCTTCGGCGTGGCACCCAGCCGGTCGGCCATGCGGAAGACCGAGGACCATGGCGCCAGCGGAATCCGCCGCAGGGTCCGCATGGCATCGAACGCCGCGCCCAGCAGATCCTGGGCGCGAGTGATGTACTTGCCGACCTCGGCACATCGCTCGAACGGCGACGACACCGTCGGGTCGACGACGATGTCGGCCCCCACGCGATGAGCCAGCACCCGGCGGCCGGGTGACGGGTCGCTCGCGATGACCGTGCGAACTCCGTCGGCCTTCAGCATCGTGATGACGGCCAGCCCGATCGGGCCGCAACCCACGACGACCGCGACATCCCGGCGTCCCACCTCCCCGCGTCGGACCGCGTGATGGGCGACGGCCATCGGCTCGGTCAGCGCAGCATGCTCGGCGGGCAGGTTCTCCGGGATCTCGAAGGTCATGTCCTCCGACACCAGGACGAACTGGGCGTACCCGCCCGGCGCGGACTCCGACAGTCCGGTCAGGTGGGCGTCGGCGCCGTGCCGGATCATCGGGACCGACACCACCGGGGTCCCGGGAGACCAGCGTTTACGGCAACCGGGCCCGTAGGAGACCACCTCGCCGGCGAACTCGTGTCCCATGACCACCGACTGCCCGGATCGCATGAATGCGTCGTAGCCGACCTCGGCGGACACCTGCGCCGTGGCATCGGCATGGACCCGGGCGTGCAGGTCCGAACCACAGATGCCCGCGCGGAGAACGCGGAGCAGTACCTGACCCTTGCCGGGCTCCGGGGTGGGGATCTCCTCGACCGTCAGCTCGCCCTGCCGGCACACGACTGCACGCATGCTCCATGAGTATCAGCTGACGGACCGGAACGGGCGTCGAACGCGCGCCACGCCCCCGCGCGACACCGAGCTCAGCCGAAGTAGACGCTTCCGCGCCGGCTCAGCATCCGGAAGAGGGTCTGCTGGATCTCTTCGCGCACGTGGTCGGTGAGATCGAAGACCACCATCGGGTCGTCGGCGGACGCCTCGTCGTAGGAGCCGGTCTCGATGGGCCGGCCGAAGTGGATGTGCCACTTCGACGGCAACGGCACCATGCCCAGCGGCCCGAGCCACGGGAACAGCGGGGTCACCGGGAAGTACGGCAGGCCGAGGATCTTGGCGAGCGGCTTGAGGTCGGCGAGCATCGGGTAGATCTCCTCGGAGCCGACGATCGACACCGGGATGATCGGCGCGGCGTTGCGCAGCGCGGTCGTCACGAACCCGCCGCGGCCGAACCGCTGGAGCTTGTAGCGGTCCTTGTACAGCTTGCCGATGCCCTTGTACCCCTCGGGCCAGACCGCGGTCAGCTCACCCGCGCGCAGCAGACGGTCGGCGTCGGAGTTGCACGCCAGCGTCGCACCGATCCGCCGCGCGACCTCACTGACGCCCGGCGTGTCGAAGGCCATGTCGGCGGCCAGGACCCGCAGGTACCGGCCCTCCGGGTGGTTGTCGCGCACGGCCAGCGAGGTGATCACGGCGTCGACCGGGATCGTGCCCGCGTGGTTGGCGACCAGGAGCGCCCCACCCTCGCGCGGCAGGTTCTCCACACCGGTGACCTCGACGCGGAACCACTTCTCGTAGACCTGCCGGATCGCCGGGAACCACACCGATTCGGTGAAGTGGGGATCGAATCCGAACTCGTCGACCTCGTACTCCCCCGCCATCCGTTCCCGGATGAACCCGGCGGTCGAGGTGAGGGTGTCGGCGACCGCGCCGCGCAGACCGCCCAGGCTGAACAGCGGACTCGATTTCGACGGACCGCGATGTTCGACGCCCAGCGCCTCGTCGGGAAGGGTGATCTCGTCGCTGATCGGGGTCACCTGCGCGGGCGCGCGGCCGAACCCATCGGTGTTGGGGTGTCCGAGCGTCGACGATCCCCGTTGCGCCGCTGCGCTTTTCGATCGTTCACGACCGACCTGCTGACTCGGATGGCGTCGGCGACCCGATTCCCGGACACCCCGGGCATCGGGACCCGTCGGCGATGTGTAGAGCTGAATGACTTTCGCGGTACGTGCATCTGTCGCTCCGCCACCTGCCAAAGTGCTCACCCCTAGCTGAGTCCTGGGTTCGAAATCCGGGCCGGGTCTGGGCTCGGGTTGCTGCCGGCACTCGGACCGCCGGGGCGAACGAGTCGCGGCGTAGGAGCGCTGGGCGCGATGTGGGTCTGGCGTCCAAGTCTAGAGGTTGCACCCACGTTGCGCATGCTCACGGCGACTTCGCCGCCATCATGACCCTGAATTTCACTGCAACTGGTGGGCGGCCGACACGACCCGTCGCTCGAACGATCTCCACGAATCGGACCCGATCACCGGCGTCACCCCGCTGCGTTCGATGAAGTCGTCCAACGTCTCCAGCGTCGTGTACCGCGGGACGAAGCCGAGTTCGGTCCGCATGCGGGTCGTGTCGAGCACCCGGCCGTAGGTGAGGAACTCCGTCTGCGACGACCGCAGCTTCGCCGACCGCAGGTCCTGGAACACCCCCGCGATCGGCGCCAGCAGACTGCTCGGAACAGGCAGTTCGATGTGCCCGACGCGTCGGATCGCCTGCGTGAGCGTCACCACGCCCTCGCCCGAGATGTTGTAGGTGCCGACCTTCCCGGCGAGGGTGACGTGCTCCATCGCCGCAAGCGCATCCTCCTCGTGCAGGAACTGCAGGCGCGGCTGGAATCCGATCACCGTCGGCACGACCGGCAGGGAGAGGTACGAACTCATCCGGGTGGTGATGCGCGGACCCAACATGGCCTGCGGGCGGACGATGGTGATGTCGATGTCCTGACGCCGCCGACCGAGGCCGCGGACGTAACCCTCGACGTCGAGTAGATCTCGACCGTATCCCCGCTTCGGCTCCCGGGGAGCGCGCGTCTCCTCGGCGAAGTGCGACGGGTCGCGGCTGCCCGCGCCGTACACCATGGCGGTGGAACGCAGCACGAGACGCTTCACCGATGGTGTGCGCTGGCAGGCCGCGCACACCTGCATCGCCCCGACGAGGTTGAACTCCTTGATCGCAGGGGAGTGCGGGGCGGTGTCGGCGATCGACGTCGCGGCGTGGACGACCGTGTCCACGTCATAGGCGGCGAGCGCCTTCGCGATCGTGGGACGCCGGATGTCCACCCGGAGGAACTCCGCTCGCCCCATCCGGCGGAGGAGATCCTTGCGCGGCACCCGCGAGTCCACGGCGAGCACCTTCTCGATGTCCGGATTGGCCGCGAGACGGGCCACCAGGTAGCCGCCGAGGAAGGTCGACGCCCCGGTGACCAGGACCACCCTGGGGGGTGCGGAGGTGGATTCGGCCATGCCCCGAGGCTATCGCCAGTCGGGCGTTCCGGCGCACCGAGGAGGCCCGGGACGACAAAAGGACCCGCCGTAGCGGGTCCTGATGCCGAAGAAAAGCCTATTTACCGAGTTTGCGACGCTGCACCCGGGTCCGACGCAGCAACTTGCGGTGCTTCTTCTTCGACATGCGCTTGCGGCGCTTCTTGATCACTGAACCCATCGGGGCGCTTCCTCACGATTGACACTGATGTACTTGTTCGGCCCTGGTCTGCACTTCAGCCGGGTACGGCGCCGGGAGCGAAGCGACGAGCGGCGGTGTGTCACGTAGGGCTCACCGGCGCATCCAGGTACGCGACCACCGAGCCTACCGGGCGGCACGCCGGATCGGGAAATCGCGATGGCCAACGAGCGGCGGCCGGGGACGCCCACACGCAAAAGGCCCCGTGACCGGCGTGGGCCGGTCACGGAGACCTTTCGAAGAAACTGCTGTTCAGGCGTGGTGCGAAAGCCGGATCAGCCGGCGTCGAAGTACGACGTCTCCAGGTAGTCGTGGACCGCTTTCGCGTGCACACGGAACGAGCGTCCGACCCGAACCGCGGGCAGTTCGCCGTTGTGGACGAGACGGTAGACGGTCATCTTCGAAACGCGCATCAACGATGCAACCTCGGCGACGGTGAGAAACTGCGACGCCGAAGCCGCGTTGCTCACTGCGCCTGTCCTGTCACCAGGAGTGTCTGCAGGTGCCATGAATCACTCATACCTCCGGTGCACGCGTCGCGGCCGCAGGCTTCCCCTCCTGCGGACATCAGACACGCACGTGCTTAAAGAAGCTTAGCGTGGCAGATGTGAAAAAAGCGACGTGAGAGACCGGTATTTCTGAGATTCCTGTGACTCGACCCCAACATGCTGGGGTTTGTCGGCCGTTCGACCACAATTCATGGGGTGTCGGTGACGGCGTGTCCCTGCGCCAAACCCTCGACTTCCACTCGACGTCCGCCGCGGGCGCTGGCGGCCGCGCAGGCACGAGTCGCCTGGTACACCGCGTGCCGCAGACCGTTGGCCTCGAACTCCCGGATCGCCTCGGCGGTGGTTCCGCCGGGCGAGGTGACGGCCGCACGCAGGTCGACCGCGGACAGCCCCGAGTCGCTCAGCAGGATGCCCGCGCCGCGAATGGTCTGCACCGCCATCTCCGAGGCCTGGGCACGGGTGAGCCCCAAGCCGACGCCGGCGTCGATCATCGCCTCGGCGAGCAGGAAAACGTAGGCCGGACCGGAACCGGACACCGCGGTGACCGCGTCCATCTGCTTCTCCGGCACAACCGTCACCCGGCCGACCGTCTGCAGAATCTTGACCACCGCCTGCAGCTGTTCGTCGCCGACGTACCGGCCGGCCGAGACCGCCGACATCGCCTCGTTGACGAGCATCGGGGTGTTGGGCATGACCCGGATGACGGGCGACCCGGCCTGCAGCGCGCTCTCGTAGCGCGACAGGGCAGGCCGGCCACCAGGGTCACGGTCACTCGCTCGGATTCCGCGTTGTCCTCCGCCGAGGCGAGGATGCGCAGGATCGAGTCGACGTCGTCGGGCTTGATCGCCAGGAACACATACTGCGCCGACTCGGCCGCGCTCTTGACGTCGGTGACCAGCACGCCGTACTCCTCGGCGATCTCGGCGGCGCGGCTCTCCACCCGCTCGGCGACGACGAGGTCCTTGGTGGGGGTGCCTGCACCGATCAGACCGGCGAGCAGTGCCTCACCGATCTTGCCTCCGCCGATGATGGCGATGCGTTCGGACACGGATGTCTACCTTCCTGCGGGGATGAGGGCGAGCTGACGGGACTGTGCGACGACGGTCCCGGTCGAGTCCACCACGAGGTGGTCCTCCTCGAACATTCCGGGGCCGACCTCGGAACTCGTCGCGGCGAAACGCAGCCAGCCGGGCGCGGGATGGCGCCGGACGTAGGTGGTCAGCTGCACCGTGGGCGCCCATCCGAACAGCGCCAGGTTCATGACGACCGGGGGCGAGATGTCACCGACCAGGACCGTGAAGTACTCGTCGGGTTCGACGCCCTTCGGCCGGATCCACCCGCGGACGAGCGGCTCGCCGGTCTCGCCGCGGACGACGGGGAACGTCTCCGAGTCGAGGACCAGGTCGATGGCGGCGCCGAGGTGGTTGACCTCGGCGATGGGCGAACCGTCGAGCGGGATGCCGGTCGACGACGGTTCCACGGGCACGGAGTCGAGGACCGTGGGGCCGGAGTGGTGCGGCCGGCCGCTGTCGGGACGGGCCATCGTCACCGACGAGGACACCACGGTCCGACCGAGTTGCACGGCGTCGACCGACAGGACCGTGACGGTGCGCCCGCGCTTGCGCACACTGATCACCAGGTCGACGTCCGCGGCATCGGGAGCGGTGAGGTAGTCGCTGGAGATCGCCACCGGGATCATCGCGGCCGCCGACTCGGCGAGCCGGTCGCCGTCCGGCGTGAGCGCGGTCAGCGCGGTCCGGGCCGCCTTCGCGACCACCATCTGCAGCGTGCCGCCGTGCACCTTGGGGCCGATCGTGAACGTCTCGTCGATGTGCGCCCGCAGGGTGATCGAGTCCGGACCGCCACGGTCGACCTCGGTCAGCTCCTGCACCTGGGTGATCTTGCTGGTCATCGTCCCGCCTTCGTCGAGGAGACCCGTCCCCCGACGAATCAGCTGCTCAACTGGCCGGTGGGCTCGGGGTGCAGCTCCCGTTTGAGATGCCGCCGCGCAAAATCTAGCGAACGGGCCAGCAGCGCGCTGCGCTCGGGTTTGGTGCGCGCGCTCCCCGTGGTGACCTCGAGCACAACCGCCCCGGCGAAGTCGCTCGCCGCGATGCGCCGGCACACCTCGGCGCAGGGCTGCGCCCCGTCACCGGGGATCAGGTGCTCGTCGGTGGCGGCACCGTTGCCGTCGGCGAGATGCAGGTGGTTGAGGCGCGAGCCCATCCGGTCGAGAAGAGCGAGGGCGTCGACGCCGGCGGTCGCGGTGTGCGAGAGATCGAGCGTGTAGTGCGCGTAGCCGTCATCGGTCGGATCGATCGACTTGCCGAACGCCGATGCCGCCAGACCGGGACCACCGCCGCGCTTGCTGAGTCGCCGGACCGAGGGCTCCCCTGCGCCGAACAGCCGGTCGGCGCGCATGGGGAACATGTTCTCCACGGCGACCGCGACCCCGCTGTCCGCCTCGAGTTCGTCGACGAGATCGTCGAAGGCGGCGACGTAGCCACGCTGCCACCGGAACGGCGGATGCACGACGACGGTCGACGCACCGAGATCCTCGGCCGCCTCCACCGCACGGGCCAGCTTCACGACCGGGTCGCGTCCCCACACCCGCTGGGTGATGAGCAGACACGGGGCGTGGATCGACAGCACCGGAACCTGGTAGTGGTCCGACAGGTACTCGACCCGCCGGATGTCCTGGCTCAGAGCGTCACCCCACACCATCAACTCGACGCCGTCGAAGCCCAGTTCGGCGGCGTAGGCGAAGGCCGCCTCGGTGTTCTGGGGATAGACCGACGCCGTCGACAGACCGATCGGGATCTCGGCGGACGGACGCAGGAGGTCGGGTCTCATCCGGTCCGCCCGCTTCGCTCCGCTCCCGACGGGTTCATCGGTTCACACCGGCTCACGCGGCCAACAACACCAGCGGCCCGATGGTGACCAGCAGACCCACGCCGAGCGCGAGCAGCGTCGTCGGCAGGTCTTTGGTGCGCCGGACCACATGCGACAGCGTCACGATGCCGAAGATCACCAGGACCGCGAGCACCAGCGCGAAGTACGGATTCCATCGCCACAGTTCGGTGAAACCCCAGAACAGGCCGACGCCGACCGCGAGGCCGACGATCGCCTGTCCGAACAACACCAGCCAGGCCTTCACCGGCGACTCCTCGGCGTCGTCGGTCGCCCGACCGTCCGGTGCCGGTGCCGGCGTGTCGACGGTGCCGGTCCGCTCGGCGGACTCCGCGTCCGCGGCCGAAGGCACGACGTCCTGTCCGGCGTGTTCCGCCGTGGCGGCTGCCGAGTCGGGATCGGCGTCGTCATCGGAGGTCTCGTCGATGTCCGTGGTGTCGTGCAGAGCATCGAACTCCGCCGGGCCCTCGGGCTCGGCGGGACCCTCCGGCTCGCGCTCCTTCACCAGGTCGACCCGGCCCTCGTCGTCCTCGGACGCGGACTCGATCGGTTCGATGGCCTCGGTCGGGTGGTCGTCGGTGGGGCGGTCGGCGGTCTGGAGACTCTCGGTCTCGTCCGAGCCGGTCCACCGACCGTCGGCCTCATGGGTCTCGGGGTGCGCCGCGGCGATCGCCGCCGTCGTGCCACCCGCAGTCGCGGCGGCGGCCGCGGTGGCTGCCCAGTCGTGCGTCGACTCGTTGCCGTCGGTGTGTGCGTCCGGGTGGTCGTCGGTGTGGCGATCGGGATCGTTCCGGTCCCGGTTCTTGCCGCCGAAGAGCTTGCGCGCGAACCCGACGACACCCGACGGACCGGTCTTCTTCGACGCCCCGATCTTGCGGGCCGGGCCCCCGGACCGGCCCTTGCCCCCCGGCCCGTCGTTCCCGCTCTCCACATCTGCGAAGTTGCGATAGGCGTCGAAGTCCATGACCTCGGAGAACCCGCCGTCGCCGCGCTCGCGGGGGCCGTCGGTGCCCGCATCGACCTCGGTCAGGTCGTAGGTGACCACGTCGTCGGAGTCGACGACCGACAGATCCGACCCGTTCTCACCCACCACCGGGATGATGCCGGTGACGGCGTTCGCCGACTCCTGGTCGACGGGAGCGGAATCTCGCGGCGGCGTCTGCCCGAGGCGACGTGCCACCGCCTCGGAGCTGAAGTCACGCGTCGACATCGGCGGGACGGCTTCCTGGCCGTAACCGGGCATCCCGCTGGCGGTGCGGTTACCCGGCCGTGCCTGGTGTTGCTGGTCGGCGCGCGGCCGGTCGACGACGGGCTGATCGTCGGCCGGGCGGCGCGGGACCGGGTTCGTCGAACGCGGGAACGGCGCGGCGGCCGCGGCCGGACGGTTCCGCGGGGTCGTGTCCCGCTCCGGGGCACCGTTCTCCGGAGCCGTCTTCTCTGGAGCAGTCTTCTCCGGAGCTGCCTTCTCCGGGGCCGCCGTCTCCGCAGGCGCGGTGCTCGCTGGTGGGGCAGCCGGCTCGGGCCGGGTTGCGGGTTCGGGCCGGGTTGCCGGCTCGGGCCGGGTTGCCGGCTCGGGCCGGGCCGCGGGCGCCGCGGAACCCTCTCCCGCGTCGGCGACCTTCGGGATCTCGCCGGTCAGCTCGGACACCGAGAACGATCCGTCCCGGCCGGCGCGTCGGCGGCCGCGGCCGTCACGGGTACGTGCCGGCGAGTCCCCCTGGGACCCCTGCGAGCGGGCGAGAAGTTCCGACACCGAGATGGGTCGGGATTCGGGCTCCGAATCCTTCGGCATGTAGTGGCTCTCCGTCCTCGTTCTCGAACGTTTGGGTCCGGGTCTACCAGGGTGTCAGCCGACGCCCTCGCGAACGCCCTGCACCGGTGTCGGCTCCAGCGCGTCGGCCTGCTCCGCGTCGAGTCGGCGCAGGATCACACCTTCCCGGAGTGCCCACGGACAGATTTCCAGTGTATCGACTTGCAACGCGCGCATCGCCGCCTCGGCGACCAGCGCCCCGGCGACCAGCTGGCCCGCCCGATCCGAGCTGACGCCCTCGAGTTCGGCGCGATCGGCCTTGGTCATGCGGGAGATGAAGGAGATGAGCTGACGAAGCCCGCTCGTCGTCAGTTCGCGGCGCACCCGCGGTCCGGCACTCGACGGCGCCGCGCCGGTCAGCCGGGCCAGGCTCCGGAAGGTCTTCGACGTGCCGACGCACAGATCCGGCGCACCGGGTGCGAGCAGTTGGGCCGCCGGTGCGCGGAGTTCGGCGTCGAGCCAGTCGCGCAGCACGCCGACCCGCCGCCGGTCCGGCGGATCGTCGGGCAGCCACTCGCGGGTGAGTCGTCCGGCCCCCAGCGGCAGTGACAGTGCGACGTCGGGTTCCTCGTCGACGCCGTTCGACATCTCCAGGGAGCCGCCGCCGATGTCGAGAGCGAGGATGCGGCCGGCGCTCCAGCCACGCCAGCGGCGCACCGCCAACGACGTCAACCGGGCCTCGTCGCGCCCCGACAGGACGAGCACGCGCACCCCGGTCCGCTGCTCGATCTCGTCGAGCAGGTCGTCGGAGTTCGTCGCATCGCGCACGGCCGACGTCGCGAACGCCATCATCTGCTCGCAACCGGACGTCCGGGCGATGTGGGTGAACTCGTCGATCGACTCGATGAGCTTGGCGACGGCGCGATCGCTCATCCGGCCGTCGGCGTCTATCTGTTCGGCCAGGCGCAGGACCGCCTTGGTCGAACTCATCGGGGTGGGGTGACCGCCACGATGGGCGTCGACCACCAGGAGGTGGACTGTGTTGCTGCCCACGTCGAGGACTCCTAAGCGCACGGGTCAACGGTAGTGCAGCCGCATGCACCGCCCGATCCCGGCTACCGTGTAAAAGGTGACCGCCATTTCGCCGTCCGCGCCTCGCATCGATCCCGCGCCGGAGGTCGAACTCGACTTTCCGCGCGAATGGTACGAATTCGCCGATCCCGCCGACCCCGAGCACGTCATCCGGGCCGATCTCACCTGGCTGCTCTCGCACTGGACATGCGTGTTCGGCACACCCGCATGTCAGGGCATCCTCCCGGGCCGGGAGACCGACGGCTGCTGCAGTCACGGCGCATACCTGTCCGACAAGGACGATCGCAAAACCCTCGCCCGCGGCGTCGCGATGCTGACGCCCGAGGACTGGCAGTTCTACAAAAAGGGCTCCGGCAAGGACCCGGTCGGCCCGAAGGGGTACCTCGAGGAGAGCGACCTCGACGACGAGCCCGCCCTGAAGACGCGACTCCACAAGGGCGCGTGCATCTTTCTGAACCGACCCGGGTTCGCCGGCGGCGTCGGCTGCGCGTTGCACTCGATGGCCCTGCGCAAGGGACTCGAACCGCTCACGGTCAAACCCGACGTGTGCTGGCAGCTGCCCATCCGTCGTGAGCAGGACTGGATCGAACGCCCCGACGGCACCCAGGTGCTCCAGACGACGATCACCGAATTCGACCGGCGCGGCTGGGGCGAGGGCGGCCACGATCTGAAGTGGTACTGCTCGGGTTCCCCCGACGTCCACATCGGGGCCAAGCAGGTGTGGGAGTCGTACGCACCCGAGCTCACCGCGCTGCTCGGCGAGGCCGCCTATGCGGCGCTGGCAGCCGCCTGCCGACGCCGGAACGGGCTGGGGCTCATCGCGATCCACCCGGCGACGCAGGCCGCGACCCAGCGCCGCGAGACCGACGTCAAATACGAGCTGCAGCCCCCGGAGTAGTCCCCGGGCGCCGCGGCCCGGCCGGCTCACGCCTCGAGCTTGTACCCGAGGCCGCGGACGGTGATGAGGTGCTTCGGATTCGCCGGGTCGGGCTCGATCTTCGAGCGCAGGCGCTTGACGTGCACGTCGAGTGTCTTGGTGTCGCCGACGTAGTCGACGCCCCACACCCGGTCGATGAGCTGACCCCGGGTAAGGACGCGGCCGGAGTTGCGCAGCAGATACTCGAGGAGGTCGAACTCCTTGAGCGGCAGAGTGATCGACGTTCCGTTGACCGACACGGTGTGTCGCTCGACGTCCATCCGGACCGGCCCGGCCTCCAGGATCCCGATCTCCAGACCGTCGTCGGGCACCTCCCCGCCGCGCCGCAGCACCGCGCGGATGCGGGCGATCAGCTCACGCGCCGAATACGGCTTGGTCACATAGTCATCCGCGCCGAGTTCGAGGCCGACGACCTTGTCGATCTCACTGTCGCGCGCGGTCACCATGATCACCGGGACATTCGACCGGGTGCGCAAGGCCTTGCAGATCTCGGTTCCGGACATCCCGGGCAGCATGAGATCGAGGAGCACGATGTCGGGACTGACCCGATCGAAGGTCGGCAACGCCTGCGCGCCATCGGTGATGACGCTGGCCTCGAAGCCCTCTTTGCGCAGTAGGAAGGCCAGCGGATCCGCCAGCGATTCCTCGTCCTCGACGATCAGAACGTGGGTCAACTCTTGTTTCCTTCGGTGGGTCGGGCAGATGGGTCGTCACCCTCCGCGGAGGGAAGTGCGCGAGGCGGCGCATCGGGATCCGACAGTGCCTGCTGGGCTGCCGGCGGCCAGCCGGCGTCGGACAGGTCCTCCGGAATGCACAGCGTGAAGGTCGAGCCGGTGCCGGGCTTGCTCCACAAATTGATGGTCCCGCCGTGGTTGGCGGCCACGTGCTTGACGATGGCCAGCCCGAGCCCGGTTCCGCCGGTCATCCGGGACCGGGCCTTGTCGACCCGGAAGAACCGCTCGAAGACCCGCTGCTGATCCTCCGGCTCGATCCCGATCCCCCGGTCGGTCACCGCGATGGCGACCATCGGCCGCCCGTCGATCTTGATCACGCGGCGGCTGATCGAGACCACGGTGTCCGACGCCGAGTACGAGATGGCGTTCGAGATGAGGTTGTTCAGTGCGGTGAGCAGCAGCGGACGGTCGCCGCGGATGATGACGCCGATCGGACCGTCGGCGCGCAGTTCGATGGCCGCCGCCTCGGCGGCGAGCGTCGCCGCGGCCAGCGCGTCGTCGATGAGCGAGTCGACGTCGATGCAGGTGAACTCCGGTGTGACGCCGTCCTGGAGTCGGGACAACGCCAGCAGCTCGCTCACCATGTTGCCCATGCGCTTGGTCTCGCCGACGACGCGGCGACCGAAGTGCTGCACCGAATCGGTGTCGTCGGCCGACTCGAGCAACGCCTCGGCGAGCAGCCCGATCGCGCCGACGGGGGTCTTGAGCTCGTGCGAGACGTTGGCGACGAAGTCTCGCCGGGTGGCCTCCACGCGTTTGTGTTCGGTGTCGTCGAGTCCGTACGCGACGACATAGCGTTCCTCGCCCTGCGCGACGATCCGCGCGTGACAGCGCACGTGCTCGACACTGGGCCGGGGCGTCCGTCCGGTCGAGACGAAGCCGAGACTCGACATCGGCGGGCTGAACTCGAAGCGCCGTTCGACGCCGGTGTCGAGCACTTCCTTCACGGCCTCCCACACCGGGTCGGCCAGCAGCATCTCGCGTACGAGCCCGAGTTCGACGGCCCGCTGGTTGTACAGCACGACGTCGCGGAACTCGTCGACCACGGCGATGGCGGTCTCGGTGTTGCGCACGACCATGCTCAACAGACCGGCCTTGGTCATCCGGCCGTCGTCGGTGGTCGCCTGCACGTCGGAGTCACGGACCTCGGCCGAGGCCGGCACCTCACGGGGACCGAGGGTCGCCTCGGGAACGAATTCGGCGGCGGTGGATGCGGAACGACGCGGGATGCGATCGAGGAACGCGAACCCTCGAGACCGGTCCCGGTCCCGGGTGCGTCGACCGATCACGACACCGAGGCAGAGCGCGAGTACGAACGCGATCGTCGCGGCGAAGATTGCGGCGGTCACAGGGGCAGCTTACGGCTCGACCAACACCGAACGCACATCTGACGAAGGTGTTCGACAGTTGTTCACGCGGAGTTGGCCGGAGTCCCTGCCGACGCGGCGGCGCGCTTCCCCGGTACCGGGGCGGCCGTGTCCGGACCGGTCATTGCGGAACCGGAACCGCCATGTCCGCGAACTCGGGGTGACGTTCGATGAAGCGCTGCACGTAGGAGCAGACCGGCACGACCTGCTTGCCGCCGCGCCGGATGTCCTCGAGGACCGCCTGGACCAATTGGCCCGCGTACCCGTGACCACTGAACTGCTCGCGGATCACGGTGTGCGTGATGACCACCTGGTAGGGCTCGGAGACGTAGTCGAGATAACCGACGATCTCGTCGTCGCCCTGGGAATCGGCGACGAGGATCGCCTCGTACCGCTCCTGGGCAGGTGAGTGCTCGATTCGCAGGGTGCCCATGTCCGCCATGCCGTCTAATGTAGCGCGCGCCACACCGTCGACGCCATGGCGAAACGTGTCACGTCTGGATGTCCGAACGGACCCCGTCGGCTACTTCTGCCCCTGGGCGGCCACCGCGGCGGCACCCGCGGCTGCCGCCTCGGGGTCCAGGTAGGTACCACCCGGGTTGAGCGGTTTCAGGTCGTCGTCGAGGTCGTAACGAAGCGGGTTGCCGGTGGGGATGTTGAGTCCGGCGATGTCGTCGTCGGAGATGCCGTCGAGGTGCTTGACGAGCGCGCGCAGCGAGTTGCCGTGCGCCGCGAGCAGCACGTTCTTCCCCGCCCGGACGTCGGCGACGATCGTCTCGAGGTAGTACGGGATGAACCGCTCGACGACGTCCTTGAGGCACTCGGTCAGCGGCACCTCGGGGAGATCGGCGTACCGCGCGTCGCCCACCTGGCTGTATTCGGCATCGGGTTCGATCGCCGGCGGCGGGGTGTCGTAACTGCGACGCCACAGCATGAACTGCTCGTCGCCGAACTTCTCCTTGGTCTCGGCCTTGTTCAGGCCCTGCAGCGCGCCGTAGTGGCGCTCGTTGAGGCGCCAGTCGCGGATCACCGGGATCCAGAGCCGGTCGGCCCGGTCGAGGGCGATGTGCGCGGTCGTGATCGCGCGGCGCAGCAGCGACGTGTAGACGACGTCGGGCAGCAGGTCGTGCTCGACGAGGAGCTCGCCCCCGCGTTCGGCCTCGGCCCTGCCCTTGTCGGTGAGCGCCACATCGACCCAGCCGGTGAACTGGTTGGACGCATTCCATTCGCTCTCGCCGTGCCGCATCAGGATCAGGGTGCCGTTGCTCATGGCCGATAGTTTTCCACAGTCGGTGCGCACCCTCTCCTCACCGGCGCCGGAACCCCCGGCCGGACCCCGGCGCGCACCTGGCGACGACGAAATGGTAATGAACCGGTCGATTCGCCGCGCGAACGGCCATGGGCGGGTCTAGCGTTAGCGCATGACAGCCAGTACAGACGCCGGTTCGGCCGGCCAGAATGCGGAGAAGCAGCCCGAGCTCAAACGCGTCTTGGGCTGGAAGCTGTTGTTGCTGTTCATCATCGGCGACATCCTGGGCACCGGCGTCTATGCCCTCACCGGACAGGTCGCCGGCGAGGTCGGCGGCGCGGCGTGGCTTCCGTTCCTGATCGCCTTCGCGGTCGCGACGCTGACGGCGTTCTCCTATCTGGAACTGGTGACGAAGTATCCCCAGGCCGCCGGCGCTGCGCTGTACGTACACAAGGCTTTCGGGGTCCACTTCATCACGTTCATCGTGCTGTTCACCGTCATGTGCTCGGGTATCACCTCGGCGACCACCGCGTCGCGCGCGTTCGCGGTGAACATGCTGACCGGCATCAACGGCGGCGAGTCCCCGGATGCGACGCGCCCCGCTCTGCTGTTCATCGCGATCGGCTTCCTGCTGCTGGTCATGTTCATCAACTTCCGCGGCGTCGCCGAAGGTGTGGGCACCAACGTGGTCCTGACCCTTGTCGAGCTGACGGGTCTCCTGCTGGTCATCTTCATCGCCTTGTTCTTCGTGTTCGGTGGCAACGCCGATCACTGGGATGCGGTGGTGGTTTTCGAATCGCCGGAGGAGAGGAACATCCTCATCGCGGTGTCGGCGGCGACGGCGCTGGCGTTCTTCGCACTGGTCGGATTCGAGGATTCGGTCAACATGGCCGAGGAGTGCAAAGAACCGACCAGGATCTTCCCCAAGGTCATGCTCAGTGGTCTGGGGATCACCGCGGTGGTGTACGTGCTCATCGCGATCCTCGCGGTCGCGATCGTGCCCGTGGGGGTGCTCGCCGAGAGCGAGACGCCGCTCGTCGACGTCGTGCAGACCGCCGCCCCGGACTTCCCGATGACCGAGCTGTTGCCGTGGATCTCGATGTTCGCGGTGGCCAACACGGCCCTGATCAACATGATGATGGCCAGCCGGCTGCTGTACGGCATGGCCAAGCAGGGGGTCCTGCCCAAGTTCCTGGCCTACGTCCATCCCGGACGCCGTACCCCGTTCGCCGCGATCGTGTTCACCACCGTCATCGCGCTGTGCCTACTGGTCTACGTCAGCGCCGACCCGAAGGGTTCCATCGTCGGACTGCTCGGCGGCACCACCGCACTGCTGCTGCTCGCGGTGTTCACCGTCGTCAACGTCTCCGTCCTGGTGCTGCGCAAGGATCACGTGGGACACAACCACTTCCGCACCTATACGCCGGTTGCGGTGCTCGGCGCCGTGACCTCCGGGGCGCTCACCCTCCCGTTTGCCCGCGCCGACAATCAGCAGTACTTGATCGCGGCCTGGCTACTCCTGCTCGGCGTCGTGCTGTGGGCGTTCACCTACTGGCATCAGAAGCGAACCGGCGCCGAAGCCGCCTCCTACGACGACATCCCGCCCCACGAGATCCCCTGACGTACAGAAAATGCGTATGACGTTGTGCCCGGTTGCCGGGCACAACGTCATACGGATGTCAGACGCAGAGACTACTTGCGGAGGTCCTTGCGCAGGATCTTGCCCGAGGCCGACTTGGGGATCGTCTCGATGAACTCGACGGCCCGGACCTTCTTGTGCGGGGCAACCTTCGACGCGACGAACTCGATGACCTCGTCGGCGGTGATCTCCGCATCGGGCTGGCGGACCACGAACGCCTTCGGGATCTCCTCGCCCGATTCCGCCTCGATCACGCCGATGACCGCGGCGTCGGCGATCTTGTCGTTGGTGAGCAGCAGCGCCTCGAGCTCGGCGGGCGGCACCTGGTAGCCCTTGTACTTGATGAGCTCCTTGAGCCGGTCGACGATGTAGACGCAGCCGGTCGGATCGACCTGCGCCATGTCGCCGGTGTGCAGGTAGCCGTCGGCGTCGATGGTGTCGGCGGTCGCCTGATCGTTGTTGAGGTAGCCCAGCATCACGTTCGGCCCCTTGACCCACAGCTCGCCCGGCTCGGACAGTCCCTCGCTCGGCAGCTCGATCTCCGCCCCCGATGCGGGGTCGACGATCTTGTTCTCGGAGTTCGGCACCGCCCACCCGGTCGAGGACAGCGGGGGGTCCTGCTGACCCAGCAGGCCGGGTGTGTCGGCCGGGATGATGTGACTCACCGGCGACAGCTCACTCATGCCGTAGCCCTGCAGCATGTGCAGGTCGAGACGTTTGGCGACGGCCTGGCCCAGCTCGTCGTCCAGCGGCGCCGCGCCCGACATCATCGTGTGCAGCGAGGACAGGTCGTAGTTGTCGATGATCGGGTGCTTGGCGAGTGCCACGGCCACCGGCGGTGCGATGTAGGCCATGGTGACCTTGTGGTTCTGGATGTTCTCGAGGAACTCGACGAGGTCGAACCGCGGCATCACGACCAGCGACGCCCGGTTGTACAGCGCCGCGTTCAGCAGCACCGTCATGCCGTAGATGTGGAAGAACGGCAGCACCGCGATCACCACATCGTCGGCGCCCATGCCCTGCAACGGTCGGATCTGCGCGACATTGGCGACCAGATTGCGATGCGAGAGCGCGACGCCCTTCGGATTCCCGGTCGTGCCCGATGAATACGGCAGGACCGCGACGTGCGTGGCCGGATCGAACGACACCTCCGGTGCGGCCAGTCCGGCGCCCAGGAGGTCCGCCGCGTTCGGGTGTCCGGAGGCGTCCTGGCCCTCGCCGTCGAGGACGATCAGGTCGGCATCCGCCAGCCCGACCTCGTCGGCGGCGGCCTTGGCCTGCTCCAGCATCGGCGAGATGGTCACCAGCATCTTGGCGCCGGAATCCCGCAGCTGCTTGGCGATCTCGGGTCCGGTGAAGAGTGCGTTGATCGTCGTCGCGGTGCCGCCGGCCCGCAGAATCCCGTGGAACACCGTCGCGAACGCCGGGATGTTGGGCGACAGGATGCCCACCACGTCGCCGACGCCGACACCCCGCGACGCCAACGCGCCCGCCGCCGCCTCGACCTGCGAGATCAGCTGCGCATAGGTGGTCGTCGCCCCCGACTTCGGGTCCACCAGCGCGGTACGGGCGAGGTCCTCCTCGGCCACCGCGCCGAACAGGAACTCGAACACACTCACGTCCGGGATCTCGACGTCGGGGAACGGACTCGTGAAGCTCATGACACCTCCATTGGGGAATTTCTCGACCGCATCGTATCAACGCACGTTGACACGGTGTGACGTGGACCTCTCTCGAGAGAGTCTACGATTCGTCCGATTCGGCGGTCGACGGATCCTCGGTGACGCTCTGCGCACCGTCGACGACCGACTCACCCGGTACGTAGCGACCTTCGAGCGGCTTCCCCGCCTCCGGCAGGGACTCCTTGTCGATGAGGTGCTCGAAGGCGAGCAGGTTGCGCAGCGATTCGCCGCGCGACACCCGCCACGCCCACTCCCGCTGGATCGAGGTCAGGAACCCGAGTTCGAGCAGGGTGTTGAAATCCCCGTCCGCGGCCTCGAGGACCTGCCCCAGGATCCGGTCGACCTCGCCGGAACTCAACCCGTCGGCGGAGATCCGGCCCACGAGGTAGATGTCACCGGTGTTGTCGATGGTGTAGGCGACGCCATACAGCCGGCGGTTGCGCTTCAACAGGTACTTGTACACGCCGGCGTGGTTCTCATCGGGCCGGCGGCACACGAAGGCCTCCACCCGGACGCCGTGCTCGCTCGCCGTCAGCAGCACGGTGGTCTTGAGTTTGCGTTCGCCGGGCAGCTCGACGACCACGTGATCGACGTCGGCCCCGCCGCCGCTCTTGCGCGCGAAGGCGATCTCGTTCTCGCCCAGCGTCTTCTCCAGCAGGTCGACGACCTCGTTGCGACTCACGGCATCCTCTCGTCGGTGGTATCGGGAACCCCTTGCGCAGCGGGCGATTTCGGCGCAGCGTCAGACGGTGACCCGGTTGCGCCGACGACCCCAGCGGCGTCGGAGGCGCGCCGAGGCCGCGGCCGTAGCGGACACCTCGGGCGATGCCGGGCGCTGGTGCGCGGCGAACGACCGCATCGCCCGGCCGTAACTCTCGAGAAGCTGATCGACCGTGTGTTCCCAGGAGAACTGCTCGGCGTGGGCGCGGGCGTGCTGTCCGAGCTCGACGAGTCGATCGGGTTGCGCGAGAAGCTTTTCCAGCGCATTCGTCCAGTCCCCGACCCGATGCCCGTTGACCAGCACTCCCGTCCGGCCGTCGTCGACCGCCACCCCGAGGCCACCCACATTCGCGGCGATGACGGGCGTCCCGCAGGCCTGCGCCTCGATCGCGACCAGTCCGAAACTCTCCGAATGACTGGGCACGGCAACCACATCCGACGCCCGGTAGACCTGCACCAGACGGTTCGCCGGCTGGGGCGGCAGGAAGGTGACCGAATCGGCGATCCCGAGTTCGGCGACCTGATCCATCAGCGCGGTGGGCCGTTGCAGCCCCGACCCCGACGGCCCGCCGACGATGAGCACCCGCAGCCTCCGCCCGGTCGCGGCGGACTCACCGATGAGCGGCGCGACCGCGGCGACGAGGAGGTCGGGGGCCTTCAGCGGTTGGATGCGCCCGACGAACGTCACGATCATCTCGTCGGGGTCGAGGCCGAGCTCCGCGCGGGCGGCCGCGGCGGAACCCGGTGTGTAACAGTCGAGATCGGCACCAGGGGTCACCACGTCGATACGGTCGGCGGCGGCACCGTACATCGCGAGCAATTCGGTCGCCTCGGTCTGGGTGTTCGCGACCAGGCGATCGGCCTCCCCGACCACCTGCTGCTCCCCGATGACCCGCAGCTGCGGCTCGGCGGTGTCGCCCTCGGCCAGCGATGCGTTCTTGACCGCGGCCAGGGTGTGCGCGGTGTGCACCAGCGGTACACCCCACCGGTCGCGGGCGAGCCACCCCACCTGGCCGGAGAGCCAGTAGTGCGAGTGGATGACGTCGTAGTGACCGGGCGCCTGCGCGGCCTCGGCACGCAGGACCCCGGCCGTGAACGCACACAGCTGGGCGGGCAGGTCGCGCTTGTCGAGGCCCTCGAACGGGCCGGCGACGACGTTGCGCACCGTCACCCCCGGCGCTGCGGCGACCGACGCCGGGTCGGCCGACGACGTCGCGCGGGTGAAGATCTCGACCTCGACTCCCCGACGGGCCAGCCGCGTCGCGGTCTGCCAGACGTAGACGTTCATCCCGCCGGCGTCGCCGGTGCCCGGTTGCGCCAGCGGCGAGGTGTGCACGGAGATCAGCGCGACACGCCGCGGGGACGGGCTCGAGGTCATGGTCTCCACCATAGAGAAACGCCGTGTCGGGCGAGGAGTCCCCCGGCCTGCGGACACCCTGCATGCCCGTCGCCGCGATCACCTAGACTGCTTTCGGTAACGATTGTCATTTGCGTGAAGGTTGTCGATGAAGAAATCCCTGCTGGCCACGGCCGGTGTGCTGTCCGCCGCCGCCCTGGTGTTGTCCGCCTGCTCCAGCGACTCCGGCGGGACCGACGGCCCCCCGACCGTGGTCGCGTCCACGAACGTCTGGGGCTCGGTGGCGGCCGCGGTCGCCGGCGACAACGCCGAGGTGACCGCGCTGTACACCAACGCCGACGGTGATCCGCACGAGTTCGAGCCCTCGGCAGCGGACACCGCGACGATCGCTGATGCCGACATCCTTGTCTTCAACGGCGGCCACTACGACTCCTACATGGAGGAGGCGGCGGCCAACTCGGACGCGACGGCGGTCGACGCCTACGCCCTGCTCGGCAGCGACAAGCATGCCGACGAGGCCGGTGGCGAGCACGCCGACCACGGCGACGAGCACGCGTCCGGCGATCACTCCGACGGGGCCCACGACCACGCGCACGGCGACCAGAACGAGCACGTCTTCTACGACCTCCCCGTCGTCGCCCAGGTGGCCGACAGGGTCGCCGACGCGCTGGCCGAGAAGGACCCGGGCAACGCGGAGACCTACCGCGCCAACGCCGAGACCTTCACCACCGGCATCGACGGTCTGCGCGCGAAGCTCACCACCATCCGGGAACAGCACGCCGACACCGAGGTCGCCCAGACCGAGCCGCTCGCGGGCTACATGCTGACCGAGGCCGGGCTCGTCGACATCGCGCCGGCCGGTTTCACCCAGGCCGTCGAGGAGGGCCAGTCACCCGCGGCCGCCGACCGTGCGGCACTGCAGGACATCCTGGCCGACCGTCGGGCGAAGGTGCTGATCTACAACACCCAGGCCGTGGACCCGGTGACACAGGCCATGCTCGACGTCGCGCGCTCCGCGGGCGTCCCGGTCGTGGAGTTCACCGAGACCCTGCCCGACGGCGTCACCGACTACGTCGTGTGGCAGGGCGCCCAGATCGACGACCTGACCGCGGCGCTGGGTTCCGGCCCCAATTGACCGGGGCAGGCGACTCGACCGGGACAGGCAGGGGCAGGCCGGTCGTGGAGTTCACCGGCGCCCGGCTCGCGTTCGGCGACCGGGTTCTCTGGGACGACCTCGACCTGACGATCGAACCCGGTGAGTTCGTCGCGGTCCTCGGGCCCAACGGCTCCGGCAAGACGTCGTTCCTGCGGGTCCTGTTGCACCAGTACGCGCTCGACCGCGGCACCGTGACCACCACCGATGCGGTGGGCTACATCCCCCAGCAGCACGCCGAGGACGACGCCGACCCGATGGCCATCCGCGGCCGGGACCTCGTCGGGTTCGGTGTCGACGGCGGCCGCTGGGGTGTCGGACTCCGGGGCCGGGCACGACGCCGCGCACTCGTCGACACCGCGCTCGGTTCGGTGGATGCCCTGCCGTACGCCGACGCCCCGCTGGGCGTCCTGTCCGGCGGCGAGCAGCAACGGCTACGCGTTGCCCAGGCGGTGGTGAGCGATCCCGCGCTGCTGCTCTGCGACGAGCCGCTCGCCAGTCTCGATCCGACCAACCAGCAGGTGGTCGTGGACCTCATCGATCGCCGGCGCCGGGACGCCGGGACGGCCGTCGTGTTCGTGACCCACGAGATCAACCCGATCCTGCCCTTTGTCGACCGGGTCCTGTACCTCGTCGACGGCCGGTTCCGCATCGGCGAGCCGCATGAGGTGATGACGACGGAGACGCTGAGCGAGCTGTACGGCAGCGATGTCGAGGTGCTGCGCGTCAACGGCCGTCTTGTCGTGATCGGCGGCGAGGACGCCCACCACTGCGCCGCCGACAGCGAACCGGGTGTCGCGAGGCGAGGCGGTCCGGCGTGAGCGTCACCCACCTCTCCGTCGACCGCTCGCTGAGCGACCTCTGGGATTTCTCCACCACCATCGACCTGCTGGGTTACGACTTCATGCAGCAGGCACTGCTCGCGATGGTGCTGCTCGGCCTCCTGGGCGGCCTGCTGGGCCCGCTCATCGTCGCCCGGCAGATGTCCTTCGCGGTGCACGGCGCCAGCGAACTGTCGGTGACCGGTGCCGCGGCGGCCCTGCTGATCGGGTTCAGCGTGAACCTCGGCGGCGTCATCGGCGCGGTCATCGCCGCGGCGGTCTTCGGCTTCCTCGGGAACAAGGCGCGGGAGCGCGACTCGGTGATCGGCGTCGTGATGGCGTTCGGCCTCGGCATCGGCGTCCTGTTCCTGGCCTTGTACGGCCGGATCGGGACCGGCTTCGCGTTGCTGACCGGTCAGGTCGTGAGCGTCGGCATCAACGGCCTGGTCGCGATCGCCATCACCACGGGCATCGTCGTCGTCGTGCTGGCCGTCATCTACCGGCCACTGCTGTTCGCCTCCACCGATCCCCGGGTCGCGCAGGCGCGGGGGGTACCCATCCGCACCCTGTCGGTGGTGTTCGCGATCATCATGGGCCTGGCGGCCGCGCAGGGCGTGCAGATCATCGGCGCGCTGCTGGTGATGTCGCTGATGATCACCCCGGGCGCCGCCGCCGCCCGCGTCACGTCGAATCCGACGCGCACGCTGGTGTTGTCGGTCGTGTTCGCCGAGGTCGCGGCGGTCGGCGGGCTGCTGATGTCGCTCGCTCCCAAGCTGCCCGTGTCGGTCTTCGTCACGATCATCTCGTTCGCGATCTACGTCGTGTGCCGGATCATCGGCAACCGCCGCGTGCATCGCACGCGCTGATCCGACAGAACACAACCACTGCCGGGCCGCCTCGCTCGCACCGCAGTACCTTTCATTCCTCGGCGAAGCCGGGGTTGCAGCCGGCGCCGACCATGTCCTCCTCGGCGACGACCGGCCGGCCGGGTTCAAGGTTCCAGCTGGGCTTCTCGGGTTCGACGATGCGGGCGAACCGCCAGTGGCAATCGAACTGGGCCTGCATTCCGGGGGTGTCGGCGGTGGGGTCGAGAGCGACGACCTCCGCCCACGCGGCGGCCATCGCGCCGGGGTCGGTGGTGTAGCGCCCGGAATTCGTGGGGAACACCGAGAGGCTCGGACCGACGTCGGTGTCGGTCCACTCGGTCCGCTCGATGTACGGCGGGCGGTAGACGATCGTCGGCGCGCTCTCGGTGGGCGAGTACGGGCCCGATGAATACGGGGTGGGCGACGGGCTCGTCGTGCTCGAGCCGGTCGTGGTCGGACCCGGTGCTGCGGGCTCGACCGTGTCTGTCCCGCACGCGGACAGGACCGCGGCGACGGCCAGCGCGCCGGCCGCGGCGCGCCACCGCCGCCGCCCTCCGTCGGCCACTCCCGCACCCGCCCTGCGCAACCCCGTCGACATACCGACACCCTAGGTGACGGGTAGCCTGCACCTTGTGGTCCGCCGGCGCGCGCACAAGCGGGCGGTCGGGTTGTTCGTCACCGCGATCGCCGTCGTCGTGCTGTGCCTCGCGGGGTGTGCGCGCACCCCCGATCCGGGACCTCCCCAGATCACCCAGTCGCATCGGGCCTCGACCACTCCCACCGGCCTGGTACTCGACGGAAAACCCTGGTGGCCCGCGGGTTTCAATGCGTATCAGCTCAGCACCGACTGGTCGGTCAACCGCGGCTGCGGCGCCCAGGTCGACGCCGACGGGTACTTCGACAGACTCCCGCCCCGCGCGCTGACCCGATTCAACCTGTACTCGGTCTTCGCCGTCGACAAGCGCAGCGGGCTCATCGATTTCGGGCCGATCGACCGGGTCTTCCAGGCCGCGGCCCGGCATCACCAGATGGTCCTGCCGGTCCTCACCGGAGGCTCGGGCGACTGCGAGGACGAGCGGTTCAAGGAACGCGACTTCTATGTCGACGGTTGGCAGACCGAGGAGATCGTCGGCGGGCTGACGTACGCGGAGTGGGTCGAGATCGCGGTGACCCGCTGGCACGACGAGCCGTCGATCGCCGGCTGGGAACTCGTCGGGGAGCCCGAGGCGAGCGAATGCGGTCCGGCCTCGTGCAACTGGGAGGCGCGAACGTGTCCCGACGATGCCACGGCCGTGTTGCGCGCGTTCTTCGACCGCGCCGGCGCCCATCTCCGGGCCTACGACGCCGACCGTCCGATCTTCTCTGGAGTGGTGGGCGGCGACCAGTGCGGCCTCGCGGGCGCGGGTTATGCCGAGGTCCTGGGCTCGGCCGGCGTGGACGTGCTCGACTTTCACGACTACCGCTCCGATGTCGATCCCGAATCGGGGCCCGCGGGCAGCAATCTGCGCGCACGACTGGCGCAGGCTCGCGAGCTCGGAAAACCGCTCGTGGTCAACGAGATCGGGATACACGCCGGCTCATGTGGCTCGATCGCGAACCGGGCCGAACAGTTCGAGACCATCATCGCGCGCCACCGCGACGCCGGGGTCGCCGGCGCGCTGCTGTGGTCCTTCGTGCCGGACCCGCGCGGCGCGCAGTGCTCGTACGACATCGGGTTGCATGACCCGGCCTGGAATGTGGTGCGCGAGAACGTCTCCTGATCGCATGCGACGGTCCGCTCGGGCTCACACCAGCTGATACAGCCGCCAGTCCGGCAGATCCGCGCCCTGGTTGCGCGCCTCGAGGACGAGAACCCCGATCTGGGCGCCGTTCTCGTAGATGGTCGGATACCGCTGGTTGACCGCGTCGGAGAGTCCCCGACCTTCCGGTGGGACGGTGAGGAAGTAGCGCACACCGCCGCCGACCGGGTCGTTGAGCAGCTGCGCGAAGTCGCGATCCGACGGGATGACGAACTGGCGCGGCCGCTCGGACTGGACCACCACCGCGAAGCCGTACACGGTGTCGCACAACACCGCGCCGTCGGGCAGGTCCAGACCGTCGAGATACTGCGCCAGCGCCCGCTCGGTGGAGAACGACCGCACGATGCGCTGCTCGCCGAGGTACTTCTGGTCCACCGAGTCCGGGCGCGGATCGACCACCGATCCGAGCGCGAACTCCTGGGGCGCGTACTTGGGTGACGTCATCCCGGCGGCGGTGACCGGGATCGCGGTGGCGACCACGACGATCACGATCGTCGCGGCGATCTTGTTACTCCAACGCGAGGCATAGGGGCGGGCCGGCAGAATGTCCGAATGCCTGCCCTCGCGACGCATCGGAACCTGCTCCCGCAGGGGCACAGACAACAGGGCGATGACGGCGGCGAGCAGGACCACGGTCATGTAGAACCGAAGAAAGCCGAACGTCGAACCGCGTGAGTAACCGAAGACCTGAAACGCCAGCACGGCCACGATCAACAGTGCGGGCAACATCGCCGCAAGCCGATGACGTCGGGCACGGACCCCGATGACTCCGAGAATGAGTATCGGAAGCAGTGGGGCGAGGATGAAGATCTCGGTGAGGGAGAACCCGATCGCATCCCCGGTCGTCGACGACCCGCTACCGCCGGACTGCGCGATGATCGCGGCGTTGCCGTACTCAGAGGTGAACTGCGCGAACGCGTCACCCGTGATGAGCCAGCCCGCCGCCGCCCAGGCGAGGAAGGCCAGTGCGCTGGGCGCCACCACCAGGATGATGTCGAGGAGCGTGCGCGACACCCGTTTTCGGCGGTCGCGGCGTGTGTAGGTCACCCATCCGACCACGAAGGCCGCGGCCAATGCGGCGGCACCGCCGTCGTAGCGGGTGAGATAGGACAGGCCGAGCGCGATCCCGGCCACCACGAGCTCGTGGACGTCGTCTGAGGAGACCCACCGGATCAGACGACGGGTGGCCCAGGCCAAGAAGAAGAGGTACGGCGCCTCGCTCATCCCGTTCGCGGCATAGAGGACGATCATCGGATTGATCGCGTAGAAGATCGTGAAAGTGCCTGCCACGAGCGGACGCAGGCCCTGGTCGCGCGCGATCCCCGACGCCTGCACCACCGATCCGGCCATGAACGCCGACGACATGATCACCGCCGAGAGCGCCTGCGTCGTCATCTCCGGGAACCACGGGGTGAGCGCGGTCAGCGGCAGCTGGACGATGGCGGTCAGCGGGGTGAAGATGAATCCGATCGCCGCGAGATGCGGTGTCCGACTGAACAGTACGCTCTGTGCCGACTGCACCCTCGAGAGCGCGTCGCCGAAGAACAGGTGCACCTCGCTGACGAGGTAGACCCCGATGACGAGGTACGGGATCCACGTCGCGAGGAAGATCAGCACCGAGGCCGGGACACGGCGGGTCACGTCGTCTCCTGCCCGTCGGGATCGGTGTCCGGTGAACTGCTCGTCGACAGACCGTGAAAGGTCTTCTCCCAGTAGGACGGATTGACCAGGATCTGCCACATGCCCTTGATGGCGGCGACACTCATCATCAGCCAGTACAGCGGGATGAGAAGGGCCGAACCGAGCAGTTCGCTGCGATCGTCCTCGCGGATCGCGATGAGGTTCATGTACAGCGCCGCCCCGTTGCCCAGCAGCAGCGAGATCAGCGACAGGTAGTAGATGGGTCCGGGGAACAGCTCGGCGACGACCGGTGGCTGTCCGCCGATCCACAGCGCCAGGATCAGCCAGAACACCATGTTCAGACAGGCGATCACCGGGGTCCCGGCGATCAGCAGCGTGAAGCGCACGAACGCGACGGGCCCGAGGATGTGCCAGAGCTTGACCGGGTGCCGCATGTGGACGAGCCACGTCTGCATGTAGCCCTTGTACCAACGGGAGCGCTGGCGGACCCAGTTGATGGCATCGACATTGGCCTCTTCCATCGTGACCGAGTCGAGCACCAGGGTGCGGTATCCGTGGTCGGCGATCCGGACCCCGAGGTCGGCGTCCTCGGTCACGTTGTAGGGGTCCCAGGCGCCGATCGTGTCGAGGACATCGCGCCGGAAGTGATTCGACGTGCCGCCCAACGGGATCGGCGCGCGGCTGACCATCATGCCCGGCAGCAGGAAGCCGAACCAGATGCCGTAGTCGGCCGTGAACCACTCGGTCAGCATGTTGTCGCGCACGTTGTGGAAGCTGAGCTTGCCCTGCACGCAGACCACCGAGTCGTCGCCCGAGTTGTTCAGCACGTACACCGCCCGACGCAGCTGCAACGGGTCGGGTTTGTCCTCGGCGTCGAAGATGGTGACGATGTCGCCGGTGGCGAAGTGCATGCCGTAGTTGCAGGCCTTCGGTTTGGTCCGCGGCTGTGCCGGGGGTGTCAGGACGACCGTGACGATCCCGTTCTCCTCCACCCCGCGCGCCGCCTCGATCGTCGGCTCGTCGTCCTCTTCCAGCAGCAGCAGGACCTGGAGCTTGTCCCGTGGGTACTCGATCGTCTCCATCGCGGCCACCAGTTGACCCACCACCTCCGGCTCGCCGTAGGCCGGGACGAACACGGTGTAGGCGGGCAACTCGTCGTCGGGGATGGACCGGGCGTCCTCGTCGGAGACGCGGATGGCACCGTTGACCAGCCCCCGCCGGAAGATCACCAGGCGGTCGACGAGGGTCACCACATATCCGATCGTGGCGATCGAGACCATGGTCGCGCAGGTCCCGACCGGTTCGATCACCATCGCGACGGCGATGATGCCGAGCAGCGTGAACCCGATGATCTTCTGAATCCGGCTGAAGGCCACCGAGGCCGACATGTCCTCGTCGGCGTTGCGGAGACGGTTCACGGCGTCTTCGAGGGCCTGCGCCCGGTAGTCCGGGTCGGCGAGCAGTTCGGCCACCGGACGCATCGGTCTGGTGCTGCGCGCGACCCCCGGCTTGTCGGCGGCTGCGGCGTGCCCGGGGCCGGCCTCGTCGATGCTCATGCACCGGCCCCCCGACCGGCCCCGAGCTGGGCCCGGATGAGCTCCCCGGCCAAGCCGATGAGCAGGGCCTCGTCCTTGAGTTGCGGGTCGGTGTCCAGCAGGACCGAGTTGCCCCGCAGCAGGATCGTCATCAGCGAGTTCATGTTCGCGAGGATGGTGATGCGCGGCTCCGGGAAGTAGGCCTCGGGCTCGTGGTTGTCGACTGCCCACAGCATGACCTGCTGGGTCCGGTTGCCGTTGTTCCATCGCCAGGACAACACCGTGTAGGTGAGGTAGCGCTCGTCGTCGACGACACTCCACACCCGACCCCGGACCCCGTTCGACAGGTCCACCTCGATCGGAAGGCTCGTGCGTTCGCTGGACAGGTCGTAGCGGAAGATGTCCGGGTAGACGTCGAGGACGAGTGGCCGCCTGCTGTCGACGCTGTCGACGACCACCCGCCGAGGACGCGCGAATTTGTCGTAGGCGCGGTTGCCGCGGGTCTGCACCAGGACCTGGCGGATCAGCACGGACCCCGGCCCGTAGAGGCGTGACACCCACCCGTAGACACCCAGGGACTCCTGCCGCCAGCCGACCGGGACCACGAGCGGCTCACCGATACCGAGCTGCGGATAGCGATTGCTCTGGTAGTTGCTACCCACCGGCGGGGTGGGGCACAGCGCCAGCAGGACCGCCACGAGCAGCACCACCAGACCCGGCCGGCCCACGAACGGGACTTTCGGCGGACTGATCCGGCCGGCCTCGGGCGGCGACCACTTCCGGCCGCCGCGCCGCCGATAGTCGACCAGCATGTAGGCCGACGTCGCGAGGGCCGCGATCAGGCCCGGATAGGGCACGACGATGTTCCGGGGCGCGCCGAGCGCGTCGAGCACGAACAGCGCGACCAGGCCCACCGCACCGGCCAGCAACGCCGCGAGCAGCTTCCGCCGCCACGTCCGACCCACCGCGATCGCGGTCGCGGCGACGGCCATCAGCACCACCACGAAACCGGCGGCGAGCGACGTCCCACCCATGATCAGCACGACGGCGCGGACCGGCGGCGGGAAGATGAGCACCAACAGCAGCCACACCCACCGGTAGCGGGCGACCGGACGCAGCCCGAAGAGCAGAACCGCCGCGCCGAAGACGAACAACCACAGGGCGAGCAGATCCATGTGGGTGGTGAGGTACGCGCGCGCATAGCGCGGGTTGACCAGATACTTCATCGCCAGCGCGAGGATCAGCACCACGATGCCGACGATGACGTCGGTCTGCCGGTCGTAGATCGGCAGTTCGTCGACGGTGCGCCACGACACCCCGATGACGGCGATCAGCGCGAGGACGACCAGCACCGGGACGTAGAGGATGAGCGTCTGCGCCATCAACTCGTCGACGATCGCGACGATCGTGTTCCAGAACCCCAGGGCCGTGCACCCGATCAGGAACAGCCACCGGGCCGCCACCAGCCACTCCGGGTGATCGACAAAAGCGGGGTGCGGCGTCTCGGGCTTGCGGCGCGTGACGACGCCGACGAGCGTGGCGACCGCACTCGTCGCACCGGCCGACCCCGGATCCGGGGTCGACGGTTCCGGGTTCTGGGCCGTGGTCGTCGCGGGAGCCTCGGGCACGCCGGTCAGCTCTCGGCGGTCCGTTGCCGTCGACGGCGCAGGATGAGGGTCGCCGCGACGGCCGCCACCACGACGATGCCGACCCCGACGACCGCGAACGCCACCCAGGAGGTGTCGCCGGTCGACGATTCCGGCTGCTGCGCGTCGTCATCGACCACGAGGACGGGCTCCTGGCCGGACACCTGCAACAAGGCGTCGCCGTTCAGCGACGGCCAGCGATCGGGATCGGCGGCCAGCCAGTCGAGCAGGGCGTCGAGATCGGCGGCGTCGTTCGTCGAGGTCGCGACAAGCACCGACCGGCCGGCATCACGGGCCACCTGCAGCGAACCGAAGCGCACGGTCGGCGACAGCAGCACCTCGGCGCGCCGGCCGTCGGGATTGAGCACCGAGACCGTGCCGCCGTCGGCGGTCACCGGCAGCGACAGCTCGGGCAATCCCTGGCCGTCCGCGGCGATGACGACCGCGGGGGCCGAGGCCGACATGGCGTCGTCGAGCGGTACGACGTCGACTCCGAGACGCACCGCCGACAGTCGCTGCAGGCCCGACATCAGCGCCACCGCGCGGGCGACGTCGGCGACGTCACCGCGGGTCCAGGCCAACGAGTTCCGCGGCATCAACGCCTGCGGCAACGATGCGAACCCGGATGGTGTCGGCGGGTCGGCGACCTCGGATCGCACCTCCCCGGACGAGTCCAGGCTCAGCGAACTGCGCACTCCCGCGCCACACTGCTCGCCGACGTCGCCGTGGTTGTAGGTGACGGTGACCTCGGTGAAACGCGTCAGCAGATCGGCGGGGATGTCGACCCAGGAGTTGTAGCTGCCGGAGGAGTCGGCGGGCCAGGAGGCGATGACCCGGTCCCCGACGGACACCGCGATCTGGCCGCCCATCGGGGTGTAGGTGCCCTTCAGCTGCATTCGCACGTTCTGAGACGGCCGTCCCAGGCGCGTCTGGTCGACCCCGAACGAGATGGTCGGCCAGCCGGTCGCCGAGACGCGCTGATCCCCCACGCCCAGTTCGGCGAGCGTGGTGACCTCCGGCGCGAGTTGCGGTGCGGCAAAAGGCGGTCCGGCCACGGCCGCGGAGCTGACGGCGATCGACGAGAGATCAGAGGTGAGGAACTCGACCTGGGTCTCCAGGTCGTCCTCGCTGCCGCCTATCCGCAACACCGGCCAGCCTGCACCCGGCCCCAGGCTGAGTCCGTCGGGCAGAGCCGAGTTGATGACGATCTGCCGTTCGAGCGATTCGATCTCCTCGTCGGGTGCGGCATCGCCGCGCGGCAGCGAGTCCGTCTCGATCTCCACTGTCGCCGCACCGTAATTCGCGATCACGGCGGTCGCGAGCGACACGGCCGCAGCGCCCTCGGCGGGCCGCACGTCGTCGGGGACGAAGATGGTCAGCTTGCGCAGGACCGGCGGCAGGAACTCGGCGACGCTGTTCGGCGCGGCTTCCCGGCCACCGTATGTGACGGTCGCATTCTGGATGCGCAACCCCGAATCGGGGTCGAACAGACACGATCCGGCCGTGCGCAGATAGGTCCGCAGGACGATGTCGGCGGCGTTGCGTTCGACCCGCACGCCGCGTAGCGACAGCGAGATCGGCGAATTCACAGCCGGATTGATCGGCGTCCGCGAGATCAGCCGGCCTTCCTGCAGGACGTCGATGTTGCCGCCGGTGACGAAAGCGGGATACTGCGTGACGCCGCGCAATTCGGTGGGGGCGAGATCCGGCGGTACCGCGAGGGACAGACTCACCTCGCCCTGCTGTCCCGGGAACGCGATGGTCGGCGACGAACCGAGATCGCGAAGGTTCAGCGGCGCAGGCGGATCCCCCGGCGCCGCCTGCGCGGCCGGTGTCGACGGCGCCCCGATCGAGGCGATGCCGGCCAACAGCAGGCCCACCAGCAACAACGCCGGCCCACGGCTACGTCGACAACGCGACTCGCCGCGGGTTTTCCAGGACACGTGCATTCGTCACCCTTCGAGTGACCCCCGTCCCGACCCTCAAACGCCCCGAAGGAAACCTATCCCACGACACGGCTCGGCACATATTTTCACGCGATCGGACCGGTGGGCCGCCCGGTGCGAGTCATCCGTGCCATCTCGATTCGCCAACGATGCCCCGAACCGGCACCCGACTCTGCGACCATGTCCTGCAGGTCGACACGTCCGGCGAGATTCGAGGGAGCGCGATGCGACAGGTTCACGCCGGCGAACGCGTCGACGGCGGCGTCTACGTGGACATCGCCGACGCGACGATCTGGCACTTCACCGCCGGCGAGTCATACGGCCCGCCGATGGTCCTGCTCCACGGGCTGTTCGCGTCGGCGTCGACGTGGGGAACGCAGATCCCCGCCTTCCTCGACGCCGGTCAGCAGGTGTTCGTACCCGAACGGCCCGGTCACGGTCACAGTCCCGACCTCCCCGGCGAGTTCCACCTCGACCGGATCGTGGCACGCACGATCGTCTATCTCGAGACCGTCGTGCGCCGGCCTGCCAATCTGGTGGGATGGGCCGACGGCGGCACCGTCGCCCTGCTCGTCGCCCGGGACCGCCCGGACCTCGTCCATCGGCTGGTGTTCGTCGGCGGATACCTGAACCGTGCCGGCCGGATGGCCGACGAGTTCATCTCCCGGGTGTCTCGCCGCGACCCGGTGACGATGGACTACCTGCGCATCTACTACGACACCACGTCACCGGACGGGCCCGAGCATTTCGAGACGGTCTTCGACAAGGCGGTCCGGATGCTCGCCGCCGAACCGGAGTGCGAGGTCAGCGAATTCACCGGCGTCGAGGTACCGACGCTGGTGGTGGTCGGCGATCGCGGGCTCGTCCGCCTCGAGCACGCGCTCGAGCTGTCGCGGACGCTGCCGGCGGCCCGGCTGGCCGTGATCCCGGGCACCCACATCCTGCCCGTCGAATCGCCCGAGCTGTTCAACCCGCTCGTCCTGTCGTTCCTGGCCGCCGACCCCCCGTCGGTCTGGGAGTTCGGCTGACCCGCTCCGAAAGAACAACAAACCGCGGCGGGTCTGTGGGGTGCTCCCTCTGCTCCCTGAGGTGCGAGGAGCGTTAGCGACTGCCCCTTTGCTCCCTGAGGTGTGAGGAGCGTCAGCGATTGCCCCTTTGATCCCTGAGGTGTGAGGAGCGTTAGCGACGAGCCACGAAGGGCCTGGTGAGACGCGTCTCGGAGCCCTTCGTGGCTCGCTGCGCTCGCACCTCAGGGAGCATAGATGTGGACGCTCACTGTTCTTTCGTGGTCCACGACGGCCGCCAGGCCGCAGTTACTGAGGTGCGAGGAGCGTCAGCGACTGCCCCTTTGCTCCCTGAGGTGTGAGGAGCGTAAGCGACGAGCCACGAAGGGCCTGGTGAGACACGTTGCGAAGCCCTTCGTGGCTCGCTTCGCTCGCACCTCAGGGAGCAGAGATGTGGATGCTGAGGGGTGTTCTCTCGTTGTGCACGACGGCCGCCTAGGCCGGCGAATGCACCCGGTACCACGCCTGGCGCCGCAGGGTGTCCGGGTCGGCCTCGACGTGGTCGGGGTCGTCGAGGACGAGGACCTTGCGGTCGGCGGTGGTGTAGGCGGGCCAGCCGAAACCGGGGTCGCCGGTGCGGGCGAACCCGCCCCAGCGGGTCTGGACGTTCTTGGTGACCCGGCCGGTGGCGGGCCAGTCGGCGAGGGCGAGACCGGCACCCATCGGGGCCCGGTAGGCACCGAACACGCTGAACAGCTCGGTGGCGTGCGTGGCCCCGAAGCCCGTGGCCTCGAGCACCTTCGTCTGGTAGTCGTAGCGGTACACGTAGGTCGGGGCGACGGCGCTGTGCCCGTCGGCGAAGGCGCTCATCGGTGCCCAGAAGATCGAGTCGCCGGCCAGCCGGATGCGATCCCGGTCCCCGTCCTCGTAGTGCGAGGCGATCTCGCGCCGGACCTCTTCGTCCTCGACGCGCATCAGGGCGCGTTCGGCGTCGGCCAGGACGTTCCAGAGTTTGGCGAACAGCTTGCCCTCGTCGCGGTTGCTGCCGATCACGAGCGGCACCGGCTGCGTGAGCCCACCCGCGGCGGCGGCGAGCGGTGACCGCGGCAGCAGATCGCCGTCGACGACGGGCGCGAACGGGATCGCACCACCGGCGGTCTTGGTGGCGAATCGCATCAGCCGGTTCCCCGCCGCCAGCAGCAACGCCGGGTTGGGCGAGGTGAGCAGACGCTGGGCGTGGACCGTGTCGACGGGCGGCTCGTCCCGTTCGAAGGAGGTCGCCCGACGCTGCGGGTCGCGCAACAGCCGGACGAACTCGTCCGCGTAGATCTTCGCCGCGTCCTGCTCGACGATCAGCAGTTCCGGGGCGGGACTCTGCGCGATGGCCTGGTGATAGAGACCGGTCGTCGACGGGGCGGACAGCAGCGAGAGCACCGACGACCCGCCGGCGCTCTCGCCGAAGATCGTGACGTTCTCCGCGTCCCCGCCGAACGCCTCGATGTTGTCCTGGACCCACTGCAGGGCCGCGATCTGGTCACGCAGGCCGACGTTGGAGTCGAACGGACGGTCCTCGGTGGCGAACTGACCGAGGTCGAGGAAGCCGAACGGACCGAACCGGTACTGGATGGTGACGACGACGACGTCCTGGGCACGCGCGAGGAAGGCGCCGTCGTAGAGCGGGGTGGCGGCCGTGCCGAGGATGAACGCACCGCCGTGGATGAACACCATCACCGGTCGCGGAGTCGACGACGCGACGTCGGGCGAGTAGACGTTCAGCGTGAGGCAGTCCTCGGCCATCGGCGCGAACTTGCCCGGGGCGATGGCCGTGAACCGCTTCTCCTGGATGGCCGCTTTGGCCACCTTGGTGCAGTCGCGGACGCCGGGCCAGTCGTGGGCGGGCTCCGGTGCACGGAACCGGCGATGGGCCACCGGCGGTGCCGCGAACGGGATGCCTCGCCAGCTGATGGTCCCCTTGCGCAGCCGCTTCCCCCGGGCGCCCTCGACCACGCCGTTACGGGTGGTCACTTTACTGTCGAGTAATGCCATACCCACCACCGTAGACGAAAACGACGACTTCGTCTACCCGCCGCCGCGCACACACCGATCGGGCGGTCCCCGCTGGTCGGCCACCACTACGATGCGCTCATGGGTTCCGGCGCGGCACGCATCGACCTCAACGCCGACCTCGGTGAGGGCATCGGTGACGACGCGGCGATGCTGGGGATCGTCACCAGCGCCAACGTGGCGTGCGGCTTTCACGCCGGCACCCCCGCGCAGTTGCTCGCCACCTGCCGGGCCGCGGTCGACGCCGGGGTCCGGATCGGCGCCCAGGTGTCCTACCCCGATCGCAGCGGCTTCGGGCGCCGGTTCATGGAGATGACGACTCCGGACCTCGTCGCCGACCTAGTGTACCAGATCGGCGCGCTCGACGCCCTCGCCCGATCGGTCGGCGGGGCCGTCACCTACGTCAAACCGCATGGCGCGCTGTACAACACCATCGTCCATCACGAGCAGCAGGCCGAGGCCGTGGTCACCGCGGTCCGCGATGTCGACGCCGGATTGGCGGTCATGGGGCTACCGGGATCGGAGGTGCTGTCACGCGCCCGACGGGCGGGACTCGACACCATCTCCGAGGCGTTCGCCGACCGCGCCTACACCCCGGAGGGCACCCTCGTGCCGCGCGGAACCGACGGCGCGGTGTTGTCGGACAGCGCCGAGATCGCGCGACGGGTGGTCGAACTCGTCACGACGGGCCGGATCGGCGCGATCGACGGAACCCTGATCGACGTCGACGCCGGATCGGTCTGCCTCCATGGCGACACCCCGGGCGCGGTCGGACACGCGCAGGCCGTGCGCGACGCACTCACCGCCGCCGGAATCGTCATCGGCGCGCCACCGGCCTGACCGGCAGGGATGCTGCTAGCGGCGTCGCTGGCGGGCGAACTCGGCGAGGACCACACCGGCGGCGACCGAGGCGTTGAGGCTCTCGACGTCGCCGGCCATCGGGATGGACAGGATCGAGTCGCAGCTCTCGCGGACGAGGCGAGAGAGCCCCTTGCCCTCCGAACCGACCACGATCACGGTGGGGCCGCTGCCGTCGTAGTCGTCGAGGGTGACGTCACCGTCTGCGTCGAGACCGACCAGTTGCGCCCCGGCGTCGGCCCAATCCTTCAGTGTGCGCGTCAGATTGGTGGCGCGGGCGACCGGTAGGCGCGCCGCGGCACCGGCACTGGTCCGCCAGGCGACGGCCGTCACGCTCGCGCTGCGTCGTGCGGGGATGACCACGCCGTGCCCGCCGAAGGCCGCGACCGAGCGGATCACCGCGCCCAGGTTGCGCGGATCGGTGATGTTGTCGAGGGCGACGAGCAGCGGCGGGGTGCCGCTGGCCTTGGCCTCCGCCATCAGGTCGTCCGGGTGGGTGTACTCGAACTCCGGCACCTGCAGCGCGATGCCCTGGTGCATTCCGTTGGTGGACAGGCGATCGAGTTCGGGTTTGCCGACCTCGAGGATGGAGATCGCCGAGTCACCGGCGATCTTCACCGCCTCGGCGACCCGCTCGTCGGGCTCGGAGTTGGTGGCGATGTACAGCGCGGTGGCCGGCACGCCGGCGCGCAGGCATTCCACGACCGGATTGCGGCCGAGGACATACTCGGGGCCTTCGTCCCGGGCCCGCGCCCCGCCGCGGCCGGCCGCCGACTTCGACGCCGCCTTGGCTCGCTTGTGGGCCGGATGATACGGCCGGTCAACCGCTTTCGGTGTCGCGCCACGGGCCTCGAGGCCGCGGCGACGCTGACCACCCGAGCCGACGGTCTGCCCCTTCTTGGTGCCGTCCTTGCGAATCGCGCCTCTGCGCTTGGAGTTCCCTGCCATCACGCCTCACCCTTCAATGCCCATTGCGCACCGTCGGGGGTGTCGGTGACCTCGATACCGGCCTGCGCCAGCCGATCCCGCACCGCGTCCGCGGTCGCCCAGTCCTTGGCGACGCGCGCGTCGGCGCGTCGCTGCAATTCCGCCTGTACCAGCACGTCGAGTGCGGAGGTGGTGGCCGACTCGTCGGCGGCACCCGCCCACCGGTCGTCCAGCGGGTCGACGCCCAGAATCCCCATCATCGCGCGGACCGTGGATGCCGCCGCCAGCGCGGCGGCTCCGTCACCGGACTCCAACGCGGTGTTGCCCTGCCGAACCACGTTGTGCACGACCGCGAGTGCGGCCGGGACGCCGAGGTCGTCGTCGAGCGCGGCGGCGAACTCGGGGTCGACATCCCCGACGACCACCTCGCCCACGCGCGCGCCGACCCGGGCCACGAACGACTCGACGCGCCGATAGCCGGCGGCGGCCTCGGTGAGCGCGCCAGACGAGTACTCCAGCATCGACCGGTAGTGCGCGCTGCCGAGGTAGTAGCGGAGCTCGACCGCCCGGACCCGTTGCAGCATCGCGGGGATCGACACCACGTTGCCCAGCGACTTGCTCATCTTCTCGCCACCCATGGTGACCCAGCCGTTGTGTAACCAGTAGCGCGCGAACGCATCTCCCGCACCGTGTGCCTGCGCGATCTCGTTCTCGTGGTGCGGGAAGATGAGATCCATTCCGCCGCAGTGGATGTCGAACTCAGCGCCGAGCAGCGAGGTGGCCATCGCCGAGCACTCGAGGTGCCAGCCGGGACGGCCGGGGCCCCAGGGCGTCGGCCAGGACGGCTCGTCGGGCTTGGCCGCCTTCCACAGGGTGAAGTCGCGGGGATCGCGTTTGCCGGTCCCCGCGCTCTCGCCCTGATGCACGTCGTCGAGCCGGTGTCCGGACAGCGACCCGTACTCCGGCAGGCTCAGGACGTCGAAGTACACGTTGCCGTCGGCGACGTAGGCGTGCCCGCGGTCGATCAGTCGCTCCATGTATTCGATCATCTGGGTGACGAACCCCGTGGCCCGCGGCTCGGCCGACGGCGGCAGGACCCCCAGCGCGCGGTAGGCGTCGTCGAACGCACGCTCGTGGGTGGCCGCCCATTCCCACCACGGCCGTCCCGCGTCCGCGGCCTTCCGCAGGATCTTGTCGTCGATGTCGGTCACGTTGCGCACGAACAGCACGTCGAGGCCCTGGTGGGTCAGCCAGCGCCGCAGGATGTCGAAGGCGATACCGCTGCGGACGTGCCCGATGTGCGGAACTCCCTGGACCGTCGCCCCGCACAGGTACACCGACGCCTGGCCTGGGTGCAGCGGCACGAAGTCGCGCACCTCTCGGGAGTCGGTGTCATACAGGCGCAGGGTCACGACCGGCAATCCTACCGGACCCTGACCTGGCCACCGACGGCCCGAGCCGCAGGTGCGCGCACCTCACGCACCCTCACCGGGGACGCCGACCGGGCCGGCCGGCTCCGCGGCGACGGCGGCGGCGGTCGCCCTCATCTCCGCGATGGTCGCGGACAGGACTGCGACTGCCCGCTCGGTGGCGGGATGCCGCACGCGGACGTGGATCCCGTCCGCATCGCGCCAGAACCACCATTGCGCGGTGTCGGTCGGTTTGGCACTGGAGACCTGTTCGGCCCGTACCCCCCGATGCGGACCCGGCAGTCGCGTGTAGTCGACGTAGGACATCATGAAGACGTCCGACCGGCGCTGACGGAGCCGGTTGCCGAAGGCGAGGTAGACCGGGGTCAGCCCGATCTCGGCCAGCGGCAGGGCGGCGGCGAGCCGGACCGTGTTGATCTCCGCCGCCCCGAACAGATCGTCGCCGCCGGTGATCCGCAGGGGCGCGTTGCCCACCGACCAGCCCACACAGCCGGGGCCCGCGCCGGTGCCGGTGGGCACCACGGTGGCGAGCTCGTCGGGCCCGCCGAGCGACTTGACGGCCATTGCCGCGCAGGTGAGCACCGCGGGGTACGTCCGCCCGCCGTGTCGGTGGACCGCCGAACTGAATGCCCGCGCCTTATCGCCCGGCAGGAGGGTCTCGACGATCGTGCGCATCTCCACGGATTCGCCCGCCGGGACACCGAGGTCGACGGGGAACTCCGGGACCTGCCAGTCGGTCGCGGCCAGGAATCGTCCCCACTCGCCCAGTCGGGGGTCGTCGGGGGGCACCGCCGCCTCGTCGCCCGCGACCCGACGCAGCGCGTCCAGCCCGGACTCCGCGGGAGCGAGGGCCGCGCCGGCGAGCAGATCGCAGATCTCGGAGGACAGCAGCGCCATCGAGCGCGCGTCGACGTAGCAGTGGTCGAACCCGCAGACGAGGGTCGTGCTCGACGCTCTGCGGACGGCGGCCAGGAAGTGCGGCACCGGCTCGAACGGGTTGCACGTGGCGGTGATCCGTCCGGCCAGTTCGGCCGCGAACTCCGCGGGCCCGAGCCCGGCGTCGGGTTCGTGCGAGTCCTCCTTGACGTCGACGCCGCCGTGCAGCACTCGCTGGTATCCGGTGTCGGTCGCCACGTAGTGGCTGCGCAGGACGTCGTGCCGCGCGATGACGGTGGACACCACCTCGCCAAGGCGCGCGAGCTCGAGCCGCTCGGGGAAGTCGAGCGTGAGCGCGATCCAGCCGGGTTGCCCCTGCGCGATCGAGTCCAGGTGGAATCGCTCGTTCTCCGACACCGGCGCGCTCGACGACGCCGCGCAGCCGCCGGGTAGCGGAAGCCATCGGATCAGTTCCCCCGGCTCGACCTCCCAGGTCTCCGAACTCGAGAGCTTCACCGCTGCGGCCTCCCGCTCGCATAGTCGTCGAGGATGCCGCCGACACGTGCGAGGTGGTCGGCGACCGATGTGCGTGCCACGTCGTTGTCGGGGAGATGACACCGGACGACGAGGCCCGCGGGGGTCCGCGTGAACCACAGGTTGGCGTTGCGCGTGGGGCCGACGCCACTCGAGGTCTGCATCGTCGTCAGGGCCGGGTCGTCGCCGATCGGTAGTCGCGCCAGATCGGTGTAGGACACCATGTACGGGCTGCCGTCCAGGCCCCGGAAGACGCCTTCGGCGGCCAGCAACGCCAGGACCCCGTGTGCGGGCGCCGAACTCGCGCGGCGCGCGGCGCGCACGCTACGTCCGGCCGCGCGCACCACGTCGTCGAAGGGCGTCGGCTCGGCGGGGAGCTCCACTGCGATCGGGGCGAAGTTGCACAGCCAGCCCTGGGTCCACGCGGTCCCGGCGTCGCGGGTGGCGAGCACCGTGGAGACGAAGAACCGCGACTCCCCGGTGATCTCGCGGTGACGCACCGCCAGGGTGGCGTACAGGAGACCGGCGAATCCCTCGCCGGTCCGGTCCAGTCGGGCGTCGCAGCGCGCGAGCGCATCCGGATCGAGCAACCACTGCTCCACCGCGACCGCCGGGGCCGGGGCGTCGTCGGTGAGGCCCAGGTCGAGCGGGCACCGCGGTGCGCGACCGTCGTTGGCCAGCAACACCTCTCGCCACATCGCCACCCGCTCGTCGTCGGGCGGGAGCGCGGCCGCCGCGGACCGTTCGGCGAGCACGGCTTCGCCGAACGCGCCCGGCGCCGGCGGTGTGGGTGTCCTCCCCGCGCAGTGTGCACGGTAGAGCGCGGTGATCTCGGTCAGTGCGAGCACCGACGAATATCCGTCGCCGTGCGCGTGATCCGTGGCCACGAAGAAGGTGAAACCGCCGTCGTCGACGGTCGCCGCCCACCAGGACCCCGGAACCAGTTCCGCGCGAGCCTTTTCCGACGCCCGACGCCCGACCCAGGTGCCGAGATCGGCCCCGGCCACGATGACGGATTCGGTGTCGGCGACCTCGATCACGTACTCCTCGGGCGGCGCCACCCACCGCTGGGGACCGTCCGGTCCGGGGCGGTAGTGCGCGCGCAGTTCTTCGTGCCGACGCACGAAGTCGGTGAGCGCCGCGGCCATCGCGCCCTCGTCGAGGACGGTGTCGAAACGCATGGCGGCGAGCAGGAATCCGGTGTGCACCTCGCCGCGACGCCGCTTGTCGCCCATCGTCGCCAGGTGGTCGGACTGCAGGAACGAGACCCCGCTCCCCCACTGCTGCGCGGCACGGCCCACTCGATCGGCGTCGCGCAGTTCCCACTCGACGGTCCGACCGCCGATCAGGTGGTCGCGCAGCGGGACCACCACCGAGCCCGGCGCACCGAACCGGGGCGTGGCGAAGACGGTCCGCACGGCGCCGGTCATCAGCTGCCGAGTGCGGCCGTCGACCCTCCGGTGTGCGCTCCGGCCGGCACGGATTCGACCGCACGGTAGGTGTACTCGCAGTCACCGTCGGCGACGATCGTCGTCAGGATCTCGCGGAACGTGGAGAGGAAGACCTCGACGGCGGCGGCGTTCTCGTCGGCGGGGAATCGCGCGGACACGTTGAGCCCGGTCGGAATCCGGTTGATCCAGAAGTAGACCTCGTCGGCGTCGCGCGTCGCGCTGCGCAGCACGCGCGCCTGGCGAGGTGTCCAGTCGGCCGCACCCTCGGCATGACGGAGGTCGATGTAGGACACCACGAAGCCGGGCGGCGTCACGTCGCCGCCGATGAGTTCGGCCACCGGCGCGAACGGGGCCGCACCCACGCTCTTGTACTGCGCGGAGGTCGCCGCCACGGCCGTCAGCGCGTCGGTGAACTTCGCCGGCCGGCCGGGCCGGATCGCGACGGGGATGATGCCGACGAACCAGCCGACGGCTTCGCCCCACTCGATGGCGTTACGGGTGTGCACCGGGCCGATGAATCGCAGATCCGCACTGCCCGACAGCGCGGCCGAGGTCATGGACAGCGCGGTGTAGATCCCCGCCGCCATCGACGATCCGGCACCCTTGCACACCGCGTCGAAGCGCTTGGTGTCCGCGGCGTCGAGCAGCCAGTGCGACAAGGTCGCCTGGAACCCGTTGTCCGGCAAGCGTTCCGACACGATGGTGCGCGGCGAACCGGCCGGCACCTCGAACCGCGGGAAACGTGGGACGGGTTCGGGCTGCACGGCGGTCGGGGTGTCGTCGAAGAAGTCCCGCCACTGACTGACCGCGACGTTGTTCGCGTCGATCTGCTCACCGAGTCGACGCTCGGCGTCGCTGAAGTCGAGGTAGCTGCCGAACTGGTTCAGCGCGTGGGGTTCACCGGTCACCTCGGCGGCGTAGAGCGCGGTGAGCTCGCGGATGGCGAACACCTGGGTGTAGGCGTCCATCACGGTGTGGTCGGCCGCGAACACGAGCAGGAATCCGGTGTCGTCACCGGTCGGCTCCACGGTCACGGCGATGCAGTGCGGCCAGCTCAACGGCGTGACCGTGCGATTGAAGTAGTCGGTGACCAGGCCGGAGACCTCGTCGGCAGCCAGGTCCGACCCGAAGTCGCGCTGGCGGACGGTGATCGAATCGGCCGAGATGGTGATCCGGGTCAGGTCGCCCTGCGGATGCTCCGGTTCGTGGACGCGTACCGAGGTCCGAAAGGCCTCGTGCCGGCGATACCACGCGATGATGGTGCGGGAGAGAGCTTCCCGGTCGAGCGGATGCTCGATCCGGAAGGCGGTGCCGATCCACTGGCTGTACCACTCCGACCCCTCGCGGACCGCCCGGCGGGCGTGTTCGAGGTGCATGTAGGACAGCTGTCGGGAGTCCGTCTGCCACTCGGTGGCGTCGACCTGCGGCTCCCAGGCGGTGACGGTGCCGCCGGGCATCGAATAGTCGGTCAGCTCGGTGTATTCCACAACTTCCTCCGTGTTCGCCACGCGTTCGAGCACCTCGGTAGACGTCCTCAACGACACCACCGCAGACCCAGACACCACAGCCGATCGCACCAACGCGGTTAGGACGCCCTTATCAACGGTCAAGACAGTAACCCGGATCCGCCTTGATTGATAGTTTGGCGAGCAAAATGAATGGAAGGCTATGCGGTGGCAAGAGTCGGCCGACAACCCGAACTCGAACGTCCGTAGGTCCGACTAACGTGCTCGTATGGCTCTGACCCTTAGTTTTGAGGTCGCCGGAGCGCTTTTCTGCCGTAGCAATGACCGCTGGGCGCGCGGGAGTCGCCCGTTGGTCCCTGACTCGGTGTGAAAGATCTCATCGTCAGAACCCCTACCGAACCTCGGTTTCCCTCTCGTGTTTCCCGGAGAGGCGTCCGGTAGTGTGCGCGTCTTGCGGTGAAGAGTGCGGAGTCCGTACCGGCAATCACCTGACCCGATCAACCAACGGCAAGGCAAGCATGAATTTTGCATCCCTGGTCCGCCCCGACCGCACGTCGGCACCGGAGGCCGTCGACCGCCTGACCGCCGACGACGACCTGTTCGTCCGGATGGACGTCGTCCTCGGCCTCCCCGTCGTGAACCAGACACTCTGGCGGTTCCCCGGCACGGTCGACGTCGACACCATCACCGCACTCGGCCAGAAGTTGCGTTATGGGCGCCTGAGCAGGCTCGTCACCCGACACCGTGGACCGGGCCGCGCGTACTGGCGGTACACCCCGGAGGCAGGCGCGGTCTCGGTGCAGACCGAACCGGTACCGGCCGGCGACGAGGAGGCCTGGGGGCGGGCACAGGCGGACGCCCCGCTCGACTTCGAGAACGGGCCGGCGTGGCGGCTCGTCGTCGCCCGCGCGGCCGCCGACGACTCGGTGCTGGTCTCGCTGATCATCTCCCATGTCATCGCCGACGGCGGCACCGGAGCGGTCGCGGTCATCGAGGCCATCCACGGCCTCGACTACGTGCCCGGCGCCGAACCCGGCCTCGTCTCCGACGTCCGCGATGCGGCGGACCTGCTGTGGACCGCGGGCACGACCGCCGCGCGCATCTGGCGCGCGAGCCGGTCCACCCCGCCGCCCTCCCCCGTGCGGGTGACCGGCCGGCCCACACCCGACACCGACACCGACGTCGCGGGCGCCGAGACCGCGCCGAATGTCACGGTCCTGATCCCGCAGGCGGACTACACCGGGGCGGCGAAGTCCCGCGGGGGCACCGACAACAGTCTCTTCGCCGCCCTGATGGTCGGCATCCTCGAGCGCAGCGGCCGCGTGTCGGAGGGGGACGTCGTCCCGGTCTCGCTGCCGGTCTCCTCCCGCACGCTCGACGACCGGCGGGCCAACGCCAGCTCGGGCGCAACGGCTTTCGTGGAGGTCGTCCCCGGGCGCTACGACGACCTCACCGCGGTGCGCACCGCATGCAAGGACGCCTACGGCAGACTCGCCGCGAACTCGGGCGCCGTCGCGCAACGAGCCGTCGTGTTGCAGGCGCTGAGCCCGTCGATCACGCGGCGCCTGGCGTCCAAGGTGACCACACCGCTGTGCCTGGCGTCGAACGTCGGCCAGGCCCCCGACGAGTTCGCGACGCTCGGCACCGGAACCGCTGGTGCACTGTCGATCCGGGCCATCACCGCCACCGGCGACCCGGTGCGGTTGCGCGACCGCAAAGGCGGTGTCAGCGGCTGGCTCGCGATCAACGACGGCCACGTGATGTTCAGCGTCAGTTCCCTCGACCCGGTCCGCATCCCCGACGCCGCGTCCCTGCGGTCCCTCGTCGACGACGAGCTCGCCGCCTGGGGGATCTCGGGAAAGCCCTGGGGCGCATGAGGTTCGCATTCGCGGTCCACGGCAGCCGGGGTGACATCCAGCCGGCGATCGCGCTCGGCGCCGAGCTCACCCGGCGCGGACACGGGGTACGTCTGGCCGTACCGGAGGATCTGGTCGACATGACCGCCGCGACGGGTCTGCCGACCGAGGTGCTGGCACCGTCGACCGCCGAGCTCCTCGCGAGCCCACTGGTGAAAGAACGCCTCAAATCGAAGAACCCGCGCGTACGTCTGCGTGCACTCGGCGAGGTCGCCGAACACGGGCGCGCGACCTCCGAGCGCGTGATGCGCGAGCTCGCCGACTCCTCGGATCTGCTCGTGACCGGTCCGCTCGCCCAGGACCGCGGCGAGGCGATCGCACAGAGTCGTGGAATCCCGTTCGTGCCGTTGCACTTCTGTCCGCTGCGGCCCAACGCGAGCCTCGACGTCCGCTACCGCCGCTACCCCCGGCCCGTCTCGCGAGCGATGTGGCTGCTCGCCGACCGCACCTATTGGCTGACGGTGCGCGGGGCGGACCGTCGACTCCGCCACGAACTCGACCTACCGGTCGCGAAAGGCCCACTCGGAAGCCGACTCCGCGCGCGGGGCGTGCCGGAGATCCAGGCCTACGACGCCGCGCTCTTCCCCGGTCTCGACGAGGAGTGGGGCGCGCAGCGTCCGCTGGTCGGATTCCTGTTGCCCGACAAAGCGTCCCGGAGTGCGATGGCGGCCGGGAACGACGCGACGGCCGCCGCGCTGGACTGGATCGGCGGAGGCGAACCACCCGTCTATGTCGGTTTCGGCAGCATGAAGATCAGCAGCGAGCAGATCACCGCCATCGTGTCCACTCTGCTCGCCCGCGGCCTGCGCGTCATCGGGCACACCGAACACCCGCTGCCACACCACGACCGGCTGCTGCACATCGATGGGCCCGTCGACCACGAGCTCCTGTTGCCGCAGTGCGGGGGTGCCGTTCACCACGGTGGCGCCGGCACCACGGCGGCCGTGGCGCGCGCCGGGATCCCGTCGGTGGTCGCGTGGTTGAGCGCCGATCAGCCGATGTGGGCGGCCGCCCTGCGCGGAGCCGGCGCCGGAGCGGGCAATCGTCTCGCCCGGTTCGGCCCGGACGATCTGGCCCCCCTCACCGATCCCGCGGTGGCGGCGGGCGCGGCCGGTCTCGCCGCGCGTCTCACCCCGCCGGCCGAGGCCACCGGCCGGGCCTGCGACATCCTGCTGAGCTCGGGGGGTTAGCCCGCGGCGTCCAGCAGCGCGGTGGCCACCGCGGCGATCCCCTCGCCGCGGCCGGTCATGCCCAGGCCGTCGGTCGTTGTCGCCGACACCGACACCGGGCCGCCCAGCACGTCGGACAGCACCTGCTGCGCCTCCGCACGGCGCGGTCCGATCTTGGGCCGATTGCCCACCACCTGTACGGCCGCGTTCACCACGCGGAGCCCGTCGGCCTCGATGAGAGTCCGTACGTGCGAGAGCATCTGGACTCCCGAGACACCCTCCCACTCCGGGCGACCGGTGCCGAACACGGAACCCACGTCACCCAGACCCGCCGCCGACAGCACCGCATCGCACAGCGCGTGGGCGCCGACGTCGCCGTCGGAGTGGCCTTCACACCCCGGTTCGTCGGGAAAATACAGACCGACCATCCAGCACTCGGCGGACGCGTCGACGCGATGGGCATCGGTACCGATGCCGACCCTCATCGCCCACCGACCATGTCGCGCACGATACGCAGGTCCCAGGGCGTGGTGATCTTCATGGCAAGCGGGTCTCCGGGGACGAGGTGGACATCGATTCCGCATGTCTCGACGAGGCCGGCGTCGTCGGTCGCGATACCGGCGTCATCGGCGTGCGCGCGGAGGAGGGCGTCACGGGTGAAACCCTGGGGGGTCTGTACGGCGCGCAACTCCTCGCGGTCGACGGTCCGCGTCACGCGTTCGAGACCGGCCGGGCCGGGCTCGACCTGTTTGAGGGTGTCGACGACGGGAACGGCGGGGACGACCGCCTGATGCCCGGCGCGGATCGCGGCGACGACGTCGGTGAACACCGCGCGGGGGTGAGTGGTCGCGCGGCGTCGTGCACGAGCAGGATGCCGGCGTGGCCGGCGGCGGCGATGCCGGCGCGCACCGAATCCGACCGGTGAGCGCCACCGGCGACGACGCGCACGCCGGTCAGCAACGCCGATGCCCGCTCGACGAGGTCGGCGGGCACCACGACGACCACGGTCGCCCCCAGCGAGGCGGGGATGTTGTCGACGCATCGCTCGAGGATCGTCCGTCCACCCACGTCCACGAAGGCCTTGGGCACCGGCTCACCGAGCCGGGTTCCCGACCCGGCGGCCGGGATGATGACACAGACTTCTGCGCCGGAAAGCTCCGGCGTAGGGGTCACGAAGAGTCCTGAACCAGGTGCGACCGGCGGTCAGGAAGCGGCGGCGAGAACCTCGTCCAGCATGCTGGTGGCCTTCTCGTCGTCGGTGTTCTGGGCGAGTGACAACTCGTCGACCAGAACGCGACGGGCTCGGGTCAGCATCCGCTTCTCACCGGCCGACAACCCACGATCCTGTTCGCGACGCCAGAGGTCGCGGACGATCTCGGCGACCTTGATGATGTCGCCCGAGATCAGCTTCTCCTGGTTCGCCTTGAACCGGCGCGCCCAGTTGGTCGGCTCCTCGGTGTGCGGGGCCCGCAGAACCTGGAAGACCTGATCGAGACCTTCCTGCCCGACGACGTCGCGAACGCCCACGTACTCGAGCTTCGTCGAGGGAATCTGAACGGTCATGTCACCGTCGGCAACCTTGAGAACAAGGTATTCGATCTGCTCACCCTTGATGGTCCGGGTCACGATGTCTTCGACCCGGGCAGCACCGTGATGGGGGTAAACGACGGTGTCGCCAACTTTGAAATTCAATGTTCCTTGCCCCTTTCGAGTGAAGCCAGTCTAGCACGGGCGTTCCGAGGCACCCACCCAACGGTGCAGGTCAACGCGGTGAACAGGTTTCATGACAGGCTCTTGCGAGGTCGCGAGGGGTGCGCGGTGAGGGTGCGCTACCCCACCGGAGCTCCCCGTCGGCCTGGCGCGGGGTACGCCCCACCACGGTGTCGACCGGGCTCCCCGGCACCGCCCGCCGACCCCTGGGACGACGTGGGCACGACCACCCGGCGACCGCTGCGGGGCCGTGGCGCCGGCGACGGCGACAGACCAATCGGGTACCCGGCCGGACTTTTCCGCACCGCGCCCACTACGCTGCGTAGTGCAGGGTTTCGCGCGCTGCATGTCGGCTTCGTTTGACCTGGGAGGATCGGGTGTCAGTGCTATCACTTTCCGCGCGGCGGTCGGCGGTTCGGCCATCTCGCATGGTGACCGCGGTTGCCGCGATCGGCATCGCCGTCGCCCTCGGCACCACCGGCTGCGGTGCGGGTCAGATCTCGCAGACCGCCAATCAGCTGCCCGCGATCAACGGCGCGAACGTCAACTACGACGAACTCGAGCTCCGCGACGTGCAGATCCTCTACCCCGAGAACGACGCATCGACGGTCTTCGGCGACGGCGGACCGTTCGAGCTGGCGTTCGTCATCGCCAACTCCGATCCGCTTGTCTACTACCGCCTCAAGGGGATCAACCCCGAGGAGGGGCAGGTCACCTTCATCGAGGGCGCTGAGGCCGATGACCGCGTCATCCCGCCCAACGGGGCGCTGCGCGGCGGCACCCCGGTCGGCGCCAACGCCGAGTTCGAGAAGCGCCTCAGCGTCGAGCTCGACAACACCGGTGACACGGTCGCGGCGGGTCTGACGACCGAGCTGACGTTCGTGTTCGAGAAGCGCGAGGCCGACGGCCGCTGGGTCGATGCCGGCCAGACCACCGTCGACGCCCCGGTCGACGGCGGCGCCGAGCTCGAGCGCCAGGACGTGGCACGTAACGCCGAGCCGACGTTCTACAACCAGCATCACGGCGACGAGGGCCACGGCGAAGAGGGCTCCGGGGCCGGCACCGGCGAACACGGCGCCGACGGCGAGGGTCACGGCGAAGGCGGCCACTGACCACCGGTCGAACCACTTCCACGAGCGAGGCCCGGCACCCGCCGGGCCTCGCTCGTTCTGTCGGCCCCGCCACCTAGGCTGACCGGGTGGCCAGAACCAAGACGTCCTTCCGCTGCACCGCGTGTGGCCATCAGGTGCCCAAGTGGGTGGGCCGCTGCCCCGAGTGCGGCGAATGGGGCACCATCGGCGAGGTGGCCGGGCCGGCACCGTCGGCGCGCTCGACCGCGGCGGTCGCACCGTCGAGCCCCGCTCTGCGCATCACCGAGGTCGACGCCGAATCGTCCGCCGCGATCCCCACGGGCATCGGCGAGCTCGACCGGGTGCTGGGCCGCGGCGTCGTCCCGGGCTCGGTCATCCTGCTGGCCGGTGAGCCCGGCGTCGGCAAGTCGACGCTGCTGCTCGAAGCCGTCAAACACTGGGCGGCACAGGACCGCACGGCGCTCTACATCACCGGCGAGGAATCTGCCGGGCAGGTCCGCATGCGGGCCGAGCGCACCGGCGCGGTGCACCCGAACGTCTACCTGGCCGCCGAGACCGACCTCGCGACGATCCTCGGCCACGTCGACTCCGTCGCGCCGTCACTCATGATCGTCGACTCGGTACAGACCCTCGTCGCCTCCGGGGCCGACGGCGTCACCGGCGGCGTGACCCAGATCCGGGCGGTCACGACCGCACTGGTCTCGCTCGCCAAGAACCGCGGGGTCGCGGTCATCCTCGTCGGCCACGTCACCAAGGAGGGCGCGGTCGCCGGGCCGCGGTCGCTGGAGCACCTCGTCGACGTCGTACTCGCGTTCGAGGGTGACCGGCACTCGACGCTACGCATGGTCCGCGGTGTCAAGAACCGGTTCGGTGCGGCCGACGAGGTGGGGTGTTTCGAACAGCGCGACGACGGCATCCATCAGGTCCCGGATCCCTCCGGAATCTTTCTGCATCAACGTGATTCGGATGTGAGCGGCAGCGCGACCCTGGTGACCATGGACGGCAAACGCGCACTGGTGGGCGAGGTCCAGGCGCTGGCGAACGGCACCGAGATGAACATTCCGCGCCGGGCGGTCTCCGGCCTGGACATGAACCGCGTCTCGATGGTGCTCGCGGTCCTGCAGGCACGCGGGGGTCTGAAACAGATCGCGAAGAGCGAGGTGTATCTCTCCACGGTGGGCGGCATGCGCGTGACCGAGCCGGCCGCCGATCTCGCGATCGCGCTCGCCGTGTACTCCACGGTGAAGAACCAGCCGATCCCGCAGTCGACGGTGGTCGTCGGCGAGGTCGGGCTCGGCGGTGAGGTCCGTCGTGTCTCGGCCGTCGCGCGCCGACTCGCCGAGGCGAAGCGACTCGGCTTCCGGGAGGCGATCATCCCCGCGGCCACCGACGAGGAACTGCCGACGGGCATCCGGATCCTGCGTGTGGCGAACCTCGGCGACGCCGTCGGTCTCCGCGACGCCGATCCGGTGGACGCGCCCTTCTGACCCGTCCCCCTGGCCGCTACGCCTAGGGGTACATCCGGCGTTTGTACTCCTCCGCCCGGGCGCTCTTCTCGACATGGGCGGCGAAGTGCTTCCGCACATCGATCGTCACGAAGATCGCGTGTGCGCTGGCCACCGGCTCGTCCGGATTACCGATGTGGGCGACCGCCTCGGTGAAGATCTTGCGGCGCTGTCGGCCCAGCAAGGTGCCGGTGAACTGCAGCGTCGAGCCCACCGGGATGGGCCGGATGTAATCCACCTCGAGATGCACCGTCACCCCGGAGGGCCCGATCAGGAGCGGGATCGTGCCCATCACCTCGTCGAACGCGGTGCTCAGGATGCCGCCGTGGATGACGCCGGGGCCGCCCTCCATCCGGGTCTCGACCTCCATCGACGCGTCGACGGTGAACCCCTCACCCGCATGCACCACCAGATGCAGGCCCTGCGGGGAGTCCGGTCCGCAGCCGTAGCAGGTCGGGTTGTGCATGCGGACGGGTTCGCCCGGCTTCGCCGCCTTCGGGTGGCGTTCCACCTCGTCCAGGTCGTCGGGCACCACGAAACTGCTGCTCTTCACACCCCGGTACCCTAGTCACCATCAGAACGGCCGATGTCGCTGGCATCCGGCCCGGCGCGGGTGGGCGCCGTCCCCGCGGGGACGGACGGGTCACTGGAGGGAAGTCATGGTTGCCGAGGTGGTCAGATCCGAGCTGACGCGCGACACGGTGGCGCGCGTCGCGCCCGGCACGCCGCTTCGTGACGGCCTCGAACGCATCCTGCGAGGCGGCACCGGCGCCCTCATCGTGCTGGGGCACGACTCCGACGTCGAGAAGATCTGCGACGGCGGTTTCCACCTCGACGTGGAGTTCGCGCCGACGCGACTGCGCGAGCTCGCCAAGATGGACGGCGCAGTCGTGCTCTCCACCGACGGCAAGCGCATCGTGCGGGCCAACGTCCAGCTGGTCCCCGATCCCTCCATCCCGACCGAGGAGTCGGGCACCCGTCACCGCGCGGCGGAGCGGACCGCCATCCAGACCGGGCATCCGGTGATCTCGGTGAGCGCGTCGATGTCGATCGTGAGCGTCTACGTCGACGGCGCCCGCCGGGTCGTCGAGAGCCCGGACCCGATCCTGTCCCGCGCCAACGTCGCGCTGGCCACCCTCGAGCGGTACAAGGCCCGGCTCGACGAGGTGATCTCGGCGCTGTCGCGCGCGGAGATCGAGGACTACGTGCTGCTGCGCGACGCGATGTCGACCGCCCAGCGCATGGAGATGGTCCGTCGTGTGTCGGCCGAGATCGAGGAGTACGTCCTCGAACTCGGTGTGAACGGCCGGCAGGTCAGCCTGCAGCTCGAGGAGCTGATCAGCGACAACGACACCATGCGCGAACTGCTCGTCCGCGACTACTACGCCAGCCCCGAGCCGGCGACCGCCGAGGATGTCCGCCAGGCGCTCGAGGTCGTCGAGAACCTCAGCGACGCAGACCTTCTCGACCTCACCCTGCTCGCCGGGGCCTTCGGGTACCCGACGACGATCGAGGCCCAGGACACGGCGATGAGTCCCCGCGGTTACCGTCTGCTCGCCCGGATCTCGCGGCTGCAGTTCGCCCACGTGGACCGGCTCGTGCGCAGCTTCGGGACCCTACAGGCGCTGCTCGCGAGCTCGTCGGCCGATCTGCAGGCGGTCGAGGGTATCGGCAGCATCTGGGCCCGCCACATCCGTGAGGGACTGTCCCGCCTGGCCGAGACCAGCATCGAGCGCTACGACTGATCGCGCGTATTCGGGCGACTGGTACCTCGATCACGGCAACGGCCGCGAGGCCGCTAGTTGGACAGCAGTGCTCGTTCGATCATCTGCGCGTCATCGTTCGCGTCCGCCGACCACGCATACCAGTTGTGTCCGCCGTTCCGATAGTTGAACGAGATCGGCAGTCCGAGACGTGTCGATACGGCCTGGAGGGCCACCGTCGAGAACATAGCGCCAGACTCCAGCGCAACTCCCAGAGCTAGCGCGGTTGCCGCCTGCTGCACGAGCTTCGGACCCGATCCGGGATCAGCAGCCAATCGTTCCTGAAGGACCTGGTTGGCTTCGCGGAGTTCATTGCTGGTCGAATTCCGTTCCCGGAGGAAACAATCACGGTCTGGCGAGTTCGCGCGACTTCGCCGATACGGGACAGGACGTCGTTCTGTGCCCAGCGGTTACCCGGCGCCTCAGGGTCTCCCCACATCGCGGTGCGTCCGTTCTCGATGTCGGCACGCTCACGCTGGATGGCAGGTATTCCCAACCACCCGAGCGGGTTGTCAGTCGGATAGTAGCCGGAGTAGGAACGGGCCACTTTGAACACCGTTGGATGGTCCAGCGCAAGGACGATCGCCGGACCCGCGGACATCGATACCCCGACGATGCCGTTGCCCGATCTCGGCACATCGAAGTTCCGCTGCAGATACTTCGGCAGTTCGACCCCGATGAACGAGCTCCATTGCGGCGGAATCGACTGACCGGTGGGCGCTTTCTCCCAGTCTGTCATCCACTCACCTGCACCACCGGCCGGAAAGACGAGAGTGTTGACGGAATCGTAGGCAGCGACGGTTTCAGGCTCCGCTGTCCACGTACTGAACTCCGGATTCGACCCCAATCCGTCCAGGAAGTAGATTCCGCGCCCTGCCTGGCGCTCTCGTGTGTCTGCGGCTCGGATCTGGACCGTGGCCTCTCGCCCGAGCGCAGTCGAGTCGAAGGTACAAGTCTGTAGGTTCTGAGCGCGCTCGGCCGGCGTTCTCCAGACGCAACCCGCGTCAGCCCTGAGCATCTCCGGGTCGGATGCCACTGCGGGCCCGCTGCCCCACACCAGCGCTGATGATGCGCACGTCACCGCAACGCCCGCGGCAACCACACAGCGACGCATGAACGCCTTGAATCCGACTCGGATGAGAGACCTCCCCGCCAGACGAGACCGAGGTAGGAGATCTCATCATTGATACTCAACGAGTCGGTACTTTACCTAGCGAACGAATAGTTCGCGGTACCCGCCTGGCCGAGACCAGCATCGAGCGCTACGACTAGTCGCCTGGCCCGGCGAACGTGACCGTCGCTCAGGGCTGTTGGGCCGGGGCGACCATGTTGAACGTGATCGGGAACGATTCACGTTCGCCGATCTTGCCGATGGCGGAGTAGGAGCCGGCGGGCACCTGGGTCCGCGGGCGCTCGCAACCGGGGCTGCTGGTGGTGCCCGACCAGGTGATCGTGTCCTTGACCTGCTGCGCAGGCTTGAGCACCACGTTGTTGACGGTGTTCAGCGGCGAGCAGTCGCGCGCCGACCACAGCGTCCGGGTGCCGTCCAGGGTGCGGACGATGACGTTCTGCACGGCCTTGCCGACGTCGCGGGTGCACTCGGACAGTCCCGCGTTGGTGGTCACGATGGTGAACACCGGGTTCTGTCCGATCGTGTAGGTGGGCTTGTCGGTGTAGAGGACCACCGAGATCGCCTGATCCGGGCACAGGGCCGGCCCGCCGGCCGCTCCGGGAACGCCTGCTGGACTTGCCGATTCGACCGGGGTCGCGGACCCCGCGGGCGGCCCCGCCGGAGCACCCGCCCCGCCGCCGGCGCCGCCCCCCGCATCCGGTTCACCGGAGGCGCCACCCGCCTGCGGTTCCGACGCGGGCGGCGCGGATGTCGTCGACGACGCCGATGAGCTCGACGACACGCTCGCGGTGGCTGCGGTGTTCTGCGGATCCCCGCTTCCCGACGTCATCCACACGATCAGTGCTACGACCAGACCGACCACGACCAGCGCACCACCCGCGGCGACGACGCGGCGTCGCCAGTAGATCTCGGGTGGCAGCGGGCCCTGGGGTTCGATCACGACCACAACGCTAACGGCCGGGTCTTGACTTCTGGTTCATCACGTGCGGCGTGTCGCAGCGGGAAAGCGGTCCCGAGCAGGCAAAGTCTAGAGTTCGCCTTCAGGTCCACCGCATGCGGAGACGAATACGACGTCAGGCAGACTCGGCCACCGCGGTGGGCGCCGGGCGTTCACCGATGTCCCCGTACACGCCCTGGACGTTCACCTGCCCCTCGCTGAGCTGGTAGGTCAGGCCGACGATCGCCAGGCGGCCGGTACTGATCCGATCGGCGATGATCCGGCTGCGCTGCATGAGCAGCTGCCCGGTCTCCACCACATGGCGGGCCTCGAACTCGTCGACTCGTGTCAGGCCCTCGCTACGGCCGGCGAGGATGCTGGGGGTGACCCGTTCCACGACGTCCCGGATGTAACCGCCGGGGATCTGGTTGTCGTCGAGCGCGTCGAGGGTGGCCTTCACCGCCCCGCAGCTGTCGTGCCCGAGGATCACGATGAGCGGCACCTGCAACACCTCGACGGCGTACTCGAGCGAACCGAGGACCGCCGAGTCGATGACCTGACCGGCCGTGCGGACGACGAACATGTCGCCGAGACCCTGGTCGAAGATGATCTCGGCCGCCAGCCGCGAGTCGGCGCAACCGAAGAGCGCGACGTGCGGATGCTGGCCCCCGGCGAGTCGCGCCCGGTCCTCGATACCCTGGCTGGGATGCTGAGATTCACCTGTCACAAATCGGTTGTTGCCGTCGCGCAGGATGCGCCAGGCCTGCCGTGGTGTCGTTGCGGTCATGCCCAATAGTGTGCCATCGGGCCATCTGCTCGGTTGGTTCGATATGCATGAACGGGATCTTCCGTGGCGTGACCCGTCGTGTAGCGGCTGGCAGATCCTCATCAGCGAGATCATGTTGCAGCAGACGCCGGTGTCCCGGGTGGTCGAACCCTGGCGGGAGTGGGTCCGGCGATGGCCGGCCCCCTCGGCGATGGCGGTCGAACCGGCCGGGGAGGTCCTGCGGGCGTGGGGCAAGCTCGGCTACCCCCGACGCGCGCTCCGCCTTCACGAGTGCGCCAAGGTGCTGGCCGCCGACCACGGCGATCGGGTTCCCGAGGATGTCGAGACCATGCTGGGACTGCCCGGTATCGGGGACTACACCGCACGGGCGGTCGCCTGCTTCGCCTATGGACAGGCCGTGCCGGTGGTCGACACCAACGTCCGGCGGGTCATCGTCCGCGCGGTTCACGGGCGCGAACAACCGGCGAATCCGTCGCGGCGGGATCTCGCCGACGCGCAGGCGCTGCTCCCCCGGTCCGACGACGGCACCTACGCCGCGTCGGCACCACGCTTCTCGGCGGCGCTGATGGAACTCGGCGCGCTCGTCTGCACGGCCCGAAACCCCAAGTGCGACAAGTGCCCTCTCGTCGACGGTTGCACCTGGGTCGGCCTCGGCCGGCCGACGCACTCCGGACCGCCGCGCCGGGTGCAGAAGTTCGCCGGCACCGACCGCCAGGTGCGCGGGCTGCTCCTCGATGTCCTGCGCAACACGAGCGGCGCCGTCGACCGCGCCGCACTCGACGTCGTGTGGACCTCCGACACCGCCCAGCGCGACCGGGCCCTGGATTCGCTGCTCGTCGACGGGCTCGTGGAGATCACCGCAAGCGGACGCTACTGCCTCGCCGGCGAGGCATAGCTCCGCCGGGACTCCGCCGAACGGCACCGAGACGGCTGTACCGGAACTCCGCTCGAGCCGGCGATGACAGACCTCATAATCCGTGCCGGGTTCATTGACCAGTCGTTTGATCGTTCGGAGATAGTCTCCCACCACGCCCGGATCGTTGCTAATGTCCCGATCCATGAGTCAGCCGCCGTATCCCCCTGTCCCGCCGCCGGACCCGCAGCAACCGGGCGGCTTCCCCGGGCAGCAGCCGCCCCAATACGGGCAGCAGCCGCCGCAGTACGGGCAGCAACCGCCGTACGGCCAGCAGCCGCCGCCGCAGCCGCAGTACGGCCAGGCCCCGCCTCCGCCGCCTCCGGGCGGGCCGCAGTACGGTGACGCCGGGGCCTATCCCGGAGCCCCGGATCCCTACGGCGCGCCGGGAGATTCGGGCAAGATCGACGTGGGCACCGCGTTCTCGTGGGCCTTCGGCAAGTTCAAGAACAACGTCGGCGCGATGATCCTGCCGGGCCTCGCGGTGTTCCTGTTGGGCGCAGCACTCATCGCGGTGGGGTTCTCCGCGGTGTCGATCTTCGGCACCACCGAGACCGTCGACTACGGCAATGGCTTCTACTACGAGGAGACGTCGCTCGGCCTCGGCGGCGGCATCCTCCTCGGCCTGGTGTACCTCGTTTTCATCCTGGGCCTCCTCTACATCCAGGCGAGCATCATCTCGGGCGCGGTCCGGGTGGCCAACGGCGAACCGGTGACGGCGAAGTCGTTCCTGACCCCGATCCGCTTCGGGCCGGTCATCGGAACCGCGATCCTCGTCGGCCTCATCACGGGTATCGGCTACGCGCTGTGCATCATCCCGGGCATCATCGCGATGTTCTTCCTGATGTTCTCGGTGGTCGCGACCATCGACAAGAGTCTGTCGCCGATCAACGCGATGAAGGCGTCCTTCGAGTTGACCAAGTCGAAGGTCGGCGACTCGATCCTGACCCTGCTGGTCACCTACGCCATCAACCTCGTCGGCGTGCTCCTCTGCTACGTGGGACTCATCGTCGCGGCTCCGGTGGCCCAGTTGTTCCTGGTGCACTGCTGGCGTCGGCTCAACGGCGCGCCCATCGCGCCGGCCGACCCCGCCTGACGCCACCCGTTCCTCCTCGGGGCGTACACGATTCGTCGTGTACGCCCCGAATTACGTTGCGCGGCGGTCTCAGCGGTCGAGGCCGGACAGGAATGCCTCCACCGCACCGCGATACACATGTGGCGCGTCGTCGTGGATCAGATGTCCGGCATCCGGCACGCGGAGATGCCGGGCGTGGTCGTTGACCGCGCACATCGTCCGCATCTGCCCCGGCGGGGTGACCCCGTGCTCGGCCTCGATCAGCAGCGCCGGCACGCCGACCGAACGCCATTGCGTCCAGAAATCGCGTCGGCCCCATTCCTCGGCGATCGCGGCCCACAACGGAATCCGACCGTGTAACCGGCCGTCGTCGAAGGCCTCGAAGAAGTAGCGGCCGGCCACCGGCCCGAACATCTCGACGGCTTCGGCCTCGGAGGCGAATCGGTCCGGCCAGGACTCGAACCACGGGGTCCAGCTCGTGGTGGTCCGGCCGCGGAAGTCGGGGGCCATGTCCTCGACGACCAGCGCTGCGACGAGTTCGGGGTACTCCGCCGCCGCGCACCAGGCGTGTAGGGCTCCCATCGAATGCCCGATGAGGACCGCAGGCCCGCGGTCGATCCAGGTGAGGACCTCGGCGAGGTCGGCGACGAACCGCTCCGTCGCGAGTTCGCCGTCGTCGCAGGGTTGTTCGGCGTAGGCGCCGGTGTGGAACGCGGCGTCGTAGGTGAACACCCGGCCGTACCGGCGCAGCCACGGGACCTGGCGGCGCCATGTCCGTCCGCGGCCCATCAGGCCGTGCAGCAACACGATGGGCGGCGCCGCGCGCTCGACTGTGGCCGACGATCCGTTCGCTTCGTCCGCGACTTCGGGACCACCGTGGTCGCGAAGTCCGGTCTCCTGCGGAACCTCACCGTCGAACATGCCAGAACTGTAGTCGCAGAACCGCAGTGCCACCGACGACCGGCACGGGGCCCGACCACCGTGTCGTCGTTCCCCAGACGACCGCCCCCGCACAGCGCCTATGGTGGACGCATGTCTGTTGTGAAGATCAATGCCATCTCCGTCCCCGAGGGCGCGGGCCCCGAACTGGAGAAGCGGTTCGCCAATCGCGCCCACTCGGTCGACGGGTCCAAGGGGTTCCTCGGATTCCAGCTGCTGCGTCCGGTCAAGGGCGACGACCGCTACTTCGTCGTCACCGAGTGGGAGTCCGAAGAGGACTTCCAGGCCTGGTCGGCGGGTCCGGCCCGCGAGGCGCACTCCGGTGAGCGCGCCAAGCCGGTCGCCTCGGGTGCCGATCTGCTCGAGTTCGAGGTCGTGCTCGACGCGCGGCCCAAGTCCTGAGACGAGCACGCCCTGACCCCTGAACCGGCGGCGGGCGCGTCGCTCGTCGCGCCCATGTTCCCGCTCGGCACCGCCCTGGTGCCGAGCGCGGAACTGCCGCTGCGCATCTTCGAACCGCGCTATCGGCAGATGCTCGACGACCACGTCGACACCTCGACCGATCCACCCACGGTCCGATTCGGCGTGGTGCTGATCGAGCGCGGTTCGGAGGTCGGCGGCGGCGAGTCACGCTGCCGCGTCGGCACGCTGGCGCACGCCGAGATCACCGCCCGGCTACCGGACGGCCGCGCGACGCTGACCGCGATCGGCCGACACCGGTTCCGGGTCGAGGAGTGGCTGCCCGACGATCCGTATCCGCGCGCCCGCATCACGGTGTTGCCCGAGCGGACCCCGAGCCGCTCCGATCTGGCCCGTCTGCGCGACCTCGCCGAACGACACCGCGAGCTGATCCGGCGGAAGTTCCGCGCCGCCGGCGAGGATCCCGAGCCGATCATCGCCGCCTTCGCCCTCATCGACTCCGATCCCCGGGCCGCGGACCTCTCGCCCATCCACCGGTGGGCGGCGCAGACGGCGGGACAACCGCATGACCAGCAACGACTCCTCGAGGCCGAGGACCCGACCGATCAGATCGAGATCCTCCACGACGTGATGCAGGGGATGGAGGCCCGGGTGGCCTTCGGGAGTTCCTGACGACCACCCCTGGCATCAGAGTTAGAACGTGTTCTAGTATTGCGTGTGCCGTAGTTCACACCTGTCCGTCGGCGGCTGTCGACCGCCCACGCCCGGACAGGGCCCCGTCCTCTGAGGAGCACACGCGTAATGACCGAGACCGTGGAGTCCCAACCCGCCACCCTCACCGGCGGGGGCGATCAACCCCAGTTGCTCATCGGCGGCCGATGGGCCGATCCCCATTCCACCGAGACCCTCGAGGTCCACTCCCCCGCCACCGGTGAGCGCGTCGGTTCGGTACCGCTCGCCGACGCCACCGACGTCGACGCCGCGGTCCGCGCGGCGCGCGCGGCCTTCGACTCCGGGGTCTGGAGTTCGACGCCGCCCGCGCAGCGCGCCGACATCATCGCGAAGGTCGCCGATCTGATCGACGAGCGGGGCGACGAGATCACCGCGCTCGTGTCGGCCGAGATGGGCGCGCCGCCGAGCGCGATCAGCACCCTCCAACAGCTCCCCGGCACCGGTGTCCTGCGCGCCTACGCCAACGCGGCCCGTGACTATCAGTGGGAGGAATACCGCACCGGCCTGTTCGGCACCACCCGCATCACCCGCGAACCGGTGGGCGTCGTCGGCGCGATCTGTGCCTGGAACGTCCCGCTGTTCATCACCTGCAACAAGATGGGTGCCGCACTGGCCGCGGGCTGCTCGGTGGTGCTCAAACCCGCACCCGAGACCCCCATGACCGGCAACTACGTCGCGCAGCTGTTCATCGAGGCAGGCGTGCCCGCCGAGGCGATCTCGGTGGTCACCGGCGGCGCCGAGACCGGGCAGGCGCTCGTCGCGCATCCCGACGTCGACAAGATCACCTTCACCGGTTCGACCGCGGCCGGCAAGGCGATCGGCGCCGCCTGCGCCCAGACCCTCAAGCGGTGTTCGCTCGAGCTGGGCGGCAAGTCGGCCGCCATCGTCCTCGACGACGTCGACCTCGCCGCGAACGCTTTCATGCTGACGTTCCTCGGCCTGTTCAACACGGGCCAGGCATGCGTCGCGCAGACGCGAATTCTGGTGCCGCGCAGCCGACAGGACGAGATCGTGGCCGCGATGGTCGAGGCCGCGAAGGCGATGAAGGTCGGGCTGCCCTCCGATCCGGAGGCCCAGCTCGGACCGCTGATCACCGAGAACCAGCGGAACAAGGTCGAGGAGTACGTCGAACTCGGCAAGAAGGCCGGTGCCACCGCGGTTCTCGAAAGCGAGCGTCCCGAGGGACTCGACTCCGGCTACTTCCTCACCCCCACGATCTTCACCGGCGTCACCAACGACATGGCCATCGCGCAGGAGGAGATCTTCGGTCCCGTGCTGTCGGTCATCGCCTACGACGACGTCGACGAGGCCATCGCCATCGCCAACGACTCGAGCTACGGACTCGCCGGCACGGTGTGGACGAACGACGTCGAGCGCGGCATCGAGATCTCCACCAAGATCCGCACCGGCACCTTCGGGATCAATTGGTACGCCATCGATCCCGAGTCACCGTTCGGCGGTTACAAGAACTCGGGCATCGGCCGTGAGAACGGCCGAGAAGGTCTCGAGTCCTTCCTCGAGCACAAGTCGACGATGCTGCCGATGGGATACGAGGTGTCCACGGGTTAGCCCTCCCGCCTCTCACAGGGGGGAACCGGGGCCGGACGACGTGTACGTCCGGCCCCGGTTCTTGTTTCGTGCCCGCCCACAGGCAGAGAGCCGCTGACTATTGCTCCCTGAGGTGCGAGGAGCGATAGCGACGAGCCACGAAGGGCCTGGTGAGGCACGCTGCGGAGCCCTTCGTGGCTCGCTTCGCTCGCACCTCAGGGAGCAGAAAGGGGCCGGCCCGCCAATTCGAGGACCTCCACCGCACCGGTATCGGCCGGTGGCTGGTGCGTCACCACGACGACGATGCGGTCGGGCCCGAACAGGTCCCGCTCGATCCCCAGGAGGCGCCGCAACAGCTCGTCGGAGTCCGCCTCGTCGAGATGCTCGGTCGGTTCGTCGAGCAGGACGACCGGCGCGGGATGCAGCAGTGCGCGGGCGAGCAGCAGTCGCCGCCGCTGCCCGCCGCTCATCGCATCGGCCCCACCGGTGAGGACGGTGTCCAGACCGTCGGGAAGTGCTGCGGCCCAGCGCTGCAGCCCGGCGGCCGCCAGCGCGGTGTCGATCTCCTCGTCGGTGATGTCACCGCGGGCGACGCGCAGGTTCTCGCGGACCGACGTCGAGAAGATGTGCGCCTCCTCGGCGAAATAGCATCCCGCCGAACGTAACCCGACGATCGAACCGTCGCCGACGTCGACCGCCTCGACGTCCCCGGCCATCGGCGGCAACAACCCGGCGAGGGTGAGGAGCAGCGTCGACTTCCCCGCCCCGCTCGGGCCGGTGACCACCAGACGCGAACCAGGTCGCAGGTCGAGATCCACGCCCGCCGCGGGACCGAGGACCTCCCGATCCCGGTGTCCCCAGCGCAAGCCCGTGGTCCTCAGGCGCACCGGAGACCGATACACCTCGGCGTCGGTTACATCGACTGTTCCGTCGGCGTGCGCCCCGTCCACCAGCGCCATGAGCCGGGCCGCACTCTGTCGGCTCCGCTCGATCTGCAGCCCGGCCTCGGTGAGCGGCGCGGTGGATTCGAAGGCCGACAGCGGCAGCAGGACGAGCACACCGAGGATCATCGGCGTCAGTCCAGCCCCCGAACTCACCCCGGCGAGCGAACCCGAGGTCGCCGAGGCCAATTCGACGGCGATGACGCATGCCGCGATCAGCGACGCACCCAATGCCAGCGGAGTCGCCGCCGCGGCGGATGCCTGCCACCGGATACCCCGGTCCGTGGCGTCGAGATGGCGGCGATCCGCCGCTGCGGCCGCTGCCAGCGCGTGATGGCGTCTGCGTGCGACGACGAGTTCAGGCGCGTGCCACAGCGCCGTCGTGGCGGCCTCCGTGGCCTCGGACGCGGCCTGCGCGCCGTCGCGGATCGACCGGGCACCACCGCGTGCGGCCAGCCACGGCGCCACACCGCCGCTGACGGCCAGCGCGAGTGCGAGCACCACGGCCGCGGGCACCGAGACCAGCGCCATCACCACCACTGCCGCAAGCGATGTCGTGGCACCGATGCCGATCGGGATGAGGCCGCGGATGAGGGCGTTCCCGATCTCGTCGACGTCGTCACTGGTCCGGTTCAGCAGTTCACTCCGCCGCAGCGTGACCGAATAACCCGGTGCGCCCGACGCCAACGCCGTGTACACCCGTTGCCGCGCGGTGGCCATGGCCTGCAGAGCGAGATCGTGGGTCGCCAGCCGTTCCAGATAGCGGAACACACCGCGCGAGATACCCAGCGCCCGGACCGCGGTGATCGCGACCGACAGGTACAGCACCGGCGGCATCTGCCACGCACGGGTGATGAGCCAGGCCGACAGCGCCGCCAGGAAGAGGGCCGAGAGCGAGCCGCCGACACCGAGCGCGAGCGCGGTGAGCGCGGGACGCCGGCGCAGGCCGAGGAAGCCCAGGGCCCGGATCAACGGATCACCGCGCATGGTCCACCTCCTCGGCCGTGCCCGCGGCTGCTGTGCCGGTGGCCGCCGGGAAGTCCACCACCCGGTCCGCGTACTCGCGGGCGACTCCCCGGTGCGCCACCACGACGACGGTGTCCCCGGCCCGAGCGCGATCGCGGAGTGCGGCGAACACGTCGCGCTCGGACGCCTCGTCGAGGTGGGCGGTCGGTTCGTCGAGCAGCAGCAGCGGCGCCGGCGAGGCGAGGACTCGGGTCAGGGCGAGGCGTTGCCGTTGTCCCGCGGAGAGCCCGACCCCGCCGGTTCCCAGCACCGTGCCGAACCGGACCGGCAACTCGCCCAGGACCGCGGCGAAGCCTGTTGCCGTGGACACCGATTCGAAGGCGTCGCGGTCCAGCGCGCCGAGCAGCTCCAGGTTCTCGGCGACCGTGCCCGGCACGATCACCGGTTGCTGGGGCAGCCAGGCGATCTGTTCGTGCAGCGCCGCCGGATCGGCCTGGGCGACGGGGATGGACCCGATCAGCACCGATCCCGCGTCCGGAGCGAGCAGGCCCATCATCGCCGCCAGCATCGTCGACTTGCCCGACCCGTTCGGTCCGGCGAACACGGTCAGCGCCCCGGGTTCGATCGTCGTGCGGAGGCACTCCGGCGCCCATCCGTCGCGCCCGTGGATGCCGACGTCGAGCACGGTGATCGGTTCGCCTGCGACGCTGACCCCACGATTCCCGGTGGCGGACAGCGTGGCCGCCTCAGACTGCGGTGTGATGAGCTCGAAGACCTGCTCGGCTGCGGTGAGGCCGTCGGTGGAATTGTGGAACTGCATGCCGACCCGACGCAGCGGCAGGTATGCCTCCGGCGCCAGGATCAACGCGAAAACTCCTGCGTACAACGACATCTCGCCATAGACCAGACGGAGACCAATCCCCACGGCGACCAGTGCGACGCAGAGCGTGGCCAGTAACTCGAGGACGGCGCCCGACAGGAACGCGACCCGCAGCGAACTCATCGTGCTGCGGCGGTGGGCTTCACCGAGTTCACCGACCCGAACCGCCGGGGCGCCGGCCCGGTTCAGTGCGCGCAACGTCGGCAATCCGGCGATGAGGTCGAGGAGCTGGGCACTCAGCCGGCTCATCGTCGCCAGCTTGCGTGTGGTGCGATCGCGCGTCATCAGTCCGACGAGCACCATGAACAGCGGGATGAGGGGCAGGGTGACGAGGATGATGAGCGCCGACGGCCAGTCGGCGAACGCGATGACCACCGTGACCGTCGGCGTCAGAACCGCCGCGGCCACCAGGGCCGGTAGGTAGCCCGACAGATACGGCCCAAGGGCGTCCAGCCCGCGCAGGAGGACAGTGCTCGCGTGTTCGCGGATCGCCGTCAGCGATCGCGGCGACGTGCGGGCCGGATCGGTGAGGACATCGAGGGCCTCGGCACGCATCTCCGCGATCGCACGCTCGGCGGCGCGGTGCGCGTATCGGTCGTGTCCGTATGCCATCGCGGCCCGGGCCGCCAGTGCTGCGGCCAACACGGTCAGGTGAACGCCCTGCGCGGCGAACGACCGCGCCCCGGGCGACACGATCAGTTCGGAGACGATCGACGCCACCATCGCGGCCACCACGATGATCGCGACCACCTCGGCCACCGCGAACGCCGCGGTGACCCCGACATACCGCCGCGTCGTCGGCGAATACCGCAGCAGCCGGGGGTCGAGCGGAGGCCGGGCGGTGCGTCTCACTTGCTCGGGATTCGCAACGACGGAAGTCCGGCCGGGTCCGGGATGTGCGCGACCGACAGTCGCTTTCGGAACACCCAATAGGTCCAGGCCTGGTAGCCCATCACCACCGGGGTGATGAGCACGGCCGCCCACGTCATGATCGTGAGGGTGTAATCGCTCGACGACGTGTTCTCGATGGTGAGGTTCCACTGCGGATTCAGGGTCGACGGAATCGTGTTCGGGAAGAGCACGGCGAACAGCGTGGCGACCGTGCCGGCGATCGCGATGCAGGTGAACATGAATGCGTAACCCTCGCGGCGGATCTGGGTGGCGGCCACCATGCCCACCGCGGCGACGGCGGCGATGAGCACCGGAATCCAGGTCCACGAGCTGCCGTAGGCGAACTGGGTCCACAGCAGGAACACGGCGGCCACGATCAGTGTCGGCCAGGCCAGCCGGGCAGCGTAGCGAGCCGAATCCTCCTGCAGCACACCGGAGGTCTTCAGCGAGATGAACACCGCCCCGTGGGTGAGGAACGCGAGCAGGGTCGTGGCGCCGCCGAGCAGGGCATACGGGTTGAGGAGGTTGAAGAACCCACCCGTGTACTGGGCGTCAGCGTCGATCGGGAGCCCGCGCACGATGTTGGCGAACGCCACACCCCACAGGATCGCCGGAATCCACGAACCCAGCCCGATTCCGACGTCGCACCACACGCGCCAGCGGGGGTTGTTGATCTTGCCCCGCCACTCGATCGCGCAGACCCGCACGATGAGCCCGATGAGGATGAGGAACAGCGGTAGGTAGAACGCACTGAACATGGTTGCGTACCAACCGCCGAAGGCCGCGAACAACGCCGCACCCGCGGTGATGAGCCAGACCTCGTTGCCGTCCCAGACCGGGCCGATGGTGTTGAGGAGCGCGCGGCGCCGTTTGTCGGGGTCGGCTTCGGGATCGTCGGCGGCGACCTTGTCGTCGCCGCCGGTGTGACTCGAACCGAGGATCGGCATCAGCATGCCGACACCGAAATCGAAGCCCTCCAGTACGAAATACCCGACGAACAGGAACGCGATGACCAGGAACCAGATTTCTTCGAGACTCATGAGCACGCTCCTCTAGTACGCGAACGAGAGCTGTTTGGGTTCATCGGAATCGGACTCGTCGTCGTCGGTGTGGCCCGGCGGTCGCGCATCGTGTGCGGCCGGGCCCTCGATGACATAGCGCCGCTGCAGCATGAACCACACGATGCCGAGGGCACCGTAGAGCAGCGTGAAACCGATCAGCGTGACGAGCACGGTGCTTGCCGAATGGTTGGACACACCGTTCTGCACCAGCATGCTGATCCGGAGCGGGTCGAGGTCGTCCTCCCAGTTGGGCGCCACGACCCACGGCTGGCGTCCCATCTCGGTGAAGATCCAGCCGGAACTGTTGGCCAGGAACGGCGTCGGGATCATCAACAGGGCGATGAAGCCGAAGCGTCTGGATTCGACCACCCGCTTACGGCGCGTGAACCACAGTCCGCCCAAGGCCACGACCACCGAGCCGAGCGCCCAGGTGATCATCGCCCGGAAGCCCCAGTAGGTCACGAAGAGGTTGGGTGCGAAGTTCTGGTTCGCCGGCACGTTCGGCTGTCCGGCGAAGGCCCGGGTGTACTGCTCCTGTAGTTCCTCGACGCCCTGCAGAGTCGAATCGAAGTCGTGATTCGCGAGGAACGACAGCATCTTCGGGATCTCGATGACGTGTTCGATGTTCTCGCAGTTGTTCTGGCGGCCGATCGACAGAACCGAGAAACCCGGACCCGTCTCGGTCTCGCACAGCGACTCCGCGGACGCCATCTTCATCGGCTGCTGTTTGAACATGATCTGCGCCTGGAGGTCCCCGGTGATGAACAGCGCGACACCGGAGACGATGGTGATCCACAACGCGAGTCTCGTGACCGGCCGCCAGAGGTCGCGGGCGTCCTTCTCGAGGTCCTCGGGTGTGGCGTCGACGTGGCTCGGCGAGGTGCTGTCCGGGATCTCGGACAGGTCACCGGTGTCCGCGGCCTCGCGGATCTTCTTGGCCCGCCATGAGTTCCGCGCCATCCACCAGATGCCGATGGCCGCGACGAAGGTACCGGCGGTGAGGAAGGCGCCGGCGATGACGTGCGGGAAGGCCGCCAGGGTCGTGTTGTTGGTGAGCACCGCGACGAAGTCGTTCATGGCAGGCCGGCCGCGTTCGTCATCCCATGTGACGCCGACGGGGTGCTGCATCCACGAGTTCGCGGCGATGATGAAATACGCCGACGCGTTCACACCGATGGCGGCCAACCAGATACAGGCCAGGTGCACGCGGCGCGGCAGGCGGTCCCAGCCGAAGATCCAGAGCCCGATGAACGTCGATTCGAGGAAGAAGGCGACGAGACCCTCCAGGGCCAGTGGCGCGCCGAAGACATCGGCGACGAACCGGCTGTACTCGCTCCAGTTCATGCCGAACTGGAACTCCTGGACGATGCCGGTCGCGACACCGAGCGCGAAGTTGATCAGGAAGAGCTTGCCGAAGAACTTCGTGGCGCGCAGCCACTGCTCGTTGCCGGTGACATGCCACACCGTCTGCATCACCGCGATCATCGGCGCGAGGCCGATCGTCAACGGCACCAGGATGAAGTGGTAGACGGTCGTGATCCCGAATTGCCATCTGGAGACGTCCAGAGCGTCCATATCGCCTCGAATCGAGTTGCCGGCCCCCGGGCTGCGGGGGCAAGGTCGAAACCTGCCGGGTACCTACTACTAGCGGTAGTAGTAGGTCGTAGGCGCGACGTTACGCCTGGTCACCGGGCCCTTACAAGCGCCAAAGGTCCCGCCGACCAGTTCGAAGCGGTGTCTTCCCTCTCACCCACGCGGGTGTGTGCCCCAGGCGGACGAGATCAGGTGGGGGTGACCGGGATCAATTGTCGTCCACCGAGATGGCCCGGTCGACCAGATCGGTGAACTTCGCGGCGTCCGCGGCGAGCGGCATCACGTACCGGTTGAGATGGGTGACCCGCGCCGCGAGGGTCACGCTGCTCACCAGCCAGACCGAGTCGGCCGCCACCAGATCCTCGGGCCGTAGGACGTCGGTCTTGGTCGTCCAACCCTCCTGTTCCGCGACATCGAAAACCGCACGCACGGTGGTCGACTCGAGAATCCCGATCTCGGTCGGCGGTGTGACCAGGGTGTCGGAGTACACGGCGACGACCGTGGCTCGGGGCCCTTCGAGGACGGCGCCCTCGCTGCTGACGAAGATCACGTCGTCGAAGCCCTCGGCCGACGCGTGGCGCAGGGCCGCCATGTTCGTGGCGTAGCTGAGGGTCTTCGCGCCGAGGAGCTGCCAGGGCGCCGTGGCGGCGAGGTCGATCGAGAAGCCGCGAGCGAGGGTGACCACCCGGACACCGTCCGCACGCGCCGCCGACACCCGGTCGGGCACCGCGTCGACGGTGACGTACGCGGTCGGCGCCGAACCGTGCTCGCGTCCGCGGGAGTAGACGAACCGCAGCAGTGCCTCACCCGACGACCCGTGCTTCTCCGTCCACGCCTGCGTCGCGGTCTCGATCACCGCCCGCCACTCGTCGAGATCGGGCTTGTCGAGTTCCATCGCGGCCGCACTCCGGGCCAGTCGCTCGAGATGCAGTCGGACGCATCGCGCCCGGCCGCCGCGCACGAGAAGCGTCTCGAAGATGCCGTCACCGCGCACCGCGGCCAGGTCGTCGGCGTGGAGGAAGGGAGCGTCGGCATCGTGTCGGGTGCCGTCGAGGGAGACAAGGATCGAATCCGCCATGGATAGAAGGTTGTCATGCGTCGCAGCCCCGCGCCGAATCGACCCGTAGAATCGACGCGTGAGCCGCTCACCCATCCTGACCAGGCATTCCGAGGGCGGGGCGGTGCCCGGCCCCGGCGACCTCCTCTCCGCCGACACCGCGTGGCACTACGGCGACCCCCTCGGCGAACAACGAGCCGCACAACGTGGCGTGATCATCGCCGACAGGTCCGACCGCGCCGTTCTCGAGATCGCCGGCGCCGAACGCCTGACCTGGCTGCACACCATCAGCAGCCAGCACATCGCCACCCTCGCCGACCGGTCGAGCGCCGAAGACCTCTCTCTCGACCTCAACGGTCGTGTCGAAGAGCATTTCGTCCTCACCGACATCGACGGCGTGACGTGGATCGACACCGAGGGTTCGCGCGGCGGACCGCTGCTCGACTTCCTGACCAAGATGGTGTTCTGGGCCAAGGCCGAACCCGCCGCGCGTGCGGACATGAAGGTCCTGACGCTGATCGGGCCCGGGGCCCTCGACGGTCCGGTCGCTGATCTCCTGGAGATCGGCGCGGACGCCGTCGTGTACCAGGCGGGCGGGTTGCCCGAGTCGCACCACGAGGACGAACCGCTCGGCTTCTGGCGGCGCATGCCCCCGCTCGGCGAGGACCGGGACCTGCCGGTCGTCGACCTCGTGGTGCCCGAGTACGTGCTGACCCGCTGGTGGGACACGCTGTCCGAGGCCGGCGCGCGAATGGCCGGCAGCTGGGCTTTCGAAGCCCTGCGCGTGGCCGCCCGCCGACCCCGGCTCGGCGCCGACACCGACGAACGCACGATCCCGCACGAGGTCGACTGGATCGGCGGTCCGGACGAGTTCGGCGCGGTCCACCTGGACAAGGGTTGCTACCGCGGCCAGGAGACCGTCGCCCGCGTACACAACCTCGGCAAGTCGCCTCGACGGCTGGTCCTGCTGCATCTGGACGGGAGCGTCGACGAGCGACCCGTCCCCGGCGACCCGGTCACCGTCGGCGGACGAACCGTCGGCCGGGTGGGCACGGTCGTCGACCACCATGAGTGGGGTCCCATCGCGCTGGCACTCGTCAAGCGCAACGTCGGCGCGACGTGGAGTTGTCGGTCGGGGCCGAGTCCGCCGTCAGCGCGCGGATCGATCCGGATTCGATTCGCGACGACGATCGGGTCCAGGCGGGACGCGCGGCCGTGGAACGACTCCGCAGCGGTTCGGCGGCGCCGGGACGCAACGGTTGAGCACGGGTGTGGTGCTGGCCGTGTGCGCGGCCGGCGACGACGTGATCCTAGAGGGCATCGGCCCCTCCGCCATCGACAAGCGGCCCCGCAGAGGGCGCCTCGACGTCGACGAACTCGGTCTCGTCGACGACCACGTGGGTAACAAGCGACACCACGGCGGCGTCGATCAGGCGGTGTACGCCTACGCCGATCCCGAGGCGCGCCGATGGGCCGACGAGCTCGGACGTGAGCTTCCTTACGGATGGTTCGGGGAGAACCTGCGCATCGACGGGATGGCGGTCACCGATGCGGTCGTCGGGGAGCGATGGGAAGTCGGCACCGACGGGCCGGTCCTCGAGGTGACCATCCCTCGCGTCCCCTGCAAGACCTTCGCGGTGTGGGCGGGTGAGCCACGCTGGATGAAGCGGTTCCTGGCGCAGGCAGATTTCGGCACCTACCTGCGCGTTGTCCGCAACGGCACGGTGGCGCAGGGCGATCGGATCACCGTCGTTTACCGCCCCGGTCACGGTGTGCGATCACGTGATCTGCTCGCCGGCGGTGACGTCGAGGCGATCCGGTCGTTGCTCGCGCAGGACGATCTACCCGCGAAGGTCCGCCGCGAGGCGACCAAGATGGTGAACAAGTCGGAAAGACGCGTCGGCGCGGCAACACAGGGTGGACAACACAAATCCTAGAGGCGCGCTAGACTGGTCCCCACGACAGAATTACTTCAAGAGAACGGGGCCGCCAATTGTTTGGCCGCCCCGTCATTGTGCGAGGGGGTCCCATATGGGCCGCGGCCGGGCAAAGGCAAAGCAGACGAAGGTTGCACGTCAGCTGAAGTACTCCACTCCGAACACCGACCTGGAAAGCTTGCAGCGTGAGCTCTCCGGACAGGGCGATCCGGTTGTAGAACGACCGGATCCGGTGGACGACTGGTTGGACGAAGAGGAGTGGCGACGCGCTTGACGCGCACACTCTTCGGGCGTTGATCTCTCGACGCCCGGGATCACCCCACATTCTCTCCGCATGAGCGGACCCGCGGCGACGCGGGACCATGATTTCGTACGCACCACCCGTTTCTGATGGGTGGTGCGTGCTCATACGCACGTTCCGGGGTGATCCCGCCATGAAAGACACCGACGCCCGCCGAGGGAATCCGGCTCATCCCAATCGGGGGTGTAGGAGTTGGGGTCTGAAGCCGCCGGTCTCGAGCAGGCTTCGGGCGATGTAGTTGGTCAGGTTGCGGAACCCGAGTGCGGAGCCGCGCAGGTGTTCGAGCCGTCCGTTGAGCGCCTCGGTCGGCCCGTCGCTGGTGCCGGGTCGTTCGAAGTAGGCGAGCACGTCAGCGGCTCGCTTCTTCAGGGTCCGGCCCAGGGTGGTGAGCTCGGTGAGCACCTTGGGGACGCCGGCGCTGAGGTCGGTGATCAGCTTCTCCATGAGCTCGCGGCCACGTTGCCGGTCCTCGTGGCGATAGGCGGCGATCATGCGCTGGTAGACACCCCAGGTCGCCTCGACCTCGACGTGAGCGTCATCAACGAACAGCGCGCGTAGCCTGTCGCTCTGCTTGTCGGTGAGCAGGTCCTCGCCGGTGTGCAGCGTGCGCCGCGACTTGTAGAGCGGGTCGTCCCTGAACCCACGGTGCCCGTGGATCGCGAGTTGGACCCGGCGCCGGCACCTGTCGAGGGCGTCACCGGCCAGGCGCACGACGTGGAAGGGATCCATCACCGTGACCGCGTCCGGGATCTCCTCTGCAGCGGCGGTCTTGAACCCGGTGAAGCCGTCCATCGCGACCACCTCGACCACGTCACGGAAGGCGTCGTCGCGGTCGGCGAGCCAGGTCTTGAACGCCGCCTTCGACCGGCCCTCGACCATGTCCAGCAGCCTTGCTGGCCGGCGCCATCGCGGACCGGGGTGAGGTCGATGATCACGGTGACGCACTTGTCGCCACGCCTGGTGTGGCGCCAGACGTGCTCATCGACGCCAATGACCTTCACGCCCTCAAACCGCGTGGGGTCGTTGATCAGCAGCCGCTTGCCTTCAGCCAGGACCGCGTTGGCGGTGTCCCACGCGACCCCGAGTCCCTCGGCGACACGGGCGACGGTGAGGTGTGCGACCACGATCCCTTCCAGCGCCCACCGCAGCCCGGTGCGCGAGAGCTTCGCGCGTGGCTCCGCCGCGGCGCTGGTGTCTTGGCGCCACACGTGTCCGCAGTCGGCACAGCGGTAGCGGCGCACTACAACTTCCAGCACGGTCGGTCGCCAGCCCAGCGGCTCGTGGGCCAACCGCCGGATCACGGTGTCACGAGCAGCGCCTTCGCGGCCGCACCGTCGGCACCACTGATCTGGTTCCACCACGCGGCACGCGAGGACCGCACGATCCGGTTCAAGCCGTTGTCCGGTCACGCTCAGACCGAGGCCGTCGAGTCGAGCGAAGGCGGTCAGGTCTGGGCGGCCGAAGCCGGCCGGCGGGGTAGCGTCGGACACGTCGAGGTCTTTCGGATGGAAGGCGTAGGAACCTCCGTCGTCGGGAGACCTCGACGTCTATCTCCGGACCGACGCGCTCGGCCGACCTACACCGTCATCTGAGAAGACCCCTGAAACGTCTTCGACGACGACGGGACCGGCGAGGAGGAGGGCGCGGTTAGCTAAAGGAATGGAGCTTGCTCGGCTTCGACGCCGCCGCAAGCTCCGGTGAAACGGTCGGTACTGGTCGGTCGTCGTCGGTCACCACCGGATGGCGGCGTCCCCCACGCTCGGCGTTTGCGCAGGTCAGCGGCTCGTTCGCCCAGTGGGCGCATCAAGCGATAGACGCAAAGCCGACGTGATTAGGTCGTCGGTTCGATTCCGACAGGCGGCTCCGGCGAACAGCCCCTGACCTGCGGAAACGCAGGGCAGGGGCGATTCGGTTCTGGTGGTCGCGCGATGCGCTGGCCTCACGGCTCTGCCCGACACCGACGTCGCTCTCCTCTGCGACGGACCCCTCGCCGGCTGAGCGCTCGCGGCCGGCATCCTGTCCGTGTGCCGATAGGCCTCGCACCGCTCGGCAACGCAGCGTGGCGTTGCGTTGCGTCGCGACCTGGCGACGGCTCGGCGGGGCGCGATCGTCTAGTGCGTTGGCGGACTACGGGAGCTTGGACGCGAGGACGTCGGCCGGAAGGATCTCGGGTGCTGCGCCGAGGAGGTGCTGGTTGGCCATCAGGGCTGCGACGATGGCGCCGTTGGCGTGGGCGTCGCGAGCGGCCTCGTCAGGGAATGCATCGAAGATCCAGAAGGTGTCGGCGTGGGTCCTGACCGCGAACCAGACAATCGTTCCTACTTCTTCGTTGGCGAGCGCGACAGCGCCGGCGAGCAGATCGGCGAGCGCGTCGTGCTGTCCATCGGCTGCGACGATCTTGGCGACGAAGGCATACGGAAGTGATGCGGGTGTGGACATGAGGGGTTCTCCTAGGTGTCGAGGTTTCTTGGTGAAGCGAGTTCAGCGTATGGCGAGCAAGGGCATGTGAGAAGTGGCGTATACGGCAGTATTGCTATTGTTCGCGCCATGCGTATCGGACTGATCGCGATCGACGGCTGCTTCGGTTCGGCTGTCGCGTCGGTCATCGACATCGTGCGGGTGGCCGACGGAGCCCGCGGCGATGTCGACCCGCGGATCGACCCGATCGAACTCGCCATCCTCGGACCGAAACGGAGAGTGACCACGACGGCATCGATGACCCTGTCGGTGGACCACCCGCTGTCGGAGTCCGCAGAGTTCGACGTGGTCGTCGTCCCTGCGCTTGGAACCCTCACGGCCGCCGCTACCAACGACGCCCTCCAGAGCCGAGATGCTCGTTCGGTCATCGCCTCGCTCGGGCGCCTCGACGACGCGACCACCCGGATCGCCGCGGCGTGCACCGGCGTGTTCGCTGTCGCCGAGACCGGACGGATGCATCATCGGCGGGCGACGACCAGCTGGTTCCTGGGGCCGGAGTTCCTGAAGCGCTATCCGACCGTCGCCCTCGATCTCGACACCATGGTCGTGGTCGACGGGAACCTCGTCACCGCCGGCGCCGCGTTCGCCCACATCGACCTCGCGCTCTCACTCGTGCGATCGATCAGCCCCGACCTGGCCCAACATGTCGCCAAGCTCCTCATCATCGACGAGCGTCCGTCGCAGGCGGCCTTCGTCGCCTACGAACATCTTCGGCACGAGGACCCGATCGTCGTCGAGTTCGAACGCTTCGTGCGCGCCCGCCTGGACGAACCGTTCAACGTCGCCTTCGTCGCGCAGTCGCTCGGCACCAGCCGGCGCACCCTCGAACGACGAGTCCGTGCGGCGCTCAACCTCACTCCGCTCGGCTTCGTCCAACGGCTTCGCATCGAACGAGCTCGGCACCTCTCAGCAACCACGGACCTCACCTCCGCCGAGATCGCGCTACGGGTCGGCTACGCGAACGCCGAGACTCTGCGCTCCCTCCTGCGTAGGGAGCGACGCCGTTCCTGACCTATCGCCATGCCTGTAGCCGGTGTCCTAAGTGCTCGACTGGAACCACCTCTCAGCACGTCGCGTCGACGCTCCTGCGTCGCCCCTGGACGACCCACTCGACACGCCCGCAGCACAGGCCATGTGACGTGTCGAGGCTTCCCGGACGGTCGGGGTTGGGTGGCTGTGATGTCGCTGCGTTCTCGTCGAGGGGGTCAGCAGACTCGATCAGGGTCGATTGGGATGAGACGCGAAGGCGGTCAGGTCAGGGCGGCCGAAGCCTGCCGGCGGGGTAGCGTCGGTCACGTCGAGGTCTTTCGGATGGATGGCGTAGGAACCTCCATCGTCGGGAGACCTCGACGTCTACCTGCGGACCGACGCGTTCGGCCGACCTACACCCTCATCTGGGAAGAGCCGGGGAATCCCTCCGGCGGGCGTCGGTGTTGTGTGTGCGGCTGCTCCCCCGCTCCAATGTTCCTGCGAGAGTTGCGGATTCACCGATCGCGCTAGAAGCGCGGGTGCTCCCCGAGCAGGGTGACGCGAGAGTCGTTGTCCGAGCGGTCACTCGCGCGCTTGACGGTGCCGAGGACCCAGTTGTCGACGTGCCGTGCCGTCAGCACGGCCTGCGCGCGGTCGGTGTCCTCCGGCGCGACGACCGCCACCATGCCGACGCCCATGTTGAAGGTGCGTTCCATCTCGAGCTGTTCGACCCGGCCGCGCTGACCGATGAGCGCGAAGATCGGGGCCGGCGTCCACGTGTTGCGCTCGAGCTCGGCCACCAGCCCGTTCGGGATCACACGCGCGAGGTTCTCGGCGAGGCCGCCGCCGGTGATGTGCGCGAATGTACGCACGTCAGCCTCGGCGATCAGGGCCAGGCAGTCGCGGGCATAGATCCGGGTCGGCTCGAGCAGCTCCTCGCCCAGGGTGCGACCGAACTCCTCGACATGACCGAACAGGTCCATGTGACCCCACTCGAGCAGCACCTTGCGGGCGAGCGAATACCCGTTGGAGTGCAATCCCGACGACCCCATGCCGATGACGACGTCGCCGGCGCGGACGCGGTCCGGGGTGAGCACGTTGTCGGCTTCGACGACACCGACCGCGGTGGCGGACATGTCGTAGTGGTTGTCCTGCATCAGGCCGGGGTGTTCGGCGGTCTCGCCGCCGAGCAGGGCGCAACCGGCTTCGACGCAGCCGTCGGCGATGCCGGCGACGATCTGGGCCACCGTCTCGGGGACCACCTTGCCGACCGCGATGTAGTCCTGCAGGAACAGCGGCTCGGCGCCGCAGACGACCAGGTCGTCGACACACATTGCGACGAGATCGCGGCCGACGGTGTCGTGCTTGTCGATGGCCTGTGCAACGGCGAGCTTGGTGCCGACGCCGTCGCTGGCAGCGGCCAGGACCGGCTCCCGATAGTTGCCCTTGAGTGCGAACAGACCGGAGAAACCGCCGATCCCGCCGAGAACCTCCGGGCGAGACGCACGCTTGGCATGGGGCGCGATGAGTTCCACAGCCCGCTCACCGGCGTCGATGTCGACCCCGGCCGCCGCATACGACGCCGGTGTCGAGCTCCCGGCCGTCTCGTCGGCAGCAGCATCCCGCTCCGTCATCACCGCAGCACTCCCGTTCCAGAAAATCTCGGTCGAACGTTGTTTCCGGCGTGTTCGCCGACGGGTCATACGGTACCGGAGGGCCTACGGCACGAAATCAGGGCCGCATGACCGCGCTGACGTTGTCGTTCGGCTGGGTCAGCGGGTCCACCGAGCGGTCGCCGGCCGCGCTCGCCAGCATCTGTTCGAGGACCGCCTTGCCCATCGAGGTCTCCTTGGGCAGCTCGATCGGGTACTTGCCGTCGAAGCACGCAGCGCAGAGGCTCGACGCGGCCTGCCCGGTCGAGTTGATCATCTCGTCGATGCTGATGTACCCCAGCGAATCGGCACCGATGGCCTGCCGGACCCCCTCGACCATTCCGGCCTCGGACTCCATGCCGTTGGCGATCAGTTCCGCCGGGGACGCGAAGTCGATCCCGTAGAAGCACGGCCACCGGACCGGGCTCGACGCGATGCGGACGTGCACCTCGGCGGCACCGGCCTCGCGCAGCATCCGGATGAGCGCGCGCTGGGTGTTGCCGCGCACGATCGAGTCGTCGACGACGACGAGCCGTTTGCCGCGGATCACCTCGCGTAACGGATTGAGCTTTAGGCGGATACCGAGCTGGCGGATCGTCTGCGACGGCTGGATGAAGGTACGGCCGACGTAGGCGTTCTTCATCAGTCCCTGGCCGTACGGAATCCCGGATTCCTGGGCGAACCCGACGGCCGCCGGCACGCCCGACTCCGGTACCGGGATGACCAGGTCACCGTCGGCGGGGTGTTCCTTGGCGAGTCGGCGACCGATCTCGACGCGGGTCGAATGCACCGAACGACCGTGGATCACCGAGTCGGGACGGGCGAGATAGACGTATTCGAAGACGCAGCCGCTGGGGGTCGGCTCGGCGAAGCGCGTGCTGCGCACGCCGTCGGCGTCGATGGCCAGGAGCTCGCCCGGCTCGATGTCGCGGACGAACGACGCACCCACGATGTCGAGGGCGGCGGTCTCCGAGGCGACGACCCAGCCGCGGTCGAGGCGGCCGAGTGACAGCGGGCGCACACCGTGCGGATCGCGCGCGGCGTAGAGCGTGTGCTCATCCATGAAGGTCAGGCAGAACGCGCCCTTGAGGGTGGGCAGCAGTTCCATCGCGGCCTGCTCGATCGAGCTGTCCGCGGCGCCGTGCGCGAGGAGCGCACCGACGACATCGGAGTCCGACGTCGCCGCCGAACTCTTGATCCCCTGCTCGCGTGCACGCGCCGCGAGGTCCGCGGTGTTGACCAGGTTGCCGTTGTGGCCCAGGGCGACGCCGGTCCCGGCGTCGGTGGTGCGGAAGATCGGCTGCGAGTTCTCCCAGGTCGTCGAGCCGGTGGTGGAGTACCGGCAGTGGCCGATCGCCACATGCCCGCTCATCGCACCCAGGGTCTGCTCGTCGAAGACCTGGCTGACGAGTCCGAGGTCCTTGAACACGACCACCTGGCTGCCGTCGCCGACGGCGATGCCCGCGGCTTCCTGGCCGCGGTGCTGCAGGGCGTAGAGGCCGTAGTAACTCAGCTTGGCGACGTCCTCGCCGGGCGCCCAGACACCGAAGACACCGCATTCCTCACGCGGTTCGTTCTCGAGATCGTCCAGCGGGGCCGGATTGATCGCACCCGAGCCGCGTGCGGAGCATCCGCCCGCCGGCGTCGTGGCAGCGAGCAGGTTCATGTGGGCGATCGAATGATCAGGCATCGACTAGCTCCCTGGGGCTGCGAATCGGTCCGTCGAGTGGGCTGGGAGACACGCGTGAGTTTACGGGTCGGTCGGCTCCCGATGCGAATCTTCCAGCGGTGTCGACCGGCGGGTCATTCCCGACGCCCCGGTCGAGTGATGCATCACACTCCTACTCCCGGTCGCCCGGCGGGCCGATCGGGATGAGCGGCAGCAGGTCGGCGATGAGTGCCGCGCGATGCCCGGACGCATCCACCAGGCCCGCGGCGAGGGCGTCGTCGTAGGTGAGGACACCGGTGACGAGGAGCAGCCAGGTCCGCGGCGCCATCTCGACGACGTTCGGCGGCGTTCCGCGGGTGTGACGGGGACCTTCGATGCACTGGACCGCGACGAACGGGGGCATCCGGACCTCGACCGAGTTCCCGGGGGCGAGCTGCTCGAGTGTCCGGGCCGATCGACGGACGGCGTCGGCGAGGGCGGCGCGTCCCGGGGTCGGCACGGTCGGGTCGACGAGCCAGTCCGAGACGGCCAGCACCGCGGCCCGGACCTCGGCGGGGTCCACTCTCCTGCGTGGTGGCACCCGGCCATCTTCGCAAGGGGGTTCGCGCCGATGCGGATCGGGCAGTATTGACCGCATGGGAGCCGAGGTGTCCAAACAGCAGTTCACCGGCGAGGACCGGGTTCGTTTCCGGCGTCAGGTGGGTCGCGGCACGGAAGCGATCGCGCGGATGCTCGCCGACGGGCTGTTCACCGATCAGGGCCGTCCGCCGAAGCCGTTGCTCGGCATGGAGGTCGAACTGAACCTCGTCGACGAGGACATGCAACCCGCGATGGCGAACGCCGCCGTCCTCGAGGCGATCGCCGATCCGGACTATCAGACCGAACTCGGCCAGTTCAACATCGAGATCAACGTCTCGCCGCGACCGTTCACGACCGACGATACGATCTCGCTCGAGCAGGCGTTGCGGACGTCGCTCAACCGGGCCGAGCAGCGGGCCGCACAGACGTCGAGCCACCTGGTCATGATCGGCATGTTGCCGACACTGAAGTCCGAACACTTCGCGCATCACTGGATCTCGGCGAACCCGCGCTACGACCTGCTGAACGAGCAGATCTTCGCCGCCCGCGGCGAGGATCTCGAGATCGACATCACCGGCGTCCCGCTGACCGATGGACACCACACCGAGCACCTGCGCACCTCGACCGATTCGATCCTGCCCGAGGCGGCCTGCACCTCACTACAGCTTCACTTGCGGGTGGCGCCGGAAGACTTCGCCTCGCACTGGAATGCGGCACAGGCCATCGCCGGGGTGCAGGTCGCCCTGGCCGGGAACTCGCCCTTCCTCGCCGAGACCGCGTTGTGGCACGAGAGCCGCATCCCGGTCTTCGAACAGGCCACCGACACCCGGCCGCTGGAGCTGAAGAACCAGGGTGTCCGGCCGCGAGTGTGGTTCGGAGAGCGGTGGATCAACACGATCTTCGACCTCTTCGAGGAGAACACGCGCTATTTCCCCGCGCTCCTCCCCGTCTGCACCGACACCGACCCGCTCGCCGAGCTCGACGACGGACGCATCCCCACCCTCGACGAACTGCGTCTGCACAACGGGACCGTCTACCGCTGGAACCGTCCGGTCTACGACATCCACGAGGGACAGGCCCACCTGCGCGTCGAGAACCGCGTGCTGCCCGCCGGTCCCACGGTCGTCGACACGATGGCCAACGCCGCGTTCTACTACGGCGTCGTCCGGGGCCTCGTCGAATCCGACCGGCCGCTGTGGTCGCGGATGTCGTTCAACGCCGCCGCCGAGAACCTGCAGTCCGGCGCCCGCACCGGCATGGAGTCGCAGCTCTACTGGCCCGACGTCGGCTGGGTGCGACCCGACGAACTCGTCCTGCGCCGGCTGCTCGTGCTCGCCGAGGACGGTTTGCAGCGGTTCGGCGTCTCCGACAAGGCCCGCAAGCGCTACCTGTCGGTCATCGAGGGCCGCTGCATCTCCCGCCAGACGGGATCGGTCTGGCAACGCCAGGCGGTCGCGGCCCGCGAACGCGCGGGCGAGAGCCGGACACAGGCGCTGCACGGGATGCTCCGCGACTACGTCACCCAGATGCACGAGGGCGAGCCGGTGCACACCTGGGAGGTCTGACACCCGCCTCGGCGCTCGTCGACGGACCTGCTTTAATGGAAACAATTTCCATTAAGGAGGCTCCGTTGAAGGTCCGTGCATCCATCCGGTCGTTGAAGAACCAACCCGGTTCACAAGTGGTCAAGCGCAAGGGGCGCATCTACGTGATCAACAAGGGCAACCCCAGATTCAAGGCGCGCCAGGGCTGATCGTCGAGCACTCGCCGCCCAGAATGCTATCGTCGCGGCCGAGCAACTCCGCTGGAAACGACATTCGTGCTGCGACTGCAGCATCAGGGTCCCCGCGTCGACGGGCGGCGTCGAGTAGTCACACAGACGGCAGGAACTGCGCGCTCAACTCGAGGCGCGGCCTGCCGTCGTGGCGATGATGCCGCCCGACCCAGACAACGTGGTCGTCGTCCCGCGAGATCCTACCGGCGCCCACCGACAAGTTCCCGCAACGCAATGACTCTGATTCATATTGCCGGGCAATTGTTTTCGTGGCTAGACCCGCCGGACTCGTGTACACTCGAACGTACATTCGCTGCAACGGTTCTCGGGGGGAGGTCACCGTCATGTCCGGCATCACACACACCGACGACGCGTCCGTGCCGGCTCCCCGGGTGGTCGAGTTGGTGGCTGATCTGCATCGCACCCTGGACAAACTGCAGTCGGTGGATTTGTCGCCGTGTACCGATGCCGAACTGGCCGAGGTGGCCGCGGAGACCGAACGCGCCATCGCGCGTCTGACCGTCGCCGGAGACCGGCAGATCGATCAGGTCGAGGCCCGCGACCTGCCCCGCAAGGCCGGCTGCCGCACCCTGATGCAGTTCATGACACATCGGCTACGGGTGTCGAACCCGATGCGCCGCCGTAAGCAGATGGACGCCACCGCCCACCGGACCAGCCTCGGCGGCGAGGTCCTCCCACCCGAATACCCCTGCCTCGCCGAATCTTTCGCACAAGGCGCAGTCGGCACCGCCCACGTACAAGCCACCCTCGACGTCCTCGACCGCATCCCGGGCACCATCGACCACGACATCAAGGTCGCCGCCGAACGACAGATGGCCGAGATCGCCGAAGCCCACACCCCCGCCGAGATCACCCAACTCGGTGCCCGCCTGCTTGCCCACCTCGACCCCGACGGCACACTGACCGACGACACCGACCAGAAACGACGCCGCGGCCTGTGGATCGGTCGGCAACGCGCCGATGGCACCGCCAAGATCTCCGGCACCCTGACACCCGCACTCGCCGCCCGACTCACCATGATGTTCGCCGTCTGGGGCAAACCCGGACTCAACAACCCCGACGACCCCGCCTCACCCAGCGGACCGGCCGGAGCCGCCGACCCCGAAGCCCTCACAGCCGCAGCCGACCGCGACGGCCGCACCCTCGCCCAGACGAATCACGACGCCCTCGACGCCGCCCTGGCCGCAGGCTTCGCCGACGGGACTCTCGGCACCTCGCACCGAGGCCTGCCCGTGCAACTGATCGTCAAAGCCGACCTCGGGGACCTGATCCGAGAAGCCGGACTCGCCACCACCGCCACCGGCACCCTGCTGCCCATCCGGGACCTGATCGCGATGGCCGGTGAGGTCCAGCCGTGGTTGGCGATCTTCAAAGACGCCACCACCGTCCCCCTACATTTCGGGCGCGGCAAACGCCTCGCGACCCGCGAACAACGCCTCGTCTCGTTCGCCCGCCCTGACGGGGAGGTGTGCTCGGCTCCCGGTTGCGATCAGCCCGCCACCCAGGTCGACATGCATCACGCCCAGAAGGACTGGGCCAAAGGCGGTCTCACCGACATCGACGACCTCGCACCGGCCTGTCCCCGACACAACCGGATGGTCGGCGACCAGCCCGGCCAATACACAACACGGGTAGTCCGCGACGGACCCGACGAAGGCCGCTGCGCCTGGCGACTCAACGCCGAACCCGGCGCGCCACCCAACCCCGAACACATCAACCGCCGACCCGACATACCCAAGCGGTTGCAGGCCCACCTAGAACAGGTGCGGCGAGAGATCCACGGACGCACCACGTCCGGCGATGAGCCACGCCCACATGACGCGCGCCGATCATGGTTGAAAACCAGCCACGTCATCGACGTCCGACCACCCCGCCCAGGACCACGCACACCCAGGCCGTCCCTCGTCGAAGCACACCTCATGGAGTTACTCGCCAGTCGATGACTCGCGCCTGTCGGATCACATCGCCCGCCGTCGTCGAGCGCGGCTACTTCTGCACGAAGAGCCCCCGACCCGTCACGAGCGGGAGGTCGAGCGCGGTGACCAGGCCGGGTTTCGCATCGACAACCGCCGCAACGGAATTGACTAGACGCATCGCGGTGACGATCATGCCGGAGACGTTGTGGTCGCCGTTCTCGCCGTGATGCCCGAACTCGACGGTCATCTCGGGTTCTCCGGAGATGCTGATGCGATAGCAACCGTCGCCCTCGTGCGGGGTAGGCCAGTCCGGGCATTGGTCGGGATGGGTGCGCGTGTAGTGCTCCAGCACAACGCGATCCACGCCGTCGACCTGGCCGACGACCTCGAAGCGCACCGCGGCCATCGTGCCCTCGGGGATCTCGACGGAGACCGTGGAGTAGTCACGATCGGCCGCCACCCGATCGACGCGTTCGACAAGCGGCTCGTCGAGCACGAGGTCGAGGCCCGCGGCGATCTGTCGCACGACACTCCCCCACCCCATCGACAGGATGCCCGGCGCGAACAGCAGCGGCGTGGCGTCCAGTGGTTGCCCGAAGCCGAACAGGTCTCGCATGACGACCGGCTGGTAGTAGGTCGAGTAGTCGGCGATCTCCTGACAGCGGATCTCGTCGATGCGCTGGGAGAGACTCGTCATCGCCAGCGGCAGTGCGTCATTCGCGAAACCCGGGTCGATGCCGTTGACGTGGAGGCTCGCGCCACCCGCCGCACCCGCGGCGGCGATCCGATCCAGCAGCGAGTCGGGCAGGATGCCATGGGGGAACTGCAGGACCACCGGTCCGCTCGACACCACGTTGATCCCGTTCTCCACGAAGTGGATGAGGTCCTCGATCGACTCCAGCACGCGGTCGTCGGTCATCGCGGTGTGCACGATGCAGTCGGGTTTCAGGGCGATCAGCGCGTCGCGGTCGCCGGTCGCCGCGACACCCAGCTCACGGTCGAGCCCGGCGAGTTCGCCGGCATCCTTGCCGACCTTGGCGGGGTCGGACACCCACACACCCACGAGTTCGAGGTCGGGCCGGGCGTCGATCCCGGCGATGGCATGTCGTCCGACGGTTCCGGTCGACCACTCGACCACGCGCAATGTCATGCGATCCAAACTAGAACACGTTCCAACTTCGCCGTGCGGATTCGGCGAGATGCGCCTCGCCAGTGGTGTGTCTCGGAAATAGGTGGCCGGTATCCGGTGGAGCGATCGGTGGTCTGGCAAGGCGGAGGAGGGAGGGATAGCGGAGCTATCTCGACCGACGACAACGCAGCCAGGCGCCGATCGAGCGCTGGAGACCAGTCGTTTATTTCCGAGGCACACCACTAGAGTCGGGAGCTGTGACCGCGACGTCGCCCCCGGACCCCGCCGCCCCGATCCACATCGACCACGACGGCCATCGGACGATGCTCAAGTGGCACCGCGGCCGGCGGCGCGCCGACGACACGGCGTTCACCTCGACCCGGATCGTCGAGGGCATGCGGCTCGGCGCGAGTGTCGAGATCGATCTGGTGATCCACGCCGAGCGCGGTTTCGCCGTCCTGCACGACCGCACGGTCGACCACGCCACCACCGGCACCGGCGCGGTGTCCGCGCTCCCGGTGTCGTATCTGCGGGAACTGTCCCTGCGGGACAACCGCGGCCGGCCCGTCGACGAGCACGTCCTCCTGCTCGAGGACCTGACCGAACTCTTCGACGGCGTCGACATCGCGCCCACCGCGTCCCTCCAGCTCGACTTCAAGGAGGACGACGCCGCGCTCGATCCCGAGGCCGTGGCGGTGTTCGCCCGCAGTGTCGCACCCCACGCTCGGCACTACATCTTGTCGTGCGGCGACGCCGCGGCGGTCGACACGTTGACCTCGGCCGCACCGGGCATCCGGATCGGTTACGACCCTTGCCATCACGGTGCCGCCGACGCGGCGATCCGCTCCGGGGATTTCGACGGCTTCGTCGATCGCGCGGTGGCGGCATCGCCGAAGGCCGAGATGGTGTACCTGGAGAACCGGCTGATACTGGCGGCCGACCACCGCGGCCACGACCTGATCGGCGCGTTCCACGAGCGCGGTCGGCTCGTTGACGGGTACACGGTGACGCGGGTCGGACCGCGCGTCATCCCGGACATCAGGCGACTGCTGGAGTTACGGGTCGATCAGATCACGACCGATGATCCCGAGGCCCTGGCGACGCTCGACCTCGACGCCCCCGCACGCGATCCCGGTTCGCGCCTGGTGCGCTGGATCCGCGGCGGCACCCGACGCTCAGACGTGCAGTGACCATAACGGTTCGACGGGGATGTTGCGGACGACGAACCAGGCAAGCACGACCACCAGCACGACGACCCCGGAGTAGCGGAGGTGCTGCCAGCTGCGAACCCGGCGGCCGGTCCACAGTCGCAGGCAGTACGCGCCGAAGGCGAAGAGCAGCAACCCCATCGCGAGCACGCCGAGGGCGTTGTAGTGCAGCGCCGCCGGGACATCGCCGTGCAGCAGCGAGTAGATCGCCCGTAGCGACCCGCAGCCCGGGCACGTCACCCCGAAGATCAGCTTGGTCGGACAGACCGGCAGGGCACCGCCCGGTGTCGTCGGATCGGCGAACCACACGGCCGCGCAGACCATCCCGGTCCCGGCGACGACCGTCGCCGGACCGAGGTACCGATGCTTCGAAAGGGCCGACACCCGTCCGAGGACGGCCCTCTCGAAACGCTCAGTACGTGGACGTGGACGCGGAGGCGCCGAGGAGGATGACGAAGAGGACGACATAGACGATGATGATCAGGACCCAGATGATGACCGACGAGATCGCACTCCACATCGCCCACTTCTTCGCCTCGTCGGCCGCCTTCTGCGCACCGGCGTAGTCGCCGGCGGCCCACAGCTTGCTGACCGAGGTCGACTTCACGATCGACACGATCCCGAGCGGCAGACAGCAGAGCACCGTGGACAGGATCGCCCACACGAGGTTGTTGTCGGGTTCCGGGCCGGCCGGATTGCCGCCCGGGAACCCGCCGTACGGCTGCTGTCCGTAGCCACCCGCGCCGTAGTTCGGCGGCTGGTTCGGATCATTGGGGTAGCTCATCTGCGCCCTTTCGACTCGGTCAGAGAACTCCAGGAGCGTAACCGTTCGTCACCGGGCGCGACATGCCTGGAAACGATATTGATTCCATTGACATACAACGGAATCCTCGCAGGCCGGACCGTTGCGTGATGCAACTACGGCGTGTCCTAGACCGTGTCGCCGAACAACTTCGGGAGGGTGCCCTCGTGCGCCTCACGGAGTTCGGCGAGGGGCACCGAGAAGTAGTCCTGGACCTCGACGGCGTCGCTGCCCTGGTCGACCACACCGATGCGTGTCCACGGCATCGAACGCGCGTCGAGCATGGCGGTGAACCGCGATTCCTCGGTGCGCGGGACCGCGACGAGCACGCGCCCGGCCGACTCGGAGAACAGCCAGACGAACGGGTCGGCGTCCTCGGGCAGCAGGACGCGGCAGCCGGTCTCGCCGGCCAGGGCCGCCTCGACGACGGTCTGGATGAGGCCGCCCTCGCTGAGATCGTGTGCCGCGGAGATCAATCCGTCGCGCGACGATGCGGACAGGATATCGGCGAGCAGACGTTCGCGTTCGAGGTCGACCTGCGGCGGGACGCCACCGAGGTGGTCGTGACTGACCTGGGCCCAGATCGAGCCGTCGAATTCGTCGCGGGTCTCACCGAGCAGGATGAGTGTCTCACCGGGTTCGGTTCCGATGCCGGTCGGGATGCGGCGGTGCACATCGTCGATGACGCCGAGGACGCCCACGACCGGGGTCGGCAGGATGGCCGTCGCGCCCGTCTGGTTGTAGAAGCTCACGTTGCCGCCGGTGACCGGGATGCCGAGCTGGGCGCAGCCGTCGGCGAGTCCCCGGACCGCCTGCTGGAACTGCCACATCACCGCCGGGTCCTCCGGGGAACCGAAGTTGAGGCAGTTGGTCACGGCCTTCGGCGTCGCCCCGGACACCGCGACGTTGCGGTAGGCCTCGGCGAGCGCGAGCTGCGCGCCGCGGTAGGGATTGAGGAACGTGTAGCGGCCCGACGCGTCGGTCGCCAGTGCGATGCCGCGCCCGGACTCCTCGTCGATGCGGATCATCCCCGAGTCGGCGTGCTCGGCCAGGACGGTGTTGCCGCGCACGTAGCGGTCGTATTGGTCGGTGATGAACTTGCGGCTGCACAGCGCGGGCGAGGCGAGCATGGCCAGCAGCGTCTCGCGCAGCTGGTCGGGTGTGCTCGGGCGCTGCAGCGGTTCGGTCGTCGACGCGATGACCGTGTCCTGCCAGTCGGGACGGGCGACCGGACGCTCGTAGACCGGACCGTCGTGGGCGACGGTGCGCGGCGGCACGTCGACGACGGTCTCGCCGTGCCAGGTGATGACCAGCTGATCGCCGTCGGTGACCTCGCCGATGACGGTCGCGAGCACATCCCACTTGCGGCAGACCTCGAGGAATTTCTCGACGTTGTCCGGGGTCACGACGGCACACATGCGTTCCTGCGACTCGCTGGAGAGCACCTCCGCCGGGGTCATGCCCTCGGCGCGCATCGGCACCTTCTCCAGGTCGATGTGCATGCCGCCGTCACCGGCTGCGGCGAGTTCGCTCGTGGCACAGGACAATCCGGCACCGCCGAGATCCTGGATGCCCACGACGAGTCCGGCGTGGTAGAGCTCGAGGCAGCACTCGATGAGCACCTTCTCGGTGAACGGGTCGCCGACCTGGACACTGGGCAGCTTCTTGCGATTCGGACCCGAGCCCTCGGAATCGTCGAAGGTCTCCGATGCCAGGACCGAGACACCGCCGATGCCGTCGAGACCGGTGCGCGCACCGAACAGGATGATCTTGTTGCCCGCGCCCGAGGCGAAGGCCAGGTGCAGGTCCTCGGTGCGCAGCACGCCCGCGCACAGCGCGTTGACGAGCGGGTTGCCCGCGTAGCTGGCGTCGAAGACGGTCTCACCGCCGACATTGGGTAGGCCGAGGGAGTTGCCGTAGCCACCCACGCCGCGCACCACACCGTCGACGACGCGCCGGGTGTCCGGGGCGTCGGCCGGGCCAAAGCGCAGCTGATCCATGACCGCGATCGGGCGTGCGCCCATGGCCATGATGTCGCGCACGATGCCACCGACTCCGGTGGCGGCGCCCTGGTACGGCTCGACATAGCTCGGATGGTTGTGCGATTCGACCTTGAAGGTCACCGCCCACCCGTCACCGATGTCGACGACGCCGGCGTTCTCGCCGATGCCGGCCAGCATGCTTGCGCGCATCTCGTCGGTGGTGGTCTCACCGAAGTAGCGCAGGTGCACTTTCGACGACTTGTAGCTGCAGTGCTCGGACCACATGACCGAGTACATGGCGAGCTCCGCGTCGGTGGGCCGGCGACCCAGGATCTCGCGGATGCGCGCGTACTCGTCGTCCTTGAGACCGAGTTCGCGGAAGGGTTGCGGATGGTCCGGGGTCTGGGCAGCGGCTGAGACGGTATCCACCTGGGCACTCACCCGGACAAGTCTAGGCGTGCGCGGGCGGTTGCGGCCGCCGGGGCGCCTCGGGTGCGCGCCCTGGGAGATCTGCGACGGATGTCACGCCGGTCTAGCGATACTCTGTCTCCGGCGACCGCCCCCCGGGGTGTGTCGTCGTGGTACCCGGGGAGAACGGTTCGGGGTCGGTGTGCGCCGATGGGACGACACAGGGGGAAACGATGGCCGATGTCCGCAAGGCGAGGGCACTCTTCGAACTCGGCGTCCTGTCCCTGAACATCCCGGTCGAAGGTCAGGAACCGGTCGACAATCCCGCTCAGGCCGCCAAGGCCTTCACCCGTGCGACCGAATGGGACCCGGCCCTGGGCGACGCCTGGATCGGCCGGCTGGCCTGCGGCGACAGCAGCAACGAGGTCCTCCTGGGCCTCTATCGTGCCCGCGGGTCGATCGGCGCGGAGCAGCGCCGGCTCGGGCTCCCGCCCGGCACGATCGCGGGGCGCTGGTACACCGGGATGCTGATCGACTTCCCGGCGTCGAATGCCGTCGAGGCGACCGCGGCCTACGCGGCCAGTCTGGTCCGCGGCGCGGACTTCGCCGGTGCGGAAGAGGTCCTCGACGAGGTACCCCCGGCGCACCGCGTGCCGATCGTGGATTTCGTCCGCGCGTTCCTGCACTTCGCCACCCAGCGCTGGCCCGACGTCCTGACCTCGCTGACCAGGTCCGACCGGTGGAACGACCCGTACATGCAGGCCGTCGCCGACTTCATGGCCGGGACGTCGTGCGTGCATCTCGGCATGTACGGCGAGGGCATGCGGCGCCTGCAGAACGCGGTCGACGGCCCGATCCCGTCCTGTTCGACGCAGGCGATCTTCGTCTACGGCCTCGCGCTGCGCGAGCAGGGCCACGAGGAGAAGGCGAAGTCGATGTTCGAGCAGGCCTACGCCCGTGACCCGTCGCTGACCGGCGCGGCCGACGCCATCCGGTCGCCCTCCTACCGGATGCCCCCCACGACGCCCGAGCAGATCGCCGAGCGCACCGACCGGTGGGACCCGAAGTCGGTGCCCGATCGCGCCGAGACCCTGGTGTCGACCTCCGGGGACCCCGCTGAACAGAATTCGCTGGTGACCGAGGCGCAACGGGAGCTGGCCGAACAGATCGGGCTCGAGTCGGTCAAGCAGCAGGTGGCCAAACTGCAGTCCACCGCGACCCTGGCGAAGGTCCGCGCCGACCGCGGGCTGTCGACGTCGGCCCGCAGCCTGCACCTGGCTTTCACCGGACCGCCCGGCACCGGCAAGACGACCGTGGCCCGCATCGTCGCCAAGATCTACTGCGGCCTCGGCTTCATCAAATCCGACAAGGTCGTCGAGGCCACGCGCCGCGACATGGTCGGTGAACACCTCGGCAGCACCGCCATCAAGACCGCGGCGCTCATCGACTCCGCGATGGACGGCGTCCTGTTCATCGACGAGGCGTACACGCTCATCCAGCAGGGGCTGTCCGGCGGCGACGCGTTCGGTCGCGAAGCCGTCGACACCCTGTTGGCCCGGATGGAGGACGACCGTGACCGGCTGGTCGTGATCATCGCCGGTTACGACGCCGAGATCGATCGGTTCCTCGCCTCCAACGACGGACTGGCGTCGCGCTTCGCGCGCCGGGTGCGGTTCGACTCCTACACTCCCGACGAGCTCGCCCGCATCGCCGATTTCATTGCGCGCAAACGCGATTCGTCGTTGACCCGGGAGGCGATGCTCGAGATCGAGCAGGCGTGCGCTCCGCTGTACCACGACGTCCGCGAGCATCAGGGCACCGCGCGGCGCGCCACCGATCTCGCCGGCAACGGCCGTTTCATCCGCAACATCATCGAGGCGGCCGAGGAGGAGCGCGAGTTCCGGCTCAGCACCGCAGGCGACTTCGACTCACTCAGCCAGGACGACCTGATGCGCATCGAGACCACGGATGTCCGGGCCGCCATCTCGGGCGTGCTCTCCGGCCTCATGCGCTGACCGCACCCCATCCCATCCCGCACCACCGGGTCACCACCCGGTCCGCTTCCCGAGGAGTTCCGTGATGTCTGTTCCCGCCCGCCGATCCCGCCCCGCCGAGCTGGCCGCGGGCCTGTCGATGGCCGCGATGATGATGCTGGCGATCGGTGCGTGTTCGTCCGACGACGCCGCGCCCGCGCCTTCACCCGACAGAGCGGTCCCGACCACGAGCGCCACCGAGACGAGCAGCCCCGCCACATCTGCGGACAGCAGCCGGGCCAGTGCGTCACCGTCGCGCGGCTCCGAGTCCGGTTCCGATACCGGGTCCGGCTCCGCGTCGACCATGACGTGCACGGAGTTCCGCGAACTCGACGACGCCCGGCGGGCGGCGGTCCTGACCGATCTGGACGTGACCGACAATGTCCAGCAGGTGGCCACCGTGGCGGCGACGGTCTGCCTGACGCGGCCCGACGACACCATCGCCGCTGTCGTCGCCGAACTCCTCCCGCGCTGATAGTTTCACCAGCTATGAGCAACAGTCCGTGGTCCCTACTGCACGGGCCGCTGTTCAGTCGGGACAGCCCGCTCGAACGCAAGCACGCCGCGCCGCGCATCAGTGCCTACATCTACGGCAACATCCTGATCCTGGCCGTGCTCATCCCGTTGCACGTCGAGGACGACTTCGTCGGTATCGCGATCCTCGCGGGCACCGCCGCGTCGACCTTCATCGCGCACGTCTTCGCCGAGGGCGTCGCCCGGCGCGTGTCGGACGGCAAGGTCGAGCCGACGCGATCAGAGGTACTCGGCCATCTCCGCGACTCGGTGCCGATCCTGACCTCGGCGCTCCTACCTTGCGCGATCCTGTTGCTCGGTCTGATCGGCTGGATCGAGCCCCGCACCGCCCAGCTCGTCGCGGAGATCGTGATCCTTCTGCGCATCGGCGGCACGGTCTTCGTCATCGACCGTCTCAACAACGAACGACCGAGTCGGGCAACGCTGTTCAGCTCCGGAGCGGTCACGCTGGTGGCGACCGTGATCGTCGCGATCAAGGTCGTGGTCACGCACTGAGGCGCTCGGACGTCAGCCGCCGGCACCCTCGGTGGTGACCGTGAGGATCGCCTCGGTGAACTCGGGCCGGCAGATGACGAGGTCGGGCAGGTAGGTGTCCTCGTTGTTGTAGACGAGGGGCGAACCGTCGATCCGCCCGCACCACAGGCCCTTCGCCTTCGCGACGGCGACGGGTGCGGCCGAATCCCACTCGTATTGGCCGCCGGCGTGGACATAGGCGTCGGCCTCGCCGCGCACCACCGCCATCGCCTTGGCACCGGCGGACCCCATGGGCAGCACCTCGCCGGCCATCGCCGCGGCCACCTCGTCGGCGAAGGCCGGTGGGCGCGAACTGCTCACGACGACGCGCGGGACCCGGTCCGGGGCCGGGAGGCCAGGCCTTCCACGGGCTCGACGGCGGAACCGTCGTCGAGGTAGGTCACCCCGAGGGCCGGCAAGGCGACCGCACCGGCGATCAGCCCGTCGTCGGCCGACCACAGCGCGACGTGCACGGCCCAGTCGCTGCGGCCGCCGCCGGGTTCGTAGGTGCCGTACTCACGCGTGCCGTCGACCGGGTCGATGATCCACACGCGCGACGCCGACAGCCGCGACTTGTCGTCGGCCGACTCCTCGGACAGCACCGCATCGTCCGGCCGCTCCTGTGCGAGACGCCCGAGGATGAACTCGTCGGACCGGCGGTCGCCCTCCTGACCGAGCTCTTTGCCCGTCAATCCGCTGGAGCGTCGGATGTCGAGCAGGAGTTCACCTGCGGCGGTGGCCAGTTCACCGGCCAGGGCACGATCGTCGGTCACGGGGTTTCCTCTCGGTCGGGATACCGGTGGCAGGACGCGGCGCTTCGCGCCGGACGGCTATGAGGCTGCGCTCACAGACCCAGGTTACGCAGCACCAGGTCGGCGACCTCGGAAGGCGGGCCGTCGTCGGGGGTGATGTGCAGATCCGGGTCGGACGGACGCTCGTAGGGCGAGTCGATGCCGGTGAACTGACTGATCTCCCCCCGCCGCGCGCGGTCGTACAGCCCCTTCGGGTCGCGTCGTTCGCATTCGGCGAGCGGGGTGTCGACGAAGATCTCGTAGAACGGCAGCCCGCGCTCGGCGTGGATCTCCCGGGCCCGCTGCCGTTCCTCGGCGAACGGGCTGATGAGCGAGACGATCGCCACCGAACCCGAATCGGCGAACAGCGCCGCCACCTCGCTGGTCCGGCGGATGTTCTCCCGGCGGTCGTCGTCGGAGAAGCCCAGATCCGAGTTCAGGCCGTGCCGCAGGTTGTCCCCGTCCATCAGGTACGCCGGACGCCCCTCGGCGACGAAGCGCCGCTCGAGTTCGACCGCCAGCGACGACTTCCCGGAGCCGGACAGACCGGTCAGCCAGATCGTCGCGCCGCGGTGCGCACGGTGCTCACGCCCGACCTTCGTCGCCTGCCAGACGACATGACTGTCGTGACTCACCGGCGCCGTGATCATCCCCGCAGCGACCGTCCGATTCGTGGCCTCGTCGATCAGGATGAAGCTGCCCGTGTCGCGGTTGCGCCGGTACGAGTCGAAGGTCACCGGCTCCTGGGTGTGCAGGGTGACGCGTCCGATCTCGTTGAGCGACAATCCCTCCGCGTCCTCGTCGCGGTGCAGCGAGTTGACGTCGAGGCGATAGTTGAGCCCGTTGACCTGCGCGCGGGTCAACCGGGTTCCGCAGAGCAGCTGATAACGGTTGCCCGGTCGCAGTTCGGCGTCGTCGGCGAACCAGCACACCATCGCGTCCAGGTCGCGTCCCACGTACGGCCGGTTGTTGGGGCGGGCCAGCATGTCGCCGCGCACGATGTCGATCTCGTCGGCGAGTTCGACGGACACTGCCATCGACGCGAAGGCCTCGTCGACCGGCTGGCCGCCGGGCGCCCAGATCTCGGTGATGGTCGTGCTGAAACCGCTGGGCAGGACGACGATCTCGTCGCCCTTGGCGAGTACACCGCCGGCAACGGTGCCCGCGTAGGCGCGGTGGTCGGCGCCGTCGCTGCGCTGCGGCCGGATCACGTACTGGACGGGCAGACGGGTGTCGATCAGGTTGCGGTCGGAGGCGATGTAGACGTGCTCGAGGTGATTCAGCAGCGGACGCCCCTCGTACCACGGCATGGCCACGGACTGTTCGACGACGTTGTCGCCCCGCAGCGCCGACACCGGGATGAAGGTCAGGTCGACGACGTTGAGCTTGGTCGCGAAATCGACGAAGTCCGCGCAGATCTCGTCGAATCGCTCCTGCGACCAGTCGACGAGGTCCATCTTGTTCACGCAGACCGTCAGATGCGGGATGCCGAGCAACGACGACAGGAAGGCGTGCCGCCGCGTCTGCTCCAGCACGCCCTTGCGGGCGTCGACGAGGATCATCGCGAGATCGGCGGTGGAGGCGCCGGTCACCATGTTGCGCGTGTACTGCACGTGCCCCGGGGTGTCGGCGATGATGAATTTCCTTCTGGGCGTGGCGAAGTACCGGTAGGCGACGTCGATCGTGATGCCCTGCTCGCGTTCGGCGCGCAAGCCGTCCGTGAGCAACGCGAGGTTCGCGTACTCGTCCCCGCGCTCGGCGCTGGTGCGCTCGATCGACTCGAGCTGATCGGTGAAGATCGCCTTCGAGTCGTAGAGGAGCCGACCGATGAGTGTCGACTTGCCGTCGTCCACCGAGCCCGCGGTCGCCAGACGCAGCAACTCGGTCGCGCCGCCGGCGGCGATGAGGTCGCCCATCAGAAGTAGCCTTCCTTCTTGCGGTCTTCCATCCCCGACTCGGAGATCCGGTCGTCGGCGCGCGTGGCGCCCCGCTCGGTCAGCCTCGTCACCTCGATCTCTTCGATCACCTTCATCACGTCGTCGGCGCCCGACAGCACGCAACCGGTGCACGTGGCGTCACCGACGGTGCGGAACCGGACCGTCTCGGTCCGCACCTCCTCACCCGGGAGCTCCTGCAGGAAGCGGGTTTTCGCGAGCAGCATGCCGTCGCGCGGGATGACCTCGCGCTGGTGCGCGTAGTAGATCTCGGGTAGATCGATGTCCTCCGCCGCGATGTACTGCCAGATGTCGAGTTCGGTCCAGTTCGACAACGGGAAGACCCGGATGTGCTCGCCCTTGGCGTGCCGTCCGTTGTACAGCCGCCACAGTTCGGGCCGCTGCTCGCGGGGGTTCCATGCGCCGAACTCGTCTCGGAAGCTGAACACGCGCTCCTTCGCGCGCGCCTTCTCCTCGTCGCGCCGGGCGCCGCCGAAGACCGCGTCGAATCGGTTCTCGGTGATGCCGCGCAACAGCGCGGCTGTCTGCAGCCGGTTGCGGCTGGCCCCCGGCCCGGTCTGTTCGACGACCCGTCCCGCATCGATGTCGTCCTGCACGGAACTGACGAGCAGGCGAACCCCGGTCTCGGCGACCACGCGATCGCGGTACTCGATCACTTCGTCGAAGTTGTGCCCGGTGTCGACGTGCATGAGCGGGAACGGGATCGGCGCCGGCCAGAAGGCCTTGCGGGCCAGATGGAACATCACCACCGAGTCCTTACCGCCGGAGAACAGCAGCACCGGACGCTCGAAGGTCGCGGCGACCTCGCGGAAGATGTGCACCGATTCGGCCTCGAGCGCCGCGAGATGCGAGAGCTCATAACCGTGATGACGACGACGCCGGTCCTCGGTGTCGTCGGGACGACGTCCGTCGTCGGCGTCGATGGTGATGGCCACCGGAGCAACCCCCTTGACATGTCGAATATTCGACACTATGTGTTGACAATGTGACACAAACCGTAGGTGACTTCTCCGACGCACGTCAACCGGCACGTGCGGCGTCGCCACCGACCGCCCGGGTCGTCCGCATCGTCGAACTCCTCGCCGACGCCGAACAACCGGCGCTGACGCTGGCCGAGATCGTGCGTCAGACCTCGATGTCGCGCGCCACCGCGCACGCCGTAGTCTCCGAACTCGTCGACTGCGGATGGCTGATCCGGGACCCGTCGGCCGGCACCTTCGGCGTCGGACCGGCCTTCGTCGGCCTCGTCCGGAACGCCGACGGCGCGGACCACCTCGTACGGTGGGCGGCGTCGGCGGCGCGCGACCTGTGCGAACGGTTCGACGTCCCCTGTTTCGTCGCCCGACGGACCTCGGCCGACGCGGTGACCCTGGCGTCGCACGCCTTTCCGCCCCACCTGGCACCGGAAACCGCGCAGCATCCCTGGTTGCGCAACGGCAGCCGCATCCGGCTCCGCCCGCCGATCTGTCGGGAGTTCATCGCCTTCGACCCGGACGACGCCCGGTCGAACTGGATCGGCCAGGCCGCCGAGTCCACCCGCACCCGGCTGGGCATGGTGCTCGACGTCGTCGCCGAACGCGGCTACTCGATCGAGCGGATGACCGACGACCACGTGGCGATGATCGAGGCCCTCAGCTCCCTCGACACCATGTCGGACACCCTGCGCGCGCGGGTCGGCGACCTGCTCACCGAGCTGTCCGTCATCGATTACTTGCCCGAGGAGATCGACGCCTGCGCGGCCGACGGCACGGGGGTACCCGTGGTCACCATCGGTGCCCCCGTCTTCGACTCCGCCCGTCGGGTGGTCGCGGCGATCGTCGTCTGCCCGAACACCACCCTCGACGTCGACGAAGTGCGCCGACTCGGCGAGGCCACGCGTGCCGCCGCCGACGAGATCTCGAGTCATCTCAGCTGAGGGGCGGGTCGACCGAACGAATGAACACTGCGCCCGGAAATACCCACGAAACGGACCTCCTGCGGAAAACTGACCGGTGATCACGACACGTCACCGTCGCCACCAGCAAGGGAGTCGAGATATGCCCAGCACCAAGACGATCACCCGGTTGGCCGCCGCCGCCATCGCTCTGACCTCGGCTGCCGGGCTCGGCGTCGCGGCCACCGGCGACGCGAACGCGGTGTCCCGCGAGTATCCGCTGTCGACCTGCGTGGGCCTGAGCCCGAACGTCGTCGACGTCCCGTTCCTGGCGCGACGCACGATCGTGAGCACGTATGCCGGCAACGCCTACATCGCTGCCGACTTCACCAGCTACTTTCCCGGCGGCTACCAGTCCTCGGCCCGCCTGGACTGGCACAACCTGGCCACCGGCAAGCGCGGCTCGAAGGTCAGCAACGTCCGCGTGAACCCGCCGTACCAGGGCGTCCACTACTTCGTGATCCCCGTCAACCAGATCGGCAAGGGCCGGGTGAACGTGACCTTCAGCGCGGTCAACCGGAACGCGCTCTGGAGCGTGCCGTCCACGAGCTGCAGCGGGAGCATCGTCATCCCCTGAGCGGGGCTCCCGCCACCGCCCCCCGACAGACCGCTGAGGTGCGAGGAACAAGGGGAGACCCAACCGCCCCCTAATCCGAAAGAAGCGACCCCATTGCTCCCTGAGGTGTGAGGAGCGATAGCGACGAGCCACGAAGGGCCTGGTGAGACAGGTTGCGGAGCCCTTCGTGGCTCGCTTCGCTCGCACCTCAGGGAGCAGAGATGTGGACGCTTAAGAGTGTTCTTTCGTAGTCCACGCAAGACCTGCAACGCTGCCGGCCCGACACAACGGCGCCACTTCGACGGAACTTGCGCTGCCCCGACATGTGACCGGCAGACAACGCTCGAGAGCGTTCTGTTCATGCTCCCTGAGGTGCGAGTGAAGCGAGCCACGAAGGGCCATGTTCGATGCTCGCCCGCCCTTCGTGGCTCGTCGCTTGCGCTCCTCACACCTCAGGGAGCAGGGGTTATGGTGTTCTTTAGGGCTAAACAGCAGAGGAAACATCGAATGGTGATCGTCGCCAACATGTTTCGCGAGTTCGCCGAGATGATGCCGACGACAGCCGCCTCCTCGACGGCCGGATCCAGGAGCTCACCTATCGCCCCACACCGCACTTCTGACCCCGGCGATCACCCACACCGACTACCAACCAAGCACTTGCTAGGTTAGTCTCGGGGGCATGAGTGACGCCGTCATCCCACCTCCGCTCGGACCCGACGATCTGGGCCCGGATACCTCACCGGTCGCCTACGAGACCGGCGGCCCCGACGGCGCGGTGGCCTATGTGACGCTGAACCGCCCGGAGTACCGCAACGCGCAGAACTCGGTGATGACCTATTCGCTCGACGCCGCGTTCCGCAAGGCCGTCGACGACGCCTCGGTGAAGGTGATCGTGCTGCAGGCGAACGGCAAGCACTTCTCGGCCGGACACGACATCGGCACCCCCGAACGCGACTTCGACACCTACTACGAGAACGCGGCCGTCCTGCACTGGGACCACACCGACAAGACCGGTGCCGACCAGCGTCTCGCCCGCGAGATGGAGGTGTACATGGGGATGTGCCGCCGCTGGCGCGACATCCCCAAACCCCTCATCGCCCAGGTCCATGGCGCGTGCATCGCCGGCGGTCTCATGCTCGCCTGGATCTGCGACTTCATCGTCGCCTCCGACGACGCGTTCTTCTCGGACCCGGTCGCCCGCATGGGCATCCCCGGCGTCGAGTACTTCGCCCACGCCTTCGCGCTCGGCCCGCGCCGGGCGAAGGAGATCCTCTTCACCGGTGAACGTTTCACGGCGACGCAGGCGGCCGACTGGGGCATGGTCAACCACGTCGTTCCCCGGGACGCCCTCGAGACCAAGGTGAACGAGATCGCCGAGAAGGCGGTCGCCATGCCGATGCAGGGGCTCTTCCTGAGCAAGAAGGCCGTCAACATCTGCGAAGACCAGATGGGCCTGCGCAACTCGATGGACTCGGTGTTCGGCTGGCACCACTTCGCGCACGCGGCCAACTCCGAGGCGGGTGGCGACTCGCTCGGCGGGATGGACGCGAAGTCGATGAAGGCGTCGGCGTCGACCGGCACTCGGGATCGGTGAGCTGACATGGACCTGCTGTTCGACGACGCCGCCGACGACTTCCGCGCCGAGGTCCGCACCTGGCTGGCCGATCATGTTCCGCGCGAACCGCTTCCGTCGATGGACACCGCCGAGGGATTCGAGGCGCACCGCGAGTGGGAGCGAACGATGGCCGCCGACCGGATGTCGGTCGTCAGCTGGCCGGAGGAATACGGCGGCCGCGATGCCCCGCTGCTGCACTGGGTCATCTTCGAGGAGGAGTACTACCGTTCGGGTGCTCCCGGACGCGTGAGCCAGAACGGCATCTTCCTGCTCGCACCCACCCTGTTCGAGCACGCGAGTCCTGCTCAGCTGGAACGCATCCTGCCGCGGATGGCCAACGCCGACGACATCTGGGGTCAGGCGTGGAGCGAACCCGAGGCCGGCAGCGACCTCGCCTCGCTGCGGTCGACCGCCGTTCGCACCGACGGCGGCTGGCTGCTCAACGGTCAGAAGACCTGGAGTTCGCGGTCGAGTTTCGCCGACCGCGCCTTCGGCCTGTTCCGCACCGACAAACAGGCACAGCGCCACAAGGGTCTCACCTACTTCATGTTCGACCTGCGCAGCGAGGGCGTGACCGTCCGGCCGATCGCACAGCTCGACGGCGAGGCCGGGTTCGCAGAGCTGTTCTTGGAGAACGTCTTCGTCCCCGACGATCCGTCGAATCCGGGCGAGTCGGGTGTCATCGGCGAGGTGGACAACGGGTGGCGGGTCGCGATGAGCACCGCCGCCAACGAACGCGGGCTGTCGCTGCGCGCACCCGGCCGGTTCCTGGCCACCACCGACCGCCTCGTCGAACTGTGGCGGTCGAACCGGGACGACGTCCCGTCGACGGCGAACACCGATGCGCGCGTGGCGGATGCGTGGATCGGGTCGCGAGCCTACGAGCTGTCCACGTATCAGACGGTTAGTCGTCTTGCGGCCGGTGGTTCGCTCGGCATGGAGTCGTCGATCAACAAGGTGTTCTGGTCGCAGTGGGACATCGCCGCTCACGAGACCGCCCTCGACCTGCAGGGCCCGGCCGCCGAGCTCGACGACCGGTGGACCGATGGCTACCTCTTCTCGTTGTCCGGGCCGATCTACGCGGGTACCAACGAGATCCAGCGCAATGTCATCGCCGAGCGCCTGCTCGGCCTTCCCCGTGGAGATCGGTGATCATCATGGACTTCCGACTCTCCGACATCCACACCGACCTCGCCTCGACGGTGGACGCCATGCTGGGCAAGGCCGACATGCCGACCGCCACGCGCGCCTGGGCGGCCGGTGACCGCGCGGCTGTCGCCAAGGTCTACTCACAGCTGGCCGACGCGGGCATCAGCGGACTCCTGATCGACGAGTCACACGGCGGCAGCAGCGCCGGGGCCGTCGAGATGGTCGTCGCCGTCGAGCAACTCGGACGCCACTGTGCCCCGGGCCCGATCGTCGAGAGCGTCGCCGTGCTGCCGATCCTGCTGCACGACGCCGACGTGTCGGGCCCGCTCAGCGACCTCGCCGAGGGGCGGCTGGCGACCTGCGCGATCGGACCGCTCCAGCCGTTGGCCGCCGACACCGCCTCCGCCGATGTCTACCTCGTCGAGGACGGAGTGCTCTCGCGGGCCACCGTGCAGAGCACCGAGCCCTCGGTCGACAGCACCCGGACGTTGTCGCGGGTCACCGCCGGCGACGTCCTGGCCACCGGGGTCGATGCGTCCGACGCCGCGGACGCGGGCGCACTGGCCACGGCTGCTCAGCTGCTCGGCCTGGGTCAGGCGATGCTGTCCATCGCCTCGGAATACGCGCAGTCGCGCAAGCAGTTCGGCCGACCGATCGGGTCGTTCCAGGCCGTCAAACATCATCTCGCCGACGTGGCGATCGCCATCGAGATGGCCCGCCCCCTCGTTCACGCGGCCGCCCTCGGCGTCGACGGCCAGGTGCCGGAGGGCACCGACGTCTCGCGCGACATCTCGGCGGCGAAGGTCGCGGCCGCCGAGGCCGGCGACCTGTCGGCCCGCCGCTCGCTGCAGGTGATGGGGGCGATCGGGTACACCGCCGAGCACGACATCTCGCTGTACATCACCAAGACCCGGGCGCTGCTCAACGCCTGGGGCTCCCCCGCCGTGCACCGCCAACGGATCCTGGAGACGCTGTGACCGTCAGTACCGGCATCGAAAGCCCGGCCATCGGCGCGGAGGAACGGGAGGCACTCGTCGAGGCGGTGCGGGATCTCCTGCGTCGCCGGGGCGATTCGACCACGGTCCGCGCGGCCATGTGCGCTCCCGGGCGCATCGACTCGACCCTGTGGCAGACGCTGTGCACCGAGATCGGGGTCGCCGCGCTTGCTGTCCCCGAGCGATTCGGCGGTGCCGGGGCGTCATGGATGGAGTCGGCCGCGGTGCTCGAAGAACTGGGCGCCGCACTGAGTCCCGTCCCCGCGCTCGGCTCCGCACTCGCCACCGGCACGATCCTGCTCGCGGGTGACGACGACGCGTCGTCGCGACTTCTGCCCGCCCTGGCCGCCGGCGAGCGGACCGCGGCGGTGTGCTGGGCCGGTGAACGCGGCTGGCAGACCCCCGGTGTGCGTGCCGACGCCGGACTCCTCACCGGGACAGCCCACTTCGTCGTCGACGGCGAGTCGGCCGACGTGCTCCTCGTGCTCGCGGCCGGCCCCGGGACACACCTGACCCTGCACGAGGTGGCCGCCGATGCGGACGGCGTCTCGGTGTCGCCGATGCCCGTCCTCGACCCGACCCGGGCGCTGTCCTCGGTGCGCTTCGACGAGGTGGCGTCCGCGGCGATCCCCGCGCCGGACGATCTCGCGTCCCGGCTCCGTGCGCTCGCCTGGGCCCTGCTGTCCGCCGAGCAGGTCGGGGGCGCGCAGCGAGCGCTCGACCTCACGGTCGATTACACCAAGTCCCGCAAGCAGTTCGGGCGCACCATCGGCTCGTTCCAGGCCCTCAAGCATCGGATGGCCGACATGTACGTGCTGGTCGAGACGGCGCGGTCGATCTCCCGCGCCGCCGTGGCCGCCCTCGCCGCCGACGACCCGGATGCCGCCGATCTGGCGCTGGCCGCCCACGTGTACTGCTCCGATGCCTATCGTCGTGTCGCGGGCGAGGCCATCCAGCTGCACGGCGGCATCGGCATCACCTGGGAGCACGACATCCAGCTCTATTTCAAACGCGCACAGGCCACGTCGCAGATGTTCGGTGCCCCGCACACCGCGGTGACCGAAGCGGCCCGCGCACTGCGCTGACCCGACCTCAGTGCCGCCGCGGCCGCCACCGGGCGAGCAGCCGCTCGACCGGATCGGTCAGCAGCAGTAGGAACAGCGGCAGATTTCCGCTGCGCGGGAACACGATCGCGACGCCCAGTGCGACCGCGAGGATGATGAACGTGGCGACTCCGCTCGACGAGGCAACCCATCGGTCGGTGGCGTCGTCGTCGGCGAGCAGTTCCCGGTGCCGACGGCCCCATTCGGCGATCCCGATGAGCGAGCCGACCGAGACGGCCAGCACACCGATGTAGAGGATGTTGGCCTGTTCGATGTGGGCGCCGTCGATGAGGGCCGTCGCGAAGGGCAGCGCCACGATCGTGAGCAACCAGATGAAGTGGAGGTTGATCAGCGTGCGGTCGTAGGCGCGGAAGTACTCCATCGTCTGATGGTGCTGGCGCCACAAAATCCAGATGACGCCGAAACTGATGATGAAGCTGACCAGTTCGATCGAGTTGTCGGACACCACGTCCGCGACCGACGAATCCTCGCGCAGGTCGTTCGCGATGTCGACGAGCGGGAGCACCAGCAGGGTCAGCGCGATCGCGACCACCGCGTCGGCGAATGCGATGAGCCGGCTCAGTCCCTCTGCCGACTGTCGGTTCTCCGGTTCTGCCATGCGAAGCACTGTAGAACGACCGACGGGCGGCCTGTGGGTCAGACGGCGAAGGCCGCCTCGACCGTTGCCTCGTCGAGTCCGTAATCGGCGAGCTGGTACCGGTGCTTCGGTTTGCGCGCACCCGACCGGCTCTCCTCGTCGAGCGCGGTCACCGCCGCACGCGCGTCCTCCGACATCGGGGTGTCCAGCGCCGCGTACACCCGCTCGACGGTGCCCATCGGGTCGTTGCGCAGATCGGTGAAGTCGATGTCGAGGAACTGGGCCGGGTCGTACCGCTTCCGTGCGGTGGAGAACTCACGGAGTCCGCGCGACCACAGCTCGAGCTGGTCCTGGCCCACCTGCTCGCCGGTGAACGTCGTCGACCATCCCGGGGTGGCGTGTTCGGCCAAGCTGCACATCGACGCGATGAGAGTGCTGGGCGGCCGGTGCGTCTGGATCACCAGGGCATCCGGGTACGCCGCCATGAGCGCGTCGAGCGCGAACAGATGGCTGGGGTTCTTGAGCACCCACCGCTTGCCGGGATCGTTGAGCCCGATCAGCTGCAGGTTCTTGCGGTGTCGGAGATACGCCGGCGTCCAGTCCTGTTGGGCGAGCCACCTCGAGTAGGTCGGGATGTGCGCGAGCGATTCGTACGAGATCGACATGACGCTCTGGCGGAGCAGCTGCCAGCACTCCTCGACCTCGCCGGCGTCCATGTAGTGCAACCCCATGAACTCGGGATTCTCGACGTGATGTTGCTCGAACCCGGCCTGGATCTGCTGGTAGACGGGGTTGTCGGACCAGGTCTCGCGCGGCGGCCGGGGCTGCGGAAACTCGGCGAGCCACATCTCGACGCCCTGGTGCGCCGGATCGGCGGCCAGGAGTCGGTGCAGCGCAGTCGTTCCCGTGCGCGGCAGGCCGGTCACGAAGATCGGCCGCGTCACCTCGACGTCGGCGTACCCCGGGTTCGCCTTCCACGACGCCTCGCTGAGCAACCGGGCGACCAACGCACCCTTGAGGAAGAAGCGGAACATCTTGCTACCGATCTCGGTCAGCCCCGCCTCGGAGCGGTAGGAGTCGAGCAGGATGCCCAGCGGCTCCAGGTACTCGGTGTCCCCGAAGTCGTCGAGGCCGGTGGCGCGAGTGGCCGAGGAATGCAGGTCTTCGATCGTGCCGACGTCGGTGCGTGCCGCACTAGTCATGGTATTCACCGCAATTCACGTCCAGGGTGTGCCCGGTGATGGCGCGCGCCATCGGCGAGGCGAGGAACACGACGGCGTCGGCGATCTCGTCCGGCTCCGGCAATCGCTTGAGGTCGGACTTCGACGCCGTCTGCTCGTAGACGTCGTCGGGTGAGATCCCGTATTTCTTGGCGACCTCGCCGAAGTACCACTTCAGCTGGTCGTCCCAGATGTAACCCGGTGCGACCGAGTTGATGCGAATCCCCTTGTCGCCGAGTTCGGAGGCCAGCGACTGCGACATCGCCAGCAGCGCCGACTTCGCGATCTTGTAACTGCCGTAACGGGGTTCGGAGTGCCGGATGACCATGGAGTTGATGTTCACGATCGAGCCGTCGGACTCGCCCAGCGCGTCGGTGAACGCGCGGATCACCCGCAACGTGCCCAGCACGGTGACGTCGATGCTGCTCGCGATCTGATCGAAGTCGGTGCGGGACAACGGCTTCATCGACGGGAGGGCGAAGGCGTTGTTGACCAGTACATCGGCCCGGCCGAACTCGGCGACGGTGGTGGCCACCAGGTTCTCGACGGCGGCGTCGTCGGTGATGTCGGCCGGCACGACGAGACTGGTCCCGCCGGCGGCGTCGATCTCGGCGGCGACCTCCTTCAGCCTTGATTCCGTACGGGCGGCGAGGACGACCCGTGCGCCCGCCGCGGCCGCACGCAGGCAGATCGACCGCCCGAGTCCCGGACCGACACCCGAGACCACGACGACCCTGTCAGCGAGCAGACCCCCCTGTGCGCTCATCCCAGCATCCTCTCGGCGAACCCGCGCTGACGTGCCGTGATCCGCTCCGCCCAGCCGTCGGCGTCGATCCTGTTGTGCTCGAGGTGCGGCAGATGGCCGGCGACTTCGTCGAGCGCGACGACCTGTGCGGTCGGGCCCAGGTCCGGGCCGATCGGCGAATCACTGCGTTGCCACCGAAACTGCAGGATGCCCGTCGACCGGCCGGTCGTCTCGATCCAGTTCGCGACGCCCGGGTCGCGGTGGGACACCACCATGCGGATCATGCCGTCCGGATCCACCTGCGCCTGAGCGGAGTTCAGGCTGGTCTGGTGGTTGACGTAGTCCAGCGAGATGTACCACATGCTGCCGAGCTGGAATCCCTGGTACGGGGCGTCGGACCGCGGAATGGTGATCACCATCGCCTCGTCGGGCCCCAACCGGAAGTGTCCGACGGAGGAGAACTGCGTGCTGAGGCCGCCCGGGGTCTGCCGCGGTTCGGTGAACGTGTTGACCGGTTCGTCGAGGTAGAACCACTTCGGGAAATTGAACCAGGTGTTGATGCGAGCCGTCAGCATCTTGCCGGCCGTCGCGTACCGGCGGGACACCCGGGCCAGGTCCGGCTCCGGCGGCGCGGTCCCGATGGTGTCGACCCGTTCGATGGTGATCGACCCCTTGCGTTCGGACCAGTCGGAGTAGACCTCGCGCACCGCGAGCATCGACGCGCCCTCGCCGAGCGGGAAGTAGTCGTCCGGCGCATCCGGGATGGGTGGGCCGAAGGTCAGCTCGAACGACCCGTCGTCGGCGATCGTCAGCCGCCGGTCGTCGAACGCATCCTCGCCGCCCGGTACCGACGAGGCCGTGTAGTCGCCGCGCAGGACCTGGAAGCTGAGATCGGTTGTGGTACCCCGCCGCCCGCGTACCCGGTAGGTGCCGGTGGGTTCGACGTCGGCGTGATAGTAGAGCGTGTCCGGGTTGTCCAGGCCCATCTTCGTCGACGGCCCGGTGGACGTCACGAAGTTCGGGTGGGAGATGGACCGGGCGCGCACCAGTTGGACGATGGCGGCGATACTCCCCGCGAGGTAGTCGTAGCCTTCGGCGAGATCTTGGTCGGTCTCGGCGAAATCGGCCGATGCGACCAGCTTCTCGGCCTCCGCGATCGCGTCGAGGAGGGGCTGCGTGACCAGCGGTGCGCCACTCGTTGTTTCGGTTGACGATGTCTCGGTCGTCGCTGTCTCGGTGCTCGTCGCGTCGTCGACGGTCATAGCCAGGTGTCCCCGCCCGTCCATGTGAGGAAGTTTTCCAACTCTGCCTGTGCGGGCGTGACCCGCGGGTGTTCGGTCGACAGGTAGCCGCCACGGTAGAACAGCAACGGCTTGTCCTGCAGCACTTCTCCGAGAGTCAGTGCGCGGCCGATGACGATGTGATGGTCGCCGCCGTCGGTGACGGTCTCCACGTCGCACTCGACCCAGGTCAGGCTGTGCCGGATGACGGGGAGGCCGGCCGGCGACGGGTCCCAGGTGACGTTCGCGAACTTGTCGTCGCCGGGGGCGCCGAAGGCGGCGCTGACGTCCTGCTGGCGGTTCGACAGGACGTTCACACAGAACTTGCCCGTCTTCTCGATGACCTTCCAGCTCCGGGAGGTCTTCATCGGACAGAAGAGGACCAGCGGCGGATCGAGCGACAACGCGGCGAACGACTGGCACGCGAACCCGACCGGCTTGCCCGCGTCGTCCAGGGTCGTGATGACGGTGACCCCGGTACAGAACTGGCCCATCGCCGTTCGGAACTGACGGGAGTCGAAATCGGCAGACCCGTAGGGCGAACGTGTGGACTGCCGGGTCGCGGCGCCGGAGGGCATCTCGGACAAGGGCATCTCAGCCCTTGAACCCGACGCTGAAGTCATGCCCCCACAGACTCACTGCCGTGCTCTCCCGGGCGATCCACTCGTCGTCCTTCACCGTGCGCCCCTCACAACCGAATTCGATGTCGAAGCCGCCCGGCGTCTTCATGTAGAAGGACAGCATGAGGTCGTTGACGTGTCGGCCGAGCGTCGCCGACATCGGCACCTTCTTGCGCAGCGCGCGGTCGAGGCACAGGCCGACGTCGTCGGCGTTCTCCACCTCCACCATCAGGTGGACGATGCCGGTGCTGTTCGGGATCGGCAGGAACGCCAGCGAATGGTGTCGGGGGTTGCACCCGAGGAAGCGCAACCACGGCACCTCGTCGCCCTCTTCGCGGCCGACCACCTGCGGCGGCAGGCGCATCGAGTCCCGGAGCTTGAATCCGAGTACGTCCCGGTAGAATTCGAGCGCTGCCTTGTCGTCGGAGCAGGTGAGGACCACGTGGCCCAGACCCTGCTCCTCGGTGACGAAGCGGTGCCCGTACGGGCTGACGACGCGCCGGTGCTCCAGCGCGGCACCGTGGAAGACCTCCAGGGTGTTGTCCGCCGGGTCGTCGAAGACGATCATCTCGGCGACCCGACGGTCGGCGACCTCCTCGTCCTTGCCCTCACGGAAGACCACACCCGCACGCGACAGCCGATCCCGGACATCCTGCAACTCAGCGGCGTTCGCGACCTCCCAGCCCGCGCAGGCGAGCCGGTCGTGCTCGGACGGCACGATGACCAGACGGGCCGGGAAATCGTCCATCCGGAGATACAGGGCACCGTCGGTGAGACCGAAGCCCTCGATCATGCCGAGGACCTTGAGGCCGTAGGTGCGCCACGCCTCGATGTCGGTGGCCTCGATCCTCATGTACCCCAACGAGCGAATCGGACTGTCACTCATCTCGATCAATCCTGTCTTGTCCCTGCTCCCTGAGGAGCGAGCTTGCGAGCCACTTCCCTGCTCCCTGAGGAGCGAGCTTGCGAGCGTCACGAAGGGTCACACCATCGTGTCGCCGATGGGAATCCCGAACTCGCCGTTGCCGAATGCGACGTAGGCGCGCTCCGGGTCGTTCGCGGCGTGCACGCGGCCGGCGTGGGCGTCGCGCCAGAAGCGCTGGATCGGTGTCCCGTTCTCCAGGGCGTGGGCGCCCGAGTTCTCGAAGAGCCGATCGATGGCGGCGATCGCACGTCCGGTCGCACGCACCTGGTCGCGTCGAGCGGACAGGCGCAGTTCCATCGGGACCTCCTCGCCGGCGAGGATGAGGTCGTACTCGGCCTGCAGGTTGCCCGACAGCTGGCGCCACGCGGCGTCGATGTCACTGGCGGCCTCGGCGATCCGGACCTTGGCGAACGGATCCTCCTTGGCCTTCTCGCCCGCGTAGGCGGCCCGGACCCGCTTGCCCTGGTGCTCGACGTGGGCGCGGTAGGCGCCGTAGGCCATGCCGACGATCGGCGTCGCGATGGTGCTGGGATGAATGGTGCCCCATGGCATCTTGTAGACCGGCGCGGTGTTGCGCTCCAGGCCCGGGCTCTGCCCCATCGACATCGTGCGCATGCTGAGCATGCGGTGCCGGGGCACGAACACGTCCTTGACCTCGATGGTGTTGGACCCGGTGCCGCGCAGACCGACGACGTTCCACACGTCCTTGATCGTGTAGTCCTCACGCGGGATCAGGAAGCTGACGAAGTCGACGGGCTTGCCGTTCTTGATGACCGGACCCCCGACAAAGACCCAGTCAGCAGTCTCGCAACCCGACGACCACGCCCACGAACCGTTGACCTTGTAGCCGCCGTCGACGACCTCACCCATGCCCATCGGCGCGTACGACGACGAGATCCGGACGTTGGTGTCCGAACCCCACACGTCTTCCTGCGCCTGCTGGTCGAAGAGGGCGAGGTGCCAGTTGTGGACGCCGATGATGCCCGACACCCAGCCGGTGGACCCGCAGGCCGACGCGATCCGGCGGACCGCTTCGTAGAAGGTGACCGGGTCGACCTGGTAGCCACCCCACTGCTCGGGCTGCAACAGCCGGAAGAAGCCGGCGGTCTCGAGGCTCGAGACGGTCTCGTCGGGGATTCGACGCAGATCCTCGGTCGACTGCGCACGCTGCTCGAGTTCCGGGAGCAGGACGTTGATCTTCTCCAGGACCTGCTCGGCGGCTTCGCTCCGTTGTGCTGGCATCTCGCCTGCTCCTACTCGTCTCTCCTCGGCCGGACGAGCCGGCCGCTGTACCCATCGAGTTCGAGATTAGAACACGTTCTCATTTCTGTCGAGGACTGGGACTTTATGCCCATGTACAGGCCCGATCGGTGTTCGGGACGACGATCGGGCTGACAAATCTGAAACGTGTTCTAGTATTGGGTACAGTTCTTCGACGCGACACCAGCCACAGACAGGAGAGGGCACATGTCTTCAGGACCCGAGACGATGACCCCGAGCAGCCCCGGCACGCCGAGCGCAGCCGTCGCCTCCGACGGGGCCGATGTGGGTATCCGGGAGATCGACACGGGTGCACCGCCCACCCGGTTCGCGCGCGGCTGGCACTGCCTCGGCCTGCACGAGGAGTTCGACGACGGCAAGCCCCACTCCGTCACGATCTTCGGCACCAAGCTGGTGGTCTGGGTCGACACCAAGGGCGAGGTGAACGTGCTCGACGCGTTCTGCCGGCACATGGGCGGCGACCTCTCCCAGGGCAAGCTGTCCGGTGACAACGTGGCGTGCCCGTTCCACGGCTGGCTGTGGAAGGGCAACGGACGGTGCGCCGGCGTGCCCTACGCCAAACGCAACCCGAAGCTCGCCAAGACGCGCTCGTGGCCGTCGATGGTCCGCAACGGCCAGATCTTCGTCTACAACGATCCCGAGGGCAATCCGCCCCCGGAGGAGTGCATCATCCCCGAACTCGAGGAATTCGGGTCCGACGAGTGGACGCCCTGGACCTGGAACCGCATCGTGATCGAGGGGTCCAACTGTCGCGAGATCATCGACAACGTCGTCGACATGGCGCACTTCTACTACGTGCATTTCGCTCTTCCGGATTACTTCAAGAACGTCTTCGAGGGTGAGATCGCCGCGCAGTACATGAATTCGCACGGCCGGCCCGACGTCACCCTCGGCACCAATTACGGCGACAGCCGCCTCGAATCGATCGCGGCGTATTACGGCCCGTCGTACATGCTGAACCCGATGATCCAGTACTACGGCGGCTACGCGGTCGAGACCATCCTCACCAACTGCCACTACCCGATCGACGAGAACTCCTTCGTTCTGATGTACGGCGTGATGGCCAAGGTCCCGGACGGCCTGACCGCCGAACAGGCGTCGAAGATGGCCACCAAGATCAGCGCCGGCGTCGAGGTGGGCTTCCTTCAGGACGTCGAGATCTGGAAGAACAAGACCCGCATCGACAATCCACTCCTCGTCGAGGAGGACGGCCCGGTCTACCAGCTCCGCCGCTGGTACGACCAGTTCTACGTCGACAAGGCCGACGTCACCGACGAGATGACCGGCCGGTTCGAGTACGAAATCGACACCTCCAAGGCCCTCGAGAGCTGGAACGAGGAGATCCAGGAGAACCTGCGCCGCCAGGAGGCCGAGAAGGCTGCGGAATCCACGGCGTCGGAGACCACGGAGAAGGCCGAGGTCTGACGTGACCCGGGCGGCAGGGGTTCGGATGGCAGGGGCTCCCGGGGGTTCCGACCGTTGGGCGAAGGCGCCCGACTTCCAGAACGATCCGGACCGGCTCGCCCGGGTTCACGAGGCCACCCGCCGCGACCGCGAGCACTACCTGCAGGGTGGGATGCGCGAGATCGAGTGCCGGGCATGCCACGCCTGTGTGCTGGTGAAGAAGACCAGTTCGTTCCACACCAGCGTGCAGTGGAACGCCGACGCCCGGGACCGCTGCCTCGGCCTCGAGCAGATGCGCGCCGGCGGCGACGACGGGAACGGCCCGCTGCTGCCCGGAGCGATGATGCCGACGTGCGCCCGGCTGTCGGCGAGCATCGACCACGGGGTCACCGAGGGCATCATCCCGGCCGAGTCGCCCGCCACCGATCCCGACGGCTACTGGTGATCGGTTAACCGGAACTGCAGCACCATTAGATAACACAAGGCTCAGGCATCACACCGGTCACACGTTCGTCACTCCTGGGGAACGATCGACGACACGCCGTCCCGCCTCGGCCAAGCTGTCGTCATGTCCGTTTCGATGACGCGCGCCAGGCGCGTGACCTGCACCATCGCACTCACTGCCGCGTTGTCGGTCGGCGTTCCCCTTGCCGGCTCCCCACTCCTCGACACCGGTCACGCCGCGGCCGCGGGATCGTCGGATTCCTCCGGGTCGGTCCCGATCTATCTGCCGATCCCGACCACCGTCGGCCTCAACGCGCTCGGGGCGGCGATCACCCAGATCGGCAAGCCGTACAAGTGGGCCGGCGTCGGCCCGCATTCGTGGGACTGCTCCGGGCTGGTGCGGTGGGCGTTCTACACGACCGGCGTCCAGCTCCCCCGGACCAGCCAGCAGCAGGCGAAGGTCGGACACGCGATACCGTTTCGCGCCCTGGCACCGGGCGACATCATCATCTTCGGTCGCGACGCCGGGCACGTCGGCATCTACGCGGGCGCCGGTCGGGTGTTCAACGCCTACGGCCCCAACGGCGTCCCGGATCGGCTTCACGAAGTTGAAGGACATGGGCTACATCAAGACGATTCGTCGGTTCGGTTGATCTCGACTCGGTCGGCGGCACCCGCACGCGGCCACACGGTGCTCAGCACCCAGAATCCGACGACGACCAGGAGCAGGATCGCGACCACGACGGTCCCGATCAGTCCGTAACCCGCCTGCATGTCGGGGAGGTCGGCGTCGAGCGCCTCGGACACGCGGTCGGAGAACAGATGCGCGGCGGGGTCGCTCAGCGTGCGGATGCCGACGACGAGCACGATGACCGACGCCAGCCCGATGAGGCCGATGGCGGACGGGCGCAGACGTGGGCGCCACCAGCCGAGGGCGGCGACCACCGCGATCACGGCACCGAGCACCACCACGCTCAGGCCCGGGCGGCCGGTGTTGTCCTCGAAGAAGAACGCGACATCGTCGTCGCTGGCGCCCAGGATTGTGACGCGTCCCAGCCCGGTGATCGACGGCTTCACGCCCTCATCGGTACTGCCCCACTGCACCTGTGCCAGGAGCACCAGCAGCAGACCACCCCCCAGCATCGTCGCCACGCGAGGCCGCGGAGTCGTTCGACCGTCCCTGCATGCTTGGTCATCCGATCAGGGTGCCATGAGCCGACGTCGGTGGATATGAGTCGGACTATCCGCAACGCCGTCCGCGACCGATGAGTTTGCGCGACCCTGCCAGTCAGAAGTTCCGACGGGCAGTCGTCCACCAGTTCACGCGGAGCAAGAAAGAGGACCCAGCAATGGCCGAGTATGCAGCCCCCTCCGGGGCACCGATCTGGTTCGACCTGATGAGCAGTGACACCGCAAGGGCCGAGGAGTTCTACGGCGCGATCTTCGGCTGGGAGGCCGAGGCCCCCGACGAGGAGATGGGCGGTTATCGGAACTTTCACAAGAACGGCAAGCGGGTGGCCGGGCTGAGCCCGGTGATGGAAGGCGCCGGGCCGCCCGACATCTGGACGGTGTACCTCCACACCGAGGATGCCGACGCCACGGTGAAGGCCGTCGAGTCGGCCGGGGGCTCGATCATGGTGCCGCCGATGGCCATCGGCGAGGAGGGCACGATGTTGATGGCCTTCGACACCGCGGGGGCGGCGATCGGGTTCTGGCAACCGAAGAATCACAAGGGGTACACCGAGTTCGGCGAGCACGGCACGCCCTACTGGTTCGAGTGTCAGAGCATGGACTACCCCAAGTCCGTCGAGTTCTACCGGACCGTGCTCGGCGCGCGCATCGAGGAGATCGGCACCGGTGGCGACCCGGACGCCGTCGGGCCCGACAGCTACGGCCAGATCTTCTACGGCGAGACGTCACACGCGGGGATCATGGACTCGGTCAAGCTCTTCCCGGCCGGGTGCCGTCGTTCTGGCAGGTCTACATCACCGTCGACGATGTCGCGGCCACGGTGAAGCAGGCCAAGTCGCTGGGCGCGGAGATCCTCATGGCCGGCGAGGACACCCCATACGGGACGCTGGCCGCGATCAAGGATCCGATGGGCGCCCTGATCTGTCTGGGACATCCGCCCGCCGGCATGTGACGCGCAGCCGCGGTAGGGCTCGGTGCGCACCGAGTCCTACCGCGCAGGTCATCGGCGGCGTCAAACGTTCATCCCGCCGCAACGCGATGGCCGACGGCACCCTGTAGCGTCCGACTTCCACAGACACGATTCACCGTCATATCGCGTGGAACTCGTCGGCGTAGAACAGGATTCGCATGTCGGCACACGATTCGGCCGTCCCTCCCGCCTCCGTGCAGAGCTACCTCGACGAGGTCCCCACCTGGCGAGACGGCACACCCGCCACCGCAGGCGCGATGACCGCCATGCAGAAGCGGATCTGGCTTTTGGCCTCCGCAGGCAAGTTCCTCGAGGGCATGATCGTCTTCATGGTGGGCGTGGCCCTGCCGTTGATCATCGACGAATTCGGGCTCAGCTCAGCCCAGTCCGGCGTCGTGACAGCCGCGCCGCTGCTCGGCATCATGGTCGGCGCGTCGGCCCTCGGCGGACTGTCCGACCGGTGGGGTCGCCGCCAGATGTTCTTGGCCGAGATGATCCTGTTCACCGCCTTCCTGGTCGGCGTCACGGTCAGCACCGGCTTTCCGATGCTGGTGGTCTGCCTCATCGGCATGGGACTGGCGTTGGGTTGCGATTACCCGACCGCCCACACCATGATCTCCGAGACCATGCCGACCAGCATCCGGGGTCGAGGAGTGCTGGCAGCGTTCGGTTTCCAAGCCGTCGGCGCACTCGCCGGAACCCTGGTCGGAGTGATCATCCTCGGCAATCGCGACGAGTTGTCGGACTGGCGCTGGATGTTCGGTGTGGCGGTCGTACCGTCCGTACTGGTGATCGTCGGCCGGCTCTTCGTTGTGCAGAGCCCGCACTGGCTCCTCGGGACGGGCCGGGTCGACGAGGCGGAGTACGAACTGAAACGCCTACTGGCTCGCCGACCGCAGTACCCGACCACCGTCACCCTCACGCGCCACGACGGATCCGGGTCCGGCGCCACCTCGACCACCGATGTCACGGCACTCTTCCGCCGACCCTGGCGACGATCGACGATCCTGGCCTCGATCCCGTGGTTCCTCCAGGACCTCGGGACCTACGGGATCGGCATCTTCACCCCGACGATCATCGCCGCGACGATCGGGACCGCCGCTGCGAACGACTCGACCGTCAGCGGCGTCGTCGCCGACGACCTGCACGGCACCGAAGGCGCGGTCCTCATCGATGCCTTCCTGCTCATCGGCATCGTGCTGGCGATCTACCTGGTCAACAGGTTCGGCCGAATCCGGTTGCAGGTCTTCGGTTTCCTCGGCTGTGCGGTCGGATTGGTGATAGCCGCCGCATCCACCCTGCTCGACGGCACCCTGCAGATCATCCTCGTCTTCGTCGGCTTCATGCTGTTCAACCTCATGACCAACGTGGGTCCGAACTCCATGACCTACCTCCTCGCCGGCGAGGTCTTCCCCACCTCGCTGCGCGGGACCGGCGCGGGCGTCGCCGCCTCGGTCGCCAAGGTCGGCGCAGTTCTCACCGCCTTCCTGTTCCCCATCCTCCTCGACGCCTGGGGAACGGCGATCATCGTGCTCCTCCTGGCCGGAACGTCGATGCTGGGCGCGTTCGTCACGTGGACCTTCCGAGTCGAGACCACCGGACTCAGCCTGGAGGACGTGGACCGGATGCATGAGGCACCGGTGCAGACGGGGCCCGCGCACACTTCGCAACCCGCGCCCACCGGAATTTCGTAGCGCGAAGGCGCGCCACCGGACAAACCGATTCTCGCTACGAGATCCCGGCGGGCGGGTCTTTCACACTATGGAGTTGTCAAAGGCCGTGTGGCGCCGAGGTCGACGCCCGAGGGTCTGTGGGCGGGGCGCCTAGACGAGGGCGTCGTCGAGTCGCATGGTGCGCCGGTTGTAGGCGGGTCGGGGTAGGCGTTTCGGGTCGATGTCGGCCGGTGGGATCAGCCACGGATGCCGGTCAGGACCCATCACCACCTGCCAGCCGTGGTGATGGACCTGGGTGTGACAGCGTTGACAAAGCAGGCACCCGTTGTCCAGATCGGTGGGGCCGCCGTCGGCCCAGTGGACCAAGTGGTGAACTTGCGTATGCGCTTCTGGCGCAGCGCATTTCACACAACACCGATCGCGGACGATGATCGCCTGCCGCAGGTGATGCGGAAACAACCGCTTCGTGGTGCCCATCCGCAACGGCACCCCTTCGTCGTCGAGGACGATCTCGGCCACCCCGCCATCACACGACAACCGGCGCGCCGTCGACCCCGACACCGCCCCGACCCACGGCAGGCGTGCCGGGTCAGCGCCGTCGGCAGGGATGGTGACCAGGAGTTGGGTGCGGGGTGCGCCGGCGGTGGTCATCGCCGCGCCGATTGCAGCTTGATCCAACAACAGTTCCAGTGCATCTGCTCGGCGCTCGGCCGCGCCTCGACGGTCGGCGGCGCCGTCGGGTTCGGGACGCGGACAGGACCGTTCGTCGATCATGGACACGAACTTCTCCCCGATCACCGCGGTCACATCTGCGGTGATCGCGACCCGACCCTCCTCGGTGATGTGGGTGTGCACGGTGTTCAGCGACGCGTCATCGGCCGCCTCCACGATGCTGGGGTCGGTGTCGGCGACCCGCTGGGTGATCCCGCGGGCGTGGCCGTCGATCTCGGTCGGGGTGGCGCCGGAGAATGCCTGCGCAAGCAATTCGCTCTCATATCCGCAGCGCTCGTCGTCGGACAGCGCTGTGGCAGAACGTTTGTCGATGAGCGCTAACCCGCGGATCACCGCGTCGACACATTCGGCAGACAGATAGCCCTCGGCGGCACAGTCTCCGACCTTCGGCACCGACTCCACTCCGCCGGCGATGCGCACATAGCGGTGCGCGGCCGCGGGCGGAATGCCCATCTCGATCAGTGCGTTCCGTGTGGTCGACCCCGCACGCACTGACGCGCCAGATGCGTCGAAAAGCGCTACATGCACGGCGATCTGGTGATCCAGCACGTTGCGTAGCACACGCAACTCGTCGAGCCGCTCGTGCAGGGCGCGGCCACTACCGTCGTCGGGTGGTGACGGCAGGGAGATGAGGGTGTCACGGAGCTCGGTGATCGAGGGCATGACACCAAGCTACTCGCAATCACGTTCGACGACGAGATTTCTCCACAGCCCTCATCGTCATCGAATCCTGTTGCAAAGCAATCATTGTTGCTCGTGCCCCAGCGGTGGACCGTGGTGGACTGTGGTGAACAGAAACCCCACCAGTCACAGCAGCTAAGACGTCCCGTGCGGGTGCACCAAGACGCTGAATTCAGCGGACCTCTACTTCACGGGGACCAGAGGAGCGCGGCGAAGTTCTCCCGACACCACCCCGCGGACCGTGCGAACCGCCACCACGCTCCATGCCACCACGAGGACTGCGAACCCGGCGACGGCCACGACCTCGAAGGCCGTCCCGCCGACGGTGAGGGCCAGCGCACTCGAACCCGTGACGTAGGTGCCGAGGGGGAAGGTGAACGCCCACCAGGTCATTGCGAACGGCATCCCCGACCTCAGGGTCCGCGCGGTGAGCCGAGCAGCCACACCGATCCAGAGGGTCGCTGCCACCCAGACGGCGAGGCCATAACCGACCGCGAACGAATGCAAGGTCTCAGCCATGGGCGCGTCGACGACATGGGGTGCGACGTGGGCCAGCAGGCACGCCGCGGTGACCGATTGGCCGAGAGGTCCGAGGACGATCCACCAGGTGGGGACCATGTGCGCGGCGCCGACGTCGCCGGTGCGCAGCCGCGACGCCAGCACCCACAGAATGGGGAGCGAGGCGAGTGCGGCCAGCACGAACATCGCGCAACCGATCCCCATCACCACATGCGACGCCCAACCAGCGGACAACTGCGGGGTGAGCACCGCGGCCGCCGACGCCGAGACCATCGGGGGGACGACCGGCATCAACCAGCCGCCGAACGCCTCACCAACCGTCGCGCCCGACGATGAGATGCTGGTACGGGATGACCACGGCGGTGACGACCCCGCCGATCGTGCCGACGACCCAGCACACGAGGTCGATCCCCAACGCCAGATCCCGGCCGATCACCGTCGCTCCGACGACCATCGTGCTGGTCCCGACCGTCATGATCGCCATCGGCACCGCCCCGTAGAAGTGGGCGACGACGCGGTGGGCGTGATGACCGCGGGCGACCTCCGGGTCGCGGACCCAGTGCCGGACCGTGGCGACCAGCACGAGGCCGAACACCGCGCAGGCCAACAGCCAGAAAACGGTTGCCACCTCCGCCAGACCCGTGGGCTGCCAGGGCAGGCTGTGCGCGGCGATCGCGATGATCCCCGTGCCCATCACCGCGGCGAACCAGTTGGGCGGCACGTAGGAGGCGCGACGCCGCCCCACCCCGCGGGCTGTCGCGGTCCCGAGGTCCGGTGCTGCGAGTCCGGCGGAGGCAGTGGTCGTGGTCATGTTCATCACGTTCCCGCGAAACCCACGACGCCGGTAGGACCCGAATCCTTGGCAGGATACAACCGCCGTTTGTACCCGGGGTACCACCGATGCTTGTACCCTCGAGCGATGGTGCTGAGTCCGCGGATGCCCGACCTCGCGTCGCTGGAGACCCTGCAGGCAGTGGTCGGGACGGGCAGCCTCAACGCCGCCGCGACCCAACTCGGCGTCACCCAGCAGGCGGTGTCAGCGCGCATCCGCGCCATGGAGACGCAGCTCGGCGTCGCCCTGCTGACACGCACACCGCGCGGATCGGTGCCCACCCAGTCCGGGCGACTCGTCGCCGAATGGGCCGACCGCCTGCTGACGTTGGCCGGCGAATTCGACGCCGGGCTGGCCGCACTACGCCTCGAACGACGTGACCAGCTACGTCTGGCCGCCAGCCTGACCGTCGCCGAGCACCTCCTCCCCCGCTGGCTCGTCTCGTTCGCCGCTCAGCATCAGCCCGCTCCCAAGGTGTCGTTCACCGCGACCAACTCCGATCACGTGTACGACCTGGTCCGTGCGGGGGACGTCGAACTGGGTTTCGTGGAAGGGTCCCGCATCCAGACCGGTCTGCGCAGCCGGACCGTCGCGCGCGACGAGCTGATCCTCGTCGTACCGCCGGGTCATCCGTGGACGCGGCTGCGGCGGCCGGTCACGGCCGCCGATCTCGCCCGCACTCCATTGGTGACGCGTGAGGAGGGCTCGGGCACCCGAGAGTTTCTCGAGCGCGCCCTGACCAGGACCCTCGGCCCCGGACGAGAGGCCGCGCCACCCGTCCTGGAACTGTCCACGACGGCGTCGGTGCGGGCAGCGGTGATCGCCGGCGCCGGCCCGGCGGTACTCAGTGACCTCTCGGTCGCCGACGACCTCGGCCACCGGCTCACCCACGTCCCGATAACCGACCTCGATCTCGCCCGGCCGCTCCGCGCCGTGTGGCTCTCGGGCCCACAACCGACCGCCGGCGCCGCGCGCGACTTCCTCGCGCACATCGGCCGGAGCTGAGCGGCAACCGGCGACGACCCCAGCCGGATTTCTGCTCAGACCCCCGCGTTCGCGTCCTGCTTCTTCTTGAGCTCGAGCGCGATGTCGATGAGCTGGTCCTCCTGGCCGCCGACCAGTTTGCGGCTACCCGCCTCGAGGAGGATCTCCGCCGCCGAGACGCCGTATCGTTCGGCATGACCCTCGGCGTGCTTGAGGAACGAGCTGTAGCACCCGGCGTAACCCATCATCATCGCGGAGCGGTCGACCAGGCACTCCGACGGCATGGCCGGACGGACGACATCCTGTGCGGCGTCGGCGATCTTCATGAAATCGACGCCCGTGGTGATGCCGAGCTTGTCACACACACCCACGAAGGCCTCGGTGGGCGTGTTGCCGGCCCCTGCCCCAAAACGCCGGATCGAGCCGTCGATCTGCTGTGCGCCCGCGCGGATCGCGTTGACCGAATTGGCGACCGCGATGTCGAGGTTCTCGTGCCCGTGGAAACCGACCTGCGCGTCGTCGCCGAGTTCGGCCACCAGGGCCTGCACCCGAACGGTCACGTCCTCGAGGACCAGCGCACCGGCGGAGTCGACGACGTACACACACTGACACCCCGCATCGGCCATGATGCGGGCCTGTTTGGCGATGACCTCCGGAGGCTGGCTGTGGCTCATCATCAGGAACCCGACGGTCTCCAGGCCGAGATCGCGCGCGAGTCCGAAGTGCTGGATCGAGACATCGGCCTCGGTGCAGTGCGTCGCGATGCGGCAGATCTGACCGCCGTTGTCCTGCGCCGCGCGGATGTCGTCCTTGGTGCCCAGCCCCGGCAGCATCAGGAAGGCGATCTTCGCTCGCTTCGCTGTTTCGGCGGCGGCTTTGATCAGCTGCTGCTCAGGGGTTTTGGAGAAACCGTAGTTGAACGACGAACCGCCCAGACCGTCACCGTGGGTCACCTCGATGACCGGCACCCCGGCCTCGTCGAGTGCGCCGACGATGGCACGCACCTCCTCTTCGGTGAACTGGTGACGTTTGTGGTGGCTGCCGTCCCGGAGCGACGAGTCCGTGATGCGGATGTCGAGGGTGTCGGAGTACTTGCGCGCGTTCGCCATCAGCTTCGGGTCGCGCGGTGTCAGAACCACATTGGTGCTCATGCCGGGACTCCCAACTTCGTTTTTGCGATCTCTTCGCCGACCTTCGTGGCGGCAGCGGTCATGATGTCCAGATTCCCGGCGTACGGCGGGAGGAAGTCCCCCGCACCCTCGACCTCGACGAAGATCGACACCCGGGCGTGTCCGCCGTTGAGGACGCTCGGCGGGTCGAACTGGGGATCCTGCAGCAACCGGTATCCCGGCACATAGGCCTGGATCTCCTTCTCCCGCCGGTGGATCGACTCGGCGATCGCATCGGTGTCCGCATCCTCGGGGATGGCACAGAAGATGGTGTCGCGCATGATCATCGGCGGATCCGCCGGATTCAGGATGATGATCGCCTTGCCGCGCTGCGCGCCGCCGATCGTCTCGACACCCGCCGAGGTCGTCGCGGTGAACTCGTCGATGTTCGCGCGGGTGCCCGGCCCGGCCGACACCGAGGCCACCGACGCGACGATCTCGGCATATGGCACCGGCACAATCGAACTCACGGCATGCACCATCGGGATGGTCGCCTGCCCGCCGCACGTGATCATGTTGGTGTTCGGCGCGTCGAGATGCTCGCGGAGATTGGCCGGCGGCACTACCGCGGGGCCAACCGCGGCCGGGGTGAGGTCGACGGCGATGATGCCCGCCTCCTCGTACTTCGGTGCGTACTCGCGGTGCACATAGGCCGAGGTCGCCTCGAAGATCAGATCCGGACGTTCCGCCGACGCCAGCAGCTCGTCGGCACCACCACTCATCGTGATGAGGCCATGATCGGCCGCGCGCTTCATGCCCTCGGAGGCGGCATCGATGCCGACCATCCAGCGCGGCTCGATCACCTCGGAGCGCTCCAGCTTGTACATCAGGTCGGTGCCGATGTTGCCCGACCCGATGATCGCTGCGGTCAGCTTGGCTGCCACGGGTTCCTCCTCTTGCTCGGTGTGAAAGTTGTTCAGGACTCGGTGAAATCGAGGGACACTTCGTGTCAGGTGAAGTCGAGGGTGACGCTGCCCAGACCGGCGAAGTCGGCCACGAAATGGTCACCCGATGCGATGTCGATGGCCCGCGTCGCGGTGCCCGGCAGGATCACGTCGCCCTTGCGCAGGCGCACGCCGAAGCCCTCGACCTTGCGCGCGAGCCAACTCACGGCATTCAGCGGATGACCCAGTACCGCAGACGAGTTGCCCTTCGCCACGATCTCGCCGTTGCGCGTCAGCGTCGCCTCGATGTCGCCGGTGTCGATCTCGGAGATCGGTACGCGTTGCTGTCCGAGAATCCAGCCACACGACGACGCGTTGTCGGCGATCGTGTCGCACAGGGTGATCTTCCAGTCCTTGATCCGCGAGTCGATCAGCTCGATCGAGGGCACCACCCACGCGACCGCGTCGATCACGTCCTCATTGGTGCAGCCCTCGCCCGGCAGGTCCTCGCCCAGGATGAAACCGACCTCGACCTCGACGCGCGGGAAGCAGAGTTTCTTGGCATCGATCGGAGTGTGCTCGAAGTACTGCATGTCGTCGAGCAGATGACCGTAATCCGGTTCGTCGACGCCCATCATCTTCTGCATGGCCTCGGAGGCCAGGCCGACCTTGTGTCCCGCGACCTTCGCGCCGGCGTCGAGCCGCTTACGGATGTTGATCAACTGGATCTCGTACGCGTCGACCACGTCGAGTTCGGGGTGGGCGTCGGTGGGGCGGTCGATGGCGGTCGCCGTCGCCTCCGCCCGCGCCAGATCGGCTGCGATCTGCCCGCGAATCCCCTGCTCAACCGTCATCGTGCCCTCACCTTCCGCATGTGAACGTGTTCTAGTTTAGAACACGTTGCAGTCTCCGGGCAGTCCTCGGTCCGATCGTCGTGCATTTGGAGGCGTGGCCGAGATCGGTGATGACGTGAGCACCGGGCGACTACGGTTCTCGTCATGAGTTCCGAGTCCCCGAATCCCGTCTCGCCGGACACCGACGACACCGGCGAGGCCGTCCTGACCTCCTTCGACGACGGCGTGGGAAGGCTGACGCTCAACAACCCACGACGCAAGAACGCCATCACCCTCGAGATGGCCGCGGCGATCGAGGAGTTCTGCGACCGGGTCACTGCGGACGGCAACATCGGCGCGGTCGTCGTCGATGCGGCCGGTTCGTACTTCTGCAGCGGAGCGGACACGCGGATCCTCGCCGGCGCCTCGGCCGACCCCGCGGCGCCCGAGTCGGTGGCACAGCTGTCCGCGGTGTACCGCGCGTTCGTGCGGGTCGGCTCGCTGCCGGTGCCGACGGTGGGAGTGGTCATCGGCGGGGCCGTCGGGGCGGGCCTCAACCTCGCACTCGCCGTCGATCTGCTCATCACCACACCAGACTCCGTTCTCGACAGCGGATTCCTCGCTCGCGGCATCCACCCCGGGGGTGGGCACCTCACCCTGCTGAACCGCGCTGTGGGCCGGGCGAACACCATCGCCCTCGCGGTATGCGGACAGTCGCTGTCCGGCGCGGAGGCCGTCGAGCGCGGCCTGGCATACGCAGCGGCGCCGGTGTCGGAGATCCCCCCGATGGTCGACGGCCTCACCGGGCCCGCCGCACGCGACCCCGAGCTGACACGCCGCGTGATGGCGAGCGTCCGACTCGAGCTCGGACCGCCCGCGGTGACGTGGGACTCGGCGATCGAGATCGAACGCGGAACCCAGATGTGGTCGATGGCACGCAAGGGGCAGAACTGGTCGTCCCGCGGTCCCGGCCGGTCATGAGCCAGGAAGCCGTGGACGTTTCCGACGACGTCCTGCGCGCCCTGCGGTCCGAGGTGCGTGAGTTCCTTCGGACCGAACTCGACGAGGGTGCTTTCCGTCCCGACGTCGACAGCTGGATGACGGGTTTCGACCCCGCCTTCAGCCGACGCCTCGGCGAGCATGGCTGGCTGGGGATGACCATGCCCGTCGAATACGGCGGCCAGGGGCGCACGGCCGTCGAGCGTTTCGTGGTCACCGAAGAACTCCTGGCGCACGGTGCACCGGTCGCCGCACACTGGATCGCCGACCGCCAGATGGCCCCCGGCGTCCTCGCCAACGGGACGCAGGTACAGAAGCAGCGCTACATTCCGCAGATCTCAGCGGGCACGATGTTCTTCGCGATCGGGATGAGTGAGCCCGATGCCGGCTCCGACCTGGCGGCGGTCCGCACCCGAGCCACCGACAACGGGGACTCGTGGACGATCAGCGGCACCAAGGTCTGGACGACCGGCGCGCACATAGCGCACGCAATGGTGCTGCTCGCCCGCACCGATGGCACACCCGACGACCGACAGCAGGGACTCTCGCAGTTGGTCGTCGACCTCCCCCACCCGGACATCGAGATCCGTCCACTCGCGAGCATCGACGGCGAGGCGCACTTCAACGAGGTGATCTTCCACGATGCCGTCGTCGACTCCTCGGCCCTGCTCGGTGTGCGCGGCGAAGGTTGGCGACAGGTGATGAGCGAGTTGGCCTTCGAGCGTTCGGGACCCGAACGCTATCTCAGTACACTGCCGCTGCTGCGTGCCTGGACCGACGTGCTCCGCCAGCACGGTGCGACGCCGCACCAGCGAAAAATCCTGGGCGAACTGACTGCACAGGCCTGGGGATTGCGTCAGATGTCGTTGCAGGTGGCGCGTGACCTGGCGGCCGGCGGCAAACCCGACGTGCTCGCGGCGATGGTCAAGGACCTGGGTTCGACCTTCGAAGGCGATCTGGTGTCCGCGATCCGAGATGTCTCGGGCATGAGGCCACGTCGGACCGGCGGCACCGCCTTCGAGCGCGTGCTGACTCAATCCGTCCTGCAAACACCGGCTTTCACTCTGCGTGGGGGTACCAATGAGATCTTGCGCGGCATCGTCGCGCGCGGACTGGGGATGCGATGACCGATCTGGCAGCAGAACTCGCCGCCGCGACGGCCGCCATGGTCGCACGGTTTCCCGTCGACCTGCGGACCCCGGCCACCGAACCCGACCCCACATTGTGGAAGGCACTCGTCGACGCCGGGTTCACCGCTCTCGACGTCCCGGAGGCGGCCGGCGGTCAGGGCGCCGACCTCGCCGACGCTCTCGCCGTCCTCGACACGCTCACCGAGGCCGGCGCGGTCACCCCGTATGTCGAACACGCATTGCTGGCGGCGTGGGTCGCGGGACGCGTCGATCACTCGCTCGACGGGCTGAGTGCGACCGTCGCGGTCGTCGACGAGGCGGCCGTCCGAGGTGACGGAGAGCGAATTCGACTCAGCGGCATCGCGATCGGAGTCCCGTACGCCGCTTCGGCCGACGTCATCGTGATCCTGGCCTCGACCACCGACGATGCGGTGATCGCGGTGGTCGACGGCCGCGGACCGGGGGCACGCATCGAGCCCGGCACTGACCTGATGGGGTCGGACTGCAGCGACATCGTCTTCGACGACGCCGAGGTCACGTTCTCCGCCCCGTCGCCGGTCACGGTCGACGATCTCCGCACGCGTGGGGCGCTCGTCTACGCGGTCGCCTTGGCAGCCGCAGCGCGGGCAGTCCGCGAACGCACGGTCCGGTATGCCGCCGAGCGGGTCCAGTTCGGCCGGCCGTTGACGAAGTTCCAGGCCATCCAACAGAGGCTCGCGCACATGGCCGCGCAGAGCACGATGATGGAGACCGCCGCCCGAGCGGCGACCGACGCGGCGTCGGAAGACATCGTTACGGCCCGCGACGCGATCGCCGCCGCGAAGATCGTCACGTCGCGGTCCGCGCACGAGGTCGCGGCCGCCGCCCATCAGATCCACGGCGCCATCGGGTTCACCGCCGAGCACGCGCTGGGGCGCTTCACCACCGCGTTGTGGACGTGGCGCGACCGGTACGGGACCGAGCACGAATGGTCGGAGGAGTTGGCGGCGCGCATCCTCGACGACGGCCTCGACCCCTGGCACATCATCACCGGCGCGTCGACTGATGACGTCGCCCCTTCTGCAGGACCCGCCGGCAGCTGAGCCCCAACTTCCTTTCGGGCGCCGAGCCGGCCGAGCCCTTCACCTGTCAGTTAAGAACCCTGTCGGGACTGTTATGGGGTAGTCAAACGGGCATTCCACGAGTTGCACGGATCGACTGGTTTCTGGCCTCGTGACAGCCAGCGACGTGCGCCCACCAGAGCACACCCGCTGAGCAAATTCCCAATGACTCCGGTTGTCAGTCGCTCCGTCCATACTTAGACGATGTTGAACCGACACCGCACGCAACATTCCGCGGAAGAAGCAGGAGTCTCCGCGGATTCACCGCCTGGCTCCTCGATCGAGTTGAGATCGCTAGCCCCTGAGTATCTCGAAACACAGCACGCGACCTACGTGCGCCATCTCGAGTCCGCGATTGTAGATCCGAGAAATAGAAACATCGCACTGACGGGCCGGTACGGTTCCGGGAAGTCAAGTATCCTCGATCGCTTCGTCGAGCAGCAGCATAAGGCGAACAAGAAGACGTTGCGCGTGAGCATCAACACCCTCGGCCCAGATGACGACGACGACCTCACGAACCGGATTCAGAAGGAACTAGTAAAACAACTAGTTTACCGCGCACAGCCCGGTCAGATTCGTCGGTCTCGTTTCGCACGCCGGCGGACTCTGACTTGGAAGAACACTCTCGCAGAAGCTGTTTGCGCTAGTGCTGTACTCGTTGGCCTGCTTTGGCTGTTTGGAGTTCGACCAGTTCAAAATGCACTGGGTCCCGATAGCTCTGTTCTGTCATTTCTCGCCTTTTTCATCTTGGTTACTCTTACCGCGTGGGCGGGCCGCTGGATTGTCGGTAACCGTCTAGTCTCCCAGTTCTCGACGGGCGGTACCTCGATCTCGTTCGAAGAGCGCACAGACTCTTTCTTCGATGAATATCTAGATGAAATCATGGCATTCTTCGAGGCTACCAGGCCGGACCTTGTGCTGTTTGAGGACTTGGATCGTTTTGATGATCCTCGTATATTTGACTCGTTGCGTGAACTTAATACCCTGATCAATGCGTCCGCCCACTGGGCAGACCGTATGCACCCACTCCAGTTTATCTATGCAATAAAAGATAGCCTTTTCGAGAAGCTCGGTGAAGATCTAGGCGACGCCAAACCGCCTGTAGCCGAGAACCCATCAACGAATGGACAAAACTCGCTCGCAGACTCACCCGTCGCGACTAAAGTCGATACAGCAAAAGAAGCAGTAGAGCGCGCCAATAGAACCAAATTTTTCGAAGTGGTAGTCCCAGTAGTTCCATTCCTATCGCACAATAACGCGCGAGATCTGTTGCAGATAGAAATCGATGCCAGACAACTCCCTAGAGATTCGCAGATTTCTCGTGGATTGCTTGACCTCGTCGCGCGGCATACCACCGACATGCGCCTAATGAAAAACATTTGTAACGAATTCGTGGTGTTCGCCCAGCGTCTTCTGTGGATTGACTCGCCAGCTCCAGGTTTGACCCAAGACACTCTGTTTAGCCTTGTGGTGTACAAGAACTTTCACTTGGCGGATTTTGAGCGATTAGCACATCGCGAGAGTGCTTTGGACTCGCTTGATAACGAGCGAGATTTACTGGTTGCACATGCCGTTAAGCAACTTCAAGAAGAAAAGCAGGAACTACTGAGCGGTGAACGCCTCCGTCGAGATCAAGCGCAGATAGCTGCGCTACTCGGTAAACGACTCCTCCTGCTATACCAAGATACAGGTAGTTCAATCGCTTCCTTGGCAGTCGGCAATGAAACCCTAAACGCAGACGTAATCCATCAAGCATCATTCTGGTCCAAAGTGGCCAAGAACCGCCAACTCAGCGTCACGTTACGTCACAAGTCTGGCCATGCGGACAATCCAACATTTGGACAGGAAGATCTGAACCAGCTATTTTCAGAGGCACTGGACGTCCGCCTCTGGCAAGGTCCCGATAGCGAGGAGACGTCGGCTAAGGTGGCTGAACTCAATAGTGAAATTGCTGCGATTCGTGGTGCAGACTACGCATCCCTCGCGACAGAGAACCGTTTCACTCTGGGCGGGAGAACCTTCAATGCGGCTGTCAACGAAGTTCTTGAGTCGGAGCTTGCCCGTGACCTGGTGCGTGGCGGTTTTGTTAATCGATACTACGCGGAATACTCGGCTGCTTTTTATGGTGCGTTTATTGGTGTTGACGTCGCGAACTTTTTCCGCAACAGTGTATGGCCAAACAAAATGAAACCGGATTTTCAATTTTCAGCGCGTAGCGCAATTGAAAACGTAATTGAGCAAGCGCCCGCGGATTTTACCCGCTCCCGCAGCTGTCTTAACATTCAAATCGTGGACTACATGCTACGGGAATCGACCAGCAAGGCGCAGGAAGTGGTGCGCTTTCTAGTTTCCGATTTTGGCCCGGATGCGCAAGATTTCTTGAAAGCTTTTCTACGAGAAGAAGCGACCTGTAAGTCAGAGCTGGTCAAACTTTTATCTGACCTACCCTGGCGGGAGTTGTTCGATCGCCTGGCTTTAGATGAATATGTCCTCGATGAGGGAACCAGGACTTCTTTGCTAGATGCGGCTCTGTTAAGCGCAAGGGCTGACCATTCCTACGACCTCAGCGAACAGACTCGCGCGCTAATAGTCGAACGACACACGAAGTTTGAGGCGCTGACCATAGAGCAGAAAGCGGACACGGCTCGGACTATTTTCGAACTTGTTAGTAGAGCGGGACTTCTCGCCCCTTCGCTGCGCCCATTGTCCGCTTCAATGCGCCCACTATTTGCTGAGCGCGGTGCGTACGAACTCACAGCAGACAACCTACGTATAGCCATTGGTCTCCCTGACGAGGAGCCAATCGCCTTGGAACAAGTTCGCAATCATGCGCCCACTTGGGAACGGTGCAAGAACGACTTCGGCGCATACTTGGACACTGTTGGTCAAGACAGCTCAACTATCTACGCAGTACAGACACCGTCTGTACTGATTGAAGTCGTCTCCGAAGAGTGCGAGTCCTGGTCCAGCGATCAAATCAAGGGGTTGCTCGAGCGGAGTGCTCCCGCAGCAAGTTTGAGCGACATCACTCAAGTTCCGCAGGAGGTGTGGCCAGTATTCGTTACGACACGCCGCGTAGTACCCAGTGCAGTCAATCTTCATGCCTATGCAACTGTCCACGGTGTGGACGAGAGTTTATCCAACCTGCTCATGGTTGAGTCTGGGGTCCAAGTTGAGATAGCTGCAGTGGAAGACGCGGAACCGACTACCGTCAGAGAATTGATGGTGAGCATTCTCAACGCGTCCTCCGTTCTTGGGTCGCGTGACCGCGTCAATCTCGCGCTCCAGCTCTCCACTGGGGCCGTTGAGGTCAGCGAACTCGAACCATCCGGCGATGACCTGCTGGCTGACTTACTTGAATCCGAGCTCGTACCCGACACGGCGGAGAGCTTCAAGCACTTCGTATCTGCAGGATGGAACGCAGTATCTAGGGCGTTCGCGACCTCTGCAGCGGCGCCAGATTTCATCTCACCTGAGCTTGTTGGCGGCCACGTAGCAACCCTGCTGAGGGACCCGCACGTCCCCAGGAAGATCAAGGCTCAAGTAGTAGGAGAGCTGTCAGCATACCCAGACTCAAGCGATGTGCAGACGCTCCGCGAGGCCGCGTCCTTCGCATATACCAACAAGGTGCCGTTACCGCTCTCGCAGCTCGAGTTGATCGCTCCTCACGTAACCGACCCAGAACACTTGATGTGGCAGATAGCGACCACGGCCGATGGTCTCGATGGGACGGCCATTGTTGGCCTCCTCCGAGTGATGGGAGGCGACTACTCTGGCTTCGGCGGTCCGCCTGGACACCAGTTTGACGTGCCGGTTACTGAGTCGACCAAAGAGGTTCTGAATCAGATCCGAGGTGCTGGTCTCGTTGAACTTCCTCGTGGTGGTGCCCGGAACCGCAGACGAGTCACGCTGGCGTAAACACGACTTCTTCTCCTCCGCCAATTGTGTGGTCGTACGTAGGCGAGACCACGCCCCGGGCCACTTTGAGGTGTGTTCAATCGACCTCTCTCGCAAGAGGGAAACCTACAAGCAGTGGGATCCGCGCCGCCCCGACCAGCAACTCGTCCCTGCGCCACATGGACAGATCTGCACCTGCGGCCCCTACCCCTGGCGCCCCATTTCTGAAACGTGTTCTAATTCAGGTAGAACACGTTCCAGCTGCGCGCACGAAGGGGACCCCATGGCCGGCTCGACCGAACCAGAACAGACCAGTACCCAACCCGAGACCCCTGGACCCGAGACCTTCGACGTCGTCGTCGTCGGGGCCGGAGCTGCGGGCCTGAGCGCGGCGATCACCGCAGCTCAGAAGGGCTTGTCGACGGTCCTGATCGAGAAATCGCCGTACTGGGGCGGCTCGACGTCGCGCTCGGGGGGCGGGGTCTGGATCCCGAACAACTCGGTCCTCCGCCGCGACGGCGTGACCGACACCCCGGACAAGGCCCGCGAGTACGTCCACGCGATCATCGGCGAACACGCGCCCGCCGACCGCATCGACGCCTACATCGACCGCGGACCCGAGGCGCTGGACTTCCTGATGGCGCACGCCCCCCTCGACCTCGAGTGGGTCAAGAACTACTCCGACTACTACCCGGAGGCGCCCGGCGGCCGGCTCGCCGGACGGTCGATCGAGCCGCGCCCGTTCGACGCGCGCCGCCTCGGTGACGACCTGAAGACGCTGCACCCGCAGTACACCAAGGCGCCGCTGAACATGGTCGTGCTGCAGTCGGACTACCGCTGGCTCAACACCGGCCTGCGGCACTGGCGCGGCCCGCTGCGAATGGCGAAGGTCGGCAGCCGGTTCTTCTGGGCACGCAGCCGCGGCAAGAAGCTGATCGCCATGGGTGCCGCCCTCGCGGCCGAGCTCCTCCTCGGTGTCCGCGAGGCAGGCGTCCCGATCCGGTTGAACACCGGCCTGGCCGACCTCATCACCGAAGACGGTCGCGTCGTCGGCGTGATCGCCGAATCCGACGGCAAGCGCGTCGAGATCCGGGCCCGCCACGGCGTGATCCTCGCCTGCGGCGGATTCGAACACAACGACGAGATGCGCAAGAAGTATCAGCGCGACCCGATCGGCTCCGAGTGGACCACCGGCGCCCCCAGCAACACCGGCGACGGCATCAACGCCGGCCTCAAGATCGGCGCCGCGGTGTCGCTCATGGACGACGCCTGGTGGGGTCCGACGATCCCGCTGCCGCGCGGTCCGTGGTTCGCGCTGTCGGAGCGGGCGGTACCGGGCACCTTCATGGTGAACACGCGCGGGCAGCGCTACATGAACGAGTCGCTGCCGTATGTCGAAGCGGTACACCAGATGTACGGCGGCGAGTTCGGCCAGGGCGAGGGCCCCGGCGAGAACGTGCCGTCGTGGCTCATCTTCGACCAGCGGTGCCGAAACCGCTACCTCTTCGCCGGGATCAACGCGCGACAGCCGTTGCCCAAGAAGTGGTTCGAGTCGGGCGTCGTCGTGAAGGCCGACAGCATCAGCGAACTCGCCGACAAGATCGGCGTCCCGGCCGACGCGCTCACCGCGACCACCGAGCGGTTCAACGGCTTTGCCCGCAAGGGTGTCGACGAAGACTTCGGCCGTGGCACAAGCGGTTACGACCACTACTACGGCGACATCACCAACAAGCCCAACCCGAGCCTCGGCGAGGTCAGCAAGGGTCCGTTCTACGCGGTCAAGATGGTCCCGGGCGATCTCGGCACCAAGGGCGGGATCAACGCCGACGCCTCGGGTCGGGCACTGCGGGCCGACGGCTCCGTCATCGAGGGTCTCTACGCGGCGGGCAACACCAGCGCGCCGGTCATGGGGCACACGTACGCCGGCCCGGGCGCGACGATCGGTCCGGCCATGGTCTTCGGATACCTGGCCGCCACCGACATCGCCGCCAAGGCCGCCACCCCGACATCGACAGGAGCCTGACCCGATGCCCATCGACCTCTCCGTCGCCCTCGGTACCGAACTGCCCGAGGTGAGCTTCGAATGGTCGGCGTCCGACGCCGCCCTCTACAACCTTGCGGTGGGTGCCGCAGCGGACCCGATGGACACCACCGGGCTCGAGTACATCCACGACGCGACGCCGAAGGTGCTGCCCACCTTCGCCACCGTGGCCGCCGGGTTCCACACCACCGAACCCCCGAAGGTCTCGTTCCCCGGCATCGACATCGACCTCGCCAAGGTCGTCCACGGCAGCCAGCAGGTGACCGCCTACCGGCCGCTGCCGGCCGCCGGCAAGGCGACCACCCGCACCCGGATCGCCGAGATCCAGGACAAGGGGTCGGCCGCAGTGATCGTGCAGGAGTCGGTGACCACCGACGACGGCGGGCAGACCCTCTGGACGTCCCGCTCGTCGATCTTCGCGAAGGGCGAGGGCGGCTTCGGCGGCGAACGCGGTTCGTCGGCCAAGGTCGACTATCCCGACCGTGCGCCGGATCATCGCCTCACCGTTGCGACGCTCCCCCAGCAGGCATTGCTCTACCGCTTGTGCGGAGACCGCAACCCGCTGCACTCCGACCCCGAATTCGCCTCCCGCGCGGGCTTTCCCCGGCCCATCCTGCACGGCCTGTGCACGTACGGCACGGTCTGCCGCGTGATCGTCGACGCGGTCCTCGACGGCGACGTGACCGCGGTCGCCGACTACTCGGCGTCGTTCGCGGGCGTGGTGCTCCCGGGCGAGACCCTCGCGGTCGAGGTCTGGGAGGACGGCTCCCGGTTGCTGGCCACCGCGACCGTCGTCGAACGCGACGGCGCGAAGGCCCTCGGCAATGTGGTCTGCGAACGTCGCCAGTAGTACCGACGCCGCGGCGGCTCGGGCGCAGCAGCCCCGAGCCGCTGTCTGGTGGGGCCAGTACGCTACACACGCGGACCGCGAGGCGGCCCGCAGGTTCCACGTCGCATATCCCCGAGGAGACGCCCATGAGCGATTCGCTGACGCCCCTACTCGCCGACAACCGCAGTGCACTGGTGACCGACCTCGTCGGTGTCATCGACGCCGAGGTGGCCGACCAGTCGGGTCTGAGCGGCGCCGCTGTGAAGACCGCCTACTCCGCGGTGCAGAAGGTGAAGCCCGGTGTTGTGCGCAGCGCCACCGATCAGATGGCCGAGGACTTCCTGAAGGCGCTGGCGCCGTTCTGGGACTCCAAGCCTGCCGGTGTCGCCTTCGGCGATCACCTCTCGGCCAACGGAGATGCCGCGGCCGAGGCCCTGCTGTCGGTGACCGACCAGCAGGCCGAGACCGCCAAGCCCGCACTCGCGAAGGCGTACAACTCGCTGCGCGGCAAGGGGAAGAAGTACGTGATCGCGGCACTGCCGCGTCTGGGTGCCGCCATCGAGCGGCACGCCGCCTAGCAGTCGGCGCGCGCGTCGTCGGCGGTCGCACCGACCTCCCCAGAGGGTCGGGTCAGACCGCTGACGACGCGATGGCCACGAGTGCCACGACGACGCCGATGAGTGCGGCGAGCATCGACAGCACACGCCACACATGGACGCGGGCGGGCGAGATCTCGGTCCCGTTCGGGGCGACGTCGGGCGATGCGGCCGCGGTCGCGGCAGCGGGAGTAGCAGCGGCGGGGGTTCGTGCGATTCGGGGTGAGGCCATGACCTGTCACCACTTTCGGTTGTCCGGGGCCAACGGGGACCGGCGCGGTCTCGCGTTCGCCCGGTATCGATACTGCAGTGATAAATGTGTCACAAGTTACTCGAGTAGCGTCGGCGCCCACATAGCGTGTCGCGATAACGAAACCGCAACACCGCGGTGGCGGCGAACGTGCCGACCGAACCGGTTCCGCATGCCGACCCCGAAAGCGCAGGACGCCGAATGAGATTACCGTCCGCCATCCGCCTCGACGCCCGGTCCGCCTGGCTTGTCCTCGTCGCCTGCCTGTCGGTCAGCATGGTCGTGGCCGCCATGGCCGCCCTCAACACGGCCCTGCCCGACATCGCGATCGACACCGGCGCCGACGCCGGTCAGATGACCTGGATCGTCGACGGTTACACCCTGGCGCTCGCGGCGCTCCTGCTCCCGGCGGGCGCGATCGGCGATCGGCTGGGGCGCCGTGAGGTACTGATCGCCGGCCTTCTCCTCTTCGGCATCGCCTCGCTGGTGGCGATCTGGGTGGACGGCCCGACCCAGCTGATCCTGGCCCGGTGCTTCGCCGGCGCCGCTGCGGCGCTGATCATGCCCACCACGTTGTCCCTCATCACGTCCGGGATGCCGGAAGGTCAACGCGCGGTCGGGATCAGCATCTGGTCGGCGATCGCCGGCGGCGGCGCCATCGCCGGCTTCCTGGTCACCGGGCTTCTCCTGGAGTTCTTCTCCTGGCACTCGATCTTCATCACCTTCGCCGCGGCGTCAGCCGTCGCGGCCGCGCTGTGCCTGACGATCGGCACCTCCAAGGACAGCGACCCCGGTCGCTTCGACATCCCGGGGACCGTCTGTTCGGTCCTGGCCATCACCGGCGTCGTCCTCGGTCTGCTCGAGGCACCTCATCGGGGCTGGGCGGATCCCGTTGTCCTGATCTGCATCGTGGGCGGCGTCCTGCTCGCGGGCGGGTTCGTCGCCGTGGAACTGCGTTCGACGTCGCCGCTGTTCGACGTCCGGTTGCTCGGCAACCGCGCCTTCGGGTCCGGGGCGCTGTCGGTCGCGGTCCAGTTCCTCGCCTCGTTCGGCATGTTCTACCTGCTGCTGCAGTTGCTGCAGCTGGTCTTCGATTACACCCCGCTGCAGTCGGCGGTCGCGCTGATGCCGTTCGTGGCCGGCGTCGGCCTCACCACGCTCATCGCGAACTGGCTTGCCGTACGACTGGATTCGCTCAAGTTCGTCATCGCCGCCGGCGCCCTGCTGTCCGGCGTCGGGCTGATCCTCCTCGGATCGTTCCGGTACGAGACGTATTGGACGCTCGCCGGCGTGGTCGCATTGATAGCGGTCGGGATCGGTCTGGCGTCGGCGCCCGCCACGACGGCCATCATGTCCAACACCCCGCTCGACAACCAGGGCGTCGGCTCGGCCGTGAACGACACCGCCCGGGAGATCGGCGCGGCGATCGGTATCGCGATCGCGGGCAGCATCGTCGCCGCGGGATACCAGTCGCGCATCGGCGAGACCGCACAACTGGCCCGCGATCAACTGACCGCCGCCGGTGAGCAGCGCATCGCCGCCGGCGACACCGCCGGCGGCCAGGCCATGGTCGCCCAGGCCGACCAGGCCGGGACGCTGATCGAGCGATCCCTCGCCGAGGCGACGGTCGTCGTGGACCGGTTGTCCGGTCAGGCCGCATCGCTCGCGGAGAAGATCGCCGACGGCAGTCAAGAGGCGTTCTACGTGCCGTTCGAGTACGCCTGCCTCGTCCTGGGCGGGATCATGCTCGTCAGTTCGGTCGCGCTGCTGTGGCTCACGCCGCGACGCATCGTCGAGGTGCCGCCGACCATCGAGTCCGACCCCGACCAGGACCGCGACGACACCTACGCCCGCGACTGAGTAGCCTGTCCCGGTGGTACTCACCGCGGACAGCATCGCCGGCACCCTGGTCGGAGTCGCCGCCCTGCTCGTGGTGATCGTCGCGACCGTTGTCGCCCAGCGTGTTCCGGCCGTTGTGGTGGCCGCACCGGTCGCCGCGCTGCTCCTCGCGCTCGGCCTGGCCGACGTCGAGCAGGCCGCCGACGATATCGCCACGATGGCGCCGACCATCGGCTTCCTGGCCGCGATGCTGGTGATCGCCGACGCCTGTGCCCGCGCCGGGGTCTTCACCTGGATCGGCGCCCTCCTGGCCCGGTGGAGTCGGGCCTCGCCACATCGGTTGTTGCGCATCGTCTTCCTGGCCGCGGCGACGACGACCGCGGTCCTCAGTATCGACACTACGATCGTCCTGCTGACGCCTGTCGCCGTCGCCACCGCACGGCGGATCGGCGCGCCGGTGACCCCGGTCGCGTTCGCGAACGCACACCTGGCCAACACCGCGTCGACCCTCATGCCGGTGTCGAACCTGACCAACCTCCTGGCGTTCACCGCGACCGGGCTGACCTTCCTCGGCTTCACCGGCGTCATGCTGGCACCCTGGATCGCCGCGATCGTCGTCGAATACCTCATCTTCCGGATGTACTTCGCCGACTCGCTCGCGCGCGCTGCCCCGGCAGCCGATTCGATCGCCGGCGATCCGGCTCCGGTGGATGCTCCGCCCCGCCCCACCCTCATGCTGGTGATGCTCGGCTTGCTGCTGCTCTCCTTCGTCGTGACCGAACCGCTGGGCGTCCCGTTGGCCGCGGTGGCCGGCGTGGGCGCGGTCGCCTTCACGGTGCCGCGGTTGCTCGACGCACCGCTGCCCACTGTGCAGGAGACGCTGCAGGCCCTGAACATCCCGTTCCTCGGATTCGTCGCCGTGCTCGGTGTCGTCATCCTCCCGGTGCGAACCGGCCCGATCGGCGACTGGATCGGCAACCTCATCCCGGATGACTCATCACTCCTCGCGCTGTTCGCGGTCGCCGCGCTGGCCGCGGTCCTCGCCAACCTGGTGAACAACCTGCCCGCCACCCTGCTGCTCATCCCGCTCGTCGCCCACGAACCCGGCCTGGTCCTGGCGATGCTCCTCGGCGTCAACCTCGGACCCAACCTCGCCTACTTCGGGTCGCTGGCCAACCTGCTGTGGCGCGACATCATGCACCGCGACGGCTCCGGCGGGGGCACGGGCGCCCCGACCTCGCGCGAGTACCTACGCCTCGGCGCACTCACCGTTCCTGCCACGCTCGTCGTCGCGGTGTTCGCACTGTGGGGCGTGCTGCGGCTGACCTGACGCGCCGCCTGCGGCCCCCGGTGTCGGGCTGATGTCATTCCGACGGTGTGCTCGTGCCGAGGATCGGCCAGCAGATCTCGGTGGTGGTGAACGCGGTCGGATCGGCGATCGTGCCGCCGAGGTAGTGCTCGCGGATCGGGCCCTGACGGCTGATCAGGTGCTCGTTCGCGAATGTGCCCAGGGCCCCGTAGCTGCGGTCGATGCCGTCGTGACCGCCGGAGTGGGCGAGCACCGCGTACTCGGCCGCCGGCAGAACCTCGGCACGGACACCTTCCGGAGGGGTGGCGGATGGCGGTGCGGGGACGAACATGGTTGCCTCGCCGCGTGTTTCGAGAAACAGGGCGCGGTCGTAGAGACCCCCGGGCACGACCGACACCGGCGCGCCGGCCGCCGTGGCGACCGCGTCCCGCAGCGTGCTCAGCGTCACCGCGAACCAGTCGTCGATCTCCGCGGTGTCGATGGTGCCGCCGACGGACCACACGGCAAGCGCGGGTTCGTGACGCACCGCGATCGACGCGGGGGTGCGTACCGGCGAGAGTAATTCGCGCAGGGCGCCGACGCTGTCCCGAGTCTGCTGGAGCTGCGCCTCCATCTGCTCGAGATGAGTCGTGATGATCTCGGTGCGAGTCGCGGCGTCGACGGCACTCAGCAGCGCCTTGATGTCGGGAATGGACATGCCCAGAGAGCGGAACCGGCGGATGATGTGCGCGTGGTCGACCTGGCCGGTGTCGTAGAAGCGATAGCCCGTGTCGGAGTCAACCTGGACCGGTTCGAGAATGCCGATGTCGTGGTAGTGCCGTAACGCCTTCCGGCTCAGGCCGGTCATCACCGCGAAGTCACCGATCGAGACCCGTGCCCCCATGTGCGTGCTCTTCGGTGATCCGGTGTGCCAGGTGAGAACATCGTGCAACCTTCCCCCGGGGCAAGGTCAACACTGCAGCATGCTGGGTTGACCCTCCCCTTGGGGGAAGCCCCACGGTGGGGTCATGAACACAGAATGGGATGCACTCCCCGACACGATCAGGACTTTCATGACCGCGCTCGACGCGCGGGACGACGACCAGGCGCTCGCCATGTTCACCGCCGATGCGGTGGTGACCGACGAGGGCCACGACCACGCGGGACGCGACGAGATCAGCGCCTGGCTGGCCGCCTCGGTCAGCGGCAGTGAGTACACCTACACGTCCGAGTTCACCGGCGCGACCGCGACCGGCGACACCGTCGACGTCGGACAACATCTGCAGGGCGACTTCCCCGGAGGCGTTGCCGATCTGCACTACCGATTCGTTCTCGACGGCGCCCTGATCAGCCGGCTGGTGATCGAGCCGTGACCCGACGATGGTTCATCACCGGGGGGACACCGGGCGGCTTCGGGGTGGCATTCGCCGCGGCGGCGTCCAGAAACGAATTCCCCGTTCCAGGCGTAGTCATCCGGGCGCCCCGCGGGCCCTCGACAGTCCGCGGGCCACCGCCCCCGGCGCGCTCGCCCGCGCCCCGGTTCCTACCATGACCTTCATGCTCGCCGCGCTCTTGTCCTTCATCGTCACCGCGACGCTGATCGTGCTGCTGCCGGGTCCGGACACCCTGGTGGTCCTGCGCGGAGTGGTCCGCGGTGGACGCGGCGAAGCCTTCCGGACCGCCGCCGGCATCGTGTGCGGACTGATGGTCTGGGTCACCGCCGCGGTCCTGGGCCTGTCGGCATTGCTGCAGGCCAGCGAGACCGGTTACGAGATCCTCAAGATCGTCGGGGCCGGCTACCTCGTGTGGATGGGTATCAGCTCGGTCCGCGCGCTGCTGCGCGCCGCACCTGATCTCGCGGCATCGCAGGACGCGGTCGAGCCGCCCGCGGGCCAGAGGGCGGGAGTGCTGTTCTCCGGTTTCACCGCCGGCCTGCTCACCAACATCCTCAACCCGAAGATCGGCATCCTGTTCATCAGTCTCTTGCCAGGCTTCGTGCCGGACGGCTACTCGACGGGATGGACGACCCTAGGGTTGGGGGCCATCTACATCGCGCTGACCGCCGCGTACTTCACCGTGCTGGTGGGCGCCGCGGGCCGTATCGCCGGATGGCTGCAGAGCGCACGAATCCGCCGTCGCGTCGAAGCGATCGGCGGAGTCGCGTTGATCGGGCTCGGAGTGCGCCTGGCACTCGAGGGCTGATCAGACCGGGGCGGCCTCGTTCGCTGCGGCCGCGGCCTTGGCCCAGCGGTAGTCGGCCTTGCCGGCCGGGGTCCGCTTGACCTCGTCGACGAAGACGACCGTGCGGGGCACCTTGTAGCGGGCGAGGGTCTCCCGGCAGTGGTCCTGGATCTCCTCCAACGAGGGCTCGTCGACCCCGTCGGCGACGTTGACCACCGCCGCGACCCGCTGGCCGTACTTCTCGTCGGGAACCGGGACGACGAGTGCGTCGGCGATCGCCGGATGCGCGTGCAGCACCGCCTCGACCTCCTCGGCGTAGACCTTCTCGCCGCCGGTGTTGATGCACTGCGAACCACGTCCGAGGAACACGATCGAACCGTCGGCCTCCACGGTGCCCATGTCGCCCAGGATCGAGATCCGGGTGCCGTCGGCCAGCGTCGGAAAGGTCTTCGCCGTCTTCTCCTCGTCCTTGTAGTAGCCGAGCGGGACGTTGCCGATGCGCGCGATGTAACCGACCTCGCCCGAGCCGGGCTCGATCTTGTTGTGCCGTTCGTCGACGACCATCATCCGGTCCGTCGGCGGGACCTTCAGATTCCCGTTCTCGTCCATCATGATCTCGCCGTCGTTACCCGACTCCGAGGCGCCGAAGTTGTCGCGCAGCACCAGATCCGGTTTCACCGCGAGCATCCGGTCCCGCACGTGCTGAGACCAGATCGCGCCGCCGGAGGTGATCGAGAACATCGACGACAGATCGACGGAGTCCTTCCGCTTCTCGAGCTCCTCGACGAGCGGCATGCCCATGGCGTCGCCGACGATGAGGACGATGTTGACCTTCTCCTTCTCGATCTCGGTCACGATCGCCTCGGGGTCGAAGTCGCGCTGGATGACCAGCCGGCCACCGAGGGTGAAGAACGTGAACAACGAGTACGACGCCGCGCCGTGCATGAGCGGCGCCGCGAGCAGGAACGCGATGGGCGGAAAATCCTTGACCGCCGTGCCGATCTCCGCGAGATCCTTGCGGGCCTCGCCGTACGGGTTGCCCCCCGACAGCGGCTTGCGGAAGAAGTCGTCGTGCTGCCACATGACGCCCTTCGGGTACCCGGTGGTGCCGCCGGTGTAGAGCAGGTAGAGCTCTTCGCCGTTGCGCGGCTCGAAGTCCCGGCCGTCGGGCTTGGACTCCGCGTCGGCGAACGACACGATCTCCACGACGCGCCCGTCGGGCAGGTCGGCGACCGCCGCACGGAGTTCCTCGACGATGTCCCCGAGGACGAACACCGTTCGCACGGTGGGGGTCTCGGCGAGCAGCGCGGCGACGCTGCGCTGGTGCTCCGGCAGTTCGACGATGATCGCGCGGGAGTCGGAGTTGTCGAAGATGTACTGCAGTTCGGCGTTGGTGTAGCGGTAGTTCACGTTGACCGGGACCGCGCGCACCTTCAGCAGCCCCAGCAGACTCGTCACGTGGCCGATGCTGTTCTTCAGGAACAGCGCGACGTTGTCGAACGCACCGATCCCCGCGCCGGCGAACAGATGTGCCACCTGGTTGGAGAGGGTGTCGAGTTCGGCGTAGCTGATCTGGCGGCCCTGGTAGCTGAGCGCGATCCGCTCGGGCACCGAGTCGGCGACGGTCTCGAAGACATCGGCGAGGTTGAACTTCATCGTGCGCGCTCCTTGGTTCTACGGAGTGAATTGGTGGAGAAAAAGTGCATCGGATAGTCAGCTGTCATGCGGTCAGCACCAATCCGCTTGTGGGAACGCCGGTCCCGGCGGTCACGACGACCTTCTCGGCCGCCTCGACCTGGTTGACCGAGGTCCCGCGGATCTGCCGGACCCCTTCGGCGATCCCGTTCATGCCGTGGATGTAGGCCTCGCCCAGCTGGCCGCCGTGCGTGTTCAGCGGCAACCGGCCACCCACCTCGAGGGCACCCGGTTCCCGGACGAAGTCCTTGGCCTCGCCCCGACCGCAGAATCCCAGCTCCTCGAGCTGCAGGAGTGTGTACGGGGTGAAGTGGTCGTAGAGGATCGCCATGTCCATGTCGTCGGGGTTCAGACCCGACTGCGACCACAGCTGCCGGCCGACGAGCCCCATCTCCGGCAGACCGGCGAGCTCGTCCCGGTAATAGCTGGTCATGATGTACTGGTCGGCAGCACTGCCGGCCGCGGCGGCCGCGATCACGGCGGGCTTGTGCGGCAGGTCTTTCGCGCGTTCCGGGGACACGATCACCAGCGCGACACCGCCGTCGGATTCCTGGCAGCAGTCGAGGAGGTGCAACGGCTCGGCGATGTACCGCGAGTTCTGGTGGTCTTCCAGGGTGATCGGCTTGTCGTAGAAGAACGCGTCCGGGTTCACCGCCGCGTGTTTGCGGTCGACGACGGCGATCCGCCCGAAATCCTCACTGGTGGCGCCGAAGTCGTGCATGTAGCGCTGCGCGATCATCGCGACGAACGCGGCCGGTGTCGACAACCCGTGCGGGTAGGTGAAGGCGTTCTCGGTGCCCGAGGAGTTCTCTTGGTTCGCCACCGCCGAATTGACCTGCCCGAAGCGCAGTCCCGACCGTTCGTTGAACGCGCGATATGCCACCACGACGTCGGCGACACCCGTGGCCACCGCCATCGCGGCCTGCTGCACCGTGGCACACGCCGCACCACCGCCGTAGTGAATGCGCGAGAAGTAGGTCAGGTCCCCGATCCCCACGGCCCGGGCGACGGAGATCTCGCTGTTGGTGTCCATCGTGAACGTGACGAGACCGTCGACGTCGGCGGGTGTGAGACCGGCGTCGGCGATCGCCGCCGACACCGACTCCGCGGCGAGTCGTAGTTCGCTGCGTCCGGAATCCTTGGAGAACTCGGTGGCGCCGATGCCGGCGATGACCGCCTGACCGGACAGTGATCCCATCAGAGTCCCTCCCCTCGACCCGCGGGCGAACCGACCGTGTCGGGTTCGGTCGCACCGATCGTCAGCGTGACGGTCGAGATGACGTGCTTGCCCAGCGAATTCGTCCCGGTCACGGCGACGGTGATGACCCCGGCGTCGACCGCGGTGACCTCGCCGGTGAAGGCGACCGTGTCGTAGGCGTACCAGGGCACACCGAGTTTCAGCGCGATGGAGCGGATTCGGGCGGTCGGGCCAGCCCAATCGGTCACGAACCGCTCGACCAGCCCGGTGTCGGTGAGGATGTTGACGAAGATGTCCTTGGACCCCTTCGCCTGCGCGAGATCGCGATCATGATGCACGTCCTGGAAGTCGCGTGTGGCGAGCGCGGTCGCCACGACGAACGTCGGGGTCGCCTCGATCGTCAACGCCGGCAGCGTCGTTCCGACGGCAGCGGGGTCGGTGGCAACGCTCGTCATGCGGGATCCCCTTCGGTAGGCACGGCCGGCTCCCACGCGTGCAGGGTCCAGGCCGGGGTCCCGGCCTCGTCATCGGCCGGAAAATCCAGATAGGTGGCGCGCACCGGCATGCCGATGGCCACCTCCTCGGGTTCGACGCCCCGGAGCTCACCGAGCATACGGATTCCCTCGTCGAGTTCGACGAGGGCCACGACGAACGGCAACCGCCGCCCGGGCACCTTCGGCGCTCGATGCACGACATAGCTGTAGACGGTGCCGGTACCGGCCGCGACCACGTAATCCGTTGGCGGGACGGTTCCGTCGGCCTCGCGCGGCTTCCAGGTCGCCGGGACCGGCGGATGCCGCAGTGCACCGTCGCCGTCGCGCTGGATGCGCAACTCGTGGGCGGCGACGCCCTCCCAGAAGAAGGCGGTGTCCCTCGACGCGCTCGGCTTGAGCAAGCGAGCCGGGTCGAGATCGTCGGGCACCCCGGCGTCGGAAACCGGCTCGGCGGCAGCGCGTGCGGCGGGGCGGAACTTCAGGATGCGGAACCGCATCTCGGCGACGACCTCACGCGCCCCGTCGTCTCCGCCGACCGACCAGACGTTGCGGGTGGTGAAGAACCAGCCCTCGCCGAGCGCGGTGTTCTTCGGCCCGACGACCTCGACGAGTTCGGCCGACAGCGCGACCTCCTCGCCCGGGCGGGTGTAGCGGTGATAGACGGTGTCGCAGTTGGTCGCCACCACCGAGGTGAAGCCGGCCTCGTCGAAGAGTTCGCTCGCGCGACCCAGCGGATCGTCCGCGGTCCGCACCCCGTGAAGGCCGCGCATCGTCCACACCTGCGCCATCGCGGGCGGCGCGACGATGCCGGGATGGCCGGCGTCCCGGGCCGCCGCGTCGTCGGTGTAGACGGGGTTCGTGTCGCCCATCGCCTCGACCCAGTTGTTGATCATGGGCTGATTGATCGGGTCCCGCCCGGCGACCGGTACGCTCGGTCCGGCGTCGATGATCTCCTGCGCGGCGGCTCGGATCGCCTCGTCTCCGGCGACGCCGTCGCGGGCGAGCTCGGGCGCGCTCACCGCTTGGCCCGCGGGAGTCCGAGGCCGGCGGTCGCGATCATGTCGCGCATGACCTCGTTGACGCCACCGCCGAACGTGATGACGACGTGACGCTTCTCCTGGACGTCGAGCCAGTTCACCAGCGCCGCGGTCTCCGGATCGGCGAAATCGCCGTAGCGCCCGATGATCTCGTCGACCATCCGGCAGACGGTCTGGATGCGTTCGGTCGAGAACACCTTGGTGGCCGCCGCGTCGGCCATCGAGATGGCCTCACCTGTCGCGGCCACCTGCCAGTTGAGCAACTCGTTGATGCGGCCGTAGGCGTCGATGGTCGCGAGCGCGCGACGGACGTCGGGATGCTTGGCGATGACCGTCCCGTCGGGGCCCGGCCGCTGCGCCCAGGCACGCACCCGGGCCGCGAGTCCGTCGATACGACCGGCGGGGCCGAGCATGACGCGCTCGTGATTGAGCTGGGTGGTGATCAGCTTCCACCCGCCCCCCTCCTCGCCGACCCGCATCGACACCGGAACCCGAACATCCTGGTAGTAGGTGGCATTCACGTGGTGCGCGCCGTCGGCGGTGATGATCGGCGTCCACGTGAAACCGGGGTCGGAGGTGTCGACGATGAGGATCGAGATGCCCTTGTGCTTGGGAGCATCCCGATCGGTGCGGACGGCGAGCCAGATGTAGTCGGCGTCGTGACCGCCGGTCGTGAAGATCTTCTGGCCGTTGACCACATAGTGGTCGCCGTCGCGGACGGCGGTGGTGGTCAACGACGCCAGGTCGGTGCCGGCCTCGGGTTCGGTGTACCCGATGGCGAAGTGCACATCACCGGCCAGGATCGCGGGCAGGAACTTCTGCCTCTGCTCCTCGGTGCCGTGGACCTGCAGCGTCGGCCCGACGGTCTGCAACGTCACCGCCGGCAGCGGGACGTCGGCGCGCACGGCTTCGTTGGTGAAGATCTGCTGTTCGATCTCACCGAAACCCTTGCCGCCGAACTCCGTCGGCCAGCCGACGCCCAGCCAGCCGTCGTCACCCATCCGCTTGATGACCTTGCGGTAGGTCGGGCCGTGGCGTTCGGTCAGCATCACCGCTGCCTCGTCGGCAGTGACGAGGTCGGCGAAGTACTCGCGCAGTTCCGCGCGCAGCGCGCGCTGTTCGGGGGTGAGATCAATGAACATCGGGCACCTCTGCGATACGGGTGTCGTCGGCGGGGACGTCGGTGATGTCGGCGAGCTCGTCGAGCCGCACGTGCGCTCCGCCCACCAGACGCGCGAGGTCTTTGGTGAGCGAGAAGTAGCGGTGAAGCGGATAGGTGATGTCGACGCCGATGCCGCCGTGCAGGTGGGTCATCGTCCGCGTGGTCGGTGGGACCTCCTCGGCCAGCCAGTAGGCGGCGATCGCGAGATCGGTTGCGGCGTCCAGACCTTCGGACAACCGCCAGGCCGCCGAGGTGGTCGCGAGTTCCATCGACCGGCCGACGACGTAGATGTCGGCGAGCTGCTGGCCCACCGCCTGGAACAAGGCGATCGGCTTGCCGAACTGCTCGCGCGTGGAGACGTGGTCGGCGGTCAGTCGGGTGGCGCCGGCGACCAGGCCGTCGGCGTAGGCGCACAGCGCCAGGCGGTAGCGATCACGGAGGATCGCGAGGTCGCGGACCACGATGTCGGCGTCGTCGACGGGTACGTCGTCGAAGGCCACCGTGTACTCGCCCCAGCCGCTCGAGGTCGGCGTGCGCGTGATGGTGACCCCGTCGGCGGCGGGCGAGACGGCGACGACACCGGCATCGGCGGCCACCAGGAACAGCGAGGCACCGTCGGCGTGCAGGACGCCGACCTTCGTGCCGGTGAGCCGCCCGTCACGGACCGAGGTCCGCGGATGCGCCGTCAGGGCGTCGCCGTGTTCGCCGATCGCCACCGACACCCAACTGCCGCCGGTGAGCGAACCCCCGAACCGCGCCCACACCGATCCCTCGCCGTCGTGGGCGGCGGCCCTGGCGAACACGAGCGCCGCGGTCAGCGATCCGAGCGCCGGCGTCACCGCCGCGGCCCGGCCCATCCGGCGGAACAACGGGAGCAGACCCGACTCGTCGACCTCGTCACCGTCGAGCGAGGCCGGAAGGGGCAGGGCGAGCAGTCCGGCGTCGACGAGCGCCTGCCAGCCATCGGCCTCGAACCCGCCGCGGGTCGCCTCCTGCTCGGCCGCTGCCGTCCCACCGGAATGACGCCCACCGAACGTCGACTCCCAGTCGGGCTGTCGTCGCGCGAACACGTCCTCGGCGACGTCGCGAACCGCGATCGCCGTGCCGTCCAGGGCAAAGTCCACCCTGTGCCTCCCTCACCATGAACCCGTCAAGAACTAGAACCTGTTCTAGTTGTATCAGAGTCCGCGCGCAAGGGTGTCGGAATCGGCGTTTATCTGCGGTTTCGGCACTTTCGCCGCAGCCGGTTACCGCGGCAAACCGAGAATGCGTTCCGCCGCGGCCGTGCGCAGGATCTGAGTGGTGCCGCCCGCGATCGAGAGGCAGCGGTTCTGCAGGACCGCGTCGGACGCCTCGGTCGCCGCCAGACCCGCGACCCCCAGGAGCCGCAGCGCGAGATCGGGTACCGATTGGCGATGTTCGACGCCGATCAGCTTGCGCACGCTCGACAACGCACCGGGGTCGAGCCCGGCCAGTTGCCTGGTCGCCGCCCTCGCGTCGAGGACCCGGCCGACGTGGGCGTCGGCGAGCTGGGTGCCGAGCGACGCTAGCTCCTCGGCGGTCAGCTCCCGATCCATCGACCGCACCTGCGAGAGCAGCGACTCCATCTCCTTGCCGAGGCCGGTACCGCCCATCGCCACCCGCTCGTTCGCGAGGGTGGTGCGGGCCAGCCGCCAGCCGCCGTTGATCTCGCCGACGACACAGTCGTCCGGCACGACCACACCGTCGAGGAAGACCTCGTTGAAGTTGGCCCGCCCGGAGAGCTCGCGCAGCGGCCGGATGTCGATGCCAGGCGAACCCATGTCGACGAGGAAGTAGGTGATGCCCTTGTTCTTCGGCGCTTCGGGATCGGTGCGCGCGAGGCAGATCGCCCACTGGGCGTTGTGCGCCTGCGAGGTCCAGATCTTCTGGCCGTCCAGGCGCCAGCCGGCGTCGACCCGTTCCGCCCGTGTGCGCAACGCGGCCAGGTCCGAGCCGGCCTCGGGTTCGGAGAACAGCTGGCACCACACGATGTCGCCGGCCAGCGTCGGGGCGACGAACCGCTCGCGCTGCGCGTCGGTGCCGTGTTCCAGGATCGTCGGGATCGCCCATGCGCCGATCACCAGGTCGGGCCGGTCGATCCCGGCCGCCTCGAGCTCGGTGTCGATCAGCAGCTGCATCGCAGCATCCGCCCCCAGACCGTGCGGCGCCGGCCAGTGCGGGGTCAGGTAGCCGGTCTCGGCGAGGAGACGGCGACGATCATCGGGTTCGGCGTCGGCGATCCTCGCGACGGTGGTGCGGACCTCGTCGCGCCGGTCCTCGACCTGCGAGAGGTCCAGACGGAAGCGCCGTCGCGCCCCCGCGAGCCCGCGCCGGGCGAGGGTGGCGGCGTGCGACGACGCGTTCGCGAGCGACGCCTGCGCGGCGAGTGCGGCGCGCAGATACAGGTGGGCATCGTGCTCGAAGGTGAACCCGATGCCGCCGAGGACCTGAACGCAGTCCTTGGTGTTGGCGACCGGGTCGCGACCGACCACGACGTCGGCCGCCAGCCTGCTGATCTCGAGTTGCTCGAGGGCCGGAGCGAGCCCGTCCCCCGCCCCGGCCGCCAGCACGTCGTCGACCGCGCCGGCGACATCCCACGCGACCGCGGTGACGCGTTCGCTGCGGCACAGCATCTCGGCGCAGATGTGCTTGATCGCCTGGAACGACCCGATCGGCACCCCGAACTGGGTGCGGACCTTCGCGTATTCGACGGCGGTGTCGAGAGCCCACCGGGTGACGCCGCTCTGATAAGCGGCGAGCGCCGCCGACAGCAGGCCCGCGACGAACGTCCCGTCGCCCAGTTCGACGAGGTCCTCGACGGCGACCCCGGACAGTGTCACGTGGCTGACCGACGCGGTTCCGTCGAGCGGGGTCTGCGGCGTGACGTCGGCGACTCCCGCACCCGGCGGGAGGATCCACCAGGACCGTTCCCGATCGTCGGTCCCGAATTCGACCAGCACGGCGCACCCCTCGACGTACCCGCCGACGAGTCCGAGGTCGAGGTCGCCGCCGGACAGTTCGAGGGCCACCCCGGCGTAACTCGTCGCGGGCGTCACCACCGGCACCGACCCGGCCAGCACCTCGCCCAGCAGTCCGGCAGACCGGTCGGTGTCGCCCTGCGGCGAATCCGCACGGCGAACCGCCAGCGCGATCGCTGCGGTCACCGTCGGACCGAGCGGGCCGGGGACGAGATCGGCCCCACACTGCTCGAGCATGGCGGCCACGTCGAGGAAACTCGCGCCGAGACCGTCGGACGCCTCGGGGACCGCGGCGGCGAACACGCCCAGATCGGCGATCTGCGAAAATAGACCGGTCCACTGGTCGCTCGGCTTGTCGAGGTCGGACCGCACGATGTCGGTCACACTGGTGGAGCGCGCCCAGGACGCGATGCTGTCACGGACCGCGATCTGCTCGGAAGACGTGGCGATTGTCACTGGCAATCCCTGTATGTCGAGTTGTGCCGAATAATTAGAACCTGTTCTAATATGCCATGGGTGTACTCGGATCGGGTAGCCACCCACGATCCACCCATTGAGACGTTTGATCACGTGAGGATGTTCGAGAGCACATGGCCCGTTCTGCACCCGGCAACGCCGCGGTCGACGCCCCCAACGGGGCTGCGGCGCCGGCCGCCTCGCCCGAAGCCGGCTCCACCGCGCAGCGCGAACGCCGCCGCCGCATCCTCGACGCCACCCTCGCGCTGGCGTCCAAGGGCGGATACGACGCCGTGCAGATGCGCACCGTCGCCGACAAGGCCGACGTCGCCGTCGGGACGCTGTACCGCTACTTCCCGTCGAAGGTCCACCTTCTCGTCACCGCGCTCGCCCGCGAGTTCGAGCGAGTCGAGTCGAAGGTCGATCGTTCGCAGTTGCGCGGCGACACCGCGATCGACCGCCTCCGTCATGTCCTGGACATGATCACCTTCGCCATGCAGCGCGATCCGCTTCTCACCGAGGCGATGACGCGTGCGTTCATGTTCGCCGACGCGTCGGCGACCGCCGAGGTCGACCAGGTCGCCGGGATCATCGACCGGCTCCTCGCCGGAGCGATCGTCGACGACGGCGAACCCACCGAGGAAGATCTCGCGATCGCGCGCGTCCTCTCCGATGTGTGGATGTCGAACCTGGTGCAGTGGCTGACCCGTCGCGCGTCGGCGACCGACGTCACGAACCGGCTCGAACTCACCGTCCGGCTCCTGCTCAAGGATCGCGTCAAGTAATCGGGTTCTCCCCTCGAACGTGACGTCACAACTGGGTGACGAGCACCTTCTCGACTTGGGAGCGCCAGTCGAACTCGGCTACCTTTGTTACGTCTGAGAATTCTGTTAACAGAAGGGGCTAGTGGTGCGATCCTCCTGGTTGCGACGACTGTGCGTCGTCGGATCTGCCGTTGCGGTCGCGACCGCCGGATGGGCTCCGGCCGCGCTGGCCGAGCCGACCCCCGATCCCGATCGCGCTCGCATAGACACCGTGGTCCACGACTCCGCCCAGCAGTCGACACTCATCGTGTACTCGGCGGCGATGCGCAAACTCATCCCCGTCAACGTGTTGCGCCCCAAGGACACCACCAAGTCGCGCCCCACGCTCTACCTGCTCAACGGCGCCGGCGGCGGCGAGGACTCCGCGACCTGGGCGGCCAAGACCCAGTACGCGAAGTTCTTCTCCGACAAAGAGGTCAACGTCGTCACGCCGATCGGCGGCGCGTTCTCCTATTACACCGACTGGCAGCACGACGATCCGGTACTCGGCCGCAACAAGTGGACGACGTTCCTCACCAAGGAGCTCCCGCCGCTGGTGGACAAGGAATTCGACACCACCAAGGTCAACGCCATCGCCGGGATCTCGATGGCCGGGACATCGGTGCTCAACCTCGCGATCGCCGCACCGAAGCTCTACCGGTCGGCCGCCGCCTACAGCGGATGCGCGCGTACCAGCGACCCGGTGGGACAGGCCTACATCCGGATGGTCGTCGCCGACCGCGGGCAGGGCAACCTGAACAACATGTGGGGACCGGTCAATTCGGCCGGGTGGCGGGACAACGACCCGTACATCCACGCGGACAAGCTGCGCGGCACCAAGGTCTACATGACCAGCGGCACCGGCATGCCCGGACAGTTCGACCGGCTCGAGGCACCGCTGGTCGCCGGCGATCCGCTGACACTGGCCAACCAGATGGTCATCGGCGGCATCATCGAGGCCGCGGTCAACGAGTGCACCAAGCAGATGGTGTCGCGCATGCGGGCGCTCAAGGTGCCGCACGAAGTCACCTTCCGGCCGAGCGGCACCCACTCCTGGGGTTACTGGGAACGCGACCTCGAGACCACCTGGCCGAAGATCGCGGCAGACCTGAGGTGAGCGACGCATCGGACCGCTTGTGGGCCGATGACCTGTCCGTGGGCCAGATCTTCGAGTTCGGCACGCATCACGTCAGCGAAGACGAACTGCTCGACTTCGCCCGCGCATGGGATCCGCAGGACTTCCACGTGGACAAGGCCGTTGCCGAACGCGGCCCCTACGGCGGGCTGATCGCCAGTGGGCTGCACACGATGTCGATCTACCAGAGGCTCAATGTCACCGGCGTGCTGAACAATTGGCGGGTGATCGCGGGCAAGCGACTGGGCGACGTCGAATTCCTGCGTCCCGTCCGCCCCGGCGACACCCTCACCGGGTCGACCGTCATCGACGCGATCGAGTTCGATGACCGTGCCCGCGCTCTGGTCACCTCGTCGGCGGAGCTGCGCAACGGTGACGGAAAACCGGTGATGCGCACCGTCGTCGAAGCCTATGTGCACGCGCGACCCAATCGCGATTGACATCTTCGGTTGCGCTGCCGCGGTTCTCACCGTACGTCTCCGGCTTCCATCACGTTCGAGTCCTCGCGTCACTCGAGAGAGTTGCGCCTGACCAGCCATTGCCACCGGCTCAGCCGCCACACAGCTGCTCCGACGACCGGGACAAGCCACACGACCCCCACCCACGACAGACTGCCTCGTAGGCCGAGATGATGACCGACGACGTCGACGGTCGCGAACATCGACAGGGTGAACCACACCGAGAACAAGACCAGCAATGCGAACGCGATGTAGAACGGCCGGTTGAAGTCAGCGCTGCACGCAGCGTCTCTCGCGCATTCCGACAGTCCGGCCTCGGCGAGCAGCACATGCTCAATGTACGTGTTGACGGCAGCAGTACGGCTGTTTTCGTTGCTGTGGACCGGCCACATCCGCGTGGGCCGACGGTCGGAACGAACCCCTGGCCGTGGGGGGACGAGACACGACGGACGGAGAACCGAATGGAATCCGTACCGCAGATACCGTGACTGGATGAAGACACTGCGATTCGCCTCGATCATCTCGGTGCTGTGCACGGTGGTCATCTTGTCGTTCGTCGTGCCATCACTCGTTCTGTCAGGTGTTGTCGAGGTCTCAGGCGGCTTCGAGTACATGGTGGTGTTCCCGACGCTGATCGGCTTGCTGTGCGCCTTCGTTGCACTGATCGTCGGCGGCGCGTGTGTCTTTCGGGGACGCTCGCGCACGGTGGCGTCGATCCTCACGACCCTCGGCCAGTTGACCACCCTAGCGCTCGGCGCAGCGATCGTCGTGTGGGCGACGAACTTCGGCACGACCGGTTGGGAACTGCTTGCCCTCCCCGCCGCGCTGATCTGCGGGCAGATCCTCGTCGCGGTGGGTCTCTTCGTCTGGCGCCGCGCACCATCGGATGTCGTCTGAGAGTGCTGTGGCGGAACGTGATGAAGGTGTTCCGCCCGCTACGCTCTGCGACGATGGTCCGATGATGCGTTGGGCCCTCGACCACGGAAACCCGCTACCGCCGGGATGGAGCTACCTGCCCCGAGACGAAGAGGACGTGGCGTGGGAGTTGTTCCGTGATCGGTTTCGATCGTTCCGGCCCAGCATCTACCCGACAGACTGGCCCGCAGTTGTCGATCCTGCTCCGTCGGTAACCTTCGACCTGTCTGTCCCGGAGAACTCTCCCGGCGTGTGGAGCGCCCAATTCGATGCGATCAACGCCGAGGCGCAGCGTTGCTTCGTCCACGTGCAGGACGATCCTTACTGGATTGTGCTCGACTGGCAGCATCCCGGCTATCGGCTCAATGCAGCGGCACATGCCGAGACGTTCGACGCAGAGTGGCCGGTGCCGGTGTTCCCGAACGGCGACTACTACATCTTCGCTCGGCCCGACTTCAGCACTGGCACATTCGGACATCCGTGGGAGAAGACGCTGTGCGTGTTCGGTTCCGAGCTGGTTCAGACGTTGGGCCGGACCCTCGCAACATGGCTCCCGCGCAAGCGCGAGAACGGTGACCCGCTGCCGGGGTAGTCGACAGATGCGATCCCGCATGCGACTTCCACGCAGGCATCGTTGAATCGTCTGCGGTGCGATCGATTACACCATCGCTCAACGCAGATTCTTGCGCACCAGCGGTTCTCCGGCTCAGCCGACGCCCGGCACGGGGACCTGCGCGCCGGTGATCGCACTCGAGGCGTCGGAGACCAGGAACGAGATCGTCTGAGCGATCGACTCGGGCGACACCCAGCCCGCCCGCGACGAATCCGGTTGACTGGCGCGGTTGCCCGGGGTGTCGATCACCGACGGCAGAATCGCATTGGCCCGGATGCCGTCGGACTTGTACTCGGCGGCGAGCGCACTGATGAACGCCCACACCGCTGCTTTCGACGTGATGTAGCCCGCCGCACCGGAGAAGGGCGCGAACGCCGCCTTCGCCGACACCCCGACGATCGACCCGCCGCCGGCCTCGATGATCGTCGGAATGGCCGCCGCGGACAGCAGATACAGCGGCCGCAGGTTGAGCCGGAGCAGTCGCTCGAACTCGTCGACCGGCGTCGCGTCGACCCGCTCCCCCATCGCGAACCCGCCCACCAGGTTCACCACCGCGGTGACCGGCGCCGACGCGTCGCTCGCGGCGATCGCCACGACCTCGGCGACCGACGCCTCGTCGAAGAGGTCGGCGTGCACACCGACCAACCGGTCCGATTCCGGGAGGCGTGACAACCCGGCTTCGGTGCGCCCGGGCACCACCACGCGCCATCCGTCGTCGAGCAACGTGCGGGTGACCGCCGACCCCAGGCCGCCCGTCCCGCCCGACACGATCACCGTCTGCGTCATCCCGCCGACCCTACTGGAGGCGGACCCCTGGGTGGAGGCGCACGCGCCTACGATGGTCGTCGATGACCGACGACCGTGTTCCCGAGATCGGAGACGTGCCGCGGGAGCGCGAACCGGGCGGTCGTCGCCCCGACGACGCCGACCGGACGAGCATGTTCGCGTCGTTGCGCATCCCCAACTACCGCCTGTTCTACGCCGGCATGGCCGTCTCGATGACGGGTTCGTGGATGCAGGCAACGGCGCAGGCGTGGCTCGTGCTGACGCTGAGCGGATCGGCGTCCGTCCTGGGACTCATCGTCGCTCTGCAGGCGCTACCGGTTCTGCTCATCGGGCCGTACGCGGGCGTTATCGCCGATCGCGTCGACCGCCGACGCCTGCTCATCGTCCTGCAGTCGATGATGGGGCTGCTGGCCGCGGCGCTCGCCGCCGTCACCCTCACCGGGGTGGTGCAGGTCTGGCACGTCGGCGTGCTGGCGGTGATGCTCGGGCTCGGCCACGCCTTCGAACAGCCGGCGCGACAGGCGTTCATCCATCAGATCGTCGGCAAGGACCTCATCCGCAACGCGGTCACCCTCAACTCGGTCATGGTGAACGCCGCTCGCGCCGTGGGCCCGGCGGTGGCCGGGGTGATCCTGGCCCTCGTCGGTTCCGGTCTGTGCTTCGCGATCAACGCGGTCAGCTTCATCGCCGTGGTCGCGTCGCTGCTTGCGCTCGACTCATCGAAGATCACCGCCGAATCACCGGTTCCGCGCGCCAAAGGCCAGCTGCGCGAGGGTCTTCGATACGTGCGGAGTCGTCCTGTGCTGTGGATCCCGCTCGCCACGATGGCGCTCGTCGGCACCCTGACGTACAACTTCCCGGTCACGCTGCCCGCCGCCGCGGACTTCGTGTTCGACGGCGGGCCGCAAGCCCTCGGTTTCATGACGTCGGCGATGGGAGTGGGTGCGGTCGTCGGCGGACTCGTGGTCGCGGCTCGCGGGAACACCGGACTGCGCCCACTCACGCTGGCGGCCTTCGGCTTCGGGGTCGCCGTCGCGGCGACCGCACTCGCCCCGAACCTCCCGACGGCGATCTGCGCACTCTTCGGGGTCGGCTGGTTGAGTGTCACCTTCATGTCGACGGGAAACGCGACCCTGCAGCTCAATTCCGAACCGCGGATGCGGGGCCGGGTGATGGCGCTGTGGTCGGTGGCGTTCATGGGCTCGACGCCGATCGGTGGTCCGATCGTCGGCGCGATCATCGAGACATTCGGCGCGCGCGTCGGTCTCGCGGTCGGCGCCGTTGCGTGCCTGGGCGCCGGAACACTCGCCTTCCTGGCCGCGCGCCGGAGCGGCGCCGGCGCCTCTTAGACGAGCGGCCGCCCCATCTTGACCCGAAGCCGGACATCGGCCAGCAGGAGCCGGAAACCCAACTGCGACACCCACAGCGGAGTGCGACGCTCTTTCTCCACCAACCGGCCGACGTAGCCGTCGAACCACGCCTGATCCTCGTCGGTCCACTCGACCCGGAGTGCGTCGCGGAACGGCTGCGGCAGATAGCCGATGGTCCGCCGCAGTTTGACCGGACCGTACTTCTCCTGGATGCGTTCCGGCGCGTAACCGAAATTGGCGATGTCGAGGAGGAAGTCCCGGATCTCGTCGCTGATCTCGATGCGCGAGACCTGGTCGTCCCAGTAGGTGGTGAACTCGTCGCGCGTGGCGGGCCACGCCTCGGCCGGCATCTGCAGCGTCGTCCCGCAGACCTTGCCCTGCTGGTAGAACTTCTCGCGATCCGCGCCCTGCAGCGGTCCGTGGACACGCTCGTAGATGTCCTCCCACCCGAAGTAGAGGCACGCCGCGACCCAGAGCTGCAGGTCGGTGTTCATCGCGTTGTACTCCACGGGACTGTTCTCGTCGGAGCGCACCTTCGCGTGCTGGCGGTTGACGGCGTGCCGGTACCGGCGCCGGTCGTCGGCGTTGCCGAGAATCGCGACCGCCAGATACGACGCGGTGGTCCGTGCGCGTTTGACCGGATGTTTGTCGAGCCGCCCGTTCTCGACCTTGCTGTGCGCGACACCGTAGCCGACCGCCGGATTGGCGAGCTGCATGATGACGTTCGTCGTGCTCATCGTCTGCCCCATCGAGAGCAGGGAACGCGCGAAGAAGCTGCTGTCGATGTTGTCCATCTCCACCCGCGACATCCGCTCATCGGATTGCGTCATGACCCCACCCATTCTGATAACGCTTGTTGTCTGATTGCTGTCAGCTTAGCGGGGAGCACGCGGGCCGACAATCCCGGAGCCGAAAGACTCCGCCATACGCCGAACCCCGGCTCACCCGAAGGTGAGCCGGGGCTCGGCGTCGGCGATCCAGCTGTCAGTAGGTGTAGAAACCGTGACCGGTCTTCCGTCCGAGGCGGCCGGCATCGACCATGCGACGCAGCAGCGCCGGCGGCGCGTAGTGGGGTTCGGCGAATTCCGCGTACAGCGACTCCGCGGCGGAGAGCGTCACGTCGAGACCGATGGTGTCGAGCAGGGTCAGCGGACCCATCGGGTAGCCGCAGCCGCCCTTCATCGCGAGGTCGATGTCCTCGGCCGAGGCGTAGCCCGAGTCGAACATCCGGATGGCCTGGCACAGGTACGGGATGAGCAGCGCGTTGACGATGAAGCCGGAGCGGTCACCCGCGCGGACCGCGGTCTTGCCGAGGGTGTCGGTGACGTATGCGCTCACGGCGTCGGCCGTCTCCGGCGCGGTGGTCAGCGTGGAGATGATCTCGACCAGCGGCATCACGGTACCGGGTTGAAGAAGTGCACGCCGACAACGCGTTCGGGGGTCTTCGTCGCGGTCGCGACCTTGATGATCGGGATCGACGACGTGTTGGTCGCGAGGATGGTGTTCGCGCCGGTCGCCTCGTCGAGGTTCGCGAAGATCTGCCGCTTGAGCTCCTCGATCTCCGGGGCCGCCTCGATCACCAGCTCGCGATCGGCGAGGTCGGCGTAGTCGGTCGTCACCCGCAGACGTCCGAGGGCGGCGTCGGCGTCGTCCTGCGCCAGCTTGTTCTTGCTGACCGCCTTGGCCAGCGACTTCTCCACCCGCGCCCGCGCGGCGTCGGCGAACTCCTGCTTGACCTCCACGATCACGACATCGCTGCCGGCCTTCGCACACACCTCCGCGATGCCCGCTCCCATGGTGCCTCCGCCGATGACGCCGATCTGTTGCACAGTGAACCTCCGAAGTCGAGTGATACGAGACCAAACGGTAGTCGGTCGCCGGATCGGTCATCCGAACGACTCCCGGCACCCCGGGAACATTCGTCCCCGACGTCGCCTCCAAGTACATGAACCGCCCAGAAGCACTCACCCCACTTGGAAGGACATACCAATGAGCACCGAGATCCCTGCCGACGCCGTTCTCGTCGACACCGATGGCGACGGAGCCGTCGACGCCGCACTCACCGACGTCGACGGTGACGGCACCACCGACGCCATCCTCGACACCGACGGCGACGGCCAGGCCGACTCGATCGCCTACGACACCGATGCCGACGGCGAGATCGACGTGATCGAGGCCGACACCGACGCCGACGGCCTCACCGACATCGCCGTCGCCGACACCGACGGTGACGGCACCTTCGACACCGCGGTCGACGGCGAGGGCAATGTCGAGGTCGGTGACTTCGGCAGCATCGACGGCGGCGACGCCGTCTGACGTCTGACGCACCCTGCACCCGACACGAGCCGGCCCGGAAACCCCGGGCCGGCTCTGTTCGTCCGTTCGAATTCGACGATTCGCCGATGTCGTCTCGGCTCGCCCACTAGCGTGTCTCAGATCACGATCGGGGGATGCGATGATGCCTACTCGTTTCGACGCGCGACACAGGGTCCGTTCGGGGGTCCGCCGGCGCCGCCGTCGCCATGCCGTCACCTGCCTCCTGGCCGGCGCGACACTTCTCTCGACAATGCTGGTGGCGGCACCGGCCGGCGCGGCCAACCACTATTTCCCCGACATCTCCGAGGTCGCGGTTCCCCAGGCGGACTGCGGACCGGGCTCGCTCCCCGAACCGGGCCTGCAGGGGGACGTCAGCGCCGAGGACCGCCTGTCCGGACGCAGCATGCGCGGCTACCGATGCAACATCACACGGATCGGCGGTGTCCGCGGCGCCGGCGGCGGGATCGTCTCGGCCAACTTCGAGCACTGCAGCTACACCGGCAGCCTGTTCCCCGGAAACAACTGGGTGAACCCGCCGGGCGTACAGGTCATCGACGCATCCGACCCGAGCGCGCCGCGAGTCGTCGGGTCCCTGACGGATCCGGCGATGCGCGGCGGCACGTGGGAGACGCTGAAGGTCAACAAAGAACGCAAGCTCCTGGCCGCGACGTCGGTGCCGTTGCTCTGGGGCGGCGGGTTCTTCGCCGTATACGACATCTCCGACTGCACCCGCCCCAGACTCCTCAACACGGGCCCGGGCACGACGACGCCGTTGCCGTTCACCTCGCACGAGGGCGGCTTCTCCCCCGACGGCCGCACCTACTGGGCGTCCGGGGTGTTCCCCGGGCACCTCAGTGCCATCGACATCGCCGATCCCCGGTCGCCCCGCGTGATCTGGCAGGGGCTCCACTCGTTCCTCGGTCACGGCTTCGGCATGTCGCCAGATGGCAACCGGATGTACCTGTCCAACATGGCGGGTGTGACGGTGCTCGACGTCAGCGACGTCCAGGAGCGACGGCCGCACCCGCAGGTCCCGCACACCGCGGCCTATCTCTGGCCGGACGGCCAGCTGAACCAGCACTCGATCCCGATCACCTACCGGGGCCGGCCCCACATCGTCACCGCCGACGAAGCAGGTTCGGGCGGCGTCAAGATCTTCGACGTGACGCGGGTGAACAAGCCCCGATACACCGCGCAGATCAAACTCGAGATCAATCTCCCCGAGCACCTCGACACCAATCTGCGGTCGTCGACCGGCGGGTCGCTGTTCAGCAGCAATCCGCACTACTGCACGGTCGACCGGGCGACCGATCCCACCGCGCTCGCGTGCGGCTGGGAATCGTCGGGTATCCGGGTCTTCGACATCCGCGACTTCGACCGGATTCGCGAGATCGCCTACTACAACCCGCCGGCCCGCAAGGGCACCACGATCGCGGAGTCGCCCAACTCGCCGCACGTCGTCGGCTCGCTGATGGGCTTGCCCGCCGTCGAATTCCTCAGCCTCGGTATGTCGATCGCGAACGGCAAGGTCCGGTTGAACGAGATGGTCGGTCCACGTAGCGGGATGATCGTCGGCGGTGACATGTCGACGGACTGGTGCATGTCCCCACCCGAGTTCCGCGGAAACGAGCTGCGGGTCACCTGTTCCGACGGCGGCTTCCAGGTGTTGCGGTTGAGTCCCGCGGTGTACACGCCACCGCCGGACCAGAACTCCTCGATCGGATGAGCGCTTCTCGCCTCGGCGTCCCGCTGGTGCGCGCGATGGTCCTCGGCGTGACCGCGGCCCTGCTCGTCACCATGGGTGTCGTCGTCGGGGCGGTGTGGCAGGGACGCGATCACGACTCATCCGCGATGAGCGTGTCCGACATCGGCTTCGCGCAGGACATGTCGGCGCACCACGACCAGGCGATCCTCATGTCGCGGACGATCGGTGCGGTGCCCGGAGTCGCGCCGCAGATCCGCGGCGTCGCCGACCGGATCGTCCACACGCAGACCGCCGAAACCGCCACGATGCGTGGCTGGTTGCTGTGGTTCGACGAACCGGTGACCGCGCCGGAGCCGATGTCCTGGATGTCCGGCGGAGACCCTCACCACGAGGGCACCCATCACGACGAATCCCCTCGGCCGATGCCCGGCATGGCGAGTATCGACGAGATCGGCAGTCTCTCCACCCTGCCACCCGGCGAGGCGGAGATCTTGTTCCTGCAGTTGATGATTCGGCACCACCGTGGCGGGATGTCGATGGCCCAGGCGGCATACAACGACGAGCGGACCGGTTCCGCGACGAAGGACCTCGCGCTCATGATGATCGGCGACCAGGGCGACGAGATCGGTCTGATGACGATGCTGCTCGCGGAACGTGGCGCCGACCCGTTGCCGACCTGATGGCAGGGGCGGCAACGGATCGAACGTCTAGTCCGTCTTCGGATGCAGGATGAACATCTCCCACACCTCTTTCTGGTCCGCGGCCCAGGGGTCGTAGACGAACGGGGCGTGCCGTAGGGCCATCCCCGCCTTGCGCGGCGTCCGGTTGGCCTTGAAACCGTTGCAGGACTTGCACGCCGCGACCTGGTTTCCGAATGTGCTCGGCCCACCCTGCGAGACCGGGACGATGTGGTCGACGGTGTCGGCGGGACCGTCGCAGTAGGCGCAGATCCATTGATCGCGCCGCAGGATGGTCGCGTTCGACGCGTAGGAGTCCATCGTCTTACCGGCGAACGGGCGGTAGGCATCTCGCTTGATCGCCACCACCTTGTGGATCGGCAGGGACAGCGTCGGCGAATGGACGACGCGGACCAGCGGCGTGCCCTCGACGTTCCGCGCGACCTCGGTGGTCAACAGAACCGCGGCGCGACGCCAGGTGACGCGCGCCAGGATCTGCAGTCCGGCGTTGGTGACGAAGATGGTCATGACAGCTCCTCGATGCGTGGGCGAGTGAGTGCGCCGACCACCGAGGTTCATGACCTCAGGAACTGGTGACGCGTGATGTGATCGGTCCCGGCCTTCCGTCGGACTTCAGTCCGCACGGACGGTCGGAGGGGGCCGTCCGCCACTCGCCGGCGAAAGCCTTGTCACCCATCGACATCTGCGTCACCTCCTCTCGTTGGTCTGGCCTGCTCTGTCGCCACGATAACCGCGGTCGATGGACGCTGCCACCGTTTATGTCCGGCGTGTTCGGATGTTCACCCAGTTCACACGGGCTGTTTGCAGGAGTTTTTCACCGCGTGCCGGTCCCGCGGGACAATGTCCGGCGCTATCGTCGGCGGATGCCCACCGAGGAGACCGCCGAGAATCCCCCTCCGCAGCCACCCGTGTCGACCCTCGACGCGTTCGCGTCGGTGGTGCTGGGACTGGTGCACGCGGTGCTGGCGCTGATCACGATCGCCGTCGCGGGTCTGACGGTCTTCGTCACCGACGCGTGCGCCTACGAGGAGTGCGGGAGTCCGGTCTGGACCGAGGTGGCCATCGGGGTGGGCATCGGGTCGGCCGTGGTGCTGGTGGCGGTGTCGGTGACCCTCGTCGTCCGCCGCGTGCGCCGAGGACTCCCGGCCTGGCCGGCCGCTGCGTGGTGCTGCGCCATCCAGCTGGCGATGATCTTCGTGGTACTCGAGATCGGCATCCAGGCCGGGACCCTCGACTGAGTGATCAGAAGATCTCGGGTAGATCTTCCGACACGGTGTTGGGGTAGGTCGCCGGACGCTTCTCCAGGAACGACATGACGCCTTCGTACACGTCACCGGACTGCCCGCGGTAGAAGATCGCCTTCGAGTCGGCGTGGTGGGCATCGAGCGGACTGGGCGCACCGGCCATCCGCCACAACAGCTGTCGGGTCAGCGCCGCCGAGACGGGGGCGCTGTTCGCGGTCATCTCGCGGGCGACGGCGATCGCGGTCTCGAGCACCTGGTCTTTGGGGACCACCTGCTGGATCAGCCCGCGTTCATGGGCTTCGGCGACGGGCACCATCTTCGCGCCGATCGTCCACTGCAGTGCGGTCGGCAACCCGACGAGCCGCGGCAGGAACCAGCTCGACGCGGCTTCGGGCACCAGGCCGCGGGCGGCGAAGACGAACCCGAACTTCGCGTCCTCCGAGGCGATCCGGACGTCGGCGGGCAGCGTCATCGTGACGCCGACGCCGGCCGACGGACCGTTCACCGCCACCACGATCGGCTTGAGCGAGGCGAACATCCGCAGCGTCAACTTCCCGCCCTCGTCCGCCGGAACCTCGTCTGAGTCCACCACTGACGAGGCGTCGAACGTCGACCCGCCCGCCTCGAGATCGGCGCCGGCGCAGAACGCGCGGCCGTTGCCGGTCAGCACGACGGCACGAACGGAGTCGTCGGCGTCGGTCTCGTCGAACGCGGCCCGCAGTTCCTCCCCCATCTGCATGGTGAAGGCGTTGAGCCGGTCGGGTCGATTGAGCCGGAAGATCGCGATCTCCCCATCTCGCTCGACGGTGATGGTGGGCTGGTCCTGTCGGGACTTGCGCCCGACCTCTGATGTATCGCTCGTCACAGATCGATGCTATCGGGCGCTGGGACACTCCGCGTCGGCTGTGTCAATGCGCGGAGCCGCGCACCAGCCGGGCACAACACAACGGCGGCGCCACCCTGTCGGGTGACGCCGCCGTCGATCGTGTCAGATCAGATCACGCGGATCGGCTATCAGCTCGCGTCGGCCTCGCCGGCCTTGGTGAGCTCGACCGGTGCGTCGGGAACCATGCGCGGCTTCTCCGAGCCGGTGAAGACGAACCGGGCGTCGTCGCCGTCGCCCTCGCCGTCCCAGTTCTCGACGTCGACCAGGACGATCTGTCCGGGAGCGATGTCGCCGAACAGGATCTTCTCCGAGAGCTGGTCCTCGATCTCGCGCTGGATGGTGCGACGCAGCGGACGCGCACCCAGCACCGGATCGAAGCCACGCTTGGCCAGCAGGGCCTTCGCGCGGTCGGTGACCTCGAGAGCCATGTCCTTGTTCTTCAATGCACCCTCCACGCGGGTCAGCATGAGATCGACCATCTGGATGATCTCTTCCCGCGTGAGCTGGTGGAACACGACGATGTCGTCGATGCGGTTGAGGAACTCGGGGCGGAAGTGCTTCTTGAGCTCGTCGTTGACCTTCTGCTTCATCCGCTCGTAGTTCGACTGGGTTCCGTCGCTCGACGAGAAGCCCATGCCCACGGCCTTGGAGATGTCCGAGGTACCGAGGTTCGAGGTGAAGATCAGCACGGTGTTCTTGAAGTCGACCGTGCGGCCCTGACCGTCGGTCAGACGACCGTCTTCGAGGACCTGCAGCAGGGTGTTGTAGATCTCCGAGTGGGCCTTCTCGATCTCGTCGAACAGCACCACCGAGAACGGCTTGCGGCGCACCTTCTCGGTGAGCTGCCCGCCCTCTTCGTAGCCGACGTACCCGGGAGGGGCACCGAACAGACGCGACGCGGTGAAGCGGTCGTGGAACTCGCCCATGTCGATCTGGATCAGGGCGTCGTCCTCGCCGAAGAGGAAGTTCGCCAGCGCCTTGGAGAGCTCGGTCTTACCGACACCGGACGGACCGGCGAAGATGAACGAGCCCGACGGCCGCTTCGGATCCTTCAGGCCGGCACGGGTACGACGGATCGCCTTCGAGACCGCCTTGACTGCGTCCTCCTGCCCGATGATCCGCTTGTGCAGCTCCTCCTCCATGCGGAGCAGACGCGTGGTCTCCTCCTCGGTGAGCTTGAACACCGGGATGCCGGTCCAGTTGCCGAGGACCTCGGCGATCTGCTCGTCGTCGACCTCGGCCACGACGTCCATGTCACCGCTGCGCCACTGCTTCTCGCGCTCGGCGCGCTCGGCGACCAGCTGCTTCTCCTTGTCGCGGAGGCTGGCGGCCTTCTCGAAGTCCTGAGCGTCGATCGCGCTTTCTTTCTCCTTGCGCGCATCGGCGATGCGGTCGTCGAACTCACGCAGGTCTGGCGGCGCGGTCATCCGGCGGATGCGCATGCGCGCGCCGGCCTCGTCGATGAGGTCGATCGCCTTGTCCGGCAGGAACCGGTCGTTGATGTAGCGGTCGGCCAGCGTGGCGGCGGCGACCAGCGCGCCGTCGGTGATCGAGACGCGGTGGTGCGACTCGTACCGGTCGCGCAGGCCCTTGAGGATCTCGATGGTGTGCTCGACAGACGGCTCGCCCACCTGCACGGGCTGGAAGCGACGCTCGAGTGCGGCGTCCTTCTCGATGTACTTGCGGTACTCGTCGAGGGTCGTCGCGCCGATGGTCTGCAACTCGCCGCGGGCCAGCTTCGGCTTGAGGATGCTGGCGGCGTCGATGGCGCCCTCGGCGGCACCTGCGCCGACGAGCGTGTGCAACTCGTCGATGAACAGGATGATGTCGCCGCGGGTGTTGATCTCCTTGAGCACCTTCTTGAGGCGTTCCTCGAAGTCACCGCGGTAGCGGCTGCCCGCGACCAGCGAACCGAGGTCGAGGGTGTAGAGCTGCTTGTCCTTGAGGGTCTCGGGGACCTTGCCGTTGACGATGGCCTGAGCCAGGCCCTCGACGACGGCGGTCTTGCCGACGCCGGGCTCACCGATCAGCACCGGGTTGTTCTTGGTGCGGCGGCTGAGCACCTGCATGACCCGCTCGATTTCCTTCTCCCGGCCGATGACCGGGTCGAGCTTGCCCTCGGAGGCCGCGGCGGTCAGGTTACGACCGAACTGGTCGAGGACCAGCGAGGTCGACGGGGTGCCGGACTCGCTGCTGCGACCGCCGGTGCCCGCCTCCTGCGGCTCCTTGCCCTGGTATCCGCTGAGGAGCTGGATGACCTGCTGGCGGACCCGGTTGAGGTCGGCGCCGAGCTTCACCAGCACCTGGGCAGCGACGCCCTCGCCCTCGCGGATCAGGCCGAGCAGGATGTGCTCGGTACCGATGTAGTTGTGGCCGAGCTGCAGGGCCTCGCGCAGCGAGAGCTCCAGCACCTTCTTGGCACGCGGGGTGAACGGGATGTGTCCCGACGGCGCCTGCTGACCCTGGCCGATGATCTCCTCGACCTGGCTGCGAACCCCTTCGAGCGAGATCCCGAGCGACTCGAGCGCCTTGGCCGCCACGCCCTCGCCCTCGTGGATGAGGCCGAGGAGGATGTGCTCGGTACCGATGTAGTTGTGGTTGAGCATGCGCGCTTCTTCTTGGGCCAGAACCACAACCCGACGCGCGCGGTCGGTGAACCGTTCGAACATTGTTCTCCCTCACATTGCTAGCGCCCCGGCCGCCGCGGAGACCACCTCGGAGGTCCCGGAGGACAACCGGTGCGGATAGACGACGACCAGCCTGCTTCCACTCTAGAGGTCGTCTGGGGTGCACCTGCAGTTAACGCCTGCGCAGAGTGCATGGATCCCCCGTTGCGGCGGGGATGTGCCCAGTACAACTGCGCAGGCCGGGGCTGTGTTCCCCGCCGTCTACGCCGAGAGCGAACGGGCCGCCGACGGCCCGGGATGCGCCCCCACCGGGCGCTGGGACCCGCGACGCGGCGCCCGCGTTGTGCCCGACAGCAGCCGGGTATCGCGGAAACCGCCGGCCGACGAGACCACAGGAGGCGAATGGGGACCACCCGGGCCGCTGCCGGGCCTCGGTAGATCTGGCCCTCGCTTGACTGCGACCGTCGCACACCAACGAGCAGCAGGGTGCATCCGGGTACGGCCCGGTACACGGCGAGCACGGCCACGACACGCGGCGGACGCCTATCACACGACACCGACAAGATGTAGGCGCTCAGTTCTGTTGCACGACAACATTTTTGGTATTGACGGCGACCGATGGCCGTGTACACTCGAACGTACATTCGCAGCAACGGTACTCGGGGGAGGTGACCATGTCTGACGAAACCACCACGGCGCAACCACGTGCCGTCGAGCTGGTGGCCGACCTCCACCGCATCCTCGACGAACTACAGACCGTGGACCTGGCGCCGTGCACCGATACCGAGTTGGCCGATCTGGCGGCCGACACCGAGAAAGCGATCGCCCGGCTGACCGTGGCCGGTGACCGGCAGATCGATCAGGTCGAGGCCCGCGACCTCCCCCGCAAGGCAGGCTGCAGGACACTCATGCAGTTCATGACCCACCGGCTGCGGGTGTCCAACCCGGTGCGGCGCCGAATACAGATGGATGCCACCTCCCACCGGACCAGCCTGGGCGGCGACATTCTGGAGCCCGAACACCCCACGCTGGCCGAGGCGTTCGCTGTGGGAGCTGTTGGCTCCGGGCACGTGCAGGCCACCCTGGATGTCCTCGACCGCATCCCGGTAGCCGTCGACCACGACATCAAGGTCGCCGCCGAACGACAGATGGCCGAGATCGCCGTCGACCACACGCCTGCTGACATCACCCAACTCGGTGCCCGGCTGCTCGCTCACCTCGACCCCGACGGCACCCTCGCCGACGATTCGGACCAGAAACGGCGCCGCGGCCTGTGGATCGGCCGGCAACGCGCCGATGGCACCGCCACCATCTCCGGCACCCTAACTCCCGAACTCCACGCCCGGCTGACGATGATGTTCGCCGTCTGGGGCAAACCCGGACTCAACAACCCCGACGACCCACAGTCGCCCTGCGGACCGGCCGGCACCGCCGACCCCGACACCCTGACAGCCGCCGCCGACCGCGACGGCCGCACCCCCGCCCAGACCAATCACGACGCCCTCGACGCCGCACTGGCCGCCAAATTTGCTGACGGCACTCTCGGCACCACGCATCGTGGGCTGCCGATGCAGCTGATCATCAAAGCCGACCTCGCTGATCTGATTCGTGAAGCCGGCCTCGCGACCACCGCCACCGGCACCCTGCTGCCCATCCCGGACCTGATCGCAATGGCCGCCGACATCCAACCGTGGTTGGCGATCTTCAAAGACCACACCACCGTGCCGCTGCACTTCGGTAGGGGGAAACGTCTCGCCACGCGCGAACAACGCCTCGTCTCGTTCGCCCGCCCCGACGGCGAAGTGTGCTCGGCACCCGGGTGTGATCAGCCCGCCACCCACGTCGACATGCATCACGCCCAGAAGGACTGGGCCAAGGGTGGTCTCACCGACATCGACGACCTCGCCCCGGCGTGCCCACGCCACAACCGCATGGTCGGCGACAAGCCCGGGCAGTACACCACCCGCATCGTCCGGTCCGGGCCCGACGAAGGTCGCTGCATGTGGCGGTTGAATGCTGAACCCGGGGCGCCACCCAACCCCGAACGCCTCAACCGTCGACCCGACATACCCAGGCGGTTCGCACAACATCTGAACACCGTGCGCGACGAGATCCACGGACCACCAACCCGGCCCGGCGATCAACCACGCCCAGACGGCCACACCCACGACGACGCACGCCGCTCATGGGCGACGATCAGCCACGTCATCGACGTCCGACCACCCCGACCCGGCCGACGACAGGTCCGCCCCTCCCTCGTCGAAGCACACCTGATGGAGCTACTCGCCACCCACTGAACCGGGTAGAACAACTCACACGGATCCGTCCAAACGGTCCGCCCCATCGGCGATCGGACTAGCGTCGTGGTCCATGAGTGATGACGCCGCTCGACCGTCCACGTCGGTCCATGCCGAGACCAAGACCGGCGAGCGGCGATTGCCCACGCGCCGGGTCAATCTGACCGTCTTCATAGCCTCGGCTGTCATCGTGGTCGCCTTCGCCGTCTGGGCGCTGGCGGCACCGGCAGCGGCCGAGTCGACGATCAACGACGTACGCGACTTCATCACCCGCTGGTTCGGCTGGTGGTACTTCATCCTCGCCACCGCCATCGTTGGTCTCGTGGTGTTCCTCGGCCTCAGCAAGTACGGGCGCTACCGGCTCGGACCGGAGGAATCGCGTCCGGAGTACAGCCTCTTCACCTGGACGTCGATGCTGTTCGCCGCGGGCATCGGCATCGATCTGATGTTCTTCTCGGTCGCCGAACCCGTGACCCACTTCCTCAACCCGCCGACCGGGGCCGGGGAGACCAACGAAGCGGCACGTGAGGCGGTCACCTGGACGGTCTTCCACTACGGCGTGACCGGCTGGGCGATGTACGCGCTCATGGGTGGCGCACTCGCGTATTTCGCCTTCCGGCACAATCTCCCGCTGACGATCCGGGCAGCGCTCTACCCGATCTTCGGCAAACGTGTCGAAGGCCGCTGGGGCGACGCGATCGACGTCGCGGCCGTCCTCGGCACCATCTTCGGCATCGCCACCTCACTGGGGATCGGGGTCGTCCAGCTCAACTTCGGGCTGAACGAGATCTTCGGGATCGAGCAGGGCAAGGCGGCCCAGATCGGCCTGATCGTCCTGGCTGTGGTGATCGCGACCGCGTCTGCGACCTCTGGTGTCGACAGGGGCATTCGACGCCTCTCCGAGATCAACGTCATCCTGGCCATCTGCCTGCTCATATACATCACGGTCGCCAAAGACGCGGACTTCCTGCTCAACGGGCTCGTCCAGAACGCGGGCGACTATGTGTCCACATTTGCCGACCGGACACTCGACACCTTCGCCTGGGACCAGATGAACCCGCCGCCCGGCAACGACGCCCGCGCCTTCGTCGACGGCTGGACCCTGTTCTTCTGGGCGTGGTGGGTGGCCTGGGCGCCGTTCGTCGGACTCTTCCTCGCCCGCATCTCGCGCGGACGCACGTTGCGGCAGTTCATCTTCGGCGTGCTGGTGGTCCCGTTCAGCTTCATCCTGGTGTGGATCTCGATCTTCGGGAACAGTGCCCTGCAGGTGGCCCGCGGCGATGCGGATTTCGCCGAGACGACGGCCTCCACACCCGAGGCCGGGTTCTATTCGCTGCTCGATCAGTACCCGGGTTCGACGCTGCTCATCGGGATCGCAACCATCACCGGCCTGCTGTTCTACGTGACCAGCGCCGACTCCGGCTCGCTCGTGATGGGCAATTTCACCAGCCGCCTCGACGACCCGATGGCCGATTGCACACGGTCGCTTCGTATCTTCTGGTCGGTGGCGATCGGTCTGCTGACCCTGTCGATGCTGTTCGCCGGCGGCGGCGACGGGTCCATCCTCACCCTGCAGGCCGCGACGGTGATCATGGGCCTGCCGTTCTCCTTCGTCCTCGGGCTCATCGGCATCTCACTGCTCCGTGCCGTCCGCAACGAGTCGGTGAAACTCGACAGCTTCCGGACGACGCTGCCCAAGGTGATCGCCGTCGGGCGCGGCCCGACGGAACACGGCAGCTGGCGACAGCGACTCATCGGCACCCTGCGCTTCCCCGGCCGGTTGCGACCCGGAAGTTCATCGAAGCCAACGTCGTACCGGCCATGACCGAGGTCGCCGAACAATTCGGCCGGGAGGGGATCACCGCGACGGTCGACGAGTCGGCCGAGAACGAAGGGCTGCCGTCGCCGCGCCTGATCGTCGAACTCGCCGAGGTCCCCCGGTTCGAGTACTGCGTCTGGCCGGTCTCGGCGCCGACCCCGACGTACGCGGTCCGGACCCAGCGATCCGACGATCGATACTTCCGGTGCGAGGTGTATCTCACCGAGGGGTCCCAGGGCTACTCGCTCACCGGGTACACCCGCGACCAGATCATCGGTGACATCCTCGACCAGTACGAACGCCATCTCGGCTACCTGCATCTGCGGGATGCAGCCGGTGATCACCACGACCCCGGACCCGATGCAGCCGCCGGCGACGGTACCGTGCCCGACAGCGACACGGACATTCCCGACAGCAGTTCCGAAGGAGCACCGGCTCGATGAGCGAGACCCTCTACATCGGCGGCCGCTGGCGGCCCTCCGCTTCCGGCGAGACCCGCGAGATCCGGTGTCCCGCAAACAACTCAGTCGTCGGCGTGGTGGCCGAGGCCGGGGTGTCCGACACCGAGCAGGCCATCGCGGCGGCCCGCCGCGCGTTCGACGCCGGCGAGTGGAGCGCCACACCCGCCGCCGACCGTGGGGACCTCCTTCTCCGCGTCGCCGCCCAGATCGCCGAGCGCCGAGACGAGTTCGTCCGCGCCGAGACCCTCGACACCGGCAAGCGGCCCTACGAGTCGGACATCGACATAACCGACATCGCGAACTGCTTCCGGTACTTCGGCAAGCTCGCGGCGGCCGACGCCGGGCGTGTGGTCGACACCGGGTCACCCGACGCCGATTCGCGCATCGTGTACGAACCGGTCGGCGTCTGCGGATTGATCACACCGTGGAACTACCCGCTGCTGCAGGCGGCGTGGAAGGTCGCGCCGGCACTGGCGGCAGGCAACACCTTCGTGCTCAAGCCCGCCGAACTCACCCCGCACACGTCGATCCTGCTCATGCAGGTCCTCGAGCAGGTCGGTCTCCCGGCGGGCGTGGGCAACCTCGTCCTGGGCGCGGGCGCCGAGGCCGGCGCTCCGCTGTCGTCTCATCCTGACGTCGACCTGGTCTCGTTCACCGGTGGGCTCGTGACCGGCCGGGTCATCGCCCGCGAGGCGGCGGCGACGGTGAAGAAGGTCGCGCTCGAACTCGGGGGCAAGAACCCGAACGTGGTCTTCGCCGACGCCTGCGCCACCGACGAACTCCTCGCGGCAGCGGTCGACAACGCGCTCAACGCGGCGTTCCTGCATTCGGGGCAGGTCTGTTCGGCCGGAGCCCGGCTCATCATCGAGGAGTCCGCACACGATCGCTTCGTCGATGAGCTGGTCCGCCGCGCGGAGCAGATCCGGCTGGGCCTGCCCTACTCCGAGGGCACCGAGACCGGACCGCTCATCTCGGCGGCACACCGAGACAAGGTGCACGCCTACGTCGAACAGGCTCGTGCGGATGGCGCGATCATCCGCACCGGTGGCGCGTTCGCCACGGGCGATGCGGGTTCGGGGCGCCTGGACGACGGATGGTTCTATCTGCCCACCGTGATCGATCGCGCCGACCGTTCGATGGCCTGCGTGCACGACGAGGCGTTCGGACCGACCGTCACCGTGGAGACCTTTGCCACCGAGGACGAGGCCGTGACCCTGGCCAACGACACCGTCTACGGTCTCGCGGGGGCCGTCTGGTCGGCCGACGCGGCACGCGCCCGCCGCATCGCCGGACGAATCCGGGCCGGAACGGTGTGGGTCAACGACTTCGGGCCGTACCTGCCGGAAGCCGAGTGGGGCGGTTACGGCCAGTCGGGCTTCGGGCGGGAGCTCGGACCGTCCGGTCTGGCGGAGTACCGCGAGGCCAAACATGTCTACGAGAATCTCCGACCGGGCGTGACCGGCTGGTTCGCGGACCGGTCCGGAGACGGCGAGGAGCGACGATGAGCGAGACCTACGACTACGTGGTCGTCGGCGGCGGCTCCGGGGGTGCCGTGGTGGCGTCGCGGCTGTCCGAGGACCCCTCGGTCTCGGTGTGCCTGCTGGAGGCGGGTCCGTCCGATGTCGGCGACGACGCGATCCTGCGGCTCGACCGGTGGATGGAACTCCTCGAATCCGGTTACGACTGGGACTATCCCATCGAACCGCAGGAGAACGGCAACGACTTCATGCGCCACGCCCGGGCGAAGGTCCTCGGCGGGTGCAGTTCGCACAACAGCTGCATCGCCTTCTGGGCGCCGCGCGAGGACCTCGACTCGTGGGAGCGTGACTTCGGGTGCGCCGGATGGGGTTCGGCGGAGTTGTACCGCCTCTACCCGCAGATCGAGACCAACGACGCGCCGGGCGCGCACCACGGTCGCAGCGGTCCGGTCCACCTCATGACGGTGCCGCCGAACGACCCGTGCGGGGTCGCCCTGCTCGAGGCCTGCGAGTCGGTCGGCATCCCCCGCGTCGAGTTCAACAGCGGCAGCACGGTTGTCAACGGCGCCAACTTCTTCCAGATCAACCGACGACCCGACGGTGTGCGCGCCTCGTCGTCGGTCAGTTATCTGCACCCGCACCTCGACCGGCCGAACCTCACCATCCGCACCGGATCGTGGGCAAAACGGGTGGTCATCGAGCGGGTCGACGGCGAGTTGCGTGCCGTGGGCGTCGACATCACCGACAACGCGTTCGGTCGCACGACACGGATCGAGGCCCGGGGCGAGGTGATCGTGTCGGCGGGGGCGATCGACTCCCCGAAGTTGCTGATGCTCTCGGGAATCGGGCCGGCCGACGACCTGCGCGAGCACGAGATCGAGGCCCTCGTCGACGCGCCGGGGGTCGGTGAACACCTGCAGGACCACCCCGAAGGGGTGATCGGGTTCGAGACCGCGAAGCCGATGGTCCGCGAGTCGACCCAGTGGTGGGAGGCGGGCATCTTCACCACCGTCGATGCGGGTCTGACCGGCCGGACCTGATGATGCACTACGGCAGCGTGCCGTTCGACATGCACACCCTTCGTCAGGGTTATCCGACCAGTGACAACACTTTCTGCCTGACACCGAACGTGACGCACGCGCGGTCACGGGGCACGGTGCGGTTGCGCTCCCGTGACTTCCGCGACAAGCCCCGCGTGGACCCGCGGTACTTCTCCGATCTCGAGGGCTACGACATGCGGATCATGATCGCGGGCCTGCGCAGGGCGCGGGAGATCGCCGCCGCGGAGCCGCTGGCGACGTGGGTTGCGCGCGAACTCTATCCGGGCCCCGCCGCCGCGAGCGATGCGGAACTGGCCGACTACATCACCCGCACCCACAACACCGTCTACCATCCGGTCGGCACCGTGCGGATGGGTGCGCCCGACGACGAGCTGTCACCCCTCGATCCCGAACTCCGCGTGAAAGGCGTTGCAGGACTTCGGGTGGCCGACGCATCGGTGTTCCCCGAACACACGACGGTGAACCCGAACCTCACCGTGATGCTCGTCGGCGAACGCTGCGCCGAGCTGGTGCGCGCCGACAGCAGCTGACCGCCAGGAGCGACTAGGTCGCGAAGGAGTCGACGATCCGTTCCAGGACGGCGGCGACCTGTTCGGTGGCGGCCTCGCGATCGTCGGCGGCGGCGACGAAGAGCGCCGCCTCGTCGAGCGCGCCGATCGCGACGTGGGCCAGCGGGCGCGTGGGCTGCTCGACCGCCTGGCCCGTGGCGATCGCGGCCGCGATCAGGCCTTCGACGAGTGCGAATCCGAATTCTTCTCCGCGAGCACGCCATTCACTCCATCCGAGCACCGACGGCGCCTCGACGAGCGTGATCCGATGCACCTCCGGCTCGGTGCACAGCCGCAGGAACAGACGCATACCCGTCTTCAGCGCGGCGAGCGGGTCCTCGCCGGCGCGCTCCCCCACGGCCGCCGCGATCTGCGCGACGATCGACTGTTCCACGTCGTCGTAGACGGCGACGAACAGCCCTTTCTTGTCGTCGAACTGGTGGTAGAGCGCACCGCGCGTCACGCCGGCCTCGGCGACGATCTCCTGGGTGCCGACGTCGGCGAAGCCGCGTTCGCCGAACAGCTTCCGGCCGGCGCCGATCAACGACGCGCGGGTCGCCGCGGTCCGCTCGGCCTGGGTACGACGGTTGACTTTCATACAGGTTGCACGTAACTTTCGTACTGAGTGTTCGTAAGTTACCGAGTCTACGAGAAGCGGGTCTCGCCATGACGACTGCATTGCCGACCGTCGAACTTCCGTCCGGCGCCCTCGAGTACGCGACCTACGGTCCGGACGACTCGGCGCATCCGCCGGTCGTGTTCGTGCACGGGGCCGTGGTCGACCATCGGCTGTGGGAACCGACGGCACGGTTGCTCGCCGAGCGCGGATTCCGGTGCCATGTGCCCCTCATGCCGTTGGGCTCGCACCGCATCCCGCTCGGACCCGGAGCCGACCGCTCGCCGCGCGGGATGAGCAAGCTCCTACGTGAGTTCGTCGACCGGTTCGGCCTGTCGGACGCGACCCTCGTGGCCAACGACTCCGGTGGCGCCATCACCCAATTCGCTCTCGACGACGATCCCGCGTTCGTCAGCCGGCTGGTGTTCACCAACTGCGATGCCTTCGATCTTTTTCCGCCGCAGCCGTTCCGGTTGTACTTCGCGCTGATGAAGCACCGACTTTTGCTGAAACCGCTGGCCGAGGCGATGCGCCTGCGTGCACTGCGCCATTCCGCGCTGGGCGTCGGTCTGCTGTTGAACGATCCCGATCCCGCCCTCACCGGCTCGGTCTTCGAACCGCTACAGCGCGACGTACGCATCCGCAACGACTTCATCGCGTTCCTCCGCGGCATCCGCCCCGCCGAACTGGCGCAGATCACCCCGCGGATGTCGCGCGTCGACCTCCCGGTTCGAATGGTGTGGGGTCGCGACGACCGGTGTTTCACCCCGGCCCACGGACGCCGCCTGGCCGCCGTCTTCCCGGGCGGGGCGCCGTTCGTCGAGGTTCCCGACGCCCGGACCTTCGTCTCACTCGACCAGCCACAGATTCTGGCCGACGAGATCATCGAGCTCACCGTCGGAGAACGCACCGCTCCGTGACCGCCCGGAGAACGGCGCGAGTTTTTTTCGCCACGGGCGTCGGATCATCGGGTCCGGCCGCGACGATAGAGATGTGAGCAGCGACCAACCGGTTTCTTCGGCCCGGGGACCAGAGGGATTGCTGGCGGTCTACGACCAGGCACTGCCGGAGGTGTACGGCTTCGTCGTGCGGCGCTGCACGGATCGTCGTACCGCCGAGGACGTCACCTCGGAGACCTTCCTGGCCGCCATGGACTCCGTCCGACGACGCCGCGACACCGAACCGACCACTCCGTGGCTCATCGGGATCGCCCGGCACAAGCTCGCCGACCACTGGCGACGTGCACAGCGCACGCCGGAACCGGTCGACGACCTGCCCGACCACGGGGACGACCCGTGGGACACCGAACTCGACCGGATGGTCGCCCATCACACGCTCGGCCAGTTGTCGCCGATCCACCGTTCGGTGCTGACGCTGCGCTATGTCGACGATCTCCCCGTCGGCGAGTGCGCGGAGATTTTGGGCCGCACGGTCGGCGCCACCGAGGCGCTTCTCACCAGGGCCAAGCGGGCGTTCCGCGCCGCCTACCCCGAAACACAACCCCAGCCCAGCGGGAGAGGAGGTCACGCATGAGCACCCGGAACAGCTCGCGCTTCGACGCAGCACGAGATCCGCTGCACGTCCTGAACGCAGCGCGCACGCCGGGCTTCGACGATCCGGTCCGTCCCGACCTGGATTTCGCCGCCGCGCTGCGGGACCGCCTCGAGCGCGGGGCGACCCTACCCGAAGGAGTCGTCATGGCCACCGCAACACAACTCGACGCAACCGAGACCGTCCGGACCGAGGCGCCCGCCCGACCGGAACCGACGGTCGAACGCCCCGGCGCCCTCCCGTATCTCGTCGTCGCCGAACCGCAGGCCGCGATCGACTGGTACGTCGACACGCTCGGCGCCCGGCTGCGCGGCGAGCCGATCGTGATGTCCGACGGCGTGATCGGTCACGCCGAACTCGAACTGGGCGGCGGCGCCGTTTATCTCGCCGCCGAGTTCCCGGACCTCGGACTCCGGGCGCCCGCACCCGGACAGGTCTCGGTCAGCCTGATGGTCGCCGTCGACGACACCGACGACGCGGTCGCGTCGGCCGCCCGCGCGGGAGCCGCGGTGACCCGAGAGCCGTACGAAGCCCACGGCACCCGCACCGCGGTGATCGTCGACCCGTTCGGCCACCGCTGGATGCTGAGTGGACCGTCGAAGACCGTGGGTACCGAGATGGTCCATCAGGGCGACATCGGTTACATGTCGCTGAACACCCCCGACGCCGTCCGCGCCCGACGCTTCTACGCCGACGTCCTGGGCTGGGAGTTCGACGCCGAGGGCCGACGCGTCACCAACGTCGGCCATCGCCTCGGCATCTTCGAGACCGACGGCGCACCGACGATCTTCTGCGCGTACGCCGTCGACGATCTCGAGGCCGCACATGAGCGCATCGTCGCAGCGGGCGGGCGGGGCGAGTTCGGTTCGAGTCCCGACGGTCATCGCCTGGTCGACGCCGTCGACGATCAGGGCGTCCGGTTCGCGGTCTACGCCGCGAACCCCGCCGACGAACGGCCGCAGGCACACCCGCGCGATCCCGGGGCCATGACCTACCTGACGGTGCTGACGCCCGACAGCGGACGCTTCCGCGCGTTCTACGGATCGGTCCTCGGCTGGACGTTCCACGGCGGACGCATCGACGACGGCTGGGAGGTCGACGACTCGCGACCGCAGGTCGGGCTCGCGGGCGGCGCCGAGAGCTCGGTGGCGGTGCCGATGTGGACGACCGACGACGTCGTGGCCACGGTCGAACGTGTCCGGGCCGCGGGCGGCACGGTGCTCGAGGAACCGAACGCGGCCCCTTACGGCATCTCGGCGCGGTGCACCGACGACCAGGGCGCTCAGTTCTACCTCGGTCAGTTGTTCTGAGTCACCCCACGGTCAACCCGACGACGAGCACCGCCGCCGCAGCGGTGGTCAGCACGGACCGCACGATGTTCCACGGCACCCAGACGGCGGTGAACCGCGTCCAGACCCGCACCGCCTCGTCGCCGCGGACAACACCCGCGGCGTCGAGGCGGTCATTGGCCGGGACGTTGACGACCATCGTGATGACGACACCGAGCGCGGTCAGGACCGTCGCGGTCAGGACCCACCATCGGAGCCCAGAACCCCACGAGACCCAGACGGTCAGCGCGCCGAACACCACGCCGCCGCCGAAGATCACCGCGAACAGCGGGTTGAGGATCGCGCTGTTCATCCGCTGCATCGCCGCGACCGCGACGTCGGCGCCGGCCCGGGTCAGGCCGGGGATCACGGCATACCCGAACCCCGCCAGTACGCCGGCGCTGAGGCCGGTGGTCACGACCGTCAGGGTCACCAACACTTCACGCAACAGGTCCATGGGAACAGTCCAGTGCCCTGCGGGCGCGAAAACCATGATCGGACCGGCGAAATTCCTGCTCCACCGTCCGGCTCCCGGCTCCGGAGCGGCCACCACCGTCATGGTTGACTCTTACCCATGTCCTCTCGCTCCCGCGTCCGGGCCCTGTCCGCGCGTCTGCCCTTCGGCATCGGGACCGTCGTCTTCGCCCTGTGCGCCGCGCTGGTCGTGACCGGCGGCGTGGTGCTGGCGAGCGGCACCGCCCAGACCGACGACGGCGACTACGCCTACGGCGAGCTGCGCGGCTACGAACGCGAACCGGGGACCGCCTGGACGATCGTCGGGCAGGAGGATCTACCGGACTACTCCGGCGAGGTCACCATCGAGATCGCCGACACCTCCGACGAGGGATGGCTCATCACCTACCCCTCCGGGCTGGGGCGCTCGTTCGTGATGGTGGACCGGCGATCGGGAAACCTGCTGTGGGACAGCCCCATCAACGCGGGGCAGGGCGACTGCGCGGTCAACGAAGCCGGCCAGGTCGGTTGCGCGGTACAGCTCGGCACCCCACTCGAGGACGGCTTCTACCTCGTCGACGACGCCGGCATCCCGACCCGCACCGCCGAATACCTGGACACCAAATCGGTGGAGGGCCTCGGCAACAACTTCCTGCGCGTCAACCGGGTCGGGCACCAGGTCACCCTGAACACACCGGCCGGCAACGGCATCTGGGCTCGGACCTTCGCGGCACCGGTCGTCGGTATCGAGGTCACCGGCGACACCGTGGTCATCAGGACCGCCGACGCGAGCGAACACCTGGTCAACCCCGCCACCGGTGAGGACCGCATCGGTTGCGATCAGTGCAGCATCAAGCTCTACCCGACCGGGGTGACCGTCGACCACCAGACGCACGGCGAGGAGAAGGTGGTCACCTACGCCACCGTCAACGGCCGGGTGGACGCCGATCCGGTCGCCGAGGCCGACGGTCTGAGCGTGCTGCCCGGGCCGTCGACCCTCCCGGTCCTGAACGCGGCGAACCTGGTCTTCGCCGCCGAGGGGCAGTACGAGGTCCGCGACCCGGCACGTCCGGGGGCACTGTGGCAGATCCGCGACGGTGAACTGTCCAAGGCCAATGCCATCGCGTGCGGGTCCCTCGTGAACTTCGGTCGCCTGGACGGTTCGCGGACGACCTACGCGCTCGCCGACGGCACGCACATCGGCAGCGGACCGCCGCCGGGACCGCAGCAGCCGATCCTCGCCAACCCGCGGTGCGTCGGGTCCAGCGGCACCACCATGGTCGTCGTCAACCAGGGCCTGCTGACCGGGCTCACCCCGGCGAACACCGCGGCCTGGGAGCGCGGCCTGTCTTCCCCCGGACTCGTGCGGGTCGTCGACGGATACATCGTCGTCAGCGAAGGCAGCACCCTGTCGATGCTCCGCCCGAATTGACCCCGGTCTTCCCGTTAACCCGAGGGTCTCAATCCCCTTTGTGGGCCGTTTCACATGCCGGGCCGAGCTTCCGGCCTCACCTGCAAAGACACAAATCGGTGGTGGTGTCCAGACCTGAATTGATCACGACAAGGTAACGCTTTGCTCACGGCCGCGTGTACGGTCGGCTCGGTTCCGCAACCACGAACCACGAGATGTACACGCGAGGTCGATCAGTTTTGGGTAAGCACTCCAAGCCACGGAAGAGGTCACGCACACCGTTGTGGGCCACCGCTCTGCTACCGGTGGGCGTTCTGGCCGGCGCGGCGACCGCCGGGGCCGAACTCTCCGGCAACACGCTGGCCCCCACGCCGGTGTCCGCGCCGCAGGTGACGTCCGAGGCCCCGACCACGCCACCGTCCGTGACACCGGCTGTGAAGGCACACCCACTGGCACCCACTCCCCCGCCGCCGCCGCCGGTCCGTCCGGCGAGCGTGACGACCGGTGCGGTCCCGGTGACCAACTACGACGCGTATGAGGCGGCCGCGAAGTCCGTCACGAGCACCCACCCGCGCTGCGGCATCGACTGGAAGGTCATCGCCGGGATCGGCCGGGTCGAGTCCCACCACGCCGACCAGGGCAACGTGAACCCCGACGGCGTCCTGCGCAGCGCGATCTTCGGTCCGCGCCTCGACGGCTCCCTCGCCGGCAACCAGGTCATCGGTGACACCGACGGCGGCGAACTCGACGGCGACCCGGTCTACGACCGCGCGGTCGGCCCGATGCAATTCCTGCCGTCGACGTGGAAGATGTACGCCGCCGACGGCAACGGTGACGGCAAGTCCGACCCGCAGAACATCTTCGACGCCGCGCTGACCACCGCGAACTACCTGTGCGACGACGATCTCGACCTGCGGGACTCGTCCTCGTTGGTGACCGCTGTCCTGCGGTACAACAACTCGATGGAGTACGTGAACAAGGTCCTCGGGTTCGCCCGCGAATACTGATCCCGCTACCTCACCAGGACCCTTCGTGACGCGCCCTCCGCAAGCTCCGGGCGCTCCTCAGGGAGCGGTAGGCGACGCTCGCGCCACTTACAAATGCAGGGAGCGCCCACCACCGGTTTGAAGTCGGGGAGCACCCACCACCGCTCCCACAAGTCGAGGAGCGCCCACCACCGCTCCCTGAAGTCGAGGAACGCCCACCACCGCTCCCTGATCGAGGAACGCCCACCACCGCTCCCTGAAGTCGAGGAACGCCCACCACCGCTCCCTGAGGTGCGAGGAGCGCAAGCGACGAGCCACGAAGGGTCCGGCGACTGGGCTTGCGAGACCCTTCGTGACGCTCGCAAGCTCGCTCCTCAGGGAGCGAGGTGAGGCACTCGCAAGCTCGCTCCTCAGGGAGCGAGGTGAGACGCTCCTCGCAAGCTCGCTCCTCAGGGAGCGAGGTGAGGCGCTCGCAAGCTCGCTCCTCAGGGGCGCTCGTCGACTCGCGCGTCGTTCCTAGCCCTGCGTCAGAAACGCTTGCAGCGCAGCCGAATACATCGGCACGTCGTCGGCACCCATGAGCTCGCGCGCCGAGTGCATCGCGAGCTGCGGCGCACCGACGTCGATCGTGGTGAGGCCCGTGCGTGACGCCGTGATGGGCCCGATCGTCGACCCGCACGGCAGATCCGCGCGATGGACATATCGCTGCATGGGGACGCCCGCGGCGTCGCACGCGAGCGCGAAGACGGCCTCTCCCACCGCATCCGACGCATAGCGCAGGTTCTGGTTGACCTTCAGCACCGGTCCGCCGCCGATCGAGATGCGGTGCCCGGGTTCGTGGCGCTCGGGATAGTTCGGGTGGGTCGCGTGGGCCATGTCGCCGGACAGGCAGATGCTCGCGGCCATCGTCTGGAGGAAGTCCGCGCGTGATCCGCCGCGCGCGAGCACGATTCGTTCGCAGATCGACCCCAGGAAGTCCGAAGCGGCACCGCGCTCGGAACCGCTGCCGACTTCCTCGTGGTCGAACAGCACCAGCATCTTCGTGTGCGCCGATGAACCGGCGTCGAGCAGTGCGCGCAGACCCGTGTAGCAGGTGCCCTGGTTGTCCAATCGCGGTGCGCTGAGCAGGTTTCCGTCGGCTCCGATGATCGCCGACGGCGCGACGTCGTGGGTCATGAGTTCCCAGCCGAGGAGCGCGTCCGGGTCGATGCCCGCGTACTCCGACACCCAGCCGAGGACGTCGGGGACGTCGTCGCCGATCCCCCACATCGCGTTGACGTGCCGCTGCGGATCGAGCGACACGCCCTTCCGGTCCTCGGACAGGTGGATGGCGAGTTGGGGTACCCGCACCACCGGTTCGGTCACATGAACCAGCGTGTGCGCCACCGAGTTCCCCGATCGGTACGCGAGGCGGCCGGAGAGGCCGAGATCGCGGTCGAGCCAGGAATTGAGCCAGGCGCCGCCGTAGGGTTCGAGCGCGACCATCGCGACCCCGGCCGACGAGCGGTCGGGATGCTGCTTGAGCCGCAGGTTCGGGCTGTCGGTGTGTCCGCCGACGATGCGGAAGGCGCCGGTCTGCCCGGTCTCCCAGGCGATGATCGAGCCGCCACGGATGACGTAGTGCCGCGCCGACGGGGCGTCGAGGCCGGCGTCCGCCCACGGCTGATCCTCGAACAGCCTTGTGTACCCGGCACTTTCGAGTTCGCGGGCCACCGTCGCGCAGACGTGGAACGGCGACGGCGAGGCGTCGACGAACTCGCCGAGGCCGCGTGCGGTCGCGCTGGTCGGAATCCTGGCGGACGCACTCATCGACGAACGCGCATTCACGCCGAGGGGAGGACCGAGTCGATCGCCGAGTAGAACAGGCCGAGGCCGTCGTCGCTGGGTCCGGTGAGCGGCTCCGTGGCGTGCTCGGGATGCGGCATCAGGCCGACGATCCGCCCGTTCGGACTCGAGATACCGGCGATGTCGAGGGACGAGCCGTTCGGGTTCCGCTCCGGGAACCGGAACACGACGAGTCCCTCACCCTCGAGCTCCTCGAGCTTGCGCTGCGAGGCCACGTAACGTCCCTCGCCGGACTTGAGCGGGATGAGGATCTCCGCACCCTGCTCGAAGCGGGTCGTCCAGGCCGTGGTGTTCGACTCGACGCGCAGCCACTCGTCCCGGCAGATGAAGTGCAGGCCCTCGTTGCGGGTCAGCGCGCCCGGCAGCAGCCCGGCCTCACAGAGCACCTGGAAACCGTTGCAGATTCCCAAGATCGGCATCCCCTTGCCGGCGGCCTCGACGACCGATCCCATCACCGGGGCGAAGCGGGCGATGGCCCCCGCGCGCAGGTAGTCGCCGTAGGAGAATCCGCCGGGGACGATGATCGCGTCGACGCCCTTCAGGTCGGCGTCGCCGTGCCACAGGGCGACCGGCTCGGCGCCGGCCAGCCGGACCGCGCGGGCGGCGTCGACGTCGTCGAGGGTGCCGGGGAAGGTGATGACCCCGATTCGTGCTGTCATGTGCTGCTCTCTACTCCGCGACGCGCGAGACGTTGAAGTTCTCGATGACGGTGTTGGTCAGCAACTCCTCGGCGATGCGCTCGAGCGTCGTGTCGTCGACCGTGTCGTCGACCTCGAGCTCGAAGCGCTTGCCCTGACGGACGTCGCCGATCCCACTGAACCCGAGCCGGCCCAGGGCGCCGACGATGGCCTGCCCCTGCGGGTCGAGAATCTCGGCTTTGGGCATCACGTCGACCACCACTCGCGCCATGGACCGCTCCTCAATGTCTGCTGGTCGGTTGTCGCCTGACCGGTGTTCTCCCGATCAGTTCACGCCGGTCAGCTTACCGGGTGCGCCAAATCGGCTCAGAGCACGGATTCGATGGCGGCGACGACCGTCGGATCGGTCGGCTCGGTGCGCGGACGGAAGCGGTTGACCACCTCACCGTCGGCGTTCACGAGGAACTTCTCGAAGTTCCACTGGATGTCGCCGGCCTCCCCGTCGTCGTCGGCGTGCTGGGTGAGTTCGGCGTAGAGCGGGTGACGCGCCTCGCCGTTGACGTCGGTCTTCTCCAGCAGCGGGAAGGTCACCCCGTAGGTCGCCGAGCAGAAGGTCGCGATCTCCTCGGCGGTACCCGGCTCCTGCCCCATGAACTGGTTGCAGGGCACTCCGACGACGGTGAGTCCCTTGTCTCCGTACGTCTTGGCGAGTTCCTCCAGCCCGGCGTACTGCGGCGTGAGGCCGCACTTGCTGGCGACGTTCACCACGAGCAGCGGTCCGCCGAAGTCCTTCAGCGAGACGTCGGAGCCGTCCAGAGCGGTAACGGGGATGTCCTTGATGTTGGCCATGGCTGCCAGATTAGACGGCGCCCGCGCCGCCTTCGGGAGACCCGGGTCACAGGTGCCGCCACGGTATGCGCAACGTCACCGTTAATTGCGTTTCGGCAATAGTTGCATTCGGGTTAGCATCTTCCGGTGTCCGGAGAATGCAGGTCGAACAGCGGCGCCGACGAGTCGGTGAACGCTGCGTCGTCGGCGCTCAACGCCTTCCTCGAGCGGCTCCTCGATCTGAGCCGGCCCGAGGCGCTGGAGAGTCTGGCGGCAAGCGAGGTCACGTTCTCGCAGCTCCGGATCCTCTCCACGCTTGCATGTCAACCCGGGCCGATGCCGGTCAACGCGATCGCCGATCGCGTTCAGCTGTCCCTCGCGGCCGCCGGCCGGACGGTGGACAAGCTGGCGACCGGAGGTCTCGTCGACCGTCGAGAGGACCCGTCCGACCGTCGGGTCAAGCGCATATCCCTCACCGACGCGGGCCGGCGCTACCTCGAGACCCATCTGGCCGTGAAGCGCGGGACCATCCGGCACTTCGTCGCCAACCTGCCCGCAGACATGCGCGACAACCTCTGCGCGGCACTGCGTCCCATCGTCGACGACGGCGTCGACCATTTCTGTCTGCCCACCGACGGACGGCAGGCCTCGTGACTCCCCTCTCCTACCTCGTCGCTCCCTGATCTCTGACCACCGACCCTCACGGGGTCGAACGAGCCCACAGACTTCTCTGCCGCGGATGGCCGCGGCACGCCCATTTCTCGCCCGACCGATAGGAACACGCGAATGACCTCATCCACAGGTGGCCACCTGCACGACGGCCCACCCGACACCAAGCTGGACCGCCACGTCCTGCTGGTCGCCGGCGTGGTCGTGCTCGGCGCGATCATGTCGATCCTCGACGTCACCGTGGTGGCGGTCGCCCAGAACACCTTCCAGCAGGAGTTCGGCACCGACGCCGCGGGCGCCGCCTGGACCGCGACCGGCTACACCCTCGCACTGGCGGCGGTGATCCCGTTGTCGAGTTGGGCGGCATCGCGTTTCGGCACCAAGCGCGTCTACCTCGTCTCGCTGGTCCTGTTCACGGTGGGTTCGGTGTTGTGCGCGCTGGCGCCGAACATCGGCATGCTCGTGGCCTTCCGCGTGATCCAGGGACTCGGCGGCGGCATGCTGATGCCGATCGGCATGATGATGCTGACCAAGGCGGCCGGTCCCGAGCGGGTCGGTTCGGTCATGGCCGTGCTCGGTATCCCGATGCTCCTGGGTCCGATCTCGGGCCCGATCCTCGGCGGCGTCCTCATCGAGCAGCTGAGCTGGCACTGGATCTTCCTGATCAACGTCCCGATCGGCATCATCGCCCTGGTCTACTCGTGGATCGTCCTGCGCGATGACGCGGAGACCAGCCGCCCCTCGATCGACGTCGTCGGTCTGTTGCTCCTGTCGCCGGGTCTCGCGTTGTTCCTGTTCGGTATCTCCTCGAGCGCCGAGCACCGCACGTTCGTCACGGCATCGGTTCTGGTGCCGACCATCATCGGTGCCATCCTGATCGTCGCTTTCATCGTGCACGCCCTGCGCAAGAAGAACCCGCTGCTCGACCTGCGGCTCTTCGCGAACCGCACACTGAGCATCTCCGTCATCACGATGGTGCTGTTCATGGTCGCGTTCTTCGGTGCGGCGCTGCTGTTCCCGCAGTACTTCATCGGCGTGCGCGGCGAGTCCACGTTGACCGCCGGTCTGCTGCTGGCCCCGCAGGGCATCGGCGCCATGCTCACCATGCCGATCGCCGGCCGTCTCACCGACAAGATGGGTCCGGGCAAGTTCGTGCTCGCCGGCATCGTCCTGATCGTGCTGGGTCTGAGTACGTTCATGTTCCTCGGCGCCGAGACCTCGTACTGGCTGATCTGCGGTTCGCTGTTCGTGCAGGGTCTCGGCATGGGCATGACGATGATGCCGATCATGTCCGCGGCCCTCGCGACCCTCAGCAACCCGCAGGTCCCGGACGGTTCGACGCTGCTGAACGTCATCCAGCAGTCGGCCACGTCGATCGGTACGGCCGTCATCTCGGTGATCCTGGCCAGCAGCCTGGCTAGCCGACCCGAGGCGGGACTGGCGATCATGGCGAACACCTCCGACGATCCGCTGCCGCCGGGCGTGCCGAACCCGTTGCCGGAGTCGTTCTTCGAGACCGCGGCGGACGTGTTCTCGAGCACGTTCACCATCTCGGTGGTCCTGATCGTCCTCACCCTGATCCCCGCGTTCTTCCTGCCCCGCAAGAAGATCGCGTCGCCCCTCACCGAAGAGGACATGGACCGCGGTCCGATCATGATGCACTGATCATCTCCTGCTGATCGCAAACCAAAGCCCCACCGACTTCCGGGTCGGTGGGGCTTTGTGGTTTCGACAAGCTCAACCAGCGGAAGGGTGAGCTCAACCAGCGGAAGGTGAGCTCAACCAGCGGAAGGTGAGCTCAACCAGCGGAAGGGTGAGCTCAACCGGCGGGAGTATCGAGCGCGCCCGACTGCTGCAGGATCCACGCGATCTCGAACGCGACCTCTTCCCACTGCTTGTAGCGTCCGCTGACGCCGCCGTGGCCGGCGGACATCTCGGTTTTCAGCAGTACCGGATTGCCAGACGTGGTCTTCTCCTGCAGTCGCGCAACCCATTTCGCCGCCTCGGTGAACAGCACCCGGGTGTCGTTGAGCGAGGTCAAGGCGAGGATCGGCGGATACGGCTTCGCGTCGACGTTCTCGTACGGCGTGTAGGTCTTCATGTACTCGTAGACCTTCGGGTCGTGCAGCGGGTCACCCCACTCGTCCCACTCGATCACCGTGAGGGGCAACGACGGATCGAGGATCGAGTTCAGCGCGTCGACGAACGGCACCGACGCCAGGATCCCGTTGAACAACTCGGGCGCGAGGTTCGCGACCGCACCCATCAGCAATCCGCCGGCGGACCCGCCCTCGGCGACCATCTGCTGCGGTGTCGTCCACCCGGTGTCGACGAGATGCCGTCCCGCGGCCACGAAGTCGGTGAATGTGTTCCGCTTGCTGAGTTCCTTGCCGTTCTCGTACCAGTAGCGACCCATCTCCCCACCACCGCGGATGTGCGCCAGGACGAACACCATGCCGCGATCGAGCATCGACAGTCGCGCCACCGAGAAGTACGGGTCGATACTCGCCTCGTAGGAGCCGTAGCCGTAGAGGAGCAGGGGCGCCGGCTTGGCGGCGTCGGTTTCCTTGCGCCGCACCACCGACAGCGGGATCCGGGTGCCGTCCTCGGCAACGGCCCACTCCCGCGACTGCACGTAGTCGGCCGGGTCGTAACCGCCGAGCACCGGCTGCCGCTTGAGCAGGGTCCGCTCGCCGGAGGCGACGTCGAGCTCGAACAGTTCCGCCGGTTCGATGAAACTGCCGTATCCGATGCGGAGCCTCGGGGCACTCCATTCCGGGTTGGCGCCGAGGCCCGCGGAGCCGAGTTCCTGGTCGAACGTCACCTCGCGGAAATCCGATTCGACCGGTATGCCGTCGATCTGCCGCAGATCGACGATCGCGAGACGCGGCAACGCATCTCGGCGGTAGGACAGGACCAGGTAGTCGGCGAAGGCGTCGAGGTCCTCGATCCGGCGTTGCGGGTCGTGCGCGATCAGCGGACGACGGTCCGACGGGTCGGCGACCGGCGCGAGGTCGATGGCGAAGTTCTCCGCCTTCTGCCCGTCGCGGACTTCGTTGTGCACGATGACCAGATAGTCCTCGCCGCCGATGACGGCGTGCTCGACGCTGTACTCGACCCCGTCGACCCGCGGTGCGACGCTGCGGAATTCACCCGTCGGGTCGTCGGCGGCGAGCAGGTAGCTCTCCGAGGTGATCTTGGACCCGACGCCGATGACGAGGTACTTGTCGCTCCGGGTGGTGCCCATCCCGACCCAGAACCGCTCGTCGGGCTCGTGGAAGACCTTGACGTCGGCCGTCCCGGCACCGATGTCGTGGCGCCACACCGTGTCCGGGCGCCAGGCGGCGTCGACCGTCGAGTAGAAGACGTGCCGGGCGTCCGCCGACCACACCGCACCCCCCGAGGTGTCGCGGACCTCGTCGGGGAGGAGTTCCCCGGTGCGAAGGTCCTTGACGCGCAGGGTGTATCGCTCGTCCCCGACGATGTCGATGCTGTAGGCGAGCCAGTTGCCGTCGTCGCTGACGGTCAGCGCCCCGAGGCTGAAGAAATCGTGACCCTCCGCCTCGACGTTGGCGTCGAGCAGGATCTCCTCGCCGGGCAGCGGGTCGTCGCCCACCTCTGGCGGGGTCCAGTCGTCCTCGGACCGGATCGGGCAGCGGCACGATGTCGAGTACTGCTTGCCCTCATGGGTTCGCCCGTAATACCAGTGCCGCCCGCGCCGGTTGGGCACCGACATGTCGGTTTCCTTGGTGCGGCTCTTGATCTCGCCGAAGATCTGCGTGCGCAGGTCCGCCAGCTGCGCGGTGTGCGATTCGGTGAAGGCGTTCTGCGCCTCCAGGTAGGCGATGACCTCCGGATCGTCCTTGTCGCGCAACCATTCGTAGTCGTCGACGAAGGTGTCGCCGTGGTGGGTGCGTTCGGTGGGCACCTTCTTGGCCACCGGCGCGGTGACCGGCGCTGCGTTCATGATGGTCTTCTCGTCGGTCATCAGATCACCTCTGCGTCGGGCCAGTCCGCGAAGGACTTTCGCGAGATCCATTCGTAGGCATCGATATAGCGCTGCCTCGTGCGGTCGACGACGTCGTCGGGCAACGGCGGCGGCGCTTCATCGGAGGCCCGGTCCCACCCGGATTCGGCACCGGTGAGCCAGTTTCGCACGATCTGCTTGTCGAAGCTGGGCTGCACCTTGCCGGCCTCGTAGGTGGCGGCCTCCCAGTACCGCGACGAGTCGGGGGTGAGCACCTCATCGGCCAGGACGAGTTCACCGTCGGCCCCGCGGCCGAACTCGAATTTGGTGTCGGCCAAGATAATTCCGCGCTCGGCGGCGACGGCGGCGCCGCGGGCGTAGATGTCGAGGGTGGCCGATCGTAGCGCCTGCGCCAACTCCTCCCCCTCCTGCTCGACGACCCGCTCGAAACTGATGTTCTCGTCGTGCTCACCCTGCTCGGCCTTGGTGGCCGGCGTGAAGATCGGTTCGGGGAGCTTGCTCGCCTCCGCCAGTCCCGCCGGCAGTTCGACGCCGCACACCGACCCGGTCGCCTGGTAGTCGAGCAGGCCCGAGCCGGTCAGGTAGCCGCGGGCAACGCATTCGACCTGCACCATCGGCAGTCGACGGACCACCATCGACCGGCCTACGACCGACGCCGGGATCCGTTCGTCGGTGGGGCCGCCGGCCAGGTGGTTGGGCACGCCGAGCTCGTCGAACCAGTAGAAGCTCATCGCGGTGAGGATGCGCCCCTTGTCGGGGATCGCGGGACTGAGGATGTGGTCGTAGGCCGAGATCCGGTCGGACGCCACCAGCAGCAGGGTGTCGGCGTCGATCTCGTAGATCTCGCGGACCTTCCCCGACGCCAGATGACGGTAGGACTGCAGTTCAGGACGCATGGACTCGACCCTAGAGGGTGAGGTGACCCCGCGGGGCGGCAGGGACCACCCGTCCAGCCGTGGGCCCCGGGGTCTGCGATCCTGGATCGATGAGCGAGCCGCACATCACCATCACCTACTGCACGCAGTGCAACTGGCTGCTGCGGGCGTCGTGGATGGCCTCGGAACTGCTGAACACCTTCGGCACCGAGATCGGCTCGGTGACCCTCGTCCCCGGCACGGGCGGGGTGTTCGTCATCGACGTCGACGGCACCCAGATCTGGGAACGCAAGCGCGACGGCGGCTTCCCCGGTGCTCCCGAACTCAAGCGTCGCGTGCGCGACACCGCGCTCCCGGACTGGAACCTCGGCCACTCCGACGTCTCGACCCCCGAGTGACAGAGCCGACCTTCTGCTCCCTAATCCGAAAGGAGCGACCCCATTGCTCCCTGAGGTGTGAGGAGCGATAGCGACGAGCCACGAAGGGCCTGGTGAGACACGTTGCGGAGCCCTTCGTGGCTCGCTTCGCTCGCACCTCAGGGAGCAGACGGGGTCGCGCTCCTCAGGGAGCAGGGGTAGCAGGCACTCCGACGTCAGCGAGCCGGAGTGAGGTGGCGGAGAGCTACAGGATCGGCGCCGGCGAGTAGCCCGCGGCGTCGGGGTACTGCCCGATGATCTTCTCCGCGGCCGCGATGACGTCGGCGACCTGCTGTTCGGCGGCACCGACGAAGGCCGTCTTGTCGGCCAGCAACGCGTCGAGCTGCGCGCGGTCGAGCGGGATACGGTCGTCGGCGGCGAGCCGGTCGAGGAGGTCGGGTTCGCGTCCCTCCTCCCGCATGGCGAGCGCGACCGCGACCGCGTTCTCCTTGATCGCCTCGTGCGCGGTCTCCCGCCCGACGCCGGCGCGCACCGCGGCCATCAGGACCTTGGTGGTCGCGAGGAACGGCAGATAACGGTCGAGCTCGTTGGCGATCACCGCCGGGTAGGCGCCGAACTCGTCGAGCACGGTCAAGAAGGTCTCCATCAGTCCGTCGATCGCGAAGAACGCGTCGGGCAGGGCCACGCGACGGACGACCGAGCAGAAGACGTCGCCCTCGTTCCACTGCGCGCCCGCCAGTTCGGCGGCCATCGAGCCGTATCCGCGGAGTACGACCGCGAGCCCGTTGACGCGTTCGCAGCTGCGGGTGTTCATCTTGTGCGGCATCGCCGAGCTGCCGACCTGACCGGGCTGGAAGCCCTCGGTGACCAGCTCGTGGCCCGCCATCAGCCGGATGGTGTGGGCCAGCGACGACGGCGCGGCCGCCAGCTGCACGAGTGCCGACACCACGTCGTGGTCGAGCGACCGCGGATAGATCTGGCCGACCGAGGTGAACGAGCGGGCGAACCCGAGGTGGTCGGCGACCCGGCCCTCGAGGTCGGCGAGCTTCACCGCGTCGCCACCGAGGAGGTCGAGCATGTCCTGCGAGGTGCCCATCGGCCCCTTGATCCCGCGCAGCGGGTAGCGGTCGATGAGTTCGCGCAACCGGGTGAGCGCGATCATCAGCTCGTCGGCCGCCGAGGCGAACCGCTTGCCGAGCGTGGTGGCCTGGGCGGCGACGTTGTGACTGCGTCCGGCCATCACCGTCGACGAGTAGTCGGCGGCGCGCGCGACGATGCGCGCGAGCACGGCCACCCCGTGGGCGTGGACGTGTTCGAGCGAACGCAGGATCTGCAGCTGCTCGACGTTCTCGGTGAGGTCGCGGCTGGTCATGCCCTTGTGGATCTGCTCGTGGCCGGCCAGGGCGTTGAACTCCTCGATCCGGGCCTTCACATCGTGGCGGGTGACCCGTTCACGCTCCGCGATGGATGCGAGATCGACCTGGTCGACGACGCGTTCGTAGTCGGCGATGGCGTCGGCCGGTACATCGATGCCGAGGTCGCGCTGCGCCTTGAGGACCGCGATCCACAGTCGCCGTTCGAGCTCGATCTTGGTGCTCGCCGACCACAGTTCGGCGAGATCGGCGGAGGCATAGCGGCTGGCCAGGACGTTGGCGATGACGGGCTTCGACACCCGGTCAGTGTAGGTCGCGGCCGTCGCGATCCTCAAAACCCGGAGAGGGCCGCGCACGCGCGGTCAGAATGCGATGCACGCTCCATTGGACCCGTAACCCTGTCGCACGCGGACGAACGTCGGCGCCGACACCTTCCCGTTCTGCACGGCATACAGATACTTGTCACCGGTCCGGTGTGGGACCCACGTGGTCGAGGCGAGAGCCCCCTGAGGCAGGTCGCGGCCGACGAAACGCGGCGGCAGACCCGCCTTGACCTCGAAGAACTCGACCCAGCCGGACGAGTTGACCGCCACGGTCAGCGGATAGGTGCAGCCGGTGCCGTAGACCGCCGAGGAGAACGGGATCGACGCATCGACCCGCCCGGCCGGCGCCGCCTGCGCCGTCGGGGCGACGAACGCCGTGGCCCCCATGACCGCCGCGCCGAGCGCGGCCCCGACTCCCACCATCCATCGTCTCGCTGACACGCGATCCCCTTCCCCGTCGGTGACCTGACGCCCCATCGTGTCATCGCCGCGTCCACCGCGCGGTGAGTTCGCGAGGTTCGGCCCGGGCGCTCCGTCCGGTCACTCCCGCGGGGCGAGGACGTCGACGACGTCGAGCAGCGCGTCGCGCACCGCGTCGACCGGTCGCACCGCCGTCTGGGACAACGCTCCCACGATGGCTCCGTCCTCGATGCCGATCAGTTGCGCAATGTGCGCCGGATCGGCGACCCGGTGCGACTTCACCAGGACCTCGCAGTGGTGGAACGCCAGCGATTGTCCCCGACTCGCGACGACCTCGCGCAGAAGCGGATACCGCGCCGCGAGCGCGATCATCTCGTACCGCGCGGACAGCTGCTGGAGGGTGGTGTCGGAGCCGACGAAGACGTCGGCGAGGGCACCCGCCGTCGCCGTGCTGCCCCGGTGCCGGCGCGGAAGGGCGTTGCAGCGGGCGGCGACTGCGGTCTCGTCGTGCGCGCACAGATTGGCGGCGGCCTCGGCCATCAGGTCGTCGAGGGAACCGAAGTAATAGGTGGTCGACGCCAGCGGTAGTTGCGCGCGCTCGGCCACCGCGCGATGACGCACTGCATCGAAGCCTCCTTCGAGCAGCAACTCGCCGGCAGCCTCGATCAGTCGAGACCGCCGCCGCGCACCCTTCGGTGTCGCCGCCGAGGTCATCATGGGAGTCAATGCTGCCAAAGGGCCGGTACCGTCGTATCGCTTTCACCAAAGCGATACACGCCCAGGCGGATTCCCGTATAAGCCCGCTGACCTCGGCGGAATGCCCGACGGCGGTCGACCGTCAGTCGGACGTCGGACAGAGGGGTACGACGACCACACCCGCGGTTACCGTGACCTCATGCAGTTCGACGGCCTCCATGCTGTCGCCGATTACGCGGCGCTCTACACCTGTCTGCGGCAGGTCGCGTTCGCCGACTTCCTGCGCGAACGGCTCGGTAGCTTCGAGTCGCGCTGCGACCCGGCGGAGCGGTCCGTCGTCTTCACCTCGACAGTCTCGTCCGACCCGGACGGGCAGCGCGACTGTGTCCGTTCACGTGCCACCCTGATCGCGGTCATCGAATCGGACGCGATCGTGTGGGGGTGGGCCCATCCCCGCGGCGAACCGGCGGGTCCAGCCGCCGCGCTGCGCGACGTCGGCGCCCGATTCGGCGTCGATGATTTCGCCGTTCCCCGGGTGTCGTTGCCGCCCAGCCTGTCTCGCGACCAGATCGCCGACTACCGGACAGAGGCGATCGACATCGTGGCCGCGGCCGCGGTCGAGAGCACCGGGATCAGTCCGTACTGGACGGCACAGCACGACGACGGGGATCTCGCGGTGTACCTCCTCGACGACGTCGCGCTGCCCGAACCGACCTTCGCCGACTTCGCCACCACGATGCCGACGGTGATGAGATCACTTGCGGTCAACGATCATCGGGTGGCGATCCACGGGATGGCCGCCCGCCGCGGCTGGCACATCAGCTGGCGCACCGGCTCCGACGGCGGCCGGTCGCCGATCTGCGACGTCACCGACGGCGAGTCGGTGGCGCACGTCGAGTTCGACCGGCGCGCGCGGCCCGTCGACTTCAGCTGTGAACTCGTCGGGCAGGCCTGAGACACTCGCCGTTCGCCCCACGCCGGCGTGCGGAACCGTGCGACGATCGGGACATGTCCCCCGACAGTCACGAGGACCCAGACATCACCCATCTCCGGCAGGCGATCGACCTCGCCGCCCGGGCCCGGACGCGCGGCGACCACCCGTTCGGCTCACTGCTGGTGGCGCCGGACGGCAGCGTGGTCGCCGAAGCGATGAATTCCGTGGACACCGCGGGTGACCCGACCGGGCATGCCGAGACGAACGTCGTCCGCGCGGTCGGGCACCTCGATCTCGACACGCGCGCCGAGCTGACGCTGTACACCAGCACCGAGCCGTGCGCCATGTGCGCCGGCGCGATCTAATGGGCCGGGGTCGGGACGGTCGTCTACGCGCTCGGCGAGGACGACCTGCGGGAGATGACCGGCGACGATCCCGCCAATCCCACGCTGGCGATGCCGTGCCGACGGATCTTCGAGGCGGGCAGTCGGCCGATCGTGGTACGCGGTCCGTTCGCGATCGACGCCGCACACGAGGTCCACGCCGGTTTCTGGCAGCACAGCTGAGAGGAGATTCCTCACAACGGTGCGCGTCGGGAGCCATTCCGTTGCGGCGGGACGGGGGTCGGCCATTACCCTGTTGACTCGATGACCCGAGTGCCACCCCTCCCGAGCAATCCCGACGAACACGCCCGTGCGATCGTCGGGCGTCGTGCTGTCCTGGCCGCCGGCCTCGGCGCCGCCGCCCTGGGGGTCGCCGCGTGCTCGGGGTCGACCCCGCCGACGTCCGTGGAGCCCCGCAAGCTCGAGGGCCGGGCCGACGATGAACTACCGGTCGAGGCGTCACCGCCACCGGTCACCGGCGGCCCACCGCTGATCACCGGCAGCTTCCGCTCGGCGCGCATGGCCGGGCGTGACACGCGCTGGGCCGTCGCCCGGCCCAACGGGGTGACGGGCACCCTGCCCGTCGTCGTCGTGCTGCACGCGCTCAACACCAACGAGAAGTCGATCTTCGGGCCGAAGCTCGAGATGCAGTCGGTGATGCAGCAGTACGTCGACGCCGGGAACGCGCCGTTCGCGCTGGCCGCCGCCGACATCGGGCGCAACTACTATCACCGACGCACCGACGGCGCCGACGGGGGCGCGATGATCCTCGACGAGTTCCTGCCGATGCTCGCGAGCAATCCGGACCTGGACCTGTCCACCGAACGCATCGGCCTGTTCGGATGGTCGATGGGCGGGTACGGCGCGTTGCGCCTGGCGGCCATGCTGGGTTCGCCGCGTGTCGCCGCGGTCGCGGTCAGCTCCCCCGCGATGTGGGCCGACCCGCGCAACTTCCCGCCGCGCGCCTTCGACGGCCTCGCCGACTACCAGGCGAACTCGCTGTTCGGGGCCCAGCCGAAGTTCGCGAAGATCCCGCTGCTGATCAACATCGGCTCGAGCGACCAGTTCTACACCTACACGCGGCAGTGGGCCGCCGGACTCCGGCCACCGGCGGCGTTCGGGACCGCGGCGGGTGGTCACACCAATCGCTACTGGCGCAGCGTCCTGCCCGAGCAGGTCGAGTTCCTCGGGCGGAACCTGGCGGTCTGAGTCGACCGTCATTCCCTATTCCGTTCTCGCACAACCGATTTCGGTGAACGGGAACGAGGGAGCGAGACTCAGATGCTGATCCGGCCCTCGAGGGCGTTGCGGCCGATGTCGCGGCGGAAGTGCGAACCGGGGAGCTTGATGTTCGCGATCCGCGCGTAGGCCTGCTCGCGAGCTTCGGCGAGATCGGCGCCGGTGCCCACCACCGCGAGCACCCGCCCACCCGAGGAGACGACGGCTCCGTCGGCGTTGCGCGCGGTGCCGGCGTGCAGCACCCCGTCGGTGTCGGCACCGGTGATGAGGTCGCCGGTGCGCGGCTTGCCGGGGTAGTTCTCCGCGGCGACCACGACGGTGACCGCGGCCCCGTCGCGCCACTGCAGCGGCGGGAGGTCGGCGAGGGTGCCGGTGGCGGTCGCGTGCAGCGCCTGCCCGAGCGGCGATTCGAGCAGGGCCAGCACCGCCTGGGTCTCCGGATCGCCGAAACGACAGTTGAATTCGACGACGGCCGGCCCGTCCGACCCGATCGCCAGGCCGGCGTACAGCAGGCCGGAGAACGGGATGCCGCGTCGAACCATCTCGGCGGCAACGGGTTTGACGACCTCGTCGACGATGCGCGTGGTCATCTCGGCGGGCAGCCAGGGCAACGGCGTGTAGGCACCCATCCCGCCGGTGTTCGGTCCGGCGTCGTCGTCCCCGACGCGCTTGTGGTCCTGGGCGGGCAGCAGGGGCACCACGGTCTCGCCGTCGACGAGGCAGAACAGCGACACCTCCGGCCCGTCGAGGAAGCTCTCCAGCAGGACGGGGTGGCCGCTCTCGAGGCACTCGGCCGCGTGATCGCGGGCGACGTCACGGTCCGCGGTGACGACGACGCCCTTGCCCGCGGCCAGACCGTCGTCCTTGACGACCCAGGTCGGGCCGAACCGGTCGAGTGCGGCGTCGAGCCGGGCGGGATTGTCGACGATCTCGGCGTGGGCGGTCGTGACCCCCGCGGCCTTCATGACGTCCTTCGCGAAGGCCTTCGACCCCTCGATCTGCGCGGCCTCGGCACTCGGACCGAAGGTCGCGATGCCGGCCGCGCGCAGGGCGTCGGCGACCCCGAGGACCAGGGGCACCTCGGGACCGATGACCACGAGGTCGGCGCCGATCTCGCGTGCCAGCGCGACGACCGCGTCGCCGGAGACGGCGTCGACGGGATGGTTCGTGGCGATCGACGAGGTGCCGGCGTTGCCCGGGGCGACGTGCAGGTCGGTGACCGCCGGATCGTTCGCCAGACCGATGAGGAGGGCATGTTCGCGGCCGCCCGAGCCGATCACGAGTACGCGCACGTCCATGACTCTAAACGCCGGTACCCGTGACCGCCCAAACGGTGTCGGCGCCGGTCAGCTCGTGGGCTGGGTGAGGTCGTACAGGGTCACGCCGTCGACGGTTGCGGCGGTGAAGTTCTCCTGCACCCAGGTGCTGATCTGCGACGACGGTTGCGACGAGTTGCCGCCCATGCCGCCCCCCATACCGGGACCAGAACCGCCACCGATGAAGTAGTGGATCTTCTTCGCGGCCACGAGCTGCTGGAATTCGGCCAGGGTCGGCGACGGATCGCTGCCGTTGAATCCGCCGATCGGCATCACCGAGTGTCCGGTCTCGAGCTGGTAGCCCGACGCCGACATCGAGCCCACGGCAGCTGCGACCCACGTGTACTCGTCGGCGTCGGCGGTGAGCCTGTCCACGAGCGCCGCCGACGGCGTCGAACCACGGAGCAGTCCCCCGGCGGCTCCGTCGCCACCGCGACCGCCCCCATCCTGTTGACCCATACCGGGCATCCCCTGCCCGGGTGCTCCCGATCCCTGCGGTGGCATGCCGGGCATGCCCCGTCCGCCGGGACCACCCGGGCCACCTCGTCCACCCGGCCCACCGCCACCGGGACCGAATTCGCCCTCGACGCGCGGTCCGGCGGTGATGATGGATCCGCTCTTCTCGGTCGCGATGGTGTCGACGGTGTAGGCGACCGGCCCGGCCAGGCCCGCCATGATGGCCCCGATGAGCGCTGCGGCCGCGACGGTCCGACGCTGGGTGAAGACCATGGCCACCGCGGCGAGGAGTCCCACGACGAGGACCGCGTATCGCAGCCACGGCACGAAGTCGGGTGTGCGATCGAGCAGGACGAAGCCCCAGATCGCGGCGGCCGCGACGGAGATCCCGAGCGCGATCCGCACCCACAGGCGGTCCCGGTGCGACCAGCACACCGCCGCGCCGCCGGCGACGACCGCGGCGACCGCGGGAGCCAGTGCCGCCGTGTAGTACTGATGGAAGATCCCGGCCATGAAGCTGAAGACACCCATCGTGACCAGCAGCCACAGCGCCCAGACGACCAGATACGCACGGCGCGGGTCGGTTCGTCGGGCCCTGCCGATCAGTACGAGTGCCACGGCAGCGAGGATCAGGCCGGTCGGGATGAGCCAGGCGATCTGACCGCCCTGCGCGGGTTCGAACATCCGCAGCCAGCCGGTCTCGCCCCACGCGCCGCCCCCGCCTCCGGGGCCACCCGGTCCACCGCCCATGCCCTCCATCGCGTTTCCCCCACCACCGGGGACGACGGCGCCGGTCTCGTTGCCGTTGAGCCGGCCCAGGCCGTTGTAGCCGAGGGTCAACTCGAGGATCGAGTTGTTCTGCGAGCCACCGATGTACGGACGCGACGACGCGGGCCACAGCTCGACGGCGAGAATCCACCAGCCGGCGCTGACGATCATCGCGCCGAGCGCGGCGAACAGTTGTCCGATCCGGCGCAACCAACCACGCGGCCCGAAGGCGAGGTAGGTGACCGCCAGCGGCGGCACGATCAGCATGACCTGGAGTTGCTTGGTGAGGAAACCGAAGCCGACGAACACGCCGGTCAGAACCAGCCATCGCCACCGTCCGTCCTCGAGTCCCTTCATCATCGACCAGACCGCGGCGATCATCAGCAGGATGAGCAGCGCCTCGGGGTTGTCGAAGCGGAACATCATCGCCGCGACCGGTGTCACCGCGAGGGTCACCCCCGCGACGATGCCGGCCCAGTGGCCGAAGTACTTCCGGGTGATCACGTAGAGCAGCGCCACCGAGGCGACGCCCATCAGCGCCTCGGGCACCAGGATCGACCACGGGTTGACCCCGAAGATCCGGGCGCTGAGCCCCGGAATCCACAGCGAGGCAGGCGGTTTGTCGACCGTGATGGAGTTCGCCATGTCCGACGACCCGAAGAACCACGCCTTCCACGACTGGGAACCGGCCTGGATCGCAGCCGAGTAGAAGGAGTTGGCCCACCCGTTGATCGACAGATTCCACAGGTAGGCCACCGTGGTGCCGATCAGCAGCACCGCCAGCGAGAGACGTTCCCAGATGGCACTTTTCGCCGGTGAACGCGTTGCTTCTGAGGAGTCCGCGGGCGCCACCGAGCCCGACGGGGAGACGAGGGTGGTACTCATGCGGCAACCTCCGTGTGGTGAGCGGGCGCCTTGCGGAACACCCAGCGGAGACCGACGAACCGGGTGAGCGTCGCCACCAGGTTCGCGATCACCAGGATCATCAGTTCGATGTGTTTCGTCGCGTCGGGGGCGACGGTGTGGAGAACGAACAGCGCACCCGAGGTGACGACCCAGCCGAAGAGGAAGACGCCGAGGCCGAAGAGCTGGTGACGCAGGGCGTTGTCGCGTCCGCGGATGCCGAAGCTGAAGCGCCGGTTGGCGGCGGTGTTGAGGACCGCGGTGATCGCGAGCGCGACCACGTTGGAGACCTGGGCGCCCAAGAACGAGTGCAGCGCCAGGAACAGGACCGCGTAGGCCAGCGTCGAGGCCACGCCCACCACGCAGAAGCGGGCGAGCTGCCCGACCATGCCCGTCGGCACCCCGTCGAGCTGTGGTCCCGCGGCCCGGTCGCGGCCGATGGAGGCGCGCAGCTGGGCGATCGGCAACCGGCCCATGGCGAGTGCGAGGCCCACGCGCGCACAGCCTTTCAGATCCGCGATCGCGGTCGGCACGATGTCGACGGTGCTGTCGGGGTCGTCGACCCAGTCCACCGGCACCTCGGCGATGCGCAGACCGATCTGTTCGGCGAGGACCAGGAGCTCGGTGTCGAAGAACCAGCCGGTGTCGGCGACGAACGGCAGCAGTTCGCGGGCGATGTCGGTGCGCATGGCCTTGAATCCGCACTGCGCATCGGAGAACCGGGCGCCCATCGCAGTACGCAGCATCAGGTTGTACGAGCGGGAGATGAACTCGCGCTTGGGTCCTCGGACCACGCGTGCGGAGCGGTTGAGGCGCGTCCCGATCGCGATGTCGGAGTGCCGCGACACCAGCGGGGCGATGAGCGGCATCAGGGCGTTGAGGTCGGTCGAGAGGTCGACGTCGCAGTACGCGACGATCTCGGCGTCACTGTGCTGCCACACCGCGCTCAGCGCGCGTCCGCGGCCCTTCTGCTCGAGATGGACGACCCGAACGCCCTCGAGTTCACCGGCCAGTGCGACGGCGATCTCGAGGGTCTCGTCGGTGCTGGCATTGTCGGCGACGGTGATCCGCGACGCGTACGGCACATGCGCGCGCAGGTGGTCGGCCAGGCGTCGCACCGACGAGGCGATGTCGTCCTGTTCGTTGTAGACGGGGACCACGATGTCGAGTACTGGATTCGGCGTAGAGGTGTCGGCGACGGTGTACATCTGCGCCGGGGCGCCCGGCGGTGCTTCTGGGATCATGCGGACAACTCTCGATTCCCAGCCTCGCGTCACCCTGCATGTGAACTGCCAGGTTCCTGTGAACGCTTCGCCGGGTACACGCCGCGGTGTGGACGGACCGCGTCGGCGTGTCCGAGGGCGCCACTACATTGGGGCGCATGGCCGCAACCCTCGCCCCGGACCAGCTGACCGCCGCCAACCGCGTCATCACCAGCCTGGCCGGCGAGGGCGCCGCGCTGCGCGACGACCAGCTCCGGGCCGTGACCGCACTGGCCGGCCGGCCCGCCGATCCCACCGAGCGCGGCGCACGCGTACTGGTCGTCCAGGCGACGGGGTGGGGCAAGTCGGCGGTCTACTGGTCGGCGACCGCGATCATTCGGGCGGGTGGCGGGGGGCCGACGCTCATCGTGTCGCCGCTGCTGTCCCTCATGCGCGACCAGGTCGCCGCCGCCGCTCGCGGTGGGTTGTCGGCGGCGACGCTCAACTCGTCCAACGTCGACGAGTGGTCCATGATCGAGGCACAGCTGCGCGCCGGCGACCTCGACGTGCTGCTCGTGTCACCGGAACGGCTCGCCAATCCGGGCTTCGGTCGCCGGGTTCTCGACGTCTTGGCCGGCAACCTCGGCCTGCTCGTCATCGACGAAGCACATGCGGTGTCCGACTGGGGTCACGACTTCCGCCCGGACTACCGCCGCGTCGCCGACGTGCTGCGTACCGTCAACCCGACGACGCCGGTCCTGGCCACCACCGCCACCGCCAATGCCCGCGTCACCGACGACGTCGCCGCTCAGCTCGATGCCGGGTCCGGTGGTGAGCCGACACTCGTCCTCCGCGGTCCGCTGGCGCGGAAGTCCCTGCATCTCAACGTCCTCGACGGCCTCTCCCCGGTCCAGCGGTACGGGTGGGTCGCACAGTCGCTGCCGGCTCTGCCGGGGTCGGGCATCGTCTACGTGCTGACCGTCGCCGACGCCGACCGCCTGGTCGAGGCGATCCGGGCTGTCCATGGCGACACCGTCGCGGTGGCGGCCTACACCGGTCAGCTCGACGCCGACCGCCGCCACGAACTCGAAGACGCGTTGCTGCGCAACGAGGTCAAGGCGCTCGTCGCGACGTCGGCGCTCGGAATGGGTTACGACAAACCCGATCTCGGATTCGTCGTGCATGTCGGGTCCCCGCCGTCGCCGGTCTCCTACTACCAGCAGGTCGGCCGTGCCGGACGCGCCCTCGACGATGCCGTCGTCATGCTGCTCGCGTCGCAGACCGACGACCGGATCTGGGACCATTTCGCGACCGCGACCATCCCCGATCCCGACAAGATGCGTGACCTGCTCGCCGCCCTGGAATCCGCGGCGGAGCCGCAGTCGGTGGTGCAGCTCGAGGCTGCCACCCGCTTCCGGCGCACGCGTATCGAGTTGATGCTGAAGCAACTGGCGGTCGACGGCGTCACCGACCGGACCGCCGACGGGTGGGTCGTCACCGGCAAGCCCTGGACCTACGACGCCGAGCACTACGACGGCATCCTCGCCGTGCGCCGTCGGGAGGCCGACATCATGCGCGCCTACATCGCGGGCCGCACGTGCCTCATGCGGTTGCTGACCGAATCCCTCGACGACCCGCAGGCCGCGGACTGCGGACGCTGCTCGGTCTGCCGGGGCGCCCTCAGCGAAGGACTCCCCGATTCGGTCGACGCCGAGATCGTCCGCACCGTGACCTCGACGCTGCGTCGCAAGGCCCAGACCCTGGACCCCCGCAAGATGTGGCCCGGTGGCGAATTCGGGCGTCGCGGAAGAATTTCCGCCGATCTCCTGGCCGAGCCGGGTCGTGTCCTGGCCCATGCCGACGCCCCGGAGTGGGTCGAGGTGCTGGCCGCGGCCCGCAACGGCGACGAGCGCGCACTCGCCGAGTTGGGCGACGCCGCGGTTGCGACGCTGGCCGCGTGGGTGCGCGACACCGGCATCCGGGCCGACGTCATCGTGTCGCTCCGTCTGACCGGCACCGTCCTGGCCGAGACCCTGGCCGACCACCTGCGGAAGGTCGGGAAACGCGAGGGCGACAGCTTTCCCGTGCGCATGGGCGATCCGCCCACCGACGCGACCGGCGCGGTCGAGGCCGCGTACTGGCGCGACCACCTCGGCGACCCGCCCGACGTCGCGGGCCGCGCCGTGCTGCTCGTGGTCGACGCCAACGGCTCGGGCTGGCCGATCACCCTGGCCGCCGCCGCCCTCCGCGAGGCCGGCGCCACCGCGGTGCTACCGCTGCTGATCCACCGGACGGTGTGAGCCCTACGCAAACCCACCCCTTTTCGGCATACCCAGCACCCTGACGAGGGGTGGGTTCGCCGAAAAGTGGTGGGTTTGCCGGACGGTCGGGTCAGTCGGCGACGTACTCGCCGTACCCGAGTGAACGCAGGCTCGCGCGGATCTTCTCGGCCGCGGCGTCGAGGTCCTCGGGACGTGCGTTCTTGTTCGCGTTCGCGAGGTCGAAGGTCTGCATCGAGAGCGCCGGGAACACGTGGACGTGCACGTGCGGGACTTCGAGGCCGGCGATGAGCAGACCCATCCGAGGTGCGTCGAAGGCGTCCTTCACCGCGCGTCCCACGTTCTGTGCGACCGCGCTGAGATGGGCGAACGCGGCGGTGTCCATCTGCTCCCAGTGGTCGACCTCGGCGCGGGGAACCACCAGGACGTGACCGGGCGTGACCGGTTCGATCGTGAGGAACGCGACCGCCTCGCCGTCCTTCCAGACGAATCGACCGGGGAGATCGCCATTGATGATCATGCTGAAGACCGATGCCATGGGCCGAGTCTAGGTGTTGCGGGCGTCGCCACGGTGACGCCGCCGGCGACGGCGAGTGTTGTCCCCGGATGTCAGGGGTCCATGACATTCTTTTCGGTGTGAGTGGGCCAGAATCATCCCGGGCAGGACGCACGTCCCGAGCCGTCGTCGGATCCAGCGACATCCTGGCCCGCGCCCAACGGTTCCCCCGCCTCCGGTACATGGGCTCCAAATACCGGCTGCTGCCCCACCTCGAACGCACCTTCGCGGAGATCGGCGGGTCCACCGCGGTCGACGCGTTCTCCGGTTCCGGGGTCGTGTCGTATCTCCTGAAGGCGCAGGGCTTCGAGGTCGTCAGCAACGACTTCCTCAACTTCCCGCACATCATCACCAGGGCGTCGGTGGCCAATTCGAGTGTCCGGCTCGAGCCGGACCTGATCGACGCCATCTGCGGTCCCCCCGCCGACGATCGCGATTACATCTCACGGACGTTCGACGGCCTGTACTTCACCACCGAGGACCGGGCCTTCCTGGACTCGGCGTGGTCGCACGTCGACGCCTTGCGCGGGTACCGGCGCGACCTTGCGATCGCCGCCCTCGTTCTCTCGGCCGCGCGCAAACAACCCCGTGGTGTGTTCACCTTCACCGACTCGACGCGTTACGCCGACGGTCGTCGCGACCTGACGATGTCGCTGCGCGACCACTTCCGCCTGCGGGCGGCCGCGGACTACAACGCGACCGTGTTCAGCAACGGACGCAACAGCCGGAGCGTGCAGGGCGACATCTTCGACCTCGAATTACCCTGGGCGGCACCAGACCTCGTGTACCTCGATCCTCCGTACGCCCCGCCGACCGACGACAACGACTACATCAAGCGCTACCACTTCCTCGAAGGCCTGTCGGCCTACTGGCGCGGGATGAGCATCATGGAGAACACCAAGACCAAGAAGCTGCCGAAACGCTTCACGCCGTTCGCCTACAAGCGGACGATCGAGGACGCGCTGCTGCGTACGTTCGAGCATTTCGAGGACGCCGGCGCCATCGTGCTGTCGTACTCGTCGAATGCGTTGCCGGGCAAAGATCGCATCGTCGACCTGCTCGGGAAGGTCAAGCCGTCGGTGGAGGTCATCGCGATCGACCACAAGTACAGCTTCGGCACCCACGCGGCCGCGACCCGCCGCGACGTGAGCGAGTACCTGTTCATCGGCCGGGACTGAGCGGACGACTCTCCACGATGAGCACCGCGGGCGACTTCGACGACTATCTGCAATCGTTGGGCCGGTTGACCTCTCACGTCGACCCGACCGCGTCGACGCCGGAGGCCGAGCGGATCACCCAGGCCACGGCGCGTCTCGGTGAACTGCTCGACACCGACATCGCGGGACTGGCGGCGTGGGTGCGCGACAACCCCACCGATGTCCCCGTACTGGGGCTCGCGGTCGGGCTGTCCCAGGAGAAGCTGAAGAACGCGCTGCGCGACCGGTTCGACACCAGCGGCTGGCACGCGCTGGCCCGGACACAACCGGTCGAGCTGGTGACCTGGCTCGACACCGAATTCGACCTGGTCCGCATGCTGCGCACCCAGCTGTCCCGCACGTTCACCTTCGCCGACATCCTCGTGGCCCGCGCCGGCACCCGCGCCACCGCCACTCGCGCGGGCGCGTCGGGCCGGCGTATCGAGGACGAGATCGAGGACATCGCCCGCGACATCGGCCTCGACTACGTCACCCGCTCGCGGTTCGCGGGACGCAACGGCCGGACCGCGCCCGCCGACCTCATCGTCGGCGACCCGTCGTCGGCCGACATCGTGGTGGCGGCCAAGGGTTTCGACTCGACCGGTTCCAAACTCACCGACGCGGTCCGTGAGATCGAGGAGATGGCCGAGGTGCGGTTGCCCACCCAGCTGGTACTCGCGGTGATCGACGGGATCGGCTGGAAGTCACGGCAATCCGACCTGCGCCGCATCCATCAGCTGTGGGCCAACCGGCAGATCGACGGCATGTACACCCTCGTCGGACTCGATCGGTTCCGGGACGACGTCACCGAGTTCGCGAAGTTGCGCCGGTTGATCTAATCGGCCTCCGCGAGCGGTAGGCGCACCCAGAACGTGGCTCCCACACCGGGGCTCGTGTCCACGCCGACGCGGCCGCCGTGCGCGGCGACCAGTGCCGCGACGATCGAGAGGCCGAGGCCGCTACCGCCGCCGGAGCCGCGATGTCGGGACGAGTCCCCGCGGTAGAAGCGTTCGAAGACGCGCTCGGCGTCCTCCGGCGAGAGCCCCGGCCCGGTGTCGGCGACGGTCAGCACCGCCTCCCCGGGGCTCGCGGCGTCGTCGACGCTCACCCCGACCGTGATCGAGGCGTCCGCCGGGGTGTGGTTCACGGCGTTGCCGATGAGGTTGCGCAGCACCTGGACCAGGCGGGGCCCGTCGCCGAGCACGACCGGCGGCCGATCGCCCGGGACGACGTCGAGCCGGATCTCGCGCTCGGGGGCGGCGACACGGGCGCTCTGCACGGCATCGGCGGCCAGGCCGAGGAGGTCGACGGGTGCCGAGTCCAGCGGCCGCTGCGCGTCGAGTCGCGCGAGCATCAGCAGATCCTCCACCAGCAGGTTCATCCGGCCGGCCTCGTCGTCGATGCGCCGCATCGCGTCGGTCACGTCGGGGACGCCGCCCTGTGAATAGAGTTCGGCGAATCCCTTGATGGACGTGAGCGGGGTCCGTAGTTCGTGGCTGGCGTCGGCGACGAAACGGCGCATCCGCTCCTCGGAGGCGCGGGCCTGCTGTTCGGACGCGGCCGTCGAGGCGAACGCATGCTGGATCTGGCCGAGCATCCGGTTCAGCGAGTCCGACAGACTGCCGACCTCGGTGTTCGGCGGCGCCGGCGGCACCCGCCGCGTCAGATTGCCCTCCGCGATCTCGTGCGCGGTCTCCTCGACCCGGCGGAGCGGGCGCAGACTCGTGCGCACCAGGACGTAGCTCAGCACCCCGATGAGCAGGACGACCAGCGCGCCGATCGCGAGCTGCAGCCAGACTAGCCTGCTGACCGTGTCGTCGATGTCGGACATCGGGGTGGCCACGATGGATCTGCCGAAGCTGTTGCTGTGCTTGATGACCCGCCACTGTGGCCCGTCCCCGTCGACCGACGGGACGGTGACGGGTCCGGCGTTGTCACCGGTCAGTCCACTCAGGTCGGGTGCGTCGTCGAACTGGTTGTAGACGTTGTCGGCCGACATCCCGCCGGGCCCGTAGACGACGGACTCGACGTAGTAGGGCGACGGCGGCCGGCGGGGCCCGGGTGGGCCGGGGCCGTCGCCGAGGAGACCACGGGGTTCGGCCCACGTGCGTACCGCGTTCTCCAGCCCCTCGTCGGCGCGGGAGATGAGGTCCTGCCGCATCGACGAGGTCACCGCGACACCGGAGGCGAGGAGTCCGATGGCGACGAGCAGCACCGTCAGCGCCACCATCGAGATCCGCAGGGGGACACCGCGCTTCCGCGTGCCGCGGCCGGTACCCGTCACCGTCGCATCAGTCACGGGGCTCACGCATCACGTAGCCGACGCCGCGGAGGGTGTGGATGAGTCGCTTGTCCCCGGTGTCGAGCTTGCGCCGAAGGTACGACACATAGGATTCGACGACGTTCACCTCGCCGCCGAAGTCGTAGTTCCAGACATGGTCGAGGATGCGCGGCTTCGACAACACCGTGCCCGCGTTCACCATGAAGTAGCGCAACAGCGTGAACTCCGTCGGCGAGAGGGCGACCAGTTCGCCCGCCTTGAACACCTCGTGGGTCTCGTCGTCGAGTTCGATGTCGGCGAAGGTGATCTTCGACGACGCGCGCTTCTGGTCGTCGAAACCGCTGCGGCGCAGCAACACCTGCAACCGGGCGACGACCTCTTCGAGACTGAAGGGTTTGGTGACGTAGTCGTCCCCGCGGATGGTGAGGCCGTTGATCTTGTCCTCCACCGTGTCGCGCGCCGACAGGAACAGGGCCGGCGCCTCGACCCCGTCGGCACGCAGCCGGCGCAGCAGCCCGAACCCGTCCATCCCCGGCATCATCACGTCGAGGACGAGGACGTCGGGTTTGGCGATGCGGCATCGGTCGAGGGCCGCCGGACCGTCGGCGGCGGTCTCGACCTCGTAACCCTGGAACTTCAGCGACACCGACAGCAGTTGACGGATGTTCTCCTCATCGTCGACCACGAGGACCTTCGCGCCGCGCGTGCTGTTCTGTTTCGCCACTTCACTCACACGACCAGAGTTCCAGCCGGCCCTGGAACCTCACTGTAGGCACGCTGGGAGATTCCTGTGAACGCTGACCAGCGGGTTCTGCGCGTGGGCGTGGGTCACGCGTCAGGGTCACCGTACGCGGCGGCCATCTCCTCCGAACCGCGCCAGCGCGAGTAGGTCGGGCTCTGCGGCCAGCCGTCCGGCGAATCCTGCCACTCCTCCTGGCGTCCGTAGGGCAGGACGTCGAGGAGTCCGAAGGTGAAGCCGAGTTGTTCGGTACCACGACCGGTCGAGTGCCAGGTGCGATACACGGTGTCACCGTCGCGGAGGAAGACGTTGAGGGCGAAGCCTTCGCCCGGGGCGGCGTCGACGTCGGCGGAGAAGGTCGTACCCCCCGACGAGTACCAGTCCATGCGGTTACCGACGCGCCGCTTGTAGGCCAGGATCTCGTCCATCGGCCCGTGCGTGATGATGACGAACCGCGCGTCGTAGTCGGCGAGGTAGTCGAGCCGAGAGAACTGGGTGGTGAACCCGGTACAACCCGGGCACTGGAACCGGGCGCCGTCGGTCCACATGTGGTTGTAGACGATCAGCTGTGAGCGTCCGTCGAAGATGTCGACCAGACGGATCGGCCCGGCGGGCCCAGTGAGGACGTAGTCGTCCATCTCGACCATCGGGAGTCGACGACGCTGCGCGGCGATGGCGTCGAGTTCGCGGGTCGCCGCCTTCTCGCGGCGCCGCAGGTCGGCCAGCGCCGCCGCCCAGGTGTCGCGGTCGGCGACGGGTGGGAATGCCGCGCTCATGACGATTCCTCTCGCATGACGGTGCCTTTCGCTCGGTGAATGTCGATGGTGAGTACAGTCCACCGGGTCAGACCCGGTCCGACCCTCGAATTCATCGAAACGCGGGGCGCGCGGTCAGGCGGAGAGTTCGTATCTGTCCTGGAGGCGTCGTACGTGCTCGCGGACTTCGTAGAGTTCCCGACGCGCCGTGCGGAGGGCCTTCTCGCCCCCGGTTCCGTTCTGCAGCCTGTCCACGAGGGAATCCGCGACACGTTCGAGCTCCTCCATCAGCACGCGTGCCTGCGCCTGTGCGACGGGATCGACGGGACGGCCGGAACGAACCATGGCTGACATCGTAGGTTCTCGGATCGTTCACCGCCGACCCTCCCCGTCTCGCCCTGCGGGCAGTCGACTCACTCCCCGATCGAGGTGGAGCGCCGATAGCGGCGAGATGAACGGTGCGTGAACCCATTCGTCAGGAGAGACCGCTTCGTCGTGTTCGAACTAAATTGTGTCCATGGATGCGAATGACGAACTTCGTCAGATCAGCGAAGTACAGGACCGGCTGATCGGCCTCTATTCACACCGACGACCAGAAGACGTCGCCGCCGCGGTCGAGCAGGCCTACGAGCACTTCAGCGGGACCGAAGTCCGCGACTTCGTGCCGCTGCTGGTGGAACGCCGCGCGAACAAGGCTCTCGGCGGCACCGACGTGATGGCCGACCCCGCCGCCGTCCCGCCGCATGTCGGTGAGTGACCCCTGACCAGTCGTAGGGCCCCCGCGTTCAGCAGCAGCCGGCGGTCGCGCTGAGAACGTTGCGCACGGCCTCCAGCGATTCTGGCCGGGCACGGTAGTAGACGTTCATGCCGCGACGCTCGGGCGCCACCATGCCGGCCTTTCGCAGCTGCCCCAGGTGATGGCTCGTCGTGGCCTCGGCGAGTCCGACGGCCGTCGCCAGATCGCACGTGCAGATCCCGTCCTCCTTGTCGGCGAGGAGGATCGACACGAGCTTGATGCGCACCGGGTCGGCAAGTGCCTTGAGTCGCAACGCGATCTCGAGAGCGGCCTCGTCGTCCAGCGGCGCCGACGACACCGGCGGACAGCAGATGGGAGCGCTGATGTCGACCACCGGCAAGGTCTTGGGCATGAGCCGACCATACCTTCGTCATTGACATATGTCGAAAAGGTGACATCCTGCAAGAACCAATGTTTTCGACATATGTCTCACAGGTGAAGGTGGTTCCCCTCATGTCCCGCATGCAACTCGCACTCAATGTCGATGACCTCGATACCGCGATCGAGTTCTACTCCAAGCTGTTCGACACCCCGCCGGCCAAGCGAAAGCCCGGATACGCGAACTTCGCGATCGTCGAACCGCCGCTGAAACTGGTGCTCCTGGAGAACCCGGGCCGGGGCGGCACGATCAACCATCTCGGAGTGGAGGTCGAATCGAGCGAGACGGTGCATGCCGAGATCGCCCGACTGTCCGGCGAAGGCATGTTCACACAGCAGGAGATCAACTCCACCTGTTGTTTCGCAACGCAAGACAAGGTGTGGGTCACCGGTCCGAGCGACGAAAAGTGGGAGATCTATACCGTGCTCGCGGATTCCGACACCTTCGGAACCAGCCCGAAGCTGTTGGCCGAGAGCGGTGTCGACGAATCCGCCGAGGGTTCGGTGTGCTGCGGCGGTAGCGCCACCGACCCCGCCGACGCTCGCACAGCCTGCTGCTGACCGAGCGTCGTCGTTCTTGTCGGTGGGTGGAACGCCACCGACCCACCACCGTTCTGAGACGCTCACTGCTCCAAGCGGTCGGCGAGGTCGCGGATGCGGGTGGTGATGTCGTCGCGGATCAACCGCATCCGTTCGAGGCCGTCGATGCCTCGATCGGAGGGTTCGTCGGTGTTCCACACCTCGACACTCACCCCGTCGGGCGGGGTGACCTCGGCGGTGCCGACCACCACGACCAGATCCGCGGCTCGCATCAGGTCATCCGTCAGCTGCCGCGGCTGATGTCCGACGGCGTCGGCGCCGACCTCGGCGAGCACCTGCGCGGACAAGTCATTGACCTGCCCGCCGATCTTCGCGTTGGTTCCGGCGGACGACGCCGCGATCCGGTCGGTGACCGTCACCGAGAGACGTTCGGCCATCACGGATTTGCCACGGTTGCTGACGCACACGAACAGCACATTGATGGGGTCAGACATGGCGCGCGGGCTCCCCAGTCGAGTCGGGTGTTGCAGAGAACCGCTTCCGCAGTGCCAGGGACACATAGACCAGGGCGACGAGGACCGGCACTTCGATGAGCGGTCCGATGACCCCGGCGAGCGCTTGGCCGGAGGTCGCACCGTAGGTGGCGATCGCGACGGCGATGGCGAGTTCGAAGTTGTTGCCGGCGGCGGTGAACGCGAGCGTGGTGGTGCGCGCATACCCCAGACCCATCGCGGCGCCGAGCACGAACCCACCGCCCCACATCACCGCGAAGTAGATCAGCAGCGGCAGAGCGATACGCGCGACGTCCCAGGGCTGCGACATGATCTGCTCACCCTGCAATGCGAACAGGATGACGATGGTGAACAACAAACCGTAGAGGGCCCACGGCCCGAGACGCGGCAGGAACGCGGACTCGTACCACTCGCGGCCCTTGGCGCGCTCTCCGATACGACGGGTGAGGTATCCGGCCACCAGCGGGATGCCGAGGAAGATCAGCACCGACTTCGCGATCTGCCACGGCGAGGCGTCGATGGTCGTCTGTTCGAGGCCGAGCCAGCCGGGCAACACGGAGAGGTAGAACCAACCCAGCACGGCGAACATGATCACCTGGAATACCGAGTTCAGCGCGACCAGGACGGCAGCGGCTTCGCGGTCGCCGCAGGCCAGGTCGTTCCAGATGATGACCATAGCGATGCAGCGGGCCAGCCCGACGATGATCAGTCCGGTCCGGTACTCCGGCAGGTCCGGGAGCAGGAGCCAGGCCAGCGCGAACATCAACGCCGGGCCGATGATCCAGTTCAAAGCCAGCGACCCGAGCAGCAGGCGACGGTCGGCGGCTACCGAGTCGAGTCGGTCGTAGCGCACCTTGGCCAGCACCGGATACATCATGATCAGCAACCCGAGTGCGATCGGCAACGAGATGCCGTCGAGCTCGACGGCCGCCAGCGCGTCGCCCACGCCGGGAACACTGCGGCCCAGCAGCAGACCCACCACCATCGCGGCGCCGATCCACACCGGCAGGAACCGGTCGAGGATCGACAGCCTGCCCGCGACGGCGGTTTCCGTGACGTTCATCGTCCGGCCTCACACGAACGTGCTTCCCCCAGAACCGTGGCGAGACAGCCGAGCAGCCCCGACAGTTCTTGTAGTGCAACAGTGTTCACGCGGTAGTACACCCAGGTCGCGCGTCGCTCGCTCGTCACCAGACCGGCTTCGCGAAGCACTCTCAGATGGTGCGAGATCGTCGGCTGCGAGAGGTCGAACGGTCCGGAGATGTCGCACACGCACGCCTCACCCCCCGGATGGGCGGCGATCTCGGACAACAACCGCAACCGGACCGGGTCCGCGAGTGCCTTCAACGCCGGAGCGACGGTCTCCGCCTCGTCGGTCGTCAGGCCGCGGGAGACCGTCGCCAGCAGGTTCTGGTTCGACATTCGTCAATATTGACAGATGTCGAACCAAGCGAAAGCGTCGACCTACAACCCTTTCGCATACGGCGCGGTGTAGCCGGTCTTCAGCGGTTCGTCCCCCAGCCACGCCGCGAGCTCCTCGGCCCGGGCATCGAGAGCCCGACGCGCTTCCCGTGACAACGGTTCGAGCGGGACGACGTCGATCGTCGAGTCGGCGCGGCGATACCAGCCACCGACGATGCGACCATCCCACCAGGCGGTCTGGCCACCGTTGCCCGCGGAGTCGAAGACCTGCGGCGCGTGGCCGCGGAGATAGAAGCCGCGCTCCTTGTAGCCCATGGTGGTCGGGTCGAGTTCCGGCAGGAGCACGGCCTGCGGTTCGACCGGCTCGTCCCCCGTGCCGTCGACCCCGGTGCCGTCGGGTAGATCGTCGGGCAGGACGTGGCCGACTCCGCCACCCTCCAGGTCGACCTGGACGGTCTCGAGTTCGGCCAGCGCCGCGCGGACCGCGGTCTTCGTCGACCCCAGCCACCACACCAGGTCCGTCTCGGTGCCGGGCCCGTAGGTCCGCAACCAGCGTCCGATCAGCGCGCAGTGCCCGTCGTGGACGCTCATCGGCGGCAGATCCTCGCCGAGCCAGAGCGGCATGGACGTCCACGCCGGCCGCGACAGATGCCAGCGCAGCCGGTTGGGTCCGCGGACGATCGCCCCCTCGGCGTCGAGCATGTTGAGCACGCGCGGCCCCATCGGGGCACGTCCCGCCCATGTGGTGCCCGCGCCGTGGCTGATGTAACCGTCGAGTGCGGGCAGACGTTCGCGGAGTTCGGTGGAGGTCAGCGACTCACCACCGGCGAGTTCGGCCAGGACCGCCTGCCGCGCGGTCTCGATCCAGCCCTCCGGGTCGTCGAAGTCGGGACTGCGCCGGAGGTCGCGCAACATGTTGGTGCGTTCCGACGCCGAGATCCGCGGCCCGAGGGCTCCGACGGACTCGGCCAGGATGTCCCGAGGGAAGACGAACAACGTGCGACGCATCGCGAGGTGCTTGACGAGCGACCGGTCGTCGTAGAGGGCGGCGTCGACCGACTCGCGCGAGAGCTCCGGACAGACCCGGGCCCATGCGGCCAGGTGGACGGTCGACGGTGTGGTGGCGTGCAGACCGACCATCGTGGCAGCGGCTTCTACGGAGTCGGCGGCTCGAGACGAGACATCGAGGTGTTGCCGGCGCATGAGGCGAGTGCGGCGTTGCGAGTCGGAGATCAACAGGCGGCTCATCGCACGGGCACCCGGGGTGGTCGCATGGACAGATCGTAGTGATCGACGCCGACAGCACGGGTGACCCGGCAGGCGAGGAGGGGACGCGGGTGCCGGAGACCGCCGACCCCCGTCGACCCGGTGTCCGGCACCCGCGCGGTCGTGTGGGCCGAACGACACACAGCCCCCGACGGGCAGTGTTTCGCGACACTTTCGGTGTGTCCTTCGACCGACGCAACCTGTACGCTTCCCGACCCCCGTCGAGTTGCGCCCCACCAGCAGACCCCACGAACGCGACCCACTCCACCCCCGTTCCGGAACCCGGCACATAAGCGCAGATCAAGCCGCTAACGGACTATCCGGACCGGACAGAACCGGTTCCGGATCCGCTTGCCACGTCCGGTGATCCGCGGTCCGCGGTGTGGCCGTCACCACATCGGATCGCCGATGGTGGCGCGGCGGGATCGGCTATCGCATGATGGTGCGGTCGATCTGTCGGGGCGAGCACAAGGACAGCTGAGTGGATTTCGGTCAGGCACTCACGCGTCTGTTCGTGCAAGCGGGACGTCCCACGCTGCGCGCCGCGGCGACGCGGGCCCGGGTCTCGGCGCAACGGATCAGTGACTGGCGCAACGGCCGTCATCTCCCCCGCGACTTCGCGACGGTCGAACCGCTGCTCGTCTGGCTGACCGCCCGCGCCGTCGCCGCCGGGGCCGACGACGTCCTGACCATCCCGCAGTGGCGGGAGATGTGGGACCGCCGGACGCCCGACGAGACCCCCACCGCCGAGCCGCCCGCACCGCAGCATGCCCGGCCGTTCCCCGGCCTCGCCACCCTGACCGCGGCCGACAGTCAGATGTACTTCGGCCGGGACGACGTCGTCGGCACCCTTGTGGATGCGATCCTGTCGGCCCGCTCCGGACCGCCACCGCTGTCCCCCGCGTCGCGGCTGGTGGTGGTCACCGGGGTCTCGGGATCGGGCAAGTCGTCGCTGCTCCGTGCCGGCCTCGCCCGGGACGCGCGATTGTCGTCGCCCCGACTCGGCGAGATCACCCCCAGCGGACTCGCCATCGCCGACCCGGACGAGCCGGGCGCCACCGATGCGCCGGCCTCGACGACCGGGGACGCGGTCATCGTCATCGACCAGTTCGAGAACGTCTTCTCGCTCGAGGACCCGCTGCGGACCGAGACGCTGCGCGAGGTCGAAGAACTGGCGTCCGACGTCGTGGTCGTGGTCGGCGTGCGAGCCGACTTCTTCAGTCAGTGCGTCGAGCATCCGTTCCTCGCCGACGCGTGGCAGCACCGCTGCGTGATCGTCTCGGAGATGACCCGCACGCAGTTGCGCGAGGTGATCACCGCGCCCGTCCGACTCGCCGGCGGCCGCATCGAGACCGGACTCGCCGACGTGATGATCACCGAGCTGTACGAGGCGTCGACCGGCGGTGACCGCGCCGGCCGCCTGCCGTTGCTGGCGCACGTTCTCCAGGCGACCTGGGCACGCCGGACCGGTAACCGCATGACCCTGTCCGGGTACCGGGCCACCGGCGGTATCGCCCGCGCGGTCGCCGACACCGCCGAGACGGCCTGGGCGGCGATCGATCCGCGTCATCGGGATCTCGCACGCGCGGTCCTCCTCGCCCTGGTGCACGTCGGGCCGGCCGGCATCGCGCTGCGCGTGCCGCTCTCCACGGCGACCATCGCGAACCGGTTCCCGCCCGAGGTCGCGACCGTCATCGACGAATTCGCCCAGGCCAGGTTGCTCACAGTGTCCACCGACTCAGTGATGCTCGTGCACGACGTGGTGCTCACCGCCTGGCCACGTCTGGCCGAGTGGATCGCCGACGACACCGACAACCACCTCTGGCGTCAGCAGGTCGACGCCGACACCGCGGCGTGGCTGGCCAACGGGCGCGGCCGGTCGTTCCTCTACACCGGGTCGCGCCTCGAGGACGCCAAGCGCCGGCGACGAACCCTGCGCAGCGATTACCTGCATCTGCTGAGCAACGAGAACGACGCCTTCCTCGACGCGGCGGTCGCCATGCAGCAGCGGCGCCGCATCACGCGCGTCGGCGCGGTGTCGGTGATCGTCGTGCTGGCCATCGCGGCGTCCATCACCGCCGCCATCGGCTTCCGACAGGCCCACGACCTGCGCGAACAGCGCAACGCCGCCGAACGCTCGGCGCTGTTGTCGCACATCGACAGCATCCAGTACTCCAACCCGTCGCTGGCCGCGCGACTGTTGCTCGTCGCCCACGAGGTCTATCCCGACGACCCGACCGTCCAGAGCCGTCTGCGCGGCGCCGCGACGACGCCCCTGGTGGCCCCGCTGACCGGCCACACCGGCCCGGTCTACGACCTGTCGTTCAACCGGACGGGCACGCAGCTCGCGTCGGCGAGCGGCGACCGGACCGTGCGCGTCTGGGCCCGGTCCGGCTCGTCGGACTATCGGGAGGTCGCGGTCCTGCGCGGCTTCGGCAACTACGTCACCAGCACCGACTTCCACCCGACACGGCAACTGCTGGCGAGCAGCAGCGGGGACGGTTCCGTCCGGATGTGGGACCTGACCGACGCACTGAACCCGCGGCTGGCGACGACGGTGTCCCCGGGCCACGGCACCGTCTACATGGTGCGGTTCGCCGCCGACGGGCGGACCCTGGCCGCATCGTCCGACGACGGCACGATCACGATGTACGCCGTCTCACCGACCGGAGCGATCCGGGAGACGGCCGTCCTGCGCGGCCACACCGCCGCGGCGCGCACCCTCTCCTTCAGCCCCGACGGACGCGTCCTGGCCAGCGGCGGCGACGACCGGACCGTCCGGCTGTGGACGACCGGCGAATCGCCGCAGCCGCTGGGCGGGCCGCTGACCGGCTTCCCCAGCATCACCCATGCCGTCGCGTTCAGCCCGGACAGCCGCTCGCTGGCAGTCACCGGCGACAGTCCGAACACCCAGCTGTGGGACGTGGCCGACCCACTCGCACCCCGCCCGCTGAGCACGTCGCTGCCCAACAGCACGGCCGGGTCGTGGTCGATCGCCTTCGACGGTTCGGGTGCGCAGTTGGCCTCCGCCCGCGCCGACGGCCTGGTCCGGGTGTGGAACACCGCGAACCCGGCCTCGCCGATCCTGCAGTGGGCGCTGCAGACGACCTCCGAACAGGGCTCGGTGCGGACCTTCGCGGCCCGGTTCGACCCCAGCGGCCGCCAACTCGTCTCCGGCCGCTCCGACGGGACGATAGACGTCTGGAGCCTGCCCGGCCGAACCGAACCCGACCGCGGCGGGACCATCACCGGCGTGGACACCGACGACGCCCAACGAGTCCTGGCGACGGTCGCGCCGACACCACCCTGAACCTGTGGACGATGTCCGACGGCCTCACCCTGCGATCGCGCACGCCCATCCAGCGTCGGGTCAACGACCATCCGCGGGTCAGCCTCAACGGCCCCGGCACCCTCGCCGCGACCGCGAACAACAACGGCGGGCTCGTCGAGTTGTGGGACATCACCGACACCGCGGCCCCGCGACGCGCCGCGGCCCTCGACGTCGCCACCCGCTATTCGTTCCCGGTCGCCTTCGCGCCGTCGGGCCATCTGCTCGCGACCGGAGACACCGACACCACCGTGGCCCTGTGGGACACCTCGGTGCCCGGCTCCCCGCGACGCGTGGGCGCACCGCTGCGCGGACCCACCGACCTCATCCGCAATGTCGCCTTCAGCTCCGACGGCGCGCGGCTCGCGGTCACCTCCGACGACAAACGCGTCTACCTGTACGACCTGACGTCGCCGGGCGCGGACCCGGTCGACGTCATCACCGCCGAGGCGCCGGCCGCCCAGGCCGTATTCGACGGCGATGTGCTGGTGGTCGCCTCCCGCGACCTCTCCACGTGGCGGCTCCCGCCGGCCGGCACGGACGCCGAACCCGAACTGATCGACCGGGAGGAGGACATGTTCGCCTCGACGGTGTCCGTCGCGCCGAACCGCCTCACGGTGGGTACAGCGACGCACGAGCTGATCAGCTTCGCCCTCGACGACGACGGCCGGCTCACCGACCCGCAACCGGTCGGGACGCTGCTCGCGACCACGGACACGACCACCACCTGGCAACTACCCGCCCAACTCCCCACCGACGAGGACATCATCTCCGGCGGCGACACCACCGGGAACGTCTACCTGCACACGCTCGATCTCGACGAAGCCCGCGACTGGATCTGCGCCAGCACCGCACCCGTCACCGACGCCCAGCGCGACGCCTATCTCCCGCACATCGACGTTCGTGCGGACTGCCGTCGGGACTGAGGCCGTTGCGACTCAGCGGAAGCCGAGCACCTCGTCGCCCCACGCCTCCCAGATGTCGCCGTCGAGGTTCTGCACGACCCGATCCTCGGCGTCGATGCGCAGCACCGGGCGATGGCCGGTGTCGTAGGTCGGCCAGGGATCCCCGAGCGCCCCGGCGTCCGGCTCCTGACCGTGTGCGAATGCGGTCCACCGTCGGATCATCCTCTCCGACACCGCTTCTCCCTGCTTACGCCCGCCGAGCAAGAACGTGATGTCCTTCGGCCCGTTGCCCAGATTCCCCCACACGTACGGGACCTCGGTCGCATGGGCGGCCCCCAGACCGAGCAGCCGAAACATCCGCGTCGTCCAGTCGTAGCGGTACACATAGACCGGCGCCGAACGCGCATGCGCCTCCGCGAGCCACAGCGTGGGCATGCGGAACGCCACGTCACGCGCGACGCCGAGCCCGGTGACCTTCGGGCGCAGACCGGAATACGCGGAGAGCACCTGCGCACGTTCGGGCAGGACGACGTCCGGATACTCCTTCGCCATCCCGGCGAACATGCGCTCGATGTCGGCGGTGGTGATCGGCATCAGCGGCGACTTCATGTACTTGAAGAGATTCGCCTCGTCGCGGTTGGTCCCGATGATCAGCGGCACCGGATGCGCCCGACCCGCGCGATAGACGTCGAGGGGATGTTCGGGCAGCAGATCGCCGTCGATGACCGGCGCGAACGCGATGGTCCCCGGCACCTCGGTGGGGACCTTCTCGAACAGGGTGGTGGTGATTGCCGAACACGTCATGCCGTCGAGTTGTTCGAGACGCCCGACGATCTCGCCGGTGTCGAGTTCACCGGCGTCGATCCCGGCGACCTCGAGCAGTTGGTCGGCGACCCGCGCGGCCCGGTCGGCGCCGTACATCGACGTCACGGGCGAACTCTGCGCGATGGCCCGGCCGAAGAGCCCGGCCGCGGCCGGCATGGTGAGCAGCGCGGTGACCAGTCCCGCGCCGGCCGACTCGCCGAACACCGTCACCTTGTCGGGGTCACCGCCGAAGGCGGCGATGTGGTCGCGGACCCAGCGCAACGCCGTGAGCACGTCGCTGAGGCCGGCATTCGACTCGAACCGCGGGTCGATCGACGACAGATCGGCGAACCCGAGCACGCCGAGCCGATAGTTCAACGTCACGACGACCACGTCGCCGGTGGCGGCGAGGTTCGAACCCTCGTAGAACGGCTGGGCTCCCGACCCCAGCACGTAGGCGCCGCCGTGCAGCCACACCATGACCGGGAGTCCGACGGCGTCGTCGGCGTGCTCCGCGGCCCCCGGCGGGGTCCAGACGTTGAGGAACAGGCAGTCCTCGTCCATGACCACATCGGGACCGAGACGCACGGCGGGGTTGAGTTGTTGCGGGCAGACCGCGCCGAAGGTCGAGGCGTCCACCACGTCCTCGGGCGCATCGGCCTCCTCGAGGGGAACCGCACGGCGCCAGCGCAACTCCCCCACGGGCGGGCGGGCGTACCGGATTCCCCGCCACACGTCGGCCCGTTCCCCGGCGACCCCGCGGAAGGTGCCGACCCGGGTCTGGGCCGTTGGGCGGGTCCCGTCCGGAGCCACGCCGTCGGTCGGGGACGTCGAGTTGGCGGAGGTGCCCGGTTCGTCGTGCTTCATCCGTCCATCGTGCACCGTGAACCTGTTCTCGTAATCCAGAACTCGGCCGTGTCTGCTGGGTATGGTGACCGCATGGAGCTACTACGCAACGTCGTAATCTTCCTGCACATCATCGGCTTCGCCGTGACCTTCGGTGGCTGGGTCACCCAACTCGTGGCTCGCGAGTTCCGGTTCACCCGCGTGATGGACTACGGACTGCTGCTGTCCCTGCTGACCGGGCTCGCGCTCGCGGCGCCGTGGCCGGCCGGTATCGAGCTGAACTACCCGAAGATCGGCATCAAGCTGGTGATCCTGCTCGTCCTCGGCGGAATCCTCGGCATGGGCAGCGCTCGGCAGAAGCGCACCGGCGAACCCGTACCGCGCGCCCTCTTCTGGTCCGCCGGCGCCCTGTCCCTGCTCGCCGCGGGCCTCGCCGTGATCTGGTAGCCCCGGCCGGCGAGCCGAAACCCACGAAATGTCAGACGCCGCGCACCGGAAGAGGTGCGCGGCGTTCGTGCGTGGAGCCCCCTGTCGGGATTGAACCGACGACCGCTCGCTTACAAGGCGAGTGCTCTACCACTGAGCTAAGGAGGCGCGCGAGCGAGTATATCCGCCGGACCTCTTCCGCTTCATCCGCACCCGGCGGACCGACCGGGCCGCGATCAGCCCCGGATGGCCGCGACCGCTTCGATCTCCACCAGCTGATCGTCGTAGGCGAGGACCGAGACGCCCAGCAGGCTGCCGGCCGGCTTGTGATCGCCGAAGGCCTCGGTCACCGCGTCCCACGCGACCACCAGATCGGCCTGCAGGTGTTCGGCGACGAAGACGGTGACCTTCGCGACGTCGCGCAGCGTCGCGCCGGACTCGATCAGCGCGGCCTCGAGGTTTCTCATGCACTGCACGGCCTGTTCGCGAACGTTCCCGGGTGCGACGGTGGCGCCGTCGTCGTCGATGGGGGCCGCACCGGCGGTGAAGACGAGACTCCCGGGACTCACCGTGGCACTGCGGGTGTGGCCGTCTCGCGGACCGTTGATCTGCACCGAGGACATGCCGCGATCGTAGACGAGTGGTCGCCGTCGTCACCCCGGTCACCGGCGCTCACCGCCGCTCCCGGCTCCTCCGCCGACCCTGCCGGAGTCGTCCGGACGGACGAGGTGTATCCAGTCTCCTGTCAGGGTTGCACCGGCCGGGTGTCGGTTACCCCGCGAGCACTCCACCATCGACCCGAGGAGGCCTGCGTGCGCGAACAGATCGGCCGTGTCCTGCGTCGGCTCAGCGGCAGCCGGCAGGCGACGATCGACACCATCGAACCGGGCAGCATCATGGTGTCGCCACGTAAGCCGATCGAACCGTTCGACGTCGCGGCGATCACCGAGGTCCTCGATCTCGCCACGAAGATCGGGGCGGTGCTGCTCGACTCGGGCACCGGGGCCATCGACACCCAGACGCAGATCAAGTTCGTCGCCGGCGTGTACGGCCTCGAGGACGTCGACGTCGATGTCACCTACAACACGATCGTCGTCAGCGCGCGGCGCGGCGCGACGCTCCCGCCGATCACGACCATGGAGCAGGTCTACTACCGGTCGATGGACTTCACCCGGCTCGCGCAGGTCGACCGGCTCGTCCGCCGCATCCGCGATTCGTTCATCAGCCCGTCCACCGCCCACCAGATGGTCGACGAGATCATCACCGCGCCGCACCCCTATCCGCACTGGCTGGCCACGACCGCCTGGGGGATCATGGCGTCGGGCATCGCGGTGCTCCTCGGCGGCGAATACCTCGTCGCCGCGCTCGCCTTCCTGACGACCGTGGTGACGGTCACCGTCAACCGCTGGCTCAACCGCATCGGGACACCGGTCTTCTTCCAGCAGCTGACCGGCGGTTTCATCGCGGTGGTCCCGGCCGCCCTGGTCTTCGCCGCGGCCGAACGACTCGGTGTGCAGATCGCGCCGTCGCAGGTCATCGCGGCCGGCATCGTCGTGTTGCTCTCGGGGTTGTCCCTCGTCGGCTCGGTCCAGGACGCGATCACCGGCGCACCGATCACCGGTGTCGCCCGGTTCTTCGAGTTGCTGCTGATGACCGGCGGCATCATCGCCGGTGTCGGCGTCGCGATCCGAATCCTGGAGGCGGGCGGCATCTTCCTGCCCACGATCACCACGACCACCAGCTTCGAGGTCGTCGAACTGCCGATCCGGGTGGTCGCCGGCGCGGTCGCCGCCTGCGCCTACGCGCTGGCCAGCTACGCCGAGACGCGCGCCCTCGGCGTGGCGTTCCTCGGCGGTTTCATCGGCACCGCGGTCGCGGCGGCCTCGACGTTCACCGACATCGGCGACGTCATCGCCAACGGTCTCGCGGCGGCGTTCGTCGGACTGATCGGCGGCCTGCTGGCACGCCGCGCGTTGACCCCGCCGCTGGTCGTCGCGGTGGCCGGCATCACCCCGCTGCTGCCCGGTCTCGCGGTGTATCGCGGCCTCTACGGCATCCTCGGCGACCAGACGCTCGACGGATTCACCTGGATCGCGAACGCGCTGGCCATCGGCTGCGCCCTCGCTGCGGGGGTCACGCTGGGCGAGTTCGTCGCCCGGTCGCTGCGTCGCCCTCAGCTGCCACCCCGTCCGGACTGGCGTCTCCGCCGCCGGATCGCCCTGCGCGAAGCCCGTGAGGCGCGGCAGGCCGACGCGGCCGCACGCCGGGCCCGGGCGAACCGGTGGCGGCCGCCACCGCCACGACGCTGACGCCGGACGGGTGGCCGTGAGCACCACCGATGTCCGGGTAGAATGCGGAGTCGGGCGTGTCATCGGACGGCCGCTCCAGTCAGCAACGGACCGAGACACCGCACGGCTGCGCCTCGTCACCGCGCACCGAACCGCACACCATGCCGCACAACGAGGGGACTCACATGCCCGCGAAGACCACCGACGCGACCGACATCACCGACGACGAACTGGAGCCGGTGGCCGACGAGACCGCCAACTCGGCGCGCCGAGTCGTCGCCGCGTACGCCACCGACGCCGACGAGTGCCGGATGCTGTTCGCCATGCTGGGGATCGCGCCGGGCGAGAACGCCTGAGCAGGTGGCTCCGCGAGCAGGAGAAACCAACCCCGACACCGGCGGAGTGACCGGCACCGACCGGTCCACCCATGACGGGGCCGAGTTCGTGGTCGTCGCGAACCGCCTGCCCGTCGACAAAGAGGTCCTTCCCGACGGCACCGTCAACTGGAAGCAGAGCCCCGGCGGACTCGTGACCGCGCTCGAGCCGATCCTGCGCGCCAACACCGGGGCCTGGGTCGGCTGGTCGGGCATCCCCGACTCCGATGACAACCCCGACATCGAGGGCATCGACATCCACGCGGTCCCGCTGTCGGCGCAAGAGATCGCCGAATACTACGAGGGCTTCTCCAACGCCACCCTGTGGCCGCTCTACCACGACGTCATCGTCAAGCCCGAGTACCACCGCGAATGGTGGAACACCTACGTCGAGGTGAACCGGCGCTTCGCCGAGGCGGCCTCGCGAGCCGCGGGCGAGGGGGCCGTCGTCTGGGTGCAGGACTACCAGCTCCAACTGGTGCCGAAGATGCTGCGCATGCTGCGGCCCGACGTCAAGATCGGCTTCTTCCTGCACATCCCGTTCCCGCCGGTCGAGCTGTTCATGCAGATGCCGTGGCGGACCGAGATCGTCGAAGGCCTGCTCGGCGCCGATCTCATCGGCTTCCACCTGCCGGGTGGGGCACAGAACTTCCTCTTCCTCGCCCGACGCCTCGCCGGGCAGGCCACCAGCAAGGGCACCGTTGGGGTGCGGTCGCGCTTCGGCGTGGTGCAGGTCGGATTCCGCACCGTGCGCGTCGGCGCGTTCCCCATCTCGATCGACTCCGGGAAGCTCGACGCACTGTCCAAGACCCGCAAGATCCGGGAGCGCGCCGCCGAGATCCGCCGCGAGCTGGGCAATCCGAAGACGATCATGCTCGGCGTCGACCGGCTCGACTACACCAAGGGCATCGACGTCCGGCTCAAGGCCATCTCCGAGTTGCTGGCCGAGAAGCGACTCGATCCCGCCGACACGGTGATGCTGCAACTCGCGACGCCGAGCCGCGAGCGCGTCGAGAGCTACAAGCAGATGCGCGCCGGTATCGAGCAACTCGTCGGGAACATCAACGGCACCCACGCGACCGTGGGCCAGCCGGTGGTGCAGTACCTGCACCGACCGGTGCCGCGTGAGGAACTCGTCGCCTTCTTCGTCGCGGCCGACGTCATGCTGGTCACGCCCCTGCGCGACGGCATGAACCTCGTCGCCAAGGAGTACGTGGCCTGCCGGGGCGACCTGGGCGGCGCACTCGTCCTCAGCGAGTTCACCGGCGCGGCAGCCGAACTGCGCTCGGCGTACCAGGCCAACCCGTACGACCTCGACGGCGTCAAGGACGCGATCGAGGCCGCGGTCGAACAGAGCGAACACGAGGGCAGGCGGCGCATGCGCGCGCTGCGCAGGCAGGTCCTCGCCCACGACGTCGCGAAGTGGGCGGAGAGCTTCCTCGGCACCCTCGGCGCCGACTCCGACACCGAACTGTCGCCCAACCGGGGTGTTCATCTGGTGGACGAGCCCGAGTGAACCACACCGGGATTCCCGCCGAACTCACCGACGCGCTGGTCCGGGCCGCCGGCGTGGGGGTGCTGCTCGTGGCCAGCGATTACGACGGATGTGTCTCGCCGATCGTCGCGCGTCCCGAGGACGCCGTCCCCGAACCCGCGTCGATCGACGCGCTCGTCGCCGCCGCGGCACTTCCCGACACCGTCGTCGCCGTGGTGTCCGGCCGCGAACGGGCCGTGCTCGCGGAACTGTCCGGCCTCACCGCCCCGGTCGTGCTGGTAGGTAGTCACGGCAGTGAGTTCGAGTCCGGGTTCGCGGTCGAGGTCACCGACAAAGCGCGCGCGCTGTTGACCCGCCTGATCGACGAGTTGCGCGCCATCGCCGCGGAATTCCCGGGCAGCACCGTCGAGGTCAAACCGGCGAGCACGGTGTTGCACGTGCGCAACGCGTCGGCGTCCGACGCCGTCGCCGCGCTCGATCGCGCCCGCACCGGTCCGGCCTCCTGGCCGGGGGTGCACACCACCGAGGGCAAGGCCGTCCTCGAACTCGCGGTGATCGAGACCAGCAAGGGCCACGCCCTCGACACCCTGCGCGCGGCCGTCGGCGCCGACGCGGTCATCTATCTCGGCGACGACGTGACCGATGAGAAGGCCTTCGCGCACCTGCGTCCCCAGACCGGTGACATCGGCATCAAGGTCGGCGAAGGTGACACCGCCGCCGACTATCGCATCGCCGACACCGACGATGTGGCAACGGTTCTCGCGTTCGTGGCCGAGCAGCGGGCGCGGACGGCCTCGGCTCGCTAGTGGTGTGTCTTGGAAATAGGTGGCCGGTATCCGGTGGAGCGATCGGTGGTCTGGCAAGGCGGAGGAGGGAGGGATAGCGGAGCTATCTCGACCGACGACAACGCAGCCAGGCGCCGATCGAGCGCCGGAGACCAGTCGCCTATTTCCGAGACGCACCACTAGGCCGGCTGGGCGGGTGCGACGACGAGCGGGTCCGTCGTCACCGCCCGCCGGGCGCTCTCCCGGATCACCTCGTGCACGAAGCCGAGTTTGCGCACGACGGGTTCGGGGATGGTGAACGGATAGAGCGGGCGGCGTCCCATGGCCACGTTCACCCGGTTCAGCATGAGCGACAACCACTTCCAGTCGTAGAGCAGCCGTTCGATCGGCTTGTCGGCGTACGACCGGAGCGGCACGATGTCACGGTCCATGGTGAACTGGACCTGCTGCGCGTCGAGATTCAGCCCGGATTCCCGGGCGGTGTCGATGGTCCCGGTGATGTGGAGGTAGTGCGCGAAGCGCTCCGCGAAGTCCTCCCACGGATGCATCGTGGCGTACTCGGAGATGTACGACTCCCGCCAGTTCTCCGGTGACCCGAACCGATAGTGGCGGTTGATCGCGTCGGCGTAGCTCGCGCGTTCGTCGCCGAACAGGTCCCGACACCGGTCGAGGTAGCGTTCCGCGCCCGGGCCGGTCTCGACGAGGACGTGTTCGTAGTAGTGCCCGGTCTCGTGGCGGAAATGACCCAGCAGGGTGCGGTACTGCTCGCCGAGGTCGACCCGGAGGCGCTCCCGATAGGCGTCCTGGGTCTCGGCGAGGTCGATGGTCACCACCCCGCCCGCGTGCCCGATCATCACCGGCCGGCCGAGGGTCTGACTCGACAACAGGTCGAAGGCCAGGCCGCCCTCGGTGCGCCAGAACGGCTCCACCGGCAGACCCAGATCGACGAGTTGGTACACCAGCAGCCGCAGGTCGAACGATGCCGGCGCGAGCTTCTCGAGCGCGATGGTGTCCTCGGCGTCGGGCTGACGCCGGATCAGCGACTCGGGGAGACACCGACCCCTCAGGCCGATGCTGTCCTCGGTGACCTCGGCGAGCGTCAGCCAGTTGCAGTGCGTCCGATCCCGATTCGCACACCACACCCACAATTGCTTCTTCGGCCCGCTCGCTCCGCTCCCGGCGCCGGCACCGTCGATCTCGACCCCCTCCTCGCCGACCGCGTACAGCGACCGCGACGGCAGGTGCACGCCCACGGTCGTCGCACAGTTCGGGCAGGTCTGACGATCGAAGCCCGACAACGCATTGCAGACCGGACAGGTGAGCGCATGCACGCGCTCACCCTATCCGGACGCGCGCATTCCCGTCGTCGATCGGAAGCTCGCCGCGCACCGTCGCCGTCACCTCGTAGGAGTTGAGGTTGATCGATCCGCGATGGTTGTCGAGGAACGCGGTGTCGGCGGCATCGCGGCCGGTCGAGATCCGCACCAGGCTCTGACGTGGGGCCAGCCCGGTCGCGTCGACCACCACCCACTCACCGTCGACGATCGCCTCGGCGACGGCGTGGAAATCCATCGGCGAACATCCCGGGGCGTACACCGCGACGAGGCGGGCCGGGATGTTCAGCGCCCGCAGCAGCGCGACGACGAGGTGTGCGTAGTCGCGGCAGACCCCGGCACCGGCCAGCAGGGTGTCGGCGGCGCCGTCGATGGGGTCGGAAGTCCCGGGGATGTAGCTGAGGCGGTCCGAGACGTATGCGGCGACCTGGTTCAGGATCTCCCCGTCGGGCAGCGACGCGTCGAACTGTCCCGCGGCGAAGCCGAAGAACTTGTCGCACTCGGCATATCGACTCGGGCGCAGATAGGTCGAGCGGTCGGTGATGTCGACGGGCAGCGGATCGGCCGGGGTGAGGACCGACGCCCAGTAGTCGATGTTCAGGACACCCCGCTCGAGCTGCAGCCGATGGATCCGGGAACCGTGCGGCCCGATGATCTCCTCGGGCGTCACCGACTGGCCGTCGAATTCGACCTCGAGTTCTTCTTCCAACTGGAGGCCGGGCAGTCGGGCGACGGTGATCTGCATCTCCAGTTCGGTGGGGTCGTCGACCCGCAGCTCGAGCCGTGCGGATACATCGCGGGGCAGCGTCATGGACACACCGTAGGGGATACCGGCGCGGACGGCAGCGGCAGGCGGGCCGACGGCCTGTCTACAGCGTCGCCATCGCCGCGATCGGATCCGCGTAGATGACGCTGAGCGCCACCACGACCGCTGCGCTCTCCTGCACGCGCACACCGAATCTCGACGGCGCGATCTCCAGCGGCCAGGTCAGGGTGGTCGCCTCGTCGAAGGCCGCCTGCACCGGCGCGAGCCCGTGCGGGTGTGCGGCGAAGGCATCACCGGCCACGACGATGGCATCGGGGTTGATCACATCCCGGATGAGCGCGACCGATTCGCCGAGCACGCGGGCCCGCTCGTCGGCGATCCGGGCGGCCGTGGGGCTGATCCTCAGCCGACGCGCCGCGGCCTCCGCGGCGTCGTTGCCGATGACGTTCTGCAACCGGACCCGGGTGAGACCGGGGGCGAGCACCGGAGCCGTGACCGGCAGGTGCGCGATGGTGCCCGCGCCACGCTCCGGTACGTGCACGCGGCCGTCGAGAGTCATTGCCATCCCGGCCGTTTCGCGGGCGTAGAAGAACAGCCCGGAGCCCCCGTCGTCGCGCGGATGCGACAGGAGCAACTCGGCGGCCGCCATCGCCTCGACGTGCTCACAGACCGACACCGGCGTGTCGAGGCGCCCGGCAAGTGTTGCGCCCACGGCGAGTTGATGCCAGCCCAGGACCCGGTGGTTCACCACCCCGGTCTCGGCGTCGACCGCGCCACCGACCGCGACACCTCCCCACAGCACCCGCCGCCCGCTGAACCGGGCGGCGAGTTCGGCGAGCAGTCCGCTGAGGTGCGCGAGCGCGTCCTCCTGATCGCCGGTCGGCGTCAGCACGGCGTGACTGTGCAGTGTGCGGCCGCCGAGGTCGGCGATGACGAGCACGGTCCGGCGGGCGCCGATGTGCATACCCGCGACGCACAGCGAGTCGCGGTCGATGGTCAGCGGATTCTTGGGCCGGCCAATCGCTTTCGGCCCGGCGAGATCGGGGCGTTCGACGACCAGACCGTGAGCGGCCAGCGCGTGCACCTGACGGTTGATGGTGGCCGGCGACAGACCCGTCGTCGCGGCGAGCTGATCCCGCGTCACCGGTCCGCCGACCCGGATCGCGTGCAGTACCGCCGCCGCCGGGGTGGAGGTCAGTTGCAGCGCCGCCGGGATCACTCCCCCACGCATGCGACGAATGTAGCAGCGCGGTCCGTAAGGTTGAGCCCATGAGCACCGACACCGCCTCCCAGTCGAAGGACAACCGACCGATCGCCGTGGTCACCGGCGCGAGTTCGGGGATCGGCGCGGCCACCGCGCGGCAGCTCGCCTCGCAGGGCTTCCACGTGGTGCTGGGGGCGCGCCGGGTCGATCGGGTGACCGCGCTCGCCGACGAGATCGGCGGCACCGGAAGGCAACTCGACGTCACCGACGAGCAGTCCGTGGCCGCCTTCGTCGACGGCCTCGACACGGTGCACGTGCTGGTGAACAACGCCGGTGGCGCCAAGGGTCTCGACCCGGTGTCGACCGCCGACCTCGACGACTGGCGCTGGATGTGGGAGACCAACGTGCTGGGGAGCCTGCGGGTCACCAAGGCGTTGCTCCCCGCACTCATCGCCTCGGGTGACGGCCTGATCGTCTCCGTCACCTCGATCGCGGCGTTCGAGGCCTACGACAACGGCGCCGGGTACACCTCGGCGAAGCATGCGCAGGGTGTCACCCACCGGACCCTGCGCTATGAACTCCTCGGGAAGCCGGTCCGGCTCACCGAGATCGCGCCGGGCATGGTCGAGACCGACTTCTCCCTCGTCCGCTTCGAGGGCGACCAGGAACGCGCCGACAAGGTCTACGAGGGCCTGACACCGCTCGTCGCCGAGGACGTGGCCGAGGTCATCGGGTTCGTCGCGTCCCGGCCGCCGCACGTCAACCTGGACCAGATCATCCTCAAGCCGCGCGATCAGGCCTCGGCCCGGCGGAACATCAAGACCGGCTAACGGCTAGCGCGGGGCCGGGGCGTTCGAGGTGGGCGCCCCGCTGGGCGTGGCCGGGACCGAGGTCTCGCGGACCTCGCCCTTGATGGCCGACATGCCCTGCCAGGTCTCCCAGTCGTAGATCCAGTCGTAGATGTCGCCGTCGGCCTCCGACAACGCGATCCGCGTCCCGGTCACCTCCACCGGGTCGCCGTAGACCGCGACCCGGAAGTAGCGTTCGGCGTCGGCCTCCGACAGGTTGATGCATCCGTTGGTGACGTTCGCCGATCCCTGCACGTTCACGGTCGCCGGGTTCGCGTGGATGAACTCGCCGTTGTTGGAGATCCGCACGGCCCAGCGTTCGCGGATGTTGAAGTAACCCGCGGCCGGGTTGCTCATGAAGAACTCTTCGTACTTCTCGGTGACCACGTGGATGCCCGAGCGCGTGACGTTCCGGTCGAGGTCGCCGCCGCCGTAGCTGCACGGCAGCGCCATGAGTTCGACACCGTCGCGGAGCACCACGATCCGGTGCGAGGACTCCTCGGCCTTCACCACCTGGGCCCGCCCGATGGCGAAGTCGCTGGTCACGTCGGCCGCGCCGTACGCGCCGCCGCCGTGGTCGAGGCCGTACAGCTTGGCTGCCATGCTGACCTTCGTGCCGGGTGCGTAGTACTCGCGGGGGCGCCAGTGCACGCGGGAGCCGTTGTCCTCGCCGAGCCACGCCCACGACCCCTCGGTGGGTGGTGTGGTGGTGACGGTCAGCGCCCGCTCCACGGCCTCCTTGTCCTCGACCGTCCCGTTGAACTTCAGGATGATCGGCGCCGCGATGCCGACCTCCTGACCGTCGCCGATGTTGACGACGACGTTCACCTGACTCGACGGCTGCAGCGTGGTGAACGTCCCGGCGACCGGCACGACCTTGCGATCGAGACCCACCGCCGTTCCGCTCCAGGTGTATTCGGTGCCGTAACCGAGGGGCTCGCCGATCGTGTAGGTCGTCCGGTCCTCCGACAACTGACCCTTCACCACGACGCCGCGCGGGTTGGTCAGCTTCACGTCGGGGTTGAGGGAACCGTCGGTCGCCTTGACCGAGAACTCGGCGGTCGGGGTGGCCGGCTCGGCATCGAGGGCCGGGGTGAAAGTCAGGGTGACCGGCGGGTCGGCCGGTGTGTCGTCTCCGGGGCCGAGGCCGGAGCCGGAGCAGGCCGCCACCGCGACCCCGAGCGCTCCGACCCCGGCCGCGGCGAGCACGGAGCGTCGGTTCACCGAGGTCTGGGGAGTCATCACCGCAACAACAGTACCGATGCGCCGCCTCGCATCGGTGGTGTGCGGCCGCGGGGCAGGTGGTCAGGCGTCCGGGGCGTCGTCGTCGCGGGCCGCGCGTCCGGTTCGCACGGACGGCAGGTGCGCGCGCTCGCCGGCGTGGTCCATCATCGACAGCACCTCCGCCGGGCCCTGATACGCGCAGATGGCGTGCGGGATCATCGTCGAGAACTCCGCGGCGTCACCTTCGGGCACGAGGATCGTGCGGTCGCCCAGCCACAGCCTCACGGTTCCCGACAGCACCGTGAACCATTCGTAGCCCGGATGGACGCGCAGGTCACCGACGGGTTGCTCGCGGTCGAACCGCATCTTCGCCACGGTGACACCCTGTGGGGCGTTCTCCCGCGAGAGCAGCCACATCGTCATGCCCTCCACCTCGTGTGGCTGGGGCCGGATCACGACATCGGTGTCGTCCGCCGGTTCGACCAGCTGATCCAGGGTCGTGCCCAGCGCGCGGGCGATCGGTACGAGCTGGTCGAGCGCCACCCGCCGATGCCCGGTCTCGATCCGACTCAGTGTGGACGGCGACAGATAGCACCGGGCGGCGAGCGCGTCGAGCGTCCAGCCCCTGGCGATGCGGAGGCCGCGGATGCGCTGGCGGACGACCGCGTCGAGTTCTTGCGTCATTGGCAAGATGCTATGCCATCCGGGCATGGCGGCGCTACCGTGGGGTCATGACCAGCACGCACCATCCCCATCCGACCGCCGGACATCACGAGCACGCGAACCACACCGACCACCACAACCACGCCCGGCTCGCCGCGGTCCTCGACCTCGACGCCGAGCTCATGGCCGACTACCTCGAGGACGCCGCCCGCCTCGTCGCGGAGACCCTGGGGCGCGTACCCGCGCGAATCGCCGATCTCGGGGCGGGGACCGGGACCGGCACCGAGGCACTCGCCCGCCGCTTCCCGCACGCCTCGATCCTGGCGGTGGACGGGTCGTCCGACATGGTCGCGCTCGTCGAACGACGCGCACGGGAGGGCGGTTTCGACGATCGGGTGACCGCCGTCGTCGCCGATCTCGACGACGGACTGCCGCCGCTCGGAACGCCCGACGTCGTGTGGGCGGCGATGTCGCTGCATCACGTCGCCGATCCGCGGCGCCTGTTGCGGGAGGCCGCGACCTCGCTCGGACCGGAGGGCATCGTCGTGATCACCGAGATGGCGGGCGTCCCGCGTTTCGTCCCCGCCCACGAGGACGCCGAACTGCTCGGGCTGCAGGACCGCTGCCAGACCGCGGCCGCCGGGGCCGGGTGGGAGGCGCTCGTGGACTGGACCGACGCGTTTCACGACGTCGACTACGAGGTACTCCGCGCGGAGACCGTCCACGTCCGGCGCAGCGACCCGAGCCAGTCGGTCGCGCGGTACGCCCGGCACTGGTTCGCCCAGTTCCGGCATCGCTTGGCCGACACCCTCGATCCCGCCGACCTCGCCCTGCTCGACGACTTGACCGAGGCAGACGCGCGGAATCGTCTCGATGACCTGACCCTCGCCGCCGGACGACTCCTCTGGATCGCCCGGCCGCGCACCTCCCCCATTCCCACCCCCGAGAGCGAGCAACGATGACCAACTCCTCATCCGCCCGAAAAGATTTCCCCACAACCGAATACGACGTGGCCATCGTCGGCGGCGGAGCTGCCGGACTCAGCGCCGCGACCGTCCTCGCGCGATCACTGCGCAAGGTCGTGGTCATCGACGCGGGGCAACCGCGCAACGCACCGGCGGCCGGCGCCCACAATGTGCTGGGGCAGGACGGGATCGCACCCCTGGAGCTACTCGCCCGCGGCCGGGCGGAGGCGACGGGATACGGCGCCGAGATCCGTTCCGGCACAGTCGCCGACGCGGCCGGCACCGTCGACGACTTCACCCTGCGTCTGTCCTCCGGCGAGGTCGTCGCGGCCCGTCGCCTCATCCTGGCGACCGGCCTGGTCGACGAACTCCCCGACCTCCCCGGCGTCGCGGAGTTGTGGGGACACGATGTGCTGCACTGCCCGTACTGCCACGGCTACGAGGTCCGCGGAACACGCATCGTGCAGATCGCGACGAGCCCGATGTCGGCGCATCAGGCACTGATGTTCCGCCAGCTCAGCGACCGGGTGACCGTGGTCGCGCACGATCCCGACGCCCTGTCGGACGACGACCGGTCGCACTTCGCCGCGGTCGGCATCGACATCGTCGACGCCCGCGTCGAGCGCGTCCGGACGCGCGCGGAGAACGGTTCTGCCCACCTCGACGGCGTGCTCCTGACCGACGGCACCGTGGTCGAGGCCGACGCGGTGGTCGTCTCGCCGCGATTCATCGTCCGCGGCGACCTCTACGAGCGACTCGGCGGCACCCTCGACGACGGCCCGATGGGCGGGTTGGTCGGGACCGGCCCGATGGGCGAGACCGCGTTGCCGGGCGTGTGGGCAGTGGGCAACACCACCACCGTGCATGCGATGGTGACCGTCGCCATGGGCGAGGGCGTGTCCGCCGGTGCCGCGGTCAACGCCAGCCTGGTCATGGCCGACCTCGACGCCAAGGTCTCCGCCCTGGCGTGACCGATGCCGGTCCGCAGATCCGCGGCCGGCCGCCTACTCGGGGAATCCGTCGAGCACGGCGGCCGACGCGGACAGCCCGAGCCGGGTCGCCCCCCCGGCGATGAGCTCAGCGGCCGCCTCGGCGGTCCGGATGCCACCGCTCGCCTTGACTCCCACCCGGTCGCTCACCGCGGCGCGCATCAGTTGCACCGCCTCGACGCTCGCGCCGCCCGCCGGATGGAACCCGGTCGACGTCTTCACCATCGACGCACCGGCCCGCTCGGCGCGGCGGCACACCTCGGTGACGGTGTCAGGCCCGGCGAACTGCAGCAGCGCGGCCGATTCGATGATCACCTTCAGGAGGGTGTCGTCGCCGACGGCCTCCCGGACGGTCAGGACGTCGGCGAACACCTCGTCGAACCGGCCGTCGACGGCCGCACCCACATCGATCACCATGTCGATCTCGTCGGCCCCGGAGTCGACGGCCAGACGCGCCTCGGCCGCCTTGACCAGCGAGTGGTGTTTCCCTGACGGGAACCCGGCCACGACACAGGTCCGCAGTTCCCCGGTGTCGATCGGCAACATCGACGGCGAGAGGCAGACGGCGAGCACCCCGAGTCGTGCGGCCTCGGCGACCGTGGCCTCCGCGTCGGCCCGGGTCGCCTCGGGTTTGAGCAAGGTGTGGTCGATGATGGCGGCGACGTCGCCGCGTCGCAGGTCCTTGTTCGTCACACCGACGAGCTTGGCACACTGACTGTCGTGGCCCCCGCACAGACGATCCCGACAGACCAGACCGAGCGCCGCTACGTGCTGACGCTCGGCTGCCCCGACCGCACCGGCATCGTGGCGCGGATCTCGACCTTCCTCACCGATGTCGGGGGCTGGATCACCGAGGCGGCCTATCACTCCGACGAGGAGACCGGGTGGTTCTTCACCCGCCAGGCCATCCGCGCGGATTCGGTGTCGTCGACCGCGGACGAACTGCGCGCGCGCTTCGCGTCGGAGGTGGCCGCCGAACTCGGACCCGAAACGGAGTGGCGCCTCACCGATTCGCGAGAGACGAAGTCCGTGGTCCTCCTGGTGAGCAAGGAGACCCACTGCCTCATCGACCTGCTCGGACGTGCACATCGTGGAGAACTGCCGGCGGCCATCCGGGCGGTCGTCGGCAACCACCGCGAGCTGGAAGACCTGGCCACTCGGTTCGGTATCCCGTTCCACCATGTTCCGTTCGCGAGCGAGCGCAAGGCCGAGGCCTTCGGCGAGCTGGGGCGGATCGTCGAGGGTTATGACCCCGACGCCGTGGTGCTCGCGCGCTTCATGCAGATCCTGCCGCCGCAGCTGTGCGATGCGTGGGCCGGGCGGGCCATCAACATCCACCACAGCTTCCTGCCCAGCTTCATCGGCGCCCGGCCCTATCATCAGGCCTTCGCGCGCGGTGTGAAACTGATCGGCGCCACCTGCCACTACGTCACCGCCGACCTCGACGCCGGTCCGATCATCGAACAGGACGTCATCCGCGTCGACCACAGCGACTCGGTCGCCGACATGGTCCGACAGGGTCGCGACATCGAGGCCCTGGTGCTTTCCCGCGGTCTGCGCTGGCATCTCGAGGACCGCGTACTGGTCCACGGGCGCAAGACCGTCGTCTTCACCTGAGGTCCCTACACAGCACACCGCCCCGCGACGTGGCGTCGCGGGGCGGTGTGAAGTCTGTGTCGTAGGCGACTACTCGACGGTTCCGCCATCGTCGCCACCGAGCGAACCGGTGACCAGGTTGCCGATGATCTCCTCGATAGCGCCGGAGATGCCACCCTCGATTGCGTCAGACATATCTGCTCCCTTCGTCATCGGTGAGATTGTTCGTTGATCACCGTCCGCTCTCACCCGTGCGTCGGCTCGACGCCGACGTTACATATTCATTTCGGGAATGTCTCCCCTATCAGCGAAACCAGCTTTCGCATATCGCAACAATCGGACCCACGGAAACAGCGTTTTCCCTGCTGAAAGCGCAACGTTGCCCGAATTGAAATCATCGGAAATCGAATGTGATCACCCGTGTAATGCATCGAAAATGCAACGTCCGGACGCCTGCGTCAAATACAGACTCGGCCCAGAAACAGTTCAGCAGTTGATGCCGTAGTAGTGCCCCATAGAGTGGTGTAACTCGGTGGCCGAGATCGTCTGCGATTCCGTGTTGTGTACGGATGTAGAGCGGCCACCGTGTGATCCTTCGAGTCAACCTTCTACCGAATCCTCGAACGGAGTCATCACGATGACCGCACCCCATATTGTCGACCCTGCAGGCCTGCTTAGCCAAGCCCTGACCGACGCGTCACCGGATCTGATGCGCGAGCTGCTGCAGACCATGATCAACGCCCTGCTGTCCGCGGACGCCGACGCCGTGTGCGGCGCCGAGTGGAACGCCCGCTCGTCAGAGCGCACCAACTACCGCAACGGTTATCGCCACCGGCCCCTGGATACCCGGGTCGGCACCGTCGACGTCGCCATCCCCAAGCTCCGCTCGGGCTCCTACTTTCCCGAGTGGCTGCTCGAGCGTCGCAAGCGGGCCGAATCCGCGCTGATCACCGTCGTGGCGGACTGCTACCTGGCCGGGGTCTCCACCCGCCGGATGGACAAGCTGGTCAAAACTCTCGGCATCGACTCGCTGTCCAAGTCCCAGGTCTCCCGCATGGCCGAAGACCTCGATGAGCAGGTCGCGGCGTTCCGGCACCGGCGCCTGGACGAGGCCGGACCGTTCACGTTCGTCACCGCCGATGCGCTGACGATCAAGGTCCGGGAGAACAAGCAGGTCGTCAAAGCCTCGGTGCTGCTGGCCACCGGGGTCAACGGTGACGGCCACCGCGAGGTCCTGGGCATGCAAGTCGCCACCAGCGAGACGAAGGCCTCGTGGAACACCTTCTTCGCCGACCTGGTGGCCCGTGGCCTGGGCGGAGTCCGGCTGGTGACCTCCGATGCCCACGCCGGGCTGATCGAGGCGATCGCGGCGAACCTGCCCGGGGCCGCCTGGCAGCGCTGTCGCACCCACTACGCCGCAAACCTCATGGCCGCGTGCCCCAAGTCGATGTGGCCGGCCGTGAAGGCGATGCTGCATAGCGTCTACGACCAGCCCACCGCCGAGGCTGTCAATGCCCAGTTCGACCGGCTCTTGGACTACACCGAAGGCAGACTGCCCGAGGTTGCTGACCACCTCGGCGATGCCCGCGAGGACCTGCTGGCGTTTATCGCGTTCCCCGACGATGTGTGGCGGCAGATCTGGTCCAACAACCCCACCGAGCGGCTCAACCGGGAGATCCGACGCCGCACCGACGTGGTCGGGATCTTCCCGAACCGGGATGCCATCGTTCGCCTCATCGGCGCCGTCCTGGCCGAGCAGACCGACGAATGGGCCGAAGGCCGCCGCTACCTCGGTCTCGAAGTCCTCAGCCGCTGCCGACTCACCCTGACCACCGACCCCGCCACCAGCTCGCCGACGGAGGTGAGCACCGATGACCTGATGCAACTACCCGCCTGACCACCCACGAAGGATCACCATTCAGTTACACCACTTCCAGGGGCTTGACCGATGCCGTCGGGGCCATCAACTGCTGAACCGGTGGTGAGTCGGGTCGATTCAGGTCTCCGAATCGCTGCCATCGAGCGAACCGCCGCCGATCGAACCCGCGTCACCGAGCCCGCCGATGATCGCCTCGACCGCGCCTCCGATCGCACCCGCGAGACCGCCCTCGACTATGCCTGCCATATCCGTCTCCTCTGATGATGGTGAGATGCCTGAGTGTCGGTCGCGCGTCTCACCTGGTCACACGACTCGGGGGCGACGTTACAGACCGATCACGGAATCGTCCTGCGATATGAATAATTCTTGGTTTGGGTTCTCAAATGCCGTTCTAAACAACACATGAATCTCGTGCCATCGACCGCGGAATACACCCGACCGGAAACATTCGCGGGGATTTCATGGTGGCATGGAACAATGGTCAGCATTCACGCGACCGGGACTCGATCACGGTCGTTGACGGCCGCCGACCGCCCGCCCGCGCTCGACCTTCTCGCGGCGGGAATGCAGGAGGTCCCGGTCTATCGATGGCTCCTGGGCGAGAACTCCCCGCCCGAAGTGTTCCGGTGGTATGGCGACGTCCTCTTCACCGATCTCCTACCGGGCCTGCGGGGCCTGTTCGCCACCACCGGGGAATTGACCGGACTGATCGCGGTGGCGGGCCCCGATCATCGGACCCAACCGGTCGACGACGAACTGGCGAACCGTACACGCCATTTCGTGACCGCCCTGGATGGTTTGATTCCACGATTCCGTGAACTCCAGGAGAAATCGCGTGCGCTCGCGATCGATTCCGCGCACAGCATCGTGTTCGCGCTCGTCCACCCGGCCCATCGAAGGAACGGCACTCTCGCGGCGATGCTCGAACCCGTCCTGCAGGAGGCCCTCGGCGCGGGGTCGCCGGTCACCGCCAGCACGGCCGACGCCCACATGGTCGACGTGTACGCACGGAAGTGGGGCGGCCGGGTCTACGAAGAGTTCACGCTGACCGACGGACCGACGGTCTGGTTCCTGACCGTCGACCCGCCGCCGGCGGTCTGAGTCCCAGTCCCGGTCAGACCGAGCAACCGCCCGACTGGCTCTGCGACGACGTGCCGGTCATCTCACTGGTCAGCTGCACGTCCGAACCGCTGATGGCGAACTCTAGCCCGCTGTCGGTCACCTCGAGCGAGTCGACCTGCACCTCGTCGAAGAACGGGCCGAGCGACGACGTCGTGATCTGGTCGACGATCTGCTGCGCGAAGTCCGGCGGGATGCCGAAGACCAGGGCGCTGGCCTTCACGACCTCGAAGTCGACCCGGCCGTCGTTCAGCACCGGTTTGATGGTCGCCGACACCGGCACCTGGAAGACCATGACCGGGAAGGCGGCCTGCACCTCGAAGGTGCCGTCGGCCGCATTGCCGGTGATCTGCTCGACCGCGCCGACGCCACCGGTCGGGGTGCCGGTGCTCTGACCGGACGCCCCGGCCTGCTCCTTGCTGAGTTCGACGATCCGCTCGTAGGGGATGAAACCCGTGCCGTCGAGACTCTGGATGTCGGTGGAGTTCTCGGTGCCCGAGATTCCGTCCGCACGCATGTGCAGACGGACGCCCCCGGCACTGTCATCGGTGTCGACCTGTACGAACGGGATGTCGCCGCTGCCCTGCAGGAGGATCGGCTTACGGCTGAGCGACACCTCGGTCGGCACGCCGGTCAGCCCGCTGAAGGATTCCTCGAGACAGTTGGTGACCTTGTTGCGCAGGTACAGCTCGCTGCCGACCGCGGCGATGACCGCGAGGAGCAGCACACCGACGACGCTGAGGGCGACGATCTTGCGGGTGCTCCGCTTCTTGCGCGGGGAGGTGAGGACCGGTCCGCTGCCGGTGGAGTCGGCGGGTCCCGGAGGAATCGGTCCCGAGGCGGCCGTCCCGGCCCCGTACGGGTCTTCGCCGGGCGCGAACTGCGAGGTGGGGGGCTTGGCACCGCCGATGGTGCCGGTGTCGGCGTCGGACGGCGGGATGGCCGAGTAGGCCTGTGCTCCCGGGACGATCGGTTCGGTCGCGAACTGCTCGGTCGCGGGCGGCTCGCCCTGTTCGGTGCCGGACACCGGACGCCATTCGCCGCCCTGGCCCGTCGAGGTCGGCTCACCGGTCGCGGGATCGGGATCGCCGGGGTTGTTCGTGTTCGGATCGTGCTTGCCGGTTGCGTCGGCGGGGTCCCCGGATGAGGAATCGGGGCGGGGCGTGTTGCTGTCGCTCATGGGTTCCGTCCTGGGTCGTCTGACTCGCGGAGCCGCGTGTGGGCCGGCGTCACGTCGTTGTCCGTCTCGCCGCCGACCGGCAGTGGGCGCTCGTTGGCGAGGACTGCCAGTTGCGTACGGGCTTGGTCGACCAGTGCTAGGTCGAGGTCGTGCACGTCCACCCGGATGCTATCCGGATACGCGGCGACCAACGTACCGAATGGGTCTGTGATTTGGCTGTGTCCGATTCCGGTCGGCGCACTCGACGACGCGGCCGCCTCGTCGGTGGGAAACGCCTGGTCGACGGCCACGACGAAGGTCGTCGAGTCCAGCGCTCGGGCCGAGGCCAGCACCTCCCACTGACGGAGTTTGCCCGGTCCGGAACCCCACGACGTGGGTACCACGATCACCTGGGCGCCCCTCCGTGCGAGGTGGGTGAACAAGGCGGGGAATCGGATGTCGTAGCAGGTGGCCACGCCGACGGTGACGTCGCCGACCGCGAAGGTCAGCGGCTCCGCTCCGGCGGCCACATTCTTCGACTCGGTGAATCCGAAGGCGTCGTAGAGATGGATCTTGTGGTACCCGCGGCGTGTCCCGTCCGGGTGTGCGACGACGACGGTGTTGCGGACCCGGCCGTCGCCGGCGGGTGTGAACATCCCGGCCACCACCGTGACCCCTGACGCCGCGGCGACTTCGGACACCCCGCGCGCCCACGGACCGTCGAGATCCTCGGCGACCGGCTTCAGCGGCACCCCGAACCGGCACATCGTGGCCTCGGGGAAGACGACGAGCTCCGCGCCGCGTGACGCCGCGTCGGCGGTGGCCGCACGCACCGTCTCGAGGTTGGCGGTGGGGTCGTCGGTCGAACTGATCTGGGCCATCGCGACACGCATGACGGCCACATTATCCAGCCGGTGCGACGGTCTCCCAGGGAACCGTGAGCACGTTGTCGGACAGGCGGCGCCGCGGCACCTCGCAGTCGACCCCACGGTCGCGCAGCAGACCGACCGCATGCACCCAGCGGGCGCGCGGGCCGTACGGCGCCAGCGGCGCGGCGATGTCCCAGCACTGATCGGCCAGGGCCAGCAGCGTATGGATCCGCTCGCCCGGCACGTTGCGATGGATCAGCGCCTTGGGCAGTCGCTCGGCCAGGTCCGACGGACGGTCCGAATGCTCCGGCGCCCAGCTGAGGGTCAGGCTCACCGGCCCGTCGACGTCGAGCAGGACCCAGCTGCACCGTCGGCCGATCTCATCGCACGTGCCCTCGACGATGACCCCGCCCGGCGCAAGCGCGGAGCGCATTCGTGCCCATGCGTCGTCGACCTCGTTCTCGTCGTACTGACGCAGCACGTTGAACGCGCGCACCACCCGGGGTCGCAGGCCGCCCAGCTCGAAGCCGCCGAGACCGAACCGCACGCCGGCACGGGGCTCGACCACGCGGGCAGGGTCGATCTCGAGACCGACCATCTCCAGATCCGGGGCGACCGCGCGGAGCCGTTCGGCCATCTCGACGGTCGTGTCCGGACGCGCACCGTAGCCGAGGTCGACGACCAGCGGCCGGGGCACGTCCAGGGCGGCACGCACCCGCGGGGAGTGGACCATCCACCTGTCCACCCGCCGGAGCCGGTTGATGTTCGTCGTGCCCCGGGTGACCCGGCCCTGCGGTCTGTGCTCGATGCGCTCGGACCTGACGGACGGGCGGCCGGCTCGGATCACAAGTTCTTGTCGACCCAGTCCTTGGCGTACTCCGCCTCGGCGCGGAACAGGTCGACGAGGTTGATCAGGATCATCTGCTCGAGCTTGCCGTTGACGAACGGGACGAAGACCTTCGCCTCACTGGTCCGGCGGATCGTGCAGCCACCGTTCTCGGTGGGGAAGAGTTCCTGCCAACCGTTGAGGCTGCCCGGTCCCGCCGGGATCGAGGCGTTGTAGGTGCCCTTCGTGTTGTCCGGGTCGAACGGGCCCAGGGTCTCCTCGCGGGTGATGACCATGTCCTTCTTCATCACCGTCTGCGCGAGCGCGGGCAGCTGGTCGCGCCCGATCGTCTGCTTGAGGACCACCCGGATACCCGTCTCGTCGGAGACGAAGGAATCGACCTCGCAATGCGGGGAGATCATCTGGAAGCCCGCCATCATGTCGTCCCAGTACTGCTTGATGCTCTGGGCCTGGTAGAGCTTCTCCGCGGACTGCGTGTACCGAGCGGAGTAGCTGAGCCGTCGTGCCATGCAGACCAGGCTACGTCAGCGGATTCTCGGTCTCCCACTCGACGGTGTGTCCGCGCTCGGCGTCGAGCAGCGCCGACAGCTCGCTGACCACCGACTTCTCGATCTTCCCGCCGAACAGCGGGAGATTCACCGACACCTCGGCGCGGTTGTCGGTGGTCGCCGGGTCACCCGACGTCACGGTGGTGCCGGTGACGTCGACCGGCACCGGCGCCCCGTCGACCGTGGCATGCGTCTCCCCCTCGATCCGGTCGCCGACCAGGCGGTATGTGTTCTTGCGCGGGATTCGGAGGTCGCCCGGCATGACCTTGGTGACCGCGGAGGGCAGCTTGTCGGCGGGAATGCCCTGCTGGATCTCGACGGTGACCGTGTCCTCGCCGATGGTCACCTTCTCGACATGCCCGTGCCCGGAGTTCATACGCTCCACCAGGTCGTGCCAGTACTTCTCGGTGGTGTAGATCGCCCACAGACGCGCGGTGGAGAAGGGATAGGACACCGTGTGCTGCAGCTTGCTCGCCATGATGAGAACGCTACCGCCCGCCGGTTAACGTTGAGGACGTGACCGACACGCAGGCGCCGCTGAGCGCGCCCCTCGCCGAGCTGACCACCCTGCGTCTGGGTGGGCCCGCCCGCGAGATCATCCGCTGCGAAGACACCCGCACCATCGTGGAGACCATCCTCGACCTCGATGCACGGTCCGAGCCGGTCCTCGTCGTCGGCGGCGGTTCCAACCTCGTCATCGGCGACGCCGGGTTCGACGGGACGGCGGTCGTACTCGCCAGCGGCCGCGTCGAGTTCGGTTCTGGCCGTGAGTCGGGACGGCCGCACGTGGTCGCCGACGCCGGCGTGGGCTGGGACCAGCTGGTCGCCGCGACGGTCGACGCCGGTTTCGGCGGGCTCGAGTGCCTCTCCGGGATCCCCGGCGCGGCCGGGGCGACCCCGGTGCAGAACGTCGGGGCATACGGCGTCGAGGTGGCCGACATCCTCCGATCGGTTCAGGTCCTCGATCGACGCTCAGGCAACCTGCGGTGGGTCTCCCCCACCGAGCTCGGTCTGGGCTACCGGACCAGCAATCTCAAGCACCGGCACGACTTCGTGGTCGTCGCGGTCTCGTTCTGGCTCAACGACGATCGCGTGAGCCAGCCGATCCGCTACCGCGAACTCGCGACCTGCGTGGGGGTCGAGCCGGACGATCGGGTCGACGCCGCCACGGTGCGTGCAGCCGTGCTCGACCTGCGCGCGGGCAAGGGCATGGTGCTCGACGCGACGGACTTCGACACCTGGAGCGCCGGTTCGTTCTTCACCAACCCGATCGTGCCGGGCGATGACGCCCCGGCGGTGCTCGACCGGATCGCGGCGCGCGTCGGCGACGATGTCGCGATCCCCGCCTATCGCGCAGGCACCGATGACACCGACGCGGCGATCAAACTGTCGGCCGGGTGGCTGATCGAACGGGCAGGCTTCCACCGTGGGCACCCGGGCCCGGACGCGGCGGTCCGACTCTCGACGAAGCACACTCTGGCGCTGACCAATCGGGGCGCCGCCACCACCGCCCAGCTCCTCGATCTGGCTCGCGAGGTCCGCGACGGCGTCGTCGAGGCGTTCGGGGTGACATTGCGGCCCGAGCCGGTTCTGGTCAACTGCAGTCTGTGACGGGAAGGACCGGTCAGACCGACTGGGCGTCCTTCAGATCCGCTGTCTCCCGGGAACTCTCGGCGACGACGTCGTCGAGCAGGGCGTTGAAGCGCTCGGCGGCCTCGATGCTCGACATGTGTCCGACGCCGTCGTAGACGACCAGCTCTCGCAGCGAACCGTTGCGGCGCAACACCTCGGCGATCTGCTCGGCGTGTACCTGCGGGGTGAGCCGGTCCTCGGTGCCGACGACCACGGTGGTCGGCACCGTCAACGCCTCGAGTCCGGCGGTCACATCGAGCTTCCCCATCGCCGAACCCCACCCGGCCCGAGCGCGCGGCGGGCACGAGCCGATCATCTCGTCGACGAACTCGACGTGCGCCCGGCGGGCGTGCGGCCCGAGGGCGACGTAGTGCGAGAAGCGGACGCCGTAGGACGTCTTCGGGATCGGAACCGGGACCGAGGTGATCATCTTCGCGGCGGCCGGCGCGAACGGTTTGGCGTACACCGGCAGATCGACCGGGATCAGCAGGTGGTTGTCCATGACCGCCTTGGCGGCGGTCGAGACCAGCACCACCGACGACACCAGCGATCCGACCTTCTCGGGGTATTGGGCCGCCCACGACATGATGGTCATGCCGCCCATGCTGTGCCCCACCAGGATTGCGCGGCGACCGGCCGGCACTGCCGCCTCGAGCACCGCGTCGAGGTCCTCACCGAGCATGGCGACGGTCGGTCGGCGGTGGCCGCGCTCACTGCCACCGTGGCCGCGCTGGTCGTACGTGACGACCCGGCGGGAGCCGCCCTCGGAGGCGGCCAGGTGGTTGATCTGCGGGTACCAGTAGGCGGTGTTGCAGGTCCAGCCGTGGACCATCACGATGACGTCGCCGGTGTCGTCGGCGCCGGGGCCGTCGGGGTCACCGTAGACCTCGACATTGAGACGGGCCCCGTCCGCGGTCGGGACCTCGAGACGTTGCGGGGCGTTGTCCGGGCGGGTGAGGAGATCGTCCGGGCCGTCGTCGACGGCGAATTCGGCCTGCAGTGCCTCGCGCGCGAGTCGCGCGAAGACGGTTCCGATTCCCAGCGCGACCACGCCCGCCCCGATCGCGGTGGCAACGCTGCCCGCACTGGCCACAGACTTCGTGTTCATCCGGCACTCCTCACCTGTCGAGGACCTCACTGGTCCTCTGCGAGGCACCGAATCCGGCTCAGCGCCCCGTCTCGGGGTTCAATGTACCAACGTCCGTTGTCTCATAGTCCGTCTGTGCCGGCTCCGACTCCTCGTCGGCGGGCAGGACCGGCGGGGGCACCTCGGCGTCGAAGTAGGTCGCCGCCTCCCCGATCGCCTTGGAGATCTGCTCGTCGAGCGCCTTGCGGAACGTCGTCTCGACGATCTCGTGGGCGATGGGCCGAACCGTCTGGATCAGGTCGGCCATCTCGCTGACGCCGGCCTCGCCCAGGTCGGGGAGGTTCTCGTCGAAGTACTTGTCGGTGATGATCGAGACGAAGCTGGTGGCGACATCTTCGAGGTCTTCCTGGACGCGGACCCACCGGTCGAGCAGGACATCGATGTCGACCCCGCTCTTGACCAGGATCTCGGCCCCCTCGAGCAATTCCGGGTTGCGAATCGCGTAGTGCGCGCCGTCCTTCGCCAGCAGTCCGAGCTTCTGGCTGAGCGCGATCGACCGGTCGCTGGCGTTCAGCGTCTTGCGCAACTCGGTGATGGTGATCGTCGCCGCGCGCTTGAAGTTGCGGAACCGGCCGCCCTTCGGTGTGCCGCGCAGGATCTGCTCCACCCGCATGCCGTGATGCGCCGCGTGCAGCAGCTCACTGATGGTGGCGAAGGTGTAACCGCGCTCGAGCATGCGCGAGATCAGGTTCAGCCGGACGAGGTGCTGGTCGGAATACCAACCGGCGCGTCCGCGAATGGTGGGCGGCGGCAACAGTCCGCGGTCCTGATAGACCCGGATGTTGCGAACGCTGACCCCGGACGCCTCCGCCAGGTCGTTGATCCGATACTCCGCCACGATGCGTCAGGCCCTTTTGCTGAACCAGGATTTGCCCTGGATGTCGTCGACCCGTTTGCGTACGTCGACGAGGTAGACGAGCATCGCGACCACTCCGATGATGTACAGCAACGTCGGCGCCTGGAAAAACCAGATGAATAGGACCGCCGCAGCAAGGATCGACACCCAAATGACCTTGCTCTGGCGGTCAACCGCAGGGAACGCATCCGGACGTTGAATTGCCGCGTGGATGAGAGCGACGACCGCTGCGACACCCGCGACCACAGTAAGCGCCCACAAGATCAAGCTCTGTCCAGCTGCCATAACCATCAAGAAGTCCACGTCGAACACTGTAGTCGCGCGAGTGCCGTTTGCTGCGACACCCTACGACGCGGTGCGGTCACCCGGCACGTCGACGATCATTCGGCGCCGGGAGACGCCTTCTTCGCCGGGGCCTTTTGGGTAGCAGCCTTCTTGGCCGGGGTCTGCTTCGCGGCGGCCTTTTTCGCCGGGGTCTTCTTGACCGCGGTCTGTGTGGTCGCAGCCTTCTTCGCCGGAGCCTTCTTCGCCGGGGTCTTCTTGGCCGGTGCCTTCTTGGCGGCGGTCTTCGCGGCAGCCCGCTCGGCCGGACCCTTGACGGCGGCGGCCTTCTTGGCGGGCGCCTTGGCCGGCGCCGCCTTCTCCGTCGCCGCCTTCTTCGCCGGAGTGCTCTTGGCCGGCGCACTCTTGGCCGGGACCTTGGTCGCCGGAGTCTTTGTCGCCGGGGCCGTCTTCGCCACTTCCTTCGCCGGCGATGCCTTCTTCGCCGCTTCCTTGGCCGGCGCCGTCTTGACTGCGGCTTTCTCGGCGGGTGCCGCCTTCTTCGCCGGCGCCGCCTTCGTCGCGGCCTTCGCCGGCGGAACGATGTCGCCTCCCGACTTCACCGGCGGCTCGATGCGTGGCTTCTCGTCGCGGGGCGCATCGTCGGCCCGGTTCGCCAGCTTCAGCGCACGTTCGCCGACCGCCCGCGTCTGCTCGGAGATCGTCCCCAGCGCGTCTTCGGTGAGACCGACGGCGTCGTTGTACACCTTCTCGAGCTTCGGCAGGTTCTCGCCGACGAGCGGTTGTGACTTGAGCTTCTCCACCGCCTCGTCGCGTCGTTCCGCCAGCGCAGTCAGCAGTCCCGCGGCCACCGCGAGGTACGCCTCGGCCACCTTGCGCAGTTCCTCCGGGGAGAACCGCGCCTTCAGATCCTCGATCTCGGCGGGCAATTCGACCGGCAGCGCCGACAGTTTGGTCCTCGCGTCCTCGAAGATGGCCAGTGCCGTGGCTAGCGCCTCGTCGATCCGGGCCTGGGCGTCGTCCCGCGAACCGGTGATCCGCGCCTCGAGCTTGGACTGTGTCGAACCGACCGTCTCGGCGAGTTTGGACTGGGTGTTCTCGACGGTCTCGGCGATCTTGGATTGCGCGTCGGCGACCTTCGCCTGGGTCGACCCGACGGTCTCGACGAGCTTCGATTGGGCTTGCTCGCTCGCGGCCTCGCCGCGCTCACGCACGTCTGCGAGCAAGGCAGCCACCTGCCCCACGGCTGTGGTCAACGGGTTCTCGCTCATCAACTACTCCTTGCCGGTCGACTCGATCGTGTTCTCTTTCCGGAACGACTCGTAGATCTCCAGCAACATCTGCTTCTGACGTTCGTTGATGGAGTCATCTGCGATGAGAGCATCACGGACCGGGCTCGCGGGCCGTTCTTCGAGTATCCCCGCCCGCACGTACAGGACCTCGGCCGACACGCGGAGACCCTTGGCGATCTGGGCGAGCACTTCCGCCGACGGTTTCCGCAGGCCGCGTTCGATCTGGCTCAGGTAGGGGTTGCTCACGCCCGCCCGCTCGGCGAGCTGGCGCAGCGAGACCTTGCCCGCGACCCGCTGGGACCGGATGAACGCACCGATGTCCTGGGCCGCGTTGGCGACGGCCTCGACCGCCTCCACCGCGATGGGGGTCGTCGAATCAGGGTCGTCGCCGGCCACCTCGACGCCGGAAACGCGGTCAGCAGTGGAGCTTTCACCCGGTGCGGCGGAGTCGGCGGCCGAGGCGTGGTCCGCGCCGGGGGACGCTTCATCCTTCTCGGACTGCATCAACGCTCCGTTCTCATGGTGGGGCCCGACGTTCGGCGATGTGTCCGACTTTCGGCCCGTTCTCCCAGTATCAACACCAGTGCTAGCCCGTGCAAGCACACAGCAAACTCCCGGTTCGACGCCGCGGACGATGCGGCGACGATGCGTCAGGAGAAGATCAGCACCGAGGTGGAGTAGATGACGAGCCCAGCGAGTGCGCCGACGACGGTGCCGTTGATCCGGATGAACTGCAGGTCGCGGCCGACCTGTAGTTCGATCTTGCGGCTCGTGTCATCGGCATCCCAACCACGCACGGTCTCGGTGATGACCGAGATGATCTCCTGTGAGTAGTTCGCGGCGACGTGGTGCGCGACCCGCGCCACCCAACCGTTCATCTTCTCCTGCAGCGGCCGGTCGTCGCGGACACGTTCCGCGAGTTGGATGATGGAGTCCGACAAAGTGTTCCGCAGCGTGCTGTTCGGGTCCGACAGCATCTCCTCGATGACGGCCTTGCCGGTCTGCCACGCCGTCGACGCGGCACCGGTCACCTCGTCGCGCCCGACCAGTTCGAGCTTGAGAGCCTCGAACTTGGCGATCATCTCGGGGTCGTGCTGCAGATCATCGGCGAACTTCTCCACGAATTCGTGCATGGCACGCCGTAATTCGTGATCGGGATCCACCCGCACCTTGTAGGTGAAGTCGACGAGCTCGCGATAGATCCGGTCCCCCACCAGACTGTTGACGAACTTCGGCGTCCACTGGGGTCCGTCCCGGTCCACGACCCGATCGATCAGATCCTGGCTGCCGACCGCCCATTCATGAGCCCGGTCACACAGCAGCTGGAATACCGGCTCCAGACGATCCTCGGCGATCAGCTGTTCGAGGATGCGGCCGGTGGGCGGCGCCCACTGGGGTTCGGCCGCCCACTTCAACGCGGCCTGGATGAGTTGTTCGACATCCTCGTCGCGCAGCATCTCCGCGGCGAGCTTGATCGCTCGGGCGGCTTCGCCACTCACCCGCGGCGCGTTGCGCGGGTCGGCCACCCACGTCGACAACCGTCGGGGCAGATCCAGCTGCTCGGCTCGGTACACCACCACATCGGGCGTCATGAAGTTCTCTTCGATGAAGCCGCCGAGTTGTTCGCCGATGTCGTCCTTCTTCTTGCGGATCAGGGCCGTGTGCGGGATCGGGATGCCCAGCGGGTGGCGGAACAGGGCGGTCACCGCGAACCAGTCGGCCAGCGCGCCGACCATCCCGGCTTCGGAGGCCGCGCGGACGTAGCCGACCCAGGCCGCGACGTCGGCGCCGTCGCGATGCTCGAGGTAGCGGGTGAACAGATACACGATCGCGGCGAAGACCAAGAAGCCGGTGGCCACCGCTTTCATCTTGCGAAGGTCCCTGCGTCTGCCCTCGTCGCCGGCGCTGTTCCCGCCGAATCCGGGCGCGGACGCCGTGGCCGGCGGACCGTCGTGCTGAACGGCGACTCCTGGGATGACTGTCGATGCCATGGAACCAGTGTCACCCATCGAGCGACTACGCTGGCTGCGTGATGGCCAACCGCCCGAATCCCGCCGCGGCCGCGCGCGCCGCAGTGGCGGCCGCGGCCAACGTGACGCGCGGGCTGGAACAGGTCCTGACGACGGTCACCGAGTCGGTCGCCGAGACCGGCGCCAAACCCGACGGTCGCAAACAGCGGTGGGAGAAGCACAAGCTCGCCCGACGCACCGAACTCACCGACGGTGTCATCGCCGCGGTCCGTGAACTGGGCGCCGACGTCGGCATGGACGAGATCGCCACCCACATCGGCGTCTCCAAGACCGTCCTGTACCGCTACTTCGCCGACAAGAGCGACCTCGGCGTCGCGACGACGGTGCGGTTCTTCGAGACGACGATCTACCCGCGGCTGACCGAGGCGATCGCCGACGATCTCGACGAGTACACGCTCACCCACACCATCATCGGGGTGTACGTGCACGCCGTCGACGACGAACCGCAGCTGTACCGGTTCGCCCTGGCCAGTTCGCCCACCTCGTCACCGGCGCCCGCCGATTCGGTGCGACTTGTCACCCAGTTGGTGATGGGGAACATCCAGCTGCGGATGGCCGAACGCGGCGCGGACACCACCGGCGCCGAGCTCTGGTCGCACGCGCTCGTGGGCGGTATCCAGCACGTCGTGGACTGGTGGATGACCAAACGCACCCTCAGCGCCGACGAAGTCGTGGATTATCTGACCATGATGGTCTGGAGCGCGGTCGTGGGTGTCTGGCAGGTCAACGGGTCCCGGGAGAAGTTCCTGGCGGCGCCGCCTGCGCTCTTCGATCCCCCACCCGCCGACCCCCTGCCCGCCGATCCCGCCTCCGGGACCCCCGGCGCCTGATGACGCGCGTCGCTCTCGTCACCGGCGGCAGTCGCGGCGTCGGGTACGGCATCGCTCGTGCGCTCATCGACGACGGGTGGACGACGTATGTCACGTCGCGACAGGGAACCGGCCCCGACGGCGCCCGCGCGTTGCCCTGCGATCACACCGACGACGCCGCGGTGGCCGCGGTGTTCGACGAGATCGCCACCGGCGCAGGCGGTCTGGATCTTCTCGTCAACAACGCGTGGGCCGCGCCGAAGGGTTTCGGCGGGTTCTCCGACCCGTTCTGGAAGCGACCGGTCGACGACTGGGACACCCTGATCGGCGTCGGACTGCGAGCGCATTACGTGGCCTCGGTGCACGCGGCCCGGCTCATGACCGACGCCGGCCGCGGTCTCATCGTCAACATCTCGTCGTTCGGCTCGCGCGGTCATCTGCACTCGGTCCTGTACGGGATGAGCAAGACCGCCCTGGACAAGATGGCCGCGGACATGGCGGTGGAGCTGCGGGGCACCGGCGTCAGCTCGATCTCGTTGTGGCTCGGCCTGATCCGCACCGAGCTGTTGCTGTCGCTGGGCGTCGACGAATTCGCCGGTTTCTCGCTCGCCCGCGCGGAGGACCCCGAGTTCGTCGGCCGGGTCATCTCCCGGCTGGCGGGCGATCCCGGGCTGTCCGACCTCAGCGGCCGCACGCTCGTCACCGCCGAACTCGGTTCCGCCTATGGGATCGTGAACAACGATGGCACGCCGCCGGATTCACACCGCACGGCGTTCGGTGGCGGGCCGCTGTTCCCACCCCCGGCCGATCCGGCGCCCGCATCCGACCCCGAGAGGACCCCATGACCGCTGGTTGGACCACTCCCGCCGCCGATGCCCTGCGCGTCGGGGCCATCGGGCCGATCGCGTCGTTCGACCCGGAGACGACGCCGGGCTTCGACGGCGACAAGGCCTCCGGCACGGAGTTGCTCGCGCAGCGCGGCGAGGTTCTCGCCGATCTCCAGGAGTTGTTGTACGCCAACGGGCGGGCCGGTGACCACCGCTCGGTTCTGCTCGTGCTGCAGGGCATGGACACCGCCGGCAAGGGCGGCATCGTGCGCCACGTGGGCGGGATGATGGACCCTCAGGGTCTGTCGATCAAAGGGTTCGGCAAACCCACCAAAGAGGAGTTGCAGCACGACTTCCTGTGGCGTATCCACCGCGCCCTGCCGCCCGCGGGCCGGATCGGGATCTTCGACCGGTCGCACTACGAGGACGTCCTCCCCGTCCGGGTGCACGACCTCGTCCCGCAGTCGGTGTGGGAGAAACGCTACGACCTGATCAACCAGTTCGAGTCCGAACTCGTCGCCGGCGGGACCACCGTCGTCAAGTGTTGCCTCGTGGTGTCGAAGGACGAGCAGAAGAGCCGCCTCGCCGCGCGCCTCGAAAGACCGGACAAGTACTGGAAGTACAACCCGGGCGATGTCGACGAACGCGGCCACTGGGATGACTACCTCGAGGCGTATCAGGCCATCTTCGACCTGACCGATCGTGACTCCGCGCCGTGGTTCGTCATCCCGTCGAACCGCAAGTGGTTCGCGCGCCTCGCGGTGTGCGAACTACTCATCGACGCGCTCACTCGCCTCGACCTCGACTGGCCCGCCGCCGATTTCGACGTCGAGGCCGAGAAGAGACGACTCGCCGCCGCGGACTGAATTTCCGCTCCCCAATCCGAAAGAGCCACACACTTATTGGTCCCTGATCCGAAAGAGCCACACACTTATTGGTCCCTGAGGTGCGAGCGAAGCGAGCCACGAAGACATCCCAGGGGTGCAAGGTGTCAAGCGGCGAGGTTGGCGCGGTGGTTCCAGGCGGTGTGTTCGTTGTAGAGGGTGCGGTGTTTGAGGCAGCCGTGGAGGATGCCGATGAGCCGGTTGGCGAGCGCACGCAAGGCTTGGGGGTGGGACTTCTTCTGATCTCGCAGGCTGTCGTAGTAGACGCGGGCGCCGGGACTGCCGGTCAGCGCGCTTTGCGCCATCGCCATGGCCGCGGCGTTGAGGCGGGTGTTGCGGATATGGCGGGCCAGCACGACGTGCCCTTTGCCTGAGGCGATGGTCCGTGGTGAGGTGCCGGCATAGTTTCTGCGAGACTTGGCGGTGGCATAGCGTTCGGGGTCGTCCCCGAACTCGCCAAGCATCCGGGCGCCGGTGATGTCACCGACTCCGGGCATGGACAGGTAGATCTCGGCGTCCGGATGCGCTCTAAAAGACTGGGCCATACTGGTTTCCAGTTGATCAATTTGGGTGTTGAGCGTCGTCAGCATGTTCACCGTCACGGTCACGGTCGCCGCATACGCTGCGGTAAGTGCCTCCGGTGCGCTCAGATGACCGCCCCCACGCAGGGCCTGCTGGATCTCGCGGGCACGGGTATCGGTATTGCGTTGGCGGCCACCCTTTTTCAGAGCTGATCGGATCGCCGCGACCGTCAGTGCCGCTCCCTGTCGTGGGGTGGGAGCGCGACGCAACACCGCCAGGCAGTCTTTGTGGGCGAGGTCGCCGCCGAAGGCATCGACCGCGGCCGGATAGTAGGCGCCCAGTTGAGCGCGCAACACGTTCTGTTGTGCTGAGCGCGCCCACACCAGATTCTGATGCGTACGGGCCATCACCGTGATCGCCTTGACCTCGACGGTGTCGGCGGCGACCAATCGATGATTGTGCCGGTCGGTCCGCACCAGATCAGCCAGCGTTTTCGCGTCAGCCTTATCGGATTTGGTGCCCCCGACATGGTGGCGGTCGCGGTACCGCGACACCGACAACGGGTTGATCGCATACACCTGATAGCCCGCGGCGACCAGGGCGGCGACCCACATGCCGTGATCGGTTTCGATCCCCACCACCACCTCAGAGGGGTCGTGGGCGAACCGGGCGAGCAGGTCATGCATCGCCGTCACGCCGGCCGCGTTCTCGGGTAGTCGGCGGGTGGCCAGGGTGGTGCCGTGTTCATCCATCACGCACACGTCGTGATGATCCGACGCCCAGTCGTTGCCCACACAGATCATGTCGGTCGTTCACCTCGTCTTCGGTCGTCTCGATCGATCGTCGGTGTGAACCTTGGGGTGATCACCCTTGACGCGGCCTAATGGATCAGTGCTCACCCCACATGGTTCAGGGGGCACGACATCCCAGAAGCGTTCTAGCGGGTGATCCTTACCCGGCCGGGCCACGGTCTTCGTGTAGAAATCCGACACCGTTTCAGGGTCTCGGAGTGGTCACCGGCCGGGAAGGCTCACACAAACCAGCATCCCCTGCAGGACGCCGATCCACCCCCATTAGGGTCTTCGCAACTCGCCTCGCCAGGCCCTTCGTGGCTCGTCGCTTGCGCTCCTCGCACCTCAGGGACCAGGGGTTATGCGGTTCTTTCGGATCAGGGAGCAGGAACCGGGCGCCGACTGAGCACCCCGTGCGCCGCCAGCCCGACGACAAGCGCCCAGAACGCGCCACCGATCCCCCGAAGGTGACGCCCGCGGCCGCGGTCACGAACGCCAGTGCCGCGGGAATGCGGAACTCCGGCTTCTCGAACGCCCCCATGATCGCGGCCACGAACGTGGCCAGGAGCGCAAGTCCCGCAACGGCTTCGAGCAGTCCGTCCGGCGCGATCGCCGTGACGACGACCAGCGCACCCGACAGCACCGCTAGTACGAGGCTCGTCGACCCCGTCGCCACACCGGCGATCCATCGCCGTGATCGGTCGGCGCCCGCCTCCGGACCCGCGGCCAGTGCCGCGGACAGAGCCGCGAGGTTGATGGCGTGTCCGCCGAACGGCGCTCCGAGTACGGTTCCCGTGCCGGTCACGAACATCGCCGGACGCCAGGGCGTCTCATAGCCGAAGGACTTGAGCACGGCCACCCCGGGAACGTTCTGCGAGGCCATGGTGACGATGTAGAGCGGGACCGCCAGTCCGACGATCGCCGTCGCGTCGAAAGTCGGTGTCGTCCAGACCAACTGCGGCCACCACGTCTCACCCTCCCAGCCGTCGTATCCGTCGACGGCGAGGTTCACCCCGATCACGACCAGCGCGGTGACCAAGGCCAGTGGCAGCGCCCACCGGGGCAGCCACCGCATTGCGAGGAGCCACACGACGAGGATCGGAAGTGTCGACCACGGTTGTGCGGCCAGCGACGTCATCGGCGCGAGGCAGAGGGTGAGCAGCACGCCGGCCAGCATGGCCTGGGCGATCGGCGTCGGAATCCGGCCGATGAGTTCGCCGAGTGCGGGGACCAGTCCGGTCGCGAGGATCAGCAACCCCACCACCAGGAACGCCCCGACCGCCGCCGCCCACCCGGCGTCGTAGGACGCACCCGCCGACACGAGGAGTGCCGCGCCCGGGGTCGACCACGCCAGTGTCACCGGTCGGCGGGTGCGCAGCGACAGCGCAATCGATCCGAGTCCGAACAGAATCGTCAGCACGAGCAGACCCGACGCGGCTTGTGCCGGACTGGCGCCCACGGCCCGCAAGCCGGTGACCACCACGACGAACGACGAGGTGAAACCGACCAGGGAAGTGACGACTCCGGCGATGATCGGCTCACTGCGAGCCCGCGGCGCGGGACTGGTCATGTCGCGAGCATAGCGGTATCGTTCCGTAAACAGAACAGTGGTTGTCGGCAGCGACGCGAACGAGACGAGGACGATGACACCCGGCGAGGATCGACGACGCGCGGTCGGGGCCCGGATCTCCGCCATCCGAAAGCAGCGGGGCCTGAGCTTGTCAGGCCTCGCCCGGGAAGCGCGGATCGGCAAGGGTTCGTTGTCCGAACTCGAAGGTGGACAACGAAATCCGACCCTCGACACGCTGTACGCCATTGCCGGTCCGCTCGGCGTGCCGCTGTCCGCCCTCCTGGGCGAGGAATCCGGAGTCGAGGGCGCCGGCCCCCACCTCGCCGCCCGGGTGCTGCACGTCGAGCATCACGACGACGGCTCGGTCACCGAGGTCTTCTGGTTGCGCGTCAGCCCGGGCGGGACCAGGGAGTCGCCCGCGCACGGGCCCGGCGTCGTCGAGCACGTACATGTCGTCAGCGGCCATCTCCGGGCCGGTCGCGCCGGCGAGGAACGCGCGGCGGGGCCGGGCGAATCCCTGCACTGGCTGTCCGATGTTGCGCACACCTACCGCAGCGACGACGGCGCGCTCGCGGTCCTCACCATCCGGACGCCCTGACCGGCGCCGTCGCGGAGTCTCGCTCCAGCGGTGCTGTTTCCGTCCCGCTGATCGGATCTCATCAGCGGGACGGAAGCGGGACCGCGGGAAGGTTGGGGAAAACCCGATGGAGCCGAGACGCCCTCCGCTGCGTCGAATAGAGATGACCAGCTACCCACTGGACCGCTACGGTCTGATCCGTCGCGGCGCCGCACTCGATGCGGCCTTCTCCGACAACCTGCTTGCTGCAGCGGTATCCGCCGGGGACCTGATCCGGCTCATCCCCGGCGTCTACGTGCCGGCATCCGACGACTTCGCCGGGCACGAAGGCGACCAGGAGTTGCACCGCCTCAAGTCTGTCGCGATCGCCACGTCACAGCCGGCGAGCGCACCACAGTTGCCACTGAGTCACGTCTCGGCCGCCGCGGTGCTCGGCATTCCGCTGCTGAAGCCCGCCACCGAACGCGTTCACGTCACCAACGGCAAGAAGGCCGGCGGATTCATCGCGACGCATCGTCACGTTCACGCCGCCGCCCTGACGGCAGACGAGCTCGCCGTCGTCGACGGAATACCCGTCACCAGAATCGAGCGAACCGCTGTCGATGTAGCGGCCGGGGGCGACTTCGCACAGGCCCTCACCGCCTTCGACCAGGCACTTCGAGCAGGCGCCGATCGTGAGCTCATGGGCCGGATGCTCGCCTCTCGTCGTCGGCGCGGAGGTCGAGTGGCTCGGCGTGCGCTGGCACTGGCCGATGGGGCGGCCGAAAGCGTCGGCGAATCGTGGAGTCGGGCGCAGATGATCGAGGCCGGCCTGCCTGCTCCACGACTGCAACGCGAGTACTGTGCGCGGAGCGGCGTCTACCGTGTCGACTTCGACTGGGGGGCGAAGCTCGTCGGGGAGTTCGACGGCATGGTCAAATACGGCCGCCTTCGGCCATCAGGGATGACGGTGGCCGACGTCGTGCTGCAGGAGAAGCTGCGCGAGGACGAGATCCGCGCGCTGGGCCCCGTCGTCGTGCGCTGGACCTGGTCGATGCTCGAGGACGGGTCCTTCATCGGCCTGCTCCGGCCATGGCTGGAGAAGTTCGAGTCGATGAGCTGAGTCCCGCGGCCCCGCTTCCCTCCCGCTGATCGGATCTCATCAGCGGGACGGAAACACCACCGCGGGACAGGGACCTCGTCCCGAGACAAAGGCGCCCCCCACACACGACAACGCCCCCGCCGGAAGCGGGGGCGTTGCCGTATGCGACTGTGTGCGACTTACTTCGCGGTGGTCGGCTTCTTGACCGGGGCCTTCTTGGCCGGCGCCTTCTTGGCGGCGGTCTTCTTCACGGCCGGCACCGGGGTGTCCTTGGCCTCGGCGACCTTCTTGGCCGGCGAAGCCTTGGCGGCACGACCCTTGGCCTCGACAGTGCCTGCGGCGCCGTCGATCTCCTTGGCCGCGTCGTCGGCCTGCTCCTTGACGCTGCTGCCGGCCTCTTCGATCGCGACGGCGACGTCCTCGACCTGCTCGCTCGCACGGCCGGCGAGCTTCGCCGCACGATCACCGACGAGGCGGGTCTGGGTCGACACGACGCCGAGGGCGTCCTCGGTCAGGTCGACGGCGTCGTTGTAGACCTTCTCGGCGCGCGACAGGTTCTCCTGGACGAGCGGCTTGGTGCGCAGGCGCTCGAGGGTGGCCTCGCCGCGCTCGGCGAGCGAGGTGTAGAAGCCGTAGGCCTTCTCGACGTAGGGGTCGGCGAGGCGCTTGAGCTCCTCGGCGGTCAGCTTGCCGCGCAGCTCGTCGAGGTCGCTCGGGACCTCCTCGGACAGCGAGCCGATGCGGGTCTTGGCCTCGTCGAAACGCGTCTGGGCGGTCTCGGGCAGATCCGTGATCAGGGTCTTGGTCTCGGCGTAGCGGGCCTCGAGACGCGACTGAGCGGTCTCGGCAGCAGCCTCGGTGCGCTCACGCAGTTCGGTCAGCTTCTCGGTCACCTGGGCGAAGGCGTAGTCGCCGGCGCCGACGGCGGCATAGAGGGGGGGCGTAGTTACGTTCGGTGGTGGTCACAGTGAACTCCTTCGGTCGGGTCACCAATCGCGCTGCAGCACATGCGGTCTCGTTGATCTCGGCGTCTTCGCCGGGCGCATGTCGGAACAATCCGTCGCCTGCCGCCTCGAAACGGTCGGTGTTGCAAGCCAATTCGATTCGGCTCACACCGCGCGAGATAAGGGAACCGCGGCGCCATCGGTATTGGTGTTTCCGATAACCAGTATCCACGCTGTGCTAGCAAATGCAAGCATCGTGCTAACACTCGTGACGCACGTCACCTCGGACGCGCGCCGGACCGTCGTCGATCAGGCGTAACGGTAGAAGCCGTGGTCGGCCTTCTTGCCCAGTCGCCCCGCCTCGACCATGCGCAACAGCAGCGGAGGCGGTGCGTAGAGCGGCTCCTTGAACTCCTCGTACATCCGGTCGGCGATGGCCTTGATCGTGTCGAGTCCGACCAGATCGGCCAGCTTGAGGGGACCCATCGGGTGCGCACACCCGAGGACCATGGCCTTGTCTATGTCGTCGACGGTCGCGACACCGCTCTCCACCATCCGGATGGATGAGAGCAGATACGGGACCAGCAGCGCGTTCACGACGAATCCGGATCGATCGGCCGACCGGACCACCTGCTTGCCCAACACGTCGTGGGCGAAGGCCTCGGCGCGCTCGACGATCTCCGGAGCGGTCGTCAGGGTGGTGACGAGTTCGACCAGCGGGAGAACCGGTACGGGGTTGAAGAAGTGCATGCCGATGACGCGGGCGGTGTTCTGGGTTGCCATGCCCAGCTTCATGATCGGGATGGACGATGTGTTCGACGCCAGGATCGCCCCGGGGTCGGTCACGACCTTGTCCAGTTGGGCGAAGATCTCGGTCTTGACCACCTCGTCCTCGACGACGGCCTCGCACACGAGGTGGCGATCGGCGAAGTCGCCCAGGTCAGTGGTGAAGCGGAGTCGCATCGACGCCTGGTCGCGTTCGCGTTCGGTCAGTTTGCCGCTCGACACACCGCGATCGAGTGATCGGAGAATCCGGGCGCGACCGGCGACGACGAGTTCTCGGCTGTGCTCGTAGACGAGCACGTCGGCGTGGGCCCGCGCGCACACCTCGGCGATCCCCGCGCCCATCTGTCCTGCCCCCACCACGCCGACGCGGGAGATCTTCTGGTTTGTCATGTCGGCTCCTCGGGTGGAATCGTCCTCGGCAAGAACCGATTTCGCAAGAACATGGGTGACCCTCCGGGCACGCGCCGAGCCCGGGATACGCCAACAGGCGGCCCGCAGCGAAAGCCGCGGACCGCCTGCCTGGTTCGCCTAGATCACGACGGTGGCGAGTTCCTAGTGGAACTGGCCTTCCTCGGTCGAGCCCTTGAGAGCAGCGGTCGAGGTGTTGGGGTCGACGGTGGTGGCGATGTTGTCGAAGTAGCCGGCGCCGACCTCACGCTGGTGCTTGACGGCGGTGAAGCCGCGCTCTTCGGCAGCCTTGAACTCGCGGTTCTGCAGGTCGACGAACGCCGACATCTGCTCGCGGGCGTAGCCGTAGGCCAGGTCGAACATGCCGTAGTTCAGCGAGTGGAAGCCGGCCAGCGTGATGAACTGGAAGGTGAAGCCCATGGCGCCCAGCTCGTTCTGGAACTTCGCGATGGTGCTGTCGTCGAGGTGCTTGCTCCAGTTGAACGACGGGCTGCAGTTGTAGGACAGCAGCTGGTCGGGGTACTCGGCCTTGACGGCCTCGGCGAACTTGCGGGCCAGCTCGAGATCCGGGGTACCGGTCTCCATCCAGATCATGTCGGCGTACGGCGCGTAGGACTTCGCACGCTCGATGCACGGCTCGATGCCGTTCTTCACGTGGTAGTAGCCCTCGGCGGTGCGCTCACCGGTGACGAACTGCTTGTCGCGATCGTCGACGTCGGAGGTGATCAGCGTGGCGGCCTCGGCATCGGTGCGGGCGATCACGACGGTGGGGACACCAGCGACGTCGGCGGCGAGACGAGCCGAGTTCAGGGTGCGGATGTGCTGCTGGGTCGGGATGAGCACCTTGCCACCGAGGTGGCCGCACTTCTTCTCCGACGCGAGCTGATCCTCCCAGTGGGTACCGGCGGCACCCGCGGCGATCATGGCCTTCTGCAGTTCGTAGACGTTGAGGGCGCCGCCGAAGCCGGCCTCACCGTCGGCCACTATCGGAACGACCCAGTTGTCGACCGAGTTGTCACCCTCGACGCGGGCGATCTCGTCGGCACGCAGCAGCGCGTTGTTGATGCGACGCACGACGCTCGGGACCGAGTTGGCCGGGTAGAGCGACTGGTCGGGGTAGGTGTGGCCGGACAGGTTCGCGTCACCAGCGACCTGCCAACCCGAGAGGTACACGGCCTTCAGGCCGGCGCGGACCTGCTGCACGGCCTGGTTACCGGTGAGAGCGCCCAGGGCGTTGATGTAGCTGCCGTCACCCTTGGTCACGCCGTCCCACAGGATCTCGGCGCCGCGGCGGGCGAGGGTGTGCTCCTCGACGACCGAGCCCTGGAGCTCGGCGACCTGCTCGGCGGTGTAATCGCGCTTGATGCCCTTCCAGCGCGGGTTGGTGTCCCAGTCCTGCTGGATCTCCGCGGCGGTACGGGGCTTTCCGACGTTGCTCATTGGCTGCTTCGCTTTCGTTGTCCTGCTCGTCCCGACCGGGGACCGGATCGGGGCGACGGCCCGGCGCGCCGCCGGAACCTCTCTGCTGACAGACAGCCGATGCCCTCGCCTGGGGTGTGTGATCGCGATCGGCGTCAGTCTCGGCCGAATTTGCGAACCCGTCGACGTGGTATCGGTGGTGCCTGCAGCAAGGGTGCCACAACACAAACCCGCAGGTCCAACCCTTGAAGCGTGTAAATGTGGGCTATTTTTCGCCACCTGTTTGCAAAGTTTGCGAATATGGTTCTGTGAACGCAGGGCCTACTTCTGCCAAAAAGTACGTCCGTACTGGGATTTTCTACTCACGAGTAGTCGAGCCGATCCTGGGGCCCGGAGGTCCTCGGACCCCCACCCGGACGACCGGATACCCGAAAGTGACGTCCATCACACCTGGCCGGAACGGTCCGCGGACAGCGGACGGCGGCCGTCAGGGTGTGGTGACGCGCTCGACGGCGGTCTCGAAGAGATCCGCGAACACCGACGGTTCGATCGGCTCCACCGGGATGGACGGCGGATCGCTCGCACGGGTGGTCGCGCCCGACACCGTCAGCTGCACCGACACCGGCCCCGACGCCGGCCGGTCGAGTAGGGCGTACCCGGCGAACCCGATCTGCCGCCGGACACCGCCGTCGGGCAGGGTCGTCGTGACGTCGGATCGCGTGAGCAGCATCTGCTCCCCGGGCAGCAACCCGCCGTCGATCTCCGGCTGGGGCAGTTCGGTGTACACCGTGAGCACCCGACTGCCCGCGAGGTTGCCGGTGGTGATCTCCGTCGTGGTCCGAGAGCAGCGGCCGGTCGTGGTGAGCCGGTCGGCGTCGATGTCGCGCGATGTGGTGGTGACCAGTTCGACGAGGGTGCCCGTCGCGCCGTCACGGGCGGCCAGCACCGCCGAGTTGTCGGCGGTCAGCCGGTCGTTGAGCGCGGCGTCGGAGGTGGGCCGGCAGTACTCGGGCGTGACGCGCACCGATCGAGAGGCGTCGATGGCGGCCCGGTTCCCGGCGACGAGATCCGCCACCGACAGCGGGGCGGAGGTGTACGCGGGCGGCAGCTGGGCTTCGGACAGCACGAGATCGGCGGGACCGCGGGGAGCCGTCGCTGCTTCCGGATCGCCCGCGCACCCCGCGAGGCCGAGCGCCACTGCCACGACCGACGCGGCCAGCGCTGCCGGCGGGCGGCGTCGGCCGAGGAGGGGTAGCACGCGGTCACCGTACCCTGGGAACGACGCGCGACGCGGCAGCACCTGTCCGGGAGGTGGACGATGAGCAGGACCTACGTGGGCTCGCGGTTGCGCCAGTTGCGTTCCGAGCGCGGCCTGTCGCAGGTTGCGCTCGCACAGACCCTGTCGATCTCGGCGTCGTACCTGAACCAGATCGAACACGATGCCCGTCCGCTGACCGCGTCGGTGCTGTCCAAGATCACCGAGGCCTTCGGTGTCGACGCCGGGTTCTTCGACAGCCAGGACGATGTCCGGCTGGTCGCCGAGCTGCGTGAGGCGCTGCTCGACGACGACCTGGAGGCCTCCCCCGGCGCACTCGACGCGCAGGGGCTCAGCGCGATGGTCGCGTCGCATCCCGAGATGGCCCAGGCGATGGTGAACCTGCACCGCCGCTACCGGGTCGCCACCGATCAGCTCGCGGCGGCGACCGACGAGCGGGGCGACCGCAGCATGCGCGGCACCATCAGCGCGCCGCACGAGGAGGTGCGGGACTATTTCTACCAGCGCCGCAACTACATTCACGAGCTCGATGTCGTCGCCGAGGAGATGACGACCCGGATGCGGATGCACTCCGCCGACATCCGGCGCGAGATCATGAACCGCATCGAGAGCGTCCACGGCATCAGCATCGTGCGCCGCGTCGACCTCGGGGACTACACCCTGCACCGGTTCGACCGCGAGGCCCGGCGTCTGGAGTTCTCCGCGTCGCTCTCGGCAGGTCAGCGGACGTTCAAACTCGCCAGCGAGCTCTGCTATCTCGAGTACCAGGACCTCCTGGACAAACTGGTCGACGAGGCCAACTTCAGCGGTGAGGACGCCCGGGCGCTGGGACTTCTCGGTCTGGCGAATTACTTCGCCGCCGCAGTCGTCCTTCCCTACAGCCAATTCCACGGCGCCGCAGAGGATTTCCGGTACGACATCGAACGCCTCTCGGCCTTCTACGCCGTCTCCTACGAGACGATCTGCCACCGCCTCTCGACGCTGCAGCGGCCCAACCTGCGGGGCATCCCCTGGTCGTTCGTGCGCGTGGACCGAGCCGGGAACATGTCGAAACGTCAGTCCGCCACCGGTTTCCACTTCTCGTCCAGTGGCGGCACCTGTCCGCTGTGGAACGTCTACGAGACGTTCGCCTATCCCGGCAAGATCATCACCCAGATCGCCGAGATGCCCGACGGCCGGAACTACTTCTGGGTTGCGCGCACCGTCGAACGCCGCGCCACCCGCTACGGACAACCGGGCAAGACCTTCGCGATCGGCATGGGATGCGAACTGCGCCATGCCGCGCGGGTGATCTATTCCGACGGTCTGGAGATCGGACCGCAGGCGCATGTGACCCCGATCGGCGCCGGCTGCCGGGTGTGTGAGCGGACCAACTGCGCCCAGCGCGCATTCCCCGCAGTCGGAGCGTCACTCCGCATCGACGAACACACCAGCAGCGTCTCGCCGTACATGAGCCTCACCGAGAACCGTTAACGACGACACCCGTTCGGTGCGGGCACTCCGCGCAGACGTTCGTCGAGCCAGGTCGCGGTGTCCGGGAACCCGACCGCAGCCGCCGTGACGTGCTCGGCCTCGTACTCCCGATACGTCACCGTCGCACCGAGATCGCACTGCTGGGCGGCGAGCGCCCGTGCCTGGGTTGCGGGAACCCACCACTCGTAGCGCCCGTGGTAGATCAGCAATGGCATCGACGCCTTCAGATCCGACATGGACGTGACCTCGAAGAGCTCCTCGGCGATCGCGGAGTGGAACGGATCGGGGTCGGTCGACAGGAGCTGCGTCGGCAGGTGAGCGATCCCGAGGTTGCCCATGTCATCGGTGCAGATGTTGCGGATCTCCGACGTCGCAAGCCATCTCGCCAGATGGTTCGACATCTGGAGGACCTCGGGCCGTTCCCGGGCGACGCCGAGCATCGCGGCGTGGAAGACCCCGGACGCGAGGTTCGCGTTCATGGCGCCGGCGAGTGTCCGGTAGTCGGCGGGCACCCCGCCGATGGCCGCCCCCACGAACCGCCCGGCGATGTCGGGCGCATACTTCGCGGCCAGCTTGGCCGCGCCGTGGGTGGCGATCGCCCCGCCGGAGTAGCCGACCATGGCGACCGGTCCGCGGGCGAAGTTCGCCGGGTCGAGAGCGCCGGCCGCGCGCAACGAGTCGAGGATCACGTGGCCCGCGACATACGGCTCGGCGTAGGCCATCCGGGGCCCGGTGTGGTCGGGCACGAGCACCGCATAACCCCGGTCCAACGCGAGCTGGGTGAACGGCGGGATGAGATCGGTCTCGTTCGTGTTGTTGGTGAAACCGTGCGCGTAGGTGAAGCCCGTCGTGCACTTGGTGCCCAGCGCGACGATCGGCGAGTTGTTGACCAGGACGGGGCGGTCTCCCCGCCCGGTCCAGGCCTTGGCCGGCACCAGCAGGGTGGCCGTGCCGAACATCGGGGCGCCGTTGGCGTCGGTCGTCCGGAACTTGACCTGCCGCGCCGATCGCAGCGGGACGAAGACCAGGGGCTGCGCCACCCGGGTCACCGACCGCGTGGTCAGGACCTCACCGGGTGTCCGCGCGGCCAGACCGGCCGGCCAGTGGTCGAAGAACCGGTCGCCACTGGGCGACGGCATGATCGCCTCGCGCAGTTCTTGCAGTTCACGGGAAGCGCCGGGAATCCGGGACCGTTCCGGGATGCGCGACAGCTTCGCGACCGGCGGCGCCGGGATCAGGCCGTCGACGTCCGCCGGCAACTGTGGCGGGACCGCGGTGAGATTGGGCGGCTCGGCGTCGGCGGGACCACTCGTCTCGGTCGGGCCCGCGAGGAGCGCCACGGCGGCACACGTCGCCGTCACCGCGACCGCTGCGCGTCGGACCGATCGTCGAAGAACACCCCTGGTCGGCATCGCCAACCTCCCGTCTCACCTCGGCCATCGTCGAGTCGCCCGCCCCCCGGCAGCACCTCTGACGACTCGAACCGCGATGACCTCCGCCAATGCTAGTCGGTGACGACGGCCTGCGCGGGAGCGACCATCCATGGCGGCACCCATGTAGTCCGGTCGGGTGACACGCGAAACCGCCTATCGCGCCGCACATCACGGTTGCGTCTCGGTGCGGCGACCATCGATGCGCAACGGAGGTCCGCGCCGGGTCTACTGTCCTAAGGTCACCGACGAAGCGCTCTTCGACGCGGAGGCACCGCCATGACGAGAACCCGGCACGCGCTTCGATGCCGGGCGGTGTGGACGGCCACCGTGCTGGTGGTCGCCGTGCTGCTGGTGGCCGCCGTCGGCTCGCTGTCCGCCGGGCCATCGGCCGCGGACCCGCCGAACATGATGCCGCTGCCGCCGCCCGTCGCAGGCGCCATCGACCGCGCGGTGCCACCGCCGCCCATTCCTCGGCTTCGCACGATCCCGCCTCGTGCGCGCCGACGGATTCGACCACCGCGCACTCGAATTGCGCGAATCTATCCTGCCGTCCCCGACAGGTGACCCGATGTTCGACCGGTGGCCGGCGACCTGGATTCACGCGCCCCGGGAGACGTGATCGCCACCCGCGACGTCACCGCCGCCGCCGGGCCGGTGGTGACGGTACCGCTCCGATCGGCGACGCTGATCGAGTTCCGCAGCACCGATGCCGTCGGGGCGCCGATCTTCGGCACCGCGACCCTGCTGGTCCCGCGTCGAACGGCCAGGGCACCGACGCCGATGCTCGTGAACAACCTGCCGATCGACTCACTCGGTGCCGCCTGCACACCGGGACACACACTCGCGCATGGGTTTTCCATCGCGACGGGCATCACCGACCTGATCCCGCCGACGACCCAGCTGGCGCTGCACGAGGGCTATGCGGTGCTCGTGCCCGACCACCAGGGACCCCGGATGGCCTACGCGGAGCCGGTACTCGCCGGGCACGTGATCCTCGACGCCGTCCGCGCGGCCCTCCATGTGCGCCCGGAATTGTTGCGCCGCAGCCGGATCGCCATGACCGGGTACTCGGGCGGCGCCATCGCCACCCACGGTGCGGCGAAACTACTGGGCGAGTACGCACCCGAGCTCACCGACCGTGTCGTCGGCGCGGGTCTCGGCGGTGTCCCGGCCGACTTCCGCATGCTGGTCGGGAGCATGAACGCGAACCTCGCGACCGGCCTGTTCCACGCGGCCACCGTCGGCATCGCGCGCGAGCGCCCGGAGATCCTGACCCTCACGAACCGGCCCGCGCGTTGGCTCGCGTCGTCGCCGTTGAAGAACGTGTGCGTGATCCCCGAGGCGGTGGCCGGTGGCACCTTCCTGCCGATGCAGTTGCTCTCGAGTGATCCCGACCCGTTCCGGTCGCCGACCGCCCAGCGGATCTATCGGCTGACCGCGATGGCCGACCGCGCCTCGGTGATCCCGCTGCTGATCTACCACGGGACCCACGAGTGGTGGATACCCGCGGCCGGCGCCCGCGCCCTCTACCGCGAACAATGCGCCCTCGGTGCGGTCATGGCCTACCGCGAGGTCTTCGGTGAACACATCAGCGCGGCGCTGCTCGGCTTCCCCGTCGCCCTCGACTGGCTCGACCGCCGGCTACGCGGCGAACCGGCCGTCGACGAGTGCCGCCGCTGAGCGTCGAGGAGCCGCCCCGGTCAGAAGACGAGGACGCGAAGGTTCTCGGCGACGCACGCGGGCTTCGCCTCGCCCTCGATCTCGACGGTGTTGGTGACGACCATGTTCACGCCCTTGGGGGTCTCCTCGACCGAGGTGATCACCGCGTTCGAGCGGATGCGGGCGCCGACCTTCACCGGGTTCGGGAAGCGCAGCTTGTTCATACCGTAGTTCAGGACCAGCTTGGGGCCCTCGACGGTGAAGATCTTCCCCGCGATCATCGGCAGCAGCGACACCGTCAGGTATCCGTGCGCGATGGTCGTCCCGAACGGACCGGACTTCGCACGCTCGGGGTCGACGTGAATCCACTGGTGATCGCCGGTCGCATCGGCGAAGGCGTCGACCCGTTCCTGGGTGATCTCGAGCCACTCGCCCGAGCCGAGGTCCTCCCCGATCGCGGCCTTCAGTTCGTCGACACTGGTGAACGTCCGTGTGGTGTGCGTCATAGTCCGCGTAGTCTACCGTGGGCCCATGGGCACACCTCGCGTCGCACCGGGTGGTTTCCGGGAGCTCGGGCCGGTCAATTTCGTCTTCGCGCGGGGGGCCGCACGCGTCATGGGTGTCGACGACGCGCACATCTTCTCGACCCTGGGTCGCGCGAAGGGGTTGTTCCGCGGTTGGCTCCACTTCAGCAGCCGGCTGATGCCGTTCGGTGTGTTGCCGCGCAAGGACTCCGAGATGGTGATCCTCCGGGTGGCCCACCTGAGGCATTGCGACTACGAACTCGACCATCACCGACGCCTCGGCCGTCGGGCCGGGATCACCGCCGACGAGTTCGACCGCATCCTCGAGGGTCCCGACGCCGGGTGGGGTGATCGTGAACGGGCGATCCTGCGCGCGGTCGACGAACTCGTCGAGACCAAGGACGTCTCCGACATCGCCTGGCAGGCGTTGTCCCGGCACCTCGACGACCGGAAACTCATCGGGTTCACCCTGCTCGTCGGTCAATACGACAGCCTCGCGACCACCATCCACACGCTGCGCGTCCAGCGCGACGCCCGCTCCTGACTGCGACAGCCCTGACATGGAGTCGATCGCGCAGCGCCTGATGCGCAACGAGTACTTCGCCGAGATCTACGAGCATCTCTGGCGGCCGACCTTCACCCGGCTCTTCAGCCTCGGCGGCCGTTCCACCGCCGACTTCGACCGTGCACTACGCGCCTACCTCGCCCGCCCCGGTGACCGGTTGGTCCTCGATGTCGCCTGCGGCCCCGGCAATTACATACGCGAGATCGCCGACGGACTCACCGGCGACGGTCGCTGCATCGGGATCGACTTCTCCGCGCCCATGCTGGCGCGGGCCGCGCAGACCAACGCGGTGGGGCGGGCCGCGTTCCTGCGGGGTGATGCCCACGCATTGCCGTTCGCCGACAACACTTTCGACGTGGTGACCTGCCTGGCGGCCCTCTATCTGATCCCCGACCCGCTTCCGGTCGTCGACGAGCTGGTGCGGGTGACCGCACCGGGCGGCGAGATCGTGGTCTTCACCTCGGTGACGACGCCGCTCACCTCGTTCCCCGGCGTCCGGCCGCTCGCCGGGGCGAGCGGGTACCGCATCTTCGACGACCACGAGATCGTCGAACGCCTCCGACGCGCGGGCCTGGACGACGTCGAGCAGACGATCACCGGTCAGGGGCAGTTCGTGCTGGCACGCAAGACGGCGTCGTAGGCGGCCCGAGGCGTCAGAAGTCCCGGTAGTCGCGGACCGTCATCCGCGGGCCGCGTCGTTCGGGCCGGACGCCCCGTCGCGCGACCAGCCTGATGATTCGTTGACGTTGCCCCGCATAGGGTTCGAGTAGTTCGAGCATGCCCGCGTCGTCGACGGCCTCGCCGATCAACGTGAGTCCCACCAGTTTCGGGATGTGGTAGTCGCCGACGTTGACCACGTCGGGGTCGCCGAGTGACCGCGACAGCGTCTCGGCCTCGGTCCACTGGCCGACACCGCGGAGCACGGTGAGCTTCCGCGCATGTCGCTCGACGTCGATGGTGGTGGCGCCGCGAATGGTCCGCATGCGGACCGGTTCGATGCCGCTGCGGTGCCACTCCCAGCTCGGGATGCGCACCCAGTCCTGCCGGGCGGGCGGCACCCGCATGGTCTCCGGGACCGGTCCGGGCGCGGGAGAGCCGAAGCGGCGCACCAGATATCGCCAGGCACGGAACGCCTCCGCGCCGACGACCTTCTGTTCCAGGATCGCGGGGACGAGCGCCTCCCAGACCCGGTCGGTGCGTGAGAGCCGCAAACCCTCGGCGCGGCGCACCAGTTCCCGCACAACGGGATCGCGGGGGACGAGGGCGTCGGGATCGTCTCGCGCACCGAGGAAATCCGGCATCTGGTCGAGCAACCAGTCCGCGCCGGGACCCCATGCGCGACCGACGACGACGCCGGACCGCACGGCGATCGTCAGGGTGCCCGGCCCGTCGGGGGTGTGCACCGCCCGCCAGACCGAACCGTCCCTGGCGTAGACGAACGCCGGGTCGCCCGCACCGCGCCGGTGCAGGCCGACCGTTGCCCGCAGGTCGAGCGGCCACGGGAGCGTCCACTCCCGGACCCGCTCGTCTGCACTCACACGTCTACAGGTTGATCATGTGCCCGAGAGCGCCGTGGAACGTCTCCTGCAGTGCTTCCGACATGGTCGGGTGCGTGTGCACGTTCCGCGCCAGCTCCTTGGCCGTGAGATCCCACTTGTGGGCCAGCGTCATCTCCGGGAGCATCTCGGAGACGTTGTCGCCCACCAGGTGTCCGCCGAGCAGCTCGTCGGTGTCGGCATTGGTGACGAGCTTGGCGAAGCCCGCGGTCTCGCCGAGCCCCTGGGCCTTGCCGTTGGCCGAGAACGGGAACGTGGTCGCTTTGACGTTGTAGCCCTCGTCCTTGGCCTGCGCCTCGGTGAGGCCGAACGATGCGACCTGCGGCTGACAGAAGGTGGCACGCGGCATGAACCGGTAATCACCGAGGGTCATGGTCTCGACGCCGGCGATGGTCTCGGCGGCCACCACGCCCTGGGCCTCGGCGACGTGCGCGAGCTGCAGTTTGGCGGTGACGTCGCCGATGGCGTAGATGCCGTCGACGTTGGTGCGCATGTAGTCGTCGATGGCGATGGCGCCGCGATCGGTGAGTTCGACACCGGTCTTGTCGAGGCCGAAGCCCTCGACACGCGGGGCGAATCCGACGGACATGAGAACCTTGTCGACGGTGAGCTCACCCTCTTTGTCCTTGGCGTCGGTGTAGGCGACGGTGACGCTGTCGCCGTTGTCGGTGACCTTCTGGACCCGGGTGGAGGTCAGCAACTTGATGCCGAGCTTCTTGTACTCCTTGGCGAGGGCCTTCGAGGAGTCGGCGTCCTCGTTGGGGAGCACGCGATCGAGGAACTCGACGATCGTGACGTCGACGCCGTAGTTGGCCATGACGTAACCGAACTCCATGCCGATGGCGCCCGCACCGACGATGACGATGGACTCGGGCAGCTCACGGGTCAGGATCTGCTCTTCGTAGGTGACCACGTTCTCCGACAGTTCGACGCCGGGGAGCAGCTTGACGGTCGACCCGGTGTCGATGATGACGTTGTCGAACGTGATCTCCCGGTCGCCCACCTTGATGGTCTTGGCGTCGGTGAACACGCCGTAACCGTCGATCTCGGTGATCTTGTTCTTCTTCATCAGGTAGTGGACGCCCTTGACGATGCCGTCCGAGACCTTGCGGCTGCGGTCGAATGCCGCGCCGAAGTCGAAGGACACCTCACCACTCATGCCGAAGGTCTTGGCCTGATGGTTGAAGATGTGTGCGAGCTCCGCATTGCGCAACAGGGCCTTGGACGGGATACATCCGACGTTCAGACACACACCGCCCCAGTACTTCTCCTCGATGACGGCGGTTTTCATGCCCAGTTGAGCCGACCGGATCGCGGCTACGTACCCACCTGGACCTGCACCCAATACAACTGTTTGAAAGTGTTCAGCCACGACTGCCAGCCTACGTCGCGCCCGACCGTCGCCGCAGAGTGTCCCACTACTCGCCGGTAGCAACCTGCGCATTCAATCATTGATTGAAACATCGACTGAACTGTGCTTTCCTCGACGTGTGACCCAGACCACGCGCGCCGGACGCGGTGAGCGCCGCGATTCGACGTCGCTGCCCACCCGCGACGCCCTGCTGGCCGTCGCCGAACGTCTCTTCCTCGCCGAGGGATACGACAAGGTGTCCGTCCGGGCGATCTGCGCGGCCGCCGAGGCGAACCCGGCGGCGGTGCACTATCACTTCGGCACCAAGGACGACCTCACCATCGCGCTGCTGGAGTCTCGCCTGGGTCCGCTGTGGGCCGACCCGCTGGCCTCCCTCGACCCGGCCGGTACGCCGATCGCGCATGTCGTCGACGTTGTGGTGGCCCCCTTCGTCGACCTGCAGTCCGACCCAACCGGACATCTGCACCTACAGCTGCTCGCACGGTTTGTGTTCGCCCATCCCACCGCGAGCTGGACGTCGCGCTGGTTCGATCTCGATCCGTTCGCCGACATGCTCGCCGAGGCCGTCCCCGGCCTGACGGCGAGCGAGGCGCGCCGACGCTGGGCACTCGCCTTCCAGTTGATCCTCCTGCGGTTCGGGGGCACCGAGACCTCGAGCCCCGCCGCCGTGACGGCCCTGGCCGGCTTCGTCACCGCCGGACTGACCGCACCCGCCACGTGAGACACGAGTGAGAGGACCCGTTGTGGACAGCCCCACCACCGGACCGTTCAGCCCCGCCCGGCTGGGACCGCTGCACCTGCGGAACCGCCTGATCAAATGCGCCACCTTCGAGGGGATGACGCCCGACGCCCTGGTGACCGACGAACTCATCGAGTTCCATCGCGAGGTCGCCGCCGGCGGGGTGGCCATGAGCACGGTCGCCTACTGCGCGATCTCACCTGAGGGCCGCACCGACCGCCACCAGATCTGGATGCGCCCCGAGGCGGTTCCCGGATTGCGCAGACTCACCGACGCAGTCCACGCCGAGGGCGCACTTGCGGCGGCCCAACTGGGGCACGCGGGCGCGGTCGCGAACTCGGCGTCGAACCGGGCCGCCTCCCTGGGACCGTCACGGATACCCGCGCCGATGGGAATGTCGGTGACCCGTGCGATCAGCGTCGACGACATCGCCGACCTGCGGACCACGTTCCGCCGGGCCGCACGGCTTGCGGTGGACTCCGGCTTCGACGGACTCGAGATCCACTGCGGCCACAACTATCTCATCTCCAGCTTCCTGTCCCCGCTGCTGAACCGGCGTCGTGACGCCTACGGCGGGAGCCTCGTCAACCGCGCCCGCCTCGCCCGTGAGGTGGTCGAGAGCGTGCGCGACGAGGTCGGGGACGAGGCTGCGATCTGGGTGAAGCTCAACCTCTTCGACGGCGTCGGCCGGGTCGACCTCGAGCGCTCGCCCGCGGCGCGGGCCCGGGGCCGGGCGAGGCTGAGTGGCTTCAACGTCGACGAGGCATGCGAGGTGGCACAGCTACTGGAATCCGACGGCCACCTCGACGCCATCGAACCCACCGCGGGGAGTTCACTGCTCAACCCGATGTACCTCTTTCACGGCGAGGCACCCCGTAAGGAGTTCGCCGATGCGTTCTCCGGTGCCATGAAGTACGGACTGAAGGCCTTCGCACCGGTCTTCCTGAAGCACTACCGCTATCACGACGCCTATCTGCTGCCTCTCGCGCGCGAACTCCGTAAGGCCGTCGATCTGCCGCTCATCCTCCTGGGCGGCGTCACCGATCGCGCCTCGATGGATCTCGCGCTCGCCGAGGGCTTCGATTTCATGGCGATGGGGCGCGCGCTCCTGCGTGAACCCGACCTACCGCTACGCCTCGCCGCCGACCCGTCGACGACGTCGAAATGCGTCCACTGCAATCTCTGCATGCCGACGATCTACTCCCACACCCGATGCCCGGTCCGGACCGGCGAGGTCCCCGACCCGGTGGCCGCACAGCATTAGGGTGGGGGCCATGCCTCCCCGCCGTCGCAAGGACACCCCGCCACCGGCGACCGGCGGTTCGGAGAAGGAGGTGCTGGTCGGTTTCCTCGACTATCTGCGCGCCTCCGCGGTGGCCAAACTCGACGGCGTCTCCGAGGTCGACGCGCGTGCGGCCGCGGTGCCGTCGGGCACCAGCCTGTTGGGGGTGGTCCGCCACCTGACGTTCGTCGAACGGTTCTTCTTCCTGGGCGAGGACGCGGACGACTGGCAGGCGACGTTCACCTGCCCCGACGACGAGACCGTGGCGTCGGTGCAGGCGGCGTACCGCCGCGCGGTGTCCGAGGCCGGCGAGGTCATCGACGCCTACACCGATCTCGCCGAGGCGGCGCCCAGGGCGAGCGGACGTCGCTCCTCCCCGTCGATGCGGTGGGCGTTGACCCACATGATCGAGGAGACCGCCCGTCACGCCGGCCATCTCGACATCATCCGCGAGGGCGTCGACGGCCGGACGGGCCGCTGACCGTCAGCGCCGGATGAACTCGCCGTTGCTCTCCTCGTCGTCGTAGTACTCGATCGTCATACGCGGGCCGTCGAACGTGACCTGCGAGATCGAGCCCGGTTCGGCGTTCTCGTTGAGCAGATCGAACGTGAACGTGTTGCCGTCCCAGTGAGCGAGTTCGTGTTTGCGGACTCCGCCCGGCCCCATCTCCAGGACGAGCTTCCCGTCGCGTTCGACGATCTCCGCCGGTCCGTACACCGCGTTGGCGTAGGTACCCACATACGACGGCAGTGGTTGCGACGGTGCGGGATTCGACGGCGGTTCCTTGCCGACGAGTTCGCCGCTCGGCACGCTCAGGGGCGCATACGCCTTGGCGTAGAGGTCGCGCCAGTCGTTGCGGATCTCGCCGAACTGCACGAGATCCATGAACTCGGCGGCGATCGAGTCCACCGCACCGAGGGGCGCGGCGTTGGACAGGACGACGATTGCGGTGTCGGCCGACGGCAGGATCGAGAACACCGTGCCGGCGCCCGACGCGAACGCGCCGGCATGGTTGAACTGCGTCCGCGCGTCCTCGGTCACCCCGACGTTGAAGCCGTAGCCGTACGATCCGGCGCGGTTGTCGGGCGTCTGGGGCGGGCTCGACACGATCTGCGGTGAGAGGGCCGGGAGCAGCGCGTCGGGGGCCACGACCTCCTGGCCGTTGTGCTTGCCCTGCGCCAGCACCATCTTCAGCCACGTCGCCATGTCGTTGACGTTCGAGCTCACACCGCCGGCGGGTGACTGCGCATCGGGATCGCGCGGGATCGGGGTCTTGACCCACTTGTCGTCTTCCTTGATGTGCCCCACCGCGCGGTCGGCCCGGCGCTCGAAGTCGACGTAGCGGGAGCTGGTGCTGGTCATGCCCAGCGGACCGTAGATGAGGTCCTGCGACAGCGTCGCCCAGTCCGTCCCGGCCTTCACCGCCACCGCCTCGCCACCGGTCGTCACCCCGAAGTTGGTGTAGGCGTAGCTGATCCGGAACGGGTCGAGCGGCATGAAGCGCATGCGCTGCATGATCTCCTGCTGCGAGTACCCCATGTCCTCCAGTTTGTCGCCCGCGTGGTCCGGCAGACCGGATCGGTGCGAATACATGTCGCCGACGGTCACGGTGCGCGTGACGTACGGTTCGGCGAGCGCGAACCAAGGCAGCGATTCCACGATCGGCATCTCCCACGTCACCGTCTTGTCGGTGACGGCGGCCGCGACCACCGTCGATCCCACCGACTTCGACACCGACGCCAGCTGGAAGACGGTGTTCGGGTCGACGGCCTCACCGGTCGTGATGTCCTTGACGCCGAACCCCTTGGCGTACTTGGTCTCCCCACCGGACACGACCGCCACGGCCACACCCGGGATCTTGGTCGACTCCATCATCGAGTTGACCAGGTCGTCGAGTTGCCCGACCGCCTTGTCGACCGCATCGGCCGGCAGCGGTTCGGCGGCGACGGCATTCGGGTTCTCCAGAGACTCCGATGCAGACGGCGGCGCCCCGGTGCCCGACGACCCGCTGTCGCAAGCCGCGACGAGCGCGACCACGGCGACGACGGAACAGGTGGCCATCGAGAGGCGGGCCCATCTCGACGTCCGCGGGGGTTCATGGCCGGGACAGCGGGCGGGAACGGAATGGGCAGTGGCCATGGGGGTCTCCTCGACGTCGCTGCGTCACGATACCCCGCGCGGACAACCTGTAGTGGGCGTTTTGCCGGGGCCGACACCGTGAGCGCTCCTGCGCGGAGCACGGTCGCGACGGCCGCCCGCGTAGTTTGGACGCCATGACCGAGCACGGCTACGACGCCCCCACGTCCGACACCGACCCGTACCTGTGGCTGGAGGACGTCACCGGCGACGACGCGCTGTCCTGGGTGCGCGCGCACAACGAGCCCACGGTGGCGGCGTTGACGTCGTCGGAACGCTTCCGCGAGTTGGAGGCCGCAACGCTTGCCGCCCTGGACACCGACGACCGCATCCCCTACGCGCGTCGCCGCGGGGAGTACCTGTACAACTTCTGGCGCGACGCGACCAACCCGCGTGGCCTCTGGCGTCGCACGACGTACGACTCCTACGTGACCGACACCCCCGACTGGGATGTCCTCATCGACGTCGACGAACTCGCACGCGCCGAGGACGAGAACTGGGTGTGGGCCGGCGCCTCCGTACTGCGCCCCGAGTACGAGCGCGCGCTGATCTCCCTCTCGCGCGGCGGCGCCGACGCCTCCGTGGTCCGTGAGTTCGACATCCCGTCGCGCACCTGGGTCGCCGACGGCTTCAAGCTGGCGGAGAACAAATCCGACGTCGGGTGGATCGATCGTGACACCGTATATGTCGGAACGGATTTCGGCGTGCAACCGGACGGGCTGAGCTCGCTGACCGATTCCGGTTACCCCCGCATCGTCAAGCGCTGGACGCGCGGCACCCCGCTGTCGGAGGCCGTGACGGTCTTCGCGGGCGAGACCGGGGACGTGTCAGTGCGGGCGAGCTACGACAGCACACCGGGATTCGAACGCCACTTCGTCGGTCGCGCCACCGACTTCTTCAACTCACTCGACTACGAACTGCGCGACGGCCGCCCCGAGTTGCTCGACGTGCCCACCGACGCGCACGCCGGGGTCCGGATGAACTGGCTGCTGGTGCTCACGCGATCGGAGTGGGAGATCGACGGCACCGCGCACGCACCGGGCACACTGCTGGCCTTCGACTACGAGGCCTACCGGGCGGGCGACCGCGACGCGGCCGTGCTCTTCGCGCCCGATGCGCACACGAGCCTCGTCGACTACGCCTACACGCGTTCGCATCTCATCATCGTGAAGCTGCACGACGTGCACACGCGGGTCGAGGTACTCGAACTCGGCACCTGGCAGGCCGTGGACATGCCGGGTCTGCCCGACCTCGCCACGGTCTCGGTCCTCGACACCGATCCCGACGAGAGCGACGAGGTGTTCTGGTCGGCGACGTCGTTCACCGATCCGCCGAGTCTGCTCCACGGCCAGAGCGGCCGGGCTCCGGAGGTCATCAAACACAGCCCCGCGTTCTTCGACTCCGACGCCGTGACCGCCGAGCAGCACTTCGCGACGTCCGACGACGGCACGCAGGTGCCGTACTTCGTGGTGCGTCGGCGCGACGTGTCCCAGGGACCGACGCTGCTCTACGGCTACGGCGGATTCGAGAATGCCCTCACCCCGAGCTATCTCGCGATCGCCGGGCAGAGCTGGATCGAGCGCGGCGGGATCTACGTCATCGCCAACATCCGGGGCGGCGGCGAATACGGCCCGTCGTGGCACACCCAGGCGCAGAAAGCGGGGCGGCACAGGGTGTACGAGGATTTCGCCGCCGTCGCGCGTGCCCTCGTCGACACCGGACTCACCACTGCGTCACAGCTGGGCGCCCAGGGCGGGTCCAACGGCGGGTTGCTCATGGGCGTGATGCTGACGCGCTATCCCGAGCTGTTCGGCGCCCTGGTCTGCCAGGTCCCGCTCATCGACATGAAGCGCTACCACCTCCTGCTGGCCGGGGCGTCGTGGATGGCCGAGTACGGCGACCCCGACGACCCCGAACAGTGGGAGTTCATGAAGCCGTTCTCGCCCTATCAGAACGTCGACGCGGACGCGACCTACCCGCCCATCCTGGTCACGACGTCGACCCGCGACGATCGCGTCCACCCCGGTCACGCGCGCAAACTCGTTGCCCGCCTGGAGGAAACCGGTCACGACGTGCAGTACTACGAGAACATCGAGGGCGGCCACGGCGGCGCGGCGGACAACAAGCAGGCCGCGTTCAAATCGGCCCTGGCCTACGAGTTCCTCTGGCGGACGCTGTCTCCCGAGGACTGACCGCTCCGGAAGACCACCACGGCCGCCGGCCGGACCGAGCGCTCGCCGACGACCAGCCCGGGACGGAGCAGCTCGGCGACGGTGCGGTCCGCGGAGGTGTCGTCGGTCGGATGGACGTCGACCGCCTCCATGGTGCGGGCATCGAAGTCGGTCCCGGCCGGCGGTGCGACGACCGCTCCCCCGCGGCCGACGATGAGGCGTTCCAGTCCGGCGCGCAGCAGCTCGAACGCCGGCCGGTCGGCTTCCGACGCCGAGACCGCGCACGTCGCCGCGTCGGTGTGGAGCGCGAAGAGGTCGACCAGCAGGGCGGTGTCCACGCCGGCCGCGGCGGCCGGGGATCTGGCGGCGTCGACGAGCCGCTCGATCGTCCTGGTCTGCCGCGCAACCATGAGGGCGAGGTCGGACACCTGCTCGCCCAGCTCCGCGAGCCCGTCGGTTCGCCCAGGCGCAGAGCCCTCCGGAGACGTCATTCCGCCAGCGTAATCAACTCCACAGGCCGATCGTCCGGGACCGGCGAGACCGTCTGCGCTGCTAGCATCCCCGATCGTGGGCGTAATCGGGATCGACCTCGGAACCACCAACTCGGCGATGGCGAAGATCGACGCCGACGGCCGCCCGGAGGTGATCGTCGGACTGACCGGCGCACCGACCACCCCGTCGACGGTGTTGCTGACGTCGCCGACGGATCACGTCGTCGGCGAAGGGGCCCGCCGGCAGGCCAGGCTCGACCCGGAGAACGTCTGCAGCCTGGTGAAGCGGCGGATGGGCGATGCCCAGTGGCGTTTCGTCGCGCACGGCCAGACGTGGTCGGCGCCGGCGATCTCGGCACTCATCCTCAAGTCGCTGATCTCCGACGCCGCGTTCGCCGGCGAGCAGGTCGAGCGGGCCGTGATCACGGTGCCCGCCTACTTCGGCGACGAGGAGCGGCGCGCGACGATCCAGGCCGGCACCTATGCCGGCCTCGAGGTCGCGGGGGTCCTGTCCGAGCCGATCGCCGCCGCTCTGTCCTACGGCTTCAGCCGCCTGACCGACCCCCTGGCCAAGGGCACACCCGACGAGACGGTCCTGGTCTACGACCTCGGCGGCGGGACCTTCGATGCGACGGTCATCGAACTCGCCGACCGCCGGATCACCGTGCTCGCCGTCGACGGCGATCACCAGCTCGGCGGTGCCGACTGGGATGAGCGGTTGGCGCTGCATCTCTCGCGCGCGTTCTGCGCCGAGCACCCCGACGCCGAGGACCCGCTCGACGACTCGGCCGGCTCGCAGTCGCTCATCCTCGCCGCGGAGCGCGCCAAACACGAACTGACCGAGTCGGATTCGACCTCGGTCATCGTCGCCCACGACGGCGCCCGGTCGGTCATCACGCTCACCCGGGCCGAACTCGAGGAACTCACCCGTCCGCTGCTGGCCCGGACCGTCGAACTCACCCGGTCATGCCTGGCCGCCGCCGAACGCCGAGGCGTGTCAGCCGTCGACCGTGTCCTGCTGGTCGGCGGTTCGTCGCGGATGCCGATGGTCGCGCGGGAACTCGCCGCCGCACTGGGCACGACACCGGAACTGAACGACCCCGACCTCGCCGTCGCCCGCGGGGCAGCGATCTACGGCGAGAAGCTGGAGATCGAACGACTCGTCCGCGCCGACCTCACCACCCGCGGACGCCTGCGCGAGGACCGCGGTCTCGACGGCGTCGCACCGGCCGACCTCGACGAGTCCTGCACCCGGGTCGCCCACGCGTTCGCGCTGCCCGTCAGCAGTGTCCGCCGCACGCTCGAGGTCGTCGTGGACACAGTGGTCTCCCGCGGTTTCGGGGTGCTGGTGGTCAACGGCCACAACGGCGAACTGGAGGCCAGCTGGCTGGTCCAGCGGAATTCGACGCTCCCCATCCGGGTGCGCCGGTCGTTCGGGACCATGCGACGCGACCAGTCCCGCATCGAATTGGTCGTACTGGAACAGCAGGGACAGTCGGCTTCCCCGCGACCGGAGGACGCCAAGGTCCTCATCGAGGGTGCGATCACCGACATCCCGCCCGGATACGACGAGGGCAGCGAGGTGTCGGTGACCTTCGAGATGGCCTTCGACGGCGTCCTGCATGTCACGGCATTCCACGTCGATGCCCAGATCCCGCTCACGCTGTCGGCCAAAACCGGTGCATCGTTGTCGAAATCGGAGGTCGAGCGAGAACTCGACCAGGTCCACCGCTCCCGGCGCCGCGACCACTGACCGCCTCCGCCGGAGGGGAGAGACCTGATGGAACCGTTCGTCGGCAACGACTATCGCAAACGTGTGCTCGCCGCGGTCGAGAAACGCGGAGGACCGAGCGAATCGGATTCGTTCGAACTGTATGACCTCCCGATCGAGGAGGCCGAGCGGCTCGACGACGCCGCGGTGGCCGCCCGCCTCGACGAGGTGTGGGCCTTCTGGCAGAAGCAACGCGACCACCCGAAGTACCGCATCCTGGTGGCCCGGTTGGTTGCCGAGCACGACGAGCGGTCGGCGCCGTTGCGGCACAAGACCGGACGGATCGCCGAGGCCCGTGCGGTGAGCACCCGACGCGAACTGCGCGATCAGCAGCGATTCGAACTCCTCGACAACGCGATCGCGCGGCTCAACGAACGCTACGGCGGGATCCCGAGATCCAAGCGCGCCGGGCTCGACGAGATCGGCGCCATGGGCGGCCTCGACCCCGCCGAGATCGCCACCCGACTGCGGCGTCACCGCATCGTCGACGATGCCCCGCCCGCGTCGGCCGAACCCGCGCCGCCGCGGGTGTCCTTGTCGGCGCAGCAACGCGGTCAGATCGCCGACCTGCTCGCCGAGTTCGACCGACTCCGCGACGGCGATCCCACCCCGACGCTCCTGACCCTGCTACACCTCGACACCGACGCCGCCGCCGATCGCGGCCTCATCGAGTCCCGGGCCGCCGCGGTCAACGAACGAGCCCGTGAGCTCGCCGCCGGCCGCTTCCGCGCGGTCCTCGACGAACTGCTGGTCCACGTCCACGACGTCCTGCTCTCCGATCCCGTGCTGGCGCAGGAGTATCGGCAATCGGTCATCGACGCCGTGACCGACCATCTCCGGCCACGGGTCCGGGCCGCGGTCCTGGTCGAGGACGAACTGGGTGCGCAGGACCATGATTTCCTGCTCGACGAGGCTCGCACCCGCGGACTCGGCGCCCGCGATGCGCGCACCGTGATCGCCGGACTCGCCGCCGAATTCGGAGCAGCCGTGAGCCCACCGGCCGGCCCCCCGCCGTCGGCCGAGCCACCCACGCCGCCGAAGCGGTTGTGGGAGAACGATCTCCGCGCCGCCCGCGCGGCCTTGCGCGACGGCCTGCCCGTCCGGGCGCGCGCGGCCATCGCCGATGCGCGTGCCGGAGCCGGCGACGATGCCGCGGCGCTCCGGCAGATCGCGGCGGTCGCCGACGAGGTCGAACGGGTCATCGCGCAGGCGGTGGCGGACTCCCGCCGGGCCCGGGATCTCGCGGACGAGATGCGCCACGTCGCGGCGCTCGAACTGCTGGAGGACGTGTTCCGGCGGGCCCGGGACATCGACCGTCTTCCCGACTCGGGCGGGTCGCTCCAGGCCCGCCTCGAGGCGTCGCGGGACATCGTCGCCCAGGCGGGCGAGATCGCGCGGTCGGCATCCGTGAGCAACCCGGCAAGCCTCACCGCCGCTGCCGAGATGCGACGTCGGATCACCGATCACGAAGGCCTCAACTCGGCGGCGACGGTGCTGACCGTGGAGCCGCCGCGCAACGTCCGGTTCGTCGCCGAGAGTGGTGCGATCACCGTCTCCTGGGATCCGTCCGCGACGGAGTCGGTGACCTACCGCGTCGTGCGCATCGGGTTCGACGGGTCGACCCGGACGCTCGGCCGCACCGCGGGGACCGAACTCTCCGACGGCAGTCGGCCCGACCCGGTGCCGCCGGTGTACGAGGTCACCGCCGTGCTGGCCGGAAACCAGTCCGCCCCCGCCCGCTCCGACGCCGCCCCCGCGCCGGCCGCCCCCGCCTCGGCGACCACAGCGCCGCAGCCGCCGGCGACCCCCCCATCCCGACGATCCGCCGCCGATCACCGCGGTCCGCGTCGACGCCGACACCGTGCGCTTCGAGTGGCCGGCCGGTGTCACCGAAGCGATGGTGGTCATTCGGGCGGATGCCGCTCCGGAACACCCCGCCGACCCGGCGGCGGTCGCGTCGAAGATCACCAACACCCGGTACCAGATCGACGACGGCTTTCCGATCCCCGCGAACGTCCCACGTCCGTGCCATGTCGCCGTTGCCAGCTGCCGCCGGAATCCGCAGGGGCGGCTCGACGTCGCATCGAGTTTCGGCCCGTCCGCGCGGGCTCACGCCCCGGCAACGGACACCGGCCGTTGACGTTGGTCCACTACGCTGGGCGCCAACACCTGCGGCGAGTGTGTTTTCGCCGTCCGATCACCGCACCCGACGACGATGTCACCACGACGAGATGAGGAACCGAGATGGGGATCGACTACACGAAGCGTCCGAAGGCCCAGCCGCCGCAGCCGCCCGCCCAGCCCCCGGCCGCTCCCGCGGGTTACGGCCAGCAGCCGCCCACCCCCGCGGGCTACGGTCAGCAGCCGCCCGCGCCGCCGGTCTCGCTGTCGAAGATCACCCTCACGAAGTCGGCGCCGAGCATCTCGCTGAGCAAGCAGGGTGCGACCTCCGGTCAGGTGCGCGTCAATCTGAGCTGGACGTCGAACTCCAAGGGCGGCGGGCTCTTCCGCAAGGCGCAGGGTATCGACCTCGACCTCGCCTGCCTGTGGGAGTTCACCGACGGGAGCAAGGGCATCGTGCAGGCCCTGGGCAACTCGTTCCGGGCGCCCCGTGACGGACAGCCGATCATCTATCTCGACGGCGACGACCGGTCGGGTTCCGGTGGCGAGAACATGTACATCGACCTCTCCGCGACCGACCGGATCCGCCGGATCCTGATCTTCGCCTACATCTACGAGGGCACCCCGAACTGGGCCGGCGCCAACGGCGTCGTCACCCTGTTCCCGGCCAACGGCCCGGAGATCGAGGTCCGGCTCGACGAGGCGGATCAGTCGGCGCTCTCGTGCGCGATCGCCTTGTTCGAGAACCGTGGTGGCGAGCTGGTTCTCAACCGCGAGGTGCGCTACATCCGCGGGGCACAGGACAAGGTCGACGAGGCGTACGGCTGGGGCATGAACTGGCGCGGAGCGCGCAAGTAGTGGCCGGCTCCTTCGTGCCCGACACCGCCCTGTCCGGCTTCGTCGCCGGCCTCGCCGACGGGTCGCTCCGCGTCGTCGATCTGACGACTCCGTTGAGTGCGGCGACGCCCGCGCTGCGACTGCCTGCCCCGTTCGCGAACCTGATCGACTTCAGTCTCGAAGAGGTCAGCGCCTACAACGAGCCGGGGCCGTACTGGCGGCACAACAACATCCACACCGGCGAGCACATCGGCACCCATCTCGACGCACCGATCCACTGGATCAGCGGACGCGACGGGGATGACGTCTCGCAGATCCCGGTGCAGCGGCTGATCGGCCCGGCGGCCGTCCTCGACCTGACCGACGAGGTCGCCGACGACCCGGATCATCTCCTGAGCGTCGCCGAGGTCGAGGCCTGGGAAGCCGAACACGGACGCCTCACCGCCGGCACCTGGTTGCTGTTGCGGACCGGCTGGGAGTCGCGGGGCGGCTCCGAAGCCGAGTTCCTCAACGCCGACGAGACCGGGTCGCACACCCCCGGGGTGTCGGTGGAGTGCGCGCAGTGGCTGGCCACCGAGCGCGAGATCACCGGCCTCGGAGTCGAGACCGTCGGTGTCGACGCAGGGCTGGCGGGCGGCTTCGATCCCGCCTTCCCCGTGCACTACCACTTCCTCGGCAACGACAAGTACGGGCTCACCTCCCTGCGCAACCTGGGCTCGCTCCCGCCGACCGGCGCGGTGATCGTCGTGAGCCCGTTGCCGATCGTCGGCGGCACCGGCAGTCCGTCGCGCGTGCTGGCGATCGTCGAGAGTTGATGGCGGCACCCGGCCGCTACGGCCCGACGGTCGCCGACGTCGCGGGCCGCGTTCTCGCCGATCTCGGCGTCGGCCATGCCTTCGGTGTGGTCGGCAGCGGGAACTTCGTGCTGACCAACGCCCTTCGGGCCGGCGGTGTCCCGTTCACCGCCGCCCGCCACGAGGGCGGGGCTGCCAGCATGGCCGACGCCTATGCGCGGATGTCGGGACGGGTGGGCGTGCTGTCGGTGCACCAGGGCTGTGGGCTCACCAACGCGATGACCGGCATCGCCGAGGCCGCCAAGAGCCGCACGCCGACGATCGTGCTCACCGCCGATGCACCCGCGTCGGCGTTGCGGTCGAACTTCCGGATCGACCAGGAGGCCCTCGCCGCGAGCGTCGGCGCCGTGAACGACCGTGTCTACGGGCCGACCACGGTGGTGGCGGATGTGATCCGCGCCTTCCGCACCGCGGTGACGCAGCGCCGGACCGTCATGCTCCATGTCGCCATCGACATCGCCGCCGCCGCAGCGGATTTCGAAGGACCTGTCGAGCTCTCCGCCGAACCGCCACGGCCGCGGCCCGAAGCCCGGTCGGCCACTCGCCTGGCCGAGTTGCTCCGTGCCGCCCGGCGTCCCATGTTCGTCGCGGGCCGAGGGGCGCGCTGCGCCGGTCCCGAAATCGCGGCCCTGGCCGAGGCCGCCGGTGCGCTGGTGGCGACGTCGGCGGTCGCGAACGGCCTGTTCGCGGGAAACCCGTTCTCGTTGGGCATCTCCGGCGGCTTCTCCTCCCCCACCACCGCCGAGCTGATCGCCGACGCCGACCTCATCGTCGGATGGGGTTGCGCCCTGAACATGTGGACGATGCGGCACGGCCGACTCATCGGCACGGACACGACCGTGGTGCAGGTCGACGTCGACATCGACGCCATCGGCGCGCATCGCCCGATCGACCTCGGGGTGGTCGGCGACTGCGGTGCAACGGCGACGGATGTGCACACGATCCTCGCGGCCGATGGCGGCACCACCGGTTATCGCACCGAGGAAGTCAGGGAACGGATCTCGGTGTCATCGAGGTGGCAGGACGTCCCCGTCACCGGCGAGGTGACCGCCGGCCGGGTCGATCCGAGGGCACTGACGATCGCGCTCGACGAGATCTTGCCCGCCGACCGCGTCGTCTCCATCGACTCCGGCAACTTCATGGGTTATCCGTCGACGCATCTGTCCGTGCCAGACGAGTTCGGCTTCTGTTTCACGCAGGCCTTCCAGTCGATCGGACTGGGCCTCGGCACAGCCATCGGCGCGGCGTTCGCGCAACCGGACCGGGTCCCGGTGCTAGGGACCGGCGACGGCGGATTCCTCATGGCCATCGCCGAATTGGAGACCGCCGTACGTCTGGCACTGCCGCTGGTCGTGATCGTCTACAACGACTCCGCCTATGGTGCCGAAGTGCATCACTTCGGCGACGCCGACATGACGACGGTGACGTTCCCTGAGGTCGACATCGCCGCGATCGCCCGTGGACACGGCGCGACGGGCGTGACGGTCACCGGCCTCGACGACCTCGACGAGGTACGGGACTGGGTCGCCTCGCTGCCCTCACCCGAACCTTCCGGGCCTCTCGTCATCGACGCCAAGATCACTGACGACGGCGGCGCCTGGTGGCTCGCGGAGGCCTTTGCCGGGCACTGACCCCGCCGGGATCGCCTCACACTGTGGAGTTGTCAAAGGTCGTGTGGCGCCGGGGTCGACGCCGGAGGGTCTGGTCTGCGCGGGGCAGTTATACGAGGGCGTCGTCGAGTCGCATGGTGCGCCGGTTGTAGGCGGGTCGGGGCAGGCGTCGGGGGTCGATGTCGGCGGGTGGGATGAGCCATGGGTGCCGGTCGGGCCCCATCACGACCTGCCAGCCGTGGTGATGGACCTGGGTGTGACAGCGTTGGCACAACAGGCACCCGTTGTCCAGATCGGTCGGACCACCATCGACCCAATGAACCAGATGGTGAACCTGCGTATGCGCGGCTGGCGCCCCGCATTTCACACAACACCGATCGCGCACGATGATCGCCTGCCGCAGGTGATGCGGGAACAGTCGCTTCGTGGTGCCCATCCGCAACGGCACCCCTTCGTCGTCGAGGACGATCTCGGCCACCCCACCATCACACGACAGTCGCCGTGTCGTCGACTCTGAGACCGCCCCCATCCACGGCAGGCGCGCCGGATCAGCGCAGTCGGCGGGGATGGTCACCATCAGCTGGGTGCGGGGTGCGCCGGCGGTGGTCATCGCCGCGCCGATCGCGGCTTGATCCAACAACAACTCCAGCGCATCGGCGCGTCGCTCGGCCGCACCTCGACGATCGGCAGCGCCGTCGGGTTCGGGACGCGGACAGGACCGTTCGTCGATCATGGACACGAACTTCTCTCCGATCACCGCGGTCACATCTCCGGCGATCGCGACCCGCCCGTCTTCGGTGATCCTGGTGTGCACGGTGTTCAGTGATGCGTCATCGGCCGCTGCCACAGTGCTGGGGTCGGTGGCGGCGACCCGGATGGCGATCCCACGCGCGTGGTCGTCGATCTGAGCGGGGGTGGCTCCGGAGAACGCCTGCGCAAGCAACTCACTCTCGTATCCGCTGCGCTCGTCGTCGGACGGCGCTGTGGCAGAACGTTTGTCGATGAGCGCTAGCCCGCGGATCACCGCGTCGACACACTCGGCAGACAGATAGCCCTCGGCAGCACAGTCGGCGACCTTCGGCACCGACTCCAGCCCGTCGGCGATCCGCACATAGCGGTGCGCGGCCGCGGGTGGCATGCCCATCTCGATCAGTGCGTTCCGTGTGGTCGACCCCGCCCGCGCTGCCGTACCCGTGGCGTCGAAAAGTGCTGTATGTACGGCGATCTGGTGATCGAGCACGTTGCTCAGCATCCGCAGCTCGTCGAGCCGCTCGTGCAGAGCACGGCCACTGCCGTCGTCGGGTGGTGACGGCAGTGAGATGAGGGTGTCGCGGAGCTCGGTGATCGAGGGCATGACACCAAGCTACTCGCAATCACGTTCGACGACGAGATTTCTCCACAGCCCTCATCGTCATCGAATCCTGTTGCACCGCAGTCGCTGCCACTCACGTCTCAGCGGTGAACGGTGGTGAACTGCGGTGAACAAAAACCCCACCAGTCACATAGGGTCAGCGTCTGCGACCCAACAACCACCGTGGTAGAGCTCAGACGAACTGCTTCAGCGAGCCGGCCCGACCTCGCACTGCATCCGGCTCCGACCGATGAACTCGAACTCGACGGATGCACTTCGATCGAAGTCCATCGGTCGAGTTGAGGTCCATCAGTCGGGGGTGCTCGGCGGACCCTGCGTGACACGCCCTCCGCAAGCTCCGGGCACTCCTCAGGGAACGGGCGTGACGCACACTCCGGGCAATCCTCAGTATCCGAGGCCTGGCGACCCGTCGTGGAGACGAAAGAACTCTGCTCCCTGAGCCTGAATCTTTCACGGGTGGGTAGGGTTTCGCCGATCGGTTGTCGGTGTCGCCTTTTGATGGTTGGTGCTGGTGTGTGGGCAGGGTGGATCGCCAGCGTTGGGTTCGCTGGTTGTTCGGGTTCTGAGGTGGGGTGGGCGGCGGTGACGGGGCGCGGTGACCGAGGGGCTGGTTAGGCGGTGAGGCGTTGCCAGCCGTGGCGTATGTGGTGGTTGTAGGGCCAGTCGGTGGGTAGTCGCAGGGTGGTGGTGCGGGCGTGGGTGATGATCTTGCCGCCGACGGTGAACAGGCGGTGGCGCAAGCGTTTGGGTTCCCAGCGGCGGATGGGGTCGTGGCGGTGGTAGCCGAGGGTTTGAGTCCAGGCAATGAGGTCGGAGGCCAGGGCGACGATATCGAGCCACAGTTGGTTTTTGGCGAATGAGTCGAACGGTAGGTTGGCCATGCCGGTGTCTTTGAGGCAGCGGATACGGTCTTCGGCGCGGGCACGTTGACGGTGACGCAGTTCCAGGATCGGCAGTGTCCAGCCGCGGCCGCGGGTGTTGGTGGCGAACACGGTGTAGCGGCGGCCCTCGATGTCGGTGATGAGGTGTTGGGCTCCGTTGTGGGGATATTCGCGGCGCGCGATCAGCCGCATCCCGGGTGGCCAGGGCTCGTAGGCGGTTTCGGTGTCACGGACCGAGCGCGGCATGTGGTCGGTGATCTCGGCGACCTGGGCATCAGCTCGTGGATCGGCGTCGTCGGTGTTGATCGCGGTCACCCAGGCGGCCTCAGGCAGCACGTCCAATGCGTCTTTGACCAGTTCGGAGATGGTGAACCCGACCGAGTACTGCAGGCGTTGCTCGGCCAGGTGGGCCAGGAACTTTTTGGCACACCCGGCCGAATCGGTACGTATGAGCACCTGGGCGCGTTCAGCGGCGGGCAGCTGGGCCAACGCCGCCTCGAGGGCCGCGATGTGCATGTCCGCACCTTTGGGTGAGGCACCTCCACGCCGCAGGTCCAGGTTCAGTGTTTCCCCGGTGCCGAAGGCGCCGTGGTCGACGAACGAACACATCGGGGAATGCCCGAACACCCGCTTATACGTTTTCTGGGCCTGTTCTTTGGCCGAGCCGGCGGTCACGGTCGTGGCATCGAGATCAACGATCACCAGCCCGCCATCGATGCTGCCCGCAGTGCCCTCCAACGGGCGGGCAATGCCCCACACCCGCTCCCGCGCCGCGGCGCGAGCCGCGCTGATCGCGGTACTGACCGCCTCGACATCGGTAGCCAGCCTGCTGATCACCCGCGAAATCGTCGGATCAGAGGCCACCTGCCCGTACAACTGTGGCTGAGCCCGGACTGTGGCCACATCGGCCACACAGTCACCACCGGTCGCCAAGGTGAGCGCCAGATCCAGCACGATCTTGGCCGGATCATGGACCGTCGCCGCGGTCCGCCACGGCGCCATCGCCGCGGTCAGCTCGGCTCCCAGGCCCGAGACCTGCACGGTTTTCGTCAGCAACACCCCGCCCGAGGTCGTCAGCACCGACTCAGTGCGCGTAGGGTCCACCATCAACTCGGGATACACGTTATTCTTCACCTGCGAGGTGCCTTTCTTCTTGTGACTATTTGTTTGTGGTGAATCAATAATCACAAGGCAGACAGGCACTTTCGCGTATCACACGCCGAACACCAGCAACATCAGTGAAATATCCAGGCTGAGGAGGCCGGAGCCTGCGGAGGCCGTCTCGAAGGGTCCTGGCGAGATGCGTCGCCAACCCTTCGAGGCTCGTCGCTATCGCTCCTCGCACCTCAGGGAGCAGAGGGAAGGCATCGCCTGCGCTCCTCGCACCGCAGGGAGCAGAGGGAAGGCATCGCCTGCGCTCTCGCACCTCAGGGACCAATGGTCATGTCGTTCTTTCGGATCAGGGGGCAGGGTTGACGCACCCTCCCTCAGCGCCGCCCGATGATCAGCCGTCCCAGGATCCCGACGGCGAACATCGCGACGCCCACGCCGCCGACGATCAGTGCGACCCGGGTGACGTCGTCGTAGGCGCCGTCGATGATGAGCTCGGCGACCTGGCGGCCCGAGCGCTCTGCGCCGGCCACCTCCTGCTTGGCGCGGTCGGCGAAGAACAGGCCCATGGCCCAGGTCGAGACGCCGGCTGCAAGCACGCCGAGCCCGAGCCACGCGAAGACGGTGCCGCGTCGTCGGGCGATCAGCAGCGCGAGCACGGCTGCGATCACGGCCACCGCCGCCGAGCCCCAGGCGAGCAGCGTGATCTGGCTACCCACCTCCGCGTACCGGCCCGCCTCGAGGCCCGAGGAGCCGTTGGTCAACTCGACGACCACCGGCCCCTGGATCGCGTTGCCACCGGTCAGGTTCAGGGAGCGGTTGATCATGTTCGTGATGTCGAGTTGCATCACCGAGGTGTCCGAACCGGGCGCCGGCTCCTCGAACAGGAACGCGTGCTGCTGGCCGACGACATCGGCGAAGTCCTGCTGGAACTGTTCACTCTCGGTGTAGCGGCCCGCCAGCGGCCGCACCAGGACGCCGGCGATCGGCAGGTCTGTCCGCGCGGTCGCCTGCGCGGCGATCTCATCTGCGAGGTAGTCCTTGACCTGCTGGTTCTCGGCCATCGGCGCGACCGTGGCGACGAACCCCGCCTGGTCGACGATGCGTTGATCCAGCCAGAAAGACGGTACGGCGAGAACGGTCGCCGCGATCGCGACTAGTGTCAACAGGGCACTCAGGAAGCTACGCACAGCCACGAGGCTACCGAGCCGGGGAACTACTCCCCGATCACATCCGCGGCGCGGCCGACGATCAGCGGGTCGGGTGTGCCCACGAAGGACTCGTTCTTGCCGTCGTAGTCGAAGAGACTCAGCACGTGACGCATGGCGTTGATGCGCGCCCGCTTCTTGTCGTTGGACTTCACCACCGTCCAGGGTGCGTGGTCGGTGTCGGTGGTGGCGAACATCGCCTCTTTCGCCTCGGTGTAGGCATCCCACTTGTCCAGCGACGCCAGGTCCATGGGCGACAGCTTCCACTGGCGCACCGGGTCGATCTGACGGATCGCGAACCGGGTCCGCTGCTCGAGCGGGGTGACCGAGAACCAGAACTTGACCAGGTTGATCCCGTCGTCGACGAGCATCTTCTCGAACGCCGGGACCTGGGCGACGAACTGCGTGTACTGCTGCGGACTGCAGAACCCCATGACCCGTTCGACGCCGGCGCGGTTGTACCAGGAGCGATCGAAGAACACCATCTCCCCGCCGGCGGGCAGGTGCTGCACATACCGCTGGAAGTACCACTCGGTGGCCTCGCGTTCGCTGGGCTTCTCCAGGGCGATCGTGCGTGCGCCGCGCGGGTTGAGGTGCTCGTTGAATCGTTTGATGGTGCCGCCCTTGCCCGCCGCGTCTCGGCCCTCGAAGACCAGCAGATGCCGCTGCCCGGTCTGCTTGGACCACTTCTGCAGCTTCAGCAGTTCGATCTGCAGCCGCCGCTTGGTGACCTCGTACTCGCGGCGGCTCATGCGCTCCTCGTACGGGTAGTCCTCGCGCCAGGTGTCGACGACATTCCGTTCGGGCAGGGTCAGCAGGACCGGGTCGTCGTCATCGTCGTCGTTGACCGTGAAGTGCGTGGTGTCGTGGAGGTCGACGAGTTGCTGAAGTGCTTCGCGGCCGTTGAGCACGCTGAAGTCGGGGCCGATCTGGGTCTCGGGATCGTGGAGGTCGGTCACTCCACAACGATAGGTCGAAGCGGCGAACGACGCCCGACGCTCCGGTGAACTACCGTCGCGCCGGGCGTGTTCTGTCTCTCAGGTGTCGTGAGGTGGAGCCGCTCAGTTCCGCAGGTCGATCGAACCGGCGTGCAGACATGCCTTACCCGTGCTGGTGTCGAACGCGGTCGCGAAACCGCCACTGCAGCGGGCACCTTCGGGACCGGCGTAGGCCTCGCCGCCCCAGCCGCCGATCGCCACCGTCGTACCACCGCGACGCGCCTGGGCGACGGACAGTGCGCTCGGGCCGGTCGTGACCGAGTAGGCGTTGCCCCGGCTGTTGGCGCCGGCGAGCGCCGTCGAACCGGGCTGCAGGTTGTAGGCCGCGGCGTTGCCGCCGTTGTCCGAGACCGAGACCGCGGTGCCGCGACCGCTGTATTCATCGGCACTCGCGCGACTGCCGACTCCGGCCTTGGCGCCGCAACCGCTGCGCCCCTCGACACGCTCGACCTGATGACCGTTCGACACCGAGCAACGCGTGTCCGCCGCGGCGACCCCTTCGCCCGACAACCCGGCGAAACCAACACATCCGGCGAGCCCCGCCGCCAGGACCAGGCCGCGAACGGCAAACTTCTTGATTCTCAACTGCTTTGGCCTCCATAGCTCGGGCGCCCGGTAAGGAACGCCCTCAGCGTACAGGGGCCGGCGCCGTGGAGGAGACGATCGACTCGTCACGTCCCGGTCACGATCGTCCTCAGGCCGCCGCGCGCTTCTCCACTTCCGCGGTGAGTCCCTTGCGCGCGGTGTCCACGGCCATCTTCTGGGCGCGTTTCACGATGAGTCCGGGCAGCTTGATCTTCAGCTCGACGGCCAGGTCGAAGCGGACATGGGCACCCTTGTCGGATTCGGTGACGGTGTACTTGCCGTGCTGCTCGCTCAACTGATTCGACTCGATGAGGTGCCATTCGCACGAGTTCTCGGTCCAGTCATAGGTGCAGGTCTGCTCGTCGGAGATACCCGCGGCGGTGACGACCATCCGCACCTTCTGCGGCGTGCCGTCGTCGTAACTGGACAGGATCTCGGCTTCCTTGTGCGGTCCCGACCAGTCCGGTAGGGACTCGATGTCCATGAGCACTTCCATCACCACCGAGACGGGGGCGGCGACGTCGAATTCGATGTTCGCTGAGACAGCCATGCGTTGAACCTACCGCGCGCCCTGGCCGCCGATGCAACGAACTGTCGAGGCTGTGTCGAGCCGCGACGGAGTCGCCCTGGATTGCCGCGACGGAGTCGCCCTGGATCGAACCGTTCAGCTCTCTCGGTCGACCAGGTTGACCGGCCACGCCTCGTCCGGGATGTCACGCAACGAGCACGCCTGGTCGACGGCGGTGAACCAGCCGCGGAAGTGCATGATCTCGCCGATGACCGGGTTGCGGACGGTCGCGTCGCACCGGAATCGATCCCGTTTCTCGTCCCACCCCTCGATGTACTTCATCTGAGCGGTGAACAGCCCCTTCATCCCGACCTTGGGTCCGCGTCCGAGCCAGCGCATCGGTCCGCTCTCGAGCAGCAGTTCGCCGGATCGCGTCACCGACGGTTCGATCGGATACAGGAACTCGGGGCCGTCGCCGAAATAGTCGACCAGGCCCGTGCGCCCGGCCACCAGCAGGGAGTTCAGCTTGCGCGGGCCGGTCGTGTACTGGAAGTTCCGCAGCACCGCGAGCGACTCGCGCCCCAGCTCGTCGGAGTAGCAGTAGTAACCCTGGGTGAACGGAACCATGCGACTGGTCTTCGAGGGCAGCGCATTGCGCTTGGCGTAATGCCACAGGGCGGGCGGCGGCAGCGCCGACGACACGTAGACCGACTCGTAGATCCCGCTACAGACCTGCGCGACACCGGAAGTCGAGTCGATGCCGTAGCGCCATGCGACGTTGGGATGCAGACGGTCGAAGTCCGAACCCAGCGCATGCCGGAAGACCGGCGTCATGGCGCAACCTCCCCGAGCTCACCCACCGATTCGAGCCCGTCCCGACGATGAACGGATACAGGCCAGACGCCACCACGGCGGTGACGACATGGTGAACCTACTAACGGAGCACACCTGTGTCCAACGTCTCGCCCCGGATCAGACCCGATCGACGGCCGCGTCGCAGAGGCTCGCCAGCTCGGCGATGACGCGATCGAGGGGTTCGACGCTGCGCCGTGTCTGGCACAGTCCGACCGCTCCCTCGACCGCCGCGATGATGAGGTTGGCCAGTGAGTCGGCACGGTCGCTGTCGACGCCGTCGACCACCAGCCGCGCGGTGACCAGGTCGGCCCAGCGCTGCAGGATCTCGGCGGATGCGTCCGCCACCGCGGGTTCGCTGCGGCGGGCGAGTCCGCCGGCCAGCACGGGGCAGCCGAACTGGAAGTCGGTGTTGACCAGTAGTCGCCGCCACACCCCGCCGATCTCGCGCACCGTGTCCGCCGGGGTCATCGTGGTCGGACGCCCGATGCGTTCGGCGATGAACTCACCGGCGTACCGGACGGCTTCGGTCATCAGTTGGGTCTTACCGCCCGGAAAATGGTGGTAGATCGATCCCCGTGGTGCGGAACTCGCCGAGATCACGTCGCCGATGGAGGTGGCGGCGACCCCGTCGCGGCCGATCAGATCGGCCGCGTGCACGACCATGCGTTCGCGGGGGCCGCGGTCGTCCGCGCCGGTGATCACGGACTCGGCGGGATGTGACGCCATGCAGCAACAACTCCTATGCCGACCCTCATACAACCGATTGTGGCCAGCATACATAGCATCGGCCGAGGTCATCCCGTACGCGAGGCCGCGCCGATATGCAGACCTTCATAATCGCGGCGGAGTATGCAACCATGCATAGTCATGACTACCACGACCGACGCACCCACCGACCCCACCGCCATGTCCGGACTCGAACTGCTGCGAGCCTGGCAGGCGGGCGGCGCCGGCTCCGACCGCCCGAGCATCGGCCGCCTCCTGGGCATGGTGCCCAAGCAGATCGACGAGGGCGCGGTCACCTTCGCCGTGACTCCGCAGCCCGACTTCGCCAACCCTCTCGGCACCGTTCACGGCGGCATCTGCGCCACGCTGCTGGACTCGGTGATGGGGTGCGCCGTCCACACCACCCTGCCCGCCGGGGTCGGCTACACGACGCTGGAGCTGAAGGTGAACTACATCCGCTCGGTCGCCGTGGACGCCGGGGAGCTGACCGGCGTGGGTACCGTCATCCACGCCGGCCGCACCACCGCGACCGCCGAGGGCAAGGTGTTCTCCGCCGACGGCAAGCTCGTCGCCCACGGGACCACCACCTGCATCGTGTTCCGGTAGCGCGATCAGTCCGTGCGTGCCGCCGCGATGATCGCGGCGATGTCCTCGTCGCGCATCCCGAACCCGGCGAGGCGTCCGAGCGGTATAGACGCCATCATCCGTGCCATGTCGACGCCCAGGGCGTCGTCGAAGCTCGTCAGCGGGTTGTCCTCGAACCGGGACGCGAGCGCTTGCGCCGCAGCAGGATTCGCCAGGACCTCGCCGAGGGTCGAGTTCTCGTCGATCGCGAGGCGAACCTCGTCGCCCGCGATCTCGACGGTGGTGGTCAGCCGGATGTCCCGGCTCGACGCGCCGACCTCGACGCCGTACTCACCCGGTTCGACGATCCAGCGGTCGACGCGGGTGTCCCAGTAGGCGAGGTCGTTGCGGTCGATTGCGATCGAGATGATCTGCGACTCACCTGGTTCGAGGCCGCGGGTGGTCGCGAAGCCCGTCAGCTCGCGCGGCGGTCGTCCGACTCGTGAGTCCGGCTTCGACGTGTAGACCTGGACGATGTCACGTCCGGCTCGAGAACCGGTGTTGGTCACCGTCAACCCGGCGACCACACCGGTGACGCCCGGATCATCCGATGCGACGGACAGATCCGAGTACTCGAAGGTCGTGTAGGACAATCCGTGCCCGAACGGGTAGGCGATCTCGATGTCCCGGGCGTCGTACCAGCGGTAGCCGACGAAGATGCCCTCGCCGTAGCGGATGTGCGAGTTCTCGTTCGGGAAATTCAGGTATGCCGGGGTGTCCTGCAACCTGACCGGCACGGTCTCGGTGAGCCGACCCGACGGGTTGACCGCCCCGAAGAGCACGTCGGCGATGGCCCCGCCCCCGGCCTGGCCGAGGAGCGCGCCGTCGAGGATTGCCGGGGCCGCGGCGATCGATCCCAGGCGGAGGACGCCTCCGTGAGCGAGCACGACCACCGTTCGCGGTTGCACCGCCAGGATCGCGGTCAGCAACTCGACCTGGTCCGCCGGCAGTTCGATGTCGTCGCGGTCGAAGCCCTCCGACTCCTGTGCGGCCGCGAGTCCCAGGAACAGCACGGCGGCATCGGCGTCCGCCGCCGCGGCGATCGCGTCGGCCGTATCCACCGGCGAGCCGTCGGTGCTGAAACCCTGTGCGTAGGTCACCGTGCCACCTGCTGCCCGGATCTCGTCCACCGGTACGTCGAGGCGCGTCGGGTTCACGTGCGAACTCCCGCCGCCCTGATAGCGGGGGTCGTGCGCGAACGAGCCGACGACCGCGACGGAGCGTTCGGGGCTCAACGGGAGCAGATCGCCGTTGTTCTTGAGCAGGACGATGGACCGCGACGCGGCCTCGCGCGCGAGTCGGTGGTGGAGATCGAAGTCGACGACGGACCGGTTCGCCCGGCCCGCGGCGGCCCGCTCCGCGAGTTCCCGGACCGCCCGGGCCGACCGGTCCACCGCCGCCTCGTCGAGGGTTCCGTTCCGGACCGCGTCCACGACCTGCGCGTCGGTGCGGTCCCCCGGGCCGGGCATCTCGAGATCCAGGCCGGCGGCGACCGCCCGAACGCGGTCGGCGACCGCACCCCAGTCGGAGACCACCACGCCGTCGTAGCCCCACTCACCCCGCAACAAGTCGGTGAGCAGCCACCGGTTCTCCGCCGCGTACGTGCCGTTGATGCGGTTGTAGGAGCACATCACGGTCCACGGGTTCGCCGTGCGGATGATGTGCGCGAAGGCGCGGAGGTAGATCTCCCGGATCGGGCGCGGGTCGACGTCCGAATTCGACCGCATCCGGTCGTCCTCGGCGTTGTTCAGCGCGAAGTGTTTGAGCGACGTGCCGACCCCGATGCTCTGTACGCCGCTCACCCACGCCGCGCCGAGCCGGCCCGTGACGAACGGATCCTCGGAGAAGTACTCGAAGTTGCGGCCGCACCGGGGATCTCGCTTGATGTTCACGCCCGGGCCGAGCAGTACGTCGACGTCGAGACCGCGTGCCTCGCGGCCGAGCGCTTCGCCGACACGACGGATCAGCTCGGTGTCCCAACTCTGGCCGAGTCCGACCGCGGGCGGGAAGCAGGTGGCGGGTTCGCTGCCGGCGAGGCCGAGGTGATCGGTGGCGCCGGTCTGTTTCCGGACCCCGTGCGGACCGTCCGTGAGTGTCAGCGCGGGAACGGAACCGACCGATTTGGTGGTCCAGAAATCGGCGCCGCTGCCCAACGCGGCCTTCTCGGTCGAGCTGAATTCACTCACTCCAAGACACTACCGACGATCGTCGGGCGGTCAGCTCGCTCCCGGGCAGTTCACGGTGTAGTCCCACTCCGTGTTCCGGTCCGGCCCGGTCACTCGCACCACGACCGAGGTGTCGCCACCGGGTGGCACCGTGATCCGGACACTGCCGGTTCCCTGGTTGATGTCGTCTCCGACGTAACCGGTGTTGTAGATCTGCCGGCCACCGTAGAACACGCGGATCTCGTCCGGGATGTCGTAGGTGTCGTAGTTCAGCGTGAAGCTCGTCGGGCCTCGCAGGCCGAGGATGTGCCGGGTCTCGGTGACACCGTAGCCGCCGGACTTGGTCTCGGAGTTGCACCGCTGGGTCGACGGCGGAGCCTGATTGCCCCCGAGACTCCCGAAATAGTCGAGGCCGCCCAGACCGTATTCCTCGAGACTGCCCCCGTCGACGCTTCCGCCGTCGAGGCTCCCGGACTCGAGTGGCGCGGCATCGGCGATCGCGGCCGGGACGACCGCAGCGGTCGCCGTCGCGGCCAGGATGAGGGCAGCTCGAACGAAAATGGTTGTGCGCATCGATTTCTCCGGCAGTCGAGTCGTTTCGGGGGTGGTTCCGACGCTAACGCGACCTGCCATCCGCGGATATCCCCTCATCGGGTGAAAGCACGACGACCAGATGACACCCGTGCGGGTGACACCTCGCTGCCACAGCGTCTCGGGCGGCCAGCCCCTACGTCAGATATCGGTCCCGGAGCGCCTTCTGGTCCGCGGCACCCAGACCCAACGCCTCGCCGAAGTAACCCTCGATTCCGCCGTACCGCTTGTCCACCTCGTCGAACGCGGCGTCGAGGTAGCCGGAGTCGACACCCAGCACGCCGACGAGGAGCTCGGGTTCGCCCCCGGCGGCGGCGAACCCGTCGAAGATGGGTGCGAGCGACGGGATCAGACGTTCATTGGTGAGCAGGTAGTCGCGATAGACGTCGTCCTTCGGCACCCCGAGCAGTGTCAGCAGAGATGCTGCGGCCCAACCAGTTCGGTCCTTGCCGGTGGTGCAGTGCACCAGGGCCGGCGTCGAGCCGTCGATCAGTCCACGAAACAACTGCGTGTACGACGCCGTCGCACTGGGCAGGGTGATCATCTCGCGATAGGTCCCGCAGATCATCTCGCGCGCCTTGCCGCCGGACAGCATCTCGTCGGCCTGCGCGACGACGGCAGGGTCGGCGAGGACAGCACCGATGTTGGCGGGAATCGACATCTGCGCATCGGCGAGGACATCGAGTGCGATGTTCGACGCACCGGGCAGGACGGGGTCGGGAATGGCCTCGCTCTCGTGCGCCGATCTCAGGTCGTAGACGGTCTTCAGACCGAGCGACTCGAGCGCGGAGACGTCGGCGGTGTCGAGCGCAGAGAAATCCGTGGACCGGTACAGGACGCCGGATCGAACCGTCTGCCCGTCCCCGGTCCGCCAGCCGCCGAGATCGCGGAGATTGGGCAGGCTGGAGATGGGGCTGGGCGCGCCGGGGGTCGCAGTCACGGTCACATCGTGACAGATTGTGCGGCGGTCAGTCGGTGAGCGCGCTTTCGAGCATCGGCCACGACTTCACGAGCTGGTCCTGCCAGTAGGGCCAGGCGTGCGTTCCCGGTGCATAGTCGACGGTCGCGGGAATGCCGAGTTGCTTGAGTCGACGATCGAGATTGAGCGTGCACTGGTGGGTGGCGGCCTCGATGGCGCCGCCGACCGCGATCTGGTCGATGTAGATCGTGGTCTTCCCGTCGATTCCCTGGCCCTGCAACTGGTCGTGCGGTCCGGGGACCCCCGTGCCGGTGCTGATGTAGATCGCCTTGCCGCGCAGCTTGTAGGCGTTGACGACCGGGTCGTGCGCCCGCCACCCCGGGGAGCCGACCGGACCCCAGATGTTGGCGATGTCGCCACCGCCACGTCCTTCGACGACCGCGCGGATGGCGAGTCGGCCGAGATTCGTACTCGTCTCGGCACAACCGCTGTAGGAGGCGACCGCGCGGTAGAGCTGAGGTGCGGCTTCGGCGAGACTCAACGACGACGTTCCCGCCATGGAGATCCCCGCGATCGCGTTCACGCCGGTGGTGTTCAGCTTCCGATCGATGAGCGGCGGTAATTCGCTGGTCAGAAACGTTGTCCATTTGTTTCGCCCCAGCACCGGGTCGACTTTCACCCAGTCGGTGTAATAGCTGTACGCGCCGCGCATCGGCACGACAACATTCACATTCTTGTCGGCGACGAAATCGACGATGTCGGTTTGCTCGAACCAGTGTCCGGTGCCCTCGCCGCCACCCGCGCCATTCAGCAGATACAGCGTCGGTCGGGGCACCGAGCGGTCGGCGGGCACGAGAACCCGGACCGGTACGTGACGTTTCATCGACGGCGAATACACCGACAGGTCCAGGACCCGGCCATCGGCGACAGCGCGGGCCAGCGCCTTCGCCCGGGACGAGGAATCTCCCGAGTCGGCGCCGGCGAACGACGGAACCGCAAGCGCGACAACGAGTACAACGATCGAGACCGTTGTGGCGACCAGGCGTCGGCGGAACTGACCACCCACTGCGGACATCACAGTCCCTTCACATCACTACATGCTCACATCACTACCGCGCCGCCGTCTCGACAACGGAATTCACACACGCAGATATCGATCCGAATACGTTTCACCATACGCACCGGAGACGGCCCCGTCCGGATTACCACGGCCGGGGCCATCGCTGTTCACCTCGCGATTGCGCACACCATGGTCATTATTGGAGGCGATTTCACGATGACTGATCCTGGCCGGTCGAGACGTCGTGCTCCTGAGCAGCTGATCTCGTGCGAGTGCGCCGGCCGTGATCGTCTCTGCCGTCGAAAAACGACCGGCCACTTCGAAAGGCGCAGGGAACGCTTTCACCGACCACCCGGTGCCAGATTCGGCCGATCGGACTACAACCGGACCGCCTCTGATCGCACCGACACCGGAAACAGCATTCGTGGATTCTGGAGCAGCGCCGGCGGGGCGACGGCCGACCGCTCGAGCGTGCCGGTCCAGCGGACCCGACGCCGATGCGGGGTGAGCACCCTGCCTCGACGGGAGAACTCGTACTCGCCGATCAACGTCCCCAGTGGCAGCACGTTCGGGTCGGTGGGGTCGACGACGGCGACCTCGTCCCCCACCCGCAGATCGGAGACGAACGACGCGAGCACGCGGAGGTCCTTGCCCGGCCGCCGCCCGGGACTTCGCTCCTTCAGCAACACGCGCAGGCCGGTCTCGGTGCCCACCGAGGCGTCGGTGTCGATGCCGGATTCGACGCCCAATCCGACGATTTGCCGGCGTCGGAACTGAGCGAACTGTTCGTCGGATCCGGCCCGGATGATCCACACGGTGCGGGTCGGTTCGTCCAGATCGTGCGCGTCGGTGGCCGGCGGATCCGGCCAGAAGTACGGCATCTCGTCGTCGAGGTCGACGTCGTCGAACACGGAGCCGTAGAAGTCCGGCGCCTTGCGGAGCAGCGCCGAACGGTGACTGCGATGGAGTCGGTCGTCGCCCAGCCACGCGGGCATCAGACCCTGCGCGGTCAGCTCGGCTTGGGACGCACCCACCACCTCGGGCGCGAACTCGGCGATCATCGGAGCAGTGGTGTCCGCACGACCGCCGCCGGTCCACACGTCGACGAAAGCGAGCCCGTAGGCGACCAACGCCGGAGTGTGCCCACGCCACATCGTGACCGCGGGATGGCTGGCCCAGCCGTAATCGAAGAGTTCGAGCGCCCGCAGGATCTGCAACGTCTCCACGCGCTGCTTACCGAGGCGCGCGGGGTCCAGGACCTCGGCGGAGCGTCGGAAGTCCGGGTACGGCAGGAACGTCTGCATGGCGCCCGCTTACCCACTTCGGACGGGCGCTCACACCCGGCGGAGCTCCGCGCGGCGCCGAACTCAGAGTTGTCAGCTGCTACCGAAGATCGGCGATCCCGGCCCCGGCGTCACACCAGGCCCTGCTCAACCAGCGGCGGGTGCGATCTACTGCCGCACAACGTGGACCCAGGTCACCTCAGTGGCTTCGACTCGGCTCCTCGCTTCGCTCGTCACCGGCTCATAGCTCCTATGTCAAGCGGCGGCGGGTGTTGGGTTGTCGGCTTTGCGGGTGCGGGCGTGGTGGTCGGTGGTGAGGTGGTTGTAGACGACGCGGGTGAGGCGGCGTTTGAGGCAGCGCATCGCCTCGCGAGGGGTCTTGTTTTCGGCCTTCTTCTTCTCGTAATAGGCGTGGCCGAGGGTGTCGGGCATGCGTGCCTGGGTCAGCGCGATGCGGTGGATCGCGGCATTGATCTGGCGGTTGCCCGACCGGGTGAGTCGATGGCGTCCGGGGTTGGCCGACCACACCGGCACTGGGGCGATTCCCGCGTGGCGGGCGAACTGGGCCTCCCCGGGGAAGCGGGTGATGTCGGCGGATTCGCCGAGGAGTTTCGCGGCGCTGAGCGCGCCACAGCCGGGCATCGCCAACAGGGTGGGCACCGCGTCGGAAACCTTCTTGGTGATCTCCTTTTCGACCTCATTGATCTCCACGGTCAGGTCGTAGATGGCGGCGACTTCCTTGCCTGCCAGGCGGGCATCGACACTGCTGTGAGGCTCCAGCCAGGTTTGCAGCGCTTTCTGATGCTTCTTCGCCGTCAACCCACCCTTTTTGATGTGGTACTCGGGATCGAGTTGATGCACCCGCCACAACACCCGGTTGATCTTCGAGGTTCGTTCGCGCACAAGGCAATCCCGATAGTCCACGAGAGCTTTCATCTCGTAGGACACGGCATCGTGAGACGCCACCGGAAGGTCGGGTTCGCGTGCAGCGGCCCGAGCCACAGCCAACGCGTCGATCGGATCGGACTTGCCGCGTTCACGTCCGGTACGCCGATGTTCGGCCATCAAGTGCGGCGCTACCCGCACCACCTTCTGATCGGCGCCCAGCAGGTCGCGTTCGAGCCGGGCCGACATGTTGCGGCAGTCCTCGATGGCCCACAACACCTCGGTACCGAAACGAGCGTGAGCCCACTGCATGGCTGTGCGGTGACCGGCCGTCGTGGCCGGCACCACCGTGGATCCGAGTTGTTTGCCGACAGCGTCGACCGCGACGAAGGTGTGCGTGCGCTTGTGTACATCGGCACCGATAACGATCATGGAAGATGCCTTCCTGTCAGAGTGGAGTGGCGACAGTCGGGCCGGTCGGCGGACACATCTCAGTCGGGGCGATGCCACGCTCCTATCAAGTCACGCCGGCCGGTCCTGACACACCAGGCATCGGCACAATGAGCCAACACCAGCCCAATACAGCCAGGGGCGGTAACCAGCGGTAGAGCCAGATGCCTGATGGTCAGAACCCAACCACCACCGAAGTGGCTAGACAACCCTGACACTGAAACCAGCGGTGGGTGCGATCTACTGCCGCGCAGCGTCAGCCGAAGCCCGCGATGGCCTCGAGGAGGTGATCGACGCTCGGCCTTCGGGGCTCAGTCGGATGCGGAGTCCGACGCGTCGGTCCCGACCTCCGGCACCGCACACACGCCGTCGACGCAGACGGCCGCGTCGTCGTCGCCGATCATCTCGAAGGGCACAAGCGGGTCAGACACGATCGGACTCCTCGGCGCGGACCTTGTCGAGGGCCTGCGCGAAGGTTTCCGGCGCCTGGGCTCCGGAGATGCCGTACTTGCTGTTGATCACGAAGAAGGGAACCCCGCTGATCCCGTATGCACGGGCTTGGTCGATGTCGGCTTCGACGGCCGCGGCGTACTCGCCCGACTCGAGCGCGGCCAGCACGGCGTCGCGATCGAGACCGACATCGGCCGCCAGATCGGCGAGTTCGTCGGCGCGGCCGACGTGGCGCCCCTGCTCGAAGTACGCCTGGAACAGACGCTCGGCCAGATCCGCCTGTCGGCCATGCGCTTTCGCGAAGTGCAGGGCCTCATGCGCTTTCAGGGTCTTGGTGTGCTGCAGCCGGTCGAAGTCGTAGTCGAGACCGACCTCGGCGGCGATCCCGCGGACCTGGTCGAGCATCCTCCGGACCTGATCGGCCGGCATGCCCTTGTGCCGGACGAGGAAGTCGACCTCTGAACCGTCGAAGTCGACCGGCGTATCCGGTGCGAGCTCGAAGCTGTGGTAGGTCACTTCGACGTCGTCGCGTCCGTCGAACTCGGCGAGGCCCGCCTCGAACTTGCGTTTGCCGATGTAGCACCAGGGGCAGGCGATGTCGGACCAGATGTCGACGGTGATGGGAGCGCTCATTGCCCTCTCAACACCTCGCGGATCGAGAACGTTCCCGGAGTGCGTCACACCCGATCAGCCGCCCCAGGCGCGTCGAGCAGGTCGTCGAGATGCGTTCGCGACCAGTCGCACAGGCCGTGGACCGTCGAGACGAGGTCGCGGCCGGCGTCCGTCAGGGTGTAGTCCACCCGCGGATTCGCGCTGCGATGGTCGTGCCGATGGATCAGGCCGTGCGCCTCGAGATCGCGCAGCGTCTGGGTGAGCACCTTGTCGCTGATCGTCCCGATCGATCGCTTCAACTCACGAAACCGGCGGGGTCGCTGCCGGATCTCCTCGAGGACGGTCAGACCCCATTTCGTCGACACGACGGTGAACACCGACCGCGCGAGGTGCCGGGCGCGCTCTTCGGCCTCGGACGACGGCGCGGCGTCCCCGCTCACATCGAAGTGCGTACTGCCGCTCATCCGCCTGCGCTCCTAGCGTGGGGTCGATGCGAGTGCTGAAGACCTACGCCAGGATATTCGTCGCCGACCTCGACGAGTCGCTTCCGCTGTACGAGACGATCGTCGGTGCATCGGCCGATCTCCGATTCGCTTTCGAGAGGGCCGAACTCGCCGCCGTCGGCGACTTCCTCCTCATCGCGGGAGCCGACGACGACGTCGAGGCCTACCGGTCGACCGTCGGACCGGTCATCGTCGACGATCTCGACGCCTTGATCTCGCAGGTCAGCGGCGGAGCCGGATCCGAGAGCGCGACTGGACGATTCGCCTACCTTCGCCATCCCGACGGTGCGGTCCTCGAGTATGTCCAGTGGTCGCGGGAAGTCGCCGAAGCCGTGCTCGGAACGCCGAAGGCCGGCCACCCGCTTGGGTGACCGGCCTTCGGTTGGTGCTGCGTGAGTGGACGCAGGGATCTGATCAGGAGATCAGAAGCCCATCCCGCCCATCTCGTCGCCACCCGGCATGGCCGGTGCGGTGTTCTTCTCGGGCTTGTCGGCGACGACGGCCTCGGTGGTGAGGAACAGAGCCGCGATCGAGGCTGCGTTCTGCAGCGCCGAGCGGGTGACCTTCACCGGGTCGTTGATGCCGGCCTTGAGCAGGTCCTCGTACACACCGGTGGCGGCGTTGAGGCCGGTGCCGGTGGGCGAGTTGAGGACCTTGTCGGCGACGACGCCCGGCTCGAGGCCGGCGTTGATCGCAATCTGCTTGGCCGGAGCCGACAGGGCGACCTTGACGATGTTGGCGCCGGTGGCCTCGTCACCCTCGAGCGAGAGTGCGTCGATGGCCGGCTCCGACTGCAGCAGGGCCACGCCACCGCCGGCGACGATGCCCTCTTCGACGGCAGCCTTCGCGTTGCGGACGGCGTCCTCGATGCGGTGCTTGCGCTCCTTGAGCTCGACCTCGGTGGCCGCGCCCGCCTTGATGACCGCAACACCGCCGGCCAGCTTGGCCAGACGCTCCTGCAGCTTCTCGCGGTCGTAGTCGGAGTCGCTGTTCTCGATCTCGCCGCGGATCTGGGCGACACGACCGGCGATGGCGTCGGGATCGCCCGCGCCCTCGACGATGGTGGTCTCGTCCTTGGTCACGACGACCTTGCGAGCGGTACCGAGCAGCTCGATGCCCGCGCCCTCGAGCGAGAGGCCGACCTCTTCGCTGATGACCTCGCCACCGGTGAGGATGGCGATGTCGGCCAGCATGGCCTTGCGGCGGTCACCGAAGCCCGGGGCCTTGACGGCGACGGACTTGAAGGTGCCCTTGAGCTTGTTGACGACGAGGGTCGAGAGAGCTTCGCCCTCGACGTCCTCGGCGATGATCAGCAGCGGCTTGCCGGCCTGGATGACCTTCTCCAGCAGCGGCAGCAGGTCCTTGATGGTCGAGACCTTGCCCGAGACCAGCAGGATGTACGGGTCGTCGAGGACGGCTTCCTGGCGGTCGGCGTCGGTGACGAAGTAACCCGAGATGTAGCCCTTGTCGAAGCGCATGCCCTCGGTGAGCTCGAGCTGCAGGCCGAAGGTGTTGGACTCCTCGACCGTGATGACGCCTTCCTTGCCGACCTTGTCCATCGCCTCGGCGATGAGCTCGCCGATCGAGGCGTCGCCGGCCGAGATACCGGCGGTGGCAGCGATCTGCTCCTTGGTCTCGACCTCCTTGGCGCTCTTCAGCAGCGACTCGGTGACGGCCTCGACGGCCTTCTCGATGCCGCGCTTCAGACCCAGCGGGTTGGCGCCGGCAGCGACGTTGCGCAGACCCTCACGGACGAGAGCCTGGGCGAGAACGGTGGCGGTGGTGGTGCCGTCGCCCGCGACGTCGTCGGTCTTCTTGGCGACTTCCTTGACCAGCTCGGCGCCGATCTTCTCGTACGGGTCCTCCAGCTCGATCTCCTTGGCGATGGACACACCATCGTTGGTGATCGTGGGGGCGCCCCACTTCTTCTCCAGGACGACGTTGCGACCCTTGGGTCCCAACGTCACCTTGACGGCGTCGGCAAGGCTGTTGAGGCCCCGCTCGAGGCCGCGACGGGCCTCTTCGTCGAACGCAATTTGCTTGGCCATGGGTAAGTGATCCTCCGAAGGGGGTGACACTAGGTTCGTATGGCCGGAACTCGGTGCCCGCGACGGACGACCGGTGTGTCATTCGGTACCGGCCTCACCGTCCCGACCTGGCACTCACAGCTCGCGAGTGCCAACCTCGTTTTTAGCACTCGACCAGTGCGAGTGCAAGGCTGGATCAGGTGTCCCGGTCGGCTGCGTGGTCGGCCGCCGCGACGCTGACTACGTTGAGGACATGTCACTCGCCTCCAGGGAGTTCAGGTTCGGGGTCAACATGCTCGCGGCCGACACCGCGTCGTCGTGGCAGACGCGTGCCCGATCGGTGGAGGAACTCGGCTACGACGTCCTGCTCGTCCCCGACCACCTGGGCATTCCGAGCCCGTGGCCGGCACTGGCCGTCGCGGCCACCGCGACGCAGCGCCTGCGCGTCGGCCCGTTCGTCCTCAACGCCGCGTTCACCAACCCCGCGCTGCTCGCCCGGGACGCCGCCACCGTCGACCGGTTGTCCGACGGCCGCGTGGAACTCGGACTGGGCACCGGCTACGCCCGGGATGAGTTCGACGCAGCCGGGATCGAATTCCGGTCCGCGGGCCGGCGCGTCGATCACCTGTCGGCGACCGCCGCCCGCGTGACTGAGCTGCTCGCCGACGAGGATCATCAGCCCCGACCCGTGCAGCCCAGGATTCCGCTCCTGCTCGCCGGCAACGGCGACCGCGTGCTGACGATGGCCGCCGAACACGCCGACATCGTCGGCTTCACCGCGGCCCGAACGGGACCCGACGGCGATCTGGAACCGCTGTCCGCCGGCGATTTCGACGAACGGGTGGCCTTAGCACGCGCCGCCGCCGGGGACCGCGCCGTCGAGGTGGAGTGGAATCTCCTGCTACAGATCGTCACCGTGACCGATGATCCGACGGCGGTGGCCGACGAGCTCATCGCGAAGCACGAACTGTCGATGAGCGCCCAGGAGTTCCTGGGCCTGCCGTCGGTGCTCATCGGATCGGTCTCCGACATCGCCGCCCGCCTCGTCGACCTCCGGGAGCGGACCGGGATCAGCTATCTCACCGTGCTCGAACCCGCGCTCGAGGTGTTCGCCCCGGTGATCGCGGAGCTGCGCGCCGTCGACGCCGGAGCGGTGAGGCGGTCACGGTCATTCGCACCCCCGACGACCGACGTCCCGCAAGCTGCCGGTCGACTAGGGTCTGAACCGTGGAATTCCTGCTGATCATCATCGTGGCGCTGCTGGCGATCATCGCGGTGGTCGTCATCTTCAACTTCCTGGGCAATCGGCGGGCCCGGCAGGCCGAGCAGGACGCCCTGCGTGAGCGGACCTATCGCCCCGGCGATCCGTTCTCGTCGGCCGACGACGATTCCGTCTACGGCGACCCCCGCGATCTCAAACCCGGCGATCTCGTCGAACTGCGCGGTCAGACCTACGCGGTCCGGGGCACCCTGCGCCTGACGCAGGACGGCTACACCTGGACCGAGAACTTCCTCGACACCGGTGTCGGGTCCAAGGCCTGGATCTCGGTCGAGGACGATCCCGACCTCGAGGTCGTGCTGTGGCACGAGGTACCCGGTGCCGCCGTCACCCCCGGCCCCGACACCGTGGAGCTCGAGGGGCGTCGATACCAGTCGGAGGAGGCGGGCTCGGCGCGTTTCACCTCCGCGGGGACCACCGGCGTCGCGACCTCGGGCCGGATGGCCTATCACGACTACCAGGCCGGCGACGACCGTCTGTCCTTCGAGGACTACGGCAGCGGCTGGGAATGCGCCCGCGGCGAACTGTTGTCCCGCGCGGACTACCGCATCTACCCCACCAACCCGGCTCCGGAAACACCCTGACGGGGGCCCCGACGCCCGCCCATCCACACGACGCCCTGAGCACGGAGACCCCACACCGCATGACCGAGAATTCCGAACATCCCGGCGACCCCGCCGCGCAACTCGCGGTGGCCTACGCCGACACCAGCGCGAGCCAGCTCGGCTTCTCGCTGAGCGCACCCTTGCAGGAGCCCCTGGCACAAGAGGATCGCGAGATCGACGGCATCACGGTGTCGGTGCGGTTGCTCGGCGCGAGCCATCAGGTACTCGTCGAAGACGGGGTGCAGCGGATCTGCGAGACCGTCGCCTGCCTGCCGGAGGTGACCTCGGCACTGCCGGAGAGTTTCCAGGAGAGCGGTTACTACTTCAGTTCCCGTGTGGAACAGGTGAATCCCGACCAGCTCGCCGCCCTCGTCGAACAGCTGAGCGCCCGCGTCACCGAACAGCTGGCCACCGGACACCCGTGCGTGATGGGACGGTTCCCGGGGGAGCCGCACGCCGTCACCGCGATCGTGTCGGAGTCCACCGATGACTCCATCAGCTGGCACACCTGGCACACCTATCCCAAGGCCGCCGAGGTCGTGATCACCTCCAGCAGGATCGACCGCGGTCCGGTGGCCCGTCCATGACCGGGCAACCACCGCCCGGCGGCCCGCCGGACCCACGCCGTCGTCTGAACAAGACCCGCAACATCATCATCGGCGTGATCGTCGTGCTCACCATCTTCGCGCTGATCGGTGCGTGCACCGCGCGAGTTGCCCGTGGCGGCGGCATCGGGGGGTCGGCGCGCGACTACATCACGCAGAACTACGAGCGCGACACCTCCCTCGACGAGGGCGACGTCGACGCCTATGTCGCCGACGGGACACCGGAGCAGGTCGCGGCCGAGATCCGCGACGCCGAACGTCCCAGCGACCAGCGGAGCGGCGCCGCCGGCGCGGGCAACATCGCCGGCACGCAGTTCCTCCAGTACCCCGACTACCTCGTGGGCCTCTTCCCGCTGGCGGCCGGCGCCACCCGGGTGATGCTCAGCCGGGACTACCGGTCGGGGTATCACCACTACCACCCCTACGTCGGCGCGTTCTGGGTCCCGACCCCCCGCTATGCGGGTAGCGGCAGCGGAAACCGCGGCGGCGGGAGCGGCGGTGGTGGCAAATGATCGTCGTCCGCCCGGCACGTGCCATCGAATTCGTCCGACCAACCAACGGAGAAGACCATGCTCGCTGATATCGCTGAGAACGCCTACGCTGCAGGCGCTTACGCCGGTGTCGGCGTGATCCTGATGATCGTCTCGTTCGGCATCCTCGACCTGCTCACGCCCGGCAAGCTCCGTTCGCAGCTGTGGACGGACCGCAACCGCAACGCCGGCATCCTGGTGGGTTCCAACATGCTCGCCGTCGCCGTGATCGTCACCGCCGCCATCGTCGCGAGCGAGGGACGACTGCTCGAGGGGCTCACCTACACCGCGGTGTACTCGGCGATCGGCCTGGTCGTGATGGCGGTGACCTTCCTCGTCATCGACCTGCTGACCCCCGGCAATCTCGGCGAGTTGCTGGTCCACCCGGAGAGCCACCCGGCGGTGTGGGTGCAGGGCGTCGCACACATCGGGGTGTCGATCATCGTGGCCGCCTCCATCCTGTGACCGGGTTCCCGCACTCCCCCGTTTGTCCGTGACCGGTCACGACTCCGCTGCCGCCGACACCGAACCGGTGACGACCGAACCCGTTCCGGACGCGCTGGCGATACGACCGCGATTCGCCCGCGCCGGACTGCTGGCCGTCGTCTTCGTCTGCGCCGCCTGCGGGTTGGTGTACGAGCTCGCGCTGGTCTCGCTCGGCTCGTTCCTGATCGGCAACACCGCGACGCAGGCGTCGATCGTCCTCGCGGTCATGGTCTTCGCGATGGGCATCGGGTCACTCGCCGCGAAACCGCTCCAGCCACAATCGGTCACGGCCTTCGCGGTCATCGAACTGCTGCTCGCCCTCATCGGCGGACTGTCGGTGATGGCGCTCTACGCGGCGTTCGCCTACCTCGAGTTGTACACGCCCGCCCTCGTCCTGGTGGCCTTCGTGCTCGGCATCCTGATCGGCGCCGAGATCCCGCTGCTGATGGTTCTGCTGCAACGGATTCGACGCCAGGAGGCGGGTTCGGCGGTCGCCGACATGTTCGCGGTCGACTACATCGGCGCCCTCATCGGCGGCCTGTGCTTCCCGTTCCTGTTGCTGCCGTTCTTCGGCCAGTTGCGGGGTGCTCTCGTGGTCGGGCTGGTCAACGCCGCGGCCGGCTGCTTCCTCGTCTTCGTCATCTTCCGCAAGTCGATGTCGCGCACCCAGATGGGTGTCCTCTCCGCGTCGGCCGTCGCCGTCGTCGCCGTCCTGATCGCCGGCCTGCTGCTGTCCGGCCGCTTCGAGATCACCGCGCGCCAAGCGCTGTACCGCGATCCCATCGTCGCCGCCGAACGTAGTGCGTACCAGGACATCGTCATCACCGAGAACCGTTTCGGCGCAACGGCCGACACCCGCCTGTACCTGAACGGCGACCTGCAGTTCTCCTCGGTCGACGAGCATCGCTACCACGAGACGCTGGTGCATCCGGCGATGTCCGGGAACCACGACTCCGTGCTGATCCTCGGCGGCGGTGACGGACTCGCGCTCCGCGAGGTGCTCACCTACCCCGACGCCCGCGACGTCACGCTCGTCGAACTCGACCCGGAGATGATCCGACTCGCCCGGACCGACGAGCGTCTCACCACGTTGAACCGGGGTTCGATGACCGACCCCCGAGCCGAGGTGATCGCCGCCGACGCCTTCTCCTGGCTGCGCGGCACCGACCGCCGGTTCGACGTCATCATCGTCGACATGCCCGACCCCGACGACTCGGCCACCGCGAAGCTGTATTCCACCGAGTTCTACGCGATGGTCCGGGCGCATCTCGCCGAGGCGGGCCGCACCGTGGTCCAGGCCGGGTCCCCGTACTTCGCGCCGAAGTCGTTCTGGTGCGTGGCCTCGACCATGCGCGCGGCCGGGCTGGACCCGACCCCGTACCACGTCGATGTGCCGGCCTTCGGCGACTGGGGATTCTACCTGGCCGGCGCCGGGGGCAGGGTGACCCCGACCGTGGCGGCGCCCGGACCCCTCCGGTTCCTCAGTCCTGAACAGTTGGCAGCAGCAACGGTTTTCCCACTGGATCGGCAGCGACTGGATCTGCCGCCGTCGACCCTCATGGACCCGCGGATTCTCCGGTACGCACAGGGCGAGTGGGCGACCTACTGACGCCGGAACGTCTCCACGCGCAGATACTCCAGGTGATCCCACAGGTCGCGCTCACGATCGGGGTCACGACTGTCCGCGGATGACTCCGACACCCGTCCGCGATCGATGTAGGCACCGGTGTCCGCCTGCGGTACAACGAGAATCGTTTCGGCGAGGCGTCGACCGGCCGTCGGCACCCGATCGAACGGGCCGACCAGGGTCAGACCCGGCAGGACCCATCTGTTCGCGAGACGCTGCGGTGCGCTCGCCGCCCGGGCCAGGTCCGTACCGGGCACGTAACCCGGGTTGTACGAGACGATCTCGACGCCGTCGGGGAGCCGGCGTGCCCACTCGTGGACGAGATGGATGGCCGCCAGTTTGCTGGTCGAGTACGCGGTGCGGCCGGCGGCCGGACTCGAACGCCCGAACGCACCCGGGCGGGACATGCGTGCCGGGCTCGTCCACCGCGGCGCGGGTACCATCCCGAGGTTGTGCCGGAGATCGCCGAAGTGCGTGTCGCTCACCGTGATGGTGATCCGGGAGCCACGGGTCAGATGTCGGACGAGCTCACCGATCAGCAGGTGGTTCGCGAGTACGTTGACCGCGAAGGTCGCCTCCAGTCCGTCGGCGGTGACGTGCTCGTCGTCGAGGTACTGGATGCCCGCGTTGCCCGCCAGCCCGCGCAGCGGCGGCAACGTCGCGTCGTCGAGCATCTGCCGGATCTCCGCCGCCGCCCTCATCGTCCCGGCGGTGTCGGCGAGATCGGTGTCGACGGCGATGACGCGCCCGGCGCCCTCGCCGAAGCCGTCGACGAATCCCGCGGGTCCGCCGCCGCGAGCGAGTACCACGAGATGACATGACCGGTCCGTCGACACGATGGACCGGGCGGCGACCAGACCGAGCCCGCGGGTGGCTCCCGTCATGACCAGCGTCCAGTCCGGATTCGGGGTGAGTGGTCGAGTCATAGCGGCTCCCGCCGTTTGAGTTGACGTTGTCAACACAAGAAGACGCCATTCGGTTGACGATGTCAACTGTAGGGTCGGGTGATGACCACGAGAGCGGAGAGCGCGGCACACACCAGGCAGGCACTACTGGCCGCGGCGTCGGCACTTCTCGACCACGGCGGGCCGGAGGCGGTGACCCTACGCGAAGTCGGCAGTGGCGCCGGGGTTTCCCGCTCGGCCGCCTACCGCCACTTCATCGGGAAAGAGGAGTTGCTGGCGGCCCTCGCCACCGACGCATGGGCGGTCGTCGCGGACGGTCTCGACGCCATCGCCGCCGACCCGAAACCGTCGCCCGAGGATGCCGTCCGATCGGCCCTGCACGCGCTGTCCGACCTCGGCGTGCACCGGCCACACCTGTACCGGCTCATGTTCGCAACCCCGGCAGGCGCGCCGGCGATCCCCGCAGCGGCACGCGCTCAGGACGGCCTGGTGTCCCTCGTGAGTCGCATCGTCGGTGCCGATGCCGCGCGACACCACGCAGCGCTGCTCTTCGCGGCGGCCCACGGCCTCACCGACCTCGACACCCACGGCCATCTGCCGCCCGACAAGTGGCACGCCGACCGGCACACCCTCATCGACCTCGCCGTGTCGTCGTTGCCGCACACCACGGACGCCGATCGGGGCATCGATGTCTAGCGGCGTGACCATCGCTCTCGTTCTCCTCGGCGTGCTCGCGTGCGTCGGCGCAGTCGCGCTGATCCGCACCCGTCGCGTCGTGCGGACCCCGGCCGAGCGGGCAGTTCATCTGGCCCTGCACACCGCTTCGCTCGCCGCCCGCTCACTGCGCACCGGACTGTCGGCGGAGTCGGCTCGCGAAGCACTGCCGCACCTGCACACCCTGACCGGCGCCGAAGCGGTCGCACTGTACGACGGCGAACCGAGCCGCCTGGCCCACGAGCCGGACGGCGAGGCCATCTGGGACGCCGAGATGCTCGGCCACGCCGACCGTGCGGCGTCGTCCGCGCTGGGTGACCTCCGGCGCGTGCTGCTCACCGACCCCAGCGGCGCCGAGTCGCCTGTGCGCGCGCTGGTGGCCCAGCCGCTCCTCGCCGACGACGTCGGGGTCGGGGTCCTCGTGGTCGCCACCACGCGACGCCCCGGACCCGGGATGCTCGGCGCCATCGCCGAAGTCGCGCGGTACGCGTCGAGCCAGATCGAACTCGCCGACCTCGACGCCTCTCGCGCACGGCTCAACCGCGCCGAGGTCCTCGCCCTGCGCGCGCAGATCAGTCCGCACTTCATCTACAACGCGCTCAACACCATCGCCTCGTTCGTGCGGACCGACCCCGACCGGGCGCGCGATCTCGTCCTCGACTTCGCCGACTTCACCCGGTACTCCTTCCGGGCCGCCGGCGAATACACCGTGCTGGCCGACGAGCTACGGAACATCGACCGCTATCTCACCCTCGAACGAGCCCGTTTCGGCAATGCCCTGGACGTCAAACTGCATGTCGCACCGGAGGTCCTGAACGTCGTCGTGCCGTTCCTCGCGTTGCAGCCGCTCGTCGAGAACGCCGTCCGGCACGGCCTGGCGTCGAAGGGCGGCGGGACCATCACCATCGTCGCGGCCGACGAGGGCACCGACTGTGTCATCACGGTCGAGGACGACGGCGTGGGCATGGAACCGGAGCTCCTGCGCAGCGGCGCTCTCGACGCCCTCGACCACAGCGAGGGTGCCCACGTTGGCCTGACCAACGTCGACCACCGGCTCCGCGCCGCGTTCGGCAACGACTACGGACTCGTCGTCGAGACGGCGGTCGGCGCCGGCACCAAGGTGGGGATGCGTGTCCCGAAGTTCCGCGCGGGCATCCGGGCGTGAAACGCAACGCCCGAGTTCCGGCGGTGCCCGAACTCCCAGGCGGTAAACTGCGGGCTGTCGTCGAGGCGGGAGGTGTTCCATGACCGCACTGGTCGTACTCGCGGTCGACGACGAACCACCAGCTCTCGACGAGCTCGGCTACCTGTTGAACCGGCAGGACGACGTCGCCGAGGTCCGCTCCGCGTCCGACGCCACCGGCGCCCTCCGCGAACTCAACGAGCACCGCATCGACGCGATCTTCCTCGACATCAACATGCCCGGCCTGTCGGGACTCGAACTCGCCGGCGTCCTCGCGAAATACGCCTCGCCCCCGGCGATCGTGTTCGTCACGGCCCACGACGACCGGGCCGTCGACGCCTTCGAGGTCGGAGCCGTCGACTACCTGCTCAAACCCCTACGCGAACAACGTCTCACCCAGGCGGTCGACCGGGTCCGCGCGAGCCTCGACAGTCGGGAGCGTGCACCCGAGCCCGCGCAACCGACCGTTCGTCCGGAGCGCCGCGCCGCGCCGGACGAGGTCATCCCGGTGGAGATGAGCGGCGTGACCTCGCTCGTCCGGCGCGATTCGATCTCCTGGGTCGAGGCCGTCGGCGACTACGCCCGACTGCACGCCGACTCGGGCGCACATCTCGTCCGCATCCCGTTGTCGACGCTCGAATCCCGCTGGCAGGACACCGGATTCGCTCGGGTGCACCGGTCCTACCTCGTCGCGCTGCCGATGGTCACCGGATTGCGGACGGTCGGCGGCGGCACGGTGGTGTGTGTCCGCGCGAACGGCGCATCCGAGGCCGTCGAGCTGCCCGTGAGCCGCCGACAGGTCCGCGAACTCAAGGACCGCCTCATCCGGGACCCGCTGCGTCAGTATCGTTCCCCCACCGCACGGGACGATGGCTGAGCACCCGCCCCAGCGCGAACGGGTGGTGCTCGCCTCCCGCCGCGGGGCGCGAATGGTCCGCACCCGCGTCGAGGTCCAGGAACAGACCGAGGTCGGCGACGCGCTCGTCCGCGGCCTCATGCGCGCCCAACTCGGTCTCGGCCTGCGGCTCGGGGGCGCCCTGCTCGCCGTTGCCGCCGCCATACCCGTTGCCGCCTGGGTGTTTCCGGGCATCGCCGACGCCGGCGTCTTCGGGATTCGACTCATCTGGCTGATGCTGGGAGTACTCGCCTTCCCACTCCTGTATCTGACCGGACGGCTCTACGTCCACCTCGCCGAGCAGGCCGAACGCGACTTCATGGGCCTCGTGGATGACGATCTGTCCGACGCACCCGAACCGGGCCCGCCGTGACGACCGACGTCCACGCCCTCACCGCGATCGGCCTGTTCGCCGCTGCCATCGCCACGATCGCGGTCGGCGCGTGGGGCGGGCGTTTCTCACGGACCACGTCGGACTTCCTGGTGGCGTCGCGGAGCGTCGGCTCACGCTGGAACGCCGCCGCGGTCTCCGGTGAATACCTGTCGGCAGCATCGTTTCTCGGCGTGGCGGGCCTCATTGCGAAGTACGGTGCGGACGCACTCTGGTACCCCGTCGGGTTCACCGCCGGCTACCTGGGCCTGTTGCTGTTCGTCGCCGCGCCCCTGCGTCGTTCCGGGGCCTACACGGTGCCCGACTTCGCCGAGTTCCGCCTCGCCTCGCCGGCGGCACGGAAGACCGCGATGCTCGTCGTGGTCGTCGTCTGCGTGCTGTACCTGATCCCGCAGTTCCAGGGCGCTGGACTCACCCTCAACATCCTTCTCGGCGCACCGGTGTGGGCAGGCGTGGTCGGCGTCGGACTGATTGTGATCGTGAACGTGGTGGGCGGCGGCATGCGGTCGATCACCTTCGTGCAGGCCTTCCAGTACTGGCTCAAGCTGACCGCGATCGCGGTTCCCGCGCTCGTCCTGATCGGCGTCTTCGCCCAGGACCCCACGCCCGTCGGCGAACCCGCGCCGCCGCGCATCACCACCGCGACGACCGTCGACGTGACCACCGACGTCTCGGTCACCGTCGCCGAGACCACCGGCGTGCGGGTCACGGGGACGCTGGACGGGGTCGTCGTCGACGACGCGCCGGTGGACACCACCGGACCCCACGTCATCTCCGCGGGCTCGACGATCTTCCTCGACGCCGGTGCGGCCACCCCGGTCGTCGCGGGCGCGCCGGCACAGAACGCGGACTGGATCGCCCCCGGCGGGGGCTTCGGCGGCAGTCACCCGCTGTACCAGGTGCTGTCGCTCATCATCGCGATGTTCCTCGGCGTGATGGGTCTGCCCCACGTGCTGGTGCGCTTCTACACCAACCCCGACGGGCGATCGGCGCGGCGAACCGCGCTGGCCGTCATCGCACTGCTCTCGTTGTTCTACCTGTTCCCCATCCTGCTGGGGGTGTTCGCACGGCTCTATGTCCCCGAACTGCTGATCACCGGCACCGCCGACGCCGCGGTCCTGTTGCTGCCGAGCGCGGCGGTTGGCGGGATCGCCGGTCAGATCCTGGCCGCGCTCGTCGCCGCCGGGGCGATCGCCGCCTTCCTCGCCACGTCGTCGGGACTGCTGGTGTCGGTCGCCGGGGCGCTCGCCACCGACCTGCTGCGCGGCCGGGTGCGCGACTTCCGGGTGGCCGCGGTCATCGGCGGACTGATCCCGATCGGCTTGTCGCTGGCCGCCGCGTCCCTGGAACTGTCCCGGACCGTCGGGTTGGTGTTCGCCGTCGCCGCGTCGACGCTGTGCCCGCTGCTGGTCCTCGGGATCTGGTGGCGCGGACTCACGGCCGTCGGCGCGATCGCCGGACTCGTCGTCGGCGGCGCGTCGTCGGGGTCGGCGACGATGCTGGCGATCGCCGGGGTCGTCGACGACGACGTGCTGGGCGGGTGGCTTGCGGTCATGATCGGCTACCCGGCCGCTGTGACGGTCCCACTCGCGTTCGGCACGATGGTGCTGGTCAGCAAGGCAACCCGGGGACGGGTACCCGTCGACCTCGCACGGACCTTTGCCCGGATGCACGTCCCGGAACGCGTCGGGATGGGGCTCGATCGCACCCCGGGACGGGCCCCGGACGAGCGGGCGACCTGACCGTTCGGACAGGTGACCGTTCGCCGCTCGTCGGATCTCACCGACCGTCCGGCGCACGGACCGCGGGTTTCGGCGTGTGACCCAGGCCACCCGATTGTCTGTGATCTGCACCTCATTCAGGCTGACTTCCGTAGAGCCATCACACATGTGGCCACGTCACCCTGGGAGGAAACGTGTCGACCGTCGACCAACCACCACCGGCGCCACACGCGCCGACCGGCGAAGAGTTCATCGAGATGCAGGCCAGTCCGGAGTTCCAGGAGCTGCGGCGGACGCTGCGGAAGTTCGTCTTCCCGCTGACCGCGTTCTTCCTGATCTGGTACGCCCTCTACGTGCTGCTCGGCGCCTTCGCGCATGACTTCATGGCGACCCAGGTCTGGGGCAACATCAACCTCGGCCTGATCCTCGGTCTGTTGCAGTTCGTCAGCACCTTCGTCATCACCGGCATGTACGTACGCTTCGCCAATCGCAATCTCGACCCGAAGGCCGAGGCGATCCGCAACGAGATGGAAGGCGGGCCCGCACTGTGAACACCACTGCCGTACCCACCACCGACGTGACCGTCCTCGCGGCGACCGTCGGCAGCCCGGCCGCCAACATCGCCATCTTCGCCGCGTTCGTCGCGGTCACGATGTTCGTGGTCATCAAGGCCAGCAAGAACAACAACACCGCCGCCGACTTCTTCACCGGCGGTCGCGGCTTCTCCGGACCGCAGAACGGCGTCGCCATCGCCGGCGACTACCTGTCGGCGGCCAGCTTCCTCGGCATCGCGGGCGCCATCGCGGTCTACGGCTACGACGGCTTCCTCTACTCCATCGGGTTCCTCGTCGCGTGGCTGGTCGCGCTGCTGCTCGTGGCGGAACTGCTGCGCAACACCGGCAAGTTCACGATGGCGGACGTCCTCAGCTTCCGCCTCAAGCAACGCCCGGTGCGTCTGGCCGCGGCGATCTCCACCCTCGCGGTGTCGCTGTTCTACCTGCTCGCCCAGATGGCCGGCGCCGGCGGCCTGGTCGCGTTGCTCCTCGACATCGAGGGGCGCCTCGGCCAGTCCATCGTCATCGCCGTCGTCGGTGCGCTGATGATCGTCTACGTGCTCATCGGCGGCATGAAGGGCACCACCTGGGTGCAGATCATCAAGGCCGTCCTGCTCATCGCGGGTGCCGGCATCATGACCGTCATCGTGCTGGCCAAGTTCGGCATGAACCTGTCGTCGATCCTCGGTGCGGCACAGGACGCGGTGACCGACTCGACCAGCGAAAAGGTCGCCGCGCGTGACGTTCTCGCTCCCGGTGCCCAGTATGGCGGGTCCCTGACGAGCCAGATCAACTTCATCTCGCTCGCCATCGCGCTCGTCCTCGGCACCGCGGGCCTCCCGCACGTGCTGATGCGGTTCTACACCGTGCCGACCGCGAAAGAGGCTCGCAAGTCGGTGGTCTGGGCCATCGCCCTCATCGGCGCCTTCTACCTGTTCACCCTGGTTCTCGGTTACGGAGCGGCCGCCCTGGTCGGACCGGACAAGATCCTCGACGCCGCCGGCGGACAGAACTCGGCCGCACCGTTGCTCGCGTTCGAACTCGGTGGCGTGGTCCTGCTGGGCATCATCTCGGCGGTCGCCTTCGCGACGATCCTCGCCGTGGTCGCCGGCCTCGCCATCACCGCGTCGGCGTCGTTCGCCCACGACATCTACGCCTCGGTGATCAAGCGCAACAAGGCAAGTGAGGACGACCAGGTCCGCGTCTCGCGATACACCGTCGTGGTCCTCGGCATCGTCAGCATCGTCCTCGGCATCCTCGCCAACGGCCAGAACATCGCCTTCCTGGTGGCGCTGGCCTTCGCGATCGCCGCGGCCGCGAACCTGCCGACGATCGTCTACTCGCTCTACTGGAAGCGGTTCAACACCCGCGGCGCCCTGTGGAGCATGTACGGCGGCCTGATCTCCACGATCGTCCTGATCGTCTTCTCCCCCGCCGTCTCCGGGTCGTCGACCGCCATGATCTCCGGCGCCGACTTCGCCTGGTTCCCGCTGGCCAACCCGGGCATCATCTCGATCCCGCTGGCCTTCGTCCTCGGCATCGTCGGCACGCTGACCAGCCCGTCGGACAACGGCACCCCGGAACGCAACGCCGAGATGGAGGTTCGCTCCCTCACCGGCATCGGCGCCGAGAAGGCCGTGCAGCACTAGGTCATTCGCAAACCCACCCCTGTTCCGTGAACCCACTGCCTTGCAAGGCGGTGGGTGTGCGGAACAGGGGTGGATTTTTGGGGGCACGCTCAGCTATCCGGGCGAAGTGCCGCCACACTCACCGGTGAGCTGAGATCACCGGGATCGCCGAAGCATGTAACCAGCACGGCTCCCGGAACGGGTACGACGCCACCCAACGTCTGCCCGCACGGCGACGGTACGGACGCGATCGAACCGTCCGGGTGGATCGTTGTCAGGTCGTACCGCCTCGGGCTATCAAGAGGTCTCTCCAGTTGGGCCGTCACCACGGAGTCGTGCAGAAGAACCCAGCTCTGCGACTCCGGGATCGGATCGCGTGGCCAGTCGGTACCTTTCGGGATCGTGACGCGGGTCGACGAGCGAGAATCCAGATGTCCGATGACTACCGCCCCGGGCTGGTCGAAGTACATACCCCAGGACGGCTGCGCGTTCACATGGATCCCCGTCATCCGGCGCCCTCGAGCATCTGAACCCCACCACCATCTGTCCACCGGCTCGTGGCCGCCGTTCGCTATGGAGACCACCAATGCCCGGGGGACGTCATCGAGGTCCCACAGGTGAGCCACGAACTCGGAGTCGCCTGTCTCGCCGACGCTGACGTCGAACCGCTCGTCCGCCGCCGTGATTGCGATGCGATGGGTCCGATCCGCTCCGGTCAGGGCGTCGAAGACAACGACCTTCACATGACCCCTGTCAGGAGTCACATAGACCACATGATGACCGGCAGCGAAGACCGAGCGCGGATGCGGGTTCGGTTCATCACGTCCGGTCGGCGGCGACACACGTCGCTGCCATCTGACCTCTCCGCTCCGAGGTTCGAGAACTGCCATCTCGCCGTCACGGATCACAGCCACTGGCTGATCGACGCGTCCGGCGCGTGGTACGTCGGAAATCAGAATCCACGGCGAATCGTTGGTCCAGAGGACCTGTCCTGTCATCGCATCGATCCCGGTCGTGAAATACCCCACCCGCCCTGCGCGGGCGTAGTCACAACCGACCACGACCACTGAATCGGTTCCCGTTCCGGTACTGGTGACGCGATCGAACCCTCGCTCAGCGCAATTCGCCGCTCCGACGCCATCGGGAGTGAGGCTCCACCGTGGTCGGCCCGTCGTGCCGTCGTAGGCGACCAGGATGTCATCGACGACTGCGGCGAAGCCCGGGCCGGCCGGGGTGATCGACCAGGGATCGACATCATCCACTCGGTAGGCTGGTTCCCCGGTGACCGAAGGCGGCACTTCGGGAATCCGAATGGCGTCGGCCCCCGTCGCTCCACTGCGCTCGAACGGCATGAGACCGATCGCCAGTGTCACGACGAGAGCGACAACGGCGATTGCGCCGACCTCTCTTAGAGACAATCGATCTCGTCGAAACGTCGCCGCGACCGCGGCGACGAGCAGGCACGCCCACGCCGCCAGGACCGTTCGTACCACGTCATGTCCGCCCGGGCCTCCCGTCAGCGCCGCGATGGTATCGACCGCCTCGGATCGGACCGAATAGGCGAGGCAGACCCCCGAGACCAGGGCCGACCCGATTGCCGGACCGCGACCGACGAAGCTGAGCAGTACGACACCAATCACGAGCGACAACCCGAGTGATACTCCGAGCACGAGTGTTGTTGCGGCCCATTGTGGTCCGGTCCAGAATCCGTCAGACACCCGACCCGACGGAGCCCGTTGAACAAACGCCAGCCCGGAGAGGACGATTCCGGCAACCGCGGAAACAGTAGTCACGTAGCCGGCGAAGCGGGATGCGGCGGACGACCTTCGATAACTTCCGCCCACCGTGACGCCACAATGTCCGGCGCTGATCGTCTCGGACTCTTGCGCCATCCCATGACCGTTCATCCCACCCCCGTCGACTGAACTCATTCGGTGCTGCCGGGCAGACTATCGGAGTTCGGCATCTCGGTCAGTCGCGCGTCCCCAGGCCGACCAACACTCCCGCGGCGCAGTTTCCGTCGTGCTTATAGGATCCAATAAGCGCGACGGAAACGTCACCGCGGGAACGAATTACGTATCTCAGGCGTCCTGAATCCGCGCGAACGGCCGGGCCGCCTCGAGTTCGAAGGCCAACTCGAGGAGGGTGCGTTCCTGGCCGAGGTCGGCCGCGAAGTGGATGCCCACGGGCATGCCCGATTCCGTCTGTCCCAGCGGCAGACTGATCGCCGGGGTGCCCGCGGTGTTGTTGGCCGGGGTGAAGGCGATGAACCGGGTCAGCCGGCCCATCGCCTCGTCGAAGTCGAGTGCGGGATCGAGGTATCCGATCTCCGGGGTCGCGTGGACGACGGTCGGGTTGAGGACCACGTCGAAGGTGTCGTGCAGTCCGCGGATCGCGGCCGTGGACCTCCGCAGCCCGCGGACCGCCCCGGGCAGCCGGTAGAAGTGCCGGAGCGCGCCGCGCGAGAGCCCACGGGTGAACGAGTCCACCTGGGAACGGTCGAAGCCCTTGTCGACCACCCGTTTTCCGAATCGGTCCAGCGCCAGTGCGAGCAGTGACCAGTAGTCGATGAAGTCCCGGACGTAGTCCCGGTCCACCGGCAGCGGCACCATCTCGGTGCGATGTCCGAGGGACTCGACCAGCTCGGCGGCCTCGGTGACACACCGTTGTGTGTCCCGGTCGAGCAGCGAGCCGGTCAGCGGCTCGGTGATCAGCGCGATCTTGAGCCGTTTGGTCCCCGGCCCCTCGACCAGCCCGACCGGCGGCATCCCGGGCGCGGGCCGGAAACCCTGTGTGTCGGCGAGGAATCGGGCGGTGTCGCGCACCGATCGGCTGACGATCCCGTTCGACACGAGGTCAATCGGCGCGTCCCGTGTCTCTTTCGACGCCTCGACGCGCCCGCGACTCGGCTTCAGTCCGACCAGCCCACAGATGGCGGCGGGGATGCGAATCGATCCGCCACCGTCGTTGGCGTGGGCGATCGGCAGTGCACCGGCCGCGACGAGCGCCGCGGAACCACCGGACGAGCCGCCCGACGAGTAGTCGGTGTCCCACGGGTTGCGGGTCGGCTCGCGGTCGACGAACTCCGTCGTCGAGGTCAGCCCGAAGGCCGGCATCGTCGACGCGCCGACCACATTGACGCCGCTCGCCAGGAACTGATTGGTGAACGCCTCGTTGGCCTTCGCCGGTCGTTGGGGCACCGCAGCCGAACCGTGACAGGTCGGCAGCCCCGCGAGGTCGGTGTTGTTCTTGATGATCGACGGCACCCCGATGAACGATCCCAGCGGGAAGTCGTTGTCGACCGCGCGTTTGCGCGCACGCTCGCGATCGTCGAAGGCGATGGCGTTGAGGTGCGGGTTGACGGCATCGATCCGCGCGATCGCGGCCTCGACCGCCTCGGAAGCGGAGATCTCTCCGGATGCGATGGCCTGGGCGACGCCGACCGCGTCGTGCTCGCCGAGTGCGTCGTCGGTGAACGCGTGAACGTGTTTCATTCCCGGGACCCTATCGTCTCGGCCTACCTTCTCGGCGCAGCTCCGATCATCGACAAGACGTCATCGACCAGGCCGGCGGCATGATCGGCGTCGAGCTCGAGTCCGAAGACCGCATGGTGATACAGCGGGGCGATCACGTGGTCGAGCACCTGTCGGACCGACGGCGTGGGTTCGCCGCGGTCCCGCGCCCGCGCGATCATCTGTTCGGCGTGCCCACGCCGGATCTCCCAGCAGGGGCAGACCTCGACGATGTCCTCGCGCGCGGCGACCATGGCCCGAAGGTAGGCGCGGCGCTTCGGGCGTGCGATGTCGGCGGCGATGATCTGCGCCCACTCGGACAGGTCCTCGGCGAGAGTGCCGGTGTCGGGCAGGGGTTCGCCCTGCGTCAACGCCGCAACGGCGACCTCCCCGAGAAGCGCGTCGATCGTTCCCCAGCGTCGATAGATGCTGGTCGGATTCACCCCGGCGAGTTCGGCGACCTCGGGGATCGTCATCGTCTCGCGGCGTCCGGCCCCGACGAGCTGACCGACTGCCGTGTAGACCGCCGATTGCACGCGCGCGCTACGACCACCTGGACGACGGGTCGGCGAGGCGGGAGCACCAGAAATCGGGCTGTCGGGGGTGCGGGCCGTCGTCATGGAAGCCATTATTGCAAAGCTGATTGCTTTTGGAACGCAGTCCGGGCTAGTTTCTGAATGCAAACCTGTTTGCTTTAAGGAGACCTCGTGGCGCCACTGCACCCACATCGCGCGTTCTGGCTGATCGCGGCGACGTACATGATGGTCCTGTTCGCGTCCGCGGCACCGTCGCCGCTGTACCCCGTGTATCAGGAACTGTGGGGATTCTCCGCGCTCACACTGACGCTCGTGTTCGCGGTGTACGTGGTGACCATGCTGGTGAGCCTCCTGACGGTCGGGTCTCTGTCCGATCATGTCGGCCGGCGGCCTGTCCTCGCCGTCGCGCTCGTCCTGCTCATCGCGAGCATGGTGCTGTTCGTCGTAGCCGAGGACGTCGGCACCCTACTCGCCGCGCGCGCCCTGCAAGGCCTGGCCACCGGCGCGGCGATGGGCACCTTGACCGCGACGACGGTCGATCTGCAGCCCTCGGCCCGTGCCGGATCGACGATCGTCGGCGCAGCCCCGGCGGTCGGCCTGGCGAGCGGCGTCGCCGTGGCCGGGGTGCTCGTCGAGTACGCACCCGCACCCCGCGTGCTGATCTACGAGATCATCCTCGGCCTGTTCGCCGCACTGCTGATCGCACTTCTCGTCGTCCCGGAGACCCGCGAGCGAATCGGCTTCGATTCTCGACGGCACCTGGCCGGCACGCTCGCGCCGCAGGTGCGCGTGCCTCGCGAGGTCCGCACGGTGTTCCTGGCGTCAGTTCCCGCGCTCGTCGCCACCTGGTCGCTCGGCGGCCTGTATCTCTCGCTCGGGTCGTCGGTGGTCTCCCGTGTGTTCGGTGTGGGCAACCACGGCGCGGCGGGCGCGATCCTGTTCGTCTTCTTCGCCTGCGCGGCCGTCACGTCCCTGTTCATCACCGATCGCTCGTCGACGATCAAGGCTGCGTACGGATTTCCCGCACTCGCCGCCGGCGTGGTGATCTCACTGGCCGGGGTCCTCATCGAATCCCTGCCCTTCTACATCGTCGGTTCGATCGTGGCCGGCTCGGGCTGGGCCGCCACCTTCCTCTCCGCGATGGACAACATCACCGCCGCGACACCTCCCGCGATGCGCGGTCAGGTCTTCTCGTCGGTGTTCGTGGCGAGCTACCTCGCATTCAGCGTCCCGGCCGTGATCGCCGGGATCGTCGTCTCGCACATCGGTTTGCGCGACACCATCATCGGCTACGTCGGTTACGTTCTCGCGATGGTGATGATTGCGGCGGTATTCGCGGTGACAGTGCGCCGCCGGGCAGCATCCGCAGCCCGGAACGCAGTCGAAGTCTCTCCGTCGCAACCGGAACCGGCATGCAGGGGCTGAGTCACCCGCCGACGGGCGGTCGCCATCCCACCATCCGCGTGGCCAGCTCCGCGTAGAAGCCCCCCATCTCCTCGGGCGAGAGTGACCCCCCGTCGCGATACCAGCGCGCGACATCGATCCCCATGGACAGCATCGCGTTGGTGGTGGCGAGCGAGTCAGCGACATCGAAGTCCCCGCATGCGATCCCGGCTTCGATGATCTCGCGCACCCGTCTGGTGATCTCGCGACGCATGGCCATCACCGTGTCCAGATGGTCGGGCGCGAGGGCGTTGAGTTCGTAGTTCACCACCCGACCCCCCACGTGCTCGCGCGCGTGGTGCTCGGTGAAGGCGTGGAAGATCGCCCGCAGCCGGTCGCCGGGGGACGCCGACGGATCGTCGGCGTCGTCGATCGCCGCGAGAATCGCGCGATGCCCGGCGTCGGAGATCTCGAACAGCAGCTCCTCCTTGGAGCGGAAGTGCACGTAGACCGCCGCCGAACTCATCTGCGCGCCGTTGGCGATGTCTCTCGTGGTCGTCCCGTTGAACCCCTTGGCGGCGAACGCCTCGACGGCGGCGCGCAGGAGCCGGGCCCGGGCGGCCACGGGCCGGACTTCGGGCGTCGGATCGGCAGACGGGCCCACGGTCACCTTCTCGGAACGGTCGGACTGGTCATCGCGACGAGCCCGTGATTGACAGCATCCAGCCCGCGCGGCATAGTGCAACCTATCACTAAGCAAGCGCTTAGTCATTCGTGGCTCGGTTGGGTTTCCCCAGCTTGGGTGCACACGGCAGAGGTCCCCAGTTCGACCACACCGCCCGGGGTACGGACACCCTCGACAGGAGTAGAGAAGAACCCATGCAGCTGAAATTCAGTCCTGAAGAAGAGGCCTTCCGCGAGGAGTTGCGCAGCATCTTCGCCAAGGTCCCCGAAGACGTCCGCAAGCGGTGCGAAGAGGGCAAGCTCCAGTACCCCGAGGACCTCGTCACCACGACGCGCATCCTCAACGAGCACGGTGTGGCCACCCCCAGCTGGCCGGTGGAGCACGGCGGCAAGGACTGGACCCCGATCCAGCATCACATCTACCGCGAGGAGATGAGCCTCGCGTTCGTCCCCGACATGCTGCCGTTCAACGTCGGCATGATCGGCCCGGTCATCGCCCAGTTCGGTTCCGACGAGATGAAGGAACGCTTCCTGGCCAAGACCGCCAACCTCGACATCTGGTGGTGCCAGGGCTTCTCCGAGCCAGAGGCCGGCTCCGACCTCGCCTCGCTGAAGACCCGCGCGGTCCGCGACGGCGACGACTACGTGATCAACGGACAGAAGACCTGGACCACACTCGGACAGTTCGCCGACTGGATCTTCTGCCTCGCGCGTACCAACCCCGATGTCAAGAAGCAGGCCGGCATCAGCATGTTCCTGTTCCCGATGGACACGCCGGGCGTCGAGATCCGCCCGATCCAGCTCATCGACGGCAGCTACGAGGTCAACGAGGTCTTCTTCAACGACGTCCGCGTGCCCGCCGAGAACATGGTCGGCGAGGAGAACAGCGGCTGGACCCAGGCGAAGTTCCTGCTCGGCAACGAGCGCAACGGCATCGCCCGCGTCGGTTACACCAAGGCCAAGCTCGCCCGCGCCAAGGAACTCGCCAAGCAGACCCGGACCGCCAAGGGCACCCTCCTCGACGATCCGCTGTTCGCCGCCCGCCTGGCCGAGGTCGAGAACGAACTGCTCGCCCTCGAGCTCACCCAGCTGCGCGTCGCCGCCTCGTCGGCCGACGGCAAGCCGAACCCGGCATCGTCGCTGCTCAAGCTGACCGGCAGCCAGTTGCAGCAGGCCGCCATGGAACTCCTCGCCGACATCGCGGGCCCCGACTCGCTCCCGGTCGCCCAGCTCGACGCCTCGGCTCCGAATGGCAGCGCCGAGGTGAGCGCCCCCGAATGGGCCCAGCTCGCCGCCCCGACCTACCTCAACTACCGCAAGGTCACGATCTACGGCGGGTCGTCGGAGGTCCAGCGCCAGATCATCGACAAGGCTGTCCTCGGCCTCTGAGCGCCGACCCCGCACCTTTCGACCTTTCACTAAGGAACACCATGGATTTCGAGCTTTCCGAAGAGCAGGGGATGCTGCGCGACACCGTTCGCGAGGTCCTCACCAAGACCTACGACGTCGAGACGCTGCGCAAGGTCACCGACACCGATCTCGGCTGGAGCGAGAAGGTGTGGAAGTCGCTGGCCGAGATCGGCATCCTCGGCCTCACCTTCCCGGAGGACGAGGGCGGCATGGACGCCGGCCCCGTCGAATTCACCAGTGTCATGACCGAACTCGGCCGCGCACTGGCACCTGAGCCCTACCTCGACTCGGTCCTCGTCCCCGGCTCGCTCCTCGGCCTCGCCGACGACGCGACCCGCGCCGAGCTGCGGACCGCGCTGGCGTCGGGCGAACTGCTGATGGCCTTCGCCCACACCGAGCCGGGCGACCGCTGGCCGGAGGCGCGGGTGGAGACCACCGCGTCGGCCGACGGCGTCCTCAAAGGCACCAAGAGCCTTGTCGGACATGGCGATTGCGCTGCGAAGCTGATCGTGTCGGCGCGCGACGACAACGGCGTCGGCCTCTACCTCGTCGACGCCGATGCCCAGGGCATCACCCGGACGCCGTACCGGACGCACGACCGCCGTCGCGGCGCGCAGATCGAGTTCAGCGACGTCAAGGCGACGCGACTGGGCACCGGCGACGCGTCGCAGACCATCGCCGACGCCGAGGTCGGCATCCAGACCGCACTGTGCGCCGAGGCCGTCGGCGCGATGGAGCGGAGCCTGGACCTGACCGTCGAATACCTCAAGTCGCGCAAGCAGTTCGGCGTCACGCTGTCGGCCTTCCAGGCACTGACCCACCGTGCCGCCGACATGTACGTCCAGCTCGAACTCGCTCGCAGCCTGAGCCTCTACGCGACGTCGGCGCTGGCGGATGGGATCGCCGATCCCATCATCGCGTCGCGGGCCAAGCTGCAGATCTGCCGCTCGGCGCGCCTGATCGGTCAGGAAGCGATCCAGATGCACGGCGGTATCGGTATGACCGCCGAGTACCCGATCGCCCATTACGTGAGCCGTCTGACGGCGATCAGCCACACCCTGGGCGACGCGTCGGACCATGTGACCCGCCTGGCGGAGAACATCGACACCTACGACATGCTCAGCGTCGGCTGATACCGGCTACTGTCCTTCAGCGAAGGCCCTGCGCGTTCTCGCGCGCAGGCCTTCGCTGAAGTCCTTTCGGGCGGCAGCCCGCTCGAGGTGTTGCAGTCGGGCGGCAGCCCGCTGATGTCGATGCGAGGCGAGAGGGAGCCGGATGGAACTGCTGCGGGACAACCTGGCCGCGGGGGCATCGTTCAGCCTGGTGGGGATCGCCGTGCTCGTCCTCGGCTTCGCCGCCCTCGACCTGGTGACACCGGGCCGGCTGCGGCAGCTGGTGTGGATCGAGCACAACCGCAACGCGGTGCTGCTGACCACATCGATGGTCATCGGCCTCGCGATCGTGCTGGTCTGTTCGGTCATCGACACCGAACTCCTGGAACTGTGGCGCGCGCTGCTCTACACCGTCGCGTACACGGTCTTGGCGATCGCGGTGATGATGTGGTCGTTCGTGCTGATCGACTGGCTCACACCCGGGAAGCTCGGCACGCTGCTCTTCGACGGCGCGCCGCGCAGTGACGAGACCCCCGACGACGCCGTGACCACCGGCCGCCGGGCCGCCGACGAACACCCCGCCGGGTGGATCACCGCCGCCGTCTTCCTGGCCATCGGTGCCGTCATCGGGATCACCCTGCTGGTCTGAGTTCGGCGCGACATCGCTGGTCCACGCGTTTTCCGGGGTTGACTCGGGCACCCGAACATGCTTATTGACCCTCGGCCAACAAGCACATAGGGTGAGCGACCATGACCGCAGCACTCATCGAGGAATCCATCGACATCGACGCCACGCCCGAACAGGTGTGGTCGGTGATCTCCGATCTGAAGCGCATGGGCGAGTGGAGCCCCCAGTGCAAGAAGATGATCATCCGCGGCGGCACCGTCGGGTTGGGGACCAAGACCATCAACATCAACCGCCGGGGCCCGCTGGTGTGGCCGACCACCTCCAAGGTCGTCCGGTTCACCCCGAACCAGGAACTCGGCTTCCGGGTCGCGGAGAACCACACCATCTGGAGCTACACCATCACCCCGAAGGACGCCGGGGTCACGGTCACCGAGCGGCGCGAGGTCAACGGGTCGACCACCAAGGTGTCGTCGGTACTCGTCGACAAGCTCTTCGGCGGCGCCGAGTCGTTCGAAGAGGAGCTCAAGCTCGGGATGGCCGAGACGCTGGGCAAGATCAAGCGCGCCGCCGAGTCCAACTGACCCTTCGAGACGCTCGCAAGCTCGCTCCTCAGGGAGCGGGGAGACGCTCGCAAGCTCGCTCCTCAGGGAGCGGGGAGACGCTCGCAAGCTCGCTCCTCAGGGAGCGGAGAGACGCTCGCCCCTCTGCTCCCTGAGGTGCGAGGAGCGCAAGCGACGAGCCACGAAGGGCCTGGTGAGGCAGCTTGCGAGCCCGTTCGTGGCTCGCTTCGCTCGCACCTCAGGGAGCAGAGTTGTGGACGCTCAGGTCCCGCTGAGCTTGCCGATGAGCTCGGCGATCAGGTTCCGCCGAGCTTGCCGATGAGCTCGGGGAGATCGGCGACCGAGTCGATGATGTGGTCGGGGTAGGGCCCGAACTCGTCACGCTGCAGCGCATGCAGCGCCTCCTCGCGGAACTTGCCGGTGCGGACCAGCACGCCGATCAGCGCCGCCGCCTGGGCACCGAGAACGTCATTGTGCATGTCGTCGCCGACCATCACCACCTGGGTCGGCTCCAGACCGAGGACCTCGGTGGCCGCCCGGAAACCGACCGGCGAGGGCTTGCCGATCGCCTTGATCTTTGCGCCCGAAGCCTTTTCGAGACCCTCGAGGTACACCCCGGTGTCGATGCTCAAGCCGTCCGCCGTCGACCAGGTCATGGACCGGTGCATCGCGATCACCGGAATCCCGTCGAGCATCATCTCCAGGACCTTGGACAGCGTGGCGTGCGTGAAGACCGAACCGGCACCGCCGAGTACCACCACCTCGGCCGACGCCGGGTCGTCGGTCAACTCCACGCCGGTCATGTCCTCGGCGATCGGGCCCTGGTTGAGCACCCACACGCGCTTGCCCGGATAGGTGGCGGCGACGTGTTCGGCGGTCAGCTTGGCGGCCGACAGGATCTCGTCCGGCTTCACCTCGAAACCGCATTCGTTGAGCGCCTCGGCGATCTCGCCACGCGAGCGGGACGTCGTGTTGGTCAAGAACATCCGCGGGATGCCCTGGTCGGCGAGATCGGCGATCGCCTCGACCGCGCCGGGCAGCGCCTGCCACGAGGTGACCATCACCCCGTCGATGTCGAACAGCAGACCCAGCGCCATGCGCACGAATGTAGTCCTCGCCCAGCGGCGTCGCAGGACGGCCCGGTCACCTGCCGGGACGACGCCATGGTCTCCGTCGACACCTGGCATGCTGAGCGGATGCGTACCGTCGTAGAGCATCAGCGCATCGTCGCGGCGTTGTTCGGCCCCGCCGAACCGTCGGAGGTCGCCGTGCCGGAATCGCTCGGCTTCGCCACGTTCACCGACGTGGACGCCCCGCTGTCGCTGCCCGGCTTCGACAACTCCGCGATGGACGGATTCGCGGTCCGCGCAGACGATCTCGCGGACGCGAGCGCCGACGAGCCGGTCACCCTGCCGGTCGCCGCGGACATCCCCGCCGGCCGTACCGACGACCTCACTCTCGAGCCGGGCACCGCGCACCGCATCATGACCGGCGCCCCGATGCCCGCGGGCGCCGACGCGGTCGTCCCGGTCGAACTGACCGACGCCGTGGTGGGCCCGGTGGCCGCGGCGCCGACCGTCACGTTCACCGCAGCACCCGAGCGCGGCAGGCACATCCGGCGCGGCGGCTCCGACATCGAGGCCGGCACCCGGGCGCTGCCGGCCGGCACGGTGATCGGCGCACCGCAGATCGGCCTGCTCGCCGCACTGGGCCTCGCCGAGATCACCGTCGCCCGGCGGCTGCGGGTCGTCGTGCTGTCCACCGGTTCTGAACTCGTCGAACCCGGAAAACCGTTGCGCCACGGGCAGATCTACGAGTCGAACGGCGCGATGCTGACCGCCGCGGTCATCGAGGCCGGCGCGGCCGGCCGTCACCTGCACTTCGTGCCCGACAACACCGCGGACTTCGCCGCGCGGCTCGACGAGGTCGCCGACGACGCCGATCTGATCATCACCTCGGGCGGTGTCAGCGCCGGCGCCTTCGAGGTGGTCAAGGACGCACTGTCGGCGACCGGGACCGTCGAGTTCGTGAAGGTTGCGATGCAGCCGGGCATGCCCCAGGGGTGCGGCCACTTCCCCTCCTCCCGCGGCCGGCGCGTGCCGATCATCACGCTGCCGGGAAATCCCGTCAGTGCACTCGTGTCCTTCGAGGTCTTCATCCGGCCCGCGCTGCGGGCCGCGATGGCACTGCCCGCCGACCGGGAACGAATCCGAGCTCGTCTCGGTGCCGACATCCGCTCACCCCGCGGCAAACGACAGTTCCTGCGGGGCGTGCTCGACGCCGGGCCTCGCGACGGGGTGGTCGGGGTGGACCCGATCGGCCCGCCGGCGTCCCATCACCTGCGCTACCTCGCCGAGGCCGACGCGCTCATCGACGTCCCCGCCGACGTCGAGGCGGTCGAGGCGGGCACCCTGGTGGACGTGCTGGTCCTGCGCTGACGACGAGGTCTCCGGGCGCGGCGCTCTAGAGTGGACGCCGATGCACCCGGCGATGCGGTGCGCACCATTTATCCGGCCTGGACACAGGCCAGAGGAGGTTGATCGTGGCCCGACGTCCGCGTCCGGACGGCTCCGGTGACACCGGCCGTGTCGCCCATTTTCTCGATCTGGCCCGAGAGACCATCCCTCCGATCCATCCGGCGGGTGTGCCGTTCGTCGCCGCGCCTGCAGCCGTCGCGCTCCTCGGGCGTCGACACCGCTGGATCGCCCGACCGGCCACGCTGACCGCCGCCGCGTGCGCAGCCTTCTTCCGGCATCCGAAGCGGGTCACCCCGACCGAACCCGGCGTGGTGGTCGCCCCCGCGGACGGGACCATCGCCCTGGTCGACGAGGCTGTCCCGCCCGCCGAGTCCGGCCTGGGCACACAGCCGCTGCCCCGGGTCTCGACCTTCCTGTCGATCTTCGACGTCCACGTGCAGCGCGTGCCGATCGCGGGCACGGTGACCACTGTGACCCACACGCCCGGCGCGTTCGTCTCCGCCGACCTCCCCGAGGCCAGCCGCGACAACGAGCGCACCACGATGACCATCCGCACCACCGCCGCAGGCGGCACGCCCGGCCCTGAGCTGGCGGTCGTGCAGATCGCCGGTCTCGTCGCCCGTCGGATCGTGTGCGAGCCGTCGGTCGGGGACTCGCTGACGATCGGCGAGACCTACGGGCTCATCCGATTCGGATCGCGCGTCGACGTCTACTTCCCGGCCGGCACCCGGCCCCGCGTCTCGGTCGGCCAGCGCGCGGTCGGCGGCGAGACCCCGTTCGCGTACCTGGATCAGTGAACTCCGGCCCGGTGAACCCGACCGACATGACCTCACCCGGCACGAACCCCGGCCGGCGACGCCCCGGCTCGCGCACCGCGCGCAACCCGACCGCGCGCTCGGCCAGCCGGCACGCACAGACACATCCGGTTCCGCGGGAGCCGGAGCGCCGGCGTCTGCGGCGCCAGGCACAGGCCAGCCGCATCGTCATCCCGTCGTCGCTGACGATCCTCGCGATCTGCGCGGGCCTGACGGCCATGCGGTCAGCGATCAACGGCGACGTCGACACCGCGATGGCTCTCCTGGTCGCGGCCGCGTTCCTCGACGGCATCGACGGTCGGGTCGCACGCCTGATGGGAGCCACGAGCCGGATCGGCGCCGAGATCGACTCGCTGGCCGACGCGATCAACTTCGGTGTGGTCCCGGCGATGATCATCTACTTCTATTTCATCGACGGGCATGACCTCGGCTGGGTGCTCGCGCTGATCTACTGCTGCGCCATCGTCCTGCGCCTCGCGAGGTTCAACACCCTGCTCGACGACGACGAGGCACCCGCGTACACCAAGGATTTCTTCGTCGGTGTCCCCGCGCCCGCCGCGGCGATCTGCGCGCTCCTGCCCATCGGGCTGGAACAACAGTTCGGCGACGGGTGGTGGACGTCGCTGCCGGCCGTCGGCGGGTGGCTGATCTTCGTCGCCTTCCTGGCCGTAAGTCGCGTCCCGACGTCCTCGCTGAAGACCGCATCGATCCCGGCTCGCGCGGTGACCGGCCTGCTGGTGCTGGTCGCCGCGGCCGCGGCACTGTTGGTGACCTTCCCGTACGTGCTGATGATGATCGCCATCGCCGGATACGTCCTGCACATCCCGTACGCGTGGCGCGCGCGCCGCTGGGTCGCCTCCCGGCCCGAGCACTGGGACGACAAACCGGCCGAGCGTCGTGCACAGCGCCGGGCGCTGCGGGCCACGTCACCTGGTGGCCGTCGTCGCAGGCCTGTCATCAACTCGCTGGGACGCCTGGGCCTGAACCGCCCCACCGGCCAAGGCGTCCCCGCGGCACGCACGACCGGCGAGACGACCGAAAGCGAGCCCGAATGACCACGCCCGCCTCCCTCACGCTGACCGCGCGTCACAACCCATCAGCGGCCGAGGCGCGACGCGGCATCATTCGGGTGCATCCCGAGGTGCTGACCGCATTGTCGCTGCGTGAATGGGACGCGGTGTCCATCACCGGCGCACGGGTCACGGCGGCCGTGGTGGCCGCGACCGAAGCCTCAGCGCCTACGGGTGTCGCTCTCCTCGACGAGATCGCGTTCTCCAACGCCGGTGTCCGGGAGAACTCGGCGGTCGTCCTCGCGCCGGTCGAGGTGCAGGGCGCGAGCCGGGTGGTGGTGAGCGGTTCGGCGCTGGCCACCCAGTCGATCACCGAATCGACGCTGCGGCGCGCACTGCTAGGCAAGGTCCTGTCCGTCGGTGACGCCGTGTCGCTCCTCCCCCGCGACCTCGGTCCCGAGCTCGCCGCCACCGAGGCCACGCGTGCGCTGGCCAGGTCGGTCGGGATCACCTGGACCACCGAGTTGCTCACCGTCACGGCAACCGAGCCCGGCCCGCCGGCGGGTGGCCGGGTGTCGGCGCCGGTCAGCGTGCAGACCAACACCGCCGTGCTGTGGTCGACCACCGCGGGCGAGGTGGCACCGCTGGGCGATCGGACCGGTCCCGGTTCACCCCGGATCCCCGGCGCCCTCGGCATGGTGTCGGAGTCCGACTCCCGCCCGCGGCCGGCCGCCGCGCCCAGCCCGGTCCGCGAGCCCGCCCGGGAGCCCGAGATCCCGGTCCGGCCGGTGTCGGAGCTGGTCGGCGTCGACTCCCAGATCACCAAGCTCACCGAGTGGCTCACCATCACCCTCGACGAGCCGGAGGTGCTGCGCACCCTCGGTGCGACACCGCGTCTCGGCGTCCTGGTCACCGGCCCGGCCGGCGGCGGCAAGGCGACCTTCGTCCGTTCGGTGTGCGCGTCGCGCACGCTGGTGACCATCGACGGCCCGACGGTCGGCGCGACGGAGGCCAACACCCGCCTGCGGACGGTCGCCGACGCGGTGGCCCGCACCCGGGCGGCCGCCGGGGTCCTGCTGATCACCGACGTCGACGCGCTGTTACCCGCCGAACCCGAACCCGTCGCCGCACTGATCCTCGACGAACTGCGTTCCGGCATCGTCGACGGCCGCATCGCACTCATCGCGACCACCGCCGAACCGGTACGCCTCGACGCCCGGTTGCGCGACCCGTCGCTCTGCGACCGGGAACTGGTCATCGGCCTCCCCGACGCCGCGACCCGGGCGCGGTTGCTCTCGGCGATCCTGTCGAACGTCCCGACCGACGGCGACCTCGACCTCACGTCGGTCGCCTCGCGCACCCCCGGTTTCGTCGCCGGGGATCTCGCCGCGCTGGCCCGCGAGGCCGCACTGCGCGCCGCGACGCGTGCGAGTGCCGAGAAGTCCGCGCCGTCGCTGCGCACCGAGGATCTCGTCGGCGCCCTCGACGTCATCCGGCCGGTGTCCCGCTCGGATTCCCCCGAAGTCGCGCTTGGCTCGATCACCCTCGCCGACGTCGGCGACATGGTCGAGACGAAACAGGCTCTGACCGAAGCGGTCCTGTGGCCGCTGCAACACCCCGACACCTTCGCCCGGCTCGGCGTCGACCCGCCGCGTGGGGTGCTGCTGTTCGGCCCGCCGGGCTGCGGCAAGACCTTCGTCGTCCGCGCGCTCGCGGCGTCGGGTCAGCTGTCGGTGCACACGGTCAAGGGCGCCGAGCTGATGGACAAGTGGGTCGGGTCGTCGGAGAAGGCGGTGCGGGATCTGTTCGCCCGTGCCCGCGAGTCGGCGCCCTCGCTGATCTTCCTCGACGAGGTCGACGCGCTGGCACCGCGCCGCGGTCAGTCCACCGACTCCGGTGTCGGCGACCGGGTGGTCGCCGCGCTGCTGACCGAACTGGACGGCGTCGAACCGCTCCAGGACGTCGTGGTGCTCGGTGCGACGAACCGACCCGACCTCATCGACCCGGCGCTGCTGCGGCCCGGGCGACTGGAACGGCTCGTCTTCGTGCCGCCGCCGGACGCCGACGCCCGCGGCGACATCCTGCGCGCCACCGGGCGCGACGTCCCACTCGACGGAGTCGACCTCGATGAGTTGGCCGGCGACCTCGAGGGCTACTCGGCGGCCGACTGTTCGGCCCTGCTGCGCGAGGCCGCCCTGTCGGCGATGCGCCGGGACATCGACGCCGCCGCGGTGACCGTGGCCGACGTCGAGGAGGCCCGCAAGCGGGTTCGGCCGTCGCTCGATCCCGCGCAGGTCGCCGACCTCAAGGCCTACGCCGAGCGTCGGCTCGACTGAGCACCGCTGCGCTCCCCGCTGCGTCCGGGTGAGTCCCGGAACACACCCGGAATAACCTCCGATAGTTGTTGGTTGCAACCATCACGACTTATAGTTGCATCAATCAACCAATCGGGTGCGCCACCGCGCGCGCCTATTCGCCGCCCGCCCGTCTCCTCGTCGCGGGCAGCTCTCTTTCTCGGAGGTTCGCCATATGAGTGCACCCGCGTCCGCGATGGCGCCGGCCGAAGACGTGCCGATGACGCATCGTCAGAAGATCGAGGCCCTCATCGGCCTCCTGCTCGGCATGTTCGTCGCGTTCCTGTCGTCGACCGTGGTGTCCAACGCCCTGCCGACGATCATCACCGACCTGCATGGCACCCAGGACCAGTACACCTGGGTCATCACCGCGACCCTACTCGCGTCCACCGCGACCACGCCCATCTGGGGCAAGTTCGCCGACCTGGTCAGCAAGAAACTCCTGGTGCAGGGCGCGCTGTTCCTGTTCACCCTGGGTTCGGTCCTCGCCGGGCTCTCCACCTCGGTCGACATGCTGATCGGCTTCCGCGTCATCCAGGGTCTGGGCCTCGGCGGCCTGCAGGCGCTGGTCGTGATCGTCGTCGCGACGATGTTCAGCCCGCGCGAACGCGGCCGCTACCAGGGCCCGATGGCCGCGGTGATGTCCGTCGCGACCGTCGCCGGTCCGCTCATCGGCGGCGTCATCGTCGACACCAGTTGGCTCGGCTGGCGCTGGACGTTCTACGTCTGCGTCCCGCTCGCCGTCATCGCCCTTCTCGTCATCCAGCGCACGCTGAACGTCCCGGTGGTCCGCAAGAAGGTCAGCATCGACTACCTCGGTGCCGCCCTCATCGCCTCGGGCGTCAGCACCCTGCTCATCTGGGTGACGCTGGCCGGTAAGAACTTCGACTGGGCCTCGCTGACCTCGTACGGTCTCGTCGCACTCGGTGTCGTGCTCCTCGCCCTGGCGATCTTCGTCGAGTCGAAGGTCTCCAGCCCGATCATCCCGCTGCACATCTTCCGCGACCGCACCACCACCCTGGCCACCCTCGCCAGCGTCGGCGTCGGCGTCGCGCTGTTCGGCGGTGCGGTCTTCCTCGGCCAGTACTTCCAGATCGCACGTGGCTACTCCCCCACCGCGGCCGGCCTGCTGACGCTGCCGATGGTCATCGGTTCGATGCTGTCGGCGACCGTGTCGGGCAACCTGATCACCCGGTACGGGCGGTGGAAGCGATTCCTCGTGGCCGGTGCCGCGATGATGACGATCGGCTTCGGACTGCTCGCGACCATCGACGCACACACGGACATGGTCGTGGTCGGCGTGTTCCTCTTCATCCTGGGCTGCGGCATGGGCATGACGATGCAGAACCTCGTGCTGGCGGTACAGAACAACGTCAGCCCGGACAACCTCGGTGCGGCGACCTCGACGGTCACCTTCTTCCGCTCACTCGGCGGCGCCGCGGGTGTGTCGGTGCTCGGCGCGGTCCTGTCCAACCACGTCACCGACCTCATCGCGAAGGGGCTCGGCGCGCTGGGCATCGGCGCCGGTGCGTCGAGCGGCGGCAGTGCCGGGCTGGCGAACCTGAACGAACTGCCCGCCCCGATCGCGGCCATCGTGCGCGGCGCGTACGGCGACGGCACCGCCCGGGTGTTCCTGGTCGCGGCGGTCATGGCGGCCCTGAGCTTCATCGCCATCGCGTTCATCAAGGAGGTTGCGCTGAAGACGATGAGCAGCGACGAGGAGCGCCGCGCGCAGGAGGCGGCGGTCGCCGACGTCGCCGTGCCCGCAGCCGTGGCACCGGCGGCGGTCGGTCCCGTCGCGGACGACGCCATCGCCGGCGAGACGCGGACGGGCGACGCCACCCGCGCCCGATGAACACCATCGCCGTCGGGGTCGATCTGAGTCCCGAATCCGAGGCGGCCGCTCACTGGGCGGCCGCTTCGGCCCGCGACAGGGACCGCCTGCTACTGATCCACGGATTCGCGGCAGCCGTTGCGCTGCAACCACTCAGCGAGTTCGAACTCGACTTCGACGTCACCGCCACGCGGCAGGCAGCGGCCGCCCACCTGACCGCGCTGGCCGGCCGTCTCGGCACCCGGCGTCCGGGCCTGCGCATCGAGACCGTCGTCGAACACGACTTCGCGATACCCCTGCTCACCAGGCTGTCGGGTCAGGTCGATCTGATGGTCCTCGGCCATCATCGACCCGGCCTCATCGAACGCCTCACCACCGGGAGCATCAGCTCCGCGCTCTCGGCCCGGTCGCGATGCCCGGTCGTGACGGTTCCGTACGGCAACCTCGCGACGGGCGGTCCGGTCGTCGCGGCCATCGATGCCGACGCCCCGTCCGACCTCGCGCTGTCGACCGCCTTCGAGTACGCCGATGCCACCGGCAACCCCGTGGCGATCGTGTGCGCGATCCCCGACGACGCCCCGCCCGCTCGGATCGAAGCGCTGTACGCGCGAGCCGACGCGCTGCTCGACCCCTGGCGCCGACGCTTCCCCGACCGCGACACGACGCTGCAGTTGGTGAACGGCAACCCGTCGAGGGCCGTCGGCGAGGCGGTTCCGCAGGCCTCGCTTCTGGTCGTGACCCGCCCCCGGGCCGGGAGCACCTTCACCGCCTGGGCGGGCTCGGTGGCACGCGCAGCGCAGCATCACACGCGGTGCCCGATAGCGATCGTGGACCACGGCCGCCCCGATCGGTACGACCGTCGATCGACAGGCTAGGGGTGCGACTACTCCACGTTGACCAGATAGAAGACCGACGACCCACCGCCCGCGGCCTGCGGGGACGCGCCGATCTGGACCCAGTAGGTCGAACCCTCCTTGGTCGCCGACAGCACGACGACCGATTGTCCACCCTCGGTCGAACGGTGCGATTCGACGTAACCGGCCTCGGTGAGCGTCTCGGTCGCGGCCTCGAGCTGATTGCCCGCGTTGGCCGGGCCCTGCACCGCGACCTCCCAACCGTCGGAGCGACTGCCGCTCGCCGAGAGCACGTGACCGTCGATGAGCGGGACCTGCGCGGCCGGGAAATCCGACGGCAACGGGACGCCGTCCGGTCCGGCCTGCTCCTCGTCCGCACAACCCACGACGAGGCCGAACACCAGCAGGACAGCGGCGATGCTGACGGCGGTACGCCGGAGCCAGTCGAACCGGAACATACGGGCAACGGTAAAGTAGCCACCGCGGGTGCTCGCCCGTGACACCCCGCCGGGAGAAAGACGGAGTGCCCTTTTGATCTCTGTGTTGGCTGCGTTGGCAGTGTGCGCACTCGTCGCGCCCGCAGTCATCCATTGGATGGGTACCCGCGGTTTCTACGTTCTCGCACTGGCGCCCCTCGGCGCGCTGATCTGGGTCGTGCTCAACTGGCCGCCGGCCGATGCGGCTGCCGCCCGCGTCGAGACGGTCAGCTGGGTCCCATCACTCCAGATGGACATCGCCACCCGCTTCGACACCCTGACCGCGATCCTGTCGGTGCTGATCCTCGGGGTCGGTGCGCTCGTCCTCTGCTACTGCGCCCACTACTTCGACGACGCCCGTCCCCGCGTCGCCGTGTTCGGCGGCGAGATGGTCGCGTTCGCCGCGGCCATGTTCGGCCTCGTCATCTCCGACAACATGCTGGTGCTGTATGTGTTCTGGGAGCTCACGACCGTGCTCTCGTTCATGCTGGTCGGCTTCTACGGGGTGCGCGCGACGGCTCGACGGTCCGCCACCCAGGCGCTGCTGGTCACCACGTTCGGCGGTCTGGCCATGCTCGTCGGCATCATCATGCTGGGCGAGCGGTCGGGCACCTACCTGCTGTCGGAGATCGTCTCGGCACCGCCGACCGGCGTCTACGTCGACATCGCGGTGGTCCTGCTGCTGATCGGCGCGCTCACCAAATCGGCCATCGTCCCGTTCCACTTCTGGCTGCCCGGCGCCATGGCCGCACCGACCCCGGTCAGCGCGTACCTGCACGCGGCCGCGATGGTCAAGGCCGGCATCTACCTCATCGCACGTCTCGCCCCCGCCTTCTCGGTGACGATCAGTTGGCAGATCGCCGTGGTGGGGCTCGGCCTGGTGACGATGGTGCTCGGCGGATGGCGCTCGCTGCGCGAGCTCGACCTCAAACTCATCCTCGCGTTCGGCACGGTGTCCCAGCTCGGCTTCATGGCCGTGCTGGTCGGCATCGGCGACGCGAACGTCGCCATGGCGGGCATCGCGATGCTCGTCGCGCACGCGCTGTTCAAAGCGTCGCTGTTCATGGTCGTCGGCATCATCGACCACTCCACCGGCACCCGCGATGTCCGCAAACTCGCCCGGCTCGGCCATCGTCTCCCGGGGCTGGCGATCACCGCCGCGGTCGCCGGGGCGAGCATGGCCGGCATCCCCGTCACCCTCGGATTCGTCGGCAAGGAAACAGCTTTCGCCTCGGTGTGGGAGACCGGGGCGTTCGTCTCGTGGCAGGCCCACGCCGTCGACATCATCCTGCTGGTCGGCTCGATCATCACCTGTGCCTACACGCTCCGCTTCCTGTGGGGCGCGTTCGGCCGCAAGGTGCGCAGCACCCCGAGTCCGGCGGTCGCCAAGATGCACCCGCCGAAGTGGCCCTTCTACTTCTCGCCCGTGGCGCTCGCCGCGGCCGGTGTGGCGGCCGGCGTGTTCAGCCCGCAGCTAGGCGCTCTCTTCGAGCCGTACGCCGAGACCCTCGACGGGTACGGGCACGAACTCGAGCATCTCGCGCTGTGGCACGGGTTCGGCCTTCCCGTCGTGTTCTCGATCATCGTCATCGTCGGCGGCGCCCTGCTGTTCCTCGGTATCCGCCGGGTCCGCGACCGCGTCTTCGGCTTCCGCCCGCTGGTGAACGCCGACCGCATCTACGACGCAACGCTGCGCGGAGCCGACACCCTGTCGCTGCTGCTGACGCGCAACACCCAGCGCGGGTCACTGCCGGTGACGCAGGGCGTCATCCTGTGCACCGCGATCCTGCTGCCGACCGTCGTGCTGTTCGCCGGCGCTCGCGACCGACTGGAGATCGACTACGACGCCAAGCCGGTCCAGCTGGTGATCGGCGGGTGCATCGTCGCCGCGTCGTTGGCCGCCGTGCTGCTGCGCAACCGCCTCGCCGCGACGCTCGTCGTCGGGATCACCGGCTACGGCTGCGCGATGCTGTTCGCGCTGTACGGCGCCCCCGACCTCGCGCTCACCCAGTTCCTCGTCGAGACGCTCACCCTGGTCATCTTCGTGCTGGTACTGCGCAAGCTGCCCGCCGAACCGGAGAAGCGGCACGCCACCGGGTTCAAGCCGCTGCGCGCCCTCATCGGACTCGCCTTCGGCGCGATGCTGGTCCTGATCGGGTTGTTCGCGGCGTCCGCCCGCTCGACCGAACCGCTGCACGTCGACCTGCCCGAGGCCGCCTACAAGTACGGCCACGGCGCCAACGCGGTCAACGTCCTGCTCGTCGACATCCGCGCCTGGGACACCCTCGGCGAGGTGTCGGTGCTCATCGCGGCCGCCACCGGCGTCGCGTCGATGGTCTTCCGCAACCGCCGCTTCGGGGCGGCGCCGCGGGTGGCCGACGCCGCCCGGCTGCAGGCCGGCGACAACGGGGACGACGACGATCACGTCCCACCGGACCGCACCACGTGGCTCCTCGGTTCCGGACTGCGCGACCCGCGCCACCGGTCGATGGTTCTCGAGGCCACGACGCGATTGCTGTTCCCGACGATGGTCGTGCTGTCGATCTACTTCTTCTACGCCGGCCACAATGCGCCGGGCGGTGGCTTCGCCGGCGGCCTGACGATGGGTCTCGCGCTCGTCCTCCGCTACCTGGCGGGCGGACGCTACGAACTCGGTGAGGCGCTGCCGATCGAGCCCGGCCGCATCCTGGGCGCCGGCCTGGCCGTCTCGGCGACCACGGCGATCGTCTCGATGTTCCTCGGCGCCCCCGCACTCTCGTCGGCGGTCTTCGAGGTCACCGTCCCGGTCCTCGGCGACATCAAGTTCGTGACCGCCCTGTTCTTCGACCTCGGCATCTACCTGATCGTTGTCGGGCTCGTCCTGGACGTGCTGCGAAGTCTCGGCGCGCGTCTCGATGTGGAGACCACGATCGCCCGCACCGCGGCGCGCATCGAGAACTCGCGTGGCGACACCGCGGCGGACGACGCCGCGAGCACCACCGGCGAGCAGGTGAGCCGATGACCACCAATCTCTCGCTGATGCTGGTCATCGGCGCGATGGCGGCGTGCGGCGTGTACCTGCTGATGGAACGCAGTCTGGTCCGGATGCTGTTCGGGCTCCTGCTCGTCGGCAATGCGCTCAACCTGATGATCATCGTCGTGTCGGGCGGCATGGGGAACCCGCCGATCATGGGCCGGTCGTCGGAGAACCGGGCGTCCGACGCCGATCCCCTCGCGCAGGGCATGGTCCTGACCGCGATCGTGATCATGATGGGCGTCGCCGCGTTCGTCCTGGCGCTGGTCTACCGGCTGTTCGTGATCAATCGGGACGACGACGACGTCGAGGACGACGAGGAGGACGTCAAGATCTTGAGCGGATCGCTGGGGACGGCACCCGACCGCGATCGCAGCGACGATCCACTGACCCTCTCCGACACCCCGACCGGCGATCACTTCGACGACAAGGGCAATCCGCTCACCGCGGAGGAGGCCGCCGCCCGGCACGCCGCGCTCTACGAGACCGACATCATGCCGACGGACTCCGACGTCGTCGACGAGATCGGCGGCGCGGAGGAGGAGCCCGACCCCGAGACCTCGGCGCAGACCGCCGCCCGCGAGGACGGGCCGGACGTGTACGGGCCGGGCGAACTCGGTCCCGACGAGGTAGGTCCCAAGTCGGCCGTCGCACCTCCCGACGGGTCCGGCGAGGACGACGCCGACCCCGACGTCATCGACCAGCGCGAGATGCCGGACCGCGACGTGGTCGGGCCGGACAAGAAGAAGCACGGCGACGAGAACGGGGGTGACCGATGACCCCGCAGGAGTCGTGGATCCCCGTCCTGATCACGCTGCCGACGCTGGTGCCGCTGGGCGCTGCCGCCGTCTCGCTGCTGCTCGGCCGCAGCCCCAAGATCCAGCGGGCGGTGTCGATCGTCGCCATCACCGTCGCGTTCGTCGCGTCGTGCCTGATGCTGTACCTGACCGACCGCCACGGGACCTTCGCGGTCGCGATCGGCGGCTGGGGAGACAAGGGCTACCCGAACGGACCGCTCGGGATCACGCTGGTCGTCGACCAGCTCGCGGCCCTGATGCTCGTCGTCTCGACGATCGTGCTGCTGTGCGTCGTCGTGTACGCGATCGGGCAGGGTATCCGTGACGGCACGGCCCAGCAGCCGACGTCGATCTTCCTGCCGACCTACCTCATCCTGACCGCGGGTGTCTGCAACGCGTTCCTCGCCGGCGACCTGTTCAACCTGTACGTCTCGTTCGAGATCCTGCTGACCGCGAGTTACGTGCTGCTGACCCTCGGGGCGAGCGCCGAACGTGTCCGAGCGGGCGCGTCGTACGTGATGGTGTCGATGGTGTCGTCGCTGATCTTCCTCGCGGGCATCGCGTTCGCGTACGCGACGACCGGCACCCTCAACCTCGCCGAGATGGCCGTGCGCCTCGACGACGTCCCCGACGGGACCCGCAACGCGCTGTTCGCGGTGCTACTCGTGGCGTTCGGCATCAAGGCGGCGGTGTTCCCGCTGTCGACGTGGCTACCCGACTCCTACCCCACCGCGCCGGCACCCGTCACGGCGGTCTTCGCCGGCCTGCTCACCAAGGTCGGTGTGTACGCGATCGTGCGCGCCCACTCGCTGCTGTTCCCCGGCGGCACGATGGACGCGGTGCTGCTGGTCGCCGGCTTGTTGACGATGCTCGTGGGCATCTTCGGCGCGATCGCCCAGGCCGACATCAAGCGACTGCTGTCGTTCACCCTCGTCAGCCACATCGGCTACATGATCTTCGGCATCGCGCTGTCGTCGGACCTCGGGATGTCGGCGGCGATCTACTACGTCGCCCACCACATCCTCGTGCAGACGACGCTGTTCCTGGTCGTCGGCCTGATCGAACGTCAAGCCGGTTCGGCCTCGCTCCGCCGCCTGGGCGGGCTCATCGCCAGCCCCCTGCTGGCCGTCCTGTTCCTGGTACCCGCGCTGAATCTCGGCGGCATCCCACCGTTCTCCGGTTTCATCGGCAAGGTCGCCCTCCTCGAGGCGGGCACCCAGGACGGGTCCGTGCTGGCCTGGATCCTCGTCGCCGGGTCGGTGGTCACCAGCCTGCTCACCCTCTACGTCATGGCCCGCATCTGGACCAAGGGATTCTGGCGACCGCGCGCCGACGCCCCCGAAGGCGATCTCGCCGACAAGGGCCCGTCCGCACTGATCGACGAGAGCGCCGACGACGCCGCGTTCTCCGACCGTGAGGACGTCGGTCGGATGCCCGTGATGATGGTGCTGCCGACGATGGCGATGGTGGCCGCGGGACTCGTGCTCACCCTCTGGGCCGGGCCGATCTTCGACTTCACCGACCATGCGGCGACCGACGTCGTCGACCGCGCCGTCTACGTCGACGCCGTGCTGGGAGTGGGTGGTACCCGATGAGCGCGCAGGATCGGGCCGACGACCGCGCCCGCGGAGCATCCGCGGCGCCCAAGCGGCGGCCGCCGGTCGTCTCGACCAAGGGACCGGTCCTGTCCCTGGTCATCAACGTCTGGCGCGTGTCGCTCCTGTTCGTCTTCTGGCACTTCGTCGGCGCGCTGGTGTGGTTGCGCACGCACACCCGTGTGCCCAGGTGGCTGGGCAGCGACGGCCGCGAGGTCGCGGTCCGGTTGTGGACCATCGCGTGGCTGACGTTCGTCTGGGTCCTGCTGTGGGGCACGCTGTCCTGGGCCAATGTGATCGCAGGGATCGTGCTGGCGATGCTCGTGCTGACCGTGCTGCCGTTGCCGCGGGTCCCGGTCGAGGGCCGTATCCATCCCCTGTCGGTACTGCAGCTCGTCGGCCGTCTGATCGTCGACTTCTTCGTGTCGAGTGTGCAGATCGGCTGGATGGCCATCCGTCCCGGCCGGCCACCGCTGGGCGCCGTGGTACGGGTGCGCGTCGCGATCAAGTCCGACATGGTGCTGACCCTGGCCGTCGACTACCTCAACCTGGTGCCGGGCACCATGGTCCTGGAGATCGACCATCGACGCCGGATGCTCTACGTGCACGTCTTCGACGTCCGTTCGGAGAAGAAGGTGCGGGCCTTCTACGATCAGGTCGCCTATGTCGAGCGGATGTTCATCAAGGCGTTCGAGCGGGACAGCGAATGGCATCCGAGTCCGTTCCACGGCATCGACGAGGACTTCCACCACGTCCGCACGGTGGACCGGTCGGTGGACAACGCCCGGTCGATCGACGACACCGAACCGGAACGTCGACAGGGCGAGCCCGAGCGGGAACGAGGTGACTCATGAGCTACGTCTGGACGATCGCCTCCGCCATGCTGCTCGTCGCCGCGGTGCTGACGATGATCCGCATCCTGCGCGGCCCGACCACGCTCGACCGACTCGTCGCACTCGACGTGCTCATCGCGCTGTGCATGTGCGGCCTGGGGACCTGGGCGGCGTTCAGCCGTGATTCGACGGTGGTCCCGGCGATCGTGGCCCTGGCCCTCCTCAGCTTCGTCGGGTCGGTGTCGATCGCGCGGTTCCGAGTCCGGGACGACCAGACATGATCATCGACATCGTCAGCGCGACGCTGCTGCTCCTCGGATGCCTGATGGCGGTCACCGCCGCCATCGGACTCGTCCGGTTCCCGGACACCCTGAGCCGGATGCACGCGGCCACCAAACCGCAGACCTTCGGCCTGCTCCTCATCCTGCTGGGCGCCGTGCTCCGGCTCGGCGACAACGTCGACAGCGGGATGCTGATTCTCGCCGGGCTCTTCGCCCTGATCACCGCGCCCGTCGTGGCGCATCGGATCGGCCGGCTCGCATACCAGGAGCAACGGGCCCGCGACGGGCTCATGGATCAGCGGGACATGGAGTCACCGGACCGGGACTGACTGCGGACCGATCGTCCGACGCCCCTCGCCGAGCGACAGCAGCGTCGCGCCCGATGGGGGCACCGGCGGTGTTGATGAGCAGACAGCCCTCGCGAGCCGGAGACGTGTCATCGGTCGGCGCCGATCGCAGCCCGTTCAGGTAGTTCTCGGCGGCATCGGCCGCGACGATGCCGGCGGTCAGTGGACGCAGCCGCGGGCGGACTACCTCGTCGAGATAACTGTGTACGGCCGCGTCGAAGAGACCTCGCTTCGATCCGAAGGTCGGAACGCTATTCTCCGACGGGCCCGTCGACAACGAGGAGTACGAAATGGTCATCGCAGGTCTGGTGCTCGCCGCGATCGCGGCGCTCGTCCACGTCTTCATCTTCTATCTGGAGTCCATCGCATGGACGAGCGCGCGCACGCGCGACGTTCGGCACCGGAACGGTGGAACAGGCGAGCGCACAAAAGGAACTGGCGTTCAACCAGGGGTTCTACAACCTGTTCCTCGCGATCGCCGTGTTCGTCGGGATCGCCTTTGTCATCGGCGGATCCATCGCGATCGGCGCAACACTCGTCATCACCGGCACGGCCTCGATGGCGGCCGCGGCACTTGTGCTGGCGCTGTCGAGCCCCGACAAGATCGCGGCCGCACTGAAGCAGGGTGTGGTTCCCGCTCTCGGAATCGTCGTGCTCGCCATTGGTCTGGCCCTCTGAGCCCGGGCCCTGCCTCCCGGATCTCGCGCCGACCGAGATCAGGGAGCGTCCAGCTCGGCGACCACCGACGCGACCACCTCGCGTAGCGACCCGGTGCGACGATGCACGTCACGCTGCCGCTGATAGCTCGCGCCCTGGGCGATGATGCGCTCGACGCCGGCCAGCTCGTCGACGCAATCGAGTTCGCGCGCAATCGGTTCGAGTCGTTCGAGCAGAGCGGTGAGGTCCTCGGTCACGAGTTTCTCGGTGCAGTCGGAGTCGAGGATGACGATGGCGTCGAGTCCGTAGCGGGCTGCCCGCCATTTGTTCTCCTGGACGAGCCAGGGCGCCATCGTCGGCAGCTTCTCGCCCGCCGAGAACCGCCGGTCCAGGTCGACGACCAGGCAGTGGATGAGCGCGACGATCGCCGACAGCTCGCCGAGGTTGGTCATGCCGTCGCACACGCGGACCTCGATGGTCCCCAGATGCGGGGAAGGCCGGATGTCCCAGCGGATCTCGTTGAGATGGTCGATGATCCCGGTCGTCTTCTGGTCTGCGACGAAGGCCTCGAACTGCTCCCAGGTCTCGAACTGGAACGGCAGCCCGGCGGTCGGGAGTTGCTGGAACATCATGGCTCGATTGCTCGCGTATCCGGTGTCCTGACCGGCCCACATCGGCGACGACGAAGACAGCGCGAGCAGGTGCGGATAGTAGTTCAGGAGCGCGTCGAGAACGGGTAACACCTTGTCGCGGTGGCTGATCCCGACGTGGACGTGAACGCCCCAGATCAGCATCTGCCGCCCCCACCACTGGGTGCGCTCGATCAGCTCCGCGTATCGGTGCCCCTCGGTGAGCAGTTGGGTCGAGTACTCCGCGAACGGATGCGTACCGGCGCCGTACAGATCGACGCCGAGGTCCTCGGTCAGCCCCCGCACCACGCCGAGCGTGCCCGTGAGGTCGGCGATCGCCTCGCCCGCGGTCCGGCAGATGCCGGTCACCAACTCGACGGTGTTCCGCAGCAGCTCCTTGTGAATTCTGCCCGCGAAGTCGGGATGGTGTTCGCCGACGGCGGCGAAGAGCGCCGCCGCCGAGTTCGACAGATCGCCGGTTCCCTTGTCGGTCAGGGCGAACTCCCATTCGACCCCGAGGGTGGGGGTCGGTGACCCGTCGAACTCGATCGGTGTCATGTGCTCAGGTGGCGTCGGACGGCGCCAGAACCCCTAGCTCTCCTCTTCGATGACACCGCACGCGATGCGTGCGCCGGCGTCGCCGGTCCGCAGGGTGTCGGGGTTCGGGCCGCCCGGGTACTTGTCAGCCGGGATGTTCCCGAAGTTGTCGGGCTTCTCGTGGATCATGATCGACTTGCCGATCAGCTGCTGGATGGTCACCGCGTCGGTCGTGGTGACCGTCCGGCCGGTGTGGTCCTCGAGGATGTTGATCGAGATCAGATCTCCGCTCGAGGGATGATCGGTGTTGCCGTCCACCTGCAGATGTCCGCCCGCCGAGGTGAACGCCTGCGAGCCGCCGGCGCCCGCGTCACAGGTGCCGGTCTCGTGGATGTGCATGCCGTGGAACCCGGCCGGCAGCTCACCGGCGGTGACGCGCACGTTGATGGTGACCGGCTCGGCGGTTTCGGTGGCCGCGGTGAAGGTTGCTTGGCCCACGACCTCGCCGGAGGTGTCCTTGATCTCGGCGACGGCGATCTGGCCGCTGGGCTCGCCGTCGACGTCGTCCTCGGCGCCCGGCGGGAGCGGCGCATCGCTGACGACGGGCGGCGTCGTGCCCGGGACGTCCGTGGGTTCCTGGTCGGGGCTGCACCCGGCCAGTGTCACGCCGATCAGTCCTGCGGAGAACAACGCGGCGAGAGCGCGGGGCGCGGCGAGTGTGGAACGTCCGGACATGTCACTCCTTGGTTGGCGGACAGTGGTTTTCGGTAATTCTCGGTTCAGCTGCTTCGTGATTCAGAGGTTCGCGGCTCGGCCCGGGTCATGCGCCGCTGACCGCGGTCACCACGACCACCGGGATGCCGCCGCGGCACCGGGTGAACGAGGCCGGCCGCTCCTCGACCGCGACCTGGCCGCCGAGTGCCTCGGCGACCTCGTCGGCCTGGGCCTTGTCCGTGTCGTCCTCGTGGAAGACCGTGTTCTCGCTGAACCCGCCCGCGGTGTAGTTGCCGGGCTCCGCCATCTGGTAACCCCTGGCCTCCAGCAGATCGGTGACGTCCGAGGCGAGGCCCGCGACCTGGCCGGCGTTGATCACGCAGAGCCGCTTGTCGGTCGACGCCGCACTCGTGGACGCCGGCGTCGACGTGGGCGACGAACTCACGGTCGTCGCGGCCTCGGTCGTCGGGGCGTCGTTCCCGGCGGTCGCCGCGGAATGCCAGCCGAGGCCGATGAAGACCACGGCGACTGCGAAGAGCATCATCGCCCCCGCACGAAGCGGCAGGCGATTGGGCTCACGATCTGCATTCATCACCGACGACCTTAACGCACCGCGCGAGGGCGACCGGGTTCAGCGTCTCAGGTGATCTCGAAGCCCAGACGGCGCGCCGCACGGGCCTTCTGACGGGTCGCGCGCAGGCGCCGGAGCCGCTTGACGAGCATCGGATCGGCCGCGAGCGCCTCCGGCCGGTCGACCAGCGCGTTGAGCACCTGGTAGTACCGGGTCGCCGACAAACCGAACAGCTCTTTGATCGCTTCTTCCTTGGCGCCGGCGTACTTCCACCACTGGCGCTCGAACGCGAGGATGTCGTGTTCGCGGCGGGTCAGACCGTCCGCACCGACCTCGTGCGGATCGACCGGCCGGCCGGCCGCCCCGGCCTCTGCGTCCTGGCCGGGGGTGGTTTGATCGCCCTGTTTCTGGCTACGCGCAGCTGCGCCGTCCATCTCACTCCCTCAGATACCAGTCGACGACCTCACACCACCGCTGACGTGCACCTATTCGCGACGCGACGCGGGCGCGGACGTCTCCTCACGGAGACGAATGACAGCGGTGTGGTTCGCAGCCAATCTAACCACGGCGGGCCGGTCCGATCGCGGTGTGACTCGCCACGGCGCGCATCACGACCATTCCGTCGGACGGCGGCCACTGTTAGGCTGCCCTCACCCATCCCCGTCCGGGATGGGTCGAGGCGGGGGACAGAGATGACGACGGTCGGGATGACGACAACCGGATCCGGGGTGGCGAGGACCCGGCGAGCAGTGTTGGGAGCCATCGCGGCGCTGGCCTCCACGGCCGCCGGCGCGACCGCGGCACTCGCCGCGCCCGCTGCCGCCGCGCCCGCCGAGCGCGTCGTGGTCATCGTGCCCGGCCAGCAGCTCTACGCCGGCAACGCACAGAACGAGGAGACGTTCCGTCCGCTGGCCGAGGCGATCCGCGCCGACGGGAACACCGTGGTGTACGCGCACGCCGGGGGACGCGACGTGGCGTCCGACGCCCGGCTGATCCAGCGGACGATCGCACCTTTCGCCGGCACCGCGAAGTCGATCGGGCTCGTCACCCACAGTGCGGGCGGGCTCGGCGCCCGGCACTACCTGAAGTTCCTCGGCGGGTCCGACGTCGTCGACGAGTACGTCGCGATCGGGACCGCCCAGTACGGCTCGCCCGGCGGTTGCGCGCAGCCGCGCGACGGCGGTTACGACACCTGCATGTACGCCGACGCGGTCACCGAGCTCAACCGTGGTCCCGACGCCCCCGGCCCCACCCGGTACTCGGTGGTGCAGAGCGACGGCGAATGGACCGACGGTCGCCTCGACGGAACCGCACAGTGCCGCGCATACTCCCCCGTCCCCCTGGCGAACACCGGGTACGACCACGTCATCGAGATGCGCGACCCGACGATCATCGCCAACGTGCGGACGTCGCTGCGCGGGTCGTGCGCGGGCTCGGTGGTGACCGAGCCGGTCGACAGCTTCGACTGGCAGTCGACGCTGTTCCCCGGCATTCCCGGCCCTGCCGGTGACGCCATCCGCGACGCCGTACCCGGCGTCGTTCCTGCGCCCTGAGCAGCGCTAAGGTGATCGCCATGGCGATTCTCCCGATCTGCATCGTGGGCGAGCCGGTCCTGCACCAGCCGACCACTCCGGTCCCCCTCGACGCGGACGGCCGTCCGTCCGACGAGGTCGTCGGCCTCATCGACGACATGTACGACACCATGGACGCCGCCCACGGTGTGGGCCTGGCCGCCAATCAGGTGGGCGTCGGGTCCCGGGTGTTCGTCTACGACTGCCCCGACGGCGACCGCTCAGCGGCCCGCCGCCGCGGCGAGGTCATCAACCCGGTCCTCGAGACCTCCGAGATCCCCGAGACCATGCCGGATCCCGACGACAACGACGAGGGATGCCTGTCGGTGCCGGGTGAGCAGTTCCCCACCGGCCGTGCCGACTGGGCCCGCGTCACCGGCACCGACCGGACCGGCACCGAGGTCGTCATCGAGGGCGAGGGATTCTTCGCCCGGATGCTCCAGCACGAGGTCGGCCACCTCGACGGCTTCCTCTACGTCGACGTGCTCGTGGGGCGCAACGCCCGGGCCGCGAAGAAGGCGATCAAACGTAACAAGTGGGGGGTCCCCGGTCTGACGTGGACGCCCGGCGAGGTCGCCGACCCGTTCGGGCACGACGACGACTGATCCCGCTTCCGCGTGGAGGTCTCATTGTCGGGTGCCGTCGCGGGCGACCGCGTCGTCGTTCGCTATCTGCTGGGCGATGCGACCCCCGCCGATTGGCGGGGAGATCCCACGGCCGCCCGGTCGGACGTGACGGGCGTCCTGCTCGACGACTCCGACCCGCTGCGGATACGACGCGACGACGAGGAGTTGTCGATCCCGTTCGCGGCGATCACCTCGGTCCGTCTGTTGTCCGCGAAACCGGTGCGCAACAGCGAGATCCGCGCGCTCGAGCACGCCGCCGCCCTCGCCTGGCCCGGTGTCGAGACGGAGTGGGTCGACGACTGGCTCCTGCGGGCCGGTCACGGCTTCAGCAGACGCGCCAACTCGGCTGTGCCCCTGGCACGCCACGCACGTCCCGACGCCGCGACCCTGCGACATATCGGTGAGTGGTACGCCGACCGCGGCCTCCCTCCGCTCCTCGCCTCCCCGGATCGCCTCATCCCGTCGGGCTCCGTTCCCGGAGACCCCGGGGTCGAGGTACAGATGCTGACCGCCGACCTGCCGGGGCTCCGCGCGCGCACCGGCGAGATGCACGGACGGACAGTGCAACTCGATCCGCAACCGGACACCCGCTGGTTGAGCGCATACGCCGGTGGGCGCGCGTCGCGCGGACTCGACACCGTGGCCGGCGTCGTGACCGCCGGGGACGGCCCGATGACCTTCGCGACCGTCGACGATGCAGCAGCGATCGGGCGGGGTTCGGTGACCGAGTCGCCGGACGGACACCGGTGGCTGGGGTTGACCGCCCTGTGGACCGACCCGGGCTCGCGCGGGGGCGGGCTCTCCTCCGCGGTGGTCGCGGCGCTGACGGCGTGGGGGGTCGAGCTGGGCGCCGACTCGGTCTACCTGCAGGTCGAGTCCACCAACCGGTTGGCCGGATCGTGGTATCGCCGCCTGGGTTTCGGGCTGCATCACACCTATCGCTATGTGACACCGCACGTGCCGGCCGCGTCGGAGGACATCCGATGAGGATCGCCACCTGGAACGTCAACTCGATCCGCGCCCGGTCCGAGTCCGTCGTCGCCTGGGCGGAGACCGCCGGCGTCGACGTTCTCGCGATGCAGGAGACCAAGTGTCACGACGACGCGTTCCCGCTGATGAGTTTCCTCGCCGCCGGTTACGACGTCGCGCACGTCGGGCAAGGCGCCTACAACGGTGTCGCGATCGCCTCACGGGTCGGGCTCGACGAGGTCGAGATCTCCTTCGACGGCGTGCCGACGCACCCGGTCGACGGCCAGCCGATCCGGGAGGCGCGGTCGATCTCCGCGCGCTGCAACGGTGTTCGCGTCTGGAGCCTCTATGTACCCAACGGCAGGACACCCGACGACCCGCACTACACGTACAAGCTCGCCTGGCTCGACGCGCTGCGGAATCACATCACCCTGCGGCTGGCCCACGACCCCGCCGCGGACATGATGCTCGCCGGCGACTGGAACGTCGCCCAGACCGACGACGACGTGTGGGATCGCGAGTACTTCGAGGGACGCACACACGTGACCCCACCCGAACGCGCTGCAGTGCAGGGGTTTCTGGAGGCCGGCCTCGTCGACTCGGCCCTTCCGTACGCCCCGGGGTACACCTTCTGGGACTACACCCAGCTGCGGTTCCCCCGGAACGAGGGCATGCGCATCGACTACGCGTTCTGCTCGCCCGCTCTCGACACCCGCATCATGGGCGCCGTCGTCGATCGCGCCGCGCGAAAAGCGAAGGGCGCCAGCGATCACGCCCCGGTGGTCTTCGACATCGCCGACTGACCATCTGCCCCAGGCCATCTCGGACCACACTTCTCCATCCGATAAACATTGCGCACAACTTAATCGTGCGCTATCTTTCTTGGTGTGAACGAGTTGGCCCTGGATCAGCAATTGTGCTTCGCCCTGTACAAGGCGTCGCGCGCGGCCACCGCGGTGTACCGGCCCCTTCTCGCCGAACTCGGGATCACGTACCCCCAGTACCTGGTGTTGCTGGCTCTCTGGGATCAGGACGGCCGGTACGTGAACGAGTTGAGCGAGCAGTTGGAGTTGGACACCGGCACCCTCTCGCCGCTTCTCAAACGGCTCGAGGCGCAGCAGCTCATCGACCGTCGCCGATCACCTGAGGACGAGCGCCGGGTCACCGTTCACCTCACGCCGTCCGGCACAGCACTCCGCACACGGGCACGGGCGATACCTCGGCTGCTGGGTTCCTGCACGAATTTGTCCACCGACGAGATGAACGACCTGCGTTCGACTCTCGACTCCCTGACCGCCCGACTGCATCAATCGATGTGAATCACTCACCAACGAGGAGAACACCATGAAAGCCATCTACACGGCCGAGGCAATCGCGACCGGCGACGGGCGTAACGGTCACGGGCGCACCAGCGACGGGCTGCTCGACGTCACCCTCGCCACGCCACCCGCCCTGGGCGGTACCGGCGACGGGACCAACCCCGAACAACTCTTCGCAGTCGGATACGCCGCCTGCTTCCACTCCGCTTTGCGCTTGGTTGCCAAGCAGGCCGGCGCGAACGTAGAAGACTCCGCAGTGGGCGCCCAGGTGAGCATCGGGGCACTCGACGGAGGAGCCTTCGGTCTCGCCGTGAAGTTGGAAGTGACCCTGCCCCACCTCGACCACGCACAGGCGCAGGAACTCGCGGACAAGGCACACCAAGTTTGCCCGTACTCCAACGCCACCCGCGGAAACATCGACGTCTCCGTTACCGTCACCAACGACTGACCCCGCGCAGGTCCTCCGGCTCTCACGGCCCGTCCCCGACATTCCGTCGGCGCCGGGCCGCTCAGGCGAACGACTTCCCGACGATCCAGTAGGCCTGCGACTTCACCGACTTCTTGGGAATCCCATAATCGTTCCTGAACAATCCGGCGACCGTGCGGGTGCTCGTGGAATCGAGTGCAACCCAACCGAAGTGGTCGGCGGCGTCGAAGGCGGCGGATCGGACCGCGTCGACGAGGGCCGCGCCGTCGCGCTCACGCGGAAGCCAGTGCACCGTATCCTGCGCGCGGGCGCGCAGCGGCAGCGACCTGTCGCTCTCGTGCTGATACTCGAACCAGATCGTCGCACCCGCCCCGGAGTCGCCGAGCGAGTCCAGCAGCGAGTTGATCGCCGGTAGCGAGGCGGTGTCACCGGCGACGAGCCATCCCGCCGGCGCGGGGTCGGGGATCGCGAACTTCGAGCCCATCAGGGTCGCGCCGATGGCGTCACCCACATGTGCGTCCTGAGCCCATCGGGCGGCGGTGCCGTCGTGGATCGCGAACTCGATGTCGAAGGTGTCCGTCGCCGGGTCGGGATCGACGAGCGTGTAACCGCGCTGATGCAGCTTGCCACCGTCGGCGAACCAGAGGCGCACCCACATGGTCGGGTGGATCGCGGAACCGGTGAGGAGCCCGCCACCGTGGAAACGCAGTCGCAGATAGTGATCCGTCACCGCCTCTTTGCCGGTGAGGGTGAAGGTGAAGTCGTCACCGCCAAGGATCTTCATGACGGCGCCCTGCCAGCCGCGCCCCTTCGTGGATACCTCGCTCATGTCTGAACCTCTCTACAGTGCCTCCCCGGCCCGGGGTCCGGGCCGGGGAGACACTGTCATTCTCGTGACCGTCGGCATGACACGACGCACCACGGAAAACCGGACCTACTGGAAGGTGCCGTTCTCGACCATCTGACGGGCCTCGAGGCGACGGATCTTGCCGGATGTGGTGCGCGGCACCGAGTCCGGCGCGACGAAGATGACCTCGGCGGGCATGATCCCGCACGCCGACGCGACCTCGGAGTTGACCTCTGCACGCGCCTGGTCGGGATCGGACCCCTTGTACTCGGCGAGGATCACCAGGCCCGGCCGGGCCGAACCCTCCCCCCGCGCCATGGCGACGACGCCGCCGCGACGCACACCGGCGACTTCGGCGGCCGCGCGCTCGATCTCGATCGGGAACAGGTTGCGGCCCGCGACGATGATGACCTCCTTGGCCCGGCCGCAGATCACCAGCCGATCGTCGATCAGGTAACCGAGGTCGCCGGTCGAGAACCATTCGCCCGCACCGAGATCGGCGTCGCCCAGGTAGCCGCGCATCATCGACGCGCCGCGGATCTCCACGTGTCCGACGTTGCGCCCGTCGATGACCGGGACGTCGACATTCGGCTCGACGATGCGAACCTGCATGCCGCCCAGCGGCTTACCGAGGATCGCGTACCGGCGGCGAATGGGCTCGCCACCGCCGGGCGGGGTCACGGTGACCTCGTCGTAGTGCACCCCCTCGCCGACCGCGGGCATCGTCACCGCGCAGGCGGATTCGGCCATACCGTAGGCGGGTGCCGCGGCGGAACGATCGAATCCGAACGGCGCGGTCGCCTCGAGGAACTTGTCGAAGGCATCGGCGTCGATCGGCTCACCGCCGCTGATCGCGACGCGCAGGTGTGAGAGGTCGATGTCGCGCAGCAGTTTGCCGTAGCGGCCGAGGATGTCGTAGGCGAAGTTCGGCGCCGCGGTGACGGTCGTCTTGGTCTCGGTGAGCCACTGCATCCACTTGAAGGGCGCCGCCGCGAAGGCGGTGTTCGGCACGATGTAGGCGGGGATGCCGGTGGTCATCCCGGCGAGCAGGAACATCAGACCCATGTCGTGGTAGAGCGGCAGCCAGCTGAACCCGGTGTCGCGGGTGCGGTGGAGGCCGAGCCGGCTGACCAGTTCGATGGCGTTCGAGTAGACGGCCGAGGCCGTCAGGGCGACGGTCTTGGGGTCTCCGGTCGATCCGGCGGTTCCCTGGAGGACGGCGATGGTGTTGCCGTTGACGTTACGGGCGACGAAGTCGGTGGTGTCGGCGCCGAGGCCGTACTCGCCCACTCGCGCGATGTGCAGCCGTCCCTCGACCTTCGACAGCAGGTCGAGCTGGGCTCCGCTGCCGAGGACGGTGCCGACGCCGATCGACACGTACCGGTGGTAGGTGTTCTGCGCCCATCGCTCCTCGTCGGCCCCCCGGATGGGGCCCGGCAGGATGGTGACCGGAACACCGGCGAGCCACGCGCCCTGGATGGCGGCGATCAGGTCCACCGTGGGGTCCCCGATGAGGCCGAGCGCCTGCGGCTCGTGCAGTTCGCTGTCAGCCAGCAACTGGACCGCGATCTGCTCCGCGCGGGCATGGACCTCGCGCCACGGCGCCGTCACCCACTCGCCGGTGTCGGAGTCCAGGACGGACAGACTCGTATCCCCCGCCAGCATCGCCTCACGAACGGTGGCCGCCAACGCATTGGTCGAGCCCGCTTCCTCCAGGATCACGCTGTTCTGCGACATTCTCGTTTCCCGTTCTCGCCAGCACCTGGCGTCGGTCGTCTGATCGTCTTCCGGTCGTGTGAGCGACCGAGTGGTCATACCGCGGGTCGTCCCCGACCGCTGGTCTCGGCGAACACAACTGCTCGCACCATTTGGGTAGGGTAGCCTAATCTTTCTCGGACACAAGACCCCGAGTCGATCATCGCGACTACGTGATCCGCGTCATCCGATGAGACCAATACGTGAAACTTAGGCTAACCTAATTCGCGTCGGCTCGCGGGGCCCTCGCCGACATTGCCCAGAGATTGGGCGGAGCGGTTAGTTAGTATAACCTACCCTAAATGCGGGTTCCCCGGACTGAGTAAACATCTCACCGAACTGCGAGAGGCACGCCGGCTGATGGCCACGAATTCCCAGACCACGGATCTTGTCACCGCGGCCGACATCGTCGCCGAGGTGTCCGAGGCCCTCGGCCTGACGCCCGAGTCGATAGACCCGGAGCAGGACCTCATCGCCCAGGGACTCGACTCGCTGCGGATGATGCGACTGGCCGGCACCTGGCGCAAACGCGGCCTCGACGTCGACTTCGCCCGCCTCGCCGCGCAACCGACCATCACCGCGTGGGCGGCGTTGCTGGGCGGCACGCCCGCGCCGACCACCGACGACCTCGCACCTTCGTCATCGGAACCGACCGAAGGACCGTTCCCCCTCGCTCCGATGCAGCACGCCTACTGGATCGGCAGGTCGGACAGCCACGCGTTCGGCAATGTCGCCGCTCACCTCTACATCGAGTTCGACGGTTCCGACGTCGACCGCGACCGCTTCACCTCGGCGATGGCCGCGCTGCTGGAACGCCACCCGATGCTGCGCGTCCGAGTACTTCCCGACGGCACCCAGGAGATCGGCCCGGCACACCCCGAAGCCATTGCGGTGCACGACCTTCGGGAACACTCACCGGAGACGGTCGAGCAGGTCCTGGCGGCCCGCCGCGCGGACGGCACCCACCGCGCCCTGCCGGTCGACGAGGGAGCGGTGATCCGCGCCGAACTGAGTCTGCTGCCGGGGAACTCGACCCGTGTCCATCTCGACGTCGACATGATCGCCGCCGACGCGATGAGCTACCGCGTCCTCGTCGACGACTTCGCTCGCCTGTACCGCGGCGAGTCCCTGCCGGAACTCGGCGTCACCTTCGCGACGATCACCGCGGATCGCACGTCGCGGGAGATCCGCGACGACGACGTGACCTGGTGGCGCGAAAGGATTCCCACACTCCCCGGCCCGCCCGAACTCCCGCTCGACGAACGTGCGATGCGCGGCGATGTCGAACCGCACAGCGTCCGCCTCCACCATTCGGTGTCCGCGTCGGACTGGAAGCGACTCGAGGAGCACGCGCACCGGCGCGGCGTCACCCCCGCGGCCGCGGTGGCCGCAGTCTTCGCCGAAGCCGTCGGAACACATTCGGCCACACCGCGATTCCTGCTCACGGTACCGTTGTTCGATCGTCCACAGGTCCATCCGGACGTCGAGCGGGTGGTGGGCGACTTCACGTCGTCGATCCTCGTGGGCGTCGACCTGAGCGAGCCGGCGACGCTCGCCGAACGTGCGCGATCGATGCGGGCATCGATGCACGAGGCCGCCGCGCACGGTTCGATGAACGGACTGGACGTGCTTCGCGAACTGAGTCGCCACCGCGGCGAACCGGTGGTCTCGCCGATCGTGTTCACCAGCGCGCTGGGACTGGGAGACCTCTTCTCGCAACAGGCAACCGACGTGCTGGGTGATCCGTCGTGGATCGTCTCGCAGGGCCCTCAGGTACTGCTCGACGCACAGGTGACCGAGGTGGCCGGCGGACTGCTCCTCAACTGGGACGTCCGTGCCTCCGACCTCGAACTCACCACCGCACGTTCGATGTTCGACCACTATGTCCGTCTGCTCGGGCTCCTCGTCGACGGTGAGTGGGATGTGCCCGCGCCGGCTCCGATCACGGCCGAGGTTCGAGCACAGCGTCTTTCGGTGGAGAGTCCGCTCCCGGCCACCGACACCTTCGACGGCACCCTGCACGGAACCTTCTTCGCCCGCGCCGCCGAGCGTGCCGGGGCACCGGCAGTCGTGTCCGACGCACGCATCTGGACCCACGCCGAATTGGCCGACGAGGCCCGCCGAGTCGCCGGAGCCCTGGTCGCAGCCGGGGTCACACCGGGTGACACGGTCGTCGTGCACCTCCCCAAGGGCGGCGACCAGGTCGTCGCCGCACTCGGAGTGCTCGCCGCCGGCGCGGCCTACGTCCCGATCGCCCCCACCCAGCCCCGGGCGCGCCGCGAGCGCATCGTCGACGTCGCCACCCCGGCCGCAATTCTCACCTCCGAACCCGCCGCCTGGACCTCTGCCGAAGCCACCGTGCTCGAGGTGAACGACGCCCGACGCACCGATCCGGTCGACCCGGTCGCGATCGGCGGCGACGCCCTCGCCTACGTCCTGTTCACCTCGGGCTCCACCGGATTGCCCAAGGGCGTCCAGGTTCCGCACCGGGCCGCGGTCGCCACGATCACCGACCTCGTCGACCGGTATGCGATCGGAGCCGACGATCGTAGCCTGCAGGTGTCCTCGCTGGAGTTCGACCTCTCGGTCTTCGACATCTTCGGCCTGCTCGCCGTCGGCGGCGCCGTCGTCGTGCCCGGCGACGACGAGCAGACCAGGGTCGACGACTGGGCGCGGCTGCTCACCCAGCACTCGGTGAGCGTGCTCAACTGCGTGCCGTCGATCCTCGGCATGCTCCTCGATCTCAACCCCCTGCCCGCGTCGCTACGGATGATCATCATGGGCGGCGACAAGGTCGACGTGTCGCTGCTCGAGCGCGTCGGCGCACAGCTGCCCGATTGTCGCGTGGCCGGCCTCGGCGGGACCACCGAGACGGCGATCCATTCCACCATCTGCGAAGCGGATGCCGTCCCGGCCGGAATGGCGTTCGTGCCGTACGGGATTCCGCTCCGCGGCGTCCGCTGCCGGGTCGTCGACGACGCCGGCCGCGACCGCCCCGACCTCGTGCCGGGTGAACTGTGGATCGGCGGAGCCGGCGTGGCCGACGGTTACCGCGGCGACCCCGAGCGCACCGCCGATCGTTTCGTCGAGCACGAGGGACAGCGTTGGTACCGCACCGGCGATCTCGCGCGTTACCTCCCGGGTGGCTTCCTCGACTTCCTGGGCCGCGCCGATCACATGGTGAAGATCCGCGGGTACCGCGTCGAACTCGGTGAGGTCGAGGCCGGGTTGCTGGGTCTGGCCGGGGTGGGCTCGGCCGTCGCCTGGTCCGACGGTCGCGACCTGCGTGCCGCGGTGGTACTCACCGACGGATCGACCGAGGACGACGCCGCCCTGCGCGCCCGGTTGTCGGAAGCCCTTCCACGGCACATGGTCCCGCGGTCCATCACGGTCCTGGACCGGTTCCCGCTGACTCCGAACGGCAAGCATGACCGCAAGGCCATCGCCGCCGGCGTCCGGTCCGACGACGACGACGTCGAGTCGGTCGCGCCGCGCGGCCCGGTCGAAGAGGCCCTCACCCTGATCTTCGGGGAGGTCCTGCCGACACCGCCCGCGAGCGTCACCGAGGACTTCATCTCCCTCGGCGGCGATTCCGTCCAGGCCACCCGCGTGGTCGCACTGACGCGCCAATGGCTCGACGCACCCGGCCTCTCGGTCGCCGACATCTTCTCGCGGCGGACGATCGCGGGGCTCGCCGGACGACTCACCGAACTCGGCGGGGAACGCGCTGAGTTCGTGGCACAGACCTTCCTCGACGTCCTGCAACTCACCGACGAACAGGTGGAGGCCGAGATCGCGCGCGGCTGACCGCATCCGGCACCTTCTCCGGCACACCAACAGACCACCTCCCAGAGCAAAGGCATCATGACCATTTCCTCCGCCCCGACCTACGACCTGACCTCGGTCGACCTCGACGACGTATCGCACGCCGCGACGGTCCACGGATGGCTCACCCATCCCAAGGCCAAGTACTGGGACATGCTCGACAGCTCGGTTGCAGACGTGGAGAAGATGATTCGCGAGTCGGCCGAGGCCACCGCCGGCACGCCCTACGGAATGCGCCTGGGCTACCACGACGGGCGCCCGCAGTTCCTGTTCGAGCTCTACGACCCGGCCACCAGCGAACTCGCCGACCCCGCGAGCGGTTACGTACCCGCCGACGGTGACATCGGCATGCACCTGCTGGTCGCCCACGCCGAACAGTCCCTGCCGGGCTTCACCGGCGCGGTGATGCTGCACATCATGCGGACCGCGATCCTGGAGGTCGGCGCCGCGCGCGTCGTCGTCGAGCCCGACGTCCGCAACAAGGCCGTGCACCGCCTCAACGCGAGTGTCGGCTTCCGCGTCGACGGCGACTACCCCGTCGGGAACAAGACCGCGCACCTGAGCTATTGCACCCGAGCCGACTTCCTCGAGGTGACCGACAACGGCAAGTGCGTCGGACCCGTCGAGGTCACGGACCTGGGGGCGTAGATCGTTGACTCTCCAGGACATCGGGACCATTCCGGGATTCGCGACGCGCACGGCCGGGGGGTCGGGTGCGCGAAGCCTTCGCCAGACGTATCACACCAGGATCGCGAAGAAGATCCTCGCCGAGTTCTCCCACGAGCGGGCACTCGCCCCGGTGGCGAGTGGCGACGGGTACATCGTCTCCTCCGCCGACGGCCGCACCGACTACCACTTCCGCGCCGACCGACTCGCCCTGGACAGCTGGGCGATCGACGAGTCGACGCTGCGTCGTGTGCGCGACGGCGCCGAACTCCCGATCGACGCGGTGGCGATGATCGTCGACCTGGCACCGTTCCTGGGGATCGGTCCCCAGGCGCTGCCGGAGTACCTCGAGGAGTTCATCAACACCCTGGCGATCAGCGCCGACCGTCCGGACGAACGACGCATCCCAGCAACGGATCTCGCTCACGCCGACTTCCAGACCATCGAGGCGACGATGACGGAGGGGCACCCGTGCATCGTCGCCAACGCCGGCCGTCTTGGGTTCAGCGCGGACGACATCGAGCGCTACGCCCCCGAGGTGGGCAACCACTTCAGGCTCGTCTGGCTCGCCGTCCGTCGCGAGGACTGTGACGTCGCCACCGTCAGCGACGTCGACTACGACGCGCTGCTCCTCGACGAGCTCGGACCCGAGACGCTGTCCGACTTCGGGGACGCCCTGCGCGAAGTCGGTTGTGACCCGGCCGATTACCGATACCTCCCGGTGCATCCCTGGCAGTGGGTCGAGAAGGTACGCAAGCTCTACTCCGCCGACATCGCCGACCAGCGCATCGTCGAGGTCGGCACGAGCCCCGACCTCTATCAGGCACAGCAGTCGATCCGCACGGTGTTCAACGCGACCACCCCGACCCGCAACTACGTCAAGGTCGCACTGTCGATCGTGAACATGGGTTTCACACGCGGGATGTCGGCCGACTACATGCGGACGACGCCGCTGATCAACAACTGGGTCCGTGGACTCGTCGCCGACGACCAGTACCTCGCCGCGATCGGCTTCGAGATGATCTTCGAGGTCGCGGCGATCGGTTACCGCAGCCCGACGTTCACGCCGATCACGCAGCCGGGGTCGGAGTACCGCAAGATCCTGTCCGCGCTGTGGCGACAGAGCCCGGTGCCGCTGGCAGCCGCCGACGAGCAACTGTCGACCATGGCCGCGCTGCTTCACATCGACCACCTGGGGGAGCCACTGGTCGGCGCGTTCATCGACCGTTCGGGTGTCCCCGCGACCGAGTGGATCCGTCGCTACCTGCGCACCTATCTACATCCCATCGCCTACCTGCTCTACCGATACGAGCTGAAGTTCTCGCCGCACGGGGAGAACCTCATCCTCGTTCTCGCCGAGGGCATCCCGGTGCGAGCGATCCTCAAGGACATCGGCGAGGAGGTCTCGGTGTTCGGCGAGGCGGACGGACTCCCGGAGAGCTGCGCCCGCGTCCGGACCACCGAACCGGACGAGATCCGCAACCTGGGTGTGCTGTCGGACGTCTTCGACGACTTCCTGCGTCCACTCGCCGAGATCCTGCACACGCACGGCATCGTCGGCGACGACGAGTTCTGGTCGCTGGTGGCCGAGAGCCTGCGTGAGTTCGTCGCGGCCCACCCCGATCTGGAAGACAGGTTCGCTCGCTGGGATCTGTTCGCACCGGAGTTCGGGGCGGTGCACATGAACGGGCTGCAACTGCGCAACAACAAGCGCATGGTCGACATCGAGGACTCCTACGCATCGCTGATCGACGCGGGTCACCGGCTCGTCAATCCGATTGCGCCGCCGAGGGACCGGTGAGGGAGATGACCACCACCCGCACCCACGCACCCGACGACGCGGAGATCCTGCGTGATGGCCACGGCATCCCGCACGTCCTCGCCTCGACGCCGCGCGGCGCACTGTACGGACAGGGCCGGGCATGCGGCGAGGACCGGCGCTGGCAGATCGAGTTCATGCGGCTGCGCGCCGAGGGACGTACCGCCGAGGTCTTCGGGGCCGGCTGCGTCGAATGGGACACCTTCGCCCGCCGCGCCCAGCTCGACGTGGCGGCGAAACGCATCTTCGACGCATCGTCCACCCGGACCCGCGAGCTCGTCACCGCCTACGCCAACGGCGTGAACAGCACCCTCGGCGACCTCGAGAAGGCCTCTGCTGCACCGGAACTCGAGGCGTTGGCGCATCGCCCGCTGCCGTGGCGGCCGTGGACGCCGATCTCGGTGTTCATCATGCACCACGTGCTCTTCGGCCGGTTCACCACGAAACTCTTCCGCCTGCACGCCTGCCGCACGCTCGGTTTGGATGCGCTGCGGTTCTGGGACTTCGAGACGCGGGAGACCGACCCCACGGTGCCCGCGATGCCCGATGAGGCGTTCCTGGGGGAGATCCTCGCGATCACCCGCCCGGCGTCGCCCGAGCAACCCGCCCCGGCGGTGGATCTCGGCGATCCGACGTCGGGCAGCAACGCCTGGGGTGTGTCCGCCGAGCGGAGCTCGACCGGTGCGCCCATCGTCGCCGGCGACCCGCATCGATTCCTCGAACTGCCGGGCATCTATCAGCAGTTCCACCTCGCCTCGACAGGTCCGCACGAAGCGTTCGACATGGCCGGGTTCGCCTTTGCCGGCGTCCCGGGAGTCCCGCACTTCTGTCAGGGCGACGACATCGCCTGGGGCATCACGAATGCCATGGGTGACTATCAAGATCTGTACCTCGAGCGATTGACGCGCGACGAGGCCGGCACGCTCCTGGTCGAGGTACCGGGCGGCGGGCGGGTGCCGGCCGGGGTGAGCACCGAGACGATCCTCGTCCGGGATGCCGAACCCGTTGCCGTGCAGCTCCTCACCACCCCGAACGGTGCCGTCGTCTTCGGCGGCCCCGACGAGTCGTTCGCGATGAGCATCCGGTCCCCGCTGCTCACCGAAGAAGTCACCTTCGACGCGCCGATCGACCTCCTCTTCGCGCACACCGTCGCCGATGTCGAAGCAGCCCTGACGAAGTGGGTCGAGCCGGTCAACCGCGCGGTCATCGCCCACGCCGACGGCACCGTCGCCACCCACGTGGCCGGCCGGGTGCCGGTCCGCGCGCCCGAGAACTACTGGTTGCCGGTCCCGGGCTGGGACGAGCGCTACCAGTGGCGCGGATACGAGGCGGGTTCGCTCGGTGACCCCGGCTTCGACGCGACCCTCCGCTCCCTGAGGAATCCGGAGCTCGCGGAGGCCACCCCCCGCTCCCTGAGGAGCCCGGAGCTTGCGGAGGGCGTCTCGAAGGGTCCCGCCTTCACCGTCACCGCCAACCAGCGGATGTCCGATGTGCCTGCGTTGCAGCCGCTCACGAGTGAGTGCGTCGAACCGTTCCGGGCCGACCGGATCACCGCGCGACTCGACGATCTCGGTTCGGTGAGTCCGGCGGATTGCGCCGACATCCACACCGATGTCCGGCTCGAGCAGGCGACCGTCGTCCAGGAGTTGCTGTCACGTGTACGCGGCGCCGACGCCGAGGCCGAAGGCATCCGGGAGCGCCTGGTGGCGTGGGACCGGTCGATGATCGCCGACAGCACCGACGCGTATCTCTATGCCGAGTTCCGTACCCAGTTGGTTCTCGGGGTCGCGAGTACCGACGTGCTCGCGCCGCTGCGCGGGCCGCACGGATTCCCGGCGGTGTTCCAGCCGTGGTTCGTGCCCGAGCCCCGTCTCGCGACCGCGCTGACCTCCGTCGTCGCCAACACGGCGGGGATCGGCATCGACATCGAGGCCGTGGCGGTCGCCGCCCTCGATGCCGTGGTGGCCCGGATCGGGACCTTCGGTTCGACGCCCACGTGGGGCAGCGTCCATCGCCTGGCACCGATCCACGGATTCGACCTGGTCGGCGCGTCGCCGCAGCACCCGGATCTGTTCGCCACCCTTCGTCCGACTCCCCTGCCCCTGGCGGGGGACGCCGAGTGCGTCTTCGCCAACGCCGCGGCGGTCGGCACCCACCTGTGCATCACGGGTGCCGCCGCACGCTACGTGTGGGACCTCGCCGACCGCGGGGCGAGCCGTTGGATCGTCCCGCTGGGCGTGAGCGGTGATCCCCGTTCCGATCACTTCCAGGACCAGGCGCCGCGGTGGGCGGCGGGCGAGCTGATCGAGGTCGTCCGCGATTGGGATGTGTTGCGTGGCAAGACCGCAGCAGCGTCGACGACGTCCACCGCCACATCGACCGAGAGGGAGCCATGCCCGCGTTGACCGAAGCGCGACTGACGCTGTTGCGTCGTCGAATCGCGCAGACCGGCGAACCCGCCCGCACGGCCGCAGCTGACGAACCAAGGGCCTCCGTGCCGTTCGGCGAGTTCGGCACCGCCGAACGGCGGATGTGGCGGATCTACGAACTGGATCCGGAATCGGTGTCGCACAACATCGGACTCGTCCTGCAGTTCGGCGGTACGCGAACGCTCCGATCGGTCGTCGACTCCGCCGAACTACTCGTCGAGCGCTTCGGGGTCCTGAAATCGGTGGTCGAGGTCGACAACGCGGGCACGCCGCGTCGCCGCGCCGTTTCGCACGCGGGATCGTGGGACGCATCGGGCACGGTGTGGACCTGGGGCCTGCCGGACGCGGAGGCAACCGGACCCGTCGACGATGCCGACGCGATCGCGACCGCGCTGACCCGCACGCCATTCGATCTGACGTCGGATGTGCCACTCCGGCTTCGGGTCTCGGGCTCGGACGGCGACGTCACCATGATCCTCGTCGTGCACCATCTCGCCGTCGACGACACCTCATGGCCGCTGCTGCTGGGCACCCTGGTGTCAGGTTCGTGGCCCGGCGACGTCAACGCCGACTCCCGCCCGGTCTCACCAAATTCCGCGGCCGCCTCGGCAGCCGCCGAGGACGCGGTGCGCCACGCGCTCACGACCTGGGCCGCCGACGACGTCCGCTATCCGCTCAGCGGCGAGTTGCCCACCGAAAGTGCCGCCGACAGCTGGCTCTCGCCGATGGACGACCGGGACGGCATCAAGGTCGCCGCCCCGGTTGCGGCCGACTCGCTGGCCGCTTTCGGCCGGGTCGCGCAGACCGTCGGCGCCACCCCGAACGCGTTGCTGATCGGTGTGTGTTCGCTGGCCGCGTATGCCCTGACCGGCGCCGCCGACCACGTCCTGGTGGTGCCGGCCGACAACCGTCGTCGGACGCAGTCACCCCAGAACGTCGGATACTGCGGCAACATCATCCCGATGCGGTTCCGCATCGACCCCGACGCCACGGTCGAGCAGGCTCTGCGGGATGCGGGTGCGGCCATCTACCGATCGATGGAACACTCCGGCACCGATTTCGGGCCGATCCTGACCGCGTTGCGGCAGCAGGGCGGCCGTTTTCCCGTCATCGAGATCATGGCGTCGGTCCGGCCCGCGCCGCTGCGCGGGATCCCACAACCCGCCGACGCCCCGGTCACCTGCCGGTCGGTGTTCAACGGGATCGCCAACTACCCGCTCTCGATCGCCTTCGAGGCCGACGACGAGAGCACCCACGTCGAGGTCGACCACCAGCCGGGGATCGTCCCCGACGCGGTGGCCGACCGCGCCACCGCAGTACTCACCGCACTCGTCGACCTGATTCCGACGTCGTTGCACCAGAACGTCTCCGCACTCGTCGAAACCCTCGCCGAGAGCGCACCACAGAAGGGCAGCGCCGGATGACCGGCCTGCCACCGCGCCACCGCGCGCCAGAGTCAACAGGGGGGAACTCAGTGTCCGAAGACCGCCAGTCCGTATGGGGTGCCTCGCGATTCGCCCGTCCCGGCGATGGCTGGGCCGACGTCGGGCGCGGCTTGGCGGAGGTCGCGGCCGCGGTCGGCGACGACCACCACGGCGCCCCGCTGCCGAGCGGTGACCCCGTCGCGGTGCTCGGCGGGGTGACGGCACTACTCGGCCCGCACGGAGTCCCGGAGAACGGGATCGGGGAGTCCCAGGCGCTGACCCGGCTCGCCCGCCTGGTGGCCGAGTTCGGACTGGACCTCACCCATCCGATGGCGGCGGCGCATCTGCAACCCGCGCCGCTGTCGGTCGCGGTCGCCGCCGACGCCCTGGCCTCGGCCACCAATGCCTCACTCGACACCTACGATTCCGGCCCGGCCACACTGGCGCTCGAGACCTGGACCGTACAGTCGCTGGCTCGTATGGCCGGGTTCGGCGAACATGCCGGCGGTGTCTTCAGTCCCGGTGGATCGATCTCGAATCTGCTGGCGCTCATGATCGCTCGCGACCACACCGCTGCCCGGCGGGGCATCGACGTGCGGCACGACGGCGTCGGCGCGTTGCACCGCCCGGTCGTCTTCTGCTCGCGCGTGGCGCACTTCTCGGTTCACCGCGCCTGTGCGGCACTGGGACTGGGCGAGACCGCGGTCATCCCGGTCGAGGTCGACTCGCATCACCGGATGATCCCGGAGGCGCTGGAAGCGACCATCCGCGAGGCCGGCGCGGCGACACCGCTGGCGATCGTCGCCACCGCGGGTACCACCGACTTCGGTACCGTCGACCCGCTCGGGGAGATCGCCGACATCGCCGAGCGGCACGAGATCTGGATGCACGTCGACGCCGCCTACGGTTTCGGCTCGCTGTTCTCCGACCGCCTCGCCGGTCTGCTCACCGGCGTCGAACGCGCCGACTCGGTCACCCTCGACCTGCACAAGGTCGGTTGGCAGCCGGCGGCCGCGAGCCTCATGCTGCTGTCCGACGCCGATCGCTTCGTGTCCCTGAACCGTTCGGTGGCCTACCTCAACCCCGACGACGACGTGGAGGCCGGGTACAGCGGCCTCCTGGGTCAGACGCTGCAGACGACGCGACGGCCCGACGTCCTCAAGGTCGCGGCGACCCTGCTCGCCTACGGACGCCGCACTCTGGGTGACATGCTCGACAAGTGCAACGACCTCGCGGTGTACGCCGAACAGCGAATCGCCACCGAACTGCAGCTCGAGCTCATCGCGCCGGTCACGCTGACCACCGTCGTGTTCCGGTATCGGTGCACCGATCTCGACGCGGTCAACGGCGAACTGCGGCGTCGGTTGATCGCCGACGGCAAGGCACTCATCGGCCGTACCCAGGTCCGGGTGCCCGGTGAGGAAGAGCCCCAGACCTGCCTGAAGCTGACCCTCCTCAACCCGGAAACCTCGGAGAGCGACATCGACGAGCTGTTCGACGAACTGTTGCGCGTCGCGCTCGAGGTGGAGTCGGAAGGCACCGCCGCACCCGGCGCGGAAGTCCACAGTGAAGAAATGGTGAGAGTGTCCGAATGACCCCAGAAGAGAAGACCACTGTCGAGAATGTAGACGTACTCGCGATCGGTTGCGGCCCATTCAATCTGGGCCTCGCCGCGCTCGCCTCGACGCTCGACGACGTGAACCTCCTGGTCGTCGACTCGCGAGACGAGTTCCGGTGGCATCCGGGCCTGATGTTCGACGACGCCACCCTCCAGGTGAGCTTCCTGTCGGACCTGGTGACGCTCGTCGACCCGACCCATCCGCTGTCGTTCCTGAACTACATGGCCGACATCGATCGCATGTACCGGTTCCTGGTACGCGAGAACTTTTTCCCGACCCGCATCGAGTACGAGGCCTACCTGCTCTGGTGCGTGTCCCGGCTCGACTCGCTCCGATGGGGCACCACCGTCGACGAGGTGGCCTGGGACGCCGAGGCCGACGCGTTCCGGGTGACCATGCACACCGGCACCACCTCCTCGACGGTCATCGCACGACACGTGGTGGTCGGCATCGGCACCGAACCGTTCGTCCCGCAGGCACTCTCGTCGGACTCGCCCGCGGTGGTCCACAGCTCCGACTACCTGTTCAACCAGGAGAAGGCGCTCGCCGCCGACACCGTCACCGTCATCGGCTCCGGCCAGTCGGGTGCCGAGATCGTCATCGATCTGCTGGAATCCAACCTACGCGGCGGCCCCGCGGTCCGATGGTGGACGCGCACACCATGGTTCGCGCCGCTGGACTTCACGAAGCTCTCGCTGGAGATGACCACGCCGGCCTACATGGACTACTTCCACAGCCTTCCCGAGGCCGCACGGGATCGGGTTCGCCCGCAGCACTGGCAGTTCCACAAGGGCATCTCCACCGACACCCTGGAGCGCCTGCACGACCTGCTGTACCGGCGCCAGTTGCAGGACAAGCTCAACCCGGTGCAGCTGCGGATCTCGGTCGAGGTCGAAGGCATCGACACCCTCGCCGACGGCAAGCTCCGGGTCCGCGGCCGTCACCTCGACACCGGCTCCGAGCTGGCCCACACCACCGACATGGTCATCGCCAGTACCGGCTACCAGGCCCGCAGGGCGGACTTCCTGGCCCCGATCGAGTCTGCGCTGCACCGGGATTCGCGCGGACGCCTGGTCATCGGCGCCAACCACGAGATCGAGACCGACGACGCCCTGACCAACCGGATCTTCGTCGCCAATGCCGAGGAGCACGCGCACGGCGTCTCGGCCCCGAACCTCGACATCGGCGCGGTCCGCAACGCACGCATCCTGAACACCGTGCTGGGCCGCGAGGCCTACCGCCTGCCCAGGCACACCGCGTTCACAAGTTTCGGCGCCTCGGACGACGACGACATCGTCGCGCCGTAACCCGCTAGCCGGCTCACGGCCCGATCCGCCACGTGCGGCTCGGGCCGTTGTCGTTGTTGCGAAGTGGCTTCGACACGGCTCCTCACTGCGCTCGTCGCCTGCTCAACCAGCGGGGGTGATCCGCTGCGCTCGTCGCCTGCTCAACCAGCGGGGGCGATCCGCTGCTCCCTGAGGTGCGAGGAGCGATAGCGACGGGCACCCCCCCTGCTCCCTGAGGTGTGAGGAGCGATAGCGACGAGCCACGAAGGGTCCGGCGACCCCGAAAACCAACTCGCCCTCCACATTCCGCGGAGGGCGAGTTCGTTTCAGACCGAGCTCAGTTGGACGCCGCGGCGAACGACGGCTTCAGCAGGTCGAGGACGTACGGGATCGAGTTCGGCGTCGGCGCGTTGAGACCCGTGATCTGCGACTGGGTCATGAACGTGACGGCGTTGTCCTTGACCGCCTTCAGGTTCTTGTACCCGGGCAGCGACTTCAGGGTCTCCGCCTGCTCGGGGGTGGCCGTGGCCACGACGAGTACGTCGGCGTCGAGCATCGGGATGTTCTCGGTGCTCAGCCCGAAGCGCGGCTGGCCGGTCCGCTGGTACTCGGCGACCAGCTTGGGAGCCATCTTCATCCCGAGCGAGGTGAACAGCTTTCCGGCGCCGTCGTTCTCGTCGCCGAGCACCGACAGCTGGTCGTTGCCGTACATGAACGCGAAGGCGTAGGTCTTACCCTTCAGATCCGGGTACTCCTGCGCCACCGCCGCGATCTTCGCGTTGGTGTCGTCGATGATCGACTTCGCCTTCTCCGGGTCGTGCAGCACGGTGCCCATCACCGTGACCATGTCCTGCCAGGGATCGATCTCCTGGTCGCTGATGGCATTGACCGTCGGGGCCAGCTTCGAGATCTGCTGGAACTCCGGGCTGTCCGAGGCGAAGCCGGGTGCGAAGATCAGGTCCGGGTTCAGCTTGGCGATGGTCGTCGCGTCGTCGCCCTTGGTGGGATCGACGAACGTCGCGTCGGCCAGCTTCTCGCCGTACCACGGCTGCATCTCGCCGGTCGCCGACTTCGAGTAATCGTAGTACCCCACCGGCGTCTCACCGAAGGACAGAACGACGTCGGTCCATTGATCACCCAGGGTCACGATCCGCTCCGGGGTGTCCGGGATCGTCACCGACCGGCCGTCCGGAAGGTTGAGTTGAACGGTGCCACCGGCGGATTCGTCATCCGAGCTCGAGCAACCGGCCAGCAGGCCCGCGAACAGGAGTGCACTCGCGGCGAGTGCGCCCAGGCGTGGTCGTGAAATCACGTGAAGATCCCCCAATGGGTTGTCGGTGTCGTCCGGCGGACCGGACCGTGTCACCCCGCGCGGTCAGAGCGAGCAGGGCAGCAGGACGAATCCCGCGATGGTGCAGACGCTTCGGTTGGAGAGCTTCCACTTGTTGCCGCTCCACACGAACGTCATCGAGCGATTCTGGCTACCGCGGCCGACCACGCTGATCTGCAGCGGAGCGGTCAGCGTGTTGCCGCTGACCTGGACGGGCCCGACCATCTGGTAGCTGAGCCCGACGTTGCCGTAGGTCGTGATCGCGCGGGCGACGAGGTCGATCTGACGGAGCGCGCGCTCACCGCCCTCGAGTTCGGCGGCGCGTGCGGCGCGGCTGCCGTTGGAGTTCATGACGATGCGGACCTTGGTGTTGAGCTGTCCGGGCGTCAGCGCGGTCGGGCCGGCGGCAACGCTCTGCTGCGGGGCGGCCGTGGTGCCCGGCGCGGGAGCAGGTGCGGGGGCCGCACCCGGAGCCGGCGCGGCTCCTTCACCGGGAGGACCGACCGGTCCACCGATCGCTCCGCCGCCTTCGGGCACGTTTTCCGTCGGGGCCGCTGCCGGTGCGCCGGCGGGTGCGGGCTGACCGGGGACGGGCTGCTGGCCGGCAATGCCCTGCTGGGGCAGCGCGGTCTGCGCGGCACCGAGGTTGACGACGGTCGGCTGTGCGGCGGTGGCGGAGTCGTTGCGCTCGCTCACCACGATGCCCACCACGCCGATCGTCACGACGATCGCGGAGATGATGGCAGCGATGCCTGCCGACGCCAGGACGGTCGGGACGCTGACCCCGCCCGACCGGCGAGACGAACCGGTGTCCGACTCGCGGTGGTCGACCCCCGAGTAGTAATCGGCCCGGCCGGGTCCTGGTAGTTGACGTCGTTGCTCATGTTGTTCTTTCTCCGTGTATGTCTTCGCCCCCGCCGAGCCGACGGCCACCTGTATATTGCAGCCCTCGGACCCCGGATTACAAGGCAAGCCTAAGCTCGCACCCCCGTCAGGTTGACGGGAGGGCCTCCTGCAGCACTTCGTCGAGCGCGGCCACGAACCGTTCGGCGTACCCGGGTAGCGCCTGCGCGTCGGTGACGACGCCGAACGTGGTGGTGTGTCCGAGGATCAGGGTCGTCACCGACAGCGAGTAACCCGCGAGCGGCGACAACGGTGTCAGGGTGACGATCGAGCGCCCCAGCACCGACCGGACCCGCGAGAACCCGGGGTTGATGCCGATGTGGATGTCGGGGTGCATGTGGGACATCGACGCGTTCACGATCGCGCGCTGCAGACCCCACAGCGGGGCGCGCGGCAGATCGTCGGCGGCGGCCAGGTACAGCTCCGGCTTCCGCGTCGCTATGGTTTCGAGTTCGCTTCGCGCACGGCCGATCTGACGTGACAGATCGGGCTCGTTGCCGAGCAGGTTGAGGAGCGCCACGGACACCGCGTTGCCGGTGTGCCGGAACTCGTCGTCGAGGGTCACCGGCAGTGTCACGCGGACGACGTCGGCCTGTGGGGACGCGGGCGGGTTGAGGCTGATCGCCCGGCCGATGGCGGCGAGGAGGAACTCGTGAACGGTCGCGCCGTTGCCCTTGGCAGCCTTGCGCAGCGTCCGGGTCGACGCGGCGAACAGGGCGTACTCGCGCTCGCCCGACTTCGTCAGCGCGGGCCAGGCTCGTTTCTTGCCACCGCCCGCCGCGTGCTGGTCGCCATAGGCGGCCTTCGCCTCTTTGAGTTCCTCGGGGTCGATGCCGCTGATCCGGAAGCGGGGACTTGTGGCGAATCGCTCGAACTCCGCGAGATCGTCGGGTTCCCCGTCGGCGAGGAGAGCGGCGAAGGCCGCCCCCGCGATGCCGTCGGAGATGCTGTGGTGCACCCGGAGCAGGACCCACTGTCCGACGCCTTCGGCACCCGCCGACGGCGTGAACAGGGTGATGTCCCAGAACGGGCGCGGACGCGGCAGCGGCGACTCGAGCAGTTTCGTCACCCGTCGCTGGAGATGGGCGCGATCGGTGAACCCGAACTCGGTCACGTGCTCGCCGGCATCCCAGCTGTCGTCGGCGAGCACCATTTCGGGCTTGCGCCAGCGGCCGTTGCGGATACCCAGCCGGAAGATCTCGAACAGCCCGGCCCGCTCCCGGACCCGCGTCCGCACCTCGTCGAGGCCGAGCAACGCCCCGTTGCTCTCGAGCTGCAGGATCATCGACCAGTGCATGGGCGCGCTGTCTTTGTCCATGTGCAGGTAGGTGTGGTCGGGCGGCGCGAGTTCGGTGACACGCGCGTCGGCCGGCGCCTGGCTGGCTGGGCTGTTCATGGGATGACCGCCTGGGTAAGAGGGACGATGGCTCGAGCGCTTCAGGACACCGGCGAGCCGGTGCCGTGGAGTTCGGAGTCGACGAACATGGCCTTATAACGCTCGGTGTCGGGTTTCATCGCCGCCGCGACCAGTTCCCACAGCACCTCGTCGGTGCCGCCGCCGACGCGGGCCAGTTTCATGTCCCGCCACCAGCGACCGATGGGGGATCCGGTCTCGAGGTAACCGATACCGCCGAAGATGTGCAGGCACTCCGACGCGACCTCTTCCCCGAGGTTGGCGGCGGTGGCCTTCAGCGCCGCGGCGGTGCGCAGGTTGATCTTGCCCTCCGCGGCGACACCGGCCAGCGAATAGCGCAGGACGTCGACCCTGGCCTGCAGATCGGCGACGCGCAGCCGGAGCGCCTGATGGTCGTAGAGCTTCTTGCCGAACTGGGTACGCTCCACCATCCGGGCGAGTGTCACGCCGATCATCACGTCGCACGCGGCGGCGATCTGGGCGGCCACCGAGTACCGCTCGTGCGCCAGTCCCCAGCTGATGATCGCCAGGCCCGTCCCCGGCCGGGCGATCAGCGCCTCGTCGGGAATCCAGGCGTCGATGGTCACCGGCGCGGTGTCGAGGGGCCCGGCGCCGAGTTTCGCATACGGCTTCCCCACCGTCACCGACTCGATCGGGACGGCGGCCAACGCCACGTTGCCGCCCACGTCAGGACCGTCGTCGACGCCACGGCAGACCACGAACACGTGGTCCGCGATCGGCGAGAGAGACACGAACTTCTTGTGCCCGACGACGCGGAACCCGCCGTTCTCCGGCAGGATCCGGGTCTCGGAGTTCTGTAGATCCGACCCGCCTTGCTCCTCAGAGGCCCCGATACACAGCACGGTCTCGGCGGTCAGGGCGCGCTGGGCCAGGTCTCTGAGATAGTCGTTGCGGCCGAAGCGGCGGAGGATTGCGATGGCCGAATCGTGCAGGCTCACACCCACTCCGATGGCCGCGGAGCCCAGCGCGCCGAGATGTGCGCCGAGGGCGAAATGGTCGTGGAGGTCGGTGACCTTGCGGTCCTCCCACTTGCGGACGAAGACGCCCTCGGCACCGAGGTGTTCGAGCAGGGGCCGCGGGAATCGATGATCCCGCTCGGCCTGCGCCGTCCAGGCCGTCACCTGCTCGTCGAACGCGGCGTCGAGCAGTTCGGCGTACGTCTGCACTGGGGTCTCCACAGTCATGTCGGGTCCGGGTCCTCTCAGGCCGGGGTGCCGGCCTTCGACCGGATGAGGTCCTCGAGGTCGCCGACGGTCTTGGACTCGAAGAGCTCCCGTTCCGACAGCTTCACGCCGAGACGCTCTTCGATCGCCACCACGCCGATGGCGAACGCCACCGAGTCCAGCCCGAGGTCGTCGATCAGCTTCGAGTCGCGGCTGATGTCGCCGAGCGCGAGGTCGAGGTCCTCTTCGAGGATGCCGCGCAGGGCTTCGGTGATGTGGTCGGACATGTGGTGGCTCCTGGGGTGGTGATGTTCGGTCGAAAGTATCGGTCGGTCAGCGCGGGACCACGTACGGGGCGACGCTGGCCAGCTTCTCGCAGGTCTCGGTGAACTCGCGCTCCGGCGTGGACTGCGCGACGATCCCGGCACCGGCACGCAGCCATGCGCCTTGCCCGGACGAGAAGATGGTGCGCAGGGCCAGGGTCGCCTCGAGCTCGCCCGTCGACGAGGCGGTGAGGATCGCGCCGGAATACAGGCCGCGGCGTCGGGGCTCGAGACGGTCGATCGCCTCCACGGCCGGGGTCTTGGGGATGCCCGACGCGGTGATCGACGGGAACACCACCTCGATTGCACGCCAAGGCGTTTCGTGATCGGCGAGGGTCCCGCGCACGGTCGAGGCCAGATGCTGGACGCTCCCGCGCTCACGAACCTCCATGAACTCACTCACGGCCGTGGTGTCCGCAGCGGCGATCGAGGAGATCTCGTCGAAGCACGCGCGCACCGACATGGCGTGCTCGGCGATCTCCTTGGCATCCGAGAGCAGGTCGGCGCGGGCCGCCGCGTCCTGCTCCGCGGAGATCCCGAAAGCCCTTGTGCCGGCCAGTGGTTCGGTGACCACGGTCCGGTCGTCGTGCACCGCGACGACGAGTTCGGGACTGAACCCGGCCGCCTGCAGGTCACCGAGCGAGAGCAGGTAGCTCCGGGCGGGGTTGTTGTCGGCGCGGCCGCGGGCGTAGGTGGCAGGGATGTCGACGTCGAACGGGATGTCGACGGCACGCGAGAGGATCACCTTCTGGTACCGCCCGGCTTCGATCTCGGCGACAGCGGTGGCCACACGGCCGCGGTAGTCGTCCGGGTCGGACTGCACGTCCACCGGCCGCGACTCGCCGGGAACGGTTGCTCGCGAGGCGATCTCGAGGAGACGACCGGCACGCTCGGCGTCGAGCGACCCGGTGTCGACCCCGTCGGCATCGACAGTCGCCTCGAACTCGGGAACGATGAGGTGCGCCAGCACCGTGTCCTCGGGAACGCGCTCGAGGATGCCGTGATACGGGGCGCAGAAGTCGAAACCGACCCAGCCGTAGACGCGCCAGTCGGAAATCGACAGCGACGCGGTCGCGGCGGCGAGCGCGTCGGCGGGGTCGCCGCGCCAGGGCGTCGTCGTGCGGTCGCCCTGATCGTCGACGATGACCTCACTGCGTGTGATCACCACGCGGGCGCGGACACCCGCCGCGAAGGTCCAGCGCCGGTCGCGCTCGTAGACGACATGGTCGCCGAATTCGCCGGAGCCGGCCCAGGCCGCCGTGATCCGCGCGGCATCGGACTCGCTCAGCGGCGAGGCCGGCGCGAGCAGGTCGACGAACTGCGCGGCGTGCGATTCGGTTGTCAGCGACATGTCCTTCGTTCCTCCGGTCGTGATGCACTCGAGCACCGATGATCATAGGGAATCTTAGGGCAGCCTAATCAAACAATCCCCCGCGGGTCGACAGCCGGCCTCCCGCCCTGCATCGACCGGTAAGGTTACCCTATCCTGCCTGTGTTTGAATGAACTCATGCCGACGCATCTCGACCCCGCGACCGATCTGCTCGACGGTTTCGCTCCCCACACCGACGCACAGGCACAGAAGTACCGCGACGCCGGCGTCTTCCTCGACCGCCCGTTGTTCGCCGGCCTCGATCTGGCCGCCGAGCGAACTCCCGACTCCCCTGCGCTGACCGACGCCTCCACCGACGGGCCGCGCACGCTCACCTATGCCGAGTTCCGCGACGCCACCCTCCGTCGTGCCGCCGGTTTCGTCGCGGCCGGACTGCGGCCGACGCAACGGGTCGTGTTGCAGCTGAACAACTCCCTCGACTTCGCGGTCACCCTGTACGGCCTCCTACGCGCGGTGTCGTTCCGGTGATGACGCTGCCCGCGCACCGGATCACCGAGATCGCCCATCTCGCAGCCGGTGCCGGCGCGGTCGCCTACATCGGTGAGGACGGCCGCCGGGGGTTCGACTATCGCGAGCTCGCGACCGAGCTGCAGTCACGGGTGCCCGACGTCGCGCAGGTCTTCATCTCCGGCGAACCTGGTCGATTCACACCGCTCCCCGACGCCGACCCCGCCTCGGTCGAGCTCCCGGCTGCCCCCGACGCCGGGCTACCCGCCCTGTTCCTCGTGTCGGGGGGCACCACCGGACTGCCGAAACTCATCGCGCGCACGCACGACGACTACGACCTCAACGCCCGGCTGTCCGCGGACGTCGCCGGCCTCACCGCCGACGACACCTACCTCGTCGCCCTGCCGGCCGCGCACAACTTTCCGCTGTGCTGCCCGGGAATCCTGGGCGTCTTCGGTGCGGGCGGCCACGTCGTCTTAGCCGACAACCCCAGTCCGGACAACACTTTCGACCTCATCGAGCGGCACCGCGTCACGGTGACCGCGCTCGTCCCCGCGCTCGCGCAACTCTGGTGCGCGGCGACCGAGTGGGAGCCGGCGGACATCAGCTCCCTGCGCCTGCTGCAGGTGGGCGGCGCCAAGCTGGCACAGTCCGACGCCGTCGCCCTCGACGCGGCCCTCGGCCCCGTCGTCCAGCAGGTCTTCGGCATGGCCGAGGGGCTGATCTGCTACACCCGGACCGACGACCCGCGTGACTTGGTGCACCAAGTGCAAGGGGCACCGATGTCGGAGCTCGACGAGGTGCGGGTCGTCGACGAGGGCGGAGCCGATGTCCCCGACGGGGAAGAAGGTGAACTGCTGGTGCGGGGGCCCTACACGATCCGCGGTTACTACCGCGCCACGGCGCACAACGAGAAGTCCTTCACGCCGGACGGCTTCTACCGGTCCGGGGACAAGGTCACCCGGCTGCCGTCGGGGCACCTGGCCGTGACCGGCCGCATCAAGGACACCATCGTGCGCGCCGGGGAGAACGTCGCCGCCGACGACGTCGAGGAGAACCTCCTCGCCCACGATTCGGTCCGGCAGGTCGCGGTGGTCGGGCTGCCCGACGACGCGCTCGGTGAGAAGATCTGTGCGGCAGTCGTGCTCTCGCACGAACACCCCCCGGCCCGACCACTCGAGCTGGCCGCGATCCGCACCTTCCTCGCCGACCGCGGACTCGCCTCCTTCAAACTGCCCGACGTGGTCCGCGTCGTGCGCACGCTCCCGGTCACCGCAGTAGGCAAGATCGACAAAAAGGTGCTCCGCGAGACACTGCTGTCGGAGCCGTCGGCAGGCTGAGCCGAGTCGGAGCCCGCTCCTCACACCGGCGCGAGGAGCGCGACCACCGCACCATAATCCCAAGGAAGCGCATAACCCCTGCTCCCTGAGGTGCGAGGAGCGATAGCGACGAGCCTCGAAGGGTCCGGCGAGGAATGTTCCGGAGCCGCCGAGGCTTACCTTCGGATCACACCGGCGCGAGGGTCACGATCCCGGGATGGCCGTCGAGATAGTGCTTGGTGAAGGTGCACACGGGCCGCAGGCGGGCGCCCTGCTCGCGGGTGAAGTGCACGACGGTGCGGGTGAGTCGGGTGGCGAGACCATGTCCGGTGTACTCGTCGTAGAGCACGGTGTGTAGGACGGTGATGGTGGTCTGACCGTCGACCGTCTCGGTCGAATAGCCGAGCACGCCGACCAGGTCGCCGGCGACCCACAGCTCGAACCGGTCGCGGTCGGGATTGTGCACCACCTGCGAGATCTGCTGCAGGATCGACTTCGCCGACTGTGGTGGTCGCTGACGATGCTTGCGTAGCACCCGACCCTCCTCACCTCTTGATCGTGGACATCGGACCACTGACATGTGCCGTCCGAACCTCGGCATAGGCCCCGCTTGTGATCCGGGTCACACGGTACCTTACGGAACCGTAACTGATGACCCCGATCGTCCGGTCGTCGCACATCGAGACGGTCGCGCGCACCCCTACGACCCGAACGAACTCCGCGCTGTAGGGTGGCGGACGCACGACAACTACACCGCGGGGGCTCTCACGATGACCGAGGGCTGAGATGGCGACGGGCGGTCGCCGACCGCTCGAACCTGTCCGGGTAATGCCGGCGTAGGGAGACAAGCCATGGGCACACGTGTATCCGCGACTCGCGACGGCAGCGCACCCGCCGACTCAGGGTTCCTGACCCTCGGTCCGATCGAGGGCAGCACCAAGCACCACCTCACGGTCGGCGACCTGCGCGTCCCGCAGCGTCGTATCCACCTCACCAACGGCGAACACCTCGACGTCTACGACACCTCGGGTCCGTACACCGATCCGACGGCGCGCATCGACGTCGAGAAGGGCCTCGCCCCCACCCGCGACAACTGGCGCCGCCCGGAACCGGTCGACGGCGCGAGCACCCAGCTAGCTTGGGCGCGGGCCGGGATCATCACCGAAGAGATGCGGTTCATCGCCGCCCGAGAGGGCATCGACCCCGAACTGGTCCGGTCGGAGGTGGCGATCGGGCGAGCGGTCATCCCGGCGAACCACCGGCATCCGGAGTCCGAACCGATGATCATAGGCAAGAACTTCGCGGTGAAAGTCAATGCGAACATCGGAAATTCGGCGGTGCGCAGCTCGATCTCCGACGAGGTCGAGAAGATGGTGTGGGCCACCCGCTGGGGCGCCGACACGATCATGGATCTCTCGACCGGCGCCGACATCCACACCACCCGCGAGTGGATCATGCGTAACTCGCCGGTCCCCGTGGGGACGGTTCCGATCTACCAGGCGCTGGAGAAGGTCAACGGCGATCCCGCCTCGCTGACCTGGGAACTGTATCGCGACACCGTGATCGAGCAGGCCGAGCAGGGTGTCGACTACATGACCGTGCATGCCGGTGTCCTGCTGCGCTACGTTCCGCTGACCGCGAAGCGGGTGACGGGCATCGTGTCGCGCGGCGGTTCGATCATGGCGGCCTGGTGTCTCGCGCACCACCGGGAGTCGTTCCTGTACACGCACTTCGACGAGTTGTGCGAGATCTTCCGCCGCTACGACATCACGTTCTCCCTCGGCGACGGCTTGCGCCCCGGATCGATCGCCGACGCGAACGACGAGGCCCAGTTCGCCGAACTCCGCACTCTCGGCGAGCTGACCGCGATCGCCAAATCGCATGGTGTGCAGGTCATGATCGAAGGCCCCGGGCACGTCCCGATGCACAAGATCGCCGAGAACGTGCGCCTGGAGGAGGAGTTGTGCGAGGAGGCCCCCTTCTACACCCTGGGTCCGCTCGCCACCGACATCGCGCCGGCCTACGACCACATCACCTCGGCCATCGGCGCGGCGATGATCGCTCAGGCCGGCACCGCGATGCTGTGCTACGTGACTCCGAAAGAGCATTTAGGACTTCCGGACCGCGACGACGTCAAGGTCGGCGTGATCACGTACAAGATCGCGGCGCACTCGGCCGACCTGGCCAAAGGCCACCCGCGGGCACAGGAACGCGACGACGCACTGAGCAAGGCGCGCTTCGAGTTCCGCTGGACCGACCAGTTCAATCTCGCCCTCGACCCCGACACCGCGCGCGCATACCACGACGAGACGCTGCCCGCCGAGCCCGCGAAGACCGCCCACTTCTGCTCGATGTGCGGACCCAAGTTCTGCTCGATGCGGATCTCGGCGGACGTCCGCGCCTACGCCGAGGAGCACGGTCTCGTCACCGCGGACGACATCGACCGGACTATCGCCGAGGGCATGGCCGCGAAGTCGGCCGAGTTCGCCGAGGCTGGTAACCGCGTGTACCTCCCGCTCCAGACGACCGGCGGCGCCTGATGCGCACAGACGACGCACGACGACGCACAGTCGACGCGAATCAGCGCACGGTCGACGAACAGGCCTACACGGGACTCCCGCTGTCACCGCCCGGAACGGCCCCGGTACGGGTCCTGACCATCGCGGGTTCGGACTCCGGCGGGGGCGCGGGAATACAGGCAGACATGCGCACCTTCGCCCTGCTCGGGGTGCACGGGTGTGTCGCGGTGACCGCGGTGACGGTCCAGAACTCGGTGGGCGTGAGCGGGTTCGAGGAGATCTCACCGCAGACCGTGGCGGCGCAGATCGACTCCGTGTCCGGTGACATCGGTGTGGCCGCGGCGAAGACCGGGATGCTCGCGTCGGCGCCCATCATCGAGGCCATCGTCGAGCAGTGCCGCACGAGCGGAATCGGCCGGGACACATCCGTTCCGCTGGTGGTCGATCCAGTGTGCGCGTCGATGCACGGCAACCAGCTGCTCGCCGACTCGGCACTCGACACCCTGCGGCACAGCCTGTTTCCCCTCGCGACGGTGGTGACACCGAACCTGGACGAGGTCCGGCTCATCACCGGCATCGCGGTCACCGATGCCGCGTCGCAGCGCGACGCGGCCAGGGCACTGCTCGATCTCGGGCCGCGCTGGGCGCTGGTGAAAGGCGGGCACCTGCGAACCTCGGACCACTCCCCCGATCTGCTCTACGACGGCGACCAGTTCATCGAGCTCAGCCACGAACGCATCGACACCCCGCACGACCACGGCGCCGGCGACACCCTCGCCGCCGCGATCGCATGCGCGCTGGCCCACGGGCACGACGTTCCCGCGGCGGTCGGCTTCGGCAAGGACTGGGTGACCCGCTGCCTGGCGGCCGCGTATCCACTGGGCGCCGGCCACGGTCCGGTCAATCCGCTGTGGCGTGTGGGCGTCGGGTCGGCGGACTGACGCGAACACGAGAAACAGACAACGCTCCCCGACGGCGACCGGCGCCATCGGGGAGCGTTGTCTGTGTCGAGGGACCGTCAGGCGGTTCCGCTGAGGGCCTTGCTCTTCAAGTGCTCGAACTCCTGGGGTGTGATCGCGCCCGAGTCGAGCAGGTTCTTCGCGTCGGCGATCTGCTGGGTCGGTGAGGTGCCTGCGACGGACCGGATGTACTCGTCGGACGCCTGCTTGGCCTCGCTGTACGCCTCACGCTGACGCTCGGCCATCCCCTTGCCCTTCGCGAGCAGGTACACGATGGCGGTGATGTACGGGAAGATGATCAGGAAGACCACCCACGCCGCCTTCGCCCACCCCGAAGCCGCCTTGTCGCGGAACAGGTCGCTGATGATGTGCCACAGGACGATCAGGTATGCGACGAACGCGAAGATGACGATCGTGTACCAGATGAAGTCCCAGAATGAATCCCACATCGGAGTGTCTCCCTTGTCTAGAAGAATCGGCGCTCGCACGCCGAGCACATGAACCGATATGAAGCATTACACAGCACCGACCTCGACACCGTGACGAACTGGAAAGAATTTAGTGAAATCGTGTGAAGAGACCAATGCGGGCGCAATTCCTCCGATTTCGCCCCGCACGATCACAACTTCGCGAAGGGCGACATGGAATCTCACCCGGTAGGTATCGAGAAGGTCGAGCTCGGTCTCGACACGTTCGGGGACATCACCGCCGAACCCGACGGCACATTGCGCTCGGGGTCGCAGACCCTGCGCGATCTGCTCGAGCAGGCCATCCTCGCCGACACGGTCGGCGTCGACTTCCTCGGTGTCGGTGAGCATCACCGCGACGACTACGCGGTGTCGGCACCCGAGGTCGTACTCGGCGCGATCGCGGCGCGCACCACCCGGACGCGTCTCGGTTCGGCCGTCACCGTCCTGAGTTCCGATGATCCGATCCGCGTGTTCCAGCGGTTCTCGACAGTCGATGCGTTGTCGTCGGGTCGCGCCGAGGTGATCCTCGGGCGCGGGTCGTTCACCGAGTCGTTTCCGCTGTTCGGTTTCGACCTCTCCGATTACGAGGAACTGTTCAGCGACAAGCTGGCCCTGTTCGCCGAACTGCGCACCGGCCGACCGGTCTCCTGGTCGGGTTCCACGCGCAGTCCGCTGCAGTCCCAGACGGTCTACCCCGAACTCGAGAACCCGCCCCTGCCGACGTGGATCGCGGTCGGCGGCAGCCCGGAGTCGGTGGTACGTGCCGCGTCGTACGGCCTGCCGCTCATGCTGGCGATCATCGGCGGCGACCCGCTGCGCTTCAAGCCGTACGTCGATCTCTATCACCGCGCCCTGCGCGAGATGGACAAGCCGCTATTGCCCGTCGGCGTGCACTCACCGGGACATGTCGCCGACACCGACGCGCAGGCACGCGACGACCTGTGGCCGCACTACCGCGAGTACGTCGGACGCATCGGTCGCGAACGCGGCTGGCCGCCGCCGACCCGCATCGAGTTCGAGCGGTCGACCGGACCCGGCGGCTCGCTCTACGTCGGGTCGCCCGACACCGTCGCCCGCAAGATCGCGTCGACCGTCCAAGCACTGGGACTGAGCCGATTCGACCTGAAGTACTCGCACGGGACACTCGGCCACCCCGAGCTCATGCGCAGCATCGAACTCTATGGAACGCAGGTCATCCCGCGGGTGCGCGAACTGCTCAGCGTCGGGTCAGGGTGAGCTGGAAGTCGCCCGCGGGATCGGTCCACGCCGACACGACGGACAGTCCGGCCGACTCGAGTTCTTCCGCGAGCGCCCCGGGCTGGAACTTGGTGCTGATCTCGGTGTGGATCTCGGTTCCCGCGGGCACCCGCCACGATCGGCCCAGCACACCGAAGTACGCGTCGACGTCCCGCCGGGCGCGAAGCCACATCTCGACGCGGTGCTCGCCCGGATTCCAGCGGGCGATGTGTTCGAAGTCGTCGGCGTAGAGCCCGCGAGCGTCGAGGCCGGCACGGAGCACCTCGATCATGTTCCGGTTGAAATCGGCGGTCACACCGGCACTGTCGTCGTAGGCGGCGACGAGCCGCCCGGTGTCCTTGACGAGGTCGGTACCGAGGAGAAAGTAGTCACCCGGGGACAACGAGCCGACCATCGAACGATAGAACTCCGCGCGCGCAGCAGGATCGAAGTTGCCGATCGTGCCACCGAGGAACACCGCGAGGCGCGGGCCGTCGGCGGGCGGGAGATCCAGGTCGGGCTCGGTGAAGTCGGCGACCACGGGGACGACGTCGATCCCGGGATAGTCGACGGCGAGCACTTCGGCTGTCGTCGTGAGCATCTCGGTGCTGACGTCGACGGGGACGTAGGTCGGACGCTCACCGTCGGCGGCCGCGTCCACGAAGGCGTCGAGCAGCAGACGCGTCTTGGTCGATGTGCCCGAGCCCAGTTCGACGATGACGTCGGCACGGGTCGTCGAGGCGATCTCGGCCGACCGCGCGCGCAGGATCGCGGTCTCGCGGCGGGTGGGATAGTACTCGGGCAGACGGGTGATCTCGTCGAAGAGCTTGCTGCCGCGCTCGTCGTACAACCACTTCGTCGGGAGGACCGGCGGTTGCTGCCACAATCCCGAGAGTGCGTCTGCGGCAAGGCCCCCGATGGCCGTGTCCCCGGTGGTCGCCGTCACCGGGGTGTCGCTGTCGAGGCTCATCGGGCCAGCCGGAGTCCCGAGAAGACCCAGCGCGACGGCGCCGGGAAGAAGTTCCGGTACGTCAGTCGTTCGTGACCCACAGGCGTCACCGCGCTCGCCCCACGCAGCACATGCTGGTCGGACATGAACTTGCCGTTGTATTCACCCACCGCGCCGTTGGCGGGCACGAAGCCGGGATAGGGCAGGTACGCACTGGCCGTCCACTCCCACACATCCCCGATCATCGCCGCACCGACGCGGCCGGGATGACATCGGTCCGGGTCGAGCAGGGCCCCGCGCTCGGTACCCAGTGAGCCGGCGGCGATCTCCCACTCGAATTCGGTGGGCAACCGGGCCCCCGCCCAGCGGGCGTAGGCGTCGGCCTCGTAGAACGAGACGTGCAGGACGGGCTCGTCGGGCACGATGCGCCGCCGACCGGACAGGGTGTACGTCGTCCAGTCCGACGGGTCGGTGGAGCGCGCACCGGTCTCGTCGCGCCAGTATCCCGGTGCGTCCCATCCGGTCTGGCGGATGGTCGCCCACCCGTCGGACAACCAGAATTCGGCGCGCCGGTAACCGTCGTCGGCCATGAACTCCAGCCAGTCGGCGTTGGTGACCGCGCGGTCGGCGATCTCGAAGTCCTCGAGATACACCCGGTGTCGGGGGCCCTCGTTGTCGTAGGAGAATCCGCTGCCCAACGCGCCGATCTCGTTGACGCCGCCCTCGAACTGCCGCCAGCCCAACGCTTTCGCGATGCCCGGTTCGTCGGGTTCGCGATCGACGTACACCGGCCCGAACGTATTGGTGGAGAAGAGATGCTTGATGTCCATGAGCAGCAGCTCCTGGTGCTGCTGTTCGTGATTGAAGCCGAGTTCGACGAGTTCGAGTGCGGCCTCGTCGAGGTCGCCGCGCTCGAGGAGATCCACCATCGCGGCGTCGACATGCTCGCGATAGCGGGTCACATCGCGGACACCCGGCCGCGTGACGAGACCGCGATCAGGTCGTGGATGCCGTTCTCCCACAGCCTCGTAGTAGCTGTTGAACAGGTACCGGAACGTGTCGTCGTAGACCTTGTACGCGGGGTCACGCCGCAGGATGAACTCCTCGAAGAACCAGGTGACGTGCGCCCGGTGCCATTTCGCCGGGCTCGCCTCGGTCATCGACTGCGGTGTCTGGTCCTCGGGCGAAAGCCGTTCGGACAGCGTGTCGGTCAGGGCGCGGACGTCGAGGTAGCGACGCGCGACATCGGTGACGACACCGTTCGCCGGCGGGCTCTCGGCGGACCGGGTGTCTGTGGACTGGGGACGAACCGACGGTTCGGTGATGCTCACTGGATAACCTCCCGTGGCAAAGCCTGGAGCGGCCGGCGACGACTTCGCCGATCTCCGCATCCATCGTCATGACGCTTGCCGTTCCTGTCAACGCACACGCGCTTGATAGGCCTCGACGTGTCGTCGTCAACTCGGGGTTGACGCGATCGACTCGTCAACCTACGGTTGACGCATGCCCCAGAATTCAGTCTCCATCCGCCTCGACGACCTGATCCATGCCATCCGCAAGGTCCACGAGGACCCGCTGGACCAACTCTCCGACGCAGTGGTCGCCGCCCAGCACCTGGGCGACATCGCCGACAGCCTGATCGGTCACTTCGTCGACCAGGCCCGCCGCTCGGGAGCATCGTGGACCGCCATCGGCACCAGCATGGGCGTGAGCAAACAGGCCGCTCAGAAGCGGTTCGTCGATCGGGTGTCGTCCGCGGGCGAGAACGATGCTCCCGGCGCGGACAACCCGTTCTCGCGTTTCACACCTCGGGCCGCGAACGTACTGATGGCCGCGAACGCGGCAGCTGCCGCGGGCCGTGCCGAGCACGTGACCCCGGCCCACATCGCGCAGGCCCTCACGGCCGAACCGAAGTCCCTCGTGTTCCATGTGTTGCGGGACTCCGGCGTCGACGCCGACACCTGGCGTGCGGCCATCGCGCCGCTGCTCCCGGCACCGCGGGACATCGCCGACGACGAAGCAACGAGCGTGGTGCCCTACGACGACGCGTCGAAGTCGGTCTTGGAGTCGACCGTCGGCGCCGCCCTCGATCTCGGGCACAACTACATCGGCACGGAGCATCTCCTGCTCGGCTTCTTCGCCGATGGCACGCTTGCCGAGGCGATGAGCGCGCTGGGCCTCACGGCCGACGCCGTCCGCTCGACCATCGTCGCGACGTTGGCGCAGGTACTGGAGCAACCCGGCGCCGGGAGCGAAGCGAGCGGGCCGAATCAAACCGGCCCCGGGAGCGAAGCGAGCGGGCCGAATCAAGCCGGCGCCGGGAGCGAAGGGAGCGGGCCGGGTCAGACCGACTAGTCCGAATCGGAGATGTAGTGCACCGCAGCCTCTTCCGCGGAGGCTCCGGCGCCGTCGATCCCGGCGTCCTCGGCGACGGCGTCCGACTCGGTGTCGATACCCGATCCGGCGTCCGGGGCGATGAGACGTCCGGCGCGGCGGTCCCCGACCTCGTCGTCTTCCTCGAACTCGTCGTCACGATCGGAATCGTGTGCGCGCCAGTCGGTCCGCGCACGTTCCTCGGCGGTGATCTCGTCGAGCGGATCGACCGCTCCGACGTCGGGTTCCTCTTCGGCCAGCCGCTCGTCGAGCGTCTCGCCCTCGGCCTGCTCGCGAGAGGTCAGCCCGTGGACGGCGCCCTTGGGCGCATAGTCGGGCGGTGAGTACCCCTCGTCGAGGACGTCGTCGACGCCGCGGTCGTCCAGAGTGTCCTCCGGCTGCAGTTGGTCGTCCTCGTCCAGGCTGTACTCGCCGTCCGAACCCTCCGGGGTGCTACCGATGTCGTCCTTCATCCTTGCCACGATGCCAGCCCGCCGGGAGTCCTGCCAGGACGACCCGATGGCGCGACGTGGCCGACCGCTGTCGGTCGCGCTCACCCGGTTCGGCCGAATCGCCGATGCCGGCGTGCCGGATCGGCGACAATGTCGAGGGTGATCGAGGAAATGCAGGCCGAGGCCCGGGCGCTGCTCTCGGCCGGTGAATACGACCACGCGCTGGCCGAGTTCTCCGTGCTCCGCGAGATCAGATCGCGCCGCGAGGGACCGTATTCGGTGATGTATCTGTCCAATCTGCACGACTGCGTCCGCTGCATGTCCCATCTCATGCTGTGGTCCGACGCCAGCCACCTGTGTCGTGAACTGCACGGCAAGTACGTGCGCACGCACGGGCGCGCCGAAGCCGACACGATCGACGTCGCGAAGCACTGGGCTTGGGCGCTCGTGCACCTGCACGACTATTCGCCGGCCGTCCGGTTGTACCTGCTGACCGCCGACGCGCTCTGGGAGTCCGATCCCGCCCAGGCGCAACGTCTGCTCGGCGCGGCGGTGGTCCACCGGCACGACACCGATCCCCTCGCGCTGATCTCGCCGGGACTCATCGACGGAGTCGGACTCCGTCACGCCGACGAGGAGCGAGAACTGCTCACGCGCCTGGTCGATAGGTTGGCCGATGGTGGCGGCGCCCCGGCGAGCGCGACCACCATCGACGGTCTGGCTCTGGTGTGAGCCGTCAGACGACGTCTCGGCGTCGGCGTCGCATGATGTAGCTGTCGGCGCCCATCCGGCCGGCCGAGGTGTAGCCGACGGCCAGCAGGCCCGCGATCAGCGCGAGCGGCCACTCGTAACCGCCGTCCATGTTCCAGAACCCGGCGTCCCAGTGCACGAACACGATCGCGCCGATCATATCGGCGATCAGCAGGGTCGCGACGATGGGCAGCAGCAGTCCGAGGATCAGCAGGATGCCGCCGATCAGCTCGACCCATGTCGCGTAGTACGCGGCGAGCTCTGGGTAGGGGATGTCCATGCCGGCCGGCCGAATGCCGCCTTGGTGGCGTCCATACCCTGGGTGACCAGCTTCTGCCACCCGTGGGCGATGAAGATGATGCCGAGTATCAGGCGCGCGAGAAACTGCGCCACACTACCGAATCCGCTCATTCCGCACTCCTCGAATCGATCGGGCGGGCCGGCTGTGCCGCCGCCAGGTACTCTCTCAGTGTCCGGGACAGCATCGCCCCGTCGCGGGTGAACAGCCGAATCGAGACGTCACCACCGAACCGCAACCGCTTCGTGACCGGTCGCAGCGCGTCGCCGACGCGACTCGTCGAGGCGCGCCGCCGCACGTCAGCCCGCCGGGGCAGAACGGAGTAGGAGTCGAGAGTGCCGGGAAAGTCTGGGCTGGGTTCACGTGGCAACTTAGGGCAACCCGTGCTGGGGGCACCCGCCGACGTCCTCGATACATATCTGCCCGACAACGGCAATCTGGGCTATCGCATCTCTCGATACGATCTGGAACTCGAGTACAAGGTGTCGAGCAATCGACTCGAGGGCACCGCGATCCTGACCGCGACGTCGTATGCCGAGCTCAAGCGTTTCACCCTCGACCTGGCGAGCTCGCTGTCGGTGCAACGGGTGTCGGTCAACGACAAGCGCGCCCGCTATTCGCATCGTCGGCACAAGCTGACCATCACCCCCGACACTCCACTCCCCCCGGGCGGGGCGATGACCGTCACCGTCCGATACCACGGCAGTCCGCATCCGATCCGCGGCCCGTGGGGTGAGGTCGGTTGGGAGGAACTGACCGACGGCTCGCTCTGTGCGAACCAGCCCAACGGGGCGGCGTCGTGGTTCCCCTGCGACGACCACCCGAGCGCCAAGGCGCCGTACCGGATCTCGATCACCACCGACAGCCCGTATCACGCGCTCGCCAACGGCGTCCTGGAGTCCAAGCGGGTCCGCGCCGCGCAGACCACCTGGGTCTACGAGCAGGTGGAACCGATGCCCACCTACCTGGCGTCGATCCAGATCGGTCAGTACAAGCAGATCTCGTTGGCGTCCAAACCGATTCCGGTCTCGGGCCTCGTCCCCTCGCGACTCGAGGAGAACTTCGGGGTCGATTTCGGTCAGCAGACCGAGATGATGTCCGCGTTCGTCGAGATGTTCGGGCCGTATCCGTTCCCCCAGTACACCGTCGTGGTCACCGACGACGAACTCGAGATCCCCATCGAGGCACAGAGTTTCTCCACCTTCGGGGCCAATCACTGCGACGGCAGCCGGCACGCGGAGCGGTTGATCGCCCACGAGCTCGCGCATCAGTGGTTCGGCAACTCGGTGACCGCGGCCCGCTGGCGCGACATCTGGCTCCACGAGGGTTTCGCCTGTTACGCCGAGTGGCTGTGGAGTCAGCACTCGGGCGGCCGCAGCGCCGACGAATGGGCGCGTCACTACTACGCGAAACTCGAATCGTCGCCGGTGCGTGTGCCACTCACCGATCCCGGTCCGCGCAAGATGTTCGACGACTGGATCTACAAACGCGGCGCACTCACCCTGCACGCACTGCGGCTGACCATCGGTGACGGCGACTTCTTCGCGCTGCTGCAGCGGTGGACCGACAAGTATCGGTACGGCTCGGTGACCACCGAGGACTTCATGGCGCTCGCCGCCACCCACTCGTCGAAGCCGCTCAAGGATCTCTGGGACGACTGGCTGTTCACGCCCGAGTTGCCGCCGTTCCCGGGTCCTTCCTGAACCGTTCGATGACGACCGATCCGACGACGCCGGGTCCGGACGCCGGTTCGGCCAGTCCGCCAGGCGACACCGACGCACGGTCACTGGGCCGGGTCACGATGGCGACGATCGTCGCGGCCGCGTCGGGGTATGTCGTCCTGCTCTTGGCGGCCAGGCATCTCGGGGCCGTCGGTTACGGCGTGTTCGCCGTGTTCTGGGCCGCCTACGGCCTGGTGACCGGGGCGCAGAACGGGCAACTGCAGGAGACGACGCGGGCGGTCCGGACCGCCGCATCGGAGGGGCTCGCACGGTCGCGCCCGTTGCTGGTCAATGCGGGCATCGGGCTCGGCCTGGCCGTTCTGGTCGTCGCGACGTCACCGTTGTGGAGCTCACGGGTGTTCACCGCGGATCGCGGCCTGTCGGTGCTGCTGCTCGCCGTCGGCGTGGCGAGCTTCGCGGTGTACGCGCACCTGTGCGGAGCGTTGTCGGGGCGGCTGGACTGGTCGTCGTTCGCGGTGCTGCTGTCGGTCGACGCGCTGATCCGGCTCGCTGGTGCCGGTGTCGCGGTCGCGGCCGGCTGGGGCGTCACCGCGTTCCTGGTCGTCACCGTCGTCGGGTCGGTGTCGTGGTGCCTGCTGCTCGTGGTGTCGGCCTCGGCCCGCCGTGCCATCGGCGTCGCCGGCGACGTCGCGCCCCGACGTCTGACGGGCAACACCCTGACCGCGATGGCCGCCGCCGCCGCGAGCGCCGTCCTCGTCATGGGTTTTCCCGTTCTCATCAACCTGACCACCGACCTGCGTGGCGGCCCCGACGCCGACGAAGTCCGGACAATCGGCGCGCTGATCCTCGCCGTCACCCTGACCCGCGCGCCGCTACTGGTGCCGCTCAACAGCTTTCAGGGTGTGCTGATCTCGAGGTTCGTCGACCGCCGGGACCGTCGCCTCGGCGCGCTGGGTGCTCCCCTCGGGATCGTCGCCGCGGTCGGTGGCGTGGGGGTACTGGCCGCGTGGCTGGTGGGCCCGTGGCTGTTGCGATCGGTGTTCGGCGCCGACTTCGATCTCGACGGTGTGGTTGTGGCGCTGCTGACGCTCGGCGCGACGTGCTTGGCGCTGCTGACCGTGACCGGCGCCGCCGCGATCGCCGCGGGCGCCCACCGCTGGCACGCGGCCGGATGGTGGGTGTCGACCCTGGTCGCAATCGCGATGTTGTTGCTGCCGCTCGACGTCGCGACCCGGACCTGCGTCGCCCTCGTCGTCGGACCGCTGGTCGGCCTCGGCGTGCATCTCGTCGGGGTGCTGCGGGCCTGACCCTTCGTGACGCTCGCAAGCTCGCTCCTCAGGGAGCAGGGGGTCGGCTCGCAAGCTCGCTCCTCAGTACCTGCGGCCTCGCGGCCGTCGTTGACCGAAAGAACCGCATACCCCCTGCTCCCTGAGGTGCGAGGAGCGCAAGCGACGAGCCTCGAAGGGCTGGTGAGGCGCGCTACGAGCCCTTCGAGGCTCGCTTCGCTCGCACCTCAGGGAGCAGGGGTTAAGCTCGCTTCGCCCGCACCTCAGGGAGCAGGGGTTGGGCTCGCTTCACACGCACCTCGAGGAGCGGGGGGCGCTCCTAGCTCCCGGCCGAACCCCGCAACCGGCCGACCCCCGCCCCGACGCGAGCCGAGAGGTGGTTCAGCCTCGACGTCGCGTGCCACCTGGCGGCGCGTGCCGCCTTCGGCCAGCCGTGCGCCTCGCAACGCTGCGCTTCGTCGGCGAAGAATCGGTTCTCCTCGGCGAACCGCCGACCGTCGACGGCCTGCACGGAACTCACCGAGGCGCGGTGCCTGCGGTAGGAGAAGACCACCTCGGGGTCGTAGACCAGTGACCCGCCGGCGCTCGCCAAATCGACGAGGAGTGCGAGATCGAGGACGATCTCGAGTCCGGGCCGGAACCCGACCTCGCGCACGGCGGCGGTCCGCCACAACAGGGACGGAAAATAGGTCCAGTTGCCGTGGTACAGCGAGGTGGCCAGCCGTTCCCCCGACAGCACGGTCGCCCGCGGCGGCGCGAGAACCGACTTGATCCGGTCACCGAGCGGCGTGACCGGTTGACCGTTCTCGTCGATGACGTCGACGCCGGGCGCGAGGACCGCGGCGTCGGGATGGTGGCGGGCCATCGTACGGACGGCGGCGAGGTAGGCGCGGTGCATCACGTCGTCGCACCCCATGACCACGAACCAGTCGGCGGTGACCAGCTCGACGCAACGCCGGAAGTTCCCGTTCACGCCGAGGTTGGTCTCGTTGCGGAGGTACTGGACCCGGGCGTCGCCGAGCGACTCCAGCCATTGCCGCGGCGTCGGATCCGGGTAGCAGTCGTCGACGACGACGAGCCGGAGGTCCGGGTCGTCCTGGTCGAGCACACTGGTGACGGCTTGCCGGAACTGGGCGACGTCGCCGTAGAACGGCATCATCACGTCGATCGTCACAGGACAAGACTAACCAGGTCCGATCACGACGCGACCCCCGAGGCGTGCCGGGCGGCAGACCCCGCGCGGAAGCGGGTTAGGGTTGTTGACCATGGCCGAACCCAGTACCAACGCCGACGTGTGGCTGGTGGTACCCGTTTTCAACGAGGGCCAGGTGATCCGCGAGGTGGCGGCCAAGGCCCGCGAGACGTTTCCCAACATCGTCTGCGTCGACGACGGCAGCTCGGACAACTCGGCCGAGGAGATCCGGACCGCCGGGGTGCATCTGGTTCGGCACCCGGTGAACCTCGGCCAGGGTGCCGCGATCCAGACCGGCGTCGAGTATGCGCGTCGCCGGCCGGGGGCACGGTTCTTCGTGACCTTCGACGCCGACGGACAGCACCGGGTCGACGACGTGTCGGCCATGATCGAGCGCTTACGACGCGAGCCGGTCGACATCATCGTCGGAACCCGCTTCGCCGATGGTCGCAGCGAATCGGTTCCGATCCTGCGCCGGATGGCGTTGCGCACCATCGTGTTCCTGAGCCCGCGCACCCGTCGCCTCGGATTGTCCGACGCGCACAACGGACTTCGGGCGTTCAACAAGACCGTGGCCGATCAGCTCGACCTGCTCATGAGCGGGATGAGCCACGCGTCGGAGTTCATCGCGCTCATCGATCACCACCGGTGGCGGGTGGCCGAACAACCGGTGACGATCCTCTACACCGACTACTCGCGGGCGAAGGGACAGTCGCTGATCAACGGGGTCAACATCGTCGCCGATGGCCTGTTCCACACCCGGATGAGGAAGTGATGCCACGATGATCTGGTTCCAGATCTTCGCGATCCTGGGTCTGGTCGCGCTCGTCGGGTTCTTCGTGGTGAACCGGGGCACGGCCCGCGCGTCGGCAGGCGTGAAGCTGCTGTTCGTCGCGTTCATCGGCTTCGGCCTCTACGCGATGCTGCGGCAGGACGACGTCACATGGGTGGCCAACAAAATCGGCATCCAACGCGGCCTCGACCTGGTCCTGTTCCTGCTGGTCATCGCATTCGCCTTCACGACGGTGTCGACGTATCTGCGGTTCCGCGACCTGGAGGTCAAGTACGCGCGGCTGGCCCGCGCGATCGCGCTGCAGGACGCGGAGCGCGAGAACCATTCCGGAACGGGCGACTAGCTCCGGACCGTCGTCGACTGCGCCGCGACCCTCCCCGACTCCAGCCGATCGTTCGCACCATCGGCGGCGGAACGGCTTTCGGCCGCGGCCACCTGGAACATGGTGGCGACGATGGAGGCGTACAACACCAGCTCACCGAAGTTGCCGAGCCAGAGAACCGACGTGCCCGCGGCCGCGGTGACCAGCATCGTCACCGAGCCGAGCAACAGCCAGAACGACCGCACCTGACGCCACGCGGTCATCCCGATCGCGATGAGGATCAGCACGGTGCCCAGTGCGGGGACCGGCGGGCCGGCAGCGGCGGCGTTGGCGTACCGCAGCGCATCACCGTCGGTCGCCGGCGTCAGCTCCAGCGCCACGAAGCACTCGACGATCCCGACGACCACCAATGTGGCGACGAGAACGGCCCCGACCACGACCACCGGGCGACTCCACCGCACCCCCAGACGCCAGGCGAGCACGGCCGCGGCGACAACGATCAGCGGAGTCATCAGCCCGTGAATCCAGAAGCGCGGCAGGTTGATCGCGTACAGGAGGTCACCTAAGACGACCATCCGGCCTACGGCAACCGCCACGTTGTCGAATGTCAGTGCCACGCCGAGCAGGACCACCAACCAGGTGACGGCCCCACCCGACCGCCTCAGGCGGAACACACACGCCGTCAACGCGATCATCCCCAGCCCTATCGCGGCCATGATCGCCGAATTTCCGATCACTCCAGTGAGCATCTGCTCGCCACCTCCCATCGCTCAGCTTACTGAACGATTCGGAGCCGTCACCCTTCCGGACCGCCCACTCGGATGCAGTTTCACCAATCCCTTGCGTCTACGTATACATCTACATATAGTTACCGCATGCCCAACAAGACCATCTACGTCTCCGACGAGGACCTCAAAGTCCTCGAACGCGCTCAACAGGTGTCGGGAGGCAATCTCTCCGGCGCAGTCGTGGAGGCACTACGCGCGTACGTGCGGGCGGCCGACTACCGCGACGCCGGCTACGACGAGGTCGTCCTGCGCGACGGTCCCGACGGAGTGCGTCGTAAACGGTTCTTCGGCAGACTCCTCGCCGAGGAGACCGAGTACGACGAAACCACCGGCAATGCAACCAAATTGACCGCTTACGAAGGGCGGACCGGAAAGATCGTCCTCGCGGTCCACCACGTCGACTGGGCGAACTACGGGGTGACACATCGCCAGAAGACCGGTAACTGGCTGAAAGACCTGACCGGCCTTCCCAGTGTCCGCAGCCTGTTCACCGCCGACCTACCCGACTGGGGTGACTACCGCGTCGACATCGTCGACTCTCCCGACCAGCTCAAACCGCTTGTCCCCGAACGCTTCTACGCACGTACCGCCGCCGCCCTCCGACCCGAGGTCGAAGACCTGGACGTGTGAACCCCACCCGACCGCACCGCTAGAACCACCGAGTACTTCCCGGCGACGTCCATCAGGGACGGTCGTCTACCCACACATGCATATATGCGCATGAGTTTATTTATTGATCCATCAACCACTGGGAGCACGATCATGACAACAACCGCCATCCGCGCCTCCGGACTCACGAAGTCCTTCGGCGACCACACCGTCCTCGACGGTATCGATCTCGACGTACCGGCGGGCACGGTGTTCGCCCTGCTCGGACCCAACGGCTCCGGGAAGACGACCACCGTGAAGATTCTGTCCACGTTGTCGCAACAGGACGCTGGTGAGGTGGAGGTCGCCGGACTCGATCCGCGGACCGACCGCGCCGAGATCTGCGCGCAGATCGGCCTGACCGGGCAGTTCGCCGCCGTCGACACGTTGCTGACCGGGCGGGAGAACCTCACCATGGTCGCCCGCCTGCGACATCTCTCGAAAGCGGCGACCCGCGAACGGGTCGACCGGTTGCTGCGCGACTTCGACCTCACCGACGCCGCGGACCGTCGGGTCGCCGAATACTCCGGCGGTATGACCAGGCGCCTCGACCTGGCCATGACTTTGGTGGGCGAACCGTCGATCATCTTTCTCGACGAGCCGACGACCGGACTCGATCCACGGTCCCGCCGCGCGGTCTGGGACACCGTCCGCGGTCTCGTCGCCGGCGGCACCACCATCTTCCTCACCACGCAGTACCTCGAGGAAGCGGATCACCTCGCGGACCGGATCGCTGTGCTCGACCGCGGCCGCATCGTGGCCGAGGGGACGGCGGCCGAACTGAAGCGTCTCGTGCCGGGCGGATACATCCGGATCGACTTCACGAACGCCGACGACCTCGAACGGGCGCGGTCGCAGTTCCCCTCGGCGGTCGACACCCCGGGCGAGAACACCCTCGCCGTCCCCGGTGGCGCCGGGATCGGCGCTGTCCGCGGCGTGCTCGCCACCCTCGACGACGCCCGGATCGACGCTGCCGGGATCTCGGTCCACACACCGGATCTCGACGACGTCTTCCTCACCATCACCGGCCGCACCGCCGCTACCACCGCCAACTAGGAGAAGTCATGACCACCACGCTCGACCACACCCTGTCCGACTCCGCGGTGATGGTGCGCCGCAACCTGATCCGGCTACGGCGATACCCCACCATGATGTTCTCCACGATTGCGATGCCGGTCGTGATCCTGCTGATGATGACCTACTTCTTCGGCGGTGCCATCGAGAGCGCACTCGCCGCGGACGGACCGCTAGAAGGCAAGTACATCAACTATCTTCTCCCCGGCCTACTGCTCTTCGTGCCGTCGTTCCTGACGGTGGCGGTTGCGGTCTCGGTCAATCAGGACGTCACCGAGGGCATCATCAATCGGTTGCGATCACTGGCCACTCCGCCGACAGCGATCCTGGCCGGACACTTCGTCGGCGCCCTCATCCAAGGTGGGGTCGCGGTCTGCTTCCTGCTCGCGGTCGCGTTCGCGATGGGCTTCCGTGCCGACGCAAGCCTTCTCGACTGGTTCGCGGCCGGCGGATTGCTCCTGCTACTGACCGCCGGCCTCGTGTGGATCGCGGTTGCCATGGGCGTCGTCGCGCCGAATCCGGAGAGTGCGAGCAACATGCCGCTGCCGCTGCTGTTCCTGCCCTATCTGGGCAGTGGGCTGGTCCCGACCGACAGCATGCCCAACGGTGTCCGCCAGTTCGCCGAGTACCAGCCGTTCAGTCCCATCGCCGACACGCTGCGCGGACTCCTCATGGGTCTCGACATCAGTGATCGCTGGCCGTGGGCGCTGGGATGGTGCGTGGTGTTCCTGGTGGTCGGCTACTTCTGGGCGGTCACCGCGTTTCGGCGATCCACTACCGGCTGACGCTTCCCGCCCCGCGACGTGTACGGCTCGCGCCGTGCACGTTTCGGCGTTCGCGCCTCAATCCCGCAGCGAACCCAGGAAGTCGGCCACCTCGTCGTGGTTCGGCAGCAGACCCGACTCACGCGCCTCGGTGAGCCCCGGTGCCGCGGTGTCCTTCGGCGAGAGTTCGAACTCCAGCGGTGAACCGTCCCGGGCGTGCGTCGGCCATTCGATACCCAGTTCCGGATCGAGCGGGTTGATGCCGTGTTCACCCGTCGGGTTGTATCCGGTGGAGCAGAGGTAGGTCACGGTCGAGTTGTCGGCGAGCGCGCAGAATGCGTGGCCGAGACCCTCGGACAGGTAGACCGCACGACGATCCACGTCGTCGAGCAGGACGGTGTCGTAGGTACCGAAAGTGGGTGAGCCGACGCGGATGTCGACGATGACGTCGAGAATCGCGCCGGTGGGGCAGGTGACGTATTTCGCCTGTCCGGGCGGGACGTCGGCGAAGTGCACGCCGCGCAGCACGCCGGCCGCGGACACCGAGAGATTCACCTGCGCGAGGTCGAAGCGGTGGCCGATGGTCTCGCCGATCACGTCGGCCTTGAACGCCTCGGCGAACAACCCACGGGCATCGCCGTGTTGGACCGGGGTGAACTCCCACGCTCCGTCGATGGCGAGCGGGCGGACCTTCATGCGGACACCTTTCCCAGAGTCGGTCGTCGGACATGCGCCTCGGGGGCGGCGCTCAGAAACCCTTGCCCCGCTGCAACAGTTCGAGCAGGTAGTCACCGTAACCCGACTTGCGGAGTTTGTCGGCACGAGCCCGCAACTCCTCGTCGGAGAGATAGCCTTGCCGCCACGCGATCTCTTCTGGGACAGCGATTTTGAGTCCCTGGCGTTGTTCGACGGTGCGGACGAAGTTGCCGGCGTCCAGGAGGCTGTCGAAGGTGCCGGTGTCGAGCCACGCCGTGCCGCGCGGCAGGACGGTGACCGACAGTTTGCCGCGGTCGAGGTAGTGGGCGTTGACGTCGGTGATCTCGTACTCGCCGCGGGAGCTGGGGCGCAGGTTGCGGGCGATGTCGACGACGTCGTTGTCGTAGAAGTACAGGCCGGGCACCGCGAAGTTCGACTTCGGTTGTGCCGGTTTCTCTTCCAGTGAGATGGCGGTGCCGTCGGCGTCGAAGTCGACCACGCCGTAGGCCTCCGGGTTGGCCACCCAGTAGGCGAACACCGCACCGCCGTCGACGTTCTCGAAACCCTGCAACCGGCTGCCGAGTCCGGGGCCGTAGAAGATGTTGTCGCCGAGGACGAGAGCAACCGAGTCGGTACCGATGTGGTCGGCGCCGAGTACGAAGGCCTGTGCGAGTCCGTCCGGGGAGGGCTGGGTCTTGTAGGTCAGGTCGATGCCGAACTGGTCGCCGTTGCCGAGCAGGTTCTCGAAGGCCGGGGCGTCGTGCGGGGTGGTGATGATCAGGATGTCGCGGATCCCGGCCAGCATGAGCGTCGACAGTGGGTAATAGATCATCGGCTTGTCGTAGACCGGGACGAGTTGCTTGCTCACCCCCTGCGTGATGGGGTGCAGCCGCGTGCCCGTACCGCCGGCCAGGATGATCCCTTTCATGGCGATCAGGGTAATGCCCGCGGCCTTTCGCGACGGCACGCGAGTCGCACCGCTGCGCTCACCCGAGGCGAGCAGGTCAGCTGCTCGGTAGAGTGACTGCGACCATCGACCTCGACGAAAGGCGCCGCGCGTGCGTGTTCTCGTGACCGGGGGTGCCGGGTTCATCGGCGCCAACTTCGTGCTGCGCACCCTGACGACCCGCCCCGACGTCTCGATCCGGGTCCTGGACAAACTCACCTACGCCGCCAACCCCGACACCCTCGCCCCGGTCGCCGACCGCGTCGAACTCATCGAGGGCGACATCACCGACGCCGCCCTGGTCGGCCGACTCGTCGCCGAAGCAGACCTCGTCGTGCACTTCGCCGCCGAATCCCACAACGACAACTCCCTGGCCGACCCGTCGGCGTTCGTCTCCACCAACCTCGTGGGCACCTACACCCTGCTCGAAGCCGTCCGCGCCCACCAGGTGCGCTACCACCACATCAGCACCGACGAGGTCTACGGCGACCTCGATCTAGACGACCCGGCCCGCTTCACCGAACAGACCGCCTACAACCCGTCGAGCCCCTACTCCTCGACCAAAGCCGGCAGCGACCTGCTCGTGCGCGCCTGGGTCCGCTCCTTCGGCGTGGCCGCCACCATCTCCAACTGCTCCAACAACTACGGCCCGTACCAGCACATCGAGAAGTTCATCCCCCGCCAGATCACCAACGTGCTCTCCGGGGTGCGACCCAAGCTCTACGGCGACGGCCGCAACGTCCGGGACTGGATCCACGTCGACGACCACAACGACGCCGTGTGGACCATCATCGACCGCGGCCAGATCGGCGAAACCTACCTCATCGGCGCCGACGGCGAGGTCGACAACCGCACCGTCGTGGAGACCATCCTCGAACTCCTCGACCAGCCCGCCGACGCCTTCGACTTCGTCACCGACCGCCCCGGCCACGACCGCCGCTACGCCATCGACTCCACCCGCCTGCGCACCGAACTCGGCTGGACCCCCTCCTACCTCGACTTCCGCGCCGGCCTCGCCGCCACCATCGACTGGTACCGCGACCACCCCGGCTGGTGGCAACCCGCCAAAGAAGCCGTCGAACAGAAGTACGCCACCACCGAACGCGTCACCGGCTGACCGGCACCTCCGCTTATCGACCCAGCCCTCCACTAATTGACCCGCCCCCTCCGCTGGTTAAGCCGGCCCCTCCGCTGGTTGACCCGCCCCCCGCTGGTTGAGCCGGCCCTCCCGCTGGTTGAGCCGGCCCTCCCGCTGGTTGACCCGCCACTCCCCTGGTTGAGCCGCCACTCCGCTGGTTGACCTGGCCCCTCCGCTAATTAATTAGCCCCTCCGCTGGTGACCCGGCCCCTCCACTGGTTGACCCGCACCCTCCGCTGGTTGAGCCGGCCCCGAGCGAAGCGAGGCGCCGAGTCGAAGCCACCTGGTGACCTCCATGCAGTCCACTTGGCCCATTCCCAGGGTCGCCGCTTACGGTGGTCGTCATGCGCGTACTCGTGAGCGGAGGAGCGGGCTACATCGGCTCGCACACCGTCATCCAATTGGTCTCGGCCGGACACAACGTCGTCATCGTCGACGATTTCAGCAATGCCAAACCCACTGTCGTGGGCCGGCTCGAGGCACTGACCGACCGTTCCATCCCCGTCCACGCCTTCGACCTCGCCAACGTCGACAAGACCGAACACTTCTTCGCCCACGAGGACATCGACGCGGTCATCCACTTCGCGGGGTTCAAGGCGGTAGGCGAGTCGGTGGCCAAGCCGCTCGACTATTACCAGAACAACCTCGGCACCACGTTCGCCCTGCTCCGCGCGATGGAGCGCCACGACGTGCACACGCTGGTGTTCTCGTCGTCGGCAACGGTCTACGGCGCCGAGCCACAGTTGCCGATGACCGAGGACCTACCCACGTCGGCGACCAACCCGTACGGCTGGACCAAGGTGATGATCGAGCAGATCCTGCGCGATGTCGCCGCCAGTTCGGACGTGTGGCGCATCGCGGCACTGCGGTACTTCAATCCGGTGGGCGCGCATCCGAGCGGGCAGATCGGCGAGGACCCGTCGGGCATTCCGAACAACCTGATGCCGTTCGTCGCGCAGGTCGCGGTCGGCCGGCGCGAGAAGCTGGCGGTCTTCGGCAACGACTACGACACCCCCGACGGCACCGGCGTGCGCGACTACATCCACGTCGACGACCTGGCCGCCGGCCACGTCGCGGCCCTCGACCGCATCAGCACCGGCGAGACCGGCATGTCGACCTGGAATCTCGGTACCGGGCAAGGGGTTTCGGTCTTGGAGGTCGTGCACGCGTTCGAGAAGGCCAGTGGGCGCCCCATCCCCTACGAGGTCGCCCCGCGGCGGGCCGGCGACATCGCCGCGTCCTACGCCGATCCGACCCGGGCGAACGACGACCTGAACTGGCACGCCGCCAAGACAATCGACGACATGTGCGCCGACACCTGGCGCTGGCAGTCGGGCAACCCGAAGGGCTACCCGGACGCCTGACTCGAACCGGCAGGTCCTCGGGCCGGCGCGTGCGGATCGTCGGGATCGACGATCGAGTCGGTGACCCAGCCGATGTAGCGCCGCGCCGAACTGTCCACCACGTCCCGGGCGTTCTCGGCCACGACGACACCGAACGCGTCGTAGAGCCGGTCGAACCGGAGTTCGTTCACCCGATCGACGATCTGGCGGACGAGCCGCGGTGACAGCGGGATCATGTTCGGATAGCTGCGCATGAAGGTCACCATGCCGGGCTGCATCACGCCCTTGATGGTGTCGCCGGTCAGCACCGAAGCCCGGCCGTCGGCGGCGTCGGGGAGGTGTAGTACCGCGCTGCCGGGAAAATGACCGCCGCACTGGACGAGTCGGACCCCGCCGAGGACTTCGGTGGTGTCCGTCCAGAAGCGCACGACGGGGTCGGGGCGGGTGACCCATCGCCGGTCGGAGTCGTTGTAGTACACCGGAACTCGACCGAATCGATGACTGAGCGAGACGCTCGCGCCCACCAGATGCGGATGACTCGCGGCGATGGCGCCGACCCCGCCGTGCTGCTCCAGCCAGTCGACGAGGGACGGCCCGAGGAAACCCGGCGGTTCCCAGAGGACGTTCCCGTCGGGAGTCGTGACGAACAGGGCACGCTGCCCGATCCCGACGGAGGGCTGCACCGACAGCGCGGTCAGACCGGGCTCCAGTTCGTGGGCGGTCAGCGCGTTGTCGGCGGTCTCGTCGAGCGGAGTCCAGCTGGGACCGCTGACCGGAAGCCACTGCCGGTCGTCGTCGCAGATCGGGCACATCGCGGGCGGCGTCTCGCCCGGCGGGAACTCGTTGGCGCAGAAGACACACATCCAGGGCCGCATGTCCCGACGCTAGCCCGTGCCCGCTCGTCGAACGGGGTGAATGGCCGCCCTCGCTCCGTGAGGTGCGAGACGCGACCCCACTGCTCCCCGAGGAGCGAGACGCGGCCCCACTGCTTCCGAGGAGCAAGACGCGGCCCCACTGCTCCCTAATCCGAAAGAAGCGACCCCATTGCTCCCTGAGGTGTGAGGAGCGATAGCGACGAGCCACGAAGGGCCTGGTGAGACACGTTGCGGAGCCCTTCGTGGCTCGCTTCGCTCGCACCTCAGGGAGCATGAGTTCAGTCGCCCAGGATTGGTCTTCCGTGGCCCACGACGGCCGCCGAGCCGCAGTTACTGAGGAGCGGAGACACTCAGGGCGCGGGCGGCGGCGGGTAGACGAGGTCGTTGACGCGGTAGACCACCGCGTCGCCGCGGCGGAACACCTCGGTCAATCCGGGAGCGCCGTTCTGACGCAACGCCAGGAAGGGGTCGCCCTGGTGACCACGGGCGGGGTCGGGCATGCCGCGCTGGAACTCCCAGTAACTCGGCGGCGAGTCGATCACGTAGTGCACGTTCATGTCTCGCACGATCTGGTCGATGTCCGGGTCGGCGCCGATCTCCGACACACCCCAGAACAGGTCGCGCTGCCGCTCGGAGAACTCGTTGGCCCGGTAGAAGGGGAACATCGGGGTGACCCCGGTGACCGGGTACAGCCAGCCGGTGCCCTGGTCGAGGTTGTTGAGGACGAGGACGTCCTGGGCGTCGGGTTGCGCGGCGAGCCACTCGTAGGCGGCGAGATCGTCGGGCCCGACATACTTGCCGCCCCGCTCCTTCGACGCGATCTGCGCGTTCGGCGGATAACGCACGACGGCGGCGCCGGCGATCAGCCCCAGCAACACCACGTATGTCGCGGCCACCACCCAGCGCGCCTTCCCCGAAGTCGCCTCGGCCTTCTCCTGACCGTCGGCCGGTTCCGACGCCACGCGGCGTCGGACCAGACCTGCGACGCCGAGCGCGAGAACCCCGATCGCGACGCCTGCCGCCGCGGCCGAGAGGATCGCGACCACGAACGTGAGCCGGTGGGGTGAGTTGTAGAAGTAGCCGCCGATCGCCCCGAGCGGGTAGGACAGCGGCCCCAGGGACACCATCGCGTTGGCGGTCACCAGGGCGAACACGAACCATGCGACCAGGCCGGCCCAGCATCGCAGCCATACGAGCGCGATCAGCCCGAGCAGGGTGACGACGATCAGCGGCCACACCGGGAAGTGGTCGAGCTCGAGCGGGATCGTCCCGTTGAACGCGCCCTTGACGAGCCCGTCGAGAACGCCGATCGTCTCCTCACGGAAGTCGAAGAACGGGAGTTCGTTGGTGTCGGCGACCCGGATGGTGCCCAGGACGACCGGTGCGATGAGGACCAGCGTCACCACCGCCGTGACGGCCAGCGTCGCGAGATCGCGCAGGCGACCGGCGACCGGACGCCACAGACCCTCGCACAGCCACCAGAGGCCGACGATCACGCCGACGACGATCAGGCCGGAGGGGTGGGTGGCGGTCACACCGGCCACGGCCAGCGCGGCCGGCAGCACACGCGATCTGTCCGACACCACGCTCATCACGAGGACGGCGGCGACCGGCGCCAGGCTCACGCCGACCGCGTTCGGCACCGAGGTCAGCTGGACCTCGACGTAGGGCAGGGACGGGAACAGCGCGCTCAGCGCACCCGCTGTACCGGCGATGAGAGCCGACGAGTCGACGTCGTAGCGGTGCCGCGCGAACCAGTAGGCCAGCGACGCGACACCGAGCGGAACGGTGATCGCCAGCACGGCGGGCGAATACGTGTTGTAGAGCTCGACCGGGTCGGTACCGGTCAGCGGGAACAGCAACGCACCCAGCGCATGCCAGGTGTTCGGGTAGTAGTTGAACCCCTGGGTGTCGTAGTTCATCAGCTCGCCCATCCGCATGGCCGAGCCGACGCCCGTCTCGTGGATCCAGCGCAGCGAACTGGCGTGCCACAACGAATCCCACACCTGCGAGATGTTGCCGAGACCGGCGAATGCGGTCGTCGCGATCGGCCGGATACAGGTGACGGCGATGACGAGTCCACCGAGTCCGAGCCCGGCGGCGACCCTCACCACCGCGGTCCGTCCCACGCGGGATTCGCCGTCGGCGTCGGGTACCGGCGCCAGCCGCTGACCCCAGCGGGTGAGCAGCAGTGCCGAGTAGACCCAGGCACCGCCGACCGCGAAGACCAGACCCACCAGGGCCGAGACGGCATTCCACTCGAAGCCGACGACGGAGTACAGCACCGTCAGGATCGAGACCAGGGCGAACGTGATGGGCGGACCGGCGGCCAGCGCGACCGGCCACGGGAGGTTCATCCGTCGGCCGACGAACGCGCCGGGCAGGATGAGCACGAGCGCGGTCACGACGACGACCCATGCTCCCAGCATCATCGTCTGCGCCTTTCCACACTCGCCCGCTGCACTCCCCGTCGCACCGCGGTGTCACTGCGCGGTGCCTGATCAAACTCTCAGCAGGTTACCGGGTGGTCGATCGACGACGCGTCACCGTGTGCGGGCGGCCCCGGCGGCCGAGCCTGCCATTGCGGCGGTACCGGGTTCGTCGACGGGCGCACCGTGGCGACGATGTCCGAGCAGAGCGACGATCAGGCTCATCATCGCGGCGACGGCGCCGAAGCCGAACATGACCGGGTAGGTGATCGCCGGCCAGCTCTCCGAGATCCAGGCCAGAACCGCCGGAACCCCGAAGCCGAGGTAGGTCACGCCGTAGAACACGGCCGTGAGCCCGGCGAGGTCGTCGGGTCCGGCGATGCGCTGCACCTCCAGCAGGCCGACGATCATCGCCATGCCGTATCCGCAGCCGAGCAGCGTCGACGCCAGGAGCGCGACCCATACGGTCAGCACGTGTGCCGCCACGGCCGCGAGGACCATTCCGGCCACGAGCACCACGAAGGCGACGACGACACCGCGGAGACTCCCCGGCCGGTTGATCCGCCGACCCAACGACTGGATGCCGAAACCGGCGGACAGGCCGAGGACGCAGCACAGGCCGGCGAACGCGATCGGCGCTCCCGCGGTGCGGGCGGACATGAGGGCGGGGACGATCGCGTAACCCGATGCGGCGGCACCGAAAACCCAGGGCGCCAGTGGCAGCACGACGAACAGGAAACGACAATGGCCCGCGGACGGGATGCGCAGGTCGTCACGCAGACGCCCCGGCGAGTCTTGTCTGGGACGTGTCTCCGGCACCAGCACGATCAGGTTCGTCGCGACGACCGCGACGACGATGTTGATCAGGTACGGCAGCACATGCGGCCACGGCCCCCACTGCGCGAGCACCCCGGCCACCCCGGCGCCGACGCCGAAGCCGGCGGTGAGACTCATGGCCGCGCGACCGGCGCCGGCACCCGTCTGCGCACCGTCTCGGTCGGAGAGTTCCTTGATCCAACTCCCGCCCACGGCCATCGAGAGACCCAGCGCGATGCCGCTGCACACCCGCCCGGCGGTCAGCAGTGCCACCGACTCCGAGCCCGCGGCCAGCAGTCCCGAGCCGACCGCCGCGAACAGCGGGGCGGGCAGCATGAGTGGCCGTCGGCCCAGCCGATCCGACAACGGGCCGCCGATCAGCAGGGCGGGCACGATGCCCAGGACGTAGGCGAAGAGCAACGCGTCGACGACGACCGGCGACATGTCGGTGATCTGCCGGTACATGACCAGCAGCGGCGTGAATTCGTTGCCGCCCCACGCGGTGGCGAACACGGCGAGCGCGACGGCGGGCCATCCGAAGCGCGCGCGGTCGGCGCTCATGCCGGTGCCCCGGGGAGGTCGTGCCCGGGTAGATCGTGAACCGCGACGAGGTGGCCGGCGAGCAGGGTGTCGAAACGTTCGGCGTCGGCGGACTCGATCGCGTCGAGGAGCGCGCGGTGGTCGTCGAGGATTCGGGCCGCGACACTCGCGTCCCGGTGCACCGACGCCGTCGTCATCCGTCGATGCCGCTCCCCGAGCGTGGTGTAGAAGCCGGACAGCAATGCGTTGTCGCCGGCGGCGGCGATGAGCTGATGGAACTCGGCGTCGATGCGGGAGAACTCTCGGATGTCCGAGGCGTCGGACCGACGATGGGCGTCGAGGTTGGCGCGCAGACTCCGCACGAGTCCGGCCACCGCGCCCGGCCGGCCGACGACCGCACGCACCGCGTGCCGTTCGAGGAGCAGGCGTGCGTCCACGACGTCGCGGATCTCGCGCTCACCGATGGGGACCACGAGGGCTCCCCGTTTCGGGTAGAGACGCATCCAGCCTTCGGTCTCCAACCGCAGGAACGCCTCGCGCACCGGAGTACGGCTCACCGAGCACTTCGCGGCGATCTCACCCTCGCTGATCAGCTCACCGCCGGCGATCGCGTTTGTGAGAATTTGCTCCTTGACCTCGACATATACCCGCTCAGCAGCGGATTCGGACGTCGCATGCAACATAGACACAAGTTGTACCTTATCAATGATCATTGGACACTTCACCTGGGCCGACCCACCTTCCGGAACGATCCCAGACGGTGAGACACTTAATCCGGCCGTAACGAGCGTCACCCCGCTCACACGAGCCCGGCCCGCGTCCGCTGAGCTCACCTGCTCGCGTCGATGCGGATCACTTCTAGCTCGCGGGCAGCGTGGCCGGCGAGACGATGCAACCCGCATTTTCGCGGCTTTTCAGGAGGACCCGTGACGAGCACGGAGGACACACGTATGGGTGAGACCCCCTACACCGAACCCACGATCGCCGACCACCCCATCACCGACGAAGAGATCTTCTTGGCCCACGTCGGCGGCAAGCTCTCGGTGGAGCTGCGCGCACCCATCGACACCCAGCGCGACCTGTCGATCGCCTACACCCCGGGTGTGGCCCAGGTGTCGCGTGCGATCGACACCGATGCGACCCTGGTGAACAAGTACACCTGGACCGATCGCCTGGTCGCAGTGGTGAGCGACGGCTCGGCGGTCCTCGGACTCGGCGACATCGGCCCCCGCGCCTCGCTGCCGGTCATGGAGGGCAAGTCCGCACTGTTCCGCAGCTTCGCCGGACTCAACTCGATCCCCATCGTTCTCGACACCCAGGATCCCGACGAGATCGTCGAGACCCTCATCCGACTCCGCCCGAGCTTCGGCGCCGTGAACCTCGAGGACATCTCCGCGCCGCGCTGCTTCGAGATCGAGCGCCGCGTCATCGAGGCCCTCGACTGCCCGGTCATGCACGACGACCAGCACGGCACCGCGATCGTCGTCCTCGCCGCCCTCAAGGGCGCGACGACCCACCTCGGCCGCGATCTCGCCGGCCTGAAGGTCGTGATCTCCGGCGCCGGTGCCGCGGGTGTCGCGTGCGCGAACATCCTTCTGGCAGTGGGCATCTCCGATGTCGTCGTGTTGGATTCCAAGGGCATCGTGTCTGCGGGACGTGACGGCCTGAACGAGTCGAAGAGCGAACTGGCGTCACGCACCAACCGCGCGGGCTGACCGGTGGCGCGGTCGAGGCGCTCGCCGGCGCCGACGTCTTCATCGGTGTGTCGGCAGGTCTGATCCCCGAAGAGCTCATCGCGTCGATGAACGACGATTCGATCGTCTTCGCCCTGTCGAACCCCGACCCGGAGATCCATCCGGAGGCCGCCGCCAAGTACGCGGCGATCGTCGCGACCGGGCGCAGCGACTTCCCGAACCAGATCAACAACGTGCTCGCCTTCCCCGGCGTCTTCAAGGGTGCGCTCGACGCCGGTGCACGACGCATCAGCGAGGGCATGAAAATCGCTGCGGCCGAAGCCATCTTCTCGGTCGTCGCCGACGACCTGCGCGCCGACCGCATCGTGCCCAGCCCGCTCGACGACCGGGTCGCCCCGGCGGTCGCGGCCGCCGTCGCCGACGTCGCCCGCGCCGAGGGGCATTGCTCCTAGCCGTAGGGCTTCGATCTCGACTGAAAACCACCCTCCAGGAGGGCGCCGACGGCAATTTGTCGTCGGTCCGCCTGTGGAGGGTGGTTTTCAGCAGTTCGGCGGCGTCACTCACCACCCCGATTGATCAGTAGTTCTGGTCCTGCCAGGTGCACAGGCACACCTCGTTGCCCTCGGCGTCGGCGAGGACCCAGAAGGCCGGGGCGTACTCGTCGGTGAGGAGTTGGCCGCCGGCGGTGATGGCCGACTGCAGCCGCTCGTGTAGTTCGTCGGTCGGGATCCACAGGTCGACGTGCATCCTGCTCCGCTGGGGACGAGGTTCGTCCATCTGCTGGAACCAAACGCTGGGTAGGCGCCCAGCCGGATCGACGAGGTCGACAGGTTCGCGATCGGCCGCGTCGCCGTAGCCCAGGACGGCTTTCCAGAAGGGCCTGATGGCCGGGATGTCGAGGGCGTCGATGGCGAGGTTGAACTGGGTGACGGGCGCGGACACCGGCTCGAGGCCGAGGTCGGCGGCGATGCCCGTGATCCGGTTCGCCAGCGCGACATCGGCTTCCGTGAGCTGGTGCGCGCTGTGCGTGGTGAGCACGAGATGCACCGTGCCGTAACGCAGATCGATGTCGGGGTGGTGGTTCGCCTCTTCGGCGGCGTCGATGATCTTGGCGACGAACTCGCCGCCCCGCACCATCGATCCGGTGTTGTAGGCGGCGGCGAGTCTGTCGGCGATGACACGCCAGGGATCGGCGACCATCTCGGCGGCCTCGGCGGTGGTGAGCGGTGAGCGAGTGGACCCGGTCATGTCGCCCCATGCTGCCCCGTTCCGGTGGATTGCGAAAGGGGGCGCGCCTCAGTGCCTGTTGGTGGTCGCCGCGGCCAAGGTCGCGATCGCCTGGTGCGTCGCCGGGAGGAACCCGCGGCGCGCCTCCTGGTCCAGGGGGGTGCCGGCGCCGATGACGGGGTCGTAGTCGAGTCCGATCACTCCGCCGACCGCACCGGACACCACGTTGACCAGCATGTCGGCGAGTCCGTCCTGATGGGTGGCCGGTAGTTGGGAGGAGATGACGACGATCGTCTTCTCCAGCACCCCGGCCCGGTCCCATTCGGTGAAGACGACCCGGGCGCGGTTGAGTAAGTCGGGTCTCGCGGCGATGACGAGCACCGGGGTGAGGTTCGGGAGGTCGTCTTCGGCGAGTTCGGGCAGCAACGTGAGCGGATGCGCACCGGCGTCGACGACGGGAACCGCGCCCTGCCGCCACGTCTCGACGACGGCGTCGGTGACCGTCGCCTCCTCGGGCGGAAGCCACAGACCCGTGCCCGACGCCGTGCGCAACAGTTCGGGGTTACCCGACCCGCGGAGCCGCAGCTCGATGTCGCAGTCGTTGCCCGACGCGTCCACCCACCACGAGAGCAGCCCGAGCGTCGACGACGCCCGATGCTCCGCGAGCAGCGCCGAAACAACCGACGTGCCAACGCCTCCCGCTGTCCCGCACACGACGACGGCCCGCTCGGCCCAGGCCTGCGGGTCGCCGTCGCGTGGTGTGGTCGGGTTGGTCATGTGGATTCAGGGAACGAGCATGTAGATGGTCGAACCGTAGCCGGAAGGGACTCGAACAGGACTATTGGGCGAAAACCCACCGAACCCAAGGCTGACTGGACCTGAGCCGGTGTTGATCTCCCAAACCTTCTTCTCGCCCGGACGCGGGCCGAGCGTTGCGGTAACCCATTTTTCCAGGTTGTAACCCCGCACGCTGGTGTAGTAGTTCCCAAACAGCACTCGGCAATTCGGATTACGTTTCCAACTCGCCCCAGCCCCGGTGAACCCGTGCGACCGCACCGTGACCCTGACTACACCCCGCTTACCCTTCGGCGCATCCACAGTCGCGTTGACCGCACCCCGGCAGTAGGAGTGGTCGCCGAATATCCCGAAGTTGTAGCCGGTAGTCGAAACTTGGGGAATCGGAGCCGCGGACGCCTGACCGACGCCCGCCATGCACAAGGCGCCAACGATAAGTCCGACAAAAATAGTCGCGAGTAATCGCTTCATTTGATCCCTCTTTACCTTCTGCGGGCGCTCAGTTACGGGACCAACAGGTAGAAACCCGCCCCGTATGACTGGGGTGAGGCGATCGGGCTGTTAGCCGAGTAGGCAGTTACGCCGAATACGACCACACCCGAACCCGTATGAACGTCCCAAGTCTTGCTCTCACCGCGTCGCGGCCCGAAGCCAGCTCTTACCCACTTCTGAATGTTGAGTCCTCGACCGCTTGTGTACGTTGTCGCGAAGAGGACTCGACACCTCGGATTCTTCCTCCATCCCGGGCCGTCGCCTGTGAACCCGTGCGACCGTGCAGTTACTCGAACCACGCCGGGCTTCCCTGCCGGCGCATCGAGACCGATGTTGACAGCTCCGCGGCAGAAGGAGTGGTCACCAAAGGTGCCGAAATTGTTCCCGGTCGTTGATAGCTGGGGAATAGGGGCTGCGGTTGAGTGACCACCGCCAGCAACCGTAGCGATACTTGCCAAGACAAGCACGACCATAAAGACCATGAGTTTATTCATTCGTCCCTCACTATTCGATTCGGATCAAAAATTGGAAGTGGCCCCGCGTCGGTGCGCCACCCATCTGTGAGCACGCACCGAATATCTTGTCGGCGCGGTGCGGCGTACTAGATCGTCAGTTTTCGCTGGGTTCGTCAAGGAACCAGCATGTAGTACGACACGCCCACCGACTGCCTCAGACGAATCGGGTTGTTACGGGCATACGTCGACACCAGAAACTCGACCACTCCCGACCCAGTCCTGACCTCGTGAACCACCTTCTGCCCACGCCTCGGACCAAAATTGGCATTGAAGAAGTTCCATTGCGCGTACCCAATCGCACTGGTGTGCACCGTGCCGACCAACAGCTTGCACACCGGATTCCGCTTCCAACTCGGCCCCTGGCCGGTAAATCCGCGAGACGTGAGCGAGACGCGGACAACTCCCGGCTCCCTGGGCGCTGCGGTGAGACTGACGTGTAGTACACCGTTGCAGAATGAATGGTTGCCCACCGTAGCAAACTGGTTGCCGCTGACCGAGATTCTCTGCAGTTCGGGCGCCGCGTTGACATCTCCTGGACCAGCGATCACCCCGGTCAGCGCTGCTACAGCCACCGTCAGTGCAACTGCAATACGTCTTGACATCAGAAACTCAACTCACTTCGTAAGCTACGGGACCAACATGTAGTGCGACACTCCGTAGGACTGCATGACGCGAACGGGGTTGTTGCGCGCATACGAGACGGCCTGGAACTGAACAAGACCGGACCCGGTCCTGATGTCGTGGACCACCTTCTGTCCGCGGCGCGGTCCAAAATCGGCGTTAAAGAAGTTCCATTTGGCATACGCCTCGATGCTCGTATGCACTGTGCCGATCAGAAGCTTGCACACCGGCTTCCGCTTCCAACTCGGACCGTTTCCTGTGAAGCCAGAAGACGTGAGGGTGACCCGGACGACCCCGGGCTTGGATGGGGCGGCAGTCAAGCCCACGTGCAGGACTCCTCTGCAGTAGGAATGATCGCCAAAGGTTCCCATGGTGTCGCCGGTAATACCTATGCGTGGCAACTGTGGTGCAGCATCGCTTTTCCCAACTCCGACGACAACACCCGCGGACACGACGACAAGGCCGATCACTACACACAACAGACGTTTCATATTCAAAGGCCCTTGTTCTCAGTGATGTTCGGCTGAAGAGTTGCCAACCTCAGCCGGCCACAAGACGTCACTTCCAGGGACCGCGTTCTTCAGGCTGTCGGACTGTGCGCGAGTCCAGTCGCGTACCGACTTCTCAGTCTGCGGGCCGAACACTACATAGGGTGACCGAGCTTGCGCTCCCGACCATTTGAAGGTCGAAGCCCCTATTCTTGCGTCAACGTCGCCACGATGGTTGACGACATAGTCGACGGCTGGCAACCCCGCGCTGCGCGCGCGATCTGCTGTCAGGTGGAATTCAAACTGATTCGGCCCATCAGGCTGCGGGAGCGCGTGCCGTGGACCGTTCTGATTCCATGGCTCATCCGGGTTCGCGCCGGGGTCACCCGCGCCAAGCGCATACGCGAGGGCTCCGCCAGCAGTCCCACCGATGGCGAAACCGACTATTGCGCCTGCAGCGCCAGCCCCGGCACCTCCAACCCCGGCACCGATTAGTGCACCTACACCCGTCTGAAACGGCTGCGGCGGGAACGCGGAGCCGATCAACGCCCCGACTCCCGCACCAACTCCCGCGCCCACAACCGCCGACGGAATACCAAGCGCGACAGCACCAGCCGTACCACCGGCCATGACACCGATGATCGTGGCGGCAGCACGACGCGTCGCCTCATCCTCAGGAACACCAGCAGAGATCAAACCCTGCGCGATCTTCGCCTCACCGTACGCCGACCACGCATTGATCGAGTTCACATCACGCTTCGACATCCCCTCCGGAATGTCGGTGACAAAGTTGCCCACACGGATCTTCTCCGGCGGCGGCGCGATCGGCCGAACCGGCGGAGCAACCCGCGGAGCCACCTGATTATTGATCAACGGCGTGTAGGGCTCGTCATACGAATACGACCCAGGCGCGGTGTACGCCTGATACGGCGCCTCCACCGGCGGCCCCGGAATACTGCCCGGCCCCGGAACCACGACCGGCTCGACCGTGGCCTCAGCACCGGCACCACCATCCGGCGACACATCGCTCGGACTCGTGCCACCCTGCCCCGGCGCCGTGTCACCCGGACTCGTGCCCCCCTGCTCCGGCACCGCAAACGCCGCTCCCGCGCCCGCAGTGATCGACACCGCGACCACCGCCGACGTCACCGACAGCAATGGACCACTCGGCACCCGACGCTTCCGATGCCGACCCCGACTATGACTCATTACTCGACTACCTCTCTGGTGCGCCCACGGCGGGCGAGATCTCACTCAACTGATCGAATGGACTGGATGTAGGACTTGCCGCCGATGGTCGTCGTGCGGATGACCTGGCGGTAGGTGATGGGCGCCGCGTCGGGCTGCAGTTCGGTGAGCACCACCGAGTACTCCTTCGGGCCGCGCTCGGCGACCGTCAGACAGTGCCGGGTACCGAGTGGACGCTGATTGATGTACTGCTGCATCACGTACTCAGAGGCCACGGCGCCCGGCGCCGCGACCGCCCGTGCCGCCCTCGCCGAGCGCAGAATGTAATAGGCGTGGTTGAAGGCGCGGATCGCACCGGCGCCGGACTCTTGATCACCGGCATCGTCGCCGTCGGACACCGTCGTCCCCGACCCCACCGGGCGCTGCGTACAGGCGGGCTTGCTCGCCACAGCGGACGTGGATGGCAACAGCGAATCGGAGGCGTCAGCGGTGGACGTCGATGCCGTCGTCGATTCGGGCTCGCCGCCGCGCGTCAGGACCACACCCAAGGCTGTGGCGACAATCACAAGAATCGCTGCTGCCGCACCTGCGATTCGCAGTGGTGAACCGAGACGTGCGGGCTTCTCACCGCGTGCGGCCGATCCGCTCTTCCGCTTCGCACGGACCGACTTTTCCGCCTCCGCCAGGAACGCGTCAAGCTCCGACGCCGGGCGCGGCGCGACGATCTGCGGTGCGGCGACCGCCGGCCGAATCGGCTCCTCGAGCTGTGGAACTGGACGCTCGAGAACCGCCACCGCGGATGGCTGCGAGGCCACCTGAGCTGGACCGACGGAGCGGTATCGGGCCAGGTGAGCGGCCAGATCGGCGGCTGGCGTCGCGTCGGAAGCGGGCGACGGCGGGACGTCGGGGAACCACAGTGCGGAAGCGCGCGGCGGCACCAAAGATCCCTCCCCCCGGCCGGTGATCATGTCGTCGTGAAGTTGCGCTCAACGACGGCACGACGCAGGGGGTCCCCCGATGACGTCGGCATATGCCGTCGCTGACCTCGGGACACCCTACAACAGCTCTCAGGACCTTCTCAGCTGTCATCCACAGGGGTGACAGGCGATCCTGCGCTGCGAATTCATGCACACAGATGTCGCGCTGACTAGGGTCGCGAGTGTGCTTCTCACGGCCGCAGTCGCCCGCGGGGTCGCGGACGGGACCGTCGACCTCGCCTTCCGGCGATGGGGCCATCCGCGCATACATCCGGGTTCGAGCTTCATCGCGCTGACTCACGTCATCGAGGTGACGTCTCTGGAACGCGTCGACCCCGAACGGATCACGCGCGACGAGGCGCGGCGCGCAGGATACGACGATCCCGACGCCGTCCGGGCCGCCCTCTGCGTCAACGTCCACAATCCGACCTACCGCATCGGACTGCAGTGCATCGGCGAGGACCCGCGCATTGCCCTGCGCGCCGACGACGATCTGTCGGACCCGGACGTGGAGGAGATCCGAACCCGTCTCGACCGGATGGACTCCCGGTCCAAGATCGGGCCGTGGACCCGAGAAACCCTCGACCTCATCGCGCGCCGCCCGGGCGTGGTGTCGACCGATCTGGCGGCCGAACTCGGCAGGGACCGAGCAGGATTGAAGCAGGACATCACCAAGCTCAAGAAGCTCGGGCTGACCGACAGCCTCGTCGTCGGGTACGAACTGTCGCCGCGCGGCGTCGAGTTCCGGCGACGCGACCGCGACTGAGGTCACCGAACATCCGACGGTGACGTGTCGACGTGGGCATCATCGAATTCATGCCCAGCGCACACCCGGCCCGTCACCTGCTGCGCGCCAAGGATCTCGCGGACGTGCGCTTCGCCGAGCCGCTGACGGTCGACGACATGGCCGCCGCGGCGAAACTGTCCCGCGCCCACTTCTCGCGGGCCTTCGCGGCCGCATACGGACAGTCGCCACACGCGTATCTGCAGACTCGACGACTGGAGCGGGCAGCGGCGATGCTGCGAACGACAGACCGTACCGTCGCCGACATCTGCATGGCGGTGGGTCTTTCCAGTGTCGGTTCGTTCACCACGAGCTTCACTCGCGCATTCGGCAAGACGCCGACCGCATATCGGGATTCGTTCCCACCCGCCTCCATGTACGCACGGATACCGGCATGCGTTCTGCGCGTCTACTCGCGCCCGGCTCCGACGAGCCGGACCGCGCAATCCCCGGGAAGTGAAGCAACACGCGACGGGCGACGTGAGGACAGCACACGGGGAGAAGACCCCGACGGCCGCAGCGACTTACGTTGATCTCACACCGCAACATCCCTCAAGCGAAGGAAGACAACATGATTCGCATCGCCAGCGCCGAGTTCACCGAGACACCCGAAGAACGGCCGTACGGCATCGACGCGGGTTTCCGCGACCCGTCGGGAAACAGTGTTCGCCTGACGCAACTGGCCGAGGTACTCGCCTAGACCGCCCGGCGTTCCGGCAATCGCGGGTCGCGTCGCCGCGTCGTCGGCGACAATCCGACCATGAACAGCATCCGATCCGGAGTCACGGCGGCTGTGCTCGCGCTAGCCGCCGCAGGTTTGTGCCTCGTGGCCGGAAGCGCGAACGCCGCGCCGTTCCCGGTGATCACGGATGCGCCGACCGCCATCGCCACTCGCTACCTGAGTCCGGCATCGGAGTCGCCCGCCGGCGCCAACCGCTTCGGCTGCCGCGACCGGGACGGACGCAATCCGGTCGTGCTATTGCACGCGACCGCCATGAACCAGAGCGCCAACTGGGCGTATCTCGCGCCGACCCTGGCCAACGCGGGGTACTGCGTGTTCAGCCTGACCTACGGCCAGACGAGCTGGAGCGGCAACACCGGCGGCCTGGGCAACAAGGAGCAGTCCGCCCGTGTGGTCCCGGCTTTCGTCGGACGGGTTCTGGCTGCCACCGGTGCCCAGAAGGTCGATGTCGTCGGCCACAGCCAGGGCGGCGCGATCGCACAGCTCGTCACCCAATTGCCCGGACGCGCCGAACAGGTGGGCACGATCGTCGGGCTGTCCGCGTCGAACCGGGGATACTCCCGCGTCGGGTCGATCACCGACCGCCTACCGGCCCGTGCCCCCGGTCAGAGCTACTGGGGTCCGACGCATCGCTCGATCCGATACGTGAACCTCGCGACGCGATTCGACGAGATCTCGACGCCGTACACCGTGACCTTGATGCCGCCCGGCCCCAACATCACCAACACGGTGATCCAGGACGTGTGCCCGGCGTCGAAGATCGGTCACGTCGGGATGGCCTACTCCCCGACCGTCGCTGCGCTCGTCCGCAACGCACTCGATCCGCAGCGTCGGGTGCCGGTCGTCTGCGGTTCCGACTTCCCGGGTTGACCTGGGCCCTCTGGCTTCGACGACCCGAGTTTTGTTCGATCCCCGACCCTCGCTAGACTCGTCTGCGCTGCCTCGCGTAGCACGCCGCCCTAGCTCAGTCGGTAGAGCAATTCACTCGTAATGAATAGGTCAGGGGTTCGATTCCCCTGGGCGGCTCCATCTTGACCAGGCGATTCGCTTTCGAGCGGGTCGCTTTCGTCGTCTCTCGGGACGGGCGTGGTCACCGATTGGTCACCGTCTGCCGGTGAACTGCTTTCGTGGTCACGTTGGTCACCGATCGGCTGCGCGCGCTTGGTCCGTGGCACCAGCCCGGCCGCAGCCGCCGCGGCTTCCGCGCCGATGCCGCCGATGAGGTGGGTGTAGATGTCGCTCGTGATCGACAACGACGAGTGGCCCAAGCGCTTCGAGACGAGCACCATCGGTGCCCCCGACGCCAGGAGTAGCGAGGCCTGAAGGTGTCGGAGGTCGTGCAGCCGGACTCGACGCACGCCGGCGCCCTCGCACAGTTGATGGAACCGCTCGGTCACCTTGCCCGGCACCAGAGGCGCGCCATCCTCGCGAGCGAACACGAGCTGGTGGTCGTTGTAGGCACTCCCCCACTGCGCCTGCTCGGCCTCCTGATTGAGCCTGTGAGCCATGAGTGTGCCGAGCGTGTCGGGGTCGAGGTCGATGACGCGCGCTTCACCGCTCGAGGTCTTGGGTGCGCCGAACTGGATCTGCCGATGCTCCTCGCCGCAGTAAGGGCAGGGAACGCCGGTGCCGTCCACCTCGACGAGTTGCTGGCGCACGACGAGCACCTTGCGTTCGAAGTTGACGTCGGGCCATCGCAGGCCGAGCGCCTCGCCGCGCCGTAGGCCGGTCATCGCGATCGTCTCGAACACCGCCCCAAGGCGATCAGCCTGCGCGTGGGCGAGGAACTTCCCGAGCTCGTCAGGCTCCCACGGATGCACCTTCGGCTTCGGCACCCGAGGCAGCTCGACATCGATAGCCGGATTGAACGCGATGAGGCGTTGCTTCTTTGCTGATCCGAGTGCCGATCGCAGGGTGGCATGGATGCGCTGAATCGACGCCGGCCCCAACTGTTTTGGATTGCGGCGCTGCCCCTTGGTGAGCTTCGCGTCTTTGGCCGGCTTCACCGGCGGCTTGGCGATGGCAGTGAGCATCGCTTCGATGTGGGCGCCGCGGAGGTCTCGAAGGCGGACGTGGCCGAAGTGTGGGACGAAGTACAGGTCGACATGACGCTGGTAGCTGTGCAGCGTCGTCGGCCGGACCCCGGCCATTCGTTTGGCCTCGAGCCACTGCTCGAGGTAGGTCGCCACAGTCAGCCGGCGATCGACGACGACTTCGCCCGTGCGAACCTCTGCCAGTCGTTCGTCGAGTGCGTCCTGGGCCTCGCGCTTGGTGCGGAAGCCGCGCTTGCGCTCCTGCCGGCGCTTACCAGTTGCCGGATCACGCCCGAGGTCGACGACGTAAAACCACGAGCTGTCCGACTTCTTGATGCTGCCGCGCATGGCTACCCAACCTCAGGTTCGATGTGCGCCCGGCGGGTGTCCAGAGGTGCTGGCGCAAGGCCGGCTCCTCTCTGGTCTCGACGGACTTCCTCCAACTCTTGCTCGAGGCCGCGGATCTCTTCCTCGAGTCGTTCCCGAAGGAGCTGATCCTGCTCGCCGCCCCGGCGGATTCCTGCGAGTTGCGCCTCTGCCCGTTCGATGAAATCGAGTACGCGCCGTTCGCGACGTCCGAGCCTGAGCGGGCGGCCGCCCTCTTCGTAGTCTTCATAGTCGATACCCCAGTGGGTGAGCGCCTGATTGCCATCGGGGTCGGTCACAAGAACCTCGAGAGGCCGTTCACCCGAAAACCACAGCGCCGCAGCAATAGACGTGGTCATCGAGGGCACGCCACCTGACTCTGGTAGTGGCTCGACAAACTCTCCCGGGATACCCGGGTACAACAACCCCAGGGGTGGCACCCCAAGCGCCCGCGCAAGCACGAGCAGCTCCGGAACGCTGATGTCCCCGCCGCGCTTGCCGCCTTCGAGGGCAGCGATGCGAGGTCGCGAGACCCTCATGCCGAGCTCAGCCGTTCTGTCTGACAGCTCCTGGGCCGACATCTTCCGTCGGTCACTCACGCGAAGAGCCCGTATGCCGCGACCCACTCGAGCGGTAGTCGCCTTCGGCCAATCCTGTTGCTCCATACAGATCAAAATAGCAGGTGCTTGCTTACTACGCTGCATTAGCCTAGATTGGACTACATCGAGCAAATGATGGCTCGATTGCTTCATACAAATCAGGAGGACGCCATGCAGCACGTGTGGTCACCGAGTGAGGTTCGGGCTCTCGGAGTGCGAACGGACCTCGAGACCGCCAACAGCATCTTGGGACTCAATCGATTCACCGGTTACGAACTGGCCAGGTCCGGGGACTACCCCGTCAAGGTGCTCCGAGCAGGACGACGCTACATCGTTCCAGTTGCCGGTCTCCTTGCAGCTCTGGACATTCCGTCCCAAGAAGACGAGCGGCAGCTCACCGCGTGACCGCGGAGCGAGCAGACATAGACAAAAGAATGACCGGCCCGAGCACCACCTCGAAGCCGGTCGATCGAACGCCACCCTCACCAAAGGAAAGATCCGATGACACACATTCTGACACAACAGACCGACACATTCGAGTTCCCGCCCCTCGGCGCCGTCAGGGCGAAGCGTGGCTACGTCGATGAGATGGTCACCCTCGTCTCGGCGGCCGTCGACAGCCAGCACGAAGACGACACCCGCCCGGTACAGGTGTCGATAACCAGGGCCGCAGACAACGCACCCCTGTTCGATGTCCCGCTGCTCGATTACCGCATCGACATCGCGATCGGCGAAGAAACCACCCGCGGTTTCGACGACGTCATCGCCCTCGACCTCGAGCAAGCCGAGCGGTTCGTAAGCCTGTTGGCCGCGGCCGTCGAGCGCGGCAAGGCCGACCTGGTGCACAATGCGAGCTTCGGGGCGGTGGCGTCGTGAGCATTGCAAGCACCGTGCAGTCCATCGAGACCGAGCATCAGACGATCGCCAGCGCGGCATCTGACGTCGGCGTCCACGTCGAGATCCCCGACCACGTCCATAGCGCCCAGCAGATCCACGCCGCCCTGCCGGCGGGTGACGGCGGAATCGAGCTGATCGCCACACTCGTCAGCGGACGCGTGGTCGCCAACGTCGAGCGCTTCGACGCCACGGACCTGGATGGCACCCCTGAGCCCTCCACCTTGGAGGTGTCCATCTTCCTACCTGACGGCAACCGCGACGCCATCGGCGAGGGCAAGGTCGGGTTCAGCAGTGAAGACGTCGGGCGCGTGGCGCTCCTGCGCGACGTCGCGAAGATCACCGAGGCGGCGGCCAAGTTCGTCGATGCGTACGTCGCTGCCAGCACAGCGACGATCGAGGTGCGCTGATGACACGCACCGAATGGATCGACCGCCTCTGCAACGCGCTGGAAGCCTTCGACGAGAGGGTGCTCACCACTGAGCAGCTCGCGGCCATCACCGTCACGCTCGAGACGATGATGGGCATCGACGCTCGGCCTCAGGCGGCGCCGGTGCTGACCCTCGTGCGAGGTGATGCCTCGTGAGCGTCGTCGACATGTACCCGCTTCGCATCGGCCGCGACCGACCCGCAGGTGACTGGATCGACGGCCGCCCGCACGTCGATGGCCAGGTCGCGTCCCTCGATCGGCTTGGCTACCTCATCGCCGTCTACGAATCGCGCGGCTACAGGCCGACTCTCGGGAGTCGGGCCGCTGAGCGGATGACTGCGGCAGGCGGCGGATGGGCACGATTGGCCGCCCGACTCGAACGGAGGGACACACCTTGACTTCTTGGCAGACCTTCAATGTGAAGCGACGCGATGATCGCTACGGTCCGGACGCCATCACCGCCGATGGTCGCCGACTGTCCGCAGAGGTAATTCTGTTGCAGCGCAACGAGACCGGGAACACCCGAGCGGTCCTCGGCTTCCTCGTCGGCGCCGAGTACCTCCCCGTCGAAGAGATCCCCAACGGGACAGGCGAGGTCCGGTTCGGGATGAGCTACAGCGTCATCTACGAACAGGTGGCGCAGTGACCGTATCCTCCAGTCGTTTCTCCGACGGCGTGAGCACCGACAGTGCTGCGCCGTCGGGGTTGCGGTCCGCTCCCGGCACGGTCGACTTCGATGAGCTACTGACCATGCTCGGCCATGACGGGTTCACCGCGGTTTGTCACCTGCCCGTCGGCGGCAGCTTTCGCAGTTCGGTAACCGAGTCCGCCGACGCCGCCAGCCTGTCGAATGTCGCTGATGCCGACCTGTGGTTCGGCATCAATCCCGTGACCGGACCCCGACGTGGTGGTCGCGGCAGCTCTGACGACGTCACCAAGCTGTCCTGCCTGTGGGTCGACTTCGACGTCAAGGAGGGCGCCTGCGCCACCCTCGCCGACGCGGTCACGATCATCGACGACCTGTCCGCGGTCATCGGCACCAAGCCCGCGGTCCTCATCTGGTCCGGTCATGGCGTGCAACCGCTCTGGCTCATCGAGGACGATGACGCCGTCTTCACCAGTCCTGAGGACCGCGCCCGAGCGGCAACGCTGATCAAGCGATGGCGGCGTCTGGTCGAGAACTTCGCCGAAAAGCGCGGCGCGGGTGTCGATGCGGTCTTCGATCTCGCGCGCATCCTGCGAATCCCCGGAACGACGAACTACAAAGAGGCTCCGGTACCTGTCATAGCGACCCGCGGCACCGGCGGTCCGCTCACGCTCAACGAGATCGACGAAGTGCTCGACGCCTACGGAATCCCCTTCCCCGAAGACGAGATCATCGGTGAGGCAGTCGATCCCAGCACCTATGAGTGGGCAGACAAGACGTGCTGGTACGCCCCCGCGATGATCACGGGCTGGTCGAAAGACACTCCCCGCGCCGGTCGTCATCAGTGGCTCCTCGGACAGGCCACCCGCCTCGCCGCGGCCCGACGGCACGGTTGCCTCACAGCCGAGGAGCATCGCCGCGGCGTCGAGACCCTCCGAAAGCGGATGGACGAACTGTGCGCACAGGGGACGCCGCGCCGTGTCCTGGCGAACGAGATCCCAGATGCACTCACCTGGGGCGAGCAGAAAGTCGCGCAGATGGCCGCCGAGCGGGTCGCCCGTGAACTCAACGGACACACCCACACCGACAACGTCGAGGAGCTCGCAACGATGCCGCAAGCACCACCAGACAACGCCGCACCCACAACCGAGATCCACCGCGGGCAGGTCCGCATGGCCTACCGCCTCGCGGGTGCCTACAAGGGTCGCCTGCTCCACGTGACCGGCATCGGCTGGCATCGCTGGGACGGACAACGCTGGGCCTACGACGACACCGGGGCCGCCAGCCGTGCGGTCCTGGACATCCTCGAGCGGGCGTGGCGTGAAGCGCGGGACGACAAGGACCTCACCGCCGATGTCCGCAAGTGCGAATCACACGCCGGCATCACCGGGGTCCTGGCGATCGCCGGCACGCTGACCGACTTCTGCGCGACCGTGCGCGACCTCGACGCCGACCCGTACCTGTTGAACACCGCCTCAGGCACATTCGACCTCCGCACCGGCACACTGCGCCCACACAACCCGGCCGACCGCATCACGAAGGTGACTCGAGCTGCGGTCGCTGACACCGTCGATCCGACCTCCTCGTGGCAGGGCTTCCTCGACCGAGTGCTCCCCGACCCCGAGGTCCGCGATTACCTGCAACGCGTCGCCGGAGTTGCGCTACTCGGCCGTGTCACTGAGCACATCCTGGCGATCCTCACCGGCACCGGCGCCAACGGCAAGGGCACGTTCTACAAGGCCCTGTGCTGGGCGCTGGGCGACTACGCGAGCACCGCAGAACCCGACCTGTTCATGCATCGCCAGGGCGCCCACCCGACCGGAGAGATGGACCTCCTCGGACGGCGGCTGATCGTCGTCTCCGAGTCAGAGAAGGACCGTCGGCTGGCCGAGGCCACCATGAAACGCCTCACCGGTGGCGACACGATCCGCGCCCGACGGATGCGCCAGGACTTCATCGAGTTCGAGCCCTCGCACACGCCGCTACTGATCACCAACCACCTTCCGAAGGTCTCGGGAGATGATCCCGCCATCTGGCGCCGACTCCGAGTCATCCCGTTCGCGGTCGAGATTCCGCCAGCGGAGCGCGAGAAGACCCTCGACGAACGGCTCCAGATCGACGCCGACGTGGTACTGGCGTGGGCAATTGCCGGATGGCGTGACTACCGGACGAGGGGCGATCTCGCTGAGCCCGCGGCCGTGGTGGTGGCCACCGACGAGTACCACAAGGCCTCCGACGCCATCAGCCGCTTCGTCGACGACTGCTGCATCACCTCGACGCCAGCCCTCAAGGCAACCACCTCGCAGCTCTTCAAGGCCTGGGACGCATGGCGCGCGGAAGACGGCGCCGAAGCAGTCAGCCAAAAGGCGTTCGGGCAAGCGCTCGACAAACACGGATATCCGGTGACCGACAAGACCCGAATCGGCCGTTTCCGGGCCGGAATCGGCCTCAAAGTGGAGGTGTCAGATGACGCAGCGTGACGCATGTGACGCATTTATAGGTTCGTCCTACGCGTGCGCACACAAGGAAGTAATACAACAATGCGTCACATGCGTCACGCCTCAGCATCCCCGCAGGTCAACGGCGGTAGACGGGAATAGCCCCGATCGACGTCCACGACGGAGACCGCTGAGCGCACGCCTCCACTCCCTCGGTGGCCAAGCCAAAGACGGCGCCTACGACCGCGACGAAGAACGACAGCTCGCAGAACTCCTCGACCTCTTCGATGGATGGGTTCGACGACGACGCCTCGAAGCACTCAAGGGGGATGCATCGTGAGCTTCGAGTCCGACATCGACGCCGTCATCGCAGCGCTCGAGGAAGCCGCAGAGCGTGGATTGCAGGCCGGCGCCGACCTCCTGCTCGACGAGAGCAACCGCCTGGCTCCGATCGAGACGGGCGACCTGATCCGCTCCAGCAACACCGCCGTCGACCCTGAGCGTGCCGTGGTCGGCTACAACAGCGTCTACGGCCCTCGTCAGCACGAGGACCTGAGCTACCGCCACGACGAAGGACGCCAGGCCAAGTTCCTCGAGACCGCAGCCCATCGTCACGCCGATCGCATCATCGAAGCCGTCGCCGACGAATTCCGGGATGCGCTGTCATGAGCGCCGACGCGAATGCAGTGACGCTCAACCTCGCCGCCGGCACGGCCTGCTCGTCGTGGACAAACGATGCGCGACCGCGAGACCTTTTCGGCGTCATCACCGAGAAGTCCGCACGTGATCAATGTGTGATCACTGACGCTGTGACCAGCACGAATGACATACCCAGCGGATACCAAATCCGAAGGTCGGAGGCCAACGACCACCATCGCCCACCACAGTCAGGACACCGCTGATGCCTCTGAACGTCGCCACCCTCCTCGCCGAGATCAAGCTCGACGGCGCCGACCGCGTCACCACCGAGCTACGCCGTCTCGACCAGGAGTTCACGCAACTAAGCCGAGCCGCCGAGCGCAGCGGCGACCAGACCCGCAGCTCCTTCGAGGGCGCAGGCCGGGGTCTCAACGACCTCGGACAGTCCGGACGCCAGGCCGCAGGCGACATCGACCGAGCAGCCGACGACATGCGACGCAGCATCGAGGAAGTCGAGCGCGACAGCCGCAGGGCGGGCAATGAGATCGCCGGCAACCTCGGCAACGCTGGCCAGGAGGGCGGCAACCGCCTACGAGACGGCCTGCGGGGCGCGCTCGAGGGCGCCGCCGAGGAGGCCCAGGGCGCCGGCGAGGGCATGGGCGGCGGCCTGGTGGGTGGCATCACCGCCCGACTGGCAGGGGCAGGTGGCCCCATCGGTGGAGCAATCGCCGCTGCCCTGGCCGTCCAGGTGGGTATCCCCATGGCCGCGGGCTCGAAGATCGCCGACCTCGTGTTGCAGGGCTTCGATGCCCGTGCCTCCCAGGGCCAGATCAAGGCGGAGTTCGGCTGGACGGAAGGCCAGGCCGCCGAGGCGGGCCGCGCCGCCTCCGACGCCTACGTCAATGCCTGGGGTGAGTCGGTCGACGAGAACCGGCGGGTGGCCGGCCTCGCGATCCAGTCGGGGTTGCTGGACGGCACGGCTACCGCCTCCGAGATGCAACCGGTGATCGAACAGCTACAGATCGTGTCGACGATCATGGGCGAGGAGATCCCGGCCGTAGCACGTGCTGCGGGCCAGATGATCAAGACCGAGTTGGGGGTGTAGTGCTGAGCGACGGCGTCGTCGATCGAGGTCGCCGTCGGGGTGGTTGTGCGCTTCTGTTTCTGGCCGGACGTGAACGCCTTGTGCAGCGCGTCGCGGAGCGACCCGTGAGGGTCGGGCATCAGGCACCGTCCACGGCGACGAAGACGGCGGCAGGTTTGCCGGCGAACGCCTCGGGATCGGCGTCGTAGGCGGCCTGGTAGCGCGCGTCGACGTGATGCTTGGCGCGAGCCTCGTTGTCCTCGGGGAAGGCGGCGTCACGAAGGGGCGCGCCACTCAGGCGGGAGCCGTCCTCGGCGACGACGACGGACGTGCCCAGCTTCGCGCCCTCGGGTTCGATGTAGTCGCCATTGGCGAGCACGCGTCCGCCACCGGGGAAGTGGTAGACGCCGGCGTTGTCGACGAACCCGAGCGGGGAGAGTTGGTTGCGACCGAAGTCGGAGCCCATACCGAAGTCGGTGTAGACGCGGTGGACGTCGGGCGAGGTTGAGGATGTCATGGTGTGCTCCTTCGTAGGTGGTTGTTAGACAGCCTGTTTGGCTGCCCGTCGGAGGTCTTGTGCGCTGACGCGCAGCACGGCGGCACGGGCTTCGTCGGTCAGCTCCGGCCATCGAGTGACCGCGGCGTCGCTGGCGAGCTCGGCGAGCGCGCCCATCAATGCCCACTCTCGCGGGTCGGGGATGTAGCCGAGATCGACCTGGCCGCGGGTGAGGAACGCGGCGACGAAGTCGAGCGCGTCCGCCTTGGCGGCGCGGATCATCTCCTGATCCAATGGTATACGGGTTCGGTTGCGGGACAGACGCTTTGCGCGGCGTGGTCGGCTCATCTGCGGTAGGCCTCCGGGTCGAGGTGGAAGTGGGCCACAACGAACGAGGCCAGCGTGGCGGCGATCTCGTTGCGGTTGAGGTGGGCGATGTGCTCGAGCACGGCGTCGGTCAGTTGCTCCGCCGTGTGCTCGTCGAACAGTGCCCTTCGGATCGCGGCCGTGATGTCGTCTGTCGCGCCCATGACGTTGTCGGCGTTGATGTCTGAGTAGTCGGGTGGGGTCTGCATCAGAAACCGTGTGCCTTCTGGGCCGTCCCTGCTACGTCGAACGGATCGTTGGCGCCGTCGATCTTCACCGTGATGTTCTTGCCCTCCTTGACGGCCCAGATCAGTTCGTCGATCTGGTCGCTCAGCTGCCCGGCCGCTGCGGAGAGAGTCGACGTCACCATCGAGGTGTCGGTGGTGCCGGTGTTGAGCTGCGGGGTGATGTTGCCGAGGTCGACCTTGCCGGTGACCGCGGCATTCACGAACGGCTCCGCGAGGTTGTAGGCGGCGAACCCCGCACCAGTGGCCAGGCCCATCCAGTCGCGCCAGTTTTTCGGCGCCATCACATCGGAGTCGTCGTGGACGTAGCCGCCGAAGCCTGCGCCGACCGTGCCGCCATTGGCGAACGCCGGGGCATCGACCGCGCCGGCGTTGATGGCCTTGAGGAAACGCCGCATACCGGGCTGTTCGGCGACGCTCTTGCGGATGACCTCTTCGCCGGGCGTTCCGAGGATGAGTTCGCTGTCGGTGTTGCCGACGCCGGGGATGGTGCCGCCCGCCGCCATGCGCAACATGGGCGGGGGAGTGCCGGCGAGTGCGCCTGGGTTGTTGGCGGCCGTCTGCGCCTTCTCGAGTGCGAGACGGGCATCCTCGACGGCTTGCTCGGCCTTGGCCACGTCCTGCTTGGCGAGCTCGCGCTGTGATGGCTGCGCGGTCGGGGCGAGCTCGTTGGCCTTCAGGCGTGCCACCCGCAGCTTGTCCTCGGCGTCGGCGAGATCTCGTGTCGCCTTCTCCAACCCTGTGGCGCGGTCCTCGGCGCTGCCCGAGATGTACTCGTCCCACGCCTTCTGCTTCTCGTTCTCCGAGATGATGCGCTCGCGGTACTCCCGCTCACCCTGCCACCACCACGGCTCGAGCGGGTTGGTGAACGTGAAGGTGGCGACCGACGGGTCCTCCGGCGGCGTGGACTGTCCACTACCACTGTCGAAGCGGCCGTAGTCGTCGTAGCTCTCGCTGCCGCTGTAGCTGGAGTACTGCGGATCAGACGCCGACCCGACACCCGATCCGACACTGGGGCCGAGCGTGCCGACGAGTTGACTCGCCTCACCCTGGCGAGACTGGATCTCGGATAAGTACGCCTGCCGTCCGTTGGCGTAAGCCGCATCGCCGCCGGCCTCGCCGGGACGCTGCTGCAACCAGAAGATGTTCTTCCAGATGTCGGAGCTCGCGCCCGGGCCTGACCGCTTGGCGTCGAGGCGGTTGTAGAACTCGGCGATGTTCTGGTTCGGGTCCGATCGACCTGGATAGCTGGTGTCCTGCTGGAAGATTCCGTGCCAGGCGCCGCCGCCGCCGATCGCCGACGGCGACAGATTCGATTCCTGGATGGCCGTGGAGAGGATCGCGGTGATCTCTTCGTCGCTGTAGCCGCGCTTGCGACCCTCGGTGATGATCTTGCGGGCGACGTCCTCGCGCGAGGACTCCGCGGACAACTGGACGTCCTGGATGGGTGCTGCGCCGCCGCCCGTGGGTGCCCCGAGCGGCTGATGGGCGGCCAGGTGGACATGGTCACCGTGGTAGCCGGCGTTGGCGAAGAAGCTGTCGGGGACAAACTGACCCTCGTCGACCTGACGGCCCGAGAACCGATCGTCGTGGTAGATGAGTTCGGCGAGCTGCGCCCGATAGTTATCGGCCATAAAGTTGGCGAACGACAGCATCTCCTGCGTCGGCGACGACCCATTCGAGAAGTCGCCCGCCTGGCCGGTGTTGTGGAACGAGCCGGGCTCACTGCGCACGCCGGAAGTCATCTGCAAGCCGGGGGCGACCTGACGTTGAATCGCGATGAGCGAGTCGAGAACCTGCCCGCCCTCGGCGTAGCCCGGGAGCGCGCCGGTGCGGTTCATGTAGTCCAGCCAGCCGGGATGTGTGCGCTCGAGCTGCGCTCGGGACTCCGACTTCACCACGAACTCATCCGCGTGGACGATGCCCGCGGGCTGGTACTTACCGCCTGGGCCTGTGTAACCGCCGTCGGAGTATCCGGTGCCGCGCAACTCGCGTGCAGCGCCGGGAGTGTTGGAGACCAGCGAGTCGGGGTTGATGGTGCGGCCGTCAACTCCGTTCTGCCCGTAGACCACCATCGTGACCCGCTTGGTGACCGGGTCGGTGATGCGCCGGATGACACCGTCGAACTCGGTCGTCTCCGCCTTCACCAGCACGGTCTTGTTGTCGACGATGCGCGACTCGACGCCGATCTGCTTCAGGCGTTCCAGCACCTCGGGGGCCAGCGGCGCGTCGACGACGATGTTCTTCTCGTTGTCGGTAGACACCTTGGCGCCCATCTGCTTCAGCATCTCGAGAACGTCGTTGCCGCCCGGGGCGTCCACCTTGATCTCCTTGCCCGCAGGGACTTCACCGATCTTCAACGACAGTTCGGCGACCTTGAGGCCAGCTTCGCCGACCGTCTCGCCAAAGGCGATCATCCCGTCGCCAGCGCCAAACATGCTCTGCGCGATGGTGTCTGCGTCGCGCGATGCCTTGAGCAGTCGGTGCCCGAGATCCTCCATCCCAGGGATCTCCTTGATGACGCTGCCCATACCTCCGGCAATGGCGCCGAACGACTGGACGACAGCACCAGCAGCGTCGCCGGCGTACTTGACGACGTGGCCGAGTCCACTGATGAAAGCACCTGCGAACGTGATGGTTTCGCCGGTCACGACGCCGATGGCTTTCGCGGCGTTCGAGAAGAAGGTGACGATCTCTTCTTTGTTCTCCGTGACCCATGTAGTGATGTCAGAGACGAGGGGGTCGAACGCATCCGACAGGCTGGTCTTCATGCCACTGACGGCCACCTCGATGGCACGCTTGGCGCCCTCGATACCGCTTGCGGCGTTGGACATGTCGTCACCGGCTCGCTTCGTGGCTCCGCTGAAGTTGCCGAGCTCCTGTCGCGCGGTCGATAGGTCGAAGTGGTCGAAGGCTGCGCCGAGGTCTTCCCACTGGGTGCCGAACAGGGCAGCAGCCACTTGACCGCGGGTGGCCGCGTCGGGGATGTCTCGGATCTTGTCGAGGACCATGTCCAGCCCCTCGCGGGCGGCCGGGCCACCCTCGGCGAACTTCTTGGTCATCTCGTCGACAGGCAAGCCGAGCGCGGTGAATGCCGCCGCGGTCTGCTCGGAGCCATCCTGGGCGCGGATCGCGAACTCTTTCACCGCATCCGCTGCCACGTCGGCGTCGCGGGCGCCGGCCTTCGAGGCCTGGTTGATGAGCCCGAGGGCATCAGCACCATCCAGGCCGACCTTGCGGAACTGGGTGCCGTACTCAGTCCAGGTATCGAGGATGTCCTCGGACAGATTGAGGCCCTGCTGCTGAGCCGCGGTCAAAAGGTCGAACGCCTCGGTGGGGCTGCCGACCAACTCGGTCTTGATCATCTGGCCCGCAGCACGTGCTACGGCCGGGATCTCCTCGCCCATGATCGTCGACACGATCTGTAGCTGTTCGATCACCGGTTGCATCTCGGAGGCGGTAGCCGTGCCGTCCAGCAACCCCGACTGGATCGCGAGGCCGGCCACCCGCCGGTTCTCGTCGACCGACTCACCCCAGGCATTGACGTAGGCGTCGGAGGCGGCGCGGCCCGCCTCGGCGGCCTGGCCTTCCGTCCAGCCGAACTCCGCCTTGATCTGGCCCTGGGAGGCACGGGCATCGAAGCCCTGCAACACGAGGTCGGCGATCTTCGAGCCCGCGGCCATGGGGATACCCACCTGGACGGCCAGGGCAGCGGCGATTGCTCCACCGATGGGGCCACCTGCCCCTGCCAGTCGGGCGGTGATGCCACCCACCAGGCCGCCGCCCATGCCCTCGCCGGCGCCCTGGGCCTCCTCGGCGGCGCCCTCGAGCGCGCCCCGCAGGCCGTCTCGTAGGCGGTTGCCGCCCTCCTGGCCAGCGTTGCCGAGGTTGCCGGCGATCTCATTGCCCGCCCTGCGGCTGTCGCGCTCGACTTCCTCGATGCTGCGTCGCATGTCGTCGGCTGCTCGGTCGATGTCGCCTGCGGCCTGGCGTCCGGACTGTCCGAGGTCGTTGAGACCCCGGCCTGCGCCCTCGAAGGAGCTGCGGGTCTGGTCGCCGCTGCGCTCGGCGGCTCGGCTTAGTTGCGTGAACTCCTGGTCGAGACGGCGTAGCTCGGTGGTGACGCGGTCGGCGCCGTCGAGCTTGATCTCGGCGAGGAGGGTGGCGACGTTCAGAGGCATCAGCGGTGTCCTGACTGTGGTGGGCGATGGTGGTCGTTGGCCTCCGACCTTCGGATTTGGTATCCGCTGGGTATGTCATTCGTGCTGGTCACAGCGTCAGTGATCACACATTGATCACGTGCGGACTTCTCGGTGATGACGCCGAAAAGGTCTCGCGGTCGCGCATCGTTTGTCCACGACGAGCAGGCCGTGCCGGCGGCGAGGTTGAGCGAAGACGAAGGAAGGCAGCCATGACGACGACTGACCCCACCCCCACACTCGCCGAGCTCGAGGAACGAGTCCGCGACGGCGACACCACCATCACCGCCCAGCAGCTCGCAGAGGCCCGCGAGGCCGGCCACCTGGCATCGTTGCGGCGGGATGCCGAGAACCGCGCTCAGCAGGCCGCTCAGGCCGCAGAACACAAGGCCGCGGTCGAACAGCTCACGAAGGATTACGCCGCCTTGCAGGACGCCGACAGCGCCCCCGCCCGCAAGGCGTACGCCGACCTGGTGCGCGCAACCTCGAAGCTGCACGCCGCCCTCACTGAGTTCGAGCCGAAACGGCGAGCGGTGATGGATAAGGCGCTCGAGCTCGGCGTCTCGGTCCAGTGCGAAGACATGTTCCGCATCCCGTCCCAGACGCCTGCGACCTACATGAAGCACGCCGCCGACGAGGCGACCGGCACGTACTGGGCCATCGGCAACGGCGCCACACCGCACGCCCTCCACAGCGACGCCGTCATCGCCGACTACGAGGCGCGCCAGCAGCACGCCCGCGAAGCCCAGGCCGAGCGTGAGGCCGCGGCGATGGCGAATAGCCAGAGGGTGATCGAGCTCGGCTACGGCAAGTATGCGCGGGTGGAGGCGTGATGACGACCGCCGTCGACACCCTCGTCCGACCGGATCGCCCAGCGATGGCCCGCGCCTACCGGGTCATCGCCCAGCAGATCGATCCGGTGTCGATGAACCTGGCCGACCTGAAGATCAACGACCGCGCCACCGCGCGAACCGTTGCCGCCCTCATCGCCATCGCCGCGGACTGGGCGCGCAGCCTCGCGGGCGATGTGCCGGCGAACGAGAACGCAGCGGCACTGTCGGCGGCCGCGGCCCGACTCGACATGGCCGACTGATGGCCGGCACTCCCGGCACCGATCCCGCCCCGGTCGTGGGCATCGTGCCCACGACCGGGGGGCCGGCCCGCGGCTACTCGTGGGAGCCGTTCAAGGCCAACAACACTGCGGCCCTGAAGCACGGCGCCCGGTCCGAGCGTGTGATCGCCCCGCTCGCCGCTGCCATCGGCAACGACCTACTCGAGCAGCACACGCGGTTGCGTGACCCGCTCTATCGCGAGGCGGTCCTCGAGTACGCGCGTGTGCTGGCCCAGGTCGAGGTACTGCAAACGTGGGTCGACGAGCACGGCATGTTCGACGAGGGTGGCAAAACCACCGGCGCCGCGGACTACCTCCTCCGAGTCCGCAAGCACGCCAGCAACCTCGCCGACCGACTCGGCCTCACCCCGCTCGCGAACGCACGCCTAGGCAAGGACACCGCGTCGGCGACAGTCGATGTCGCGAAGCTCATCGCCGATCTCATGAAAGACAAGGGTGCGCCGTGACGATCACTGCCGAGGACTTCCGAGCCGGTATCACCTCGCCCGCAGCATTCGCCGAACACCTTGTCGGCGAACCGCTCTGGCCACATCAGCAAGAGATGGTGTCCTCCCCCGCACGCATCCGTGTGATGTGCGCCGGCCGCCAGGTGGGCAAGTCCCGCACGCTGGCGATCGAAGCCCTGTACCGGGCGTTCACCCAACAGCGGGCTTTGGTCCTGCTGATCTCCGCGGGCGAGGTTGCCGCCCGACGTCTCCTCGAGGAGTGCGCCACCCTGGCGAGCGCCTCGCCACTCCTCCGCGGGTCGGTCATCGACGACCAACGCGCCCAACTCACCCTGTCGAACGGGTCACGCATCATCTCGGTTCCTGCCTCTCAGAAGCAGATTCGAGGGTGGCCCGTCGACCTGCTGATCATTGACGAGGCCGGATGGGTCGACAACGAGATCTGGCGCGCCGCCGAACCGGCCATCATCGCCCGCCCAGGGTCCCGCATCATCCTGTCGTCGTCACCGTGGGGCGGCGTCGACCACTTCTTCCGGCAGCTCTTCAACCGCGGCATGACGTCGCCGGACGCGCGTTACGCATCGTTTCACTGGCCGTCGTCCCTCAATCCGCTCATCAGTGCCGACGACCTCGAAGCCATCCGCGAGCGCGAGCCGTCGCACTACTTCAACCGCGAGTACCTGGCCGAGTGGACCGACGAGGCCGGCGCTTTCTTCTCGACCGAGGAGATCGACAGCGCCGTCGCCGACTACGACCTGATCGACCCGATGGCCGCGCGCGGTGACTACCGCGTCGTTGGCGGGATCGACTGGGGCATGGCCCACGACGCCAACGCCGTCGTCTACCTGGCAGCCTCCGGCGACGTCGACCTCAACGCCGCCAAGCACGGCACCGATCCAGTGTTCTGGATACCGGCCATCGAACAGCACTTCCGCATGGAGTACGCCACCTTCATCGAGAGACTGACCGACCACGCGAAGCGACTGAGCGTGCAGCGCTTCATATCTGAGACCAACGGTGTCGGACAGATGCCCACCCAGGTGCTCAAGCGCGCCATCAACGACCTCTACAACACCACCCACCTCGTCAGCGCCGTGACGACCACGGCCGCCCGCAAGAACGCCGGGTTCAGTCGCATCAAGGTGCTCTTGCAGACCGGCCGCCTGGTGCTGCCGAAGCACCCCGACCTACTGCGCCAGCTCCACGCGCTCACCTACGAGGAGACGGACTCCGGCACCCTCAAGATCTCGGTGCCGGAGAATGTCGGCCACGACGACCTAGCCATGGCGCTCATGCAGGCGGCCTCAACCATCCAGACACGCATCCCGATCGAGGCGTGGCCGGCGCCCCTCTGCGGCACTGGCGAGGTCCTGACCACCGACCGCGGTACCCGGATCACCCGGCAGCCGTCGTGCAGCCCGAACGACTCGATCTTCTGGGGCGGCGACGGCACCAAGGTCTAGTCGTCGGAGTTCTGTTCAGCGTCGCGCTGCGCTTGTCGTTCGGCGAGCAGCTTGCGGTACGCGGGCAAGAACGCCTCACGCATCCAGCGCGCAAACTCCGGCGACTTGGGGATGTGTGCGTTGCGTTCGGCAAACTCGACGGCTCGACGCCGGTTGGCTGCCCTGATCTCCGGCGGGATGTGCGCCCGCGACGGGTCATTGTGAGCGAGCTGATCGAGATCGGGGACCTTCCGCGGGGTGTCCATCGACACTCATCGATCCAGGCGACTGGCCGGCTCCTGGAGAAAGCGCACGAGCTCGCACGGCCAACTCGCTGCTTCATCATGCTCGCCCAAGCAGGGTTCGCCATACCGACCGCTGGTCGGCTGATGCTTGTCGAGCATCGACGTGTGTGCCGAGATCTCCCGCTTTCGGTCGAAGGGCCTGCCCTCGTGGAGGAGGGCGGCGTTGCTCTCGATCATGGCGCGGACGTGCCGGTTGTAACCGTCGACTTGTGTGTCGTTCATGAGAACCAAGACTGGCACCTGCGCACCCAATGAGTAGCCTCTACGGCGCGAGATTCGTCCGTTCGGCCGGTCACGCCGTGGTCACACACCACCCATAACCGGCCATCACAGGACAGCACCTGCGGAAGTCCACAACGGCCGGTGGCCTGCGCGGATCCCAACTACCCATCACTCGACATCACTATCCGACACGGACGGTTCGCCACTCGTAATGAATAGGTCAGGGGTTCGATTCCCCTGGGCGGCTCCATCTCCTCCCGGCCACTCATGCCTCGGTTCTGGCCCACCCCTGCGTCGTCAGAAATCCGCCGCGCGGCCGCCTCGACGCACTGACCGCAGGCCGTTTAGTTCACTCGTTCAACCATGAACAGGCGGGCGTGTGGCAGCCCCGCGGTGCGCGACCCCCGTCGACCGACCCTGCGAACGCAGCCCTGGGCACCATTGGAACAATAGAGGCCACTCCGACTGTTCCTTATTTTATCTATCTCCGTCTCTGTATAACATAGGCCATACAGGCCACCCCGCTTTTGCGTATGGATGCGGAGATAGATCAAGTGTCATACAGAACGCTCAAGTCCGTCTTCCACCAGCGCGATCAAGTCGGCGCCGACGCTGAGGAACGGGTCCGACGCGAGTCTCCCGCCGCCCTCCGCTGGGACTTGATGATCGGCGAGTACCCGATGTTCGCGCTGCTGACCCCCGAGATCGCAGTGCTGATCGAACGAATCATGAGCTTTGAGCCGAAGATTCAGTCCGAGTGGAAAGATCTGCCAGGACGAGCACGGACCCACTATCTCCATCGCATGGTCATCGACGAAATCCAAGCGACCAACGAGATCGAACAGGTCCGTTCGACCCGACAGGAGATCGGTGCTGCGATCAGGGCCGTCCGGGCGCGACAACCCATCGAAAACAAGCGCTTCGCGGAGATGGCGCGTCTCTACCTCGACATCGGCAACGACGAGGCCGAAAGTCCGCATACGCTGGACGACATCCGGGCTGTCTACGACGCGGTGACCGCGGGAGAGATCCGTGATGAAGACGCTCCCGATGGGCGGCTGTTCCGGCAGGGACCGGTATCGATCGAATCCGGGACCAAGATCGTGCATACCGGAGTCGTGCCCGAGTCAGCGATCGACGCAGCGCTCACCCTGATGCTGAGCCAGGCGCGCGACGATTCGGTCCCCCAACTCATCAGGGCCGTGGCTGCGCACTTCATCTTCGAGTACACGCACCCGTTCTACGACGGCAACGGCCGAACCGGGCGCTACCTTCTCGCACTCGACCTCCGACAGGTGATCGCTCCGTACGCGAGCCTCGCGCTGTCGGCGACCGTCGCCGACAACAAGGACCGTTACTATCGCGCGTTCGCGGACGTGGAGAATCCACTGAATCGCGGGGATCTGACGCCTTTCTTGATCAGAATGTTGGAGATCATCGCCGAGGCACAACATCGGCTGCTGCTCGACCTCTCCGAACGTCGGCAGAAGATCGAGGCGCTCAGGGCACGCCTTCGCGATCTGGTTGATGACGAACAGTTTCCGCTCAGCGTAGGGCTCGACCGCGAGTCGTCACCGCCGATAAGTCCTGACGACTTCGGCGCGATCTTGTACACCCTCGGCCAGGCCTACTACTTCGATGTGAACCGCGCCGTCCGATCGAACACCCTGGCCGACGTGCTGGGAAGATCCAGTCAGTTCGTCCGACCGCGACTCCAGCTCTTGGACGACGCCGGGATCATCGAGACCGTCACGAGGAAACCGCTGCGTTTCCGGCTCACCCAGCGGGTGGCCGCGCTGCTGGATCTGGAAGGACCGTGATCTCCAGTAGCTGACCCTCCGAGTAGATGTCCCGATTTGTGTCATTCAGACGACAGCGAGCAGCCCACTCGTCGTCTAATATCTGATCGACAAAGAGGGGGCCCAGGGGTGGCAGGATATCGGCGCGGCACACGACGCGCCGTCGAGAACGACGGCGTCGGTCCTCTTCGACGACCCTCGGGCCTCTCCAACGCCTCTCTCACCCTCGGCGCGCTCTCGCTGGCCACCGTCATCCCGACCGCGGTCGCATCGATCAACGTGACCACCCTGATCCACGCTCTCGCCGCGCCGGACACCGTCCAGGTGGCCACCGAATCGACCACCGGGTGGAGCCAACCGATCCCGTTGTCGCCGGGCGCCGGCGGCCCCGCCGCCCCGTCCGTCGCTGCGACACCGACCGGCGGGCCGGCCGCTCCCATGACACGCGACCTGTCTTCCACGGGTACACCGAGAACGCTGGTCATCGACTTTCCGCACTCGGTCGGCCCCATCATCGCCGGCGGTCCCCGAACCCGCGCAGTGTTGTCGACGGAGCTCGACGACGAACTCAAAGAACGTGCGGTGCAACAGAACCTGGCGGTCATGACCGTCATCGCCGGACTCGACGCGAACAGTCCGTTCGTCGTCTACACCGGCGACGCCCAGGGCTCCGGCGGGCCCGGCGCGCCCGGTGTACCCGAGGGCGGCACCAGCCTGACTCCGCCCCCGCCGGGTACCGACGGGCCGGTCATCGTGCTGGTGTCGGATCCGCGCGGGCCGTGGAGCATTCGAGTCTGGCTGGAGACCATCCCGCTCGTCTCGGCACTCCTGAAGTCGATCGGATGGAAGGTCGACCCGCCCCGGACGGACCGCCCTGTCGAGACGCCACGTCCCGATGCCGGCACGGGCAGCGAGCCGGAGGTCACCGAACCACCCCGCGGACGGCCCATCGAGCCGACCACCGACCGTGGCGACACCACATCCGACGCCGGAGCCGATGCCGAGACGCCCAGGAACACCGTCGAGACACGGGACGTGGGCCGGGAAACCCTGCGGGACATCGTGGTCGACGATGACCAGGACTTGCCGACCGAGTCCGCCGATGTCGAAGACGACGGGGACACCGGACCGGACTCAGGCGAAGCGGGCGACGACGGTCCGTCCGAGGGCTCGGGCAACTCGCGATCCGACTCGTCGAGCCGTGACAGCTCCGGCGCGGGCGACGACAGCGACTCTTCCGACCACGGTGGTTCCGACAGCGAATCCTCGGAATCCGCCGCCTGATCCGTCGTCGTAGATCAACTGCTCAACCGAACACGGACCCGAGTGGTGCTGCCGAGTCGGGCGACAACGGCGAGGTCAGCATCACCGGCCCCTGCGCCATGAATCGTGGAGTCGCACCACGATGTTCGTCGGCCGCGTGCACGGTGAACGGATGGACCACGTAGACGTCACCGGGACTGCCGGTCGCGTAAGCGACGCGACGCTCGCGACTCGCGGCGTCCAGTAGCGGACCGGCGTCGAAGGGGCTCATCCCGTCGTCGTCGAGGACGGCGACTGCGTCGCGATGTGACCCCACCCGGATGCGTGTCGGTGCGTCGGTCGGTCCGACTTCGGAGAGCAGGGTCAGGATCAGCACGGTGTGGGGCCGTCGACTCACCACCCACGATCCGTCCTCGCGCGGTGTGTTGGCGTCGATGTGCCAGCCGCGGTCATCGACCGTCGGCGGCAGCGGGAAGCGGACCGGTATGTTGCCCAGGGCGCCGCGCGGTGTCCAACCGCCGACGCCACAGATCGCATCGAGCGCCTCGGTCAGCTCCGGACTGTTCGCGAGCAACCCGAATGGGCCGGCCCCCACCATGTCCGACGCCCAGCGCACCGGATCGGTCCAGGCGTCCGGGTCGTCCTCGGACAGACCCAGCTGAGCCCACAATCCTGCCCGCGCCCGGTCCGCGGCCTCGCGCAGCGACGGACGCTCGATCTTGAGGAAACCGTCTGCGCTGAACCTGTCGACGTCGATCACCGTCGCAGCCTCCCACCATCGGGCGTCTCCCGCGAGCGATTTTCGCCGCACCAAGGGCGGCAGATCACGAACCGTCGAGAAGCTCACGGCCGCAGGCCCTCTGGAATCGACTACGGGAGAGCTTGGTCGATCAGGACTTCGGCGGCGGCTCGTGCATCGTCGGCGGCACGCGCCGAGCCCGCGATCGCCGCCGTGGTCTGGGCCCCCTCGGCGAGGATGGACAGCTGCGCGCCGAGGCCGTCGGGGCCTCCCAGTTCGGCCACCAGACCCGCGACGTAACGCTGGAAATCAGCTTTCTGCGCACGGACCGCGGCGGCGACCGAGGGCATCTCGGCCCCGAGTTCGCCGTAGGCGTTGATGAACGCGCACCCGCGGAACTCGTCGGTGCCGAACCACTGGAGCAAGAAGTCGAACACGGCGAGCAACCTCTCCCGCGGTGTTGACAGCCCATCCGCGCACGCGGCGATCCCGCTGTTCCACTGCCGGGTCCGATCGTCGAGCACCGCGAGGATCAACGCCTCCTTCGACGGGAACATCGAGTAGATCTTCTTCAGCGACACCCCCGCCGCATCGCGGACCTTGTCCATCCCCACCGCGTGGACCCCGTGCGCATTGAACAGCTGGTCAGCGGCGCGGACCACCTGCTCGCGTGGGTCCACGGCGTCGGTCACCTCGATCTCCTCTACTGCCGGTTCCCGGCTGGGGGTTGCGCGGGGAACGATCGTTCTCTAGTGTAGCAATCACCGGTGAGAACGATCGTTCTCCCGCCCGCCGCATCGATTCCGATCCCGATCGGGTCGCCTCAACAGAGAGAAGTGATCGCAATGGGCTACATCAAAGTCGGCACCGAGAACTCCACCGACGTCGAGCTTTACTACGAAGATCACGGCACCGGCCAGGCCGTCGTGCTGATCCACGGCTATCCGCTCGACGGCAACAGCTGGGAACTGCAGGCGCGCGAGCTCATCGACGCCGGCTACCGCGTGATCACCTATGACCGTCGCGGGTTCGGGAAGTCGAGCAAGGTCGGCACCGGCTACGACTACGACACCTTCGCCGCGGACCTGAACACCGTCCTGGAGACGCTCGATCTCCGCGACGTCATCCTCGTCGGATTCTCCATGGGCACCGGCGAACTCGCCCGTTACGCCAAGAACCACGGCATCGATCGGGTCGCGAAGTTCGCGTTCCTGGCGTCGCTCGAACCGTTCCTGGTGAAGACCGACGACAATCCCGAAGGCGTCGACCGGTCCGTCTTCGACGGTATCGCGGCGGCCGCCAAGGAGAACCGCTACGCCTGGTACACGCAGTTCTACAAGGACTTCTACAACCTCGACGACAACCTCGGCACCCGCATCACCCAGGAGGTCGTCGACGCGAACTGGAACACCGCGGTCGGCAGTGCGCCGGTCGCCGCCTACTCGGTTGTCCCCGCCTGGATCGAGGACTTCCGCGAAGATGTTGCCGCAGTGCGCGACTCGGGCAAGCCGACCCTGATCCTGCACGGCACGGCCGACAACATCCTGCCGATCGATGCCACTGGTCGCCGCTTCCACCAGGCCGTTCCGGAGGCCGAGTACGTCGAGGTCCCCGATGCGCCGCACGGCCTGCTGTGGACTCACGCCGCCGAGGTGAACGAGGCGCTGCTGGGGTTCGTTCAGAAGTGAGCGCCCCGGGGTGAGTTCAGCAGTGAGCACACCCGCGTGACAGCAGGACGGCCGCCGGATGAATTCTCCATCCGGCGGCCGTTTGCCGTCTGCTTCCCTACCGCGACTCGCCCTCGACCGGCGCCGAATCGTCGGCACTCTCGTCGGACGTCTCGGCATCCTTGTTGTCAGCGAGGGGGTCGTAGCCGGGAACACCCTCGAGCACCGTCAGTTCCTGATCGATGGCGGCCGAGACGGCCTTGGCATCTTCCTTGATCTTGCGGATGAAGTCCGACATCGCTCGCTCCTCGCTCATCGTCCGGCCGCGGCACGCGACCGTGACCTCATGATAGGTCGAGGCCCGCGTCGCCCTTCGGCGATCGGAGTCCGGGCGCGACCGATCAGTCCCGGAACAGGTCCGCGTACGACGACGACAACGCCGGGTAGTAGGCGTCCCAGTCGACCTCGGCGACGCTACGGCCGGCCTCGGCCGCCACCAGACGGTCGAGGTAGTACTCCCATCCCGGGCCCACGTTCTCGGCCATGTCGGCCCGTGGCAGTCCCTGGGCGAAGCTCAGTGTCGTCGTTCCGTGAGCCTCCGCCAGGTCCAGTTCCAGCCGCCACACGTCCTCATTCCCGTCCTGGGCCGGGGACTTCGATTCGACGACCAGCCGGCGCGGCGGATCGCATTCCAGGATCGTGAACCGCTCCGGCTCCACGTCGTCGCCCTCGGCGGTCATCCGGAAGTCGACGAAACCGTCGACGGGGTCGCCGGCCCATGTTCCGATCCAGCGTTCGAGGCGCGCGGGTTCGGTGATCGCCGCCCATACGGCGTCTACCGGCGCCGCGAAACTCCGTTCGAGCACCACGTGCGGCACGCCGGCCCGCACCTCTCGACGGCCCGTGGCCGTGATGTCCGCAGTCATCCTGTCTCCTTGTGTCGTCTGCCTGAATCGGGCTGTGCAAGAGGGGAGTCCGCGGATTCCTCATCGACGAACTCGCGCACGGTACGTCGCACCTCGAGGTCGAGCGCGTCGAGATGACGCTCATCGAATCTCGGCTGCACGGCGTGCGAGTCCACGGCGCGCGAGTCCACGGCGTGCGAGCCCGCAACCGCCGAGTCCACCGCGTCGAGCCACGCCCGGACCCCGGCCAGCGCGCCGGACGCCAGCTCGTAATGCCGCTCCCGGCCGTGGTCGACGGCCGTCGTCACGCCAGCTTCGCCGAGCACACGAAGGTGACGCGAGATCGCCGGTCGGCTGATCGGGTGGTCGGCCGCGAGATCGACGACGCGCGCCGACCCGCGAGCGAGCCGCTCGATCAGCGCACGACGCACCGGGTCGGCAATCGCCTCGAAGTCATCCACGACCTATTGGTAACACATGAGTTACCAATAGGGAAGGGTGAAGCTGTCTACGCCCCGACCGGTCGCGCGAGCGCGAGTCCGATCCGCGCGACCATGTCGTCGACCGCGAACTTCGGCTTCACGTTCATGTCGAGGGCCTCCCGGCACGCGAGCACGGCTTCGACGCACTGCAGCAGCTGCTCGGGCTTGGCGTAGCCGGCGAGCGGATTCGCGAGGTCGTCGGCCTTGTCCGGATGCATCGCGGTGACCTGGGCGCCGACGCCGACGACGAGCGCGTCGCGGAACAGCGCGGCGAGGTCGACCAGGGCACGGTCGAGGACGTCGCGTCCGACCCGGGTCGCCCTCGACTTCTGCCGCTTCTCCAGTTCCTTGAGCGCGCCGGCACTTCCGCGCGGCATCCGCGCGGTGCCCTTGCCCGTGCCGCCCGCCCCGAGCGCGGTCTTCATCTCCTCGGTCTCGGCCGCGTCGAGTTCGGCACTGATCGCCTTGGCGGCCTCATCGGCCGACCGGACGAGCTCCTCGGCAGCGGCATAGGCGGTCGAGTCGCGGGCGGCGGCACGCGCCAGCCCGAGCGCCTTCTCGCGTTGCGTGCGCGCCTCGGGATCCGTCGCCAGCCGACGCGCGCGCCCGATGTGGCCGCCGCACACCGACGCCGCCCACCGAGCCTGCTCCGGATCGAGACCGTCGCGCTCGACGAGAACCCGCTCGATGTCGGCGGTCGTCGGCGTCACCAGTGCGACGTGCCGGCAGCGCGACCGCAGGGTCACCGAGATGTCCTCCGGGTCCACCGACGGCGCACACAGCAGGAACACCGTGCGTGACGGCGGCTCCTCGACGACCTTCAGCAGTGCGTTCGCGGCCTGCTCGGTGAGCCGGTCGGCGTCCTCCACGATGACGATCTGCCAGCGCCCCGTGCCGGGCCGGCGCGCGGCGGCCTGCACGATGTCGCGCATCGCCCCGACGGCGAGGCTCAGCCCCTCCGGCACGACGTGGCGGACATCGGCATGGGTCTTCGCCATCACCGTGACGCACGCACGACACTCGCCACAGCCGACGTTCGCGGCGTCGGGCGCCTGGCACTGGAGAGCCGCGGCGAAGCATTGCGCGGCCACCGACCGACCGCTGCCCGGCGGTCCGGTGAACAGCCACGAGTGGGTCATCGACGCCCGCGACCACCCCGCATCGACGGCCGGGATCTCGTCGTCGGCGAGGAACAGGTCGTCCGAGGTACCCGCGTCGAGCCTCGCCGCAAGAGCACGCGCGGCCCGTGCGGCGGCCCGCAGATCGTCGGCGATGGCCTCTTGCCCGGTCAGCCGATCGAAGACATTTGTCACAGCAACACCCTAATCCGCAGTTCGGACACGCCTGAGGCGCGGAACCGTGTTTAACGATTGCAAGCAGCCAGCTACCGTAGTCTCCGTGGTTCAACAACGGTCGCGGTGGTCAAAGGGCCTGCATCTGGCCCGATGGCTGATTCATACGCCGTGGCCCATTCTCGCGCTGGACATGCTGCGGGCGAACCTCGTCGGTGCACTGTTCACCTTCGCGTTCCTGCGCTTCGGCATGCCGATCCAGGATTCGATCAGCCTCGACGAGATCACCGCGCTGAACCAGGTCATCTTCGCTGCCTACTTGTTGATCGCGATGGTCATCGGCGGCTTCGCCAGCATCCAGCTCTCGCTACCGGTGCTCATCTGGCATCGGCGTCGCACCCGACTCGACAACGAGGCCGCACGACGCCGCGCCCTCGCGCTACCGATGTTGCTGACCGCGGTGAACGCCGCACTGTGGGTCGTGGGCGGCACGCTGTTCACGTTCGTCAACCTGACCGTCTCGTCGAAGAACGCCTTCATCGTCGCGATCGCCAGCACGATCGGCGCGATGGTCACGTGTGCGCTCAGCTACATGCAGGCGGAGAAGGTCATGCGGCCGATCACGGTCGCGGCGATGGCCAACAATCCCGACAACGCCATCGCGCCCAGTGTCACCACCCGCATCACCGCGTTCTGGGTGATCAGCGTGGTCGCCCCGATGTTGGTGATCATCGGGATGATCGTGCTGCACCGGCTCGGCATCATCGAGGCCGACTCCACCGGCCTGGAGCGGCCGATCCTGTGGATGGCGATCTCGGCGCTCGCGTTCAGCGTGATCGCGATCGTGCGCGTTGTCGCCGCCATCAACGACCCGATCAAGCAGCTGCGGCGCGCACAGTCCAAGGTCAGCGAGGGCGACCTCAACGTCGCGGTGAAGATCTACGACGGCAGTGATCTCGGCCTGCTGCAGGCCGGATTCAACGACATGGTCGCCGACCTGCGCGAACGCCAGCAGCTGCGCAACCTGTTCGGCCGCTACGTCGGCGAGGACGTCGCGCGGCGGGCCATCGAGACCGGCACCGAACTCGGTGGCGAGGAACGCTACGTCGGCGTCCTGTTCGTCGACATCGTCGGCTCGACGCGCCTGGCGGTGAATCGGCCGCCCCGCGAGATCGTCGAACTGCTCAACGAGTTCTTCCGGGTCGTCGTCGGCGTGGTCGGTCGCCACGGCGGGTTCGTCAACAAATTCCAGGGCGACGCCGCGCTCGCCATCTTCGGTGCGCCGCTCGACCTCGACGACTTCGCCGGCCGCGCGCTTGCCTCCGCGCGTGAGCTGCGGGCCGAGCTCTACGAGACCCTGGGTGACACCGACATCGGCATCGGGGTGTCGGCCGGCAAGGCCATCGCCGGCCACATCGGCGCCGAACAGCGACTCGAGTACACGGTCATCGGCGACCCGGTCAACGAGGCGGCCCGCCTCACCGAGCTCGCGAAGGACGAACCCACCCGCGTCCTCGGGTCCGCTCGCGCGGTGTTCCTGGCGTCTCACGAGGAAGCCGAGCATTGGGAGATCGGCGAGGGCGTGGAACTCCGCGGCCGCGGGATCGAGACGCTCCTCGCGCGCCCGCACCTCGAGCCGGACCGGCGGGACTGAGCTCCCCCCCTCCCCTGCCCCCTGAGCAGCCTATGAGGGTTTGTGTCAACAGGGTCCTGTGGTGGGTGTGGGCGTGGGTGTTCGGCCCGGCGGCCGGTTGGCGTGTCGGGATGGGTGCGTGGTGGGGGGGTTCGGGTTGGCCGGGGTCGTGCCTGGCGCGGGCTCTACCTAGCGTTCAAACGGGTTGCTACCCAACAGCCTTCATTCGAGCTTGGTTCGCGCCGGGGGTGGGGACTGCTCAGGCTCAGGGTCGGGCTTGGGTGCCCAAGGTGCAGCGAGCTTGTCCGGCCGGAGGGTTTAGGGGTCAGGCGGCGGTCCTTTCGGCGGGTCGGGTACGGCCGGCAGCGATGTCGGGGTTCCAGGCAGTGTTGGTGGTGATGACGACGAACAGTTGCCGCAATAGGGCGGCAGCGATCGCGACCCGGGCCTGGTTGGGGTTGAGCTGGTTGGTGTCTCGGCTGGTCAGGTGGCGGTAGCGGGCGGCGTAGACCTCGTTGTGGGTGAGCGCGGCGAATGCCGCCCGCCAGGCGGCGACCCGCAACAAGGGCCGGCCACGCCCGCTGATGCGGGTGGTGCCGCGGTAGTTGCCGGAGGAGTTCTCCCGCGGGCACAGTCCGGCGTGTTTGACCACCGCGCGTGCGGAATCGAAGCGGGTCAGGTCCCCGGTTTCGGCGAGGATCGCCGCGACCGAGACCGCCGAAACCCCCGGGATGGACTCGGCGAGGGCGCGTAGGCCCAGCCCGGTGAGGACCTCGATCATGAGGTGTTCGACCTGCTCGCAGGCGGTGCGGGCGTGCCCGAAATCGTCGAGAGCGTAGCGGGCCCGTTCCAACGCACCAGCCTCGCCGGTGATCGTGGTCTCGGTCGCGAAGGCGGCGTCGACGAGTGCGACCAGGATGCGGGTGGTGACCCGACGCCCACCCCAGCGGGGCAGCTCGGCGCGCACCTGCTCCCGTAGCCACGCCACCGCCTGGTCGCGGCTGCTCTGGGCGGTCAGGGGTGTCGGGTCAGCGCCGATGACGGCCATCGCGGCCAGCCAGGTCACCGATTTGAACGGCTGCCCGGCGCAGTCGAGCGCTTCTGGCCAGCTGCTCTCGAGCAGATCGCGGGCTTGTTGTTGGGCTGCGCTACGGCGGGTGAGTTGCTGGGATCGGCGCACACCGAGGTGGCGTAGCCTGCTCCATTGCTCGTCGGCGTGTTCGGGTAGGTAGAGGTGGAGTTGGGTGGTCAACCGTGCGATCAGCAGGGCGTCTTTGTCGTCGGATTTGTCGTGGGTGAAGTCTTCGGTCTCCCGGGCGCGAGAGACGGCGATCGGTTGCACGCACACCATCTGCACCCCGACCGCAGCGGTGAGGTCTGAGCTTGTCAAGATGTCTGTGTAAGAACGTGACTCCTGGGTTTCCTGTGGTTGCTGGTTGGGTCTAGTTGAGGTGGGGTTCGATGCGGTCGGGGTAGGCCAGGGCTAGTTGCCCGAGGGCCTGTTTCCAGTTCGTCACGACTTGGCCCTCGACGAGTCTGCCGGGGGCTCTGCGCGTGGCGGCGGGCTTGCCGCGTTCCTTCTCGCGTTGCCGGGCCCGTTTGTCCTCGATGTCGCAGATCGCCAGCCACAGCAGTTTGCGCGCCGCGAGATCGTTGGGGAAGTGTCCCCGATTCTTGATGACCTTGCGGAGCTGGTAGTTCAGCGACTCGATCGAGTTGGTGGTGTAGATGACTTTGCGGAGCTCGGGCGGGAACGCCAAGAACGGAATGAACCGGTCCCACGCTCGATCGAAAGCTGCTGCGGCACTCGGATATTTGGTCCCCAGTTCCGAGTCTCGGAAGGCTTCCCATTCGCGGCGGGCGGTCTCGGCGTCGGGGGCGGTGTAGATCGGTTTGATCGCCCGCGCGACCTCTTTGCGGTCCTTGTAGTTCACGAACCGCATCGAGTTGCGAATCAGATGCACCACACACGTTTGCACCGTGGCCAATGGCCAGGTCGCCTCGATCGCCTCGGGGAACCCGGTCAACCCGTCGCAGCACACGATGAGCACGTCCTTGACGCCGCGGTTGGCCAGATTCGCACACACCCCGGCCCAGAACTTCGCGCCTTCCTCGGCCTGAATCCAGATGCCCAGCACGTGCTTGACGCCGGCCATGTCGACACCAATAGCGATGTGGGCGTGCCTGTTTCGGACATGACCGCCGTCTTTGACCTTCACCACCAGGGCGTCGAGGTAGATGACGGGATACAACGCCTCCAGCGGCCGGTTCTGCCATTCATCGACCGCGTCGAGGACCTCGTCGCAGATCTTCGAGATCGTCTCATGCGACAGATCGGTGCCGATCGTCGAGGCCAGATGATGCTGAATGTCGCGCAACGTCATGCCACCGGCATACAGCGAGATGATCATGTCGTCGAGCCCGCCGAGCCGGCGGGAACCCTTCGGTACCAGGCGTGGGGTGAACGTGCCGGCACGGTCACGAGGAACGTTCAACTCGACCGGCCCGGCCGCGGAGTCCACCGTTTTCGGGCTCGACCCGTTGCGGGCGTTGGGCAGTTGCCGACCGGCCGGATCGCCCTTGGCATAGCCGAGGTGATCGGTCAGCTCGGCCTTCAGGCCGCGTTCGAGGGCGAGTTTGATCAGACCCGGGATCAGGCCGCCGTCGCCGGTGATCTGGACCTGGCCGGTATCGATCTGGGCCAACAACTCATCGACCATGCCCGAGGCCTCCAGCGCCTCGGCCACCTCCGCGGTCGAACGCGGCTCAGCCAACTCAGGCAGCTGCTGACCGTCGTCGTGCTGCTTATCGTCTAACGCCATGCTCATAGATTGTCCTCTCACTGATGAGCACTGGACTTACACAGACCATCTGACACCCCCTGAGGTTCTCGGACTGTTTTCCAGCGATGCCCGGTCGGTTCACACGCGATGACGATGCCGGCAAACCCCGCAGCAGCAGCGGCGGTACGGCTCCACTCGATCGCGGTGGCCAACTGTGGTGGCGCGCAGTGAAACGTGCGGCGCGCCACGATGCGGGAGTCGTGATCGACCACCGCGACGACTTGTTTGTTCGATGCCAGATCGATCGCTGCGACCGCGTGGTCGCGGCGCACGATCCCCCGGAACCGGGTCAACCGATCGTTCCGACGCTTGTCACCTCGACTCAAACGACTAGCCTTAGACATTGACATCCTCCTTTTGTGGTTGGGATAACCAAGCCCCTTATGACCACATCAGGAGGATGTCCCAGTTACCAAAGCCCTTCCAGCTATTACTAGGTGCGAGCAGGGACTCGCCGTCGCTTGCCCCAGCGATTAGCGATTATTGAGCGCTCTTACTCGGCGTCCGGCGTCGCCTTCTTGGCCGCCGTCTTCTTGGCGGTCGACTTCTTGGCTGCGGTCTTCTTCGCCGTCGTCTTCTTGGCTGCGGTCTTCTTCGCCGCCGTCTTCTTGGCCGCTGCCTTCTTGGCGGGGGCCTTCTTCGCCGCCGCCTTCTTCGTGGTCTTCTTGGCAGCCTTCTTGGCCGGGCCACGAGCCCGACGATCGGCGAGCAACTCCATCGCGCGCTCCGGCGTGATCGAGGCGACCTCGTCGCCCTTGCGCAGGCTGGCGTTGGTCTCGCCGTCGGTCACGTACGGTCCGAACCGACCGTCCTTGATGACCATCGGCTTGCCGCTGACCTCGTCGTCCTTGCCGAGCTCACGCAGCGGCGGCGCGGCGGCCTGACGACCGCGACGCTTGGGCTCCGAGTAGATCTTCAGCGCCTCGTCGAGGGTGATCTCGAAGAGCTGCTCCTCGGTGCCGAGGGACCGCGAGTCCGAGCCCTTCTTGAGATACGGGCCGTACCGGCCGTTCTGCGCGGTGATCTCGTCGCCCGACTCCGGGTCTACGCCGACGACGCGCGGCAGCGACAGCAGCTTCAGCGCGTCCTCGAGCGTGACCGTCGAGATGTCCATCGTCTTGAACAGCGAGCCCGTACGCGGCTTGGGACCGGCCTTCTTCGCCGCCTTCTTCGCGGTCTTCTTCGCCGCCGGCTTCGTCTTGGTGGCCGTGCCCCCGCCGGGCGAGTCGAGCGGGACGACGTCGCCGTCGGCGGTGTCCGAACCTCCGGTGCCGCCGCCCGACCCGCCGTCACGCGGCGTCGGGCCCGCGGGAATGGTTGCGGGCGTGTCCCCGTCGTCGTCATCGTCGTCCGACGGCAGGACCTCGGTCACGTACGGACCGAAACGTCCTTCCTTGGCGACGATCTCGTGACCGGTGACGGGGTCCGTACCGAGCGAACGTCCCTCTTGCGGTGTCGCGAAGAGCTTTTCGGCAACCGCGAGGGTCAACTCGTCCGGGGTGATGTCGGCGGGCAGGTTGGCGCGCTGCAGATCCTCTTCCGCACCGTCCGCGGCGACATTGCGCTCGAGATACGGCCCGTATCGGCCGACCCGCACATAGATCGGGCGGCCCTCTTCGTCGTTGAACAGACGGATGGAGTTGACCTGCCGCGCGTCGATCTCCTCGAGATTGACACCGACGAGCTTCTTCAGACCGCCGTATTGCGCGATTGCCGAGTGGGCGGAACGGGTTTCACCGTCGGCACCGGAATGGTCGTCGCCGAAGTAGAACTCCGACAACCACTTCGTGCGGTTCTCGTTACCCGTGGCGATCTGATCGAGGTCGTCTTCGAGGGTCGCGGTGAAGTCGTAGTCGACGAGGCTCTCAAAGTACGCCTCCAGCAGACCGACGACCGCGAACGCGATCCACGACGGCACCAGGGCGTTGCCCTTCTTGACCACGTACCCGCGGTCCTGAATGGTGCCGATGATCGACGCATACGTCGACGGTCGGCCGATCCCGAGTTCCTCGAGCACCTTCACCAGCGACGCCTCGGTGAAGCGCGCCGGCGGGTTGGTGGAGTGACCGTCTGCGGTCAGGTCGGTGGCCGTCAGCGACTGCCCCTCGGTGAGCTGCGGCAACCGGTTCTCGGCGTCGTCGGCCTGGCCGCCGCTGAGCTCGTCGACCGTCTCCACGTAGGCCGACAGGAAGCCCGGGAAGGTGATCGTGCGACCTGACGCGGCGAAGGTGCAGCGCTCTCCTGACGACGCGGTGCCGGCGATACGCAGGCTCAGCGTGGTGCCCTTGGCGTCGGCCATCTGCGACGCGACCGTGCGCTGCCAGATCAGTTCGTACAGGCGGAACTCATCGGCCTCGAGCTGCCCGGCCACCTGGCCGGGGGTACGGAAGGTCTCACCGGCGGGTCGGATCGCCTCGTGTGCTTCCTGGGCGTTCTTGACCTTGCGGGTGTACTGGCGCGGCGTCGAGTGGACGAAGTTGTCGCCGTAGAGCTCGCGGGCCTGGGCGCGGGCGGCGTTGATCGCCGACTCGCTGAGGCTCGTCGAGTCGGTACGCATGTAGGTGATGAAGCCGTTCTCGTACAACCGCTGCGCGATCCGCATCGTGCGGTCGGAGGTGAACCGCAACTTGCGGCCGGCCTCCTGCTGCAGCGTCGAGGTCATGAACGGCGCGTACGGACGGCGCGTGTAGGGCTTCTCCTCGACCGAGGTGACGGTCATCCCCGCACCTCGCAGGCCGGTGGCCAGACTCTCGGCGCGGTCGGCGTCGAGCACGATGACGCCGTCGGACCTCTTCAGGACACCCGTCGACTCGAAGTCGCGTCCCGTGGCGACCCGGGCTTCGTCGACGTTGACCAGCCGCGCCTTGAAGGTCTGCGGATTGGAGCTGTCCGCACTCTCCGCGCTCGCGTCCATCGTCGCGGAGATGTCCCAGTACTCGGCCGACACGAACGCCATGCGCTCGCGCTCCCGTTCGACGATGATGCGCGTCGCCACCGACTGCACACGGCCCGCAGACAGCTTCGGCATGACCTTCTTCCACAGCACCGGCGACACCTCGTAGCCGTAGAGGCGGTCGAGGATGCGTCGGGTCTCCTGCGCGTCGACGAGGTCGATGTCGAGGTCACGCGGGTTCTCGGCAGCCGCCCGGATGGCCGGCTCGGTGATCTCGTGGAACACCATGCGCTTGACGGGGATCTTCGGCTTGAGCGTCTCGAGGAGATGCCAGGCGATCGCCTCCCCCTCACGGTCACCGTCGGTGGCGAGGTAGAGCTCGTCGACGTCCTTCATCAGCGACTTGAGTTCGCTGACGGTCGACTTCTTGTCGGGCGACACCACGTACAGCGGCTCGAAGTTCTCGTCGACGTTCACGCCGAGACGTGCCCAGGACTGCCCCTTGTACTTGGCCGGCACGTCGGCGGCACCGCGCGGGAGGTCGCGGATGTGCCCTCGGGACGACTCCACCACATAGTTCGCCCCCAGGTACCCGGCGATCTTGCGGGCCTTGGTCGGGGACTCGACGATCACGAGGCGTCGAATACCCCTGTTCGAGCGGGATGCGGTGCTGGTCTCTGCCACCGGGGCGTCCTTCGGTTGACTGGGTGGAGAACGTTCCTGCGTGTCAGTTCAGGTGTGTTCGATGGGTTTGTACCTTATGTATAGCGCCGTTTGCACATCTGAATTCCGTCTCGGACCCGGCGAGGTGACCGATCCGACACCGTTCCGACCCGTTGTAGCAGCTCAACGGCTCGAATGCGGGATGACTAATGCTCGTCGACCGGAGGCCAGTCGGCGACGGCCTCGGCACAGGGCGGGACGCCGACGTACTCGTGCAACCGGGACAGGCGCCGGTGGCCTGCGATCCGCAGGGCCGGGGAATGCCCGCGCGTACCGACGAGGGTTGGTGCGATGCCGACCCGCATCAGCGCCGTGGCGAGTGCCGCGTGCGACTCCGGAGCGTGGGGATCCAATCCGAGCTGGTAGCGGCCGGCATCCGAGTGACCGGCGGCGATCACCCACAGGCGCAGGGCCCGGAAACTCGGAACCCAGCCGGGGGGCATCGCCTTGACCGCTCCCGCGGACCAGGCCGCGTGCAGGGGATCGAGTTCATGGCAGGGCGCGGTCCGGGCCAGCGGCGTGCCCTCGTCCGAGACCGTCGACTCGGCTTCGAGGCCGGCCGCACGCATCTCGACGACGATCTGCTCTGCCCGCCAGCGGTCGGCGACCACGATCGAGACCCGCGTACCGGTTTCGGAGCGGACGGCCTGTCCGTGCGCCGCGAGCAGCCCCGCGAGGTCGGCGTACGCGGGCTGTTCGGTCTCCGCGGAGAAAAACGACAACTGGCCCACGATTCGAGACTAGTGCTGTGTCTCGGAAATAGGTGGGCGGTTCAGGTGGCGCGTTCGCGACGCGCGGAGCGCTGCGGAACGGGAGCCAGACAACAAACCGCTCCCGCCTCGACGAATCGAAACGGGAGCGGTGGTTTGCCCCGACTGCTTGGTGCAGTCACACGCGGGTCTTCTCAGACAGCGCGGACGCCGGTGGCCTGCGGCCCCTTGGTGCCCTGACCGACCTCGAACTCGACCCGCTGGTTCTCCTCGAGGGTGCGGAAACCGGATCCCTGGATCTCGGAATAGTGGACGAACACGTCGTCGGAACCCTCATCAGGCGCGATGAAGCCGAAGCCCTTTTCCGCGTTGAACCACTTCACAGTTCCCTGTGCCATTCTTGCAATCCTTTACATATCAACTGTCGCGACACGATGGGTCATCGTGTCGTGGCCGGTCGACCGCCATACCTCAAAGAGCCCCGCGAAGATCTGCATCGATCCGCCAAACTAACCTCAGTACCACGGCTGCAACATGCTTGTCGCCCACCGGGCGGTGGGTCGCGAAAGCTGCGGCCGGAACCAGTCAATCATGTTCGGCCCCCCAGCGATAGTCACACGAACCAAAGTGAGTCAAAACCTCGTCAAACTTCAGACCAACGACACCAGCCGGTAACATCGACGCAGGTCGGAGACCCGTCGCTGCAACACTATTTCGAAGAGTTCTCACCAGAAGATGCAGTACTCCACATTCGGGACAGGCCTGTTGGCCCGCACCCTCGCGGGGTCCGACGCCGACCCCTCCCCGCTCACCCACCTCTCGGTAATCCCATCGCGCTCACCATCTTTCGACGCCTGGCCGGAGTGGGTGCCGCAGCCCCTGATCGACGCCTACGCCGACAACGGCATCGAGAAGGTGTGGACTCACCAGGCGCGCGCGGCCGACGCCGCATTCCGCGGCAATCATGTGGCTATTTGCACCGGGACCGCATCGGGCAAATCGATGTCGTATCAAATGCCCATTCTCACTTCTTTTCTGAACGAAAAGAATGCGACCGCGTTATACCTCGCGCCGACAAAAGCTCTCGGGGCCGACCAGATCCGGGCGGTGTCCTCGATCATCGCCGGGCGACCGGAGTTCGGGCACCTCCAGCCGTGCGCATACGACGGCGACACCGACCCCGAGATCCGGCAGTGGGCGCGCGCCCATTCGCGCTGGATCTTCACCAACCCCGACATGCTGCACATCGGCATCCTGTCCCATCACCACCGATGGCGTCAGTTCTTCCGGCATCTGCGGTTCATCGTCGTCGACGAATGTCACCACTACCGAGGCGTGTTCGGGTCTCACACCGCCCTGGTGATGCGGCGTCTGCTGCGGATCGCGCGGGCCGCCGGTGCCGATCCGGTCGTCATCGGCGCGAGTGCGACGGTCGCCGAACCGGCCGAGGCGCTGGGCCGGTTGATCGGTGAACCGGCCGTCGCGGTGACAGAGGACGCATCTCCCCGCGGGGAGCGGACCGTCGCCCTCTGGGAGCCCGATTTCCTGCCGGTGGTCACCGGCGAGAACGGTGCACCCGTCCGACGCTCGGCCGGCGCTGAATCCGCCCGACTGCTGGCCGATTTCGTGGTGGAAGGTGCTCGTACACTGTGTTTCGCCCGGAGCCGGCGGGGCGTCGAACTGACCGCACTCAGCGCACGACACCTGTTGTCACAGAGCGCCCCCGAGCTCGAGTCCCGGATCGGCGCGTACCGGGCGGGATACCTGGCCGACGATCGGCGACGTCTGGAGAAGGCCATCTCCGACGGCGAACTGCTGGGCGTGGCCACCACCAATGCGCTCGAACTCGGCGTGGACATCAGCGGACTCGACGCCGTGATCGTCAGCGGGTACCCCGGAACGGTCGCCTCGTTCTGGCAGCAGGCCGGGCGCGCGGGACGCCAGCGCGAGTCCGGCGACTCACTCGTCGTGCTCGTCGCCCGCGACGACCCGCTCGACACCTACCTCGTGCATCATCCGGAGTCACTCCTCGGCAAACCCGTCGAGGCCACGGTCACCGACCCCGCCAACCCGTACATCCTCGGTCCGCACCTGCTGTGCGCCGCCATGGAGAAACCGCTGTCGGACAGCGAGATCGACGCCTGGAACGCCCGCGACGTGGCGCAGGACCTGGCCGCCGACGGCCTGCTGCGCAAACGTAAGTCCGGCTGGTACGTCACGGCCGGAACCGAACCCCACGCCGACGTCGACATCCGCGGCGGCATCGGCGGGCAGGTCCTGATCGTCGACACCACGACGTCGCAGCTGCTCGGTACCGTCGACACCGGCCGGGCCATGTCGACGGTGCACCCCGGCGCCGTCCACATTCACCAGGGCGAGACCTATCTCGTCGACGAGCTCGATCTCGACGACGGTCTCGCGCTGGCGCATCCGGAGGACCCGGACTGGACGACGTCGGCGCGGGAGACGACGGACATCAGCATCACCGCGACGCTCGCGAGCCGGCGATTCGGCCCGCTGACGGTCGCATTCGTGGAGGTCGACGTCACCCATCAGGTCGTCGGTTACCTCCGCACGTTGCGCACCGGAGAGGTGCTCGACGCCGTCGAGCTCGACATGCCCGAGCAGACCCTGAGCACCCGCGCCGTGATGTACACCCTCACACCGGAGGCACTCGCCGACGCCGGTGTCGACGAGACCCGGTTGCCCGGTTCGTTGCACGCCGCGGAACACGCGGCCATCGGCCTCCTCCCTCTCGTTGCGACCTGCGACAGGTGGGACATCGGTGGACTCTCGACCGACCTCCACCCGGACACCGGTCTGCCGACGGTCTTCGTCTACGACGGGTACATGGGCGGTGCCGGTTTCGCCGAACGCGGGCATTCGGCGTTCCTGACCTGGATCGACGCCACCCGAGACGCCGTGGCCAGCTGCGGTTGTGAGAGCGGTTGCCCGTCCTGCGTGCAGAGTCCCAAATGCGGCAACGGTAACGATCCGCTCGACAAGAATGGCGCAGTAGCCGTCCTGGATCTTCTCCGTCGGGAATACTTGGCCCATGCATGACGAGGCATCCGACCGGGGGACCCACACGTATCGTCAGGTCACCCGACCCTCTCGTGCCTTCTTCCTGCTCGCCCGCCCGACGCAGAACACCGACCAGTTGCCGTCGTCCATCGGCGAGCGCGACGTGTTCTTCTCCGAAGACGAGGCGCTCGACGCCCTGGACCTCCACTACGCCTGGTGCGCGGCCCGTTCCGGAGGTTTCACCGATGTCGTGACCACGGCACAGTGGTATCTGCAGACGGCGATGGTCGGTCCGCGGGTCACCGCCTCCCTCGGTGAGGTCTATCTGGCGTCCACCGATGCCCACTCCGGTGAAACCTGGGCAGCAGCAGGCGGTTTCCTCACCGAGGGGGAACTCATCCACTGGTCGTCGTTCGTCCGGGCCGCCCGATCGTGGATTCCGCTGAACACCGGGACCGATGCGCTCGAACTCGCCTATCGCGGCGACACCGACGTGCACTTCCACCAATTGTGGTTCGCGCCCATGCAGTCCATCCGGGTGTACCCCAAGCGGATCTCCGTCGAATCCGACGGTCTCGGGTAGGGCCGCCCTTCGGCACGGGGTCAGTCCACCGGTCCCGCGCGCGCCTGGACGGTGGCGTCGCTCGTCCCGAAACTCCCGAGCGCCACCGGCACCCGAACCGTCACCACCACATCGTCTCCGGCGGTACGGCACTCCACGAGCTCGGCCCCCGAGTCCTGTCGGCGGCTCAGATCTCGTGCCGCCGCGCATGGATTCGGCTCACCCGCCGCATGCTCGATCGCCGCGGCCAGAGCGGACAGATCGGCCGCCGACTGGGCGCGGTGGCGGGCGAGCACCGCTGCCCCGACATAGATCACCATCACGAGAACCGCAGCCAGCGCCGCGATCACGAATGCGCCCAACACCGTTGCGTGACCGCCGTCGTCGGCGATCAGCCCACGACGGCGCGTCATGGCCCCACCCCCGGCGCGAACACCACCTGATCCGCACCTGTCGGCTCCTTGGCCGCGACCGCCCGGGCCGACACCGTGAGACCCGGCAGCATCGCCACACCCGATCGGACCTCGACCACGACGACCCGATCGTCCGCATCCGAGATCGACACGCGCGCACCGTCTCCGACCAGCCGTTGCGCGACCTCGCGCCCCGAAGCATCACCCGCAGCGGACAGGCGAGCCACCTCGCGCGCCGCATCGGTACAGCGGATCTGGGTGGTCACCGCGGCGACCGCACCCACGGCGATGAGCACCATGACGACGATCGCGGCGATCGCGTACGCGGCCTCGACCGTCACCATGCCTGATTCGTCGGCGAGCAGGCGTCGCAGCCACTTTCGGCGGTTCATCAACCGACCGAGGTGTTGAGCGCCTTTCCGATGATGCCCGTCAGGGCACTCACGATGTTGTCACCGGTGACGACGGATGTACGACTTGGACAGTTCTCGAATTGAGAACGGCTCCGGGCCGGTGCTACCAACACCGATTCCAGAGCCTCGGAACAAGCGGATCGGAACTCCGTCGTGAACCGTGCATCCAGCATATCCCCCGCCGAGACTCTTATCGGTCACGCTTGGGACCTTTATGAGCAAGACACCGAGTGCGACCACGCCACCGCCGTCCGTCACGCGGTGTGGCAGCTCGAGGAAGCCGTCGACTACGACCACGACGACGTGGAGCGGCGCGCCCGCCGGGTCGTGCAGGCTCTATCCATTGCGACCGGCGAAGAAGTCGACGACATCGTGTCACCAATTGGTGACGTCGCCGCATGGTTGGGGCTGGACCGGTGAGCGCCTACAACGCCGGCGTCCGAGCCGCCCGCGAGGAGATCGCCGAACGGGCCGAAGCGTCGGGCGACGACGAGGCCCGCGTTGCTGAACTGATGTTGCACACGATGACGCTCAGTGATGACGACGACTTCGAACGCGGATACCGCGATCAACTCGCCATAGTCCTCAACCGCTGGTGCCGGCACTGCCGCCGCGTTTACAACGAACCGAACCGCTGGTACGCCTGCCCCTCGTGCGTGACGATCGAGTACGCGCACGGTGAGGGCAAAGCGATCGGCGACACCACCCGCACCCACCAGATGACGGACGGGTTCGTTGTCGAGACCTACGTCGAAGAGTCTGGCAGCGAAACTCTCTGGATCGTCCACGAAGACCACGCCGACGAGACGTTCAAGGGGCGGGATTTTCCTCCCCACGAGTTGCGGGGCAAGCTGCCTGAAGAATTCCAGGTGAAGGTGCGTCGGACTCGGTGCGGCCGGATGACCCGCTCAGGCAAGCCATGCCGCAATGGACCCTGGTGCAAGGTCCACCGCCGCTAACGGATTGGGGGGGGTACTCGACAGCGAGTACCCCTAAGCCCGTGCCCCGCTCGGCGAACTTGCCGTGCGACGCCCGAGATGCACTTCCAGGCGACAAGTCCACCTCGAAAGGTGTGTCAAATGACGCACCTCAGACAGTCGCCAGAAAGCTCCCCCTCACAACAGCCCTGACGGTCGACCACCGCCGTAACAGCAGTGGTTGCCGGGTTCGACTCCCGGCCGGGGCGCTAGGTCACGCAAACTCCCGTACCCGTCGTCATCGCCTCGCCCGACGAAAACCAGCAGGCTCGACGTAGCCCAGTCCCTCGACGTCGACGAGGGCCACCGCTCGCGTCCTCGCGAAACACGAGATGGTGCCACAGCGTTACCGCCTACCCACAGGGTCAGGTGGCAACCCGTCGTGGCCTGACGCGATTACGGGCATGGTTCGTGGGTCGATTCCGGGATGGGGTACCACTTCTGCCACCCTTGGGTGTCCGTTGGCTGTGAACGAAACCTCCGTCTGGCAGAGGGTAATCACGGAGCTGAAGTGCGACCACTGAGTTGCAGACTTTCCGGATTCGGAACTTTTGGTTCGATCGCTGCGTCCGCTCTCGAAGACACGGTTGCCGTGTTCCTCGTTCCCCGACCCCTATACCCAGGAACAGAGGAACACGCCTGACCAGCAGGAACAGGACGCTGTTCCTCGCCCGTTCCCCGAAGACACGGTTAAAGGACCTGGACTGGCGTGATGCTAGTGCAGCTACGCCCCAGACTTGCGGAACCGTCCAGCGTCGAACGAGACCACCGTGCCGTCACACTCAGACTTCGGCGCCGACCTCTTCTTCGCGAGTAGTGCCCCATAGAGTGGTGTAACTCGGTGGCCGAGATCGTCTGCGATTCCGTGTTGTGTACGGATGTAGAGCGGCCACCGTGTGATCCTTCGAGTCAACCTTCTACCGAATCCTCGAACGGAGTCATCACGATGACCGCACCCCATATTGTCGACCCTGCAGGCCTGCTTAGCCAAGCCCTGACCGACGCGTCACCGGATCTGATGCGCGAGCTGCTGCAGACCATGATCAACGCCCTGCTGTCCGCGGACGCCGACGCCGTGTGCGGCGCCGAGTGGAACGCCCGCTCGTCAGAGCGCACCAACTACCGCAACGGTTATCGCCACCGGCCCCTGGATACCCGGGTCGGCACCGTCGACGTCGCCATCCCCAAGCTCCGCTCGGGCTCCTACTTTCCCGAGTGGCTGCTCGAGCGTCGCAAGCGGGCCGAATCCGCGCTGATCACCGTCGTGGCGGACTGCTACCTGGCCGGGGTCTCCACCCGCCGGATGGACAAGCTGGTCAAAACTCTCGGCATCGACTCGCTGTCCAAGTCCCAGGTCTCCCGCATGGCCGAAGACCTCGATGAGCAGGTCGCGGCGTTCCGGCACCGGCGCCTGGACGAGGCCGGACCGTTCACGTTCGTCACCGCCGATGCGCTGACGATCAAGGTCCGGGAGAACAAGCAGGTCGTCAAAGCCTCGGTGCTGCTGGCCACCGGGGTCAACGGTGACGGCCACCGCGAGGTCCTGGGCATGCAAGTCGCCACCAGCGAGACGAAGGCCTCGTGGAACACCTTCTTCGCCGACCTGGTGGCCCGTGGCCTGGGCGGAGTCCGGCTGGTGACCTCCGATGCCCACGCCGGGCTGATCGAGGCGATCGCGGCGAACCTGCCCGGGGCCGCCTGGCAGCGCTGTCGCACCCACTACGCCGCAAACCTCATGGCCGCGTGCCCCAAGTCGATGTGGCCGGCCGTGAAGGCGATGCTGCATAGCGTCTACGACCAGCCCACCGCCGAGGCTGTCAATGCCCAGTTCGACCGGCTCTTGGACTACACCGAAGGCAGACTGCCCGAGGTTGCTGACCACCTCGGCGATGCCCGCGAGGACCTGCTGGCGTTTATCGCGTTCCCCGACGATGTGTGGCGGCAGATCTGGTCCAACAACCCCACCGAGCGGCTCAACCGGGAGATCCGACGCCGCACCGACGTGGTCGGGATCTTCCCGAACCGGGATGCCATCGTTCGCCTCATCGGCGCCGTCCTGGCCGAGCAGACCGACGAATGGGCCGAAGGCCGCCGCTACCTCGGTCTCGAAGTCCTCAGCCGCTGCCGACTCACCCTGACCACCGACCCCGCCACCAGCTCGCCGACGGAGGTGAGCACCGATGACCTGATGCAACTACCCGCCTGACCACCCACGAAGGATCACCATTCAGTTACACCACTTCCAGGGGCTTGACCTCTTCGCGACCTCCTCGGCCGCCCGCAACCGGATGATCTCGGCCTTCACACGCTCCAACTGCCCGTTCATATTGCCGCGCAACTGTGGCATGTCCGTGAACGTCTCCGCCAGCAGGTCGTAACGGATCTCCGCCTCGGCGAGCTCGTCGCCAGCGGCCATCGCCGCGCTCAACGTTGAGTACTTGGCCATCACAGGCACCTTTCCGGAACCAGCCAGCAGGGGGGGGGTAGGGGGGGGTCCAACACACGGCCGTGTATGCCAAGAGGGGCCGGATTCGTGGTGGTCGAGGGGACCTGCCCCTGGGGGTTGTTGAGGGTGCGCGACCGGGGCGCAGAGCCATCCTCGGGCATCGGAACTGGCCCTCGTCGTGGGGTGGTCTTGCCGTGCTCTCATGTGGGTCACGGGTTGACGCCCTCGGTCGCGCGGTCTGTGTCGTCTTACTCGGGTGCGGTGACGGTGAATTTGCCGATGCGGTTGGGTTTGACGACGTTGGCCCCGAAGCGCCATGTGCACCTGACCGCGATGCTGTCGGCGCCGAAGAACGCGTGTTCGCTGGTGGCGACCATGACGGGTCCGACTGCGGAGACGACGGCGGTGTTGTCGATGACGAGGCCGGTGTCGGCGGGCGCGGCCGGGGTGACGATCACCGGGAGGTCGAGCAGGAATCGTTGGGCGTCGGTCGCGCCAGTGCCGAGAAGCGAGGTGTTGTAGTCGACACCGGTCTTGAACTTGCGCAGTGATGCCCAAGCGGTGGGGCTGACGACGATGTGACTCGCCGTCGCGTCATTGGTGGCGAGGAGTGCGAGCAGGTCGACCAGTCCGTCGAGGTCGGCGTCGACGGCGCCGCCGTTGACAATGCCGGGAATGTTGAGCAGGCCGGCGGGTGGCGTGACGGCGGGGCTGGTGGGTGCAACCTGGTTGATGTACGCGGCGTTGCCTGCCTTGGTTACGGCGCGGGTGACGCTCGCGGACAGCAGGTCGGAGGCGTTGGGCTGAGCCCACTGTTCGCGGCTGAGCTTGATGAGCTGGGCTACTTTGCCGGTGGGCACGACCCGCTCGGACAGGCCGGGGTCGTCCTCGGTGATCAGTTCCCCCTCAGCGGTGAAGGAGGCGTCGGCGTCGTCCACGTATTGCACGCGGACCAGTGGGGCGTCACCTTCGATCTCGCCTGCGACGGTGGAGGTGTGGAGGATCAGCGCGTCCGGCACGGCGTCGGTGGGTGCAACCGCAGTGATGTCGGGAGACCAGGCGTCGGCTGAGGTCTTGGTGGTGGCGATAGCCATTGTGATTCCTTACGAGGTTCGGATACGCGGCGAGCCGCGCACCAGTGAGTGGATTCTCTCGGTGCGCGGCTCGCGTCGTCCGGTGCCCGCGTGGGCTGTGTGTCGTCGAACCTGGTGTCTCACCGCGGTTCTGACTGTGATTGTACTACTTGCTGAAGGCTTCCTTCCAAGCATTGTGTGATGAGTGTCCGGTGCCGGTGCCCTCGCGCGGTACGACGGGGCCGCGCTTCTTCCGGGCTGCCTCCCCGATCTCGAGGCCGAGTTTCTCCTTGGCGGCGTGGGCGGCGGCGGCCACCTTGTCGCGGTCGACCTGGCCGTCGTCGTCGAGGAGGTCGGCGAGGGTGGTGTCGGTGGCCCAGAGCGCCGTGGGCTTGCCGATTACGTCGGCGGCGAGGCGTTCAACTTCGGCGCGCTGCATCGTTTCGATACGGCCGGCGAGGGTGTCGCGTTCGGCTTCGGTCTCGCGCAACTGGACCCGATACCGCGCTTCCCGTTTGCTCTGTGGCTCAGGGGTTTCGCTGTTGTACTCGTCTTGTACTTCACCGTCCTGATTCTGGTCCGGTGTCGTCGGATCGGGGGTGTTGTCCTCTGGCCGGGGAGTTTCCCCGGTCGGCGGCGTGTCGGTGGTTTCGTTGTTGTCAGTCAGGTTGTCGGACATGGTGTTTCCTCTCGGGCATGTGGTTTCTGTCTGTTCAGTTTTTCAAGGGATACCGGTTCCCTTGACAGGTCCGCAGGTGTTCCATCTGGAACAGGTGCGTCGATGACGACCGCGGCGGCGTACCAGCGTGGTCCGCGCCAGCAGCGGACGGTGGTCACCGGTTGAGTTTCCATTCCGGCGTGCAGTTCTCGCTGTAGTTGCCGATCCACTGGGGGGGTGCTGCGAGGTCGCCGTCGCGGCGCGATTGCTCCCGGCACGTGCGCGTGTTCCAGGGCTCGCGGCGCCGTTCCACCCGCTCTTTGGTCGCACTGAGCCACGCGACGTGAGCGTTCAGAATTTCGATCATCTCGGTCTGTCGGGCGTGGGCGGCGTCGAGGTGCTCGATCGTCCCGTCCCACGGCCGACCCGTGTACAGCTCACAGTTCCGGCTCAGTTTGTCGAGCGTCTCGCGGTCCATTCTCAGTTCTCCCTGCAGGCGATGTGGTGACCGACGGCTAGGTCGTCGGCGAAGGTCATTGGTGATTGGCAGATTGGGCACAAGGTAGGGCCGGATAATTCCGTGACACCCGTGACAGCGGTGACAACCGGGGGTTGTGTCACGGTTGTCACGGGTGTCACGGATTCCTGGGGGTCTACCGGGGGTAGATACCGCTCCCAGGCGTCGGTGAGGTCGGCCGCGAGGTACCCGCGGTGACGATCTTCACCTTCACGCCACTGGGCGGGCCTAATCCCGTACTTACCGAGTCGAGTCGACAGCCCTCGCGCGTCGAGGGGGTCACCGCGCCGAATAGTTGCCCACGGGGATTCGTCGAGGTCGTTCAAGGCCGACAGGATGTTCTCGGTGGACATCCTGGTCTCCGTGCCGAAGGCGATCCGAATGTCGCGCAGCAGCATCACACCCAAGCTCGGGGTGCGGTCCTTAGAAGCCGTGACAAGCGTGACAGCCGAGCCACGAGCCCGCTGCGGCCAATCACCACCGGCGAGGTCTGCGACGGCGAGCAGTGCCTCCCACACGTCGGCGTCCCGGTCTTCGACACCATCGGGCATCTCCGGCCATGATTCGCCGGCCTGCAGAGCGACCGAGGCGGTCCACCCCTTGATTTCAGCGGCGAGTTCCTCGGCCTCGGGCCCGTTGATTCGCAGCCTCCAGGGTTCGACCTTCTCGCCCGGTGCTCGCCGTCGCATCCGCACCACAACCGACCTCGTCATGATGGTGTCCGGGAGGTCGTCGAGTCCGGCGAGGGCGACGGCGCAATAAGCCTCCAGTTCCTCTGTTTCGACGTTCTTACCGCGAATCACGCACCGGCCAGCGGTAGCACCTTTGCGATGACCAGCGTTCAACATGCCGCGGATGTCTTCGTTGTCTTTGGCCCTTGGACCGAAGACGGTGTCGATTTCGTCGTAGAGGATGGTTGGCGGGCCGGCCTCGTCCGCGACCTTGCGGAACAGGTAGGCCGGCGTTGTGTTGACGGCATGGACCGGCCGGGGCACAAGGGGCTCCGTGACCTCGAGAGCCCGGGATTTCCCGGACCCTGGTTCGGGGCTAAGGAACGCGATTCGGGGTGTTGACTCCCAGGCCGGCATGAGCCACGCGTGGGCAATCCAGAGGACGTGCGCCACGCGAGCGGCCTCTGAAGGGTAGGAGACGAACCGCGACAGGAACCGTTCGATGAGCTGGAGGACGTGGTCGCCTCGGCTCGGCAGACCGGGGTTCTCCTGCGCTGCAATCCGTCCGGCTTCTGCGAGCTCGCGTGCGAACTCGTCGGCGTGCGCCTGGTCGAGTTCAGAACGCCGTGCTCGCTGTTCTGTGCGGCGCCGGTCACGCAACAACTTCTGGCCGGCAGTCAGCGTCGACTCGGGAGCCTTGCCCGACCCTCGACGGTCGTCGAACAGGTCATTGTGGGTGAGACCGACCGCGGCGAGCACTTCGGCGGTGTCGTCGCTGTGGGAGTGCACGAGTGCCTTGCCGTCGCTGCGTGCGATGGACACTGACCTGTCGGCGGGCGAGTGGCCGGGAGCTTGGGCGGCTGCTTTGTCGCCTCGTTCGTCGACAGTGAGGCCCTGGTCTCGGAACGCGTCGATGACACGCTCGAATGCGGTGCTAGTCATCGTCGCCTCCCATCTCTCGGCAGACGGGACCGCGGTGCAGTGCAACGGATTTCGCGGCGACGAGCCAGGCTCCGCAGCGGGTGCATTGGACGGCGGGGCGGTATCCGAGTTCGGCGGCAGCGGACACGACGGCGACCTCGTAGCGTTCCTCGGGCGTGAGGGGTTCGCTATGATGGACGAAGTCGCGCACCCACGAGACTGCTTCGGAACCCCCGGCCGCCACCGGGGGTTTCTTCTTTCCGGTCATCAAACATCGCCCCCGATTTCGTCGGTGGGATGTGTCAGCCCCAGGTCGGCGTGGTCTGCCTGTGGCCGTGCAGGATTGACGCGGAGTAGCGAAGCGATGCGCTCGCGCTGCTCATGAGTAAGAGGTGGTGCATCGGCGAGAACTCTCGCTACATGGTCTTCTAAACGGGCAGCGGCGAAGTCGCGGCGAGCTTCCCGAATCTCGGAAGAGTCGGGTGAGTGGGTTTGGTGCAGGCGAGCGAGACGAGATCGCTCTTTTGTCCAGGTGGACACGAGTCCTCCAACGGGGTCGTTGAATCGACCTCCCGATGGGGAGAATGAAGGTGCCAGAGTGATCGGCCAGGGCACCATGACCGGCTTGCGCTATTAAGCAAAAGCTTACATGCCCACCTCGGGCTACGTTGGAATAGCCGAGATGTCGAGCGTGTCGTGTTGGGCGGTCGCCAGGTCGGAACAGAGTTGCTCGAGCGTCGATTCCCTCAGCGGAACGTTGCGCCCACACCGCCGGCAGATGAAGGGCCAGGTCTTCGCAGCGCGACCGACGCTGGTGTCGCCAGCCGCAACTCGACCTATAGCGCTCGCGACGTCGGTAAACTCCTCGACCGCAAGATCACTGACGAATACATGCCAGCCGTCACTGTCCGGCCAGACTGCAACCGACCCGAAACTGACGGCAGGGTGATGTCCACGGTCTGTGCAGACCATCTTGATCTCGAGCTTCCCTGGGATAGATGACTTCGGGCGCGCTCGCCTACGTCGACTCATTTCCACTCCACTCGGACTCGTTCACTTACATGGAATCCGCGCCGTTTCGCTCCGGGACCAACGGGCAGAACCGTCACGGTCATCAGCGCGTCAATGACCTTTCCGCGCACGTCTGCGGTCAGTGCCGACCAGCGGTCCGCCACGTCGGGAGCAAGCGCGAGGTCCGCGACCGGGGACCGTTGCCGTGCAGCGGCCAACTCGGCGTCGACCACGTCGAGCTTCGCCTGCAGGTCCCCGCTGCCCCGCTTCAGCTGCGAGCCGTCAATTGTCCCGGCCGCGAACAGTGCGGCTAGCTCATCCTTGCGCGCCTGGATTCCCTCGCGGGTACGAGAAAGGGTGGGGACCAACTCCCGGTCCGGTTCTTTCGTGAACATCGCAACGGCGTCAGGCTGTGAAAGTCGGCCGACCACAAGCGCACTCACGAACTCGTCGAGCGGGTCCTGCTTCTGCGACAGGTGCAGCTGCTCCGCACATCGGTAATCCCGGCCGCCGCCGTGCGCCTTGATGGTTTTCATCGGCGCACCACACTTGCCGCAACGATAGACACCGGCACCCTGGTGTTTCTTCTCGTAGGAGGTTGAGGTGCGTCTCGTCGGGTCGGATACAACTGCGCGAATCGCGTGCAGGGTGTCCTCGTCGAAGATTGCCGGCCACAGAGCGGGACCGACAACCTTGCCTTGCTGCTCAACCAGGCCGGCGTTCCGTCCTCGGGTGAGAACCTTTCGCAGTGCCGTCACGGTCCACTTGGAACCGCGAGCGGTAGTGAATCCTTCTGCGTTCCATCGCCGTGTTACCGCCATCAGCGAACCGCCCGACAAGAGGTGGTCGGCAGCTTCGCGAAGCCTCGTCGCTTCGGTCTCGTCGAGCTCTAGTCCGCCGTCACGGTAGCCGAACGGCCTTGGACCACCGCGGAACTTACCCTCGCGGGCTTGCTGGTCTTTCGCGGACTTCAACCGCTCGGCAGAGCGTTCGACCTCGTACCGGGCGATGCTCGCGAACATGGTTGCAGAGAGACGGCCGCTGGGCGTCGACAGGTCCACTTCGCCGGCCTTACATGTCCGGATCTCGATTTCTCGGTCGTCGCAGATTTCGACGAGCTCGGACAAGTCAGGGATGGAGCGGTACAAACGGTCGGTGTGCCAGGCGATTAGACCGCCCACTCCCCCGTCCCGAAGCATGTCCAACAGTCGTCTGTACTCGGGTCGGGGTCTGCGACTGAACGCGGAAACATCATTGTCGATGAACACGTGGGACACGGACCAGCCCAGGGACTTTGCCAGTCGTTCACAATCGGCTCGCTGTCGTTCCACGCCTGCACGCTGACCTGTTCGGTCTTGGGATATGCGGCAGTAGACGACCGCGGTTCGCTCCGGCATGAAGACAGTGTATCTTGACTTTCGGTCACCACCGTGTAGAGGATCGCCCCGAACGCCGCCGCGGCGATGGTGCCGATCGCGTACTCCGCCGTGGACATGCCTTCCTCGTCGGTCATCAGGCGCGTCATGTGCGCGCCTAGACGTCCGATCACATCGCTTCGATCGTGCGGCGCCGCGGCCTGGGTGGCGTCGTGGGTCCGGAACATGGTGCGTGACATGGTCTCTCCTGGGAGTCGATGGAACCGAGTGAACGGTGTTGCACGTACTTGGACGCAGCGCGTCGCCGTTCGGATCCCTCGGATTTGCCGACCCTGCCGTTCCGGCGCAAACCCCGACGATTCCCGGCTAAGAGGTCGACCACACCCCGAGTTCGTTGCCGCTCGGATCCGTGAAGTGGAACCTACGACCACCGGGAAAAGCGTAGGGGCCGTTCACGATCTCGCCACCCGCCGCGCGCACCCGCTCCACTGAGGCGTCGAGATCGTCGGAGTAGAGCAGCACAAGGGGACCACCGCGTACGGCCGCGACCTCGCTCGTCGCGAGACCCCCGACCTCGGGCAGGTCCGGGCCGCCCGGATTCGCGATTCCCGCGTATACGGGACCGTAGTCGTTGAACTGCCAGCCGAACGCAGCCGCGTAGAACGCCTGCGCCGCGGCCGAGTCGGTGACGGTGAGTTCGATGTAGTCGATGGCATGGTGTCGGTGCCCGGAGTCGGTCATGGAGAACATTCTGCGTCGTCGCACCGACAAGCACGTCAGATCGAACCCAGAACCGACGAGGCGAGCCCGACGACGACCGGGACGATCCCGAGACAGATGAACGCGGGCAGGAAGCACAGTCCGAGCGGGCCGCTGATCGCGACACCGGCCCGTTCGGCGGCGGCGAGTGCGTCGTCGTGCGCCCGGCGTCGAACATCGTCGGCGAGTTCGGCGAGGCCGCCGGCCAGCGACGAGCCGGCCCGCGCCGACCGGCGCGCCATCGCGGCGAGTGCATCGAGATGGTCGTCCGACGTCTCGCCGTCCGGTCCGTCGAGCAGGGCCGACCATGCCGCGTCCGGATCGGCGCCCAGCTGCAGCAGGTCGGCGACATGAGCGAGGGGCGCCGCCATCGACGCCGGCGCGCGTTCGGCGACCACCGAGGCCGCGGTCCCCACCGGCAGACCGGCGCGTAGGCACACCGCGAACAGATCGAAGGCCGCCGCGACCGCGAACGGGTCGTCGGCGGAAGGGCCGGCACCGAGCCACCGCGGCGTGCGATCGGGCGGCGGCGGATCGGTCACCCGATAGAGCAGCCAGCGCGGCGCGGGCCAGATCCACAGCGCGGCCGCGAGCAGCACCGCCGAACACGCTGTACCGGTGAGGCCGCCGGACATCAACGTGCCAGCACCTTGCCGGTGATGCGCTCGGACCAGCCGATCCCCGCCGCGACCAGAGCACACCCGACCACCAGCAGGATCCCTCCCAGGCCACCGCCGAGGAGGACCTGGATCGGACCCGCACCGGTCGCCTGACCCAGGGCGATCCCGAGTAATGGCAGACCGGCGAGGACCGCTGCCGTCGCCCGCGGTCCCGACAGTCCGGCTCGCGTCCGATCCGCGAAGCCACGCCGCGCCTGAAGATCCGAACGCACCGCACCGAGCAGGTCGACCATCGGCAGGCCGCGGTCCTCGGCGATCTGCCAGGCCACGCCGATACGACGCCAGGACGCCTCGCCCGAGACCCTGCCCGCCAGGCCGGCCCCGGACACCGGGTCGATCACCGACCCGCCCAGGGCGGCCCGGAACGCCATCGACTCCAACCCGTTCGCGATCTCCGCTCCGGTGGCCGGGTCATGGGGCTCGCGACGACGGAGTTCGGCGACCGCGACCTCACAGGCCCGGACCGGTGGCGCACCCACCGACAGTTCGGCGATCATCAGCGACAGCCCCAGGAGCAAGTCATCCGACTGGCGGTCGAGGCGCTTCTCCGCCGACCGCCGCCGACGTACCCACAGCACGACCGTCACGACGATCGCGGCAGCGACGGCGGCCGGCAACCCGCCGACCAGGAGCGCCCCGAACGGGACCGTCATCGGGATCAGCACGGCCGGTGCCGATCTCCGGGCGGGGCGGGGTTGTTCGGACACCGTCTGGAGTCGGCTTCTCGCTCGCGGCGCGGCCGACAGCGGCACCGCGATTCCGACGGCTCCCAGGACCAGCGCGGCGGCGACCGGCGTCGACATCATCGTCGGTCCCCCGACACCGGCCCACGCCCGGCGACCAACCGGTCGAAGTGATCGCGCTCCGCCGTGAAACCGCTGTTCCGCAACCAGATCGGCACGATCGTCACGCGTCCGGCGTCGTCACGCCGGACGACCCCGATCTCGGCGAGTCCGCGGGTCCCGCCCGCGTTGCGCGCCACGCCTAGCACCACCTGCAGTGCGGCACCCAGCTGACTGTGAAGAGCGTCGCGGGCCATGCCTCCGAGGGCGGCGAGGGCCTCCATCCGCGCCGGCACCTCCGACGTCGAGTTCGCGTGGACCGTGCCGGCACTCCCGTCGTGCCCGGTGTTCAGCGCGGTGAGGAGGTCGATGACCTCACCGCCGCGAACCTCTCCGACGATGATCCGGTCGGGTCTCATCCGAAGTGCCTGACGGACCAGGGTCCGCACCGGCACCTCGCCCACGCCTTCGACATTCGACGCGCGCGCGACCAACCTCACCACCTGCGGATGGCGCGGGGCCAGTTCGAGCGCATCTTCGACGCAGACGACCCGCTCGCGCGGATCCATCGCTCCGATCAATGCGTTGAGCAGGGTCGTCTTGCCGGTCCCGGTACCGCCGATCACCAGGAATGCCAGGCGGTTCCGGAGGATGTCCTCGATGATCGGCACCACCTCGGACGGGATCGCGCCGCTCTCGACGAGGCTGGGCAGATCCTTGGACGCCGAACGCAGGACCCGCAAGGAGATACATGTCCCGTCCGCGGCAAGCGGTGGGATGATCGCGTGCAGCCGCACGGTGTAGCCGCGCCGACCGACGTTCGACAGCTGCCCGTCGACCCAGGGCTGGGCGTCGTCGAGCCGCCGCCCGGCGCCCAGGGCCAGCCGCCCCGCGAGGCGGCGTACCGACGCCTCGTCCGGGAAGCGGATCGTCGTCTGCTCGAGTCCGGAGCCGCGGTCGACCCAGACCTCGTCGGGACCGGCGACCAGGATGTCGGCGATGTCGGGTTCGGCGAGGAGTTGCTCGAGCTTGCCCGCCCCGGTCAGCTCGGTCTGCAGGAAACGGAGGGCGGCGAGCAGGTCGGTGTCACCCAGCACTCCCCCGGCCTCTGCCCGGATCGCGTCGGCGATGACGGCCGGACTCGGGTCGGCCGCGTCGGCGGCCAGTCGCGAGCGAACCCGGTCCAACAGCGCCTCGTCGGCCGGTCCGTCGATTCGCGCCTGGGTCACGACGCACGCTGGCGGCGCTCGGCGACCCTGGCGTGCACGGTGTGCGCCGCGCGTCCGAGCGGACTGCGAGGCCGCAACCGCAACGGACCACCCTCCAGCCGCCCCGCGAGACGGGGCTCCGGCCGATAGGCGGCGAGCAGTGGGAGTCCGATGGCATCCGCGACCTGTTGCGGACGCAACCCGCCGGGCGACGGGCCGCGCACCACCAGCTCGACGGCCACCTCGTCACCGACGACACGGTCGACGATGCGTCGAGCCGCGGCGCATCCGCCGACGGTGAGTGTGGTCACCACCACCACGACATCGGACGACGCGATCGCGGCGCGCACCACCGGCGCGTCGGACCTGGGCAGGTCGAGCACGACGAGATCACCATGAGTGTGCCCGGCGTCGATGACCGCGGTGACCGCGTCGACACTCAACCCGGCGCTCGGCAGGCGTTGTGAGGTCAACACCGCCAGGCCCTCGCCCGCGTTCGGCAGCGCCTGGTGGAGCGCCGTACCGCCGACGACGCCGCCGTCGAGCGAGAGATCCTGCCACCGCAGCCCGCGGCGGCGCTCGATGCCCAGCAGGAGATCGGCTCCGGCGCCCATGTCGTCGAGGTCGAGCAGAAGCGTGGGCGACTCGGCACCTGCCGACGTCAGCGCAACCGCCGCGGCCAGGGTCGACGCCCCGGCACCACCGTGAGCACCGATGAGCGCCACGACCCCCGCAGGTCGGCGTCTGGGCACCCGGCACTCCGTCAGTACCCGGACGAGGCGTCCTTCGTCGGCCGGGAGCGTCGACGCGTCCTCGATACCCAGTTCCATCGCCATCCGCCAGATGTGTGCTCCCGGTTCGGTCGCACTCACCAGTACGAGACCGGGTCGCCGAGGTGGGCGCACCCGGGCGAGAACGGCGATCGCGGACGGGTCGGCCGCGACGGCCCGGGCGGTCAGCCATTCGCGACGGCAGTCGTCCGCCGGCGCGCTGAGCACGTGGTATCCGGCTGCGGCGGCGCAGCGTGCGACGTCGTCGTGGAGGTCGGGGTCTACGAGAACCAGGAGTTCATCGGGCATGCGGCCGATCATCCGGCAGATGAGCGTTCCGACGGGCGGGATCGCGGGCGGTTGGGGATGGCGACGAAGGCTGTGGACAAACTCGCGCAACCGGCGGGGTCTCGGGATACAACAGACCCCAGACAGAGGACAACCCCGGCCAGGGGGGGAGGAGGCCGGGGTCGTCACGTTTCAGCCCCGGGGGGTCGGGCTGAAACGCACCGGTATGAGAACCGGGTACCGATGACTATACACACGGGTTTGGATTATTTGCAAGCACAACAATCCTATTCACTAATGTCCGTTCTACTGCGGAGTAACCAGGAGATCGAATGCGACGCCCGTTCCGGGCGCCTATTCGGGAATCGCGATTCAGGTCCGCGAATCGCGCAACGTCTTTGCAACGTTCCCGCTCGAGGCCGCCGAATGCCCTGACCGGACACCCACCACCCCCGAACCGCCGGCAAATTCCGTCGAAGATGCTGCGTCACAGAGTTATTCGTCGCCATCCGCAAGTTGTTCAACATTCCGACGCCGAACGCTTGATGTGATCGGCGTCACGGTGTAGAACAGTGGTTACGGAATCTCGGAAGGCCAAGTTCGATCCGGAAGAGAAGGAACGGACCCCCACGCCGAGCACTTCCCAGCACGGGCGGCAAGCACCCACGCGGAGCACGCCGCATATGGCAAAAGTGTTGTGCGCCTGCGACATCACAGTCAGGACGACCGACCGCCACCACTCGATGCGCCACCGCCTTCCTCTCGTGAGGCGCCAGGCCCGAGAGGAATGGCCCACAGCTGGCAGCACGTGGACGGTCAGTAATCCCGACTCGCGATCAATCGCCGAGGCGGTGACCACAACCCACCAAGCACGCTTGGTAACTTGAGTCCGTGCTACGCGGGCGGCAACCGCGTCGTTTACGACGCCGGCGGCCGCCCGCAGTGCTGTCCGGGCCGGGTTCGAGACCTCGCGAGACTAACCCGACCGGGCCGCGTCCGCAATCGACTTCGCCTCGGCCGCACCGGCTTCCAGAGCCTCGCAGCAGAAGATGATCCAGTCCCGCAGGCCCGACTCGGTACCCGCCCCGAAGTTCGTCGCCAACGTGCGGTACTCGCCTACCCGCTTGAACCAGGTCACCTCCGGCACGCCGAGGCAGTGCGGGTCCAGCCCGGTCGCGGCGCCGACGAGCCGGGACGCGGCACGGGCGACGACACCGTTGGCAGCGGGGAAGGCGTTCACCGCCAGCAGCTCGCCGTGCACCACCGCCACGAGCACCGGCGCCGGGACCGAGGTGGCGCCGGTTGTCAACTGCCCCAACAAGTTGAGACGTTCGGCGACATCCGTCCCACTTCGGGGCCGCCCGAGATCTTCCGGGTCGTCGACGAGGTCGGCGGCGGCGAGGGTGTGCAACCTCGCCAGCGCCTGTGCGGGTGCTCGGCGGATCACCGAGGTGAGTGTGAGCAGAGAATCGCCGTCGAGGGCCTGCGACACCCGCATCGCGCCGGCGAGGATCGGGTCGTCGAAGTCGCCATCGCGTCGGAGCTCGACACTTCCGCCGTCGATCGCGGCCGAGGACCGGCCCGCCCGCCACGACGCCTCGGTGGCGGTCTTGTCCCATCCCCGCAGGTTGGCGGGGTGCCGGTGCACTGCGGACAGGGCATCCCGTGCTCGATCGGCGGCGGCGGCGACGCCGGGCAGCTCCAGCAGGGGCAACAGTGGGTCGGTGGTCACGAACCGACGATAGTTGCGGCCGCGGACCGCTCACCAGGTCGCCCTCGGTTCGGTCGATCAGGGCTACCGATTCGAACACCCGCGGCGACAACCGAATAGATACCGATGATCCATTGTTAGTCACCGTTTCAGAAATTCCGCACCTGTAATTGTCCGTGACGTTCGTCAGTTGACTGACCGAAGCGCATCGCTCCCGACGTCGGTGCGGTCCAGAGACCATCGCGACCGCTCGTCGCCGCTTACCCGCCGTTCGTCGCCAATCGGCCGCGCTCACATACCGGACGGTTCCAGCCTAGACCGCGACGTGACTACGCTCACACTGATTGCCCGTTCTGACGCCAGGTCACCCTACTGTTGGGTGACCGCCGTCGACAGCGAAAGGCCCTTGTCACCGATGTCCTCCACCGTCCAGGCATTTCCTCCCTCCGACGAGTTCGTCGCCCAGGCCAACGGCACCGCCGAGATGTATGACCAGGCCGATGCCGATCGCCTCGAGTTCTGGGCCGAGCAGGCCCGGCGGCTGGACTGGGCCACCGAATTCACCACCACCCTCGACTGGTCCGACGCCCCGTTCGCCAAGTGGTTCGTCGGTGGCAAGCTCAACGTCGCGGTCAACTGCGTGGATCGGCACGTCGCCGCAGGCAAGGGCGATCGGGTCGCCATCCACTGGGTCGGTGAACCCGGCGACACCCGCGACCTCACCTACAGCCAGCTGCTCGCCGAGGTCAGCAAGGCCGCCAATTACTTCTCGTCCATCGGGCTGGTCGCCGGTGATCGTGTCGCCATCTACATGCCGATGGTCCCCGAGGCCCTGATCTCGATGCTCGCCTGCGCCCGCCTCGGCCTCACCCACTCCGTGGTCTTCGCCGGCTTCTCCTCCGGAGCGCTGCGCTCCCGCGTCGACGACGCCGAGGCCAAGCTCGTCATCACCACCGACGGGCAGTACCGCCGTGGCCAGCCGGCGCCGTTGAAGACCCAGGTCGACGAGGCGCTCGGCACCGGCGACGACGCGGCGGAATCCGTGGAGAAGGTCCTCGTCGTGCGTCGTACCAACCACGACCCCGACCTGAACTGGGTCGAAGGCCGCGACGTGTGGTGGGAAGACACCGTCGACGAACAGTCGGACACCCACGACGCCGAGGCCTTCGATGCCGAACACCCACTCTTCCTGCTCTACACCTCGGGCACCACCGGCAAGCCCAAGGGCATCGTCCACTCCTCCGGCGGTTACCTCACCCAGGTCAGCTACACGTTCCACTACGTCTTCGACCACAAAGAAGGCCGCGATGTCTTCTGGTGTGGCGCCGACATCGGCTGGGTGACCGGCCACTCCTACCTCGTCTACGGTCCGCTCTCCAACGGCGCGACCGAGGTCGTCTACGAGGGAACCCCCAACTCCCCCAACGAACACCGCCACTTCGAGATCATCCAGAAGTACGGCGTCACCATCTACTACATCGCGCCGACCCTGATCCGCACCTTCATGAAGTGGGGACGGGAGATTCCCGACGCCCACGACCTGTCCAGCATCCGGCTGCTCGGCAGCGTCGGCGAACCGATCAACCCCGAGGCCTGGAAGTGGTACCGCGAGGTCATCGGCGGCAACTCCGCGCCCATCGTCGACACCTGGTGGCAGACCGAGACCGGCGCCATCATGATCTCGCCGCTGCCCGGCGTGACCGCGACCAAGCCGGGATCGGCGATGAAGCCCCTGCCCGGTATCAGCGCCAACATCGTCGACGACCAGGGCAACCCGGTCGGCGCCGGTGAGCAGGGCTACCTCGTGCTCGACCAGCCGTGGCCGTCGATGCTGCGCGGGATCTGGGGCGACGACGAGCGTTTCCGCGACACGTACTGGTCACGTTTCGCCGAGCAGGGCTGGTACTTCGCCGGCGACGGCGCCCGCTACGACGAGGACCACGCACTCTGGGTCCTCGGACGCGTCGACGACGTCATGAACGTCTCCGGCCACCGCATCTCCACCGCCGAGGTCGAGTCCGCGCTCGTCGGGCACTCCGGAGTCGCCGAAGCCGCGGTCATCGGCGCCGCCGACGAGACCACCGGCCAGGGCATCGTCGCCTTCGTCATCCTGCGCGAGGGCGTGGAGAACACCGGCGACCAGCTGATCGCCGAACTGCGCCAGCAGGTGTCGGTGGAGATCTCGCCGATCGCCAAACCCCGCGAGATCAACGTCGTCCCCGAACTGCCCAAGACACGCTCGGGCAAGATCATGCGCCGCCTGCTCAAGGACGTCGCCGAAGGCCGCGAACTCGGCGACACCTCCACCCTCGTCGACCCCTCGGTCTTCGAAGCGATCCGCGCGAAGAAGGCCTGAGGCCGTTCGAGTTCTCCAGGGCCTGCCGACCTGAGGTCGGCAGGCCCTGCCCGTCTTCGCGCCACTCCATTCGACGGGTGGCTCGCCACCCCATTCGACGGGTGGCTCGCCACCCCATTCGACGGGTGGCTCGCCACCCGGACCGCCCGCGCATGGCAACATATGGCCATCAGCCGAACAACGGAGGATTCTGTGAGCCCCAACGAGCACGGCCTGCCCGACGCGGGCCGGGACTCCGTCCCGTCGATCCCGCTCTCCGACGCCAACGCCGGCCGCAACGGCGAGCCGACGATCGGAAGCCTGGTCAAGGACGCGACCGCCAGTGTCTCCACCCTGTTCCGATCTGAGGTCGCGCTCGCCAAGGCCGAGCTGGTCACCGAGGCCAAGAAGGCCGGCGCGGGCACCGGGCTGCTCATCGTCGCCGGTGTGATGGCGCTCTACGCGAGCTTCTTCTTCTTTTTCTTCCTCGCCGAACTGCTCGACGAGTGGGTCTGGCGCTGGCTGGCGTTCCTCATCGTGTTCCTCATCCTGGTGGCGGTCACGCTGATCGCCGCGTTCGTCGGATACCTGTTCTTCAAACGCGTGCGCGGACCCGCGAAGACGATCGAGACGGTCAACGAGCTGCCGACCGTCCTGCCCCACCGGGCCGCGGCGCACGACACCACCACGCACCCGAGAATCCCGCCCGCCCGCGAAGGGTGATCCGTGAGCGAGGAGCCCGACCCCTCGACCGTTCGTCTCCCGGGTGATTGGGAGCATCTCGACGTCCGCGCCAACGGAGTCCGTTTCCACGCCGTCCAGCCCGCCGGCGTTCCCGCCGATGACCGCCCGCTGGTACTGCTGCTGCACGGTTTCGGGGAGTTCTGGTGGAGCTGGCGACATCAGCTGACCGCGCTCACCGACGCCGGCTTCCGCGCCGTCGCCGTCGACCTCCGCGGCTACGGCGACACCGACAAACCGCCGCGCGGCTACGACGGCTGGACCCTGGCCGGCGACACCAACGGCCTCGTCCGCGCGCTCGGACACACCCGGGCCACCCTGATCGGACACTCCGACGGCGGCCTGGTCTGCTGGGCGACCGCCACGCTGCACCCACGCGTCGTCGATCGGATCGTCGTCATCGCGTCCCCGCACCCCCGCGCCCTGCGTCGACGCGTGTTGCGCGACAAGGCACAACGCACACAGTTCCTACCTCTGTTCCTGCGCAACCAGATCCCCCGCCTCGGTGAACGGCAGGTCACCCGCGACGACGCGGCCTTCGTGTCCGACTACTTCGCGGAACGGTCGTCGGCTCCATGGCGCGGTGAACCCGACTACGCGCACACCGTCGAACTCAACCGGTCGGCCATGCTGATCCCCAACGTCGCGCACTGCAGCCTGGAGTACCGGCGCTGGGCGTTCCGTTCGCAGTTCCGACCCGACGGCGCCCGCTTCATGGAACTGATGGACCAGCGGCTGCATCTCCCCGTGCTGGCCCTGCGGGGCCGCGACGACCCGTACATCCTCGACGACGCGATGGCCGACAGTCACCGATGGGCCGCGCACCAGACGTATCGGCAGGTCGAGGGCAGCGGCCACTTCGTCCATCAAGAACAACCGGCCGCGGTGACCGAGCACATCCTCGAGTTCCTACGCCACGAACCCGCACCCACGGCCGACGGCGCGCGCCGATCGGCCCGCAAGGTCAGGCGAGGACGCAACGTTGCGTACTCACCCGCTCGCTTCGTCGCTCGGATTCGTCGAAGTCGGAGCGCACCTGACGGGCGGTGAGCACGAAACCGGTCTCGTCGGCGGCATTCTCGGCCGCACCGAAGACCACACCGAGCACCTCGCCGTCCGAATTCAGCAGCGGTCCACCCGAATTGCCCTGCCGGATCAGACCACGGACGGCGTAGACCTCACGGGTCACCTGCCCGGTCCGGTAGATGTCGTCACCGGTGTGGGCGAAGACCGCACGCACCCGCAGCGGGCTCACGTAGAACGGTCCGGCCTCGGGGAAACCGAGTGCGATGGCGTCGTCCCCGGTCGACGCGGGGCGTGAGGCGAACCGCAGGGCCGGCGCCCGGAGGCCCGGGACGTCGAGAACCGCGATGTCGTTCTCGCTGTCGAAGAGCACGACGCGCGCCGGGAGCTGCGCCCCCGTCGAGGTCTGGACCTCCAGCCGTTCGGTGCCCGCGACCACGTGCGCGTTCGTCATGACGCGCTCCGGAGAGACGACGAACCCGCTCCCCTCGAGAGCCTGCCGGCAGCTCGGTGCCACGCCTTCGATCTTCACCACGCTGGGACGCGCCTGCGTCACCACCGGCAGTTCGGCCAGCGCCTGATCGGGAGGGTCGACGTTCGTCGACGGGGTGCTGACGAACGGGAGCTTCGGGAGTCCCGAACTGTCCAGGAGCGCCTTGAAGTCGTCCGGGATGTCGTCGACCCACTGCGGCGACACCGCGTCGACCCCGGTGAGCACCTTCGAGTCCCGAACCGCCCCGGCGATCGCCGGGTCGGCGGACTCGCGCAGCGGGATCGCCAGCAGGCCCGCGGCCAGCAACACCGCGACCACCTGTAGGAGCGAGCCGACTCCGCTGTCGACGGCGCGCAGCCCGGGCGACCGGATGCCACCGCGAGCCGCACGTCCCAGAACCATGCCGGCCACCTCGCCGACGACCACGAGCACGACCAGCACCAGAATCCCGGCGAGCACCCGCACCTGCAGATCGTCGAACTGCTCGATCAGGCGGGGCGCGAGCAGCAGACCGGCTACGGCGCCGAGTGCGACTCCGATGAACGCCAGGGCCGAGGCGACCGCACCCGACCGGTACCCGCTGGCCGCCGCGAGCAGGGCTATGCCGATCACGATGATGTCGACCCACGTCGAGCCGGTCATCGGGTACCTCCGGGCTCGGCGTTACCGGCGTCGACCACGTCGCGGTCGTCCGGGTGCAGCTCCGCGAACCCGGATTCCTGCCGGCTCCCGGCGAGCTCGATCATCTTCTCCAACGAACGAACGTCGGCGGAGTCCCACGGACGGTCCCAGCCGGACACCTCGCTGATGGCGGCGATGAGCCCACCCGTGAATCCCCAGACGAGCAGCTGTTCGACGAAGAACGCGGGCCCCTTGTAGACGATGCCGACCGCCTTGCGGCGGACCTGGAACCGGTTGTCCGGGTTCAGCAACTCGCGCAGTTTGATCCGGTCCACGCGCGCGGTCTCGCCCTGGTCGACGACGCGCACCTCGCTCGGGCGGTGCCAGTAACCGATCACCGGGACGACGTCGAAGCCCGAGACCCCGACGGGAAAGCTCGGCAGGGTCGCGAGGATCGTCACCCCGGATGCGTCGAGGCCGGTCTCCTCCGCCGCCTCGCGCAGCGCGGTGCCCACCGGGAAGTCGTCGCCGGGATCGGCCGCGCCCCCGGGGAACGCGACCTGCCCGCTGTGCTGGCGAAGTGTGGGAGCGCGCTCGGTCAGCAGGACCTCGGCGTCGGCCGGCACCCCGCCGGGATGATCGTCGGCCGACTCCCACGAACCCGAGAACAGGATCAGAACGGCCGCCGACCGGGAGTTGGTCGGCAACATCGACGCCCAGCGCGATCGATCCCCGCCGCGGTTGTCGACGCTTTTCCTGACGGCGCTGACATCGTCGGTCAACGCCCGCAGCCACGGCGGGATCTCGTCCCTCGGGACCAGCGGTCCCGCATCGGCGCGCGAACGCCCGCTCATATCCGCACGCCCAGATGCTCGGCCACCGAATCGGCGATCTCCTCCGGACTGTCGAAGACACCGGGATAGACCTCGGCAACCGTGCCGTCGGGTCGAAGAAAGACGGTCGAGGGGAACACCCTGGGCGCGTTGATGGCCGCGGCCACCTTTCCGTCGAGGTCGAGCACGGACGGCAAGCGGACTCCGATCTCGGTGAGCAGCGTCAGCGGGAAGAACGGGTTGCTACCGCCTTCCTTGGCGTGCAGGGCCAGCACGGTGACCCGGTCGCCGGCCCGCGCGGCGAACTCCTCGAAGTAGGGCAGCTCGGTCTTGCACGGACCGCACCACTGCGCCCAGACGTTGATGACGAGCGGCCGGCCGGCCGTCGAGGCACCGAGGTCGTAGGGCGCTCCGGTACTCAAGCAGGGTTCGACGACGCCGTCGAGGACGGAGTCCGGCGACTCCGGCAGTCCGGTGACCGGGCAGTCCGGCAGGTCGGCGGTGCTGCGCGCCTCCGCCAGACGCGCCTCGTCCACCGGCGCATCGATCGGGCGGACTCCACTCGACGAGGGCGGTGCGCTCGACATCGGCGACGGATCGTCCCCGCGCGGCCAGATCGCCACGATCAGCGCGATCATCACGACCACGAAGACCACGGTCCATCGCGCGGCGGGCGGGAAACGAGAACCCCGGGGCGACGCCGGGCCGCTTGGTTCGCTCACGGGGCCGCGATCCCGGCCAGCGCGAGGAGATGCTCGGTCTCCGGCCCCTTCACCAGGGCCGCGGCCTCGGTCTTGTCCATCGGTCCGGTGCCCACCGACGGACAGTCCTTGGCGAGGACGCACACCCCACACGCCGGCTTGCGCGCATGACACACCCGTCGGCCGTGGAAGATCACCCGGTGCGACAGGTCCGTCCACTCCCGCCGCTCGATCAGCTCGCCGACCGCGTGCTCGACCTTCACCGAATCGGTCTCCTCGGTCCACTGCCAGCGCCGGACCAGGCGGCCGAAGTGGGTGTCGACGGTGATGCCGGGCACACCGAACGCGTTGCCCAGCACCACGTTCGCGGTCTTGCGCCCGAACCCGGGCAGCGACACCAGATCCTTCAGATTGTCCGGGACCTCCCCGTCGAACCGCTCGACGAGCGCCTGCCCGAGTCCGATGATCGAGTTCGCCTTGTTCCGATAGAAGCCGGTGGGACGGATCATCTCCTCGAGCTCGGTGCGGTCCGCCCCGGCATAGTCCGCGGCCGTCCGATACCTGGCGAACAGCGCGGGGGTGGTCATGTTCACACGCACATCGGTGCACTGCGCCGACAGGATCGTCGCCACCGAGAGCTCGAGCGGGTCGGTGAAGTCGAGTTCGCAGTACACGTGCGGGAAGGCGACCTGGAGGGTCCGATTCATCCGCCGAGCGCGCCGGACCAATCCGAGATGGGTCTCCTGCTTGCGTGCCGGGGTCGGTCCCGCGGCCGCAGACTTGCGTGCGCTCACCTGATTCAGGTTAGCGATGCGCACGGCGAAGCCCGATTCCGCTGGCCCCCGACACGGGGCGAAGCACTCTCACACACCCCCTGAATGGAACATCACCGCAGGTCAGAACCGCGTGTTCGCCCTGGGAGAAGGGCTGGTCACGGCCACATCGGCGTGCTCACGCGCAACCTACGGTCAGGTAACAAGTCAATGACGGCGGCCCTCTCGATGCGGTTCCGGGCGGGTCGATTGTGTTTACTTGTCCCCATGCACGGTCTCGCGGCGCTGCTGTTCCCGGCTGTACTCATGTTGTTCGCCATGGGCATGGACAAGGTCCAGTCCCGGATCGACCGCTCGGCGGTCTCACGCGATGAGGTGGAGGACTTCCTCGACTCGGCCGACGCCCAGAACGTCCAGACCCTCGCCCGCGAGGGCATGCCGGCCGCGCTCGACGAACTCCGCGACCGACGGGTCACCCGTCACGAATCAGCGGTGTCCGGCCACACCGAATCGCCGCAGCGGGCCAGCTGACCGGCCGTCGCCGCCCCCGCTTCCGTACCGCCCGACCACCGCGTCGACACTCCGCCAATCGGACACACCCGCAATGAGCTTCCAGTGACCCATCCAACACATATGCTTGTGCGCGGGGTAGCGTAGCCAACGGCGCGATCTGACGCGGGCTGTAGAGAGATTCGAGAAAGGTTCCCTAGGTGGAAGAAGTACTGGCGCGGGCGGGCATATTCCAGGGCGTCGAGCCCTCCGCCGTCGCGGCGCTGACCAAGCAGCTTCAGCCCGTCGACTTCCCTCGCGGACACGTGATCTTCCACGAAGGCGAGCCCGGCGATCGGCTCTACATCATCATGTCCGGCAAGGTGAAGGTCGGCCGACGCTCGCCCGACGGACGCGAGAACCTGCTGACGATCATGGGCCCGTCCGACATGTTCGGCGAACTCTCCATCTTCGATCCCGGCCCCCGTACCTCGTCGGCGACGACGGTCACCGAGGTCCGCGCGGTGTCGATGGACCGTGACGCGCTGAAGGCGTGGATCAAGGACCGTCCGGAGATCGCCGAGCAGCTGCTGCGCGTGCTGGCACGCCGCTTGCGCCGCACCAACAACAACCTCGCCGACCTCATCTTCACCGACGTGCCCGGTCGCGTCGCCAAGCAGCTCCTGCAGCTTGCGCAGCGCTTCGGCACCCAGGAGGGCGGCGCGCTGCGCGTCACCCACGACCTGACCCAGGAAGAGATCGCCCAGCTCGTCGGCGCGTCGCGCGAGACCGTCAACAAGGCGCTCGCCGACTTCGCCCAGCGCGGATGGCTGCGCCTCGAGGGCAAGAGCGTGCTCATCGCCGACTCGGAGCGTCTCGCGCGCCGCGCGCGCTGACTCGAGTTCACCACGAAGCCGCTCGCTCCTCCGGGAGCGGGCGGCTTTGCTCTTCCCTCGAAGGGTCAGGCTTCGCGCAAATACTCCAACTGTGCCTTCACCGACATCCGCGCGGCGGGCCACAGCTTCTTGTCGACGTCGGAGTACACCTTGCGCACCACCTTCATCGGCTTCGCGTCGCGGGCCGAGACACCCATCGTGTCCAGAGCGGCGACGATCTGGTCGATCCGCTCCTCGCGATGCGCCTTGTAGTACCGCGCGACGGGGCCCAGATCGGGATGGTCCGGACCGTGCGCCGGGAGCAGTGCCGCTCCTTCCCCTTCGACGATCAGACGGTTCAGCGAGTTCAGATAGTCGCGCAACCCGCCGTCGGCGGGATCGAGCACGGTCGTGCCACTCCCGAGGATCGTGTCGCCGGTCAGGACCGCACGTTGTCCGTCGTGTTCGACGAGGAAGCTGACGGAATCCCCCGTATGTCCCGGGGTGAACAGCACCGTGATCCGCAGACCCGCGGCCTCGATCACCTCACGATCCCGCAGTGGCGCCCCGTTGCGGCAGTGCTTCTCCAACCGAGCGCGTACCGGCGCACCCGTGCGCTTGTGCAGGCGCGACACCCCGCCGGTGTGGTCGAAGTGCCGGTGGGTCACCAAGACCAGTGCGACCCCGGGCAATTCGGCGAGGCGCCGGGCGTGGTGTTTGTACTTCGGCGGTCCCGGGTCGATGACCACGCATTCCTCGCTGCCGGGAGCGCGCAGCACGTAGGTGTTCGTGCCGTCGAGTTCCATCATCCCCGAGTTGTCGCACAGCAGGACCGACGCGAAGGGGGTCACTTCCCGCAGCACCCCGTAGGCAGGGTGCGTGGGTGCGGCGTCGTTCGGTGAGCCCATGGTCCCCGAGCCTATCCACTCGGTGCGGAGAACCGGGCGAAGCCCGACGATCCGACCATGCCGAGTCGATCCCCGGGTCAGACCCCGCCGACCGTCGCACCGTTCACGGACTGCTCGCCGGCCGACCCGTCCACCACCGTGGGCGCCACCTGATCCTGCAGGCTGCGCAGCAGCGCGGCACCCTGGGTGATCACACCGGTCATGATCTCGTTGACGCCCTCGGCCCCGTTGTACACGGTGAGGTTCGCGGTGCTGAGGCCCTTGGCGACCTCGCCGACGAGCGTGGGCAGGGCCTCGATGAGCTGCTGATCGAGGGCGATGCGGTTGTGCTGTGCGGCGGCCGCCGACTGGATCTCGACCGCCTTGGCCTCCGCCTCGGCGATGATCTGTCGTCGTAGCGCCTCGGCCTCGGCCGGTTTCACCACTTCGGAGATCAGTTCCTGTTCACGGAGTTCGGCCTGCGCCTGCGCGAGCACGGACTGTTCGCGGATGACCTCTTGGTTGACCCGCGCCTGCGCGAGCGGACCGGCCTGGGCGGCTTCGGCATTGGCCTTGTCGGTCTCGGCCTTGATCGCAGCCCGCTTGATCGCAGTCTCCCGCTCGTAGTCGGCCTGGTTCCGCAGCGACTCCTGCTGCGCCTTCGCCGACTCCTGGTCGGCGCGAGCACGCTCGACCGCCGCCTCGCGCTGCACCTTGGCGATGTTCGGGGCAGCCAGCGCGTTGATGTAACCGGAATCCATGTCGTCGATCGACTGGATCTGGAACGAGTCGACGACGAGACCGATCGATCCCATCTCACGCTTGGACGCGTCGAGCACCTGACGAGCCAGGGTGTCGCGCTCGCGGATGATCTGCTCGACGGTCATCGAGCCCACGATGGAACGCAGGTGACCCGAGAAGATCTGTCCGGTCAGCTGATTCATCTCGTTCTCCTGCTCGGAGATGAAGCGCTGTCCGGCGTTGACGATCGACGCCACGTCATTCCCGACCTTGTGGGCGATGACCGCCCGCACGTTGAGTTGGATGCCCTGGGTCGTCACACAGACCTCGCGGATCGTCGCCTCGTGCAACGCCATCGACAGGAAACGGACCTTCCGGAAAAAGGGCATGACCCACTTCCCGTGCCCGACGACGACCACGAACGGCGCATCGTCGAAGTCGGACTTGGCGCCGGAGATCAGCATCGCCTCATCGGGTTCGGGAACGTAGTAGCCGAGCATGGTCTCTCCTCGAGCGGCAGGCGATATGTGTCGACGTCAGATCCTGCCGCATCCGGGACCTTTCGACGATCGGTTGTTCACATGGTTCGGTTCGCCGTGCCGGGGACCGGTACCCATGGCTCGACATCGACGACTCGGCCGGAACGTTCGGCGATGACCAGAACGGGCGCGTCGAGCCCGATCGGTGCGGCGGCGCGGGCGAGGAACCGCTCGGTTCCGCCGGCCAACGGCAGTTCGATCTCCCCGAGGAGTTCGCCGCCCGGTATCGACATCGTCACCGTCCCGGTACGCCCGACGAGTTGCGATGCTGCCATCCGACGGCCTCCCCAGTGTCCCCGATCCGTGTGTCGAACCCTAGGCCATGGCGGTCCGTCGTCGGTCGCGGACACCGTCGAGCACCACGTAGGCCGCCGTGAGCACCGCGATCACGGCGGCGCCGAGCACCAGAACCCCGTAGCCGAAGGCCCCGACGACGAGTCCGGAGAGCGCGCCCGCGGCCGCGCCGGCCAGACTCATCGCGGTGTCCGAAACCCCCTGCGCCGGTGCGCGTCGCGCGGTGTCGACACTGTCGGTGAGGAGCGTGGAGGCCGCCACCGTCGACGCCGACCATCCCACGCCGAGCAGGACCAGCGCGACGACGAGACCCGTCTGCGATTCCGCGACGACGAATCCGACGACGCAGCTGACGACGAGTGTCGCCTGACCGCCGAGGATCACCGGGATCCGGCCGGTCCGGTCGGCGAGCAGGCCCATCACCGGTGCGAGCGCGTACATCCCGGCGATGTGCGCGCTGATCGACAGGCCGACCAGCGTCACCGAGGCGCCCCCGTGATGCATGTGGACCGGCGTCAGCGCCATCACCCCGACCATGACCGCGTGCGCCGACACCACCGCGGCCATCGCGGCCCGCGCCGGCGGCGAGTGCGTGATCGCCGAGAGCCCCTCGGCCAGCGACACTTTGACACGACCCCCGTCCGTTTCGCAGGTCACCACGACCAGCGGGTCGGGGCGGAGGCCGACGAACAGCACGGCCGCCGCCCCGAAGCACCCGACCGCACCCACGAGGAACGGACCCGACAGATCGGCCATCGCGAACCACCCGGCGACGGTGGCGCCGATCGGGACCACCGCCGGCCCGATCACCGCGCCGACCATCGTCGTCCACACCACGAGCGAGAGGTCGCGGCCACGAGTGCCGGCCGACGACAGATCCGTTGCCGCGAAACGTGCCTGCAGGCTCACCGCGGTGCCCGACCCCACCCCGGCCATCCCGACGAGCATCAACGCGAACCAGCCGCGATCGACGGCGGCGGCCACGACCAGCGAACCGGCCCCGGCGATCACCAGGCCCGTGGTCAACGCGGGACGCCGCCCGCGTCCGGCGGCCAGGGACGCCAACGGGAGACCGGCGGCCGCGGCCCCCAGCGTGACCACGGTCGTCGGTATGCCGGCGAGGGACGCCGTTCCCGACAGTTCCTCACCGAGGATCGCCCCAAGCGCCAGGGCTCCGCCCATCGACAGGCCGGCCAGGATCTGGGCCGTGCACAGCAGGACGATGGTCCGCCGTTGCAGAGCGACGTTCTCACTCATGATCGCGGACGACCGGGTCTGCTCCGCATCCGCAGCGAATTGATCGTGCCGAGAACACCCGCAGCGAGTGGGACCACCAGCGCCACCTGTAGCGCGACCGGCCGGACTTCGGTGTTGATCCGGATGATCTCGTCGCTTACGTCCGTGGGCTGCCCGGCCAGCAACTCGGTCAGTTGTGTATTGCTCATGACCTGTGCGTCGTCGTCGAGCACCTGCGCCACCCGCTGCTGTTCCGCGGGCGCCAGGACCTCGCTGGACTCTGCCTCGCGCGCGAATCCGAAGGCGAGCGAGGCCAACAGGATCGCACCGGCACTCGCGAGTCCGAAGGACAGACCGAATGATCCGGCCGCAGAGTTGGTTCCGGCCGCCTCGCTCACACGCTCGTCGCTCATCGGCCCGAGCGTGTAGTCGTTCAGCTGCGAGACGAGCAGCCCCAGGCCGGCACCCGCCACGACGAGTGGCACGACGAGACCCCAGCCGAAGTCCGCCCGCGGCACGATCGGGAGCAGAACCGCGACCCCGAGCGTGAGCAAGCCGAAACCGATGAGCACCAACGTCGACGGGGGCCGGGTGTGTGTCCGCCGACCGGCGACCAGCGCGACCGCGAACATGCTGAGCGACAGGGGCGCCAGGGACAACCCGGCCTCCATGGCGTCGTACTCGAGGACCATCTGCAGATAGATCGGCAGCGAGATCATGATGCCGCCGAGAGCGATCTGCTGCAGCAACTGCTGGCTGACGCCCAGGCGGAACGGCTTGGAGCGAAACAGGTCCGGGTCCAATAGCGTGGGCCGCCCGGCGCGCCGCCGGCGGGTCAGCCACCAGGTCAGTCCGCCCAGACCCGCGGCACCCAGGACCAGCAGGATGCCGACGGCCTCACCGCCCTCCTGCCAGACGAGGATCCCCAGCACGATCCCACCCATTCCCAGCACCGAGAGCAGAGCACCGACGGGGTCGACTCCCCGTGGACCCGTGTACTCGACGTCGCGGACCAAACCGATGCCGCACAACACGATCGCGATGATGACGACCTCACCGACGAAGGCGATCCGCCAGGACAGGTATGTGGTGATGAAACCGCCCAGGAGCGGGCCGACGGCGGCCGCGATCGCGGCGGCGGCGCCCACGAGGGCGTAGACCCGCTTCTGGTCGCCGCCGTGAAAGTTGCCGTGTACCAGCGACTGCATCGCGGGCAGGAGCAGGGAAGCCCCTATCCCGCCGACGATCGCCCAGAAGACGATGATCGTCGTGAGACCTTGTGCGAGCGCCATGGCCGACGCGCCCACGGCATAGGCGAGCAAACCGATCACGTAGGCCCGCCGGCGACCGATCAGATCCCCGACCTTGCCCCCGATCAGGATGAACGCGGCGGACACCAACGCCTCGAGCGCAATCGCCGACTGCACACCGCTCACGGTCGTGTCCAGATCACGGACCACCGCCGATATGGACACATTCATGAACGAGGTGTCCACGACGAGAACGAACATCGCCATCGCGAGGAGCAGCGCGAGGACCCGCTGCTTTCCCGACAGCGGCGTCGCGGCCTCGGAAGCCGTCGAATCGCTGATGATGCACCGCCTCTACGACGATCGGGTCGCGACCCGTCCGCTGCGGGGTCGACGAGGAGAGCATAGTTCGGCCGATGCCGTTCCACAGCGCTGTCCGCCGAGTCCGGCCACCTCAGCCGACGATCAGGTCGTACCCGAGCTTCCCCACCATCACGACGACGACGGCCAGCAGGACCCACCGCACGAACGAACTGCCGCGGCCGATCGCCATGTGCGAGCCGATCTGGGCGCCGACGATGTTGGCGACGGCCAGGCCGAGACCCAAGAGCCACAGCACATTTCCCTGCAGGCCGAAGACCGTGAGGGCGCCGAGGTTGGTACCGGTGTTGATGACCTTCGCCATCGCCGAGCTCTCCAGGAAACTCGTCCCGACCAGCGCGGTCAGGCTGATGATGAGGAAGGTACCGGTCCCGGGACCCATCACCCCGTCGTAGAAGGCCACGACGACACCGGCCAGCACGAGGCCCGCGATCGTCGAGACGCGCGAGCGCGGTCCCGTCGACGCGTCAGTCCCGAAGCCGGGATTGAGCGCGACGAACAGTCCGACGCCGACCAGCATGACCAGCACGATCGGCGTGAAGATCTCGGTGGGCAGGACGACGGCCACCGTCGCGCCGAGGGCCGAGAAGGCGAGCGCCGCAACGAACACCGGGATCAGGCGACGAAGATCGATCCGGACGTGCCGCACGTAACGCCACGCTGCCGACGCGGTCCCGAAGACCGCCGCCAGCTTGTTGGTCCCCAGGGCCGTCGCGATCGGCAACCCCGGCTGGGCGATCAGCATCGCCGGGATCAGGACGAGGCCACCGCCGCCGACCACGGCGTCGACCCACCCGGCCGCGGCGGCTGCCACGACCAGCAGCGCGACGTCCAATGGAGACGTCAGGCCACTTCGACGATCAGTTCCACCTCGACCGGCGCACCGAGCGGGAGTTCGGCGACGCCGACCGCGGACCGGGCGTGCACACCGGCGTCGCCGAAGATCTCACCGAGGACGTCCGAAGCCCCGTTGATCACGGCCGGCTGACCGGTGAAGCCCGGTGCGGACGCGACGAACCCGACGACCTTGACCACCCGGACGACCGAGTCGATCCCGACGAGTGCGTGGATCGCGGCGAGCGCGTTCAGCGCGCAGACCCGGGCTGCTGCCGTCGCCTCGTCCGGCCGAACGACGCCTTCGGCGCCCTCGTGGACCTTGCCCCGCGCCGACAGTTCGCCGTCGACGATGGGCAGCTGTCCCGAGGTGTAGACGAGGTTGCCGGTGCGCACGGCCGGGGTGTAGCTCGCCACCGGTGGCACCACCGACGGGAGTTCGATGCCCAGTTCGGCCAGACGATCGGTCCACGTGGTCGCCATGGTCAGCCCTTCGGTCGCTTCAGGTAGGCGACGTGCTGCTCGCCGGTGGGACCGGGCAGAACCGAAACCAGTTCCCAACCGTCTGCGCCCCACTGATCGAGGATCTGCTTCGTGGCGTGCGTCAGCAGCGGCACGGTCACGTATTCCCACGCGGTCACTTCACTCATGGACTCACCCTATCTGGCGACGGTCAATGGATAAGGTGTTGCGGTGGCCAACGAACAGGGCTCACGATCCGGGTCGGGCGAGGCGCTCGATTCCGGCGTGACAGACAACTCCTCCGTCGCGCGCGAGAACGAGTGGCCGGCGGCCGCCGCGCGCGCTCGCCTGCACTTCGTGACGGGCAAGGGCGGCACCGGCAAGACCACGATCGCCGCGGCGCTCGCACTCGCGCTCGCCGCCGACGGCAAGAAGGTCCTCCTCGTCGAGACCGAGGGTCGCCAGGGCATCGCGCAGGTCTTCGACATCCCGCCGCTGCCACCCACCGACACCCGCATCGCGACCGCCGAGGGCGGTGGCGAGGTGTCCGCGCTGGCCATCGACATCGAGCACGCCCTTCTCGAGTACCTCGACATGTTCTACAACCTCGGCTTCGCCGGCCGCGCGATGAAGCGGATCGGCGCGATCGACTTCGTGACGACCGTCGCTCCCGGACTCCGCGACGTCCTGCTCACCGGCAAGATCAAAGAGCGCATCATCCACACCGACAAGCAGGGCAACCGCGTGTACGACGCGGTGGTCGTCGACGCGCCGCCGACCGGCCGGATCGGCAATTTCCTCGACGTCACCCAGGCCATGGCCGACCTCGCCAAGACCGGCCCGATCCGCAACCAGAGCGAAGGTGTCGTCCGCCTGCTCCACTCGGAGGAGACGATCATCCACCTGGTGACGCTCCTCGAGGCGATGCCGATCCAGGAGACGATCGAGGCGATCGACGAACTGCGGGGCAAGAACCTCAACCTCGGCAGTCTCGTCATCAACCGCGTCAGCGAACCCCACCTGCCGGCCGAGGTGATCGACGAGATCGCCGAAGGTCGGGTCGACGCGGGGCGTGTCGAGGACGGCCTCACCGCCGCCGGACTCAAGCTCGCCGACGGGGACCTGGCCGGCCTGCTCACCGAGACGATCGAGCACGCGACCCGCCTGCAGGCGCAGCAGATCGCCAAGGCGCAGCTCGACGAGGTGGAGATGCCGACACTCGAACTGCCGTCCCTCGGTGACGGCGTCGACCTGGGGTCGATCTATGAGCTGGCCGACCTCCTCCAGAAAGCGGGTGCGTGATGCCACTCGACCTCAAGATGGGCGCGGTGCTCACCGACCCCGCGACCCGCGTCGTGATCTGTTGCGGCGCAGGCGGAGTCGGCAAGACAACGACTGCTGCCGCGATGGCGATGTACGCCGCCGAACAGGGCCGGACCGTGGCCGTGCTGACGATCGACCCGGCCCGGCGCCTGGCGCAGTCGCTCGGGATGTCCGAACTCACCAACGACCCGCAGCCGGTCGCGATCGACGGCAAGGGCACGCTCGACGCGATGATGCTCGACATGCGGCGCACGTTCGACGAGATGGTGCTCGAGTACTCCACTCCCGAACGCGCCGAGGCGATCATGCAGAACGCCTTCTATCAGACGGTCGCCTCGTCGTTCTCCGGGACGCAGGAGTACATGGCGATGGAGAAGCTCGGCAAGCTTCTCGAGCAGGACCACTGGGACCTGATCGTCGTCGACACCCCGCCGTCGCGCAACGCACTGGACTTCCTCGACGCCCCGCAGCGGTTGGGGTCGTTCCTGTCCGGGCGTCTGATGAAGGTGCTGGTCGGCGGCGGTCGCGGCGTCGGCCGGATGGTGACCGGCGCGATGAGCCTGGCCATGCGGGGTGTCTCGACGATCATCGGCGGCGAGATGCTCCGCGACGTGGCGACCTTCGTGCAGTCACTGGACTCGATGTTCGGCGGCTTCCAGGACCGCGCCGCGAAGACCTATGCCCTGCTGAAACAGCCGGGCACCCAGTTCGCGGTGGTGGCTGCGGCCGAGGCCGATGCCCTGCGGGAGGCCGCGTTCTTCGTCGACCGCCTGTCCGAGGAGTCGATGCCACTGGCCGGACTGATCCTCAACCGGACCCACCCGAACCTGACGTCGATCCACGAGGAGGCAGCGCTGGTCGCCCTCGAATCGGTCAACGACGAACTGGCTCGCGGTGTACTCCGGATTCACGCGGATCGGGCCGCCACCGGGAAGCGCGAACTCCATCTGCTGCAACGGTTCACGGCGTCGCACCCGCGGGTGCCGATCGTCGGGGTCCCGGCGCTGCCGTTCGAGGTGGCCGATGTGACCGCCCTGCGCGCGGTGGCCGAGCAGATCACCGGCCGCGGCTGATCACCGAGCGCGACGAGCCGTCCCCCGCTGGTTGAGAAGGCGAGGAGCGTGCGACGAGCCGCCTCCCGCTGGTTGCAGGCGAGGAGCGTGCGCCGAGCCCCCCCTGCTGGTTGAGCAGGCGAGGAGCGTGCGACGAGCCGTGTCGAAACCACTCGACACGGCTCGGCGGAGAAGAGGTCAGACGGCGTCGCGATGACGCCGGCGCTGCGCGGCGAAGAACGCCGACCAGGACGTGACCTCGGGGTGCTGGCGGAGGAGTGCGCGACGCTGACGTTCGGTCAGTCCGCCCCAGACGCCGAACTCGACGCGGTTGTCGAGTGCATCGGCACCGCATTCGAGCTGCACCGGGCAGTGGCGGCAGATCGTGGCGGCTTTGCGCTGGGCCGCGCCCCGCACGAACAGATCATCGGGGTCTCCCCCTCGACAACGCGCCTGAGCAACCCACGCCAAGCGATCCTCTTCGTTGGAAACTGCCGCTGTCGCCATCCGCCACCCCTACCTGTCGTGTCTGCGTAGCTGCGAGAACGTCTCGACCTCGCTGCTCAAGCCACATTTGTAACGAACTGTTAAGTGAGTCACATTCTGCACTCAATCTAGGGATCTGTGCTTGGGGGCGCAACCCCTGGAGCGAACAAAGTGGGACAACCGTGCAAACTCATCCGAACAGACGGCCCGCGGACGGTGGCCTCCGGCGCATCCGCCCGGCGACCCGCGGGCACCCCGACCGTCGGCTCGGGACCACGCTGCGCCGATGCCGCGGGCGAGGCAGGACGATGTTCGGAACGAACGCACGTATCCTGTCGGGGTGATGTCGAAGAAACTGTGGTCGCTGGCGTGGGCGAGCCTGCTGGCCGGAGTTCTCGTCGCCGGCCTGCTGTACCCCGTGGCCAGCGGAATCGGCGTCGTCTCCAACCGGGCGGCGGCCGCTGTCGAGAACGTGTCCTCCGAACTGCTCAACGGCACGTTGCCGGAGGTCACCACGATGACCGACGTCGACGGGAAGCCGATCGCGGTGCTGTTCGACCAGTACCGGTATCAGGTGGGCTACAACGACATCTCCCCCGACATGATCCGAGCGATCATCTCCGTCGAGGACCGGCGGTTCCTGGAACACGACGGCGTCGACTGGAAGGGCACCATCCGTGCCGCTTTGAAGAACTCGTCGTCGGGCGAGGTCCAGCAGGGTGCGTCGACGCTCGACCAGCAGTACATCAAGAACTATCAACTCCTGGTCCTCGCACGGACCGAGGCCGACCGCCAGGCCGCGATCGAGACCACACCCGCGCGCAAGCTCCGCGAGGTGCGCATGGCGCTCACCCTCGAGCAGACCCTCATCGATCAGGCCAAGCGCGACAAGGGGCTCGACGACGCCGCCGCCAAGCAGGAGGCCAAGAAGCAGATCGTCACCCGGTACCTGAACGTCGTGCCGTTCGGGAACAACGCCTACGGCATCGAGGCCGCCGCGCAGACCTATTTCGGCATCCCCGCCAAGGACCTGCGGGTCGAGCAGGCCGCGTTGCTGGCCGGCATGGTGCAGTCCAGCTCTGCGCTGAATCCGTACTCGAACCCCGAAGCCTCCCTCGCGCGCCGGAACGTCGTGCTGGACACGATGATCGACAACTTCCCGGAACGGCGCGCCGAGCTCGTCGCGGCCAAGGAGGCACCCGTGGGCGTGCTCCCGAGTCCGCGGACCCCGACCCAGGGCTGCATCGCGGCCGACAACAACGGCTTCTTCTGCGACTACGCCCTTCAGTTCCTGGCCGAGAACGGCATGTCCCGCAACTCGGTCCTGCGCGGCGGCTACATCATCCAGACCACGCTCGACCCCGAGGTCCAGCGGTCCACGGTGCGGGCGGTGAAGAGTCAGGCCAGCCCGACCGCCGACGGCGTCGCCGACGTGATGAGCACCCTGCGTCCGGGCAAGAAATCGCACGACGTGCTCTCGATGGCGTCGAGCCGCGACTACGGTCTCGATCTCAACCGCGGCGAGACGATGCAGCCGCAACCCTTCTCGATGGTCGGCGACGGTGCCGGCTCGGTGTTCAAGATCTTCACCGTCGCCGCCGCGATGGAGAAGGGTCTCGGCGCCGGTTCCACCATCCCCGTCCCCGGGTCCATCGCCGTCGAGGGCATGGGCAACAGCGGCGGGGCCAACGGGTGTCCCGCCAATGCGTACTGCGTCAAGAACGACGGCCGCTACCCGGCGTCGATGTCGGTGACGAACGCCCTGGCACAGTCGCCGAACACCGCGTTCGTGAAGCTGCTGCAGCAGGTCGGCGTCAAACCGGCGGTCGACATGGCGGTCCGCCTGGGCCTGCGTTCGTACACCATCCCCGGGTCGTCGGGTTACGGCGAGAAGAGCATGGCCCAGTACGTCAAGGACGGGAACTTCGGCTCCTTCACCCTCGGCCCGCTGCCGCTCAACGGCCTCGAGCTCGCCAACGTCGCCGCCACCATCGCGTCGGGTGGCACCTGGTGCCCGCCCAACCCGATCAAGTCGATCAGCCAGATCAAGCGGGACCAGTACGGCAACCCGGTCATGGGACCGGACGGCCGGCGCGCCCTGACCGCGGTGCCGTTCACGCCACCGCCGTGCGAGCAGGTCGTGGACGAAGGCCTGGCGCACTCGCTGGCCAACGCCATGAGCAAGGACGACGTGGGCGCCGGCACCGCGGCCGGTGCCGCGGGCTCCGCGGGCTGGACGCTGCCGATGTCGGGTAAGACCGGCACGACGGAAGCGCACCGCTCCTCGGCATTCGTCGGGTTCACCAACCAGATCGCCGGCGCCGCGTACGTCTACAGCGACGGCCCGAACCCGCAGGGCGTCTGCAGCAGTCCGCTGCGCTCCTGCTACGACGGCGACCTCTACGGCGGCATGGAACCGGCGCGCACCTGGTTCCAGGCCGTCAAACCGGTGGCGACGAAGTTCGGCCCCGTCAGCCTGCCCCCGATCGACCGCGAGTACTGGAACGGCAGCGACCGGGGCCGTATCCCGCAGGTCAGCGGCCTGCCCGCCAGCGAGGCCACATCGCGCCTGCAGGGTGCCGGGTTCAAGGTCAGCGAGCTCGACGTGGACAGCGGACGCCCGCAGGGCACCGTGGTCTTCACCGCACCGTCCGACTCGGCCATGCCCGGCAGCACCGTGACGATCTACGTCAGCAACGGCCGCCGCGCCGGCGGGGACGAGGGCGGCCCCACCGAGACCACCGTCGTGGTACCCGGTGTCGGCCCGGTGGTGATCCAGCTACCCGGCTGACCCGCGATCAGACAATCGACGCCCCGCCCGCGCTGCTCACGAAACCGGGGCGGGATCGTCGTGGGGGATGCGTATTCTGGGGTGATGCAGCACTCCGAACTCGACATCGCACGCCTCGGCATCTCTCGCCTCGGTCCGTCCGGTTCCGGGGTACCCGCGCGCGCTCTGGCCGGCGTGGCGGGGCTCGCCGCCGCCGGACTGCTCTACTCGACGGTGATCGAGCGCAACGCCTTTGCGTTGCGACACACGACGCTGTCCGTTCTCGAACCGGGCGCCTCGCCGTTACGTGTCCTGCACATCAGCGACCTGCACATGATGCCCAACCAACGCCTCAAGCAGGCGTGGATCGCCGAGCTCGAGGCGCTCGAACCCGACCTTGTCGTCAACACCGGGGACAACCTCGCGCACCCGCAGGCCGTGCCGTCGGTCATCCAGTCGCTCGGTGGGTTGTTGTCGCGGCCCGGCCTGTTCGTCTTCGGGTCCAACGACTATTTCGGCCCCAAGCCGAAGAATCCGTTCAAGTACTTCAAGAAGGACCATCAGCGCACGCACGGCGAGCCCCTGCCGTGGCAGGATCTGCGTGCGGCGTTCACCGAGCGTGGATGGCTCGACGCGACGCACACGGTCCGCGAGCTGGAGGTCAGCGGCGTGCGGGTCGTCGCGGCCGGCGTCGACGATCCCCACATCGAGCGAGACCGCTACGAGACGATCGCGGGCCGCCCGAACCCCCTGGCACACTTGCGGCTCGGACTCACCCACTCCCCCGAACCGCGGGTCCTCGACCGGTTCGCCGCGGACGGCTACGACCTCGTGATGGCCGGACACACGCACGGCGGCCAGCTCTGCCTGCCGTTCTTCGGCGCTCTGGTGACGAACTGCCAGTTGGATCGCTCCCGGGTCAAGGGTCCGTCGAGCTGGGGATCGTCGATGAAGCTCCACGTGAGTGCGGGCCTGGGCACGTCCCCGTACGCCCCGGCACGCTTCTGCTGCCGCCCCGAGGCCAGCCTGCTCACCCTCACACCTGTGTCGCACGGTGATGCCGACTACGACGCCGACCAGTCGCTCCCGCAGCTGGCCCGGGAGACCATGTGAGCGTTGACCTTCATCCCCGCGTGAAGGTCCTGGCGTTCGACACCTTCGGGACGGTCACCGACTGGTTCACCGGGATCTCCGGCGCCGTCGGCGCGATCGCACCGGAGGTCGACGCAGCGGCGTTCGCCAAGAAGTGGCGACGCCGGTACTCGCCGATCCTGGCTCGCGTGGAATCCGGCGAACTGCCGTGGCGTCGCCTCGACGACCTGCAGACCGAGACGCTGCACGACGTCGCCTCGCTGTTTGCACTGACACTCGACGACGATCAGGCCCGCACCCTCGTCCGTGCGTGGCGGACGATTCCGGCCTGGCCGGACGCGGTCGAGGGTCTGCAACTCCTCAGGCGCGATCACATCGTCTGCGCACTGAGCAACGGCACTGTCGCGCTGCTCACCGACATGGCCCGGTACAACGCGTTCCCCTGGGACGTGATCGGCGGGTCCGACCTCTGGCGGCACTACAAACCTGCGCGCGAGACCTACTGCGGGCTGGCGGATCTGCTCGAGGTGGAGCCCGCCGAGGTGATGATGGTGGCCACTCACCAGAGCGATCTCGACGCCGCGCGCTCCTTCGGCCTGCGGACGGCCTTCGTCGAGCGGCCGGACGAGTGGGGCGGGGACGAGAAGGACGATTCGGGCTCGCCGGACAACGACTTCCACGCGACGGATCTCCTCGACCTCGCGCGGCAGCTGGGCCCGTCGGTGACCGGCCCGTCCCGATGACACTCGACGACCTGCTGCGCTGGGAGGATTCGGGGGCGTCGTGGCGGGTGGTCCATCACGGGCCGGATGGAATCACCCTGGGTCTGCTGCGCTGCGACGGTGGCGAGGAGGTGGACCGCGTCGTCACCGACGATCCGATCATCCTGGCCCACATCGGTGGCCGGTCGTCGTCGGCCGAGGAACCGGAGTGACCCCACAGAGACGAGGAGACCCCGACCGGATTTCTCCAGGTCAGGGTCTCTTCTGCAATCTCAACCTTGCGTCGGGGTGGCGGGATTCGAACCCACGACCTCTTCGTCCCGAACGAAGCGCGCTACCAAGCTGCGCCACACCCCGTGTGTAGCCTGCGATAGCTTATACCCCGCCCCCGCCGACTACTAAATCGCCTGGTCAAAGATGTGCCCGGTGTGGCTGAAACCCGTGCGAAGTAGCGTCGCACATCCCATCCTTGATGTGGTCCATCCGTACCAGTGCCGCCGCGCCGTCGGTCGGGACCAAGGAGTCGGCGCACAACCACTGAAAGGACACGCCAGACAATGAGCGCTTCCCCCGATCAGCAGGCCAACTCGTCGGCCAAGCAGGGTTTCGCCTTCGGTATCGCGATCGTGGCCGCCGCGCTGCTCTTCGTAGCCGGCTTGGTCTCGATCTTCCAGGGCATCTCGGCGATCGCGAACGACGACCTGTTCGTCGCCGGCCAGAACTACATCTTCGAGTTCGACCTCACCACCTGGGGCTGGATCCACCTGATCCTGGGCATCGTCGGGGTCCTCGTCGCCGGCGGTCTCGCGGTGGGCGCCGACTGGGCGCGGATCTCCGCGATCATCATCGCCTCGCTGTCGATCATCGCCCAGTTCCTGTGGCTCCCCTACTACCCGGCGTGGGCCATCCTGATCATCGTGCTGGACCTGATCGTGATCTGGGCTGTCTCCACCTGGAACCCCAACAACGAATACAACCTGTGACCGACCGCTCTGACGCAGTGACGACAGTTCGCTGAGACGAGGGCTGCGGGGTAACCAATCCACGACGCGCATCCGGTCCGAATCGTCTGGTGACGCTGCTCCACTTGGGCGGCGCGACGACGAACCGCCCGAAAGGAACACCATGCGCATCACCCGGTCCCTCGCAGCCCTTGTCGCCGGCGTCCTCCTCAGCGTCGGCTTCGCCGCCGGGACGGGTCCGGCGCAAGCCGCACCGCTGGCCCCCGTGGCGAAGGTCGAGGTGGATCGCTACCTCGGCAAGTGGTGGCAGCTCGCCACCGTGCCGTCCTTCTTCGGGGTCACCTGCGCCCGGGACACCAGCGCGACCTACACCTACATCGACGCCAAGACGATCGGCGTCGACAACCAGTGCACCGGCCCCACCGGCATGCGTGGTGGCGTCGTCGGCCGTGCGACGGTCGTCGACCCGCAGACCAATGCCCAACTGAGCGTCCGGTTCCCACAGACACCGGGCAGCATCAACCCGGGCGGCGCACCGAACTACATCGTCGCCTACCTCGAAGACGGGCCGGATCCCGCCGGGCCGTACCGGTACGCGGTCGTCGGGGACCCCTCGCGCGGATCGGGATTCCTGCTGTCGCGCGACAAGGTGGTCCCCAACTCGGAGTTGCGTCGCCTGACCAAGGAGATCGAGAAGGTCGGGTACAACCCGTGCACGTTCCTCGTCTCGCCGACCACCGGTGGTCGCAGCGACTATTCACCGCTCTGCACGGTGTGACGGTCAACGCCATACGATGACGCGACTCCGGCGCAGACATGAAAAGGTCTGCGCCGGAGTAGTTTCAGCCGGCTTCGGCGTCCGGTCCCGACGCCGGCGCCATCCGGCGGAACTCGTCGGGGGTGCAGCCGAACTTCGACCGGAAGCGGTTGCGCATCGTCGCCGTCGAGGCGAATCCCGACGCGTGGGCGATGGCCTCGAGTTTCAGGTTGCCCGGACCCATGAGCAGCCCCTCCGCCCACTCCAGACGTCGATCGGCGATCATCTCGGCGAGCGACGTGGTGCCACCGGCGAGCACCCGGTACAGGTGCCGGCGGCTCACGTGCAGGTGCCGGGCGACGACCTCCACACTGAAGTCGGGATCACGAAAATTCTGTTCGATGAGGTCGGCGACCGCGGCACGCAGGTACCGCTCACTCGTCCGGACGTCCGACCGTACTACACTCGAAACCGATTCCGGCACAACACGTATCGACTGAACGTCACGACCATTGAGGACTGCGGTCACCTGGGTTCCTTCCACGCGAGAGAATGCTCCCACCCGATACACGAGTTTATCGACGGTCACACCTGCGGTCTTGGGCCTTTGGTCCCACTTTCAAGGATCCCGGTCCCGCGATTGTGCTGCGCGACGCGAACTTCCGTGAGCGGCCGCGATGGCGGAGTCGGTCAGTCGTCCAACTTTCTGCCGGCCCGGACACTCGTCGTACTGTGAGAGTCGTGACCACCCAGGACGCCGGAGCCGAGCGACGAGCGGAGTTGCGAACAGCAGCGCTCAGGGTGGCCGACGAGGTCCTGTTCCCGGCGGCCGGCGAGGTGGACCGCACCGGAGCGGTCCCCGAATCCCACTGGCGAGCGCTGGCCGACGCCGGCCTGTACGGCATCGCGGCGCCGGTCGAGGCCGGCGGGCCGGGACTCGAATTCGGTGAGGTCACCGAGATCCTCGAGGTGCTCACCAGTGGGTGCCTCGCCACCGCTTTCACCTGGATCCAGCACCACGGCGTCGTCCTGTCCCTCTCCCGGACCACCAACGACGAGCTACGTGGTGAACTCCTCGACGCGACCGTGAGCGGACGTCTACACGCGGGCGTCGCCTACGCCGGAGTCGTCCCCACGCCACCACGGATGGTCGCGACGCGCACCGACGACGGTTGGCTCCTGAACGGGCACGCACCGTTCGTCAGCGGCTGGGGTGTCGTCGACCTGCTCCAGATCTCGGCGCGCGACGCCGCGACCGATGACGTCATCTCCGCGATCCTGCGCATGCCCGACCTGGTCGGCGGCAGGTCGTCCGCAGCGGTCCGGGCAACGCCCGTGGATCTGTCCGCCGCCGCCGCGACGACCACGGTGTCCCTACGGGTCGACGGTCTGATGGTCCCGTTCGATCGCGAGGTCACGCGCGTGGGCCTCGCGGAATTCTTCGCGACCCAGAACGTCGGCGTCCGATTGAACGGCACCCTGCCCTTTGGTCTGGTGCGGCGCTGTGCGGGACTGCTCGATGTCGGCGGCCATCACCGGGAGGGGCGGGCGCTGCGCGAGCGCGCCGACGTCGTCCGAACCGCGCTCGACGCCGGGATGGCGGATGCCACCGCACTGCTGGCGGCCCGGGCCGACGCCGCGGCTCTGGCGCTCGATGCCGCGGCCGCGTTGGTGTCCGCGGACGGCGGCCGCGGCGTCGTGCGCGGGAGCGATTCCGAACGGTTGTTCCGCGAAGCCGCGTTCGTCCTGGTGGCCGCGAGCCGCCCGGAACTCAAAACAGCTCTGCTACACCGCTTCAGCGGTACCTGAAGTCGCGCAGGAAGAGTGCCTCGGCCAGGGCGATCCGCTCGATCTCGGAGGGGTCGACGCTCTCGTTGGGTGCGTGGATCAGGCACCGCGGTTCCTCGACGCCGAACAGCATGATCTCGGCGTCGGGGTACAGCGATTGGAGAACGTTGCACAACGGGATCGATCCACCCTGCCCCTGGATCAGCACCTCGCTGTCGTAGGCGGTCGACAGGGCGCCGGTGAGCGTGTCGTACGCCGGACCGCTGGTGGATCCGACGAAGGGCGCGCCCACCGCCTCGCGCTCGAAGGAGACCCGTGAGTTCCAGGGCGCGACGCGACGGAGGTGCTCGACGAGCGCGTCCTGCGCAACCATCGGGTCCATCCCCGGTGGCACGCGGAGGTTGATGCGCGCCCGCGCCCGCGGCTGCACCGCCGCCGACGATCCGACCACCGGCGGGCAGTCGATGCCGAGCACTGTCGCGGCCGGGCGCGCCCACACCATGTCGGACACCGATCCCGATCCGACCAGGTCGACTCCGTCGAGAACCGTTGCATCGCTGCGGAATCGGTCGGGCGGGTAGGACACACCCGGCCACCGGGCGTCGGCGTCGAGTCCGGCGACGGTGGTGTTGCCGTGCTCGTCACGCAGGGTCGCGAGCATCGAGATGAGCGCCGCGAGTGCATCCGGGGCGGCCCGCCGAACATTCCGGAGTGCATCGCCGACCCCAGCGTCTCCACGGACACGACGACGTTCGCGATGCCGCGCAGCGTCGTCGTCAGACTCGGTTTCCCGACCGCGAAGTTGCCGGAGTCCGCGATCAGGATCGCGTCGGCGGCAAGCAAGTCCGGATTGCGGACCGCGAAGTCCTCGAGGCCTCCCGTCCCCTGCTCCTCCGACCCCTCGCCGATGATCTTCACCGTCACCCCGGCCCGGCGGCGAGTGCGCGCAGCGCGGTGAGGTGCACGGCGATGTTGCCCTTGCAGTCGGCAGCTCCGCGGCCGTACCACCGCCCGTCCCGCTCGGTCAGTTCCCAGACGGGAGAGTCCCATTCGTCGTCACCGAGCGGCGGTTGCACGTCGTGGTGGAAGTAGAGCAGGACGGTCGGAGCACCCTCCGGGCCGGGAATGGACCCGGTGATCGCCTTGCTGCCGTCGCTGGTGACATGCGCGGCGGCGTCGTCGACGCCGACGGCACCGAAGGCCGCCAGCAGCCAGTCGACCATCCCGTCGCACTCCTCGACGGGAAACTGCTGCGGGTCGTGCACCGACCGGAACCGGACCATCTCCGCGAGATCCGATCTCGCCTGCGGCATCAGCGCGGCGACCTGCTCCCGCAACGACGTCTCATCCTCGCGCGCAGTCGGTTCCACCGGCGACCTTCCCTGTCGGACTCAACTCTTACCCTCGGCCGCCAGGTCGTACACCTCGAGCTCGCCTCGGCCGATGGCCTCCATCATCCGGGTGTGGTCGGAGTCGTTGAGATCCGCGTACGCGAGCGAGAACTCGGCGATGGCGTCACTGAAACCCTTGGTGGTCCCGAGGTACTCGGCGATCCGGAACCGGCTCGCGGTCCGGGCGTGCGCCTGACCGAGAACCAGCCCGCACAGCTGTGCGTACAACTTCATCCCCTCCGCGCTCAGGGCCTCGACGACGACCGAGCCCTTTCCGTCGCGGAGCTGCCGCACATAGAAGTCGCGTCGCTCACCGTTCTCGTCGATCCCGGTCGACCAGCCGAGGAAGAGGTCGCTCGTCGCCTGGAGCAGGCGTTGACCCTCGACCACCCGCTGCCCTTGGTTGTCGAAGCCCGATGCCGGCACATGGTCGGCGAGCACCGATCGCTGCGCTTCTTTGACCTGCAAGAACAACGGATCACCCAGCTCCTTTCCGGTGAGCAGGATGATCCACGCCCGCGTGCCGACACTGCCGACGCCGACCACCTTGAACGCGATGTCGACGATCGCGAACTGGTCGAGGAGCGCCTGCACGTGCAAGGGCACGGTGTCGCGGTAGGCGCTGACCCGCTCGCGGACCCGTTCGGCCACGATCTCGGCGGTCTCGGCCGGGAACCGCTCGTGCAGCGGCACCAGCAGCGGCGGGTCGCTGCGGATGTGCGCGGAGCCGTCGGCGCCGATCACACAGAGCTTCGCGAGGGCCTGCGCACTGTCGCGGTGCCGCGCCTTCTTCAGCGCCTTCTGCGTCCGCTCGCTCATCGACGTGTCCAGCTTGGGCCCGAACTCCGCCAGGAAATGGTCGACGTCGATCCCGGCGTACCAGTTCTCCAGAGTCGTCTTCGACGCGCTGCGCACGACCGCCCGCCGGTACGCCTTGGCAACGGTCTTGGCGACCCTACGATTGGTCGCGTCGTCGAGTCCGTTGTTACGTCCCGCGATCGCGAAGCTCGCGGCGAGACGCTTGACGTCCCACTCGAACGGTCCGATGTGCGTCTCGTCGAAGTCGTTCAGGTCGAACACCATTCGACGCTCCGGGCTGAAGAAGAGGCCCAGATTGCTCAGGTGCGCATCGCCGCACAGCTGGGTGATGATCCCGGTGTCCGGCGTTCTCGACAGGTCGTCGGACATCACCGCGGCCGCACCACGATAGAAGGTGAACGGCGTCGCCGACATCCGCGCGTGCCGGACCGGGACGAGATCGGCGACCCGGGTCTGCGCCTGCGCTTCCAGGATGCGCAGCGGGTCGGCCCGCTCCGTCGGCGTCGGGCACGCGGCGAGTTCGACAGCGGTGGGCGGAGTGGACAGAAGTGTCGACACGGAGTGCTCCTTCACGTCGATGCGGCCCCGCCACAGGCAGAGGTCCGTGTGTCCGGGCCCGGTCGGAACCCGCGGGTGAACGCCGCCGAAAACGAAGTCCTCCGAGGGAGAATTCTTCCAGCCCGTCGGCAGTTCCGCCGATGGATCGGTGATCAATCTGCGCCACGTTCCCCCGGTTGCGTCCTCGTCGGGTCCACCGGGATCTGCCGACCGCCGCCCAGGGCGTGTGACCCGCTTCACGACTGCAACAGGTTCTAGTTGTAGCGTGAACGTCGTGGATTACTGGGGTGTGATGGTCGGGTTGGGGCTCGTGGCGACGGCGCTCGGCGTCATCGGGTTCGTGCGGTACCGCGAGCGGGAATCGACGAGTCTGCAGCGTCAGACCCAGCTGGCGCGCGAACTGCGTGACCTCGCCGGCGGCGACGAGGTCCGGCTGGCCGCGGTCGACGAGTTCTCGCTGACCATCTATCAACGGCTCTTCTACGTCTCGGTGGTGGCCCCGTGGATACGGAGTGCCGCGTGGGCTCTGCTCGGCGCGGCGCTGGCCGGTGCGGGAGCGCTCGCGACCGGACCGCTCGACGGGGTGTTCGCGACCGTCGCACACATCGCGGCGATCCTCGTGTCCGCGGTGTTCGCGGTGGCCGCCCTGGTGTACGTCGGCATCGCGCTGTACCACTCGGCGACCACGCCTCGGGTCTCCTTCAGCGACTCCTATGCCGACGATGACGCCGATCCCGCCGTCGACGCCCCCGATCCCGGCATCCCCGGATCTGCTCGGTCCGTCGACTGAACAGGCCCCCGGACACAACGAACCCCCGTCGCGAGTCGACGGGGGTTCGTTGCTGTGAGAGGGTCAGGCGTACTCGCTCACGCGATCTGCGCCTGCCACATCCAGTGCAGCTGCTCGAGTTTCGACGCGAACGAGATCAGCAGGTCCTGAGTGACCGGATCGGCCTCCTCGGTGACCCCGATTCGCTCGCGGAGACCCGCGACCACTGCCTTGAGATTGTCGACGATCGACTCGACGACGTCGCTGTCCTTGGTCCAACCCTCACCGAATCCCTTGGTGTGGGCGGTCTTGGCAACTGTCTCGGCGCGGCCGTCCGGGCTCACGCCGATCGCGGTGGCCCGCTCGGCGGCCGCGTCGGTGAACTCCCTGGACACCGTGACCAGTTCATCGAGGTCGAGATGCACCGACCGGAACTGCTTGCCGACGACGTTCCAGTGCGCCTGCTTCGCGATGAGGGACAGGTCGATGAGGTCGACGAGGGTGTCCTGCAACGCCTTTCCGGCGACGGACTGCTGTTCGTCGGTGAGCGTGCTGGTGATCGGGGTGGTCATGATCAAGAATTCCCTTCTTGTCATATCTGCGCGCAGTACGACTCCGACTGCGCTGGTGATTACCGGGGGGCCGGGCGATCAGACGCGTACGGTGACCGACGAGTCGATGTTGCCCTTGGTCGCCTTCGAGTACGGACAGAATGTGTAGGCGAGGTCGGCGAGTTCCTTGGCCTTGACCTCGTCGAGGCCGGGCAGCGAGACCTCGATGGCGACGGTCAGACCGAATCCGTTGTCCGCGGGGTCTTTTCCGATCCCGACGGCCACGTCCACGGTCGCCCCGTCGGGCACCGGGGTGTCGGCCTGCTTGGCGGTGGCGCGCAGCGCGCTCAGGAAGCAGGCCGCATAACCCGCCGAGAACAATTCCTCGGGATTGGTCCCCTCACCGCTGCCACCCAGTTCCTTCGGCGGCCGCAGGTCCAGATCGATCTGGCCGCTCGCCGAGACGACTTCGCCGTCGCGTCCGCCGCCGGACGCCTTCGACGAGATGGTGTACACCGGTTCGATTGCCATTCGAAATCCTCCTGGATGCTCAGTGCGGGTTCGGGCCAACGGTCGGTTCAACCCGACCCGCTCGCGGAACATTCCGACGACACCGGCCACAGCGACGTGATGGTCACGACACCGGTGTCGGAGTCCGGTTCACCGTCCCCGCATCATCCGCGTGGGCTTCATCCGGGTCGACTCCGGCAGCCACTGGTTGACCGGTCGCCGGAGGGTGCAGAGGGCGGCGACCACCAGGAGACCGAACTGGAGGTAGCTCAGGACGACCATGACGGACGACACGTCCGGGTATCGGAACAGCAGGTCGACGCCGACGGGGATACACAGCAGATGCACGACGACGGCGGCCAGGAAGAAGTTGCGGAGATGGCGGCTGTGTTGCGACGCAGCGGTCACCAGGCACGCGTACTCGATGGCGAGCACGACGACGATCATCACCAGCATGAACGGCGGGAAGAAGCCGGCGAGGGTCTCGACCTCACTCTCGGGTGCAGAGTTCGCCGGGTCCGAGACCACTCCTTCGAGCAGTCGGTTGCGCAGATCGTCGGTGATGGTGCCGAGGTTGAAGAAGCCGTAGATCGTCAGCACGAGACCGATCACGGCCGCGCCCCACCACACGATGCGTGCGTGCACCGCCAGCGCCTCCGGCGGCGGTCCCGCATCGCCCGGCCGCGTCGGATAGAGCGCGGACTGGTCCCGATCGCGCGAGGACCGCTCGATGGCCGCCAGATCCTCGGCGTCCAGCTCGGCCTGGCTCGGGACGCGATCGGGGTCATCCGCGGCAGAATCGCCGGACGCGCCCCCGGCCGGGTCCTTCGGATCCGTCATGTCCCGATCCTGCCACTCACCCCGGCGGGCCTCCAGCGTCGAGGAGGTTCGGCCGCGAGCGGCTCACTTCCGGAACTCGGCGAGGACGAACTCCATCCCGGGGACGAATGTGCCGAGCATGGGGACGACATGGTTCACGATCGACTTCGTCAAGATGGGCGGGGTGGGGTCGGTGACGAAGGTGACGTCGGCGCCCTGGGCGCGCCAGTCCGCCACGAGTTGCGCGACCTGGCCGTACGGGATCACGTCGTCGTGCAGTCCGCCTTCGACGAAGACGGGCGCGTTCGGCTTCAGGCGACCGATCCGCTGCTGGCGGACAGCCTCTTGCAGTCCGGGGGATCGTGCGATGAGGGACGACAGTGTCTCGCCGGTTCGGGTCCATGTCTCGACGCGGCGGAAACCGAAGGCCGGGATGATGTCCCCGATGCAGCTGGTCGAGAGCTGTTTCAGCGCGGCTTTGCCGGTGGGGTTGGTCTCTCGTCGCACCACTTCGGCGACGTTCGGATACCGCTCGGTCAGCCCGTTGACAGCGAAGCCGATCGCCCCCGCGATGGTGGTGCCGTCGATCGCGGGGATGACCTTCTCGAGGTCGGCCGGGGGCGCGCCGGCGTAGGTCGCGCGCACGTCCAGTTCCGGTGCGTAGGTCTCGGCGAGTTCGGCGGCCGACGCGGCTGCGCCGCCGCCCTGCGAGTAACCGGCGAAACCTACGGGGGCGTCCTTCGGGGCGCCCGAGATCGCGAGTGCGGCCCGGGCGCCGTCGAGCATCGCCTGACCGGTCTCCGCGCGGTTGACGTAGGTGTGGACACCGGGCGTGCCCATCCCGATGTAATCGGTGATGAACACCCGCACGCCGTTGACGAGCATGTAATACATCTCCGGCGCGGTGTAGTTGACCGAGATGCCCGGCTTCGTGATGTCCACCGCGAGGGGCACGGTCATCAGCTTCGATGGCGCACACTGGTCGCCCTGACCGATGGTCCCGGAGCCGACGACGACGGTCGGGCGCGGACCCGGGCCGCGCCATGGCGCGGTGGGTTCGATGACGGTTCCGGTGACCGCGGCGGGTTTCCCGTCCTGGTAACGCGAGGTGTACATGACCTTGCGGGCGGTCCCCGGCCACTGACCCGCCATGCCGGGGATCTGGAGCAGCAGCGGACTCGGCTGACTGCGGATCACCGATCCCGGCTCGGACGCGAACCGGGCCGGCGGGGTGTAGAAATCCGCCGCCGCTGCAGTACCGACCGCTGTTGGGGCCAGCGACGCGACGCACGCTGCCACCAGCGCGGCGATCCCGAGCGTCCGTCTCGATGTCTTGCGATGGGTCATGGTTCTCCCCGACTTCCAGTTCATGGCTGTGTAACCTACCACACAGTAACTTGAGGTAGGTGACTGGTGTCGCTTCCGGGCGCGCGACGCCTCGCAGAGGGCCACAGGGGTGTCGCCGATCGACGGCCTAGCGGCCCGGCGTCACCTTGAGCATGCGGCTGAGAGTTGCCTGCCACAGCGATCCGTCGGCCGTGATCGTCCCGGTCAGCTCGAGTGGTTCGTCGAACGGCGCCGTCCCGACCGGCACCGTCGCCACCCGCCGGCCGGTCGCGAAGTCGGTTGCCACGTAGGCGACTTCGCCGATCTGCTGTGGGAGGTTCGGCCGGATCGGGCCATACCCGATCGCGTGGATCAGACCGTCTGCGCGAGACAACTTGGGGAGCGTCGCGATCCGGTCGCCGTTCTCCCACACGCGACGGCAGCCGCCTTCCCCGACGTCGATCCGGGTGGCGCCGCCGACGAACGGGGCGTCGGCCGGGACCGACGGACCCTGTACCGCCATCGGCGGGTACTGGTAGCCGTAGGTGCTCGGGATGACCAGCGAATCGCCCCAGGCCATCGGCGAGTTCTCGGTGCCCGGCCCGGACGTCGAAAAGGCCCGCATGCGGCAGACCTCGGAGCCGTCATCGCTGCGCAGCACGCGGAGATCCGGCGGTTCCGCGTTGTCGACGATGGCGACCCAGCCATCGCCACCGGGACCGAAGTACGTCGGCGTCGTCCCCGAGCCCCAGGTGAGCTGTCCGGGTTTGCGTGCTGGTCCCCGGTCATACGCGCGACGCCAGACGACTCGCGGTGCGCGCCCCGGTTCGGCGCGCATCTCGTACAGCGCGTGCGTCGTCAGGATCGACGCCCCCGTTCGCCGGATCGACAAGCCGTTGCCCAGTTCCTCTCCCGCCGGCAGCCGGGTGGCCTGCACGGTGTCATGCCGGTCGACTGTCCCGACCACCCCGCGCGTCGTCGCGAACCACACGCGGCCGTCGAAGTCGGGCGCCAGGCCGGTGATGGCGTCACCCGCCGGTACCGCGTGGTCGACGTCGACCCGATCGTCGACGAACACCCGCCAGCCGCTGGCCGTCTTCGCATGCGCGACACGGAGAATCGACCCGGACCCGTCGGCGACGACCACCCGGTCGCGGTCGTCGAGATAGCCGTACACGCCGCCGAGCAGTCCGCCCTTCGTCAGCTGCGTCGACGCCAGTGGTTGCGCGGTCCGGGGATCGAAGAGGACGACCGACGGCGCCGCGAATGCCGGTGGCGACGATCCGACGAATTGCGTGCACAACGCGACGGGCATCCCGTCGCGTCCGACGAACGTTGCCGCGCAGGCGCCGCCCGGGATCGAGGAGCCGGCCAGTCGAGCCCCGCGGCCGGGGCCTCGATGCGCCGTGGAGTCCGTGGAGGCGAGGTCGCCGTGTATGAGCGAGGTGTCGCTCGGTCCGAGTCCGGTGCTCGGCGAATCGGGTTGTGCCGCTGCGGGGTACGCGAGCGTCGCCACCAACGTCAGAACCCCGGTGACCACCGCCGCCCGGACCCGCATCTTCCGTGTCATGAGTGGTCAAGCTACCGCACAGAGGGCCGGCTCAGATGACCAGACCGAGTGCGAGTACCACGATCAATCCGGTCACCGAGAGGACCGTCTCCATCATCGACCAAGTCTTGAAGGTCTGTCCGACGGTCATGCCGAAGTACTCCTTCACCAGCCAGAAACCGGCGTCGTTGACGTGGGACAGGAACACCGACCCGGCACCGATCGCCAGGACGACCAGCGAGAGTTCTCCCGAACCCATCCCGTCGACCAGACCCAGGATCAGCGACGACGCGGTGATCGTGGCAACGGTCGCCGATCCGGTCGCCAGGCGGATCAGCGCCGCGAGCGTCCAGGCCAGCAGGAGCACCGAGACGTTCGCGCCGGTCGCCCAGTCGGCGAGCAGGGTGCCGATCCCGGTGTCGACGAGGACCTCCTTGAATCCGCCACCCGCGGAGACGATCAGCAGGATGCCCGCGATCGCGGGGAGTGCCGCGCCCGTGCACTTCGAGATGGTCTCGCGGTCCATGCCGGAACCGCGGCCGAGGGTGAACATCGCGACGATCACCGCGATGAGCAGCGCGATGAGGGGCGTGCCGAGGATGTCGAGGACCTTGCGCACGGGCTGGTCCTCGTCGGCGATGAAGATCTCGGCGAGTGCCTTGCCGAGCATCAGCACGACGGGCAGCAGAACGCTGAACATGGTGATCGCGAAGGACGGTCGCTTGGTGGTCGGGCCGTCGGACGGATCGACGTCGAAGGTTGTCGGGGCCTCGACCGTCACCCATCGCCCGGCGAGCACGCCGAAGAGCGGCCCGGACACGATGATGGTCGGGATGGCGACCAGCACACCGAGTCCGAGTGTCATGCCGAGATCCGCGCCGAGGGCGTCGATCGCCACAAGTGGGCCGGGATGCGGCGGGACGAACCCGTGCATCGCCGACAACCCGGCCAGTGCGGGAATGCCGATCGGGATCAGGCCGAGACCCGAGCGTCGGGCCACGAGGTAGATCACCGGCATCAAGAGTACGAGACCGATCTCGAAGAACATCGGCAGACCGATGATCGCGCCGACGAGCGCCATCGCCCACGGCAGCATCCGCGGTGAGGCGTGACCGACGATCGTGTCCACGATCTCGTCGGCACCACCGGAGTCGGCCAGCAGCTTGGCGAACATGGCGCCGAGTGCGATCAGGATGCCGACTCCCGCTGCGGTGGTGCCGAACCCGGCGGTGAACGACTCGAGGACCGTCGGGATCGACTCACCCGCGACGATGCCGACGGTCGCGCCGCCGCCCACCAACGCGAGGAAGGGATGGACCTTGGCGATCGTGATCGCCACGACGATGACGGCGATACCCGCCAGCGCCGCGACGATGAGTTGCCAGCCGGGCGCGACCGGCTGCGGCAGATCTGTGCTCGCGGCGAGGATCGTGGTGGTGGTCGGCGACATCAGTTCTCCTCGGCGTCGAGATCGGAACCGCGCGAGAGGGCCTCGACCAGTTCATCGATGATGGCGTCCACGCTCTGGTCCACGTCGACGGTCAGGCCGCATTCGTCGGGGGTCAGCTGCTCGAGGGTCTCGAACTGCGAGGCGAGCAGGGCCGGTGGCATGAAATGCCCCGGGCGTGATGCCTGCCGTCGCGAGATGACCTCGACCGACCCGGCCAGATGCGCGAACAGCGTCGTCGGTGCGTGATCACGAAGATGGTCGCGGTAATGCCGTTTGAGCGCGGAGCAGCTCATGACACCGCCGTCGGCGTGTTCGGCGAGCCAGACGCCGATCGACTCGAGCCAGGGTCGGCGGTCGTCGTCGTCGAGCGGTTCTCCCGCCGACATCTTGGCGATGTTCTCGGCGGGGTGGAAGTCGTCGGCGTCGGCGAACGGCACCCGCAGGCGCTGTGCCAACGCCGCTCCGACCGTCGACTTCCCGGACCCCGACACCCCCATGACGACGATCGGCGATCGCATGTTCACTCCTCACCACGCTGTGCTGCTGATCACGTAGGCTGCCTCAATAGTCATACTTTTGCAAGCCTTTGCTGAGTTTAAGTACGCACATTGGTCCGTACCTCGATGAATGAGAAGATGAAACGGTGAGTCAGGGCACACGGAGCACAGGCGAGCGGCACGACGAGATCCTCGCGGCTATCGGCCGACGCATCGTCTCGGGAGCGCAGCCGGCCGGCAGCGTGCTGACCCTCGACGCCATCAGCGCCGAACACGGGGTGTCGCGGACGGTATCCCGCGAGGTGATCCGGGTTCTCGAGTCGATGGGCCTCGTCGAATCCCGACGCCGCGTCGGCATCACGATCCAGCCGCGGACCCGATGGAGCGTGTTCGACGCCCGGCTGATCCGTTGGCGCCTCGACGGCGCCGACCGCGCCGAGTTCCTCGCCACCCTCTCGGAGTTACGACGCGGCTTCGAGCCGGTGGCGGCGGCCCTTGCCGCCGAGCGCGCGAACGAGCACCAGTGCCGCATCCTGGCGGCGGCGGTGTCGGACATGTCGGTGCACGGGCGCAACGGCGATCTCGAGTCGTACCTGTTGGCCGACAAGGTCTTTCATCGAACGCTCTTGGAGGCCAGCGGCAACGAAATGTTCCGGTCGCTCACCGGCGTGGTGAACGAGGTCCTCGCCGGCCGCACCCATCACGGGATGATGCCCGCGACACCGAGTCCGGTGGCCATCGCACTGCACGACGATGTCGCCAGAGCAATACGCCTCCGCGACCCGGAGGCCGCGGAGGCGTCGATGCGCGCGATCATCACCGAGGCGGCGGCTGCTGTATCGCCCCCGCCACCTGAGGTGCTCTAGACCAGCAGCTCGGCGATCTGAATCGTGTTGAGGGCAGCGCCCTTCCGGAGGTTGTCCCCCGAGACGAACAGCGCGAGACCCCGGCCGTCCGGAACACCCGGGTCCTGCCGGATCCGGCCGACCAGCGAGGCGTCCTTGCCGGCGGCGGCCAGTGGCGTCGGCACGTCCACGAGCTCCACACCCGCTGCGCCACCGAGGATCTCCTGTGCACGTGCTACCGACAGCGGGTTCGCGAACTCCGCGTTGATCGACAGCGAGTGGCCGGTGAACACCGGCACGCGTACGCAGGTTCCGCTCACGAGGAGTTCGGGCAGCCCGAGGATCTTGCGCGACTCGTTGCGCAGCTTCTGGTCCTCGTCGGTCTCACCCGAACCGTCGTCGACGAGCGAACCCGCGAGCGCCACGACGTTGAACGCGATGGGCGCGACGTATTTGTTCGGGGCGGGGAAGTCCACGGCGGAACCGTCGTGCACGAGCTTCTCCGCGTCGCCGGCGACCGCACGCACCTGGGTGGCCAATTCGTCGACACCGGCCAGACCGCTACCCGAGACCGCCTGGTAGCTCGAGATGATCAGGCGCTGCAGACCGGCCTCGTCGTGGAGCGGCTTGAGGACCGGCATGGCCGCCATCGTGGTGCAGTTCGGGTTGGCGATGATGCCCTTGGGCGGGTTCTTGGCCAGCTCACCGTTGACCTCCGAGACCACCAGCGGCACCTCGGGATCCTTGCGCCAGGCCGACGAATTGTCGATGACGGTCACGCCGGCCTCGGCGAAGCGGGGCGCCTGCTCGCGCGACATCGTGGCACCCGCCGAGAACAGCGCGATGTCGAGTCCGGACGGATCGGCGGTGGCCGTGTCCTCGACGACGATCTCGCCGTCGCCCCACGGCAGCTTCTTGCCCGCCGAGCGCGAGGACGCGAAGAAGCGCACCTCGTCGGCCGGGAAGTTGCGCTCCGCCAACAGGGTTCGCATGACGGCGCCGACCTGACCGGTCGCGCCCACGACTCCGATACGTACGCCCACTGCTATCGCCCCGTTCCGGCGTAGACGACGGCTTCTTCTTCGCCGCCGAGATCGAAGGCGGCGTGCAGAGCGCGCACCGCGTCGTCGAGTTCGGTGTCCCGGCACAGCACCGAGATCCGGATCTCCGACGTGGAGATCAGCTCGATGTTCACGCCGGCCTCGCTGAGGGCCTCACAGAACGTGGCCGTCACGCCGGGGTGCGACTTCATGCCCGCGCCCACGAGCGACACCTTGCCGATGTGATCGTCGTAGAGCAGATCGGTGAACCCGATCTCGGACTGCAGCTTGGTGAGCTTCTCGACGCCGAGCGGCCCCAGCTCGCGGGGCAGGGTGAAGGTGATGTCGGTCTTGCCGGTGTCGACCTTCGAGACGTTCTGCAACACCATGTCGATGTTGATCTCGGCGTCGGCCACGGCGCGGAACACCCGCGCGGCGTAACCGGGCTTGTCGTCGAGGCCGACGACGGTGATCTTGGCCTCGCTGCGGTCATGTGCGACGCCGGTGAGAATGGCTTCTTCCACGGGGATGTCCTCCATCGATCCGGTCACAATGGTGCCGGGTTTGGTCGAGTACGACGAGCGCACGTGAACGGGAACGTTGTATCGGCGCGCGTATTCGACGCACCGCAGCATCAGCACCTTGGCGCCACAGGCAGCCAGCTCGAGCATCTCCTCGAAGCAGACGGTGTCGAGACGGCGGGCGTCGGGCACGATCCGCGGATCGGCCGAGTAGACGCCGTCGACGTCGGTGTAGATCTCGCAGACGTCGGCCTCGAGCGCGGCCGCCAGCGCGACCGCGGTGGTGTCGGAGCCGCCGCGTCCCAGTGTGGTCACGTCCTTGGTGTCCTGCGAGACGCCCTGGAAGCCGGCGACCAGCACGATCTTGCCCTCGTCGAGTGCGCTGCGGACGCGTCCGGGCGTGACGTCGATGATCTTGGCCTTGCCGTGGCTGCTCGTCGTGATGACACCGGCCTGCGAGCCGGTGAACGACTGCGCCTGCGCGCCCATCGAGCTGATCGCCATCGCGACGAGCGAGTTGGAGATCCGCTCACCCGAGGTCAACAGCATGTCCATCTCACGGGCCGGCGGCGCCGGGTTGACCTGCTGGGCGAGGTCGAGGAGCTCATCGGTGGTGTCGCCCATCGCCGACACGACCACGACGACGTCGTTGCCCTGCTTCTTGGTCTCGACGATCCGCTCGGCGACGCGACGGATGCGTTCGGCCGTTGCGACCGAGGATCCGCCGTACTTCTGCACCACGAGGGCCACGTCGAGTTACCTCCCGCCGGCCAGTGTGCCGGTCGATAGACGTCAACTTGCCGGGACAACCTTACCGGGACCGCCGCGACCGCTCTGACCTGGTCTCCGCCCCACCCGACGGGACCGGACCGAGGTGATCCGCCCTAGGATCGCTCGCGTGGCCTCCCCAACCGACGTCGGTGACACCGGAACCGGTCCCGTCGGTACGAACGGCTATGGCCGTCGACTGGCGTCGATGACCCGCGGCTATCTCGGTCCGCTCGGTTCGTCTCCCGCCGCGGTCCGCAGCCATCGCTGGTGGCTCGACGCGCTGCTCGTCTTTCTCGTCATCCGCGCCATCGGCATCCTCGTCCTGGCGCGGTTCGCCGATCTCCGCGGCACCACGCTGGGCGACTCCCTGGCGGTCTGGGACGGGCAGTGGATGATCGCGATCGCGACCCACGGCTACGACGGCGTGCCCTACACGCTCACCGACGCCCGGGGTCTGCACACCGTCGACACCGCGTACGCCTTCTTTCCCGGTTACCCGTACCTGGTGGGCTTGATCGCGAAGCTGCCGGGCCTGAGTCCCTTCGGTGCGGCGATCACGGTGAACCTGGTCCTGGGATGCGTGGCGGCGGTCGGTGCGGCACGTCTCGGAATGGTGTGCGCCCGACTCATGGCACGACGGTCCCCGATCGGCCCGGCACCCGAACGCGGAACCGGACTGTTCCTGGTGGTGCTCTTCGCGGCGACGCCGATGTCGATCGTGCTGAACATGGCCTACACCGAGGCGCTGTTCTGCGCGCTCGCGGTGTGGGCGCTGGTGGGGGTCCTCGAGAAGCGCTGGCTCCTCGCCGGCGTCGTCGCCGCGCTCTGCGGTCTGTGCCGGCCGACGGCGGCGGTCCTGATCGGGGTCGTGATGCTCGCGGCCCTCGTGTTCTTGTGGCAGGCGCGCGGGACCGACGTCCCGAGAGCGGCACGCGTCCGCGCGATCGTCGCCATCGCGATCAGCCCGCTCGGTTACCTCACATATCTCTGCGTGGTGTGGGCACACACCGGTTCGCCGACCGGGTGGTTCCGCATCCAGACCGAGGGCTGGGACACTCAGTTCGACTGGGGCGTGGCAGCTTTCGAGTTCATCAACGAAATGCTCGTCCATTCGGCCGAGATCGCCCCGGTGGCCACGTCGTGGATCGTGCTGAGCACGCTGGTGATGTTGGGCGTCGCCGCCTGGTCACGGGTGCCGTGGCCGGTCCTGCTCTACGGTTCGCTGCTGGTCGCGCAGATCGTGCTGTCGAGCGGACTGATGATGAGCCGGCCCCGGTTGCTGCTGCCCGCCTTCGTCCTGCTGATCCCGCTGGCGATGGCGCTCGCCCGGATGCGGCCGGTGGTCGCCGGACTGATCGTCGTGCCGATCGTGGTCGGCAGCTCATGGTTCGGCGCGCACATGCTCACCGTGTTCCCCCACGCCATGTGAGAGTCGCGCACCCCCGTTCCCCAAGGAGCCACGTTCCCCTGCTCCCTGAGGAGCGCGACCCCTCTACCCCCAAGCGCGACAAGCGGACCCCCTCTGCCCCCATGCGCGACGAGCGGACCCTCTGCTCCCTGAGGTGCGAGGAGCGATAGCGACGAGCCTCGAAGGGCCTGGTGAGATGCCGTGCGAGACCCTTCGAGGCTCGCTACGCTCGCACCTCAGGGAGCAGGAGACGACCCGCTACGCTCGCACCTCAGGGAGCAGGAGACGACCCGCTACGCTCGCTCCTCAGGGAGCAGAAAAACCCTCTTCGCTCGCCTCTCAGGGAGCCGAAGGTTGTCACACCGCCGACGCCGCGAATCCCAGGCAGAGGTAGTCGATTCCGGCGTCGAGCCGCGCCCGGGGATCGAGCAGCCGGCCGGCATCGCGACGGCCGGCGAGGCGGGCGAGATGCGACGGGACTTCGACCTCTGACTCCCCCGAGATCACCTCGGCCAGTCCCGCGGACGGCAGCAGGGCGTCGTCGTGGAGCAACTGATCGCTCACTGCGACAAGGGCGACGCCGTGGACGAAGCTCCAGACCGACAGCGCCATGTCGGTGGCGCGTTCGATGCCGACGCCGAGCTCGAGGAATCCGGCCGCCAGCCAGTCGAGGCACGCCAGCGAATCCTCGCCGTAACTGTGCCGGGGCGACGAGTAGGCCAGGACCACCCACGGATGCCGGGTGTAGAGGTCCCAGTCGACGTCGACGGCGATCCCGACCCGGGTCCGCCACTCGGGCGCGGTGTCGACGGGGTACGGAAACCGCCGGCCGACCTCGGTCGACATCGCCTGCAGCAGCGCGTCCTTGTCCTCGACGTGGCGATACAGCGACATGGCCCCGACCCCGAGCTTCTCGGCGACCCGCCGCATCGACAGCGAGCCGATCCCGGCATCGTCGGCCACGGCGATGGCGGCATCGACGATCGTCGCCGTCGACAGTTTCGAGGTGTCGGCCGTCACGTTCTCGTTCCTCCTGCTCAGGGCGGGAATAATCCGATTGCGTACAGCGTACTCATCCCCGTACGCTGACCCGCGTACACCGTACGCGTAGGTGCTGCCGTCTGCCGCGAAGGAGGAATGATGTCCGCCCAGCTCGGCCCGTCGAACCGGCTCCGCCCGACCACCTCGGGTACCGCCGACCGGCGGACGTGGCTGGGACTGGCCGTGCTGACCCTGCCGGTGTTCCTGGTCTCGATGGACGTCTCGGTGCTGTACCTCGCCATCCCGTCGATCACCGATGCCCTCGCGCCGTCCGCGGCCCAGCAGCTGTGGATTCTCGACATCTATGGCTTCCTCATCGCCGGGCTGCTCATCACGATGGGCAATGTCGGCGACCGCGTCGGCCGGCGACGCATCCTCCTCGCCGGCGCCGCCCTGTTCGGCATCGCGTCGGTCATCGCCGCCTTCGCACCCTCGCCCGAGATCCTGATCGCGGCGCGCGCCCTCATGGGCATCGGCGGTGCCACCCTGCTGCCCTCGAGCCTGTCGCTCATCGCCAACATGTTCCCCGACGCCCGCGAGCGCGGGCGCGCGATCGGTGTGTGGACCGCGGCGTTCGCCGGCGGCAGCGCGGTCGGCCCGGTCATCGGAGGCGTTCTGCTGCACCACTTCTGGTGGGGCGTGGTCTTCCTCATCAACGTCCCGGTGCTCGCCGCACTGTTCGTCTTCGGGCCGCGCCTGATCCCCGAGTACCGGGCCGCGACGAACGACCCGTTCGATGTCGTCGGCGTCGTGCTCTCGATGGCCGGAATCCTCCCGCTCGTCTATGCCGTCAAGACGGTCGCGAGCGAAGGCGCCACGACCGGCGTGGTGGTCGCCGGAGTGGTGGGTGCCGTACTGCTCGTCACATTTCTGCTGCACCAGCGCCGGGTCACGTCACCGCTCCTGGACCTCAAGCTGTTCGGCAATGCGCAGTTCAGCGGCGCGGTCGCCGTTGCGCTGATCGGCATGATGGCCCTCGGCGGCATGTCGTACCTGACCGGCGTCTACCTCCAGTCGGTCATGGGCCACGACGTCCTGGCCGCGGCCATCGCCGGCCTCCCGATGGCCGTCGCGGTGGCGGTGTTCTCCATCGGCGCGACGCGGGTTGCCGCGTTCCTGGGCACCCGGCTGGCCTTCGTCGGTTCTGTCGGCCTGGCCGCCGCAGGCAATCTCGGCATGCTGACCCTCGGCACCTCGACCCCGGTCTGGGTGTACGTGCTGTGCACGACGATCGCGGGCGTCGGCTACGGCATCCAGTTCAGCCTGGTGTCGGTCGTGGTCGTCGGCTCGGTTCCACCGGAGCGGTCGGGCGCCGCGTCGGGTATCTCCGAGACGAGCTTCGAGCTCGGGACCGCGATGGGCCTGGCCCTTCTCGGATCGCTGGCCACCCTCGTGTTCCGAGACGGCGATCGGGGTTGGTCGTTCGGCGACACCCTGGGCGAGACCCTGCACCGGGCGACCGACATGGGTTCGGCCGGAGAGGGGTTGGCCACCGCCGCGAAGCAGGCCTTCGTCGACGGCATGCACGCGGCGTCGCTGGCGAGCGGTCTCGCGCTCCTCGCACTCGGCACGGTCCTGCTGTTCGTGATGCGCGACGAGCCCACCGATCCGCAGGCCGAGGTCGCCGAGGTGCAACTGCCGAACGGTGCTGATTCGGTCCCGCTCGCTTCGCTCCCGGCGACCGGCCCCGTGGGCGTCGCACGCACCGACTCCTGACGGCGAGCCCGGCGGTCGCCGCGCCACTACCCTCGGGCGGATGCACGAACTCATCTCGGGCCGCCGTAGCGCCCGCGGCTACGATCCGTCCGCGACCATCTCGCTCGGCGACGTCACCACGATCGTCGACGCCGGGCGCTGGGCTCCCACCTGGGGCCGGGTGCAGCCGGTGCGCTTCATCGCGGGACTGCGCGGCGACCCGACGTTCGACGCCCTCGCCGGCGTCCTGACCCGGGGGAACTCGGGGTGGGCGCCGCGCTCGGCTGCCCTGATCCTGGTCTGCACAACCGATGACCCCGACGACGCGAAGGCCCACACGTACGGGGCCGTCGACTGTGGACTGGCGGTGGCGCAGATGATCCTGCAGTCCGAGGCCCTCGGCTTCAATGCCCATCCGATGGCCGGTTTCGACGCCGAGGCAGCCCGCGACATCTTCGGGATCCCCGCCGACAAACGACCGCTGGTGCTGCTCGGGGTCGGCGCGCTCGCCGACCCGGCGTCCCTTCCCGAGGAGATCCGCGCCCGCGACGAGAAACCCCGCACCCGGCTCCCGCTCTCCGAGGTCGCGTTCGCGGGCCGCTGGGGACGTCCCGCGTTCCCGGACTCCGCAGGCGCCTGACCGGCGAATGTGACGAACGAGGCATATGAGACAGAAGTGACGTGTGGTACTTGTTCTCCATGACTGTCACACCTCAACCTCGAGGACTTCTCCGCCGACTGGGAGCGCACCTCGCGCCCGTCGCCGCCGTCACCGCCCTGACAGCCGCGGCAGCACTGTCCGTGCCGGCGGCCGCCCACGCCGACGAGCCGTTCAGCCTCGAATTCGACGGCGCCGCCGGCACTCTCCCGTCGGCGCTGCAGCACGAGACCGGCGCCGGCGGCTGGGGCAACAACGAGGTGCAGAACTACACCGCCGATCGGCTGAACTCGCGGCTCGACGGCAACGGCAACCTGCTCATCGAGGCGCGCCGCGCGGCGACCGGCGGCTGGACGTCGGCCCGGCTCACCACCAAGGACAGCTTCGAGTTCACCTACGGGACGATCTCCGCGCGCATCTCCCTGCCGCAGGGTCGCGGGTTGCACCCGGCGTTCTGGCTGCTGGGGAGCGACATCGACTCCGTCGGGTACCCGGCGGCCGGCGAGGTCGACATCGCCGAGACGATCAACACCTCCGACTGGGTCCACGTGGGCGTGCACGGCCCGACGGCGCTGGGCACCGCGATGGGATCACTCGATCTCTCGCTCGCCGATCTCCTCCCCGGACTGCCGCTGCCGGGACCGCTCGCCGGCCGCTGGGAGCGGGGCCACGACCTCACCGGCATCGATCCGGGCGACTTCCACGTCTACGCGGTGACCAAGTCGTCGTCGCAGATCCGTTTCACCATCGACGGGAACGCGGTCTACACGATCAACCGCTCCTCGCTCACCGGCGACGAACGGTGGGTCTTCGACAAGCCGATGTACGCGCTGCTCAACGTCGCGGTCGGCGGCATCTGGCCCGGGCCCCCGTCGTCGACGACTCCGAGCCCGGCAACCATGAAGGTCGACTGGTTGCGCTACACGCCGTCCACTCCCGCTCCCTGAGCTGAGGAGCGCCCGTAGCTTGCGGACGGTGGCAACGACTCCGCCCCGAGCCGACAGGCCCGGGGCGGATTTCTTGTATTTGATTGCGGTACAGTCGTTTACGCGACCGGCACCTGCTCGTCGTCGGTGACCGACGCCCGCATCGTCTTGTCCTTGGTCTCGACGATCTTGATCGTGCACACGACGCTGAGTGCCGACAGACCGGCGAGCAGGACACCCACCCAGATCGCACCGGGACCCGCGATCAGCGGGGCGGCGATCAGCGGCGGGATCGCCCCACCGAGGATGCCGGCCAGGTTGTAACCCATCCCCGCACCGGTGTAGCGGTACCGCGCCTCGAACAGTTCGGGCAGAAGCGCACCGGCCGGACCGTAGGCGATGCCGAAGATCAGCAGCGTCCCGAAGAGTCCGACCACGAACGCGAAGCCGCCGCCGATCTCCAGGATCGGGAACAGCACCAGCGCCCAGGGGATCGCGACGCTGCACGAGGTGAGGATGACCCGGCGACGACCCACGCGGTCCGACCACACCGCCGACGCCGCGGTGGACAGTCCGAACACCACGGCCGCGCCCATCCCCGCGGTCAGCACGAAGGTCCGGGACAGCTCCAGTGACTTGGTGCCGTAGTTCGTGAGGAACGCCGTGCCCATGTAGAACAGCGAGAACAGGCTCGCCAGCGCGCCGCCGGCGATGAGGATCTCGCGCCACTGGTGGCGGAAGGCGTCGAGGAACGGCAGTGCCGGACCGTCGACCACGGGACCGTCGATTGCCCTGCGCTGCTGGGCTTCTCGGAACACCGGCGTCTCCGCGACCGCGAGCCGCACCCACAGCCCGACGGCGACGAGCGCGAAGGACAGGATGAACGGGATGCGCCAGCCGTAGTCGAGGAAGGCCGAACTGGTCTCGCCGAGCGTCAGGCTCGCGATGAGGAACGTCAGGCTCGACAGGAAGAACGCGAAGGCCGGGCCGAGTTGCGGGAACATCGCGTACAGCCCCCGCTTGCCCGGTGGGGCGTACTCGGCGGTGAGAAGCGTTGCGCCCGCCCATTCGCCGCCGACGGCGAAGCCCTGCAGGAACCGCAGGAAGACGAGGAGGATGGGCGCCGCGATGCCGATCCCGGATTCGGCGAAGCCGAACACGCCGGTCTCGTAACCGGGGAGAAGACCGATCGCGACCGTCGCCAGTCCCATGATGAGCAGGGTCCACACCAGGGTGCGTTTACGGCCGATCCGGTCGCCGAAGTGACCGAAGAGCATCGCGCCGACCGGCCGCGCGAAGAAGGCCACGGCGAAGGTGGCAAAGGACGCGATGGTCCCGGTGACCTCGTCGGCGGCCGGGAAGAACACGGTCGGGAACACCAGGGCGGCGGCGGTGCCGTAGATGAAGAAGTCGTAGAACTCGATCGTCGTGCCGATGGAACTCGCGGCGGCCACGCGTCGAAGGCTCGTGCGTTTACCCTCCGGCGGTTCGGTCACCGGCGGTTCGGCGGGGATGGTCGTCACTGGCGTTAGCCCTTTCTGCAGACGGCCGCGTCGGGGTGGCGGCTCGAGATCCCGGGCATCATCGGTCCGGGTGCCCCTGTCCGCCGCTCGGATGATTTGGGTCACTCCGGCTGCGCGGTGAGAGGCATGTCATAGTCTGGAGCCCGTGTCGGTGAGGCGGCACCCCCCGAAGAGGGGGACGTCATGACCCGGCCTCACCTGCAGCTTTGGCCACCTCGTCGCCGGGGAGTACAGTCGAGCGCATGCAGCGCGCACTCCTCCTCGGTTGCCGCGGCGGGGTCTGAACCGACCGGCCCTCCGTCGCGGGGCCTCATCACGCGCCGGTCACTTTCCTTCCACACACGGAGAATGACCACCATGGCACCAGCAGACAGCTTCACTTCCGGCGCCAGCCGAATCGTCGAGCCCGCGGGCCCGATTCCCGCCGGACAACCCTCATGGAACCCGCAGCGCAGCTCCGCGATGCCGGTTCATCGTTATCGACAGTTCGCCGACGAGGTCGAGAAGGTGGCGGTTCCCGACCGCACCTGGCCCGACAAGGTCATCACCACCGCCCCGATGTGGTGCGCGGTCGACCTCCGCGACGGCAACCAGGCACTCATCGACCCCATGAGCCCGGCACGCAAGCGCCGCATGTTCGACCTCCTCGTCCGGATGGGTTACAAAGAGATCGAGGTCGGCTTCCCGTCGGCCAGCCAGACCGATTACGACTTCGTCCGCGAGATCATCGAAGACGGCGCCATCCCCGACGACGTGACGATCCAGGTGCTGACCCAGTGTCGTGACGAACTGATCGAGCGCACCTTCGACGCCTGCCGCGGCGCGGCCAACGTGATCGTCCACTTCTACAACTCGACGTCGGTCCTGCAGCGTCGAGTCGTGTTCCGCGCGGACAAGGCGGCGATCACCAAGATCGCGACCGACGCCGCACACAAGGTCCTCGAGGTACAGCAGAACTACCCGGACACCAACTGGCGGTACGAGTACTCGCCGGAGTCCTACACGGGCACCGAGCTGAGCTTCGCCAAGGAGGTGTGCGACGCGGTCACCGAGATCATCGCCCCCACCCCGGAGCGCCCGATGATCATCAATCTGCCGGCGACCGTCGAGATGGCCACTCCCAACGTCTACGCCGACTCGATCGAGTGGATGCACCGCAATCTCGCCCGGCGCGACTCGGTCATCCTGAGCCTGCACCCCCACAACGACCGCGGAACCGCCGTCGCCGCAGCCGAACTGGGCTACCAGGCGGGCGCCGACCGCATCGAGGGATGCCTGTTCGGCAACGGCGAGCGCACCGGCAACGTCTGCCTGGTGACCCTCGGCATGAACATGTTCAGCCGCGGCGTCGACCCGCAGATCAGCTTTTCCGACATCGACGAGATCCGCCGGACGGTCGAGTACTGCAACCAGCTCAACGTCCCCGAGCGTCACCCCTACGGTGGCGATCTGGTGTACACGGCCTTCTCGGGCAGCCATCAGGACGCCATCAACAAGGGCCTCGACCAGATGAAGGTCGACGCGGACAACGCCGACTCCGACGTCGACGACATCATCTGGGCCGTCCCGTATCTGCCGATCGACCCCAAGGACGTCGGCCGCAACTACGAAGCGGTCATCCGCGTGAACAGCCAGTCCGGCAAGGGCGGCGTCGCGTACATCATGAAGGCCGACCACGGCATGAACCTGCCGCGGCGCCTGCAGATCGAGTTCAGTCGCGAGATCCAGAAGATCACCGACGGCGAGGGCGGTGAGGTCAATCCCAAGGAGATGTGGGATGTCTTCGCGGAGAACTACCTTCACCCGGTGTGGCCGCTGGAGCGGATGCGCCAGAAGGTCGACGCCGCCGAGGTCGACGGTGGCGACGACCACATCACCGCGGTGGTCAAGGTCGAGGGGAACGAGCGCGAGATCTCCGGTTCGGGCAACGGTCCGCTGGCTGCCTTCGTCGACGCGCTGGGCGCCGTGGGCTACGACGTCCGCGTCCTCGACTACAGCGAGCACGCTCTGACCGCGGGCGGCGACGCCAGCGCCGCGGCCTACGTCGAGACCGAGGTCAACGGCGAGACCGTGTGGGGCGTCGGCATCGCGTCGTCGATCACCACCGCGAGTCTGCGCGCCGTCGTCTCGGCGGTGAACCGCGCCTACCGTGTCACCTCCACCCCGGTCGCCGACGGTGAGGCGGCCCCGGGCACCTGGGCGCCCTGACCGTCCCCCTTCGAAGACCCGGAATCGTTCTGACGGGAACAAAACGGACCAGAGTTTCATTTAGAGGGCATGAAGAACATCGGTTTCCTGTCGTTCGGTCACTGGTCGGACGCCCACGGGTCCCAGGTGCGGTCCGGCGCGGACACGCTGCTGCAGTCCATCGACCTCGCGGTGGCCGCCGAGGAGCTCGGCGCCGACGGTGCGTACTTCCGCGTCCATCACTTCGCACGGCAGCTCGCATCGCCGTTCCCGCTTCTCGCGGCGATCGGCGCCAAGACCAGTCGCATCGAGATCGGCACCGGGGTCATCGACATGCGCTACGAGAACCCGCTGTACATGGCCGAGGATGCCGGCGCCGCGGATCTCATCTCCGGCGGCCGGCTCCAGCTCGGGATCAGTCGTGGGTCCCCCGAGCAGGTCATCGACGGTTACAAGTACTTCGGCTACGTCCCGCCCGAGGGGTCGACCGATGCGGACATGGCGCGACAGCACACCGAGGTGTTCCTGAAGGTCATCGAAGGCGGCGGCTTCGCCACGCCGAATCCACGTCCGATGTTTCCCAACCCGCCGGGACTCCTGCCCATCGAGCCGCAGTCGCCCGGTCTTCGGGACCGCATCTGGTGGGGCGCCGGGACGCGGGCGACCGCGGAATGGACTGCCCAGCAGGGCATGAACCTGATGAGCTCGACGCTGCTGACCGAGGACACCGGGGTGCCGTTCCATCAGTTGCAGGCCGAGCAGATCCAGCGGTTCCGCAAGGCCTGGGCCGATGCCGGACACCCGCGCGAGCCACGAGTATCGGTGAGCCGCAGCATCTTCGCCATCGTCGACGACCGTGACCGCGCCTACTTCGGCCGCGGCGGAGCCGAATCCGATCAGGTCGGCGTCATCGACAACAGCGTCGCCCGCTTCGGACGCAGCTACGCCGACGAGCCGGACAAGCTCATCGAGCAGTTACGCGAGGACGAGGCGATCGCGGCGGCCGACACACTCCTGCTGACGGTGCCGAACCAACTCGGGGTCGAGTACAACGCACACGTCCTCGAGTCGATCCTCACACACGTCGCACCGGCTCTCGGCTGGCGCTGACCTCCGACGACCCGCGGTCCTGACGAAACCGCCACACCGGGTCGTCTCGCTGACCTAACGTCACCGGGGTGTCCGGCGTCCACGTGCCAGGCATGTCCCGAGTCCACGACCCGCTGGACGCGAATGGAGTTCCACGAATGTCCGAAGTCATCGTCGTCGCCACCATCTCCCCCAAACCCGGTGAGGAACAGGCCGTGCGGGAGGCCGTGCTCGCCGCGATCCCCGAAGTCCACGGCGAGCCGGGATGCGGGAAGTACGCGTTGCACGAGGCCACCGGCGACTCGACCGACCTGGTGATGATCGAGCGCTGGGAATCCACGGAGGCCCTGGCGACGCACGGCTCCGCTCCGGCGCTCACCACGCTCGGCAAGGCGATCGGGGGCCTGCTTTCCGGACCGCTGGACGTCCGGACCTTCACCGCCGTTCCTGCAGGTCAGCCGGACAAAGGCACCATCTGACCCACCGCGACATCTGCCCCCATCCGACCTGTCGGGTGGGGGCTTCGCGCATTTCCGCGGCCAGTGTTGTTGATTCCCCTGCCGGGCGCGTGCTAGACCGGTATAACGATCGTTAGATAAAGGACGCCGCGCGAAGCGGTGCGCTGCGCCGTGACCCGCTCCCGAGAGGAACCCTCATGCCCGAAGCCGTCATCGTCGACGTCGTCCGCCTCGCGTCCGGAAAGGGCAAGCCCGGTGGCTCGCTGTCGGAGACCAAGCCCGTCGAGCTCCTCGCGCATGTGCTGCGCTCCCTGGTCGAGCGCAACGACCTCGATCCGGCACTCGTCGACGACGTGATCGGCGGCTGCGTCGGTCAGGCCGGCGAGCAGGCCCTGAACATCTCGCGGACCGCGCTGCTGTCCGCCGGCTTCCCCGAATCCGTACCCGCCACCACCGTCGACCGGCAGTGCGGATCGAGCCAGCAGGCCGCCCACTTCGCCGCGCAGGGCATCATCGCCGGCGCCTACGACGTGGTGATCGCCGCCGGCGTGGAATCGATGAGTCGCGTCCCGATGGGCTTCACCACCGCCGGGCGCAGCCCCTACGGCCCGAGCATCGAAGCACGGTACCCGGATGGACTTGTCGGACAGGGCATCTCCGCTGAACTGGTCGCCGCCAAGTGGAAGTTCGACCGCGACACGCTCGACGCCTTCGCCGCGCAGTCCCACCAGCGTGCCGCCGCGGCGGCCGGCGAGGGCTTCTTCGATCGCGAGATCCTGCCCATCGACGTCGCTGACGCCGACGGCACGACGTTCACGCACAAGACCGACGAGACGGTGCGCGCGACCACCACTCCCGAGGGCTTGTCGGGCCTGAAGCCGTCGTTCTACAGCGAGGACTTCGCGGCTCGCTTCCCGGAGATCAACTGGCACATCACCCCCGGTAACTCGTCGCCGCTGACCGACGGCGCGTCGGGCGCACTGATCATGAGCGACGTCATGGCCTCGAAGCTGGGCCTGACCCCCCGCGCACGGTTCCACTCGTTCTCGGTCGCCGGCGACGATCCGATCTTCATGCTGACCGCTCCCATCCCGGCCACGCACAAGATCCTCGCGCGCTCGGGACTGTCCATCGACGACATCGACGCCTACGAGGTCAACGAAGCCTTCGCCTCCGTGCCCCTGGCCTGGGCCCACGAGTTCGGCGCCGACCCGGCCAAGCTGAACCCGCGGGGCGGCGCGATCGCGCTGGGCCACGCGCTCGGATCGTCGGGCACCCGCCTGCTGGGCACGCTCGTCAACCATCTCGAGGCGACCGGTGGCCGGTACGGCCTGCAGACCATGTGCGAGGGCGCGGGCATGGCCAACGCCACCATCATCGAACGTGTCTGAGCCGGCCCGGGCGGTTCCCGCCCGGAAATTCACGATCGAGACCGACGGTCTGGACTGGCGGCTGCGCGAACAGGTTCCGCTGCCGGCCACTCTCGTCGCGGCGAAACACGCGTTCTATGAACGCGGTTACCACGGCACCTCGATCCGCGACATCGCCTCGCGAGCGGGGGTGTCGCTGCCGACGCTGTACTACCACCACGACAACAAGCTGGGGATCCTGGTCGAACTGCTCGAGGCGGCGATGACCGCTGTGCTCGCGTGGGTGGGTGCGGCCATCGAGTCCGGACGGACGCCGAGCGAGCAGCTGTCCAACGCGATCGAGTCGATCGTCCTGCACATGACCAACGACGTCGAACTCGCCAGCGTGGCAAGCGAGTTCCGCCACCTCGACGTCGAGGATCCGCGACGGGAGACCTACGTCGCGATGCGGACCGAGACCGAGGAGCTGCTCGCCAGTGTCATCGAGCGTGGCGTCGAATCCGGTGAGTTCCACTTCGACGACGACGTGAAAGACGTGCTGCGCTACCTGTTCGGCGCATGCCAGGCGATCACCACCTGGTACCGCCCCTCGGGTGCCCGGACACCGGCCGAGGTCGCGGCGTCGTATGCGCTGCTCTCACTGCGCGTCGTCGGCGCGCGCGACGCCGACCAGAACGACAACTGACCGACCGACAACTCCTGAACGACGAGTGAGTAGAGCAGAAAGGCAGAAGCCATGAAACGCACCATCTTCGAAGACGAGCACGAGGCCCTGCGGGAAACCGCGCGGCAGTTCCTGCAGCGCGAATGCGCCCCGTACACCGAGGAGTGGACGCGAGCCGGTCAGGTCGATCGCATCGCATTCAAGAAGGCCGGTGACGCAGGTCTTCTCGGATTCAACATCCCCGAGGAGTACGGCGGCGGCGGTGCCATGGACGACTTCCGGTTCAACGCCGTGGTGGTCGAGGAGTTCGCGAAGTTCGACGGCGCGGCACCCGGCCTCAGCCTGCAGAACGACGTCGTCGCACCGTACTTCGTGCATCTCGCCAACGACGAGCAGAAGAAGCGCTGGATGCCCGGGATCGCCACCGGCGAGACGATCCTCGCCGTCGCGATGACCGAGCCGGGCGCGGGCTCCGACCTGGCGGGCATCAAGACCTCGGCCAAGCTCGAGGGCGATCACTATGTCCTGAACGGCAACAAGACGTTCATCTCGTCGGGCATCAACTCCGACCTCGTGGTCGTGGTCTGCCGGACCAACCCCGATCCCGAGGCGGGCCACAAGGCGTTCTCGCTGCTCGTCGTCGAGCGCGGCATGGAGGGCTTCGAGCGCGGTCGCAAGCTCGACAAGATGGGCCTCAAGGCCCAGGACACCGCCGAGCTGCACTTCAACGACGTGCGCGTCCCGGTCGAGAACCTGCTCGGCCAGGAGGGCATGGGCTTCTACCACCTCATGCAGAACCTGCCGTCGGAGCGGCTGTCGATCGGCATCGGCGCCATCGCCGGTGCACGTGCGATCTTCGACGAGACCCTGCAGTACACCAAGGACCGCAAGGCCTTCGGTCGTCCGATCGGCACCTTCCAGGCGAACCGCTTCAGTCTCGCCGAGATGGCGACCGAGCTCGACATCGCCGAGGTCTACATCGACCGCTGCCTGCAGGGCGTACTCGATGGTGAACTGAACGCCGTCGACGCCTCGAAGAACAAGTGGTGGTGTACCGAGCTCGCCAAGCGGGTCATCGACAGCTGCCTCCAGCTGCACGGCGGCTACGGCTACATGAACGAGTACCGGGTTGCCCGCGCCTACACCGACGCTCGTATCAAGACGATCTTCGGTGGCACCACCGAGATCATGAAGGACATCGTCGGCAAGAGCCTCGGCGTCTGAGTCCAGCGATCGATCACCGACAACCCGGGGCACACGCCCCGGGCTGTCGGCGTATCCGGGCCCGCTCAGGTGGCGTCGGGCCGTCAGCCCTGTTCGGCACCCACCGCACGCAGGTGATCGACGACCTGCTGCACGGCCGCCCGCGAACGCGGCCGGGCCAGCGCCTCGTAGACCCGTGCGGCGCGAACTCCTTTGAGCACCAGTCGTTTCACCTCCGGGTGCCGGACCGCGAAACGCGGCATCAGCGCGATGCCGTGGCCGTGGGCCACGAGCGCCTCGATGGTGGTGAAGTCCAGCATCCGCTGTGTCACCCGGGGCGCCACCCCGGTCGCCGCCGAGATCGATTGCAGCACATCGTCGACCGGGAAGCCGCCCTCGACGCTGATCCAGTCGTGGTCGGCGAGTTCGGCGACCGCGACCTGGTCGCGCACGGCGAGTTCGCTGCCGGCGGCGACGATCACGTCGACGGGTTCACGCATCAACTCGGTGACGCGGACCCGCGGGATGTTGATCGCCGGGGTCCGTTCGTCGCGGTGGGTGACCACGACGTCGTGATCGGCGAGAGCCGGTGCCGCGTCGTGGTATCCGACGTCGAGGTGGACCGCGTGTACGTCGATGCCCGATGCGGTGGCCCGCTCCAGGACCGCCGGCAGCAGCAGGGTCGCACCGGACGGGAACATCGCCAGGCGGACCCGGGTCTTGCCCGACCGATACGACGACATCTCCTCCTGCGCCCGATCCACCGCCGCGATCACGTCATCGGCGCGCAGTACGAGCGCACGCCCCGCCTCGGTCAATCGGATTCGGCGTCCATCGGGTTCGAACAACGCGACACCGGCCTCCTCTGCCAGGACCTTCAGCTGTTGCGACACCGCCGACGGGGTCATGTGCATCGCCTCGGCGACCGCGCCGATCGACTCCCGGTCGGCGAATTCCCGCAGCAGCCGCAGACGCCGGACTTCCATGCGACAACGGTACTCAGGCCCACGTCGTCGTCAGGCGGTGCCGTGGGTCACGGCATGACCCTCGGGGTGGAATGTCCGAGCGGTCCGATCCGTTGGTGGGGGCATGGCATCACAAGACATCACCCTGGAAACCTTCGAGGACACCATCGCCTCGGACGGCATCGTCCTCCTCGACTTCTGGGCCGGCTGGTGCGGCCCGTGCCGGCAGTTCGCGCCCGTCTTCGAGAAGGCCTCCGAAGCACACTCCGACATCGTGTTCGGCAAGATCGACACCGAGGCCGAGCAGCAGCTCGCCGGCAGTCTCGGAATCCGTTCCATCCCGACGCTCATGGCATTCCGGGACGGGATCCTGGTCTTCAACCAGCCCGGTGCACTACCTGCGGCTCAGCTCGAGGAACTGATCGGCGCCGTCGAGGGGCTCGACATGGATGACGTGCGGGCGAAGGTCGCCGCGGCACAGGAGTAACCGTTCAGAGAAACTGAATGGTTATTCCGGTTAAATTCGATTGTCCTTCACATCGTCCACGCCGACGATGGGGCCATGTCCACTCGTGATCGCCTCCTCGCGTTGTTCGTCGTCCTGCTCTGGGGACTGAACTTCATCGCGATCCGAGTCGGGCTCGACCACTTCCCGCCGTTCTTCCTCGCCGCGATGCGATTCGCGGTGATGGCGATACCGGTCATGTTGTTCGTGCGGTTCCCGAAGGTGCGCCTGAAGTGGTTCCTGCTGTACGTCGCCGGCTTCGGCAGCGTGCAGTTCATCATGCTGTTCCTCGCCATGGATCTGGGCATGCCGACCGGGCTCGCCTCGCTGGTCCTCCAGACCTCGGCGCCCTTCACGGTCATGCTCGGCGTGCTGTTCCTCCGGGAACGGATGACCGCCGGGCAGATCCTCGGCCTGGCGGTCGCGGTTCTCGGCATGGCGGTCATCGCGATCGACCGGATGCGCGGCAGCGACCTCGGCGTGGCCGCTCTGCTCCCGATCGGTCTCACCGTGCTCGGTGGTCTGAGCTGGGCAGCGGGCAACATCGGGGGCAGACTCGCCCGTCCCGACGACTCCTTGCGGATGACGTTGTGGATGGCCGTCGTCGCCACTCCGCCGCTGTATGCGGTGAGCCTGATCGTCGAGGGACCATCCGCCGGCTTCGACGCGCTCGCCACACTCGGTACCGAGAGCGGACTGCGTGCGCTCGGCGGACTCGCCTATCTCGCGATCTTCGGCACCGTCATCGGTGCGGGTCTGTGGACCACCCTGCTCGGACGCAACGACGCGAGCCGGGTCTCGCCGATGTCGCTGCTCGTACCTGTCGTGGGGATCTCGGCCGCGTTCTTCGTGCTCGGCGAGGTCCCCAGCGTCGGGGAGATCGTCGGTGCGGTCATCGTCGTCGCGGGGTGCGCTGCCGGGGTGATGGCCCGGCCGAGAGCCCGTAGGCGCTCGATCGTTCCAAGTGCCACCCCGGCGCCGGCCGATTCCGTGTCGGCGGTGACGGGCGCTCGGGCGGGCGCCGGAACACCGGTGCGCTCAGGCGGCTGAGCTGGACCCGGCCGGCGGAAGGGCCTCGCGCACCACCGCGCACAGACGGTCGACCGCGGCCCGGGCACCCGGACTGATCAAGGTCATGTTGACGAACCCGTGGATCATCGCGCCCTCCCGCCGGACCGTGACCGGCACGCCGGCCTCCTCGAGCCTGCGCGCGTACGCGAGGCCCTCGTCACGCAGCGGGTCGAAGCCGGCGACCATGACATGCGCGGGCGGAAGACCGCTGAGATCGTCGGCAAGCAGTGGCGAGCAGCGCGGGTCGCTCCGCTGCGCGGCGTCAGGCAGGTAGCGATCGGTGAACCAGTCGATGCCGTCGGCGGTGAGGAAGTACCCCGACGCGAACTCCCGGCGCGAGGGTGTGTCGGCGGCCTGGTCGGTCACCGGGTAGATGAGCAGCTGGAAAGCCGGGGTGACCGCTTCGCCACGGACCTCCCGGGCGACGACGGTCGCGAGATTTCCGCCCGCGCTGTCACCGGCGACGACGATCCGCGCCGGATCGAGACCCCACCGCGGCGCCACCTCGACGGCGAAGCGCCACGCCGCCACCGCGTCCTCGACGGCCGCGGGGAACGGGGCGTCGGGGGCCAACCGGTAGTCGACGGAGAGCACGTCGAGGCCGGTGCCATGTGCCAGACGCCGGACGAAAGTGTCGTGGCTGATCCGGCTGCCGGTGACGAAGCCGCCGCCGTGGAAGTAGACAAGCAGCCCGGCCGAGTCGGTGGTGGAGCGATACCGGGTGGCCGGGATCGGGCCGGCGGGTCCGTCGATGACGAGGTCCTCTTCCACCGCCATGGGCGGCAGCGCCTCGGCCATGGCCGCGCCGACCTCGTCGGTCTGCGCGCGCGACTGCGCCACCTCGCCCTGGAAGGGGTTCAGCCCGGGCACGTTGTCATTGGCCCAGCCGATCGCGGCAAGCTCGGGGGCGACCCGCTCACCGTCGGAGTTGACCGGTGCCCGTCGCCCCAGAACGGCCAACGCGCCGGCCGGGATTCGTGCGACGGCGAGCAACAGTCCGCGTTGCACTCGGGCGGGCAGGGACAGGCGCAGATGGGTGTCGCGACTCACAGCCGCCGAGCCTACGCGGCGTCGGCGCACGGCACGACCACTCCCGTCGGATCGGCCTGTGACACACTCGTGCGCATGCCCGACCGACTCTCTTCCGCCGGTTCCGCAACCCGCACGAACACCCGTGTTCCCGCCCGTACCGCCGTCGCCCTGGGTGCTGCGGCCGCGGCCCGGTGGGCGTCGCGCACCGCGGGACGGGGCAAGGGGTCGATGATCGGCGGGCTGGTCGCCGCGAAGATCGACCCCCAGATCATGGGTCGGCTCGCCGCGGGCAAACGCACCGCGATCGTCACCGGCACCAACGGGAAGTCGACGACCACACGGATGACCGCGGCCGCGATGGCCGAACTCGGCGAGGTCGCCACCCAGGCCGACGGCGCCAACATGGACGCCGGCATCATCGCGACGCTGACCCTGAGCCGGACGGCTCCGTTCTGCGCGCTCGAAGTCGACGAACTGCACGTCCCGCACGTCAGCGACGCCGTCGACCCCGAGGTCCTCGTGATGCTCAACCTCTCCCGGGATCAGCTTGACCGAGTCGGGGAGATCAACATGATCGAGCGTCGGCTGCGTGAAGGCATCGCACGTCATCCTGAGACCACGGTGATCGCCAACTGCGACGACGTGCTGGTGACGTCGGCCGCCTTCGACGCCCCGGACGTGGTCTGGGTCGCCGCCGGCGCGAGCTGGGTCGGCGATTCCGTCAGCTGCCCCCGTACCGGCGAGCCCATCGTCCGTTCCGAGGAGGGGTGGCGGTCGACCGGCGACGACAACTTCCGCCGCCCCACCCCCGACTGGTGGTTCGACGACAAGAACATCTACGGCCCCGACGGTTTCAGCGCTCCCCTGGAGCTCGCGGTGCCGGGCAGGGCCAACCGCGGCAACGCAACGCAGGCGGTGGCCGCGGCCGTCGCGATGGGCGCCGACCCGCGCAACGCGGTGGCCGCCGTCGGCACCGTCGGCGAGGTCGCCGGCCGGTACGGCATCCACCAGGTCGGAAACCACTCGGTCCGAACACTTCTCGCGAAGAACCCGGCCGGATGGCAGGAAGCGATGTCGATGATCGACCAGGACGCCGACGGGCTGGTGATCGCGGTCAACGGCCAGGTGCCCGACGGCGAGGACCTGTCCTGGCTGTGGGACGTGCGCTTCGAGGCGTTCGAGACCATGCAGGTCGTCGCGGCCGGCGAGCGCGCCGCCGACCTGTCGGTCCGGCTGCTCTACGCGGGCGCCGAACACACCACCATCCCGGATCCCATGGCCGCCATCGCATCCTGTCCGCCGGGACGCGTCGAGGTCCTGGCGAACTACACGGCGTTCCGCGATCTCGGCACCGCCCTGGAACGCGCAGCACGATCGCGGAAGGCAGAGCAGTGAGCGAATCGACCCTGCGGATCGGCCTCGTCCTGCCCGACGTCATGGGTACCTACGGGGACGGTGGGAACGCCCTCGTCCTGAAGCGCCGTGCACTGATGCGTGGCATCGACGCCGAGGTCATCCACATCACCCTCGACGATCCGGTCCCCGACTCGCTCGACGTCTACACCCTCGGTGGCGCCGAGGATTACGCGCAGCGGCTCGCCACCCGGCACCTCACGCGCTACCCGGGTCTGCAGCAGGCGGCGGCGGCCGGACGGCCGGTGCTGGCCATCTGCGCCGCCATCCAGGTGCTCGGCCACTGGTACGAGACATCGGCGGGCGAACGCGTCGACGGCATCTCCCTGTTCGATCTCACGACGGCGCCCCAGGCGGAGCGGAGTATCGGCGAATTGCTCATCGATCCGACTCTGCCAGGGCTGTCCCAGCCCCTCACCGGTTTCGAGAACCACCGCGGCGGAACAACTCTCGGGTCCGACGCGGCCCCACTGGGCCGGGTACGGCACGGCGTCGGCAACGGTGTGGGCGACGGCACCGAGGGCGTCGTCCAGGGCAGTGTCATCGGCACGTACATGCACGGTCCGGCACTGGCCCGCAACCCCGAACTCGCCGACCACCTCCTGGCCACCGCGCTCGGCGTCGAATCCCTTGCCCCGCTTGACCTCCCCGAGGTCGATCGGCTCCGCCGGGAACGCCTCGCCGCCGGACGGCGTCGGTAACGTCGACGACGGCCTTCCGCTGACCGAGGGCTCCCTCAAGCTCTCTCGATCCCCGCCGCCCGCGCCGCCGCCGTGAGTACGTCGACGACCATCTCCACGGTGAGCCGTCCGGTGAAGGTGTTCTGCTGGCTCACGTGGTAGCAGCCGAAGACCTCGAGTTCGGCACCGTCGCGGACGAGGGTGGTGGAGACACCGTGACCGAACTTCGGCATCGGCTTCGGGACCGTCCAGCCGAGCCTCGCGAAGATACGAAGCGTTGACTGCCAACCGAATCCACCGAGTGTCATCACCGAACGGACCGTCGGTGCGAGCAGTTCGAGTTCGGCGTGCAGCCAGTACGAACAGGTGTCGCGCTCTTCGACCGTCGGCTTGTTCTGCGGTGGTGCACAGTGGACCGGTGCGGTGATCCGCGTGTCGAACAGCTCCAACCCGTCGCCGATCGCGACCGAGAGCGGCTGGCTCGCAAGGCCGGCGCGATACAGCGCCGAGAACAGGACATCGCCGCTGCGGTCACCCGTGAACATGCGCCCGGTCCGATTCCCGCCGTGCGCCGCGGGGGCGAGGCCGACGATCAGCAGTCGCGCATCCGCCGGACCGATACCGGCCACCGGCCTCCCCCAGTACTTTTCGTCGGCGTACGCGCGTCGCTTCTCCTGCGCGACCAACTCCCGCCATTCGACGAGGCGCGGGCATGCACGGCACTCGATCAGCTGCGCGTCGAGCTCCGCCAGATCACGGAAGCGTCGTCGGGTGGCCATCCCTCGACACTAACCGCGGCGTCCGCTCGGCATCCCGGCCGGCCGACGGGACCGTCAGTCCGAGACCGCTCAGTCCAGTACGACGCACCGTTCTCGCGTGCGATCCACGCCGAACCAGCCGCGCTCGAACTCCTGCCACGCCTGAAGATGACCTCGCGCGTCCTCGCCGTCGCGGGCGACCGTCCGCTCGAGCCGTTCGCCCGGGGTCCCGCCGTCGAGCCACAGCGCGTGGGACAGGCGGTCGGCGATCCGGCGCCGCGCCGAGGACACCCCTTCGATGATCAGCAGCGGCTGCCACTCGATCCACACGCGGGGCCCGGGGGCCGGGACGCCGTTCTGCCACACGCGGGGCCGGTACCGGTAGTCGCGTCGTCGGGTGAACGGGTGCAGCACATCGGTTTCCAGCTCCGGCCACCACGCGACGGGATCGTCCCACGTCGCGAAGTCGTCGGTGCGGACCAGAGTCACCCCGACTCCCCGAGCGCGCAGGTCCGCGACCAGGAGATCGGCGATCGTCGACTTGCCCGCTCCGGACGGTCCGTCGATCGCGACGATCCCGGCGTCGAGGCGAGCGGCCAGTTCGGTCACACGGGCGCGGGTCTGCAGGTTCACCAGATCAGGATGGGTCACCGACCGGCCGCCCCGGACGCGAACGCCGAGGGCAACCGGGTGAGCGGAGCCGTGATCGGTGCTTCGGGGACACGCTGCACCGAGGTCCGGCCGTCGCGGAGGTACTCGACGATGGCGTCGTCGAGCGGCTTGTTGGCGCGACCGAGCTGCGCGTGGTCGCCACCACCGACCGTGATGAGGTGGCTGCGCATGAGTTCACGCATCTTCAGCGACCCGCGATACAGGGTCTGCGGGTCGCCGACGCTCTGGATCTGCAGGGGCGCCACCGCCAGCCCGCGGTTGCGGATCTCGACCGGCCGCGCGAGCGCCGGCGCTCCGGCACACGCGAGGCCGGACTCGTAGGCGAGACCTGGCGCTTCGAAAGGATCCCCGGTCACGTAGTTCGCGACGAACGCCTGGAAGCCGAGCGACGGTTGTGCGGGGACCTGGTTCTCGTTGCACAGCACCGCGGCCTGCATGTCCTGCGAGACCTGGGCGGCCTCGATCGCGGCGGGGCCCGGGGTGGGCAGCTTCCGGCCGGGGTTCGCGGTCATCAGCGCCACTGTCGGCCAGGAGTTGCGATCAGGCGCGAGCGCGCGGGTGAGCACCAGTAGCTGCGACGTCAGCTGGAGCGACCCGGGCCGGAGCAAGGTGAACACCAGGTTCTCGAACCTGGCACGCGCGTCGGCGGTCAGATCGGTTCCCGCGATGTACTGCTGCGCGACCGCCCGCAGGCCTGGCGGCACGTCCCCGACCTGCGCGGGAGGTGCCAGCAGCGATGGCGGCACACCGGCCTCGGCACTGACCCGGTCGCTCCACTTCCGGTACACGGCGAGTGGCGTCGTGCCGAGATGATAGATCCGGTCGTGGCGCGCGATCCACGCCATCATCTCGTGCACCCGCGCCTTGTAGCCGGGTGTCTGCACGGAGAGAAGGCTGTTCCACACCACGCTCGGGTCGAAGCCGGAGTCGAGGACCATCCGGTCGACGCGCTGCGGGAACAGTGTCGCGTACGTCGACATCAGCAGGGTGCCGTACGAGATGCCGTAGAGGCTGACCTTCGGTTCGCCGAGCAGCCGCCGGACGACCTCCATGTCGCGGGCGGTGTTCTCGGTGGTGAGCGTCGCCCCGAGGCCCGGCGTACGCGCCTCGCAGCGATCGCGATTCAGCTTGCCCAGCGCCGTCATCAGTTCGGGCTCGTCGCCGGTGATCGGATCGCAGCGCAGCGGTGTGCCCGACACCAGACCACGCGGCTGCACGGCCACCAGATCCCATTCGTCGAGCATGGCCGCCGGCGGGCGCAGCTGACTGAACATCGCGATGCCGTCGCCGCCCGGGCCGCCCGGGTTGCCCATCACGACACCGCGACGCCGGGATTGGTCGCGCGCCTGCATACGGCTCACGCCGATCTCGATGGTCTCGCCGTTCGGCTCGGAGTGGTCGAGCGGAACTTCGACCGTCGCGCACCGGACCGTCGCCGGTACGCCGTGCACCGCGGGGCATGCCTGCCAATCGAGCGCCGGCGCAGCGGATGCTTCGGGCGGCTGCACGCCTTGTACGGCACCCACCAGGCCGCCCGCGACCACCACCGTCAGGCCTGCTGCAACACCCCGGACACGACGACGCCACCCAGTACGCGAGATCACCACATGACCCTAGCCGTCCGGTTTGCCGGGTACGACGGCCACCGACCTCACGCCAGGATGCGACGACCCGACAGTGCACGACCCAAGGTGAGTTCGTCGGCGAACTCGAGGTCGCCGCCCATCGGCAGCCCCGACGCGAGCCGGGTGACCGACAGGCCGGGAAAGTCCTTCAGCATGCGCTGGAGGTAGGTCGCGGTCGCCTCGCCCTCGGTGTTCGGGTCGGTCGCGACAATCACCTCGGAGACGTCGACGCCGTCTTCCTGATTGGCCAGCCGACGCAGCAGTTCACGGATACGCAACTGATCCGGGCCTATCCCGGACAACGGGTCGAGAGCACCACCGAGTACGTGGTAGCGCCCGGTGAACTCCTTGGTCCGTTCGATCGCGTGCACGTCTTTCGGCTCCTCGACGACACAGATCTTGCTGGCGTCGCGGCGGGCGTCGGAACAGATCCGGCACAGGCGATTGGCCGAGACGTTCCCGCACTCCGCGCAGAAGACGACGTCGTCGCGGACCCGTCCCAGCGCGGCGACAAGTCGATCGATGTCGGACTTCTCCCCGGCCAGCAGGTGGAACGCGATGCGCTGGGCGCCCTTCGGACCGAGGCCCGGCTGTTTGGCCAGCTCGTCGATCAGGTCCTGGATCGGTCCCTCATACATGCTGATCTGCGTCCACGGTGTCCGGGATTCCTACTCGTCGTTCGGCGTCGTACGCGGGTGGGCGTACTCAGCCGCCCAATCCGGGGAGGCCGCCGCCGAGACCCCCGGCGAGCGGGCCCATCTTCTCACTGGCCAGCTGCTCGCGCTTCTCCGACAGGTCGGCCAACGCACCGAGCAACAGGTCCTGCAGGGTCTCCACGTCGTCGGGATCGACGACCTTCGCATCGATCGACACGGCGGTCACCTCACCGGTGCCGTTGCCGGTCACGGTCACGAGCCCGTTGCCCGCACTGCCGACCACCTCCGCCGCCGCGATCTCGTTCTGCGCCGACAGGAGCTTCTCCTGCATCTGCTGCGCCTGGGCCAGCAGTCCGGCCATCGGGTTCTCCCCGCCCTGACCGCCGCCGAACAACGCGCTGGGATCGAATGGTTGCGTCACCCGGCCCAGGGTAGTCGCAGCGTCAGCGCAGCAACCGATCGACATGCGCGGCGATGTCGTCGACGGTCGACTCCTCGACGGCGGCCACCTCGAAGGACAGGACCTCGTCGCCGAACAGCCGACCCGCGCGCGCCGTGAGCGCGAACTCGAACCGGTCGTCGACGCGACGCCATTGGGTGATCCCGCCGTAGACGGGCGCACTGGCTCCCGTGGTGACGCAGTATTCGTCGGCGCGCGGCCCGCCGACCAGATCGCGCTGGATCTGGAAACAGGCCAGCGACTCGTCGTCGACGAAGACCACGGCCTCGCAGCCCAGGTCGGGATGCCGTTCGTAGGACGCGCGGATGGTCATGGCGCCAGGGTAGATCGTGGCCCTATCCCGGCACCGGCCGTCGGCTCTCGAACCGGCGCTCCTCGCCGGTCAGCGGGTCGGTGAACTCCAGCGACCGGGCCACCAGCCGCAGCGGCCGGGTGAAGTCCCCGTGATCGGGAAGAGCGGCGAGCCCCGGCCGCACATCGGGGTAGAGCGGGTCGTCGACGATGGGCACCCCGAGCGACGCCATGTGCAACCGGAGCTGATGAGTGCGGCCGGTGTGCGGCACCAGTCGGTAGACGCCGAGGCCGCCGAGGACCTCGGTCAGCGTGATGTCGCTGACGGCGTTGACCGGCCCGTCCACCACGAGGGCGCGCAGGTCGCCCGCCGTCTTCTCGATCCGGTCCCGCACGGTCACGGTCGACGCCAGCGCCTCGTCGGCCGGGGCGAGCGCGAGGTACTCCTTGCGGGCGGTCCGGGACGCGAACAGATCCTGGTAGGCCGCGCGCACCTCGGGCCGCAGCGTGAACAGCAGCACCCCGGCGGTGAGGCGGTCCAGACGGTGCGCCGGCGAGACGGTGTCGGAGCCCAGTTCTCGACGCAGCCGCACCAGCGCGGTCTCGGTCACGTGACGGCCCCGCGGCATCGTGGCGAGGAAGTGCGGTTTGTCCACCACGACGATGTTCTCGTCACGGTGGATCACCGGCAGGTCGAACGGTACCGCGATCTCGTCGTCGAGGTCGCGGTAGAGGTACAGCGAGACATTGCGGCTCGACGGCGCGGCCAGATCCGCGGGTCGGCCGTCGGCATCGACGATCTCGCCCGCGGCGGCGCGTCGACCCAGATCGTCGGCGGTCAGCCCCGCCAGCACGGGCGCGGCCAGCAGCGCCTGACCGACGGTCAGCTCCGGCCCCGAACGCAACACCACGCGCGTGGCGTCGACGCCGTCGCGCATGGGCAAGGGCGACGGCCTTGCCCGGCCACGGCGGCGCCGGACGGGATCGGTCGATCCCGCGCCGGTCATCGCACGCTGTCGGGTGAGCAGGTCATCGAGCGCCGCGGTCGGAGATGCCGAGCCGTCAGCTCTCGAGGCGCTTCTTCAGGTTGCCGAGGACCTCGGCCTGAATCCGGTTGAGACCCTTCGGCGCAAATGTCTTCTCGAAGAACCCACCGATGCCGCCGGCCCCCTGCCACGTGGTAGTGGTCGTGACGCGCGAACCGCTGCCCGATGCCGCGACGGAGTAGGTGGTCACCATCGTCGAGTTGGCGTCGCGCTCGGTGACGGTGTCCGGGGTGACGCTGACGGTCGCCTGCACGTCGCGCTGCCGCTTCGACGTCGCCTGCAGAATCCAGTGCACGACGGTGCCGTCGCCCTTGCCGCCGCTGATCACCTTGTAGTCGCGGTACTGCTCCGGGAGGATGGCCGGCCGCACGACCTCATAGTCGGCGAGAGCTCCGACCACGGCGTCCGGGGCGGCGGCGATGTCGAGCGACTGCGATGCGGAAACCTGACCCACGATTGGACACTCCTCAGTTACGAAACGATTGGCGGGCGAACTGATCAAGTCCTAGGCTAACCGGGTGACCAACGGGCTCGAGATGGGGGGAGCGGCATTCGACCAGGGGGTTGCCGACCTCCTGGCCAGCTATCGTGCCATCCCGCCGCAGGCAACCGTGCGTCTTGCGAAGAAGACGTCCAACCTCTTTCGTAAGCGCGCCGCCAATCCGCATCCGGGACTGGACGTCTCCGGACTCGATCGGGTCATCTCGGTGAATCCCGAGGCGCGCACCGCCGACGTCGCCGGCATGTGCACCTACGAGAACCTCGTCGCGGCCACTCTGCCGTACGGTCTCGCACCGCTGGTCGTCCCACAGCTCAAGACGATCACCCTCGGCGGCGCGGTCACCGGACTCGGCATCGAGAGCACGTCCTTCCGCTCCGGACTGCCCCATGAGTCTGTTCTCGAGATCGACATCCTCACCGGCGACGGCGAGATCCTGACCGCGACGCCGACCAACGAACACGCCGACCTCTTCTTCGGTTTCCCTAATTCCTATGGCACGCTCGGCTATTCGGTGCGGTTACGCATCGAACTGGAGCCGGTGAAGCCGTATGTCGCGCTGCGCCATATTCGGTTCACGAGCATCGTCGACCTCCAGTCGGCGATGGACACGATCGTCACCACGAAGTCGCACGACGGCGAACCGGTCGACTACCTCGACGGAGTCGTGTTCTCCGCCAACGAGTCCTATCTGACGCTGGGCCGGCAGACCGACGAGGACGGACCGGTCAGCGATTACACCGGGATGGACATCTTCTATCGGTCCATCCAACAGAAGACGACCGACCGGTTGACGATCCACGATTATCTCTGGCGCTGGGACACCGACTGGTTCTGGTGCTCGCGCGCCTTCGGCGCACAGAACCCGCGAATCCGGCGCTGGTGGCCGAAGCGGTACCTCCGCAGCAGTTTCTACTGGCAGCTGATCGGGCTCGACCAGCGGTTCGACATCGGCGACCGGCTGAACGCCCGCAAGGGACTACCGGCGGGTGAACGCGTCGTGCAGGACATCGAGGTTCCCATTGACCGGACCGCCGACTACGTCGAGTGGTTCCTCTCCGAGATTCCCATCGAACCGATCTGGCTGTGCCCCCTCCGGCTTCGCGAGCCCGCCCTCCCCGGCGCCGATCCGGTACGCCCCTGGCCGCTGTATCCCCTTGCCCCGCAACGCACGTACGTCAACGTCGGCTTCTGGTCGGCCGTGCCGGTCACCCCGGGCGATCCCGGGCACACCAACAGGATCATCGAACGCAAGGTCGCCGAACTCGACGGCCACAAGTCGCTGTATTCAGAGAGTTTCTACACGCCGGAGGAGTTCGACGAACTCTACGGCGGAGAGAGTTATCGGCTCCTCAAGAAGCGGTACGACCCGCGGGGTCGTCTGCTGGACCTCTACTCGAAAGCGGTGAAACGCCAATGACCACGTTCAAGGAGAGTTCGGCGTCGAGTGTGGACTCGCACGCCGGCAAGATGACCCTCGCCGAGATCTTCGAAACACTCCTCGGCGGAAACCTGTCGATCCGGATCACCGCCTACGACGGCAGCAGCGCCGGACCCGTCGACGCCCAGTACGGCCTCGATCTGAAGACCTCGCGCGGAACAACGTATCTGGTGACCGCACCCGGCGATCTCGGACTCGCGCGCGCCTACATCGCAGGCGATCTCGAACTCATCGGCGCGCACCCCGGCGATCCGTACCCCGCGCTGAAGGCACTGGCCAGCAACCTGCAGTTCCACCGCCCCTCCCCCCTGTCGCTGGCCCACATCGCACGCTCGCTGGGCATCGATCACTTCAAGCCGATCGCACCGCCGCCGCAGGAGGCCGTCCCGCGCTGGCGTCGATTTGCGGAAGGACTGCGGCACAGCAAGTCCCGCGACGCCGAGGTCATCCACTACCACTACGACGTCTCGAACACCTTCTACGAGTGGGTGCTCGGACCGTCGATGACGTACACCTGCGCCGTCTACCCGGAACGCGCCGCATCGCTCGAAGCCGCGCAGGAGAACAAGTACCGCCTCATCTTCGAGAAGCTCCGCCTCAAGCCCGGCGACCGCCTCCTCGACATCGGATGCGGCTGGGGCGGAATGGTCCGCTATGCCGCCCGACGCGGCGTCCACACGATCGGGGCGACGCTGTCCGCCGAGCAGGCACATTGGGCCCAGAAGGCGATCGCCGACGAAGGGCTCGGCGAGTTCGCCGAGGTCCGGCACAGCGACTACCGCGACGTCACCGAAAGCGGATTCGACGCCGTGTCGTCCATCGGGCTCACCGAGCACATCGGTGTCCACAATTACCCGTCCTACTTCGGGTTCATGCGCGACAAGCTCCGTCCCGGCGGCATGCTGCTGAACCACTGCATCACGCGCCCCGACAACGCGAGCCGCAGCAAGGCGGGATCGTTCATCGACCGCTACGTCTTCCCCGACGGCGAGCTCACCGGCTCCGGCAAGATCATCTCCAAGCTGCAGGACATCGGCGGCATGGAGGTCATCCACGAGGAGAACTTCCGCGAGCACTACGCGATGACGCTGCGCGACTGGAACATCAACCTCGTCGAGCACTGGGACGAAGCGGTGGCCGAAGTCGGCGAGGGCACCGCGCGGCTGTGGGGCCTCTACATGGCCGGTTGCCGAATCGGGTTCGACCGCAACATCATCCAGCTCCACCACGTGCTCGCCACCAAACTGGACGAGGACGGTGGCCACCAGGTGCCACTCCGGCCGTGGTGGGACGCCTGAGCCCGACCCGCCTCTGAAGACCGCCCTCAGAAATCGGACACGCGGCGTATCGTCGTCGAACCTGTTGCGCGGGGCGGTTTTCAGACAAAGCTTCCGAGCGCACCCGGTCACTCGAGCGGCCGTGCCCCCAGCTCCGATTTGAGCAGCTCCAGCGCCACCTGGTCGGGGTCGAGCCGCTGCTCGGGGCTGCCGGTGCGTGCATCGGCCACCATCTCCGCGCGTTCGTCGTGCGGGATGTCCTCGTCGGCACGTGGCGGCTCGGGCTCCTCCGGTTCGGCGACCGGCTCCGGTGCGGGCGCCGGCGTCGCCGACTGGTCACGCGCGCGACTCGGACGCGAGTACGACTGCCGCGCCTTGGCAGCTTGCTTCGACGGCGGCGCGGTCGACGTGGCGGAGGGTGCGGCGGCGCCCGGCGCCTGGTGCACGGTACGCACGTCGAGTTCGGTGCCGAAGACCTCGGTGAGCGCCTCGCGGATGATCGTCACGGCGTGCGGCGCGGACAACCGCCCGACCAGCACCTCGACCGGATGCGAGAGCACGACGGTCGTCCCGTCGACGTCGGCGATGACCGCCGCCGACAGCATCGGCTCGAGACTCTTCGACCGTTCCCGCACCGCGGCCCGGATGTCCTGATACCGCTTGCGAACCGAGTCGGCGTCGAGCCCGGCGGTCGCCTCGGGCTCGGGCTCCGGTTCGGGCACCGGCTCGGGCTCGGGCCGACGGGCACGGACCGGCATCGCGTCGGGTGGCGGGACGTCGTCCTCGTCGACGGGCTCATCGGGCAGCGGGATGTCGTCGTACGCCGCGGTCGACGCCGGTTCGGCAATCGGTTCCGGTTCGGGCGAGGGCGCGTCCCGATGGCGCGACGGCGGTTCGGGCGCGGACGGGGTCCGGTCGGACCGTGCCGGCGGCTGAGTCGGCGGCGTCGGCGGGGCGGGCACCTCGATCAGGGACGCCGTCTCGTCGTCCGATGAGGCGTCAGCGGCCGGCGCCGGTTCGACCTCTGCCGCCCCGGCACTCGGTTGGTCGGCGATCAGCTCGTCGAACATCGACTCGTCGTCGGCGGGCTCCTCCGCGGGCAGCACGGCCTCGGCCTCGACCCCCGAACCCTTTGCGACGCCGGTCGAGTCGGGATCAACCGCCTCGGGCGCCGCACCTGCCGCGACCGCTTCAGCAACGACGGGTTCCGGCGCAGGAGTCTCCACCACCGTCTCCGGCGCAACCGGCTCAGACACCACCGGTTCCGGGACCACCGGTTTCGGCACCCGGCCGGTGTCGGGTTGCGCGGCGTCCGCCTCGACGGCTTCCGCGGCCGCGCGCTCGGACGCCTCGGCAGCCTTGGCCTCTTCCATCGCCTTGCGCTGCGAGGGTCGAACGAACTTCGGTTCCGGTTCCGGCTCAGCCGGTTTCGCGGGTACCGGGATCGACGTCGTGCCGATACCCGACTCGAGTCGTTCGAGTCGCTGCAGCAGAGCTGCGTCGTCGGCGGAGACCGCGGGCAGCAGCATCCGCGCGCACATCACCTCGAGCAGGAGTCGCGGCGACGTCGTGCCGCGCATCTCCCCGAGCGCGTTGTGCACGATCTCGGCGAACCTGGTCAGCGACGCGGGCCCGAGGGTCTCGATCTGGGCGCGCATGCGGGCGAGCTGGTCACCCGGCGCCTCGACGAGTCCGCGGTCCGCGGCGTCCGGAACAGCCTGCAGCAGAATCAGATCGCGCAGACGTTCCAGCAGGTCGACGGCGAACCGTCGAGGATCGTGCCCGGCGTCGACCACCTTCTCCACCGTGCCGAACAATGCCGAACCGTCGGCGTCGGCAAGAGCGTCGACCGCGGTGTCGATCAGCGCCACGTCGGTGACGCCGAGCAGCGCCAGCGCGCGTTCGTAGGCGACACCCTGGTCGTCGGCGCCGGCCAGCAGCTGATCGAGGATCGACAGCGAGTCACGAGGCGAACCGCCACCCGCCCGTATGACGAGCGGGTACACCTCGGACGCGACGGTCACGCCCTCGCGCTCACAGATCGTCTCCAGGAGACCGCGCATGACCGGCGGCGCGAGCAGCCGGAACGGGTAGTGGTGGGTGCGCGACCGGATGGTCGGCAGCACCTTCTCGGGTTCGGTGGTCGCGAACACGAAGATCAGATGCTCCGGCGGCTCCTCGACGATCTTCAGGAGCGCGTTGAATCCCGCGTTCGTCACCATGTGCGCCTCGTCGACGATGAACACGCGGTAGCGCGACTCGGCGGGCGCATAGAAGGCGCGGTCGCGCAGCTCGCGGGTGTCGTCGACACCGCCGTGACTCGCGGCGTCGAGCTCGATGACGTCGAGGTTGCCGGGCCGCCCGGCGCGAGCGCCACACAGGAGACGCACGTTCCGCACGGTGTGGAGGTGGGGCCCTGCACACAGTTCAGCGAACGAGCCAGGATCCGCGCCGACGACGTCTTGCCACAACCGCGGGGACCGGAGAAGAGATACGCGTGATTGATGCGACCGGAATCCAGGGCACGGCTCAACGGATCGGTGACGTGCTCCTGCCCCACGACGTCGGCGAAGGTAGCCGGGCGATAGGTGCGATACAGAGCCACGCGTCGAGACTACCGGCGACCCGTGACAGTCGATGAGTGTGCCTCACACTGGTGCAGCGGGCCCCTGATCGGGTGTCTCTGTGACGGGTTCGCCATCGGTTCCGACCAGGTCATCGGCCATCCCGCGGGTGTCTTCCGAAGTACGCGGAGTATGCCCGGACGTGCCTCGCGAGTCGCGCGGCCCGGACTCCTCGCCACCCGTGTCCGGCCGTCGTGTGCCCTCACTGGCGGTGCCGCCCGCATCGCCGGTCGGCAGCCCGCCCTCGGCGATCACGGCAGCCGCGACGCCGGGCGGGATGATCGGGTCGGCGGGCGTCGGCGAGGAGTAGCCGCGGCTGCCGACCATCCGCAGGCCGACGACCGTCGCGACGAGCACGCCGAGGTAGGCCCACAGATAAGGGCTGACCGTGAACCAGTTGAGCCACGTGATGCGGGTCTTGACGTACAGCCCCGTGTAGTAACCGTCCGGGATCAGCGCCGGTACATGCGTCGGCCACGAAAACGCGAGAAGCACCAGTCCCGCCACGCCCACGCCGGCCCACACCCGCGGCGACCGCGGCTGCCGGGTGTCGAGGACCAGGTGGATTCCGATGACCAGGATCGGGATGAACCACACCCAGTGATGGCCCCACGACATCGGCGACACCACGCAGGCGGTCATCCCGACGATGCTGACGGCGAGGAGTTCCTGACCTTTGCGATGGGCGTACGTCGCCGCTGCGAAGCCGACCGCCAGCACTGCCAGCACGAGGGCGAGCCAGAGCAGCGTCGGCGGGTTGTCGGTGTCGAGGTGGTTGGCCAGCATGCCGCGCAGGGACTGGTTACCGCGCAACTGAGCGGAACCGACCCGGTCGGACTCGAACAGTTTGCCCGTCCAGTACGACCACGAGTCCCCGGGCAAGGCGGCGAACCCGATGAGCATGGTGGTGGCGAAGCCGCCCACGACCCCGGCGAGGGCGCGCCAGTTCCGTTGCACGAGGAAGTAACCGGCGAAGATGAGGGGCGTCAGCTTGATTCCCGCGGCGACTCCGGTCCAGAACCCCTTGAGGCGTCCACCGTCCGGACGCGCCAGATCGGCCACGATCACGAGCATCAGGAACACATTGATCTGCCCGTACCAGATCGTCGTACGAACCGGCTCGAACAACATCGCCACCGCCACCAGCGACGCCGCGATCACGCGCAGTGGCCAGGTCACCGGCCGGCCGAGGCTGCGGAAGCTCAGCATGATCACCAGATAGAGCGCCACGACGATGCCCGCCGACCACAACATGCGAGCGACGTCGAAGGACATCCAGGCCAGCGGACTGAACAGCAAGGCGGAGAACGGCGAGTAGGTGTAGTCCAGGTCGCCGATCATCTTGACGTCGTAGAGACTGACGCCGTTGGCGACCGCCCGGGCACCCGCCTGATACACCGAGAGATCGATCTGGTTGTGCAGCAAACCCCAGAATTGGGCGCCCAGGGGTACGACGACATCCTGGAGTGCCAGTGCGATGACCCCCACGACGGCGAAACCGGTTGCGAGAAGAACCGGCCTGGGCAGATTCACGATTTGAAAGCCTGTCACAAAGTGGCGCGCACGCCAGCGCACTCGCCGGAGAATGAGAGCAATCTAACGCCGGGATCGGCGTGTCGGGTCAGCTGGAGCGGGCGAGCAGGGTCTCCGCCGCGGCCAGCAGCACGCACGTGGACACCCCGTCCATCGCAGCCCGCAGGTCGTCGGTGTTCGGGAACGTCGGTGCGAGTCGGATGTTCTGATCGTGCGGATCGGTCTTGTACGGGAACGCCGATCCGGCGGCGGTGAGCGCGATACCGGCTTCTTTGGCCAGCTCGATGGTGCGTCGGGCCGCGCCGTCGACGACGTCGAGGCTGATGAAGTAGCCGCCCTCCGGCTCCGACCACGACGCCACCTTCGACTCCGTGAGACGGTCCTCGAGGATGTCGAGCACGAGCTTGAATTTCGGAGCGAGGATCTCCCGGTGGCGGGCCATGTGCGCCCGCACACCGTCGGCATCGCCGAAGAACTTGAGGTGACGCAGCTGATTGACCTTGTCGGGTCCGATGGTCTTCAGCGACAGGTACTTGCTGAACCAGGCCAGATTCTCCGGCGACGACCCGAAGAACGAGACGCCGGCGCCGGCGAAGGTGATCTTCGACGTCGAGCCGAGGACGTACACGCGGTTCGGGTGCCCGGCCTGCGCCGCCATCTCCAGGATCGGCAGCGGCGTCGGCGGGGTCTCCACCAGCGTGTGGACGACGTAGGCGTTGTCCCAGTAGATCCGGAAGTCCGGCGCCGCGGACATCTCGAGCAGCCCGCGCGTGACCTCCTCGGAGAAGGTGACGCCGGTCGGGTTCGAGTAGGTGGGCACCGCCCACATGCCCTTGATGCTCGGGTCGGAGGCGACGAGTTCGGCGCACACCCGCACGTCGGGGCCGTCGGGCAGCATCGGCACCGGGATCATCTCGATGCCGAAGCTCTCGGTGATCGCGAAGTGGCGGTCATAACCGGGCGACGGGCACAGGAACTTGATCGTCTGACGTCCCCACGGCTCGTCGGAGTCGGCGGTGCCGTGCAGCAGCCCGAAGACCGTGAGGTCGTGCATGATCTCGAGGCTCGAGTTGCCGAGCGCGAGCAGGTTGTCGGGGTCGACGGCGAGGAGTTCCCCGAAGATGCCGCGCAACTCGGGCAGTCCGTTGAGTCCGCCGTAGTTGCGGGTGTCGGTGCCCGCGCCGTCTCGATACTCGTCACCGGGCAGCGACAGGAGACCGTTCGAGAGATCGAGCTGCTCGGGGGCCGGCTTGCCGCGGGTGAGGTCGAGCTTGAGACCCAGCGCGCGCAGCGCCTCGTATTGCTTGGTCAGTTCCGTCTGGGTGTTCCGGAGTTGGTCGGCACTCATCGAGTGAAAATTCAACGTTGGCCCTCTCGCGGCTCGACGCCGGTGCGGGTGGCCGACGCCCCTGACCTGAAACTTCGTATCGGGAAAATAGGGGACCCCGCGCACCCGAGAGAGCCCGTTGACCCTTGCTGCCTTCCGGCCCTGGGGGAGTTCACAGGATGCACGCCGCGCGGGATCCGTCGTCCAGTGTAGCGAGGGGTTCCGGCGGCCGGAGCCGGGGTCCTCGAACCGGTCCGCGCGGCTCGATCACACTCGGCCCGCACGCTCGGGGATACGACGAAGGTCCGCAGTGTCACCCGGTAATACGGGTGTCACTGCGGACCTTCGTTGGCGGAGGATAGGGGATTCGAACCCCTGAGGGCTGTTAACCCAACCCGCGTTCCAGGCGAGCGCCATAGGCCACTAGGCGAATCCTCCAACGTCGAGATGATAGCCGCCGACGGCGCACTCACCCAAACCGTCCGGCCGTCGAGTGTGACCGCTAGGGTCGACGACATGGCCGATTCCTCTCCTGTCGTTGTCGTCGGAGCCACCGGAGGGCAGGGCGGCGCTGTGCTCGACGCGCTGCTCGAGGCCGGTTTCCCGGTCCGCGCCGTTGTGCGGGACGCGGTGTCGAGCAAGGCGGCACGCCTGGCCGACCGAGGCGTCGAACTCGCCGTCGGGGACATCGTGAGCGGGTCGGGTCTCACCGAGGCATTCACCGGGTCCGCGGGCGTGTTCGCGCTCACCACCCCGTTCGAATCCGGCGTCGAGGCCGAGATCGGTCAGGGTCGTGCGCTGATCGAAGCCGCCACGTCCGCGTCGATCCCGTACCTCGTGTTCTCCTCGGTGGCCTCGGCCGATCGTCAGACCGGCGTGCCGCATTTCGATTCCAAGTTCGAGGTCGAGCAGATGCTCGCAGCCACCGAGATCCCGCACACGATCGTCGGCCCGGCCTACTTCTTCGACAACCTGCTCGGCGGAGCCGACGCGCTCGCGGCGGGCGTGATGCCGATCGCGATGCCCGCGGACAAGCCGCTGCAACAACTCTCGCGGCGCGACCTCGGCCGACTCGTCGCCACTCTGTTCGCCGCCCCGGACGTCCACGTCGGCCAGCGCATCGACCTCGCGTCCGATCAGCCGACGCCCGAGGAGATGGCGCGCATCATCGGCGACGTTCTCGGCACCACGGTCACGGCGGAGTCCTACGATCCCGAACGTATCGAGTCCGAGGACATGCGGGCGATGTTCACGTTCCTCGGCGACCGCGGGTACGAGGTCGACATCCCGACGCTGCACCGCCGGTTCCCTGATGTGGGCTGGCAGAGTTTCGCGACCTGGGCGGCCGAGGCGCTGCGCCGCTGACCCATACGGAACCCGGGCATCAGCCGTCGGAGCGTCGGTTGCCCTTCTCATCCCAGTGCTCGGCGACCTTCTTGCTCGGCTGTACGCGCGGCGGCTCGCCCGGCATCTTGGGATAGCTGGGCGGATAAGGCATGTCGCCCAGTCCGTTTGCGTCGTCGGCCTGCACCATCTCCAGCAGTTTCTCGACGCCGCGCCGGTGGTCGGCGATGTCGGCCCATGGGTCGCCGCGATCTTCCAGGAGCTTCGGGACGGTCGCGATGGTGCAGTCGTCCGGATCGACGTCGGCGAGTTCGTCCCACGTCACCGGCGTCGACACCCGGGCGCGGGCGCTGCGTCGAACGGAGTACGGGGATGCCATAGTGCGGTCGCGGGCGTTCTGGTTGTAATCGATGAAGATCCGTTCTCCGCGTTCTTCTTTCCACCACGATGTGGTGACCGCGTCCGGGTCGCGGCGTTCGAGTTCCCGGGCGATCGCGATGACGCAGCGTCGGGTCGCGATGAAGTCCCACAGCGGTTCGATGGGCACGTACACGTGTACTCCCCGACCGCCCGAGGTCTTCACGAAACCGGTGAAGCCCAGTTCGTCGAGCAGGGGCTTGAGCCCCTCGATCGCCACACGCCGGACATCCTCGAACGTCGTGCCGGGTTGCGGATCGAGGTCGATGCGAAGCTGATCGGGATGGTCGTTGTCGGGGTGGAGGGTCGGCCAGGTATGGAAGGTGACGGTCCCCAGGTTCGCGCCCCACACGAGATCAGCCGGCACCGTGGGACGGATCGCGTCGCCGGTTCGTTTGGAGGGGAACACGATCGGGGTGGACTGCACATGCTCGGGCCGCTTCTTCGCGATGTGCTTCTGGTAGATCTCCTCGCCCTCGACGCCGTCGGGGAAGCGCTGCAGAAAGGTCGGGCGGTCGCGGGTGGCGCGCATCAGCGGTCCGTCGCCGCTGTCGTCGGCCCTGCCACCCGTGTCGCCGAGTGCGACGGTGCGGTAGTACCCGACGAGATCGCGCTTGCGGCCGCCGTTCTCGCCGAGTTCGGGGAAGTAGATCTTGTCCGGGTTGCTCATCCGGACGGCGACCCCGTCGACGTCGAGTTCCTCGGCGGGCGAACGAGATGCCATGGTCATTCTCCTTCGAGGACGTCGTGGAGATCGTAGGTCAGCGGAACGTCGAGCTGGTCGTAACCGCAGCTCTCCGGTTCTCGATCGGGCCGCCAGCGAAGGAATTTCACCGTGTGCCGAAAGCGATGGTTCTCCATCTGGTCATAGGCGAACTCCGCGACCAGCTCCGGACGGATCGGGATCCACTCCCCCGATTTCTCCGAACGCCACCGCGTCGGCTCGCCCGGCGACGCCTTCTCCGGGTCCAGCCGCATCGGCTCGAACATCTGCTGCAACTCGATCCGCTTGGCGTCGGAGAAGGCACCCGCCCCGCCGACCATCCGCAGTTCGCCGTCGTCGCCGTACAGTCCGAGCAGCATCGATCCGATCCCCGTGCCCGACTTGTGGATTCGATACCCGAAGATGACACAGTCCGCGGTCCGCTTGTGTTTGATCTTCAGCATCTCCCGCTTGTTCTCGACGTACACGCCGTCGAGTCGCTTGGCGACGACGCCGTCGAGCCCGGCGCCTTCGAAGGCGGAGAACCAGTCCTCGGCGACCGCCGGGTCGCTCGTCACCCGGCTGACATGCACGCGTCGGTCCCGGCCGCCCGGACCGACGGCCCGTAGCAGCGCTTCCCGGCGCACCTCGAACGGTTCGCCCATCACGCTCGTCGACTCCAGCGCCAGCGCGTCGAATCCGATGAAGATCGCCGGTGTCTTCTCCGCGAGCAAGGTGACGCGCGATTCCGCCGGATGGATGCGCTGCGCGAGCGAATCCCAGTCGAGCCGATGCGTGTCGCCGATCAGTGCCGGCACCCCGATCTCACCGTCGAGGACCACCTTGTCGGGCAGTTCGTCCTTCACCGCCGCGACGATCTCGGGGAAGTACCGGGCCAGGTCCTTGCCGCCTCGCGATCCGATCGTCACCTCGTCGCCGTCGCGGAAGACCAACGCGCGAAAACCATCCCACTTGGGTTCATACGACCACGCCACCGAACCGTCGGGCTGCGGCGGCACGCTGGTCACCGCCTTGGCCAGCATCGGCGCAACAGGCGGCATGACCGGGAGATCCATGAAACTCATCGTTCCTCACTCGTCGACGGGACCGCAACGCCTACGCGCCGCCGCACACCCGGCGTGTCGTCGTCCGTGCCGTTACAGGCAGACCGGCCGCGGCGCGGATTCTCATCGCCGACCGGTAATCTCGACGCGGTGTCGACGCAGCGAGCGGGCCGGTACGCGCCCTCCCCCTCCGGGGACCTCCACGTCGGCAATCTGCGGACCGCCCTGCTCGCCTGGCTCTTCGCGCGGACCACCGGCCGGCGGTTCCTGATCCGGATGGAGGATCTCGACCGAGCCGTCGAGGGCGCGGATTCCCGGCAGTTGTCCGATCTCGCGGCCCTGGGCCTCGACTGGGACCCGCCCGTCGTCCACCAGACCGACCGGCTCGAGGCATACCGTGCCGTCCTCGACGACCTGCGCGACGCCGGCCGCACCTTCGAGTGTTTCTGCACCCGCCGAGAGATCCTCGACGCGCCGTCCGCACCCCATGCGCCGCAGGGCGCCTACCCGGGCACGTGCCGCGACCTCACCGCCGCCGAACGCGACGAACGCCGTGCCACCCGGCCACCCGCGATCCGGCTGCGGGCCGACGTCCGGGAGTACGGCGTCGATGACCTGCTGCACGGTCCCTACATGGGCGCGGTCGACGACTTCGTGCTGCTGCGCAACGACGGCACCCCGGCCTACAACCTGGCCGTCGTCGTCGACGATGCCGCGCAGGGCGTCGACCAGGTCGTCCGCGGGGACGATCTGTTGTCGTCGGCGCCCCGGCAGGCCTACCTGGCGGCGCTGCTCGGGAAGGCCCCACCGACGTACGCGCACGTCCCGATGGTGCTCAACGCCAACGGAATCCGGCTCAGCAAGCGGGACGGGGCGGTGACCCTGGCCGACCTCGCCGCCGCAGGGGTGGCGACGTCGACCGTGTTGTCCCGCATCGCCCATTCACTGGGGCTCGGCGGCCGGGACGAGCCCGTGCGCGCAGAGCAACTGGCGAACCGGTTCGACCCCGCCGCGCTGCCGGCCGAACCGTGGTTCCTGACGGCCGACGAGTGGACCTAGCGGCCCACCCTGCGCCCCGACCGCCTCCTACGCCGTGGTCGCCAGCAACCGCTGGAGCACGTCGTTGATGGTGATGAGTCCGACCGCGCGGCCCCCATCGGTGACGAGCGCGAGGTGGGCGCGCTGTTCCCGCATGGCGGTGAGCGTCTCGTACACCGGCTGCGCCGACTCGACGCTCAGGACCGGGCGCATGAGATCGGCCGCCGTGGTGCCGGGCGACGCGGCCAGGCTGTCGCGCACATGCACGACACCGCGGACCGGCGCCCCGGACGCATCGTCGCGCACCAGCAGCCGCAGGTGGCCCGAGGTCCGGCCGGCCGTCTGGATCTCATCGGCGTCCGCGGCCGGACCGACCACGGCCAGATGGTCGTTGGGGGTCACGACGTCGCCGACGGTCAACGACTCCAGTTCCAGGGCACTCGTCAGGTGGGCGTGGTACCGCTCGTCGAGTGTGCCCACGGTGGCCGAGTGCTCCACCAGGTGGCGGAGGGCGTCGCTGTCCTGCCCGGTCGCGACCTGGTCCACCGGCTCGACGCCGACGCGCTTGAGGCACCAGTTGGCGAGGTGGTTGAGCTGGACGATGAACGGACGGGTCACCCACATGAAGGCGCGCATCGGGATCGCGAGCATGATCGCCGACTTCTCGGGGTGGGCGATGGCCCACGACTTCGGCGCCATCTCACCGACGACGAGGTGCAGGAACGTCACGATGACGAGGGCGAGGACGAAGCCGATCACGTCGGCCGACCAGTACGGCAGACCCCACCCGGCGAACAGCGGCGTGAGCCAGTGGTGCACAGCGGGTTTCGTGACCGAACCCAGTGCGAGCGTGCACACCGTGATGCCGAGCTGCGACCCGGCGAGCAGCACCGACAGTTCTGATGCGCTGCGCAGAGCTGCGCGGGCGCTGCCGCTGGTCGCAGCCGCGTCTTCGAGCCGGTGCCGACGCGCGGCGATGAGGGCGAACTCGACCGCGACGAAGAAGGCGCTGGACGCGATCAGGGCCACGGTGACAGCCGCGACGACCCACGGGTTATCCATTGTCGCTCTCCTCTCCGTTCTCGGCCGGGTTCTTCTTCTCGCCCCGGTTCGTGTCGTCCGGGCTCTTCTCGCCCGGGTTGTTGTCGTTGTGTGCCACGCTCATCGACAGCAGAGCGGGGACGCGCTTGTCGACTTCGAGGACCGTGGCCCGCACGGTGCGGGGTGGCGCCTCGTCGTCTTCGAGCAGGGTCGACGGATCGGGATCGATCTCGATCGTCACCGTGTCCCCGACCTCCGGGAGTCCGACGAATTCGGCGATCACCAGTCCGGCCATCGTCTCGTAGTCGCCTTCGGGGAGGTCCCAGCCGACGGTCCGGGAGACCTCGTCGACGTGTGCGTCACCCCGCACGCGCCATCCCTCGGGGCTCTCCTCGATCGCGACGGTCGCCTCGGAGTCGTGTTCGTCGTCGATCTCGCCGACCAGTTCCTCGGCGATGTCCTCGGCGGTCACGACCCCGGCGAAGCCGCCGTATTCATCGATGACCACCGCCATCTCGTCATGTGCGTCCGCGAGGGTCTCCAACACCTCGGGCAGCGGGAGCGTCGAGGGCACCACCACCGCGGGACGACACAGGTCTACCGCGGTGGCCGACGAATCAGCCTGCGGCGGTTGTTTTTTCAGCGCGTAGCTCCACTCCAGGAGGTCCTGGAGGTGGATCACGCCGCTTACCTCGTCGTCACCGCCGGCCAGCACGGGGTACCGCGTGTGGCCGGTGCTCATCAGTGTCAGCACCTCACCCGCCGCCAGATCGGCGTCGACATGATCGGTGTTCGGTCGCGGGATCATCGCGTGTTCTGCGGTGCGCGTGGGGAATTCGAGCACACGGTCGAGCAGGACGGACAGCTCGTCGGGCAGGTCACCCGCGTCGCGGGACTCGGCGACGATGTGCTCGAGGTCGCGCACCGACGCCGAATGCTCGACGTCGTGCACGGGCTCGATGCGCAGCGCTCGCAGCAGCAGGTTCGACGACTTGTCGAACAATGCGATGAGCCAACCGAATACGGCCAGGTAGATCGTCGTCGAACGGGCGAGCCACCGTGCGACCGGCTCGGGCCGGGCGATGGCGAGGTTCTTGGGGAACAGCTCACCGAAGACCATCTGCACGACGGTGGAGAAGATGATCGCGATGATCGTGCCGATCGCGACACCCACGCCCACCGGGATACCCACGCCGCCGAGCAGCTCGCCGACGCCGGAACCGATCAGGGGTTCGGCCACGTAGCCGACGAGCAGGCCGGTGACAGTGATGCCCAGCTGGGCGCCGGAGAGCATGAAGGACGTGCGGCGGGTGACCGCGAGCGCGCGTCTCGCGGCGGCGTCACCGGTTTCGGCACGGGCTTTGAGGCGGGACCGGTCGACCGCCATGTAGCCGAATTCCTGGGCCACGAAGTAACCGGTGAGGGCGGTGATCAGGAAGACCACCAGGATTCCGAGTCCGATTCCGAGGAGGGTCAGCATGAGACCGTCCCGGTGTCGGGGCCGGGCGGAACACCCGGGTCATTCAATTCACAACAGGGGGCCGACTGGTGTCGTCGGCGTTTTCGGCGCTTTCCGCGTCTCATCGTCTCTCTCGCTGGTGCTCGGGTGTTTCATACCGGGTGCCGGGAGCAAAGGCATGTGCGTAAATGTCCGGTATGTGGTCCCAACGTACCGAATGCGCTCCGAGTTCCGCGACATGCCCGGCGATCCTTCTCCGCGGAGTGCGGACCGACGCATTCGGCCGATGAGCGACCCGTCGATACGCGACGAGGTCGCCGCAGCCGCTCGACGGCTGGCGGCCGAAGGTCTGCTGATCGGCACCTCCGGCAACGTGTCGGCGCGTGCGGGCGATCACGTCGCGATCACCGGAACCGGGGTCGTGCTCGCGAACTGTGCCGCGACCGACGTGACGGTGGTGTCCCTTGCCGGCGACGTCGTCGACGGGCCGATCGCGCCGTCGTCCGAGCTGGACCTGCACCTCCGCGTCTACGAGGAAACCGGCACACAGGCGATCGTCCACACCCACGCACCCTTCGGGACCGCGGTCGCCTGCGTCAGCGGACTGACCTCGTTACCGGTGCTTCACTACCAACAACTCGGCCTCGGCGGTGCCATCCCGGTCGCGCCGTACGCCACGTTCGGGAGCCCGGAGCTCGCCGGGATCGTCGCCGACGCGCTGGTCGACACCCAGGTCGCGCTGATGGCGAACCACGGTTCGGTGGCACGCGGCTCCAGCCTGGCCCACGCGGTGGAGAACGCCCTGCTGCTGGAGTGGCTCGCGACCCTCTTTCACCGGACCAGCAGCATGGGCCGGCCTCGCGAACTCACCGAGGACCAACAGCAGTCCACTGTCGCCCAGGCGATCCGGCTGGACTACGGGACACCCAAGGAGAACCGGACGTGACACCCTCACCGCGGCTCGAACCGCCGACGATCGCAACCGTGGGCGTCCATGTGCTGGACATCCACGTCGTCGGGATCGAGTCCATCCCGGCGGGGTCCGACGGCGCGCTCGTCCAGTCCATCGGTTTCTCCGCCGCCGGCACCGCGGGCGGAACCGCGCTCGTCCTCAGTCGGCTGGGCGCCACGGTCCGGACCCACGGAGCGATCGGCGACGACACGATCGGGCGTTCGCTGACCGCACTGCTGGACGCCGAAGGCGTCGACACCGGCGGCCTGGTTCCGAAGCCCGGGGTCCAGACGTCGTCATCGGTCATACCCGTGCAACCCAACGGGGACCGTCCCGCGTGGCACTGCATCGGGGCGAATGCGCAGTTCACGCTCGACGACCTGGGTGCAGACGCGCTGACCGGGCTCGACCACCTGCACCTCGGCGGCCCGGAGTTCCTCGGCGGCGCGGTCGCCGCCGTGCTCCTCGGCCGGGCGCGCGACCGCGGGATCACGACGTCGGCCGATCTGCTGTCGGGTGGCGACCCCGGCCTTCTCGAGTGGATCGCCGACGCACTTCCCCACCTCGACTACCTGCTGCCCAACGACGAGCAGACCCGGGGACTGACCGGAACCGACGACCTCACCGACGGCGCACGGGCGCTCCTGGACCGCGGTGTCGGTTGCGTGGCGCTCACCCGCGGCGCCGACGGCGCGCTGGTCGTGACCGGCGACGATGTGGTCACGGTGCCGGCGTTCGAGGTGGACGTCGTGGACACCACTGGTTGCGGCGACTCGTTCTCCGCCGGGTTCTTGACCGGCCGCCTGCGCGGGCTCGGTCTCGCCGACTCCGCCGAACTCGGTTGCGCGGTGGCCGCGCACGTCGCCCAGGGCATCGGGACCGGGGCGAACTCGTACGATCTCGCCGCGATCGAGTCCTTCCGGCAGTCCCGCGCCGCGGGCTGAGCGCGCCTCCTCTCGGTTTGGTGAACCCCGCCTCGGGTAGGCGATCACCATGACAGACAACAAGGAAATCAACGGCTCCACCGTCGTGATCGCCGGCGCGTCGAGCGGATTCGGACGCGGCGCCGCGGTGCGACTCGGAGAACTCGGCGCGAACGTCGTCGTCGCGGCGCGTCGAACCGCGGTCCTCGACGAGGTCGTCGCAGAGATCACCGGCAAGGGCGGGTCGGCGCTGGCGGTGCCCACCGATGTCAGCGATCCGCGTGCCGTCGCCCATCTCGCGTCCGCCGCGCTCGAACGGTTCGGGTCGATCGACGTGTGGGTGAACAACGTCGGCGTCGGCGCGGTCGGATACTTCTGGGACATCCCGATCGAGGACCACGCTCGCCTCGTCGACGTGAACCTGAAGGGCCTGATCTACGGCGCACATGCGGCGCTGCGCGTCTTCCGGTCGCAGGGTCGCGGCACACTCATCAACGTGGGCTCGGTCGACAGCGAGGTACCCATCGCACTCCAGAACACCTACGCCGCAACGAAGGCGGCGGTTCGGAGCCTCGGGCACTCGATCAGCGAAGAGCTGCGCATGGCCGGCGACGACGCCATCAAGGTCGGCACCATCATGCCGTGGGCCGTGGACACCCCATGGTGGGTCCACGCCGCCAACTACACCGGACACGAACCGCGGATGTCCGCGATGGACGATCCGCAGATCGTGGTCGACGCGATCGTGGCAGCCTGCACCGACCCGAAGCTGGACCAACCGGTCGGCTACAAGGCCAAGGCCGCCAACGCTTCTCACCATCTCATGCCCGGGATCACCGAGCGGTCCTCCGCGGCGACGGCGAAGTCCGAGACCGAGAAGGGGACACCGGTCGAGCCGCACGCGGGTGCGATCCACGACCCCAACCCGGACAGCACCGGGGTCGCCGGCGGCATCCGCGAACGGATGGTTGCCGAGGACTCGCGCTGACGCCCGTCCGCCGTCGCTCGTTGTGGTGCGCCGCCCTCTGTTGGTCGAGCACCGCCGCAGTGTCCCGCTGGTCGAGCCGCGTCGAAGTGCCCCGCTGGTCGAGCAGCGCCGCAGTGTCCCGCTGGTCGAGCAGCGTCGACCGAGCGAAGCGAGGACGCCGCGTCCGTCGAGGCCACCGAGGCGACGCGTAACTCCTGTCGGTGCGGCGTGATTCGATTGCCAGACCACCCCGAGAAATCCAGAGACCACCCTTGACTCGCACGTATGTTCGAGTATCGTGGAGGTATGTCATCGGGGGCGGGGGCCGGATTCACATCGGTGGACCCATCGCAGGAGTCGGTCGAGCCGCGCTTTCGTCCCGACCACGAACTCTCCGCTTCTGAACTCGTCGAGGTCCTGAATCACTGCGCGGGCTTGGCAGCAGCGTCCGCGCATCGAATGATGGTCGTTGCCAGCCTCATTCACGACGAACGCGAGATGGATTACGCGCAGCGCCGCGCCGAGACGCACAACGGCGAACTCGACTCCATCGAAGCCTTCGAGCACCTGTCCGCGCGAGTGGCCGCGGGCGAGAACCCCTACGAGCAGTTCGGGCCGAACGGGCTCGAGCAGGCCATCGCCGAAGTCGGTGCCACCCTCACGGTGACGCCGGCCGAGGCGAAAGATCTCATCGAGGCCGGCGACGCACTGCGCTACCGACTCTCCTTTACCGGACACGCACTCGCGTGTGGTCGAATCGACAAGCGCCGCTTCCTCATCGCGCTCAAGCGCACCGATCTCATCACCGACGACGAAGAGATGCAGACCGTGGACGCCCATCTGGCCGAGGCGATCTTCGCCCGCGCACCGATGTCGACGGCGCGGTTCACCGCCATGGTCGATTCCATCGTCGCCAAGTGGGCGCCCGACGCGGTCCGTCGACGCAAGGAACGCGTCAAGGGTGATCGCAAGGTGACGGTGAGCCCCGATCGCTTCACACCCGGGCAGTCCCGGATCTCCGGCACGCTGCCCAATGCTGATGCCGCCGAGTTCGACGCCCGCCTGACGGCGATGGCCACCGCGGTCCACGCCGGTGACCCTCGAAAGTTGGCCAACCGCCGAGTCGACGCTCTGAAAGCGCTCGCCCGGGGTGAAGCCGCCATCACCTGCCTCTGCGACGACTGTGTCATCACCGCAACCGAACCCGACACAGCACCAGACCTCGACGCAGCGACAGTGGATACCGCCGAGCCGCCTACATCAGCTGCTGAGATGGTGGATGCGGACAACGACGTCGACCCGTCAGCCGACGTCGTTGTCGATGACCCGGCCGCGCCGGCCGCCTCGGCGTCGGACTCACCCGCGCCGCGCGCGACTTTCCACATCGTGGTGAACCTGTCGACCCTGATCGGCCTCGACGACGACCCCGCCTTCCTCGACCGCCACGGCATCATCGACGCCGACACCGCCCGAACACTCCTCGCCGAAGCCCGCCGCACCTACATCCATCCCGCACCCGACGCACCCGACGGTTCACCGCCTCCCGACGCGGACAGTTCGACAACGCGATACACCCCCTCGAAGAAGCTGCAGGCGCTGGTGCGCGCCGGCGAACTGTGCTGCACCTTCCCCGGCTGCAACGCCCCGGTCTGGCAGATCGATCTCGACCACACCGAACCCTTCGACCACGCCGACCCGCGTCGCGGTGGCCCGACCGATGCGCGCAACCTCAAACCGCTGTGCCGGTTCCATCACCGCATCAAGACCTTCACCAGCTGGCAGGACCACCAAGACGAACTCCAGACCGCCTGGTTCACCACACCCACCGGGCACATGTTCGTCGGCAACGCCTTCAGCGGACGCGACCTGTTCAACAAGCTCTTCCCCAGACGGTCACCCGATCACCCCGCCCGAGACAGACTCAACACCCAGCGCGACAACGACTTCCGACGCCACCAACGCGCCGAGAAGCGCTGGAACGACGCCAACCCGCCACCGTTCTGAGCAATGGTCACGCCTACCGGGGACCTCCGTAGTAACGCCGGAGGAACTCGTCGCGGTACTCGGTGTATGTGCCGTTCTCGATGGCCTGGCGGGCCCGGTCGACGAGCGTGACGATGAAGGACACGTTGTGCAGCGTCGCCAGCGTGGGGCCGAGGCCTTCCTTCGCCTTGAACAGATGATGCAGGTAGGCCCGGCTGTACTGCGAGGTGTAGTTCTCGACCTCGGGGTCGAGCGGCCGGAAGTCACTGCGATACTTGGCATTCGTGACGTTGTACCGGCCGTCGAGTGAGTAGATCGCACCGTTGCGGGCGACCCGGGTCGGCGATACGCAGTCGAAGGTGTCGACGCCGTTCTCGATGGCGGTGAAGATGTCGTCGGGTTCACTGATCCCCAAGAGGTGTTTCGGGGAGTCCTCCGGGAGTTCGTCGTTGACCCAGCCGACGATGGTGCCGAGGTTGTCCTTCTCGAGTGCTCCGCCGATGCCGTAGCCGCCGAAGCCCTTTCCGCCGGCCGCGCGGTCCGCCTCGCTCAAGGCGACGAGGTCGCGAGCGGCCTTGCGCCGCAGATCCTCGTACTGGGCGCCCTGGATGACACCCCAGAGCGACTGCTGCGGCCGGTGTGCGCGTTCGACGCTCAGCCGATTGTGTTCGGCGAGACAGCGAATCGCCCACAACCGGGTGCGCTCGAGCGAATTCACCTGGTATTCGCGAGTGTTCATCAGGGTGGTCAGCTCGTCGAAGGCAAAGATGATGTCGGCGCCCAGCTGGTGTTGGATCTGCATCGACACCTCCGGCGTGAAACGATGCGCCGAACCGTCGAGGTGCGACTTGAAGGTCACCCCGTCGTCGTCGACCCGCGAGAGCCGTTCTTTGCCGTTGGCGGTGACGTCGTCGTCGGGGGTGCCGGTGGCCTCCATCGAGATGACCTTCTTGAACCCCGCACCCAGCGACATCACCTGGAAGCCGCCGCTGTCGGTGTACGTGGGCCCCCGCCAGTTCATGAACGCGCCGAGCCCGCCGGCCGCGTCGATGATCTCCGGCCCCGGCTGCAGATACAGGTGGTAGGCGTTGGCGAGCACGGCCTGGGCGCCGAGGGCGGAGACCGATTCCGGGAGGACCGTCTTCACGGTCGCCTTGGTACCGACGGGGATGAACGCGGGGGTGTGGATTTGACCATGCGGTGTGGTGATCGTCCCCGTGCGCCCACGGGTGCCGGCGAGGGTGGTGCCGACGGCGTAGGTGGGGTCGGCGACTTCGGTTCCGGTACTGCTCACGTCCAGCATCTTCGCAGGTCGGGCGCGCCATCCCAAACCGCCGACCGACACCGGCCACCGGTGCGGTCGACGAGACCGCATTCGCTACCGTGGTGAACCATGTCGCGCAGATCTCGTCCCACCGGTCCCTCCACGAGCCGCTCTCGCCGACCGATCAGGGTCGCGGCGGCGACCCTCGTACTCGCGGCGGCGATGTCGATGCTCGTGGCCTGCGGCGCGGAACAGGACGTGACCACCGCGTCGTCGACCTCTCAGGCCGTTGCCGCGGAGTCGGGATCACCGTCCGCCGAACAGCCCGCCACCTCGCCGCCGGTGGTCCCCGGTCGCAAGCCGGTGTCGACGACGACGTCGAGTGCGACCGCGTCCGACGATTCAGACACCACTTGCGGCACCATCCCGGGCCCCGACGGCGCGTTGCGAGTCATGATCCTCGCCGGTGACGTGTCCTGCGATTCGGCGCGGTCCATCGCCACCCAGTACGGACCGAAGATCACCACCGGCCAGCAGCAGTCGGTGGCCGGCTGGACCTGCGCGCCGTCTCAGCTCGAAGGCGTCCTTGCGGCCTGCCAGAAGGGCACCGCGGTCATCGGTTTCGCGCCGTAGTTCTTTCTATGGGGCGTCAGTCGGGCAGCCGAGCCAAACTGTTCGAGCCGGCTTCGAACCGACCCACGGCGGGCACGTCTGTCTACACAAGCTCCAGCACCAGGTGGTTGTCGAGATCGGCGGCCAGGCTGACGAAACCAGCCATGATCGCGTACTTTTCTCGCAAGTACTCGACAGCCCCATCGTCCCAATGGCGCATCATCGGCCACACCTCCTGGCGAGCGAGTTCTGTCGCGGTGGTGTCATCGAGCAACGTGTCGAAGGTGATGTGCGCGAGGATGTCCCGGGTGGCCACCACGTACTCGGGACTCATGTAGTTCGGGATACCTTCGCCGAAGTCGATGTTGCCGGGCACCATTCCTTGCCCTCGGACCGGGTTCACCGGCATCGCCGATCGGTCGAACATCAGCTCGAGTGCCTGATACGCCTTGTCGATGTCGGTGGAGATGGTCGGGTCGGCTTGACGGAGGCTGCTGACGAAGTCGGCGGTGTCCCGGGCCGAACCCATCATGTTGATTTCGCGCAGTTCATCGTCGCTGAGCCTGGTGTACGACCGAATGAGTCCCATGAGTACCCCCCTACCGACCAGTGAGCAGTGCCTCTACACGGCGAGCAGCCCGCACAGCGGTCCCTCACCGCAGCGCGGCCACGACCTGGTCGGCCATCGCCTTCTGGCCGCGCGCGTTGGCGTGCATCGCGGGGAAGCTGACCGCACCGAGCGTCGGCTCGACCCATCGCCGTTCGCCCGCGCAGGCGTCGTGGCCCGCGGAGACCTTGGTCATGTCGACGAAGGTCACGCGGGTGGCTGCGGCGGCGCGGCGCATGGCGGCGTTGAGGGCTTTGAAGACACGATGCAGGTACGCGGTGTCCCCGGGCGTGGTGAGCAACGACGCCGAGCAGAGCGCCGAACCCGTGGCCGGGAAGATCTGCGGATATCCGACGAGGACGACGCGTGCGCGCGGCGCTTCGCGGCCGACGAGGCGCAGGGCGTTCACGAGGTCGGGGTAGGTCGAGGATTTGATCTCGTCGACCAACGAGGTACCGAACTCGTCGCGACATGGGGTCGCTGACAACGGCGCGGCCATCCACGCCCGCTGGCAGGCCGAGGTCGAATTGCTGAACAGTCCGTTGTTGTTCGCGCCGATCGTGAGGGTGATCAAGCGGGTGGCCGGTCCGATCGCGCTGATCTGCGGTCCCTGCCACCGATACTGCGACTTGGTGAGGTCTTCGGTCGTCGCGCCCGCGCAACTGACATCGACGACCTCGGTCCCGCGTCGTTTGGCAACGAGGCTGGAGTAGTTGATCGCCGAGTTCGAGCAGAAGGTCGCCGCGCTCGTCGCCTGGGGGAACACCGATGCGCCTGCGCTGTAGCTGTCACCGAGATTCACGTATGCGTATCCGTCCGCTGCCTGGGCCCCGCCGGCCGTGACGAGTCCGGCGAGGAGAGCGAGGATGGTGGCCGCCGCCGTCAGCAGGGTTCGGATGCCGAGGCCTCGGCGGGGGCTGCGGCCATACGGCACGGACATGCGGTGACTCCAGATCGTGGTACGCGTGTTACTGGTGTTGCAGGTGATACCAACAGTACCGGGCCGACGGCCCGAGATCGGTGCACACGTACCCCAGTTTCCAATCTGATACACATGTCAAGTTTCTGTGACGCCGACGGCACCGGTCGCTCCGCACACTTGACCCTCACGCGACGTCAGGCAGCAGGGTTGTCGATGTGAGCGAGGAAAAGCACACTTCCAAGGTGGACACCCGGGAGCTGACCGTCGGTGTCGTCGCCGGCATGGTCGGCGTCAGCATCCGCACGCTGCATCACTACGACCAGATCGGCCTGGTGGTGCCGTCCGGTCGGACACCAGCCGGGTATCGCGTCTACGACGACACCGACGTCGAACGTCTCCACCAGGTACTCACCTACCGTGAGCTGGGCTTCTCCCTCGAGCAGATAGCGACCCTGCTCGACGATCCGGATGTGGACCCCATGGGTCACCTCGAGACGCAGCGCGAGCTGCTGACCGGCCGGATCGATCGCTTGCTCCGGATGGTCGCAGCACTGGAGGAGATGATGAACGCCAAGAAGGAAGGCATTGCCCTGTCGGCGGCCGAGCAGGCCGAGATCTTCGGCGACCAATGGCCAGGCGAGGAGTACGCCGCCGAGGCCGAGGAACGCTGGGGGAACACCGACGCGTGGAAGCAGAGCCAGAAGCGGACCGAACAGTTCTCCAAGGAGGACTGGCAGCGCATCAAAAAGGAGACCGACGACCTGGAACGGCGGCTCGCGGACGCGATGCGTCGCGGGGTGACTCCTGGCACCGCCGAGGCGAACTCGCTCGCCGAAGAGCACCGCGCACAGATCGGGCGCTTCTACGACTGTGATCACGACATGCAGGTCTGCCTCGCCGACATGTACGTCGCGGACCCGCGGTTCACCGAGCACTACGACGCGCAGGCCCCCGGCCTGGCCGTCTACCTGCGGGAGGTGATCCACGCAAACGCGGGACGAGGGTGAAAGATCGCCACCCGCCGGTCGTCCGGGTCGGATAGGTTCGGTGTCCATGACCACCGACCCGGGCGTCCACAACAAGAGCGGTGGCGCCCGCGCCACCACCAACATAGGCGATGCGATGACCCTGCGCACCGTCTTCAACCGCGACGGCGAGGCCACCGACCTCCCCAAGTTCGCACTGGGTGACTCGATGTTGTTGCCCGACACCGCCTATCAGATCGTGCACGACGAGGCGATGCTCGACGGGAACGCCCGCCTGAACCTCGCGACCTTCGTGTCGACGTGGATGGACGACGAGGCCAAGAAGTTGTACTCGGAGACCTTCGACAAGAACATGATCGACAAGGACGAGTACCCGCAGACGGCCGCGATCGAGGACCGGTGCTGGCGCATCCTCGCCGACCTGTGGCACAACCCGGACGTCGACAACGCGATCGGTACCTCGACGATCGGCTCGTCGGAGGCCTGCATGCTCGGTGGGCTCGCGCTCAAACGGCACTGGCAGACCCGGCGCCGCGCCGAGGGCAAGTCGACCGAGAATCCCAACATCGTGCTGTCGACGGCGGTCCAGGTGTGCTGGGAGAAGTTCTGCAACTACTTCGAGGTCGAGCCCAAATGGGTACCGATCAGCCCCGACCACCTCGTCCTCGACGGTCACGAGCTCGAGAAGTACGTGGACGAGAACACGATCGGGGTCGTCGCCATCATGGGACAGACCTACACCGGCATGTACGAGCCGGTCACCGCGATCGCGGCCAAGCTCGACGAGATCCAGGCCGACACCGGACTCGACGTGAAGATCCACATCGACGGCGCGTCGGGTGCGATGATCGCCCCCTTCTGTCAGCCGGACCTCGAATGGGACTTCCGTGTCGACCGTGTCGTCTCGATCAACACCTCGGGCCACAAGTACGGACTGGTCTATCCAGGTGTCGGCTGGATCGTGTGGCGCGACACCGACGCACTGCCCGAGAGCATGGTGTTCCACTGCTCCTACCTCGGCGGCGACATGCCGACCCTGGCACTCAACTTCTCCCGTCCCGGCGCACAGGTCCTGCTGCAGTACTACGTGTTCCTGCGGCTCGGCCGCGACGGCTTCACCCAGGTCCAGCAGGGTTCTCTCGATGTGGCGCAATGGCTTTCCGGACAGATCGCCCAGATCGACGGCCTCGAATTGGTCAGCAAGGGCGACACGATCCCGGTCTTCGCCTGGAAACTGAAGGCCGGGCACAGCGAGAACTGGAACCTCTACGACCTGTCCGACCGCCTGCGCATGAAGGGCTGGCTCGTTCCCGCATACCCGATGGCCGACGACCTCGCCGACCTGACCGTGCAGCGAATCGTCGTGCGCGCCGGGCTGAGTCACGACCTCGCCCGTGCACTCATCGCCGACATCCGGACCGAGGTCGACTTCCTCAACCGCCTGGAGAGCCCGATGCCACGCGAGGGCGACGGGTCACACTTCCACCACTGATGCCCGCCGGTTGAGCTCTCCCCCGCCGGTTGAGCTCTCCCCCGCCGGTTGAGCTTGTCGAAACCCCCCTCAGTCCAGCAGCGCCTGCGCCACGCGCTCGAGGGCGGCGACCCGACTCCCCTTGACCAGCACTGCGGTCCCGTCGTCGAGGTCGCCGAGTTCGGCCGACACGCCGTCGACGTCGGAAACGTGCCGAGCGGTGTCACCGTAGTCGGCCTCGGCGACCGCGATGACCTCGATGCCCAGATCCCTGGCCTCCAGTGCGATCGCACGGTGCTGGTCTGGCGAGTCGGCGCCGAGTTCGGCCATGGTGCCGAGAACCGCCACCCGACGCGACGCGGGGAGTGTCGCCAGCGACCGCAGCGCAGCCGACATCGACGTCGGGTTGGCGTTGTAGGCATCGTTGAGGACCGTGACGCCTCGCGACGAGGTGGCGAGTTCCATTCGTAGACCGGACAATTCGGCGGCGAGGAACCCGTCCGCCATCGACTCGACCGGCACCCCTAGCCCGCCGGCGGCAGCCGCCGCCGCCAGCGCGTTGGGGACCTGGTGCTCGCCGCGGGCGCCCAGTCGGACCTCCGTCGAACCCCACGGTGTGTGCAGCCGGAACGTCGCGCGCAACTCGTCGTCCAGGACGATGTCGGACGCGTACACATCGGCGTCCGGCGACAGCCCGTAGCGCAGGACACGCGCCGAGGTGCGATCCGCCATCGCCGCGACGTACCGATGGTCGGCATTGAGCACCGCGATCCCGTCGGCCGGGAGCGATTCCACCAGTTCACCCTTCGCGCGCGCGACGGACTCGATGTCACCGAACAGCTCCAGGTGCACGCCCTCGACGCGGGTGATCACGCCGACCGTCGGTTTCGCGATGGAACACAGCAGGTCGATGTGCCCGACGCCGCGGGCGCCCATCTCGAGGACCACCGCCTCCACGTCGTCGGCGGCCGCGGCGAGGGTGATCGGCAGCCCGAGCTCGTTGTTGAACGACTTCTCGCTCGCCGCGGTGCGGTAGGTGGTGCGCAGCACACCCGCGAGCAGATCCTTGGTCGAGGTCTTGCCTACCGAGCCGGTGATGCCCACCACGCGATCGGGGACCCGGGCGCGGACCGCTCGACCGAGGTCGGCGAGGGCGAGCGCGGTGTCGGCGACGCGGATGGCGGTCCCGCCGACCGGGTCGACCCTCGAGGAGAGGTAGGCGGTGGCCCCGCCGTCGAGTGCGGACTCGATGAAATCGTGGCCGTCGCGCTCGGCGACGATCGGCACGAACAGCTGGCCCGGCCGAACACTCCGCGAGTCGATGCTCGCCCCGTCGATCTGCACGTCGGGGCCCAGCAGCTCCCCGCCCACGGCCTCCGCGACCTCGCTTGCTCTGAAATGCACGGTCTCACGCTAGCCGAGTCCCCAGCACACGCCGAGAACCCGATTGCACGGGGCCGTATCGTGACAGGCATGTCTTCTCGGCTGTTGCGTCTGGTGGTTCTCTACGGTGGCGTCTCCGCCGAGCACGATGTGTCGCGGGTCACAGCGGCTCATGTCCTGGCCGCGGCCGACCGGGCCAAATACGACCTGGTCCCCATCGGCATCGCCAAGGACGGCACGTGGTTGCGCAACGACAAGGCGATCGCCGCCATCGCCGACGGCACGCCACTCCCCGACACCCTCGAGGTCGCCGGAACCGCCGTCGACCCGCTGACCGAACTGCGTGGTCACGCGGACGAGGCCATCACGGTCGTCCTTCCCCTTCTCCATGGACCGCACGGTGAGGACGGCACCATCCAGGGGATGCTCGAGCTGTTCAAGCTGCCGTATGTGGGCGCGGGTGTGTTGTCGTCCGCGGTATGCATGGACAAGGCGATGGCCAAGATCGTCGCCGAGCAGGCAGGCATCCCGCAGTGCCGCTGGGTCGAGTTCCGCGACGGTGTCGACGACCCGGAGACGATCACCGCCCGCGCGATCGACGCGCTGGGGCTCCCGGTGTTCGTCAAGCCGGCGAACCTCGGCTCGTCGGTGGGCATCACCAAGGCGCACGACGAGGCCGAACTCGACGCGGCGGTGAATCTCGCGCTCCGATACGACAACGTGGTCATCATCGAGGAGGCCGTCACCGGGCGCGAGATCGAGGTCGCCGTTCTCGGTGACACGGCGCCCGAGACCTCGGTGCCGGGCGAGATCAAACCCGGGAGCGAGTTCTACGACTACGAGGACAAGTACGTCACCGGCGCCGCCCAGCTGGTCATCCCCGCTGCGGTGTCCGACGCGGCGGCCGCCGAGGTCCGCGAGCTCGCGGCGAGGACGTTCACCGCGATGCGCTGCACCGGCATGGCCCGCGTCGACTTCTTCTACGAGGAGTCCGGCCGTGGCTGGCTGCTCAACGAGGTCAACACCATCCCGGGGTTCACCCCGGGATCGATGTACCCCAAGCTGTGGGAGGCGACCGGCGTGCCCTACCCGGACCTGATCGATCAGCTCGTCACGTTCGCGCTCGAGGTGCACCGGCGTCGCACGGGGTTCTCCACCGAGCACTGAGCGCGGCGCACGCTCGTGACGCCGATGTGCAGACGCGCGCATGTTCCAGGGCTCGGCGAGGGTGCCGGGTTGTAGCATGCCAACCGTGACCGACTCCCAGTCTGCGCGGGCCCTGCGGGTGCTGGTCTATTCCGACGACGCGCAGACCCGCGCGCAGGTCATCGGCGCGATCGGAACCCGGCCCGACCCGGACATCCCACCGGTCAGCTACATCGAGGTCGCCACCGCCCCAATGGTGTTCGCGCAGCTCGACGCCGGTGTCGTCGACGCCGTGATCGCCGACGGGGAAGCCACCCCGGCCGGTGGCATGGGCCTGGCCAAGCAGATGAAAGACGAACTCGATCCCTGTCCACCCGTGCTCGTCCTGCTCGGGCGTGCCGACGACCGGTGGCTCGCGGACTGGTCCCGCGCGGACGCCGTGGCCGTCCTGCCCGTCGATCCGATCACTCTTCCGCGTGCGTTCGTCGGCATGATCGGAAACGCCGAACTCTAGAAAACAGTGACTCGCGCCACACACTCACACTAGGCTTGTGTTGCAGCTCACATTCGTACTGCCGGACCAGATCGGCCGACGGCACGGATAGGACGAACACCCGGGCCGGCCCGCACCGAACAGATGCCTTCCGGTCGCCACAAGCGAGGAGGGGTCCGCGCTTTGAACGCCTACGTCCCGATCATGGTCCTCGGGGCAATCGGCGTGGCGTTTGCCGTTTTCAGCGTCTTCATCGGCATCGCGATCGGTCCGAAACGGTACAACCGCGCCAAACTCGAGCCCTACGAGTGCGGCATCGAGCCGGTCGAACAGAGTCTGCTCTACCCGACGCGACGCACCGCCGGCGGCACGGTGGCCACCGGCTCGATCCAGCGCGTACCGGTCAAGTACTACCTCACCGCGATGCTCTTCATCATCTTCGACATCGAGATCGTGTTCCTCTACCCGTGGGCGGTCGCCTTCGACTCACTCGGGTGGTTCGGCCTCATGGCCATGCTCCTTTTCATCGTCAACGTCTCCGTCGCGTACGCCTACGAGTGGCGCCGTGGCGGACTGAGTTGGGACTGAGCACTTTTCACCGATCCGATACGGCAAGGAGGTCACCCATGGGACTCGAGGAACGACTCCCCAGCGGATTCCTGCTGAGTACCGTCGAGGATCTGGCCGGGTTCATGCGCAAGGGCTCGCTCTGGCCGGCGACTTTCGGGCTGGCCTGCTGCGCCATCGAGATGATGGCCACCACCTCGGGACGGTACGACCTCGCCCGGTTCGGCATGGAGGCGTTCCGGGCGTCGCCGCGACAGGCCGATCTCATGATCGTCGCCGGCCGCGTCAGCCAGAAGATGGCCCCCGTCCTCCGGCAGATCTACGACCAGATGCCGGAGCCCAAATGGGTTCTTGCCATGGGGGTCTGCGCGTCGTCGGGCGGGATGTTCAACAACTACGCGATCGTCCAGGGCGTCGATCACGTGGTCCCTGTCGACATCTACCTGCCGGGCTGTCCGCCACGCCCGGAGATGTTGCTGCACGCCATCCTGAAGCTGCACGAGAAGATCCAGGAGATGCCGCTCGGTGTCAATCGCGAGGAGGCCATCTGGGCGGCCGAACGTGCCGCCCTCCAGGCCACCCCGACGATCGAGCTGAAGGGGTTGCTCCGATGACCACGCCCGCAGGCCATCAGGACCCCGAGAACCCGGCACCCCCTCCGCACGACGCGGAGCAGATCGGCGTCCGACACGGGTTGTTCGGTCCGCCCGGAACCGGCGACACGTCGGGGTACGGCGGCCTGGTCCGGCCGGTCACGCTGCCGCCCAGTACGTCCCGACCCTACGGCGGGTATTTCGACGAGATCGCCGACTGTCTGCTCCACGAGATGGGCGACGGCTACGACGACGCGATCGAGAAGGTCGTGGTCTTCCGGGGCGAGATGACCATCCACGTTGTACGACAGCACCTTCCCGCCGTCGCACTGACTCTGCGCAACGCGCCCGCGTTGCGATTCGAACTCTGCCTCGGCGTGAGCGGGGTCCACTATCCCGGCGACCCGGGCCGCGAACTCCATGCCATCTATCCGCTCGCCTCCCTGACCCACGGGCGTCGCGTCCGTCTCGAGGTCGCGGCGCCCGATGCCGACCCGCACATCCCGAGCATCTGCGACATCTACCCCACCAATGACTGGCACGAACGCGAGACCTACGACTTCTTCGGCATCGTCTTCGACGGCCATCGCTCACTGACCCGGATCGAGATGCCCGACGACTGGGAGGGCCACCCCCAGCGCAAGGACTACCCGCTCGGCGGAGTCCCGGTGGAATACAAGGGAACCCGCGTCGACCCGCCGGACCGGAGGAGGTCGTACAACTGATGACCGACACCCATACGCACACCTACACCGTGTCGGGACAGGACTGGGACTCGATCGTGTCCGACGTCCGTACCCGCGCCGAGCAGCAACCGGGAGACGAACGCATCGTCGTCAACATGGGTCCGCAACACCCGTCGACGCACGGCGTCCTGCGCCTGATCCTCGAGATCGAAGGCGAGACCGTCACCGAGGCCCGCTGCGGAATCGGCTACCTGCACACCGGGATCGAGAAAAACCTCGAGTACCGCAACTGGACGCAGGGCGTCACGTTCGTCACCCGGATGGACTACTTGTCACCGTTCTTCAACGAGACCGCCTACTGCCTCGGCGTGGAGAAGCTCCTCGGTATCACCGACGACATCCCGGAACGCGCCACCGTCATCCGGGTGATGCTGATGGAGCTCAACCGCATCTCCAGCCATCTCGTCGCGCTGGCCACCGGCGGAATGGAACTCGGTGCCGTGACGGCGATGTTCCTCGGTTTCCGCGAGCGGGAGATGATTCTCGACCTCTTCGAACTCATCACCGGCCTGCGGATGAACCACGCCTACATCCGCCCCGGAGGTGTCGCACAGGACCTGCCGGAGGATGGCATCGACCGGGTCGCCGAGGTCATCCGACAGCTCCCCGGCCGCCTGGACGAACTCGGAGACCTGCTGAACGACAACTACATCTGGAAGGCGCGGACCCAGGGCGTCGGTTATCTCGACCTCACCGGTTGCATGGCACTCGGGATCACCGGTCCGGTGCTGCGGTCCACCGGTTACCCCCACGACCTGCGCCGCGCCGAGCCGTACTGCGGCTACGAGAACTACGAGTTCGACGTCATCACCGAGGACACCTGCGACTCCTACGGCCGCTACCTGATCCGCGTGCGCGAGATGCGCGAGTCGATCCGCATCGTGGAGCAGTGCCTGGAACGGCTCCGGCCGGGGCCGGTGATGGTCGCCGACCGCAAGCTCGCCTGGCCGGCCGACCTCGCGCTCGGACCGGACGGACTGGGCAACTCGCCCGAGCACATCGCCCGGATCATGGGCACCTCCATGGAAGCCCTCATCCACCACTTCAAACTCGTCACCGAGGGGATGCGCGTCCCGGCCGGCCAGTGCTACGTCGCCGTCGAATCACCGCGGGGCGAGCTCGGCGTGCACATGGTCAGCGACGGCGGCACCCGGCCGTACCGCGTCCACTTCCGCGACCCGTCGTTCACGAATCTGCAGGCCGTCGCGGCGATGTGCGAAGGGGGGATGGTGGCCGACGTCATCACGGCGGTGGCCAGCATCGACCCCGTGATGGGAGGCGTGGACCGATGACCGATCCCGTGTTCGTGGACCTGAGCACCGCACCCCAGCCGGAGGGGTCGGCGCCGGCGCACGGCGCACCCGTCCCACCGATCAGCTTCGACGGCCCGGCCGACTATCCCGACGAGGTCATCGAACAGCTGACCGCAGAAGCGCTCCCGATCATCGCGCGCTATCCGCAGGCGCGGTCGGCGCTGCTGCCGCTGCTGCACCTGGTGCAGTCCCACGACGGCCGACTCACACGTGCCGGCATCGAATTCTGTGCCGCACAGCTGGATCTGACCCCCGCACAGGTGGCCTCGGTCGCCACCTTCTACTCCATGTACCGGCGCACACCCACCGGCGAGTACCTCGTCGGGGTCTGCACGAACACTCTGTGCGCGACCCTGGGTGGCGACGAGATCCTCCGTTCGGTCTGCGAGCACCTGGGCGTGGAACCCGGGGACACGACGGCCGACCACCGCATCACCGTCGAACACGTCGAATGCAATGCGGCCTGCGACTTCGCGCCGGTGGTGATGGTCAACTGGGAGTTCTTCGACGACCAGACCCCGGAGTCGACCATCGAGCTCATCGAGGACCTTCGCGCCGGTGTCGAGGTCACCCCGGCTCGCGGTACCGGCCCCGTGCGATCGTTCCGCGAGACCGAACGCGACCTCGCCGGGGCCCGTCCTCCGCTGGTTGAGCCGGCACCGAGCGCCCCTCCGCTGGTTCAGCCCACCCCGCCGCTGGCTGAGCCCTCCCCTCCGCTGGTTGAGCCGGCACCGAGCGCAGCGAGGCGCCGAGTCGAAGCCACCTCGCAACCACCACAACCCACCCCCGAACCCGAACCCCCGGAAACGCCGATCCTCTCCCGCCACTGGGACGAACCGCAATCCTGGACCCTGGACAACTATCTGCGCCACAACGGTTATCGAGCGTTGGCGACCGCACTGACCACTCCCCCCGACGACATCATCGAGACGGTCAAGGCCTCCGGTCTCCGTGGCCGAGGCGGCGCGGGCTTCCCGGTCGGGATGAAGTGGTCGTTCATTCCCCAGCAGGATTCCACGCAGACCGACCCGTCTGTCCCGCACTATCTCGTGGTCAACGCCGACGAATCCGAGCCGGGCACGTGCAAGGACATGCCGCTGATGCTCGCGTCGCCGCACACCCTCGTCGAAGGCGTGATCATCGCGGCGTATGCCATCCGCGCGCACCACGCGTTCATCTACGTGCGCGGTGAAGTCGCCTCGGTTCTCCGTCGACTGCGCACCGCCGTCGACGAGGCCTACGCCGCAGGCTACCTCGGCACGGACATCCTGGGATCCGGCTTCGATCTCGAACTGGTCGTCCACGCCGGCGCGGGCGCCTACATCTGCGGCGAGGAAACCGCCCTGCTCGATTCGCTCGAGGGCCGGCGGGGACAACCGCGTCTGCGCCCGCCCTTCCCGGCGGTTGCCGGACTGTACGCGAGTCCGACGGTCGTGAACAACGTGGAGTCGATCGCGAGCGTCCCGGCGATCATCCGCAACGGCGTCGACTGGTTCCGGTCCATGGGCACCGAGAAGTCACCCGGGTTCACCCTCTACTCGCTGTCGGGTCATGTGACGCGTCCCGGACAATACGAAGCGCCACTTGGGGTTTCGTTACGGCAACTACTCGACCGGGCGGGCGGGGTGCGCGCCGGGCACGAGCTGAAGTTCTGGACACCGGGCGGGTCGTCGACACCACTCCTGACGCCGGAGCACCTCGACGTCCCGCTCGACTACGAGGGCGTCGGCGCGGCCGGTTCGATGCTGGGCACCAAGGCCCTGCAGATCTTCGACGAGACGACCTGTGTCGTCGGCGCGGTCCTGCGGTGGACGGAGTTCTACGAACACGAGTCCTGCGGCAAATGCACCCCGTGCCGCGAGGGCACGTACTGGCTGGTGCAACTGCTGCACCGGCTGGAGCACGAGGGCGGAACCGCCGCGGACCTCGACACCCTCGCCGATGTCACCAACAGCATCGTCGGGAAGTCGTTCTGCGCGCTCGGGGACGGAGCGGGCAGCCCGATCGTGTCGTCGCTGAAGTACTTCCGCGACGAGTACCTCGCCCACCTCGACCACGGGTGCCCGTTCGACCATTCACGCTCGACCGTCTGGGCAGGAGGCGTCCGATGACACTCACCCACGGGAGCGACCCGGCGGCCGCGACCGACAACCTGGTCGGCATCACCATCGACGGTCGCGCCGTCCGGGTACCCAAGGGCACGTTGGTGATCCGCGCGGCCGAACAGATCGGCATCATGATCCCGCGCTTCTGCGACCATCCGCTCCTCGAACCGGTCGGTGCCTGCCGGCAGTGTCTCGTCGAGGTCGAGGGGCAGCGCAAACCGCTCGCATCATGCACGACGGTGGCCACCGAGGGGATGGTGGTGCGGACGCAGCTCAGCTCGGAGATCGCGGCGGGAGCGCAACGCGGGGTGATGGAACTCCTCCTGATCAACCACCCGCTGGACTGCCCGGTATGCGACAAGGGCGGTGAGTGCCCGCTGCAGAACCAGGCGATGTCGCCGGCCGTTCCGAGTCGCGGTTCGACGGCGTCAAGCGGACCTTCACCAAGCCGGTCCCGTTGTCGTCGGAGGTCCTGCTCGACCGGGAGCGATGTGTGTTGTGTGCCCGCTGCACCCGGTTCTCCACACAGGTCGCGGGTGATCCGCTCATCGAGCTCGCGGATCGCGGTGCGCTACAACAGGTCAGCATCTACGCCGACGAACCGTTCGACTCCTACTTCTCCGGCAACACCGTGCAGATCTGCCCCGTCGGTGCGCTGACGGGGGCGCAGTACCGGTTCCGCGCCCGGCCGTTCGACCTGGTGTCGACGCCGAGCGTGTGCGAACACTGTGCGAGTGGATGCGCCCAGCGCACCGATCACCGCCGTGGAAAGGTGCTGCGCCGGCTGGCCGGTGACGATCCCGAGGTCAACTCGGAGTGGAACTGCGACAAGGGGCGATGGGCGTTCGCCTACACGTCGTCGCCCGACCGGATCACCGCCCCGCTCGTCCGGGACCGGCACGGCGATCTCCGTGAGGTGTCGTGGGCCGACGCCGTGCGCGCGGCGGCCGAGGGATTGACCCGTTCACCGGGCAACGTCGGTGTACTCACGGGTGGCCGGTTGACCGTGGAGGACGCCTACGCGTACTCCCGCTTCGCGCGAACCGTGTTGCACACCAACGACATCGACTTCCGCGCCCGAAGCCACAGCACCGAGGAGGCCGCCTTCCTCGCCGCGCGCATCGCCGGTCACGGACTCGCGACCACCTACGACGACCTGTCCGCCGCACCCGCGGTGCTGCTCGCCGGTTTCGAACCCGAGGAAGAGTCCCCGATCGTCTTCCTCCGTCTCCGGCGGGCAGTACGCACCGCCGGGCAGCGCGTCGCGACGGTCGCCCCGTTCGCGAGCCGCGGCGCCACCAAACTCGACGCCGCGGTCTTCCGGTCCGTTCCCGGCAGCGAGGCACAGGTGCTGCAATCGGAGGAGGTGACCGCGCACCTGCGGCCCGCCGGCTCGGTCATCCTCGTCGGTGAACGGCTGGCCACCCGGCCCGGCGCGTTGGCCGCAGTCGCGGCACTGGCCGACCGCACCGGCGCCCGGCTGGCCTGGATTCCGCGCCGCGCCGGCGAACGAGGCGCGCTCGAAGCGGGCGCCTTGCCGGGCCTGCTACCCGGCGGCCGGCCACTCGACGACGAGGACGCCCGTACGGCGGTGTCGGAGATCTGGGGCACCGATCTCGCCCCGCGGCCCGGACGCGACACCGCCGGGATCATCGACGCCGCGCGCTATCACGGGCTCTCGCTGGTGATCGGCGGCGTCGACGTCGACGACCTCCCCGACCCCGTCGCGGCGACCGAGGCGCTGACCGCCGCACCGTTCGTCGTCAGCCTCGAGCAACGCCGCAGCGCCGCCACACGCTGCGCGAACGTGGTCTTCCCGGTGGCTGCCGTCGCGGAGAAGGAGGGCACGTTCGTCGACTGGGAGGGCCGCCCGCGGAGCTTCACCACCGCCCTGACGGACTCGGGCCACCTGTCCGACCACCGCATCCTTGACGCGATCGCCCGGCAGATGGGTGTCGACCTGCGGTGCGCCGACGTCCCGACCATCCACATCGACCTGCGACGCATCGGCGCATGGTCCGGCCGGCGGGCCCCCATCGACGCCGCTGACAGGCCCCAGCCCGACCCGGCTGCCGGCCAGGCGGTGCTGGCGGGGTGGCACACGCTGCTCGACGACGGCCGGATGCAAGACGGGGAACCGCACCTCGCCGGCACCGCCCGCCCGCCGGTGGCCCGGCTCGCGCCGTCGACCGCCGCCGAAGCCGGTGTCGGGTCGGGCGACCTCCTGCGCGTCAGCACCGCCGACGGCGCCATCGTTCTGCCGGTGGAGATCACCGACATGCCGGATCGAGTCGTCTGGCTCCCGCTGTTCTCTCCCGGCTCGCACGTCCACGCCACGCTTCGCGCGCAGGAGGGTGACCTCGTGGCCCTCGCGCCGGCCCCGGTCGACGCCACCGACGCCGCAGGGGGTGCCGCGTGAACCTCGCCACCGACTTCCCGACCCTCGACGACTTCGGCCAGGACCCGATCTGGCTCGTCGTCGCCAAGGCGCTGGCCGTGTTCGTGTTCCTTGTGCTCAATCCGCTCATCGCCATCCTGCTCGAGCGAAAGATCATGGCACGCATGCAGACCCGCCTCGGGCCGAATCGGGTCGGCCCCAAGGGAATCTTGCAGAGCCTTGCCGACGGCGTGAAACTCGCACTCAAGGAGGGGATCATCCCCACCGGCGTCGACAAGGTGATCTATCTGCTGGCACCGATCATCGCGGTCGTCCCGGCGGTGATGGCCTTCGCGGTCATCCCGTTCGGGCCGATGGTGTCGGTCTTCGGTCACCAGACTCCGTTGCAGCTCACCGATCTCCCCGTCGGGGTGCTGTATGTCCTGGCGGTCACGTCGGTGGGTGTCTACGGGATCGTGCTGGCCGGCTGGTCGTCGGGCTCGACCTATCCGCTGCTCGGCGGACTCCGCTCGACGGCACAGGTCATCTCGTACGAGATTGCGATGGGACTCACCTTCGCCGCGGTGTTCCTCGACGCCGCGACCATGTCGACGTCGGGAATCGTTGCCGCCCAGGAACACCACTGGTACGTGTTGCTGCTGTTGCCCTCGTTCGTCATCTACGCCATCTCGATGGTCGGCGAGACCAACCGGGCGCCTTTCGATCTGCCCGAGGCCGAGGGTGAGCTGGTCGGCGGGTTTCACACCGAGTACTCGTCGTTGAAGTTCGCCATGTTCATGCTCGCCGAGTACATCAACATGGTCACCGTCTCCGCGCTCGCCACCACTCTGTTCCTCGGCGGTTGGCAGGCGCCGTGGCCGCTGAGCACGTTCGACTGGGCGAATTCCGGTTGGTGGCCCGTTCTCTGGTTCACGCTCAAGGTGTGGGCGTTCCTGTTCGTGTTCATCTGGCTGCGAACCAGTCTGCCGCGCTTGCGGTACGACCAGTTCATGAATCTGGGTTGGAAGGTCCTGATCCCCATCTCCCTCACCTGGGTGATGGTCGTCGCGATCATCCGCGCCGCCTTCGCCGGCGAGGACGCCGACCTCACCCGCGCGCTGGTCTCCGCCGGCGCCGGACTCGTCGTCACCGGGCTCATCGCCTACGCGGTGTGGCGGTTGATGCGGGTCCCCGACATCCCGGACCCGACGCAGGACTCCGCAGACCCGTCCGCCGCACCCGACGAGTTCGACCCGATGGCCGGCGGATTCCCCGTGCCGCCGATGCCCAGCACCGTGAGGGAGACCACCGATGCCTGACTTCCTGAAACCGGTGAGCGGATTGCGCGTCACCTTCGGCGGCATGTTCCAACCCACGATCACGGAGCAGTACCCCGAGCAGAAACGGCCGACCGCAGCGCGCTATCACGGTCGCCATCAACTGAATCGGCACCCCGACGGTCTCGAGAAGTGCATCGGGTGCGAGCTGTGCGCGTGGGCGTGCCCGGCTGACGCCATCTATGTGGAGGGCGCCGACAACACACCCGACGAGCGCTACTCGCCCGGCGAACGGTACGGGCGCGTCTACCAGATCAACTATCTGCGGTGCATCGGTTGCGGGCTCTGCATCGAGGCGTGCCCCACGCGCGCGCTCACGATGACCAACGACTACGAACTCGCCGATGACAATCGCGCCGACCTCATCTACGAGAAGGACCGTCTGCTGGCCCCGCTGCAGCCCGGCGTCGACGCGCCGCCGCACGCGATGGCGCCGGGCTCCACCGAGGAGAACTACTACCGGGGCGAGGTGACGTCCGACGGGCGGGTCGCCCTGCCCGATCCGACTGTCCCGACCAGACGCGAGCCGCGGTCATGACTTCCGGTGGCACCCTGTGGCTCGCCGACGAGGTGGTGCGAACCTCCACCGGTGAGGCGATCCAGTTCTGGGTTCTCGGGGCCGTCGCGGTTGCCGGTGCGCTGGGTGTCGTCTTCGCCACCAAGGCCGTCTACTCGGCGATCTTCCTGGCCACCACGATGATCGTGCTGGCCGTCTTCTACGTCGCGCAGGGGGCGCTGTTCCTGGGCGTGGTGCAGGTGGTCGTGTACACCGGTGCGGTGATGATGCTGTTCCTGTTCGTCATCATGCTGATCGGCGTCGACTCGTCGGACTCACTGCGGGAGACCCTGCGCGGCCAGCGACTGTCCGCGGTGTTGCTCGGTGTCGGCTTCGGGATCCTGTTGATCGCCGGGATCGGCAGCGCCACCGTCGGTGTCGTCACCGGTGCCACCAACCCCGACGTGGTGGCCGCGCAGAGCGACGCCGGTGTGGAGGCCATCGCCGAGCTGATCTTCGTCCGCTACCTGTGGGCGTTCGAGCTCACCGGAGCCCTCCTCATCGCCGCCACGCTCGGCGCCATGGTGCTCGCGCACCGGGAGCGTTTCGGCCCACGACTCACCCAGAAAGAACTGTCGCAGGCGCGGTTCCGCAGTGGGGTCAACCTGACCCCGCTGCCGACACCCGGGGTCTACGCGCGACACAACGCGGTCGACGTGCCGGCCCGTCTGCCCGACGGGTCGCCGTCGGACCTGTCGGTCAACGCCATCCTGGCCGCGCGGACACTCCGCACCCGCCCGGCCGACGACCCGGGGACCGACCGGTGAACCCGGAGAACTACCTCTACCTCGCAGCGCTGCTGTTCACCATCGGCGCGGCCGGAGTACTGCTGCGACGCAACGCGATCGTCGTGTTCATGTGCGTCGAGCTCATGCTCAATGCGGCCAACCTCGCCTTCGTCACCTTCGCCCGGATGAACCAGTCGTTCGACGGCCAGGTCATCGCGTTCTTCACCATGGTCGTCGCCGCGGCGGAAGTGGTGGTCGGGCTGGCGATCATCATGACCATCTTCCGATCACGCCGCTCGGCGTCGGTCGACGACGCGGATCTGCTGAAGAGGTAGAGGAGGATTGGTGAACGCCGAACTCACTGCGTCATTGCTCTGGCTGATCCCGGCTCTGCCGCTCCTGGGTGCGGCGATCCTCCTTCTCGGTGGTCGCGCCACGGACCGGTGGGGGCATCTGCTCGGGACGGGCCTCGCGATCGCGTCGTTCGCGGTGGCGCTGATCATGTTCACCGGCATGGTGTCCCGATCTGCTGACGACCGCGTCGTGTCGGACGTCCTGTTCAGTTGGGTACCGGTGGGCGAGCTCCAGGTCGACTTCGGGTTTCTCCTCGACCAGCTGTCGATGTGCTTCGTCCTGCTGATCACCGGCGTCGGCTCGCTCATCCACGTCTATTCGATCGGCTACATGCAGCACGATCCAGATCGTCGCCGATTCTTCGCCTACCTCAACCTGTTTCTCGCGGCCATGCTCGTCCTGGTCCTGGCCGACAACTACCTGGGTCTCTACCTCGGCTGGGAAGGCGTCGGACTCGCGTCGTACCTGCTGATCGGTTTCTGGCAGCACAAGCCGTCGGCGGCCACCGCGGCCAAGAAGGCATTCGTCGTCAACCGGGTCGGCGACATCGGACTCGCTGTCGCCCTGATGATCATGTTCGCCGCCTTTGGCTCAGTGGCCTTCACCGCGGTGTTCGACGGTGCTTCCCAGGCAGGCGAGACGACACTCACCGCACTGGGTTTCGTGCTGCTTCTCGCCGCATGCGGCAAGTCGGCGCAGGTGCCGCTGCAGTCGTGGCTGGGCGACGCGATGGAGGGCCCGACGCCGGTGTCGGCGCTGATCCACGCCGCGACCATGGTGACCGCCGGCGTCTACCTCATCGTGCGCTCGGGCCCGATCTTCGACCTCGCCCCCGCCGCCCAGGTCGGGGTCGTGGTCGTCGGCGCGGTCACCCTGTTGTTCGGTGCCGTCATCGGTTGCGCGAAGGACGACATCAAGAAGGCGCTCGCCGCGTCGACGATGAGCCAGATCGGGTACATGGTGCTGGCCGCCGGGCTCGGTCCGGCGGGTTACGCGTTCGCCATCATGCACCTCCTCACCCACGGGTTCTTCAAGGCGGGGTTGTTCCTCGGTGCGGGTTCGGTGATGCACGGGATGAACGACGAGACCGACATGCGTCGCTACGGCGGACTGCGCGCCCTCATGCCGATCACGTTCGTCACCTTCGGCGTCGGGTATCTCGCGATCATCGGTGTGCCGCCGTTCGCGGGCTTCTACTCGAAGGATCACATCATCGAGGCCGCGTTCGGAGCGGGTGGAGCGAAAGGTCTGATCCTCGGTGGCGCAGCACTTCTCGGCGCCGGGATCACCGCGTTCTACATGACCCGGGTCATGTTGCTCACCTTCTTCGGCGAGAAGCGTTGGCACGACGGCACGCACGCGCCGGCACCTCACCCGCACGAGTCGCCGCGTGTCATGACCGGCCCGATGATCCTGATCGCGCTCGGCTCCGTTGCCTCGGGCGGCCTCCTGGCCATCGGCGGGTCGCTGGAGACGTGGCTCGAACCCGTTGTCGGAGAACACACCGAGCACCATCTCCTCCCGGTGTGGGCCATGACGGCGATCATCCTGCTCGTGGTCGCCGTCGGCGTGGCTGTCGCCTACCGTCAGTACGCGACTCGACCGGTGCCGGTGACCGCGCCCGAGGACGTATCGGTGCTCACCGTCGCCGCTCGCCGCGATCTGTACGGCGACGCCGTCAACGAGGAGCTGCTGATGCGGCCGGGTCAGCGGGTCACCGCCGGCCTCGTCGCGGTCGAGTCCGACGGCGTCGACGCGCTCACCAGTGGTGTCGGTGATGCGGTGACCGGCGCGTCGCGTCGAATACGCGGGTGGCAGAACGGTTATGTCCGGTCGTATGCCTTGTCGATGTTCGCGGGTACCACCGTGATCGTGGCCCTGGTGATGGCGGTGAACGTCCTGTGAGCATCCCCTGGTTGACCATCCTCTGGGTTGCGCCCGCCGTCGGCGCGGCCCTTGTCCTCGCGGTCCCGGCGCACCGGGCGACCGCGGCGAGATGGTTCGCGCTCGTGGTGTCCGTGGCTGTCCTTGTCCTCTCGATCGGTCTCGCGGCCGGTTTCGATCCCGGTGGCGAGCGCTACCAGTTCGTCGAAGACGTCAGCTGGATACCGGCGCTGGGCACGCGTTACGCGCTGGGGCTCGACGGCATCGGACTCGTCCTGGTGCTCCTGACCGCGGCACTCCTGCCCCTGCTGCTCGTGGCCGGCTGGCGCGATGCCGAGTCGGCCGGCTCGCTGGACAATTCGGGTGGCCGCGCGCAGAAGGGCCCGCACATCTACCTGGCGCTGTTCCTCGCCACCGAGGCGATGGTGCTGATGAGTTTCGTCGCGCTCGACGTGCTGCTGTTCTACATCTTCTTCGAGGCGATGCTCATCCCGATGTACTTCCTGATCGGCGGGTTCGGCACCGGACCCAACCGATCGGCAGCCGCGGTGAAGTTCCTGCTGTACAACCTCTTCGGCGGACTCCTTCTGCTGGCTGCGGTGATCGGACTCTACGTGGTGACCGCCCAGGACGGGGTGGGCCCAGACGGTGGCGGGACGTTCGCGCTGCCGGACATCGCCGCAGCTGTCGCGAGCGGACAGATCGACGACTCGACCGGGTTGGCCAAACTCCTGTTCCTCGGCTTCCTGTTCGCCTTCGCGGTGAAAGCGCCGCTGTGGCCGTTGCATTCGTGGTTGCCCGACGCCGCCGTCGCCGCCACGCCCGCCTCGGCGGTGCTGATGATGGCCGTGATCGACAAGGTCGGGACCTTCGCGATGCTGCGATTCTGCATGCAACTGTTCCCGGACGCGTCCCAGTACTTCGCGCCCCTCGTCTGCGGACTCGCGGTCGTCAGCATCGTCTACGGCGCGGTTCTGGCAATCGGCCAGACCGACGTGATGCGGCTCATCGCCTACACGTCCATCTCGCACTTCGGCTTCATCATCCTCGGCATCTTCGCGATGACCGACCAGGGCCAGACCGGGTCGACCCTCTACATGGTCAACCACGGGATCTCCACCGCCGCACTGTTCCTCATCGCCGGCTTCCTCGTGTCACGCCGTGGGAGCACCCTGATCGCCGACTACGGCGGCGTGCAGAAGGTCGCGCCCGTCCTCGCCGGCACCTTTCTCGTCGCCGGGCTCGCCACCCTCTCGCTCCCGGGGCTGGCCCCGTTCATCAGCGAGTTCCTGGTCCTCATCGGCACCTTCACCCGCTACCCGGTTGCCGCGGTGATCGCCTGCTCGGCACTCGTTTTGTCGGCGATCTACATCCTGTGGACGTATCAGCGCATGATGGGCGGACCGACGAAGCCGGCGGGCGACCGCTTGTCGTCGATGCGGGACCTGGCGGGTCGCGAACTCGTGGTCGTCGCTCCGCTGCTCGCCCTGCTCATCGCGCTGGGGGTGTATCCGGAGCCGATGATCGACCTGATCGATCCGGCGGTACAGGCCACGCTCACCACTGTCGGCGTCGAGGCGCCCGAACCAGCCGTCGCCGAGTCTGATCCGGAGGGCAACTGATGACATCGACCACCCTCGTCGACGGTCCGATGACGCTGGCCGCCATCGACACCCCCAGCGTCGAATACGCATCTCTCGCACCGATGCTCATCGTGTTCGGCGTCGGGGTCGTCGGGGTGCTCGTCGAGGCGTTCGCGCCGCGTCGTCTGCGGTATCCCCTGCAACTCTCGCTCGCGCTCGGCGGGTTGGTCGTCGGGTTGGGTGCCCTGATCGCGGTGGCGGTCGCGCAGACACACGATGGCGCGAACGGCGAGTTCGCGATGTCGGGTGCGGTCGTGATCGATCGACCGGCGCTGTATCTACAAGGGCTGCTGCTGATCATCGCGGTCATCGCCGTCGGGCTCATGGCCGAGCGCCGACTCGAGCGAGTGGTCGCACCGGTGACGATGCGAAGGCTCGCCGGGGTCGGCGGCGGGGACGACGCGATCACGAGTGGCGGCCCGGCCGGTGGCGGGGTGGACGCCGACATGTTCACCCCCTCGGGTGCCTCGGTACCCAACACCGATGCCGAGTTCGAGGCCACCCGCGCCGGAGCGGTGACGACCGAGGTCTTTCCCCTGGCCTTGCTCGCGGTGGGCGGGATGATGCTGTTCCCGGCGTGTGGGGACCTGCTCACGATGTTCATCGCGCTGGAGGTGTTCTCGCTCCCGCTGTATCTGCTGTGCGGACTGGCCCGGCGTCGGCGCCTCATCTCGCAGGAAGCCTCCCTGAAGTACTTTCTGCTGGGCGCCTTCTCGTCTGCGTTCTTCCTGTTCGGAGCGGCCTTCGTCTACGGAGCCACCGGTTCACTCAACCTCTCGACGATCGGTGCGTCGATCTCGGCGATCGCCGACAGCGGCGGTGACACGACACTGGCACTCATCGGGCTGGCGCTGCTCGCCGTCGGCCTGCTGTTCAAAGTGGGTGCGGTGCCGTTCCATTCGTGGATTCCGGATGTCTATCAGGGCGCTCCGACGCCGGTCACCGCATTCATGGCCGCCGCCACCAAGGTCGCCGCTTTCGGCGCGCTGCTCCGGGTCTTCTACGTCGGCTTCCCGGGCCTGAGGGAGCAGTGGGAACCCGCGTTGTGGGCGGTGGCCATCGCGTCGATGGTCATCGCCTCGGTCATGGCGGTGACCCAGAACGACGTCAAGCGGATGCTCGCGTACTCGTCCATCGCGCACGCCGGGTTCATCCTGCTCGGCCTGATCGCCTTCGACGAAGCCGGACTCGGCGCCACGCTGTTCTACCTCGCCGCCTACGCGTTCACCACTCTCGGCGCCTTCGCCACCGTCGCCGTCATCCGTGAGCCCGACACCGACGCCGGTCCCTCTGCCCGCGCAGTCGCCATCCACGGCACGGCACCGCTGCCGCGAAACCCACACCTGTCCGGCCGCGAGGCCACCGACCTCACCCAGTGGTCGGGGTTGGGGCGCCGTTACCCGCTGGTGGGCGCCATGTTCTCGGTGTACCTGCTCTCCTTCGCGGGCATTCCGCTGACCAGTGGCTTCATCGCCAAATTCGACGTCTTCGCCGCCGCGGCCGGTTCCGGCGGCGGCGTCCTCGTGGTCATCGGCGTCATCAGCAGCGCCATCGCCGCCTATGTCTACGTCCGCATCATCGTCGCCATGTTCTTCGACGACGTCCCCGCCTCCGGCGCCCCGCACGTGGTCAAACCCAGTGTGCTGACGACGACCGGTATCGCCCTGTGCACCCTCGCGACCGTGGCCCTCGGCATCTTTCCGCAACCGCTGCTCGACCTCGCCGACTCGGCGGCGGTGTTCTTGCGCTGACAGATGATCAGGAACGGATCCGTCAACGCAACGTCGACCACTGCGGAGTTGTGCAGGATCGTGCACGGTCACATATCGAGTTGGGGCATTTGGGTCCGGTATGCGACGCATACTGCCCCCGCGTCAGGCACTATGGTCGCGCTACGTCGTCCAAACGCATCGTCCGACCTGCGGGTCTTCTCTAGCCGATGTCCCGTCTCCGTCAACGCTCAGCAAAAGACCGAGCGGCAACGGATATTGTGAGCGATCCATCAAAATAGGAGCGCCGCCAATGTCTGATCTCGACCCCCTCGGTGAGCGTCTACGCCTAATGGCGGTGTCTCAGGCAAAAGTGACCGATCACCGATCGGTTGCCGGAATCGTTCGGGTGGACGTTGATCACGCGGCGTATCAACGCGACCCAGCAGCGGCACGGTGCGGCCTCCTCGACCGCTACGTCGCCACCGCTCACGCGGACCGTGACGGTCGTGACACGATCTCCATCGCCCTGACGAGATTCATCGTCGATTCTTCGGTCGACGTGAATGACCTGCTCGATCACGCCTTCGTGGAGTCTCGTAGCCTCCCCGGGTGGATCGAGGAACGGGCGGACCGATACCCGATCAGCGATCGCACCGAAGGCGGAACCATCCATGCCGGGCACTGGGTCGGCCCGGAGGGACGGTCGCGGTATCTGGTGAACAAGAACGTCCTGTATCAACGAGCGAACGTGGTGTATCTGCTGCAGAGTTCTGCCACCACCGCGTCCGCCAACCCGACGGTGCAGGCGCATGTGCAGGACATCGTGGTGTCAGCCCACCTCGAGGATTGAGAGCGACATGGTGACCCGGCACTCCGTTGTGTCCAACCTGGAGTCGGCCATGAACACCGTCATCCACTTCGTCGCCGATCCGAATGATGCCAGCTGGTACAGGGGTGACGCCGAGCGACATACGCTCTACCTGCGTATGGGCAACTTTCCCGATGAAGAGGCGTTCTCGCTGTACCTCGGTCACGGCAGATGGATGGACTTCTCAACTCCTCCGGCCACTTGGACAATCGCGACTACGACACAATGGCCGCCAACTGCGCGCCCTCGGTTACCCAAAGGCGAGTTCCACGAGTGACACTCGCCCACTTCTCAGCTGAACCGTTCCCGGGGTCGACCATGCCATCCTGGAACCCGTGGATCTGATCAGGCACCTACGGTTCTTCGTCGCCGTGGCCGAGGAGGGCCACTTCGGCGAGGCCGCTGCGCGCTTGGAGATGACACAACCGCCGGTGTCGCAGGGTCTGCGTCGCCTGGAGAAGCAGCTGGGACTCCAGCTCATCCGACGCACCACTCGCGGCGCCGAACTCACCGATGCCGGAAGCGAACTGCTTCCGCGCGCACGTCTACTCGTCGACGACGCCTCGAGATTCGTCGGCGAGGCCCGTCGGCTCCACGAGCGTACCGAGGTATTGCGTTGGGGTACCCCATCACTGGTCGGCCCGACGATCACGGCCACGCTGGCACGCCGCATCGCCGGGGTCGCGTCCGGACAGGACACGGTCAGCTCCTCGACGGTGAATCTTGTCGAACAGGTGTCGGCCGGGTCACTCGACCTTGCGGTCGTCGAAGCGCCCTGCGTCACCGGGTCGTTGGCCACCGGACCGGTCGTCGTCCTCAAGCGTTCGATCGTGGTGCCCGCTTCGCATCCGACAGCAGATGCCGATCGGCCGCGCCTGCGCCAACTCGCGGGGTTGCACTTCTGCCACACACCAAGGTCGTTCAACCCGCCCGCGCACGACCAGCTGATCGACCGGCTCCGAGAGTCCGGCCTCGACCCTCAGCTCGATCCGGTGACCTCCGCCGACCAAGTGCTGGCCGCGGTCGCCGCCGGGCACGCCTTCGCGCTGACCGTCGATCGCGATGTCCTCGCCGCGGTCGATGCCGTCCGCTGTCTGTCCGTCGGACCGGACGCCACCGCGCTGCGCCTTCGCGTCGTCTACCGCGAACCCGGCCTCAGCGAGGTGGCGGAGGTCGTCACCGCGGCCCTCTACCGAATCGGCAAGGCGACGTGAGCTCGTCGGCACCCCTCCCCGAGTCGGTCCGCACCGAGCTCGATCGCGCTGTCCACGAGACCTTCGCCGACGCCGGCTGTTCGGGGTGCGTGCATGTTCGGACGATCGGTCCGACGCCGGTCGAGTACTGCCAACACGCCGACACCCCGGTCGTCCTCGCGTCGGTCTACAAACTCGCGGTGTTGGTCTCCCTGTGCCGCATGGCAGATCGCGGCGACATCGATCTCACGGCGTCGATCACCGTCGATCCCACCCGATGGGCGCAGGGCCCGACCGGGCTCGCACTGTTCTCGGACCCGGTCACCATTTCCTGGCGCGACCTCGCCACCTCGATGATGACCGTCTCCGACAACGTCGCCGCCGACGTCATCCTCGCCCACATCGGACTACCGCAGATCCGCGACGACCTGGTCGACCTAGGCCTCACCCACACCCGCATCGTCGGTGGTGTCGCCGAATCGCACGCACGTCTTCAGCGAGAGACCGGCACGAGCACCGTCGCCGAGGCGTTCGCCGCCCTGGCCGATCCCGACTTCGACGCCTCGGTCAGCGCCTACGACGCCGCCTACTCCAGTGCCGCGACACCGCGCGACTGCACGACGCTGCTCGACGCGATCTGGACCGATCGCGCAGCGTCCGCGGCGTCGTGCGAGTTCATTCGCCAGACGATGAGGAAACAGGTCTTCACTTCGCGCCTCGCTTCGGGGTTCCCGTTCCGCCGGGTGAGCGTCGCGGGAAAGACGGGCACGCTGGTCGCCGTTCGCAACGAGATCGGCGTCATCGAGTTCCCCGGTGAAGTGCCGATCGCGGTCGCGGTGTTCACGATGAGCGCGAGATCCGAGATGGCGCTACCCGAGGTCGACCGCGCCATCGGAGAGGTGACCCGCGTGATCGTCACCGAACTCCGAAGACCGGACGAGTGACCCGAAACCGGCCCGCGAACAGCGGCGATAGCGATCTGCTATCGGCCGATCGCGTGCCGAAACTTGGCATCTCGGCGTCCCGATGGGTTGGCTCGAGACATGCGTCGATGGTGGGCACTGGTGAGTGCATGTGCGGTGATCGCCGGCACGGTGTCGGGTTGCTTCCTGTCCTCGGACTCACCTGAGGATGCGCTGCGGTCGTTCGCGGCCGCGCTGCAGGAGGGCGATGCCACCAGAGCCGCGGCGCTCACCGACGATCCGGCCGCGGCAGGCGCGGCGATCACCGCCATGTTCGACGGCATGGGCCGCACGCCCAAGCTCTCGGTCGCGGCCGACCTGGTCGACGACAAGGAGGTCAGCGGCACACTCGACCATCGCTGGCAGATCCGCGATCGGATTGTCGGGTATCAGACTTCTGTCGTTCTCGCCGAGTCGGATTCCCACTGGAAGATCCGGTGGCAGCCCTCCGTCCTGCACCGGCAACTCCGTGCCGGAGAATCGTTCTCGTACAGCGACGATCGCGCCTACCGGACGCCGGTCCTCGACACCAACGATCGGCCGCTCATGACCTGGCAGGCCGTCACCCTGGTCACGTTGCAACGCGCGCAACTCGGTTCGGCGGAGATGCTCGCCCGCGCCCTCCGACCCGTCGAACCCGGTATGACCGCCGCCGGTATCCGCGCGGCCTTCGCGGGCAACTCGTCCAGCCGGTCGAGCCCCGTCGAGACCCACACGGTGATCCGGCTCCGCGAGTCCGATCTCCGGCGCGTCCAGCGCTCGGTGGAGTCGATCCCGGGTGTCGCGCTCAGCGAGCAAGGCGCGCTGCTCAGCGCCACCAGAGCCCTGCATTCGCCGGCGATGTCGGGACTCGAGGAGATCTGGCGCGAGCACATCGACGCCACGGCGGGGTGGTCCGTCCAGATCGTCGGCGCCGACGGCACACCCACTCATCTCGTCGACTCGGCGCAACCCGGTGTCACGCCACCGGTACGCACGACCCTCGATCGCGATGTCCAGACCCGAGCGCAACTCGCCGTCGACGGCGAACGACGCCCTGCCATGGTCGTGGCCATCGAACCGTCGACCGGAGGCATCGTCGCCGTCGCGCAGAACGATGCCGCCGACAGGTCGGGATCGTTCTCGCTGTCCGGGCTCTACCCTCCGGGTTCGACGTTCAAGACCATCACGACCGCAGCCGCACTGGACGCCGGAGCCGTGCAACCGACGTCACAGGTCCGCTGTCCCGGCCGCACCACCATCGAAGGTCGGACGATCCCGAACGAGGACGACTTCGACCTCGGGACCGTGTCACTTCCAACAGCTTTCGCGCGATCGTGCAACACGACGATGGGCGCCCTCGCGAACAGGCTGCCCGACGACGCGCTCACCGCCATGGCACGACGGTTCGGCATCGGCGCGGACTACACCGTTCCGGGCCTGACGACCGTCACCGGGTCGGTGCCCCGCGCCGCTTCACCTGCGTTGCGGGTCGAGAACGGCATCGGTCAGGGTACGGTGACCGTCAGCCCCTTCGGTCTCGCCCTGGCCGAGGCGAGCCTCGCGCGCGGTGAGACCGTGACCCCCGGCCTGGTTCGCGGAAGGGACACGACGGGAGACGTGGAACCGCAACAGATCCCGGTCGACGTCACTCGTGCACTCCGAAGCATGATGCGCGACACCGTCATCCGTGGGACGGCCACCGCCCTCCGCGACATTCCCGGTCTCGGCGGAAAGACCGGCACGGCGGAGTACGGCAACAACGAGAACCCGCACGGCTGGTTCGCCGGCATCGTCGGGGACCTCGCGTTCGCGACGCTCGTCGTCGGAGGCGGGTCGTCCGCACCCGCTGTCGAGGTGACCGGAGAGTTCCTGCGGCCGCTGAGCGAGTGAGCGCTTCCGCAGAGTGCGGGAACGGTACCGGATTCCGGGACGAATCCCGCACACTGTCGACGGGTCGTCACGACGCCGGTTCGAGGTCCTTTCGGTACAGGGTCTTGCCCGACGCGTCGACCAGATCCACGCTCAGCACCTTGGTCCTGCCGTCGATCGTCACCTCGCCGAAGTGTTGAAACCCCTCGGCCGGTGACACATTCGACTCGGTGGGCGCGTGAACGAATTCGTATTCGGCACCGAATGTGCTGTCCAACGGGCTCTCCGGGAACGCACCGGCGTGCAACGGTCCGGCGACGAACTCCCAGAACGGCGCAAAATCCTTGAAGCCGGCGCGGTCGGGCTCGTAGGAGATCGCGGCGGTGTAGTGGACATCGGCGGTCAGGAACACCACGTTCCGGACGTTCTTCGTCTGAGACAGTATGCGGGAGAACGCGATCTCACGACCAAGCGGATCGCCGGCATCACCCTGGGCCACCGCTTCCATCGCCTTCGGACCGTCCGGCGGTGTCGTGTTCTTGTCCGCCACGACGATGCTCAGCGGCAGGTCATTGGCGACGATCTTCCAGGTCGCCGTCGAACCCCGCAGTCCGTCGATGAGCCACTGGGTCTGTTCCGGACCGAGCAAGCCGTCGACGTTGTCCCCCGACCACGCATCGGGGTTCGGGTCCTTGTGGCTGCGCATGTCGAGGATGAAGACGTCGAGCAGCGGACCGTATGACACCCTGCGGTACAGACGATCCGAGGCACCGATCTCGACGGGTTGCCATTCCTGCCAGGCCTGACGTCCGTTGCGCGCCAACACGTCGACGCTCATCTCGGTGTATCCCTCGCGGCCCTGCCCCTCGAGACTCTCCCCGGGGAACCAGTTGTTGACGACCTCGTGGTCGTCCCACTGCACCAGTTGCGGGACTGATCCGACGAAGCGTCGGAAGTGGTCGTCGGTCAGGTTGTACGCGTAGTTTCCACGAAACTGATCGACGGTCTGCGCCACCTGCGCCTTCGCCGGACTGGTGATGTTCCGATAGGTCTTGCCGTCGTTCTGTTCCTGAGTCGCCTCGACCGGGTTGTCGGCGTAGATGGCGTCACCGGAGTGGATGAAGAACTGCGGATCACGGTCGGCCATGGTGGCGAAGATGGTCATCCCGCCCATACCTGGGTTGATGCCCCACCCCTGCCCGACCACGTCGCCGGACCACTGAAACCTGATGTCGCCGTCTCGTACCGGAGCTGTCGTGAAGATTCCGGTCGCCGGTTCGGAGAGCGCGCCGTCCTCACCTTCGAAGGTGACGCGATAGTGCACGGTCTGGCCGGGCTCCAGGCCGGCCACCCGCAGTCGGCCGGTCCCGTCGCCGGCGGGTGTCACCTGCGGTCCGCGAAATTTCCGTGCAGCACCGAAGGACTCGCTCGATGCGGTCTCGACGATCATGGTCGCCGGCCGGTCCGACCGCGCCCACACCAGCGCCCCTCCGCTGGTCACCTCGCCGGTGGCCACCCCGTGGGTGAGGACCGGCCGGTTCCTGACCAGACTCGGCGTCGCCGAACCAGGATTCGACGACCCGCAGGCCGCCAGCGCGGACCCGACCGGGACGAGGAGCGCGCCCGTAGCGGCAGTTCGCAGAATCGTGCGTCGGGACGTGGGACGGTCTGCTCGATGAGGTCGGGTCATGGGCGCCAGGGTGGCGCAGCACTTCCAATGGCTGGTGACAAATGGGTGACGAGAAGGTGTCCGTCTCCGAGCTCGGTGTCATCCGGCACGCGTGCCGCTTGACCGAATATGTCCGGTCGGCTCAGATGGACTGATGAGCGACGAACTGTTCGAGCACAAGACCAAGACCGAACTGACCCGTGAAGAGGCGGCGAAGAGGATCCACGAGCTCGCGGACGCCATCGCGCGTCACAACGAGGTGTCTTTCGTGGAGAACAACAAGACCGTCCGTGTCGACATCCCGGCGAAGGTGCAGCTGAAGATCGAGATCGAGCGGGGCGAAGACGAATCCGAGCTCGAGATCGAGATCACCTGGTAGGCAGCTCTTATCGACTGGGTACGTCAGAATCGGTGGACGCCAATGACGAGGCTGGGTTCGGCGTCTGTAGGGCCGACCGCTCGGTGCGCATCAATCGCCAAGCGGCCACAGCGAAGGCTGCTTGACTGACGGCGTTGATCGACTGCTCGATCCATTGCAGCGAGAGAGTCTGTTCCTGACCGGCCAGTGGTCCGAGCGTGTAGGTCCCCGCCAGGCACACCGCGAGCAACGCCACCGTGCGCACATCCCGAACGCTCCACGCGTCGCGCGCGAGGGCCACGTAAAGTGCTGTCGCGCCGATGATCACGGCGATCAGAAACCAGCCGGCAATAGATGGGACCGCCACTCCGACGACCGAGAGACCGGCGAGCAGTAGGGCCGGCGTGAGTCTGCGAAGACCCCAGGCAGCGGCGGCGAGGAGCGGAAACCCGCAACCCATCAGCGGGAAGAGCGAATCGGCGAGCCGCGGGATGTCGGCGATGTCCGTGGCGGCCAGGAACTTCCACGACGCTTTGGCGAAACCTCCGGCAAAGATCAAACCAGCGCCGACATATGCAGGTAGCCAGTCGGTTCGACGCGCGACCAGGAGTGCACCGAGCGCGCCGAACGCGACCGGTACGAAGTCGAACAGCGCCAGGGGGACCGTGACCTGTTCCGCGGGTGTCACCCTCGCCCCTCAGACTGCGGCCGGCATCGGAGCGCGGTCGGAACCCCGGATTTGTTCAGCATGCTGAACAATCTAGCTCGTCCGGCTCACCCGCGCCACCAACGGAGGGGTGTTCGTTCGGTGCTCGGGCGGTCGAGGGCGACGACGCTGACCGTTCAACCGGACCACGCGATCGCGCAGGGTGCTCCTCCGCGCCGCAACATCCAAGTGTTCCGCTCACCATGATGCAGAACGTCGTCGTTCTCGATGCTCCTCGCTACCTTCGTCGGCAACAGGACCGTCGAAGGAGCACCATGACCGAGACCGCCACCCGCCTCAACGACGTGGACATCGCCGCCGTCGGCCAACTGGTCGAAGCGATTCAGGACGACGCCGGCAAGGCCCAGACGACATGGGCCGCGCATGTCCAGTGGAACGGTTCGTTCGCGTCGGCGGCACGGATACGCGACTTCTCGCCGGTCCCGTCCGACGAGCCCGCCGCACTCGGCGGCGGCGACACGGCACCCAACCCGGTCGAACAGCTCCTCGGTGCGTTGGGTAATTGCCTGGCCGTCGGTTACGCCGCGAACGCCACAGTGGCGGGCATCGAACTGAAGGACCTGCGAATCGATCTGAAGGGCGACGTCGACCTGCACGTCTTCCTCGGACTGGCGGAGGGACATGCCGGATTCGGATCGATCACCGCGAGAGTCACCATCGATTCCGACGCCCCGCGCGAGAGGCTCGATGAGCTGCACGCCAAGGTCCAGGCCAGCTCACCGGTCGGGCACACCCTCGCGAACGCGGTGCCGGTGGAGATCGTGTTGAACTGACGCCGACCGACGACACAGCAGTCGTAAGCAAAGCACACGCCCCGCCAACAACCGAAGATCTGTGCCAGAAGCGTCGGAGATTGCCAAACAGTCGTTGAAGTCATCAAGGATCACCGAATGCCAACGATGACCGAGCGTCGACTTCTTGCTGGACTCGCCACCGTGCTGGCGCTGACGATTGGTTCATTGCTGACCGGCGCGGCCATCGGGGACGCACCGGCAGGGGCGGACCCAGCCATCCACGAGGTCGACTACAGCTGCGGATCCGGGTGGTACGAGAATTCGGACGGCAACTGCGTCCCAGGGCCGGACAACTCACCCACGGGGATTCGTTGCAAGGACGGAACGTACAGCCACGCGAAGAACCGACAGGGTGCGTGTTCCCGGCACGGGGGAATCGCAGACGACTCCGGAACAGCCGGGGCAGGCAGCGATGAGAGCGGCAGCTCCGAGCTGGGAGTCGGGAGCGCGGTGATCGGCAGTTCCGTGATCGGTGCGGCACTGCTGGGCGCCCTGCTGTTCGGGAGTAGTTGACCTTCTGTCGTATGGTCGCCCCGTGACCGACCGCATCACCGATGAACGACCAGCCGAACACGAGATGACCGGTCACGCGCTACTCGACAACCCGGCTCTCGCGGCCCTCACCGGGCCACATGCGCACTTCGCTCAGCGCCGCGGTGGTGCTCTGCGGTATCACCCCGATGTCTGCCCCATAGCGGCTCTCCCCGACTCCCCGAACGCTCGAGACTGGTCGGACGCTGCCGAACTCATCGGCCCGGGTGGTTCCCTGTTCTTGCCGGTGGTCACGAATCGTCCGCCCGCGGGATGGGATACGACGATGGACCTGCCCGGTGTGCAGATGATCGACGCCGGCGTCGACGCCCGGCCTGACGATGAGGCCGCGCCGTTGACCGCCGCAGATGTGCCGGAGATGACCGACCTGGTCGAACGCACTCGCCCAGGGCCCTTCCGCCCCCGCACGATCGAGATGGGCGCCTACGTCGGAATCCGACGCAACGGCCGCCTCATCGCAATGGGTGGTGAACGGCTGAGACTTCCGGGTTACACCGAGATCAGCGCCGTCTGCACCGATCCCGACCACCGCGGACACGGACTCGCGTCCCGGCTCGTACTCGACCTCGCGCACCGCATCCGACGTCGCGGTGATGTTCCGATCCTCCACGCCGACGCCCGCAACGTCGGCGCGATCCGGCTGTACGAGCAACTGGGGTTCGTCGTTCGCCGTGAGGTCCTGTTCCAGATCTTGCGGGCGCCTAGCTGAACTCGGACTCAGTCAGTCCCGCGTCAACGACTTCGCCAAGGGAGCGATCTCGTCGAGATAGATCGATGCCAACACGTCCGACTCGTCGGCCAGGTGCCGCACCCGATCACCCTCGGCCCGGTCCCATTCGGTGGCGACGGCATGCTCGAAGTCGTCGATTCCACTCACGCGGTCGAGCCACGCCTGCTTCTCCTGCCGGTGTTGAATGCGCGCGACGATCGACTCGTACCCCGCGAATGCCTCGAGGCGCCGCACCAGCTCGTCGAGCCGGCCGGACAGCAGGAGCGACTTCTCGACGAACGTGGACACCACCTGTGGATCGGCGGCCAGGTGACCGGTCGGCTCCGCACCCAGAAGTGCGAGTTGGTCGCGCAGCCCGACAGCGACAGTCGAGATGGCGGTGACCTCCCCCTCGAGGTCGACGCGGACGGCGTGACGGTCGAAGAAGTCGAGCTGCCACGCGGGGAATCCACTGATGCGGTCCGCCACCGCGGCGGTCGTCCACGCGATCTGGCCGACGGGATCAGACGAGAAACGCTCCAGTTCGCCCCTGTCGCGACTACGACGACGGGACAGCGCCGAGACCCCGGTTCCGCCGCCTTCTACGTCTCCGGTCGCCCGGCCATGCCAGATGTCGGCGGCCGAGGCGACGAAGTCGGCACCCTCGGCATCGCTGTCGACGGCCGCACCGGCATCATCACCCAACTGCTGCCGGATGGCCTGGCACGACGCCCAGCGTCTGGCCTGCGCAAGTCGGATCGTGTCGGCGAGGTCGGCCAGCGGAGCAGACGAGGACGTACCGGAACCGGCGGTCGACGACGCTTTCGTCGTCGACCGCGCCGCTGACCTTCGATGCCGGAGGTCGTCGCGCATGCCGGTGAACATCGCCGAGAACGCCCCGATCAGCATTCCGAGGAGCACCACCAGCGCGGCCGCGATCACCACCACGAAAACGGCGATCACGACGTACATCATCTGTCCAGTAGACCACGGTTCACGACGACTGAGGTCGGTTCCTGCGCAGCTCAGCGAGGCGCAACGGAGTCCTTCATCACTGTGGTCCGGACCAATGGACTCACACTCGGGTGATGGACTCCGACCGACGTTCATGGGTCGAGATGAAGTCCATCTGTCGCCGAGGCCCGTGAGTCACTTCGGGTCAGACCCGGCCGGCGAGCCGCCGAGCAACTCGCGGATGTCGTCGGCGTCGATGGCCGCACCGAACATGTCGCCGTCATCGACGACGGCGTTGAAGAGGTCGCGTTTACGTTGTTGCAGCGCAACCACTTTCTCTTCGATCGTGTTCGCCGACACCAAGCGATAGACCGTGACCGGACGAGTCTGACCGATGCGATGGGCGCGGTCCACGGCCTGGGCCTCGGCCGCGGGATTCCACCACGGATCACACACGAAGCAGTAGTCCGCCTCGGTCAGGTTCAGCCCGAAACCGCCTGCCTTGAGACTGATCAGGAACACCTTCGACGCCCCGCTCGTGAACTGCTTGATCGCCGCGGTTCGCCGACGCGCGGTCATCGATCCGTCGAGGTAGCTGTATTCGACTCCGGCATCGTCGAGGGCGCGTTCGAGCAATCGGAGGAAGCCGGTGAACTGGCTGAAGATCAGGGCGGAATGCCCTTCGGCGATGAGCTCGGGAATTTGCTCGACGAGGAACTCGATCTTGGCCGAGTCGATGTCGGTGTGCTTCTCGTCGACGAGCCCGGCGTGCAGACTCAGTTGCCGGAGCATGGTGAGCGATCGGAAGATCTGGAACCGGTTGCCGTCGAAGTCGTCGAGCAGGCCGAGCACGCTCTGCCGCTCCCGAGTGAGGCGCGTCTGATACAGCTTGTCGTGCTTCGCGTTCAGGCTGATCGACAGTACCTGTTCCTGCTTGGCGGGCAGGTCTGTGGCAACCTGATGCTTAGTGCGCCGCAGCATGATCGGACGGATCCGTCGTCGTAGCAACGCCAACCGCCCGGGCTCCGTGCCACTTTCGATCGGCTTGCGGAAGTACGACGTGAAGGTCTTCGCCGACGGGAACAGACCCGGCACGGTCAACGCCATCAGCGACCACAGTTCCATCAGGTTGTTCTCCAGCGGCGTGCCGGTGATCGCGATCTTGACCTCGGCATCAAGACGGCGAGCGCACTGATGAGCTTTGCTCGCGTGATTCTTGACGAACTGTGCCTCGTCGAAGAACACGGCCGACCAACTGGCCGATGTGAACTCGTCGATCCCGATGCGCATCAGCGCGTACGAGGTGACGACCAGTTGCGCTCCCGCAATACGATCGGCGAACGCGATCTTCGCCCGTCCGCTCGTCTCGGTCACCGTTGCAATCCTCAGACCTGGTACGAACCGTTCCGCTTCGACCGCCCAGTTCGAGATCACGCTGGTCGGTGCGACAACGAGAAAGCGAGCCTGCGGTTCCTCCTCGATGACCTTCGCGATCAATGCCAGGGACTGGAGGGTCTTGCCCAGCCCCATGTCGTCGGCCAGCACTCCGCCGATTCTGTTCTCCCACAGGAAGTTCAGCCAGTCGAGGCCGGCCCTCTGATAGTCACGCAAGTCCGCATGCAGCCCGGTCGGCACCGGACAAGGCACCGGCGGTGTCGCGGCGGCCAGACGACGCAACTGCTCGCGCCACTTCGTAAGATCGTCGTCGACCGTCCCCAGTTCGAGCAGCTCGTCCCACAACGTGGCGTTGTGCGTATCCCGGCGGACCCGCCCACGGTCGAGTTCACCCAGTGCGCGGGCCTCGGCCACCAGTTCGGCCAGGCGTTGCAGCTCCGGGGTGTCTAGCACGAAATAGGCCCCGTCGGGCAACAGCATGTGTGTCGCTCCGTTCGACAACGCCGTCAGCACCTGGTGCAGCGGCACTGCGACGCCGTCGACCTCGACGGTGATCGACAGGCCGAGCCAGTCGTTGTCATCGGACCGTTCGGCACCGAAACCGATCTCGGGGACGACCTCGGCGGCACGGTAGTCGGGGAGCTCGCCGACGATCTCCACCTCGATCCCGTCAGCCCGCAGCTCCGGGGCGACCTCGGTGACGAACCGCGCAGTGTCGACGGGCGAGTAACGGTAACGGCGGGTCAGGAGCGCAATCGATGCCGATGCGAGAGCCTCGTCGCGACTCATCTCGGCGAGTTCCGGATCGTCTGCGAACTTGCTGCCCGGAAATCCGGCGACCTGAATCTGCCATCGATCACACACCCGAGCCGCAGCTTCGAGGTGGCCACGGAGTTGCTTCCACAGGCGACGTTCGGCCACGTCGTCACCGAACCCAGAGCTCTGCCCGGACGGGAAGAATCGTCTGCTCCCGTTCACGCGGTAGACGACACCCCACTCGAGGTGCGCGCCGCCATCGTCGGCGACCCGAAGCGTGACTGCCGCGTCGGGACCGGTGATCTCGGGTCGGGTCACGGCGCCATCGGCCACGGTCACCGACATCCGACCGGCGAGGTCGGGGAGGACCTCGTCGGCGAACTCCGCGATGTCGGTGTCGGGAATCCCGATCGTCCCGGCGTCGAGCAGTGCCCGGAGGGCTTTCGACGTCCCGTCGTCGACGAGCGGCGCCAGGAACATCGTGCCGCCTCGTACCAGGCTCGCTCCGTGAGGTACCGAGCCGAACAGCATCAAAGCGTCGTCCGCAGACGGCCCGACGGTCGGGAAGTCGACACCGCCGGACACCACGAGACCCTCGTCGTCGCGATCGACGGTCAACGCGGCCGACGCGGGTGGAAGCAACTCGACCTTTTTCGCGCCCGTCGACTTATGCGCCACCAGTACGACACCATCGTCGACCGCCGCCCGTAGAGCGGTCCAGATCTCGGCGGACGCCTGGTCCAATCGGTGAACCTGGGAGGTCCCGTACTGGTGTTTGTCCCCGGCGCAGAGGTGGACGGCACGGACTCGTGCCAGGTGAACGGGGTCGAAGTGCTCAGCCGGATGGTCGGTGGTGGACCTGTAGTACTCGGTCACATGTCCCGGCTCGATGGAGCTCCACGTGATCCCCGTGCGTACCCAGTTGCCCTTCTTACCGGGGGTCACCAGGCGCAATGTCACCGTCTTCAGGCTCATCCACTCGGGATCGTCGAGCTCGACGAGCAGTCCGATGGGAGCCGATCCCGGCTCTTTCGGGGTGGCCCCGGCAACGAGGTCGCCCAGCAATGTTCGCCACGGCGCTGACGCATGCCTCACGCCTCGAGGCGACGCACCGAGGAGTCCTGCACGCATCACCCCCAGCGCCAGAGCAACCGCGTGCTTGCAGTTGGCACCGACCGGACAGTCGCACTCAGCGACGTCGACCGCGTATCCGCGGGCGTCGTCACCGAACCCGATCTCGAGTGAGTACAGGTCGCCACTCGAACCGACGCAGGTCCCGGTCGCCGACATGAACAACGGGTCCCAGTCCTCGAGAGCCACGCGCCCCTGCTGTGCGTATTCGGCACCTCGGCCTATCGTCGCGACGTCGAAATGCGCGAGCAGGCCCGACTCCGCGGGCGATAACTGATCGAACGCTGCCACACGACGAGGCTAGGCGATTCTGCCGGCGGCGGGACCCGACGTCTGCACCGCATCGGATGTCATCCACGTTTCTCCACAGGGTCACCGAATCGGCGCCAAGCAAGCACTTGGTTTGTTAGCTTCTCGTCGATGGGATTCCTGAAGCAGACCACGCCAGAGATCGACTTCCCGACCTGGAGTCAGGGCACGCGCGCGGAGAAGATCAAGCCGATGGCGCGGCACTGGGCCGAGGTCGGGTTCGGGACACCGGTGGCGCTGCACCTGTTCTACGTCGGCAAGATCCTCCTCTACGTCCTTGTCGGCTGGGTCGTCGTGATCAGCACACCCGGGATCGACGGCTTCTTCGACGTCACCGACTGGTACAACGAGCCGATCGTCTTCCAGAAGGTCGTGCTCTACACGATGCTGTTCGAGGTCGTCGGTCTGGGATGCGGGTTCGGTCCGCTGAACAACCGGTTCTTCCCGCCGCTGGGTTCGATCCTCTACTGGCTACGTCCGAAGACGATCCGGCAGCCACCATGGCCGCGGATCCCGTTGACTGCCGGTGATTCCCGTAACCCGGTCGACGTCATCCTCTATGGCGCCCTGCTCGCCTTGCTGGTCATAGCGCTGTTCAGTCCGGGTAGCGGCGCGATCCCGGAGCTGGACACGACCGTCGGCGTCCTCCCCAGCTGGCAGATCTGGGCCGTCCTGGGTGTGCTCGCGGCGATCGGTCTGCGTGACAAGACCGTCTTCCTCGCGGCGCGCGGTGAGGTCTACGGCGCGTTCACCGTGGCGTTCCTCTTCAGCGGGGTCGACATGATCATCGCCGCGAAGCTGGTCTTCGTCTGCATCTGGCTCGGGGCAGCGACGTCGAAGCTGAACAAACACTTTCCGTTCGTCATCGCGACGATGATGTCCAACAACCCGATCTGGCGTTCCCCGAAGATCAAACGGAAGTTCTTCGAGAGCTTTCCCGACGACCTGCGGCCGGGCCGTCGATCACGATGGATCGCGCACTTCTCCACTGCGGTCGAAGGACTCGTGCCGCTCGTCCTGTTCTTCTCCCACGGCGGGTGGGTGACCGCGGTGGCGGCGACGATCATGCTGATCTTCCATTTCGGCATCCTGTCGTCGATCCCGATGGGCGTCCCGCTTGAGTGGAACGTCTTCATGATGTTCGGCATCCTGGCGATCTTCGTGGGTCACCCCGACATCGGACTCGCCGACCTCCAATCACCCTGGCCGCTACTGCTGTTCGCAGTTTCTGCCGGCACGGTGATCATCGGGAACCTGATGCCGCGCAAGGTCTCGTTCCTGCCCGGCATGCGCTACTACGCCGGCAATTGGGACACCGGCCTGTGGTGCATCAAGCCGTCCGCGTCGGCGAAGATCGAACAGGGCATCGTCGCCATCGCGTCGATGCCGGCCGCGCAGCTCGAACGGTTCTACGGCAGCCCCGAAGCGGCCCAGATACCGCTCTACATGGGATATGCGTTCCGCTCGTTCAACAGTCACGGTCGGGCCCTGTTCACGTTGGCGCACCGAGCGATGGCCGGCGCCGGGAGCGGAGCGAGCGGGCCGGATGAGAACGGCGTTGCGGAGTCGGAGTATGTACTGACCGACGGCGAACGAATCTGCAGCACGGCGATGGGATGGAACTTCGGCGACGGGCATCTCTCCAACGAGCAGCTCATCGAATCCCTACAGCGGCGTTGTCATTTCGAGCCCGGGGAGGTCCGGATCGTGCTGCTCGACGCGCAGCCGATCCACCGTCAGACGCAGGAATACCGACTCGTCGACCCGGCCATCGGCGAGTTCGAACGCGGATACGTACGCGTTGCCGACCTGGTCACGCGACAGCCGTGGGACGACCAGGTTCCCGTCACGGTGACCTGGCGCGCCGACGACGGCCGGGCAGATCCCACCGGGTGAGTCGGGGCGATTGGGTCCGCCAGGCGGATCACAATGCCCCCACAGCTTCAGCAGCCCGGCGCCGGTCACGCACCTTGGTCGACGACTCCGCCCGATTCACGACCCAGGTGGCGCCACCGGCCATGGCAAGCCCGAGAGCCGTTGCCCAGCCGAAGGGTTCGCCGTACATCGCGGTGCCCCACACCGCGGTGACGGGCGGCATCAGGAACATCAGCGTGTTCACCGAGGTGACGCCGGACCGTCGTAGAAGTATCCAGTACAGCCCGTAACCGCCGAGCGTCGACAGGATCGACAGCCAGGCGATCGCCAGCCAGAAAGTGCTGTCGGTCGGTGGCACCGCCACTCCAGCGAGAAGGCCTGCCGCGGTGAAGATCACCGCGGAGACGCCGCAGTGGATCGCCAGGATGATCATGGGTGACGGCGGGTCGACGACGCGTCGTTCGAGGAAGGTGGCGGCAACGAGCGCGGCCATACCGAGCAGCGGGACGAGGTACGCCCACCACGGCGCGTCCGCGGATGACGTCGCGTCGGACCAGGTGACCAGTACAACCCCGGCCGCCCCGACGAGCAGCCCCCACCACTGTCGTCGGTGGGTGACCGCCCCGAGCAACGGACCTGCCAGTGCGGCGACGACGAGCGGTTGGACACCGTCGATGAGTGCGGTCGTCCCGGTGCTGACGCCGAGAGCGATCGCCCAGTACACCGTGACCGTGTAGCCGGCTTGCGAGAGCGCACCGATGACGACCTGGGAACCGACCGCTCGCCCGGACATCGGCGCGAGGCCACGCCGACGCCACCGGAAGTACACCGCGGCCCCGAGTACGACCGCGACCACCAGGAATCGCCACATGAGGACCGTGAGCACCGGCGCCTCACCCGCGCCCAGCTTCGCGCCGATGAAACCCGACGACCAACAGACGACGAACACCCCCGATATGACAACTGTCACCCATCGCGCAGGTATACCGATCTGTGAAGTTCGCATGCCGACGACCTTACCGATCGGTGTAGTCTTTGTCATGTGACTGCCGAGACCACACTCTCGACCGTGGAGTGGACACCCAAGGCCCGACTCATCCTCGACGCGGCCTCAGCACTGTTCTACGAACACGGCATCCACGCGGTCGGTGTCGACTCCATCGCGGCAGCCGCGGGCGTCACGAAACGCACCCTCTACGATCGCTTCGGCTCCAAGGAGCAACTGGTCGTCGAGTATCTACGCGCCCGCAACGCCGCCTGGCAGGAGTTCCTCCGCACCCGCCTGGACGCCGCCGACGCGTCACCGACCGCGCAACTCGCCGCGATCTTCGACGCCACGCGGGACTGGTCGGCGGACCGCGGCCACAAGGGCTGCGCAATGATCAACGCGCACGCCGAGATCAGCGATCCCGGGCATCCCGCGTTCTCGATCATCGTCGGGCAGAAGCACGAGCTCCAGGGCCTCTTCGCCTCGATCGCGACGAAGGCCGGCGCGCCCGACCCGCGCTCACTGGCACAGCGACTGTTCATCCTCCATGAGGGCGCGCTGGTGACCGCCGGGATGGGGGTCGAGCCGGGAGCCCTCGACGCGGCTCGCGACTTCGCACTCGAGATCTTCGACGGGCAGCAGTCGAATTGACGAACTCCTAGCGCCCGGATGCGTTCCGCAGCAACATGATGCGGAGTAGATCTGATGCGGTGACCTTGTTCGACATACTGCCCTCTCTGAAAGGCGTCACCGTGACCAGATCGTTCGACACCGCGACGTGGGAACGTCGTTACGCACCGTCGGGCCAGACGTTCTCGCCGGCGGCCTCTCCCTCCGGGCCGAATCGCTGCACCGCAAGATCGCGTTCTACCTCGACGCCGACGGCGAGCCCGTCTGCCAATCCCTGTGCCCAACCGGGGTGTGGTTCCCGACGCTGGTCACCCGGATCACCGCCGCGGTCGTCGCCCACGACCGCGTCGTCGTCCATGTCGACGCCGCCCTTCCACTCCATTCCGCGCTGCTCGATGTCGCTTTCCCGGGGACTCATCTGACGGGTGCGACCATGGTCGACATCACCGTCGTCGACCTGTCCCGGCATCGTCGCACCCTGCACGCCGAAGCTCCCGCACACCTCACGGTCACCGGTACCATCGCCCTGGCCCTGTCGCCCGTGATCCCGCCGCGGACAACGGACTCGCGACACGCCCCGCGGGTGGTCACCGCCTGACACGATCGCAAACGGCACGACAACTACTGGGCAAAGAGAGGCCGAAACCGCCGCCAGGGCTCATAATCGCCTGATGCAACCGGAAACGGTCTCACGATTGCTCCCCGGACTGGGAGTGCTCCGCAGCTACGAGCGGTCATGGCTGAAGGGTGACATCGTCGCCGGGATCGTCCTGACGGCGTTGCTCATTCCCGCCGGCATGGGGTACGCCGAAGTCGCCGGGTTGCCACCGGTCACCGGTCTCTACGCAACGGTCATACCGCTGCTCGTCTACGCCGTCGTCGGACCGTCCCACATCTTGGTCCTCGGCCCCGACTCGTCGCTCGCCCCGATCATCGCGGCGTCGATCATTCCGCTCGCAGCATTCGACGCCGAGCGCATCGCTTTGGCCGGCGTACTCGCCATCGAGGTCGGTCTGGTGCTGCTGATCGGCGGCCTCCTCCGGCTCGGCTTCGTGACCGACCTGCTGTCCAAACCGATCCGCATCGGCTACCTCAACGGGATCGCACTGGTCGTGGTGCTCAGCCAGTTGCCGAAACTGTTGGGCTTCAGCGTCGATGGCGATTCGGCCCTCCAGGAAGCCGTCAACATCGTCCGGGGCGTCACGTCCGGCGAGGCCGAGCTGCTGCCGACGGTCATCGGGGCGTCGTGTCTGGTCCTGATCTTCGCACTCAAGTTCTGGCGCAAAGCCATTCCGGGCGTCCTGGTGGCCGTGGTGGCCTCGATCATCGCGGTTGCGGTCTTCGGCTGGTCCGACGACTTGCCGGTCGTCGGCGCCATGCCCCGCGGCTTTCCCTCACCGTCACTGGAAGGCGTCACCCTCGACGACGTCATCAGCCTGATCGGCCCGGCCGTCGGCATCGCGCTGATCGCGTTCGCGGACACCAGCGTGCTGTCCCGGACCTTCGCCGCGCGCGCGGGCGACCAGGTCAACGGCAGCCAGGAGATGGCGGCCATCGGCACCGCGAACATCGCCACCGGCTTCCTGAGCGGCTTCGCCATCTCGGCGTCGTCATCCCGGACCCCGGTCGCCGAACAGGCCGGGGCCAAGTCGCAACTGGCCGCTGTCGTCGGGGCGCTGTTGATCGTCGTCTTCATCTTCGTCGCACCGGGAGTCACCGCCTACCTTCCGTCAGCAGCGCTGGCCGCCGTCGTGATCGCCGCGGCCGTCTCACTGATCGACATCTCCGGCGTGGTGGCGCTGTTCCGCGCAAACTGGGTCGAGGGTGCGCTGTCGATCGCCGCGTTCCTCGGTGTCGCGCTGATCGGTGTCCTGCAAGGCATCCTGGTTGCGATCGGCCTGTCGTTCATCGCCTTCGTGAATCTCGCGTGGCGACCGTACCGGACGGAGTTGGGGCGGGTTCCGGGACTGCGCGGCTATCACGATGTGACCCGCCATCCCGAGGCCGAACGCATCGACGGTGTGCTCATCATCCGATTCGACGCCCCGTTGTTCTTCGCCAACGGCGGCATGTTCGACGACTACGTCCGAGGCAAAGTCCGCGAGGCGAGAACAGCGGGGCGAGAGCTCCACACCGTGATCATCGCCGCCGAACCCATCGTCGACATCGACGCCACCGCCGTCGACGAACTCGTCGAACTGGACGATTATCTCCGTAGCCACGGCATCACCCTTGTCTTCGCGGAGATGAAGGACCCGGTGCGAGACATTCTCCGACGCTATGACCTGCGCGTCGACGGCAGACCCAGGTTCGACGACCCGCGGTTCGCGCCCACGACCGGAGCGAAGATCGACGAGATCACCGGACAACTCCGACGGGACATCCAGACGTCGAACGACGGCGCCTGACACCGCGACATCGGACACCGACGTCAACGCGTGAGGATCACCGGCCCGAGAAATTCGCACACCGTCAGCGCCAGAGCGAGATCCAGGCGGTCGCGGTCAGCCGGGACCTCGGCGAGAGCCTTGCCGACGCGGTACTTCACCGTGTTGCGGTGGAGGTTGAGCCGTTCAGCGGTGTGGAGGTGGCTCTCCTTTGTCGCGAAATACACCGACAGCGTCTCCCGCAGCATGTTCGCGTTCGGGGAGTCCTCGGCAAGTCCGCCGAGGACTTCGTGGACCCACGCCCGCGTCGACTCGAGGTCCTGCGCCAGCAGGGACACCACGGCCACACCCCGGTCGCCGAATCCGATCACCCGATTCGCCGCGCCGCCCGGCATCGTCGCCACCGAGTAGGCGGCTCGTGCCTGTTCGTGGGTTCTCCGAAAACCCCGTGCCCCGGATGCGGGAAGGCCCACCGCGACTCGGATTCCCGCCGGGATGGTCGAGCGCACCGCGGTCACCGACGAATCGTCGGTGACGTCGCGGCCGACCAACGGAATCCAGGCCCAGACCGTCGACCGGTCGATCGCGGTGACGATCGGCGGGGCGCCTCCGCCCAACCGGGTACCGAGTTCGCGGGCCGCGTGGGTGAGCGCGACCAGTTCGCGGGGTTCGTCGTCGGATGACCAGAGGATGAGCGCGAGGTGCCTGCGGTCGAGCGCGTAACCGGTCTCGGACTCGAAGGCCCGCTCATCGGGATCGGCGTCGTCGAGGAACGAGTGGATGGCCGCCGATTGCACGTTGCCTTCGACGCCGAGCCACCGTCGGCGTTCGTCTTCGTACGCCTCGAACACGTACAGGGAGATCCAATCGATGTAACCGGACAACACATCGGAGATGTGCCGGGTCAGCGCCATCGACTGTCCGGCGTCGAGGTCGAGATCCTCGACCAGTCGGTAACATTCACGCATCACGCTGTTCTGACCGAGATGGTAGGCACGCACGAGCGAGTTCGACGGCACGTCACGTTGCGCCAGACGCAGCGCGTATTCCACTGCGGCGGTGGTCGGTTGCAGGTGTTCGATCGGAATGTCGTTCGCCAGGACGTGGATGATCGTCGAGACGTTGCCGTGCACGCTCGCCTCGAGCAACTCCACGAGCTTGGGATCGGTGTCGAGCTGATCGATCTCCCGGGCCATCATGGCGCTCAACTCGGAGACGATGTCGGACACGTTCTCGTGCAGAGTCTTCGCGATCACGGCCGCCTGCTCGAGCAGCTCGGACCCGGCCGCCGCGGGCACTCCGGCCAACCGGTCGCGCGCGGCGTCCCCCGCCGTCCACAGCGCACGCGACGGTCGCGACGCGGTCATCGTCGCGACCGTGCGTACCGCAACGCCGACTCCGCGGCGTGGTATCCGCACAACCCGTGGATACCGGCACCGGGTGGACTCGCTTGCGAGCAGATGTACACGCCCGGTACGCCGATTGCGTACGGATCGAGCGCGGCCCGGGGTCGCAGGACCATCTGCAGGCCGTCGTTCGCTCCGCCGATGATGTCCCCACCCGCGAAGTTGGCGTTCGACGAGTGGAGCTGTTCGGTACCGGTGCTGACCGTCGCCACGATCCGGTCGCGGAATCCCGGTGCGAATCTCTCGATCTGCGCGACGATCTGCTCGGTGGCATCTCCGTCGAAACCTCGAGGGACATGCGCGTACGCGTAGATCGGATTGATGCCGCCCGCACTGCGACCGGGATCGGCGATGTACTGCTGACCGAGCAGGACGAACGGCCGTGGGACCATCACACCGGCCGCGCGCTGTCGTTCGGTGTGGGCGATCTCCGCGAAACTCCCGCCGAGGTGTACTGTCCCGGCCCGCAGGCAGTCCGGATTCGACCACGGGATGTCCCCGTCGATCGCGAAGTCGACCTTGTACGCCGACGACCCGATCCGATAACGCCGGTACGCGCGGCGAATTCGAGCCGGCATCTCGTCACCGAAGATCGAGAGCACCTGCGCCGGGGACAGGTCCAGGAGTGTGATGTCCGCCCGCGGCAGGTCGGCACGCGAGCTCACCCGGACACCGGTCTCGATCTTGCCGCCCGAGTCCCGCAGTGCGCCGACGATTGCCGCGGTGATCGCTCCCGAACCGCCCTCGGCCACCGGCCATCCGTAACGGTGCCCGCTCGCGGCGATCATGAGCCCGAGTGACGCGGTGAGCGGACGGTCCAACCGGGAGAACAGGTGTGCCGCGATCCCGCCGTACAGCGCACGGGCACGCTCGGTACGGAACCAACGCGCGAGCACGGTGGCCGGCAGGATGGCCCGCGGGCCGAACGATGCGAGGCGAATCGGATGACCGGGAACGTGCACGACCGGGCGGAGCAGATCGTCGCCGAGATCGTCGAAATGCTCGGCCAGATCACCGAACATCGCCTGCCAGCGCGATCCGTCGGCGCCCAGTCCCGCCGCCGTGGCACCGATCGACCGGAACAGCAATCCGGCGTCGCCGGAATCGAGGGGGTGCGCGCAGTCGGCGTCGGGCCATTTCCACACCAGCCCGTACCGCTCGAGACCGACCTCCGCCCAGAACGGCGATCCCACGCCCAGCGGATGGAACGCCGAACAGTGGTCGTGGATGACGCCCGGGACCGTCAGTTCGCCCGACCGGGCCCCACCACCGACGACCTCGGCCGCCTCCAGGACCTGCACGTCGACACCGTCTCGCGCCAGGTGCAGAGCGGCGGCGAGCCCGTTGGGCCCGCCGCCGACCACGACAGCTGTGGTCACTGCGGCGCCTGATCGGTCAGCCGGACCGGTGTCGCGCTGCGGTCATCGGAGCGCATCTTCGGTTCATGCACCACCTCAGGATCGGTGACGGCGCGGCGAGCGTCAACGTCGAGAGTCCAGTCGACCTGGAACGGGATGGGCCCGTTGGGCAGCCACGGTTGCTCGTTCACCGCGTCGACCACCCGGTAGGTCCCGGTCTCGATGACGCCCAGCGCCGCATCGATCACCTTGAACCGCTGCGTGCCCCGGTGGATCGGCTGGGACTCGATCCAGGCCACCGTGAACTCACCCGGCGCGAAGCCGCACCGCTTCTGCAGCGCCGCGATGAGCCGCTCGTCATGGAGATGCCCGTCTCCGAAGTTGAAGGCCACCAGCGAGTTACACGAGAACTCCGCCTCCCTCAGCGTGTAGGTGTCGATGTCCGACCCGAGATGACGGATCATCAGCGAGTACAGCGCGCGACCCTGGCTGTGCATCGAACGCCAGGCCAGCAGCTGGTGCATCACGACATCGGCCACCTCGGCCGGGTACGAGGCGAGGAGCTGGGTGCGGGTGTTCTTCGCCGGCCGCACGATGTGCTGGTCGAGCTTCTCCTCGGCACCGGGCGCGAAAGCCCACGTGGCCGACGCCCAGTTCCCCGCGTACTGGCGCATCGACGGCAGGAACGAGACCAGGTCCGGACGGAGGTTGCCGAGCACGGGGAAGAAGCAGAGCGCCGCGGCGATCAGCACCATCACCCACGGCATCGACGTGTCGGTCAGCGCGTAGCCGTCCCAGGCCGGGAAGCCGAGGAACAGGAACACCGAGGCGTACGCAAAGAGCAGGTTCCACTCGAGCGGAACGGCCAGTGGGAACGTCGACAGGATGAAGAAGTGGAAGCACACCATGAGGACGACCGCCGCCACGGTGAGCGACTTGCTCGACGAGAACAGCAAGACCAGAGGGGTGACGACCTCGACAATGGTGCCCAGGACGTGCCCGACGCCGCCGGCCAGCTTCGACGGCCGCATGTCCTCGGGGAAGTCGCGATAGTGCGCCCGCTTGATCTTCTTGCTCGGCAACCACGGGGTGTTCGACAGCATCGGCGGGATCACCATCGAGAAGTGATGTCCCAGCTTGGAGATCCCGGCACCCACCCACACCGACACGATGAGCAGTTTGAGCGCCAGGATCATGTCGACGAACGGGAGGACGCCGAAGAAGATCATCGCCGGGAGATACTGCTCGGAGCGAGCCGCGATGAAGATGACCTTGTCCCGCAGGCCGATCACGACGAACAGCGCGATGAGCGGGTACATCAGAACGGGGTTCACCAGTCCCTGGTTGTCGGCCACCACCGAGTCCAGCGAGCTCGACGCGATACCCGGGAGTGCAATCGCGACAGCAAGATTCGCGAGAATGAGTGCGTAGACCGCGATGTCGAACGCGGTGCGGGAGTCACCCTTGGTGAAGGGCACCTTGCCGGGCCACGGTGGGAGCCGGATCGTCTGTGGCCGCAGCCAATACAGGAAGCCGCCGGTCATCGGTTTGAAATGTCCGGCCAGCGGCCCCCACGACCCTCCGATGCCCAGGACCTCCACCAGCACGGTCCACAAGACCAGCTTCTGATAGACGATCGGCTGGTTCCACCACTCGGTCACGTGCAGTGGGTTGAGTCCGGACGTCAGCGTCGCGAGGACGATCCCGACACCGCCGTAGAAGACGAAGACTTTCATCAGATAGATCAGATGGACCATCTTCGGCGTGCCGAAGCCGTGATCGGCCCAGTGTGCTCCCAGCACGCGGATCCGATCGAAGAACGGCCGCTGGAGAAATGTCTCCGGATCCACCTGGGGAAAGTCTGGTTGTGTGAGTCCCATTGGTGCGCACTCCTTGTCGTGTGGTTGGGTCGGTTGTGGTGTGTGGGACCGGCGTCGCCGGTCTCGGCGCGCGGGCCCCCGGCTCGGCGTCCGCCGCGGGACGTCGAGATAGTGTCGATCAGGGGGATCAGATGGGCTGCGGACTGCGGAGACCGGACCGCAGCGCCGGTTTGTCGATCTTCCCGACCGGATTGCGTGGCAGTCGGTCCACGACGTGGATCGTGCTCGGCTGCTTGATTTTTGCCAATCGCCCGACGAGGTGGTCGGCCAGCTTCTCCGCGTCGACACCACGGTGTGGGTAGGCGACGACGAAGGCGACGGGCAACTCACCGTAGAGTTCGTCGGGTGCGCCCACGACCGCGCACTCGAGCACGTCGGGATGCGTCGCGAGCGCGTTCTCAATCTCCTTGGGATAGATGTTCTCCCCGCCGCGGATGATCAGGTCCTTGATGCGGTCCACCAGGGTGAGGTAGCCGTCCTCGTCGAGGCGGCCCACATCGCCGGTGTGCAGCCGGCCGCCGACGATGGTCGACGCGGTCGCCTCCGGTCGATTCAGGTAGCCGCGCATGACATTCGGACCACTGATGACGACTTCACCGATCTCACCCGTGGGTACCTCCGTGCCCTGTTCGTCGACGATGGCGATCCGCTGCCCCGGAAGCGCCGGGCCCACCGTCCCGAGTTTGCGTACTCCGACGACCGGATTGCAGGCCGACGCACAGGTGCCCTCGGTCAGGCCGTAACCCTCGACGACAGGTATCCCGAAGGCGCCCTCGACCCGGTCGAGCAGTTCTCTCGAGATCGGGGCGGCCCCGCAGACCGCGAACCGGAGAGACCCGGTGGCCTCGGCTGTCAGACCTTCCTGCGACACGAGGAGCGCGTAGATGGTCGGTACGGCGGAGAAGTATGTCGGGGTGAGCCGTGCGACGTCGTCGAAGAACCGTGACGGCGAGAACTTCCCGGTGATGCTGAGCTGTCCGCCCGCGAGCATCGGCGCCAGGAAGCTCACGCAGATGGCGTTCACGTGGAACAGCGGCAGCACCAGGAGGGCATGGTCGGCAGCGGTGAGACCGAAATGCGTGACCATGGTCGACGCCATGTAGTGCAGATTGTCGTGCGACAACCGGACACCCTTGGGCCTGCCCGTGGAACCGGAGGTGTAGATGAGCAAGGCGTCGTCGCCGGCGGCCGGTGACAGTGAGCCCCGCCAGTCCGCGCTCGGCGCCGTCGCCAGTTCCTCCACGTCGAACCGGGCACGGTCGGACCCCAGTTCTGCTGCGCGGGTCCCGATGACGACCCGTGCTCCCGAATCCGCCAGCTGGTACTCGGCTTCCTCCGGGGTGAATGCCGGGTTGACCGGAGTGGCGACCGCGCCGATCCGCCATGCCGCCATCAACGTGACCAGAAGTTCGATCCGGTTGGGCAGAAAGGTCGCCACGACGTCCCCGGGTCGAACGCCAGCACGGCCCAGTTGTTCGGCGACACCCTCGACGCGACGCGCGAAACCGGCGTAGTCCAGGGCGACCACGTCGTCGCGAACACACGGAGCGTCGGCGCGATGGGTCAGGTCCCATGCGAAGTACGTGCTGGTCACCGGGCTACCTCCGAAATCGTCGTGGTCGATGTGATCCAGAACACTATGAAATCGAGGGGCGAACGGAAACGGTCGCGGAGGCCAGACTTCGTCCGGACCTTTGTGCTCGGGGGACAATCCGACACCGGACGTCGTCGGTCCGGTCGAGCTCTGCGTGCGCGGGGTCCCGGTAGCGTGTGAGGTGCTCCGCGCAGGCCCTCGCGAGCGTTCGGCGAACCCGAGGCGGGCCACCGTTGCACGACGTCACCCGACCGCCGAGAAAGCACCATCCATGACCGCGCACGCCAACGGACCCTTACCGTCGAGACGGTCGCCGGACGACGGACGCGCGCTCGACGCGGTCACCGCCTTCGACGCCGGACTGTCCGACCAGGAGCGGCGGGTGCTGACCGAGCGCGTCTACGCTGCCAACCCTCGCACCCAGTCGGAGGTCGCCGACCTTCTCGGATTGTCCCGCGAACGAGTCACCCAGATCGATCGCTCCACACGACACCGCCTGCGCTCGTTGATCGACGCAGACCCGGCCCTCGCCGACCTGTCGGCGATGATCAACCGCCGGGCCGCTCCGGTCGCGGACGCCGCTGCGCTCATAGCCGACTCGACGCTCGCCGGGACTCCGGTGGGCGGCGTCGAGGCCCCGTGCTGGCGGGTGGTGGCCGCGGCGTCGGGTCTGCGCACGAGCGAGAACTGGATCATCCGGGGCAGCCTGCGCTCGGTCGCCGAGTTCACGAAGTCGGCGGTCGAGGCGGCGGCGCGCCCCGGCGAGGCGGCTTCGGTCATCACCATCGCGGATCACCTGGGCCTGTCCGGAGATTCGGCCGCACGGTGGCTACTGCGGGCGGGATACGAACTACTCGACGGCCACGCGATCGCCGCCCGGTCGACGACGGGCGAGATCGTCGTCGCAGCGCTCTCGATCCGCGGCGCGCCGTTGACCTTCGACGACATCATCGACGCGACTTCGGCGATCCCGCGTGCCCACAACAGTATTCGAAACGCGCTCGCCTCGGACGAGCGTATCGTCAGAACCGACCGCACCCGCTACGGCCTTGCCAAATGGGGCCTTCCACGATACGAGCCGGTCCATCTGCAGATCGATGCGATTCTCTCCGACCGTGACGGGGCCGTGCCCCTCGACGACGTCATCGCGACGATCCGCGGTCGTCACGACGTCAGCGAGGCCACAATCCGTTCGTATGCCGGTGCCGGCGAATTCCAGATCCGCGACGGCATCGTCACCCGACGCGAACGACCACATCGGCCGCGGCGGACGCCGGGACGAACGCGCGGACTGTACCGCGAAGACGACGTCGTGCACTGGTCGACGACGATCACTCCCGCGCAGTGTCGCGGAACGGGTTTCAACATACCCAGCGCACTCGCCGGCCTTCTCGGCATCGGCCCCGGTTCACCGGTCACACTCGAGACCGAGCTGGGCACACAGGCTTTCACGTGGGCATCGGTTCAGGCACGGACCGGCTCGATCAAGCGGTTCATCGATGAGCTCGAACTGGAACCGGGTACGCCCGTGTTCCTCGACTTCGGGCCGCACACCTTCGCCGTTCGACGGGCCGAGCACGCAACCGCGTTGTCCGCCGCGGACATCCTGACCCGGATCGGGCGGCAGCCGGCCCGGCTCACCCGAACCCGACTCATCCAGGTTCTCGCCGAATCACTCTGGTTGCCATCGAAATCCGGCATCGACGAGGTCGTCGAGCTCCTCCGCAGGCGTCGCGAGACCGACCTCTCGGACCGGGTCGCGGGCGCACTGCGCTGAGCATCGGGCATCGGTCAGCGAGTGCTCGGGGCACCCCAGTGGGGCTCGCCGTACGGGGCGTCGACCGCGACGCATGCGCCGGCCGACGCGCAGGCGAGGATCCGGACCATGGTGTCGCGAGTACCGAGATCGCCTTCGAAAGACACATACTCGCCACGACGCAGCCCGACGTCCGCCACCATCCGCTCCGCTTCGGCGATGAGTTGGCCTGTGGCGGCTTGTGGTCCGTGTCCGAGGTCGACGAGGCCGCCCTCGTTCCGGAGCATGTCCGCCGTCCGGAGTGCAGCGTGGACGAACTCGTCGCCGACGCGGTACATCTGACGACAGTGGCTCCGGGGCACGGTGGCTTCGACCAGATCCTCGACCTCGCTGCATTGATCGACATGAGCGAGCACGAAACCGATCTCGCACGAATGTGCCGGTTCGCTCGCTGGGCCGAGGGCGATCGGAACCGTGACGGCGTCGATCTCCAGCAAGGAATGCCAGGCGAGCACGAATTCCCAGCCCGTGCGGATCACGAGACCCACCCGACTGCCCGCGCGGACCCCGCAGGAGACCAGTTGTTCGGCCGTCCATTCCACGGACTCGTAGAACCGTTCGAAGTCGATGACGGCGTCACCGGTGTGCACCGCGGGCAGCGAGCCATGGGTGTCGTGGGCGCCGCTCAGCAGCGAAAATGAAGCCGACGTCTGACTCACACATCCCCGTATGCGTAGCGAGTTCGTCTGCCGTGCAGCCGAACTCGTAGAACGCGCGGGCGACTCCACCGTCTCGCACCGGCATGAGACCCTCGCCTTGCGGAGGTTAGGCTACCTTTACCAAGCGGGTCGGTGTCAACCCCCCGTACATAGTTTTTCACTCATCTCGCATTTAGGGTACGTTCACCTACGATCCCACCCTGCCGCAGCTGTCGGGTCTCCCCCTGCGATGAGTCCCGACGTTCATGCGACACCCCGTTTCTGAACGGGTACATGACACGAGGAGAGCACGAGATGACACAACGAACCCTGCGGGCCGTCGGACTGTCCGCACTCATCGGCGGATCGGTGACTGCCGCGCTGCTCGCCGGCGCCGCGTCGGCGGGCGCAGACACATTCGTCCGGCTTCCGGGCGGCACCGCGAAAGGTGAGGGCGTCCAGATCGTCCGATCCGAGGAGAGCGCGCGGGTCTCGACGTCGATGGCCGCCAACGGCGTGTCCAGAACCACCTGGGTCAGCGGCCAGATCACCTTGTACGCACCGAATCTCAAACCCGCGAAGGCAGGACCGAGCGTCGGCGCGGCCGGCGAGACAACCCTGCCCGGAAGCAACGGAACCGCCACGAACGGCGCCGCCGCCACCCTTTCCACCGGCTACATCATCGGGTGCCAGGTGAACATCAAGGGCCTGCAGGGCGGTCTGTCCGGATCGTTGACCCCGACCGCCCCCTCCCTGTCGGGGACCCTGACCGTCCCGCTGGCCGCCGGCGACGTCACGTTCGTGGTGTTGAACACCAAGAACATCGAGAAGGCCGGTACCTATCACCTCGGTTACGACGACGCGCAGATCGACGTGCAGAACTGCGGCGGTTACGCCCAGGCGCGAGCATTCACCACGATCGAGACCACCGGCGAGGTGCACCAGAAGGTGAACCTCTACGGCAAGCCGTTCTCCATCGGCTGACCGCGAACCCGTTGCCCACCACCATGACCCGCCGAATCGGAGCTCCCATGACCGTCACCAAGCGCCGCACCGCGCGCACCCGGATCATCGCGTCCACGACCGCAGTCGCCTGCGCGGCACTGATACCCGTCCTCGATGCCGCACCCGCACACGCCGACACCACCGTCCAACTCCCCGGGCAATCCGTCACGAAGAAGTTGAAAGACGGTACGACGGTGACCATCACGCGCAGCAACGAGTCCGCGCGGATCACCCCGCCGATGGGCGCCACGCCCCTGCACCGCAACGCCTGGGTGTCCGGCAAGTATGTGGTGACCACCTCCGACCCGGCCGCGAAGATCGGTGTCGGCGCCGGCTACATCGTCGGCTGCCAGCTGACGCTGGGCGGTAACTCGAACAGCAGGGCCGGCGCGACCGCACCCAACTTCGACCTCCAGAGCGCGACCACGACGGCCGAGACCGGCGCCGGCGTGACCATCGGGCCCGGCCAGGCGGTCAACTACGTCATCAACGACCGTGAATACAAAGACGCGTTCGGTGCGGCCGGCCACTCGTCGTCGATCAGCTTCTCCGGCGGCAAGGGCACGCTGGCGTACACCAACGAGACCATGATGGTGAACGGCTGCGCCGGTTACGCGCAGGCCCGGTCGTACGCCAAGGTGAGCATCACCACCGACAACGTGTCGCAGTCGATCGCCGTGTACGGAAAGCCGTTCAGCATGGGCTGACCGACCACCGCTCCCAGAGATGCGAAATGGCCCCCCATCCGTGAGGATGGGGGGCCATCTCTGGCGGTGGCGGAGGGATTTGAACCCTCGGTACGGGGTTACCGCACACAGCATTTCGAGTGCTGCACCTTCGGCCGCTCGGACACGCCACCGCCGAAGACTGTACCGCAGACCCGCGGTCAGACTTAAATCTGCTGCTCAGGCGGGCTTCGTCGAGCGGCCGGCTGCACTAGTGGCCGGTCAGCTTGTCCTTGACGTCGTCGATCTTGCCCTTGACGGCGTCGGCGGCGTCGGTGATCTTCTGCTTGCCCTGAGCCTGCGCCTGGTCACCCTTGCCCTCGTTCTTGAGGTCCTGATCGTCGGTGAGGCTGCCCGCGGCTTCCTTGCCGCGGCCCTTGAGCTCTTCGGCCTTGTTCTTGGCGTCGTCCGTGGTTCCCATGAAGCCTCCTCGGTTGAGGTTCGGCGCGGCCGGGTGCCGTCCGATGTGGAAGAACTCGGCGACGACCGATGCGCCGGCTGCTCGACACTGGCGCCGCCTGAAGGAGCGGACTCCCGCATCCCACCGTGCCACAAGTGTGCACTGAGCTGCATGACCGCAGGTCAGCGACCTGTCAGCGGCTGTTGAACTTCTGGGACACCTCGTTGATCTTGTCCTTGGCGGTACTGAACGCCTCTTGGACCTTCTCGTTCTCGGCGAGATCGTTGAGCTTGTCCTTGGCGGTGCCCAGCGCGTCCTGGACCTGCTTGCTCTCGACGAACTCGTCGATCTTGTCGCGCGCGGTACCCAGCGCCTCCTGGACCTTGCCGCTCTCGGCGAACTCGTTGATCTTGGCCTTGGCGGTGTCGAAGGCCGCGGTCACCTTGTCGGACGGATCGGTCATGATTACTCCTCGCGGATCGGGGATGCTGACGTCCAATCTGCCAGGACCGCCCGCCACCGACCACCGGTCTGCACCCTGAGATCTCACCGATCTTGAGTCCTCACGACCCCGAGATGACGACGGTCACGGGTGTCGTCGGGTGGCGAAGAAGTCGACCATGAGTGCGCGGCACTCGGCTTCGAGGACGCCGCCCTTCACCTGGGGGCGATGTGACAGCCGTGGATCGCGGACGACGTCCCACAGCGAACCGACGGCACCGGTCTTGGGCTCCCACGCCCCGAAGACGACGGCGTCGACCCGGGACAGCGTGATCGCTCCGGCACACATGGTGCACGGTTCGACGGTCACCGCGATAGTGCATCCCGGGAGCCGCCATCCATCACCGAACGCCCGCGCCGCGGCACGCAGCGCAAGCACCTCGGCGTGGGCCGTCGGATCGGAATCGGCCTCGCGACGGTTGGCGGCGCGGGCCAGTTCGACGCCCTCGGGGTCGAACACGACTGCCCCGATGGGTACGTCGTCGGTCCCCGACAGTGCCGCCGCGTCGAGCGCGGAGCGGACCATAGCCTCCCAGGCGGGCGCACTCATCGCGCGGCTTCGTGCGGGCTCAGTGGCCGAGCGAGTCGAGAACCTTGCCCAGCTCGTCGGCGAAACCGAGCCGCGCCGCGATCATGCCGAGCTGTTCGTCGGCGTACAGATCGGTGTCCCCGACGATGATGCTCATGACCGCGTCGGGCAGTCCCAGGTCCGCGAGCAACCCGAGGTCCCCTTCCTCCCACGGATCGATCTGATCGAGCTCGTCCGGATCGATGTCGGGGACCTCGATGTTGAGGGCGTCCAATGCGTCGACCGCGATGTCGTAGTCGACGGAGGCGGTCGCATCGGAGATCAGGAGACGCGCCCCGGTCGGCGACGGCCGGACGATGATGAAGAACTCGTCGTCGACGTCGAGGAGCCCGAAGACCGCGCCCGCCGAACGCAGCTCACGCAACTGGGTCTCGGCGTCCTCGAGATCAGAGAGCGCCGACGGTTTCATCGCGGTGACCTTCCACCCGCTCTCGTCGCGGACGACCGCCACGGCGAAACCGTCGATGTCGTCGTCCACGTCCTGCGCGTTCGACCCCGACTTCCCAAATCCGGCACCGGCCATGCGACAAACCGTAGCCCCTATCACCGGTACTCCCAAGTCCCGGTTCACCGGGCATGACCGGTATGGGAACGTGTCAGGGTGACTGCCGCGCCGTCGTCCCCCGCTGTCGCCCTTCCCACGCCGGTCTGTGTGCTGGGTCTCGGCCTGATCGGCGGCTCGCTGCTGCGGGCCCTGCACGACGCCGGGCACGAGGCGTTCGGCTACAACCGGTCGGCCACGACCGTCGATGCGGCCATCGGCGACGGGTATGACGCGTCCGCGGATCTTGTTGCGACGCTTTGGCGCGCGGCGTCGTCGGACGCGCTGCTCGTGCTCGCGACACCGGTGACGACGATCGGCCCCCTGGTGACGGCCATCGCCGAGAACGCGCCCGGACTCCTGGTCACCGACGTCATCAGCGTCAAGCAGGAAGTCGAGCGCCTACTCGCCGATCTGCATCCCGGAGGTCGATACGTCGGCGGGCATCCGATGGCCGGGACCAGTTCGTCGGGTTGGGCGGCAACCGACGCCACCCTCTTCGACGGGGCGATGTGGGCGGTCACCACCACCGACCACACCCCGGCCGACGACTGGCTCACGGTGGCCGCGCTGGCCGTGACGGTCGGCTCGCGAGTGGTGCCGGTCGCACCCGACGCGCACGATCGGGCGGTCGCCGCGATCTCGCATCTGCCACACCTGACCGCCGCGGCCACGGCCGCCGTCGGGGCCGGTGAGAGCGACCTCGCCCTACGCCTGGCCGCCGGCAGCTTCCGTGACGGCACCCGGGTCGCCGGCACCGCACCCGCCCTGCAACGCGCGATGATCGAGGCCAACGGCATCGCCGTGCTCAACGTCCTCAGCGAGACGATCGACCGCCTCACCGCCGTGCGCGACGAACTCCGCGACCACGGAACCGCCGAAGTACTCGTCGACGACGGGCACCGCGCGCGGAAGGCGTACGAACAATTGCATTCCGGCGCCGCGGAGGTGATCTCCGGGGTGACGGTCGGCGACGACGGCTGGCAGCAGGAACTACGCCGGCAGGCCCATCAGGGCCGGGTGTGGGTGGGCTGACCGCCGCGCACCTCAGGGATCAAGAGTTGTGCGGTTGCGCTTCTTTCGTTTCAGACCCGGCGTGCGAGGCCTGGGTAGTCGACGACGAAGTTGTTCTCGTCGACGGTGATGGTGGTCGTCGCCAACGGCGACACCACACGGAATCCGTCCGTGCCCGGGGTGTACGACATCGTCGCCGGCTTCACGTCTCCGCTGGGCAGGTACATGTAGGCGACGGGGATCTCGACCGCTCCGGGAGTCGACGCCGAGAGGGCACGTCGCCGGATCGGCAAGGCGTTGAACATCGGTGACAGTGCGAGGTCCACGTCTTCGGCGCCGTCGAAGTCCGAGCGGGTGGTCTCACCGTCGGGACGACGGATCAGCCACGTGCCCTCGTCGTCGCGCGTGATGCCGAACTGCGTCTCACCGTCAGTGCGTACCAGGTGAACGGTGAGCCGCTTGACCACACCGGCATCGGTGGTCTGCAGTTCGTACGACGCGGAGAACGCCTCGTGGTCGGCGGTCGCCGCGGCGATGATCCGTCCATAGGCCTTGAGTCGTGCGCCGGACACGACCAGGCGGACCTGTTCCAGTCGATCGGTGTCTTCGCCTCGCCACGTGAGCATCGTCTTGAACTCGTCGTTGGTGGCGGAGGACTGACCGCTGTCAGGGGCTGTCTGCGGAGAACTCACGTGACCACGGTAGCGAGCAACCGCCCCGATCACACATCGGACGACCTGGTCACCCGACCGATCACCCCGCCCGGGGCCCTGAAGACGTGACCGTTCAGGCGATACAGGACGCGGTTCGGCGGGTCGATGACGGCGTCACGGTGTCTTCGACCACCACCTCGCCCGCCACCGTGATCGAGCAACTCACCGAGCTGCCCGTTCCGGCGATGACCAGGAGGCGCAGCGGGTTGACCCCGCCGGTGAACTGGACGGTCCACGGATTCGTCGGGGCGAACTCCGAGCGCAAGCCGTTGTCGTCGACGTAGAGGATGGTGGCCTGCCCGTCGATGGTCGCCTCGTAGGTCACCGGTTTGTTCTGCGGATCGATGCGCTCACCGGGTTGACCCGGGAGCCGCTGTCCCGGGTCGGGCGGGGTCAGGCTGGGCGGTTCGAAGGTGCGTGGGATCGGCATGGTGTCGGTGACCGTCGGCGAGTCGGCGAAGCGGTCCTGCGGTGCCTCCTCCCGCAGCCCGAGGAACCCGACGAAAGCCACCACGAGCAGCACCACCACGCCCAGGGTCAGGATCAGGGTCGCGGTGGGCACCTTGCGAATGCGTGATCCCGGTCGGCCGTCGGCGCTTTCGGCCTCCCGCTCGGCAGTCGCGACGCGTTCGGCCTCGGCACGCTCGGCGCGCTCGGCCATGGTGAGCTCGGTGTTCGTCGGCTGGCCGGGGCGGAACATCGGGGTCCCGTCCGCGGCGTACCCGAGCGGCGGATAGAGCTGCGGTGCGACGGGTTGCCCGTAGAGATCGCGAGGCGACCCGCCGGTCTGGCTGCCGCCTCCGTCGCGGCGTCGAGGGTCGTGAGCGCCGGGGTTCGGCCCCCCGTACGGCTGTCCCATCGTCGGCCTCCGGTCGGATTCTCGAGCGTCGTCGCCGACGCGGCGCGGCCTCGACCGAAACCTACGGTTCGGCTCGACGCCGCGCGTCATTCCCTCTCCGACCTTACGGCGCGAAGTCGGGAGCCCACCTCGACGATCGGAAAACCGCAGGCCACGACGATGCCGCGACGACAGTGAACCAGTCGGTCGAATGAGCCCGAACATCGATGACGGAGACGCGGAAACCGTGGCCGCGCTGCCGCCCCACCCCCGTGCCCTCGGGGGCGGCAGCCCCCTGACAGGCCCCACCGAAAAGAGTTCACCGTAGTGAACTGAAAGTACTTTCACATACAGCACCGTGGGCTGCAACAGCTGCGCGGACGTCCAGGACAAGTGATATCGGGGTCCGTTTCACCTGCGCACCCGCCGATCTCTGCCCCTTTCACCATAAGCCCTGGACAGGGGCTTGCCGCAAGACCCCCTATCCGGTGCAGAATCGCTGTCTCACCTGCGACGACCAGCCCTGCCACCTGCTGATTCGGAGTCATCTCTGTGCCCCCAGTCCCCGAAACCCCAGTCCTCGAGACCCCAGTCCCCGAAGCCCCAGTCCCCGACGACGCGACTTCGACGACCACCGCGGTGTTCGCCCTCCCCGACAGCCTGTCCCCGAAGAACGATCCGGCCCTCGTCGCCGACGACACCCGACACTTCGCCTCGATCACCACGAACCTTCGACGCACCTTGGCCTACGCCGACGAGCGCCTGCAGCACCTTCGGCGCGAAGCCGGTGGCAGGGGTCGCCGGGCCGTCGACCGCGACATGGAGATCCACCAGCTCGGCGCACGTATCCGATCGCTGCGGCGGTTCGGCCTCGACCTGTGCCTGGGTCGGCTGGTCCGCGACGGCGGGGAGATCCTCTACATCGGCCGGCTCGGGCTGACCGATGCCGCCGGCGAGACCCTGCTCGTCGACTGGCGCACCCCGCTGGCCGCGCCGTTCTTCGCCGCCACCCGCCGCGACCCGATGGGACTGGTGAGCCGACGCCGCTACCGCTGGACCCACGGCCGGAGCACCGACTACTGGGACGAGGTCTTCGTCGACGACCCCCGGTGCTCGCCTCCCACGCGACGCTCGACGAGCAGTCCGCGTTCCTCGCCGACCTCGGCGCCAGTCGTTCCCCGCGCATGCGAGATGTTCTGGGCACCATCGCCACCGATCAGGACGCGATCATCCGAGCCGACTCGCACGGGACCCTCGTCGTCGACGGCGGGCCGGGAACCGGCAAGACCGTCGTCGCGCTGCATCGTGCCGCCTACCTCGTCTACGCCGATCCGCGCCTCGCCGGTCATCGGGGCGGGTTGCTCGTCGTCGGACCTCATCGGCCGTACCTCGCCTACGTCGCCGATGTGCTGCCGAGCCTCGGCGAGGAGAGCGTCCAGACGTGCACTCTCGCCGATCTCGTCGTCGAAGGTGATTCGGCGACAACCGAAGCCGACGTCGACGTGGCACGGTTGAAGTCGTCGGCTCGCATGGTCGAGGCGGTCGAGCCGGCGGTGAAGTTCTACGAACAACCGCCGACGACGCCGTTCGTGGTCGAAACACCCTGGACGGAGACGACTCTGACCGCCGGCGACTGGGCGGACGCCTTCGACGCAGCCGAGCGCGGAACCGCACACAACGAGGCGCGGGACGAGGTGTGGGAAGAACTGGTGTCGATCATCGCGTCGCGACACGACGACGACGTGCCCCAGCACGCGCTGCGTCGTGCGTTGGCGGCGAATGACGAACTCGAGGCGGCCTTCTCGCGGGCGTGGCCGATCCTGGACGCCGCCGAGATCGTCGGTGACCTGTGGTCGGTGCCGGCCTTCCTCCGCATGTGTGCGCCGTGGCTGTCGCCCGGCGAGGTACGTGCACTCCAGCGCAGCGTCCCCGACGCCTGGACCGATGCCGACCTGCCGATCCTCGACCGCGCCCACCGCCGGATCGGGGACCCGGCAGCGTCGGCCCGACGTCGCCGGCGGCGCGCGGACCTGACGAGGGAACGCGAGCGGATCGACCAGGTGGTCGACGATCTGATCGCCGCCGAGGTCCACGACGACGGCGAGGGACTCATGACGATGCTCCGGCACGAGAACCTGCGCCACCACCTCGGGGACGGGTCGGTGAGCGAGACCGCCCGCCCACTGTCCGGGCCGTTCGCACACATCGTCGTCGACGAAGCGCAGGAACTCACCGACGCCCAGTGGCAGATGCTGATCGACCGTTGCCCGTCGAAGAGCTTCACCGTCGGCGGCGACCGCGCGCAGGCACGACGCGGATTCCCCGAGTCGTGGGCAGAGCGACTTCGTCGCGTCGGTCTGCGCGACGTCACCTCGGCGGGACTCACGATCAACTACCGGACCCCGGAAGAGATCATGGATGCGGCCGCCCCCGTCATCCGCGCGGCGCTCCCCGACGCGAACGTGCCGACTTCGGTTCGGCGCGCGGGCATTCCGGTCACCTACGGCGACCGCGCAGGCCTCGACACGGTGGTCGACGACTGGACCTCGACGCATCCGGACGGAATCGCCTGTGTGATCGGCGAACCCGGCTTCGCCGGGACCGACCGCGTGCGGTCGCTCACCCCCACCCTCGCCAAGGGGCTCGAGTTCGACCTCGTGGTGCTCGTCGACCCCGACGACCGCTACGTGTCGATGACCCGGGCGACTCAGCAGTTGGTGATCCTCCGCACGTAGTGGTGGCGCCGGCGATTGGGGTAGTGCCGTACTCGTGTCTACGTCCCGGACCTCGGCGAGGATGGATGACAGCACCGGCACCTCGTCCACCCACCCAGGGTTCCGGTGCACACAGAAAAGGGCCCGTCACCGGGATCGGTGACGGGCCTTTGTGGTGCGCCCGTAGGGATTCGAACCCCAGACTCTCTGCACGCGGCGCTACCCCCGAGCCGCAACCGCCTGCTTCGCCGCCTCGACCAAATGCTCCGCAGCGCGGTTCATCTTCTTCAACTCTGCGGAGCTCAGGTCCTGATGTGTGTAGGCAACCTTGTTCTTCAAATTGAGCAGAGTATTCAGATGCCGTTCGGATCCGCTGTCCGCTCGCCGGAGCAGGGCAACAGCCTCACTGTGGTTGCCGGTGTTCGAGTGCGCACCGAGGCGCACGCAGCAGATCGCGTCCGCGGCAGCGATACCCGCATCGACGTACAAGTCGCCGGCAGCGTTGGGCATTTCGTCGACGAGAAGTTCTGCGGCGTCGAAAAATTCGTTCGCCTTCGACAGACGCCCCGCGGTGACCCCGGAGTCACAGTTCCGCTGTCCGGCCATCAAGGCCTCCTCACCGAACGCAGCTGCGCGTTGAACCAGGACCGTGTCCCCGCGACGGTCAGGCCCTGCTTCGACACATCGTCGAGCACAGGCTCACCGGCAGAGGCCGCGGCCCGAAACTCCTGCTCGGCGTACTCGACAATCCGGCCGTCGTTACCGGTCCATGCGGTGATCAGTCGAGCGAGTTCGGTCACCCGTTGTTCCCACACGTCGTCCCCGTCGTCGGAGGAATCAGGGCCCCGCACCAGGAACAAATCGATGTCGCTGTCGAGCGCCATCCGCCCCGTGGCGGCCGAACCGAACACGGCGGCGTAACGCAGCGTGCTCCCCCAGCTGCCCAGGTGTTGTTCGAGTCGGCGCAGAAAAGTCGAGTTCAGGCGCGATACCGCCATGATGGCGTCAGCCGCTAGATGCTCGGTGTTGAGACGGTAAGTGTGGGTCCTACCCACCTCGTCCTGCAGCACCACGCCCTGTTTGGTGAGGCGGTTGAGAACCTTGCGAATACCTTCTCCCGATGCGGAGTCAAGAATACGCTGGACCTGAGTGATCGTGAATGTCTCATCTGCGCTCGCAAGGACGTCGAGCACGTCGCCGTCCAGGGTCGGCGTCACCGTCGCGAACGGCTTGTGCAGCTGCATCTCCGACTCCCTTCCAACTAAAGTTAGATTATCGCAACTATAGTTGGGGATCAGCATCTCGTGGTGAGAAGACGAAACAAAAACGCCAGGCGAGACATGGTCTCGCCTGGCGATTCTCTGTGCGCCCGTAGGGATTCGAACCCCAAACCTTCTGATCCGTAGTCAGATGCTCTATCCGTTGAGCTACGGGCGCGTGCTATTCAGTTGTACCGCCGTCGGCCGACTGCGGTGGCGGAGGCGAGAGGATTTGAACCTCCGGTCCCGTTTTAGCGAGACAACTCATTAGCAGTGAGTCCCATTCGGCCGCTCTGGCACGCCTCCTTGGCGGAGTCCTTTCGAACTGCCGAGTCGAAAGGTTACACACCCTCCGCGTCCACAAGCAAACCGGTTGGTCAGAGCCGGTTTCTGCCTCATCGGGGTCGCGGCCTACATTGGTCGGGTGAGCCTGCGAATCCGCCCCGACCTGGACGACCTTCCCGTATACGTACCGGGCAAGACGTTTCCGGGAGCGGTGAAACTCGCCAGCAACGAAGTCACCGAAGGTCCGTTGCCGAGCGTCGTCGAGGCCATCGGCGCGGCGGCCGCAGCCGTGAACCGCTACCCCGACAACGGGATGGTGGAGCTGACCGCAGCGCTGGCCAAGAGCCTCGGGGTCACCGAAGACGAGGTCCAGGTGGGATGCGGGTCGGTCATCCTCTGCCAGAACCTCATCCTCGTCACCAGCGGACCGGGCGACGAGGTGGTCTTCGGGTGGCGGTCCTTCGAGACCTATCCCCTGGCGACGCGCGTCGCGGGCGCGACACCGGTCCAGGTCCCGCTCACCGGCGATCTGACCTACGACCTGCGCGCGATGGCCGACGCGGTCACCGACCGCACGCGGTTGATCTTCGTGTGCAATCCGAACAACCCGACCGGGACCGTGGTCGAGGCAGCCGACCTGCGGGAGTTCCTGCAGACCGTGCCGTCCGACGTCATCGTCGCGCTCGACGAGGCGTACTTCGAGTACCTGCGCCTGCCGTCGAGTCAGGCGTACGACGCACTCGAACTCCGACGCGAGTTCCGCAACCTCGTGGTGCTGCGCACCTTCTCGAAGGCGTACGGGCTGGCCGGGCTGCGCGTGGGTTACGCGATCGCCGATCCGGAGGTCATCACCGCCCTCGGCAAGGTTCACGTTCCGTTCTCGGTCAGCAGCGTCGCCCAGGCCGCCGCGCTCGCCAGCCTCGACGCCGGCGACCAGCTGCTGGCCCGCACCGACGCGGTCGTCGCCGAACGTGCCCGCGTCACCGCACGACTGCGCGACGCGGGCTACCGGGTCCCCGATTCGCAGGCCAACTTCGTGTGGCTCGACCTGGGAGCGGCGTCGATGGACTTCGCGCGCGCCTGCGTCGACGCCGGGGTGGTGGTCCGCCCGTTCGACGGCGACGGCGTGCGGGTGACCGTCACCAACGCCGCCGAGGACGACGTGTTCCTGCGGTTCGCCGAGGGCTGGGACGGCCCCCGGAGCTGATCCTGGACCGCGAGCCGACCGAGCCGGTCAGAGCCCCCGGCCGATGGTCGGCCACAGGGCCGCGAGGTCGCGCTCCCAGTACGCCCACGTGTGGGTTCCGATGAGGCGGAAACCGTCGGTGTAGGGCACCCCCGCGGCACGCATCGTGATGGCGAACTCGAGCGAACAGCGGTAGGCACCCAGTTCGAGCGCCGACGAGGATGCCGTCACGACGTCGCGCGGCCCCTCGTCCGGCTCGATCTGACGCTGGAGGTCGAGGGGGCCGATGGCGCCGGACCCGGCGGCGATGAAGATGTTCTTTCCGCGCAACCGGTCGAGATGAAGACTCGGGTCGTGTGCGCGCCAGCCCGCGGAGCCGAACGGGCCCCACATGTTGGTGGCGTCGCCGCCGTCGCGACCGACCGTCGTACGGACGTAGGCCTCGTTGACGGGACCGGACACCGGCGGGCAGCCGCTGAGCGAGGCGACGCCGGTGTACATCTCCGGGTGCCGGATGGCCAGGGAGAACGCGGCCTGCCCACCCATCGACAGCCCGATGACCGCGTTGCGGCCGTTGCCGTCGAACCGGTCGTCGATCAGCGGCGGCAGCTCCTTGGTGAGGAACGTCTCCCACATCGGCTTGCCGAGCGCGGCGTCCTTCTTCTGCCAGTCGGTGTAGAAGGTGCCCTTTCCTCCGGTGGGGAGTACGACGTTGACGTTCTTGTCGGCGAAGAAGCGGCCGGCGCGACCCTTCGTGATCCAGTCGCTGACCTCACCCTCGGCGCCGGCACCGTCGAGCATGTAGACCGTCGACCGCGGCGTCGAGCCGCCGACCGGGGTGAGGACCGACAGCTTGATCCGCTCGTTCATCGCCGGTGAGAAGACCCAGATGTCGGTACGCAGCGCACTCAGCTTCTCGGATTTGGCGATGCGCGCCACCTGTTTGGGAGCGGCGTCGGCGATGGCCGGGGTCGACAGAATCCCCACCATCAAGCACACCAGACCCGCGATCAATCGCCTCGACATCTCGCCAACTCCCTCACCGACAATCCCCCCGGAGTGCACCCGGGACCTCGTCGTGTCACCACGTGCGAGTCCGCGCCGACCGGATCGGCCCGACGCGGACATCTAGACTCACAGACTACCCGGCGTTCAGCCGAGTGGAAGGTCGTGACCACGGCATCTCACGGGCACCGGGACCTCCGAGGAAAGTCGACGATGCCCGCTTCACCTTCTGTTCACCACGCGCGTTCCGAGCGGCACGAACCACCGTCGACCACGGGACTCGGTCCGAGCGACTTCGCCTTCGTCGCCGAGGTCGGGGTGCGCTGGTCGGACATGGACGCGTTCGGACACATCAACCACGCGCGGATGGTGACGCTGATGGAGGAGGCGCGCATCGCGTGGCTGTTGAGCGCCGGCGAGGACTACGCCCCGCTTATCACCAGCGCGATGATCGTGCACGTCGACATCCGATATCAGGCCCAGCTGCGTCACGACGACTCGCCGCTGCGAATCGGGATGTGTATCAAGGGTTTCCGTTCGGTGGACTTCACCATCGGTTACGAGATTCGAAGCGCCGGCGCCGAACCCACCAGTCGTCCGGCGTGCGTGGCGAGCACGCAGATGGCCGTCGTCGACATCGAGAAGCACACCCTGCGGCGGCTGTCCCCCACCGAGAAGGACTACCTCAGCACGTGGTCACGACGGCTCGTAGCGAGCGGGTAATTCGCGCGGCACCGCCGGCGAGATCCGCGCGATGTTGCCCTGCAACACATCCCGATAGATGCGCAACTGCTCTTCGCCGCTGCGGACCTGTTCGGTGAGCCGTTTCGCGTTGTCGACGGAGATCTCGCGGTCGCCCGACCGCGCGATCAACGCGTCGATGCGGTCGTCCAGGGTCGCCGCTTTGTTGTACTCGGCGAGGACCTGCAGCTCGACGGCCGCGGATTCGACGACATGCGCGACCTCGCCGAGCGCCTGGACACGGTCGATGAGTTCGGTCCACACCGGTCGCAGTGTCGTCTCACGCTGATCGATCTGCGCGGCGAAGGTGCGGTCGAAGCCGCCATTGCGCTTGGCCCGGTCGAGGTCGATGCGTACCGCCCGCAACGCGATGACGTCGGCGGCGATCTCGGCGACTTCGGCGTGCAGGTTCACCTGGGTGCGCTGGACCTCGAAATGGTCGGAGCGCCAGGCGGGGTTGCCGAGGATGCGGTCGTAGTAGTGACCGGTGATGAACAGCAGCGTCTCGTAGCCGTCGACGAAGGCCGCGGCACGCGGCGCACCGGCCTGGGAGGCACCACCCGGTGCCTCGCGCACGCCCGACAGGAACTGGTCCGCCCACTGCCCCGCCTGCGAGTTGCCCGACTTCGCGGCGACCTGCCCCACCACGCCGGCGATCCGGTCGAACGCGGCGGTGCCGGCGCGACGAACATAGCTCGACGCGTTGACGTTGGGGGTCGGAGTGCACAGCAGCCCGGCGAACAACCGGTCTCGTTCCTCGATCTCGAGATAGACGTTCTCCCGTCGCTCGCGTCGGATCGCCCGGGTCCCCGACGCGAACACACCCTTACCGGCGACGATCTGCTTGCGTGCGTCCTCGCGGCGTCGTTGCAGGCCGTTGAGCCGGTTGCGCATCACGGCCGCGACCACACCGGGCACCACCGGGCTCGACAACTGGTGTTCGATCTGGACGATCGCGCGCTGCAAGCGGCGCAGATCGCCGAAACCCGCGGACATGGACGGCATCGGCCGACCGGTGGAGATCCGGCGCACCACGATGGCACGACCACCCGGGGTGAGGTATCCGGAGGCGATGAGAAGCGCCGCGGTGTCCGACAGTTCGCGCCGCTCGCCCGGTACCGCCGAACGATCGCACCACTCGCGGATCTGTTCGCTCGTGCGCGCGGGCATCAAGCGATGTCCGCGGGAACTGCTGTCGACCATGCCGCCGCCTTACCTGGAGAATCGGTGTCCGCACCCGTCCACAGACACCGATTTCGATGCTACCCGCGGGCGACGACCACCCGGTGTGGTCGACGTCTCGCCTGCCTGTCGCACCGACGGAACACCCCCACGGGTGTCACGATGGCCACATGACAGTTCCCTCGGATGTGTCGGGACCTCGCGGCGTCGAACGCATCCGTGGTCAGATCTGGCGGAACGGCGACCCGGTGGATGGCTTCGACCTCGAGGAGATCTCCACCTGTCTCGACAATCCGGAGAAGTTGATCTGGGCGGATCTGGAAAGCCCCACCCACGAGACCCTGTCCCGGTTGGCGACCGAACTCGACCTCGACCCGTTCGCGATCGAGGACACGGTCGCGGCGGCCGAACGGGTCAAGACAGTCACCTACACCGGGCACACCTTCGTGATGGTCTACGCGGTGTCGCTACACGACGGCGACTCGCCGGCAAACGACCGGGACGATGACGACGGCGCCGCGGCCACCGACTTCCGTGCCTCCGCGAACGGTCGGGCGCGGATGTTCGACCTGCACCGCATCTCGATCTTCGTCAAACGGAACGCACTCATCACCGTGCGACCGACCCCGGCGCTCGACATCGACGAGGTCATGCGGCGTTGGTCGGACAGCGGGGCCACGCAATACGGGATCGGCGCGCTCGTGCACGGATTGCTCGATGTCGTCGTGGACGGACACTTCGACGCCGTGCAACGTCTCGACGACGAGATCGAAGACCTCGAGGCACTGCTGTTCGACGAGCGCATCCCCGGCCGCGAACTGCAGCGCCGAACCTACGACCTGCGCAAGGACCTCGTCGTCCTGCGACGGGTGGTCCTGCCGATGCGCGAGGTGATCGCCGGCATCCAACGACGGCGGTTCGACAACCACGCGCCGCCGGAACTCGACCCGCATTTCTCCGACCTCTACGACCACGCGCTCCGGGCGTCGGAGTGGACGGAATCGTTGCGCGACATGATCACCACCGTCTTCGAGACCAACCTGACCCTCGCCGACGCGCGACTCAACACCGTCATGAAGAAGCTGACCGCGTGGGCCGCGATCATCGCCGTGCCGACGGCCATCACCGGTTTTTACGGACAGAACGTGCCGTTTCCCGGTTTCGAGCGACTACTCGGCTTCATCACCAGCACGACGCTGATCCTCGTCGTGGTCGTCGGACTCTATCTGTCGTTCCGGAAACGCGACTGGTTGTGACCGCGTCGTCGGATGTGTTGTCCTGCAACGGGTGTGACTCGTACACGGCGGGTTTCGACATGAAAGCGGTTGACCACGTGCGCGTTTGATAGCGTATGGGCCAGCCCACCGACGGAAGGCACCGATGGAGTCACCCGCGATCACGATCGACGGTCTCACCAAGCGATTCGGCAGCCTTACCGCGGTCGACGACCTGTCGTTCACCGTTGCCCCCGGTCGCGTCACCGGGTTTCTCGGACCGAACGGTTCGGGCAAGACCACGACCCTGCGGATGCTCCTGGGCCTGGTCGAACCGACCGCCGGCCGGGCACTCATCGGCGACCGCCCGTTCCGGGAGATCCCGCGACCCGCCCAGCACGTCGGCGCGGCGCTCGAGGCGTCGAGCTTTCACCCCGGGCGCACCGGACTCGGGCACCTGAAGGCACTCGCCCCGCAGGTCGGGGTCCCGACGTCGCGGTGCCGGGAAGTGCTCGACTTCGTCGGACTCGCTCAGGCCGCGGACCGCCGCGTCGGTGGTTACTCGATGGGCATGCGGCAGCGCCTCGGCCTGGCCACCGCGCTGCTCGGCGATCCGCAGATCATCCTGCTCGACGAGCCGGCCAACGGTCTCGACCCCCAGGGCATCGTGTGGCTGCGCGGGCTGCTGCGGTCACTGGCCCACGAGGGTCGAACGGTCCTGGTCTCCAGCCACGTGCTCGCCGAGGTGCGGAGCACCGTCGACGACGTGGTGGTGATCGGCAACGGCAAACTGGTCCGGGCCTCCACGCTCGCCGACTTCGAGGCGCTGGCCGAGCACGCGGTCGTCGTCCGAACTCCGTCGCGCGCGTCGTTCGTCGCACTCGCCGGCGAACGCGGGTGGCACCTCGAGGACACGCACGACGGTTTCCGGGTGCCCGGCGTGAGTGCGGCCACGGTCGGGACGGCCGCCTTCACCGCGGGCATCGAACTGCACCAGCTCGCCGACGTCGGCGCCGACCTCGAGGCGGTCTTCCTGCATCTCACGAAGTCTTCGGACGCACCGACCAGTCATTTCGCCGGCGGGTCAGCCGATCCCGGTCCGAACTCGGCACCGACGTCGCCGGGGGCAGTCCGATGAGGGCCGCCCTGATCGCCGAGTACCGCAAGTTCACCTCCACGCGGATGTGGTGGGTCCTGCTCATCGCCATGGTCGCCTACCTCGGGTTCATCGGTGCGGCACTGGCGTTCTCGATGACGACCGAGAATGCCATGCAACAACCCACGACCCTCGTCGGCGCCGATCTGGCCCGCTCGATCTACGCCCTCACCAGCCCGATCGGTTACGTGTTCGCCCTGGTGATCGGCAGCCTCGCGGTGACCGGGGAGTTCCGGCACAAAACGATCACCGCGAGTCTGCTCGTCGAGCCGCGACGCGGAATCCTGTTGGTGGCCAAGCTGATCGCCGGCATCCCGATGGGGCTCCTCTACGGCGTCCTCGGCACTCTGGCGGTCGTCGCGACGGCGGCACCGATCCTCGCGACGGTCGGGGACGGCGCATTCCTCGGCGACACCTCCACCCTCGAGGTGATCGCCCTGTCGATGCTGGTGATGGTGCTGTGGACCGCGATGGGGGTGGCGTTCGGCGCGGTGGTGTCCAACCAGGTCGCCGCGATCGTGATCCTGCTGGCCTTCACCCAGCTCGTGGAACCGATCGCACGCATCGCGCTGGCGACCTTCGACGTCACGTCCTCGGTGTCGAAGTTCCTGCCCGGGTCGGCCGCCGACGCCCTCGTCGGCTCCAGCTTCTTCGCCACGATGGGCGGTGGCAGTGACGACCTGCTCCCGCAATGGGCCGGCGCCCTCGTCATGCTCGCCTACATCGCCGCGTTCGCGGTCATCGGCCGGTACACAACGTTCCGCCGGGACATCGCCTGACGGTGCCCGCGGCGCTCACGCCGGTCGCGGAACCGCCGAGGAGATGCTCTGCCCGATCCACGACGGCACGTCTCGTGCCACCTCCGCGGCACCGTGGATCTCGACGCGGTCGGCGGCAAGCGCCAGACGCCAGTCGATGTCGCCCCGCCAGATCTCGGTGAGAGTACGCAGATCGGTCATCACGGTGGCGTCGAGTTCGTAACCGGGGTCGAAGTCGCACACCTGCGCCTCACCACCCGCGACGACCAGCCACCATGTGCTCGCCTTGCCGATGACATCGTGAAAGACGAACTGCACCATGGTGCGTCGTCGCGGCCACCGGTCGACCGGGACGGTGCGGTGCATGTCCCACAGGAGCAGATGCGGGTCGAGGTCGGCGTCGCCCAGCTCACCGATCCAGCGGATACCCCACGCGCTCAACGCCTCTACGACCGTGGTGAGCTCCTCACCCATCGTCGTCAACGTGTACACCGAACGACCGCCGACAACGCTGCGGTTGATCACCCCGGCACGTTCCAGACTGCGTAGGCGCTTGGTGAGCAGAGCCGGCGACATCTTCGGCACCCCGCGTCGCAACTCGTTGAAATGCCGACTGCCCAAAAGCAGTTCGCGGACGATGAGAATCGTCCAGCGCTCGTCGAGCAACTCCATCGCCTTGGCCACCGGACAGAACTGTCCATACGATGTCATCGCAGCCTCCCCACTGCTGGTCGAGCCGGCCCCGTGTCAAAACGTCTTCACCCAGTACACACCCGTCGCCGGCTGATAACCAGTACGGAAACTGAACTGCCGCCAGTACAGATGTTGGTCTAGAGGACGGGTCGGACTTCGTCGGATGCTCGTTGTGTCCGGTCACGGACGACCACCATTCGACGACTTCGAGGGACCGCCATCATGACCACGACCCATCCCACCCCGTTCGACGCCGAGATCAAGGCCCGCCACCGCAAGCTGTGGGCGTCGGGCGACTATCCAGCCGTCGCCGACCTCATCGCGCCGCTGGGCCGCCGCCTCGTCGACGCATTGCACATCACCGCCGGGGACAAACTCCTCGACGTCGCCGCCGGAGCGGGGAATGTGGCCGTGCCCGCGGCCGAAGCCGGCGGGCACGTCGTCGCCAGCGACCTCACGCCCGAGCTCCTGTCCGTGGGCGAAGCCCGGCACCGCGACCTGCCGATCACCTGGCGCACCGCCGACGCCGAAGATCTCCCGTTCGACGACAACGACTTCGACATCGCGACGTCGTGTGTAGGCGTCATGTTCGCGCCGAGTCACCAGAGGTGTGCCGACGAACTCCTACGAGTCGTGCGTCCCGGCGGACGGATCGGCCTGATCAACTGGACTCCAACGGGATTCATCGGTGAGTTGTTCGCGGTCATGAAGCCGTACGCCCCGCCACCGCCGCCCGGTGCGCAGCCGGGGCCGCTCTGGGGCGACGCCGACCACGTGCGGTCGTTGTTCGGTACCGGTGTGACCGACCACGAATTCGTCACCGAGACCGTGGCGATCAGCGAGTTCGACGACGGCGCGGCGTTCCGCGATTTCTTCAAGGCCCACTACGGCCCGACCATCATGGCGTACCGCAACGTCGGTGACGACCCCGCGCGCGTCGACGAACTCGACGCCGCCATCGCCGTCCACGCCGACCGCTATCTCACCGACGGACGGATGGAGTGGGAGTACCTCCGCGCGGTGCTGACGGTCGGGTGAGCCGCAACCACCGCTGGTTGAGCCGCAGCCGCAACCGCACCCACCGCTGGTGAAGCCGATATATCCGCCGGCTGAAGCCACCCTCCCGATGGTTGAGCCGGCACCGAGCGCCAGCGAGGCGCCGAGTCGAAGCCACCCGACAACCACAACTGCCCGAGCCGCAACCACCGCTGGTTGAGCCGGCACCGAGCGCCAGCGAGGCGCCGAGTCGAAGCCACTCGGCGACCACCATCGATCAGGGACGCGGGAGCCCCGGATCACGGCTCGGCGTACTCGACAACCAGCGGGGCGTGATCGGACAGCCGAAGGTCCGGCGACGCCTCCTTGTCGACCATCACCGCGCGTGCCCGCCGGGCAAGCGCGGGCGAGGCGAGCTGGTGGTCGATGCGCCATCCGACGTCCTTGACGAACGACTCTCCCGCCCAGCTCCACCAGGTGAGCGGTCCGGGACGGTCGCCGTGCAGGGCGCGTACCACGTCGACGAGCCGGCGCGGACCGGTGATCTCGCCGAACCAGGCGCGTTCCTCGGGCAGGAAGCCCTCCATCTTGCGGGCCGCGCGCCAGTTGGTGACGTCGTGTTCGAGGTGTGCCACGTTGAGGTCGCCGAGGAGCAGGAACTCCCGGCCGGCACGGCGAGCGGCGAGCCGGTTGCGCTCGAGTTCACGGGTGAACCCGGCCAGAAAGCGTTGCTTGCGTGCGTATTTGGCGCCGCCGTCCGGTACTTCACGCATCGAGCCGGGGCGCTGCGACTCGGCCGGAAGCCCACCTTTGGGCAGGTAGAGGTTGGCGACGGTCAGCGGCCGATCGGCGAGATCGACCTCGATGTAGCGGCCCTCGTGGGCGAAGGCGGACAGTCCGCGAGCCTTGGGCGGATGGGTCACCCACGTCCGCACCGCGGCGGGTTCGTTCCGGGCGAGCACCGCGACACCGTTCCGTCCGGCGACGGAGCCGACGTCGACGGCGGCGTGGTAACAGTCGAACTCTCCGACGTCGTCGATGCCACACCGCAACTCCTGCAGTCCGACCACGTCGGGCTGCCGTCCGTCGAGCCAGGCGTCGAAGCCGCGACGACGCGCCGCCCGGATCCCGTTGACGTTGAACGACGCAACGGTGAATCCACCGGTGCTCATCATCTTTCTCCTCTGGCCTCGGTGTCGCTCAGTACTCCAGGGCAGTCAGGACGGAATCGCACTGAAAGATCCGGTCGTACCGACCAGCGGTACGCTGTCGAAGAATTTTCAGGTCCACTAACTTCGCTATCGCAGAGTTCGCTGCTTGGTACGAAACGCCGTACAACTTCGAAGCGAGGGTGGCCGTGATCATTGGGTACCCCACCAAGTCGTCAGCGATACGCAGTGCGACGCCCTTCGACCCGCGCAGTGTCAGCTGGAAGCTCTCGCGCAGGGCGAGTAGCCGATCGACTCGGGCCACAACCTCGAGAGCCTCGGCGTGAATTGCTGCAGACATAAAGCAAATCCACGTGTCCCAGTCCCCCGTCTGTGACACGCGAAGCAATCCTTCTTGATACTCAGAGCGCCTCTGCACAAGCCATGGAGACAAGTTCAGGATGGGGTACCGCAACTCGCCCGCGCACATGAGCTGCAAAGTCGCGACGAGCCGACCCAAGCGACCGTTTCCGTCGTGAAACGGGTGGAGCGTCTCAAACTGGTAGTGAGACACAGCAACACGGATGATCGTGGGCACGTCGTTGACCTCGCGTATCCACGCTTGCCACGCTTCCAAGCCATCGGTCAAACGATGGTCCGCTGGAGGCGGAACGAAGCGGGCCGAATCCACACGCCGGTTGCCGACACCTATGAAGACCTGAGAGGTGCGCACGCTACCGGCGTGTGCACCGTCACTGGGTGTGCCTCGGAGTAGTTCAGCTTGCAGGTCTTCGAGCATTCGGATGGAGATCGATCGGCCTTGACCGATCATCTCGTAAGCGCGCTCCGCTGCGGTTACGTAGTTTCGAACTTCACTGACTGAGCTGGTCATCTCGTCGTTGTCAAGGAAGTCCGCCTCGAACACGTCCGACAGAGCCGCGTAAGTCCCTTCTAGGGCCGACGTGCTGACTGCCTCGCGGCGCGTCGCCGGCCGCGCCAGCAGTGTGGGATTGGGGAGCAGCGAAGAAGCCTGATCTGCTCGGGCGAGCGCTGCGGTCGCTTCGACAACGACCGAGTACGTCGACGCCTGCAACTCGAAACCCGCAGGCAGTCTGTTGGGGACGTAGCCGAAGTACTCGTACTCCTCGTTGAACCGAGGGTCGTAACCCCTGATGGGCACTAGCTCCCCGACCGGGCTGTTTCTCAATCTCTCGAGATCCACTGGGTGATCCAACCTTGAAAACCAACGATGTGATTTCAAGGTTAACGCACTAACCTTGAAATTGGCCCCGTCAATTTCAAGGTTCACCGCAGCCCTGGAAAGCGGGTCCGTCGAGCACCGATGCAGTGAGGTGAGGCCAACTCGCGGGCCGCATCGACGGTCGCCACAGAGACTGTTGCTCAAACACCCTCTGATGCAGGTCATCCGCTAGACGACGATCTGAAGGCCGTCGTCAACGCCGCAGACCGTCAGGCATCTGCCGGCGTCGAGCAGTCAGGACACGGGTGGCGCGGACTCAGGCGGCTGGCTTGCCTGCGCAAACAAGTAACACCTCTGGCGGAAGCGGAGGGATTTGAACCCCCGGTGGTTTTACCCACGCTCGCTTTCAAGGCGAGTGCATTCGGCCGCTCTGCCACGCTTCCCTGACGAGCAAGGTTACACACGAACGCCGGACCGGACCCCGCCCGGCACCGCGGTGCGCTGTGACACCATCGAAGAGGTGAAAGCCATCGTCGTCGAATTAGAGAACCTGTCCCTGTCCGATGTGCCCGACCCCACTCCCGCGTCCGGCGAAGTCGTGATCGATGTGGTCGCGGCCGGCGTCAACCGCGCCGACATCCTGCAGCGTGCGGGCAACTATCCCCCGCCACCCGGTGCGTCGGACACCCTCGGACTCGAGGTCTCAGGGCGGATCTCGGCCCTCGGCGACGGGGTCAGCGGCTGGTCGGAGGGCGACGAGGTGTGCGCGCTGCTCGCCGGCGGCGGTTACGCCGAGAAGGTGGCGGTCCCGGCCGAGCAGCTCCTGGCGGTTCCCAAGGGCGTCGACCTGGTGTCCGCGGCGGCGCTGCCCGAGGTGGCGTGCACCGTGTCGTCGAACATCTTCGACACCGCGCATCTGACCACCGGCGAGCTCCTGCTGATCCACGGCGGGTCCAGCGGCATCGGCACCCACGCCACCCAGATCGCCCACGCGATGGGCGCTCGCGTCGCGGTGACCGCCCGCACGCAGGACAAGCTCGAGCGCTGCCGCGAGTTCGGCGCCGACATCCTCATCGACTACTCGAGCCAGGACTTCGCCGAGATCCTCCAGGACGCCGGCGGCGCCGACGTCATCCTCGACATCATCGGCGCGAAGTATCTGAAGTCGAACCTGAAAGCACTGCGCACTGATGGACGCCTCGTGATCATCGGCATGCAGGGCGGCACCACGACCGAGATCAACCTCGGACATCTACTGGCCAAGCGGTTGTCGGTGATGGGTACGACGCTGCGCGCCCGGCCCGTGCACGGTCCCGGCGGCAAGGCCGAGGTCGTGGCGTCGACCCTGACCCGGACCTGGCCGCTGATCGAAGCCGGGACGGTCGTACCCGTCGTCGATCGCGTGTTCCCGCTCGCCGACGCCGGCGCCGCGCACGACCATCTCAACAGCGGTGACGTGGTCGGGAAGGTACTGCTGAGCGTCGCGGGCTGAGAGTGGCTCAGTCGGAGGCCGCGGGCTCCGCGGCGTCGACGGCCTCGCGGATCTTGCGGAACGCGACGCCCAGGGCGGTGAACTCCTCCGGGGTCATCGCGTCGACGACGAACTGCCGGATCACCTGATCTCGGGCGTTCACATGGAGGGCGAGGGTGCGCCGACCGTGATCGGTCAGACGCACGAGTCGGTGTCTGCCGTCGGCCTTCGACTCGAACCGGTGGATGTTGCCGTCGTCACTGAGTCGGCCGATCATGCGCGACACCGTGCTGACCCGCATGTGCACGGCGTCGGCGACCTCGCTGACGCTCAACTGCCGGTTGGTACAGACCGCTTCGAGAATGCGCAGATCGGATACGGATAGACCGCGTTTCGCGAACTCGTCGTTGACGCGGGCGAAGAGCGCCCAGCCGCCGTCGACGAGGTTCATCCAGCTCTCGGCCTCCGCAGCGGTGAGCGACCGGGGCGGGCCCTTTTCTGGACCATCAATCGTTTTTGCCGACACAGCATGACAACATACATTGTCGTTAACCCAAACAACACCATAGTGAATTTCGGAAGGGTTGCCGGGCACTTCAGGCCAATGAACCCAGCGTTCGCACCAGGTGATCGACCTCGTACGGGGTCGAGTACGGGGCCAACCCGACCGTGACAGCACCGCCGAAGTCGGGTGCGCCCATCCGAGCCAGGGCACGGTTGGGAAGGTCGGCGAGTGCGCAGACACCGTTGTCGGCCAGGCGCCGGACGACCTTGTCGGCACCCACCGACTCCACGGTGAAGCTCGCCAGCGGTATCCGGTTCTCCTCGGTCCCCACGAGGTTCACATGGTTGAGCTGGGACAGCGTCGTGACCAGGTAATAGTTGAGGCGCTGCAGATACTCGTAGACACCGTCCATCGACGTGACGAGACGCCGCCGACGCTTGCCGATCCCGGCCTCGTCGAGTCCGGCGAGGTGTTCCACCGAAGCGACCAATCCGGCGAGCATCGCGCCCTGATGCGGTTCGGGTTCGAGCCGGGCGGGCCCGCGCGCGGACGGGTCCATCGACATCAGCTTCAGCCGGTCGATCAGGTGGGGTTCGCGGAAGGCCATGGCCGCCATGCGCGGACCACCCCACCGCTCGGCCGAGACGACGAGGACGTCGGCACCCAGGTCGTGGATGTCCAGGCTGATGTACGGCGCCGCGTTGGTGGCGTCGACGACCAGAAGCGCGCCGGCTTCGCGGACCAGCGGCGCGATCTCGCTGATGTCGGTGACGGCCCCGGTCGTGGACGACGCGAGGGTCACCGCGACGACCTCCGTATCGGGCGTGACGAGATCGCCGAACTGCCAGGCCGGTAGTCCGCCGGTCTCGACGTCGACCTCGGCCCAGCGAACCCGGCCGCCGTAACGATCCGCCGCGCGCAGCCACGGCACGATGTTCGGCTCGTCATCCTGACGCGTGACGACGACGTCACCCCGCAGCCACGCATGCGGCGCGAGGGCCTCCGCCAGACCGGCCAGCAGCACGTACCGCGACGGTCCGAGCACCACACCCGCGGCGTCTCCGCCGACGAGATCGGCGATCGCGCGCCGGGCACCGTCGACCACCTCCGCGCTCGTGCGAGCCGACGGGTAGACCCCGCCCGGGGCGGCGGACAGAGAGCGGAAACTGGTGGTCACAGCGGTCGCGACCGAATCGGGGATCTGCATCCCCGCCTGCGGGTCGAGGTGGATCCAGCCGTCGCCGAGCGATGGAATCAATCCACGCACGTAGGCGACGTCGAAAGCCATGGGCACGAGGATAGACGTCGGCCATCTGCCGTTTCGCGGTGTCCGGGCACAATGGGACGCATGGCTATCGAAGGCACTCCAGGACCCGGCCCCACCTCAGGACCGTTCGGCTCGGCCGGCGACTCCGACAACGTGATCGTCGTCGGCGCGGGCACGGATGGGCAGACGGACGGCGAGTCGTCGGAATCGACCAGCGTCGCCGACATGGTCGAGCAACCCGCCAAGGTCATGCGCATCGGCACGATGATCAAGCAGCTGCTCGAAGAGGTGCGTGCGGCTCCTCTCGACGACGCGTCGCGCAATCGCCTGCGTGAGATCCACCAATCGTCGGTGCGTGAACTCGAAGAGGGGCTCGCGCCCGAGCTGCGCGAAGAACTCGAACGTCTCGCGCTCCCCTTCTCCGACGAGGGCACCCCGTCGGACGCCGAGCTCCGCATCGCCCAAGCCCAGCTCGTGGGCTGGCTCGAGGGACTCTTCCACGGCATCCAGACCGCACTGTTCGCCCAGCAGATGGCCGCCCGCGCCCAGCTCGAACAGATGCGTCAGGGCGCGCTTCCGCCCGGCATGCCCACCCCCGGCGGCGCCGGCGGACCCGGCCACAGCACGGGGCAGTACCTCTAGGTCGCCACACCGGCTCAACCGGCTGAGGGTCACCCGCTCAACCGGCAGCGGGCAGCGGATGGGCCGAGGGGTACGCTGACTCCTCGTGTCAGCGGTAGTAGACGACGACGCGATCCCCGCGCGTCCCCAGGGCTCTGATTCGCGCAGCTTCGCGCGCGCGGTCAAGGACCTCCGCGACGGTTTCGCGAGCCGCGAACTGTGGTTCCACCTCGGCTGGCAGGACATCAAGCAGCGCTACCGACGTTCGGTCCTGGGACCGCTGTGGATCGTGATCGCGACCGGTGTGACCGCGATCGCGATGGGTCTGCTCTATGGCGAGCTCTTCGGCATGGACATCAGGGTGTTCCTGCCATACGTCGCGCTTGGCTTCATCTTCTGGAACTTCATCTCGAGCTCGATCCTCGAGGGATCCGAGGTGTTCTCGAAGAACGAGGGCCTGATCAAACAGCTTCCGGCTCCCGTGAGCGTGCACGTCTACCGCGTGGTGTGGCGCGCGTTGATCATCTTCGCGCACAACGTCGTCATCATCGTCATCCTGTTCCTGATCTTCCCGCCGCCGCTCAACTGGACCGTCACGCTGATCGTCCCGGCCCTCGCGCTGTATGTGGTCAATTCGATCTGGGTGACGATCGTGTTCGGCATCCTGTCGACCCGATTCCGCGACATCGGCCAGCTCCTCACCACCGCGGTGCAGCTGGTCTTCTTCATGACGCCGATCATCTGGACGACGCAGAGCCTCGGGAACGCGACCGGCGAGGCGTCGTCGAGGTTGAAGCTCGTCGAGCTGAACCCGATGTTCCATTATCTGGAAATAGCGCGCGGACCGCTGCTGGGCGAGCCGGTCGAGTTCTACCACTGGGCCGTCGTCCTGGGCTGCACCGCCGTGGGCTGGGTGCTGGCCATGCTGGTGTTGCGCAACTACCGGGCCCGCGTGGCGTACTGGGTGTAGGGACGGATTCGATGGCCAGGAACAACGATCTCGGAGACAACCGCGTCCGCGTGGACACGTGGGACGCGTGTGTGGACTTCCCGATCTTCGACGCCAAGACCCGGTCGCTCAAGAAGTCGGTCATCGGCGCGGCCGGCGGCGTCATCGGCTCCACCGAGTCGAACGTGGTCGTCGTCGAGGCACTCAAGGACATCAACCTGCACCTCAAGCACGGCGACCGGATCGGGCTGGTCGGCCACAACGGCGCCGGCAAGTCGACGCTGCTTCGTCTGCTGTCGGGCATCTACGAACCCACGCGCGGCGCCTGCCGGGTGCACGGCCGGGTCGCCCCCGTCTTCGACCTCGGCGTCGGCATGGACCCCGAGATCTCCGGCTACGAGAACATCATCATCCGCGGCATGTTCCTGGGCATGACGCGCAAGGAGATGCTCAAGAAGATCGACGACATCGCGGAGTTCACCGAGCTCGGCGACTACCTGCAGATGCCGCTGCGCACCTACTCCACCGGTATGCGGGTGCGCATCGCACTCGGCGTGGTGACCTCCATCGACCCGGAGATCCTCATCCTCGACGAGGGCATCGGTGCCGTCGACGCCGACTTCATGCGCAAGGCGCGGGGTCGGCTCCAGGCGCTCGTCGAGCGGTCGGGAATCCTGGTGTTCGCCAGCCATTCCAATGAGTTCCTGGCCCAGCTGTGCGACCGCGCCCTGTGGATCGACCACGGACAGGTCCGCATGGAAGGCGGCATCGAAGAGGTCGTCGAGGCCTACGAGGGCCCCGATGCCGCGGCACACGTCCGCAGGGTGATCGCCGACCTGGAGAAGGCGGACAAGAAGGGGACCCCGGAGTGACCGACGGCGCCGTCGCTCCGAAGGTCATCGCGGTCGTGGTCACGCACCGTCGCGTGGAGCTGCTCGCCGAGTCGCTGGCCGTGGTCTCTGGCCAGGACCGGCCCGTCGACCATCTGATCGTCGTCGACAACGCCGACGAACCAGAAGTCGCCGAACTCGTTGCGGCGCAGCCCGTTCCGACGACCTACCTCGGGTCGAGACGAAACCTCGGCGGTGCCGGCGGATTCGCGCTGGGCATGCTGCATGCGCTCGCCCTCGGCGCCGACTGGGTCTGGTGCGCCGACGACGACGGCCGACCCGACGGTCCGGCGGTCCTCTCGACGCTGCTCGACTGCGCCGCACGGCACGACCTCGACGAGGTGTCACCGGTGGTCGCCAACCTCGACGACCCGGACACCCTCGCCTTCCCGCTGCGACGCGGACTCGTGTGGCGACGGAAGCGGTCGGAACTCTTTGCCGACGGTGAGACCCAGGACGACGATCTGCTGCCCGGCATCGCGTCGCTGTTCAACGGCGCTCTGTTCTCTGCACGGTGCCTCGAACAGGTGGGCGTGCCGGACCTGCGGCTGTTCTTCCGCGGCGACGAGGTGGAGGTGCACCGTCGGCTGGTCCGCTCGGGCGTGCGGTTCGGCACCTGCCTGCGCGCGGGATACCTCCACCCCGACGGCTCGGCGGAATTCCGACCGATCCTGGGCGGTCGCATGCACACCCAGTACCCCGACAACGACACCAAGCGGTTCTTCACCTACCGCAACCGCGGCTACCTGATGAGCCAGCCCGGACTCCGCAGGCTGCTGCCCCAGGAGTACGCCCGGTTCGGCTGGTTCTTCCTTGTGCAGCAACGTGATCCGAAGGGCTTCGCCGAGTGGGTGCGTCTTCGCGGCCTCGGTCGCCGAGAGCGGTTCACGCGGCCCTGAGGTGTTGATCCTTCACTGCTCCCTGAGCTGCGAGCGAAGCGAGCCACGAAGGGTTTCACAAGGCACGTCACCATGCCCTTCGAGGCTCGTCGACCTCGACGCGCTCCTTCGTCGCTTGCTCGGCCCGGCGGCTTGCGCTCCTCACACCTCAGGGAGCAATGGGTCCTCACACCTCAGGCAGCGGAATTCAGCACCGCTCGCGGGGTCATCCCCAACGCCGAGATCGCGCCCAGCGCAGCGATTCCCGCGAGTACCCACCAGGCGGTCAGGAACGAGTTGTGCACATCGGCGTACACCGCCGAGGTGCCGATGATCGCGACCAGCAAGCTGACACCCAGCGACATGCCGATCTGACGACTCATGTTGACCACCGCGCTTCCGGTGGCGGCCTGATCTGCGGGGAGGTCGGCGGTCGCCGAGGAGAGGATCGACGGCAACGCGAAGCCCACTCCGACACCGCCGATCAGCCAGCCCGGCAGGAACTCGGTGGCGAAATCCGGTGTGGCGTCGACCGACAGGGCGATGAGGGCCGACCCGAGACCGAAGAGCACACAACCGAAGGCGACGAGTCGCCCCACCGGGACCCGCGCACTGAGGCGATGCGACACGGCCGCGAAGATCGGGACCATCAGCGGTCCGGTTGACACCGCGAGACCCGTCACGATCGGCGAGAAGCCCCAGACCTGCTGCAACCACAGGATGTTCGCGAGAAGTGCGCCGGCGAACGGGATGGAGAACAGCAGCATCGTCACGTTCGCGACCGAGAAGGCCCGGATCCGCAGCAGTGCAGGCGAGATCACCGGTTCGGGATGACGCGCCGAACTGAGGACGAAGCCGACGAGCCCTGCCCCGGCGACGATCCACGCACCGGTGATCCGCGCGTCCGTCCAACCCCACTCACTCCCCTGGACCAGACCGAGTGTCAAGGCCCCCACCGAGACGACCAGGAGAAGCGCGCCCAACGCGTCGGGAAAGCCACTGGCCGAGACGTTTTGGGGGCGGGACAGTACGATCGCCCCGGCGACGATCGCCGCCACGCCGACGGGCACGTTGACCAGGAACACCCAGCGCCACGACGCCTCGACGAGGAGTCCGCCGACGGCCGGTCCGAAGGCCGCGGCCAGGGCGCCGGTGGCCGCCCAGATGCGCACCGACCGGGCCCGACGTTCCGGCGGCAACGTCGCCACGACCAGACCCAGACTCGCCGGGGTCAGAATCGCCGCGCCCAGTGCCTGCAGTGCGCGGAATGCCACCAGCCACCAGACGCCCTGCGCCGCGGCACATGCGGCACTCGCCGCGGTGAATATCGCGAGACCGAGTAGGAAGCCGCCCTTGCGGCCGTACCGATCGACGATCCGGCCCGCCGGAACAAGGAGCGCCGCATACAGGATGGCGTACGCGTTGAGGATCCAGGACATCTGGGACAGGGTCGCGCCGGTGAAGTCGGCGCCGATGTCGTCGAAGGCGACGTTGACGATGAAGACGTCGAGGCTGGCCATGAACGCCGCCCCAGACAGGATGAGCAGGACGAGGCCGGGCCGCGCGACAGTCGGCGCCGGCGTCGCCGGGCCGCTTCGAGTGACCGTCATCGGACCGGCCATCCGAGAACCCGGCGACTCTGGCGCGCGGAGGCGAGGAGCCGGCCGCCGCGGTCGCGCAGCGTGGTGTCGTCGACCGACCAGCCGCCGGACGTCGAGGTGTTACGCGTATGGACGAGAATCGGCGCCGGAGTGGCGTCGTCCAGCGGCGCCGTCACATGCATGGAGAATGCCACCGTCGGAAGTGCAAGCGGCGCGGTCAGAATCGGGAAGACGGCGGGCGGTAGGCAATCCGCCAGCAGGGCCAGGTAACCGGCGTCGACGGCCATCGGGGTTCGGGTGGTGATCCATGCCCGCATCCAGGCCTCGTCGGCTCCGGTGAGCGCGAGCGGACCGTCGACCGGTCGCACATCGAGCTGCGCGCCCATCGGCACGATCTCCGGCGGAACCATGAAGGGGTCGAGCCCTTCCGGGCCGGGAACGCCCGCGACCCGGTCGATGACATCGGTGGGTGCCGATTCCCCGACCCGCCCGGTCGTGACTGATGCCGACGCGATGTCGACACCCGCCTGGGTGACCGTGACGTCGACGACCCTCGTGTGCCGACCGACCTCCCGGACCGTCGGCGTCAGGAGCAACTCCCCGCCGTCGGGCTTGCCGACGAATCGCAGATCGAGAGCGCGCACCGACGTACCAGGCGCCGCGTCGGCGCCGACCCGGACGGCCAGCGCCGCGATGGCACCACCGTGCGGGCCCGACCATCCCCACCAGGAGGGGCCGATGGTCGCCGACCATCGACCGTCTCCGGTCGGGCTTGCTTCGAAACTGTCCAACAATCCGTCATCAACGGCTTCTTGCCTGCTGAGTTGCTTCACGCAACTCATGCAAGCAGGTTGAGTTGCGTCACGCAACCCACTACTCTCGATCCTATGCGCCGCGCCTCATTCGCCGAGATGAACTGCTCGATCGCCCAAACGTTGGAGATCGTCGGCGAATGGTGGACGCTGCTGATCGTCCGGGACGCGATGTTCGGCGTGACGCGATTCGACGAGTTCTCGTCGCGGCTCGGCATCGCGCGCAACGTGTTGACCCAGCGACTGGACACCCTCGTCGAACACGAGATCCTGGCGAAGGAGCCGTACCAGGACAACCCGGTGCGCTACGACTACCGCCTCACCGAGAAGGGCCGGGACCTCTGGACGGTTCTGGCCGCGTTACGTCAGTGGGGTGACCGGTGGACCGCCGAGGACGGCGCACCAGTGGTGTCGACACACTCCTGCGGTCAGACGATGACGGTCGAGCCGACATGCTCGGCATGCGGCGAGCGAATCGGCACCGGCGAACTACGGGTACACCCGGGCCCCGGCGCGACTACGGACAATCCCCTCGCGGGGCTTCGCTGACCCTGGGCCGACACAGCCAACAATTGCCATCCCCCTGCGCGCTGGAGACCTGCGACGATGACGAAGTCCATGTCGAATAACTAGAACGTGTTCTACTGTGGACGGAGTTTCACTGCCGTCCCGAGGAGCATGATGCGGTTCACGTATGCCGAGGCCATGACCGATCCGTCGTACTACGCGCCGCTCGCGCAGGCCGCCGAAGCCGCGGGGTACGCCGGCTTCACCATTCCCGACTCGCTGGCCTATCCGGAGGAATCGGACGCGAAGTATCCGTACACCCCCGACGGCAATCGCGAGTTCCTCGACGGCAAGGCGTTCATCGAGACCTTCATCCAGGCCGCGGCGCTCGGCGCGGTCACCTCGACCATCCGCTTCACCCCGTTCGTGGTGAAGCTGCCGGTCCGCCCGCCCGCGCTGGTCGCCAAGCAGGCCAGCTCGGTGGCGTACCTGACGAACAACCGCTTCGCGATGGGCGTCGGCACGAGTCCGTGGCCCGAGGACTACGACTTCATGGGCGTGGACTTCAAGCGCCGCGGCAAGCGGATGGACGAGTGCATGGACATCATCCGCGGCCTGACCACCGGCGAGTACTTCGAGTTCCACGGCGAGTTCTACGACATCCCCAAGATCAAGATGACCCCCGCGCCCACCGAACCGATCCCGCTACTCGTGGGCGGTCACGCCGACGCCGCGCTGCGTCGCGCGGTCATCCGCGGCGACGGTTGGATGCACGGTGGCGGTCCGCCCGAGGAGCTCGAGACGCTGCTGGACCGGATCAACGAGATCCGCAAGGCCGAGGGAAAGACCAACGATCCGTTCGAGATCCACGTGATCTCCATGGACGCCTACACCGTCGACGGATGTAAGCGGCTGGAAGACAAGGGGATCACCGACGTGATCGTCGGTTTCCGGCTGCCGTATGTCATGGGCGACGACACCGAGCCGCTGCAGACCAAGATCGACCATCTGAACTGGTACGCCGACAACGTGATCGCCAAGGTCAACGGCTGATCGTCCTGCCCCTCCCGGCATTCTCCGCCCTGCCCTGGGGTATGGCACGGTTGCACCACCTGTACCGCTGGGGCACACTGCACAGCGGGGCGCCCCACGCATGCCGTGGCGCGTCCGACGTGCGGTGAGACTCCGAGGCGAACACTCGCCGGGCGGGAGGACAGTGATGACCGATTCGCCGAGCGGGTCGGTGTATTCATCTGTGCGCGAGCAGCTTCCGCCGCGCAGACCCGACGTTCTCGATCGCCGCGGGTTCCTTCGCGTCGCCGGTGTCGCCGGAACCGCCTTGCTGGGCACGTCCGTGCTGGCCGCATGCGGTGGCGGGTCGTCGGACACCGTCAACACCATCAAGGCCGCCATCGCCGGTGAACCCGACCAGCTCGACCCGCAGAAGTCCAGCTCCTACTTCACCTTCGAAGTACTCGAGAACGTCTTCGACACCCTCGTCGAACCCGACGAGCAACTCCAGATGCGGCCGGCACTGGCCGAGAGCTGGGAGGTGAGCCCCGACGGCCTGCAATGGACGTTCACGCTGCGCGACGGGGTCACGTTCCACAACGGCGACCCGCTGACCGCAGCCGATGTCGAATACTCCTTCCGTCGGATCATCGACGAAGAACTGTCCAACGCATACAAACTCGAGGCCATCGCGTCGATCACCGCCCTCGACGACCGTCGGGTCCGGTTCACCGTCAGCGCACCGACCCCCAATCTGCTGACCAGCATCGGCGGGTTCAAGGGGCTGGCCATCGTCAACCGCCGCAACGTCGAATCCGGTGAGATCACGACCAGGCCGATCGGCACCGGGCCGTTCTCGTTCGTCTCCCGGTCGCCGGGCGCATCCATCGTGTTGGCGTCGAATCCCGACTACTGGGGTGGGGCGCCCGCCGTCGACGGCGTGCGCTACAGCTTCATCTCACAGGGAACGACCGCGGTGTCCGCACTACGGTCGGGTGAGATCGATTGGACCGACGCCATTCCCGCCCAGCAGCTCAGCATCCTGCGCCGCGACGACACACTCGATGTCGGGACCGTGGTCGCCAACGACTACTGGTACGTCACGATGAACTTCGACGCCCCACCGTTCGACGACACCCGGGTCCGCCAGGCGGTCGCGTATGCGATCGACCGGGACTCGATCGCGCAGGTCGTCGGATACGGGACCGCGACGCCCAACGAGCTCGCGATCCCCTCGACCAGTCCCTGGTTCGCACCCTACGACCGCTATACCGCCGGACTCGACCGCGACGCCGCCGTCGCGAACGCCAGAGACCTGCTCCGGCAGGCCGGCATCCGCGGACTCGACATGCGCCTGATGGTGACCACCGAGTATCCCGAGACGGTGACGGCGGCGCAGGTGATCGCGTCGAACCTCGCCGACGTCGGGATCGACGTCCGGATCGAACAACTCGACTTCGGCGCATGGCTCGACCGCCAGGCCGCCGGCGACTTCGACGCCCTGCTCCTGGGCTGGCTGGGCAGCATCGACCCTGACGACTTCTACTACGCCCAGCACCATTCCAAGGGCACCTCCAACGCACAGAAGTACTCGAATCCCGAGGTCGACGCCTTGTTGGACCGGGGCCGAACCGAACTCGACGTCGAGGCCCGCAAACGGATCTACGCCGACGCCGCGAGCATCATCGCCGACGACGTGAGCTACCTCTACCTCTACAACCCGTCGTCGACCCAGGCTTTTGTGACGCAGCTCCGGGGATATGTCGTCCGACCCGACAAGGCCATCCGGTTCCGCGATGCCCGGCTGGAGAGGAGCTGAGATGACCGCATTGCACTCGCCGCTGGCGCGCTTCATCATCGTGCGGCTGCTCTACACGGTCGCGGTGTTGCTCGGCGTGATCGTCGCGGTGTTCTTCCTGATGCAGGTCGTGCCCGGTGATCCCGTCCGCATCGCACTCGGCACCCGCTACACCCCGGAATCGTATGAGGCCCTGCGCAGCGCCTCCGGACTCGACCAGCCGCTCGCATCACAGCTGGTGAACTATGTCGGCAGTGCCTTCACCGGCGACCTGGGCGTCAGCTTCCGCAACAGCGAACCGGTCACGACGATGCTCTTCGATCGGCTTCCCGCCACCATCACACTCGCGACCGCGGCGATCGTCGTCGCATTGCTCATCGCCGTCCCTCTCGGTTTCTGGGCGGCACTGCGGGAAGGTCGGTTGGCCGACAACGTCATTCGCGTGGTGAGCCAGTTCGGGATCTCCGTGCCCGACTTCTGGATGGGCATCCTGCTGATCGGTCTCTTCTCCACCGCGCTCGGCTGGTTACCATCGGCCGGGTACCAACCCTTCGCCGACGACCCACTCGGTTGGCTCGAACACCTCGTGCTGCCGGCGATCACGGTCGGGGTCGTGACGGGGGCGATCATGACGCGATACGTGCGCTCGTCGGTGCTCGACGTGGCGAACGCACCGTTCGTGACGACGGCCGAATCGAAAGGGCTGAGCACCAAGCGTGTTCTCCTCGATCACGTCGGACGCAACGCGCTCGTACCCGTGCTGACCATCTCCGGTATCCAGTTCGCAGGTCTGCTCGGCGGTGTCATCGTCGTAGAGGTCGTGTTCGCCTGGCCCGGACTGGGTCTGCTGGTCTACGACTCGGTCGCCGCGCGCGACTACCCGGTTCTACAGGGTGCGATCCTGCTCATCGCGGTGATCTTCCTGGTCGTCAACCTCGTCGTCGACATCCTCTACGCCGTCATCGATCCCAGGATTCGACTGTCATGACCCTCACCTCACCCGACCCGCCGGAGCCCGGTACCGGAGTCGACGACGAACCGGCCGGCACCGAGCTCAACAGCGGAACGTCGACCGATTCGGCCTGGCGATTGCTGCTACGCAACCGCACCTCGGTGATCGGGCTGATCATCATCGCAGTCGTCCTCGTGTGCGCGGTGTTCGGTCCGCTCATCGCTCCATACGGCGCCAACGAGATCGACGTCCCGAATGCGCTGCAGGCACCCAGTTGGTCCCATCTCTTCGGGACCGACGACCTGGGTCGCGACGTCTTCTCCCGGGTGGTGCTCGCCGCGTCGGTGAGCATGCGCGTGGCGGTCATCGCAGTGGCGATCTCCCTCACCGTCGGCGTGATCCTCGGTATGGTCGCCGGTTTCGCCGGTGGCGTCCTCGACACCGCGCTCATGCGGATCGTCGATGTGGTCTTCTCTTTCCCGGTACTGCTGCTCGCGCTGGCCATCGTCGCCATCCTGGGACCGGGAGTCACCTCGGCGATGATCGCGATCGGCGTCGTCTACATACCGATCTTCGCCCGGGTGGCGCGCGCCGACACCCTGCGTGTGCGACAGACCCAGTACGTCCAGGCGTCACGCACGATGGGGGTGGGGACACCGGCCATCCTCATGCGGCATGTGCTGCCCAACATCTCGGGTCCGGTCATCGTCCAGACCTCCATCTCGCTCGCGTTCGCGATCCTGTCGGAGGCGGCGCTGTCGTTCCTCGGTCTGGGCGTCCAGCCGCCGGACCCGTCGTGGGGCCGGATGCTCTTCGACGCACAGGGGTTCATCACCACCGCCTGGTGGATGGGTGTGTTCCCCGGTCTGGCGATCCTCGTGACGGTCTTCGCGTTCAACCTCGTCGGCGACGGCGTACGCGATGTGCTCGACCCGCGCCAGCGCACGCTGCTGCGCAACCGCGGGTACGAACGCAAGTCGCCGACGGTGACCACACCGTCGACCGCGAAACACGTCAGCTCCGACGGATCGGTGCTGCGCGTGGAGGACCTCGTCGTCGGTGTCGGTCCGCGAGAGATCGTGCACGGCATCAGTTTCTCGGTCGCGCCGGGTGAGACGCTCGGGATCGTCGGGGAGAGCGGATCGGGCAAGTCGCTCAGTGTGCTGTCGGCCACCGGTCTCTTCGACGCGCCCAGCGCCTACGTCCGCGGGTCGGCCCGCCTCGGCGACACCGAAATCGTCGGCGCCACACCGGCGAAACTCCGGGCCCTCCACGGTTCGCGAGTCGGCTTCGTTTTCCAGGACCCGTCGTCGAGCCTCAATCCCCTGCTCACCGTCGAACAACAACTGACCGAGGGTCCGCGCCGGCATCTCGGCCTCTCGCGGGGCGAGGCGCGCGAACGGGCCCTTACCCTGCTGCGCGACGTGAACCTGCCCGACCCCGAAAGCCGTTTGCGCGCATACCCGCATCAGTTGTCCGGCGGCCAACGGCAGCGCGTCATGATCGCGATCGCGTTGGCCTGCGATCCGGAACTCCTCATCGCCGACGAGGCCACCACCGCACTCGACGTGACCACGCAGGCACAGATCATCGACCTCGTCGCGAAACTACAGCGCGAGCGCGGTATGGCGGTGGTCTGGATCAGCCACGACCTCGGCGTCATCGGGCGGATCGCCGACCGGGTGATGGTGCTGCGATCCGGCCGGATCGTCGAGAACAATGACGTCACAACGCTGTTCGACGACCCGCAGGACGAGTACAGCCGCACACTGCTGGACTCACGTCCGCTGTTGAGCAAGGTCACCGAACGTGATGGCGCGTCGCCTCTTCAGAAGCGAACCGACGCCGACCCACTGCTCCGCGTCACGGGGCTGGGCGTCGACTATGTGGTCCGCGGCCCGTCGGGGCGCCGGGTGGTGCACGCCGCCGACGGGGTCGACCTGCAGGTCGCTCGTGGCCGGACGCTCGGGATCGTCGGCGAATCGGGATCGGGGAAATCGACCGTGGCCGGCGTGATCACCGGCCTCATCACGTCCGCCCAGGGCACGACGGTGCGGGGCAGCGTGACCGTCACCCTCGACGGCCGGAGGGTCGAGGCCATCGGGGCGCGCGGTGCCGACGAGGCCCTGCTCCGACGCCGCGTCGTCATGGTGTTCCAGGACCCGGCCGCCTCGCTCGATCCGCGGATGACGGTAGCGGCGTCGATCGCCGAACCGCTGCGGACGCACGGCCTCACCGACGGCCGGGACGGCACGCGGAGTCGTGCCGAAGAGTTGCTCGCCGACGTCAGCCTCGACACGTCCTTCCTCGACCGCTATCCGCACGAGATGTCCGGCGGCCAGCGGCAGCGGGTGAGCATCGCCCGCGCGCTGGCGTCCGACCCGGAGGTCCTGATCCTGGACGAGTCGACGGCGTCGCTCGACGTGTCGGTGCAGGCCAGCGTCCTCGACCTGCTCGCCGAACTCCAGCGTCAGAAGGGTCTGACGTACCTGTTCATCGCGCACGACCTGGCCGTCGTCGAGCAGATCAGCGACACCGTCGCGGTGATGCAGGACGGGAAGGTCGTCGAGAGCGGACCGGCGTCGACCATCCTCCACGACCCCGCGACCGACTACACCCGCGCACTCCTCGCGGCCATCCCGCCGGAGGTCCCGCAGCGGGCCTGACCCGTCGACTGTGCGTCGCAACCCCGCCACGCCCGTCGGCACGGTTGCCAGGGCGTCGTCGGCTAGGGTGTCAGCGTGTCTCGACCCGACCCTGGTGACCACGTCCGCGATGACGAAGAACCGAGCCACGAGGACTTCGCCACGCGCCATGCGCCGATGCCGATCGAGCTGCCCCTCGACGACGAAGAGGCGTCGACGAACGTCGGTCTGAAGACTCAGCTCGTTCGCTTCGTCATCACCGGCGGGTTCTCCGGACTTCTGGACTTCGGGCTGACGATCCTCCTGCAATACGGCCTGGACCTGCCGTTCTGGCCCGCGAAATCCGCGGGGTTCATCCTCGGCACCACCGTCGCGTACCTGCTGAACCGTCGATGGACGTTCCGAGCCGAACCGAGCATGGCGCGGTTCGTGTCGGTCGTCGCGCTCTACGTGGTGACCTACTTCGTCAACGTCGGCATCTACACGCTTCTGTCGCATGCCTGGCAGGAGACGCTGCTGTACAGCTTCGCGGCGTACGTCGTCGCCCAAGGCACGGCGACGGTCATCAACTTCGTCGTCCAGCGGATGGTCATCTTCAAGATCCGCTGACCCGAGAACGCACGGTCAACGAAAGCGGACGCCCAGTCGACGGGCGGGGTCAGAACTCCTCGTCGACGTCGGAGTCACGGGCGGCGCGCTCACCGCGGTCGAGGGTGCCGAGTTCGGCCAGGTCGGCGGGGTCGAGAGCGAAGTCGAACAGGTCGGCGTTCTCCACCTGGCGGCCGGTGTGCGACGACTTCGGGACGACGCTGATGCCGTTCTGCACCGACCAACGCAATGCGATCTGCGTCGGCGACTTGCCGTATTTGCGCGCGATCCGGAGGATGACCGGGTCGGCGAGCAGGCCTTCCTTGCGGCCGGTCGGATGCCACGCCTGAGCATGAATACCCTTGTCGGACATGAACTCCCGCAACTCGGTTCGCGGCAGCGACGGTGAGCACTGGATCTGATTCAGAACCGGCCAGCGTCCAGTCTCGTCGAAGAGCATCTGCAGGTGGTGCTGTTTGAAGTTCGAGACGCCGGGTGTGCGGACGTATCCCTCGTCGGCGAGCGTGAGCAACGCTTTCCAGGAATCGACGGTGCGGCCCAGGCTCGGGCACGGCCAGTGGATGAGGTACACGTCGATATGCGCGACACCGAGCCGGCGAGCGCTCTCCTTGGCGGCGTTGATCGCCTCGTCGAAACCCTGGTCACCGCCGCTCAGCTTGGTCTGCACGACGATCTCCTCGCGCGGGACGCCGGTGCCGTGCAGCCCCATCCCGACACTCAGCTCATTGCTGTACCGGGGCGCGGTGTCGAGGAGGCGGTAACCGGACTTGATCGCCGAGCTGACGGCACTGACAGCCGCCGGCCGAGCATGTTGTAGGTGCCGAGCCCCACCAGGGGGATCGAGGTGCCGTTGCTGAGCTCGACCGAGGGGATGTCCACCGCATCAGGATATGTCGACAACCACATCCTGCGCCGCCGGTCGATCTGGAACGCTTGACCGATGAGCACCGGAGACGACGCGTCGTACGACGACATCGTGGTGGGCGCGGGACACAACGGCCTCACGGCCGCCGCCTACCTCGCTCGTGCCGGCCGGCGTGTGCTCGTCCTCGAGAAGGCCGACCACGTCGGCGGCGCCACGGTGTCGGCGACGCCGTTCGCCGGTCTCTCCGCGCGCCTGTCGCGGTATTCGTACCTGGTCTCGTTGATGCCGCGCCAGATCATCACCGACCTTGACCTCGACGTCACACTCATCCGACGCCGCTATTCGTCTTACACGCCCCTGCCGTCGGATCCGGCGCGCGGCATCCTCGTCGACAACCTCGACGACGACGGGACGGCCGCGTCCTTCCGCCGCGTGACGGGCTCCGACATCGGTTTCACCGCATGGCAGTCGTTCTACCGTCGGCTCGGCGTGGTCGCCGACCGCGTCTTCCCGACCATGACCCAGCCGTTGCGGACCGCCGCCGACATGCACGACCTCGTCGTCGGCCCAGGCAAGTCCACCACCGACACGTCGACCGCCGAACTGTGGGAGGCGCTCACCACGCTGCCGCTGGGCACACTCCTGGGCCAGTACTTCGACGACGATCTGGTGCGCGGCATCGCCGCCACCGACGGATTCATCGGTACCTTCGCCGACCTCGACGACCCGTCCCTGCGCCAGAACATCTGCTTCCTCTATCACGTGATCGGCGGCGGAACCGGGGACTGGGATGTCCCGGTCGGCGGAATGGGGGCCGTCTCAGGTGCGCTCTATCAGGCGGCGACCTCGGCGGGCGCCGACATCAGAACGGGTGTCGAGATCACCGGCATCGATCCGGCGGACGGGACAGTCGAGACGACGAGCGACACCTTCGGCGGCTCGATGCTGTACGCGGCCTGTGCGCCGCAGGTGTTCAACACATTCCTCGACGGGACGCCGATCCCCTGCGAGCCCGACGTCCGCGGATCGCAGCTGAAGATCAACCTGCTGCTCGACCGGCTACCCCGACTCCGCGACACGTCGGTCTCGCCGGTTGCGGCGTTCGCCGGGACCTTCCACATCAACCAGACCGCCACCCAGCTGCACGACGCGTGGCGGCAAGCGAATCGTGGTGAGGTGCCAGAGGTCCCGCCATGCGAGATCTACTGCCACACCCTCACCGACCCGTCGATCCTCGGACCGGAACTGGCGGGCAAACACACGCTGACCCTGTTCGGACTGCACATGCCGCCCGAGGTGTTCGACGAACCCGGCGCCGTCGAACACGCCGTCGGCGCGACCTTCGCATCGCTCAATTCGGTTCTGGAGGAACCGATTCAGTCGGTCATCGCGCATGATCAGAACGGGCGGCCGTGCATCGAGGCGAAGACGCCGCAGGACCTCGAGGGTGCCGTCGGGCTACCCGGTGGTCACATCTTCCACCGACCGCTGCAGTGGCCGTGGGCCGAGACCGCATCCGAGGTGGGCCGGTGGGGTGTGGAGACCCCTCACCCGCGAGTGTTGTTGTGCGGCGCGGGCGCTCGACGCGGCGGCGGGGTCAGCGGTATCCCGGGCCGCAACGCCGCGGCGGCGGTCCTGGGTGTGGATGCGCTCGATGTGCCGCGGTAATGGGGCGCTAGGACAAACTTTTGGCTCCCTCAGCGCACAGTGCCGTGCTCGGCGGCCAACCGCCGCACCCGCTCGCTCAACCCGCGGGTCGGTGGCGAGCGCACCGTCGGGGACGAACCACGTATCTGTGGCGTCCCGCTGCCGGCGACTCTAGCCTCGACCCGTGGACAGCATCATTCGTCTCAACTCGTCCCAAGTGGACGCCTTGTTCGGCGCGTCGCCAGCAGTCGTACTCCTCGCCGAGCCCAGCTCCGGCCGTGTCGCCTGGGCGAACGAGAGCGCGTCGGAGTACTCCAACGCTCGGGTGCACCGTCACGTCGCGCCGACGAGCGGGCCGGCCGGGTCGTCGGCGACGGTCGCCTCCGACGACGAGGATGGCCCCTCGGTCGAGGCGACGGTGGTCGACGTCGTCGTCGACGGACAAGCGCGCTGGTTGGTCCAAGTCGACAACCGTGGACCTCTGGACGCGGAGCCCAACGAGGTGTCGCTGACCGCCACCTACGTGGAGACGCTGAGCCGGCACACTGCTGCCGGTCTCCTCGTATTGGCGCACGACGGCACGATCCTTCATGCGACCGACCGCGCACTGGAACAGTTCGGGATCAGGCGCAACGCCTTCATCGATCACCGGATCGAGGAGTTCGTCAGTGTCCGATCCGACGATGACGCCTCGGGGTGGAGCGCCGCGGTCGCGGCGATGGATCCGATCGCGACCGTGCAGTTCGAGATCCCCGTCCGAATCGGTTTGCAACGCGGCCCGTCGTTCCTCGGCGGCACCCTCGAACGCGTGGCCGGCAGACCTGACGAGGAACTGCTGCTCACCGTCTACGACATCTCCGATCGCATTCGTCGCGAGCAGCAGCGCACCCGCGATGTGGAGCAGCAGAACTATCAGGCCCGCTATAACGTCATGGGCGATCTCGCGATGGCCGTCGCACACGAGCTCGGCCAACCACTGACTGCGGCAAGAAACTTCATCGCCGCCGCGCTGGCGTCGGTGTCCAACGGCCATGTCGCCGATGACATCGCTGCGGGCTCGGTGACCCGGGGCCTACAGGGGGCCCAGAAGCAGGTCGACCGGGCCTCGGCGGTGATCGCCAGCATGCGACGCTTCGTCGGGCACCTCGAACACTCGCAGGAACAAATCGATCTGAACGTCATCGTGAACGAGTGCTTGTACTTCGTCCGACTGAGGGCGGAGGCTTCTGCGGTCACCGTCAATACAGACATCTCACCGACCGAGGTATCGGTGTGGTGCGAGCGCGTATTGACCGGACAGGTCGTCTTGAACCTGTGTTTCAACGCGATAGACGAAATGGCGGAGAGCGAACGAGACGTCCGCACCATCACCGTCTCGACCCGGAGTGCCGACGAGGCCGGGATCTTCACCGTCGAGGATCGAGGCCGTGGGATCACCCGCGATCCCTTCACCGAATCGTTCACATCGAAGCCCGACGGGAATGGCATCGGGTTGGCGCTGAGCTACCGGATCATCACACGTCAGAGCGGTCAGATCTGGGCGAGACGCCTGTCCGTCGGTTCCCAGTTCGGATTCCGACTACCCAACCGTCGGGGGATTGACTCAGGCCGCTAGGGGAAACCTTTAGGTCCTGTCACTCTTCCCTCATGGCCCGTGACTCGCGTAGTTCCTAGCATTTTTGTGCAGATGCAACTCATCGATCAGCCCGATCGCAACGGATTGCACTTCACAGCCCCCACGAAAAAGGTCTACATGAAGACTCGGACATCAAGCCCCCACCACACCAAGAGCAGCAGAGTCCGCGTCGGGCTCGCCGCCGGCGTCGGGACAGCGCTGGAATTCTACGACTTCGCCATCTACGGCACTGCGGCCGCACTCGTCTTCGGGCACATCTTCTTCCAGACCGACGACGCATGGTTCGCCACTTTCATGAGCCTCGCGACGTTCGCTCTGGGCTTTCTGATGGCCCCGGTGGGTGCGGTTCTGTTCGGGTGGATCGGTGATCGTTACGGCCGCCGCCCGTCGCTGTTCCTCGCCTTCGGCCTCATGGGCGCATCGACTCTCCTGATGGGGCTGCTCCCGACATACGCGGCGATCGGCATCCTCGCACCCCTGCTCCTCGTCCTGCTGCGCCTGTGTCACGGGCTGGCTCGAGGCGGTGAGAACGCGGGTGCCGCGGTGTTCGCCATCGAGCACGCGCCGGACCGTAGTCGAGGCCTCTACGGCTCCTTCGTCGCCATCGGGTCGCCGATCGGACTGATCCTGGCCAACTTCGCCTTCGCGCTGGTCCTACTCCTGCCCGACGACGCGGTCACCGACTGGGGATGGCGACTGCCGTTCCTCGCCGGCGGCGTCGTGCTGGTGTTCGGGATCTGGGTACGCAAGGGCGTCGACGAGACCCCCGCGTTCAAAGAGATCGAGGGCGAGCCGGCCGACGAGTTGCCCAAGGTCCCGCTCATGGATGTGCTGCGGCGCCGCTGGCGTGTCCTCCTGCTGGCCGCGGGCGTGAACATCGGTCTGAACGCTTCGACCTTCGCGCTGGCGACCTTCATGCTGTCCTACGCCGCCGCCGACGCGCCGGAAGGCCTCGGGCTTTCACGTCAGCCCATCGTCGAGGGCACCCTGCTCGCCCTCGCCGGACACGCGGTGGTCAACGTGTTCGCGGCATGGTTGTCCGACCGGATCGGACGGAAGCCCGTCATGATCTTCGGCGCGGTCGCGTCCTTCTTCTCCGCGTTGTTCATGTTCCAGATCACCTCCGCCGGCACCGTCACGGCCGTGAACACGGCGATCTTCATCGGCTTCATCGCCACGGGCTTCCTGTTCGGACCCATGTACACCTTCTACGCCGAGCTGTTCCCCAAGGAGCAGCGCCAGTCGGGCCTCGGATTCGCGTTCCACATGGGCGCGGTCCTCGGCGGCGGGATCTCGCCGCTGGTGGCGAATCGCATCATCGCCGAGACCGGCAATGGACAGTACGTGGGTTACTACCTCGCGGCGCTGCTCGTGGTGTCCTTCCTGTGTCTGCTGGTGCTCCCCGAGACCGCTCCGATCCGCCGACAGGTTCGCGATGCGCACGAACCGAGCGACGCGGGATCGCGGGTATGACCCACAGCGGCACCGGGTGGCGGCGGCGCACCTGAGCGCGCGCCACCGTCCCCGGACCGCTTTAGGATGAACACATGCCGGGACCGTCGACGAGCCAGTCGCCAGAACCGCAGGTCTATGTGGTCGACGACGACCGAGACCTCTGCGATTCGGTGGCGCTGCTCCTCGAGACCATCGGCATCACGCCGGAGATCTGCCTGTCCGCCGACGACTTCCTGGCCCGCTACGACGGGGAGCATCCGGCGTGCATCATCCTCGATGTGCGGATGCCCCAAATGAGCGGCACCAGGCTGCAGCAACGTCTCAACGAGATCGCACCACACGTGGGGATCATCTTCGTCTCGGCACACGGAGACATCCGGTTGTCGGTGACGACCCTGCGTGCCGGTGCGCTCGACTTCCTGGAGAAGCCCTACGATCCCCAGCAACTCCTGGACGCGGTGGAGAGCGGCGTGAATGCGGCGGTGGACAGGTTCGCCAACTTCCGGCAGAAGCGAGAGATCGAAGAGAACCTGGCGATCCTGACCCCGCGTGAACGGGAGATCCTCAGCTTGGTCGTCGAAGGCTTTCCCAGCCAGCAGATCGCGACCAGACTCGGCATGAGCGTCAAGACCGTCGATGTGCACCGCACACGGATCAAGACGAAATCTCGTGCGGACAGCCTCCCCACTCTGGTCCGCGACATCCTTCGCTTCGACGTGGCGGTGGACCAGTGATCATCGACCCGATCCGGTTCAGTCCCCATCGATCTTCTGCGCATTCGCCCACCGGCGTCCCGGGTCGCCGCCCCACGCATCCCAGGCCACACGTCCCGCTGTCGGGAAGCCGTCCTCGCCGTTGTTGAACCCGGTCGCGTTCTTGTCCACCTCGTGACGAGAGAAGTAGTTGCGCATCTTCTTGATCTGGTCGTCGTCGACGTCCTTGCCGTCGGCCAACTGATGGGCCCGATGACGGCCGGTGTCGGTGAACCCCTTACCCGCCTTGCCGTCGTCGATCCATCGCACCGCGCGCTGGGCAGCCTCCTGGACGTCCTTCGGTGGCTTGTGACTCATCTGCGCGCTCCTGTCGTCGGGGTCGTGAGATATCCGCGTGCCCGTCGGAGCCAGGCGCCAAACCGTCGACGGGGCCCTACAAGCGCATCTCGGCGAGGGGACGGTCATCGGCGATGGTCGTCGTCGCCCGATCCGCCTTTCGCGCGGGTAGCGACACGAACGGCGTCGGCCACCAGAACCAGCGACCGGACAGTCGCGCGATCGCCGGCATCACCAACGTGCGGACGAGAAGGGTGTCGATCAGCAGTCCGATCGCCACGGTCGTGCCGATCTGCGCGACGTTGTGGGCGTAGCTGGCGAGCATGGCCAGCATCGTGATCCCGAAGGTGAGGCCGGCCTGGGTGACCACGCTGCCCGTACCGACCATCGCGCGGATCAGACCGGTTCCACCGCCCGCGCCGTACTCCTCACGAAAACGACTGAACAGCAACATGTTGTAGTCGGCACCCACGGCGACCAGAAAGGTGAACGCGATGGGTGCGACCGACCAGTGCAGTGGATTGCCGATGAGGCCCTGCCACAGGAAGACTGAGACACCCATCGCGGACAGATAGGAAAGCCCGACGGTCCCGATCACCGCGAGCGCGGCGACCAGACTGCGCAGCAGGAAGAGGACGACGCAGAACACGAAGGCGAACGCGGCGACGACAATCGCGATGAAGTCCTCGTGCGCGAACGACTCGATGTTCAGCAGCGTGCCGCCCGGCCCGCCGATGCTGACGGTCGATCCGGCGAGCGAGGTGTTCTTGATCGCCGCCAGTGACGTCGGGATCACCTCCGCGCTGACGTCCATCGCGTCGCGGCTGAAACCTTCGCGCTGCGGCGTGACGATCATCCGGGTCGCCTTGCCGTCGTCGGAGAAGTAGTAGGGGATGCCGCTCTGGAAGAGCGGACTCTCCAGCGCCTGGCTGGGTAGGAAGAACCCGCCGGAAGCGGGACTGCCCGCCGAGTACGCCCCGCTGACCTCGTCGAGGAAGTCGGTGATCTCGCCGATCTGCGGCAGCAGGGCCCCCAGGGTCGTGCGTAGCGGGCCGATCAGCTCGCGGATCTCGGTGACCGTCGCGCGCAGCGTCGGGATCTGCGCGGCCGCAGTGGGCAGCGCATCGCCCAGGGAACGAGTGCCGCTCGCCAGTTCCCGCACGGAATCACGCAGTGCGGGAACGTCATCGAGCACCGAAAGTCCGGTAAGCGCGGTACGGCACGCGTCGACACCCCGGCACTGCGGGACCGATTCGACGAGTCCACGCACCGGCGCGATCCCCGCCGACAGTTCGTCGACCTTGGTGAGTGTCGACTCGCTCGTTCGTTGCAATTGCGCAGTGGCATCGGACAATGAGCCCGCGCCGGCCGCCCCTTGCTGCAGCGCGGTGTCGAGGCCGTCGATGGCGGTGTCCAGGCGATCGACCGTTGCACCGATTGCGTCGAGTTCGGAGATGCGGTCGCGCAGAAGCGATGTCATCTGTCCGAAGCGGTTGCCGATGTACCCCGCCTGCGAGGTGAGGGTGCCTTGGTCGAGGGTCTCCCCGAGGGGTCGGGTGATCCCCTGCACCGCGTTCACGCCGTCGATCGAGGCGACGGCATCGGTCATCTGCGCGAGAGCGATCAGATCCGCCGCATTGCGCATGTCATGGTCGGATTCGACGATGAGCACGCTCGGCGCCATGATGTTCGGCGGCAGGTGCCTTTCTGCCGCAGCGAAACCCACGTTCGCCGGCGAGTCCGCCGGCTGGGCGCGACGTTCGTTGTAGCTCGGCGCGTACATCGCGAGCGGGATGATCATGACGGCGAGAACAGCGAGTGCCGCGGCGAGTATCGGGCCGGGCCAGCGGGCGACCGTGGTCCCGATCCGGCGCCAGCGGCGTGGCGACGCCGACTCGCGAGGCTCCACGAACCCGAGCCGGGTGGCGAGGGCCAGGACCGCGGGGCCGAGGGTGAGCGCAGCCGCGAGGGTGATGAGAATGGCTATGGTGCAGGGTAATCCCGAGGTGCTGAACATCGCCAGACGCGTTGCCGCGAGGCACGCCATCGCACCGGCCACTGTCAGCGCCGACGCCACGACGATGTGCTGTACGCCGGCCAGTGCGTCGTAGTAGGCGTCTTCGGGGTCACGTCCCTTTCGGCGCGCCTCCTGATATCGGCCCACCAGGAAGATCCCGTAGTTGGTGCCCGCGCCCAGGACGATCACCGCCGACAGCGCCGCGGCGAAGATCGAGACCTTGATGACCTCGTTCTCGGCCAGGAAGGAGATCGTTGCGCGGGCCACGGCCAACGCCAGCCCCACCCCGAGCAGTGGCACCATCGCGGTGACGACGGACCGGTAGACCAGCAGCAACACGGCACCGACCAGCAACGCGCACACCGACACCAGCAGGATGATGGAGTCGTTGATCGCGACCATCTCGTCGTTGACGACGGCCGACGGCCCGGTGACGTGCACGTCGATGCCGGGTGGCGGCGTCGACGCGGCGATGGTGTCACGCGCTGCCTGGGTCGATTCCATGGCGAGCGCGGTGCCCATGTTGCCGGCGAGGTTCACCAGGACGTAGGCGACGTGGCCGTCGGCACTCTGCGCGGCCGGGGCGAGGTCGGGGTTCGACCACAGGTCCATCGCAGAGTTGACGTGCTCGGTGTCCGCGGTCAACTCGGCCAACAGGTCGGTGTAGTACGTACGGGATTCGGGCCCAAGGGGTTCGTCGCCCTCCATCAGGACGTAGACGAAGTTGTTGCTGCCCCCGCCGCCGAAGTACTCACCCATCTTGACGAGCGCCTGCACGGACGACGCCTCGTCGGGCAGGAAGGACTGCGCATGTTCGGTGACCGTCGATTCCAGTTGCGGTACAACGATGTTGAGACCACCTGCGATGAGAAGCCAGATGACGATGACCGGTACCGAACACGCGTAGAGAAATCGTGCGAAACGTGGCCGAGCAGAATCTTTGTCGCGCAGTACCTCACGATGCACCGGCCGCCGGACCTCCGCGGCGAGCCCACGCCTGAGTCGAGCGAACCGCTCACGTGCGGTCATCGATCGCTCCCCGTCCTCGGCGCTCATCTACGCCACCGGGACCAGACAATTGGCGACCGTACTGCCATCGGAGCCCGACCCCGTTTGACGTACCCGCTCGAATCCGTTGACCCGCACCGCACATGACAGCGCTCCTCGACCGGACGATTGGGTCAGGACACCGACAGACGACGTCAGTTCCCGCGTACGGAGAATCACTCGCCACGGAACGGACACCTTGTCGTCGACGACCCGTCCCCCGGGCTCGATGTAGGACACCCGCGCTGACGAGCCCGCCGGGCCGGTCACCACGTACTCGATCGACTTGTCGCGCACGACGCCCGCCTCAGGCGCCGCCGGCGAGTGGCCGATCGCCCGGTCGGGGATCTCACTCAGGCGCAGCTTGCCGACGTAGAACGCCGACACGGACATCACCGCGATGACCACCAGAACGACCCACCACGAGCCTGCGTACGCGACGGACTTCTTCATCGGACCCCCATCGACATCAGACATCCGCGTCTCGACCTGGCCTTATGCCTGCCGAGCCGCGTTCAGCCTGCCAGTGGCAGGGACTCTATATGTGACATCGCACGTTGGCAAGGTCCACCGAACGCCCGCGTCTTGTCTCGACAGCCATCCGACGCGGACCTCCGCCATGAACTCCATGCGTGATGGCCGTGACCCCTTCTTCCGGGGGTGGTGAGTCACGTCGCGAGGCGCGACCATGGGCTCCTCGCGAAGCGAGCAGGGTGCGCCCCTGTGACGGAAGGCCTTGCCATGACCACGAGCCGATTCCCCTTGACCGAACTCGCCGACCTACCGGCTGACCTCCGTGAACGCATCGAACCCATTGCGGAGAAGTCGGGCTTCGTCCCCAACATCTTTCGCGCACTGGGTCACCGCCCGAACGAGTTGCGAGCCTTTCTCGACTACCACGACGTCCTGATGGAGGGCCCCGGTCCGCTGTCGAAAGCCGAACGCGAGCTGGTCGTCGTCGCCTCGTCCGGAGCGAACCGCTGCATCTATTGCGTCGTCGCCCACGGCGCCATCCTGCGCGTGCGATCCAAGGACGCACACCTCTCCGATCACGTGGCAACCAACCCTGCCGGAGCGGTCCTGGATGAGCGTCAGCGCGCAATCGTCGATCTCACCCTCGCCCTGACCAGGACCCCAGAACTGTTCGCGGACAGCGACATGGCCCGCGCCCGGGAAGCGGGGCTCACCGATGACGAGATCTGGGACGTCGGGGCGATCACTGCGTTCTTCGCCGCGTCGAACCGACTCGCACACCTGACGGCGGTGGCACCCAATCACGAGTTCTATTCCATGGGTCGGTGACTCGGGACACGGCCGGATCAGCTCACCGCGGATCGAGCCGGTACAGACACGAGTGAGCGGGTGTCACCACACGAGGCTAGGTGGAGCTCAGTGCCGAAACGAGCACCGACACGAGCCTGGGTATCGCGGTTCGATCTGCCGACGCATGCGCCGGGTCGAGCTGCCCGATCGACATTCCCCAGCAGTCGGGATCTTCTAGCAGCGCGCCGAGTGCCTGTCCGAGTATCGCGATGGTCGGCCCGCTGTTTCGGCCGTTCACGTTCTCGGCGATCGGCGCGTCCAGAAAGTCGAGTACGTCGACATCGAGATGCACCAGGAACGGTCCGGACGCCAGAATCCGGCGGGCGTCGGCGGCCGCACGACGGGGGTCGTCGCAGAGCGCGGTCTGATCGACGACCGCGATTCTGTGTTCTGCAGCCTGTCCGCGTTCCCAATCAGTTGTCTCTCGACTCAGATCAACGCCGAGGTAGACCAGCTCCGACGGCCGCAACAACGGTGTGCGGTACATCAGATCGACCAACTCCGGCGCGGCCCCCTCGAGACCCAGCGCGTGCGCCATCCCCATCCAACTCAGCGAGCCCTCCGTCGTCGAGCGGGGGGTGTTGAGATCCAGATGCCGGTCGATGTAGACGAGCCTGGGCCGTTCTCCGGCACGTGCCATCGCGTCACAGAGTCCGAAGGCGACTGTGCAGCTTCCGCCGAGCACGAGCAGACGTTGGTCAGCTGCGAGCAGGCTCGCCGCAGCGGTGGAAAGCTCGACGAGTGCATCCGCCTCTTCGCCGAGGTTCTGCGCGAACGGTCGCTCACGGTCGGGAAACCACAGCCGTGTCGTCAGATCGCCGGCATCGACGACGTCCGTGCCTGACGCCCGCAGCTGTTCGACGAGGCCGGCAGCTCGCAACGCGCCGGGCGCTCGTTCTACACCCACGCAGTAGGCGCCGGCACTACTGGGCACACCCAGCACCGTCGTTCTCATCGAGTGCCGTCGACTGAGCTGGCGTGAGCTGGCTCCATGGCACCCATCGTCGCAGAACCAATCGCCTGTTGGCCGCCCAGATCGGAATGCAGACCATGAAGATCCGAAGCCGACGTCCTGGCCGACCCGCCGCCCAGCTCGCACATGAGGGCGAGGTCGGGCCACGTCACGAACGCCGTGATCCATAATCGCGAGCATGCAGAAGCCGGCTTGCCCGATCCGACGCCGGACCGCGCCCGAGGTCCGAGAAGCTCTGCTCGTCGCGGCTGTCGCCGAACTCGACGAGGCCGGACCCGAGAACGCGAGCCTGCGTGCGATCGCCCGCCGGGTGGGTATCACGCATCAGTCGGTGGCCCACCATTTCGCCGATCGTCGGGCGTTGTTCACGGCGGTCGCGGTCCGCGGTTTCGACAACCTCCACACCGAACACATGCGTGCTCTCGAGCAACTGCCGGACGACGCCCCGCTCGGCGAGGCCGTCGCCACGCTGGGGCAGGTCTACGTCCGATTCGCGCGTGACAACCGCGCCACGGTCACGCTGATGATGGGCTCACGACTCGTCGACAACAAGGCGCCCGACCTGGTCGCGGCACGGGCGCGCGGATGGGAGTTGCACACGCGCACCGTCTCCGACGCCGCCGACCACGGTTGGGGCGGCGGCGTGCCCGGCAAACTCATCGCCGTCGCAACCTTCGCCATGGCGCACGGCCTGGCCGCACTGGAGACCGACTTCGCCGACCAATTGCCCGACGGCACCGGCATCGAAGACCTGCTCTCGCTGGTCAACGCCGTGATCATCACTCCCCCGCACCAGGATTCGTGATCGCCGGGGGACGTTCGGCATCGGCCCGTCAGAGCATGTGCACCTTGCGGTAGATCCGCGCCGCGGGCCGGGTGAGCAGACCCACCTCGTCGAGGAAGCCCATCAAGTGCGCGCAACCCGAGCGGACCATTGACTGGAAATGGTGGTTGCGGCGCATCTCTCCGACCGCCCGACGGTGGTCCAGACCGGCGTCGGCGTAGGCCTTCGGGCGGACGAGGCTGACGAGGATGTAGGACACGGCCATCGCGGTGATCACCGAACTGAGTTGTCGCCGAATCCAACTGGCGTCCGCCATGGACTGGCGCACCTCCTCTCGCGCGAAACGCATGTGGCGAGATTCCTCGAGGACGTGGATCTCGTTGACGGTGCGCACGAGCGGCAGCACCCGATCGTCACGCATGCAGCCACGCTGCAGCACGTCCAGGACTTCCTCGGCGGCAAGGATTCCGGCGTAGGCGACTTCGCTGCCCGCGACCCGCATGAACAACTTGCCGAAGCGACCCAGGCGCGGATGCGGCGTGTAGCTGGTCCCGGTCAGCTTGTGCGACGTCTTGGCGAACATGAGCGAGTGCCGACACTCGTCGGCGACCTCGGTCAGGGCGAACTGGAACTCCGGGCGATGGTAGTCGCCGAGGTACTGATCGCGGATCACCATCTCCTGCAGCATCATCTCGAACCAGATGCCGATGCTCATGATCGACGCCGTCTCGTGCCGGGTGAGGGCGATCCGCTGCTGCTCGGTCATCTCATTCCAGTAGGCCGTTCCATACAGAGTCGACCACTCCGGGCTGCAGCCGTACTTGTCCTTCTCGAGCGGCGCATCCCAGTCGATCTCGGTCAGCGCATTGCGCGACAACCGCGCGGCAGATGCCAGCAAGCGCTGCGACACCTCGTCGATTCCGTCGTCGGAACGGGTCACATCTCTGAGCGCTTCCATGCCGGGCTCCTCGTCGTGCGCGGTAGTACGTCTGTGATGCATGCCACCACGTATCGTGCCATCAGTCAATGGTGCGTTTCTCGATGGCATCGACGAGCGCTTGGAGGTCATGGGTACGACTCCGCGTCCCCGGCATGACGGTCGGTCTGTGAACCCCGCCCAGGTAACCTCTCTAGCGATGTCTACTGAAGAGTTGCTGCCGATCACGACCCGCAAGCTGGTGGGCTGGTCTCGCACCACCCCGATCGAGGGTCACGTCCTGTCCACGCCGTACCCAGAGGTCATCGCCGAGGCGGTGGCCCGCGTGGCTGACGACAACGCGGACAAGCCGGACTACCTCAAGCGCGGCGTCATCGCCCGCGGACTGGGCCGCTCGTACAACGAGTCGGGCCAGAACAGTGGCGGCCTCACGATCGACATGACCCCACTGACCAGGATTTACGCGATCGACGACGAGTCGGCCACGGTCGACGTCGACGCCGGCGTCTCCCTGGACACGCTCATGCAGGCGGCGCTCCCCCACGGCTTGTGGGTCCCGGTGCTCCCGGGTACCCGACAGGTGACGGTGGGCGGCGCGATCGCCCACGACATCCACGGCAAGAACCACCACAGCCAGGGCAGCTTCGGCAACCACGTCGTCGAGATGCAGTTGCTCGTCGCCGACGGCCGCATCCTCACCCTCACCCCGGGCGGCTCGGCCGACGACCCGAACGGCGAACTCTTCTGGGCGACCATCGGCGGCATCGGACTGACGGGCATCGTGCTGCGCGCCAAGATCCAGATGAAGCGCACCGAAAGCGCCTACTTCATCGCCGACACCGCGCGCACCGGCTCGCTGCAGGAGACCCTCGACCTGCATCTCCAGGACGGATTCGAGGACGGATACGAATACGCCTCGGGCTGGTTCGACACCATCAGCGCGCCGCCGAAGCTCGGTCGCGGCACGTTTTCCCGGGGGAATCTCGCCCGCGTCGACGAACTGCCGGAGAAGTACCGCGACAACCCGCTGTCGTTCAACAACAAGCCACTCGTCCGGTTCCCCGACATCTTCCCGCGCGGGTTGGCGAACAAGCTCAGCTTCTCCGCAGTCGGCGAGGCGTACTACCGGATCGGACCGCCCAGTGAGGGCAAGGTCAAAAATCTCGCGCAGTTCTACCACATGCTCGACGTGTTCGGTGACTGGAACAACGCCTACGGACGCGGCGGTGGTTTCTGCCAGTACCAGTTCATCGTGCCGACCGGCAACGAGGGCGAGTTCACCGCGCTCATCGAGGACATCCAGGCGTCGGGCCATGTCAGCTTCCTCAACGTCATCAAACTCTTCGGCGAGGGCAACCGGGCGCCGCTGAGCTTCCCGTTCAAGGGCTGGAACGTCTGCCTCGACTTCCCGGTCAAGGCCGGCCTCGCCGAGTTCCTCAACGAGCTCGACCGCCGCGTCATGGCGATGGGCGGCCGCCTCTACACCGCCAAGGACTCGCGCACCTCGGCCGAGAACTTCCACGCCATGTACCCGGAGATCGGCGACTGGATCGCGACGCGTCGTCGCATCGACCCCAACCGGGTGTTCATGTCGGACATGGGTCGGCGCCTCGAACTCGCCTGACCGACTGCCCTTTTCGACGCGCCGCACGCGCACCCGACCTGTACGTCACCGAAAGCGAGTACATAATGATCAACGCCGTGGGCGTCCCACAGTCCATCCTGGTCCTGGGCGGCAGCTCCGAGATCGGGCTCGCCATCACCGCGGAGTACCTCAGCAAGGGCCCGCGCGGGTCATCCTCGCCACCCTGCCGGGTGACCCCACCGCCGCCGCGGCGGTGGAGAAGGCCAAGAACGCCGGCGCCACCGAGGTCACGCAGATCGACTTCGACGCCCGCGCCACCGACACCCACCGGGCGGTCATCGACAAGGCGTTCGCCGACGGTGACGTCGACGTCGCGATCGTCGCCTTCGGCATCCAGGGTGACGACGAGCAGGCGTGGCAGGACCACGGCCTCGCGGTCGCCGAAGCCGAGATCAACTACACCGCAGCCGTTTCCGTCGGGGTGCTGCTGGGCGAGAAGTTCAAGGCACAGGGACACGGACAGATCATCGCGATGAGCTCGGTCGCCGGCGAGCGTGTCCGCCGCAGCAACTTCGTCTACGGCTCTACCAAGGCCGGACTCGACGGCTTCTACCTCGGGCTCGGAGAGGCGCTGCGCCCCTTCGGTGCTCGCGTCCTCGTCATCCGCCCCGGCCAGGTCCGCACCCGGTTGTCGGCGCATGTCAAGGAAGCGCCGCTCACGGTCGACAAGGAGGACGTCGGTCGCCTGGCGGTGGCCGCGGCCACCAAGGGCAAGGAGATCGTCTGGGTGCCGGGGCCGTTCCGCTACATCATGATGGTGCTCCGCCACATCCCGCGTCCGATCTTCCGCAAGTTGCCGATCTGATCGCTGAATCGCCCAATCGCTGAACAGCAGAGTCTGAGTGGACGTGATGAACCGACCTGACCCTTCGAGACGTCCCTCCGCAAGCTCCGGGACTCCTCAGGGAGCGGAAGAGGACTCGCCCCCCGCAAGCTCCGGGACTCCTCACGGAGCGGAAGGCGAAGCGCCCTCCGCAAGCTCCGGGACTCCTCAGGGAGCGGGGGGAGAGTCGCCCACCGCACCTCAGGGAGCCGGGGGAGAGTCGCCAACCGCACCTCAGGGAGCGGGGGAAGCCTCGCCGGCCGACCTTCGAAGTACAACAGGCTACGGGCGGGCCGTTCTGTCGCTGCTGATCGCCGTGGTGGTCGGCGGGTTGGTGTCGATGGCGGGACTGACGGCCATCGGAACCGTCGAGTGGCCGGCGTTCAACTCCTCCAACGTGACCCGGTCGCTGACGACCGCCGGACAGGTGCTGGCGATCGCCATCCTGGTGATCGCCGCACTGCTCTATCGCTACGGCAAAGGCCGACTGCTGGTGCCGGTGCTGTCGGCGGCCGCGATGTCGGGCTTCGTCACGGTGACCATCGGAATGCCGCTGGGCGCGACACGTCTCTACCTCTTCGGACTCTCGGTCGACCAGGAGTTCCGCACCGAATACCTCACCCGCATGACGTCGAGCCCGCACCTCGCGGACATGACCTACACCGATCTGCCGCCCTATTACCCGGCCGGCTGGTTCTGGTGGGGCGGCCGGTTCGCGAACCTGCTCGGCCAGCCCGGCTGGGAGGCCTACAAGACCTGGGCGATCGTGTCGATGGCGGTGGCCGCGGCGGTCGGCGTCATCCTGTTCATCCGCATGTTCGGCGCCGATCGCGGTGTCGCGCTGGGCCTCGCGGTCACCACCGTCACGTTGCTGTACGCCTCGCCGGAACCGTACGCGGCCATTCTGGTGCTGATCGGCGTACCCATGCTGATCACGCTGACCTACGCGCTGCGCGGACGAACCCGAGCCGCCGACGGACCCGTGGGTCCGCTCTTCGGCGCGACGAGTTGGCCTGCGGTGGCGGCGTCCGGTGTGTTCCTGGGGATCTCGGCCGCTACCTACACGCTCTACACCGGACTGTTCGCCCTCTCAGCTGTCCTGCTGGCCGGTTACTTCGCCGTCCAAGGCTGGCTGAGCGCGTCGAACAAGGCCACTCCGTCGGCCACGGTGACCAGCCGCCGGCGCGGTGTCGTGCTCGCTGTGATCGGTCGTCTGGTCGCCGTCGGGGTCATCTCCGGCCTGATCGCCCTGCTGGTGTGGGCGCCCTACCTGTGGGCACGCCTGACCAACACGCCCGCCAGCGGCGGTACCGCCGAACACTATCTGCCCGAACGCGGTTCGGTGCTGCCGCTGCCGATGTTCGGGCTGAACCTCGTGGGCGCGATCACGATGATCGGCCTCCTCTGGATTCTGCTGCGCTTCCGCACCCGCACCGTCGCACTGGCCATGGGCGTCACGGTGGTGACGGTCTATCTTTTCTGCCTGCTGTCGATGCTGATGACCGCCCTGGGCACGACCCTGCTCTCGTTCCGTCTCGAGCCGATCCTGGTGGCCACACTGAGCGCGGCGGGCGTCTTCGGTGTCGTCGACCTCGCGCATGCGGCGGTACGGCGCTTCGGCGACGTTCGTGTGGTCGTCGGCGCACTCGCCGTCCTCTCGGCAATCGCGATGGCACAGAGCATCCCGGGTCATCTCGCCACCGAGATCACCACCGCCTACACCGACACCGACGGATACGGCGAACGCGCCGACGCCCGCCCGGCGGGTGCCGAATCCTATTTCGCGGAGCTGGACAAGCTGATCGGTGAACAGACCGGCCGGCCGCGCACCGAAAACGTCGTCCTCACCGCCGACTTCGGTTTCCTGTCGATCTACCCGTATTGGGGATTCCAGGGACTCACCTCGCACTACGCGAACCCTCTGGCCGAGTTCGACAAGCGCGCAGCCGCGATCGAGCGTTGGGCGAAGAGCGAGAACGCCGACCAGCTCGTCGACGCGCTCGACCGATCCCCCTGGACCCCGCCGAATGTCTTCCTGTTCCGTTACAGCGCAGACGGTTACACGCTCCGCCTCGCCGAGGACGTCTATCCCAACGATCCGAACGTGAAACGCTACACGGTCACATTCGACCCGGCGGTGTTCGACGACCCGCGCTTCGAGGTCACCGAGCGCGGTCCGTTCGTCCTCGTCGTCCGGAAGTGATGATGATGCGACTCCCGTTCCGTACCGCGCGACCGATGACGATCACCCGGGTCGACGGCGATTCGTCGACAACCCATTTCGTCTCCACCGACGTCGTGAACTGGGTGCTGCTCGAGCAGGACGGCGAGCTGACGCTCATCGACGGCGGTTATCCGGGCCAGGCCGCCCAGGTCGTCGAGTCCATCGAACGGATCGGCCGCAAGCCCGAGGACGTACGTGGCGCGCTCCTCACCCATGCTCACGTCGACCACCTGGGTGGTCTCGTCAAGCTGCAGGCGCAGTACGGGTTCGACGTCTACATGGACCCGGTCGAGGTGGATCACGCGCTGCGCCATCACCTCCAGCAGGCGAACGCGCTCGATCTCGCCCCGCAGGTGGCGAATCCCCGCCTGTGGGCGTGGCTGGCCAAGACCACTCCGCTCGGCGTCCTCAGCCGCGCGGGTCTCGCGCGGGCGTCGGGGTTCTCCACCGATGGGCACCGACCGCTCGACCTCCCGGGCGCACCGGTCCCCGTGGCGAGCCCCGGCCACACCGACGGCCACAGCGCCTACCTCGTCGCCGACGGCCGCGCCTTGGTGTCCGGCGACGCACTGGTGAGCGGACACGAGATCTCGTCGATCACCGGCCCGCAGTGCATCCCGTCGCTCTTCCAGCACGACGAACCCACCGCGCGACGCAGCGTCGAACGGTTCACCGACCTCGACGCCGACATCCTGCTCCCGGGCCACGGCCCGATTCATCACGGGGGCGTGGCCGCGGCCGCGCGTGCGGCGCTGTCACGCTGAGCCCCGGCAGGATCAGCCCCACCGCTACTCGAAGCCGACGAACGTCGCGGCCTCGGCGACCGACTTGCGTTCGGAGACCACCGCATTGGCCGGGAAGGTCTCATCCGGCCAGCCGAGCGCGATGCTCTTCATGATCACCTGATCGTCGGGGATCCCGGCGTGCTCGCGAACCACGGGCGACTGCATGATGCCCTGGCTGTTGATGACCGCGCCGAGACCGCGCGACCAGGCGGCGTTGACCAGCGCATTCGAGACCGCGCCGCAATCGAACGGGGTGTCGTCGCTGCCGTCGAGGATGCGGTCGTAGGTCACGATCACGCAGACCGGGGCGTCGAACTGACGGAACCCCCGCAGCACCCAGTCCTGCCGCATCTCCATGTCCTCTCGGGCGATGCCCATCGCGCCGAACAGTTGCTTCGCAACCTGGACCTGACGGTCGCGGTGCGTTCCGGTGAACTTCTCCGCGCCCGTCCGGAACTCTCGCGAATGGGGAACGCCGGCCAGGTTGCGCTCGGTGTTGCCCGCGCGGATGCGATCCAACGGTTCGCCCGTGATCACGTGGAAGTTCCACGGTTGTGTGTTCATCGACGACGGGGCTCGCATGGCGAGGGTGAGGATCTCCTCGATGAGCTCCCGAGGCACGGGGTCGGAGGTGAACCCGCGGGTGCTGCGACGTCCCAAGACCACTTCGTCGTACTGCATCGTCGATCTCTCCTCGCACGCCTCGAACAACCCCGTCGTCGCGGATAGCGATCCAGCGACCACACCGTCCGACGACCGGTGAACACGTTACCGCCGGCCGGGCGGATGTCTGCGCCTCCTGGGTCAAGCCCAGCCGACCAGGCCGCTTCCACGTGCTCCCACCCGCACCGATCGCGCTCCTTCGCGCGACTAAGGGTAGGCTCGCCAGGCAAGCTGTCGGGGCCGGAGGAGGGGCCGAGTCCCGCGCGGCGTGGCACTGTTGCCCGGGCTGAGAGTTCCGTGGCCCGTCCATGACCGTCGACGTTTCCCGCCTCCGCGGAAGTTTGAGGACATGAACAGCCATAACCCTCCCGAAGTCCGTGTGACTCCCACCGGCGCCACGGCAGTCACCGACCTCCCGGGCGTCGACGCCGCCGACACCGCCGCGGCCCGCTGGCGAGCCGTCGCCGCGGTACGTGGCGAGGCCATCGCACTCCAAACCCCCGAGCAGTCGATCACGTTCGCCGACGCCGCCTCCCGGGTCGACGACCTCGCGCGCACGATCGTCGCCACCACCGATCCGGGCCGACCCGTGGCGGTGGAGATCGAATCCGACATCGACTCGGTGATCGGGATGCTGGCGGTGCTGTGTTCGGGACGCCCCCTCGTCCTTCTCGACCCGTTCCTGCCGCCGGACCGACGCGACGTCGTGCTCGAACGATCCGGTGCCCATGTCCTGGACACCGCCGCCGATGCCCCAGAACCAGGTCAGACGCGTATCGCGGACCAGCCCGGCCCTGACAATCCGGCGGTCCTGCTGTTCACCTCGGGCTCGACCGGCACCCCCAAAGGCGTGGTGCTGGCGCAGAAGATGCCGGTCAACCACGCCCGGGACGGCCGTCGCTTCCTCGGCATGCGACCCGACGACCGCGCCGTCGTCCTGCTGCCCCTCAGCTTCGGCGGCGGCCTCGACGCGCTCGCGATGAGCTTGCTCAACGGGTCGACCATGCTGCTCTGGGATGTCCGCCGCCGCACCACGACCGGGCTCCGGGACTGGCTCGTCGCGCAGGAGGCGACCACCGCGCACTGCACCCCGTCGCTGCTGCGATCCTGGCTGGGTGAACTGTCGGCCGACGATGCCGTCGACTCCCTGCGACTGCTGTCCACCTGCGGTGAGCCGACCCACCGCGCCGACATCCAGCTGGCCCGCGACACGATCCTGGCCGACGGAGTCTTCTGTTGCTGGGCAGGCGCATCGGAGGTCGGCAACCTGGCCTTCAACCTGTTCCCGCCCGAGCGGGAAGTAGAGCCCGGCGCCATCCCCGTGGGCGTGCCGGCGTCGGACAAGCACGTCCGGATCGTCGACGCGGACGGGAACGACCTGCCGGTCGGCAGCACGGGCGAGGTCATCGTCGAATCCGCACATGTAGCGTCCGGTTACCACCAGGATCCGGAGCTGACGGCGACGCGCTTCATCGGGTTGCACGACGGCCGGACACGTTATCGCACCGGTGATCTCGGACGCTTCGACGAGTCCGGCGAACTCGCGCTCCTCGGCCGCAGCGATGACGCGATCAAGATCCGCGGGTACCTCGTCGAACCGCTCGAGGTGGAAGCCGCCATCCGCGCGCTGGCCTGGACCACCGACGCGGTCGTCACCGCCAACCGCGACGAGGCACGGCTCGCCGCCCACGTCGCCGTGGACCCCGAGAAGTGGTCACCCTCCCCGGCCGAGATCCGGCAGGAGCTCGGGAAGACGTTGACCCCGTGGATGATTCCGCGCGACATCATCGTGCTCGCCGAACTCCCGCGCAACGAGCGCGGCAAGGTGGACCGGGCGGCCCTGCCGCCGCCCGCACGTCCGGATCACGAACCGCCCCGTGGGATGACCGAGATGGCGCTGCACCGGTTCTGGTGCCAGATCCTCGGCCTCGAATCCATCGGCCGGAACGAGGATTTCGTCGAACTCGGCGGCGACTCGCTGGCCGCCGCGAAGATGCTGGCCGAGGTGCAGCATCACCTCCAACTGGACGTCAACACCGCGATGCTCGCCGAGGCGCCGACCATCGCGCTGTTCGCCCAGCGCATCGAGTCGGCTGCGAAGGAGCGGTCGGCGAACGCGTCGGGGGCCACCCTCATCCCGCTGCGACAGGGCACGGGCCGGCCGATCTTCCTGGTGGCCGGCGCCGGTAGCCTGGCGACCAGCCTCACCCCGGTCGTCCGAGCACTGCAGACCGATCGGCCGGTCTACGCGATCCAGTCGCGGGGCGTCGAAAAGCGCGGCCGCGCTGATCATTCCGTGCGCGCCGCGGCACGGCGGGCGATCGCCGACATCCGATCGGTGCAACCCGACGGTCCGTACCAGGTCGGCGGTTACTCTCTGGGCGGGTTCGTCGCGATGGAGGTCGCGGCGCAGCTGACCAAGGCAGGCGAGAACTGCGATCCAGTCGTCGTGCTGGACTCGCTCTTCGACCCGGCACTCGCCAAGCGTGTTCGTGGCGAGAAGGTCGGGATCGTCGGACGCCTGCGTGCGCTGCGCGGCGGTACCCGCGACACCGCCCTGCCCGACCGCACCGGGGACGACCCCACGCCCGCCCGCGAACCACTCCCCCAGCGAATCGTGAAGGAGCTCGCGCTGGCCGTCCTCGTCCCCACTGCCGGGATGGTCGAGCTCCCGACGCCGGTGCAGTGGATCGTGTTCTTCCGGTTGGGCACCAGGATGATCCGCCGGTACCGACCCCGGGAGTACGCGGGTCCCGTCGGCGTCATCCGCGCCCGCACCAATCCCGACGACCCGGACCTGTGGCGGCGGATGTCGACCGGTGCCGTGACCTTTCACGACGTCTCCGGCGACCACATCTCGATGATCCGCGCACCCCACGCCGCCGACACCGCCAGGGCGATCGACGAGGTGATCAGCTCCGCCGCTCCCTCCGCTACAGCCGCCCCGTGAGGAGCCCTGCGCTCTCTGAGCTGAGGGAGCGAGTCGACGCCCCCTCTGCTCCCTGAGGAGCGAACTTGCGAGCGTCACGAAGGGTCTCTCGAGTCGTCTCACCAGGACCCTTCGAGGCTCGTCGCTATCGCTCCTCGCACCTCAGGGAGCAATGGGTGTCGCTTCTTTCGGATCATGGAGGGTTGTCGTGCGGCTCAGCCCTCTTCGGCGCGGAGTTTGATGTCGGCCAGACGGCGATCCCAACTACGGCCGATGGTGTCGAGCCGATGCGCGACCCGCGACAGCTGTGCCCCCACGGCTTCGTAACGGATCTCGCGGCCGACACGTGAGGACGTCACCAGCCCCGCCTCGGTGAGGACCCGAAGGTGTTTCGCGATCGCCTGCCTGCTGATCGGGAGTTCGGCCGCGAGATGTGACGCGGACGCGGGTTCCGAACCCAGTCGCGTGAGGATCTGCCATCGGCTCTCGTCGGACAGCGCGGCGAAGACCTCGACGGGAGCGACGTCAGGCATGCACGCCGCCGAGATGTGTTCGGGCCAGCTCGAGTTCGATGGTCCATCCCTCGTTGTTGCCGTCGAACCGTGCGCGTCGCTCCGCTTCCGTTCCCGGCAGCGACGAGAAACCGGACTCCACGACCTTGAGGAGCACGCCGGAGTCCGCCGGCGTGATCCAGAACTCGACGAGCGTCGAATCCGATTGCGGATCAGCGGCATCGGCGAGCCATCGAAACGCCGCGTAACGCGGCTCGTCGAGTTCGACGGTGCGGAAGGTGAAGGCGCCGTGGACCGGGTCGTGGATGGTCGACAGGTCGCCGTCGCGTTCGATCCGGTGCTCGGTGATCGCCTTGTCGTTGATGAACCATCCCGGTTCGCTGACCAGAGACCAGACCCGGTCGGCGGGTGCGTCGATCGCGATCTCGCGCTCGATCCGGTCGAATTCTCCTGTCGCCGAATCGTTCACGTCATGTGTGGTTGTGTTCTCGCTCATCGATACTCCCTCGCCTAAGTTGATTGCTGCAACTCCATAGTTGCAGTAGTCCGGAGGTTCTGCAACCCTACGGTTGCGCTAGTCGATGAGTTCTGGACTCGCGAGTCGCGTGACGGCGGCTGCCCGAGGCTGACAACTAACCACTGGCGGGGCGAGATCCAGCCGGAGCCTGCCCGCCGGGACCGCCCGCTCCTCCGGCCATGCCGGTGGCGGCTTGCTGGGTCACGCTGCCGGCGTAGTCGTTGCCGGGATCGCGATAAATCGTATGGACGTGTCCCCAGCCCGACGTCGTGACGCCCTCGACATCGGCACCGGCGGAACCCTGCTGGGCGGCGAATTCGATGTACACGTCGGGGCCGGAGATCTGGAAGTAGATACCATCACCCTGTGTCATGTCGTAGACGGTGGCTCCCGACCAGTTGATGTAGGTCTCGTCGAGCGTCGCTTCGATCTCGGCGAGCGCCTCGGAGGTCGTCTCCTCGTCGGACAGGCCCACCCAGTTCGCGATGACGTCGAGCAGCAGCTTCTTCTCCTCATCGGTCAGATCAGCGCCCGAAATTCCTGTCCCCGTGGGGTAATCACAAGTGCTTCCGGGAGCGCACACCATGTTCGCGACGGTCGACCCCTGGTACAGGGTTGCCTTTTGTTCGTCGGTCAGGCTGTCGTAGAACGCGAACGCCGTGGTGTAGATGCCGTCGAACGGTTGGACCTCGTTGCCGTCGGAATCGGTGTACACCGCCGGCTGAATTCCCAGATGTGTGGGAGCGAAGGTGATCTCATCGGCCGCGCCATCGAGTGTGGCGTTGATGCCGAGATGGTGCCCGCCGAACTGGATCTCCCAGGCACTCGAATCAGACGGATCGCCGAAGAAGGCGATGTAGTACTGGCCGAGCGACTCCTCCGTCGAACTGCTCTTCTCATGAAGATATTCGTCACCGCCCATGATTCCGGTGACGGTGGCGTAGCCCTCGTCGCTGAGGAGCGCTTCCAGGACCTTCATCGCGGCGGCCCGCTGCTCGTCGGACAGATCTGCGAGGTTCACCCCGGCGCGGTCGACGAAGGTGACCGGGAAGTTCGACCACGACGTCGTCTTGGTCTCGTCGTCGTAGTCGTAGAGGACCTGCTCGCGTTGTTCATCGGACAGGGTGGCCAGGAACGCCTGAGCGGCTTCGGCGGACGACGAGATCGTGGTGGCGGTGGTTGACGCGTCTTCGGTGGTGATCGAGGAGGACACGGACGAAGACGCAGAGGTCGAGGCCCATGACGTGCTGGGAGCGTCGGTGGTGCAGCCACCGAGGAGCAGGCCCCCGGCCAGCAGCGCCGACACGATGGCGACGCGCACGCGGCGAGGAGAAGAGGCAGGGGCAGAGGCAGAGGTTCGCTTGTGCATACGACGAAAGCTATCGGCGCCCACTGCTCCCTCCCTGGGAGAAACCTGGACGGTTCCTGGGAACCGTGCCGCTCTGGTCAGCCGACCAGATCGACGAGTCGGCGAACCGCGAATTCGTAACCGCGGATGCCGAAACCGGCGATGACCCCGGCGGCGATCGGTGACACATAGGAGTGATGCCGGAATGCCTCGCGCCGATGGACGTTGCTGATGTGCACCTCGAGGATCGGGACATCGGGGACGACCAGCGCATCGGCGAGGGCGACCGAGGTGTGTGTCCATCCCCCGGGGTTGATGACGATGCCGCTGATCTCGCCGACGGATTCGTGGATCCAGTCGAGCATCTGCCCCTCGTGATTGGTCTGCGCCGCGCGTACACCGAAACCGAGTTCGGCGGCGGTGCGCTTGGCCAGGTCGACCACGTCGGCCAGGGTGTCCGAGCCGTAGACGGCCGGCTCCCGGGTGCCGAGAGTGTTCAGGTTGGGGCCGTTGAGCAGCAGGATCGGCAGACGGTCGGGCACCTCGGCGTCGGACATGGCGTTCACCTTACTGGCCCTGACCTGGCGATCGGCGTTCCTGCGTCGCCGCGGCGCGACCGTGAGCACCCGCCCGTCGTGCCCGCACCGCCGCCGACGGGGGCGAGACATCCCAACGGCTACCATCTCTCTTTGTGCCAGCGCAGACCGTTCGACGAGCGAGGATCGTCGCCATCGTCACCGGTCTACTCGGATTCCTGCTCGCACTCGCGACTCCCCTCATGCCGGTGTCGCAGCGAACGGCCGAGATCGACTGGCCGCAGAACGGTCAGATCGGTTCGGTGTCGGCCCCGCTGATCGGCTACACGCCCGTCGACCTCGACGTCTCGATTCCCTGCACCGCTGTGAACGCCCTGCCGCCCGGCGGGTCGGTGCTGCTCTCGACGACTCCCAAGCAGGCACCGAAGTCCGGTGAGCGCGGCCTGTTCATCCGCAAGACCGGTGCTGCCGATGCGCCCCTGGACCGGCAGGGCGTCGAGGTGGTCATCCGCAACGTCTCGCTGGTGTCGGCGACGCTGCAGGACATGCGCGACCAGGGGTGCCGAGAGATCGTCGTGCATGCCGATTCCGACGCGGTGACCGCCGAATTCGTCGGCATGACGAGCGGCATCCGGAACGAGGACGGCGAGGACGAGCCACTCGCCGGCACGACCGAGGACAAAGAGGCCTTCAAGTATTCGTCCGACCAGCGCCCCCAGGTGACCGGCCTCTTCACCGATCTCGCCGGGCCGGCGGCCGACATCGCGGGACTCGACGCCCACGTCACCATCGATTCGCGCTACAACACCGCGCCGACCATCTCGAAGTGGCTGGTCGTGATCGTCGGAGTGGCGTCGACGCTACTGGCTCTGTCCGCCCTGGCAGCACTGGACTCGACCGACGGCCGACGGCATCGTCGGATCTTCCCGGCACGGTGGTGGCGACTCAATGCGCGCGACTATGTGGTGATCGGCGCGCTGATCGTGTGGCACATGATCGGGCCCAACACCTCCGACGACGGTTACCTCCTGACCATGTCGAGGGTGGCCCAGGACAGCGACTACACCGCGAACTACTTCCGCTGGTACGGCGCGCCCGAGGCGCCGTTCGGTTGGTACTACCAGGTCTTCGGACTGCTCAGCCACATCTCGGTGGCCAGTCCGTGGATGCGTCTGCCCGCACTGTTGTGCGGAATCCTGGTGTGGCTCATCGTCAGTCACGAGGTTCTCCCCCGCCTGGGACGTGCCGCGCTGACCCGCCCGATGGTCGCCTGGACGGCGGCGTTCGCGTTCCTCGCGTGCTGGTTCCCCTTCAACAACGGCCTACGGCCCGAACCGATCATCTGCCTGGGTGCCCTGCTGACCTGGTGTTCGGTCGAGCGGGCCATCGCCACCGGTCGAATGCTGCCGGCCGCCGTCGCGTGCCTGATCGGAGCGTTCAGCATCGCCGCCGGCCCGACGGGCCTGCTCGCGGTGGCGGCACTGATCGCCGGCGCACGCCCGATGATCATGGCGCTCATCAAGCGAGCCCGCGTCGTCGCCGAACTCTCCTCCGCAGACACCGAATCCGCAGGATCGGCATCCGGCGATCCCGAGACCGCCGACCGCGATCGCAAACGCTCGCTGCGTTGGTCGTTCGTGGCGCTCATCGCGCCGATCCTCGCCGCCGGGACCTTCGTCGTCTTCGTCGTGTTCTCGAACCTGACCCTGCGGTCGTTCGTCGAGGCGTCGAGCATGAAGTCGGCGCTCGGGCCGTCGATGAGCTGGTACAACGAGATCGGTCGCTACTCGGCGCTCTTCGCCTTCTCCGCCGACGGTTCCATCGCCCGTCGGTTCGCGGTACTGGCCATGATCCTGGGCTTGGTCGTCTCGGCGGCAGTGCTGGTCCGCAAGAACCGCATCCCCGGCACCGCCATCGGCCCGACCCGCCGCATCGTCGCGATCACCTTCGCATCGCTGGTGTTCCTCATGTTCACCCCCACCAAATGGACCCACCACTTCGGCGTCTTCGCCGGTATCGCGGCCGCCCTCGCCGCGATCGCGGCCATCGCCGCCAGCCAGCAGTCCATGCACTCGAGGCGAAACCGCACCCTGTTCTGCGCGCTCGTCCTGTTCATCGGCGGACTCGCCTTCACCGCGCCGAACTCGTACTACTACTACTCCGCGTGGGGCATGCCGTGGGGCGTCGAGCAGGTCAAGATCGGCGGCATCATGCTCGGCAGCGTGCTGCTCTATGCCGCGCTCGCCCTGCTGCTGGTCGCACTGTGGTTCCACTTCCGCGAGCCGTTCACCGGGACCGATCCGCACGTCGAGGAATCCACCGGCGCCGACGCCGCGCATCAGCGGTGGTACCGACGACTGGTCGCCTCGATGGCGGCCGCCCCGCTGGCCTATCTGGCGATGGCGGTGGTCGTCTTCCAGATCGTCACCGCGATCTTCGCCGGCATCCACCAGAGCTCGTCGTACTCGGTACCCCGGTCCAACTTCGCCGCCGTCGCCGGCAACCCGTGCGGGATGGCCGACAAGGTCTGGGTGGAGTCCGACCCCGACCGCGACATGCTCCGCCCGGTCGACCCGACGCTGCCCAATCCTCTCGGCGGGCCACCGCCCGCACCGGGCAGCGTGCCGTCCACCTCGGGATTCTTCCCCAACGGTGTGCCGACAGCACTCGAGTCGACGGCCAGCGAGGGGTCGCTGGGTGTCCTGTCCGGCGACGTCTGGCAGTCCCCCGACATCGTCAACTCCAACCCCGGCGGTACCGGCGGCGGCGAGATCGCCGAACCCGGGATCAACGGCAGCACCGCGGCGCTCCCGTTCTTCCTCGATCCCGCCTCCACGCCGGTCATGGGCAGCTACTCCAAGCTCGACCAGGTCCCGGCCCGCCTCACCTCCGGGTGGTACGCGCTACCGTCGGATTGGCGGGACCGTCCGCTGCTCACGATGTCGGTGGCCGGCGAGTACGACAACCCGAACGTGATGCTCGAGTACACCGCGGACCCGATCGGTCCCGACACCCGCGATGCCGACCTCGAGGCCGCCGGCGACACCGAACTCATCGACCCGGGCCCGCGCCCGTCGTGGCGCAACCTGCGCTACAACACCGACGAGCTGCCGTCCGACACCACCGCCGTGCGGATCGTCGCGACCGACGACAACCTCGCCGAGGACCGGTTCATCGTGCTCACCCCGCCACGGATCCCGCAGATGGACACCCTGCAGGACGTGGTCGGCAGCACCGATCCGGTCCACATCGACTGGACTTCGGGCCTGGCGTTCCCGTGCCAGCGCCCGTTCACCCACGACGTCGGGGTCGCGGAGATCCCGAAGTGGCGCATCAAGCCGGGCTCAGACCTGGCAGCCGCGGTGTCGGCGTGGCAGAACCGCTTCGGCGGCGGCCCCCTCGGCTGGCTCGAGGTCTCCCAGCAGGCGACGGCGGTGCCGACCTATCTGATGGCCGACATCGGACGCGACTGGGGCGCCCTCGAACGCTACGAGCCATACGGCGACGTCGACACGCTCGCCGAGATCGAGACCGGCACCGCCACCCGCAGCGGACTGTGGAGTCCCGCGCCGTTGCGGCACTGACGGTTCGACGGCCCGGTCGCCGCGGTGGTAGTCGGCGCGGCGATCTGCTTTGCCGTCACCGGTGGTCGGTGAGTATGCGTGCGAGTTCTGCTTCGACCGGGGTCAGCGGTGGGCTGGTGAGGTGCTCCGGCGGTGTTCGCGGATGGACCAGTTCGCGATAAGCGAGTTCGAGACGGAGGCCGCGGTCGCCGTAGCCGACGGCGTCGGGGCGCCCGCTGCTCCCTGAGGAGCGCCCGGAGCTTGCGGAGGGCGCGTCACGAAGGGTCGGGCGTGACTCATCGCCGGGCCTGGTGGCAGGTCCGTGGATGTCGTTGCGCACGGTGTTCAGGTGTTCTGCGAACCGCCGGGGTATGTCGGGTCGGCGGTTGAGGCGCTCGGGGTTGGGCGGTGCGCCAGGTTCGGCGTTCAACCGCCACAGGCAGCGGCCTTCGTCGGGTCCGGACCGGGCGATGCGGGTGGTGTACTGCCCGGGCTGGTCACCGACCATCCGGTTATGTCGCGGGCAGGCCGGGGCGAGGTCGTCGATGTCGGTGAGACCGCCCTTGGCCCAATCCCTGTGGGCGTGATGCATGTCGACCTGGGTGGCGGGCTGATCACACCCGGGTGCCGAGCACACTTCCCCGTCGGGGCGGGCGAAAGAGACGAGGCGCTGTTCGCGGGTGGCCAGACGTCTGCCGCGCCCGAAGTGCAGCGGCACAGTGGTGGCGTCTTTGAAGATCGCCAACCACGGCTGGACGTCACCGGCCATCGCGATCAAGTCCCGGATGGGCAGCAGGGTTCCGGTGGCGGTGGTCGCGAGTCCGGCTTCGCGGACGAGGTCGCCGAGGTCGGCTTTGATGATCAGTTGGACGGGCAGGCCGCGGTGCGAGGTGCCGAGTGCGCCGTCGGCGAAACCTGCGGCGAGTGCAGCGTCGAGCGCGTCGTGATTGGACTGGGCGAGGGTGCGGCCGTCGCGGTCGGCTGCGGTGGCCAGGGCGTCGGGGTCGGCGGCACCGGCCGGCCCGCTGGGCGAGGCGGGGTCGTCGGGGTTGTTGAGTCCGGGTTTGCCCCACACGGCGAACATCATGGTGAGTCGGGCGGCGAGTGCGGGTGTCAGGGTGCCGGAGATCTTGGCGGTGCCATCGGCGCGTTGCCGACCGATCCACAGGCCGCGGCGTCGTTTCTGGTCGGTGTCGTCGGTCAGGGTGCCGTCGGGGTCGAGGTGGGCGAGCAGGCGGGCACCGAGTTGGGTGATCTCAGCGGGGGTGTGGTCGGTGGCGATCTCGGCCATCTGCCGCTCAGCGGCGACCTTGATGTCGTGGTCGACGGCGACCGGGATGCGGTCGAGGACATCCAATGCGGCCTGCACGTGCGCGGTGCCGACCGCGCCGTGTGCGAACGCTTCGGCGAGGCAGGGGTATTCGGGTGGGAGGACCTCGCCGCCGAGGCTGGTCCGGTGGGCGGTGGCGTCCATCTGCTTACGGCGGCGCATCGGGTTCGACACTCGTAGCTGGTGCGTCATGTACTGCATGAGGGTGCGGCAGCCGGCCTTGCGGGGCAGGTCGCGAGCGACGGCCTGATCGATCTGCCGGTCACCGGCAACGGTCAGACGAGCGATGGCGCGTTCGGTCTCCGCGGCCACCTCAGCGAGTTCGGCATCGGTACACGGCGACAGATCCACGGTCTGCAACTTGTCGAGGGTGCGGTGGAGATCGGCCACCAACTCGACCACACGAGGCGAAGGCGCGTCGGTGCCGACGACCTGCTGGGAATCGAACATGACGGTCACCTCCCCCGAGAACCCGTGCTGCGAATGTACGTTCGACTGTACACGAAAGAAGGGTAAACGGCAGCTCGAAATACGTTGTCCAACAGAATCTTTGCTGCGCGGAGTTGCCACCTTAAATTGTCGGTGGTTGCTGGTAGTCGTCCGCCGCGGCGAGAACTGTCTTTGCAGTGCGGAACCCTTCGTGACGCGCCCTCCGCAAGCTCCGGACGCTCCTCAGGGAGCAGGGGGTTGACGCGCCCTCCGCAAGCTCCGGCCGCCCCTCAGCAGCTGTGGCCTGACGGCCGTCGTGGACTGCGAAAGAACTGTTGTGCTCGGAGCGGGCCCACTTACTGCTCCCAGAGGGAGACCGGAGCCTGCGGAGGCCGTCACCAACCTCCAGAGCCGCGGGGTGGGCCCTAGGTACCCCGGGGGACGTCGCTTACGATGAGGCACCGTGCCTGTGACAGCCCCGACCTCGCCTGAGGATTCCGCCGAACCGTCCTCGTCGGGGCCGGAATCGTCGGGGCACGGGACCAGGATTTCCGCGGGCACCGCCCGGTGGATCGCGATCGTGGCGGGGATCGCCGGCATCGTGCTGTGTGCCCTCACCCCGCTGCTGCCGGTCAAGGCCGTCGACGCCGGTTTCGAGTGGCCGGCCGGGCAGGATCTGAACGCCGACACGTCGTCGGTGATGGCGCCGCTCATCGCGCAGACCCCGCAGACCCTCGACGCCCGCATTCCGTGCGCGACGCTGGCGTCGGCACCGGACGGCGTGGTCCTCGCCACGATGCCGACCAATGCACCACGCTCGAAGTCGTCGTCGCTGTGGGTCACCGCCACCGACGCCGCGATCACCGTGACCTTCCGGAACAGTCTCGCCGCGACCGCCTCCCGCGCCGACCTGAGCCGATGTTCGGACTTGCGCATCTTCTCCGCCCCCACCGGCCCGGGTGCGCAGTTCGTCGGGCTCGGCGAGTCGACGACCCTGCCGCCGGACCGCCGCCCGCAGGTCGACGGCATCTTCAGCAACCTCAGCCCGGAACAGGCACGCGACGCCGCTGGTAACGGCCTGCGCGTGCAGGTGGCCATCGACAACCGGTACGAGTCGTCCCCGTCGATCCTCAAGATCATCGTGATGGTGCTCGCCGCGCTGTCGGTACTCGTCGCCGTCGTCGCGCTCGGGCTGCTCGACCGCATCGGCGGGTACCACCGGCGGATCGGCGCGCGCACCCGCTCGTGGTGGCATTCACTGAAACCCCGGGCCAGCGACTTGGTCGTCACCGCGATCCTGCTGGTTTGGAGCGTCCTCGGGGCCGGTTCGCCCGACGACGGTTACATCCTCAACATGGGCCGTACCGCCGACGGTTTCGGCTACCTCGCCAACTACTACCGCTTCTACGGCATCCCCGAAGCACCGTTCGACTGGTACTACAGCTTCCTTGCGGCGTGGTCGTCGGTCTCGCCGTCGGTGCTGTGGATGCACATCCCGCAACTCGTCGCCGGACTCGTGTCGTGGTTCGTCCTGAGCCGGGTGCTGCTGCCACGCCTCGGCCCCGCGGTGCGGCGCAGTTCGTGGGCCATCTGGGCGGGCGCCCTGACGTTCACCGCGTTCTGGTTGCCGTTCTGCAGCGGCTTGCGCAGCGAGGGGATCATCGTCCTCGGTTCGCTACTGACCTGGTGGGCAGCGGAATACGCCATCGCGACCCGGCGGCTCCTGCCAGCGGCACTGGCCGCCCTCGTCGCGGGCTTCACCCTGGCGCTCGCCCCGCACGGCGTCGTCGGCGTGGCCATCCTGCTGGTGGCGGCCCGCTCACTGCTGCACATCCTCATCGACCGACGGAACCGGATGGACGGATCCCGCTGGGCGGCAACGCTCGCCCTCCTCGCGCCGATCGCCGCCGCCAGCATGGTGGTGCTCATCGTGGTGTTCCGCGATCAGACCCTGGCCACCGTCCTCGAAGCGATCAAGCTGCGCTACTCGGTCGGGCCGGTCATCTCCTGGCATCAGGAGTTCCTGCGGTACTACTTCATCTCGGTCGTCACCGACGACGGCGCCCTCACCCGTCGCGTACCGCTGCTCCTGCTGCTCGCCGGCCTGTTCGTCACGGTCGCGGTCATGTTGCGGCGCACGAGGATTCGCGGAGTCGACCCGGGACCCGTCTGGCGTCTCATCGGCGCCGTCGGGGTCACCCTCCTCCTGTTCGCGTTCACGCCGACCAAGTGGACCATCCAGTTCGGCGTGCTCGCCGGGCTGGCGGCGGCGATCGCGGCGGCGGCCACCGTCGCCGTGGCCCAGTCGGCGGCGCGTTCGGCGCGAAACCTGACGGTCTTCGTCTCCGGACTGTTGTTCGCGATGGCCGCCGCGATGGCCGGTTACAACTCGTGGCCGTTCCTCTACGAATACGGCATCTCCTGGTTCGACCGCGCCCCCGTCATCGCCGGCTACCAGGCGTCGACGCTGTTCCTCATCCTCGCCGTGATCGCGGCCGCGGTCGCGGTCTGGCAACACCTGCGGCTGGACTACGTGACCAATCGCGGTCTCGCACATGCCGACACCGGGCCCGGCGAGACCCGAGCCGATCGCCGACGGCTCTTTCTCGCCTCCTCACCACTGGCGGTGATCGCCGGTCTGCTGGTGATCGTGGAGTTACTGCTGTTCGCCAAAGCCGCGGTGACCCGGTATCCGGCGTCGACCGCACTCGCCGAGAACCTGAACACGCTGCGCGGCAACAGCTGTGGCCTCGCCGACGATGTCCTCGTCGAACTCGATCCCAACGCCGGCATGCTCACCCCGGCCGGCGGCGCCACCACGACGCAGGCGCTGCGCGGCGAGAACCCGGTCGGGTTCTCCCCGAACGGGATTCCCGACGACCTCCAGCCCGAGCCGGGTAGCCAGCGCCCCGGACAGATGAACGTGTCGGCGAGTATGGCCCGCCCGTTCGCGATCACCGGCGGGCTGGGCGCCGGGACCACCGGCGGGCGCGGACTGGAAACCGTGAACGGTTCCACCGCCAAGTTGCCGTACGGGCTCGACCCCGCCACCACGCCGGTCCTGGGCAGCTACGGGTATCCGGGCGAGGCCCGGCTCACGACCGGTTGGTACGACCTGCCCGCCGACCGCGCGGCGTCACCGCTGCTGGTGTTCAGCACCGCGGGCGCCGTCTCGACCATCGACACCTTCGGCGTACGCAACTTCGGGCAAAAGATGGTGGTGCAGTTCGGCCGCCCGGGTGCGGACGGGAACTTCGAACAGGTCGGCCCCGACATCCTGCCCATCGACCCCGGTCCCGTGATCCTGAACATGCCCTGGCGCAACATGCGCGTACCGATGTCGGCCGCCCCGCCGCGCGCGACCGTGATGCGATTGTCGCTGCAGGACAACAACCTCGGCGAGAAGCAGTTCATCGGGATCACCCCGCCGCGCGCACCGCAGTTGCAGACGCTGCAGGCGGTCGTCGGCTCGACGGCACCCACCCTCATCGACTTCGGGGTGGCGTCGCACTTCCCGTGCCAGCGGCCGATGGGTGTGTCCCACGGCGTCGCCCAGGTCCCGCAGTGGCGCATCCTGGGTGACTATCCGCTGACCAATTCCCAGTCCAAGACATGGCAGGCCGGCGTGGACGGCGGGTTGCTGGGGATCTCGGAGGCCGCCACGTCCGCGTCGGCGGTCTCGACGTACCTGCAGGACGACTGGGTGCGCGACTGGGGCGCACTGGAGAAGCTGACCCCGCTCGTGTCCGACGCACCGGATGCGCGGATCGACACGGCACAGACGACGCAATGGGGCTGGTCACGAGCCGGCTCGATCAGGGTGGAGCCCCAATCCGATGAGTGAGTCCCGTACGCCTCGTACGTCCCGTCTGGCGACCACGGTCAACCCGAAGATCGTCGCGACCGTCACCGGTCTGCTCGGATTCCTGTTGGCGATCCTCACCCCGCTGTTGCCGGTGAACCAGTCGACCGCCGAACTGCAGTGGCCGCAGGGCGGCGACGTCTCCGATGTCGCCGCCCCGCTGGTCTCCTTCGTGCCGATCGACATGGAGACGTCGGTGCCATGTGCACTCGCCACCCGCCTGCCCGACCAGGGCGGAGTACTGCTGTCGACGATCCCCGAAGGCGGCCAGGACGCCGGGGCCCGCGGGCTCTTCGTCCGGGCGACGTCCGACGCTCTGACCCTCACCGACCGCAACGTCGCCCTGCTGAACACCGATCGAGCGGCTGCGCAATCGAATCCGAACTGTCGCATCGTCTTCCGGGCCGACGGCGAGGGGGTGAGCGGACGATTCGAGGGCCTGCCCGAACCGGCCGCGGACTCCGGCGCCGCGCACGGCTTCGCGCTGGCCGACCACGAGATGCGTCCCCAGATCGTCGGCGTCTACAGCGATCTGCCCGCCGATGTCTCTCGTGACGGGTTGTCGCTGCGCGCCACCATCGACACCCGCTACGTCAGCACCCCGACCCTGCTGAAGCTCACCGCGATCGTGCTCGGCATCCTCATGACGATCGTCTCGCTGATCGCGCTCGGCATCCTGGACCGCCGGGACGGCCGCAGCCACAAGCGTTTCCTGCCGTCGGGCTGGTTCACGATCCGGCCGCCCGATGTCGCGGTGTTCGCGATTCTCGCCTTCTGGTGGTTCGCGGGCGCCAACACCTCCGACGACGGCTACAACTTCATCGTCGGCCGGATCACCGGAGACGCCGGGTACGCCGACAACTACTTCCGCTACTTCGGTGTGCCGCAGGACCCGTTCGGCTGGCACTTCCAGGTCATCTCGGCCATGACGGACGTGAGCGTCGCGGCACCGTTCATGCGACTACCGGCCTTCCTCCTCGGGTTGCTGGGCTGGTGGCTCATCAGCCGAGAGGTCATCCCGCGCCTGGGCCGCGCGGTGCGGCACAGCACGCCGGCGGTGTGGTCGGCCGCGTTCGTCTTCCTCGCGATCTGGTTGCCGTTCAACAACGGTCTGCGTCCGGAACCGGCCGAGGCCGTCGGCGCTCTGCTCACCTGGTGCTGCGTGGAACGCGCGATCGCCACTCGCCGACTGCTCCCCTACGCCGTCGCGGTGGTCACCGCCGCCTTCACCCTCGCGCTCGCGCCCGGCGGTCTGATGGCGGTCGCCGCACTGCTCGCCGGGATCCGACCGATCGTGAAGACCCTGGTGTCGCGCCGGTCCCGGGACGGCCTGCTGCCGATGCTCGCGCCCATCCTGGCGGCCGGCACCGCGGTACTGTTCCAGATCTTCGCCGATCAGCCGCTCGCGCCGCTCATCGCGGGTAACAAGGTCGCCTCCGACGTCGGCCCGACGCTGGAGTGGTGGCAGGAACCGATCCGGTACTACTACCTGATCCTGCCGACCGCCGACGGCACGCTCGCACGACGCTTCGGCGTGCTGGCGATGATCCTGTGCCTGTTCGTCGTGTTGCTCCGCCTACTTCGGCGGGAGCATCCCAACGGCATTGCGCGCGCACCGATCTGGCGACTGGTCGCCGTCACCCTCGGCACGATGTTCTTCATCGCCTTCACGCCGACCAAGTGGACCCACCACTTCGGTGTGTACGCGGGCATCGCCGCGGGCCTCGCCGCCGCGGCGGGCGCCATGATGGCGCCGGCCGTGCTGCGGTCGCGACGCAATCGCAGCTTCTTCGCCGCCGCGGTGCTCGCGATCGCCGGAATCTCCTTCGCCGGCACCAACGGCTGGTGGTTCGTCGGCAGCTACGGCGTCCCGTGGTGGGATCGCCCACCGACGGTGGGCGGCATCAACATCGCATGGTTCATCCTCGCCGCCGCGGTCGCCACCGCACTTGCCGGCCTGTGGTTCCACTTCCGCGACGACTTCGTCGACGAACAGACCCGTACGCGCGGGGCCGACAAGTGGTATTCGAAGCTCAAGTTCTCGCCGCTGCCGGTCATCTCCGGGCTGATGGTGCTGTTCATGGTCGCTTCGTTCGCGAAAGGCGCCTACGAGCAACGTGATTCGTGGTCGTGGATGAAGTCCAACGCACGCGCTCTCACCGGGAACTCGTGCGGGCTGGCCAACGACGTCCTCGTCGAAGCCGATCCGACCGCCGGACTGCTGCAGCCCGCGGCGGTCGACGGTCGGCCCGCCCCCGGCATCGCCGCGGCGCTGGCCGGACCGGACACGACGGGCTTCTCCCCGAACGGCGTACCCGATCGCCTGTCCGTCGACGCCACCGAGGACACCGAGTCGTCGACCACCTCCGGCGCGCAGAACAGCGCCCAGACCGGCGCCGGCTCAGACGAATCCGGCGACAGCTCGTCCGCGCAGGGCGGCACCGAAGGCGGCCAGGGCGCACGAGGCGTCAACGGGTCGACAGTGCGTCTGCCGTTCGGCCTGAACCCCGCCGAGACCCCCGTCCTGGGCAGCTATGGCTCGCCGTCGGGTACCGGCTCGCTGACCTCGGACTGGTACCAGCTGCCCGAACGTTCCGACGACACCCCGCTGCTGACGATGGCGGTCGCCGGATCGGTCGAGGCGGTCGACGGCATCGGGGTCGTGCACGCCGGCCAGAAGGTCACTATGCAGTTCGGCCGCGTGGAGGCCGACGGGCGGGTGAGCGCGCTCGGCCGGATGTTCCCGATCGACATCGGCGAGACCCCCACCTGGCGCAACCTGCGGTTCCCGCTCGCCGACGCACCGCTCCGAGCCGATGTCGTCCGGGTCGAGGTCGCCGACACCGCGGCCGCACCGTCGGAATGGGTCGCGGTGACGCCACCGCGGGTCAGCACCCTGGCCACCCTCAACGACGTCGTGGGCCAGACCGACCCGGTCTTCATCGATTGGCTGCCCGGAATGGTCTTCCCGTGCCAGCAGCCGATGAAGGTGCGCAACGGCGTCCTCGAGGTACCGCAATGGCGGATCATGCCCGACGCCGAGGCCACCCGGAAGAACAGCCAGACCTGGATGTCGGGCACCGCGGGCGGTCCGCTCGGCATCACCGAGGCGATGCTGCGACCCACCCTGCTGCCGACGTACCTCCGGAACAACTGGGGACGTGACTGGGGCGGCCTGCAGAAGTTCACCGAGATCATCCCGGCGCCGGCTGCGGAACTGGACCTCGGGACGGCTCGCCGTTCAGGGTTGTACGACCCCGCGCCGATGCGCTCCAGCGGGTATTGACCTGGTGTCTGACACCGCGCCGACCTGGGGTTTCCCTTTTCCCCACGGTCGGTGCGGCAAACACGCTCGAGGCCTTCGTTATCTCACTGTGATGTGCTGTCTCGGTTCCGTCACTCATGGCCGGCAGCCCTCGTCACGCCGCCGGTACCGGCCTAATTTCGAGTCATGCCTTCATTCACCGCACCTGGACTCAGCAACGAAGCCGCCAACGAGGTCGTGGGCATCCTGCAGGAGCGCCTCAGCGCGCTGAACGACCTGCACCTCACCCTCAAGCACATCCACTGGAACGTCGTCGGCGCGAACTTCATCGGCGTGCACGAGATGATCGACCCGCAGGTCGAGCTCGTCCGCGGCTACGCGGACACCATCGCCGAACGCATCGCCACGCTCGGAGCGTCGCCGAAGGGCACCGCCAAGGCGATCGAGAACGACCGCTCGTGGAACGACTACTCCATCGGACGCGACACCGCGCAGGCACACCTCGGCGCGCTCGACCTGGTCTATGACGGGTTCATCACCTCGCACCGCGACGGCATCAAGAAGATCGGCGACATCGATCCGATCACCGAGGACATCCTCATCGGACAAACCGCCGAACTCGAGAAGTTCCAGTGGTTCGTCCGCGCACACCTCGAGAGCTACACCGGTGAGCTCACCCACGCCGGCGCCAGCGGCGAAAAGGCAGCGGCCGACGCAGCCCGCTGACCTGGCGCAACAGACCGAGTAGCGGGTCACCACACCCCCGGACCCGCCCGGAGCCGCGGTCGCGACCTTCCGCCCCGTTGGTCGCGGCCGCGGTAACACCTCTCTGTACCCACCAACTACGAACAGGCACTGACACCCGCACCCGGATACACAGCCGAATACCTTGCGCCGCTTGGGACCTCAGGGACCAAGGGCTTCTCGACCATGTCCACGGTTCGTGGTTTGTTACGCTGACCACAGGCTGATGCCGCGAACAGGATGTGAAGCAAACCGCGTCCACCAGATCGATCGGAGCGCTTTTCCGCTCTGACGGGGAGGCACGTGTGTCCGAAACGCGATCATTCACCCTGTTCGATGATCTGGAGCTCCACATGCAGTTCGCGCCGGTCTGCCGGCTGTCCGATGGCGCTCTCGCCGCCGTCGAACTGCAGCTCCGGGGGCCGGCCGGTACCCGGCTCGCCACCGCCGCCGCCCTCAAACGCGCCGCCCGTCTCGTCGAAGAACACCCTGTACTCGACGAGCGCAAGCGCAAGATGGCCGCGTCCCAACGTGCGCAGTCGCTGGCCAAGATCCTGCCGCTGCTGGTCTCCCTCGATCTCGACCTGATCGACAACCTCGACGACGAGACGGCGCGCAGCCTCGAACGTCACGTCATGGTCATCCTCCCCGACGCCGTCGAACGCAGCCCGCAGCGGACACTCGCCCGCGTCGCCCGCGCCCGGGCGGCCGGCAAGATCATCTGCGTCGACGGGCTCGTCCGCAGCGAGCACGCGGCCACGCTGCTCTCCCTCGTCGAACCCGACATCATCGTCACCGGTGCCGAACTGCTCACGTCGCAGACCAGCTCCGACGCCGCGCACCTCGCCCACGCGCTGGCCGCGCACACCGAACGCAGCCATGCCGTCGTCATCGCCGAGGGCGTCGACGACGAGGCCACCCGGATCACCGCCCAGACGATGGGCGCCGCTTTCGGTATCGGCGACCTGTATCCCGCCGTGACCGACCCGTCCGTCCTCGCCAGCCGGACCGTCGTGCCGCTGCCCGAGATGCCGGTGTGGACCACCCCCGGCCCGGACAAGTCGACGCCGTACCGCATCGCGTCGACCTCGATCCCGCCGCGTATGGGCAACAAACGCCTGCTCATCGAGATGAGCAAGGCACTCGAGGAGCAGGCGGCCATCGGTGGTGCCGCGATCGTGCTGGGCACCTTCCAGTTCGCCGAACACTTCACCTCGCGAACCGCCAAGCGGTGGCGTGAGATGTCGGAGAAGACCGGTCTGGCCGGGGTCTACGGTGTCGGGTTGCCCGACATCCGGGACGGGAACGTCCATCGCGCGCCGCTCGACGCGGAGGACGACCTGATCAACGAGTGGAATGTCGCCGTCCTCGGGCCGCATTTCGCGGCGCTGCTCTCGGCGCGCGACCAGCACGACGCCGGTCCCGATCTCGAGCGCACCTTCGAGTTCGTGCAGACCTACGACCGCATGACCGTCACCCAGGCCGTGCACTCGATCCTCATGCGGTTCTCCTGATCCGAGTCGCGCGCGGGACGTGACCTCGACGGACGCGGCGGCCTCGCTGCGCTCGGACGACGCTGCTCGGCCAGCAGGCGGGGAGCCGGCTGCCTCGCTGCACTCGGACGACGCTGCTCGGCCAGCGGGCGGGGAGCCGGCTGCCTCGCTGCGCTCGGACGACGCTGCTCGGCCAGCAGGAGGGGATCCGGCGGCCTCGCCTCTCCCGCTGGTTGAGCAGGTGACGAGCGCAGCGAGGAGCCGTGTCGAAGCCACCCAAGCCACATCGAGCTATCCGGTCAGGGGATTTGGGTTTGTCACAGCATGGCTGACTACGATGCGCCTGTGCCGAAGTCGCCTGAAGTGTCCGCTGGCAACGCCGACACCACCGTTGGAGCTGCTGCCCAGCGTGCGTCCGGCGCACCGCAGTCCCGCACCGTCGCGCTCGTCGCCGCGGTCGCCGGGCTCATCGCCGTCGTCGCCGGCATCCTGACCCCGTTCCTGCCCGTCAGCACCTCGACGGCGTCGATCACGTGGCCACAACAGACCGACACTTCGGCATCGGTCACGGCTCCGCTCGTGGCGCAGACCGCCCGGAGCGTCGACATCTCGATCCCGTGTCGCATGCTGTCGACGACCCCCGCCGACACGTCGACCGTCGTGCTGTCGACGATGCCCGCGGCCGCGGCGAAGGCGCGGGACAACGGGCTGTTCGTCGTCGCCGACGCGAACGGCGTATCTGTTACCAACCGCAACAAGACGCTCGCCTCGGTGCCGCGGGACGCGCTGGCCGGTTGTACCGAACTCCGCATCTTCTCCGACGCCACGACGACCGGCGCGCAGTTCGTCGGCCTGCCCCCGGGACCGGCGATCGCGGGCGGCGGCGCCGTCGGCCTCGCCGAACCGGCGTCGAACCCGCAGATCGCCGGCATCTTCACCGACCTCACGCCCGAACAGCTCCGGGCCGCCCCGGGTGTCGACGTCCGCCTCGAGATCGACGATCGCTTCGACTCGTCGCCGTCGATCCTCAAGTGGGTGGTGATGGTCGTCGGTGTCGGAGCCGCGATCGTCGCGCTCGTGGCCGTCGGACGCCTCGACCGCATCCACGGCTATCACCGACGAGTCGGCCGGCGCCTCCGGTGGCGCCGGGTCCTGCGGCCCGGCCCCACCGACATCGGCGTGACGGTGACGCTGGTGGTCTGGCACTTCCTCGGGGCGGGGTCACCCGACGACGGTTACATCCTCAACATGGGGCGCAACGCCGCCGACGCCGGATACCTCGCGAACTACTACCGTTTCTACGGCATCCCCGAAGCGCCGTTCGACTGGTACTACAACTTCCTGGCGTACTGGTCGACCATCTCGACGACCGGCCTGTGGATGCGGCTCCCGTCGCTTTTCGCGGGCCTGGCCGCCTGGTTCATCCTCAGCCGAGTTCTCCTGCCCCGCCTGGGTGGCGCCGTGCGGCGGTCACAGTGGGCGATGCTCACCGGCGCGGCGGTCTTCCTCGCGTTCTGGCTCCCGATGTGTTCGGGGCTGCGCAGCGAGGGAATCATCGTCCTCGGCACCCTGGCGACCTGGTGGGCGGTGGAGGTCACGGTCTCGACGCGACGAATGCTGCCGGCCGTCATCGCCGCATTCACCGCGGCGCTGACGCTCGCCCTGGCCCCGCATGGTCTCGTCGCGCTCGCCCTGCTCATCGCGAGCGCCCGGCCCATGCTCCGCATCCTGGTCCGACGCCGCGCCGAAGACGGGCTCCTGCCGCTGCTCGCCCCCCTTCTCGCGGGTGTGGCGCTGGTCGTCATCATCGTCTTCCGCGACCAGACCCTGGCGACCGTCTTCGAGGCCCTGCGGATCCGTTACTCGGTCGGTCCGACGCTGGCGTGGTATCAGGAACTCCTGCGCTACTACTTCCTCGCGGTGAACACCACCGACGGCGCCCTGGCCCGCCGCATCCCGGTGCTCCTGTTCGCCGTGTCCATGTTCGTCGTCCTGGCGATCATGTTGCGCCGCAAGCGGATCGACGGCCTCGATCCGGGCGCGGTGTGGCGGGCACTGGGCGCCTCCCTGCTGACGATCCTGTTCCTGTCGTTCACGCCGACGAAGTGGACCATCCAGTTCGGCATCTTCGCCGGCCTCGGCGCGGCGCTGGCCGCCGTCGCCTGCGTGGCGATCGGGCAGGCGGCGCGCCGCACGCTCCGCAACCTGTCGATCCTGGTCGCCGGGCTGCTGGTGGCGTGCGCGGCCGCGGCGGCGGGCAAGAACGCCTGGCCGTGGCCCTACAACTTCGGCATCGCCTGGTTCGACAAGGCACCTGTCGTCGCCGGGATCCAGGTGTCGACCGTGCTCCTCGCGCTCGCGGTGGTGGCATTGCTGTTCGCCATCTGGCAACACCTCCGGATGGACTTCGTCGACGAGACCGGCCTCGCCCATGACCGCGGTGCCGCGCCCGCCGGCTGGCGCATCGGGGTCGCGTCCGCACCGATAGCGGTGATCGCCGTCCTCATCGTCGTCAGTGAACTCGCGGTGTTCGCGAAGGCCGCGACCAGCCGCGCGGACACCTTCACGTTGCTGTCCGCCAATCTCGACTCCGCGCGCGGAAACACCTGCGCGATGGCCGATTCCGTGCTCGTCGAACCCGATCCCAATCGCGGCATGCTGACGCCGGCGGACGGCGGCACGGCGTCGTCGACGCTGCAGGGTCAGTCCCAGGGATTCCGTCCCGACGGGGTGAAGCCGGACCTCACACCGCAGGCCGGCGCCCAGAAACCCGGCGCGATGAACACCTCCGCGGACCTGTCGAAGACATTCATCGTCTACGGCAGCAACCCGGGAACCACCGGCGGCGTCGGGCCTCGCGGCGTCAACGGCAGCACCGCGGCACTGCCATTCGGCCTCGATCCGGCGACCACACCCGTGCTGGGCAGCCACGAGACCAACAGCGGCCAGGCCACTCTGACCACCGGTTGGTATCGCCTGCCCGCCCGCGACTCCTCACCGCTGATCGTCATCACCGCCGCCGGCGCGGTCTTCACGCTCGACCGGGACGGCGTCCCGAACTTCGGGCAGGCGTTGGAGGTTCAGTTCGGTAGGGAGCCCGAAGCCGGCGCCGGGAGCGAAGCGAGCGGGCCGAATGTTCCTGCCAACGGACAGTTCGAGGAGGTCGGCGCGCCCGCGATCCCGATCGACCCCGAGCGGACCAACCGCCCGTGGCGAAACCTGCGCATCCCGATGGACCGCGTTCCCGCTGACGCGACCGTGATGCGAATCGTCGCCCGGGACAACAACCTCGACCCGGACCAGTGGCTCGCGATCACCCCGCCGCGGGCCCCGGTGCTGCAGACCCTGCAGACCGTCGTCGGCTCCACCGACCCCGTGCTCATCGACTTCGCCGCCGGCGCGGTGTTCCCGTGCCAGCGTCCGATGACCGCCCACCACGGCGTCTTCGACCTCCCGCAGTGGCGCATCCTGCCCGAGTCGTGGATCGCCAACTCGCAGTCCAAGACCTGGATGGCCACCGAGGACGGCGGCCTGCTGGCGCCGGTGGAGGCGCTCACGCGGCCGTCGACCCTCGCCACCTACCTCGACGACGACTGGTACCGCGAGTGGGGCAACCTGCAGCGCCTGACCCCGCTGGTGCCGCAGGCGCGACCCGCGGACGTGCAGACGGGAACGTCGACCACCTGGGGATGGTCGCGCCCCGGCCCGATCAGGGTGGTGCCCGAAGATGACTGACCCCGACCACTCGCACGCCGAACCGGCGACGCGGCACCCCGGAGAGAACCAGGCAGACGTGGCAGACACCGACACTTCTTCCCGAAGTCCCGCCGACACCGCGCCATTCGTGAGCGACCGCCGCCCGGGCTTCGCCGAACGCCACGCCGGCACCGCGCGTATCGTCGCGATCACCGCGGGCATCGTGGGCATCCTGCTCGCACTGCTCAGCCCGTTCCTGCCGGTCGACTACACCAAGGCCGAACTGACCTGGCCGCAACAGGGTTCGGTGGCGAACGTCGCCGCACCGAACGTGTCGTTCGTCCCGGTCTCGATGGACGTCACGGTTCCGTGCGCACTCGGCGCATCCTTGCCCTCGTCCGGCGGAGTGCTGTTGTCGACGGTGCCCGAAGGCGGCGCGGAGGCAGGCAAGGTCGGCCTCTTCGTCCGGGCCACCGCCGACTCGCTCCAGGTCGTGCAACGAAACGTCGTGCTGCTCAACACTCCTCGCGCGGCCGCACAGTCGGCGCCGGACTGCCGGATCGTCGTCGAATCCGACACCGAGGGCACGCGGGGGTCGATCCAGGGCCTGCCGGAGAACGCCGCCGGCGCCGGGAGCGGCGCGAGCGCGCCGAATGACGACGAGGCCGGCGCTGTCCGGTCCTTCGATCTGCGGGATCCCAACGCCCGGCCGCAGATCATCGGTGTGTACTCGAGCCTTCCGGCCGACGTCAGCACCGACGGACTCTCCTTCCGGTCGACCATCGACACCCGGTTCGTCTCCACGCCCACGACACTCAAGTTCTGGCTGCTGGTCCTCGGCATCGCGTCGACGATCCTCTCCCTTGCCGCGCTGGCGGTCCTCGACGCCCGCGACGCGCGCGGCCATCACAAGATCTTCCCGGCGGGCTGGTGGCGCGTACGCCCGGTCGACGGAGTCGTCACCCTGGTGCTGCTGATCTGGTTGTTCGTCGGCGGCAACACCGCCGACGACGGATACCAGGTGACGGTCGGCCGGATCGCCGGCGAGGCCGGTTATCTCGACAACTACTACCGCTACTTCGGTGTCCCGCAGGATCCGTTCGGCTGGCACTACCACTACCTGTCGGCGTGGATGGAGATCAGCACCGCGACGCCGTGGTTGCGATTGTTGCCGTTCCTGTTCGCGATGGCGTCGTGGTGGTTGATCAGCCGGGCGGCGATCCCCCGTCTCGGGCGGGCCGTCCGCGAGTCGACGCCGGCGATCTGGGCTGCCGCCCTGGTCTTCCTGGCGGTGTGGATGCCGTACAACAACGGACTGCGCGTCGAGCCGCTCATCGCGCTGGGCACCATCTTCACCTGGGTGTGCGTCGAGCGCGCGATCGCCACCGGCCGGTTCTTCCCGCTGACGATCGGCATCATCTCCGCGGCGTTCACCCTCACCATCCATCCCACCGGCGTCATCGCCTCGATCGCCCTGATCGCCGGCATCCGGCCGCTCATCAAACGTCTCGCGGTGCGCCGCAAGCGCGACGGTCTGTGGCCGTTGCTTCTCCCGATTCTCGCCGCCGGGCTCGCGGTGATGTTCGAGATCTTCGCCGACCAGCCGCTGGCACCGATCCTGGAAGCGGTGTCGGTCAACGGACAGGTCGGCCCCACCAACAAGTGGTGGGAAGAGCCGATGCGCTACTACATGCTGATGAATCCGACCGCCGATGGCGGAATCGCCCGGCGTTTCGGCATTCTCATCGTGTTCACCTGCTTCGTCCTGGTCGTGGTGATGCTGCTCAACCGGCGCCGCCTGCCCGGCATCGCCACCGCACCCACGTGGCGTCTGGTCGCCATGGTCGCCGGCTCGGCCGTGCTGATGGCATTCCTGCCGACCAAGTGGACCCACCAGCTCGGCGTGTACGCCGCGATCGGCGGCGCGCTCGCCGCGGTGGCAACCGCCTGCGCCGATCGCACGATCATGCGTCGTCGCCGCAACCGGACCCTGTTCGCCGCCGCCTGCGCATATGTTCTGGCGCTCGCATTCTCCGGACGCAACCAGTGGTGGTACGTCGGCAGCTACGGAATCCCCTGGCGGGACGCGGTTCCCGATGTCCGGGGCATCCCGCTCTGGACCGGAATCCTCGCGGTTGCGGTGGCGCTGACCGCCCTCGGTCTGTGGCAACACTTCCGCGACGACTACGTCGACGACGCCGTCCGGACCGGAACGTCGCGGTCGGTGTTCGCCCGACTCCGCAGCCCGTCGATCATCGTCGTGTCGACCATCATGTTGCTGTTCACCCTGGTGTCATTCGCGAAAGCGGACTGGACGCAGCGCAATTCGTGGTCGTGGCTGAGCTCGAACGTCAACGCGCTCCAAGGACAGCCGTGCGCACTCGCCGATGCCGTACTGGTGGAGGACGATCCGAACGCCGGACTGCTGTCACCCGCGCGAGTGGCGGGACAGGACAACCCGTCGCCGGGCGCCGCGCTGGCCGGAACCGGGATGGAAGGGTTCGACCCCAACGGAGTGGCGTCGGACCTGTCCGAGGAGACCGAAGAGGAAGCCGAGGAGTCCTCGTCGGGCACCTCGACCGCGGAAGTCGACCGCACCCAGTCCGATCCGACCGAGGACGGAACCAGCGCCGAGACCGACACCACGACAGGTTCCAGCGACACCAGCGGTGGGCAGACCGCCCAGGCCGGCGTCAACGGGTCGACCGTGAAGCTGCCGTTCGGTCTGTCACCGAGCCAGACCCCGGTCCTCGGAACCTACAACTCCCCCAGCGGCACCGGTCGCCTCACGTCCGACTGGTATCAGTTGCCGGAGAACCCCTCCGGCGAGCAGCCGCTCGTCACGATGTCGGTGGCGGGGCAGGTCGAGTACATCGACGACCTCGCCGTCACCCGGCCCGGACAGCGAGTGCGACTGCAGTTCGGCCGCGTCGCGCCGGACGGCACGGTGGCACCGGCCGGTCAGATGGTGCCGCTCGACATCGGTGGTGCCCCCGAGTGGCGCAACCTGCGCTTCCCGATGGACCAGGCGCCCCCGGGCGCGACGGTGGTCCGCGTTCTCGCCGAGGACACCTCGACGCTGCGCGACCAGTGGCTGGCCGTCACCCCGCCGCGCGTCTCGTCGATGGTGACGCTGAATTCGCTGGTGGGCAGCGAGGATCCGGTGCTCATCGACTGGGAGGCCGGTCTCGCCTTCCCGTGCCAGCGTCCCGCCCAGGTGAAGTACGGGGTCCTGGAGACACCGGAGTGGCGGATCTCGCCGGACCGCGAAGGCGAACGGGTCAACTCGCAGCGCTGGATGGCCGGCGACTCCGGCGGCCCGCTCGGCATCATCGAGAACGAGTTGCGGCCGCGCGTGTACCCGTCGTACCTGCGCAACGACTGGGCCAAGGACTGGGGCATGCTCCAGAGCCTCACCCCGATCCTCCCGCAGACCGACGCCGAGTTGACCATCACCACCGACACCCACCACGGACTCTGGACACCGGGACCGATGCGGGCGGTGAAGAACTAGGCAGTCCTGCTACCCGCGCACTACCACGCCCTCTGCTCCCTGAGGAGCGCCCGGACCTTGCGGAGGGCGCGTCTACTCCTGCTCCCTGAGCCTGGATCCGTGGACGGGTGCGGGGTGTCGATAACGTGAAAATGCCCTCTGAGCTGGAATGATTGGTGGTGTTGAGACACAAAACATTCCAGCTCAGAAGGCACTTTCAGTGAAAGTATCGCACACGTTCTCCGCCGAGTCCGCGGTCTTCGACGACGATAACCTGGTGTCGCACGCCGGGCTGGTACCGGTCATGAGAGTGGCCGAGTCGACCGGGTTGGCCGCATCGCTGGGCGACCGGGTCGATCTCGGTACCACCCAGGTCGCCTCCGCCGGGGCCAACCTCGAGGCGAAACTGTTGACCGTGATCGCCGGATTGTGTTGCGGCGCTGACAGTATCGACGACCTCGGGATGGTCCGCACTGGTGGGCACACCCGCCTGTTCGACCGCGTGTACGCCCCGGCCACGATCGGGCAAATGCTGCGCGAGTTCACCCCCGGGCACGCCCGAGCGCTCAACGCGGTGATGACCCGGACATTGCCGGCGATGTGCGCCACGGCGGGTCTGCTGCCCACCGACGGGTCCCGGGTGTTTGTCGATATTGACTCGCTGCTGCGCCCGGTGTACGGCTACTACAAGGCCGGAGCCTCCTATGGGCACGCCAAGATCGCTGGGCGTGAACTCCTGCGCAAAGGGTTGTCCCCGCTGATCGCCACCCTGTCCGCATCCGGGCATCCACCGGTGATCGGCAACGCCTGGCTACGCGCCGGCCGCACCGCTTCCGGGAGCGGGGCAGCGAGAATGATCGCTGAAACCCTGACCACCGCACGCCGTTGCGGAGCGAGCGGGGAGATCACCGTCCGTGGCGATTCGGCGTATGGCACCGCTGCGGTGATGCGTACCTGTCAACGCCTCGGAGCGACGTTCTCGCTGGTCCTGCGGACCAACACGGCGATCACCCGCGCCATCACCGCGATCGGAGACGACGCGTGGACGCCGGTGCACTATCCCGGTGCGGTCACCGACCCCGTCACCGGCGAACTGATCTCTGATGCCGAAGTCGCCGAGACCTCCTACACCGTGCAACCGGACTCCGCCCAGCCGGTCACCGCGCGACTGATCGTGCGTCGGGTCAAAGCCCACCACCCCGCCGGCACCGACACGTTGATGCCTGCGTGGCGGTACCACTCGTTTTTCACCAACACCACCGACGACACCGTCACCGCCGACCTCACTCACCGCCGCCACGCCATCATCGAAACCGTGTTCGCCGACCTCATCGACGGACCGCTGGCGCATCTGCCCTCCGGACGGTTCGGTGCTAACGCCGCCTGGCTGGCGCTGACCGCGATCAGCCACAACCTGATGCGTACCCTCGCCGCACTCACCGCAGCACCGGCACTGCGTGCCGCGCGGGGCGCTACGCTGCGCCGCACCCTCATCGCGATACCCGCCCGACTAGCGCGACCAGCACGAACACCGGTCCTGCACCTACCCCGCCACTGGCCCACCCAACACGCGTTCACCGCGCTGTGGGCCGCGGTGAACACCACCTGACCTACCAACCACACCCGCCCACCCACCACCAAGGAACCCCAGTGAAAAGGCTGACACAGGTCAGCGAATACCACACGCCCACAACACAATCAGGCGATCACGCGCCCCAACCCCACCCCACCTGAACCCCTTCCACGGATTCAGGCTGAGGAGCGCCCGGAGCTTGCGGAGGGCGCGTCACGAAGGGTCTTCGCGACCCGTGTCACCAGGACCCTTCGTGACGGCCTCCGCAAGCTCCGGCCTCCTCAGGGAGCAGTGGTTCTTTCGTTGTCCACGACGGCCGCCAGGCCGCGCATACTGAGGAGCGAGCTCGCGGGCGACCGGCAGGTGCGAGGGGTGTCCTCCGCTAGATCGGCATCAGGAAGTGCTTGCGCGGGGTCTTGAGGACCTCCTTGTCGCGCAACTGCGCCAACGCCTTCCGGAGCTGCAACCGGGTCTCGGCGGGTTCGATGACCGCGTCGACGTAGCCACGCTCGGCGGCGAGGTAAGGAGTGGCCATCATCGTGTTGTAGAAGTCGATGAACTCGCGGCGGATCTTGTCCGCCTCGGCGGCCGAGAGACCTTCGGTCTGACGTCGGGTCAGCACCGCGGCAGCCGACTCGGCGCCCATGACCGCGATCTTCGCGGTGGGCCAGGCGAAGTTGACGTCGGCACCGAGGTGCTTGCTGCCCATCACCGCGTAGGCGCCGCCGTAGGCCTTGCGCAGCACGACGGTCACCTTGGGGACATCGGCTTCGACGTAGGCGTACAGGAAGCGGCCGGAGCGTCGGATGGTGCCCTTCTGCTCCTCCGCGAGACCCGGGAGGATGCCCGGGGTGTCCACCAGGAACACCAACGGGATGCTGAAGGCGTTGCAGATGCGCACGAAACGCGTTGCCTTCTCCGACGAGTCGGTGTCGAGCACACCCGACATCACGCTCGGCTGATTGGCGACCACACCCACCGACCGGCCGTCGACCCGTGCGTACCCGGTGATGATGTTGGGCGCGAACAACTCTCCCACCTCGTGGAAGGCGCCGTCGTCGAACAGCTTGATGATGATGTCGTGCATGTCGTACCCGGCGTTGTCGTTGTCGGGCATGAAGTCGTTGAGCGACAGATCGGACTCGGTGATCTCCGGCTCGAGACCCGGGTTGACGACGGGCGGCCGCTCGTAGGCACTCGACGGCATGTACTGCAGGTACTCACGGACCCAGTCGAACGCGGACTTCTCGTCGGGGGCGACGTGATGGATGTTGCCCCACCGCGCCTGATTGTGCGCGCTGCCGAGGTCCTCGGCCGAGATCTCCTCGCCGTTCACCTGTTTCAGCACATCGGGTCCGGTCACGAACATGTACGACTTGTCCTCGACGGCCACCAGGATGTCGGTGTTGGCCGGGGTGTAGACCGCGCCGCCGGCGCACTTGCCCAGGATCACCGAGATCTGCGGCGCGAGACCGGAGAGCAGATCGTTGCGGCGACCCATCTCGGCGTACCACGCGAGTGAGGTGACGGCGTCCTGGATCCGCGCGCCGGCCGAGTCGTTGATACCGACCATCGGGCAGCCGATCTTGCCCGCCCACTCCATCAGCGAGGCGACCTTGCGGCCGAACATCTCACCGACGGTTCCGCCGAAGACCGACTGGTCGTGGGAGAACGCCGCCACCGGACGCCCGTGCACCAGCCCGTGTCCGGTGACCACGCCGTCGCCGTAACCACTCTCGGCCGCACCCGGCATCTTCGCCAGCGCACCGATCTCGACGAAGGTCCCGGGATCGAAGAGCATGCTCAGACGCTCACGCGGAGAACAGATCCCCTTCGCCGCGCGTTTCGCGAGCGCCTTCTCGCCTCCCGGCTCGCGAGCGGCCTCCAACTTCTGACGGAGGTCGGCGAGCTTGCCTGCGGTGGTGTCAGCCACGGTGTCTCACTTTCTACGCGACCACTGATTGACAATGAGCAGCCGTGCCGCTACTGCTCATCGAGCCGTCCGACCCGCGCGGCCAGGTCGTTGCCGATCTTGGCGATGTACGGCTCGTCGACGATCGAGAGGTGGTCACCGCCGACGTGGATGATCTCCAGGTCGTCGACGACCTCACCCCAGCGGCCGTCTTCGTCGATCTCGGCCCACTGCGGTTCGAGTTCGACGGCGCCGGCGTGCATCTTGTCGGCCCGGTACAGCACGACCTTGCCGTCGTAGGGTTCCGGCGCGATGCTGCTCAGCACGCGGTTCTCGATGAACGAGGTCCGCTGGTGTTCGATGATGCCGCCGGGGATCTTGGTGCCCGACATCGACATCATCTCCATGATGATCGCGAACTGCCCCTCGTCGTCGGCCTCGACGAGCCGATCCATCGGGATCGGAACATCGGGGTCGAGGTCGTAGTTGCGGATCGCGAACTCCTTCCAGCGCTCGAGCCGCGCCCGCTTGCTGTCCGGCGTCTCCGTCATGTCCGCGCGGGGGCGCACCACGTCGATGAGGCCCACGAAGGCAACTTCTGCCCCGGCCTCACGCAGGAGTTGCGCGACGCCATAGGCGAGCGCACCGCCGAAGGACCAGCCGACCAGCACGTACGGGCCGTTCGGCTGCAGCTCACGCAGGCGCGGAAGGTATTCGCGCACACGGTCTTCGATCGATCCCTCGACTCCACGGTCGAAGCCGATGACGGGCCGGTCCGCCGGCAGACGCTTCAGCAGCGCCTCGTAGGCGGAGGTGTTCCCGCCCGCGGGATGGAACAGCAGGATCGGCGTCGGATCGCCGGCGGACGGGTCATAGACCTTCTTGCCGTCCGGGACGAGGCGCAGGTAGCGCAGGAACCCGTCGGTCGACGCGCCGGCATCGAGATGCTCGCGCACGTAGTTCGACATCTCCTCGATCGTCTCCGAGTCGAGGATGTCCTCGACGTCGAGATCCCCGCCGGTGCGCTCGTTGAGGCGATCGGTGAGCTGCTGGGCCACGTCCTCCGACAGCACCGGCAGCTTGTTGAAGATGCCGCCGGCCGAGACCTTGGTGACCACCGCGTACGTGCCGAAGGTCAAGCGCTCGGCGGCATCCCGCGGCGGCACGTCCGAGCCGGCCGCCTCGGCGACGGCCCGCTGCGAGGTGATGTCGGTGGCCGGCTTCGGGGTTGCCGCGGGAGCGGCCGACTCCTCGACCGCCTCCTCGCGTGACGACACCTCCGGTTCGGGCGAGTTCGCGACCGCCTGCTCGACGTCGGCCAGATCCTCGGCGATGTGCCGCTTCGGCTCCGGCGACTGCTCGCCGGGCTCGTCGGACTGACCGGCCGGTGCGGAGGCTGCCGACTCACCACCGCCGGCGTTCTGCTCGTCGATGTAGGCATTGAGCGCCGCGGTGTCGAGTTCGCCACCGCCGGCGGCATTCTGGGCGAGATCGTCAAGCTGATCGCGATGCGTCACCGCGAAGTCGACGAACTTCTCGACGTCGGCGAGGTTCGCCTGGCGCATCGCCTGCAGTTGCAGCTGCGGGATGTCGAACTCGTACTCGACGCGGTTCTTGATCCGCACCGCCATCAGCGAGTCGAGACCGAGCTCGATCAGCGGGATCTCGCGCGGCAGGTCCTCGGGGTCGTAGCCCATGGACTCGCCGACGATGATCGCGAGCCGATCACCCACCGTCTCACCGGATTCGGGACTCCATCGGTTGCCGATGTCGTCGACGACGTCGTCCTCGACGACCACCGTGTCATCGGCGAACACCTCGGCACCGGACCGTGCCGGAGCTGCCGGCGCGGCCGTGACCTCACCTGCGGTGTCGTCGAGGTCACCGGTCACCGCCGCCTCGAACAGCAGCTGAAAGTTCTTGTCCGCCTTGGCGTGCACGGTCACCGCCGCACCGCCGGGATGCGGGCTCAGCGTCGTCGTGAGGGTTCCCGATGCCGGGATGGCGCTGTGCGCGACCGACGCCCCGACAGCCGCATTCGCCAGGACCTGGGCCGCCGCGGCACGCACCAGTTCACGCGGATCGGTGACCGCGGCCGCGTTGACCTCCCAGGCGTGACGGCCGTCGGGCAGTGCCACGTGCGATCCCGGGACCGTGCCGGCCGAGCCGCCCGAGGAGATCTTCGCGGTGAGCCAGAACTCCTTGCGCTCGAAGCGGGTACGCGGAATGGCCGCGTGACCACCGCGACCGAACAGCGACGCGACGTCGACCGGATGTCCGTGCACGTAGAGCTTCATCAGCGCGTTGACGAGTCCGTAGCTCTCGTCCTCCTTACGCCGCAGCGTCTCGATGAGCTCGGCGTCGTGCAGCCCAGCCGAGAAGGTCACCGCGGCAACGGAGATCAGGACGGCCGGGTTCGGCGAGAGCTCCAGGAAGGTGCGGTGGCCGTTCTCCACCGACTTCGCGATCGCCTGGCTGAACCACACGCTGTGGCGCAGGCCCTTGGTGAAGTAGTCGATCGTGTGGACGGGCTCGTGGCCGGCGCGGTAGAAGACCTCGCGGTCGACCGAGCTGTAGAACCCGGTGGTGGGCCGCAGCGGCGTGATACCGGTGAGCTCGTAGGCCAGTTCACCCAGCAGGGGGTCCATCTGCGAGGTGTGACTCGCACCCTTGGTAGCCAGTTTGCGTCCGAGCTTGCCCTCCTTCTCGGCACGCTCGACGATGGCGTCGACCTGCGACTCCGGTCCGCCGATGACGGTGTGCGTCGGAGCGGCGTAGACGCAGATCTCGAGGTCGGGGTAGTCGGTGAGGACGTCGGTGATGTCCTCGGCGCTGTACTCGACGAGCGCCATCAGGCGGATGTCGTCGCCCTGGAGCATCGACTCGCCCTCGCCCATCAGGCGCGAGCGCTGGCAGATCACCCGGGTCGCGTCCTCCAGCGAGAGGCCGCCGCTGATGTACGCGGCCGAGGCCTCGCCCATCGAATGCGGCACGAGCACACCGGGTTCGGCGCCGTGGTGCCGCAGGGTGTCGGCGAGCGCGACCTGGATCGTGTAGATGCCGACCTGGCTCTGCTCGATGCCGTAGGTCTGCTCGTCGTCGACGAACATCTCCGCGATCGAGTACCCGAGCTCGTTCTGCACCAGCTCGTCGACCCGGTCGACGTACTTGGCGAAGATCGGGTTCTCGGTGTAGAGCTGCTTGGCCATCTTGCGGTGCTGCGAACCGAATCCGGAGAGCAGCCAGACCGCGGACGCGGCATCGGGCGAATCCGACGAGTAGACAAGCGGATTGCTCTTGCCCTCGGCCACCGCACGGACGCCGGTGATCGCGTCGTCGTGCGTACGGGCCATGACGACGGCGCGCGAGCGTCCGTGGTTGCGGTGTGCCAGCGCGCGGCCGATGTCGGCGAGCGGCGTCGACCGTCCCTCGTCGGACTCGAGCCACTCGAGCAGGTCCGCGGCGGTCTTGCGCCGACGCGACGGCAGGAAGCCCGAGATGACCAGCGGCACAACCGAACCCTCGACCGCGCACGGTGCGAAGCCGGCGGCCGGATCCGACGCGGTCTCTTCGATCACCGGATCGACGTTCTTCGCCTGCGCGGCGAGCACGGCACGCTCGGCCTCGGTCAGGTAGACGTCGTCGTCGAGATCGGGTTCGTCGACGAGCGACGCCGACGCCGGCAACTCGGATGCGCCCGCATGGCCTGCGGGCGCGGACGCCGGCGCGAGATCCTCGGGCCGCACCTCGCGGACGACGACGTGCGCGTTGGTGCCGCCGAAACCGAATCCGGAGACACCGGCGACGGCATGACCGGAATAGCGCGGCCACTCGGTGGCCTCCGGGATGACCTTGAGATTGTTGGCGTCGAACTGGATGTACGGGTTGGGGCCGCTGTAGTTCAGCGACGCCGGGATGGTGCCGTGCTGCATCGCGAGCACGACCTTGGCCAGAGCACCCGCGCCCGCGGCCGACTCCATGTGGCCGTAGTTCGTCTTGACCGATCCGAGCAGCATCGGCGAGCCGGGGAGGCGTCCGCGACCGACCACGCGGCCCAGGGCGTCGGCCTCGATCGGATCGCCGAGGATGGTCCCGGTGCCGTGGGCCTCCACGTAGTCGACGGTGCGCGGATCGATCGCGGCGTCGGCATAGGCGTCCCGCAGGACGTCGACCTGCGCCTCGGGGTTCGGGGCCGGCAGGCCGTTCGAGCGACCGTCGCTGTTGACCGCCGAGCCCGCGATGACCGCGAGGACGTCGTCGCCGTCACGACGCGCGTCGGACAGTCGCTTCAGGACGAACAATCCGCCGCCCTCGGCGCGGATGAATCCGTCCGCGTCGGCGGAGAACGCCTTCACGTGTCCGTCCGCCGCCTGGGCGCCGATCTTGTCGAAACCGAGGGTGGCCGCCGGGTTGATGATCATGTTGACGCCGCCGGCCAGCGCGAGGTCGGATTCGCCGGTCCGCAGGCTGCGGACGGCCTGATGAACGGCCACCAGCGACGACGAGCACGCTGTGTCGAGGGCGATCGACGGCCCGCGGAAGTCGTAGAAGTAGGACACCCGGTTCGCGACGATCGCGGTGGAGGTGCCGGTCAGCGCATACGCGGCGGTGTCCTCGGCGCCCTCACTCAGGCCGAGGGTCGCCAGCAGCTGGTAGTCGTTCGTGGAGGAGCCGATGAACACACCGACCGGCGCACCCTTGAGATCGCTCGGCGGGATGTGCGCGTGCTCGAGTGCCTCCCAGGTCAGCTCGAGCGCGAGACGCTGCTGCGGGTCGACCATCTCGACCTCGCGCGGACTCATCTGGAAGAAGTCGGCGTCGAACGTGCGGACGTCGTCGAGATAACCGCCCTTGGTGTTGGCCGCGTCGAGGATCTCGACGAGCCGGGGATCGGACCGGAACTCCGACCACCGATCCGCGGGCAGGTCCGAGACACCGTCGACGCCGGCGATGAGCGCGTCCCACGTCGACTCGGGCGTCGTGCCCGACTTCGGGAACCGGGTCGAGAGCCCGACGATCGCGATGTCGTCGTCCGCGGTGCGCTCGCGCCGCCAGAAGGTGTCCGCATCGCCGTCGGCGCCCTCGTCGGGATCGCCCTCGATGATGCGCTGCGCGAGCGTGGCGATCGTCGGATGGTTGTAGACGACCGTCGCGGTGAGGATCACCCCGGTCTTGTCCTCGACGTCGGCGGCGAGCGCCACGGCGTCGCGAGACGAGAGACCGAGCTCCTCCATGGGACGGTCGACGGCGATCTGCTCGACGGGGAGCCCGGTCGCCTGTGACACCCACTCGCGCAGCCAATCACGAAGCTGGTCGACAGTGAGGTCACCGGCGGTCTCGCCGTCGGTGCCGGCCGCGGCGGAATCGATACTGCGGGCCTCGTCGGTATTCAGTTCAGACATCGCTTCCAGACTACTGATCTCGGGGCACCTGAACTGGTGCCGGGTGCATTATCAGCCCGCGGGGTGTCCGGGCGCGGCAACTCGACGCACTCACCCCGCCCGGGTCCGCAGATTCGCTACTCGGCGTCCGGGAACGCCGTCTGCTTGTAGCCGCCCCGGAGACTGCCGTCGATGTAGGCCGCACGGGTCGCGCGCCGCGCGATCTTGCCCGACGACGTGCGCGGGATCGAGCCGGCCGGAACCAGCAGGACGTCGCGGACCATCACGCCATGACGCTGGGCCACCGCGGCACGCACGGTGTCGGCGACCTCCTGCGGGTCGGCCTTGCGGCCGGGTCCGCGCTCGGCGACGATGACCAGTTGCTCGGACGCGTCGTCGGCGTCGGGCTTCAAACCGCTGCCGGCGAACTCGAACACCTCGCCCGGCAACTGATTGGCCGGCACCGAGAACGCGGCGACGAAGCCGGGGCGCAGCGCGTCGCTGGCTTCCTGCGCGCTGTACTCGAGGTCCTGCGGGTAGTGGTTGCGGCCGTCGACGATCACCAGGTCCTTGACTCGCCCGGTGATGTAGAGCTCACCGTCGAGCCAGACCCCGAAGTCGCCGGTGCGCATCCAGATCGCGTCCGCGGGCGCACCCTCGGCGTGACTGTTCTCCGGGAGCGGGGTGACCAGCTTGTTGTGGAATGTCTCCTCGGTCTCCTCCGGCTTGTTCCAGTAGCCGGCGCCGATGTTCAGACCATGCAACCAGATCTCCCCGACATGGCCGTCGGGCTGTTCGGTCGCCGTCTCGGTGTCGACGATGGTGGCCCACTGGCTCACCGCGACCTGACCACACGACACCTGCGCGACCGCGTTGGGCGCGTCGGAGTCGACGAGGGTGAAAGTGCCGGCGTTGAGGTCGTCGCGGTCGACATAGACGACCTTCGCCTCGTTCTCGCGCTGCGTCGCGGACACGAACAGCGTGGCCTCGGCCATGCCGTAACAGGGCTTGATCGCCGTCTTCGGCAGCCCGTACGGCGCGAACGCCTCGTTGAACTTCTTCATCGAGCTGACCGTGACCGGCTCCGACCCGTTGATCAGACCGATGACGTTGGAGAGGTCGAGCTCCTCGCCCTCCTTCGGCAGACCGCGCGCGGCGGCGTGCTCGAAGGCGAAGTTGGGAGCCGCGGCGAAGGTCTCCGCGCCGTCGGCGGCGGCGGCGAGCTCCTTGATCCAGCGACCGGGACGGCGAACGAACGCCTGCGGGCTCATGATCGTGATGTAGCGGCCGCCGAGCGCGGGCAGGATCACGGTGAGCAGACCCATGTCGTGGAACATCGGCAGCCAGGTGACGCCGCGGGCCTTGCGATCGATGCCGATGGTGTCGGAGATCTGCAGCACGTTCGCGGCGACCGCCTGATAGGTGATCTCCACACCGGCCGGGACGCGCGTCGAACCCGAGGTGTACTGCAGGTAGGCGACGGTGTCCTTGTTGTGGTCCTGACCGGCGACCGGTGCCACCCAGCTCGACCCGACCGAATCCGGGACGGCGTCGACGGCGATGACGCGCGGACGCTCCTTGGCCGGCAGCGGCGCGAAGAAGTCACGCACCGCCTCGGCGGACTTCGTCGAGGTGAGGATCGCGGTCGGCTTGCAGTCGTCGAGGACCGCGTGCAGTCGGTCGGTGTGTCCGGGCTCGTCCGGGGAGAACAGCGGGACGGCGACGTTGCTGGCGTAGAGCGCCGCGAAGAACCCGATCACGTACTCCAGCGACTGGGGCGCGAGGATCGCCACGCGGTCGCCCGGCTTGGTGACCTGCTGCAGACGTGCTGCGACGGCACGGAGTCGCTTGCCGAACTGCGCCCACGTCAGATCCTGGGGCTCGCCATCGCGTTCGCGGCTGTAGTCGATGAACCGGTAGGCCAGTGTGTCGGCCTGTTCGCGGACGTTCTGCTCGACGTAGTCGACCAGGGTCGCTTCCTCGGTGAAAGAGATGTTCCCGGTCTCATCGAGAAAGTCTTCGAGTTCAGTACTCAGCATTCATTACTCCTGTGCCCCCTCGTGGACTCCCCCACGCGGGCGCAGTTCTCCGGCGAGGTCTTGGCGACACCACCACGCAGTCCTGCTGTCCACGTCCTGTGCCGACCGCGGGATACGGTAGCGCACGTCCAGTTACCCAACGAAAAAACTCGCGTTCGTCATGCTCGGCTTCGCATGAGCGCGCGTCGCCCTTCGACGCGCGCCGCCGGGTTCACCGACCCGTCACCTCGCTGTTGACTCGCGAGACCGTCGGCCATCCTACTCCCCCTTCAATTGCGCCAGCACGGGCGCAAAAGCATCCATCTGCGTGGGGAACACCCCTACGTAGGACATGGTGGTGCGGCGGCGCACCTCCCGGATCTGGTCGGCGATCTCGTCGAAGCTCCCGATCGCGATGTACGGCGAGGTCAGCACGTCGTCGACGGTGAACTCGGTGTCGTGCGCGATGTTGGGCGGATAGCCCTGTTCGAGCGCCTTCAGCGCCATCTCGGCGGTGGCGACCCGATCGTCGGTGATGACGATGACAGCGATCGTCCAGTTCAGTTCGAGCTCGTCGAACCGGTCGCCGGCGACCTGCCGGATCCGGTCGACACGCTCGGCGGTCTTCTCGATGGTCATGTCGGACAGCTTCATCTTGCCGTCGGTGGTGGTGCCGGGCGCGACGGAGATGATGTCGGCGTGCTTGGCGGCCAGGGCGAGCATCTTGGGTCCGCCGCCGCCGACGGCGATCGGCGGACGCGGTCCCTGCCGCGGCCGCGGACTGCCCTCGAGGCCCTTGATCTGGTAGAACTCGCCGTCGAAGTTCACCGTCTCCCCGCGCATCAGGCCGTCGAGGACGGTCAGCGCCTCGTCGAGGCGACGGATGCGGACGCCGGGCGACTCGAATTCGATCCCGGCCTTGTCGAACTCCTCTTTCATCCACCCGGCGCCGATGCCCAGCTCGAGTCGTCCCTTGCTCAGGACGTCGATGGTGTTGGCCTCCTTGGCGAGGAGGGCGGGATGACGCCAGCCGTTGGCCAGCACCGATGTCGCGAGGCGGATCGTGCTGGTGGCCTGCGTCAACGCGCCGAGCGCCGCGAGCGGACCGACCTGGTTGCCGAGGTGGTCGGGCACCGCGAAGGTGTCGTAACCGTACTCCTCGGCGGTCTGCGCGAGCTTGACGAACTTGCGGGCGCCGCCCTCGTCCTTGTTGCCCTCACCACCCGCGCCGAAGCGGAACTTCCGCAATCCGGCCGAGGTGGCACCGGCATCGCTCGGGGGTTGCGTCATCGCTGTCCTCTCATCGTGATCGCCGGCTGGTGAGGTCGCGTGCGGCGTCTGCGGCGCACTGCGGTGTTCCTCGGGCCAGCCCAACACGTTAATGCAGCGTGACGGCGCCGCCAAACGAATCGGCCGCAGCCGCGACAAGAGGTTACCGGCCGGTTAGTTCGACGATGCGCCCGGTCGGGTGAGTCGCGTCCGAGACGCTTCCATCCGGTCAGCCGTGACCGGCAGATTGCCGGTCAGTTGTGCTTCGGCTGGGGTGCGTCCTCGATGAGATCCTTGGACCAGTCGTACATCCACTGGGTCGCGGTCTGACCGTCGTTCTCCCAGTAGCGGGTGGTCGCGTACATCGCGTGGACGGGATTCGACGCCGCGTTCGCCAGCTTCGACACCGCCGCCAGCGGGTTGACGATCGTCGGCGAGTCACAGATGAGATCGCCCGGGGCGCAGATGGATTGAACCCGGTCGCGGAGATCGCCGAAACCGCCGGTGCGCGGGCCGGTCATGGAGATGCCGGGAACGAGGTTGCCCATGCCGCCGAGCGCGATCTCGGCGCCCACGCCGTTCGGGCTCGGCTCGATGTCGTTCTGCTCACCCGGTTGGCGCCGACCGTCGGCGATCAGCCCGACGCCCAGCACGAGATCCTGGTCACCGTCCTCGAGCACGCCCCGGCCGTTGCCGATGTTGCTGGCCAGATCGCCGGCGATGACCGCACCCTGACTGAATCCCATGATCACGTAGCTCGTCAGCGGGCAGCGTTCGTTGGTGGAGATGATCTTGCCCGCCGCGCGCTTGTATCCCTGCGTGCGTGACACGTTGTAATCGGCCTGCCGGTCGGCGAGGTTGGTCGGATTCCGGAACTGCGCCGTGTAGGGAACGGTGTAGATCTCGCTGCGGGACGAGTCGAAGTCATTCGAGAGGGCACGCGACACGCGCAGCATCAACGAGTTCGGATTCGCCGACGGCGCGTACGGATCGTCGTCGGCGCTCGACTCCCAGGTGCCGGGCACGACGACGGTCAGAACGTCCGGGCAGTCCGCAGGCTGTGCATCCGGCCGTTCTTTCGACGGCGGGGTCGTCGACGGCCCGCCGGGGCCGATCGGCGCGGGTCCCGGAGCCAGCCACACCAGGACCAGCACGACGATGAGCACGATCGCGATGACCGCGAGCGCGAGGAGGAGCAGCGCGAAAGCGCCGAGCCGCCGGACGGGACCCTTCCGGGTGCGGCCCGCGGCGTTGCGTCGAGCGGCCACGTCAGCAGTAGTGCTGTTCGGCCGCGCGGATGACCTTGTCGGCCTTCGAGTTCGCTTCCTCGACGTTGTCCGCCCCCGGACCCACAGAGGCGGTGACGAAGGCCTTCACCATGCTCGGGTCGGTGCCCTTCTGCTTGGCACCACAGACGTACTTCGCCATCGTCAGGGCCACTGAATTGTCGTTGTCACCCATGAACGTGACGTCCTGCTGCTTCAACGCGGCGAGATACGCGCGGGCCTTGTCGTCGAGCGGCTGGCCGCTGGGTCCGGGGAAGCTGGCCGGGACCTTCGTGCTGGGGTTCGGTTCGGTCGCCGGCAGCTCCGACGTGCCGCCGGGCGTGGACGGGGTGGTCTCCTCGGATGTGGAACCCTGCGACGCGCTCGTCGAGGGAGCGGCCGAATACAGCGACGTCGTCGTGACCGGGTTGTTGGTGATCGGCGCACTGGCCGTCGAGTCATCGGCGCAGGCCGACACGGACCCGAGCGCGAGAGCGAGGCCCGTCACGGCCAGCACCAGCCGCACACACTTCGTTGTCATCGCCACTTCCTGCCGAACCTTTCGGGTCGAGATCAACGCACCGCCGGACGGTCTCGTCCGGCGACACTCACGTCCGGCCTGCGGCCGATCGCAACGCAGGGGCACCCTGCGTCGCACACCACGTCAGGCTACCGTCCGCGCGAGGCCGTTCCGGCCGCCGCACCAGCACCACCTGCGGTAACGGTCCGATTCCTCAGCGAAGTTTCAGGCCGTACACACGTGGGGTCGAGGTTGGGGCACCGTCGGCGCCCCGTCCCCTCCTTCTGACCGTCACTTCAGGACCTTGGTGCCGTCCTTCGCCGTCCAGGTGATCCGGCCGTGCTCGAAGTGGTTGACGCGGCCCTTGCCGTCGCGGGTCGGGAGTTCGTCGGTCGTCGGCTTGCCGAGACGTCCGCTCGGTCCACCGGCAGCGACGTAGGCGCCACCGATCGCGCCGGTGACGATCTTCGGACCCTTCGGGCCGGTGAACATGCGTCCGCCGGCGAAGTCCTGTGCCTTGCCACCGGCAACCGGGTACGACGGGGTGAGGCAGCCCCCGAGCGTCGCCTTGTTGGCGTCCCAGACCTTGCGGAAGGCGCCGTCGACGCGGCATGCGACCGCGTCGCGCGACAGTCCGAGGGCCGCGGCGGCCTGCGGCCACGCCTGCATCATCTCGAACTCCCAGTACGGCCAGGTGTGGGTGCCCGACGGCCGGTAGTTCGCCTGGCCCGGAATCCCTTTGCGATTCAACTGGATCGCGAACTGTTGCGAGGTCACGCGGCTCAGCATCTCGAGTCCGACGCCGGAATAGTTGGTCGCGAGCATCGGGATGTCCGACGGCTTGTCGTGCGGCCCGACCATGCCGTTGCCCGAGGAGACGTACAGGCTCGTGCCCTGCAGTTTGTCGACCATCAGATAGGGGTCGTGCTCTTTCCACGCCGGATCGGACGGCGGACCGAACATCTTCATCGAGTCGTAGCCGCCACCGTCGCGCACCGCGAACTGGATGGCCTGCGGCATGCCGAACGAACTCAGCTGCAGGATCCCCGAGAACGACGCCGCGAACTTGTAGAAGCCGGGATTGCGCGCGGCCAGCATCATCGCCGCGGATCCACCCATCGAGAGTCCCTCGATGCCGCGGACGTCCGTGGAGCGCCAGTCGTTCTCCAAGATGGGCGGCAGTTCCCGCATGAGGAACGTCTCCCACTTGTAGTTCTTGCCGCGGTCGGGTTCCTTCCAGTCGGTGTAGAAGCTCGACTCACCACCGATCGGCAGGATGACGTTGACGTTCTTGTCCTTGTAGAAGTCGACGATCTTGGTGTTGATGATCCAGCCGCTCTGATCGTCCTGCGCGCGCAGACCGTCGAGCATCGTCAGCTGCGGGAACTTCTCCTTCGGCTTCGCGTGCCAGTCACGGGCCAGCAGGATCTGCACCTGGATGTTGGTGTTCATCGCCGGCGAGTAGACCCACAGGGCCACGCGCCGGTCGGTGTACCAGTAGGTGTTCGTCACCCTCGCCGGCTGGGCGGCCGGCACCGACGCCGGAGCGACCGGGGCGCGCGAGCTCGGTGGCGCGGGCGCCGGAGCGCTCGGCGACGCCGGGGGCGCGGGCGGGGCCGGAGCGGGCTCGGCGCCGGCGAGACCGTTGCCGATGACGAGCACCGCGGCGGTCGCCAGCGCGACCACGGCCGCCGTCACCGGGCAAAGAGTCGCCCGACGACCGGCCGGGCGCGCGTCACCCTGTCCTGCGTCAGCCGGTCGCGCGTCGACCCTGCCTGTACCACTGTTTCGCCGCATCACTCTCCAGAACTCCTTCGCCCCTGTACGCCGGCGCCCGCAGCGTCGTGACCGATTCCCCGTCAGTCACACGTGCATCATGAGTATCAAACGCCTCAGGAGTTTCTTACACGCCGCAGCGAGGCGTGTCCGCACGCCACGCTGTGACACGTGGGATTTGTGTGACAGTTGATATCTGTGGGGTCGGTCGTCCGCTGGAAACCACCCTCCATACAGCGGCGGCGGACCGTAGGGCGTTGGGGCCCCTCTGGAGGGTGGTTTTCAGCGTGGACCTCAGAGCAGGGTGCGCCCACGCACGACGACGCCCCGCCCGGAAACCCGGGCGGGGCGTCGTGTGGCCGGCGGACCGGCGATGTCAGATCAGCGGAAGAACCCGCGGTTCTTGGCGTTCCAGATCATGTCCTGCCAGTAGCCCCAGGCGTGGGTGCCGTTGGCGTAATAGGTCATCAGCGGGACGCCCTGGACGAAGGCCGCGGCCTCGAAGGCCTTGGACTGTGTGAAGGCGAGCAGCTCGAGGGTCGAACCCTTGAACAGGTCGTCGAACACGTTGGGCAGTGCGTTGTATCGGCCGAACAGACCGTTACCGGAACCGACGAACACCTTCATTCCGCGCATCAGGCCGATGTTCCAGAAGGGATCGTTCTGGAACCAGCGGATGCTCCACGGCGGGCCCCACATCGCGTCGATGTTCCACGGCTTCGGGTCGACGTCGAGCATCGCCAGGCGCAGCGCGGTACGCATGCCGGGAGCGCTCAGGAAGTTGTAGCCCGAAAGCGAGCCGGCGCGGTCGAAGTGCTGACGGTTCTGGGCACCGAGGACCAGTGCGGCGTTACCACCCATGGACAGGCCCATGATGGCGTAGCGCTTCGACGGTCCGACGCGGAAGCCGCGGGCGTCGAGCGCGCTGATCAGGGTCCGGCTGATGACGCAGTTCCAGCGGTACCGGTAGGGCTGCCGGTTGAAGTTGCTGGGTGCGTCCCAGTCCGTGTAGAAGCTTGCCGGTCCACCGATGGGCTCGACGACGTTGACGCCGGACTTCACCATCTCCTGGACGTTGGTGTTGATCTCCCAGCCGCTGTAGTCGTACTGGGCGCGCATGCCATCGAGGAGGATGACGGTCTTGTAGTTGCCGGGCTTCTTCCAGGCGCGGACCTTGACGTTCGGCATCCCGCAGCCGTTGACCCAGAACTCCTGCTTGCCGACCTGCGTTCCGCCGATCCGGGCGTTGGCCTGGCCGGCGACGACACCGGTCAGTCCCACAACTGTCAGGATGGCGACGACAGCGGCGATCAACCGGTTGCTCATCCGGTTGCGCGCAGGCCTCGGCGCCTCGGTGGCAGCTTCACGCATGTACAGAATCTCCCTCTTCAGCCGATCGGCCGGAACTCTTGGTCCCCGGTGGCCGACCGGTCCTTGTGCGTCACACATTTTTCGTCCCCCGGCTCATTGCGCGGCGCGACGTCGTTCACGAGTCGTTCTCGCATGCGATTCACCGTCGGCGAGCCTATTCGATGCCCCCGAACGTGACAAACCATGTGATCGCGATCACAACCCCGTCACTTCGGCGTCCCAGCAGTTCAGAACGCCTCAGTCACGACCTTTCTATCGGCCGCGCCCACGGGGACGTTACCGATCCGAGATGTTCGACGGCAACTCCACAGGTTCGACCCCGCGTTTTCTCGGGATTCTCTTGGTGTCGTGTGGTTGGGTGCAGCGCCCGGGCGCGCGTCCCTAGCGCGGGTTCACCGGCGGTGGCATCTCCAGGCCGCAGCGCTGGATCTCGTACTCCGGCTCACGCTGGATGCGGTAGCTGTTGAAGGTGAACGCCTGCCGCAGGTTGTGCTTGAAGCGGTCGAAGGACCACGGTGCCTCGAACGAGGCGAACCGGTCCTTGGTCTCCGGGCACTGCAGCGCCACCTGGGCCTGACGGACCAGGTCCTCGTCGAGATAACCGGGCAGCACGGGGCGGCGCGGGTATGCCCCGGCCTCGGCGACGACCCACTCGCTCGGCAGGATCTTGTCGTGGCCGATGCGGCCGTCCTCGAGACGCTCGGTGTGCGCGGCGAGCGGGTACGCCAGACCCATCTGGTCGATGACGCGCACATCCAGCGGGGCGTTCATGCTCGTCATGCCGAGGTTGAGGAAGTAGACGGTCACCTGCCGCTCGGCGCCCTTCGGCATCACGCCGGGAAGTTGCGCCACGTACCACTCGTCGTAGTTGAACGACGGCAGGATGACGCCGCCGTCCTCGCGGTACTCGTCGATCTTCTCGACCATCGCACTCATGCGCGGGTAGTCGAGGTAATCCTCGGCGGTCACGGGATTCTCGTTGCCCATGTTGGTGACGTAGAAGCGGCGCTCGTCGACGATGCCGCTGCGGCCGATGTCGATTCCCGCGTTCGGCAGCACGTTGGCGTGGGTGGAGACCGCCCACACGACGACGGTGATCCACATGGCGCTCATGGCGACCGCGCCGACCAGTTGGGCCCGCGCGCGCCGGCGGTCGGCGGGGACGGGTGCGGTCACCGGTGGAGCGGCGTCGTCCACCGGGTCGGAGATCACGGACTCGGAGTCCGTCGACGGCCGGCGACGGAATGCCGCACCGACGTGGGCGGGAATCGTCACCGGCACGACCATCAAGGGCAACAGGGTGATGAAGATCGGAACGAGCAGCACCCGGCCGTGCATGAAGTCGCCGCCCTGACGCATCCAGTAGACGATCAGCACGATGCCGGCGAGGACCATGACGGTCACGACCGCGGTCGAGGACTGCAGTCGGCGCGACCATCCGGCGAGGCGCGACGACCGGGTGTCCGTCGTCGAGTCGGCCGTTGCCTCAACCGAGTCCGCGGTCGCGTCGGCACCCGTGGCATCGGCCCTCTTCGACCGCATGCGGCCGCCGACGACCAGCAGCACCCCGGCCACCGCCGCCAGGACGACCGGCAGCACGAGCACGTAGGGGCCGAAGAGATTGGTCAGATAGGCGAAGCCCTGATCCCACTTGGCACCGCTGGCGTCCTTCGCGACCGCGGGATTGGGAACCAGCAGGGCGTAATAGCCCATGCGGAAGATCTGGTAGCCGACCGGCAGGGTCCCCGCGACCACGACGACGCCCAGACGCATCTTCCAGCCGAGGGGCGCGAAGAACACCAGCAGCAGCACGAGGCCGCCGAGGATCGTCAGTTCGGGCCGGATCAGCGGCGCCAGACCGGCGGTGAAGGCGAGTACGAGCGTGGCCGCCGCGCTCCTGCGGCTCGTGGGCGCGCCGCGCCGCGCCCAGGCGACGAGCTGGCACCACAGGACGGCCGCCCAGAAGATGCAGAGTCCGTTCTCGAGCCCGCTCGTGGCGAAGTCGCGCGCGGGCGGAATGGCGATGTAGATGACCGCGCCGAACGGCAGCAGCAGGGTCCAGCCGTCGCCGGTGAGCCCGCCGATGCGTGTCCCGAACAGTCGCGCGCTGCCGTACATCGCGATCGGGATCGCGGCGACCGAGCACACCAGCGCCACCCAGAGCGCGACGTACTCGAGTTGACCGTCGGTGAGCCACGCCCAGAACCACAGCAGGTAGGTCCAGGCGGTCGAGGTGTTCGCCTCGACCCGCTCCCCGGCGTTGAAGACCGGACCGTTGCCGGCGAAGAGGTTGCGCAACGTCCGCAGGACGATGAGTCCGTCGTCGGCGATCCACCGGCGCTGCCACGCACCGATCGCGAAGAACGTCGTGACGACGGCGGCCCCGACGACGAAACTGACGGCCGCGACCTTGGTGCGGCCGGTCGTCAGCGCCCGGAATCCGGTTGGCGATCCGTCAATTGACTGCATAGACCGCGACACCCACACACACCAGCCACGCCACGGCGAGCAGCTGCAGGACACGATCGCCGAGCGCGATCTCCTCGGGCTCGCCCGCGGCACCCCCGTCGACGTCGACGGCGTAGCGCAGGATCGCCACGGTGAACGGCACCATCGAGATGGCGTACGCGACGTTGGTGTCGCCCTTGTCGAAGGCCCACAGGCCGTAGAAGATCACGACCGCGGTGGCCGACAGGGTCCACACGAAGCGCAGGTAGGTGGTCGTGTAGTACTCGAGGGCCTTGCGGATCTTGGCGCCCGTGCGTTCGGCGAGCTGGAGCTCGGCGTAGCGCTTACCCGCCGCCATGAACAGCGACCCGAAGGCCATCACGAGCAGGAACCACTGCGACAGCACGATCTCGGCGGCGACACCACCGGCGATGGCGCGCAGCAGGAAGCCCGACGACACGATGCAGATGTCGATGACGGCCTGGTTCTTCAGGCCGAAGCAGTAGCCGAGCTGGATCACCAGGTAGATGGCGATGACGACGGCCGTCTGCCAGTTGGCGAGGAACGCGATGCCGATCGAGCCGACGAGGAGGACGACGGCGAGGACATAGGCCAGGGTCACCGGGACGACGCCGGCCGCGATCGGCCGGAACCGCTTGGTCGGGTGGTTGCGGTCGGACTCGACGTCCATCGCGTCGTTGACCAGGTAGATGCTCGACGCGGCGAGGCAGAAGGCGACGAAGGCGATACCGGCGGAGCCCAGCACCGAGACGTCGGTGATGTTGCCCGCGGCGAGCGGAGCGGCGAGCACCAGGACGTTCTTGACCCACTGCCGCGGCCGGACGGCCTTGATCAGCCCGGACGTCAGGTTCTTCGGCGGTCCGAGAACCTTCCCGTGCTCGATCGGCTCCTCGCTCATGCACTCTCCCTGTGTCGTGTCACCCGCGCGATGACGGGGGACGCGGCAAGACGCAGCGTCCCGCCGGGGACCGCGGCCGTCAGGCCGAGCCGGGCCAGGACGCGCGCCGCGCGGCGGGCACGTCCGGACTCCTGGTCATTCCGGGTGGGTTCGAGCAGCACCTTATCGCCCACGATGACCGCCGCTGCGCTCGCGGCACCGATCGCGGCACCCGCGGTGACGTCGGTCGGGTAGTGCACGCCCAGCACCAGTCGGGACAGCAGCATCGGCGGGACCAGCACAGCGGGCAGCACCTTCGGGTCCCAGCCGGCGGCGCGGCCGATGAGGATCGCGGCCGCGGTGGTCGAGGTGGCGTGTGAGGACGGGAAACTCAGTTTGCTCGGCGTCGACACCCCGATGGCGATCGCCGGGTGTGCGGGCCGCGGGCGGCGCACGATCCGCTTGATGATCACCGACGCGGCGTGCGCGCCGAAGGCGCCCACTCCCGCCTCGAGCCAGAGCTGTTGCGCCCGTACGTCACCGCGGCGGCGGGCCAGGGCCCAACCGGTCCCCGAGATCGCGAGCCAGCCCAGCGCGTGCTCGCCCACGTGCGACAGTCCGCGCGCGGCCGGGCGGACGCCCGGGCGGGCGCCGAGCCCGGCCTGGATGGCGACCAGCGCCTTCTCCTCGCCGTTCAGGGGACGCGGGGTGTCGTCGGCCGGGACCTTCCCCGTCTCCGCACGGTCCTCCAGGACCGTGTCGCCCCCGCTGCCGATCACCGGACCATCAGATTCCGAAGACACCCGCCCAGCTCTCCTTCGACGTCAGGTCGCGGTGTGCGGACCTGTACTGCTGCTTCATCTCCGGGAACTTGTCCTGCAATTCCTTCACGAGGGCGAAATGTTCCCGGGCGAGCTCGATCATCTTCTCGCGGTCGCGCTGCCGGTAGACGACGCCGCGGCCGTCGGCGGTGGTGACCGTGACACCGTCGACCCGTCCGAGGGAGAACCATCGCGCCTCGATCGGAGGGAAGTTGGCCTGCGGCACCTCGTGATGCCGGGGATCGGCCGGGCGGACATTGTTCACCACCGCGGCGGTCAGCGCCTTGATCTTGCTGATCGGGTTCAGCGGTATCGAGGTCCCGAGATGCGTTGCCTCGCCCGAGGTCCGCGGCAGCTCGGTCGCCGAGGGGAGGACGACCGCGTCCGGATACTGCTTGCGCATCTGCGCGACCTTCGGCAGCGCGGTGGGCAGCAGACTGCGGATGTGATCGGGTCCGGCGAGGAAGTCCCGGATCGCCTCGTTCTGGATCGCGACCGTCGAATACTCCAGGCAGAGGAGGTGTTTCGCGGTCGCCTTGGTCATCGACCGGACGATCCCCTTGATGGGACCGTCGTGGTGGATCGAAGCGACGACGAGCCGGTTGCGCAGGTGGAAGTACGCCTGCCAGTCGATCGCGTCGTCCTTGTCGCTCCAGGCCATGTGCCAGATCGCGATACCCGGCACGGTGGCGGTGGGGTAACCGGCCTTCGACGCGCGGAGTGCGAACTCCCAGTCGTCCCACTTGATGAACAGGGGCATCGGGAGGCCGATCTGCTCCGCACATTCGCGCGGGATCATGCACATCCACCAACCGTTGCCCTCGACGTCGATCCGCCGGTGCAGGTTCTTCGAGTTCTCGCGGTCGCGCAGTGGGTGTTTGGAGAAGTTGTGGTCGTACTCGACGAACGGCGCCGCGGTCCACATGAAGGTGTCGCGCCGGATGACCTCACCCATGCAGTGGAGGTGACTGCGGTCCTGCAGGTTCAGCATCTGACCGCCGACGAGCATGGGCGCCTTCGCGAATCGCGACATGGCCAGCGCCCGCAGGATCGAGTCGGGTTCGATCGCGATGTCGTCGTCCATGTAGAGGACGTAGGGCGAGTCGGTGAGCCGCAGCGCCTCGTACATGATGCGCGCGTACCCGCCCGAGCCGCCGAGGTTGCCCTGGTCGAAGATGTGCAGCCGGTCGCCGAGAGCGGCCGCGGCCGCGGTGTACCCGGGTTCGTCGACGACCTTCTTGGTGCCCTGGTCGGGCATCATCACCGCGTCGATCACCTCGTCGACCATGGGGTCGGAGGTCAACGCGGCCAACGCGTTCACCGCGTCGGTGGGGCGGTTGAAGGTCGGGATGCCCACCGTGACGCGCTTGGTCTCCGCGTCCGGGGTCGGCGCCTCGACGGGCGCGTACCAACCGGCGGAGACGATCTCGGTGTCGGTGTCGGTGGTGACGTCGAACCAGATCCAGCCGCCGTCTTCGAAGGGGCCGAGGTCCAGCTCGAATTCGACTACGCCGCGGCCGGTTTCGTCGGTGTCGACGAGATCACCGCCGATGCCGATACGCGACCCGTCGATCTTGGAGCGGTACAGGTCGACGCGACAGGTGCCGATCACCTCGACGCGGAGCACCACGGAGTCGAGGATGCTCCAGCGGCGCCAGTAGGCCGCGGCGAAGGCGTTGAAGTAGGTCTCGAAACTCACCTCGGACTCGGCACCGAGGAGCACCGAGGTCCGGCTGGGGGCGTGCGCCCGGCGGTTGTTGCTCTCGGACTCCACGACGTACAGCGACCGGACGTCGAGGGGTTCGCCTGCGCGCGGGAAGATCACCCGCTGCAGAAGGGATTTCGCTTTCGACGGCCCCACTCCGGCGTCGGGGATCTCGGATTGGTTCACGGGAGTCACCGTCATCTATTCGGCTCCTGCGGGGTCGGCCACCAGCGGCGCACCATCACGCAGATGCGGTGCCAGGGTGTTGTCGAACATGGTGAGCGCACTCGCGATCGCCATGTGCATGTCGAGGTACTGATAGGTGCCCAGGCGACCGCCGAACAACACTCCGGCACTTGCGGTCTCGGTGCGGGCGAGGTCACGGTAGGTGGTCAGCATCGCCCGGTCCTCGGGTGTGTTGATCGGGTAGTACGGCTCGTCGTCGTTCTCGGCGAACCGGCTGAACTCCCGCATGATGACCGTCTTGTCGTCGGGGTAGGAGTCCCGCTCGGGATGGAAATGCCGGAACTCGTGGATACGGGTGAACGGGACGTCGGCGTCGTTGTAGTTCATCACCGGTGTGCCCTGGAAGTCGCCGGTGTCGAGCACCTCGGTCTCGAAGTCGAGTGTGCGCCAGCCGAGTCGGCCGGCCGAGTACTCGAAGTAACGGTCCACGGGGCCGGTGTAGACGACCGGGGCGTCGGGACTGTCGGCGCGCAGCTGCTCACGGACGTCGAACCAGTCGGTGGACAGGCGCACCTCGATGCGGTCGTCGGCCGCCATGTTCTCGAGCCACGCGGTGTAACCGTCGACCGGTAGACCCTCGTAGGTGTCGTTGAAGTAGCGGTTGTCGAAGGTGTAGCGGACCGGAAGCCGGGTGATGTTGCCCGCGGGCAGTTCCTTGGGATCGGTCTGCCACTGCTTGGCGGTGTAGTGCTTGATGAACGCCTCGTACAACGGGCGGCCGATCAGGCTGATCGCCTTCTCCTCGAGGTTGCGCGCCTTTGCGGTCTCGATCTCGCTGGCCTGCTCGGCGATCAGCTTCCGCGCCTCGTCGGGACTGAAGTAGCGGCCGAAGAACTGGCTGACCAGCCCGAGGCCCATCGGGAACTGGTAGGCCTGCCCGTTGTGCAGCGCGAACACCCGGTGCTGATAGCCGGTGAAGTCGGTGAACTGGTTGACGTACTCCCACACCCGCTCGTTGGACGTGTGGAACAGGTGTGCCCCGTACTTGTGGATCTCGATGCCGGTCGTCGGCTCGGCTTCGGAGTACGCGTTGCCACCGAGGTGGTCGCGCCGGTCGAGCACGAGGACCCGTTTGCCCAGCTGCGTCGCGGCCCGCTCGGCGACGGTGAGGCCGAAGAATCCGGAGCCGACGACGATCAGGTCATAGCTGCTACTGGTTGCCACGGGTCCTCAGGGTAACGGACCCTCCCTGAGTAATCTCCGAGCCACGTGGCCTGGCACGGAAGCCGGGTATTGTTTCGAACGTCGGCCTGTAGCCCCCGGGCCCCATCCTCTCCTGTGACCAGTTCGGGGTTTGAGTGACGCCGCTGTTCGTACGATCGCCCGACGACCGGGTGTCCTCGCAGGCTCCGGGGCTCCCCAAGGAACACCAGGCAACGGCTCCGGTCGAGCGCATCGTCGTCGTGGTGCCCGTCCACAACGAGGCCGAGCGTCTGCCCGCGTGCCTCGAAGCCCTGCAGGCCGCGGCCACGGCGGTGCCGATCCCCGTGGAGGTGATCGTGGTGCTCGACGCCTGCGACGACGACTCCGCGACGCTGGTCACCGACGAGGTGTCGACCGTGGTGGTCGATGTCCGCTGTGTCGGCGCGGCGCGCGGAGCCGGTTTCGCGTCCGTGGGTCCGTCGTCGTCGGAACCGGCCACCACGTGGTTCGCGACCACCGATGCCGATTCGACGGTTCCGCGCGACTGGCTCGCCGAGCATGTCGCCGCCGCGGACGCGGGGGCGGACGCGTACGTGGGCACGGTCACCCCGGACGGTTTCGACGAGTGGCCGGCGGGAACCGGCGAGATGTACCTCCGGGAGTACGACCCGTCCCCCGGGCACGGTCACGTCCACGGCGCCAATCTCGGCGTCCGCGCCTCGACCTACGCCGACGTCGGCGGGTTCCGTGAGGTCGACACCGATGAGGACGTTGATCTCGTCGACCGCCTGCATGCCGCGGACGCGGTCATCGAACGGGGTGCGCACGCGCCGGTCCGCACCTCGACGCGACGCGACGGGCGCGCACGGCACGGCTTCGCGGGCTACCTGCGGCAACTGTCCGGGGCCCGGCCCGACGAGGTCGCCGGGTGACGCCCGCACGGGCACGCGCGATCGTCGGCGACCCGTCCTTCGCGCTCCCCCGCCCGGGCGGCGGACGCACCCTCGACCGGTTCGCCGCCCTCGTCCGGGCCTGCTCCGACGACATCAGCACGGGTCGCCTCGTCGAGGCGCACGCCGACGCCGACGCCATCCTCGCCGAGATCTGCGACGGCGGGACCGCCCCGGGCGAGTTCTGGGGTGTGTGGGCGGCCGAGACCCGCGGGAGCGGCGTCGACGCCCGCCGCGGCGCACACGGCTGGGAACTGAACGGGACCAAGGAGTGGTGCTCGGGCGCGTCGTCGTGCACCCACGCGCTGGTCACCGCGCGCACCGACACCGGCAACCGGTTGTTCGGCGTCGACCTCGGCCACCCGGGGGTGTCCGCGGACAGCTCCGGGTGGGCCAACGCGGGCATGCGGGACTCCGACACCGGGACCGTCACGTTCGACGCCGTGCCCGCCGACGCGATCGGCGAACCGGGCGCATACCTCGACCGGCCGGGATTCTGGCACGGCGGGATCGGGGTCGCGGCATGCTGGTTCGGCGGGGCCCGCAAGGTCGCGGCGCCGCTCTACCGCGCGGCCGCCCGTTCCGACGACCCGCTGCTGCTGATGCACGCCGGCGCGGTCGACGCCCATCTCGCGTCCGGTTGGGCGCATCTGCAGGCCGCGGCACGCGAGATCGACACCGACCCGGGCGCGCCGTCGAAACGACTCGCCTTCGCCGTGCGCTGGTCGGTCGAACAGGTCGCGACCGCGGTGATCGACCGGGTGGGACGCGCGCTCGGTCCCGGCCCGCTGTCCGCCGACGCCGGCCACGCGCAGGCCGCCGCCGATCTCACCGTCTACATCCGGCAGTCCCACGCCGATCGAGACCTCGCAGTACTCGGCGCACTGACCGACGGCGTCCCACCCGGACCGGGATCGGCGGGTCCATGACCGCCGACGGCTCCCCCTCGACGCACCGCTTCGGCGCCACCCCCACCTCGGCGGAGGGAACTCCCGAAGTCGAATGGCAACGGTGGTTCGCCGCGCGGGGTCCGTGGCCCGACTTCGAGCCGGGCGTCCGGCGGCTCGTGGTCCTGGCCGCCCATCCCGACGACGAGGTACTCGGGGTCGGCGGGCTGATGGCGGCTGCCCACCGACGTGGCATCGAGGTCGTCGCGCTCTGCCTGTCCGACGGCTCGGCGTCGCACCCTGGTTCGCCCACGCTCTCGCCCGCCGAGCTGGCGATCCGACGACGCGCCGAAGTGGACTCCGCGACATCGGTTCTGGGCATCGAACCGACGCGATGGTGCGGGCTCGGCGACGGCACGCTCGCCGACCACGAGGACGAGATCGAGGCCATCGTCGAGCACACCCTCGCCGAGCAGCCCGAGACCCCGACGGCCCTGCTGGCGGTGTGGGCGCACGACGGTCATCCCGACCACGAGGCCGTCGGACGGGGTGCCCGACGCGTCGGCGACCGATGTGGCGTCCCCGTCTGGATGTATCCGATCTGGATGTGGCACTGGGCGACACCCGACGATCCTGACATCCCGTGGGCGCGGATGCGGACCTTCGTCCTCGACGACGATCTCGAGGCCGCCAAACGAGAGGCCGTGCAGGCCTTCGACACCCAGATCCGCCCGCTGTCACCCGCCCCCGAAGACGCCACCGTCCTCGGACGGCACATCCTCGACCGCCTGCTCCGCGATCGGGAGTTCGTCTTCGTGTGAACTCAAGACGCTCACGACATCGGCATCGACGAGGGCCCGGGACGGCACTCGACACCGACGATCATCAGGACGGATGACATGGCCGACGACCACACCGCCGGGAGCCGAGAAGGGCTCGCCGACAACTATTTCCACGACATGTACCGAGACAGCGACGACCCCTGGGGCTTCACGTCGCGGTGGTACGAACAACGAAAGTACGCCCTCAGCCTGGCGGCCTTGAGCTCTCCCCGGTACGGGTCGGTGTTCGAGCCCGGCTGCTCGGTCGGCGTGCTCAGCGCGCAGTTGGCCACGCGCGCCGATCATCTGCTGTGCACGGACGTCAGTCCGCGCGCGGTGGAGCTCGCACGCGAGCGACTCGACGGCCACGACTCCGTCGAGGTGCGCGTCGGCGACATCGTCTCCGACTGGCCGCCCGGCCGGTTCGACCTGATCGTCCTCAGTGAGGTCCTCTACTACCTCGGTGACGCGGATCTCGACGAACTGATCGCGCGGTTGCCGGAATGTCTGACCCCGACGGGCGAGGTGCTCGCGGTGCACTGGCGGTGGCGGGTCGAGGAGTACCCGCGAACCGGTGACGAGGTGCACGCGGCCCTGCGGTCGTCGGCGTTGCACCCGTCAGCGTCGTACTCGGACACGGACTTCTGCGTCGACGTGATGACTTCGTCACCCATCGGGTCGGTCGCGCAACGCGAAGGACTCGTCACCGTCGCGGACGCGCACCGTACGGCATAATGATCTCTTTGAACGCCTGGGGGAGTTCGAAGCCTGCGCTTTGCTGTCGGTCCAGTCGAAGCGCTCTGAACAACGTCTCACGAGGAGGCAGGAGTGACCGAGTTGGCGGACTTCGGGGCTCAGATGACGCGCATCGCCGGCGAGATGCGCCGCGAGAGCGACGACACCGAAGCAGCGCTGCGTTCGATGACCAAATTCGCGGTCGACGCCATTCCGGGAGCCGAGTACGCGACCGTGACCCTCGTCGCGAACGGCACCATCGAGACGCCGGTGATGGTCGGCGACCTCGGCGGCCAGGCCGACAATCTGCAGCGAGAACTGGGCGAGGGCCCGTGCATCCGGGCTGCGGTCTCCGATCTCACCGTCTGGATCGACGACATGCGGACCGAGACGCGCTGGCCGAACTTCGCGGCTGCGGCAGCCGATCTCGGTATCCGGTCGATGGCCTGCTTCTACCTCTACATCGACGGCGATGACTCGGCCGCGCTGAATCTTCACAGCACCGAACCGGCGGCATTCACCGCCGAGGCCCGTCAACTCGGCGAGCTGTTCGCCGCGCACGCCGCGACCGCCCTCGGGGCCATCCAGGAGAAGCAGCAACTGCGCGCCGCGCTCGGCTCGCGCGACATCATCGGCCAGGCGAAGGGCATGATCATGGAGCGCTACAAGCTCGACGCGGGCGAGGCGTTCGCACTGCTCGCGCGCCTGTCACAGGACACCAACACCAAGCTCGTCGATGTCGCCGTCCAGATCGTGGAGGCCGGGCCGGAGCCCTGACCGATCAGCGGAACGCGTCGCGTTTCGGGAATCCCAGCGCGGGGATGCCGCCGCGATCCTGGTAGCGCTCGAGCCCCTTGCCGACGAGGACCCGCGGTCCGGTGCCCGGGGTGAAGAACATCATCCCCTTCTCGAAGAGCTGGGTGACGCCCGCGGCGTCGGGGGTCAGGGTCGGCACACCGAGCGCCTGGCCCAGCGGTCCGGTGATCCCGCCCAGGTCAGCGAAACGTCCGTTCATCGCCGACGTCGCCATGTCGAGGAACTTCGACGATCCCGGCAGGATCTGTTCGGCGAGCTGGTTGAGGCTGCCGAAATCGATACCCCCGCCGCCGGGCGACGCCGGGCCGGTGGGCGGTTTGACGATCCGCGGCGGCGAGGGCTGACCCTGGACCGCGAACCACGACGACTTCAGCTGCAGCTTGGTTCGAGCTTCCTCGCCACTCACCTCCGCGGTCCCGCCGGAGCCGACCGCGCGCACCTTGATCGCGCGTCCGTGTTCGGCGCCCAGGCCGTTGGCCTCGATCACCTCGAAGCTCCGCAGCGCACCGACTCCGAACGCCGATCCGATGCTGCCCGCGCTGACGGTGGCGGTCCAGTTGTGGTTGGGCGAGACCGTGTCGCCCTCGTCGACGACGGCCGGGAAACGTCCGCCGGCCGTGTAGCCGCCGGTCGACGCGGAGAACTCGGTGAAGGCCGGTTGACCGTTCTGCAACAGGATCTGGCCGGCGGTGGCGTCGGCGGCCGCGTTGGTCCGGCGGTCCTCGCCCGAGACACCGCCGTAGACCTGCGAATTCTGGGTGTCGTCGATCTTCTTGCCGCCCGCGATCGCCGCTAGTGCGTAGGTGCGGGCCGCCACGGCCTGCGCCTGCAGCGCCGCCGCGCCGCCGGAGTCGCCCCAGGCGGGCAGGCTCTCGCGCGGGATGACGCCCTTGACGTAGTCGTCGATGTGGATGCGATTGACCACGCGCCCGCCTTCGAGTCCCATGGCCCCGCGGTAGGCCTTGTTCGATCCGCAGAACTTGAGGAATTCACCGGCCGGGCGGTTGGGCGCCATGCTGAGGGGTTCGACGAAGGTGGCCGGCACCGACCGCACCACACCGCCGCCGCACCCGCTGCGGATGGTGGCCGTGCCCCCGGACAGGCTGACCGCCTGCCCGGGAGCCACCGTCTGACCACCGACTCGCATGCCGGCGTCCGCGTGCACATTCACCGAGCCCTGACCCGTGAGGGCCACCAGGATCTCGGGCCTGTCCACCTTCCCCGCGGTGGTGCCACCGTAGTAGTGGCGCAAGATCTGCTGTGCCGTCCAGCCCTTGCGGGCGTAGCCGTACGCTCCCCATTGCCCCATTCCGCGGCCGTGGCCATGACCGTGCCCGATCAGCGTCACCGTCGACCCGACCGAGAGCTCGACCTGTTCGGCCGATTCCGATGAGCTCGCGACAGCGAGTCCACCGGCCAGCAGTGCGGGCGCCAGCCCCGCCGCGGCCCAGGTCAACGCGCGGTTGCGGGCCCGTCCGGGCCGCGCACCGCTCGCCGGCCATCGCGGCAGAAGCCGTGTAGGTCGGGCTTTGGTCACTGCAGAACACATCCTTCGGTCGCGACGACACCAGCCGCGGGCGGCGAACTTCTGCACCGCTCGTAACGCCTGTGACTGATGTGACGATTGGGACTTAAGTGACCCTAGTGAATTCAGATGCCGATCACCAACCCGAGGGGATCACAACCGGATCACGAGTTGCCCGGGCCGCCGTGACCTCTGGCGCGGGGGTCAGGTCCCCGGATTCATTGCCACCTCATCGTCGAGCATCAACACATCAGTCACATCCGTCACACAGATAACAAGAACATCACGAGTTACCGATGCGCGGCGTGTGTCGCCGCCGTCGTCGATGCCTGACGGCGACGATGACCGCCGTACCGAGCACAGTCGACGACTTCGAAGTCCTGGTGGCTTCGACGCCGTCGGCTGCGCTGATGTCGACGGCTGAGCGGACCCGACCACACCCCCGGAGCACCAGCGCCGCGGTCCGACCAACCTGCGAGGAGACCTGAGTGCGTTACCCCAGACCGAAACCTTCGATCGCGCTCGCCGCGATCGCCGCCGCGGTCGTCGCGAGCCCGTTCGTGGTGATCGCGAGCCAGTCCGAACCACAGTTGGTGGACAACAAGCAGACGGTCTCCAACACCGAGATCGAGCAGGTCCCGTTACGGGAACTGCCCGCCGCCATCGTCGACGTGGCGACGTCCGGCCTCGCCGCGGCGGGGGTCGAACTGCCGCCGATCGATCCGGACGCGTTCCCGCTGCCGGATCTGACGGTCCCGCTGCCGAAGGGTCTCGTCCCGGGAGCCGGCTCATCGTCGAGCACCGATCCCTCTGCCCCGTCGGGATCGCCGTCGAGGGAGTCATCGGCAGAATCGTCGCCGCCGGAATCCCCCTCGGCAGAATCGTCGCCGCCGGAAACCAGCTCGGAGACAACCGAACCCGCCGCCACCCCGACGACCGAGGCGCCCAGCAGCAGCGAGCGGTCGGCACCGTCGACGACGCGGGAACAGCCGGCGCCTCGAGGTGACCGGGCACCGGGGACCCCGACCCGATCGAACCCGAGCAGCACGACCCCGGCGACACCGACGATGGCCGACGGCCGCGAGGTCGGGGCGGCGGTCACGCACATCGTGCGCGAGGCGCCGATCAAGATGGTGGCGTTCACCTGGGAGCGACCCGTGGACGTCGACCTCAAGCTGCGTGCGAAGAACCCCGACGGCAAGTGGGGACCGTGGACGGTCCTGGAGCAGATCTCCCGCGGACAGGCGCCCAGCGCGAAGAACCCGGTCGGTACCGAACCGGTCTGGGTGGGCGACGCACGTGAGGTGCAGGTCGCCGCGAGCAAGGACGGCCTCGCGATCCCGGCGGCGGAAACCCAGGGCGGCGATCTCGCCCAGCTGGCCGTCGGCACCGCGAGCACGGTGGTGACGGAGTTGGCCACGGTTGCCCTCAATGCGCTGAAGGCGACGCTCATCAGCCCCGAGAGCCTGCTCGGCCTGGGTTCGTCGTTGCTGTCGCCGCTGACCGGCGGACCGCAGGTCGTGGCCCGCCAGGCCTGGGGCGCCGACGAGTCCATCCGGTGTTCGCAGCCGGTGTACTCGCCGCAGATGCGCGGTGCGATCGTGCACCACACGGCCGGCAGCAACGACTACACCCCGCAGCAGTCCGCGGAGATCGTCCGGGGCATCTACGCCTATCACGCACGCAGCCTGAACTGGTGCGACATCGGGTACAACGTGCTCATCGACAAGTACGGCCAGATCTTCGAGGGCGCGTTCGGCGGACTCGACCGCAATGTCGAGGGCACGCACACCGGCGGGTTCAACAAGGAGACCCTCGGGGTGTCGATGATCGGCAACCTCGAGGAGGCGCCGCCGACCGCGGCGATGGTGTCGGCGACCGGCAAGTTCCTGCGCTGGCGCCTCGGCAAGGCCGGACTCAACCCGGCGGGCACGGCGACGCTGACCTCAGAGGGGTTCGCGGGCACCAAGTTCGCGGCGGGCACGCAGTCGAACCTGCCGGTCATCTCCGGGCACCGCGACTACAACAGCACCAGCTGTCCGGGAGTCCACGGCTACGCGGCGCTCACCGCGATCCGGGCGCTCGCCGGCGGCGCCCCGCCGGCACCCGAACCGACGCCGCCCGCCGATCCCGCAGCCCCGGCACCTCCACCGGCCGCACCCGGTGCCCCCGCGCCGCCGGTCGAACCGGGTGCCCCCGCCCCGGTGCCGCCGGCGGCCTGAGCCGGGTCCGGCGATTCGCGGGGACGGATCAGGTTCCGGCGAACCAACGCTCGAGCACCTTCGCGACGCCGTCGTCGTTGTTGCCCACGGTGACCTCGTCGGCGGCGTCGAGTGCGGTCGGATGACCGTGTCCCATCGCGACCCCGTGGCCCGCCCAGGTGAGCATCTCGGCGTCATTGGGCATGTCGCCGAACGCGATCACCGCATCGACGGGGAGTCCGGTGAGCTCGGCGAGCCGGGCGAGTCCAGACGCCTTGTGTGTGCCCGGTACGGACAGCTCGATGAGCCCGTTGTCGGTGGAGAAGGTCACCTGGGCGAGGTCGCCGACCATCGGCTCCAGACGACGAGCCATCTCGTCGGAGGCCATGCCCGGCTTACGGACCAGGAGTTTCACGGCCGGATCGCCGAACACCTCGTCGTCACCGACCTCGACGTGGTCGGGGTTGAGCCATGCGTGTTCGTAGCCGGCGCTCGCGACGAACGGTGCGGTCGCGGCGTCGTGTGCGGAACGGCCCGCCCGCTCGGCCGCGATGCCGCATCCCGGGATCTGCTGGTAGGCGATCTCGCCGAGTTTGACCAGGGCGTCGGGTTCGAGATTGGCCGACCACAGCACGCGGTCGTGCTCGGCGTCGTAGATGATGGCGCCGTTGGCGCACACCGCATACCGGACGTACGCGTCGGTGCCGGCGAACTGGTCGGTGATCTCGGCGATCCAGCGCGGGGGTCGACCGGTGGCCAGCACGAATTCCGTACCGGCGGCGCGGGCGGCGGCGAGCACGGCCAGCGTGCGCGGGGAGACCCGGTTCTCGTCGTCGATGAGGGTTCCGTCCACGTCGCTGGCGATGAGTGTGGGTGGACCGAATGTCATCAGCGTCTGCTTTCTCTCGACCGTGATCTCTCGGCGGCTCGTCTCGCCCGCGCCTCGGCTTTGCGGAGCGCCTCGTCGGCTTCGATCAGCGCGGCTTCCTGAGGTGTCGGTGCCGAACCGCCCAGTCGCGACGGAACCCAGAACTCACCTGGCGGGTGCGGACCGTAGGCGTCCTGGACCTCGAGGAGCATCGAGTTCATGGTGTCGCGGAGCCTCAGGGTCTCACGCTCGGGGGACTCGCCCGGAGCTGGGGTGAACGGCAGACCGAACCGGACATGCACCGGCAGCCGGCTCCGGCCGATGTTCCGCAGTCCGCCCTTCGTCCACTGGCGGTGGGCACCCCACACGATCGCCGGGATGATGGGCACCCCGGTCTCGGCGGCCATCCGGGCCGCACCGCTCTTGAACTCCTTGAGCTCGAAGCTGCGGCTGATCGTCGCCTCCGGATAGACCGCGACGATGTGGCCGTCCCGCAGCCGACCGAGCGCGGCTCGATACGCCTCGGCGCCGCGCGACCGGTCCACCGGGACGGTCTTGGTGTGGTTGACCAGGAACCGCATGATCCCGATGTCCATGACCTCGGACTTGATGAGAAAACGGGTCCGGCGTCCGGCCCGCTGCACCCCGAGCGCGAGCGGCAGGAAGTCGACGTAGCCGGTGTGGTTGACGCACAGCACGGCGCCGCCGGAGTCGGGGATGTTCTCGATGCCGGTGAAGTGCAGGTCGAGAGCCTGCGCCCGGACGATCCCGTTGGCGATGAGCTCCAAGGTGCGATACACCGGCTCGCGGTGTCCGTGCCTGGCTGCGCTCATGGGTCCAGGTTAACGCCGCCTCACCGGCCGGCAGTCGATCAGACGACCCCGGGGTCGTCCTTCCGCGGCTCGCGTTTGGCGGCACGTTCGGCCTGCTCCTGGGCGTCCATCCGGTTGGCCTCCTCGAGTGTCGGCGCCGAACCGCCGAGCCGGGCGGGGACCCAGAACTCACCCTTCGGGTGTTCGCCGTAGGCATCCTGCAGTTCGAGGAGTTTCGCACTCATGACCTCGTGCAGCTTGGCCGTGAGGGCGTCGGCGCTGCCCGTGGCCTCGAGGGGCTCGCAGACGCCGATGGAGATCTTGTACCCGGTGCGCCCCAGCTGTTTGGGGTGCCCCTTGGTCCACACGCGCTGCGCACCCCAGATCACCGTGGGGACGATCGGCGCGCCGGATTCGATCGCCATGCGGGCGGCACCGGACTTGAAGGCCTTCAGCTCGAAGCTCCGGCTGATCGTCGCCTCGGGGTAGACCCCGACGAGCTCGCCGCGCTTGAGGTACTCGACCGCGTTGCGGTAGCTGTCCGCACCCTGCGCGCGGTCGACGGGAATGTGCTTGAGCGAACGCATGATCGGCCCGGAGATCTTGTTGTCGAAGACCTCCTTCTTCGCCATGAAGCGGACCTTGCGACGGCCCTGCAGGTAGGCCGGGATACCCGCGTAGGTGAAGTCCAGGTAGCCGGTGTGGTTGATCGCGACGACGCCGGGGCCGTCGGCCGGTACGTGTTCCACACCCGACACCTTGAACTTCAGACCTTCGGCCAGCCACAACAGGCGGGCGGCGGTGATCACGGTGTCGTACACGGGTTCCATGCGAGAGAGCTTAGCCACTCTCCTCGGCGCCCTCGCCGCCGTCGGCAGCCTGGTCGCCGTGACCGACGTTCATCACGACGGGACCCGTGAGACTCCTCACGGTGAGCATCCCGCGGGACTCATGGCCCACGCACCAGTCCGGCACGGCTCGATACCCTGGACGTCTGTCGTGCCCTGCCGCGCAGCCCCGCGCACACCATGAAAGGCCCCTTCGTGCAGATCACCAGCATCGGTCATGCCGGTTTCCACATCCAGACCACCGCCGGATCGATCCTCTGCGACCCCTGGGTCAACCCGACGTACTTCGCCTCCTGGGTGCCCTTCCCGGACAACTCCGAACTCGACTGGAAGACGCTCGGCGACTGCGATTACCTCTACGTCTCGCACCTGCACCGCGATCACTTCGACGAGCGGAACCTGCGCGAGAACGTGAACAAGGACGCCACCGTCCTGCTCCCCGACTACCCGGTGCCGGACCTGCGCCGCGAACTCGAGAAGCTCGGATTCTCCAAGTTCGTGGAAACCACCGACTCGGTCAAGACGACGGTGACGAACGACAAGGGTTCGTTGGACGTCATGATCATCGCGTTGCGGGCGCCCGCCGACGGCCCGATCGGCGACAGTGGACTCATCGTCTCCGACGGCGAGACGGTGTGCTTCAACATGAACGACGCCCGGCCGATCGACCTGGACGTCGTCGACGAGGCGTTCGGGCACGTCGACGTCCACCTGCTGCAGTACTCCGGCGCGATCTGGTACCCGATGGTCTACGACATTCCGCGGAAGTCCAAGGCCAACTTCGCCTCTCAGAAACGTCAGCGCGGAATGGACCGTGCGCGTTCCTATATCGAGCAGGTCGGGGCGACGTGGGTGGTGCCGTCGGCCGGACCGCCGATGTTCCTCGACGAGGACCTGTTCTACCTCAACGACTTCGGGTCCGGCGAGACCGCGGACACCACGTCGATCTTCCCGGACCAGGAGACCTTCCTGGAGCAGATGCGCATCCACGGCACCGACGACGGCGAGAAGCACCGCGGCCTGATGATGGTGTCGGGTTCGGTCGCCGACTTCTCGGGACCGACGCTGAACGAGGTCACCCATCCCTACGCGCCCGCCGATGTCTTCGGCGAGAACAAGCGGGCCTACCTCGAGCGGATGAAGGAGAAGTTCGCACCGGTCATCGCCGCGGAGAAGGCCACGTGGGCGCCGGCCGAGGGCGAGCCGCTGATCGGCGCGCTCCGCGAGCTGTTCGAGCCGATCATGGCGCAGTCGGATCTGATCTGCGACGGCATCGGCTACCCCGTCGGACTGGTGATGACCCCCGGCGGCGGCCCGGTCATCGAGGCCACCGAGACCGTCGTGATCGACTTCCCGAACCGCATCGTGCGCGAGCCCAAGGAGGGAGAGGGCAAGTACCGCTACGGTTTCCGGATCGCCACCGAGCTGGTCCGGACCGTCCTGCGCGACAACGAGCCCGACTGGGTCAACACCATCTTCCTGTCGACGCGGTTCACCACCTGGCGCATCGGCGGTTACAACGAGTTCCTCTACACCTTCTTCAAGTGCCTGACCGACGAACGGATCGCTTACGCCGACGGCTGGTTCGCCGAAGCACACGACGACTCGGCGTCGATCACCAAGGACGGCTGGGAGATCCAGCGGCGCTGCCCGCACCTCAAGGCCGATCTCGGCAAGTTCGGGGTCATCGAGGGCGAAAAGCTGACCTGCAATCTGCACGGATGGCAGTGGGATCTGCCCACGGGACGCTGCCTGACGTCGAAGGGGCATGAACTCCGCGCGTCGAAGCTCGACTCGTAGCCGGATCGAGGAGTGCGGGATTCGTACCGGATTCCGGTACGAATCCCTCACTTCGCAGTCACGAGCGTCATCGACGCGGCACCCATCTTGAAGATCGGCTGCTTCGACGCCGAGTCCTAGTCGGTGATGGTCAGCTCGTTGGCCGCGCGATGGTTCCCGGTGTCGTCGTCGGCGTCCCAGTACCCGTAGTGGAAGGGCACGAACAGCACGCCGCGACGGATGGCGGCGATCCGCACCGTTGCGGTGATCGCGCCGCGCGGGCTGGCGATCTCGACGAGGTCACCGTCGTGCACACCGCTGCGCGCGGCATCCAGTGCGTTGACCTCCACCCACACATCCGGCGCCGCCCCGTCGAGTTCGGGTGCGCGGCCCGTCTTGGTTCGGGTGTGAAAGTGGTAGACCGTTCGTCCCGTGATCAGCGCGAAAGGGTGGTCGGCACTGGGACTCTCGGGAGGTGGCAGGTGTGGCGCCGCCTTGATCAGCGCCCGCGCCCCCGGGTTGAGGTCGCGATACTCGTCGGGTTGCAGCGGCTCGCCGGTGAGCAGATCCTTGCCGTACGACTCGCAGTAGTCCGCCGCGCTGTAGAACCGACCGTCGGCGTAGAGACGCTCGGTACCGCCGGGAGCGTCCGCGGTGCACGGCCACTGCACGCCACCGCGAGTCCGCAGTAGCTCGTACGTCATCCCGCTGTAGTCGCACGGCCGGCCTGCGCTGCACGCCCGCCAGGCGTCGAAAGCGGATTCGGCATCCGTCCACGGGGGCAACGGCTTCCCATCCCGGTCGCGGAAATCCATGCGACGGGCGTAGTCGAGGAAGATGTCGAGGTCGGCTCTGGCCTCGCCGGGTGGATCGACCGCCTTCTCCGACAGGTGCACAGTGCGGTCGGCGTTGGTGAACGTGCCCGTCTTCTCACCCCATCCGGCGGCCGGGAGTACGACATCGGCGAGTGCGGTCGTCTCATTCGGGAACATGTCCTGCGCCACGACGAACACATCGTCCCGTTCGAGGATCGCCCGGATTCGCCCCAGCTCCGGCAGCGACACGGCGGGATTCGTGGCACTGATCCACAGCATCCGTATCGTCCCCTTCTCGGCGAGGCGGAAGATCTCCATCGCGTGGGTGGGCGGGTTTTCATGCGGGAGCCGGTCTTTCTCGATGTTCCACAGGTCGGCCAGTTCGCGCACGTGCGCGTCGTTCTCCCAGTTGCGGAACCCCGCGAGATCGCCGTCGGCCCCGCACTCCCTGGTGTTCTCGGCGGTGGGCTGGCCGTTCATCTGCAGCAGACCGCAACCGGGCCGCCCGAGCATCCCCCGGATGAGGTGGATGTTGTTGACCTGAACCGCCGCGGCGGTCGCCTGGTGCGATTGGTAGAAGCCCTGCAACACCGTCGACACCAGTCGTTCGGCGCTGCCCAACAGACGTGCGGCGTGACGGAGATCGTCGGCCGGGACATCGCAGATCTCGGCGACACGTTCCGGTGGATAGTCGTCGACCATCCGACGCAGGTCGTCGAAACCGACTGTGTGCGCGTCGATGTAGTCGTGGTCGACCCAGTCGTTGGCGATGATCTCGTGCAGCAGCCCGTTCATCAGCGCGACGTTCGTGCCGGGCAGCGGTGCCAGGTGGACGGTGGCATGCCGGGCCACCGGCGTCGTCCGCGGATCGACGCAGACGATGGCCGGCGGGTGTGGACCCGCGAGTCGGTCGAGGATGCGCATCCATGTGACGCTCTGGGTCTCGGCGATGTTGTGACCGAACAGCGCGATGGTGTCGGCATGGTCGAAATCGGTGTAGGTGCCGGGCTGACCGTCGCTGGCGAACGAGGCCTTCAGCGCTTCTGCGGCCGTCGCGGTGCACAACCGGGTGTTGCCGTCCACGTGGTCGGTGCCGATGGCTCCGTGGGCGATGACCCCGAGCGTGTAGTACTCCTCCAAGAAGAGCTGTCCGGACGTGTAGAAGCCGATTGCCGCGGGTCCGTGTTCGTCGAGCAGGGACCGGGACCGTTCGACGATGCGTCCCATGGCGTCGTCCCACGTCGCCTCTAACCAGCCGACCGTGCTGCCGCACGAGCGGGCGGGTCAGTCGGTCCCGAGACGAACTGGCCTGCCATCCGTAGAGATCCTTGACGTCGACGCGACCGCGGTTGACACGGTCATCGGCCCGGCCGCGGACGCCGACGATCCGGTCGTCGACCACCGCGATGTCGAGGGCATCGCCGTTGGAATGCAGGACCGACGCCGAGCGAACCCATCGTTGCACCTCGTCAGGACTGATCCCGTCGCCCAGATGCTGATCGACCCGCACGGGCCATTGCTCACCCGGCGCGTACGGAGTGCGTCCACCCCAGAGGTCGTCGATGCGATCGGCCACGATTCCCTCCCTACGACGTGACGACGCCTTCGGACCGTCGGGGTGTACCCAACCGCGTCCGGAGTCATTCGTCGTCCGTGGGCCGCGATTCGACGCCGGCCGATTACTCCGACGCGATTGTGGGTAGCCCTCCGGCACGTTCGCTCGCGACCCGTTACCGACCCGTTGCGCGCGACACGATCCGAGCTCGACGACCTCGGCAAGGGGGTCCCGGGCGCGGACAGATTTCTACGATGAGGAACAGGGCTCACGGCCGGACACGACGTCGGACCGCGAGTCGCACACAACGACCGTGAGGAGAACATCATGGCCAAGTACCGCGTCATCGATTCGAGCGAGAACGTCGTCGAAGAGAAAGAGTTCGACGATGCCACCGGCGCATACGACTGGTTCAAGACCGTCGCCGCACCGGACGACAGCCTCGGCACCGTCATGCAGGTGCACGACGACGGCGAGTGGAAGAACTTCGAGGTCTCGGACGGGGGCACCAACGCCAGCCCGTCCGCCGACGCCGACTGAACCGCCTCCCCTCGGCAGGACGAGGTCGGCCACCCTTCGCGCCCCGGGTCTCCCGCGCGAAGTCGTTCTCAGACCCCGAACGCAGCCGGGTAGGCGATCGTCCCGCTCGGCACCGGGCGCGCATCGTCGAGACGCAGCGCCATCATCGCCTCGTCCGGGACGTCGAACGGTGCGCGGATTCCGAATCGGGACGCGGGGACGAAACCGAACTTCGGGTAATACTCGGCGTGGCCGAGCACGACCACCAAGTTCTCGCCGTGTGCGCGGGCAACGTCGAGACCCGCGACGATGGCCGCGGAGCCCGCCCCGGACCGTTGACACGACGGCAACACGGCGCAGGGTCCGAGCGTGAGCGCCGGTGCCGCGTCGACGCGGCACCGCGAATACAACGCGTACCCGACGATCGTGCCGTCGGCGTCGGTCGTGACGATGGAGAGCCCGTCGATCCAGGCGTCGCTGTCGGCCCGCAGCTCATCGACGATCCGCGCCTCGTCGGGGGTCGGGAACGCCGCGAGCACCACGTCGCGGATCGCGTCGGCGTCCCCGTCACGCTCGGCGCGGGTCGTCCACCTGCTCACAGATTTTCCGTACGCCGCCGTGATGCCGCGCCGGTCGCTGTCACCGGCCGCACCCGCCGGCCGGCTGCCCGGAGAAGCGACTGTTGAGGAAGCCGAGCGCCTCGGCGCTCCACGGGATGAACGCCCGGGTGTGGTTCGAGCCGCGGTACTCGGTGAATGTCGTCGGCACCCCGCGGTTGCAGAACGAGCCGGCGAGGCGCGCGACATCGGCCGCGATCATCACACCGTCACCGGTGCCGTCGACGTTGCCGACCCCGAGCATCATGGGGCTGCGCGGGGTGCCGAGCGTCCCCATCACATTCTGCGAGATCGCCTGTCGTACACCGGGAACGTCCAGCAGGCCGCCGACCGTCGGCACGAGGAGCTGGTGATCGGTCAGACCCGGGTACTTGTCGGCGAACGCCTCGATGCACTCCCCCGCGACCTGTCCGAGGACCTGCTTGCCCTTCGGGGAGAGGTAGGACTGCATGTCGATGCCGTAGGTCTCGGCGTAGACCGCCATCAGCGCCGGGATCACGCCGGCCCAGTTCTCGCTGCCGTTGACGTAGCCCAGATTGTTCGCCGGGTTCACCAGCACGCCACCCGCGGCGGCCCCGACGATGTTCAGCTCCGGCGCGTAGCGCGGCGCCAGCTCTGCACCGAAGCCGGTGGGGATCGATCCGCCGGAGTAGCCGAACAGTCCGATCGGTGTCCGGGCCGGCGCCCGCAGGTGACCGAGTGCGGCACGCACGCTGTCGAGCGCGGAGTACCCCGATTCGCGCGCCATCGTCCAGCGCAGCCCGCGGCCCTCGTAGTCGGGGGCGGCGACGGTGTAACCGGCGGCGAGGAGCCCGGAGATGAGCGTGATGTCGATCGGCGCCTCCGCGGCATTACCGCCGCGCAGCGTGTACGACGGGTCGCACTGCGAGCCGAGGGCGTCGTAGAACGAGTGGTAGGAGACGACGCGGCGCGGCGCCCCGGCGGCAGCGCCCGGCGGCGAGATGACCGTGGTGACCGTCGCCGTCGGCCTGCCGAACTGGTTCGTCGTCCGGTAGAGGATCTGGGTGGCCGAGATCGGGATACTGGTTCCGCGCCAACCCAACTCGACCTGACGCGTCCGCAGCGCTGCGCCTGGTGACCGCGATTCGTAGCCCGCGGGCGGATCGTAGAACGGGTCCTGCGACGGCAACTGCGCCGGCGCTGCCGCGGGTACCGGAACGGGCGCCGCCGACACCGTGGGCGCGAGGAGGGACAGGGTCGTCGTCAGCCCGAGGATCGCGGTCAGCGTTCCGAGGCCGCGGGAGAGAGGCCGCATGGATCGTCATCATGCCCGATATGCGGCGTCTACGGCGTCTTTCGTTTCGCCTTCGGGTCTGACTGGCCCGAGGCGCCCCCGGAGGTGGCGTCCGGCACCGGGTTCTCGCCGGCCCGCTCGACCGCCTCGACCACCGGCGACATCGCCACCACCACCGCGCCGGCCACGGCAGCGACGAAGGCGATCACGGCGACGGCGCCCCAACCAGCACGCGTGGTGTCGCCGAGCACCAGGATGCCGATGACGCCGGGGACGACCGTCTCGCCGACGACCAGAGCGGCCGACGCCGCGCTGACCGACCCCTTCTGCAGGGCGACGGTGAACATGTAGAAGCCACCCGGGCCACACAGGATGATCGCGTAGAGCGCCGGGTCGGTGAGCAGTTCACCGAGATCGAAGGGGTCGAGGCCGTCGAGGATGCGCACCGCGACCGCGAGGACCCCGAACAGCACGCCGGCGGAGAGGCCCGCCAGTACCGCGACACGACTCTGCATCCGCGGCAGGATCGCGGCGCCGAGTCCCAGGATCGCTGCCCCCACGACGAGCACCGCCCAGTGCAGCCACCATTCGTGCTCGTGACCCTCGTCGCCGGCCGAGAAGCCCAGCAGGACCAGCGATACGACGACGACCGCGATCGCCGTCCAGTCGCGGACCGACAACCGCGCGTGCAGGAACAGCGTGGCGAGCACGACGGTCACGACGAGGTTCGCACTGACGATCGGTTGCGCCAGGAACAGTGGGATCATGCGGGCGGCGACCATGTTGCCCAGGAATCCGATGCCGTCGAGCGCCGTGCCCGCGAGGAACGACACCGTCAGCATCGCGGTGATCGTCGACCGCAGCGACGGCGCCTCCCCCGGCGCGCCGGCGTCCTCGACACTCTGCGCGCCACGCGCCTGCAACACCGACGCGGTGCCGTACGCCAGCGCCGCGAACACCGCCGCGAGGATCCCGATCAGCATGGTCGAACAGTAACCACCGCCGGGCGGTCACGCGGGACGATGACGATCGCGATCAGTTCGTCGACGCGTCGGCGACGTAGGCGTCGGCGAACTCACCGACCGCGGGGATCGGCTGGATGCAGTCGAGCAGAACCCCGTCGGGGCCTTCGACGATGAAGTGCCGCTGACCGAAGTCCTCGTCGCGCAACTGGAGTACCGGACGGAGTCCGTGTTCGTCCGTGAGACGCCGGTAGAGCACATCGACGTCGTCGACCTCGATGTTGACCAGCAGCCCGGCGGCGGGTCGGCGGTGACCCTCGGGGATCGTCGGATGAGTCGCACCCACGAGCCCCAGCTCGAACACGCCGGTGCGCATGCTGACGTACCAGTCCGCGGAGAAGGTGACCTCGAACCCGAGAACGCGCTGGTAGAAGTCTGAGGACGCAGCCACGTCGGTAGTCATGAGAACCGGGTAGACGCTGGTGACGTTCATGATGGAGCTCCTTTACGTACGATGCGTTTGTATAACCGACTATACATACGCAGCGTACGTAAAGGAACCTTCCGTGCCGAGAGCCTCCGCCGCGGCCGCAGCCGAGACGGCCCGTGCCGTCCTCGCCGCCGCCACCCGTCAGTTCGCCGATCGTGGATTCTCCGACGTGTCCCTCGACGACGTCGCCGAAGCCGCGGGCGTCACCCGCGGCGCCGTCTATCACCACTTCCGCAACAAGGGCGCGCTGTTCGCGGCGGTCGCCGCGGCCTGCCACCAGCAGGTCGCCGATGCGGTCGTCGCGGCGGCCGAAGCCGCCGGCACCGACCCGGCGGGTCAGTTGAGTGCCGGGTCGCACGCGTTCGTGGACGCGATCACCAGTGGAGCCGCCGTGCGCATCCTGCTGATCGACGGACCTGCGGTGGTCGGCTGGGACGAGTGGCGCCGACTCGACGAGGCCGGGTCGGCGACCCATCTGCGCGAGGCCCTCGTGGCGGTCGGCGTCGACGGCGAGTTGGTCGACGTGATGACGATGCTGTTGTCGGGTGCGATGAACGAGGCCGCCCTCTGGCTCGCCCGGCATCCCGACGACGACACCGCACGCGAACGCGCCCACCGCGCACTGGATCGGCTGCTGGCCGCGATCGTGTGAGAGATCCGATGAGACCACGTTGCGATTCGTCCCGGAAGGCGGGATGGAACGCAACGCGAGCTGTGGGCCTCGTGGCCTATCGCCGCTCGACTCCGCGCGGCGGATGGCCGTACCCGCGAGGCGCATTCGTCGCATCGGCCGTCTCGACCGCGGTGACCGCACCCGACGACGCCAGTACGACGCCGCCGAGAACTGCGCCGAGGAAGGCCACGATCGCGACCGGACCCCATCCGGCACGTGTGACGTCGCCGAGGAACGCGATGCCGACCGCCCCGGGCAGGACCGTCTGGCCGACGACCAGCGCGGCGGCCGCGCCGTTGACCGAGCCGGTCTGCAGCGCCACCGTGAACAGGTAGAAACCGCCTATCCCGCTGAGCAGCAACGCATACAGCGCGGGGTCGGTGAACAACACCGACAGATCGAGTGGGTCGAGACCGTCCAGGATGCGAGAGGCCACCGCCATCACACCGAAGACGGCCCCGGCGATGAGACCGGTCACCGCCGCGATGTGCTTACGCAAGCGGCGCATCACGATGACGCCCAGCGCGATCAGCGCCGGTCCGGCAACGAGTACCGCCCAGTGCATCCACGCATCGTGCTCCACGCCTTCGCGGCCCGCCGAGAGCGCGAGCAGCACCAACGACAGCACGATCACCGCCCCGGAGATCCAATCCCGCAGCGTCAAGCCGACTTTCAGGACCACCATCGCCAGCAGCGCGGTGGCCACCAGCCGTGCGGAGATGATCGTCTGCGACAAGAAGAGCGGGATCAGCCGTGCCGACGCGATGGTCGCGACGAAACCGATGATGTCGAAGGCGAATCCGACGAGGAACGGCACCGTGAGCATGGTGGCCGCCGTGGAGCGCAACGACGGATGCGCGGCGGCGGACCGACGGCGCTCCTCACGGATCGCCGCTCGCTGCGCGACCTGCTCGGCGCCCAGCGCCTGCAGCACCGCTGCCGCGGCGAACGCCAGCGAACCGATCACCGCGATCACGATGCCGGCGGTCATGACAGGAGCTCAGCTCAACGCGGCGTGAGCACGTCGGTGCCCACGAACTTGGCGAGTTCGGCGGGCAGCCGGACCGAACCATCGGGCTGCTGGTGGTTCTCGAGGATCGCGACCAGCCAGCGGGTGGTCGCCAGCGTTCCGTTGAGCGTCGCGGCGGTCTGCGGTTTGCCGTTCTCGTCGCGGTAGCGGATCGAGAGGCGTCGTGCCTGGAACGTGGTGCAGTTCGACGTCGAGGTCAGCTCGCGGTAGGTGCCCTGCGTCGGTACCCAGGCCTCGCAGTCGTACTTCCGCGAGGCCGACGAGCCGAGGTCGCCGCCGGCGACATCGATCACGCGGTACGGCACGTCGATGGCGGCGAGCATGTCCTTCTCCCAGCCCAGCAGGCGCTGGTGCTCGGCCTCGGCGTCCTCGGGCCGGCAGTAGACGAAGCCCTCGACCTTGTCGAACTGGTGGACGCGGATGATGCCCCGGGTGTCCTTGCCGTAGCTGCCGGCCTCGCGTCGGAAACAGGTCGACCAGCCGGCGTAGCGCTTCGGACCGTCGGACAGGTCGAGGATCTCGTCCATGTGGTACCCCGCGAGCGGCACCTCCGACGTGCCGACCAGGTACAGGTCGTCGTCCTTGTCGAGGTGGTAGACCTCGTCGGCATGGGCGCCGAGGAACCCGGTTCCCTCCATGACCTCCGGCCGGACCAGCACCGGCGGGATCATCAAGGTGAACCCGTTCGCGGTGGCCTTCGCCGCGGCCATGTTCAGCAGTGCGAGCTGGAGCTGCGCACCCTGGCCGGTGAGGAAGTAGAACCTCGAGCCCGACACCTTGGCGCCGCGCTCCATGTCGAGCAGTCCGAGCGACTCACCGAGTTCGAGGTGATCCTTCGGGTTCTCGATGGCGCGGGGCTCGCCGACGTGCTCGAGGACCACGTAGTCGTCCTCACCGCCGGCGGGCGCCCCATCGGCGACGATGTTGGAGATGGCCCGATGGGCCTTCGCTGCGGCCGCATCGGCCTCGGACTGGCGCGCCACCGCGGCCTTGACCTGCTCGGCGAGCTCTTTGCCTTTGGCCAGCAGCGCCTGCTTGTCGTCGCCCTGTGCCTTGCCGACCTGCTTGCCGAGAGCTTTCTGTTCGGAGCGCAACGCGTCCGCCTCGACGATGGCCGCCCGGCGCTCGGCGTCGGCGGCGAGCAGCGCGTCCACCAGGCCCGGGTCCTCACCGCGAGAGCGCTGTGAGGTGCGGACGAGGTCGGGGTTGTCGCGAACAGTCTTCAGGTCGATCACGACTTCAAACCCTACTTGAGAGCGCGATGCGAACCCGATCACGCCGCCGCGGTCCCCGGGGAGGTCTCAGCTCCACAGACGACGCAGGTCCTCACGGCCGAACATCGCTGCCGCGGCATCGGCGGCCGGAGTCCCCACATGCGGGTCCGCCCCGGCGTCGACGAGCGCCCGCACCACGTCGTCGAAACCCTTGAACACCGCGCCTGCCAACGGCGTCTGCCCCTTGTCGTTGGCGAGGTCGGCGTCGGCACCGCGGTCGAGGAGGGCCGACACCGTCGACGCGTGGCCGTGGTAGGCCGCGAGCATCAGGAGCGAATCACCGGACTGGTTACGCAGATCGGCCGGGACGCCGGCGTCGAGGTAACCGGCGAGCGTGTCGGTGGCACCGGACCGCGCCATGTCGAAGAGTCGGGTGGCCAGTTCGACGACCTCGGGGCCCGGGGCGTCGATGCCGGGCCCGGCCTCGGATGCATCGTCGGAATGGGTTGCCACTCCCGCGAGTGTAGGCGCGGCCGACACTCCCTCGATCTGGGTGAGGCCGCGGGCACCGCATCGTGTGGGAGACTCGGCGCAGTGACTCCTCCCGACGCGCAGCACGAATCCGGCGGACCCGGCGAGAGTTTCCTGACGGTCGTCATCGCGTTCGTGTCGAACCTCTTGATCGCCGTCGCCAAGACCGGCGCCGCGATGGTCACCGGCTCCGCGTCGCTCGTCGCCGAAGCGGCCCACTCGTGGGCCGACACCGGGAACGAGATCCTGCTGCTGATCGCGGAACGACGCGCGCATCGGCCCCGGGATGCCCGTCATCCACAGGGCTACGGACGCGAGGCGTACATCTGGTCGATGTTCGCGGCGTTCGGGTTGTTCGCGGTCGGAGCCGCGGTGTCGGTGCAGCACGGCATCACCGAACTGCTGTCACCGGAGCCGGCGACGGATTACGGCATCGCCTATGCGGTCCTGACGATCGCCGCGGTACTCGAGGGCATCTCGTTCGTGCGGTCGTATCAACAGGCGAAGCGCGGCGCGGTCATGCGTCGGATCGGTCTGCTACGACAGGTCTTCCGCACCTCCGACCCGACTCTCCGTGCCGTCTTCGCCGAGGACGCGGCCGCGCTCATCGGTCTGGCCATCGCCTTCGTCGGAGTGCTCCTGCACCAGGTCACCGGGTCGGCCACCTACGACGCGATCGGGTCGATCCTGGTGGGCGTGCTCCTCGGAGTCGTCGCCATCGTCCTGATCAACCAGAACAGGCGGTTCCTGCTCGGGCAGGCGGTCGACGACGCCGTCCAGCAGCGCGTCCTCCGGGACCTGCTCGCGCACAACAACATCGAGCGCGTCACCTACCTGCACGTCGAGTACACCGGGCCCGTTCAGCTGTTCCTCGTCGCCGCCGTCGATTTCACGGGTGACGACGCCGAGTCCTCGGTGGCCGTCGCTCTCCGGCGACTCGAGAACGAGCTGGAGCGCGACCCGCGGATCACGGAGGCGGTACTCACCCTCTCCGCCCCCGGCGACACGGACCTCGTGCCCGACGCACCCTGATCCTCTCCGGGATCTCGTAGCGCAAAGGCGCGCCATAGGCCGTGTCCTTGCTACGAGATCCCGGTGATTCCGTTTCACACTGTGGAGTTGTCAAAGGTCGTGTGGCGCCGGGTCGACGCCGGAGGGTCTGGTCTGTGGACTGTCTAGACGGGAGCGTCGTCGAGCCGCATGGTGCGTCGGTTGTAGGCCGGCCGGGGTAGGCGTCGCGGGTCGATGTCGGCGGGTGGGATCAGCCACGGGTGCCGGTCGGGACCCATCACCACTTGCCAGCCGTGGTGGTGCACCTGGGTGTGACAGCGCTGGCAGAGTAGGCACCCGTTGTCGAGATCGGTGGGACCACCATCGGCCCAGTGCACGAGGTGGTGTACCTGGGTATGCGCTGCGGGGGCACCGCATTTCACGCAACACTGGTCGCGCACGATGATCGCCTGCCGCAGATGGTGCGGGAACAGGCGTTTCGTGGTTCCCATTTGTAGCGGCACGCCCTCGTCGTCGAGCACGATCTCCGCCACCCCACCATCACACGACAGCCGCCGCGTCGTCGACTCTGAGACCGCCCCGACCCAGGGCAGTCGCGCTGAATCAGTCCCGTCGGCGGGGATGGTCACCAGGAGTTGGGTGCGTGGTGCGCCGGCCGAGGTCATCGCCGCGCCGATTGCAGCTTGATCCAACAACAGCTCCAGCGCATCGGCACGCCGCTCGGCCGCACCGCGACGATCCGTCGCGCCGTCGGGTTCAGGACGCGGACAGGACCGTTCGTCGATCATGGACACGAACTTCTCTCCGATCACCGCGGTCACATCTCCGGCGATCGCGACCCGCCCGTCTTCGGTGATCCTGGTGTGCACGGTGTTCAGCGATGCGTCATCGGCCGCCGCCACGGTGCTGGGGTCGGTGGCGACCCGCTGGGCGATCCCGCGGGCGTGGTCGTCGATCTCGGTCGGGGTGGCGCCGGAGAATGCCTGCGCAAGCAACTCACTCTCATATCCGCTGCGATCGTCGTCGGACAGCGGTGACGCGGACCGCTTGTTCACCATGGTGATTCCACGGATCACCGCATCAACACACTCGGCAGACAGATAACCCTCGGCGGCACAGTCGGACACCTTCGGCACCGACTTCAGCCCGCTGGCGGTGCGTACATAGCGGTACGCGGCCGCGGGTGGCATGCCCATCTCGATCAGTGCGTTTCGTGTGGTCGACCCCGCCCGCGCTGCCGCACCTGTGTCGTCGAATAGTGCTGTGTGCACGGCGATCTGGTGATCGAGCACGTTGCGCAACATCCGTAGTTCGTCGAGCCTCTCGTGTAGCGCGCGGCCACTGCCGTCGTCGGGCGGCGGTTGCAGGACGGTGAGGGTGTCGCGGAGTTCGATGATCGAGGGCATGACATCAAGATACTCGCAATCACGTGGATCTCCTGATCTGAAAGTGGGCGGTTTTCGGTCAGTTTCGATGTGGGAGTTCTGGGCATGCGCCGCCCCTGGTGAGGTTCGCCATCGCGATCAAAGCGTCGGGAGTGTGAAATCCGTACGACCGCTTTGTCAATGACCGCAGATGGCAGTTCGTTGCTTCGACTCGCGCATTGCTCATCTGACACTCGACCGCGTTAAAGATCTGGACCTCACGTTTACGGATACTCGGCGCCAGGGTGCGAATCTCTGGTATGTCACAAGCCTCCGCCTTCTTCAACCACCGCCGCAACGGCGCCCAACATGACAAGTAGGCACCTGAAAGTATGTGCCGTATCTCTTCTTTCATCTGATACGCACGGGCCAGCACACTGTTGGCATCGCTGACCACGATGGACTGCAACCGCTCCTGGTTCTCGGTGAGGCTGTCAGGATTCTTCAACAACGCCCACCTCAACCGGCCACGTTCCACCTTCGACAAGCCGGCTATCCGACTCATCACCCGAGACCGGCACCGGTCCAACGCCTGATTGACCCACTGCAGCACATGAAATGGGTCCATACACCAGTACGCCCCCGGCGCCTGCTCGGCGAGGACCGCACCGATGTACTCGGCGCCATCAGCACTGATATGGGTGATCCTGCGTGCGCGCACATCACCCAGTTCATCAAAGAACCGCTCGATCGTCTCCTTTTTGGCGCCCTCACCCGCCCATACCAACTGACCTGTGTCATGATTGACCACGACAACCAGGTACCGGCGGCCCTTGCGATAGGCGATCTCATCGATACCGATGCGCCGCAACCCGTTCAAGCGTTTAGTGAGTCCGACATGGTCGTCGACCACGCGCTCGACGATACGAGATACCGTCCGCCAGGAGACCCGCAGATAGGCACTGACCGCGGTCATCGGGGCGTGCGCGCACAGCCATGCGACGGTGTCGTCGAACGCCCTGGTCATCTTCGCTTCCGGACGTGCCCACGGAACCAACTCAGTCTTCACATCATGGCGAGGACACTGCACACGCTTGGCGGGCAACTCGAGGAAGCACCGCCAACCGCCCATGTCGAGATGTCGCCACCGTCGCGGCGCCGCAGGTTGATCGTAACCAGGGCAGCGCTTCTTACATTGCGGGCACCGTGATCGTGCGTTCTTGTGCAGTTCCAGCGACACGACCACCATCTGCCCGCGGTCATCCTCATCGAACCTGACACCCACAACACGGGCACGCTCGATTCCGAGCAACTTCTGCAGTACTCTGACAGTGCGCAACGCCCACTCCTTTGGTCTTGTTCTTCGCAAATCAAAACCTAAGCGAGACTGGGCGTTGCGTGCGTTAGGCTCGCGAAAAGGAACCCACTTCGACGTCAGAAGAGCCAATCACGTTCGACGAAGAGATTTCTCCACAGCCCTCATTGTCGCGAATCCTGTTGCGCAGCAGTCGCCGTCAATCGCTCCCCAGTGGTGAACTGTGGTGGACTGTGGTGAACAGAAACCCCACCAGTCACAGACGCCGGACGGGTGCACCGGGGGGCACCGCCTCGGACGCCGGGCCCTTCGTGACGCGCCCTCCGCAAGCTCCGGACGCTCCTCAGGGGGCGGTGGGGGCCGCGCCCTCCGCAAGCTCCGGACGCTCCTCAGCTCAGGGAGCAGGGCGGGGGCGCAGTTCGCTCACGCCAGTGCGGCGTCGATCACTCTGTCGGCGCGCGGAATTGAGCACGCTTCCAGTCGCCGTTGATCTCATCGCGTTCGCGGACGGCGTCCCGGAACCCGACGGTTGCGGCCCGCTGCTGGAAGGCGTAGCCCTCGCGGGTGTGGCGGGAGATGCCGTCGAAGACCGTGCTGATCATCCCCGAATTCGCGACGCCCTGAGCCAGGAGCGCACTGTTGAGCGCCAGTTTGGCCATCACGAGTTGATTGATCGGCATGCGGGCGATCCGCTCGAGCAATGCCTCCGTCCGGTCGTCGAGCTCGTCGGCCGGGGGCGCCTCGACAGCCAGCCCCCACTCGTGCGCCTGTGTGCCCGACAGGCAATCGCCGGTGAACAGCAGTCGCTTGGCGCGCTGATCGCCGAGCCGATGAGCCCACATCCCCGCGGCGGGGATGCCCCACACCCGGGTCGGCGGATAGCCGATCTTGGTGTCGTCGGCGCAGATGATCTGGTCGGCGTAGAGGGCGATGTCCGTGCCGCCGGCGACGGCGAACCCGTGCAGCTTGGCGACCGTCGGCTTGTTCGCGTGGAGCAGGCTGGCGAAACCGCGGTTGAACCTGCTCATCATCGCGTAGTCGATCATGGGATCCCAGGTGCGGCCCGGGTCGTGATTACGTGCCTGCACAACGGGATCGAGGACGGTGCCGGTCCGGGGATCGACGGCCTCGGACGGGTCGCCGCCGTTCTCGGCGAAGATCGACAGGTCGTATCCGCCGCAGAAACCCTTGCCCCGCCCGGATACGACGATCACGTGGACACCGGGGTCGAGGTCGGCGCGCTCCACCGCGTGCGACAGTTCGACGGGGGTGTCGACGGTGATCGCGTTGCCCTGATCGGGCCGGTTGAAGGTGATACGGGCGATCCGGCCGGTGACCTCGTAGGTGAGCGTGCGGTAGTCGACATCCGGTTCACGTCCGGCGCGGCCGGCGAACAACGAGTCCGGACCGCCGCGCAGGTCGTCGCGCCACGCCGCCGGCCGCGAGCCGGACGGCTCATCCACGGGCGTTGTCCTGCACGGTCTTCGGCGTCACCCGTTCGATGATCGATGCCGTGTCGATCCCCGACGGCAGGGTGCCGAACACGTCGCCCCGGTCGTTGGCGAGCCGGCTCGCGGCGAACGCGTCGGCGACCGCCGGATGCCCGTACCGCACCAGCAGGGAGGCCTGGAGGAGCTGGGCCATCCGGCCGACGACCCGCCGGGCCCGGTACTGCATCGCGTCGAGGTCGCCCAGCTCGCGCCGGAGTTCGTCGGCCGCGGCGTCGAGGTGCCGGTCCGCCCCTGCTGCACTGTCGATCTCGTCGAGGAACACGGTCACCGTGTCGGGCTGTTTGGCCATCGCCCGCAACACATCGAGCGCAGCCACATTCCCCGACCCCTCCCAGATCGACATGAGCGGCGACTCCCGGAAGAGCCGCGGCATCCGTGACTCCTCCACATATCCGTTGCCGCCCAGGCACTCCAGCGCTTCGGCGGCATGGATCGGGGCGCGTTTGCACACGTAGTACTTGCTGACCGCGAGCGAGATCCGCCGCAGCGCATCCGCCCGAGTGTCGCCTGCGGTCGCCTTGTCGGTCAGTTCCGCGAGCCACAGTGCCGTCATCGTGGCTCCTTCCGACTCGACCGCGAGATCGGCGAGCACGTTGCGCATCAGCGGTTGGTCGACGAGCGCGGCGCCGAAGGCCCGGCGGTGGGTGGCGTGATGGGCGGCCTGGGCGACGCCGACCCGCATGCCGGTCGCCGAGCCGAGGGTGCAGTCCAGGCGGGTCATGTTCACCATCTCGATGATCGTCGCCACCCCGCGGCCCTCGTCACCGACGAGCCACCCGACCGTGTCGTCGTACTCGACTTCGCTGCTCGCGTTGGAGTGGTTGCCCAGCTTGGCCTTCAGCCGCTGCAGCATAAAGGTGTTGCGGGATCCGTCGGGCAGCACCCGCGGCACGAAGAAGCACGACAGACCTCCCGGCGCCTGCGCCAGCACCAGGAACACATCGCACATGGGTGCGGAGGTGAACCATTTGTGGCCGGTGATGCGGTACGTCCCGTCCGGTTGGACGACGGCTGTCGTGGTGTTCGCGCGAACGTCGGAGCCGCCCTGCTTCTCGGTCATCGACATTCCGGCGGTCAGCCCCGCTTTCGACAGCGGCGCCCGGAGACCGGGATCATAGGTCGTCGAGACGAGCAGCGGCTCGTACAGCCCGGCGAGTTCGGGGTTGGCCCGCAGTGCCGGCACCACCCCGTAGGTCATCGACAACGGGCAGCTGTGCCCGGCGTCCACCGAACCCCACACGCTCGACTTCACCGCACGCTCGAAGTGCGCCGTCGGACTCGGGTCCGACCATGCGGTACCACCGAGACCGAAACCGATACCCGTCCGCATGAGGTGGTGATAGGCGGGGTCGTAGGTGACCTCGTCCACCCGGTTGCCGTAGCGGTCGTGGGTCCGCAGTTCCGGCGGGTGGGACTCGGCGAGGTCGCCCCATCCGAGCGCTTCCGCACCACCGGCGAGACGGCCGATCCGGTGCAGGTCCTCGAGCATGTGGTCGGCGCCCGCGCGGTGAACCGCCTCGGAGATGGCCGGATTGTCCGCGGCGTCGAAGTCGACGAGTTCGGGGACCTGATTGGTGACGACGTGGGTGGACATGGCGGAACCCGCTTCCTGGTGGAGGTCGTGATCCACGGTATTACATGATTCTGCTGTGCGCCAGAGCCTTGTAATACCCGTCGTCGCCGCCGAGCCGATCCCGCCCGATAGCATCGACGCCGTGCCCGGACGCGTGGACATTCCCAAGCTCACGGCGCGATCGGTCATCCTCAGCGCCCTCCTCGGCCTCGACTCCCCCGATGCGTCGATCAACGGGCTCCTGGCCACGGCCACCGAGCTCGGGCTCCGCGAATCGACCGTCCGGGTGGCGCTGACGCGACTGGTCGCGGCGGGAGACCTGGAACGCATCGACGGCAGATGCCGACTCTCGCCCCGCCTGGTCGAACGACAGCAGCGCCAGGACCGGGCCCTGCATCCCGCACGACGGGACTGGGACGGCAGCTGGGATCTCGCCGTCGTGACGATCGGTTCGGAGAGCTCGACCGAACGAGCCCTGCTGCGCGACACGCTGCGGAAGGCCCGGATCGGCGAGATCCGGGAGGGCGTCTGGGCCCGCCCGGCCAACCTCGACATCGAGCTCCCGCCCGCACTGCGCCGCCGTCTGAGTCTCTTCCGGGCGGCTCCCGAGGAGGCGTCGACCGAGCTGGCCGCACGACTGTTCACCCCGTCGACCTGGGCGGGGGCCGCGGACGAATTGCTCGACGCACTCGCCGCCGCGGCGACGGTCGCCGATCGATTCGAGGTCGCCGCCGCCATCGTGCGGCACATCCTCCGCGACCCGCTTCTGCCCGCGGAACTCCTCCCCGACGCCTGGCCCGGGGATCGGCTCCGCGAGGGGTACGAGGGCTTTCGAAGCGAGCTCACCGGACTCACCGCCCGGCACCTGGCACCCGACGGGGAGTGAGGAACCGGGTCTCCGAACCCGACCGGCGCGGTCATGCGGTGCATCGGCCCGGTCCGGCCATCGGCGCACGAGGGTGTGCCCCGTCCGATCCGTTAGGCATGATGGATCCCGATGAACGCGCCCGACCCCGACCGCAGCCACCCCGCCGACGCCGACGCACCGGCCGGCGGACCCCGCCGACCAGGCGCTTTCGCCCGCAACCCGGTCTTCGTGGTCCTGGGCGCGATCGTCGTCGGCGCACTCGTGGCAGGCGGGATCGCCTTCGCTGCGGGGGTCTTCGACGACAGCGGCAGCGTCGGCGGCAGCAACATCGGCGAGGGTGAGCGGTTGGTCGAGAACGCCTTCACGAAGTCGGTCGCGGGCGACTGTCTGGACTGGCCGGCCGGCAACCCCGGCCAGCCGGTCGATGTGCCGTGCGAGCAGAAACACCGCTTCGAGGTCGCGGGAGCCATCGACACCGCATTGATCCCCGGCGCGGAGTTCGGCGAAGACGCCCTCTGGCCCGGCGCCGAGCGGTTCGCGACGATCCGCGACGAACAGTGCCCGGTGATGGTGGACCAGTATCTCGCCGGGCGCCTCGACCCGCAGGGACGCTTCGCCGTCGGGATGATGTACCCCTCCCAGGTGCAGTGGGACAAGGGCGCACGTCAGCTGCGGTGCGGGGTCCAGGAGAACGGCGCCGACGGAGCCCCGGTCCAGTTCTCCGGCCGGGTCGCCGACCAGAACCAGTCGTACGTCTGGCCCGAGGGCACCTGCGTCGGCATCGATCCCGAAACCCGCACCCCGACCGGTTTCGCGGTGAGTTGTGCTGAGCCGCATGCCTTCCAGACGACCGGGATCGTCGATCTGTCGGTCCGCTTCGGCGACCGGATGTCGAACAGGCCGTGGCCGCCGACCGGCGCGCAGAACAGCTACCTCGGCTCGATCTGCCCGGTCCAGGCCGAACGGTTCGTGGGCGGGCGCAAGCAGCTCGACGCGACCACGCTCAACGTCCAGTGGTCGGTGCTCAGCGAGCCGAGTTGGCTCGCCGGAAGCCGCAAGGTGGTGTGCTACCTCGGGCTACCCGACAAGCGCGGCGGCTTCGCGACCCTGGTGGGCGACGCCAAGGGCGGCGCGCTGCTGATCAACGGGCGCGCGCCGGTCGCACCTCCGGAAGCGCCCCCGGGCCGGGCCCTGCCGACGCCGGTGCCGCTCCCGCCGGGCATCGCGCCCAACCCCGCCGAAGCACCGGCCCCGGCGGGTTGACCCGATGGCCGTGTACATGTCCGACGACGAGTTCGACGGGCTGGTGTCCGACGCGCTGGACACCATCCCCGGCGAACTGACCGACGCGATGAACAACGTCGTGATCCTCGTCGAACCGCACAACCCGGAAGAACCCGGCATCCTCGGGCTGTATCACGGTGTGGCACTGACGATGCGGACCACCGACTACGGCGGATTCCTGCCCGACACCATCACCATCTACCGCGACCCCATCCTCGCGATGTGCCACTCGCGGGAGGAGGTCGTCCACGAGGTGGCGGTCACCGTCGTCCATGAGATCGCACACCACTTCGGCATCGACGACGAGTGGCTGCACGCCAACGGCTGGGGCTAGTGGTGTGGCCGGCGCCCCGATGCCGCCGACTCGATGTTTGACCTGCGGCGGAACGCGGTATGAGGGGTAGCAGATCGAGCAGCCCTCTATCTCAGGAGTACGTCCATGTCCTCAGACGCCATCGTCATCCTCCGGGACGACCACAAGGAGATCCGCAAACTGTTCCGCGACTTCAGGTCGCAGGGCGACAACGCCGTGAAGACCAAGGGCAAGATCGTCGACAAGATCATCGAGGCCCTCACCGTGCACACCTACATCGAGAACGAGGTGATGTACCCCGAGATCCGCAAGCGGGTCCCCGATCTCGAGGACGACATCCTCGAGTCCTACGAGGAGCACCACGTCGCCGACGTACTGGTCGTCGAGTTGGCCGCTCTCTCGCCGGACAACGAGCGGTTCGACGCCAAGACCACCGTCCTGATCGAGAACGTGGAGCACCACATCGAGGAGGAAGAGGACGAGTGGTTCCCGAAGGTCCGAGAGGCGCTGAGCCGCAAGGAACTCCGGGAGATCGGTGAGGAGATGCTGCGTCGCCGGGAGAAGGCTCCCCGACGCCCGTCGCAACCGTCGGCGCTGAAGAAGACGGTCGACGCCATCATCAAGTAACCCTTCGTGACGCTCGCAAGCTCGCTCCTCAGGGAACGGGGTGACGTCGCAAGCTCGCTCCTCAGGGAACGGAGGGACGCCGTCAGCCCATCGGTTCGTCGACCAGCGGCTCGTCGGCGATCTCGAACGGGGCCGTCGAGGCGCCCCATCGCGTACACACCCAGATGCCGTCGGAGTACTCGAGTTCGATGGAACCGGTGTTGCCGAGGTGGGTCGCCGCGGCGAACCGGGAGTCGATCCCGGCGAGCCGGGCGGCGATCAGGCGAATGGCCGCACCGTGACTCACCAGGAACACATCGCGCTGGTCCGGTCCGGTGAGGTACATGTCGGCGAGGTCCTCGACCGTCGGCAGGTACCGGTCGTAGACCATCGCGAGGGATTCGCCACCGGGGATGCGTGCGTCGAGGTCGCCGTCGTGCCAGCGGTGCATGATGTCCTGGAAGACCTCATGCGATTCGCGGTCGGAGCGGTCCTCGAGCTCGCCGGCCTGGACCTCGTGCACGCCGTCGATCGCCGCGGTCTCCACATCCCACACCGACCCGATCAGCTCGGCGGTCTGCCGGGCGCGGAGCGCGCGTGAACTGAGCAGCACCGCGTGCTGTTCCGGCACGTTCTCGAGACCGAACCGAACACCTTGTCGCGCACCGAAATCGGTGAGTGCGGCACCGGGGAGAGCGGTGTCGAGGCGGCGCATGACGTTCGAGGTGGTCTCACCGTGACGGACCAGATGCAGGCGCGCCATCACTTGCCTCCCCGACGCATCGAGTCGACCCAGGCCAGCGACTCGGTGTGGTCCGGTGGCGCGGAGCCGGTGGTGCGCACCGCGGGCCACGAGCCGAGGAACACCACCCGCTCGCACCGGCGGTGAAGAGCGGCAAGGGCTTCGGCGACGGCCGCGTCGTCGATGTGTCCGACCGCGTCCAGGAAGAACCGGTATCGGCCGGCGATGCTGCGACCCTCGGCCTCGTCACGCTGCGGGCGCGACTCGATACGAGTGAGGTCGATTCCGCGCGAGGCGAATTCGTTCATTGCCGCCATGAGACTGCCCGGCTCGTTCGACAGCTCGAGGATGACCGAGGTGCGGTCGGCGCCGGTGCGGGGCAACGGCACCCCGGGTCGGCCGAGCAAGAGGAACCGCGTGGTCGCCTCCCGCGCGTCGGCGACACCGTCGGCGAGCACGACGAGTCCGGACAGACGCGCCGCGAGCCCCGTGGTGACCGCGGCATCCGCTCTCCCGGCCGCGACATCTTGCGCGGCAGCGGCATTGGAGCTCGAGATCACGAACTCGGCGTTCGGGAAGAGCCCACCGATCGACTGACGCACCTGCGCGGAGGCAACCGGGTAGGCGGCGATCGTGCGGACATCGGCCGCGGCCATCGGCGCGGCTGCGGCTATGGCGAACGAGATGTCGAGCACCGTCTCGGCGAACGCCTGCACCCGACCGTCGACGGCGTCGGCCGCGGGCGGCACCAGTGCGTCCATCGTCGCCGGCACCGAACCCTCCAACGAACTCTCGATCGGCACACAGCCGTAGTCGGCATCTCCGGCGCGGATCATGGCGATGGTGGCGGCAGGACTCGACGCGGCGACCCGGTCGACCCCGCCCGACAGGTCGAGGCCGTCCGCGGACTGTTGTTCGGCGAGGACCGCGTCGAGCGCCATCTCGGTGAAGGTTCCGGGCGGGCCGAAGTAGGCGATCACAGGCACCACACGAGCCTAGTGGAACAGGCCTGCCGAGACCCTTTCGCGCATGTGTCCCAGGCTCTACGCAGGGGTGTCGAAACCATTGACGCGTGCACTCCGGGTATTTAGGTTAGGGTTACCTTCTATACGACCCGCGCCCCGCGACGCCGACCGGAGAGACTGTCATGACGAGAACGACGACCGACCGCCCCACGGATGCCGAGATGATCCAGACGGCGTGTCGTCGCGGCGGTTCCGCCATCCTGGCTGTCGAGGGCGCGGACGCCACCCCGATCGACGTCGTGCACCTCTTCGAGTCCCAGGCCTTCGTCCTCGTCCCCACCGACGGCGATGCGATGCGGACCGTCGACGGCGCCGAGGGTGTGCCCGCCATGCTCGAGGTCACCGACTGGGCACCCATCGACCTGCGTGAACGCGTGCGTTCAGTGATCTGGCTGAACGGCACGTTGCACGAGGTCCCGCGCGACCTGGAACGCGACCTGGCCATCGAGATCGCGGGCGAGCACCCCGACGACGGTCTCCTCGACATCGGACACGGCGCGTCGATGATGCGTCTGCAGGTCGACACCGCGGTCATCGCGTCCTCGGACGGCGCGGCGTCGGTGTCGGCCACCGAGCTCGCCGACGCCGACCCCGACCCCTTCTGGGAGCACGAGGGCAGCTGGCTCGAACATCTCGACAGCGACCACGCCGACATCGTCGGACAACTGGTCCGCAAGCTTCCCGTAGAGCTGCGCACCGGACGGGTGCGGCCGCTCGGCCTCGATCGCTTCGGCATCCGGTTCCGCATCGAGGGACTCGACAGCGACTCCGACGTCCGCCTCCCGTTCGCGCGGCCGGTCTCCGACGTGTTCGAACTGTCCCGCGCGCTGCGGAATCTCGCGGGCTGCCCGTTCCTGAACTCGATGCCCGACTGACCCGGCTTCCGTAGCAACGCCGCCCGCGGATCACGCATCCGCACCACGGATCGCGGGGTCCTAGGCTGACCGGCATGGCCTTGCGCGAGTACCTCACACCGTCGCCCCACGGCATCCCGGTCGTCACCGACCGGACCGAACGACGCGGCATCATCGTCGAACTGGTCATCGTCGGCGTCCTCACATTCGCGTTCTCTGCGCTGTCCGCGGCACTCGCACTGCTGGAGGCGCAGCTCGCCGGCGGTATCGGCGAGACGACGGTCGCACTCAATCCCAGCCGTTCCGACCTCGGTCTCATCGACGCCGTCCGGCAGATCATGGGCAGCCTCCGACTGTTCGCCATCGCCGCCTTGGGGATATATCTGTTGTGGCGCAGCGGGATCGGACTGTCGCGCGTCGGTCTGGGTCGGTGGACCCCGCGCCGCGACATCCCCTCGGGACTGGTTCTCGCCGCCGTCATCGGTCTGCCCGGCCTGGGACTCGTCGCCGTGGCCCGGGCCCTGGGCCTCAACGCAAGCCTGGTGCCCAGCCAGGCCGACACCTGGTGGGAGTGGCCGGTTCTGGTGCTCATCGCGATCGGCAACGCCGCCGCCGAGGAGATCGTGGTGGTCGCGTACTTCATCACCCGGTTGCGACAACTCGGCGTGTCCGACAACGCGTCGCTCGCCGCCAGCGCGATCCTCCGCGGCGGTTATCACCTGTACCAGGGCTTCGGCGGCGGACTCGGGAATCTGGTCATGGGCGTGGTCTACGGGCGCTTCTTCCAGGTCACCGGCCGCGTCTGGCCCCTCGTGATCGCCCACGCGGTCATCGATGTGGTCGCCTTCGTCGGCTACGGACTGCTCCGCGACCATCTGTCCTGGGTCGGCTGAGAACCGAGACATCGTCGACCCTGCGGCCTTTCCCGTCGACTGTGCACTCCGACCGTGCGCCCCTACCGCCACCGTTGAACGGGGTGAGATGATTCGCTAGATTCGTCTCATGACCGTCGATGCGCCGTCCGACCCGACCGCCGACCTGGCGAGCCTCCCATTCCCGCGACGCCATCGAGCCGCCGAGTCCCGCGGCCGACGCATCGGCAGACTGCTCAAGGTCTACAACCACCTCCGTGAACCCGGCGACGACGAGCTCGCGGAGCTCGGGCGTCGGCTGCGCACACGGGACGAACCCGCCGCGGCGCTGGTCCGGGCCATGCGCCTCCCGCGGGACGCCGACGGCCGTGTCACGATGCGCCAGTTCGAGCAGGCACTTGGCGGTGACATGCCCTCCGATGCGCCCGACGCCCTGCGCGACTTCTTCGCACTCGTCGAGAAGACACCGGACTGGGTCGATCCCGCTCTCTGCGACCGCGGGGCCGCCGTCTATCGGCGGTTCGGCCAGAACGCCAACGACGTCCTGCTCCAGCTCTCCCTGATCGGCGGTTACCGCTTCGGCGGGCCCGCCGACCTGCTGGTCGCGACCGGCGGCCTCACCGGGAACACGGTCATCCGACGACTCGGCGAGACGCAGACCTGGGCCATCGCGGTCGGCGAACCGGGTGGGATGGCACGCGTCGGCGACGGCTGGCGACTCACCGTCCATGTGCGCCTCATGCACGCCCTGGTCAACGAGCGGTACGAGCACAACGGCCGCTGGGACATCGACCAGTGGGGTCTGCCGATCAACCAGTCCGACCTCGCCGCGACGCTGAACCTCTTCAGCGGCGCACTGATGATGGGGGTCCGCGCCCTGGGCGTCCCGGTGAGCCGTGACGACTCCCGCGCCCTCATGCACCTCTGGAAGTACGTCGGGTGGCTGATCGGCGTCGACGACGACTGGCTCTTCGACTCCGAACGCGACCAGCATCAGCTGAGTTATGCGGTCTTACTCGCGCAGCACGACGTGACCGACGCCGGCGCGGCCCTCACGACGGCGATCGTCGACGCCCAGAGCCGCGTGCACTACCGGTTGTTCCCCCGCCTTGCCGCGCGCTACACCCGCGCCCGCCTGCTGAGCATGCTGCAGGGCTTTCTCGGGGTGCGCGGCATGCGCGACCTCGGTCTCCGCCCCGCGGTGCCGTGGGCGTTCGGTCTCGCGTGGGTCCGCAACACTGTTGTCTACCAGGTCATCGCACGAACACCGGCCGGTCCGCGCTATCTGGAATGGACCGGCGCCCGTTCCCGACGCCGCGCACTCTTCCGCCACTTCGGCCCCGACGCCCCCGAGATCGGATCACTCGCCGAGCGTTGAGAAGCCGTATGACGACGTGCCCGGATTCCGGGCTCGAAGTCATACGGATCTGGCAGGCCTGATTCCCCGACGTTGCAGCATGTCGGCCCGCCCGGAGGCGAAGTGCCCCAACGGTAATTCACTGTCGCGCCACGGGTCCGGCGCCTACGGTGGACCGATGTCGACGACCGGGACGATCCGAGAATGGCACCACGGCGAGGGCTGGGGTGTCATCGAGTCACCGGCGTTGTCCGGCACCGTTCACGCGTCCACCTTCGTCGTCCGTGTTCGGGCCGTTCAGAATCTCGACGAGCTGTCCCTGCCGGGCTTGCGTCCGGGGACCGTCGTCGACTTCGACCATGCGATAGCTGTGCCACCGGAAAGCGGATGCCGATATGTGGCGCTCTCGGTCTGGCCGACCGAGGTGGCCCGGCCGGATCCGAAGCACAATGGCGTGTTCCGAACTGCCCTGTGGCACAGCGTCGGTGACGCCGGACCGGACGGACTCACGACGATCGAGGAGACCGCCCTCACCGACACACCGACGTCACCGCCACCAACTGCCCTCAGCAGCCCGAACACCACCGGGACCGTTCGGTCGTGGAACGGCGAAGAGGGATGGGGCGTAATCGATTCCGGCGCCACCCCGGGCGGGGCGTGGGCGTTCTACAGCGAGATCGTCGGTACCGGTTTCCGGGACCTGGTGCCGGGGCAGACCGTCGAATTCCAATACGAGCGAGCGAGTCAGGACGGATACGACTACCGCGCTAACAACATCCGCGTCAGGTGAGGCGTCCGGAGCGATCGCCGTCGTCGATGTCGTCGTCGATGTCATCGTCGTCGATGTCGTCGTCGACCCGGCGCCCACCCGACCCGGTCACGCGCGCGAGGAGATAGAGCACGAGTCCGACGACGATCAGGATGCCCGCGCGCACCCAGGTCGACGCGCTCTGCTGCGTCATCAGGACAATGCAGGAGATCACCGCGAGCACGGGCAGGATCGTCGGCGCCCGGAAGTGGTCGGTGTCCGTGCGGTCGCGGCGCAGGACGAGGACAGCGACGTTGGTGCTGACGAACACGAACAGCAGTAGGAGCACCACCGTCTCGGCGAGTGCCGCGACGGTCCCGGTTGCCGAGAGGATCATCGCGACGGCGGTGGTGGCCACGATCGCCGTCCACGGCGTCCGACGACCGGGCAGCACCTTCGCCAGCGCACCCGGCAGCAGCCCGTCGCGGGCCATGCCGAAGGTCAGGCGCGACGCCATGATCATCGTGAGCAGCGCGCCGTTCGCGACGGCGATCAGCGCGATCAGGGAGAACAGCTGGTCGGGTATTCCGACATCGGCGATCGAGACGACCTCGAGCAGCGGGCCCGACGACTCCACCAGGCGCTCGGGTGGCGCGACGACCGACACGGCGAGACCGACGAGGACATATACGACGCCGGCGGCGAGCAGCGCACCGAACAGCGCCTTCGGGTAGACCCGCCGCACGTCACGGACCTCTTCGGCCATGTTCGCGGAGGTCTCGAACCCGACGAACGAGTAGTAGGCCAGCAACGCCGCGCCCAGCACGGCGAGAGCCGGAGTGGTCTCGTCGGTGAACTCCAGCACCCGCTGCGGCTCACCGTCACCGCGACCCAGCACTATCCCGGCCAGCACGACGACGAGCACGAGTCCGGAGACCTCCACGATCGTCATCACCACGTTGGCCCGCAGGGACTCGGTGATCCCGCGGGCGTTCAGCGCCGCGACGGCGAGCAGGAACACCAGCGCCGCCGCGGTGGTGGGCACGTCGAGAAAGACCTGCAGGTAGTCACCCGCGAAGGCGAGCGCCAGCCCGGCGGCACTCGTCACTCCGGCCGCCAGCATGCAGAATCCCACCAGGAACGAGATGAGCGGATGGCGGTAGGCGTGCCGCGCGAACACCGCCGCGCCGCCGGCCCGCGGGTACTTGGTGACGAGCTCCGCATACGACGCCGCGGTCAGCATCGCCAGCGCGAGGGCGAGCGCCAACGGCACCCAGATCGCTCCCCCGACCTCACCGGCGACCTCCCCGACGAGGGCATAGATGCCCGCACCGAGGACGTCGCCCAGGATGAACAGGAACAGGAGTTTGCCGGTGATGGCGCGATTCAGCGGGGTGTGCCCGCCGTCGGTCCGGGCGTCATCGTTCCCGGAGTCCTGCGACGCGTCGGCGACGTGTTTGTCGGTCATGGCGTGTCCTGTACCCCGTTCGGTCCGGAACGAGACCTCATGTGGGCGGTTCGACCCCACGTCGGCAACCAACCGACCGACATCCGTGGCCACCGCCCATGCGTACATTGGTTGGGATGAACGAGCAGGACCCGCCGATCCTCCGGCGAGGTCGCCCCGGACCGCCGATGCCGCCCGGGCGGCCAGCGGGCCCGTCTCCGCGCCCGGGGCCGCCACCCGGACAAGGCCACCGCCCGCCTCCCGGTGCCGTCGGTCCGTCCGCTCATCCGCAGGCCATGCCGCGGATCCCTGCACGCGGTCCCGACCCGCGCCGGGCGCCGGGCCCCGGTCCCACCGGCCGGCCCCCGCACCCGTCCCCGGCCGATCGGCCGCCACCGTCGGCGCGGCCCGCTCCCGGCGGGTATGCGCCCACCCAGAAGCCGGAGCCGATCCCCGACGATCGGTCTCGTGGACCTCATCCGCCGCGTGGCGACCGTCGCGACCGCGACCGGGCCGTCGGACGTCCGCCCGCGCCCCCGCGGCCGGCCGGTCCTCCCCGGCCCCGGCGCACGGGGCGCCGCGCGGTCCGGGTGGGCAAGATCCTGATGATCCTGCTGCTCGTCGTCGTCCTCGGCAGTGTGGGACTGCTGTTCTACTACGACACGAGACTGGACCGGATCGACGCCCTGCCGGCCTACGCCGGACGCCCGTCGGACACCCCCGGCACCAACTGGCTCATCGTCGGCACCGACTCGCGATCCGATCTCACCGAGGAACAACGCCGGGCGCTGGCCACCGGTGACGCCGACGGCTCCCGCACCGACACGATCATGCTCGTCCACAACCCACCCGGTGGCGGCAAGGCGATCGTGGTGAGCATCCCGCGCGACCTGTATGTGGAGGTGCCGGGCCACGGCAGCCTGAAGATCAACGCCTCGTTCAGCATCGGCGGTCCGGCGCTGCTCGTGCAGACCGTCGAGAACCTGACCGGCATCCGCATCGACCACTACGCCGAGATCGGCTTCGGCGGATTCGACACCCTCGTCGACTCGGTCGGCGGCGTCGACATGTGTCTCGACCAACCGCTCAACGACCCCAAAGCCGGTCTGCGCCTGGCGAAAGGCTGTCATCGTCTCGACGGTCGGCAGGCTCTCGGGCTGGTCCGGACCCGCGCATTCCCGCGCGCCGACCTCGAGCGCGTGGTCAATCAGCGGAAGTTCCTCGCCGCACTCGTGTCTCGCGCGACCAGTCCGTCGGTCCTGCTCAACCCGTTCCGACTCTTCGGGTTCGTCGGCGGCGCCATCGACGCGCTCACCGTCGACGAGCGAGATCACATCTGGAACCTCGCGTCCCTCATGTTCGCGCTGCGCGACCCCATCACGACGACGACGCCGGCCGGCGAGGGCACCTTCACCGACGAAGGACTGGCGTTGCCCGTCACCGAGCAGACCGAGGAGTTCTTCGGCTACCTCCGCGCAGGTCAGCCCGTCCCCGACGAGCTTCTCGTCGACACCGGCGGGCCGTCGTGAAAGGGTCGCCAAACGCAGGCCAGACTTGCCTTACTTAGCCTGAACTTGCTGGTGAGAGCCATTTTTCGGCTCTACGATGGGCCGCATGTCCGAACACACGAAGTTCCATCAGCTGCTGCACGACCAGATCAGCAACGAGTTCTACGCCTCGCAGCAGTACATCGCGGTCGCCACCTATTTCGACAACCACGACATGCCCCAGCTGGCAAAGCTCTTCTACCGCCAGGCCGTCGAAGAGCGCAATCACGCGATGATGATCGTGCAGTACTTCCTCGACCGCGACATGGAGGTCGAGATCCCCGGCATCCCGGCACCGAACAACCGGTTCGAGGACTACCGTGCGCCCATCGATCTCGCTCTCGCACAGGAGAAGACGGTGACCCAGCAGGTCGTCGACCTGGCGAAGTCGGCCCGCGACACCGGCGACTACCTCGGCGAGCAGTTCGTGCAGTGGTTCCTCAAGGAACAGGTCGAGGAGGTCGCGACCATGACGACCCTGCAGACCATCGCCGAACGCTGCAACGGGAACCTCTTCGACCTGGAGAACTTCGTCGAGCGAGAGTTCAACGGCGAGAAGACATCCGACGCCACCGCACCGGTCGCGGCCGGCGGGAACATCTGACGGAGTTCCATCCGCCCCAATCCGAAAGAGCCGCGAAACCCCCGCTCCAGATCCGAGAGAACGACATAACCCTCGCTCCCTGAGGTGCGAGGAGCGCAAGCGACGAGCCACGAAGGGCTGGCGACGGACGTCACCACGCCCTTCGTGGCTCGCTTCGCTCGCACCTCAGGGAGCTGAAGAAGGTTCGCTTCGCTCGCACCTCAGGGAGCAGAAGAAGGCTCTCAGGGAGCAGAAACAGCGCGGTTACGGACCACGCCGGTCAGCGCAGCGTGACCTGGCGACCGCGAATGCCGTTGCGGGAGCTGCGTTGTTCGATCGTCAGCGGCGAGGTGTCGGCGAGCGCTTCGCCGAGGCGGCGATCGAGCTCGTTGAGACCGGCGTACCACTCTTCGTGGTGCATCTCGTTGTCGAGGTCGAAGACCGGGACGAGCAATCCGTGGGTGCGGAACGATCCGGCGAACCGCGAACCCTCACCCATCGTCAGATGACCGGCCGCGTGGAGCCGGGCCATCGCCGACATCAGGTCGTCCTCCGGCTCGGGTCGAATCCAGCGCAGGTGCGCACGTTCGCCCGCATCGACCCACCAGGGCGCACCGGCGCCGCTGTCGACCACGAGCCGCGCGGTCGGCAGCACCGAGTCGTTGGCGCGCTCGAACATGGCCGTGATCTCCGCCGGGACCTCGGTGCCCTCCACGAACCACCAGCCGAAGTCCTGGTGCACCGTGATGTCCAGGGTGGCGTCGGTTCTCACGACCTCGTCGAGGCTGGGGGCCTCGTCGGCAGCTTCGAGGTCGAACTCACTGCCGGCGTCGGCGTGAGCGGCCCACGCGATGGCCGCGGCGAGTTCGACGGTCAGCGCCGAGCGATCGGGGTCGGTCTGTAGACCCACGAAACCCTCTGTCGCACCGTCGAGGTCGCGCGCGAGAGCAGGCACCGCGCCCGGCAGGATCGTCACGATCGAGACGTCGTTGCGGGAACCGGCCGGCTCGGTGAGCTCCAACCGCGCAGTCGCCGAGGCGACGAAGGTCCGCAGCGCGACGAAATCGCATTCGGACGCGAACCCGGCGAAGGGCCGGGGCGGCGGCGCCAGAGCTGCGGCCTGGCGTGCCTTACGTGCTGCGACGCGCTCGGCGCGATTGCTTCCCGGACGTGGTCCACTACCCCGTTTGCTCTTCTTGCCCATCGGTCCACTCTCTCACGTCGGCCCGCGGCGCCCGACAGGTCGTGCGGGCGGCAGCTCAGTCGACGGTGACCAGCCAGTCGCGCACCTTCGCCGGGTGGTTGGTGGCCAGCCATCGCACACCGAGATCGGCACACAGCTGGACGTCGACCTGCTCGTCGACGGTCCAGCAGTAGGTGACCCGACCGGCTGCGGCGGCGCGATCGACCAGGTCCGGGTACTGCCGCAGGGTCATCACCGACGGCCCGATGCCGGTCGCCCCGACGGCGGTCGCGGCGCCCCCACCCAGGACCCGGGCGGTGTCACCGAGGAGGATCGTCGGCAGCATCGGGGCGTGGCGTCGGATCCGCCAGACCCCGGCCGACGAGAACGAGATGACCACGGCGCGGCTGTGATCGGCCGACGGCGGCGTCGCCACCCCGAACTCGTGCAGCATCTCGAGGAGCTTCTGCTCGACGAGACTGCCGAACCGCACCGGATGCTTGGTCTCGATGAACAGGCGGACGGGTCGGCGCCAGTCCAGGGTCAGCGTGAGCAGCTCCCGCAGCGTCAGGATCGACGCGGGTCCACCAGCCGCATGCCAGCTCCCGAAGTCGAGCTCGCGCAGTTCGGCGAGCGTCATCTCGCTGACGATCCCCGAGCCGTCGGACGTCCGGTCGACGGTCCGGTCGTGCACGCACACGAGTTCGTGGTCGGCGGTCAACCGGACATCGCACTCGAGGCCGTCCGCACCCTGTGCGAGAGCCAGCTCGTAGGCGGCCAGGGTGTGTTCCGGACAGTCGCCCGACGCCCCGCGGTGCGCCACCACCGCCGGCTTGCCCGATCGGGAGACCTTCTCGGCCGCGCCCACGTTCACCCCTGAGTTCATCCGACCGCCACCCACCGTCTCGTCGGGACCGGGGCCGCCGCGGCGGCGTCGAACAGTGTCCGCACCCGGCGTGCCATCCAGAAGGCGAAGGCAGCCGAGACCGCTGCGCTGACGATGACCATCACCATCGCGTTCGCCCCGGTCTGCAGCGAGTCCGAGCGCCACGCGACGAGCCGGGCGATGATCGCCGCACCGGCCGCCGCATTCACCACCACCCAGGCGACCCACAACTTGCGGAGTCGTCGGCCGACGAGGTCGGCATCGAGCGCGGGGTCCTGGCCGACCCGATGCACGGCGACCTCCTGCACCACCAGCGGCGCACCGATGAGGTTGACCAGCGGCAGGCCGGCGAGCGCGGCGACCCAACCGGGCCGGCGCGGGTCGACGAGACCGGCCGCGGCGTAGGTGTCCGCGCGCAACTCCAGGACCCAGCGCATGAAAGCCAGCGTCGCCAGGACGAATCCGAGGAATGCGACGACACCGACGAAGACGGTCAGCCAGTCGGACGCGACGATGAGGAATTCGGGCAGCGGACGGTCACGGTTGACGACCAGCAGGAGGTAGCGCACGAGATGGACCAGTGCGGACGCGGCCAGCGCAGAGCCCGCCACGTTCAGGGCGAACTGCAGTCGGACACGCGAACTCTCGAGTTTCTGGTGCGCGGTGTCGACCTCCGCCGGTTCGTCGTGGAGACCCCAGGTGGGTATGTAGACGTACCGGGGAATTAGTCGGGGGCCACGTCGACCCGAGGGGCCGCGGCGGGCAGGAATCGCCTCGGGTGGGCGGCGGGCCACCCACCGGACGTTGCGACTGCGGTAGAGACGTCCGGCGGACACCGGGGCCGGGCCGGGACGAGACGGTACGTGCGAAGGGCGAACCGCGCCGGGCGCCGACGATCGTGCCGGCGTCTGCCGGGCGGCCAGCGCCCGCGCGGCATCCTCGACGACGCTGAGCGGTCCGCCGCATCGGGGGCAGTGTTCACGGCCGGGACGGTGCGGTGCCTGGATTCGACACCGCGGGCACAGGTCGATCATCGGCCGGCGTCGCCCTCGGGTCGCGTATCACCGATCTCGACGGGCTTGCCGTGTTCCTGCCAGGCGAGCATGCCGCCGCGGACGCAGATCCCGTCGTAACCGACCTGGGCGAGGTACTGCAGCACGCGCATCGATCGGCCGCTGGAGTGGCAGACCACGTACAGATCGTGATCGGGGTCGAGTTCGGCAAGGCGGCCGGGCACCTCGGCCAGCGGGATGTGCACGGCGCCCCGGATGTGACCGGACGCCCATTCGTCGTCCTCACGGACGTCGAGCATCACCGCGTCGGTCTGCCCGGTGAAGTCGTCCGGAAGGTCGGTCACCGGCACCTGAGTGATGTCGCCCATGCTCACGTTTTCCATGGTGGCACAGAGACGGCCGGGCGCGGCGGCAGCTCGACCGGACCACTGCCCGCGCGCCCCGCTGTCATCACCGAGACGGGTGTGGAGCAAGGCGCTATGTAGACCTACATAAATTTATCCACATGTACGTCCTGGACATTTGTCCCTCGTTCGCGCACTGACCGTCTACTTGGGGATGAGACTGTGGAATTGTGGAAAAACGCTGGCCACCGGCCCGCGACTTGTGACCGCGATCACTCGTTTAGCCGAATGTGCGCGTAGGAAATTCACGAAAGTGCACACGCCGGAACGTCGTGAACTCTTCCTTCGATGAACAGCACCTGTGGATAACGTGGGGACAATTCACAAGCAAAACCATGTGAACGGGCTGTGATCGGGCCTTTCAGTCCCGGTGGAGCAGCGACAGCCGCAACGACGGGGCGCGGTCGAATGCCGCCAGAACGCCGGTCGTCACGCTCTCCGCAAATCCGGCAACCGATGTCTGGCTTCCCACGAGTCTCATGAGCAGCGGCTTCGGCGTCTCCACGACGGTGATCTCCGCGTCGGGGTACCGCTCGGCGACGACCGAGCGCATCACGCCGATCCCGTCGACGACCCCGAGTTCCGCGGCGCGGTGACCGATCCACACGTCGCCGTTGAAGAGTTCCGCGTCGGAAGCGGTCAGCTTTTTCCCGCGGCGCTGCCGGACCCACGCGATGAACGCCTCGTGCAGCTGGCCCTGCAATTCCTTCAGCCATTCGACGTCCTCGGGCTGTTCGGGCGAGAAGGTGTCGAGTCGCGCCTTGTTCTCACCGGTCGTGTACAGCCTGCGCTGTACACCGAAGCGGTCGAGCACGGCCGAGAAACCGAAGCCCGACGACACGACCCCGATCGAGCCGACGATGGAGGTGTGGGCGGCGAAGATCTCGTCGGCCGCGCAGGCGATCCAGTAGCCACCGGAGGCCGCGACGTCCTCACAGAACGCGAGGACCGGCACGCCCTTCTCCGCCGACAGCTGGCGGATGCGTTCGGCGATGTACTCCGACTGCGCAGGCGAGCCACCGGGCGAGTTGATGACGACCACGACGGCCCGCAACCGCTCCGTGGCGAACGCCTTCTTCAGAACCGGCTCGACGGACTCGGTGTTGACGCCGTGCTTGCCCATCCCCGCGATCCCGATCGGGCCGTCGAGACGGACGACGGCGACCTGCTCGGTCCGCGCCTTCGAGAATTTCTTCCCCACCGCCCCCAGCGGTCCTGCAGTCATCTGTCCGAGTGTAACGACGGCGACCCGCCTGCTGTTTTCCCACGCGCCGCGACAGTCCGCGACGTGGGACGCACCGTAGAATCTGCCGGGTGCAGGTGCGGTGGCTCAGCGCATTCCTCGACTTCCCCGCCGAGGTGTTCGGCAGCGAGGTGACCTTCTGGCGCGCGATCTCGGGCAGCACGGTCTCCCCGCCGCGGGGTGAGCACCGCGAGTTCGCCTCGCTGGAGCCCTTCTACGGCGACCCGCATCTGCGAGTCCAGCGCATCGACGACGGACCGGGCGGAGTGCACCTCGACATCCACACCGACGACCCGCACGCCGCCACCGCCGAGGCACAGGCACTCGGTGCGACCCTCGTCGTCGACGCCGGGACTCACCTCACCCTCCGGTCACCCGCCGGTTTCGTGTTCTGCCTCGTGCCGTGGGAAGGCGAATCGAAGCGGTCGCGACCCATCCGTTGGCCCGGCGACGCCATCAGCATCATCGACCAGCTGTGCATCGACATCCCCCCTGGCATGTTCGACGCCGAGGTCGACTTCTGGACCGGGTTCACCGGCTGGCCCACGAAGCCCCGGGGTCGGCCCGAGCTGGTCGCGCTTCGCCGCGACCCCGCGGTGACCCTCGGAATCCTGTTGCAGCGCAAGCAGAATGAGTCGCCGGACAGCGATGTGGCAACCGCGCACCTCGACATCGCCACGAATTCCGTCCCCGACGAGGTCGCACGACACGAGGACTGGGGCGCCCGCGCGATCGAGCACTTCCCGCACTGGACGACGATGGCGGATCCGGTCGGTCGCCGCTACTGCATCACCTCGCGGAACCCGCGCACCGGCGATTGAGTCGCGGGCTCCTTCGATCCGGTCCGCAGACGTAGTGTGTCGTTGCGCTCGGCGCCACGATGTGCGGCATCTGCCGGGCCCCGTCGCGACGAGCTTCAGGTATCGACCAGGGATTCACGGAGCCGATCGACCTCGGCGTCGACCTCGCGCCGTTCGGCGGCGGTCACCGGACGCAGGTACTCGACCGCCGGAACGTCCTCGGCATCGAGAGACCATGTCCCCGCGAGGAATCCGTCGAGGAACACGAATCCGGGCGACCGGCCATTGGGAGTCACGGTGCGCCGGTACATCTCCGGGTCGGCGACCCGGATTCGGTCGGCCTGGGCGCCGATCACGTGGTCGAAGGGGGTGATCAGCCGCGCCGGCGCCGGCGCATCCGGGTCGGCGAGGGCGAGACCGTCGAGGTCGTAGAGAACCTCGCCGTTCGGACCGTCGAGCCGGACGAGCTCCCAGTCCGCCTCCAGCTTTTCGACGAGGGGTCGCAACCGGGTGAGCCCGGACCACGTCTGGATGGCCTTCACGGTGGCCGGGCCGAACCCGCGCAGATACATCCGGACGAGATCGGCACGGGCTTCGTCGTCGACGACGGCCGGCTCGCCCGGGCCGGCCCACTCGTCAAACAGACGGTAGGTCGGAGCGCCCCGCCCGCGCCACAAACCACGAGGGGGGACCTGGACCAGTGGCAGCCCGCACCGTGCGATGGCGGTCAGGGTCGACGCATCTTCCGCCGGATGGCGGGCAACCAGTTCGCTCCCGAGGTCGGCGACGGCGAGTTCGCGACCCGCGAGAATCTCGGCGGCGGACCGCACGACGTGCGTCGGGTCGGCGTCCACCAGTCGCTGGGCGTGGATGTCGGTGAGTCCACGCCGCAGCGCGGGCTCGGCGAGTGGACGAATCCAGCGTGCGTCCTCGGCGTCGATCAGGAAGATCGTCGCGCGCAGCAGCGTCATGCGCACGACCTCGCGGTCGGTCAACAGATCGTCCAGCTCGAGGGGATCGAAATCCGCGATCCGCGACCACAATCCGAAGAACGCCGCCCGCGGGTCCTGGGACTGCAGTCCGACGCAGCGGTCCAGGACCTCGATGGCGTCCTCCGCGACGCGGGTGAGCAGGTGCTGGCGCTGCAGCAGGGTGCGATTCCACTGCCGCAGCGAGATCCGTTCGGTCACCGCGTGTCTCGTCGGGTCTGCGACCGATGGGTACGACCGCGCACCGCGACGTCAGGCGGGGTAGGCGACACCGGTCGCGGCATGGCAGCGGTATCCATGCGGGTTCTTCGCCAGATACTGCTGGTGGTAGTCCTCGGCGTAGTAGAACCGTCCGTCGCCCGCCTGCGCCAGCGGCTTGATCTCGGTGGCGATCGCACCCTCGCCCGCAGCGTCGAGTGCGGTCTGGAAGGTTGCGGCGGTGCTGCGGACGACGTCAAGGTCCGCGTCGGTCAGGGCGTACACGGCTGACCGGTACTGGGTGCCGATGTCGTTGCCCTGACGCATCTCCTGCGTCGGGTCATGCGACTCCCAGAAGACCTTCAGCAGGCCTTCGAGATCGACGACGGCCGGATCGAAGACCACCAGCGCCGACTCGGTGTGACCGGTCCGCGCGGTGCAGGTCTCCTCGTAGGTCGGATTCGGCGTGTACCCGCCCGCGTATCCGACCGCGGTCGTGTACACACCGGGGACCTGCCAGAAGATCTCCTCGATCCCCCAGAAGCAGCCACCGGCCAGGACGATCGCGTGGAGGCCGTCGTCGAAGCGTCCGATGCCGTGTACGTGGGAGCCGTCGGACTCGGCCCGACCGCGCATGGGCGTTCCGAGAACGAGGTGCTCGCCCGGGACCGTGATCTCGGACGAGCGGCCGGGCAGTGCAGCGTCGGCGGCGACGAGATCCTGTTTGCGTGAACCGGCGGCGAAGAGCTGGTCGAGCCATGACATGCGCCAAGTCTACGCGCGGTGGGGTACGGCCCGGCGACGACGAGTTGAGCTGACCGTTCGAGTCTGTTTATGATGGCGGTCACATCCGTGGCACTGTGATACCGATCACTTGAACGCCATCGCGGGCCGTCCGCCGGCAGGGATGTGCAGCCGTTCCAGGGACGAGAGGCGACGATGGCGACGCACGCGACCGGAGATCTCCGACGCGCCCCCGGGCTCGGTCGGACCGCTCCACGCGCCAACTACGACGTCGCGAGGAGTTGCCGCACAAGCGCCCTGACCATTCTCGCGCTCATCGCGGTCTTCATCCTGCTCGTCCTCATCTGAACCCAGCCGACTCGATGCGGCCTGGTCAGCTCTCAGCCGACGCACTCTCGCGTCGTTGACATCTCAACCGCACTTGATGTTTCTTGGCGCGGGATTGTTGCAATCACCCATGCTCTGGGGAAGGCTGGAAGCATTCGCGTGGCGCCCGGCCGAGTCGTCGGGGCCATGCGTGGACAGGGAAACGAGTAGCACCTCAGAGAGGAACATCGTGGCTGAATACACCTTGCCGGATCTCGATTACGACTACGCGGCACTGGAACCGCACATCTCCGGCAGGATCATGGAGCTCCATCACAGCAAGCACCACGCCACCTACGTCAAGGGCGCCAACGACACCCTGGAGAAGCTGGCCGCGGCCCGCGACGACGACAGCATCGCCGGCAAGGTCTACGGACTCTCCGCCACCCTGTCGTTCCACCTGGGCGGTCACACCAACCACTCCATCTTCTGGAAGAACCTGTCGCCCAACGGCGGTGGCGAGCCCGACGGCGACCTCGCGGCCGCCCTCACCGAACAGTTCGGTGGCTTCGACAAGTTCAAGGCCCACTTCACCGCCGCCGCCACCACCCTGCAGGGTTCGGGCTGGGCGATCCTGGGTTACGACACCATCGGCGGCAAGCTCGTCATCCTGCAGCTGACCGACCAGAGCGGCAACATCCCCGCCGCCATCATCCCGGTCGTCATGCTGGACATGTGGGAGCACGCCTTCTACCTCGACTACCAGAACGTCAAGCCCGACTACGTCAAGGCGTGGTGGAACGTCGTGAACTGGGCCGACGCCAACGAGCGTCTCGCCCGCGCGAAGAGCCAGGGCAGCGGCCTGGTCGTCCCGGCCTGATCCCGGTTCGCCGAACCTCAACAGCGCCGGTCACCTTCGGGTGACCGGCGCCGTTTGTTTTGCGCGACGCGAAGCGACCCCCATTGCCCCCTGAGGAGCGCTCGGAGCCGAACCCTTGCTCACTGAGCCGAGGAGCGCCCGAAGCTGAACCCTTGCTCCGTGAGCTGAGGAGCGCCCGAAGCTGAACGCTTGCTCCCTGAGGTGCGAGCGAAGCGAGCCACGAAGGGCCCAGTGACGTGCCTCGCCAGCCCTTCGTGGCAGTGAGAATGGGTGTGGGTGGTTGACCGGGTTTGGGTCTGACTTACTTCGTGGCTGACGGTGCTGTCATGGGCGAGATGTGTCGGCCCGGAACTCCGGTCGATCACCTGCACCAAGTGACCTGTGAGGACCGGGGCGGGTGTGACCTGATTAGGACCCTGTCTGGCTGGTAGGCCGTGACTCTTCACTGTCCTGTCCACCCGCCCCGGTGAGGTCATCCACCACCGCAGTGAAGGAGACACCGCCAGAATGGCTGAGACAGCAGTGACCACGCAAGTGGTCGTACTCGGAGTCGACACCCATCAACAGACCCACCACGCCGCGATCGTCGCCATCGACGGCCGCCCGCTGGCCGATCGCGAGTTCCCGACCACCACCGCCGGCTACACCCAGTTGTGGCAGTGGGCGTGTGGCTTCGGCCGCGTCGAGGATGCCGCAGTGGAATCGAGCGCCTCCTACGGGGCCGGGTTGACCCGGATGCTCACCGCCGAAGGGGTGCGAGTGATCGAGGTCAACACCCCCGATCTGCCGCGCCGCTACGCCCACGGTAAGACCGATCAACTCGATGCCTACGCCGCAGCGATGGCAGTCATCACCGGCCGCGCGACCGCGGTGGCCAAAGACACCCGCGGCGCGGTCGAATCTGTTCGGATGCTCACCGTGGCAAGGGCTTCGGCCGTCGAGGAAGCCACCCGCATCGGTAACCAGATCCGTGACCTGTGTACCACCGCACCAGCCGAGTACGCCGATCAAGCGCGCCAGGCCCGCACCATCGCCAAGCGGGCAGCATTCATCAAAGACTTGCCGGTACCAGCCGAGAAAGCTGATCTGTCCGGGCCGGCCGCGGCGTTCGTGCGCGCTGCGCGGTCGCTGCTCGACCGACACCGACTCGCCCAACAACAAGCCCGGTCTTTGGCCCGCGAACTCACACGACTGCTGAGCAAGCTGGTACCCACCCTGCTCTCGCGCCCGCAGATCGGGCCGATCACCGCCGCCCGCCTGGTGATCACCGCCGGTGACAACGTCGAGCGGATGGGCACCGAGGCACGGTTCGCCAAACTCGTCGGCGCCGCCCCGTTACCGGCATCCTCAGGCAAAACCAGCCGTCACCGACTCAACCGGGGCGGGGACCGGCAAGCCAACAGTGCTCTGCACATGATCGCGGTCGGACGCATGAAATCCCACGCCCCCACCCGCGCCTACGTCGAGCGACGTTCCGCCGAACACAAAACGAAGAAAGACATCCTCCGCTGCCTCAAGCGCTACATCGCCCGCGAAGTGTTCCGCGACCTCACCACTGACCTCGGAGCACTTGACAAGCTATAGGACCCTCTCGTCGCTATCGCTCCTCACTCCTCAGGGAGCGGGGCGCGTGAACGAGGGACGCTGACGCCCACTCCCGATCACAGGACGAGCGTGACCGTGATGGCAACCGCGCAGGCCAGGCCGATCACGATGAGCGCCACCACATCTGCGCGCCCGGGGCCGGCCTGATGGGCGGTCAGGCGGCCGGTGCCGCCACGGGCGGTGATCGCCTCGGACATCTCGGCGCTGCGTCGGAGCGCCGACGACATCGCCGCGGTGATCAGATCCATGATCCCCATCTCCGCCGACGGATGGTCGCTGCGGCCCTTGGCCGTCGGCCGGAGGCGATGCGCCGCACGCAGCATGCGCAACTCCTCGATGAGCAGCGGAAGACCCTGAGGCACAACGCGATCGCGACCGCCCACTCGTCGACGGGCAGCCGGAGCCACCGCAGCGGGCGCATCAGCCGCGCCAGCGCCGGCGCCACGTCGGCCATGGGGGTGGTCCAGATGACGAGGATCGAACTGGCGACGAGGACGAGTGCCAGGGTGATCGCGCGCAGGAAGACCAGGGCGCCGGGGATGCCGGCGAACGACACGTTGAACGCGACGCCGATGCCGATCAGACCCCAGAACCACCACGGCGGACGAGGTATGGCGCCCAACGGGATTCCCGCGACGAGGGCGGTGATCACCACCACCGCGGCGACCATGCCCAGCGCCGGCCACGACGGCAGCACCCAGGTCATGATCCCGAGGATCAGCACGATCACGAGTTTGGTCCCCGCCCACAGCCGGTGCACGAACGAGTCGCCGGGCACCTGCCGCAGCGGGACGGTACGCATCGTCATCGGGTTCCTCCGTCCCAGCCGTGAGCCTGGTCGATCATCTGCTGCGAATCGGGCAGGAGACGCCCGTCGACCAGTCGGACCCGCCGGGTGCACACCGACTCCAACGACTCGAAGTCGTGCGAGATGATCACGATGGTCATCCCGTCGGCGCGGAGCCGGGCCAGCAGTGCGACGATCTCCTCGCGTGCCGGCGGATCGAGACCGGCCAGCGGCTCGTCCAGGACCAGCAGGTCGGGATGGCGCGCGATGAGACCGGCCAGCACGACGCGTCGCATCTGTCCGCCCGACAGCGCGTCGACCTTGGTGACCGCCATCCGGCGCGGCAACCCGACGAGTTCGAGGACCCGGGCGACCTCGGCGGTGCCCACCTTCTCACCACCGGCCGCCATGATCTCGTCGGCGACGGTGACCTTCTGCAGTTGCAGACGCGCGTGCTGGAATCCGAGTCCGACCGCGCCGACCCGCTCCGTCATCGGCGTTCCGGCGTCGAAACCCGCTCCGGGAGTGATCTTCTCGTGGATGTCCAGCAGACGGCAGGTACCGGTCCCGGGCGGGAGCAGGCCGGCCATGATCCACGCGAGGGTCGTCTTGCCCGATCCGTTGCCGCCGACTACGAGGAGTCCCTCGCCGCGGTAGACCGTCAGCGAGATGTCCTGCAGGGCAACGACCTCCCACGGTGAGCCCGGCAGGTGCGCATAACCCACCTGGTCGAGCACGAGGAGTGGCCCGCCGATCCGCGAGGTCGGTGCGGGCGGGGGCGACGGGCGCGGGTTCGGCGCGCCCAGGTCGGCGTCGGGACCCGGCATCCAGTCGGGCGCGTGCGGCACGAGGCGTCCCCCGGCCAGGTGGATCACCCGATCGGCCGCCGCCGCCTCGCTGCCGCGGTGCGTCACCAGGACGACGGCGATCCCCCGGCGTGCCGGGAGGCCCGCCAGCAGCGCCAGCAATTGTCCCCGGCCTTCCGGGTCGACCATCGACGTCACCTCGTCGGCGATGAGGAGCTGCGGATCCCGGGCGAGCGCCGCGGCGATCGCCAGCCGCTGTTGCTGACCGCCGGACAGGTCCGTGGTCTCCCGGTCACCGAGTCCGGCGAGACCGACCTCGTCGAGCAGTGCTTCGACATCGACGTCGACGCCGGGCGGCAGACCCCAGACGACGTCGTCGGCAACGCGGGAACCCAGCATCTGTATCTCTGGACGCTGCAGGACGAGCGCGGTCCCGCCGTGCGCGCCCAGACCGGGCAGGCCCGGCCGGTGGACCACACCGGTGGACGGGTCGCGCCCGGCCAGGATCTTCGCCAGCGTCGACTTCCCGGAACCGTTGGCGCCGACGACGGCGACGAACTCACCGGGATCGATCCGCAGGTCGATGTCGTGCAGCACCGGGCGCGCCTCCGGTGCATACGCGAACCCGACGCGTTCGAAGACCAGCGGAAGCGGCGCGATGCCCGAATCGTTGGCCGCGGCGACCACCGCGGCCGGGGCGAACCCCGACGGGACGGCATCGAGAGTGTCCTCGCTCGGCACGTCCCGCAGCCGACTGATCACGGAACCGAGGATCCACCACGCGACGAGCAGCGAGATCGCGGTGCCGAGGGTTCCCGACACCCAGACCCACACCCACCAGTCGTCGGCGATGCTCCGGCTCATGGCGTCGAGCCCATCGGCGACGCCGCCGGTCGGGCCCCATCCGTGCAGCCACTTCGCGACGCCGTGGATGGAGTTGGTCATCGCCTCGATCGTCAGTTCACGTAGCGGCACCAGGATCAGGAGGATCAGCACGGAGATCCCACCGAGCACCGGCGAGGCGACCAGCGTGGCGACCCCGAGCACACCGATCCCCCGGCCCCGGCGCTTGATGTCGCCGACCAGGCCGCCGACCAGCGCGGATCCGAGGACGGTTGCCATCGCGCCGGTGCCCGCCATCGCGAACGCCACCGCGGTGGTGGCGACCGTGGCGGTGACCAGGGCCCGCGGCCGCGTACGCGCCGCGATGAGTGCGAGCGGCACCGGGGCGAGCAGTCCGGCGGCCTGGGCCAGCGGGATGACCGACGCGATGACCACCGCCGCGACGGTCAGTCCGCCGAAGATCGCGACGGACGCGAACTCCATGGGTCGCAGCGGGGGCGAGTTCTTCACCGGTCCAGTGTGCCTGGTGCCGTCGCCCCCACCGGCGGGGACAGTGCTCCGCGACCGCCGCTGTCGTTCGTTCGCATGTTAAAGATCCATCACAACACGGTGATTCGAGTTGTCGGCGCCTCGCCACCGGTGGATGGTCTTCTCACCAGGGTCGGCCGTCGGTCCCCAGTCCGTGGATCACCCGAGGTCGTGCCCGGGTCGGAGGAGGACATGATGCAATCGATTCCGATCGGCCTCACACCGTTCCAGCACGAGGGCACGCTGAACGGCATTCTCATCTCGGGCCGCTGGCCGGAGTCGACGCTCGAGTGGACGCAGACGCTTGTGGCCTCGGTCCGGATCGCCTGCCGGCCGGGTTTCCTGCCCACGACGACGATCTTCGGCGTGGTCGAGCAGCGTCCGGAGCAGGGTGAGGCGGACACCGTCGGGATGATGGTCGCGATCGGCAATGTCGTCGACGACAGCTTCGTCGAGGCGGGCCGCTTCCTGAACAATCCGCCGGCGCTGGTCATGCTGCATCCCCCGTCGCAGACGCGCCCGTCCCTGCCCGAGTGTTCGCAGGTCGCCTCCGGCTGCGTGCTGCTGCCCGGACTCCCCGAACTCGGGCTCGAACACCGGGCGGGATGGGCCGAGGCGGAGGCCGACGGCACGGTGGTCAACCTCCGCAATCAGGTGGGTATCGACCCCAACGCCGACCCCGACACCGCCGTGCTGGCCATGCTTCTCGCAGCGTAGGGCGGGGCGGCCGCCCGAAGGCCGCACGACGGGTCACCGACCCCGTGGATACGGGTCCCCGAACATCTGTTTTTGATGGCCTACCTGCGGAAATACGGGTCTTCGACGAGTTGCGTCCCCGAGTTAGCGCTGACTAACCTGGCGTCCGTGATTGCCGCCCTGCTCCTCAGCTTCGGCGTGATCTTCGTGGCCGAACTCGGTGACAAGTCACAGCTGATGGCGATGACCTACGCCCTGCGCTACCGCTGGTGGGTCATCCTCCTCGCGATCACTGTGGCCACCACCGCGGTGCACGCGGTCTCGGTGTTCTTCGGCCACTTCCTCGGTCTGTCGATACCCACCACGCTTCTGACGATCCTCGCCGGCCTGGCGATGCTCGTCTTCGGCCTCTGGACGCTGCGCGGAGACCGGCTCGACGACGAGGAGTCCAGTCGGGCGACCCGCGTCGGCGCCTCGGTGTTCTTCGCCGTCATGTCGGCGTTCTTCCTCGCCGAACTGGGCGACAAGACCATGCTCGCGACCATCACGTTGGCCACCGACAACGACTGGCTCGGGGTCTGGATCGGGTCCACGCTCGGCATGGTCGCCGCCGACGCACTCGCCATCGGCGTGGGTGTCCTGCTCGGCCGCCACCTTCCCGAGCGCGTCATCGCAATCGGCGCGGCAGTTCTCTTCTTCGCCTTCGCGGCCTGGCTCATCACCGACGGTCTGATCGGTGCGTCGGTACCTGTGATCGCGGGCACGCTCAGTGCAGTCGTGATCATCACCGGGATCGGCATCGTGCTGATCCGCCGGGAGAACCGCCTCCGTTCCGACGAGGGCGTCCGAGCGCTCGTTCGGTAGTCCAGGGGGTCTTTTGCGGTTGGTGCGAGCCGTCTGACTATCGTGAAACTGCAGCACGAGCCGGAGCGGCGTCGCCGACGACGGCGGCGCGGCCGGCAGGAGAACGGGTCGGGTACCGCGAAAGGATCACCTCACACATGGACGTTTCAGGCGCTTCCGTACTGGTCACCGGCGGGGCCTCCGGCCTCGGTGCGGCCACCGCACGGCGTTTCGCCGCAGCCGGCGCCCAGGTCTTCGGCCTCGACCTGCAGGCCTCGATCGACAAGGCCGCGCCCACCGAAGGAGTCACGCTGGTCGCGGCCGACGTCACCGACGAGACCCAGGTCCAGGCCGTCATCGACACCATCGCCGAGTCCGGGGCACCGCTGCGTGTCGCGGTCAACTGCGCCGGCGTCGGCTGGGCCGCACGGATACTCGGCAAGAAGGGCCCGCACGAGCTCGACCTCTTCCGCAAGGTCATCGACATCAACCTGGTCGGCACCTTCAACGTCATGCGACTGGCCGCCAACCGCATGCAGGAAGAGTCCACCATCGACGGCGACGGTCAGCGCGGCGTCATCATCAACACCGCATCGGTGGCCGCGTTCGAAGGCCAGATCGGACAGATCGCCTACGCGGCGTCGAAGGGTGGTGTGCACGCGATGACCATCTCGGCAGCCCGCGACCTCGCACGCGTCGGCGTGCGCGTGTGCACCATCGCCCCCGGCACCATCAGCACGCCGATGCTGGCTGGTGTCACCCCCGAGTTCCAGAAGACCCTCGCCGAGGGCATCCCGTTTCCGCAACGTCTCGGCGAGCCCGACGAGTACGCGCAACTGGCGGAGTTCATCGTCGCGCACAACTACCTCAACGGAGAGACCATCCGCATGGACGGCGCGATCCGGATGGCGCCGCGCTAGTCCGACCGACTCGTTGGATTCACCTGAGGCGACTTCGCGTGTTCGAGGGCCGGCCGGCGCGTCACCGGTCGGCCGGCTCCTCGACCAACTGCACGGCGTCGAGCGCCCGGGCCAGTTTGATCAACGGCACGGCATCAGCTTCGAGACCCTCGCCATCCGCCGGCGCCAGATCTCGGACGGCACCGCCGTGACCCTCTCGCGGATCGTGTCCGGCCACGGCGGCCCGCAACAGCCTCGCCTGCACCTCGGGTTCGGCATACCCGAACACCGCCGGGACCCGAGGACTCAACTGCGTCAACGCGTCTCGGGTCTCGACGACGCGCCGATGCAATCGGGTGGTCGGCGTCAGCCGGCCGGCATCCGGTAGCACCACTCCGGGGACCGCGTCGGTCACCAGTCGCCACAGGGGCACGAGTTCGGCGTCGAGGCGTCGACGACGTCGGTTGGCGGCGACCGACTGAACCCGCGCGTAGACCATCGGATAACTGATTCCGATCAGGAACGTGACGACGCCGACGATGGCGACGGCCCGATTCGTCGTCAGGAGCCACGGCGACCGGACGACGTTCGTCGCGGACACGATCACGAACACGATCTGACAGACGGCGCCGACCGCGAGACACGTCAGACCCGTCATCAGAAGACCAAGGGACACACGGAGATAGCCGTCCGCCGTCGCATAAAACTTTCGGACGCTGTTGACGCAGGCGACGAAGCCGTAGGCGAGGTAACCGCTGGCGATCAGCATGAACAGCGCGAAACCCCAGTTCTGGACGGTCCACTCGTCGATGGTCGCGGTCCGGATCTCGACCGGGATGACCAGCATTGTCACCTGCAGTCCGACGAGTGCCACGACGAGGGGCAACGCCTCCCATCCGGCCCGGCGTTCGCGCGTGACCTTCCCGGGAAAGAAGAACACCACCACGAGCGCCGCGACCCCGATCGCGAGGAGCGCGTAGAACGCCACCCTCGACAGGCCGGTGAAACCGACCTCGTTGAGCACGTCGGCGACCGAGTCGTCGACGACGACGAACGCGAGGGTCAGCGCCGCCACGGCGATCATCATCGCCAGCGGCTGCAACCCCCATCCCGCACGGCGGATCTGATCGAGGCGCCAGCAGAACGCGAGGGCGAAGACGCCCGCGGCGACGGCGTTGACCGCGCCGATCCCGACGTCCACCCCGGAGGCCAGCAGATTGACCGTCGGGCCCCCGCCCGCGACAGTGATCACGCCCAACAGGGACTCACATTCTTCCCGGTGCCGCAACCGACCGGCGTGTCACAGCCATCCGCGATGACCCCCCAACAGTTTCTGGAGTCCACGCAGTTCGCCGTGCGACGCGGTGCTCCCGACGCCGGTGCCGGCGTCCTCGGCCCAGCCGAGAATCAACGAGGCGAGCATCTCGGCTTCCCACTCGGCGTCGTCGGAGTAGCACGTGCGCCGGAGCGCGGCTGCCGACTCGTCCTGCGTCAGGGCGGCGATCCCCGCCGCCGAGGCCTCACCGAGGATCTGGTGGCCGGCGATCAGATGGCCGAACTCGTGGACGACGATCTGGTTGCGATGCAAGCGTGAGGTGTGGGCCTGGTGGAAGAAGTAGTCCGCGTCGGTCGCGGCCAGCCAGATGCCGTTGGGAACCCCCGCGGGCAGTGCATGCTCGATCAACCGGATGGGCCGACCGCGACGGTCACCGTACCGTTCGCAGAGTTGAGCCACGTCGAGGGGCAGATCGAGATCGAGCCCCTTCAGCTCGGCGCGGCACAACGCGCGCAATGCGCGCTCGGATCGACGCATGAGCTCATCGAATCACGAGCGCGCACCACGCCGGAATCCACCCGCAGCGATCGACTTCGCTGGCCTGTCCGGGCCGACACCCCTCGGTCCGGAACGAATGGCTCCGCGAACGCCTCACCGGCGGTCAGTCGTCGCTGTGGTCTCCGACGACGCGAAGCCGCGAATCGGCCGACGGCTTGGTGTCGCTCAGACCGGCCGCGATCACGTCCGGCGGATCCTTGGGCAGACCCTGCTGCTCGCGCAGCACCTTGATCAGCTCGTTCACCACCGTGACCGAATCACTCGACAACCCGGCCAGGCGGAAGGCCGCCAGCTGGACGTTCGTGTCGGCCTGCAACCGCATCAGATCGATCTCGTCGCGGGTACGCTGCGCGGCCCGATCCTCGAGAAAGTAGTGCACGTCGACCCCGAAAGCGGCCGCGATGCCCTCCACCGTGCGGAACGAGGGAGACTTGGCCTTCCCCGATCGCAGTTGGCTCAGATACGACTCGCCGAGTCGGAACCCCCGCTCGGTCGATCGCGCCGCGATCGCCTTCGCGCTGTACGCCCTACCGTTCGGACCAGGAACCGTCCGGAACAGTTCCTCGAGCCGCCGGGCGAACAGCCCGGGGTCGAGAGCATCCGCGTCCGTCGTCCTCGAACGATCGGAGTCGGTGCGTCCGGTGTCGCCCATAGGCTTCTCCGCCCCTCCTGAAGTCATGACAATCTTCTCCGAAACGCAAAATTTGAATTTGCAAGCATTAAAGCCCGCTGTACACGGCCGTTGCAACGATCGGTACGATCAGAAAGTACCGGACCGCCGCGCTCTGCGCGTATCACCTGTGAAGATGGTGTAACGATCGATAGTGTGGCGTTCTTCACATTCATGGGGGTCATGGGTTGCCGACGTGGATCCGTCAGATGAACATTCGGGTTCGGCCCGCGGTGCGCGTCGATCCGCCGCATGGTGTCAGCGACGATGTTTCACCCCCTCGACTGTACGCCTGACGAACGATGAGCCACCGTCTCCCGACCCACCGGGGCGCCCGTACCAAGCCGCGTGGTCTCGCCGTCCTTCTGATCGCTCTCGCCGCGATCCTCTTCATCGTCGTGGCGCCCGGGGTGGCGTCGACAGCTCCACCGGGCCCCGATGCGCCAGGCGCCGACTGGGCGGGTGACGCCGACAGCGATCCCGATGACACGGACGAGGTCGACGACACCGACACCGACACCGACACACCCGCGGGCTCGCCGACCGACGACTCGGACACCAGCGACCCCGAGACGACCGAACCCGAATCCACGGACCCCGAGAGCACCGATCCCGAGACCACGGACGAGTCCTCCGCACCGTCTCATCCCACGGGCTGCGGTTGTGGATCGTCGCCCATGCCGGGGACGTCGGACACGACGAGCGAGACCACGAGCACGACCACGACCACGACCACGACCGACGATCCGGATCCGTCGACGTCCGGGCGCGAGACCACGTCCGGGAGCGATGGCGACGGTGACGACCCGTCCCCCGGCACCCGCCGGGAGGAGGACGCTCCCTCGGCGTCCGACGGCGATGTGAGCGGGTCCGACCCGGCCGGCGCCCCCGCGAACACCGGTCCGGCCGTCGCCGACGTACCGACGGTCGCCCCGCCTGGTGGAGGTGGTTCGACCAGGCCGATTCCGGACTCCGGCTCCGGCAGCGGGCCGGACACCGATCGTCGTTCTCCCCAGCCCGACACCGACGTCGAAGCCGACGGCACCGACACCTCGCAGACGGTTTCGGGTGCAGCGGGTCCGCCGGTCGATCCGCCGCAGGCCTCGCCCGGTGTGCCGGAGGACTCGACGTTGACATCGATGCGGAAGTTCGTCCTCGGCGTGGCGCCGGGAGCACTGTTGCTGCTCGGCGCCGTCGCCCTGCTCGGCAGCGGGTCGTTCCTCGACTCGTTGCGCTCGATGCGTCCCTGACACGCGGCGACGAGACGTTCGACCCAGCGGTTCGGCTGAGGTCGTCAGCTCGCCCGGAACCGGTCGAGCAGATCCCGCTCGTGGGGCACCTGCGCGGCCGCGCCGTCGGTCATCCACTCGCGCAACACTTTTGTGGCACGGACATCGTCTTCGTTGTATTCGAGAAGTCGCCGGCGCTGCCCGTCGTCGGGGCGCCCGCCCCCGAGCGCGACAGCCGCCCGGTACCACTCCATCGACGCCTCGCCGCTCGCGTCGTCGTCGCGCCACGAGAACCCCGCGACCGGCGCCACTCGTTTCAAGCCCTTGCCCCGCGGGCAGATGAAGTTCTCGCCGACCGCCTCGTAGATGTCCACCCATTCCGACGATGCGATGAAGGCCTGGACCTCGGCGCGCGCCGGGATGCCCGGCTCGCCGGCAAATCTGTCGGCCGACCCCAGCAGCCATCGGTTCTCCGCCTGCTGGGAGTAGCAGTAGGCCGCGAACGTTTTCCCGGCCTCGCGGGCGGCGGCGCGTTCGGCCATGAGCCATCCCCAGAACTCGGCGAACGACCGCGCTTCGTCGCGCGTGGGCAGCGGGTCCCAGGTGACGAACGGGCGGTACTCGACGGGCGCGGACGAGTCGGTGGTGTCGGTGCGCAGTGTCCCCCACAGATACGCCCCGTGCTCGCCGTAGCTCTCCATGTCGACGTCGATCTCGATGTCGGCGCGGTGGACCCGCGGCGAGTCGACGCGCCGGACGAGCTCGGTGCCGGTGAGCCAGGCGATCGCGTTGATGATCGCGTCGCCGAACCGGACGCCTCCCGGCCAGCCCTCCGGTGCCCCGCGCTGTGCGGCCAGTTCGTCGATCGTCGTGATCCCGGCATTGATCAGGACCGAACCCTGGTTGCCGCTCGCCACGAGACTGACGTCGCGCTTCTCCTCGAGCTCCGGTCCGCAGCGCACCCACCACGGGCACGAACGGCATTCGCTGATCCGGCGGGGCTCGGTGGGGACCTGCCCACCCGCGACCGCGAGCCGATGCTCGAGGATCGCCGAGTAGTCCTCGAGCATCGCCCCGGTGTCCAGGACGACGATGCAGTCCGCGTCCACGCCGATCACGCCGCCGCGCAACTCTGTCGTGTCGGTCGACGACGCCCTGCCGATCTCCACGAGCATGGCGGTGAGATGAGCCAGCCGGAGGTTGTCCCGTCGGTTCGGCGGCCGGTCCGATATGGGTCGGGGCTCGGTGCCCACATCCAGAACGGACTGGTCACCAGGCTGGGCGCACGCCCGTCCGGTTCCGGCGTCGATTTCGCCGGCTGGCTGACCCGGTGATTGACGACGATGACCGGTGTGTAGCCGTCCCCGACCCGCACCAGCAGTTCGGAATGGCCACGGCGCCCGTGCTCCCGGTCGGTCGGCAGGGTCGCGTTCCAGATCCACGACGCCCCGGCGTCGCAGGCACGCAGCGTGGCCGCGACGCGCTCAGCGGTGCTCGCATCGGCGTCGACGACCACGAACGCGCCCGGCTGATCGCTGTGTACCCCGCGGAGCAGCTCGCGGATCGCCGCTCGGTGATCGGCCGCGGCCTCCTTGCGGCGCTGCACTCCGGGTGGATCGGGTTCGTCGGCGGGACGTCTGTCGTGCGCGAAGTCGAGGGCGACCCGGTGCTCGCAACCGGCGAGGTCGCGCGGCGACAACACGACAGGGACCACGCCATCCCTTTCCGGGCTCGAACGGACGGACACGTGGTCGGATACAACCACATGTCATGCTTGTACTTGTTATCACGCGCGCCTGACGTCGGGAGCGAAGCGAGCGGGGCCATGAAGTGCGGCGCCGGACGCGATCGAGCGAGCCGGTCGACACCGGCGCCGGGAGCGGAACGAGAGCAGGCCGGGGGTCGACTGCGGTCTTCTCGGCAGCAGCGAAAGGGCATTCGATGGGATTGTTCTCCTCCGACGGTACGACTCGTGCTCAGCGCAAGGCAGAGGCCAAGGCTCTCAAGGCGAAAGCCAAGCTGGAGGCCAAGTTCGACGCCAAGTCGCGGCGCAAGGAACACAAAGCCCGGCGCAAGAACGAGCACAAGTACTTCCAGAAGGAGATGAAGGCCGAGCGCAAGACCGCCAGGCAGCTCGCCAAGTCCCAGACGAAGGTGAGCAAGGCCGAGGCGAAGAAGTTCGCCGTCGAGGCGCAGGCCGCCGCCGACGCAAAGGCTCTCAGCCCGGCCAGTGTGAAGCGCTACCTCACCGTCGCCCGGCTCGTGGCACCGATCGCCGCACCCGTCGTCTACCGGGCCGCGGTCGCCGGACGCGAACAGCTTTCCACACTGCAGGCGAGCCGCGCGGGGGTCTCACCGGAGGTGTTGCGCCAGTTCAGCGGTCACGGAGCGACCCTGTCCGCGCGAATCGCGACCACCCGTACGGCACTGGAGAAGGTCGTCGCGCAGGACACCAGCTCCGACTCCACGGATTTCGTCGCGGCGATGACCAAACGCCTCGACAATCTGGACATCGCGGTGCAGACCGCCGAGACGATGTCGGCCGGTCAGCGCCGCACCGCCCACAAGTCCATCGCCGACGAACTCGAAGCCGTCGACGCCGACATCCTCGCGCGGCTCGGGGTCCGTTCCTGACCCACGGTCCGAGCCGGGTCCTCGCCGTGCCGGTGGGCGGCGGACGCTTGGGTGAGATCGGCGAGCGATCAGCGGCACGTGTGGAAACAGGCTGCGGGATCCGGTCGCCGGTGCCCGGTTCCGGGGCACACCATTAGGATGGGTGCGAACGTGTCGCGCGGCGCAGCAGTTGCCGGGCGCCTGCCGGATACTTGCGAGGGAGCGCCGTATGACCGAGCCGGATCCGAACGCCACGCCGTCCGCCGGTGAGTCGAACCAAGACGAGCAGGCGCTGTTCCCGATCGCCGCACCGGAAGAGTCCGCTTCCGTACCCGACGCCGCACCCGCCGCGCCGGTAGCGAAGAAGGCCTCGCCGGAGACGGCGGCCGCGGAATCCGGCGGCGACAAGCTCCCGCCGAAGAAGGCGGCGAAGAAGAGCCCCGCGAAAAAGGCCGCCGGGGCCGCACCGGCGAAGAAGTCGGCAGCCAAGAAGGCACCGGCCAAGAAGGCGCCGCCGAAGTCGGCGCCGCCCGCCCCGGAGCCAGTGGATCCGCCGACTCCGACCCCGGAACCCGAAGCGCCTCAAGTATCGTCGGCCACGACCCCGGCGTCGCCCCCCGAGCCGCCGGTGACGCACTCCCCGAAGCCGGCCCCGACCGCGTCCTCGGCCCCCGCGCCCGCCGATCCCACCCCCGCGCCCACGCATCCGCCGGTCGATGTGGTCGCCGAATCAGACGCCGCCCGTGCGACGTTCGCGCAGTTGCGATCGGGTACGCCCACCGAACCCCCGACCACCAATCTCACGCCCGCGTATGCCGGGCTCGCAGCTGTGGTCGCGCTCATTGTTTTCGTCGTGTTACGCAGAGTCCTGCGCTGACGGTCCCACCGCCGACGGGGCGGTGGTCGAACCGTTCGCCGGGGCGAGATCGCCGACCCGGTCGAGGACCGCAGCGACAACGTCGTCGGCGTGCGCCTCCGGCAGCCAATGGTCGGCGCCGCGCAACGCGATGAACTCGTACTTCGCGTCGACCCACCCCGAACACAGGCGGGCCGCTTCCTCGCCGATGGCCGGGTCGGCGTCGCCCCACACGAACGTGGTCGGGACGCGGACCGGCCGGGGCGCGGATCGCTTGTCGGGGAGCGGCATCGCGCGATACCAACCCAGCGCGCCGGGGAGGGCGCCGTACTCACCGATCTCACGGGCGATCCGCGACGCGAACGGTTGCGGAAGTCCCATCCGCTCCCCGAAGTCCGGTTGTGTTCGCATCGCCCAGCCGAGGAACTTCTCGGGCAGGACCGGAACCTGGAAGGCGGCCATGTACCAGGACCGGAAGATCTGTCCGTGGCGCATCGAGCGCAGGAAGGCCCCTGGGTGCGGAACAGACAGGGCGGTCAGCGTCTTCACCCGCTCGGGATGGTGCGCGGCGACCGCCCACCCGACGAGTGCGCCCCAGTCGTGGCCGACGACGTGGGCTCGTTCGAGGCCGGCGGCGTCGAGCAGGGCGAGCACGTCCGCGGTCAGTTCGCTCTGCACGTAGTCCCGTCGGCGTGCGGGGCGAGCACCGGGCGAGTACCCACGCTGGTCCGGTGCGAGGGTCCTGAACCCGTTGTCGTGCAGGATTTCCGCGACCAGTTCCCAGCACGAGGCCCGCTGAGGGAACCCGTGCAACAGCACGATCGGTTCACCGTCGATCGGACCTTCGTCGGTGACGTCGAAGGTGTGGGATCCGCGGTCGAACCGGGTGATGCGCGTCGTCATCGATGACCTTTCTGTGTCCGATTCACACCATGGCGATCACGCGCGCCGGACCGCCGGTACCACCGGCGAACTTCGGTGCGCCGACGATCACGGTCGAGCCATGGGCCGGAACGGCTTCCAGGTTCGCCATGGCCTCGACCGCGTAGCGCCCACTGCCGAGGATCGCCGTGTGGGCACCGGTGGCCCCGCGAACGTCGACGCTGAGCGTGTCGGTCCCGATGGCCACGGCTCCCCTCTCGGCCACGAGCATCCCGACCGCGGCCGGCGAGAAGCCGGCGGCATCCGCACCGCCGGTTCGTGGTTGCCACCCGGTGTGCAGCGCGATCAGCGCGCCGCGCGGGATGGGGCCGTTCCTCGACTCCCACTCGGCGACATCGCGTTCGGTCAACTCGGCACGCCGGTCTCGGCGTGCCCTGGACTCGATGCTGATGACCACGAGCGGCGCGACGAGGTCGGCCGGGTCGATACGGTCGACGCTGATCCCGCCGCCGATCTTGTGCGCCGGTGCATCGACGTGGGTGCCGGTGTGTTCGGCGAACGAGACCCAGTTCGTCGAGAAGCCCGAATCACGCCCTCGCACACGAGACGTCGGAACCGTCACCATCGGCGGGTTGCCCGGCCACACCGGGAACGACGGCGACAACGTGTGCGTGAGGTCGACGACCCGGCCCGCCGGCGCGTGACCCGGCGCTCCGCGGGACGGAGCAGCCAGCCCGGTGCCTGCCGCCACCGATGCCGAGATCCCGGTTGCCACACCGGCTGCCACGCGCAGCGCCGTGCGACGAGACATCCGACGGGCTTCGTCGTGGACGTGCTCGACGATCGCGTCGTCACACACGATCAGCCGTCCGAGCGCACGCGCAGGATACGGTCCGAGCCCTCGCCGTCGCTGGTCGTCAGGACCAGCGAACCGTCGGGCGCGACGGCCACGCCACGCAAGCGGCCGTGCGCGCCCTGCAACGCCTGCGTCTCCGACACCACCCGCCGGCCGTCGTCGGAGAGCTTCAGGAACACCAGTCGTTTGCCCTTGAGCGCCGTCAACACGACGCCGCCGTTGTATGCGCCCCAACCGGTTTCGGGCAGGAATGCGATTCCCGGCAAAGCGATCGTCTCGTTGCCCGAACTCCAGACCGGACCGATCGCGCCGGGGACCCGGACCGGATCGGTCATCGGCACCGATTCGTCGTAGATGATCGGTGTGCGATCGGGCTTGTAGCCGTAATTGCCCCCGGCGACGATGCGATTCAGCTCGTCGTCGCGACTCGTGCCCTGCTCGATGGCGTACACGCGACCGGTGCCGGGCTGGACCGCCACGCCCTGTACGTTGCGATGTCCGAGGCTGTAGATCGGACTGCGCGGGTTCGGGTTACCCGGGGCCGGGGTGCCGTCGAGGTTGATGTTCAGCACCTTGCCGCCCAGGGACGTCCGAGATTGCGGAATCCACGGGGTGGCGTTGTCACCGGTACCGACCCAGAGGCTGTCGCCGGTGGCCGCCAGACCGCAACCGCCGTGCCGACCCGACGCGTTGACCGGAATGCCGCTCAGCACAGTTCGTTCGCGGGCCATCTGAGTCCAGTCGGCGCCCACCCGCCAGGACACGACCTGGATGGTGTGACCGGTCTGCGGGAACTCGATGGGGATGTTCGACAACGATCCCGGGACCCCGGGCGCGCCGGGCACGGTCGACTCCGCCTGGCACGAGTACACGCGACGGGTCTGTTCGAACCGCGGATCGATGGCGAGACCCATCAGTCCGGACTCGCCCTGCGCGAAGATGCGCGACAGGTCAGCCCGCACGTTCACGCGCTGCCCGCCCGGACGCACCGCGACGAACCGGCCCGACCGCTCGCCGGTCAGCACCGTCCCGTCAGGGGCGACGACGACGCCCCACGGGATGCTCAGTCCGTCGGCGACGGTCGTCACCCGCAGCCCGGGCGCCGCGTCGGCGGCCGGCGCGGACACCAGGGCGCCGACGAGCGCAGCCGAGACGGCCGCGGTCAGCACCCTCAGACGCGTCCGACGGGATCGGGTTACGGGGTCTCTGCGCAGGCGGGGGCTCCGGGTCACAGGGCCTACCGTAACCACGGTGACGCCGATGATGCGGGACAACCGGCGTCTCGCCGCGTGACTCGTGCTCTCTGATCCGAGATGAGACCCCACCGCTCCCAGAAAAGCGCCAGGAGCTTGCGGAGGCCGCGGCCAACCCCGCTTCCTGAGGAGCGCCCGGAGCTTGCGGAGGCCGCGGCCGACCACCGCTCCCTGAGGAGCGCCCGGAGCTTGCGGAGGCGCGTCACGAAGGGTCCGGCGACGAGGTTGCGAAGACCCTTCGTGACGCTCGCAATCTCGCTCCTCAGGGAGCAGAGGTCGGGCTCGCAAGCTCGCTCCTCAGCTCAGGGAGCAGTGGTTGGGCTCGCTCCGAGCACAACGGGTTGCTTCGGACGAGGGGGTTCTCAGCGACCCGGCAGGTACTTCAGGGCGCGGACGGCGGTCGGCGTGATGGCGCGGTAGATGCTCGTCGGGACCACCGGCATGCGGTCGATGCCGATGAAACGCTGCTCGGCGATGGTCTGCGGCTCGGTGTACTTCAGCAGACCCTCGTCACCGTGGCGGCGTCCCATGCCGGAGATACCCATGCCGCCCATCGGGGCCGCCGTCGACGCCCACGCCGCGGCGTAACCCTCGTTGATGTTCACCGTCCCGGCGCGCAGTTGCTCGGCGACCTCCTGCGCCTCGGCGCTGCTACCGGCGAAGACGCTGGCGTTGAGGCCGTAGTCGGTGTCGTTGGCGAGCTTGATCGCCTCGTCGGTGGAGTCCACCGGGTAGATCGAGACGACCGGTCCGAAGGTCTCGTTCGCGAAACACACCATGTCGTCGGTGACGTCGGTGAGGACCGTCGGCTCGAAGAAGAAGGGGCCCAGGTCCGCGCGACGCTTGCCGCCGGCGAGCACCTTCGCGCCCTTGGCGACCGCGTCCTCGACGTGCGCTTCGGCGGTCTCGATCTGGGCGGCCGAGGCCAGCGAACCCATGTCGGCGCTGAAGTCGTAGGAGGCCGACAGCTTCATCGTGGAGACATACGCGGCGAACCGCTCGGCGAAGTCGTCGGCGATCTTCTTGTCGACGTAGATCCGTTCGATCGAGATGCACAGCTGCCCGGAGTTGGAGTACGACGCACGCGCCGCGCCGCGCACGGCGTTGGCGATGTCGGCACTCGCGGTGACGACCATCGGGTTCTTGCCGCCGAGTTCGGCCGAGAAGCCGATGAGCCGACGCCCGGCCTGTTCGGCGAGGGTGGCCCCGGTCTCCGAGGAGCCGGTGAACATCACGTAGTTGGTGCTGGCCATGATCGCCTGTCCGACAACGCTTCCCGGTCCGGGCACCACGGCGTACAGCTCACGCGGCAGACCCGCCTCGTACAGCAACTCGGCCAGGGCCAGCGCGCAGTACGGCGTCTGGCTGTCCGGCTTGATCACGACGCCGTTGCCGGCGATCAGGGCGGCCACCGCATCGGACACGGCCAGCGTCAGCGGGTAGTTCCACGGGCTGATGATGCCGACCACACCCTTGGGCAGGTACCGCACGCGCACGCTGGTCGCGCCCGGCAGCATGCCCTTGACCTTGCGGTCGGCGAGCAGCTTGGGGCCGTTCGTCGCGTAGTGCCGCGCGGTGATCGAGACGTCGATGACCTCTTCTTGCGCGTAGATGCGGGCCTTGCCGGTCTCGGCCTGCGCGATGTCCATCAGCGACGCCGCGTTGCGGTGGACCAGGTCGGAGAAGCGGTCGATGATCGCGGCGCGGTCGGCCGGCGTGCGGGCCGCCCATCCCTCCTGCGCCTGGCGGGCCCGGGCGACCGCCACCTCGAGATCGTCGGCGGTGGCGACCGGGATGGTCGCCATCTCCGTCCCGCTGAACGCCTCGACAACGGGGCGCGTGGGACGACTCGCGGCGTCGTCGATGGCGACGAGCGCACCCAGGCGAGCGAAATAGTCGGCGGTGGGCTTCGGCATGGCGGTGCTCCTCAGCGCTGTGCGGGTGTCCGGGTGTTCGATGTGGATCGTGGTCTGCGGTCGGGGCTCTACTGGTTGTCTCCTGCGGCGACGAGCACGATGCCGTCGTCGTCGGAGTAGACGATGTCGCCGGGGGTGAAGGTCTCGCCGCCGATGGTCAGCGGGACGTCGCGCTCACCGGCGCCGGTCTTGGTCGACTTGCGCGGGTTGGTACCCAGGGCCTTGACCCCGATCGCCATCCCGCCGATGGTCTTGGCGTCGCGGATGGCGCCGTTGACGATGATCCCCACCCAGCCGTTGGAGCGGCCGAGCTCGGCGATGAGGTCTCCGACCAGTGCGGTGTGGACCGACGCGTCGCCGTCGACGACGAGCACCCCGCCGGGGTTGGATTCACCCAGAACCGACTTCAGCAGGGCGTTGTCCTGGAAGCACTTGACCGTCGACACACGTCCGACGAACTCCCGGTTTCCGCCGAACTGCGTGAACTGGGTGTCGCAGCTACGGACATCGGCGCCGATGTCGTCGACGAGGTCGGCCGTCGGGGTGAAGGTCAGCTCGCTCATGCCGAACAGTTTAGGTGTAACCGCAAGTAGCTGGTTACTCGCGGGTAGGGATGGGCCGCACCCCGCCGATGATCTCGGCGACGTCGTCCGGGCGCTCCGACACGAGGAAGTGCCGCGCCCTCGGGAGTACCGCGATCTCACCAGCCCCGAGGACGTCCGCGTAACGCCGTTGCTTCCAGTCCCAGAAGGAACGCCACCCCGGCAGCTTCGACGACGCCACGACGACGATCACCGGGACGTCCGGCATCGGCTCGGACCGTCGCAGACTTCGCAACGTCTGGTTCATCGACCCGAACGCGGCGTTCTCGACGAGAAGGGCCAGGAGGTAGGGCGGCTGCCCGAAGACGCGCGTACTCCATCGGCGCTGCTGCTCGCCTCGACCCTCCGGTGGCGCGGGCACGACGCGGCTCCACACCTGGAAACTCGGCCAGCGACGTATCCCGACGCGGCTCGTCACCGCACGCGCCGCACCGACCACCCGATGGGCGTTGCCCACCCGGAACGACAGCGGGACGATCCGCCACGGCACCAGGACGAACGACCCGTCGAGGATGACGACGCCCGCGGTCCGCTCGGGATATCGGCGTGCGAACGCCTCCACATACAGCGACGCCAGCGAATGCCCCACGACGACAACCGGTTCGGTGATACCCCGAGCGTCCAGCACCGCGGCCATCCGCTCCACCTCGCCCAGCAGCGACGGGTGATGACCCCGGCCGATGGGATCGGACAGCCCGTAACCCGGCCGGTCATAGCGGATGACCCGCCACGACGAGGAGAGCCGCGCCACCAACGGATCGAGATCGAACCAGTTGCTCCCGAGCGCCGCCATCAGCAGCAGCGGCGGTCCCGAACCCTCGTCCAGCACGTGGAGCCGATGCTCCCCGACCGTCACGAACTCACCGGGTGAATCCAGACCCGCGTCGGGTGTCGTCTCGTGCACGCGTCCAGTGTGCCCGCGCGGATGGCGCGGCGTCGCCGGACGGCACGACGCGCTCACAGCCGATCCGTCAGCGGTCGTCCTGCGCGTCCAGGCAGCTCCGCAGCCGTCTCAGGCCGTCCCGGATGCGGGATTTCGTGGTGGGCAGGGGTGTGTCGGTGCGTGCCGCCACCTCGGGATAGGTGAGTCCGCCGAAGTACGACATCTCGAGGCTTCCTCGCTGCAGCTCCGTGAGATGTCCGAGGCAGGTATGCACTGCGCTCACCTCCACCGACCGCAGCACCGCTTCGAGCGGAAGATCCTGCGTCATCTCGGGTTCGGCGGCCCGGACGCCGTACTCCGACAACCGCTCGGTCTGCATGTCCTCGGTACGGACCCGGTCGACGGCGCGCCGGTGCGCGATCGTCATCATCCAGGTGATCACCGATCCGCGGGTCGGGTCGTAATCGGCGGCACGCTGCCAGTACTGCAGGTAGGCCTCCTGGACGATCTCCTCGGCGTAGTGCCGATCACGCACCACCCGGACGGCGAGGCCATAGATCCGCGAACTGGTCAGGTCGTAGAAACGCGTGAACGCCGCACGGTCGCCTTCGGCCACCAGGGCCAGCAGGTCCCGTAGGACCTGCGATTCTCCCCCGCCCCCATGATCCGCATTCGCGGTGGCGTCGCTCTCCCTCGGCGCCACGGTTTCAGGTGCTGCCGGGTCGGGGACGAGGCACGGGAAGACTCGGTGGCTGCCCGGGAGTCGCCGTGAACCGGATGTGGGTCGGTTGCATGTCAGCGACGGTCCGCCCGACGGTCCTGGTGTGCGAGCTCTTCGACAACCATTCCGGTACCTCTCGTCAGACGTCGGGGGTCGATGAATAGGTCGTTGGACTCTAGCGCGTCGTTACACATTGTGTTCGGTTGTAGCCCGTTGGGAGGACAGCAGGCCCTTCGAAGGGCCAGGACCATTCAACGACGGCGGAGTGGTACCCAAAACCTCTCCGCGGTGAACTACACATGACATCCGCTTGCCCGGAATCGGCGCGGGCACCTAGCGGTCGGGGTAGGAATACGCGGTGGCCACCTTTCGCCAGCCGGGCCCGGCGCCAGCCGAGATGCTGCGCACGGGTGCGCTCGCCGTGCGCGGCGCGTTCCGGCCGCGCCCGCCGGACCGGCGACTCATCGACGCCATCGAGGACGCCGGGCTCCCCGACGGCGAGGTGACGGTCCGGGTGCGCGCCCTGCCCCAGGTTGCGCGACGGGTACCGCTCGCCGGCCTCGCCGAGGGAGCTCGTACCCTGCGTCGCGCGTCGTCGGCGATGACGACCTTCGTGGTCGAGCACCCCGAGGCCGCGTTCTTGGTCGATCCCGGCTTCTGCCGCGACGCCCATCACCGCGTCCTGCCCGAATTGCCGACGATCTTGCGCCCGCTGATCACCCCGCCGCGGTCGACGGTCAGCACCGCCGACGGTCTCGAGCTGCGGCCGCTGCACCGCTCCCCCGACTTCGCCCTGCCGACGCACGCTCACTGGGATCACGTATGCGGCCTGCTGGACCTGCCCGGCCTGCCGGTGTGGCTACCTCGGCCCGAACGCGAATGGATACTGGCGGGCACGCGACCACCGGTCGGCGGGGTGCGGGCGGCTCTGACCGACGGCCGACCGATCCTCGACTACGAACTCGACGGCCCGCCCGTGTCCACATTCGTCGCGAGCCACGACCTGTTCGGCGACGGCTCCGTGGTCGTCGTCGACCTCGGCGGGCACACCCCCGGGAGCGTCGGCGTCCTGGCCCGCACGTCCTCCGGCCCGGTCCTGCTCGCCGGCGATGCGGCCTGGCACTTCGAGCAGGTAGCGCGCCTGCGCCAGAAGCCGAGCATCCCCGGCGAATTCGTCGACGACGACCGCGACGCGGCGTTCGCGACGCTGCACCGGCTCCACCTGGCCCGCCACACCGTGCGCGTGATCCCCACCCACGACCACGACGCCGTCGGAGCACTCTGCGGCTGAGGCGAACGGGGGGGGCGGGCTCAAACGTGAAGAAGTCACACGCATGGACCTGTCCCGTGCGACACCTCAACTGTCACCTCGGGTCAGGCGGGTTTCGGCGAGCGGTGGCCGGATCAGAATCAGAGGCCCTGATTCGAATCCCCGCCTTGATTGTCCCCGCCGCCTCCGTTGTCCCCGCCGGTTTCGCAGACGGCCGCGACATCCCGGGGCGTGTTCCCGGGAGTGCGGTAGGTCTGGACGGCCCACGCGACCTTCTTTTTCGTCACCGGAGACAGCACCTCGGTCCGCCGGATGCCGACCGCGAAACACCCACCGGTCATTACGAGTTTCTGGAGTTCCCCTCGATCGAGCCACCTGCCGATCCCGCTGTACGGCAGATCCGTTCCGGCGAAAGCCGGCACGATCCCGGTACGCGCGATGTCACGCGTCTGCGCCGCATTGAAGAGCGTATTGAACTCCATACGGACACCGACGTTGGGCCAGAACCAGTTCTGGTAAATCGTCGGGAACGAGCTGAAACCCGCTCCCGCAGGGGTACTCAGGCCGTGACCCTCGCCAACGGGTGCCGCCCCGGCCACACCGCCGTAGAGTCCCACACCCGATCCCGTCAGCATCACGGCCGACGCGGCGATCGAAACCACAACTCTCCGCGCACTTTTCATCTCTCTGAGCCTCCAGGTCAGCTATTCATGAGACAAGTTGCGCTGCGCAGCGTCTTCAGCGTCGCACAGATTGAGGATGGTGTACATCACGCTTAGGAACGCTCATCACACAGGACCCCAGGGTGCCAAGGCACCTCAAGCGTCCTGCGGTTTCGCCAGCGGGAACGCGAGCGACTCGCGGATCGACTGTCCGGTGATGAGCATGACCACGCGGTCGACACCGACACCCAGACCTCCGGTCGGCGGCATCGCGTATTCCAGTGCCTGCAGGAAGTCCTCGTCGAGTTCCATGGCCTCGGGATCACCGTCGGCAGCCAGGATCGACTGTTCGGTGAGGCGTGCCCGCTGCTCCACCGGATCGGTGAGTTCGGTGTAAGCCGTACCGAGTTCGACGCCCCAGGCGACGAGGTCCCACCGCTCGGCGACGCCCGGCTTGCTCCGGTGTGCGCGCGTGAGGGGCGACGTCGACGTCGGGAAGTCGGTGTAGAAGGTCGGGAAGGTGGTGCGATCCTCGCCGAGGTGCTCGTACAGTTCCAGGACGATCTGCCCGGCGTCCCAGTCGGGCCGGTGATTGATTTCCAGGCGGTCACACACCGCGCGCAACTCCTCGACGGAGGTCTCCGGCGTGATCTCCTGCTCCGCGCCCTCCGAGACCACCTGATGAACGGTCTTGACCGGCCACTCCCCGGAGATGTCGACGCGCTCTTCGTTTCCGTCGGCATCGGTGCGCACGATGACCGGTTCCCCGTAGGCCGCCGTCGCCGCGTACTGGATCATCTCGCGCGTCAGGTCGAGCATCTTGAGGTAATCACTGTGCGCCTCATAGGCTTCCAGACTCGTGAACTCGGGGTTGTGGCTGAAGTCGACACCCTCGTTGCGGAAGTTGCGGCCGATCTCGAAGACCTTCTCGACACCTCCGACACACAGTCGCTTGAGGTAGAGCTCCGGGGCGATCCGCAGATACAGGTCGAGGTTGTAGGCGTTGATGTGCGTCTGGAACGGGGTGGCGTTCGCGCCGCCGTGGATCTGTTGCAGGATCGGCGTCTCCACCTCCAGGTAGCCGCGCGCGGAGAGGAAGTCGCGCAACGACTTCACGACGAGGCTGCGGGTGGCGAGCGATGCTCGCGTCTGCTCGTTGATCGCCAGGTCGACATAGCGCTGGCGGACACGCGCTTCCGGATCGGTGAGGCCGGCCCATTTGTCGGGTAGCGGACGCAGGCATTTGCCGTTGATCCGCCAGGCGTCGATCAGGATCGACAGCTCACCCTTCCGACTCGTGCCGACGACGCCGCGGGCCTGGATCAGATCCCCGAGGTCGACGTCGGTACCGAAATCGGGTGTGCCTGGGATGATCCGGGAATCCTCGACCAGCACCTGCACCTCGCCGGACCAGTCGTGGACGTCGGCGAACACCACTTTGCCGAAGTCCCGAAGTCGCGTCACGCGTCCGGCGACGGTGACGACGGTTCCCTCGGGTTCGGCCTTGGCCGCCGCGATCGTATGAGTGGGTTGATCGGCCGGCGGGTACGGATCGAAGCCGCGCTCGACGAGCCGGTCCATCTTCTCGAGTCGGACGCGCACCTGTTCCGGCCGGTGGACGACCGCACCCTCGGGTGTGGCTGCCTCGGCGTCGAGCTCGGCGATGAGCGCGGGCGCGTTGACACCGGGCGGGATCGACGGCGGCCCCTGCGTGTAGTGCTTGGCCCGTCCGAAGCGCGGCAACGTGATGAAACCCTCGGTCACGATCGCGGCGAGGCCCACCCGGGGCAGGATCCGGCTGTCCTCGAAGCACAGGTAGCGCGACTGCCAGTCCGGCAGATACTTCGCATTCGACTTGTACAGCGACTCCATCTGGAAGAACCGCGAGCCGAACATGAGGATCGAGTAGCCCATCCGCATCACCGGCCCGGCCCCGATCTGGGGACCCTGCTCGAAGAACGCCCGGAACGCCGCGAAGTTCAGCGACACCTGGGTGATGCCCAATTGCTCTGAGTTACGGCACAACTCGGCGACCATCGTCTCCACGACGCCGTTGGGCCCGTGCCGGTCACGACGCATCAGGTCGAGCGAGACACCACGACGCCCCCACGGCACGAAGGACAGCATGCCGACGACCCGCTCGTCGGGGGTGCCCTCGTCCATCACGGCCTCGACCAGGAGGCAGTCGCCGTCCGCGGGATCGCCGATGCGCGAGAGCGCCATCGCGAAGCCGCGTTCCTCGTCGGTGTCGCGCCAGTCGTCGGCGCGCGCGACGATCTTCGCCATCTCGGTGTCGCCGATCTCGTTGTGCCGTCGGATACGGACACCGACCCCGGCACGACGGGTCCGGGTCACGGCCTGGCGCACCGCCTTCATGGCCGGCCCACTGAGACTGAACTCGCGCGTGTGCAGGATGGCCTCGTCGCCGATGTTGAGCGAGACGAAACCGGCGGCGTCGAAGGCGGCCGCGCCGCGCGGGCTCGACCCCATTGACGCCGGGTGCCACCCGTACTTCTCGCACAGGGTGAGGAATTCGGCGATGGCATCCGGCCACGACTCCGGATCGCCGATCGGGTCACCGCCCGCCAGTCCGACGCCTACCTCCACCCGGTAGGTGATCGCTGCCCGACCATCGGGCGAGAACACGACGGCCTTGTCGCGGCGGGTCGAGAAGTACGCCAGCGAATCGTCGTCGTTGAACCGCGTGATCAGCGCCCGGATGAGGGCCTCGTCCTCGGCGGTGATGAGCCAGCGCAGCCGTTGCGACCGGAACAGCACGACGGCCGCGGCGATCAGCGCCAGGGCGCCGAACAGTCCCAGCAGGCCGTTGACGAACAGGTGGGTGTGCCGACCGTCGAACGAGGCATCCTGGTCGATGGCGCCGAACGCCACGACCCGGTTGAACGCGTACGGCAACCGGTCGCCTCGGGTCAGCGTGTGCGGGAACGCCCACACCAAGGCCCAGCCCAGCAGCGTCGCGATCGCCAGTCCGGCGATCAGGGTGCCGAACGCCGCCAGGACGGCGCCTTTGCGGACCCGTGTGTAGAACTGACGGTACGTCGACAGCAGGAACATCAGGGCAAGCGCGTCGATGAACAGTCCGAGGTAGATGTTCGTGCGGTCCCACCGCGTCACGCCCAGGTCGTCGGCCAGCGACGGCACGAGATAGAACGCGTTGGTCGCCATGAACAGGATCAGGTAGATGACGCTGATCCACCAGGCGATCCGCTTGCGGGCCGAGAGCGCGACGGCGATGAGGGCGAGCACGAACGCCCAGGCGAAGCTGGTGTCGGGGAGGGTGATGATGTAGTCGTCGACGTAGCGGCGGGGGTCGTGGATCAGATGCCGGATCGCCGGGAAGAGGCTGGACAGCAACGCGATTGCCGCCAGGACACCGACGATCGTGCCGGCGATGTGCGGGGCTCGGGACCCGAACCCGGAGGGCCGTCGGATCTTGTCGAGCAGCGCGAGGGACCTGCGGTCGGCCGCGGTGGGCGTCCGCGGTCCCACGTCGCGGTGCTCGCCGGGATTCTCGGGGTCGACCGGCGCGAGGGGGGTGTCGGTGGCCATGCGTAAAAGGTAGTCGGGATGAGAGGTATGTCCCGGCACTCCACGCGGATGGGCCCCGTCCGGCACAGATCGTCTTGCGTCCCCGACGGCCGAGGTGGCCCGGCGGGCGGTGGACCGGCATGATCGAAGCCGTGTACGACGTGACGATCCGGGACGACTCCATCCGACTCGGCCAATTCCTCAAACTCGCCAACCTGATCGAGTCAGGGGCCGAGGCCAAGGAGGTGGTCGCCGACGGTCTGGTCACGGTCAACGACGAGGTGGAGACCAGGCGCGGCCGTCAGCTGACGATCGGCGATGTGGTGTCGGTCGGCGGGATGAGCGTGCGTGTCGTCACCGAAGGCGACGTGCCACCTGCCCCCTGATCCGAAGAAGCGTCCCCCATTGCTCCCTGAGGTGCGAGCGACGACCTCCTGCTCCCTGAGGTGCGAGCGAAGCGAGCCTCGAAGGGCGCTAGGACCGGACGCCGAACCGTCTGAGCTCGGCGGGTGTGATGAGTCGTTCCGCTTCGGCGGGGAACATCGTCGTGGAACCGCGGCGGCCTCCGAGTCGCCAGCCGGTCAGCGAGTTCAACAGAGAGCCCCGGCGGGGCGAGTGAAATGTGTCAGCCAACTTCATGACCAATCACTTCCTGATACTTCACATTCGTTACAACGGACTGGAACTTTGTTTTACTGTAGCGGCTGTTCCCGGTCGTGTCGCCGGACTTTCCAGTAGCTTTCGCCACGCCCCCGCGACTGCCGACACGTGTGAATCCCGCAGCTCCGGTTCCCGAAACGGCGAGTGCCGCACACGACGGCTAGATCGATCGTCGCACGAGAACTGTTACCTCGCGCGTAGCGACGCGCCCCTCACCTGCATGAATGACCCGGGCGGGCAGGCGACCACTCGCCCACCGCGGTTGCCGTCGAACGACCGAAGCCGCCGACCCGGGAATCGGGCCGGCGGCTTCGGTGTGATGGACGACGATGGCGGTCAGTGCGCCTCTCGGCAAACAGGCCGCTCGAAGCGGCAAAGGGTGGGACCCGGGGCATTGAGTCCGTCACCGTCGCGGGGTACAACCGCGCTTCCGCACGAGGTATTCCACGGGTCGTCCCACTCTTCCGGCCCGCTATCCCGCGGCACTGGCGCGGCGTCGGCGGACCCGCTTCACGACGAACCAGGCGACCATGAGGACCAGCACGGCGATCACGATGTTGCTCAGCACGCCACTCCACCGTTCGAGCGCGGGGGCGATGGCCGGACCGAAGCCGAAGCCGATCCCGATCCACAATGCGTTCCACACGCCGGAGCCGAGCGTCGTGTAGGCGGTGAAACGCCAGAACGGCATCTTCTCGATCCCGGCCGGGATGGAGACGAACGATCGGACGAGGGGCACGCACCGACCGAGGAGAACCGCCATTCCGCCCCAGCGGACGAAGTACTCCTCCGCCTTGTCGAAGTCGTCGTAGTCGAGCAGCGGCATCCGGCCGACGAGTCGCCGGGTGCGATCGCGGCCCAGAGCCGCGCCGATCCAGTACCAGAGCCAAGCCCCGACGAGCGAACCGATGGTCGCCGCGGCCCAGGCGAGCCAGACGTTCATACGGCCCTCGTAGGCGAGGAAGCCGGCGCCGGGAAGAACGGCTTCGGACGGAATGGGCGGCAGGAAGGTCTCGAGGAGGATCGCCACCCCGACACCCAGCTCGCCGAGCGTGTCCATGAGGTCGAGAATCCAGCCGATGAAACCGCTGTGACCTTGCGACGGGTCGGTCTGGGCGAGTATGGCGGCGAGCTGCGTTGGCAAGGAATGTGTCCGTCTGTCCGAGGGCGGGCGGCTGGTCCCCGGCTTCGGTGACCACTTCGGCCGCCACTCTAGTCGGACGTCCGATTCATCCGGTTCTCGTGCAGGTCAGTCGACCGGCGCCGTCAGGCGAGGCCGGCGAGGAACCGGTTGGCCCACTGCACCGCAGTCACGCCGGGACGGACCTCGAAGTCCCGGTAGGTGCCGTGCGACCCGGACTGGAGGAATTGGTTGAACGACCTGATCTGCTCGCGAGCGCGCGCGTCACCGAGCTCCTGCGCGATCTCGCCGGGGCCGCCGAGGGTGAGCAGTTCGGAGAAGATCGCGCCCGCCTCGGCCTGGTACTGCACGATCTGGCTCGGCGTCGGGTCGCTGGTCTCGGCGAGGTAGCCGACGATCCGCGTCACGTAGTAGTCGCGTGGCACGTTGCAGTAGACGTCGGTGGGTTCGCAGAGGGTGAACGCCCTGGGCAGGACCCACCCCATGCCGTCGAGGCGTGGTCCGCCACTTCCCTCACCCCTCAGGGCGGGGCCGATGAGATTGTCCCGCTTCGACCGTCGCGGGTCCGCGATCAGCACGACCCCCGCGACCTGACCCGGACGGATCGCGGCGCGACCGGTGCCGATCTCGGATGCGAGGTCACCGGCGGCGTCGGCGCCCTGGCTGTAGCCGACGAGCGCGATCCGGGTACCGGGGCATCGTCGGAGCATCTGAAGGGCGAGCCCCGTGGTGTTGGCAACCGCCTGTGCCTTGGACTTGCCGTAGATCGCCTTCTCCCACGGGAACGCCGTCGCGTCGTATCCGACGTACTGCACGCGGGTTTCCGGTCCGAGCCCGGCGGTGACCTCCCCCAGCACACCCGGGCTGGCGCCGTTGGACCAGGTCCCGGGGACCGCGAGCACGTAGATCTCCGGGCACCCCCGGGGCGCGGCAGTCGCCGTCGGGACGGCGAGCACACCGCCGGCCAGGATCGCACACAGCAGGGCGCATACGGTCGCGATGATCCGACGCATGGTCCGTTCCCTTCGTACCAGCCGAGGAGGCAGCTTTACCGCCGAGTCTAGGTCGGGCGTCCGGCGGGCGTGTTGCCGCCTGCGGAACTCCCGTGGAACGACGGATCTGCCTACGCAGAACTCCCGCCCACCCTGAGCGGGTGAGCGGGAGTCGAGTACTGCTGAGTGCGACGCGCGATCAGCGCTGCGCGACCTGCGTGGGCACGATCGGTGCGGGCAGGTCCGACGCCCCGGTGAGGAACGCGTCGGCGGCCGCGGCGGCCGAGCGCCCCTCGGCGATGGCCCACACGATGAGCGACTGTCCGCGCCCGGCGTCGCCGGCGACGAAGACACCCGGCTGACCGACAGCCGCGAAGTTGCCGTCGCGCTTGACGTTTCCGCGGGGGTCGTACTCGACGCCCATCTTGTCGAGGAGGTCCTCGCGCTCGGGGCCGACGAAGCCCATGGCCAGCAGCACCAGGTCCGCCTCGAGCTCGAAGTCCGAACCCTCCACCTTCTCGAAACGGCCGTCGCGCATGACGACCTCGTGCGCCTTGAGCCCGGTGACCTTGCCGTCCTCACCGACGAACTGCTCGGTGTTGACCGAGAAGACGCGCTCGCCGCCCTCTTCGTGTGCGGACGACACCCGGTACATGAGCGGGTAGGTCGGCCACGGGGTCGACTCGGCACGCTCGATCGGCGGCTTCGGCATGATCTCGAACTGGTGGACGATCTCCGCGCCCTGGCGCAGCGAGGTGCCCAGGCAGTCGGCGCCGGTGTCGCCACCGCCGATGATGATGACCTTCTTGCCCTTGGCCGAGATCTGACCCTCGACCTCGTCGCCGAGCTGCACCCGGTTGGCCTGCGGCAGGAACTCCATGGCCTGGTGGATGCCGTCGAGCTCACGCCCGGGGATCGGCAGATCGCGACCGATGGTCGAACCGTTGGCGAGGATCACCGCGTCGAAGTCGGCGCGCAGCTGCTCGACGGTGACGTCGACACCCACGTTGACGCCGGTGCGGAAGACGGTGCCCTCGGCCTCCATCTGCGCGAGACGACGGTCGATGTGGCGCTTTTCCATCTTGAACTCGGGGATGCCGTAACGGAGCAGGCCACCGATGCGGTCGGCCCGTTCGAACAACGTCACGTCGTGTCCGGCACGCGTGAGCTGCTGCGCCGCAGCGAGTCCCGCGGGCCCGGAGCCGACGACGGCCACCGACTTGCCGGTCTTCTCCGACGGCATGACCGGGGTCACCCAGCCGTTGTCGAAGGCGTTGTCGATGATCTCGACCTCGACCTGCTTGATGGTGACCGGCGGCTGGTTGATCCCCAGCACGCACGACGCCTCGCACGGAGCCGGGCACAGGCGGCCGGTGAACTCCGGGAAGTTGTTCGTCGCGTGCAGACGTTCGATGCCGTCGCGCCACTGGTCCTTGTAGACCAGGTCGTTCCACTCGGGGATCAGGTTCCCCAGCGGGCAGCCGTTGTGGCAGAACGGGATACCGCAGTCCATGCAGCGGCTCGCCTGCGTCTTCAGATGGCCCTTGTCGAAGTCGGTGTAGACCTCTTTCCAGTCCAGCAGACGCAGTTCCACCGGGCGGCGGTCGGGCAGCTCCCGCTCGGGGTGCTTGAGGAATCCTCTGGGGTCAGCCACGTGCGGCCTCCATGATCGCTTCGTTCACGTCTCGCCCGGTCTTCTCCGCCTCGGAGATGGCCAGCAACACACGCTTGTAGTCGCGCGGCATGACCTTGGCGAACTTGGTCTGGGCGGTGTCCCAATCGCCGAGCAGTGCTGCCGCGACCGGGGATTCGGTCTCGGCGCGGTGCTCTTCGATGATCGTGGCGAGGAACTCGATGTCCTCGTCCTCGAGCGGCTCGAGGTCGACGAGCTCGGTGTTGAGGTTGTCGGCCAGCTTGCCCTCGGGGTCGAAGACGAACGCCATACCGCCGGACATGCCCGCCGCGAAGTTGCGGCCGGTCTCGCCGAGGACGACGACGCGTCCACCCGTCATGTACTCACAGCCGTGGTCGCCCACACCCTCGACCACCGCGGTGACGCCCGAGTTGCGAACGCAGAAGCGCTCACCCACGATGCCGCGCAGGAAGATCTTGCCCGCGGTGGCACCGAAGCCGATCACGTTGCCGGCGATGATGTTGTGCTCGGCGACGAAGTCGTCCGGCGCGTTGCGTGCCGGACGGACCACGAGGCGACCGCCCGAGAGACCCTTGCCGACGAAGTCGTTGGCGTCGCCCTCGAGGCGCAGCGTGATGCCCTTGGGAACAAAGGCACCGAAGCTGTTGCCGGCCGATCCGGTGAAGTCGACGATGATCGTCCCGTCGGGAAGACCCTGTGCGCCATAGGCCTTGGTGACCTCATGGCCCAGCATGGTGCCGACTGTGCGGTTCACGTTGGTGATCTTCGAGGTGAAGGACACCCGCGTGCCGTGGTCGATGGCCTCGCGGCTCTGCGCGATGAGCTGCTGGTCGAGCGCCTTGTCCAGGCCGTGGTCCTGCACGCCGGAGCAGTACAGGTCCTGGTTCATGAACGGCGACTCGGGCATCGCCAGGATCGACGACAGGTCGAGCTTGCCCGCCTTCTCCGACTTCCAGTGCGCGAGCGCCTTGGTCGTGTCGAGCGCCTCGACGTGACCGACGGCCTCCTGCAGGGTGCGGAAGCCCAGGCGCGCCAGCAGTTCCCGGACCTCTTCGGCGATGTACAGGAAGAAGTTCTCGACGAACTCCGGCTTGCCCGCGAAACGCTCGCGCAGCAGCGGGTTCTGGGTGGCGACACCCACCGGGCACGTGTCGAGGTGACACACCCGCATCATGATGCAACCCGCGACCACCAGCGGCGCGGTGGCGAAACCGAACTCCTCGCCACCCAGCAGGGCGGCGACCACGACGTCGCGACCGGTCTTGAGCTGGCCGTCGACCTGCACGACGATCCGGTCGCGGAGTCCGTTGAGCAGCAGGGTCTGCTGGGTCTCGGCCAGGCCGATCTCCCACGGCGCACCGGCGTGCTTGACCGAGGTCAACGGCGTTGCGCCGGTACCGCCGTCGTGCCCTGAGATGAGGACGACGTCGGCGTGCGCCTTCGAGACACCGGCCGCGACGGTGCCGACGCCCACCTCGGAGACCAGCTTCACGTGGATGCGGGCCTGCGGGTTGGCGTTCTTCAGGTCGTGGATCAGCTGCGCGAGATCCTCGATCGAGTAGATGTCGTGGTGCGGGGGCGGCGAGATGAGGCCGACGCCCGGCGTCGATCCACGGACCTCGGCGACCCACGGGTACACCTTGTGCGGCGGCAGCTGCCCGCCCTCACCCGGCTTCGCACCCTGCGCCATCTTGATCTGGATGTCGGTGCAGTTCGACAGGTAGTGCGAGGTGACGCCGAAACGGCCCGACGCGACCTGCTTGATCGCGCTGCGACGCCAGTCACCGTTCTCGTCGTGATGGAAGCGCCGCGGATCCTCGCCACCTTCACCGGAATTCGAGCGACCACCGAGCCGGTTCATGGCGATCGCGAGGGTTTCGTGCGCCTCCGCGGAGATCGAACCGAAGCTCATCGCGCCGGTCGAGAACCGCTTCACGATCTCGCGGGCCGGTTCGACCTTCTCGATCGGAATCGGGTCGCGGTCACCGAAATTGAAGTCGAACAGGCCCCGCAGCGACGCCATCTGGCGGGACTGGTCGTCCACCAGCTTCGTGTATTCCTTGAACACCTGGTACTGGCCGGTGCGCGTGGAGTGCTGGAGCTTGAAGACGGTGTCCGGGTTGAACAGGTGGTACTCGCCTTCGCGGCGCCACTGGTACTCGCCGCCGACCTCGAGCTCGCGGTGGGCGCGCTCGGACGGGCGATCGGAGAATGCCAGCGCGTGGCGGGTCGCGACGTCGGCGGCGATCTCGTCGAGACCGATGCCGTCGAGCTGGCTGTTGAGCCCGGTGAAGAACTCGTCGACGGTCTCCTGCGAGATACCGATGACCTGGAAGAGCTGTGCGCCGGTGTACGAGGCGAGGGTCGAGATGCCCATCTTGCTCATCACCTTCAGCACGCCCTTGCCGGCGGCCTTGATGTAGTTCTTCTGCGCGGTGGCGAAGTCGAGGTTGCCGAGCACACCGCGCTCGGTCATGTCCTCGATCGACTCGAAGGCCATGTACGGATTCACCGCTGCCGCACCGAAACCGACGAGCGCGGCCACGTGGTGGACCTCGCGGCAGTCACCGGACTCGACGATGAGACCGGCCTGCGTGCGCTTGCGTTCCCGCACCAGGTGGTGGTGCACCGCAGCCGTCAGCAGCAGCGACGGGATGGGTGCGTAGGTCTCGTCCGACTCGCGGTCGGACAGGATGACCAGGTTCACGCCGTCGTCGATCGCGGCGCTGACCTTCGCACGCACCTCGTCGAGGGCCTTGCGCAGACCGGCGCCACCCTCGGCCACCGGGTAGAGGCCGTGGATGTGGACGCTGCGGAAACCGGGCAGCCCGTCGTTGGAGTTGATCTCCACCAGTTTCGCGAGCGTGTCGTTGTCGAGGACCGGCGACGGCAGCTCGATCTGACGGCACGACTCGGGGCCGGGGTTCAACAGGTCGGCCTCGGTGCCGATGGTGCCGCCGACGCTGGTCACGATCTCTTCGCGGATCGCATCGAGCGGCGGGTTGGTCACCTGGGCGAACAGCTGCTGGAAGTAGTCGAACAGCATGCGCGGGCGCTTGGAGAGCACCGCGATCGGGGTGTCGGTACCCATCGAGCCGAGTGCCTCGGCACCGGTCTTCGCCATCGGCGCGACCAGCAGGTCGAGTTCCTCACGCGTGTAACCGAACACCTGCTGGCGCAACGCGACCCGGTCGTGCGGCATGTGCTGATGCGGCGGCGCCTCGATGTCGTCGACCGCGACCAGTCCCTGCTCGAGCCACTCACCGTAGGGGTGCTCGGCGGCGAGCTCGTCCTTGATCTCCTCGTCGTCGACGATGCGGCCGGCAGCGGTGTCCACCAGGAACATGCGGCCGGGCTGAAGACGCATCTTCTGCACGACGTCGGAGTGATCGATGTCGAGCACGCCGACCTCGGAGGCCATCACGACGAGCCCGTCCTTGGTGACCCAGATCCGACTGGGCCGCAGGCCGTTCCGGTCGAGCACGGCACCCACGACGGTGCCGTCGGTGAAGCACACCGACGCCGGTCCGTCCCAGGGCTCCATCAGCGCGGAGTGGTAGCGGTAGAAGTCCCGGTGCTCGGGCTTCATCGACTCGTGACGCTCCCAGGCCTCCGGGATCATCATGAGCACGGCGTGCGGGAGGGAACGTCCACCGAGGTGGAGCAGCTCGAGCACCTCGTCGAACCGGGCGGTGTCCGACGCACCCGGGGTGCAGATCGGGAAGATCTTCGACGCCGCGTCGGCCCCGAAGGCCGCGGTGTCGATGAGCGCCTCGCGGGCCCGCATCCAGTTCTCGTTACCGGTGACGGTGTTGATCTCGCCGTTGTGGGCGACGCGGCGGAACGGATGCGCCAGCGGCCACGACGGGAAGGTGTTGGTGGAGAAGCGCGAATGCACCAGACCGAGCGCGCTCTCGACACGCGAGTCCTGCAGGTCGACGTAGAACTCCCGCAGCTGCGGGGTCGTCAGCATGCCCTTGTAGACAAAGGTGCGTCCGGACAGGCTCGGGAAGTAGACGGTCTCACGTCCGGGCCCGTCGGCGCCGGCGCCCTTGTTGCCGAGTTCGTACTGGACCCGCTTGCGCACGACGTAGGCGCGGCGCTCGAGTTCCATGCCCTCGGCGCCGCCGACGAACACCTGACGGAAGGTCGGCATGGCATCGCGGGCAAGTGCTCCGAGCGAGTTCTCGTTGGTCGGCACCTCGCGCCAGCCGAGCAGGGTCAGACCCTCTGCCTCGATGACCTTCTCCACGCCCTCGCACGCGAGGCGGGCGTCTTCCGAGCCCTGGGGCAGGAAGGCGATACCGGTCGCGTAGCTGCCCTCCGCGGGCAGCTCGAAGTCCACGGTCTCCCGCAGGAAACGGTCCGGGACCTGGATCATGATGCCCGCACCGTCGCCGGTGTTGGGCTCGGCACCCGCGGCGCCGCGGTGCTCGAGATTGACCAGCGCCATGATCGCCTTGTCGACGATGTCGCGACTGCGCCGCCCGTGCATGTCCACGACAAACGCCACGCCGCACGAGTCGTGCTCGTTGCGTGGGTCGTAGAGACCCACCGGTCCCGGAGCCTGCTTCATAGTTCGCCTCACTTTGCGCGCGAGGAGTGCACGCACTACCCGTCGTCGATGTCTGGGGCCACACCGGCCGTGTCGGGCCGCGGACCACGATGTCCCCGGCGTCGTCGTGCTCCACCCGCATCGGGGCTGACCTGGGCAGAGCCGACGATCACAGCGGCGGTGAGTCCCGGTCAGCGCCGTTGCTGACGGTCCCTTCGGGCCGCATCGTCGGGACCCGAACCACCCTGCTCATCGCAGCTACCGCGCGCAGCACGCCAGAGCGCCCCCGGGCAGCCGTATGAGCATTGTGAGTCATTTTTCCACGCGAAGGGCCCACTCTCGAAATCCGGTTACCACAGAGACACCGCCGGTGCACGTCAGACGGAAATCCGGCGATTCGGGGTCCGCCCCGGAGACGGCCCGCGCGGCGTTTCGGGAGCGTCGACGGTCGCGGCCCGATTGCGGCCGGGTCTCGCCCTGACCGATCCCGCACCCGCACGTCGTCGAGCCACTACCGTCAGGTGATGAGCGTCACCGTACCGGCCGATGAGCCCACCTCGGAAGCCGATCTCCTCGCGCATCCGTTCGGCCGCCTGGGCGTCGATCCGTACGGTTCGCGGCGTTCCCGAGCGGTCAACGCCTATCTGGCCCGCGTCACCTGGCCGATGATGACCGCGGCCGGGGTCAGCCACCCCCGCGTCACCGCGCAGATGATCCAGCGGACGCGCCCGGGACTGAACCGGACCATCGAGCGGATCAACCCGCCTCCGGCCAACACCCGGGTGGAGATCGTGCGCGAGAACTTCCGGGGTGGGCAGGTGCGCGGCGAATGGGTGATCGGCCGGCAGGCGAGCGCGCCGGACCCCGGTTCGCGAATTCTGTATTACATGCACGGGAGCGGGTACGTGGTGTGCTCGCCGCGAACGCACCGGGGCCTGGTCGGCCGGCTCGGCAACAAGACCGGGCTGCCCGCCTTCAGCCTGGACTACCGGCTCGCCCCCGAGCACGCCTGGCCGTGCGCGGGCAACGACGCCGTCCGCGGCTATCGCTGGCTGCTGTCCCAGGGGTACCGCGCCGAGGACATCGTGGTCGCGGGTGACTCCGCCGGCGGCCACCTGGCGCTCGACCTGCTCGCCGTCAACCACGCCACCGGGACCCCGCAGCCGGGTTCGATGGTGCTGTTCTCACCGCTCTACGACCCGACTTTTCAACTGGCCGTGCGTAATCAGCGAACCGGGGTGCGGGACCCGATCATCGACGCGATGTCCGCCCGCAAGATCCTGCGGCTCTACACCCGGACCGCCGACCCCGATCATCCACGGATGCGCGTCCGTCTCACCCCGGACATGACCCTGCCCAAGACGCTCATCCAATACGGGGCGCGCGAGGTGATGGGGGCCGACGCCCGGGCCACCCACGACGAGATCACGGCGCCGGACGGGGTTGTCGGTGATCCAGGCCTGGCCGGACCAGGGTCACATCTTCCAACTGATACCCCGCCTGTCGGCCGAGGCGCGGTCGGCCATCGACATCGCGGCGCGGTTCGTCGAGGTGACCGCGCCGGTTCCTTCCGACTCGCAAACCCACCCCTTTTCCACAAACCCAGCACGCTCCGACGGGATGGGTTTACGGAAATAGGGTGGGTTTGTCAGGGGGTCAGTCCGCGAGCCACGCGCCGTGCAGCCCGGCGGGGACGCGGATCGGGAGTTCGACGGTAGCAACCGGCCCGGCCGTCGGCTCGTCGGCGGCGAGAAGGTAGAAATACGAACGCATGTCGGCGGGGTCGGTGCCGATCGCGCCCCAGTGATCGCGTTCGGCGCCCGGGATGTAGATCGGCTCGCCGATCGCGGTTCCGGGACTCCAGAAGGTCTCGGTGCCGGCGGAGAGATCGTGGAACCAGAGACTGTCGGTGGCATCGGTGTCGCGGGGTCCCTTCGCCACCGTTGCCACGCGATGGTGGTCCCGGGTGAGTAACCGGTCGTCGACTCGCGGGAACTCCATGTTGAAGGCGTTGTCGCTGATCGTGTTCCGGGTGATGGTGCCATCCGGGCGGATGATCGCGCGGGTGAGCGCCGACGTCGCCGGCCGGGGTTCGGCGGCGAAGCCACCCGGGTAGCTCCATTCCACGTAGTCGACGGTGACACCGTCGTCGGGGCCCGGACCGTCGAAGGCGTTGGCGAAGTGCCACACCCAGAACGGGTCGGTCTGGACCCAGCGCACCGGGCCGCCGTCGCGCGGGATGAGGGCGATGCGCGTGCCGTCGTCGGGTTGCCAGGACAGCAGCGAGCCACCGGTCATCGCGGCTTCGAGGTCGAAGATCAACGGGCACACGAAGAGTACGAGATACCGCGACGTGAGGGCCATGTCGTGGATCATGACCGACTTGTCCAGACCGTCGACCGGGTTGGGCCCGGTTGCCGCCGTCCCGTCCGGATTCACGATCGACCAGGTGAGATACGGCGCTTCGAGGCTGTAGTTGAACAACACCATCTCGCCGGTGGCCGGGTCGATCTTCGGGTGCGCGGTACTGCCGACCCGCATCGCGCCGTCGCAGTCGGTCTTGGCCAGCGTCGCCAGTGTCGACGGCTCGAGCAGGTAGGGCTGGTCGGATTCGGCCATCGCCATCAACCGTCCGCCGTGGCGGACGATGTTGATGTCGGGCAGTTCGCGGTAGGTGCCGGCGAGTTCGTCCCCGACAACACTCGCGGGTGGCGTGTACCCGTCGGTGAGCCCGGACCAGAGTGCATGTCCGGCAGCCTCTTCCGCGATGACCATCGGGGTCCGGACGAAGCGGTTGGTGTACCCGACGCGACCGCCGTCGATGCTGATCCGGTGCACCATGCCGTCACCGTCGAGGGGATAGACGAACGATCCGATGGGATCGAAACGCGGATTGGGGCCGTTACGCAGGTAGCTGCCGCGCATATCCGCGGGGATCTCGCCGCGGACGGGCAGGTCGGTGACATCGACCTCCTCCCGCTGCGGGGCGTACACACCGGTGAGGTGGGCGTGATGCGCGAGGTCGACGATGGCGGGCGTGGGGGGCGTGGCGATGGTCATCGGATGTCCTTCGGACGGGTCGGTAGGAGGGCTGTGCCGCGGGGGTCAGCCGGCGGTCGGGGCGGTGGAGGCGGCGGGTGCGCTGGGCGCGGCGTCGGCGATTGCCCGGGTCCGCTTGACCGCGAACACGATCAGCGCGATCGGCACGACCCAGTTGAGCAGGATGTTGCCCGGGTGGCTGCCGGACACCGACGCCGACGACGCCAGCAATCCGGCAACGATGTGCGAGCAGCCCATGAGTGCGATCGCCCCGGCCCACAAGAGGCTGATCTGGCGGTTCTTCGCGCGGAACACGGGTGAGTGCCACAGGGCGGGATCGACGGTCTCGCGGGCGTACTGCTCGGTGAACGGGACCGTGAACGCGGACACGGCCATGACCGCGGCGAGGACGAACGCCGAACCACCGCGACCGAAGAACACGAGCGCTTCGTCGACCTGAGTATCACCGACGATGCCGATGAGCGCGATGACGCCGAACAGGACGACCCCGGCGACGTCGATGATCTTCCAACCGCCGCCGGTGCGGACGGCCTCGTAGATGGTGACGGCCAGGGCCAGCGCGCAGGCGGCGATCGCGGCGAGCGTGACGTGGTCGGCACCCAGGCGTTCGGCCGCCCAGGCGAACACGAACCAGGGGGCGAGTCCCAAGATCATCGATTTGGCGTTCACGGGTGGTCTCCTTCGGTACGGCCGAGGTGGGTCCTCGTTGGGGGTACACCCACTGTCCGCCGTACCGATGACGCGTACATCTGCGTCATGACGGAGAAAACTGCGCCAACCGTGCGACGATGCTCAGTTCTGCTGCCGACCCACGACGAACGCGGCGAGTTCGACGCGGGTGCGCAGGCCGAGTTTGGCGAGGGCGTGGGAGACGTGGGTCTGCACCGTGCGGGTCGAGATGAACAGTCGGTCGGCGATCTCGCCGCCGCTCATGCCGGCCGCGACCAGTTCGGCGACGGTCGTCTCGGTCTTGGTGAGACTGTCCCAACCATGGGTCGGCCGGTCGCGTGCCGCGGGGCCGAGCCGAATCCCCAACGGACGCAACCGCGAGGCCACGCGTGCGGAGCTGGTGCTTGCTCCCATGGCACGCGTCAGTCGCATCGCTCGCCGGGCGAGCTCGCGGGCGCGGTCCCGGTCTCCCGAAAGGGCGACCGCGCACGCGGCTTCCTCCCACATGCACGCCTCGGACTGCCGGTCCCCGACCGCCTGCACGATCTCGGCGTACTCGTCGGCGGCGTGCACGATCGTCAACGGGTCCGCGTCGTGGAGCACCACCGAACACATCGCGCGGGCCACCGCGACGGGCCCGGACATGGGCCGCGCGGGCGGTACCGGGAACTCGTCGAGCCCGTCCAGAATGCTGCCGAGCAGCGCGGTGTCGCCCGCACGCGCGCCGATCCGCGCGGTCTCGAGAACGACGGTGGGCAGCCAGGAGTACAGACCGAACCGGCGGCCGTGGTCCCATGCGCTGCCGGCTGTCGTCGCGGCCGCACGTAGTTTCCGGTTCGCCTCGAGCAGCAGGGCGCGGGCGTGGGTGGGCACCGGGAAACCGAACTGGTCCGGTAGTCCCGTGTCGTCCCACGCGTCGAGGCGGGTCGACGCGGCCGCCAGATCGCCGCGCAGCACGTCGACCATGGCCCGCCCGCCGACCGCCATCGACTTCCAGCCCATGTCCGCGGAGTCCGCGCGATCCAGTCCGGCATCGAAAGATGCCGCCGAGTCGTCGAGGTCGCCGAGCCCGAGAGCTATTCCGCCGCGGGTGAACTCGTGGTAGGCGGTCATCCAGTCGGCGCCCCGGCTCGATCGCAACCGGGCGGCACCCGCGAGCAGGTCGGCCGCGGCCGCCGGGCCGTGCGCATACTGTTCGATCAGCGACGGCCAGATGTCGGCCGACGACGTCGACAGTGTGCCGCCGGCGGATTCCGCCGCGTCCCGACGCGAGGCGAGCAGCGCGGTCCCGAGCGCCTCCTCCACCTCGCCGCGCAGGAACCGGCGTAGTGCCTCGGCGATCAGGCCGGACACCGATCGGGTGGACGCGTCCCGCTGGACGTCGAAGAACGGGGTGTCCGGCGCGGGCCTTCGTCCGTCGAGGATGCCCACGTAGTGCCGCAGGTCGGTGAGCGTGCCGGCGACGTCGTCGCCGACCGGGAGTCGCAGGGTCTCGTCGATCAGGTCCCGCACCCGGTCGGTGTCCCCCTTGGCGATCAGGGCGAACAACAGGATCCGATGCAGCTCGGCGAACTCGGCGATCTCGGTCGCCAGTCCCATGCCGTCCTCGGCGACGCGTGAGGCCCGGTCGAGTTGTCCGGTTCGGGCGAGGGCGAGCGCGAGTGCGGTGTTGACCCCCGCCGACGGACGTGCGGTGCCGGCCAACGTCTCCAGGAGTTCCGCCGCGACCGCCGGTGTGCTGGCGAGTTCGCTCTCGGCGCGGCGTACCGCCGCGAACATCGCGGTTTCGTCACTGCCCGAGGCGATTCGGTGATGTGCCACGGACTGCGGATCGTGCCGGGTACTGGGATGGCTGGCGATCGCGTCGTGCAGCACCGAGCGCAGCATCGGATCGAGTTGTCCGTAGGTGACGTCGGCGTAGAGGTCGTGCGTGAAGCGCAACGCTCCTCCGTCGTCGACACCGACGATCCCGGCGTCGATCGCCGACTGGGCCGGCCCGACCAGCGAGGCGGGCGGAACCGCGTCGACCGCGGCCAGTTGCGCGAGCGTCGCCGGGCGGCCCCAGACCGCGAGCTTCTGCGTCAGCTCGCGGGCACGACCGTCGAGGAGGGCGACGTGTTCGGCGATCGCGTCCTCGAGTCCACTCGGTACCCCCGACGCGGTGCGTGCGTCGACCGCCGCGTGACCGTCGACGATCCGCAGACCGCCCGACTGCTGCAGCGCGCGCAGCACCGAGATCACGTGCATCGGGTTCCCACCCGATGCACCGAGCAGCCCGAAGAGTTCGACGTCCGGTGCGGCACCGACGGTCTCGATCGAGATCCGGTGGACCTCGTCGGCGCCCAGCGGGGGCAGGGACCAGTCGACGACCTCCACTCGCGCCACCAACCGGTTCAGCAGATCCCGTTCTGGGAGCGGCCGCCGGCCGAGGAGCATCACCAGCGGTAGGACCCGCGTGGCAGGGACGAGGCGGGACAACAGTTCCAGGGTCGCCGCATCGGCGTGGTGGGCATCGTCGACGACGAGCACGAGCGGCCCGTCGGCACACAGCGTGTCCACGCGCGCGTAGAGATCGTCGTCGAAGCCATCGGGAACCGGGGTCGGCAGATCCACTCCGAGCAGCTGCCCGGCGAGTCCGAACGGTTGGCGCCACGACAGTTCGTCTGCCCGCACCGTGCGAACGGAACCATCAGTGGCAGAGGCCAGTTCCCGGAGCGTATGGGTCTTTCCGGCGCCCGGGCCGGCGGTGATCACGCCGACCCCACGGCGGGCGGAACCCGAATCGCGTTGGGCAGCGGCGACGAAGTCGTGCATTTCGTCGACCACCGCACGACGGTCGGCGGACTGGGACGCGAGCACGGACTCAGGGTATCGGCTGTGTCCGATTCGCGTGATCCATCTGCTCACCTCACCGGCCGAACTCCGACCCGTATCCCTGCCGGTCCGCAGCCGCGGCCAGTCGCCGGTCGAGGTCGTCGGACCAGTCGCGGGCGACCTGCGCGTCGAGCACGGCCAGTCGCTCGGCCACGGGCGCGCGCTGCGCGGGCCCGCACCCGGCGAGAAGGGACTCGAACAGCGCGCGCAGGCGGCGTTGCACCTGAACCTGGCCGGTGCTGTGCCGTCGGATCTCGTCGGTCCCGATCGCGACGTAGTCCGCCCAGCTGCGCCGGATGCCGCGGACCGAGGGGTCGCTCGAGAACTGTTCGCCGCGAAGCCGCGGAGCCAGCAGGAGCAACAGGTCCTCGGTGTGGTCGAGCGCCTGGACCACGACGCTCGGATCGTTGCTCCCAGCCGACATCGCCTTGAGCGCGATGTCCGAGATCGCCTGCAGCGCCGCGGCGGGACTCACCGAGGGTTGATGGGTGTCCCCGAACAGCAGACAGGCCAGCACGTGGCGCTTCTCCACATGGGTCGGATCACCGACGATCTCGATCACCGGGAGATCGTGCGGCACATGGTCGCCGACGGCGACGAGCACGTCGATCCGGACGTTCCACGACGCCGCGTACCGCCGCAGACGATCACCGTTGACCGCCAGCAGGACCCGCCCCCGCGCGGTCACCTCGCCCAGCCTGATCTGCGTTCGCATCTCATCCGTCGCATTCGGGTCCGTCGCCGCGCCCGGGCCGGTCCCCAATAGCTCGGCGTCGCTCGCGTCGGAATCGGAGCGGGTACCGAACTCGGTTGCGGCGGCGCTCTCGTCGTGCCTGTCCGCCGGCGGCAGCTGCCGCACGATCGCCGACCGGCCGTCGTCGGCGATCCACTGCAGCAGGCGCGAGGTGTTCAGGATCGTCCCGACCTTCCCGACGAGCGCGATGAACAGGTACGCGCTGACGGTCGTGAGCATGAACGCGATTGCCGTGGACAGGCCGGGGGTCGGCTCGTCCGGACCCCCGACCGACAGGTCGATCGCGATGATCACGCTGTAGACGAAGGTCGCGAGGAAGAAGCCGGTGGACCACCGCATGACGGGTTCCTGCTGCAGCATCGGGATCACCCGCACCGAGATCGACGACGCCCCGAACTGCATCGCGAGCGTGACGGCGGTGAACACGAGACCGGTCAGGGTCGCCATCGAACCGGCGATGACGCTGAGCAGCGTCGCCAGGGTTCCCGGGTCGACCTCCAGTTCGAGCAGCTCGTCGAATCCGACGGTGGTCCACGCGGCGACGATCGCGAACGTCACCAGCACGACCGGCAGCCGCCAGATCGGGACCGTGCGCAGGGCCCGGCGCGTGCGCCGCCATCGGATAGCGGTCGCCAGCGCGCTCGGTACCTTCTCGGTCACCACGCCGACCGCCGTCGGGACGGACTCCGGCAGGGGAACCGGAACGGGAGCCGGCGCGTCGGGCACCCCGAAACGCCCCGCCACCGCCTCCTGCACGACGATCTTCCATCGCATCAACGGTTCTCGATATCGCTGCTCACGCCCGATCGCGCGAGCCAGTTTGCGGGGGCGGTTCTTGTATCGCCACCGGGCCCATGGTGATCGCGGCCGCGCGAGTCTCGCGGCACCGAACCACAGCAGGACCGGGACGAACATGCCCACCAGGCCGGTCCAGACCTTGCCCTTGATCAGGGTGACGATCGCCAGGAGCACGTTGAGCACGACGACACCCCCCGCGACCAGCCGTGCCACCAGGCCGTTCTCGTTTCGGATGTCCCCGACGACCTCGAACGCCCCGAACGGCTGCAACCCGAGGAGGAAGAGCAGACCTATGGCGATCGCGACGAACACCGCGTCGATCGACGTCCGCCCCTCCTCCGCCCAGTAGACGTCGCGCAGGTGGAGGATGAGCGCGAACTCGTCGAGCACGAGCGCCGCTCCGATGCCGAACAGGGCCGCCAGGACACAGTCGATCACCGGTGTCCGGAGCGGGTCGACCGCGACGAATCCGAAGCCCGCCACCAACATCGCCATCATGCCGAAGAAGGCGTGGTGCACATGCACCCCGCCCGGCGTCACGTTGCCCGGCCACCAACTGACCTCAGCGCGGATCATCCGCACACTGAAGCGGATGAACAGGAAGGTCAGGACGAAGGCGAGCAACAGAAAGAACAACGGCAGACGACCGGTCTCGACGATCCGCTCATCGAACCACCCGGTCATCCCCCGACCCTAGCGGCAGCGCCGGGGGTTCTCGCGGGCAATCGCGACTCTGATCTACGGGCCGAGCCGGCGCAGTGCACTCAGAGCCGCGTTGTGGCCACACATTCCGTGCACTCCGGCGCCCGGTGGCGTGGACGCCGAGCAGATGTAGACACCCGGGATTCCGGTGGCATACGGGTCGGCCGCGATCCGGGGGCGCATCACGACCTGGAGGGGATCGTTTGCCCCGCCGATGATGTCGCCGCCGACGAGGTTGGCATTGCTCGCGGCGAGATCTGCGGGCGTGCGCACGACGGACCCGACGATCCGATCGCGCGTCCCCGGCGCGAATCGTTCCAGCTGCGCGAGCACGGCGTTCGTGGCGTCGCCGCTGTAGCCATGCGGCACATGTGCATAGACGTACACCGGATGGACGTCACCGACCGACCGCGCCGAATCGGCCAGATATTGCTGGGCGACGAGGACGAAGGGCCGCTCCGGCATCCGGCCACGATGGATCTCGGCCTCGGACGCGACGACCTCGGCGGCGGAGCCGCACACGTGCACGGTGCCCGCCCGACCGGAGAACTCGTCCCGCCACGGAATTCCGCCGTCGACGGCGAGGTCGATTTTGACCGCGGCGGCGCCCGCCGAAACCGTCGATACGCCTTACGGACTCGGCTCGGGAGTGCGTCCCCCGCAAGGTCGGCGACCGCGCCGGGCTCCAGGTCGAGCAGGATCACATCCGCCGGTGGGAGGTCGGAGAGGGAGCTGACCCGATGGCCGGTTTCGATGCGGCCGCCCAGCGTTGTCAGCACCGCGGCGAGGGCCGCCGGCATTCGGGCCGTCCCGCCCTTGATGATCGGCCAGCCATACCGATGCGAGATGGCGGCGAACATCAGCGCGAACGCAGAAGTGGTCGGCCGGGTGAGCGGGTACCACCCATGGGCGGCGTTCCCGGCGAACAAGGCCGCCGCCTCGTCCGTGTGCCACACCCGTCCCAGGACGGTTGCGGGCAGGAGAGCGGCGGGCCCGAACCGGGCAAGCGGGCCGAGATGATGCGGCACGTGCAGGAGCGGGCCCAGCACTTCCTGCGCCAGGTCGTCGAAGTTCTCCGCCAACGGACCGAACAGGCTCCGCCATCGTGGGCCGTCGACCCCGAGAAGCCGACTGGTCTCGTCCAGCGAGTTCATCATGGCGCCGGCCCGGCCGTCGGGCAACGGATGTGCGAGGTCGATCTCCGGCCAACCCCATTCCAGGCCGTGGTCGGCGAGTCCGAGACTCTGGAAGAACGGCGACGCCAGCCCGATCGGATGCACGGCAGCACCGTCGTCGTGCAGCAGACCGGGCAGGATTCGCTCGGACGAGCGGGCACCACCACCGATCGTCTCGGCCGCCTCCAGCACGGTCACCTCGATGCCCCGCTGCGCGAGGGTGATGGCGGCGGCGAGCCCGTTGGGCCCCGCCCCCACCACGATGGCCGAGGTCATGAGCGGCATCGTATTCGATGTGCACCGGCACAACCGCGATCGCAGAACTCGATGCCGGGCTCGACATGGTGGTTGCCCGGATGAGCCGCCCGCCTCACTGCATGTCGGGGTGATCGGAACGTCGGGCCGGCCCGGGCTCGCTGCGTCTGACGGACGCCAGGCGGGACGACGCCTGCGCGCGTAGGGCGGCGACGTCCGCTGCCGGCGCGGGCGCGGTGGACGCCGCGAGTGAGGCATCGGGCAGGTGTCGACGCAGCTCCTCGATCAACGCCGCCGCCTGCCCGGGTGGACCATCGTCGTCGTGCACCACGCAGATCGCGAACTCCGAATCGGCCAGGCGTGCCAGGGCGGAATCGGCGGGAAGCAATTCGACGCAGGTCCGGGCCCGGCGAACCAGTCGCTGCTCCCGCTCGCGCGGGTCGTCGGTCGTCCCGGAGTCGTCGACTGACCACGAGATCACCGTGACCGCCGCGGCCGACCGCCGTCCGTCGAGGAGCCCCGCGGTCGCGAGTTCCCAGCCCGCGCGGTTGAACACGCCGGTCAGCGGGTCAGCACAGACCGCGGTGAGCAGCGTCCGCGTCAGCAACCCGAACGACTCGGCCGCCGCCGGGATGGCGACGGCGACGACGATGTAGGTGCTGAGGTACTTCGGTGCGGGCGCCACGGCAAGCGCGACGACGCACCCGGCCGTCAGCACACCGATGAACGCCCACGCCTGCCGACGCGGAAGAGTGGCACGGACGTACATCGCCAGGAACATCGCCGCGATCATGCAGAGGAACTCGGCACTGATCAGCTCGTGGAACGCCATCACCGCGGGGGTGGCCACACCGGCCGCGATCATGGCCGGTAGCGGGCGCTGCGGCCGCACCGACAGCCACCCCAGCGCCGCGAGGCCCAGCACGACGGCGACCAGTCCCCCGGTCGGGTCGGACAGGGTCGCCGAGTCGTCGGTCGGGAACAGCGTGAGAGCCACGCCCACCGCGTACAGCAGCGTCGTCACCGCCAGATAGGTCCGCAGCACATGCAGCGGCGATCGCGGGAGCGGGCCCCTCAGCGCTCCCAGGTGCAGGTCCGGTCGATACATCCCCCACTCCGATCCTCGGTATCGGTCCCCGATCCGAGGTTGCCAAATCGCGTCGAGTTGCGCGACCGGCGCGGGGTGGTCTCTCGGTATGACCCATTCGGGGACGGGAGCACTGTTCGGCTCGGTTCAGGTCCTCACCCCGCCTATCCTGATCCGATGAACACCCTCGTCACCAAGGTCGTCGTCGACGATCACCCGTTCTTCCGCGACGGTGTATCCCGTGGCCTGGCGGCCAGTGGACGGGTACGGGTCGTCGGCGAGGCCGCCGACGGTCTGGCCGGGCTCGAGCTGATCCGTCGGGAGAAACCCGACGTCGCGGTGGTCGACCACCAGATGCCGCACATGACCGGCGTCGAGGTCGCCCATGCGGTGTCACGCGACGGGTTGCCGACCCGGGTGCTGCTGCTGTCCGCGGTCACCGACGGCCCGATCGTCTTCCGGGCGCTGCAGGAGGGTGCGGCCGGTTATCTGTCGAAGGACGCCGATCGCGACGACATCGTCGGCGCGGTGACCCGGGTGGCCAAGGGAGAGACGGTGGTACCGCCGGAACTCGCCGCGGGACTGGCCGGCGAGATCCGCGCGCAGACCCAGCGTGATGCGCCGGCCCTGAGCGAGCGGGAGCGCCAGGTGCTCACGGGATTTGCACGCGGACAGTCGATTCCACAGGTCGCCGCCGAGCTCTACATCGGTGCGTCCACGGTCAAGACGCACACCCAGCGCCTCTACGAGAAGCTCGGCGTGTCCGACCGTGCGGCCGCGGTCGCCGAGGCGATGCGCCGTGGGCTCCTCGAATAGCGCGGACCCCTCGAAGCCAGGGGTCGACGACGGTGGCAGCGTCGAGATCGCGGGGGCGACACGCTATCTGGGTCTCGACGAGTTCGCCGACGAGCCGCGGATCCATGACATCCTGATCGGCCACGCGATCCGTGGCATCCGGATTCAGGTGGTCCTCCGACTATCTCTGTCGCTGTTCGTGTTGCTGACCGTCAGCCTCGACCCACCCGCGCACGCGGAGACGTTCAGCGTCGTGACGGCGATTCTCTACGCGGCCTGGTGCATCGGCGGGGCGGTCGTGGTCGTCCGCCATGAATCGGCGATGATCCGGTACTCGTGGATCGCGCTGCCGATCGACCTCCTCCTGCTCACCGCGCTCGCCGTCGCCGCCAGCCAGTCCAACGAATTGAGTTGGACCACCGACGTTCTCCTCAGCGGATTCGTCCTCGTGCCGATGATCGCGGCGATCGCGTTGCAGCCCAGGACCTGTGCGGTCGTGGTGATCGTCACGACCGCGGTGTACGCCGTCTCTTCCATGCTGGCCCGCACGTCGAACGGCGAGCCGTGGTCGGTGATCGTCCTGCGCATCCTCGTCGTCGCGGCGTTGGCCGTCGGCGCGATCCTGTTGTCCCGCCTACAGCGATCCCGGGTGAAGACCATCGGGGCGCTCGCCGCCGAACGCGCCCGGCTGCTAGACGCAACGATGGAGATCGAGGAACGCGAACGCCGAGATCTCGCCGACAACCTCCACGACGGGGCCCTGCAGTATGTGCTGGCGGCGCGTCAGGAACTCGCCACGCTACGCGACTCCGCCGATCCGGTGACCCTCGATCGCGTGGACGGTGCGTTGCGCGACGCGGCGCAGTTGCTGCGTTCGACGCTGAGTGAGCTGCACCCGGCCGTTCTCGAACAGGCCGGTCTGTCGGTGGCCCTCACCGACCTCGCCGCCTCGTTCGGTAGCCGCGCCGGTGCCCCGACGATCTCCGTCGACACCGCGGGCTGGCCGCCCGAACTACGCACGTCCGCCGACTCGCTGCTGTTCGCCACCGCGCGCGAATTGCTGACGAACGTGACCAAACACGCGTCCGCGACGACGGTCGACGTCACCGCCGAGTTCGATGACGGGCGAGCGCGCCTCGTCGTCGTGGACGACGGCATCGGGTTACCTGCCGACATCGACGTCGACGAGTTGATGCGTCGACGACAAGCCAAGGGCCACATCGGACTTGCCTCGCGACGCGTGCGCGTCGAGGGAAGCGGTGGCACGTTGTCGCTGTCGAACCATCCGGGCGGCGGAACCGTCGCGATCGTCGAGGTTCCCGCCCGCGAGGTGTGAGGCGCGCAGCGCCCGTGGCCACCGCGTCCCCCGATCGGTGGACGTGCCGTTCACCCCACCCATCACCCGGTCAGCGGAATCCCTTCACGCCCCATCCCCGGCAGAGTCAGTGGTGTCACCAACACAACCCCCACACCACACCGGAGCCCACCATGAAAACCACCACCCGCATCGCCACCGCCACCCTCGGACTCGTCGCCGCCACCGGCATCGCCCTCGGCGCCGCCGGCGCAGCCCACGCCGGCACCCTACCCATCACCCGACCCGGCGAACCCACCGTCGCCATGACCATCACCAACCACACCGACAAGCCCGAATACCTCCAAGGCGCCAACGCCGACGGCGGCCAATGGATCAACGCACCCCAACACATCCTCTACCCCGGAGCCACCGAAACCATCACCGCCACCGCACCCTTCACCAACCACCTCGACGTCAACGCCATCTACCGCATCGGCGCCTTCGGCCCCACCGCCAACTACCAACTCACCAACCACCCCCACAACGTCAACACCGCCATGAGCAGCATCTGGGGACCCCACGCCCAGAACTACTGGATGAACAACCACATCGACACCGGATACCCACAGGTCAACGTCGGCTTCGACCAGTGGTGAGGTCGAACACGTGGTGAGAAGGAGGAAGGAGATGGGTTCGGGGGCGGGTCGCCCGCCCCCGAACCCCGCCACTTCCACCATATGTCGACGACGGGGGCTTGCCGCAAGGCCCTGGTGGCCGTGCACAATCGCTCGACGACGACCGAGACGCAGGAGGCCATCGATGCCCGAGAGTGCAGACCACCCCGACATGGCGGGTACCCCGGAACGATTCCGGGTGCACGAGTCCGGGGCCTACTTCCACGGCACCCGCGCCGACCTCCGGGTGGGCGACTTCCTGACCCCCGGTCACCGATCGAACTACCGGCGCGAGCACATCTCGAACTACGTCTACATGACGAAGGTGCTCGACGGCGCGGTGCTCGCGGCCGAGATGGCGGTGGGTGACGGGCGCCCCCGGGTCTACGTCGTGGAACCCCAGGACGACGTACACGACGATCCGAACGTCACCGACAAGAAGTTTCCCGGCAACCCCACCCATTCCTACCGGAGCGCCCAGCCGGTCCGGGTCGTCGGCGAGATGATCGACTGGGTGGGACATTCGCCGGAATACCTCCGACAGTTCCGCGCAGGATTGGAAGCACTCCGGCAGCGGGGCGAAGCGGTTCTGTACGACTAGCCGGCCGTCACGACATTCTCGCCGCGACGGCGGCGCTCCGCGACCGGTCATCGGCCGCGGAGCGCCTGCTGCAGAGTCGAACTCACGGATCAGGGAAAGATGTTCTCCAGCGATCCGAAGGCTCCGCCGGCACCCGATGCGGCGAAGTTGGTGGTGCAGCCGTTGAACGAGACGTTGTCGACATTGACCTTGCCGGTCTTTTCGTTGGGCTGACTGGAGATTCCGTAGTGGTCGACCACGGTGGTGTGGCCCTCTGAATTGGCGGCCTTCACCAGATCATCCAGGGTGGCGTTGGTGCCTCTCTTGATCGTGCCGAGATCTCGGGTGGACCACCACTGGTCAGATCCGCCGGCATCCGCCTTGCCCGCACCAGCCGGCGCGGTCCAGACGAGCGTCGCAAATCCATTGCTCTCACCGGAGTTGGCCCCGGTCACGCGGAGTTGCCAGTTCGCCTGCCCGTCGGACTTGTTGAACGTGAGCGGCTTCGTGATGGCCTCCGTCAGCTTGAGCTGCCCGGCACTCTTGTACGACGCCTGGCGCGGTGTCTGCTCTGTCGTCACGAACTCGAGAGACCCGTCCTGATCAACAACATTGGTCGCCGTCACCTTGCCGGCCTGGCCGCGCTCGTCACCGAACGTGTTGCCCCACCCCGCCGGATTGGCCGGAGTGGAGACCGTGGCACAGTTCGCCTCCGATACGGGGGCTGCTGTTGCCACCGCGGGAGCGATCAGAGCCGCGACCCCGAGGGTCGCGCCAGCCGTCGTCACACGAATGAGATTTCTTCGCACTGGTTCTTTCCTCCTTTGTCGTTCGGGTCCATCGAACTCCCGCAAGCTAACAAAGGGATTAATCAGATACCAGCGCGATTAAAGGCATCTGAATGAGGAACACCTTTACACAGCGAACCTGACCTGCACGCACAGTGCATCAGTGGACCATGTCGCATGTTCGCTTTTAAATCCGGAAATCCCGGCTATCTGCCTATTCCGCACCACCCGGTGACTGTGCGCCGAATCCCATTGACTGTGCATCGAATTTCGTTGACTGTGTGCCGTATTTCGTCAATTGGACTCGTGGACTCAGAGCGTCGTCGCAATCCCACCGTCGACCGGAATGACCGTCCCGGTGAGGTAACAGCCGGCGCGGCTGGCGAGGTACACGACCGTGCCGATCATGTCGTCGGCTCGACCGATACGGCCCAACGGCGATGCTGCCGCGACTTCTTCGCCCAGCTCGGCCAGGATCGGTGCCATCATCTTGGACTCGAAAGGCCCGGGCGCAATGGCGTTCACGGTGACGTGACGCGGTCCGAGGTCCCGCGCGAGATGCCGCGTCAGCTGATGGACGGCCGCCTTGCTCGACGAGTAGGAGTACGACGCGGTGCGCGGCACCCGGATCCCGTCGACACTGCCGATCATGATCACCCGCGACGGGTTCTCGGCCGTCGCAGAACCGGTCAGCAACGGCAGCAGCGTCTGCGTGAGCACGAACGGCGTCTGGACGTTGAGTTTCAGCACCCGGTCCCAGGCGGAGTCCGGGAACTCTTCGAGGGGCGCACCCCAGGTCGCGCCGGCGTTGTTCACCAGGACGTCGAGGGTGTCGGTGTCCGACGCCACCTGCTGCGCGAGGGTTCGTGCGCCCTCGGGCGTCGACAGATTCGCCTGTAACGCAGTCAGTCCCGCGGCGCGCGCCTCGGCGAGCGCGTCGTCGTTGCGACCGGTGATGAGGACCCGGGCCCCGCGGTTGTGCAGTCCGTGGGCGATCATCGCCCCGATACCCGACGTCCCGCCGGTCACCAGCACGGTCTTACCACTCACATCGAACAGGTCAGAAGTCATCGTCGTCGGTACCTCGGTGCTCGTTTCTCCAGGAAGGCGGCGGTCGCCTCGCCCCGATCTTCGGTCATAGCCGTGATCATCTGCTGTCGGTTCTCGAATTCGACCGTGGCACTGAGTCATTCCGTCCCGGAAGACCGCCCCACAGAAACGGACAGACAACATATCGCTCGCGCCGGGCCGCTGTCGGGCGGTTTTCAGCACAGGCGGCGCGAGCCTGCCTACCGATACCCAGCCGCGCGGAGGGCAGCCATCAGTTCCGACCGTGATCCGGCGTCGAGCCGGCGTCGGATCCGGGCGACGTGATGCTCGACGGTCTTTGCCGAGATGTACAGGCGCTCACCGATTTCCCGGTAGGTGAAACCCTGCAGCAGCTCGTGGGCGACCTCGGCTTCGCGACCGGTGAGCGGCCCGCCGACCTGTGGAGTCAGCCGCCGATCTTCACCGGCCGAGCGAGCGGTGTCCAGGAGGCCGGCCGCGGTCGCAGGATCGTCGGCGCGAGACGCGGCCATACCCGCGAGACGCGCTGCCTCCCAGTGTAATCCGATGCTCCGTAGCGCTTCGACGGCGGCTGTGACAGGTTCCGTTGATTCGCCGGCGTCGTTCAGCGCGACCCAGGCGCGCGCACCGGTCGACAACGACCCGGCCGTGCGGTTCTGCGGCGCGGCGAGGTCGAGACGAGTCAACCGGTGCGCCACAGCGGACTGGTCGCGCGTGATGGCAACGGCTTGGACGCCCGCGAAGTCCCACGACGCCGACCACGCCGGGGGGTCGCCAAGATCCGCGAGCAACCGGTCGGCTGCGTCCACATACCGCGCAATCGCGGGAATCTGACCCAGTCGCGCTGCGGCGATCCAGAACTCGCCGAGCGAACGCAACAGGTAGAGGTCCACCTCGATGGCGGCGAGGAGCGACAGGCCGTCCTGCCACGCGTCCGACAGCGCGGACAGGTCACCGTGGCGCCGGGCCAACCCGAGCCGGATGGCCTGCACCCGAAGGCGTTCGGACATCCCCTGCGGTTCCGCCGTCGGGAGCAGACGCGCCGCCGCTTCGAGATCGCCGACGGTGAGCGCGGCCTCGGCGTCGAGAATGGTTCGGGCCGGCTCCGCCGCCACCGTCCGGATCGATTGCGCGGCAGCGGTGTCGCCGAGGTTCAACGCCACCGCGGCGGCCGCGTGCAGAATTCGGGCCGCAGACGGGCCTCGGGACGACGTCGCTCCCGCTGAGATCCCGCGCACCACGACGTCGACCGCGTCGCCGGTACTCATCTCGGCCGTGTCGTCGAGGGTGGCCAGCAGCCCGCGGACCACCAGCGACCGTGTGGCCCGACTCGCCACCGGCGCGCGGCCACGATCGGCCGCGCCGATGGCCGTGGCCGCCGCGCGGTCTCCGACCGCGAGCAGGGCGACTGCAGCCGACAACGACTGCGATGCAGAAAGATCGGGTCCCGTCCAGCGGTAGAGGTCGGCGGCGTGCGAGGCGAGTCCGCGCCGCGCCGCGACTGCGGCGGCGAGCTCCACCCACTCCGCGACCCATTCGTCTGTGGGTGCGGCCGACTCCAGCCGACGGTCGGCCGCGGCACCCGCACCGTCGAGATCCCCCGATGCCAGGGCACGCTGGGCCATCAGGAGCCGGACGTCATCACGCCCCGGCTCCACCCGATCGGCGGCCTGCAGGAGGACCACCGCCCGCGCCGCGGTCGCGTCGACCGCGCCGGCCAGCAGCGCGTCGACGATCCGCGGGTCGTCGACACCAGCCTCGGCCGCGAGCAGCGCGGTGTCGGGGGTGAGCTCGGTCGCACGCAGTCCGACGACGACCGAGTTGCGTCGTAGCTCGTCGATCTGCTTGTCTCCCAACACATCACGCAGTGGACCGGCCGCAGCCGAGACGAAGACGTCCGCGCCGCGTAACAGGCCGCACCCGCGAGCCCGGTCGACGCCTCGAGCGCGGCGGCTCGGTCGGTGCCCGCCGCTTCGGCGACGCTGTCGGGGTCGAGGGGCGCCCGGACCGAGGCGAGGGCCAGCACCGCGAGCGTGAGCGGATCGAGTCCGCGCAGCAGCCGATGGTGCCACTCGCGGGACACCCGATCGATGACGGCGATTTCGTCGGCCCCCGGCTCGTCTATGACGCGCGAGGCGCTGCTCGAAGTGCTCCGGAGCGCCCGCAGCACAGTGTCGATGGGAGCTCGCGCACCGCCACAGCGTCGACGGATCAGCGATGCCGTGGTCGGCGCGAGGGTCAGCCCGGCGCGGGACGCGCGGGTCAGGACATCGGCGGTACCCAGCGCCTCGAGTTCGAGGACCGCCCCGAACGGTCGGGCGCGGTCGCGCAACCGGCGGACGTTCGGGTCCAGTTCCCGCGGTTCGATCGTGGCGATCAGCCCGATCGTTCCCGCGTCGAGCATGCCCAGCGCGGTCTCGAACATGGCCACCGGCCACAGATGCATGTCGTCGGCCAGCACGAACACGGGACCCGCGCCGTCCGCGGCGGGCAGCCCCACACTCACCGGGAGGTCCCGTCGTCGGAGTTGTTCGTGCACGGCGTTCAGCAGTGCCGAGCGTCCGCTGCCGGGGGTGCCGACGGCCACGGCGCACAGCGGATGGCCCGCCTGCGCGCGATCGACGATGCTCGCCACCCACGACGAGGTGCGCGACGCGGCCGAGGACGGGTCCGGACGGTCACCGATCGTGGAGACCGGTGTCGTCGGGGTCATCGAACGGTCCAGGGGTGACCGGGGAGTCAACGGATTCAGCAGTCGATGCCGACGACGCCGGTGACGCCGCACAGCACCCGGCCGGTGCCGTCGAGGACCCCGCCCGGGGTGATGCCGCCACCGCCGGTGTCCGGTTCGGGGTAGTCCGGCGCCGGTGCAGGCGCTGGTGCCGGAGCCGGAGCGGGCGCCGGCGCTGGTGCTGGTGCTGGTGCTGGTGCGGGCGCTGGAGCAGGCGCGGGCGCCGGTGCAGGCCGGCCGGGGGTGCTTCCGGGCGCGGGGGCGCCGGCAGACGGGGCGCCCGCAGACGGGGCGCCGGCCGCGGTCCGCCGCGGCGAATCGGTTGCGGTACCCGGAGCCCGGGTCCCCGTACCGGTCACCGGTGCCGCGGTGGTGCCGGGACGCGCACCGGTCGCGGTGGTGCCCGGGGCGCCACCGGGGTTCTGCGTCGAGGTGGCCGTGGTGGTCGCCGCTCCCGCGGGCGGGGGCGTCGCCTCGCCGACCGAGCCGACGAGTCCGGTGCCGACGGAGAGGCCGGTTGCCGTGACGAGCGCCAGTGCGGCGGCGCCGACCGTGATGAGGGTGCCCCGCTTACGACGCGAGAACCGGGGAGCGGGCTCGGCGACTGGGGTGCTCGGAGCCGGGACGATCTCGCGGAGCGGCCGCTCCTCGGGCGCGGCCGAGACGAGGGCCGCGGTCGTGGCGGCGGCCGGCGCGCTCGCCGACCGGCGGGCGGCGAGCGTCGTGCCGGCCATCAGCGCACCGCCGGCTGCCGAGGCGGACGCGGGGTCGGGGTCGAGGACTACCGGCAGACGCAGGGTCGAGGACAGCATCTCGGTGACGAGCGGGATCGCCGCACCGCCGCCACCGAGCAGGACCGCGGACACCCCGGCCGGCTTCATCCCGGGGGCCGCGTGCGCGCCCGACGAGTCGTGGCCGACGGCGGACGCGGAGACCGCTTCACGAACCAGCGCGACCGCCTCCATGACCGGTGCGCGCAGCAGGTCCTCGATGTCGTCGCGGACCAGCCGCGCCTCGGTGCTCACCTGCCCGATCCGCACGTCGACGACGGTGTCGGTGTCCACCGACAGGGACTCCTTGGCCCGGCGGCACTCTTCCCGCAGCCGGTTCACGTCGTCGAGGATGGCGCCGCTCCGGGCTGGGTCGGCCAGACCCGCGTCGACCTCGGCGTCGGCACCGGTCACCCGCAGGGTGTGCGCCAGCAGCAGGCGGTCGAACTCGTTGCCGCTCACGGTGTCCAGATGCAACGGACGGCCGACCGGGGCCGGATCGGAGCCGGTGGCCAGGGCGGAGACGGTGAGCCCCGTGGCGCCGAGGTCGCAGACGACGACCGCGCCGTCGCCGAAGGCGCCCTCGGCGTGTTCGGCTGCGGCCAGGGTCGCCCGTGACTCGGGCACCCAGGTGATCGCGTCCGCCGGCACCGAGTCGGGGTGGGCGCCAAGTGCCGCCCGGGCGTCTTCGACGGCCTGATCGGACCAGTTGTCGGGGTGCACGACGGTCAGGTGCACGTCGTCGGACGGTGTCGAGTCGACGCTGTCCGTGCCGAGGTCGAGCCGGGCGACCAGCGCCGCGACCGCGTCGGCGTAGAGGTCGGCGGCCGCGATCGTGCGGCCGTGGTCGTCGAGCATCGGGACCGGGTCGCCGACCCGTCCGAGGAAGTCGTCGGCATCCACCAGAGCGGACGTCTCGACCGAGACCGCGCCCTCCCAGGACTGTTCCGAGGCGGCTACCGCCACGCTGTTCGCGGACCCGATCTTCACACCGATCCCGATGGCCATGACGCTCACTCCTGTTCGCACCTGCAGACGGTGGGCGGTGACGGTGCCGCGTCGTGCGGGCAATCCGTCGATGTCACGTGCCCCGGCCCCGGCGGCGCACTTCACCCAGTGTGTCGCGGACCGGCCCCCTGGTGTTAGCCCTGGCCGGGGATTAGGGGGAAAGTCCCGACCCCCCTATGCCGGCGGCGCCCGGACCCCGTCCCCGGTCGAAATCCCCTTGGGGGATGACCCACCCCCCGGTCGTCGGCAGGACTGGGGATTTACCCCGATGTCGTCGGGCCCCGAAGTCCATACGGTCGAACTCGACACGGGATCGAACTGCGATCTCCCCGACGCAAGGAACGACGCCATGGCGACCAACGCGGTACTCGACTTCATCCTCGGTCTGCTTCGCGACGAGGAATCCTTCAACGCCTACTGCGGCAATCCCCAGGCCGCGATCGATCGCGCCGGACTCACCGGCGTCACCCCCGCCGACATCTCCGCAGCCGCCCCGCTGGTCGCCGGAGGCGGTCTGGCCGCGGGCGGTGGCCTGGGTGCGATCATCGGTGCCGGCGGCGGGGCGGTCGGCGGCGGCGTGATCGGCGGCGGCGCGGTCGGTGGCGGCGTGATCGGCGGCGGTGGCGTCGGAGTCGGCCTGGGCGGCCTGGAGTTCGGCGACATCAACGTCGGCGGCGGAGACGTCAACCTCGGTGACGTGAACCTCGGCGGTATCGGTGGGCTCGAACTGGGCGACCTCGACCTCGGTGGACTCGATCTGGGTGGACTCGATCTGGGTGGAATCGATCTGGGCGACATCGACTTCGGCGGTCTCCTCGGCGGCATCGGACTGGGCGACATCGACCTCTCGGGTCTGTCCCTGGCCGATCTCGACCTCGGCGGTATCGCATTCGGTGACCTCGACCTCGCGGGCCAGCTGGCCGTCGCCCTGGGCGCAGCGCTGTCCGCGGGCCTGGGCGCCGGCGGCGCGATCGCCGCGCAGTTCGGTGCCGCGCTGGGAGCCGCGCTCGAGACGGTCGTCGACGGTGGCCTCGAGCTCGCCGCAGGCATCGGACCGGTCATCGCCGGGACGCTGGCCGGTGCGATCGGCGCCGAGGGCGCCCTGGTCGCCCAGCTCGGGGCTTCGCTCGACGCACTCCTCGCCGCAGGCGCCGACCTCGGGCTCGGACTCGGGGGCGGTCTCGCCGCGCAGCTGTCGACGGCGCTCGAACTGGGTGGCGAACTCGCCGGCTCGTTCGGCGCGACGCTGGGCGGTCTGCTCGGCGCCACGATCGGCGCGGGCGGCGCACTCGGCGCCGACCTCGCGGCCGCGCTCGGTGCCGGTCTCGGTGCGGGCGGCGCGCTCTCGGCGGTACTCACCGGCGCGCTCGGTCTCGGCGCCGAACTGTCCGGCGATCTGACCGCCGCGCTGACCTCCACTCTCGCTGTCGCGGGTGACCTCTCGGCGACGCTGTCGGGTCTGCTCGACGCGCAGGCCATCGCCGACCTGTCCGGCGAACTCGGCGCCACCCTCAGCGGCGCGCTCAGCTCGACCCTGGCCGCGGGCGGCACCGCGGCCGCGTCCGTCGGCACCGCACTCGGTGTGGCCCTGACGTCGACGGCCGCGGCGACCGGCGGACTGGTCTTGACCGGCGCGGCCGGCGCGAACGCCGTCCTCGGTGGCGCCCTGACCGCCGTCCTCGGTGTCGGCGGCGGCGCACAGGCCGGACTCGCCGCGGCGCTCGAATCCGTCCTCGAAGCCGGCGGGATCGTCGACGTCGAGGCGCTGCTCGAAGCCGGCGGCGATCTCAGCACGACTCTCGCCGGCGCTCTGGCCGCCGGCCTCGAAGTCGGTGGCGAAGCCGCCGCCGGTCTCGGTGCGGCCCTGGGCGGCACGCTGGCCGCAGCCCTCGAAGGTGGCCTGGCCGCCGATCTGACTGCCGGACTCGGCGGTGCCCTCGAAACCGGTCTCGGTCTCGGCGGTGCCCTCGGAGCCGGTGTCGGCGGCGCACTCGAAGCGGGACTGGGACTCGGTGCCGGACTGGGCGCGGGTCTCGGTGGCGCGGTCGAGGGCGCTCTCGGCGGCGGCCTCGGGGTCGCGGGCGGTCTCGGCACCGAACTCGGAGCCGCGCTCAACGGACTGTTGTCGGCCGGCGCCGCCTCGACACCGCGCTGAGCACCGTGCTCACCGGCGTCCTCGGTGCTGCCGCGGGCGCCGACCTGGGGGCCGCGCTGGGTGGCGCACTCGAACTGGGCGGCGTCCTCGGCGCCGACCTCACGGGTCTGCTCGAGGGCGGCCTGGCCACCGACCTGGCCGCGCAACTGGGCGCGATCGTCGGTGGCGGCGGTGAGCTCGCGGGCGAACTCGGCGCCACCCTGGGCGGCGTGCTGGGCGCGGCCGCAGGCATCGAGGGCATCCTCGACGCCGCCGCCGGTGCCGGCCTGAACGTCGGCGAACTGCTGGCCGCGGACCTCGGCGGTGCACTCGGCGTCGACGGCGCCCTCATCACACAGCTGGGCGGGGCGCTGGACGCCGCACTCGACGCCGGCGCGGGACTGGGCCTGGTGACCGAGACCGCCGCCGACCTCGGCGGAACCCTCGAGGCCGTGCTGGCTGCGGGCGGGGATGTGGGTGCCGACCTCGGCGCGTCCCTCGGCGCCGTCCTCGGGACCGCGCTGAGCGGTGAGCTGGGTGGTTCGCTGGCCGGCCAGCTGGCCGGCGGGGCCGAACTCCCGGCAGCCCTCAGCACCGTTCTCAGCTCCGCACTCGACGTGGATCTGTCGGCCACCGACGGCCTCGTCGCGACCCTGGACTCGACCCTGGAGGCGACGGGTGGCCTGGGCGGGGCGCTGAGCGGCGAACTCGAGGCGATCGTCAACCCGAGCCTCATCCTCTCCCCCGAGGGCACCATCACCGTGGGCGGACCGCTCCTGGTCACCGAAACCCTCGGCGGCACAGTGGTCGACAGCCTCACCGGCAACCTGGGCGCGGGCACACTGGCCGGCCTGGGCACCGTCGCCGAGACCGGCACGGACCTGGTCGCCGGGCTGGACAGCACTCTGCAGGGCGGCCTGGAGGGGACCCTCGAGACCGGACTCGCCGGCCTGGGCGCCGGGAACGGCGAGGCCGATCTGGGCGCCACCGCCGGTCCGGTTCTCGACGGTGCTCTCGGCGCCGGCGCAGGCGTGGGCGGAGGCCTCGGTGGGGATCTCGGTCTGGGCGGCGACCTCGGCCTGGGCGGTGCGCTCGACACCGAGCTGCCCGCAGAGGTCACATCTGAACTGACCACCGCGATCTCCGGCACGGCCGGCGGCGCAGTGGACGTGGTCGGCGACGCCGCGGGCTCACTCGAGGCCGGGGTCGGCGGCACCCTCGACACGACCACCGACATCGTCGGTGGGGTGACCGGTGGTCTGACCGGCGGCGCAGTGGTCGGTGGTGGCGTGGACGCCGGCGGCGGTGCCGGCGCGGACGGCGGCCTGGACCTGGGCGGCGTGACCGACACCGGTGCCGAACTCGGCGGCGCGGTCGACACCACCGTCGGCGGCGCGGTCGACTCGACCGTCGGAGGCGTGGCCGACACGACCGCCGACCTCACCGGCGGATTGACCGGCGGTCTCACCGGAGGCCTGACCGGTGGCCTCGGTGGCGACACAGACACCGGGATCGGCGTCAACACCCCGGACGCCGGACCCGACGCCGACTGACCGGGTCACGTCGGCAAACCCGCCCCGGGATCGTCCCACGCTCCAGCAACCCTGGACGTGGGCCGGCCCCGGGGCGGTCCTCGTCCGGCCCCGCCTTCGCCCGGCATGTTCGCACGCACCGCCCGAACGAGTGCGGAGCCCCGGCGATGCCGACCGGACGGGCCGACTCACCGCTACCGTGAGGACACCATGACCACTCCACCCGCCGAACCACCTCGCGTCGGCCGGCACGCCGCCGATCGGGACGCACCTGATCCCGCCCCCACGTGGAAGGCAGCAGCCCCGACCGCACCGGCACACGCCGCTGCCCCGCCCCGGCCACCCGCGACCACGGCCCCAGCCCCGGCGACCCCGGCAGTGGCGACCCCGGCACGGACGCAGGTGCCGAACACCATCGGCGACCTGCTGACCACGATGTCCGAGGTGGCCCGGGAGGCGGGCCGTAACGATCTCGTCAGTCGCCTCGACGGCGCGCGCACCCGGATCACCGACCCCCGCCTGCGGATCGTCGTGGTGGGTCAGCTGAAACAGGGCAAGAGCTCGTTCGTCAACGCACTGCTCAACCTGGACGTGTGCTCGGTCGGCGACGACGAGACGACCGCGGTGCCGACGGTCATCTCGCACGCCACGCAACCGTCGGCCCATCTGATAGTCGACGGCCCGGCCGCCGACAATCGCATCCCGGTGCCGATGGACGCCATCGCCGGCATCACCCCCGACTCCCCGCTCGCCGGTGGCCGCGAGGTCCTCCGGCTCGAGATCGAGGCACCCGGCCCGTTGCTCGCCGACGGTCTCGTCCTCGTCGACACCCCCGGTGTCGGCGGCCACGGACACCCTTATGCCGCAGCGACTCTCGGCATGGTCGCGGCAGCCGACGCGGTGCTCGTCGTGTCGGATGCCAGCCAGGAGTTCACCGCGCCGGAGATGTCCTTCCTCCAGCAGGTCGCCGGACTGTGCCCGACCATCGCGTGCCTCATCACGAAGACCGACCTGTACCCGCACTGGCGCGCCGTCGTCGACGCCGACCGGAGCCATCTGCAAACCGCCGGCCTCGACATCCCGCTGTTGCCCGTCTCATCGGTGCTGCGCACCCACGCGCTGCGGCTCGGCGACGAGGAACTCAACGCGGAGGCCGGGTTCCTCGATCTGTACCGGTACCTGCGCGAGCGCGTGGTGTCCACCGCACGACAGGCGACCCGGACCACCGTCGCCACCGATCTGCGCGTCGTCAGCGAACATCTCGCGCTCACCCTGGGCAGCGAACTCGCCGCCCTGCGCGATCCGGAGACCGCCGGCCGCGCCGTCGGCGCGCTCCGGGAGGCGAAGTCCGACGCGGAGGCCATGCGACGTCAGTCCGCTCAGTGGCAGCAGACGCTGGCCGACGGCATCGCCGACCTCGCCGCCGACATCGACCACGACCTGCGGGACCGTCTCCGCGCGGTGACCCGGGAAGCCGAACGGGCCATCGACGAGGGCGATCCGGGGGTCGACTGGGAACAGCTGAGCGAGTGGCTGGCCGATCAGACCGCCGCCGTCATCGGTGACAACTTCGTCTGGGCGCATGAGCGATCGGTGTGGCTCGCCGAGCGGGTGGCCGACCACTTCGCGGCGGCCGGCCAGAACTCGCTGCCCGACATCGACGTCGCCGATCTGACCGGTGTGCTCGATTCCGTGGCCGAGCTCGCCGAACTCGACAGCGGCAGAGTCGGTCTCGCCCAGAAGCTGTTGATCGGCATGCGCGGTTCGTACGGCGGTGTGCTGATGTTCGGACTCATCTCGACGATGGTCGGCATGGCGCTCATCAACCCGGTGTCCGTCGGCGCCGGTCTGTTGCTCGGCACCAAGGCGTACCGGGATGACAAGGAGGCGAAGGTCCTCGAACGCCGCGCCAAGGCGAAGGTCGCGGTGCGCGCGTTCACCGACGACGTCAGCTTCCAGGTCGGCAAGGAATCCCGCGACCGGCTGCGGGTCATCCAGCGAGTCCTCCGCGATCACTTCACCTCGGTCGCCGAACAGACCGCACGCTCGATCTCGGAATCCCTCAGTGCCGCACAGTCTGCCGCGACCCTCGCCGATTCGGAGCGATCCGGACGCGTCGCCGAACTCGAGTCCCGGCTCACCGCGGTCGCCGCGCTGCGCAAGGCGGCCGATCATCTCGACCCGGAGGAACCCGCTGCGGAGCTCCCGCGCCGATGACCGACATCGCCCGCGTCCGAGGGTTTCTCGACGCCACCCGCACCGCCCTCGCCGACGACCCGCACGCACAGGCCGAGCTCGACGTGTGCGCCCACCGGTTGTACCAACCGGTGCGGGTCGCCCTGGCCGGTTCGCTCAAAGCTGGCAAGTCGACGCTGCTGAACGCCCTTGTGGGACAGGACATCGCCCCCACCGATGCCACCGAGTGCACGCGGGTCGTCACCTGGTACCGCAACGGCCGGTCGCCGTCGGTCACCGCACACGTCGACGACGGTCGCGCGGTGGGCATCCCGGTCACCCGCATCGACGGTCGACTGGGCTTCGATTTCGGGCGACTCACCGCCGATCGCGTCGACCGTCTGGACGTCGAATGGCCCGCGCGTGCCCTGCAGTCGACGACCATCGTCGACACCCCGGGCACGGCGTCCTTGTCGACGGAGTTGTCCGCGTCGACAATCCGGCTCCTCACCCCCGACGACGGTCAGTCCGGCGTGGACGCCGTCGTCTACCTGTTGCGTTCACTGACCGCCACCGACACGACGATGCTGCGCCGCATCGGGTCGGCCATCGGCGGATCGTCGGGCCCGCTGGGTGTCATCGGCGTCGTCTCCCGCGCGGACGAGCTCGGTGCCGGCCGGATGGATGCGATGATCTCCGCGCACCAGATCGCCGGACGGTTCGCCGGCGAGCTCGAACGCACGGGCCTGTGCCAGGCGGTCGTGCCGGTGGCGGGACTGCTGGCACTGGCCGCCCGCACCATGCGGGAGGTCGAGTTCCGCGCGCTTGCACAGCTGGCCGCGACCCCGGCACCCGACCTCGAGGCGGCCCTGCTGACGATGGACCGGTTCTCCCGTCCGGACATCCTGCCCGACATACCCGCCGAGCTGCGGCGTTCGCTGGCCGAACGCTTCGGCGCCTTCGGCATCCGAATGGCGGTCACGCTCATCCGGTTCGGTGCCGGCTCGTCGTCGGCGCTGGCCGCCGAACTCGTCGAGCGCAGCGGACTCTCGGAGCTGAGCGCCATCATCGACACCCAATTCGGGCAGCGCGCGGACCAGCTCAAGTCGCATTCGGCGCTGGTGACGATGGATCACCTCCTGGCCGCGTCAGCGTCGGCGGGGGCGCGCGAAGTCCGGGCCGCGGTTCGCCGGGAACTCGCGGACGTCCACGGTTTCCGCGAGCTGCGTCTGCTCGGCACCATCCGGGCCGGGGGCGTTGACCTCCCCCCTGATCAGAGGGCCGAGATCACCCGGCTCATCGGCGGGTCGGGCATCGATCCCGCGGCCCGCCTCGGACTGCCCGCGACCGCCGACCTGTACACACTGCGGGACGCGGCGATCGACGCCGCGCGGACCTGGCGGGCACGTGCCGGGCATCCGCTCCTCGCGCCGGCCTCGGCGTCGGCGTGTCAGGTCGCGGTGCGTAGTGCCGAGGGTATCGTCGCCCAACTCGGTGAGGCGGTCCGGACCGGCGGCGAGGGTTTCAGCGCAGGGATGCCGTGACCGACCGGGTGTAGGACGCTCCGGTGGCGACGACCGCGACGAGCGCGGCCGCCACCGGAATCCACTGGGCGACAATCGGAAGTCCGGCGTCGGCGAGTGCCGTCGCGGACGGGCTGACGGTGAGGTGGAAGGCCACGGCGCCGGCCACGGCGACGACGGCACCGACCGTCAGGATGCTCCGGCCGGACCGTCGACTGTCCCAGAGTCGCGCGGACCCGAACAGCCCGAGGAGCACGACGACCAGAGCGATCGCCCCGCCCACCATCAACGAGATGTCCACGGCGCGTGCGGCATCGGTCCCGCTGCCCGGATTGGTCCGGACGAGATCGGCGGCCAGGACGGACCGAATGTCGTTCAGCGACACCAGCGTCAGGCCGACGGTCACCACGACCAGGGCCACCGACACCAACCAGCCGAGGATCACATAGCGAGTGACCGGGGAGCGTCCGACCGGCCGCTGCGGGCGCAGCGGCGTGACGGCGACGCGCGGGCGGGGAGGCGGAGAGCCGTCGGCGTTCGACATCCCTCGATGGTAGTTGCCTGCGCGTTCCGCTACCCCGAACCGGCGCAACCTCGGATCATCGTTCTCGAAGCCGCCCCGCGACCACCGCGCACCGCTTGTTGAGCCGTCACCCACCGCTGGTTGAGCCGGCACCGAGCGCAGCGAGGAGCCGAGTCGAAGCCACCCGGCAACCACCACCGCACGTCCCCCGATCGGTGGACGTGCCATTCACCCCACCCATCACCCGGTCAGCGGAATCCCCCGACCACCCATCCCCGGCAGAGTCAGTGGTGTCACCAACACAACCCCCACACCACACCGGAGCCCACCATGAAAACCACCACCCGCATCGCCACCGCCACCCTCGGACTCGTCGCCGCCACCGGCATCGCCCTCGGCGCCGCCGGCGCAGCCCACGCCGGCACCCTACCCATCACCCGACCCGGCGAACCCACCGTCGCCATGACCATCACCAACCACACCGACAAGCCCGAATACCTCCAAGGCGCCAACGCCGACGGCGGCCAATGGATCAACGCACCCCAACACATCCTCTACCCCGGAGCCACCGAAACAATAACCGCCACCGCACCCTTCACCAACCACCTCGACGTCAACGCCATCTACCGCATCGGACTGTTCGGCCCCACCGCCAACTACCAACTCACCAACCACCCCCACAACGTCAACACCGCCATGAGCAGCATCTGGGGACCCCACGCCCAGAACTACTGGATGAACAACCACATCGACACCGGATACCCCCAGGTCAACGTCGGCTTCGACCAGTGGTGAACTACCGCGGACAAACGCAGAATGCGTCGTAGGTACCGGTTTCCGGTACCTACGACGCATTCTGTGTGGGTCGGACCTCAGGGGCCGGCGGTGGCCCCCGTCAGTGGTGGCGACGTCGCCAGCAGGTCGTTCTCCTCGTCGGTGAAAGTCCGTGCCCGCGAAAGGAAACGAACCCCTTCCGGTGCCTCGAGACTGAATCCGGCACCGCGGCCTTTCACGACGTCGAGGATCAGCTGAGTGTGTTTCCACAGCTCGAACTGGTCACCGTTGATCCAGACCCGAACGGCCGGAATGGGTTCGGGTAATTCGATCTCGCCGACCAGCACGTCTCGCTGGCCCACGCGATACTCCCCGACCGGATAACACATCGGGGCCGAGCCGTCACAGCACCCACCGGACTGGTGGATCATGAGGCCGCCGTGCAGCTCCGACAACTTGGTCAGGAGCTGCACGGCGGAGTCTGTGGCGACCACGCGATCAGGAACACTCTGCTCGGCGGTCATCGTCAATCACCTTTCGTCTGCTCCCTGAGGTGCGAGGAGCGCGACCCCTCCGCTCCCTGAGGTCCGAGGAGCGTTAGCGACGAGCCTCGAAGGGCTCGACGGGTCAGAAGAAACCCTTGGCGCTCTGAGCGTAACCGACCAGGAGGTTCTTGGTCTGCTGGTAGTGCTCGAGCATCATGAGGTGGTTCTCGCGACCGATACCGGACTGCTTGTAGCCGCCGAAGGCGGCGTGCGCCGGGTAGTCGTGGTAGGTGTTCGTCCACACCCGGCCGGCCTGGATCTCGCGGCCCGCCCGGTAGGCGGTCGCACCGTCGCGGCTCCACACACCGGCACCGAGCCCGTAGAGCGTGTCGTTGGCGATGTGCATGGCGTCGGCGAAGTCCTTGAAGGTGGTGACCGCGAGGACCGGGCCGAAGATCTCTTCCTGGAAGATGCGCATCTTGTTGTTGCCCTGGAAGACAGTCGGTTTGATGTAGAAGCCGCCGGCCAGGTCGCCGTCGAGTTCGGCTGCCTCGCCGCCGATCAGCACCTCGGCGCCCTCGTCCTTGCCGATGGCGAGGTAGGAGGAGATCTTCTCGAACTGATCGTTGGAGGCCTGCGCGCCCATCATCGTGTCGGTGTCGAGGGGGTTGCCCTGCTTGATCTTTCCGACGCGGTCGACGGCCTTGGCGATGAACTCGTCGTAGATGTCCTGCTGGATGAGTGCGCGGCTGGGGCAGGTGCACACCTCGCCCTGGTTGAGCGCGAACATCGAGAAGCCTTCCAGCGCGCGGTCGAGGAACCCGTCGTCGGCGGACATCACGTCGTTGAAGAAGATGTTCGGGCTCTTGCCGCCCAGCTCGAGGGTGACCGGGATCAGGTTCTCCGAGGCGTACTGCATGATGAGCCGGCCGGTGGTGGTCTCACCGGTGAACGCGATCTTGCGGATACGGTTGCTCGACGCGAGCGGCTTGCCCGCCTCGACGCCGAACCCGTTGACCACGTTGAGGACTCCGGCGGGAAGCAGGTCGCTGATGAGGCTGACCAGGTACAGGATCGACGCGGGCGTCTGCTCGGCGGGCTTGAGCACCACCGCGTTACCCGCGGCGAGGGCGGGTGCCAGCTTCCACACTGCCATCAGGATCGGGAAGTTCCAGGGGATGATCTGGCCGACGACGCCGAGCGGCTCGTGGAAGTGGTAGGCGACGGTGTCCTCGTCGACCTCGGAGATCGAACCCTCCTGGGCGCGGAGGGCGCCGGCGAAGTAGCGGAAGTGGTCGATGGCCAGCGGGATGTCGGCGGCCATGGTCTCGCGGACGGCCTTGCCGTTGTCCCAGGTCTCGGCGACGGCCAGCTTCTCGAGGTTCTCCTCCATGCGATCGGCGATGCGCAGAAGGGCCAGCGAGCGCTCGGCGACGGGGGTCTTGCCCCATCCGGGTGCGGCCTTGTGGGCGGCGTCGAGCGCGAGGTCGATGTCCTCGGCGGTCGAGCGTGCGACCTCGCAGAAAATCTTGCCGTCGACGGGCGACGGGTTCTCGAAGTACTGACCCTTCACCGGCGGGGTCCACTGTCCGCCGATCCAGTTGTCGTAGCGCGACTCGTAGCTCATCACCGAGCCATCGGCACCCGGCTTTGCGAAGACGGTCATGGTTGCTCCTTGCGTGTGGGCCTCAAGCTGAGGACGCTCTGCGGATGTCACACGGGACACCGGAGGCGTCCGTTGTGATCTGCTCCACACTCTAGGAGCGGGGTGGTTGCACGAGCGTTGCAACGTTGGCCACCTGCTGTTGACGCAGCTCAGCCGGTTACGCCCCGTACCTCTTGTCCAGGAGTCGGATGCGGCCGCCGACGACGGCCCGGTCGGGATCGCCGACCGGCAGGCGGTGTTCGAGGCGGCGCCAGGCGGCGAGGTCGTCGCGTCCGTGGGTCGACGACGTCCACCGGCGGAGGGCCGCGACGTCGCCGGACGCGAAGAGACGTGACCGCAGATCTTCCCGGAGTTCCTCGAAGATGTCGACGATGCCCGGCGCGCTCGACTCGGCGAGCAGTCCGCCGCGACCGAGGTCGTCGACCACCGACGCGAGATCCGTACCCGACGCGATGCGCGACCGGAGGGCGTCGACGTCGGAGGTGATGTCGAGAGTGAGGCGGTAGGGCCTGCTTGCCACGACGTCGGCACCGAGGTCGCGGCGGAGCCGGGAGATCTCGGCTCGCACCGTGACCGGGTCGAGCCCGTCCTCGGCCAGCTTCAAGGCGAGCTGTTCGGTGTTCAGACCTTCTGGAAATGCTTGCAGCAGAACGAGGATCTCGGCATGCCGGCGCGACAGGGTGCGGGCGCCGGGCCCGTCGGCGGCGCGATGCCAGCGTCCCGGGCCGTCACCGAGCACGGCGAGGTGGGCCGCGGCCCGCGCGCCCGGTGACGGGTCGAAGGTGGCCGGGTCGGCGAGATCGACGGCGCCTGCCCGCAGTTCGCGCTCGACAGCGGCGACCACCGACCGGACCGCCGCCAGCGCGAACGGCGCCGCGACCTCGCGCCCGCCGGTCACGTCGATGACACCGATCACGTGCCCGGTCAGCGGGTCGTGCACAGGCGCCGCTGCACAACTCCACTCCTGCACGGGCCCGGCGAAGTGCTCGGGCCCGACGACCTGGACGCTCCGATCGACGGCCAGTGCCAGTCCGGGGGCGTTGGTGCCGACGACCTCCTCGCTCCACACCGAGCCCTCGACGAAGTCGATGTGGCCGGCGCGATCACGGGCGGCCGAGTCGCCCTCGATCCACAGCAGGCGCCCGGACTGGTCGGTCAGGGCGACGACGACCCCCGTGTCGGCGATGGCGTCGACCATCAGGGACTGCACCAACGGCCGGACGGCGGTGATTGGATGCGCGGCGCGGTAGGCGGCGAACTCCGCAGGCGACATCGCGGAGGCACGATCGCCGTTCGGGGTCGCGTCGCTGGGGTCCACTCCGCCGGTCAGGGACCTCGCCCACGAGTCGCGGACGATCGACCGAACCGCATCGGCCGGCGGATTGCCGCCGGAGAGGAAGTCCTCGTACGCCCGGCGGATGCGCGTGGCCACCGAAGCCGCGTCCGTCATGCACCCTCCGTACGATCAGCCGAGTCGATTGCCCGATATGTCGACGATTCTGCCTGCCGCGATGTGATCTCGGCAACAAACACCGAGCTGGTCGTCGCCGGTGAAGGACCGCACCCGGCCTAACCGAACCGCGCGGAGAACGTCCGCGGGGTCATACCGGTGACGGTCTTGAAGTCACGCACGAAGTGCGCCTCGTCGGCGTAGGACAGCTCCGCCGCCAGCGAGGCGAGCGTCCCCGACCGGTCGCGCAGCCGCTCGGCCGCCTCGTGGAGCCGTCGACGTTGGATGAGCCACTTCGGGGTGAGACCGAGACGACGCCGGGTCAGCCGCTGCAGGCTGCGTTCGGTGAGGTGGAATCGCTCGCAGATCTGCGCGACCGCCACCACCGACGAATCGGTTTCCACGTACTCCACGATCGCGTTGATCAGCCGGCCGTCGTCGTCGAGCGGGAGATATGACCGCAGCCAATCCTCGACGCGGCCGGTCGCAGAACGCTGGGTTGTCTCGACCCCGGGTTCGACAGCCATCACCGACCGCACCGACCGCTCGAGGTCGGTGCCCCGCTCACCGAAGACCTCGGACAGTTCGGCATGCCGATCGGTCCATTTCCCGACGTCACCGGTCAGCACTCCCCCGGCGCCCGGCGTGAGCATCACCCCGACTGCCCAGCCGTCGCCGGTCAGCACCGTCTCCGACAACCCGGTCACCACGCCGTAGAAGCGGGCGTAGGTGTTGCTGACGACGATGAGGCAGACGGGGTACTGCAGGACGCGCTGCGGCGCCTCCGCCCCGGGCGGGACCCACCACACCGGCACCCAGAAGCGGCGCACCAGTTCGTCCAGATCGGGGCTCGGCGCCCACCGTCCGATGCGGAAGCTCGCGTCCGACGGGTCGATGAGGTGCGCGCGCTCGACGTCGTCGAGCCGCGCCGGATTGTCGGGTTTCATCAATCACCGTCCCGTGGTCTCGCGGTTGACTCTCATCATGACCGCAATCAACGACACCTCACCATTGCTCGACCACTACGTCCGCCTCGCCGACGGCTTCGCCACCGTCCTCGATGCCGCGCCCGCGAGCACCTGGACCGCGGACTCGCCGTGCGAGGGATGGACCGGACGCGACGTCGTCGGCCACGTCATCGACACCCAGCGCGAGTTCTTCTCCCACCACGACATCGATGCCGGACCGGCACCCTCGCTCGACGACCCGGCCGCCGCCTGGCACACCCACCGCGACACCGTCGCCGGACTGCTCGCCGACCCGACCGTCGGCGAACGCACCTTCGACGGACACTTCGGACCGACGACGATCGGCGAGACCCTCATCCGCTTCTACGGTTTCGACATGGTCGCCCACCGCTGGGACATCGCCCGCGCAGCCGGTACCGACCATCGGTTCTCCGACGACGACCTGTCCGAGATGGAAGCCGCTATCGACGGTTTCGGCGACGCGATCTACTCCGAAGGCGTGTGTCGCAAGGTCGAGATCCCGGCCGGCGCCGATCGTCAGACGACGCTGCTCGCCCGTTTGGGTCGCGTCGCGTCCTGAGGTCCCTGCGGGGACCAGACGCCCCCTTCTGCCCCCTGAGGTGCGAGCCTCCCCTTGCTCCCTGAGGTGCGAGCCTCCCCATGCTCCCTGCGGTGCGAGTCTCCTCTTGCTCCCTGAGGTGCGAGCCTCCCCTTGCTCCCTGCGGTGCGAGTCTCCTCTTGCTCCCTGAGGTGCGAGGAGCGATAGCGACGAGCCTCGAAGGGCCTGGTGAGCGTGCCTCACCAGGACCCTTCGTGACGCGGCCTCCGCAAGCTCCGGCCGCTCCTCAGGGAGCGGAATGACGCAGCGCAAGCTCCGGCCGCTCCTCAGGGAGCGGGGGCGGGCCTAGCCCGCAACTCAAACAGCGCTGAGCGGGGCCTCGCTCGCAACTCAGGGAGCGGGGGCGGGCCCGCACGCACCGAGGGAGCGGTGCGCAGAACTCACGGAATCCAGCCGTTGTGCCGCGGGTAGCGCGCGCGGAGGTGGCCGTAGACGTAGGTGCTCGCGAGCAGTGCGATGCCGGCACCGATCGACGGCCAGAGGAACGCGTTGTCGAGCGAGTCGCGGACCGCCGCGACGGCCCAGCCGATCACGAACAGCACGAGCGCGATGGTCGCCAGAATGCGGATCACGAGGACGACCGTGGCGAGCACCGCCCACACCGCCTCACGCGCCCGCCCCGGACTTCCCGCCACGTCGGTCATCGTAATGTCGGGCCGGGCCGCGGGCAGGCCTCGCGCGTCTCGCATTTGTCCCCACCGGTCGGTGCCGAATGGACAATGGTGGGATGAAGACCATCCTCAACGTCATCTGGCTCGTCCTGTGCGGACTGTGGATGGCGATCGGCTACGTCGTCGCCGGCATCATCTGCTGCATCCTGATCATCACGATCCCGTTCGGCATCGCCTCGTTCCGGATGGCGAGCTACGCGCTCTGGCCCTTCGGACGAACTGTCATCCGCAAGCCGACCGCGGGCGTCGCGTCGACCATCGGCAACGTCATCTGGATCATCGTGGCCGGGTTGTGGCTCGCGATCGGGCACATCACCACCGGCATCGCGATGTGCCTCACGATCATCGGCATCCCCCTCGGCATCGCGAGTTTCAAGATGGTGCCGGTGTCGCTTCTGCCCCTCGGCGCCGAGATCGTCCCGACCGATCAGCGGATGCCCGGCGGTACGCCGGTGCGGATGTGATCCACCGAACGTCGCGCTGACCTCCCCCGACCCATCCGCCACCCAACCCATCCGGGACGCCGATGGATCCGAACAGGTGGCATGACACTCGGGTCCCAGACTGACGTCGCGAGCGCGTGGCTCGGCACGGACGCGACGCTGCCGCCGGTGGCGACGGCCTGTCTCTCGTTGTACGCGACCGGCGCCCGACTCCACCAGGAGTCGTTCAGCCGACATCCCGGATACCCCGGACACCATCCGCGCACGTCATACTTCTTGCCGCAGCCTCGTTGCCTCCGGGCCCACGCGGAAACGTGACGCCCGCCCGCCGAGAGCGGCGTTCGGAGGGACAGCAACAGATCGTTCGACGACGGCAGGAGGCACGTGATGGCTGATCATCTCGATCCCGACGCTGCCGAATTGCTGGAGATGGCACCCCTGGTCGCGCTCGACGCACTGTCCGCCGACGAATTGCGCGACGTCCAGGCTCGGGTCGCGGCCGCGCCGCAGGATCTTCAGACCTTGTTCGACAAGCAGGTCCGCGCGACCCGCGAGGCGCTGGCCGCGCTGAGCAAGACGACGGCCACGCCGCCTCCGCCGACGCTCCGTGACCGCATCCTCTCCGCTGCGCGCGCCGACGCCGGTCTCGACGCGCCGGACGTTGCCGCCCCGGGCGCCGAGGCGCCGACCGGGCCGGGATCGCCGCCTCCGCAGCAGCAATCCGCGCCTGCCGCATCCGATCCGAGCGTTCCCGCCCCCGTGACGCCGACGGTCGGATCGGACGACCGACGGCGCTTGCCTCGCCGCTGGACGTATCTCGCCGCCGCGGCGGTGGCGGCCGTCGCCATCGGCGCCGCCGGGTGGGTCATGGGAGAGTCGAGCTCGCCGGAACCGGAGGTCCGCCCACTGGCCTCACCGGCCGAACAGGTCTTCTCCGCGGAGGACCTGCGGTCGACGGGCGGCCCGGTAGCTACCGGCAATGTCACCGTCTATCTCGCCAAGTCGGCGGATACCGGTGTACTGGTGATGGATTCGGTCCCGCCACCACAGCCGGGGACCGTCTACCAGATGTGGCTCATCGGGCCGGGCGGCGCTCGCTCGGCCGGCACGATGACCGACCAGGACGTCGAACCGGTCACCACCGCCGTGCTCTCCGGGATCAACGACGCCTCGACGCTCGCGTTCACCGTCGAACCGCCCGGCGGTTCGGACCGTCCCACCACCACCCCGGTCGCACAACTGTCGTTGCTCTGAGTATCTCGTCGAAAACCACCCTGTAGAACCGGACACGCGACGCATCGTCGGCTGTCCGTTTCCTACGGGTGGTTTTCGGACTCACTTCAACAGCGCGCGGATCGCCTCGATGCTGTCGGCTTGCGCGGGAGTCTTGTCCGGGCGGTAACGCACCACGCGCGCGAAGCGCAGCGCGACCCCGCCCGGATACCTCGAACTCCGTTGCGCGCCATCGAGTTCGATCTCGACGACGATCTCCGGACGCAGGTACACCGTGTACGAGTCCCGGTGCGTCTCGTGCTTCGGGAACTCCTCGGTCTGCCAGCGCAACAGCTCGTCCGTCAGGCCCTTGAACGTCTTGCCGACCATCACGAGCTCACCCGTCTCGGGATCGCGGGCGCCGAGATGCAGATTCGACAGCCACCCCGACCGCCGGCCCGAGCCCCATTCGGCACCGAGCACCACCAGATCGAACGTGTGCGTCGGTTTGACCTTCTGCCAGGCCTTTCCGCGGCGACCCGCCACATACAGGCCGGCGAGCGACTTCACCATCACACCTTCGTGGCCGTCGGCCATCGCGGCGTCGAAGTGGCTGCGGGCCTCCTCGACGCTCGGCCGGGTGACCGCGGGGATGCGCAACTGCGGGGCGATCGAGTCGATCGCGGCGAGCCGCTCGGACAGCGGCCGGTCGATGAGGTCGACGCCGTCGAGATGAAGGCAGTCGAAAAAGAACGGCTTGAGCAGGCGTTCGGGTTCGCCGGCCGCGGTGGGTCCAGAGCCGAACCGGCTCATGGTGTCCTGGAACGACCGCGGGCGCCCGTCGTCGGAGAGCATCAACGTCTCGCCGTCGAGGATGACCGAGTCGCAGGGCAGGGAGGCGATCACCGAGACGAGGTCGGGGACGTTCGCCGTCACGTCGCGCAGCGTGCGGGTGAACACCGAGATCTCGGTTCCGTTGCGGTGCACCTGGATTCGGGCCCCGTCGAGTTTGTAGTCGACGACGAGGTCGGGCCCGAGGAGCGCAAGCGCGGAGTCGAGGTCGTCGGCGGGTGTCGCGAGCATCGGTTCGACGGCGCGTCCGACCTCCAGGCCGACCCCCGCCAGCGACTCCGCGCCGAACCGGGCCAACGCGGCGGTGACCGGCAGCGAACCGGTCAGCATGTTCGCGCGACGCACCAGAGCCAGATCCTGGCCGGTGACCTTCGCGATGGCGTCGGTCATGACACCGGCCAGCGCCCCCTGCCGCAATTCACCGGTGAGCAGTGCCACGAGGAACTTCTGCTCGGACTCGGTTGACGCGCCGAACAACGACGCGATGATCTCACCTCGGCGCTTCGTCGAACCCGGGCCCGACGCGGACGCGAGCTCGCCGAGCGCGGCGTCGACGGCAGCGACCTCGAGGGTCGGCGAATCGGCCGGTGGTGCCATCAGTTTGGACAGGGACCGCCACCCGACGCCGAGCCGGCCCTGCGGGATCTCACCCGACAGCCAGGCGACGACGACCGGCAGTTCCTCGTCGGTCGCCTGGGAGAGCGCGTCGGCGAGCACCGTCGTCTTCCGGATCCGCGACCGGTCTCGCGCGACATCTGCGGAGGTCTCGACGACGTCGATCAGCCTCATGTCGTCTCGCCTGGTGTCGGACGCGCATTCACCTGTCCGACGGTACGCCGAGCCCCCGACAACCCGTCCGGACTCAGACCTCGGTGAGGTCGACGGACTTGGTCTCGCGGACGCTGAGCAGGGCGATCATCGTGGCGCAGGCGGCGACCGCGAGATACACGCCCACCCAGCCGACGCCGTAGTCGGCGACGATCCACGTCGCGATGAACGGGGCCACGGCGGCGCCGAGGATGGACGCCACGTTGTAGGCCACGCCCGAACCCGTGTAGCGCACGTTGGTCGGGAACAGCTCGGGCAGGATCGCGCTCATCGGCCCGAAGGTGAGACCCATCAGCGTCATTCCGAGGATCAGGAAGAACAGCATCATGCCGTCGGTCATCGACGCCGGGTCGAGCAGCCACTGGAAGCACAGACCGAAGACGATGATCGCCGCGGTGATCACGATGAGGAAGGCGCGGCGGCCGTACCGGTCGGCGAGGCGACCCGAGATCGGCACGCACGCGGCGAAGAACAGGACCGCGACGAGCTGCAGCTGCAGGAAGTCGACGTAGCTGATGGAGAGCTTCACACCCGATTCGTCGGTCACCTTGCCGGTGCCGTAGGAGATCACCCAGGTGGTCACGATGTAGAACAGCGTGTACGTCGCGACCATGATGAACGTGCCGGCGATGAGCGGACGCCAGCTGGTCTTGACGACCTCTGCCAGCGGCGCCTTGACCTTCTTGCCGTCCGCGACGGCCTTCGCGAACACCGGTGTCTCGGTGAGCTTCAGACGCACGTACAGCCCGACGGCCACCATGATCGCACTGGCCAGGAACGGGATTCGCCAGCCCCAGGTCATGAAGGCGTGGTCGGGGTCGGCGGTCGCGGCGTCGAAATCGAGGGCGAGCATCAGCAGCAGGAAGGTGCCGTTGGCGAAGAAGAACCCGATCGGCGCACCCAGTTGCGGCCACATGGCCGCCCACGCCCGTTTGCCCTTCTCCGCGGTCTCGGTCGCGAGAAGCGCTGCGCCCGACCACTCCCCACCGAGCCCGAGGCCCTGACAGAACCGCATCAGCGCCAGCAGCGCGGGCGCGAGGTAACCGACGGAGTCGTAGGTGGGCAGCAGGCCGATGACGAAGGTCGCGATGCCCATGGTGAGCAGCGAACCGACTAGCGTCGCCTTACGTCCGATGCGATCGCCGAAGTGCCCGAACAGGATCGAGCCGATGGGCCGCGCCACGAACGCGAGGCCGAAGGTCGCGAACGACGACAGCAGCGCCGCGGTGTCGTCCCCCTTGGGGAAGAACAGCACCGGGAACACGAGGACCGCGGCCGTGGCATAGATGTAGAAGTCGAAGAACTCGATGCTCGTCCCGATCATCGACGCGACCACGATGCGGCTGCGGGGTACCGGCGCCTGATCGGGATGGTCGATGTTGCGGACCGCGGAATCGCTCATTCGCGCGACGTTACGCCTGCGGCTCGAGCGATCGATTCCGACCCCTGAGAAAAAGCTGAGCGGACCGCGACACCCAGCGGACGCGGCATCGCAGTCCAACCCGACTGCTCACTTGTCCCGGTGTGGACCCGTCAGTTGGACGAGGACGTCGACTGCCGTTGCCAGATCGGCATCCTCGAGGTCCGAGAGCATCGTCTGTACGACCCCTCGGACGATGTCGGGTCGCGGCTGGTACCGGATGTCGATTGCGGTCGCGATGTTCCACGTGAGCAGGAAGGCATCGCGGACCGCGTGGTCGTAGAGCGCTCGCACAGTTGTGTGGGTGCCGTCGAGGTCGACGACCCGTTGCGTGTCGAGGACTTCGGCGAAGGCGGCGACCAGCAGGTCGGCACTTCGCCGGTATCGGTGTTCGAATCCGCCTCCGTATTGGTCCGCCACCAGCGGGAACGATGCCCTGTCCATCGGTGCAGCTCGCCGAGAGTTCAGCTCCTCGCCGGTGAGGAGCGCTGTGAGACGCGTGTTTCGTTCGACGGCGGCCAGGTACAGATCACCGAGGTCGCCCCACCCCGAAGTGGTCCGGATGGCCATGTCACCGACTGTCATCTCCGAGACTTGCGCACCCACATCGTCAGTGACCGCCCGCAAAGCCGATGTATCCATTCGACGTCCCTTCTTCCAGACAATGCCCGATCAATCTGTCGATCAGTCCCGGTGGACCGCGATGATGAGAGGATGCTCCCGCACCGCACGGGAGAGGCCGTTCGCAGCGATCGTCTACCACGGTAGACGATTCGAGAGAGGATGTCGATGGTGAACGACGACAGTGCCTCGGGCGCAGAGCCCGATCTCGGCGCACTTCTCGGGCGACTGATACCGCATCTGATCACCCTCGAGGAGCCGATCCTCCGGGCCGCCGGACTGTCGATGTGGGAGTACGCCATCGTGAGCGAGATCGCCGCGACGCCGGCAGTGTCGCAGCGTGAGTTGTCCGAACGCACCGGGCGAGATCCGACACGGCTCGGCAAGCACCTGGACGAACTCCAGCAGCGGGGCCTCGTGTCCAGGGACAGGTCGGGCAGTCGTCGCCAGTGGACCGTCTCGACCACGCCGGAGGGGCGTTCACTGCACGATGGCGTCCGGGCCGAGATCCGAGCCGTGGAAGACGAGCTACTCCGCGGCGCCATGTCCGACGGTCAGGCAGCGACCTTCCGGCGGTTGCTGAAAAGCCTTGTCGCAGAGATCTCCTGAAGGTCTTCGAGGCCGGCCGACTACCGGCAACCGCCGTTAGTCGGCCGAAGGACGTACCGCCTCAGCTACCCCGTTTGATCCACTCTTCGAGATGAGGAGCTTCGTCGCCGACGGTCGTGCCGTCGCCGTGACCGGTGTAGACCTTGGTCTCGGGGTCGAGGGTGAAGATCTTCTCGGTGATCGAGGCGATGATCGTCGGGAAGCTCGAGTACGAGCGGCCTGTTGCGCCCGGCCCGCCCTGGAACAGGGTGTCGCCGGAGAACAGCACCTTCGCCTCGGGCAGGTGGATCACCGACGAGCCCGGCGAATGGCCCGGGGTGTTGATGATCGTCAGCTCGGTACCGGCGATCCCGATCTTCTGCCCGTCCTCGAGATCCTGGTGCGCGACATCGGGATGGGTGTCGTTCCACAGCATGTCGTCGCCGGGGTGCAGCAGGATCGGCGCTCCGGTGGCCTGCGACAGTTCCGGGGCGACGGTGACGTGGTCGTTGTGCCCGTGGGTCAGCACGATCGCCTTCACGGTGCGGTTGCCGACGCCGGCGAGGATCGGCTGCGCGGAGTGGGCGGCGTCGATGATGATGACCTCGTCGTCGTTGCCGACGAGCCACACATTGTTGTCGACGTCCCAGGTGCCGCCGTCGAGACTGAACGTGCCCGAGGTGACGACGTTGTCGATGCGCAGATCCGACATCAGAGTTCCACCACCGATCGCAGCACCTTGCCGGCTTCCATCGCCGAGAACGCGGCCTCGACGTCGTTGATGCCGATGCGTTCGGTGACGAACTTGTCCAGCGGCAGACGACCCTGCTCGTACAGGTCGATCAGCATCGGGAAGTCGCGCTCGGGCAGGCAGTCGCCGTACCACGACGACTTCAACGCGCCACCGCGGGAGAAGAAGTCGACCAGCGGCATCTCCAGGGTCATCTCCGGGGTCGGCACACCGACCAGCACGACGACCCCGGCGAGATCGCGCGCGTAGAAGGCCTGCTTGTAGGTCTCCGGGCGGCCGACCGCGTCGATGACGACATCGGCGCCGTTGCCGTCGGTCAGTTCCTGCACCGCGGCGATCACATCGTCGACCTTCGAGCCGTCGATGGTGTGGGTGGCACCGAGATCGGTCGCCCATTCCAGCTTCGACGCATCGCGGTCGATTGCGATGATCGTCGTCGCACCGGCCAACCGGGCACCGGCGATCGCGGCATCACCGACACCGCCGCACCCGATGACCGCGACCGAGTCGCCACGGCCGACGTTGCCGGTGTTCATCGCCGCACCGATACCGGCCATCACACCGCAGCCGAGCAACCCGGCGACAGCGGGGTCGGTGTCGGGATTGACCTTGGTGCACTGCAATTCGTGGATGAGGGTCTTCTCCGCGAACGCACCGATGCCCAGCGCCGGGGTCAGTTCGGTGCCGTCGGTCAGGGTCATCGGGACGCTGGCGTTGAAGGTGTCGAAGCAGTACCACGGACGCCCCCGCTTACACGCCCGGCACTGCCCGCACACCGCCCGCCAGTTCAGGACAACGAAGTCTCCGACCTCGACGTGAGTGACATCCGAACCGACCGACTCGACCACACCCGCGGCCTCGTGGCCGAGCAGGAACGGATACTCGTCGTTGATGCCGCCCTCGCGGTAGGCCAGATCCGTATGACAGACACCGCACGCCTTGATCGCCACCACCACATCACGCGCACCCGGGTCCGGGATCACCACATCCACGACCTCCGTCGGCGCCTTCTTGCTGCGCGAAATGACTCCCTTGACTGTCTGCGACATACGTTGTTCCTTCCGCAACTGCGTTGTTCGGGGTACGGGTGCGACGTGTGCTCGAGTGCGGCGACGCATGGGTGACGTCGCCGGAACACATCGCCACAACCTTATCGGTATCGATCAAAGTCGACTACTCAGAGTGATCGTTGTCTACTGTGATTATCCACGCGCCCGTTCGGATGTAACCGTAGTTCGACGAACCGCGCACCCGCTTCGGATTCGGTCATCGTGAACACAGCGTCCGATCCGTCCACCCCGATCCCGTTGTTTGACCACCGACGCATCTGGCAACCCTGGTGCGGACCGCTCATCTCCACCACGAGGAGGTAGACCATGGCAGAGAAGAAGAAGGACCCTGGACCTTCGGTCAAGGACGACGAGCTCTACGAGAAGCTGCGCGACGAGGGCAACTCGAAGGAGAAGTCCGCTCGGATCGCCAACGCCGCGGCCAACAGCTCACGGTCGGACGTCGGCAAGAGCGGCGGCAAGTCCGGGTCCTACGAGGACTGGACGGTCGACGAGCTCAAGGACCGCGCCAAGGAACTCGACCTCTCGGGCTACTCCGACCTGAAGAAGGACGAGCTCATCGAGAAGCTGCGGGACCACTGAGACCCGTCTCCTCGGAGAACATCAAAGCCGCCGACCCGAGGGGTCGGCGGCTTCGATGTGTAAAGGGACGGTGCCGGTCAGTGCGCCTCTCGGCAAACAGGCCGCTCGAAGCGGCAAAAGGGTGGGACCCGGGGCATTGAGTCCGTCACCGTCGCGGGGTACAACTACGACCCCGCTCGGGATATTCCGGCCCGTCCGACGTGACCTGCCCGACACCCACCGATGAGGCCGACCGGCCGGTCATCGGACCAGCCCGACCCGCTGGAACGCGGTCAACGCCGTCTCGCCGGTGTTCCACAGCCCGGTCACGTCGCCGCGTGCCCGAGCAGCGGTCGCCGGATCCTGGAGCGCGAGTCCGTTGCGGAACGTCAGCACGTTGTATCCGACGTCGGCGGCCCGCAGCATCGGCCCGGTCGCCCGGCCGGCGCCCACGACGCGGTCGAGGCCCTCACCGACCACGTAGAACCGGAAGATCGGTCCGAGGTTGACGCCGTATTCACGGAGTGTCGCGGTGACGATCGAATTACCATGTGCGGCAATCGCATCGACGATGAAGAAGAAATCCCGCGCATTCGCCGTCGTGGCCCGGGCGTCGGCGGTCGCATAGGCGAGGTCGACGGTGATGTGCGCGTTGTAACCGGCCATCGCGACCCGTTGGCCGGGGACTGCGCAGTCGTCGGCCATGTCGAAGTAGTGCCGCCACTGGGGTGCGACAGGTCCGCCGCCGAATTCGCCTCGCACGGCGTCGAGGAACCGGTTGAGGAGTTCGAGACTGATGACGGGCGCCCACCGCGGAGTCTGGAAGACGCGCGGGTTGTTCTGCAGCGGCATCACCGCGTCGCGTTCCACCGCTGCCAGCCCGAGGGCGAACAATCCGCGCCGGTCGCGGCGGTCGGTGAGGATGTCGACGATCCCGTACAGCTTGTCGACGTTTCGTCGTAGCTGGACGAGAGGGAGGTCCTTCGAATCCTGCTCGTAGGTACTGAGTTCGACGATCCGCTCGCGGTCGGCCGGGCGGAGATCGGTTCCACACGTCTCGGCCGGTGCCGCATGCGCCGGCGCCGGGGCGGCGACCACGAGTGTTCCGATGAGGCCGAGGGCCAGCAGTGCCGCTGAGAGTGCTCGCATGGGACCCGGTGATACCCATCTGCGCGCGGATCAACCCCTCCCCACCGGGGACGCGAGACCCTTCGTGACGCGCCCTCCGCAAGCTCCGGGCGCTCCTCAGGGAGCAGAGGAAGCGTCAGGGCAGCAGACCGGCACTGCGGGCGGTCACCACGGCCTCCAGCCGCGACGACGCCCCGAGCTTGCGCATCGCATCCTTCATGTAGCCCTTGACCGTGTACACGGTGACACCGAGGGTCTCTCCGATACGGGCGTTCGAATAGCCCAGAGCGGCAAGGGAGATCACGTCCTGCTCCCGGCCGGTCAGTTCCACCTGCGCCGTCGACGCCGGGCTCGCGGCGATCAGGGCCTCGGTGATCGCGGCGAGTTCGTCGGCGAGCCGGGCGTCGTCGACCGTCTCGGCCAGCGACCGAAGCCGCGCGTAGGCCGCGGTCATCCGGTCGCGCATCTCCGCCTCGTCCTGCGCGGCGTGCTCGAGCCGGGCGCGGGACGCGACGATCTCGTGTTCGACGGTCCGGGCCTCCATCGCGAGGACGTCGAGCATCCGCCCGCCGATCGGGTCCGGGGTGTGCAGCGCGCCGTAGAGCACCGCCACGGGCGTCCGATCGACGATGACCGGTGCGGCCATCATGGCGCGCAACCCTTCCCGCTCGATGATCGTGTTGTAGCGATGGGTGATGCGCGGCGTGCGCAAGTAGTCGTCGACGACCATCGGGCGGTTCAGCGACACGACTTTGCCGCCCAGCCCGTGCCCGACGTCGACCGATACCCCGTTCAACGCGCCCACGGTCGCCCCGGCGAAATGCTGCAGACGCAGATTCGACGGTCCGTTCAGGACACCCGCGAAGGCCAGTGGCACCCCACTGGACTTGCGCACCCGGCGCAACGCCTCGGTGACGATCCCGCTCAGCGGCTCGGGCATCTCACCTCACTTCTCCCCCTCTTCCGAGGGTGTTCCTGGGGCCGGTCACGGAGGACACTGTGACTCAGCTTACTCAGTACGGAGCGAGGTTCACGATGACACAGGCCACCACGACCCCCACCGACATGGTCGAACGATGGTTGGCAATCTACGGGGCGTCCGACGCCGATGCGGCGGCGCTCCTCGTCGACGGGCACGATCCCGAGGCGATCGCCTTCACGGTGATCGAGGTCGAGCAGACCGACGATCAGCAGTCGGGCGGCGTACGTCCGGTCACCACCGACATCACCTACGGCGAGCTGGCCGAGCGGTCCAAGAGACTCGCGGCGGGCCTTGCGGAGATGGGCATCGGTCGTGGCGACACGGTGGGCGTCCTCATGGGCAAGCGCGAGGAACTCGCCGTCTCGCTGCTGGCCATCGCCCGCCTCGGCGCGATCTACATCCCGCTGTTCACCGCGTTCGCGACACCCGCGATCGAGATGCGGCTGCAGGCCGGCGCCGCGAAGGTCGTCATAACCGAGCCGAGTCAGGCGGACAAGCTCGCGGACATCGACGGGATCACCACGGTGATCGCCGGCGACCAGTTCGAGGAACTCATCGCTTCGCACGAGCCAGTCACCGAGTCGGTCGCGGTCAGCGGCGACGGCACCCTGATCCTGCTCTTCACCAGCGGCACGACCGGCGCGCCCAAGGGCGTCCCGGTCCCGGTCAAGGCGCTCGCCTCGTTCGTCGCCTACATGCATTTCGGGCTCGACGTCCGCGCCGACGACGTGTTCTGGAACGCCGCCGACCCCGGCTGGGCCTATGGCCTCTACTACGGCGTGCTCGGGCCGCTGGCCGCCGGACGGCGCAACCTCCTGCTGCACGCCGGATTCACCCCCGAGCTGACCGCGAAGATCCTCGGCGACCTCGGTGTCACCAATTTCGCGGCCGCGCCGACCGTGTACCGCGCGCTCAGCAAGGACTCGCGCATCTCCGGGTTCTCGCTGCGCCGGGCGTCCTCGGCCGGCGAGCCCCTGACCCCCGACGTCATCGACTGGGCGCTCCGCGCCATCGGCACCGAGGTCCGCGACCACTACGGCCAGACCGAACACGGCATGTTCATCAACAACCACTGGCACGAGTCGGTGCACGAGACCCTCGTGCCCGGTTCGATGGGTCAGCCGATGCCCGGCTTCGCCGCAGGCATCGTCGACGGCCAGATCGCCATCGATGTCCCGGCCAGCCCGCTGATGTGGTTCGAGGGCTATTTGGACGCACCGGAGAAGACCAAGCAGCGGTTCTCGCCGGACGGGCGGTGGTACCTGACCGGCGACACCGGCCGGGTCGACGACGAGGGCCGCTATTTCTTCACCGCACGCGACGACGACGTGATCATCATGGCCGGCTACCGGATCGGCCCGTTCGACGTCGAGAGCGTGCTGATCACTCATCCATCGGTCGTCGATGTCGCCGTCGTCGGGCGCCCCGACGAGCTCCGCGGCGAGGTCCTCGAGGCGTTCGTCGTCCTCGCGGACGGGGTCGAGGGCACCGATGCGCTCGAAGCCGAGCTCCAGCAGCTGGTCAAGACGCAGTTCGCCGCGCACGCCTACCCGCGCACCGTGCATTTCGTCGACGCCCTGCCCAAGACGCCGAGCGGCAAGATCCAGCGGTTCCTGCTGCGCCAGCGGTGAATGGCTGCCGTGGTGCGCCAACCTGGCGCGTAACGGCGCCACCGTGCGCGAACGATGAACCGACTGCGCGACCCGCAGCCGGGCCGCGCCAACAGCCGATCGCGTCGGGCAGACTCCGAGGACCTCGCCTGCCCCACGACGCGATCACCGGACGCGCAACCAGCGGGTCACACCCCTATCCGCTGGTTGCGCATCTCCGGTTCTGGCGAGATCAGTCCAGGAGCGCTCGTACCGAGTCGGGCGGCACGTCGCCGCTGTAGGTGACCGGGGCGTCGTACACGGTCCGCACGGGAACCACGCCGGTCCAGTCCGCCGACTCCCCACCCGGCCCGCCCGTCCGCGCCTTGGCGATCCACTGGCCGTCGACGATCGGCAGTCGCAGGGCCACCGTCGCTGCCAACTCTTTGCGCGTCGTCGGCCGGACCTCGGCCACCCTCCCCGGAATCAGCTTGTCGGACAACACTTCCAAAGCCACCTGGGCGTCGTCGGCGACTTCGAGGACTCCGCGTACGACCGCCGACCGGTAGTTCGCCGAATGGTCGAAGAGGGTGTCGGCGACGACGAGCCCGTCCAGCGCGAACACCGTGAACGTCACCGGCGCACCCGCGGCGACGTGCCGGAGCGCACCCGCCCCGGTCGATCCGTGCAGCAGGATCGAGTCGCCGTCCCGGGCGAAGAGCATCGGCACCGACCATGGCAGACCGTCGACGACGGTGCTGAGGGTCCCGACTTTGGTCTCGTCGAGCAGGGCGTCGAGCAGCTCGCGATCGGCTGCCCGATCAGGCTTGCGCGTCAACGACGCCTGACGCGAAGTCACGTCGGACGGGGTACCGCCGGTCGAAGTCACGCGGACATGGTCGCCCCCGAACGCGCCCGGCTCAACAGATTTGCTCGCCGGCGCCTCCGCCGAAGACTCCCCTTGCTGATATCCACCCACCAGGGCGGGCCTAGCCACATATCGACTTCCGGCTCGCTCTGCTGGGCGCATTCCACGCCGGGCCACCGGGACCCGGGGGAGCTCCCGATTCAACGAGGACCATAGCTGTCCTCCATCACTCATAGCGTGGTCCTCACACCAACCGAGAGGACACATCATGAGCACCTACACCTCCACCGAACTCAGCGTCGACGTCACCGGCGAGAAGCGCGACCTGCTCATCCTGCTGCAGGATCAGCGCAACATGCTCAAGATCACCGCACGCAACCTCTCCGACGACGATGCCCGCAAGCAGTCGACGGTCAGCACCCTCACGATCGGCGCGCTGATCAAGCATCTCGCGCACGGCGAGGAGAACGCGGCCCGCGTCATCACCGAGCGGGACGAGAACGCCGAGTTCGACATGAGCCAGGCCATGACCGAGTACGAGATGACCGGCGACGAGACTCTCGCCGGCTGGCTGACCGCATACGACCGTGGGGCAGCCGAGTTCGACCGCGTGATCGCCGACGCCGAGAGCCTCGACGAGCTGATCCCTCAGCCCACGGCGCCGTGGCAGCCGGAACGCGAGTGGCTGTCGATTCGGGCCATGATCATCCACCTCATCCGGGAGACCGCCCACCACTGCGGTCACGCCGACATCATCCGAGAGGCGCTCGACCGCCAGACCACGATGGGCGCCATCTCCGAAGGGCAGGAATGGGCCGAGCAGTGGGCCGACGCCGACTGGGCGAAGTGACGCCGGCGCGGTGAGCTACACCGGGCATTCGTCGAGCAGTCTCATCTCCGACCAATCCGCAGGCCCCCGGGCGCCGAAGACGTTGTGAGGCTGCCGGCCAGGCGCAGTCGACACCCCAACACAGATTGGATCGGCGATGATCAAGCGAATTCCCCGTGTAGCAGGAGCGTTGACCGGACTGGTCCTCGCCGTCGGCGTGATGGCCGGTTGCTCCAGTGACGATTCGGACACCTCGAGCGAAACGACCGGAGCGGCAACAGAATCCAGCGCCATGATGAGCGAGAGCGCGATGGCCGATCCGGCCGCCAACCTCGTCGGGCCGGGTTGCGCCGCCTACGCCGAGGCCAATCCCTCGGGACCGGCGTCGGTGAACGGGATGTCGACCGTGCCCGTTGCCACCGCGGCGGCCACCAACCCCGAGCTCACGACTCTGACACAAGCACTTTCGGGTCAGCTGAACCCCGAGGTCAACCTCGTGAAGACCCTCAACGAGGGTGAGTACACCGTATTCGCGCCGACCGACGACGCATTCGCGAAGCTGCCCCCGGAGACCGTCGAGCAGCTCAAGACCGACGCTGACCTGCTCAACAAGATCCTGACCTACCACGTGGTCGAGGGCCAGGCGACCCCCGACCAGATCGTCGGAGAGCACACCACTCTCGAGGGTCAGCAGGTCAACGTGACCGGATCGGGCGACAACCTGAAGGTCAATGAGGCCGGCGTGGTCTGCGGTGGCGTCACCACCTCGAACGCGCAGGTGTACCTCATCGACAGCGTGCTCATGCCCCCGGCCGGCATGTGATCTCTCCGTAAACACTGCGCGAGAGTGCTTTCCACGATTCTCACCGACGCGATCCGTCGGTGAGAATCGTGCTGCGTGACCCGGGTGCGATCCGTTCGCCTCGATCACGGAAGAGTCCGGACTCCGTGGGCGGGATGACGTACGGACGCAGGGGACACCGCACCATACCCTGAACACACACCGGTTCCCTGCGCGCGCATCACTGCTCGTCTGGGGAACCGGTGCGTGCGTTCAGGTTCGAGCGGGTTGCGCATCCGTCTCGGACCGCACCCGGCTCTCGATCAACGCCGACACCTGTATCGGCACCCCGGTCATGTTCGCCATCCCGGCAAGTCGCTCCAGGTCGGCCGGGTCGGACGAGATGAGTGCGTTGACGTTCACGCCACCGGCACCCAGATCGTTCTGCGCAGCCGCGTTCGCCTGCGTCCAACCGCCGGAGCCGTTGTGTCCCCATCCATGCGGGATCGCGACGACGCCGGGCTTGATGTCCTCGGTGACGGTCACGGGCAACGAGATCCGACCGTGCCGGGACTCCACCGTCGCGAGGTCGCCTTCGGCCAGCCCGCGTGCCGTGGCATCGTCGGGGTGCATCCGGGCCGCGTGGGACCGTCCGCCGCGCAACAACATCGGCGCGTTGTGCTGCCAGCTGTTCTCCGACCGGATCTCGCGCATCCCGATGAGCCGCAACGGATACCCTGCGTCGTCAGCGACACCGAGTCGCTCGATCTCGGCCATCAACTCCGGTGCGGCCAACCGGATCCGGCCGTCGAGGTACGTGACGTTCTTGGCCAGCTGCCCGGGCGCGAGGTCGTCGGCGACCACGACACCGTGCGGGTGGTCCTCGACGAGACGGCGGTAGGTGAGTCCACCGCGTCGAAGGCCGAATCGGTCTCCTCCCAATCCCATTCGGATCACCAGGTCCGAGACCCGGCGCGGGGTGACCGGCCGGCCCACGCGTCGCGCCAGCTGGGTGCCGACGTGCAGCGAGCGGATCAGCAGGCTCTCCGACGACAGGAAGCCGATCAGTTCGTTGATCACCGTCCACTCCTCCCGCGCCTCGCCCTGCGGTGAGATCACCGCCTCGGTGGCCTGTTTGAACGGAGTGGTGAACAGGGCCTGGAACGGGAGCAGGAAGTCCTCGCGTTCGTACATCGTGGTGGCCGGCAGGATGTAGTCGGCCCGGGCGTTGGTTTCGTTGCGGTAGATGTCCAGGGACACCATGAGGTCGAGTTCGTCCAACGCCGAACGTAATTCGTCGCCGTTCGGAACCGACAGCACCGGATTGCCCGCGCTGACGAACAGCGCGCGCAGCTGCCCGCGGCCCGGGGTGGTGATCTCCTTGGCCATCAACGACGCCGGCGCGGTCCCGAGGACCTGCGGCAGGCCGCCGACGCGGCTTCGGCGCCCCGCCCAGCGAAAGCTCGAAAGCCGTTGCAGCGCGGTGACGCCCAGGCGCTGACCCGGAATCCCCAGATCACCGAACATCGACCCGCCCGGCACGTCCAGGTTGCCCGCGACGAGGTTCACCATGTCGAGCAGGGCGGTCGTCAGCGTGCCGGTGCGCCCCAGTGAGGTACCCACCCGTCCGTACACCGCGGCCCGCTCCGTGCGGGCGAGCGAGCGGGCGACAGCGCGCACACGCTCCGGATCGATGTCCGTACGGCCCGCGGTCGCCTCTGGCGCGTAGGCCGCGACGAGCGTCTCGAGTTCCGCCACGCCGCGCGCCTGCCGCCGGAGCCGGTCGCGGTCGGCGAGGTTCTCGTCGAACAGCACGTGCAACAGCGACAGCAGGAACAGCGCGTCGGTGTCGGGCGTGATCGGCAGCCAGTCGAACTCTCGGGCCGTCTCGGTGTGCCGGGGATCGACGACGACGACGGACCCGCCGCGTGCGGTGATCGCGTTCAGTCCCTCACGGATACGCGGCGAACTCATCACGCTGCCGTGCGACACAACCGGATTCGCCCCGATGATCACGAGGTAGTCGACGCGGTTGATGTCGGGAATCGGCGCGGCCAGCGGGTTGCCGTACAGGAAGTGGCTGGCGACGAAGCGGTTGTTCACGTCCTGGGATCCCGCCGAGTACACGTGCGGCGTGCCGAGGAGGTTCATGAAGATCGCGGTCCACAGCGTGTGTCCGGTCGAGAACGTCGCCGGGTTGCCGAAGTACCAGCCGATCGAGTCGCTGCCGGATTTCTGGTGCACCTCGACGAGCCGGCGGCCGATCTCCTCGAGCGCCGTGTCCCACGAGATCTGCTCGAACTCGCCTTCGGGGCGTCGCCGGAGCGGGTGCCGGAGACGATCGGGATCGTTGACGATCTCGGTGAACGCGATCCCCTTCGGACACGCGAAGCCCCGCGACAACGGGTGCCCCTTGTCCGGCCGCAACGAGACCAGCCGATCGTCCTCGACGGTCGCGATCATGCCGCACAGCGGCTCGCAGATTCGGCAGTAAGTGTGTTTTTCCATCGGCATCTTGCGTCCCCTGACCTCGCGCGATGACTGGCCGCAGGCGGGCAGGCCTACGGTTGGTGTGATTCCGTTCACATCTGAAGACAAGTGTTGCATGATGACAGCACCTGAGGCATCCCCACCGAGGAGGTCCCCGTGACCGACAGCGAACCGAACGCCACACAGCCAACCGTGCGCGACGTGATCATCATCGGCGCCGGCTTGTCCGGCATCGACTGCGCCTATCGGCTGAAGGAGCAGAATCCCGACGCCGACTATCTGATCCTCGAACGCCGCGAACGCATGGGCGGGACGTGGGACCTGTTCCGGTACCCCGGCGTGCGGTCCGACAGCGACATCTACTCGCTGAGTTACCCGTTCGAGCCGTGGCGCAAGCCGCGGGCGCTGGCGCACGGAAACGACATCCGGGAGTACATCGAGGACACCGCCCACAAGTTCGCCATCGCCGAGCACATCCGGTTCGGGCAGCACGTCCTGACCGCCGACTGGGACTCGGCGACGGACACCTGGACGCTGGGGGTCGAGGTCGGTGAGGACCGGCGCCGCGAGACCCACCGGGCGAGGTTCGTCATCTTCGCAACCGGTTACTACGACTACGACAACCCCTACACACCACGGTTCGCCGGTGCCGACGACTTCACCGGCCAGATCGTGCACCCGCAGCACTGGCCCGAAGACCTCGACTACCGGGGCAAGCGCGTCGTGGTGATCGGCAGCGGCGCGACGGCGGTCAGTCTCATCCCGAGCCTAGCCGAGCAGGCCGAGCACGTCACGATGCTGCAGCGCTCGCCGTCATACATCTTCTCGTCCAAGCAGAAGCAGTACCTGGCACCGCTCGTGCAGAAGTTGTTGCCACCGCAGGCGGCGCACAAGGTCATCCGCACCAGGTACGCCGCCCAGACGGCCGCGATCGTGCACCTGACCCACCGGTTCCCGAAGCTCGGACGCAAGATGATCCGCAACAACGTCGTCGCGAACCTGCCCGAGGACTATCCGGTCGACGTCCACTTCAATCCGACGTACAACCCGTGGGACCAGCGGATGTGCATGGTCCCCGATGCCGACCTCTTCGCCGATATCACCGAGGGCAAGGTCGAGATGGTCACCGACCACATCGACCGGTTCGACGCCACAGGGGTCACCCTCACCTCGGGCAAGCACCTCGACGCCGACATCATCGTCACCGCGACCGGACTGCAACTGCTCGGCTTCGGCGGTACCCGGCTCCGCGTCGACGGCGCCGAGGTGAAACCACACGACCGTTTCGTCTTCAAGAGCTACCTCATCGAGGACGTCCCGAACCTCGCCTGGTCGGTCGGTTACACGAACGCCTCGTGGACCCTTCGCGCGGACATGACCGCTCGCGCCGTCGCCGACCTGATCAAGCACATGCGCACGAACGGCTACACCCACGCCTATCCGCATCTGGGTTCGGAGGTCATGGGTTCGCGGCCGCTGTGGGACCTCAAGGCGGGGTACGTCGAACGGTCCCCGGATGCACTGCCGAAGTCGGGCACCCGCGGTCACTGGCAGGTGCGGCACAACTACTACCGCGACGCCATCGACCACCGCATCAACAAGGTCGAGGAATCGATGGTGTTCGGCCGGGCCTGACCCGGCTCCGCGCGCGGGGCCCGGACTGGTGTCGGGGCCCCGCCGCGCGGCGTTACGGCGGTGTGGTCCAAACGGTCGAGATTTGCCGTCGACGACGTGAAAATGCTGGTCAAGCCTTGCTCCCCGTTCTGTGACGCGCCGATACTGGGCTCGGGTCGAACGATTGCCCGCCCGGGCAGGAGTGGACCAGTAGGAGCTGCGCGATGACCTATCCACCCGGTCCCCCGACCCACCCGTCGACCCCGTACGGCGCGATCCCGCCGCAGCCCGACGGTCGTCGCGCACTGACCCTCGTACTGAGCGCCGTCGTGGTCGTCCTCGCGCTCGTCCTCGCCGCGGGCATCGTCTTCGTCGTCAAGGCCCGCGACGGGGACATCTACGTCCCCGGCCTCACCCTGACCGCGGCGAACGACCCCGGGATCGATCCGTTCACCGATCCGGTCCTCGTGTCCGGGGCCGGCGACCTCCCGGCGAACGTGGCACTCACCGGTACCGCGGGCGCAGCCGACCTCGGTGGCCGCGCGGTCAACGGCACCGACGCCGGGCTGTATGCCGCGGGAGACACCGCCGCCTGCGACACCGCGGCACTCAGCAACCGGTTGCTCGCCGATCCCCCGGCGGCTCGCGCCTGGGCCGGCGTCTATGGCATCGGCACCGCCGACATCCCGCACTATCTGAACACCCTCACCCCCGTGGTGCTGACCACCGACACCTGGGTGACCAACCACTCGTACACCTCCGGCCGAGCGGTCCCGTTCCAGTCCGTCCTGCAGCGTGGGACAGCGGTCTACGTCGACTCCGCCGGCGTCCCGCGCGCCATGTGCTCGTGCGGCAATCCGCTCGCTCCGCCGGCCGCCGCCCCGCTCGGCGGGTACCGGCTGGAGGGCCAGACGTGGGAGGGCTACAAGAGTCGATCGGTCACCCGCATCGCGTACAACAACCAGAACGTCACCGCGGTCGGCAAGTCGACGACCATCGTGCCCGCGCCGTCGGTCCCGGCTGCCCCCGGCACACCGGTTGGCGACGCGCTCCAACTGCTGAATTTCCTGACCGGGCAGATCTTCTCGCAACCGCTCGGCGGACTGCTCGACCTCAGCCGCTTCCCGCCACCGTCGGGTCTCCTGCCCACCCCGGCCGCGCTCAACACGCCGTTCGAGGCAGACACCGAAGAAGACGCCGAGCACAACGGACTGATCGCGCCGGGCGATCCCGCGGCCGCCCCGGCCCTCGAGGATCGCGCCGCAGAGCACGGCGGTCTGCCGGAAGGAGCTCCGGACTCGGACTCGGCGGCTCCGGACTCCGCTGGACCGGACTCGTCCGAATCGGACTCCTCGGTGCCACCCGCCGCGCCGGGCAGCCCGGGACCGGCCTCGGACGCGCCGCCTCCGGATGCATCGGTGCCCGCCTCCGACGCCCCGGTCCCCGAGGCGCCCGGGTACGAGGCGCCGGGTCCGGCGGCGCCCGAACCCGGGTCGGAGCCGGGCCTCCCCGGCGCGCCGGCACCGGAAGCCCCGGCCGAGGCCCCCGCGACGCCGACCTCGTTCAGCGGTTCGGGGGAGTTCATCAACAGTTTCAGCTTCGACGACGCCGGGCTGTCGGTGGGCTGCACGGCCCCCGGCAACTCTTCGGCGGGTACGGTCGCCCTCTCGTGCACCGACGGCGTGACCCGGTCGGTCGCCGGTTCGGCCCTACAGCGCACCTCGGTGTCCGGCTCCACCACCAGCACCGGGGTGTGGACCTTGACGCTGACGGCGGTCGGCGCGTCGAAGCCGGTGACCGTCCGGTCGGCGAACTGGATCGTCGCACCGCCCGCCGCCCCGGCTCCCGAACCGTCTGCGCCGGACCCCCTGACGACGGATCCGCCGGCGCCGGACCCCTCCACCCATGCCGCGCCGCCCGCCGCAGAAGCCCCGGAGGAGACGACCACCACGACCACCACGGAGAACCCACCCCTACCCGAGGCTCCCGCGGGCCCCTGACACCTGCGGTGACACCCCTGATGTGAGCTGCCCAACAGCAGGCGTCGTGGGACGTCCGTACCATCGCGCGCATGTCTGCTCTCACCACGTCGACGCCGAGCCCCGCCCGCGACCTCCGTCCGGAGTCCGTTCGCAGACGCGTCCGACGACGGGTGGCGAGCGTCGCGGTCGTGGCGACGATGGTGTCGCTGGTGATGCTCGCGCCCAGCGCGCAGGCCGATCGGATCATCAACGGTCACCTCGTCGGCGGCAAGATCGGCGAGGCCTACTCGTCGACGGGCGGCTTCTTCAAGTGGGGCGTCCCGACCGGCCCCGAGCGCGCGGGAGCCAAGCGCGGCAGATTCCAGGTGTTCTCACGCGACACGTCGTTCTACTGGCACCCCGCTGCCGACGGCGGTACGGCACACCAGGTCGGCGGCGCGATCCGGAGCCGGTGGCAGAAGGCCGGGGCCGAGCGCGGCGCGCTGGGTTATCCGGTCAGCAACGAGTACCGGTCGGGCAGCGGACGGAGCAACGACTTCCAGGGCGGTGTGGTCACCTGGTCGAAAACCGGTGGCGCGCAGATCGTCTGGGGCCAGATCCGGCGCAAGTGGGAGGAGACCGGTGGAGCGGGCGGTTACTTCGGGGTCCCACTCGGCGGCGAGTACCGAACCGGCAACCGATTCGCCCAGGACTTCCTGAACGGCACCATCTTCTGGCCCTGACGGGCACACCCGGGCCCTGATGGGCGGATCCGCCACGGTTCACTAGGACGTCCAAGTATCGTCGACGGCATGGCTTCGCGACCTTCTTCCGCCAACACCATCGACGGCATCCTCCGCAGGTCCGCGGCGCGGCATCCCGACCGCACCGCGTTGGTCTTCGACGACCGTTCCTTCACCTATCGACAACTCGACGACGCGGTGTCCGCTGCCGCCGCCGGGCTGGTGGCCCGCGGACTGCAGCAGGGCGACCGGGTGGCGGCATACGGCACGAACTCGGACGCGTATGTCATCGGTTTCCTGGCGTGCTGCCGCGCGGGACTCGTCCACGTCCCGATCAACTACGCGCTGCGGGGTGAGGAACTCCGCTATCTCGTCGTGCAGTCCGGCGCACGTGCCGTCCTCGTCGACCCCGCCCTGTCCGAACGGATCGACGAGATCCGCGGCGATCTCGCCGAGGTCGAGGAGATCGTCCCGCTGCGCGACGCCGACGATTCGCTTCTCGAGACGGCGACCAGCCCGGCCGGCCAGTTCACCTCGGCGGCCGACGGCGACGATCTCGCCCAGCTCCTCTACACCTCCGGAACCACCTCGAAGCCCAAGGGCGCCATGATGTCCCACGCGGCACTCATCAGCGAGTACGTGTCGTCGGTGATCGCCCTCGACTTCACCGCGGATGACAACCCGCTGATCGCCATGCCGCTCTACCACTCGGCGGGGATGCACGTCTTCATGCTTCCGTACCTCTCCGTGGGCGCGACCGTCCGGCTGATGGCGACCCCGGACATCCCGGAGATCCTGCGTCGCGTCGAGGCGGACCGCATCGGGTCGCTGTTCCTCGCGCCGACCGTCTGGGTTCCGCTCGCCGGTCACCCGGACCTGGCGACCAGAGATCTGTCCTCGCTGCGCAAGGCCCAGTACGGCGCGTCGATCATGCCGGTGACCGTGCTGAACCGGCTCCGCGAGCAGTTCCCCGGCATGCAGTTCTACAACTGCTTCGGACAGTCCGAGATCGGGCCGCTGGCAACGGTTCTGCGCCCGGAAGAGCACGAGGACCGGCCGTCGTCGTGCGGCCGGCCGGTGTTCTTCGTCGAGACCCGGGTCGTCGACTCCGACGGCAACGACGTCGAACCCGGGGTTCCCGGCGAGATCCTCTATCGTTCGCCGCAACTGTGCCGCGGTTACTGGGAGAACCCGGCCGCCACCGAGGACGCGTTCCGCGACGGCTGGTTCCACTCCGGCGACCTCGTCACCCGCGACGCCGAGGGCTTCATCACGGTGGTCGACCGCATCAAGGACGTGATCAACACCGGCGGCATCCTGGTCGCCTCCCGCGAGGTGGAGGACGCGATCTACACCCACGAGGCGGTCTCGGAGGTGGCCGTCATCGGCGAGCCGGACGCGAAGTGGATCGAGGCCATCACCGCGGTCGTCGTGGTGCGGGACGGCCGGTCGGTGACCGAACAGGAACTGATCGAGCACGTCCGGACCCGGATCGCGCCGTTCAAGGTCCCGAAGAAGGTGCGGTTCGTCGACGAGCTCCCCCGCAACCAGAGCGGCAAACTGCTCAAGCGGGAACTGCGCTCGCGGTGACGGACGCGCGGCGCGACGGACCTGGCATCGTCAGAACCGTTGCGCCGCAGCCACTGCCGCGTCGATGTCGGCGTGCGCGGCCGCCGGTCCGAGTATCCGCCGCAAGTCGGCCGCCGTCGGCGCATCACCGGCGGCGACCATCGCCCGGAGCCGGGTGCCGAGGTCAGCCCAGTTGCCTCCGCCGTCGTCGTAATGCCACCCGTGAGCGGTCGCATGCGCCCCCTGCGCCCAGCGCTCACCCCGCACGGCCAGCAGTGCCGCATACGCAGCCCACCTCGGTTTCATCTCCGCCGGGGTCGGCAACCCGACCGTTCGCAACGCCATGCCGTGACTCCTCTCTGCCGGGTTTGTCCGAACCAGGGTATTGCCGTGGCCGACGGTCCCGCTCCCGGCGCACCGAAAGGAACTGAGCGATAACGGAACAGGCGAGGAATCGACGACCGGCACCCGTTCGCAGTACGGTGTGGATCGTGACGCGATGGCACCGCAAGGTTCTGACACTGGCCGTGTGTGCGGCGGTCGCGATCGGCGGTTCCGGAGCGGCCGGGACCCTCGCCGCCGGCCCGGCGATCTCCTCGCCGTCGAATCTCGGCGACGCCGGCGCGGTCGTCTCCGCCAGGCCGCTCGCCCCGCAGTTCTGGGTGCCCGGCTCCGCCGACGCCACCGTCCTGACCTATGTCACGACCGACGCTTTCGGCACGAAGGCGCTCAGCACCGGGACCGTGTTCACCCCACGGGGGACGGCACCGCCGGGCGGTTGGCCGGTGATCTCGTGGGCCCACGGAACGTCGGGGATCGGCGACGACTGCGCCCCCTCGGTCCGGGGTCCGGGCCTGCCCGAGCGCGACCTGCCGTACCTAGCCAAGTGGATGCAGCAGGGCTACGCCATCGTGGCCAGCGACTACGCCGGCCTGGGCACCCCTGGTCTGCACGCCTACCTCGACGGCCGCACGACGGCCCACAACGTCGTCGACATGGTGCGAGCGGGCCGGGAGTTCTCTTCGACTCGACCTGTCGCACAACGGTTGTCGCGCTCCTGGGCAGCGGTCGGGCAGTCACAGGGCGGCGGCGCGGCCATCTACACCGCGCGCTACGCGACCGAGTTCGGCGGTGAAGAGCTCGACTACCGGGGTGCCGTCGGCACCGGCACCCCGGCCTACATCGAACGACTGGTCCAGATCGCGGGTCCGGGTGTCCCGCCGGTGGCGATCACCCCGGCGCTGACCGCCTACCTCAGCTACATCCTCGCCGGACTCCGATACGCACACCCCGAGCTCGGCATCGATCGCATCCTCACGCCGACCGGCCGGAAGTATGTGGCCCTCGCCGAGACCCGCTGCGTCGGCGAATTCGAGGAGCAGCTCCGGGGCGTCTCGCTCGGCGACTACTTCACCGCCCCGCTGACCAGTCTGCCGAGATTCTCCGCGACCCTGGCGAATTACCTGGGCATGCCCGAAAAGGGTTTCGACAAGCCATTTTTCATGGGCCACGGCCTGTTCGACACCGACGTGCCGTATCCCACCACCGCGGCCTATGCGGCGACGCTGACCGCCAACCGCCAGCCGGTGACCTTCCGGACCTATCCGAGCGACCACAGCGGCACGCTGGTCCGGTCGCAAGCCGACACCATCCCCTTCCTCGGCCGGCTCTTCGGAAAGTAACCGCCGAGGGCGTTCGCGCACCCCGGTACCGGCGTGGCGTCATGCCGTGGCACGATGGGATCACCGGTTGAGCAGCTGCCGTCGTACATCTCCCGGGACGGGGCCGCAAGTCGGGCTGCCGCCGTCCCCCGTAGAGAGGGCCACCCGATGCAGGCAGAGAATCCTGATGCTGTGATCGTCGACGACAGTGGCCTGAGTGCCGGACGCGCGCTGATGTCGGTGGTGTCCGCAGCACATGAGCAACTGGTGATCCTGACCGTGGAGGGCAGCATCGACGTGCTCACCGCCCCGCAATTGTCCGACGCCGTGTCGCAGGCGCTGAGCGGACAACCCGACGGTCTGATCATCGACCTGACAACCACCGAGTTCCTGGCCTCCGCCGGGATGGCGGCGCTCGTCGCGGCACACGAGGCCATCGCACCCACCGGCATGTTCGGAGTCGTGGCCGCCGGACCGGCGACCGCCCGCCCCCTCACCATCATGGGCCTCGACCAGACGATGGTGCTCTACCCGACGCTGAACCATGCGATCACGGCCATGACCACCACAGAGGGGCTGGCCGACCGTCCGGCTGGTTAGTCACAGATGGTTCGGATCTCATCGGCTCACCGAGACCCCGGCGACTCGGACGGGACGGACGCGACCGGTCTCGCATTTTCGGTCACGGCCTCTCCCGAGACCGCCTACCGCTTCCGGCAACAGTTCGCGCAGTGGCTGGACGCGACGATCAGCGTGGACGCCGAGCGTCGCAGCGACATCGTCCTCGCGGTCTACGAGGCGGTCGCCAACGCGGCCGAGCACGCCTACGCCACCCCATCGCCCGGCACCCGGCCCGGTGCCATCGATGTCCGGGCGCGGAAGACGCGCGACGAGTCCCTGGAGGTCATCGTCACCGACACGGGGCAGTGGAAGACAGATGCGTCGTCGTCGCCGTACCGCGGTCGCGGACTCGCCCTGATCTCGGCACTCTGCGACGCATCCGACGTCACCAGCGGACCGCACGGGACCTCGGTGACCCTGAGCTGGCGTCAACGACAGAGCGTCTGAGAACCGCCCGTGAGACGGGTGTCCCCCGGGCTGGGGACACAAGTACTTCTTGTCGGTTAACAACCGATGCCTGAGTCAGCCGGGCCGCCGACCTAGGGGTACGGTTCGGGCAAGGCTTCGTCGACGGGTCTGTTCAAGTGACCAAGTCTGTCGGCCGAGTCACATAACCTGAAGTCCGAAGGCGGGTTCGGGGCCGGCCGTCGAACAGCTCGGTGGAGCGTGCTCCCGATCCTGACATCGCTGCACAATGCGCATGCACGTCAGCGCACGAGGAAGGGAGTCGAGATGACCGACTTCACCGTGGACTCGAACATCGACGACGCGTGGCGCACGTTCGCGTTGCACGTCGGAGATCGTCTGTCGCATCTCGAGCCGGGCGAGACCCTCACGATCCAGCAGGACCCCGCCATCCCGGAGGGTCCGCACGGGACGATGCGATTCTCGGTCACCGGTTCGCGCCGGCTGCGCTGCACCATCGAGGACACCGACCTGCATCCCACGCCGGAGTACTTCGCCGAGCATCTCGACCTCCTCGCCGCCCTCGGGTGGCGACGTCTGCGCAACGGAACCCACATCTTCGAAGTCGGGCGGCGCCGCGTCGATCAGCTCGCGCACACGACGGTGCTGACGCTCCGGCAGGTCTGGGAGGTCGTGCACCCCGCGTTCCTGGACCATTCGCCTGCCGCGCGCCCCGAACCCCAGATCGAGGTCGCGGTCCAGCCGTTCGACGCCGACCATCTGCGGGCCTTGCTCGTCGGCTCGCTCGAGGACCTCACCGGCTGCCGTATCCAGACCGACGCCGACGGCGACATCGCCCTGCCCACCAAGCCCGTCTCGTCGTGGCTGAGTCCGCGCAGCGACGCACCCCGCTTCGAGTTCTTCGCGCGCCTCGCCGGTGACATCACCGACCGCCGGCGCGCCGCCGACATCGTCGCCGCCCAGCCGACCATGGGGTCGGCGGTACGTGTGCATCTCCTCGAGGACGAGGTCTTCGCGACGCTGACCGTCGAGTGCGCCGTATTCCATCCGCACAACCTGAGCTCGGCGCTGGCCGAGTGGTTCACGTTCCTGGCTGACTGCGCCCCGTCGGTCATCGCCAAGGTCGGTGAGGACGCACCACTGACCGCGAGGAACGACGGCCGTTTCCCCGACGCTCTGCAGACACTGCTCGAACTCGACCCCGACGGCCGCTCGCTGTCCGCCCGCGAGGTCGCCAAGATCTGCCGGTACAGCCAGGCCGACATCCTCTCGTACATCAACACCAGCGAGGAGCAGCACCTCACCTGGCGGCGGTCGGCGGTCGACGCGGCCGCCGCGTCGGACCCGGCCGAGGCCGACGCGTGCCGCCATGAAGCCGAAGCCTGGAAGGCGACCACGCACAACCTGCGGGCGGCGCTGCGCGTCGTCGTGCTGTCCGACGACGACGCCGCGGATCGCAGCTCACCGGCCAAGTGACTCAGGCAAATCGGTACCGGCAACACCTCTGCACGTAGTCTGCGCGGACGATTTTCGACGCGGAGCATCGCACCGCGGCCAGATGAGGCGTTCAATCGGTTAGGCAACCCTCAGCGGTTCCAGTCATCGATCGGAGCCCTCACATGGCCATCACCACGGATCGCGGCGCACTCACGATCACCTTTCCCGAACTGGGTCGCGACGCGCGGTTGCACGTCACGTTTCAGCGGGCTCTGCGCACCCCGGACCCGGTCGGACGGCCCGGCGCGGTCGGCGGCCATGGCGCCCTCCGCCTCGCTCAGGGTTCACCCGACGGCGACGCGCACGCGACCATCCCGATGTGGCAGTCGGAGGCCACCTGGCTCGACTTCTCCTCGCCGCACCTGCACCCGTTCCTGGTGATGATCGGCGTCGACGGTGTCAACGTCGTCAGCGGTAGTGCGTTCACGGGCGTGCCGGACTTCGACGCCGGCGACTACCTCGAGGTGCCCACGCAACCGTCCCTCGCCTCGTATCGGAGCCTTGCCGGCGACAACCGTCAGTTCGTCGCACCGTCGACGCACGCCGTCGGAAGCGCCGCCGGGACGCTCGTGCAATTGACGGTCATCCCGATGCGCGCCGAAGCGTGGGCCAGACGCCGCCGTCATCTGCCGTCGGCGTCGGGGACCTGTGTGCTCTGCGACATGTCGCGAGCCGGGCAGTCCGGTGCGCATCCCCGGCTCCCCGCGCCGCGCGTGATGGGTCCGCTGGAGTCCGCGGACACCTGGCATCCGACGATGTTCGACGCCGCCGCGGTCCGCATCGTCAACTCGATCACGTGGAAATCGCTCACCGGGGAACCGGTACCCCACGTGGCGCTGACGAGCACCGACTACGCCGACCACGATCTCCCGTGGGACCCGGTCTACGACGAGACGGTCGAGCACTCCGCCCCCCTGTAGTTCTGTTGCGGGTGTCGCCACGGGTGTCTGCGCGGCGTCGTACTATTCGGATCCGGTCCGCGTACGTCCCGCCCACGAGGAGCCTGCATGTCCCCCGATTTCGACGCCGACCTCGAGGCGGCCTGGCGGGACTTCGCCGACACTCTCGCGGTTCGGGTGCCACGTCTCCTGCCGGGTCAGACGCTGTCGATCGTCGAGGCGGCCGCCGGAGGATGGCGACGACGGATGACCTTCGCGGTGGCCGGGAGTCCCGAGTCGGCGGACCGCCTGCGCTGCACCATCTCGGCGGGGGACCTCACCTGGACCGACAAGGACCGGTGGATGCGCCAGGCCACCTACATCGTCGATCGTGGCTGGTGCCGGCTCGAGGGTCGCAGCGCCTTCTGCTTCGAAGTCGATGCCGTTCGGTCCGGCGACCTCGCCGGCGCCGCCGTGCGGGCGTTGCGCGAGGTGTGGGGTGTCATCCACCCGTCGTTCGTGAGCATCGGCGACCCGTCCTTCGCCCGACACCACTCCCCGGCTGACGGTCTCGACACCGACGACGCCGACGAGACCGACGCCGGCCGGCCGGCCGACTCGGATCGAGCCGGCAGCACGGACGCCGATACCCTGCGCTTCACCGCCCCGGCCCGTTTCCTCGACGCCCCCGTCGAGGGCGGGGTGGTGCCGCAGTCGAAAGACCATCTCGTGGAACTGGCCCGCGCCGCGATGAGCGCGGCCGGACGTCCCGCCGTGGTGAGCCCACGCAAGGCCATCTTCCTGCGGTCGACGGGCACCTCACTGCTCCGGCCGACCCGAGACGCCCGCTCCCTGGAGATCGTGACCATCCTCAGCTCGTCGGTGCCCGCACCCTCGCTGCTCGGAATGGTCGTCGCCGAGTTCTCGCCGCGGTGGCCCGAAGTCGCGCTGGTCGTGCGCAACGGGCTCGTTTTCGCCCAGCGCCGCATCGACGTCGCGGTCTTCAGTCCGGCCAATCTCGATGCCGCACTCCGACGTTGGGACGACTTCGCCCGGTCGGCGCGCGGGGAGATGATCCGACGCCTCGAGAGCGGCCCCAAACTGGAGCACCGCCGCCGTGGCGATCGCCTTCCCGTGGCGCTGCAGGGGCTCCTACGGGTCAACCAGAAGCTCGACAACAAGCTCTCCCCGACGACCGTGCTGGCCATGTGCCGTCAGGACCGTGAGCGCGTCCACGAGTTCTTCGACATCTGCGCCGCCGAGATGCGGGAGTGGATGGACAATCTCACGACCGCCCGCAAGGCCGAACTCGGCGACGAGGAGATCGCGCTCTGCGAGGCCGAGCACCAGGCCTACGCCCGCGTCGCCCGGTTGCTCCTCACCGCGATGGACCTCGCCGGCGGGTCGTCACTCGGTCCCTCGCCGGGGACGTGATCCCGGGGCGGGCGGAGGATTTCCGACTGCCGCGCCACCCCCCCAACTGAAGTCGCATGCGACGTCAATCAGGCCGCGCGACTTCGATCGAAGTCGCGCCGACGGATCGATATCGCATGCGACGTCACTCGGCAGCGGAGTAACTGGTCTCGGCCCAGGCGGGGTTCTCAATCAGTGGGACCGTACGACAGGTGCACGACGCCGTTGTCGAACACGTCGGTGCCGGCGAGCGTGAGCGGCAGGTCGGCCAGACCGTCGAACAGGCGAGCACCGCTGCCGAGCACGACCGGATAGACCAGCAGGTGCAACTCGTCGATCAGCTTGTCGCGCAGCAGCGCCCGCACGAGGGTGCCGCTGCCGCTGATGTACAGGTTACGGTCTTTCTTGAGTTCGCGGATCCGGTCGGCGTCGTAGGCCCCGATGACCTCGGAGTTCTGCCACCCGGTCGCTTCGTCGAGGGTCGAGGACACCACGTACTTGGTGGTGCCGTTGAAGAACGGGGCGCCGGGATCGTCGTCGACGGTCCGCTCCGACCATGCCGGGCCGAACATCTCGAAGGTGTTGCGTCCGAGGAGGATTCCGGTGCAGTCGTTCATGAACGAACTGAGTGTCTCGCCGAGCACGTCGGGGAAACCGTACGGCATCGTGAAACTCGGGTCCTCGTAGCTGCCGTCGAGGGTGATGAACTCGTGGACGTGGATCTTTCCCATTGCGCTGCCTCTCGTCACTCCGGTGAACGTCACGATGTCAGACCGTGGGGCGGCGGGAAAGTCATCGGCGTCGAGAGTCTCGTGACCTCTGTCGGGACCCTTCGTGACGCGCCCTCCGCAAGCTCCGGGCGCTCCTCAGGGAGCGGAGGGGGCGGCGCCCTCCGCAAGCTCCGGGCGCTCTTCAGGGAGCGGAGGGGGGCAGCGTTCCTCCGCAAGCTCCGGGCGCTCCTCAGGGAGCGGAGGGGGCCGAGCCCCCTTCCCGCCGGCTGAGCCTGTCGAAGCCCGCCGTCTGGTAACTCTGGACCCACACATCGGCGATCGAAGGAGATCCATGGACGTCGCAGGCAAGGTTGCCATCGTCACGGGTGGCGGTGGAGGTATCGGCGCGGCGATGGCGCACGCCCTGGTCGACGCGGGCGCGCGGGTCGTCGTCACCGATCTCGACGAGTCCGGTGCCCGGGCCGTCGCCGAGGAGCTGGGCGATTCGGCGGCCGCGCTCGCCGGTGATGCCTCGTCCGACGAACACATCGACGCCGCGGTCCGGTTGGCGGAGAACACCTTCGGTCCGGTCGACCTCTACTTCGCCAACGCCGGGGTTGGACTGGGCGGCGGCGTCGACACCGGGGAGGACGTGTGGGATCTCGCCTTCGACGTCAACCTCCGCGCCCACATACGAGCTGCTCGACGCCTCATCCCGGACTGGGTGGAACGAGGCAGCGGCTACTTCGTCAGCACGGCCTCGGCCGCGGGTCTGCTCACCCAGATCGGCAACGCGCCGTACTCGGTCACCAAACATGCCGCGGTCGGCTTCGCGGAATGGCTCAACATCACCCACGGCGACGACGGGGTCCGCGTCAGCTGCCTCTGCCCGATGGGTGTCGACACCAAACTGCTACGGCCCGAAGGTGATTCCGCCACCGCCGAGCAGCGCTTGATGCAGCGGGCGGTGGAGAGCGCCGGCGCGGTGCTCACCCCCGGGACGGTGGCCGCGATCGTGCTGGAGGCCGTCGCCGACGAACGCTTCCTCATCCTCCCGCACCTGGAGGTCCTCGACATGTACCGCCAGAAGGGCGCCGACTACGACCGGTGGCTGCGTGGGATGCGCCGCTACCAGACGAGCTTGCGGTGACCCTCTGCGTTCGACAACCATCGTCGTCTCAGGTCCCAGGTGCCGACAGCGCCCAGCAGGAGCGAGCTGACGAGCAAACCCGAGCCCGCACCGATGCTGCCCCAGGTGCCCGCCAGCACGAGGGTGACCGGAAAGGTGATGACGAACACCAACGTGTTGCATCGCAGGATCGTCTTGGTGTCCAACTCCGCCCGGAGTACTGACATCCAGATCGAATAGGGGACGCGCAGGACCGAGGCCGCCGCGAGCAGGCACAACGAAGTCGTGAACTCCGAGCCCGAGTAGGCCGGGCCGAAGATCTTCCCGACGATCGGCGAGGCTGCGATCAGAACCCCTGCTCCGACGACGACCAGACATTGCGAGATGGCCCAGATCCGACGGATCTGCCCGGCCAGTGCCGCCGGATCGCGCGCGAGATGCGCGGTGAGGGCTGCTCCGATGCCATCCGGCACGAAGTCGAGCACCTGTGCCACCGCGAGCGCCAAGGCCAGAGTCGCACCCGCGACCGGTCCGGCGACGAGCGTGGTGAGGAACGGCAGCACGAGGATGAGTCCGAACGAGGTCGCGCTTCCGATGCCATCGCGAAGAGCGAACATGGGCATCTGGCCGCGATCCACCACCACGACACGGTGCGGGCTCGTGCGGTTCTCGGGGCGCCGCAGAATCCGCGGCACGAGGACGACGAACACCACGCACGCCCCGAGCAGGGCGGGCACGATCGTGGCCCACACCGCAGCGAGCGCCACGACACTCGCCAACACGCAGACGAGGGCCACTTTCAGAACCACGGCGGCCACATTGACGATCGGAAGCCAGCGCGAGGCGTGCAGTCCGATCAGAGCGGCGTCCTTGAGTACGAACAGCGCCATGACGACGGACCCGCAGGCCACCAGCACGACGGTCGCCACCCGGTTCTCGAGCATGTCGCCCGCGATCATCCCGCCCATCACGCCGAAGACGGCGGCCGAGCCGATGGTGATGAGCAGGCCCTCGAGCAACCGTTCGCGACGTGGGCAGTCGGGCGTCGACAGCATCGCCTTGTAGGCACTTCCCACCCCGTACGCGGTGATGGTGCCGACCGTCGTGACAAGTGACAACAGCGCGGTCTGGATGCCGAGCGCATGTGGAGGGATGACCCGGGCCGAGACCACCCAGAAGAGCATTCCCGCCCCAGCCGTGACGAAGAAGCTCGCCACCACGGCGACGGAGTCCACCGTCATCGCCCTCGAGCCGAGCATCACCGGCCTGCTCACGATGCTCATGTCTGAGGACTCAACGCGCTTCGCGCCTCGGTCAGCATCGCGAAGAGGTAGCCCAGAGCTGCTGCGACGACGGTCCCCGCGAGAACGGTGCAGCGTCCGAGTCCTCCGGGATCCGTCCGGCGCTTCTCGGCCGTCACACTGTCACGAAGGTAATGCAGGACGGCCGCCGGGACCGTCCTGGCGAGATACGAACGCTCCGAGCTCGTGGCGTCCGCTGCCCCGACGAGGCCACTGATCTGTCGTTTGGAGACGCCCTCGCCGAACGACCGCCGCAAGACGTAGCGGACGTTTGTCCTGGCGCGGCTCACATGGTGTCGCACACGGACATCCGGGTCGAAGATGATCTTCGCAGCCGGGTCTTGACTGGCGATCCGGATACACAACTCGGTCTCTTCGCAGCCCACCGGCAGCGTGCCCACCCGTCCGAGGTCGGTGTCGAATCCCCCGACGTCGAGCAAGGTCCGGCGACGGAACGCCATGTTGCACCCCATCAGGTTGCGGACCGGCGCCGGCGCGGTCGGCAAACCCGCGTAACTGCATCCCACTGTCCAGTCGCATTCCCGGGGAAACCAACGGGGTCGGTCGCCGGGCCACACCGGCTCCGCGTATCCGCCCACCGCCGCAACATCCGAATCGGTGAACTGCCCGGAAAGTCGCCGGCGCCAGCCGGGTTCGACGACGGCATCGTCATCGACGAACCCGACGATCTGACCGGAGGCGAGACGGGTGCCGCAGTTGCGGGCACCGGAGAGACCGCGCTTCTCGTCGTTGGCCACCACCCAGATCAGGGGCTTGAGCGACGAGGCGAACTCCCGCCTCGCCAGGTCGAACAGCTCGTCGTTGTGGTCGATCACCACGATCAGTTCATCGTCGTCGGTCAGTTCGCGTTCGGCGGCGTCGACCGATCGGATCAGGTCAGCCCATCGGTCGGTGGTGTAGGCACAGATCACCACCGACAACTTGCCGATGTCACTATTTCCCATCAATCCTCTTCAGTTCCGGTCGAAGTCTTCGGTCGTGCAGTGTCATTCCTCGTACGACCACACCGCAGCCCAGTCCACGAGAACGCGGCCGCGGTTGTTCCCGTCGCCTCTCGTCTCGGTCTGCAACTGCCAGCGCATCGGAGTGGCCGGGACCCACTGCGTGCTGTCCAGGACCACGGTGTCGTCTAGCAGGTACCGCACACGCCCCGGCGACCATTCGATGGTGTAGGTGTGCCAGTCGGTGAAGCGCGCCCCGATGTCCCGGGACGGGATCTTGCACCCGTCGCAGGAACCTTCGCCGGCGAAATGCTGCCATCCACCAACGGTTCTCGACAGCCAGCCTTCGGGGAAGTCGAGTTCGCCGTCCCGCGGCCACTGTTCCGATTGCGGCCACAGGAGCCATGCGACGTAGTACTCGTCGAGGTCTGGTGTGTCGACACGCATCCGGACCGAGTAGCGCCCGTAGGTCTGGTACTGGCTACCGGTGTCGAGTATCGGTGATGCACTCGCCCCTGCCGGAACCCCGTCGACGTTGTGCAGATCGAAAACGAGGTACCCGTTGTCCACACTCAGTACCTCATCCGCTCGATACGGCCGACGGTCGAAGGTGTCCGGGAAACACCGCGGATAGGTCAACCACTGCTGACCTTCCGCGCCGGTGTACACGACGTCGTAAGGGGAGCACTCGTTCGCCCAACTCCCTACCGGCGCATCACGATCGAAGTCGTCGAAGAACACCTGCTTCCAGCCGGGGAGGTCTCCACGAGGAAACCCCCGCGCCGGTGTCATCCCACATCCGACTACCGGGGCGAGGAGAACCACCGTCAACAGCTGCAGGAATGTCCGGAACCAACCACCTCGCGCACGCGTCATATCCGGCCCACCATGTAGAGCAGGGCGGAAGCGCAGGCGATCGCCGTGGTCGTGATCGCCACGACGGTGATGACCTGTGACACGCGATCGGTGGACACCGCTCCCCGTGGAGGGACCCGATGCTCGCGCCGAACGGTAGCGGCTACGAAAAGAGCTGCGGCCGTGACGAACAGCAGGACGGTCGCGATCATGGCGCGGTCTCCAGATCGATGTCGGGCGCCCCCAGGCGCTTCAGCACGTGGACCTCTCCGTCGTCGTAGGCGGAGACGAAACCGTCCCGTTGCACCATCAGCGCGAGTTGTCGGGCGACCTCGTCCGGGCTAATCCCGTACCGGTACTGCAACAGCTTCTCGTCCTCCTCGGATACCAGCAGATAGTCGATGTCCTCAGCCGCAGTGCATTCCGCCAACTCGCGCTGTTCGGCGATGCACGAGGCCCCGATGTCGTAGGCCCGCGGCAGTCCGATCGTCGAGCCGTGCCCCCAGTACGCGATCGCAGACGACGGCGCCTGGGCCACCAGCTCGTCGGAAACCCGCACGGTGGCCGGCCGCGAGTACTCGAACGAGGTGTTGAGCGCACGATTGGAGACCCCCAACACCGCGACCACGAGAGTGACTGCGACCGCACTGATCGCGAACACGGTGGCGGGCAAGCGCGCGGGACCTCGGATTCGACGCGCCGCACCGACCACGGCTAGCGCGGCCAGTGCGGCCAGCGCGGGTGACGCATACAGGAAGCACCGTACGAGCACCTCGCCGCCGTAGCTCTGCACCACGACGAGCGCGAACGGGACCAGGGACAGGACGGCGAGGGGTGATCGGAATCGGCTCTTGCCGAGACGGAACCAGCCGATCGTGGCCACCAGGAGGAGCAGGGCGGTGCCACCGATCCTGAGGTACTGCATCCGACCGTAGACCGGATCCCCGGTGATTCTGTCAGACAGCCCGGAGCTGACACTCGCGGTGACGTCGCCGATCTCGGTCAGGATCTGATCGAGGTGCCCCAGCCAATACCCGCTCGCACCGAAGGTGAACCACGCACTGAACAGGAGCAGTCCGGCCAGCCAGAGCAGTTTGTGTCGTGTGGACCCGACGAGGGCGAGCCCCGCCAGGGCGGCAATGGTCACCATCGGGGTCAACTGGTGACTGACCACCATCGCGGCGACGAGGACGATCACAACTCCCTCGACCGCGTATGAGAATCCCGGTCCACGACCACGTGGTCGTCCTGGCACGCGTCGCCATGCGCGCCAGAAGCCGACGGGCGGGAGGGGTGAGACCCTCAGCTGCCAGATCAGCACAGCCACGATCGTCACGTACAACTGCATCGCGAGCGCCTGGGGCGCAAAGTAATCCTGCTGATACCAGTTGAAGAGAATGTAGATGGTGATGGTCCCCCATCCGACGCGCGCGCTTCCGGACACGCTGTGTCCGAGTGCGTACAGGGGAAACATCAGCAGAGTTCCGAAGATCAGCGACGCGCTGGTGAGGAAGACCGTGCTGTCGTCGAGCCCACCCGTCCTCATCACATGCGCCGCGCCCGCGAAGAAGCCACTCCAGCTGATCCGGCCGTCGACCGCGGGCGGCAGCGCGCCGAGCTCGGAGTACCAATCGGTGAGGAACCGGTGCACATAGGCGGTCGGGAAAGGCGGTGTGCCACTGGACCATGCGACCGGCATGCTCATGTAGACGATGAGCATCACGTTGGTCGCGGCGAGACCCGTCCGGTGCAGTCGGCGTCGACGATACTCCCGGAACAGGGCCACGCAGAGCGCAGCCAATCCGATGAAGTAGGTGATCCCGAGAACCGGTACGAGCCCGTACACGCCCGCCTGCTCGGGATGCAATCGGGCGACCGCGATCAGAAACAGGACGAGGGATCCGCCCAGCAGCGCCGCGGTGACCCGATCGAACGTCCGGACCGACGTGATCACCGCCGACGCCGCCGCTCCCGCGCCAGCGCGCAGGTCGGACGACGGATGCGGGCATCGCGCTCTGATGAGTACCCCGGTTGCGACGGTGGCGATCACGAGGATGACCCCCTGCGCGAGCAGCGGATGCCAGAAACCGGCGAGGAGGGAGGCCAGCCCGATGATGGCGGTGGTGCTCAACGACAGGGCGATGGCGACGCTCGGCAGAAGTCCGTTGCGCGGCCACCCGAACAGCCCCGCGATCGGTAGCCCGGGGAGGACCAGGGTCACACTCACCACCGCCACGGCACGAAGCCCTTCGGGCAAGAGCGCCGCCACCCCGGATGCCGTCAGAACGCACATCAGCGTCGAGACCGCGATCGCCGTCATCGACAGGAGGGCGACGACGGCCGGTGCACGGTCAGGCACCGAGTGCGCAGTCGGCGGGCTCGGTAGCGCCTCGCGATCGCGACCTCGAGTCGGTGAACCACGTCTATCCGTCCGTGGCCCGCCCCGAACCGATGGCGGGACGGTAGAAGGATGTCACCGCGGAGACGACCCGGTCGAGATCCGCGTCGCTCATATACGAGTGCAGCGGAAGGGTCAGAACACGGTCGGCAGCGGCCTGGGTCACGGACAGGTCACCGCGTCGGCTGTTCCGGTAGTAACTGAACTCATGCGCACCCTGGAAGTGAATTCCGGTGGCGACTCCTGCGGACTTGAGGTGTTCGACCAACTGGGCGCGTTCGGCGCGACCGCCGGTCCTGATCACATAGATGTACGGTGCTATGTCAGCCCAGTCCGTGTCGAACAGCTCGAGCTCGGGGATGTCGGCGAATGCCGAATCATAGAACCGACAGTAGCGTTGGCGGTTGGCGATGAATTCGTCGACCCTGGCCAGTTGCGACAGACCGATCGCAGCGGGAACCGAGCCGAGGTGGCACCGGTAACCCTGCCGCACGACGTCGAAGTCCCAGTTGCGCTGGTTCCGATATCGCGCGTCGGTGTCGGAGTCGATACCGAGATGCCGGAGCTCCCGAAGCACCTGCAGATCAGCGGGATCGGAGGTGACGATCGCCCCACCCTCGAGCGTCGTGATCATCTTCACCGGTCCGAAGCTGAAACATGTGATGTCGCCGTGTGAGCCGATACGACGACCCGCCCGGACGCTGCCGAACGCGTGCGCCGCGTCCTCGATCACCCGCAGATCGTGCTCGCGCGCAATGGTCATCAGCTCATCGAGGTCGCACGGGAAGCCGAGGTAGTCGACCACCAGAATCGCCTTGGTGCGAGGCGTGATCAGCTCGCGCACACGCTGCGGGTCGATGTTGAGGTACCGGGGTTCGACGTCACAGAAGACCACCTCGGCTCCGGTCCGCGTCAGCGCCTGATGACCCGCCACGTAGGTAAACGACGGACAGATCACTTCGTCGGACGGACCGAGTCCGATCAACCGGGCCGCAAGATGGAGGGCTTCAGTACACGAATTCGTGGACACGACAGTTCGTTCGGACGCACCGAGGTAGGTTCCGACTTCTTCCTCGAACTGTTTGCTGAGTGCACCCATGCCCAGCCATCCGGCCGCCAGGGCATCGACCGCAGCCTGCTGGACATCCTCGCCCAGGTAGGGGCGGTAGACGGGCACCGTCGAGGTGGCTCGATCCATCGACATCGTCATGACCAGCACCTCCACGGCGCCTCGCCGCGATCCCAGAGATCGTTGAGGAAGACCTTGTCCCAGATGGTGTCCATCCCGCGCCAGAAGCCGTCGTGCTGGTAGGCCGACAACTGGCCTTCCGCCGACAAAGTCTCCAGCGGCTCCTTCTCCAGCAGGGTGGCGTCGCCCGCGATGTAGTCGAGGATCTTCGGCGACGAGACGAAGAACCCGCCGTTGATCCAGCCGCTGCTGCCTTCCGGCTTCTCGACGAATCTGGTCTGCGGCGACGAGACGTCGAGTGTGCCGAACCGCCCGGGTGGTTGCACGGCCGTCACCGTCGCGATGCTGCCCGACATCTCGTGGTGCGCCAGCACCTTTCGGATGTCGATGTCGGCGACACCGTCACCGTAGGTGAACGAGAACGTCTCGTTGCCGATGTGCTCGCGAGCGCGGAGAAGCCGTCCGCCGGTCATCGTATCGAGCCCGGTGTCGAGGAGGGTGACGCGCCACGGCAAGCCGTTCGACGAGTGGTTCTCGATCGCACCGGTGCCCAGATCCACGGTGACATCGCTGGCGTGCAGGAAGTAGTTGGCGAAGAACTCCTTGATCATGTAGCCCTTGTAGCCCAGCAGCACAACGAAATCCGTGACACCAGCGGCCGCGTAGATCTGCATGATGTGCCAGATGATCGGACGTCCGCCGATCTCGACCATCGGTTTCGGCCGGTCGACGGACTCCTCACTGATACGGGTGCCTCTTCCTCCGGCGAGGATCACCGCTTTCATGACCGATCACCCGTCCATCGCAGATCGGCGTCGAGCGCGTCGGCGTCGAGGAGCTCGCGCAGGACTCGCAGCCGGACGAAGTCGTTTCCGTTGAACCGGTCCGCGCTCAGGCCCGCGTCGACGTAGGCGTCGTGGATCTCCGCGATGCCGGTGGCCAGGGTCCACTGCGGCGAATAGCCCGGTAGCGACGTCTCGATCTTGGTGAAGTCGACGACGTAGTTCCGGATGTCGGCGACGACGTCGTCGGCGAAGGCCACCTCGCAGTCGGGCACGATGTCGGCGACCATCTTCGCCACATCCCGGATCTGATGGTTGTCACTGTTGCGACCGACGTTGTAGACCTCGTTGTACACGGTGGCCGATGGCGCCTGCAGGACCGTGACGATCGCGTGCGAGATGTCGCGGACATGGACGAGCGGTCGCCAGGCGGCGCCATTGCTCATCAGCAGCACCTTTCCGGACGTGACGGCGTGCCCGACGAGGTTGTTCACCACGACATCCGTGCGGAGTCGACGAGAGATCCCGTACGCGGTGGCGTTCCGGAGAAAGGTCGGGCAGAAGGAGTTGTCGGCCAGCGCGCTGATCGCCTGTTCGGCGCGGACTTTGGATTCGCCGTACGGAGTGACGGCCTCCATCTCGGCATCCTCGGTGAGCGCACCCTCCGCGCCGGCCCCGTAGAGACTGCACGACGACGAGAAGACGAAGCGGGCAACGCCGGCCGCCTTCGCGGCTCGGGCGATGCCCACGCTGGCATCGAGATTGATGTCGTAGGTGAGCTCCGGGTTCAGCTCGCTGACCGGATCATTGGACAGTGCCGCCAGGTGTACGACGGCGTCGAACCCCGCCAGATGACGCTGCTCGACGTCACGGATGTCCATGTCGAGCGTGGGTACGCGCAGCGGTTCCGTGCGGAAGTCGCGGTCCCGATAGTAATCGGTGTCGAGCCCGACGACGTCGTGTCCGGCGTGGACGAGCATGGGGACCAACTCGGCTCCGATGTATCCGAGATGTCCGGTGACGAGAACCCTCATCCCCGTCCTCCTGTTCGTTGGCTGTCGAGGTGCCGACTGGGCACCTTGCTGAATACCGGGGCGATCCCGGCGTAGATGTGTCTGATCTGTTCCGTCATGCGGACTTCGCTGAAGTCATCCGCTACGGCGAAAGCTCTGTGCGCGAGCCGATTCCATGACGTCCGATTGGTCAGCACGTCGTTGATCCGGTCGGCACGGTCGTCTGCCTGCGGGTCGATGGCGACACCGCACGACCTCTCGTTCACGATGTGTGCGATCTCGCCGCACGGGGTTGTCGCCACCGGCGTGCCGCTGGCCAGCGCCTCCAGCGCCGACAGCGGTAGGCCCTCCCACCGCGATGTGAGCAGGAACATCCGGGACCGGGCAACCTGTGCGCGTGTGTGCGCGTGGGTGTCCCCGACGCTGATCTGGACCACGTCCTCGAGGAGCAGTTCCTGGCGTCTTCGGAGGAAGTCGTCCTGTAGCGGTCCCGTACCGGGAGAGATCCACAGGCAACGAAGACTCTCCCGCCGTTCCGAGAGCTCCTTCACCAGTTCGAGGAACAGCAGCGGGTCCTTCTGCTCGTCGAACCGCGCGACGTTCACGAGGTCGTATGGCCTGTCTTCATAGGCCGCAATGGTGGCGCCCAGCTTCCGTACTCCGTTGTGCACGACCGAGACCCGCTCAGCAGTCACGTGCGGGAAGTTCGCGAGTAGTGACGCCCGGACGGCGCCCGACACCGCGACGATCCGCTGCGTGCGATACGACAGGCCGCGATGGTCGGTGAGCACGTTGTGTACGTGTTCGACCGTGCGGGAACCACGCCCGAGCGCAGCGGCGATCAGTCCGAGAAATCGTTGCTGACAATGGATCACGTCGGCGGATCGCAGTGCGCGGAGTGCTGCGGAGTCCGTGAGACGAAGCCGTCGGATGCCGGCATCGGCGAGCCGATGGTCCCATTCACCGGCCGCCAGCGACAGCACGTCGACCTGATGTCCCTCGCCCGCGAAGTGGGTCGCGACCTGCAGGATGAAATGACTCACCCCGCCGGGACTCATCCGATCCGTCATCACCACGATCCGACCACGCCGCTTACCGGCGTCGTCGACCTTGACGGAGGTCACGGCTCAGCCGGCCGGGTGACCCGAGGAGACCTGGGCGGCGCCTCGATGATTGTCATCAGGACGTATCGTCGCCGGCCGCCTGCCACCTCGCGCCTGCCACACGGTGCGCAGCACCCGTCGGCCGTCGGAGATCGCGTTGAGATTGGAATTACCTGTGCGACGCGGCATTTCCAGGCTCGGAACCTCGGCGATCCGCAGGCCGGCCTGCACCGCGCGTACAGTCATCTCGGCCTCGATCTCGAAGCCGGTCGCCTGCAGATCCAGAAGATCCAGGTATCGCCGATGGAAAGCGCAGAAGCCGTAACACAGATCGGTCAGCTCGGTTCGGTACAAGCTGTTGAAGAACGCGAGCAACCCGTAGTTGCCCAACCGCCGGAACCGGGTGATGTCGAGTGACCCGCCCCCGCCCATGAACCTCGACCCCTTGACGAAGTCGTAACCGTTCTCGAGGAAGTGCAGGAAATGCGTGATCTCCTGCGGAGCCATACTGCCATCGGCGTCCATCATGACGATCATGTCGGACGTCGCGGCGGCGAAACCGGTACGCAACGCACTGCCCTTGCCGGGTCCGCTCTGTTGCACGATCTTGATGTCGGGGCGGTAACTCCGCGCGGTGATGAGTGTTGCGTCGGTGGAGTTTCCGTCGATGAGGATGATCTCGTCGATCCGCTTGGGGATCTGTTCCAGCACCCACCCGATGTTCCGTGCTTCGTTGCGAACCGGAATGATGAGGCTCACCGTGGATGTCGTGGGGCCACGATCTCGGTGAGTGACGAATTGAGTGTTGCTGAGTCGATGCTGGGCATCTGGTTGCGCCGCAACAGTTGCGGTCCCGTTGTTCTGGCCGGTCATTTCGATCACTGTGTCCAATCCCGCGCACGGTCCAACCACACGTGTGTGTACGAGACTTCCCCCCGGAAGCATCGACTGAACGAGTCGAGCGAGTGCGCGTTCTGAAGTAGAGAGACAGGGCCGTCCTCCCCGACGACCCGATTCGGACAGTAGCAGAGGATCGGCGAGATGGGGAGGCGTACAGCGCGCCTGTTGAGCTTCGCGAGGCGAACGGATTCCGAACTCGGAACGCGTGGCAGCGCAACCAAACTCGTGCCAGACCACGTACCGGGCGGTATGGTCAGCCGTCCTCTCGGCCCTGAATGCGCATCCAGGGTTAATGGCCGATACACGCGGTAAGCACTGCCTTCCGGGCGCGAAAACGGGTTGAAAGCCCAGCACAGCGGCCGGCCTCCACACGCGGTCGGCGGATTCAGTGAGTCGCCGTTACACGCGCTGCGTCGTCGACCTGCGATTCACAGCTGGGTTCGAAGCGTCGTCCGACGACCGCGGTCTGCGGCCCCGAGCCGGAAACACACGCCTACGCCGCGTGGTCAAGAGTCGTTCGGTTTCGATCTCAGAATCGCGAGTGTGATTCGCGGCACTGTTGGGATCCACCCGGCGGGCTCCAACGAATGGAAAGTGACCCCGAGGTCGTCAGACCTCGAGCAGGAAAGGCTGCCGGCGCGCGATGAACTCACCCACACCTCGGTCCCCGTCACGGTCGGCGCCGGCTCCCGCGCCTCGAGACGAGAGGCCGGGGCGACCCCCGGAACCGCGGGTCGAGCAGCTCATCGCGGAAGCGACCTCGCTCTTTCAGGACGCCGGCTACCGGAATGTGAGCGTCGAGGAGATCGGCGCCGCCGTCGGACTGACCGGGCCGGCGGTGTACCGGTATTTTCCGTCCAAGCAGGACATTCTCGCGAAAGCGCTGGCGACGCAGGTGGAGGGGGTACGCGCACTCCTGACCCAAGCCGAGGAGCGCAGCGAATCGCCGGCCGAACAGCTCGGCGTGTTCTTCGACCTGCTTGCGACCAGGGCGGCGCACGGCGACGTCTCGACACTGTGGACCCGCGAGCGACGGCATCTCGACCGATCCGATCTCGACGACATGGACGGGCACCACCGCACGCTGATCGACGCATTGGCGTCGAAGTTCGACGCCACCGAGGCCGGCATCGACGCCCAGACCGCGAAACTCCTCGCGACCGCGGCGGTCAGCGTGTTCTCGAGCACCGCCGCGATGCGGGGTTCGCTCACCCCACGGCGGCTCACGCAGATCCAGCGGGCGGTCGTGGACTCGATCCTGAGCTGTCCGCTTCCCCGCGGGGCACAGTCCCGCGCGCGGTTCGCCGATGGATCCAGCCGACGGCCCGCTGCGCGGCGTGATCGGATACTCGCCGCCGCGACCCGGATGTTCTTCGCGCGCGGATTTCCCAACGTCCGAATCCACGAGATCGCCGCCGAAGCGGATGTGTCGCCGGCGACGGTCTACCAGGAGTACGCGGGAAAGACCGACATCCTGATGACCATCATGCGTCGAGGTCTCGAGAATCTGCACTGGATATCCGTCGACGCACTGGCGGAGTCCTCGGCGGTCGAAGCGCTGGACGTCCTCGTGGGTGTGTTCCTCGACTACTCGCTCGGCCCGAACGGTCGAGTGTTGGCCATCGCCCACCAGGACATCGTGTATCTGCCGGAAGCAGACCAGGTCTCACTTCGCCGGACGGCGTCGGACTACACTGCTGAGTGGACTGCTGCGATCCTGGCCCGTTCACCGACCCTGACGCATGCCGATGCCAACGCGCTCACGCAGGCACTTACCGGATTCGTCTACCAGGTCATCTCGTCGCCGGAGCTCCGCTCGCGGCCGGGCATCGAAGGCGAGTTCCGCGCGCTGGCATCCGCCATCCTGAGCCCGGTCGAACTCTGTGGCGGTCCCGGTACCCAGGGCCTGAGTCCGCGCCGGCTCGCGGACATTCCGCGAAGCCAAGTGGTCCGTGCATCGCGGCCCTACTCGAAGTAGCGGCGCGGCACGTCGACGAGCATCGTCGTGATGTCGGCCTCGCTCACCCCGCGTTCGCGCAGGGCGGGCAACACCTCTTCACTGACGTGCCGGTAGTTCCACTTCGGGAGTGCTTGCTTCTTGGCCTCGTGGTCGAACCAGTCGATGAAGCAGGCGGCGTCGTGCGCGAGGGCCATGCGGTCGGCATAGCCGCGCTTGCACAATTCGGCGACGGTGTTCACCCGTTCGTCGAATGGCAGGAGGAGGTCGAGCCCGAAACGATCCATGCCGAGGATGGAACCGGCGTCGGCGAGCTTCATCAGGTAGTCGAGGTCGACGCTGTCACCGGAGTGGCCGATGACCACCTTCGTCAGGTCGGCTCCCTCCTCGGCGAGGACCCGCTGGGCGACCAGACCCGACTGACTGTGCGGATCGGTGTGGACGGTGATGGGCGCCCCCGTCTGGGCGCTCGTCTGTCCCACCGCGCGCATCACGCGCTCAACTCCCGGTGTCAATCCTTGTGATTCGATGGCGCACTTCAGGAAGGCCGCTCGCACACCGGTGTCCGCGATCCCCTCGGTCAGGTCCTTCGTGAACAGGGTGACCAACGGTTCCGGGACGTCGAACAGCATTCCCGGTCCGGCATAGTGGAACTGGAACGGGATGTCGTTGTAGGTGTAGAGGCCGGTCGCCACGACGATGTTGAGGTCGATTTGTTCGGCGATCCGTTGGATGCGTGGGATGTACCGGCCGAGACCGAGAACCGTCGGGTCCAGGATCGTGTCGATCCCGAGCTCCTTCAGTTCGGTCAGGTCGCGGACCGCTTCGGCGACCTTGTCGTCCTCGTCCCAGTCATCCTGGTAGTTCTGCCGGAACTCCTCGCCGAGGACGAACACGTGCTCGTGCACCAACACGTTTCCGAGGTCTGCGGAATCGGTCGGGCCGGTCGCGGTGTGGACGGTGGCCATGGAACCTCCTCACCGAGAGGCCGCGTTGCCTCCCACTCCGCCGAACCCTAGTCGACGCCCTGATGTGGCAGGCGGCTTTCGCCGTTCGTTGTCGCCGACGACCGCCACGGTCCTCACCGGTCGGGCCTCAGGCAGCACGTGGCGCGGCGAGTTTCTCCATGGCCCAGTACGACGTGCCGGCGACGACCGCCCCGGCGAGCCACGACAGATCGATCCCACCGAGGGCGACGGCGACGGGGCCCTGCAGCACGGGCAGCATCCCGTACATGAACATCCAGGTCGCGGTGACACCGAGAGCGAGTGCGACGAGGGCGGTCGGCCGGACCATCGGCAGGACGCTGTCCGCCGGTGTGGCGAACAGACTCTCGGCGTCGATCTGTTGCCGCGCGATCAGGAACCAGTGCACGAGAACAACGCTGCCCCAAGGGCTCAACCAGCCGACGATCGACACCAGCCAGAAGTCGATGGTGGTCGCGAAGTCGCTATTGAGCACGAAGTAGACGACGACCGCCATCGCCACGACGCCGATGATCAGGTTCAGCACGCGCCGGTCGACGCGGATGTCGAGCGCCTGCTTCGACACCGTGCACGTGTAGATGTTGAGGATGTTGGTCGCGAGCGGTCCGTGGATCACCAGCAACAGAACCGGCAGTGCGAGAACGCCGTAGGCGTCGACGATGATCTCACCCGGGTCGGCGGAGTCGCTCAATGTCGCCAGGGACGCACCCAGCACTCCGAGCCAGACGACCGGGATGAACTGCCCGAGTGCACTGGCGAGAAACAGCCTGCGCGACGGGACGTCCCGGGACACGAAGCGCGAGTAGTCGCCGGCGTAACCGATCCACGTCAGACCCCAGCCGATGCCGATCGCGGTCATCACCGCCGTGATCGCGCCGATGTGGGCCGATCCCGTGAGCTCCGGAGCGGTCGTCTGTCCCCAGTCGACGTCGAGGCCGACCCACGCGACGACGGTCATGACGAGCAGGATCGCGACCGTCGGAGGCACCGTCCATCGTTCGAACGCGGAGATCACCCGGTACCCGAACCACGCGATCGTCACCTGCATCCCCATGATGACCGCGGCCACGACGATCCGTGCGGCGTTGTTGTCGAGGTCCGGGTCGACGAGTCCCATCTCGCCGAGCAGCGCCATCACCAAGTCGAGAACGATCCAGGTGTTGACCGCGCACCAGCCCATGCAGACCAGGGCCTGGACGGCGGCGGGAACGTAGGCGCCGCGGCGTCCGAAGACGGCTCGCGACAGCACCATTCCGGTGACCCCGGTGCGCTGACCGATGACGACGAAGACGCCGAAGATGGTCATGCCGATGGCATTGCCGACGACGAGGACCGCCACCGTCTCCCACAGCCCGAGGCCCATCGTGACGCCGAGTGCACCCAGCACCCAGTTGATCGGCGCGATGTTCGCACCGGCCCAGATCCAGAACTGTCCGCGCACGTCATGGGTCTTCGCGGACTCGGGGATCAGTTCGAGTTCGGCCTCGGCCTGCGGGCCCGAATGGCCCGGTCCGGGTGCCGACGGGGTCGCGGCGTCGAGTGCGGTCATGGAGTCCGTCCAGGAAGTGTCGGCCCCCGATTGGGCGGGGTGCGTTCGGGCATGGCGCGCGACGATGCGCAGTGCATCCATGGTGGTCGCACCGCCCGTCGCGCGATACCTACAGAACGTTCGCACTCCTCGGGTACGGAACGGACAGAATGTCACACCTTCGGCGTTTCTCGCACAGCCAACTGGACTGTCCGGGCTTCTCGCGCTGACCGATCTGGAGGGCGATGCGTTGTTCGGCGGCGTCGGCGATGCGTAGCTGTTCTTAAGCCCGGTAGGCCAGGGCGACGTCGTGGTCGCGGCCGGTTTGGGCGTCGGCGGCCGCCGGGGTTGTGGCGCACGAGGGTTCCGAGGTCACGGCGGCATTGTCTGCAGGGGTGGCCCTGGGTGTCGGTGGGGATCGCGCAGCCGGGCAGGGCGCAGCGGGGGAAAAGTTCGGCGGTGATGGTCACGATGGTTCCTCGAGGTGGCGGGTGTGAGCGGGGCCGGGGCGCTGGGCCGCGACCGTGAGAGGTCGCGGCCCACCGCTGGACGGGGTCTAGTCGGGTGGCACGTCGACGGCATCGGTGTCCCCGGCGATGACCTTCTCGACGTCGGAGAGGGTGTACTCGTTCCGCAGGATCAGCTTGGAGAACGCCTCGACGGCCGAACGGTTCGTGATTGCTCCACAGTTTCGTCATTGATGACGAAATGACCTGATTTTCTCCAAGATTCGCCGATAACCTACGTTATGACATAATTCCCGCTAGTGTTCTGAGTCATTAATTCGTGTGCAGTAGTGGGCGATGGAGTCGAGGATCTGGTCAGCGGTCTTGACCCACACGTAGGGGCGGGGGTTGTCGTTCCAGGTCTCGATCCATGCTCTGATGTCGGCGTTGAGCGCTCTCACGGTGCGGTGGGTGGAGCGTTGGAGCTTCTTGGTGGTCAGTTCGGCGAACCAGCGTTCGACGAGGTTCATCCAGGATGAGCTCGTCGGGGTGAAGTGGACAACGAATCGTGGGTGCGAGGTCAGCCATCGTTTGACCGCGGGCGTCTTGTGGGTAGAGGCGTTGTCCATGACCAGGTGGACGTCGAGCTCGTCGGGCACCTCGGCGTCGATCTTGCGGAGAAACCCGATGAATTCTGTTGCCCGATGCCGTGAGTGAAGCGAACCGATCACTTTTCCCGACGCGATGTCCAACGCCGCGTACAGACTGGAGGTGCCGTTGCGCACATAGTCGTGGCTGGCCCGTTGCGGGGTGCCCGGGAGCATGGGAAAGATCGGCTGGGTGAATCACCCTAGGGTTTTGTGCCGCCTCCAGTGTGGGCTGGTCCTCGGGGCCGAGGCCAGCGTAGTGGAGCGTTTCGAACTCGGTCGGGGGAATCTGGCCGATACTCGAGTGCAGCCTGCTGTTGTTGTACCAGTCGACCCAACCAGCGGTCGCGAACTCGACGTCGGAGATCGTCCGGTACGGGCCGGAGTGGAAGATCGTGGTCCGGATGCACTCGGTCTTGTACAGCCCGTTCACCGACTCGGCCAGAGCGTTGTCGTAGGCGTCTCCGACCGACCCGATCGACGCGGCGATGTCTTCGAGCCGCAGCCGCTCAGTCAGTGTAACCGATGTGTACTGGGCGCGTTCAATCGGTCGATGCAACACTGGGTTGTTGTAGCGAGTGTAGTTGTTCGCCAAAGACTTCGGCGGGAGTTTTCCATCCAAGGACTTTTCTAGGACGGTTGTTGAGGGTGTAGGCGATGGCCTCGAGGTCCTCAGCTGACCACCGCGACAGATCAGTTCCCTTAGGAAAATATTGGCGCAGAACACCATTGGTGTTCTCGTTGGATGGTCGCTGCCACGGTGAGTGCGGATCGGCGAAGAACACCTGCGTTCCGGTGTCCATCGCGAACTGGGCGTGAGCGGACAGTTCCTTGCCGCGATCCCACGTCAACGTTTTGCGCAACTGCTGCGGCAGCGCGGCGATCGACGCTGTCAGTCCTGCATTCATCGCGATGGCACCGTAGCCACCGAGTGCGGGCCCGTTCTTCACAGGCGGCTGCTCACCCCAGCCCTGCTGGCGTGGCAGATGCACCAGAAGTGTTGCACGACTACGACGTTCAACGATCGTGCCGATCGCCGATCTCCCAGTTCCGATAATCAGATCACCCTCCCAGTGCCCGGGGACGGCACGGTCCTCGGCCTCGGCAGGGCGCTGACTGAACACGACATCGGAGGTGACGTGACCCTGCGGCTTGTTGCGCGAGCGGGCCCGCGGCTCCCTCAGTGCACGTCCGGTGCGCAGGCACGCGACCAGCTCACGTTTGAGCGCGCCGCGGCCCTCGATGAACAGGGACTGGTAGATCGCCTCGTGACTGATACGCATGGATTCATCATCGGGGAAGTCGACCTTCAAACGCTGGGAGATCTGCTCTGGACTCCACGCCAGCGACCACCGCCGGTTGGCCCGGTGCGGTTTGTTAAGCCCCTTCCATGGCGGTGGCGTGGGGCCCGCAGCGATCGTGCCATCGGGACGGCGGACAACGCCGGCCAGGCGGTCCTGTACGTACTCCCGCAACTCGACGTGGGCCACGAGCTTCGCTGTTTTCGGGCGCTTGGCGGCCTGCTGGGCTTTCCACTGCGCCACCAACGCCCGATACTCGAGCTTCCCGCTCCTGGTTGCGGCGTTGCGCCGTAGCTCACGCGAGATCGTGGCCGGACTCCGCCCGATCCACCGTGCGATCTCACGCACCCCACGATCCTGGGCGCGTAGCAGCGCGATCTCTTCCCGTTCGGCGAAGGATAGATAGCGGCCCGAAGGCTCATCCAGACTCAGCGGCCTCATGCCGCCAGCGTGGCGGAACCAGCGTGTACCCACCGGCACCGACACACCGACAGCGATCGATGCCTGTGCCGTGCTCACCCCCGTCGCGACCACCCGCCAAAACTCACGTTGCACCTGCCGCGACGGCTCCGGCCGCCCCGGCGATCGCATCGCCGGCCGAAGTGCACGATCAGCACGCCACTGCCGACGAACACCTACCGCCACATCGCTGGTCCTCCGACTCCAGTCCGCCGTAGCCACCGCAAACACCTCCATGATCATGGTGTTGCGACGACCAGTTGAATCCGCCCTGACTTCCAGCATCCGAATGATGAATCAGCTCAGCAGCTTTCACCGGATGACCCTCTCGTTTCCGCTGCCACAGCGCCATCCGAAGCGGGACCGTCACCAGCTCCACCGTCTTCGACGTCGAGGCGTGCCACGCCACGATCCGACGTGAGAACACGTCGATGATGAACACCACGTACACCCACCCCGCCCACGTCCGGCAGTAGGTGAAATCGGTCACCCACACCCGGTTCGGCTCGACGGCACTGAACTGTCGATTCAGCAGATCCTCCGCGCGTACACCATCAGCGGACCGCACGGTCGTACGGACTCCCTTGGACCTTCGAATCCCGTTGTGACCTAGCACTTTCATCGCTCGATCAACGGCGCCATAGGACACCCCGGGCAGTGTTGTCCGATGCAGATGGGCGCGCATCTTCACCCGCCCGTAGAGGCCCTCCGGAGTCATCTTCCGCCGGCCGTCGTCATCGGTGCGCCAGACCACGGTGCGCACCGCATCGACGACGTGGGCATCGGAGACGGTCCGAGCGGCAGGCGTGCGTGTTCGCGATGCCCGGTAGGTTCGTGCGGCAATCATGCAGCCCTGCTCACGCAAGACCCGACAGATCGACTCGACCGCAAAACCGTTGGCGCGCATCCGATCTATGAACGCCACGATCATCGGTTGCGGCGGTCGAGTTCCCCCGCGAAGAAAGTCGTCGCCGCTTTCAAAATGGCAACGTCCTCTCGCAATTGCTTGTTCTCCGCCTTGAGTCGCTTGATCTCAGCGGACTCCTTCGACGTGGTCCCCGACCGGGCGCCGGCATCGACCTGGGCCTGCACGGCCCACCGACGTACCGTCTCCCCACCGACACCGACCTGCTTGGCGATCGCCTCTGCCGCGGCAGTCAACGACGTGTACTCGCCGCCGTGCGCCTCCAGCAAACGCAAGGCCCTCGAACGGACCTCCGGATCGATCTTCTTAGGCATGTGCTCATCCTTCCTGACTCAGAAGGAAGCGGCATCAAACCAGGGGTGATTCACGGACCTTCTCGGTGAACAAGGGATCTCTCGACAGCTTCCACGAATCCTGTTTGTGCGGAGCCAATCCGAACGCCCGCCACACACGCGACACGGTTGACTGTGACATGTCGAGATGCTCGGCCATCGCCCGCGTCGACCAGTGTGTCGCATTCTTCGGAGTGGTCTCGAGAGTCGCGGTGATCAAGTTTTTGATCTGCTCGTCGTCGACGGTGCGAGGTCGCCCAGGCCGGGGTTCGTCGAGCAACCCCTCGCAGCGGTGCTCGACGAACCGGCCTCGCCAGCGCCGCACGGTACTGCGATTGAGGCCGAGTCGTTGTGCCACTTCAGTATTCGAACCGCCATCAGCGGCGGCGAGAACGATTCGTGAGCGCATCGCCAAACCCGAGGCCGTCGTTCGCCGACGCGCCCACCCTTCGAGCTCACGGCGCTCGTCATCAGTCAGAACAATATCCACTGCTCGCGGACCCCGGGTTGCCATTCCCTAGCCTAACAACCGAACGGAAATTAATGACTCAGGACACTAGATCCGCAGCAACTAACGATTTTCTTTCCGGTGCATACTATAAGAAGATCGCTCAGACCCTTGAACGCGGAAAGTTTGATCTTCTTTTCCTTCCGGATGCTCTCGCAGTCGAGGACAGCTACGGCCATGATCTGCAAACAGGCGTCGGACTGGGCGGCCAGGGCGCGATCGCACTCGAGCCCGCCACGGTGGTGGCGACGATGGCCGCCGTGACCGACCGGTTGGGACTTGGAGCCACCATCTCCACCACGTATTACCCGCCGTTTCACGTCGCCCGTATCCTGGCAACGCTGGATAACCTGTCCGACGGGCGGGTGTCGTGGAACATCGTGACATCGCTGAACGATTCAGAGGCAAAGAACTTCGGAATCGATGCTCATCTTGAACACGACACCCGTTACGACCGCGCGGACGAGTTCGTCGAGGTCGTACGTAAGCTGTGGAACTCGTGGGACGATGATGCGCTGCTGTTGGACAAGATCTGCGGCCGGTTCGCTGATCCTAAGAAAGTTCATTACGTCGATCACCGTGGTGACTGGTTCGACGTGCGCGGCCCCCTGCAAATCCCCCCTTCAAGTCAGCGCGAGCCAGTACTCCTCCAGGCCGGATTGTCGCCTCGCGGTAGACGTTTCGCGGGCCAGTGGGCCGACGCCGTGTTCAGCATCTCGCCGACGCTGGAGATGATGCAGCGCACGTACCAGGACATCAAGGGGCAAGTGAGTGCCGCGGGTCGCAACCCCGACGCCACGAAGGTTTTCACAGCTGTCATGCCCATACTTGGGGAGACCGAGGCGATCGCACGCGATCGCCTCGAATACATCAACGGTCTCGTCCACCCCGAGGTCGGTCTGTCGACGTTGTCGAGTCATAGTGGAATCGACTTGTCCGCCTTCCCCCTAGACGCGAAGTACTCCGACATCGTCGCGAGCTTGGGGGACGCGCACATCCCCACCATGCTCCACATGTTCTCCACGGTTGCGAGCGACGGCGAGGATCTGACACTGGCCGACCTTGGAAAGCGTTATGGCACGAACGTGGGTTTTGTCCCGCAGTGGGGAGGAACGCCCACCCAGATCGCCGACAGACTGGTCGAGTACTTCGATGCGAGAGCGGCTGATGGGTTCATCATCTCCGCCGCCTATCTGCCCGGCGTTTACGAGGACTTTGTCGACCAGGTGGTGCCGCTGTTGCAAGAACGTGGGGTATTCCGCGACGAGTATGAGGGATCAACGCTGCGCGACCACCTCGGCCTGGAACTGCCAAGCGGGGCGGCGGCGCTGTGACCGACACCAGCTCAGCGGTCCACACCCTCGCGTACAGCAACTGCCCTGTTCCCAACGCCCTGCTGGTTGGCCGCGAGTCGCAGTTGCTCGCCGAGGCTGGCATCAATCTGGACGTGCTGGGAGGGCCGCTGGGCTCCTTGCACTTCACCTACGATCATCCCGCTTACACCCGATTCGGCGGAGAGATCCCGCCGTTGGTGAGTGAGGGCCTGCGTGCACCGGGTCGCACACGCCTCCTGGGCGTCACCCTGTTCGAGGGAAAGCTGGGCTTTTACGCGGCCGACCCCACCCTGACCGCACCGGAGCAACTGGCGGGGCATCGTGTCGGCGTATCCGCATCGGCAATCCGGATCCTGCGCGGCGACCTTGGTGACTACCGACAGCTCGACCCGTGGCGCCAGACTCTCGTCGCACTGGGCACTTGGGAGGCGCGAGCCCTGCAGCACACCCTTCGTCACTCCGGCGTAACAGTAAACGATATCGAGCTCGTACCCATTGAGACGGCGGGAGTCGACTTACCGCAGGACCGACTCAGCGCATCGGCATCAGTGAACGGTTCGGACCTCTTTCCCGCCGTCGGGGCCCATCAGGCACAAGTCTTTGCCGGGGGGACGGTCGATGCGCTATTCAGCTGGCTTCCGTGGTCCGCGGAGTTCGAAGACCTCACCGGTGTTAGACCGCTGCGTGACCTGAGCTTGGACAGGACAAGCCACTACGCCAGCGTTTGGACAATCAGCGCGCAACTCGTCGATAAGAACCCGTCACTCGTGCAGCATCTGGTGGATACGGTGGTCCGGGCAGGCTCCTGGGCGCGCGATCATCTGACCGAGACAGTCGCGATTCATGCCCGCAACCTCGGTGTTAGCGAGACTGCGGTGACACGCGGTTTCGGCGAGCACTTCACCGACAACTTAGTACCCACCCTCGACCACGATGCGCTCACTGTCCTTGCTGCGACACAGCGGTACCTGGTCGACCACGATCTGGTGGATAAGGCGATCGACCTGACTGATTGGTCGGCCCCGGAATTTCTGCAGACGAGCCTGCGTACATGCGCGGCCGGCACATCAGCGATTGGAGAATACGAATGACAGTCACCGACGACACGGCGGCGGCCACCGACCGGCGGGCGGGCGATCCTCTCGCGGTGGCTCGAGACCTTGCTGCAAGCTGGCGGGAGGGAATCGTCGAACGGGATCGCGATGGGGGGCCAGCCACCCGTGAGAAAGAGGACTTACGCCTAAGTGGTCTGCTGGCGCTCGCGGTACCCGAGGAGCACGGTGGTTGGGGCGCAGATTGGCCGACGGTCTGAACCGCCCCGGGTCTGTCGGAGGCTCTCGAACCTGTGAAGGATGGAGAGCATGGCAGCACCACGCAAGTACAGTGAGGAACTCAAGGACCGGGCCACCCGGATGGCATGTGAAGCGCGACGAGATCCCGATTCGTCGAGAGGTGCGATCAAGCGGATCGCCGATCAGCTCGGAGTCCATCCCGAGGCGTTGCGCAATTGGGTTCGTCAGGCCGAGATCGACGGCGGGGTCCGCCCGGGCACCACGAGTGAGGACGCTGACCGCATCGCGGCGTTGGAGCGGGAGAACCGTGAACTGCGGCGAGCGAACACGATCTTGAAGCAGGCTTCGGCTTTCTTTGCGGCGGAGATCGACCGCCCACAGCGCTGATCGTGGAGTTCGTCGCGGCTCACCGCGATGAACACGGAGTCGATCCGATCTGTGCGGCATTGCGCGATACGTCCGCCCAGATCGCTCCGTCCACGGTACGAGCCCACCTGAGCCCCCAGAAGACCGAGGCGCCTCGTGTGGTGCGTGACCGGGAGCTCCTTACCCAGGTCCGCGCGGTGCATGCCGACAACCTCGGCGTCTACGGTGCCCGCAAGGTGCATGCCCAATTGCGCAGACAGGGCCATAGTGCTGCCCGCTGCACCGTCGAGCGATTGATGAAAGCCGATGGGCTGCAAGGGATAGCGAGACTCAAGACACGCAAGACCACGCGCAGCGAGGGAGCTGAAACACCCCGGCCGGCTGACCGGGTCAACCGTCAGTTCACCGCGGCGGCACCGAACGCGTTGTGGGTGGCGGACCTGACCTACATCCGCACCCACTCGGGCTGGGTGTACGCGGCGTTCGTCCTGGACGTGTTCTCGCGGATGGTCGTCGGCTGGCAGGTCTCGACCACCATGCACACCGACCTCGCCCTCGACGCCCTGAACATGGGATTGTGGGCACGGTCGCGTGCCGGCCACGACGTGGCCGGGCTGATCCACCACTCCGACCGCGGAGTGCAAGGCGGATTCAACTGGTCGTCGCAACACCATGATCATGGAGGTGTTTGCGGTGGCTACGGCGGACTGGAGTCGGAGGACCAGCGATGTGGCGGTAGGTGTTCGTCGGCAGTGGCGTGCTGATCGTGCACTTCGGCCGGCGATGCGATCGCCGGGGCGGCCGGAGCCGTCGCGGCAGGTGCAACGTGAGTTTTGGCGGGTGGTCGCGACGGGGGTGAGCACGGCACAGGCATCGATCGCTGTCGGTGTGTCGGTGCCGGTGGGTACACGCTGGTTCCGCCACGCTGGCGGCATGAGGCCGCTGAGTCTGGATGAGCCTTCGGGCCGCTATCTATCCTTCGCCGAACGGGAAGAGATCGCGCTGCTACGCGCCCAGGATCGTGGGGTGCGTGAGATCGCACGGTGGATCGGGCGGAGTCCGGCCACGATCTCGCGTGAGCTACGGCGCAACGCCGCAACCAGGAGCGGGAAGCTCGAGTATCGGGCGTTGGTGGCGCAGTGGAAAGCCCAGCAGGCCGCCAAGCGCCCGAAAACAGCGAAGCTCGTGGCCCACGTCGAGTTGCGGGAGTACGTACAGGACCGCCTGGCCGGCGTTGTCCGCCGTCCCGATGAACCGTCCTGGATCGGATGGAGACCTCGTTTAGGCCACCGCCATCTCGGAGGTGGCTGTCTCACGGTAGCGCCTCTCGTACTCAATGGGCGGGCAGTAGCCGATCGATGAGTGCAGCCGCTCGGTGTTGTACCAGTGCACCCAGGCGGCGGTCTCGCGCTCGACTTCTGCGCGCCCGGTCCACGATCGCTGGCGCTCGATCAGTTCGGTCTTGTACAACCCGATGGCTGATTCCATCAACGCATTGTCGAGTGCATCGCCGACCGACCCGATCGATCCGGCCAAGCCGGAGTCGCGTAATGCTTCGGTGAACGCCAGCGCTGTGTACTGACTTCCGGCATCGCTGTGATGAATCAAACCTGTTGCAGTGAACGAGAAGTCGGTTCTACGTCGGGTGAACAAGGCCTGTTCGAGAACGCTGGTCACCAACGGTGTCGACTTGCTCGTCATCACCCGCCACCCGAGGATTCGACGCGAGTACACATCGACGAGAAACGCGGTGTAAACGAACCCTGCCAGGGTCCAGCAGTAGGTGAAATCAGCCACCCACCACTGATCTGGCCTGGCCGGCAATGACCACTTGCGCTCCACCAGATCAGGATGCCGCGGCGCGCGATCATCGCGCTGGGTCGTGATCGTGCGATGTTTTCCGCGGGTGACTCCGGCGATCCCGCAGATCCCCATCAGTCGGCCCACCTGATCACGGCCCATCTCACGGCCCTCGCGGCGCATCGTGTGCCAGATTTTGCGGACGCCGTACACGCCACGATTGCGATGAAACGCCTGGTAGACCGCGTGAGCGTCGTACGCCTCGGCCAATCGTGTCACCGAGACCGGACCCGCTTGCGTGCGGGCGTAGTAGGTGGACGGGGCGATCTGCACGCCGTGCTCAGTGAGCACTCGGCAGATCGGGGCGACCCCGAACCGACCCTTGTGAGCGTCGATGTAATCAACGATCACCGCAGTCGGCGGTCGACCTCCGCCGCGGCGAAAAACGCCGACGCTGTCTTCAAAATCTCATTGGCCCTTCGCAATTCAGCGTTCTCCTTGCGAAGCGCCGCCAACTCGGCGTCCTGCTCGCCCACCGTCATCGTTCCCCGCGCAGTCACGATCGGCCGGTCCTTCTCGATCCAGTTCCGCAACGTCGCCTGGTTGATATCGAGCAATGCGCCCACGTGTTTCCGGGCGGCGAGCTTTCCGCCGCCATGCTCGGCGAGGTGGTCGTGATACATCCTCACAGCCCGCTCACGCGTCTCTGGATCAAACTTCCTCAGTGCACCCATACCGGCATTCTCCTGGTGAGATCACGGTCTCCACCAGACCCAGGACGGTTCACGATGGCACGATCGCTGCGGGCCCCACGCCACCGCCATGGAAGGGGCTTAACAAACCGCACCGGGCCAACCGGCGGTGGTCGCTGGCGTGGAGTCCAGAGCAGATCTCCCAGCGTTTGAAGGTCGACTTCCCCGATGATGAATCCATGCGTATCAGTCACGAGGCGATCTACCAGTCCCTGTTCATCGAGGGCCGCGGCGCGCTCAAACGTGAGCTGGTCGCGTGCCTGCGCACCGGACGTGCACTGAGGGAGCCGCGGGCCCGCTCGCGCAACAAGCCGCAGGGTCACGTCACCTCCGATGTCGTGTTCAGTCAGCGCCCTGCCGAGGCCGAGGACCGTGCCGTCCCCGGGCACTGGGAGGGTGATCTGATTATCGGAACTGGGAGATCGGCGATCGGCACGATCGTTGAACGTCGTAGTCGTGCAACACTTCTGGTGCATCTGCCACGCCAGCAGGGCTGGGGTGAGCAGCCGCCTGTGAAGAACGGGCCCGCACTCGGTGGCTACGGTGCCATCGCGATGAATGCAGGACTGACAGCGTTGATCGCCGCGCTGCCGCAGCAGTTGCGCAAAACGTTGACGTGGGATCGCGGCAAGGAACTGTCCGCTCACGCCCAGTTCGCGATGGACACCGGAACGCAGGTGTTCTTCGCCGATCCGCACTCACCGTGGCAGCGACCATCCAACGAGAACACCAATGGTGTTCTGCGCCAATATTTTCCTAAGGGAACTGATCTGTCGCGGTGGTCAGCTGAGGACCTCGAGGCCATCGCCTACACCCTCAACAACCGTCCTAGAAAAGTCCTTGGATGGAAAACTCCCGCCGAAGTCTTTGGCGAACAACTACACTCGCTACAACAACCCAGTGTTGCATCGACCGATTGAACGCGCCCAATACCGAGCCATCCGCTACACCGAACGACTGGCCGAAGCCGAAGCGGTGACATCTGTTGGCTCCAAAGGGGATTCATACGACAACGCGATGGCTGAGGCGTTCAACTCGCTGTTCAAAGCCGAATGCATCCGTAACCCCGTGATGCGCCCGCGAGGCGGCTGGGCAGGTGTGGGCGAGGTCGAGATCGCCGTCGCTGAGTACGTCGAATGGTTCAACCACCGCCGCCTGCACGGCGAGATCGGACACGTCCCACCCGTCGAGTACGAGAGCGCCTACTGGTCGACCCACACCGTCACCAGCTACCGTGAGAACCCGGTCCCCGCAAACGCTGGAACCAACTAACCGAGCCTCCAGCAAACCCGGGGCGATTCAGTCTTTCGATACCGACGCACCGTATGTTGACGACGCCTGAAAACTGACCCCCTGACGACGGGTGAATTTTGACCCCCCGTCTTGTTAGGAGGGTGATTTCAGTGGAGCAATGGGCAGAGATCCGCCGTTTGCATCGCAGTGAGGGTGTGCCGATCAGGGAGATCGCGCGCCGGTTGGGGGTGGCCCGCAACACCGTTCGTGCGGCGTTGGCTTCGGATACCGCGCCGAAGTACTCGCGGCCGGCGACGGGCTCGGCGGTCGACGCGTTCGAACCGCAGATCCGGGCGTTGCTGCGGGAGTATCCGACGATGCCGGCGACGGTGATCGCCGAGCGGGTTGGGTGGACGAGGTCGTTGACGGTCCTCAAAGACCGGGTCCGGGCTATTCGTCCAGAGTTTCGTGGGGTAGATCCAGCCGATCGGGTGATCTATCAGCCCGGCGGCTGTTCACAGTGGGATTTGTGGTTTCCGGACTACCGAATCCCTCTGAGCCACAATCAGTTCGCCATGCTACCGGTGTTGGTGATGACGTTGGCGTTCTCCCGGTACCGGTCGGCGGTGATGATCCCGTCTCGCCAGGGCGGAGACATCCTGACGGGAATGTGGCTGCTGCTGTCGCAACTGGGCGGGGTGACCCGCAAACTGGTGTGGGACCGCGAAGCCGCGATCGGCCCCAAGGGCACACCCACCGCGTTGGCGGCCGGCTTCGTGGGCACGTTGGGTACGCGGCTGGAGCTGGCGCCACCGCGAGACCCCGAGTACAAGGGCATGGTCGAACGCAACAACCGGTTCTTCGAGAGCTCGTTCCTGCCGGGCCGCCAGTTCAGCTCACCGGCCGATTTCACCGCCCAGTTCGATCGGTGGCTGGCCGATCATGCCAACACCCGAGTGGTGCGCGCGATCGGTGATCGACGCCCGTGTGACGTGTTCGCCGAGGACCTCGAGCAGATGACCGGCCTACCTCCGACCGCACCGCATATCGGCTTGAGTAGCCGGGTGCGACTCGGTCGCGACTACTACGTACGTGTAGCCGGCAATGACTATTCGGTGCACCCGTCGGTGATCGGTCGGTTCGTCGACATCACTGCCGACCTGCAGCAGGTGCGCATCCTCTGCGGCGAGGTCACCGTCGCCGACCACGCGCGCAGCTGGGCCAACCACGTCACCATCGCCGACCCTCAGCACGTGCGAGCAGCCAAAGAACTGCGCCGCGATTACCGCCGCCAAGACCTCGCCAACCGGGCCCGAAACGCCGCCCGCATCCGCGCCCACCCTGATGGCCACGAGGTGCCGATCCGGGCGTTACCGGACTACGACGAGCTGTTCGGGGTGAACTTTGCCACCCCGCCCCAAGCTCACCCGCCCACCACATCCACCAGCATTGAAAGGTGAAAGACTGTGTCCGACAATCAAACAGGTAAACGGATCGAGTTCGCGGCGCGGGCGTTGAAGATGCCAGCGATCCGCCGATGCTGGGCGGAATTGGCCGAGCGGGCCCGCACCGACAACTGGACCCACGAGCAGTACCTCGCAGCGATTCTTGACCGCCAGGTCAGCGAACGCGAAGCCAACGGCACCATGCTGCGGATCAGCGGCGCGCGCTTCCCTGCGGTCAAAACACTCGAGGACTTCAACTTCGACCACCTTCCAGGACTGCGTCGTGATGTGATCGCCCACCTGGCCACCAGCACCTGGATCGCCAAGAGCGACAACGTGATCCTTCTCGGACCACCCGGGGTGGGAAAAACCCACCTCGCGATCGCGCTCGGGATCAAAGCCGCACACAACGCCTACCCCGTGCTCTTCGACACCGCCACCGGATGGGCCACCCGCCTGACCGAGGCACACACCACCGGCCGCCTGGCCGCCGAACTCAAACGGCTCCGCCGCTACCGACTGATCATCATCGACGAGATCGGCTACCTCCCATTCGACTCCGACACCGCCAACCTGTTCTTCCAACTCATTGCCAGTCGCTACGAACAAGGCTCGATTCTGATCACCTCGAACATGCCATTCGGCCGTTGGGGCGAAGTCTTCGCCGACGACGTCGTCGCCGCCGCACTCATCGACCGCCTCGTCCATCACGCCGAGGTCATCGCTATCGACGGCGACTCCTACCGCACCAAAGCCCGACGAGAACTCGTCAACACCGACCAGTAACCACACCAAAGGGGGTCAAAATTCAACCGTCGATAAGGGGTCAGTTTTCAGCCGCCGTTGACACCGTAGACATCGGCGAAATGCGCTGAGATCTCGCCGGTTGTGAGGCCTTTGGCATACAGCGACAGCACTACCCGATCCACATCGGTGACGCGACGTTTGCTCTTACCGACAATTACCGGGTCGAAGGTGGCGTTGCGGTCGCGGGGCACCTCGATGGGCACCTGCCCGCACGCGTCGGTCAGGACCCGTTTCGTGCGCGTGCCGTTGCGTGAATTGCCGGTGTTGCGGCCGGCCACGTCATGTTTGTCATAGCCAAGATGTTCGGTCATCTCTTCATCGAGCGCGGCTTCGAGCACGCTCTTGGTCAGCGCTTTGAGCAGCCCGTCAGGACCGGTCAGAGCCACTCCCTGAGCGCGTGAGCTACGTACCAGATCGCTCACCAAAGCCTGCTCGGCCTTCGAGAGCTCACGCACCGCATCCGCGGTGGTGACATCGTGTTCCTGACCGGTCTGAACCGGCCCTGCCACCGGGGCATCCACGCCCCCGATTGTGTCGGTCATCGTCGTGATTCCTCCTGCCCCACGCCGGGGGCGATCAAAACCACTTACACCGAATCAGCGACAGTCCCCAACGCCGCGACGGGCCCTCCTGCGAGTTCTACCAGCGTCAACGACGCGAGGGGCGCTCGCACGTGGGTCGGGTGTGGTGCCGCGGCCGACCGTCGAGCGGGTGTCAGTCGATGAGGTGGGCGCGATGGCTGGATGACTGGCGGGGCCGGTCAGATCTCGGCACGTGCGTGCGTACTAGCGGGACACTGGATGCGTGTCGGTTCGGGTACTCGGCCACCAGCTTGCTCTGCCGACAAGTGTGGCGATGGTCGGCACAACGATGGTGCGGACGATGAAGGTGTCGAGCAGCAGGCCGATGCCGATGATGAGTCCGACCTGGGTCATGATCGAGATGGATCCGGCCATGAGTCCGAACATGCTGGCAGCGAAGATGAGGCCGGCCGAGGTGATGACTGATCCGGTGTTGGTGACGGTTCTCAGGACGCCGATGCGGATGTTGTTTTGGGATTCTTCGCGTAGGCGAGAGATAAGAAGCATGTTGTAGTCGGCGCCGACCGCGACGAGGACTATGAAGGCCAGTAGTGGTACGGGCCAGGCGATATCGGTTTTGAGGATGTGTTGAAAGATCAGGACACCGATACCCAGTGCCGCGGTGTAGTTGAGTATGACGGTGCCCAGAAGGTATAGCGGCGCGATGAGTGCTCGGAGTAGGAGTATCAGGATCAGGCCGACGATGGTGAGGGTGGCCAACGCTAGGAGTCGGAAGTCTTCGGTGAGTAGACGTTGCAGATCGGCGTTGATGGCGGGGAACCCGGCTATCGCGATGTTGGAGTCCTGCAGGGTTGTGTTCGGTCTGGCGGCGAGTGCGACATCGGTGATTGTGTCGGCCAGTTGCATGGCCTCGGTGCTGTAGGGGTCGAAGCTGGTTTGTATTGCGTAGCGCACGGTATGGCCGTCGGGCGAGACGAACTGGCGAGCGACGTTGACGAAACGGCGGTCTGCGTTGGCCTGAGGTGGGAGGTAGAAGCCGGTTGCTGAGTTTGTTCCGGCGGTCTCGCGGGCGGAGGTTTGTAGTTGTGTGGCTAGCGCGGCCATCCCGGCGAGTTGTTGAAGGTTGCTGTCGATCAGCGCGGATACACCGGCGGCGAGTTGGCGTGATCCCGCCGCGAGTTGACTGATACCTGTTTGCAGTTGGGTGAGCTTGCCGGGAAGGTCTTGGCTGCTGATGCTTCCCAGCGTGGAGCCCAGTGAGTTGACGGTGGAAGTGAGTTGGTCGGTGACTGTTGAGATCGGTGTATCCAGCTGCGCGAGTTGTGTTGACAGCGTGGCGATCTGGTCGAGGGTCCCGTTGCTCAGTAGGGCGTCGAGATTGCGGGTCTGCGCGCGCAGAGCTGCGCACTGCGGGACTTGGGTGCACCAGGGCGCATTATCGAGGATGGGCAGGATCGAGGTCACTGTTGCCAGGGCTGCAGATGTTTGGCGGGTGAGCGCGGCCAGCTGTGGGGCATTCTGAGAAGCGCGATCGAGCGCTGGTGCAGATGCGGCGAGTTGGCGGAGTATCGGCTGGTACTGCTGAATTTGCTGCCCTGCTGTGCTTGCCTGATCGAGGATGCCGGCCAGGGGGGCCAAGTTGGTGCGTACCTGGGTGTCGAGCTGAGTAAGCCCGTCGGCGAGTTGGAATGCGCCGGTACGGAGCTGTTCGAGGTCACCTCGGCGGTTCTGGCCATCGTCGACCGCACCCGCCAGCCGGTCCCCGATCTGACCGTTCTGCCAGGACAGCTCGGCTTGCTCGAGCTTGTCCCCGGTGGGACGGGTAACACCGATGACTCGAGTCACTCCGGGGATCTGGGATACACGTGAGGCCATTTGCTCAAGATCGGCCAGCCCGCTGGCAGTACGGAGATCGATCGGTGCATCTACAACGAGGAACTCAGTGGTAGTGACGTCTTGAGGGAAATGACGGTCGAGCAACGCGTAGCCTTCGTTGCTGTCGGTTGTCGCGGGCTGCCCCTCACGATCGTCGAAGGTGATCTGGATGCCCATCGCGAAGACGCTAAGCACGATTAGCCCGACCAGGGTTAGTGCCAGCAGAGGCACAGGACGCCGCACGACGAGCACGGCGACGCGATTCCAGTACTTTCGGGTCAGATCTCGTCTGGGTGCGCCCCAGCCGAATCGCGCCGCCCACAGCAACACCGGTGGTAGCAGGGTGACCGTGGCGAGGAATCCGATGAGGATGGCGATCGCGCATGCCGGACCCAAGGTGGAGAACACGCTCAGCTGACCAAACACCATCGCCAAAAAGGCCAGCGCCACCGTGGCAGCTGAAGCCAGGATGACCCGTCCGATAGTTGCTGTCGCGTCCACGAGCGCAACCTCAGTGGTAGCGTCCTGGCGTAGCCGTTCGTGATAGCGACTGATGAAAAAGACTGAGTAGTCGACCCCGGCTCCGAGCAGGATGACGGTCATGAACGCGACGGTGAACTGCGATACCGGCATACCGAGTTCGCCGAGTGCGGACAAGACCCCGCGGCCCACGCCGAGGCTGACACCGACCACCAACAACGGCACCAGCGCGGTGAACAGCGATCGGTAAACGATCAACAGAATGATCGCGATAAGCGCCACCGTCGCCACAGTGATCACGACTAAATCGCTTTCAGCTCTGACGATCTGGTCACTGAAAGTGGCCGTCGGCCCGGTGACATGGACAGTGGTGTCCGTACCGTCAAACACGCGCTGCGCGGTTTGGCGCACGGTCTCCACAGCATGCGTGGCCGTTGGCCCTCCCAAAGTTCCGGTGACCCCGACAGGCAAGTACCAGGCTTGCCCGTCCTCACTCAAGGCCTGGCCGGCCGTCGTCGGATCGGAGAGCAAATCCCGCACTGACTGCACATCGTCGACTTTTTCGCGCAACTGCAGAACGAGCATGTCGTAGCGTTCCCGCGCCACGTCGGTGAACCCGTTCGGGTTCTCCATGGTCACGAAAACAGTGGTCTTGGCGCCCTTCTCACCGAACGCACCACCCATCTGATCGAGTGCTTGAAACGATGGAACCCCAGCAGGGATCGGATCAACAGACTGCTGCCGCACCACCGTCTCCAGCTGGGGAAACAGTATCGCCAAGACGATACCCACAGCCACCCACGCCCCGATGACGAGGAATCTGTGCGCCAAGGTGAACCGTGCCAACCGCCCCAATGTCGTGCTGTACTCGCTGCGTTCCGCCAACCGGCGCGCCGCCAAGCGCCCACCACTTGGACGTTGGACCACCATACGCAGCACCTCACCCTCGACCCAGCCCGTCTACGAAACCGACGGTATCGTTACGGTACTAGCAGTACCGTAGATGGGGAAGGAGGTCAGGAGGTTTGGTGTCGCCGGTGGGCCATGAGGAAATCGTCGACAAGCTGTTCGAGATCGCCAACGGTCATCGACCGAATGCCCGTGAGCTTGGCAAAGACAAGGGGGCCCGCCAGTTGAGTGACTGCCATGGTCAAATCGAGGTCGCCGAGCTCCGCCGTGGCCACGTCACTCGTCAAAACTCGATCGAATGGTTCTCGATACTGCTCGACGACTCGACGACGCAGTGGCGCGAGCGCGTTCTGATCCCCGTCGGATTGCCCGGATTGCCGGGGCTGCTCGGGAAGCATTGCCAACCATGCCAGCGTCGTCAACTGCAGCGGTGCCTGCTCAATAAGCTCAGCCTGCCGCTGCATCAGCTTCAGCAGGTCATCACGGATCGACGTCGTCGTCTCGGGGGTCTCGGCCTGAGGCAACAATCGCTCGAAGGCAGCCGCCACCAGATCTGTGGAGCTCTCGAAGTGACGATACAAGGTGGTGCGAGCAACACGAGACAGTCGAGTGACCGCCTCCACGGTAACGGCTTCGACCCCGCCACTGTTCAGCAAGGTCACCGCAGCATCCAACAAACGCTGACGCGACCGAACCCGCCTCGGGTCAACATCGTCGAAATCGATGGTTTCCACCCTGGCCACTCCCTACGAAACCAAATCAAGAACCTCTGACTGCACACCAATACCGTCGGTAACAGAACGAAACTGCCAGTGGCGGTACCGATGGAAGGCTCGAGGGGGGCCTTATGAGTGCCGCCACGACTGTGGCACTGTCGTCAACAGTACCGTCTGTAGCGCTCCGCTACTAAGATGAGCGGCGACCAAGGATGATCCCCCATGACAGCCAGCAGTCAGGATTGTGAAATGCGCTCCGTTTGTGTGAGCAGTTCTGCCGCGTGCGTGACACAGGGCGGACCACCCGTACGAAGGGGATCAGACGGCGTCGAGGCGAGTGGCGAATCCAGGGTCGCCTAAGGGCCTGTCCCTATGGAATCGAACGCCTACTGTGGCTGCAGCGCCGTCTATGATCCCCCACGAGGTCTGGCACAGGTGCGCGGCAAACATGTCCCTGCTCATTCCATTCTGCCGACCGTGATCGATCCACCACTGGGTCGCTGATAGGCCAGCCCCCAGAATGGAGGCTACTGCTACGGCGACGGGGGACTCCTCGGCATCGACCTCTCGGAGGCCACGAGCGAACTCGTCGGAAATAATCTCCATTGCCGATCTCAGCTGATCTGCGGCCCCACCCTCGCCGGACTCAGAGTACTGGAACATGTGGTTCGTCATGAGGAAACGGACGACCGCTGGATGTTCATCAACCAAGGATACGTATGCGGACACCGCTGAACGGAAAAGTTCGTCGACGGTGCTGTCTGCCTGTCCGGAGAGCAGAGTTGACTGCGCTGACTCCCACATCATAGAACCCAGACGGGCTGCCACGGCGGAGTAGAGCCCAGCCCTGTCACCGAAATGGCGGTAGAGCTTAGGCTTCGACGCACCAGCCTCTTCCGCAAAATCGTCCATGCTCACGGCATCGCCGAACTTTTCGATCGCGCGTATCGCTGCATCGACGAGTTCAGCTTTGACGACGGCGCGGTGGTCGTCCCAGCGCGTGCTTCGAGCGTCGCGCACACGTCGCTGCACTTTCACCGGGGCCGCGGAGATGCGACGGACTACAGACATGACCTCCTACGTTATCAGGATGGCTGACTTGTCGCGCCAGTGACGCACTAGCCAGTGAACATGGGTTGGGTCGACGAGACCCGCGTCAGGCGGATTTGTCTAATCTGGCCACGGCTGAATTGAAGTCTTCGACGGCCTCTAGGTTGGACATGTGACCGACTTTGTCAAGAAGAGTGAATTCAAATAGAACGCCCTTCCGACCCAGGCGCGCTGCGAGATCCACTGAATGGGTCGCTGGGGTCAGTCTGTCGGCATCACCTACGATGACCGTCGCCGGCACCTCCAGCGAGTCAACCCCCTTACTGACGTCGATTGTCGCCAACACTGAACCCCACATCCCGCGCACCTGTGGTGGGCATCGCAACACGATGTCGGCGCACTCGTCGACTACCTCGGCAGTCGCGCCCGGGCCCAGGGTTCCGTAACGAATCAGGCGGCGAGACAAACGCGTCCCCTGCATCTCGGGTCCGGCGACTGCAAGACTGGCCGCGAAGGCCCGCTCAAGTCTCGGTCGTAGCTGTCGGGGAACCTTGAGCAATGTAGACCGATCCACCAACTGTGATGGCCCGGTGCTTGCCAGTACTACTCCGCGGGCCAGCTCCGAAACCGAGGCGGGGTACTCAGCCGCCCAACTCATGATGGACATGCCTCCCATGCTGTGTCCGACCACGACAGCCTTGTCGGCGGGAGTCGCCACTGCCCGGACTACGGCCTCCATATCATCGGCCAAGAGCTTCGCCGAGAACGGTACCCGGCCCCGGTCGCTCAACCCGTGTCCGCGTTGGTCGTAGACCACCACCCGATGCGTCGCCGCGAACTGCTCGACCTGCGGACGCCAGAAACGTCCCTGACAAGCCCAGCCGTGACTAAAGACTAGGAGCGGAGCATCCCGGCCCGGACCGAATTCCTGAGCGAACAACTTGGTCCCGTCGGAGGAAAGGACCTCGAGGTCACGCGATCCTCGCGACGCACTCGCAAACTCAGAGGTCATCGAAGCTCACCGTGACAGAATCCGTCAGCGGAAGTGCCTGGCATGCGAGCCGTTCACCGTCGGCAACATCACCCTCAACGAGGATGTGGTTCTGGGCCATTTCTACATCACCCTCGACCAGCTTGCATACACACGCGCTGCAGGCTCCTTCTCGGCAGGAGTACGGGGCATTGTGGCCTTGGGCCAGTAGCACGTCGAGCAACGGCGTGTTGCGCGGCCACTCAGTCGTGATGGACTGCCCATTCAGATAGACCGTAGCGGTCGCCACACCGTCGTCGTCACCAAGCTGACGCATCGTGGCTGTATCGAACGGATCCCCGGTCAGTGACTGGAAGACTTCTCGATGTACCGAGGAGTGCTCGACACCGCAGGCCTCCGCCGACTTCTGCACCAGATCCATGAACGGCGCCGGACCACAGGTGAAGATCTGTGCACCGCGGTGCTCACGTATGGCGGACTCGACATTCTGAGGCGTCGGAATACCCATAGCCGACTCCAACCAATGGAAGACGGTGAAACGCTCAGGAAACTCGGAGACGATCTGCGTCAGTTGCCCCCCGTACATGATCGACTCGGCATCGCGGTTCGCGTAGAATAGTGTGACCTCGCCCCCGCCGCACACAAGTGCCGACTTAATCAGCGAAAAGACCGGAGTGATCCCACTTCCTCCTGCGAAGAATAGAAAATCAACGTCGAGATTCTTCGCCGTGAAATGCCCTGACGGCGGGAGGACGGTCAATTCCATTCCCGTAATCGCGTTATCGCACAGCCAGTTCGATGCGTAACCGTTCTCGGTCCGCTTGATGCCGATCTCGAGACGGAAGTCGTTGACGTGAGGCGAGCTGCTCAATGAGTAGCACCGTGCGACATGACCGGTCCGATCAGATGGGATCTTGACGGTGATGAATTGCCCTGGGGTATGCTTGAATTCCTCGACCATGGCGTCGGGGATTTCGAACGAAATGGTAACGGAGTCTTTCGTTTCCTGGATCACTTCCGAGACGGTTAAGGTGCGTGAGCGGGCCGCCGCGGCAGCCGGACGTGAATCGGGTTCGACGGTCACTTGAGGATCCCCTGTCTACGTGCGACCGCGTAACCCGCTCGTGTCAGTGGCGCCGCGATGTCCTGGTAGCGGGGACCGATCACCCGTGCCACGAAGTCGAAACCGCGGGCGTCCGCACCGATCAGCACTCGCGCTCTCTTCTTGTCCATACCTTTGAGGATTGTCGCCGCTGCTTTATCCGGGGTGCTTCGTGCGATCCTGTCGAACAGCGAGGCGACAGTCGCGGTGTCTGCCCCCATGGCGGAAACGCCTCGGGCATTGTTGACGATGTTGGTTTTTACACCCCCCGGGTGCACACATGTCACTGTGACCGGGTATCGACTGATTTTCATCTCCTGTCGGAGCGCCTCGGTGAAGCCTCTGACGCCGAATTTCGCGGCATTATAGGCGCTTTGGCTGGGGATTCCGATCAAGCCGAAGACGCTCGACGTGTTAATGAGATGTCCGTCCCCGGACGCGATCAGGTGAGGCAGAAACGCCTTCGACCCGTTAACGACTCCGCCAAAGTTGATGCCCATGAGCCAGTCGAAGTCTTCCCAGCTCATGTCGACCACGTCGACGCCCAAGGCCACGCCGGCGTTGTTGAACACCATGTCGACGTGGCCCGACTCTGACCGCACTCCGTCGGCATAGTCCTGAAAAGCAGCGCGGTCCGCAACGTCTAGTACGGCGGCGGTTACCGTTGCCCCATGCGTGGTGCGGCAAAGTTCTGCAGTCTCCTTCAAGTGCATCTCATCAATGTCGGACAGTGCCAGTGCGGCACCTCGCTCCGCCAACTGGAGTGCCAGAGACCGACCGATCCCTGACGCGGCACCGGTGATCACTGCCACCTTGCCGGTATAGTCATGCCGATTAGAACTGCTCACCGTCGTCCCACCATCTCTTCGAATCGTGTCTCTCCGTGCGTTCGGGCTCAGGCGATGTCGTACTCGGCGGGCTCGAAATCTTTCGTGGCGCGCCAGTACTGCCATGTGAAGCCCGGCCACACGGTCCGGTTGACGCCCTGCGAGTCGAGATACCAACTCGTGCAGCCGCCGTTGGTCCACACTCCCTTGGCCAGCTTCCGCTGGATGTCGGTGTTGAACTGTTCTTGCACGGACGGGCGTACGTCAACCTTCTCAGCGCCTCGGCTTTCTACTGTGTCGATGGCCTTCATGATGTATTTGATCTGTTGCTCGATCATGAACACCACTGAGTTGTGGCCGAGGCCCGTGTTGGGTCCGAGGAGGAAAAACAGGTTGGGAAAACCCTCGGTCGTGATGCCCAGGTGCGTGTTAATCCCCGTCTGATGCCAGTGGGACGGGAGATCCTCGCCAGTGGCACCTTTCAGGGCGAGCTGATCGAAACCATCAGTCACGTGAAAACCGGTCGCATAAATTATAACGTCCACGAGATGCTCGACACCGTCTGAAGAAATGATGGAATCAGCGGTCACCTTCTCAATCCGATCGCTGATGACAGTGGTGTTAGGTGCCGCAAGCGCCGGGTAATAGTCGTTTGACCCCAGAATCCGCTTACAGCCGATACGATACGACGGGGTCAGTTTCTTGCGCAATGCCGGATCAGAGATGGAGCGTTCAATGTTCCACCGAGCGACCTTTTCAATTGGCCGCATGAGGTTAGAGTGACCGTTGAGGCCGAAGGCCAGGCTCTCCGCACCCCAGTACACCGACCACCTGGCGATACGACGTGCAATCGGGAGTTTACTCAGAAGAGTCCGCAGGGCCGGCGGAACGGAGAAATTCTTGCGGGGTAGGACCCAGGCAGGGGTTCGCTGGAAGACCTTGAGGGACATGGCCTCCTTCTGCACGAAAGGTACAAACTGGATAGCGCTGGCACCAGTGCCGATCACGGCGACACGCTTGCCCTCCAGATCCACCGAATGATCCCACTGTGCGGAGTGAAACGCTTCGCCTTTAAAGTCCTCAATCCCCGAAATTTCGGGAAAATTGGGGATATGCAGCGCACCGACTCCTGACACCACGAACTGAGCAATGTACTCACGTCCGGACTCAGTACGCAGGTGCCACCGCGACTCCGACTCGCTCCAGTATCCAGAAACCAACTTCTGACCGAAATGAATCTTTTGTGTCACGCCACGCTTATCCGCGACATCCTGTAGATACCGCTCAATTTCTGGCTGTGACGACCACACCTTCGACCAGCTACCTCGACTCTCGAATGAGTACGAGTACATCAGCGACGGAACGTCACATGCACAGCCCGGATAGGTATTGTCGCGCCAGGTCCCACCGACGGAGCTTGCCTTCTCCAGAATCAGAAAATCGCTATACCCGCGACGTCTAAGCTGCGCGGCCATCCCGAGACCAGAGAACCCGCTTCCAATAATCAGAATCTTGGTCGAAATCGGGTCGTTGGTTGAATCCGTCTTGGCGGTTGCGCGCGAGGCGCGCCGGGTAGTCGATGATGCCATGTTTATGCTTTCTCCCTCGTAGGTTGGATCGCACAACACATCACCTGCGCACAGTGGCGGCAGGTGATCTGTTGAGGCGGAAGTGATCGCGAAGCCATCGAGAATGCTCCGCACAGGTCTAACTGATGTCGATCACGACGGCTCGGCCGCGTGAACGGAGATCAGCGAAGATCGTCGGGAAGGCTCCGCGTCGCACGCCACATGGCCATTGTGAACTTGCCTTCCAACATTCCCGCCTCATGGAAGAACCGAATCATGGGCTCCGACATAAATTGCAGGTTGGTCCGATAGTTTGGGCTGGTCTGCTGCGCCCACACGCCACGCCAGCGACTAATTCCCACTGCGGGGTACACTTTCGGATTAATGAGCAGCGGGTACGCCAGGTTCGCGATGACGGCAAGCACCCCTCGGTGCCAAGCGCGCGTCGCCTTACGACGACGCTGCATGCCTTCGATCATCTCCAGTCGCGCAAAGGTAATGTGACGGGCTTCCTCAAGGACGTGGATCTTCATGAGCTGGCGAAGCTGAGGCTGCATACTGGGGTCGTTCATCGCCTCGCGCTGGGCGCGGTCCAGGATTTCCTCGATCAACAGCGTAGCTCCAGACACCGACGGCCCGAGAGGGACGAAATGCAGGATCTTCGCGAAGCTCAAGAAGCCCTTAGGAAGCTTGTAGGGGGGCACGCCCGTCTTGTTGATGAGGCGCGCGAACATAGTGGAATGGCGGGACTCATCGCCGATCTCTGTCAACGCGTATAGAGACTTCTGATCGGTTAAAGCCCCCTTCGCCGACATGCGCAGAAGCGCTGAACTCAACAGATTCTCTGCGTAGATGCCGAAACTGAGGATGCTCACGATCTCATGGCGCCCCAACTCGCGACGCTGCTCCTCAGTCATCTTGTCCCACAGCCTGGTGCCGTATAGCGACACTCGATGCTCTGGCAGAAAGCACTTGCCTTCCTCCCAGGGCGACTCCCAGTCGATGTCGATCTCCGCGTCGTAGAACTTCTCCGCGGAAGACCGCAGCAATCGACCCGCAGATCGTTCCATGTCGACGGGCTTACGCCCGTTCACCCGAGCCATGCCCTCCTTCGAAAAGTCGGGGTTCATCTGGACATCCTGCACGGTCATGTCTTCTCCTCGGTCGTTCAAGGCTGGGAGTCGGGGCCTGGCGCCCAGTACCCATTACTCATAGTATCTGGTACTGCTAGTATCCACGAACTGCGATATTTGTCAACGCTCAGTGCGAAGAAGGTAGGACTGCATGTCTGACGACCATGACCTCGACTACTCCGGCGAAGGAACCCTGGTGTGCCGCGGGGCGGAGATCCATGTCGAAGCGAAGATCAAAGGCTATTTCCAGCCGCTGAACGGCCTGTACACCTGGTATGGCCGGATTCAGAAGAATGATGAGCTCGACGGGCTCCTGAAAGGCGCCCGCGCGATCGCTGTATTTACGACCCCCGAGGGCCGAGCGGAGTGTGTCGTCGGGGATCCCGACTTCTGGGGCCGATACCGCATCTCAGGCAAGAGCACTCCGCCATACCACCTGCCCACCACTCTCGAGGAAGTCGAGAACATGGTCGAGCACCACCACAAGTGACAACCATCCACCGCCGCACGGACATTCGCGAAACGGGTCCGCACGATTGGGTCGCCCACTTCAGGTCGAGAGGATATTGCACATGGTGAGTTCGTCTCCCATTCGAACCCGCCCGTCGAGAGGGGGCGAGAAACTCGGCGAGTACAGTCCGACCCTTGAGCGGGTTGCATGGTTTACCCTCCGCCGCAAGGGAATTGTGACGCTGGTCTGGCTCGGCGCCGCCATCGGCTTAGGCCTTCTCTTTCCTCAACTGGAGTCAGTGATACGGGAACAATCTGTGGATCCGATCCCGGCCGGAGTCCCGTCTTTTCAGACCTTGGACCGTATGGGTGCATCTTTCGACGAGCGCGGCGCCAAGACCACAGTATTCGTTGTGATGGAGAACAGTGCAGGCCTGTCCGACAACACCCGCGATCGATATCACGTGCTTGTCGACACCCTGCGGGCGGACGACAGGCACGTCATCGCTGTCCGGGACCTGCTGAGCGATCCCCTCACCGCAAGTCAGGCTCTCAGCAAAGACAAGCAAGCCTGGTATCTGCCCGTGGGAGTGGCCGGCACACTCGGGGGACCCGATACCGCGGAGGCGGTCGCAGCGGTGCGTGAGATCGCTGAGAGTATCTTTCGTGACAGTGGGACGACAGTCCGTGTGACAGGCCCGCCCGCGACCTTTAGCGACCAACTCGCCGTGGGCGAGTCGGATCTGGTCCTGATCACTGTTGCCACCGTGCTGCTGATCGCCGTGATCCTCCTGATCGTCTATCGTTCGGTCTTCACCGCGCTGATGCCGCTGCTTGTCGTGGGCATGAGCTTGGCTGTGGGTCGCGGAGTTCTATCTGGACTGGGCGAGCTGGGCATGCCGGTATCCCAGTTCACGTCAATGTTCATGACCGTCATCATCTTTGGTGCCGGAGTTGACTATTCGGTGTTCCTCATCAGCCGCTATCATGAAGGTATTCGAGCGGGTTACTCTCCTGATGTCGCTATCGCCCACGCGAATGCAACTATCGGCCGCGTGGTTCTAGCGTCGGCGGGCACTGTGGCCCTAGCGTTCCTGGCTATGGCCTTCGCCAAGCTCAGTGTGTTTAACACTTTGGGTCCGGCCTGCGCAATCGCCATAGCTTTCGCATTCTTGGCGACGGTGACATTGCTGCCCCTCGTACTCTCTTTCGCTGCCAAGAAAGGCGCCGGCCTTCCCCGCCGTGACCTGACGCGGGATTACTGGAGAAGAGTCGGAGTCATGGTTATCCGGCGGCCGGTCCCTCTGCTCGCGATCAGTGTGGTCGTGTTGATCGGCCTCGCCATGGTCGCCGCAACAATTCAGATCACCTACGACGATCGCGAGGGGCAGCCACCTGACACAGGGAGCAACGAAGGATACGCGCTTCTCAACCGCCACTTCCCGAAAGACATCATCATCTCAGAATTCTTGGTGGTGGAGTCCGAGAACGACATGCGCACGGCTCAAGGCCTTGCCGACCTCGACCAGCTAGCCTCCCGCGTCGCGCAGATTCCCGGCGTGACCAGGGTCATTGGCGTGACGCGGCCGACCGGTGAGAAGCTAGAGCAGGCGCAATTATCTTGGCAGAATGATCAGATCGGTACCAAGATCACCGAGGAGACCGGTGATGGACAGGCCCGCAAGGGTGATCTGGCCGTCCTGAAGACGGGGTCAGAGCAGCTCGCCGGAGGCCTGGCACTGTTAGAAGACCAGATATCCTCCAACCTCGCTCCGCTGTCGGGGTTGCTCGACGAGGTGTCGTCATTTGGCCCGCAGCTCGACGAGTATCGGCCGCTTGTGAACCAACTGGCGAACGCTGCCCCAAGGCTTAGACAGTTTTCCAAGCAAGCGCCCGAGCTGTCTCAACTCGCACGTCGGGCCCAGTCTGCGGCAGATGCGGTCGCGCCGGCGTTGTCCGCGTTAGACAATCCGTGGTGCCAGCAGATCGCGCAGTGCTCGGCACTGCGCGCGCAAATGGCCGACATCCGGGCACTCGCGGATGATCAGTCGCTTGGGAGGGTGGCTGACTTTGCCGCGCAGCTCGGCCGCGTGAGTGCGCCAGGCTCGACCAACATTGCACAGCTGCAGCGTTCTCTTCAAACGCTGGATTCTGCACTACAAGCCATCGGCGGACAGGACCTCGGGAACAGGCTCTCGCAACTCGAATCCGGCGTCGGCGCACTTGCCGACGGCGCGCGTCAGTTGTCGAACGGAGTCGGTGCTCTGGTGGACAGCAACCTTCAGCTACTCAGTGGACTGGCACAGGTCGCCGCACAGCTTCGGGCTCCCGCACGGGAGGTCGGCGATTCTGACTCGGCAACCGGCTTCTATCTCCCCGCGGATGCGTTCAAGGACCAGCAGTTCAGTCAGGTCGCTCGACAGTTCATCTCGTCCGACGGGAAAACCGTGCGCTATGCGGTACAGACCGCCTACGACCCATACTCTGCCGATGCAATGACGCTGGCGAACGAGCTGTCCAGCGTCGCCGAGAACGCGATGCCGAACACCACTCTGGAGGGCGGACGTGCTTCTGTTGCGGGCTTTCCTGCGATCAATGCCGACGTCCAGCGACTGTTGTCGTACGATTTCAAACTGCTCGGCATAGCCACCCTTCTCATCGTGGGTCTGATCCTGATGCTGCTGTTGCGGGCCGTCGTTGCACCTGTCTATCTCCTTGCAACCGTCGTCTTGAACTACATGGCGGCTCTCGGTATTGGTGTGCTCGTACTTCAACACATCCTCGGTGCCGGGATCGCCTGGCCCGTGCCACTGGTGTCGTTCATTGTCTTGGTGGCGGTGGGCGCCGACTACAACATGCTGCTGGTGTCACGGCTGAGAGAGGAAACGAGGTGGAGCGTGCGGGTCGGCGTAATGCGTACCGTCGCTTACACCGGGTCGGTCATCACCTCGGCTGGGTTGATATTCGCGGCCAGCATGTTTGGGCTGATGGTCGGGTCCATCGATGTGATGGTGCAAATCGGGTTCATCATCGGTGTCGGTTTGCTGCTCGACACGTTCCTGGTGCGGACCTTAGTAGTCCCGGCGCTAGCGGTGCTGCTGGGCACTGCGAGCTGGTGGCCGGGTGACATCGACCGTTTCCGGCTCGCCCCTTGACCATCGCAAAAGTCACGCGGACGGACCCATGGGGATCTGACAAGCGTCGGTCGCTGAATATCCCGACCATTCCGTCAACAGGTAGGAGGGGCATAAGCATGACGCAGCACCGTCGCCCGTGATAGATGAGTTGCGTCCTAATTCAAACGCTAGCTGCACTGACCTTGGTACGCGGCTGGCTGGTGGTTGAACCGCCCCGGGTCTGTCGGAGGCTCTCGAACCTGTGAAGGATGGAGAGCATGGCAGCACCACGCAAGTACAGTGAGGAACTCAAGGACCGGGCCACCCGGATGGCATGTGAAGCGCGACGAGATCCCGATTCGTCGAGAGGTGCGATCAAGCGGATCGCCGATCAGCTCGGAGTCCATCCCGAGGCGTTGCGCAATTGGGTTCGTCAGGCCGAGATCGACGGCGGGGTCCGCCCGGGCACCACGAGTGAGGACGCTGACCGCATCGCGGCGTTGGAGCGGGAGAACCGTGAACTGCGGCGAGCGAACACGATCTTGAAGCAGGCTTCGGCTTTCTTTGCGGCGGAGATCGACCGCCCACAGCGCTGATCGTGGAGTTCGTCGCGGCTCACCGCGATGAACACGGAGTCGATCCGATCTGTGCGGCATTGCGCGATACGTCCGCCCAGATCGCTCCGTCCACGGTACGAGCCCACCTGAGCCCCCAGAAGACCGAGGCGCCTCGTGTGGTGCGTGACCGGGAGCTCCTTACCCAGGTCCGCGCGGTGCATGCCGACAACCTCGGCGTCTACGGTGCCCGCAAGGTGCATGCCCAATTGCGCAGACAGGGCCATAGTGCTGCCCGCTGCACCGTCGAGCGATTGATGAAAGCCGATGGGCTGCAAGGGATAGCGAGACTCAAGACACGCAAGACCACGCGCAGCGAGGGAGCTGAAACACCCCGGCCGGCTGACCGGGTCAACCGTCAGTTCACCGCGGCGGCACCGAACGCGTTGTGGGTGGCGGACCTGACCTACATCCGCACCCACTCGGGCTGGGTGTACGCGGCGTTCGTCCTGGACGTGTTCTCGCGGATGGTCGTCGGCTGGCAGGTCTCGACCACCATGCACACCGACCTCGCCCTCGACGCCCTGAACATGGGATTGTGGGCACGGTCGCGTGCCGGCCACGACGTGGCCGGGCTGATCCACCACTCCGACCGCGGAGTGCAAGGCGGATTCAACTGGTCGTCGCAACACCATGATCATGGAGGTGTTTGCGGTGGCTACGGCGGACTGGAGTCGGAGGACCAGCGATGTGGCGGTAGGTGTTCGTCGGCAGTGGCGTGCTGATCGTGCACTTCGGCCGGCGATGCGATCGCCGGGGCGGCCGGAGCCGTCGCGGCAGGTGCAACGTGAGTTTTGGCGGGTGGTCGCGACGGGGGTGAGCACGGCACAGGCATCGATCGCTGTCGGTGTGTCGGTGCCGGTGGGTACACGCTGGTTCCGCCACGCTGGCGGCATGAGGCCGCTGAGTCTGGATGAGCCTTCGGGCCGCTATCTATCCTTCGCCGAACGGGAAGAGATCGCGCTGCTACGCGCCCAGGATCGTGGGGTGCGTGAGATCGCACGGTGGATCGGGCGGAGTCCGGCCACGATCTCGCGTGAGCTACGGCGCAACGCCGCAACCAGGAGCGGGAAGCTCGAGTATCGGGCGTTGGTGGCGCAGTGGAAAGCCCAGCAGGCCGCCAAGCGCCCGAAAACAGCGAAGCTCGTGGCCCACGTCGAGTTGCGGGAGTACGTACAGGACCGCCTGGCCGGCGTTGTCCGCCGTCCCGATGGCACGATCGCTGCGGGCCCCACGCCACCGCCATGGAAGGGGCTTAACAAACCGCACCGGGCCAACCGGCGGTGGTCGCTGGCGTGGAGTCCAGAGCAGATCTCCCAGCGTTTGAAGGTCGACTTCCCCGATGATGAATCCATGCGTATCAGTCACGAGGCGATCTACCAGTCCCTGTTCATCGAGGGCCGCGGCGCGCTCAAACGTGAGCTGGTCGCGTGCCTGCGCACCGGACGTGCACTGAGGGAGCCGCGGGCCCGCTCGCGCAACAAGCCGCAGGGTCACGTCACCTCCGATGTCGTGTTCAGTCAGCGCCCTGCCGAGGCCGAGGACCGTGCCGTCCCCGGGCACTGGGAGGGTGATCTGATTATCGGAACTGGGAGATCGGCGATCGGCACGATCGTTGAACGTCGTAGTCGTGCAACACTTCTGGTGCATCTGCCACGCCAGCAGGGCTGGGGTGAGCAGCCGCCTGTGAAGAACGGGCCCGCACTCGGTGGCTACGGTGCCATCGCGATGAATGCAGGACTGACAGCGTCGATCGCCGCGCTGCCGCAGCAGTTGCGCAAAACGTTGACGTGGGATCGCGGCAAGGAACTGTCCGCTCACGCCCAGTTCGCGATGGACACCGGAACGCAGGTGTTCTTCGCCGATCCGCACTCACCGTGGCAGCGACCATCCAACGAGAACACCAATGGTGTTCTGCGCCAATATTTTCCTAAGGGAACTGATCTGTCGCGGTGGTCAGCTGAGGACCTCGAGGCCATCGCCTACACCCTCAACAACCGTCCTAGAAAAGTCCTTGGATGGAAAACTCCCGCCGAAGTCTTTGGCGAACAACTACACTCGCTACAACAACCCAGTGTTGCATCGACCGATTGAACGCGCCCAATTCCGATCGCGAAAATTCGTACACGCCTTGAACACTCATGGACTCACGGGGTCGATGGGCAAAGTCGGAGCGTGCGGGGACAACGCAGCGATGGAGAGTTTCTTCGCACTCCTGCAACGCAACGTGCTCGACCGCCAACGCTGGGACACCCGCGAGCAGCTTCGGATCGCGATCGTCACCTGGATCGAACGGACCTACCGCCGCCGGCGCCGGCAAGCCCGCCTCGGTCGGTTGACGCCTGTCGAGTTCGAAGCAATGATCAACACCGCCGCTGCCGCGGCATGACACCCAAACTGTCACCTATCCGTGCAGCAGTCCCCATCGGCAAATGCATTGCTTCTATAGAAGTGTGCCCACCGAACGCTGACGACGTTCGGTGGGCACACTTGCGCCCTATAGCGGCGCTAATTCGATACAACCGGCAGCTCGCCCTGCTCATGCTTCGCGCGTAACACCTTCTTATCGAACTTGCCCACGCTCGTACGCGGTACCTGCTCCACGAACGTCCAGTTCTTCGGGATCCACCAGTGTGGGATCTCCTCCGGGCAATTTCTTAGGCACCACTCGTGAAGCGTGTCAGCCGACACCTTGCGACCCGGTACCGGAACCACCACGGCGAGAGCTGTTTCCTGCCACCGGGGGTCGGGCATCGCGACAACCGCGGCCTCGGCGACATCTGGGTGCGACATGATCCAGTTCTCGAGCTCCACTGACGAGATCCATTCGCCCCCTGACTTGATGACGTCCTTGGACCTGTCGGTCAGCGTCAGGTACCCGTCCGGGCTGATGTGTCCCACGTCTCCGGTCCGCAACCAGCCATCCCGAAACCTCTCGGCGTCCTCGAGCCGGTAGTAGCTGCCTGTGACCCACGGACCCCGCACTTCGAGTTCGCCGACGGACTTGTCGTCACGGGGAACCGGCAGGCCGCCCTCGTCGATGAGGCGCATCTCCACCCCGCAAATTGCCCGTCCCTGTCGCTTGCGGTACGACATTTCCTTTGTGGGGCTGATCCCGGCGGGAGGCCGACTTACCGCTGCAAGCGGGGACGTCTCAGTCATGCCCCACGCCTGGATAATCTGTACGCCGAAGCGGTCCGCAAACCCTTCGATCAACGACTGCGGGACAGGAGCTCCACCACAGGCGACAAGGTCGATTGATGACAAGTCGACACCCGGATTCGCGATACCGTACTGAAGAAGATCGTTCCAGATTGTCGGTACTGCTCCTGCCTTCGTGGGGCGATGCTGTTGGATCAAGTCGGCGAGCGGCGCCGCTTGAAGGTATCGATCAGGCATGAGCAAGTCCGCGCCGGCCATCAGCGACGCGTAGGGCAGACCCCAGGCGCTGGCATGAAACATCGGCACGACGGGAAGTACACGATCGGCTTCTGCGATCGCCAGAGCGTTACCAGTACACGCTGCAATGGAGTGCAGAAACACCGAGCGATGACTGTAGACGACCCCCTTGGGATCGCCTGTAGTGCCGCTCGTGTAACACATACCCGCAGCCGACCGCTCGTCGGGATCGACCCAAGAGAACATTGGTGATTCTGCTGCGAGCGCGTCATGGTATCGCATCACGGTCACGCCGTGGCCGTCGAGCGGGGAGGTGTCGCCGTCGCCGGTAACGAACACAACCCGAACCGTCGCCAAGCCCGGTAAGACCGCCGCCAACAACGGCACCAGCGACCCGTCCACAATGATGACCTTGTCTTCGGCGTGGTTCGCGATGAACTGCAGCTGAGCCGGTGACAACCGGATGTTCAGCGTATGCAGCACCGCGCCCATCGCGGGTACCGCAGCGTACGCTTCGAGGTGCTCCTGGTTGTTCCACAGCATGGTTGCCACGCGGTCGTCGCCGACCACGCCGACCCGGCGCAGAGCATTCGCCAGACGTGCGCATCGCTCTTCGAGATCGCCGTAGGTTGCGTACCGGGCAGAGTCGCTCGCGGAATAAGTAATCACCTGCCTATCAGTATGATTGGTTGCGACGTGACGCAGTATCGATGACACTGTCATCGGCACCTCCTGCATGGTGCTTTTCATCAAATTCTCCTTTCGCGGCGGACGCTGGATCATTCGGCAGGTCCGTAATCCTGGATCTGCCAGCCGTTCTCGGTCTTCAGCACGACTACTTTCAACAGTGTGGGGAGTTCGCTCGGCTGAGGGTTCTGAACATTCTGGGTCTTCTGGGTGGCGAAGACCAGCACCGTGTATTCCCCCCGGTTCTCGCTGGCGCTGCCGGTGACACTGGTCGCCAGTACGCGTCCCGACGCTTGGACCTTGGCCTGTTCCATGATTTGGGTCAGGGTGGGTTCGACATCGTCGTATCGCTTGACCAACGCATCGCTGGCATTCTCTTTCACTTCGGTAAAGAATGCGCCGGTGTTTTGGTAGCTGTAGGTGAGCGACTTTGTGGTGTAGTCCGATGCTGCCTGCGCTGCCTGCGCTCGTTGTGTGGCAGCGTTCTCCGCGGACGTCTTTGCTTCCCTCATGTCAATGTAGAGGTAAGCAAAGAGGCCGGCCAGCACCGCGAGTGCCACCACGAAAGCGCCGGCGGCCACCGCCTGGACGCGTGCTGATCTCCATCGGTGCCTGGCATCGGACGTCGGGGGGCTTGCCTCGTCCGGGGCGGGACCGTCTTGGGACGTCGCAGATTCTGTAGCACCAGTGGCGTCGCTGCGATCTGCTTTGTCGGAAGCCGCAGTCAGCTTATCCTCAGCGCTGCTGTCCTTGGATTCTGGTCCGTTGTCTTGTGCCGTCATTTGCTGCCTTCTGTGAATGCTGGTGTAGGAGGTATCCATCGGGCGTCAGCGAGGTGATGGCGTGACGGCGATCGGAATCTGCGCCTGCCCCCGATGTGACGCTGGGAATGTTCGAGCCAGAAGATCACCGATCGATCCGAAGTCGATGTATGTGTCTGCGACTTTCGCCGTCGCCGGCTTCACCGCGCGGGTAATGGCGACAATATCGGGCTGGAGTATCTGGATGTAGCCGCTGAGCTTTTCCACTAGCTTCAGGATCGGTGGCCATTTGTCGTAGGACGTAGAAGTGAAAACGATGAACGCACGTTGGATCCTCGCCAAACCGTCGACGGCATCCGGGGTCCGGACCGACGCGGTGCTGAGCACACCGCCCACGTTCGACATAAGGCCCAGGAGGAACTCGGCATTGTCCGCAGTGGTACGGACGGCACCGTCGTCACCGACGAAGTCCACGAGGCGGTGCATCATGTCTCCGATCGTGTCGAGGTCCTTTTGCCGGCCGTCGACTGCCGCCGAGATCGTTTCGTTGATGGACTGAATCGATGCTGGATCGAGCGCGTCCGCCACTGCCGACATTTTCGGGAGCACCTGGGGAACGGATTGCGACACGCGGATGGCGCCGGCGGGCACTAGGTCCCCACTACGCAAGTACTCACTGGTGGTTGTGCCCGGTGGGATGAAATTGATGTATTGTTCTCCCGCGACCGAGAGGTTCTGAATCGTCATGACACTGCCGCGAGGAATCTTATAGTCGGAGTCGATGGACATGTCGACGGCGAGCTGATTACCTGTGACGCGAATAGATGTCACTTTTCCCACCGGCACCCCCTCTAACATTACCGGTGATGTGTCTAGAAGGCCGCCCGAGCTCTCGAGTATGGCCGAGATCGCGTAGTCGGTGCGGAACGGGTTTACCCGTGCCACGTCGATGATCAAGTATGTCGCTCCGACGAGGAGAACGAGGACAAGGGCAACCAGCGATACGAGGGTGCTGCGGATCATGGCATCATTCCGATCGCTCGCAAGACGGTTATGAACGACTCGGCATCACGCCGCGCCAGTTCTCGGCCATCGATAGACACATCGGAGACGTTGATATCTGGCGAGCTGACGAATGGGATGAGCCTTTCGCGTATTACACGAGCCGCCTTGTCGGAAACATCCTTGGAGTAGATGTCCGAGTACGCGATGGACGCGACCACTGGCGCGATCGCGCCCACCGTTTCCTTGATGCGGGAATACTCAGGGTCGACGATACGGCCTGCGGATACCGCGAAGTCGCGCAGATTAGCGATGAGTAGCGCTACGTCAATTAGCGAGTAGCCCAGACCATAAAAGTTCACTCCCCCCTTGGTCAACATTCGGTCTGTACCTGACGGGTCGGCCAGGATCACTTTGAGTGTGCGATCGGCTGACTGCAGGATTACGTCGAGTTTGTCGGTGTTGGCAGACACCTCAGACACGGTGCGCAAGGTCGTGCGGTAGAGCGCATCGAACTGGGCGGGGTCACTCGGAAAAGTCGAGTTCAGCGTCGATATCGCGGTATGGATTTTATCGAGTTCACCCCCGCCCAATACGTTAGCCATACCCCGCATCACGTCCTCGACGTTGGCAGCCGGTTCGGTGCGTGAGAGAGGTATTACCGATCCCGCGCGCAGCAAGCCTTGGGTGGACTGCTGTGCAGGGGGAAGGATGGCCACATAAATCTCGCCCAGGAGAGTGTCTTGGCGGAGTTCCGCGCGCGAATCTTCCGGCAGCTGGGCGTCTTTATCAATTCGGGCAGCAACCAGCGCGTGGCCTCCGTCGTAAGCGACGCTGGTGACGGCACCGAACGTCAATCCCTCGAGAGAGGACTTTGGCACGGGCAGGCAAGTTCAGAGCACTCGTGAACTCGATCTCGATGTCGTAGCCGTCTCGGGCGGATGATCCACCGATGGTCGGCGGGTTGTCAGCACTGATGCTGCAGGCGGCGAGGGCGATAGTCGCTACGAACAGCGTCACGATCGCGGCCGTGACACGACGAAGGTAGCCGTAGATCATCATCGAGGTTGCCCTCCGATCAAGTTGGCGATCGTCGCCGCTTCGTTACCCGTCGCGCAAACGTCCTTGACGGAAGGAGGAGCGCACGCGTTCTTGAGGGCCTGCAGTGGTACAGATATTGCGAATGCCCGCAGGATCGACTTCGCATCTGGATGCTCAACGATGAGGTCAGCTGTTCGAGCGGCGACGGACGCAAGTATGTTTTCTTGCTTGCCCGCTTGCGAGAGGAGGGGAACCGCAGCATCTCCAAGTGAGAAAATAGGTGGCCCGAAGTCAGACGATAGGCGCGACAGGATAGGGACGAAGGTGCCTGCGTACTCTGTTGCGGCGCCGAATGTTTGACCGAAAGCAACAATCACCTCAATTGCGCCTACGAAGTTGTCGAATAGCTGGGTCACCTCAGTACTGTTTTCGGTGGCAACACCGGTTAAGGTGGCGAGATTGGCTACAATCCTGCGTATCTGGCTATCACGCCGGGTCGGATCGTTGATTAGCGTGGCCGAGTCCTGGAGAATGCCGGATATATCACCCTGGGTCCCTTCCATGTTTTTCGAGACGAGTGTAAGTGCCTGAAGAATCGCATCCGTGTTACGTCCGTCGTCCTTGACGAGTTCGTCTGAAAGAGTGCTGATCGCGTCGAGCGTTTGACTAATCCCCAGTGGAGTCCTGGTCTTTTCCAGTGGGATACACTCAGCCGACTTGTAATATTCTCCGCCACGATAGGGATGGGTGAACTCGATTTGTCTTTCGGTGACAATCGAGGTGGACACCAGGGTCGCACCCACATCTGCGGGAAGCGGCACGGTCTTGTCGATCCGCATATCGACACGCACACCTTTCTGTCCCTCCTCGTGAATGCCTACGACCCTGCCCACCTTCTTGCCGAGCATCGCGACGGAATTGCCTTCGTACAGACCTGATGCGTCAGAAAACTCCGCACATAGTGATCGCGTGTCGTCGTCGGCTGTCGCATAGTCGATTCCGACGCCGCCGATCACTACTGCCAGTGTGACAATGGTGGCGATCGGGATCAGATGCCGACGCATCCGCTCCGTCAACATTTGTTATCACCAATCGGGATACAGACGCGGACGGTCGGTTCAGGACTCGCAGGTCCGACCTGCGGAGCATTGAGGAGAATGCTCAGTCTTCTGGTGATCTGATCGACCTGGGCCAGCGCGTCTTGGTAGGCGGGCATCTGGGCCGACACCTTGTTTAGAAGGATCTTAAACTGCTGTACCGATGGTTCTATACCGTCGCGGTACGCGACAAGCGGCCGGGTCAGCAACTTAAAAAGACGACGTAGATAATCGAACCCGCTCTGGACGTTGGCGATGTCTGGTCCAAGGGTGCGGGCAAGGAAGCTGAGCTGGCGTAGGAAGTCCACGAGTACCTGCTTGCGGTTTGCGAGGGCAGCGACATACTCGTCGGACAAAGCCACCGTCTTGTCGAGTTGTGCGTACTGACGCTCCAGCAAGTCCATCAGGCTGCTCGCGTTTTGCAGGGCATCAGGGATATTGGTGTTTCCGTCGGAAAAGGCATCCTGTAGCAACGCCGCCGTGCGCCGTAGATCAACACCACGCACGTCACGGAACACCGGTGTAGATGTCTCCAGGGTGCTGGAAATATCATAGGTGCTGCCTGTCTGCACCAGTGGGATCGCGCCGTCAATGGCCGACGGGCCTGAACCTGGGTCGAGGTCCAATACACGTCCACCGATAGGGGTGAGGAGACGGACGTTCGCCGTCGCGTCCGACCGAACGGCAATCGAGTCATCCAGCCGGAACCGCACGGTGATGAACGTTCCGGTCAGGTCGACCGACGCTACCTTGCCTTTCCTGATCCCGGCGATACGTACCTGGTCGCCAGCTTCCAATCCGCCGGTATTGACTAACTCCGCGCTGTAGATAGTTTGTCCGGGCGGCGAGATATACACAGCTCCGGCGGCGACGAGACCGGCCACCGTGACCATCGTTACGACCCCCGCCAGGATGAGGTCCCGCCGACGCTGCGGGCGGTGATGCGGACGCTTGCCGAAGAAACGGGTCACTGGCACACCACCAGTCGTTGACCCATCAGGGCGATCTGCACTGTTCTCGGTAGGTCGAGCACCCCTCGGGCACACCCTGCCGCCGAGGGCGGGGGAGTCGCGTTGGATGTTGCGGCCAGGGCGTCCAGGAGCGGCTTCAGGAGAACGGCACCATTCAGTAGGCCTTCTGTATCCCCTGGCTCCCGCACTAATCTCTGAAAGATAGCCGCGAAGCTGGTGTCGTAGGTCGACTCGATCTGCTCACCGGCGAGTACAGTCTTTGCCATCGAACGGTTGACCTCTCGCAGCGAGGCCCGCAGTCGATCGCTCACGCGGCTGAACGCATCGACGATTGACCCCAATTTGTCTATCAACTCAACCAGTTCAGCGGAGCGCCCCATCAACTGGTCGGACACCTGCCCCAGGCTCGTCACAATATTGGTGATGATCTCTGAACGCTGGTTCCCGTAATCAGTGATGTTCGCGACTTGCTTCATGACTGGTGCGATACCTCGACCGTCTCCCTGGGCAACCCGTAGAAGGTTCGACTGAAGCTCGTTGATTTCCGCAGTATTCAATGTATCGAATACTGGTTTGAAACTGTTGAATAGTGTCGATACGTCGAAGGACGGGACGGTCTTCTCGAGTGCCACCTGTGTGATCGAGTCCTGGTCGGCGCCTTGTCCGGCATTGATGAGTTCCACATACCGCTGCCCCAGCAGATTTTGGTAACGCACAGCGGCAGTCGTCGCGGGGGTAATCGCGACACCGTCATCCAGTTGGAAACGGACGATCGCTGTTGAGCCCTCGAGATCGACAGCCGTTACATATCCCACTTTCACTCCAGCGAGTCGTACCCCGTCGCGGGGCTTGAGTCCGGAAGCGTCGGCAAACACCGCGGAACGCTGCGAACTGGGTGACCCTTCGTTGGTCGGCTGCAGAATCGCGATGATGACATATGAAAGGACTCCGATGAGAGCGATGAAAGCGACGATTTTAATGATTGTGGGTGTTAGCGACCTCAGAGTCATCGCGTGGCACCCCCCATTCTCAATGCGCCTTGTAGGGCAGGCGACGTCTGGACCACCAGTGCTAGCTGGAGCTGGACCCGTTCGTTGAATTTCGGCAAGGCTTTGTCGATGCCATCGAGGATCTGCGGGATCGTGTACACCGTGCGAACTAGCCCCGAGGCGGATCTGGCGACGGGCCGCGCTAGGTCAAGGCCGACGTCTAACAGCGAACTCAGGGCTGGGTAATTCTTATCGAGCAGGCCGCCGAGCCCACCGAAAAGAACCTTTCCCGTGTCGCCGAGATTACTCTTCGTGCGGTCGATGTTTTGTTGGGTGGCGAAAAAGTCAGCGATATCGACGTTCTTCAAGACGCCAGGGACAAACGGCGTCATGAAGTCGGCGACTCCGGTGGACAGGTTAGCCGCAATTCCTAGGTCCTCCCCGACCGGCCGTTTCTGGACATCTCGCGTGAGTTGCGCAATCTGGAGAACGAGTCTTCCGCTATCAGCCATTGCCTGCGAGTCCTCAACGATGAACCTCACTACCGCTTCAAATGAGGGCTGGTCCAGTGCCTCGACCAGCGTGGAGATCTTGCGAACAAGCGTTGACACCGAGGTCTGTTCAGATTGCAACCTGCTCACGTAGACACTCCCGCCGGAACCGATGGGTGGTCCTTGTCCAGGATCTACGATCTCCAGTGCAGTTGGTCCCAATGCGTTTGACGAGGTGTAGTTCACCGTCATGCCCTGCCGGAGAACTAGGTCGTTACCGGAACCGGTGAGGTTGATTTTGACCGCCGCGCCACGGTCTCGAACCGCGATGCTCGAGACCTCCCCCACGGTGAACCCAAGGTACTTCACATCCGATCCCCCCTTCAATCCGTCGCCTATCGCGTCGGTGTTGATGGTCAACGACGTGTGATCGCTGAAGTCGCCGTTAGCGTCACTTATCAGTAAGTAGGCAGCTATCGCGCCGAGGATCAATAGGGCGACCCCCCGAAGGGCCAGGTTCCCGTGCGACGGCTCGCGTCCGGACGGATCATGAAAGACAGCCACTGAACCCCCTACCCTGAAATCCGTACGCCGGAATCGAATCCCCACATCAGAAGGGTCAAGATCATGTCCTCCACGACGATGACTATGAGGCTCGTGCGGATCGCTCGACCGGACGCTCGACCCACCCCCTCAGCTCCGCCTGTGGCGAAGTAGCCCTGATAGCTATGGATAATCACTACAGAAATGACAAATACAAGAACTTTGATAAGCGAGAAGGCAAGATCCTGAGGTTTGAGGAACTGGTCGAAATAGAAATCGTAAGTGCCGCCGGATTGGCCGTGAACTTGTGTGACGACGAGTTTGGCGGCCCCGAATCCGAGAATAAGCGCGACGATGTACAAAGGAATCACGGTCGTGATCGACGCAACTACGCGAGTGCTGACGACGAATGGAATAGGACGTACCGCCATAGCCTCGAGAGCGTCGATCTCCTCGGAAATGCGCATCGAGCCGATCTCAGCTGTCAACCGGCAGCCGGCTTGTGCTGCGAACCCGATCGCCGCGATCATTGGCGCAAGCTCTCGGGTGTTGGCATAGGAAGAGATGAACCCCGTCAGTGAACCCATCCCTACGAGGTCCAGAGAGGCGTAACCCTGGATACCGATTGAGGCGCCGACGGCGATGCCGAGGATGGCGAGGACGATGGCCGTTCCACCACCGACCAAGACTGCACCTCTACCCCAGGCGAATTCTTGTATGTAGAGCAGGGTTTGGCGTCGGTAGGTGGTGATCACATGGCGGATGCCGAGGACCGCGGCGATCACAAAGGTCGCGACGTGCCCCAAGCGTTCAGGTACGTGTACAACTGGCGCGATCACGGCTTCGACAGGGCGGGTGGCGGCGGAGAACCTCCGGGAGGGAACGGTGGTCACGAGGCGTTTCTCATCCAATAGTTTGGGGGACGAACATGGTTGTTAATTGCGTGATAAAGACATTGATCACGAAGCATGCGACGACGCCCAGTACTACGGTGGCATTTACTGAGGTTGCGACGCCTTTAGGGCCGCCTTTCGTCGACAGGCCGCGGTGACAAGCAATCGTCACCACTACAAGTCCGAACACAAGCGATTTGCATAGAGCGACAACGATGTCTGTTATCGATGCGAACGAAGCGAACGAGGCGACGTAGCTGCCTGGTGTGATGCCTTGGACGTCGACGCTGATGGCGTAGCCCGCCAGCAGCCCGGTGAAGACGATTAGCATGCAGAGCAGCGGCGCGGTGATCAACACAGATACGAACCGGGGCGCTACGACTCGCCTGATCGGATTGAGTCCGAGTGTCTCCATGGCAGCAATTTCTTCGCGAATCGTTCGAGCACCCAAATCAGAGGCAATCGCTGATCCGGCCGCGCCCCCGAGTAGGAGGGCGGTAACGATGGGCGCTCCCTGTTGAATAATCCCGAGGCCACCAGCGGCGCCAGCTATTGACGTGGCCCCAACTTGCTGAGTGAGGCTACCCACCTGTACTGACACGATGACACCGAATGGCACAGCTACGAGAATCGCCGGCAGAGTTGTCACGACGATGACGAACCAGGTTTGCGATACGGCTTCGCGAAACGGAAATCGTCCTGTAGCAATGTCTACTGCTACCCACCGCAGGGCCTGACCAGCCAAGCCGACGGTGTTACCAAAAGTGGCAGCGCCGTCTAGCAGACGGTTGACGCCTGTGCCGGTGGTGATGGCCATCTCCCCCCCTAGTGCGCGTGGTGTGCGCCACTCCATTCGCGTGTGCGTAATGGACAGTATCAGGTACTGGCAGTATTACCTATAGTGGTGAGCACAGACCGTGTTCGGGACCGGTTCCCACACCTCATCGATCCCCCCGCACCCTGTTGCGTAGGTGGCGGGCTGAGTTAAGGACAACGATCAGAGATGACCCCCGAAGCAAGACTGCCGGCACACTCGTCCCAGTGCATGGGCTGCGGAAGCAGCAACCCCCACGGACTTCAACTTGAGGTCTACCGGAGCGGCGAGCGGGTGTACGCCGATCACACCTTCGACGAGAAACACCTCGGCGCGCCCGGGTTGGCGCACGGTGGCGCGATCTCGGCCGCCTGCGACGACATCATGGGTTTCACCCTGTGGATCGCGCGGACCCCCGCGGTGACCCGCACCCTGACCGTCGAATACCGCCGGCCGGTCCCGCTGCACACTCCCATACGTCTCACTGCCTGGATTGACCACGAGTCGGATCGCCTACTGCACATCGCGGCCGCCGGATCGTTCGATGAGCAAACGTACTTCACCTCTAGCGGTGTTTTCGTCAAGGTCGACGTTGCTCACTTTCGACGTTATGCCGACGTATCAACAATCGATGACTTCTTCGCCAACTTCACGCGGTCAGACTGACGCCGCACGCGTCTCCGTTCTGCGCGCCGCCAACTCTGCGAGGTACGCGACCACGTTCGGCGATCCACCGCCAGCGGTCAGGCTGCGACGGTCAACAGGGCTGGAACTGCAAACGCTCGGCCTTCCACTGCCGGTTCAGTAGCGACAGGAAAACAACACCGCAAGGACCGGCTTGACCGCGAGGGTCAGGCCGAGCGGATTGCCCGCCCACCAGTCGCGGCGCTGCAGCATCAGGCTCGTACACAGCGGCTGAACCATAACGGTCACCGGCAGCACTGTTCTCACAGGATTGAGGGGAGGGCGGCGAGCTCCCTCGAATGTGCAGCTCTCTTCCTTCCGTCCTGGCTACAGTTGAACCGCCCCGGGTCTGTCGGAGGCTCTCGAACCTGTGAAGGATGGAGAGCATGGCAGCACCACGCAAGTACAGTGAGGAACTCAAGGACCGGGCCACCCGGATGGCATGTGAAGCGCGACAAGATCCCGATTCGTCGAGAGGTGCGATCAAGCGGATCGCCGATCAGCTCGGAGTCCATCCCGAGGCGTTGCGCAATTGGGTTCGTCAGGCCGAGATCGACGGCGGGGTCCGCCCGGGCACCACGAGTGAGGACGCTGACCGCATCGCGGCGTTGGAGCGGGAGAACCGTGAACTGCGGCGAGCGAACACGATCTTGAAGCAGGCTTCGGCTTTCTTTGCGGCGGAGATCGACCGCCCACAGCGCTGATCGTGGAGTTCGTCGCGGCTCACCGCGATGAACACGGAGTCGATCCGATCTGTGCGGCATTGCGCGATACGTCCGCCCAGATCGCTCCGTCCACGGTACGAGCCCACCTGAGCCCCCAGAAGACCGAGGCGCCTCGTGTGGTGCGTGACCGGGAGCTCCTTACCCAGGTCCGCGCGGTGCATGCCGACAACCTCGGCGTCTACGGTGCCCGCAAGGTGCATGCCCAATTGCGCAGACAGGGCCATAGTGCTGCCCGCTGCACCGTCGAGCGATTGATGAAAGCCGATGGGCTGCAAGGGATAGCGAGACTCAAGACACGCAAGACCACGCGCAGCGAGGGAGCTGAAACACCCCGGCCGGCTGACCGGGTCAACCGTCAGTTCACCGCGGCGGCACCGAACGCGTTGTGGGTGGCGGACCTGACCTACATCCGCACCCACTCGGGCTGGGTGTACGCGGCGTTCGTCCTGGACGTGTTCTCGCGGATGGTCGTCGGCTGGCAGGTCTCGACCACCATGCACACCGACCTCGCCCTCGACGCCCTGAACATGGGATTGTGGGCACGGTCGCGTGCCGGCCACGACGTGGCCGGGCTGATCCACCACTCCGACCGCGGAGTGCAATACCGAGCCATCCGCTACACCGAACGACTGGCCGAAGCCGAAGCGGTGACATCTGTTGGCTCCAAAGGGGATTCATACGACAACGCGATGGCTGAGGCGTTCAACTCGCTGTTCAAAGCCGAATGCATCCGTAACCCCGTGATGCGCCCGCGAGGCGGCTGGGCAGGTGTGGGCGAGGTCGAGATCGCCGTCGCTGAGTACGTCGAATGGTTCAACCACCGCCGCCTGCACGGCGAGATCGGACACGTCCCACCCGTCGAGTACGAGAGCGCCTACTGGTCGACCCACACCGTCACCAGCTACCGTGAGAACCCGGTCCCCGCAAACGCTGGAACCAACTAACCGAGCCTCCAGCAAACCCGGGGCGATTCAAGTCGCTACGACTCGCGGTAGTACTAGGTTGGCCGACTGTTTAGGCCAGTGCGAGGAACAGTTTCTCAAGCTCCGCTTCCGTGAGCGGTGGCTGCTCGCCATCTTACGGTCGCGATGCATTGACGCATCCCTGATTAGTCCGGATGGTCCACCGCCAGTCCGGGAACTCGGTCTCGAGCCGTTCGATCCGCTCGGCCGACAACCGGCCCTTGCGGTAGTCAGCGCTGCGGCTCTGCACCCAGGTGCCGATCGCGAATCCGTCAATGACATCGCGCCGGCGGGCGTTGCTGGTGCCGTACACCGCGACGTAGCGGTGCAGGTGCTCGAGCCCGGCCTCGAACCGCCCATCGCCAATAGATTCAGCCACGACAGCTCACGAGTGTGTTCGACGTTGCCGTAACGGGAAGACCGCGCTCAAGTGCGGTCATCACTGGAATGTAGCGCGGCGAACCCCACCTAGTGTCCTGAGTCATTAATTTCCGTTCGGTTGTTAGGCTAGGGAATGGCAACCCGGGGTCCGCGAGCAGTGGATATTGTTCTGACTGATGACGAGCGCCGTGAGCTCGAAGGGTGGGCGCGTCGGCGAACGACGGCCTCGGGTTTGGCGATGCGCTCACGAATCGTTCTCGCCGCCGCTGATGGCGGTTCGAATACTGAAGTGGCACAACGACTCGGCCTCAATCGCAGTACCGTGCGGCGCTGGCGAGGCCGGTTCGTCGAGCACCGCTGCGAGGGGTTGCTCGACGAACCCCGGCCTGGGCGACCTCGCACCGTCGACGACGAGCAGATCAAAAACTTGATCACCGCGACTCTCGAGACCACTCCGAAGAATGCGACACACTGGTCGACGCGGGCGATGGCCGAGCATCTCGACATGTCACAGTCAACCGTGTCGCGTGTGTGGCGGGCGTTCGGATTGGCTCCGCACAAACAGGATTCGTGGAAGCTGTCGAGAGATCCCTTGTTCACCGAGAAGGTCCGCGATGTCGTCGGGCTCTATATGAACCCACCCGAACGTGCCCTGGTGCTTTGCGTTGACGAGAAGACCCAGATCCAAGCTCTCGATCGCACCCAGCCGATCTTTCCCATGCTCCCGGGCACCCCGCAACGGGCCAGCCACGACTATGTGCGCAACGGCACCTCCAGTCTGTACGCGGCGTTGGACATCGCGTCGGGAAAAGTGATCGGTTCGCTTCACTCACGGCATCGGGCAACAGAATTCATCGGGTTTCTCCGCAAGATCGACGCCGAGGTGCCCGACGAGCTCGACGTCCACCTGGTCATGGACAACGCCTCTACCCACAAGACGCCCGCGGTCAAACGATGGCTGACCTCGCACCCACGATTCGTTGTCCACTTCACCCCGACGAGCTCATCCTGGATGAACCTCGTCGAACGCTGGTTCGCCGAACTGACCACCAAGAAGCTCCAACGCTCCCCCCACCGCACCGTGAGAGCGCTCAACGCCGACATCAGAGCATGGATCGAGACCTGGAACGACAACCCCCGCCCCTACGTGTGGGTCAAGACCGCTGACCAGATCCTCGACTCCATCGCCCACTACTGCACACGAATTAATGACTCAGAACACTAGCTGCCTACGCCGAGGCGGCTCGTATGTCGCAGCCCGAACTGGTGGCTGCGTTGCGAGATCTGCTCGGCGCGCGGCTGGTCGCCTACCTGGGTCGGGTGAGCGAGACCCGGGCGGTGCGGCAATGGGCTGACGGCACCCGCACCATCGCCAACCCCGAGGACGTCGAACGGCTCCGGATCGCCTACCGCGCCGCCCGCCTGATCACCGAACGCGACACCCCCGCCGTCGCACAAGCCTGGTTCCAGGGCCTCAACCCGGTCCTCGACGACCGGGCGCCGGCATTGCTGTTGCGCGACGGCGAGCTCGCCGACGTCGGACCGCAAGTACTCGCCGCCGCCCGCCAATTCGCCGCGGTGGGATGAACCAACCACAGCCTTCGACGATCAGCACCCCGCACGGCCCGATCACCACCAGCATCCGGACTGCCACGCCCATATATCGAGTCGGATACGCGCCCAGCCCGTGGGAGTGGACACCATGGGAGTACGCCACCGACGACCGCTTCGCCGGCCGCTGGGACGACCCCGACGGGGGTGTGGCGCACCTTGTACTGCGCCGACACTCCCCTGGCCTGCTACCTCGAAGTCCTCGCCTTCGCCCGACCCAGCCCACAACTGATCGCCGAGCTCGACGACATCGTCGTCGACGAGGAAGACGAGCAGGACTACCCCGCGCTGCCGCCCGGCCACGTTCCGCGATCGTGGTGCGATCTACGGATGATCGGTCACGGCACCCTGACCGGACGGTTCGCGGTGCCCGCCGACCCGGACAGCCTCGCCACCCTCCGGACGGTGTTTCGGCCGCTCGCGATCCGCTACGGGCTCGATGACCTCGACACCGCCGCGTTGCGGGACGGCCGGCCCCGCGGGCTCACCCAGGCCATCTCCCGCTGGATTTACGCCCTCACCGACCACGGCCATGCAGCGGTCGACGGGATCGAGTTCGACTCCCGACACGGCGACCAGCTGCGCATGTGGGCGCTCTATGAACGCGCCGCCGACCCCGACATCAGCCCCCACATCGACGTTGTCGATCACTGCCCCATCGACGCCGCGGATCCACAATTGGCCCGCGCCCTGACGCTCCTCGGACTCGAGTGGACCCCCGCGTAGACCGGACTGAAAAGGCCGTGCCGCAATGTCGAACGAGTATGAGTCTGGCTCGACCAGCCGTGGTGACTACGATCGTCTCTTCGAGACCGGGATAGCGAACCTGCACCGCTACGCCGCCCACACCGGTGGACGCCGATTCCCGGCCTCGTCTCAGCCGTGGTGCCCGCCCGGCAGTTGCGCCAGTTCACGATCGTCGGCTCCCTGGTCGACCAACCTCTTCCGGGTCCGCTCCAGCCACGTACGGGCCCACCCCGGGTCGGCCGCGGTCAGCATCCGATACTGCTCCGCCCAGATCCGGCGCAGATAGTCGGGCGCGCCGGGCGAGTGCAGCCGATACGACGCCGCTTCGGCGATCGCCACCGCAACCCAGCTCAGGAACTCCTCTGGATCGCTGGACTGCCGGTCGAACATCACCGTGCCGCGTTCGCGAATGATCAAGTGCCACACACCGTCCGAGTCGCGCACGCACGAGGGCGTCGCGTCGTCGAGGATGTGACCCAGGCGAGGCACATCGGACGGCTCCGCCGACATCGTCGCCGCGAGATCGGCTATCCGGCTGCGCATCTCGGGGTCGAGCTGGTCGTCGGCGCCCGACGTCATCCGGGGAAGACGCTCTCGAGCACACCCGAACACAGCAACCACTGGGTGTTGACGAAACCGCCTGTCTCGTTGAAACATCCGCGATGGTCCTCGATCAACCCGGGATCGAGGAGCTGCTGGTCGATCTGATATTGAATGCCGCCGCCCGGCTGACCGAAGCCCTTGGCGATACGTCCGGTCCACACCTTCACCGAGCGCATGACCACGTACACGTGGTAGTTGCAGAACTGAGGGTTGTCTTTGTCGACGAGGTTCTCCGGCGGAAGCGCCCGCCTCTTGTAGTGCGTGCCCGCGGGGGCCAGGAAGCGACCATTGGCGGGACCATAGCGATCTATCCGCTTGTTCGGGTTGAGGGTGGTCAGCGACTTCTTGGCGGACCCGTCGGGGTTCAGCGTGTATCCGTCGTGGTCCGGATAGTCCCACTTGTCCCCTTTCCGATACGTCTGCAGGAACTCGCTCGGACTCAGACCCGCGAGCCGGTCGTAACCCCTCAACTGCGGACCCACCGGGGCATCGGTCGCCAGAATCTTCGGACCGAACAGTTCGTCGTTGTACAACAGCTGTGCGGAACATCCACCCGCCTCCGGCCCGCCCAGCGATCCGAAATCCAATGCGCCCAAAGGGTTCGGCGCGGCGGCCGCCACCCCTCCCCCGGAGAGTGCCAGCGTGACACTGATGAGGGTGGCAAGCAGAGCATGGCGACGTTTCATGGCCGCGCCTTTCGATGGGTCCGTCGGAATCACGCAGTGCGGAAACTAACCGATCGGCGTCGCCGCGTGGTCTGAACTGCGAAGTTCCGGCACAGATTCGAGCGGTACCCCCGGAATGCCTACCGCCGACGGTGTTCCGACGGCGGGATGCCGTAGCGCTTCTTGTACGCGGCCGCCAGCCGACTGGGGCTCGAAAAGCCCCATCGCGCAGCAACTTCGGCCACCGTGTCGGTGTTGTCCGCTTCGGTGAGGTCGTGGTGAGCCCGGTCGAGTCGGATGTCCCGTAGCGTCTGGGTCGGACTCGCACCGACGTGTTCGGCGAAGCCCTCCTGCAGCCGCCGGAGGCTCGAGCCGCCCAGTTCGGCCATGTCCGCCAGACGCCAGTCGCGTCCCGGATCGTCATGCAATGCGTCGAGCACACGCTTGACCATCCGCGGGCGCAGACCGGTCCCCGCCTCTTCCGGAGAGACAGCGAGGAGGAACGCGCTGCTGATCGCGCTCGCCAGCTGCGGTCCGACCAGTGGGTTCGACAGGAGGTCGGCGGGTTCGCGCACCTGGGCCGACAACGCGCGCACGAGCCCGAACCACGCCTGCTGGTCGGGTCCGGCGAGATCCAGCTGATCGGGCAGCCGCAACTGTGAACGCAGCGCCGACGCCCGGACCCGGTCGGCCTCGCATTCGAGGTAGTCGGCGTCGAACTTCACCCCGACCACGACACAGTCCGCGGACCACCGGGTGATCGTCGACGGGCGATCCGCGGTGAAGACCGTGGCCTTGCCTTCCTCCGACGTCGTCTCCACCGACCCGGCGCGCGAGTCCAGGACACCGCGGATCGGGATGTTGATCTCGTAGGCACCCGGGTAGTCGCAGGAGATGGAGACGTTGGTTCCCCAGTTGAGCTTGCCGATCGTGACCGGTCCCAGCTCGACGGTCTGCAGGTTCAGATTCAGCTGATCCGGCGACGACAGCGCGGTCAGCTCATGCGGGAAGTACACCTCTTCGACGGCACGATGCGCCGTCTCCCAGTCGCTGGTCGATGTCGTGCTCCGCATGGACTTCTTCCTCGTACTCCGGTCGCGCAGGGTCGTGCATCTCGATTCAACCCGGTGACACACGACACTCGCCACCCGGTTCGGAGACTGCGATCACATTGCCGCGCGATCGGTGCCGCCGACGCGCGAAGCGTATCGACCGCCCGGTCGGCGGTCCCTAATGTCACCTCGCACCGGGTCGCCGACAACCTGCCGGCCGCCGCCCCCGGCTCTCGAGACGAACACAGCGGAGGAACCCATGACCAGCACCATGTCGTGGATCGACGACATCACGATGACCGAACTCGAACGCAACCCCTACCCCGTCTACGAACGGCTTCGCGCCGAGGCGCCGCTCGCCTATGTCCCGGTTCTCGGGTCGTACGTCGCGACGACCGCGGACATCTGCCGGTCGATCGCCACCAGCCCCGACTTCGAGGCGGTGATCACCAAGGCCGGCGGCCGTACCTTCGGACACCCGGCAGTGATCGGGGTGAACGGTGCGATCCACGACGACCTACGGTCGATGGTCGATCCAGCCCTGCAACCCCAGGAGGTCGACCGGTGGATCGACGACCTCGTCCGGCCGATCGCCCGCCGGTACCTGAGCGACTTCGAGGACGTGGGGCGCGCCGAACTCGTCGGCCAGTACTGCGAACCCGTCAGCGTGCGCGCGCTCGGCGACCTTCTCGGCCTTCAGTCGGTGAGTTCGGACAAGTTGCGCGAATGGTTCCACAAACTGTCGGCGTCGTTCACCAACGCGGGAGTCGACGAGAACGGCGAGTTCACCAACCCGGACGGCTTCGCCGAGGCCGACGCCGCGAAGCTGGAGATCCAGTCGATCGTCAATCCGCTGATCGACAACTGGATCGAGAATCCCGACGACAGCGCGATCTCCCACTGGTTGCACGACGGTATGCCCGAGGGACAGACGCGCGACCGCGACTACATCTACCCGACGCTGTACGTGTACCTCCTCGGAGCGATGCAGGAGCCTGGCCACGCCATGGCCTCCACACTGGTCGGCCTCTTCAGCCGGCCGGACCAATTCGAGCAGGTCGTCGACGAGCCGAACCTGATCCCGCGCGCGATCTCGGAGGGCATGCGGTGGACGTCACCGATCTGGTCGGCCACGGCCCGGATCAGTACGAAGGACGTCGAGGTCGCGGGCGTCGACCTACCGGAGGGCTCAGTGGTCCTGATGTCGTACGGTTCGGCCAATCATGACCACTCCGTCTACGAGGCACCGTCGGACTACGACATCACCCGACCGCCGTTGCCGCATCTCGCATTCGGTGCCGGCAACCACGCCTGCGCAGGAATCTACTTCGCCAATCACGTGTGCCGGATCGGACTCGAGGAGCTGTTCGAGTCCATCCCGAACCTCGAGCGCGACAACAGCAGCAACGTCGAGTTCTGGGGTTGGGGTTTCCGCGGGCCAACGTCACTGCACACGGTGTGGGAGGTGTGACGTGTCCGACCCGACGACCCGGCCCGGCCCGACGACCTTCCGAATCGACGCCGGCAACACCTCGGTGACCTGCGGTGACGGACAGCGAGTTCTCGATGCCCTGTTGCGCCAGGGGGTGTGGATTCCCAACTCCTGCAACCAGGGCACCTGCGGCACCTGCAAGGTCCGGGTGATCGACGGCATGGTGACCGCCCCGCCTGCCCCCGACAGTGTCCTGTCCGACGCCGAGCAGCAGCAGGGATACGTGCTGTCGTGTCAGTCGACACCCATCACCGACATCGCCGTCGAACCGCCCGCCGCCGAGTGCGGCGAGCGCCATCACCTGTTGCGCGATGTCGCCGGAACGGTCGGTTCGATCACCGCGGTGGCCGATGACACCGTGTCCATCACGGTGTCACTCGACGAACCGTTCGAGTTCACGGCCGGCCAATACGTCGAGTTGTCGATCCCGGGTACCGGCCAGACCCGGCCGTACTCGATGGCCAACCCGCCCAGCGAATCCGACGCTCTCGAGTTTCACGTCCGAAGGCAGCCAGACGGTCTCGCCACCGATCGGTGGATCTTCGATTCCCTGACGGTCGGGGCGGCGGTGTCCATGACGGGACCGTGGGGCGACTTCTGCCATCAGCCGGGCGAACCCGACGTTCGGGCTCATCCTGCTCGCCGGGGGAACCGGTCTCGCGCCGCTGAAGTCGATCGCGAGAGCAGCACTCGACGCCGACCCCGATCGTGAGATCCACGTCTACCACGGCGTCCGCACCGAGGCCGAGCTGTACGACGTTGACTTCTGGCGCGCACTCGAGACCGAGCACCCGAATGTCCGGTACACGCCCTGCCTCAGCCGCGAAGAGTGGAGCGGCCGTACCGGTTACGTCGGTGACGCGATGATGGCCGACTTCGACTCCTGCCGCAACCACTCGGCATACCTCTGCGGCCCGCCCGCGATGGTCGAGGCGGGGGTCCGGGCCCTCAAGCGACGACGCATGCCGCCCCGGCGGATCAAGCGGGAGAAGTACACGCCCGCAGCGAGTCTCGTGACCCTCTGAGTCGACCCGGAGGCACGTCGGTCCCGGTGCCGACGACCAGCTCAGGCCACGTCCTGCACATCCGCCGCCGACGCTCCGGAGATGATGTCGAGGACCCGCGGGTACTCGGGCGCAGTCGAGGTGACCACCGACCCGTGGTTGCCGCCACGGATGAGAACGGCCTCGGCGTCGCCGCCGTCGCGCACGACGGCGGCGACGTAGCGTTGCGAATTGGCCGGCGCGACCATCCGATCGGCGGTTCCGTGAACGGCGACCACGGGGGTGTCGGGATCGATGTTCTGGATGGGATCGACCATCGTGTACCGCTGCGGGACCTGCGCCGGGGTGCCGCCGAGGGCGGTCACGATCCGGTCGTCGCCATGCGTGGCCGCATAGGTCATGTCGAGTGGACCGGCGAGCGAGACGACCCGCGTCGGGCGAAACAGCGGCCGCGCACCGACCTCGTCGTCGTCCAGTTTGTGCCGGGTGCCGCCCCAGACCGCGAGTTGCGCTCCGGCACTGTGCCCGACAACCAGCTCGTCGTCGGTGTCGATCTGCGGGAACTGCCGGTCCACCACGACGACGTGGTCCAGGGCGCTCGCGACGTCCCGGAACGTCGTCGGCCAACCACCGCCCGATCCGACGCGGCGGTATTCGATGTTGTACACGGCCATGCCCCGATCGGCCAGGTCTCGTGCCAGCGGCTCGAAGACGTCGGCCCCGAGGGCGCTCTGCCAGGCACCGCCGTGGATGAGGACCACCAGCGGGATCGTGTCGACCCGTTGCTCACCCGCGGGCAGGTACAGCTCGGCCCAATTCTGTTCGGAGTCACCATCGTCCGGCGTCGGGTAGTCGAACCGGTGGACGGTCACCTCGTCGAGGTACTCGACCGGGGCGGCTGTGGCACTGCTGCTGGGGGTCGGGGTCGGCGTGGTTCCCGTGGAGCACGCGGACAGTCCCAGCACGCCGGCGACGACGACACCCAGTGCGGTGCGGACGCGACGCGACGTGGCCGTCACCGCACGCTCAGCGGTACAGGCGTGATCGACGCGCCGCTACGCAGGGTCGCCGGCAGCGGTCCGAACCCGGGCCACAGATTCACCGGCACCGTGACCGTCGCGCCCGCGGGCAGCGAGATCGACGTCGGGCTGACCGCGATGCGATCGGTGAAGGTGTCGCTGCGTTCGACCTCCAGTCGGAGCCGCTGTGCCCGTCCTTCGGATCGAACGGTCACTCCCGACGGAGAGGTGGCCCCCACCGAGACCGCCGAGCCCGGGCCGATCGCCAACTGCGTGGTCTCGGTCGACAGTGATCGCAGCGAATTCTCGGTCGCGACTTCGAACTCCGCGGTCGACGGTGCCGACGAGGTCACCCGCATCCCGTGCCGGGCCGGATCGGCGTCGATGACCGCGACCGCACCCGCGGGCACCTCGAGATCACCCATCGCGACCACGCCGCCCGCGCTGAGCACGGTGGCGTCGATGTCCGCGGTCCGACCCGCTTCCACCCCGTCCACGACGATCCGGAACTTCCGGTTCGCGGGCACCGTGAACGTGGCGGAGTTGTCGTTGTTGAACAAGATCTTCTTGTCGACACCCGGGATCGCACGACCGGCGGGATCGGTGACCCGCACGTCCCAGTCGACGTCGCCGACACCGCGTGCACCGCCGTTGTTGTCCGACACCATCACGACCGTCTCGTCGTTGCGCAGCTCCGGATCCTGATGACGTGCCAGGATCGGCGCCAGCGGAACAAGCATCATCTTGTTGGCCGGCGACCCCTGGAACAACAGTGTCGGCTCGGACGGGTTGGTGGCCGTCGAGTAGTACCAGCTGTTGGCACCCGGGTCGGCGACGATCATCTTCTCTACGCCGGGGAAGTTGTTGTCGTAGACCACGATGCCCCGCTTGCCCTGTCCCAGATCGCGGATGGCGATCGGGTTGATGGCGTGCCCGGCGCTCTGCTCCTCATCGGTGTAGATCGCCAAGACGTAGTTGTCGTTGCGCGCCCACGCCGAGCGCAATCGGGACAGCGCCTCTGTGACGGTGACCTCTGACTCGAGGAGGTCGGTGGGCGGGAAGCCCTGGGTGATGAACATCCGCGCGATGAGTTCGTCCAGCGGCGTCGACGGGCCGATGCTGTAGACCGGTTGCCACGGCAGCGCCAGTGGGAACGGGTTCAGACGTTTGGTGGCATACAGTGCGGCGAGCGCGGCCATTCCGAAGCAGTGCCCGCCCGCCATCGACTCGTTGAATTCCTGCTGCAGCAGTTCGGCGACGGTGGTCGGCGAACACACACCGACCACGATGCGTGCGCAGACCTCGTCGCCGAAGACCGCCCGCATACCTTCGACGCTCAGGCCGCGGGTGTGCAGAGCGTCGTTCGGCCCCCAGTTCTCGAAGGAGAAACCGTCCCGTTTGACCTGGAAGTCGGCCTGCGCGACGAGCTTTCCGGCGTTGGGGTTCACCACGGGCGCCGCCTGCGACGGACCGGAGGCGACGATCGACAAACCTGCGGCCACCGCCAGCACAAGTGCCGTCACCGAGAGACGCACCAGCCATCGATTACCGCGCGTGCCTGTGAGCATCGCTAAACACTAGCGGACAATTCAGACATAGCCCGAGTAGCCGGTGAATTCACCGGATCGATTTCTGAAATACGTCCCAAAATGTTTGTTGCGGCAGTTCGGCCCGCAATTCGGACCGAGCTGCCGCAACGTGATTGCGGTTGTTTCGGGATTCCCCTACTTGACGCCCGAGAACACGTACTGCAGTACGGCCAGTGCCAGTTCGTTGTCCTGGATCGCCTGCCACAGGATGTTGTCCACCATGTTCGTCTCCGTTTCGATGTTCGCGTGAGGGGTCGGGTCCGGCACCGAGCAGGAAACCGTGGGTCGCCCCGCCCCGGCGCTGTCGATCCTACGTCGACTGCCGGGCGAGAGTTCGCCGGGCGATCCGCGCGACCGCCTCGTCGATCAGACGGCCCGCACTGTCGGTGGCCGCGGCGCCTCCCGCGGCGTCGAAGGCGGTCAGGACGTTGCGGGCGGAGGCGACCTCGGCGTCGGTCGGTGCCATCCCTGCTCGGGCAGGGGCGATCTGTCGCGGGTGGATGCAGGCGCGCCCGAGGAACCCGAGGGCGGTCAGCCGTCGGGTCTCGTCGGCGAAGCCGTCCGGGTCGTCGATGACCGGCGACGCCGCGCCGAGCGGTGGACCGATCCGCGCCGCCGCCGACGCGGCGACCACCTGCGAGCGTGCCCACAGCAGTTCGTTGCCGACCACCGAGGTGACCCCGAGGTCGGCGGCGAGATCGACTTCGCCGATCTGGACGAACTCGACCCGCGGTCCGGCCGCGATCGACGCCGCGTTGCAGAGTCCGGCCCCGGTCTCGATCAGCGGCGACACCGGTGTGCGGGGTCGTCCCCACTCGGCCTCGAGCTCGGCCAGCATGGTGTCCACCCGCTCGAGCGTCGCCGCGTCGTCGACCTTGGGCAGCCAGACGCCGTCGGCGCCGGCCCGCACCGCCATGGTGAGGTCGTCGAGGAGTTCGGCTCCGGGGTTGACCCGCACCCAGACGGGGACGCCGTCCCGGTCGCGGTTCTCCAGCCACGCGCCGACGGCGATGCGTGCGGTGTCCTTGCCCGACAACGGCACCGCGTCCTCCAGGTCGAGGACCACGGCGTCGGTCCCCGACCCGACCGCCTTGTCGAAGCGCTCGGGCCGGTCGCCCGGGACGTACAGGAAGACCAGCGTCTGCGTCATCCGACCGTGACGGTGCCGTTGACGAGCGCCTTGGCGATGACCGTCCGCATGATGTCGTTGGTGCCCTCACCGATCGACATCAGTGGGGCGTCACGGTAGTACCGCTCCACGTTGAACTCGGTCGAGTAGCCGTATCCGCCGTGGATGCGCATCGCCTCGAGGCTCGCGGTGATCGCGGTCTCCGACGCGAAGTACTTGGCCATCCCGGCCTCGCCGTCGACGCGGGCACCCGAATCCGCCTTGGCCGCTGCCCAGTACGTCATCAGACGCGCCGCCTGCAGCTGGGTGGCGATGTCGGCGAGCTTGAGCTGGATGGCCTGGAAGTCCGAGATCGGCTTGCCGAATGCCGTCCGCTCACGTGAGTAGTTCAGCGCCGCGTCGTACGACGCCTGCGCGATGCCGACGCTACGGCCGGCGATGTTCAACCGACCGATCTCGAGGCCCGACAGCGCCTGCTGCATGCCCCGGCCCTCGACGCCGCCGAGCAGCGTCGACTGCGGGACGCGCACCTCGTCGAGGAAGATCTCGCACGACTCCGTGCCCTTGTAGCCGAGCTTGCCCATGTCCCGCTGGACCTCGAAGCCGGGCGTGGTGGTGTCCACCAGCAGGATGCTCATGCCCTTGTGCGCCGGAGTGGCCGACGGGTCGGTCTTCACCAGTACCGGGAGCACATTCGCGTGGCGCGCGTTGGTGATCCAGGTCTTGGTGCCGCGGATGACGTAGTCGTCGCCGTCCTTGGTGGCGGTCGTCTTGATGCCCTGTAGATCGGTTCCGGCCCCCGGCTCGGTGAGGCCGATTCCGGTGCGGCACTCACCACTTGCCAGGCGCGGGAGCCACTGTGCCTTCTGTTCGTCGGTGCCGTGGCGCGCGATCATCCAGCAGGACAGATTGTGACTGCCGAGGATTCCGGCGATCCCCATCCAACCGCGCGCGAGCTCCTCGTAGACGAGGGTGAAGGACACCATGTCGAGTTCGAGTCCGCCGAATTCCTCCGGCGTGGTGATCCCGAACAGCCCCATCTCCCGCAACCGGTCGACGATCTCGGTGGGATACCGGCCGGTGCGCTCCCACTCGTTGGCGACCGGGATGATCTCCTTGTCGACGAGCTGGCGCAGGGCGGCGCGGAAGTCGCGCTGTTCGGAGTTGAAGCTGAAATCCATTGTGATCCTTGCTCTCAGGCGTGACCGGACGGGTTCGCGGCGGCAAACCCACGGCGAGATGGGCGTGGTGTGTGTCAGCCGGCGGCGACGATGGTCGTCGCGAGGGTGGTGATCGGTACGACCGACGACGCGTTCGGGAGACCGAACACCGCGTCGACGAGCTCATCGGAGGCATCTCCGCCACCGCTGTTCCCACGGAACTTCGCGGCCACGGCGGCGTCGTCCATCGGCCGGCCCGAAGTGCCACGGCTGCAGGGCACCTCGCCGACGACCCGGGAGCCGTCGGCGAAGGTGATGACCGCCCGGCCGGCGGCGTCGGCGGCCGGGCGGTCATCGGGCACGGTGGTGACCTCGACGAGTCCCGCGGTGGTCGCGACCTCGGGGCGCCCGATCGAGTCCACCGCGTAGGTGTCCACGGTGACGGCACCGTCGTGCACGAGGGCGGCGACGCTCCACGGCAGATCGAACTTGGCGTCGTAGACGCTGCGCGGGCTGCGCGTACCGGTGCCCGGGCCGCAGACGATCTCGACGCTGTCCGGGTGGACGTCGACGGCGATGCTCGTGATGTTCCCCGGCACGATCTCGCGCCCCTGCTCACCGGCCGTGACCAGTGCGGCGCCGACCGCGTCGAGTGCGGCATGCATCAGTTGGCAACTCGGGTACGGCTTGATGCCGATACTGGCGCTCTCCCAGCGGGTTCCGAGGTCGGCCACGATGATGTCGGGATCGATGTCACGATCGGCGAGCGCACGGTACAGACCGCGGCGGCCTTCGAGCACCGACTCGGGTCCGCTCGCCCCGGCCACCGCGAGCCGCGCGGCCAGGACACCGCTGAAGCCGGCGTTCCCGGGGTGCAGGGTCTTGGTGTTCGCGCCGGTGTCGAGGAACTCGAGGAGCCCACCCGACGACGACGCGGCGATGCCGATCGCGTTGGTGAGCACATCGGTCCCGGCGCCGTACAGCAATCCGGCGGCGACGGCACCGGCGAGCGGACCGACGACGGCGGTGGCGTGCAGTCCGCGCGCATGGAACCCGTGGGGCGCGGCCGCGCCGAGACGGCACGCGACCTCGAGCCCGGCCACCAGCGCGACGACGGTGTCGGCGCCGGTCGCGTCGACCTCCTCGGCGACCGCCAGCACCGCCGGGGCCACGACCGTCGTCGGGTGCACCAGCGCGCCGGCGTGCGTGTCGTCGAAGTCGAGCGCATGCATCAGCACGCCGTTGGCGAACGCCGCCGCGGGGGCCGAGATCGCCTCGGCATCTCCGAGCGGGTGGGCCTGGGCGGGACCGCCGAGCGCGCGAGCCACCGTCAACCCCGGTCCGCCCTGGCCGAGGCGCCGGGCCCCGATCCCGTTGCCGATGCCGTCGAGCAGGTGTCGGAGTGCGGCGCGGCGGGTGGTCTCGGGGATGGCGTCGATGCTCAGGCCGGCGGCCCAGCTCGCGAGTCGGCGGGCGGTCACGATGGGGCCTGACCGGAGGGGGCCTGACCGGAGGGAGCCTGGGCGACCGCGCCGAAGGCGCCGCCGTCGACGAGACCAAGGACGTTGTCCGCGCTGTAGCCCAGCAGACCCATCACCTCGTCGAAGTTCTCGTTGCGATGCGGTGCCCGACGATACTCCGTCTTGTCCGTGCCGAAACGCACCGGCGAGGTCACCTGCCGGACCTCACCCCACACCTCGTGTTCGGTGGTGGCGATGAGACCGCGTGCGAGCGTGTGCTCCTCGGTGAGCGCCTGCTCGACGTTCGTTGATCGGCCCGGTGGGAACCCCGGCGTCGGTCAGCAGCGACACCCAGTGGTCGACGGTCGACTCGGCGAATCGCTTCTCCAGGATCGGCAGCAGCTCGTCCTTGTGCTGTCCGCGGGCGGCGAAGTCGGTGAACCGCGGATCGTCGAGCAGCTCGGCCAGACCGATGGCCTCGGCGAGGCGCACCCAGAACTTCTCCTTGGCGCAGCCGACGACGAACCAACCGTCGGTGGCCTCGAAGGCCTGGAACGGCACCAGCGACGGATGCGCCGAGTTCTTGGTGCGACCCGGACGGTAACCGGCATTGAGATGCCATGCGGCCGGGTAGGTGAGCATGGAGACCGCGGTGTCGTACAGCGAGACGTCGCAGTCGCCGCCGACACCATCGCGGCGCGCGGCGTGCAGACCGGCCATCAAGCTCAGGGCGGCGACGAATCCGCCGGAGAAATCCACCAGGGACAGACCGGATTTCGTGGGTGGTCCGTCCGGATCACCGGTGAGGTCCATCCAGCCGGCCAGGCCCTGCAGGATGTAGTCGTAGCCGGGCTGTTTGGCGCGCGGACCGGTCATGCCGAAGCCGGTCAGGCTGCAGCAGACGATCGCCGGGTTGAGGTGTTTGAGGTCGTCGTAGGTGATCTTGATCTTCGCCGGGACGTCGCCGCGCAGGTTGGAGTAGACCGCGTCGCTGGTCCGGACGAGGTCCTCGAACACCTTGCGACCGCCGGGGGTCGCGAGATCCAGTGAGAGACTGCGCTTGTTGCGATTGAAGGCCTCGAAGAACAGCGAATCCTCGCCCGAGTTGTACGGGGGGACATACCTTCCAACGTCGCCGCCGGACTGCGGCTCCTCGATCTTCAGCACGTCCGCCCCGAGGTCGGCGAGGTGGACGCTGCCGAACGGGCCGGCGCCGTACTGCTCGATGGCGATGATGCGGACGTCCTCGAGCGGCTTCATCCGACGCTCCCCTCGGTGGTTCCGGTCAGCTCGGTCAGGGACGGGGCCTTGACCTCGGGGAAGTAGTTCTGTCCGATGCCGCTCTCGCGGGTCGCGACCATCACCGAACGCTTCCAGGAGATGACGACCTCGCCGTCCTGGTTGATCCCGCGGGTCACCATCGACACGATCCCCGCGTAGGGACGGGACTGTGACAGACGCAGGTCGGTGCAGATGCTCTCGGCGTAGATGGTGTCGCCGACGTAGACCGGGTGGGCCAGTTTGACGTCGGTGAACTGCAGGTTCGCGACCGCGTTCTGGCTCATGTCGATGACCGAGAGTCCGAGGACCAGGGCGATGGTCAGACCCGAGTTCACGATGACCTTGCCGTCGGTGATGGGATTCGTCGCGGCGAGGTGGGAGTTGAAGTGGTTCTGGTTGGTGTTCATCGACAGGCATGTGATCCACGCGTTGTCGGTGTCGGTGATGGTGCGGCCCATCGGGTGTTGGTAGACGTCGCCCACGACGTAGTCCTCGAAGAAGCGTCCGAGAGTGGCGGGATGGGTGGTCAATGGTCCTCCTCAGGGTGCGGCGTCGTGGAATGCACACAACGAGCCGTGACGCGGACCACCATAAACATCTGATCTTTAGAACGTCAAGGATCTCGTCATCCTGGCAATACCCTGAGTTTCGCCGCAGGTGTTGCCGAAACCCTCCGATGTATTGCATGATGCTCCGGAGCGCAGCTATGGCTCAGATCACTCCCGTCATCGGGGACACAGCTGAAGACGTCGGGGTGACGGCATGTACAGAGGAAGCGAGTTTCGATGAAGCGAATCGGCGTGGATGTGGGCGGCACGTTCACCGACCTGGTCCTGTGGGACGACGACGGGACGGTCACGGTGCACAAGACGCCGTCGACCAACCACGATCCCTCGATCGGCACGATGGACGGGATCGGGGTGCTCGCCGAACGCGCGGGCATCGACGTCGCGGACATCGAGATGTTCTTCCACGGCACGACCGTGGCCACCAACATCGTGCTGGAGCACAACGGCAGTGACGTTGGCATGATCACCACCGACGGCTTCCGGGACATCCTGCACATCGCGCGCAAGAAGCGCCCCCTGAACTACTCCAACTACCAGGATCTGCCGTGGCAGAAGTGGCAGCTGGTGCCCCGTCGCAACCGGCGCACCGTCGCCGAGCGGATGGACGCGGCCGGAAACGTGCTCACCCCGCTCGACGAGGACGCCGTTCGCCGCGAGGTGGGCCTGCTCCGCGAGCGCGGTGTCGAGGCCATCGCGGTGGCCTTCCTGCACGCCTACCGCAATCCGGCCCACGAGCACCGCGTCCGGGACATCATCGCCGAGGAGTACCCCGGCGTGTTCGTCTCGCTGTCCAGCGACGTCGCCTCGCAGTACCGCGAGTACGAGCGCTTCTCCACCACCGCGCTCAACGCGTTCGTCGGCCCCAAGACCTCCCGCTACATCGAGAACCTGGCCGGCAAGGCCAAGGCCGCACAGGTCGGCGAGGACGTCCACCTGATGACCTCCGCCGGCGGTCTCGTCACGTCGCGCAGCGCCAGCGAGGTCCCGGTCTCGCTCCTGACCAGCGGTGTCGTCGCCGGACTCCTCGGCGGCTGCTTCATCGGCAAGGCGTCGGGCTACCCGAGCGTCATCACCCTCGACGTGGGCGGCACCTCCGCCGACATCGGCGTCGCCCCCGACGGCAAGCTCCGCATGAAGCACCTGCTCGACACCCGCATCGGCGACTACCACGCGATGGTGCCGATGGCCGAGGTCGACACCATCGGTGCCGGCGGCGGATCCATCGCCAGCATCGACGAGGGCGGCATGTTCCGCGTCGGACCGCGCAGCGCCGGTGCCATGCCCGGCCCGGCCTGCTACAACCGCGGCGGCACCGAACCCACATCCACCGATGCGATGGTCGTCATGGGCTGGCTCCGCGAGGACAGCTTCCTGTCGGGAACCATGGAGGTCAAGACCGAACTCGCCACCGAGGCGGTCCAGACCCACATCGCCGACAAGCTCGGTGCCGACATCGAGCATGCCGCGATGGGCATCTTCCAGATCCTCGCGCACTCGATGACCGAGGCCATCTCGCTGCACTCGGTGCGCAAAGGCTATGACCCGCGCGAGTTCTCGCTCGTCGCCGAGGGTGGCGCCGGGCCCCTGTACGCCTGGCAGATCGCCGAGCACCTCGGCATCCCGCGTGTCATCGTGCCCGGCCACCCCGGGATCACCTCGGCGGTCGGCCTGCTGACCACCGATGTTCGCTACGAGGTGCCGACCACCGTGTGGACCTCGTCGGCCGAACCCGATCTGGAGTTGCTGCGTCGCGAGATGGACCGGCTGTCCGAGCAGGCCGTCGCCCAGCTTCGCGCCGACGGTATCGCCGAGGACGCGATCACTCTCGAGCGCAGCGTCGACTGTCGTTATGTCGGACAGGGTTACGAGCTCCGGGTGCCCGCACCTGCCGGCGACATCACCGACGAGTGGGTCGAGCAGACCGCGGCCACCTTCCACGAGGTCCACGGTCGTACGTACTCGCAGCGCTTCGACGACAAGCCGGTCCAGCTGGTCAACATCCGCGTGACCGGGGTGGGCGCGGTCGAGCACATCCGCATCGCCGAGATCGAGAAGGGCGACGCGGACGCGTCGTCGGCGATCAAGGCCACAACTCGCGCGCTGTTCTGGAAGAACGACTCGGCCGATCCGGAATGGGTCGACACCCCCATCTACGACCGCGCACTCTTCAAGGCGGGCAACACCTTCGACGGTCCCGCGATCGTCCAGCAGTTCGACTCGACGACCATCGTCGGCATCGGACAGAAGGCCACGGTCGACGCCGTGGGCCACATCATCATCGAGAGGAGCGCCTGACATGGCGAAAGCTCTGATGCCCACGGACGGCGTTTCGCTCGCCGCCGAGGCCAACCGGACCTGGAACACCGTCGAGGTCGACCCGATCACCCTGCGCGTCATCGGTGGCGCGCTGAACTCGATGGCCAAGGAGATGGCCCAGGTCCTCTACCGGATGGCCTACTCGAGCCTCATCCGTGAGTCCGAGGACCTCGGCGCCGGCATCTTCGACGTCAACGGCCGCGAGCTGTGCGAGTCGGATTCGACTCCGATGCACTGTGGTTCGATCCCCGCGTACATCCGCGGCGTGAACCGCAAGCTCGCCGGTACCTACAAGCCCGGTGACGTGATCCTGCACAACCACCCGTATCACGGTGCGGCGCACTCCCCCGACTACGGCGTGATCATCCCTATCTTCTGGGAAGGCGAGCACATCGGGTTCGCCGGCTGCACCGGTCACGTCTCCGACATCGGCGGCAACTTCCCCGGCCTGTGCATGGACGTCGTCGACGTCTGGGCCGAGGGCAAGCTGATGGACTCGATGAAGATCTACGACGGCGGCGTCCGCAACGACATGCTGATCCAGCACATCCTGGACAACGTGCGTACCCCGGAGCAGAACCGCGGTGACCTGGAGGCTCTCATCGCCTGCTCGCGCATCGGTGAGAAGCGGTTCGTCGAACTGCTCGAGAAGCACGGGCTCGACACCGTGATGAGTGCCGCCGACCGGTGGATGGACTACTCGGAAGAGATGCTGCGCAGTCGGATCCGCCAGATCCCCAACGGCAGCTACGAGGCACCGATCGGCTACCTCGACGACGACGGCAAGAACCGCGGTGTGCCGCTGAAGGTCGCGGTGCGCGTGCAGGTCGAGGACGAGGACGTCCTCATCGACCTCACCGGTTCCAACGACCAGGTGCCGACGGCGTTCAACGTGCCGTTCGAGGGTTCGGTGCTGCCGGTGGCGGTGAGCGCGATCCGCACCATCCTGCTCGACGAGTACCTCACCGAGGAGTTCGTCCCGCAGAACGACGGGTGTTTCCGTCCGGTGCGCGCCTACGCGCCGGAGGGCACGATCTTCAACCCGGACTTCCCGGCATCGTGTTTCGCACGCTTCTCGCAGGTCAACCGCATCTTCGACTCGATCAATCTGGCGCTGGCACCGGTGCTGCCCGAGCGGGCGATCGCCGGTTCGTCGGCGGCGCTGTGCGCCATCGCGTACTCGGGTCTGGCCGAGGACGGCGAGTCGTACTGGGTGTACATCGAGATCAACGAGGGTTCCTACGGCGCCCGTAACGGCAAGGACGGCATGGACGCCGTCGACGCCCTGATGGCCAACACCCGCAACAACCCGATCGAGGAACTCGAGCTCAACCACGCGATGCGTGCCGAGCGCTACGAGCTCCGCGACGAGTCACCGGCACCCGGCCAGTGGCGCGGCGGCATCGGCAGCGTGCGGACCTGGTACATGCAGACCGACACGTTCCTCGGTTCCGAGGCCGACAACCGCACCGACCCGCCCGCGGGCGCGCTCGGTGGCGGCGACGGCGCGTCGGGTTCGTTCGTCCGCAACCCCGGCACGCCCGAAGAGGAGGTGCTGTTCTCGAAGGTGACCCAGGAGGTCATCCGCGAGGGCGAGCGTCTCGAGATCCGGATGCCGTCGGGCGGTGGCTTCGGCGATCCGTTCCTGCGCGATCCGTTCGCGGTGCTCTCCGACGTGTGGGACGAGTACCTGTCCGCGGACGAGGCGCGTCAGGACTACGGTGTCGTCGTGAACACCGACGACTGGACCGTCGACGCAGCGGCCACCGAGCAGCTGCGCTCGTCGCGGGTGGCGTCCTGAACAGTTCGACAGGAAGGGCAGGTGATTCTGTCGCCGGCCCTTCCGGCGTCGGTGGCATTCCGCCCGCTCGCTCCGCTCCCGGCGCGGGCGGGAGTTCCTCTGCCGAAATCGTCTTGCTCGCTGAGCATTTGAACACGGTCATCTCGTGGGTGCCCGAGGAGCTCGGCGTCGACCCCGGGGTTGAGTCCGGCCCGCTGTCCGGGGTGCGGATCGGTGTGAAGGACAACATCGAGGTCGGCGGGGTGCGCTCCACCTGTGGGTCCGAGTACTTCGCCGACCGGGTGGCATCTGCCGACGCGGCGTGCGTGACCGCCTTGAAAAGGGCCGGTGCCGTCATCACCTCGACGCTGAATCTCGCCGAGTTCGCCGTCGGTGTGACCAGTCAGAACTCGGCATCGGGTGGGCCGGTGAACCCCTGGGCCGCCGACCGCGTACCCGGTGGATCGAGCGGTGGGTCCGGTGTCGCGGTGGCGGCGGGAATCGTCGACGTGTCCCTCGGCACGGACACCGGCGGATCCATCCGGCTGCCTGCCGCGTGCTGCGGTGTGACCGGCCTGCGTCCGTCCGTCGGCGTGCTCGACATGACCGGGATCTTCCCGGTGAGTGCCGACTTCGACACCGTCGGCCCGCTGGCCCGATCGGCGGCACTCGTGCGGGAGACGTTCGCGGTGCTCGCGGGCGCCGACTCGACACCGTTCCGGAGCGGGTCGTTGCGGATCGCGCTGCCCTGGCCGTTCGTCACCGACGACGTGGACCCGGCCGTACGCGATGCCGTGGTCGGTGTCGCGGACCTGCTTCGCGAACTCGGCCACAGCGTCGAGAACGTCCCGGTGCGCCACAGCGAGACCGCGCAGGACGTCGTGTACACCCTCATCTATTCGGATCTGGCGAAGATCCACGCCGAGCGGTTGCGGGACGAGCCGAGCCGGTTCAAGGCGGCGACCCGGGAACGAATCCGGCTCGGGCTGAACATCTCCGACGATCAGGTCGTGGCTGCTCGGCGACAGCGTGATGTGTTCCGTGCCGGTACTGCCGAGCTCTTCGGCGAGGTCGATGTGGTTCTCACCCCGGCCATGCCGGGAGACGTCCCCCTGCTCGGTGGCAGCGATGCCGTTGTGGCTCAGGCGCGTCGGATGGGGCAGCTGACCTATCCGTGGTCGTTGCACGACGGCCCGACGCTCGCCCTGCCGGTGGGTACACACCCGTCCGGCATGCCCATCGGGGCGCAGTTGACCGCGGTACGAGGTGGCGAGGGAACACTGTTTGCTCTCGCCGAGCAGTTCCAGGCGCGCACCGACTGGCATCGTCGACTCCCGCCGGTGCGGGTCGGTGTGGGATGAGCTCGAGCGGGGTGGGCCTGCTCAGCCCTGGCGTCTGAGCAGGTCCATCTGCTTGTAGACGTCACCGAGATGGTCGAGGTGGCGTCGCATGAGGGTCATCGCGGTCATGGAGTCCCGCTTCTCGACCGCGTCGAGGATGGCGCGGTGATCCTCGTCGACACACTTCCAGAAGTCCTCCGGGGCCGCGTCCCGGCTGAACCGGCTGCCGATGACACGGAAGACGGGCACGGTGATCAGGTCGAGCAGCGGGTTGTCCGCCGCCCGGAGCAGCACGCGGTGGAACTCCTGGTTGTTGGCGTACACCTCGGGACCGATCTCACCGGTCGGGTCGAAGATGGTGGCGCGCAACTCTTCCAGATGTACGTCCGTGTGCCGGTATGCCGCGACTCCCGCGGCGGGCACCTCGGTGAGCTGCCGGACCTCCATCAGTTGGTCGACGGTGACCCCCTCGGCCGCCGCGAGCAGGGTGACCCCGGCTTCGAGGTGAGCGCTCAGCTGGCCGATGTCGGGGGTGGCGACGAACGTCCCGCCGGTGACGCCGCGCGTGGTGTGGACCAGGTTCTCGCTGGCGAGCGAGCGGATGGCCTCGCGGACGGTGCTCTGTCCCACGCCGAACTCGGCCCGCAACTCGGTGTCGGGTGGCAACCGCGTACCGGGGGTCAGTTCTCCCGCCAGGATGCGCACCCGGAGCGCATCGGCCACGACCTGGTACGCCGGTCGCCGGGCCGACTTATTCGCTTCCGTCACAACATCTTCCGATCGTGGGAGGGTGTGACCCAACTTACCAGATCGAGGACGTAAAGACCGTGCTGCGGCAACGGTTTTCGGTGCGTCGGCTGGCGGCCGACCGCCTCACCTCGCGCCAACAGACCTGGACAACGTCTGGCAGCGACTCGGTCTGTCAGGTGTGGGCTTCGTCTGGCAGCGGGCCCGCCAACGTAGGCGCGTCACGCCGTTCGTCGTCCCGTGGCACGACCATTCGACGCCTCGACCTCGACGATCGCGACGCGGAGCATCTCGGCGAAGCGACTCCAGTAAGCGGCCTCATCGTCGTAGAACCGGATGGTCCGAGGATCGGCGCCCGCCAGCCGGGCCCCGTTGGCCCTGCTCTGCCAGTGCCCCCATTGGTCGTCACACACCTCGAGGTAACCGGTGAGTGTGGCGGCGTCGTGGTTTCTCAGTGCGGCGATCCTGCTCGGCATCGAAGTCCCCTCGTCGGCGTGATTCCCGGCTACACGCTATGCCGTGGGTACGACAATCCCGGAGCTTGCGAAGCGCCACTCCCTGCCCCCTAATCCGAAGGTCCCACATACCTACTGGTCCCTGAGGTGCGAGGAGCGCAAGCGACGAGCCACGAAGGGCGCGGTGAGACACCTTGCAACGCCCGTCTGTGGCTCGCTTCGCTCGCGCCTCAGGGACGGAGAATGCGGACGCTCACGAGTGTTCTTTCGTAGTCCACAGAAGACCCGCCCCGATGCCCCATTCCGTGACCGACAGACTTCAACTCGACCTCTAGACCTCGATCGAAGTCCATCGGTCGAGTTGAAGTCTGCCGGTCGCGGGCCCGCCCTGCTGTGGTTCGTTCGATTCAGTGAACAGAGAACGACGCTCGCAAGCTCGCTCCTCGGTGGGCGCCGGCCGACCACCACCCCGCGGCCACCGGTCAGGTCGCCGCGATCAGCACGGCGACGCCGAGCCAGACGAGTGCGACGACCTTCACGACTTCGAAGCCGACGTACACGAAGTGGGCGTGACTACGAGGTCCCTCGTGCCCGGCGAGTACCGCGTCGGATCGCTTGGTCAGGGCGGGCCGTACGGCCGCCACCTGGATGGCGAGGGCGGCGATCGCCACGCCGGCCGCGATCGGCTCGGCAAGACCCGACCACGAGCCCAGTACGATTGCCATCAGAATGCCGAGCGCCCAGACGATCTCGGCCGCATTCAGTGCGCGGAACACCAATCGGCCGATGCCGAGTCCGATTGGCAGGGTCACCCCGGGTGCGCGGAACTTGAGGGGTGCCTCGATGAACGAGATGGCGAACACCATGCCGAGCCAGACGAAGGTCAGCGCGATGACGACCGCGGCCGCGGTGCTCATCGGGTGCCGGTGCGCAGCAGTTCTGGACCGAAGGTCTCGTAGTGGATCCGGCCCTCGTCCACCTCGTGGTCGAGGAATGCCTCGCGCATCGTCGAGAGGAATCCGGTCGGTCCGCACAGCATGACGTGCGAGTCGCGAGCGATGTCGACGTCGTCGAGCGTCATCTGTCCGACCCGGATCGTGCCCGACACCACGTGAGGCGACGCGCTCTCGTACCACTGGATCAAGCGGCCCGACGGCAGTGAATCGACCAGCGCGGCCAGCATTCCGCGGTGCGGTTGACGATCCCGCGAACGGTCGGCATGGAGCACCGTCACCGGCCGGGTGTCGCGCACCTCAGACAGTGCGGTGAGCAAGCCGATGACCGGTGTGCAGCCGATCCCGGCCGAGGCGAGCAGAAGCGGCGCGTCGTCGTCGGGCAGCACGAGGTCACCGAACGGCGTGCTGACATCGAGGAGATCACCCTCGAAGATCTGCTCGTGCAGATGCGCCGACACCTCGCCGGCGAGTTTGACACTGAACCGCCATCGCGACTCGGCCGGTGAACCGGTGAGACTGTACTGACGGATCTGGCGAGCACCGTCGAGGAGCGGTACCTGCACCGAGATGTACTGCCCGGGGCGGAATCCCGGCAATTTTCCGTCGATCGCCGACACAGTCAGGGCGATCGTGTCGGGCGAGACCTGCTCGCGCTCGGTCACTCGCACCTCTCGCCAGACCTGCCCGGGATCGACCTGGGCGTCGGCATACAGCTGCGCCTCGGACGCGATGAGCAGGTCGGCCATGTCCCAGTAGAGCTGGTCCCAGGCGTCGGCGACCTCGGGGGTGACCGCGGCACCGAGCACCTCGACGATCGCCGCGAAAAGGTGTTCGTGCACAACGGCATACTGCTCGGCCGTCACCCCCAGCGACGCATGCTTGTGAGCGATGCGATCGAGGATGAAGCGCTGGCGACGGATGTCTGGTTCGAGCTGGAGACGCGCGAACGCGGCGATCGAACCGGCGAGGGCCTGCGGCTGCTCGCCCGACTTCTGGTGAGTGCGGTTGAACAGATTGTCGAGCAGGTCCGGGTGCGCCGCGAAGAGTCCCTGGTAGAAGCGCGGGGTGATCTCCGCGAGCGATCCTTCGACGGCGGGCAGCGTGGCGGCGATCGTCGCGCGTTGAGTGTCAGACAGCATGAGAACTCCTTTGTTCATCTGCTCATCGGTTGGTGCGCAGCAAATCTGGGGCGGATCGAGGCGATCCGAGTAGGTCAGGAGCCGAGGCGTCGAGCCGGCGTCGCGGACGACTCATCGCGGACAGGCCGCGGCGTCAGCGACAACAACACCGCAGTCGTCGGCTCGCGGGCGAGATCGGCGACCGTCTCGGAATCGAGGCTCTCGTAAAAGGCCGCGGCCGCGCGGGCGAGGGATCCCCGGAGCCGGCATGCATGGCGCAGCGGGCAGGGTTGCGACCCTTCGCATTCCACGACCTCGCCGTCGCCCTCGAGCGAACGCGCCAGCCACCCGACACGGGCCTCCCGGCCGAGTTCGGTGATCGTCAGCCCGCCCGTCCGACCGCGTCGGGCATGTACGACGCCCATCTCGGACAACCTGCCGACGACCTTGGCGACATGCGTATACGGGACAGCGAGTTCCCGGGCGAGATCCTTGGTGGTGAGAGATGTTGCGACAGAATCATGTTGACCCACGACCGCCAGCCGCATCACGACCCGGAGGCCGATGTCGGTGAAGCGTGTCAGCTGCATGCCGTAAGTAGACCATAAATTGGCACTCAGGATCCCAATTAAGAGTCGTGATGCCGGTCACGCAGCTCGGCGAGCCGCTTACTCGTCGGCGGTGATACGTGGCCGGGTGTGAACGGTCCAGGTCTGGCCGTCGTAATACCGATCGACGACCGGGTCCTGCGGGTCCGGGTACCAGCCACCCACGACTCCCTGCACTCCGCCGCCCGTCGATCTCTTCGAGTTGCGCGATACGAGCACGACGATCCCGGCGATTCCGGCGCCGAGAACGCCCAGCAGCGCGATCAGGACGAGCAGCATCAGGAGGACCGATATGCTCGCACCGTACAGAGCGCGGGGCGCGTCGCCACGCGTCGCCGGAAGCTCTGCTCGGATTCCGTCGAACGACGGACCCACGCCGAGCCGGACGACCGTCTCCGAAGTCGCCGGTTCAGGCCTCAACAGTCTTGACGGCGAGCCCCATCCGCTGCGCGCGACGAATCATGGTGACCGCGTTGTCGATCGCGGCGCACCCTGGGTCGTTGTTGAAGTAGACGTAGACATCGCAGGAGTCGTCGTACGTGTCGGTCAGACGGCGCAACCAGCTGTCGATCGCTCGGGTTCCGTAACTCATCGGCCGTCGCGCCGTTCCGTCGTGCAACCGTAGATAGCCGAAATCGCCTGTGCGCCAAAGCGGATTGAGTATTCGGTTCTTGCGGTCGGCCCAGCAGAGCGTCGCATTGTGCCGTTCGAGGACCGACCTGACCTCGTCGGCCCACCAGGACTCGTGCCGGGGTTCGACGGCGACCTGGACCGTCTTCGGGAACAAGGAAAGCGTCTCGTCCAGCGCGTCGGGTGCGGCGCGGAGGTTGGGTGGCAGCTGCAGCAGCACCGGTCCCAACCGTCCGTCGAGACCCGCCGAGCGATCAAGGAAGCGCTGGACCGGCTCGGCCGGCTCTTTCAACCGCTTGATGTGCGTCAGGTACCTGCTCATCTTCGCCGCCATCCGGAAGTCGGCGGGGACGGTCTCGGCCCAGTTCTCGAACGCCTTCTTCTCGGGCAGCCGATAAAAGGTGTTGTTGACCTCGGCGGTCGGGAACCGCTGCGCGTAGTAGTCCAACCACAACCGTTGCGGGAGCTTCTCGGGGTAGAACGCGCCACGCCAGTCCCGATACTGCCAGCCGGAGGTGCCGATGAAGAGCATCGCGCAACTATCCGTTCGGGACGGGGCTACGAATCCCGTCCACGACGAGTACCCGGTATGCGCGTGGGTGTCGACTCACGGTTCGTGGGTACCCGTCGGTGGCACATGCCAATCACCGAGACGGGAGTACACATGACCAAGCTGGCGATCATCTACTACTCGGCCACCGGACACGGCACTGCGATGGCACGGGTGCTGTCGGATGCCGCTGAATACGCCGGTGCCGAGGTCCGAGTCCGCCACATCGCCGAAACCCGGGACCCGCAGACGTTCGCCGAGAACCCGGCCTGGTCGGCCAACTACGAGGCCACCAAGGACCTACCCGCCGCGACCGGCGACGACATCGTCTGGGCGGACGGCGTCATCTTCGGGAGCCCGACGCGGTTCGGCAGCACTGCGTCGCCGTTCCAGACTTACATCGACTCCCTCGGGGGACTGTGGGCCGAGGGCAAGCTGGCCGACAAGGCCTACGCCGCCTACACCTCCAGCAACACCGCCCACGGCGGGCAAGAGACCACCCTCGCCGGTCTCTACACATCGCTGATGCACTTCGGCGGCATCCTCGTCCCGCCCGGGTACACCGACGGACTGAAGTTCGCCGACGGCAACCCGTACGGCGTCTCCCATGTCACGGGTCCGGAGAACAAGAACGAGCTCGACAACGCGACAAAGGCCGCGCTCGAACACATGGCGCAGCGGGTGGTGCGGATCGCAGGCCTCCTCGCTGCCTGATAGTCGTCGTCACGAGATCCGTTCCCGCTCAGCCGTTTGGATCGGGCGGGGACGGATCTTGTGAGCGCGCGGTCGCCGTAATCGAGTTGACAGCGAAGGTTCGGCGGTTCACCATCGGTGCTCGTGTCTGTCAGTGTGTCGCCCTCCGGGCGTGAGGAGGTCGTCGGCGTCGTGCGCGCCGACGGTTGAGTAGCCCGCTCCGATCGGCGCGCGTCCCCGCAGTGGTGGACCGCGCCGGTCGAATCGTGCACTCTTCTTCCTCCTCCGACACCTGAGGTGTATCCACTCATGCATTCTTTGACCGAAACCCAGATCCGTTCGTCGTTCGTCAACGCCTCGCTGCGCGAACGCAAGAGCGTGACCCTTCCACCCGACTTCGACGACTTCGACTGGGAGCGACTCGATTTCGTCGGCTGGCGCGACCCGAAACTACCGATGGTCGGATACGTGGTCATCCCGACCGACGACGATGTCGTCGGAATCATGCTCCGACTCGGTGGCCGACAGCCGCGCAACCGTCCGCTGTGCTCGTTCTGCGAGGACGTGCATCTACCCAACGAGGTCGCCTTCTTCAGTGCGAAACTCGCCGGCGCCGCGGGACGCAAGGGCAACACGGTCGGGACGTTGATCTGCTCGAACTTCGAGTGTTCGGCGAACGTCCGCGCCAAGCCGTCGGCCATCTTCGCCACCGACGACATCGAAACCGTTCGGCAACAGCGCATTCAGGCATTGCGGAGCCACCTGGCCGGCTTCGCAAAGCGGGTGGCGAGCGGCGACAGCCCCTCTGCTCCCTGATCCGAGAGAACGACCTGCCCCCTGCTCCCTGAGCTGAGGAGCGCCCGGAGCTTCCGGAGGGCGCGTCTACTTCTGCTCCCTGAGCAGCCTATGAGGGTTTGTGTCAAGGGGGTCCTGTGATGGGTGTGGGCGTGGGTGTGGGTGTGTGGCCCGGCGGCCGGTGGCCTGACTACGGCCGGCGGGCCGCAGTTACCGCGGCGCGAGGAGCGCAAGCCGCCGGGCCGAGCAAGCGACGAAGGAGCGCGTCGAGGTCGACGAGCCCTATGCTCCCTGAGGTGCGAGGAGCGCAAGCGACGAGCCTCGAAGGGTCCCCTCTGGGGCTCGACATCCGAGATAGTGAACCCATGACGTCGCTGTTCATCCGAGCACTGCAGACCCACCAATGGCTCTACGAGCATTCCGGCGGACTCGTCGGCCATCGGTTGCTGATGGGCAATCCCACGCTGCTGCTGCGCACGATCGGCCGCCGGACCGGCGAGGCCAGGTGCAACGCGCTCACCTATGCGCGCGACGGTGAGGCCTACCTGGTGGTCGCGTCGAACGGCGGATCGCCGCGACCACCGGGGTGGCTCGCCAACCTCAAGGCGCACCCCAACGTCGAAGTCCAGGTGGGTCGTCGTCGGATTCAGGTCATCGCGAAGGCGACCTACCCCGACGACCCGGAGTACGCCCGACGCTTCGTTCTCGTCGACGAAGTCAACAAGGGTCGCTACGCCGGCTATCAGAAGAAGACGACGCGCCCGCTCGCCATCGTGGAGCTGACGCCGCGGTAACTGTGGCGCCAGAGAGGTCCCAAGGCCGCCCGTTGGCTCACGCTGCGTCTGGACTCCGCTCGTCGCGAGTCCATCGCCGCGCGTATTCGTCGATGTAGATCTGACCGGATCGCTGACAGATGGTTGCCATCAACTCGTCGGTCGCCTGACGGATAAAGGCTTCTGCTGCGTCGTCACCACACCTCAGGTCCAACGCGGGTAGGAACTCGATCGTGACCCGGCGTCGTCTTCCTGAAGGAGCAGCAAAACGACCGGTCCCGGAAATCGCCACCGGTACGAGCGGCGCGCCGGTGCGCAGCGCCACGCGAACGGCGCCAGTACGTCCCCGGTACATACGACCGTCCGGCGAGCGCGTCCCTTCGGGATGGATTCCCCAGATCCCACCCTCATCCAGGATGTTCACGGCTTGCCGGAGCGCCGAAGACGCTCCCGGGCCTCCGCGCCGATCGACCGGAATCTGCCCCAGGGTGAGAAAGAACCAGCGTTGCAGGCGACCGACTGGGCCGCGCCGTTCGAAGTAGTCGCTTTTGGCGAGAAACGTCACCGGGCGACGCGCGGCGAGAGCCAAGTAGAAGGAATCGAGCACCGAGAGGTGATTGGCAGCCAAGATCACCGGTCCGCTTGCGGGGAGATGATCTCGGCCCACGATCCAGGGTTGCGCCCACAGGACGAGGGCCGGACCGACGAGGAGGTACCGACACAGGGCGTATGCCAGCTTGATTCTCACGCGCATAGACAGTGTCTACCGGAAGATGGGTGACACTGTCTACGTGGAGTCAGCGAAAACCAGGGCCAGGTTGGTTCGTGCCGGCGTCGAGTTGTTAGAGGAGACCGGTTCACCCGATGTCGGGTTGCGCGAGATCGCGCGCCGCGCCGGCGTCTCCCACGGAGCGCCCCGCAGATGGTTTCCGACGCATCGCTCGCTCCTGGCCGCCATCGCGAGTGAAGGTCTCGAGGACCTGTCGTCGGAACTGCTGCGTGCGGCCGGCGGGGTTCCCGGAAGCGTCCTGCCAGTCGCACTCGCGTACGTCGCGTTCGCCCGTCGCCGACCCGCCATGTTCGCGTTGATCTTTCGGCACGATCTACTCGAGGGTGGCGGCTCGGACCTCCGCACCACGTCGCGGCCGCTGTTCACATGGCTGGCGTCGTTGATCGAGGAGAGTGGCGCAGACCAAGACCTCGAGTTGCGCGCCGCGGAACTGTGGGTCGGCGTACACGGGATCGCGATGCTCTCCTCGACAGGGGCGCTTGGCCTGGCCGTCCCAGGAGTCGACGACGGCGAGCTGGTCCAGCGCGTCGTCACGAGCAGCTTGCACCCATCTCACTGACCGTCCGATGACTATCGACCGGCCCGCCGGTCGATATCTGGGAGACCACGTCAACGACCCCCGGGAGAAGCATGCGCACGCTGGCGATCACCCAGAACATGACGCTCGACGGTTCGATCGAGATGTTGACCAACTGGTTCGACCCGACCGTCGAGGCACCGGACCTCATGGCCGAGTCGCACCGGCAGGACGCCGAGGCCGACGCGCTGCTCGTCGGCCGGCAGACCTTCGAGGACTTCCGCGGCTTCTGGCCGCACCAGACCGACGACGCCACCGGCGTCACCGACTATCTCAACACCGTCGCCAAGTACGTGGTGTCAAGCACGATGACCGACCCGGAGTGGCAGAACTCGACCGTGCTGTCCGGCGATCTCGTCGACGAGGTGACCGCGCTGAAGAAGGCCGACGGCAAGGACATCGTCGTGACCGGCAGCATCAGCCTCTGCCACACGCTGATCGAAGCCGGTCTCGTCGACGAATACCGGTTGTTCGTCTACCCGACCGTCCAGGGCACGGGACGGCGTCTGTTCCCGGACGGCCTGGAGATCCCGACACTGCGGCTCGTCGACACCAAGAGTTTCGAGCTGGGCGTCTCGCTGCTGCGGTATCGAACGGTGTGACCCGATTCAGGCGGGGTCGGAGTTGATCTCCGCGAACGCACGGTCGCGGATGGCCGCGAGATCCATCCCGTACGTCAGACCATGAGACTGCTCGTATTCCTCCAACCGCGCAGCCGCCCGGTCGTACAGACGGCGGGCACCGACGGCGTTACCCCGACGGTGGTGCGTCAGCCCGACGCAGAGTTGCGCGAGTCCCTGCCACAGCGGCCGCTCCTCGGGCGGACACGACTTCCACCGTGTCTCGAACACCTCGTGCGCCGAGAACGGCCGCCCCTCTTCGAGCAACTGCCACGCGAGCGCGATCGTCTCATCAGGCGGCAACGGTTCCTCGGACACCGGCTCGACGCCCTGCGCGCCATACGGCAACGGCCGGCCCAACTCGTCGCGCGGCCGGGCCTGGCGCGCGCGGCCATCGGGGTCGCGATCGCGGTCGTCGGACACCGAGCACCTCCTGGGCCGTGTGATCGCATCCTGTCGGTCAACCGGTCTCACGCAGTCGACGCAGGATCTGTGAACGACAGGACGGTACCCATCTGAAGGCTCCGGAAACGAGAAAAGTCAGGCTGCCGTGTGCAACCTGACCTTGTCCGCTCATGGTGGGCGAAGGGGGACTTGAACCCCCACGTCCCGAAGGACACTGGCACCTGAAGCCAGCGCGTCTGCCATTCCGCCACTCGCCCGTGGCCACCGGAGTTCCGGTGGGCATGTCGTCGAACTGGGTGTGTCCGGCGACTGGACGACGATAGCAGCACGCCGCCACCGAAACAAAACTCGATCTCCGACGTTGCATTTGCGCACTACGTCGGGTTACGTCAGATGCCGAATACACACCAATGGGACAGGTGTTGCAGACGGTGCACCAGTTGCCTTGGTGGCACAGTTGGCCGTTGATGTCGCTATCATCAACCAAGGCCAGATGCACGGCGACACGCTCTATTGCCGCGAAAGGAGGTCTCGGTGGGGATCCTGCAACGACTGGAACGCAAGCTCGAAGGTGCAGTTGACGACGGTTTTGCCCGTGTCTTCGGTGGTCAGGTGGCCCCGCAGGAGATCGAGAACGGGCTACAGCGAGAAGCCGAGGAGTCGCTCGAGAACCTCGGTGACGGTACGGTCCTTGCGGCCAACAGCTACACGCTGCTGTTCAGTCCCACCGATCATCAGCACATCGCTGCGGAATACGAGCTGAACCGCAAGACTTTCTCGAAGCATTTGGAAAACTTCATCAAGGACAACGGGTGGCAGACCTACGGCAAGGTCGTCGTAGAGTTCGAGCAATCGCCGTCCTTGCACACGGGGATCTTCCGCGCACGCGGCACGGTCAACCCGGACGCGCGGCCCCGCCCGGTGGCAGCACGTTCGGAACAACCGCACGGTGCACCGGTCCCCGGCCCGCCGGTCGGACGCCCGGCCCCTGTTCCCCCACCTACCGACGCCCCCGACCAAGGAGCCCCCAAGATGACTCAGAATCCCGGATACGACCAGCGCAGGGGCGCCGATCCCGCGTACGACCAGTACGGCCAGGGATCGGGACAGCAGGGCGACCAGGGTTACGGCCAGCAGGGCTACGACCAGTACGGTCAGCAGCCCGGTTACGACCAGGGATACGACCAGCAGGGTTACGGCCAGCAAGGCTACGACCAGGGTTACGGCCAGCAGCCCGGCTACGGACAGCAGGGTTACAGCCAGCAGGGCTACGACCAGCAGGCCTATGGCCAGCAGCCCGGGTACGGCCAGCAGGGCTATGAGCAGCAGGGTTACGGCCAGCAAGGCTACGACCAGGGTTACGGTCAACAGCCCGGCTACGGACAGCAGGGTTACGACCAGCAGGGCTACGGCCAGCAGCCCGCCTACGACCAGGGTTACGGCCAGCAGGGCTATGAGCAGCAGGGCTACGGCCAGCAGGCCTATGGTCAGCAGCCCGCCGGATACGACTACCAGGGCGGCTACGACCAGGGTTACGGCGCGGGCCGGCCGGCAGCCGGGTACGCCCCGTCGTCGATCACGCTGCTGCTCGAAGACGGCAGCAACCGCACCTTCCAGCTGCACGAGGGATCCAATGTGATCGGCCGCGGACAGGACGCACAGTTTCGTCTGCCCGACACCGGCGTCTCGCGCCGTCACGTGGAGATCCGCTGGGACGGTGCGACCGCCATGCTCACCGACCTCAACTCGACCAACGGCACCACCGTCAACGATCTCCAGGTGAACACCTGGGAACTCGCCGACGGCGACCGCATCCGCGTCGGACACTCCGACATCACCGTCCGGTTCCAGTAGACCCGCATACGCCGAGCGCACGCCCACCGCGGGCGCGCGGCAGTCGACACCGGCCAGAGACCACTCCGGCCGGTTGATACTGAACTGTCATATCCGAATGACCGGGTTCGGCGGATCTGCCCATAAGATGCAGTCGGGTCCGCTCCTTTCGATCGGCGGTCCGACGACTGCTGCCGCGGGTACGACCCGACCGAGACGGAACGCGCTGGAGGTGAACACGACATGCAGGGCTTGGTGCTGCAACTGACCCGCATCGGGTTCCTGTTGTTGCTCTGGTTGTTCGTCTTCGCCGTGATCCGCACCCTGCGCGCCGACATCGCGTCGGCCGGCGGTCTGCGTATGCCCCGGTACTCGGGCGGCTCGGAGAAACGACGCCGCGGTGGTGGCGTCCGCGGCGCGGCCCGCTACCTCGTGGTGACCCACGGTGCACTGGCGAACACACGGATCAGCCTCGGCCAGCAACCGGTCCTGCTCGGACGCGCGGACGACTCGACGCTCGTGCTCACCGACGACTACGCCTCCGAACGGCACGCGCGGCTCTCGCGACGCGGCGACGACTGGTACGTCGAAGACCTCGGCTCCACCAACGGCACCTACCTCGATCGTTCCAAGGTGACAACCGCGGTCAAGGTGCCGCTGAACACGCCGATCCGCATCGGCAAGACCGTGATCGAGTTGCGCCCGTGACACTTGTGTTGCGCTACATCGCGCGCAGCGACCGCGGTCTCGTTCGGTCCAACAACGAGGACTCCTTCTACGCGGGTCCGCGCCTGCTCGCACTCGCCGACGGCATGGGCGGCCACGCGGCCGGCGAAGTCGCCAGCCAACTGGTCATCCGCGCGCTGAGCACGCTCGACGACGACGAGCCCGGCGGCGACCTGCTCACCCAGCTCGACAGCGCCACCCGAGCCGGCAACGAGGCGATCGCCGCGCAGGTGCAGGAGTCACCCGAACTCGACGGCATGGGCACCACGCTCACCGCGATCCTCTTCGCCGGTAGCCGAATCGGGTTGTGCCACATCGGCGATTCTCGCGGCTACATGTATCGCGACGGTGCCCTGACCCAGATCACCCGCGACGACACGTTCGTCCAGACCCTCGTCGACGAAGGTCGGATCACCGCCGAACAAGCACACACCCACCCGCAGCGTTCGCTGATCATGCGCGCGCTGACCGGCACCGAGGTCGAGCCGACCCTCACCATGCGGGAAGCGCGCGCGGGTGACCGGTACATGCTCTGCAGCGACGGCCTGTCGGACGTCGTGACCGAGGACACCATCGCCGAGACCCTCGGCTCCATCGCTGACCCCAAGGAGTGCGCGGACCGCCTCATCGAGCTCGCACTGCGCGGGGGCGGCCCCGACAACGTGACCGTCGTCCTCGCCGACGTCGTCGACACCCAGTACGGCGACTCGCGACCGATCGTCGGCGGGGCGGCCGGCGGCAACGAGGAGATCTACACCCCCGATCCCGCCACCGCCGCGGGACGCGCCGCGGCACTACGCCCGCCGCCTGCCGAACCGCAGCGTCCGACGGTGCTGACCGAGGACGAGCCCCCCGCCAAGCAGAAGAGCAAGTACCGCCGCTGGATCGTCGCCGGAGTCGCGCTGGCCGTGATCGCCGCGCTCGTCGTCGGCATCTTCGTCGTCCGCGCCATCGTGCGCAGCAACTACTACGTGGCCGCCGACGACACCGGCGATGTGCTCATCTACCAGGGTTCACCGGAGAAGGTCTTCTTCCTGTCGATGAGCAACCCGGTGCAGCGCGTCTGCGTCGAAGATCTCGACCAGGCGGAACCGAGCTACACGTTCATCTCCTACGACGCCTCCTGCGAGTTCCCGCTCAACGTCGACGACCTGGTGTCGGGACCTGCCCAGTCGGTCAAGAACGTGATGATCCGGAACAAGAGCGAAGAACAGATCCAAGGCGTCGTCACCGACGAGCTCACCTTCCGCTGCGACAACGCACCCTCGTCGCCCTCCCCCGCGCCGACTCCCCCGGCACCGGCACCGTCGGAGTCGACGCCGAGCACCGATCCGTCCGCCCCGGCACCCCGCGCCACCGCGGCGCCGGCACCGGGCATCCCGCAGCAGGGCGCCACCGAATCGGTGGCACCGTCCACCGGCAACGCCGGGCCGGCCGACACGCCCGCACCTGACCAGGACGCCGTCACGAGCTGCCGGCAGCAGGTGAGATGACTCAAGCCGCGCCCGCCCCGCACGCCCCGCCACGCCATCCCGCCACGAGCACCGGCCGCAACGCCGAACTGCTGCTCCTGGGATTCGCCATCGGCCTGGTGACGGTGGCGCTGCTCATCGTCCAAGCCGCCCAGGGCCAGAACCTGACCTGGGACATCCTCAAGTACGTCGCCGCGTACACCGCACTGTTCGGGGTCGCCCATCTGGTGGTTCGCCGCTACGCACCCCACGCCGATCCGATCATGCTGCCCGTCGTGGCCGTCCTGAACGGTCTCGGCCTGGTCCTGATCCATCGTCTCGACCTCGGCACGGGCAACACCGGGGAGTCGGTGAACGCCACCGAGGCGACCCGCAACGCCGATCAGCAGTTGCTGTGGGCAGTGCTCGGCATCGTGGCGTTCTCCGCGGTGCTCATCCTGATCCGCGACCACCGCACGCTCTCGCGGTACGCCTACACGCTCGGCCTCGGCGGACTGGTCTTCTTGATCATCCCGGCGATCCTGCCCAGCGCGTTCTCGGAGATCAACGGATCGAAGAACTGGATCATCACGCCGTTCTTCTCGATCCAGCCCAGTGAGTTCTCCAAGATCCTGATCATCATCTTCGCGGCCGCGGTGCTGGTCTCCAAGCGTGATCTGTTCATCACCGCCGGTCCGCACGTGCTCGGTGTCGACCTCCCGCGCGCCCGTGACCTCGGTCCGCTGCTGGCTGCCTGGGCCATCGCCATCGCCGTCATGGTGGTCCAGAAAGACCTGGGTACGTCGCTGCTGATCTTCGCGACCATCCTGACGATGCTCTACGTGGCCACCTCGCGTGTCGAGTGGCTGGTGCTGGGCATCGGGCTCTTCGCGATCGGCGCGGTCTTCGCGTGGTCGATCTTCTCGCACCTGCAGACCCGGGTCTCGGTGTGGCTGAACCCCTTCGAGGACTTCGACGGCTCGGGCTACCAGATCGGGCAGAGCCTGTTCGGTCTGGCCACGGGCGGACTGTTCGGCACCGGACTCGGTTCGGGCCGGCCCAACATCGTGCCGTTCGCCAACACCGACTTCATCATCTCGACCATCGGCGAGGAACTCGGCCTGGCCGGCCTCACCGCGATCCTGCTGCTGTACATGATCTTCATCCACCGCGGGCTGCGGACCGGCATCGCCGTCCGCGACAGCTTCGGCAAACTCCTGGCGACCGGTCTGGCATTCACCATCGCGATGCAGATCTTCGTCGTCGTCGGCGGCGTCACCAAGTTGATCCCGCTGACGGGTCTCACGACGCCGTTCCTGTCCTACGGCGGATCGTCGCTGCTGGCCAACTACATCCTGGTCGCGTTGCTCATCCGGATCTCGAACGCCGCGCGGGAGCCCGATCCCGGGAAGAAGCGGCCCGCGCCCAAGCCCGTCGAGGCACTGCCGACGCAGGTGGTGAAGCGCCGATGAACAAGCCCATCCGCAATGTGTCGATGGCGGTGATCGTGATGATCATCGCCCTGCTCGCCAACGCCACCTACGTGCAGGTGTTCAAGGCCGACGCCCTCAAGACCGACACCCGCAACAATCGGGTGCTGCTCGACGAGTACTCCCGGCAGCGCGGCCTGATCACGACCGCCGACGGCACGGTGATCGCGTTGTCGGTGCCGATCGAGAGCCGCCTGAAGTTCCTGCGCCAGTACCCGCGGGAGGGCGCCGAGGCGTTCGCCCCGGTCACCGGTTTCTACTCGTTCCAGTACCTCGCGAGCCAGATCGAGCACTACGAGAACAGCATTCTCAACGGCTCCGACGACCGGCTCTTCGGTCAGCGGTTCATGGACATGTTCTCCGGGCGCGACCCGCGCGGCGGCAACGTCGTCACGACGATCAACCCCAAGGTGCAGCAGGCCGCGTACCAGGCCATGCTCAACGGGCCGTGCGACGGTCCGTGCCGCGGGGCCGTCGTGGCGCTGCAGCCGAACACCGGCAAGATCCTGGCGATGGTCTCGACGCCGAGCTATGACCCCAACCGGCTCGCGAGCCACGACCAGGAGGTCCGCGAGAGCAGCTGGGAGGCGTGGAACCGGCCCGGCGACACCGCGCAGCCGATGCTCAACCGCGCGATCAGCCAGCTCTACCCGCCCGGCTCGACCTTCAAGGTCGTCACCTCGGCCGCGGCCCTGCGCGACAACATCACCCCGGGCATCCGCCTCACCGCAGCTCCGACCTTCCCGTTGCCGGGCACCGACGTCTCCCTCCCGAACTACGGCGGCGAGACCTGCCCCGGGTCGTCGGGCGGAACCGTGTCGCTCGAGACGGCGTTCAAGTACTCGTGCAACACCGCCTTCGCCGAACTGGTGACCGAGAAGATGTCCGACGCGATCCCCAAGTTCACCGAGACCGCGAGCCTGTTCGGCCTCGACCAGCCCGGCCCCGACATCCCGATGCCCGTCGTCGACTCGACGGTCGGGCAGATCCCGTCCCTCGACGTCCTCGCGCAGGCGTCCATCGGCCAGCGTGACGTCCGGCTCACCCCGCTACAGAACGCGATGATCGCCGCGACGGTGGCCAACGGAGGTGTGCGCATGCAGCCGTACCTGGTCGACAAGTTGCAGGCGGCGGACCTGCGGACCCTGCAGACCACACCGCCGACGACGGCCAACAAGCCGATCACGCCCGAGCAGGCCGCCGAGCTGACGTTGATGATGATCGAGTCGGAGCGGTCGACGGCCGGCGCGGGCGGCCCGGTGTCGATCGCGTCGAAGACCGGTACGGCGGAGAGCGGATCGAGCACGGACACCCCGTTCTCGTGGTACATCGCCTTCGGACCGTCGTCGAACGCACAGATCGCGGTGGCCGTCGTGGTGGAGAATGGACAATTCGGCGCGGACTCGGTCGGAGGGACCGTCGCGGCGCCGATCGGACGAGAAGTGATCAACTCACTGGTGGGAGGTGGCAGTCGATGAGCCTGCAGAGCGGCACCACCATCGGCGACCGGTATCGACTCATCCGCCTGATCGCCACGGGCGGCATGGGCCAGGTGTGGGAGGCGCTCGACACGCGCCTGAATCGTCGCGTCGCGGTGAAGGTCCTCAAGGCCGAGTACACCAGCGATCCGGAGTTCATCGCGCGGTTCCGCGCGGAGGCCCAGACCACCGCGAAGCTGAACAACCCCGGGATCGCGAACGTCTTCGACTACGGCGAGACCCCGGATTACAACGGCGGCGACCCGCTCGCGTACCTGGTGATGGAACTCGTCGACGGTGAGCCCCTGAACTCGGTGATCTCCCGCCTCGGGCGGTTGTCGCTGACCAACACGCTCGACATGCTCGAGCAGACCGGCCGCGCCCTGCAGGCCGCGCACAGCCAGGGACTCGTCCACCGCGACGTCAAACCCGGCAACATCCTGATCACCCCCGTCGGCCAGGTGAAGATCACCGACTTCGGCATCGCCAAGGCCGTCGACTCCGCCCCGGTCACCAAGACCGGGATGGTCATGGGTACCGCGCAGTACATCTCCCCGGAGCAGGCCACCGGCGACGAGGCGACCGCGGCGTCGGATGTCTACTCGCTCGGTGTCGTCGGCTACGAGGCCCTCACCGGGCGTCGTCCGTTCCTCGGCGACGGTGCGATCACCGTCGCGATGAAGCACATCCGGGAAGCACCGCCACCCCTGCCGACGAACCTGCCGTCCGGGGTCCGCGAGCTCATCGAGATCACGATGGCCAAGGATCCGCGGCAGCGTTACGCCAACGGTGGCGAGTTCGCCGACGCGGTCGCCGCCGTGCGTGCCGGGCGTCGCCCGCCGCGGCCGGGCGCGATCGCCGGTGCCGCGGCAGGCGCAGCCGGAGCCGCCGCGCTCGGCGCCGCAGTCGCTCGTGGGGCCACCCCGACGGGTGCGGCCTCGCGGCCGGTGACTCCTCGGCCGACGTCGCGGACCGCGGTGGCGCCACCGCCGCCGGACAACAGCTGGACCACCGGTCAGAAGGTCCTGGCCGGCATCGCGGCCGCCCTTCTCGTCGGTGCCATCGGGCTCATCGGGTTCTACCTGGTGAACAGCGGGAACGGGGACGCGGCGACACCGCCGCCGCCGTCGACGACGGTCGTCGAGACCACGACCGCGGTGGAACCGACCGAGGAGCCCGACGAGCCGACCACGACTCGACGTACGACCCGTACGACCACCAGCGAAGAGACGACCAGCGAAGAGACGTCGACGGAGACGACCACGCCGCGTCAGCAGACCGACACCTCCGAGCCGCCGCCGGACCCCGGTGCCGCCACCGGAACCCCGTGTTTCCCCGGCGTACCGTTCTCACCGCTGTGCTGATGGGTCACCGAGTGCGAGCCGTGGGTATGAGCCGATAGTTTCCGATTGACCCGTTCTGACCAGAGATCCTGAGGGGCGAACCACCGAGGCCGATGTCGACACCACACCACCTCTCCGACCGCTACGAACTCGGCGAAACGCTGGGTTTCGGTGGCATGTCCGAGGTGCACTATGCGCGCGACCTGCTGCTGCACCGCAACGTCGCGGTGAAGGTGCTGCGTGCCGACCTCGCCCGTGACCCGTCGTTCTATCTCCGGTTCCGCCGCGAGGCCCAGAACGCCGCGAAGCTGAACCACCCCACGATCGTGCAGGTCTTCGACACCGGCGAGGCCGAGACCGAGGACGGCCCGTTGCCGTTCATCGTGATGGAGTACGTCGACGGTGACACCCTGCGGGATGTGTTGCGCGCCAACGGTCCGATCTCGCCGCGGCAGGCGATGACGTGGATGGCCGATGTCGCCGCGGCGATGGACTTCTCGCACCGCAACGGCATCGTCCACCGTGACATGAAGCCGGCGAACGTGATGATCGACAAGTCCGGCGCCGTCAAGGTCATGGACTTCGGCATCGCCCGCGCGATGAGCGACTCGACGTCGACGATGACCCAAACGTCCGCGGTCATGGGTACGGCGCAGTACCTGTCGCCCGAACAGGCCCGTGGCATCAAGGTCGACCCGCGCAGCGACATCTACTCGATGGGGTGCGTGCTCTTCGAGCTGCTCACCGGTGAGCCGCCGTTCACCGGGGACTCGCCGGTGGCCGTCGCACACCAGCACGTGCACGAGGACCCGCCGTGGCCGTCGCACGTCCGGCCGGAGATCCCGCGCGAACTCGATTCCGTCGTCCTCAAGGCGATGAGCAAGAACAAGGACAACCGGTATCAATCAGCGGCCGACCTGCGCGCCGATCTGATCCGGGTGCTCGCCGGTGGCAAACCGTCGGCGCCGATGCTGCTCTCGGACGAGGAACGCACCGAGTTCATCGACACCGGACCGCGCCGGCCCACCCGGACGGAGACGACCGGTCCGCGTCGGCCGATCGCGGGCCGCACCTCGAACGGCAACGGCGGAAACCACCGCCGTGACGAGGACACCGAGGAGACACCCCGACGCCGGTCACGGCTCCTCATGGCCGGCGCGCTGCTCGCCGTCGTGGTGCTCGTCGGAGGTCTCTTCCTGTGGTCGCCGTGGGGTTCGGGCTCGGCGGCGGAGGTGTCGGTGCCGGCGGTCTCCGGACTCAGCTCCGACGACGCGCAGGCCTCGCTGGAACGGGCCGGCTTCGAGGTCCGCGTGCTGGAGGAACCGAGCCTCGACGTCGGTGTCGGTCTCGCCACGCGGTCGACCCCGGGTGAGGGCGTGATGGCGGTCGAGGGATCCGAGGTCGCGCTCTATGTCTCGACGGGTCCTCAGCGTGTTCGATTGCCGTCGGATCTCGTGGGAAAGACGCCGGCCGAGGCGTTGGATCAGCTCAAGGTGCTCGGGTTCACCAACGTGCGAACCGACCGCGTGGATTCGACGACCGAGATGAAGGACAAGGTGGTCTCGACGGCACCGGCCGTCGGCGCCGAGGTCCCGGTCAACGGTGCGGTCGTCGTCAATGTGGGCAACGGCCCGCGCGAGGTCACGGTCCGCGATGTCGTCGGCATGTCCGAGAGTCAGGCACGAGCCGTGCTGGAAGAGCTCGGGATGATGGTCGTCGTGGTCGCGGCCGACTCCGAGCGTCCGGCCGGAGAGGTCATCAGCACCTCACCGGGTCCCGGGTCGACCGCCGAGCAGGGCAGCACCGTGCAGATCAGCGTGTCGCGGGGCAACCTCTTCACCGTCCCGAACCTCCGGGGCAAGACGCCCGCCGAGGCCCAGGCCGATCTCGAGCGGGCCGGCTGGGAGCGGTCGACGCTGACGCGGCAGACCCGCAACGTGCCGCTCGGCAGCCCCGACGACGGTCGCGTCGTCGGCCAGGAGCCGAATCCCGGGTCCCAGGCCCGCAAGAGCGGTTCGATCACGATCATCGTCGGCCAGGCGAGCCTGCTGCCCAACTGATCGTCTCTGCTGGTTGAGCCGGCACCGAGCGGAGCCGCCGGGCCGAGCAAGCGACGACGGAGCGCGTCGAGGTCGAGGAGCCGAGTCTCCGCTGGTTGAGCCGGCACCGAGCGGAGCGAGGAGCCGAGTCGAAACCACTTCGGTGACCTCGCCACCGAAGTCAGCCGACCGCGGTCGCCATCTCGGCTTCGAGGGCGGCCACGCGGGTCTCGTCGATCTCGATCCCGCATGTCTTGAGCCAGTTGGCGAGCATCCGGTGACCGCCCTGGGTCAGGACGCTCTCCGGGTGGAACTGCACGCCGTGGATGGGCAGTTCACGGTGGGCCATCGCCATCACGATGCCCGACTCGGTGCGTCCGGTGACGACGAGTTCATCAGGGATCGTCTCGGGCAGCACCGTCAGCGAGTGATAGCGCGTGGCGGTGAACGGATCCGGCAGTCCTTCGAGCACGCCCGCGTCGTCGTGGAAGACCAGTGAGGTCTTGCCGTGCAGGAGTTCGGGTGCGCGGTCGACGGTGCCGCCGAACGCCGCACCGATCGCCTGATGTCCCAGGCACACACCCAGCAGTGGCAGTTCCCGTTCGGCGGCGACACGGACCATCGGCATCGTCGCCCCGGCCCGCTGGGGCGTGCCGGGACCGGGGCTGAGGAGGACGCCGTCGAATCCGGCAACGGCCTCGCGCAGATGGTCGGGATCGGCCGGGGAGAGTTGCGGGTCGTCGTTGCGCCACACGACGGCCTCGACGCCCAGCTGGCCCAAGTACTGGACCAGGTTGTAGACGAAGCTGTCGTAGTTGTCGACCACCAGAATGCGACTCACGCGAGAAAGGCTACCGCCGAAGCGGGTGGTCGGCGTCGGCGACCTGGTGAGATACCGTAGATCTCGAGTGTTTGCCAGTGGCGGGGACGAGCTCACCTTCTCCCGCCCGCGTACGACCGCCCCGACGGTGCCGCACAACGGAGGAAGTCATGCCGAAGTCAAAAGTCCGGAAGAAGACCGATTACACCATCAACCCGGCCAGCCGGACGCCGGTCAAGGTCAAGGCCGGCCCTTCGAGCACCATCTATGTAGGCGTCATGCTCGGCCTGATGGTGCTGGGTCTCGCCTGGCTCGTCGTCTACTACCTGGCCGCCACGCCCACCGCGTACGGCGGCGAGGGCCAGGTCCTGCACTGGATGGCCGAACTCAACTCGTGGAACTTCCTGATCGGTTTCTCGCTGATGGTGGCGGGCCTGTTGATGACGATGCGTTGGCGGTAGACGCCGGCGGTCGTTCGCGTGTCGAATGCGCTGAGCTGCTGAAACACACGCGTGTAAGTTATCCACACTGTGGAAATCACATGTGTGTAAGTCATCCCCATTGTGAGTAACTCCTGTGGATAACTCCGAGGTCTCTTACACACATGCGTGGGCGACCCCCGTCGGCGCCGGTCTGGCCGGCTGCCTCGGCGGCGTCGCGTTGGTGGTGGCGGCGGTCGTCGCCGCTGCCGATCCGGCCGGCATGGTCCTGATGGGCGTCGCCGGGATTCTCCTTCTCGTGCTCGGCGCCTACACCCTGCTGGTGCGTCCCCGACTGGCCATCACATCGGGGCTGACCCCCGCTCTGGTCCTCGGGACCTTGCGAGGCCAACGGACGTACCCCCCAGAACGCATCGAACGGATTCGGACGCTGTCGATCCGTCGGGTCGGCCGGCGGGTCGGACAGTTGGAGATCGACGTTCTCGACGACGACGCAGCCGGCACGACCGCGCACGACCGCGGCGTCGGCCCTCGCGACGACACCCGACTCGTGGTCTTCAGCCGCTGGGACCTCGGGACCGACCTGCCGACCGTGGTCGACGCGCTGCGCGACGCCGGCTTCGTCGTCGACGAGGGGTAGGTCGCGCCGCAGCTCAGCGGATGTAGACGAGCCCGTCGTACGCGACGCCCGCGCCGATGCCCAGCCCCAGCGCCACGAGGAACAGTGCGGCGAGCGCGATCCAGCCGACGCGACTCGCGGCCTGGGGAGTCCGACGACCCGCGGGCAGCACGGCGTCGGGGAGGTACACGATCGCCGCGGTGGCGGCCGCTCCGAAGGCGAGCCCGCCGAGATGCCCGAGGACCGAGATGCCGGGCAGTGAGAACGACAGCACCACGTTGAAGCCGATGATGAGCAGAACCGGGACAGGGGACACGCGGGCCTTGAGGATGATCACGAGCATCGCGCCCATGAGTCCGTAGATGGCTCCGGAGGCTCCGGCGGTCAGGGCGCGGTCGTCCTCGAAGAGCATGACGGCAGCGCTGCCGCCGAGCAGTGCGATCAGGTAGACGGCCAGGTATCGGCCGATACCGAGGGCGAGTTCGAGATCGCGGCCGAGGATGTAGAGCGACAGCATGTTCACGGCCACGTGCATGAGGCTGAAATGCAGGAAGCCCGCGGTGAGGAGTCGCCAGTACTCGCCGGTCGCGACGTCGCTCTTGAGGAGGTCGCCGGCGCCGAAGATCGCCGCACCGCCGGGATCGCCCACGCCGGCCTGGAGTACACACAGGGCAAAGATCAGCAGGTTGACCGCGATCAGCGCGTAGGTGGCGTAGGGCTGCGTCGGGGCCGTGCGGGTGCGCGCCATCACGGGGACACCGCGGCGTGGGCCGCCGAGCGACGGCGACCGTTGCACGCCGTCGTTGCGGAGGCATTCGAGACAGTGCTGGCCGACCGATGCCGGACGCAGGCACTCGGGACACGCCGGCCGTCCGCACCGGCTGCAGGACAAGCCGGTGGGACGGTCGGGATGCCGGTAACACACCGCCCGCTGCGGGGCGGTGTGCTCCGGAGAGGTCAGTTGACCTCGATCTTCTCGATGACGACCTCGTCGAGCGGGCGGTCGCTGCGGTCGGTCGACGTTGTGGCGATCGCGTCGACGACCTGCTGCGAAGCCGGATCGGTGACCTCACCGAAGATGGTGTGGCGACGGTTGAGGTGCGGGGTCGGGCCGACGGTGATGAAGAACTGCGAGCCGTTGGTACCTGGGCCGGCATTGGCCATCGCGAGCAGGTACGGACGGTCGAACTGCAGCTCCGGGTGGAACTCGTCGCCGAACTGGTAGCCGGGGCCGCCCATGCCGGTTCCGGTCGGGTCGCCGCCCTGGATCATGAAACCGGAGATGACGCGGTGGAAGACCGAGCCGTCGAAGAACGGGCCGGAGTTGCCGCCGGACGCGTTGGGCTTGCTGTACTCCTTGCTGCCGTCGGCCAGCCCGACGAAGTTCTCGACCGTCTTGGGTGCATGGTTCGGGAACAGGTCGACCTTGATGTCGCCGCGATTGGTGTGGATGACTGCGGAGCTTTTCGGTGTAGTCATCCCTCCATCCAACCACTCACCCGGATCCGCTGGTCGGGACATGGCCCCGAGGTGCGCAGATGCACCGGGCGGGGTGGCAGCGCCGCACACCGGCTGGCACTCTTGAGCCCATGTCCAAGAACTACCTCTTGACCGCGCTGGGTGTGGTCGCCGCGTCCGTCACCGCCGCCGTCGTCGCCGGCTCGCTGCGCCGCGCCCGACGCGTGGTGGCCCCGGTGTCCCCGACCGTCCCGCGGATCGAGGAGGTCCGCGAGGCGCTCGCCGAGAGCACCGAGACGCAGGCTTCGTGACCCGCCGCGGCCGACGCGACACCGGGCCGCTCGCCACGCACGGGTAATTTGGTCTCGTGACCTCAGACGACGAGCGCTCCCCGAACCCGCCGCCGGGGTCCGGCGGCGCAGACGACCGGACCCGCGAGTCCTGGTCGGCGCCCGAGAGCTCCGCACCGACGAGCAACCCGGCGCCGTGGGAACGGTCCCCCGCACGACCTGCGGGCTCGCCGACCTCGTCGCAGCGAGCCGACGCTCCCGACCGTTCCGACGGCCGGCCGGCGCCCCGCGGTGACTTCACGCCGCCGCCCGGGGGTCGACCACCCACCAGACCCGGGCCCCCGCCGGGCCGGCGACCGGCCCCGCCGCGCAGTGACTCGTTCGGGACGTTCTGGTCCCTCCGGGGGACCGCATCCGCCCGGTGCGCCGCGTCCGCGGCAGAATGGCCCCGGGCCCGCGCCGGCCGCGCCGGTGGCGGGCGCCAACCCAACCGTGCAGCGCCCAGGCGGCAATCCGCCCGGGCCGGGTCCGCGACCGCCGATGCCATCCGGTCCGCCCGGACGCCGACCCCCACCCGGTCAACGGTCGGGCCCGGGAGGAGCGCCGTTCGCCAAAGGCACTCCGCCGCAAGGCAATAGGCCCACAGATGGCTCCCGTCCACCCTTCGCCGGACCCCGGCCGGGTGCAGCGCCGGGCGGACGACCGGACTCCTCCGGTCGGGATTCCGACCGGGACGATCACACGACACAGGTGGTGGGTGCGGGCGGACTGGCAGTCGGTCTGTCCGGCGATCCGTCTCCTGATACCCGCGTCGTGGACGGTCCCGGCGCGGCCGGCGCACCTGCCGCCGCCGACCGCCTGGACACCGAGACCTCGGGCCCTGCCTCCCCGGCGACCCAGGCCTATTCAGCAGTCGAACCCGCCAGAAGTTCGGAGGACAGCGTGGCTCCCCAGTCCGGTGCCGGTCCGCGCGTCAATCGGATGGCGTTGTGGGCCTTGGCGTTGTCGATCCTCGGGATCACCTTCATCGTGGGACTGGTCCTCGGATACCGTGCGCGCACCCAGATCCGGCAGCGTCGCGAGGCGGGTCTCCCCTTCGCCACCGCCGCCATCTGGGTCGGCTGGGCCTACGCCGGGGTCTTCGTCTTCGGGCTGCTCGTCTACGGGTGGATTCTGTTCATCGCCTGAGCCGGACTGACGAGCGGTGAGTCGCCCATCCGCTTCCTGAGGAGCGAGCTTCCGAGCACCTCACCCCGTCCCCTGAGGAGCGAGCGTGCAAGCACCTCACCCCGCCCCCTGAGCAGCCTATGAGGGTTTGTGTCAACAGGGTCCTGTGATGGGTGTGGGCGTGGGGGTGTGGCCCGGCGGCCGGTGGTGGCTGCGGGATGGATGATGGTGGGGTTTTGGATGGCCGGGGTCGTTGCCTGGCGCGGGCTCTACCTAGCGGTCAAACGGGTTGGTACCCAACAGCCTTCATTCGAGCTTGGTTCGCGCCGGGGTGGGACTGCTCAGGCTCAGGGTCGGGCTTATGTGCCCAAGGAGCAGCGAGCTTGTCCCGGCCGGAAGGGGTTTAGGGGTCAGGCGGCGGTCCTTTCTACGGGTCGGGTACGGCCGGCAGCGATGTCAGGGTTCCACGGCGTGGCGGTGGTGATGACGACGTATAGCTGCCGCAACAGAGCCGCGGCGATCGCTACCCGGGCCTGGTTGGGGTTGAGGCGGTTTGCTTCTCGGCTGGTCAGGTGCCGATAGCGGGCGGCGTATACCTCGTTGTGGGTCAACGCCGCGAACGCCGCTCGCCAGGCGGCGACCCGCAACAGCGGCCGGCCACGACCGCTGATGCGGGTGGCGCCGCGGTAGGCGCCGGAGGAGTTCTCCCGGGGGCATAGTCCGGCATGTTTGACTACCGCCCGCGCCGAGTCGAAGCGGGTCAGGTCACCGGTTTCGGCGAGGATCGCCGCCACCGAGACCGCCGATACTCCGGGAATGGATCCGGCGAGTTCGTGCAGGCCCAGCCCGGTGAGGACCTCGATCATGGCCGCCTCGACCTGCTCGCAGGCGGTGCGGGCGTGGTGAAAGTCGGCCAAGGCGTAGCGGGCCCGTTCCAGCGCACCGGCCTCGGCGGTGATCGTGGTCTCGGTCTGGACGGCGAAAGCGGCATCGACGATCGCGACCAGGATGCGGGTAGTGACCCGACGCCCACCCCAGCAGGGCAGTTCGGCGCGTACGTGTTCGCGGAGCCACGCCACCGCCTGTTCCCGGCTGCCCTGGGCGGTCAACGTTTCCGGGGTGCAACCGATGACGGCCATCGCGGCCAGCCAGGTCACCGATTTGAACGGTTGCCCGGCGCAGTCAAGGGCGTGGGGCCAGGCGCCTTCGAGGAGGTCGCGGGCTTGTTGCTGCGCCGCACCACGGCGGGTGAGTTGCTGGGATCGGCGTACGCCGAGGTGACGTAGCCGGGTCCATTGCTCGTCGGCGTGTTCGGGCAGATAGATATGAAGTTGGGTGGTCAGCCGTGCGATCAGCAGGGCGTCTTTGTCATCGGATTTGTCGTGGGTGAAGTCTTCGGTCTCTCGGGCCCGTGCCACCGCGATCGGCTGCACACACACCATCTGCACCCCGACCGCCGCGGTCAGGTCTCGGACCGTTTTCCAGCGATGCCCGGTCGGTTCACACGCGATGACGATGCCGGCAAACCCGGCAGCGGTAGCGGCGGTACGGCTCCACTCGATCGCGGTGGCCAACTGCGGTGGCGCGCAGTGAAAAGTTCTGCGCGCCACGATGCGGGAGTCGTGATCGACCACAGCGACAACTTGCTTTTTCGACGCCAGATCAATCGCTGCGACCGCGTAGTCACGGCGCACGATGCCCCGGAACTTGCTCAACCGATCGTTGCGACGCTTGTCTCCACGACTCAAACGACTAGCCTTAGACATTGACATCCTCCTTTTGTGGTTGGGATAACCAAGCCCCTTATGACCACATCAGGAGGATGTCCCAGTTACCAGCCCTTCCAGCTATTACTAGGAGCGAGCGTGCGAGCACATCACCCCGCCCCCTGAGGAGCGAGCTTGCGAGCGTCTCGAAGGGTCCGCCGCGCCGGCATCACGAACACGGTCGCGAGGAGGGCACACACGAGGAGACCTGCCGTGAGGAGGTACGTGTCGGCGATCGCCGAGGCCAACTCGGGCGCAGCGTCGATGCGTTCGGCGGGACTCAACGACATCGCACCCGCCACTCCCCGACCGTCGACCGCCGGGCTGCGCGAATTCATCAGGGCCGCAATGGTGGCCGTAATCGCGGCCGACGCCAGCGCGACGGCGAACTGGTTCGAGGTCGTGAGGATGGTCGTGCCGCCGGGGGTGTCTGCGCCCTCGAGGTCGCGGGTGGCGGCCGTCATGGTGGGCAGCATCGTCGCGCCGACTCCGATCCCCATGAGAGCGAGGATCGCGACGACGACCGGGTATGGCAGCGACTCGTCGAGCAGCGTGGCCATCAGGATCATCGCCGTCGTCGACAGCACGATGCCGCAGATCGCAACCCGTCGCGGGTCCACGAAATCGGCGACCCGCGTGGCGATCTGGAGAGTGATGCCGCTCAGGAGCGCGGGGAGGACGAACAGCATGCCGGCGGTCGTGGCCGAATCGGATCGGACCGACTGGACGTAGATGGGCAGGATCGTCATCGATCCGAAGTACGCCCCGGCGAAGAAGATCATCACCACGACGCCACCGCGCAGACGCGCGTGCGCCAGCAACCGGAGATCCAGGACGGGCGTGCGGCTGCGCAGCGATCGTCGGACGAAGTAGCGCAGCAGGACCAGGCCGATACCGACCGGGACAAGTATCGATGCCGCGAGCAGCGACCCGGTGTCCCCGGCGCGGGCCAGGCCGAGAACCAGGAACGCCCCGCCCGGTGACAGCGCCGCCACGGCTCGCAGGTCGATTCGCGGCATGCCGCGCGTGGCGGTTCGGGGGAAGAACCGCCACGCCAGGACCGCCGCGATCAGGCCGAGGGGTACGTTCACCGCGAAGACGACACGCCAGCTGCCGTGGTCGACGAGTACGCCGCCCAGCACCGGACCGAGCACGGGACCGACGAGGGTGGGTAGTCCCAGGATGGCCATCATCCGACCGCGCAGCGCCTCCGGCACGGTCTGCAGCGCAATGGCCATGCCGACGGGTTGCAGCATCCCACCACCGAGCCCCTGGAGTGCACGAAAGACGATGAGACTGCCGATGTTCCAGGACAGGGCGGTGAGGAGCGAACCGAGAACGAAGACCAGGAGGGCGGCGCAGTAGACCCGTCGGCCGCCGAAGCGGTTGCTGGCGTAGGCCGACAGCGGCATGACCGCGACAAGGGCCAGTGCATACGCGGTGGTCACCCACTGCACGCTGGACAGCGGCGCGTCGAATTCGGTGGTCAGTTGCGGCAGCGCGACGGTCACGACCGTCACGTCGAGCATCGCCATGAGGGTCGGGACGACGAGGATGAGGCCGATACGCCGGCTCGCCGGGTCGAGTGTGGTCACGACGACGAGCACACAACCTCAAGTTCAGTTGAAGTCAAGGGCGGTGTGAAATCCTGCGTCTTGGGGCAAGGTGGAGAGATGCCGGACAACGAGAAGCCCACCTGGACCACGACCGACGATGAAGTGAAGGCCGACCCCGACATGCGGACCGACCCCGACGAGAATGGCGGGCCGGCCTCGGCACTGCCCACCGCAGGGGACACGGAGATCGGCGAGACCGACCGAATCCGGGAAGACAAGGCGTCTTACGACGGAGCGCAGCCACCGGCCGACCACACTGACGAGGGTCACGCGGTCGGCGGATCGGAGGGCACGACCGATGGCCAGTGACACCCCGTCCGGACAGAAACGCACCATCGTCCTCACCGGCGCCAGCGACGGGATCGGCGCGATCGCCGCGCGATCCCTGGCCGGACCCGACACCGATCTCGTCCTCGTCGGACGCTCGGCGAAGAAGCTCGCGCCGATCGCCGCCGAGACCGGTGCGCGGCAGTTCACCGCCGACTTCTCCGCGCTCTCGGAGGTGCGGGATCTAGCCGCCGAGATCAATTCCGCCGTCGGGACCATCGACGTCCTGATGAACAACGCGGGCGGGACGTTCGACGCGTCGCACCGCACGTCCGACGGGCACGAACCCAACTTCCAGATCAACCATCTCGCACCGTTCCTGCTGACCCACCTGGTGCGGGACCGGTTGGCCGCGGCCCCACAATCGCTCGTCCTGAACACGTCCAGCGTCGGCAACCTCTTCGGGAAGGTCGACCTCGACGACCTGGATTTCGAGAAGCGCCGGACCCTCGCGATGCGGCCCTACGGTACGGCCAAATTGATGAACATCATGTTCACACGCGGGATCGCGCAGCGCTGGACCGGTGACAAGATCTATTCCGCCGCAGTGCATCCCGGACCGGCGGCAACGAGCTTCGGCCGCGACTCGCGCTTCGTCGGGCTCGCCTACCGGTCTCCGCTGACGCGCCTGGTGACCATCACCCCCGAGCAGGGAGCTGCCCCGCTCATCGCCCTGGCCGAGCGCGGCGCCGACCCGACGGTCAACGGCGTGTACTTCGATCGCCACAAGGCCAATGGTCGGGAGAACCGTCAGGCCCATGACCAGAAGCTGATCGACGGGTTGTGGCTGCGATCGGCGGAACTCACCGGTTTGACGTGACCTGACCCGTCTCCCCCGCCCTGACCTGGGCCGTGGCCGAGACCGCGGTTGTTCTCTACGTTGGCGGTCGGAGACCGACACCGTCTACCTGGACACAGGAGGTTCAGATGACACGCAACATCCTCTTCATCATGACCGGCGCCGGCAGCTGGACGCTGAATGACGGCTCGAGCCACAAGACCGGGTTCTGGGCCGAGGAGGCCGTCGCGCCGCTGGAAGTGTTCCGCGCGGCCGGCTACAAGGTGACCGTAGCCACTCCGAACGGCGCGAAGCCACCGGTCGACGAGACGAGCCTCGCGGTCGAGAGCATCGGCACACCTGAGCGCGCCGCGGAAATCCGCCATGTCGTGGAGACCGCTCCGGAGCTGCAGAAGCCGATCGCGCTCACCGACGTTCGCATCGCCGACTACGACGCCGTGTTCGTCCCGGGAGGCCACGGACCCATGGAGGACCTGGCCGTCGACGCGGACGCGGGAGCTCTGCTGATAGCGGCCGACGAGGCGCAACTGCCGCTCGGAATCGTCTGTCACGGTCCGGCGATCCTGTTGGCGGCGAACAACTCCGACGGCGTCAACGCGTTCGCCGGCCGCACGGTGACCGGCTTCAGCAACGCCGAGGAGGAACAGGCCGGGCTCGCCGACAAGGCTCCCTGGCTCCTCCAGGATCGGCTCACCCAGGCGGGGTTCAAGGTCACCCTCGCCGAACCGTGGACGGTCCACATCGAGACCGACGGCAACCTGCTGACCGGCCAGAATCCCGCGTCGTCGGAATCCTTGGCACGCACCCTGCTGGATCGCCTCGAGAACGTGCCGCAGGGTTCCAAGTAGCACCTCTTGCCCCTCGAGGTTCGAGGAGCACACCCTCTGCTCCCTCAGGTGCGAGGAGCACACCCCTGCTCCCTGAGGTGCGAGGAGCACACCCCTGCTCCCTGAGGTGCGAGCGAAGCGAGCCACGAAGGGTCTCGCAAGGCGTCTCACCAGGCCCTTCGTGGCTCGTCGCTTGCGCTCCTCGCACCTCAGGGACCAGTGGGTGAGTAGTTCTCTCGGATCAGCGAGCGGTGAGGGGCGCTCCGCTCGCACCTCCGAGCGCAATTGTCAATGCCGAGAGTCGTACGGCAGCAACGCCATCTCTCGCGCGTTGCGGATCGCGGTGGCGACCTGGCGCTGCTCCTGCGGGCTCAGCCCCGTGAGGCGTCGGCTGCGGATTCTGCCCTTGTCGGACAAGAACTGCCGCAGCAATGCGACATCCTTGTAGTCCACGGGATTCCGCCCGTCGACCCGCACGCCCTGTGCGATGAGAAGGTTCCGCTTGCGCTTCGCCGGCACTTCCTCGCGCTGACGTTGTCTTCTGTTGGCCATCACTGTTCCTCGTTCTCGTGGGTCCGGATCACCAGCTGGACTTCTGGATTCCGGGTAGTTCGCCGCGGTGCGCGAGTTCGCGGAACCGCACGCGCGACAGGCCCGCCTTGCCGATGTACCCGCGGGGCCGGCCGTCGACGGCATCCCGGTTGCGCAGCCGAGTCGGACTTGCGTTGCGCGGCAGCCGTTGTAGGCGTCGTAGCGCTTCCGAACGCTCCTCGGACGTCGAACTGGCTGCGACGCTCGCGCGCTTCAGTTCGGCGCGGAGGTCGGCATACCGCGCGACGACCTCGCGGCGCTGTTCGTTGCGGACGATCTTGGACTTCTTGGCCATCAGCGGTCCTCTCGGAAGTCGACGTGGGCGCGGGCGATGGGGTCGTACTTGCGCAGCACCATCCGGTCGGGATCGTTGCGGCGGTTCTTCCGGGTCACATAGGTGTATCCGGTCCCGGCGGTGGAACGCAGTTTGACGATGGGCCGGATCTCGTTGCGCGCCATCAGACCTTCTCCCCCCGGGCACGGATCTTGCGCAGCACCGACTCGATGCCGTGCTTGTCGATCGTCGAGATCCCCTTGGCGCTGACGCGCAGCGTCACGTACCGCCCCTCGCTGGGCACGTAGTAGCGACGGCGCTGGATGTTCGGGTCCCACCGGCGCGACGTCCGCTTGTGCGAATGCGACACCTGCTTGCCGAAGCCGGGTACCCGACCGGTGACCTGGCACCTCTTGGACATGCTGCCTCCTGTTCTTATCGACAATGATTGGCATTAACTGTGCGGCCACGGTACCGTCGTCGAAGCACAAATGGAAATCATTCTCAATAGAACGGAGTGGAGTCGTGCTCGACGATCAATCCGCGAACCACCCGCAGGACGCCCCGGGCGACCAACGGACCCCGGTCGTGCTGGTCACCGGGCTCGACGCGTCGTCGATCCACCGGGTGGGCGACGCGTTGGAGTGCGGCGGCGTCGGCAGCGTCCAGGTCCACCACGACCTCACACAGGTCGAGGATGGCCGCGTCGTCCGGACCCTCAGCTGGCGGGGTCCCGACGGTCGCAGCCACCATGACGTTCTGCATCGTGGAACTGGCCCACGGTTGCATCTCGTGCACCCTGCGCGAAGACCTGCTCCCTCTGCTGCGGCGGCTGCACCGTCGACCGTCGGTGAACCGGATCGTCCTCACACTCGATCCCGTCCTGGAACCCGAGCAGGTCGCCTGGTCGATCGAGAACGTCATCGTCTCGGACATGCCGGGGTTCGACGACGCCCCGGCGGCCGCCGACGTCCGCGTCGATCTCACCGTTGCCTGTGTGGCCGAGGAGGATTGGCTGACGTCGGCGGCCGGCGATCTCTCACTCGCCGAGGGTGGGCATGTCGCGCTCGACGACGACCGCACCCTTGCCCAGGTGGCGGTCGGTCAGGTCGCTTTTGCCGACGCACTGGTGGTCGCAGCATGCGACCCGACCGTCCGCGACGCCTGGGCGTCCGCGCGACTCGTCGCCGTCCTCAAACGGCTCGCGCCGAACGTCCCGATGATGTTCGAGTTGCCGCAGCGCCCGATCACACCCGTCCTGGCCGAGCAACTGCTCGCCGCGGTACCGCCCCGTTCACGTCGCGGACGCATCGACGGTCCGCACGACCCTCTCCTCGCGGGCGAACCGCCACTGGACTCCGACTGCGGGGTCACGTGGGTCGAGTTCCACAGCGATCGACCGCTGCACCCGGGTCGCTTCCACGAGGCGATCGACGCCCTCCTCGACGGGGTCGTCTGTGCCCGCGGGCGACTCTGGATCGCCACCCAGCCCGACGAGGCGCTCTGGCTCGAGTCGGCCGGCGGCGGACTGCGCGTCGCGCACGGAGGTCCCTGGCTCGCCTCGATGACCGATGACGAACTCGCGCAAGTACCCGACGAGCGTCGGGCTCTCGGTGCACTGCGCTGGGACGAGACCTTCGGCGACCGGCACACCTCGCTCGTCGCGCTCGTCCATCAGGGCGACCCCGCCGAGATCGAGGAGGCCCTCCGCGGCGCCTGCCTGAACGAGGTCGAATTCGCTGCCGGACAACAGTTCTGGTCGCACTTCGACGATCCGTTCGGGCAGTTCCACGCCGACCCGTGCGATGACCTCGACGTCGGCGAGTCGACCGTGGACGCATTCCCCGGCGTCGACGCTGATCCCCGGGACAACTGAACCCGCACCGACCCACATCTCACCGGAAGGCACCCACATGAAGAAGGGCATCCACCCCGATTACCACCCCGTCGTCATCCGCGACGGATCGACGGGCAAGGAGTTCCTCACCCGATCGACGGCGACATCGTCGACGACCGTCACCTGGTCCGACGGCAACGAGTACCCGCTCATCACCGTCGATGTCACCAGCGACTCGCACCCGTTCTACACCGGGGTCAACACGATCCCCGACGTCGCCGGCCGGGTCGAGAAGTTCCGCCGGCGCTACGCGCACCTGGACAAGAAGAGCGACTGAGGGTCATCGTCGGACGACGTCAGTTCTTGTCGTCCTTCGGTTTCCCGTTCCCCTTGTTCTCGCTGTTGCCACCGCCGCCGTCGCCACCGCCGCTGTTGCCACCGCCGCTGTTGCCCCGCCCGTTTCCGCCGCTTCCGGCCGGTCCCTCCTCGGTCTGGGGGGTGTCGATCTCCGTCGCGCCGGTCGGCAGAGGGATCGGCGCGGGCGCGTCGATCGTGCTCGGCGGTGGAGTCGGCCGTGATTCGGTGGTCGAGGACTCGGCGGCCGGCAGGGAGGTCGGGGTGGCCGGAACTGGGGTGTCGTCGTCGGATCCGGTGGCGATGACGACGACGGCGACGAGAAGGGCGGTCAGCAGAGCGGCGGCGCCGCCCAGCACCGCGATCGACGTTCGACGTCGGGAGCGGTTCGGCCCTTCCGGAAGCGAAGCCGTCCCCGAGGCGGTGCGAGTTGGCGGGGACGGTGGCGGCATCGGCGCCGTGAGCCGACTCGTCCCGTCCGGGCCCATGTGGTCGCCATGCCCGGCCAGCGCCGCACTCATCGCCGCAGCACTCGGAAACGGCACGGTGCCACCCGGACGCATGGCCCGGTCGATCGTCTCGCGCAGTGTCGGGGCGACATCCGGCCGGATGTCGGCCAGCAGCGGCGGCGGCGCGTGCAGGATCGCGTGCGCGACGGCGGCAGGGTTGTCGTGGTCGTACGCTCGGCGACCCGTCAGAGCCTCATATGCGACGACCGCAGCCGCGTAGAGATCGTCGGCCGGTGTCGCCGCCCGGCCCAACACGCGACCGGGACTGAGGTAACAGATGGTTCCGACCACTTCTCCCGTCGCCGTGTGCGCCATCCCGGCCGTCTTGGCGATGCCGAGATCGGCAACCTTCACCCGGTCGCCGGACATCAGCAAGTTCGCGGGTTTGATGTCGCGGTGCAGCACCCCGGCGGAATGGGCGGCGTACAGGGCGGCCAGGACGTTCCTCGAGGATCGCGGCGACGCGGTGGGGCGGCAACGGCCCGCCGGCCATGAGATCGCCGACCGTTGTGCCACTCAGCCGTTCCATCACGATGTACGGCGTTCCGTCGTGCTCGCCGAAGTCGTGGACGGCGACGATGTTGGGGTGGTTGAGCGCGGCGGCCGCCCGCGCCTCTGCAATGAACCGGTCACGTGCGACCGTCGGGGTCTCCGGCTCTGAGCGCAGTAGCTTGATGGCGACCGACCGGTGGAGTCGCCGGTCCCACCCGTCGTGGACCACCGCCATGCCACCGCGTCCGAGAACTCCCCGGATCTCGTAGCGTCCGTCGAGCAGGTCTCGGTCCACTTGTTCACGGTAGCGGGTGCCATTCCCGGCCATCGTCGACCCGGAGCCGGAGTCGGACGGCGTGATCTCAGCCCGGCAGCAACCCGTCGACCAGCGCGTCGACGATGTCGTCGACAGGCACATCCGGGAGCAGTGGGCCGGTCAGCTGGTCGAGGAGGAGTCCGTCGACGGCGTAGTGGAAGAGGGCGATCTCCCGGGCCGTCCCCGGCAGGCCGGCTTGTTCGTTGAACGCCACGTCCCCGGTGAACCCGGTCCGACGCCATTCGCCGATGATCTCCGCGACCTCGGGGCGTCGAATTCCTTCCAACCGGAGTTCGATCAGTGCGATGGTGACAGTCCGGTTTGCCATCAGACGCTCGACGATGTTGCGGAGATACTCGGCGAAGAGCTCCCGCGTCGGTGTGCGTCCGGCTCGCTCGGCGATGAACTCGTCACTCGGTGCCAGTCGCTCGTAGATGCGCTCCACCAATCCGGTGAGAAGTGCTGAGCGAGAACGGAAGTAATTCGTCGTCGTACCGAGGGGCACGCCGGCGGCACGGTCCACCGCGCGGTGGGTGAGCCCCCGCGCGCCGGCGTCGGCGAGCACTTCTAGACCCGCATCGGCCAGGGCGCGTCGACGGTCGTCGTTACGGGCCATGAGAAAACGATAGCGCAACCACTACATGTGCTGTAGTTTCTCAACCACTACATCTGAGGTGATTGGGGATCAGCATGCGTGAACTCGTGTACTACGTGGCCGTGAGTCTCGACGGGTACATCGCCGGACCGGACGGCCAGTTCGACGCCTTTCTGATGGAGGGCGATCACATGGACGGCATCAACGAGCGGTTTGCCGACACCATCCCGACGGACTACGCCGCCGCACTCGGGATCGACCAGAGCACAGGGATTTTCGACACCGTCCTGATGGGAGCCGGTACCTATGCCGCCGGGTTGCCAGAGGTGACGAGTCCGTATCGCCACCTCGACCAGTACGTCTTCACCCATCGTCGACGCGACCCGGTGGACGGCGTGACGTTCACGGATCGCGACCCGGTCGAGGTGGTGCGTGAGCTCAAACAGCGCAAGGGAAAAGACATCTGGCTCTGCGGAGGCGGCGATCTCGCGACTCAACTGGCCGACGAGATCGACCGGTTTGTCCTCAAGCGTCAGCCGGTGATGTTCGGGAGCGGCATTCCGCTGATGGCGCCCGGCCGGTACGCGCCCAGGAGGTTTCGACGCGTCAGCGCACACGACTTCGACACCGGCGTGTCGATCGTCGAATACGCCGCAGCGTAGGAGCGGACCTACGTCACCACCGCGAGCGCGTCGTCGAGCGAGACGAGGTCGGCCATCGTCACCGCAGTCCGCGACGAATCGCGCAGCTCTGTCGCAGCGCGGATGGCAGCCAGCGCCGTCAACCGACCTGTCGCCTCGGACTGCCCTGTACCGCAGGCGTGTCGACATTCACCGGACCGCCGGTTCTCGGCGATGACGTGCCAGGCGTCCGACCCGAGGGGAGGCGCCCACGTCAGCGTGCTCCGCAACACCGGCACCCGACCGATCAGACCCAGCGCCGCGGTCATCGGTGCCGAGCTGAGGGTGAGATACGTGCGAATCGCCCCGGGCTTGTCGCCGAGCAGGACGTGGTCGGGAAAGTCCGCGCGCAGATAGCGCCTCGTGCGGCCGTCCGGTCCGGTGGCGCGGCGGGTCTCGCCGAGGTTGCGCACCGGGCGGCCTTCGGGCGGGTGGTGGACGTCGGTGCCGACCAGACCGACCGTCCAGGCGACCGCCGCCGTGCCGTGCTTCTCGCCCGCCCCGAGCATCACGAGCACATCGAGGTCGTCGTCCGGGCGCGAGTCGAGGGAGGCGGCCAGGATCGTGCTCAGGCCCGGTGCAAGCCCCGCTCCCAGGACGACGGGCCCCACGGCGGCGGCCCGCAGCGCGTCGAGGTAGGCCCCCGTCGCCGAGATGTCGACCAGTGGCGTCGGTCCGGTCGCGGTGCCGAGCTCCGGGCGCTCGATCCCGGAGGCATTGACGACGACGTTGTGTCGCGCAACGAGACCACACAACTCCGAGAGGTTGCCCAATAGATCGACCCGGGCGTCACCGGTTGCCGTGCGGCTCGTCGCGGTCACGACGTGGCCGGCGTCCACCAGCTCCCGGGCGACGACTTCGCCCACCGCACCGCGCCCGCCGAGAAGCAGGATTCGTAGATGCTCGTTCGATTCGTCCACCTCAACGCCACCTGCGTCGTTCCCGATGCTCATGGAGTCCATGGTCTGCGACGGCAGTCGCGACCGGCGAGAGCTTTTGCGGAATCTGCAAAGATGACGCCATGACAGCTGACCTGACCGAGCTGATCAGCGCGATCGGTCCGCGGCTTCGTACGCTCCGCCTCGCGCGGGCGCTCACGCTGACCGCTGTGGCCGAGGAGTCGGGACTGTCCATCAGCGCACTCTCCCGGGTGGAGACCGGGAAGCGGCAGCCGACGCTCGAACGTCCTGCTCCCCCTCGCGAAGGTCTATCGGGTCTCGCTCGATCAACTCGTCGACGCACCGCCCACGGGTGATCCTCGTGTGCATCTCGAACCGAGGTCGGTGGCGTCCGGGGGTGTCATCGTTCCACTCAGCGGCTACCCGGGGCGGGTACGGGCGTTCAAGCACGTCCTCGGCCCACGCGAGCCGCACCTAGTCACCCATGAGGGGCACGCCTGGCTCTATGTGCTCGCCGGGCGAGTGCGCCTACTTCTCGCCGACGCCGAGCACGTCCTGGAACCCGGCGAGACGGTCCAGTTCGATCCCACGACTCCACACTGGTTCGGACCGGTCGGCGACAGCCCCGTCGAGATCCTGCATCTCTTCGGTCCACATGGTGACCGGCCTGTTGTGCGGCTGGGATGAGAGTCGGCGATCGAGAGAAACGCCGAAGGCGACGAGTGGCTTGTCGAGCCGCATCGTCGCCTTCGAGAAATGGTGGAGCCTAGGAGATTCGAACTCCTGACATCTGCCTTGCAAAGGCAGCGCTCTACCAACTGAGCTAAGGCCCCGTGCCGTACCGATCGGTTCGGCGGGATGCGAGATTCCGATGTCCGAAAACATCTGTCGCAGTGGGCCTAGGAGGACTTGAACCTCCGACCTCTTCGTTATCAGCGAAGCGCTCTAACCGCCTGAGCTATAGGCCCTTGAACCGAGGAGTGAGATTACCCGACCGATGCCCCAACAAACAAAACGGCTGGTCAGGCGCTCACTCAATCGAGGTCGGCGAGAGTCACCTCGGCGCCGCCGACGAGGTCGGCACAGATGTTGTAGATGTAGCTGCCGATCGTCGCGAGCGCGGTCAGCAGGATGGCGTTGATGGCGCCCAGAAGCGCCGCGGCGCCGAAGACGGTGCCCGCCCCGATCACGTCGTTACTCGCGGCCGATTCCTCCGCCATGAGCGTTCCGAAGCTGTTGTTCACCTGATCCCACACGCCCATGCCGTCGAGGATGAGGTACAGCACGGCGACGGAAATCATCCAGATGAAGAACCCGACCACCGACAGCACGGCCGCGACCTTGAACGTCGCCCACGGGTCGATCCGACGCACCTGCACCGAGGCGCGCAGCGCGGTCCCGGCGGCGAGTACCTGGCGAGGCGCCGACCGCGGTGCGGAGGGCTTGGATCCCGGCGCCTGTGCCGTCTCGGGTCGCTTCAGGTCCGCCGTGTGGTGGATCTGATCGAGGTCGGGCAGATCGTTCTCCGGAAGGTGTCCGCGATCGATCGTGCTGGTGGGTGACTCGACGAAGCCGGGTTCCTCGGTCGCCGTCGCCGTACCCGATCGGCGCGGACTCTCCAGCTTGGTCACCGGGGCCTGCTGGCCGCTCATGCTGGCGGCAGCGGTGCCGCTGTTCGTCACGACGCCGCGCGGCGGCGGGCCGCCCGGGTTACTCAGCGGCGGGCCGCCCGGGTTGTTCAGCGGCGGGCCGGCCGGGCCCTCACCGGTGCTCGGACGCTGGGCGGCGTCGCGGTTGAACGTCTCGGTCGGGGCGGCTGACGGATCGTCGGCCGGCCCCCGCTGCCACGGCGGCACCAGTCCCCCGGTCGGGGTCCCCGTTCCGGGTCCCGCCGGTCCCCCGGCGGGGCGCCCGTTCTGGTCCTGATGCGGCTCGTTCGGTGTGCTCACAGACATTCCCTCACTCAGGCGTTCCTGACGTTGCTCGCTCGGCGCCGGGTCCGAACCCACCGTTCCCGACCCGTCGACTCGCGACGGGTCGAGCAACAGTGGCCTTCACCCTAACGCCTAGGAAGAGACCTCTGTCTCGTCCGGCTCGTCGGCGTTGCGGGCGATGGCGATGACCGTGGTGCCCTCGTCGATGTTCATCAGACGGACACCCTTGGTCTGGCGTCCGGCCTTGCGCACCGATTTCGCCGTGGTGCGGATGACGCCGCCCCCCGAGGTGATGGCGTAGAGCTCGGAGTCGTCGTCGACGATGAGCGCGCCGATCAGTTCACCGCGTCGACGATCGTGGGCGATCGTCAGCACACCCTTGCCGCCGCGACCCTGCACCGGGTAGTCGTCCATACCGGTCCGCTTGGCGTATCCACCGGACGTGGCGACCAGCAGGTAGGTGCCCTCGCGGACGACGTTCAGTGACAACAGCGTGTCGTCGGTGTTGAACCGCATGCCCTGGACGCCGGAGGTCTGCCGGCCCATCGGCCGCAGGGCTTCGTCGTCGGCGTGGAACCGGATCGACTGTCCCTTCTGCGACACCAGGAGCAGATCGTCGTCGGCGCTGCACAATTGGGCACCGACCAATTCGTCCTCGCCACGCAGGTTGATCGCCGCGATGCCGCCGGAGCGGTTGGAGTCGAAGTCGACCAGTCGCGACTTCTTCACCAGGCCGTTGCGGGTGGCGAGCACCAGATACGGCGCATCCTCGTAGGTCTTCAGCTGGATGACCTGGGCGATCCGCTCCTCTGGCTGGAAGGCCAGGAGGTTGGCGACATGCTGACCACGGGCGGTGCGGTTCGCCTCGGGCAGCTCGTAGGCCTTGGCGCGGTAGACGCGACCCTTGGTGGTGAAGAACAGGATCCAGTCGTGGGTCGAGCACACGAAGAAGTGCTTGACGATGTCGTCCTGCTTGAGCCCGGCACCCTGGACACCCTTGCCGCCGCGACGCTGGCTGCGGTACAGGTCGGTCTTGGTGCGCTTGGCGTATCCGGTCTCGGTGATCGTGACGACGACGTCCTCGCGAGCGATCAGATCCTCGTCGCTGACATCGCCGTCGGCCGCGATGATCTTGGTCCGACGCTCGTCACCGTACTTCTCGACGACCTCCTTGAGCTCGTCGCGCACGATGGCGCGCTGACGCTCGGGCCGGTCGAGGATGTCCTTGTAATCGGCGATCTCGAGTTCGATCTCGGCGAGTTCGTCGACGATCTTCTGACGTTCCAGGGCCGACAGACGGCGCAACTGCATCGCGAGGATGGCATCGGCTTGGATCTCGTCGATGTCGAGGAGGTCGATCAGGCCGGTACGCGCGGTCTCGGTGTTGGCCGAACGGCGGATCAGCGCGATCACTTCGTCAAGCGCGTCAAGGGCTTTCACCAGACCGCGCAGGATGTGGGCGCGCTCCTCGGCCTTGCGCAACCGGTACCGCGTCCGTCGCACGATGACGTTGATCTGATGCGCCACGTAGTAACGGATCATCTGGTCCAGACGCAGCGTGCGGGGCACGCCGTCGACGATGGACAGCATGTTCGCACCGAAGCTGGTCTGCAACTGGCTGTGCTTGTACAGGTTGTTCAGGACGACCTTGGCGACGGCGTCGCGACGCAGCGTCACCACGATCCGCATGCCGACGCGGTCCGAGGACTGATCCTCGATCCGGCTGATGCCCTTCAGCTTTCCTTCGTTGACCTGCTCGGCGATCGATTGGATCAGGTTGTCCGGGTTGACCTGGTAGGGCAACTCGGTGACCACCAGCGTGGTGGATCCCTTGTTCTCCTCGATGTCGACGACACTGCGCATCCGGATGCTGCCGCGCCCGGTGGTGTAGGCGTCCTTGATCCCCTGGCTGCCGACGATCAGTCCGGCCGTGGGGAAGTCGGGTCCCTTGATGCACTCCATGCACGCGGCGAGGGTGGTCTCGTCGTCGGCGTCGTGGTTCTCCAGCGCCCAGAACACCGCATCGGCAACCTCGTTGAGGTTGTGCGGGGGCATGTTCGTCGCCATACCGACGGCGATACCGCCGGAACCATTGATCAGCAGGTTCGGGATACGCGACGGCAGGACCGTCGGTTCATTCGTCTTGCCGTCGTAGTTGGGGACGAAATCGACTGTCTCCTCGCCGATGTCGCGCAGCATCTCCATGGCCAGCGGGGTGAGCCGGGCCTCGGTGTAACGCATCGCCGCGGCACCGTCGTTGCCCCGCGAGCCGAAGTTGCCCTGACCGTCGATGAGCGGGTACCGCATCGACCACGGCTGGGCGAGGCGCACCAGGGCGTCGTAGATCGCGGTGTCGCCGTGCGGATGGTAGTTACCCATCGTCTCCGCAACGGGTTTCGCCGATTTGACGTAGCTGCGGTCCGGGCGGAACCCGGCGTCGAAGGACGCGTAGAGGAGGCGGCGGTGCACCGGCTTGAGACCGTCGCGGACCTCGGGGAGCGCACGGCCCACGATGACGCTCATCGCGTAGTCGATGTAGCTCTTCTGCATCTCCTGCCCGAGATCGACGGGCTCGATGCGATCGCCTTCACCGCCGGCGGGCGGCAGGGTGGTGTCAGTCATGTGTGTACTTTCTCCGATCGGAGCGGAATCGCAGGAACCCGCGATCAGACATCGAGGAAGCGAACGTCTTTCGCGTTGCGGGCGATGAAGCTGCGTCGGGCGGCGACGTCCTCACCCATCAGGATGGAGAACAGTTCGTCGGCGGCCGCGGCGTCGTCGAGGGTGACCTGGCGCAGGACACGCACGGCCGGGTCCATCGTGGTCTCCCACAGTTCCTTGGCGTTCATCTCACCGAGACCCTTGTACCGCTGGATGCCGTCGTCGGTGTTGATCTTCTTGCCCGCCGCACGACCGGCCTCGAGCAGTCCGTCCCGCTCGCGGTCGGAATAGGCGAACTCCGGAGCCGACTTCTGCCACTTGAGCTTGTACAGCGGCGGCATCGCGAGAAACACGTGACCGTGCTCGATGAGCGGCCGCATGAAGCGGAACAGCAAGGTGAGCAGGAGGGTCGAGATGTGCTGACCATCGACGTCGGCGTCGGCCATCAGCACGATCTTGTGATAGCGGAGCTTGCTGATGTCGAACTCGTCGTGGATGCCCGTGCCGAAGGCGGTGATGATCGACTGGACCTCGGTGTTCTTGAGCACCCGGTCGATTCGCGCCTTCTCGACGTTGATGATCTTGCCGCGCAACGGAAGGATCGCCTGGTACATCGAGTCACGGCCCGACTTGGCGCTGCCGCCGGCCGAGTCGCCCTCCACGATGTAGACCTCGCACTTGCCGGGATCGTTGCTGCGGCAGTCGGCGAGCTTGCCGGGGAGACCACCGATGTCGGTGGCGGTCTTGCGGCGCACCAAATCGCGGGCATTGCGCGCTGCCATCCGGGCCCGCTGCGACTCGACGATCTTCTTGATGATCGTCTTCGCCTCGGCCGGGTTGGCCTCCAGCCAGTGTCCGAGGTGTTCACTGCAGACGCGCTGGACGAATCCCTTGACCTCGGTGTTGCCCAGCTTGGTCTTGGTCTGGCCCTCGAACTGCGGATCCCCGACCTTCACCGAGATCACTGCGGCGAGGCCCTCGCGGATGTCGTCACCCGAGAGGCGGTCTTCCTTCTTGTCCTTGATGAGCTTCTTGTCCACCGCGTACTTGTTCACGGTGAGGGTCAGCGCGGCGCGGAAACCCTCTTCGTGGGTACCACCCTCGTGGGTGTTGATGGTGTTGGCGAAGGTGTGGACCGATTCGGAATAACCTGCGTTCCACTGCATCGCGACCTCGACCTCGTGGCCGGTGCCCTGGCCGGTGAAGCCGACGACGGTGGTGTGGATCGACTGCTTGGTCCGGTTGAGGTGCTTGATGTAGTCGACGAGCCCGTCGGGGTAGTGATAGGTACGGGTCTTCGGCTTGGCCGCGGCGGCGGCCTTCTCTTCCTCGGACTTCACCACCTCGGCGGCCTCGGTGGTGCCGCTCTCCTCGTCACCGTCGGCGTCACCCGGCGGCTCAATGGCCTGCGGACGCTGATCGGTCAGCGTGATGGTGAGCCCCTTGTTCAGGAAGGCCATCTCCTGCAGACGACGCGCCACGGTCTCGGCGTTGAATCGGGTGGTCTCGGTGAAGATCTCGGGGTCCGGCCAGAACCGCACCGTGGTGCCGGTCTTGCGCGTCGGGGTCCCCTTCTCGAGGGCGCCGGGTGTCGCGTAGGTGTAGGTCTGCTCCCAGTTGAATCCGTCGTTCTGGATCTCCAGCTCCACCTTGGTGGACAACGCGTTGACCACCGAGATGCCGACGCCGTGCAGACCACCGGACACCGCATAGGCGTCGGAGTCGAACTTGCCGCCGGCGTGCAGCTGGGTCATGACGACCTCGACCGTCGGCACGCCCGTGCGGTGCATGCCGGTCGGGATGCCGCGGCCGTCGTCGACGACCTGGACACCGCCGTCGGCCAGGAGGGTCACGTCGACGCGCGAGGCGAAGCCGGCCATCGCCTCGTCGACCGAGTTGTCGACGACCTCCCAGATCAGGTGGTGCAGCCCTCGCTCACCGGTGGATCCGATGTACATGCCGGGCCGTTTGCGGACGGCTTCCAGACCTTCGAGGATGTTGATCGAATCGGCGCCATACTCTGACGGCTTCTTCTTGTTCTTCTTCGGTCCGGTGTCGTTGGTGTCGGCCACGAGGTGCGTCCGCTCCTGTTCTGCTCATCGACGGATCAGGTGGTCTCCGGATCCGTCGTCGATCCTTCTCGACGGGGCACACGGCGGTTGCGCGCACAGGAATACCCGGTGGGTACATCCGGGTAGCCTGGAGGCGCTGTCTGTCTGCTGTTGTGCACCCCTGTCGGGACAACTCTCCACAGTGTACTGCCTGACTCGCCCTGGAACGCGCATCCGGGGCCGCTAACAGGCCCTCAGAACGATTTTTTTGCCTCGATCCCGGTTCGATCGTGGCTTGGGGATGGAAAACGGCCCACGAGGCTCTGCAACTAGTAAAGTGCGGTCGACTCTGCTAGCGGCGCGTCAGCCGTAGGTGTCGCGTGGGCCGCGCCCGCGCACATGCCGTTCACCCTTACGCCACGACGGGCCCTTCGGACCGCTGATCCGCAACGAGGTGACCTGGCCGTTGCCGATGGCGGCCGCGATCTTGGCGAGGATCTGGGATTGGATGTAGCGAAGTTGCGTCGCCCATGCCGTCGACTCGGCCTGCACGTGGAGGACGTTGTCGCGCAACGCAACCGGCTTCGCATGAGCCGCGATGTCCGAACCGACGATCTGTTCCCACATCCCGAACAGGGTGCCTTCGCCGATCTTCTCCTGCCACCCGCGATCCTTCGCCAGCCCGCCGACCAGCCGGCCGAAGGGCTGCGGATCCCGCTGATCCGGACCGGAGCCGGACCAGCGTCGACGCCCCTGGGATCCGCGCGGGACCCGACGGACGGGCGACGCCCGGCCCCGGCCGACCGACTTACCCGCGGCGCGGGCCTGTGCCCGGGCCTCCTCGAGCGCCTTGCGGGCACGTTCGTACCCGCCGAGTTCGCCGGGCGGTGTCGGCCGTGGTGCGGGGTCGGCGGGATCCGGGGACCCGGACGGTCGATCGTCACTCATGGGCTTCCTCCCCCGCTGCCGTCACATCGTCGAGCGCTTCGTCGACGATGTGCGACCGCCGGCCCGCGTCGTCGTCGACCACATCGACGCCGATCCGCCGGCCACCAATCCGCCCGGGGATGTCCTCGGCGACGGCGGCGGTGATGAGGAGTTGCTCGGCGTCGGCGGTGAAATCGACGAGTTGCGCGCGCCGCTTGGCGTCGAGTTCGGCGAACACGTCATCGAGCATGATCACCGGCTCGACACCTTCGGCGCGGGTGAGCTCGACGGAGCCGAGGCGCAGAGCCAGTGCCAACGACCAGGATTCCCCGTGTGAGGCAAAGCCTTTCGCGATATCGCTGCCGAGCACGATGTCGATGTCGTCGCGATGCGGACCGACGAGACACAGGCCCCGCTCGATCTCCTTGTCGCGCAACTCCGTCAGGCGTAGTGCCAGCACGTCGGCGATCGCCTCGGGTGTGTGCTCCTCGATCTCGACACCGCCGGCGGGACGATACCGGAGCACGGCCGGCCGTGAATGCGGCGCGATCGAGGCGTATGAGCCGGTGAAGTGCGGCTCGAGCTCGGCGAGCACCGACAACCGTGCGGCGATCACCTGACCGCCGAGATCCGCGAGCTGACCATCCCAGACATCAAGTGTGCTGACCACCGAATCTGCCTGTTGCCCACCACGTCTCAGCGCCGCGGCGGCAGTCTTGAGCAAGGCCGACCGCTGACGCAGGACCCGGTCGTAGTCCGCGCGGGCGGCGGCGTAACGGGGACCCCGCTGGGCGACCAGTTCGTCGACGAAGCGTCGGCGGTCGCTCGGGTCACCACGCACCAGGGACAGGTCCTCGGGCGCGAACAGCACCGTACGGAGGATGCCGAGCAGGTCGCGGGGCCGCCGCGCCGGGCTCCGGTTGATGGTCGCCTTGTTGGCGCCCTCGGCATTGATCCGCAGCTCGGCGGTCAGCTCACGGCCGTCGTTCTCAACCGTCGCGGTGACCGACGCCGACGCGGAGCCCGCGTGTACGAGCGGTGCATCGGAACTCACCCGGTGTGAGCGCAGCGTCGAGAGATAGAACAGCGCCTCGAGCAGATTGGTCTTGCCGAAGCCGTTGCGGCCAGTGAAGACCGTCGGCCCGGGTGCCAGATCGAGGTCGACGGACCGCCACGATCGGAAATCGCGCAGATGCAGCTCACGGACGAACACGAGTCGGCGTCGATCCTGAGGACGGTGAGGCCGTGGCGGCCGTCAGCCCGGGAGGCGGACGGGCATCAACAGGTAGCTGAATGCGCTCTCGGGAGCGACGAAGGCGCCGGACTCGTCCGCGACCGGATCCTCTCCGCTGGCCGGGCGGAGGACGGCAGGCCGGCTGGGGGTGGTGAATCCGAAGTCCACCGCGTCGGCGTTGATCGCCGACAATCCGTCCTGCAGGTACCCGGGGTTGAACGCGATCGTGAGGGGCTCACCCTGGAACGACACGGGCAGCTCTTCCTCGGCCTTGCCGGCCTCGTCGCCGCCCGCGGTGAGTAGCACGGATCCCTCGGAGAACTCCATCCGGACCTGCGCGCCGCGCTCGGCGACCAGGGCCACACGCCGGATCGCCTCGATCAGCGGGCCGCTGTCGATGGTGGCGACGGCGGTGTGGCTGGCCGGGAGCAGCTGACGGAACTTCGGGAACTCCGCGTCGAGAAGGCGGGTGGTGGTCTTCTTGGTCTCGCCGAGGATGCCGAGAATGCCGTCGGATCCGATGGCCGCGCCACCACCGAACGCCAGTGAGACGACGCCGGTGCCCTCGGCACCTGCGGTCTTGGCGCTCTCCGAGAGCGTCTTCGCGGGCACCAGGACGGCCCCCTTGGTGTCGGGATCGGAAGGCTCCCACTGCAATTCACGCACCGCGAGGCGGAAACGGTCGGTCGCGGCGAGGACGACGGAGTTGCCCTCGATCTCGACGCGGACACCGGTGAGCATGGGCAGGGTGTCGTCCTTGCCGGCCGCCACGGCCACCTGCGAGATCGCCTCGGCGAAGAGCTGCGACGGGATCGTTCCGGTGACGGAGGGCACGTCGGGCAACTGCGGGTAGTCCTCGACCGGCATAGTCGGGAGCGAGAACTTCGCGCTGCCGCAGGTGATCGCGACGCGTGCACCGTCGAGGGTCACGTCGACCGGCTTGTTCGGCAGGGCCTTGGTGATGTCGGCGAGGAGCCGGCCGGAGACCAGGACCTGTCCGGGCTCGGCGACCTCCGCGCCCAGATTTTCCTGGGCCGAGACCTCGTAGTCGAAACCCGAGACGGTCAGGCCCGTTTCGCCGACGTTGAGCACCACACAGCCGAGAACCGGGACGGGCGGACGAGACGGGAGACTGCGGGCCACCCAGGCGACGGAATCAGCGAACTCGTCACGCGCGACACGAAACTTCATGCTGGGAGGTTGCCCTTCTCTCGTTCTCGTTCCCGCCTGGATCGCCGGGTCGGCGCCGCAGTGGGTCGGCCGGCCTGGAGTGGGATCCCGCATCCGGGAATCCCACTGTAGAACGCCGCCGCCCGAGCCGGAGTGGTTGGGGCCAAGTCACACCGTCGTCGGAGCCGGCTGCGGGCGACCCGATCGGCGACGGTCTGTGCACAGACCTTCTTACAAAAGAATCTCTTTCTAGAGGGATCCATCTCAGTAATAGGAGTTGTGCAATCTGTGGACAACCATGACATCGGGCCAGTCCGGGCGGGTGTGGACGTGTGCATGACCGGTGGAGCAACGTCGAGCGGATCCGTCCGGGGATGTGGAGTTCTCATGTTGTTCGCGCGGCGTCCACCGGCGATGCACATGCCGACCCCGGTTATCCCAAGGATTGTGCACAGCTGGTGATCGATCGTGAGCAGCGTCGATGTCGGCCGAATCCTACTGCGGGAAGGCGGTCCACGGCGTCGAAGACTCTCGACCTAAGGACCAGACTTGGCATTCGGACGGGCCATCGCGGCCGCCATCGGATGCCACTGCGGGCGGCGGAACACCCTCAGACGACCGCACCCCCGGGCCGTCGTGGCCTCGGGGGTGCGGAGAGCTGTAGGTGTGAGCGTGTCAGCCCACGGCGCGCTGCTTGATGCGGGCGGTGAGTTCCTGGACATGGTCGTACACCCGGCGGCGCTCGGCCATCTCCTTGCGGATCTTCCGTTCGGCGTACATGACCGTCGTGTGATCGCGGTCGAAGGTCTCGCCGATCTTCGGCAGCGAGAGGTCGGTGAGCTCACGACACAGGTACATGGAGATCTGGCGGGCCTGGGCGATCGACCGTGTCTTACCGGGACCTCGTAGTTCCTCGACAGAGATGTCGAAGTACTCGGCGGTGATCGCGAGGATGCTCGCCGCGCTGACCTCCAGGGTCCCCGAGTTGGGCAGCAGGGCCTGCAAGACGACGTCGGCCAGGGACTTGTCGAGAGCAGCGTCGTTGAGCGACGCGAACGCCGTCACGCGGATGAGTGCACCCTCGAGTTCACGGATGTTGCGCTCGATCTTCGACGCGATGAGTTCGAGTACATCGTCGGGAACCGCGATGTTGTCCATCTGCGCCTTCTTGCGCAGAATCGCGATCCGGGTCTCCAGATCGGGCGGCTGGACATCGGTGATCAAGCCCCACTCGAACCGTGTACGGAGCCGATCTTCCAGTGTCGCAAGCTGTTTCGGCGGCCGGTCAGAGGAGATGACGATCTGCTTGCTCGCGTTGTGCAGGGTGTTGAAGGTGTGGAAGAACTCTTCCTGGATGCCTTCTTTGCCCACGAGGAACTGGATGTCGTCGACCAGCAGCACATCGACGTCGCGATACCGGCGCTTGAACGCCACCCGCCGGTCGTCGCGGAGCGAGTTGATGAAGTCGTTGGTGAATTCCTCGGTGGACACGTACTTGACCCGCATGCCCGGGAAGAGGCGCTGCGCGTAATGGCCCGCGGCGTGCAGCAGGTGCGTCTTGCCGAGTCCGGACTCTCCCCAGATGAACAGTGGGTTGTAGGCCCGGGCGGGGGCTTCCGAGACCGCCACCGCCGATGCGTGCGCGAACCGGTTCGACGCGCCGATGACGAAGGTGTCAAAGGTGTACTTGGGGTTGAGGTTTGCGCCGGTGGCCGGCGGCGTCGAGGTGGGCCGCTCGGCGAAGTACGACGCCCAGTCGCCGGACGGGCGCGTCGACTCCGGCATGTGGGACGGCGCGCGGCCCGCGCCCACGGGGGCGGCCGTGTAGTCGACTGCTGCGGCCGCTCCGGCGATGGGCCGTACGTCGGGAACCGGTGTTTCCGCCACCGGCTCGTCGTTGCGCGGGGTGGCGATACGGACGCCGAGATCGACGGGTTCGTCGAGGTGGCGGCTGAGGACCGAGCGGATGGTCTCCCGGAGATTGCGTTCGATCTGTTCCTGGACCAGCGCCGTCGGCACGGTCAGCAGGGCGAAGCCTTCGGTGAGGGTCAGGGGTCGAACCAGTGACAGCCACGCCTTCTGCTGGCGTGTCAGTGGTTCGTGGTCGCGTGCGGCTTCGTCGTCGTTGAGTTCGGCGACGACCTGTTGCCACACCTCGCCGAAAGTGTCTCGGTCTGAAGTCAC